>CANDOC010000001.1 GCA_947387575.1 Spongorhabdus nitratireducens
GCGGGAATAGCTCAGTTGGTAGAGCACAACCTTGCCAAGGTTGGGGTCGCGAGTTCGAGTCTCGTTTCCCGCTCCAAAATAGAAAGCCGATCTGTAATTCAGGTCGGCTTTTTTATTTTTTGCACTAATAAAAACTGTCTTCCTAAAAATTATCATATTAATTTTCTCCTTCTAGACTAATGACGCATCCAGAATAACCCCGGAGTCATTATGTCCAGGTCCTTGAATGTTCTGCATCAGCCAAAGCCGTTTTACTTAATCTTTTTTATCGAACTGTGGGAACGTTTCGGGTTTTATGGACTGCAGGCACTGCTGGCAGTGTATATGGTTCAGGAAATGGGGATGACCGAGGCCGAGTCCTTTGTCACTTTTGGCGCCTTCAGTGCCATGGTATTCGGGCTGATGGCAATTGGTGGTTACATTGGCGACAAGCTGATTGGTACCAAGCGCACCATTGTACTGGGTGCTGTTGTGATGACGATAGGTTACATCTTGATGGGTGTATCCGATCATAATAAAAATATTGTTTTCCTGGCGCTCAGTGCGGTTGCTGTTGGCAATGGATTGTTTAAGGCAAACCCATCCTGTCTGTTGGCCAAGTGTTATGAGAAAGGCGACAGCCGTCTGGATGGAGCCTTTATCATGTATTACATGTCGATCAATATTGGCTCATTTCTGTCGATGGCCGGCGTACCCTATATCGCAGAGTGGTATGGCTGGAGTATTGGCTTCCTTTGCAGTGCTGTCGGTTTGATAGTCGGACTGGTGAATTACGCTTTTGTAAGACACTGGGTCGCTGATTACGGTTCAGAACCAGACTTTAAACCGGTGCCATTCAAGCTGACCTTTTTGCTATTGGTCGGAATTATTATGTCCTGTGGCTTCGGTGCCTGGATTCTGGATAACCTGACCATTGCCAATACATTGCTTGCCCTGTTGGGTATTGGCGTATTTCTGGTTTTTGGCAAGGAAATCGTGGCTTCCCATGGTGTGGTTCGGCGCCGAATGATTGTGGCGCTGGTACTGATGGCGGAAGGAGTGGTGTTCTGGGTACTGTATATGCAGATGCCGACCTCGCTCAATTTTTTTGCCATATACAATGTCGAGCCCAATATTCTGGGTTTTGAAATCAACCCGATATCTTTTCAATCGTTAAATCCGTTCTGGATTATGGTGGCCAGCCCGGTGCTGGCTTATTTCAGTAATATGGGCAGTGTCGGTCGCAGAAAGCTGGAAATGCCGGCCAAGTTTGCCCTCGGGATGTTGCTGACAGCGCTGAGTTTTCTGGTGTTGCCGCTGGGGGCTATGCTGGCGTCTGCAGAGGGCATTGTCGGTTCTGGCTGGTTAGTCTTCAGTTATCTGTTTCAGGCGCTTGGAGAGTTGCTGATCAGCGCGCTGGGGCTGGCGATGGTGGCCCAGCTGGTACCTGACAGAATGCATGGCTTTATTATGGGCGCCTGGTTTTTGACCTTGTCGGCAGGCTCGGTTATTGCCGGTTATGTGGCCGCATGGACTTCGGTAGACACCATTGAAAATGCCACTGCAATTGAAACCCTTCCAATCTACAGCAGCTTTTTCCAGAACCTTGGTTTAGCAACACTGGGCGTGGCGGCACTGACTTTTGTTATTGCTCCCTGGCTCACAAAAATGAGCAAACCCTCCGCCAGTGAGTTGGAGCAGGAGGATGGTTCTGCACCCCATTTGATGGAAGGTGCCGAATAAAAACCAGTTTCAGGCATGTTCCTGTTCGAGCCTGCCTGTTTCTTTTCTGGGCACAGGCCGTATGGTCTTGTGTGCCAGCTTACCCAAACGATTTATGGCTGCATAATCACTTTCACTACTGATCGTGCCATAACAAAGCCGGAAATAATTCCGGTATTTACCGCCTACTGTAAACATCGGCCCGGGGGCAATACTGATACCGCTATCCAGTGCTGCACGGGATAACACTAGTGCATCACTGTTTTCTGGTAACTCGATCCACAGCAGCAAACCACCTTTTGGGCAGGTAACCCGGGTACCTTCAGGAAAAAAGCGCAGAATCAGATTGCGAACAATATCCCGACGCTGCTGGTACATGGGCTTTACCCGACGCAGGTGCTGGTCGTAATGACCCTCTTCCAGAAATCGGGCCAGAGCCAGCTGCGGCAGTACCGGAGTCGTCAGGCTGGTAATGTATTTTTGCTGCTCTACCTGCCTGAACCATCGACCGGGAAGGATCCAGCCAACGGAAAGCCCGGGTGCCAGTACCTTGGAAAAGGAAGATACCAGGATAACCCGCTCATCAGTATCGTAGGCTTTAATGGCCTCAGGCCTGCCCGGGCGGTAATCCAGCTCGGAATAGATATCGTCTTCTATGACACATATATCATGCTCGCGGGCCAGCTGAATTAACCGTCGTTTATTTTTCTTGGGCATAAAGCCGCCCAGTGGATTGCCAAAATTGGGTGTTACCACACAGGCTTTAACCGGCCACTGATCCAGAGCCAGTTCCAGCGCGCCGAGACACATTCCGGTAACCGGGTCACTGGGGATTTCCAGAGCCTTGAGATTCATCGCTTCCAGCGCCTGGATAATGGCGTAATAGGTGGGTGAATCAATGGCAATAATATCACCGGGACGGGTGACAGCCTGTAAGGCGCAGGTAATCGCTTCCTGGCAACCGGTAGTCACCAATACATCATCTGCTGATATACGACAGCCGGCACTGACCATGCGTCGGGCAATCTGACCTCTAAGTCCGGACACTCCCTGCAGCGCACCATAGCCAAGTGTGCTGGCGTTGGCTGCCCGGGTCATATCTGCCAGATACTTTTTCAGCGGGTTCAGTGATGTAATATTCGGATCCGGTGTGGCCCGGCCAAACAGATGTGGAATATCCCCCGGATTATGGCTGGTTGAATTCAGTGCCATCCGCCATTCGGAGACACTTTCGGGTTGTAATCGGGGACGGGGCAGGCGAGGGACTTCTTCTATCTGTCCCGGCAGCTGGTCGACAACAAAATAACCGGATCGCGGTTTGGCAACGACCCAGCCCTGTCGTTCCAGGGTCTGATACATTTGCTGGATAGTAGCAATGCTGCGAGACATCTGGCGGGACAGCTCACGCACTGAAGGCAGTTTCTGGCCAGGCAGGTAGCGTCCGCGCTGAATCTGTTGCCGCAACTCCTCTGCAGCGGCTTCGTATAGTTTGGGTCGTCCCATAAACATGACAGTTTGCGCTGTCGAAACCATGACAGATGCAAAACTGTGTCCCCTGTACTGTTTATTTATTATTGGATCTGAATCTGTAATGAACAGGGTGCCATGATTACGCTGTACTCTCCACTGACAGGAGGGTAAATAAAATGAAGGAGAGCGATCAACAATCGGGTCAGCAGCAGAAAAAAGGCATTCTGACACTGGTTATCCGTAATCTAAAACTCTGGCATCAGCGCTCGGCAGGTCGCAAACAGGTGGCGGCATTGTCTGATCATATGCTGAAAGATATTGGTCTGAGCCGATACGATGCCAATAAAGAGTACGCCAAACCCTTCTGGATGAAATAAACACCACGTCAGGCTTTTGCTGTCTGTTTCAGAGCAAGGCTTGACTGATAGCGACCCGCGATCGAATCTGTAACTTACAGCCGAGATCGTGGGTTTATTTTTTTATGTACACAGCTCCTGATATGACACGTTGGCAGGGCCGTATTGATCCGGGTGCAGAAGCGCTGCGCTGGCATCAACATATACAGCCACTGGAAGATACCAGTCAGCCGGGTATTGTGCTTTTGGGGGTTAACTCGGATGAAGGTGTCAGCCGCAACAAAGGCCGGACAGGTGCCTGTCTGGGGCCTGAAATTTTGAGGAAAGCGCTGTCTTCGCTGCCCTGCAAACACAATATGACAAGACTGTATGATGGCGGGGATATTACTTGTGACCAGACTGATCTCGAAGCAATGCAGCAGCTGCAGGCAGAAAAACTATCGGCTTTTTTAGGATCAGGGCACTTGCCGGTCGTGTTGGGTGGTGGCCATGAAATCGCGGCCGGCAGTTTTATGGCTCTGGCTGATACTCGTTCTGAAAATAAACGTCTGGGTATTATTAACTTTGACGCCCATTTTGATCTGCGCCCGGATCCTGTACCCACCTCCGGAACACCCTTTCGACAGGCTGCCCGTCGCTGTACCGATGATGGGCAAGAGTTTCGCTATCTGTGTCTGGGTATTGCTGAAACAGCAAACACTCAGGCGCTTTTTAACGATGCGAATAAGCTGGGAGTGAAATGGCTGCGGGATGATGAGCTGGCGCCCTGGCAGCTAGATAAGGCAATGGCTGTAGTGCAGACATTTCTTGATGATATTGATGAACTGCATCTCAGTATCGATCTTGATGCGTTTCCCGCCTCGGTAGCTCCCGGAGTCAGTGCGCCAGCTGCACGTGGGGTGGAGTTAAGTGTTGCTGAGGTGTTGCTAGACAAGATCCGTGAATCCGGAAAAGTCCGGTTGATTGATATCGCAGAACTGAACCCGAAGTTTGATATTGATCATCATACAGCACGGCTCGCAGCCCGGCTGGCTCATCGTCTGGTTGTATGATTTCGCACCCTCACAAGTACAAAGTTGCACTGCCAGGCGCTGTTTAATTTAGATATGTAGTCGTTGATGATTCTCATGGTCAGTACGCCCTCGTCCAGATGCTGCTCACTGTCTGAAGGGGGAGGTGGTGCAAATATACCCAAGGCACTGCTTGCAATAAAAGGTTGCCCTCCCGAAACAAGCAGAAAGAAATGCACAGGATTTTCCTGAATGAATTCTTCAGGGGAGTATTGGCGATGAAATGTAAGAGATACACCGCCATCAGGCCGCTCGCGGTGAGCGGTTATCTGTTTGGCTGCATAACCATGAAGCTCTATTGATTTTGCGGGATTTCTCGGTGCATAGACACTCCAGTGTTCCTGTGGCTTTAATTCGAGGAAGCACTTCTTAAAATTTGAGAGGAAGATTGCAGGGTCAAAATACTCTCCGTTTGTTAAATGACTGAAGTGATAATGCTTTGCAAAAACCTCCTGCAGCGTTTTATAGAAATCAGTAGCGTTCTGGTGGAAGTCTGAATAGCCGGCGTAGTGCATATTCATCAATACCAGCATCTGGCGAGGATAGAGGCTGTAATAAAACCAGAATGGTTGATTCATTTCACGCAGGGTGGCCCAAACGGTTGATACTGGCAGGGGCGCAGGGAAGGTTTTACGCTCTGAAGTCTCGGTCTGCAATGCCTGGGCAGGCATAGGTTCGGCAAGCATGTTGGCACCGCTCATGAATTCGAAAAGCAAACTTTTAAGAACGGCCACCCGCCCGGGTTTCAGTTTTATGGTTTTTTCTGAAATGAAATGACTAACCCACTGCCTGTCGATCCTGGATATATGGTAGCTGGCCATATGCTCCGAAATCAGCCTGTATAGCTCTTGCACCCATGTATCATCAGAGTCAGTATGATCCAAAGGCTGAGCTTTTAACGAGCCGCAGCAGAGTACTATCGATAAAAGCAGCGCGACGAGACCTGCAAGCAGGAAAGATGGAAGGCTTTTGCTCTGATTATTATTGGGCTTACTTGCGGTCATTGCAGGTATAGTCCGTTGATATTGCAGTGAAAAGATAACTCCAGGTGTTTCAGCTTGGGGAGGCCTATTTTTTGCTTTGGTACGCAGGTTTATGACCGTTAAATGTTGAATCAGTTCACAGTGATTATGTCTGATGGTTTCAAGTTGTAAGATAAGGTTTAGAGGTTGATATTTTCTCTTTTTCAGGGATGGGTTTGTGATCAATGAATATTCTGATAACAGGTGGCACCGGTTTTATAGGTCATTTTCTGGTTGCTGACCGCCTGGAAAAGGGTGATGACATCACCGTTTTAAGTCGCCGCCAGCCTGCCGCTGTGAAAAAGGAATTGGGTAGCGAGGTCAGGGTCGTCTCGAGTTTTAAACAGCTGGGAGATGATGTTTCATTTGATGCTGTCGTGAATCTGGCGGGTGAAGGCATTGTTGACCGGCGCTGGACCGATTCGCGGCGCAAAGTCATCCGAGATAGCCGGATTGGCCTGACCGAATCACTGGTAGAATGGTTGAAGCAGCACCACACTCAGCCAGAAGTTTTAATCAGTGGCTCGGCCATTGGTTATTACGGCGCACATCCGGCAGAAGACCAGCTTGATGAATTTGCTTCGGCAGGGCATGACTTTTCCGCCACACTTTGTGTTGATTGGGAAAATGCAGCCAAAAAGGTGGATGCTCTGGGCATTCGTTTATGTCTGCTGAGAACCGGTATTGTACTGCATCCTTCCTACGGTGCTCTGGCCAAAATGATGCTGCCATTTCAGCTGGGCCTGGGAGGCCGAATGGGGCATGGCCGGCAGATGATGTCGTGGATTCATATTGCCGATATGGTCCGAGGCATCAATTATTTACTTGAAAACCCGTCATGCAGTGGCGCCTATAACATGACGGCTCCCGAACCTGTTGCCAATGCGGATTTCACTCGCGCTCTGGCCCATACCCTGAATCGAAAAGCACGATTACCGATGCCGGAACTGGCGCTCAAGTTATTGTTGGGAGAGGCATCGTCACTATTGCTGGAAGGGCAGACAGTATTACCTGACAAGCTGCAAAGGGCAGGATTCAAGTTTGAATTCAGCCGGCTGGGTGTTGCTCTGGATGATTTGCTGTGCAACACCTGACCGGCTATTGATAAAGGCGGGAAGTAATCAGTCAGCCTTATTTAGCACAGTACGTGCTTCAGACCAGTCGAAGTGTTCACCCTTGCTGACAGCTTCGGCTTGCTGTTCATCCAGTTGCTGGAACTTGTCCAGTTCCTCATCCGGCATAAAGTGCAGGCAGTCACCACCAAAGAACCAGAGCAGGTCGCGGGTAATCATCGGGGTCAGCTGGGGATAATTGCCGATTATCTGGCAGATAAACAGCTGGCCGTCCTGCAGGGCATCTTCACCGCCATGCTCAAGCCCGACAATGATATTGTCCAGCCGGTCCGAGATCACCTTGACGGTGTCTTCATCAATAATCACTTCCAGTGCCGGCGGCAGGGTACGGGCCAGTTGACGAAGCTGTTGGATGCTATAGGCGCGGCAGGAGGTTTGGCTCATATTGTGATGTGATCCTGTAATCAGGTTTAGTTGCAAACCATTTATTATATCACTTCACTCGAGCACTTGTGGCAGCCGGTATGTAAAGAACCTGAGTACAATGCTGAGTTTTTTTACGGCTTCAGTTAGAATTGATCTCCTTTCTTTTTACATAACTTAACGTTGTGGTATGACCAAAGCACTGGAAATACGCAACCTTCACAAGACGTACGACAACGGGCATGTGGCTCTGAAGGGTATCGATCTTGAGGTTGCGCAGGGGGACTTTTTCGCCCTGCTGGGCCCTAATGGGGCCGGAAAATCAACAACGATCGGTATTATTTCATCGCTGGTAAACAAGTCTTCGGGCAAGGTATCCATTTTCGGTCATGATATTGACCGCAATCTGACCCTGGCCAAACGACACTTGGGTATTGTTCCGCAGGAATTCAACTTTAACCAGTTTGAAAAAGTGCAGGACATTATCATTACCCAGGCCGGCTATTACGGCATGCGTTCGACAGTGGCCCGCAAGCGCTGCGAACATTATCTCAAGGCTCTGGGGCTGTGGGATAAGCGACACGAATCTTCACGGATGCTGTCCGGAGGTATGAAACGCCGGCTGATGATTGCCCGGGCGTTGATTCATGAGCCGAAACTGCTGATCCTCGACGAGCCAACTGCCGGTGTTGATATCGAGCTGCGTCGCTCGTTGTGGGACTTTATGGAAGAGGTGAACCGCAACGGCACCACCATTATCCTGACCACTCACTATCTGGAAGAAGCCGAGCAGATGTGCAACAACATTGCCATCATCGATCAGGGCCAGATTGTCGAGAATACCAGTATGAAAAAACTGCTGGGCAAACTGCAGAAAGAGCGGTTTATTCTGGATACTCTGGGCGGTCTTCAGCAAAAAGAATTCAATGTTGAAGGTTACCTGATTGAACCGCGTGATGACTTCTCATTTGAGGTGGAAGTGGACAAGACCCAAGGTCTCAACCGATTGTTTACCGAGCTGGGTAAATCCGGTATTGAAGTTGTCAGCATGCGCAACAAGGCTAACCGCCTTGAAGAGCTTTTTGTTTCCATGACCCGGTAAGCGTGAGATGAATCAGGTATCCGAACTGCGCGCGAACTGGATCGCGTTTGAAACAATTTTCGTCAAGGAAGTCCGCCGCTTTATGCGGATCTGGCCGCAGACACTGTTGCCGCCGGCGATTACCATGACCCTGTATTTTGTGATTTTCGGCAGTGTGATTGGCTCTCGGGTTGGCAAAATGGGTGGCTTCGAATATATGAAGTTTGTGGTGCCCGGACTGATTATGATGTCGGTTATCACCAACAGCTACAGTAATGTGGCGTCATCATTCTTCAGTAACAAATTCCAGCGCAGTGTGGAAGAGATTATGGTGGCACCGGTGCCGCACAGCATCATTCTGCTGGGATTTGTGATGGGGGGGGTTGTCCGTGGTATGTTCACCGCGGTAATCGTAACCATGCTGTCGCTGTTTTTTGTCAGCTTTACCATCCATGATTATCTGATTACTTTTACGGCCGTTTTCCTGACCGCGCTGATATTTTCGCTGGGCGGTTTTATCAATGCGCTGTATGCCCGCAAGTTTGATGATGTGTCGATTATTCCGACCTTTGTACTGACTCCGTTGACCTATCTGGGCGGCGTTTTCTACTCGCTGAAGGCGCTGCCGGAGGTTTGGCGTGATATCTCCATGTGGAACCCGATTCTGTATCAGGTGAATGCCTTCCGTTACGGCATGCTGGGACGTGCCGGCATGGTTGATATCAGCGATGCCTTTCTGGTAATGGCGCTGGTTTCTGCCGTCCTGTATGCCGTTTGCCTGTATCTGTTGAACAAAGGCAAGGGTCTGCGACACTAACCCTTCAGACACCCTCTGGTGATTTCTGAACCGGCTGAAGCCTGACCGGGCTTCAGCTTTCTCCCCCAATAATTGATATGAATAGCAGTAACAACGATATGGCACATGTAACGCCGGAACACTCTCCGCTGGGTAAACACACCGATTATATTTTTGAATATGATCCCAGCCTGCTGTTTCCCCTGCCACGCAAGGACAAGCGTGATGAACTGGGCATCACCGGTGAACTGCCGTTTCACGGACGTGATATCTGGAATGCCTGGGAACTGTCCTGGCTGGATCTGAAAGGCAAGCCGGTAATGATGATCGGCCGCTTCACCCTGCCGGCTTCTGCACCGAATCTGATTGAATCCAAATCTTTCAAACTGTATCTGAACTCTTTTAACCAGAGCCGTTATGAGAATACTGCTGTAGTACAGCAGGTGATGGAGAAAGATCTTTCTGCAGCCGCCGGTGCCCCGGTCAGCGTCGAGCTGCTTGATCTGACAACGGCGGCAAAAGAAGGTATCGCCGAGGTTGATGGTTTCTGCGTTGATAACCTGGATGTGGAAGTTGACTGCTATACCCTCAACAACAGTTTCCTGAAGCATGCGGATAATGCAGAAGTCGTTACCGAAACCCTGTACAGCCACCTGCTGAAGTCCAACTGCCCGGTAACCGGCCAGCCGGACTGGGGTACAGTTGTTATCAGTTACACCGGCAAGCAGCTGGATCGTGAAGGTGTACTGAAATACATCTGCTCTTTCCGTCAGAATCAGGAATTCCACGAGCAGTGTGTCGAGCGGATGTATGTTGACCTGATGCAGATCTGCGAGCCGGAAAAGCTGATGGTTGAAGCCCGTTATGTTCGTCGTGGTGGGCTGGATATCAATCCGGTACGCAGCAGTGAAACCGAACTGCCGGCGTTTGCCCGTCTGGTTCGACAGTAATATGCTGTTCTGACAGTACACCAAAGCACTGGCGGTGTGTTGCTGCCAGTGCACTTTATTCGTGGGGGAGCAATGATGACCAAGTCCGTTACAACCATGGATGCAATCACTGCGTTAACTCAGCGTGTTTCGGTCGCCCGACTGCAAGCACCGGCCCCCACGGATGATCAGCTTGAAACCCTGTTTGCCGCTGCCCTGAGAGCACCGGATCATATGATGCTGCGGCCATGGCGCTTTATCGTGATTCGTGAAGACCGGCGCGAAGCGCTGGGCGAGCTCTATGCCAAAGCGGCACTGACTGAGCAGCCGGATCTTTCTCCTGATGCAATCGATCGCTTTAAAGGCCTGCCATTAAGAGCACCCATGCTGGTGGCTATTGTCTGTTCGGTTACCGAACATCCCAAAGTGCCTGAAATTGAACAGGTGTTGTCGACGGGAGCTGCGGTGCATGGATTGCTGACGGCGGCACATGCCATGAAAATCGGGGCGATGTGGCGTACGGGTTCTATTGGTTACAGTTTAGTTGTGGCGGAAGGGTTGGGGCTGAAAGAGAGTGAAAAGCTGTTGGGGTTCGTTTATCTGGGAACACCGGTGGGAAAAGCTAAACCTGTGCCTGAACTTTTTGCTCAAGATTTTGTGTCAGCCTTTTAAGTGGTGCTTAATTCAAATCATGATGAATTTTTTTGAGCAAATTAATAGCTATAAATATGCTTATTTGGGACATATAAGTGAGCCTGAAGATAATTGTCTTCGTCTTGTTATTGAGGGGGCTGGTGTTTCTGATAATAAAATTGCCAAGCTTGCCGGTATTGGAGTTAAGGTGTCTTCAGGTGCGATTGAAACTATAGGTAGTGACAGTGTCTACGAAGTCTATTTTGATAGTTATATTGGTTACTCTGTAAGAGATGAATCTCTTTCTTTTCCTGATGATTATGAAGTCTATGAAGGGAAAATATTTGGCATTTATAGCAAGTCTCATTATCTGGATTTTATAAGTAAGGCGAGCTTTGCCTCTTCTGAGCATCCGGGGCCATTCAAGCATTATGCATTCCACTGTTTAAATCATATTGTTGATGTGGTTTCAGCGGATCAGCCAATAATAAAGAGGCACCCTCCTACTGCGTAGAAATGTTAGCATTTAATATGATAACTCATAGCGATTTAGGATTTTGGTGAGCTTCTAAAAATTAATAATATCAAGCCAAGTAATTGAACTTTCTTTCTTGCATGAGGACTTATTTAGAAACTTGCGGTTAATTGTGAATGATGGAGCGTCATTATCCACGATGAAAATGAAGGGATTTAATGAAGCCAATAAGCAAGAAAATCAATGTTTCTGTTTATCTGGTTCTGTTGCCATTTCTGCTCATAGCTGGCTGTGCAGACCAGAAAGTAACTCTCAATACCTATAATATTCCTGCTAACGAACAGTTTGTACCCATCAATCTGGATGTTAATGCCGGTCGTTATATCAATGCTTTGGAGTCAAAGACTGTTGAGCATATTTACTCCGGTTTTGAGAATTCAGGCCTGTTCCAGACCATTGAAACCAGTTTTATGCGTTATCCGGTGACGATTAAGGTCAAATATATCTGGAAGCAACGTACTGAAGTTCAGGATGTGGTCACCACAGCGTTTTCTATTTCAACCCTGATGATGGTGCCTGCACCTGTCAGTGAAGTACATTGCCTGAAAGTTCATATACTCAACGGTGATGAAGTTATAAAAACAATTGAGTTGGAAGAAACGATCAACAGCTCGGTCTCACTATTTAGTGACCAACTGGAAGACAGGAAATCCGGTATCAATAAAATGCTTGAACGGCTGTTTCGACAACTTAGAAGTGAAAAGCTTATTGCAGTCGGTAGCAGTGAAGGAGCTTCAGTAGGGCTTGGTAGCCCTAAAATGGCTATGTAAAACGCTGGTTTATAACAGGGCAAAAGCAATGAATGCTATGCCCTGTTTTTCTCTGATCAAGTTGGATCGTTAAACCGCAACATTTCCTCAGGTAATTCCGGTAACTCTCGCTCTTTCGGTGGAGGCAACTGCAATTGAAACCCGTGGGTTTCAATGGCTTCCAACACCTTGGCACCGTCAGCCTGAGCCAGCTTTTTTTCCGGTGTCAGCAGCATATCCATCACCTGAATCGGGGTGCCGAAAACCGCACGCAGGTTTTCCGGAATATCATTCAGGTCTTTGCCGCGCTGTACAAACAGGTAGGTTTCTTCTTTTTTGCTGCTTTTGAAAACAGATACCAACAGCTTTTTCATGAAAAATCGGGTCTCGTTGCAGTCAGGGTTTTGACCAGGGGTTCATAGACTTCACGCCGGCGCCAGCCGCTCAGGCTTGGCAACAGGGGGTAGTCATTGGAATCGAAAGCGGTTTGCAGCAGGGCTTTTAGGTCAGCACGGCTGATCAGGATTTCCCGCGAAACATTGAGTTCTTCCGCGCGCTTTTCCAGACAACGGCTGGCGGCTTCGGCCCAGGGCTTGGCATTTTTCGGTAATGGCAAGGGCAGGGCAGCAGGCCATTCAGAGCGGGGCAGGTTCTTGCCCTGTTCGATCAGCATCAGAATATGTTTGCCATGACGACGCACCAGTGTCGGGGTCATCTTCTGTGCCCGTGACAGACTCTGAATATTCTTCGGCTGATAACGGGCCAGTTCCCACAGGGCTCCGGCAGGAATCAGCTGGTTACGGGGAACATCCAGTCGGCGAGCCTCTTTCTCCCGCCAGTTACACAGCACTTTTAATATTGCCAGTTGCTGCGGGCGCAGTTTCCATGCCAGTTTGACCTGGCGCCAGGCTTCTTCCGGATTGGTTTCGGCGGTGCTGTTGGCTGCCAGTCGACGGCCTTCTTCCAGCAGCCACTCCAGCCGGTTTTGCTGTTCAAGTTGTTGGCGCAGCTTTTCGTACAGGGGCAGCAGATAGTGGACATCCAGTGCAGCATAGCCAAGCTGACTGGAGGTTAACGGGCGCTGGAGCCAGTCAGAACGGGTTTCGCTTTTATCGAGTTCAATCTCGAGCTGGGATTCCAGCAGCTTCTGGTAGCCGACACAATGTCCCAGCCCCAGTAATGATGCGGCCAGCTGGGTATCAAACAGGCTGTTTACTGCAGTGCCGGTCAAACGGCTGAAGACTTCAAGGTCCTCATTGCAAGCATGGAGGACTTTAAGACAGTCCGGGTTCTGGAGCAGGTCGGCCAGTGGCTGCCATTCATCAATGGCGAGCGGGTCGATCAGATAGACGATATCACCGGCATACAGCTGTACCAGTCCGGCAATGGGATAGAAGGTGTCACGACGCATGAATTCCGTGTCGACGGCCACAGCTGAAGCCTGCTGACAGCTTTCACAGGCCGACTTCAGTGCATCATTGCTGTCAATCCAGCAGGTTTGAAGGGCGCTGATAGTGAAACACTCCGGTAAAATTCAGAGTGTAACGGTTGGCAGGCTGTGCAGGCAACAGGGTGAACTGTCAGCCGACCATCAGTCCGGTTTTCAGATCAACATCTTTCAAAACCGGGTAATCAGCGCAGTTTGGCAGCTGATAGTGCCACCATTCGTACCGGTACTGCTCAAATCCGGCTATATGCATAATGCCAGCCAGCAATAACCGGTTGTGTTGGGCTTCGCGGCTGATATCCCTATAAGCGTGGTGTGAGCGCTCGTGGAACTCATCGAACTCAGCCCCCATATCCAGCTCGTTGCCCTGTTGGTCAATAAGGGTCAGGTCAATGGCGGCTCCGCGGCAATGGGACCGGGGGCCATTTTCCGGGGGGGATACATACATCGGGTTTGGCGTGTGCTCAAACAACTTTGCCTGGGCTTCCAGTGGCCTGAAAGCATCCCAGATCTTGAGCCGGTACCCGAGCCGGCCAGCCAGATCAATGGCTGTTTCCAGTTTTGGAATAGCGTCCCGGTGCAGAAAACAGGCTGGTTTGAGGTACACCGGGGCTCTGGTAAAGTTATCTGCCGTTGCATAGGCAATGCAGAGTTCGACATCAAATTTGTTACAGGTTACTTCGATCAGCGGGTTTTCCATATCGAATAGTCTCAGGTGAATAGTCTCAGGCTGGCTATGATTAAGTATATAGAACAAGGATATACCTTTAAGTCAGCAACAGGGACGGAATGGATGACCGGCCAACAGTCTTCCGATAACGAGCAGGATTTACAGAGTATGCTGGATAACCACCTGGTGCAGGGTGGAACCTTCAAGGACTTCCAGCAGATCAGTGATGAAGCCATGGATGCCACCTTTGTCATGGCTCACGGGCACTTCAGTAACGAGCGCTATGAAGAGGCCGCCAAAGCCTTTCAATATCTCTGTTTTCACGACCACTGGAATCCGCGCTACTTCGTCGGTCTGGCAGCCTGTCAGCAGATGCTGGGGTTGTTCGGACAGGCGATTGAAACCTATGCCTATGCACACCGGGTGAAACCGGATGATCCGGGTCCACTGTACTTTCTGGGAGACTGCTATGTCTGCCTCAAGCAGGATGACAAGGCGCGGGATGTTTATAAAAAAGCTGTCAAACTGTCTCAGGGTCGAAAGGAGTTTGCCCGGCAGGTATCGAGAGTGATGCGTTTTCTGACAGCGGATATTGATTCAGGGAAGGAGCAATAGTTATGTCTGTTTCAGGTGTGGGTCCAACGGATCATAATTACCGGCTGGATCGATTGAAAGAAGAAATGGAAAATGAGGATATAGCGGAGCAGGCGGAGCTGAGCTACGCCGCACACCTCACATTTGAAAGAGTCCGCAACGATCTTGAGGGTGAGGTTGATGGCTTCAGAATTGGCAAACCAGTATTATCTACGCCTCCGGTATCAGCCGGTGGTACCCCACAGGATCACCTAGTGCATCAGCAGGCCAGTGCCGATGGTCAGGCTGTCCAGTTTGCGGTTGCTGTGGCGCAATCAGATTCATCGAACCAGACCGAAGGTGTTCGTATTGCCACTCAGGGGCTGAGTCATCTGGAAATGCTGAAGTTGCTGCTGGCAGAATCTCCGGAGGATGAGGAGAAAAAGAAAGAGCTGGAAGAAGCTGTTCTGGCACTACAATCGGGCAATCCGACACCTGCCGAAGCCTATCTGGAATCAGTCGGTAAACTTCCGGCCACAGATGCTGCTCAGCAACTTGTTGTATCTGTTCAGGAAGTGGCGCGTGATACGCAAATCAGTCATGATCTGGCGAGAACGACGGAAGATGAAATTCAGCGTAACTCAAAGGTGTAAATGCGCTGTTCTTCTGAAGTGACTTTCAGCGCATAAAAAAAACCGGGCCAGATTCAGGCCCGGTTTTTTTTATTGGTCAACCAACTCAGTGATGATTGTTATTCTTGCCAACTCTTACCGCCAGCACATCACAGCAAGAGCCATGGAGGATACTGGTGGAAGTAGAGCCAAGAATCAGGGCAAGACCATGGCGACCATGGCTGCCTACAACAATCAGGTCGATATCGGACTCTTCGGCAATCCGGTGAACTTCCCGTTCCGGACGGCCATAAACCACATGCTGCTCACCTTTTTCCAGGTGAATCTTGTCTGCCAGCCGGTCAATACGCTCCCGGGCCTGAAGAGTGATTTCATCCTGAAGGGTGGTCAGGTCGAGAGGTATATCGCTGCCATAGGCAACACTCAGGGGTTCAACAACGTGGACAAGCGTCAGCCGGGCACTGTTGGCTTCTGCAATATCCTTTGCCTTGGCCAGCACTTCATCCGCTTCGTCAGACAGGTCAACGGCAACCAGAATATGCTTGTAGAGGCTCATGTCAGGTCTCCTTTAGCGTCGCTTGGGTTCGCTCGGGTCGTTGTATCGTTCGGATTTCTGATCAACTTCCGGTATGGTTCTGGTCGGGTGATCAATCCTCAGGGGGTGTCCCTAGGGGTAAATACTAAAACATTTGCGGATAGATTGTATGATCTGGATTGCAGTTTTTCTGGTTATTGCGCTTCTGCTCAGCAATTTAATGGCTTTGATCCCGTCCAAGGGGGAGCGTAAGGTCATGAAATTAAGGCAAAAGGCTTATGAATCAGGGCTGAAAGTGCACGAAAATACTGATATCGAACAGGACGGCCGCTGGTTTGATTACGTGCTGCTAAAAAAGCACGGACTGGGGTCTGTCAGGTACTGCCGTGAAGGCAATGGCTGGGTTATAAAAAATACTGCCGCCGTCACTGCATCTGAAATCCCGAAGCAGCTTGAATTGCTTCCGGCTGGTGTCATTCAGGTGGATGTAAAGCTCGGACGGGTCAGTGCGTGCTGGGATGAAAAAGGAACGGTTACTGATGCAGCCCAGGTCGCAGCTGTTCTGAAACAGCTTATCGGGCAAGCCTGACATCATTTTTTTGACCTCTTCACTGTTAGCTTGGTTTACCTGCCTACGATGGAACTGGAAGAAGTTTACCGCCGTGATCTCAATCTGCTGGTGGCACTTAAAGTGCTGCTGGAAGAGGGGAGTGTCTCGAGAGCCGCGCATCGGCTGCACCTGAGCCAGTCTGCCATGAGTCGGGTACTGGGTCGTTTAAGAGAGCTGCTGAATGACCCGCTGCTTATTCGTCAGGGACAGCAACTGATCCCTACTGAGCGGGCGCTGGAGGTCAGTGAGCAACTTGATCAGCCTTTGGACCAGTTAGGTCATTTGCTCAAGCAGGATGATTTTGATCCGCGTACCTGCGACAAGCGATTTGTGATTGCTACCACTGACTATGCCATGCAAACCATTCTCCCGTTTGCCCTGCCGCGGATTTACCAGGAAGCGCCGGGTATTCAGCTTGAATTTCCTCCAGTTCAGCATGAGCAGTTACTGGACCAGCTTTCGGCAGGATGTGATATGGCGATTAATCGGCCAGAAGGAAGTGTAGAACCCTTGCACTCCAGTCGGCTTGGACCAGTCAGTGTTTTTTGTCTGCTTTCAAAAAAACATCCGCTGGCACAGCAGGAACTGACCCTGAAGGATTATCTGAATTACCCTCATGCCCTGATTGCCATCAGTGATGGCGTCAAAGCACTGATAGATGAAGCCTTGCGTGGAACAGAGCCGCAGCGGAAAATGGTTCTGCGTGCCTATCATTTGCAGGCTGCTTTAGCGATCGTTGATACCATGCCACTGATCATAACTGTACCGGCTGATCTGGCCTATCTGGTTGCTGACAAGCATGACCTGGTTATCAAATCCCTGCCGTTTGAATTCAAACCCTTTGATTACTGGTTGATCTGGCATCCGCGCTGCGATCACTCTGCGGCACAGTTATGGTTGCGGCGATTATTGAAAGAAGAGTGCAGTCGTTTAATTAATCAGCGAATAAGGGATATGGGGTTGGCCTGATACTGACTCCCTTTCATTCTGTTATTGAATATATGCGCTTTGTGCATGTGCTTTCTGATTTTTATTCATTTGAATCATTTATAAGCAAATCATAAGCTCTTATTTCACATTTTCTCCCTCTGGATTCCCTCATCATGAACTCCCAATCACTGCGCGCTCAGCTGCTGCGCATGGGGTTGCTGTTGGCTGTTGTGCTGGTAGTGCTCCACAACTCTCCCGCGTTACAGCAGGTGTTTGCCCGACAAGCCGTTAAAGCCGGCTGTCATCAGCAGGAATCTGTTTCGTCTGCCTCCCCTCATGCAGGACATCATTGATCGTGAGTATTTTTCGTTTTCCACTGCTGGTGTGGATGGGTATTGCTACCCTGATTTTCAGCCTCGGTATTCGCCAGTCATTCGGCATTTTTATGATGCCGGTTTCAGAAACCTTTAACACTGGTCGGGAGTTTTTCAGTCTGGCCATTGCCTTGCAGAATTTGCTGTTTGGTGTGTTTCAGCCGTTTGTCGGTATGGCGGCTGACCGCTGGGGGGCTCGGTGGATTATCAGCCTGGGAGCACTGGCTTATGCCGCAGGTCTTTACCTGACATCTATTGCCGCTCAGCCGGAATGGATGTACCTGACGCTGGGAGCCTTAGTCGGTCTGGGATTAAGTGCTACCAGTTATGTGATTGTGCTGGGAGCCGTGGCAAAAGTGGTACCGCCGGAGCATACCGCCAAGGCGTTTGGACTGACGACGGCTGCCGGCTCGTTTGGCATGTTTGCAGTGATACCGGGAGCACAGGCACTGCTATCAGCATTTGACTGGCAGACCGCGTTACAAGTGTTTGCTATGGCTTGCGCAGTAATGGTGGGTTTTGCTTCATTTATGAAAGTGAACAAGCCCAGCTCCAGTGAAGTCACAAATAGTGCCGGAGCATCAGAGCAGACACTGAGGGAAGCTTTGAGGGAAGCCTTTCAGCATAAAGGTTACTGGTTTATCCATATGGGCTTCTTTGTCTGTGGTTTCCATGTGATGTTTATTGCCACCCATTTGCCCAGCTATCTGGCAGATAAGGGGCTCGAGGCTTCTGTGGCCGCACTGGCCCTGGCATATGTCGGTATTTTCAATATTTTCGGTTCCTACTTCTGGGGCGTAATGGGTGACCGGTTTGATAAACGTTATGTAATGACCAGCCTGTATATTGCCCGGAGTCTTGTCATTTTGGCCTTCGTTACTCTGCCGGTGACGTCTTCAACCGCGGCATTGTTTGGTGGAGCAATTGGTTTCTGCTGGTTGGGTACTGTGCCGCTGACATCTGGTCTGGTACGGCAGATTTTTGGAGCCCGGTATCTGTCGACGTTATACGGTCTGGTTTTTCTGACTCATCAGATTGGTAGCTTCCTGGGTGCCTGGGCAGGAGGCCGGATTTATGATTACTACGGTTCCTATGAGCCTATCTGGTGGGCGACGGTTGTTCTGGCCTTGATTGCTGCGATCCTGCATTTGCCCATTAATGCGCGGCCGGTACCTCGTTTGCAATTAGCAGCAGCTTGATTAGCGAGTATCTGAAAACTCCTGTCATAGCTCGGGCTTTAATTGTTCCGGTTATTTCCAAAGCCCGGGTCTCTTTTTCAATACACAGCTATGACACAAGTCGAAGCCGATTGAATTCGGGCTTGATGGACTGCAATGGCGACGGCGGTCATAGCATGTGTTACAGCAGAAACGGAAAGAGCCAACAGGAAATAAATAGCCACAACTGTTGCAGTCATAATAATTTTTACGTGTAACCAGTTGAGGGTTCAATTTGTTGCACCCTTCAACGTCATGAGAAGGCATTCTTTCCAGAACCAGCTGTCGGCATGAGTGGCAGACACTGAAAGTGCATTTACCGCATTTGAAGTAATATTTGTGTTTATTCAGAGCACCAGAACAGACAGGGCATTTAGTATGCTGATCGGCTGTTGATTGCCGGGTCATAACAGCTTTGCAACGGCACGGGATAATGTGGTTGTTGATACAGGGCAGGCAAACATCGATATTATCTGAAACCCATGTGTACTCAGACTCATGCCCTTTTTTTACCAACCGGTACAGTGGTGAAACTTTATCAGGTTTGAAATACCCCCGTGCGAAGATAACCTTGCTTTTGCAACCAGGGTGCTCGCAGTCAACAGAGAACGAACAGTCAACGTTAATATTTTCCAGTACCTGATGCTGCTCGATAAAGTGTGATGATCTTTTTTGGCATGAAACAGGCCTGCAGAACCGTTCCTTACCCCTTATCCCTGGAACTAAAACCTCTGGTAGCAAATGGCTTTCATCAGGCATGTAACAGTCTGCTCTGGCCTTTGCTATGGGGGTAGCAATAGAGGCCAGCAGATATGAAGGATGTGGAGTGCGTGCAATATTCAGTAAAGTCTCTACCACCGTCCGGTCTTCGGTACAAAACAGTAGGCGATATGTTTCTAAAATGGCTTCTGCAGATGTTGATGCATCCTCCAGATTTTTCATATGTTCTTTGCAGAGTCTCGAGAGCTCGTTCTCAGACAGATATTCCTGCAATTCATATTTTGATGTATGAAATACAGCAAGCAGAGCGCCTTCATAATCCATTTGCAGAATATTCATCCATCCCTTCGAGTCTCTGAAGATTCCTCGAATTTTTCCCAGGCTCAAAAGGTGTAATCCTTGCCACAAATCAGAGACTTCCAGATAGGTTTGAGATGCAGGGGCATTACTATCCGCACACCGGAATCGTTGGCTCAGGATGACAGGATCGCTATGGCTGTTGACAGCAATATCATGCGATGTAAGACCGTCAAAGCCATATCCCCGGGTATGAAAGTGCGCCACAATTTCCATTAGTTCCGAAATGAATTGCCAGAATCTTCCTGCATGTGTGTGCTGGTCAAGATCCCACAGACCTTCACTCAGACGTTCAAAGCGTGGAAAAATGCTTATATGGAAACTTCTGGTTGAGTTCGGTGGACTTGCCACAGTCTCAAAGAGCATCGCGGGATAGCCGCTATGACCATAGTTTCCGGCTGCTGCATCAAGTAAGGCCGTGCGTAATGAGATGGCTTCAATCGCGAGCTGCTGATCAGCCTCAGTGGTCAATTCTCGAATCAGAACTTCAATTTCTTCTTTTCCTTTCCGGCCTAGATACCTCACCGAGTTTGTGTAGAGTGGGTGCAACTGTTCTACCAATTTGAACATCTGTAGACTGCACGGGAGATTGTCTGTCAGAAGCTTTGTATACAGGATATGTTGACGACGAGCACTATGCCGTTCCTTCACTGAAGCAAAAGTTTGCGTTTGCCGAAATAACTTCATACTTTCAGAAAATGCCTGTGGGTCAGGTTTGGGTGTTGCACCCGGCGGGTGGACTGTGAATGTGGCAAGGCCACAGAAATACTCTCCTGCAGGAAGGCTGTCATATTCGCCGGGTGGAATAATTTCACCACTGTCGCATGAGATCACGGGAGAATCGAACTTTCCCTGCTTCAAGCCTTCAAAAGCCATTCCTCCCGCGGAATAATTGCCGATATTTTTAATTAAGTAATGGTATTGCGATCTCTGAGAGCGGGGCTTTCTCGTCTCTACCTTTTTAGGGCATCGATGCCAATTAGCACTTATCTCACGGAATGTTACCTGGCTGCTGCAGCTTGAACAGAAAATAGAAACTTCTTTGAGCAAACGTACGCTACTCAGCAAAGTATCAAAATCCTTGTATTTAACGTGCTTACTGTCTGAGCTGGGTTGTCGGCATATGGGGCATATATAAGGAGTTCCATTTTTTTGGGCAATAGCTTTAATACGTTTGTAGCAATTGCGGCATATTGAGTGTACTCCTCCGCATGTTATATATACCGGTGGATCCAGTGGCACGGATTCTTCCGGTTTTGTTGTTTGAACATAAGCTGTTAAACACACGCAGCAGATATCAAAGTTACATAATTCTGATATGATTTTTTGCTGGGTCGCGTCAGCATTTTTTATAAAGTACTGTTTGTCATGAGCAGTAAACTCAAGATTCCCTGCACAACATATATTCTGATGTAGCGTGATAATTAATAAAACAAGCGTTATCAGGTAGCTTCTTGAAATCATACCTGTCACTCGACCCTTATAATCTGGTTGGCATGATTCCGGGAAAATATGATTTACCTGTCACTGTGTGCAGGCGTTATGCTTTCGAATATAAATCAGATTAGAGTATATTTTTATTCATTCAAGAGGCTGGCATACGATTAATAATTCTGTTGCTGTGGGTCTTGCAGGCAAGTGATTCCATCTTTTATTAATATCATTATTTTCACAAAACTAACGCCATAGCTGACACTAAAAATTCACCGGGAAGTAGAAACGGTTTTTTTGGTGAGCATTATTCAAAGTTGTCTTACATTGGCTGTATTCGTCGTATAAAAACGGGATGATATTGCATGGTTCTTTGGCGGTTTTTACTTACTTTTTGATGCTGTTGTGCGTATTCATGCTTGACAGACTGGTGCGGATAGCAGTACGTTTCATTGCGTAATTCAAACGGTTGTATGAATTCGGTTTATGCAGCCCGCCACTGACATCTGGGGGGGAGTCGTGGCGGGCTGCCGTTCAAACCGGCCTTCAGCCGACAACAATAAAAGATTTATGACGCTGGCAGCATGTTGCTGCAAGCGGTAACGGAGCAGACGACAGACAAATATTGCCGGCCGCGCAGGGCTGCCCTGCCGCGGTCGGTTTTGTCTGAATCGGCAAGCCGCCCGGTGAAGCCGGCTCCTGACTGCGCACCACGCCAGTCCATTCAAAATGGAGAAATGCTGATGATCTATGAAGGCCAGGCCATTACCGTTCAGTTACTGGATGACGGTATTGCTCAGCTTGAATTCAACCTCAAGGGCGAGTCAGTCAACAAACTCAGCACCCATGTCATTGATGAACTGAACAGTGCCGTAGCTGCCGTCCGTGCTCGTGTAGAGAGCAATGCGGACGTCAAGGGTCTGGTCGTCACCAGTGGCAAGCCGGTGTTTATCGTCGGTGCCGATATCACCGAATTCCTCGGCCTGTTCAGTGCTGAAGATGAAGTTTTGTTTGAAAAGACCATGCAGGCACACAGCGTATTTAATGCGCTTGAGGATCTGCCGGTTCCGACTGTCTGTGCCATTAACGGTCTGGCACTGGGCGGTGGTTTTGAAACGGCACTGTCCTGTGACTACCGTGTAATGTCGACTGCAGCCAAAGTCGGTCTGCCGGAAGTGAAGTTGGGTATCTACCCGGGTTGGGGTGGTACTGTGCGTCTGTCCCGTCTGATTGGCCCGGACAATGCGGCCGAGTGGATCTGTGCCGGTGGCGAACAGCGTCCTGATGCAGCCCTCAAAGTCGGTGCTGTTGATGCGGTTGTAACTCCGGAAAAACTGCTAGAAGGCGCGGTTGATCTGGCCAAACGTGCGGCTTCCGGCGAGCTGGATTACAAGGCCAAGCGTCAGGAAAAACTGGATCCGCTGAAGCTGAACCAGATGGAACAGATGATGGCATTTACCTCTGCTATCGGTTTTGTCGGTGGCAAGGCAGGTCCTAACTATCCGGCCCCGGTTGCTGCTATCAAGGCGATGCAGAAGCATGCTAACAAGAAGCGTGATGATGCGCTGGCCATCGAAGCCAAAGGTTTTGTAAAAGTGGCCAAGAGCCCGGTTGCCCGTAACCTGGTTGGTTTGTTCCTGAATGATCAGGCACTGAAGAAAACTGCCAAGGCTTACGAGAAAGACGCTGCTGAAATCAACAAGGCAGCGGTACTGGGCGCCGGCATTATGGGCGGTGGTATCTCCTACCAGTCTGCCATCAAAGGCACTCCGGTTGTTATGAAGGATATCAATCAGGCCGGTATCGACCTGGGTCTGGGTGAGGCCAGCAAACTGCTGACCAAGCGTGTTGCGAAAAAGAAAATGGAACCGGCCAAAATGGGTGAGGTGCTGAATCGCATCGAGCCTGCACTGACTTATGCCGAATTTGAAAATGTAGACGTTGTCGTTGAAGCCGTGGTTGAAAACGTCAAGGTCAAGCACGCAGTACTGGCTGAAGCCGAGAAAGCTGTGAAGCAGGGCACTGTCATTGCTTCCAACACCTCTACTATTTCTATCTCCCGTCTGGCGGAAGCGCTGGATCGTCCGGAAGATTTCTGTGGCATGCACTTCTTTAACCCGGTGCACATGATGCCGCTGGTGGAAGTTATTCGCGGTGAAAAGACCAGCGAAAAAACCATCGCCACTGTCGTAAATTATGCCAAGGCCATGGGCAAGTCTCCGATCGTCGTCAATGACTGCCCCGGATTTCTGGTTAACCGGGTACTGTTCCCGTACTTCGGTGGTTTTGCCGGTCTGCTGCGCGATGGTGCTGACTTCCAGCAGGTCGACAAGGTAATGGAGCGCTTTGGCTGGCCGATGGGTCCGGCATACCTGCTCGACGTTGTCGGCATGGACACCGGTGAACACGCCAACAAGGTCATGGCAGAAGGCTTCCCGGATCGTATGCAGGCTGACTTCAAGTCCGGTATGGAAGTGATGGTTGAGCACAAGCGTTTCGGTCAGAAGAACGGTGTTGGCTTCTACCGCTATGAAACCGACAAGAAGGGCAAGCCGAAGAAGATTGTAGACGAGTCCAGCTACGAGCTGCTGGCGCCGGTTTGTGCCGAGCGTAAAGAGTTCGACCAGGAAGAAATCATTGCCCGCATGATGATTCCGATGTGCCTGGAACTGGTACGCTGCATGGAAGACAACATCGTGGCAACCCCGGCTGAAGCTGATATGGGTCTGATTTTCGGTGTCGGCTTCCCTCCATTCCGTGGTGGTGGTCTGCGTTATATCGATGAAATGGGTGTGCAGGCGTTTGTTGATCTGTGCGACAAGTATGCTGACCTTGGCCCGCTGTATCAGCCGACCGAAGGCCTGCGCAAGATGGCTGCTGAAGGCAAGACCTTCTACTAAACGCACGCAGCCAGATAAAAGATCAGTCGGTTTGCTTTTGAAAGCAGGCCGGCTCCCGTTTCAGGAGCAACCTGATGGTATCAGCGTCAGGTTGCCAAGGAGAAAGCATAATGAGCCTGAACCCAAGAGATGTTGTAATCGTTGATGCCGTGCGTACGCCGATGGGCAAGTCCAGAAATGGTCAGTTCCGCAATGTACGCGCAGAAAAGCTGTCAGCTGTTCTGGTTGAAGCACTGAAAACCCGTAACCCTGGCTGGAAGGTCAAGGAAACCGAAGATGTCATCTGGGGCTGTGTTAACCAGACCAAAGAGCAGGGCATGAACATTGCCCGTAATATTGCCATGCTGGCAGATCTGCCCAACACCGTTGGTGGCCAGACTGTTAACCGTCTGTGCGGTTCTTCCATGCAGGCACTGCACTCTGCGGCCCAGGCTATCCAGACCGGTAACGGTGATGTGTTTGTGATCGGTGGTGTAGAGCATATGGGCCACGTCGAAATGACCCACGGTGTTGACCTGAACCCGGAAGCTTCCAAGCACTACGCCAAGGCATCCAACATGATGGGTCTGACCGCTGAAATGCTGGGCAAGATGCACGGCATCACCCGCAAGCAGCAGGACGAGTTTGCGCTGCGTTCTCACCAGAAAGCCTGGGAAGCCACTGTGGAAGGTCGCTGGAACAATGAAATCGTGCCGGTTGAAGGTCACGATGCCAACGGTTTCAAGGTGAAGTGCGAAGTGGATGAGGTGATTCGTAAGGATGCCAATCTGGAATCCCTCTCCAGCCTGCGTCCGGCATTTGATCCGAAAGGTGGTACTGTGACTGCTGGTTCTTCTTCTGCGCTGTCTGACGGTGCCGCTGCGATGCTGGTCATGTCTGCCGAAAAAGCTCAGGAAATGGGTCTCAAGCCGCGGGCGAAAATCCTGTCCATGGCAGTTGCCGGCTGCGACGCCGCTATCATGGGTTACGGTCCGGTTCCTGCGACCAAGAAAGCGCTGAAGCGTGCGGGTCTGACCATGGATGATATCGATGTGGTTGAGCTGAACGAAGCTTTTGCTGCACAGTCACTGCCGGTACTGAAAGATCTCAAGCTGCTGGACAAGGTTGAAGAGAAGGTTAACCTCAACGGTGGCGCAATTGCCTTGGGCCACCCGCTGGGCTGCTCCGGTGCCCGTATCACCGGCACCCTGCTGAACGTGATGGAAGGCCGTGGTGCCAAGCATGGCCTGGCAACGATGTGTATTGGTCTCGGTCAGGGAATTGCGACTGTGATTGAGCGCGTTTAACTACATACTTTGCCTGCCAGTTGAAGGATAAATAATTTTCAATTGGCAGGCACTATTATATACCTTCCTTGAACAAAAAGTGCTCGGGTTCAGTCTGTGCCAGCTTCAAGAATTTCCCGTTCAGCTTCAAGGTTACGACTAATGGCTTGCCCGGAGTCAAACTTCTCCGGATAACGTTGTCTGAGCTTTTTGATATTGATTTCCCGGGCCTCTGTCGGGAGTCGATTCAGTGCACGATACATCATGGCCATGTACCACTCGGTATCACCTGCTTCTTCAAACATATTCACTTCGTCAAATGCTTCTCCACGCATGGCTTTCAGAATGGCCTCAAGCATTTCAGCAGCTTCTGTATAAACCCCCAGCGCAGCATGCAGAATTTCCGGCGCTACGGCGTCAGGGTTGATATTTGAGCTTTTACCCTTGTAGTTCTCAATGTCACTTCCGCTTTCGATCGCCTTGCCATAAAACAATGACTTTTTTGCGATATCGACCAGCTCTCCGGTTTTGATGGCTTGCTCAAGGATGTGTTCGAGCATGGCGGGTTCTACAATTTCTGTATGAAACTGGGTAGATGCAGTACGGGCGGACTCTTTCAAGTATTCTTCAGACTTCATCGTTGCTCCGTTATTGGTGTTATGGCTCAAGTGATTCGATTCATGAAGATTTCTGTTTTTATTAATCTATGTGTTTTTTGGCAATGATATAAGAGTCTTTGTAGCGTCTGGGGCGGGAACGCGATCAATATTATTTTGTGGGGACGGCCGGAATATCAACCTAATGCTTTAGCAGGTTGTCGAGAGCATGTGGCATCCTCCCAATGCCGTGCCCTGCAGCACAATGCAGCTCAAATATATGAAGCGATGTTGCCAGAAGACACACTATGAAAAAAATAGGCACAAAAACGCATAAAACCGGAATCAATTACAAAAAATTTATCAACAAGTGGCTGACAAGTACTTGCTCACCTTGACCGACTTCATGTTAAACCTTATATATTGACCTCAAATTACTGGCTCACCCATACCCGGAACTGGCCGACAGCACTAGGTGAACTATTTTCGCAATATACTTGCAGTATGTCGGTACTGGCCGGAACCGCAACAGGACGTGAATCGCAGAGATGGGTAAATCACTGGTTATCGTAGAGTCGCCTGCCAAGGCGAAGACGATCAATAAATACCTGGGCAAGGATTTCACGGTGAAATCCAGCGTCGGGCATATTCGTGATCTGCCGGTAAGCGGGTCAGGTGCCCGCAAACCTGTGGATGCCAAAGCGAGGGCCAAGGCGGCAGCCGAAACCCGCAAGCTCTCTCCGGAGCAGCGAGAGCTGCACAAGAAGCGCAAGGCAAAGGAGCAGCTGATTGCCCGCATGGGGGTTAACCCCGAGAATAGCTGGGAAGCCAGTTATGAAGTGCTGCCGGGCAAGGAGAAGGTTGTTGATGAGCTGATTCGGTTGGCAAAGACTGCTGACACTGTCTATCTCGCGACCGATTTGGACCGTGAGGGAGAAGCGATTGCCTGGCATCTGCAGGAAGCCATTGGCGAGAATGTAGCCGAATACAAACGGGTTACTTTTAACGAAATCACCAAGAACGCCATCACCGAAGCTTTCAAACAGCCCGGCGAACTGAACATGGATCGGGTTCATGCCCAGCAGGCCCGTCGTTATCTTGACCGGGTTGTCGGCTACATGGTGTCGCCACTGCTGTGGGAAAAGATTGCCCGCGGGCTTTCCGCCGGCCGGGTTCAGTCCGTGGCTGCACGTTTAATTGTTGAGCGCGAGCGTGAGATCCGAAAGTTTGTCCCGGAAGAATACTGGGAAATTTATGCCGACCTGCAAGGCGACAAGGCTAATGCTGTTCGCTTTCAGGTAATGAAGCAGGGAGGCAAGGCCTTCAAGCCCCGTAACCGGACTGAAGCTGAAGTGGCAACCAACTTCCTGCAGTCTGCCGGTTACCGGATTGCTGATCGTGAAGACAAGCCTACCAGCTCCAAGCCGTCTGCGCCGTACATTACCTCTACGCTGCAGCAGGCTGCCAGCACCCGTCTGGGCTTCAGTGTTAAAAAGACCATGACGCTGGCTCAGCGCCTGTATGAAGCCGGTTACATTACCTATATGCGTACCGACTCTACCAATCTGAGTGCGGAAGCAGTGGCCAGTGCCCGTGACCTGATTGCTGACCGTTATGGTAAGAACTATCTGCCGGAACAGCCGAACTCCTACAGCAGCAAGAGCGGCGCGCAGGAAGCGCACGAAGCGATTCGTCCGTCTGACGTGAATGTCTCCTCTGGCAACTTGAAAGGGCAGGATCGGGACGCAGAGCGTCTGTATGAGCTGATCTGGCGTCAGTTTGTTGCCTGTCAGATGCTGCCGGCTCGCTACCTGAGCACCAGCATTACCGCTGCTGCCGGTGACTATGAGCTCAAGGTCAAGGGTCGTACCCTGAAGTTTGACGGTTTCACCCGAGTTCAGCCGCCGGTTGCGAAAAAGGGTGAAGACAGGATTCTGCCTGACCTGCAGAAAGGTCAGGAGCTGAAGCTGGAACAGCTGGATCCACGCCAGCTGTATACCAAGCCGCCGGCACGCTTCTCTGAAGCGGCGCTGGTCAAGGAATTGGAAAAGCAGGGGATTGGTCGCCCTTCAACCTACGCTTCCATTATCTCCACGATTCAGGATCGTGGTTATGTAACAGTGAAGAACCGCCGTTTCTACGCTGAAAAAATGGGTGATATTGTTACCGACCGGCTGGTGGAAAGCTTCCATGATCTGATGGATTACAGCTTTACTGCTCGAATGGAAGAAGAGCTGGATGATGTTGCCGAGGGCAAGGGGCACTGGATTGAACTGCTGGACTCTTTCTATAAGGATTTCAGTAACCAGCTGAACAAGGCTCAGGACAAAGAGAGCGGCATGCGGGCCAACGAGCCGGTAATGACCGATATCGACTGCCCGAGCTGTAGCCGCAAGATGCAGATTCGTACCGCCAGTACCGGGGTCTTCCTGGGTTGCTCCGGCTATGCACTGCCACCGAAAGAGCGCTGCAAGACCACAATCAATCTGGTGCCGGGCGAGGAAGTGCTGGGTGTCGATGATGAAAACGCAGAAGTCGATGCGCTGCGAGCCAAGCATCGTTGTGGCAAGTGTGGCACCGCGATGGAAAGTTACCTGCTGGATGAACAGCGCAAGCTGCATATCTGCGGTAACAACCCGGACTGCGGCGGCTACGAGATAGAGAAGGGCGAATTCCGGATCAAGGGTTATGACGGCCCGACCATTGAGTGTGACAAGTGTGGTTCGGAGATGCAGCTCAAGACCGGACGGTTCGGTAAGTACTTTGGCTGTACAGCTGAAGACTGCAAGAACACTCGCAAGCTGCTGAAGAGTGGTGAAGCGGCACCGCCGAAGATGGACCCGGTGCCGATGCCGGAGCTGGCCTGTCAGAAGGTGGAAGATCACTATATTCTGCGTGATGGTGCTGCAGGCCTGTTCCTTGCTGCCAGTCAGTTCCCGCGGAATCGTGAAACCCGCGCGCCGCTGGTAAAAGAGCTGGTACCGCACCGCAGCGAGATCGATCCGAAATATCACTTCCTGATGGATGCCCCGCAGCAGGATCCGGACGGGAATCCAGCGGTTGTCCGTTATAGTCGTAAAACCAAGCAGCAGTATGTCATGTCTGAAAATGACAAGGGCCGGGCAACCGGCTGGCAGGCCTGGTTCACCGACGGCAAGTGGGAAGAGAAGAAAAAAGGGAAGTAACACCCTCTTACCTTCCAGCGTCGATCATCTATCGCTACTGAACAACAAAGCCGGCTTTTAAAGCTGGCTTTGTTGTATGGATCAGGGTAAAACCAAAAGACCGCAGTAAGAACTCAGGAAGTTATCTATGTCGGGTCTGACCAATGATTATAAAAAACTGACAGACATGCACCTGTTGAGTGCCGGCCAGTTGCTGGAACAGCTTCAAGGCACTGATGTATCACTGATGCAGCAAATGTCGATCCGCCATGCGGCATTGCAGCTGCTGGGGCTGGCTTACCGCTCCCTGCTGGCAGAGACTTTGCAAAGTTATCAGCTGGTACCGGGGCAGTTGCCGGACTCTGCTTTACAGGCTGAGCAGCAACTTCACGGCTATCATTCATCTGAGCTGAAGGAACTGGCAATTCAGGAAACATTGCCTGATTCAATGCCAGGCCGGCTGGTTCGGGCCCAGGCAACCATTATCAGGCCGGAGGAAACTCAGGCAGAAGAAGTCCGGGCACCGGCCCTGATTGCTGTGGCCAAACCGTTAGTCCGGCATTCAGTGACAGATTTACTGGAGTTACTGATGTGGTTACGGGATTATAAAGGAACGCTGCGGGAGCGTTTGGTAGAGTGGTAATTCATACCGGAAAACGTACCAGAGCAAGCTGAAGTAAAGTGAAATTACGGATCTGAAGCACAGGTGGTTGGAAATATTAATACTCGTTACAATCGAAAACAGGTTAACAGGAGAAAGGTGCAATGGCGGAATCTTATCTGGAAATAGTCGAACTCCCCGATGGCCAGATCGCATTGCGCCGGTCTGATGAGGCGGACAATCCGCTGGTTACGATTAATTTTTCAGAAGAGGCACGGGCTTTTCTGGAAGATAATTATATCGAGGTAGCTAAAGCCATGATGAACGCGGCCCTGAATGAGGCGGGGCGGGTTCATGAAATGGAAACCGAGATTGAGGAAGTGGTTATTCCCGAGGAAAGAGTGCTGCACTGAGTTGCAGCGCCTGTTATCAACCCTGCCTATTCACCTTTTCATTCGCTAGTCACCAGCCAGCAAGTACAGGTTTCCCCATCTGAATAAAAGTAGGCCTCGCCAGAGGCCTGCTACCGACTGCGAATAGCCAGACCCTGACTAGCTCCCTGACGTGCTGCCTGCTCCAGTTGCAATACTCCATGCTCTTCCAGTGCCAGAAACCAGCTGACAACGGTATGGCTGGTGCCGGATGCCAGAGCACGGGAGCTGAGCTCCAGAGCATCTTCGTTATTGTCAGCAGCAAGACAGATAACCCGGCTGCCATCAATCGAACTGCTGCGCATCCAGCGGGTCACCTGAGCGGCTTCCTGACGGGAACTGACAACCGTCAGCCAGCGACTGTCATGATTGTCAGCCAGATGGCTCAGCAATGGCTCCAGCAAACCTGAAGGCTGAGCCAGATCCAGCGGCAGTACAATCTCGCTGACTTTACCGGAGTTATACAGTGCCTTGTTACAGGTTCCTTCCCGGGACTGTTGATGCGATCTCACCGCAGGCCGCCTCGACGCACTGCTGAAAGGGTTGCGACGACCTGCGATTAGTTGTTGCTGTTCTGTGCGGGTGCCATGAAACTGCATTGTTCAATCTCCGGGGTGTTGCTGTAACAAGTGCTGTCTGCTCGCACTATCAGTGACGGATTACACCGACACTCAAACCTTCAATAATAAAATCCCCGCCTTCTACGACGATGGTTTCAAACTCTTCATTTTCCGGGTGGAGCAGAATGGTCCGGCCCTGTTTTTCAAACCGCTTTACGGTTACGTCGTCGTCCAGCCGGGCAACCACAATCTGGCCATTGCGGGCTTCACGAGTGCGATGCACCGCCAGCAGGTCACCATCAAGGATGCCGGCATCTTTCATACTCATGCCTTTAACCCGCAGGAAGTAATCGGCTTTGGGGCTGAAGAACTCCGGGTTCAGCTGGCAGTAGTCCTCGATATGCTCCTGAGCCAGAATCGGTGAGCCGGCTGCAACCTGACCTACAATAGGAAGGCCCTGATTTACGGGTTCAGGGATGCGAATGCCACGGGAAGTACCCGGGGTGATTTCAATGGCACCTTTGCGGGCGAGGGCGCGCAAATGTTCTTCGGCAGCATTGGGCGAGCGGAAGCCGAAGGTACGGGCTATTTCAGCCCGGGTCGGAGGAAAGCCGCTTTCCTCTATATGCTGCTGTATCAGTGCCAGGATCTCAGCCTGGCGGGGTGTCAGTCGGTTTTTCATGATGGTCTGGGTTTTTATACAGTGTACTGTGATTATATACAGGTATTACAGGGCTGCAACCTGTATATATTGCCTAAGACTTGATTTCTACTACTCCTTAGGGGCTGTTGACAATTAGACATACGACCAGCCGCTCATGGTTTACGCCAGGTTAGGCGCGAACTGTGCGGTGTGGTTATTCCACATAAACAGTGAGCAACGCGGCATGGCGTAAACCATGAGCGGCCCTTCGGGTTCATCACACAAGCCCTCATGCCGCGTTGAACGACTTGAACATGGAACCACCATGCCCTTCGCCGTTCGCCTTACCTGAGGGCTTGTGTGATGAACTGGTCGAATGTCTAATTGTCAACAGCCCCTAAGACTGGCAGGATTGCGTAAAATATTGAAGTGAAAGCAGAAACAGGCGTTTAACTTGACATAGCTCAATAAATAAACGATTGTTTCAAACAATCGTTTTATCGTGTAGCTCCAATGGCTAGTTCCAATAATCACTCCAGTACTCGTACCAATACCCGTTCAAGCACGGTCAGCCGCATTCTGGATGCTGCCGAAAACCTGTTTGCCCAGCACGGTTTTGCCGAGACCTCTTTGCGCAGCATCACCAGCCAGGCTGGTGTTAACCTTGCTGCTGTTAATTATCACTTTGGTTCCAAGAAAGAGCTGATTCAGGCAGTGTTCACCCGCTTCCTCGATCCGTTCTGCCAGCGTCTGTCAGAACGGCTGGATGAGTTCGAAAACCGGGGTAAAAACGAGCAGCCAACACTGGAAGATATGTTGCACCTGCTGGTTGATGAGATGACTGCAGTACCGCATAGCACTGCCCAGCTGGAAACGTTCATGCGACTGCTGGCGCTGGCCTATAACCAGACCCAAGGGCATTTGAAGAAATATCTCGAGCTGACCTACCGCGATGTTTTCGAGCGTTATATGAAGTTGTTGATTGGCGCGGCTCCGACCATGCCGGCGGTTGAAATTTACTGGCGGATCAACTTTATTCTGGGCGCGTCACTGTTTACCATGTCGGAAGCACCGACATTGCAGGCGATTGCTGAAAGGGATTATGGTATTCAGGAACCGCTTGAAAGTGTCATGCGCCGTATGGTGCCGTTTATGGCTGCCGGTATGCGTTCAGGACAGGTTCAGCTGGGTCAGGCTCTGCAGCAGGATTAAAGCTGGCTTCCGATTCGTTGGCAGCTGGTAGCTTACGTTAAAAGAACCCAGCCTTTCCCGGATGCTTTTCCTGTAATGGATACTGCCATGGATCACGGAATCCTGATGCTCGATCTCGAGGGCGAACGCCTGACCGCAGACGAGCAGACATTATTGCTTCACCCCTGTGTCGCAGGGGTGATCCTGTTTACCCGCAATTACTCCAACCCGCAACAGCTCACCGAACTTGTTGAGGCTATTCGCAACTGTTGCCCTGAAGCCCTGATTGTGGCTGATCAGGAAGGTGGTCGGGTACAGCGGTTTCGCGATGGTTTCACCCTTATCCCGCCTATGGGGCGTTTTGGCCAGCTCTATCATCAGGATGAGACGGAAGCACTGAACCTTTGCAGTGAAGCCGGCTGGTTGATGGCTTCTGAGCTGATCGCCTGTGATATCGATTTAAGTCTGGCGCCGGTGGTTGATCTTGACCGGGGTAATAGCCGGGTCATTGGTGACCGCGGATTTGATATTGATCCCGGCGTGGTGGCGATTCTTGCCGGTGCCTTTGTGAATGGAATGCGCGAAGCAGGTATGGCTGCCTGTGCCAAACATTTCCCCGGTCATGGCTGGGTTGATGCCGATTCCCATGTAGAGATTCCGACCGATCTGCGGGATTTCGCCAACATTATGATGTCTGATCTCAAACCGTTCAGGGAAATGGTCAGTCTTGGTGTTGAGGCGGTGATGCCGGCTCATGTCAGTTATCCGGCCTGTGATCCGAAGCCGGCCGGCTTTTCAAAATTCTGGCTGCAGCAAGTGTTGCGGGAACAGATCGGTTTTAAAGGTATTATCTGCAGCGATGATCTTAGTATGACAGCAGCCGGGCTGGCCGGTGACTATGCCGGGCGGGCAAAGGCTGCGCTGGATGCCGGCTGTAATTTACTGTTTGCCTGTAACAACCGGAATGGCTGGCTGCAAATTCTGGAGTGGCTTGAAGAACAGTCCGGATATGTCGGGGCGGCTACTGACAGTCTGCGTCATCGTCACCAGACTGATCGAACTTCTTTATCACAGTTACAACAACATCCGCGCTGGCTCGCCTGTCGCAATGAACTGGAGCGCAAGCTGAATGGAGCAGATACAGTCATTAAGTGAGAGTCTGGGTATGGGTAGCAGCTGGTTTTATCAGCTGGTTATTATTCTCGGACTGACGCTGGGCGGCCATATTGTAGCCCGGGTTATGTTGTCGCGGCTGCTGCTTCATGCCCGGCAGACAACAACCTTCTGGGATGATGCTCTACTTAAGGCTATTCGCAAGCCGCTGGTATTACTGATCTGGCTGATGGGGATGGCATGGAGCGCTACGGTTATTCATGAATTGTCGTCTGCTCCGATCCTGGCTGCGGTACCGGCGATTCGGGATGTGCTGATTATTGTGCTGCTGGCGTGGACCGTAGTGCGCTTTATCAAGCAGGTCGAGCGTCAACTGTTAAAGACCGATCTGACTGGCAAAAAGACCGATGCAACAACAATTACCGCGATAGGCCGCCTGCTTCGAATCTCGGTCATTATTGTCACCGTGCTGGTGGTCATGCAGACGCTGGGATACAGCATCTCGGGTTTACTGGCCTTTGGTGGTATTGGCGGTATTGCGATCGGCTTTGCAGCCAAGGATATGCTGGCGAATTTTTTTGGCGGGTTGATGATCTATCTGGACCGGCCTTTCAAGGTCGGCGACTGGATCAAATCACCGGACAAACAGATTGAAGGTTACGTGCAATATATCGGTTGGCGCCAGACGGAAATTCTGACTTTTGAAAAGCGTCCGCTATATGTCCCCAATGCGACCTTTGCCAGTATTTCGGTTGAAAACCCGTCCCGAATGGAAAACCGGCGGATCAAGGAAACCATTGGCTTGCGTTACCAGGATGCAAAAGTAGTCTCTCCGATTCTGGAGGAAGTCAGAGCATATCTGGATGCCAATGAAGCCATCGATAAGAACAAGATTGTCATGGTGAACTTCACCACCTTCGGTCCATCATCACTGGATTTCTTTATCTACTGTTTTACCTGCACCACCGACTGGAAAATCTATCACCGGGAAAAGGAAGCCGTGTTGCTGAAGGTGCTGGAAATTATTCACCGTCACGGGGCAGATGTAGCGTATCCCACTACAACGCTTGACCTGCCCGGTAAAGAGGTGCTTCCGGAATAGAGTCTCAGGGGGGTGTTTTTGTCACAGCAATGCAGTTTATACTGGATAAAATAATCACTGCCTGAATGAAACAACAGCGGCCAGGACGGCCGCTGAGCTTATGGCAATAAATAACAACACACTGTTTTAGCCATCATAAAACAAACCAGGGAAGGCTTGATGCGTGTACTGATCGCGGAAGATGCCAAAGACCAGCGGCTGTTGCTGAAAGCCCTGCTGAAAAAGCAGGGCTATGATGTTGTCGATACCGAAAACGGCGCCGAAGCCCTGCAAGTGCTGCAGGAAAACCCGGATATCCGGCTGGTGGTCAGTGACTGGATCATGCCGGAAATGGATGGCCCGGAACTTTGCCGCAAAGTCCGCTCGGACGCTTTTGACCGCTATGTCTATGTGATCCTCCTGACCGGCCATGAAGACCAGGATGCCTTTATCCAGGGGCTGGAAGCCGGGGCCGACGACTTTGTTCACAAACCCCTTAATGCTGATGAACTGAGAGTTCGCCTCAAAGCCGGTGCCCGTGTTGTAGGGCTGGAGCAACGGCTTGATGAGCGGAACCGCCAGCTGGGTGAAAACCTCGAACAGCTAGAAGCCGATCTGAGGCTGGCAGGGCAGACCCAGATGTCACTGCTGCCGGAAGCCGGGTGTCTGCAGGGTGTGACCATGGAGTGGTTTTTCCAGCCCAGCCGGATTCTTGGTGGTGATATGTTCGGCTACCAGGAGCTGGATGAGCAGCATATCTGCTTCTATCAGCTGGATGTTTCCGGGCATGGTATTCCTTCCGCACTGTTCTCCTTTCTGTTGCACCATATGCTGTCGGATACAGCCGGTAGTGATTCGTTGATCAAACAGGCTACCAGTCACCCGCCGTATTATCAGATTATGCCGGCCCCGTCAGTGGTCGAAGCTCTGAACAGTCGTTTTCAGGCCAGCCCTGATCATATGATTTACTTCACCATTGCCTTCGGGGTGATGAACACCCAAACCGGTATTGTGGAGCTGGTACAGGCCGGTCATCCGCACCCGTTACTGATTCGCAAGGCAACCGGAGATATTATCCGCACTGGCAAGGGTGGTGTTCCGGTAGGCATGATTGAGGGCATCACCTATGAGGCAGACTGTATTCAGATGCAGCCGGGAGACCGGCTGTTGCTCTACTCCGATGGTTTGATCGAATCCAGTAACCCGGAAGGTGAACAGTACTCGGTAGAAAAACTTGAAGCGTTACAGGCCAGTGTTGCCGGTAAGGAACTGAAAGAGGCTCGGGATATTACCGAGCAGGCATTGCATGACTGGTGCGGTGATGACCGGTTTGATGATGATATGACATTCCTGATGCTGGAATGGCAACCGGATAGTTGATTATAAAAGACCTTAAAAAATGGAATTTAAGGCAGCTAACACAAAAGCAGATTACAAAAATAAGGAGACAGGGATGCCGTTTGAAAACAAAGCTGAAGGCGACTGGACCGTTGTTAAAGTCACTGATATGCGTCTCGATGCCGCTCAGGCCGAACCCTTCCGCAAGCATGTACTGACAGAAATTGATGCCGGTCAGTCACAGTTTGTGATTGATCTCGAATCCGTAATTTTTATGGACAGTAGCGGGCTGGGTGCGCTGGTGGCCTGTCTCAAACAACTGGGTGGACAGGGTGAAGTACGACTGGCCGGTGCTGGCGGTGCGGTTAAGGATCTGTTCGAACTCACCTCCATGGACAAGCTGTTCAAAATGTTCGACAACGTTGAGGCCGCTCTGGCCGGAGATGGCGCATGAGCAGTGAGTACAAACTGTCGATGGAGATAGACAGTGACCTGACCCAGACTGCTGTGGTCGCCATGGCCATGCGCGGAGCCTGTGCCCTGATGTCGGTTGATGCCAGTGAAATCAACCGGATTGAACTGTGCCTGGTAGAGATTGTGAATAATGCGATCGAGCATGCTTACGGTAACGAGAAAGGCCATCCGGTTCGAGTCAGTCTGCTTCTGACAGATAGTAAACTGACGCTGGAAATACAGGACCAGGGCAAGACTTTTACCAATGCCGAAGAGAAGCTGAATGCGCCACCGCCGGAGCCGGATCCCAATGACCCTTCAACCTGGCTGAGCAGCGGGCAGGGGGTGAGTATTGTCAGCCGAATGATGGATGATGTCAGCTACGACTCCGGTGAAGGCTGGAATGTGATGACCATGAGCCGTATTTTCAAAAAATCCGAGCCAGACAATTGATGCCTTTACTTGATGCTGCAAGAGTAACTGCTTGCAGCATCACTTCTTCGGAGTTTTACAATCTCCCTGCTGCCTGCAGTCTCTGATAAAGCCACCCGCTGTCGTCCAGATTCTGACTCAAGCCAACAATGCTGGTGGTTGATCCACCTCCCCACATAATGGCGAAGACATTACTGTCCAGCAGTTGTTGCCAGTGACTTTGATGCCAGTTATAGACGCCGTCAATACAGCCATCCTTTCCTGAACCTGATTGCGGACAGGTAATCAGATACTGCTGCACAGCGGGGCTGGAGACATAGTAGTCATGCTGTGGATTGGTAAACTTCGACGCCAGAATGTATTGCTGCACATTAGCCAGTTCCAGCTGGAGTTTGCTGTCTCCAAGAATATAGTCCGGTGCAGTTGAACCATGGTCGGTACGCGGGTCAGTATCTCCGGTGATCTGCAAATGACCGCCGGGAATCTGAAACAGCATAACCGGCAGCTGGTTAAAATTGTGACTGATGCCGCTAATAAAGCTGAAGTAAATATGCCAGGCGGGCGCATTATAGAGATAACCGTTATTAATGCCGGCGCCTTCCAGTCCCGGATCCCAGCAGTCCCGCTCCCATTTGTCGAAGGCAATAAAGTGCGGTCGCCAAGGGTTGTTGCTGTTATAAATATTCAGGCTGGAAAGAAAGCCGGTTTCGATCTCTATGTGATGTTTGAGAATATCTTCGCTTCCAGCTTCGGCCGCTGCCTTGTGAAGCCAGCTATGGGCGAGGGGATCGCCGGCCCAGATATTATCCTGCCAGCCAAAAGCAACATCGGGAGCCAGAGTACGGAGCAGCCAGTTGATGGCATTGAGATAAAGACCAAAGTTGGCTTCATCGGTAGCCAGCGACTCCGGTATTTCAGGTGCTGAAGTCAGGAAACCATCTCTATGTAATTCTTCAAAAGCCTTCTTTAGTGCGGAGGCGACAGTTATTTTGATGCTCTTGTAAGCAATCGGGCAGTACTGTGGCTGACAGCTTTTATGGACTTCTCCGAGCAGATCGGGATTAAGAATAAAGGTGGCGGGTACGGGGTGGGTGTCATCCTTGCGACTCTCGGCTACCTGAGCAATACGACACAGATTATAAAACCGTTGCCACAGGTTATTCGGGTAATCGGTGTTCTGCCCCAGGTCAATGGCAATGGCATCAGCACCGCTGCTGCCTCCGGCGGTATAGATAACAATCACCGGCATGACCCGGCTGTCACCACCATAAGCGGCTTCCAGTTGGCGGCTTTGTTCAATCAGATTAATAGTTTTGAAAGGCTTGCTGACTTTCTGCAGGTTATAGCTGTCATTACCGCCACCGGCAGCATACGTGAACACGGCTTTAACCGGACGCTTTTTCAGCTGCTCGAAATTAAACTCACCGGCTCCGGTACTGGCGCTGGATACCGAGCCACTGGTGATACCACTGTTTGCCCAACCGGGAACATTGTTGTTACCGCTTCCGATTGCCGCCGTTGTTATAAATAAAACAGTGAAAACCAGAACATACATGAGTGATGATAATGATCTTTTCATGACGATTATCGAGCAGTATGAACGCAATAGCAGGAAGGAGTTGCTTAACTTTAGTTCAGACTTTACATGGAAGCCCTCGTTTATCAGCGCTAACTGGCAGTGCTGATAAACGAGGTCGAACAAACCCTTAATGATGGTCAGGGGCGTTTTACAATCGCTCTCTTGCGTGGAGTGCGCCCTTTCTGTTCATTTGCAGGTTTATTTCTCTTTCTGGCCGCAGGCTTTGACTCCGGTTTTTTTCTGCCGGAATCCTGTTTGCTCATCCCGGGCTTTTGAGTCCGTTTTTTAGATGATGGTTTACGGGCAGGCTTCTTTTCTTCGACTCTTTCCTGACGACTGCCTTTTTCGGCAATGTTTTGAGTCTTTTTGGGCTTCTTGGGTTTCTTTGCCTTGCGGGGCCTGATGCGTGTTTCCGGTACTGTATTGACCGGGTGATAGCCCTCCAGAGGGCGGCGCTCAATATGCTCCTGAATCAGGTTTTCAATATCAAACAGCTGCTTAGCTTCATCCGCGCAGACCAGAGAAATCGCTTGGCCTTCTGCGCCCGCCCGGCCTGTACGGCCAATGCGATGAACGTAATCCTCCGGTACATTCGGCAGATCGAAGTTCACTACTTGGGGAAGCTGGTCAATATCCAGACCCCGGGCTGCGATATCCGTAGCAACCAGGGCCTGAATAGTATTACTTTTGAATTCAGCCAATGAGCGGGTTCTGGCGCCCTGACTCTTGTTGCCGTGTATGGCTGCAGCAGAAATACCGGCCTCGTTCAGTTGCCTGGTAAGCCGGTTTGCACCATGTTTTGTCCGGGTAAAAATCAGAACCTGGTTCCAGCTATTCAGCTTGATCTCTTTGATCAAGGCATGTGGCTTCTGTTTTTTATCAACGATGTGAATCCACTGCTGTACTGTTTTTACGGTTGAGTTGGGTGGCGTAACAGAAATTTCGACAGGATTATGTACTATCGTCTTTGCCAGAGCCCGAATGTCGTCAGAAAAGGTGGCTGAGAACATCAGGTTCTGACGTTTTTTGGGAAGCACCGCCAGTATTTTTCGAATGTCATTAATAAAGCCCATATCCAGCATGCGGTCGGCTTCATCCAGCACCAGTATTTCCAGCTGCTTAAAATGCACTGCTTTTTGATTATATAAATCCAGCAAACGACCTGGTGTCGCTACCAGCACATCGGAGCCCCGGCGCAGCTTCATCATTTGTGGATTGATTTTCACACCACCAAACACGACATTTGATTTCAGGTGCAGGTATTTACCATAAGTTTCTACGCTTTCTGCAACCTGGGCAGCGAGCTCCCGCGTCGGGGTGAGAACCAGAGCTCTGACTCCGTTGGAACCGGCCTTTGATCCCTGACTTAACCTTTCGAGAACAGGCAATGTAAAGCCGGCGGTTTTTCCGGTTCCGGTTTGTGCCGCAGCCATAACATCCAGTCCTTCGAGTACTGCCGGTATGGCTTTGGACTGGATTGGCGATGGTGTTTCATAACCCTGTTCTGTAACGGCATTGAGAATAGGGGCGGACAGCCCGAGGGGGGCAAATGTCATAGGGTAAACTCGTAATTATCGCTTTTCGGTAAAGCATGAAACCGATTAATCGGTAGGGTTTCAGAAGGTGCAAATAGTTCAATATACAACCAACTGCTCATGATTCACGTCAGGCAGGAATAAAAATTATAGGAAAAAAGGTTGCGGGAGCTTACAGCAATGAATTGCTTCCGGGTATAGCGGGTTTAATTCAGAAGCCGAGCGGCTCTGCAAAATGATAGACCTTGGTGCTGCATAGTATTGAGGCAGATTTCTGACTCCGGGGGCGGTTACCCCCGGGAGTCGTATTCTTTAAAGGCCATTCGGTTCAAAAATATCGGAGGCCTTTTCATCCACCGGAATTTCAGCCAGAGGCGGCTTCCATGGTGTCAGTTTCACCAGAATGCCAAAGACCGGGCTGTCGAAATAGGTGATTTCACTGGTACGGACAACCCGCTGGCTGCCACTCACCCTGAAATGTCTCACCATCTGAAAACCGTCATCCGGCATGGCATCTTTCTGTTGTCCCGGTGGCAGGCTCATTTCTTCATTGATATCAGCCAGAGTCTGTGGCGGAAACTGGTTTTCTGCCATTTTATCCGGTTGGCTGAATGGCATGGCTACCGGCTCAAACTGGCGTAGCCAGAAGTCAGCATCAACATGAAGATAGCGTTTATTGCTGACCTGAATTGTACCGCGCAGTTCACGCTTGGTTCCCCAGTTTTGACCACCTTCCAGTAAAACCGGTAGCGATTCTCCCTGATCTTTCAGGGCCACTCGCCAGGAATAACGACCCAGCAGGGGATAGCTGCCATTGCTGGCCAGCCGGTCTGCAACCTGATTTAACTGCCGTTCTTCTGCGGGCAGGCTGATATAGGGCTTGAACAGCGTAGCAGCAGTATCAGCATTACGGCGGGGAGTTATTGCCAGTGGAAGACCATTGTCGTCAGCACCCTCCGGATTGCGGAAAATCAGGGGATCCAGCTCCTGAATGGATGGCTCCGGTAGCTGTTGCTGCACCCGGGTAAGACGAATAGCACCCTGATGGATTTCCTCTGCTGTCAGAGCGGGCCAGGCTTCCGGTGAGTCATTGACCGGATTGCGAAAAACCAGCACATCAACCTGATACCAGTTAACGGCTTCGGCCGCTGGGGCAGAGGGTTGGGTAGCGGCACTGACCGAAGATGATGTGGCCAGCGCTAGCCCCAGCATCAGTCCCGACAGTAAACCTGAACGATTGCAACGGTTTGATTCCATTGGTTCTGTAAATCCCTGCAAGGTTATCTGGCCAGCTGCTGCAACAAATCCCTGAGCGCACTGATCCGGCGATCAGCATCCGGCATGGGCAAACTGTACTTCATTACCGTGGCCCCTTCCAGTCGGAACTGACGGGGCTGAGATTGTACCAGTTGCACCAGTTTCATCGGGTCAATACTGGTTTCAGGGCTGAATTCCAGCTTGCCACCTTCGGTGCCGGCATCAATCCGGACAATGCCGAGCTTGTCTGCCAGCAGTCGCAGTGAAGCCTGACGCAGCAGATGTTTGCTTGGCTCCGGCAACGGCCCGAAACGATCGACCAGCTCTGCCTGCATATCCTGCAGTGCATCATCATTTTCGCAGCCGGCAATACGTTTGTAGATGATCAAACGGGTATGGACATCGCCGACATAATCTTCCGGCAGCAACGCCGGAATATGAAGATTGATTTCGGCACCACTGTTCAGCGGCTGGTCGAGGTTTGGTTCCTTGCCTTCCTTGATGGCTTCAACCGCACGTTCCAGCATTTCCATAAACAGGGTGAAGCCGACGCTCTGAATCTGGCCGCTCTGATCATCACCCAGCAGTTCTCCGGCACCACGGATTTCCATATCGTGAGTTGCCAGGGTAAAGCCGGCACCCAGCGTGTCAGACTGGCTGATCGCGTCCAGTCGTTTTACGGCATCACTGGTCATGGACTTTGGATGCGGTGTTAGCAGGTAAGCGTAAGCCTGGTGGTGAGAGCGTCCGACCCGGCCGCGAAGCTGATGCAACTGCGCCAGGCCAAACTTGTCGGCACGGTCAATAATAATGGTGTTGGCGCTGGGAACATCTATACCGGTTTCAATAATGGTGGTGCAGACCAGCACATTGAAACGTTTGTGATAGAAGTCGGACATGACCTGTTCCAGCTCCCGCTCACGCATTTGGCCATGGCCTACAGCAATACGGGCTTCGGGTACCAGCTCCTGCAAATCAGCCGCCACCTTTTCAATGGTTTTGACTTCATTGTGCAGGTAATACACCTGACCACCGCGTAACAGCTCACGCAGAATCGCTTCCTTGGTGGTGGGCTTGTCACTCTGGCGAACAAAGGTTTTGATAGACAGTCGTCGTGCAGGTGGAGTGGCAATAATCGACAGATCCCGCATGCCGGACATGGCCATATTCAGGGTACGGGGAATCGGGGTTGCGGTCAGAGTCAGAATATCCACTTCTGCCCGCATCGCTTTCAGGGCTTCTTTCTGGCGCACCCCAAAGCGATGTTCTTCATCGATAATCAACAGTCCGAGGTTTTTAAACTTCAGATCACCCTGCAGCAGCTTGTGGGTGCCGATCAGAATATCGACCTTGCCTTCATTAACCTGTTCCTGCAGTCCGCTGACCTGTTTGGCGGTACGGAAGCGGGAAATAACATCCACCTGAACCGGCCAGTCGGCAAAACGGTCGCGGAAACTTTCATAATGCTGCTGGGCCAGCAGGGTGGTGGGCACCAGAACCGCAACCTGCTTGCCGCTCTGAACCGCAAGGAAAGCAGCACGCATGGCCACTTCGGTTTTACCAAAGCCGACATCACCACAGACCAGTCGATCCATCGGTTTGGCGGTGGTCATATCACCGATAACTGCGGAGATAGCGGTTTCCTGATCGCGGGTTTCCTCAAACGGAAAGGCATTGGCAAAGGTGTTGTATTCCATATCCGGCATTTCAAAGCCGAACCCTTTGCGGGCCTCGCGGCGGGCGTAAATATCCAGCAGCTCTGCTGCGGTATCCCGGGCTTTCTCCTGCGCCTTGCACTTGGCTTTGGTCCACTGTTCGCTGCCCAGTTTATGCAGTGGCGCCAGTTCGTCATCGGCTCCGGTGTAACGGGCAATCTGGTGTAGGGAAGAAACAGGAACATAAAGTTTGGCTTCGTCGGCATACTCCAGCATCAGGAATTCTGCCGGCTGGTTATCCACGGTAATTGTTTGCAGGCCACGATAACGACCCACACCGTGATCCAGATGAACCACCGGCGCACCGACCCGCAGTTCGGTCAGGTTGCGGATAACCTGCTCGGTAGAAGTATCCTGCGTCCGTTGACGTCGCTGTTGCATGACCCGGCTGCCCAGCAAGCAAGCTTCGGGAATAATGATCCAGCCCTGTTTTGGCAGCCACAGACTTTGTTCCAGCGGAGCAATGGTCAGTCCGGTCAGGATTTGTTGTTGCTGGAAGTCATGCCAGCTGTCAGAGGCTTCAGTGCTGATACCGTTTTGTTGCAGCAGCTCTTCGAGGTTTTCCCGGCGCCCCGGGCTTTCTGCGGTGAACAATACCCGCAAAGGTTCATCAGCCTGCTGCTGATAAAGTTCAAGAAAGGCTTCGAGGTTTGCCAGCGGAGCCTCCGCGCGGGGATTGGCCTGAACATCGGTCAGTTCCTGCTGCGGCAGATTAAAGCGTCCTGCTTTTTCCTGTTGTTCGTCGGCCGTCAGGGACAGGCGCGGATAGTCTCCCAGCTGACTGAATAGTGATTCAGCAGGGATAAACATCTCATGAGGTGCCAGCAGTGGGCGCTCGGGATCGACCCGGCGGTTTTCATAACGCTCGTTAATATCCTGCCAGAAAGTATCAATCGCCTGATTCAATTGATCTTCGGTCAGAATCAGGGTGTTGCGGGGCAGGTAGTCAAACAGGGTGGCGGTCTGTTCAAAAAACAGTGGCAGGTAATATTCAATACCACCGGTTGGCAGGCCTTCACCGATATCCCGGTACAGTGGTACCTGGCGATAGTCCACATCAAAGCGGTCACGGAACCGGCTGCGGAAAGCCTTGATGGCTTCCTTTGCCATGGGAAATTCCCGTGCCGGTAACAGCTCAATGCTGTCACAGGGATCATCCGAACGCTGGGTTTCCGGATCAAACCGACGCAGTGAGTCGATCTCGTCATCAAACAGATCGATCCGGTACGGATGTTTGCTGCCCATGGGGAAAATATCGATCAATGAGCCGCGAACACTGAACTCGCCATGTTCGTACACAGTATCCACGCAGCGGTAACCGGCCTGCTCCAACTCGGTACGCTGTACATCGATATCAAACTGGTCACCTTTGTTGATCACCAGACTGTTGCCGCGGACATAATCTTTGGGTGGCAGTCGGTGCATCAAAGTGGATACGGGAACAATCAATACGCCGCGTTGAGTCTGGGGCAACTGATACAGGGTCAGCAACCGGCGGGAAACAATATCCTGATGTGGTGAAAAGGTATCAAACGGCAGGGTTTCCCAGTCAGGAAAGGCCAGCACATTGATATCACTGCGGTGGGAGAGATAAAATCCCAGCGTCTGCTCAAGCCGTTCGGCTGCCCGTGGGGTCGAGGTGATTACCAGAGTCAGGCCGTCACGCTGATTCAGTATCTCACTGACAAGATAATCCAGTCCGCCACCACTCAAATTGCCATAAACCTGCTTGTCACCGGCACGGGAAGGCAGTTGCAGTGAGTCTGCTCGGGTCTGATTCAACATGATACCTGTCTGATTACCAGATTAATAAATGAACAAGGCAGGGATTTTAGCCTTTTGCAGCAAGGCCTGACCAGTAAACCGGACAAACAGCAGGCTGTTAAATGTGATTGGTTGATGTTATATTTTGCGCGCTTTTGTTGGTTTGTGTTCGCGACCGAAACAGCCTTAAGCGGAGGATGCCGCTTGCCCGCAATAATGAAGATGTCTGGATAGCCTTAGGGGGTGACATTTTCATATAAAAAAGGGCCCATAAAAAGGTCGTGAGCCAGGCGAATTACTACAACTGTCGGAGCAACCGGCAGGTTTTATATAGTCAGGGGGTTAAAGTGACTCAGGCATGTCTGAATGACTGGATGGAAAGGGAATCACTGGCAGAAGCGATGATTCCACTGGTCGGCAAGCTGTACCGTGAAAATCAGGTTGTCACTTCCATTTATGGTCGTCCGGTAATTAACCGCTCCGTTATCGATATTCTGAAAGCACACCGCTTTGTTCGCCGGGTGCAGAAAGAAGAACTGTCCGTTCATGATACTCACCCGATACTGAAAGTTCTGAGCGAACTGAACCTGGGCCCGGCCCGAATCGATGTTGGCAAGCTGGCCATCGCTTTCAAAAACCAGGATGAAACTGCCAGCCTGGAAGACTTCCTGCGCAAGGAACTGGCTGATGTTGTTGACCAGCCTAAAGCTGAGCAGCCGGAAGGTCAGGACGTGGTACTGTACGGCTTTGGTCGTATCGGTCGTCTGATGGCGCGCATCCTGATCGAGCGCAGCGGTGGCGGCAACGGCCTGAACCTGAAAGCCATTGTTGTCCGTAACGGTGGTGCCAAGAGCGATATCGAAAAGCGTACCAGCCTGCTTCGTCGTGACTCCGTACACGGCAGCTTCCGCGGTACCCTGAGCGTTGATGAAGAGAACGGCTACATCATCGCCAACGGTGTCAAGATCAAGGTGATCTACTCCAACTCTCCGTCTGAAATCGATTACACCCAGTACGGCATCAACAATGCCATCGTTGTCGACAACACCGGCAAGTGGCGTGATGCTGAAGGTCTGAGCCAGCACCTGAAGTGCCCGGGTGTAAGCCGTGTTGTTCTGACTGCGCCGGGCAAGGGCGAAATGAAGAACATCGTTTACGGTGTTAACCACAGCGAGATCACCCCGGAAGACCAGATTATTTCTGCCGCTTCCTGCACCACCAACGCTATTACTCCGGTACTGAAGGCGATCAACGACAAGTACGGTGTGGTTAACGGTCACGTTGAAACCGTTCACGCTTACACCAACGACCAGAACCTGATCGACAACTACCACAAGGGTGACCGTCGCGGCCGTTCTGCAGCACTGAATATGGTTCTCACCGAGACCGGTGCGGCCAAGGCTGTATCCAAGGCGCTGCCGGAACTGGAAGGCAAGCTGACCGGTAACGCGATCCGGGTTCCGACCCCGAACGTGTCCATGGCGATTCTGAACCTGAACCTGGAAAAAGAGACCCAGGTTGAGGAACTGAACGATTACCTGCGTGAAATGTCCCTGTACTCCGACCTGCAGAAGCAGATCGAGTACGTGAAGTCTTCCGAAGTTGTTTCTTCCGACTTCGTAGGCTCACGTTATGCCGGTATCGTTGACGGTGAAGCCACTCTGGCCGACGGTAACCGTTGCGTACTGTACGTGTGGTATGACAACGAGTTCGGTTACAGCTGCCAGGTCAACCGCATTCTGCAGAGCATGTCAGGTGCGATGCATCCGGCTTTCCCCAAGAAGTAAAACGCTTGCGGTGAAATAAGTTGTGAATGCAGCCTTGAATAATTCAGGGCTGCATTTTGTTGTTTGCTTGAAACCCTCTCCTTCGATACATCTGATCTTTATTTCAGCCGCTTGAGCTCCGGGCTTGGTCTACATTTACCCAAACAGATAATGAATGCTCATGGCAGCCTCTCTTGCAGGTTGTATTGAGCTAACAATAATCAAGCTGAAAACAAGCGCCTGTATGACTTTAAAAAAAGCTACCGTACTGGCATTTTTTTCATTCTGTATCTTGCCCGCAAATGCTATGTGGCCTGAGCCAACCTTGTCCTGTGCCGAATATGGCAAACAGGTTAATCCTGCCGCACTTTCTCCTCTTCAAAACACCTGCTGGCATAACCTGGAAGAATTGCTTAATGCCGATGGAAGTGAGCAGCAGGTAGAAAAGGCCAGCCAGCTAAATGTCTTTTGTTATTCTCTCGAAGTCCCCGTGGATATCTATGGTCGGATCTATGCTCGTGGTCATGATTTGTCAGAGATTGTGATTTTTACGATAAAGCCACAACAAAAGCAGTTCTATCCAGCGAAAGGTATTTCACCTGCTGAGACAGGAACATGGCAGCGTCTGGTTAAGGGTAATCGCTGGGGGTTTGCGATAAAAAACACAGAAGTGATTTTTGAGATTGGCCCCGATATTTGTTTGCTGTCAGGAAAAGATGGGATAAAAAGTTTTCAGATTCGAATCGGTCAAAAGAGAAAGCCGGCCAATAAGTCTGTCACTTTACATAAAGCATTTCCAGCTCAAGAAGTAGAGCTGAATGACATAGGTTCAAGATCTTCTTTGAACTTAACGGCGACTCACCTGACATTGCCATTAAAGTATCAGGGAAAGGTTTTTTGCTTAACTCTGGATTTCAGTGAGGGCAAGGTGCTGCTTACCCCTCCTGATTATAAGAAAGGAACTGATTACTCGTTACCCTCTGTTTCATGTGATGTAGGAGAACCGGATGTTGTTGCAGGATTCAAAGTCAGCAGAGGCATGGCCTTAACGCGGGTATCACTCTATAGCAGGCAGATCGAATGGCTGGGTATCATTCCGGACAGTGCACTGAGCACCTTGATGGAGGGCGGGCAGGGTGCTTTTGTGATGTTCTTTGAAGCAGGCGTAATGGATGGCTGTCATTTTTATACTGTGTCCAGTAAAGGCCGAATATTGAAGCGAGCTCTAAAACTGAAATGTTACAAGAGCTCTGGCAGTTCCCGTTTTAATCTGGATTTCCTCAATGATTGTGCTGAAAGTGATAGCGATGCCGAAGATGAAAATCGGAGCCTGAAGCGTCGTGCATTACCTCTGGACACTGGGGGCGACAATGAAACAGGGCACAGCAAGCGGTTTAAGGCTGGTACCGGGATGGAATTGCCAGAAGATATAGAAAGGGTAAGCACACAGCTACCAACTAATGCTGTTCTTCTAGAGCAGGATTTGAAAGCAGCAGGCATAACGCTTGATGATGCTCTTGTGACGGAGCGTTGTTCCTATGGTGAGTCTGCGGGTGATGGCATTAAACCGTTTGTGAGTGAAATTAACTGGCAAGCATATGAAGCAGTAAAAGCACTGCTGGTTCAGAGTCATAATCTGTCTGCAGTACTGAGTGATGAAAGCAATACATATGTACAATGGATTGACTCATTGCTCTACCGGGTGACGGGTGCTGATGGTGCCAGGAAAGCCAAAGGTGAAAGTTATAAATTCGATACCGTTTCAGCTTTTGAGCCCTATGTGATTTACAGTTTGCTGTATCAGCTGTTTGCGTATCATAAAGCGCTGGCCTGGTTTATTGGCAGGCATCTGCAGGTCAGAGAATTAATGGGGTGCTCATCAGAAGAAATGGAACTGGTGGAGTGTGATGCCCGGAATCTGTGGCCGGATGTGCAAGCGGAGGAAATGTTGTTTGAACGATGGGGGCAATCGATATCTGTAGGGGCTTTTAATAAACTCAGAACAGATAAAGCATCATCTCTGGACGAAAAACAAGAATCTACTTCTCAGAAATAGTGCATGATTAAATCGAGATAAATTACACCCTTCAACCCGCTCTATCTTGCTGGTCGGATAGAGCAGGAGCGGTTTAAAACACTGAGCTGGCGGTCAATCAATGAACTGGGTGCAGATCTTTGAGGCCATACGTTTGAGTCAGGTAACCTGCAACAGCACTATGGGTATTTAATCCCGTTACCTCAAGCTCAGGCAGCCGGTCACGCAACCGCTGGTGGCTGTTACCCATAATGACGCCTTTACCGGCAACGGTAAGCATCTCTACATCATTCATGCCGTCACCAAAGGCGATAGCATCCTGCAGCGAAAGACCTTTCAAGCTCATAATTTCCTGAAGTGCATGGCCCTTGTTAACCCCGGGCGCCATGACTTCCAGAATGGTCGGAAGGGAAAAAGCCAGGCTGACGGTATCACCAAATATTCGCTTGATGTCCTGCTCAAGAGGTAACAGGTCGTCATGGTTGTCTGCACAGAAGAACAGTTTGATGACCTGGTTAGTGGGGATGGTATCAAGATCCTGCAACTGGTAAGCAAACCCGGTTTTACTGTGAAACTTCAGCAGCTCTTTCTGTTCCTGCTCTACAAACCACTGGTCTTCGGCATAGACATTGATGTAAACCGATCCTCGATACTTTCTACCGGCTGCGATCAGACCTTTGACAGTAGCGGATAAGATATTGTGACGGACTATAAATTCACCATCGGGGTTGAGCACCCGGGCTCCGTTGGAGGTGATGGTATACATATCAATGCCAAGCTGTTGCCTGATGCTTTCAACATCCTGATGGTGGCGACCGGTGGCAAAAATAAACCTGACACCCTGTTTATTAAGCTGACGAATAACCTGCCGGGTTTCCGGTGTCAGCTCATGTTTTTCATTCAGAAGGGTGCCATCAAGATCGGATACAACAACCGGGTACATGCCTGTCTCCGCGGGGGAAATAATGAAGACTGATTATCCGGTTCTGGTTGTAGGTGGAACAATAAGAACAATTACAACTGGTATTGGATAAAACTCTACCACGGCTTAAAAGTTTTAAGCGCGTTAAGAGATGACAGGATCGGGCAGATATACTTATCGTCAATATTCACAGTTGTCCTGCTGATAAAATCCTGTATAAACGTCACCGAAATGTTACCGACTGTATTGTTTGAGAACATTTTGGAGATCTATGAGCTGGTACATAAGTTCAAATAACCTCGAAAGCACCCCTGCACCTGCTATCTGTCGGATTATAAAAAAGTTTCCAAGTCTTTGAAAAATAGATCTGTATCATTGCGCGGTATCAAAATCCATGCCGCAGATTCTAGGTAAAATCCGAACGGGGATTGAGACAAGTGGCAAAATTTAGTCTTGATCTTTATAATGGCGCGCGTTTATGAGTGTTGCCTGCTTTGTAGTAGGTGTAATTCGGGTATTTTGCCGGTGTAGCCTGCTGGTTTGTTGCTGTAAAGACCACATCAAGATGAGTCGCCAGTAATAAAAATGTGTTTCAGGTACTTCCGGGAAATGGTGGCAGGCCAGCTCATAGACAGCCATGAAAAGTGGTAACCGGTTTTTGTTGCCAGGTTTTGTTGCCAAGTGTAGTGAAAACGGTTTTTTGATGGCGATCGCTGAAGCCGGATGCCAAGGGTGGGCATCAGGTAAAAGCATAATGAGGGTTTGGTCTAACCTTTCCGGCAGCCATGAGGAACATACTGTGAAGCGGTCTCGGACACTAACCGCAAAACTGCTGACAGTATGGTTATTCGGCAGAATGTTAAATGACTAGGCAGAACACATGATAGAGATCAAACGGGGCCTGGACCTGCCTATTGAAGGCGCGCCCGAGCAGACCGTCACCCCCGCGCGCGAAGTGCGCACGGTGGCCGTGACCGGTGCTGACTACGTGGGCATGAAGCCGACAATGGCGGTTGCAGTAGGTGACCGGGTAAAACTGGGACAGCTACTCTTTTCAGACAAAAAAACAGAAGGCGTAAAATACACCTCGCCTGCAGCCGGTACCGTATCCGCCATTAACCGTGGCGAAAAGCGGGTGCTGCAGTCAGTTGTAATTACCCTTGAAGGAGACGAAGAGGAAACCTTCGAATCCTGGTCAGAAGACAAGCTCGACGGTCTGGACCGTCAGCAAGTTGAAGACAATCTGGTCAACTCAGGACTGTGGACTGCACTGCGGACCCGTCCTTTCAGTAAAGTACCGGCACCGGGCAGCAAGCCCAATGCAATCTTTGTAACCGCAATGGATACCAATCCGTTGTCTGCTAACCCGGAAGTGATTATTTCCGAACACGCAGAAGACTTCGCTAATGGTCTGCGGGTACTGGGTCGTCTGACCGACGGTACTGTTTACCTGTGCAAGGCACCGGGTGTCAGCCTGCCACAAGCGGGAGCCCGTGCTGAAGAATTCGCCGGTCCGCACCCTGCGGGTCTGGCCGGTACTCACATGCACTTCCTCGAGCCTGCCAGCAGCAAGCGTATGCAGTGGTCTGTAGGTTACCAGGACGTGATTGCCATCGGTAAGCTGTTCACTACCGGTCGCCTGTGGGTTGAACGTGTGGTTTCCATTGCCGGACCACAGGTTAATAAACCGCGTCTGGTGCGTACCCGTGTGGGTGCCAGCATTACCGACCTGGTTGAAGGCGAACTGAAAGCCGGTGAAAACCGTGTTATTTCCGGTTCCGTATTTGGTGGTCGTACCACTATCGAAGGTTTCACCTGGCTGGGTCGCTACCACAACCAGATCAGCGTACTGGCTGAAGGTCGTGAGCGTCCGTTGCTGCACTACTTCACTCCGGGTGTGAACCGCTTCTCGGTAATGCCGATTTACCTGTCCAAGCTGGCTTCCAAGCTGTTCCCGTTCACCACCACTACAAACGGCAGTGAGCGTGCAATGGTACCGGTTGGTTCTTACGAGCGTATTATGCCGATGGATATCCTGCCGACCCAGCTGCTGCGTGCGCTGATCGTGGGTGATACCGATACGGCGGAAAAACTGGGTGCGATGGAGCTGGATGAAGAAGATCTGGCACTGTGTACCTTCGTTTGCCCCGGCAAATACGAGTACGGTCCGATCCTGCGTGACAATCTGACCCAGATCGAGAGAGAGGGGTAAACATGGCATTGAGAAAGTTCCTTGACTCCATTGCCCCCCACTTCGAGAAAGGGGGCAAGCTGGAAAAGTACTATCCGCTGTATGAGGCAGTGGATACCGGCCTTTACAGCCCGCCGGATGTAACCAACAACACCTCCCATGTACGTGACGGTATCGACCTGAAGCGTATCATGATTACTGTCTGGGCCTGTGCCTTCCCGGCACTGCTGTTCGGTATGTGGAACGTCGGCTTCCAGGCCAACTCCGCAATCGCCGGCGGCCTGTCTGCCCCGACTGACTGGCACAGCTGGTTCTTTGCCGGTCACGATCCGTCCAGCATGCTGGATAACCTGATGTATGGTGCGGCGTACTTCCTCCCAATCTATCTGGTGACCTTTGCGGTCGGCGGATTCTGGGAAGTGCTCTTTGCCATTATCCGCAAACACGAAGTGAATGAAGGCTTCTTCGTAACCTCCATTCTGTTTGCCCTGATCGTTCCGCCTTCTGTACCGCTGTGGCAGGTAGCCCTCGGTATCAGCTTCGGTGTCGTGATCGGCAAGGAAGTGTTCGGTGGTACCGGTAAAAACTTCCTCAACCCGGCGCTGACCGGTCGTGCGTTCCTGTTCTTTGCTTACCCGGCACAGCTGTCCGGCGACGCAGTATGGACCGCAGTAGACGGCTTCAGTGGTGCAACTGCGCTGAGTCTGGCAGCTGATGGCGGTGTTGAGCAGGTGATGGCTCACGGTATTACCTGGTTTGACGCTTTCTACGGCAGCATTCAGGGTTCTGTAGGTGAAACTTCCACGCTGGCGATCCTGATCGGCGGTATCATCATGATGGTGATGGGCATTGCGTCCTGGCGCATCATCTTCGGTACCATCATCGGTATGGTTGCCATGAGCACCCTGTTCAACCTGATCGGCTCCGACACCAACCCGATGTTCAACATGCCGTGGTACTGGCACTTTGTTCTGGGTGGTTTTGCATTCGGTCTGATCTTCATGACCACTGACCCGGTATCTGCTTCCATGACCCACGCCGGTCGCTGGGTGTTCGGTGCGCTGATCGGTGTCATGGTTATCCTGATCCGTGTAGTGAACCCGGCATTCCCGGAAGGCATGATGCTGGCGATTCTGTTCGCTAACCTGTTTGCGCCGCTGATTGACCACTTTGTCGTACAGGCCAACATCAAGCGCAGGGAGGCCCGTGCCAATGGCTAACAACGATACCCTGAAGAAAACCCTGACAGTAACGCTGGTGCTGTCACTGGTCTGCTCGGTTCTGGTTTCTGCTGCGGCAGTATTCCTGAAAGACCGCCAGGACCAGAACAAGCTGCTGGACGTGCAGGGTAATATCCTGTCCATTGCCGGTCTGGTTGATGACCCCCGTGCGATGAGCCGTGACGAAATCCTGGCGAAGTTCAAGGAAGTGAAGCCGATGCTGGTGGATCTGAAGTCCGGCGACTTCTACAGCGGTGGAGACCTGAATGTCAGCACTTATAACGATCGTGCTGCTGCCAAGGATCCGAAGCTGTCTGCTGCTCTGCCAGCCGCTGCTGACACTGCACTGATCAAGCGTCGTGAAGATGTTGCCAAGATCTACATGGTAGAAGAAAACGGCAAGCTGAAAACCCTGATTCTGCCGATTCGTGGTTACGGCCTGTGGTCCACCCTGTATGGTTACATGGCGCTGGACGCTGATCTGGACACCGTTGTGGGTCTGGGCTTCTACGAGCACGGTGAAACACCGGGCTTGGGTGGTGAAGTTGATAACCCGCGCTGGAAAGAAACCTGGAAAGGCAAGGAAATCTTCAACGACAACGGCAAGCTGGATATCGCTGTGATCAAGGGTTCTGTGGTCCCGGGTCCGAATGCGAAGCATCAGGTTGACGGTCTGTCCGGTGCAACCCTGACCACCCGTGGTGTTAACAATCTGGTGAACTTCTGGCTTGGTAGCAACGGCTTCGGTCCCTTCCTGGCCAACCTGAAGAAGGGGGAGGCTTGATTCTATGAGTACACCTACGACTCGTGAAGTTCTGCTGACGCCGGTTGTCAGCAATAACCCCATCGCGCTGCAGATCCTCGGTGTCTGCTCCGCGCTGGCGGTAACCACCGGGATGCAGACCAGTCTGGTTATGACCCTGGCGGTAATGTTTGTAACCGCGTTCTCCAACCTGTTCGTATCCATGATCCGGAATCATATTCCGGGCAGCATCCGGATTATCGTACAGATGGCGATTATCGCGTCACTGGTAATTATCGTTGACCAGATACTGAAGGCATTTGCCTATGAGATCAGCAAACAGCTGTCAGTATTCGTTGGTCTGATCATTACCAACTGTATCGTTATGGGCCGTGCGGAAGCTTTCGCTATGAAGAACCCGCCGCTGCCTTCCTTCATGGACGGTATCGGTAACGGTCTGGGCTACGGTTTCGTACTGATGGTCGTTTCCTTCTTCCGTGAGCTGCTGGGTTCCGGCAAGCTGTTCGGTGTGGAAATCCTGCCGGTCATCAACAACGGCGGCTGGTACAACCCCAACGGCATGATGCTGCTGGCGCCAAGTGCGTTCTTTATCATCGGCCTGCTGATCTGGGCTATCCGCAGCTGGCAGCCGGAGCAGGTAGAAGATGCCGAGTTCCGCATTGCGCCGAACTCTGTTGGTAAGGAGGCTCACTGATATGTTTGAGCATTATCTCAGCCTGTTCGTAAAGGCTGTCTTTGTTGAAAACATGGCGCTGGCCTTCTTCCTCGGGATGTGTACCTTCCTGGCGGTATCGAAGAAGATCCAGACAGCGATTGGTCTGGGTGTTGCGGTTATCGTGGTACTGGTTATCACTGTTCCGATTAACAACCTGATTTATAACTCCATCCTCAAGGACGGTGCCCTGGCCTGGGCCGGTCTGCCGGATGTTAACCTGAGCTTCCTCGGCTTTATCACCTACATCGGTGTTATCGCAGCGATGGTACAGATTCTGGAAATGTTCCTGGATAAATTTGTACCTGCGCTCTACAACGCGCTGGGTGTATTCCTGCCGCTGATCACTGTGAACTGCGCCATCATGGGTGCGGCGCTGTTCATGGTAGAGCGTGACTATGCATTTGGGGAAAGTGTCGTATACGGTCTGGGTGCAGGTACTGGCTGGACGCTGGCTATCGTTGCACTGGCTGGTATCCGTGAAAAGCTGAAGTACAGTGATGTGCCTGCCGGTCTGCGCGGCCTGGGTATCACCTTTATCACTGTCGGCCTGATGTCACTGGGCTTCATGTCCTTCTCTGGCGTCCAGCTGTAAGGGGAATTTAGACCACATGAGTGAAAGTAATCTGATTTTGCTCGGCGTGGGCATGTTTACTGCCATCGTACTGGTGTTGGTGGCAGTCATTCTTGCAGCACGCTCGAAGCTGGTAAGTACCGGTGATGTCAGTATTGACATCAACGATGATCCGGAAAAACAAATCAAGGCTCCGGCCGGTGGCAAACTGCTGCAGACGCTGGCAGGTCAGGGCATCTTCCTGTCTTCTGCCTGCGGTGGTGGCGGTACCTGTGCCCAGTGTAAGTGTAAGGTAACTGGCGGTGGTGGTTCTGCGCTGCCGACTGAAGAACCTCACTTCACCAAGGGTGAGCTGCGCGATGGCTGGCGTCTGTCCTGCCAGGTTGCAGTGAAGCAGGATATGCAGATTGAAGTGCCGGAAGAGTTCTTCGGCGTGAAGAAGTGGGAATGTGAAGTTGTCTCCAACGAAAACGTTGCCACCTTCATCAAGGAACTGACTCTGAAGCTGCCGGAAGGTGAAAACGTAGACTTCCGTGCCGGTGGTTATGTCCAGCTGGAAGCACCACCGCACGTTGTTGACTACAAGAACTTCGAGATTCCGGAAGAGTACAAGGGCGACTGGGACCGCTTCAATCTGTGGCAGTACAAGTCCAAGGTTGACGAGACTGTTATCCGTGCGTACTCCATGGCGAACTACCCGGAAGAGAAGGGCATTCTGAAGTTCAATATCCGTATTGCTTCTCCGCCTCCGGGACAGGACGTACCGCCGGGACAGATGTCTTCCTTTGTCTTCAACCTGAAGCCGGGTGACAAGATTGGCGTTTACGGTCCGTTTGGTGAGTTCTTTGCCAAGGAGACCGGTGCCGAGATGGTATTCGTTGGTGGTGGTGCCGGTATGGCGCCGATGCGTTCCCACATCTTCGACCAGTTGAAGCGTCTGAGCAGTACTCGTAAGATCAGCTTCTGGTACGGTGCGCGTTCCCTGCGTGAAGCGTTCTATACCGAAGAATATGACAAGCTGGCTGAAGAGAACCCGAACTTTGAATGGCATCTGGCTCTGTCCGATCCTCAGCCTGAGGATAACTGGACTGGCAAGACCGGCTTTATCCACCAGGTACTGTTTGAAAACTACCTGAAGGATCATCCTGCGCCGGAAGACTGTGAGTTCTACATGTGTGGACCGCCCATGATGAACGCCGCAGTAATCAAAATGCTGGAAGACCAGGGCGTTGAGCGCGAAAACATCCTGTTGGATGACTTCGGCGGCTGATCGACCGTATCGGAAAGACGGGCAGTATAACTGCCCGTCTTTTTATTCATCCGGAGTAGTTTATTTTCCAGGCTATCCGGCAAGCGATTTTCTTACTGAAGCAGATTTACCCGAACGGTCGCAGAGATCGAACAGGGCGGCCAGAAAGTCCGTTCTCAACGGGATCCAGTCTGCACATGCTTTTTCCTGAGGCTTTGTTCAGGATTCAATCCGCTAGATCTTTTCTGCTGATGAAACGAATTTTTCAGGGGCTGCTCGCCGTAGTATTTGCAGCCACTCTGGTTGCCTGCTCTCAAACCCAGTCACCGGTTGAACCCCGGGTGATCGTGGGCAATATCATGGGTACCACCTACCGCATCAAATACTTTGTTCCAGAAGATAAGGAGCTGGATGCGGAGCAGGTTAAAGCTGATGTTCATGCGGTACTGCAGGATGTTGATGGCCGGATGTCGACCTACAAGCCCGACTCCGAGCTGATGCAGTTTAACCGCGGACCGATAGGCGAACCGGTCAAAATGTCTGCTGATATTGTTGATCTGGTACAGCAAAGTTTCAAAATCTCCGAGGCATCCAACGGCATCTATGACATCACGGTCGGGCCGCTGGTCAATCTGTGGGGCTTCGGATCGATCAAGCCAGAACAGGCTATTGCCGACCTGGCTGACAAAATGCCGGAAATGGCGGACAGCCCGGCGTTTACCGAATGGGTGCAGCGTCAGGAAGCAAGAGTACCGACCAAAGAAGAAATCCACGAAGCACTGTCACGGGTGGGTCACCACAAGCTGCTGGTTGATGAAAAGAACCAGACCCTGACCCGCACCGCGCCACTGTTTGTTGACCTGAGTTCGATTGCCAAGGGCTACGCCGTTGATATGGCCGGCTACAAGCTGGAAGAGCTGGGTGTGACCACTTACATGGTTGAAGTGGGTGGCGAAGTGCGCATTCGCGGTCATAAACCGGACGGCTCGCTGTGGAGCATTGCCATCAAACAGCCCGATATGCTGCCCGGTTCAGTGAACACCATTGTGCAGGCCGATAATAAAGGGATTGCAACTTCCGGTGATTACCTGAATTATTTTGAGGTAGATGGTGAGCATTACTCCCATCTGATCAATGCCCGTAACGGTATTCCCGAGCGCCATAATCTGGCATCGGTGGTGGTGATTGATGATACCACCGCCATGGCCGATGCCTGGGCCACCATGTTTATGCTGGTTGGCGAAAAAGCCGGCATGGAGATTGCTGAACAGCAGGGGCTGGCTGTCTGGTTTATCTACCACACCGGTAGTGGCTTTGAGACCCGACATACCAAGCTGTTCGAGCAGTATCTGAAAAAGTAAAGACCGCTACAGAACGCGCCCTTGGGTGGCGGTATACTTGAATATAGAGATGTCGGAGTTCTGTTCTCGCTGCAGGTACCTGGACAGGCCCCGTAACAAAAGGAGTAACAGAGATGACAACTTTCATACTTGTATTTGCGATCCTGCTGCTGGTGTTTGCCGGTATGGCGATTGGCGTAATCTTTGCCAACAAACCTATCAAGGGTTCCTGTGGCGGCCTGGGCTCACTGGGCCTGAAAGAAAGCTGCCCGATCTGTGGCGATGACAAGCCGATGCCGACCAATGAAAACGGTGATGCACTGTTTTACGACGCCGGCGCGGCAAAGCAGGCCTGAGGCTGCATTAGCTTTACAGGCGGGTTTATTTTCCGCCTGATAATAAATAGAAGGCTGCCCTTCAGAGGCAGCCCTTGCACCCTGACGGGAGTGTTGTGACCAATTGGGACGCTTTTGTGAGGGGCTTCAACTGCCATCAAGTGATGATGTGTCGACTGAAGAGGATCTCGGGAGGGCACGGGTATGGCAGGCAATGACCAATATACTGCCGGCATGATCTGCCGGTATTGAGTTCTGGAGTGAATGGATGGGTGTCATTAGCTATGACGTGATTGTGCTGGGCAGTGGTCCGGCGGGGGAAGGTGCGGCAATGAATGCCGTCAAGCTGGGCAAGCGGGTAGCCGTTGTCGACCAGCGATCACAGGTGGGTGGTAACTGTACCCATCAGGGAACAATTCCCTCCAAGGCACTCCGTCATGCGGTGCAGCAGATCGATAACTTCAATAACAACCCGATGTTCAGGGAAATCGGTGAGCCGCGCTGGTTCTCGTTCCCCAATGTCATGAAAAATGCCATGGGGGTTATTCGCAAGCAGGTTAAATCCAGAACCAATCACTACGCCCGTAACCGGGTTGATCTGTATGCAGGCCATGCCAGCTTTGTTGATGATACAACGGTTAAGGTGATTGAGGCAGACGGTCATGCCCAGACCCTGTCAGCCAAGCATATTGTTATTGCCACCGGTTCTCGTCCGTACCGTCCTGCCGATGTTAACTTCAGCCATCCCCGTATTTACGACAGTGACACCATTCTTAACCTGACCCACACCCCGCGCCGGATCATTATTTACGGAGCCGGTGTAATCGGTTCTGAATATGCCTCCATCTTTGCCGGTCTTGGTGTGCTGGTAGACCTGATTGACACCCGTGATCGTCTGCTGTCGTTCCTGGACAAGGAAATCTCCGATGCGCTGAGTTACCACCTGCGCAACAAGAACGTGATTATTCGCAACAACGAAGAATATCAGAAGATCGAAGGTACTGAAGACGGTGTGGTACTGCACCTGAAATCAGGCAAGAAGATCAAGGCGAATGCACTGCTGTGGGCAAACGGTCGTACCGGTAATACCCAGAACCTGGGACTGGAAAGTATCGGGCTGGTGCCTGATGGCCGGGGTCAATTGAAAGTTGATGAGTTCTACCGCACTGCGGTCGAAAATATTTATGCAGCCGGTGACGTGATTGGCTGGCCCAGCCTGGCCAGTGCTTCTTACGATCAGGGTCGTTATGCGGCAGCCAATATCAAGGATGCGTCGACACCGCACTTTGTAACATCCGTACCTACCGGTATCTATACCATTCCGGAAATCAGTTCGCTGGGTCGTACCGAAGAGGAACTGACCCGTGATGCGGTACCTTACGAAGTCGGTAAGGCCTTCTTTAACCGTCTGGCCCGGGCCCAGATTACCGGTCAGACTGCCGGTATGCTGAAGATTCTGTTCCATCGCGATACCAAGGAAATCCTCGGTATTCACTGCTTTGGTGACCAGGCGGCGGAAATCGTGCACATTGGCCAGACCATTATGGATCAGCCGGGTGAAGGCAATACGCTGGAATACTTTATCTATACCACCTTTAACTATCCGACTATGGCAGAGGCTTATCGTGTCGCAGCACTGGACGGCATGAATCGTCTGTTTGATGAAGAGAGTGAGTAATTACCAGACTGTTCTGGGCTGAATTCTGATCGAGTTTTGTCTGTGCCTGCAGTAGCGCCGTGTTCCGCTGCTGCAGGCTTTTTTCTTTGTCTCTTGTCTATCCCTTCTTACATATCTTCCCCATCAACAATTAACAGGTCGGGCTGACTCTCTTCCGTGGCCTGCAGATGTTTGACCTTCCATTCGCTGTCTTCCTGCGCCAGGACATGCGTGGCGCGAAAGTAATGGGTTTCATCCTGTTTGTTGCCCTGTTCATCCTCGACTTCAAGATGAAATGCCCAGTGACTGGCACAGCTTATCTGCTGCTCCGTATGCCAGATTGAGGCAATGGCATAATCAATATCGGTGATGGTACGGGTTGCAAGGACTTGCTGATGCCATTGCTTGTAGGCGGATAAGTTTTTCAGCTCTTCCAGATCGGAATTCCAGAACAGCATTTCATCGCTCCAGCGACAGTCCTGTTGCCCGGTCAGGTAAGTCATTGCTTTGTAATCAAGCAGCTGGATCACAATATCTTCGGCAGCTTGTGCTTCCATTGTTGAGCCCGGTCGATTTTGAATAAAGATAGAAAAAGGGTCGATCAAGATTCTAGACGAGATTTCCCGAGGCAGGTTTTGCCGAACCGGATTGTGATCAGATAGGCTGTTGTAAGTAGCCACTGTCACCACGTGCGAGCCAATTCAGGCTTGATTGATGAGCCGGTCTGCTACTTTTGAAGTTTATGTTTTTAAAGTGTCTTTGCACATCGGAGCCAAAAACTATGTCTTCATCCAGCAACCTGATCAGTAACAAGGCCTTTATTCTGGCCGTCACGGGCGCCGCAGTCGGACTGGGCAATATCTGGCGCTTTCCCTATATGGCAGGAGAAAACGGGGGAAGTGCGTTTCTGCTGCTTTATATCGTGTTTGTGTTGCTGATGGGATTGCCGGTAATGATGTCGGAGATTCTGGTGGGTCGGGCAGGGCGGGCTGCACCGGTCAAGAGTTTCCAGGCTCTGGCGGAAAAAGCCGGACATTCGCGGCGCTGGGGTATTGTTGCCCTGGGTGGCACTCTGGCGGCGTTTATGGTGCTGTCATTTTACAGTGTGGTGGCAGGCTGGTGCCTACATTATTTCGGACTGTCTTTAGTGGACAGCTTTTCCGGTCAGGGCTCGACCGAAGTGGCCAATATGTTCTCTGACCTGCAGGATTCCATCCCGCTGGTGTTGGGTTTTCACGGGGTGTTTATTTTTCTAACCATGCTGGTCAGCCTGCGCGGTGCCCGGGGCATTCAGCAGCTCAGTAATGTGCTGATGCCGCTGCTGTATGTGCTGCTGGGTATTCTGGTGATTTATGCTGCCGGTATGAGTGGTTTCAGTCAGGCGGTAGATTATCTGTTCAAGCCGGACTTCAGCAAAATCTCCACCGATATCCTGATTGAGGCCATGGGGCATGCCTTCTTTACCCTGGCCATCGGTGCCTGCTGCCTGACCGCCTACGGTGCCTATATGCCAGCCGGACAATCCATTGCCAGAGTGATTCTGCTGGTTGCTGTACTGGATGTGCTGGTCGCGCTGATGAGTGGTATCTCCATCTTCAGTATTGTGTTTACCCAGCATATTCCGACTTCCAGTGGCCCCGGTTTGATGTTTATCACATTGCCCTATGCACTGGCTGATCTGCCTTTGGGTGGTGTGGCGGTTGCCCTGTTTTTCGGGGTGATGGTGATAGCCACCTGGACCTCTTCCATCAATCTGGCCGAGCCGGTGCTGATGTTGGCAGAAACCCGCTTTGGCTGTTCCCGCAAAGGTGCGGTGACACTGGTGGGTGTACTGGTATGGCTGGCCGGTCTGATTCCGGCGTTCTCATTTAATATCTGGAAAGATGTAAAAATGCCGGGTGGAATGGATCTGTTCTCTTTCTATACCGCCATTCCAACCAACTTCCTGCTGCCTGTCGTCAGTCTGTTTGTGGTGATCTTTGTCGGCTGGGTGATGCGCAAGGCAACCGTACAGCGGGAAATGGCGTTGCCGCCGGTGTTTCATATGTTGTGGATGGGGTTGATCCGGCTGGTTGCACCGGTGCTGGTTATTATTGTGTTTGCGGCAGGACTTTCGTGAAATAACTTGAGGGTTATAAATAGAGCAAGCTCAATGCTACTTAGAGTGCCTAGGCACCTTAAGTAGCATGCTGCTATCCGCGGTAACTTACTGAACAATGAATGTCTTTTGGGCTAGCAGTTTTTCGTTATGATAGATGGCAAAATTCCACCTTCCGGCAACAGTTTCCCATGACTCTTCAAATAAATACGCCATACATGACTCAGCGGTACCATCTTTCACAGAGATTTTTTTTGTGTACTTCGAGCTACTGAATTCGGTGCCATTTGGCATGGTGAGCTTCGGATGTTTAATTTCTCTTGTGATGGATATAGATGAGCTATTGCTCTTGATTTCAAAGCAAAATCCAAACTGTATCCCTATTTTTGCCGGGACTATATCTGTTTTCTGAGTAAATTCATTAGATCTGGTGATTAAGACTTGGTTGTTTGGTTCTTCAGCCTGTGTGTAAATAGAAACTGTTTCTGCTGCAGGAGAGATGCCATATTGGCTGATTTTGGTACTGCTAAAGTCTATATGTTCTGTGCTGGCGCAGCCGGAAATAAGGGCGACAGAAAGAAGAAGTTTTCTCATGACTTTAAGTCTATTGAACTCTTGTGTGTTTGGAGTCGGGTCTATCACTTAGCTCAAAGTTTTTGATCTGCTAGTGATTTGTCGAGACAAAGAGGAAACATGTCTTTCGAACTGACTTGTTTTGACCGTTAAAAGTTCCAGAGCATCTTGAAAGTCTGGAATAAACTCTGCTCCATCAATCTGGCCAGTTTTATAGCGTACTTTGTACCTGTGTAAAATATCATGAGCTACATCTCGTTGCGCTTCAACTTCTGTGAAAGTCTGTCTAAGCTCTGGAAAATACATATCCATTATTAAGAAAACACGTTCGTGGTTGTGCTCTCTTTTCTTTTCTAAGGTCGTGTCAAGAGCTTGATTAAAAGTTAGTTCTCCCTCCATTACTTTTAAGTAGGGAAAAAAGTACATGACGGTAGCCGACATATATTTTTTTGACTCTACATATAGCTCCTCTAGACGCTCACGAATAATATCATCTTGCTTTAACTTCCTTTCGTGTTCTAGCTGGATTTTAAGCCGTTTATTATTTGAGTGATTAGTGTATGCAACACCAAAAAAGGTAAGCATAGATGTTAGAAGTGCAGTGACTATTGCTGTCCAGGCTGTAGCAGGTATTTGACTTATAACTTCTTGCACAATGTTCCTTTAAATTTATAACAGTACAAATATGTTTTTTCTTGTTGATACTGTTATACGAAAAATAAGTCATGATCTAGAGCAATTGACTAACAAACATTTAATTATCTAGCTCTGTATGAATCTGTGAATTAGGTGCTGTGTTTTGCGAACAGCTTATTTTTGTTAGAGATCAAAAAAGTCGCCACAAGGGCGACTTTTTAACGAAGCAAAAACTTCAATCAGGCCGGATAATCACGCGGCGCAGCACCGGTGTACAGCTGACGCGGACGACCGATACGGTAGGAGCCACTGATCATTTCGTGCCAGTGAGCAATCCAGCCCGGAGTACGGCCGGTAGCGAAGATTACGGTAAACATTTCAGTCGGAATACCGAGAGCCTTCAGGATGATACCGGAGTAGAAGTCTACGTTCGGGTACAGCTTGCGCTCGATGAAGTATTCATCTTCCAGGGCAATCTTTTCCAGCTTCTTGGCCATGCGGAACAGCGGGTCATTGTGCAGGCCCAGTTCGTTCAGAACTTCGTCGCAGGTCTGGCGCATCACGGTGGCACGCGGGTCAAAGTTCTTGTAGACACGGTGACCGAAGCCCATCAGACGGAACGGATCGTTCTTGTCCTTGGCCTTTTCAATGAACTTCTCGATATTGGCTTCATCGCCAATTTCGGCCAGCATGGTCAGTACCGCTTCGTTGGCACCACCGTGAGCCGGTCCCCACAGCGCGGCAATACCGGCGGCGATACAGGCGAACGGGTTGGCACCGGAAGAGCCGGCCAGACGTACGGTAGAAGTAGACGCATTCTGTTCGTGGTCAGCGTGCAGCAGGAAGATGCGGTCCATGGCTTTTTCCAGAACCGGATTCACCTTGTACTCTTCGCACGGGGTGCTGAACATCATATGCAGGAAGTTGCCGGCGTAGCTCAGGTCATTGCGCGGGTAAGCAAACGGCTGACCGATTGAGTACTTGTATACCATCGCAGCGATGGTCGGCATCTTGGAGATCAGACGGAACGCTGCAATTTCACGGTGACGTTCGTTGCTGATATCCATCGCGTCGTGATAGAACGCAGACAGCGCACCGACAACACCACACATCACGGCCATCGGGTGAGCATCACGACGGAAGCCGCCGAAGAACTTGGTCAGTTGCTCGTGCACCATGGTGTGTTGAGTAATGGTGCGGGTGAACTTTTCTTTCTGCTCTGCATTCGGCAGCTCGCCGTAAATCAGCAGGTAGCAGGTTTCGAGGTAGTCTGAGTGTTCAGCCAGTTGCTCGATCGGGTAGCCGCGGTGCAGCAGCATGCCCTTGTCACCGTCAATGTAGGTGATCTTGGATTCGCAGGAAGCGGTGGAGACAAAGCCCGGGTCAAAAGTAAACAGACCTTTCGCTGTCAGGGAAGATACATCGACAACGTCTGGACCGATAGTTCCGGTATGAATCGGAAGGTTCAGTGAAGAGTCCAGACCATCAACAGTCAGCTGAGCTTGTTTGTCTGTCATGTATGGTCTCCTGTCATGTCTTATTGTATGCCACTGAATGCCTGTCCTGGCACTGCTGTTCAGTTGTCAGGTCGTTCATAACTGTCAGATTATGGGTAACTAACGACAATGTTCAGCATTAATGCGCACAGGAATCAGTAGTGCCGTGGCTGTTATACCACAGTCATGAAAAAACTGCCTTTCAGACTGCGGTTGCCTATTGATTTTGTTGTGGAATTCGCGGTTTAAGCGAAGTTCGACTAAGTAAAAGCCCGCATCACTATAGAGAGATTGTAACTTTTGTCAAACCTGTGACGTTTTCTGTGCGTTATTGTTACGCGGAATGACCGCACTCGTTGTAATGAAATACCGAAATGACTATACTCCACACCGGAAAACGGGGGGCTGGCCTGCACAGTAGTTCGGAGCATCTTAGGTACTAAAGAGTACTTAAAAGAAGCTTCAAAAGGCTGGCTGGTTTTCTTGTCTGACTATCTTGTCTGACTGACCTCAAACAACCTGAACAATTCACCACTGCTCTATGATTGAAGTTGCAATGACTTGCGATCGTTATCGAGCAATATGTGAACATCAGGTGCCCGCAAGGGTGATAGCCAGGGCTTCGCTGCCTAATACCGGGCCAGAGGGCCTAAAAAGAGTACTATAGCCGTGAACAGTAAACGACCTGTCAATCTTGATATAACAACCATCAGGCTTCCGCTTCCGGCATACACTTCGATTCTGCACCGTGTTTCCGGCGTCATTCTTTTCGTCGGTATCGGTTTCCTTTTATACGGCCTGGATCTGTCTCTGGATTCACCGGAAGGATTTGCAGCGCTGCAGGAGTGTATGGCGCATCCGGTAGCCAAATTTATTACCTGGGGCCTGGTATCTGCACTGCTGTACCACTTTGTTGCCGGCATCAAGCATTTGCTGATGGATATCGGTATCGGTGAAGAAAAGGAAAGCGGTAAAACCGGTGCGATGATGACACTGGCAATTTCCGTAGTACTGATTGTGCTGGCAGGAGTGTGGATATGGTAACCAATGCAACAAATTTCTCCCGTTCAGGTCTGTCTGACTGGATAGTTCAGCGTGTCAGTGCGATTGTTCTGGCTGCATTCACAGTATTTATGCTGGGTTTCGTGCTGATGAATCCGGGTATGGACTATGACACCTGGGGAGATCTGTTCGAGCAGACATGGATGCGCGTCTTTACTCTGATGGCGCTGATCTCTCTGCTGGCGCATGCCTGGGTCGGCATGTGGACCATTACAACTGATTATCTGAATGATCGTGCCCTCGGAACATCTGCGCTTGTCGTACGTTTTGCTGTTCAGGCAGCCTGCGGTATCGCCATGTTCACGTATCTGGTCTGGGGTGTACAGATTTTGTGGGGGCTGTAACGGATGGCTAAAATTAGAACACTGTCTTTTGACGCGCTGGTTGTCGGTGGCGGCGGTGCCGGTCTGCGTGCTGCGCTGCAGCTGACCGAATCCGGTCTGAACACAGCGTGTATTACCAAAGTATTCCCGACGCGTTCCCACACCGTATCAGCCCAGGGTGGTATCACCTGTGCGATTGCCAGTGCGGATCCGAATGATGACTGGCGCTGGCACATGTACGACACCGTAAAAGGGTCGGACTACATTGGTGACCAGGACGCAATCGAGTACATGTGCTCTGTTGGTCCGCAAGCGGTTTTCGAACTGGAACACATGGGTCTGCCATTCTCCCGTACCGAAGAAGGCCGTATTTACCAGCGTCCGTTTGGTGGTCAGTCCAAGGCTTTCGGTGAAGGCGGTCAGGCTGCCCGTACCTGTGCTGCTGCTGACCGTACCGGTCACGCGCTGCTGCACACCCTGTATCAGGCCAACCTGAAGGGTGGTACTTCCTTCTTTAATGAATGGTATGCCGTTGATCTGGTGAAAAACCAGCGCGGTCAGATTGCCGGTGTGATTGCCATCTGCATCGAAACCGGTGAAACCGCTTACATTAAAGCCAAGGCAACTGTACTGGCGACCGGCGGTGCTGGCCGTATTTACTCTTCCACTACCAATGCTTTGATCAATACCGGTGACGGTATTGGTATGTCTCTGCGTGCAGGTGTTCCTGTCCAGGATATGGAAATGTGGCAGTTCCACCCGACCGGTATTCACGGTGCGGGTACTCTGGTAACCGAAGGTTGCCGTGGTGAAGGTGGTTACCTGATCAACAGCGAAGGCGAACGTTTCATGGAACGTTATGCGCCGAACGCGAAAGACCTCGCCGGTCGTGACGTTGTTGCCCGCTCCATGGTTATCGAAATTCTGGAAGGCCGCGGCTGTGGTCCGGACAAGGATCATGTACTGCTGAAGCTGGATCACCTGGGTGAAGAAACCCTGTCCCTGCGTCTGCCGGGTGTTTGTGAACTGTCCAAGACCTTTGCACACGTTGATCCGGTCGAGGCACCGATTCCGGTTGTGCCGACCTGTCACTATATGATGGGTGGTATTGCTACTAACGTGGGTGGTCAGGCACTGACTCAGGATGCCAATGGTGTCGACCATATTGTAGAAGGTCTGTACGCCTGTGGTGAATCTGCCTGTGTATCTGTACACGGTGCCAACCGTCTGGGTGGTAACTCCCTGCTGGACCTGGTGGTATTCGGTCGTGCGGCTGGCCTGCAGATCGAGCAGAGCCTGAAAGAAGGTTTCGACAGCGTTGATGCCAGCGAGTCTGACATCGAGCAGGCCATGTCCCGCCTGGATCGTCTGAACAACACCACTTCCGGTGAGTCTGTAGCGCAGGTGAGAAAAGATCTGCAGCAGACCATGCAGCTGTACTTCGGTGTGTTCCGTGAAGGCGAAACCATGAAGGAAGGTCTGAAGAAGCTGGACGTGATCGGTCAGCGTCTGAAAGAGACTCATCTGGAAGACAAGAGCCAGGCATTCAACACTGCACGTATTGAAGCGCTGGAGCTGGAAAACCTGTACGAAGTTGCCTACGCCACCGCTATTGCTGCGGAAGAGCGCAAGGAATCCCGTGGTGCTCACGCCCGTAACGACTTCCAGGAACGTGACGATGAGAACTGGCTGAAACACTCCATGTATCATCCGACCACCAAGAAGATTACCAAGCGTGATGTAAACTTCTCACCGAAAGGTATGGAGCCGTTCCCGCCGAAGAAGCGGACGTACTAATTCCTTAACATCAAGTGTTTTAGTACCAGGCTTTCTCAAGATGGGGTGGAGGGAAACTCAATGAAATTACAGGTTAGTGTCTATCGCTACAATCCTGAACAGGATGCGGCGCCATTTATGAAGGACTATCAGGTCGAACTGCCGGACGGCAAAGACCTGATGGTACTGGATGTACTGAACCTGCTGAAAGAGCAGGATCCGAGTCTGGCTTACCGCCGTTCCTGCCGTGAAGGTGTTTGCGGTTCCGACGGTATGAACATGAGCGGCACCAACGGTCTGGCGTGTATTACGCCGGTATCCCAGGCCATGAGCAAGGGCAAGCTGGTGCTGCGCCCGCTGCCGGGTCTGCCGGTTATCCGTGACCTGGTTGTCGACATGGCCCAGTTCTACAAGCAGTACGAAAAGGTGCAGCCGTATCTGGTCAACGATACACCGGCGCCGGCAATCGAACGGCTGCAGAGCCCGGAAGAACGGGAGAAGCTGGACGGACTGTACGAGTGTATTCTCTGTGCATGCTGTTCTACATCCTGCCCGTCCTTCTGGTGGAACCCGGACAAGTTTATCGGTCCGGCCGGTCTGCTGCAGGCGTACCGCTTCCTGGCGGACAGCCGTGACACCGCGACCGAAGAGCGTCTGGGTAAACTGGACGATCCGTTCAGCGTGTTCCGCTGCCGTGGCATCATGAACTGTGTCAATGTCTGCCCGAAGGGTCTGAACCCGACTCGAGCCATTGGTCACATTCGAAATATGCTGCTGCGGTCAGGTACCTGATAGAATTGTTTGTTTTTGTTTGACTCTTCAGGTGAAGCAGTCAAATAGAACAAACAACTCCAGACAGGTGATAAAAAAGCTTTCGGCATTCTGTCGAAAGCTTTTTTATTGCTGCTCTTTTCTGTTTTTACTGATGTAAAACCACTGAAAATACGCCTTTCACCCTGCCTTATCGCTTCATTTAAATAATAACGACTACAATTGCGTTTTTTTTGTGGGGTTTGGTTATAAATCCCTATATAATTGCTCGCGGCGCTTACGGGCGTCTGAGTGTGACACGGTTCGGGGGGTTTTATATGCCCGAATCTTGGGTTGAACCAGCAGGGGCTTTCGGGTAATACCCGGACTATCTGTGGGGGATGGCCTGTATTTATCCTTGTCGAGGCAGTTGCTTCACAGAATTCCGGTGCCGAGTCGATGACTTGGTGCCATGTCTGCCTTTGTTCTGGATAAATACTGGCTGGCCGCGAATGACAGTGCAGTTGCTTGAGATAAAGCCATGACTGTTTTCCCCGGCCAGAGGTGTGCGGACTTCAGCTAAAGGACACGGGTCCGCCGAGCCAAAACCAACGTAATGGCGAGTCGCCGGATAGCAGCCCCAATCCCACGGGGTACTTTTCGAATGCAAGAAGGCATCATGCAGCAGATGTGGAGTTCATCCCACATCTCCGGAGGCAACGCTGCATATGTAGAAGAATTATATGAACTGTTCCTGCGTGATCCTAACGCAGTCCCCGAACAGTGGCGGGATTATTTTCAGACCCTGCCACAGATCGAGGGCATGAACGCACCTGATGTTCCCCATTCCACGATTCGTGACCAGTTTGAGAGGATGGCCAAGGGCCGCCCGATAACAGTTGCGCGTCCGGCCGGTTCTGTCAGCAGCGAACATGAAAAGCAGCAGATTCTCGCCCTGCGTCTGATGAACGCCTACCGCGTTCGTGGTCATCAGCAAGCTAATCTGGATCCGTTGAACCTCCAGCAACGTACGCCGGTACCTGACCTGGCTTTAGAACACCATGGTCTCAGTGCTGCTGATCTGGATACTGAATATCAGACCGGATCCCTCTTTATTGGCAAGGAACGAGCCACTCTCAAGGAAATCGTTTCAACTCTGGAAGCCGTTTACTGTAACAATGTCGGCGCCGAGTTCATGCATATCGTTGATACTGAACAGCGTCGCTGGTTCCAGCAGCGTCTGGAAAGTGTCAAGGGCAAACCGGAACTGGGTAAGGAAGCCAAGCTGCACCTGCTGGAGCGCCTGACTGCCGCCGAAGGTCTGGAAAAATACCTGGGCACCAAATACCCGGGCACCAAACGTTTCGGTCTGGAAGGTGGTGAATCACTGATCCCGATGGTGGACGAGCTGATTCAGCGTTCCGGTTCCTACGGTTCCAAGGAAGTTGTAATCGGCATGGCCCACCGTGGCCGTCTCAACCTGCTGGTTAACATTCTGGGTAAAAACCCGGGCGAGCTGTTTGACGAGTTCGAAGGTAAAAAGCAGAACGCCAAGGGTTCCGGTGACGTTAAATACCACCAGGGCTTCTCTTCCAACGTTATGACTCCGGGCGGTGAAATTCATCTGGCGCTGGCGTTTAACCCGTCTCACCTGGAAATTGTTACCCCGGTAGTAGAAGGCTCTGTCCGCGCCCGTCAGGATCGTCGTGGCGATACCGATGGTAACCAGGTCGTTCCGATTGCTATTCACGGTGACGCGGCATTTGCCGGTCAGGGTGTGGTGATGGAAACCCTGCAGATGTCCCAGACCCGGGCTTACAAGACTGGCGGCACCATCCACATTATTGTCAACAACCAGGTTGGCTTCACTACCAGTCGTCCGGAAGACGCCCGTTCTACCGAATACTGCACCGATGTTGCCAAGATTGTTGAAGCGCCGATTCTGCACGTAAACGGCGATGATCCGGAAGCCGTTCAGTTTGTTACCAAACTGGCGCTGGATTACCGTATGCAGTTTGGTCGTGACGTGGTTATTGACCTGGTTTGCTACCGTCGTCGCGGTCACAACGAAGCGGACGAGCCATCCGGTACCCAGCCGCTGATGTATCAGCAGATCAAGCAGCAAATGACGACACGTGACCTGTATGCCAAGCAGCTGCAGGGCGAGACTGTCATTACTGCCGAACAGAATCAGCAGCTGGTCGAAGACTACCGTAACGCGCTCGACAATGGCGAGCATGTCGTCAAGTCACTGGTTAAAGAACCCAACAAAGAGCTGTTCGTAGACTGGGCTCCTTATCTGGGTCACGAGTGGACTGCCCGCCACGACACCCGTGTCGCCATGGCTTCTCTGCAGGAGCTGGGTCAGGCCAATAATGATGTGCCTGAAGGCTTTGTGGTTCAGCGTCAGGTTGGCAAGATTCTGGATGACCGCCGCAAGATGGCAGCCGGTGCCCTGCCGATCAACTGGGGCTTTGCTGAAACCATGGCTTACGCCACCCTGGTGAAAGAAGGTCATCCGGTGCGGATTACCGGCCAGGACGTGGGTCGCGGTACCTTCTCTCACCGTCATGCGGTACTGCACAACCAGAAAGATGCCAGCACTTTTGTGCCGCTGGCTAACATGTCAGAAGACCAGCCGAGCTTCCAGCTGTTTGATTCGCTGCTGTCTGAAGAAGCGGTACTGGCATTTGAATACGGTTATGCGACAACCACACCAGGCACGCTGGTGATCTGGGAAGCCCAGTTCGGCGACTTCGCCAATGGTGCCCAGGTCGTTATCGACCAGTTTATTACCAGTGGTGAACACAAGTGGGAGCGTCTGTGTGGTCTGACCATGCTGCTGCCTCACGGTTATGAAGGTCAGGGTCCGGAGCACTCTTCAGCCCGTCTGGAGCGTTTCCTGCAGCTGTGTGCCGAGCACAACATTCAGGTTTGTGTACCGACGACGCCGGCTCAGGTGTTCCATATGCTGCGCCGTCAGGTTCTGCGTCCGCTGCGCAAGCCGCTGGTTGCCTTCACGCCGAAGAGTCTGCTGCGTCACAAGCTGGCCGTATCTACTCTGGAAGAGCTGGCCGACGGCAGCTTCCAGACTGTGCTGCCGGAAGTGGATGAGCATCAGCCGGAGAAGATCAAGCGCCTGATCATGTGTAGCGGTAAGGTTTACTATGATCTGCTGGAACAGCGTCGTGCCGACCAGCGTGATGATGTTGCGATTATTCGTATCGAGCAGCTGTATCCGTTCCCGCAAGACGATCTGGACGCGGTGTTTGCCCAGTACCCGAACCTGGAATCAGTGATCTGGTGTCAGGAAGAGCCGATGAATCAGGGCGCCTGGTACTGCAGTCAGCATCATATGCGACGCGCGCTGGATAACCACCCGAACAACAGCCTGTACCTGCAGTATGCCGGTCGCAAGGCGTCTGCTGCTCCGGCTTGTGGCTACATGTCCAAGCACGTCGAGGAACAGCGCCAGCTGATTGATGACGCGCTGAACGGTTAAATCCGGAAGGATTTCATCAGCGCTCAAGGGTTGAAAAACGAAACAGGGTCGCCATATTGAACAGCTGGCGACCCTGTTGCCAAACAAGCAACACACAAGCGATGCAACAAAACAGCATTGCGAAGAGATTGCCCCGATAAGGAACCGTAATGGCTACAGAGATTAAAGCACCGGTCTTCCCTGAATCCGTCGCCGACGGCACCATTGCCACCTGGCACAAGCAGCCGGGCGAAGCCTGCAGTCGTGATGAACTGCTGGTTGATATTGAAACTGACAAGGTCGTACTGGAAGTTGTTGCTCCGGCTGATGGTGTGCTGAAAGAAGTCCTGAAGGGCGAAGGCGATACCATCGAAAGCCAGGAAGTGATTGCTCTGTTTGAAGCCGGCGCTGTAGCCCAGCCGGCTGCTGACAAGCCGGCTGAAGCGGCTGCTCCGGCCGCTGCTGCCGATGCTGAAGAAGCCATTCTGAGCCCGGCTGCACGTCGTGTGGTTGATGAGAACAAGCTGGATGTCAGCCTGATCAAGGGCACCGGCAAGGGCGGTCGCATCACCAAGGAAGACGCACTGGCTGCGGCGGCTGCCGGCCAACAGCCTGCTGCTGCACCGGCGCCTGCTGCTGCACCGGCTGCTGCCGAGCCTGTGACTGTCAGCGGTGAGCGCACCGAGAAGCGGGTTCCGATGACCCGTCTGCGCAAGCGTGTTGCCCAGCGTCTGGTAGAAGCCCAGCAGAATGCTGCGATGCTGACTACCTTCAACGAAGTCAACATGAAGCCGGTAATGGAGCTGCGTGCCCGTTACAAGGATCAGTTCGAGAAGAAGCATGGTTCCCGTCTGGGCTTCATGTCCTTCTTCGTCAAGGCTTGTGTTGAAGCGCTGCGTCGCCAGCCTGCCGTCAATGCTTCCATTGATGGCGACGACATTGTTTATCACGGCTACCAGGATATCGGTGTTGCCGTATCATCTGACCGTGGTCTGGTCGTTCCGGTACTGCGTGACGCTGAATTCATGGGGCTGGCAGAAATCGAGTCCACCATCCGTGAGTACGGTCTGAAGGCGCGTGACGGCAAGCTGTCCATCGAAGAGATGACCGGTGGTACCTTCACTATCTCCAACGGCGGGGTATTTGGTTCCCTGCTGTCAACGCCGATTCTGAATCCGCCCCAGTCTGCAATTCTGGGCATGCACAAGATTCAGGAACGCCCGATGGCTGTTGACGGCAAGGTTGAAATCCTGCCGATGATGTATCTGGCACTTTCTTACGATCACCGTCTGCTGGATGGTAAGGAAGCGGTAACGTTCCTGGTAACTATCAAGGAACTGCTGGAAGATCCGGCCCGTATTCTGCTGGATATCTGATCGAGTGTTGCCATCGGTGGAACCATTAACCGGTGGCAGGCTCTTACTCTTTATCTATAAAGCCATTTGATAGCTCAAGGGCTGCTTGATAGTTAAAGAGTCGTTTGCTAGCTAATCAATAGCTGATTGATAGCTGAACAGCCGGCTGTAAACAGCTGGTTGGTTGAACCGGGCAGGGCTTCAGGCATAATGCCGGCCTTATCCGAATAGTTTTATAGACAGTTAATTAAATGACGGCAGGTAGTCGCATATCTCCCCCTGTAGATGCAGCTGTCGTTATTGAGGTGTTGGGAATACAACATGCCAAACAAGTTTGATGTTGTCGTTATTGGTGGTGGACCGGCTGGTTACGTATGTGCCATTCGCGCGGCACAGCTGGGTCTGAAAACTGCCTGCATCGAGAAGTGGACCGGCGACAAGGGCAAACCCCAGCTGGGCGGTACCTGCCTGAACGTAGGCTGTATTCCGTCCAAGGCGCTGCTCGACAGCTCCCACAAATTCCACGAAGCCGAAGCTGATTTCAAACAGCACGGTATCGAGCACAGTGGCGTAAAGCTGGATGTTCCGGCCATGATCGCGCGCAAGAACAAGATTGTTGCCAAGCTGTGCATGGGCGTTGAGAGCCTGTTCAAGGCCAACGGTGTAACCCTGTTGCACGGAATGGGCAAGGTACTGGCTGGCAAGCAGGTTGAACTGACCCGTAACGACGGTTCAGTTGAAACGTTCGATGCTGAAAACATCGTTATTGCTACCGGTTCTACCCCGGTTGAAATTCCACCGACTCCGCTGACTGACGATATCATCGTTGACTCTACCGGCGCGCTGGAATTCCAGGAAGTACCGGAGCGTCTGGGCGTTATCGGTGCCGGTGTTATCGGTCTGGAGCTGGGCAGTGTCTGGGCCCGCGTTGGCTCCAAGGTTACTGTACTGGAAGCTCAGGACGCGTTCCTGGCTGCTGCTGACCAGCAGGTAGCCAAAGAAGCTCTGAAGATCTTCAAGAAGCAGAAGCTGGATATCCGTATGGGTGCCCGTGTTGTCGGTTCTGATGTTGCCAATGGTGAAGTTGCTGTACGTTACACCACTGCTGACAGCGAAGAAGAGCAGTCTGTAACTTTCGACAAGCTGATCGTAGCGGTCGGCCGTCGTCCGTACACTGAAGGTCTGCTGGAGCCGGGCTGTGGCGTTAATCTGGATGAGCGTGGTTTCATCTTCGTTGATGAACAGTGCCGCACAGACGTACCGGGCGTATTCGCTATCGGTGACGTAGTACGTGGCCCGATGCTGGCGCACAAGGGTTCTGAAGAAGGTGTGATGGTTGCCGAGCTGATCAAGGAAAAGACAGCCCAAGTTAACTACGACCTGATTCCTTCTGTTATTTACACCCACCCGGAAGTAGCCTGGGTTGGTCAGACCGAAGAAGAAGTCAAAGCCAGCGGTGAATCCTACAAGGTAGGTACCTTCCCGTTCGCAGCCATTGGCCGTGCGCTAGCAGCCAACGATACCGACGGTATCGTCAAGGTTATTGCTCACGAAGAGACCGATCGCATTCTGGGTGTACACGTTGTAGGCCCGAGCGCTGCTGAAATCGTTCAGCAGGGTGTGATCGCGATGGAATTCGGTTCCAGTACCGAAGACCTGCAGCTGACCATGTTTGCTCACCCGACGCTGTCTGAAGCACTGCACGAAGCTGTGCTGGCAGTCGACGGCCATGCGATTCACATGCCGAACCGCAAGCCGCGTGGCAAGAAGTAAGCTGCTACAGCGATAAAAGAACAATACAGGAACATCAAGGGCAAGGATGCCTGGAGAGTCTGCCGGATGGAAACGTCCGGCAGACTCCGATCAAGGTGGCAGGGTAATACTTCTAACAAGCACTGCCGTATAACTATGACGTAATGGAAGCAAAACATGAATTTGCATGAATACCAGGCGAAGCAACTGTTTGCTGAGTACGGGCTCCCTGTATCCCAGGGATTTGCTGTCGATACTCCGGAAGCAGCAGCCGAAGCAACTGACAAGATCGGGGGAGACCGCTGGGTCGTCAAGGCACAGGTTCACGCCGGTGGCCGTGGCAAGGCCGGTGGTGTAAAGCTGGTCAGCAGCCGTGACGAAGCAGCAGCTTTCGCTGAGCAGTGGCTGGGCAAGAACCTGGTAACCTATCAGACTGACGAAAAAGGTCAGCCTGTCAGCAAGATTCTGGTTGAAAACTGCACTGATATTGACCAGGAACTGTACCTGGGTGCGGTTCTGGACCGTGGTACCCGTCGTGTTGTTTTCATGGCATCTACCGAAGGTGGCGTGGAAATCGAGAAGGTTGCTGAAGAAACTCCTGAAAAAATTCTGAAAGCCGCTATCGATCCGCTGGTAGGCCCGCAGCCTTACCAGGCGCGTGAAATGGCTTTCAAGCTGGGCCTGAACCCGGCTCAGATCAAGCAGTTCACCAAGATCTTCATGGGTCTGGCCAAGCTGTTCCAGGAAAACGACCTGGCACTGCTGGAAGTGAACCCGCTGGTTATCACCGACGAAGGTGATCTGCACTGTCTCGACGCCAAGATCAACATCGACAGCAATGCCCTGTACCGTCAGTCCAAGCTGAAGGCGATGCACGATCCGAGTCAGGAAGATGCCCGTGAAGCTCACGCTGCCCAGTGGGAACTGAACTACGTTGCCCTGGACGGTTCCATCGGCTGCATGGTAAACGGTGCCGGTCTGGCCATGGGTACCATGGACATCATCAAGCTGCACGGCGGCGAGCCGGCCAACTTCCTCGACGTAGGTGGTGGTGCGACCAAAGAGCGTGTCAGCGAAGCGTTCAAGATCATCCTGTCTGACGACAGCGTTAAAGCCGTACTGGTTAACATCTTCGGCGGTATCGTACGTTGTGACCTGATTGCCGAAGGTATCATCGGTGCAGTCAAGGAAGTCGGCGTTGAAGTACCGGTTGTCGTACGTCTGGAAGGCAACAATGCCGAGCTGGGCGCCAAGACACTGGCAGAAAGTGGACTGGATATTATCGCTGCCAGCAGCCTGACGGAAGCGGCGCAGCAGGTTGTTAAAGCTGCGGAGGGGCAGGCATGAGCATTCTGATCGACAAGAACACCAAGGTTATTTGCCAGGGCTTCACCGGTTCCCAGGGTACCTTCCACTCCGAACAGGCAATTGCCTACGGCACCAACATGGTTGGTGGTGTAACTCCGGGCAAGGGTGGTCAGGAGCATCTGGGTCTGCCAGTCTTCAATACCGTTGCTGAAGCGGTAGCCGAGACAGGTGCTGAAGCGTCTGTTATCTACGTTCCGGCTCCGTTCTGCAAGGACTCCATTCTGGAAGCGGCTAACGCCGGCATCAAGCTGGTTGTCTGCATCACTGAAGGCATTCCGACTCTGGACATGCTGGAAGCCAAGATCAAATGTGACGAGCTGGGCGTACGCCTGATCGGTCCTAACTGCCCGGGCGTTATTACTCCGGGTGAGTGCAAGATCGGCATCATGCCGGGTCACATCCACCTGCCGGGCAAGGTAGGTATCGTTTCCCGTTCCGGTACCCTGACTTACGAAGCTGTTAAGCAGACCACTGATTTCGGTTTCGGTCAGTCTACCTGTGTCGGTATCGGTGGTGACCCGATTCCGGGTTCCAGCTTCATCGATATCCTGAAGCTGTTCGAAGCTGACGAAAAGACTGAAGCGATCGTAATGATCGGTGAAATTGGCGGTAACGCTGAAGAAGACGCTGCTGCGTTCATCAAGGAACACGTAACCAAGCCGGTTGTTTCCTACATTGCCGGTGTTACTGCACCTCCGGGTAAGCGTATGGGCCACGCCGGTGCGATCATCGCCGGTGGTAAAGGTACTGCAGACGAGAAGTTTGCTGCACTGGAAGATGCCGGCGTGAAGACTGTTCGCAGTCTGGCTGAAATCGGCAGTGCTCTGGCTGAGGTTACCGGCTGGAAATAATTGCCGTTAAATTCAGCTTATGCCTGAAAAAATGCCCGCATTGATTGCGGGCATTTTTTATTCGGTCCGGAGATTATGAATCTGATGATCCGATGTCTGCTCTTGATCACATCACACGCTATATTACCTGTCCTCCAGTAGCCATGAATGGAGATCCGGCATCGGAGTCAAGTGGCGGGCTTGCAGTAAGTGATGCAACCAGATTTGCACGGCAATATGCATGTAAGGAGTGTTAGATTGCTCTGCCAATCCCGCTGACGCTTGTTTTAAAATAGTGTATTCGCCCTCCTCACAGAACCCTTCGTCGACGTTGTCTTCGGCAGGTTCAGCTTCCATCGCAGCTGGTTTGTCACTGCTGTAATAAGATAAAATACACCTCAGAATTCGTTTGTAAGATATTGAGATAAGCTTGTCAGCCTCTCGCAGGTTTGCTTCCGGCAGGTAAGGTATGACTGATAGCTCCAGTTCTTTCATAAAATCCCATATAACCATAGAGCCGAATGTTGCAGGCTGTTTTTTTGCAGTAAGAAAGCGGCCTATATTTGAACAGCAGTCTTGAGGTGGGCTCCATATCAAATGGTATTCAGATAATATGGCATCTAGGCTCATGAGGCTGGTAGCTCTAAAGGTCTCCAGTTCGACTTCGGTGCTTTCGTCAGAATCCAGCCATGCCTGAATACTGAACTTGTTAGACTGGTTATTCTCAATCAGCTCATATTCGAGCCATGCTCTGGCAAGTTCGCTCACAGGCATACCGTACGCATGAATAACGGAATTGAATGCAATACGGGCAATAATATTCAGCCATGGACCGTTATCATATTCTTCAAGTGCCATTTCAATAGAATGATGGGTGTTACCAGATTTGCTGAAAGCGCAACCAACCATCTTTTTCAGATTCCAAAGCCATTGACTGGGACATGATGCAGGCATAGTTTCGCTTCTGACCTGATTCCACTTTATTCCTTGATCCTCACACCTCTGCTTGAGCTCTTTTCTGGCTTGTGGTTTGGTTTTTCGTTCGGTAGAAGAGGTCTCTCTAATTAAATCGCTCTGCTTGCATGCACTAATCTCTGAGGTGGAGAGTGCTTTTGGTAAACCGCTTTCTGGTGGGCGTAGCCGTTTTGCTTTTCTTGTAGAGGCAGGTTGTGAATAGAATGGTTTACATGATTGCTTGCCGTGAGAAAGCCTAGAAGTATAGGCTCTTGATGGGTATTTAGCGGCAGGAGAATAGGTGGGCAGAAATAGAATAAGAAAAGGTAATACGTAGCACACCAGCCTCCGATATTTCATTGAGCCACCCCGGCAATTTTTTGATTAATGAGTCATATTTATAGCTTCTTTATTTTGCTTTCCTCTTGGTCAAAACTCCGGATAAGTTCATGAGATGTCGGCTATCCGGAGTTTTTTCAGATTTTGATAGTTCTGGAATTAACGGTTGCGGATCATTGCTCGAGACTGAAATCGGGTCGGGTGTAATTGAGATACTATATCGGATGAAAGGGGTAAGGCTTCACCACTGATCATCGCTGCAAGCAAGTCTCCGCTCAGCAGGCAGGTAATCAGACCGCGGGAACCATGGCCGCTGTTGATATAAAGACCTTCGTGATAGTTCGGCTGCTGACGGAATGGAAAGCGGGCATTTTTCCTCAACATCGCAAAGTCGACTTCAAACTGTGCATAGTCTGCAACCGGCCCGACCAGAGGAAGGTAATCAGGTGTTGTGCAGCGGAATCCAACCCGGCCACTGTTTATTTTCTCCGGTCGGGCATCCAGAGCCTCAAACAGGGAAGGTGAAAGCCGTTCAAGTTGGTTCAGGTTTTCCTGATGATCTTCTGCACGAATATCCGGGGTTTCTTCCCTGAAATTAAAGGTCGCACCAAAGGTATGCTGGTTACGGCTTTCGGGGGCTGCATAACTGTCACCGCACAACACAGTTTTGAGTTTTTGGCTTTCAGTCGTTGCCGGCAGGGTGCTGACCTGTCCCCTGATAGGCTTCAACGGCAGATGTGCGAGCTGTGAGAACTGGCATGCTTTATCTGCACTGGCAACAACCACAACAGGCGCTTTTATCTTGCCTTGGGTCGTTGCAAGCAACCATTCATTCTCTTTCCGTTCCAGGCTGTTAACCGTGCAGTCAGTAATCACAGTGATGTTGTTATGGTTCGCCAGAGCATTACAGACCGCCGGCGGATGTACCCAGCCGCCGCCAGGGAACCAGAGTCCGGGTTTATCCAGGGATATGCCTGCCAGTTCACTGAGCTCATCGGAGCTCATGGCTTGCAGCAGTTCTGAAGGAAAACCGGCCTCAGCCAGACGCTGTTGCTTTTGCTGAGCTTTATCAGATGACGCCAGCTGAATCACACCGCATAAGCTGAAGCGTTCCGGCTTGTCAGCCAGTAACTGGCTGACCCGGTGTATGGCATGTTGATAGCCTGCTTCGCAAAAGCGGCTGAGTACGGTGTTGTCATGAGACAGGCGCACATAAAGCATCCCCTGGGGATTACCGGAAGCGCCGGCAGCAAGTTGTGGTTTTTGTTCCAGCAAGGTTACCTGCCAGCCTCTTTCGGCCAGAGCACGGGCTGATGCTGTACCGGATAATCCGCCACCAATAACAATGGCTTTTTTCTCTGAGGTGTCTGCAGCTTTGGGTCGCAACCAGATTGGAATAGAGGTTTCTGTTGTTTCTGAGGCGGGTGTTTCCAGCACACCGCAAATCATATCCCGCTTATGCCCGAAACCGGGTACTTTCTGGACGATAAAACCGGCTTCTGCCAGTCCTTCGCGAACAGCACGTGCAGCGGTAAAAGTGGAATATGTCGTTGCCTTATGACTCAGGGCTCTCATTTGCTGGTAGAGTTCCGGTTGCCACATTCCGGGGTTTTTGGCGGGAGCAAAGCCATCCAGAAACCAGGCATCAACCGTTGCATTCAGCTGGGGCAGGGTTTCCTGCATATCGCCCAGCAGCAGAGTCAGCCTGATGCGGCCCTGATCAAATGACAGCGTGTGAAAGCCGGTTTTGCTGACCGGAATAGCAGCAGTCAGCTGTTTGCTGAGCGATTCCAGTTCGGGCCATAGTTGCAGTGCCTTTTGCAGCTCAGGCTGTGTCAGCGGGTATTTTTCTGTAGAGATAAAATGAAGTCGGGCTGATGCAGGTGCATGTTGAATAAAGCTTTGCCAGCTACAAAGAAAGTTCAGCCCGGTACCGAATCCGGTTTCGACAATGGTAAAGCACTGATCCGGTTCGAGCCGGATAAAACGTTCCGGCAGACCGTTGTGTTTCAGGAAGACATGGCGGCTTTCTTCAAGGCCGTCATCAATGGAAAAATAAACATCATCAAAACGAGTGGAAACAGGTTGACCACTGCTTCTCCATTCAATTCCGGCGGATTCAATCTGAGGCATGCTTACTTCATTTTATGCTGAGGATAAATACCAATAAGTCCCATTATTGGCATTCGTATTAGGCTGTATTATGGCGCATGGAACGACAATGATAAAAGATGTGGAACGGTGTCTCTGAAATTATTTCTTTATCGCAATCGCAGAATGTTATCCAGTGCCGGGCTGGTGAGTCTGATGCCGCTGATTTTCAGTTCACTGGCTACGGTATTGCTGATCAGTGAGCAGAGCTGGTTTGAATCGCTGGATGTCCTGCAATGGACACTGCTGTTTGCCCTGACCAGCCTGACTATGGCTCTGGCCATTACCCCTACAACATTTATTGCGCTGGCAAGTGGTTACTTTCTGGGATGGGCTGCTGCTCCCGGAATGATAGTGGCCTATCTGACGGCCTCAATGATCGGGTTCGGTCTGGGGCTCAGGCTGGATGGTGGTCGATTATTGCAGGGTATGGGTGATCACAGCCGTTTTCGGCAGCTGGTGGATGAGATGCAGACACGGGAGTTTGCCATGATGATTCTGGTAAGAATTTCCCCAGTGTTGCCATTTTCCCTGATTAACCTGTTACTGCCGGCAACCGGTATTCGTTTTCGAACTTTTGTTGTAGCCGGTTTTATCGGCATGCTACCGCGCACCCTGTTCTCAATCTGGGCCGGGCAACAGGCCTACAGTCTGGTCACTTTACTGCAGCAACCAGGAGAGCAAGTTGAAGCGACTTTGCTGTTAGTGGTAACAGGTGTAGTGTCGGTTGGTGGATTATTATGGATAGTCCAGCGAGCCTGGGTGAACAGTTTACAAAAGCAATCCGGCAGCTATTGAGTAACCGCTACACTGGATGAGAGGTATCTCTTGCTGGTAGTGAGACATCGATGACTGTTTTAACGGTACGCAATCCTGTAACGGGAGAGCATGATTTTGAATTTCAGTCGACTCCACCTGATGCTGTTGCGGCTATGGCAAGTGATTTGCGCCAGCATCAGCCTGCCTGGCAGGCGTTGGGACTTGAGCAGCGGATAGTACTTCTGCAACGGTTCGCGTCAGAGATTAGCGCAAACCAGGAAGCGATACTGACTGCTCTCAGCACCGATACCGGTCGGGTGATGCTGTCTCGACTGGAAATCAATATGCTCGATGACATTATTGAACGGGCAGCTGGTTTTGCCCGTTCACTGATGCAGGATGAGCAGGAACAGTGCTGTTCGGTACCAGACATTCAGACCAATGCACATTATGTGCCGCATGCCGTATCAGGTGTTATTTCCCCCTGGAACTTCCCTTTTCTGCTGGCCATGATGGAGTCTGTACCTGCATTGCTGGCAGGTAGTTCTGTGCTCTACAAGCCCAGTGAGATTACTCCGAGGCATGTCACACCGTTGCGGGCATGTTTTGCAAGGGTGCCCGCCCTGTCGAATGTTGTGGCATTCGCATTGGGGGGAGCCGAGGTCGGTGAGGCAGTCATCAATCATGTTGATGCGATTTGCTTTACCGGCAGTGCGAAAAACGGTCAAAAAGTAGCTGAAACCGCAGCCGGTAATTTTATTCCTGCCTTTCTGGAACTGGGTGGTAAGGATCCGGCTCTAGTGCTGGCTTCAGCTGATCTTGAGCGAACGGCGCAAATACTGTTGCGCAGTTCTGTGGTGGCAACAGGGCAGGCCTGTCAGTCAGTAGAACGTATCTATGTTGCACGTTCATTGCACGATGATCTGGTTAACCGGCTGGTAGAGCTGGCGGCAGAAGTATCCCTGACGGTAGATACTGAACTGGGACACCTTGGGCCACTGATTGATGATCGACAGCTGACTGTTATTCAGTCTCATGTGGACGATGCGCTTGCCAAAGGGGCTGAGCTTCATTGTGGCGGCAAGGCCATATTCAAGGGGGGAATCTGGTATCCACCTACGATTCTAAGTGAAGTTACTCATGATATGAGTGTGATGGTGGATGAAACCTTTGGTCCGGTATTGCCGGTTATGTCATTCGATTCGTCCGATGAAGCGGTTCAGCTGGCCAATGACTCTTGCTATGGCCTGAGTGCCAGCGTCTTTGCAGGAAGCCGGGCAGAAGGTCAGGAGATTGCCCGGCAGCTCAAGGCAGGGATAGTCAGTGTAAATGAAGCCTCACTATCGAGCAGGGTACAAGGGTTTGAGGCAGATGCTTTTAAAAGATCCGGAATGGGGCGGTCCAGCTTTGGAATTTCAGGTGTCCGGCGGTTTTATCAGCGTCAGCTGATACTGACCGACCAGACGGCTGAACCCGCCACAATTCATCACTTTATCGAGCAGACAAGGCAAGATTGAAAGTTATTACACACTTTGCAGCGTCTCAAGTAGCTGTTGAGGACACTTTATCAGTCGGAATTGTTTGAAAAAATCAGCAGCTAAAGTGTTGCGCTTACTCATCAGGGCCAGCCACTGTTTCATCCGGCTCATCAGATAACGCTCACCGTCACGGATATTAACCCGGGTCATTTCTGTTTCGTCTTCGCGGGCCAGAGTAATACGATTTGCCAGTTCACCAATGATCTTGCGAGTAGCGAGCCAGTGTAAATCAGCACTAGGTTCTATCGCTTCGCGTTGCTTGATATTGCGCGCCAGAAACGGGTCGGTCAGTGCTCCACGGCCCACCATAACCTTTTCACAACCCGTGACCTGACGGCATTTGTCATAATCTTCCGGAGTCCAGATATCACCATTGGCGGTTACCGGAATATCAATATTTTCCCGAATTCTGGTAATCCATTCCCAGTGTGCAGGTGGCTTGTAACCTTCCACTTTGGTGCGGGCATGAACGGTCAGATTTTCAGCTCCGGCTTCGGCAATAGCTATAGCATTATCCAGCGCCAGTGACTTGTCTTCGAGACCGAGCCGCATTTTTGCAGTAACCGGAGTATCTGCCGGTACCGCCTCACGAATGGCTTTAACAATGGTATGCAATATTTCGGTATCGACCAGCAGGGCGGCACCGCCCTTGTTTTTGTTCACGGTGCGGGCCGGGCAGCCGAAGTTGATATCAATACCTTTTGCGCCCAGTCGCCAGGCCTTGTGGGCATTCTCGGCCATTAACTGCGGATGGTTTCCCAGCAACTGAATATGTACTGGAACCCCTGCCAGGGTCTCGCTGCCATGACGCAGTTCCGGGCAATAGCGGTAGAACACGCTGTCTGGAAAGACGGTATCACTAACCCGGACAAACTCGGTCACACACAGGTCAAAGCCACCAATCTCTGTCAGCAGCTGTCGCATCAGATAATCAACTACACCTTCCATCGGTGCCAGCGCAATATGCACGTACCAGAACCCTCTCGTAACCGGCGGTCAAAAACGCTGCATTATATAGCCTTCTGCTGTTTATTGCCGTGGTGAAAGAGTGCAGTCCGGATGTGGTTATTGTCAGGCGCATGATCCCGAGGTATGTGCTTGATTACTTTCTTACGGGCTATCTATGATGCGGTGGTGCAGATAGTGCAGCGAAACAGGGTAGAGGACTCATCATGAAAAAATTCTCAGGTCTGATTGTTGGTCTACTGGCATTGCAAGTGTCAGCAGCCGAGCTGGATTGTGAAAATGCTTCTTCAACGATTGAGATCAATCAGTGTGCGGCGGCCGAGCTCGGTAAGATTGAAAAGGAAATGCAACGTTATCTGCAACAAAGTCTGGAGCAGAGCAAGGATGATGAAGTACTGGTAAAAGCGATCAAGGAATCCCAGCAAAGCTGGCTTGAGTACCGCAAGTCCTACTGTGATGCGGTCTATACCAGGTGGCGTGACGGCACTATCAGAACCCTGATGGCGCTTGATTGTGAAAAGCGGTTAACACGTCAAAGGACACATGAGTTGTGGAGTGAATTTCTGACGTATATGGATAGTACAAAACCGGTACTGCCAGAGCCGAAACAGTGAAAAACCCGTTAAACGTCGTTAAAAGAGTGTTGAATTTGCCAATATCAGGGTATTGCTCGAGGTTATATTGCGTTAAACCCTTATTCGGGTAGAATGGTGGCGCCGTGTAAGTACTCAGGTTTTCAAAATCTGCTGTGCTTGCGGAACTGAATTATTTTGTCAGATGTTGCGAGCGGGAAAATCGGACATGAAGGCGGAATATAACAAGTAAGTTGTCGGGATAGACGACAGAACGAATCAGTGGACGTGATAAACCAATAAGAAGGTGGAAGCTGTGTCTTCAGCGGATCTGATGGGGGAAGGACTTAACCTGATGCTATTCGGCATGGGTTTTGTTTTTGTCTTCCTTACAATGCTGGTCATCGTTACCAGTTTTATGTCGCGCATTGTTCAGGCCACTCAGCCGGAACAACCACAAACAACAGGCGGCAATAATATGCCGGCCACACCCATTACAGGCGCTGCGGATCCCGCCAGCGACCCGGTTCTGCTTGGCATTATTGGCGATGCCATTAAACAACATCGAATCAAGCAAGGCCGCTCGTAGCCAGTAACGTCTGAATTCAGGGGGAAACAATCCATGTCCGATGTAAATAAAGCTGTCGGTATCACCGACGTTGTGCTGCGTGATGCGCACCAGTCCCTTTTTGCCACCCGGCTGCGACTGGATGATATGCTGCCGATTGCCGAGAAGCTCGACGATGTCGGCTACTGGTCACTGGAAACCTGGGGCGGCGCCACCTTTGACAGCTGCATCCGTTTTCTGGGCGAAGATCCGTGGGAGCGCCTGCGGGAACTGAAAAAAGCCATGCCCAAAACCCGCCAGCAGATGCTGCTGCGGGGCCAGAATCTGCTGGGTTACCGCCATTATGCTGATGACGTGGTCGACAAGTTTGTCGAGCGTGCGGTAGTCAACGGTATGGATGTGTTCCGGGTATTTGATGCCATGAACGATCCGCGCAACCTGCAGCAGGCCATGAAGGCGGTCAAGAAGCAGGGTGCCCATGCCCAGGGTACGATTTCCTACACCACCAGTCCGGTGCATACCGTTGATAACTGGATTGATCTGGCCAAGCGTATTGAAGATATGGAGGCGGATTCCCTCTGTATCAAGGATATGTCCGGTATTATCCTGCCTCACGAAGCCTATGAACTGGTTTCACGTCTCAAAAAAGAGACCGGTCTGGAAATACAGTTGCACTGTCATGCGACATCCGGCCTGTCATCCATGGCGATTCTGAAAGCCATTGAAGCGGGTATTGACCGGGTTGATACCGCTATCTCTTCCATGTCCATGACCTACGGACATTCACCGACTGAATCCATTGTTGCTGCGCTGCAGGGTACCGGCCGTGATACCGGACTGGATCTGGGCAAGCTGGAAGAGATCGCCGCCTACTTCCGTGAAGTGCGGAAAAAATACGCCAAGTTTGAAGGCGCGCTGCGTGGCGTTGATTCCCGGATTCTGGTTGCACAGGTACCGGGCGGCATGCTGACCAATATGGAAAGCCAGCTGAAAGAGCAGGGTGCTGCTGACAAGTTTGATGATGTACTACAGGAAATCCCACGGGTACGTGAAGACCTCGGTTACATTCCGCTGGTAACACCGACTTCCCAGATTGTTGGTACCCAGGCGGTACTGAACGTTCTGACCGGCGAGCGTTACAAGTCCATCTCCAAGGAAACCCAGGGTATTCTGAAAGGCGAGTATGGTGCTGCTCCTGCGCCGTTTAATGCCGAACTACAGGCCAAAGTACTCGACGGTGCTGAAGCCATCACCTGTCGTCCAGCCGACAAGCTGGAGCCAGAGATGGACCGCCTCAATGATGAAGTGGTTGCTGAAGCGAAAGAGAAGGGTATTACCCTCGCAGAAAACAGCATCGATGATGTGCTGACGGTTGCCCTGTTCCCGCAGATTGGCATGAAGTTCCTGGCGAACCGCGGTAACCCGGACGCCTTTGAACCGGCGCCGACCGGTAATGAACAGCCGGCACGCAAGGCGGGTGAGCCTGAGGTATATACCGTCAATGTCAGCGGCAATGAGTATGTGGTTGAGGTGTCTGATGGTGGTGATATCACCGGTATCAAGGCCGTTTCTGCCAACAATGCGATTGCTGCACCGGCAGCCGTTGCGGCCCCGGTAACGGGCGGTGAACCGCTGGCGGCTCCGCTGGCAGGTAATATCTGGAAGGTTCATGTCCAGCCGGGTCAGGCAGTCCAGGAAGGTGATGTAGTATTGATCCTGGAAGCCATGAAGATGGAAACCGAAGTTCGAGCTGCAAAGGCAGGTGTCGTCGGTACCGTTAACGTGAAGGAAGGGGATGCGGTTGCTGTTGGCGATACGCTCCTGACCGTAGCATAAAGGAGCAGGCTGATGGATAAGTTATTAAGCCTGTGGTACGGATCGGGCATCTACAATCTGACCTTCGGTCAGACGACTATGATCGTTATCGGCTTTCTGTTGCTGTATCTGGCGATTCGCCGTAACTTTGAGCCGCTGCTGCTGGTACCGATCGGTTTCGGCGGCATTGTTGCCAATATTCCGGAAGCGGGACTCGCCTATTCGGCGGTTGAGCAGATGGCGAATATGGCCAGCAATGCCCAGCTGGCAGAACTGGCTTCTGTGCTGGGAGCACCGGTTGAATCTGCCAAGCAGTTGATTACTGCCTATCATAATGCACCGTCTGCGGTTCAGGCTGCAGCGGAGCATCTGGCGGCAGATTCCGGTTATAACAATGGCATGCTGTACCAGTTCTACAATGTGGCCATTGCCAGTGGTGTTGCACCGCTGGTCATCTTTATGGGTGTGGGCGCCATGACCGATTTCGGTCCGCTGCTGGCAAACCCCAAGACCCTGTTCCTGGGAGCGGCGGCACAGTTCGGTATCTTTACGACCGTAATTGGTGCTCTGGCGCTGACCAGCTTTGGCCTGATGGACTTCTCTGTCGCCCAGGCTGCGGCTATCGGTATTATCGGTGGTGCTGACGGTCCGACCGCGATCTACGTTTCCAGCATGCTGGCACCGGAACTGCTGGGTGCTATTGCCGTAGCGGCCTATTCGTATATGGCACTGGTTCCGCTGATTCAGCCGCCGATTATGCGGGCACTGACTACCGAGCAGGAACGCCAGATTGAAATGAGCCAGCTGCGGCCGGTCAGCCAGCGTGAAAAGATTATTTTCCCGCTGGTACTGCTGGTGCTGGTAGCCCTGCTGCTGCCGGATGCAGCACCGCTGCTGGGTATGTTCTGCTTCGGTAACCTGATGCGTGAATGTGGCGTGGTCGACCGGCTGTCGGATACTGCCCAGAATGCACTGATCAATACCGTGACCATCTTCCTGGGGCTTTCCGTAGGTTCCAAGCTGGTGGCGGACAAGTTCCTGCAGGCAGAAACCCTGGGTATTCTGGCGCTGGGTATTGTGGCGTTCTGTGTAGGTACCGCAGCGGGTGTTCTGATGGCCAAGCTGTTGAACCGTTTCAGCAGTACACCGATCAATCCGTTGATCGGCTCAGCCGGTGTTTCTGCTGTACCAATGGCTGCACGGGTATCCAACAAAGTTGGTCTGGAAGCCAACCCACATAACTTCCTGCTGATGCATGCGATGGGTCCCAACGTTGCCGGTGTTATCGGTTCTGCGGTAGCGGCTGGTGTGATGATCAAGTACGTGACTGGAGGCTGATTTGCTGGTTGTTCGTCAGGTGAGCTTGCCAAATGAACTCGCTTGGTGAACATGTCTGGTAAAAAAGTGTACTGACTTAAAAAACCCTCGCTCTGTCGAGGGTTTTTTATTTGCAACAGTCCGGAGTTTCAAAGTAGGTTATTTTAAATTTATTTTGTTTACGGGCAGGAATACTGTGCAACCAACATGGCAACCCCTTAAACCCGGTGATCTGATTGATGTTATTGCTCCCTCGGGTGCCATTGCCCGCTGGGACAGGGCTCTGAAACAGGTACGCGAACTACTTGAAGGTTATGGGTATCGGGTGCGGATGCCCGAGGAAATGATGTCGCCGACAATCCTGAATTATGCCCATGAAGATTCAGTGCGTGCGGAGTACCTGATCAAGGCTCTTCAGGCAGAGGACTCTGCGGCAGTATGGGCGGTTCGGGGCGGAACAGGAGCAACCCGGTTGCTGGATGCGTTGGATGCGATAGAGCCACCAAAGCGGATCAAGCCATTAATTGGTTTCAGTGATATTACTGCGCTACACAGCTACCTGCACAGTCAGTGGAACTGGCCCAGTGTGCTGGGCGTTGTTCTTTCGAGTAATCAGGAGTTACAGGCTAAAAACGGCGGTACTATAAGCGCTGATGCGGCAGCCAAAGACGTACTGACACTGCTTGAGAAAACAACAGCTGACGATGCTGCCTGTTATAACACTGTACAGCCATTAAATGCTGCGGCTTCAGTAGTGGATCAACTCGATACCCGGCTTACCGGAGGCAATCTTACATTGATTCAGGTGTTACAGGGCTGTCAGTATTTGTCAGACCTGCGAGGCTTTACCCTGTTGCTGGAAGATATCGGGCTAAGTCCGCAGCAGCTGGAGCGAACACTGGACAGCCTTCGCTTCTCGGGAATACTTGAAAACTGTGACGGCGTTATTCTGGGCGAATTTGTATCCAGCCGATCAGGAGAGGATGAATCACTGGCAATTACAGCCAATCAGTATGCACTTGATAATTTTGCTGCAAGTGTAAGCTGTCCGGTATTCAGCCTTCCTGTTTTTGGTCACGGGCGATTAAATGCGCCATTACTGCTGAATTCACAATGCCGTATTTCCTGTGATCAGGAAAACAATTATGCATTACACATGTACCCACCGGTCTGATATCAACATTTACCTACCGGATACGTGATGCAGCTATCAGTAACTGGAGAACAAAAGAGAGGCGATATTTATCGCCTCTTAAATATAGTAATGAGCACGATGTAACTCTTGCTGCAGCTCTTCCTGCAACTCTCAAATGCAGCAAGGACAATAGGAAATCGAGGGTTAACTCACGGAAGTCTTTGGTTCACTGACAGGGTTGTCATCCATGGTGTGACGACGTTTTCTGTAGGTGACCTTCGGGCCTTCCTTTGCGGCTCTGGGTGCAGGTGCTGCCATCTCTACCGGTCGCGCGGTATAGTCATTGCGGGGTTGGCGATTGAAATCCCGTCTGTAGTTATCACGGGCGTTATCACGAAATTCCTTTTTGAATTTCTGGGTCAGGTAACTGGTATCGTTAAAAGTATCCGGTTCCGGCTGCTGAATATTAACTTCAGAATTTGCCGCTGTTTCTTCCGGTCTTGTTTCATCCTGCATATTCAACCGCATGCGGTAAGGATGACCGTAACCACGCCGTCTTTTGGGTTTGGCATTTTTGGGCTCGGGTGGCTTCAAACCGGTGAATTCCTCATACACAGTCTTGTAAATATATTTACTGTCGGTTGTGCTCATTATGTCCTCCGGGGACAAACATCTTCCTGAATAGAATATTGATATCGTTATGGTCTGATATGCTAGACAAACAGCATTTCGGCATACATAGGTAGCTGTACCTAGCGTGTCAGGAAGAATGCTGTAAATCTCTGTGTAGTCGTACGAGGAAAAGAGACGTTGACTACGTTTACTTATCAGAATGACGGGTTAAGTGTTTTAAAATCTGAATAGCATCTTAGAGTAAACATTGTCGCAACTTTCACTAAATACTCGATAGTAATAAAAGCGCATTCTGTTTTTTGCAGAACGAATAAAGTTTATCGATTAACAAGGTATGGGTATAAAAGGCATTTTTTTAATTCATGGAATTGTTCTTTTCGGCGTCTTGCCCTGGATAACGTTTTATTTATTTTCACCATTAGGGCTGAATAAGCGTGGTGATATGTCTATGCTCGTTACCGTATAAATCCTGCCTCACAGTCCGGCCGGCAACCTGTATCCTTCCTGCTTTCATCCGGTTGTGACCGGATCTTGAGCTTTTTCCAACAGGAGAGGAAGGCCTGATATGCTGGGACGGATTCATTCCGAAGATTCTTTCAGTGCTGTCGATGGCCCTGGTATTCGCTATGTGGTGTTTATGCAGGGCTGCCAGATGCGTTGCCGCTATTGCCACAACCGTGACAGCTGGTCGATCAAGGATCAGCCATCTACCGAGATGGACGATATTCTGCAACGGGTGCAGGGTGTCAGGCACTTTCTGAAAAATGGTGGTGTTACGGTATCCGGTGGCGAACCCATGCTTCAGGCCGAGTTTGTGGCTGAATTCCTGCGTCGTTGCAAGCAGCAGGGGCTGCACACCTGTATTGATACCGGTGGCTTTGTAAAGCGTATGACCTCGGCTGTAAGGGATGCGGTTGATGCGGCTGATCTGGTGCTGCTGGATATCAAGCAGATTGATCCGGATATGCACCGCAAGCTGACACTGGTACCGAATGAGCCTGTTCTGAATTTTGCCCGCTACCTGAATGAAATCAACAAGCCGGTGTGGATCCGTCATGTGGTTGTTGATGGCTATACCACTGATCCGGAATATACTGCCCGGATGGCTGACTTCCTGGCACCGATGAAGAATATCGAAAAGGTTGAGCTGCTGCCGTATCACAAGTTGGGCAAGCATAAGTGGGATGTGCTGAAGGACGATTACGAACTGGAAGAGGTCGAGCCGCCTTCAAAAGAACTGTTGGAAACGCTGGCCAATATTCTGCGTGAACGCGGCCTGAAAGTTACCTATTAATAGATTGACGTATTAAAACAACAAAGCGACAACGGTCAAGAAAACCGTTGTCGCTGATATTACTGGCTTCCGAGTCAGGTGAAAATACGGTTTTCCTGTTCCTGAACCCGGATAAAGGTGGTGCGCTTGGTCAGCTCTTTCAGAGTGGCTGCACCGACATAGGTGCAGGTAGAGCGTACACCACCCAGAATATCCTTGACGGTTTCATCAACCGGTCCCCGGTAGGGTACTTTGACTGTTTTTCCTTCGGAAGCGCGGTAATTGGCAACACCACCGGCATGCTTTTCCATCGCCGTGCTGCTGCTCATGCCATAAAACAGTTTGAACTGGTTGCCGTCTTCCTCGACCAGGTCACCACCGGACTCATCATGGCCCGCCAGCATGCCGCCCAGCATGACAAAGTCAGAACCCCCTCCGAACGCCTTGGCGACATCGCCGGCTGAAGTACAGCCACCGTCACCGATAATCTGGCCGCCCAGGCCATGAGCAGCATCGGCACACTCGATAATAGCGGACAGCTGCGGATAGCCTACACCGGTTTTAACCCGGGTGGTGCAAACAGAGCCGGGGCCAATGCCGACCTTGATGACGTCAGCGCCACACAGAATCAGCTCTTCTACCATCTCACCGGTGACGACGTTGCCGGCAATAATTACTTTGTCAGGGAACGCTTCACGCACTCTGCTGACATACACACCGAAATGTTCAGAGTAGCCATTGGCCACATCAATACAGATAAATCGCAGCTGAGGATGCTGTTCGATGATGGTTTTGATTTTTTTGAAATCATCATCCGAGGTGCCGGAGCTGATCATCAGATGATCATATATATCATCACTGGAACCGGTCAGGAACTGGCTCCAGTCATCCAGGGTGTAGTGCTTGTGAACGGCAGTGAGCATGCCGTGGCTGGCCAGTGTAGTAGCCATTGAAAAGGTGCCGACAGTATCCATGTTGGCAGCAATGACCGGAACGCCGGTCCACTCCTGATTGCTGTGATAAAACCGGAAGGTGCGATCAAGACTGACCTGCGAGCGGCTCTTCAGAGTAGAGCGCTTGGGACGGAACAGGACATCTTTAAAACCCAGCTTGAGGTCTGATTCTATACGCATATATCGACTCAAAGTTAGTCAGGACGAAGGATATTGCGATGTACAAGCGGCGGGATGAAGGTTGGCATCGGTCAGCACTTATACCGCTTGATTGTACCTGCAGTTTTTTATTTTGGAACTGTTTTTTTGTTTTCGGGACAGGGAGATAATTCTGAATCGGGCTGACGGTTAATCATCAGGTTGTCGCTGGGATTATCTGCGCCTACTCTTTGCCTGTGGTCGCCTGTATGCCGGCTGTGTTGTTGTTCTCTACGGTCAGGACTATGAAGCTTTACAGTACGCGTTTATCACCCGAATGCCAGCGGGTACGGATTGCACTTAATCTCAAGCAGATTGATTATGAGCTGGTTTCGGCCGAGAAGGAGCAGAGTGCTGCGGCACCGGTACTGCTGACGGAAGGTGAGCAGAGCATCCGGCAGTCACTGGCCATTATTGAATATCTGGAAGAGATTTGTCCCAGGCCCGGACTGTTGCCGGAAGATCGCGAGTTAAGGGCAAGGGTGCGTTCGTTCTCGCACTGTATTGCCTGCGATGTCCAGCCGATGCTGTCAGATCCACTGGGGCTGGAGTCGGAACGGTTTACTGAGGAAGAGCTGTCGCAGCGTGTGATGCGCGGTTTGCACGCCCTTGAGTATACGCTGGCACGGCAGGCGATTACCGGTACCTACTGTTTTGGCGAGTGCCTGACAATGGCAGATGTGCTGCTGGTGCCACTGGTTTCCATGGCCCGGCGAATGAAAATTACGATGTCGACCTATCCCCATATTGACCGGATTTATGAGAATTGCATGCACCTGACGCCGTTTATGGATGCAGCACCGGAGCTGCATCCATAAACTGAAACCGGATTGGATTTCGGTTTAGCGATGGCTGACCAGGCTGCGGATCTTGGTTTTGATCAGATCCAGCGCGATCTTGTTTTTGCCGCCGCGGGGAATAATCAGGTCGGCGTGCTGGCGGGAGGGTTCGATAAACTGCTGGTACATCGGACGCACGGTTTCCATGTACTGATCGATCACAGATTCCATGTCACGGCCACGGCTGATGATGTCACGCTGCAGGCGACGGGTGAGGCAGATATCCAGCGGAGTATCCATGTAGAACTTCAGGTCGAACTCTTCACGGATACGCGGTACAGACAGCAGTAAAATACCTTCAAAGATAACCACTCGAGTCGGATTGATGCGCAGGGTTTCAGCACGGCGGTTATGCTTGGTGTAATCATACATCGGCACTTCAATCGGCTGACCGGCCTTCAGTGCACGCATATGCTCCAGCTGCAGATCGTGGTCGAGGGAGTCCGGATGGTCATAGTTGGTCTTGATGCGCTCTTCCATGGCCATATGGGACTGATCTTTGTAATAAGCGTCCTCGGAGATTACCGAAAGATGGTCAGAACCCAGTTCAGTAGCCAGCGTCTGGGCCAGCAGGCTTTTTCCGGATGCAGAGGCGCCGGCGATGCCGACCAGAATTGTTTTTTGAGACATGTGAAACGTACCCGAAAATCCGTAACGAAAATGACAGACGAGAACTGCCGGATGTAAAAGCCTGGCTTTAATAGCTGGGATATTACTGAGATAAAGAGTATAACGCCTGATCGTTTTTTATAAATTAACTGGAATTACCCCTCTCATGATGGATCCCCTTAGTTCGCCGGTGCTTTTGCTGCAAAAGAACGCAGACTTGTTGGAGGGAATGCGTATTCTCATGCTGGAGCCCGAATCCGGTGCGGCAGTAACGGCTCTGGCCAAAACTGCTGAACAGGTGTCGGTTTTTACCTCGGATTGCCGTGTCCGTGACCAGCTGGAATCATGGGCTGAAGCCGATGGGCAGAATACGCTTTGCTTTGGTTTTGGTGCGCAGACGACAGCGGCAGAGCATGATCTGGCCATCGTTTTTTTGCAGAAAAGCAAGCCGCGCACCGATATGTTGCTGCAGCAGGCATTGCAGGGGTTGAATGAATCCGGCCGGTTATTGCTGGTGGGTGCTAACAAGGCAGGTATCAAGTCCTGGGGCAAGCGAATTGAAAAGCTTGTCGGTTCGGTAGAGAAAGTCGACAGTGCCCGTCATTGTGTACTGTTTGCGGCGGATCGGCCGGATGAAGTGGCAGCTTTTGATATTGAACAGTGGTTTGAAGTTAACCAGCTGGATCAGGCAGATCTGGAGGTTCACTCACTGCCGGGTGTATTCAGTCATGGTCGACTGGATGTGGGTACCAGACTGTTGCTGGGCACAATGGAAAACCGTATCAAGGGTCATGTGCTTGATTTTGGCTGTGGTGCCGGTGTTGTGGCTGCCGCAGTTGGCAAGAAGTATCCGAATACCAAACTCACAATGGTTGATATCAGTGAACTGGCGCTGGAATCTTCCCGTCGTACGCTGGCTGCCAACGGGGTCGAGGGCCAGATTCAGGCATCGGACGGCCTTGGCAATATCAAGGGCCGGTTTGATCTGATTATTTCCAACCCGCCTTTCCATGAAGGCATCAGCACCCGTTACGATACCACCGAGAACTTTATTCGTGCGTCCCGCCGGTTTCTGAAACCACGGGGTGAGTTCCGGATTGTTGCCAATAATTTCCTGCAGTATCCGGCCATTATCAAAGAGGTTTACGGCCATTGCGAGGTGCTGGCCAGTGGTGACGGCTTTAATGTTTATCAGGCAAGGGTATAAAAATCCTGGTTGTATCTCCTTGCGCTTATTGCATATGTGAATCATTCTTAGAGCGTCAGTAACAAGATGCCATTGTCCAGCCAGTGCTAAACCCCATAATTTTTAAGGGTTTAACACTGGCTGGACATGTTTGCGGACAAGGTCATCCGCACAGCAGGCCGGAAAGGACTCCCTGATTCAGCAGTCAAGAGGAGAGGGGTGTAGTGTCGTATCTTTCTTTGCGCCAAACGCGGCTGGGACTTATGCTTGACAGCCTTCGCAGGGCTCTATCCGAAATGAGTCCGGTTCCGGACAGCGACTGGCACCGGTTTGAATGTCTGTTCCGGGAAGTGCGGCTCCAGCGCCATGAAGTGTTTATCTCCGAAGGCAGTATTCCCGACACCTTTGTTTTCGTATACAGCGGCTTGTTGCGGCTGTTCTATACCACCGAGCGTGGAAGGGAGTACAACAAGGAATTCCGCTGGGAAAACGAGTTCCTTGCCAGTTATAGTGCCTTTAACTTCCGACGTCCCACCCGTTTTACTGTTCAGGCTCTTGAGGATACTGTGCTGTTGGTAGCGCCCTATCATGAGGTTGAGCAGCTCTATGAGCATTCAACCTACTGGCAGGGTATTGGCCGCCGGCTGGCGGAAAGGATGGTGGCGGACAAGGAAGAAAAGGAAGCCCAGTTACTGATGGACTCCCCCAGGCTGCGTTATGAGCAGCTACAGAAAAAGTTTCCTGAATTGATGTCCCGTTTGTCCGATTACCACATAGCCTCCTATTTGGGTATCACACCGATAGGCTTCGGGCGTATCAAGCAGCAGATCGGTTGATTATTGCCGGTCTAAAGCTTCAGGTAATACGGGCTCAGTATCTCTGTGGCTGCTTTCGAGTATTCGGGATGTCTGCTGTAAATATTGATGCGCTGTTGCTTCAACGGCGCAGGCTTGTGTCTGAAAGCCAGGATGCTGCGATGTGGCTGGTGCTCGGTACTTGAAGCGACTTCAATACGTTGACAGAGGTGAAGGCCTGCATTGTCAGCTTCTCTGCAGGCATCTGAATCGCTATCTGACGGCAACAGCAGCCAGGCTTTTCCGGTTTCTTCCACGAGATTATTTTTCAGTGCCTGAAACAGCTCTGACAACGGCAGGCTGTCATCGTGACGGGCCATATTGCGCTGTGCATCGGGGCAACGGGTAGAACCGGTGAAGAAAGGGGGGTTGCACAGAATGCAGTCATACTTTTCTTCACTGTTACTGCTGAAATCCTGGGCAGACTTTTTATGCAGGTTAAGCCGGGCTGACCAGGGGCTGAAACTGAAATTATCAGCGGCCTGAGCCAGAGCGCCCGGTTCGATTTCCAGGGCATCAATCTTCGCTGATGAGCGCTGGGCAGCCATCAGCGAAAGCAAACCGGTACCGGTACCAATATCCAGAATCCGGGTAGCATTTTCTACCGGAATAATGGCGCCAAACAGGCAGGCGTCTGTTGTTATTTTCATGCCGCACAGCGCCTGCTCTACACGAAACTGCTTGAATGCAAAATATGTGTTTCGACCCATCTGGTATTTAATCTGTATTTTTGTCCTGAAGTGGGCCGGCAGTCTAATGGAATCTGCTGCAAGCGACTATTGTGATCTCTCCCTGTGCTGATTCGCAGTATTGCCTTTGAAACGGATCTTCTGCAGAAAAATACCGCCAAGAATAAATCCCAACCCTGCCCAGGTTGCTGTAATGATCGGTTCGTCCAGCACCAGCCAGATAACAAACAGTGACAATAACGGGCTCAGGTAACTCAGGTTACTGATGGCTGCAGTATTGGTGGCATGTTTCAGTGCCAGAATCCAGCAGACATAGGCCAATCCCATTTCAATCAGACCCACATAAACAGCACCAGCCAGATCATGCCAGTGAGCAGGTATAAAGGATGACTCCATCGCTACAACCAGGGTCATCATCGGTAAGCCGGCAATAAAGGTAGCAGTCAGGCTAATCAGGGGATCATGGCTATGACGGGTGTTAATCAGCCAGTAAAGGGCCCAGCACAATGTACTGGCCAGGGCCATTGCAACGCCGGGTACATCATCAAACTGTAATTCTGCCAGTTCGCCGCGGGTAGCAATGATCAGTACACCGAAGTAGGCCGTGAGAATGGCGGCGATATCCAGCTTGCGAATTTTCTGTTTGAGAATAGGGATTGCAAGCAGTGTCATTGCCATCGGCCAGGTGTAATTCAATGCCAGAGCCTGCTGTGCCGGGAGCCTGTCATACGCGTTAAACAGAAAGATGTGATACAGAAAGGGATTTAATGCGCCTAACAGCAGCCATGCCGGCCAACTGTCATACATCGCCCGAACTAATTGTCCGAGTTGCTGCTTTTTAATCAGTAAGCCCAGAGTGAACAGCAGTGATGTCAGGCTTGCATAAAATAACAGCTGGTAAGGGTCGAGGTGACCTAAGGCAAGTTTGAACGCTGTGGCTATGGTAGACCACATTAAAACGGTGACCAGGGCATAGGAATAGGCTTTGGTCATTTGGGTCATATTGTTACTACTTTTCGGGGGATTTTGGTGAAGGTTTTACATTTTCAGAAAGAGCGTAAAAATTCTAATCAGTTGTAACGACGATAGCGAGAGCCTGAGAGCAGATAATCGGTTTGTCTATAGATGGGAGGAATTAAAAAAGCCGGCGCCAAAGGGGGCAGGCACCGGCAAGTACTACAAAAGCTAATTAAGAAATAATTATTCAGAAACCGGAGAAAACTCGGTTCTGCGGTTCATGGCGCGACCTTCATCAGTTTCGTTTTCAGTCACTGGTGAGCCTTCACCGAAACCCTGGGTTTCCATCTGGTTTTCGGCAACCCCTTTATTTACCAGATACATATAGGCTGACATCGCGCGGCGTTCGGATAAACGCTGGTTATAATTGGCAGAGCCAATGCTGTCGGTATGTCCGCTCAGCATGACACGCTTGTTCGGATGCTTGATCAGATAGGCTGCCAGATTATCCAAACGCTCCCGGGCATTGTCATCCAGTCGATCCGAATCAAATGCAAAGTGAATACGCTCCATCTGCTCGATCATATCCACTTCACTGAAGGCACAGGCTGTGCCTCCAATCAATGCTCCACCAAGAGCAGCCCACGGGCCGCCTGCTGCCCAGGTTACACCGCCGCCTGCAGCGCAGGCTGGCCAGTTATTCTTGGGTTGGCTGGAACATCCGGTTAAAAAGACGATGCTGGCGATTAATACGAGTCCTTTCCATTGGGTTCTCACTGCGACCTCCTGTCATCTCTTTACAGCAGTACCTCAATTTTTAATCTAGCAGCTAACCCGGGTGATAACAGTCAAAGATGGAGTGTGAGAGTGGATGCAATAAAAAAGCCCCTAAATATCAGATAGATAGAGGCTTTCGGTTTCGATCGAAATTGGCTGGAAACTACTGGCCCTGATACTGATCAGAGGGCTGTGGCGGTTTTGGCGGCTCTGGAGCAAACAGCTCGAGATCGACCCGGCGGTTATGGGCCCGGCCTTCACGTGTGGCGTTATTGACCTGTAGCTCGCCCAGTCCTGAAGCCTGTATTCGACTGGCACTGATACCTTTCTTCTCTACCAGGTACTGTTTGACTGATTGAGCCCGGCGGACAGAGAGCTTGTCGTTATAGCTTGCAGGACCGGTGGAGTCGGTATATCCATTGACCTTCAGGTGAATATGGGGGAAACGCTCAAGGGTTTTCGCTGCATTTTCCAGTACCTGTTCTGAATTCTTCTCGATTTTGGTGGAATCAAACTGGAAATAAAGGCTGTCCAGTCTCTCCGGAGGCAACGGATGGGCCTCTTCTTTAACTGGCGGTGGTGGTGGAGGAACCTCAACAACCTCTTCAATAACAGTCACTTCAGGTTCAGGAGCCGGTGCGGGAGCTGGTGGTGCCGGAGGCTTATTGGTCAGGGCACAGATGGCTCCCCCAAGTAACAGCCCGATCCCGCCGCCAGCCGCTGCTGATGACCCGCTATGAGTTGCTCCGGCAGCAGCACCGGCCAGTCCGCCACCAAGTGCACATTTGCCCCAGCGATCGAACCAGGTCTGTCCGTGCTGGCTGGCACAACCTGCCAGCATAATGGGTACCAGCCCAATCAGAAGATACCGGCTACCGGGAAATCTTCGCTTGGTGTTGAGTGTTTCAGCCATAAGAGCATCCTCCGGAACCTTTTCTAATGATCCCTGCTGAAGCCTGCTGATCCTGAATGGCAGAGCTGCACCGATGGTATCGATTGCAGTGGCACACCCGGGAGCAACACCCGATAACAGCAGGTGCGAACAAAAAGGAAATATGACCCTGAATCGAATAAATATGGGATTACAGCAAATTTAAATATGAAGTGGGGTCATATGCTGAGTTAAACGTTTGAGAGTATAGAGGCTGGTTTGGTTTTCTGCCGGAAGCCGTCGAAGGCAGAGTGCTATCAAGAGGAGTTAATAAGGAGAGTGAACCGAATCAGGTACACTAGATCTAAATGATAATCTTATACATTTGCGATAATAGTACTATGCTCTCTCACTGACACTGAAGAGTACAGTCTTTGGTTATTGCTCGCTTCGATTCTAGTTTCAGGTGCGGCTTCCGGGAGTTTCTCGCTAATGATACAACGTCTGGATCAGTTGTCAGCAGGACAAACTGCCAGAGTGCTGGGGTTTAACGAACAGTTGGGGTGTCGCTCACAGTTGCTGGCAATGGGCCTGATACCGGGTGCCCGGTTAAAGGTTTCCCGACTGGCTCCGCTGGGGGATCCGATGCAGCTCGAGCTGGGTAATTCCAGCCTCAGCTTGCGTCGAAGTGAAGCCGCAATGATCCGGGTTGAGCGCCTGCCATGAAACCGTCTGCCACGAAACCATCCGCCTTAAAACAGAGGATCGTTGCTGTTCTTGGTAACCCCAATGCAGGAAAAACCACGCTTTTCAATGGTATGACCGGTGCTCGGCAGCAGATTGGCAACTGGCCGGGGGTCACGGTTGAAAAGAAAACCGGACACTACAGTCATGATGGTGAAAACATCACGCTGGTGGATCTTCCGGGTACCTATTCGCTGCAGGGGGAGGTTTCGCCTGACGAGCAAATTGCCCAGCAATATCTGTTAAGTGGTGAAGCTGAGCTGGTCATTAATGTGCTGGATGCAACCAACCTCGAGCGCAACCTTTACCTGACAACCCAGCTGATGAGTCTGCGGATACCCAGGCTGATTGTTCTGAATATGATGGATCGGGCCAGGGATCTGGGTGCTGTCATTGATGTCGATTTACTTTCCCGTGAACTGGGGTGCCCGGTTATTCCTGTTTCTGCCCGAAACAGCCGGGATATGATTCGTCTCCAGCGAGTGATTGCAAACTTTCTGCGCCTGAGTAATACGATGAACGCTGCTGAATCAGCGATGAAAGTATATTCCGGGGAAGAAACCGTCGGTCATAAGATTTGCTGTGCGCTTGAGTTGATTGAAAAGGGGCTCGCTAACGAGCAGGTTGGATCAGTCGCTGGACGACAATGGCATGCAACCAGACTACTTGAAGGTTCCGCTTTGGGGTTGGGCGTTTCAGCTGCATTGTCGGAAAAAACAGCAGCCCTGAGAAACAGAATTGAACGGGATTCAGCGGAAGATATCGATATTGTAATGGCTGATCAGCGTTATTGCTTTATCAGAAAGCTATGCGTTGAAGCCGTTAGTTTCAGAAAAAAAGCCAGTCGGGCGCTGACTGATCGTATTGATCGTATTGTCCTTAATCGTGTGCTGGGTGTGCCGGTATTTTTCCTGACCATGTACTTGATGTTCATGGTGACGATTCATATTGGCAGTGCTTTCATCGAGTTTTTCGAACTTTCCGTCGGCGCATTTGCAGTAGATGGCCTGGCCTCGGCTTTAACCAGTATTGATTCTCCGGGCTGGCTGACAGCACTGCTGGCTTATGGCATCGGTGGCGGTATCAAGACGGTTGCCAGCTTTATTCCGGTAATCACTTGTCTGTATTTGTGCCTGTCTCTGTTGGAGGGCTCGGGTTATATGTCCCGTGCAGCCTTTGTAATGGATCGTTTTATGGGCATGATGGGACTACCCGGCAAGGCTTTTGTGCCGCTGCTGATTGGTTTCGGTTGTAACGTGCCAGCCATCATGGCGACCCGGACACTGGAGCGGGAACGTGATCGTAAGCTGGCGATCATTATGAATCCGTTTATGTCCTGTGGTGCCCGGCTTCCGGTTTACGCTCTGTTTGCTGCAGCATTTTTCCCGGCTTCCGGTCAGAATCTGATTTTTACCCTCTATCTTGCCGGATTTGCCATTGCGATACTGACCGGCCTGATAATGAGGTGGACCTTGTTGAAGGGGAGCAATGCACCTTGTGTGATGGAGCTTCCGGTTTATCAGCTGCCGGCTCTGAAGACAGTCCTGATTCAGACTTGGGATCGTTTGTACGGGTTTCTGACCGGAGCAGGGAAGGTTATTGTACTGGTTGTCGCCGTACTCGGCATGCTGGGGCATGTAGATTCCAGGGGGCGGTTTTCTGCTGAATGCTATTCAGAGCACTCAATTCTGAGTGAGGCAGGACGAGCCATTGCACCGCTGTTTTATCCGATGGGCGTATCCGAGGATAACTGGCCTGCTGCAGTGGGTCTGTTTACCGGTATTTTTGCCAAGGAAGCAGTAATAGGCACGCTTGATTCATTGTATAGCCAGCTTGCGGGTCAGCAAAAGCCTGCTCCTGATGATGACGTCGGGCTGATAGACAAGCTCAAGGCCGCTGCCCTGACAATCCCTGCAAACCTGAATGCCCGCTTGGGTGGGGGGCTGATGGGAGGTCTTGATCTGGAGTTATCTGAAATTGGTGATTCAACCCAGACCGCAGAAGCTCTGGACCTCAATGATGGCATGATCAATCAGATGCAACAGCGGTTTGCGACCGATGCTGCTGCCATTGCCTACCTGCTATTTGTATTGCTATATGTGCCCTGTGTCGCTGCCATGGGCGCGGTGAAAAGAGAAGCCGGTTTTCGCTGGATGTTGCTGGTAGGTGGATGGTCAACATTTGTCGCCTATGCTGTTGCAACCGGATTTTTCCAGTTTGCGACATTCGCAAGTCACCCTCTTTATTCATTCTGTTGGTTGTCAGGGCTGTTCACAGTCTTTGCTGCGGTTATTTTTGCATTATGGTTAACAGGGCAGCGTCAGTTGCCAGCTACGATTCAGGTAAACCGGGCCGAGGTAGCAGATGCTGGTTGAAATCCGTGATTACCTGGCGGAAAAGGCCTCTGTCAGCATCAACGAACTGGCACTGCATTTTGATGTGCCGCCGGATGCCATGAGAGGGATGTTGTCACACTGGATTCGTAAGGGATATGTGCGGCACACGACGGCTTGTAGCGGTGGTTGTAATAGCTGTGATACGTCAGAAACCGAACTTTACTTCTGGCATCCGAAGCAAAAAAACAAAGCTGAATCTGCTGTATGCCTGATTAGAGGGTGAATTCCTGTCTCAATAAATAGGATAATATCACCCTTGTTTGTATGACGGCTCTTGTACAGGGCATCAGAAAAACCATTAAGGATAAGGTATTAGGGATGCAGCGAATAAAGTCGATTGCTTTCTCCGGGCTGGTATTGTTAGGGCTGGTCGGCGGAATTTCAGGTTGTGCCGTGTCATACCAGAATTATGCTCAGGTAGGAGATAATGAGGCTGCAGTTGTTGAAAAGATTGGCAAGCCGGAGAAACGAATTGCTAGCGGCGATTTTGTCGGGGTTCAGTACAGCAGTCGCAGTTTTGAAAGTGGTGATCTGAAAAAACAGTATTACGTAATCATTTTTTATGGTGACAAACTGTTCAAACAGGGATACGGGCAGCTAAAGCAGCAGGATCAGTTCCCGCCTTTAGTGATTGATGCGGAATAAAGGAAGCAGAAACTACTTTTCTGACTTCCATAAAAAAAGACAACCCGGAGGTTGTCTTTTTTTATGCCTTTAAAAGGCAGATCGAATAATGGGGTGGACGATGGGAGTCGAACCCACGACCGCAGGAGTCACAATCCTGAGCTCTACCAACTGAGCTACGCCCACCATTAAACCGGTGCAGTACAGAAGATATGATCTTCTGTTTTTCTGCTGTTTATTGAATCAGGTCCAATGAAAACAACAAAAATGAAAAAGTGGGGTGGACGATGGGAGTCGAACCCACGACCGCAGGAGTCACAATCCTGAGCTCTACCAACTGAGCTACGCCCACCACTTTGTCACAAAGAAGTTACTGTAAAGTGCAGTGCTTCAGTGCGGGGCGTATCTTACTTGTAAGGCTGAAGGCTGTAAACCCTTAAGTGAAAAAGATGATTCTGAATTATGCAGGAATAACAAAGAGTTATCGGTTTAAAACTGAAACCGACACGGTGACTTTCTGCGCCTGAACGACAATATTAAAATGCAGCCTCAAGCAAGGCCTGGGTGTATTCATGGCGGGGATTCTCAAAAATTTGTTCCCGACTCCCTTCTTCGACCACTGTACCGTTGCGCATCACCATAATCCGGTGGCTCATAGCTCGCACCACGGCGAGATCATGACTGATAAAAATATAAGACAGATTGTGATGGGCCTGCAGATTACGCAACAGATCAATAATCTGGGACTGAACAGTGCGGTCAAGCGCTGAGGTTGGTTCGTCAAGAATCACCAGCTTGGGCTTGAGTACCATCACCCGGGCAATGGCAATCCGCTGTCGTTGGCCGCCGGAGAATTCATGGGGATAGCGATGTCGTGTTTCAGGCTCCAGCCCGACCTCTTCCAGTGCCTTTATTATCAGTTGTTCGCGCTGCTGTTCATCCTGCATGCCGTGAACTTCGAGCCCTTCGCCAATGATATCGGCAATGGTCATGCGAGGACTCAGGCTGCCAAATGGATCCTGAAAAACAATTTGCATCTCCCGCCGAAACGGACGTAATGCTTTCTGGGATAACTGATGCAGCGGCTGATCATGAAAATAAATAGCGCCCTTGCTACTTTGCAGTCGAAGTAATGCCAGCCCCAGGGTGCTTTTGCCGGAGCCGCTCTCTCCTACAATACCCAGCGTTTCTCCCTGTTGCAGGGAGAATGAAATGTCATTCACCGCTTTGACATGATCGACCGTACGTTGAAGCACGCCTCGTTTGATGGGAAACCATATTCTCAGGTTTTCACCTTGCAGCAGTGTTTCGGAGCTGTCACTGGGTGCAACAGGAAAACCGGATGGCTCTGCATTAATCAACATCCGGGTGTAAGGGTGTTTGGGGGATGAAAAAATGTTGTCTGTGGTGTCTGTTTCAACAATTTTTCCCTGCTGCATAACAGCAACCCGGTGGGCATTGTGCCGTACCAGATTAAGATCATGGCTGATCAGCAGAATACTCATTCCCAGTTTTTGCTGAAGCTCATGCAGCAGGGCAAGAATCTGACGCTGCACCGTAACATCAAGGGCTGTTGTTGGTTCATCGGCGATCAGGATTTCAGGCTCATTGGCCAGCGCCATGGCAATCATAACCCGCTGGCGTTGTCCGCCGGAAAGTTCATGAGGAAAGGCATTGAGTCTTTTGCTGGCATCCTGAATTCCGACCAGTTGCAGCAATTCAATAATACGTTGCTCTGCAGCACTGCCTGACAACCCTCTGTGCAGTGCCAGCACTTCACCAATCTGTTTCTGCACACTATGTAGTGGATTCAGGGAGGTCATAGGCTCCTGAAAAATCATACTGATCCGGTCGCCTCGTATACGACGAAGAGTTCCCGTATCAATATCAAGCAGGTTTTCTCCGGCAAACTGAATGGAACCACTACAGCGACTATGGGCTCGGGGTAACAGCTGCAAAATTGATTGGGCTGTGACTGATTTTCCGGAACCGCTTTCACCAACCAATGCCAGCGTTTCACCCGGATACAGATCGAGGAAAGCATGCTCTACTGCGGTTTCGCAGGTATCGCCATTGAAAAATTCAATATTGAGATCCCGAATCTGCAGTAGTGGCTCCGAGGCGGTTGTCATTCCTTGCTCCCCATCCTGTTATTTGCGTGGATCCATGGCATCACGGGCACCTTCTCCGATAAACACCAGCAAGGTCAGCATCACCGAAAGCGTGACAAAAGCAGTAATACCCAGCCAGGGCGCATGCAGGTTAGCCTTGCCCTGTGCAATCAGTTCACCTAAAGAGGGCGAACCGGCAGGCAGGCCAAAGCCCAGAAAATCGAGTGAGGTGAGGGTGGTAATGGCTCCGGTCAGAATAAATGGCATAAAGGTCAGGGTAGCGACCATGGCATTGGGCAGAATATGACGAAACATTACCCGGGAGTTGTTCATGCCAAGCGCTCGCGCTGCCCGAACATACTCAAGGTTGCGCCCCCGCAGAAACTCGGCGCGAACAACGTCCACCAGTGCCATCCAGCTGAACAGCATCATGATGCCCAGCAGCCACCAGAATCCGGGCTCCACAAAGCTGGAAAGAATGATTAGCAGATAGAGTACTGGTAGGCCTGACCATATATCGATAAATCGCTGCCCGAACAGATCAATCTTGCCGCCATAGTAGCCCTGAAAAGCACCCGCAGTGACCCCGATCAGGCTGCTAAATAAGGTCAGGGTAAGGCCGAACAGAACCGAAATGCGAAAGCCGTATATAACCCGGGCCAGAACATCCCGTCCCTGGTCATCTGTACCCAGCCAGTTTTCGCCGCTGGGCGGGGCAGGAGCAACGCGTTTGTAATTGATGGTATCGTAACTGTAGCGAATGGGCGGCCAGAACATCCAACCGTGAGGTTCAATCAGTTCACGGGCGTATTCCTGACGGTAATCCGTTTCCAGTTCAAAATCACCGCCAAAAGTTGTCTCCGGGTAGTTATATAGAAACGGGAAGTAGAATTGATTGTCGTATTTCACCAGTAGCGGCTTGTCGTTAGCGACCACTTCAGCAATCAGGGTCAGCAGGAACAGAAACAGAAAGATCCATAATGACCAGAAAGCCCGGCGATTGTGGCAGAAACTTTCCCAGCGGCGCTGGTTCAGGGGATTCAATGTGATCAGTCCGGCCATGGAAGCTGTTTCCGGTATCGTTATTTATTCAGAGTTCTCGGGATTCAAAATCAATACGCGGGTCGACCAGAACGTAAGTCAGGTCGCCCAGCAGTTTTACCAGCATTCCGATCAGGGTGAAGATAAAAAGAGAACCAAAAACCACCGGATAATCACGATTGATAGCGGCTTCATAACCCAGTAATCCCAGTCCATCCAGTGAGAAAATAATTTCGATCAGCAGTGAACTGGTAAACAGAATACCAATCAGGGCGGCGGGGAAACCGGCAATAACCAATAGCATGGCATTACGAAAAACATGACCGTACAGCACTCGGTTTTCTTCCAGCCCCTTGGCCCGGGCCGTCTGGACATACTGTTTGTGGATCTCGTCCAGAAATGAATTTTTGGTAAGCATGGTAAGAGTGGCAAAGCCACTGATTACCAGCGTGAAAACAGGAAGCACCAGATGCCAGAAGTAATCCCCGATTTGTCCCAACAGGGAAAGTTGTTCAAAGTTATCTGATGTCAGTCCCCGTAAAGGGAAAATATTCCAGTAACTGCCACCGGAAAACAGCACAATCAGCAGGATTGCCAGCAGAAAGCTGGGTACTGCATAACCGGTGATGATGACGGTACTACTCCAGATATCAAACCGGGAGCCGTGTTTGACGGCCTTGCGAATCCCCAGCGGAATGGAAATAGCATAAATAATCAGCGTGGCCCATAGCCCGAGAGAGATAGAGACGGGAAGCTTTTCCTTGATCAGCTCGATCACCGGGGTATCTCGGAAAAAACTGTCGCCGAAGTCGAGCATCAGATAACTGTGCATCATTTTCCAGAAACGTTCGGCAGGGGGACGATCAAATCCGTATAGCTTTTCAATTTCCTTGATCAGCTCAGGATCCAGTCCACGGGCACCCCGGTATTCGGTCATGCCCTGTTGTTGCAGCTGCTGGATTTCAGCATCAACCCCGCCACCGATCCTGCTGGTGGCACCGACATCGAGTCCTTCCAGCCGGGCAATCATCTGCTCCACTGGCCCGCCGGGAGCCGCCTGAACAATAAGAAAATTGATCAGCATAATGCCGAACAGGGTCGGAATAATCAGCAACAGGCGGCGAATAATATAGGCAAACATCGACAGTTATTGTCCTTTTTTCCGGCGACGTGCAATGACTACATACAGAAGCAGTCCGGCTATCACCAGCAGGACTGTAAACCGGAAGCCATCCTCTGCTTCCGGTGTATTTGCATCTTCAGTATCCGCTGCCTGATCTGATGTTGCAATGGGTGGAGGCTCATACCACCAGATACTCATATCCAGGCTGAACAGCGGTGCTGAGTCAGGATGGTGTAAGGTGTTCTTGTAGGCCACATGCAGGTAAGGATCATACCAGTGCGGAATCAGGTAGCTCTGCCAAAGCAAAACCCGGTCCAGAGCATGTGTTGCTGCCAGCAGCTCCTGATAGTCATCTGCTGAGATTACTTTTTCAATCAGGCTGTCAACCACAGGGTTTTTGATGCCCATGCTATTACGGCTTCCGGGGGTATCAGCAGCTTCACTGCCCCAGAGATTTCTTAATTCATTTCCTGGACTGCTGGACATGGGAAAACGGTCGGCAGTGATATCGAAATCAAAGCTGCGAAGCAGGCTCAGATAATGGGATAAATCAACAGTGCGGATACGCATGTTGATTCCCAAAAGCTCCAGGTTCTTCTTGATCGGCAGGGCGATCCGCTCCATGCTCGGGTTCAGTAACAGCAAATCAAAACTGAATTGTTTGCCCTGTTCATTAAGCAGCTGTCCGTCCTGTATATGCCATCCAGCCTGTTGTAATAATTCGAGGGCAGTCTTCAGGTTTTCACGATTATTACCCAACCCGTCTGTTTGAGGCAGGGTGAAAGGTTGTGTGAACAGTTTCTCGGGAAGTTGTTCCTTCCACGGTCGCAGCAGCTTTAACTCCTGCTCATCAGGCAAACCGGATGCCGCGAGATCAGAATTGACAAAGTAACTGTTGGTTCGGGCATAAAGACTATAGAACAGATTGCGGTTGGACCACTCAAAGTCGAAGGCATAATTCAGCGCCTGCCGGACCAGAATATTATCAAAGGGAGGGCGGCGCAGATTGAAAATAAATGCCTGCATTCCGAAGGGATTGAGGGTACGCAGACTTTCAGTAATAACCTTGCCGGTTTTGATCGCTTCAAAGTGATAGGCGGTGGCCCAATCCTTTGACAGCAGCTCTATCCTGAAGTCGAGTGCTCCGGTTTTCAGCGCCTGTAGTGAGACTGTCCGGTCACGGTAATAATCATAAACAATGGTGTCGAAGTTATAGCGACCAATATTGACCGCCAGATTTCGTCCCCAGTAATTCGGATCCCGTTCATAAGTGATGGAATGACCGGACTCGATAGCCTTTATTTTGTAAGGGCCGCTGCCTACAGGCGGTTTAAGGCTAGTTACAGCGAAATCATTGTCTTCTCTTTCCCAATAATGTTTTGGCAGAGCCGGCAGCTGGCCCAGAATCTGAGCCAGCTCGCGATTGTTGTTATGTTTGAAAACAAACAGCACCCGACGCTGGGAAGTGGCCTCAGCCCGGGCTACATCGGCATAGTAGGTTTTATAAAAGGGCCGTCCCTGTTGCCGCAGCAAATTAAAGGTGAAGACAATATCTTCCGCCGTAACGGGGTGTCCGTCATGGAATTGAGCCGAGGGCCTGAGGTTGAAGGCAACCCAGCTATTATCTTTCGCCAGTTCAATTGATTCCGCCAGCAACCCGTAAGCGCTGAAGGGTTCATCGCTGGAATCTTCCAGCAGGGTGTCATACAGCCCGTTAATACCCATGGCTGTAGTACCCTTGTCTATCCATCGATTCAGGCTATCGAACGAACCAATACCCGCATAACGGATTGAGCCCCCTTTGGGAGCTTCAGGGTTTACATAGTCAAAATGACTGAAGCCGGCTTGATATCGCGGCGTGCCATAGCGACTCACACCATGGTGAACAGTAAAACTGGTACTGTTGTCGGAAGCTTCTGCCAGCACATTGGCGGCAGAAGCGGAAAACAGTATCAGCCATAGTGAGGTAAATAGCGAGGCAGATAGCGGTGCAAATAGTGAGGCAATCCAGGCAAAAAGATTCCGGACAGCTTGCTGTTCCTGATCCATGGCTGTTACCTGCTATTCTGGCTGATGCCACCAGGCCATGATATCGACGACATAAAGTGGGCTCACCGCAGGGTGTCTCAGATAGTTACGGTAAAACAGATTCCAGTTTTTCTGGTACCACAACGGGTGAGCGTAATAGTTACTTCTTACAACCCGGTCCATGGCCTGAACATAACCAATCAGCTCCTGCCGGGTGCGGGCATTGCCAATTCCCTGAATCATGTCATCGACAACCGGGTTTGAACAGCCGGAATAATTTTTACTGCCTGACTGACTTGCAGAAGCACTGCCCCAGAAAACAGCCTGCTCGATACCGGGAGAAGGAGTATTGTGGAAGCTGTGGATCAACAGATCATAGTCATGAGCCCGTAACCGGGTAATGTACTGGGAACTGTCAACAGTGCGCAGGTTGATCTGGATACCCAGACGCTCCAGTAATTGTTTGTAGGCCAGAATGGTCCTTTCGATCTGGGGGTCGGATGTCAGTAGTTCAAGTTCAACCGGATCATCACTTCCAGGGGCAAACAGTTTGTTGCTGCGGTGCTGCCAGCCATTATCCTGCAACAACTTCAGTACACGACTGAGAGCAGACCTTTCTTCGGCTGCTGTGGCTATATCCGGAGTGTGCCAGGGCACAGTCAGAGCGCCAGCCGGTAACTGACGGGCAAACGGTTCCAGTAATGTTTTTTCCAGTTTGCCGGGTAAGGGAGGGGCAGCCATATCCGTGCCGGCAAAGAAACTGTCAGCACGACTTAATTCCCCATGAAACAGCCGGCTGTTGATCTGATCAAAGTTAAACAGTTCACTGAGTGCCTGCCTGAAGATCAGTTGTTCCATTGGCTTGCGGCGGGTATTGAATACCAGTGACTGGGTTTGGGGGTTATGGTTGGTAATTTGTTCGGCGATAATTTTGCCGCTTTTTACCTGCGGTGTATTCTGGTCATTGATCCAGTAACGGGGATCTGATTCGATTCGCCAGTCATAGCTGCCAGCCTGAAATGCTTCTCTGGCAACGGTATTGTCCCGGTAATAGTCATACTGGATAACATCAAAGTTGTTACGACCCCGATTAACCGGATGGTCGGCAGCCCAGTAGTTATCGACTCGCTCAAGCGTAATAAAGCGTCCTGCTTCAAACTTGCTGATACGGTACGGCCCGCTGCCAAGTGGCAGTGTCAGGTCCGCCTTGTCAAAGCTGCGCCCCTCACTGGTCCAGTAATGCTTCGGTAGGACCGGAAGCTGGCCCAGAACCAGTGGCAGTTCCCGATTTTCCGGATTCTTCAGATGAAACACAATCCTCAGCGGTGATGTTACTTCGGTGCGCTCAACTTCTTTATACAGACTCTTCTGGGTCGGAGATCCCTGTTCAGTAAGAGCTGAGAAAGACCAGGCAACGTCTTCTGCGGTTACCGGGTGTCCGTCATGGAACCGGGCTTCAGGATTAATATTGAATGCAATCCAGCTGTTATCTACAGGGCGTTCGATCTTCTGTACCAGTACCCCATATTTGCTTAAAGGCTCATCCCAGGAGCGCACCATCAGTGTTTCGTAAACCAGATAAACAACGCCTGTTGCGTTACCTTTGCTGATCCAGGGGTTGAAGCTGTCAAAAGTACCGGTAAGGGCGAGTTTGAGTGTTCCCCCTTTCGGTGCATCAGGATTGGCATACCCAAAATGACGGAAATCATTATTGTATTTCGGCTGACCATGCAGACTGATGGCGTGGCTGGTGGTTACCGGTGATGCAGCATCAGCTTTCTGCTCACCCGTTACGGTATCACTTTCATTCGCGGTAACAGCCAGTGGCTGCAGGAAAAGAAAACAGACGGTGCTGAGCGCCCTCAGCCAAAACCGGCGAAGTTCTGGAGTCATTGTCGTTCTCATGCTGAAGAAAGTATTTGTTTCAGTGTAATCGAGCCGTCGATGCTTTGCCTGAGTCACCCTCGGCTTCTCTTGACCACCAGAGCGTCAGATCAGGTGATGTATAGAGTGGGACAAACCGGGGCGGTATCAGTTCATTGTGCCAGGTGATGCGTGCTATCGGGTTGTACCAGCGAGGGACCACGTAATATTCCCATAGCAGTACCCGATCCAGTGCCCGCAGGGTTGTTCGTAGCTGATCATAGGAGTTTGCGGTGGCGACTTTTGCCAGCAGGGCGTCTACGGCCGGATTATTAATGCCGGGCAGGTTACGGGTTGCCGGCTGATTGGCTGTAGATGAGTGCCACTGCACATTGAGATCAATGCCACCCGGCAGGTTATGCATATAGAAGTACCAGCCACACATATCAAAATCGAGTCGGCGGATGTCTCTCATGTAATGGGCAATATCTACCTTCTGGATATCCATATGAATACCGATCCTGGCAAGATTTTTTCTGTATTGCTGCAGAATGCGCTCGAATTCCTGAGTCAGGTAGAGCAAGGCAAATTTCAAGGCATCACCCGTTTCACGGTGAGTCATGACACCCTCTTTCAGCTCCCAGCCAGCAGCTTTGAGTAATTCGAGTGCTTGCAGAATCTGGGGGCGAATATTGCCACTACCATCGGTTTCCGGAGCCTGAAATGGTTTTTCGAACAAAACAGGGGGAAGGTGTTGTTGCAGCGGTCGAAGCAGTTTGAGTTCCTCTTCGTCTGGCATCCCGGTTGCCGCAAAGTCGGAATTGTTAAACCAGCTGTTGGAGCGGGTATAACTGCCTCCGAAAAGGTGGGTGTTGCTCCAGTTGAAATCGAATAGCAGGGCAATAGCTTCCCGCACCCTGCGATCCTGGAATTTTGGCTGGCGGGTATTAAACACAAATCCCAGCATACCCCGCGGTGACAGAAACCGGATCTCGCTTTTGTGCAGGCCAGCCGCTTCCAGATCTTTTGGATATCCGGTTTCCCAGCGCTTGGTACTGCTTTCATGGCGGAAGTTATAGTGTCCTGTGAGAAATGCCTGCAGCGCAACTTCGGGTTCGTTGTAAACATCCCAGGTAATCAGATCGAAGTTATATCGGCCGCGGTTGACCGGCAGATCTTTGGCCCAGTAATCCTTGACGCGCTCATAAACAATCCGTTTGCCGGCATCAATCTTTTTTATCCGGTAAGGACCGCTGCCACTGTGTGGTGTCAGTGATGTTCTGGAGAACTCCCGATCCTGCCAGAAACGAGCTTCAAGAATAGGTAGTTGTGCCAGCTGGATGGCGATCTTGGAGTCCGAATCTGGTTTGAAGAAAAAAGTGACAGTATGTTCTGAAGGTGTTTCTACCTTGGTTACATCATGCAGCAGTTCCTGGTAAAAGGAGGTGGCCTGTTGACTGAACAGTTCTGCAGTGAAGGCGACATCCTTGCTGGTGACAGGGTGACCACTATGAAACCGGGCGCGGGGGTCAAGGTGAAAAGTTATCCAGTGACCACCGGGTACCATCTCAACCCGTTTGGCCAGCAGTGGATAGACAGAAAGGGGTTCATCGGCTGACCTGACCATCAGGGTGTCATACAGCAGGTCAAGATCCGGTGGCAGCTTCCCCTTGGCAAGATAACGATTGAGAGAATCAAAGTTACCAAAGGAATTACGCTTCAGATGCCCCCCTTTGGGTGCATCGGGATTCACATAATCAAAATGAGTAAAGCCGTCCGGATATTTGGGAGCACCAAAGTGAGCAAGGGCAGAAAAGGTTTGTACCTTCGAGGTTTCGTCAGAGCCGGCCAGTGCGGTGTTGAGAGCCAGGAATACAGCAGTCAGTAATATGCCCCGAAGAACAGGGATAAAAGTGATCAAGGTATCCAAACCTGCAAATTGTTTATTAATAAATGTTATAGCAGCAGCGGGCTCGGAAGTGTGAGAAATAAGAAAAAAGAAAAGGTTAGGAGAGATTGATGTCATTAAAAAAGGCGTCGAACGACGCCTTTTAGACAGAATGGTCGCAATCAGCGAGCCCGGGTTACATCAACGTACAGAGTCAGCAGTTGACCTGGCTGAAGATATTTCTGGGATCGGGTTTTTGCATTCCAGTCCTTGATCTGGCTGACACCGACACTGAAACGACTGGCAATAACCGACAGGTTATCTCCCTGCCGTACCTTGTAGCTAACCCGGCGTACCACACCGGATTTAGGCATGCCCTTGCTGGTCCAGATGGAAAGGGTTTTACCGACCCGTAGCGGGTCACCGGGTGCCATGTTGTTCCAGCGTGCCAGCTGGCGCACCTTGACATCATAGCGACGGGCAATGATCCAGAAGCTGTCACCTTCCTTGACGGTGTACTGTACCTGGCGTCGACCTTTACGCGGCGTATTCTGTTTGGCCAGCGTCCGCTGAGCAGCAGTGAGCTTGTAATTGTCACTGTCGGCAGACGGTACCGGAATCAGCAGCGGCTTGCCAGCAACAATCCGGTTGCCTTCCAGCTCGTTAACCTGACGGATCAGTTCGGGGCGAGTACGGAACAGCTTGGCAATCTTGATCAGACTGTCGCCGGGTTTAATGGTGTAACGCTGCCATTTCATCCAGTCCTTGCTGTCCATGCTTTCGAGGTTGGCTTCAAACTCGTCAACCACTTCAACCGGCAGCAATAGATGATGCGGACCGTTAGGCGATGTTGCCCAACGGTTGAATCCCGGGTTCAGCTTGTACAGTTCATTCGGTTCGATACCGGCCATTGCAGCGGCTCGAGCCATATCAATCTGCTGACCTACCTCGACAACTTCGAAGTAGGGTTCGTTGATGACTTCCGGCAGTTTCAGGTTCCACTGTTCCGGATCCTTGAACATGGTGCTGACAGCCATCAGCTTTGGTACGTAAGCACTAGTTTCTTTCGGCAGTTGCAGATGCCAGAAATCAGTGGGCTTGCCGGCCGACTTGTTGCGACGGATAGCCTTCATTACCGTACCGGGACCGGAATTATAGGCAGCCAGTGCCAGCATCCAGTCACCGAACATTTCATGCAGATCTTGTAAGTGATCCAGTGCCGCTCGGGTAGACGCAATCACATCACGACGACCGTCATACCACCAGTCCTGCTCCAATCCGTAGAGCTTGCCGGTAGAGGCAATAAACTGCCACATGCCGGCAGCACGACCATGGGAGTAGGCAAAGGGATCGAAGCCGCTCTCCACAATCGGCAACAGCGCCATTTCCATCGGCATGTTGCGGGCTTCGGTCTCTTCAATAATAAAGTGCAGATAGCGTGAACTGCGATCAGCGGTTCGACCGAGGTAAGTGGTATAACGTGAGTAGCGCTCCAGTTCAGAAGCTACCCGCGGCTGGTCGTTGCTGTGGTCCATGGTAAAACCACCGCGCAGCCGTACCCACAGATCAGGGGATACCGTATCGGCAGCGAGTGCGCTGTCGGCTTTGTCAAGATCTTCGACCTCGGCAATAATCCGGGCCTTGAGATCATCCTTGATATGAGGCACTTCCGCTTTGCCGTCTGCCAGCAGGGCGGAGTTTTCAGGTGTTGTCTGCTGTGTGCTCTGACAACCACTCAGTAGCATCACAGCAGTAAGGGCCGGTACTGCAAGTTGCAGTGGACGGCGTGCCGATCGGGCATGATCGGCGTGGGTATTTTTTTTGCGGTTCATTCAGTTTTTAGCTGCTTTCTATACCGTACCTACCCTCAGAGTCTCTGCGTTACCAGACATCTGAAATCAGGATCATGCCCAGAAGACGAAACGGTGGTTTTAGTGAAACATACAAAACTCCACAGAGTTTAACATCTATCATCGACTGAATCTGTAGTTATTAAAAGCAGTCTTTCCAGTTTCTTATCACCTTAAAAATGTTGGCTTCCTCACTTGATATGTCAGCATCCCGCATTTTTGCGGCTGCGATCACATCAGGCTCTGCGGTGCGTAGAAACGGATTGGTATTTTTTTCTGTCAGCAGCGTTGAAGGCACGGATGGCTTATTGTTACTTCGCAGCAGAGCAACATCCTTTATGCGTTGTTGCAGAAGATTATTTTCAGGTTCAACAGCAATGGCAAAGCGCAGGTTGGCTTCGGTGTACTCATGTGCACAAAACACCCGGGTATTGTCCGGTAACGCAGCCAGTTTCTGCATTGAGTCGAGCATCTGTTCTGCCGAGCCTTCAAACAATCGACCGCAACCGCCAGCAAACAAAGTGTCGCCACAGAACAGGGCAGGGCTCTCTACAGCTTCATCGGTGAAATAGGCAATATGATCAAGAGTATGTCCGGGCACGGAATGCACTTTGAAACATGAACCCAGAATGCTTATTTCGTCATCCTGACCAACGGTTTGGGAAATCAATTTGATTGCAGGGTTGTTCGGGCCAACGACAGGGACCTGATAATGTTGCAATAATGTCTGAATACCGCCGGTGTGATCTGTATGATGATGGGTGATCAGAATACCGCCAAGTGACAGCCCCCGCTGCTGCAGGGTCTGTAACACAGCCTGACCATCGCCAGGATCAACCACCCATGCGGTTGAGTCGTCACTTTTATGCTGATTATCAGTCCGGGTCAGGAGCCAGATATAATTGTCATTAAAGGCCGGAATCGGTGTAATCTCGATCATGGGTATCGGTTCTCCTGAATAGACTGCTCTGGCAGGCAGCATTTTACCCCGGTACAGTTGACCGGACGCCCGTGATAGGGTGATATGTGGACGAGATGTTAACACTGGTCTGGAATGTTGAGTAGCGGATGAGCTTGAAACTGGCCCCCGGAAGAAGCATGTCGTCTGATCCCACGGTAATCCCGGAGCTGTACCGTCAGCTGGCAGAGTGGCTGGAAACGCCTGCCGGTCAGTATCTGCTGGAGCAGGAACGTAAAATTCTGGAACAGGCGCTGCCGGGAATTTTTGGTTACCAGTTACTACAGCTGGGCATCAAACCGGATCTGACGCTGGTCTCCCGCTGCGGTATTGCCCATAAAACCATGTTGTCACCCTGGTCCGGACAGGAAGACAAGGGTGCCTTTATTCAGGGCTCGATGCTGAGCTGGCCGATTCGGGAAGAAACACTGGATATGGTGTTTCTGCATCATGTGCTGGAATTCTCATCAGCGCCACGGGCAGTGTTGAGAGAAGCCAGCCGCTGTCTGATTGCCGGCGGCAAACTGGTCATCGTTGGTTTTAATCCATTCTCCGTATGGAATATGATCCGCTGGGTTTATCCCGGACTGAAACTGATGCGGGGTAATGCAAGCCCGCTGCGTGCGGCACGATTGCAGGACTGGCTGGAACTGCTGGGGTTCCGGGTGGACAGCATCAATCATGGTATCGGACTATTTCCCCTGGGGCGCAATCATCCGCAGTGGGTCCAGAAAATGGCCCGCTTTGCCCGCAAAACCGGCCTGCCGGTCGGTGGTATTTATGTCATTGTGGCGACCCGGGTCTATCCGGGACTAACGCCGCTGCGTGGTCGCTGGAACGGTGCCCGCTCCCTGATTGGCCCTGCGGTGCCGGGTTCTTCCGCACAATCTGTTTTCCGTTCCACCCATTTTGAAAGTGACCTGATTGACTTCAGTGGTCTTCAGGTGAATAAACAGGATACTGAGTGACTGAACATAAACCGGCAGAGCCGACAGGCTCTGTGGTCGAAATCTATACCGATGGTGCATGCAAGGGTAACCCGGGGCCGGGAGGCTGGGGTGCGCTGCTGCGTTACGGCAAGCATGAACGCGAATTATGTGGTGGTGAACTTGAAACCACCAATAACCGGATGGAACTGACCGCGGCGATTGAAGCGCTGCGCGCCCTGAAGCGACCCTGTCCCGTTAAGTTAACGACAGATTCACAGTATGTCCGGCAGGGTATCACTCAATGGATGGTTAACTGGAAAAAGCGCCAGTGGAAAACCGCCAGCAAACAGCCGGTCAAAAATGCTGATTTGTGGAAGGAGCTTGATCAGGAAGTGGCACGGCATCAGATAGAGTGGTGCTGGGTCAAGGGACACAGTGGTCATCCCGGCAATGAAGCAGCTGACCAGCTGGCCAACCGGGGTGTCGATCAGGTTTTGAACAGGAATAAGTCATGAGAATCGTTGTACTCGATACCGAGACAACCGGTCTGGAGCCTTCACAGGGGCACCGGATTATCGAAATTGGCTGTGTCGAACTGGTGAACCGCAAGCTCACCGGTAACCATTACCATGTCTATATCAATCCCCGCCGTGAAGTGGATGAAGGGGCGATTGAAGTACACGGTATTACCAATGAGTTTCTGGCCGACAAGCCGTACTTTGAAGATGTCGTCGAGGAGTTCTTTAACTTCGTTCGTGGTGCCGAACTGGTCATTCATAACGCGCCGTTTGACGTCGGCTTTATCAATCACGAATTCAACAAGCTGCCGCACTCACCCGGCAATATTGAAGATCACTGCAAGATCACTGACTCGCTGAAACTGGCGCGGGCCAAACATGCAGGGCAGAAGAACAATCTGGATGCACTGTGTAAGCGTTACGGCGTCGATAACTCGTCCCGGACCCTGCACGGCGCGTTGCTGGATGCCGAGATTCTGGCGGATGTCTACCTGCTGATGACCGGTGGCCAGACCCACCTGTCATTGGGTGGAAGCGATGATATCAGTGGTGGAGGAGTTCAGGGTTCAAATATTGTCCGACTGGATGCCAACCGGTCCCGGCTGCCGGTGCTCAAGGCGGATGAAAGTGAACTGGCTGCGCATAACGAGCGACTGGATCTGATTACCAAAAAGGGTGGTCGCTGTCTCTGGCGGGATATGATTCAGGACTGATCAGAAAAGAATCATCCGGTAGAAATCATGGAGAAACCCTGCCGGATGATTTTGAGCGTTGTCGGCTTAGCCGAACAGATCGCCCAGCTTGGTAGCCAGCATCATATTGCCTTTGCAGCGTATCTTGCCGGTCATAAAGGCCATCATCGGGTTTTGGGAACCGGAGAGAATACCTTTCATGGTACTGCTGGTCATGACCAGGGTGACATCGGGTGATTCATGGGCGCTGTGAATCAGGTCACAGGTACCGTCCTTGACGATCAGGTGATAGGTATCGCCATCTTCCATATCGAACTCATAAACCAGGTCCAGTCCGGCTGCAGCCTCAGGATTGAAATGCTCTTTCATCTGGGCAACAGCTTCAGCAGCTGTAGACATGTTCAGTTCCCTTTTTCATTGGTCGCTTTCGGTATTTGCGATACATCATTGGGTGGTACTGGGTCGAGCACCGCAAAACCCGTCAAGGCTATTGACTGGTTCCGACAGTGTCAACCATCAGGGATATAACACATTGGGGCGGCAACTGTTGTCAATGGCTTGAATGGTTTATCCTGAATCCCCATTAGAGAAGTACCCAGACATTTACTTTCAGATATTTTGGTGGCGCCTTTTTCCACCCTTGCTGCGTTGCAGCTTTGGTCACGTAGCTATGGCTACGCTCCCGACGCTGCGCCTTGAAGGATGAAAAAATCCACACACCAAAATATTCGAAAGTAAATGCCCGGGCACTTGTCACTGAATAATCAGAGTACATATCAGGAGATGATGTTGGAATTCCTTGCAGAGTACGGACTCTTTCTTGCAAAAACATTAACAGTACTGGCGTTTATTGTTGCGGTTGTCGGCCTGGTCGGCAGCATGGGACAGAAAGCCAAGAAGCACGCTGCCGGACATCTGGAAGTCCGCAAGCTCAATAAAGAATTTGAAGGTGCCCAGGACAGCCTGCGTCATGTTGTGCTGGAGCCCGAAGTCTACAAAAAAGAAGCAAAGAACAAAGATAAAGAAGAGAAGAAAGCCAAAAAAGAGCGTAAGAAAGAGCTCAAAAATGAAGAGGCCGAGGACAACACCCGCAAGCGCCTGTATGTGCTGGACTTTGACGGTGATATCAAGGCTTCTGCGGTATCCGGCCTGAGAGAAGAAATTACTGCGGTACTGGGTCTTGCCCGGCCGCAGGATGAAGTGCTGGTTCGGCTGGAAAGCCCCGGTGGTATTGTGCCCGGCTATGGTCTGGCGGCATCCCAGCTGGTGCGTATTCGCAATAAAAAGATTCATCTGACCGTTGCGGTCGATAAAGTGGCTGCCAGCGGTGGTTACATGATGGCCTGTAATGCGGATAAAATAATAGCAGCACCTTTTGCGGTTCTGGGTTCCATCGGTGTTATTGCCCAGCTGCCCAACTTTAACCGGCTGCTGAAAAAGCACGATGTTGATATCGAAATGCATACCGCGGGTGAATACAAGCGCACGTTGACCATGTTCGGTGAAAACACCGAGAAAGGGCGGCAGAAATTCCTCGAAGATCTGGAAGACACTCATGTGCTGTTCAAGGAATTTGTCAGCGAGCAGCGTCCGCAGCTGGATATTGAAAAGGTGGCGACCGGTGAAATCTGGTATGGCCGCAAAGCTGTGGAAGAACAGCTGGTGGATGAAATCATGACCAGCGACGAGTACATTATGGATCGCCTGGAAGACTACGATATTTTCCAGATCAAGCACCATGCCCGCGTCACTGTTGCTGAAAAACTGGGGCTGGCAACCGGTGCCATGGCGGAGCGCCTGCTGACATCTGCCCAGAGCCGGCTGGCGGCTATGCGATTCTTTAACTGATTTCTGAATGGATGCAGCACAGGGAGCGGAAACCGGATATGGCCGCATTTGAGAGTTCATTTAAAGCTCTTTGGGTAGAACAGCCCGAGCATGACTCGGTACCTGAAGTGTCAGTGATTACCCGTAGTACATCGGATCTCCCTGCCGGAGAGCTGTTGGTTCGAGTGGAATGGTCCTCGCTGAATTTCAAGGATGCCCTGTCGGTCAAGGGTAACCGCGGAGTCACCAAGCAATACCCTCACACGCCCGGCATTGATGCTGCGGGCTATGTGGAAGTCTCCGACTCTCCGCAATTCAAACCCGGCGATGCGGTGATCATTACCGGTTATGATCTGGGAATGAATACTGCCGGCGGGTTTGGAGGTTATATCCGGGTACCTGCTGAATGGGCTGTAGCCCTGCCGGAAGGTATGAGCCTGAAGGACTCCATGGCTTATGGCACCGCGGGTTTAACCGCTGCGCTGTGTCTGGAGAAACTGGAAACTGCGGGAATGAAGCCGGGGCCGGGTGATATCTTTGTGACCGGTGCCACCGGTGGTGTCGGCAGCCTGAGTATCTCCATGCTGTCCGGACTGGGCTACAGCGTGGCAGCCAGTACCGGAAAGTTGGAACATGCCCAGTATCTGACCAGCTTGGGTGCAACCAAGATTGTTGACCGGGAAACCATCAGTGATGGTGCCGAGAAAGCGCTGTTGAAAGAACAGTGGGCCGGTGCGATTGATACCGTTGGTGGTGATATTCTGTTTAACGTTATCAAGTCTCTGAAATACGGAGCAAGTGTCGCTTGTTGTGGCATGGTGTCGTCACCCAGCTTCGGGGCTACGGTGTTTCCGTTTATTCTGCGCAACGTCAATCTGCTGGGGGTGGACTCTGCCCGTCAGCCGGCTGAAGCGCGGCAGCGGGTATGGAGCCGGCTGGCCGGAGATCTGAAGCTGAAAAATCTGGATCGCATCACCACTGAGGTCGATCTGCATCAGCTACCGGATGCCATTGAGCAGATTTTCCGTGCCCGACAGATTGGCCGTGTTGTGTTACGCCACGACCATTAACATGTCCGTAACTCTGTGGGTTATGCTCCTATAAGTTGTAGTGAGTTGCCCACAGCATCTGACCAGCTATCAGTCTGTTTATCGCTTGGCTGTCTGTTGTTTGATTTTCTGCTGTCCCGGTTACGCAGTGTCTGCGAAGGCAGCTCATCAAACAACCGGTTATAGTCCGCCGCAAACCGTCCGAACTCGATAAAACCCCAGCGCAGGGCAATATCCGATATTCGGGTTTGACTGTCCTCAGCTTTCAGCAAATCTTCCCGGGCACCATTCAGGCGTACAAATCTCATATATTGAATCGGTGTAACACCGAACTGCTCCCGAAAACCGTATTCCAGACTGCGCTGGCTCATGCGGGCGATGGCGCAGAGCTCTGGAATGGTTGGAAGATCTCTGGCGGTCGCTTTGAGATAGTCAACCACCTGCCGGACTCCGCGCAAGCGTTTGGTTTTTCGTACGATGGTTTGCGGGGATTCAGATGCTGAAGTCAGTGCATCTACCGTTAACTGCATAATCTGGCTGTCGAGCATGGCAAGGATATGATCGCTTTCCAGAATGAAAGGTCGTTGCTCAACCAGTTTAAAGAGATAGTTCATACCGTTTTTGTAGGCATTGATGCTTTCCAGACTCATCTGGCGTGTCTGGCTGACAAACCATGCCGGCGAGGTGTCACGTCCTGAAAGCAGATATGCATTTTTTTCCAGTAACCTGGCATCAACAACGCTGGATATATAATCGAGCCGGTTTGGAATATACATGTTCCATTCCCCGCCGGTGCCCTGCAACAATTCATTGCCGGTAAATTCACGTCCGCAGAACTTTGAATCCGGTGCTGTAAACAGTATCGCCGCGAGCGGGAAAAAATGGCCGGGAGGTGCAGCCTCTATCTGCATACCGGCATACAGTTCCTCGCGGACAAGAATAGTGTTTTCAAGTTTTATTTCGGCAAGATGGCCGCGAATACTCCCGGGTTTCAGCTTCAAATAACGGCGATTTCTTCCAATATCTGAAAAATTCAGTTGGTCAGTGTCACATACCTGCGTGTATTTCAGGCTCGGAACGTTATTTTGCGGAAATTGCATACTCATACTTGGCAGTTTTTTATATGCTGGGTGCGTCTTGTTATAGATAGAGTGCTGACCGGATTTTATAGGCTTTTCATCCTTGATGAGAGTTGTTTTTGGTACTTTGTACTAAAAAGGCCTGTTCTGGAGTAATGCGGCAGTGTTTCAGGGATGATGCTTTGAGCAGGGATGCTCTTCCTTGTTGTGGTTCCCCGTGAACCGGAAGATCAGCCGGGTATCGTCCGATTCGAGATAGATGTCAGGACACAGGCATTCTGGTAGCTCTGCTGCTTGCCAGTGCTTCGTTGTTGTCACTTTTTATACTTTCCCCTGGGTATAGATTCAAAACACCACATTCAATCAACCGATGTCGTCAGAAGAGCTGTTGCTGAATGCTAATGCTCTTCAGACCTTTAACGGGTTCAGTCTGGTGTGGGCAGTTACTCCATCGTCTGACAGTTCAATAATGTAGGGAGCGTTCTCAATTAAACATATGACCAGTTCATCACGCAAACTCTCAGGCAAGGCGAACGGTGAAGGGCATGGTGGTATGTTCGAGCCGTTCAACGCGGTATGAGAGTTTGCGTGATGAACCCGAAGGGCCACTCATGGTTTACGCCAGAACCGCGTTGCTCACTGTTTATGTGGAATCACCACACCGCACAGTTCGCGCCTTGCCTGACGTAAACCATGAGCGGCTGGTCATATGTTTAATTGAGAACGCTCCCTAATAACTCAATAAAAATAAATCACTCATATTCCGGCGAAAATTAATGCGAAAAAATAAAACAATATTAAGCAAAGCTGTCTGGGGACTGGCAGTCTCATTCCTTTTGGCCATGACATCCTGGGCAAATGCCAGACCTCCCGTTGTTATCCATATCGGCTCCGGAGATATGCTCGCTGGTTTTGCCGGTGATGCTGAACCTTCCGTCAAAGTGTCTTCTGCAGAATTCGCGCGACATGGTGTTATTGAAGACTGGGCCGGTTTTGAGAAAGCGATCGCTGAAGTTTATGACCAGCTGGGAGCAAACCCTGAACGACAACCTGTTCTTATGTCTTCAGTCTCACTGAACCCGGCTTTCAAACGTCAAAAAATGCTGGAAATCATGTATGAAAAGTTCCGGGTGCCGGGCTATCACGCGATGAATGAAGCTCTTTTATCTCTGTTTGCCAGTGGTCGAACAACCGGTCTTGTGGTGCTTTCCGGGCAGGGTGGGACATATACTGTGCCGATTGAGGATGGATATCCTCTGGTGCATGCAATCATTCGGCTGGATCTGGCCAAGGTTGATGTTGATCGCAAAATGCAGTCGCTGTTAAAGGCCGAGGGTAAAAATGTTGCACTGGATGCTGCCGGTGAAATTGTTGCCGAGCTGGGCTACATATCCACCAACTACGAGCAGGATATGAAGGCAGGCAGTCCGACAGAAACTTACAGAGGCATTGCTGTTGGCAAGCCCCGGTTTGCTGCGCTGGAAACCATGTTCAAGCCGGAGTTGATCAGCATGAAGAGTGCCGGACTTGCTGAAACTGCGTATAACTCGGTGATGAAATGTGACGTTGATTTGCGCAAGGAACTTTATGCAAATGTGGTGCTGGCAGGTGTGAATACCCGCTATCCGGGCATGGCCGAGCGAATGAAGAAGGAGCTGGCTTCTCTTGCACCTTCAACCATGAAAATCAAAATCATTGCATCGCCGGAACGACATATTTCATCGTGGATCGGTGGCAGTATTTTTGCTGAGATGAGTGCTTTCCCGAGGGTTATGACAACCCTGGAAGAATATGAAGAACACGGTTCTGCTATTGCTCTCAAAAACTGATACAGGAAAATGGCAAGAAGGATATCTCTTCTTGCCATTTTTGCTTTAGTCCCTTCTCAGCTTCTCCGATACCGCAATCGGGCTCTCGAATTTAAACACCACAATATAAGAAGAGATCAGCAGGGTCAGAATGGCTGTGGCCTGAATAACATGGGCAACCACCGGTCCAACCATACCGATACTGAGCGCCAGGGTGGCAATCAGGATCGAGAACTCACTGGTCTGGCCCAGACGAAAACCAATTTCCCACGCTGTTTTCGGTGTTTCGCTTACCTTCTGCAGGGTATAACGGAAAGCAACCGGCTTGAGCGCCATGCATACGGCAGCCAGTATCAGGGTCGGCACAAACACTTCCGGTAACAGGCTGAGATTGAAGCTGGCACCAGTAGAGAAGAAGAACAGCACCAGAAAGAAATCTCGCAACGGTTTCAGACTGATTGCGATGTACTGGGCAATCGGGCTGGTGGCAATGGTAATACCGGCGATAAAGGCCCCGATCTCCGCAGACAACCCACAGGCATGCGCCAGTTCTGCCATGCCCAGACACCAGCCAATGGCTACCAGAAACAGATATTCATGGAACCGGTCAAACCGCTGCATCAGCGGCAGCAATACATATTTTACAAACAGCAGCGAGCCGACAATCAGGGCAGGTAGCGTCAGCAGGGTCAGCAACAGGGAATAGGCAGTCGGCTGATCAGATTGACCGTTGTAAAGTACCAGCAACACGACAATGGCAATCAAATCCTGCAACAGCAGCAGGCTGACCATCAGCTCACCGGTATGCTTGTGATGCAGCACCGTGGTTGGCAGCAGCTTGATACCGATAATAGTACTGGAGAACATCATGGTAGCGCCGATCAGCAGGCACTCAATGATGTCGTAACCAAAGGCCATGCCAAACAGATAACCGGCACCAAAAAAGACACTGGAGGTAATCACTCCGGTTACAGCGGTCTTGCGCAGCATATGGGCCAGATGGGATGGCTGCATATCCAGCCCCAGCAGGAACAGCAGGAAGATAATGCCGATATGGGCAATATCGTTCATTAACTGGGTATCAGTCACAAACTCCAGCCCGTAAGGGCCAAGCAGTGCACCCAGCGCAATATAGGCCACAAGCAGTGGCTGCCGGGTATAGAGTGCCACCGAGGCTAATACCGCAGCACCGGAGAAAATAAGAAAAAAGGAAAAGACGATTGAGCCCGAGTCCATCAGCTGTCTCTCTTTTGTAATACCGAAAACACCATCCGGTCAGCGCTCTGACAGCGGTATTTCCTGCTCACGGCCATATTGAGGCTCAGCTGACGCACATTTATTGTACTCAGCCAAAGCTCTTGCTTTGGCCCTGCGGGTGACTCGTAAAGCGGTCATCCGACTGCGTTGGACTTATACAGACATAGAACCACTATGCCAGCATAAGCCCGCCTTGCGTATGACCGCTTTACGAGCCACTGAGCACCATAAATGTGCGTCAGCTGAACCTGAAAAAACAGTATAAGAAACTGGGGCAAGAACTACTATGGCAGAAAAGAAGATAAGGGCGGGAATGAAAGAATCTTCACCTGCCTGACAGCAATGGGGATACTGACAACAGCGGCAGGTGAAGTTGGCTGACTGGAATGTTTTAAATCAGAGCCGGTCAGGCGGCTCCGACTCTGAACAAGGGCGCTTTATCGTTTGCGCCCTGATAGCTCAGGCTGAAAGCTTCCAGCCCCTGCAATGCTTCCTCGATGCAGCGATCACTGCGAACTGCGTAGGCATTGAAGCCGCAGCGGAGCATAAAGAACAGCTGATCCAGTAATACATCGCCAATAGCGCGCAGCTCACCGGTATAACCCAGACGCTCGCGAATCAGGCGGCCGGAAGAGTAACCGCGGCCATCACTGAAAACCGGGAAGTTAACTGCAACAGCAGCGGCGTCTTCCAGCTGGTCTTTCAACTCAAACGGATCCTGATCGGAATCGATCCAGACACCATATTCATTTTCTGCGGCCAGCTTCAGTTCCTTCCGCTGCAGCCACAACTGCAACGGAAGCAGCAGATTACCCTCAGGAAGATCACCTTCTGCATCTTTGGCAACCACCGTAAAGGAATCAGAAACGATCTGCTTGTCTTTAATTATGCGGCGCATAGATTCGCTCCTTGAACGGGGTGATGCCAATCCGGCGGGCAGTATCAATAAACCGTTCTTCCGGGGTACGCTGATCGACATAAACCTTCAGAATCTTGTCGATGGCATCAACCACGGTATCGCGGCTGAAGGAAGGTCCGAGAATGCGTCCCAGGGAAGCATCGTTGCCTGCATTGCCGCCAACCTGAATCTGGTAAAACTCTTCGCCTTTCTTGTCCACGCCGAGAATCCCGATATGGCCCACATGGTGGTGACCACAGGCATTCATGCAGCCAGAGATATTCAGGTCCAGATCACCGATATCATGCAGGTAATCCAGATCATCAAACCGGCGCTGGATTTCATCGGCAACTGGCAGTGACTTGGCATTGGCCAGCGCACAGAAGTCGCCACCGGGGCAGCAGATCACATCAGTCAGCAAGCCCAGGTTAGGGGTTGCCAGTCCGGTTTCGCGCAGTTTCAGCCAAAGAGGGTACAGCTGATCCTGACGCACATCGGCCAGTACCAGATTCTGTTCGTGAGTCACCCGCACTTCACCGAAGCTGTAGCTGTCGGCCAGCTCAGCAATGGTTTCCAGCTGGGCCGCATCGGCATCGCCCGGTGCTGTCGCAGCGGCTTTCAATGTCAGGGTAACCGAGGCATAGCCGGGGACTTTATGTGCCCGCACATTACGCTCGACCCAGTTACGGAAACCACGGTGTTCCTGCAGATCGGCCAGATAGGAAGCAGACTGAGCCGGCAGCACATCATAATCCGGTGCAGTAAAGCCCTGACCCACACGGTCGACTTCGGTTGCCGGAATTGTGCCCGGACCCTCTTTCAGATGCGCCCATTCTTCTTCAACCAGGCTGCGGAACTTGTCCATGCCCAGCGCCTTGACCAGAATCTTGATCCGCGCCTTGTACTTGTTGTCCCGACGACCAAAGCGGTTATAAACCCGCAGAATGGCTTCCTGATAAGTCAGGATATGCTGCCATGGCAGGAATTCACACAGGGTGGAGCCCAGCATCGGTGTCCGTCCGAGGCCGCCGCCAACCAGTACTTCAAAACCGGTTTCGCCCTGATCGTTTTTAACAATCTGCAAACCGATATCATGTACCCGGATTGCCGCCCGATCAGACTCAGTACCACTGACTGCAATCTTGAATTTACGCGGCAGGAAGGCAAATTCCGGATGGAACGTGGTCCACTGGCGAATCACTTCACACCAGGCCCGCGGATCTTCAATCTCATCCTGCGCCACACCGGCATAAGCATCGGTGGTAACGTTACGCATACAGTTACCACTGGTCTGGATCGCATGCATCTCGACCCCGGCCAGCTCTTCCAGAATATCCGGCACATCTTCCAGCTTGGGCCAGTTCAGCTGCACATTCTGCCGGGTAGTGAAGTGTACGTACCCTTTGTCGTATTTGCGGGATACCTCTGCCAGCTTGCGCAGCTGGACACTGCTCAGCATGCCGTAGGGAATGGCAATCCGCAGCATCGGCGCAAAGCGCTGGATATACAGGCCATTCTGCAGCCGCAACGGCAGAAACTCGTCTTCGCTTAGCTTACCTTCGAGGTAGCGATCCGTCTGGCCCCGAAACTGGCGCACACGTTCGGCTACAATCGTCCGGTCGTTGTCATTATAAGTGTACATTGTTGGACTTTGGATACAGGAATCAGATAGTACTGAGGCGGACGATAGCAGGTTGTTTTTATGCGCTTAAGTATTATTTATCGATATGTATATAGCATAAACGAATAAAGCACTTGGCTGTCCAAGATTGTACTTTGGGTTTGTTTCTGTAGCTGTATGAGAGTAGCTAACAGAATTACATGTGTTGAGAAAAGAAAATATTGCAGGTGTGAGTGCAGGGAGATTTTTATATGCACTATCAATAAATTTATAGTTAATTTTAATGTTGAGGTGGAGCCGAAATCAGCATATTTATATTGTCATGGTTTGTTACTATCACTATAGCTAGCTTCATTATCTTAAAACGCTTGACTTGGGGTGTTTTATTGCCAAACTTATGATATAAACGCAAATTTTGAAAATTGAGTTGAAATGGCTAAGGCAAGAGTTGAAAGAGCTCCTAAGTTTGATTTTAAAGAGTTCGACTACAAAAAATCTGCACAGTATCTCTCTGAGTACGATGTGACGGATAAAAAGGGCCGTTATCTTCATTGGGATCTATTAAAATGGCGTGTTCCCACAAAGGAAGCTAAAGCGATATGGGAAACAGTAAAGTTTAAGCGTTTCCTGCAAATGAAATTTGTTGAGCTATGCGATGAAAACGACCAAGTTTTTAGCTATTGCATCCCTCACTCCATGGAAGCAAAACTACATAAAGTAATTAAAATTGCGGGTGGTAGCGTTGCTTCTGTTGCTGGAAATATGGCTTCAGATAATATTCAGAGTAAATACTTAGTGTCATCTTTGATCATGGAAGAAGCGATCACTAGTGCCCAGTTGGAAGGTGCATCTACTACTAGGGAGGTCGCAAAAAAGATGCTGGAGGAGGAGCGAGATCCTATGGATGAAGATGAAAGGATGATTCTTAATAATTACTTCCTTCTCAAGTATGCAGAAAAAGTTAGTCATGAAGACTTAACGGTCGATATGATTTTGGAGTTTCATAGAATTGCTACTACTGGTACTACAGAAAACAATGTTATACCGGGAGAGTTTAGAGATAAAAATGATATATATGTTGAAGATGATCGAGGTGAAATAGCACACCAGCCCCCAAAGTATGAACTTATACCAGAAAGGCTTTTTGCTTTATGCATTTTTGCCAATACTGATCACTCTGGTGTGGATGGAAATAAATTTATAGCTCCAGTAATAAAAGCAATTATTTTGCATTTTATGCTTGGTTATGAACATCCATTTAGGGATGGTAATGGCAGAACAGCTAGAGCTTTATTTTATTGGTTTATGCTAAGGAATGAATATGATTTATTTAAATATGTTTCAATTAGTAAACTATTGAAGGAAGACCCTAAAGGTTATGGACTTTCTTATCTTTATACAGAAAAAGATCAAAATGATTTAACGTATTTTATCGATTTTCAACTTGATATTATTCTTTCATCTTTTGATGATCTGCAAAGATATTTGAAAAGCAAAACAGATGAATTTAACCAAGTTTTAGAAATTCTTGAGAGCTCTAGGTTTAGTAATATCTTGAATTTTGTTCAAAAAGATTTGGTAAAAAAAGCAACTAAAGAGCCAGGAAGGATCTTTACAGTTAAAGAAATTTCAAACTCATATGTCATTTCTGAAAATACTGCAAGGTCATATTTGAATCAGCTTGTGAAGCATAAGTTGCTTCTTGACACAAAAGATGGAAGAACTCGCCTATATTTATCTCCATCTGACTTAAGGTCTAGGTTGTCAGAAGGAAAAGTATAAGCAAATTAGTGATGCCTGTAGCATGTTTGATTTCTCCCTGAATGTAGAAGGGTATGTGCTCGCGACTTTATGAGCGGAATTGATGTATATTTTTGGCATTAACAAATGAATTGCTCTAATTGTTAGGAAAGGTTAAGAATCGAAATCTATAGAGATAATAAAGTACCTTGTATGTTTCTATTGTGAGGGAACCTGGGTAGAAAATCTGAACTGGATACAGGACTGGTTGTCGACGTCGCCAAAAATATTGAAGCTACAACTGGATTACCCTGCCCAAGCTATGAAGATCAAACGCTGTCACATGCAGTAGAGAATATCGAGTTGGATTATTGTCAAAAGTGTGAGGGTATCTTCTTCGACAAGGGAGAGCTTGAAGCCCTATCTCCAGACTTCAAGGCTATGGACGGGGTAGAAGTTGCCTCTGATGCTCTGAAAGCTCTAGCTGTTATCGTTGTTGTTACTAAAGCTGTGACGTCATGGTTCAGTTTTCTCAATGACGACTAAGCGTGAGGGTTTCAGGCATACCCACTTATTTTTTAAATAAATGGGTATGCTCGGAAGAGAAGGGGTTGTCAGTATCCGAGCCAAAAAGCCGTGATGCCAAAAACTGGTGGAAGTCGACAATAATTCGCTCCATCTCCACCAGTTTGCCACCTTTCCCTTTACGTGATGACATGCCCCGCTGAACCCGCTCACAAATCACCTTGTCTTCAGCAAAAAAGGCCTGGGTAAAGCTTTTGGAAGACTTGCTCTCTTTACCGGATGATTTGCTGGATAGATAGCCGGAACGCACCCGGGTTTCGTCAGGCCCCTGCGGTAAGACACAGAGCCAGCTGAGGGATTCTTTGTCCAGAATGGCGATCATCGAAGGTGGCACCGAAATCAGCATATAGTGATTCCATGCTTCGGGATAACTGCCCATCAGCCATTTCATCAAACTGCCGGAATAACCCTTGATTTCACCGGCGGTCAGGGTCCATTCGGCAGAGCCGGTGACATAGAAACTGGTTTTGGTGGGGGTAATGGTTTCCAGCGTTTGCTTGTGTACCTTGAACAGGTGATAGCTTTCCATCCCGTTTTCCATCACCAGCTTCCAGTTGGCCTGCCAGTTGTCGGTATCCGGTTGGGAACAGCGATCGAATGTTTCCGGTTCAAAGATGGCGGTATAGTCGCCAATATGGCCCAGCCTTTCGGCCAGCGATCGGGGGTTATCCGCCAGATTAACAAAGACCAGCCCCAGCCAGCTTTCAATATGAAACCGTGGCAGGCAATGGCTGGCTTTATCCACCGGAGTGTTGCCCGGAAACGGCACACCTTTCAGTTCGCCCTGATCGTTATAGGTCCAGGCATGGTAGGGGCAGACAATGTTTTTCTGCAGCTTGCCAAACCCCTCATCCAGTAACGGCGTGCCCCGGTGGCGACAGTTATTGGACATCACCCGTAACTGGCCATCTTCGCCGCGAATAATCGCAATCGCTTCACCGGCCAGACTCAGGGCGTAGTAATCACCCGGGTTGGCCAGTTCCTGTTCGGCACAGACAAATACCCAGTCATTGCTGAATATTCTGTCGGCCTCCAGCTGATACACGTCCGGTTGATGATAGCTCTCAAACGGCAGTGATTCTGCTGTGTCCAGGCTGGCGCTGGCGGCCTGACGATAGGCTTCGATTACATTATTCATCGAAAGATAGCCGTTACCGGTAGCTTTTATTCAGAATGCTCAGACGATATGTATTCCATCATTTTCGATTCTGATCAAGCGCTGCTTGTACAATCCGCCAATGGCATGCTTGAAGTTACGCTTGCTGACACCGAACATTTTCTTGATCAGTTCCGGGTTGCTCTTGTCGTGCAGTGGCAGGTGGCCGTTGTTCTGCTTCAGCTTTTCCAGAATCTGCTGGCCCAGATCACTAATACCGGACTTGTCGTATCCCGGCTTGGTCAGGCTGAGGTCGATCTTGCCATCCGGACGAACCCGCTTGATAAAGCCCTTGCCGCTGAAGCCGGTTGAGACATTTTCTGGCAGGTCGTTGTGGAACAGTACGCCCCAGTGCTTGTCATTGATAATGGTGGTGTAACCGATTTCTGTGCGATCGCAGACCAACAGCGACACTTCCTGGCCGGTGCGGTAACGGGCGGGCTCCTGGTTCAGGAACTTGTCGATTTTGGAGGAGCCGACAATACGGTTGGTGTGGGCATCCAGATAGAGGAAGACCACAACCAGCTGGTCTTGCTGCAGTTTGTTCTTCTGCTGGCCGTAGGGAATCATCAGATCCTTGGGCAGACCCCAGTCGGCAAAGGCGCCGGCATTATTGACGTCAATTACCTCGAGGCAGGCAAAATCACCGACCTGGGCCTTGGGTGTTTCAGTGGTGGCAATCAGGTCATCTTCCGAGTCGAGGTAGATAAAGACCCGCATGATATCGCCGATCTTGCAACGTTCCGGTACATAGCGCAGGGGCAGCAGAATATTGCCATGCTCGCCGCCATCCAGATAGACACCGAAGTCTACCTCTTTGATAACTTCAAGATTGTTGTACCGACCAATCTGTACCGCGGTCTGAGACATGTAGGAAGACCTGATTAACACTATGAATGAGGGGCGCGGAGTATATCACTTTCAGCGTCATTGAATCATCGGGTGGACTACTATAAGTTCAATCAATGAGGAAACGGTAAAATCATGCAGCACGCACCTCGTACGGATGCAGGCTCCGGACCCGGGCCGGATACTGACGGGACATCAACTGAACTCACAAAAACAACAACAGAAGAGAGCAGCAATATGGTGGCAGAACATCACGATGACAGTGACAGCCGGCTGGATGCCTTTGCGGCCACAGCCCTGATCCTGATTGCGGTTTTTACCGCGCTGTTCTGGGTGGCTGGGCAGTAAGGCAAGATCAGGATGTCAGCCTGGGATGACCAGGCTGACTATCAGGGCGAGCACCAGAACAAAGCCGGCAGTGAAGATAATGCCGGCAATGATAAAGTGGGATGGCTTACCCTGGGTGAAGTCAGCTTCACGCCTGCGGTTACTTTGAACACCAAAAGCCGCGGCAAAAACACTTTGGATAACATTGAGCCAACCCAGGGGTTTCGGATCTGCTCTATCATTGCTCTTTGTCATGATGTTGTATTCAGGCTTGGTTGATCCCAGTATAACGCCGGAAACTGTCAACTTTAAACTATTGCTTATTTTTGCAAAGTTACTTTGTTTTCATAAAAAATGATTTGAAATGCATGTTGTTCGCTGTATTCAGCTTGTTTTATTAGTTTCTTTTTTTATTCAGGTAATCCCTGTCGTAGCAGGAGGAAAAAAACTGGTTGATTGGTCAATCAGCTTTTGTAATCAGGCCCCTTTAAGCGATCAGTACAAACCGTTAACTGCTTTTCCCTATCCGGATGTAATAGGTATTCGAGAAAAGGGAATGGAATCAAAATTAGTTTATAAACCCGGTGATACCTTTTCTTCCTATGAATTGATGCTTCAGGATCCTGTTGGCAGCTTCAGTGCTGCTGGTTCGGCATGGTTGTGCCATTGCAGGGCTGACAGCCAGTTGCATGGTTGCAGTGTTGAAATAAGCCGGGGGATGGCAGGTGATAAAGAGTTTTGCCGCGACAAGACCCAGGAGTCATTTCGAGAGCAAAATCTCTTTTATATCGAAACATCTCTGCTTTGCGCTGGTGGAAAAACGGCTTCAGGTTTATTGAAACCAGCGAGCCTTGTTCTAATGCTGGACTGTTTCGAAGGAAATACCCCTCGGAATGCGGTTGATGGCAGTCTTCAGTTTCTGAAGCTGGATCACCACAACCAGCGAATTCAGATGACGGTTAACTTAACCAGTAAAAGCTGGTTTTGCATCCAGATGCCAAAAGAGTTTTTCAAATTCAGTTTTTGTCCGCAAGACAGCTATCTTCGAGTCAGGGATGCTCAGTATAAGCTGGTTGTGCCTGAACCCGGCCCGGAAAAGACCTGTGCTGGTGACGTAGCCGTTGACTCTGGGGCTGAGCACACGAGGAAAGGAGATGCATTGTTCCTTGCATTCTATGAGTCTCCGACAAAAAAATCCGACGCCTGGTTATCCACTTGCTGGTTGATTGATGCGCAGCTGATTGACCAGGCCTCAGGTCAGTATCATAAGGATATGCTGGAACTGGAAGCCACCGTTGGGGACAGCGATTTCTTTTGTGCTTTTGAAACGTTGTTAAAAATTGAAGCAGGTGAAATACAGAGTACAGATATTGATGCGTTTCTCGATATGGCTGTAAGAAGGTTGCTTCAGCATAATTTTGAAAAAGCCAGCCTGATTTCATCTCACAGGCTTATGTGTGGTGATATTTATTCCCAGATTTTGAAAGCCTACGCTGAGGTGTTGAAATATTTTTTAAATAGATTTACTGGGTATAACCCCCAGTTTATCCAGATCAATATTGATGACTGTCCTCTCGAGCCTGATCGCTTTTCCGGCTACCCGTTAGCAAAGGTCGTTGATGTTTACCGGGCTATGAATCCCTTGTTTAACCGGAAGGTTCATAATCAAAAACCTGATGTCGTCAATTTGCATTTTTTGGCGGGAAGAACAATCGTTCTGCTTTTATCACTGAAGCCTGATGCTGAATGCTGGCCCTTATTGAGTGAGTTCATGGATATTCATCTGAGATGGAATTCATGTGATGACTCTGATGCGGTGAGTGATATCGTACTGTCTGAATTTCTTTGTTATGCCGAATACCATAAAGAACAAAACATATCTTTGCTGCTAAACGTCTGTGAAAAATTACAGTCTGCAATAAACAGACTTTTATCATCAAAACGTCCGAGTCAGCTTAAAGTTATGCCTGACCGTTATCGTTCAGGGCTGGAGTATATCTGGTCATTAGTTGAAAAGGAGCAGCATCTCTGGATTGAACAGAAATCTGTTGCTGACGGAAGTTCTGCCAGAAATCTCACGCATCTTGACAGTTTTCTCAAGCAGATTGAATTCTTTGGCATCGTACCTGTTCGCAAGACAAAACGTTGGAAATCTAAACTGGCTGAGTGGCACGGAAAGGGCAAGGCGCTGCTTGCAAAAGAAAAGCAGCTGCAGGCACGTGAAATGGACGTAAAAAGAAAACAGGCAGCTAAAACTGGAAAAGAGTTACTGGAAGCAGTCAAGCTGGAGAAGAAAGCAGAGGAGTTGAGGCTGAAGCGTGATCAGCGTAAAACCCGAAAAAAAGGTACAAGAAAGGGAGGGGGGGCAGGAAAAGCTGTAACCAAAAAAGTCGTTAAGGTTGAAAACAGCCCGGTTGTAACCGAAGAAGAATTGCTTACAGAATGGGAAAAATCTTATCAGGCAGGTGTTGTTCTTTATGTAAGAAAACAATATCCGCAAGCGATGACCCATTACCAGAAAATGTATGAAAGCCATGAAAGCGAACTTGAAGCTGCCAGATTAAGCTCTGCGATTTCCAGTTGTATTCTGGCACCTTGCAGTACTGATATCGTGGAGCTGGAAAAGCTGACGGAACGGGCAGAGCGTTATCACAGTCAGTTCAAGAAAGCGGTTGATAATAAAGAGAGGATTCCGCAGAAAGCGGGAACTCTCAACCGAACCGTAAGAAGCCTGACCAGATTGTCAGATATCCTTTTGTCCCCGGTTTTAGATGCCGCTTTGCAAAAAAACCAGGCCATCGATCATTTACGTAGTTTTATGAGCCAGTCTTCGGATGATATTGAACTGGACGATGCCGGCGTTTTACTGGCGCTGATTGAAATTGAATACCAGCGTATGAATCAGGTTATGACCAATGTCAGGGACGCTCTGCGTTATTTGATTGATGTTTATGAATTCAGGTATTGCCTGCTCAGGGATAGAGGGCTTCTTAATGTCACCGGTGAATCAACTGAAGCCCGGCTCAGGCATGAAATGGAGGCTGTTGCAGACTCTCTGGATAAAAGCTCCGGGCGTCAGTCAGCTTCAGCTTCTGACACAACTGTTGTTCCAGGAGGGGCATCGGCCAGGCGGGAAGTGTACTCTCCTGATGCCGCCACCGGCCAGAAAGCTCCTGTGGCGGATATGACTGTTGAGCTTAGAGACAAGGATGATCGGTTCAGAAAGAAAATCAGTGACAACCTTGCAGGTATGACTAGAGGTGTTGTTGGGCTGGGGCTGAATCTCAGGAGAAGTGAGGAGCTGAAAAGGCTTGCTCCTCATAAGCCTGTGCTGGATGAGTAACTCCTGAGTCAATCAGCCTTTAGCCAGCCGGTAGTCTGAAGAAAGTACAGGCATTGGCGGTTGTTTCCTGTGCGATAAGCTCTGCCGGTTTTCCCGTCTGGACTGAAATCATATTTACCACTTCAGATAAAAAGGCGGGTTCATTACGACGGTTTTTGGGTTTTTTCTCCAGTGTCCGTGGTAACAGCCAGGGGGCATCGGTTTCAATCATCAAGCGATTGGCCGGAATGTTATTCAGCAGTGGCCAGAGGTGGGTTCCGCGCCGTTCGTCACACACCCAGCCAGTAATGCCGATATACAGATCCAGATCGAGATAGCGGAACAGGGCATCGCGGTCGGCGGTAAAGCAGTGAATCACCGCATTGCTGATATCATCACGATGGGCTTTGAGGGTTTCATGCATTCGGTCAGCGGCATCACGTTCATGGCAGAACAGGGGCAGGCCGGTTTCGGCCGCCATTTCCAGCTGCGCCAGAAACGCGGCTTCCTGTTCTTTCGGGGTCGAGAAGTTGCGGTTGAAATCAAGCCCGGTTTCACCCACTGCCACAACCTTGTCTTCATTCAGCAGGCCGCGGATGCTTTTCAGTACTTCCGGGGTTGCGGTGCTGGCATCATGCGGATGAATACCGGCAGTACTGTAACACCAGGGTGAGTATTGCTGGCACAGTTCCAGCACCTGTTCACTGCTGGCCTGACAGGTGCCGGTCAGAATCATCCGTTTGATGCCGGCTTCTACCGCCCGCTCGACCACTTCGTCGCGGTCCCTGTTAAACTGCTTGTCGCCCAGGTTAACGCCAATATCAATCAGTTCCGGAGTGTGTGACATTGTTGCCCGATGGTTCCCGTAATCGATGGAAAGAAAAAACAGCGGGCAGTATATCTCAACTCAGTGGTGATCCGGTGCATGGTCACTGATTTCATTGCCCGTTGTTTTACCTTCCTTGAATGCTTTGGCATTACCCAGAGTGGTGTCAGCAATGGCAGTAAGCGCTTCTTCAGTCAGAAAGGCCTGATGTCCGGTAAAGATCACATTGTGACAGGCTGAAAGACGCCGGAAGACATCATCCTGAATCACTTCGTCGGACAGATCTTCAAAGAACAGATCCTGCTCGTTCTCATAAACATCCAGCGCAAGGCCGCCAAGAATTCCTTTTTTCAGTGCCTCGATGGCCGCAATGGAGTCCAGCAGTTTGCCCCGGCTGGTATTTACCAACACCGTACCCGGCAGCATCCGGTTAAAGGCTGCTTCATTGATCATATATTCATTATCTTCGGACAGTGGGCAGTGCAGGGTGATGACTTTGCTACGGCTGATCAGGGCATCAAGATCAACATATTGACCGCCAATCGCCTCAAACGCGGGGTTATGAAACGGGTCATAACCCAGCAGTTCACAACCAAAGCCTTTCAGAATACGGGCGGCCGCCAGACCAATCTTTCCGGTACCGACTACACCGGCCACCCGCCCGTGCAGGTTAAAACCGGTCAAACCTTCCAGTGAAAAGTTGGCATCGCGGGTACGCTGATACGCCTTGTGAATCCGGCGATTCAGGGTCATGACCAGCGCTATGGCATGTTCGGCCACGGCTTCAGGAGAGTAAGCCGGTACTCTGGCAACACGCATGCCCAGTGCTGATGCTGCTTCCAGATCAACATTATTAAAACCGGCACACCGCATCAGCAAAAGTTTGATATTATGTTCAGCCAGTACCTGCAGTACCGGCTGGCTGAGATCATCGTTCACAAACGCGCACACCGCGTCCGAGCCTCTGGCCAGATGAGCGGTTTTGCAGTCCAGATGAATGTCGAAGTATTCCAGCTCGAATCCGTATCCCGCATTACACTGTTCGAAGTATTCACGATCATATTTTCTGGCATTAAACAGGCAGATTTTCATACGTATTCCTGTCCGCTTTTTGTGGCTTCAGCTTGAGTCTGAAACTTTGGTTTGCCCGCTTTGAAACGTGCAATTTGAAGCAAGCGTGCTGTCACAAGTGGTTCTGATATTCGGGGCTGCAAAACAAACGACAGGTGATTTTCCCGACAGGTGTCTCTCTTGAATATAGCTTCTGTTTGCAAGCGCATGGCCTCATGGCTTGGCAGTCTGATGATTTTACTGCTGTGTTTGTATCTTGGTGAGTTTATCAGCACATTAATGAATGAGTTATTACCCGGAAGTATTCTGGGCATGTTGTTACTGGCAGCCCTGTTGGGCAGTGGCCTGGTGCGACTGTCCTGGGTTGAAAGCGGCGCCAATTTTCTTATCCGCTGGATGTCATTGTTGTTTGTGCCCATTGGTGTCGGCGCTATTGATCACCTTGAGTTATTGCACAGCAGTCTGGTTGCGCTGCTGCTTTGCTGTATTGTCGGTACGGTTGTAGTGATGGCTGTTGCCGGCTGGATGTTTCAGTGGCTGGAGCGTTACTAATGATCGCTGGTACCGGATTGTGCTATCTGCTGTTTACTGTTCTTGTCTATCTGCTCTGTTATGCGTTGTACCGACGCTACCGCTTTCCGTTATTTAATCCGGTTTTGCTCAGTATTGTGATTATTGCGGGAACCCTGCTGGTGCTGAAAATACCGTATTCGCATTATCAGCAGGGTGGTGACTGGCTGATCCGTCCATTAGGGATTGCGGTAGTTGCGCTGGGGGTGCCGTTATATGAGCAGATGAAAGAGATCCGGCGGGAATTGCCCGGGGTTATTCTGATTGTGGGTCTGTCCTGTTGTTTAGCGCTGACAGTCACTGTGCTGCTGGCACTGGCGGTGGGTGCTGATGAACAGGTGGCTATCTCGCTGGCCCCCAAATCGGTTACTACGCCCATAGCGGTGATGATTGCTGAGCATATGGAGGGGGGGATTCCGGCATTGACCGCTATTGCAGTTATTATCACCGGCCTGACCGGCGCCATTGTCGGAGTACCGTTATTGTCACTGATGAAAATCACCAGCCCCAAGGCCAGAGGTATTGCCATGGGTACCGCCTGCCACGCGATTGGTACGGCGAGGATTGTTCAGGACTCTCTGCAGCAGGGGGCATACAGTGCGCTGGCACTGGTTCTGTCCGCAAGTTTAAGTGCTTTGCTGGCGCCGGTGGTGGTGCCTTTTGCTCTGAAACTGTTTGGGTAAAAATGCTGAAGGGAAAGAGATGATAAAACGGGCACTTGCTTTACTGCATTTTGCAGATCAACAAGTGCCCGCTGTTACTCAGACTTTATGATATTACGAAGAATGAACCGCTGCGGTTGCAGCCGGCTTATTTTCCTTCGCCAGCAATGAATACATCACCGGAACCACATAAAGTGTAAACAGGGTACCAATTGTCATCCCGGCCACGATCACCAGGCCGATATTAAAACGGCTGGCGGCACCTGCACCGGCAGCAAACAACAGCGGGAAGATACCCATAACCGTTGCTGCAGTGGTCATCAGAATCGGGCGCAGACGCAGGGCACTGGCTTCTTCAACTGCAGCCCGGACACCATAACCCTGCTCGTGACGCAGCTGATTGGCAAATTCCACAATCAGAATACCGTGTTTACTGATCAGGCCGATCAGGGTTACCAGTCCGATCTGGGTATAGATGTTAAGGGTAAAGCCCACACCCCATACCTGCTCAAACAGGGAACCCAGTGCCAGTGGTATCAAGGCACCACAGATCGACATGGGTACCGTAATCAGAATAATCAGCGGATCACGGAAGCTTTCAAACTGGGCAGACAGCACCAGGAAGATGACCAGCAGGGCAAAGAAGAATGTGATCAGCAGGGCATTACCTTCTTCAATGTACTGACGAGACTCGCCTTCATAGTCAGTGCTGAAGCCTTCCGGCAGCAGTTCGTTGGCTTTGTTCTGCAGGAAAGTCAAAGCTTCACCGATACTGACACCCGGCAGCATTACACCCTGCAGCTTGGCAGAGTTCAGCTGCTGGAACTGGGGCAGGGTGTTAGGCGACACTTTCTGTTCCAGCGTGATAATGGTTGCCAGTGGCACCAGATCACCGCTGGCAGTCCTGACTTGGTAACGGTACAGCCAGTTCTTGTCGAGACGGCTGTCGGCATCGGCCTGCGGAATCACCTTGTAGCTGCGACCGGATTCACTGAAGCGATCAATATCACCTTCACCCAGCAGGGTCGACAGGGTACGGCTGATATCACTCATATTGATACCCAGTCGTGCTGCCTTGTCCCGGTCGATATGCATCACAGTTTCCGGCCGGTTAAACCGCAACTCGTTACTGATAAACATAAACAGACCGGACTGCATCGCTGCAGCCTGCAGCTGGTCGGCGACATGGTACAGGGTTTCATAATCTGCAGTGGTGTTGATCAGGAACTGAATCGGCAGACCGCCACCGGCGCCCGGCAGGGCCGGCGGGTTAAAGGAGAAGATCTCCAGCCCGGAAACCTGACTCTGAAGCTGATTCTGCAGATCTTTCTGAATCACCTGCTGGCTGCGTTCACGGTCAGCCCACGGGTTCAGTTTCATCCCGGAGAAAGAGCTGTGCGGGCCACCGTTACCATTAATCTGGAATGACATCTGGTATTCAGGAAAGCCCTCAAAGATTGGCTCAAACTGGGAGGTATAACGATTCAGGTAATCGATGCTGGTGGCCTGGGGTGACTTGGCCACAATAAAGATAATGCCCTGGTCTTCGGTCGGTGCCAGTTCCTGTTTTGCCAGCTGGTACAGGAACGGAATGCTGGTCAGTACCACGAATGCCAGCAGCAGAATGACCGGGCGATAGTTGAGGGTATTGTGCAGCTGTCGCTGATAGCGCTGCTTCAGGGCATCAAACTTCTGGTCCAGCCAGTCTGCCATTCGGCTGCTCTGGCCATGAGGCTTCAGGATGCGGGAACACATCATTGGCGACAGGGTCAGGGCGACAATACCGGAGATCACTACCGAGCCGGCCAGGGTAAAGGCAAACTCACGGAACAGTGCACCGGTAATGCCACCGAGGAAGCCGATCGGCGCATAAACTGCAGCCAGGGTAATGGTCATGGTGATAACCGGCAGGGCGATTTCCCGCGCACCTTCCAAAGCCGCGTCAAAGGGCGTCTTGCCCTCTTCAATATGACGGTGAATATTTTCCACCACCACAATGGCATCATCTACCACCAGGCCGATAGCCAGTACCATTGCCAGCAGTGTCATCAGGTTGATGGTGTAGCCCATCAGCATCATGACAAACAGCACCCCGACCAGCGACAGCGGAATGGTAACAACAGGAATCAGTACGACACGCAGCGAGCCCAGGAACAGGAATACCACCACAATAACGATCAGGGCGGCTTCAATCAGGGTCTGGCTGACTTCATTGATAGAAGCCTGAATAAACTCGGTCGCATCATAAACGATCATGCTTTCGAGTCCGGCCGGGAGCTGATTCTGAATATCCGGCAGGTTGGTGCGCACCCGCTCAATCACATCCAGCGCGTTTGCAGAAGGTGTAGCAGAAATGGCCATATAAACTGAAGGCTGACCATTAAAGCGTACCATGGAGTCAAAGTTTTCCGAGGTCAGCTCAACCCGGGCGACATCAGCAAGGCGTACCAGGGTATCACCACTGGTGCTGACCACAATCTCACTGAAGTCTTCCGGAGAACTCAGACCGGTGCGGGCATCAACCGCAGTCGCCAGCAGCAAACTGCGGGTTTCGCCGGCGGCGGACTGAACATTGTTATTGCGCAGGGCGTTATTGACGTCAGAGGCCGTGACATTGAAGCCGGCCATTTTGACCGGATCCAGCCAGATCCGCATGGCGAACTTCTTTTCACCCAGAATATCGGCAGAACCGACACCTTCAATGGTTGCCAGTTTGGGTTGAACGACGCGAGACAGGTAATCGGTGACCTGCTCTTCATTCATTATGTCACTGTAAAAGCTGATATAAAGCAGCGCCGAGCCCTGATTGTTGCCTTTGGAAATCACTGGCTCGGAAGCATCATCCGGCAGGGTATCCCGCACCGAAGCCACTTTACTCATGATTTCACTCAGCGCCACGTTACTGTCGTATCCCAGCTGGAGATAGACGGAAATGGTGGAGCTGTTCTGGGATGAAGATGAGCGGATGTAATCAATACCCTCACTGCTGGCAATTACCTGCTGCAGTGGAGTAGTAATAAAGCCTTGTATCAACGAGGCGTTGGCACCGGCATAAGCGGTGGATACGGTGATAACACCGGTTTCCAGTTCGGGATATTCCCGTATCTGGAGCTTGCTGAACGCCTGCAGGCCCAGCAGGATGATCATCAGGCTGACCACCGTTGCCAGTACCGGGCGTTTGATAAACAAATCGGTAAAGCGCATGTCAGTAGATTCCGTTCCTTCCGTCCTCAGTTTTCAGTGTCTGCAGACGGGGCGGCAGGAGCTTCCGGGACAAGGGTGACCCGGGCATTGTTTCGCAGCTTGAGCTGGCCGGCAGTAACAACCTGTTCGCCAGCTTTTACACCGGCCAGAATAGCTGTACGGCCATCGCGTTTTTCACCGGCAGTTACGGTGCGGCTGATAACCTGTAGAGAGGTTTCGCCGGCTTCGTTGCTGGATTCAGTCACCACGTAAACGGTGCTGCCGTAGAGGTTATAGGCAATAGAGGTTGCCGGGATGGTGACTACCGGCAGCTGGTCACCGGTAACGATACGCACACTGGCAAACATGCCGGGCAGCAGTTTTTCCTGTGGGTTATCGGTCAGGGCGCGAATCTGGATGTTACGGGTGTTGTCATCAACCTTGACCGCAGTAGAGATAACAGTAGCGGTCAGGGTGTCATTATAGGCCGGTACTTCAAACAGTACGCGCTGGCCATTTTTCACCTGGGGCCAGTCCTGGGCCGGAATGGTGAAATCCACATACATCTGCTGCAGATTTTCCAGGTTGGCAATGATCTTGCCTTTATCCAGAAAATCACCGATTTCAATTTTGCGAATACCCAGCTTGCCATCGAACGGTGCGGCAATGCGCTTTTTGGCAATGGTTGCCTTGATTTGCTCTACTGAAGCGACCGCCTGTTCCAGGGCGGCAGAGGTTTCATCGAACTTGGTCTGGGAAATGGCATTTTTGCGTACCAGTTCCTGATCGCGCTTGTATTTCAGTTTGGCCAGTTTCAGCTGAGCCTGTGCACTTCTCAGGTTAGCCTGCTCAACGGAGTCATCCAGCTCCAGCAGCAGTTGTCCCTGAGTTACCGTATCGCCCGCCTTGAAATGCAGGGCTTTGACAATACCACTGGTTTCAGCCGCCAGCTCGATACCCTGAACGGCATTCAGGGAGCCGGTACCATACAGATACTGATCCCAGGTATCAGTCACGGCAGTTTCTGCTGAAACACTGATCGGGGGAGGGGTGAAGCCAGACATGAATTTGGCCACCATCTGGCCTTCGAAGTACTTGTATCCGAAGACGCCCCCGAATACCAGAGTCAAAACTGCAGCCATGGCTGCCATGCGTTTGATCATTATGCTTTACGTTCCTGCTGGATGTCGTTAAACCAGAACCTTGGTGTCGCAAAACCAGGACAATGACATGAAGTATGTTACTGTTTGCGCAATTCAGGATAATTTGCGCTGCGGCTTTTTTGATTCAATCAGGCATCATACCTGCCGGTTAACAGGCGTTAAAGCGAAATAATTCACATTTAGAGCCTGTTCATAATCTTTCGCGGATAGTGAAAGTGCTGAGAAAAGCCTCAGATACTTCGGTTTTTCGAGGCGCATAGTGGTGCTATGTAACGAGGAAAAGCGAAGTATCTGAGGCTTTTACCGGCATTTGTAGCCCGCGATAAGATTGTGAACAGGCTCTTGGAATCTGGGGTTAAGGTTGATGGAATTGTATGTGAGTCAGCTGGCAGTGTATCCGGTCAAGTCCACCCGACAGATTGCGCTGCAACAGTGTGAGCTGGATGCGTTTGGCCTGCGCAATGACCGGCGCTGGATGGTGGTGACCCCGGAAGGACAGTTTCTGACCCAGCGTCAGTTGCCACAAATGGTGTTGATAGATGTGCAGTTGACTGATAACGGAATCTCCTTGCAGGCTCCGGATATGTCTCTGCTTGATGTGGCAGTGCCGGTCTTGAATCCGGCCGGTACCCGTGAAGTTCTAGTGTGGAACGATACCGTTGAAGCTTTGGATGCCGGTGATCGAGCCGCAGTCTGGCTATCTGGTTTCTTGCAGCGTGATTGCCGGTTGGTTTATATGCCGGATTCTACCTTTCGTCAGGTTGATCCCCGTTATGCTGAAACAGGACAGCGCACTGGTTTTGCTGACGGCTTTCCCCTTTTGCTGATTTCTGAGGCTTCGCTGGAGGGATTGAACAGCAAGCTGGAATCACCGGTGCCGATGGCACGATTTCGGCCGAATCTGGTGATCTCAGGCTGTGAACCTCATGCTGAAGACAGCTGGAAGCGAATCCGTATTGGTGAGGTGGAATTCAGTCTGGCCAAGCCCTGCACCCGCTGTGTCATTCCTTCAATTAATACTGATACCGCAGAGAAAGACAGCCGGATGCTAAAGGTACTGGCAGGCTACCGGCGTGATGAACGCAAACGGGTTATTTTCGGTATGAACCTGATTCATTCCGGCCTCGGTTCCATTACTGTCGGCGACAAGGTGGAAGTGATCGAATAAGGCATCCGTAATGACCAATATAGATGCAATGCAAAGTATTGATATGGGTCAGGGTTGGTAAAACCCCGTACGGGTAGGATGAAGTTACTCACCTAGCGCATGCAGGGTTTCGGAAAAGCCGGTTAAACATTTTACCTGAAGACAGGCAAGTGACCGAGCGCTTTCTCTAGCTTTGCACCTGCCTGAGTATCAGGGATGTTTGCAGAACAACAGGGACACAGACCGCAAGCTGCGGGCTGATACTCCTGCCAAATAGAGCTCGATCTTGAGGGAGATCGAGCTCTTTTTTTACTATTGAGTGGCAGTTGTCAGATTATCAGCCATGACTTTTGATGTCAGGAAAAAAGGTCGATCCCGTTGAGCTGTCGGCCTTGTCCACTCTTTGCTAAAGCCTAGCAAAGGTGTATGTGCCGAATCGCTGTCAGTGCTTTTAAGTAGCGAAATAGTCAGCTTTGTACCACGAGGGGTAGGTATCTCTATCCTTATTCTGTGTCCATCTGAATAGTCCAGCAAAACAACTCTTTTGCTCTCAAAACTGAGAGTAGCGCCAGATTTGATATTGTCGCGGCCTACTTCATGCATAAATAGTATCTGACTGACAATCAACATAGGCATAAGCTCAGACAGGCCTTCACTAGTGCGAAAATTAAAGCTGGACTGCTGAACGGAAGGGAAAGGAAAGGTCTGTGTTATTGGTACAGGATCTCCTCCAAAACTGAGAAAATCCTCATAGTGACCATCATCTTTTTTGGGCTTTGAGGCTTCGGTTTTAGTCGTGGATTTAGCCCCAGTTACCGCCGTTGCAGCGCTAGTGGATGATCTGCTTGGGCGGCGGATAGGGATACACCCGCAAAACAGTCTTGTTTCTTCTACATCATCTTCAACTACCAGAGTTGGAGCGGGAGGCTCTGCTTCTCTGGTGGATGTTTTGATGACAACATTATCGATTTTTTCCTTGCGCAGCTCTACTGTGTCATTTTGATATCTACTGGTACCATCGCCATGGACTGTCCACACAAGCGGGCAGTCTTCTGACGTCGCTCCATTGTTGATTACTTCAGTGCTACGAATTTTTTTAGTCTCGGTGTTTTTAAAATCAATCGCACAAGCTCCGTTAGGAAAGGAGACTGAATTAACTCCGGCAACTACTGTGCCAAGGATCATATTCATTATAATGAATATGGGAAGTGATATTCTTGTCAGTGATTTAAGAAGCATAAAATAAACCTGTAATTATTTGATTCCTGAATCGAAGTATGAAAAAAGCATAGACTGAGATTTTTAATAGTAAAGAAAGATGAATTTATAGTTTTGTAGTGTTTTTAATTGATAGAGGTTGGTGGAGAGTTAATTCTGTTTTTGAGAAGACATAAAGTGTAGAGTTCTGCTGTTTTATTGAGTTTTTATATTGCCGGAATTTGTTTGGCTTCCATTATGCTTGAATATAATATTTGAGTTGCAATTTGATTTTTATTTTGTGTTCGAATGAAGCTTGTCAGTCTTATCTATTGTTTAAATTCTGATTTTATTTAAATAATTCTTTGTACTTTGTAAGTCTGATCGTAAAAAAGCCCGCTACCTGGTAGCGGGCTTAATCATCATGAGCATCTAGCTTACTTGGTACATTTCAGTTCAGCACCTGCAATCTCCAGCCAGCTGCCAGGCTCCACAAACAGGCCTTGCAGTACAGTGCCAAGGTAACATTGCAGATCGCCTTTCATACCTGCTGTCACTTCAGGTTCGATCTGAACCTCGACCAGTGTCCAGTCAGGCGTTGCAACGTGGTTGACCATGCCGATAGAGACACCATCACTGTTGTTGACTACTGACATCAGACTGCCCACATGGCTTGATCTGACCCAGAAAGACAGAGCTGCTTTTTTACCGCGAATCATATCCATACCCTTGGGGATGAACTGAGTGCAGGCATTAAATGTTTCTGTCGGGCTATACCACTCAAGTCTCAAAGCTGTCTTGGAGGCAGCCGGACCGGTATTAACAACTAGGCGGCCCTTTTCGGAATTAACCGAGCAATTTGAAGACCAAAGAGTCCAGCAGTCGTCAGGCTGTACATCCTGAGTTTCGAAGCGCAGGTCAGCACCTGCTATATCGACCGAATCTCCCTCTTGTTCAAGCAGTGCTGATATGCCAGAAGCAAGGTAGAAGTTCAGATTATCCCCGGCAGCCACCGGTGGCAGCTGATGTCTGACAACGATGCGTGTCCAGCGATCACTGACCGGGAAGCCCTTGAAACTCAGGGTCTGGCCATCCGAGTACTGGCACAGGCTGGAATACAGCAGGCCTTCTTTTCGAGTGGATTTCACCCAGCAGGAGAACACGGCTTCGCCTCCTTCTTCCGGTACCTGTGCTCCGGAAATAACCTGGGTCAGTGCTTCAACCGGCTCATCGCCATACTCAATATGAATGACTGGCTGTTGAGTCCTGCGGTAAGGACTGGTTTTATCCTTTAGAAGCAGACCCGCTGTTGGCAGCAGTTTGCAACCAGGTGTCCAAAGTACCCACTTTGCAGGGTCATTGGTATCAATCAGGTTGTACCGATCGAATAATGCACTGGTAAATCCACCATTTGTCAGCTGGTTTTTCAGCAAAGCCAAAGGCTTGACCGCCACCACTGGTTTTGGTCCTTTACGTCGGTCAACCATTGGCACGATAGCGCGTACAGGCTTATCCTGCTGTCGGGTAACTGACTGGAACGGGCCGGCAGGCTTTGGAGCTTGCGGCTGTTGAGCCACTTTCTTCCTTTTGGCTCGCAGTGACCGAACGGATCTTTCATGATCGTCTTCCAGCTGTAACAACTCAGCATCCAGCATGCCGCTATATCGGGCAAGCAGTTCACTGGCTCGAGCCCGGTTGCCAGGATCTACTACCAGCATTTCCCGAATCATTGCTTCAGCCACACCGAGTTGATGACGGTGTTCGGTAAGGTAAGCATCGATACCGTGATGGAGTTCGGCTGGTTGCAGGAAACCGGCATTAAACAAACGCTTGTCTAGTCCTCGCTGCTTCCATTCCCTGATAAATGCGTCTTTGAAATACTTGCTTCGCATTGGGTTCTGGCGCGTCAGCATTTCTGTGAAACTGATGCCCAGACTCCAGACATCCAGTTTGTCACCTTCAAGATACAGTTCTGTTCCCCGCTTCGGTATGTGCATTTCTGGTGCAGCATAGGGCTGGGCAACCCGGAATCTCTGCATTCGCAGGTAGTTGGGTTTTCCTGTAACCGGGTGATTCATGAGCATTTTGTGTAGCCCAAAGTCACTGAGCTTGACGACTGGATTACCATCCTCATCTTCTTTGTACAGATAGTTGTCCGGCTTGATGTCCCAGTGAACAATACCGTGCTGTTCAAGATGAGCGGAGGCTTTCAGCATTTGCTGCATGTACTGTATTTTGCGCAGCTGATTCAGCCTGATCAGATGGTGAGCAACAGCAGCATTCTGTTGCTGCTGGATCTGGGTTGCCAATTCGGCATCCATTTTCTTGATCTGGCTATCCAGGGTGCTGTCCATTAGCTCCATCGGGAATCCGGCAAAGGCCTCGGTGATGGCTTCTACACCATCTTCCAATGTAACCAGCTGAATATTTTTAAGGGCGTCAATCTCTTCGTCATCTTTGTCTGCAGCCTCAATGATATGGGGGTGTTGTAACCATTTGACAATACTGTACTCAATTTCCAGCTCCTCCATATCTTTCAGTTGATCTGTCTTCGGTATTTTTCTGGCAACAGAGGGTCCCAGACGTTGACCGTCACGCGACCGGGGAAAGGTTTGAACTACCTTACCGTATTCACCTCCGCCCAGCTCTCGCTCCATTACCCAATAAACGTCCGGAGTTTCCAGCAGCGGGAAAAAATGAGGGTTCAGGTCTTGCTCCTCTTGGGCAAGCGCAGTGAAAGGAACAAATGTCCCGTCATCGTTGAACTGATAGTAGGCTTCAGCTTCGCCATAGATATCGTCTACATCAACGTAGATATCTTCGACCGTCAGGCCTTGACCGGCAGGAACGGAATTCAAGTCATAATATTCACGTACTACAAGATCATAGTACTCTCGAACCGGTACGACGTCGGTTGGCGCAGGCATTTTGGGATCTCTACCCATAGCCGCGAGATCAGCGTTGAAGTAGCAGGGAGCATCAAACTGTCTGCCTGATTCGTCAGCTAGATTCTCGTACTCAAAATCCATCTCGCCATACTCACATACCGGAAAATCCTCATCATCTTCGTCAGTGTCCATCATCTGAACTGGTGGCGGATTACCAACTACAGCATCGTCATACTCTTCCTCTACATCTGTTCCCGCTGGTGATACAGGAGCGGGTTTTGTGGGTGCGGTGTCGTCATAGTAATCAGCAGCCTCGAGAATATTTTCCCAAAGTGCGAGGAAAGTCCCCTGAACAGGGATTCCTGCCTGCTGACCAAAATTGATCAGTTCTGTAAGTGTCAGGTCATGGGCGCCATTCAGCAGTCCTGTCAGCTTGAAAGCCTGAGCAGATGTTATTATCAGATGAAAGGTGACAGCATATTCAGGTGCACCCATGTTGGTAGCAGCGTTAAGCTTCACCGCTGCCGGCTCGGCTTTGAATATAGACATTCCGAGCAAGTGACCGTTATAGCGAGCAGGTTGTCTTGAGCCCTGCTCAATAACAAACGGATAGTTATCATCGTGCTCAGAGTTGAGAGCCATTGGTAGGGACAGGCGATGATCCCCATCTATATGCGGGTTGCTGTGGGTGAATTCGATCATATCTCCGGCTGGTCCATACCCCCAGAAGCCCAGACTGAAGTTGGCAGGAGGCGCGCCAGGTGTTGTCGGGTTAAAGTATCTGCCCGGAGTCACCAGCATTAAACTGTCAGCGTCAGTATTTGCTACTTGAATGTTGAAGAACGTGGGGTAAACAGCCAGCGTGCTGTCAGTGGGCTCGAGTGAGTCTGCCAGCATCCAGGCATTACCGGGAGGAAGCAAGGCTTCGATATCTTCCATGCTCAGCTTGCCTAAACCGATTCTGGCAATAGAGGTCGATTTGGCAACAGTGTTCTTCTTCCGGAACCTTATGGTCGGAACAGAACGATTGATCGCTTCTTTTGCATCTGCAGTGCTTTCGAGTACAACCACTCCAGTTGTGTTATGCACGGTGAGAGCAGGGTTTTCAACTGCTGTTGCATTGATACCAAGAATCAACATTATTAGCGATAACAATCGCCACAACGAACTTCGGAAAATTAATCTCATCGCTAACTCCTTCTAGCCGGTTGTGTCTCCATTCCTGTTTTAGGTTTGTGCTGGCAGCGCTGGGGCTATACCCGGACCTGATATGGAATTAAAAAGACAATTTTTATGCTTGATGGGAGGCTAACATGACGAAAAAGAATCAGAAATTATACCTTAGTCGATAGACTGGCAGGGCTCTAGATTTGATGAGGCATAATAGCCAAAGGTATGAATCAAATGATCCATACCTTATACGTACAGCTATTTCAGGCGTCGTTCTATTCCAGCCTGAACCATAATCCGGGTTGAAATCTCTTCAACTGAGTAGTGAGTTGTGTTTATAAACGGAATTCTTTCCCGCTGATACAGCATTTCGACCTCGCTGACTTCCCGGCTGCACTGCCGCATGGAGGCATAACGACTGTTTGGGCGCCGTTCATTACGGATATTGGTCAGACGGGCAGGGTCAATGGTCAGTCCGAACAGCTTGTGCTTATAAGGCTTCAAAGCTGCCGGCAGGGCTGACATATCGAGATCATCTTCAGTAATGGGGTAGTTGGCTGCATGAATGCCAAATTGCAGTCCCATATAAAGGCAGGTCGGTGTTTTGCCACTGCGTGATACGCCGACGATGATGATATCGGCATTATCATAATAGCGGGTACGGGCGCCGTCATCGTTATCCAGGGCAAAGTGAACAGCTTCGATTCGCTTGTTGTAACGATTGTTATCACTGTCTATTGCACGCTTCTTGCCCACAGCATGGATGGCATGCTGTTCAAACTCGGCTTCGACACCGGGCATAAAGCTCTGGAAGATATCAAACATTTTGGCGTCAGCACTCTGAATAATCCTGCTGACTTCCTCGTTGATAATGGTACTGAAAACCAGCGGACGATGGCCGTCAACCTTGGCTTTGGCGAGGTCTTCGACAACCTTGAGAGCTTTTTCCGGTGTATCGATATAAGGCAGGGTCTGGTGGCTGACTTCAATATGGTCGAACTGGGCCAGCAGACTCTGGCCAAATGACTCGGCGGTAATCCCGGTACCGTCGGAAATAAAAAATACACGTCGCTGCATGAAAGTTACCCTGAGCTGCCTCTTGTCTGTCCGGACATGTCGTTCAAAAGAAGCACGTCGGTCAAAAGAATTCTGCCAAAAATGGCATGTTCGTATTTGTTTGATTATTCTACCGTTCTTTTTTGCAGGCGTATCTGTTGTAAATCATAAAGTTTGCGTAAAAGACGCTGATTTTTGCTGCTGAACCGGTTTATACTTGCCCCCGAGCGAAAATATCGCATAATCGTGCCTGTTTTCGTCAGACAAAGTCTGAATGTTTGCGATGGTTCGAATTTGTTCGGGTGGTTTTGGCGTAAATACCCAAAATGCCGGCATATCAGCAACCTGAGCATAACGTTATAACTTGTGTCCTTGAGTGCCACCGGACCACGGACAGTTAAGCGTTTGATCGTGCCGCTGGAGCATGATCCGGCTGCAGGCTTAAAACCGTTATAGTCAGGCACACGTGAAGAGTGCATTAGCGGTAGCCGTAGTCGCAAACAGGATTTTCAAGGAGTGTTTTTTGCCGAGGGGGCGGGCACTCCGGTTAGACCATGGGCATTTGGGAGATTCCACCTTGCAAGATTATGTTGTTTCACTTGAGCACCTGGGCAAGGGTGATGTTGAACGGGTCGGGGGCAAGAATGCGTCTCTCGGCGAAATGATCAGCAATCTGGCAGGTGCCGGCGTTAGTGTACCGGGTGGTTTTGCAACTACCTCGAAAGCCTATCGTGACTTTTTGAGCAAGAGCGGACTGGATGACCGTATCCACGATCTGCTTGATACCCTTGATGTTGATGATGTACGCAAGCTGGCGGAAGTCGGTGCCCAGATCCGACAGTGGATTATGGATGAGCCGTTCCAGCCTGAGTTTGAAGACGCTATGCGCCACGCCTGGGACGAACTGTGCAAGGGCAATGAGAACCTGGCCGTAGCTGTACGTTCTTCTGCCACTGCCGAAGACCTGCCGGATGCTTCTTTTGCGGGCCAGCAGGAAACTTTCCTTAATATCCGTGGTTACGACAATGTCGTGCACGCCACCAAGGAAGTCTTTGCTTCCCTGTTTAATGACCGTGCAATTTCTTACCGAGTACACCAGGGTTTTGACCATCGTCAGGTAGCACTGTCTGCCGGTATTCAGCGCATGGTGCGCAGTGAAATCGGTGCCAGTGGTGTTATGTTCACCATGGATACCGAGTCCGGCTTCAACGACGTGGTATTTATCACTTCTTCCTGGGGCCTGGGTGAGACTGTTGTACAGGGTGCGGTTAACCCGGACGAGTACTATGTCCACAAGCCAATGCTGAAAGATGGCAAGCCGGCCGTTCTGCGCCGCAACCTGGGCAGCAAACTGATCAAGATGATTTATACCGATAACGCCAGTGCCGGCCGTTCGGTTGAAACAGTGGATGTAGATCAGGCTGATCGTCAGCGTTTCTCCATAACTGATGAAGAAGTGCTGTCTTTGGCTAAACAAGCCATGATTATCGAGCAGCATTACGGTTGCCCGATGGATGTCGAGTGGGCCAAAGATGGTGATGATGGCGAGCTGTATATTGTTCAGGCGCGTCCGGAAACCGTACAGAGTCGTAACGATGCTTCCATGATTGAGCGTTATGTGCTGAACGAGCGTGGCGATGTGCTGGTGGAAGGTCGCAGTATCGGTCAGCGTATCGGCAGCGGCAAGGTGCGTATCCTTAATGACCTGAACGATATGGACAAGCTGGAGCAGGGTGACATTCTGGTTACCGATATGACCGACCCGGACTGGGAACCGGTTATGAAGCGTGCTTCTGCAATTGTTACCAACCGGGGTGGCCGTACCTGCCACGCGGCTATTATTTCCCGTGAACTGGGTGTGCCGGCGGTAGTGGGTTGCGGTAATGCAACGGACATTCTGAAAGACGGTCAGGAAGTCACTGTGTCCTGTGCTGAAGGTGATGCCGGTTACATTTACGGTGGTCTGCTGGACTTTGACGTTAAGCGCAACAGTGTTGACTCCATGCCTGATCTGCCGTTCAAGATTATGATGAACGTGGGTAACCCGGATCGCGCCTTTGCCTTCCAGGCACTGCCGAACCGTGGTGTAGGTCTGGCCCGACTGGAATTCATTATTAACCGAATGATCGGCGTGCACCCGAAGGCGCTGCTGAACTTTGATACCCTGCCGGCTGATGTCAAACAGACTGTTGAGCAACGTATCGCTGGCTACAAATCACCGGTTGATTTCTATGTCGAGAAGCTGGTGGAAGGTGTTTCCACTATCGCTGCCGCGTTCTGGCCGGAAAAGGTGATTGTTCGTCTGTCGGACTTCAAGTCCAACGAATACGCCAACCTGGTCGGTGGTAATCTGTATGAGCCGGAAGAAGAGAACCCGATGCTGGGCTTCCGTGGTGCTTCCCGCTACATCTCCGATTCTTTCCAGGATTGCTTCGAGCTGGAATGCCGCGCCATGAAACGGGTCCGCGAAGAGCTGGGCCTGACCAATGTCGAGCTGATGGTACCTTTTGTACGTACCGTTGATGAAGCCGAGCAGGTGGTTGATATCATGGGCCGCTTTGGTCTGAAGCGGGGCGAAAATGGTCTGCGCCTGATCATGATGTGCGAGCTGCCCAGCAACGCACTGCTGGCTGAGGAGTTCCTGGAGCACTTCGATGGTTTCTCCATTGGTTCCAACGATATGACCCAGCTGGCACTGGGACTGGATCGTGACTCAGGCCTGATTGCTCACCTGTTTGATGAGCGTAACGGTGCGGTTAAGGCATTGCTGAGTATGGCAATCCAGGCTTGCCGTAAGAAGGGCAAGTACATTGGTATCTGTGGCCAGGGTCCGTCTGACCATCCGGATCTGGCCCGCTGGTTGATGGACGAAGGGATTGAAACTGTTTCCCTGAATCCTGATACCGTACTGGATACCTGGTTGTATCTGGCTGATCAGGAAGCGTAACAGGCGAGAATTAATTTCCTTCTGAAAATAGCCCTGCAGTGTAATGCTGTGGGGCTATTTTGTTTGGATTGCTTATTTCATTGTTTTTTTGTCTGATTATCTCTTTTAAAAACTTGTTTCCTCTTGCATGAACTAGACTGGCAACACTTAAATGGTGTTCGGTTTTCAGTTGTGACCGGATTTGATTTTTATTCACGCCAGAACTTTTATCATGAAATCAAGATTTCAGATATTCGATTTAAGGATGTTGTGTCGTGTTCTTGTCTTGTTGTTCTTTCCTTCCAATCTTTATGCTGGCTTGCTAGATACCAAACTGGGGCAGACTGAACCTGAATTTACTATTCATCATAGTGACTCGTCTCATATACAGGTTGGTAAAGTGAAACTTAAACCTGCTGTAGAAAGTGATGATATCGAAGTCGAATATACCCCAAAAGGTAGTAACACTTCTCAAACAGGAAAAATCACAGCTGCTGTATTTTCAGGTGTTGAATCCCGCCTAGGGTCTCACCAGATACCTGAAGGAATTTACATGAATCAGGTGGCTGGTGCTTTATCCTGCTTATATGCATGGGACCTGGACAGTAATGCCGGTGAAATTGTTAGCCTTAATAATGCTTTGGCAGTAACTGAGATTACGGTTACCTCAACTGATGAGTTTGAAATGTACCTGTCGGGCTCGGTAGATGGTTCAGGAACAAAAGTGGAAAAAACGGTGGTTACGATAACGGCCTATGATGGAAGACCAAATGAGTGCAGGATCTGGGTCAAGATAAAGAATAAAGAAGACCATACCTTAAAATATATGGTCGATTTTGGTAACAACAGCACTATGTTTTCTCGAAGAGTTATTCAGGCGTGTCCCGGGTATCAAGGCACGGAAAAAGCCACGACGAAATGCTCTTGTTGGTGACGATATTGTCGTTAGCTGGGTAACGCTGATTACTTTCAGCTTCACCCAGCTATACGTATAAATCATGTTCTCTTGTGTCTGAGCCTATCTTAAGTTGGTTTGACTGACTGCTTTAATGAAGGTTGGTAGTGTGATATTCCTGCCACAAAGCACAGCTGCTACATTTTTGCCCTGAAACTTACTGGCTTCCTGAATAGCCCCTGACAATGCCACACAGGCTGCCCCTTCGAGCATATAACGTTCGTGAGCAGCAACCCGTTGCATGGTTGCTGCTATCTGTTGCTCTGTGACCAGAACCTTCTGGTCTATGACTTGCTGACATATGGGTAAAGTAATGCTGTCTTCTTCTATTTCACCGGCAGTGCCATCTGAGAGTGTTGGATGTTCGGTAGTTTTAACAACCTTGCCTGCATTCAGAGATTGATACATAGCGGTGGAGTTTTCTGGCCAGCAACCAATGATCGAGATCTTCGGGTTGACGCGTTTGATATAACTGCCGATACCGCTGATCAGACCTCCTCCACCCACAGCAATAAAGACTGCATCCAGCTCCGGAAGTTGGGTCAGTAACTCCAGACCTATTGTTCCCTGACCGCAAACAACCTGTTCATCATTGTAGGGAGATACGTAAATCTTCTGCTCTTTTTCAGCGATGGCCAGGGCTTCGATTTCGGCGTCCAGGCAGCCACCTTTAACTTTCTGGATCCGGGCACCATAACGCAGAATGGCACTGACTTTGGTTTCCGATGCAGTGTCAGGAACAACAACAGTGGCATTTATTCCCAACAGGCTGGCAGCGTAAGCGACGGCTTGACCATGATTGCCTGTACTGGCAGTTATTACACCTTTATTTTTATCGGCTTTAGAGAGCAGAGATAGTTTGTTGGTTGCACCTCTCAGTTTAAATGAGCCGGTTTTTTGCAGGTGTTCGCATTTAAAATACAGATTTGTTCCGGTTAGCTCACTGAAATATGAACTGTGTTCAAGTGGTGTAGTGACAACAGCATTGGGTGATGATTTGATTCGTAAATTAGCTGCAACAATATTGTCTTTCAAAACCATATGAATCAGCCTTTGAGTTGTTTCAGATAATTAAAAACAGTGGTGCGCCCCAGCCCAATAACTTTGGCGGTATATTCCACCGTCTTGGGGCCATTGAACGCCCCACAGTTATACAGCTCCTTGATTAATTCTTGTTTGTCCTGTCGGGTCAGGGCCTGAAGCGTTTTGGCATGAGTCGACAGCCAGCGATTAACAAATACATTGATCTTTTCGAACCAGTCATCACGAAACAGATTGTCTGACTGGGGTTGCAGATCTTGAGGTCTCAGGAAACTGCTGAGGGTATGCAGCGCCCGTTCCATTTGCGATACATCAAGATTGATACAGAGCATGCCAACCGGATTGCTGTTTTCATCCCTGAGAATGGAAGAAATTGATTTCAGTTTGCGGCCATCCCAATTCAGCTTTTCGTAGGGGCCAACTACCTGCATTTCATCGTCGACTTCAATGCTGTCCATCAGCGAGGGCGATCCAATCTCCCGCTGGGAAAAGTTGTTATAAAGCGCAACAACTTTCTGGGTTTTCAGGTTGTGAACCACAACCTCGGCATGAGGGTGCAGCAGAATTGAAATCGCTTCCGCAACAGGAAAAAAACGTTCAAGCATTTTGAACTCTGTAGTTCTTTTTGAATAAAGTAGTACAGATTTATGGGTAGAGCGCAGGTTTGTCTGCCGGTGTCACTCTTTTGTGATAGGGGTACACTATGTTTTTATAATGATAATCTGCGGTAGGCAGTGGCATTAGGCTACTGTAGAATGCGCCGCTTTTGGCCTGTTACAGTAATAGCTACTTAATATAGCTACTGAAATTGCTACAGGCTCATCCATCCACTTTTTGCTGCCAGGGTCGGATCATTGCTCTCAACCGCTAACATCACCATGCAATTCGGGGCCAAGCCCCTGTTCGAGGATATTTCTGTCAAGTTTGGCGAAGGTAATCGCTATGGTTTGATCGGTGCCAATGGCTCCGGTAAATCCACCTTTATGAAGATCCTCAGTGGTGAACTGGAGCCGTCCGCCGGTAATGTGATGCGCGATCCCAATGAGCGTATCGGTAAACTGAATCAGGATCAGTTTGCGTTTGAAGAATTCACCGTGCTGGATACCGTCATCATGGGCCACAAGGAGCTGTGGGCGGTGAAGGAAGAGCGTGACCGGATTTATGCCCAGCCGGAAATGAGTGAAGAAGACGGCATGAAAGTCGCTGATCTGGAAGTTGCTTTCGCCGAAATGGATGGTTATACCGCCGAATCTCGTGCCGGTGAACTGTTGCTGGGTGTGGGTATTCCGCTGGAGCAGCATAATGGTCTGATGAGTGCTGTGGCTCCGGGCTGGAAACTGCGGGTACTGCTGGCTCAGGCGCTGTTTGCCGATCCTGATATCATGCTGCTGGACGAACCGACCAACAACCTCGATATCAACACGATTCGTTGGCTGGAAGGTGTGCTGAACGAACGTAACAGCACCATGATTATTATCTCTCACGACCGTCACTTCCTGAACAGTGTCTGCACCCATATGGCGGACCTGGATTACGGCGAGCTGCGCCTGTTCCCGGGTAACTATGATGAGTACATGATTGCCGCCACCCGGGCCAAGGAAAAAATGCAGGCTGAAAATGCCAAGAAGAAAGCCCAGATTGCTGAACTGCAGCAGTTTGTCAGCCGTTTCTCTGCAAATGCTTCCAAGGCGCGTCAGGCCACTTCCCGTCAGAAACAGATTGATAAAATCCAGCTGGATGAAGTCAAGCCGTCCAGCCGGGTGAATCCTTACATCCGCTTTGAGCAGGAAAAGAAGCTGCACCGTCTGGCGCTGCAGGTTGAAAAGCTGGCCAAGGGTTACGATGAAACCCTGTTCCAGAACCTGAACCTGATGGTTGAGGTTGGTGAGCGTATTGCGGTTATCGGCCCTAACGGTATTGGTAAGACAACTCTGTTGCGCTGTCTGGTAGGTGATCTGGAAAATGATGCCGGTGAAATCAAATGGTCTGAAAATGCCAATATCGGTTACTTTGCCCAGGATCATGCCGCTGATTTTGAAAAGGATCTGAACCTGTTCGACTGGATGGGGCAGTGGGGCAAGGAAGGTGACGATGAACAGTCCATTCGTAGTGTACTGGGTCGTCTGTTGTTCTCCCAGAAAGAAATTGATAAGTCAGTCAAGGTTATTTCCGGTGGTGAGCAGGGACGGATGCTGTTCGGTCGTCTGATGATGCAGAAGCCGAATATCATGGTGATGGATGAACCGACCAACCACCTGGATATGGAATCGATCGAATCACTGAACCTGGCGCTGGAAAACTATCCCGGCACCCTGCTGTTTGTCAGCCATGACCGGGAGTTTGTTTCCTCGCTGGCAACCCGGATTATTGAACTGACGCCGACCGGTATCGTCGATTTCCACGGTAGCTATGAAGACTACCTGAAAAGCCAGGGTGTAGAATAAATGGCAAAAAGCCCGATGATTATCATCGGGCTTTTTTTATCCGGCTTGAAAGACCTCTAATATTCTAGGCTTCAGCTTCCGTTCGTTGATTCGATGATGCGGATGTTTTTTCAGTAGGTTGGTTTCTGCTTTTGTGGAGTGAGAAATACATTCCGGCAAAGATCAGAATCACCCCGGCACCCTGCATTACCAGATTGTGCAATCCGGCCTGCATCGCATCAATAATCAGGCTGGTAATCATCTGGCCTCCCAGCACAAACAGTACTGACTTAACCGCGCCGATTCTGTGCAGGATATAACTGTTCACTGCTACATAAAGTGCACCAATCACCCCGCCCAGATAGACATACCCCGGAACTTTTTCACTAAAGTGAAATTCGCCCGGAGAGACCGCAAATAAAAGACCACAAAGAAATAGAAAACCTGTCAGATGATTAAACCAGGATGCCTTGAAGGGCCCCTGGGCCAGATTCAGTCGTCCATTGAGGTTTCTGGCCAGTGCTATCAGGACTCCGTTAAACAGGGCAAGCAATATCAACCCGATCATGCGGCGTCTCCTGCAAAAATCAGCAGCATGCTGCCGGCCCCGATTAATCCCACAACGACAAAGTCGTGTACCGTTAACGGGCGCTTTTTCAATCCAAACCAGCCGAATTTGTCGGTGGCCAGACTGAACAGAATCTGCCCCAAGAGTCCCAGCGCCAGCGAACCACTCAATCCCAATGGGCTGTTAACGGTAATGGCGGCAATCGCTACGGCAGCAGCACCGGGCAGTCCGCCAAGGTAAGCCCAGCGAGGCGCTTTTGCTGTTGTCAAAACAGGCTTTTTTCTGTGTTTTGAGACGGTTCCCAAAATGGCAATTAATCCCAGTGCCGTGACAGCACCTATTCCATGAGCAACCCATGAAGCGGTCATGGGAGAACTGAAACCGGCCAGCTGGCTGTTAAAACTGATCATGATGGCCAGAAGAGCTCCGCCGGCAATAGCCAGCATAAAATCGGTTGCGTGAACTTTCACAGAGTGCCTTGTTGTTAATAGATTTAAAACAATCGCTAGATGAATCGTTAGATGAATTGTACGGGGCTCAGGGTTGCTGAATAAGACAGGTTTCAGGAAACTTGGCGTTGAATAGAAGTCGACAATAACGTGTCATGGTTAACTTTTCTGCAATACCTGTGTTTGTTTCGGTGGTTGAGAGTGGCAGTTTTTCTGCAGCAGCCAATCTGTTGGGCATCACCAAATCGGCGGTCAGTAAACGTATCAGTCAGCTTGAACATCAGTTAGGCGTCAGGTTGTTAAATCGTTCTACCCGAAGCTTGACGCTCACTGAAGCGGGCAAGGCTTATTTTGATTATGCCAGGCAAGCTTTCCAGCTGGCTGAAGAGGGGAAAGAGGCGATTCAGCAATTACGGCAAGCTCCGGCCGGACGACTGCGGGTGAATGTTCCGATGTCATTCGGGCGACTGCATATTGCGCCATTGATTAAACGGTTTCTTGAACAGTATCCGGATATCGACCTGCAACTGACCATGGATGACCGGATGGTCGACTTTGTTGAAGACAGAATTGATATTGGTATACGTATTGGCAATTTGCCGGACTCAACCCTGATTGCTCAAAGGCTGGCACCTTGCCGCAGCGTGCTGTGTGCTTCTCCTGATTATATTCAGCAGCATGGCGAGCCGCTGTCGCCGGCTGATTTAAAAAACCATAACTGTCTGTATTATTCCTACTTTCGGGGTGGTGCAGAATGGACTTTTTTCCATAACAGGGCCCCGGTCCGAGTGATGCCAAGAGGTAACTATCAGGTCAATAATAGCGAAGCACTGCAGCAGGCTTTGCTGGACGGATTGGGAATAGCGCAGATGCCAACCTTTATTGTGGGGCCTGATCTGGCACAGGGAAAGCTGATTCCTCTGTTAACGGGGTACCCATTGCCTGAGCATGCGATAAATATCGTCTATCCGGACAGGCAACATCTGCCATTAAAAGTCAGGGCGTTCAGGGACTTTATGATTGAACACTTTAAAACTGATTTTCCGAACTGGGACGAGCAATAGTTATGGGTAGTTTATACCCTGAATGTGTTGACAGGACTGGAATTGCTTGACAGCAACAAGTCGTGTAACGGACTATTTGACACGTATTTTTGGTTGTTGATGTCCCAGGGGGTGATGTCGTGCCTTTGCATAAAAAAAATTGTGCCGGCTGGCGGGCTTCTGTCTCGTTGCTGGCACTGCCTCTATTGTTCGTTTCTACGGCGGGTTCCGCTGAAATAACAGCGGCTTCGGATACTGCCAGAGCCTATTGTCTTTCCGGTGGCGGTAATTCAGGTTACAACTGCAACGGTAATCCGGATAAAGAGCCAGAAGGTGGCTGGATGGCTCCGCTGGAACTGGAAGATATGATGGCGGACTTTTCCGAGCCAATGCTATCCCTGAATGCTCTGACACCTGAAGAGTTAGCTGCATCGGTAGAGATCACCGATGATGCTGCCGAATATTCGGAAGGTATTTCGGCGGAACTGTCTGAAGTGCTGGCCGCATCTGATCGCAAATCTTCACCTGCACCGGATTTTACACCGGTACCTGTTTTCACTCCTGCTACTGCATCCGTTGCTGCGCCTGCTCCTAAAGTTGCCCCGGCGGCTGAGCCGGCATCCGATCTGGGCATCAAAACAAAAGGTTACACCATTCAGCTGGCTGCTTTTCGTACCAAAGAGCGTCTGAAGCGTTTTCTGGAGACGGTGGAAGACCGGGGAAACCTGTACCGGGTCAAGCGTAGTGATGGCTGGATGTCTGTAGGCTATGGCTTTTATTCCATGCCGGGTGTGGCCAATGCTGATCTTGCCAGGCTGAAAGCAGCTGGCGTTCAGGGCTGGTTACGTCCGGTTGAATTTGCTGCACTTGAAGACGTTAATGCGAAGCCGAAGGCTGAAGCACGGGTTGTAGCTGAAGCGGCACCGGAAGCAAAAGAAATAGAACCCAAACCTGAAGAGGAAATCAACCTCTCGGCTGTCGCGCTTTATGACCAGGTTGTGATGAGCAGCCCGAATGCCAAAAAGCCAATAGCAGATACTGTTATCATCGAGGATGACAGTATGGCTACTATGACTCACGCTTCAAATCAGCAGGATGAAGCGCTGGCAGTAGTGCCAGCGGCTGAAAAGGTTGATGTGCAAACTGCTGTTGTAAAGGCGCAAAATGAGCCGGAAGTGAAGCCTGAGGTTGCTTCGGACGTCATCGTGGCTCAGACAAGTGATGGTTATACGTTGCAACTTGCCGCATTCCGTACCCAGGAGCGAATGGACAAGTTTCTTGATTCAGTCGACGATATCAAGGGGCTTTACATGATATCCCGTAATGATGGCTGGCTGTCTGTTGGTTATGGCTATTTTGCAGAAGTAGCCCAGGCCAATGAAGCAAATCAGAAACTGAAGCAGGCTGGATTGCAGTCATGGGTGCGCCCGGTTTCCCATGATGCGCTGGAGATGCTTTCTGATGCTGATAACCCTGTTGTCAGTACATTAGATATGCCGCTTTAATTATTGCTCCCCCTGAAGCTGCTCGGGTGATATGCAAAGGTGAAATTCCTTTTCATATCACCTGAGTAGCTTTGACTATCCTGCCTTTTTTATTTTCAATAAAGAATCAACTGAAAACTTGACGGTTTGCTTCCATCAAGGGGCAACTAATCTTTATTCAGTAGTTTTAATGCCGCTGGCAGGCATTTCTCAGCAGCCATTGTATCACCGGAAACCTGAGCCATAACAATGGCGCCTTCCTTAAGCGTGCACAGCGTATCCAGTATGCCTTCAGGTATATCTGTCAATCTGGCTGCTAGTATCTGCCGGAACTGTTGTTTGTGCTGCCGGCAGTATGCTGCAACCTCGTCATTAGTCACCCCATACTCAATAGCGGAATTGATAAAAAAGCATCCCCTGAACGGTGGTAATTCCGGAGCACGGTTGTTAAACCAATCTGTCAGTGCTTTGAACAGTTGAATGACGACCTGTTTATTGTCTACGGCTTTTTCTATTTTGCTTTCAATCCAGGCAAGGAATCGCTGATCTCGTAACTGAAGTGAAGCCAGTACCAGCTCATCCTTGCTGCTGAAATGGTTGTACAGTGTCTTTTTGGCAATGCCTGATGACTTTAGTACTTCATTGATACCCACTGCATTGATTCCCTTTTCATAGAAAAGCTGCAGGGCTGTTTCGAGCAGTTGACTGCGTTTATCTGAAGCGACCATGGATGACTCTAAAACCAGCCTTAAGTAAAAGTGCATGTTGACAAAAAGTAGACCGACTTGTCTACTGTGTAGTGTAGACAGATCGGTCTACTTTTTCGATTAAGGAGTCGTTGGTATGAGTAAAATTCTGATGCAGTTGTTATCTGGCGTAGGAGCTGCTGTTGCTGTGGGAATTCTGGCTTTTGCTGATCAGCTATCTCCCGGGCTGGTTATGCTGATGGCACCTTTTGGAGCTTCTACTGTGCTGGTGTTTGGTTTACCGGACAGCCCGTTGGCACAACCTAAAAATGTATTCTTTGGTCATCTGCTGACAGCATTGATTGGAGTTGTTTTTGCCCAGTATGCAGGGGCTGAACCCCTATGGCTTGCAGTCGCTACAGGGCTTGGCGTGACAGCCATGTTAATGACAGGCACCACTCATCCTCCTGCAGGTGCAAATCCGTTGCTGATAATGATGACCGGTCAAAGCTGGAACTTTCTGCTGACGCCGGTGGCGATAGGGGCCATAACTATCATTCTGGTGGGGGCCGGGTTTAAAAAGCTGATCTTTTCAAAGTATCGTTTACAATGAGTCTCCTGTAACAGGGGATATCAAGATGGATAAAAAGAATTATATTACTCCCGACCTGTGCGATGCTTATCCTGAACTGATTCAGGTAGTTGATCCTTTATTTCGTAACTACGGTGGTTGCTCTTCATTTGGCGGTCAGATTGTGACTGTTAAATGCTATGAAGATAACTCCAAAGTAAAAGAGCTGGTGGATACTGACGGTTCCGGCAAGGTGATGGTAGTAGATGCTGGTGGTTCCATGCGTCGTGCCTGCCTGGGCGATATGTTGGCTGAAAAGGCGGTTAACAATGGCTGGCACGGAATCATTATGTATGGCTGTATCCGTGATGTGGATGTGATTGCCGAACTGGATTTGGGCGTTCAGGCTTTGGGTTCCCACCCCATGAAAACTGACAAGCGCGGCATTGGTGATGTTGATGTCGTGGTAACGTTTGGCGGAGTGACCTTTAAGCCGGGTGATTATATTTACGCAGATAACAACGGCATTATTGTTTCCCCCGAGCCATTACCGGCTGCTGAATAAAATAGCCAGTTAAATAAGATAAATCAGTTAAATAAAAAGCCCCGGCAGAATAATCTGCCGGGGCTTTTTGATGAAGCTTCAGTCTAAATGTTTTTAGAACTGTTCTTCTTCAGTAGAGCCGGTCAGTGCAGTTACTGAAGACTGTCCACCCTGGATAACGGTGGTCATATCGTCAAAGTAACCGGTGCCCACTTCCTGCTGGTGCGCGACGAAGGTGTAACCCTTCTCGGCAGCGGCGAACTCGGGCTCCTGCACCATTTCTACATAGTGCTTCATGCCTTCGCCCTGAGCGTAGTTGTGAGCCAGTTCGAACATGTTGTACCACATGTTGTGAATGCCAGCGAGGGTGATGAACTGGTACTTGTAACCCATGTCGCTCAGTTCCTGCTGGAACTTGGCAATGGTTTCGTCGTCCAGGTTTTTCTTCCAGTTGAAAGAAGGTGAGCAGTTGTAAGCCAGCAGCTGGTCAGGATATTCAGCGCGGATAGCTTCGGCAAACTTGCGCGCTTCATCCAGATCCGGAGTCGCAGTCTCACACCACAGCAGGTCAGCGTAAGGCGCGTAAGCCAGACCACGGGCGATTGCCTGATCGATACCGGCCTTGGTGCGGAAGAAGCCTTCAGCGGTACGCTCACCGGTCAGGAACGGAGCATCGTATTCGTCGCAGTCAGAAGTGATCAGGTCTGCAGCGTTGGCGTCGGTACGGGCCAGAACGATGGTCGGTACGTCGGCAACGTCAGCGGCCAAGCGGGCTGCAACCAGCTTCTGTACAGCTTCCTGAGTTGGAACCAGTACCTTGCCGCCCATGTGACCACACTTCTTCACAGAAGCCAGCTGGTCTTCAAAGTGAACGCCGGCAGCACCTGCCTCGATCATGTTCTTCATCAGCTCGTAAGCGTTCAGAACGCCACCGAAACCGGCTTCAGCGTCAGCTACGATCGGTGCGAACATCTCAACGTAGCCTTCTTCGCCCGGGTTCTTGCCCGCTTTCCACTGAACCTGGTCAGCACGCTTGAAGCTGTTGTTGATGCGCTTGACCACTGCAGGTACGGAGTCAACCGGGTACAGGGACTGGTCAGGATACATGGTGCTGGCGGTGTTGTTGTCTGCTGCAACCTGCCAGCCGGACAGGTAAATGGCTTCGATACCGGCTTTAACCTGCTGTACCGCCTGACCACCGGTCAGAGCGCCGAGGCAGTTTACGTAGCCTTTCTTGGCCTGACCACCGTAAACCAGATCCCACAGCTTTTCAGCACCCTGACGGGCAATGGTGTTTTCAACTTTAACGGAGCCACGCAGACGGACGACATCTTCGGCAGTGTAGGTACGCTTGACGTTTTTCCAGCGAGGATTCTCTGCCCAGTCCTGTTCGATGCGGGCAATCTCTTCGGCACGGTTATATTGGGTCATGCTTCACTCCAGTCGTTGCTGTTTTTATGATTCTTCAGTTCCGTGGCAGCGGATTTCGTTTCAGGTGTTTTCACTACCCGTGAAATTTTCTGCTGCCCGGAGCCATTTGCGGTTAGCGACTCGACGTGACGAATAATATGGTCTGTGAGACAATTTCGGAAATTTATAGTTTTTATTTTCGATATTTATGCAATGAATGGCAGTAAAATCGACCTCAACCTTCTCGTGTATCTGGATGCCCTGTTAAGGGAAAGAAATGTAACCCGTGCCGCCTATTCGCTGGGTATCTCCCAGCCGGCGCTGAGTAACGGCCTGCGTCGTTTAAGGGATTACTTTGGTGATCCGTTGCTGGTGCGTACCAGCGAAGGCATGGCGCCAACCGAACAGGCGCTGGAATTACAGCCGATGATTCGCGATGTGCTGGTGCAGGTCGATCAGGCCATTCAGCCGCGCAAGCCGTTTGACCCGGCATCAAGCAAGCGGGTGTTCCGCATCATGGCCAGCGACTATGCCGAATCAACCCTGATTCCGGATCTGCTGCGCCGGGTGCGTATCGAAGCGCCGCAAATTACTCTGGATATCCTGACCCCCAGTGACGTCAGCTTTCATGATGTGGAACAGGGCAGGGTGGATATGGCGATCAACCGGTTTGATGATATGCCCCAGTCGTTCCATCAGCGGACGCTCTGGCGGGATAACTTCTCTTGTCTGATGTCCCGCAGTAATCCGATTCTGGAAGAATTTACCCTCGACAACTACCTTCGGGCACGCCATATCTGGGTCAGCAAGACCGGGATGGGGATTGGCGTAGGGGTTGACCCGGAAGATGTGCAGCGGCTGGGCTGGGTTGATGAAACCCTGGGCAAGCTGGGGCACAAACGGACGATTACGGTATTTACCCGCCACTATCATGTGGCGATGCAGCTATCCCAGAATAATGACCTGATTGCCACACTTCCCACCCGGGCGGCAAGGTTACAGCAGGATAATCCGCAGCTGGTGGTGCTGGCTCCGCCGTTTGAGATCGAACCGATTGAACTCAAAATGGCCTGGAGTCCTCTATTGCACCATACCCCGGCACACCAATGGTTGCGACGAACCATCGGTTCGGTGGCGGAAGCAAGTAAAACCCCGCGCGCGGCAGTTGCAGCCTGCTAATTGGATAGATAACAGAATGAGTGTGCATGACGAAGACGACCTGTTTCAGGATGCGCTGGACGGGGTTCGCCCGCTGAAGGGGCCGAAAACAGTAACGTCAAAACAAAAATGGAAAGGGCCGACTGATACCCAGGTACAGCGCCAGCTTTCGGCTCAGGAAGAGCTTGAGACTGAACGGGATGGCCTGACCAATGGTTATGTTGACCAGGTTGAAGCGGATGCGGTTCTATCCTGGTGCAGTAGCGGGGTGCAGCATGGTGTATTCCGTAAATTGCGACTGGGACAATATCCGGTTGATGCCCGGCTGGATCTACATTTGAAAACTGTGGAGCAGGCACGTACCGAAGTTTTCCGGTTTGTGCGTGATTGTGTGCAGTATGGTATCCGCACTGCGATTATTGTGCATGGCAAGGGACACCGTAACCGTGACCAGCCGGCAATACTAAAAAGCTATACGGCTAAATGGCTGCTGGAACTGCCGAGTGTACTGGCGTATCACAGTGCTCAAAAACAACATGGCGGAGCCGGGGCAGTTTATATTATGCTGAAAAAATCAGAGCAGGCGAGAATGGATAATCTGGAGCGGCACCAGAAGCGACATCGCTAGTTTCTGTTTGAACCAGATTGGCTCTGACGACATAACCTGACTGGCATGGAGGCCGGACTATGAAAGGTGTTGTTTTTACAGAGTTTCTGGAAATGGTTGAAAGCCAATTCTCCTATGAGGTGGTGGATGCCATTCTGGAAAAAGTGAAGCCCGAATCGGGTGGAAGTTATACAACCCTGGGCACCTACGACCACCATGAAATCGTCAATATGGTGGTCGCGCTTTCCGAAGAAACCGGTACCGTTGCCGGTGATCTGATCCATGCTTTTGGCATGCACCTCTTTGCCCGTTTCAGTCAAATTCATAACAGCTTTTTTGATGGGCTTGAAAGTACTTTTGATTTTCTGGAGCGGGTTGAGGACTACATTCATGTTGAAGTTGCCAAGCTTTACCCCGATGCGGAACTGCCAACACTGGCAACTGAGCGTCCTGAGCCCGGTACGCTGACTGTTCACTACTATTCCCGCCGTCCGTTTGCTGATCTGGCCTTGGGTTTGATTGATGGCTGTATCAAACACTTCGATGAAAAAATTACTGTTTCGCGCAAGGATTTGAGTGAGCCGGCAGGTACTGATGCCGTATTTACCCTGAAGAAGGGTGCCTGAGCGTGGACAGTGACAGCTATAAACGCCGTATCGAGCGTGAGAAAAAAGCCCGCCGTGAGGCAGAGCAGATTGCGGAAGAGAAAACTCGCGAGCTGTTTTATCGAAACCGGGAGCTAAAAGAGCTGAATGACGGGTTGGAGTCACAGGTACAGGTCAGGACTGCTGAGCTGGAAGAAGCCAACCTCAGCCTGCGACAAAAAGCGCAGCAGCTGGAAGAAGCCAATCGCTATAAAGACGAGTTCCTGGCTAATGTCTCCCATGAACTGCGCACACCGCTTAACAGCATGCTGGTACTGGCCCGTACGCTGGCAGGGAACAAGGAAAAAAACCTGACCCGAGACCAGGTTGATGCAGCCAAAGTAATCATGGACAGTGGTAAGGATCTGCTACAACTGATCGGTGAAATACTGGATCTGTCCCGTATTCAGGCCGGCAAGTTGGGGGTGGTTGAAGAAACGGTTTACCTGCAAGACCTTTCCCGCTACCTGCTGAAGATGTTCAAGCCGCTGGCGAAGCAGAAGAAAATCGCATTTCAGGCATCACTGGATGCCGAGCTGCCGGACAGTATTGTGACCGACGCCCAGCGGCTGCAACAGATACTCAAAAATCTGTTAGGCAATGCTATCAAGTTTACCGAGGAAGGGCATGTTCGACTCGGCTTTGAGATGGATGATGAAGACATACTCAGGGTCAGTGTTGAAGATACCGGCATTGGAATTCCCGAAGAAAAGCAGCAGCTGATTTTTGAGGCTTTCACCCAGGCCGATGGTTCAACGACACGCAACTATGGCGGTACCGGACTGGGACTGACTATTTCCAACAAGCTGGCTTCTTTGCTGGGTGGAAAGCTGGAAGTCACCAGTCAGACTGATAAAGGCAGTTGCTTTACGCTTGTATTGCCGCTGAAACAGCCGCAAGAGGAAAATCTGCCTGAGGCTCAGGAAGAATCTGAGGAACCAGTTGCAGATAATGCGCTTACGATTGAGGCCAGCGAAAAACTGCAGGGAACCCAGATACTTCTGGTAGACGATGATTTGCGTGCCGGTTTTGCCCTGTCGAAGTTCCTGCAGCAGCTGGGAGTCAAGGTTTCCATTGCCGACAATGGTCGCTTTGGCTTGCGTAAACTGCTGGAGGAAGACAACAATTTTGATCTGGTGATTCTGGATATTATGATGCCGGTAATGGACGGCTATGATGTACTGAATGAACTTCAGCAGGCGCCTTCTACCCAGCAAGTGCCGATTATTGTGGCCAGTGCCAAGGCGTATCCGGAAGATCAGCAGAAAGCTCTTGATAGCGGAGCAGCGGCATTTTTATCAAAACCGCTTGATCTTGAGCAGCTGGTTTCCCTGATGGAAAGCCTGCTGCCCTGATCGTTTTGATATCAGTTGAGACCGGCCATGGATAATGTCAGCAGGCGGGTATGTTCGGCCTTTTGGGCATCGAGCTGGTTTACGACAAAGAAGACTTTCGGCATATCACCATCATGTGACTCTGCGAAGGTCTTGACTGCATTCGTCCAGGTTGCGGCGACTTCATCATTATCGAGATTGCTGTACTCTGTGAGGAAAGGGGTAAGAGCAAGGCTCTTGTCTCCTTTTTCCACAGCCTGTTGCAGTATGGACGTTACCGCAGATGTTAGTTCATCAGCTGTACAGTCCTGACCACATGACAGTCCGGCACCTGCACCGTACTCTGCCTCCAGAGGGCCAGGCAAGCCGGTGACCAAGGTCGTTGCGCCGCCATCATAGGAACGCTTTTCTCCATGTTGGAGCAGGGTTTGGGCGTCTTTCCCAACTTGTACTAACGACGGCCGTTTAGGTACAGATGTCTGTGGTGCTGGAGGTGTGCTAACGGGAGTTGACGATGTTGTTTTTGATTGATCGTCGGACGTTTTGAGTTGTTGTTGGTTGACTACTTCCTCCAGTTTTTCGAGTTCTTTAAGCCAGTCATCACCTGCTTCCGTTGTGGTCGTTGAAGAGGGCTCGGGCCGGTTTGATTGCTGTAACTGATCTACAACTGGTTGCAAGCGTTCTTTCATTGAGGGCTGTTTAGAGTCTACATTGGACTCTTCGACGGCATCTTGTAAATCCATCCCTGCCTTAATCAGCTGCAGCTCTCTGTTCAGGTCTTTATAGCTGACCTCCGGAGTGGCTGCTTTAGGGCCAGTTGGTGTTGAGCCTGAGGATACAGATCTCGATGTGCTTACCGGTGGTTTGGGCAGAGTTTCGGGTGGTTCCTTGGTTGCCCCGGAGCGGACTACAGGAATGGTAATTCTGGGCTGATTTTGATTTGCTTCTGGCTTGGCCTGCGGCCTGATATGGGGCTTCACTATTCGTTTGGGTTGCGGTTCAGGTCCGATACGTCCTCTCAATCCGGAAACCAGACGCTCCTGGTTGTAGACTGGTTGGAAACGGGATTCTGTTGAGCTGTGGGGTGTTCTGTCCCGCTGTTCGAGAATGCTGAAGAAAGTATTGAGGCTGTTACGGTCGATGGTTGTTTTACGGTTCCTGATGCCTCGAGTATGGATGGACTGATCAAGCAGCTTTGCCATATTCTTTGCCCACTGCTTATCTGCGCCTTTAAGTCCTTTGGTGCTTTGTTTAAAGGCCTTTTTCAGCCCACTGATGCTGTTTCTTTTTTCTTTGAAGTTTTGGCCTGCGACTTTGTTAACAAACTCAAGATGCAGTCTTTCTTTCGGCACTGCCCGGTGAGAAGCCGGAGTCTGCTGTACAAAATGTACAGTAGGAGCCGGGTAGCCCTGGTGGCTACTGAAAACAGTTACTTTCGGTGCTGCAACGGCAACATGATGCAGAACCGGAGGCTGGTAGGGTTGCAATGACTGCTGGGCGAAGTATTGAGCCTGTGGCTTGGCTTGAAAGGGAGGTGTCTGTACATGTTGTGTTACATGCCACCCCTGGTCACTAAACTGGCTAACCTGATAGCCGGGCTGGTAGCTCTGTTGATAGCTGGGTTGATAACTATGTTGATACCCGCCGTAATTTTGCTGGTAACCCTGCTGTGGTGCCGGATTGAGATGGCTGACAGGAGGATGAAAAACCGCGGCTCTGGAGAAGACAGGCTGTCCCGTCCATTGTTGTTGCTGGATATTCTGACTCAGGTTGGTTGTAGAATTGACTAGGGCCTGAACATCCCGGTTAAAAGCCGTACCTGATGATCCTGAATGAAATACGGCAGGTGGCTGTCCATTGGAGCTGAAGACAGTAGTTGTCGTAGTGGTGTGAACCGGGCCCATTGGCATGATGAGACTTCCCTGTAAAACATCCTTATTTCCTCAGTATAGTGCCGGGCAGGATCATGCTTTCCGTACAAAAAAACAATCTGCAATAAACAGGCTGCTATTTATTCATATTCTAAATACCGAATATAAATGGTCGGATTAAGGCAAGCGTACCTAAATCCTCTAGAATCGAGCCCGTCTACGGTCGAGCATTAGCGATGGCCGGGAGAATTATTAAACCAGGGCAAAAACGATGACTGAACGTATAACAATAGGCGGCCTGAAAGTCGCACAGGTACTCGATGAGCTGGTTCGTAATGAAATTGCTCCCGGCACGGGGGTAGATGCAGACAGTGTCTGGTTGGCACTGGAAAAGATTCTTGATGAGCTGGGGCCTGAAAACAGCGCCTTGCTACAGAAGCGTGAACAGCTGCAGCAGCAGATCGATCAGTGGCACCGGGAACATCAGGGACAGCCACATATTCCCACAGAATATAAATCCTTTCTCAAATCTATCGGCTATCTGGTATCTGAAGGTGATGACTTCAATATCAGTACCGAAAACGTCGATGCCGAGCTGGCTACCATGGCCGGTCCACAGCTGGTTGTGCCGGTTATGAATGCCCGCTATGCATTGAACGCGGCGAATGCCCGCTGGGGTTCGCTGTATGATGCACTGTACGGCACCGATGTTATCTCTGACGAAGGCGGTGCAGAAAAGGGGCAGGGATATAACCCGAAGCGGGGAGAAAAGGTTATTGCCTTTGCCCGCAATCTGCTGGATGAAATGGCTCCGTTGGCAAACGGTTCTCATGCTGATGCTACCCATTACCGTATCAAGGAAAGCCAGCTGGCTGTCACCCTGAATAACGGTTGTGAAACCGGGCTGAAAACTCCTGAGAAATTTGCCGGTTACCGAGGAGAGGTTTCCGAACCTGTATGCATTTTGTTGAAAAACAATGAGTTGCATGCAGAAGTTCAGTTTGATGCTGAGCACCCCATTGGCAAAACTGACCCGGCTCATATCAAGGATGTGGTACTGGAATCGGCGCTGTCCACCATTATGGACTGTGAAGACTCCATTGCTGCGGTGGACGCAGAAGACAAGGCTCAGGTCTACAGTAACTGGCTGGGTTTGATGAAAGGTTCTCTGAGCGAACAGGTGCAAAAGGGCGGCAAGACCTTTACCCGTACCATGAATCCTGACCGGTTTTATACCGCTGCAGATGGTAGTGAGCTGACTCTGCACGGTCGCAGTCTGCTGTTTGTCCGCAATGTCGGCCACCTGATGACGACCGATGCGGTGCTGGATAAAGACGGTAATGAAATCCCGGAAGGCATTCTTGATGGTCTGATGACCTCGCTGTGTGCCATTCACGACCTGAAGCAGACCGGTTCCCGTCGTAATTCACGTCAGAACAGTGTGTATATCGTTAAGCCTAAAATGCACGGCCCGGAAGAAGTGGCGTTTGCCAACAAGCTGTTCGCACGGATTGAAGATGCTCTGGGGCTGGAAAGAAATACCCTGAAGATGGGTATTATGGATGAAGAGCGCCGGACAACCGTCAATCTGAAAGAGTGTATCCGGGCTGCCAGCGAGCGTGTGGTCTTTATCAATACCGGCTTCCTGGATCGTACCGGCGATGAAATCCATACCTCGATGGAAGCAGGGCCGGTTGTGCCCAAGGGTGAAATGAAGCAGTCGGTCTGGATCAAGGCATACGAAGATGCCAATGTTGATACCGGACTGGCGACCGGTCTGAAAGGCAAGGCTCAGATTGGCAAGGGTATGTGGGCTATGCCGGATGAAATGGCGCAGATGATGGCGCAGAAATCCGGTCATCCGCTGTCCGGTGCCAATACCGCCTGGGTTCCGTCGCCTACTGCTGCTACCCTGCATGCGATCCACTATCACCGGATTAATGTCGCAGCCCGTCAGGAAGAGCTGATGCACCGTACCCCGGCCAGTGTCGATGATATTCTGACCCTGCCACTGTTGGATGGATTTTCAGTGCTGACCCCTGAAACGATTCAGCAGGAACTGGATAACAACGCGCAGGGTATTCTGGGATATGTGGTGCGCTGGGTTAATCAGGGCGTAGGCTGTTCCAAGGTGCCGGATATTAATAATGTCGGCCTTATGGAAGACCGGGCAACGCTGCGGATTTCAAGCCAGCATATTGCCAACTGGCTGCGTCATGGTGTTTGCAGCGAAGAGCAGGTGGTAGCAACCCTGCAGCGCATGGCTGCCGTGGTTGATCAGCAGAATGCCGGTGATCCGCTGTATCGCAATATGGCGCCTGACTTCGATAACAGTGTGGCATTTCAGGCTGCCTGTGATCTGGTACTGAAAGGTTGTGAGCAGCCCAGCGGTTACACCGAGCCGGTATTGCATGCCCGCAGGCGTGAAGCTAAAGCAAAATATGGGAACTAACAGGTACCTGTATCCAAAGTAAAAAGCCGGCAATGCCGGCTTTTTTTATGCAGAGATGTGCGGAGAGTCAGAGCTTCAGTCGCATATTCTGATGCATGATCGGTCCATCCAGATAGATTTCTCCATAGGCTTCAAATCCCAGCTGCTCATAAAAGGGCATAACATCGACTTGTGAGCTCAGATAGACCTCGGTTTGTCTGGTTTGGCGGGCCTGCTGAATAACTTCTTTCATCAGGCTGTGGCCGATGCCTCTGCGACGGTACGGAGCCAGTACTGATACCCGGCTGATTCGGCCATCCTTCGCCAGTCGTGCAGTAGCAATGGCATCCTCCGTTCTCACGGGCTCACCGTTGGCCTGGCTGATAAGAAAGTGCAGACAGACAGGATCACCTTCGGGATCCCATTCATCTTCCGGGGCAAATCCCTGCTCGTCGATAAAGACTTGCTGTCTGACGGCTGCCAGTGCGGTTCTTTCTTCATGCCACTGGCATATTTTTATCCAGAGTTTAAGCCGGGAATTTTTTGTCGAGGTTTTAGCGGTAGAGCGTCCCCATGTGAAGCATCTCAGTGAACAGTTGCTGGAGTTCAGGGGCCGGATTCGCCGGGATTTCATATTCCCGCTGACAGCAGAGCTGATCAATGATGTCGGTATGAACGGGATCAAGATGCCAGCATTCGCCATCGGCAAAAAGCAGCAGCTCATCACCCTGGTGACGCCAGCATAACCGACTTGCCTCATTGACATACAGTACGTCCTCCTGCTCGAGCACATCCTGCATTTGTTCTTGGTCTGTTTCAGGTGCAGGATGCTGGTACTTAGGTTCGGTCATGTAACGGCCAAACCACTCGCTGAGCTGCTCTGGCTGACTCAGCGCCTGCTGAAGAATAGTCTGTACCTGAGATAATGCACGGTCGCTCAATTTGGCTGAGCTGGTGTCTTGCACCAAATCAGGGTCACTGTAACGCAGCTGCGGGTCGATTTTTTCGGTAATAAAATCGCAGAAGTGGCTGACAATTTCGGTGTGTGCTGGAGCCCGGAACCCCACCGAGAATGTCATGCTGTCTTCCAGGGAAATACCATGATGAGCAATGCCCGGGGGGATATACAGAATATCGCCGGGTTCCAGAATATGACGCTCCTTGCATTCAAATTCAGCCAATAGCCGCAGCTGGGGGTGAGGTCGAATTGGTGAGTGCTCGGTGCAGTGTTGTCCCAGTTGCCATTCCCGTCGACCGGAGCCTTGAATCAAAAACACATCATATTGATCATAGTGGGCGCCTACTGTGCCTCCCGGTACGGCATAACTGACCATAATATCGTCCAGTCGCCAGTCCGGAATAAACCGGAAAGCTTCCAGTAAACTTCGAACCTCGGGCACCCAGTGATCCACTGCCTGAACCAGCAGGGTCCAGTCCTGTTTTGGCAGACTGCTGAATTTGTCTTCATCAAAAGGGCCGTGATCCAGTTGCCAGTTCTGATGTTTGTCAGAGCCCTGGATGATGCGGGATTCAACCTCTTCCTCCAGCGACAGGCCTGCCAGTTCATCCGGAGATAAAGGGTCAATAAATTGTTTGAAGCCCTGACGGATCAGGCAGGGTTTCTTTTGCCAGAACTCGGTTAAAAACTGTTCTGAATCAAAATGCTGCAGCTGGTATTTCATGTTATTGGACAGCTTGTAAAAGCTTCTATAGGGATGTTAAGGGAAGAGGTGACAGGGTCGTAAAGTGCCGCCTGTGAAAGGCGGCACTTCAGATCAGATAGCGACAGGCTTAGATATCGCGAGCCTGGGCTACTGCGTTACCGATATAGGTCGCCGGGGTCAGAGCCTTCAGCTGCTGCTTGGCAGCTTCAGGAATTTCCAGCGTATCGATAAATTCGGAAATCACCTGCTGGCTGATATCACGACCACGGGTCAGTTCCTTCAGCTTTTCATACGGCTTTTCGATACCGTAACGGCGCATCACGGTTTGAATCGGCTCGGCCAGGACTTCCCAGGAATTATCCAGATCGGCGGCCAGCACTCCGGCATTCAGCTCCAGCTTGCCATTACCCTTCAGGGTGGACTGCCAGGCAATCAGACTGTGCGCCAGACCAACACCCAGGTTACGCAGTACGGTGGAGTCGGTCAGATCACGCTGCCAGCGGGAAACCGGCAACTTGCGGGCCAGATGCTCCATCACGGCATTGGCGATGCCCAGGTTGCCTTCGGAGTTTTCGAAGTCAATCGGGTTGACCTTGTGCGGCATAGTAGAAGAACCGACTTCACCGGCCACAGTCTTCTGCTTGAAGAAGCCCATGGAGATGTAACCCCAGACATCCCGGTCATAGTCAATCAGGATGGTGTTGAAGCGAGCAACGGCATCAAACAGCTCGGCGATATAGTCGTGAGGCTCGATCTGGGTAGTGTAGGGGTTCCAGGTCAGCCCCAGCGAAGTTACAAACTTCTCGGCATGAGCCTGCCAGTCCACATTCGGGTAGGCGGAGATGTGGGCATTGTAATTGCCGACAGCACCGTTGATCTTGCCCAGCAGCGGAACATTCTTGATTTGTTCCAGCTGACGCTGCAGACGTGCGGCAACATTGGCCATCTCCTTGCCCATAGTGCTGGGAGATGCAGTCTGGCCGTGAGTACGGGACAGTATCGGCTGTTCAGCCAGATCGTGAGCCAGGCTGCGGATTGATGCCAATACTTCTTCCATGGAAGGCAGTACAACTTCACGCAGGGCGGATTCAAGCATCAGGGCGTGGGACAGGTTGTTGATGTCCTCGGAGGTGCAGGCAAAGTGCACAAACTCGCTGATAGCGGCCAGCTCGGCATTATGCTCCAGCTTCTCCTTGATGAAGTACTCAACCGCCTTCACGTCGTGGTTAGTGGTGCGCTCAATGGTTTTAACGCGGAGTGCATCTTCTTCAGAAAAGTTCGCTGCAATATCGTGCAGGAATGTGCGGGCTTCCTGACTCAGCGGAGTCAGTTCGGCAATGCCGGCGTGGTCGGTCAGCTGCTCAAGCCAGCGTACTTCGACCAGTACACGGAACCGAATCAGGCCAAACTCACTCAGGATAGGACGCAGTGCGGCTGTCTTGCTGCCATAGCGGCCATCAACCGGGGAAATCGCGGACAGGCTGGATAGCTCCATGAATACCACTCACCATTGGTTCATGTTCAAAAGAAGCACGGCATTCTAACTGAAAACGGAGGCTGTTTCACCGGCAATTACGTATATATCGCGTTTATGGACCCTCTCCGCGACTGTGATCCCACAAGGTGAGCTTTACGCCATGAGCCCATGTGCTGAGAATGCTGAAGCTGTATTCATTGTTTTGATCTTTGTAATAAAAGTCGTATCGACACGAGCCATCATTAAAAGTGGGGCCTTGCAGGTGTTTCTGGAGTAATTCTTTCTCACTTAGAAACTGAATTACTTTGTCTCTGGCCTGCTCAATAGAGAGACCACAATCCCTGTAATATTTTTCTCGATAAATTACGTATCCAAACACAGTGCTTACCAGCAACATTATTGCTAGTAAGCTCGTCAGGACTTTTAGGGCTGGTTTCATAATTATACGAATGAGGAAAGCCGCCAGCTGTTCTACTTACAGCTGGCAGTATGTAATGTGTTAACTGTGAAGTAAGCGGTCAGCAGCCTGTCCCAGCTTTTTCCGTGACCAGACCAGCTGCCAGCGACTGCCACCGGTCTGGCGCCACAGCATGGCAGAACGGATGCCAGCCAGCAGGCAGGCACGAATGCGGGCAGTATTGGCTTTGTTCTCAACATGAGTACGTTCGCCGACAACATGAATCCGGGTGCCGAAGGTGCTGATGGATTGCAGATAGATATCTGCCAGATTGGCAATAATATTTTCGTGCATCAGCTCGAAGTGTTCCCGCTGAGTGCGGGCGGCATCGAGTTTACGGCCAATCAATTCCATCATATCCGAACGCTTGGCCAGCTTGCGTTCCAGATGGAGCAGGGCCAGTCCATAACGCAGACTGTCGGATTTGATAACCGCAGCATCCTTGAACAGCAGGTCGCGCACAAAACGCAGGCCGGTACGCATATTGGCAGCATTACCGTATACAGCTTCCACGGAATCAGGGCTGGTCTGAAACAGGCTTTCCAGGCTGGCAGCCATGTCATCTTCGTCAAAACGTCCCTTGTGGGCAATATCCTCTACCAGGCGGGTAGCCTGAAACACACCCGCCAGTGCCAGGGCCTGATCTTCCGTAGAATAGGGCACTTGTTATCTATCCTCTTGTGCTCTGGTACAGAGTGGAGATATGGCGCCATATCTCCACTCTTTCTGTCTTGCTTTGAATTTGTCGTTACGGCTGAAAGTTTATTCCGGCTGGAAGCGCTGGCTGATAACACCGCCGCCCAGACAGATATCTCCATCATACAGTACCACGGACTGGCCCGGTGTGACTGCCCGCTGAGGCTCATTGAACTTCAGCAGCCAACTGCCATCTTGCTGTTGATGAATCTCGCAGGCCTGATCCGGCTGGCGATAGCGGACCTTGGCATGAAGTCGGGTACCGCTGACCGGTGGTTCTCCATTGATCCAGAAAATATCATCACTGGCCAGACTGCCGGAAAACAGCAGCGCATTATCGTTGCCCTGACCGACAATCAACACATTACGTGTCAGATCCTTCTCTACCACATACCAGGGCAGCTCAGAGGCTGACTTAAGACCGCCGATACCGAGGCCTTGACGCTGGCCAATGGTGTGATACATCAGGCCATGATGTTCGCCAATTACTTCGCCTTCGGTGGTTTCGATCTTGCCGGGCTGGGCGGGAATATATTGCTTCAGGAAATCCTTGAAGCGGCGCTCGCCAATAAAACAGATGCCGGTGCTATCTTTTTTACCACTGGTTTCAAGGTCGTGTTCCTGCGCCAGTTTGCGAACTTCGGGCTTTTCCATACCGCCGACCGGAAAGAGGGTGCGTTCCAGTTCCTTTTCGCCAACCTGATGCAGGAAGTAGGTCTGGTCCTTGTTGTTGTCCAGGCCTTTTTTCAGGTAAGTACGACCGTCTTTTTGCTCGGTCTGGCAGTAGTGGCCCATGGCAATCAGGTCAGCGCCCAGGGTCAGGGCGTAGTCGAGAAAAGCCTTGAACTTGATTTCACGGTTACACAGGATATCCGGGTTTGGAGTGCGGCCGGCACGATACTCTTCGAGAAAATGTTCAAATACATTATCCCAGTATTCAGCGGCAAAGTTGGCCTTGTGCAGATGGATACCCAGCCGGTCACAGACGGCCTGTGCGTCGGCCAGGTCATCCATGGCGGTACAGTATTCAGTACCGTCATCTTCTTCCCAGTTTTTCATAAACAGGCCTTCGACCTGGTAGCCTTGCTGTTTCAGGAGCAGGGCGGAAACGGAAGAGTCGACACCGCCTGACATGCCGACGATGACACGAGGTCCGGTTGCTTGGGTCATGAATTCAATACACGCAAAATAAAAACCGCAGATTCTAGCGATAATCACTTGACGCTGCCATCGACATTAGCCGATTTGGGTAGGTGAAATCAGATAGGTTTTGAACTCAAACATAAAAGAACTTTTATAAACGTTGTCGATTGGTATATGGTATATCCGCTCAAACAGCCTTGAGCGGGAAATGCAGCAGCCTTCAGCGGAAAATGAAGTCCGTCCTGAAGCATGAAATGAGAAACATATCAGTGCTGCATTTTCACAAAAACAGCAACTTTTTTGCCAAAACAGTCAAAACATGGCACAGTTGTTGCGCCAAAATCATAACAAGCTCGCCTTTTTACATTTCCAGGTAAGCAGTCAAGACCCCGGGCACTTCATTTCAAGGCAGTACGAATAACGAAGTCGCCGGGCATTGTGGCAATAAAAATACAAGAACGCGATGGGTCGGCTATACATTAGGCGACCACATTCTGATCAAGACAAGAACGGAGTAATTCAATGGGATATCAAAACATCAAGGTTCCCACGGAAGGTGACAAAATCACCGTAAATGATGACTTCTCCCTGAATGTTCCCAATAACCCGATCGTTCCTTTCATTGAAGGTGACGGTATCGGTGTTGATGTAACCCCCCCGATGGTTAAGGTTGTTGACGCTGCTGTTCGCAAGGCATATGGCGGTGACCGCAAGATCTCCTGGATGGAAATCTATGCCGGTGAAAAAGCAACTGCAGTTTATGGTGATGATGTCTGGCTGCCGGAAGAAACTCTGGAAGCCATGCGTGAATACAGTGTTGGTATCAAGGGTCCGCTGACTACTCCAGTTGGTGGCGGTATCCGTTCCCTGAACGTAGCCCTGCGTCAGGAGCTGGATCTGTTTGCCTGCATCCGTCCGGTTCGCTGGTTCGAAGGTGTACCGAGCCCGGTAACCAACCCGGAAAAGACCGACATGGTTATTTTCCGTGAAAACTCTGAAGACATCTATGCCGGTATCGAATGGCAGGCCGACAGTGCTGAAGCCAAGAAACTGATCACCTTCCTGAAGGAAGAAATGGGTGTCAGCAAGATTCGCTTCGAAGACAACTGCGGTATCGGCATCAAGCCGGTTTCCAAAGAAGGTACCGAGCGTCTGGTTCGCAAGGCTATCCAGTTCGCCATCGACAATGACAAGCCGTCTGTGACTCTGGTTCACAAAGGCAACATCATGAAGTTCACCGAAGGTTCCTTCAAGGACTGGGGTTACGAGCTGGCTGCCAACGAATTCGGCGCAGAACTGCTGGACGGTGGTCCATGGCAGGTACTGAAGAACCCGAAGACCGGCAACGAGATCATCATCAAGGACGTTATTGCTGACGCTTTCCTGCAGCAGATCCTGATGCGTCCTGCTGAATACAGCGTTATCGCTACCCTGAACCTGAACGGCGACTACATCTCCGACGCTCTGGCTGCAGAAGTTGGTGGTATCGGTATTGCTCCAGGTGCCAACATCGGTGGCAAGGTTGCCCTGTTCGAAGCCACTCACGGTACTGCTCCGAAGTACGCTGGTCAGGACAAGGTGAACCCGGGCTCCCTGATCCTGTCTGCTGAAATGATGCTGCGCCACCTGGGCTGGTTCGAAGCTGCTGACCTGATCGTCAAGGGTATGGAAGGCGCTATCAGCGACAAGACCGTAACCTACGATTTCGAACGTCTGATGGACGATGCCACCCTGCTCAAGTGTTCCGAGTTTGGTGATGCGATCATCGAAAAAATGAGCTGATCTTTCAGATCTCTCATTTGATAAAAAAACCGGCTTCCTCAGGATGCCGGTTTTTTTATGGGCGTTTATCAGGCTTTAATATAACGACCAAAAACAGGGCGGATAATAGTATCCGCCCTGTCGAGGGTCAGGCTAAAGCCAAGTGGTCAGAGTGTCAGGGGTTGCCTGAACACTCCTGGACCATCAGGATTCCGCCGCAGGCTCCACTGCCGGCTGCAGGGTCTGGGCCGGTTCCGAGGATGACTGGGTCACATGAGCCCCTGATGGCTCTGCTGCATCCTGATGATCGAGAATGGTGATATTGATGGCGTGAAGCCCTTTCGGGCCCTGGAGAATGTCAAAGCTGACGCTTTGACCTGCCTTGAGAGTCTTGTATCCCTCCATGTTTATGGATGAGTAGTGAACAAAAAGATCTTCACTACTTGTTCCGTCCTCGCCGGCCAGAACAAATCCATATCCCTTGGCATTATTGAACCACTTAACTTTACCTGTAGGCATCCTTAATCCCTCTACGTCTACTCCCGATGGGGTTTTTCTTATTATGCAAGTCTGAAGTCGGGTTATTGTTTTTGCATTCAGACTCGTACCCATGTCCTATGGGTTAAATCAAGTGTCAGGGAACCAAAATTGTCTGTCAAGAGTTGATAGCCCTGTGTAACATAAGAATCTGGTAGAGGATAAAAGATGTGACCTTTGGAAGAGTCAGGATGACTTGGAAAAGCTCCCGTAACTGGAGGTTTTCGGCAGGGTCTCATTAAAACTTAAGGGTTTCCTAGAAACCTGTATTTTTGTGATGAAGTTTTTTGTGACAATGAGTGGCATGAGTGAGATTCGTCTAAATTTAGGTAATAAGGGTCATCAAAAACCTGAGATGGATGGCGATGTGGCTCTGGCACCGGAAAAGGTGCGCATCAAGCCGCCACCGATGTACAAGGTTATACTTCTTAATGATGACTACACTCCCATGGATTTTGTAGTTGACGTTCTGGAGCAGTTCTTCGGTATGGCGGAGGAGAAGGCCACCCAAACCATGCTGATGATCCACACCCAGGGCAAAGCCGTGTGTGGCGTTTATACCAGGGATATCGCAGAGACCAAGGCGGAGATGGTGAACGGGTTCTCAAGGGAACATAACCACCCGCTGTTGTGCAAAACGGAACAGGCAGACTAACGCTTAGCCAGGGTATTGCCATGCTCAATAAAGAACTTGAAATTACGTTGAATCTGGCTTTCAAGGAAGCCAAAAGCAAGCGGCATGAATTCATGACCGTAGAGCACTTGTTGCTTGCGTTGCTGGATAATGAAACGGCAACCCTGGTGCTCGAGTCATGTGGTGCTAATCTCTCCAAGCTGCGGCAGGATCTGGTTGATTTTGTTGATGCAACCACGCCGTTGATTCCTGCTCATGATGAAGAACGTGAAACCCAGCCCACACTGGGATTCCAGCGTGTACTGCAACGAGCCGTGTTCCATGTGCAGAGCTCGGGCAAGAAGGAAGTCACTGGTGCCAATGTGCTGGTCGCTATCTTCAGTGAACAGGAAAGTCAGGCGGTTTACTTCCTCAAGCAGCAGGATGTGGCCCGGATTGATGTGGTGAATTACATCGCCCATGGCATTTCCAAGGTGGCTGACAGTGAAGGTGATGAACCGCTGGGTCTGACCAGCAGTGAAGACGAGCCCAGCGAAGCTGAGGGTACCAGTACCAAGCCGTTGGAAAGCTATGCAACCAACCTGAATGAACAGGCCAAGAAAGGCCGTATTGACCCGCTGATTGGCCGTGACAAGGAAATCGAACGGGTTGCCCAGATTCTGGTGCGTCGCCGCAAGAACAACCCTCTGCTGGTGGGTGAAGCCGGTGTTGGTAAAACCGCCATCGCTGAAGGTCTGGCGCGCAAGATCGTTGATGGCGAAGTACCAGAGGTTCTGGCTAACAGCGTTGTCTACTCGCTGGATCTTGGCGCACTGTTGGCAGGCACTAAATATCGCGGTGATTTTGAAAAGCGCTTCAAGAAGTTACTGGCAGAACTTCAGAAAAAGGATGATGCCATCCTTTTCATTGATGAGATTCATACCATTATTGGTGCCGGTGCAGCCTCCGGTGGCGTGATGGATGCTTCCAACCTGCTGAAACCATTGCTGACCAACGGTGAACTGCGTTGTGTGGGTTCTACTACCTTCCAGGAATTCCGGGGTATTTTTGAGAAGGACCGGGCGCTGGCGCGCAGATTCCAGAAGGTTGATGTGGTTGAGCCTTCCGTTGAAGACACCATCAAGATTCTGAAGGGGCTGAAGCCGAAGTTTGAGTCCCACCATGAGATCAAATACAAGGACAATGCCCTTCGTGCCGCTTCTGAGCTGGCTGACCGTTATATCAACGATCGCCATATGCCGGACAAGGCGATTGATGTCATCGACGAAGCAGGAGCCTATCAGCGCCTGCTGAAGGAAAGTGATCGCAAGAAGACCATTGATGTGGGGGATATCGAAGCCATCGTGGCCAAGATCGCCCGGATTCCACCGAAGTCTGTCTCTGCTTCTGACAAGGAGATGATGGCCAAGCTGGATCGCAACCTGAAAATGGTGGTGTTCGGTCAGGATGATGCCATTGAAGGTCTGACCAATGCGATCAAGCTGTCCCGTGCCGGTCTGAAAGAGCCTGAGAAGCCAGTTGGTTCATTCCTGTTCGCCGGTCCTACCGGTGTCGGCAAGACAGAGGTTTGCCGTCAGCTGGCACGTCAGCTGGGTATCGAACTGGTACGGTTCGATATGTCGGAATATATGGAAAGCCACACGGTATCCCGTCTGATCGGTGCGCCTCCGGGTTATGTCGGTTATGACCAGGGTGGTTTGCTGACCGAAGCGATTAACAAGACACCGCACTGTGTGTTGTTGCTTGATGAAATCGAGAAGGGCCACCCGGATGTGTTTAACCTGCTGCTGCAGGTGATGGATCACGGCACCCTGACCGATAACAACGGCCGTAAGGCGGACTTCAGAAATGTGATTCTGATCATGACCACCAATGCGGGGGCAGAAACGATGACCCGTAGCTCCATCGGTTTCACCGAGCAGGATCACACTACCGATGGTTCTGAAGCGATCAAGAAAACCTTTACGCCGGAGTTCCGCAACCGTCTGGATTCCATTATCCAGTTCAGCTCACTCAGTCAGGATCATATCAAGCATGTCGTCGACAAGTTCCTGACTGAACTACAGGTTCAGTTGGATGACAAAAAGGTTGTGCTGGATATCGATGATACGGCGCGAGACTGGTTGGCAATCGCCGGTTATGACAAGCAGATGGGCGCCCGCCCCATGGCCCGGGTGATTCAGGATGTCCTGAAAAAGCCACTGGCCGAGCAAATCCTGTTTGGAAAACTGGCCAAGAAGGGCGGTACCGTCAAAGTCAGTGTCAGCAAGGATGAGCTGGCACTGGATATCGAAGCGGACTGAGTAATCCAGAAGAGTCTGGCTCCGAAGCCCGGCTTCGGGGCTGGCTCAACGCCAGCAGAGCTTAGCGGGCGCGGTAAGTAATGCGGCCTTTGCTCAGGTCGTAAGGTGTCAGTTCAACCTTAACCTTGTCACCGGTCAGAATGCGGATGTAGTTCTTGCGCATTTTACCGGAGATGTGTGCAGTCACGATGTGACCGTTTTCCAGTTCTACACGAAACATAGTGTTAGGCAGGGTGTCTACAACCGTGCCTTCCATTTCCAGACTGTCTTCTTTCGCCATGGGCGCTCACCTTGCAAATGTATTGTTAACCTGGCCGGAGGATTTCGGCAAACCCTTGCCGAAACTGAATAACTCGTCCGGACAAGCCAGCATACGGATTAATTTTATATGGTATTAAGCCGGCCAGCATTCTGCCTTCAACCAGTGCGGAAGTAAAGTCGTGCTCGGCTGGCTATTTGATACCGGATATCACGGTTTTCACTGTCTTGCGTGTTGTATACCGGCTTCAGCGGTTAACGGGTGTGCCGGTATCTACGTCTTTTCTGATTGTGATAACGGAATTTCAACCCGTTGCCAGAGATTATCGGTCAATCGTTCCTGTGGCATAAAGCGCTGCTTGTATACCATCTTGCGACAACCATCAATCCAGTACCCAAGATAGAGATACTGCAGATTCAGAGCTTTTACCAGCCTGATCTGTAATAAAATACTATACGTGCCCAGGCTGCGGTGTGATAACTCCGGATCATAGAAGGTGTAGACGGCTGTCAGACCGTTAGTTAACTGATCCATTACGGCAACGGCAACCAGTTTGTTTTTTTTCCGCAGGCACAGGAAATAACTGGCATGCTGCCGGTTATCTTCTTTCGGATCGCTGGGCCGACAAAGAAAATCCCTGAACTGTTGTGCCGATGGCGGATACATATCGCTGTCCCGGTGCTGACACTCAATATATTTTTTATAGAGGGTATAGACTTCATCATTGAAGTTGCAGGGCATCATGCTCGCTGTCAGGTCGTGATTCTTTTTTAAAAGACGACGCTGGTTTCGACTCGATACAAACTCTGCCACAGGTAATCGCACCGATATACAGCGCTGGCAGGATTCACACTGTGGCTTGTAGTAATGGGAGCCACTGCGACGAAAACCGATTTCATTCAGCCGGGTAAACAGCTCGGTATCAACCGCGGCGGCCGGATCAAGAAACAAGGTTTGTGCCATCTCATCCGGCAGATAGCTGCAGGGATGCGGCGGGGTGAGATACAGTGCTGTTTCCGTCTGCTTGTCTGAAGCCATTGGCATCCTTTCAATTTGATCCGGCGGGGGAGTGATCACACCATTTCCCGGACAGGAAAGGCGGTTTGCAGTATTGATCAAGCTGGTGCAGGAATTCAGTGCGATCCATATTATCGGCGCCGAGACTGCGCAAATGGTCTGTTTCCATCTGGCAATCGACCAGTTCAATATCGAGTGTCTGGAGCAGTGAGGTCAGATGATAAAAAGCCAGTTTGGAACTATTTGGTGCCAGACTGAACATGGACTCACCAAAAAACATTCGACCCAGAGCGATACCGTATAGCCCGCCAACCAGCTCGTCATCCTGCCAGATCTCGACGGAGTGGGCATAACCGGCCTGATGCAGGTTGATATAGGCCTGCTGCATTTCTTCGGTAATCCAGGTGCCTTCCGGTCGGCAGGTCGCACAGTGATAAATAACATCAGCAAAGGCACGATCAAAGCTGACCTTGTAACGGCCTTGCCGGATCAGTTTGCGTAATGATCGGGAAACATGCATATCGGCAGGTCTGATCACCATTCTGGGGGCAGGTGACCACCATAGAATCGGATCATCTTCGCTGAACCAGGGAAAAATACCCTGTTGATAAGCCTGAAGCAGGGTGGGGACTTCAAGATTACCGCCGATAGCCAGCAGTCCGTTAGGATCATCGAGAGCCTCGGTGGGATGAGGAAAAATAATCTGGTGTGGATCCAGTTGCGTAATGAAAGTCATACCATCCTGTGTGATAGGCTATTTATTTAATAAACAATGGCCGTGTAAATTAGAGGCTATTAGCTCATTCTGGTTTTATCATAAACTCATGGCTGATATTTTCTGAAAACAATAACGGTGCTGCAAACACGGCGCTACAAAGCAAGAGGGGCAATGAGTTGATTATTATACTGTTACTGGGACTCATCATTGCCTGGTGGTTATATGGGCTATACAGGGAAGGGAAGCTCAGCCGCTTGCAACTGCTGCTGATTATTGCCTTTGTGGTTGGTGTATCGTTACTGGTAGCAGGCCCGCGAGGCGCTCTAACCGGGCTGCTGTTTGGTATTGTGCCGCTGTTGCGCCGGGGGCTGAGTCTCGCGATGTGGGCTTCAACTTTGAAGTCTCTGTTTGGAAGGCGGGCAGCGTCATCGGCCGCTGTTAATCCTGGGCAGGTAATGACAGTTGAAGAAGCCCGTGAGCTACTGGGAGTGGACGAACAGGCATCACGACAGGATATTATTGATGCCCATCGCAAGCTTATAAGCAAAGTTCACCCGGATAAGGGAGGAACATCCGGGCTGGCTGCTCGACTTAATCAGGCTCGGGACTGTTTGCTAAATAATATGCCCGAATAAGCTATAGGTGTTATTTATTATTCGATATTGAAATAAGCCAGGTGCATCGCTAGAATCCGCCGCTCTGAGTTCCCTTACCTCTATGCTAAAAAGGATTCTTGATGAACCTGAGTGCTCTGCAACTCAAGCGCCTTGTGCTTGTCCTTTCCCTTTTTCACATTGCCATAATTACCGCCAGTAATTATCTGGTGCAGATTCCATTTGAAATCTTTGGCCTGAAAACAACCTGGGGTGCTTTCACCTTTCCGTTTGTATTTCTGGCGACTGATTTGACGGTGCGTATTTTCGGTGCTGATTCAGCGCGTAAAATTATTTTTTACGCCATGTTCCCGGCACTGCTGGTGTCCTATCTGGTTTCCGTGTTGTTTCACAATACGGTGTTTCAGGGGATGGCGGCGATTGAGACTTTCAATGTGGTTGTTGCCCGGATTGCCTTTGCCAGCTTTGCGTCCTATCTGATCGGCCAGTTTATGGATATCACTGTCTTTAACCGTCTGCGTCAGATGAAGGCCTGGTGGGTGGCGCCAGCCTGTTCGACGGTTTTTGGTAACCTGATTGATACCTTCAGCTTCTTCAGTCTGGCCTTCCATGGCTCCAGTGATGCCTTTATGGCAACCCACTGGGTAGAAATTGCGGCGTTTGATGCCGGCGTGAAGATGGGTGTCAGCCTGCTGTTCTTCCTGCCGCTGTATGGCATTCTGCTCAGCCGTGTTCAGGGTTTTATGACAAGTGATGCCGGAAAACTCCAGCATCAACCTGCCTGAAAACTTTGATAATAAGCCGTTATCAGCTCAGGGCTGATAACGGAAATGGAACAGCTGCATATCCAGAGTACATTCAAGGATATTCAGCTGTTCCAGCTTCTCTCGCTGCTCGGGCTTGATATGCCAGTAATGAGGCGTCATAGCCAGCAGATCCTGAATCGCCTGCGATGATTCCAGTGTGAATCTATCTTGTACCGGTGTCACTGACTCGGCGACAATTGATTCAGGAAGTTCTTTCAACAGTTTGTCGGTTTTATAAGACCGAACCTCGCCATAAATAGCTTGTCTTAATTCCAGCAGATGATTTGATCCCGGGCCCAGAGCGAGAACATGGCCGCCAGGTTTCAAAACTCTGGAAAATTCAGCCCAGTCAATTCTTGAAAAAATACTGAAGATTACATCCATGCTGTGATCAGCCACAGGCATATTGCTGACGCTGGCGACTAGCCAGTTAATGCTTTTACTGCGCCGACAGCAGGCCTGAATGGCATTTTTGGAGATATCCAGTCCATAGAGTGCTGTGGGCTGGCATATCTTTTCAACCGACGCAGTGTAGTACCCCTCGCCACAACCGGCATCCAACACGCAGAATGAGGGATCATTGCTATCACTCTGCAGTTTGCTGATTTGTTCCGTAAGCATACGAGCCGGCTTTTGATAACAACCAAGATCAAGAAACCGGTTACGGGCTGTCACCATCAGTTTGTTATCGCCGGGGTCAACAGTACGCTTGTGATGGCTGGGAAGCAGGTTGAGGTAACCCTGCCGGGCTCGGTCAAAACTATGGTTATTGCTACAGCGTATGCTGTTATCAGTGGCTACTAGCGGATCTTTACAGATCGGGCAGGTAAGGTGTTGAGGCATGGTCAGATTGCTTGAAACTTAATGGCGGCAAGTTTACGGCTAAATTGCTTCAAGCAGAAGGAACTTCGTGGGTGGATTTTAAAATTCGGAAGTTCGCCGGTTTTTAGCCAGTCCGGGCTATCAGTGTTTTTTAAGGTGTCATATTCCTGTCTACACTTAGAATCTCCTTTCTTGTGAGCAAAGAAAGGGTTTTGACTTGTTGTTGTGCCATCGACAGGTATTGATATGACACTGACAGCTGCTGAACTGAACGCCTGGTGGATGCCTTTCTCTGCAAACAGGCTCTTCAAGGATTCGCCCAGATTGATAACGGCAGCAGAAGGCGCATATTATATTACTGACGACGGGAACAGGGTACTGGATGGTATTTGCGGACTATGGTGTACCAATCTCGGGCATAGTCGAAGCGAAATAACCGCCGCTATTCAGCAATCCCTGTCCCAGCTGGATTATGCGCCAAGTTTTCAACTTGGGCACCCCGCCGCATTTACCCTGGCTGATAAGTTGCTAAAGCTGGCGCCAGCGGGGTTCGGACAGGTTTTTTTTACCAACTCCGGATCTGAAGCCTGTGACACGGCGCTAAAAATAGCGCTGACTTATCATCAGTTGCAAGGGGATACGGAACGCACTCACCTGGTTGGAAGAAAGCAGGGTTATCATGGCGCCGGGTTTGGAGGCCTTTCTGTCGGCGGTATCAATAATAATGCGAGACTGATAAAAAACCGGCTTGAAGATGTTTCCCTGCTACCGCTCCCAAGATCAGAGAAATGTTTTATCAAAGGTGCACCTCCTGCGGATCCACATCAGGCAGAGGCTTTACTGGAGATCATTCAGCAGGTCGGTGGACATCGTATCGCGGCGGTTATTGTCGAGCCTGTTGCCTGTTCCGGAGGCGTACTGGTGCCTTCAGAAAATACACTGAGCGATATTCGGGAAATTTGTACCGAGAATGGCATTCTACTGATTGTTGATGAAGTGATTACCAGTATGGGCAGGCTGGGGGCAGCTTTTTCCTGCGAAGAGCGTTTCGGGGTTGTGCCGGATATTATTACCACTGCCAAGGCGCTGACCAATGGTACTATTCCTCTCGGAGCAACACTGGTTCGAGGGAACATACATCAAACATTTCTTGATAAAAGCGATACTCTGATCGATTTTTATCATGGTTATACTTTTGCCGGTAACCCCGCTGCTTGCTCTGCTGCGCTGGCCGTACTGGAAACCATGGAAAATGAAAAACTGTTTACCCGGGCACTGGATCTGAATGAACTATGGCAACAATCCATACATCAGCTTCAGGGATTACCGGGGCTTACAGATATTCGAAACTATGGCTTTCTTGCCGGATTTGAGCTGGATCCTGTCAAAAACAGCCCCGGGCTACGGGCCTGGAAGATTTTTCGCGAGTGCTTTGACCAGGGGCTGTTAGTGCGGGCCAACGGTGATGTCATTGCTCTTTGTCCCCCACTAAATGTATCTACAGAGCATATTGCTGAAATGCTGGCCATACTGTCCCGGGTTATCAAGCGTGAATTTGCCTGACTCAATAATCTGAATCTGACTTTAAACTCGAACAAGTCCAGATGAGGCCCGTGATGTCCGGAGTATATTGGAGTCTGTTGTTGTACTTTTCCGGACTCGGGTTGTTGGGCTGGTTGGCATCCCGAAAAGTACACAGTGCAGCTGACTTTTTTGTTGGCGGGAAGAAACTGCCTTCATGGATAGCTGCCCTGTCTGCACAGGCTACGGGAGAGTCGGCATGGCTTCTGCTTGGACTTACCGGTTTGGGAGCCCTGATAGGCGTCAGTGCTTATTGGGTCGCAGTCGGTGAATTTCTGGGGGTTTTTGTAGCCTGGTTTCTAATGGCTGGTCGCTTCAAAAAACAGGCTGAACAGAGTAATGCCCTGACGGTAACTGATTATCTGGCTTTTCGTTTCCGGCAGCATGGGACTTTGATAAGAGCATTATCTGCAATAGCCCTGACTGTTTTTTCGATTATCTATATCAGTGCGGAAATTGATGCAATTGGTGCCGCATTTGAGCATTTTCTTGGCTGGAACTACTACGCTGGTGCCATCTCGGGATTTCTGTTTGTTGCCTTATATTGTGTTGTCGGCGGCTTTCTGGCCGTGGCATGGACCGATACGGTGCAGGGTATCATCATGCTGGTGGGACTTGCAGGGCTACCGGTTGCAGGTTTGTTGTCTGTGGCAATGCCTGCAAATGAAATTATGGGCGTGTTGGGGGCCATTGACCCATTGTTGACCCGGTTCTGGCCGGCCACTGATAGCCATTTGATGAGTCTATGCAGTGTTCTGGGGTTAATGGCTGTGGGGCTGGGTTTTATGGGGTCCCCACAAATTTTCAGTCGGTTTATCGCAATTCGTGACCAGAATGAAATTCGTTCCGGTCGCTGGATCGCTCTTTTCTATACCCTTATTGTCGATTGTGCCGCAGTCAGTATAGGCATTTTGGGTCGTGTCCTGTTCACTTCTTCTGCTGACCCGGTGGAGGCATTGCTGGGCAACGGTGCGCAAAACATACTCCCTGTTACGGTCTCTTCACTGCTCCCTGAATATCTCTCCGGTTTCTATATCGCAGCGGTATTAGCCGCAATCATGTCAACAATTTCGTCGTTACTCCTTCTGGCTTCAAGCTCGCTAACCTGGGATTTTTATCGCCAGTTGGTTTACATAAATATGGAGGACAAGGCAGCAACACAACTGTCGCGCAGGTTGACCTGGGTTCTTGCTTTTATTGCACTTGCTCTGGCCTTATCTGTTGCAATCGTTACACCCGGCAGGACAGTTTTCTGGTTTGCACTTCTTGGCTGGTCGGGGATTGCAGCTGCGTTCTGCCCGGTTGTGATTTTATCCCTGTTCTGGAAAGACTATTCGTCGGCAGGTGCGCTGGCGTCAATGTTCAGCGGTTTTATTATGGTTCTGCTCTGTAAACTGGTCTTACAAAATCTGGACGGAATTGGCCCCTTCATGCAGGCGGTTGAAACCTTGCCTCCAGCTTTTGTTATGGCATTGCTGACGGGTTGGCTGGTGTCCCTTCTTCAGCCTGATCAGCAGGTTGTGCATATACATGAACCAAACCCGAGACAAGCAGAGGTCCAGGATGGTAATCAGACGACTGATTGATAAAGCAAACCCCGTATCCGAAAAACAATTAGAACCTCAGGTGTTTTGATTGACCATCCACACAGCGGCTTCTACCCGTGATCTGACGCCAAGCTTCTTTAATAAGCGTTTGACGTGAACTTTTACCGTACCTTCACTGATTTCCATCTGTCGGGCAATCATCTTGTTGGCCATACCTTCGGCAATCAGGTGCAGCACTTCCTTTTCTTTTGGAGTCAGATCATCCAGCTTGTTATGGCTTTTCTGTTCCGGGCGCAGGACTGAAGCCAGTACACCAGCCAGTCGGTCGTCTACTACCAGCTTGCCGGTGGCAACTTCGATGATCTTGTCCAGCAGCTCTTCCGGTTCCATATCCTTCAGCAGGTAACCATCGGCTCCGGCACGAAACATGGCAGCGACATCATCCCGGTACTCGGACACGGTCAGAGCCACCACTCTTGCATCAATGCCGTCAGCCCGCATTTGCTTCAGGGTTGCGACACCATCCATACCCTTCATATTCAGGTCGAGCAGGATCAGGTCGGGATCATGTGTCTTGGCCAGTTCAATGCCTTCAGGTCCGTTACCGGCTTCAGCGATCACATCCAGTTCGTCTTCTTCATTAATAAGCTGCGCAAGTCCCTTGCGCAGCAGCGGGTGATCATCAATCAGCAGAATGCGGGTGGTATTATCAGTCATAACGGTAAACGTTCAGTTATTGGCTTTCCAGTCTGGTTTAATGGCTATAGCTTTTCTGATTTCAGATCCGGGCTAAATGTCAGGATGACATGAACGCCACCGTCTGAGGAGGATCGCATGGCAAACTCTCCATCCATACTGGCGGCCCGTTCCCGCATAATCGTGGTTCCGTAATGACCACTTTTCTGTTGCTGCAGATCCAGACCGCGACCATTATCTTCCACGGTAATGGTTATTGCACTGTTATCTTGCTGGAGGCAGCAAACCCTGGCTTCTGTTGCTTGAGAGTGCTTGATGACATTGACCAGAGCCTCACGCACAATTTGCAGCGCGTGAATCTGCTGGTGAGCGTCAATGTTGCAATATCGGAGCTGATAATCAAGGCTGAATTCAATATCCGGTTCGCGCTGACGGTATTCATCCAGTGTCTGCTTAAGCGCGGTTTCCAGATCGCCTTCGGGCAGAGTCAGGCGGAAAGTGCGCAATAACTCGCGTAACTGGATATAGGCACTGCTGATACCATCCTGCAGTTCAGCCAGAATGGCATCGACCGGCTCCAGACTACCGTCTTTTTTCAGTCGGCGCTTCAGGCGTGAAATCTGGATTTTTTGATAGGAAAGCGCCTGAGCCAGCGAGTCATGTAACTCCCGGGCAATTACCGCCCGTTCTTCCATCAGCAGTAACTTATGTTGCTGGGTTTTACTGCTGCTCTGATACAGGGATGTAGCAACAATATCGGCAAAGGTCTGCAGCCACTGGCGGCTCTCTTCGCTGAGACCACTGGCAAGGCTGGAAGTCACTTTGAGGAAGCCAAAGCTTTGCTGTTCACTCTGGAGTTCAAAGCTGCAGGTCTGAAGGTCCTGCTGAACGAAGGGGGCACAATTGTCGCTTAAACATTTGTTGCAGTTATTGTTATTGCAGTCGTCTGCTTTGCGGTCAGTAGTTATTTTTTGCAGGCGGCTGGTGTCGGCGCTGGCGGAAAGGCAGATATAGCAGCTGTCCAGCCGCAATAATGATTTCCAACTATCCAGCATGTCTGACACTTGTTCACTGTTGTAAGGGTTGTCGGCAATATTTCTTGATGCCTTGTACAACAGTTGTAATGCACTATTGGATTGAGCCAGCGCCCGGGTTTGTTCTGCGACTTCGGATTCCAGGCTGTCATATGACTGAGCCAGATCCGCTGCCATCAGGTTAAAGGTCTGGGTAAACCAGCCCATTTCATTGTCGGCATCATAAGTCAGGGCAATGGATTGAAACTCCCCGTTGCGCACATTGGTAGCGGCATCACTCAGTTCTCTGATGGGGTGCAGGATATGGCTTCTGATAAAACGGACGGTAATCACCGCCAGACTCAGAATGCCCACCAGGGTCAGCAAGGCTATTACAAACAGCTGCTGCAGCTTCGACTCGGTATTATGCTGCAGTGCCTGTACCATCCGGTCGATCCGGTCGACAAAATCCGGCACCTGCTCGATAAACAGTGTGTACCCCTGCGGCGATCCCAGCAGCGGTTTCATTTCATTATTCCACTCATACAGCACCAAACGATAGCTGTCGCCCAGTGTGTCATAGTCTTCCGCCAGCTTTTTCAGTGGTGGACTGTTGATACTGTTGTCATAGATATCAATCAACCGCCCCAAGGCTTCCTGACTGGTCAGTTCCGGAATCAGCACTTGTTCAGTGAGACGCCAGGACTGCATGCGCAACGATCCGGCAATATTGATCGCGGCGGCATCGTTTTCTGTCACCCAGGCAAACCAGAGTGAGGAGCAGACATTAAACAGGGTCAGCAGACAGATAGTACCGATCACTGCCAGTGCCTTGCGTTGCAGGCTGCGGTTAGCGGGCTGGCGAAATAATGTCTGGCGTGGTGCCGGTCGCCGAAACAGGCGCCGCCATAATCGCTGCAAAATTAATTGATTCAGATCAGGTTTCCTTCCGAAATAGGCTTGTACCCCCAAAGAGTTCGCCCGTCACCAACTGCAGCGTCAGCAAACTGTCAGGCGTTTCAGTCCTGCCTTTACACAGCGGTAAATGCGGTGCTATCGCGGGGGCGGTGAAATCGTCTCAGAAAACCGCTTTTTACCACATACCCCCAAAGGGGTATATCGGGAGTATCCCCCCGTATATCCCGCAATTAGCGGGGGTTTTATGGTACTGACGAATCATTAATATCCCGAAATAACAGATAACTTGACCGGGATTTAAACGACAACCATGGACGCAGCCAGAACAGTTTCTCGACGAAGCCTGCTTCGAGGCCGACTGCGTAACAGTGACGCAATTCGTCCGCCATGGAGCCCCGAAGAAGATGTGTTCACCGATCTTTGCCGCCGCTGTGGTGACTGTGTCGCCGCCTGTGAAACCGGGCTGCTGATCAATGGCAGTGGTGGTTTTCCGGAAGCTGACTTCAAGCGCGCCGGATGCAGTTTCTGTGAACAGTGTGTTACCGCCTGCAGCCATAAAGTGCTGGATGCAACTACCGGTGAGCCCTGGTCAATTATCGCCCAAATAAAAGACACCTGCCTTGCTGCCAATGGTGTGCACTGCCGCACCTGTCAGGACCAGTGTGAGCCCGAGGCAATCAGCTTTCAGCTGCAGCCCGGGGGCATTGCACAACCGAGCATTGACGTATCGTCCTGTACAGGTTGCGGCGAGTGTATTTCCGGTTGTCCGGTAACGGCTATTGAAATGCAGCGGCCGTCAGTACAGCAACCTATTCAGCGCTCTCTTGAGCAACAGCTATCGGCAACAACAGTACTATGAAAAACGCCAGCAAAATCACCACAGAAGACTGTCAGACCTGTGCCGTATCCGGCCTGATTGTCTGTACCAAACCGGAAAATATCGAGCGGGTGACCGCAAGCCTGAACCTGATGGACGGGGTTGAGGTTCATCAGGCCAGTCCGGAAGGGAAGCTGGTGGTGACTGTGGAAGAGTTGCCGGGCCAGAAAATGATGGTTGACCGTATTTCAGATATCAGTGCTGCTGACGGGGTTTTATCCGCAGCGCTGGTCTATGCGCATCAGGAGTAGAAACCTATGACGTTAAAACAAAGTCGTCGAGACTTCATAAAAAATAGCGCCGTCGCCGCTACGGCTGCCGCCGCCGGTATCAGCACCCAGTCCATGGCGACCAATCTGATTACCAGCAGCAAGGAAACCGACATCCACTGGGACAAGGCACCCTGCCGCTTCTGTGGTACCGGTTGTTCTGTTCTGGTAGGCACCAAGGGTGACCGCGTTGTTGCTACCCAGGGTGACCCCGAAGCACCGGTTAACAAAGGTCTGAACTGCATCAAGGGCTACTTCCTGTCCAAGATCATGTACGGCAAGGACCGTCTGCAAACTCCGCTGCTGCGAATGAAGAACGGCAAGTTCGACAAGAACGGTGACTTCACTCCGATCACCTGGGATCAGGCGTTCGACATCATGGCCGAGAAGTGGAAGGCCGCGCTGAAGGACACCCGTAACTCGGAAGAAATGCCTCCGGTGGGCATGTTCGGTTCCGGTCAGTGGACCATTATGGAAGGCTATGCCGCTTCCAAGCTGTACAAGGCAGGTTTCCGCTCCAACCACATCGATCCTAATGCCCGTCACTGTATGGCGTCTGCAGTAGGTGGCTTCATGCGTACCTTCGGTATCGATGAGCCGATGGGTTGCTATGACGACTTTGAACACGCCGATGCGTTTGTGCTCTGGGGCTCCAACATGGCCGAGATGCACCCGATTCTGTGGTCTCGTATCACCGATCGTACCCTGTCTCACGACCATGTTCAGGTAGCTGTACTGTCTACCTTCAAGCATCGTTCTTTCGAGCTGGCGCACAACCCGATTATCTTTACTCCGCAGTCTGACCTGGCCATCGGTAACTACATCTGTAACTACCTGATCCAGAACAAGGCGGTAAACCACGAATTTATCAAGAAGCACACTCACTTCCGCATGGGTGTGACCGATATTGGTTACGGTCTGCGTCCGGAACATCCACTGGAGCAGAAAGCGAAGAACCCGGGCAAGGGTGCTTCCACTGAAATCGACTTTGACGGTTTCGCCAGGTTTGTCAGCGAATACACCGTTGAGAAGGCTTCCGAAATCTCCGGCGTTCCGGTCAAGAACCTGGAAGAACTGGCCAAGCTGTACGCTGATCCGAACCGCAAGGTCATGTCCCTGTGGACTATGGGTGTTAACCAGCACACCCGCGGTGTGTGGATGAACAACATCATTTACAACATCCACCTGCTGACCGGCAAGATCTCCGAGCCGGGTAACGGTCCATTCTCCCTGACCGGCCAACCGTCTGCCTGTGGTACTGCCCGTGAAGTCGGCACCTTTGCTCACCGTCTGCCGGCCGACATGGTCGTCAAGAAGAAAAAGCACCGTGACTACGCCGAGAAGATCTGGAAGCTGCCGGAAGGCACTATCCCGGGTCAGGTGGGTTACCACGCGGTACTGCAGAATCGGATGCTGAAAGACGGCAAGCTGAATGCTTACTGGGTGATGTGTAACAACAACATGCAGGCAGCCCCCAACATGAATGAAGAGGGCTACCCCGGCTACCGTAATCCGGACAACTTTATCGTTGTTTCCGATCCGTACCCGACTGTAAGTGCCCAGGCCGCTGACCTGGTACTGCCGACCGCTATGTGGGTCGAGAAAGAGGGTGGTTACGGTAACGCTGAACGTCGTACCCAGCTGTGGTACCAGCAAGTAACTCCGCAGGGCGAAGCCCGTTCCGATCTGTGGCAGCTGATGGAATTCTCCAAGCGCTTCAAGGTTGAAGAAGTATGGTCTGACGCACTGCTGGCCAAGGCGCCGGATCTGCGTGGCAAGACTCTGTTCGAAGTGCTGTTCAAGAACGGCCAGGTTGACCAGTACTCCATGGACGACTTCAAGGGTCGTATTAACCAGGAAAGTGAAGACTTTGGTTTTTACGTCCAGAAAGGTCTGTTCGAAGAATACGCTGCCTTCGGCCGTGGCAAGGCGCACGACCTGGCACCGTTCGATATGTACCACCAGGCGCGCGGTCTGCGCTGGCCGGTAGTGGATGGCAAGGAAACCCTGTGGCGCTTCCGTGAAGGCTACGACCCATATGTAGGCAAGGGTGACGAAGTGAAGTTCTACGGCAAGCCGGATGGCAAGGCCTGGATCTTCGCGCTGCCGTACGAGCCGCCTGCCGAATCTCCGGACGAAGAATTTGACCTGTGGCTGTCCACCGGCCGGGTACTGGAACACTGGCATACCGGCACCATGACTCGCCGGGTGCCGGAACTGTACCGTGCGTTCCCGGATGCTGTCGTATTCATGCACCCGGACGATGCCAAGGCGCGTGGTCTGCGTCGTGGTATGGAAGTCAAGATCTCTTCCCGCCGTGGTGAGGTACGTACCCGGGTAGAAACCCGTGGTCGTAACCGTCCGCCGAAAGGGCTGGTATTCATGCCGTTCTTTGACGCCAGTCAGCTGGTTAACAAGCTGACACTGGACGCCACTGATCCGCTTTCCAAGGAAACGGATTACAAAAAGTGTGCGGTCAAGGTCGTCAAGGCATAACGCACCTGAGACACAGATAGAGAACAGAGGGCTGCCCGCAAGGGCAGCCATTTCAGAACAGGGCCGGATAGCAACACTTTTAGTGTGACAGCGAATGTCGCACCCCGGGGGTAACAGCAATGAGCGCTGGTGACAAAAGTAACAGGGATAAAGGCAAGACTGCTGGCAGAAACGTCAGTCGTCGTCGCTTTTTGACTGAAACCGCACAGGCGGCATGTGCCGTCGGTTTGCTGGGTTTGGGACTGACCTTTGTTGCTGAAAAATCCCGGGTTCATGCCGCCCAGGTGCTGCGGCCGCCAGGTGCGTTGCCGGAAGATGACTTTCTGGCGTCCTGCCTGCGCTGTGGTATCTGCGTTAATGACTGCCCGTATAACACCCTGAAACTGGCCACCCCGGAAGATCCGGTGGCTACCGGTACACCCTGGTTCAATGCCCGGGAAATACCCTGCGAGATGTGTGACGACATTCCCTGTATCAGCCACTGCCCCAGCGGTGCCCTCAGCCCTGAGCTGAAGGATATCGATGATGCCCGAATGGGTCTGGCGGTACTGATCGACCGGGAAAACTGCCTCAACCTGCAGGGACTGCGTTGTGATGTCTGCTACCGGGTCTGCCCGCTGATCGATGAAGCGATCACACTGCAGCGAACCCGCAACACCCGCACTCAGGTGCATGCGGTGTTTGAACCGGTGGTTCATTCCGATGCCTGTACCGGCTGTGGCAAGTGTGAACAGGCCTGTGTGCTGGATGTGGCAGCGATCAAGGTATTTCCGCGAGAGCTGGCACAGGGTGAGCTGGGCAAGCATTACCGCTTTGGCTGGCAGGAAGAAGAAAGGACAGGTGAAAAACTGGTGCCCTGGGAAAACAAAATGCCGGCCCGGATGCCGGGTAACAGTCTGAACGACGGAGGTGACCTGTGAGCAAACGTCGTCCTGCTACTGAGGCTGTTGCTGTTAAAGGTATCTGGAAAGCATTTCGTTTCCTGTGGTTACGTCGGCTGATGCAGCTCTCAATACTGGGGTTGTTTGTCGCCGGGCCGGTGCTCGGTGTCTGGCTGATCAGCGGTAACCTGTCGTCCAGTTTGATTCTGGGCAAGGTGCCGATGAGTGATCCGCTGGCGGTGCTGCAAAGCCTGCTGGCCGGTCATCCGGTAGTAGCTGTCGGAGTGATTGGAGCAGGGCTGGTGATTGCACTGTATGCCCTGACCGGTGGCCGCAGCTTCTGCAGCTGGGTCTGCCCGGTCAATATGATCACCGATCTGGCTGCCTGGCTACGGCGTCGTCTGGGCATTCGTACCAATCACCGGTTGCCGCGCAAGGCCCGCTACTGGCTGCTGGCTCTGGTGCTGGCGCTGCCGGTGGTAACCGAGATACTGATTTGGGAGTTCATCAATCCCATCAGTCTGGTGTATCGCGGCCTGTTGTTCGGACTGGGCGCCGGATGGTATCTGCTGGCAGCCATCTTCCTGTTTGATCTGTTGGTGACATCACGCGGCTGGTGCGGCCATTTATGCCCGCTGGGTGCCTTTTACGGCCTGGCTGGCAAATACAGTCCACTCATTATGAGTGCTGCACGACGTGAGAAGTGTGATGACTGTATGGACTGCTATGCCGTCTGCCCCGAACCGCAGATTCTGCCCATGGCGCTGAAGCCGAAAAAAGGCTTCGGCCCGGTTCTGAAAACCCTCGACTGCACCCGCTGTGGTCGCTGTCTCGATGTCTGTGCCAAGGACGTTTTTGAATACCAGGTTCAGTTAAAGAACCAACACCCTTTGATCCCCGTGAAAGCGGTGGAGTGAAACAGATTATTACATTTGCCATGAAGGCGGAGAAGCAGTCATGAAACACACCACAAGCCTGAAATCCGTGATGGCCTTTATGCTGGCCATCCTGTTTACCGGTATGGTTTCTGCGGCCGATAACGGTGGCCTGGAATCCCTGCGCAGTGACAGCCTTGAGCTGGAAGCCCCTGCTCAGGCCATGAAGAAGACTTTCGAAAATGACGGCGTAATGGCCCGCGACTTTATCCAGCAGCCGCCGCTGATTCCACACGATATCCGTGGTTACGATATCGACAAGGATCACAACAGCTGCCTGCGCTGTCACAGCTGGAAGAATGCCAGCAAGTGGGGCGCTACCCGTATCAGTGTGACTCACTTCTACGATCGTGACGGCAAGCAGCTGGCCGACGTTGCCCCGGGTCGTTACTTCTGCGTCCAGTGTCACGTTGTACAGGCTGATGCCAAGCCGCTGAAGGATAACGGCTTCGAGCCGGTTGATTCCCTGAAGTAAAGGACAGGAGAGTAGATCATGAGCAGGGAATTTTTTCTTAAACGCTACTGGAAGCTGCTGACGACTCCGGCAAAGGTTTCCATGGGCGTTATTTTGGCCTTTGGCTTTATCGCCGGTATCGTGTTCTGGGGTGGTTTTAACACCGGAATGCAGGCAACCAACCAGGAAGAGTTCTGTATTGGTTGTCACGAAATGAAGGACAACGTGTACGAAGAGTACAAGTCCACCATTCACTACAGCAACCGTTCCGGTGTTCGGGCAATTTGCTCCGACTGTCACGTACCGAAGGACTGGACTCACAAGCTGATCCGCAAGATCCAGGCCAGTAAGGAAGTCTGGGGCAAGATTACCGGCAAGATCGACACCCGTGAGAAGTTCCTGGATCACCGCCGCAGCATGGCGGAACGTGAATGGGCGCGGATGAAGGCTAACGACTCTCAAGAGTGCCGTAACTGCCATAACTTCGACTACATGGATTTCTCCGAGCAGTCTTCCCGTGCGGCCCGCATCCACGGTAAGGCACTGTTTGGTGTTGATGGCAAGCCGGCGACCGGTGAAACCTGTATCGACTGTCACAAGGGCATTGCGCACCAGCTGCCCGATATGACTGGCGTAGAAGGCTGGTAATAACCGGAAGGAGATTAAGATATGAGCGCACTTGAATCGGCTATCTGGACCGCACTGGGTTATGCATCCATGCCGGCTATCTTTCTGGGTGGCTTTGCTGCAACCGCGCTGGTGGCCTGCTTTGTGTTCGACAAGTTGAACAAGAAGTAGCCTCCACCAGGTTGTAGAAAAAACCGGTGTAACATATGTTGCACCGGTTTTTTTGTGCTTTGTATTCGGATGGTGAACGCCTTGATTATTTTAAATTGTGATCTTCAATAACAGGTAGGCAAAATATCAGGGATGTTCTGGTTCATATTACTTCTGCCTGTTCTCCAATAAAGATGGTGAAGGCTTGCATCAAATATGAAAACAATATTTCTACCACTGGTAATTATATTGTTTTGCTTATCCTCAAACCTGCAGGCTCAATATTATTATCAGCGGTTGGAAAATCTGATTATCAGGATTTCCCGTGAGCTGAGACTTCCTCCTGATAAAACTGATTATCTACAGCGATTACTGCCAAAATCTTATCTTGTTGTTTATAAGGACAGTTACTGGCATCAGCCTGGCGTCTGTATGCAGTTCCGGGACAAGAAAAAGTGTTGTGCAATGGTTGCCGATCAATGCTTTGATTTTGAAGTCATAGGCAATACTGATGTGCTACCGGTTATTGTTGATGAGTACGGTCATTGTTTTAGCCTAAAAGTTGAAGATGGATTCTGGAGTGGGTGGATAAACCTTGGAGCCTACATCATGCTCCGGAATTACAATACCAAAATAATAACGCTGGTCCATGAAGATAATGTAAGTTGTTTGAGTGCACTGGAAGAGGAGGAAAAAGAAAACACCGTAGTGATTACAGCACCTTCAGAAAGCGCCGGGATTGTAGAAAGTTCTGATCAGTGCAAACCGGAGGCAGGAAGCGTCACCTGCTGTCAGAATGAACTACTGGAACAAGACGTGACTGATCTGGCTGATACAGTGTTTCCAGACATTAATACTGCTTCTGTTCCTGACCCAGTGCCAGAGCTCTTGATAGAATCTCGTATGTCGGGCTCACGCTATGGCAGAAAGGAGATCACACTGGCAGACTTTCTGGATAAGTTGCCGATAAAGAAAAAAACGGAAGCATCCTCACCAGAAGAGTTTGTTGTTCGTGATGAATTTCAGGAAGAATCTGGTGTTAGCGATGAATGTCGGGAAGAGTTTTTCTCAGAGAAATTTTCATTAGAAGGCGCAGCTATCAATAAACAGTTTAGAAGCCGTCCCAGATATTGCCCAAAAACAGTATCAAGTAAACAGGAAACAAAAACCAGGTCACCTCTATCCGTCAGCTCCGTAACAGGAGTGCATGGGGGCAATGGTGATATTTCTAAAAAAACCAGAGTCAGGAAAAGGAGACAGGTTCAAAGAAATCAATTCAGTTCTCCTTCAGGTTTTGATTTTCATGTATCACAATCAGCCTTTATTCCACAGCCTCCACCTGCTGATCCGTGGATGATACAGGGTCACTCTGCTCCGGAAGCTGCGGTTACTATTGAAATCAAAAAAGATTCAGAGTGTGATGAGCCAGTATCTTGTAAAAGCACAACTACGAGTTCAGAAAAAAGCTCAACAGCAAGCATTACAGGTGATTGTGAGCAAGTAAACAAGGGGCCTCATAGCTCTGTGGAACAGAAACTTCGCCATCGTGGAAAGCGATTGGAGCCTGATGGCATATCGGTGGGAAAAGAAACAAAAGAACCCCAGAGTACAGCTCCAGAGAGCCTTTTGTCGCCAAGAACACGTCCTCATTTGGAAATATCTGATGAAGATCATGACTGGTCTGATAACAGCTGTATGGCATGGCTGTCCTATGTTTATGACTGGTGGGGTAAACCAGTCAGACTTAAACAGTTTCTGGTCGATTTTATCCCGGCAGGGCTGAAGCGGGGTGATGTCCGCCTGTATCACCGGGAAATTACCCTGTTCAAGGCTATGATGAATATGCAGTGCCTGAGCGCTGCTTATCAGCTTGGCTTGAGTCAAGGCGCCTACGTGGATCTGGCGCGATGTATTTACGAAACAGACCGGGAGTTGATTGAATTTCTAAACGGATGGTGTGGTAGTGATGAGTTAAAAGAAGTTTGTGTACCTTTATCTGCAGCCAATATTTTTGGTTCATACCGTCAACGCTGTGCAGATTTACGCCTGTGTTTTTATAAGAAAGAACGTTTAAGCTGCTCTTTTGAAACAATGTTCTTGCGGAGGCCCTCTAAAAACAGGCTTGAAAAAAGACTAATGCAGCTTTTCCTCTCTCTCCCAAAAATATAACGAGTTCACGCCCGCTCATACAGCATATTCAGGAAATGCTGGATATTGGGGAGAGGCTCATTAGCCCGGTTGGCTACAAGGTTAATACCAGAGTCTGGGGGCGCTGGGGTGATACTCAATGGTTTATGGATTTTGAAGGGTATTATTTTTATCCGTTAGTTTATGAACTTTTGCCTCATCTGGATTATTTGAAAGTTTTAGACAAAATTGTTCATGATCACCGTCATCTCTATCATTGCATGCATAATTTTCTAAAGGTCATGTTATTACCAAGTAATAATCTGAAAAGTATGCTGGATGCCTCGGACTGCCAGTTAAAGGCATTGTACATTGCTCATGAAATTCTTGGTCAGGATATTATATTGTTATGGGGAGGCGAAGAGGTATTGGTAGTTCCGATATTGGAAAATCAGACCGTGCTTGTTCGATTTATCAAGCATAATATTTATTGCGATGAAAATGTTGAAAATTTTAGTTTTGCCGAGATGATTCCTGATGACTGTGCTCCTTCCTGGACGGGTAGTGTCGACAGGTCTGATCCTGTTATTCTTGTAACTCCTGATCTTATTCACTTTCGCAGGGTCTATTATCCGGATGCGCGAGAAAAAGCCATTAGAATGGCTAGGTATAGAAACTAAATTGATTGATTTTTTAGTAACAATCTAAATCTTCAGCCAAAACAATTCGACCTGAATAACCGGATTTGACTTCATCCAATACAGTTTTTATTGGCTCGTCATAATGCAGAATATGTGTCAGAGCAAGTAATCCAGGATTAACGGCTTTGGCCAGTTTTGCCAGCTGGCTGCTACTTGTATGTGTTTTATTAAAGTACTGCTGCCATCTTTGTGGCTGACGGTTTAAAGCGGCCTCACAGATCACTTCATGAATCAGGATGTCGGCACCTTTTGCATGCTCAGCCATACCATCGAAATATGCCGTATCACCACTGATGACAATCACCCTGTCCGGAGTTGTAATCCGGTAACCGAAAGCTGGTTCGATATCTCCATGAGCAACAAGGAAGGGCCTGATCGACACTTGGCCATGGCGAAACTCCCATTGATCATCGTCGTGCTCTTCTACTTCAAGCTGATACATGGTGGGATTACTGACAGGTTGACTGCCTTTGGTTCGAAGTGAAATATCCTGCTGAAGAAAACAGTAATATCCATTGATCATTGATTGACAGCCTGTCGGCCCATACAGTTTCAACTGTTTGCTTCTTCGCCACCAGTATGTGGCTGCAAGGGCTGGGATGCCTAGAATATGATCGCTGTGAAGGTGAGTCAGGAAGAGGTACTCAATTCGTGTAGGGTAAAGTGCTGAAATCCCTTTTTGCTGAGATGCTGTAATGGCATTGCGAACCATGCCGGGGCCAGCATCGAAAACATAGGCCTGTTGATTATAAATAACGGCAACAGATGATCCTGCTCTGGCCGGGTCAGGTACAGGGGTTCCTGTGCCTAGCATAACAACTATTGTTTCAGATAAAACATATGTTGTTTTAGTTAATAAAATAAAGAATGTTTTCAGGTAGAGTTGTTTCATTTTCTAATTTAGATTTTAAAATGGATCATTTTGATTTTCTTACGTAGTTTTTTGTTGCCTGAATGCTTGATTGTGGTCGTAAATATTACAGATAACAAAGAGTTTATATAAAATAAGGTTTTTTATTTTATCTACTGTATTAAGTAATATTTTTAAAGCCTTGCTGTCATGAAGAAAAATATTGCTGCAAGCCTGATTTTGTTTATTGTGATTTCCGGTTTTATTAAAGCCGATGAAGACGGAAATGAACAGCATGTTTTGACTGCCAGGCAAAGGTTATTTCGTCATGCATATGAATCCCTTTTAAATAAGAGAAGTCGGCTGTTTGGTGTTTTTCAGCAATGTTGTACAGGTTCGGACACCATTAGTCTTAATACAGAATTAGTGCCACTCGTTGAGAATGGCTTTGATACATCACGTCAGTCAGATAGCCCACCTGAATATCAATTTGAATCTGAGCTTACTCTGAGTCAGGTAGAGCAGTTAAATTATCTTCTGGCAGAAGAGGATTATGAAGCGGCTTTAGGGTTGGTGAGTGAGAAAGGACTAGGAGGGAGTGATCTGTTGCATCAGTTTATAGTGCAATATCCAGTGCTCACATCCAAAGTCCGTCAGCTTCTTATCAGATTGATTGGTCAATTTAAATCACAGTATCTGCAGCAGTGGCAATATTTTAATTCTGGCCGTGATGTTCATACTTTTCTAACTAGTAGAATAGCTGAAGAAAAAAACAGTTTAAATTTATTGTTTGAAGGGGAGTGCTATACACTCGCTAGCAATGGGCTGGATCAGCAACTTGCTTCGTTGCTTTTATTATGTGAACTCAGGGAGGAAGTGGTTTGTCAGGCTTTTTCTGAGCTGATTATCGACTGGATCTCCTGCGTGAAGTCTACTTGTAGTGAGTTTAGACCTGCCGCATATTTCTTGCGATGGAGCTTATATGTTCCTGTTGCAGAGTGGTTGCAATATGCTCCAGTACAACTTGTTACAGTTCTGGCTGAACTGAGTTCTCCAGTTGCAAGGAACACTGGCAGAAGAATGGCTGTGCCACCACCTGTTTATGAGTTCGGAAGAGTGGCTACTCCGCCGCCCGTATATCGTCAACAGCAAACTGAGGAAGAGTTGAAAACAGCCTATCTGGACAGCTGGCTCTCTGTGATTTGGGAGGATTTCGGAGGCTCCTCTACCGAAAATGCATTCAGGCTTTTGGTGGAAGCGAAGAACAGTGCAGACCGGGTCCCCAGAGTTAATAAATTGCTGCAGGCAACCACAACAGGGTGTGTTCATCCTTTGCCTTATCTATCCTGTATTGCATTGCTTCTGGAGTATCAGAGATATAATGAAATCAGGCATGTTTACAAGCGCTATCAAGAGAGTACCAGTATGGTTGCGCAGGACGCTCAGTGGCAGACATTAAGAGATCATCTCGAATATAAACTACTGGGTGGCAGGTGTTTGACTGAGGTGATTTTCTGTGATGCCGGGCACTAGGTTAGCCTAAAGGTATTATGGGTTATCAAGACAGAGACCGGTTTAATACAAGCCCTATAACCTTGCTTTTTCTTTTGTTGAAGGCATCAAAACCATGTTTTGAGAAAAGGTCATACTTGCCAGACAAAATGCTGATGGAATGTATGATCTACTTTCAGAGAGAAAATATACAGAATATTAATGGAGTTGGCTGGGTAGAGAGTTACAGTGATGAAATAACAGGGACTACTACCGAGACCAAAACTGAAAATCTTTAAATCTCGTACAGCGTTGTTTTGCAATTACTTGATTTTAATGGCGTCCCCACCAGGACTCGAACCTGGATCGATCGCTTAGGAGGCGACTGTTCTATCCGGTTGAACTATGGGGACGTATCGGAGTGCAAATGCAGAACTACTCTCACCGGACGGCCGCTATCATAGCGGTTACCGACACCGATTTCCATACTTTATCATGCTGAATCCGGTGCCCGTCAAGCGGCTCCGGGCACGTGCTGGTAGTCATTTTTGTGCTAACAACTTCAAGGGAGCTCTCTGCCTCTGGCGGCAGCATAAAGTTGATACCATTGCTCCCTGCTGAGTTCTATTCTGCTGGCCTCGGCACAGGCTTTGAGGCGATCCGGGTGGGTGGTGCCGATAACCGGTTGAATTCTGGCAGGGTGCCGCATCAGCCAGGACAGTACAATGGCTTCGGAACTGACTTCCATTTCGGCTGCCAGCTGTTTTGCCAGTCGTGCGGTTTGTTGTACGGCTGATGAGTAGTCCCCGGTGGGACGTCCGGAGAATATTCCCTGACTGAGGCTGCCCCATGCCTGCAGTTGAATCCGGTTCTGCTGACAATACTCCAGGGTGCCGGAGGTAAAGCTGGCGCCTGAACCTTCGGGATGATTGACCAGTACGCCTTCCTCCAGCCAGTCCAGTGCTGACAGTCCCAGATTCAGTTGATTGGTCACCAGCGGAATATCATTGGCTGACTGTAGAAACCGGATCTGCTGTGCATTCATGTTAGAAACGCCGAAGTGACGTACTTTTCCGGTTTTGCTCAGTATCGTGAAGGCTTCTGCAATTTCCTCCGGTTCCATTAACGGGTCAGGGCGATGAAGCAGTAGCAGGTCAAGGTATTCTGTTTGTAATCTGGTGAGGATATTGTCGACACTTGAGATAATCCAGTTGCGAGACAGGTCATAGCGTTTCGGACCCTGACTGTCCTCAAACCGAATACCGCATTTGCTTTGCAGCAGCATTTTTTCCCGCAGGGCAGGATGGCTTCCCAGTATCTTGCCAAAAACCTGTTCGGCCTTGCCAAAGGTATAGATATCGGCGTGATCGAACAGGTTGATGCCGGCTTCCAGCGTAATATCAATCAGACTATGGGCCTGACTGATATCAGCGGTGGTGACCGGGTCGTGATTCCAGCCCCCTCCCAGGTTCATGCATCCAAATACGAGATGGCTGGCATGAGGCAGATGATCCTGCAGCGGAATCGATTGCATAAGATGTCCGGAAAGAAATTAAGGAGAGATATGAGATCAGCTACTTCTGACATAGCCAGAAAGGGCATGCGGTATTTCATGCCCTTTTAGCAGTCTGCGCTGTTACCACCAGATTTCGCCCTGGACACCATAGGTCCAGCCACTGGTTTCCTTGTCGAAAGGTGCGCCGCCAATTTTACCTTTGGATTCCTTATTCCACTTGGCGTAAGTAGCGAACAGTCGAATTTGCGGGCGAGCCCAGTAATTGCGTCCTGCTGACCATTGCTGCGCCAGAGTGACTTTGGTCAGTTTGGAGTCCGCAAAGGTTTTGGGTTTTCCGTCTGTCGCTGTCTCAGTGATAATACTGTCCTTGACCATATCGTAACCGACATCAAGCGCCGTACTCATATAGTTATTCCAGAAATAGACGGGCCGCATTCCGGCTGTAATCCAAGTCTGATCTTTCTTGCCGGTTTTCTTGATATAGCCCAGTTTGCTCCAGCCAACAACATAGTTGAGTTCAACGTTTTCACCGAGTGCTACAACACCGGTATCCATCACCCGGGTTAATTTATCGGTTTCCAGCGCATCAAGGCTGGCATAGCCCAAACCACTGGTGCCGAATCCCCATGCACTGCCGGCATCCTTGGCATGTTGCAAAATCAACTGGTTGAAACCACCCAGGAAGTCACTCTGGGTGTGGATCAATGAGAATAAAAAGCCATCGTCTTCCAGGTCCTTTTTCTTGTAGTTTTTCTGTTCAACCTTCGGGTTTGCTATTTTGCTGCTTTGCTTGACGCCATAGGTATTGATCCAGCTGTCCTTGATGCCGTCACTCACATTGCCTGTACCCCACTGCAGTGCCGCTGTGAGCTTGCCATTCTGATTGAGCTCGATATCTTCAAGGCGCAGATCAATCACATCATACGAAATATCCCTTTCTTTGGGATCTTTAAGCTCAGCAGCGTCTGATGCAGTGCTGTAGTACTTGTAGGTTTGTGTATTACGCATCCAGGCGGCACTGAATCTTGCTCCACCCAGATCAATATTCTCAATACCTGCACCTGGCCCCTGCATGGTGAGGTAATAATAATCGATCATATGAATATCATGGCGTTTGTAGTATCGCTTGCCAGCCCAGATGGAGGCTTCAGGTGCAAAACCAAAGACACCGGTACCCCGCATGTAAAATTCCCTCAGGGCGGGTTTGGTTGCTTCCCAGTCAGTAGCCTGGTCGACAGAGTAGGCCACCAGGCTTTTGAATTCCCAGCTTGCGGTTCCGTCATTGAAGGCTTCGCCGCCAAGTCCAAGTTCAACAAAGGTCTCTGTTTCATTCCCCAGCCGGTATTTGGTTGGAGCGCCAACAGCCTTGAACGCCTGTTGCTTTCCGCCCTCATTACTGTTGCCTATGCCGGAACGTGCATAACCGGTGAACTTCAGGTCTTCGCCGGTTATTGTTGCCATCGACGTTGTCGAGGCTGAGGCCAGCAGGAGAGTGCTGCAGAGGTAGCAGAGCGGTTTGGGGATAAACGGCTTGCGAGACATACTATCCACCTTGTGTATAAAGTGCTGTATTAACAGCGGGGCTACGCCTGAGGCCGGTTGTTATTGATTCCCGGACATGGCAGGAATCTGCCTGGCTTCAGACGATACAGGTCATTGCACTCAGGCTATTGCAATTAATAGCTTTCAGGCCTGCCGGGTCAGGGTCAGGTTTCTGAAGAAAGCCCGGTTGGCATCATCCGAGAAAATAGCACTGAGTGTCAGCTGTTGTTTACGGCGCCAGTTGGGGTATTCATCACTGGTGCCGGGCACATTGACCGGTTCGGTTAGTTGCTGGATATCTTCCAGTTGTACCGTAATAATGGTCGATGCAGTTTTGGCTAGGTAATAATGGATTTTTTCCATTAAATCGCGGCTATATCCCATGGTGCTGATGTCGTCGGGGTCCATGCCCCACGGGCATTCACCGATCTGTTGCAGGGTTTTAAGCAGCGCAATCTTGTCTTCGTGACGGGCATTTTTTTCCTGCTGCGTTTTCTGGGCATCGTATATCCCCAGCTGCTGTCGCAAATCCAGGTCATCACAGTTCCACCAGGCTTTAAGGGTTGGGATATCGTGATTGGATACGCAGGTCAGGGCGCGAGCCTTGAAGTCGTCGGGATGGAAGAAATGGTCTTCATCCCGGGAAAACAGCACCACTTCATTGGAGTAACACAATGCCGGTGGTAACCGCTGTTCTATCTCGTCAGGTACGGTACCCAGATCCTCTCCAAAAACGAGACACTCACGGCGCAGGCTTTCCAGCTTGAGGATGCCCAGCAGATCGTCCAGAGGGTAGGTGACGTATACTCCCTGGTCGGCAGTAGCTCCTGCCGGACACCACCAGAGCCGGAACAGCCCCATGACATGATCAATCCTCAGTGCGCCACAGGAGGACATGTTGGACTGAACCGTTTCGATAAAAGCAGCATACTTCAGATGCTTTAATTCTGCCGGATGCAGTGGCGGTAATCCCCAGTTCTGGCCTTGTGGTGCCACCGGGTCAGGAGGCGCACCGACACAGGCATTGAGACAATAGCCATCCGGCTGGCACCAGACATCAGCACCGCCACGGTCAACACCTACCGCTAGGTCACGATAGATACCCAGTCGCATACCGGCATCCAGTGCTGCCTGCTGAACTTCAGCCAATTGGCTTTCGGCCAGCCACTGCAGATACATAAAGTATCGAATGCGCCCCTTGTATTTTCGCTGAAAACTTTTGACTTTAGCGGTATCAAACTGCTGATAGTCATCCGGCCAGCAGGGCCAGCCCCAACTGTTGATATCGTCTTCGCGGAAAAACTCATACAGCGCGTCATAAGTAGCGGCAGCATCCAGTGCGATGCCTCGCTTCCGGCGGTATTTATCAAACTCTTTATAAACCGGGGTTTTTTCTTTGGCGTGGTGGTTTTCGAAGTAACTGTAAAGCGCTTCCAATACCGGAAACTTCAACGCTGCAACCGCTTCATAATCAACCAGTCCGGTTTCCCGGGCATCTTTGAGGTGCTGCTGAAATGTGCTGTCGTTTACAAGGGCGTTGACGGCGTCCAGAGAACCATAATCCGGTACCCGGGTGACATCGATATACAGCGGATTAATAAAGTTTTTACTTGAAGGGCTGTAGGGGCTGCAATGCTGAGGGTTGGATGGATACAGTGAGTGAATCGGGTTCAGGCCAATAACATCGGCCCCTTGCTCTCCCAGCTGTTTTGCAAGGTATTTCAAGTCGGAGAAGTCACCGATACCCCAGTTGGTTTCAGACCTCAGGGTATACAGCTGAATACTGCAGCCCCAGATCTTTTCGGCACGAGCCTTGTCGTCAGGTTTAAGATAGTCCGGTTCATGGCAAGTGGACGGAGTAACAATCAGGTAGCAGTCGGCTTCAAGATTACGGTTTCGCAGTGATAATTTGTGGTAACCCAGCGGCAGGTCTTCCGGCATTTCCAGTGACAACCTGAGCATATTTTTCTTTTTTATCACCCTGCGCTCCAGAACCGATAATTCGGATACCTTGACACTGATACCGGCTGATTTTTTGCTTTCCAGCACCAGTTCTCCCCGGAAAGTGTTGTTCAACCGGGTTTCAGGAATACAGACGGGGATTTCGAATGGTTTGCCCTGGTGTACGACACAGACAGGGGGCAACAGGTGCGACCAGTCGCGTAGCAGGCTTTGTTCAATCGCCCGTTCCAGTTTCTTTTCAGTACCGATATCGAAGCCCAGCGCTTCGATAATGGGGATCTTGGTGGACTCTGCGATATGTACCAGTTGTCCGGCCGCATCGATGTAATCTGCTGCAATACCGTTCAGAGAGGCCAGTTGATTGATCAGATCTTGGTTTGACATAACAGGCTCCGTAACGGTGATTCGGCTGTAAAGTGTTCCGCACTAGCTCTGACAAGTGTTCAGTTCTGGCTTGTGGGTACGGGAAAAAGCAAGTCCCTCGGCACTGAACAGATGACACTGTTTGGGTGGGAGGTGGATACCAAGTTTGTCATTTTCGTTTTGCAGGCCGGATCCTGTGACCCGGACAATCAGATACTCTCGAACAGAATCATGATCAAGATAGATAAATGACTCTGATCCCAGTCTTTCAAGGGTAGACACTGTTGCGATAACAGTGTTGTCTTTTTCGGTCTGATCCTGTTTTTTATCCGGCAATAACAACACATGCTCAGGCCGGATACCGATAATGACCTGGCTGCCACAGGCGGAGCTGGAGGTATTGGCGGCAACCTTTAGAGTTTCTCCACTGGTTAACTTGATCGTTGACCATTCTTCACCCGGTTGTTGCAGCTCTGCGTTAAGGAAGTTCATTTTGGGTGAACCGATAAAGCCTGCAACAAACAGGTTGGCTGGATGATGGTACAGCTCCAGAGGCCCTCCGACCTGTTCCAGATTGGTTTTGGCACCGGGTTGCAGCGGACTTAATACCACAATGCGGTTTGCCAGGGTCATGGCCTCAACCTGATCATGTGTTACGTATATTGATGTCGTTTTCAGGCGTCGATGCAGCTGTGAAAGTTCCTGTCGCATCTGTACCCGCAGCGCGACATCGAGGTTGGAAAGCGGTTCATCAAACAGAAAAACTCTTGGCTCCTGTACGATGGATCGACCAATAGCTACCCGTTGTCGCTGGCCACCGGACATGGCTTTGGGTTTGCGCTCCAGCAAAGGTTCAAGCTGCAACATACGGGCTGCTTCGTCTACCCGCTGTTTAATGATCGACTTGTCAGCCCTGGCCAGCTTAAGGCCGAATGCCATGTTCTCGGCCACGGTCATATGGGGATAGAGTGCATAGGACTGAAACACCATACCGACCTGTCGTTCATGGGGCGGATGGTCATTGATCAGTTCGCCATCAATATGCATTTCGCCAGTGGTAATATCTTCCAGCCCGCAGATCATACGCAGCAGGGTGGACTTGCCACAGCCGGAGGGGCCAATAAAGGCAACAAACTCACCGTTGTGTATTTCAAGGTTCACATCCTTGATGATCCAGGTTTTACCCTGGTCATAGCTTTTGGAAATACCGTTGAGTTTTACTTCAGCCATGCAGTATTACCTGTACCTTGATGTTTATCCCTTGACGCCTCCGGAGGTCAGGCCTCCGACAATCCAGCGCTGACAGGCGAGAAAAATAATGGTGATGGGTAACCCGGAAAGAATGGCGGCAGCGGCAAAGTCGCCCCAGAGATAGTTTTGCGGGTTGAGATACTGCTGAGATCCCACGGCCAGAGTCAGCTTGTCCATACTGTGTAGTAGAATGGAGGCCACCGGGTATTCTCCGATCGATGCGATAAAAGCCAGAATAAAAACGACTGCAAGAATGGGGACTGACAGCGGCAGCAAGACATAGCGGAATGCCTGCCAGGGGGTTGCACCATCAATGGCGGCGGCTTCTTCCAGTGAATTATCAATGGTTTCAAAATAACCCTTGATCAGCCAGATATGCAAGGCAATACCGCCAATATAGGCAATGGTTACCGAGCCCAGGCTGTTGATGCCCAGCCAGGGAATGTAATCCCCGATCTTGTCGAACAGGGTATAGATCGCTACCAGTGCCAGTACTGCCGGAAACATCTGCAGTATCATCATGGCGGTCAGCATATGCTCCCTGAATTTGAACCGCAGCCGGGCAAAGGCATAGGCACCGGTGGTTGAAAGCATCAGTACCAGAATGGAACTGAAAAAGGCGACCTTGATTGAATTCCATAACCACAGCAGTACGGGGAAAAAAGGTTCAGTGACAGAACCGTCCGGATTTTCCCAGGGAATACCAAAAGCCAGGTACCAGTGCTCCAGCGACGGATTTTCGGGAATCAGCGAGCCGGTAGCAAAATTCCCACTGCGGAACGAGACCGAGATAATCATCAGGAACGGAAACAGAATCAACGCCAGAAACAGCCACAGCGCAATCCGGGCATACCAGACCCGATATTTGAGATTGCGGGGTTGAACCATAGCCATCGTCGTTCTTCTCCCGAGTAAGCGTGCTGTCTAGCCTTCCTGCATGCGTCGTGTTACCCGCATATTGAGCCAGGCAATCAGGCCGACAATCAGGAAAATCAGCGTGGCAATGGCAGATGCCAGCCCGTAATCCTGACCGTAAGACTCAAAGGCGATGCGGAAGGTATAGCTGACCAGCAAGTCTGTTGCACCGGCTGGAGTGGTCGCTCCCAATAGATCCGGGCCACCACCGGTAAGCAGGGCAATCAGCACCAGATTATTGAAGTTGAAAGCAAAGCTGGCGATCAGTAGCGGTGTCAGCGGTTTGATTATGAGAGGAATGGTGATCCGGGTAAGGTTCTGCCAGGGGGTTGCGCCGTCAATCGCCGAAGCTTCATAGAGATCGTCCGGAATGGCTTTCAGCAAGCCAATAGCGAGGATCATCATATAGGGGTAGCCCAGCCAGGTATTAACAATCAGCACCATACTTTTGGCCAGAGTCTCATCGCTGAACCATTCGGGGGCTATGCCGAACAACAGCTCCAACAGCATATTGATTTCACCAAAGTTCTGGTTAAACAGGCCCCGGAAAATCAGAATCGAGATAAAGGCGGGTACAGCATAGGGCAGAATCAGCAGCATTCGATACAGTCCGTTTCCCTTCAGCGGTTCCCACTGGATCAGGCATGCCAGTAACAATCCAATGATTAGAGTGAAAACTACGGACAAAGCCGAAAAAATTACGGTCCAGACAAATATCTTGAAAAAAGGCCCCTGGATGCCCGGGTTGGAAAAGATCTCATTAAAATTTTTCCAGCCGGTATACACCGAAAAACCAGGCCCAACTTCATTGGTGCCATCGGTATAAAATCCGGAGTTCATATCCGGGTAGAGCGTCTCTCCGGTACGGGTATCCGTCAGAATCAGCGGATTATCTGTTTGGGCTTCGTAGATCTTGCTGAGGGGGCCAAACTTTCTTAATCCGGCCAGCACCAGACCAGTGCCGTCCGGCATTATAATGGTCAGTTGTTTTAACGAACTTCTTTGCTTGATGATTTCCCGCATTGATAGTGGGGTGCCGGTTGTTCCTGCACTGTCCGGTTTCAGCGGCGCAGCCTGAATCGATACCGGTTCGAACAGCTCACCAAAAGACAGCGTTTCAAACTGGTTGCCGTCGTTGTCTTCCAGTACCAGATGATATCCACCACCTTCCTGGTACAAGCGGAATCCCCAGGAGCCGTCGCCAGAGCTGTAAGTCTTGGCCAGATGGATTTCCCTGACCCGTTCCAGTGACAGCAGATTATTGGAACCATAGTTGGTAAAGGCAATATTGATCGTATAGAGCAGGGGGAAAACGATAAAGGTAAAAACGCCGAGCAATCCGGGGAATACATAGCGGTAACAATAGCCCCGCTGACTGATGAAAACCCAGCTACCACAGGCCATCAGAAACAGGGTCAGCAAGGCAAAGGCTATTTCTCCCTGGGCATACATCAGGGTAATGCCATACAGCAGTACGATATCAATCAGGCCAACCAGTATGATGGCAAGCCAGCTTTTTCCGTTCTGATCAGACTTTGCTGATTGGCTGCAAGTTTCGTCACCCATGGCTATACCCGCTTGAGTATCCTGCTTGCAGTTCAGTTCACAATACGTTTGGCCGCATCATCCAGTGCGGCTGATACACCCTGTCTACCGCTGGTGATATTGCGCAGGGCGGATTCCATTGCTGCCCAGAACTTGCCCATTTCAGGCACGTTGGGCATAACCAGCCCCTGCTGGACATTCTGGTATGTGGCGGCAATCCGGGGATCTTCCTTCAACTGTTCCATAAAGGCCTTGTTGGCCACGGCCCCCAGCGGAACATCGTCGTTCATGGTCTTGAGGCCATCCAGTGTCAGCAGATAGTTTTCCAGAAATTCTCGGGCAATATCCTTGTTCTTGCTGGCATTATTGAGTGTTGCTCCCCAGACCCCGACAAATGCCCGCGCGGGTTCCCCGTTAATAGATGGCAGCGGGGCGACGGCATAGGGCACCTTGCTTTCTTTCAGGTTATCCCAGGCCCATGGCCCGGTAATCATCATGGCGGATTCCTGGTTGTTAAAGGCGGACTCCATCACGCCATAATCCACGCCCCGGGGCATGACGTCTTTCTCTATCAGGCTGACCAGCATCTGGGCGCCTTCTTTGGCTCCGTCATTGTTGACCCCGGTATTTTTCACGTCATATCCGGAGGGTGTGTCCTTGAACACATAGCCACCACGAGCAGCGAGCAGTGGCATGGTGAAATAGGGCTGTACCTGATCCCACATGATGGTGGTAATACCCTTTTTGAGTTTCTCATCATCGGTGGGGGGATACATCTCCGCCAGTTTTTTGCTGAGGGGGAACATTTCTTCAAAAGTTTTGGGCGGTTCGGGCAGAATCTTGGTGTTGTAAATCAAGCTGATGGCTTCCAATGAAACCGGATAACCATAAATCTTGCCGTTATAAGTCATCGCCTGCCAGCCAATATCATCGATACCGGCTTTAAATTTTGCGCCAGGGTCTACCGCCGCAATCAAACCGCTTTTTGCCCACTCGCCGTAGCGGTCGTGAGCCCAGAACAGAATGTCAGGTCCGCCGCCGGAGGCAGCCGCTTGCTGAAACTTGTCAGTAATTCCTTCCGGAATCTCAACCTTGACCAGAATACCCAGTTCTTTGGTAAAGCGTTCGCCGACTGCTCGAATACCATCATAGGCTTTGTCGCCACCCACCCAGATCAGTAGCGGGGATTCTTCTACGGCGATCACGAATCCGCTACCCAATGCGCACAAGCTTAGGGTCAGAGCGCGAAACAGCTTGGCAATCATTGATCGACTCCTGAAAACGGCAGGTGTTGGCTGGTCATCGGATGCAGTCGAAATGTGTCGGATTCGACATAAATACGACAATGAACGTCCTTCGCAAAGGCTGTCCGGCTGCATTGCATAAAGCGATATGTCGTCTATAAGAAAGTAGATAGTTTCCGGATTTGCAAGATTTAATATCGAGTTGTGTTGGCGTATGACGGCTGTTCCGGTCGGGTATGCTGACTTATCGGAGATTGCCGATTATGCCGCTAGAAAACAGCCTGCAAAGTACGGATCTGGATGCAGTCCAGTCATTGTCTGCCCGGCAGGTCAAAGATCATATCCGCTACCATCTGGAGCAGTCCGTCGGTATTGATGCGGATGAGGCTGAGATCAAGGACTACTGGTTTGCCATTGGCTTGTTTCTGCGGGATATCAACCTCGGGCGGGTCAGGAAAACCCGGCGCCAGGAAAGAGAATCGGAGTCCCGGCGAGTCTATTATCTGTCACTGGAATTTCTGATAGGCCGGCTTTTCGGTGATCACCTGCATAATCTGGGGGTCTACAACCAGACTCGCAAGGCTCTGGAGGATATGGGACTCGAACTTGAGCAGGTACTCGAGTATGAGCCTGATCCGGCGCTAGGCAATGGTGGTCTTGGACGACTTGCTGCCTGCTATATGGATTCCATGACAACGGTTGGTGTGGCCGCATTTGGTTATGGCATCAACTACCGTTTTGGTCTGTTCAAGCAGAGTTTTGCGGGCGGCAAGCAGGTGGAGAGTCCTGACAGTTGGCGCGAAAATGGCTTTCCCTGGGGACGTGAGCGCTACAAACGGAAGCAGAAAATTCAACTCTATGGCCGGGTTGAAGAGCAGGATGGCCAGTCCCGCTGGGTTGATACCACTGAAATTATGGGGATTCCCTGGGATATTCCTGTCTCCGGTTATGGTACTGACCGGGTCAATACCTTGAGACTTTGGGAAGGCCGGGCTGAAGGTGGTTTTGATCTGAACAGTTTTGAAAAAGGCCATTATAACGATTCGCGCAGCAATGAAATCCGTGCTGAAAACCTGAGTCAGGTGTTGTATCCCAATGATAACCATCCTGAAGGTCAGGAGCTCAGACTGATTCAGCAGTACTTCTTTGTCGCCTGTTCGCTGGCAGACTTGATGCGACGTTATCGCCGTGAGTATGTGGAGGAAGGGCAAACCGGCGTTGCTGCTTTCAGTGGTCTGGGAGACAGGGTTGTAATTCAGCTCAACGATACCCATCCGGCACTGGCTGTACCGGAGATGATGCGGATATTAATGGATGACGAAGGTATTTCGTTTGCTGATGCGCTGGATATCTGTCGTCGGGTCTTCTGTTATACCAACCATACCCTGCTGCCGGAAGCACTGGAAAAGTGGCCGCAGAATCTGATTGCCCGGGTATTGCCCCGTCATCTGCAGCTGATTCATCTGATCAATCATCACTTTCTGCACAAGGAAGTCGAAGCCAAATGGCCCGGCGACAATATGATGAAACGCCGGCTCTCCATTATTGAAGAACCGCCGACATCCTGGGAGCAACCACGGGTGCGGATGGCATTTCTGGCGACCATTGGCAGCAGCCGTGTGAATGGCGTAGCAGCCTTGCATACCGAGCTGATCAAACGGGATCTGTTCCCGGCCTTTGATATGTTGTGGCCGGAGAAGATTGTTAATGTTACCAATGGCGTAACACCACGTCGCTGGTTGGCCAATTGCAATCCGGGACTGGCCGAGCTGCTTGATGAAGCTGTTCAGGGTGACTGGCGCAGGGATCTGGCTTTGCTGACCAATCTACAGTCGCATGCGACAGACAGTGAGTTCCAGCAACGGTATGCCGCAGTCAAAAAACAGAATAAACAACGACTGGCGAAGGTTATCGAGCAAGAGTGTGGCGTCCGGGTGAATACTGACGCTATTTTTGATGTTCAGATCAAGCGTCTGCATGAGTACAAACGACAGCATATGAACCTGCTGCATATTATGGCGCTGTACCGTCGGTTGCTTGAAAACCCGGAACTGGACGTACCGCCCCGGGTATTTATCTTTGGGGCCAAGGCCGCCCCGGGTTACCAGCTGGCCAAGACCATTATTCATGCCATTAACTGTGTCAGTGAACGGATTAACAGTGATCGCCGTATCAAAGACAAGCTGAAGGTTGTCTTTATTCCCAATTACAGGGTCAGTCTGGCCGAAAAAATCATTCCGGCAGCGGATGTGTCGGAACAGATTTCTCTGGCGGGACTGGAAGCTTCCGGTACCGGTAATATGAAATTCGCCATGAATGGTGCCCTGACTGTTGGCACTATGGACGGCGCTAATGTGGAAATGGCAGAAGAAGCCGGCGAAGAGAATATGTTTATCTTCGGTATGCGAGTGGATGAAGTTCAGGCATTGCGGCAGCGGGGTTATGATCCTGGCAGTATCTACCATCAGAATCCTGAACTGAAAGCAGTGCTGGACTGGATGGCATCCGGTGATCTGTGTCCGGAAGAGCCTGAAGCTTTCCGGCCGCTGGTGAATACGCTCAAGGATTCCGATTATTTTATGGCGCTGGCTGACTTTCAGGCCTATAGCGATGCCCATAACCGGATTGTCGAAACCTGGCGCCAGCCGCAGCAGTGGTGGAAGATGGCGATTATAAATACCGCGACCATGGGCAAGTTTTCTTCTGATCGCTCAATACGTGACTATGGTCGTGCGATCTGGAATATATTCTAGATTCTGTTGATATATGATCTTCTGACCAGCTTCAGACCACAGGGGAATAGGCGATGCAGTCTTACACGGCACTGGTAGGTGATATCGGGGGAACCAATGCCCGCTTTGCTCTGGTGGAAGAGGGCAGTCTGGAACTGCGCAGTATCGAGGCTCTGTCTGGCCGGGAATATCCGGATCTGGAAGCTGCGGTCAAGGTTTATCTTGAACGGCAAGGGATTGTCTCGATTCATACGGCCTGTCTTGCCGTGGCTGGTCCGATTATCAACGGTCGGGTCAGTTTCACCAATAGCCCCTGGACCATTGAGCAATCTCACTTTCAGCAAACCTTTGAGCTTGAAGCATTTGAGCTGTTGAATGATTTTGCTGCACAGGCATTGTCTGTGCCTTATCTAAAGCCTGATGAACTGTTAAGCGTTGGCCCGGAGTTAACCGGCGATACTCATGCAGTGAGGCTGGTTATAGGCCCTGGAACTGGATTGGGAGTTTGCTCGCTGGTGGAGACGGCTTGTGGCTGGCGAGCGCTGCCCGGTGAAGGCGGCAATGCGGATTTTGCGCCGATAGATGATATCGATATTGAAGTCCTGCGATTTGCCCGCCAGAAGATCGAGGGTAATGTCGGCTGGGAGCGGCTGTTATCAGGTTCCGGTCTGGAGTTGTTGTATCAGGCGCACAGTTATCTCGAAAACACGTTTCGTACCCGCTCGGCGCCGGATATAACGCGCAAGGCTCTGGAAGATCGGCAGTCCCTGAGTTTCAGAGTTGTTGAACACTTCTGTCGTTTACTCGGTCATTGTGCCGGCAATGCAGCACTGACCACGGGTGCCAGAGGTGGAGTATATATTGCTGGTGGCATTATTCCGCGAATCAGGGATATTTTTGTACAGGGCGCTTTTCGCCAGGCCTTTGAACAGAGGGACAAGATGCTCCACTTCATGGAAGGTATTCCGACTTCACTGATGCTGGCGGAGTTTCCTGGTCTTACAGGTGCGGCAGCCTGGCTAAAAATGAATGCCGAAAGCAGTTAAACCGAATTCAATCCATGCTCTATTGCAATCTTTCTTCTGGTTGAACCTTAGCCTTAAGGCACAGGGTTATATCCAATATGGCCGTTATCAATCCCGAAATGACGCAGCTGCAAAGTGATCTCCTGCGAAGCTGCTGTGCCAGACCATTCAGTATTCTGGGTATACAACCAGATCCAAAACGCGACACTAGCTATATCAGGGTATGGCTCCCGATTGCAGACGAGCTGTTGCTTGCTGACGAAGCGTCTGGTCTGCCATTGGCGGATTTAAAACCGGTTGATGGTGCCGCCGGCCTGTTTGAGTGTGAACTCGCATCCAAAGAAATACCGGCTGTCTATCGGGTGCAGGGAACATCACAGAATGGCAGCGAAATCAGCCTGATAGATTCCTACCAGTTTGGCCGTTATTGCCTGCAGGAATCCGGTGTTGATGTTTATCGGTTGCATCGCCATATGGGGGCGCATCCCGCTACTCATCAGTGGACGGATCAGTGTGGCAATGAAGCTGAAATTACGGGTGTCCTGTTTCGGGTCTATGCGCCTCACGCCCGCAGTGTCAGCCTGATTGGATCATTCAATCAATGGGATGGTCGGTTGTTACCGATGGCCAGTGCCGATGATGGCGTGTGGCGTCTTTTTGTTCCGGGTGTTGTTACAGGTGATCAGTACAAATATGAAATAAGGGGACAGTCCGGGGAGTTACTGCCGAACAAGGCAGATCCTTTTGGTTTCTTTGCCGAGCAGGCGCCGGGGAATGCCTCGATTGTTTACGATCATGGAAACTATCACTGGAATGATCACGAGTGGAAGCGGGATCAGGGCAGGGATACCGCTGTTTCCATTTATGAAGTGCATGCCGGCTCCTGGAAAAAGAAACCGGGCGATGAAAGTAAGGAATGCCTCTGCTATAGCGAACTCGCGGATCAACTGATTCCTTATGTCAAAGAGATGGGTTTCACCCATATTGAATTCCTGCCGCTCTCGGAACATCCCTTTACCGGTTCGTGGGGCTATCAGCCGGTAGGGTTGTTTGCCCCGACCAGCCGGTTTGGTAATCCGGATGATTTCAAAGCCTTTGTTGATTGCTGTCATCAGCAGGGTATCAGTGTGATTCTGGATTGGGTGCCAGCCCATTTTCCGGAAGATCCGCATGGGTTGGGGCGATTTGATGGCACGGCACTATACGAATATGAAGACCCTCGCCGGGGCTGGCATCCAGACTGGAAAACCCTGATATACGATTATGGCAAGCCGTTTGTGCGTCACTTTCTGGTCAGTAATGCACTGTACTGGCTGGAAGAGTTTCATATTGACGGTTTGCGTGTTGATGCTGTGGCCTCAATGTTATATCTCGATTACTCGCGCCAGCATGGGGAATGGGAGCCTAATGTTCATGGTGGTAATGAGCATCTGGAAGCGATCAGTTTTCTTAAAGAGCTGAATGAAACTGTGTTCAGTGCGGTGCCCGGCTGCATGATGATTGCTGAAGAATCGACCAGCTGGCCCGGCGTTTCCCGCCCGACCTATGGCAATGGTCTGGGTTTCAGCCATAAATGGAATATGGGCTGGATGCACGACTCGCTGGAGTATATGAAACAGGATCCGGTGCATCGCCAGTATCACCATGGCCAGATGACGTTCAGCATGGCTTACCACTACAGCGAGAATTTTATTCTTCCGTTGTCGCATGATGAGGTGGTGCACGGCAAGGGAACCTTGCTAACCCGAATGCCGGGCGATGAATGGCAGCAATATGCCAACCTTCGTGCCTACTATGGTTTTATGTTTGCCCACCCTGGCAAGAAAATGCTGTTTATGGGAGCCGAGCTGGGAACCAACCGGGAATGGAATCATGATACCGAACTCGATTGGCCGCTGCTGGAACAGCCTTTCCCGGCCGGTGTCAGCAAGCTGATACAGGATCTTAACCGGGTTTACCGTCAATATGCCGGGTTCTGGGCTGGTGATTACAACCCTTCAGGCTTCCAGTGGCTGATCGGTGATGATGCTGAGCGCAGCGTATTTGCTTTCTGCCGGCAGGGAATTAATGAAGCTCATAACGAGTGCGTGATACTGGCGATCAGTAATATGACCCCGATGATTCGTTATGACTATCGCGTCGGCGTTCCCAAAGCCGGCCGCTGGCTGGAAGTATTGAATACGGACAGTGAGCTGTACGGTGGCAGTAATGTCGGGAATGCCGGCGAGATTACCGCGATGCTTGAAGCCAGCCATAACCAGCTGCATGGTCAGCCTGCCTCTTTGACTTTAACCCTGCCGCCGTTGGCAACACTCTATCTGGTTTTCTGTAATAGCTGATTCGGTTCAATGTTGTAAATGGAACCCGTTATGGATAATCCTGCCTGCCCTGAACTGCAACCCGGCAATCCGGAGATTCCCGGTGCGACGCTGGTAACGGTAAATAATCAATCAGGCGTTAATTTTTCGGTGGCGGCTCCTGAAGCAATAGCGGTATGGCTGTGTCTGTTTGATCAGGATAATCAGGAAGTCCGTCTTCCGATGGTACGGTCAGAACAGGGTATCTGGCATGGATTTGTTGCCGGTCTAGGTGAAGGACAGGCTTACGGCTTTCGTGTCGATGGCCCCTGGGAACCGGCTTCAGGACATCGCTTTAACCCGGATAAACTCTTGCTGGATCCGGTGGCTCGCGAAGTCAGGGGGAACGTTGCATGGCAGTCACCGGTTTATGATTACAGTGTCGATGGTGAGGGCAACTGGTCACGAGACAGCAATAATAATGCTGACTTTGTTCCCCGTTGTATTGTTCGAAGCAGGGCATTTGACTGGCAGGGCGTCAGCTTGCCTGAAATCCCGGTTTCAGAACAAATAATTTACGAAACTCATCTCAAAGGTTTTACCCGGCTTCACCCTGATATTCCTGATGCATTGCAGGGATCTTATCAGGGAATGTGTCATTCAAGCGTTATCAGCTATCTGAAACGGCTGGGCATTAATACGGTTGAACTATTGCCGGTGATGGCTTTTGCCAGTGAACCCCGATTAGTGCAAATGGGGTTAAGCAACTATTGGGGATATAACCCACTGGTGTTTGCTGCGCCTGAACCCTCTTATGCCGTTAATGATCCGGTAACCGAGCTAAAGACAATGGTTCGGGAACTGCACCGTGCCGGTATTCGGGTCATTATGGATGTGGTGTTTAATCATACCTGCGAGGGTGGTAATGACGGGCCTTCGCTTTGTCTGCGGGGGCTGGCAGCCAAAGAGTATTACCTGCTGGAGTCACCGGGTAATAATGGTGCTATGTCCTATGCCAATTACAGTGGTTGTGGCAATACCCTGAACTTTGATTCTCCCCTGATGCAGCAGCTGACTTTGCACTGTCTCCGACTCTGGTGCGAGGAATATCATATCGATGGCTTCCGGTTCGATCTGGCGCCTGTGCTGGGTCGGCACCGGGAACAGTTTGAACGGGAACATCCGCTCTTCAAAGCCATTGAGCAGGATCCACTACTCAGTCAGCGACAAATGATTGCCGAACCCTGGGATATTGGCCCGGATGGTTACAGGCTTACCGGCTTTCCTCAGCACTGGCAGGAATGGAATGATCGTTATCGTGATGGTGTTCGCAGTTTCTGGCGTGGCGATAACCGACAGATTGTTGATCTGGCCTGGCGCATGACTGGCTCAGTCGATCTGTTCGGGCTGCAGCGTCCGGAAGGCAGCATTAACTATATCTGCAGTCATGACGGATTTACCCTGAGTGATCTGGTGTCCTATACCGAGCGCCGAAATCTGGATAATGGCGAGCAGAATCGTGATGGCGATCAGCATAACCTGTCCTGGAACTGTGGAGCAGAGGGTGAAACGGAAGATGCTGTGGTTCTGGGCAGGCGGTTACAGGCCCGCAAAAACCTGCTGGCAACCTTACTTTTGTCACCGGGTACACCCATGCTGATGGCTGGTGATGAGTGGGGAAATGGCCAGCAGGGGAATAACAATGCCTACTGTCAGGATAATCCGATCAGCTGGCTGGACTGGAACTGGTTAAAACAAGATTCCAAGAGGAACCATCACAATGCATTACATGCCTATGTGGTGGAGCTGATGGCATTGCGCAAGCAATGTCAGCCTTTCCTGAGCTCGGTCAGAAAGGGTGCCGGAGGCCAGCCTCAACTTGCAGTTCAATGGTATGGCCGCAATGGCAATCAGCTGAGTGCAGAGATGCTGCCAGCAGAATCAGGTCATGCATTTCAGGTCTGTTATTCCCACTCCGGCAATAACGGACAATGTTTGCGGATTTTGATTAATAATGAGTCCCAGCCTGTATCTTTCAGTTTTGCTGAACAGGGTCCGCAGGCTTTGTGGTGGCGGATACTGTCGACAGCAGACAGTGATCCGTTTTACCGGGAAGTGTTACTCTTCAAAGGCTGGTATCCGGTACCAGCCCGCAGTGTTGTTGTGATCAGGGAGCAGTCAGCCAGATAGCTCTCAAATAGCAAGCTCAGGGCAGCTCACCCAGGGAATGAAACTGACCACCGCTGTAGATACCCAGCAGGGTTTTGTCCTGCAGCTGTTGCTCTTCTGCCATCTCGACCAGTTGGTAAAACACGTTACGATGGAGTCTGGCATCCAGCCGGTCACGTACATTAATGTAGGGCAGGTTTTCACCATTTGAGGTCTGCTCGATACGCAACGGGTTTTCAGTATTCAAAACCACCTCGTCGCTAACATTGGTGGTCATAACCAGTTGCTGCTTCTCACCACTGCCGGTCACCTCAAAGCCGGTAATAATAAACGGCACATCATCTACCCGGATTCTGACTTTTTCTACCGGGGTCACCAGGTAGTAGGCATCATCGGGATCGCGGCGAAGAATGGTGGAAAACAGCCGTACCATACTTTCCCGGCTGATCGGGGTGCCCATATAGTCCCAACTGCCGTCACGCTTGATATGAATATCGATATCGCCACAGAAGGCCGGGTTCCAGTCATGTACCGGCGGCAGTCCGCGTTTGCCATGCTGTTGTGCCGTGGCTGCCAGAGACTGGGGATTAACGGATTGCCGGGTCATAGAATAGTTGCTCCTTCCGCGAACGGACGATGTTTACCGTTTGTCGTGTGCTTATGATTGTTATTGAATCGTACTTGTCACGATTTTACCGGTTGCATAGGATGCTTGCCCAGAACCTTATTCAACCCGCAGGAAAACCTATTGCGCTGCTCGATTATTATTCCGGTACTGAACGAAGCTGACCAGATTGTGGCAACGCTGCAGCCATTACAGCCATGGCGCGCCAAAGGCCATGAAGTGGTGCTGGTGGATGGTGGCAGTGAAGACCATACCTGCGAGCTGGCTACACCACTGGTTGACCAGGTAGTTACCAGTGGTCGTGGCAGAGCTTTACAGATGAATACCGGTGCCAGAACGGCCAGTGGCGATGTACTGCTGTTTCTGCATGCGGATACAACGCTGCCGAAGGATGGTGTAGAGCAAGTTATTGAAAACTGCAGTAATGACAATGGGTGGGGGCGGTTCGATGTGAAACTGACTCCGGGACATTTTCTGTTTCCGCTGATCGGCTTTATGATCAGCCTGCGTTCCCGCATCACCGGTATTGCCAGTGGTGATCAGGCAATGTTTGTAACTCGTGAACTGTTCAATCAGGTGGGTGGCTTTCCCGTGCAGCCACTAATGGAGGATATTGAACTCAGCCGCCAGTTGAAACACATCATGGCGCCTCAATGTTTAAAGTCACAGGTGATTACTTCCAGCCGGCGCTGGCAGGAATATGGCGTGGTCAGTACCATTCTGCTGATGTGGCGCCTGCGATTACGCTATTACATGGGCGCAGCGCCGGAAACACTGGCACAGGAATATCGTTTTACAGTCCGGGCAAAAAAAGGCATGCTGCCGTCCCGATCAAAACAAGCTGATAAGTGATTCATGGCTGCTGATAAGGAAGCCTGTGTGCTGTTGTTTGCCAAGCCCCCCGTTGCGGGTAAAGTTAAAACCCGACTGATTCCGGCTCTCGGTGCAGAAGGTGCCTGTCGTTTACATCAAAGACTGCTGGAACATGTGGTTGAGCAGGTCAATGCATCAGGTATGGATGCCTGCCTGTGGGCCGCTGATGATCCGCAACATCAGGGATTTGAAAATCTGTCATTAAGCCGCTGGCAAAGAAAAACCCAACCCCAGGGTGATCTGGGTAACCGCATGCAGACGGCGGCAGAAACCATGCTGAAGCAGTATCGCAAGGTGTTGCTGATTGGTAGCGACTGCCCGTTGCTGAATACAGAATACTTTGAGCAGGTTTTACAACAGCTGGAACAGCAGCCGGTGGTCTATATCCCGGCTGAAGACGGTGGTTATGTGTTGTTGGGACTGTCGGAACAGATGCTGTCACAGTCCATGAGCCCGCTGTTTGAGAATATTGACTGGGGAACAGACAGCGTTTTGGAACAGTCCCGCCAGCAGTTACAGCAGGCCGGTATTCAGTGGAATGAACTGACTGAACTTTGGGATATTGACCGGCCTGAAGATGTTGAACGGTTAAGCAAGGTAAAACCGGAACTGGTTACCGGTTTGCTATGAATGAACCTGATCCAGCTGTGCTTCCAGCTCTGCCAGTTTACGGGCCACGCGACGACTGTCGGCTTTAAGTTTACCCTGAAGATATTGCTGGCGCAGTTCGGTAATCAGACGATCCCGTTCGGAAAGAAATACAAGGTTATCGGCCTGTTTTGCTGCACTGACTGAAGCATCCTGCGGGTCAGTTGCAAGGGATTTATCCTGCGGCATGATTTTGTCCTTGTTATGGTGCCGTATCGACTTCAGTATGCAATGGTACTGTAATGGCTGCAACTGTGATTGTCAGGAAACAAACAGGTCAATAGCCGGAAAGATAACTTTGGTAAGTTTCTGAATCAGCGTGCCGGTTTCGTTACAGTTTCCGGCTTGTTATATTTTTTAAACACCCTGTTAATGTGGCTAGGGGCTGCTGAGGTTTTGGTAGCCGTTAACTGGCGTGAACAACTCGACCCTATAAGAGGAATCTCGGCGTGAATGCATGGAAAACATGCGTCTGCTCTCTGGCACTGGCCGTCAGTGCGATGTCGGTGCAGGCAGATGACTGGCAACCGATTGATCAAGAAGATCACTGGGAAAGCTTTAACCGCGGCGCCTTTGCCTTTAACGATACGCTGGACACCTGGATTCTGAAACCGGCTGCCCAGGGCTATGACTATGTTGTTCCGGACAAAATGCAGTCCATGGTGGGCAACTTCTTCAGTAACCTGGGTGAGCTGCGCAATATGCTCTATTCCGGGTTGCAGCTGGAAGGTAAAGAAGCGGCTACTGCGGGCGGACGTTTCCTGGTGAACTCGACTGTGGGCATGCTGGGGCTGCTGGATGTGGCCGGTGCCTATGGCATGGAAGGTAACGACAAGGACTTTGGCCTGGTGCTGGCCGACTGGAAAGTGTCTTCCGGACCGTTTGTGATGGTACCGTTCTTCGGCCCCAATACCGTACGCTCCGGTGTGGGCCTGGTGCCGGATCATTATGCTTACCCGGTGAGCTATGTCGACGGGGGGGAAGGTCTGGCCCTGAATGTGGTGCGGCGTCTTAACCAGCGTTCCGGTCTGCTGAAATCTGAAGACCTGATCGTGGGTGACAAGTACAGCTTTATCCGTGATGCCTGGCTGCAAAACCGGGAATATCGGATAACCGGTGAACTGCCGGTGGACGATTTCTAAATCTCCGTTACACTCACTATCCAGCCTGATGCTTGCCGGCTCTGTGATTGTCGACCTTTGTTGGCAAAAGTGTTGGCAAATTTGCTGGCGAGCCCTGTCATCAGGCTTCCTGTCATTTGATGTTACATCCGGGTCTGTTGCAGCTGTATTTTTATGGGAGTATGGTTCAAGCAGACAGGGTGTTTTTTTACCAGGCTCTGTTAACCTGAGTTCGGTGTGGCTCGGTGTGGTTACCTGCCGCTCTCAGCCGTGAGTTGGCTAAAAGGTAATATGGGCTGACAGAAAGCCGGGGCCGGGGCGCTGTAAAGCAGATAACGATGATGTTACCCATAAGGATGCCTGAATGACTGTTGGACGCAGCACGCTGCTTGTCATCGATGACGATACGATCGTCAGGGAAAGCATTGTGGCCTATCTGGAGGACAGCAATTTTGCTGTGCTCGAAGCCGAGAATGGCGATCAGGGGTTGCAGGTATTCCGGGACTGCTCTCCGGAACTGATTCTGTGTGATCTGCGCATGCCGGTGATGGACGGGTTGGCCGTATTGCGTCAGGTACGGGAAGAATCGCCCGAAACACCTTTTATTGTGGTCTCCGGTGCCGGTGTCATGGCCGATGTGGTCGAAGCCCTGCGGCTGGGTGCCAGCGATTATATAATCAAGCCGATTGTTGATCTCGAACTGCTGGAATATTCCATTAACCGGGCACTGGAAAACTCCCGGTTGTTTCAGGAAAACCTGCGTTACCGGGAAAGTCTGGAACAGGCGATTGAATCACTCAATGACAGCCTGAATCTGCTGAAGTCGGATCAGAAAGCCGGGCGCCAGGTTCAGTTGAAAATGTTGCCGCAAACGCCCTGGCGTTTCGGTTCGTTCCATCTTGAACATCATATCAGCCCTTCGTTGTATCTCAGTGGTGATTTTGTCGACTACTTTCCGCTGAGTGATCATACCTTTGCTTTTTATCTGGCCGATGTTTCCGGCCATGGTGCATCCTCTGCATTCGTAACCGTATTGCTGAAGCATATGTCGCTCAGCCTGCGGGATGAATATTCCGGCCGGCGGGCCAGCCTGAAGGTGAAACCTTCGCAGGTGCTTTCCTATATTAATAAAAGCCTGCTGAATACCGGCCTGGGCAAACATGTCACGGTGTTTGGTGGCATTCTGAATACTGAAGAAAGAACCCTGACGTATGCTTTTGGAGGGCATTTCCCGCTGCCGGTGCTGGCGGCAGGAGAAGAGAGCCGTTTTATTGAAGGGCGTGGATTACCGGTGGGGCTATTCCCGGATGCGGAATATGAAGATGACACCATTCCGCTGCCGGACAATTTCAGTTTGACCGTGCTTTCCGACGGTATTCTGGAAATTCTGCCCCACAAAACCCTGCAGGAAAAAGAAGCCTTCCTGTTGTCCTCTATTCAGAGTTGCCATGGCAATATGGACTCCCTGAAACAGGTGCTTGGTGTTGAGGACCTCAAGGGCGCTGCACCGGATGATATTGCCCTGCTGATGCTCAGAGGGGACACCCGTACCGGTCTTCAGACCGATAATCTTGTTCCGGATACGGTTGTTGAGGATGACAGTCAGGACTCAACGTCGCATAATGCCGCCTCCGCTGAACAAGCTGAAAATACAGCCCGGAAAGACAGATGACTGCTGGTAAAATCCGTTTCGCCGAAGGCGATGGAACTTTTATTCTGAAATTTATCGGTGATGTACGGCTGACGTTGTGTACAACACTGGACGGCTTTATCGACGAGATGTTTCGTAATGAGTCGGTTGCTGACATCATCATTGACCTGACCGAAACCGAAGGTATCGACAGCACCTCGCTGGGATTGCTGGCGCGCCTGTCACGGCAGGCCGGACAGCAGTACCGGCTGACACCGACGATCTGGTCAACCAATCAGGATATTACCCGCATTCTGGAAACCATGGGCTTCCGGCAGGTCTTCAATATTGTGGAAGAGGCCGGTGAATGTCAGTACCAGTATGCTGATCTGCCATTTCGCGAATGTACCGAACAGTCTGCCCGGGAAAAGGTCGAGGATGCCCATACCTGGCTGTGCAATCTGAATGACAAGAATCGGGAAATGTTTGGTCCGCTGCTGCGGGAAATGAAAAAAGACAAGGCAGGATAAAGGCAGATACCTTCAGTATCTGCCTCTTTTCAGGCTATCTCGATCAATAGCCCTTCATCGAAAACGATTACAGGCTGCTCAGGAAGCTTTCCAGCTTGACCTGATCAGCTGCGAACGCACGAATACCTTCAGCCAGCTTTTCAGTTGCCATGGCGTCTTCGTTCAGCGCCCAGCGGAAACCTTTCTCGTCCGGAATGTACAGCTCTTCGGAAGACTGTGGCTTGTCGGCGAACAGTTTCTGTTCGATCGGATCGTTGCTGGCAGCCAGCTTGTCCAGCAGTGCCGGCGCGATGGTCAGACGGTCACAACCGGCCAGTTCAGTGATTTCACCGGTGTTACGGAAGCTGGCACCCATGACCACAGTCTTGTAACCGTGCTGCTTGTAGTAGTTGAAGATGCGGGTTACAGACAGTACGCCCGGATCTTCGTTCGGTGCAAACTCACGACCTTCCTTCGCCTTGTACCAGTCCATGATACGGCCAACGAACGGGGAGATCAGGAATACGCCGGCATCGGCACAGGCAGCAGCCTGACCAAAACCGAACATCAGGGTCAGGTTGCATTCGATGCCTTCCTGCTCCAGCTGTCGAGCCGCCTGAATACCTTCCCAGGTAGAAGCGATCTTGATCAGGACACGATCCTTGCTGATGCCTTCTTTCTCATACATCCGGATCAGACGGTGAGCACGTTCGATGGTCGCAACACGATCGTAAGACAGGCGAGCATCAACTTCAGTAGAGATGCGGCCGGGAATGACATTCAGGATTTCCTTACCGATGCCTACGGCCAGGGTGTCACCCGCCAGACCCAGCTGTTCACTGCTGGAACCGTCGAACTTGCGACCGGCTTCGATGGACTGGGCAACCAGCTCTTTATAGACCGGCAGGCCGGCGGCCTTCAGCAGCAGTGAAGGGTTGGTGGTAGCGTCAACCGGCTTCCAGGTGCGGATCGCTTCGATATCGCCGGTGTCGGCGACAACGGTAGTCATCTGGCGCAGTTGTTCTAACTGACTTGTCATGGGGGTTCCTTACATTGCAATGCAGGTGGAAATAACCATGAAACCCGGCTCCATGCCGGTATTTCACAGAGTCAGAAGTGGTAAGTGTCTGGACACTTATGCCATCAGCAAATGGCTGACCCGGATCAGCAGTTAACCAGCGCAGCGGCTTGTTTCAGTGTATCAACACTGGCCTCGGGGCGATGGGCATTTTCACTGATATAGCGACGGAACCGGCGGGCACCGGGCAGGCCCTGGAACAATCCCAGCAGATGGCGGGTCATATGATTCAGGCGCACACCCTGTGACATTTCATGTTCAATATACGGATACATGGCGGCCAGCACGTCATGGCGGTCGGTTTCGTCAACATCCCGGTCAAATATCAGTTTATCAGCTGCAGCCAGAATGTAGGGATTGTTGTAGGCCTCGCGACCGATCATCACCCCGTCTACATGCTTTAGATGTTCCTGGGTTTGCTCAAGGGTCTGGATGCCGCCATTGATAATGATTTCCAGATCCGGGAAGGTCTGTTTCAGCTTGTACACCACATCATATTTCAGTGGTGGAATCTCGCGGTTTTCCTTGGGGTTAAGGCCTTCCAGAATGGCAATCCGGGCATGGGCGATAAAGGTTTTGCAGCCGGTGTCGGCAATGGTGCCGACAAACTCGCACAGCTCATCCCAGGAGTCACGACCATTAATGCCGATCCGGTGTTTGACGGTTACCGGAATACTGACCTCATCCTGCATCGCCTTGATGCAGTCAGCCACGGTTTGCGGCTCGGCCATCAGACAGGCACCAATCCGGCCTTCCTGCACCCTGTCACTGGGACAGCCCACATTCAGGTTTACTTCATCATAACCATGGGACTGGGCAAAACTGGCACACTTGGCCAGATCGGTCGGGTTACTGCCACCCAGCTGAATCGCGACCGGCTTTTCGCCCGGGTGATAATCCAGGAAGCGGGCCCGGTCACCGTGGAGCAGGGCACCGGTAGTCACCATCTCGGTATAGAGCAGGGTATGACGGCTCAGCTGACGCAGGAAGTAGCGGCAGTGACGGTCAGTCCAGTCCATCATGGGAGCTACACTTAGACGTCGGTCCAAAGCATTTTCTTTAATCATATATAAATCAATAAGATACCGAGGTTATATGATTTCAATTCGTACGAACGTCCGTCACATTTACAGTCATTTTGACCCTTTTTTGGGTCAAAATTTCATGGTGGGGCCCTATTTCGGTGCCCCATTTTCCATGGGGCACCGCAAATTTGACCTATAATTTCAGTCGTGGAGCCTCAACAATAGCGAGTAATACATGGCATCATTTTCAATAGAAAAGCGAACCCGCAAGGATGGCACCATCCGCTATCGGTGTGTGGTCAGAGTCAAAAAGGATGGCGTGATCATACACCGGGAATCCCAAACATTCAGCACTAAAAACAAGGCCCGGGCTTACGGTAAAAAAAGATCGGTTGAGCTTGAAGACCCTCACTATCTGAAAAGCCTCTACCATCAGGACAAGCCTGCTCAACACAGCCTTCTTGGCACGCTGATAGAAAAATACCAAAAGGAAATTTACCCGTTAAAACCCTGGGGGCGAACCAAGCATTATGTGCTTGATCTGCTGTTGCACTCGGCACTTGCAGCTAAAAATGTCTATGAAATCAAGGCAGCGGATATTATCACTCACTGCAAGAGCAGAAAAGAGGCAGGAGCAGGTCCTGCAACAATTGCGCACGATATATCCTATTTACGGGCGGTTCTGGCTACAGCTAAGCCTAACTGGGAAATTAATGTAGATGCCAGTGCTATTGATGACGCCATGCTATTCCTAAGCAGCCATAATCTAATAGGGCACAGCAAACCACGTGACAGGAGACCGACACGTGAAGAAGTCAAACAGATAAGAAGTGCTCTTGAGAAACGTCAGTCAGCTCGGCAAAGTACGATTCCACTTGTTGATATTTTTGATTTCAGTATTCAAAGCTGTATGAGAATCGGTGAAGTGTGTCGAATTTTGTGGGAAGACCTGGATCTGTCAAGAAAGGCCATAAAGGTTCGCGATCGTAAAGACCCCCGGCATAAGAAGGGTAACGATCTGACTATTCCGCTACTGGGTGAAACGATGGAGATTATTCAGCGTCAGCAAATGGTGAGCGACAGAATATTTCCTTATGACCCGAGATCAGTTTCTGCCGCATTCCAACGGTGCAGAAACAAATTAGGAATAAAAAATCTTCGATATCATGATTTACGAAGAGAGGGGGCAACCAGATTGATGGAGCTTGGTCACAAAATTGAAGATGTAGCAACTGTTACTGGCCATAAAGATATCAATGTATTATGGAAAATATATACTGCCATCAGTCCTGAAAGCGTACATGAAAAGCACAGTGAGTTGACAAGGAAGAAAAAAGAATGATATTGGAATCTATGATAGCAAGCTCTCTCTGAGACGAGTTGCTGTGAAGAGATCTAAGACAGGTCCAATATATATTTCATATCTTTGTTTATTTGATTCCATTCTTCCAGAGCTTCTGATCTGAGCCTGTGAAGCCATTGCGCGTAATCAAATATTGATACTACATAAGGACATTTCTGACTTTTCCCCAAGCGTATAGCAGGGAAGGGTAAAGCATCAAGATTTGCCTTTTTTATAGCTGTCTGAAGAGTCATCTTCAAATACCCCCTTTCAATGAGCTGATCCAGCGTGATTAACGTATGATCATTGAATTCTCTCCTCAGATGTTCAATTAGTTTTTCCATACAGCTTTCTCATTTTAAAAATGTCCATATATATAATTAAAGCAAAAAATACCTATATTACAAAATCTGGCGGTAAGTTTCAGTTAATTGAAAAAATTCAGTTTTTTGTTTGTGTATAATATATATAATTCACAAATGATATAGGAGCTATCTTTTGAATGATTTTTTTGCTTGTTGGAAGGATCCAAAAAACCCGTTTCAAAGTTCATCGCAATTACCTATCGATTATCCTATTTTGGGAAAGCATTTGTACAGCTTGGCAAAGTCCTTAAATTTTTCTGTTATGGATGCGTGCTGGTTTTTTGGGATTACTAATGCCAGTTGGTATGAGTATTCAACCAATCATTACCCTAAGATGGAAGAACGTCACGCTCGAGAATTGAGAAAGCTATTTGATGAATCTATACGAGACGGAGATTTTGACTCAAGAGTAAAGAGATTGAACTCCAAAATACAGGATGAGATAGAGTCCTTTAGAGAGAAGGAAAAAAAAGCATCCCGCCATCCGAATAAACCCATCAATGATATATCCCTATCATTGCTATGCCGTTTTTTTAGCGTCATGCCAGATTGGAGCAGCTGTATTACCATGAAATCGCCTGACATTAAAAAGCTGGATTTGTTGTTTAAAGAGGCGTTTAAACATATTCCAGATCAAGCCAAAGCTCATAGCACATGTTTAGAGCCATGCATCGGTGCTTTGCTGGGTCGAGATAAAAATGCGGGCTACCGCTGGATTCAAGGTGTCAATCAACCTCACTCTACTGTCAAGCGTTTGGCTCATGCACTTATTCAGTGGCTTAGCTATGAAAGTGCAGGTGATATTTGTTCTGCTGAAATATCATCTGAAGAGCGTACCAAGCGAGCATATTGGTGGTTAGCTCTATCCCAAAATGAACATAAGTTATTAAATAGAGAGTGGGGGAATGGCATTCAACGAGGTTAATCTGTGTAGTAAGAAGAATTGCGATGTTAAATTATCAAAGAAAATATATTTCGAATGCTCATTTTTAGAATGTTTTTTAACATGTGAATGCTGAACAGAGGGTCATCGAAATATTTAAAAAACTGACTTCCAAACTTCTTAAATTAAGCCAAAAAACCTATTATAATATTTTAATATTATAGTATTACAATATTATAAGGTTTATATGGTTACGTCTGTTTGTCAAGGATGATTGCTAAAAAAATTACAAATTAGTCCGTCTTTTGATTATCTGTGACAGGTTCGTGACAGGTTCGTGACAGGTTCGTGACAGGTTCATAACAGGTTCATAACAGGTTCATAACAGGTTTATAACCGCCACTTCCTCAGGATTTTATTCTGCCATTGCATCTTAATGCTTACTGATCTCGTGCCCAGGGGGGCTGACAGTTATCACCCGCCTTGATGATTAACTGTCAGATCATTTCCATTAATTGAAAGTATCAGCGAATAATAAAACTACTCTGTGAGCCATAACTCAGTACATAAGCAGCTTTGCGGGCTCTGGTAATAGCAACATATACCAGTGAACGCTCTTCCGTTTCTGCGTCAGTTCTGGAAATGTCATCACCCTTGTTTGACATAGCAAAAGACAAAGGCATCAAGCCGTCGTTGACTGAGGCAATAATAAGTTGATCAAACTCAAGCCCTTTAACCCGGTGAACGGTGGCCAGCTTGACTGTATCTGACTGCTCTCGTTCAGGTTCGTTCGGCTTGATAATAAGAGTAGCCACCCCCAGTGTTTCAAGCTTTTTCTGAATGTCGTTAACTTCGCGATTTGTTCTGGCGACAATACATGTGTTGCTTTTTGTATGCTCTGACTGATCCAGTAACTGCTTTATAAATTTAGCCTGGTCATCCGATGTCTCAAATAACTCAACAACCGGAGTAGCTCCATGGGTGAGAGATTTATACAACTTGTTGTCGTCTGAACCACCATCAAGGTCGTCAATATCCCTGCCATCAAGCAGTGCCGTTGCCCATTTACGGATTTCATCTGTGGTTCGGTAGTTAATCTTCAGCTTTCGGGACCGGCCACGAATATTAATACCGCATCGACCCAGAACAACCCGATTACGTCCATAAATGCGCTGGTGAGCATCACCGACAATAAACAAATCATTTTTGCCTTCAGGTACGATTGCGCGCAGCAGGTTAAACGCCTGTGTACCCATATCCTGGGCCTCGTCAACAACAATTGAAGAGTAGGGGAGCTTAACCCGTTGGTTCAGAAGTAGCTGGGTTGCATCACGGTAAGCATCGTCGGTCTCTTTCTGACGATTCCTGTTAAGCTGATGGCGGTATTCTTCGAACACCGGCCAGATTTTAACCCGTTGTTCACGGTTAAGCCTGGTTCCGCGCCCGATACGAGAAGCTCGTTTATATTCTGCCAGTGATGTGACACCCTGAGGCTGAATAACCTGCTGCCACTCTTCAGTATAAAAACTATCCGGAAAATCAATGTCGGCAGGCTTTTCAGATAATGCAACGCGCCAGTATTGCTCCATACGGCTGGTATCAAACACGATCTGGTAGTCGTAGGATTGTTTTCTTAAAAAGCCCTGAACCCAGCGGTCAAGGTTAACGACTTCTATTTTATCCAGCTCATCCTCGGTACAGATATTGTTCAGGTTTTCCTGAATATCGACGGCCAGATTTCTGGTAAACGTTGTGAACAGGATGTGCTGGTCAGTTTCCTGTAGTTGCTGAGCAAGCCATTTGGCCCGGTGCATGGCAACAACGGTCTTGCCGGTACCCGCTCCGCCAAGAACCCGAACGGCACCATTTTTCTCACCAAAAGCGATTTTCCGCTGAGATGAGTGGAGAAATACACGCCATTTTTCTTTGGGTGCGTTAAGCATTTCGGTCAGTTCTTTATCTGAATTCGGAACTACAAAACGCGACTGGGACTGAATCCGGCTAAGAGCTTCAGAGAAATTATCTGTGTCATAGGTTTTATTTTCTTCAGTCTCACGTTCAAGCAGAATATCCCCATAAAGCTCACCAGCCATGATGAGGTAAAGTCCTTCATAAGCTTCCTCCGGAAGCAACAGCTGAATCTTTTCAAGCTGTTCTTCTGCCTGATCTTCCTGTATTTGCCGGACGAGCGGTATCTGTTCCTCCGGTACTCCAAGTTTAAGCAGTTGGCGATCCTTCAGATCGTCAAACTTACCCACTGTAGCTGCAACCGAACTGGCTGGGGGTGAAATCTGATCCTCAATACTTGCCGCATAAAGCTGTAATGTTCCGGTATTCGGGTTCACCTCACACTTGTGTCTGGATGCCCAGTCATAGGCTTTGTCATGGTGATCCACCCAGAGAAAAAGGAAAACATTACCTTCTTTGGGAGCCGACACAATTGCACGGTATGTATTGTCCACGCGCAATGATCGCATCCGCTTGTCTTTAAGAGCATTAAGCTTTTCATAGTTAAGCCCGGTTGACCTCGGGTTGCTCTGAAATTTCAAAACCAGCTGGTTTACTTTGGCCTGAATATTCGGTGGCAGATTCGTTAGTGCTGAAAAAAACACATCGGAAAAAGCAACTTTAGTATTTTCCATTACTGAATACCCACCATCTCAATAAGATCATCCATTTCGGTATCGATTGTAATCACATTCCAGCCTATTTTATCGAAATAGTCCTTGTTTTCATCCAACTGGTAGTCAAGCAAGAGAACGGTTGTTCTTGATGGCCATGCCAGCTCGGCTTCAGCCACAACTTTGCCCTTATCGTTAAGGTGCTCATAAGATACAGCAGGCTTTTCTATTGCATGTTTTGATATTTCATGGATGAACGGAAGGGCTTCTTCATCGGCAATAGATGCCACATCATCCCAGCCTGAAGTATGAACAGATTCTGCCGGCGTTTCTCCCCAAGCCAGCTCCGAATACTTCCCACTGTCAATTCCCTGTTGAGTGGAGATGAAGCTGAATGGCAAGAATTGTAAAAGATTAAGTAATTGTAATAATCGTTGCCATGCTGAAAATGCATCCTGATTGTCAGTGTCCGGTGCGTTGTAGATCGTTGTAACCGCAAGCTGTTTAATATCAAGGTCTCTAACAACTGCCAAGTCTGCGGCGGCACAAAGTTGCAATGAATCACTGCATTCACTGAAATTGGTGAATGACGTTAACCTGAAACCAACATCCTGCCAGCACTCGGTGAACTGGGATGGCCATACACCAGAAAGCGTTCTGAATCTGGCTATACCATCCGGATGTTGCATTGATCTCGCGTCAAACCAGCTAAGCACACGCAGTGCGGCAAATTTCTGCCATTTTGTGAAATCAGGTTGCTTCAGGTAATTAAGCAACTGAGCCAGAGGTTTAAGGCTGGCAAGTTGTTGAAGGTTAGTCAGGCCCTGTGCCTGTGCAATCTGTTGTATCGGACCCGACGGGCTATTTTCGGTATGTTCAGTCAGTGGATTAGGTATTTTGGTTTCTGTTCCGGCAAATACCTGCTGAACATCATGCCAGGTCAGGCTCCAGCAATGGTACTTGCCTGAAAGAGTAAGCCCCTGACGTTTCAGCAGGTCTTCCTGAATAATATCCTTGTGATACTTCCAGCCATCTAGAAATACTGCAACAGGTAAATGGCCGCTGCTGGACTTATCCGGGTAAATCATGAAGTCCGGCTCGCAGGGGTAAGCAACACCATGCTTCTCATTCAACTGTGGGTGGATTTCAACTGAATAATTGAAATCCCCCACCTCTAGCCTGAAGCCGACTTTACCATTGATAATATCTTTACTGATCCTGACTCTGGCATGCTCTATCGACGGATGGTTATTGAGCATCTGGATGGCATCAGGGAAGCAGGCTTCGAGCTCACTGTCAGCCCAAGGGTCTTTCTTGATGCTTCCCAGGTTGTTGACCTCTTTCAGAACCGGGTTATTTGACAGAACGAAATTGAGTAACTCAATTGCTGTTTTGCGTGAGGTCCGTTCCATGCCGTAACTGTTTTTGTAGGCATACAGACAGTTATAGCAGCCATCCATTTCCGGCTGTTCCTGACAGGAACAACTGTCCAGAGTTTGCAGTGCCAGTTGCAGAACCTCCAGAAGGTTTTCCGGTGTTGCCAGTAATTCATGCAGATAACCGGTGCCACCGGGAACGGAATCATACAGCACAAGGTAACTGGCACGTTCTGCAGAACCGGGTATGGGTTCATCACTTAACGTGATATGGATGTGATCAACCTTGCCTCCAAACCGTTTTTTGAGGCCAAGCTGCAGAGCGGCAACAAAAGATTCGGTTTGCTCATCCCGGGGTCTGGACAGCAGGTGAGGCATCAGAATACGGATTGCTTCAGAGTTGTATTCCCTGTAGAGATAAAGGCAGTCAATAATGCCTTCCTGTCCCTCGGTATTTCGGTACTGGCACTTAAATAGGTGCTCCGGTTTGTTTTTATGGTGCTGTACCGTTCCGCACTCCCTGCAAATCCTGAACCCGGGTCTTGGCATTTCCTGGCCGGCAACATAAAACACCTGGTCCGCAGCACCCTGCTTGCCAAAGTTAATTTCCCGGAATGTTGCCTTACGAATAAATTCAAAACCAAAGGATATATTGTCACTGTCCAGAGCGTGAGCCAGAAGTACAGCTTCAGGTTCAAAATCAATCAGCATCTGGCGATTGAAGAAAACGGGTTCCCGGGTATCTGACTCATCCCCGATCTGGGCATCTTCCTCAGAGGTATTGGCATAGACCTGTTGCAGTCTCACCATTTCCCGTTTCTGCGCAGAATCGGCCCACATAGAATCTTCACAGCGTGGACAGGCGGGCTGCTCCGGTCCGGTAATTTCTTCACTGTAGCTGCAGTTTGGACAGAGTCTCCAGTACTGAAGGTTCTTTCCCTTTGCCATTTCTATCCGCTGTATCTGTACCTTCTTGTTACTGGCATAAAAGACACTCTCCGGTGCCAGCTCGGAAAGTGCTGCCTGAGCCGGGCGGGTATATTCATAGCTGCGTGACTCAAAGGTTGTCACAGAGCCGTCATCATTCTGTCGTGGAGTTGAAAGCTTGCGGTATATAACTGAATGTAGTGTGGTACCTTCTTCCGGGAAGGCGTAGTTCGGCAATAAACCCTCGTCAGTAAAAAAGTTGAAGGTCTCTTTTCTGTTCAGCTCACTTTTTAGTCGCTTGATTCCTTCAAACTCATTGCCTACCTCCCTGATCTGGGCTGAAACGGATTCATCTTTCGGCATCTTTTCCAGCTTTTTTAACTCAGCTTTTAGAGACTTCTGGTGCTCATTCAGGTTGTGCCTGAGATCAACAATTCTTTTGACAGCGGTTAAAAAATAGATATCAAGCGGCTCATCATCGTTTGATGTGCCCAGCATAATTGCCTGCAGGCGTTCACGGCAGTTTTTCGATACTTTTTTATCCAGCAGTTGCTCAAACCTGTCCCAGAGAATGTCACGATTCCTGCTGATAAAATCCAGCAGAGTATATGGGAATTTTCCGGTTCTGCTGTGCTGTACAGCATCCATAACAGCCTGCATAGAACCGGGAATTTCCTGCAGACCGCCTTGATGGGTGCCCCACTGGTCAAAACAGAATGCAAGAAGCTGGCGGCGCAGCACCATGCTTGCATTCAGAAATATCGCCGGTGCTTCTACATTGCCGGCAATCATATTGAGTGGGTTGGCATAAAAGAACAGATCATGTGGATGCCCGTTGGCAAGCGTCAGTACAAATGAATTACCATCTTTACGCCCGCCACGTCCGGCTCGTTGTAAATAATTTGCCTGAGTTGGAGGAACCGAACACAGGAGTACCGAAGACAGATCGCCAATATCGATACCCATTTCAAGTGTGGGTGTTGCCGACAGTAGATTAGTGTCCCAGGTATGCTGACTATTAATAAAACGTGTTTCCAGACTTTCCCTGAATTCGCGTTCAAGCAAAGATGTATGTTCATGGGCCTGTACCCGATGAATCTGGCCACTAAGGTAATAGTCCCGGTAAAAAGAGTGTTTGGGGCTAAGATCCTCGGTAAATACAGGTAACTGTCGCCCGTCTGCTCCCTTGATATCAATATCGGGCATTCCATGAATATGAGGCAGCCATACATCAGGAGCTACCCATGAACCCTCGCACTGATTTTGCCCTTCATCATTTTCTGACCCCTGACGGGATAACCGGAGGCTGATGAGATCACGATAAATATACAGCTGCTCCGGATTGAGTCCCCAGGCAGTGTTTCCTTTCTGGGTTTCAAGCTTTAAAGTCAGGCCTCCTTCTGTCAGTGCCTCAAGTGCGAGTTGGCTTAGTTTTTTCACAGCACCGGAATCAACCAGTTTGTCAGGGTCAAGAAACAGCGTTGCCCAACGGTTATACCACCCCTGAGAGTTTTTGGGTTGCAACGGATCCAGATTAGACTCAGCTGCTTCTGCCGGAAATCGTGGCAGTGTAAAGTGGCTGCCGATAACCGGCATGAACGGAAGCTGTATGTGTGACAGTCTGTACCAGTTACCACCGCTTTCTATATATGGCTGAACCAGAGGCATAGCTATCGCCCCCTGCCGCTTCATTCTGATGGCTATTCCCCACAGCATAAAAGCAGCCTGACGGGTTTCAATATCAATGCCCAGCTGTTCATATGCATCAGCTTTCAGTGTTAATGCAGCATTGGTTATCAGTTCAGGATCCCAACCCAGAGTGGCCACTCCGGTTCTTTGTAATGAGCGCCCGATTGTCGACCTTAAACCAAACTCCAGACAAAACTCCCAGCCCAGCCGCTTATTGATCAGGTCGAGCAACTGGTCAGGATTTTTCAATTGATTCTTGTCACGAAGCTCAATCCAGCTTTCAGAAGTCTGCAGGTTAGGTGCAATAAACTGGGTAATATAATCCCGGGTAGAAAAGCTGTCGGGGTTATCAGGGTTCTCACGCCATAATCCGGGAAAGGTTTGTACGAAATCAGTAAATCGGACAGGCTTATCCTGACGGTGGATAGTTTTTGCCAGCGCCATTCGCAAATTATTTTGCCATGTACGTGCAGCAAAAAAACCGGCACGGTGAGCGGCATCCTGTACCGAGTCCGAGAATGCAATCAGTTTTTTATCATCATTAATCGGGCTGGCATAAAGCTGATGAATGGCTACAGCACTTAAACTTGCTGCTCTGGCACCGAACAACAGCAAGCTGTTACTGGCCTGACAGACCGGGCAGTTGCGCTGGCTCTGGATGCGCGGAATACCACCTCTGTTTACATTTTTATTAAGATCCGGCTGAAATATATGAACCAGTGAACCCTGATTACAGGATAAACACTTTCCATTTTCCGGTTGTAAATGACCACAGCCGGTACAGATATACCGTTCATAACCCTGCACTGTGAAATGTTGTTTCCCTTGCTGCAGGGGAAGATAAATCCTGACACTTTTATCCTGCTGGAAGAAAGCGTTATAAATGCTTCTTAAATCCTGCTCAATATGGGAGCTGTTTTCCTCCTGACGGGCCAGCCAGGCTGTGGAATGACATTCATTACACTGTACCAGTGGGAGATAAATTTCGTCATTTCCGATCTTTATATCATCCGAATACTGCAGGCTTACCGGGGTACCGGATGAATCATCACCAAGCCGGGCCACGATACGCCTCAGTTCTCTTGCCCAGAGCTGAATACGAATAGTCACAAAAGGCTCGGAGCCATAATTACTGCCCCGGGCATGAGCCATAAGCGAGAGCAGAGACAGCAGGACTTCGGCGGCATGATGCTTAAGGTTTGCCGGTATACGGCTCTTTACAACGGTTATCAGACTCGACAGAGAAGATATTCCGTTTTTGTCCAGGTATTGCAGCAGGTTATGAAGATAAGGGTTTTGCTTGAGTCGTTTGCCCAGAGCCTGCCGTCCTGATACAGACCGAATATCCAGTCCGTGCTCATCTCCGAGGAACAGCTTTGCCTGCGCGTCAAGATATTCATCGGGGTTATCATAGTGTCGAGGATTTAGTTTTTCAGGAGTAAATGCGGGATTTAGTAGCAGAGAGAAGTCCATGACATCAAGAAATTTGCCATGGGCTTCCCGGCTTTCGCCAATAATGCTGTGCTTGTCAAAGGACGTATCAAAAATATCACCGGCAAACCGGGCAAGGTCATCCATCTGATCTTCTGAACCCAGAGTCGCAGAGGTTCCCGCACAGACCAGATGATTTTTCGGCACATCCAGCCTAGCCTTGAGTCGCCTGATAAGCATGCCAAGGTCAGCACCCTGTGCACCATCAAAAGTATGGAGTTCATCGACCACAAGATAGCGAAGGGTGTCAGGATCATTGTTTTCCCAGAGAGGCTGGTCTTTTGGGCGCATCAAAAGATAATCCAGCATTTTGTAGTTAGTCAGGAGGATATCCGGCGGGTTTTTGCGTAGTGTCGTTTTACAGGTGATTACCTGTTCAGGACCCATAATCTTCTGGTCTGTTTCTTCAGCACCCCCGATAAACAATCCGGCCCGAATATTACCCTTAAGTTCCGGCGTATTGTGAATGACTGACGCAAACCGTTTTGCCTGATCAGTTGCCAAGGCGTTCATAGGATAAATGACAATGGCCTTGATTCCCGGCTTCCGGTGCCGCTGGCAGTGATCCAGAAGCGGATACAGAAAACACTCGGTCTTACCTGAGCCGGTCCCTGTTGCCACAATGGTGCTCTTGTATTTTCCCAGACTGGACAGGTTGCTCCATGCCTGCTGCTGATGGGCAAACGGGCTGTGTTCGGTTTTAAAACCGTCAAAAAGATCATTTCTGTCGGTTTTCTTCAGAAAGGGCAGCCCAATGGAAACATAGGGTCCTTTGATAAATGCTTCACCATTGTTGTGTTTATTTACAAGGGCATCGAACTTGCCTGCAAAAGGCCAGGTATCGGTTTCAAATCCGGTGACAATGAACTCACGGAGTGAGCGGGCAATATCTTGCGCCAGAAGGCCGGGTATCATACGGGAAGGGGCTCCTTGAACACGGAAGGGAAATAAAATCCTTAAGGATCATTATGCCGCCAGACAGGGGCAAGGGACAGGGCAGGGAACCCCGGAAAACTCCTTTTTTGGGAACCCTGCACAGGGATTATGGCATAAGAATCTTATGCACCGTATTCATCGGGTTTGTAACAGGTGATCATTGTTTCACATTCGCTGTTCATCAAATGTGACACGCCACCACTAAGTTCATAAAAGTACTTCGAAGTTGCTCCGCTGTCGTCGAAAACTGTGGCTACCACTCTTCGGTCATGGAAGCTTTTCTTCCTGTGGAAAGGATAGACATTGATATACACTTTACTGGCATAAGGTGCCAGCAGGCTTTTCAGCTTGCTCTCATAAGTCTGGTGGTTATCGTCCCTGTCAATCAGGCGGCAGTCTACCCTTAATTCATTGATCGTCTGCGCCATATCTGTCAGTTCGCTGATCAGCTTTTCAAGAGGACGGATGCTGTTGTCTGTTGCGGCATAAGGATCCCGAATATATAGCTTTTCAATATAGCTACCCTCCAGCTCACTGAAGATGCTGCGAGTTTTCCTTGTTTCACCAACAGAAAATTTGTGGATCAGCACCGGCTGTCGCTTGAGGAAGTAATCAGCTTCGTAACGATGGCTGGCTACTTCAGACTGATAAAAATCAGACTGAACAAATTCACTTTCACCCATCGATAGCACAGTGTCATTGACAGCAAGTGCATTCAGAGCCTTGAAAGGAGACATTGTGAACCAGAATGTGCTATTGCTTTCGGGATTTCCGATTGCAAACGGTTCAAAAGCCGGATCACGTTTATTCAGAGCTTCAGAATACGCGATATTAAGCTGGCCATCCCGGATGTAAGCAATAAGATAATGCATCAGGCTGCGCAGCCCGGATGAAGTTTTGTTAAATTTATCCGGCAACGGTTCAGTCAGTAGCAGAGAGACTTTTTTGCCCTGATTAAGCAAATCCAGCAGCCACTTAATATCATGCAGAATATCATCGCTATCTTCAGCCAGTCCCGGCAGCACAAACAGCAGCTCGTTGTATTTACTCCAGCTTTCAGACAATGAAGCGACGCTGGCGGTACTGTCAACAACCGCTCCCAGCTTTTCTACCGGGTGGTGCAAAACAGTGTCGGCTGTCAGCTGTTCCATATACTCAATGGCTGCGTGGCGGTTAAAGGCATCCCAGAAACGTTGATTGGAATAGTCACACAAACAGCTGATGCAGGCATCGGAACATTCTTTCGGGCACTGCAGTGAATTCAGCACGTGCTCTGAAAGATCATTAAAGGCGATCTGATCGCAAACCTTGCGAACATAACCGGCACCTCCCGGTACGCCATCATAAATAATTACCGAGAGGCTGTTTCGTTCAATCCGGTAAGTAGAGCGTACCTCACTCGGTGGAATGTCCAGCATTTCAATAATGGCACGACGAAATGCTTCAGACAGGGTTACAGCAACATTGCCAATATGATCAGCAGAGTCATCAGCAGGCATGTCAACCGTACTTGCGATGTTCTGACCTATTTTGAAGATCAGTACATCGGTCCAGAATTCATGAGCCAGTGCGACAGGGGATGATATCCGCCCCTTACAAGGTTGGTTGGTTTCCGGATTTGAGTGGTTTTTGGGAGGTCTGGGGGTTTCCACAAGCTCCATATAATTGCAGTAAGGACAACGGTAGTAACCTTTCTGAGCCCGCCCCCGGTTAAGAATAAACAGGCGACCTTCAAGTTCATCTTCTGCCTGGCTGGGCATCAGAACTTTTTTGACCAGTGCATGTCCGGTTTCGGTATAGGCATCCTCCCTGGGGATCACGATCAGTTTGGCTTCATCTGCCGCTGTTGGCCGTTTGCGAACGGACGACGGATCCTTGCCTTTTGATTCCTTCAGAGCCGTGATAAAGCCTTTGGGCTTAATGAAAGGCATGCTTTTGTCTTTAACCGGCTGCCTGCAGTTTTCACATTCGTTGGGGATGTCTGCAGGATCATCAGCAACATTCGCATGAGAACAGGAACGGCAGACCAGGACATACTCTGTAGGCATAAAGTCCCGCGGGGTATAACTGAGACCTGCACTTCGCCAGATCTTGCCGTTAGCTATAACCTCGCCTCCGGGGGCATACTCGGAAATTCCCATGGAGGCGTCCCGGGTCATAGCTATTTCAGACTGTACCTGCTCATATTTGTGGCTCTTCCGCTCTTTCGTGACTTCAAGAGAAATTGAGTGTACAGGGAAGCTGTATGTTGGAATCAGCCCTTTTTGCGAAAGCTGGTTAACAAGATATTGGCCCATAAAGGCCTCACGTTGACCATCCCATCTTGAAAATTCGCCTGAGGCTTTATTATCGCCATCATTTAGTTTGGCTTTTGCTTTCTCCATGTAGTCTGTGTAACGAAGCCAGCGGTCACTGATCTGGGCACTGAATCTTTCGAGTTCATCAACAAACAACCGGGAAATATCGGTGACCTGTTTTGTCAGTTCTGCAGATTCCTCATCAGGCAGAAGATTCAGCATATAGCGGGCATTTCCCAGAGCCTGCTGCCCACACGGCCCCTCAAGCCAGGCCTGAACCTTTTTGCGAAATTCGAGATGATAATTTTCAGGCATCTCTTCATCGAAAAGATCTGCCAGCACCGGAGCCCGTAGTTTTTCCAGCTGAATGTTATCCGACAGGAAATCAGAGAGTAATATTGATAGTTGATGGCGCTGGAAAATGGTCGGATTTGCCAGATGAACCATCGGGTCTGCCGGTGCCTTGCTCAGATATCCGGCAAAATCATTAAAAACGACCCTGTCGTAGTATGAGTTTCTGGCAATGGTGACGCAGAACGGAGCAGCCTGAGCACGACGGCCTGCACGACCGGTTCGCTGCTGATAGCTAGCAATACCCGGGGGAACATTCAGGTTGACGACTGCTTCAAGCTCACCCAGGTCAACACCCACTTCCATGGTGGTTGTACAGCTCAGGATGTTAACTTTGCTCTGATGAAAATCCGATTCAATCTTTTCCCGAAGGTCGGTTGATAGCGAGGCCGTATGTTCTCGTGCACGGGGAACCAGAGGGCTGGTCTTAGTCGCAGAATAGATATAGTGATTCCGCAGTATTTCTTCTTCGGAGAGGGTGCAGGGTGTTACCTCTCCGGTGCAGCCAAAAGCCGTACAGCGATGGTTGACTACATGGAACTGTTTGAGGCCGCAGCCCTTACATTCAAATTGATCTTGCGGACTTGCTGCGACTAATAAAACAGATCTTGAATCAAGCGCTTTTCCAGAACCTGATGCTGTTATCAGTCGACTTCTGGAAAGAAGATCCCACAAATCAGCCAGGAAACTGTTGGCGTCATCCAGAGACCAGTTCAACTGTTTTACCAGATACCATGTTCTGCGGTTAAAGCGATTTTCTGCCTTCGTTAACCAGCCGAAAACTGAACTGTTACTATCTGTTTTTTCCAGCTCGAAAGAACGTTTACCTTTGTAGTTTTCTCCCCAGATAATGCCGTCTTTAATGTCGGGGTCATAAGGGATATTAGTAATTGCCTTGTTGCGCCGAATGTTTTCCAGAAATAAATGGGTGAGCTGATAAATATCTTGCTGGCTTGCCAGATGCTTATAGGCATTATGAAGTCTATCGACGACTCGGGTAATTGTTCGCTCATCGTAAGTAACTTTAGCAAGGCCAAGAGCCTCGGTAGACAAGCGTCTTCCCGGTGGAGTACAGAACTCGGCAACAATCTTGCCGGTCAACAAACTGCTGACGGCGTCGAAATCTGTTCTGACATAACCTTCCCGATCCGGGTAAGCAAAACTGTCTTCCTTACTCCATATAGCACGAACTTTTTCTGCGACAGTGTCGAACGGAAGTGGTTTACTGGCTTCCTCAAGCACTTTAATAATTGCTGCCCTGTGGGCTAGGTCGCCTGCAGTACGCTCGAAATAAGGAGCAAAGAAAGCAGCATCCTGTCTGTTGTCTGAAAATGTCAGCAGCTTTCTTCCGGCCATCGGTCTGTCATCATCATGACCGGTCTTTTTGGGCAGAGCCTCAATGACCCGCTGGGTCACAACGCTGGATAATGATTCATTACCCGGATAAAAGCGGGTAATAATTTCAGCATGAGCACCGGATGCTGTTGCATGGCAGGCTGCACAGCGTTTCAGATAGGAAATCTGTTCCTCAGAATCATCGACTGTCGAAACCTCATAGATTTCAATGCCCTGATCACTGCCGGTACCGAGCTGGCCTGTATGTGTATTCAGATAGACCGGCTTTACTTTGGCTTGGCTGATTGCCTCCTGTGCGTCATCTTCATCATAAGTGATGGTTGATGGCGGCTTTCCAAGCCAGAAAACCCTGCGGGTAGCGCGTTTGCCCGGATGATGGTTAACCAGACTGCCGTTATCATGATAGCCTTCAAAATAAGGCTGTCCGCACTGTCTGCAGGTCAGTAGAGGGTAGTAGATATTGCTTTCGCTCTGGTGCCGTCTGGCCAGTTTGATATCCGCATAACCTTCCGGGCTGTCTGACGGCAGAATACTCAACTCTTCGATTGCACCAGCCATAATATGATGACGACAGGGCAGCAGTGGAAATCCGTTTACCGGTGAACGGGCATACATACCCATCTGGATCAGCCCGGTCAGTGCTGCAACAGCCTGGTCCTTTGAAGATTCAGGAAATAGTGTATGGCTCAGTTCAACAAAATCTGTGACACCCTGTTGCAGTGTCTCGGCAGCCAGTGAAATTTCCCTGTTTGTCGCAAAAACCCTGAACAGACTCTCACAGAGAGGTTCATTATCATTATCTGCTTCTTCAAAAGGCTCGGCAGACAGATCTGCTTGTTCCAGCGCATCTGAAAAGTCCCAATAGCTTTGTTCCTTACTGTCAGGAAACTGATTCAGAAACGATGAAATAGCCTGACCTGTTTTTATCCATTCATCAGCGGACAAAGAAAACCCGGCATCTTTGCCACTGGTAATTTCAGCGTGAGCTTCACGGTTACCCCTGACAATCACCGGTTCTTTTTCACCGAACAGGCTGGCGGAAAATGTCTTGAGTTTCTGATCTGATTCAGGGGAGTCACCCAGGCTGGCGCTGGTGGCAAAAAACTGCAGCGGGTAGTCAATCTTTAACCGGTTTTTCAGTTTCCGCAACAACATGGCAACTTCTGTGGCCTGGGCACCGTTATAGGTGTGTACTTCATCCAACACCATTGCTTTGAGAGCGGTATGGCTGAACAGTGACCTGTTGGCAGGGAGCAGTAACAAATGTTCCAGCATGGCATAGTTTGTAACCAGAACTTTGGGCGGGTTTGCCAGCATTTCTTCCCGGGTCAGTAGCCAGTTATCAGGAATGCCGTCGAAACCGAACTCGTCGTCTATTTTGCTGTTCTCAAGCATTTCTGAAACAACTTCATCTCGCCGTTTTCCTTTCGGCGTCTGACCGGTGTAGCGGCCAAAAGTAATTCCATATTTACGGAGTGTTTTACCCAGCAGTGGCGCAACACGGTAATACAGCTGGTCATTGGCCAGAGCGTTCATCGGGTAAACCAGAATAGCTCTGACACCAGGCTGATCGAAGTTTTCATCCTTCAGCAGCATATCAACCAGCGGGTACAGAAAGGTTTCTGTCTTACCTGAACCGGTACCCGTCGCAACCACAAGGTTCTGCCCGTCATGGCAGGCATTGGTTAAAGCGACTTCCTGATGCAAGTGCAGTTTACGGTCAAGGATCTGTGGTTCAAAATCAGAGAAACCTTCGTGTAAAAAACCACCGTTACTCTGGATAAGGTCACGTAGCGGTCGGCCTTTTTCAAAATCCGGTACGGTTTCGATATAAGGGCCTTTTACCAGCTGCTCCGACTGCAGAGTGTCCCAGAATGCCTGTCTAAGTTGCGGATAACGGGAATGTATTGGCACTGCGGTGGCAATATAGCGCTTCAGGGTGTTATCCAGATTCCTGGCCAGTGCAAGTGGATTTGCTTCAGACATTACACATCCTTTGATTCGAAATAGATTTCCCACAGCAGCAGGTAGTAGTGAAAAAGACAGTCAGCAACGGAAAGGAAAAAGCTGAGAATCTGTGGTTGGTCACAGGCGTTATCCTGCAGCAATTTCATCAGCTCAAAAACGGTTTCGTTGAGATCTTCTCCCGTTCTTGTATGGCGGCGGCAGGCATAAGCCAGATGCGATGCCACTCTGGTTAAACCGTCAAATATTTCCCTTTCCTGCTCATCTGAAAAGAACTCCGGTGGAACCAGACAGGGCAAAACCGATGTTCCGGTTCTTGAACGCAGGGCAATACGAGTCAGATCCCGTCTCCGGTTGTCGTTGCCGGACTGAATGCGGCGGAGGTTTTCCAGTAACTGGTGCTGTGCATAGGCCAGATGATAACCACCCGCCAGATCGCCAAAGGCAGGCTCTTTACCTTCGCGTAACAGTTGCTGCCAGTGCCTGTCTATAAAGGTCATCGGAAGCATGGCGCTCATTGTATGAAAAGAAAAATTGCGAGGCTGGTGGCCGTTATTAATAACGGCCACTGTGTTGGTAAAAGCTGTAACTAGGGAATTCGACAGCAATTCACTCTTTATGGCCTCTGCCAGGTTTCTGCTGACATCAGAAATAGCCCGGAGGCAGCGCAGGTTAATACTGTCACCAGTATCAATCCGGTTATAGGCAATGGCATTACGGGCATAGATATAAGGCTTGTAGCCACCGATATGCAGCATGGGCACCCATGATTCTGCTGCGGTTTCGTCAGGCAGGGTATCGGTAAACGGAAGAATTGATGGCAGGTTATCATTACCCATCAGAGCGGCATCTTCCAGCAAATGTAGCCAGAGGCTTTTAAGCCATGACAGGGCTTCCCAGCACTCTAATGCATAGCAGTTTCGCAGCAGCTCATTGGTATGCTTCAGTATCCGGTTTTTTTCAGGTACCGGAATCAACGGGTGCGACCAGTCAGAAAGATGAATATTCAGATCACTGATTTCTCCCCGGAAGATAACGGCACTGCACGCATACTGGTCTGCCCGCTGGTTAGAAAGCGTACCCCAGCGGCCATTGATCAGTGCGCTGACCTGGAAGAACCAGGCACCGTCAGAAAGGTTTTCAAGATGCAGTGACAACTGCTGGGCGTTCAGGACTCCGGCATTGTCTGCAACCAGAATACCGCCGGTTTTACCGGGCTCAGCGGGTAACAGCCCGGTGTTGGTGTCGAAGGTTATGCGGTGTCGGCGACCACTGAAAAGCTCTGTAGCAGTGATAACCAGTGAATCAACAGATGCGTAGGTTTTGAATTCAATATTCAGTGCCTGATCACAGGGCAGACATTCCCAGCCTGAAATATGATGCGGGGACAGCAGTTCGACCAGTGTCTGTTCTGCATATTCGCTCACAAACCTGAGGCATGAGTTCTCACTGTTAATATGATCAATCAGCGCAGCTACACGATATTTGACCCAGGGTCTTTTCTGAAAATTATCATGCAACAGGTGATCACCGATAAACAGTGCGCCCGGCTCGGTAGAATAAATTCTGATTTTTCTGCGGTCGCTGATTGTCGCAGAGAGCATGGAGCCCGGCCTGATTAATTTTTCCTGTCGTGTCTCTGTAGCAGGATCGTCCAGGTAAATATAGGTACCCGGCAAGGCGAACCGAAAGGAATACTGTTTTCGTGCAGATTTGAAGTACAGCTTGAAAAACGGCAGGCTCTTGTCACGGATAACCAGCTTCCCGCTGTCTTCATCAATCCTGATATTTTCACAGTTTTCAGGTTTCAGGCTGTCCGGTATTTTGCTGAATTCAGGCTTAAAGCCCTGTCGCATCTGATCAAGCCCGGTCCATACCAGCGCACTGGCACGGGCCAGTGGCCTTTTCTGTCCTGTTCGGCGAAGGGTCGCAACAATGCGGTCTACACCGGCTGGCCAGCTGGCGGTAACAAAGCCCAAAGGAACATTAACCTGATGTTGCTTCAGAAATTGCAGTGGCACTGTCCATTGCTGCTCCAGTTCTGGTGCCCGGAATTCCAGTTCATAGGTTTCTTCGCCCAGCCCCCACTCTTCAGGAAGTTTTACAGCCGCCTGAAGAGTGTTGGCAGAAAAGAAGGACGGGCCTTCATAAGGAGTTTCTGCCTTGCCGTTAAATTCAATAACTGCATGGGAGTGAGCTTTGATAATGAAGCTTACCGGTCCTCTTTTAATTTCAAGACTGCTACCGGCATTCAGCTCAAGCTCACCACTGAAGAAACCCTCTTCATAACATTCCGGGGTGTGTAGTCCGGGAATATCAATTTCAAAACGGCTGAGAATAATGTAACGACCGGGATCAAGTGCCACGCCATCTTCGCGCAGGCTGTGACTGCTGACAAAGGTATGATTATCTGCATTGAAAAAAGCAAACTGATTGTCCCGTTCGTCCTGCCAGAGCCGGTATGTAATTTCTGTAGAATCTGTACCTGCCTTACGAATGGTCAGCTGCCGGAAGTCAAGATCATCAACGGGCAGGGTGCGAGACCGGTCAACGACTTCAACCTTCTGTTTTTCACCGTCAATATCCACTTCCCAGACGGTATAGTCATCTGTCGAAGAAAGTTTGAGCAGCAGCGAGTCACCGTCATACTGAAACACTGGCAAAACAGAGTCGGAAAAATTCCTTCTGCCGGTGCGGGTTTCATCCGTAGCAACTTCTGACAAAAACCGCGTCAGGTAAAACCCCATGGTGTCGTTTTCCAGTGCCCTGCGGGTTCTTACCGGGAACGGGCTGTTGAGGCTACCGCAAAACTGTGAGTACCACAGTTTCTGAGCAGCCAAATCATGCTCATCGGGCAGACCGTTGCGGTGGGCGAACCGCTCCATCCGTTCCCAGAGCTGATCCAGAAAAGCGTCTGGTACACCCACCTGTTCCAGATAGGCATCAATCATATAATTGGTGCCAAATGTCCGGTTAGAGAGCGGCAGTTGCAAGCGGCTACAGGCACGACGGAATGAATGCCACATCTTTTCCCGTTCAGAAGAAGGCTGACGGGCATCTCTGGAGCGTCCCATTGCCTGGTTAAGGCAACCGTAAACTTTATTGTCTTCCTGTCCGTGATCTTCCCTGATGGCCTTTATCATGTAAGCCGCAAAAAGAGCCGGAAATTTTTTCAGACCCTGTTCAATGGTACTGAACCTGCCACCGGCCTTGTTCAGTACAGTGCGGAGAAAGTCCGCTGCTGCGGGACTGATCAAATCATCAATCAACCCGAGATATGGTTCCTGAGCAGAAAGAATTTTCTGTCGGACTTCGCTGTTATATTGCTGGAGTTTATCGACACCGTTTCCCGGCGTTGTAGATGAGCTGGTCACGTTATACTTCACTGGTTATTTGAATTGACTGGATAGGGCAGGGAGGAAAGACAATTAGCAGAAAGCAGGATTCTATAGGGTTAATCTGATTATTATATGTGATTTTCAAACTTGGGTACTTGGTCAAATATTCTCAGGACAAAGTAATTATTGCGCTATGAACCACTATTATCCATGGCACAGCTCAGTAAAAGGTTTTTTGAACTGCCTTTTTGTGTTCTCCGCTTAGTAAAACTGAAATTAATAAGCCGATAAGATGAGGAAGCTGTGAAACGAAGCTCAGGCAAATTTCTTTCGGTTTTTGTCAATGAAGTCCGCCAGCCGACCGGCGTTTTCCTGTGTTTCCAGCATTTCCCTGTAAGGCAGTGAATTGGCAATTTCGGTGAAGATATTAATGATGTCAAACATACTGGCATTATCCCGCCAGAAGGAATGGATAACCTTACCTCCCTTACCTCCCTTACCTCCAAGGTGTTTCATGACTTTCTCAATTAAAAGCTGATCTTCATCCTGCTTTATTTCATCCGTGGTCATGCCTTCTTTTTCCCAGTCCTTAAGCTTTGCCATGTCTTCAAACTCTTTTCTCAGGTCCCGGCCAGAGATCAGGTTGCAGATATCATCAGTAATACCTGCTTTGACAGCCTGAAGTGACACAAACTCAATGCCGTATAAACGCTTTATCATTGAATGGGTGGTTTTAAGTGTACCGACAATGTTTGAAACAGCCTTTTCAAGACGATGACTGAATGACTTAGCTGTTCCGATGTGAACAACCCTGTCAGCCTGGCTACCGGTTGGCACAACAAGACCATTGGCGCAGATCAGTCGGTAAAGATAATAAGAGAGTTTCAGGGCATGCCCGCCTGCCATGCTGTTTGAAAGCTGCAAGCCTGTATAGGTTATATCCTCTCCTTCACCACCTTTGCCCTTTATTATTCCTGTCTTGTGAGTAGAGATAAGACGCAGGAACAGACGGCTGTTATAACTATAGGCTTCTTTTAGTTCAAATTTACCGAAATCAAGATGTAAAAAGCTTTTTTGCCGGACTTGCTTATCGCTCAGGGCGACAGAAACTGTCTCCAGAAGGGACAGGTTACTGAAACCGCAGTATCGGTTGGATACAACACCTATAATCTGATTCTCACGACCATCAATAATGAGCTCAGAGTTTTTTAGCAGGCCTTCTTTGTTCAGCACAGACAGCCTGTCGTTCAGAATATCTGAAGCCAGACCTTCACGTTCAGCCTGCTGAACAAAAGCGGGATTGGTTTTCAGGTGCCAGCAGAACTGCTCCAGTCCTTCACTGCTGAACTCCATCCGGGTGCTTCCCAGCCCGAAATATTTGTCATCAGATAATGCGGCGCCTTTTGTTAGCAACGGGGATAATGAAACTCTGTAAATATGTTCTTTTTCGCTGTTTACAAAGGGCACAACTTCTTCGAGTGACTGAAAATAGAAGTATTCCGGAGTCTGTGTGGTAATAGCCATGACTGTGGTTTCCGGCTAAATGAGGGAAGTTTAACGCTACTGTTGAGTCGAGAAAACAAAGTTCTCTGAGAGTACAGAGAACTTTGTTCAGTCAAATGTCAGCCCTTGAGAGCTTTAATCAGTTTCGGAAAATTCTTTACTGCTCGTGCCAGTGTCATGACGGTCCAGCTCTCACTCTTCTTTAATGATTTAAAGTCATCAAGCTGTTCCGAAAACTCAACAATTGCCACTCTTTCATCCGGCCAGCAAAGTAAGGGCTGAGCTACCACACGGTCTCCGGCAGTAATCTCATAGGACAAAACCGGCGTCTTTACATGATCAGCCAGCTTTATTATCAGCGAATGATAATCATCGGGTACCTCTTTGGTCACCTCACTCCATTCAGGAGACAGATCCAGATCGGAAAGGTCGCGAAGAGGCTTTTTCCTGTAAATAAACTGATATTTTCCATCAGCTTCCAGAACAGAGCGGAATTCATCGTAGAAAGGGGATGTCATTTCCATACCGGAAATATGAAGCCAGCCCTTGGCTCGGGTCATAGCTACAAACAGCTGGTTGCGGTGTTTCTGGCTGTTTTCATTTCGGGCGATTTCATCCAGTCCCATAACATAAACCATTTCGGCTTCATTGCCCTTGGCCCGGTGTATCCGTGAAACCGTTACAGCGCCCTGATGCCAGAACCGGTTAGGGTCATTGTCAGGCCAGCGTATATTATGCGTGTTGGCCTGAGTAGCAGACGGAATATAATAATTAATGCCTCTCTGATTCAGGGCGCTGGTTACCAGTTGCTCCGATTCCGTTGAAAAAACGACAATCAGTAGCTGCTTCTTGGGCGTCAGCTTATGCTGCTGAATATCGCTCTGGATTTTATTTGCTACTTCCTGGGCTTCCTGCTGCCGGTTTTGATAGAACTTAAGCTCAACCGACGGCAGTTCGCTGATTACCGGGATCGGATTCGGTGAGTTTTCAGCAGGGCGCTGGAGGCATATCTGCTCACCGGAAGTGAACCGGCCGGAAACATCATAACCAAGATCTTTCCATGCCTCCCTGTTGGTTACGCCTGAAATCATTCCCTGTTCACGCATTAAGCCCATACCAATCGCATGAGCTGCTGTCAGAATCGGCCCCGGAGTACGGTAACAGCGATGCATGATTATACTGCGCTTGATACCGCCTTCGTATTGTCCCACAAGCATTTTTCCAAGCTCTTCACCAAAGACCTCTCTGGCTTTGGGGATAATGGGAGATTCAAGGCACTGGGCTTCATCGTAGGCCCATATCAGGCGACGGAAATCCTTACGTTTGGTTTGAACCGTTTCTGCTTCCGCTTCAAACAGCGCTATTTGCTGCTCTTGTTTTTTCACCGGCTTGCAGAAGTTGTATGCCATCCAGTAGAAAGGCTGAACACCGTGCTCTTTATATTGAGGATCAAAAACCAGATCCTGACCTTCATCAATCAGAATAGCGTCATATATTGGCGGAATTGTACGGTTATGCTGCTCCAGCCAGTTACGCATTTTATTGATAGCCAACCCCAGGCGGGCAGAAATGGGAGTCTCTCTGGAAAACTCCCTGGGCAACATTTTCCGGCAGCCGACACTGTTGCAGACTTCACCATAAAGGCCGGGCTGATCCTGAGCGCCCCAGGCATGAAAGACTTTGAGTCGGCTGGTCTGAGAATTATATCGTTGTTCACCGTTGGTGAACTGCCGTACATACCGATCAATAAGATCAATGATGGAGTCGTATAACGAGCGGGTAAAGAAGACCAGTGCAATGTCCCAGTCAGGGTGTTTCAGATGCATCTGGGCGGCTTTCTGGCATAGCAGAACTGTTTTACCGGAACCGGCTATACCACGAATACGCTGAGGGCCATCCGGAATCTGTTTTGCGGCTGTTTCCTGCTCGGTATCCAGTCTGGCAATCGTCTGCTTTGCTTTTGCGATAGCATCCGCTTTGGTTACAACGGTTTGCACCACCTCGGGATCAGGTGTTTTAAGAACAGAAGTATTACCCGCCACACTGCACAGGCGCTGCCATTTGCCATCATCAAGAATCTGTCCCGGTTGGGCTGTTACAGCATTGCTTATGACAGCATTCAGTCCTTCTCCCAGATCATCCTTAAAAATGACCGGCGGACAGCACGGATGCTTGTCAAACCCTTTTGCCTGCCATTCACTGCGTTTGATTTCGGGCAGTGCAACCAGCGCTCTGCCGGCAACACGGCGGCGCAGTTCAGGCTGGCGGTCACTCATTGCCAGAAATTCAAACAGATGATTTTCTGCCTGCTCATAGGGGCTGCCCGAATCGGTATAGAAATTTCTGAACTGCCAGAGGTGTCCGTCGATACCGGTAATCTGGTCGATTTTCAATGCCTTCACTTCAATGACGACGACACCCAGCGACTGGTGCAGCATCAGAATGTCCGGCTCTTTTCGGCGCTCCCCTACATTCGAAAAAAGTGGGTAGCGCCAGTAGGCAAGACAGGTATCTGAAGCGAATTGCCTGGAGAGACTATTCCAGACTTTTTTTTCAGCACTCAGTCCCGGCTGGGGAAATTTTTCAGTAATAATAAAGTGACTGCTGTTCATGATGTTCCATATCACACAAAGAGTCGCCAGCGTTTGTTCCGGCCTTTTAAAGAATGCCGGAAACTCTCTGTGCGACAGTGATTAATCATCAGGGCGGAGGTACGGCAGCGAAGGCTGCCGTACATATTCAGATAAAGGAATCAGGGCTGGTTATCAAATCGCTCGCTGAATACCTCCCACGCCACCCGGTAATCCTCTTCCCGGTTGGGCAGGTGCCAGGGGGCGGTGTAGGTGATGGTTTTCTCTCTGGGACCGCCCGGTAATGTATCGTCCATTACGGTGCGGTGGATTTTGGTGCCTTCCTCCAGCTGGATAGCCTCTTCCCAGCCCAGTGGGCGGGTTTCCTTCTCTCCGTTTGGATGTTCGACGGTAACCGGGGTGTCTTTTTTGCCCGCCTTGCGGGGCAGGCCAACACCGACCAGCCCTTTGCTGGGAGTGAAGACGATACGGCCACTGGTATCGTAGTAAGTTTCCCGTTCATACTGGCGCATTACCGGGAACTGGACGCGGTAGATGGTCAGCAGTTCCTGCAGGGTCAGGCCCAGGGCCATAGCGACCAGAACGTCGATTTCGAGCAGGGCCTGACGGCGTTCGTAGTCAGTTCGCAGTGCGGAATGTTCCCTCCACTCTTGCGATTGCTTAGCAAAGTAATTTTCTTCGAGTATAGAAATTTTAGTTGTCCAGTAATCACTTTTAAATTTGTCATGCCAGCCCTGCTTCCAAAGAGAAGAATATGAAGCTGTTACACTAACGCAGCCCAATGTTCTATTAGCCAGAGCCAGTCTTATATTGGCAGAGGGAGAAATTAATGCATATTCTTCAAGTTTTGTATGTAGGTTAGCTACTCCGGAAGCCTTGAGCATAAAGTCATATGGGAGTGAAAAGTGCATTGCTGCTACTAGAATCAGGGTGTTTATATCTTTGTATGCATAAGATTTGACACCATTGATGTGTGCAAGATGAGGAGGGTAAATCGCTCCAATTAATGTTCTTTCAGCTGAAGGTCCGACCATTGCCCGATAGCAAATTCTATAATAGTCGAGAACGAGTTTTAGTTTGGATTCATTACTTTCGACCCACGATACTTTAGGTGCACGGAGTAAGTACTCCTCTGAGCTCAAGGCCGGAGTATAATTTGTCCGAGGTAAAAAATTATTTGGGAGGCAAGTTAAGTCTAAAGCATCATAATGGCTGTTTTGGCTACAGATAGACCGGGGCGTTTTGTAGAATGGTGTGCCTACAAAAAAATGAGGTCCAGATAGTATTAGTTTTTCAAGAGTTTTTGGAAAACACGTGTGCCGCTTTATTGTTCCATTATTTTGGGCATTTAATTCATGCCAGCAAGTTGATGGCGTTGCGTAAAACTCACTATTAATATCTCCTAGTCTTCTTGGTTGATGAGCAAACTTTTCCAGTACAGAAATCAATTCCTGAGAGTGAATAGCTGGCAGGCGTGCTTCAGTTGCGGGTGTTCCCGGCTCATCATAAAGCTGGGAAAAAGTTTCTAAGGTATGTTCATCTACATGAACTATACGACTTTTGTGCCCCTTGGTATTCCACTTGTCTTGATCATTTTTAATGCCTGGGACAGGACCGCCACCATCATGCGAAAAGCAGTTATCAATAGTGGAAGGGGTATACAGGTTTGATATGTGTGTGAATGAAATTTTATCCTTAGCCTGACCATAACCATGAATGCCAAATCTTAAACGTCCATGATCATTTGTACCTACAAAAAGGGTAAACTCGTTTTGAAACTGGAAGTGAAAAGCCAGTCTTGGATAAATAAGAGATCTTAGCTTTCCTCCTTTAGGGTCATCATAGGTTCCTTCCGGGTGTACAAAGCCACTAACACCCTCTTGAGAACCAAAACGCCAAGCTTGCGGTAAAAAACACTTATAAAGATTAGTCTGAATCCCTTTCAGCTCCGGATAGTTCTGAAAAGCATTCAGAAAGTTTTGCGTCCCTTCCGCCTCTTCCAGCTCGGTAAACCAGCTTTGCTCCAATTCCGGGCTGCGCTCAAAAGCTTCCGTCCGTTCATCCCGCAATTTGGTGGCACTCAGCTTCCGCAAAACAAATTGCGGATTGTAATCACCCAGCACACCACCTTCGTTCCATTCCACCTTCAGCCAGGGCGGGTTCCCCAGCATCACATCAAAGCCGCCGTTATCGGCAAAGATATCGGCAAACGTCAGTTCCCAGTGGAAGAACCGGTGCTTCTGCGCCAGCTGATTCACCAGATTTAAGCGGGGGAATTGTTTAAACAGTTTTTCAAGGTTCAGTTCACCACTGGCGGTTTTTACGTCCCGGGCTTTCTGTTCCTGTTCGGTCAGGTTTAGCTGTGGCTCATCATCGGCAAACAGATCGGTAACCGGCTTGGTAAAGCTGTCCGGCTCAGGTTTTACAGGCTGATCCAGTGCCAGTCCCCCTTGCTCCGGCTGGAAGCTGTACACTTCGCCCTGCAGAATCAGGTTCAGCTCAAACAGCCAGCTGGCCCGGTCCGGCAGCAGTTCGGCTTTATCCAGCGGCCAGAACCAGAGGGCGCACCAGTAGTCCATCACCAGTTTCAGACGACAATAGGCCGAGGCGATTCTGGCGTTGTTATTGAAAATACCGCTGGTGCGAATCTGGTCTTTTTCGGCCGTGGTGGTGCTGTGGCTGCCGTTATCGCTCTGGCCCCAGATGGCAAACTGGTCTTCAGTACGGTTACGGTCGGCCCGCAGGGTATCGGTATGCTGTTTCCAGAGTTTGTCGACAGACTCACTGATGCTGGTCAGCAGTTCCAGTTCGTAGCTTTCCAGCGGCTCGATAAAATCCTTTTTCCAGCTTTTGATCCGCTCAAAAGCCGCGGGCTTTAGCTTTTTGGCTTCCTTATCACTGACCCCGGCCATGCCTTCATCGGGCAGCAGGAAGTGGTAAATATGATCCGCTTTGCGTTTTGGGTTTAACGGATCGAGCCGTTTGGGTTCGGTATTAAACCAGCGCTCCTGCTTTCTTTTTTTGGTCAGCAATGTCGGGCTGTAAACCTGCCGCCGTGCGCCGATCAGCGAGTTACCATTAAACAGCTGATAACCGAACCAGGGCACCTGATTGGCGCTGGACAGGGCATTCAGCCACAGGGAAACTTCCGCCAGTTCCACCGCAATAGGGTTTAAATCCACACCGTAAACATTGCGGTCGGCAATATACATTCTGACCTGTTGCAGGGCATCGCGGTATTCTTCGTGGGGAATCCGGGTATTCAGCTCTTGCTGCTTGCGGGTCAGATAAGCTTCCGCCAGCTGGTTAACACCTTCGTTAAGGAACGCTGCGCTGCCCATAGCGGGTTCGCAGACGGTCAGTTTCAGAATATCGTCGGCTTTCAGCCCTTCCAGCCGTTCTTTCAGGGTGTATTTCACCAGACATTTGGTGAGCACTTCCGGGGTGTAATAACTGGCGCTTTTCTGGCGGTCGCGGCCTGCCAGCCGGTAGATAAACCGGCCCTTTTCATGTACCCGCAGTTTTTTATGACCGTTGTCGTCAGTGTCATAAACTTTCTCTTCGTCTTTATAGTCGTCGATCTCACAGGCAGGCACAAAGTAGCCGGTTTCCAGTTCGTCCGGGGTATCACCGGTTTTTTTGACCTCATACAGGTCATGACCGGCAAAGAAGCCGCGATAACTCAGCAGGGCTTCATACACTGCCCCCAACTGGTTAATCCCCAGCTGGGCATAGCTGACCCGTCCCCGGCGTTTGCGCCCGCGGCCTTTGGTTTCGCGGGTGAGCGACATTAAACGGATAACGGTTTGCAGGGTTTCGTTGGTGAACTGCACCTTGTTGAGATAGGGTGTCCGGCCGGGGTCAAACAGGTGGCTGTCCAGCTTTTCAATGGCAAATGTGTTGTGCAGGCCGCGCTCGCTCCAGTCCAGCGCTGCGGTGTGCTGCTGTTCGCTGTTGTAGCCTTCGTGAATCAGCCGGAACACCTGACTCAGGGAATGGTGCAGGTAATAACCTTTGCGGCTTTCTTCGCTGGTGAGTTTGACCAGTTCCAGATCCCGCAGGCTTTCCAGGCTGTATCCTTTGCGCCAGGCTTCGCTCTGGTGGGGGACATACTTCAGTTCCGGGCGGGCTTCGATATAGAACAGGAACAGTAGCCGGTACATATAGCGCAGACATTCCCGGCTGAGCTTGTCGGCATCCAGCGCCGACTTGCCGGTGAAAGAAATATCCTTTCGCTGGATCAGCTGTTCCGCGGCTTCATTGCCGAGCATTTCGATGGCCTGGCGCAGGGCATATTTCAGGTCTTCGGAAACACCAAAAGCATGCTTGTGGCTGTTTTCATCCAGATTATCCAGCAGGCTGCTGCCTTCTGACGGTACCAGGCTGGACTGGTGCAGCAGGACGCTGGTGGCTTTCAGGGTCTGGTCATCCTTGCGGCCGAGAATTTCATCCCAGTCGAAGCGCAGCATCCGGTTCTGCAGCCATTTGAAACGGTCGATCAGTACCAGCTGGCGGTCGCTGAGCAGCAGCACCCAGCGGGGGGGGGCGTCCTGTTTGAATACGGTGTTGTTAATCAGCTCGTACCAGCTGGTTTCTTTCAGGCTGTCGAACTGGGGGCCGTCACCGATAAACTGCTCTTTGTGCAGATTCAGGGCCAGCGGGTCCAGCCCTTCTTTATTGATATCCAGTGCGCCCAGCACCCAGAGTGTCGGGTTGGTGGTTTCACCGGCAGGCAGTGTTGCCAGCACCGGCAGTTCCAGATCTTTGCCGACGATCCGGTTATGGGGTTGCCAGGGAATATCCATAGCGGACAGCAGTTCTTTAAACACTTCCCGCTGCAGGTTGATTGCTCTGGCGTTACTGCGTTCCTTCTGGCTGCGTTCGCGCATGGCGAAGTAGTGCTTTGCCAGATTTTTCAGTCGCTGGTAAGGGGGAACAAACCGCTGTTCCCGGCTGAGGGTGTCGTCTTCCCTGTCAGCATCTTCTTTTGCTTTCCACTGGTTCAGGGTGTCACTGATATCCCCTTTGAAGACTTCAGAGAGGTAATGAGCGCTGTAGAATTCGTTTTCGTTGTTGATGCCAAGGAAGCTGGCAGCATTGTCGGCAACAGCCATGATTACACCTCCTGCTGGCAGGAGGCCAGAACAGCAATCAGTTGGATATAGGGGCTGGGCTCGGTTTTCAGGGTATCTTCGAGCCAGTGCAGGTATTCGGTAAACACGTCGTCAATCTTTTTCATACGCTGGTTGCGGCGGCTGTCTTTAAAGGCCGCACTCTGCTGGGAGCGTTCAAGGGTGATTTCCAGCTGTTTTTCCTGAGCGGAGCGCAGATGTTTCAGTTCTTGCAGCTGGGCGGTCAGCTTTGGAATCATTGCCTGTTCGAAATCCGATCGCTGCTGCAAAACGGATTCTTTAACGGCATCGACAACCGGCTGTCGCAGTTTGTTCAGTTGCTCAAGGTTGACCGGCTGGCCGGTATTGGGGCGCTTCTTTTTGCCCAGCGCCAACTGTTCCAGGGTTTCATCCAGTGGAGTGATTTTAGTGACAGCACTGCCTTTGCAGTGGACTGCATACCAGCTCCAGATCACCGGATGGGCTTTGCGGTTGGGAATCAGGGCAGAAACCAGAAAGATACTTTCATCTGCTGCCAGATCAGTATTCAAACCCATAACCAGCGCTTCATGGCGGCCGGTATTGCCGAGCATCCGTTCCTGCAGCCATTCGATGACCGGATGTCGGCGCCAGAGGTAATGGGTTTTCGGCCAGGCATGTTCATCATTGCGGCTGCGCTGGATTTCGTTTTCGTAATCGTCCCGGCTGGAGGTGAGTACGAAGTGTCCGTTTTCCGGCCAGACTTCCGAGGGCAGAAACCGGAATTTCTCCCGCAGGTCTTCCGGGGCCGTCAGTGATACGGTTTGGTTGTGGTCCTGATAGCTGACCTCTGCCATCCGCTGCTGACGGTTCAGGAACTCAAAAGAGTCTTTTACAAAACGGTAGTCGTTTTCATACAGGCTGAAAGTTTTGGCCAGCGGCAGCGCCGGCTGCTTCTGTTCCGGCTGTACAGGATCTTCACTCAGGAAGGCGGCCAGCAGATCATCACCTTCGTTGCTTTCATCGGGCTGGTATTGTCGGTCGAAGGCGTTGGCATCCATGCCTTCGGCCATGGCCCCGGCGGTCAGTTCTTCCTCAACCTGAGTGTCGTGAACGCCCATAAAGGTGGCCGGGTCGCCGATATTCTTGTAAGCCTGCTCATCTTTTTCCTGCAGGATTTCCAGAATCCGGGTGTCGCCGCGAATGGTTTCGTTCTCGCACTCTGTTATCAGGTAATAGAGATGCGGATCATGCTTCTGGCCATACCGGTCTACACGACCGTTACGCTGCTGGAACACCATCAGCGACCAGGGCAGATCGAAGTGAATCAGACGGTGAGAGAGGTAGTGCAGGTTGATACCTTCACTGGCCACATCGGAACAGAGCAGTACCCGCAGTTTGGTTTCCGGCTTACCGAAGGCTTCAACAATTTCCTGTTGTTCGATATCGCTCATGCCGCCGTGAAGCTGGGTGATCTGGGCATCATTCAGTTTGAGTTCGGCCTTGAGGCTTTGCTCCAGAAAACGCAGGGTTTCCAGCCGTTCGGAGAAGATGACCAGCCTGTCTTCGGTATTGGTTTTCCTCCAGTCAAACGCTTTGCCTTTCAGGAGCTTGATAAAGGCATCGTATTTCGACCAGTGACCTTCAATGTTGTTCAGGGCCAGTTTGAACGATTCCAGCGCATTGATTTCAGACTGGATATCTTCATTGATATTGCCGTTATTGCTGAGCTTTTTGATGCGTTCGTTTACGGATGTCAGACAGGCTGCCGGAGATGAAAACAGGGCTTTCTGCAGGCCGATACGAATCAGGTGGCCCTGTTTTTCCGGGTCAAACTCCCCACGGTAAGTAAACGGAATTTCCAGCAGTTTGTCGTAGGCGGCTTCTTCTTCAGGAGAGGCCTGATGGCGCAGGCGGTGGACAGTACGTTCTTTAAATTCGTCGCCTACCTGATCCTGAATATCTTTCTTGAAGCGGCGGATTACCAGTCCTTTGTTCTGGAAGTCTTCACGGCCGTATTCTTCCGGGTCGGAAATAGCCGTCGGGTCCAGCATATTCATCAGGCTGGCAAAGCTGCGGGCGCGACCGTCGTGAGGTGTTGCCGACAGCATTATCAGAGTGTCAGATCGGGAAGCCAGCAACTGGGCCAGCTCGGTACGCTGGGAGCCGGTGCCACGGTCGGCCACATTGTGAACCTCGTCAATAACGATAATGTCCCAGTAGGCCTGTTCAAGATAGTGCTTGAACTCGTTGTCCTGCTTAAGGGTATCAATGGAAATAATGGATTTGTCGTAATAGTAAAACGGGTTGTGATTGCCCGGAATACGGTTGCGAACCCGCTGCAGACCGTTGGAATCAAGCCGGGTCAACGGGATAGTAAAGCGGTTCCAGAATTCCTTCTGAAACTGGGTCATCATGCTTTTCAGGGTTAGTACAAGAATCCGCTGACCGCGACCGCGCTGCATCAGTTCGGTAACCAGAATCCCGGCTTCAAGGGTTTTACCCAGACCCACCGCATCTGCAATTAGAATCCGCTGGCGCGGTTGCTTCAGTGCCTGCAGTGCGGGGTCAAACTGATAGGGTACTTCATTCATGGCGGCTTTATGGGCGACATGAATCTGTTCGTCATTAGGCGTGGCCTGACGTAACTGGCTTTCTATATAAAGCAGACTTTGTTCGAACGCATTGGATGTATCCTGCATCAGCTTTGTTGTAGCCGGATCCAGAATTTTAATGTCATCTTCAAGCTGGGTGAGAAAAATCGAGCTTTTGCCGCGCACCAGTTCAGAGATACCATCGCAGGTCAGCTGGTAGCCTTTATCTGAACTTGGATCGACACGACGAATAACCCATTCGGCATCACGGATTTCAACCCGGGCACCGGGGGCGTAATTGGTAACTGGCATAGAGTGTTCCGGAAAGGAAAATGCTTTATAAGCAGTACTATAACAGGATGGAGAGTATCAGAAACGCTACCGCCCGGAGGTTTTACCGGTATATTTTGACTGCCGGTCAAGCATGGGCCTCGGTAGCTGCTGATCAGAAAGGGGGAAGGCTGTAAAAACCGTTAGATCATACTCTTTGTACTATGGAACATGAAGAAGTGTATATGCGTAACATTGGGTTATTTTATTTTTGATTCTGAAGTAATAAAAGCGATGTTTCTGCTCTGGTAAAGGAGAAGCGCAGGAGTATGCGAAGGTCGTTATGTAAAAATATGTATCGTTGGGTGCATAATCGAAAAACAAAGCATCACTTAGAATACATCCAACAATAGCCGCAGAATTCTTAGTGACTAAAATATACGTCTAAATCTCAATATCCTATTGAGTTGTATTACTTCTGCAGTATTTTGCAGTGCCTGCATTCACATAATGCGAGATTTCCTGTGCTTTCTTCCCCAATTGAGTCATTTATTACCTACGCCGGAGCGTCTGCACTGACTGATGGCTTTCTTGCTGTTTTGGGTTTTGTGTTCTTTTTTGCCGTAGGGTGCAAGATAAAAGATAAAGCCCATGCATTTACTCAGTATACGCCCACACTTCTTACTTCTTTGGGGATACTGGGGACATTTATGGGGATTGTTGCTGGTCTGCTGGACTTTGATACTGCCCATATCGACACCAGTATCGGACCTTTGCTGGAAGGTTTGAAAACGGCATTTATTACCAGTTTGTCAGGCATGCTCTTGTCCATTTTGTTCAAAATGCTTAGTGCATCTGGCTGGATAACCTCAAAAGATAACAAGGATACCGGGGAAGAAATCACTGCTGCCGATTATCTTAGCCACCTGAGACTAATGGGTGAGCAGGCTCAGAATATTAATGATCTGAAAGAAGCCATTTGTAGCACTGAGGATATGAAGCTTGGCGAGCTACAACAGGTTATCCAACGGCAGGCAGATGGTATTGATCAGCTTCTGCGGTCTATTGGTGGTAATGATGATGGAAGTCTCCTGGGCCAGCTGAAACTGTTGCGGTTTGAACAGAGTGATAACCAAAAGCATCTCAATATGCATCTTACCCAGACGGCAGGGGTGCTGGCAGAAATAAACAGTCACCTGTCAGTGCAGGGTGATAACTTTAAACAGTTCGAAAATCGCCTATGGATCAAACTTCAGGACTTTGCCGACATGATGTCAAAGTCTGCAACCGAGCAGGTCATTGAGGCACTGAAATCAGTCATTCAGGATTTTAATAATAATCTGACTGAGCAGTTTGGCGAGAACTTCAAGCATCTTAATAATGCCGTTCTGGAGCTGGTGACTTGGCAGGAAAACTATAAACACCAGCTTGCAGACATGAAGAATCAGTATGATCTGGGTGTAAAAGCAATCAGTGAAACCGAATCGTCAGTTGCTCATATCGGAGAGAAAGCACAGTCCATTCCAGGGGCGATGGATGATCTTGTTAAGGTGATGGAAGTTAACCAGCACCAGATTGAAGAGTTATCTCGTCATCTGGGTGCGTTTGAATCGGTTCGGGACAAAGCTGTTGAGGCGGTACCTGAAATCCGGGGTCAGATTGATATGGCCATTGCCGGTGCCAGAGAAGCCAATGAACTGATGGCGCAGGGAGTTCAGGAAAGTACTGACAAACTGAAACTGGTGGTTGTTGAAAGTGCGGATAACTATCGCGACACCGTAGACCGCACCCGTGGCGCTCTGAATGATGCTGCTACGGAAACCGCTAATTCCAGTGTTGAGATCAAGGATCACTTCAAGGCAACCTTGGAAGATATTAACAACAATATGCGAAACCTTGTCAGCGAACTGCAAACCGGTGGCAAGGCGTTGAATGAAAGTTATATCAATGCCAATGAAACGCTGGTTGATGGCCTTAAGAAGGGCAGCGAAGCACTGACGACCGGGGTAACTGAAGCCGGTGCCAGCCTGGTTAATAATCTGCAGCAGGGTGGGGAAGCTATTAACCAGAGCTATACCAATGCTAATGAAGCATTGGTTGAGGGGCTTAAGAAAAGTAGTGAGGCTCTAACCTCCGGGGTGAATGAAGCCGCAGAAAGTCTGGTTACAAATCTCCAGCAGGGTGGGAAGGCACTCAATCAGAGTTATATCGATGCCAATGCAACACTGGTTGACGGACTGAAGGCCAGTGCAGAAACCCTGGCAGCAGGCGTCAGTGAGGCAGGGGAAAGCCTCGTGATGAACTTGACTCAGGGTGGTAAAGAATTCAGTCAGAACTTTACTGCTGCTGGTAATGAAATGGTCGAAGGGCTTCAGGTCAGCGGTAATGCATTAGCTAGCGATATCACTAAAGCCGGAGAAGGGCTGGTGAATGACATACAGCAGGGCAGTAAGGAATTTAACCAGAGCTTCCTCGAAGTCAGCGAAGCAATGGTTGATGGCCTGAAAGCAGGCAGTGACACACTGACAACCGGCGTTACCGAAGCTGGAGAAAGTCTGATTACTCATTTGCAGAAGGGTGGCAAAGAGCTTGGAGATGCCTATAAGACGGCTGGAGACCAGCTGCTAACAGAATTCCGTGTAACCAGCTCCGAGATGAAAGATTCCAATAACAAGCTGGTAACTGAACTGGCTGAAGGAAATAACAAGGTTGCAGAAAGCTTCAGGCAGGCCAGTGCCGATTTTGCGAAAGAGTCTGGTACGTTGCTAACCACGTTTGGTCAGAATATAGACACTGTTCAGAAGAGTCTGACTTCCACTATTGAGCAGCAGGCACTGGAGCATCGCCAGCGAGCTGACAGTATTTTTGCCGGCCTGGAAAAGAGCATTCAGCAGGCGCTGAGCAATACCGGTGAATCGGTACAAAAGCAAGTTGAGATGATTGACCAGGCCATGGAGAAGGAAGTTACCAAGGTGATGCAGTCCATGGGTGAAGCCCTTGCATCTATCAGCGGTCAGTTCACCCGTGACTACAGCAGCCTGACCCGGGATATGGGCAAGGTGATCAGTCAGGTAAAAGCAGCCAGGCAAGCGATGTAACAGACCATGATGCACCAATTATTAAACCCCGGGCATGATGAGCAGGAAGAAAATCACTGGCTGTCGGTCTCTGACCTGATGGCTGGTTTGATGATGGTTTTTCTGTTTATTTCCATTGCTCTGATGCTGAATGCTTTCAGTGAACGGGACAAAATCAAGCAGATTGCGGTTGCCTACCAGGAAAACCAGGTGGCAATTTTTGATGCTCTGAATACCGAATTTGAAAAAGATCTTCAAAAGTGGGATGCGGATATAGACGAGGAAACTCTTACGTTTACTTTCAAGTCTCCGGATGTGCTGTTTAAAACCGGAGAGATTGAGTTGAGCGATGAATATGAATCTCTGCTGAATGAGTTTTTTCCACGCTATATGGAAGTGCTGAAACCTTTTCAGGATTCGATTAATGAGGTTCGTATCGAAGGACATACCAGCAGCGTGTGGAGCAGGTATTCATCAGACCGTGAAGCCTATTTCAAAAATATGGAGTTGTCCCAGGGGCGTACACGGTCGGTACTGGACTACGTTTACAGTATGCCAAGCAGCCGACCGTTCAGGCACTGGATAAAATCTCATCTTGCGGCTGTAGGGTTGTCCTCGTCGAGGCTGATTTATGATGAAAAAGGCAGGGAAGACCGGGCTCAGTCAAGACGTGTCAGTTTCAGGGTCATTACCAACTCTGATATTCAGATTAAACGCATTCTGGAACGTGCCTGATGAAGTTATCAGTAAAACTGGATGCATTGTGGGCCAGTGTTCAGCAAATGGGTGCTGAACACACCGACTTTGATCTCGGGGAAGTGTGGGATGACTCAGTGACTGAGTTTGACAAGGAACTCAGCAGTTCCGGTGTTGAAATCAGTCTGGAAGATCTGGTACCCGAACAGGGACTTCTCAGTGTAAAAGGTCGACAGGTTCTGCTTTTTATTCCTGATCACAGCTACCGTATTGAAGATGTTCTGGCTGATCCCGGCAGTGGTAACAAGTTTCATATCGCGGATTGTCGCAAGCTTCATGAAATGCGGCAGAGAAAGCGTTTTGATCGTTACAAGGTTACGAATAACCTGAGTGGAGATTTTAATATCTATGGTTCGGTTCAGAGTGGTAAAGCTGTAGAGGGTATTGCGAGGCTCAATGTCTGCAAGCTGTGCCTGAGTCATTTGAATTACAAGGGTGCTGCGAATGCAGGTGGTGCTGGCCGCAGCCGGCTTGTTGAATCTTTTGATATCGGTGATTTCTTCTCGACCTACAGTTCGTTGTTCAAGCACCTGCCCAAAGGTATTAGTCATACCGGAACAGGATATACGGATGACTGGAAGGATGTGTCCTATAAGGTCAGAAAAACTGCTGGATTTACCTGCCAGAAATGCAGTCTTGACCTGTCAGAACATAAAAAATTACTCCATGTACATCACCTCAATGGCGTAAAACACGATAACTCTGATGCCAACCTGATGGTGCTGTGCCTCGACTGTCACCGCAAAGAGCCCCATCATGACCATATGTTTATCCGTCATGAAGAAACTCAGTTGTTAAATCGCCTGAGAAGGGAGCAGCAGCTCATTCTTTCAGGGCTTCAGGACTGGGAACAGGCTATAAAGTATGCGGATACAGCCGTACATGGCATTCTGGATCATGCAAGACACAGAAACTATTCTCCTCCTGAAGTTGGATATGAACTGACCAATGACAAGGGAAGAGTTGTAGCGGAACTGGAACTGGCATGGCCTGATACCAGGTTCGGTATTTATATAGACGAACCTGTTGAGGTGGATGGCTGGTATTTGCAGAGTATAGAACAGGCTATGGAATTCTTTAGCAAAAAGAGATAGTCCGGATATAAAAGTTTGCCGCCTGAACGAAGGTAGTCTGATGTATAAAGAGATGTTAACCAGACTATTCATTAGACTACCTGGCCACTACGGCGGTGCTGCTATAAAGCCAGTACGCTACCTGGGAGCAAAGCCATAATAACACCCAAGGAAACCGGGAGCCGGCACATAAGCTGCAAATTTAACCGCATCGGGTATTGTTACCCTGTCAGTCAGTTCATCTATGCTGCCTTCAAGTTCATCCTCATCCAGTTTCTGGGAGTTGATATTTTCGTCAAAGCGTTCCGACCGGTATTCAAACCCGGCATCCGTGGCGACAAAAAGGCAATGAGGACATGGATGTATGCCAGCATCACCTCCGGTTTCCATATCGATAACTTTCTGACCACAAAAAGGACAGAAGATAGAGTGATCATAAAAACGGGTGAGTTCAGCGCGATGGATAGCAGACATGGATTAACAACTATGAATTGAATGTCATTAGTGTAGGAGTACAACAATTATATCTAACACAGCGGTCAATGCTCTGATTTTGATCAGGATAATATTCTGACAATATTGAATGATAGAGGTCAGTGCCGAGTAGAGCGTTTTAATTTATTTTTACTGATTAGCAGTAATAGTGATGCATTACCGCAAAGAACTGAAAGCACTACTTGATCATATAGAATCCTTGAATAGTGGGCGCGATAAGGATTATTACGAATTCGGATACAGTCGTGTTCTGCCTCATAAAGAGCTGGTTGCTGTCTGCTATCAAAGCCTCACCTGGACGGATAACGAGTCAGGACCACGGTTTCAGAAACAATAAACTCTATTATCTTGAAGTTATTCTGTTTGCAAATGTTGAGAGCTTAAAAAAATGAATAAAGGAATTAAAATGTTAAAAGTATAAAGGGCAAGACCGTAGAGTAATGTGTGAAAATACAAATAAATGATGTGGTAACTTTCAATTGTGTTATTACTACTGTTTTTGTATTTTGGCGTGCTTGTTGATATGGAAATAAAAAATGAAATCTCAATGTTGTGCCTTTTGTGGCAACAGCAATGGTGTTATGAATACATATTATGCTCTTCCTCTGGAGCTTGGTGGAGCCGATACCGAAAATAATAAAATATATCTATGTTCGCTTCATAGTGTCATTCTAGGAGAGATACAGAACAATGCAGCATCAGAAAAAAATCAAGATAAAGGAAACAAGTCTTTACGTTTATCTCTAGAGACTTGTCAGGAGCAGAGGGAAAATCTACAGAATCAATTTTCTGAATTACAGCGGCAAAATACTGAGCTTTTATCTGAAGTTTCAAAGCTGAAAATTGATAAAGAAATACTTTTAAAACAGTTGGATGAAGCAAAAAAAGAATGTGAGAAAAATCTGTCCAATAGTATGGATGTGTCCAAAGGTGAGTCCGAGATTAAGCCTGTAATTGAAGAGTTTGGAGAAAATCAAAATTCACCTTTAGATGAGGATACTGTCAAGCTCACCTTGACTGTCTTTGATCATGATATGGCCTCAACTGCAAGTGCTCTTGGTTGTAGTACTGATGAACTAAATGCTTACATCAAAGAGCATGGTTTAGATGGTTTTTTTGTAAAAGATGAACCTAATGAGGTTCAAAGCTCAGATAAAAGCACTATTCGATCTAATATTCAATCTGAACAAATAGATTCTGATGCTAACTTGAATAACATCGCTTCAGATCAAAGTGATAGCGCAAGAAACGATAGTGCTGTTGTGATTGCTGAGAGTAGCGAGAACCCTTGCATTAGGAGTAATGAGCAGAACAAGACCGATACTGCTCATACAGAATATGAAGTGAAATTTTTGAAAGATTGTTCGATTCTGATAAAGGCGCTCACATATGGTGTGCGTTTCAGTTCATACGACGATCCAGTTGTAAGGCATGTAGGAAAAGAAGAACTTATGCGTGCCATGAATAACAATAACTGGAGCCAGGATCTTTTTCGGGATCCAGAACAAATTCAAATTGTTATTGATAAAACGATTGCAAAAGAAGTAAGAAATGACTATTTGTCAAATTTGCCATCAACCTTGGAGGCTAGCAAGGAATTTATTATTGAGTCGCTAGTTCGGACAAACCAGAGTAAGGACTTAATAAGGAAGTTCAGGTTGAGTTTTCTAAATGATAACCCTAGAGCAAAATTTTTATCTAGCAAGTTGTAAATAAGCTGTAATTTATTATCTGGTAGGTTATCGAATAGATGTATAAGCTGCGTCCATATCAAAATGAGTCTGTATCTAGGATATTGCAGACAGTCAGTAGTGGTTTTGAATCGCATAGTGTTGCGGTACTAGGTACCGGTGCCGGTAAGTCAATTATTATTGCTGAGGTTATAAAGCGCCTTTCTAAAAAAGTGCTAGTTGTTTCGCGTAATAAGGAAATTTGCCAGCAAAATGCTCAAAAGTATCTTGATGTGACTGGAAAATATCCATCAATATATAATGCTGGATTGAATCAAAAATCTTTGCATATGGATGCAGTCTTTGCTTCGGCTCAAAGTCTTGTAAATCTTGATGAAAGAGCTTATCCAAGGTTTGATCTGATTATTATTGATGAGTGCCATCAATGGGGTCTTGAAGAGGGGTCAGCCACAATTCAGGCAAAGCACATAGTCTCTGCATGCAAAAAAGTTAATCCTGTTGTTCCGGTAGTAGGACTCACAGCTACACCATTTCGCTTGAAGGCTAATCCTCAAGGTAGTGATTACTTTAATTGGCCTATATATGAGGGTAAAGAAGCATTTTTTAAGAAATGTCTCATTGATATTTCTGAGGAAACATTAACGGCTCAGGGATATCTATCACCAATAGAGTACGTAAATGATGCGAAAACTCTGTTTGTGGCCAGAGGGGCTTATGTAAGCAGTAATGATTTTAAAGAAAATGAAATCGCAAGAATATGTGATGTTGATACAAAAATTAGAGCGTCTGTTGCAAGAATTATCAGAAATGCAGACCAGCGAAATGGTGGATGCATAATTTTTGCTGCAACAAGGTATCAGGCTAGAATGATATACGAGATTATACCATCTTCTAGTAAGGCATGTATTTTTGGAGACACAAATACCAGCTTACGCGATAGCTACATTAAAAAGTTTAAGAATGGTGACATTAAGTACTTGGTTAATGTACTTGTACTTACTACTGGCTTTGATGCACCAAATATAACTACTCTGGCAATTCTCAGACCCACAGCTTCATATTCGTTATTTCGACAAATTATTGGTCGGGGAATGAGATTGCATCCCGGGAAAAAATCGTGCCTGCTTATGGATTTTACCGATAATGTTGAGAGGTTTAGCGAAGATGCTGATCTTTCCGCATTGCTGGGCAATAAAATCGGTAAGGGTGAATTATCATTACCAATTGAGCATAGAAGTATATCAGAGAAGAAAAATGAAAAAATTATTTGTCCGACATGCCAGTTTGCCAATTTATCAAACAGTGACAAGTGTCTCAATTTGATCAAGGGTCAAGATGGAGAGTATAAATTTTGTGATACATATCTGGAACCCAAAAAGTGCAAGTTTTGTGGTCAGATAAATCCAAAATCTTCTGACTTTTGCTCTGGCTGTGAAAGTAGTATCAATAGCATCGATACATGTAATTATTGTAAGCATGAAACGCCAAAAAATGCTCCATTTTGCCTTATGTGTGGTATGAGTAATACCGAAAATTTTGAGCTAATAAGAGATGCCGCGAGGTTAGCAAAAAGCTATAGAGGAGAGCCTGTATATAAATGTGTGGTGGGAAGCGACAAGCTAAAGTTTTTAACAGACTTCAGTATTTTGTTTCATATTGATGTAAATGGAAAAACATATTCATCATATGCCGCAGGAGATATATTTCAATTTATTAGTACTCTTGCCCCTGTACTTGATATGCTTGGTATCTTGAAACAATGCAGAATGGCTTCGATACGTGATAAATCCGGAGTGGTACTGAAAAATATTTTGCATTTAAATGCTGAAAAAATCAGGAATAACAGTAAGTATTTATATCATTCTTTATCGAAAAAAATAGGTTCAGATGAAGTGATTCCGAGGGTGGTATCGATTGACTACTGTTAAAATAGGGAAATATTCTGGTAATCTCCTTTTTCAGCTCACTCTTTGCAAATCATGATTTTTCATAATGACCTTGACTGCTTCAGAGCAGTATTGGCTGCTTTTGTGGCTATGGAAGACATAGCCATAAGGAAATGTGTGATACCGAAGAGTCATATACTTGTGGCATGGGCTGATGCTGATCTATAGCGCCCAGAAGAAAATGTGTTTCCTGTTACATTCCGCTGATTTGGAGGATATTACAATGAATCACTCTCAATCTCATCTTGATATACCAGTCAGTGCTGAAGTACAGGAATTATTGGAAGAAGCGGCAAGGCTTTGTGGTGAGTCCAGTATTAACTCGTTTATGCTCAAGGCTGCCACCGATAAAGCTCGTAAAATCATAGACCGTGAGAATATTCTGGAGCTAAGTGACAGGGATACAGAGAAGATGGCTCAGGCGCTTAATGAGCCTTGCCATCCCAATAATGAGCTTCTTAAAGCCAGTAATATGTATCGTAAGAAAAGCCAATAATACAGACAGCTCAATTGAGGGAATGAGGCACTTCTAACACGGGACATATTCTGTCGTTCCTCTGAGCCACCATGGGAGCTTTACGGGATCAGGCAGAGAGATGTCTCATTGTGATTGTTCATATAAGCACTGAAACAGCGCGCAAAAACCATGTACCACTTCTGAAAACAAAAATCTGGAGCTTACGGGTCATATTGGAGTTGGCAGGCTTTAATCGGCTTGTGGACAGAGAAGATATAGAAGGTATTGTATTAAACTCTCTGGGGCTCACGGGGGATTTACACCCGGATCATTACAGCTTTGATACTGAGCGGGTGCTTGTAGGTTTGGAAAAGGCATTTACAGAATTCGAGCAGGCTCTGCAACAGGCCGGAGACAACAGTCTTTTTGGCCAGAGTCTGAGTCGTTTGAGTGAGTTCCTGCAGCTGAATTCTGCTAAGCAAAGTATTCTTGAGTTTGTACTGCTACTTCAAATAGGTCCCTGTCTCAGAGCGGCGACAGGGTACTGCGGTCATATTCACTCTATGGCTTCTTTGCACTATGTGCTGGCAGTTATACAGAGTGGAACAGGGCTCTGATATTTTCATCAAGATTAATGCGACGGGACACATGCGGCAGCAACTCGGCCTGAGTCATTTCTTCATAATCAATACCTACACGAGCCGCAAGATCCTGCGCCATGGCTTCACCCAGCTGACGTAGTTTTACCAGCGTCGTATTGGGATCGTGGGCAAAAATAAGCTCTGCGGTTGAGGCAAGCTGAAAGAAAATGGGGTTGTGGGACTCGAGAAATCTGAAATTACTTTTTGGCATCATCCTGACCATCCGGCTGGCTGCAGGTTGATGATACCGTGTCGTGTGATCCGGGGCTATGGTCGAAAGAAGACAGCGGACGAAGCAGTTGATATCCTTCAGTACGGTTAACCTATTGATATTTAAATATTATGCACAATAAAAAAGTATCTTAATTGATATGCATATTGCACCGTAAAAAGTCGGGCTTTTATCATATAAATAAACACAAACGATAATTAGTTTGAGCAGTATCAAGGAGCGTGTGTGCAGGTCGCCGTAGTAGGTAATGCCAGGCTAGAAGATCCTTCCATCATACAAATGTGCAGGCACGTCGGGGAAACACTTGCAAGGCGAGGGTATAGCATCGTCTGCGGAGGTCTTGGCGGTGTTATGGAAGAAACCTGCCGGGGGTTCAAAGGTGTTGAAGGCAGTGGTTCGACTGTAGGAATACTACCTTCTTATAATGCGTCATCCGCCAATAGATTTATTGATATAACCATACCGACAGGGCTGGATATCGGCCGCAATCAGCTGGTTGTGGCCAGTGGCTTTGCGGTGATTGTTATTGGTGGCGGGGCAGGTACTCTGAGCGAGATAGCACTGGCATCCCAAATAGGAAAACCCGTGTTGTTGATGAAGGGAAGCAGTGGCTGGGCTGATAAGTTAACAACTGATTATCTAGATGATCGTCACAACGCGGCGCTATATCACATCCATAATATGCACGAGCTGGAAAAAACACTTTCCGGGCTAGAAAAACACGTCGATCGTGCAGGCATAATCAATAGTGGTCACAATAATGAAGTTACTGGTGCCCGTTAGCTATTTTTTTGGCAAACCACGCAGTGAAATATGGCAGTTAGACACTGAAAATAATGTTAAGAAGTTAATCTGCAGCCTTCCATCTTCAAATAAAGAAGTACGCGGTAAAGGGATCACCGGTTTATCCTGGCTGGATAATGATTATCTTGTTGCTTGTGATTTCAATCGCCTGATCAAGCTTGAGTATGATTCCTGGAATGTTGTTGAAGTGGTGGAAGATTCCGAGTTCAACGACCTCCATCATCTGAGTGTTAGCAAGAATCGTATTTACCTTGCAAATACAGGCAGGGACAGCATTGATGTCTTTGATGACAGACTTAACATGATTCAGCGAATAGATGGCTTGTCAGAACAGGAGTGGAAACAGCGAGTAACGGGTGACTATGAGGTATCAGGCCCCTATTTTGATTCTCCCTGTTCCGGTTTGCCTTTTCATAGCCGCCGGGGGCCGGACAAGTGGCACTTCAACCATGTTTTTAAAGCCGGTGAGGGTTTGGAAGAGCGGATAATTGCAACCAGCTTCGGAGCCAGAGCAATGATGGATCCGGAGACCCTTGAAGTTATCAGTTCAAAGTTGCCTGTGCAGCCTCATGATGGTTTTGTTCATGGTGATTACCTGTGGGTTACTACGGTATCCGGGACGATCTATCGTGCGGCCATAAACCAGCCGCTGGTCTTTGAGCCGGTTGTAGACTTGTTTGCTTATGCACCTCACCAAGGCTGGTGCAGGGGGATGTATATTTCCGGGGATAAGTTGTTTGTTGGCATTACGGCTATTTATGAGAAAAGTAATAGAACCCGCTGGCTGAAAGGTGCTATAGAGGATAGCCGGTCGGGTATTTATAAAATCAGTCTGTCCTCTCTTCAGATAGAGGCGTTCTATGACTTCTCAACGGCAGAAGGGAGCCGAATCTTCTCCATAGTGCCGGACCTGCAGGGTAACCCGTAATGCCCTCAGTTTTGATGTTGCACCGGGTGCTGCAGGAATATGATCCGGACAATTATTATTTTCAGCGTCGAACTGCTATCAGCTGGGGCAGGTTTATTCAGCTGCTGGATAAAATTGAGGCAGATGGTTGTGAAACCCTGCCTGTTTCTGCATTGGGGAAAGCCTCTCCACAAAGTGTGTTTATCACTTTTGATGATGGTTATGCTGATAACTTTCGTGCAATAAAAGAGCTGTTACGGCGAGGTATGACAGCAACAATTTTCCCGGTAAGGAATTTTTCGCAGCAGCAGTTTTCAGCGATAGATGATATGGCAGCAAATCTAATGATGTCTGATGCGATGCCAGCAGATTTGAGGGCCTCAATTATCAATGGGCGGATAAAGAAAATAGCCAGACGCCTTTCCTCCGAGCGATACCGTTTTCTGAGGGCGAAATTATTTGGTATCGCTGAGGATAGACTGATTGAGAAATTGTTTTTAACTGAACAACAACTCTCTGAGCTTGTTGACTCAGGTATCGGGCTTGGAATACATGGCTGTAGCCATAGAATCTTTTCTTCATTGCCGGAAGATATTCTGGAAAAGGAACTACAGGAGTCTCTGGACTGGCTTATATCCCTGGGGATTTCAAAACAGCCTGCTATCTGCTTTCCTCATGGCGCTCATGATGAACGTACCGTTGAAATTTGCAGCCAATATTCAAAATATTTGCTGGGTGTGGACTGCAAGCCTGTTTGCAAAGAGGTTCATAGAAGAATTCATGTAAAGGAAGACACCTAGATGAACAATCTGATGTCCTTTCTGCAACGATGTCTTCATGAGCAGATGCAGGTGTTTCCTTTCCACAACCTGACCCTATTGAACAGGCAGCAGGCAGTTGTTGGTGGAACCTGTTTTGATCAGGCTTTAAAGCTGAAAGATACGTTGAATCAGGCCAGGCTGTGTTCACGTTTATGCGAAGCAGAAGTTTGTATGACCGGGGAGCTGACTCACCGGCTGGTCAGAGTTGATTATCAGGGCTCTGCATTATTTGTGGATGCAGGAAGTGGGTGGCCCACCGTTTATGTAGCCCGGCCCGCAGCGATGAACCAAGAGCATCAAGTTCTTCATAAAGTCGCAGGTATAGTGTTTCAAATCATGGCTGATTCAGAGCACATACTTATAAAAAGGCATGATGGAACGCAATGGCGGGATATGAATCGTATCTCTCTGGCTGAGCAGGATGAACTGGATATCCTTGCGAAGTATGACAGTCGTTATGCCTCTCCATTGCCATTCAGTAAAGAATTGCGTTTATGCTGGCTTGAAAACGCCCGTTTTTATCGTGTGGCAGGGAATCATATTTTTGTGTTTGAAACGGGGAAAAGAACAAAATGTTGTGCCGTGTCACCTCAGGAGTTAATCAGGCAGGTGAGTAAAACGAAGTTTATGAGATTGGTTCCTGATTTGGAGCGTCATTTTGAGGGGCAGCACTGATGTGTGGTTTTGTTGTCAGCGCGTACCCAAATAAGATCTCACAATGTTTCACGGGTGTTGGTATTGATACTCTGGCGAGAGGACCAGACTTATTACAGGCAAGAAAACTGAAGGTTGGCAGCCTCCAGTTATTTGTAGAATTTGCGCATCTGTTTATCACAAAGCCTGCTGCCAGTCAGCCACTTGAAACGAATGAATGGCTACTGGTGATAAATGGAGAAATATACAATTATCATGAGCTAGCCGTTGATGCGGGGTGTGATACCTCTGCTCTGAATGACTCAGAGGTTTTTTTTCAGCACCTTCTGCACTTTGGATTAGAGAGTACTCTCAATCGATCGCTGGGCATGTACGCTGGGTTGTTGATAAACAAGCGAACAGGCATTTGCCAGGGGTTTACGGATCAAGCGGGAAAAAAGCCACTCCTGCTCTGGAATAGCGAGAACGGCTGGCATGTTGGAACGGGGATCGAGAGTAATTATTTCACGGATGAAACAACATCCCTGCAAGTTCTGCGACCCGGACTACATCACATTTGTTTTGAGAGTGGTATGGTCAAGGCTGTTGAAAATATAAATCTCACGCTGCGAAATACCAAAACTTCGGATATTCGGGATATTTTAAGAGCCGCTGTCGCATTAAGGGCTCCGGAGGGCCAGCCTTTTGCTGTTGCGTTGAGTGGTGGGCTGGATAGCTCAATTATCACCTATATCCTTGAAACGGAGCTCAAACTGACACCTGATTACTATGTGGTGGGCGAGGAGTTATCGGAGGAAGTCAATAGCCTTATACGCCTCCTGGCAATTGATAAGTCAAGAGTCAGGTTGATAAAGCCCTCTTGCTCAGGAGAAATACTGCAGCTTATTCGAGACGTATGCAAAATTGTCAAAAGCTACAACCCCTCTGTTGTGTCAAATGGTATTGCAACAATGTTGTTATCCAGAGCCATTCACAATGATGGCCTGAGAGTTTTACTGGGAGGGGAGGGGGCAGATGAGTTCTTTTGCGGTTATCAGGCAATGTATAGCGGCCATCATGATCCTGAGCAATTGCGGTCCAGGCTGATAGCTGACCTTCACTTCACTGAACTCAGGCGTCTTGATTTAATCTGCTCTCATCATGCGACTGAGGCTCGTTGCCCTTTTTTGGATCAGCGTGTAATTCAACATGCACTTTCGATGGAGGCTGTACATCATTGCTGCAGTGAACGAAAAATCGGCAAAATTCAGTTAAGAGAACATTTCAGGGGGCTTTTACCTGACAATATAATTAATGCACCAAAGGAGCCTTTTGATATAACCAGTGGTCTACAGAGGCAGGTTATTGAAGCTGTCAAGAATTATGGCGGGAAGGAAAGAGATGCATTAAAGGTGGTTTTTGAAGGTGTTTTGGGCAAAAGGGAGATTTACAAACATGATTACTTTTCCGCATACCCAGCTTTTGACTCTATGATTGATACGAGATACAGGAAGTATAAAACCAAATAATATGAATAAAAGACCGTGTATTGCAGTTATCGGCCTTGGATATGTTGGCTACCCTCTGGCGCTTGGATTCGGGCAACATTTTGAAACCATCGGATTTGATATCGATGAGTCACGAATAGCAGAACTAAGCCAACAGTATGACCGTACCCGTGAGACTGATCGTCAAATTATTGAGAAGGCAAAACTGCTTGGTTTGAGCAGTGATGAAAAGCACATAGCCAAAGCTAATATTTACATTGTTACAACATCTACTCCTGTTACCGACAAGAATAAGCCAGACCTGACAGAAGTGCTTAATGCTGCCAGAACTGTAGGGCGCTCCGTTTCTGCAGGGGACACCGTCATCCTTGAATCGACGGTCTATCCGGGAGTGACTGAAGACATTTTTGCAAAAGAGATAGAGGTAATCAGTGGCTTGTCGGCAGGTGCTGATTTCTTTTTGGGTTATAGCCCTGAACGCATCAATCCGGGGGACCCTTTCCATAAATTGCAGGATATCGTCAAAGTCGTTAGTGCTACAGACCAGAGCACATTGGATCTGATGTACTCAATTTATAGTCGTATCGTCCCGGAAGGCATACATAAAGCTGAAAGTATTGAGACTGCAGAGCTTTCCAAGCTGGTTGAAAATACCCAGAGAGATATCAATATTGCGTTCATCAATGAGATGTATCAACTTGCATTGAGCCTTGGGCTTGACTTCAGCAAGGTACTCGAATGCGCCAGAACAAAATGGAATTTTATTGACTTTACACCGGGTCTTGTCGGGGGCCACTGTGTTGCCGTTGATCCATACTATCTGATTCATACGCAAGAAATCAGAAATACACCCAGTGAAATAACCCGATCTGCCCGACAGACGAACGAGCAGATGGTTGATTTTGTAGCCAGTTCATTTGTGAAGCACCTTACCCGAAAAGGCATGCCTCTCACCCGTTCACGAGTACTCATTTTGGGAGCAAGCTTCAAACCCAACTGCCCGGACACAAGGAATTCAAAGGCCTTGCGGGTGATAGATGAGCTTATGTCGTTTGGGTTGAAGCCGGAAGTGTTAGAGCCTGTTGCTGATTTGTCTTTTTATAACGGGATTACATGGCATAAAAGGCTACCAGCTGAGGAGTATGACGGCATCCTTATGTTAACCCCCCATACTCTGATGATTGAGTCTCTTCGTGAATGCAGTCATTCCCTTTTAAAGCCGGGTGGCATTTTCTATTCCCTTGACTCGACTCATGAGGCATTGTTTTCATGATAACCAATACCGATAAGCTACAAGAATTCATTTCTATTCCATCTGTCGATAATCATCCGTATGGAAATAAGCAGGCCATTGACTTCGTCAGCACTTTTTTAAGTACTATCGGGTTCGACTGCCAGACAGAAGGCGCAAGCAGAACAGACCAGCCTGTTCTTGTCTGTCGTCATCCAGGCCGGAATTCTAACCAAAAAATTGTGATTTATGGCCATTACGATGTTGCACCTGTCGGTGTTAACGAGACATGGAAATACGGTGACCCTTTTACTTTAAAAGAAACCGAGGGGCGTTTCTTCTGCCGAGGGATTGCTGATAACAAAGGTCCTCTCTGGGCTCGTCTGGAAGCAGTGGCGGAGTTGTTTGATGGCGAAGCTCCTTGCCCTGAAATACTCTGGCTTATTCAGGGAGAAGAGGAGGTCACTTCAGGTGAGAGGGTAGCAAAAGAGATTTTCTCACATCATATTGAAAGGTTTGGCGGGAACCTCTTTATAGAGGAAACAGGATTCAACAATATCGATACCGGTGCACAGATTGCGTTTTTGTGGTCTCCCTCTTTGTCACAAGAGGCATTGAGAAGCTGGGAGCCACTACTGCAAGCATCATTGAATAAACCTCTGGTTGAATATCGGCATCTTAATAAATTCAATGGCATTGAAGCCTGCCCTCTCCTGGGTAACTTACCAGACAAGGCAGTGTACATTGGCTTTGGTCCGAATGATCGTTTACATCAGATTCATCGAGAGAATGAATCTTTAAATATTGAACGGCTAGATCAGCACAAAAAACAATTCAAAGAGTTTTTGAGTCAGTATGCTCGAGTCAGTTGTAATCCCTCGGAATAAAATACAAATCGTACTTGCGACTTCCTCACCTGACCGGGCATTAATAATGCTCCGTAATGTGTGCCACAAGCTGCCAGGTTATGATGTCAGTGTATCAGCGCTATATTTTGGTCAGGACAATGAGGTGGTCAGTCCGGATATAGGCCATGCTATTGAATGTATAGGTGTATCCAGAGAGCTTTTATCCATCGCCGAAAGCAGAAACCGGTGTCAGGCCTTTTTGAAACAGAAACTTGAGAATGAAGGAGGTATTGGACTTGTTCTGGATGATGATCTGCGCTGGGTCATGCCTGAAAATCAGTTTTCTGCGATGTGCCTGCAGTTAGTGAATGAAAATTGTGATATGGCCCTGTGTGCCCTGGCAGGTGATGCACCGATACCCAAGGAATATACCAGAGCCAGCCCGTTACTTGATATTCTCATTGACGTTAATAGTCGGTTTGAGGTCACTCAGGGTATTTCTGACTTTCTCGACTCGGTTTCTCTGGCTGAACATCATGATGCAGGGATGGGCTGGCATCATGACTTTTATACTTATAGACGAAGATCATTTATTCCAACCTCTATTGATACTACCAAGATAGACTGGCATGACTTTCTGCAATGTCTTTATGTGGGTAAAACAACAACCCGTGGTGTGATGACACTAGGCGATATTACTCCAGCAACCGGACGAGAGAGGGGAGGAGCAACAATAATCCTGAACCCTGATGTGCTGGATTCTGAAAATATTGCATTCAGTCATGGGGGTATCTGCAGCCGCCGCAGTGACATGATGATGGCTTCAGATGCTAAAAATAAAGGCTTTCAGCTTTTATGTACACCAGCAGTTCTTGAACATGAACGTACCGTGGCATTTGATTCGCACGATCCTCGCAAGCTGATAGGAGATATCATGGGTTATGCCCTGATTGAGTCTTATCGTGATGGCAGTTACTGCGCAAACCGTTTTCAGCAAAGCTTGCGCCACAGGGTAACCAGCACGGTTTCTATACTGCAGGATACGTCATTAATGCTAGATCTTTTGCGTGAATGGATATTGAAGGAAGGGCTCTTCTCGGTTGGTATGAATGCTGAAATTAGCAGTATTTTTAAAGAGAGTAGAGCCGCTGAGATTGCACTGGGTAACCTCGATATGTCCGGGATAGTCGACTCTTATAAACAAAGGTTTAACAGAATCTGATCTTGCTAGCACGCTCTTGAAAAATAGTGGCTGTAAGATCGGATCCCGGTTTGTGTAGACCAAGCAATGGGCTGAATCATTGATATCATGCTTCAACCCATCGCTATTTTTTTTAAGCTGTTCTATGCCATTCAACCAGTTTGGATAATGCTTCTATTGTCTGAATGTCGATCTTATACTTCTCCTTCAGGACATCTAGTTGGGGAGAAACCCTCTTAAGTGCTGTGCTCGGTTTTTTATCAGGTGTATATGTAGTCAAGCGCCCAAATCCAGGACTATTAATCAGATGCTCGGGCAATTTTCCAATAAATACAGAGGCTTTGTTTTTTGTTCTGGGGTCGAACGCAAGTTCTACACCAGTATCAAGCTTGTAAGAGATCAAGTAGTCGTTATTGTCCCTTTTGAATAATTCTGCATGGGGGTGACGTTTGAAAAACTCTTCTACATCTTTACCGTTAATTTTCATTTTTATTCCTTTGGCTGAATTCGCTTATGAATAACTAAATCATTGTTTTTTTGTTGTATTTTCTCTGCTGAAGAGACTGGTAAAGGTCAAAAAATCAGTAGAGCAAGTGTTCAGCTACATGTTTTATGGATTTGATGTATCAATGCTCTGTGTGTCCCTGCTTCATATTTTCAATCACATGGTTCCTGGCAGTTTCAATAGATATCTCTGCAGCTTCAAGCGTAAAACTTTCAAAAAAATCCAGCGGGGTTGTTTTGCAGTCAAAAGATACCGGAACTCTTACCATGGCAACTTCCAGCTCTTCCTTGTGGATTCTAAAGACCATATAAATGGACCACCCCTCGGGTTCGTCGTGCTCACTGGCCCCGATATACATCAGAATCTGGCCAAACTTCTCTGAATCAACGACCTTGGCAAACTTGTCCATTGTTATGTCCCGGTTTTTATAATAATTTTGGTTGGATTGTTTTCAGGAAATCACTTTTAATAGCGACCGCAGTTCGCCACACGAGCGAATATGAATTTTGTACAGGCTCTCATATGCAATTTCGCTGTACTTCTTTAATCCACTATGGCGGCCGTAGCGGCCCTTTTGGTCTAGTTGATCCTTTGAATAAAAACTCTTTTCGAGATTCAGCTTCTTCCCGATATTTTCAGGCACCCAGATAAACTGTTTCTTCAAACTGTGTTCATGGGTGAACGTAACACCATTGGCTTGATAGCCGTCCATCTTGGCGTTTTTCTTACCCTTTTGCAGATCGTGTACTTCTATATTTTCGGCTTGCTGAAGAATCATGCGAATAATATCAGCAGTAGCAGGCTGTGAATCAGGGGTATTGCTCACTGTTTTCTTTTCGAAAAGTGATTTGAAATCACTGTCAGTGGGAAGTCCGGCAACTTCCTTTTCCCTTCGAATTTCATCACGAAGAGCAAAAACATGTTTCGCCATCAGTCTGGGGCTAACATGTAGTAGTGTCCCCAGTTCAATAGCAACATCGGAAGTAAACCATTGAAGAACTCGTTCATTTGAGTCACTACCGTGACGCCAGAAATAATCGAAGCTGTCCTGAGCTTCAGGTGATACAGCGTTCCTTATCTGTTCGAAAGTTATGACTGGATCTGAATACTGTTCATCAGTAAAGTTTTCTAACCATCTCCGAAACCAAGAAGTACTTCTGAATACACCATTGCTGTCGAGTGCCCAGTTATTTTTGATCCGTGTTGGCTGAAAGGTCCCGCGGGCTATCTGCCACCTTTTAACATCCTCAGGGTGGTATAAGTCGTCTTTGACCGGTTTCAGGCAAGTGTTGTCCGATCCATACATAGCCGCTCGAATAGTGTCTTCTTTAACGCCTTCATACTGAGCAAGCTGGTTTCGGGAAATTAGACCTGTGCTGTGCTCTGAGGAGTAATGACCAGTAGTAAAGTTTACATATACACCTTTTATTGGATCTATTGCCCAACGTATGGTCAGAAAGTCATGTATTGCCTGAATTTCGTGTCGTCTGTCATCCAGAGACAGGTACTCTGGCATCTCAAATCCAAATAGATCAGAGAAGATTGGTAATTCCTCGTCAGGAGCCCCGCCAGTCCATTCTCCGGTTTCGGCAAAGTGGTACGCCGCCTCAAGCAGGGAGCCTGACTTGTCAGGATCGTCGAGAAGATCGTGCATGATGTTGACGTTTTTCCGGCTACATCCACACCACATGAGTTCTAGCATTGATGACGAGAAATATTTTATCACTTCATGTGCGAATGCTTTATCAAAAGGTAATTTAGCCATATCGAGCATCTTTGTTATTTGTCTGGCCATAATATGGCTAGACAAATAACAGGTCAAGTTCTGTTTTCTGGAATGTGCGAAAGTCGGTCGTAGAATAGGCTTGAAATGTGTCTGAGTCAGAGAGATAGCTTGTATGCCAGCCATCGTTGAGAAAACTTCAGAACACTGAGCCTATTGATGCTAGACCTGAGCAGTGTCCCATTTTAGAGTTGCTCTTTATCTGTGCGCTGTTTTTGCATCAGAACGTACACGCATTTTAAACCGAGATATGTAGTGGTATGGATGAAGTAACAATATCTGCAGTACGCCATATCAAGGGGCATGTTTTGGCGCTGACATTTTCAGATGGGCATATACAACCGGTTGATTTCGCCCCTTTCATTTTTTCATCTGGTCATCCAGTTATCGAAGCTTACCAGGATATGGGCAGGTTCTTGGGATACAAGCTTATCGATGGGAATCTTAATTGGGACGACTACAATATGATTTTTCCCGTAACAGATTTATATAAAGGTAAGCTGTGAGTTTGATATCTCGTTCAGACCTTGCAGTTCTGCAGACAAAATGCACTGATATTGAGGTTGAACTCAATGATAAGAATATCACTATTGAGTTTGTGAAATGTCTAAGAGAGAGCCTCCTTCTGAGCGAAAAAGAGCTTTTGAGAGGTTTGGATGCTCACACAGCACACGCGGATCGGTTAGCTATTGTTTTAGGCAAAGAGTTTGGAGAGTAATAGTACACACTGTGAAGAGAATGATGTTACTTGGCTTAAACCTGATTCAGTTAACCGCAAAGTAGTGCCCAGTTCTGCTCAAAAGATATCCTGACGACGTGAGACTCCCGCAGTAGGAGTAGAGTCGTAGTTATTGCACCGAAATACACTATGAACTCCGCAGAATGGTGCTGTTGATCAATTCGTGTTCAACGTGTACGAAAATCTGATCGTTATAAAGATACCGTTTTGGCCTTCTGGGTGCCCCTAAAGTGCCCCATTAGATTATTTATGTAGTTATAATAAATAGTTTGTCCAGTCCATCATGGGTGCCACGCAGAGGCGTCTGTCCAGGGTTTTCTCTTTAGTCATATAGAAATCAACAAGATACCGGGCTTATGTGATGTCGGGCTGCAACCGTGTTCGTCACATCCATTAATCACACCAGAGTTACCAAAAGGGAGTTACACCTTTCTTGCGGCAGAAGGTCAGAGTCAAAGCCGAACCAGCGGCTGTAGCCGATGCTGGTTGCAAAATGCCTGTGAAATCGAGGCGGACGATATTATCACTCAGAAGGAACGCAGAAAAGAGGGATATCCGGGGCCTTACTGCCAGAGCCAATGGTAAGAGGGCATTTGCCTGTCCTGAATGGGACGGAGTTTGAAGCTGTAGAACCTGCGGCCGAAATAAGAAGTAATACAAAGTCTAAATGAAACCGGATTGATCAGGGATGACTGTGATGAAAAAGAGTGCATCTGAATATACTGTGTTTATGCTGCTTCTTGTTCTGCTCTTGGGACTTGGCAAGGCTGCTGCCAATGACATGATGCAATCCTCTAATGAGGAGGGTGCCCTGAGGGAAGTTGCTTATGAAGTTTTTTATAATGAGGATCAGGTTTATGCATTTGAGGCATCCGATGAGGAACGTTTAAGCCGACGTGAGAGAATTGCAATGGGACCTGACCGGGTTGAGGTGTTTAGTAATTTGACTGAGTGGTACCAGCGCTTTCCCGATGTAACCCCCTCTCCAAAAATAACCCGTCTGCTCGAAAGCAACTATACGCTAGTAATTGGCTATGTAGACTTCTCTACTTCAACATGGGGTGTCTGGCTGAAGGTAAGAGAAGTTTCAAAAAAAGGTGATATCGTACAAGTGACATTAGATCGCCCTACGGGTTGCACCAAGCCGGGAGAGATGTGGATCGTAACAACTGACGGTGGTTTTGCACATGTCATGATTGCTATCCCTTCAGGCCAGGGTGAGGTCAAGGCGAGAATTGAGGCAGTGTGTACTAATCGATAAGGGCAAAATATTCGGTAGGGCTTAAGGTTTGACTTTTGACACAACCCGGCTCTCCGGATCACTCACCAAAAAAGCAATGAAAGAGTATGATAGGGGCTCATGATATTGCTGGCTCATCAATCATGCCCCAAACCATCGACTTTTATAATCAGAATGCACCGACCTTTTATGACTCCACGATATCCATCGATGCCGGGAGTCTTTATCAAGAGTTCTTGCCACTGATAACAGCCGGAGGACGTGTTCTTGATGCGGGCTGCGGCTCGGGCAGGGACTCTCTGGCTTTTATGCGTCAGGGCTATGAAGTAGAGGCTTTTGACGGCAGTCCGGCAATGGCCGAGCTGGCATCAAAACTGACAGACATGAAAGTTAAACACTGTTTGTTTAGGGAATATCATTCCTTTCAGCAGTTCGATGGTATCTGGGCCTGCGCCTCTCTCCTTCATGTTCCTCATACTGATCTGCGCGATACCTTTATCCATCTGGCTCAATACCTAAAGCCTGAGGGTGTCTTTTACTGCTCATTTAAACAGGGGCAGGGCGAAGAAGACCGGGGTGGGCGTCATTTTACTCATCTTGATAACGACGAGCTCGAATCTATTTTAAAAACCACGGGACTGCATATCCATAAATACTGGATTACCCAGGATCTGCGCCCCGGGCGTGAAGATGAACGGTGGCTGAATGCCATCCTGAAAAAGGACTGATAATACATGGAAGTAGAAGAAACAGGTGCTGGCAGTGCGCTGTTGACTGCTGGTGGGTATAACGATCCGTTACTGCCCAAGCTTATTTCTGCAATTAATCGCGCCCGGGAAATTGAAATCAGTGTTGCTTTTATCCGTATGAGCGGACTGAAGCTGTTGTTTGACGCGCTGAGTGATGCGATTGAGCGGGGTACTGTGTTAAAGGTGCTGACATCGGATTACCTTGATGTCACTGATTCGCAGGCATTACGAGAACTGATGCTGCTGAAAGAACGCGGTGCGGATATCCGGATATATCAGTCTGACGGCCAGCAGAGCTTTCATATGAAAGCGTATATCTTCATTCATACTCATGATCACGAAACGGTTGAAGGCTGTGCTTTTGTGGGTTCCAGCAATATCAGTAAGGCGGCACTGGTATCGGGTCATGAATGGAATCTGAAGTTGCAGTGTAAGGGGAAGTCTGAACACCGGGACGTACAGCAGTTTAACCATATACGCCGTCAATTCAGCGATATATTCAGCCACTCACAGGTACAGCTTCTGACCCATGGCTGGATTGATGACTATTGTGCCCGGCGACGCAGTGTAAAACTGGTTGCTGTAGAAGACGGTGTTGAACCGGAACCGCCTTCGCCCTCTGAAATTCAACTGGATGCATTGCGGGCCTTACAGCAGACACGTGAGGCAGGTAATCAGCGGGGACTTGTGGTACTTGCTACCGGGTTGGGAAAAACCTGGCTGGCAGCATTTGATTCAGAGCAGTGCAGGGTGCAACGAGTGTTGTTTGTTGCCCACCGGGAAGAGATTTTATTGCAGGCTCAGAAAACGTTTTCCCGGATTCGTAAGGATGCCAGAACCGGATTTTACAATGGTAAAATTAAATCAGGTGACGCTGATATTATTTTTGCCTCAGTTCAGACACTTGGAAGGCAGCAGCATCTACAGCAGTTTGGGGCTGATGACTTTGATTATATCGTCGTGGATGAATTCCATCATGCTGATGCCGTTACCTATCGGAATATTCTCAAATATTTCCAGCCGAAATTTATGCTGGGGCTGACTGCAACACCGGAAAGAACTGATCAGGCTGATATCCTGAGCCTCTGTGATAACAACCTTGTTTTTGAATGCAATCTAGTTGCCGGTATTAATGCTGGTTTACTGTCACCCTTTCATTACTTTGGGATTGCAGACAAACATATCGATTATGATGAAATTCCCTGGCGAAATGGTCGATTTGATCCCGAGTCACTGGAAAATGCCTTTGCTTCCTATAAACGAGCCCATCATGCACTGACGCACTGGGAACATAAGCGACAGCAACGTACGCTGGCCTTCTGTATCTCGAAACGCCATGCTGACTTTATGGCCGGGGTGTTCCGAAGAGCAGGATATCGGGCCGCAGCTGTATATAGTGACTCGCAAATTCGCCGCAATGAAGCTCTGAGCCAACTGGAGCAGGGCAGGCTGGATATTCTATTCTCGGTTGACCTTTTTAACGAAGGTACTGACCTGCCGTCTATAGATACGGTGCTGATGCTGCGCCCTACAGAATCAAAAATCCTGTTTCTGCAGCAGCTGGGGCGTGGCTTGAGGCTGCATGAAGGCAAAAGCCATCTGGTTGTTATCGACTTTATCGGAAATCATAAATCATTTCTGACAAACCCTGTTGCACTCCTTAACGAACATTCAGGCAGGCAGGTAGTCCAAAACATAATACAAGGAGCCTTTAACCTTGCTGCGGGTTGTTATGTTGATTATGACCCGGAGGCTATTGATTTCTTGGCTCGAATTGCAAGAAAGCAAAATGCCAGTATCAGTGATGAATACCAGTCCCTGAAGACACTATCAGGACGTCGGCCCACAGCGACGGAGTTCTATAGCTATTTGCAAGAAACCGTGACGGACTTTAAAAAAGTCAGGGATAAACATGGCAGCTGGTTCGGACTGGTCAAAAGTGAAGGTGACCTTGATATCCAGGAAGCTGAACTGGTTGAGCAATTCAGCAGCTTCCTTCTGGATGTGGTTGAGAAAACAGCCATGTCCAAATGTTTCAAGATGATTCTTCTTGAAGCCTTCCTTGAGCTCGACGGCTTTGCTATCCCACCTACGACAAATGCTCTGGCCGCAAAAAGCTGGCAGGTACTGAAACGCAGACCACAGCTGTTTCAGTCTGAGCTACCCGAAAAGCAGGCAAACCTTGAAAGTGGTGAAGACAAAGAATGGCATCGTTACTGGAATGGAAACCCGGTAAAGGCATTTTTAAAAAGTGCACCTGATTATTTTGAGGAGCGAGATGGGCGGTTTACTTGTACTTTACCGATAAGTGCTGACCAGAGAAATGTAATGCACCGACTTGTTCAGGAGTTAGTAGATCTGAGACTTGAACAGTATTCTTCTCGCATTAGAAAGTAAGACTCTTAAGGATTGTTGTCCGAAAGAGGAGTTCAACGGATGCCTTCTTTTGAAGAAGGCATCCTCGGCAAGCAGATTATTTTAGCTGCAAGACTCACTGGCCGTTAAATGCCACTGATCCAGCCAATGCATAATGGTCACAGACTCATCAATATCGACTGAAGGGAATGGCAGACTGGTTTCACCCGCACTGATTGCATCTGCAATCCGCTTGATCTGGTAGAGATAGGCATCGCCTTCAGCGGTAACATTCAAAGTCTGGACTTCCTTTTCATACTCACCATACTTCAGAACATTCTGCTGATCCGGCAGCCATGGGTTAGAGGCCATTTCAATATAGCCCTTGCTGCCAAGAATCCGGAAGCCATGCAGCAGGCCATAGTCTTCTGCACTGTGTAGCTGTACCTGAACCTTGTCATTAAAGTTCAGTTGGGTAGAGGTTTCGCAGACATTGCCATCCTGACCTCTGCGCCCGGTAGACTGTATGCGGTAGTCCGTCAGATCCAGCTCTGGCAGCATGTGCTTGATTACCCTGAATGCCAGAGAGCCCGGATAACAGCCCAGGTTGAAAATGGTGCCTTTGCTGTCAGGGTTCACAAACTGGGAAATAGCCGCGCTATAGCTGCCCTGAATACTCTTGAGCTCGCCAATCGTACCTTTGGATAGCAGGTTCAGTAATTGTTCAACAACCGGGTGGTTCAGATACATCAGGCCTTCGGCAAAAAATACGCCATTCTCTTTTACGCTCTGTGCCATTGTCTGAGCTTCTTTCAGATCAATACTCAGGGATTTCTCACACAGAATCGCCTTGCCTGCTTCTGCGGCCTTGATAACAAAGTCATAGTGCAGGTGGTTTGGCAGCGCGATATAGATAATATCGACTTCCGGATCATTGATCAGGGCATCATAGTCGGTATAGGTTTTCTCGACCTGATACTCGGCTGCGAATGCCTCTGCCCCCGCCTGACTTCGACCACCCACCGCAACGATACGACTGCGGCCCTCCTTGATCATGGCGTTTGCCATCACCCCGGAAATAAAGCTGGTACCCAGAATACCCCAGTTCAGTGTTTTTGCCGTCATCATTACTCTCCCAGTGCCTTGCTCTGACTGGCATGAACCAGCTCGGTATACCCCTGCTTAATAAAAGCCCGGGTGTGAGGCATGTTAAAATGTGCGTCAATGGCTGCCTGATCCCTGTAGGCTTCCCACAAGTGCACCTGGCGGTCATCAGTCAGATCCTGACTGGCATAGGCGAAAAGGCAACCGGGCTCACTGTTCATGTCCTGGCAAAATTTCTGAACAGCAGCCAGCCCTTCATCCAGAGCAACTTCTGGTTTGATTTTAAGGGCTGCGGTGACCCGGATTCCTTCATTAGGCAACATATATTGTTCCCATCAACAGCAAAAATGCGGAGATTACGCCTGTCACCCCTGCAGATAAACAACGATATAATTGTCTTTTTATCAACCAGCAGTTGTTAATCAATTGAATAAGCTGAAGAGTATGCAGGTGTTTGTCAGTCTGGTGGAGAGCGGCAGTTTTACCAAAGCCGGGCAGTTACACCAGATCAGTTCGACAATGGTAGGGAAGCATATCAAAGCGCTTGAGAGCGACCTGTCGACCCAGCTGATGATTCGCACGACCCGCAAGAAGTCACTGACTGAAACCGGACAGCACTATTATCAGATGTGCAAGCGCATACTGGACGATCTGGAAAATACTGAAAACCAGATTCAGAATATGGAGCAGCGTCCCAGTGGCCGGTTGATCATCAATGCACCTGTCAGCTTTGCCAATTATCAGTTAGCACCAGTGCTGTCCGAGTTTATGGCGCTTTATCCCGAGATAAACCTCGAACTACAGGTTGAAAATCAACTGATCGACCCGTGGCAAAATGAGTGCAACCTTGTTATCAGGATTGGCGAGCTGTCTGACAGCAGTTTATATGCCCGATACCTGGGTGATTACCCTTTAATTTATGCTGCTGCTCCCGGTTATCTCACCAGAAAGGGGACTCCACAGCGGCTGGCTGATCTGACGTCACATCAGTGCCTTGGGTTTCTGTATCAGGACCGAAGGAATGCATTTCCAGCCAGCATTCCCGGTTACAGGCTATTGAGTAACTCCGGTGAAGTATTGCTGGCTGCTGCAAGACAGGGTGCTGGGGTTATTTTGCAACCCAGGGTGTTGTTAGAGCAGGATATTCAACAGGGGCGGTTGGTAGAAGTTTTACAGAAAGAGAGACGCAAAGCGGAGCCGGTGCATCTTATCTATAAGAAAAAGCCAATGGCGCTTAAATTAAAGGTCTTTGCGGACTTTCTGGCCAGCCATCTATCCGGGGATAAGTAATTGATATTCGCTGCCGGCCACTATCCTGTTACTGCTACCTGGAATAAAGCTCCCTGAGTGTTGGTGCCTGCTCCCAAAGCCAATCATCAGGAAGACGTATAGCCGGGTTGTTGGTTAAAACTTCTATCGCCGCTGAGGTATCATTCCGGCGGCTAATAGTTGCCAGTTCATCCAGCATGGCCATTTCATTATCATTTGCGATGGGGGTGATATAGTCCTGCAGCACTCCCCAACCGGTATCCCAGGCCAGAATTTCGATTTTGGTCAGCGCAAACAGGTCACGGATAATATTGCCTTTGATAAAGGGCTTCCCGCTAAATCCGTTAATTCCAAAGTGATCGGGGTTTTCCTGTCCGGTTTGGCAGAGCTCCCAGGCCTGACCGGCAACAATAAACCGGTTGGGCGGCACATCGCAGGGATCAAAGTCGATATTCAGTGTTTCCCTGTGCAGTTGATCCAGTTGGGCATCCACCATAATCCAGGTTGATTTTGCTTTATTCCAGTATTCGCAGACCCAGTGATCCTCAAACTGACCGGGCCGCAAATAGGTGGCAAAGCCACATCGCAGACGTGCCGGGATATCTTTTGCCCTGAGAATGGTACATACCATCAGGGAGAAATCCCGGCAGATACCCACTACCCGGTCTTGTGGATTGCGAGAGGCGGAGACGGGTTGTCTGTTTTTTGATTCCGCCAGTTTCAGAATATCTGCGATATATCGCAGCTGCATTTCCTCGAGTTTTGTTACTTCGTTGAAGGCGCAGCCATAGCGTTCGAACCAGTAGGCGTGAATCAACAGGTTCTGAACAAACTGACAAACAGACTCAAGATCATCCGGAATTTCCTTCAGCAAAGCAGTGAAGTGCTTCGGATCAGTAAACTCACTCGGGTTGGTGTAGAAGGGCAACATCTTGATCATTTTTATAGGTTTTAAACTGCTTAAGGTCAGCTGCTGAGAATTTTGGATTCAAGTCGTACGTTCTGATGAATACTTGTAAAGATATAAATCTTGCGGACAAGTTTTCACAAAAGCTGCCATGTTGACGGTTTTTGTTCACATTTGATAAAAAACGACAAAGACTGTACACTAAAAATACGATAAATACTTATAAGAGTCTTATGCTTCCGCAGTTTTTCCGAATTAACTCACCTTCCACTCAGACTCTTTTGGCGCTGTTTCTGCGGCACCGCTTTCGATCTCTCTGATCAAAAAAATTCTAATTCATACCTCGTTGCTGTCTTTCGGGCATGACGACTGTTTGTCGTTGTTGTCTGCTAACGCCTTCAAATCTTACGGAGCCACTTGTGTCACTGCCTTGCTATCAGAATTTTGTCGATGGTAAATATCTCGCCAATACCACCGGGGAAACTTTTCCCGTTATTAATCCTGCAACCCGTAGTGTTATTTACACGGTAGAGGTTGCCGACGAGTCGGTGCGTCAGGCGGCGATTGCCAGTGCTCAGAAAGGTTTTGAAACCTGGTCAAAGATGACCGGCATGGAGCGTGGTCGCATTCTGAACCGTGCGGTCAGCCTGCTGCGTGAGCGTAATGATGAACTGGCAGAAATTGAAGTTCTGGATACTGGCAAGCCCTGGCAGGAAGCATCAGTTGTTGACGTGGTAACCGGTGCCGACTCGATTGAGTTTTTTGCCGGCCTGGCGGCGTCTATTGAAGGTAACCAGCAGAGTCTGGGTGATGACTTCTACTATACCCGTCGTGAAGCGCTGGGTATCTGTGTCGGTATCGGTGCCTGGAACTACCCGCTGCAGATTGCTTGCTGGAAAGCAGCGCCAGCTTTGGCCTGTGGTAACAGTATGATCTTCAAACCTTCAGAAGAAACCCCGCTGGGTGCCCTGAAACTGGCCGAGATCTTTATTGAAGCCGGTGTGCCGGCCGGTGTCTTCAATGTGATTCATGGTGATGGTGCCGTCGGTTCCTGGCTGACCCATCATCCGGACGTGGCCAAGGTGTCATTTACCGGTGAAGTGGGCACCGGCAAAAAGGTCATGGCTGCGGCGGCATCTTCTCTGAAAGATGTCACCATGGAGCTGGGTGGCAAGTCGCCACTGGTTATCTTTGATGATGCGGATATTGATAACGCCATCTCCGGCGCCATGCTGGGCAACTTTTATACCCAGGGTGAAATCTGCACCAACGGTACCCGGGTGTATGTTCACAAGAATATCTACCCGACCTTTATCGAGAAGCTGAAGCAGCGTACCGAGAACAATATTATTCTGGGCGACCCGATGCATCCAGAAACCAATATGGGTGCGTTGATTTCTGAAAAACACCACAAACTGGTGCTGGACTATATCAACAAGGGCATCGAAGAGGGTGCAACCCTGCTGACCGGTGGCAAGGCTGCCAGTCCGGCTTCTGCTCCTGAAGGTCTGTTTGTCGAGCCTACCATCTTTATCGATTGCCGCGATGATATGACCATCGCCCGGGAAGAGATCTTCGGCCCGGTCATGGCGGTCTTCACTTTTGATGATGAAGACGAAGTGATTGCTCGCGCCAACGACACTGAACTGGGTCTGGCTGCCGGCATCTTTACCAAAGATATCACCCGTGCTCACCGTGTCATTCATCAGCTGCAGGCGGGTATCTGCTGGATCAATAACTATGGTGCATCCCCGGCAGAAATGCCTGTGGGTGGCTATAAACAGTCCGGTATTGGTCGTGAAAACGGCATTGAGACCCTGAAGCATTACACTCAGGTCAAAGCCGTCTATGTCGGTATGACGCCGCTCGACAGTCCGTTTTAAGATCGGTCATTGAGGAGCAAGTACCATGACAGAAAAAAAATATGACTATGTCGTTGTCGGTGCAGGGTCTGCTGGCTGTGTGCTGGCCAACCGCTTGACCGAAGATGGCAATAGTCAGGTATTGCTGATTGAAACCGGCGGTAGTGACAAAAGCATTTTCATCCAGATGCCGACCGCGCTTTCCATTCCCATGAATACGGAAAAGTATGCATGGCAGTATGAGACTCAGCCTGAACCTTATCTGGATAACCGTCGTATGCACTGCCCGCGGGGTAAAGTACTGGGCGGTTCATCGTCTATCAATGGCATGGTTTATGTGCGTGGCCATGCCAGGGATTTTGATGAATGGCAGCAGTACGGTGCTACCGACTGGGATTACAGCCACTGCTTGCCATATTTCCGCAAGGCGGAAAGCTGGGCCTTTGGCGAAGACGACTATCGCGGTGGTAGTGGTCCATTGGGTGTTAATAACGGCAATGAAATGAAAAACCCGCTCTACCAGGCCTTTATCAAGGCCGGTGTAGAAGCCGGTTATATGGAGACCGAAGACTATAACGGCTGCCGTCAGGAAGGCTTTGGCCCGATGCATATGACTGTTAAAGACGGTTTCCGCTGGTCTACAGCCAATGCTTATCTGCGTCCGGCCATGCAGCGTAGCAATCTGACGGTGGTGACTCATGCCCAGGTGCATCGTGTACTGCTCGAGGACAAGAAAGCTACCGGTGTTGAATACAAGCATAAGGGCCAGCTCAAGCAGGCTTTGGTAAGCAAGGAAGTTATTCTTTCTGCCGGCTCTATTGGTTCGCCTCATATCCTGCAGCTGTCGGGCATCGGTTCAAAAGATGTGCTGGAAAAGGCCGGAATTCCTGTTCAGCATGAACTGCCGGGTGTGGGTGAAAACCTGCAGGATCATCTGGAGTTCTACTTCCAGTTCCGCTGCAAGCAGCCTATCACTCTGAATGGCAAGCTCGACCTGCTGAGCAAGTTCTTTATCGGCGCCCGCTGGTTTTTCAAGAAAGATGGCCTGGGTGCTACCAACCATTTTGAATCCTGCGGCTTTATTCGCTCCAAAGCCGGGGTTGAATGGCCGGATCTGCAATATCACTTCCTGCCAGCAGCGATGCGTTATGACGGCCGCAGTGCCTTTGATGGTCATGGCTTCCAGGTTCATATCGGTCATAACAAACCCAAGAGCCGTGGCTGGGTAAGAGCGGTGTCTGCTAACCCGGATGATCATCCGGAAATTCAGTTTAATTACCTGGCTGAAGAGGAAGACCGGGAAGGTTTCCGCCAGTGCGTACGTCTGACCCGGGAAATCATCAATCAACCTGCTTTTGATGAGTTCCGTGGCTCTGAAATCCAGCCCGGTGAACAGATTCAGACCGATGAAGAGATCGACAAGTTTGTCCGCGAGTTTGTGGAGAGTGCTTACCATCCCTCCTGTTCCTGCAAGATGGGAACTGATGAGATGGCAGTGGTTGATCCGCAAACCCGGGTACGGGGACTGGAAGGATTGCGGGTAGTGGATTCCTCCATCTTCCCGACCATTCCCAACGGCAACCTTAATGCGCCAACCATTATGGTTGCTGAACGCGCAGCAGACCTGATCAAGGGCGGTAATATGCTGCCCGCGTCAAATGCTGTCGTCGGTATGGACGCCGACTGGCAAACAACGCAGAGAACAGGAACGGCTCTGCGATAAAAAACTGGGGGCAGGTACTCAATAACAAACGACTTGTTATCGGGTGCCTGGGGGCACCACAGGTTTTAACTATCCCCAGCGGAAGATAAGACGTTTCTGCTGGGGATACTTAAGCCCTGCAATGCCGGCAATGAAGCTGGACCGGTGTGCCGTTATCTCAGCCATAAAAAATGATAACGACAGGCATGACTTTATGAACGACAATAAGAACAACCATCGCAACCCGAAGGGTGGTAAACAATGACTGCTCTTCTAAGCGCTGGTATTTTATTTACCTTTACCGCCATCATCTTTGTCCTGATTAAGTGGGGCAATATGCGACTGGTGGGTGTGACACCCGTTCGTACCCTGACTTTTACCGCGATTCTGTTTACTTCCGGGCTGGATGTGGGACTGATTATGTTCCCGCTGACAGAGTTTGCCGGCTACGCCGATATTGCGACCAGTCCGGAGTATGCGTTCAGCAACCCGCTGGCGATTGAATTCGGGTACTGGGGTTTCCTGATCTGGGGCTTTTATTTCCTGACCTGCTTTTACTTCTGTGCCATTGAGCCCAAAGTGAAGTTTTTTGAAATCCCGCTGATCAAGTTCATCAATAACATCGTTATTATCGGAACCTGTGCTTTTACCGCCTATTTGCTGCTCAGCAATTTGCCGTGGTATCTGCCGCAAATGGGCGACGGAGAAACGGTAGTTGGCAGTTTCTACCTGATTGTGTTTGCGGTTATTGCCGCTGCCGTTTATTCCAGTACCAGCCTGCGTTATGTGAAGACCTTGAGTCTGTCGTCAACCTGGTTGTTCCTGGGGTTGATTGCATTGATGTGGATCGGTGCTTTCACCGGTGAGAATGGCACTGCCAGCGATTTTGTTAATACCGTTGCGCTGATCGGCAACTACTTCGGCAATATTCACCAGTTTGTGCTGCCGCTGAATGACTACCATGAGTTTTATCTGTTCTGGTGGTTTGCATGGAGCATCATGATTGGCCAGTTCACTTCACGCTTTGTTGGAGGCCTGAAAACCTGGCAGGTGCTGGCTGCAATGCTGGTATTCCCGTCTATTCCGATTGCCACCTGGTTTGCGGTGCTGTACTTCTACCATCTTAATGGTCTGGACACTTCCGGATTCTACAGCCTGGCGATGGCAGCAGTGGGTATTCTGTTTGTGATCAATTCGCTGGACTCCCTGATTCGCCTGTATACCGATAACCTGAACCTGACCACGGACCGGATTGGCAAGCCTCAATACATTATTGGCAACCTAACCGCCATGGTGCTGCTGACCCTGCTGTTCAAGTTCGACTTCCTCGAAATTCAGTGGGTGGGTGCGCTGGTTATTGGTCTGTTCTTTACCTGCATGGCTTATATTCTGGTGACCAGTTTTGCCAAGGTTCGGGCTATAGACAGTTCTCCTGAAGAAAATGAAATCGACTTCAGGAAGCTGGATTTGGCGGGTTAACCGAATACTTCTATCTCGTTCCTAATCCAAACCCCGGCCTCTAAGCCGGGGTTTTTGCTTCATTCGATTACAAATCCCAGTAGTCAGTAAATCCGCTTTCTGGAGATGCTCAAGAACCATACCTGTGATTGAAATGGTTCAGCTGTTTGACAAGCCTATTTCGTGATATGCAGCAGGTGATGATGATCAAAAAGATTGTAGACTCTCTGCATATTCCTGTTGGTTTTCCGGCAGTTTAACTCTCAATATCCGGTGGCTTTGCCTTCCTTACCCTCCGTGTTCAGTAACAGACAAGAGTTTCATTTCAGAAAATGTTAATGGCATTAAATACCCGCAACTTTGACCATCAGCAAGCCTATAACCTGGATAATGTTGTCATTGATGCAACATATTCTCAGGTTGAAAGGGCAAAGGTTGATCTGGCAGAAGTCAGAGAGGTTGTTCGTTTTAGCTATACCAAAGAAAAGCAGGTGACTGTTGAAAAATACAATAATATCAGTGTAGTGCGTGATGTTCAGATCATGGATATGCCTGATGGTTTAACCGCTCAGGGTGTTTTGTTGTGCGGTGAACGAGTATCCAGAGAAGTGATGAATAAAGAATCGGTCGCAATTATTTACCCGAAAGCGATCAATAAAGCAGGAAACTTTAATCAGTTTACCCTGAAACAGGCATGATGGCCTTGGATGAATGTCAGAAGTACACGTCCGATCTGTCGGTTTCATGGAGTAACCAGTGAAAGATATCTTTGAGCTGGAAAGCAGCACTGAAATAGATGCTGCTCATTCGTATATCGTCTCGTATTCACACCTTATACGCTTTGCGAGCAATATCCAGACATTGACTGCTACAGAGCTGGTTGTTCTGAGCCATATGGTTTACGGCTGGATGCCAACCATTTTGAATCTTCACCTTCCAGATGAACCAGATGGGCTTGATAAAATTACCCGGATTCTTGAGAAGGCCCGGCAGAAGGGCTGTATCAGTTACGACGAGTTGTCACAGCTGAAGGCACTGGTAAACAATTCGGTTGTCGGAGCCTCAAAGCTGCTGCATTTTACTGCACCTGAGCATTTTCCTATCTGGGATTCAAAAATCTATCGCTTTTGCTATGAGAACGAGCCACATCAATACAGGGTAAATAGTGTTGACCACTATCTGACTTATATCAACCAGCTAAAAGAGCTGGTTGCAGATCAGCGTTTTCCTGACTTGCACAAGAATGTTAATGACAAGCTTGGCTACAGTGTGACACCTTTGCGAGCAATAGAGTTGATAATGTTCCTGAATGCGGATATCTGATCAGGACGGTGTATGGTTGGGGGATAGAAGAACCACTATCCCCTTTTGATCAATGCCAATACTACTGTGGCAGCCTGACTCTGACAGCTTCGAGGATATTCGCCAGTTCGTTGATCGTTCTGCAGTCAAAAAAGCTGCCGAATTCATCCTCTTCTGCCTCAATGGTCGCTTCTGCTTCATTATCAACGGTGCTGACCCCAACGCCATTGGCGAGGTCCATCACCATAAAAACAGACATCAGCAATCCCCGGTCTGACAGTCCTCCGGTGGGGTTTCCTTCCTCATCCTTACCACAGAGTATTCTGCCGTAATCGACCTCTTCAAAAGGTACGTCAAGCTCCCTGGCCCATATATGCCTTTCGATATCATCAATCAGGTCGGCTTCAGGTGTTACAAGTTCTGCCGGGATCTGGAAATAGTGGGCTATCAGGGACTGCAGATAACTCACGACTTCAGCTTGAGAAGTCACATTTCTCAGGTCTATGGTGGGGCTTTCGGACAAAAGGCGAGCCATTTCGGCCGGTTTTAAATTGTCCTGATCGTTAAATGGCTGTATCGGAACTGACTTTTCGACTTTGATATACATCCATTAATCCTTGTCATTATTAAGCTGCAACTGGATCAACTCGCTGATTGTCAGGGCAGGGTTGGAAGCGTTCTCGGGGCTGATTGTGATAGTGTCTGGACTTTGTACCGATGACTGTAATTTACCTGCGTTGAATACACCAAAACTGTAATCACCGGTTTCTGCACAGATATACTCCTGAACTAACCATTCGAGGTCAGCATCATCAACTTTCGGCATATCGGTCAGCCAGGAATAAGAGGTCTGGAACTGTTTCAGTATTTTCTGCTGAAGTAATTCTGAAGGGGAGCCAGGTTGGTTATCTGTCCAGCGAAGCAGATCGTGATAACAGGCAGTAATGAGTTCCCGCTGGCTCAGAACCCGTCTGCACTTGAATTCGGAATAATCCGGTTTGCCATCGTTCAGCGGCTCGATGTAACCCAGCAGGCGTTGCATTTCTTCGTACATTGTTAATCCTGACTTCTGTAATCAGCTATGTCCATTTCTGCCTGTATATCTGTGCCGGACTGTTCTTTGGCATTTCGCTGATGCAGCTTCACAGGTCAGATGTTCCTTTCTGAAGTTAGGGAAGGGCAGTTTTGGGTCTCAATTTCTCAAAACAAGGCTGGAAAGTAATTAAGTATTATGACTTAAACGTCAGGGGGAATGAGTTCGCTCGCTTAATCTGAACATCAGGCATAGGTAGCCAGTGATATATAGAATTCTGTTTTTAAATAGCTTTATTGTCTGCCAATAGATTCTGGCTGAGTGATTACAGGCAAAAAGAAACCCGGAGTCCTGGGGGAAGGATCACCGGGCTAAGACCATATAGGAGTGAAACATAGGTACACAATCCAAGTACCAAGACCATTTCTGGCCTAGATCGACAAGTTTGTAGGGGGAAACAATCTTATCGACGGACATAAGTATTGATGATTTTCAGAATGCTTCCATGTTTTCTTAAGAACAAGTCCTCATATCAAAAGTGTTTTTTATTTATCGCTACTAGTTTCTGTTTTCGCGTTGATCCCGGGCTTCATTCAAGTCGGTAACCTGCTGAATATTGGTTGCCGCTTCATTTCTCATTTGCTTGATTTCTGCCAGCTTTCCGGGGCTGACATAAAGATCCGCTTCATTACCTTCCAGGTGAGCATCTCCATGCCAAGGCAGCAGCTTGTATTCGGCATGCAGGGTGTAATCCAGGAATGGATATTTGATGATCAGAAAGTAGGGTGAAAGGTCGAAGTCTTTCGGGGTACAAAGCTTGGGGTTGCGCTGGAACAGCTGAACGCCATGCTTGTTGGAAATCTTGACCAGTGGCAGTATCGGGAAGCGGATAAAACTGAAGGCTTCGGCAATCATCGATGAACATACGGTTCGAGTGGCTTCACCTGGTGAGTACTGGAACAGGGACGAGCGCCAGCGGCGGGGTAATATGCTGTAGGGTAAGAAAAATCTTGCCAGATCAAGTACTTGTCTTACATCATATTCCATTCCAAGGCGGCTGACAGCGTAATGAATGACCTGCTGGCTGTCGGCATAGGAAAGTCCGTTAGGGCGACATAATCGCATATGCTCGCCCTGATAGCTGCTCAGGGGGCGAACCACAGTACCGTAACCAAGCTCACTCTCTATAATCAGCTGCTCATCAGGCTCACATTCCAGCGACTGGCCCAGGGTTTCCCTGATTCTCGGGTCTGCAATATCATGCAGTCGTCCCAGGTAGAGTACAGCATGAGACCAGGGGCTCTGGGTGATCTGTTTGATAACCTGGCTGACGCGAGAGCGTCCTTCTATCAAGAGCACATCGCAAGGCTTGAGTTCATGCCTGATACGCTCAAAATCGCAGAGTGGTGCCTGCGCGCGTGGGTACTGGTACATCAGTAACCGGGTCAGCCATCCGGATACTTTATTAATCAACATGTTGAACACTCCCTGTTCTCCTTCTTTAAGGATAGGAGCTCTGGGCATAAAGCCCTAACAACTCCAGGATTGAGCCTGTTATTTTCTACACAGAAACATTACAGATGGTTGACGGTCTGAAGAGGAGGGGAGCATGGCAGGCAGGAGAATTTAATGAGGCTGATCGTACGGAGCCTTCAGGTAGGGTTGCTGTTTTGGGCGATGATAAGCTCAAGCATAACTGGAGCTGCAGAGGGAGAATCAAAGAAGGTTTCTCAAATACCGGAAACTGTCTATGGCAACTGGTGGCTGATAAATCCGAAAGCTGTTGAGCAGAATATGATTGCCGGGGCGCTCATTATCTGTAACGAAGCAATGGCCGGACAGTCATCATTATCCTGCGCCAAAGACTCATTCAGCTTTGTATTACTGGAACGAAATACTGGCCATGGTTGTACTGATTATGTGGCGATGGGCAAGGTGATCTCTCAGAACAATGTCACTCAGCTTTTGCCTGATGAAGCCAACCAGCCATTCCTTGTGCTTAAGGCGGATGAAAATCAGTTGATACTGGCTCCCGCTGAAGGTGGTAAATGGGTATTTGAGCGGGTTTCATCAGATGAGATAGACCAAAGAGTCGAGAACGCTTGTGAAGCGTCAAGGCTTGAATATGAACGACAGCGTAACAAACCGTGATCTTTCATGATTAAGCTGAATCTTTAGGATAAAATACAGGCTGGATAAGTAGACAGCACCGACGGTGCTTCGGGATAGTCGTCAAATGGCGTATAAGTTGAACAGTCAGCAGTATGAGAATGTCTGCAGATTGTCAGATGATCAACGGTTGGATTATTTTCTCAAGAAGGTGACAGATTTTGAAGAAATCTGGAGTCTTCACAGTAACGATGGCTGGGTTGCCCTGTCTTCTGCAGACGGCGAAGACTGCCTGCCGATATGGCCTCACCCGGATTTTGCCAAAGCCTGGGCAACAGGTGACTGGTCAGATTGCACCCCCAAGGCGATCAAGCTTGATTACTGGATTGAGCGCTGGACGCCAGGTTTGGAACGGGATCATACCATGCTGGCCGTATTCCCGGTTGGGGAAGAAGAAGGCATTGTGCTGAGCCCGGCCGAATTGCAAGAATCGCTTGTCGGTCTTCTTGAGCAGTTCTAAGTAAAAAAAGCGCCTTTTGAAGGCGCTTTTTTTAATGTAAGGCGAAGCCTGATGGCTTAATGGTCGCAGCATCCTTCGCTATGATCGTGACCGCAGCCGCCTTCAGCATGAATATGGCCGTGCTCTTTCTCTTCAGCAGTTGCTTCACGTACTTCCACAACCTCGATGGCGAAGTGAAGGTTTTCACCGGCCAGCTCGTGGTTGGCATCGATAACAACTTCATTTTCATGAATTGCAGTTACGGTTACGACTCTGGGGCCAATTGCGGTATCAGCGTGGAACTGTGAGCCAACTTCTACCGGATGGTCACCAAAGTCTGCACGCGGTACAGCCTGAACCAGACTGTCATCGAACTCGCCATAAGCTTCGGCAGGCTCAACAGTTACTTCGAATTTGTCACCGGCTTGCTTGCCTTCCAGCTCTTTTTCCAGACCTTCCACGATATTGTACTGACCGTGCAGGTAACCCATAGGATTGCCTTCAGAGCTATCCAGCAGTTCACCCTGATCGTTTTTCAGTGTGTAGTTAAACAGGGCGACGCAATTGTCTGCGATTTTCATTGGCTGTATGCCTTAAATCTGTCAGTGAGGCGCTTATAGTATAGGGTGACAGGCTCATTTCAAATGACTTCTGCTTTGCTACTGACATGAAATAGCCTGAAGTAAGTGGAATCCGCAATCTGCAGTCAGCAATTTCTGCTAATTCTTACCGAACATCCACTGTTTAGTACTGCGAGATCAACATGAGCCAAAAGACTTTGTCCTGGCCCTTAAAGTTGCCGGTCTATGTACTTGCTTTATCTTTATCCGCTGTGCTGTCCCTGACTTCAGAAGATGTAAAAGCGGGTATCTTGCCCGGACAAAAGGCTCCAGCCTTTACTGCCGATATTTTCAATCCTGAAAGCGAGAAAGTAGAAAACGATGTTGCTTCGGACCTGTACCTTGGTAAGCAAAGAGTCATCCTTTTCAGCTATCCCAAAAACTGCACTTATGTGTGCCCGACAGAGCTGATTGCATTGAAAAAGGTGATGCCAAAGCTGCGCCAGATGGGCTTTCAGGTGCTGGTGATTTCTGCGGATGAAGCCTCAGAAAAAGAGGATGCCAAACACTCCCATGAATCCTGGTGGAAATCCTCGGATGACCAAAAAGTGAATAAAGAGGGGCCGCTGGGCTTGGGCAAACCAGAGTATATTATGGTGTCCGATCCGGACAAGAAAATCCTGCAGCAGTACGGTCTGCTGGGTGATGATGGCATGGCCCTGAGGGGAACGGTCTATATCGGTGAAAATGGAGTGATCAGAATTATAGAAATCAACAGCAATGATATTGGCCGGGATGTTTCAACTCATATCCTGAACAATGCCGCCAAGGTCGAACAATTGGATGAGCGCGGTAAAGCGGATGCTGAGAAGGTGCTACCGGCTGGCTGGAAACCGGGAGATCCCATGATGCCGATGACCGATGAAGGCGTCAGGGAGCATATGAAAGACAAGAGCTAGTTCAAAGCCTTGAGAACAGATCTTGTATTGCCGGGAGCAGGGAATGCTTTCGGCTTGGCAAGGGTCCGGGGGGGCTGGGGTAAAGTGTGCTGGTGTCAGTCAGGATAAGGATATTAACTTTCGTTGAGTTGATAAGGAATGGCTTTAACCCGCACAGTAGCTTCTGCTGAGGTTGAACCATGAATAGGCAAAGGTGTTAATAAAATCATATCTCGAGTACAAAGCACCGGCTTGATCATATAGTCATAAAAAAAGTTCATGCCGATATGCTGATAGAAACTTTCAGAACTGACTCTTGATTCCAGCATCACATCAGGAATTCCGTGTGTGCGTGCCAGGTCAAAAAGACAAGTCATTAAGAGCTTGCCGCCGCCACGTCCCTGAATTTCCTTGCGGGTTGCAATCCGGTTGATAAACAGCACGGGCATGGCATCTGCGCGCTGTGCCGGCGCAGAGTCAGAATTGACCAGAGAGCCCTGACCTGAGGGTATAAATCGTTGTTCAGTGTAAAGTGCGAAGCCAAGTACTCTGCCGCTGCTATCACTGCGATCGGTCAGTTCAAGGCATCCTGATAAACCGGCAGGAGGGCTTTGGTTTATCTCGGCAAACTCTTCCGTGAGATCAGTAAACTCTTCATCTTCAGGTGACACGGTCCAGCTGAAAGGCTCATTAATGGCATCAAACCAGACCGCATAATATTCGCTGTGGAAAAAGGCTGGTCTTGAGACCAGCCTGAATCCCCGATCCAGTGCAAACTGGAATATGGCATCCCGAATCAGCATGGTGGAAGAGAGGACTATTGTGTACGGGTGTTAATCAGTTTTTGCTGATCAGTTCAACATCCGGTAACGGGTATTCGTCAACGATCACTTTTTCTACAGAAGGCATGACTTCAGCAGAACCCTTGACCACAGTCTTGCCATCCTGATTAACAACGTTGGTACTTATTGTAGCGCGTTTACGGCGCAGGTTGATGTCGGTGACTTCCAGTTTGACTGTGACGGTGTCCCCGATCTTTACCGGCCGCATAAATTTAACTTCCTGGGACAGATAAATGCCTCCAGGCCCCGGCAGTTGGGTTGCCAGCGCGCAGGAAATCAGGGAAGAAGTCCACATACCGTGAGCAATCCGGCCTTCAAACTGGGTGGTGGCTGCGTACTCCTGATCCAGGTGAACCGGGTTGGTATCACCGGACACCTTGGCAAACAGGATCAGATCCTGCTCGGTTAAAGTGCGGGTCAGGGTTGTAGCATCACCAACCTTGAGTTGTTCAAACGGGACATTTTCCAGTTTACGCATGCGTTCAGACTCTTGATTATAAGTTTGAAAGGACAGTGTAACTGTCGCTGTAAATTCTATGAGGTATGGATGACAACGTTGTCGTTGCTATCACAACCAGAGTGGCGCGGATCATAGCAACAGGGTGAAGTGAAGAAAATTGCAGCTTTGTAACTGAGTAAGCGTCTATGATTTAAGCGCAGATCCAAAGGCTGTCGAAGAGGTGATGAGATAAAAGCTTGCTTCGTCTTTTTCTTGATTCCGCTTCTGCCCTTTTGTGTACTGGCAGATAATTACGTAACACGAAAGGATATCGCCATTACAGAAGCTACTGTGACCCGTTTGATAATAAAGGTTCACAAAACGGACAGTCATTGCCTGATGGAGGTCCATACCTCCGACATCAAAGCAGCAAAACGGTTATTGAAACCCCGGAGCAGAGCGCCACAGGCGATAGACCGTTTGCTATACCAACTTCTGCTTGAGATGGGAGTCGCATATTACGGATTAGTGGAAGGACAGCAGGTTGCTATTTCTGATGCTGCAACTTGCTGGTTTACAGAACGGGCCGAATCGAAAGGCTTTCTGGCAGGACAGGTGATGCAGTCGGCTGCTGCCAGCTTTGGCGGGCTCGAAGCTGATTTTGTTATACGGATGCAGGTGCTAATGAAATCTGCATCACAGCTTCTGCTGGCTCAAGCAGATCGAACGGATATCGATTCCGGTATTTCGATTGAGCCTGAAAATGTCTTGAAACACAGGTTCTTCTGGTTAGCCATAAAACAAAACTGGGATCTGGCATGGATGGGTTTGGGTACATATAACGACTGTACCGCATCGGGCATGTTGAAATTCATTTTTAGACGGGATACGCCATGGATTTCACGGCGACTGGATCATATAACAACAGAGTTGATAAACAAGTTACCAAACAGGAATGGATATCAAGTTCTGATTGTAGAAAAAGAAATAAAGAAGTGGCTCTCTGGTAAGTAACAGCTATACGGCAAATAAGTATGCTTAATATAAGCTTTTAAATAAGGATTACAGAAGTGAATAGTGCGTTCTCAGGAACGACAATATCGCAATGGAGCCGCGAAGTATGGGATTTCGGCCCGAAATTCATATATCTGCCAGCCAGTTACGCCGTGAGCGTGCTGCCAGTGTAAGCCGCCTGACACAGCGTAATTATCCGGTTTTTGTACGCAACCTCCGGGGCAAGCCCGTTTGCGAGATGCTTTCAGCAGAGCAAATGGATTATCTTGAGATTGCCTGTTTTGATTGTTCAGAAGCGCTCGAATTGCTTGAAAAGCCAAAAGATATCAGCTTTGAGCGGTTGAGCGGATATGCTCATTACTTTTTTTCAGAGCAGCAGCCTTTAACCGGTCGGTTTTTATACCGGGTACTTGATGTCGATAACGACAGTCTTTTCTTTATTATTCCTGCAGATTTGAAGGACGAATTAGAGCGGTTGTTGGGGCATGTTGAACTGACTTCTGTGAATACTCACGACCAAAGTCAGCCAGATTTTCATTCAAACCGTTATTAAGCCGTCTGAAATAATCAGACGGCTTCTATCTGATTACTCTTCAACCAGCTGCTTCAGGCTGAAACTGCTATCGGCTGTTCCCAAATGTTTCACCAGGTAGGGTAACACCTCTTCCATTTGCTGCTTCAATTTCCACGGCGGATTAACCACAAGCATGCCAGTGCCTGTCATTCCGAATTCATTATTATCCGGCTGAATACAGAGTTCGATCTGCAGCACATTGCGCATTTGGCTGCGCTGGATCTGTTTCACCATATCATCAATAAAGCCCCGCTTTACTACGGGATACCAGACCATATAAGTGCCGGTTGAAAATCGCTGGTAACCGTTCTGGATGGCTTTAATGGCCTGCTGGTAATCGGTTTTCAGCTCGTAGGGCGGGTCAATCAGCACTATCCCTCTGCGGCTCGGAGGCGGAAGCAGGGCTTTCAGGGCATGATAACCGTCGGACTGGGCAACACGTACTTTCTTGCGTCGTTCAAACTGGCGATTAAGCAGTTTGTGATCATTTGGGTGCAATTCATAAAGATAAAGATTGTCATCCCGCCGCAACCAGCTTTGAGTAATGGCAGGCGATCCGGGGTAGGTTTTCAGCGTGTTACCCGGGTTAAGCTGCTTGATGTGATCAATATAGGGCTGTAGTGCTTCCGGCAGATCGTCACGTTGCCACAGTTTGGCAATACCTTCCTGATACTCACCTGTTTTCTGGGCATGGTCGCCCTGTAACCGATACATGCCAGCGCCGGCATGGGTGTCGATACAGGTCATGGCTTTATCTTTCCTGACCATATGCTCCATTGTCAGGTGCAGTACAGCGTGCTTGAGAACATCGGCGAAATTGCCGGCATGAAAGGCATGGCGATAGCTGAGCAAGGGATTCTCCGGAGAGTAGGGGTCAGGCTTTAGTGAAGGTGGCTAATAATAGGTGGCTTGATAAGGGAATGACAACTGTTGAACGGCGGGATTATTTACGTACCGCAAAACACCGCCAAATTAGTTTTGACAATCGAGCCTGAATCATTAAGATACGCCTCGTCCTTCGGAGCGTAGCGCAGCCTGGTAGCGCACCACATTCGGGTTGTGGGGGTCGGAGGTTCAAATCCTCTCGCTCCGACCATTTCTTTATCTAGCCTTTCTGGCTAGTCATTACTTCCAAATTTACCAGTTCGCAACAAGATTCAGTCTCTGTCGGCTATCTCGTACAGCCATTCTCTAGCAGCCTACGAATATAGTGGATTTGGGCGCTAGCTGTTTTGTTATTCTTTTTTACCGAAACAGACTATGTCGCTAAAAAGCACTTGAATTGAGTCTGTGTCATCTCCTGATTAGCAATCATTTTGCCATCAATAATTATCCGCGCTTGGATACTATCTCGGCTGGGTCGACACCGATGACTTTTGTACTCATAACGGGATTTTCCTCGACGATAGCCGTCGATACTGGTTCAAGGGCGTGGGGAGTCCAGTTATCTTGTTAGCTGCTTGTCACACTGTACTACTTTTTTGGTAATTTATTGTATTCAGGTAAATCACTAGCAGCTTTATACCATTTGGCTCTGGACTCAAAAAAGATATTTTGAAAAGGCTCAATACCCGGGTGCTCATCAAGAGAGCCTGCTGGAATGACAACACTCTTACCGCTTTTGGCATTCCAAGGCATGGATGAACCGCAGTTGTTACAAAATGCTGTGGCAAAATGCTTTGTTTCGTTGGGTAAAAAACGGGTTACTTCTTTTTCCCCTTTGAGCCACTTGAACTGATTTGGTAGAACCAAGAGGTTGGCGGCATGGGCGCTCCCTGTGAATTTTCTACATCGAGAGCAGTGGCAGTACTGAAAAATGCCTAAGTTTCCAGTAATCTCATATTTGATATTACCACATAGGCAACTTCCTTCTACCTTAACTTCCTGCATAGCGGCCCCAGAATTAGTTTATGTATTCAGCCTGACAAAAGTGTTAACTAACTTTATATGTCGTGACTAACAGGACATTATCACACTATTCAGTAGATAACTCATATGATTGACAAAACTTGATGAAGCTTTCAATAGGCTCAGGGTAATCTCTATTATCATCAGTAATACAGTGGATGCTTGAAATCATCTCTGTATCTTTGAGCTGAAGTGATACAAGCTCCTCCTGATCAAGCTCTTTAGATACAGAGCTTAAGCTTAAAGCTGCGATACCTATGTTCAATTTTACGCTTACCTTGATAGCTTCTATGCTAGCAAACTCACTTATATTAGCTGTGCTATATGCTCCTGCATTGATTAGAATTCGTTCGAACTGATTGCGATAACAACAACCCTGCTCAGTGAGTATCACATGTTCATCTATTAGATCATGAGAACTTATTTCAATTTTTTTAGCCAGAGGGTGAGATGGTGAGCAAACTAAAACTATTTCTTCCTCCTTAAAAATATGAGCAGTCAGGCCTTGTCTCATAAATGGCTTCTCAAGTATAAATACTAAATCTAGATTACCTGCTAAAAGTTCACGCTTCAAATGTGCTACTGGTATTTGTTGAATAGAAAAGCGTATCTCTTTGTTTTGAAGACGATATTGACTAAGTATCTTGGGTAGATAATAAGTAAGAATGGTATCATTACCGGCTATTTTAATTTGATGATTTTTTTGAGTAGTAGCAATAATAGTTTTTGCTTCTTCGCACATATTTAAAATTTTTTTTGTATAGTGCAGCAGCTGCTGGCCACTTGTAGTTAGCTCAACTCCTCGCCCATTTCTTTCAAATAGCCGAGTATCAAGTTCTTCCTCAAGACTTTTGATTTGGTTGGTTACTGCAGACTGTACATAGCCGAGTCTATCTGCAGCTTCGCTAAAATGAAGTGTTTGTGCTGCACACTGAAACGTTCTGAGCTTTTTAAAATCCATGACTTCACAAAATTTGATAACAGCCTTTATTAGATATCATTTTACATGATCTATCAGTGCATACACAATGTCCAACTTCCATTGCTGGTATTGCCACAAGATTGAATTTTAATCGCATAGCTGTACTGGTAGATCAACAGGTAGCACATGGGACGATGTATGCTCGAAAGTAAGTTTGTACTTTGGTTTGGAATGATGTTCCCATTAATATTCTCGGCAGGACCGGCAAATGTTGCCATGGCAGCATTATCTGCAAAGCAAGGTTTCTTCCGGTTGGTACCATTTCTCTCTGGCATAAACCTGACTGTATTTGTACAAGCTGTATTAATTGGCTCAGGCGCAGGTGTATTGTTAGGAGCGTATCCAAGGTTTTTTTATTTTTTACAGTATCTTGGGTCAATTTATTTGATTTATCTTGCTTACAAAATCATAAGTCAGCCTTTATCAGGTGAGGTGAATGAAAGCTCTGATACCAGTTTAGGATTTCTTGATGGTATCATTCTTGAATCTTTAAACGTGAAACTCATTTCTGTCACGATAGTGATGTTCTCTAAGTTTTTGGATTCTACATCTACACAACTGTTTCAGGTACTACTTCTCTCTTTGGGTATAGCTGTTTTAACTACTGGAGCAACAGTTTCCTGGGCATTGGGTGGGTCATGGCTTCAACGTAAGTTTGCATCTGAACAATCTGAACGTATTCAAAGGTATGTTTTTGGAGGGATGTTGATTTGTGTATCTTTGTGGATGATTGTTCGTAATTAATAGCCTATGGATGAAGCAGGAAAAAATTGAGGACACCCATATATTTTCCTGTGTTTTTGAATCTATTTCATACACCTCAAACTTTCAGATAACATTATTATAGAATCTGACTTCGCTTTTATATGCAAGTGATGCAGTCGCGCAATATTAAGCACTTTGAAAGATGCTGATACCCAAAAGGAAAGGTATTAAAAATATGGGAATAAATTCTGATCTAAATTTTGATAGCTGGATTTAATTGAGCGAAAATAAACGCCTGCAAACCTCCATACCCTGCATCCACTGTTGTCCAGAATTGAGTGCACAAGCCTTCATTGCAATCACTCTACCGGCTGCGCGGTAAAAGCGATTACCTCGACCCATGGTCTGAACCCATTCATCTGGATTAATACCCAGACGGGTCAGAATAGGTGGCATATCACTGGAGATCGATCCCCGTTTATCCAGTCGAACAGCTCGTCCACTCCAGTCTACCAAATCAAAGTAATCATACAGGGTGTAGGGAAGAGCAAGATCAGTTTTCTGACCCTGTGCTCGAAATGGCTTAAGCGTTACGGGCTGCATTCTTCCTTCACTTTTCGCGAGATGTCTGGCTCGCTCCTGAACTGAGGTGAAGTCGGATTTCTCCGGTGTTGTGGCTATCTTTGCACGAACAGGGTTAAGATCAACATAAGTCATACAAGTGAGAAGGGCTGCTTCATCCAGTAAAGCCTGGCTTTTAAAGCGCCCCTCCCAGAACCGACCCTTACAGCCGTCCTCCTTATTAGCCTCACGAGCAAGATATTCGTTAAGACATCGCATAAACCAGCTGATATCCATCAGCCGATCACGATAGGTTGCAACATAGTCGTCAACCCGTGCCAGTTCAGCAGTGTTCAGTTTATCTCTGGCAAGATATCTCTGTGCCAGGAGTGGACCAGTGAACAGTGAAGTCCAGCGCATCAGTACTTCATCTCTGGTCCATTTGTCTGCTGGGTGTCTGTTGATGTGCAGTACGACATGGTAGTGATTGGACATCACCGCATAGGCACAGACCTCGATAGCAAAGATATCAACCAGAGCCTCCAGTCTGTCGACAACCCACTGACGACGGTGCTCATAGTTCTTGCCGGTCAGATGATCCTCACCACACAGCCAGGCTCTGCGGACGCAGCGCGCGATGCAGTGATAGTACGGCGTACTGCTCGGGTCTATCAGGTTACTGCGTGCTTGAGTCATTGGGTTTTCCTGCCGGGAAAATTAATGCTTGGTAGGAAGATAGATCAGGGTAAGGTGTTGTCAAATGTATGGGTGTCCTTTTTATTTTATCTTTAGTCCATTTGTCTGCTGGGTGTCTGTTGATATGCAGTACGACATGGTAGTGATTGGACATCACTGCATAGGCACAGACCTCGATAGCAAAGATATCAACCAGAGCCTCCAGCCTGTCGATAACCCACTGACGACGATGCTCATAGTTCTTCCCGGTCAGATGATCCTCGCCACATAGCCAGGCTCGGCGGACGCAACGTGCAATGCAGTGATAGTACGGAGTGCTACTCGGGTCTATCAGGCTGCTGCGTGCTTGAGTCATTGGGTTTTCCTGCCGGGAAAATTAATGCTTGGTAGGAAGATAGACCAGGGTGAGGTGTTGTCAAAAATATGGGTGTCCTTTTTATTTTTTTCCTTTCTTTCCTTTTTCCTGTTCTTTCTTCTCCTTTTCTTATTTTTTCCACCTCGGTGAATCATCATAAGAGAAGTCTGTTTCAAAACGACCATTTGCATACAAAACAAAGGTACATTTACTCCACTTCCCTTTTTTTGACATGGATTCTAGGTTTCTTAGTTTTTCGAAGCTATCACTAAGCTCAAAACTAACGTCTAACATCTTCTTTTCACCTTGAGCGGTCAAATACCAAGCATCAAACAAAGACATATCATCATCAATCTCTGCTTCAATCTGAGCCTTTGTCCACTCTTCTGGTATTTGAGAAATAGCTTCATTACCAATTACTTGATAAAGCTTCTGAGCTTCTTGAACCATGATTACTGCCCTGCCTGGTCTTTCAGGAATATTTGTATTGGGTTGTTATCATTAACCTGATAAACAACTTTAAATTTATCTGGTCTAACAGAATCACCGACGTAAGAGGGTTGTATTTTAACCCCTACTTGGCTCCCTGCTGAAAAATCACGCTTCCAGATATTTTCAAGCTTGGGATACCCACTCGTGTTCAAGTTTTTCAAGCAATTTACTGGCTTACCATTTCCTTGAACAAAAAATTCGGGTTGATGTGTTGAGGTTCAAATTTAACCTCAGGCCGCCCCTTGTTCTTCTCCCACAACCGCTTTGTCTTTATTTGAATTGCTAGTAACCGCCTTAGCACCAGATGAATTCAAAAACACAGCCAACAAACCCGCCACAACAACCAACAGCATGCCGCTCAGAGCCAGTGTATCCGGCAAATGATCCCAGACTATCCAGCCCAGCAAGCCACTGAACACAATACCGGTGTAGTTCAGGGGTGAAACAACGCTGGCCGGGGCGCAGGTATAGGCGCGGGTATAGCACCACATGGTCAGGCAGATGGCAAAACCGATATAGAACAGCCAGGGCAGGCACCAGAGCGGGAGTGGCTTCCAGTTCAGCAGTGCCAGTGGCAGGCTGCAGATAACGGAAAGCACAAAATAATAAAACATAATCCGGCCGGAAGGCTCGGTGCGTGACAGGGCGCGGGTAGCGACCATGGATATAGCCAGAGTCAGGCCGGAGGTCAGTCCCACTAAATGCCAGATTTTGATATCAGCCATATCCGGTTGAAGTACCATAATTACGCCGACAAACCCAAGCAGCATCGGCAACCATGCCTTGCCTGGGACTTTAAATTTCATCCATAGCCAAACGACGAGGGGTACAAACAGCGGGCCACTGTTGCGGAGCAGGGCGGCATCGACCAGCGGAATTTGTGACAGTGCCGTGTAGTAAGCATAAAAGCAGAGCCAGCCACTGACACCCCGCACCAGATGTACCCCGAAGCGTTCGGTCTTGAGGGAGCGAAAGGAGTAACGCCCAAGCCAGGGCAGCATGATGACAAAACAGATCAGGTACTGAGCCAGTACAATAACCGGGATCGGAACATCAGAGGCGATCAGTTTGGTTGCAGCGGCAGCGGTGCTGGCAAAAAGCGTGGTCGCAACGGCATAGGCGACACCTTTCGGGACATTCTCCGTGGCCAGCATGGTGGTAGCTCCTGCTATGTTTTGGAATTCGAGGCCGGGCCTGATGCTCAGGCTGCAGGAATAATAACGTTTTTAGCAGGCATAAAAAAACGACCCGTGCGGGTCGTTTTTCAAATCTGGAATGCCTTCTTACGACAGAGTGAAGAACTCGGTCAGGCGCAGTGACAGCATCATGTCACCTTCGATCTGGACGCGGCCCTGCATAAAGGCCTGCATGCCGTCGATTTCACCGGTAATCAGTTCGATAAAGGTGGTTTCATCCATTTTCAGAGTAACGCTGGCGTCGTCGTGTTCACCTTCAACGATGTCGCACTGACCGTCGTTGATCGCAACGTGCCAGGATTCATTGTCACCGATAGCGAACTGGAATACGTGCTCTTCACCTGCAGCTGCTTCAGCGTTGAAACGCTCTTTCATTCCGGTAATGGTTTCGCGAACAGTTGCCATCTTGTCTCTCTCTTGAACGAGTATGATCGTTATTATCGGTTCCCAAGGTGTTTACTGCCGGAAAAATACGACAGAAACCTTGAAGATGGCTTTAGCCTACCGTACATTGCAGAACAAAATCAAACATATGTTTGAAACGTGTGTATATCCTAAAATCCGGTCAGCCGGATGTTGACTGGCGAGAAGGCTTTATTCAGGGTAGGGGATACCAGCGCTACCCGATCGCTGAAAGGGCAATAATAATGACAACAAAAGAGTGCACAAAAAAAGAGTTCACCAGCCTGAAGGATTTTTACCCGTACTATCTTTCGCAACATCAGCACCCGGTATGCCGGGCATTGCATTTTGCGGGCACGAGCTTTGGGTTAGTGCTGGCTTTTGCCGCGATAGGAACGGCCAATCCATGGCTGTTGCTTGCCGGAATAATACAGGGCTATATCTGGGCCTGGATTGGTCATTTTGTATTTGAGAAAAACAAACCGGCGACCTTTACCTATCCGCTTTACAGCTTTGTTTGTGACTTGAAAATGTATCGGGATATCTGGCTCAGGCGGTTGTAGTTTGATCCTGAAGGTGCGGCATTAAAGCCGCACGTTGTTGAAAAACTCTTGCCGGTTACAGTCGGTTCGAGTCTTGTGCTGGCTGCTGTATTCCAGCTCTCTGACAAACTGCCATCCGGCCGGGCGCAGCAGGTTCAGCAATTCGGGGTTTTGAGTCCAGGGGGTAACCTGCAGGCTTTCCACTTCGGTATTGTCCAGGAAAATAAAGTGGCTGATGGCCCGGGCCAGCGCCTGACTGTAGCATTCATCCTGAAAACGAGGATCGCCTAGCAGGGCATGGTAACTCACGCTGCCGCTATGCTCTTCTGTTGCTGCCAGCCCGGCGTCTTTTGCCAGGCAGGTTTCGATATAGCAGCAAGGTTCATTGTCGAAACTTGCCAGTAGCGGGGTTACCTGCTTTTGCTGTTGAGCTGTCCGGTTTCCGGTGTAGGCAATACAATCCTGGCTGGTGGCGGCATGGTCCGATCGGCCAATCTCCATCCATTGTTGTAAAACATGCGCCTGATGTTCGGTATCCAGCTTTTGCAGGGTAATGACGGTGTCGCTCTGAAAGTCATAGCGTTGATACAGCGTGTCCCTTTCCCGGTTTTCAGCCGCCTGTGATCCGGTTTGATGCCACAGCATACCCTGCTGATAGAACCTTGCCCGATCTACCGCGTAGACCTCGCCATCATTCATTTTGCGAATAGCATCATACTCACCACATTGATTCAGGTACTGCACCAGTGAGGGGGCAAGATAAATACGATTGAGCTGATCCGAGCGGGCAAACAAATAATCCAGCATGGAAGCAAGCAGGGGGAGAGCTGCTGCTGAAGCCGGGCTGTGATCCGACAGGCTGATATCCAGCTGGTCGGGAGAAGAGCAGTCATGCAGCATCAGCTGCAAATAACCCTGATCATTATGTGCCTTGAGGCAAAACGAAGAGAGCAGGCTCAGCCGGGGAGAGCTGGAGTGCAGCGCTGGCAGTTCAAATTCGATATGGGCTCTCATATGTGAGTTCTCCGGGGCAATACAAGTAGACAATGAATTCAGCAACAGATGGTGATCTTGACGGGAAAAGAACAAGGCGGCTGATCGGGATCATCCGGGAAAATAGTCAATAGCTCTTCATCACTGCCAAGTGTTCGGCGAGGGGGCTTATCCTGCTGCCCGGTAAATGGAAGCTGATGACGGAGACCTGTCGTATTACAGCCGGAGCAGGATATCGGTCTTTTAATCACCGAGTCAGGAATATCTGTCATATCCATAAAGCGAAATCCCCTGATAGATCAACCGGATTCAAATCTAGTACTTGTTAATGAGAATAATTATCATTAAGATCGTTTGCAACCTATTTATCATCGTACTTATACGGAGCGGTAACTCATGGACAGTGGAGCAGCTCAAAATCAAACTGAATCTTTCAGTAACGCCCCGGCTTTACTGGCGGCATTGATCTTTCAGGGAGCAGGGCAAACAGTACTGATAGCCTGTTTGCCGTTGCTGGTGGCCACAGCCGGGTTGAGTTACTCCCAGCTGATTGGTGTGATGGCTGCCGGAATCATTGTGATGCCCCTGGCTGCACTGGGGCAGAAAAGAATAAGTCACTGGTTGGGACAGCTCCGTACTATTCGGTTATCGCTATTGATGATGGGTTGCAGTTATCTGCTGCAGGCCATTACCGTTTTTGGAATGAGTCGCGGGGTATTCGTTACAAGTACATGCATCGCTTTATTACTTGTTGCATTTGTCATGTACGGCTTGTTCTCAGGAGGTTTGAACGCAGTCATACAAGAAAAACTGCTGGCTAGCGCAGAAGAACAGGATCACCAACAGATTTTGGGTAAAACATCAGTAGCTATCAATGCAGGGCGGGTGCTGGGAGCCTTGATGGGATTGTTTGCCGTTTTAAGTGGGCCCGCCAGTCTGCTGCTGGCGCTGGCTGGTATTGGTTTTGTGCTGACGATCGGATTGTCTGTTACTGACAAGCTGAGTGTGCAGCAAGACACGCTTCCTGTTATGGCGGCACAGCAAAGACTGAAGCTTTCTCCGGCTTTATCACAGTGGCCGCTGCTGCTGGTCGCGCTTTTCGTTGCGGTATTTGCCGGCATGTTGCAGTTTGGGTTGAGTCCGCTGCTGGCACTGCATGTCGGGTTTGAAGCAAATCAGACCGCGGCACTGGTATCTGGTCTGCTGATTGCCATATCAGGATTAACAGTTGTTGCACACCAGGTCAGAAGTCGCCTGTTTGCCGCCAACTCGCTCAGGGCTCTGCAAAGTGGTGTGGTCATACTGCTGGTGGCGGCGCTGTTTATTGCCGGGGCTGTGTCCCTGCAGGGTATTGCCGCCGGCCTGGCGCTGTCTGTTATTGCCGTGACTTTTATGATGCCGGTTTATACCACCATGATTATGGAAAGCCTGTCGGAATCAAAAGGTAGTGCAGCTGCCGTTGTAGCCATTGTACAGGGTGTTGGTTATGCCATGGGTGGTTTGATAACAGGATTATTGCTTGAGCAGGGCGTTGCCTGGTTGCAATGCGGACTGGTCAGTCTGGCTCTGGTATTGTTTATGGTCGCCATGCTGTTGCTGGGGGAAAGAACGCTGGACCGTTCATTCCGGATGGCGGCCTGAGTTTGTTACCTGTTGTGTTGATCGCAGCCTCTGACGACAGTGTGTGAATATAAAAATGAATGATAAATAGAATTGCAAAATCGAATTTCAAGGGAGTTAACAAATGTCTGTGTGTGATATGCCTGTAGAAGCTGTTGGCAAGGCTATCAGAATGTCTGGCTGGCCGCTGGTACAGCTGGAATTTGTCAGTCCGGCCAGCGAGGCTGATCTGCAGCAGTGGCTGGCCGAGATGGATCAGATGCTGAATGAAGGCAAACGTTTTGGGTTGCTGGTCAGTGCCCGTCCCAATAGTCAGCTCTCTCCCGAGGGCCGAAAGAATTTCAGCCTCTGGTTTAAACAGAATCGTGCCTTGCTGGCAGAAGGTTGTGCAGGCGTGGTGCGAATGACCGCCAATGAGGAGGAGGGCAATCGCATTGTTAGTGATCGTATGAAGCAGGCCATGCCATTCCCGATGATTGCTGAAACTTGTGATCATCGCGCCCGTAAATGGCTGCAATTCCGGCTACAGGCCTGACGGAATTTAAACGCAGGTTTGATTTATAAAATGCGAATCATTACTATTCTCGCGGTCAAGAATAAACATAACCTGTGCAGTCTATGGAAAAGACAACATTTGTCTTAAAAAATCTTTCGTATCGGGCCGGTGGTCGGGAAGTTTTACACCAGCTTGATACCTCAATTGCGGAAGGAAAAATCACCGCAATTGTCGGTCCCAACGGCTCTGGCAAAAGTACTCTGCTGAAACTGCTGGCAGGACTGGAGCCTGCAACATCGGGTGAGCTCAGCATTCTGGGTCGCCCGGCTGCCAAATGGCCACGCCAGCAACTGGCAAAAGAGCTGGCCATGTTGCCCCAGTCCTCGCCGGTGCCGATGGCAATCAGTGTCAGGGAACTGGTGGCTTGTGGCCGGTTCCCCTGGGTCGGTTCTTTTGGTCGCATGACCGCTGAAGACCATCGTGCAGTTGATGAGGCGCTGGAACGAACCGGGATGGCGGCTTTGGCCGACCGGGATGTCAACAATCTATCCGGTGGTGAGCGACAGCGGGTGTGGCTGGCACTGACCCTAGCACAACAGACCCGGGTTCTGCTACTGGATGAACCCACTTCCTGGCTGGATATTGGTCATCAGTTACGGCTGGTGGATATTGTCCAGACCCTGAACCGGGAGAAAAAGGTCACTGTCGTTTGGGTGCTGCATGATCTGAACCAGGCAGCCCGTTACAGTGATAACCTGCTGGTGATGCAGCAGGGCCGGCTGGTAAGGCAGGGCACCTCGGCAGAGGTTATGGATCAGGAACTGCTGCAATCAGTATTTGGCGTGCATGCTGCCCGATACTCGGATTCCAGTTATTCGGATAAGAAGTCCGGTAGTGCTCAGGATAATCATATCTGGGTGCCTGAACTGGAATACGGTGCCGCCTAAATGACTCTCAGGATACTCTTACCCGTACTGCTCTGGTGTTGCAGCGCACAGCTGTACGCGCTGCCCGGTGATAACAAAGTGAATCCGATACCGGAGCGTATTGCCGCCCTGAACTGGACCCAGGCCGAGTTTCTGCTGACGCTGGGCATTACCCCGGCGGGTGTTACCACCATCAAGGGGTATCGCCGGTGGCAAACCGATAATCCGCCATTACCGCAGGGTGTGACTGAACTGGGCCATCGAGCGGAACCCAGTCTGGAAGCACTGCGTGGACTGAAGCCGGATCTGATTCTGGGTTACAACTGGCGTCATCAGCGACTGGCGCAGAGGCTGCAGGCGATTGCCCCCACACTGTTGTTCAGTCAGTACCCTTCTGAAAGTGATAGTCGTAACTATCTGCAGCGTATGCAGGACAATTATCTGCAGGTGGCTGAATATCTCGGACGTGTGCCAGCGGCTAAAGCTCAGCTGGTGCAGTTACAGCAAGTGCTGAGCAAAGGCCGGCAACAAATTGCTGATGCCGGCCTGAGCGGTGAAACCGTCATTATGGGCAAGTTTGTGGGAATGGGTCTGGGCTTACGTGTGTTTGGTGAACAGTCACTGGCCGGTGCCATTATGCAGGAGCTGGGACTGAAGAATGGCTGGAACAGCACATTACCGGGTCGTGACTTTACCCATATTGATTTGCTGCAACTGCCTGCTGTCGGCAACGCTACGTTGCTTCTCAATGGTGGCAGTGTCAGCAAACATCGCTCCATGACTGAAGCCGCTGTCTGGCAGCAACTGCCGGCAGTTAAAGAAGACAGGGTTTACCTGTTGCCATCGTTATGGAGCTATGGCGGACCGGAGTCTGCTATTCGCATGGTGGAAGAGATTGTCAGACAGCTGACAGGGAGTCAGGTCAGTTGATTCATGAATACAACCATTCCCGCTGGCTGATGCCGGGAATGATGCTTGTCTGCCTTTTGGCGGCAGTATTTTCATTACAAGTCAGTCCAATACCCATCAGTCTTGATGCACTCTGGTCAAATACTGCCGGTACCGAACTGCAGCAATTAATGCTGACCACCCTGCTGGTTCCCCGAACATTGATGGCACTGTTATGCGGTGCTGCGCTCGGCATTGCCGGTAGCCTGATTCAGCTGGCGACCCGCAACAGCTTTGCCAGTCCGGCAACGCTGGGTGTCAATGCCGGTGCGCTGCTGGCAACGGTGCTGGGAATGGCGCTGGTTCCGGGGCTGATGGCAGAAGCACCGGTTGTGGTGGCATTCGGTGGTGCACTGGTGACGACGCTGCTGGTGATCAAATTGTCCCGAATGATTGGTGACTCACCGGTTAATCTGGTGCTGGTAGGCATGGCGATCACTCTGGCTCTGGGCGCAGTCAGTGCCGGACTGATGATGTTTCTGGAAAACCGGCTCGACGGCCTTTATACCTGGGGCGCAGGTAATCTGGCCCAACATGATTTCTCCGGTATTCAGCGTGTATTGCCGGTATTGCTGGTGCTGGGTGTGGTCAGCTGGACACTGGGTCGCAAGCTGGATCTGATTGAACTGGGTCGGGAAACCGCCCAGGGACTCGGTGTTAATGTTGCCATGCTGGTTAATGGTGCCTTGCTGGTTGCCATTGTGCTGTCGTCACTGGTAGTCAGTGAAGTGGGCATGATTAGCTTTATCGGATTGGTTGCACCACCGTTGGCCCGGTCATTGGGTTTTCGCACCAGTCGAGCCCGGATTCCGGCGGCTGCAGTGATTGGTGCAGGCTTGTTATTGGCCGCGGATATCACAGCCCGGTTTCTCTCTGGACAGCATTACAGCCTGCCGGCCGGTGCCATGACGACACTGCTGGGTGCGCCTTTCATGATCTGGATGCTGGTGCGTCGGAGAAGTGACAAGGGACGGCTGCCGTCTCCGGGACAGTCTGGTATTTCAGCGTTGATATCAATGCCACCTCTACCCGTTATTTCTGTACTGGCAGTCGTCTGTGGTTTGCTGGTCATTATGGCACTGGGTACTAGTGGAATATCCGACTGGCTTGATCTGCGTGGACCGAGGGTACTTGTAGCAGCAATGGCCGGCATTGTACTGGGTATTTCGGGCTTGCTGTTGCAGACATTGTTGAAAAACCCGCTGGCCAGCCCCGATGTTTCCGGCCTGACAACCACAGGGGTGCTGTTTGCAGTGCTGGGTGTTGTGCTGGTGCCGGGTATTTCTTCACTGGGACTGGGACTGCTTACATTGCTGGGCAGTGTGAGTGCACTCGGGTTATTACTGCTGATTGGCCGTATGACCGGCTTTCAGCCCCAGCTGTTTGCGCTGACCGGACTGTGCCTGTCCGCGCTGGCCGGAACGTTGATCAATATTGTTTTGGTGCTGGGCAGTAACCAGACCTCGGAAGTGCTGGTATGGCTTAGTGGCTCCACCTATCACAGCAGTTTGCAGGGCGGTTTTCTGCTGGCTGCCGGTGCCGCCTTGATTCTGGTTGTTGCCGGACTGTTTTCCCGCCAGCTGGATATCCTGCAACTGGGTGAAACCTGGAGTGGGTTGCTGGGTATTAATTCCCGGCCGGTCATGCTGTGGCTGCTGGCCGCAATTGCGCTGACATGTTCATTAACAGTAGCTGTGGTCGGCGGAATTTCCTTTGTTGGACTGATGGCGCCTCATATTTGTCGCGTCATTGGATTGAGCAGCCATCGTCACTTGATTCCGGCAGCAGCCCTGACCGGAGCGATCCTGATGATTGCTGCTGACTGGCTGGCTCGCAGCATGATGTATCCATTTGAATTACCTGCCGGACTGGTCGTGTCGTGCTTGGGCGGATTGTATTTTGTCGTACTGTTATTGACCGGCCGCTATGTGCGAAGAACCTGATATGTCGTAGTGACTGTCTGAATTAATTTAAAAGATTTGAAAAATCCTGCCGGGGATGCGGGAGGGGTATCCCTGTGCCTGAAAAAGATATCGGTGAACAAGGTGTCAAAAAAGGCGACAGCGCAGGCTATTCAAAATAGTTGACCATGTTTGAACCAATTGGCATGTGTCACAGGCGAATAAACAACATAAAACCAAGTGAGTAGAACAATGCTAAAGCAATCCTTATCACCGCTGGCACTGGCTGTTGCCTTTGCTGCTTACGGCCCGATGCCAGCTTCCGCCGCAGCGGAAGAAGTAACCAAGCTGGAAAAAGTAGTCGTAACGGCTTCCCGTGCCAAAGAGCAGATTTCCTCTATTGCCGGCACGGTACAGGTTATTACCGGTGCCGAGATTGCTGAACAGGCCCAGCCGGGCAAGAAACTGGCAGATATGCTGGAGCGACTGGTGCCGGGCATGGGCCCCAGTACCCAGACTGTAACTGACCGTACCCAGAGCCTGCGTGGCCGAAAAATTCTGGTATTGATTGATGGTATATCCCAGGCTGATAACCGCCAGATCAGTCGTCAGCTGAACAGTGTACGGCCGGAAAATATTGAGCGTATTGAAGTGGTTTCCGGTGCCAGTGCGATTTACGGTGGCGGTGCAACCGGTGGCATTATCAATATTATTACCAAGAATGCGAAAACAGACGGCATCAAATTTGTATCTGAAGCCGGCATTCGTACCGACGGTTCTCATCTTGGCGCCTATACCCTGAGTCAGAGTGTACAGGGGCGTGAGGGTGCATTTGATTATCTGGTGTCGGGTACCTTTGAGCAGCGCGACAGCTTCTTTGATGCTGATGGTCATCGTACCAGCCCGGACCCGTCTCAGGTCAGCCGTAATGACAGCCAGACCAAAGATGCCCTGATCAAGCTTGGTTACGATCTGGACGACAGCAAGCGTTTGCAGGCAACGGTTCAGGTTTTCCGGGATAAGATGGACAGCGACTATGCACCGGACTATGGCGACAACCTGTCCCGTCTGGGCAATAAGGATGCTGAAATCAAGGAGCCGGTAAAGGGGCTCAAACTCGAAGATCAGCCTCAAACCAAGCGTGATAGCCTCGATCTGGTATACAGTGATGATGAGTTTTTCGGTAATCAACTGACAGCCCAGGCCTACTACCGAGAGCGTGAAGCCCGTTTCTACCCTTACGCCTATGACTACCGTCGAGTGATTAATCAGGTACTGGTAAACCAGTCCACCTCCAAGGCAAAAGTCTATGGTTTGAAGCTGGCTCTGGACAAGGCCCTGTCAGATGAGCTGAGTATTTCCTATGGTCTGGACTATGACATTGACAAGGGTGAGCAGGAAGCTCGTAGTTATGATGGCCAAACCTTTATTGACAGTAATGGCAAGGAATTCAAGCCGGTTGGTGGAACCTACGATTATGGTCCCGATGTCACTACCAAAACACTGGGTCTTTTCGCTCAGGGTAATTATGACCTGACTTCCGATGTCACCCTTAATTTTGGTTGGCGTCACGAGCGGGCCAAAATGGATATCAGCGACTACAACCCGGTTGCTGAAAGCTGGTTTGTACCTGTGCTGCCAGTACCCAAGGTGTATACCCCGTTGAAAGGTGGCTCCAAAAAATATGACGCCAACCTGTTCAATTTTGGTGCGGTTTATCGTCTGAATGATTCACATCAGGTGTTTGCCAACTATGCTGAGGGCTTTGAAGTACCGGATGCTGCGCGTCTGCTGCGTAATGCGGTGGCTGAAGGCAGTATTCTGACCCAGGTACCTCAGCTGGGCGGTTTGATCAAACCGACAACCGTTGAAAAGGCCAACCTTGATGCTATCAAGATCAGGAGTTATGAGCTGGGATGGCGTGGCCAGTTTGACAGTGCCGATGCTGCTGTCACCCTGTTCTATAATGAGTCTGATAAAACCATCGATTTCAATGCAGATTTCAGTGTCGACCTGCTCGATCAGAAAAAGAAAGTCTATGGTATTGAAGCCCGTGCGGACTACTTCGTAAACGACAACTGGAGTGTGGGTGGCAGCTATGCCTTTACCGAAGGCCGCAGCTACTACAAGGATATCGGTAAATGGCTGGACCTGCAGGCGGCTGATGTTTCTCCCCAGAAGATCACCGCTTATGTGCGCTATGAGCAGGAGGGTATGAATGTCCGCCTGCAGGCTGTTAATTTTGCCGATTATGATAAGGGCAAGAAATACACTGCCAGCAGTAAGACCTATACCGATCGTAAAACCAAGGGCTATACCACGGTTGACCTGATGGCATCCTATGATCTGCCAGTGGGTACAGTCAGTGGCGGGATTACCAACCTGTTTAATGAAGACTACCAGACTGTTTACAGTCAGTGGGCGCGTCAGACCTATGATGGCCTGAGTTCTTCCAAAGCAGAAGGCCGTGCTTATGTACTCAGCTACCGGGTAGAGTACTAAGAGAGAGGCAGGAAAGATAATTTCACTCAAATTGAGGTGAAATAAGAATTTCCGTTCATACCAAAACAACGGTAAGCATCTATCCTTGAGGGCACTTATGCCGGAGATAGACTGTAATGAGCGCTTATCGTTTCTATATGCCTGCTCTCAACCATATGGGAGCAGGCTGCCTTGATGAAGCCATTTCAGATATTCGTACCCTGGGATTAAAGAAAGCACTTGTTGTGACTGACAAGGTTCTGGTGGATATCGGCCTTGTTGCCAGCGTGACCGAGAAGCTTGGTACCGCTGGAATTACCTGTGTTGTCTTTGATGAAACCAAGCCCAACCCGACGGTAAAAAACGTAGAGGACGGATTGGCACAATTACAAAGTGCTGACTGTGACTGTGTGATTTCTCTAGGCGGTGGCTCGCCTCATGACTGTGCCAAGGGGATCGCCCTTGTTGCCAGTAATGGCGGCAAGATTGGAGACTATGAAGGTGTCGACCAGTCCGAGAATCCACAACTGACGCTGGTCTGCATTAACACCACGGCCGGTACAGCCAGCGAGATTACCCGTTTCTGTATTATTACCGATGAACAGCGCCATATTAAAATGGCGATTGTCGATAAAAATACGACTCCGGCTATGTCGGTCAATGACCCCAGCCTGATGCAGGGCATGCCCCGGCAGCTGACCGCGGCAACCGGAATGGATGCTTTAACTCATGCAGTCGAAGCCTATGTCTCGACTGCATCGACTCCGGTAACCGATGCCTGTGCCCTGCAGGCGGTTGAACTGATTTCCACCTGGCTGCGCAAAGCCGTGTATGACGGCGATAATATGGAAGCCCGGGATCAGATGGCCTATGGCCAGTTGCTTGCAGGGATGGCGTTTAACAGTGCCAGCCTCGGGTATGTGCATGCCATGGCGCACCAGCTGGGTGGTTTCTATGACCTGCCGCACGGGGTTTGTAACGCGATTCTATTACCTCATGTTGAAGCCTATAACTCCAAGGTATGCCCGGACAAGCTGGCCAGGGTGGCTGCGGCTATGGGTGTTGATATTTCTGGTTTAACACCGCGGGAAGGTGCGGAACGGGCGCTGGAAGAAATTCAGGGATTGTCCTGGGATGTGGGTGTTCCTGAAGGGCTTGAAGTTATAGGGGTCAAGAAAGAGGACTTCGGGACTTTGGCGGATAATGCCCTGAAAGATGCCTGTGGTTTAACCAACCCGATTCAGGCGACAAAAGAAGAGATAATAGAAATTTTTGAAGGTGCATTTTGATCATAAAAATTCATGTTAAAAGCAATTTGTAAATAAAACCACACAATCAAAGGCAGGAGTCATTACTTCTGCCTTTTCTGTTTCAGGCTTGAAATTCCGCATTTCGGAAACATCATCTACGTTTAATCACTAGTGTTTTTTATTAATGATTAATGCAGGTGGTGAATCGCGATGAAATATATGAAATGGGTTCACGGATTTTTTTCTTTCATAATCATTGCTGGAAGTGCTTTTGCCAGTTTCGAACCAATCACTGTTTTTCCTCATGTGATGGAAGATGCTCCATCTGAAGGCAATCTTTTAGGTGAAGCAAAATGCTTTGAACTTCCAGCATACTCTATATCAGGTGTTGCAGGCTGCTGTTCTGGCAGTGTCGCAGGACAAGCAAGAAATATCATTGTTACAGAAAATCAATTTTTAATACTGGAATGTAGCGGTACCTTTGCAACAAAAATCCTGGAAATTATGAGAGGTGATTTCCTTGCCAGCCTTTCAATTACAGACACAGTTAGAACTATGCGGGGGAAATTTGCAAAGACTGTTTCCTGGCAAGGCCATCATGTTTCTGTAGCCAGTGTCAGAGTTGAAACTGCATCATGTTTGAAGGTTTATGTTGACGGAATCAGTACTGCTGTAGTTGTTCCCATGGGTGAGTGGAAGAGAGATTTGGATGTTGTGCATATTTCACAGCAAGAAATCCATAGATTTGGCGGTTGGTGTGAAGGGGTTAAGTTACTTGATAGCTCTACAGCATTCTCATACACCAACTTTTTAAACTCCAAGTCTCATGCGAAGAATAACCCTTCAAAGAAAAAGCAGCTTTTACAAGCGCTTGAATTGGCAAATGAGTTTAATGGATATCTTTCATATACTGCTGCGACGAGTCACGACCAGGCTTTGGTGAATGATCCTGTAGAAACAGCATGCCCGGTTTCAGGTCATGTGAGGTTGTATATATATACACAGGGTATAGCCTTACATCCCTATGAAATAGTTATCGAAAATTTATCAAAAAATCCCGAAGCTTGCTTGAGAGAAATATCAAACATATTTCTTGCAAGGATGAAGAAACCAGAAAAAGAGAAGGATAAAAGTGCAGGTGCCAGCACTACAGAAATTAAACAGGGGCTAGCTGCAAAATTTGGTATGCAACAGCTTGGTTTGGAGGCTAGATCTTATGGTGGTGCGACTAAAGGCAAGAAAGTTTTTATGCTGGAAGGTTCCGGGGGAGCAATAGAATCGCTCCAAGCAGGTTGGCTGGTGCCACAGAATGATGAGTCCGGGCTGGCGTGTGTTATTGTTGATATTAATCCCCCGCCAGCTTAAAACCGGGGAGTAAGCCGAAACAGCCGTTTCGGCTTTGATCTGAAGTCAGGCAGCTGCTTGTTGTGTAGCCTTAATTTCAGTCAGGATCAGCTGAGAAACTTCTTTAGCACAGCCGAAATTGTCCCAGTCCAGTTCAATCAGTGGTGTCTCCATTTCACGACAAATCTGCGGCAGGCACGCTTCGTGGAACCGGTGCAGGTCACGAATATAATCCAGCGGAGTGCCGTTTTCAGCTGCACGGCCACGGGAGATCAGGCGATCGTAGGCCACTTCCGGTGTTGTGCGCAGGTAGACAACAGAGCTGATGCGAGGATAGTCCTGCAGGCGACGCTTGATATCGTAGTAGTAATCCATGTACATGGCATTGGGCTGCTCCATGGACAGGAAGTTGGCCTGGGAGAAAATCAGGTCAGAATAAAGCGAGCGCTCAATCAGGTAATTCTTGCTGGGATCGAGCTCTTTTACCAGAGATGCACGACGCACAGTGATGTATTTCTGGAACCGGATACGACGGTTGGCATCGTGCGGATGCTGGGTGAAGTCTTCCAGCAGCTCGGTGAATTTCGGATCGTCTACAGGTTCCTGCAGATGTTCCCAACCCAGTTCTTCAGCCAGTCGGGGCAGCAGGGTGGATTTGCCTGCAGCAATGTTGGCTTCCACGGCAACAAAATGGTTGGTCTGGCTGTTAATCATAGTCAGCATGCTTCCGAAATATCTGGGTGCAAACAGGGAATCAGTCTTGCCTGCCGCGGGCAGTGATAGGGCAGGGCACTCACTGTATCGGTGAACAGACACAGCGATGATTATTAAAATTTAGGCAGGCACTATAGAGCTGGAAGGGTAAGCCTGCAATAGGTATATCAACGATTGTTTTTCCATATATAGTGCCCTTGGTGTTCCGGCGGCGCTATATATGGTGTTTCTGCGCTTTGGTAGGCACGGCTGATTATGTTGGGGCAGTTCTGAAGTTCAGTAGGTTGACCTGAATAAAACGCACAAAAAAACCGGATCAGATATCTGATCCGGTTTTTATATATGGCGGAGGGACAGGGATTCGAACCCTGGGTGGGCTATTAACCCACGCTGGTTTTCAAGACCAGTGCATTCAACCGCTCTGCCATCCCTCCGCAAGCGAGGTAGATATTACTGATTTGGGCCGTGGAGTCAACGCCTATCTACAAGCTTTGTTCAAGATGGTTACCGGGAGTGACGATAAAACAGATAGCTTCCATGGATGATCTCCATCATGTTGAACCGACTCTGTGTGCTTTGTGCTTTCGTACTACTGGCTCCGGTTACTCAGGCTTCTGACTTTCTGGGATCGCTTTACTTTGGTCAGGTTCCGGCGGGTGCCGAAGAGTTGCGCCAGCTGTATAACTGTCAGCCCGATCGGCCGGATGAAACGGCGATTACAGGTTACCGTTTATCAGATCCTTCTCTGAACGGGATATTTGAAGCTGATCCCGCAGAAGATGATGGTGAATGCCTGGTGATTACCGTGTCCTTCAGTCCGCCAAATGGGCTGCAGGACAAGTACAGGGTTTACGGTCGTGGCCTGAATGAATCAACACAACGTGTACGTGGCAGTGGTGGTCCGATTGCCGGCGCTGCCGGTACCTCACAGGACTATTTGCAGGCCATGGTTAATGGTTACTGGGTAAATCTGGCTCCTGTCAGAGGCATCGGGGTCAGTCGTGCCGAATGGGATCAGGTGATAGTTAAAGCGGGCTGGCGTTACGGTGGTAATGTCACTCTGCTTCAGCACAAGAAGGAAGAATCCAAGCCCAAACCTCTGGGTTTCGATGCTGTGACTATTCTCGATGACCGGTTTTATTCAGTTCATTTCAATGGGGAGCGCAGCCTGACAGTATTTGAGCTGGATGAGTTTGATATCCCCATACCTGTTCTTGGAACATCAGGAGAGTTGCTCAACTACGGCAAGCTCAATCGAACCCAGTGGATTGCCTCCAGTGAAGAGAGTGGTTATCTGGCGACGCTGGGATTGCTGGGTGAGACCATTATCTGGGATCCGACAGATGAAGGGCTGGATAAGGTACATGTCGACGATTGCTCGGCAAGCGAGTGTGGCGTGCTGGGTTTGTTGCACCGGCATGAGCCGGTTTTTAGTGATGATGGCGAGTGCCTGATGGCTGCTGATGGCAGCAGCATTTTTAATACCGGCAAGCAGATTCGCAGTTATAGTGTGCCGGATGATGGTGTTCCCAGAGAGCTGGGAGAGACTCTGGTTGCCAGTGATATCTGGGGTCTGAGTACCGGGCCGGATGATGCGCTGGCTTTTATTAATATGGACGACAACAGTTTGTCGGAATGTCAGGTATCAGATTATCAGTGTGGTATCCATAGCTGTACCAGCTTCAAACCCCAGGGCTTGAGTAAACCCCGGGCAGCCGCTTACAGCTCTGATGGGCTCTGGTTTGCTGCATCCGGATGTACGGCTCAGGAACCCTATTGCAGCCTGGTTAATTTATGGCCCCGTGATGGTATTCGCATTATAAACCAGCCACCTGAAACCTTTGAAGCTTCCTGGGTGGATGCCTATTCGGGCTGGAATCTGAAGTTTCACCCGGATGATGATCAGCTGGTGGTGCTGGGACTGTACCGGGTCAGTTTCTTTGAAATTGATGAAGATGGGGATCTCTTTCTACAGTGGTCTTTCGAGCATGGTGAGGGTGGTGCCTACAAACCCCGCAATGGAAACTGGATACGTAACAAGGTGCTGGTTTTCAATGAAGACGGTTCACGACTGTATATTGGATATACAGGCTCAGAAGGTGGTGTGATGATGTATGACGAGCTGATTGAAGGTGAGTCGGAGTATCTTATAGACGAGTGAAGACCGATAACTGTAGAGCTGGAAGGCCGTTGGCTTTTTTTCAGGCACAAAAAAACCGGATCAGTTATCTGATCCGGTTTTTATATATGGCGGAGGGACAGGGATTCGAACCCTGGGTGGGCTATTAACCCACGCTGGTTTTCAAGACCAGTGCATTCAACCGCTCTGCCATCCCTCCGCAAGCGAGATGAATATTAATGAAAAACCGGCTGGAGTCAACTGCGAGATGTGAAAAAGGCTATGTTTTCAACAAGATGCAAATAGTGTGAGGGATAAAAAAGAGCCCGACAGCTTTCATTCCAGCTATCAGGCTCTTAAAGGTAAGTTTCAGTCGTTCCTAGAGAATCACAGTCTGAACCACCAGATTAACTCAGACCGACAATCTGTCCTTTCTCATCGATATCAATCTTCATATAACCTGGCAGGGAACCAAAGCCAGGCATGGTCATAATGCTACCGGCCAGGATATAGACAAAGCCGGCACCGGCAGACAGTCGCACTTCCCGTACCGGGAAATCAAAGCCTTTGGGTGCACCTTTCAGTGACGGATCGTGAGAAATGGACAGTGGAGTCTTGGCCATGCAGACTGGCAGTTTGCCATAGCCGTTTGCTTCCAGTTCCGCCATCTGAGCGATTGCGGTTTCACTGAATACCGGCTTGCTGGCACCGTAGCCTTTGGTCACCATAGTGGTGATGCGCTCTTCCAGAGACTGGTTCAGCTCATACAGGTGAGTGAACTGACGTGGCTGTTCACAGGCCGCATCAACCGCATGAGCCAGTTCCATAGCGCCTTCACCACCAAAGCGGAAACCATCCATAATGGCAGCACCGTCAGCACCAAATTCAATGGCACGCTGGCGGGTCAGTTGCAGTTCTTCTTCTGTATCTTCCGGGAAACGGTTAATGGAAACCACAACTGGCAGGCCGTACTGCTTCACGTTCTGGATATGCCAGTTCAGGTTGGACAGGCCCTTTTCCAGTGCATCGACATTGGGTTCAACCATACCCTTATCCAACGGTTTGCCCGGGCTCATCACGAAATCACCGGAGTGAGATTTCAGACCGCGCAGGGAGCAAACCAGTACCACTGTATCCGGTGCTTTGCCGGAAACACGGGCTTTGATGTTGCAGTATTTTTCCAACCCCATATCGGAACCGAAACCGGCTTCTGTGACCACATAGTCACCCAGCTTGAGCGCAATCCGGTCAGCCAGAACAGAAGAGTTACCGTGAGCGATATTGGCAAACGGGCCGGCATGAATCAGACAGGCGCCGCCTTCCAGATTCTGCATCAGGGTAGGGTGGATGGCATCTTTCAGAATGGCGGTCATGGCACCCGCGACCTGCAGGTCTTCCGCAGTTACCGGCTGACCGGACTTGTCATAGGCCATGATGACCTTGCCGATCCGCTTGCGCATATCCAGCAGGCTGTCGGTCAGTGCCAGAATGGCCATCAGTTCGGAAGCAACGGCAATATCAAATGCTTCTTCGCGCGGCACACCATTCATATTTTTTTTCTGGTGAGCAGACTGCTGGCCAATGGTCATACCGCGCAGTGCTCGGTCATTGTGGTCTACTACCCGCTTCCAGCAGATACGGTCGACATCGATTTTCAGGGACTTCAGGCCTGTACGCTCTTCGAACGCTTCGTAGCCTTCACGCTCTTCGTGGAACAGGCGGCTGTCGAGGGCGGCAGCACCGAGGTTGTGGGCACTGGCAATAGCGTGAATATCACCGGTCAGGTGCAGGTTGAAGTCTTCCATCGGTACAACCTGGGCATTACCGCCGCCGGCAGCACCACCCTTGATACCAAAGACCGGACCCATGCTGGGCTGGCGAATACAGCTGATGGCTTTTTTGCCAATCATATTCAGGCCCATGGTCAGGCCAATAGTGTTTACGGTTTTGCCTTCGCCAAACGGGGTAGGGGTAATGGCGCTGATCAGCACCATTCGGCCGTCAGGTTTTTCTTCCAGACGCTCCAGCGACTCAATGCGTACTTTGGCCTTGTAGTGGCCATGGGGTTCATATTCGTGGGTTTCCAGACCCAGCCCGGAAGCAATTTCGGAAATGTTTTTCAGGGAAGCGGAGCGGGAGATCTCGATGTCTGACTTCATTCTATTTATACCAGTCCCATAGGTCTGCTTTGAAACAATCCCTGCATAACTTCCAGATAAGGTAGGTGCAGGAATTAGAAGTGTTCCTGCATGGTGCCAGAAAGAAAAAGGGGGTTTTTTGATCCAAGGCAGTTATTGGATTGGTGGGTTTTGTGTTTGTGATAAGTTTTGTGCTGTTATGTTTCTATTATACAATCATATTGTCTTGTGGTAGAGATTTAATCAAACATTGACTTTTACAAGTGAGAATCAAAAGAGAGCAACGACAGGCTGCCAAATATAATATAAGTTGTCTTTACATAATTAGCAGATCAGCAGTCCTGTCATTTTTGTAGTACATACAGCTCTTCAGGCTGCACTTGATCTGAAAAGATCCAGCCAGTTAAGCATTAATAAGCAGAAACTTGCTCTTTGTGGATCGGTACCCAGATCGGATGAAAGGATTTGAAGCAGGTATTTATGATATGCGAAGATAGCTCTGTCTTGTTCTTGAGTAATGGCTGACTGTAGTGTTTTTAATACAGGACTACCCAATTGCTGACTATTATCGAGAAGGTATTGTGCTAGAAAATAATAATCAGATTCACCTATCTTCAGATGTTCTTTAAATCCAGTATATTGTGTCGAAAGATCAGGCAGTTGACCGCTTGATGCTGTGACTGAGCTGCTCTCTTCGGAATGTGTTTTGAAGGCTCTGCATCTACATTCCAATAGTTTTTTCGCATTTTTCGGGGCTGTTTGAAGACTTTCTGCAAGTGTTGTAAAGAGTACTTCCAAGTCACCAGTACCTATTGGATCTGCCTGCATTGTTTCAGGTGCTGGTTCTTTATCTACTTGAACACTCGCGGGTGTCGCAATTTGTGGCCTCAGGAAAAATGTGAGGTACATAGCCAGGGGCTCATCATCAGACTCAGCTTCATTAGATATAACGTGTGAAACACTAAATTTTCCGAGCTTGGATATATCCTCTTCACTACAGAGGCTGTCTGGAAAACGTGCATTAAAGAGTTGTTCATAAAGGGTATTCAGCATACAGGGTCCCAATAACAGGCCACCATCTGTATATACGACATCTTTATTTATTGCCCATAGCTCCAAACAAGCCTGAAATATCTCCCCTTCCGGAGAGCCTGGCTCAAGGGGAATGTTAAAGCCCTCACTTGAGTCCTTGTAACAAAACTGGAAGGATTCTGCTCCGCTTGCAAGTTCTTTGACAAAGACGGCCTGCTCATCTTTGCACTCACTTAGTAGTGGGCTTAACAAGTCACTTTCAAGTGGTTTTTTGGCAGGGTATACCACAATATTCAGAATCTGATTGCTTTCTGTGAAAGCAACAAATACCTGTAGATCATTTTCATATTGAGAGAAGCAGAACTTAGGCAACAGCAGCAGGAGTACCAGGAAGCATCTTTTATTGATCTTGCATTTTCGCAATTTCATGTTGTTTACCTTGTTAGTGAGAAGATGAAATGCTTGACTCCAATTTGGTTTTAATAACTCTGTTGATTTTTTTTCATTATTTATGATTAGTTTTTGTCTTTCTTGTGGGGGGTAAAGGTTAGGTTACGATCAGAAATACTGCTGGTATTTGAAGTGAAAATTTAAAACAACCACACTGGTTTCAGAGTGCATCATGAAATATCTCTATTTCGACCTTGATGAAACGCTTTTCACAACACTAGACAGATATTCCAGTCTTAGCCTGCCCCAGCAGGATAGTCTTGATAACAGTGTTGATTATGAATTTTTTCCTGATCAGAAAAGTTACCCCTTGTATCGCTCAAGGCATGGGTTAATTTTTTCCCACCTGGCATTATCTCCAGACGACTTCCGGGTTTATGTGCTGACCAGTGCAGTGTATGTCGATGCCAGAATTCGCAAGGGCCTGGCCAAATTCTTTGGTAACCGTGATTTCTTCTGGAATGTGCCCTGTATCAACCGGTTTCACTATCCCAATGCCCAGAACAAGGGAGAGAAAATCCTGTTGCATATGCGTGGTCTTGAGCAGGCTAATGACCAGGGCGGTTTATCCGGGCTGGAGGTCTGGCTGATTGATGATCAGCCCGGTAACAGGCTTTCGGCTATAGCAGTTGGAGCCAAAGCGATTGCCTCAGACGCGGCTGACTACATTACAAAGCTGGAGCAGTTGGTGCTCGGTGGACCTGTAGAGTTGCCTGCCAAGCCTTGAGGCATCGGCTGTTATCGTGTTAAACAACAGCAGAACAAAATGATAATTAATGCGGTGCCTGTCCCTCCATGATGAAATCAGCAAAGAACTATATTCTGCCGACCCGTTCACTCAAGATGGGGGTGCGGGAGTGGGGCGATCCTGATGGCACTCCTGTCGTAGCATTGCATGGGTGGCTGGATAATGCGGCAACGTTTGACCGGGTTGCACCGGGGCTGGAAGGTATTCGTCTGATCTCCATCGATCATGCCGGCCATGCCCTGAGTGAACAGCGGCCTGCCGGTAGCCATTATCAGGTGTGGGAATACACCCTTGATATGGTCGATATTCTGGATGCACTGGAACTGGAAAAAGCGACCTTAATGGGACACTCACTGGGGGCTATTGTACTGACCCAGTTTGCAGCAACATTCCCCGAACGGGTAGAGCGCCTGGGGTTAATTGAAGGACTGGTACCCATGACATCTGTGCCGGAGGCGGCGCCGGATAATCTGGCGCAATATGCCAAAGTCCGTCATCGGGTGCAGCAGGCAAAGCCTACCATCTATTCCTCTCGTGACAAGGCGATCGAAGCGCGGATGAATGGTTTTGTGAAGCTCGGACGCGAGGCGGCAACAATTCTGGCTGAACGCGGTGTTTTCAAGGCAGACAACGGCTTTTACTGGCATAATGACTCCAGGCTGAAATTGCCGACCGCAGTGCGGATGGATCAGGCGACAGGATTCGCATTTGTACAGAAGCTGGCGGTTCCGACTTTACTGGTACTCGGGGAAGACAGTGGCTATCAGAAGTCCCGAATGTTTCCAAAGCAGCTGCCTGACTGTCTGCAACTGAAATTACTACCGGGTGGCCATCACCTGCATCTCGAACAGAGCAGCGATGCCGTGGCTGAGGTGATGAACCGCTTTCTGAAGGGGGAAAGTGTGTGATTCGACAAGTCCGAAATTTGTTGGCTGGATGTTTGCTGGTTACGACCGGGCTTTCCGGTCTGGTTATGGCTGCAGCGCCCGTCATTCAGGATTATCCCAACGCCGAACAAAAGAGCCTGAGCAGTCAGGAAAAACACAATTATCCGGTGATCACCAGTCCGCTGAAAAAAGTGAATGGTCGTATTATGGCGGACCAGGAAGTGTGGCAGGACGGTCATCTTGACCGTCGCTGGTTACAGATTCCGGCCGGTCATGACAGCTTTGCGGCGTTTGAATTCTATGAGCGGCAATTATACAAGCAGGATATTAAAGTCCTGTTCCAGTGTGATCGCTATACCTGTGGCGAAAGCACCTACTGGGCCAACCATGTGTTTGGTATTGCGGCACTGGGTGGTTATGACCGCAGTCAGTCGTTGCTGGTGGCTGAGTCCGGGGTCGGGGCACATCGTCGGGTGTATGTTTTGTATGCGGTGCAGCGCGGTAATCGCCGGGTTCAGGTGTTGCTGGATCAGTTTCAGCCGCAGGTAACCTCGCCTGGTCAGGGAAGTGAGAACGGGCTTTCTACTGACTATGTGCTGGCCATGATCGACAGTAATGGTTTTTATGACATATCCGGCTGGCCGGAAATGAAGCTGGACTTCAAAAACAGTACCGGCTTCCGCTTGCTGGTGGATGTACTGAAACGTCGTTCGCACCAGACATGGTTGCTGGCTGTTCAGCCGTCGTCTGCTTTTACCGCCAGACAGGACCTTCAGCAGCAGCTGAAACAGGGACAGGTTTGGGGTAAGGCGATTCTCGATGAGCTGAAGCAAAAGGATATTGTGATCGACAAGTTGCAGCTGTTGCAAACCGGGCCGGTCCTTACTGTTGAGAAAGGTAATGACACGCCGGTTATTCGTTTGATTTCGCTGGATGCTGACTGATTGTCTTTAGGCGGAGTATCAGGCAGGCCATATTCTATGGCCTGCCATTTATCGCTTCGTTAAGCGGTGACCGTAAGCGGGATGTTTTCCAGTATCTTGATTGCCTCTTCGAGCAGGGCATCCTTTTCTTCCCAACTCATTGATCCGTTGCAGCTGGCTGCTTTTCTATACAGGATATTCATCTTTCTTGATGGATAGTTGGCGGGAATAAACTGGAAGTGAGCTTCCTGGAAGCAGGTTGTTGTTTCACTGAGGTACATACCACCATGTGCCCACAGATCGCGCTGACGTTCATCAATGGTTTCTGCATAGGCACAAGCCTCAAACTCAACCCCTTTGATTTCGCGACTGATTCCCGGGCACTGGGGAACAGAGCCGGCTAATGGCCGCCATTCGATGTCATGCCTGGGGGTTTTCATATCTGCAAAATAGATAACACTGCTGACTTCGTTGTTATGATTTGTTCTCAGCCAGGCATTTTCGGATGTTGACAGTGTCATCGTGGTTGAGTCATTGTCGGTTCGTGACTGAAAACTTTCTTTATACGCTTCAAGCATTTCAAAATCGGCAGGCAGATAAAAATCAATTGCTGGCGATGCCGTTGATCCATAGTAATGATCAGACACATTGATCTGCTTTTGGCGGCACAGCCGGTCAAGGCTGTAACCACCATGGCGAGCGTCAACAACTTCTTCATGAAGACAATACCCTGTGTGTTACTTCGTTATTGTTTGTAAATAGCGGCTGGATTGTACGACGTTTATCAGGGTATTCACACGTTCATAGTCACTAACTTTATTTGCGAAATACTGTCACAGGAACCGGAACTACTTGAACCTGTATGGTTTGAACAATGTTATGAGGAATCATGACAATCAATGTTGTGATTTTTTCCAGCTCGGTACCCAGCTCTGCTCCCTTGAGTTGTTGTTTTAACTTGGACTGAACTTCTTCCCGGTTGACACTGGAGGAGTGAGCTAAATGGCATGTTTTAATCGCACACGATAGATGCTGCATGCAGGTTTTGGCCTGTTGGTATTCCTCTGAATCACTCTCCAGCAACCCTGATGTGCGAAGCCCCAGCAGCAGGTGCAGCGAAAGCAAGTCTTGGTTCTTGCTATATTCGGCCGTTAACTTGTTAAGCAAATTGAGCATTTCAGGCTTGAGAGGGTAATCCATCGCTCTCGTTTTAATAAAATCCATCGCTTCTGTCGAAAGGCCAGGTATTTCGACGAACAGCGCTGCTCCAAATGTGTCTACCAGTTGTTTTAAATCCTTTAGATCATCTGCATAAGCTGGAGCTGGCAGGAAGGCCATGATTATCCAGAAGATAAGAAAACGCATGGTCATGCCAGCCCCCGGATGTAAATGGAGTCAGCTAAAGGTAGTAGAGATCAGAGCCGAATGTTCGGCGTCAGCTTGCGGATTTAATGTACCAGCGAAACATGATCCTTCTTCAGCCACTCCGCCCGCTGCCAGATCAGGGCAAACATCACCGAGCTCAGCCCGCGCTGGATCGCCTGAACGACACAGATAGCAATCAGGCCATAGCCCAGAACATTTACCACCCACCAGGAAAGTGGCAACAGAACCAGCCACTGGCTGCCAAACCGGATCATCATCACGGTACGACTGGCACCGGCTCCAAGCAGCGCCTGGGTCAGTACGATACCGGTTGCCTCGGCGATAATACCCAGACCGGTGATCTGTAGCGGCACAATGCCGGCATCTATCATATGCAGATCCGAGGTAAACAGACCGATGATCTGTTCCGGGATAAGCCACAGCGGCAGACTGAGTACAACCAGCCCCAGTGTCGCCACCAGAGCCACTTCCCGTCCCCAGCGACAGGCTTTTGCCGGATCTCCGGCACCGATGGCGTGGCTGACCAGAGTGGTTGAAGCCATGCCCAGACCAATGGCCGGAAGAATCAGCAATAGTGAAACGTTGATCAGAATATGACCCAGCGCCATGGCTGTGGCACCGGCCCGGGCAAGAATGGCAAACAGCAGCAGCAAGCTGAGGGAAAACATGAATTGTTGAATTGAATCCGGAATCGCCAGCTTCAGCAGCTGAAAGTGTACTCTGCGACCGGGCCAGTCTTTCAGAAAGCCGGCATCACGGGCATCCCGCCACATAAACAATCCATTAACCAGTGCACCGGTATACATGGCAACCAATGTACCGAGAGCCGCGCCTTCCACCCCCATTGCCGGTAATCCCAGCTTGCCATAAATCAGCAGATAGCTGAGCAGGGCATTGAGAAGGTGTACCAGCAGTAAAATCCGGACAAAGCGCAGGGGATGGTTGGAACCATTCCAGAATCCCCTGAACGACAGGTTCATAGCGGCCGCGGGCAGGGATAGCAGCCGGATATCAAAGTAATCGCTGGCATGGCTGGCAATGGCGGGGTCGGGAGATAAAAAGCCGAGTATCCATGGCGCCAGTAGCAAGCCAATGACAACCAGCGGCAGTCCCAGCCAGAGTGAAAGTGACAGACCCGTATTAACCGGAAGCGCTGACTCAGTGTCTCTGCGACTACCTCTTAACCGTGCCACCTGGGCCTGTATTGCGGCGGAGAGGCCGGACATCAGCGATATCATAAGCAGAATGGCATAGCTGCCGGCACTGACTGCGGCCAGGGCTGCCTCACCCAGATGGCCAACCAGTGCGGTATCAACCAGATTCATCAGGCTCTGGGAAAGCATTCCGGCAATAATCGGCAGGCCAAGGGTGAGAATGGTGTAAATCCGTTGCCTCAAAGTAGTCTCGTCGTTCTCATATACGGGTCGGGGCGCATTCTAACAGATGCGGCCTGTGGGTTAAGGTAAAAGCATCCTAATAGTCATACCCTATACTCAACAATAAGGATATGACTCAGCATACAGGAACGTAAGCCATGCCAGGGAATCAGGTTAGTCGCTACTCAGGGCCGCCCAAACCAGTGATTGATGAGCTGAAAACTCAGGGGGGAAAGCCAAAAAAACATAAACCCCGGAAGGAAGGCTCTTGGCTGGGACGAAGAATTAAAATGGCGAGAAAGAATGCTGATAGCGGTTATTTGGGGGGAACTTCCCGAGGTTTTAAATGGGTTATGTTCGGCAGCTCCAGATATCAGCCCGGTTTTAATATGGACACCATGAAAAAACTGGGTGCTAGAGCACCGCTTTTTGTACCTGCTTTGGGCGTGGGTTTAATTCGTGGGATTGCAGAGGGGACTTTTGGCGTCCTGAAGGGGTTGGCTACAGCCCAGCCACACAGGCCTGAATGGCAGGGCCGGGATTATTAACCAGGGCTCATAATTGATGAATTGATGCATTACTGTTTATTTATACAGTTCAAAAGCCGCCATCTGCTGATGGCGGCTTTTTGTTATCAGTCTTTAACTTAGTCGAGCTGACTACTTAACCATTTTTCTGCGGCTTCCAGCGACATTCCCTTCCGGTCTGCATAACTTTCAAGCTGATCCCTACCGATTTTGCCTACCCCGAAGTACTGTGCCTGCGGATGAGAGAAATACCAGCCACTGATACTGGCTGCCGGGAACATGGCATAACTTTCTGTCAGGGTAACTCCGGTCAGGTTTTCCGCATCCAGCAGGTTGAACAGGGTTTCCTTTTCGGTATGTTCCGGACAGGCCGGGTAGCCTGGGGCGGGACGAATACCACGGTATTTTTCCTTGATCAGGGACTGGGTATCCAGAGTTTCATCCGGTGCGTAGCCCCACCATTGCTTGCGAACCTGCTCATGCAGGTATTCGGCAGAGGCCTCCACTAACCGGTCTGCAACCGCCTTGACCATGATGCTGTTGTACAGGTCATGCTCAGCCTCATAGGCTTTTGCCAGTTCATCAGCACCGCTGATAGTCACCACAAAGCCGCCCAGATGATCCTTCAGTCCGGTACCCTGTGGTGCAACAAAGTCTGATAATGACAGGTGGGGTTTACCATCCGGTTTTACTGTTTGCTGACGCAGGTTATGAATCCGGGCCAGGGGTTGGTTATCACCAGTGGTAAGCTGGATATCATCATGATCAACCTGAGCTGCTGGCCAGAAACCAACAACCGCGTGAGCTTTTAGCTTCTGTTCCCGAATCAGTTGCTCCATCATTTCCTGAGCGCCCTCGAAGACCTTGGTGGCTTCTTCGCCAACAACCTCATCAGTCAGTACCTGCGGATAACGACCGTGGAGGTCCCAGACCTTGAAGAACGGGGTCCAGTCAATGTAATCCTGCAGTGCTTCCAGTGGCACACTGACTTTACGGTGACCGGTAAACTCCGGTACCGGCGGCTGGTAATTATCCCAGTCCAGTTTCAGGGCATTGGCTTTGGCTTCGGCATAAGGCAGCTGCTGCTTGTTGGGACGTTTGCGAGAATACCGCTCCCGAACCTTGATATATTCAGCTCGAATATCGCTGACCAGACCAGGTTTGGTTTCAGGGTTCAGCAGTTTGGCAATAACCGGAACGGTACGGGAAGCATCGGCCACATAAACGGCAATATCGCGCTGATATTGGGGTTCGATCTTGACCGCGGTATGAGCCTTGGAGGTGGTGGCTCCACCGATAAACAGGGGAATATCAAAGCCCTGACGCTCCATTTCACTGGCGACATGCACCATCTCATCCAGCGAAGGGGTAATCAGACCGGACAGTCCGATACAGTCAACCTGCTCTTCCCGGGCCACCTGAAGGATCTTTTCACAGGGCACCATCACGCCCAGATCTATCACTTCATAGTTATTACAACCCAGTACCACACCGACAATATTTTTGCCGATATCGTGCACATCACCTTTTACCGTGGCCATCAAAATTTTGCCGCGGCTGCGGGCTCCACCAGAATTTTCAGCCTCAATGAATGGCACCAGGTGAGCAACGGCCTGCTTCATTACCCGGGCGCTTTTTACTACCTGGGGCAGAAACATTTTGCCGTCGCCAAACAGGTCGCCGACCACGTCCATGCCGCTCATCAGCGGCCCTTCGATCACTTCAATCGGCCGATCAGCCTGCTGCCGGGCTTCTTCAGTATCTTCAATAATGTAGGTGGTAATACCCTTTACCAGTGAATGTTGAAGTCGTTTCTTAACATCCCATTCACGCCAGCCCAGATCTTCAGTCTGCTTGGCTCCGGAGCCGTCACCACGATATTTTTCAGCGACTTCCAGCAGCGCTTCGGTACCCTCCGGAGTGCGGTTCAGGATGACATCTTCAACCCGGTCACGCAGCTCCTGCGGAATATCTTCGTAGATCGCAAGCTGCCCGGCATTGACGATACCCATATCCATTCCGGCCTGAACCGCGTGATACAGGAATACCGAGTGAATGGCTTCCCGCACTGGGTTATTGCCCCGGAATGAGAAGGAAACGTTACTGACACCACCGGAAATCATCGCGTGTGGCAGGTTCTGCTTGATCCAGCGGGTACCTTCAATAAAGTCGACGGCGTAATTATTATGCTCTTCAATCCCGGTAGCGACGGCGAAAATATTGGGGTCGAAGATAATATCCTGAGGCGGGAAGCCCACTTCATTGACCAGAATATCGTAGGAACGCTGGCAGATGGTTTTACGCCGCTCAAGGTTATCAGCCTGACCTTCTTCATCGAACGCCATGACGACGATAGCTGCGCCATAACGCATGCAGAGTCGAGCCTGTTCCCGGAACTGGTCTTCACCCTCTTTCATGCTGATGGAGTTAACGACGCCTTTACCCTGAATGCATTTCAACCCGGCTTCAATGACATGCCATTTGGATGAGTCGATCATGATCGGCACCCGGGAGATATCCGGCTCGGTGGCAACCAGATTGAGGAAGGTGGTCATCGCCTCGATGGCATCCAGCATCCCTTCATCCATATTGATATCGATGATCTGGGCACCGTTTTCAACCTGGGTACGGGCGACATCCAGTGCAGTCTCGTAATCGCCTTCCTTGATCAGCCGCTTGAAGCGGGCTGAGCCGGTTACATTACAGCGCTCTCCGACATTGACGAACAGGCTTTCGGGCTTGATAGCAAAAGGTTCAAGTCCACTCAGATTACAGGCGACGGGCAAATCAGGAATGTTCCGGGTGGCAACCGGTGCAACCCGTTCAGCTATAGCTTGAATATGCTCAGGCGTGGTACCACAGCAGCCGCCAATAATGTTAACCAGTCCCGAATCGGCAAACTCACCGACAATGGCTGCCATTTCTTCCGGTGTCTCGTCATACTCACCGAAAGCGTTGGGCAGGCCCGCATTCGGGTGGGCACTGACATAGCTGGTGGAGCACTCAGACAGTTCAACTACATGCTGGCGTAATTCTTTTGCACCCAGAGCACAGTTGAGGCCGACACTGATCGGTTTGGCATGGGCAACCGAGTTATAAAAAGCTTCGGTTGTCTGACCGGAGAGAGTACGGCCGGAAGCATCAGTAATGGTGCCGGAGATCATAATTGGCAGCTCAAAACCCAGCTCTTCAAATACGGACTGAACTGCAAAAATGGCAGCTTTGGCATTGAGCGTATCGAAGATGGTTTCGATCAGAATAATATCCGAGCCACCTTCAATAAGGGCTCGGGTCGCTTCACGATAGCTTTCGTCCAGCTGGTCAAAGCTGATGTTGCGGAACCCCGGATTGTTTACATCCGGAGAGATGGATGCTGTACGGTTGGTTGGTCCAAGCACTCCGGCAACATAACGGGGGCGGTCGGGGGTTTTGGCGGTGATCTCATCTGCAGCCTGACGTGCCAGTCGGGCACTTTCCCGGTTTATCTCTGGAACCAGGCTCTCCATGGCGTAATCAGCCATGGCAATGGTGGTGCTGTTAAAGGTATTGGTTTCAATAATATCCGCCCCGGCTTCCAGATAGGCGGTATGAATACCCTTGATGATTTCCGGTTGGGTCAGCGACAGCAGATCGTTATTGCCTTTGACATCCTGCTGCCAGTCAGCAAAACGTTCTCCCCGGTAAGCCATTTCATCCAGTTTATGTTGCTGGATCATGGTGCCCATAGCGCCGTCGAGAATCAGAATTCGTTGCTCAAGGGCCTGTTTTAACTGGGTAATACGCTGTTCCCGGGACATCCGCTATGATCCGTTTTCTTATTTGATGTCAGCGCATAGTATCAGAATTACGGCGGGTGATAAGTGCTGATGGAAAGAAGCAGAGAGCATTCGGTTATTGAATCCTGCCGAATGCTCTCTGTGGCACGGCGGGATATCTTATTGCCGGCTTGGAGGAATTTTTCCTGCATCGGTGGACAGAGGCGTTTTCCTGTCATGATGCCGGATTGTTTTGGGGTTAAGTGACTGCCTTTGATTTCTGTGACGATTCCAGCTGCGTGCCGTAGTGTATTTTTTTGCGTGAGGATACATTTCATAATAATCCGGAGGTGCCGGAATTTGTACAGGAATGGCTGTTAGAGAGGCCACGTTGGGTCGGAGATCCGTTGAAGAATTACTGCGCCTGACGGGTTTGCTGTTTGCGGGTTTGTCTTCCTCCGGATCAGAGTAATAGCCGTCCAGAGTTTGTGAAGATAATGCTTCGCTACATACTGGCGAGGACACTTGCTGCTTTTCTTCGCTTTCAGGTTGAGCAAGGAAAGGCATGGGCTGTGCTCCAGTCTTGCAATGAATATCACTTCCAGTGTGTACAAGTGAGGTGCTGCTTTCTGCTGCAGCAAAAGGAGACAAGCTTGCTTCCAGTTTTGTACCTTCAATCACCCGGCTTAAAAAAACGGATAATGTTTCGCCTGTTGTTTGGGACGTTGTTGATCCAGAAGTTCTGGCGACACTTGTATCCAAAGCCGGGTTTTCAGGGAAACCTGTATCGGTCTCTGATAACAGTGTTGGTTCTGTCGGGTGCTCACCTGCGGCCCACCAGGAGGAAGGCGGAATATGGACAAAACAGGGTGAAGCATCATAGTCACAGCTGAAGATTGGCTCTGTGACGGACTGACAGGTCGATTTTCTGGCTTTAAGCTTTACAACCCCTTCGTGCTTGACTGGCCGGAATGTTTCAACACCTGAAGCCAGAGTGCTGAGTCTAAAGTGAGTGTCGAAAGCAGTGGCATTATCCGCTGAGGTTGCTGTGTTGTTTACCGCAGCATCGGAAAGAGCGGTCTTTTCCAGATTCCAGCGGTGAGTGCTGAAATCACACCAGGTGGTATAGAGAATATCCCGACCGGTGGTTTCTTCAGTGGCAAGGCAGCTTGAGCGGTGAGCACCGATATGGGGTGAGAAACTATAGCGCAGGCGAATTGCTGATAGTGCAGATACTCCTCCCTGGCATGAACCTGATGCAAGCTGGATTAACCTGGGGTAGTCCAGAACCCAGACCATGGCTTCTGGAAGCGAGTGTGGGTCAGGCTCCATTAACAGGTGTTTTCCGGATGGACTGAACAGGCAAGTTCTAAGCGATCCCTCCATACAGAATGAAGCCAGAAAAGGGTAACCGGCAGTGGTCAGATCCAGCACATGAAGATTGATAGAGCTGTGATCAACGCTTCTTGAGCTGAAGATCAATTGCGTACTGTCAGGCTTAAAGGCAAGCACTTCCTGAGTTCTATAAAGAGGCATCCGCAACCCGTGGATAACGAGCGCTCTTTCTTTTTCTCCCTGAGCCAGCAGGTTCAGGTTCAGAATAAAAAGATGATAGCTATTCAACATCACCAGCCTGCTTGAATCAGGACTAAAAACAGGGTGATTCATTACCTTCCCACCCATCAGGCTTACATCCTTGAAGCTGTACAGTAAAGCTGTATCAGGAGTTTGGGTCAGTAATTTTTCAAAATCCCATAGTTGAATAGCATCTTTCTTGCTGGTCAGAATATACTTGCCGTTCGGACTGAAGCTGCACTCAGGAGGCATCGGACGCCAAGCCGGGAAATCTGCTTTTGGGAGCAGAAAGGAGCGAACAGGTGCGGGCGCTGTTCCACTTGAACCCGAAATGAGGCCATCCACTGACCAGATTGAAACCGAGGCAAAGGCATCACCCGACCCGGGGTATGACGCCATCACCACAAGATACTGGTTATCTGGAGAAAACAGGCACTGCATATAGTTCGATCCAGCGGATAAGCTGAGTCGAGTAATAAGCTTTAAAACCGTGGGGTTTCGTTTTTGAGGACATTTTTCCAGGGTGTATAGTTCTACTTCCTGACGCTTTGGGCTGGAGCAGACCAGGCAGGTTTCATCAGGGCTCAGGATGACCGATGTATTCTTTTCAAATTTATAAAAGTCTGGTGTTGTTGCAGGATCAGAACTGAATTCCAGTTGATGCTGGTAGTGATTTTTTCCAGCTTTTACCGTAACCAGCCTTGGATAGTAATTACAGTCATAAGCCAGCACAAAGTGTCCTGATGGGCTTGCAGCTATAGAGTGACTTAGCTTGCGGACACTTTCTAAAACCGGGTAGTCAGTTGTTTGAAACAGGCCGGCATACACTACAGCTGGAATGTAAATAAGCAGTAAGCCTGACAGAGAGCAGCATCTTGATTTCTTCATTGGTAGGTCTCCTTAAATTCAGCCTTTCTGCTGAAAACCCTCCACTTGATTTGTTATGGCGTTATGGTGGGACACTTAAAGAATTATCAACTATTGCTAACATTGATAGCTGTGGTGGTGAAAAGTTCCCGATACTAAGGTTTGCTGAAGAGAATTTATCTCAGGGAGGAATGTGATGGATGTTCGGTGGGGTCAATCTGAAAGGAGAGAAAGTGGCTACACACTGAAGGTATAGCCACTTTCAACAAAAGGGGGGCAGATTCAGGCAGTCTGAGCAGATGCAGCAGTATCATCAACCGCACGAATACGAATACACAGTGCAGCAATCAGGCCGGCACCCAGCATCAGGGCAGCCACAGGTAAAGTACCTTCCAGTGGCAGCAGCGGGGTCAGGAACGCTACCAGGGTTGCCATAATCATTTCCATAAAGAAAATCAGGCCGGCACCGGTACCACCCAGGTTTTCCGGCAGGTGGCGCATGGCGCGGGCCTGGCAGCAGGGCAGGAACTGGCCCAGACCGATTTCATAAATCATCATACCGCCGATCAGGCTGACCAGCGCTGTTTCTTCATTCAGTCCACCAATAACGGCTACCGCGGCACCGGCAACCAGCAGGATGGAAGCGATAAACAGCAGTTTGCTTCTTCCCAGTTTGGCTTCCAGTTTTGATGCCATGGCTGAGCTGGCAATAAAAGTCGCCATAATCAAGCCAAACAGAATGCCATAAGTGGTCGGAGCCAGCTCCATCTGTTCAATCAGGGCAAACGGTGCGCCGGCAACAAAAACAAAGGCTCCGGAGAATGCCAGACCTGCAGCCACAACGTGGCGCATATAGGTGCCATCGGTCAGTAGTTGGCCATAACCACTGACCATGTTTTTCAGCTGCAGTGGCTGGGTTTGTTTCAGGGTTTCAGGGATCAGGAACATCACACCTAGCAGGGCCAGCAGGCCAAAACCACCCATCAGAATGATATTGTATTCCCAGCCAAAGCTCTGCTCCACAACACCGCCTACTGCCGGAGCAATCATCGGGCCGGCAGTCAGACAGGCACCGATCATGGCCAGGATTTTAACCTGCTGCTTGTCTTCAAACAGGTCGTTGGCAATGGCACGGGAAAGGGCGGTACCAAAACAGCCGAAAATTGCCTGGAACAGACGGGCAATCAGGAACACCATCATATCGTCGGTAAACAGCAGTACTGCAGTAGACAGCATAAATACGGTGTATCCAATCAACAGGGTTTTACGGCGACCCAGGCTGTCAGCCAGCGGTCCGCAAATCAGCATAGAGATGGAGAAACCCAGCATAAACAGGGTCACACTCATCTGGGTCATCGCCTGGGTTGCCCCAAATGCCTGACCGATAGCTGGCAGGGAAGGGGAAAACACATCAATGGAGATCGGGCCTACCAATGCCAGGATCGTCAGCAGGGTCAGGAATAATTCAGGCCGTCGGTGATACCAGGCAGAAGCAGGGGACGTTTGTGACACAGGCGGTCTCCGTTGATGAAAAACCGCGCACGATAGTGAAAGATGTCTCGGGACTCAATCAGGAATTACCACTTGAGGAATATTAAGGTGGGAAAGAAAGGGGGCTATAACAAGTAGCCAGTTAAAAATAGATCCGATTACAAAGTGAATAAATATTACCACTTGTGATGTTTCCCGGTTGTCTATGATTGCTGGCAGGAAATAATAATGAAAGTTAAAAATGAGCTTGTCTAAACGATTCCTGTTAACGATTCTGATGGTGCTTCTGGCCGCATTCCATGTGGCAAAATCCAGTGCCATGCCGGTTCCTGATTTAATGGAGAGGCTTGTCAATGAGCTGTTTTCACAATGGCTGTCGGGAAAAACTGTTGATAAGCGGGTTATACGATCTGTTGTGACTCCCAATGACTCTGACTATCGGCCACTGGTACTCCGTATGGGTGTTGAAACGGTGATCGATCTTGCGACCGCACAGCTGTCAGAGAGACAGTCAGAACGGATTGCTGAAGAAGGTGAACGTCAGGCTCAACATGCTGGAAATCTTCAAAAAGCGCTGGTTGTTTCTTTTTCAGACGGAGACCCGGTTCCGGAATTTGATTACAACGCATTATGTCTGTCATGGGGGGTAGTTCCCGGTCAATATGACCCGGCAGGGCTATATCTTGCAGAAATAATGCATCTGCGTAACAGGCACTTCAGAGATAGTTCAAAAACAAGGGCAGATAAAAGAGCAGCTTTAAGGCTTAAAACACCACAAAGCAGACCACTGACGCCAGCACGGAGGAGTCGGATGATGAGTCTGGCGGTTAATACTGTACCGATGCTGCAAGTGGAAAGTACTTCTGAGACTGTACCAGCAGTTATGTCAGCAACACCTGTAACAATTGTGAGCCCCGGGACTGTTAATATTAGCTCCGCTTCTCAGTTTTCCAAACTGTTACCCCCGGTATTACAAGCTTTTCCCGGCTTTAAAAAGCCGCTGTTCTTTTGGAAAATTACAGATAGCCAAGCTCTGGGCTACTCAGATTATTTAGTGTCTTTTTTGAAAAAGTCAGAACAGTTTTCCTCTGTGGCCGAGGATGGTGCATGTCTCTTCAGTGTCACAGATTTCAAAGCGAGTGTAGACAGAGTTCTGGTATCAGCAGAAAAATACTCTCTCATACGCTCAAGGGTCGGAGTGTCGAAGTTACAGGAGAGTCTGGACAAAATCCTGTCCGGTGCAGATCCACGCAATGAATGTCTGTTGCACTATCAGTTTAAGGATCTGTGTGACTCACCGGAAGCACCTGAGTGTCTGTGGCTGTTTCTGGTAAAGAGTAAAGAGAGGTGGTTTGTCGCGTCGCCTTTTATGGGGGTACGGCCGCTACCTTCATATGATGAACTTGCCAGTGCCTTTCCTGATGCTAAATCAAATGGGCTAGGTGCGTTGGTTGTAACTTTTTTGGGGCAATGCATGACTGTTATCGAAAATATGTATGTTCCAAATGAAGAAATAACAGGACATAATTTTTCTGGCTTTGCGCTGGAGCGAATACTGGTTTTTGAACCATGGCAAAGAAAAGGCTCTCCGGTTGCAACTGCAGTTTCGTCGTCTTCGGCTCGATATGTTGACTGTATGCCTGTTACCCAAAAGACAGTGTTCGGGGTTCCTGTCACTGCCGTAGCTGCTGAGTCTGTTCACGAACATCCTTCTGCGTTATCTCATCAGAGTCATCAGGCCTCTCCGGTAATCAAATCAACGCCGGAATGTAAGCGAGCGGACGGAATGATGGGGGAATTTGTACGCTTCGGGGATCAGGATTTTTTTGAAAGTGTTTTGACTGATGATTTTAAACGTGAATATCCCATGTTTATGAACCGGCTTATCGAATTTACTGACATGGCAGGGCTTGAAGCCGGTTATTCAGGCCTGCTTGATGAGCTTGAGGCCGCACTTGAAAGTCTCACAGAAGTAGAGGTTTCGCACGCAGATTTAACTTTCAACCCCGGAAAGCTGCTTGCAAGTGTTAGAAGGATTAAGGACGGAACCCCATCTACTGTAGATATGAGTGACAAGAAGAGGTTTGTTTCTCGTGAGATGGTAGAACGTTGTTTGCAAAATCCCTTTTTAACCGGAACACCTGAACATCCGGAGTGTGTGGTCGCATTACGCCGAGAAGACCGGGCGAGGGATGATGAGGTTGCAGAAGGTACGTTCTTTGTCATTTTTTATTGTGAAGAACGCTGGTTTATTGCTTGTAACTGTTTTGGTTTTCGTGAAATGCCTTCTGCTTCAGCAGTGTCTGCTATTCTGGCTGGTGGAGAAATTACTCACCCTGAGGTTTTAATGGCGTTTATTAAAGAGCTGATCAGGGTGATTGAAAATACTCATGTCCCATACGACGATGGATATCAGTTGAAGCTGGTGATGAGGGCGGCAACTGTTTACAAGGATCGGGAAATCCAGCGACCTGTCCCCTGAGATCAGAGCACGGGTCGCATTTCATTCATTGTCTTATCGGAAGCAGCCTCAAAGCGAGACGATATCCGCTACTTCCAGCAGACCCGGATCAATCCCCTGTTTCTGGCTGATCGCATCAGACAGGAAGGTGCTGACGACATGGCCGTTACGGATACCAACCATCACACCACTCTGGCCTTCACGCAGCAGTTTGACGGCCGCTACACCCAGTCGGCTGGCCAGAACCCGGTCAGCGCATGAAGGGGAACCACCACGCTGGATATGACCCAGTACGGTTACCTTGCTGTCGTAATTCGGGAGTCTTTCTTCGACCTGACGTGCCAGCTCGAAAGCACCACCGGATTTGTCTCCTTCAGCAACGATAATAATGCTGGAGGTTTTGCCGGCACGACCACTGCGCTCGAGGGAATTGACCAGGTGATCCAGGCCACGGCTGGCTTCCGGAATCAGAATCTCTTCTGCACCACAGCCAATACCGGTATTCAGGGCAATAAAGCCGGCATCACGACCCATAACCTCGATAAAGAACAAGCGGTTATGAGAAGTAGCGGTGTCACGAAGCTTGTCGACAGCTTCCACCACGGTGTTCAGTGCAGTGTCATAACCGATAGTGAAATCTGTGCCGTAGATATCATTATCAATCGTACCGGGAATACCAATCACCGGCACACCGAACTCTTCGGCAAACAGTTTTGCACCGGTAAAGGAGCCGTCACCGCCGATAACAACCAGCGCATCCAGTCCCTTTTCCTTGAATACATCATATGCCTGCTGCCGGCCCTCTGGGGTTCTGAATTCCAGACAGCGGGCCGATTTCAGAAAGGTGCCGCCCTGGTTGATGATGTTGGCGACAGAGCGAGCATTCAGCAGCTCCATTTTGCCTTCCATCAGGCCCTGATAACCTTCACTGATACCGTAAGGCTTGATGCCGTAGTGAACACAGGTGCGGACAACAGCACGGATGGCAGCATTCATACCCGGCGCGTCACCACCGGAAGTCAGAACACCGATGCTGGACAGTTGTTTAGTCATAAGTTGAGACATTCTTCAGTTGGATTTCAGCAGCCATGAGAGGGGTACCACTGAAACAATGAGTCTGAATCCTGATTATAGAACCATCGGGTGGATGGCGACTATTTCACTGGTACAAGGCGTGGAATAAGGTTGATATGTGTCAATGATAATCCCGGATGCTGTTCATGCTTGTGTTTTTGCTAGTTTGGGTCTGTTTGTTTTTGTTCCTCTTGTGAGGCGGTTTTGCAATAACCCACCAATTAACTGGGTCTTTTGCCTGCCACCACTTTGGAATAGAATGAGCCGGATTAAAGTGAAAGGTGGCAGTTTTGAATATTACGTTTACCGATTCAGCTCAGGAATATCTGTCCGGCCTGCTGTCAAAGCAGGAAACCGAAGGCATGAATGTCCGTGTTTTTGTAACCCAGCCGGGTACCCCTCATGCCGAAACCTGTCTGGCCTACTGCAAGCCGGGTGAAGAAAAGGAAGGCGATTTGACGCTGCAGCTGAGCGGATTCCTGTGCTACATCGAGGCTGACAGCGAGCCGTTTCTGGAAGAAGCGCTGGTGGACTACGGTGCAGACCGTATGGGTGGCCAGCTGACCATCAAGGCGCCGAATGCCAAGGCACCGCGTATTACTGATGACAGCCCGCTGCCGGAGCAGATTAACTATTTTCTGGCAACCGAGGTTAACCCTGGTCTGGCCTCCCATGGTGGTCAGGTTAGCCTGATTGAAATGGATGGCGATGTTGCAATACTGCAGTTCGGTGGTGGTTGCCAGGGCTGTGGTATGGTTGATGTGACCCTGAAAGATGGTGTCGAGAAAACGCTGATGGAGCGTATCCCTCAGCTGGCCGGTGTACGCGATGTAACCGACCACTCTGACCGAACCAACGCTTACTACAAGTAAGTTACCGGTGAAAAGGTGAATGGATAACACTTTTTGGGTTATTCATTCACTGATTTTACTCCGCTTGATGGCCTGTTTTCCCCAATAGGTATATCCCGCCCTGTACTCATGATCCTGTAATAACAATTATATGCGGCTGCCAACCATTCAGTGAGATGCTGCCGTCATGCTGCAACGACAACAACTCTTAAAAAACCAGCCGATTCCTCTGACGGAAACACTGAGTTTCAAGCTGCTCTGTCCGGAAGATATGGATGAGCTTATTCAGCTTTATCAGGATCCCGATGTAACGGAGTATCTCTGGTTTGCCCCGGCACCGGATGAGTTCTTCCACAGTTATTTTATGCCGCTGGCACTAAAAAACCGCGCCGCTCTGAAAGGGGATGGTGAGCCATTACCGGTTGTTGTGATACGTGATGAAAATGATCAGTTTGCAGGTATGGCAACACTTTTACCTGTTGCTATCGCCGGAATCTTTGAACTGGGTTATCAGGTGGCTCCGGCTTATCAGGGTCAGGGCATTGCCACCAGGATCAGCCGCTGGCTGGTGGCATATGGCTTTGAGGTACTTCAGGCCCACAAGATTACAGCGGATTGCTACGGTAATAACCGGGCATCGGAGCGGGTGATGCAAAAGGTCGGAATGATCAAAGAGGGGCATCAGGTCGGCTTTTACCCGTTCCCCGGTGGTTTTGATGACCGGCTGCATTATGGTATCTGTTATTCTGCATTTAATTAAGAGCCTGTTCACAATCTTATCGTGGGCTGCAAATGCCGATAAAAACCTCAGGTGCTCCGCTTTTCCTCGTTACATAGCACCACTATGCGCCTCGAAAAATCGGAGCACCTGAGGTTTTTCTCAACATTTTCGCTATCCACGAAAGATCATGAACAGGCTCTAAAACCAAAGCGTTTGGACATAAAAGGATGGCTCTGTCTTTATGAAGTCGAACCTGATTACCCGGGCAGGAAAAGAAGCCTTACAGCAGGAGCTGGATTATTTGTGGCGTGAGAAACGTCCTCAGGTTACTCAGGCCGTTTCTGAGGCGGCAGCTCTGGGTGACCGTTCGGAAAATGCAGAATATAAGGAAGGCAAGCGGGAGCTGCGCAGTATTGATCGCCGGGTCCGGTTTCTGCGCAAACGGCTGGAAGTACTCAAGGTAGTGGAATATTCACCGGAGCAGGAAGGCAAGGCATTCTTTGGCGCCTGGGTTGAACTCGAGAATGAAGACGGCGATATGCTGCAGTGCCGAATAGTCGGTACCGATGAAATCGATGTCAGCAAAGGTCATATCACCATCGATTCGCCAATGGCCCGAGCGGTGATTGGCAAGTCGGAAGATGATGAGGTGGTGGTACGTACTCCGGAAGGTATCAAGGTCTGGTTTATCAATAAAATCCAGTATCAGCCTTTTACACAGGGTTAAATAGCATAGATCGCTGCACGGTTTGATAAATGCCATCTTTTTGATGGCAGAATTGACGTATACTCCCACCGGACTGGTTCCACTCTGGTTTTTCTACCCGCCTGAATAGAGATTTGTATGTCTGGTGAAAGTCGTCGGCTGTTGTGCACTATCGAAGAAAATTATCCTAATTTTGTTGATGGATTAGGAAAGCTGAGTGTCCACTTCGAAGTGTTTGAAGACGGCAGCATGGCACCGGTTAATACCCGGGAGATGCTATGTGAAACCGGTCAGTTGTTTGTCACCAGCGGCTTTGATGAACTGAAAGAGCGGTTTCAGAATCGGTTGTTTGAAGCCCGTGCTATTCCTAATCAGAAAGAATTCCGGACCGGTGACTGCCTCTATGTCACCAATGCAGATTATTGTGATGAAACCAAAGGCTTGATGGCCTGCCATGTATTCCGCAGCAAACTGCCAGAGCCTGATGCCAGCCAGCTGACGGTTGATACACCACCGCTTACCCGCAAGATCTTTCTGACTCATGATGACAAGGCCTATGGCCCCTTCGATTGTGAGAGTCAGGCCAATGAAGACCATACCTACACGCTGAAAATTACCGCTTCGACCCAAGATTTCAAACTGGCAAAGAGTGCCGGTAATGTGCTGCCGGCTTTTCATGTGACCGAACTGGATATGAAGCAGTGTAGCAGTCAGCTGAGACAACTTAAGCAAGGCTCGGACAGCTATGGCTTGCTGGGCAATGTCAAACAGCTGCTGGCCGGGAACAAGACCCACCGGGATTTTATTAATACCGATCAGCTGATCACCAAATACGGCAATATGCTGGCCGGCTCTACCAACGTGAAGGGCTTTACCAAAGGCATGGTGGCGCTGATTCGCAAGAATTGCCAGACTTCACGAGAATTCCAGCTGCATCCGCAGCGGTTTGAGCGGTTTCTGGAAAGCCTGAATAAAGCCGCGGTCTGGGGCACCACCCGAACTTCCCTGTTTGACGATTTTCTTAAACAGGATATTGGCCAGCAAACCCTGCGTGATTATATTGAGGCCAATAAAGAGCGCTTCTTCAAGGCTGAAAAACAACAGTTGCTGAAACTGCTCAAGCAGGAGCAGGCTGATGAGAAAAAGAAAATTGAAGCGCTGCGACGTGAAGGCAAGAATCTTGAAGCCGAGCTGATCAAGAAAAGGCGGGAGCTGGATGAACTTGAGTCATGGGATGACGTCAAACAGGCGCCGGTAATTATCGAGCAGCCTTCAGATGACAAAGAGCTAAAGCAGCTTCAGGATCGAAAAAGCAAAATTGAACGGGATATTGCCAAGCTCTCGGACCGGCATGACCTGTTGAGAACCCAGCAGCAGATCCAGAGTGAAATTAAACGGCTGCAGGGCCAGCGGAATGAAGCCAAAGATCTGAAAATAGCCATGGAGCAGCAACAGGAACAAGTGGCTGCCAGATTACGTGCTTCCAACGAGACGCTGGTGGCCCGCCTGGTTGAACTCAAGCCCGAGGTTGATGCTCTGAGCGGCGTTCGACCGGAAAAATTCAAGCCAGTACGTGACTTTGATGTGCCGGCCAGGTTGCAGTATTCACTGGAATCAAAGGATATTGACCAGAGTCGGGCAAGCTATATCGATCATGTCGCCGGAAGGCTGGAAGAGCTGGGCCGCAAGACCGATTATAACGCTACCGCCAATATTCTGATCACGCTGGCCCAGAGTCAGTTTACCCTGTTCAGTGGTTTGCCGGGCACCGGTAAAACATCCTTTGCCCGACTGATCGGGCAGGCGATGGGATTGCAGCGTCGACTGCTGAATATTCCTGTAGCCCGTGGCTGGAACTCACCCCGTGATGTGCTGGGATTCTATAATGCCCTGTCACAGTCTTTTAATCCTTCGGCCAGCGGACTGTATGAATTGCTGGCGCATATGCAAGACGAGGCGGATGAAATGGCACCGGCCATTTTGCTGCTGGATGAGTTGAACCTGTCTCAACCGGAGCATTATTTTTCACCTTTCCTGCAGATGGCTGACCCGGAATCAGACCGGGTGATCTGTACCGGTGATCCGAAACAGCCGGAGATGATTTGCCCGACCTATATGCGCTTCCTGGGAACGATTAACCAGGATGAAACCGTGCAGAGCCTGAGCCCGAGAATGCTCGATCGGGCTGCTGTGATCGAGTTCAGCGACGATATTTCAGTCGATATGCTGTCATTCACACCGAATGCGGCAATGACTGATATTGATATTCCGGCCATTTCCGGGGCGGACTTTATGCAGCTGTTTACCCCGGCTTCTTATGATATGCCGGATGATATCAGCAGTATTCTGATGAATATCTGCAGTACGCTCAGAGACGCTAATCCGGAGTATGGTGCTCCGGTGATTATTTCCCACCGTAAACTGAAGGCGATTGCCAGTTACTTCAATGTAGCCTCGCCGCTAATTGAGCGACTGCCAGCACTGGATTACGCCGTCAGCCAGCATATTGTTCCGCTGTTGAATGGTTTTGGTGAAGGCTTTGGTCACAGACTTGAGTTGCTGCTGGACAAGCTGCCGGAGGAAATGGAACAGTCCCGTCGCATGCTGCAGCAGATGATCGCTTCCGGTAAGCAGAACCTGTATAGCTACGGGCGCGGATTATGAGCGGCTGGCAGCTGGTCTATGATGTTGCCGGAAATGAGCATGAGATAAACCTGATACCCGGCGGGCATTACCAATTGCCTGAAACCGCAGCCGTACAATTCAGAGTGCGGCTGAGTGATCAGGATATTGAAGAGCTGGGAGAGCCTTCTCTGCTGTTGGGCGGTGATCTGCTGGAGCTGGCATTTATTTACCGTGACCCTGACGGTCTGCGCGTTTTTGGTACCCCGGATATTGGCAACCGGGCAGAAGCCCAGCTGTTTTATAACGCTTTTGGTGATATTGAAACAAAACTGGTGTTTGCTGCTGAGCCTGCGGTAACCCTGACCGTTATGATTGCGGTGCTGGCACGTCCGGCCAATGCTGAAGTCGCCTCGACCATGTTCGAGTATATCTCCCGCCATATTGATGATGTTACAACGCTGTGTTTCTCCAGCACAGTGAAAGGTCGTCAGGCAGGCAGTGAGTCCGGTCATCAGAAGATCAGGCTGCTGGGGCAGATCGTTGAGTTCCTGACAACTCATCAAACCCGCTTTATACGACAACATCCAGTGAAGTGGGAAGAGCGGCTTGGCTCCCAGAAGCGTGGTCAGCCTTCGGGCCCGGACAGTGTGCTCTGGGCTTTGAATCATCTCGATCAATTGTCCCCGGCTCCCATTGAACAAGCCAATCTGTGCTTTCAAAATCGTGGCTACCGGTTTGAAGAACTGCCGGATGAAACCCGGGTCGAGAATACCGATGTTGAAGAAAACCGGGTTATTCACGGTTTTCTGGCGGCAGCCATCGACTTTTTGCACTCACTGCGCATCAGTTACCAGAAGCAGAAGCTGCAGGTGATAGATGCTGCCCGGGAGGAAGGGCAGGACTTTATCAGCTTTAACCAGACCCTGAATCATTACCGGGAAAGTATTCTTAAATATCAGTTATCTGAAATCGAGGAACTGTTGTTGTCTACCGAGCGGTTGCGGCGACAGTTGTTGAAGCGTATTCCTGCGAAAGTTATTCCCGGCCTGAAGCCGGTACCAACCGCGTGGGTGTTAAAACATCCCCATTATCGGCACCTGTTTGAATGGATGGCCGACTGGTATGGAATGGCAGCTCCGAAACAGGAGCGCAAAGAACTGTTGCTGGGAATGAAAAACCTGACGCTGGTGTATGAGCTGGTCTGCCTGATCCATCTTGTGCGGCTGATTCAGGAAGAGTTTGATGTGGTGCTGGAGCGACAGTCATGGCAACAGCATGGTATCGACAGCCCTTTTGGTGGAGTTACTGACAGCCGACCGGCAGGGAAAATCAATAATCTGTTTGTGTTCAGCGGGGCAGGGGGGCTGATTGAGTTATTTTATGAACCCCAAATCTATCCTTTCAGTGACAGCTCCCGTCCCGGGGATCTGATTGATATCAGTGATGTATTCTGTGGTGATTTTGAGAGCCACTTCTTTTGTCCTGATTTTGTTATTCGCATTCGGCGTCCGGGTTGGACGACACCATTGGTGGCCATTCTTGATGCCAAGTATTCCAATGCGGGAAGCATCAGGCGTCACAGTTTGAATACTCTGACCCAGAAGTACTTGTTGGGAATACAGCAGCTGTCCAGTGATGAGTGTCCGGCAATGACGCCGGTTAAAATGCTGTTATTGCTGTTTGCCCATGGCCAGGAAGGAAATATTGTCTCTCTGGTTTCAGCCCGACATCAGCTAACGGGTGAACTTCCAGTGCTGCCACAGTCGGCTGGATTATTATTTCTGCCTGAAAGGGATCAGATCGTGAGACAGTGGCTGCAAAAACTGCAGGATCTCCACGACAGGAGCGAAAAAACCGGGTAAGCCGGTTTTTTTAGGTATCCTCTAAAATATAAATATATTATACAATCATATATCTTATGAATTTGAGTGCCCACCAATAAACTCCGTGCAAAAAGTTAATCAGAAAGTGAGTTGGAAATTTCAATGCCGGAAATGAAATTAGTGTGAGGTTGAAATGAAGACACAAAAAAGCCCCGGTCAGTTCTGACCGGGGCCTAGATAATTATGAGCTAGTTAAGAACTACTCAGTTTAAGCAATTACATATTTGGATAGTTAGGACCGCCAGCACCTTCCGGCGTTACCCAGGTAATGTTCTGGGCCGGATCCTTGATATCACAGGTCTTGCAGTGAACACAGTTCTGGCTGTTGATCTGGAACCGCTTGCTGCCATCTTCATCAACCACCACTTCATAAACACCGGCAGGGCAGTAGCGCTGGGCGGGTTCATCAAATTTTGGCAGGTTATCACGCAGAGGAAGATCGGCATCTTTCAGACGCAGATGGCACTGCTGGTCTTCTTCATGGTTGGTGTTGGACAGGAAGACAGACGACAGTTTGTCGAAACTCAGCTTGCCATCAGGCTTCGGATAATCAATTTTCGGGCAGTCTGCAGCCGGTTTCATCTGGGCGTGATCCGCTGAACCGTCGCGCAGGGTGAAAGGCAGCTTGCCATTGAAAATATTCAGATCCAGCCAGGACAGTCCGCCGCCGACAAATGCACCGTACTTGTGAACCAGCGGACCGAAGTTACGCTGCTGGTGCAGTTCTTCATAGAGCCAGGAGCTTTCGAAAGCATCGGTAAATGCGCCCAGTTCCTTGCCACCCTCGCCACCACTCTTGAGAGCTTCGAATACGGTTTCGGCGGCAATCATGCCGGACTTCATCGCAGTATGAGAGCCCTTGATCTTGGCATAGTTCAGGGTGCCGGCATCACAACCGATCAGCAGGCCGCCGGCAAAGGTCATTTTCGGCAGAGACTGCAGGCCACCTTTGGCAATGGCTCGGGCACCGTAGGAAACACGCTTGCCACCTTCAAGGTACTGACTTACCACCGGGTTATGCTTCAGGCGCTGGAATTCATCAAACGGACTGACATGCGGATTGGAGTAGTTGAGGTCGGTAATCAGACCGACAACTACCTGATTGTTTTCGATATGGTACAGGAAGCTGCCACCCATGGAGCCGCTTTCAGTCAGCGGCCAGCCTGCAGTGTGAACAACCAGGCCCTGCTGATGCTTTTCTGCCGGAATATCCCACAGTTCCTTGATACCGATACCGTAGTGCTGCGGATCACGTCCTTCATCCAGCTTGAATTCACTGATCAGCTGTTTGCCGATATGACCACGGCAGCCCTCAGCAAATAGAGTATATTTGGCGCGCAATTCCATGCCTGGCATGTAACTGTCTTTTTGCTCACCATTGGCGCCGACACCCATATCGCCGGTCAGAATACCTTTGACAACGCCATCTTCAATAATGGGTTCCTGGGCCGCAAAGCCGGGGAAAATTTCTACGCCCAGCTGTTCGGCCTGCTCACCCAACCAGCGGCACAGATTACCCAGGCTGATAATGTAATTGCCTTCGTTGTGCATGGTTTTGTGAGTGAGGAAGTGGGGAATCTGTTTGGCCTTGTCAGCACCGGTGAGATAGTAAATCTCATCACCTTTAACCGGGGTGTTCAGCGGTGCACCCATGTCTTTCCAGTCCGGGAACAGCTCGTTCAGGGCGCGGGGTTCAAACACCGCACCGGACAGGATATGTGCACCGACTTCGGAGCCTTTTTCAACGACACAAACTGTCAGTTCCTGTTCAGCTTGCTGGGCCTGTTGCATCAGTCGACAGGCAGCGGATAAGCCAGAAGGGCCGGCGCCGACAATGACTACGTCGAATTCCATGGATTCTCGTTCCATGCGGGGTCTCCTGCTCAAGCGAAAGCCGTTATGGCAATCGGGAATCTGGTCGCTCTGAAGTCTTGTGTGCCTGACTGGCGTTTATGGCAGCGGCAGTATGTTGTTTTCGTTCAGAGCCTGGCCGAGATCAAACGTGCGTTTGAATTTTTGTTGGCATTATACAAATTTCACTGCAAATAACCAGTTTGTTAAGCGTGCAGATTATTCGGCGGGCGGGTCGAGTGTTGGTTGAGGGCGCTAGATCATATCAAAAATGCGTTGGTTTTATAAATAAAAACGACAAAATTTGGCTTTTTTTTGCGTTTTGTCGCAATGGACATTTGGGGAATTCCTTGACCTCGTGGCTTGCAGCGTTCAACATACGGTGCGACTGCGAATCGCCTGCTTGTCTCGCAGGCAGCGTATAACAGGTTCGGTACAGCCTTAACAAAAGAGTGGGAATATGCCCCTGAATGGATTGCCTGCAGTCAATTTGGCACTCCGGTATTCAGGTACGAATGTTCTCCAATAAAACCGGCTGTGACCGGGCTGATAACTGAAAGGACATTACGAGAAGAGCATGAAGATTCTTGTAGCTGTTAAGCGCGTCATCGACTACAACGTCAAGGCTCGCGTCAAAGCCGACAACTCCGATGTTGATCTTACCAATGTCAAAATGGCCATTAATCCCTTCTGCGAAATTGCGGTAGAAGAGGCGGTACGTCTGAAGGAAAAGGGGGTTGCTTCAGAAATCGTTGCCGTATCCATTGGCCCGAAAGCCTGCCAGGAGCAAATCCGTACCGCTCTGGCGCTGGGTGCTGACCGTGGTATCCAGATTGAAACCGAAGCCAGCCCGAATTCCCTGAGCGTCGCCAAGCTATTGAAAGCTGTGGTTGACGAAGAAAAGCCTGACCTCGTTCTGCTGGGCAAACAGTCCATCGACAGCGACAACAACCAGACCGGCCAGATGCTGGCTGCACTGGCAGGTTACCCGCAGGGTACCTTTGCTTCCGAAGTGAACGTTGAAGACGGCAGTGCCAAGGTCACCCGTGAAATTGACGGTGGTCTGCAGACTGTTGAGCTGAAACTGCCGGCGATTGTTACCACTGACCTGCGTCTGAACGAGCCGCGTTACGCTTCTCTGCCGAACATCATGAAAGCCAAGCGTAAGCCGCTGGCTGTTAAAACACCGGCTGAACTGGGTGTTGAAATCAGCTCGACCCTGACCACAGTTAAAGTTGAGCCGCCGGCCGAGCGCCAGGGCGGTATCAAGGTCGGCAGTGTGGAAGAGCTGGTAGAAAAACTGAAGAACGAGGCAAAGGTGATCTGATGAGCATTCTTGTCGTAGCTGAACACAATAATAACAGTCTGAATCCGGCCACGCTGAATACTGTGGCCGCAGCCCAGGCTATCGGCAGTGACGTTCATGTTCTGGTTGCCGGTCTTAACTGTGGTGGTGTAGCAGAAGCTGCAGCGGCTGTTGCCGGCGTGAGCAAGGTGCTGGTTGCTGACAGTGCAGCCTATGAGCATCAGCTGGCTGAAAACATCAGTCTGCTGGTTGCTGAACTGGGCAAGGGCTACAGCCACGTACTGGCATCTGCAACCACCACCGGCAAAAACTTTATGCCGCGTGTTGCAGCCCTGCTGGACGTTGACCAGATTTCCGACATTATCAAGGTTGAAAGCGAAGACACTTTCGTGCGTCCTTTCTATGCCGGTAATGCCATTGCAACCGTTCAGTCCAGTGCTGCTGTGAAAGTTATCACTGTGCGTGCAACCGGTTTTGACGCTGCTGAAGCGACCGGTGGCAATGCAGCTGTTGAACAACTGTCTATCGTCCACGATGCAGAAGTTTCCAGCTTTGTCGGTGAAGAGCTGGCCAAGTCTGACCGTCCTGAGCTGACTGCTGCCGATATTATCGTTTCCGGTGGTCGCGGTATGGGCAACGGCGAGAACTTTGAAATTCTGTACTCGCTGGCTGACAAACTGGGTGCTGCAGTAGGTGCTTCCCGTGCTGCAGTTGATGCCGGCTTTGTACCGAACGATATGCAGGTCGGCCAGACCGGTAAGGTTGTGGCTCCGCAGCTGTATATTGCTGCCGGTATTTCCGGTGCTATCCAGCACCTGGCCGGTATGAAAGACTCCAAGGTCATCGTCGCCATCAACAAGGATGAAGACGCACCGATCTTCCAGGTTGCAGACTACGGTCTGGTTGCTGACCTGTTTGATGCTGTACCTGAGCTGGCAGAAAAGCTGTAAGCTCATTACAGAATCAACATCAATTGTTGCGTAGTTTTCGGGCTGCAAAAACAATGAAAAAAGCCCGCATTTGTCTGCGGGCTTTTTTTTATGTTTGTTTTCAGGCAAGCTGAAACAAAACATCAGTGTTCACTGACCTTATCGTTTCAAACGGACTTGAAGCATTACAGGTGAATCTTTTATCGGCGTGTTGTCGTCATTTGAAGTAAGTACCCGGCCAGTTGTTTTGCAATGTTTTGGCGAGTGAATTTTTTCAGCCTTCAAGGCGCAACGTCGGGAGCGTAGCTTTTGCTACGTGACCAGAGTTGCAACGCAGTAAGGGTGGAAAAAGGCACCGTCAAAATATGCGAAAGCAGCTGACCGGGTGCTTAAGGGAAGTATTTAAAGAAAACGCTTATCGAAGATCAGGTTGACTGTTAATTAACCCCTGAGGAGGGTTATCCGTTGATTCGAGTATTGATAGCTGAAGATCACGAGATTGTTCGCGCCGGCATTGCCAGAATGCTGGAAGATATCGACGGAGTTACGGTTATCGGCCAGGTGGCCAGCGGTGAAGATGCGGTAACGGCTGCCCGGGTGCTGGAACCTAATATAGTCCTGATGGATGTCCGGATGCCGGGTATTGGCGGACTGGAAGCAACCCGACGTATTGTTCGAATCAGCCCGTTAATACGGGTGATTGCCCTCAGCGCCCTGATTCAAGCGCCATTTCCTTCAAAACTACTTGAAGCTGGAGCCTGCGGTTATTTAACCAAAGGCAGTAGCCTGGAAGAAATGGAAAAGGCGATCCGAATGGTGAACGAAGGCAAGCGTTATATTAATCCGGAGATTGCCCAGCAACTGGCAATCAGTGCACTGGATCGTGAGCCTGCTTCTCCCTTTGATTGTCTGTCCCACCGCGAAATGCAGATTACCCTGATGCTGGTTCATTGCGAGCGGGTTCAGGCGATTTCCGACAAGCTTTATCTCAGTCCGAAAACAGTCAACAGTTACCGTTACCGCATTTTTGAAAAGCTGGCGATTACCAGTGATGTAGAATTAACCCATCTGGCCATTCGTCACGGGCTGGTAGAAAACGACAAGGTAAAGATAAAATAGACGGATTCTCCACTTTTCTGTTTATTGCAATGGCTGGACCTCATGCCTGTTACGCTTCCGGAATTTGATTACCGACAGTTCCTGAAAACTGCGCCGACCACCCCCGGCGTTTATAAAATGATGGATGGTAACGGGGAACCGCTGTATGTCGGCAAGGCCAAGAATCTTAAAAACCGGTTGAGCAGCTATTTTCGGGGCAGTGTCGGGGTTAAAACCGAAGCGCTTGTTGCCCGTATCTGTCATATCGAACTGCTGCTGGCAGAAACCGAAGTGGAAGCCCTGCTGCTGGAGCAGAACCTGATCAAGCAGTTCCGCCCGCCCTATAATGTGCTGCTGCGGGACGACAAGTCCTATCCATTTATTTACCTGTCCCGTAACGATAAAGATCCGGCACACAAGCCCAGGCTGGATATTCATCGTGGTGCCAAGCGGCATAAGGGTGATTATTTCGGGCCTTATCCCAGTAGCGGAGCGGTGAAGGAAACACTGAATATTTTGCAGAAAATATTCAAGGTGAGGCAGTGCCATGACAGCTATTTCAATAATCGCTCCCGTCCCTGTCTGCAGTACCAGATCAAACGTTGCAAGGCGCCCTGTGTTGACGGACTGGTGAGTGATAAAGAGTATGCTGCAGATGTGATGCACTCCCGGCTGTTCCTGGAAGGTAAAAGTCAGGAACTGATCTATCAGCTACTGGCTGATATGGAATCCGCATCATCAAAGCTTGAATTTGAACAGGCCGCACAATTACGCGACCAGATCGAACAGTTGCGGGAAGTCCAGAAAACCCAGTCAGTCTGGGCCGGGCAGGGCAATTGCGATGTGATTGCCCAGGTAATTGAAGACGGTGCCTGCTGCCATCTGGTGATGATTGTGCGGGATGGCCGGGTACTGGATAGTAAGCATTTTATTCATGATATTCGTACTGATGAAAAACCGGCCCAGTATTTGCTAGATTTCCTCGCACCTTTTTATATTCGCAATGCCGATAAGCGGGACTGGCCGGATGAAGTGCTACTGCCTTTCCGGCTGGATGATACACAGGTTATGGCTGATGCGATTTATCAGCTGACTACACGACGGGTAGTATTTAAAAACCTGACCCGGGGGGAAAGGCGGAAATGGCAGGAAATGGCCGAACGCAATGCCCGCAATGCGTTAAATGCACATCTAGCCAATAGTCAGACGGTATTGAATCGCTATCGCTCACTGGAACAACTGCTGAACTGGCCGCAACCGATTCAGCGGATGGAGTGTTTTGATATCAGTCATTCCATGGGTGAAAAAACTGTCGCATCCTGTGTGGTTTTTAACCGGGAAGGACCGGCCAGTCAGCACTATCGTCGTTATAATATCGAAGGCATCACTCCCGGTGATGACTATGCGGCCATGGCCAAAGCATTGCAGAAGCGCTATGGCCGTCAACAGGATTCAAAAGATCAGGCTGCCGGTTGGCCTGATCTGGTATGGATTGATGGTGGCAAGGGCCAGTTATCCGCAGCCGTTGAAGCAATGAGTCAGCTTGAGCTTGATACCATGCCGGTGCTGATCGGCATCGCCAAGGGACCGACCCGCAAAGCCGGGCTGGAATCGTTGCTGCTGACCACCGGTGAAGAGATTGATGCATCTGATCATCCCGGCGCGTTGCACCTGATTCAACATATCAGGGATGAAGCTCACCGGTTTGCAATTACCGGTCACCGCCAGCGTCGTGATAAAAGCCGCAAGCGTTCGGCTCTGGAAGATATTCCGGGGGTTGGCGCCAAACGCCGAACCGCATTGATTCGGTTTTTTGGCAGTGCCCGCGGAGTGGCTGAAGCGAGTATGGAAGAGATCAGTCGAGTAGAAGGAATCAGTCGAAAACTGGCGATTCAGATCTACGAGGGTTTACATTCTGATACGCAAGGATAATATTCCAGCGTTTTCATCGTTATGATAGTCCGGAATTCATCCCGGGCCCGGATTAGGCAGCAGCAATAACCAAAATGAATATTCCCAATATTTTGACCTTGATGCGGATCGTACTGATCCCGGTTCTGGTGGCAACCGCTTTTCTGCCGTTCGAATGGCGGTATAAAGCCTGTGCCATCATTTTTGCACTGGCCGCTGCGACCGACTGGTTTGATGGTTATCTGGCCCGTCGTCTGAATCAGAACACCGCATTCGGGGCTTTTCTGGATCCGGTGGCAGATAAGTTGATGGTCGCTACCGCACTGACATTACTGGTGGGTGAAATTGCCGAGGCCTGGCTGACTGTCCCTGCGATGATCATTATTGGTCGGGAAATTGTAATTTCTGCGCTGCGGGAGTGGATGGCGGAACTGGGCAAGCGTACCAGTGTTGCTGTCAGTTATGTGGGCAAGCTGAAGACCGCAGCCCAGATGCTGGCTATTCTGATCCTGCTGATGTCACCAACTCCGTTGGTCGACTGGAAATGGCTGAGCTGGTTCGGGGTGGCACTGCTCTATATTGCTGCCGTTTTAACCATCTGGTCGATGTTTGCCTACCTGAAAGCGGCCTGGCCTGATCTGGATCCTTTCGGCAAAAAAGAATAATTGCCAGGTTTGGGTTATAAGGTGTTGACAAAGCAGGGAAAAATCTTAGAATGCACAGCCGTTCGGAGCGGAAACATAACGCTCTGGACCAAAGCGGGAATAGCTCAGTTGGTAGAGCACAACCTTGCCAAGGTTGGGGTCGCGAGTTCGAGTCTCGTTTCCCGCTCCAAAGTTTGAAAAATACGGCGAGTTAGCAAAGCGGTTATGCAGTGGACTGCAACTCCATATAGACCGGTTCGACTCCGGTACTCGCCTCCATTTTATTGGATAGAGCCCCTTCACTTTGAAGGAAACAACCTTGCCAAGGTTGGGGTCGGCTCTTTCCTATGAGCGAGTCTCGTTTCCCGCTCCAAATTAAATCTGAAAAGGCAGACTTATATTGTGCCTTGATGAAGATTAAAAAATACGGCGAGTTAGCAAAGCGGTTATGCAGTGGACTGCAACTCCATATAGACCGGTTCGACTCCGGTACTCGCCTCCATTTTATTGGATAGAGCCCCTTCACTTTGAAGGAAACAACCTTGCCAAGGTTGGGGTCGGCTCTTTCCTATGAGCGAGTCTCGTTTCCCGCTCCAAATTAAATCTGAAAAGGCAGACTTATATTGTGCCTTGATGAAGATTAAAAAATACGGCGAGTTAGCAAAGCGGTTATGCAGTGGACTGCAACTCCATATAGACCGGTTCGACTCCGGTACTCGCCTCCATTTTATTGGATAGAGCCCCTTCACTTTGAAGGAAACAACCTTGCCAAGGTTGGGGTCGGCTCTTTCCTATGAGCGAGTCTCGTTTCCCGCTCCAAATTAAATCTGAAAAGGCAGACTTATATTGTGCCTTGATGAAGATTAAAAAATACGGCGAGTTAGCAAAGCGGTTATGCAGTGGACTGCAACTCCATATAGACCGGTTCGACTCCGGTACTCGCCTCCATAAAAAAAGGCCTGAACAAATGTTCAGGCCTTTTTTTATGTGGCTGTAATCTCCTGTCTCAGTACTCGTCCAAGTCACTCTCGGGGGCATTCAACATATGTGACCACTGGTTAAAAAGCATATATCGGCTATCAGGGTCAGCATTATCAAATTCAAAGTATTTTGCGTCATACCCTTCGGTCTTTTCGGTTGGGTAATCAGGATGCTCGGGAACTGCCGAATCCGGATATAATCTATGACTCATGGTTTGTTGGCGAGCATACAGGGCTTTTCCCGGATCAAATTCATATCGATCGTCATCCAGCATGCTTCTGAAGGCGATATTAGTAGCCTCATGAAGTAAATCTGGTGTCAGCCGGCCTCTTGAGAATTCTTCCCCGTTTCCCCGTACTTTTGGCAGAGAAAGCTCTCCGCTAATTTCGCTGTCTCCTTTATGATTGACAAGCCACATGGCGACTACCCTGGTGCGCTTTTTCAGCGTCTCATTCAAGTCAATGTCAGCTTTGGCGTGAGGGGTCAGATCCCGCCATTCAGAGAGTGATTGCAGGTACTTTTGTTGGTGAAATGCCAGATAGCCTTTAATTGCTGCTTTATTGGACTCGGCATTCTTCTTGGTGACTACACTTTCGGGAACCGCTGGAGATTCTTTGCTTTTTGTGAGGTAAGTCTGTGTCGGGTTATGGGGGGAGGCTTTGCGTGATTTTAGCGAGATGCCTTCAAGTTTTTCCCAAATAACATAAATGAAATTGGGTATATGTGCCCGGCGTACTCTGTTATCACTGGAACTCTGGTCTGATTTTTGTGGTATTTGTCCGGGCTGTTCGTACAGAACGCTGCGAACAGCATCTCCAATTCGGCTCATGAGCTTCCTTGCCTGTCTTTGGCCAGCATAACTTCTATAAGTGTAAGTGAAGAAAACTCCTTGTGCGTTATGTTGAATGGAGCCGTCGGCTTTTGTTCCCGGTTGGGATGCGTTACGCTTTGCAACCTGTCTTTGTATGGATGCTTACAGTCATGTCATCAGCAGCGCCCTCAGCTTCTGTTGTCCGTCATGAAGATCTGATCCGGATTGCCCGCCAGGCCGGTGATGCCATCATGGCCGTTTATAAAACCGCAGTTGATATTAAAACCAAATCCGATAACTCACCGGTAACCGAAGCGGATCTCAAATCTCATCAGATCATCAGGCAAGAGCTGGAAAAGCTGACACCTGATATCCCTCAGCTTTCGGAAGAAGCAGATAATATCAGTTGGGAAGAACGTCAGGAGTGGGACTGTTACTGGTTGATTGATCCGCTGGATGGCACTCGCGAATTTATCAAAATGAATGATGAATTTTCGGTCAATATCGCGCTTGTTGTTAATCATGAGTCGGTTCAAAGCGTTATTTATATGCCTGCTACGGGTGAAACCTTCTGGGCCCGAAAAGGTGAGGGTGCCTGGCTCTCAAGTCCCGAATCTGAGCCGCAGCCGCTTCAGGTCACAAAAGTAGAGTCAGCGGGTACCTGGCGATTGGCCTGTAGTCGCTCTCATAACAAGAACCCTGAGCGGTTGGTCAGACTTCTGGGTGATATGAGCTATGACTTTGTTCCGGTTGGCGCTTCGCTAAAATACTGTCGTATTGCTGCCGGGCAGATTGATTGCCATGTGCGGCTGGGTAGTATCAGTGAGTGGGATACGGCTGCAGCCCAGTGTATTTTGGAGCAGGCCGGCGGCCATATGACTTGCCTGAGCGGCCTGCCGCTGCGTTATAACACCAAAGCATCCCTGCTGAACCCCGAATTTGTCGCCTGGGGCGGCACCCGGCCGGAATTTATGGATAACTCCGGCCTGTAATTACTGCACTGTAATCAGGAAAAAAAGATGTCCTCTCTAACGTGTTTCAAGGCGCTGGATGTACGTGGTCGGCTGCCGGATGAGCTGAATGAAGATATTGCCTTTCGTATTGGCCGGGCCTATGCCGAATACCTGCAGCCGAAAAAAGTTGTTGTCGGTGGTGATATTCGCCTCAGCACTGAAAGCCTGAAGCAGGCCCTGACTGAAGGTCTGCGCGAGGGCGGTGTTGATGTTACCGATATTGGTCTGTGTGGCACTGAAGAAGTTTACTTTGCAACGGCTCATCTGAAAATGGACGGTGGCATTATGGTCACTGCCAGCCATAATCCGATGGACTACAACGGTCTCAAGTTTGTGCGGGAAGAGTCAAAGCCGATCAGCTCCGATACTGGACTGAAAGATATTCAGGCACTGGCTGAAAAAAATGAATTTGCTCCGGCCGAACGTCGTGGCGAATATCAGCAGCTAAATAACCTGCACGATTATATCCAGCATCTGATGGCATATGTTGACCTGTCAAAGCTGAACCCTCTTAAGCTGGTCGTTAATGCTGGCAATGGCGCTGCAGGACATGCTGTCGATGCGATTGAAGCACATTTCCAGGCCAACAATGTGCCGGTGTCTTTTATCAAGATTCACCATGAGCCCAACGGCAACTTCCCCAATGGTATTCCTAACCCGATTCTGCCGGACAACCGTCAGGCGACCATTGATGCGGTTAAAGAGCATAAAGCAGATATGGGGATTGCCTGGGATGGTGATTTTGACCGCTGCTTCCTGTTTGACGAAAACGGTGGCTTTATCGAAGGCTACTATATTGTCGGCCTGCTGGCAGAAGCCTTCCTGCAGAAGCAGCCGGGCAGCAAGATTATTCATGATCCGCGCCTGACCTGGAACACCATTGATATCGTCGAGGCTGCAGGCGGCAAGGCTGTGCAGTCCAAAACCGGTCATGCGTTTATCAAGGAACGGATGCGTGAAGAGGACGCGGTTTATGGTGGCGAGATGAGTGCCCACCATTACTTCCGTGACTTCGCTTACTGTGACAGCGGTATGATTCCATGGCTGCTGGTTGCCGAGTTGCTTTGCATCAAACAGCAAACCCTGTCTGAACTGGTTGCTGAGCGTATTGCCCTGCATCCATCTTCCGGTGAGATCAACAGCAAGCTGGCTGAATCCAAAGTTGCCATTGCCCGGGTGCTGGAGCATTACCGCAATGATGCTGATGTTGTTGATGAAACCGATGGCATCAGTCTGGAGTTTGGAGAGTGGCGTTTCAATCTGCGCAGTTCAAACACTGAGCCTGTCGTACGCCTTAATGTTGAATCCCGCCAAAATACAGCATTGATGGAAGCAAAGACTCGCGATATTCTGGAACTGTTGCGTCAGTAAAAACCACATTTTTACTGAGAATTGGGCCTCAGGCGCCGTCAGGCGCTTGATTCCCTTGGGGCGGATCCCTATAATTCGCCTTCGTTGGGTGAGGGAATTACTCCCGGCTCAATCCATCCGAAAGCCCGGGTGGTGAAATTGGTAGACACAGCAGACTTAAAATCTGCCGACCGTTTAGGTCGTGCCGGTTCGATTCCGGCTCCGGGCACCATATATGGCGAGTTAGCAAAGCGGTTATGCAGAGGACTGCAACTCCTTTTAGACCGGTTCGACTCCGGTACTCGCCTCCATTTTCTTCTTTTTCCAATTATTTTTCTTGCTTCTCTCTGGCAAATCAACCGTTGGCGTTGTATTCCCTTATTGTCAATGAAGCTTAAAAGATGAATGCTGTAGAACCAATGGTTTGGTTATCTCTGGTGCTATGGCTTTACGCTTTATTCTTCTGATTTTCTCTTACTTGCCGCTTGCAGCCCATTTTCTGCGCGGTGGCGAGTATGTCATGGCTGTTGTTACGACCTCCTTTCCCTTGCTGGCACTGTTCCGTACCCGCACCGTAACCCGAATCTTGCAGACCGGTCTGGTGGCAGGCGTTTTTGTCGTCTGGCTGCCTACTCTGGTTAATCTTGTTCAGATGAGAATGGTAACAGGGCAGCCCTGGTTACGAATGGCCCTGATTCTTGGCGGAGTGATGTGCTTCAGCTTACTAAGCGCCTGGCTTGCAAAAGGTATTATTCGATCTGAAAAAAATAATAATATTCTTTTTGATTAAGGAGCGTGTTTGCATGATTAATTTTGATCAGTATTAAACACAAAATGTAATTTTAAATTAACGAATTCAGAGGTTCGAAGTAAATATAGAATGATGAGCTGGTTTTTATTTAAAATTGCAGCTTGTTGAGAATGAATATTAATTAAATCCGGTTTGCCTGATACTGAAGTTCAATTATTTCTCGATGTTTACGAAATAAACAAAAATTACTCATAGATATACATTTTTTCAAAAATAGACGGCAATAATATTCTTTCTATTGTTAAAGACACTAGGCAGTATGTCTAAAGTGCGTATTGTTGCACTGAAATTACACTCTAAAATCAATCGGGAAAATAACAATAATTATACAAACCCATACTATTTGAGTTTTAAAAGACGTCCTGCAATGAAGAATACAAAGAAGTTTATCCTGAGCACGGCTGTTGTTGCTGCAGTGGCCGCAAGCGCGAGCGTCAGCCAGGCTGCTGATGGTGGTGACATGCGCTGGAGTACCCGTATAGAGCCGGTATGTGGTATCCAGATAAAGGACGGTCAGGGTGGTATCGGTTTCCGCCGTGATAATTACAATAATATCGATAACACCACATTCACTATTACCAGTAATAACCGGATGACAGGTCCTTTTGGTCCCAAGCCTTCGGCTTATGTAAAGGTTGACCTGGACAGCGTCTCTTCAAACTTTGATGGCCGGGTTAACGAGCATAATGCAATATTTATGCTTAAAAGCCCCGCAACTCATAACAACCTGGTTGCAAAAACTATTGATGTTTGGGATGGCGCCAGTAATAAAACCATAATGCCAAACGGCGAATACAATGCCTGGATGATGGTACCAATTGAAAGATCATCCATGCCCGCTGGTGAAGCTTCAATTGTGACTACCGTCACTGTTTCCTGTCCGTTATAAGATTTGACAGTTATTAAACGTGGCAGACTAGGACAGAGTGCTTCTAATCTATTGCTGGTTCTATGGTTTTGTTTTTAAAAAAGAGATGCGTGTCGTTTAGCTTGTATCTACACCAATACTGATGTCTTAAATGCGTATTGAGAGCGGGGCTGAGGTGTTTAAAATTCGGAGCCAGATTTAAATAAAATTTGATTTATCAACAATAAAGTTGAATTTAACGAAAAAGAAGACGCCCGTTATGAAAAAGACATCCCGGTTTTTGACTCATGCTGTTGTGGTTTCTGTTCTGGCTGGAGGCGCAGGTTCAGTGCTGGCTGCTGATGGCGGTGACATGCGCTGGAGTACTCGTATTGAACCAGTATGCGGGGTTCAGATCAGGGATGGTCAAGGTGGTATTGCTTTCATGGGGGAGGATGTCAAAAGTGCTGACAGTACGGCTTTTACTATTGCAAGTAACAATCCGATAGCGAACCCCTATAACAACGGCAGGCCTTCAGCTTATGTGAAGGTTGATCTGGATGATGTTTCTCCGGCATTCGGTGGCAGGCTCAATGCGAATAATGCGCTGATGACTTTTACCAGTGACGCGATCGGCAACAGGCATACATTCAGCCCGGTTTCTTTCTGGGACGGGAAACGTCGGGAAAATGTACTTCCGGCAGGTGATTACAGTGCCTGGATGAAGGTTGCCCTGAAGCGGGATTCAATGCCGGCCGGTGAAGCATCTGTGGTCACAACGATTACCGTCTCTTGCCCGTTGGCCAGCTGACAGCAGCTTTGACAGCTATTAAAAGGCAGGTAGCAGCTCTTTTTGCTCCTGCTGATAACCAGAGTCGTGCAAACGACTGGTGATCTTTCAGTCTGCTCGGGTGGGCTGAACAGATTCTCCATTATTTCCGGGCCATGCCCATAAAAAGATGTGATGTTATGAAACTGTCCAGAAAATTTGCAATCAGTACTCTGTTTTCGCTTTGTACCGTAGCGGCTGTATCCGCTCAGGCTGCCGATATGGAGTGGTCAACCAATATTGATCCGGTGTGTGGCGTTACCATCTCCGATGCCAAGGGTAGTATCGCCTTTGCCGGTGAAGATGCGCAGAATGCCGACAAAACCGTATTCACGATTTCCAGTAACAACTGGATGGCCGGTAGTGACTATTCCGGTAAAAAGCCTGCAGCCTATGTTTCGCTGGATCTGGAATCCTTGTCAGACAACCTGCAGGGGATTATGACCAGCAACAATACCAATCTGACTGTTGCCGGCAAGAAAGAGATTCCGCAGCCCATTGAGAGACCTATTGCCCGCTGGGATGGCGAAAAGAGCCGCAGCATCCTGCCTGCCGATACCTATAGTGCCTGGATGAATACCAGTATTGAAAAAGCGAGCCTGGCAGCGGGTGAAGCATCTGTTGTGACAACGATTTCTGTCACCTGTCCGTTGTCCAGCTGACACCTGTTCAGTTGACCGGAAGATGGCTGTATACCAGTTGGTTACAGCCATTTTTATATCTTTTTCTGGCATCACACCGGCAGAAAGCCAATCAGGTATAACTGCTTGATCGCAAAACGCTATTACATCATGCTGTAATAGTGTATGTTACGCGCCTTTTCCCGATATTGAGCTGCAACCCCCCGTAATTTTATTGTGAAACGAGTCAGGCAAACTTTTCTCGCCGGCTATGTGATGACTCTGGACGAAGGTGAGTACCACATTGTCAGCGCCAATCTGGATATCGAATCTGCACCGGACGAAGCCCTGTGTCGTCACCTTATTGCAAAGGGACGTCGCTATGAGGTTCTGACGGAAGCGATGCTGAATCACTGCTGCCCGATCTGCAGGGCTATTCTGTTGCGTATGCTGGACAACCTGACAGTGCGGCGGGGGAAGGTTGTGGTATCCCAACTGACCGAACAGATTGAACTGTTTGATGGCCAGTTGGGATTGGATCTGTAGCTCTGGCGAATATCTCAGATAAAAAGAGCTCAGATAAAAGTTAGCGCTGTCGTCCCGGCAACACATCTTTCAGCAGGTTGCGCATTTCGCGCAGGCTGTTTTCAGTGGTTTCCCAGTCGATGCAGGCGTCGGTTACTGAAATACCGTACTCCATCTTGGACAGGTCAGAAGACAACTTCTGGTTGCCCCAGCCAATATTACTTTCAATCATTACACCCACAATGGACTGGTTGCCATCAGTGATCTGATGGGTAATGTTGTTCAGTACCAGTGGCTGCAGCGCCGGATCCTTGTTGGAGTTGGCGTGACTGCAATCAATCATGATGTTGGGCTGAATACCGGACTTCTGTAACTGCTGCTCGCACAGGGCAACGCTGACAGAATCATAGTTCGGCTTGCCGCTACCACCACGCAGCACAATATGGCCATAGGGGTTACCAGACGTTTTAGTAATGGCAACCTGTCCCTGGCGATTAATACCCAGAAAACTGTGCGGGCTGGATACAGACTGCAGGGCATTGATCGCTACTTCAAGACCACCATCGGTACCATTCTTGAAGCCAACGGCCGGAGATAATCCGCTCGCCATTTCACGGTGAGTCTGGGATTCAGTGGTACGGGCACCGATAGCAGACCAACTGATCAGGTCCTGCAGGTATTGTGGTGAAATCGGATCCAGCGCTTCAGTAGCTGTCGGCAGGCCAATTTCAGATACCTGCATCAGCAGTCGACGAGCAGTATATAGACCTTCCTCAATCCGGAATGAATCATCCAGGTGGGGGTCGTTGATCAGTCCTTTCCAGCCAACAGTGGTACGTGGCTTCTCAAAATACACCCGCATGACGAGATAGAGTGTATCGCTGACCTCGTCAGCCAGTTTTTTCAGACGGCGGGCATAATCCAGTGCAGCATCAGGGTCGTGGATAGAGCAGGGGCCCACGACTACAAACAGGCGGTGGTCCTTGCCATCCAGAATGTTGCGAACCACGTCGCGGCCGTTGGTGACAGCTTCGCGGGCAGCATCGGAAAGAGGCAGTTCTTTTTTCAGTAACTCGGGAGTTACCAGAACTTCCTGGGATGAAATATTCAGGTCATCTACGCGGGGGGTAGTACTCATACGGACTGTCCGGCTTTCGTTGTCTCTCGTCATTGAGGGTCTACTGTATATCAGACCCGTCAAACAACCAAATGATCCTGAGGATTTTCTGCATGTTTTATAGCGTTAACCAGAAATTAGTCGCTAAAAGGTGCAGAAAAGTGAAAGAAGTACTCGGTTATTGCACTCTTATTGCACCTTTACTGCACTATGGAGCGCTAGAAAAACGAATACTTAAGTCCCATCACCATCAAAATTGTTGCCAGTAATAACTGCAATAACTTCGCTGGCAGCTGACGGCCAACCCGGGTTCCCAACCAGATTGCGGGCAGGGAACCGATCAGCAGTGTACCCAGCAGGAGGAAATCCACATTACCCAGCAGGAAGTGTCCCGCTCCGGCAACAAAGGTGAGCGGAACAGCATGGGCCAGATCGGTTCCAACAATCCGGGTAGGGAGCATGGCCGGGGCCAGCAGCATTAAAATAGCAGTACCTATTGCACCGGCGCCAACGGATGACAGGGTAACAAAAATGCCCAGGAATATGCCGCAACCAACAGTAAACCCGGTACGGTGGCGCTCAATGAAGTCCGGGGTTCGATCAGGCAGCAGTCGTTGCCGCAGGATCAACACCAGGCTGGTCATAATCAGCATAAAGCCCAGATTTGTGGTAAGAATTGCGGTATATTGGCTGCTGTCTGTAAACAGTGTCTTCAGCAACAGCAGGGTAATGAGCGCCGCGGGAATACTGCCGGCTGTCATTAATCTGGCTACTGACCAGTCAATAGTCTGCTGTTTGTGATGCATCACCACGCCGCTGCTTTTGGTAATGGCAGCGTAAAGCAGATCAGTACCCACTGCGATATGGGGTGGAAAGCCGAACAGCAACAGTAATGGTGTCATCAGCGAACCACCACCGATACCTGTCAGACCGACCGCAAAACCGACGCCTGCGCCGGCCATTATGTAGAGCAAGAAATCCATAAAATATGGTCTAAAGTTATAAATACCGTGGGTGATGTTTAAATTTATGATTTGAACGGTCGAAATCGTTGGTAAATGTAGCGACCAGCTACTATTCTTAAAAAGAATATTTATTTATATTTTTATTCCTTTTAGCGCATAAAGAGCATCAACCGGAGGCTTGCAATGAAGCTGCAACAGCTGCGCTACATCTGGGAAGTGGCCCACCACGATTTGAACGTGTCCGCTACTGCGCAGAGCCTGTATACCTCTCAGCCGGGAATCAGCAAACAGATTCGTCTTTTGGAAGATGAGCTGGGTGTTGAAGTGTTTGCCCGTAGCGGCAAGCATCTGACCCGGGTCACGCCAGCGGGTGAAAAAATTATTGAGACCGCTGGTGAGATTCTGCGCAAGGTTGACAGTATCAAGCAGGTCGCCCAGGAGTTCAGCGACGAACGCAAGGGCGCACTGTCCATCGCGACTACCCACACCCAGGCACGTTACGCCCTGCCGAATGTTATTGAAAACTTTATTTCCCAGTACCCGGATGTATCTCTTCATATGCATCAGGGTACACCCACCCAGATTTCTGAAATGGCCGCTGACGGTACCGCAGATTTTGCCATTGCTACTGAAGCGCTTGAACTTTATAACGATCTGGTGATGATGCCTTGTTATCGCTGGAACCGTTGCGTGCTGGTACCCCGCAATCATCCTCTGGCTCAGGTTTCAGAGCTGACACTGCAGGATATTGCCCGCTTCCCGCTGGTGACCTATGTGTTTGGTTTTACCGGCCGCTCCAAGCTGGATGAAGCCTTTATGAATGAAGGTCTGTCACCGCGCGTAGTGTTCACCGCTGCCGATGCTGACGTCATTAAGACTTATGTCCGAATGGGAATGGGGATCGGAATTGTGGCGCATATGGCCTACGATCCTGAAGCTGATTCTGACCTGGTAGCGCTGGAAGCTGGCCATCTGTTTGAGCACAGTGTGACCAAGATCGGATTCCGTCGTGGGACCTTCCTGCGTGGCTTTATGTATGACTTTATCGAAATGTTTGCACCGCACCTCAACAAGGATCTGGTGCAGGAAGCCGTTATTCGTCATAACCGCGCTGAAATTGATGAGCTGTTCTCTCATATCCAGCTGCCTACACGCTAACGCTCAAACCTGATACGACTGTTATCGTCGTATCAGGTTCATGCCTTTCTGTTTGATCAGTCCAGTTTGTTCAGTATGTCTTTTACCAGTTTGAAGTAGATGGTAAAGACCTGTGGTTCCTCGCCTTCGTATTCCACAATAAAAAATGGAGCTTTATCAATATTCAGCTTTGAAGCCAGTTGCATACCTTCGCTGTCTGGATTGCTCTCTTCGGCAACCAATATCTTGCTGATATGCTGCATCTGGCCGGATGACTCTAGCCGGGCTGTTACATCATTGCATTTTTTACATGGGCTGCCGTCAGCCAGTGTTTTTTTTACAAATGTAATAGTGGGGAAAGGTGCTACAGAATTCGCCATTGTTATTATGCGCTCATGTTCCATTCGCAGCGAATATATTATTTGGAATTGCCAAATGCCAGCAAAGTCCACAAACATAATCGCATAAGGTTATGTCTGGAAGTCATGTATCCTGTTTGGGTTGACATCAAATGTTCCAGATTTTTAAGTTAAAGAAAGCGGTTTAGGTGTTAGAGAAGTAAATTAATGCGGGAGGCGTTGACGGGACAATGAGTTCCCACCATCTCAGAATATATTGTAACTGTCCTTTGTAAGTTGCTATTTGTCTGATTAGCTGCAGGTGTTGATTGAAATGTAAATCACTTTTATGGTGTGCCTTGTCTTTATCCTCCCTGAGTTTGTCATATTTTGTATCACTTGAAATCTCAAGTCCGGTTAAGCTGCTTGCTCGTGAAAGTCGGGATTCGTCTGAATAATCCAGATCATTTGATATTTCAGTGGGAAACCAAAGCAAAGTTATTGCTTGCTCATAAAAACCAATATTGTCGATGAGTACACAAAGAGCTGCTGATGGCGTATTACAACGATGGTTTTCTATATCGTTTAATAACCCGGCTTGTTCATTTTCTTCTGAGTCTTGTGAAGAAACGCTATTTGTTAGAAAAAAGAGCGCGGTTGACTGACCCCCGCTATCATGAGGACACATTTTATAAATGATACTGAAAAAGTGAAGACGTACTCCTGTAAACTCGCAATAAATTTCTTCAAATTGATTAGCAAGAATTTTAAAAAGATCTTCTTTAAATCTGAAGCAGATCTGTTCTATAAAAAACTTCAAAAATCCTGTCAGGTATGGAATTTGCTCCCTTTGGAGCTTGTATCTGGGGCCATTCTTGGATCTGGATAAAATAAAATACTGATCTTCAGAGAATGAAAATGAAGTACAGGACTTTTTTCTAACAGTTACTTCGAGACTGGGGCGAGAACCATAACAAGACATCAAATCGCATGCTGTTTTGTGAGAATTGCTGACTACTGTACCCTGTAATCTCTTTTCTTTGTCATGAACAGTCAGCTCCCAGTACCCAGCTTGTGCCGGAGTATAATAGATCAGGAATAGAAATAACGATGGTTGAAACTTTTTCCATGAATATAACAGTTTGAAAAGCATAATTCTTTATTGCTTCTTTAATCTGGTAGCGTTATAAGGTATTTTAAAAGTTAGTGCTGAATGGCTGTAATTTGATTTTGTAGTATATTTTTTACTTAGTTCTTGTTTTAGTTTTTAATCATCATGATGAAAAAATGCCTCACCCTTAATTTTGGCTGGAAGCTTCCATTTTTTATCGCCAGGATTTTCCCCGGTTAAGTGAAAAGCCATAACCTTCTTACCCTCCTTCTCCAGTGTGTTATTAACACTTTGAACCTGCTCTTCTGAATCATCAATAAAAAATATAGAGCTGTATATACCAGATCTCAAATTAACAAATGCTAGCAGAACCGCACCCTTGGTTTGATGGTTTGTATAGATGATATTTCCATTATATCTGCATTTGAGAGCAGTAATTTTAGATAGCTCTCCGGATTCAGGTTCTATAAAATTTGATGAACCTGACAACTGCAGTCCAGCCTGAGCCAGCTCTGCAAGGCCATAAACTTCATTCCTTGCCGTCAGGCAGATAACATCGGCAACAAGAGCCAGCTCGTTCACCCACTCAGCTACTGACCGGTATACAATATAGTGCCGACCTCCAGAATGAAGTACATTATATCCATCTGTTTGTTGATGTTCGTTTTCTACACGGTGTAGCAGAACCTTATCAATATCGATAGCGACCAGTGCCTGCTCTGATTCACCTGCTTCTATATGTTCCATGATGACAGATACAAACTGGGCAAAGTTATCAATAACCTGAATACCGGCTTCTGCGGGAGCTGATACCCAGGCAATTAAGATACAGAAGCTAGCGAAGGCTCCTGTTACAAAGGATGAAAGGAAACGCCGTAATAGCTTTTGACCGGAAGCAATCAATATGGCGCCTCGAACAAGGACAGCTATGTTGCGACTAACTATGAGTCAAATTGGCCAGAGCTTCCATCAAATTCCTGACTTTGGCGACAGACTCTTCATACTCTGAGTCAACACTAGAGTCCCGGACAATAGCACCACCGCCCCAGCAATGAATCCGGTTGTCATGAGCAACCAGTGTACGAATGGCAATACTGGTATCCATTCGACCACACAGGCTGATATAGCCAAGGCTGCCACAATAGGCAGAACGTGATTCAGGCTCCAGCTCACGGATAATTTCCATGGAACGAATCTTCGGAGCGCCGGTAATCGAGCCTCCGGGGAATGTTTTCTGCAGCAGGCTTAGCCCATCTTCTCCGTTAGCAAGTCGGCCGCGGATGATGCTCACCAGATGGTGTACATTGGCGTAGGACTCAAGTGCGAACAAACTGGGCACCCGAACACTGCCAATAGCACAACAACGCCCCAGATCATTGCGCAATAGATCCACAATCATCAGATTCTCGGAACGATCTTTAGGGCTGGCCAAAAGCTCTTCTGCCAGAGCCTTGTCTTCAGATTCAGTTTTACCCCGGGGACGGGTTCCCTTGATCGGATGTGTTGCGACATCCTTGCCGGCCAGTTTGATAAAGCGTTCCGGTGAATGGCTCAGGATCGTCATTTCCGGCATGCCAAGATAAGCCGAAAACGGCGAGGGGCTGGTCTTACGTAAATGGTTATAGGCCGCCCACAAGTCGCCCTGGTATTCTGCCGAGAAACGCTGAGTCAGATTCACCTGATAGCAGTCACCGGCCAGAATATAGTTCTGGATTCTATCAAAGGCTTCAGCATAAGCCTCGGGAGCCATATCGGGCTGGAAGGGGGCTTTTAATTTGAAAGTGTGCTGAACATTATCAGGTTGCTGTTCAAGTCTGCGGTGTATTTCACGACTGAGTTCAGGACGGCAGGCCGGGTGTTCGACCAGCCAGCTCTGCTGTTGCTCATGATCAGAGATAATTGCCCACAGATACATACCAACACCTACGCCGGGCAAGTCACAGTCACGGGGTTGCAGCTTTGGTTCCAGCTCACTGTTCAGCTCATATCCCCAGAAGCCCATCAAACCACCGGCAAAAGGCAGGTTGCCGGCACGGACATGAAGGTACTGGCTCTCGATTTCCCGCAGCAAGTCAATGGTGCTTCCCTCCCGATAGCGGGTATTACCATCAGCGTCGGTCAGCAAGAGTTGGTTCTGCTGTTTCCGGACAAAGTATTCGGGGGCTGCGGACATTATGTCGTAGCGCCGGTTTCTCTGTTCCGGTGCATGGTTCATCACACTGTCCAGCAGTACGGGAAAAGCAAGATCCCTGATCCGGTCAAAGTACTGTGTGGCATCCTGGCTGTATGGCAGGGGAGTCAGACGGGAAACAACTAAACCGGTGGCCTGTTCAGGGGTACCGGAAGACATCAGATCAGGGCTGGTCATAGCACTCTGTAAGGTAACTGCAATCAGGAATAATAAAGCGTAGGGGATTGTACCTGCTTGATCTGGTCTCTTACAGGGTAGGAAAGAAAATCTGGGGGTTTATGGCAGAGCTTTGATGATAAACAAAGCTCTGCCGATCGTTGTTAGCAGGATGAATCCGGCACTCGAACTAAACCTTCCATCAATACCCTGGCACTACGGCTCATAATAGCCTTGGTAGCGATCCAGTCACCGTCAACAGCCTCGGCCTCTGCACCGACCTTCAGTGTTCCTGACGGATGCCCGAACCGAACGGCACTGCGCTCACCACCGCCGGCAGCCAGATTAACCAGAGTGCCGGGAATTGCAGCAGCAGTACCAATGGCCACAGCTGCAGTACCCATCATTGCATGATGCAGCTTGCCCATGGAAAGTGCCCGTACCAGCAAATCAATATCTTCCTCGGCAACCTGCTTGCCACTGGAAGCCGTGTAAGCTGCGGGTTTGGCAACGAAGGCTACTTTAGGTGTGTGCTGACGAGCTGCAGCCTCTTCAACACTGCTGATCAGACCCATCTTTACCGCGCCATGGGCACGAATGGTTTCAAACATGGCCAGCGCCTTGTCATCACCGTTAATCGCTTCCTGCAGCTCGGTGCCGTTATAGCCCACTTCTTCAGCATTGATAAAGATGGTGGGAATGCCGGCATTGATCAGGGTGGCATTCAGTGTACCGACTCCCGGTACTTCCAGATCATCAACCAGATTGCCGGTAGGGAACATGGCACTGTCACCATCAGCCGGGTTCAGGAACTCGATCTGGACTTCGGCTGCCGGGAAGGTAACACCATCCAGTTCAAAGTCACCGGTTTCCTGCACTTCACCATTGGTCATCGGAACATGAGCAATAATGGTCTTGCCAATATTGGCCTGCCAGATACGTACAGTGCAGATACCGTTTTCCGGTACCCGTGCCGGGTCAATCAATCCTTTACTAATCGCAAAGGCACCGACAGCGGCAGTCAGGTTGCCGCAGTTACCACTCCAGTCTACAAAAGGACGATCAATGGCAACCTGACCAAACAGATAGTCAACATCATGATCAGGCTGTGAGCTTTCAGAAAGGATTACGGTCTTACTGGTGCTGGAAGTGGCACCACCCATACCATCGGTATGCTTGCCGTAGGGATCAGGGCTACCAATGACCCGCAGCAGAATCTGATCTCGAACTTCACCAGCCACCTGCGCCGCTTCAGGCAGATCTTTAAGGCTGAAGAATACACCCTTACTGGTGCCGCCGCGCATATAGGTGGCCGGTATTTTTATTTGAGGTTTATGAGCCATGGCTTGGTATCCGGAGTTTTAATACTGTCAGCCGGTATTCCGGCTGACAGTAAAAGAGACGAAAGATGAGGGGGCGTGCTTATGCAGCTTCTGAAGCAAGGAAGTCCTTGGCAAAACGCTGCAGAACCCCACCGGCTGCGTAGACAGAAACTTCTTCCGCGGTATCCAGACGACAGGTTACCGGCACTTCGATAGTTTCACCGTTCTGGCGGTGAATCAGCAGCGCCAGAGTTGCGCGCGGTGTCTGCTCGCCAATAACATCGTAAGTTTCGGTACCGTCCAGACCCAGGGTTTCGCGGGTGGTGCCGGGTTTGAATTCCAGTGGCAGCACACCCATGCCTACCAGGTTGGTACGGTGAATACGCTCAAAACCTTCGGCTACAATGGCTTCGACACCGGCCAGTCGTACGCCTTTAGCTGCCCAGTCACGGGAAGAACCCTGACCATAGTCCGCACCGGCAACAATAATCAGCGGCTGCTTGCGATCCATATAGGTTTCAATCGCTTCCCACATTCGGGTCTGTTTGCCTTCAGGCTCAACCCGTGCCAATGAACCCTGCTGGATTTCACCGCTTTCATCACGGCACATTTCATTCAGCAGCTTCGGGTTGGCAAAGGTAGCCCGCTGAGCAGTCAGGTGATCGCCGCGGTGAGTCGCATAGGAGTTGAAGTCTTCTTCCGGCAGTCCCATCTTGGCCAGATATTCACCAGCGGCACTGGAAGCCAGAATGGCGTTGGACGGCGACAGGTGGTCAGTGGTGATATTGTCACCCAGTACCGCCAGCGGGCGCATGCCTTTCAGGGTGCGTTCTCCGGCCAGTGCGCCTTCCCAGTAAGGAGGACGACGGATATAGGTGCTCATCGGGCGCCAGTCGTACAACGGGCTCTTGGCCTGTTCAACCTGTCCCAGATCGAACATCGGAATATAAACTTCGTTGAACTGTTCCGGTTTTACATGCTGGCTGACAATTGCATCAATCTCTTCATCGCTGGGCCAGATATCCTTGAGAGTAATCGGGTTACCGTCTTTATCAGTTCCCAGTACATCTTTCTCAATATCAAAGCGCACAGTACCGGCGATGGCATAGGCCACAACCAGCGGCGGTGAAGCCAGGAACGCCTGCTTGGCATAGGGGTGAATCCGGCCATCAAAGTTGCGGTTACCGGAAAGCACCGCAGTAGAATACAGATCCCGGTCAATCACTTCCTGCTGGATCTTCGGGTCCAGTGCACCGCTCATACCGTTACAGGTAGTGCAGGCATAGGCAACGATACCAAAGCCCAGCTTTTCCAGTTCTGGCAGCAGACTGGCTTCTTCGAGATAGAGTTTTGCAACCTTGGATCCTGGGGCAAAGGAAGATTTAACCCAAGGCTTGCGAATCAGTCCCAGCTCATTGGCTTTACGTGCTACCAGACCTGCCGCAACAACATTGCGCGGGTTACTGGTATTGGTACAGCTGGTGATAGCCGCAATGATTACCGCGCCATCCGGCAGCAGACCTTCATCTTCTTCTGCTTTGGCCTTGTCCAGGTCAACGGCAATACCACGCTCGGCCAGATCAGTTGTCGGCAGGCGACGGTGCGGGTTGGACGGGCCAGCCATATTGCGGCAAACGGTAGACAGATCAAAGGTCAGTACCCGCTCGTATTCCGCTTGTTCCAGACTGTCAGCCCACAGACCAGTAGTTTTGGCGTAGTTTTCAACCAGCTCAACCTGTTCCGGCTCGCGACCGGTCAGCTTCAGGTAATCAATGGTCTGTTCGTCGATATAGAACATACCGGCGGAAGCACCGAATTCCGGGGTCATATTGGAAATGGTGGCACGGTCACCGATGGTCAGGTTGCGGGCACCTTCACCGAAGAATTCCAGATAGGAGGAAACCACGCGCTCTTTACGCAGGAACTCGGTCAGGGCCAGTACAATATCAGTGGCGGTAATACCGGGCTGACGCTTGCCGGTCAGCTCAACACCGACAATATCCGGCAGACGCATCATAGACGGGCGACCCAACATGACCGTTTCAGCTTCCAGACCACCGACGCCGATGGCGATAACACCGAGAGCATCAACGTGCGGGGTGTGGCTGTCAGTACCCACGCAGGTATCAGGGAAAGCGACACCATCACGGGCCTGGATTACCGGCGACATCTTTTCCAGGTTGATCTGGTGCATGATGCCGTTACCGGCGGGAATTACATCAACGTTTTTGAATGCAGTCTTGGTCCACTCAATAAAGTGGAAACGGTCTTCGTTACGACGGTCTTCTACCGCGCGGTTCTTTTCAAAAGCATCGGGGTCAAAACCACCGTGCTCAACTGCCAGCGAGTGGTCAACAATCAGCTGGGTGGGGACTACCGGGTTAACCTGGGAAGGGTCGCCACCCTGTTCGGCGATAGCATCACGCAGACCCGCCAGGTCAACCAGTGCCGTCTGGCCAAGAATATCATGGCAAACAACACGGGCAGGGTACCAGGGGAAATCCAGATCCCGCTTGCGTTCAATAATCTGTTTCAGGGAATCGGTCAGATCTTCGGGGTTACAGCGGCGCACCAGCTGTTCAGCAAGTATCCGCGAAGTGTAGGGTAGTTTGGCATAGGCTCCGGGCTGGATTGCCTCGACTGCAGCGCGGGTGTCGAAATAATCCAGTGAAGTGCCCGGGAGCGATTTGCGGTTTGCAGTGTTCATAACTTCAGCAATCCATATGAATCTTGTGTTGATGGGAGCAGCCTGAAAAGACTGCTCCCTTGTTTTATTTTTATCGAATCAATTATGGACGATCTTCGATCGCTACCCACTCGGCACTTTCCGGACCGGTGTAGTCAGCAGACGGACGGATAATCCGGTTGTTGGCCCGCTGTTCCATTACGTGTGCGGTCCAGCCGGCAACACGAGAGCAGACAAAGATCGGGGTAAACAGCTTGGTCGGGATATCCATAAAGTTGTAGGCAGACGCATGGAAGAAGTCAGCATTACAGAACAGCTTCTTCTCACGCCACATAACCGCTTCAACCCGCTCGGAAACCGCATACAGGTGGGTGTCGCCAACCTGCTCGGACAGCTTCTGGGACCACTCCTTGATAATGGCGTTACGGGGATCGGATTCACGGTAGATGGCGTGACCAAAGCCCATGATCTTGTCCTTGCGCGCCAGCATACCCATGATGGCATCTTCGGCTTCATCGGCCGTTGTCCACTGTTCGATCATGTCCATTGCAGCTTCGTTCGCGCCGCCGTGCAACGGGCCACGCAGGGAGCCAATTGCGCCGGTTACGGTGCTGTGAATATCGGACAGGGTGGAAGCGCAGACCCGGGCGGTAAAGGTAGACGCATTAAACTCGTGCTCGGCATACAGGATCAGCGATGCATGCATAACCTGAACATGCAGCGGCTCCGGCTTCTTGTTGTGCAGGGTCCACAGGAACTGCTCGGCGATAGAGTCAGCGTCAGTGTCCACTTCAACCCGGATGCCGTTATGGCTGAAGTTGTACCAGTAGTTGATCATGCCCGGGAAGATTGCCAGCATCCGGTCAATATGATCGAGCTGTGCGTCGAAGCTCTCTTCAGTTTCCAGGTTACCCAGCATGGAGCAGCCGGTACGCATGACGTCCATGGGGTGGGCTGAAGCCGGAATCTGTTCCAGCACGACTTTCAACGCATCGGGCAGGGTACGCATGCCTTTCAGGCGGGTCTTGTAACCATCCAGTTCGGCCTGGTTGGGCAGCTTGCCGTACAGCAGCAGGTAAGCCACTTCCTCGAACTGGGCTTTGTCAGCCAGTTCCTTGATATCGTAGCCACGGTAGGTCAGACCGGCGCCGGTCTTGCCTACGGTGCACAGTGCGGTTTCACCGGCAGATTGACCACGCAGGCCGGCACCGCTCAACTTCTTTTCTGCCATGATAATTCTCCGTTTGTTATTACTTTTTCTTCGAGTTATTTAAGACAAAACAGGGACAGGACAGTGGCCTGATGCTCAGGGATTCAGGAACTCTTTGGTTTTCACCAGCAGTTCACGTTCCTGGAACGTCATCATGCCGTCGGCGATGGCACCGCTGTTGCCGTCGCGCTTGATCACTTCCAGCACTTCGCGCATCGCGGTTACCGCAGCACGCTGCAGGTCGGAAGGGATAATAATCAGCTGATAGCCCATGGCTTTCAGGTCTTCGGTCGGTACCAGTGGAGTTTTGCCACTGTAGAACATGTTGATCAGCTTGGGACCGGGTGCCTGCTTGGCAATTTCCTCGATCTGGGCGATGGTCTGGGGTGCTTCTACAAACAACATGTCGGCACCGGCTTCAACATACGCCTTTGCACGTTCGATTGCATCATCAAATCCGGTAACGGCAATCGCATCGGTACGGGCAATAACGGTGACGTTGTCCGCATACTTGGCTGCGGTGGAAACCTTCTTGCACATTTCCTCAACCGATACCAGCGACTTGCCATCCAGGTGACCGCAACGCTTGGGGAATTCCTGATCTTCAATATGGAAGCCACAGACGCCGGCACTCTTGAACAGTTCAACCGTACGCTTGACGTTTACTTCGTTACCAAAGCCGGTGTCGGCGTCAGCAATAACCGGCAGTGAAGTGGCTTCACAAATCTGACGCACACGGTCGACAACTTCAGTCAGGGTCAGTAGACCGATATCCGGTACACCGGTACTGCGGGCAATGGCACCACCGCTGGCATACAGCGCAGAAAAGCCGGCTTCTTCGCCGAGGCGGGTAGAAATGCCGTCATAAACGCCCGGTGCAGTTACGATACCTTCCTTTGCAATCAGGCGGTTAAGCGCATTGTCTTTATCGCTCATATCACTTCCTCTTTTTGTTCTTGTGCAGTTTAGTGCTTTGCTTTGATGGCCGGGGATGAATTCCGGCCGGATAATTTTGTGTTTTTATTTTTAAAAATTAAGTTATTGCTGTTCGGGTTCAATAAACTGTTTGATTTCTCGCCGTGCCTGACCGATATGACGGCGCATCAGCATTTCAGCCAGTTCCCCATCGCGGTCTTTCAATGCCTTGAAAATCATCTGATGCTCAAACAGCGCCTGCTCGGGACGGGTGCGACTGCCAGAGTTTTTACGGTACATCTGCATCAGGTGATACAGTTCATCACACAGGGAACGAATCAGGCGCTGATTACGGGAGCCGGTAATAATCCGGTAATGAAAATCGTAATCGCCGTTCTGGTCGATATAAGCCTGTCCCTGGTGCTCTTCAATATAAGCTGCATGAGTTTCCAGCAGTTGTTCGAGCTCTCCCAGTTCCTGGTCAGTCATATTCTCTGCTGCCAGCCGGGCAGCCATGCCTTCCAGCGCTTCGCGCACAGCAAAGATTTCTGATAATTCAGTGCGGGTCAGGGTGACAACCCGGGCGCCAACATGGGGGGCACGGATAACCAGCCCCATGCCTTCGAGCCGTAAAATTGCTTCGCGCAGGGGGCCACGGCCGATGCCGTAGCGGCGCGACAGTTCGGGTTCTGAGATTTTGCTGCCCTGAGGCAGATCGCCGGAGGTTATGTCCCTGACCAGCTTGTCAGCAATACCCTGGGACAGGGTCTCCATGCGGGGAGGTGAGCTGGTATCCATAAACTCTGATCTAAGTTTTGTTTACAATCTTTATTTTTATAGCAGTTTATATCGCATCTTCAGTGCTTTTTTCAAGGGGATTGTAAACAATGTTTGTTTCTTGATGAAATGTAACGCAATATCTGCCGTGATTTCACTGATTCCTGCCGATATTTTCTTTTAACAGTAAGATCTCTGTGATCATAAATTTGTTAAAGGGATAACATTCCCCACTATTGCTGCGACAAGGATGTCAAAATGCGAAGGCTATTCATTTGCTGGTTGTTGTTGTGGAGCTCAACAATTACTCAGGCAGACTCTCCTGCGGTTGGGTCAGTGCTCATGCTGACTACTCATCAGGAAGCGGCAGGTGGTCAGAAACAACTCAAGGCGATTCTGGTTTTTGATCGGCAGCGTAAGGTATGGCGGTTGCCTGGTGGTGCTGCCATACAAGCTGATAGTTTTTTACATGTAAATGTTGCGGCCAGAAAGTTACAAGAAGAACTGGGTTTGAATTTCGGGTTGGGCGACCTGATAAACCTTAACCGCAGTTACACCCATAACAATCACACTGTCTATGTGATGGGGGACAAAACTTCCAGAGGGTTGTTTTTTCTTTCCGGCACCCGACTGCCTGCAGAAGGGTATCGATACCCCGAACGGTTTGATGCCCCACGCCTCAGAGTAACAGTGCAGAATCGACTTGTTGATCTTGCAGATACTCCACAGAATCGGCCTTTTCGAAGAATAGCTGATATCAGGCTGCTAAAGCTGAAAGTAATCAGAGAGTGGCTTGAGGCAAATAATATTCTCGATGCTGAACGCTTTCCAGAGGGGCAGCCCGTCCTGATTCCTGACCCGGAGCATGCGGCTGCGCCGCTGGCAGTACAATACGATTTTCTGATGACAATACAACAAGGATTGATGATAGAAAGCCCGACGTGCTCAGCCAGTTGCATGTTCAGCCTGATGGACAACCCTGAGATCCGCGCAGTTACAGATGAGCAGCTGGCGGGTTTTTTTCCTCCTGAGCCTGTTGAACCCCTTCCGGATGAAATAGTTGTACAGCGAAATGATGCGCCTGAAATCGTACCTCCAGTAGTTCCCCAGCCTTTGATTGCTCCTGTTATAGACGTACCCGCTCCTCAACGAGTGGTTATTCCGGCTGTTGAGCAAAACCCAGTCAGGCGCAGAGAAGAACGGGTTGTACCGCCACCTGTAGTTGCAGATGTTGACCCTGTCATACCTCCCCGAAGTCGATATGCCATGCCCGTTGCATTTGATGGCTGGCCGGAGGTTGATGTAAGACAGCTCTTGCCTCTACTTGATAATCCGCCTGAGGGTTATATTGGCATGACAGACTATGGGGCTTTGTTTTATTTACCAAGGTTTTCTGATCGATATATTGATGATGTTTTTAGATTTCATCAGGCAATGAATGCCATTATTCAGGATCATCTGATTCCAATTAAAGATTTCTGGCCTGAGCAATTCAGTCAGGATTTGTTGCTTCCGGTGAATATAAGAGAAGCAAATATTCAGTCAATTATTAATTTAATTGAAGTGATAAATTCAAATGATGTTGCATCTGAAGTTTTTAAATTAATGAAACCGGTTAACCAGAATGTAAGAAAAAGATACCTGAGGACAGAAGGTAAAGTTATGGTTGTTGGTTGTGGTGCAAACCATGATCGTCATGTCAATTTCCATCCGGCTGCCCATACCTTTACTATTGATCCATCCCGAGAAATGGGTGCTGATCTGGTGAGTGATGTTCAGTATGGTTTCCATATGCTGCCTAAAAAAGAGCACTTTTCAGTTATCTATTTTGAGAGTGTTCCAAGCATGTTGTTCGAGTATGGCGAGCTAAACAGAGCCATGCTCAAAAAAGCTTATGATTTATTGAAACCTGACGGGTTGTTAATGATCAGGGCTGGATGTGCAACAATGTGTACATATGACGACTACAATGTACCTGAGATGATGACAGGTCTTCTGAATGAGGCCGGGTTTCTCGAGGTTAAATTTATAGAAGACGAAATCAGCGATATGTTTGGAAGGCTATATCATCTGCGTAATGATTTTAAGTTTTCCGCAAACAAATTATGGAACAGAGTTGTCAATGAGGGTTATATTCCAGTATCCAGAGATGAAGCCATTAGAAAGGGTATCAAGGTGATATCAATTAAAAAGTGAATGGTTTGCTTGGCTCAGTTCAGATGTTTAAATGAGAGTTTGTGACAACAAATATCCCAGATATAGCGGAACTCAACAACCAGAAAAAGCCGGTGGCTGTTGAGTTGGCTGAAGTGAATCTGTCATAACACATCACTAGAAAAATGCTGTGATTTTGGGGCATCTAGTTACTGAAAATATGGCGCCAAAACAGTGTCGTTATACAGTCTTTGAAGCGGGTCATTCATCAATGTAAACATGCATATCGCACTACAACCCGGGCTTTCAATCATCGTTGCTTGCTGAAGAGTCCATAAAAACCAGTAATCTATTGGATAAATTTTACCATCGTGAGGGTCAGTCACAGGAACAGCAGCACCGGCTGGAAATGCTATAGGGTCAAGAATGTTGTTATTACCAAGCCATGCAAGTATGGTCTTGATCTTGAATAGTTTTACATCATTGACTTCGAGTTTATGGCTGTTTGCTGGAATATTTGGAATTTTTGATTGGGCAGTTTGTATCGTTTTCTTTAATTCGACCTCTTTAAATTCTGAAGGGTATTTATATCCTCGTTTCGGTTTATTTGTGCCATCAAGAAAAAAAAGCCCTTTGCAGGTTTTATCACCAAATACATAAACGATATGTTGGCCAAAATAGTAACTTCGGTTTAGATTTGTAAGATCGTTTATATCGTAGAGTCGGTGTAATTCTTCCCCGGTTTCCCGTGCGGCTGTATTTGGAAGTGCTCCGTTATCCTTCGCGCTCATTTGGCCCCCAGGCAATAGCCAGAGATTCTTTGTTTTATCATATGCCAATACAACCATTAGCTGCTTAACTTTTGCTGGAGGAAACTGCCGGGTTGTAATCATGAAGCAATAAGCTCTTGTGGGCGGGTAAGCCTCACAGCTCAAACAGATAAATAAAAAAGATAATAATAAACACAGATGCTTCTTCATTATTTTCTAATATCCGAATTTTTTGATATCAAAAGTTACAAAATTAATTTATTTAGATCGATGCAATCTCAAAAGTTCAATTATTTGTCTTTGGTTGGAATGTCTAAAAATCCATTAAAAACAGTAAGTTAGGCTTTTTGTATTGGACAAAGGTATAATTTTTTTTCAATTTTGTTTGTTTTATGTTCTCACCAGACAAAAAAATCTAACGAGCTATGAACATAAAACAAGGAGTGAGTGTCTCAGTCAGAGGTGCTTTGTTCTCAAAATTACAGAACAAGGATGTAGATATGATAAAACGAAGCCTGCTTTTATTGTTGTTATTCTTCTCGGTGCTGGTTGAAGCAGCTCCACCAGGTGGTGCTGTGCTGATGCTGACCACTCATCAGGCAAATCCAGGTGCTGATAAAGAAGTTGAGCTGGTTCTGGTGTATGACCGGGAACAGAATATCTGGCGTTTGCCCGGAGGGGTCTCAAGGGATCCTGGTGCGCTACACGTGAATATAGCTGCCCAAAAAGCTCAGGATGAGTTGCACCGTGTTTTCACTTTGGATGACTTCACTAACCTCAATCGCAGCTACACCTTTGATAATCAGACTGTTTACATCATGGGCGACAGAACCTGTCACGGTCTGTTTCTTATCGCCAATGGAAAAACTCCGGTTGAAGGATATCGCTATCCGGCCCGTTTTGAGGCTGCCCGTCTGAAATGGATGATCAGGGACTCACAAGCCAAATTACAAGATACTCCTGCCAATGCTCACTTATTCAGAGTGTCTGATGTTCGTCTGATAAAGCTAAAAATGATCAGGGAATGGCTCAAAGCCAATAACATTCTGGATGAGGGGCTCTTTCCGAAAGGGCGGGCAGTAGTCATTGCAGATCCCGAGCATGCAGGTCAGTACTTAAATATCGATTATGGTTTTTTGGCGGGCTTACAGCAGAGTATGGTGATTGAAAGTCCTACCTGCCCAATTGTCTGCATGTTAGACCTGATGGATGACCCGGCGACCAGGGCAGTCTGTGACGGCCAGCTGGCAGGATTCTTCCCGGGCGACGCGCAAGAGGAGATATTTCCGGTGCAGGTTCCACCGGCACCGGCTGTTGTCGGTGTTGATCATAATGCCGGTGCGCAGGCTCAGGTTGCAGACAATAATCAAGAGTTGCTGATTAAAGTGCTCCAACTGACAAATGAGTGGGACACCTTCATGCTGATGCAGCCTGATCTGGACCTGATGCTGGGTGGTATTGATGCAAAGCCTATTATTAAAGACCCTAACTCCGAAGGTATCTTCAGATCACAGTTCAAATTATTTCTGGAGTTGATGGGCCTCAATGCCAAAGACTTCTCAATAGATAAATTTCCACTGTTCGTGGAAAGTGCCAGCAGCGATATTATTAAAAACTGGACTGCAGGCCATAGCCAGGTTGAAAACACTATGGCTCTAGTATTGAGGGTAATGCAGTTGTTGTCGGAACAGTCTGTTCCGGTGGCGGTGGTTCAGCCATCTCCTGCACCCGTGGTAAAACCAGCTCCGGCCGCTGCAGTGGCGGTCAAACCTGCGCCTGATCAGCCTAAAGATCAACCGCCATTATTACTCAAGCGCCCCGCTGGTCCGGAAATCCTAGTCCAGGAGCAAGCTTATGCTCAACAGCTGAAAGCTATGCGGGGCTACTTTACCACGCCGCTTGAATTGCGCAGAGCCATGATTGCCGGCGTTGATTTGAAAGAGGAGCTCAAAACCGGTATCAGATGCCATGATTTTGAAGCACTGTTCCGCGCTTATCATAAGTATATGGCAATGAGACCGGGCTTCTACAAGCCGGAATACTTTCAGCACTTCGTGAAAAGTATCGGAGAAGATTTTGCCGGCCTCTGGTATCAGGACTTTATGATGGTAGAGCCACATGAAGCTCTGGTCGCTCAGATGTTCCAGGAATTTCTGCAGACCAAGGGCATTCAGGTGGTCAGTCTCAAGGATCTGAATGCTGCTGCCAATGATGACGAAGACACTCTGGTTGCGGCTGTCCAGCCGGGCCCGAATCAGCCATCGGCTTCAGTGTATGCAAGGAGTTCAGGTAGCGGAACCTTGAAACAGCGCCTGGACCGGTTTGGTGGCCAGTCTGTTGCCCTGAGAGGCCTGCAGGAACATCTGGTACCGCCCAAGCCTCCAGCCGTTGGGTATGCTGCACCAGCACCTGCATCGATTGTTTCTGTTCAAGGCAAGGTGTTGCATCTGCGTGAGAATAATGTGAAGAACGGAGTCAAGCCTTTCAATGACCAGCATCACCCGACAGCACTGGGTGACCTGTACCATTATTACGGCTTCAAGAAAACCCGGCAGGCACAGTTCCACAATGACAGGTACTACATCCAGCCGGTTCGCGGTAGTGGTAACTGCCTCTATCTGGCTTATTTGAGTGGGTGGTTGCATGCGTTGGTAGAAGATGTCGTTACAGGACGTAACCCTGGTGCGATTGATTATGAAATTAACAAGCTGCTCAATCAGCGTGCCGGCTTCAGGGACTATCTGGCTAACACCGGTCGGGCGGTTGGTCTGGTTGATACAACAGATGAATTTGTGAATTTCCTGCAGGAGCTTAATGGTAATCCGACCGTTGCTCATCTGCACCAGATGATTATGCCAACCCATCCTGTCATGATGCGCTGCGGCACGGAGAATATTCGTGGCTGGGGTGGTAAAGAACAGCGCCTTGAGCCACTGATTTGCTACTTGCGTAACTATACAGTGTTCCTGACCAGAGAGGATTTATACCGGGAGGTTTATCAGACACCTGAAGCCAGAGAGCGCCAAAAACGCTGGGTTGATTTAATGGGGATGGCTGAGTTTTTCCCGGGAGAATTCGGTTGTGCAGAAGGCGTCAAAAATTTCACTACATATTACGGGCATCTGAAACTGAACCCGCTGGATGCATTTTTGCTCCACCAGTCTCAGATGGGTGTCAATGCCACGGCTATTGAAATGAGGATGCTGTATACCATCAGGCCTTTCAGTGTTTGTCATCAGGAAGGGCATGAAGAATGGAATCAGGAGTGTGTTGCTACTTTTGGTTTCAAACGTGCAATCTACCCAGAGGGTGAACGCATTGTTATTTTGCAGCAACCACAGCACTTTGTAGCCATGATTCCTGTAGATCTGTGCTACGTACCACGGCAGGCTGCCCCGGCAGTTGTCAATGTTCCCGTGTCTGTCGTTAATCAGGCGCCTTTACAGGTACAAAGACAGCCGTTACCGGTCGTACAAGTCTCGCCATTCCAGCAGGGAAAATCACCGGCGCCCAAGGACCATCAGGCTCAGGGATACAAGGCTCCGGCTAAAGTTGCCAAACCACATCCCAAAGCAGTAGCTCCAGCGGCTGTTGTCAAGATTGTGGAAGACCCGAAACGAACCCAGCAGGTGACGGTCAAGCAGCATTATCAAAATGTGGCAGGTCATCCGGGTAAGCGACTGATTGAATTTGTTCGACCCAACCATGTTGAGATTATGCAGCATTTTCTGCGTGATCGTGTAGAACGCGCCAATATTGATATTGACTGCACTGATTACCGAGGCGCTATGCCGATACAGCTGCCAGGGCCCTGGATGAATCGTGTACGTCTTTATCGCAAGATTGGGCAGGGTGGGCAAGGTGCAATTTATGCCGCTTCATTTGCGGAAGAAAATCATCCGACTCGAGTGATCAAGGTCAGTGATGCTGCGGATGACTACAGCCGTACCGATATGACTAATTGCCGCAGGTTTGATCAAACCTTCAGGGATGATATGGCTCATCCGTGCATCGCTCTGGATTATGCTCAGTTTTACGATCAGGGGCTGCAGCAATTCTTCCAGATGATGGATCGCTACCCGACAGATCTGCAGCATATGATTCCTGGTGCTGGCAAGGGCGTCGATAAGCATCTTGCCATGGTCATGATTCATCAGATGCTGCAGGGAATTGCTCACATGCACGTCAATGGTTGGATTCATCGGGATATCAAGCCCGGCAATACCATGATCGAGATGGACGGCAGTCGTATCAAGCTGATTGACTTTGGCATGTCCAAGCGTGTGGGTACAGGAGCGCAGGCTGGTCAGGGGTTAGATTCCATGAAAGGTACCCCGGGTTATATGCTCATGCAGATGCAGGCCGGTGGTAAGTACAATGGCTTCGCTGCTGATATGACTGCGCTGGCTGTTACTTATTTCCGCTTGAGAGCAGGATTCGGTGAAGATTTGATTGAAATACCGGATGACCTGCGCGCTGCAAACAATATCCCTTACTACCAGAAGGTGCTGATTGCTTACCAAAGGTTGCATGAGGAAGCATTGGCACTGGGCGGGACTGGTGAGGCCGGCGTAGGTGAGGATGCGGGTGTTACACAAAGCATTATCATGCGGTTGTATCAGGTCTTTGGTGGAGAGTATGACGATGATGAGGCCATGTTCCTTCGAGACTTGCTCAACCCGGAAAATGGCAGACATGCAAACAGTGAAACGCTGTACACTATTCTGGGTAAAAACCCATTGATGGTACGGGCCAGAACACTGACTGTAACTCACTGATACTTAATCCCCCCCTGTTAATTACTCGAACAGGGGGGGATTAAGTCTCTCAAACCAGGGCCTATGCTAAAAGCGCAAGATTCTGAAAGTACTTCAGCGACTCAGGATTAGCCAGAGCATCCGTGTTCTTGACTGGGCGTCTGTGAATAGTCTCACGTACCGCCAACTCAACCAGTTTGCCACTCAACGTTCTCGGCAAATCCGGCACCTGAATAATATGCGCCGGCACATGCCGTGGACTGGCCTGGGTGCGAAGAATCTGCTTGATATCCTGCTTTAGCTGATCCGTCAGCTGCTTGCCATCCTTCAGCATCACAAACAGAATAATACGGGTATCGTCCTTCCACTCCTGACCTACCGCGAGACTCTCCTGCACATCCTCGATCTGGCTGACCTGGCGGTAAATCTCGGCTGTGCCAATCCGCACCCCGCCGGGATTCAGCACCGCATCGGAGCGGCCATGAATGACAATGCCGTTATGCTCGGTCAGTTCACCAAAGTCACCATGGGCCCAGATATTCTCGAACCGGGCAAAGTAGGCATTGTGGTAGCGCTCACCTTCAGGATCATTCCAGAACCCCACCGGCATTGAAGGGAAGCTCTGGCGGCAGACCAGTTCACCCCGTTCACCTTTTACCGGTTTGCCATCTTCATCGAAGAACGCCACATCCATACCCAGCCCGGCGCACTGCAGTTCGCCGGTATAAACCGGCTTCATGGGTGAGCCCAGGGCAAAGCAGGAGACAATATCGGTGCCGCCGGAAATGGAAGCCAGACACAGTTCGGTCTTCATTTCCCGGTAAACCCAGGCAAAGTTCTCCGGTGCCAGTGGTGAGCCGGTAGAAAGTACGGCTTTCAGGGTACTCATATCATGACTGCGGGCCGGTTCCACTCCGGCCTTCTGCAGTGCAGCAATATAGCGGGCACTGGTGCCGAAAATGGTAATGCCTTCTTCCTGAATCACATTCAGCAGTGCCTGTGGGCCGGGATGGAACGGAGAACCATCAAACAGCACCAGCGTAGCACCGGTCATCAGGCCACTGACCAGCCAGTTCCACATCATCCAGCCACAGGTGGTGAAGTAGAACAGTACATCATCCGGTTTCACATCCGTATGCAGTGCCAGCTCTTTCCAGTGCTGCAGCAGTACACCGCCAGTGCCGTGAACAATACACTTGGGCTTGCCGGTGGTGCCGGAGGAGTAAAGGATATACAACGGATGATCAAAGGGCAGGGAGGCAAACTCGACGTCGGTGACTGTTTCCTGTTTGAAATCACCCAGCAATACCGCATTTTGCAGGTCGGACAAGTCAGGTTCAGGATTTCTGAAAGGAACGACTACGGTTTGCTCAATGGAGTCGATGCCTTCCTGAATGGCTGCAACTTTATCAAGGCAGTTCAGTGACTTGCCGTTATAAAAGTATCCATCACATGAAATCAGCACTTTGGGTTTTGTCTGGCCAAAACGGTCCAGTACCCCACTCAGACCGAAATCCGGAGAGCAGGAGGTCCAGATACCGCCCAGCGCGGTGGTTGCCAGCATACAGACAACAGTTTCAATACAGTTGGGCATAAATGCCGCAACCCGATCACCGGCCTGAATACCGGCTTGCTTCAGTCCGGCCTGAGCCTGGGCAACCTGTAGGTAGAGCTCAGCATAAGTCAGCTGTTGCCGGGTGCCGTTTTCTCCGCGGAAAACCATGGCGGCTTTTTCATCCCGGCGCTGCAGCAGGCGTTCGGCAAAGTTCATACGGCTACCGCTGAACCATTTGGCCTGGGTCATCGGACCGGCGGTTTCATCCAGAACGGTGTCGTAAGGCTGATGGAAGTTGATCTCACCCTGTTCGGCAATGGCCTGCCAGAAATCAGCGCGATGGTCGACAGACCACTGATGAAGATCGTCGTAGGTTTCGAGTGTCAGTCCATGCTGTGCATTCATCTGCTGCATAAACCGGTACATATTGGAATCTTTCTGCCGCGCCTCACTCGGGCTCCAGAGCGGTTGGCTCATGATGCATCCTCTTGCTGCAGATTAAATTTATTGTTGTGAAATTGTGGTGCAATCGAGGTTTGTTTATTAAAAAGCCTGCGATATTGATTCGCAGGCTTTATTAACGGTCGCTATTCATTGGCTTGAGCCAGTGCCGCCAGTCCGGCGGCTGAACGGCAGGGCAGTCCCAGCTCTTCCGTCACAAACCGGGTCGCCTGCAGCAGGCCATCCTGGCTGATGCCGTGCTCAATACCCAGTCCGTTCAGAAGATAGACCACATCTTCGGTGGCGACATTGCCACTGGCGCCCGGTGCATAAGGGCAGCCGCCCAGGCCGGAGATGGCACTGTCGATTACGCCAAGGCCTTCTTCCAGCAGGGCATAAAGGTTGGCAATGGCCTGTCCACGGGTGTTATGGAAGTGTGCAGCCAGCTGCTCCATAGGCGCTACAGCAGTGATTTTCTCAAACAGCTGTTTAGCCTGTACCGGCGTTCCCAGACCGATAGTATCGCCCAGGGAAACCTCAAAGCAGCCACGATCCAGCAACTCTCTGGTCAGAGTTGCTACTTTTTGCGGCTCGATGTTGCCTTCATAGGGGCAGCCCATCACACAGGAAACATAACCGCGTACTCGCACGCCAGCCGCTTTGGCGGCATCCAGTACCGGAGTAAACCGGTCCAGGCTTTCAGCAATGCTGCAGTTAATATTTTTCTGGCAGAAGGTTTCTGAAGCGGCGGTAAATATCGCGACTTCATCAACATTGGCTGCCAGTGCACCTTCCACTCCACGGCGGTTAGGGGTGAGAGCCGCATAAACGATCTCACTGTTGCGCTGCAGCTCGGCAAACACTTTATCGGAATCAGCCATGGCCGGAACCCGGCCCGGGGCGACAAAACTACCGGCTTCAATATGGCGCAACCCGGCGTCGGCCAGCAGCTCAACCAGCTTTACCCGGTTGGCGACAGACTGGGGCTTTTCACCCTGCAGTCCGTCGCGGGGGCCGACTTCTACGATACGAACAGACTGAGGCAGGCTCATGCTTCAGTCTCCTCGTGCTGTTCAAAGTCGATCAGAACCGCATTTTGTTCAACCTGCTCACCGGCATTGAAATGAATCGCAGTAACCACACCATTGGCCGGCGCCCGGATGGTATGTTCCATCTTCATGGCTTCCATAATCACCAGCGGCGTATCCTGGGTCACTTCGGTACCGGCTTTGGCCAGCACTTCAACAATAGTGCCCGGCATTGGCGCATGCAGGCCGCCATCGTCTTCACCCGCGCCCGGATTAACCGGCGATTGCATTGACCAGCCAAACTGGTGATCAGCGCCGGTCAGATACAGGGTTTTACCATTGCAGCCAAGACGGAAAGCATGTTGCTTGCCGTTGGCAGCAATGACCGCAGTGTCGTTTTGCAGCTTATAGGAGAAACTGAATTCACCCTCTGCAGCTTTTAGGGTGGCTTTATCCTCACCCTGCAACACAATGCGTGCTGTCAGGCGTTCCTGATCCTGCCAGAAAAAGACCGGAGCAGTAGCCTGCTGGTTCAGACGCCAGCCAGTATCAGTAGCAACCGGTGCCTGTTCGGCCTGCTTCAGTTTGAACAGGGCGGCAGCAGCCAGTGCTGGCTGCAGTTCAGGTTCACGCGGCCCGAGGGTATCGCCATGCTGCTCAACAAAGCGGGTAGTGAGTACAGCTTCAGCAAAAGCCTTGTGACGCAGAACCCGAATCAAATAATCACGGTTGGTATCGACACCGCCCAGCTGCATATTTTCCAGCGCGGTAATCAGTCGCTCACGGGCTTCATCACGATCCGCGCCATGGGCGATAATCTTTGACAGCATCGGGTCATACCAGACACTGACATCATCACCCTGTTGAATACCGCTGTCGATCCGGATACCAGGCAGGTCAGACGGCTCATGCAGCACATCAATATGACCGGTCGCCGGCAGAAAACCATTGTCCGGTGATTCCGCATACAGCCGCACTTCCATGGCATGGCCGGAAGGTAACAGCTGCTGCTGGGTCATGGGCAGTTTTTCACCACTGGCGACCAGCAGCTGCCATTCGACCAGATCGGTACCGGTAATCAGTTCGGTCACCGGATGTTCGACCTGCAGTCGAGTGTTCATTTCCATAAACCAGAATTCATTGCCTTCCAGCAGGAATTCCACGGTGCCGGCACCGGTATAGTTAATGGCTTTGGCCGCTTTCAGTGCCGCTTCACCCATATCCTTGCGGAGGGAAGGGGACAGACCCGGGGCCGGGGCTTCTTCAATAATCTTCTGGTGACGGCGCTGCACCGAGCAGTCCCGCTCAAACAGGTAGACGCCATTGCCATGCTCGTCACAGAACACCTGAATTTCTACATGACGCGGCTGCAGCAGACACTTCTCAACCAGCATCCGGTCATCACCGAAGGCCTGCATGGCTTCACGACGGGCGCCGGCAATGGCAGCATCAATCTCTTCCGCATCATAGACGACACGCATGCCTTTACCGCCACCGCCGGCACTGGCTTTCAGCATCAGCGGGAAGCCCACTTTCATGGCCGCTTGGCGCAAGGTGTCATCATCCTGCTTGTCGCCGTGATAGCCGGGCAGTACCGGTACGCCGGCGTCTTCCATCATCGCCTTGGCTTCCTGTTTGGAACCCATGGCGGTAATGGCATTGGCTTTCGGGCCAATAAAAACAATCCCTTCTTCAGCGCAGCGCTGGGAGAAGGTGGCATTTTCAGACAGGAAGCCGTAACCCGGATGAATAGCCTGGGCACCGGTTTGCCTGGCCGCAGCCAGTACCTTCTCCATATCCAGATAGCTCTGTGCCGCCTCTGCGGGACCCAGGCAAACGACTTCGTCGGCCAGTTGGGTGTGCAGTGCCTTGCGGTCAGCTTCGGAGCAAACAGCAACGGTTTTAACACCCAGCTGCTGGCAGGTGCGGATAATTCGGCAGGCAATTTCGCCGCGGTTGGCAATCAGAATCTTGTTAAACATTTTGCTAGGTAACATAGTGCTAGGCATCCTGCTCATCTCCGCTGGCCTGAATCCAGGATGGGGAGCGCTTTTCAAGAAACGCACTGAGACCTTCCCGGCCTTCCTCTGAGGCCCGGATCTTGGCAATACAGTCGATGGTGTAGTCGGTAACTTCAGCAGTACCCGGTACCTGACCGGCAATACCTTTCAGCAAATCCTTGGTAGCCGCAATCGCTGCCGGACTGTTTTGCAGTAACTGGGCAATCAGGGTATCGGCTGTCGAGCGAAGCTCATCTTCAGCCACAACTTCATGTACCAGACCAATATCCAGCGCCTTTTCGGCTGGAATGACTTCGGCACTGAGCATATAGCGGCGGGACTGACGGGTGCCAATAGCACGGGCCACAAACGGGCTGATAGTCGCCGGCAGCAGGCCAATCTTGACTTCACTCAGACAGAAACGGGCATTATCTGCAGCAATAACCATATCGCAGCAGCTGGCCAGACCAACGGCACCGCCATAGCAGGCGCCCTGGATCAGACCGATCACCGGTTTTGGACACTGATCCAGCATCACCATCAGTTTGGCCAGTTTTTCGGCATCGGCGCGGTTGGCGGCTTCATCCATCTGCCCCATGCGGCGCATCCAGTTCAGGTCGCCACCGGCAGAGAAGTGTTTGCCGGCTGCGTCCAGTACGATAACCCGGGCTTCAGGGGTGTTAACCACTTCTTCCAGGGTTTCGATCAGATTGGCAATCAGGTTATCGTCAAAAGCATTGCGTACAGCCGGACGATTCAGGGTCAGTCTGACCACACCACGAGGATCAATGCCGGCGGTCAGATTGGGTTCGTTATTGTTTTCATTACTCATATGTACCGCCTCCTTACATCCGGAAGATACCGTAACGGGTGTCTTCAATCGGTGCGTTCAATGCTGCTGCCAGACTCAGTCCCAGAACATCACGGGTCTGGGCCGGATCGATAACACCGTCATCCCATAACCGGGCGCTGGCATAAACGGCAGTGGACTCACGGTCAAATTGGTCTTCAAGCGGCTTGCGGAATTCGGCTTCTTCTTCGTCAGTCCAGCTTTTGCCGGCTTTTTCCAGTGCACCGCGTTTTACTGTGGCCATAACACCGGCTGCCTGCTCACCACCCATAACCGCGATTCGAGCGTTGGGCCAGCTCCACATAAAGCGGGGATCGTAGGCACGGCCGCACATGCCGTAGTTGCCGGCGCCATAGCTGCCGCCAATCACGACAGTCAGCTTCGGTACTTCGGCACAGGCCACTGCGTTAACCAGCTTGGCACCGTGGCGGGCAATACCTTCGGACTCATACTGTTTGCCGACCATAAAGCCGGTAATGTTCTGCAGGAACAGCAGCGGAATCTTGCGCTGGCAGCAGAGCTCAACGAAGTGAGCGCCCTTGATGGCAGACTCGGAGAACAGCACACCGTTGTTGGCGAGGATGCCCACCGGGTAACCGTGAATCCGGGCAAAGCCACAGACCAGCGTAGTACCATAGCGGGACTTGAATTCATCCAGCTCGGAACCGTCGACCAGACGGGCAATAATATCGCGTACATCAAACGGCTGGCGCGGATCTTCCGGAATTACACCGTACAGTTCTTCAGCATCAAACAGCGGAGCAACCGGTTCTTTACGCTGAACCTGAGGCGGTACAGTGCGGTTCAGGTTGGCGACGATATTGCGGGCAATCTGCAACGCATGTTCATCATTTTCTGCCAGATGATCGGCAACACCGGAAGTACGGGTATGCACATCACCGCCACCCAACTCTTCGGCGGTGACTTCTTCACCGGTAGCGGCTTTAACCAGCGGCGGACCCGCAAGGAAAATAGTGCCCTGATTGCGGACGATAATACTTTCATCCGCCATTGCCGGAATATAAGCGCCGCCTGCCGTGCAGGAGCCCATGACCACCGCAATCTGGGCAATGCCCTTGGATGACATGCGGGCCTGGTTAAAGAAGATCCGGCCAAAGTGTTCCCGGTCAGGGAATACATCGGACTGACGGGGCAGGTTGGCACCACCGGAATCCACCAAGTAGATGCAGGGCAGGTTGTTGGCTTCGGCAATCGCCTGGGCCCGCAGGTGTTTCTTAACAGTCAGCGGATAGTAACTGCCGCCTTTGACGGTGGCATCATTGGCCACAATCATACAGGCCTGACCGGACACCTGACCGATACCGGCAACCGCACCGGCAGCCGGCAGGTTATCTTCATAGACACCTTCAGCGGCCAGCTGGCCGACTTCCAGAAAGGCCGAGCCCGGGTCCAGCAGCTGGTCAATCCGGTCACGGACCAGTAATTTGCCGCGACCTTCATGACGGGCGCGGGCCTTTTCACCACCGCCCTGCAGAATACGGGCGATGGTTTCATTCAATCCGTTCAGCTTGCCCAGCATCGCCTCGCGGTTTTGCTGGAATGCCGATGAATGAACGTTAACTGCAGATTCAATCACAGGCATTAGCGAGTCTCCTGGAACATTTCACGACCGATCAGCATTCGGCGGATTTCAGAAGTACCGGCACCGATTTCGTACAGCTTGGCATCACGCAGCAGACGACCGGTGGCATATTCATTGATATAGCCGTTACCGCCCAGAATCTGTATGGCCTGCAGCGCATGCTGGGTAGCACGTTCAGCGGTATACAGGATAACGCCGGCGGCATCCTTGCGGGTGGTTTCGCCACGGTCACAGGCTTTGGCAATGGTATAAAGGTAAGAGCGGGAAGCATTCAGCTCGGTATTCATATCGGCCAGCTTGGCCTGGATCAGCTGGAATTCACCGATCGCCTTGCCGAACTGGGTGCGTTCGTGCACATAGGGCAGGGCAATATCGAGACAAGCCTGCATAATACCGACCGGACCACCGGACAGTACCACTCGCTCATAGTCGAGGCCGCTCATCAGTACTTTAACGCCGCCGTCTACCATGCCCAGTACGTTTTCTACCGGTACTTCACAGTCCTGGAACACCAGCTCACAGGTGTTGGAGCCGCGCATTCCCAGCTTGTCCAGCTTCTGGGCCTGGGTGAAACCGGGGAAGCCACGCTCAACGATAAAGGCGGTAATGCCGTGAGCACCTTTATCCTGATCGGTTTTGGCGTAGATTACATAGGTGTCGGCATCGGGACCGTTGGTGATCCACATCTTGTTGCCATTCAGCACAAACACATCACCACGACGCTCGGCTTTCAGCTTCATGCTGACTACATCGGAACCAGCATTAGGCTCACTCATGGCCAGTGCGCCGACATGCTCACCGCTGCACAGTTTCGGCAGGTATTTTTGTTTTTGTTCTTCGGTACCGTTGCGGCGAATCTGGTTCACACACAGGTTGGAGTGGGCGCCATAGCTCAGGCCGACGGAGGCAGAGGCTCGGCTTATCTCTTCCATGGCAACCGCATGAGCCAGGTAACCCATGCCTGAGCCGCCGTACTCTTCCTCAACCGTAATACCCAGCAGGCCCATATCGCCCAGCTTGCGCCAGAGGTCAGCCGGGAACTGGTTTTCCCGATCAATATCTGCTGCAAACGGAGCAATTTCGTTTGCAGCAAACTGCCGAACCTGCTCCTGCAACATGTTGATGGTTTCGCCAAGATCGTGATTAAGCGTGGACATAGACAAGCTCCTGTTATCGCTGAAATTTTGCTGCGCTTATTATTGTTCTGGTTATTGTTCTGGTTTTATTTTTATTATTGAGTGGCTCAAATTTCTGAGCGTACTCTAATGCATCATGGCTATTCATGATTTCTCATGAGTGCATCATGTGCTGTACCGGGCTTCTCTCTTCAAGAGGTCAGCAACTGGATCTCAGTGAATATGGCTGAGTGATTCACGACAGCGACGTTCAACCTCGTCCAGTTCCCCCTGCATCGCGGCAATATCGCGCAGTTGCTGGTTAAGCAGTGCCTTGCGCTCGGCGATCATTCCCAGAATGGTCAACAGTTGCCGCTTGTTATTGCGATCAGGGTCGTACAGTGCAATCAGTTCCCGGGATTCATCCAGGCTGAACCCAAGTCGCTTGCCCCGAAGGATCAGCTTCAGGTGCGTGCGGTCTCTGGGGCTGTATATCCGATGCTGACCTTCCCGTGCCGGTGACAGCAAACCCTTGTCCTCGTAGAAACGAATGGTCCGGGTTGTGATGCCAAATTCCTGCGCTAACTGTGAAATGGTGTAGCGCGTCGGCTTATCCTTGTTCTCCATAACGGAAGGTTCTGTTGGCTTCGGTATTTCGGAGTATAGGGTAGGTTGACGTTAACGTAAAGTTGGTCAATATTTATTAGCGTTCTGGCAATATCATCTATCTGGATTGAATGTATAGGGATTGGTTTACAAGCGCGTAATTCAGATGAGTTGCCAGTTTTCCGGAAGATGTAGTATAACTTTACGTTAACGTAAAGCTTGTTTTGAATGTCTTGCTGAAACTGGATTGCAGCTCTGCTGGTTACGTAAAACAACAATCTCGCGATTCCTGTCACCGGCGCTCAATGCTAGTTTACGCAATACTCTGACTCTCACCTCCAATTATAAGTAAGAGAGGTCGCTGTGAATTTTGAACTGACTGAAGATCAGATTGCTTTCCGTGATACTGCGCGCCAGTTCGCGGAACAGGAACTGGCACCCCATGCGGCAGAATGGGACCGGGAACATCATTTTCCTGTTGATGTGATCAAGAAGACCGGAGAACTCGGCTTCTGTGGGCTCTATACCCCGGAAGAAGCTGGCGGTCTGGGCCTGAGCAGGCTCGACTCTCACCTGATTTTTGAACAACTCTCCTATGGCTGTACGGCCACTACTGCATATTTGACTATCCATAACATGTGTACCTGGATGATCGGCAGCTTTGCTGCGCCGGCACTGCGTGATGAGTGGTGTCCGGATCTGGTCAGCGGGGAAAAACTGAGCTCCTACTGCCTGACCGAGCCGGGTTCCGGTTCTGATGCCGCTTCCCTGCGCACGACTGCGAAGCGGGAAGGGGATTACTATGTCCTGAACGGCAGCAAGATGTTTATCTCCGGTGCCGGCAGTACTGACGTTCTTGTTGTTATGGCCCGTACCGGCGATGCCGGCCCCAAAGGTATCTCCGCCATTGTGGTACCGGCAACTACGCCCGGTATTACCTATGGCCGACTGGAAGAAAAAATGGGCTGGAATGCCCAGCCGACTCGTCTGATTACATTTGAAGATGTAAAAGTTCCGGTTTCCAACCGTCTGGGTGAAGAAGGCGAAGGCTTTATCTTTGCCATGAAAGGTCTGGACGGTGGTCGTCTGAATATTGCCACTTGCTCACTGGGTACCGCCCAGCTGGCCATTGACCGCTCCAAAGCTTACCTGCAGGAGCGTCAGCAGTTTGGTCGTCCGATTGCCAGCTTCCAGGCGCTGCAGTTCAAACTGGCGGATATGCAGACCGAACTGGTTGCAGCCCGCCAGATGGTACGACTGGCTGCTCATAAACTGGATAACAAGGATCCGGAAGCCACTTCTTACTGCGCCATGGCCAAACGCTTTGCGACTGATGCCGGCTTCAATATCTGTAATGAAGCACTGCAACTGCACGGCGGTTATGGCTATATCAATGAATTCCCGCTCGAGCGGATGGTCAGGGACACCCGGGTGCACCAAATTCTGGAAGGCACCAATGAAATCATGCGCGTGATTATTGCCCGCCGCCTGCTGGACGAAAAATGTGGAGAGATCGAATAATGAGCGACAGCATCCTGATAAAAGAAGAAGGTCACACCGCAATTCTGACCCTGAACAATCCACCGGCCAATACCTGGACCGAGGAAAGCCTGAACTATCTGGCATCCATTGTGGAGCAGTTCAATCAGCGTAAAGATATTATGACCCTGATTGTGCGCAGCGACAGTGAGAAGTTTTTCTCTGCTGGTGCCGATCTGAATATGTTTGCGGATGGTGACAAAGGAAATGCGGCCAGAGTCGGTATCGCCTTTGGTAATGCCTTTGAAGCACTGTCGTCTTTCCGTGGCCTGACTATTGCCGTAATTAACGGCTGGTCCATGGGCGGTGGTCTGGAAGTAGCGCTGGCCTGTGACCTTCGTGTTGCCGAGCCGCAAGCCACACTGGCACTGCCGGAAGCTTCTGTAGGTTTGTTGCCCTGTGCCGGTGGTACCCAGAACCTGACCCTGCTGGTCGGTGAAGGCTGGGCCAAGCGCATGATTCTTTGCGGCGAGCGGGTCAAGGCAGAAAAAGCACTGGAAATTGGCCTGGTTGAAGCACTGGCCGAACCGGGCAAGGGCATGGAACAGGCAATGGAGTGGGCCAACGGCGTCGAGAAACAGAGCCCGGCAGCAGTTGCTGCCTGTAAGCGCCTGATTCAGCAGACCCGCAGTGCACCGTTGAGCGAAGGTCTGCCGAAGGAGCGGGCTGAATTCAACGAACTGTTTGATGATCCCAACCAGCTGGAAGGCGTCAACGCTTTCCTGGAAAAACGCAAGCCTGAATGGAAGTACTGAGTACGACTGTTGCTTTAGGTTCAAACTCAATCGCAGTAGCTGCTGGCTTTATTGCAAGAGTGGCTCTGCGATTGCCTTCATTTAAGGATGTAATGAATGTCTGATTGCGTTTTATTTACCGAGCTGGAAGCCCGTAACGGGATGAAAATCGGCCGGGCTACGCTGAATTCCGAAAAGTCCATTAATGCCCTGAGCCTGGATATGATCGATCTGATGTATCCAAAGTTTCAGGACTGGGCAACTGACCCCTCGATTGCTGCAGTAGTATTGGATGGTGCCGGTGAGCGCGGTTTCTGTGCCGGCGGTGATGTGCGTCAGCTGTGGGAATGCATGCAGCAAGATACGCCGGATAACCGGGCTTACTGCGAAGGTTTCTTTACCCGCGAATACCGTCTTGACCATCTGCTGCACCGTTTCCCCAAACCACTGCTGGTCTGGGGTGGCGGTTTTGTTATGGGTGGCGGTATGGGTCTGATGGCCGGTGCCTCTCACAAGGTTGTCACTGAAACCACCCGTATCGGTATGCCGGAAATCACCATTGCATTGTTCCCGGATGTGGGTGGCAGCTATTTCCTGAACCGACTGCCGGCACACGCGGGTATGTTCCTGGGGCTGACTGCCTGCCAGATTAACGGCACCGATGCTTTGGATCTGGGGATGGCAGACCGTCTGCTGAAACAGGAATCCCGGGCAGAACTGCTGGATGCAATGCAGTCTGTCGAATGGAGCAAAGATGGCGCCGCTAATCATCGTCTGCTGGACAGTATTCTGCGCCGAATGGAACAGGATGCCGCTGATGTGAAACCGGCAGCACAGGTAGTACCGCGAATGGATATTATCCGTTCCCTGATCGACCGGGATTCACTGTCCGATATCATGGGCGCAATCGAAGCGCTGGAAACAGACGATAAGTGGCTGCAGAAAGCCCGTGCCGCTGCGCTGCATGGCAGCCCGGCAGCAGCACATCTGATCTACGAAATGCTGCAGCGCGGCCAGCGCTGGTCACTGGAAGAAACTTTCCGTCGTGAGCTGGATCTGGCCGTGAACTGTACCCGTAACGGTGAGTTCAGCGAAGGTGTCCGGGCCTTGCTGGTTGATAAGGATCGTACGCCAAAGTGGCTGTTTGCTTCTGTTGATGAAGTGCCGGCTGAGTGGGTTCAGTCGCAGTTGCAATCGCCCTGGGATGAGGAAAATCATCCGCTGCAAAGCCTTTCCTGATTGATTTGCCGAAGAGCTGACATCGTTGTCAGCTCTCGGTTTGTTTCTTTTCTGTTCTGTTTTTTCTTCACTCGATATATTTCAGCTTACGATTACGATCTATCGCGCTCTCTTTTGCTGTTTTGGCAAAGATCAAAATTACTGTATTGGGAAACAAGCTGTTTATGCCTGCCTACAAGAATATTGTTGTGTTAACCGGTGCCGGAATATCGGCTGAATCAGGAATACAGACTTTCCGTGCCAGTGATGGCCTGTGGGAAAATCATCCAGTCGAGGATGTGGCAACACCGGAAGGTTTTGCCCGTAACCCTGAGTTAGTGCAAGACTTCTACAATCAGCGTCGGCAACAGCTTGCTGAAGTGCAGCCAAACCGGGGTCATCAAGTGCTGGCCGATTTTGAAGCAGCATTTGACGGTGACTTTTTGCTGATTACCCAGAATGTTGATGATCTTCATGAAAGGGCAGGGAGTAGCAACCTGATACATATGCACGGTGAGCTGAAAAAGGCACGCTGTCTTGATTGTGAGCATGTGGCTGATCACGAAGGTGATCTGGGCATTAACAGTCTGTGTAATAACTGTAAGTCTGTCGGATTGCTAAGACCCCATATTGTCTGGTTCGGGGAAATGCCGCTGGAAATGGATCTGATCTATGACAAGCTTGCCAATTGCGATCTGTTTGTTTCTATCGGGACCTCGGGCAATGTTTATCCAGCTGCTGGATTCTTTGCTGAAGCCAGAGCGGCAGGCGCACATACTGTTGAGCTCAACCTTGAACCGAGCGAGAACGCTTCGCAGTTTGATGAACAGTTTTATGGCCCGGCGACAGAGGTGGTGCCGGCATTTTTTAATACTCATATGAAATGATTTAATGACCGGCAGTATGCTTGTTGCTCTGCCGGTGGACTCTAACGGTCAGTTACTCGGACAGGTTATACTTATTTTCCTATCTACTTTTCTATTGCATGTTGAGGGTCGAGAAGTAATCCGGCCGTATATGAAGTCTAATGTTGAGTATTGTTATAGCGCTAGCTGAAAATGCTCTTCAACGAATGGTAGTGTTTCTTTTTGAGAGAACCTGAAAACAGAATATTCATAGAGAGCGTGCTTCTTCACTTCCTCCATCATCGATTGCTTCAGGTCTTCGGGAACACTGGTTTTGTCTACAAGCTCCAGGAATGCTGTTACTTTCCGTTCAGGGCAACGTAGAGCCCATGCCTGCAGAAAGAACTTCATTTTTTCACCGTGGTTGAGGCCTAAGGAAGTTGTAAAGGTATGAAGGTCAACTCTGAGTGAAGCGTCTTCAGCTGAATCCAGATGCTCCTCTAAATCTGGAGTATTTCGGCTCAGTTTAGTGAATACCGAAGAGCCTGTCAGTTCACGGATGCGTACGACGGGTGGACAGTAATATGCGTTCATTAATTGCCCAAATTTAGTGTTATGTTCGTCAAGTTGACTTGTGGTAACACCCATTGCTTCACACAGAGCTTCACATTCACCGGACATCGTACAGAAATGATTAGGCAGGTAACTCCAGTGAATACGCCTCTTAATCATGAAATACTGTATTGATTGAAGAAACTCATCTCCTGCGTATGTATCCTCATTCTCGTAATATGAATCTGACGAGCGCAGTAAGTGTGACAAATTATGGGGCAGACATAGCATTCCCAGCATATAGCAGATCAGCTCACGTTGAATGTCATAAGAAGTATGCTCATTCAGCCAGGCTATCCCAAGCTTAATCCTTGACTGATTGTCCTCTACTGTTTCAGTAGTATCATCACAGGTAAGCCATAAGGCTGAATCAAGCTCCCACCCTCCGGTGATTACAGCCAGAGTATCAGTCAATCTCTCCTTTCTAAGAACAGGGCCAAGAAACAGGATATTCAGATCTGTGTGCTTGTGAGCTTCCTGAAAGAGGGTGAGTAACTGTATGTTGAGGCCAATGTGATCACCCTTGGCCACACTTAAGGAATGTACCAGTTGCCTGTACTCTGATAGCTCGGCCTGAACAACCGAGTCATGCTTTGCCTGCGCCTCCTCTTTTAGATCAAGTATATTCATACCTGCCGGGCTTCCACTGGCCTTGTCCAGAGCTATGAGAAGATGGGCGAATTGATCAAATGTCAAAGTCTTGGCCAGATAAAAATTCAGTTGATGCTGTTTATCCTTCTCGACCAGACGGACTTTTCCTGCCTGCATATTTGTTGATATGAAAGCTGATAAAAAAAGGCATCCCAGTTTCATCAATAGTTTAATGAAGTGTTGTGATGGGTTCATTTTTTGAATTCTAATGCTTTTAAATAGGATAGTTATCCTAGTTCAGAGTTTGAGAGGTTGCCGGTTTTGTTTCATTCTCCTGAAGCAGGAGTTCTGGCAAAAGAGAGATGGAACTGAAGAAAGTCATCTGCTTTGGGTTCGATCATGCTGAAACCAGAGCGACAGGTACACATACTGTTGCGCTGAATCTTGAGGCGAGTGAAGAGACGTTGCCCTTTGATAGATCTGCGCAGAAGTGGTGCCAGTATTTATTGATTCACTGACGAATTAATTACCGGCAGTCACCCTGCCGGTTGATTTCTAACTACCAACTACTCGGCCAGCTGGCGCTTCTTTTCCTGCTTGTGGCGAGTGTCGTCCAGTCCTTTCTGCCAGTAACTACTGATATAGCGGGGAGGGCGGGGTGCCGGCATGGTCTGATTCAGATGATTGCGCAGTTCCAGCACAGATTTCAGCTCTCCGGCTGCCCAGATATACGGTGTGCCGGATAACCATGGTAGTGAGAGCGCTTTTTGTTTGAGCTGATCATGATGAGTACCGGGCTCGGGATTAACCACCCAGTGGATTTCAATGCCTTCAGGTGATTTTCCGGGTTCAATTTGCAGTGCGGCTTTATCTTCGGCTTCAGGAACTTCGAGCACCACATAGCCTTTGGCATCAGTCGGCATTTTATGCAGATTAGCTCTGATTGCTGGCAAAGCAGTCAGGTCGCCGGCCATAAAGAACCAGTCTGCAGAGAAGTCGACCAGCTTGGTATCACCCGGGCCGGCAACCTTGATTGAGTCTCCCGGTTTTGCCTGACCTACCCATTGTCCTGCTGGTCCCAGCTTTTCCGGGCTGTCCTGGTTATGCAGGGCAATATCCAGCACCAGCTCTTTGGCCTGAATATTGCTATCAACTACGGTCATACTCCGCATCATTGGCCGTTGGCCTTCTTCCGCACTGTCGAACACGAGTTTTACGTAGGCTGAAGCCTGATCAACAGGGAAGTCACTCAGCGATTCGCCGGTAAAAGTAAAGCGACGCAGGTTTGGTGATAGCGGGGTAATGTCTTTTACAGTTAATTCTCTTGGCGCAGGTCGGGACATTAAAACTCCGTCGTATTCATTAATTCTTTTTCGCGAATGAGGCGGTATGAGTGTAGCAGTTATTGAGAATTATTATCATCAGGTAATTTATACAATATCAATCAATATTCATATCGCAAGATACATACTGGAGTGGTAATCTCCACACCGCCAATGGAGTGATGCACAGCAAAGCAAAGATAAAAACATTGAAAAAACTATTGATTCAAGCGGGAAACAGACGCCAGACCACCTTTCTTGCTGTTATAGCAGTAATGATTCTGGTTGTAACCTGGTGGGCCAGTCGTCAGGTAGGATTTGTACTGTTGAGGCAGGATGGCCTCAATGAGCTGTTCCGTTATCGTAATTCAATTCAGTATATGCTGGAACGCTATCGTCCGTTACCGGCTATTCTCGCGGTTAATCCATTACTGGAAGATGCATTCGAGGACGAAAAACTGTTGCCCCGGGTCAATCTGTACCTGGAGCAGATGGTTGAAAAATCCGGTGCCTCTGTCATCTATATGATGGATCGTGAGGGCAACACCATTGCCAGTAGTAACTGGTCATCCCCGCGTACATTCCTCGGTAAAAACTTTGGCTACAGACCCTATTTCCTGCAAGCCATGCAGGGTGGTGAAGGGTTCTATTCCGCGCTGGGCGTCATCTCCGGAGCCAGAGGTGTGTATTATGCCCGCAGGGTTGAAGTCAACGGTCGTCCGTTGGGCGTGATTGTTGTCAAGCGTGATATGGAAGAGATCGAGAAGGACTGGGAAAGTCCGTGGGATCGTGGTGAAGCCGCATTCACCATTACCGACTCGACCGGCATTATCTTTATCAGTACTCGAAGAGACTGGCTGTTCCATAGCCTGGAGCCTGTTTCCCGTGATGACCTGGGACGCATCCAGCAGCAGCGTCGTTATGATAACCAGACCTTGCAGCCACTGTACTATATGCAGCAACCCAAGCCTTATAGTTTGCAAAACAGCAACAGTGATTTACGAAGTGTCGGTATTGGCCAGGAAAGAACAGAGTCATTTCTGACCCAGAGTGTTGCCATGCCGGAAACCGACTGGCGTTTGCATCTCTTTATCAAAACCACCGCGGTTAACAGGATTGCAGCGATCAGTACTTTGAGTATGGCTGGTTTCCTGGTGGTACTGCTGATGGGAGGTCTGTACTGGCGAGAACGTCAGTGGCGCTATCAGGAAGTGAAAGCCGCACTCGATCATCTGGATGACAAGGTTCGGGCACGCACTCTGGCACTGACCGAAGCCAACCGCAAGCTGCAGTGGGAAATTGAACGTCACAAGCAGACTGAGAAAAATCTGCGTGATACCCGCAATGAGCTGGTGCAGGCAGCCAAAATGGCGGTGCTGGGTCAAATGTCAGCCGGTATCAACCATGAGCTGAACCAGCCGTTGACGGCGATTCGCTGCTATCTGGAAAATGCTGAAGAGTTTCTGCGTCGTGACCGTCAGGCCCAGGTTGCGGAAAACCTGCGGGAAATCTCCCGTCTTACCGAGCATATGTCAGGTATTATTCGTCAGCTCAAGGCGTTCTCACGCAAGGCGGAGGATGAACACGAACCGTTGAATATGCTTGATGCACTGCGGGACTCATTGAAAATTGTGCATCCGATGCTGCGGGAAAACAGTGTCCAGCTGAATTTTGACAATGTCTCCAAGGAGCCGCTGATTATCAACGGTGACCTGGTCCGGTTGAAGCAGGTCTTCGTCAATCTGCTGAGTAATGCCGTCCAGGCAGTTGAACAGAAGGATGAGCGCAAAATCAAGGTTGGTCTCTATCGCCGTGACAAGCAGGTTGTCGTAGAAGTCTGCGACAATGGTCATGGTTTGCCGGGCAGTGCAATCCAGCAGATTTTTGAACCGTTCTATACCACACGCTCCATTGATCAGGGACTGGGGCTCGGTCTTTCCATCTCCCGTCATATCGTTGAAGCAATGGAAGGTGTGATCAAGGCGGACAATGTTGCCGAGGGTGGCGCCCGGTTTACAGTGGAAATTCCGCTCATAAAAAGCGACACTGCATCTGCCGTAGCAGTAGAAGACAGAATTCACTATGGATGATCATAATAATTTGCCGGTCGTAGTGGTCGATGATGAGCGGGACCTGCTGAATACCATTGCCCAGACTCTGGAACTGAATGATCTGCAACCCCTTTGTTTTGATTCGGGCACAGCTGCCCTGAAACAGCTGAACCGTGACTTTCCCGGTGTGGTGGTGACTGATATCAATATGTCACCCATGGACGGTCTGGAGTTGATGACCTGTATCCAGACCATTGACCGGGAACTGCCGGTGATTCTGATCACCGGCCATGGTGATATCTCAATGGCGGTCAATGCCATACGGGATGGCGCCTACGAGTTTATTGAAAAGCCGTTTACCGGCAAGCAACTGGTGTCGGTTATTCAGCGGGCACTGGAACGTCGTCATCTGGTGCTGGAAAACCGGGCCCTGAAGCAGGAGCTGGCAGTTCATTCGGCACCGGGATCACGGATTCTTGGTAATGCCAGCAATATGAAACGGCTGCGTAACCGGATTCATCAGGTGCTGGACGCTCCGGCAGATATCCTTATTCATGGTGAAACCGGTACCGGCAAAGAGCTGGTTGCCCGTTATCTGCATGAGCACAGCTCGCGCCGGCAGCATCCGTTTGTAGCAATAAACTGCGGTGCTGTGCCGGAAAACCTGATTGAATCGGAACTGTTCGGGCATGAGTCCGGAGCCTTTACCGGCGCTGAGAAAGCCAGAGTAGGGAAGTTCGAATATGCCAATGGCGGCACCCTGTTTCTGGATGAAATCGAAAGCATGCCGGCCTCACTGCAGATCAAGATTCTGCGGGTACTGGAAGAGCGCAAGGTTGAACGACTGGGATCGAACAAGCTGATTTCACTGGATATCCGCATTGTTGCAGCCACCAAGGTTGACTTGTTGCAGCTGGCCGAGCAAGGCAACTTCAGGGAAGACCTGTATTACCGCCTGAATCTGGTCAAGCTCAATATTCCACCATTGAGAGAGCGGCTGGATGATGTGCCGTTACTGTTCGAACACTTTGCCCTGCTTGCGGCCGAACGTTACCAGCGTCAGTTGGAACCAACCGGCACCGAGTTTATTGATACCCTGTTGCAGCACCACTGGCCCGGTAACGTGCGTGAACTGCGGAATGCTGCCGAACGCCATATTCTGACCGATGGCTTTGATACCTTTGAATTCCGTGAAGATGATACCCTGCGTGATATTCAGGCGCGGGCTACGCTGCCGGAACGGGTAGAGCAGTTTGAGCGGATGGCCATTGAACAGTCACTGAAACAGAACAACGGCTGCATCAAAGACACCATGGTCTGCCTCGGGATTGCCCGCAAGACCCTGTATGACAAAATGAAAAAATACAGCCTGACCAAGGACCCTTACAAGGTAGCCTGAGAGTCAGAGCTAAAATCCATGCGGGGATAATAAGAGGGGGGGATTTACCCGGCGTTGTCTCTGCTTTTTTGCATTAACAAAATAAAAATAACCATGCAAAAAAACTGTGTTGTACGAGTCATTGATCGTACAGGTCTGACACCATACTGACCGATAACCACGTCTCCGATACTAGGCAGAACGTGGTGTACATTTTTTTTCCATCGTTATTTTTTTACTCCTGCAAACGGGCGACACTTTGTCGTTAGCAGACACAGTCGCTATCAGACTTTGTTGTCATTCGTATGTGGAGGTATCCGCCCTGGTCGCTGATTCGTGAAGAGAACCTGCATATAACTTTTCAGATATCTGTTTGCAGCATGATCATGTTGTAACCGGCTGAAAAACAGCAATATTTTGTGTGCTTGTCCCTACGCGGAAAGTATTGAAATGGGTAGATAACTACCCATTTTATGTCGAATTTTATTTTCATAAACCGTCAGGTGCGCGGATTACCTGCCCTCGGTAGTAAGTGGAAAAACTGGCAAGGCTTTTGCTTAAACGTGCCAGCAACATGGGAATGATTCCCGCATAACAATGTAACAAGTTAAAAACTAACAATAAGCCAATACGCAAGGCGCTTTTATAATGAAAATGATTAAAACCCTGATTGCCAGCACAGTTGCCTGCGCTGCCCTGATTGCTCCGATGACCCAGGCGGCACCGATCGAGATCAAGTTCTCTCACGTTGTGGCCGAGAACACCCCGAAGGGCAAGATGGCGCTCAAGTTTGAAGAGCTGGTTGAACAGCGCCTGCCAGGCAAGGTAGACGTCAAGGTTTACCCGAACTCCCAGCTGTTCTCTGACAGCAAGGTACTAGAAGCCATGCTGCTGGGCGACGTTCAGCTGGCGGCTCCGTCTCTGTCCAAGTTCCAGAAATACACCAAGAAGCTGCAGGTATTCGATCTGCCGTTCCTGTTTAACGATATCGAAGCTGTTGACCGCTTCCAGAAAAGCGACAAGGGTCAGGAACTGCTGACTTCTCTGGAAAAGAAAGGCCTGATGGGCATGGGTTACCTGCACAATGGCATGAAGCAGCTGTCTGCTTACTCGCCGCTGAAGGTACCGGCTGACGCTAAAGGCAAGAAGTTCCGTATCCAGACTTCCGACATCCTGGCTGCCCAGTTTGAACAGGTTGGCGGTATTCCGCTGAAGAAGCCGTTCTCTGAAGTATTCACCCTGCTGCAGACCCGTGCCATCGACGGTACCGAAAACCCGTGGTCCAACATCTACTCCAAGAAGTTCTTTGAAGTTCAGCCGTACATCACCGAGTCCAACCACGGTGTACTGGATTATATGGTTGTAACCTCCAAGGAATTCTGGGCCGGCCTGCCGGAAGATATCCGTCCGGTGGTTGCCAAGTCTCTGAAAGAAGCCATTGCTTACGGTAACGAAGTGGCTGGCGAGAAGACTCGCAGCGACCGTCAGGCGATCATTGATTCTCCGCGCAGCGAAGTGCTGTCCATGACCGACGCTGAACGTCAGCAGTGGGTTGAAGCAATGAAGCCGGTATGGAAGCAGTTTGAACACGAAGTTGGTAAAGACGTCATCGACGCTGCGCTGGCTTCCAACCAGAAAAAATCCTGATCCAACCGCGAAGCACGTATCCGGTCAGCTGCAGTAGCAGTTGACCGGTTCTTAATAACAATGAAGGGACTTCGCTATTATGCTGTCGCGTCTCCTTGAATACCTCCACGGGGCTGAAGAAGCTCTGCTGAGATTGCTTCTGGTCGCCATTACCCTGCTGGTTTTTGCTGAAACTGTGTTGCGATTCGGTTTTAACACCGGTGAGCTGTGGATGCAGGAAGTGACCCTGTACTGTGCTGCCTGGTTTGTGTTGCTGGGTGCCTCCTGGGGTATCCGTGTGGGTGCCCATATCGGTGTTGATGCTTTTGTAAAGCTGTTGCCGAGTGCCTCCCAGCGTATTGCCGGCATTATCGCCGGGGTACTGGGACTGATTTACTGTGGTCTGTTCGTTTATGGCAGCTGGATTTATGTCGGCAAAGTAAAAATGATCGGACTGGAAATGGATGACCTGACATTTCCCAAGTGGATTGCCATGAGTGTGCTGGTGATCGGCTTTGTATTGCTGGCCATTCGGATTCTGGTGCTGCTGAAGAAAATTATCACCGGTGAAGCCAGTGGCTTCCATCATGTAGATGAAGCTGAAGAGAGCATGAAACTGGCAGAAGAGATCAATGCTGCCGGCAACACAGCAGGGGAGAAGCACTAATGGCTACAGCAACGCTGTTTATTACCCTGCTGCTCTGCATGCTGCTGGGCATGCCGATTGCGATTGCGCTGGGTCTGTCCAGTATTGTTACTATCCTGACCTTCTCCAGTGACTCGCTGGCTTCGGTCGCACTGAAGATGTTCGAGGCGACATCGGAGCACTATACGCTGCTGGCGATTCCCTTCTTTATTCTGTCTTCTGCCTTTCTTTCTACCGGTGGTGTCGCACGACGGCTGATTGATTTTGCAATTGCCAGTGTTGGCCATATCCGTGGTGGTCTGGCGATGGCATCGGTTATGGCCTGTATGCTGTTTGCGGCAGTATCCGGCTCATCTCCGGCAACCGTAGCAGCAATCGGCAGTATCGTTATTGCCGGTATGGTGCGTTCCGGCTACCCGCAGTCGTTTGCCGCAGGCGTTATTGCCAATGCCGGTACTCTGGGTATTCTGATTCCGCCGTCGATCGTTATGCTGGTTTATGCGTCAGCGACCGAAGTCTCTGCTTCCCGCATGTTTATGGCGGGTCTGATTCCCGGCCTGATGATGGGTGGCCTGCTGATGGTTGCCATCTATATTGCTGCCCGTATTAAAAAGCTGCCGGCTCAGCCTTTCCCCGGTGTAACCCACCTGTTCGGTACCGGTGCCCGCGCCATGGGCGGCCTGATGCTGATCGTGATTGTTCTGGGTTCCATCTATGGCGGTATTGCCAGCCCGACTGAAGCCGCGGCTGTTGCTGCCGTCTATGCCTGGCTGGTTGCGGTTATCGGTTACCGTGATATCGGCCCGCTGAAAGCTGTGCCGTGGAAGAAAGAAGGTGAGTCTCTGGTTGTTGCCATGGTGCGTAACACCGTGCAGATGTTGCTGGCACTGGTACAGTCTTTCACTGACAAGGAAGTGAACAAGGTTGTTACCGACGCAGTAAAAACCAGCCTGATGCTGTTGTTTATTATTGCCAACGCCATGCTGTTTGCTCACGTTCTGACCACCGAACGGATTCCGCATATTATTGCTGAAACCATCGTTGGCTGGGGTCTGCCGCCCTGGGCATTCCTGATCGTTATGAACCTGTTGCTGCTGATGGCGGGTAACTTTATGGAGCCATCGGCGATTCTGCTGATCATGGCACCGATCATGTTCCCGATTGCCACCCAGCTGGGTATCGACCCGATTCACCTCGGTATCATTATGGTGGTGAATATGGAGATCGGCATGTTGACGCCACCGGTCGGACTCAACCTGTTCGTCACGGCGGGTATTACCGGCCGCAGTATGGGCTGGGTAATCAGAGCCTGTCTGCCATGGCTGTGCCTGCTGCTGTTCTTCCTCGGCCTGATTACCTACGTGCCGCAGATATCACTGTTCCTGCCCGAGTTGATTGACTCGATGAAGGGATACTGATTGCCCTGTTCTTTTCGGCGATGACTGTTGCTCTAAGCAGTCATCGTTGTTTTGACCAGAGGCAGATTGCCTGTTTATCTGCCCCGGTTTTGCCACAGGTTTGCAATAGCACTTGTGGCATCCTTTCTTTGAAAATGACCTGTTTTTCGTGGCGTCCTTTTTTCTCTTCTTTATCTCTATCTCTTTAAAAAATAATAAAAAAAGAAAGAAGAATAGATATTCTGAGCTCATTGCCAAATGCGCCAGTTGTGGCATTTGAGCGGTAACCTGTGGCACCGTTTTGGCGCCCAGGCCCCATGCCAGCGGTAATTCTCCGGAGGACACCACAAAAACACGGGTATATTGCGTCCTGCCAGCCCCTGTTACCTGCACAGAGGTGAAACCGGCAAGAACACAACTGTAGGGAAACCCCAGGATCAGGATTTCAATTAATACGTCAGTGGGTTTATGACTCCGGCGTGAGTGTCGTAGTAATCAGGATTCGTTGTGTGAAAACGGTAAGAGATATTTGTCTAATATCGCCATAATTAATGGCCTCTGAGGGCTGGCCCAATAACTGTCGCGAGAAAAGAGAGGGGGGAGGGGGAAAACACTTGTGGTGGTGTGGCGTGATGTCGGTCTGGCGGCTGGAAAAATATATCTTGTGTCTGTTAATGTCCGGTTTGCAGCCCGGCGTTTTGATAGCTCCTTAACAAACCAAAATAAGTACCTGAAAACAGGTTAATATTCTGGTGGAAAATTGAGGCTTTGTAATGCCTTGATATATAGAGCTATTTTCTTAGAGTGTTCCCTGCGCCCGCAGGGATGAACCGATCACAGCCGGAGGTAACAGCAGAAAGGCAACCGTGTTCCCTGTGCCCACAGGGATGACCTGATTCATCAGAGATTTATCCAGCAAGAGCAGTTAAGCCAGATCTCTCTAAACCCATTCTGTCATGATCTATTGAGAATCCAGTTCCGGGAATGGATTTTGAGAAACCGAAAGCCTTGTTCTTAGGGGCTTCGCTGGTGAAAAATCTTCCCAGAAAGGGGCGTTATTAAGCCCCCCAAGATGTTTTTGATACTTTGTATCGATGCCGTGCTACGTATCAGAGAAAAGTAAGCTCTACCTGATCAAGTGGGTTCAACTTGCCTGAACAACCTGAACAGGGGACTGTTAACCATGAAAACGGCCATGGATGTTATCAGAATGCCAATCAACTCGTTGGTATCCAGCGATTCGTCAAGAAGTATCACTGAAAGCATCACTGAGCTGACAGGAATCAGATAAAACAGGCTGGATACCTGGCTGATCTCAAGTTGCCTGATAAGGATATATAGAATGCTGAGTGCCCCGATTGAAACAATAACAGCCATCCATAGCAGAGAGAAAATAAATGCGGGCTGCCAGTCTGTATAGCTGCCATCATAAAACATGGCGATTGTGTAACACATGGCTGCAGAAACACAGGTATGAATAACACCACCAGAAAATACATTCATATTTGAACAAAATTTCTTCTGATAAACACTGCCTAATGCGAGGCCCAGCAGCCCCAGTATTGACATCAAGATGCCCGACAGATTATCGATCCCGAGGTTGTTAAAGACGATAAAGCTGACCCCCAGAAGCCCCATAAACAAACCAACCCATTGTTGCTTGCTGATGGTTGTTTGCAATACAAGAAATGATAACAGGCTGGCTATCAGTGGCTGGAAGCTTATGATCAGGGATGACGTTGCAGCCGAGGTACCCAGGTCAATAGAAATAAAGACGCCAATTGAAAATGTACCGACGATCAGCATGCCGGCAATCGATATGTGAAATACTTCACGGAAAGAGCCTGGCCATCTGACTCTGAATAGCAAGCAAATAACGACAAGTATTATTGCTGTTATAGAAAATCTGTAGGTCAGAAATGAAAGTGGGTCAGCATAGGGTATCCCGAACTGGGTAGCCACAAACCCCGAACCGTACAAGGTAATAAACAACAAGGATAAAATGGTTGTACGCATAGCTACAGCTTCCACTCGGATGGCTCAGGCATATTGTTATCCCTTTTCTTTATTCATTGACAACGCCGTAGCGGTCATCAGACATCATATGCTGATGTTCCTGCAAGCTGTTAACGTTGAAGGTTTTACATAACCAGCGCATTTTGTGAGCAGCCATATCCCCGATATGGATCACCTCTCTGGCGTGCAGACTGTCATTATTAGCAATGCTGACAAAATCACCAGTACCAAGAAAGACTGGATTTTTACATTTGTGATTCACATCATCCAGCTTTTGATGGCCTCTTTTCATTCTGAAACTGCAGATCGGGTTCGAGTTTCAAAGTAACATCTAAGTAGAAACCTGTACGTTTTCCTGTAAAACAGGTTTCAGCTCAATATTATCTTCACTACACCCGCCGTGGACGCTGATAACTTTATGGACACACTCAGGCGCTCCCTGCGCCCGCAGGGAGGGAGCCGGTATATGAGCCAACTGATACTTGAACCCTTTTCTGCGAAAGCAATGGAAAATAAATATCCAGTAACTATGCTTTTTTATCTCAAAGTACAGTGCGGCTGGTTAATAAATGGGCTGGAAAGGGCCAGAACATAAAATAGTCTTCCTGCTGCTTGCTTTTTACGGGCTGTATTTGTTTTCAGTACCGTTACAGGCAGCAATGTCTGCTGTTGTAGTGCTTCCTGAAGAAGAGAGGCATATTGGTGTCATTCAATTCAGGTGCAGTATTGCCAGTGAAACGGGGCGAGGTGGTCATACATACCAATTGTATGAGACTTACCGAACCGTTGAATTATTTTTTAAAATCAAAGGCAGATACTACGCGCTCTGGATCAAGCAGCGAGCAGTAGAACGCAAGAGCGGCAAGCCTGTACGGCTTAATATCAAATGGCGCTGGAGTGGAGACCCGAATCTCATTGATGAAAAGTATCAGGAGAAGATGAGTCACGAAGATATGGCTGGTGTGTATGAGCAATTGGTTTACAGAGTTGAGCGTAGGGAAAAAGTTTCACTTTCAGAGCTTATTGCTGAAACACCGGAAAGAGTAACAGTACAAATGCGTAACAATATCTGGCTGGGAGAAAGCTCTCAGGTGGAGTCCGAGTTTTTCAAATGGTTTGATGATGATGAAGGAGGTGAGGTTCATAAACCAATCAGCATCAGTGATATAGCCTCTGACCCGGAAGCGAGGGGATATCTTGATCGAGGTATTGCGGGTCTGTGTCTTGACTATGACGATGACCATCGCAAAAAGGTGACATGGCATCCGCTGAAAGGGATCAGCTGCCTGAGAGATATCAGCCTGGAACAGGAGCGGGACGCACATGGGTTTGTCGTTTGCTTCAGACTTGAGCGTGACGGGAAGGCATCGCGCCAGAAATTTATTTTGCACTATCCACCCAATAGCAGGAAAAGAAAATTAAGCTATCGGGAGCGACCACCCAGTAAAACCGAAGTGTTTAATAGTTCGTCATTATTATTTTCAATTGGCAGGTATGAATATGGTCGTAAGGTCGATGTGAAAAAACAGGCTCCTGATTGTAACTGGAGCCAGATCGATCATATTACTGAGGCGCTGCTGACACTTCCTGCACCGTTCAACCCTGATGAGTCATACAATCAAACACAGGAGGATCATTTTTGTTACCAGGCTCCTCCCATCAAAAAAGCACGGGAGGTGACTGTGTTTGCCTCAGCTGAAGCTGTTGATGAATCACGTGAACAAATCCCTTTATATGCAATAAAATCTTTAAATGAGCTGACAGAGCGGATCAGTCAGTTGAAGCAAGAATTACAGCAAGTATCTTTTGAACGTGATGATTGCCGTAGAAGGGTCAGCTATCTGGAATCAGAGCTGGAGCAATTAGGCGCTGTTCGAGATGATTATTACAAACGAATTGAAACCCTTGAAAATGATCATGAAACAATGGTGGAACAGAATGAGGAAACCGACAGAATCATTCAGGCTTTGAGGGATAATCTTGAGGAAGCTGAGAGTGTTCAGCGGAAACAGGAGATAAAAATAGCTATGTTGGAAAAGTCTCATGCTGAGGCTAATCGTGAAACTCATATGGCAAGAAGTGAGCTTGATCAGGAATGCTTACAGGTAACACGGTTACAACAAGAGATCGCTAAAATTAAAGCCTTAGTAGAGGATAAGGAAGCGGCAAATATAGACTTGATGAGGCGGCTGGATGAGAGTGTGAAACTGACCGAAAAATATAGGCATGCCTCTGTTTTGCCTTCAGCTGAGGCAGTTCAGTGTTCTCCTCGGCCTGTACACACTATTTCCAGTGGCAGACCCAAAGTGAATGAATGGAGACTCGTTATGTCTACCAACCGAAAAGTGCGGCGAACAGATACTGTTCGCCGCGCTGATAGAAAAGGCCAGGAGTCCTTGTCGGAAAGAAGAGTACTGATTGATTTTCCTTTGCCTCGGCCAAGCTCTGGTTGTGGTGTTGGTCTGGACGAAGTTGAATCAACACCAAAAAGTGTTATTAGTGTGAAACCCTCTAGCAAGAAATCATTTGCAAGCGTGGTGCGAGATGGTAACAGATAATGCCATGATCAAATTTATAGATTTGCTTTCTAAAGCTCCGACCCTTTAAAAATATCAAAAGGTAGATTTATTGAGTCCAGGCCATCAATACAACCTGTGTTGATCCGGTACTCGCCAGGCGCTCTCAGTGTTTGGTGAAAGGTATAGATACCACACCGGTTGCAGAAATGATGACGCGCTACATCCTGACCAAAGGTGTAGGTCGCCAGTGCATCTTTCTCAGCCGTGATTTTCAGTCGTTCCGGAGGCAGGGTAAAAGCTGTCATTGTTGCTGCCTTGCGGGTGCAGATTGAGCAGTCACAGCGAAGTCCCCGGGTAATTGCCGGTGCTTCAAATTCAAACTGAATGGCACTGCAATGGCAGCTTCCTTTGTATTTCATGCTCTTTATCCTGTTTGTCTGTTGTTATTTGTCAGGTCAAAGATCGGGTCATGATGCGTTATCTGTGAAAAGAGTCAACCTGGCAGTAGCTGTTAGTTGTCGTTTTTTAATGGTCTGGTGATAACATACTGGTCATTCGTTGTGCTGGTTTAGCCGCGCCTGTCCGGGTTCTGTTTGATGTGAGTAAGTCCGGTTGGGAGGCAGTGAACAGTTAAAGTCGCCTGAGAAGAATTATCTATAAGTAGCTGAAATGGAAAAAAGGTTATCGCCATCCCCGTTGTTGTTTACCTTGCTAAACCTCGGAACGTTCAACATCTATTCCATCTATTGGGCCTTCAGAAACTGGCAATACATCAAAGCCAGACAGGACAGTGATATCCGGCCATTCTGGAGAGCGGTTTTCCTGCCGTTTATGTACAACGAACTCATCAAGGATCTCGATGCAGATACCGGTGAAAAGTTATATAAGACGGATAACATCAGGTATTTTCTGGCTGTTATATATTTTGTTGCAGCCATCAGCTCAAACCTGAGTGAGCAGACTTTTATAGGGTCTTTTTTCATCTTTGTTCCTTTACTGCCCACCGTATACAAAATGTGGAAGCGTGACAGTTGGACACCTCCAAAGCATGCTCTGAAATGGAGTGTGCCTTCTGTTTTGCTCGGTCCACTGGCACTGCTGGCTATTTTGCAGCTGACTCTCTGGGATCTGCCTGAAACGGTGATTGATGGCTCTGAATTGTCAGAATCGAACCGTGAAATTCTGATTGAAAACAGCTTGCTACAGCCTGATGAAGAGATTATCAAGTTTTATGCGGGCGGCCTTACCTCGGTTCTGGAAGATGGCCAGTTTCTTACCGACTGCTGTGTGGTCAGTTATTGGGAAGAGCTGGAAACCAGCCGCATCATGAACAACAGGGTTGGCTATGAGGACATAACTGATCTGGAGGTCACATGGGCTGAATCACTGCTGGATGATACGGTTATCAAAGTGTATGTGAATGAGACTGACTATTTTGAGCTCTGGCTGAGCAAGCAAAATGATGGGGACAGGGAGTTTATCAAGGCGTTCAAGGAACAGATTGTGAAAGAGCGTATAGCACTGTCCAGCCGGGATGAAATGACAATCTAGTTTGTTATTCGGCACGGGCTGTTAAAGCCTGTTGCCGGGTACCGCGAATATTAAAAGTATTCGCCTGGGTAAAGAGCGAACCGCACAAGAACTATTCTAATCCTGAACCTGGCAGTCGTATTGCCTGTAAAATGACCCTACTGTATTCGGTGGAGTTCGGGGAATGAATCACAAATTTGAAAAGCTTGCTTCACTCGGGGCAGGGGACTTTCAACATCTGCACGGCTCACTGGAAACGCACCTCAAGGGAACAGAGTCATTGCTGGCAGAGTGGGGGGCTGATGAAACCCTGAGAACCGCCGGGCTGTTTCATGCGGCCTATGGTACGGCAGGTTTCGATGAGCAAATGGTGTCTCTGGCCCGGCGTGGAGAGATTGCCGCTGTGATTGGCAAAGACGCTGAAGCGCTGGTTTATTTGTACTGTGCCTGTGATCGTGACGCGGTCTATCCCCGGTTCGGCAAGTCATCATCTGTCCGGTTTCGAAACCGGTTTAATGACACAGAATTTGAAATGTCCGTTGATCAGATGACCCGGTTCTGTGAACTGACAGCAGCCAATGAACTGGAGCTGGTGTGTGCCAGCGACCAATTCAAACAGCAATACGGGCAGGGACTGTTTGATCTGTTCGAGACAATGAATGATTACCTGAGTCCGCAGGCCCGGGCGGCTTATCAGAAAGCGCTGGCTGAGTTTGCCTGACTGCCTGTACAACAATAATTTTACAGCAAGAACAAATATAAGAACCGTCGGAGTTGTTTATGAAACATGGCGTGATTAATTCTTTATGGCGCTATCCGGTAAAATCACTGCAGGGAGAGCAGCTGAAAAAGGTTGAAGTCGACAGCAGAGGTATTAAGGGTGACCGGCTGTATGCTATCAGCAATCCAGAGGGAAAGTTTGGCAGTGGCAAGAATACCCGACGTTTCCGACGTATTGATGGCTTGCTATCTCTCGGGGCTTCACTGATAACAGATGGCGTTACTGTCAGATTTCCTGATGGTAGCTCACTGAATAAAGGCGATATCGGGCTGGATCAACAACTGTCTGAAACGCTTGGGCAACCGGTATCCCTTACCAGAGAAAACGACATCCCCCATTTTGATGCCGGAGCCGTCCATATTATGACAACGGCCTCGCTGCTTTCGCTGCAGCAGTTATGCCCGGATGCTGAAATTGCTGCGCCGCGGTTTCGGCCCAATATTGTGATTGACTGTGAATTTACGGATCAGGAGCTGATCGGCAAGACGCTTCATATCAATGATGTTGTGCTGGAAATCACGGGTAAAACCGAAAGGTGCCGGATGGTTGCGCTTGATCAGCCCGGCTATGAATACAGGCCTGAAGTACTGAAAACGGTATCGCAGCATTTCGGCATGCATTTTGGTGTTTATGCCAGTGTTATTGCTACCGGAACCCTGGCGGCTGGTGACAACATCAGGTTTGCAGATCAGGCTGCCTGATTCAGGCTGCAGCACTGGGTTGACTGGCAATATATACTGCTGAAGTTTTTGATGTGATGTAAGGATACTGTTGTGCAACGAAATAATGTTCCGGGCCTGATGATTCTTGGCCTTTCGATTATTCTTGGTCTGTCTTCACTGGGCTATCTGCTTGGCAGTGCCGCTATTGAATACCGGCAGCTTGATCGCAGCGTAACGGTAAAGGGACTGGCTGAAAGGGAATACCCGGCTGATATTGTGATCTGGCCGATTATGTTTACCGAGGCCGGAAATGATCTCGAGACGCTCTATAATGCGATAGAAAACAGCTCTTCCGAGATTCAGTCATTCTTGCAATCCAGAGGTATTGAAGCAACTGAAATCAGCTTTTCCTCACCTTCAATAACCGACCGTTCTGCCCAGCAATATGGTAATGGTAACCCGAGTGAGTTTCGCTATATTGCGGTACAGACGGTCACAGTCTATTCCAAAAATATTGATACTGTCAGAGCCGTGATGAACTCACTTTCAGCCTTGGGCAAAAAGGGGATTGTCTTTACCGGCGATGATTACCGGGCCCGCACCGAGTATCTGTTTACCCGCCTGAATGAGATCAAACCGGAAATGGTTGAAGAAGCTACCCGAAATGCCCGCGAAGTGGCAGAGAAATTCGCGGCAGATTCTCACAGCAAGCTGGGTAAAATCAAAAGAGCTTCACAGGGACAGTTCAGTATCTCGGCCAGAGATAACAATAACCCGCATATCAAGTCGGTGCGGGTTGTATCAACCGTTGAGTACTACCTTTCAGATTAATCCGGGACAGGGTGTTGTGAGCCAGCTATGAATAGCTGGCTCGACAGGGATCAGATCTCTTTATGAGGCCCGAACACTTCAAAGTGGATATTCTCTTTCGGAACACCCCAGCTTTTCAGGGTCCGGTTGACCATGGCCATAAAACCGAGTGGGCCGCAGAAGTAGTAGTGGGCATTCGGCAACTCAATCCGGTTTCGGATCGCTTCCATATTCATGATACCGTTGTAGTCATGGCCGCTGCAGTCTGCAGTCGGAGCATTGTAGAATACAATCTGTTCTACATTGTCATGCTTGTTAGCAACAGCTTTGGTGTGAGCACCAAAAGCATGAACCTTGCTGTTCTGGGCACTGTGAACATAACGAACCTGACGGCTGGTTTGAGCCAGGGTGTTCAGCATGCTCATGATCGGGGTCTGACCTACACCGCCGCTGAGTAACACCACCGGGCTGGATGCCTCGACATCCAGTACAAACTCACCGGTTGGTGGGCACAGTTCGACAATATCGCCCACCTGTACCGAGTCGTGCAGGTAGTTGGAAATCAATCCCTCTTTCTCGCAATCCGTTTCCCGCTTGACGGAGATTCGGTAAGTCTTGCCGTTAGGCGCATCTGACAAACTGTACTGGCGAATGCAGCGATAACCTGAGTTTTCCGGCTTGAGACTGAGGCCGATATGCTGTCCCGGAAGGAAATTAACAACGGGTCTGCCATCTACCGGTTCAAAATAGAACGAGGTAATCAGCTCATTTTCCGCAACCCTGGCGGCGACCCGGAACTCTCTCGTGCCTTGCCAGCTGCCGTCGGTGCTTTCGCACTGGCGATAAACCCCTTCTTCTATCTCAATAAACAGGTTGGCCAGCAGCTGATAGGCTTCACGCCAGGCAGCAAGGGTTTCGTCTGTGGCTGTATCTTTAAGGACATAAGCAGCTGCTTCAATCAGATACTTGCCGACGATAGAATATTGCTCCGGCTGAAGCGTAAAGCTGGCATGTTTCTGGGCGAAACGCTCTACCGCGTCTTTCAGCGCCGGGGGATTGTCGATATAGGCGGCATAACACTGAATGGCATCAGCCAGAGCAACCTGCTGGCGATCGGTTTGCTGATTACTGATGCTGAAAACATTCATCAGTTCAGGGTTATGGTTGGACATTTGCTGGTAAAAATGGCGGGTAATTGCATCACCCTGTTCTGCCAGTACCGGCGCAGTGGATTTTATGATGCGGATTGTCTGTTCACTCAGACTCATAACAGTCTCTCCCCATCAGCCGGAGCCAGGCTCAGCGGCCGAAGGTGTATATGTTTTGCATATTATGGCTGCATCCTATAACCGGCTTAGGCTGATGTCTACAAGTGTCGTGTATTGTGGGGCAGTTTGATTGAAAAGTACGGGCAAGGCCCTGATATAAATCAGGGCGGTCCAAGATTTGGTAGTAAAAGCGGTATTTTATGCCAGTGCAGTCTCTACCGCTTTGGTGGCGTGAATAGCTGTCGTGTCATATAGCGGTATCTGAGTATCTGACTGTTTTACCAGCAGTGCAATTTCGGTGCAGCCCAGAATGATGGCCTCGGCGCCCTGGCTGTGCAGGTCGGCAATTATTTCAAGATACTGTTGGCGAGATGTTTCGTTTACCTGTCCCAGACACAGCTCCGAATAAATTACGTCGTGTACCCGTGTCTGCTGGTCATTATCCGGCACAATCACATCAATCCCATACTTCTGCGTCAGTCGCCCCTTGTAGAAGTCCTGTTCCATTGTGAACCGGGTACCCAGCAGGCCGACCTTGCGCCGGTTGTCCTGTAACAGCTGTTCTGCTGTAGCATCGGCAATATGTAACAAGGGGATGGAAAGCGCCGCTTCAATTTCAGTAGCGACCTTATGCATGGTATTGGTGCAGATCAGTAGAAAGTCGGCACCACCGGCCTCAACTGCTTTAGCTGCGGTAGCCAGTATCTCTGCGGTTTCATCCCAGCGTCCCTGATGCTGAAGCTTTTCGATCTCATCAAAATCGACACTGTAAAGGCAGATTTTGGCAGAGTGCAGTCCGCCCAGCGCCCGTTTAACGCCTTCGTTCAATGCCTTGTAATAGCTGGCAGTGGATTCCCAGCTCATGCCGCCGAGCAGACCGATGGTTTTCATTTAATAATCCGTATTCAGCTTTGAATATTATTGCGGTTAAAAACCGACATAATCGTGCCGGTCATGTTGGCTACCCGTTTTGTCTTGCCGCCATCAAAGGCCACCATTTCTGCTTCAGTAAAGGTAATATTGCGCCCTGGCTTAACAACTTTACCAATAGCCAGAAAGCGTTCCCCCTGCGCCGGCGCCAGCAGATTAACCTTGAACTCTACTGTCAGCACTGCGGCATCTTCAGGCATCAGGGAAAAAGCCGCGTAACCACAGGCGGAGTCCAGCACAGTTGATACGATACCAGCGTGAACAAATCCATGCTGCTGGGTTAGTTTCGGTGAGGGAATAAACGCCAGCTCAACCCGTCCCGGTTTAATGGTGGCAATTGAGGTATTGACTGTGTCCATAACGGCTTGGCGGGCAAAACTGTCACGAACTCTGGCTTCAAAATTTGGGGTTTTAGGTATGAAACTTTCCATAACTCGCTTCCAGAAATAACAACAAGTCAATCTAACTTGCAGTAAATATTGTTCTTTTAAAGTTGAGTCAGGCTATTCAGGGCACCGTGGCAATAACATCCGGCTGCCACTGCTTTTCCGGGTCGGGCACAAAGGTCAGACCGGAGCCTGACCCAATGCCATCTTCCGGATTACGGGCTGTTGAGCGGTAAATGCGATCAAATACAGATTCAACCAGCCAGCCGCCGGGCACTTCTGTTCGGCGAATATACTGAGTGATATGTGCGTCGTTATAGACTTCGATAATTTGCCAGGTCATCGAGGTCTGAAGACCACCGGTCGCTTCATTTTTTTATCATTATTGTTACCCGGTTATCTGTTGTGTTGGTTCGCAATAAATTACGAGCGTGAATAGCCTAACATTGAACCTTGGTGCAAATAAATTGGATGTTTACATCACAGGTACAGCTAAGCGTCATATGTAGTCAAAAGTAATAAGATGTCACGAATCGTAAGGCGTTGATCAAATATTGACCCCTGTCAGCGCTTCAATACCTTTACCTGCCTTAGCGTAATAACTTGTCCGGCTCTGGGTGCGGCTTTGCATCTGGTGCCTGACAATATTGTCGATGTAATACCGCAGTCATTCTGCCGGGTTTTACTCGATTCCCTCCCAATTCAAATACCGTGGTTTAGAGAACAGATGAAAAAGAAGATTCTCGCAGGTGCTGCCGCCTTTGTCGGCTTGCTGGGTTTGCAGGCACTGCCAGTCAGTGCGGCTGAACAACAGTCTTTTATTGATAGCCGGGTGTGGAATACCTCGTTTGATGATATTGCCCAGGTTGCCTGTCACAATTGCTATGAAAGTCAGCATGCCCAAAGTCTGGTATCAGCGCTGGACTCTGTCAGGACGCTGGAAATTGACTTCTATGATGACCGTGACCTGTGGTGGGGGGATGAGCCTCGGTCATGGTTTGTGCGCCATTATCCGACCGGGGGCAACAACAGTAACTGCAGTGGCATCGGTAATCTGGAAAACTGTCTCAGTGATGTAAAACAGTGGAGTGATAACCATCCGGGGCATTTCCCGGTCACCATCATCCTGGATAAAAAGCAGGGTTGGTCCGGCAGCGGAGATCAACGGACGCCGACCGATCTGGATAATCTGGTCAGCCGGGTGTTTGGCTCCAAACTGTTTACCCCCTATGACCTGAAAGTATTTACCGGGCAGGGTGGTTCGCTGCGGGATGCGGTTGCGCAAAGAGGATGGCCTGCGGCCAGTGCACTACAGGGCAAAATCATTCTGGTGCTGAACGGACACCGTAACCAGACCCTGAAAGACTATGCCAATGAACGCCGACTAAGCGGCAAAATCTTTATCTCTCCCGAAACCAATGATCAGGGCGATATCACCGGCAAGGTCGGCGGTATGGACGACAGTTCATCTGCTTATGTGGTGATGAACAATATGTCCAGTGGTGAGAAAAACTGGTCGGATAACGTCAAGGCGAAGAACCATATTGGCCGGGTATGGGGCAATGACGGTGAGTCATTCTACAACCAGCTGTCGCGTGATACCCATCTGTCCGCTTATTATGATTACCATGACCAGACATCGGCTGCCGGTTATCGTATTCGCCCGTTTGACTGAATATATCTGGCAAGAGTGTAAGAATGTAAGCATATAAGAGAGTAGAGAGCCCGCCAGTTTGCGCGGCGGGTTCTTTATCTTTTCGGTTATCAGTTCAAATGGTGTGGTTCAGGCAGCCCGGGCCTCTTCCAGTTCAACCACCAGTTGCTCTACCCAGGCATTGATACGGTCATCAGATAAATCAAACTGCTGGTCTTCATCAAGGGCCAGACCACAAAACAGGGTTTTGTCTTTATTAGCGGCTTCGGATGCCTCAAAGTCATATCCTTCAGTTGACCAGGCACCAATAACCCGGGCACCTGTCTTGAGTATTCGCTCGTTAAGCCACCCCATGGCATCGACAAAGTAATCGGCATACCCAAACTGATCCCCCAGTCCGTAAAGGGCCACAGTCGTTCCCTTGAGATCCAGCGTCTGCAGTTGCTGCTCAAAATCTTCCCATTCAGACTGGATTCCGCCGAAGTCCCAGGTGGGTATTCCCAGTATTAAAAATTCATAGGATTCAAAGATTTCGGGGACGGCGTCGGCAATATTATGCATGCTTACTTCGCAGCCGTAGGTTGCCAGCACTGCACTGATTTTGCCTCCCATTTCTTCGGTGTTGCCGGTATCGGTACCGAAAATCAGTCCGGTTCGCAGGGTGCTGATCTGTGACATTAAAAGCCTCTTTCCTGATAAGTTTGAATTAAGAATGATTCTTATTTGCGAAAGACTATATCGGAAAAAAACAGCGTGTGCATGTTTTTTGGAAAGGGTGAAATAGCGACATCGCCTGCTTATAGTGCGAGGCTTCGAAGATAATGCCCTGGCGTGATCCCGGTTTGCTTTTTAAAGGCGCGTCCCATATGACTCTGGCTCGAAAAACCACAGGTCAGTGCCATATCAGCCATGTTCTGTCGTGTTTCAGTCGCATTGGCCTGTTGCTGCAGCAGTGTCTGTACCCGCTCCACGCGTAAACGGGTGATATATTGCTGTGGTGTTTCCGCCAGGCTGGTTTTGAACATACGGCAGAAGTGGTATTCACTGAGTTCAGCGACAGCTGCCAATTCTGACAGGCTCACCGGACGATGCAGATGGGCCTGAATATAATCACATACCCGTTTGTTGATCGCTGGAGCCAGGCCGCCTTTTAACCGGTCCGAGTCATGCTTTATCAGCCCCTGTTGTTTGATCAGATTGACCAGCAGTAGCTGTACTGCCTGTTCAAGTGCCAGCTCGCAATCCGTTCCTTGCCAGTCCCAGCCGGCAATACTGTGCCGGGCCAGTGCTTCCAGTGCCGGGTCATGACAGAATGTCAGTTCCGGCAGATTAATCAGCCGCGGGTCAAGATCAAATGTCGCCAGTGCCAGCCGGCGAATATAGTGATCATCAAAATAGAGGTGAAGAAAGCGCTGGGTTGGCCCTACATCCCAGGCGGAGTAAGCGCCTTCCGGCATCAGACAGAAATGACCCGGAGCCCCGTTCGGAGACTTTTCATCCGTGCGAATGGTTTGAAACCCACCTTGCAGATAGAGGCTGAAGGTATGGCTTTGCTCATTCTGGTAATACAGCCGTTCATTGCCGTTCTGATATTCCGCCAGCCGGATGCCTTGCGGCAGAATCAATTGCCGCCTGCAGTTAACACTTGAGGCATCAAAAGACACCAGTCCGGGTTGGGTATGCTTGTTCATAGCCCAACACCTTACTGAATGCTCCTCTGCCACATCAATAGACAGATTGCAGATAACCGCAGGATTGTGACAAAACCGGCAAAATGGTGAAATCCGGTGCCCGTTCTGATTTGGATAATGGCTGGAAAATAATCAGGATGGCATCAATGTTTAACAGTCTGCTTTATCTCGGAGTATTGCTGGCCTGGGGTGGTTCCTGGCTTGCGATTAAATGGCAGGGCGGGGACGTCCCTACAACCGTATCTATTTTTTACCGGTTTGTTTTTTCCGCACTGATATTATTGATCATTGTGCTGCTTTCCGGCCGGCTGCAACGGAGTTATCGCCGCGACCATGGCTTTTACCTGTTGCAGGGGTTGTGCCTGTTCTCGATGAATTTTGTTGCCTTCTACCTGGCAACCCAATATATCGCTAGCGGACTTGTAGCGGTAACCATGTCAACGGCCACGCTGTTTAATGCGGTACACAATCGGTGGATTTGGGGTATATCCAGCAGTGGTCATTTCAAGTTGGGTTCAGTACTGGGAATTGTCGGGTTGGTGTTGTTGCTGTGGAGTGATCTGGAAGCCCAGCAGTGGTCAGGTGACAGTTATATCGGTATCGGTTTTGCCCTGCTGGGCACCTGGTTGTTTTCGCTGGGGAATATGATTGGGGTACGTCATGCCCGTTGCGGCTTGAAAGCCTGGACAACGACCCTGTGGGGAATGATGTATGGCTGTCTGATATTGGCGCTGGTCAGTTCTATGGTCATTTTCAAACAATACGGTGCTTCAGATCTGGTGCTATGGGATAGCAGTGTCCGCTATCTGGGCTCATTACTGTATCTGGTGATCGTTGCAACGGTGCTGGGCTTTACGGCCTACCTGATGCTGGTTGCCCGAATAGGAGCCAATTATTCAGCTTATGCGCTGGTGATTACACCGGTGGTAGCGCTGACTTTATCCAGTCTGTTTGAAGGGTTTGTCTGGAATTCACTGACTATTACAGGCCTGGGAGTGATTATTCTTGGAAATATATGTGTCCTTTCTGAAGTAAAGACAATTGGTTTTATTAACGCGATTCGTCCATTGAGATAGATATCACTGATACTGGATGTAGTGACTACACTCAGTTATTACTCAGGTGATGATGACTATAAATGTGATGGAAAGAAAAACACTTTTGAGTTTTAAAAGTAGATTTTGTTTATCACTATTATTTTTAGTTTTGTGTTTGGATGCCTCAGTAGCCCTGGCATCAAGAACAAAGGCTACAGCCAAAGCTGCTCAGGCTCAAAGGATAGGTACTACCAAGGTGGAGGTACCTCCAACAAAGTTTGAAGATGAAAGCGCTTCAGAATCTGTCAGTCCCAGGTCAGAAGAATTATCACAACAACAATCTCAACAACAGAGTGTTGAATGTGATGTGGGAGAGTGGCTCAATTTTGGTGCCCGCCTTACAGCAGATCAGCGCAAGGTGTGGGAAGACCGTGCTTCAGGGCTTGGTTTGCAGTTCGCTGACTTTGTAGATATTCCTGAAGACAAGCCCGACTGGTTTTCTTCGTTATCTATGTACAGGCTGCTGATTAATCTTGATTACTGGTGCTATCAATGGGTGTATCAATATAGGGATATTATAAGCAGGGATGGTGAGTGGATTGAAAGGCCAGCCGAGTCAGGCTCCGATAAAAAAGCGGAGACTGCTGCTCAGGTAGATAAGTTGTTGGCTGACTATCTAGAAGCAAAACATGATGTCTGCCTTGTTCCAGTGATAGCCTGCATGAATTCTGCAATTAATCACGGTCACACACCGCTTGGGGAAAAAGAGAAGAACTATATCAAGTGGCGACTTGAGTGGATTAATGACGTGGTCTTTCCCAAAGATGTTTCATTTGACTGGCAAGGCGAGTTTAAGGAAGTTTTTAAAATGATGGAGGGGGCTGATCTTCAGGATTCAGGAGGGTCCAGCGAAGCCGTTATGGACACGGCAGGTAAAGAGGTAGTGACTGAAGGTGAAGATAATGAGGAAGAAGATATACCTCTGGATTATTCAAGTATTACTACTTGCCAAAGCGAAGCAGATTTAAAAGAAGCGATAAAGAAAAGTCCCCACAGCTATTACCTGAAACTTCATGCCAATGCTGAGTATTATAAAAAAAAATTAAAACTATGTATGTTCTGGGATGCTGTTTACACCTACTTTGATGACGCGCATAAGAGTGATCCACTTAAACAACTGTACTTTAATATTGTATTGAAACTTGGATTGCATCGACAAAAGTGTTTACAGCCAGAAGAAAAACTGTTGGTAGTGGTATGGCATCAACGCAGGCTCATCATAAAGAAACATAAAAGCAGAAAGACTAACTGGCTGGAAAAAGTAGAAACCTTTGATTTGAGCGCTCTAGGAAAAGCACCATCCGCGCCAATAGTAGTCAGGCAGAAACACAAACCAGTCAGCCCCCTCGCAGTGAGTAGTACACAAGAGGTGACTGGTAACCAGGGGGCCGGTGAAGACAGTCAGTTGAAAGCAGCTCTTCTAGCTGGTGTTGTTGCTCGCAGCCCTTTTATGACTGTTAAGACAGCTTCTCCTCCTCTACCGGGACATATGTCTCATGACCAAAGAGCAATGAAGAGGGGATTTGATGACCGGGATCAAGGAGTACCTCAGGTTGTTCCTAAATTTCCTGGCACATTGACAACCCCGGTTACCAAGGCAATGAGACTGAGCCCGGCAATGTCAGGGGGCCACCCTTATAGCTATACGACTGCCTCGCCCTTGCCCTGCGGGCGTGGCTTTTCACAGCCACAGATGATGATTCATGGTTATCCACCAGGACCGGGCAGCTCTGGATATATTTCAATGTCTCCATATGGAGGCCCGCCACATCACATGTCTGTGTATCCGGCAGAAAGCTCAACAAACCATGTCCAATTCGACAACTGGGGCGGAAGAGGTACGACCGGGGGGCCGGGGTATGTCTACCCACAGCAGTTTCCACCGCCACCAGCTTACGGGAACCACGGATATCGATAGGTCGGCTATACAAGACGTATGGGTGGTTATTGCCCGTAGTTAACCAGGGCAATAATCACCCTCAGGTCTAAGGTCACTAAGCAGCCGCTCGGCATCAGCCGGCGACCGCAGCCGCACAAAGCGGATATGGGCATAGCGGGAGTCATACATCATGGTGACGTATTTGCGCCGGTTTTTGCGGAAATTGGAAACCGTCCACCAGATAATGGAATCCTTACTGAACAGTTTGCGCAGGGTTTCCCGGTTACCGGTGTTTGGCCACAGTTCCTTGCGGGTGGCAATGCGTACAGTGGCGCGCTTCAGCGCCTGCAGCAGGGTGCGGGTAAAGGAATAGTCGACCCAGATAACCAGCTGGGTCTGGGACCATTTGATCGGTGTCGTGCGGGTATAGTTGCCGTCCAGTACCCAGTAATCCTGATCCAGCGCCAGCTCCAGCCGGGAGTAAAAGGCCTCATCCCTTGGCATCTGCCAGTTCGGTCCCCAGAACAGCTGATCCATCTCGATATAGGGAATATCCAGTTGGCTGGCCAGCCGTTTGCTCAGGGTGGACTTGCCACTGCCACTGGTACCGATAACATTGATTCTCATCATGCAGTTTTTACCCTTGCTATACCTTCGCCTGTTCAATCTGGGTTCGATGTAGCCCGTAAACTGCATGGGCCAGGATGCGATCACCGATCTTTTCCCGGTTTGAAATAATACCTTCCAGGGTCATGCCCAGCCGTTCACAAACGGCACGACTGGGTTTGTTATCTTCAGCCACACTGATCTGAACCTTGTCCATATCCAGTGCAGTAAACGCATGGTTAATCAGGAAACGACAGGCCCGGGTAACAATCCCCTGACCTTGATACGATTCAGCCAGCCAGTAACCGATCTCAACCATTTTGCGATCATCAAGAATGGCATTGAAACTGATATTGCCGACAATCTCTCCGCGGTACTCGATGGCACAGGTCAGGCTTTTGCCATCGGCATAGTCATGCAGTGAGCGGGTGACGAAGGCACGAAATGCCTCTTCGGTATTACATTTTTCCGGCCAGGCCAGCCATTGGGACAGGTATTCACTGTGGGCCGCTACCAGTTCGGTATAGCGGGGTGCAAAAGAGTGCTGTACCAGACAGAGACGAATGTCGTCATCCACTAGAGCGCTGAACATCAAATAGTTTCCTGCAAATCATACCATGAAAGATGGTATTTATACTTATTTTGTCGCTTGTTTTCGCGGCGATCCTAGCATGAGTTGTAAAGCAGTGACAGGGCAAAACCCTTATGTTTGTATGGTTTTTTTCACGTTCTGGTTGAAACAGGAGATTTGGAATAATTTTGCTCTCACTTGAGCCAACAAGTATCACAACTAGACTGTAAAATTTGGCCGAATCAGAGTAAAGGCATGAAGTACCGTGGCGAAATCCCGGAGCTCTACTCGGAGCTGGTGCAGGGCGATGTCAGTTACCTTTTTATGCGTGATGTTCCCCGGTTGCTGGAATCAATTACAGACTCCGGCAATAAAGCACTGGACTATGGCTGTGGTACCGGATTGAGAATGCCTTTCCTTGAAAAGCTTGGGTTTGATGTTGAAGGGATGGATATCGAACCTGAAATGCTGACTCAATGCCGGAAGAGCTATCCGGATTTTACTGTTACCCAAATTCAATCCGCCAGTATTCCGCGACCGGATAACAGCTATGATCTGGTATTTATCTGCTATGTGTTGCTGATTATCCCTTCACTGGCAGAGATCCGGCAGATCATGCAGGAAGTTAACCGGGTATTAAAACCCGGTGGCACAGTGATAATTATTACTGCTTCGGAAGCACTTTATGACTCTTCACGGCAATGGTTATTTGCGGCCGACCAGATGACAGTCGTGCAGCCGCCGCTGAGAAGCGGAAGCAAAATTCTGGTCAAGTTTCCTGATACAGAACTGGAGGTCGTTGATTATTTCTGGACTGATCAGGATTACCGCGAGGCTTTTGCTGCAGCCGGTTTTCAAACCGAGGTTTGTCACCGCCCTTTGGGAAAGGATGGTGAAGGTTTTGCATGGAAGGATGAAAAGCAGATTTCGCCCAGCGCTCTCTATATTCTGAAAAATAGCAGGAGGCTGTAGTTAGCTGTTTGCTTCTTCATATGGCGTGGCTGTTTTTAGGGATATCAGAGCTACGGTACTCTGTTGCAGTGTAAAGGATTATGATTTTTGGGATGTCTTCAAATCAATGGAAAATCCTGATAGAGCCATAGCTTTTTCGTTTACACTGGGGGCACTGATGTTTACTACATGCATGACAAGATAAATGCCCACAGGACAGAATATGTAAATCAGCTTCTGTTGAACACCAATGACACATTATCTTACGGTCCTCTGGGAATTCATTATCTCTTTCTTCTATGTCGAGTAACTGTTGTGGTGCTTGAGGCAAAGAGGGAGGAGCGATCAAGGCTATTCCATTTTCTACCGGGGATTTTTGGCATAAAAAACAATTAGCAGATCTGGAAAATATTTTGGCATTTTCCAATATTTTCTGCTGGCAAGGTTTACAGACCAAATGGCCACAAGGCAGTGAGTAAAATGGAGTTATGTTTCTCCAATATTGATAGAAAACAGGGCATTTCAATGCTGGTAGATGTTGTTGCTGCCGAGATATTTCCTGATATCGCATCTGTGCCTCAGGACAGAGAGAGAATAACTGTTTACAAAAATATCTGCTAACCGGCTCCGGACGTTCCCACAGCATTGCTAATGCTGGTACTACCTCATCACTACAGTCAAGCAACACAGCTCGAGCGTCTGTAATTGCTTGTGGATAGTGCTGTAATAATTCAAGCAGTTGCGCTTCAGGGAAGTTGGCCAGCATTATATGCAAGGGCGATACGTAACCTGAGTCATAGACTGACAAGCTGGCTCCTTGCCGAATGAGCTGGTTAACCATGTCATAATTATCATTTTCTGCAGCATGGTGCAGAGCAGTATGCCCCGTTTTGCTTTGACAGTTGATGTGTGAAGAAGCTCCTGCCTGTAGTAACAGTGTTACTAACGCCTGATCATTTTCTTGGGTCGCGGTAATCAGAAGTACCTGTTTTCGGCGAAGGTCATACAGAAAGTCATCTGTATCTACCTGCATGAATTTGACTGGGTTGAAGCGATAGCCCTTTTTAATCAAATTATGGATAAGCTCACAACCCGGTACGGCACAATCGCAGGCAAGTTGTTCCCGAGAGGCTATAGGAATATTTGTCAAATAGAGTCGAAGGCTACGTAACATTGCGACATGTTTATTTCGCATTGTCCAGTGAATTGGAGTAAGGCCAGCCTTGTCTCTCAGGGATGGGTCAGCACCTATCTCCATCAGAAGTTGAGGGTAATCATTAGACCCATTACAGATGGCACGTTTCAGAACATCTGCTCCAGGCGTATTGACATTTTCTTCAAGCAGAAACCTTATGACTTGTTTCCTTTCTGGTATATCAGGTAAACCATTGAGTTTGTGGCAGGTATTATTTGTGTTTTTGCACGCTGAAAAGGTTTCACCATCAAGCACAGCTCCGTGCCTTACCATTACTTGAAACATAGCCCTTGGTAGTCTGTGATGAAGTGCCAGATGAAGCGGATTGATAGAGCACCAGCCTTTTTGGTTCGGATCTGCCCCTGCTCTTAGCAGTAGTCTAATGAGTGGTTGCAGCCCTGGAGTGATTATCGCATGTTGTAACAATGTCTCATCTTTTCCATCAAGGCCTATATCGTAATTACAACATGTGTCAAGGTCATTCTTATCGAGTATTGCTTGCACGTGTCGAACAATATAAATAGGTTCTTGTGACATATAAGCGAGACGCAAGGTCTCATGCAAAAGCTCGCACAGTGAATTTTTGCAATTCAGGCATTTCAGATCTGCTAAATCACAAGGCCACGTCTTATTGCCGCCGTCAAAGTGGATTCCAATAGCTCTTACGATGTGTGTCGCAAGTGATCGGTCTTTTTCCAAAGCCCAATGCAATTGGGTTAAGTTATCCTTTCCTCTTGAAGCGGGATTTGCGCCAGAGCTGATAAGCGCTCCTATTAAAATCGGATCATCCCAAGCTATCGCATGTTCTAAAGGGAGGAAGTTGTCACTGTCACGCTGGTTTGGAGTTGTAAAAATTGCAGAAACGCGTGGTGCTGCAGGGTTGGCTTTTAGTTTACAGTCATTTCCAGAAGCAAAAACCAGTCTGAAGTTCTGACAGTCCTTTTCCCAGCATTTTTGAACTGTTTTTCTAGTTGATGTGTATACCTGATCAACATGATGAACATCTCGTTTGAATATTTTTGAGGTGGTGGGGCGGATAATGTAAAAATCTGGCAGTGTGCATGGTATGCCCTGCTCAACCATGACCTGAAGGACTTCGGTATTTTTTCGGTGAATAGCCTGATGCATCGGTGTAAAACCGTCTTGATCCAGATATTCTGGATCAGCTCCGGCCAGTAGCAATGCCCTTACCAGAGAAGCACTGTTTGCTGTTCTTACTGCCCGATTCAGCAGGGTACCGTTATCATCTCTGAAATTAATGTCTCGATGTGACAGCATGCTCTGGGCAAAATCCCAAAGCTCGGGATTCCCGGGTAACTGCAAAACTTCGTAAAGCACTCTACAAAGGGGATTAAGGTCAGTTTCACATCTAATGCAGGGGCCTGGGGTAACATCTGTCAAGGAAACTTGACCGCTTATCCGTTCAGCCTGATGTTCAAGTAGCATTTTTTTTCCGGCCACGGGATCAGGTAACTGTGGTGATTCCCAAATTTGCACCTTGCAGCTCTGGTCGGCTGTTATTAGCACTTGACCGTCAGGCTGGCAGGTGATGCTCTTGATGGCAGTAGTATGCACCTTTTCTGCAACCGGGGTGCAAAGCCAGCGATTTCCAAGATTTTCAAGTATTATCAGGTTCCCTGCAATATCTCCTGCTATGAGGCTGGTAGCTGTAAGGTTTTCAAGAGCAGTTATAGTGTATGGCGTTTGGATAAGGCATTTACAGCACCACCCCCGAATTTTTTTAAAGCGCCAGAATTTGAGTGATCCGTCAGCCGTTGTGACAAAAAACTGTTTTTCTGAGTGAGGAGCCATTGCTGTTATTGGGCATTTTTCGTGCCCGATGTGCTGGGGCTGCCATTTAGTTTGAGGGGGGGACAAAAACCATCGGGTTATAGTTCCATCGTGATAGGCGATAACAGCGGAGCTATCGTTTATAGTTGCAATACAGTTGATGGCATCTCTTGTTGGGACTCTATCTATCCAGCATATTTTTAGCTGGTGATTCAGTTCAGGTAGGGTTAGTAGTTGTAACGCTCCGGATTTGAATCCGGCTATAGCGGCCTGCCTGCCAGAAAAAGGAGTCATATGCGTGGCAGGTTCAGTAGTTGTATTTACCGATGGAAAGGCAGTTTTGATTATTTCTCCATGGCTATCCGAGCTGCGTTTGAAAACGTGCCCCATAGGTGAGGTTATGTAATCGGCCTGAAGAGCCGGGTCAACAAGAACGACAAAGCTTTTGAGCTGTTCAGAGCTTCGGGAGTAGGGCAGGAGTTCTATCGCTTTGGGCTGGGGATACCAAAGTTTACTGCTTTTGTCCTGTATCCATATGGTTCCGAGAGTATTTGATTGAATGGTGATTATGGCGCCATCATGGCAATATTCGGCCGTAACCACGGGGCAGTCATGTTCAAGTACCGCAGGATAGCTGCAGGGCTGATAGATTATAGAGCTCAATAGTACAATTAGAAAAGAAAGTACCCACTTGTAGAGCAACATTTTTCCTTGTGAACCAGAATGAGATCTTTTCAGTATTTATTATTGTTGAATAGACTTTGGATCACTACTTAAGTTCATTTCTGGAAGTTATCTGGTGTACAGTTCTTTGATTCGATGCGTTAAATTAGATTTTATTGATTTCAGAAAGGCATGAGAAGAGAATGCTTCAGGTTGTTTCTAGTAATGATAGAAATTGACTTTATATTAACTCTAAATATTCAGAAAATTGCTTCAGTAGATTAAATATTAATAACAATTTTCACTGGATCAAGATTTGAGTTTTCAGTATTTTGCCAATTAGCAGGACGGCTTAATTGCAGCTTTCCTCTATTTACGGGATAGTGATCAAAAGCAATGGAATCACATCATCTCGGGATCAGGGAATGACCAAGGGGCCAACAGGAGTCAGACCTCCGGTGCATACGCCGGTATCACCGCTATCTGAAGACAATCAGCCAGGCAAGCCGTTGTCAGATAAAACGTCCCCGAAACCCAAAATTGCCAGAGGGCGAAACCGGACTGCCGGCAAGTCACTCTCCAGCCGTCGAACCCAACAAACCGGACCCCGACAAAGTATCAGTCGAAAAGCTCATGAATTTAGTCGGGCGCAGCAGCAGTATCGCGTTGAGCAAGCGCTGGTGGCTGATCTGCTGGGGCAGAAGCATATTATTGATCTCTTGCCGGATATAGAGCATTACCTGGCGCATCCTGAAACAGCTACAGATGACCTTCCATTTGAACTGACATATAGCGACGCCAATCAGGTGATCCAGTTTGTGCCGCCGGATGAAACGGCACAGGCACTGATACCCCTATTAAAACAGCATATTCAACCGGTTTTGGCGAATCTGAAAAGGACCGCTACACCAGCCCATACCCAGGCACTGGAACAACAACTGACTGTGGCTCAAAACCGGCTTAAAGCCAGCGAACACCAACTTCAACAGTTTCAACCTGATTTCAGACCTGTTCAGGTGCAACCGGGTAGTGTCGAGCTTGAACTTGCCAGCCCTTTGTCGCAGACAGTACCGTCACCGGGCAAACCCAGAGTGAGGTTTGATCCGGTTTCGGCACCTTTGTCTCCACAGGAGAAGAAGGAATTACAAAGCCGGGACTGGATACAGTTTATGCAATCACCGGATCATAGAATCGAGGGCCAGCAATGGACGCTGAACCAGGTTCGAGCTTTTAACGACCAGCAGATGGAAAAGGAACACAATTACATCCAGCTGTTATTTCCCAATAAGATACCCAGCTCGGTGAATCCCGGTGCTCCGATCTTAACCCCTAGAATGGCAGCACGGTTACGGGATGATCCGGCAATGGAGCGCCAATTGCTGGTTTCAGTTGACCATGTGCTGCGATTCTGGGGAATAGAGCGGGCTGGAGATGATGTGGGGCTGATGGTGGGCGAAACTGGTCGGCACAGTAAATGGTGTGCCAATGATAATAACCACAACCAGAAAAGAGTCACTCGAATGCTACACTGTCTTATGGCCTGTGGTCAGCAGGAGTTGGCGCGCAATATAGAAAAGGCCCTGCAGGCTCATCGCCGTCAGCTCAAGGCACCACCAAACAGGTACTGGTCAGATGCGGTTGGGAGAACAAAAACGGCACCGGTTCGCAAGGTTGCAGTGCCGAAAACCAATGTTTCGAAATCACCGGTTGTACCCTGGCAGGACTATCAGCGCCGGTTTCCTTTCAATCAGTTTAAAGACCGTCCAGGTGTCGTGCAGTTTTATAACAAGGATGAAAAATATTATGAACTCACCAACTTTTATGATTGTGGCAGCCTGACAATCGATGGTATTGCCTGGCCTTCGACAGAGCACTATTTCCAGGCCTGCAAGTTTGCCCCTGGCAGTCCTGAATGGAATCATATTCGTACCCGTAAAAATTCCAGTGAGGTGTTTCATTTTATTCATCCTTATAAGGATAAAAGTCAATCAATTCCCTTGAATGTAACCCGGGAGCAATGGGATGGCGGCGCAAAAGATCGGGTCATGCTGAAGGCTCTGCGTGCCAAGGCTCAACAGAATCCGCAGTTTCGCAAGACGCTGTTGTCTACAGCAAACAAACCGCTGTTTGAAACATCACCCTATGACGGCTACTGGGGCGTTAAATATAACCGCGGTGATCATGGTAAAAATGTGCTAGGTGCGATGTTGATGCAGGTGAGGGATGAGATCCGGGCGGGTAAATTACCTCCACGTTAACAGACTGATATTGCCCCTAAAGATAGCGAACTGATTCTGTTGTAACAGTAGTGTGAAATGACAGTATCCCGGCATGGAACGGAGGCACACGCGTCTAGCATAAAGCATCTATACTGGCTTTTTCTTCATTATTATTTGATCAATTGCTTCCGGACTCTTTTGTCAAATGATGTATATTTTTGTTCGGGTATTAAGTTGTATTTCATTTCTTTTCTGGCTGTTTATAACAACAACGGTTGCAGCAAGAATGAACTGTGGTTTCCAGATTTATTTTGATGATGAGCTGATAGGGCATGTGAAGGAAACCATTGTGACAGCCCGGGTAGAGAATTGTGATGAACGCTACCGCTCTCAGACAGGCTGGATTTTTGTTGAAGATACAACACCAACCAATTCTCAACCCAATACACCTTCCACAGGCAGTAATAAAAAGCGGACGGGAGATATTACGACCGCAGATAGTACTCACAAGGTATACTGGAAGCAGTACCGTTATTTGATCAATAGAAAAATTTCATCACTTGGGTTTCTGTTTGATCGAAAGGCTTTTCTGGAGTGTCCGGTGGGTTGGACCGTAATTGTAGTACGGGGCTTAACGGAGGGCTCCTCTGGTCGACTTCCGGTGATTGCTCAACGATTTATTGTCACTGCTGAGTTGGGAGAGAATCCTGAGGCATTCTCGCTTCCTGAAGGCTTTGTGAGAGACTTTCATGCCGGTACTTTCTACCTCATTGACCCGGTACTCCAGTTTGCCCTGATGATTAAAACGTTAGATGCGCGTTACCATCAGGATGGTCAAATTTGTTGTTCTAACTGGCAATATGACGGTGCAGGATACATGAGTGCACTTGAAATGCCGGTCTGGCAAGGAGTAGGGAACTCTGGGTTGAAGTTTAAAACAAGCTATGCACTGTGTCTGGCCGGAAATCAGAATGAGGTCTCTATCAGCCTCGATGCAACAACGACAACCCCAAGACGAGAAAGCACTGGCTCTTCGGGGTCCGGTCGCTCTGGTCAAGGCAGAACTCGCTTGACGTTACAATCAGTCACCGGCCTGGTAACCCCTTCAGAAGGTGATCCCTATCAGCTTCGTTATGAAACCCGAAGCGCTCAACCGGATGTGGCTGCACTCCGTTCTGCTGCCCAGATGTCTTCACACAAAGTGGCAGCTTCATTAACAGCACCATCAGGGTTCACTCTGACAGCAGATAATAATGAATATAATATGGATATGACCGGTATTTTATCGGTGCCACCAGCGCCACTTGAGGAGGAGCCTTATCTTAATCGGGAATCAAATAATGCCCCTCCCACGTCCCCTCCAGTACATGGCGATATTGTACGTGACAGAGTTGAACCACCGGAGGGTAATCCGCCAGCACTGTTCTATGTGCACCCCGGCGGACGACAATCAAATAGGGGGTGCTGTGTACTACTCTGATAAAACAGCCATCAATAATCAGTCAAGGCTAGCCATAATTTGCAATCGACTATGCTGGCGAAAGCCCAGTGATTCACAAAGTCTGATTGATGCCTTGTTCTCCTGGTTAGTGCGATAGCGGACGATACGATTCCGGTGACCCGCTTCATCGACCAATCTGGCCAGCAATGATTTGGCAGCACCTGTTCCCCTGAACTCAGGCAAAACAATAATCGACAAGGATTCAAACGGTTCTACACCGCAATAAGCCGCCAGTATTCCTGCAACCTGGCCGTTGATTATGGCAGCGTAAAAGTAATCAGAATCCTCGTCAAAATCTGCAGTAGTCAGATCCCGTGGATCACAACAAGCGATAAACTTTTCAATCCGGTTTCTGTCTCGATTGGCTGTCAGCTCGATAACCTCAACTTCCGGCGTGTAATCAGGCTGATGATCAAACAGATAATAATCCAGGTCATCAATATACACTTCCAGTCTGTCTGCATCGGCACGGTATTTTCGGTAAGTTTCCAGTGACTCGGGCTGTAATTGTCCCAGTTCATGCCGCAGATCAGGGTGACAACTGACCAGAGTCAGAGATTCCGAGGAATAGAGAAAAGCCAGATCTTCCTCTCCGCCACGTTTCCAGTAATCACAAGGGTTGATGATGTAAGATCCGGTTTCAGGGAAAGCTGGGATACCCAACCGTTGCAGCCAGGATTGATCTATAAATGTGCTGTCGAACTTCATTCTTTTTGTTTTCATTAAACCGGGTTGGCCTTGCCTTGCTATATAACAGTAAAACCAACCCGGTTGCAGCTACTGCAGGGTTAAAACTTTTATTACGGCCCATTCTCCCCGGGTTAACGGCTTCAGATCAACCTGAATAATGGCTTTGCGGCCTTCAATACCCAGTCCGGCAATTCGGTTCGGGTTGATGCTGTCGTCAAGTGTGACATTGATATACAGCGGATATTTGGTATCCGCCCGGAATAGCAGCATATCATCCGGCGCAGAAAATAACCGGCCGAAGAAACGACAATGCTCTGTACCGCGGACATAGCCGAAACAGAATTTTCGGGCCAGTTCATATAAATACTTTTGCCGTTCGCGGGACTTTTTTTGAATTGCCTCACACTGCTCGGCAGAAACTGCTGCTCCGCTGTAAGGCTCACAGGCCGGACCCGTAGCAGGCTGGTGATGATCAGCTACTGTCAGTTGTGCTATTGCCGCAAAAAGAAAGCCTGATATCCATTTTAAGGCTATAGGTTTTATCGCGTTCATAAACATTGTGCCCCTGAGTCCATTTAGGGATTACAGAAATTCCAGCCGAGTCACCAGAGGCGCCGGGTTGGCATGAATCCGGTCAAGCCAGCCATAACTGAAAAAGTCATCCTTGTCTTTTATCAACATATAGGAGACATCAATCATGACACGCACCCGGGTGCCCTGTGCCGCCAGATTCTCTGGTTTGATAGCTTGCCAGGGAGTATCCAGTCTCACCGGAAAGACAATATGAGAGTGTTCAAGCATCAGTAGTATGGAGCGGCCGGGCCCCTGGAACAGGCGGCCGGTCAGTGTCCCCGTCAGGGTTTTATCCTTCACACTTCGCCCGGTAACTCTGGCAAAGAAGGATGGCACTTTCATCATGGCTTCTGCATCCAGCGTTGGATGACAGCGACCTCCAGTTGAGGATTGCCATGTTGGATTTCCACGACGACACAGGCCACGCAGGGCCTGGGTTGACAGTGAACTGTCCGTATTTTCAGGATCGATGGTGATTTCGGCGATATCAGAGTTTCTATTCTGTACCTCCTCTTCTGCCTGAACATATGATGCCTGCATCAACCCGGGTATCAATGACACAAGCACTACGGCTGATAACCTTGCAATCCGTTGCGGTTTCAAAACAGTTTCTCCCTGTAGCGGCTTTCTTTTTTGTCAGAGAACATCCTATTAAAAAGATAAAGCTGCTCCAGGTTCAAGTATCGCGTCATTTCTGTCAATGGGATACCAAGGTCTAATACTCTCTATTCTGCTGTGCTAGGTATGATCAGCTCAGTCAAAAAGCCGTTTCTCCTGCCAGATTGGCCTCAGGGGTCGTTTCGTATGTTCATTGGGAAGGGATTGTCTATGAACAAGGGCTGCGCATCGTATTGTTACCTTATACCGGTTTTCTCACTGGTAGCGCTGTTTCTGGTATCTGTCAGCCACGCCACACCACCGAGTCAGGATGACTTTGTAACGATGTGTGCTGAAAATAATGTAGAGGGATTTGCCAGCTCCTTTTCGGATCAGACGGAGCTCAAGCAATGGGCGGCAACCAGTCACAGCGATAACACTGTCCCGCTTTACTGGGCAGCTGCAACTGTCTGCAAATCAGCGGCCGATGCTGAGTCGGTTTGTAGTTCCGGTATTATCAGAACACTGCTGGAAGCCGGGGTCGATATTGAGCGTGCCAAAGATGACAAACCAATACCGGATCATTTGAAAGGTCTGGTTAAACCGGTATTGGATGGAGAGACAGCCTTGATGGTGGCGGCCAGGGCTGGTTGCACCGAAACAGTATCGCTATTACTGGAAGCCGGTGCTGATATTACCCGGGAGAGGGGAACTGATGGCTGGACAGCTCTGGTTTTTGCTGCATCCCAGGGTCACACCCGAATTGTCCGGATGTTGCTTGAAGCCGGAGATCAACGGGGATATAGCAACAGAAATGCAGAAGAGCAGGCTGTACGACTTGCTGTCGAGCAAGGGCATATCACGACACTGTTCCTGCTACTGTCACATAATCCATCTCTGATTGATACCAAGGCAACTTATGATAAAGGGACATTACTCCATGCCAGCCTGTTGAGTCCCAATGATGTACCGGTGACGCTGCTACTGCAGGCCGGCGTCAACCCTGCAATCAAAGACCGGATGGGGAAATATCCGCTCAGCTTTATGCGGGCCAGTAAAACATTACAGGCTGCCAGCTGTCAGGAGGTCATCTCCACCGTTTTTCCGGACCGGGGTGAACGCCATGAAGTGTATGCATTCCGTGAAAGCTGTGAGGACCGGTATGGTGAAACACCCTTACATCACGCTATTCGGTATGGAAGAAATCAGGATGTTGTTGTGTACCTTGAACAGCACCCGAAGTGGAGAGAACAGCGCCGGCTTGACGGGTGTACTCCGCTGCATCTGGCTGTTCTGCACGACAATGCAGTTGCATTAGCCTGGCTCCTGACGTTTGATATCGACCTTTCGCCTGGTTTGCCCTTTCGTCGCCATGCTTCCCGCTATGATGAAGCGCAGTGCCAATATCAGCAGACGCCGTTGCAATGGGCCAGACAGCTGGGTTATCAGCATCTGGTTGATATACTTGCGCCGCAAGTTGTCACCCGACATCAAAACAAGCGGTTGTATGTCTCGGAAGTGTGGGCACCTGACAGGTCAGGCCAGTTGCGTATAATCAAGCCGGCAGATAGGCAATATGCAAGACAACATGCCGAACAGAGCAAGAAGCCTTTCTCCCTGCTGTCTCTGGCTGCCAACACTTGCATAAGAGAGAGCAGGAGGGATGGGTTTCGTCAGACTTTTGTTTCCGGACGTATTGTTTCACCCGTTATGGTGAAAGGTATATTCGGAGCCAGCCGCGATGACCAGACTGTGTTTCAGAGCGACCAAAAAACAGGCGCCGAGCTGCCGGGATCTACCGTCGGGCGCAAGTTGACTCACTTAAAAACCCGGTGGCACCTTAAAAAAGAGAACTTCAAACAGCGGGTCGGATCTGTCACTCATTTCCGCTTCTGAAATCTATTTTTTCCTGGTACGTGGCTTGTGTCGACTTGACCTATAAGCCACTCAGGGTCTTGATACCGGTTTCAAGCCCGTCAAGACTCTGCTGATTCCGTTTCAGCCAGTATTCTTCCATACCCTTATGTCCAGCCCGTTCAGCCCAGTCGGTCAGAATTTCACGCTGGCCTTCATATTGATAAAGCGGCACCGAAAACCCGCAGGAAGTCTGGACCAAGTCAATATCCATAACGATTACCTGACGGATGCCAGGCAGGGCAGGGAACAGATCCTGATATTCCTTCCAGCGTGGATCAGCCTGATGGATGGCTTCGGCCTGACCGTAAAGTCGCAGAATTTCAGGCTTGTCTTCAAAAGCACAGAACATCAGGGTCATCCGCGGCAGCTGTTGCAGGTGGGTGGCGGTCTCATTGCCACTACCGGTCAGGTTGAGCCAGATCACCTTGTTGCTATCAATAACCCGTAATGAATCCATACCCTTGGGAGACAGGTTAATTGTACCGGTGGCGGCAGCCGTCGCTACAAAGAACATCTTCTGGGCAGCGATAAACTCGATATGTTCATCGCTGAGTGCGTCAAATCTTTTGGCCACCGTTTTGCTCCTTGTTGCTTCTGGCTGGATAAATTATACGCCGGTTGTTTACTTAGACTGTCTCAACGGGTTGAAAGGGTTTGGCAAAAGTGAAGGCGGCAGGTCCGGGACCGTTGACTTCTAACTGCTCAAGTCTGGTTCTGCCTTCCTCCACAGAAGGAATATGTCCGGCCGGAATCCACCACAGAGCTTGATGTGCCTGCATCATTTTAAGAAACCAGGCGTCCCTATCACGGATCAGATCAACATGTGCGGTGCGATAGACAAAGTGTTTCAGTGACTCGATATCTTTCCAGACACTCATATTAACGATAATGGCCGGGTCATCATAAGCCTGAATTGCTGTTGCATCACCTTCATCAGTCTGCAGCCTCCAGACAAATCCCGGAGCATCATCAGCCAGTGCGTTGATTTCATCCAGCCGGTCCACAAACCCTTTCATGGTCAGCGAGTCCATAGTGTCACGAGCATGGGCAATATTGATCTGGGCCAGATGATAGCCAGGAGCTGAGTCAGAATTACTCATTGTACTGCCTTGTTATGATTATTGATGGCAAGTGCTGGCTTTAAGCCAGCACTGGATAAGCAACAAAATACGCCGCAGGCATAATGACTTCAAGTTAATGCAGAAATTATCCTGTACAACACAAAACTATTCACCCAACGGGCAAACCAGAATCTCTCACTGTTGGTGCAGGTAGCTTTCAATAGTTTCAGCCGGCTTACTCAGCACATAATTTTTATGCTGTTCATCTTCAAACTCGAACCAGGTTTCTCCGGCTTCAATAAACTGATGCTTGCGATAGAACGCCATGGCGCGCTGATTCAGATGGTATACCCGCAGCCACAGCTGTTCCGAACGCAGCTTGCGACAGTATTCCATTGCCGCCTGTAACAACAGGGCGCCGAGTCCCTGGCCGGTAAACCGTTCCTGAACATACAGCTTTTCCAGCTCTGGCCCGGCAAGACCGGTGACCGGTGCTTCTGCCTGCAGATCCAGCATGGCATAGCCCAGCATATGCTCATCACGTTCACAGATCAGGTAAACAAAGCGGCTGTCGGCGACTTTTTCAGCTATTTTGGCTTCGGTGAATTCAGTCAGTACATAATCGGAAATATTGCGACGAATGCCGTCAAAGGCATAGGTATCAAGCCACACCTGAATCGACAGGGCAGCAATATTGGCACTGTCTTCAAGGGTGGCGGTGCGGATTCTGCAATCTGTGGTCACGGGAGCCCCTTTCACATCGTTGTTATACGCTGCAGCGGCACTATTTTATCCCGTTTGTATTCATTATGCTCAGGAAGTTATTCGTTACCGCCAAGCGCCTGCATAATATCATCTGCCGTTTTTTTCAGGGTAATCACCAGCCGCTCTTTCACACCTTCCTGCTGCATCAGCACATCAGGCCCGGACACATTAATTGCGGCAACGACATTGCCGGTGAAGTCACGAATGGGGACTGCAATCGCGGTTGAATAATCCGAATAGTGAAGGCTCCAGCCCTGGGCCCGCTCTTTTTCACACATAGCAATCAGCCCCGGCAGGGTTTGGGGAGCCGGTTCCGGGTAGCCATCCAGTCGCTGGCCCTGATAAATGGTTTCAATTTGCTGGGGTGCCAGCCCAATCAATAACGCGCGACCCATTGCGGTGGTATGGCAGGGAAAGCGGGTACCGATCGGAACATTCACTGATAACCGTTGCAGCGCCAGAGCACAGAAGACATAAAGAGCCTCGCTGCCTTCACGAATCGCCAGATGGCTGGAGAGTGAGGTGCTGTCACGCAGATGAGTGACAAAGGGCGAGGCGATTTCGACTATTTCACGACTGGCCAGATAACTGAATCCACGGCTGACAACCTGCGATCCCAGTGAATAGCTGTTGCTTCCTGTTTTTTTCAAATACCCCATTGTCGTCAGTGTCTGGACAATGCGGTACAGCGAACTGGAACTGACGCCAAGTGTTCGCGCCATCTCTGCCTGTGTCAGGCTTCGCTGCCGGGCATCAAACATTTCCAGAATCTGCAGCCCTTTCTGCAATGCCGGTACGATGTAGTGATTTTCTGTTGCGGCCATCCTTTATCCTGTCATCTTTACCCGCTTTTTCTGACCACCCGCACTCGTTTTGAGTGAGGGTGGTTTCCTGGAGTAGAACTCAGTTTCAAAATATGCCGGGATCAAGTCACCGCAAGCTTTGATTGCTGATGACTCTGTCGGTAATTCCTGAACAGGATAGCGATAACAATTGAACCGGCCGGAAGCACCAGCCAGAACTGTGAACCCACCAGCGCCAGTCCGGCAATGGTAAGAATGGTCTTTTCAGCCCGCTGAATCGGGGCGCAGAAGAAACCGATATACGCCGATGACAGCGCCAGAATACACAACACTCCGCTGATCATGGCCAGTACAAACTCCGACCAGCTGAAATCAAGGAACAGCAGACTGGGGGCATAGACAAACATAAACGGCACCAGTGCTTTACCCATAGAGAGCCGGAATGCGGTGGTTCCTGTCCGCATCGGATCGGAACCGGAGATACCGGCACCGGCATAAGCGGCAAGCGCAACCGGCGGTGTGACATCGGCCAGTACACCGTAATAGAAAATAAAGAAGTGGGTTGCCAGCAGCACAATGCCAAATTCGTCCAGCGCCGGTGCCACGATTGAAGCCAGAATAATATAAGTTGGAGTTGTTGGAATCCCCGCGCCCATCAGAATACAGGCGACAGCAACCAGAATCAGGGCAATAAACAGGGTGGTCGATTGCTGATCCAGCAGCTCGAACGGTACTGCCAGGGTGACCCAGGCACCGAAATCAGTGGCCAGCTGTACGATAGCACCGGAGAACTTGAAGCCCAGCCCGGTGAGGGTTGTTACACCCAGCAGGAAGCCCACGCAGGCACAGGCAGCGGTAATGGCAATCGACTGTTTGGCACCTTCTTCAAGACTGGTAACCAGACGTCTTGGAGTCAGAACACTTTCACTGTCCAGTTTATCCAGGCCGAGCGGTTTCAGCAGCAGCGGAATATAGGAGCAGACAATAGTCAGGATGATGCCCCAGAAGGCTGCAAGGAACGGCGTAAACTGCATGAGCAGCAGGGTCACCATGACAATCAACGGAATGGTCTGGTGCCAGTGACGGGCCATAACATCACGAAAACGCGGAATATCTTCTGCCGGCATTCCTTCAAGGCCAAGACGACGTGCTTCAAAGTGCACCATGCAGAGCGTTGCCAGATAGTGGAACGCTGCCGGAATCACGGCGATAAGAATCAGCTCGTTATACGGCACCCCCAGCATTTCCGACATAACGAAAGCGGAAGCACCCATAATCGGCGGTGTAATCTGTCCGCCACAGGATGAGGCTGCTTCGGTTGCAGCGGCAAAGCGGCCACTGAAGCCATAACGCTGCATCATGGGAATGGTAAAGGCGCCAGTGGTCACCGTATTGGCAACCGGCGAACCTGAAATCATGCCGAAAAAGCCGGATGACACCACAGAAACCTTGGCCGGACCGCCGGAGTAACGGCCTGCCAGCAGTGTTGCCAGTTCAATAAACAGCTGTCCAAGACCCGAAGCCTGAGCCAGAACACCGAACAGTACAAAGTGAAAAACGTAGGTCGCAACAACACCGATGGCAATGCCGTAAATACCTTCAGTGCCCAGATACAGGTGCTCAACCAGGCGAATAATGTCGTATCCACGATGAGCCAGCGGTCCCGGCAGTTCAGGCCCGAACATTGCGTACAACAGTGATAATACACCAATAATCGACAGCGACTCGCCCATGGTTCGGCGGGCACCTTCAACCACGAGCATGATGGCCATACCGCCCATCAGGTAGTCCATGGTTTGGGGGAAGCCGACATTGATAATGAAAATATCGTCGAAGAAATAGACCAGGTAACCAGAAAAAGCAGCACCCATAATCGCCAGCGGCCAGTCGAGCCAGCCCGGTTTATGGCTGCGCCCGCCCAGCAATGACAGGGGCAGGGCAGACAGAGCCATCATGCCGGCAAAGATATAGATACCGGCATGCATCAGCGGTGAGAGTTCATTCCCGAGGGAGTTACCCAGCTGTCGGGCAATCAACAGGTAGAACAGGCCATAGGCCAGTCCCAGCGCGGTGCCAACGACCGGTCTTTTAGCGGCGCGTCGTGGAAAAACAAGGAATAACAATCCCATAATCAGCGTCATATGGACGGTGCGATGGGAGACTTCATTCAGCAGGCCAAAACCGGCGGTATAAATATGAAAGACACTCAGCGCAACGCAGGTCAGCGTTACAAAGTGCTTTAGTCCGCCACGTAGATCACGGAAGTTACTCTCGTTGTCGTATTCCTTGATCAGGTTATCCAGATCCTGCTGGTGCATTTCCGGCACGCCCGGCGAGGAACCCTTGGCTCCCGCTATGCTGTCTGCGCTCATGGTATGTGCTCTGATTCTTTACAGTGATCCACTGGCGCAATACGCAAGCCAGTATCCGGCCACTGATTTAGATTTATTGTTTGGTGTTGAAGATGAAGCCGGTTTTGAAAGCGCTGGTCTGTCCGCACAATCAAATCGTGAATCGGGCGTTGCAGATGTAATATAAATTTGCCGTCACGATGTTCAAAAGCCAGTGCATCCGGTTCATCCTGCAGGGATGGCAGCCCCTGACCATGGGCAATAAAATGCTCGGCGGTTTGTACTATCCGGCTCCTGTTCTTATCGCCATCGTGAATCTGATAAAAATCAGTTACAGGCGTCAGGGATACCGAGTGAATAAATGAAAGTGCAAACCGGTTGTCAGTCAGGGGAATGCATGCCAGCTGTTGCTCCACCCGATAGTCGTCTATCTGCAGCGAAACGGCGCTGGCACAACCGGCTGACAGCATCAATGCTGCAGCCAGTAGCAGGGCGTGCTTACTTGATAATGCCTTTTTCACGGTAGTAACGTTCTGCACCCGGGTGTAAAGGAATAGAGACAGATTCCAGCGCCTTTTCGATGCTGATTTCCTTACCCTTTACATGCACCTTGGCCAGTGTATCGGTGTTTTCATACAGGGCCTTGGTGACGGCGTAAGCGATATCGTCCGACAGGTCGGCGTGGGTGGCCCAGACAGCACGTACCGCCAGAGTCTGAACATCCTTGTCGATACCTTTGTAAGTACCTGCCGGCAGGGTGGTGGCCGCATAGTAAGGTTGCTTCTCCAGCAGTTTTTCTACCGGTTCGCCGACCAGAGGTACCAGACTGACAGCATGGCCGTTGGACAGCTCAACGATGGATGCAGTCGGAGAACCGGCGGTGATCAGAGAGGCATCCAGGTTACCATCCTTGATCTTTTCAGCAGACTGGGAGAACGAAGAGTAATCTTCCTTGATGTCGTCACGGTCCATGCCGTGTACGGCAAGCAGGTCACCCAGCAGCTGCCACTGACCTGAACCGGGAGAACCGGAGCTGACAGTGCGGCCTTTCAGATCGGAAAACTTGTTGATACCCGGCTGGGCAACCAGCTGTACAGTTTCCGGATATAGTGCACCCAGCGCCCGCAGGTTTTTGATCGGCTTGTTCTTGAACTGGTTTTTACCGTTATAGGCGGCATCCAGTACGTCTGCAGCAACAAATGCGGATTCAATCGCACCCCGGCTCAGCAGACCGGCGTTAGCCACAGAAGCATTACCGGTCTCAGCGGTTGCGGAAAGTTTTTTCCCTTCCAGCTCTGCATTATTGGAGATGACCTGTGCCAGCATTCCCCCCAGCGGATAATAAGTACCGCCGGTGCCACCGGTCGCGATTCCAAAGAATACCCGCTCCTGAGCCTGCGCTGCTCCAGTCGCCAGTCCTGCCGACAAGGCTGCTGAAATCAGAAGTGTCTTTAGTTTTGTTTTCATTTGACTTCCTTCAATTATGAGCGCTGATTTACGCCCGGTTTGCCGGTTCACACCGGTAATTCTGTAAGCATCCGGTTGGCCAGAACGGCAGCAGTTCTGGCTGTTACGCCTTGCAGATCACAGGCTGGATTCAGTTCGGTAATCTCAACCAGTGGTAATCCATGCCGGCACTGCCCGGCACTGGTAATGACCTGTTGTATCACCTGTTCAATCACATTCAGACTTACCCCGCGACTGGCTGGCGCACTCACGCCGGGAGCCTGATAGTGCGGCAACACATCCATATCAATCGTCAGGTAGAGTACGTCGACTGTGCGGGAAAAATCGTCTATCTCGCGACGTATTTGCTCCAGTGCACCTTCACCCATCTGGTCATCTGTGCGGTATTTCACGCCCCATGCCTCGGCCCGGTCAAACAGTGTCGCGGTATTGGATTCCCGGGCAACACCCAGGCAGAAGTAAGCAAAGTTTTTCTCACCCACGAGTTCCCGAATCTGGAAGAAAGGGGTACCCGACGAGCCTACTCCTGTATCCGGACCTGCATCCGGTTTACGCAAGTCAAAATGTGCATCAAGGTTAATGATGCCGATCCTGCTTTCTGCGCCCAGCGCGCGATAAAGACCACAGAAACTGCCATAGGCGGTTTCATGTCCGCCTCCGATAACCAGTAAACGGGAAACCTGAGGCAGTGCCTGCTCAACCTGAATCGCCAGTTGCTGCTGGGCGGCTTCGAGTTCATCGCCCTCAGCCTGCACATTACCAAAATCCCATAAGCGACGATGAGCTGCATTTTGGTCTGCAGGGTGCCAGGCCATATTTCCGAGCTGTTTGCGTAAAGCTTCCGGCCCTGCAGCCGCACCCGGACGACCAAGATTACGCTTTACCCCGATATCACAACAAAAGCCGATAAGACCGGTATGCGTTGCGGGCGTTGGTTGATTGTTATTTTCGGCGACATCAACGCGATGATGCCAGCGTTGAGCCCGTTCAGGGTTGTCCTGATCGCTTCGTCCCTGCCATGGGCGCTGCGGTAGAATTGTTGTCATATCCGCACCCTGATTAAAATTCGAAGTCATATAAACATAATTAAATGACTTTCAAAACACATATATCTACATCATGATTCATATATAAATCATGAATTTATATGTGAATAAAAAACATTAAAAAAATAAAAATTATCACTATGCGAGAAGACTGAAGCAGGGTTCCTTTTTTATAGTGATAGCAGACCATGGAGCAGTAACTGATGAGTCGAAGCTCGCCGCATTTCTTTCCTGAAAGTGGAATCCAGACCCTGGATCGCAGCATGTTACTGGTGGAGCTGGTTGCCCGTTCCGGCAACCGGGGTATGACCGCAGAGCAGCTGGAAGAAGCCAGCGGGTTCTCCATGGCAACGGTGTACCGAATGACCCAGGCCCTGAAGAAACTGGGGCTGTTAAGGCAACTCAGAAACCGGGGGCCATATTTGTTGGGTCATCAGCTGATTGTATGGGGCAGTGCTGCCGGCCAGACCCAGCATATCAAGCGGGCCGCAGCTGAACCCCTGCGCTGTCTGGTTGAGCAGTTCAATGAGAGTTTTTTCCTGTTTGTACCGGATGGCTTGAATGTACTTTGTCTCGATATAAAAGACGGCAGCAGTCCGGCCCGCAGTTATGCCCGAAATATCGGTAGCCGCATTCGCCATGGGCTGGGGCAGGCATCGATTGCGATTCTCAGTCATTTGGGTGATGAAGAGTACGAGCAGATTCTGTCGCACAACAGTATCTCGCTACAGCGCAACTTTGGCATCAACCGCCACGATATTGATCAGGCTGTGAGCATGTGCCGGCATCTGGGCATTACCGGTGGAGTAGAAGGGCGTCACCCGCCTGAATTTACCGGTCTGGCCAGTCCGATTCTTGATCCGCTGGGACAACCGGTTGCGGCACTCAGCTGTAGTTTGCCAAGGCATCATCTGACGGAAACAAATTACCGTTCGATGTGTGTCTGGCTGCGAGATCAGAGCAACAAAATAGAACAACAACTCTTTGGCAACAACCAATAACAAGGAACCCGTCATGTCATCTCCATCGCATCCCTGCTATCGGCGTCCCTGTGGCTGGCTCGATCTTGCAGATGATGGTGTGCGACGACCGGAACTAACCGGTGACTGCCACTATGATGCGATTGTCGTCGGGGCAGGGTATACCGGCCTGGGTATTGGCAGGCGACTTGCCGAAAATAACCCGCAACAAAATATCGCGGTCCTTGAGGCCGATTGTGTGGGTGGCGGTTCTCCCGGTCGTAACTCAGGGTTTGTTATTGAAAATGCCTTTACAGCTTCCAGTCCGGATAAAGCCGGGGCTCTTTATCAGTTGTACCGCAAAGCCCATGCAGATCTGATGCAGGTAGCAGGGATGGCGGATGACAGCAGTTCACAGCATATGATCAAGGCGGCAGCGACGAAACGGGGTGAAACAGCGCTGAGTCGTCTGGGAGATTTTCTGCAACGCAGTGGACAACCCTGGGAGCCACTTGATGCCAGTGCACTTTATAAACTGACAGGTTCCAGCTATTACCGTGCGGCGATAAAGCTGAAGGGTAACCGGCTGCTGAATCCGGCACTGCTGATTCGTAATATTGCCGACCATATGCCGGCAAATATTGCCCTGTATGAAAACTCACCGGTACTGGCAATAGAGCCCTGTTCTACTGGATGGGTGGCACGAACAGCAAAAGGCACAATTAAAGCCCCGAAACTGTTTCTGGCCAATAATGCCTTTATCAAGGGGCTGGGTATTGGTCGGCCCTATAGCGTCACAATCTATACCTATGCCGGTATTACCGCGCCACTTGCAGCAGATGAACAGCAGCAGGTGCTTGGTCAGGGACAATGGGGGCTGTTGCCCGCGCACCGGCTGGGGACAACCTTTCGTACGACAGATGATGGCCGTTTGCTGGTACGTGGCATGTATGGCTATGAAAAAGAGGGCTGTGATGAGATTCCCCGACTGTTACAGCAAAGCCTTGTCAGACGTTTTCCCGAGATTAAAAGTGCCGGCCAGCTGACTGACTGGTGGGGAGGCACGACTTCGCTGACCCTGAATGGTGCCCCGCTATGGGGTGAGATAAAACCCGGTCTGTTTGTTTCCGCCGGCTGCAATGGTGTCGGAGTAGTAAAAGGCTGGTTACTGGGGCAGGCACTGGCTGACCTGTCTGCAGCAATGAATAAAATTGATATCCCCGGACTTTTTGGCCGCCCGCAGTGGATGCCACCTGAGCCGTTTCGTAAACCGGGATTTCTGATTGCCAGTAAGTTTGAGAAAAAACTGGCGGGCGCCGAAATCTGAACCCCAAATACTTACCTTCAAAGAATTACCTATAACAAAAAGCAAGGAGTTCTGCTTGTGATTACGACTGTCAAAACCGACCTTTACGATTCTCCCTCTCCTCTGGAATGGGCGACTATCGGCAACGGTATTCTGTTTACGGCGCAAATTCCAATCGATGCAAAAGGTCAGGTTGTTGAAGGGGGAATTGAAGCCCAGGCTCGTCAGACGCTGGATAATCTCAAGCACACCCTGGAAAAGGCGGGAGCCGGCATGGCCAACCTGACTCAGGTTTTGATCTATGTGACTGACAAAAGCTATCTGCCCACGGTCAACAAAGTCTATGCAGAGTATTTCACCCCACCTTACCCTAACCGGGCAGCAATGGTGATTGCGGGACTGGCACGTGATGAAATGCTGGTCGAGATGGTGGCTTATGCTGCGGTTGAAAGCTGAATAAAGGCTGCAGGCCTTTAGCGGGAAAGATAAAACAGCCACAGTTTTGTCTGTGGCTGTATGCGCTCAAAAACACATTATCAGGCAGCGGCCTGTTTTTTGGATAACCGCTTATACATCCCTTCGGCTTCCGGTGATGTTTTCTGATAGCCAAGCTTTTCATAAAACCCGGGTTTGTCGGCAATCATGGAGACATAAGAGCCATCGCATGCTGCCGTCTCAAGCCAGCCGTCCAGCAGAGCCATGACCAGTTTGCCGATTCCTTCCCCCTGATAGTCAGGATCAACGGCGATATCAACAATCTCAAAGAAACAGCCGCCATCACCAATAATCCGGCCCATGGCAACCAGCTGTTCCCCCTTGCGGAAATGCACCGCATACAGCGAGTTGGGCAGGCCGATTGCGGCAGCTTCCAGTGATTTGGGTGACAGTCCGGCACGTTTCCTCAGTTCAACATATTCGTCCGGAGCAGGTGGTAATTCAACGATGCGGTATTCCATAGCTATTATTATTTTACCTTCACATCTCGGTAAATGACGGGGCGGGTATTGGTGAAGTCGTTTTCCTGTCTGGCTTCTTCACGTTTCCACTCCCTGATTTTTTTCTTGCCTGAAGATGTATCCAGGGTTGCCATTGTTAATCTGGTTTGTACGAGATCGTCGCTATTTTCTCAGGGTTTTCCGAAGGAGGAAATAGCTTTTGCAGATTTTCCCTTTCCGGCATTACAGCACCTCTATTACAGTACCTCGGCGATCAGTCGCTCGCCGTGGCGATTATTCATGGAGAGAAAGCGACAGACCAGCATTGGCGGTATCGCCAGACCAAAACCACCGAAAAACATCATGCCGCTGTATTTACTGATTTCGATTCCTTGTGCAATGGCTGCAACAAAGCCGCTCAGCCCACCGGCCATCAGTGTCAGGCCAATGGCCGCGAAGAAAACATGGGGTTGGGTCAGGCGAAAGGCAAAAGCTGTAGGCCGATAGGCTTGCCATTGTTTCAAAGGAATCCGGAACGAACCGGCAAGTAATAACAGTATTCCTGACATAATGCCCAGTGGCAGCAGTGAAATCACTTCCCGCCAGGTACTGAAGGCACCGGATATCACATCCTGCTCGCAGGCCAGGGTTCCGGTGAGGGTCAGACAAATAAACAGTGCAAGATTAACATGAAGCATTTTTTATTATTCTCTTGTCTGGCAATTCACACTGCCAGACAAGGGTTATGCTCATCGCTTGCCGGCAGGCCGGAAACAAAACATTCCGGCCCTACCATCAAGCAAATTTTGTGCCCTTTATGCTGTAGACCAATGGCATGTCTTTACCCTGATGTTGCAGGTAAAACCGCCCGGTCTCGCGTTGCTCCATGTTTTCAAAGCAGTTATAGGGGCTGAACGGAAACTCATTCAGCTGTTCGATCATGATGCCTGCCTGTATCAGGGCATTGATAACATCACTGAGCGGATGGCCCCAGGTCATCAGGGTTGAAGTTTCACCGCTGCAGTTCTCGGTATAGGTGCCTTCCTCATCCACATCGGCCTGATCCTGATGAAAGTAGTCATAACCGGCCACCAGATCATAAACCGGATGAAACTCGGCCATATAGAATCGACCGCCCGGCTTCAGTGCCGAGGCGACAGTTTTCGCCCATCGATTAATATCCGGCAGCCAGCAGATAGCGCCAAACGAGGTAAAGACAATATCGTACTGTGTCGTATTGTTTTCGCCGAAATCATAGACATCAGTACAAACAAATTCGGCGTTCAGCTGGGCTTTATCCCTGAGCTGGTTAGCCTGTTCAATGGCTAAAGGAGAAAGGTCAACACCCGTTACTTTGGCGCCCAGTCTGGCCCAGGACAGGGTATCAAGTCCGAAATGACACTGCAGGTGGAGCAGACTTTTTCCGGCAATATCTTTCAGTTCCGACGTTTCTATTTCCGTCAGAGTGTTGTTGCCGGCCAGAAAGCCTTCAACATCATAGAAACGGGATGTGACGTGAACCCGGGTTCGTTTATCCCAGGCAGCCTGATTTATTGTTTTGTAATTCATGCCGGTATCCGGTCGTAATTCTGGTCTCGCATTGTCTATCAGGGCTGCAGTGGGCTCAAGCAGGCAGGTAACCTCTGAGAGCCTGTTCACAATCTTATCGCGGGCTACAAATGCCGATAAAAGCCCCTGATGCTCCGCTTTTTCTCGTTACATAGAACCACTATGCGCCTCGAAAAATCGAAGCATCAGGGGCTTTTCTCAACATTCTCGCTATCCGCGAAAGATTATGAACGGGCTCTGAATAGTAAAAATGGACACGTATGGCATTTGGTTATTTGATAGGGTTGCCATAATTTCGGAAGTTGTGAACGGGATTCACTTTATGCAAGCCCTTATTCTGGTGAACTTGCTGTTTGCACTGGTGCTGGGGATATTTCTTATCCTGCCTGTCACATCAAACTGGGCATGGCTGGTACTGATCGTATCCTGGTGTGTGGCTGAAGGCTGGCTGTCAAAGAATGCCAGCTTGCGCTGGTGGCATTTTGCCCTGTTGTTTTCAGTGCTGGGCTTGCTGGAGCTTGGCATTATTTTTTATGCAGCAAACTGGTTAAGCTGGTAGTTGTATAGATAGCTTCGAAGTTAGCCAGAAAGATAGCTGCAAAGGTAGTAGACAATGTTTTGGAAAATTATTGGCGTTTTCCTTCTGGCATGGGCCGGTTGGGATTTATATAACGGATATACCTACCTGTTTGAGCGGGTCTATCGCGATACATCACCGGGTTTGTACTGGACCGCCGTAACGGCCTGGACACTGCTAGGCATAAGTTGCTTTTTCTCATGGGATTCAAGATAGAGTAGCTATCTTCTCATTACTGCGCAGTTGCCCCTCTGATCTGTATTCATCCTTGGCAAACAATGTGACTCATGCGAACATTCGCGGCTGTATTTTAGAGTGCATTGACAGGAGCTGAGGGTGCAGGTCAAAACCTGTCATGAATGCGGGCTGACACAAAAAACAGGAATAACGGCATCACGGTCTGCCCCCTGCAGGGTTCAATGTTGCCGCTGCCGAAGTACATTAATCAAATACCAGCCGAAGTTCGCGGCCCGGGCTTTGGGTTATGCCATATCCGGTCTGGTATTTCTGGTGATTGCCGCCAGCTTTTCCTTTCTTACCCTGACAGCAGCAGGGCGAGCCCAGTCAATTACTCTGTGGTCAGGGGTCGAAACTGTCTGGGCTCAGGGCTACCCGCTCCTGGCCGTGATTGTCGGTCTGCAGATTGTATTGATGCCGGCACTGTTGATGTTGCTGGTCATCTATCTCCTTTTACCTTATCACCTGGGTTTAAAACCACCGGCTATCGGCGCAAGACTGGGCGCATTACTGCAGCATATGGCGGCATGGAATATGGCGGATGTGTTTCTGGTCGGGGTGCTGGTTGCTCTGGTGAAGCTGTCGGCTATGGCTATCGTGCTACCGGGTATGTCGTTTATTGCCTACTGCGGTTTTTGTGTCTGTCTGGTACTGGCGTTGACGACAATTGATTACCATACCCTGCTGCAATGGCTGGGAAATGCCGGTCACAACTCACATCACTCAAGGCCTGATAAGCGAAGCCTGCAGCGTTGTTGGGCGCTGCTGCTGACAGCGGCCATCTGTTTTATCCCTGCCAACCTTTTGCCTATCACAATTACCATCAGTGCGGGTCAGTCATCGCCCGGTACGCTGCTGGATGGTGTTATCACTTTATGGGGCATGGGATCCTGGCCGGTTGCCAGTGTGATCTTTTTTGCCAGTATCTTCGTGCCGCTGGCCAAAATCTTTTCCCTGACTTATCTCTGCTTCAGTGTCCAGTCTGGTATGACCACCCGGCAACAGGAGCGGACGTCATTGTATCGGCTAACCGAGTTTTTCGGGCGTTGGTCAATGATTGATGTCTTTGTGGTGGCAATTCTGGTTTCTCTGGTGCAGTTCGGGAATCTTGTCGCGTTTTATGTGGGGCCGGCCGTTATCGCCTTTTTTGCCGTGGTGATCCTGACCATGCTGGCGGCTGAAAGCTTTGATCCACGTCTTATCTGGAATCCGGCGCCTGAGGCCGGTTCGGAGAAATCAACTTGAGTAACATTGAAGTCGATGAGCCGCAGGCCCGGATTGTGACCGGTCAGCGGTTCTCAACGTTATGGGTATTGCCGCTGATTGCCCTGATCATTGCCGGCTGGATGGTGTGGCACCATTACTCGACCCTGGGACCTCGTATTACCATCCGGTTTGAATCCGCTGAAGGTATTGAGGCGGGTAAAACTGTTGTTAAATATCGCAATGTGGTCGTCGGTGATGTGATTCAGGTGCAGTTAACACCTGATCTGGAAGGTGTTGTAACCACTGTACAAATGACAGCCGCCGGTCAGGACTTGCTGCATGATGAAAGTCAGTTCTGGGTTGTTCGCCCAAGGGTAACCGCGGAAGGGGTTTCCGGTCTGGGAACATTGCTGTCCGGTGCCTATATCGAAATCAACCCGGGGAAGGGACCTTTCTCTGTGAAAGCCTTTACCGGTAACGAGAAGCCGCCGGTTGCGGCGCCGGACGCCCCGGGCCTGAGAGTAGACCTTTACAGCCAGCGGGCAAACTCGCTCAATGTCGGAGACCCGGTTCTCTACAGTGGCTTTACCGTTGGGCGACTGGAGTCGATTGATTTTGATCTGAAAACCCGCAAGGTCCGTTATCAGCTCTTTATCAATGCCCCGTACAACCAGCTGGTCACTAACCAGACCCGGTTCTGGAATGCCAGTGGGATCGAACTGAAGGCAGGCAGTGCAGGCTTTGAACTGAAGACAGGTAGCCTGGCTTCATTACTGAGTGGTGGCATTGCTTTTACAACGCCGCCGGATGCGCCTCCCGGTAAGGAAGTTCAGGACTATCACAGTTTTCAGTTGTTTGATGATTTCTCCAGTATTCGGGAAGCCGGCAGCTGGCAAGGTTTTAATTATTTATTGCTGGTCGATGCGTCGGTCAGGGGGCTGCAACCCGGAGCAACGGTCGAGTTTCGGGGTATCCAGGTCGGAGTTGTACGACGGATTGCGATTGACCTGATATCGGAAGGGATGGATGAAACCAACAGCGCTATTCCTGTACTGGTAACCATTCAGCCCGGGCGTATGGCTCCGGATGGCGAGCAGCTTAGTATGACCGAGATGAATAAGTACATTGCAAGCAGTGTCAAGGCCGGACTGAGAGCCTCCCTGAAATCAGGCAACCTGCTGACGGGTAGTCTGTATGTCGATCTGGATTACTATGCTGATGCAGGTGACAGCAATGGAACCCTGAATGAATATCGCGGCTATACCGTACTGCCGACGATTAAAGGCGGGCTTGGACATATTACCGAGCAGGTCAATAGCCTGCTGACCAAACTGAACAAGCTGCCACTGGATAAAACCGTTACCGGACTGAACCAAACCCTGACCAGTGCAGACAAGAGCCTGAATCAGGTGACGGTGACCGTGAAAAAGCTGGAAACCCTGCTGGCAGATATCCAGGAAAAACAGCTGCCTGAAGAGTTGCAGCAAACACTGGGCACGTTGCAGGGAACCTTGGACGACTATTCAGCTGAGGGTGAACTTTACAGTGAACTGCAGGCGACCATGGCCCAGCTCAAGCTGATGATCTGGCAGCTGCAGCCACTGGTACGGCAGTTGAATGAAAAGCCGGATAGCCTGGTGTTTGGTCGTGATCCCGCACCGGAACATAAGGAGTCGGTACAATGAATGCAGGAATGAAAACAAGCACTGTTCTGACCGCCGGTATGTTGCTGTTATTGCTGGCGGGCTGTGCCAGCCAGACTGCCAGACCTGTCTATCTGTTGCTGGGAGACTCGGCAGCTCAGGGCATCAGCACCCAGCGTTCATTGAATAAGATCACCCTGACTGTTGCGCCTTATCTGGATCAGCCTCAACTGGCGATTGCTTCAGGCCCCAATCAGGTGCAGTTCAGTAATGCTTATCTTTGGGCCGAACCGCTGTCTCTTTCTCTCACGGAGTTACTCCGGCAGAAGATAGAGGCTTTCAGAGATCGGTCAGCTGAAGCTGATCTCAATGCAGATATCAGAGTTTATATTCGCAGGCTGAATTTCAGTCCATCCGGCAGGGTCAGTCTGTCGGGAGAATACTCGCTGCATTGGGATAACAAACTGCTGGTAAAGCGTGGATTCAATCTGGGCAGAGACAGTGGTACTTCGAACTATCCGATCATGGTACCTGTGGTTGAACAGCTGCTGGAGCAGCTGGCAGCCGATATTTTTAAGGAACAACCACAGCAAAAATAAATTTTGAATCCAATCTCATCCTGGCTGCGTATACCAACACAAAGAATGTTGCGAATTTAAAATTAAAGAAGTCAGGTGAGAATAATGAAACGTATCAAAGCTGTGTGGGCTGCTCCGGTAGTATTGGCATTGGCCGCAGGTGCGGGTATCAGTATTGCCGCATCCGGCAAGTCAGGATCCAGTGGGGAATCGCCGGAAACTGCAACGGCAATCTTTGCCGGGGGTTGCTTCTGGTGTACTGAATCTGACTTTGAACATGTAACCGGCGTAATCGAAGCGGTCAGCGGTTACACTGCCGGTGATGAAAAGCACCCGAGCTACCGTGATGTATCAGCCGGTCGCACCGGTCATACTGAAGCCGTAAAGGTTATTTATGATCCGAAGAAGGTCAGCTACAGCAAACTGCTGGATGTGTACTGGCACAGCATTGATCCGACGGTAGAGAATCGCCAGTTCTGCGACAGCGGTACTCAGTACCGAACCGGTATCTACTACCAGGGTAAGGAACAGGAGATCGAGGCCAAAGCTTCTCTGACCGCATTGGAAAACAGTGGCAAGTTTGAAAAGATCTATACCGAAGTCCAGCCGCTGGGCGAGTTCTACCCGGCCGAGGATTATCACCAGAACTATTACAAGGTGAACCCGGTGCGTTACAAATACTACCGCTATCGTTGTGGCCGGGATCAGCGGTTGCAGGAAATCTGGGGTAAGGATGCTGGTAGATACTGATTTCTCTACATAGTCCTGTAATTGTCCTGAAAGAGCCGGATACTGAACTCGTATCCGGCTCTTTATATCTGCAGCCGTAGAAAATTTCAGTGTCCCGGAAATACAAGACCGTTAAGCTGTTTTATTGGTCAAGGAAGCTTGGGTTATGTTATAACGTGGTCTGATCAAATGACTGACAGCGATATACAGCTGTGACCTGAATATTTTCCGGATTCATGACTGCCAGCCTTATTCTTACTCCATCAGACCACCAGCATCGACGGCCTCTGGCCTGGGTCATGTTGGTTATGTATCTGCTGGCGGTCTACTTCTCTGTCAGTCATACCCATCATGACCGAAGTCAGCATCAGGATTTCTCGGCCAGCAATACAATCAAACTCCAGCTGTCAGATGATACCGCAGGCCATTGGTCACCGGACGTTCATCATGCGGGCTGTACCCTGATATCTCAGGCGCCGGACAGCCTGCTGAATTATTCCTCCAGCTGTAACTTGACGGCTGTTTTATACAGTTTTGAGCCATACCAGAGTCTTGATACCCCGACACCCACCAAGCGCCTGACCCGGGCTCCGCCTGAAGCCGTGTTTCATCTCGGTTAAAAGTTTTATCTCAGTTAAAGCACAATCGATTTTGCTACAGGTGTCATTATGAAACGTTTTTCCCCTATGGCTGCGCTGGCGGCCAGTATTGCGCTGTCTGTTGCTTCCCTGAATGTATCCGCCGAGTCCGGCCGTCATGCTGATGCTCATATCCATGGTACCGGGCAACTCAATTTTGCTGTCGAAGGTAATCAGGTTTATCTGGAACTGGACACCCCGGGGTTTGATATTCTCGGTTTTGAAACCCTGGCGACCGAAGAGCAGCATCACAAGCTGGAACAGGCACTGGAGCAGCTGAAACAAGCCAATCTCTGGGCATTTACTCCGGCGGCCAGTTGCAGCCTGAAACAGGTCAAGGTCAGCAGTAGTGCAGAAGAGCATGACGAGCATGAGTCTCACGCTTCTCACGATGACCATGAAGATCACGAATCGCATGATGGCCATAAGGAAGATCATCGCGGCAAGCATGACGATGATCATCATGACAAGCACCAGGAAGAGCATCACGGGCATGATGCGGATCACGGTGATCACAAAGAAGGTCATCACGGTCATGACGCGGATCATGATGAACACAAAGAAGGTCATCACGATCATGATGTGGATCATGAAGAACATAAGGAAAGCGGCCATATGGATATTTCTGCAACCTATGTCTACGAATGCAGCAATATCAACAAGCTGACTTCTATTCGGACCCGTCTGTTTGAAACCTTTGAGCACAGTGAACAGCTGAAAGTGCAGGGCATTACTTCCAAAGGCCAGATGGCAGCGGTCATCAGCCGCGCCAAGCCGGAACTGGAGCTGTAATATGTCAGGCCACCTCCCGCCGGTCATTGAGCTGGACAGTGTCGAATTCAGCTGGAAAGAAGGCATTCCGGTACTGGATATTCCCGAACTGAAACTGTATCCGCAGGAAAAAATCTTTATCCGCGGTCCTTCCGGTTCGGGCAAGACAACCCTGCTTGGCCTGCTGGGAGGTGTTATTACACCACAGCAGGGAACGGTCAATGTGCTGGGTCAGGATCTGGCGGCAATGTCCGCAGCGCAGCGGGATCATTTCCGGGCTGACCAGATCGGTTTTGTGTTCCAGCTGTTTAATCTGATTCCTTACCTGTCTGTAATTGAGAATGTGGTTCTGCCGCTGGGGTTTGCGCCCCGTCGACAGCAGAAGGTCAGTGAAAGTGGTCGCACTAATCAGCAGGAAGCACTGCGACTGCTGCAACATCTGGGGTTAGATGATCCGCAACTGTTGCAGCGTCCGGTAACTGAACTCAGTATCGGTCAGCAGCAGCGGGTAGCCGCAGCGCGGGCGCTGATTGGCAGTCCCGGGCTGGTGATTGCCGATGAGCCAACGTCAGCACTGGACAGTAATCTGCGAACCGCATTTATCCAGCTGTTGTTTGATGAATGTCAGGCAACAGGCAGCACGCTGGTGTTTGTCAGCCATGATATGGCGCTGGAATCACAGTTTGACCGCTCTATCGATCTGCAGCAGCTCAACCTGGCAGGGGAGGTGGCCTGATGTCAATTATGGGACTGGCATTAAAAAGCCTTAAAAATCGTCGTGCGACCGCATTACTGACAATATTTTCCATCGCAGTCAGTGTGGCACTGCTATTGGGCGTTGAACGGATTCGGGTTGAAGCACGTAATAGCTTTACCAGTACCGTGTCGGGCACTGACCTGATTGTGGGTGCCAGAAGCAGTTCTCTCAACCTGTTGCTGTATTCGGTGTTTCATATCGGAAATGCCACCAACAATATTACCTGGGAAACCTATCAGGAGCTGGCAGGCGACGAGGCTGTCAAATGGACCATTCCGCTGTCACTGGGCGATTCTCACCGGGGCTATCGAGTGTTGGGTACCAGTGATGCCATGTTCAGCTCATTTCAGTACGGAGATGGTCAGTCACTGGCTTTCAGCGAAGGTAAACCTTTCAGCGTCTTGTATGATGCGGTCATTGGCTCTGAAGTGGCAGCAAAGCTTGGCTACAAGACCGGCGACAGCGTGGTCCTGAGTCACGGCGTAAATTCGGATAGCCTGCAGCAGCATGATGACAAGCCGTTCCGGATTAGCGGTGTATTGCAGCCAACAGGTACGCCGCTGGATAAAGTGATTATGGTATCGCTGGAAGGGATTGAGGCTTTGCATATTGACTGGATCAATGGTGCTCCTCCAATCGCTGCGTTCTCGATATCGGCCAAAGATACCGAAGCCATGTCATTGCAGCCGGAAAGTATCACCGCATTTCTGGTTGGACTTAACTCCAGAATCAGTGCCTTTCGCTACCAGCGCCTGGTCAATGAGTATGGTGAAGAAGCCTTGACGGCAATTCTGCCGGGTGTTGCCCTGGGCGAACTGTGGCAATTGGTTGGCACTGCCGAATCTGCCTTGCTGGCGGTTTCCGGACTGGTGGTTATTGCCGGCCTGCTGGGTATGCTGACCATGATTCTGTCTTCGCTCGGTGAACGACGACGTGAGATGGCGGTATTGCGTGCCGTAGGCGCACGACCGCGACATATCTTTACTCTGATGGTTACCGAGTCTGTACTGTATGCCGCCGGTGGCGTGATGCTCGGGTTCACGCTGTTGTATGGACTGTTATTTACCCTGCAGCCGATTTTCCAGCTGCAGTTGGGTTTGCATCTGGCCATAACACCGCCAGGAGAGTTTGAGTTGATACTGGCGACGCTGGTCGTTATTTCTGCCGCACTGCTGGGTTCAATTCCGGCATGGCGAGCTTATAAAAACTCTCTGGCAGATGGTCTGACAGTCAGGCTCTAACTCTCAGGTAATAACAAGCATTATGTGGAAGCCCGGAACAATGAAATTCTATCCCCTGCAAACCATCAGCCGCTGTTTGTTAGCCGGTCTGGTCATGTTGCTGACAGTCGCTCAGGTCAATGCGCGTGAGGCCAACGTACAGACATCAGAGCCAATCGCAAAACCATCAGCCTCGCGAACAATTGGCTGGGACGAACTGATGCCCCCGGTCGATGAGGCGGTTGTCGCTCGTTACAAGTCCGGTGCCATGACCATGGAAGATGTTGAGGATTACATGGAACGCCTGGGCCAGACAGCAGTACAACAGCTGGATGCGGTGAAGGTCAGGTTGCCGGGATATCTGGTGCCGTTGAACATTGATGCAAAGCAGATGGCAACAGAACTGTTGCTGGTGCCCAGTGCCGGGGCTTGTATCCATGTACCGCCGCCACCTCCGAACCAGACAGTTTTCGTACGAATGGCGGAAGGTATCAAGGTGACCGAAGCCGGCTATACGCCTTACTGGATTGAAGGTGTTATGACAGTCAATCGTAACGAGACCAAGTACACGGACTCTCTTTACGAAATCAAGGTGACAAAACTTGAAGAGTACTATCTGGAACCTGATCCGCTTCTGGATGCTGATCCGGCTACCGGTGGCTAACTGAGTCAAACGTGAGTTCGAATGTAGAAAATGCATCGAGCTCACGTCTCCCTCCTGTGCTTCCTTCCTAAAAATCAGCATGTAATGCCAATGTTTCGGGTAATGTTTGTCCACCATCAACCACAATCGTTTGGCCGGTGATATAACCCGCTTCTTTTGAGGCCAGAAACAACGCAGTATGGCCAATATCATCAATATGACCAATGCGCTTTAAAGGGATCGTTGCTGCCATGGCATCTAGATCATCCGGGCTCAAATGGCTACTGAGTCCCTCGGTGTAAATAAAGCCGGGCAGGATAGCATTCACCGTCGTCTGATATTTGGCCAGCTCCATTGCTGCGGTACGCATAAAACCAAGCTGCCCGGCCTTGGAAGCGCCATAGTGAGAGAGCCCGGGAATACCCGTCATCGGACCCGTGATGGAAGAGGTCAGAATCACCCGTCCATGACCGGCTTTGGACAAATGGGGAAGGGCTGCCTTGACGCATAGAAAACTGCTTTTCAGGTTGTTATCCAGGACTTCATCCCAGTTGCCAGGCGTCATGGCTTCAATGGGTATCACGGGATAGCAACCGGCATTGGCACATAAAATATCCAGCCCGCCAAACTCATTTACGGTGTGCTCTACCAGATGTTGCACATCATCCCAGTCAGAAACATCACAGCAGCAAAAATGAACATCTCCTTCAAACTGTGACAGTTCCTCAAGTGTTGTTTTTGCTGCGTTGCGATCCCTGGCTGCAATCATGATTCTGGCTTTCTGCCGGGCAAAGGCTTTGGCGATACCTTTTCCTATACCTTTGGTTCCGCCAGTCACTATTACCGAATAATTTTCTAAGCTGGAAAACATTCATCACCTCAAAAACAAGTTTGTTTCTTCAGCCAGCCTTGGATCAGTTGTCCAGTAACAATAGTGGAAATAGTTAAGCGAGCAAAAGTATCAGGCAGGAATCAGGAGCTTTTGACTTCAGCCTCTTGTTGTATCATCCGGGAGTCCTGCGCCCGGTATCTGATAACAAGTAGAACAATAATAATCTGTAAAACGCAGGTCCCCAGCATTCCCACAATAGCCTGCAACTGGTCATATTTTTCGGTGTAGATATAGAGTGAGATATTGCCGACGGCAAATGCACTCCAGGCCGGGATAGAGACACCTTCCGAAGTTTTTGTTTTCAGCAGATGAAACAGTTGCAACAGACTTGCCCCTGGAAAAATAAGGGCAGGGAGGATTCCGGCGATTTCAATCAGTGTCATTCTGTTCGGGTCTCCTGACTATTTATTTTTAGCTTCAGATTATTGCAAGTGTGCGAGCAAGAAAACCATTCGTTAAAAGTATCGTGATCCGAAAGCGACCTGAAATATTGTGATGCGAAAAATGGTGGCGGGATTTTGGATAGTCAGTGTGAGCTGGTGATATCTTTCAAGGAAGGTCCGCCAGAGAACATGGAAATCGCTGATCTCTGGCTGGCATAGAATTGGCTATTTGCTTATTTACTACATACCATCATGGCAGGTTTTGGTTCGGCCCCGGCCTTGACAGCAATACTGTAAACCCTCTCCGGAAACTGATCCTGGTGGGAAAGTAATCTGGCGTTTTGGTAAGTGTCATCACCAAATACTGTCTGGGTAGACTTCTGTTTGCCGGTTTTGCCATCCAGTATGGTGACTTCATTTCCCTTGAGTATGACAACTCTGCCATCCTTCAGTGCTGATATTGACGGTGAGGCAACAGGTGACCAACCTGCTCCGGTAGAGCGCTCCTTGTAGTTTTCGCCAGCAGGCATTTCTGAAGCAAACATCATTTTCCCGGCAGCATCAAACTTTGCCATTCTGAGCAGCCGCTTCTTCTTTTTCTGGAGGTAATCGACCAGTATCAGGCTGTCATCGGGCATTAGCAGAGGTTGTGATGATTCAGCCATCAGAGTGTCCATTGCATGATTTTCACTAAGATCTGCGTTGGCGCCGTAACGACGAGTACCATAAATACTGCTCCAGATGACTTTGCCTTGCATATCAATCATCATCAACCAGCCGTGTTGTCCCTGTCCCTTGTCAAAATAACTGGCAGAGCCCCAGGCATAAAACTGCCCGGCAGTTGCTGATTCAAATACACCCTGTATTCCCAGTGCTTTGGGGCTTTTGCCGGAACTCGATATGCCAGTGTAGGTAGCAATGCTGAAAGGGAGGGTGGAAACAGTACCGTTTTGATCAATAACACTGAACTTATCCAGTGAAAGTGGCCCCCGGCCGAGATAACTGATATTGCTTCCGGCAGGGAACTCCCTGAGGATTACGCTCTTGTGTGCCATGGAATAAGCCCAGGGGCTGATGTTAGGTCCCCAGACCTTGAATTCTTCAGTTTTCATCCAGTACTGGGTATGGCTGAAATCACGCCTGGACAGAAATGATGTCCAGGTCTGGCCATAGTTTCGGCCCTTGGGGTGGTATTGCCGTGTCATCACCAGATGGTAAAAGTCACTCTGACTCAAAGGGAAGTAGCGCACCGGGTTATAGGGGAATTCTGCCCGCTCCAGTACTGAGACCTCTGATATTGACTGGCTGAATGCAGGCTCCCGGTGATGAGAAATGACGGATCCACCCCGGTTGAAGACAACCACATCGGTAATAACCAGTCCCGGGCGATGATGAAAGCGGGCGTCGTTAGCCGAAGCTTCCCGAGCAAAAGTGGCTAGATAAAGGTTCCCGGGCAACAGATAGAAGTCGACCGGATAGGCAGTCGCCGGGCTGGCCAGCGGCTGCTGTACCGTAACTCGCTGACATGAATTGCTTTTCTTCTTTTTGGCCATCAGACCCTGACTTGTTGTCAGGGCGAAAATAACCATCAAACAGTTGATAAGCAGGCGGTGCATGATTAAATTCCGTCGAACTCATGGGTATATTGCCTTCATCGACTGAACCCAATGTCCCTTTATTCAAAACGCTGCCGGATACGTTTTAATTTCATGACCTTCTGCCTGTTGACCCATCAAACCGAATTTTACAAATCCACCAATACCGGGCAGCTTGTGAAAGAGCTACTGCCAGACACGCTGATATTCGAATGGAGCAGGGTTGAGCCGCCAGAGCAGTTATTGGACAGACTGGCAGACACTGATATTGATCCCTGGCTTATCTTTCCTGAGCATTTTGCCATCTACCATTCAGCAGAATTGCCAAGGGCGGCACCGCAAAACAGATCCGGCCAGCCGTTATTTATCGTGCTGGATGCAACCTGGCAGCAGGCAAGAAAGATATATCGTCAAAGCCCCTATCTGCATAACCTGCCACTCTATGATCTGGGGGAAGTCCCTGAGTCTGTTTACACCCTGCGCCGTAATCAGCAGGCGGGGCATCTATGTACTGCAGAGGTGGTGGCATGTGTTCTCGGGAAGGAAAGTCAGTTAGATAAGCAGATACGGCTGGAAAGGTCTCTGGTTCAGTTCATCGAAGACCAGAGAATGCGATGAAAAAATGAACAGAGCACGGAATAACCACTAAAAATCACAGTCAGATGACATGTTATTCATTCCTGACAGGCAGGAAGATATAGCAGACAGAGGTCTGGTCAGTACGGCAACAGGCTGAAACCGGACTAGTCTTGCTGTATCCCTGTCAGGTTAAAACCTGAAGGGGTAGGTGCATTGCATAATCAATGCGAAACCTGTCATGCAGGAGTTTATGATGGATACCAGACTGTCACCGGCAGAACTGCTGGAAACCAACCATTACTGTGTACTGGCAACCGCCAACTCAGAGGGTGAACCGTGGAATACACCGCTTTTTTATGCGTTTGATCATAACTGGCAACTTTACTGGATATCATCCACTGATTGTCACCACTCCCGCTTGTTGGCGGAGAACCCCAAAGCATCTGCGGTAATTTATGAGCCGCCCGGAGTATCTCATGAAACGTCAGCACTCTATCTCAGTGGCACCGCTGCAATCTGTGAAGGGGCTGAAATAGAGCAGGCCCTGGAATTTTATTTACAGCGAACCGGGCTTGGAATTTCACGTAATGCCGATGATTACCAGGGTGACAGTCCATGCCGGTTCTGGAAACTGTCACCGGAGAAGGCGTGGACCCTGCAGGAGCCTGAATGGCAGGATAACCTGTTATTGGATCGTCGCACCGCGGTAGATATTCCCTGAAGCAACCCCGTTCTACATGGACGTTGAATTACGGATAAACCTTATCTCTTTTTATACCCTGCGCACGTTAGAATCCTTCGGGTTTTCTATATCAGCCCGCCGCTTGCGGGATAATAATCAAATCAGGGTCATATCATGCGCAAGTTTGTTCTGGGTGCCGCTCTTTTAACTTCTGCTCTTTCAACAACGATGGCTCTGCCTGTCAGCGCAGAGTATTCACGTTTTCAGCAGAATGAACTGACACCCGCTGCCGGACGTCAGCTGGTTGCTATGGTGATGAGTGAAGCCAGCGATGAAATCCGCGCCCTGCGTGATGCCTATTTCCAGCAGTGTGAACAGCAACGACTGAGTGACGCCAGCCAGAGCAGCCATCTCAGCTGCAGTGATGAGGCGGACGAAAAGATGGTTTCGCTGTTGAGTACCGCGGTAGGTCGTGCCTATTCAGCCGGAGCTTCCGACACTGAAGCAAGCCGTACCCGCGGCTGGTAAACAGTCATGTTATTTCCGGACGCTATACAGGGTCCGGAATCCGCATTGACTCTGATTGCTGTTGTGATACTGCAGCAGTGTTGTAGAAATTGTCCACCACCCAGTTATCAATCGCTGCTATCAGAGATAGTAGCGACCTGCCAAGATCGGTCAGTCGATAGTCTACTTTAGGTGGAACCTGTAGATAATCAGTGCGCGATACCAGCCCGTGGCTTTCCAGTTCTTTCAGGGTCTGGGTTAACATCTTCTGCGAAATCCCCTCAATTTTCCTTAACAGCTCACTATTTCTTTTCGGGCCTTCTGCCAGTAATGGAAAAATCAGTAATGTCCATTTGTTACCGATAATCGCTATCAGCTTGCGGGAAGGGCAGGTGGCAATGTAAGGATCAGGCGTCGGTAATGTCATGATTATTTTATAGTTACTTTTTTGTGCGTACTGGTGCCAGGACATAGTACAGACATAAGATCATTCAGGCAGCTAATTCTTGTCTGGAGGACTTATGAAACGTGTTTTGACTGCTGTTATTGCAGCGTTCTTGCTTACCGGCACTGCACTGGCTGCCAGCCCCAAGCGGGTATTGGTATTCGGCGACAGTAACAGCTGGGGCTGGAAACCAACGGAGCAAGGCTTTCCTGCCGAACGATACGGCGATGCTGAACGCTGGGCCGGGGTACTGGATCTGGCATTGCCGGGAGTCACGGTAGAAGTGGATGGGCTTGTTGGACGGCGTTCCAATATTGATGGCAGCAATGCTGTCGGTTTTGTTGAGAAGGATGACTTTAACGGAGCCAAAGCCCTGCCGGAAGCAATTGCCAGAAATATGCCGCTGGATCTGGTCATTATTATGCTGGGTACCAATGATCTGCAGACGGGTACTGAACGTCCAGTTGAGGATGTGGCAGCTGCTGTTTTCAGAATGGCGGACCGGGCAAGACAAGCAGACAAACCTGTGTATTCTGCCTATCCCGCACCTCAGGTACTGGTTATCAGTCCGGCAGTATTGGGAGATACTTCCCGAACACCTTTATCCGGATTATTTCAGGCTGGTGAGCAACCTTCCAGAATGTTACCTGCGGCTTTTGCCCGTGAAGCCACTCGTCACGATATTCCTTTCTTCAATGCCGCAGCTGTAACAGCAACGGACGGTATCGATGGCATTCATTTCAATAAAGATAATCATAAAGTGCTTGGAATGGCGATGGCTCCGGTCGTTGCATCCATTCTGGAAAACCGAGAGTAATAACCAATCAAAAATATCGGGGGTTATATGACAATCGTCGCAGTTGTATATCACAGTGAAAATGGCCATACCGAAAAACAGGCAATGCATGTGGTCAAAGGCATTAACAATATCAATGGGGTTACGGGACGATTGATAAAAGCAGAGTCGGTTACTGAAAACCCGGAAACTCTGAATACAGCAGATGGGATTATTTTTGGGTCCCCCACCTATCTGGGAAATGTTTCTGCCCGGTTCAAGGCTTTTATGGATGCAACATCAGGTATCTGGTTTGGCCAGCAGTGGAAGGATAAAGTCGCGGCCGGTTTTACCAACTCCCAGAGTCTGGCAGGAGATAAACTGGCAACGCTGCTGTCATTGACTGTTTTTGCAGCTCAGCACGGTATGATCTGGATAGGTCAGTCAGCGATGAACGGCTCTGCCAATGGCGATCACGGCAACCCTGAAGTGATAAACAGGACCGGCACCATGCTGGGTGCAGTGGCACAATCAGATGATGCTCCGGCAGAAATAACACCCCCGGCAGGGGATCTGAAAACAGCAGAAATGCTTGGGCAGCGAGTAGCCGGGATTGCACTCAGGCTACATTCAGGGGGGATAAATAATGGATAGTTATCAAGCGGTCCTCGATCTGGTAAATCGTTACAGTTTTACTCTGGATTCCGGTGATCTGCAGGGGTTTACGGATTTGTTTGCAAAGGCAGAGTGGGTATTTGATGGCGGTGAGCCGGCACATGGCAGTCAGGAGCTGTTTGACCGGGTTGTATTCAGAGTCATTCTGTATCCGGATGGAACACCCAGAACCCGCCACAGTAGTACCAATGTCAATATCGTGGTAGATGAACAAGCCGGTACAGCGACATGCGAACGCTATGTTGTGGTTTACCAACAAACAGATGTGTTGCCATTGCAGCTGATTTATTCAGGCCACTATTTTGATGAGTTTGCCAGGAAAGATAACCAGTGGCACTTTACACGGTGTGAAATTCGCCATCCTTTTTATGGTGATATCAGCCATCATCTACGCCCGCAAAGCTGACACCTGTAATTGCTAAGGATTGAGCGCGACAGCCTCGTTGCACTCAATCCTGTATCTACCCATGTTAAAGAGTAATTTCCGTCCAGATCGGCGCGTGATCTGAAGGTTTTTCCATACCACGGACCTTATAGTCAACACCGGCATCAACGCAGCTGTCTTTCAGGGCATCAGACAGCAGAATATGATCGATTCTTAATCCCCGCTTCGGTTCCCGTTCAAATCCGCGGCTGCGATAATCAAACCAGCTGAATTCATCGTTCTTATCCGGATAGTGCAACCGGTAGCTGTCGTGCAGTCCCCAGCCCAGTAACTTCTGATACCACTCTCGCTCTTCCGGCAGGAAACTGCATTTGCCGGTTTTCAGCCAGCGTTTGGCATTGTCCGGACCGATACCGATATCGTTGTCCTGGGGTGAAATATTGAAATCACCCATCACCACAACTCTGTCGTTCGGAGTAAAGTTGGTTTCCAGATATTGCTGGAGGTCAGCATAAAATTTTGTTTTGGCCGGAAACTTGGTTTCATGCTCACGGTTTTCGCCCTGGGGAAAATAACCGTTGATAACGGTCAGTTTGCCCTGTGCCGTTTCGAATTCACCAATAATCATTCGTCGCTGGCTGTCCGGTGCATCGCCGGGAAAACCACGTTCGACTTTTACCGGCTTCTGGCGACACAGCAGCGCAACACCGTAGTGAGTTTTCTGGCCATAGAAATAGGGTTCATACCCCATTTCCTGCAGGGCTTCGACCGGAAAATCATCATCCGTGACCTTGCTTTCCTGGATACCGATAATATCCGGCGCATGCGTATCTGTCAGAGCCTGCAACTGGTGGAAACGAACCCGAATGCCGTTGGTATTAAAAGAGACAAGTTTCATCCGTATTCTCTGTATCGCGAAACCGGGAAGGGGAGAGCAGGTTAATCACTATAAGGGGTAGGGTAGTCGGGGTGCAATGTGTTTGATGGACATATCTGTCCTGCACCTACGATTCAGTACCATCGATCTGGTAATATGCAGTCACTTTAATTCGTGAACGAATAACTCTTTACAGAGTATAAAGAGCCAATAACAAACAGGAAGTATTGCCATGCACAAAAGATTATTGCCAATGGTTCTGGGTGTCGCTCTGCTTACAGGTTGCAGCGCGGTCAATACCAAGTCAGCAATTGCTAATCCCGGCGGGGAGCCGACAGTTCTGGTGGTCGAGAACAATGCACTACTGGCCAGTCGGCTGGAAGTTGTCAATGTCCAAATGACCAGCACCGGTTATCCCGTCAAAGCCCAGGCTGAGCTGCGTAATCGTTGGGTATTTGAACTGGATTTTGCCTACCGTTTCCAGTGGTTTGATAAAGACGGTTTTGAAGTAACGTCCTGGCAGCGCCCCTGGACCCGGATTGTACTGGCCGGGGGAGAGCGTAAATATGTGCAGGCCGTTGCACCGAAGCCGGAGGCGGTTTCTTTCAAGATTCAGGTTTCGGAATAACGTAGAACAACTGAAACATACAGAATGGCATAGCGATCAAGGTATCAATATCTATTCATTGGATGTCGATACCTATGTCAATCTAATTGATAATGATTCGCGTTTGTGTATACTTGCGCCGTCTTATAGGAGTGGCTTGTCAGCCATTATTCATGTGGCTGACAAACCGGGCAAAACACACAACCGGTCATTCAATCCAATGCAATTCAACAAGCTGTCTCTCTGTATCGGGCTTTCTATAGCTCTTGCCAATACGACATATGCTGGCAGTTCCGATAAACAAACCCCTCTACAGCTGCAACCTGTCGTTGTTACAGCCACCAAAACCGAAGCCAACCTGGTCGATATTCCCCAGTCTGTATCTGTTATGACAGATGAACAGATCAGTGAAATGAGTCCTGACAGTGTCTATGAGGTGCTGGAATGGATGCCCGGTGTCAGTATCAGCTCTTCCAACCCCTATTATGCCCAGCCTTCGGTGCGCGGTTTAAGCGGCGCCCGGGTGGTAATCAATATAGATGGCCTGAACCAGACCATGGACAGCACCAAGGGCATGGAATTATCACCTTTCAACATTGATCCGTTCCTGATCAAACAGGTTGAAGTCCAGAAAGGTGCATCGTCGGTTCTCTACGGCTCCGGTGGTCTGGGAGGTGTTATTGCCCTGAAAACCAAAACCGTGGATGACCTGCTGCAGCCAGGACAAAGTGTCGGTGGTTTTGTCCGGTCCCAGTTCGGTGATTTGTATGATTCGCTGCAAACGACAGCCGGTGCCTATGGTCGTACCGATAAGGGTGAATTTGACTGGCTGGTGACAGGCACCAAATATCGTGATGACCGGGGCCAGAACGGCAGCTCCAGCAAGAATGACAACCACAAGTTCAGCAGTACCTTTGGCTGGAACCCGGATGCAGACCAGCGTCTGGCACTCAAACTGGAGATGGGGAAACGGGATTATATCAACAAGACCCTTGTTAACCCCGACAAGGCCGAGGATAAACGGGCGCAGTTAAATTACGACCTGAAACGCGGTGACCATATCAACCTGAAAGCATTGCTGGGTTACAGCGAACAGGAACGCAAGGCTTCCATGGTGAATGCCAGTGCCGGCCAGCAGGATACCGATGTCAAACGTATCCAGTTTGATCTGCAAAACAGCCATTTTCTGGTGCTGGGACCGACCGATCATGAAGTAACTTACGGGGCTAACGGCTATCAGGTCGAGCAGAAAGGAACCGTTAACGGCAAAGCTGACAGTTTTATTAAACCTGAAGGCAAGCGCAGAGAAACAGCGCTGTTCCTGCAGGATCGTATCGACTGGTCCGATTTTACCTTCATTGCAGCAGTGCGCCAGAACCAGTACAGAATGACCTCATCGGCTAATGGTGATGTAAAGCGGAATGACCTGCTGCCCAGTGCCGGTGTGACCTACCGGGCGACAGACTGGTTGTCTTTGCATGCGAATTATTCTGAAGATTTTCGTGCGCCAACGGTTGATGAACTCTATACCACCAAACGTTATGACAACGCGCCGATTGACATCATTGCCAACCCCAACCTGAAGCCGGAAACCAGCAAGAACAAGGAGTACGGCTTGACTCTGCATCATGCCGGCCTGTTCACAGTCAGTGATGAGGTGCTATTGAGAGCGACCTACTTTGATCAGGATATCAAGGATATGATCACTGTCGCCTTTCTGCGGGTCAACCCGGATACCAATCGTCGCGAGTTTGGTTCCATCAACAAGGCTTCGGTCAACAGAACAGGATTTGAGGTTGAAGCGCAGTATCGTTATGAGCAGGTGTCATTTGCCGTTGCAGCAGACAGCGTGAAGGAAAAAGACAAGATTACCGGCGATACCGATGATCACCCGGATACCCTGAAACTGAAACTGACCTACAGCTTGCCTCAATATGCCATGAAAATGAGCTGGCTGGGCCGTGCAGCAGAGCGTAACAAGCGCAATAAAACCGAATATGCCGGTTATATGACTCATGACTTCCGGGTAGTCATGAACGATGTGGCTGCGATCAAAGGCACTGAGGTCAGCTTTGCATTGAACAATGCATTTAACAGGGAGTACCGAACCAATTACGGTGCAACCGGTGAAAAGCGCAATTTCCATGTCGGACTGGCTTATAAATTCTGACCTGACCCGACTGTTATAACCCTTCTCCAGATCGCTGGTGGCTGATTTAACCCGGCCACCAGCCCTTCAGTATTCAAGCAAATGAAGCGTATCAAAACTTTCTTGGCACTGGCGGCACCCTATTGGAAAAGCCGGCAGGGACGTATTGGCTGGTTGCTGCTGCTGACCACCTGCACACTGCAGGGTCTGGTGACCTACAGCAGTGTTAAATTCGCTGAATGGAACAGCACTTTTTACGATGCACTGGAAAGCAGGGATCCTTCCCGGATTTTTGAGCAGGTCATCTATTTCGTGCTGCTGCTGTCATTTATGTCGATTGTGAATGTCAACCAGGGTTACTTTCTGGAATGGCTGAAACTGCACTGGCGACGCTGGATGAATCAGCATACGACAAGGAACTGGCTGTCACAGAACCGGTTTTATCATCTGCGTCAGCAACAGGATGTCGATAATATTGATCAGCGTATCAGTGAAGATATTCGACTGTTTATCAATGATGCGCTGGGTCTTGGCTTCAGCTGCCTCAGTGCGGTGCTAAGTGTTGGCAGTTTTTCGGTGGTGCTATGGCAATTATCCGGTTCGCTGGACTTTGAATATGCCGGCGCGGCCTACAGTATTCCCGGTTATTTGCTGTTTGGTGCCATTCTGTATGCGCTGATCGGTTTTCTGTTTGCCCGGGTTGTAGGCCGCAAGATTCGCCCTCTGAGCTGGAAAAACCAGAAAGCGGAAGCTGACTACCGTGGTCATATTATGCGGATTACCGAGCATAATGAGGCCATCGCCTTTGCCAACGGGGCTGATCGTGAACACCTGTCTTTAAAAAACTACTTCTCCACGGTCTACAGCAATTCCAAGGATCTGTTGAAAGAAAAGCGCCGTTTTAATCTTTATACCCTGTTTTATGGCCAGACCATGCTGGTTGCACCACTGGTGTTGTCCATGCCCCGTTATCTGTCAGGTGCCCTGAGTCTGGGTGATCTTATGCAACTGCGGATAGCGTTCTCGCAGGTTGTTGGTTCACTCAGCTGGTTTACCGATCACTACGCTTCGATCATGGAGTGGTTTGCCACCATGGATCGTTTAGCTGAAGTACTGGAAAAAGTGGAGAATACCGGTGCGGAGTCCCGGATTAACTATCAGTCCGGCCAGAATGCCATTGAAGTGAAGGATCTGACCCTGTTCAAACCGGACGGAGACCACTTGCTCAGTCTGGGACAGTGGAGCCTTGGCAAAGGGGAGCGCTATCACTTGAGCAGTCAGTCCGGTTCCGGCAAAACATCCCTGATCAAGGCTCTGAAAGGCTTATGGCACAATGCCTATGGTGAGGTGAGGGCGCCTGACGATATTCTGGTGTTATCCCAGCGGGACTTTATTCCCTATGGCTGCCTTAAAACGGCAATGACTTACCCCCACGATCCAGAACAGTTCACGGCCGGGCAATATCAACAGGCCCTGAATCGTGTCGGGCTGGACAGTCTGGCTGACAAACTCCATTTACAGCAAAACTGGCATCAACTGTTGTCTGGCGGTGAACGACAGCGACTGGTACTGGCCCGCTGTTTCCTGCTGCAACCTGACTGGTTGATTCTGGATGAATCATTGTCAGCAATTGATGAAACCAGTGGTCGCAAGATTGTAGAAAAACTGGTGGACGATCTGCCACATACCGGGATGTTGTGTATCTCCCATTCAGGCTGGACCCGGCAGTATTTTGGCAAGTCGCTCAGTATCAGTTAGGAATAGATTATGTCGTCTCGAAAACAGCTATCCGATCTGGATTTCAGGCATGTCAGCCTGTATTCCGAAACGTTGATCAATGAACAGTTGTACAATGCGTACAGCCTTATAGCCAAAGATCGCAACCTTGATGAGCTGGTGTTTCTTGATGCTGGCTGTGGCAGGGGACAATTGACGCGTGAACTTGCTGATCTTGTTTCCCGGCCCGAACAGGTTCTGGGTTGTGATATTGACAGGGATTGCATTGAATTCAGCCGGAAAATGAACCCGGCAATACAGTATTTTCAGCATGACCTGTTGCAGCCATTACCTGAGCAGCAAAAATTTGATGTGATTTTTCTGACAACGGCACTGGCCCAGTTTTCTCACCAGGATCAGCAGCAAGTCCTGAACAACCTTGAAGCCTGTCTGAATCCGGGCGGCTACTTTTTTATTCTGGATGTTAATTCAGACCGAACCGGGGCGATGTTCAGCCAGCTGAAGCAGACAAAAGAGTATGCGGTTATTTATAACCGGAAGCTTGCCCGGTCTTTATTGGGCATCAAGCCCGCGGTGATGTTGGCCGGACGTGTCCCGTTCCTGTTTCTGCGCCTGATGGAAGCTATTGTGCCCGGAAGAAATATGCTTCAGTTGCTTGTTGTACAAAAAACATAGCCATTACAAGCATTACTTTGTGATATCGGGCATATTTTTTGCCCGACGAGTCTGGTATACAGGGCAGCTGTTGAAAGTTGCCCTGGAAAACCGGCTGTTCCGATGCTTGAGTTCAGATCCATATCACCACAGCAGGCTCCCCTTGAGCTGCTGCTTGAAGCGGACCCGTCAGAAGCCTGCATCCGTAGCTATCTGGCAGATAGCGGGTGCTTTGCTGCCTTCTCCAATCAGGATATTGTTGGTGTTTGTGTCGTCAAACAACAATCCCCGGCATCGGCGGAGTTATTCAATATCGCTGTATCGCCCCGGTGCCAGTCGGGTGGTATTGGCAGCAGACTACTGCAGCATGTTCTCCTGAGTTTGAAATCCAGAGGAATAAATTCAGTAGAACTGGGTACCGGTACTTTTGGATATCAGCTGACGTTTTATCAGCGGCTGGGGTTTCGGGCTACCGCTGTTATCCGCAACTTTTTTCTGGATCACTATGATTTTCCGGTGATGGAAAACGGTATTCAGCATAAAGATATGCTGCGTCTGGAATGTGATCTTGGGCAGCTGGAAAATACCTACAGTACAGGCGAGGGTTAACAAGTGACAGACCTTTCCACCAACCCCGACCATTTCAAGCCTGGCCGCACAATACGTTTTCTTACCTTGGGTTTTCTGTTGTTTCTCGCCTGGGTTATTTATCTGGCCGACACCGGGGGCAAGCTCTATATCATGGACCTGGTGCGATCAATTCCGTATGGGGACAAGCTCGGACATTTTGCACTGTTTGGTCTGCTGACCCTGGGGGCTAATCTTTCGATGGGGTGCCGCCGCTGGACAGTGCCTGGAAAGATATGGTTCGGCCGGCTCCGGCTGTATCGGGGCGCAACGATTGTGACAATTGCAGTGGTGCTGGAAGAGTGCAGCCAGTACTTTCTTCCGCGGCGTACATTTGATCTGGGTGATTTGGCAGCTGATATGGCCGGTATTTTATTGTTTTGTTTGATTACAAAATGGTTTGTCCGACTTCGACAGGGAGCCGGGGCTGTTCCGGTATAGTGTGTAGTTATTGGTGAGATAGCAGGCAACACTTGCCTGCTATCTGTTATCCAAACTTATTTCTCTGCCTTTAGCTGGCAACAGCTTGCTGTTTCTGGTTTCTAACCTGTGTTTGTTTGCCCCGCCGTTTATATTTGCGACGCAAGTCATCAACTGTCAGAACAACCCCGCTAAACAGGAAAATCAGTGACAGGACAGTAAAGAACTTCAGCAGGCTATTGTTGAAATTCTCGCCTTCCCAGTAATCCATAATATGCAGCCGCCACAGGGCGTCATAGAAAACCCAGAAGTCATTACGGGCTTTCAGATAGCGTCCGGTTTCAGGATCAAAATACAGCCGGGTTCCCACCCAGTCATCGAAACTGGCCAGCCAGACATTGCGGCGGCCGTATAATTCATCAACCAGCCCCAATATTCGGGGCTCAGCCTTTTCAACCAGTTGCACCTCAACACTGGCATTACCGCTATAAATTGACCTGGCGTAGTCAGAAATCTGCTGCTGGTCCGGACGCGTAGCCGGTGCGCCCTGAGTTAAATTAATCCAGAGGGTTTCATCACTGTAACTTATCTTCAGCAGTGGTCCCTGGGCGCTGTTCAGGGTTGTAACGGCTTCAGGTGCTCCCCGGCCTTCGGTTGCATGGATGGCCTGTTGCAGCCAGTTACCGGGCAGATCCTGAGCGATATTTTTATTGACGAAGTCACCGCTTTTTATAATCGGATTAAACGGCACCAACGCAAAGAATACGCCGCCCACAATCCATGCCATAAACTGTATCCCCACCAGCCAGGCTATAACGCGGTGAGCCTTGCGGGCAAGACGAGTCAGGTTGTTTCGAGCCATTACTACTCCTTTATTCTGGTCTGGCTGAATACGGCGGATTATATCCAGATGAGTTGCATCTTTTGCTGTGGCAAATTGTCGCAAGATTTGTCTCGATGGAATCAGATAGAATGGCTGCTTATGATCACTTAAGTGTTTGATCCCGGAAGGAAAAGCCTGTCCGGCGGATGTAAGTTACGGCTATGCCTCTATCGAAAACGATTGAACAAAAAAATCTGAACAGTCTGAATAATATCCGTTTGATTATCCTGCTGACGGAACTGGCCGGACTGGTATTTGCCTCCCTGTATTTCACCGAAATCCAGCTGAACTGGGCACCGTTACTGATTGTGTCCGGGACCGGCTTGCTACTGATCAGTTATACTTTCTTCAACAGTCGCCACCAGAGAGGTATTTCCTACCCCCGACTGTTCAAACAGTTATTGGCAGATATTATGCTGCAGACCCTGTTTTTCTACTGGTGCGGCGGTTACACCAACCCGTTTATCTTTGTCTATCTGGTCACGGTTGCTATTAGTGCTGCACTGCTGCCGGTCAAGCAACGCTGGCTGATTACCACCCTCTGCATCGTTTGTTACACCTTGCTGCAGAAGTGGTATCACCCACTGGTTGATTCCCATAGCGCTCATAACTCCTTGCAACCGATGTTTATTATGCATCTGGCGGGTATGTGGCTGACGTTCAGTGTTTGTGCCTGTCTTGTTACCGGTGTTGTGGCCCGGATGGCTGATACTGTCAGAGCTCACAAGGCCGAGATCACAGCCAGCCGGGAGCAGTTATTACGAAACGAGAGAATACTGGCGGTCGCCACTACGGCGGCAGGTGCAGCGCATGAGCTGGGCACACCGTTATCAACCATGAGTGTACTGTTGGGCGAGATGGCAGAAGACGGTGATGCTTCTACCCAGTTGAAAGACGATATTCGCCTGCTGGGTTCGCAGGTTAACCTGTGCAAGGAACGGCTAAATAAAATCGTCCAGTCAAGCCGTAATCAGGATACCCATATCGTCCCGGCCCGGGACTTTATCCTGTCCCTGCTGGATGAGTGGCAACTGATGCGTCCGGAAATTCCTGTCGGGTTTGATTATTCAGCCAGTTCTGTCTGCCAGATTGAAACCGATCAGTCGCTGACGATGGCAATGATCAACCTGCTGGATAATGCCGCTGATGCCAGCCCTGACTTTGTAAAGCTGGGTATTCTGCAGCGGCAGGATAGCGTAGTTCTGCAAATAGAAGACCGTGGGCCAGGTATTGATCAGGAAATAGCCCGTCATCCGGGCATAACCACTTTCTCAACCAAAAAAGATGGTATGGGTCTTGGATTGCAACTTAGTGTCGCAACGATTGAACGATTAAATGGCACTGTACATATATATAGTGCCCGATCCGAGTGTGGTGAAAAACCTGCAGGTACCATAACCGAAGTAAGATTTCCGGAGATTTCCAGTTGTGTCTGATACTGTAGAGCCCGGCCTCAAACTTTTGCTGGTCGATGATGATGAGATCTTTTGTAATGTGCTTGCCCGCGCCATGCGTCGCAGGGATATGGATGTACGTGTCGCGCATTCAGCCGAAAAGGGCAGGGCCATGCTGCAGGAATTTACTCCGGATCTGGCGGTTGTTGATCTGAAAATGGCAGGTGATTCCGGCCTGACCCTGATTCCTGAACTGGCAGCACTTAACCCGGATATGCGTATTCTGATGTTGACCGGTTATGCCAGTATTGCGACGGCAGTAGAAGCGATTCGGCTCGGTGCCACCAATTATCTGTGTAAACCGGCTGATGCTGAACAGATTCTGGCCGCTCTTTACAGAAACCCGGATGAGTCAGAGCTGGCTCCGGTCAGTAACCGGCCATTATCGGTAGAGCGGTTGGAGTATGAACATATCCAGCGAATACTGCTGGAAAATGATGGCAATATCAGCGAAACCGCAAGGCTGTTGGGCATGCACCGCAGGACACTGCAACGCAAACTGAGTAAAAATCCGGTGAAGGCCTGATCCGGATAGGCCCTCACCGGACTGCACAAAATTATCGCTTACGTATAATGCCTGAAGCGGTAGTATTTGTGATGTGGCATAACGTCGCAGCATTTTCACCTTCCTGCCGGGAGAGAATGGGAGAGCAGATCAGGGATGAGTTCAATCATGTTCAGAAACGGAACAGGACAAGACAGTGACTGGCTGTTCCGGCTTTATAAAGCCACGATGAAATATCATGTTGAAACGGCTTATGGCTGGGATGAAGCATTTCAACGCCAGGGCTTTCGCCGCGAGCTGCCTGCGGAAGAATTTATGATTCTGCTAATGGATCGAAAACCGGTTGCCGCTTATCTGATCCGTAACCATCCGGATCATATCTGGCTGGATATGATTCTGGTTGAACCTGAATTTCAGGGACGGGGATTGGGAAACCTGATGATGGAGCGGATTAAACAGCTGGGGCATGATACAAATCTGCCAGTCAAGCTGACTGTACTGAATACCAATACGGCCGCCCAATGGTATCAGCGGTTGGGTTTTATGTTGTATGAAACCAATCTGGTATCCCGCAACTTTCACTGGTGGCCTCAGAACAGTGGAAGTGATGTATCAGAGTCGCAATAATATGGGCCTTTCGTCAGTAATAAAAAGATCATGGACAGCATTACCGAACAGGCCGTTAAAGAGGTTGTAGCCCGATACAATCCCCATACTGTTATCGTTTATGGTTCAAGGGCTCGGGGCGATGCTACCCCTGGCAGTGATATCGATATTATCTGTTTTGTGGATGCCCCTGAAGTAACCAAGGATGCCCGGCTGTTTAACGGTGTATTTCTGGATGCCTGGATTTACTCGACCGATGCCATGAAACCGGATGAACCGGAGTTTCTGCGACTGGGTGACGGTATCTGTGTCAGGGATATCCGTGGAGCAGGGCTGCCTTTTCTTGATGCTATTCAGCACAGGATCAGTCAGGGCCCCGATCCGTTATCCGATGAAGACAAGCAGCATACCCGGGAATGGGTAATGAAAATGATGGCCCGTGCCGGGCAGGACGATATTGAGGCTCATTACCGCAACAGCTGGCTCCAGTTTGAGCTGTTACCCATCTATTTTCAGCTGCGTGATCTATGGTATTTCGGACCGAAAAAGGGTTTGGCCTGGCTGAAAGATAATGACCTGGATGGCTATCAGCTGTTTGAATCAGCTTGCGCAAACCCACGGAGCAAACAGGATCTTGACCGACTGGTACGCTATGTCACTGACTGATACCGTCGCCAGTCTCCATCCTCGATAACCGGCAGGTGACGAACCTTTTTGTCGGGGATATGGTAAATCCATGCTTTCATCTCTTGTCCCGATTCCAGCCTGACAGCTACCTGTGAGCGGTCATAGAGTGACGGATAATCTTCCAGTTCATCCAGCCGAGCCTTTAACCCCTGGTCACTGACGCGATAGACCTCGACCCTGACCGGGCTTGTTGCCTGATCTGTAGCAACGGCCGGGTAGGGGCCGAGTGAGTACAGGGTATAGTGATCGCAGGTAAAGCCTTCCCCTATATATTCTGCATCAATATCAGTCAGATAATGATGGTATCGCAGATCTTTGAGCAGGGTGCCGTATACTGCCAGCAGTTGGTGTGTTTGAGCCATGTTATGCATTGCTTCATGATTTTAAGTCAGGTGACAGAGCGTATGATATCAGTCTGATTCATAAAACTATTTGCTCAGGTTTACTTCTCGTAGAGGTGAAGGTAACTGCATTGGGTGTAATCATGTCCCTGCACACTCTGATATTTGCACCTGATAATGGGAAACCACTTTTCTTGTAGCATCAGCTTTTGCAACAGTCTTGCGACTTCAATCGATGGATGATAGTGATTGCAGCGGGGAGATGCGCATTCTCCACATATGAAGGAAAGACAGATCACTCGTGTCTTGCATTCTTTCTCATCCAAATGCAAAAACTTACATTGTTGCACTGGGGGCTTATCATGCTTGCACCAGCCAGCTTTCAAGAATTCCTTACAATACCCATTGCAATGTATCTGATCCGGATTCAGGAAATAAGCTAGTCGCAGATGTCCTGCCAAGTTGCACTCCATCACAATCTGACTCGTCTGTGTTTCTGCTCGTGGACGCTTTCTCTTTCCCAGTTTTATTAACTTATCTTCAACAGGAGTGGGCATTTGCTGGGCATTTACATGACTGGAAGTAGCTGCTGGATTCCCGTCAGACCGCAACCTGACTGACTGTGTGGCATGAGTTTGCTGATACGATGGCTGTCCGCTTTGATACAGTGCGGGTAATGTTGAACGAGCTGGAGCAGGATAAACCCTACGCTGGGCTGTCATTCCAGGGTTGACAGTAACAGCAGCCTGACCAGAGAAGGGAGAGCAGCTGAACTGTGGAAGGGTTGCAGGATGAAATGGATAACCGGAGACAGGTTCTCTCAAATAATTAAACCCGCTCATTAGATAGTGACCATATTGAAGGGCTGCCTGTTGAGCCTCTTCCTGATTATCCGAACACCAGATAAATACCTGTTGAAAGGGGTTGTAAAGAATGGGTTGCTGAAACTGGTTATAAAGAGGGCACTGATACCAGACAGCTAAAACTGGAGCACAAAAAAGCAACAAGACCGACTGAAACAACCTTGCCATTTTATTTTGCCTTATCATTGTTTGAGCGTAACTGTAGTCTGAAACCACAAAGATTCCATCTGGCAATAATCTTCAGTATTGTTCGTTTTCAGAACTAAAAATAATGCTTTAGAACATAACAATAATGATTCCAGATCAATCCATGCTTGAACTTGCCCGGCAAGTTCAGCAAGAGCGGTATGTTGATGCCCGGGCGGTGTTTCTGGCAGGCTCAACAGTAAGGGGTAAGGCCACAAGTTTTTCCGATCTGGACCTGATCGTTGTCTATGAATCGCTACCTCATGCCTATCGGGAATCCTATATCTGGCACTCCCGACCAGTAGAGGCCTTTATTCATGATTCTGAAACGCTGGATTACTTCTTCAGTCGTGTAGACAGGCCCAATGGTATTCCATCGTTAATGAATATGGTTGTTGAAGGCATTGAACTGACACCGGCAGATGAATTTTCTCAGAAGCTGAAAAGTGAAGCCCGGCGCTATCTTGAAATGGGGCCTCCGGTACTTGGACCGGAAGAGCGGGATCTGGCACGCTATTTTCTGACAGATTTGCTGGATGATATTCGGGCTCCGCGCAACTATCAGGAGCTGATTGCTTCGGGTGGCAAGTTGTATGAAAAGCTGGCTGATTTTTATCTGCGGGCAAGCAATCACTGGTCTGCCAGTGGCAAGGCAATTCCTCGTCGTTTACAGCAGGTCGATCCAGAGTTTAGCCAGAAGTTCGATCGCAGCTTTGAAACCCTGTTCAGGGACGGTGACCCGAGCCAGGTAATCCTGCTTGTTGAAGCCGTACTTGCGCCGTATGGCGGTGTACTTTTCGATGGGTTTCAGCGACCTGCACCGGCAAACTGGAAAAGTAATGGGTTCTCTGCGAACAAGGCGCAGGAGTCAGTCTGTGATATTCGACTGGCAACCGATATCGACTTTCACCAGCTTAAACCTCTGATGTATGAACTTGACCGGTTTCACTACCAGCAGGAACCGGAACGATACCGCTCTCCTGAAGAAATGGACTGTCAGCGCACTGAGAAGAATATCTGGAGTCTGTACCAGTCAGGCCAGATTGAGGTCATTGTTGCGATCAATAACGAAAAGATGGTCGGGATGGTGTCCGGCACCATCAAACAGCAAGCGTCTGTTACTTCAAAGTCCTGTCGGCGGGGCTTTATAAATGAACTGGTGGTTCTGCCGGAGTATCGTGGCAGTGACTGCTTCGGCAGAACCCTGGCAGCCCGGCTGATGCAGAAAATGGAATCTCACTTGCAGCAACAGCAGGTTGAGGAAATCGCTTTAAGTGTTGCCGGCTTTAACAAACAAGCCATCCGTTTTTATAAAAAGCTGGGATACACCGCTACATCTCATATGATGGCAAAGAAAGTACAACCTGACCCGAAGCAGAAACCGGCATGAAAATAATATCAGGCTCTGGTATAACCCTTCTATCGGCAGTAGGTAGATTCCGCATTTCGATGGATGACTCACTGCTGTAAGCAGTTTTTTGTTTTATCAGCTCAGTACAATAAGAATTATGAAGATAAACAACCATATTGGCGTTTTTGCCCTCTCGATTTTTGTGATCTCCGTTCTGCTGTCGACCTATACAGCATTTTATTACGACATTGTCTGGAGCCAGGGGCTACTGATTGGTGTAGCAGACGGGGTGCTGCATGTAGTGACCGGATCTCTCGGCTATTGGGCCGGAACCCGGATGACCGGTATGAAACCAGTCAGTAGCAAGGTAAGGGTCGATGCAGCGATTGCCTATGGTCTTGCATTTTTCCTTAGTAACCTGCTGGGCCTGTTTGCCCTGTCAGCCTTTTTATTCCCACTGTTGACCGGTGTCTGGGCGTTTCTGATTGGCTGGCGTCTGAACCGCAAGCCTCGTGACAAGAAGGCCGCACCGACAATTGAAAAAGCTGTTTAGTACGACAATATATTCTGCCCTTTTGGTCCCTCTTGATGGTGCTTTGATTGATTAATTCAGAGCACCTTTATTCCTGTTCATTAGAGAGACTTTCTCTCGTGTCTTGAGTGAAGTCATAAAAGAGTCCGATGCAAGATAATACGATCCTTGAAGTGGCAGTGCTGGATGTCAAAACAGGCCAGACTGAATCCTTTGAAGCCGCATTTGCTGAAGCTCAGCAGATTATCAGTCAGATGAATGGCTATATCTCTCATGAGTTGCAGTACTGTCTGGAAAAACCGCATCGCTATATTCTGCTGGTTCGGTGGCAGACACTGGAAGACCATACCGTGGGCTTCAGACAGTCAGCTGAATATCAGCAGTGGAAGCAGCTGTTACATCATTTCTATGAGCCGTTTCCGGAAGTTGAGCATTACCAGCGAGTTTATTGAACGTATCTGTGATGTCTTATAAAAAATGAAGCCTGCATTAGTCTATCCCGTTCATGGTCTCTGTAATGGCCGGTTTTCCATCATGCCACACCCTCGCGGTGGGGAATTATTATCATCAGAAATATCGCGCCTGAAGCAACTTGGCTTTGAAGCCGTTATCTCAATGCTGACCCCGGAAGAGCAACAGGCATTGAACTTGCTTGATGAAGCTGCCTGCTGTGAAGCGGCAGGACTGGTTTATCTGAACTTTCCCATTCGGGATGAGGTGGCTGACTCTGATCTGGCAACATGCCGATTTATTGATCAGCTGGAGCAGTTGCAGCAGCACAAGCATAAAATTGTGTTCCATTGTCGTGGCGGAGTAGGGCGCTCATCGATGATCCTGAGCTTGCTGGCAGCCCGGTTGGGCGTTAAACCGGAACATAGCTTTGAACTGATCTCTCGCAGCAGGGGAGAACAGGCACCAGAATCTGAGTATCAAAAACAGTGGGTTATAAAGCTGTCCACTAAAAAAGAAGAATTTGTAGAGAATGAGTGAATACTGGAACCCGATGGTGCCCGAATTATCGGTAACGGATTTTAACCGGTCATTTGAGTTTTATACTGAATTGCTTGGCTTTTCGGTTCGTAACAGGCGAGAGAATCCCGACTTTGCCTATCTGGAAAACGAGCAGGTGCAGATCATGCTGGAGCAACTGCATGACGAAGCCTGGCTGACGGATGACGTGAGCTATCCCTTCGGGCGTGGAATAAATTTCCAGCTGGAGTTAGCTGATATTGAACCGGTTTATAACCGGCTTCAGCAGGCAGAGGTTCCGCTGTACAGGGATATGAACGAGGTCTGGTACGATACTGGCTCCATGCTATCCGGCCAGAAAGAATTTCTGGTACAGGATCCGGATGGTTATCTGCTGCGTTTTACCCAGTACCTGGGAGAAAGGGAAAAGGGGAGCGGACATGTCGCAGGATAATAAGCAGGCTGCACTGAAGTGGATTGTCGAGTTATTAAACCGTCGTAATATACCCTTTGCCGTCTGCGGCGGGCTGGCGGCAATCAGTTATGGCTCCACCCGACCACTGAATGATATTGACCTGTTCGTGCCAGCGCAGTATTTCCAGCAGGCGGTTGAGGCGGGCAGGGCGTATATATCAAAACCGGCACAGCATTACTGTGAAGTTAGTGAAGGATGGGATCTGGAATATGTTCAGTTCATTTATAGAGATGTCAAAATCGAAATTGGCAGTGCTGATCATATGAAAATTTATGATCGCTCTGTTAAGGAGTGGGTTCCGCTTGAAGTCGACTTTGCTGAAGTATCAATACGGAAGGTGTTAGGGCTTGAGGTTTCTGTCTTGTCAAAGCAGGCGCTGCTGGATTACAAGGCCATTCTGGGACGCGAGGTTGATCTCCTGGATATTGCTGCTATTAAGGGCAATCGATAACACCTGACTTGCACTAATAAAAAATTACGATTCAGTATTGCAATGGATTACAAAAATGTCACGTGAGTATGACGATGAGGTTGTAGTTATTACTGCCCACCGGTCAAATTATCCAAACCCTGTTACTTTCAATGAAGGAGAGTCATTTGAAGTAGGGCGACGGGATGATGAATATCCGGGCTGGATCTGGGTAATAACCTCTGACGGTAATCAGGGCTGGGCTCCGATACAGTATCTCAAGACCAGCAAGGGCAGGGCGTTTGCTCTGAAGGACTATAACGCAAGAGAATTAAATGTTAATACGGGTGACAAGCTTCACCTCCATCATACTCTGAACGGTTGGGTCTGGGCTTCCGACAAGGAGAATTCAAGTGGCTGGATTCCACTTGAATGCCTGGAAATCTGAGCGCTGGTTCTTCACTGAGTCGATAAAATCAAGACAACAATAAAAGAAATATCTGTGAAGCATTTCCTTCCACTGAGCCCGGTTGAGGAAGAAATATAGAAGGGCTGTAACTGCTATAGGATAACTTAAACTGATCAGAACGAGATAAAGGGAGCATGACCTTGAAGACACAGAATTTGTTTATCGTGGATTCATCAGGAACAAAAATTCCGCTGGAGTTTGAGGGCAGGTTGTTGGTTGAGCTCGGCAATGGCACCACACTGGAACTCTGCGTCAATGATATCGGTAAAGGCCCTGAGCCTTGTGCGCTCCCGATAGAAGTCAGTATTACCGGTCAGGAAGGCACACCGGCTCAACCTTCAGATGCTTCTTTTGCTGTATTGCAGATCACTCCGGGAGCCTGCAATGTAGTACACCTTTCAGCGAAGGCGTTGCCCCGAGACAAGTCCCGGGAGCAAAGCTGAAGCCTGAGTAGAGTACCAGGGGTTATGCGGAAATAACTTCCAATTCTTTGTAACCTGTATCCGGATCAGGATGGCGCTCAAACCGCTGTCCTGATATTTCTCCCAGCACAATTTCTGCCGTGGTATATATCGGGCAACCACTTGTCAGATGACCACCGGTAACCTGACCGTTGCTGTCAGCCACACTGATATGCAGATGAACGCCGTCTGGACCCAGCGTTCCTGTCAGTGAAACAATCTCGAAGGGCCCTTCAAAGGTACGGTATTGAGTGGCGTCAGCCAATCTGAGTCGAGCCTGTTTCAGGCTGCCAACACACGTCAGTATGCAGCCAGCCTGAAGTTGTTTTTCAGCCGCAAACTGTTCTATGCCGGTGCGAAGATCAACATCAGGTTTCAGGCGAAAAGCAAAAGTATGCATTATCTTCTCTTGGTATAGTCAATCGATCTGGCATAAGTTTACCAGACAGGTCTCAAATTCTGTTCTGGTATTGCAGACAGGTGCTGTGCCATGCAATTTGAAGTCAGTCCGGAATTAATGGAGGCAACCACGCTTATTACGGGTCATTTACCGCAGGAGCAGTGGTTGTTGCAAGGAACATCCCGTTATAGTTTTGACCAGACTACAGAGGAAGAGCGCTCAGGTGAGAGATTTTCCAGAAAGGCCGCACGAAACTATTTTTCCGGATTTGTACTTCGAGGTGATACGCGCCCAAAAGAGCTGATTTTCAGTCAGGGTTTTCAATTACGACAGGGGTTCAGTGAAAATGAGCGTGATATATCCTGGCGTATTGCCAAGGCAATGGGAGTCGAACGCCGAGTGTCCAATACTGGTAGAGAAGGTATCTCAACCACTTGTCGTTATCAAACAGCTCGAGTGTTTTCCGAGCGTGCACCAATATTCTTGATTGATGGTCGTGGAATGTGGGGGGTGATTATTGAACATTCCGGTGAGCAGCGTGAAGATCCTCCATATGCTGAAGTCAATTATCTGCATAGTATTCCACCGTATGCGGTTCTGGGTGTCTTACCGGACGGAGTAAAGAATATGTTGACGGCAAACCCCAATTATAAAGGGCTGGATAGTGAGTTTGCGGGTGACTTTACGACGGTTCGACGCTGGTTAAATGGATCAATGCCATGCCAGACGAGAGCCAGAAATCTTCGAGATTTTCCGGAATGGGATATCATTGAATCGGGTGAATCTTCATAATACATGATTGCGCATAATATATATTATGTTAAATCGGGTGTGCACCACTCGATTCGGACCTTATTCGATGTCCCCTTCTATCAAATTACATAACTTGCTTTATTAAATGAGTGTTTGGGGGTAAATCAGCGGGTTGAAAATTTGAAGTGTCAAGGCTTGAAACCCTGACACTTCTGGCAGCATCAGGATTACAGCGCTTCCATCAACTTGCGACCCACTTCAGTATGGTGCTGCAGGCCATCAAACCGATCCATCAGCTTTTCCGGGCCGTAGGCCATGACTGCAACCGGTGTGCCGGTGTGAGTACCTGTGCCCCACACTACATTCTGCTGCTCAGCCAATGCCCGACCCAGCAGGTTAAGGTGAATATCCTGTCCATAGACAAAGAACGCAGTGAAGTCGTCTACCTTAGGCAGGGTTTTGGCTGAAAGGTATTTGTGACCCGGAGTCCGGTAAGGGTTCGGACCGGTTTTCAGGACTTCTGCAGCCTGCTCTTCGGTAATGGTAAACGGACCGGAGGCATTGACAACTTTAGCCAGTGCCGCCGGTGTTTGTTCTGCCGGTGGCAAGGCACGGAATTCTCCGATAATGCCGTAGAAGCTGGCTTTCTGGTTGTACAGGTTATCCAGAATCTGCGGTGCGCCAAAGTTAAAGTTTGGTTTGTAGTCACGCTTGGCAAAAGCTTCGCCCGGCAGCTTTTTAGGCTGGGGCAGATTGGCGGCGGAATAACTGAAGCCGAAAGAACCGGTTTCATGGTCAGCGGTGACTACGACCAGAGTGTCTTCCCGTTTGCTGGCCCATTCATAAACGGCATCAACCGCTTCATCGAACTTCAACATTTCATGCAGCATTGTGGCAGCGTCATTATTATGTGCCGCCCAGTCGATCTGACCGCCCTCCACCATCAGGAAGAAACCGTCCTTATCCTGGGACAGAATGTCCAGTGCTTTTACAGTCATCTCTTTCAAGGATGGCTGAACCCGCTCTGCACTGTCCTTGCTTTGGGTGTAGGCAATACCATCCATCATCCCGGAGTAAGCAAACAGTCCCAGTACCTTGTCGTCAGCTTTGGCCAGTTGATCCCGGTTAAAAGCCAGTTCATAGCCTGCTTTCTGCGCTTCCAGCAGCAGGTTACGCTCATCTTTACGCTTGGACTTGATACGAATATCACCACCGGTCATTTCAACCAGTTGCTGGTAAATCTCACCTTTGTCGTTAGCAGACTTGGGAATCCAGTAACGCAGGCCACCGGACAGCATCACATCTGCACCGGTTTGCAGCATATCCTCTGCAATCTGGTTTTCCAGAGAGCGATGAGGCTGGTGAGCCGCAAAGGCAGCTGGCGTCGCATGAGTCAGACGGGTATCAGACACTAGACCGGTGGCTTTACCCATACTTTTTGCCTGCTCCAGAACGGTGCGGGCAGCGTTGCCGTCCTGATCAAGACCGATCGCCTCTGAAGGAGAAAACTTGCCAGTCGCCAACTGGCTGGCAGAGCTGGCGGAGTCTACCACCATGGAACCATGGGGATAGGTCATGGACAGGCCAACCGTACCGGCATCTGCTAGCCGGCTCATGGCAGTCTGGCCGTCTTTATAGATGGAGTTGGGCGCCAGTCGGGCATAGCTTTCCAGCATACTGACCTGCTGCGGGCCCATACCATCGCCAATCATCAGGATTACATTGCGTGCCTTGTCAGTACCTGCCAGTGCTGATGCAGAGACAGTTGCAGCCAGCACTGCTGCACAAAAGTTCGTTTTGAACCTTGTTGTCATTCGAATTCTCGTTAGCAAATTTATTGTCATGTTTGCCTGTTTCAGCTGCAGCCCAGCTGAAGGCAAGCGGGCATCATAGCGTTTCAGTGACGCTGATTGAAAGTCATTCTCAAATTACGTCCTCATCTGCCCTGCCCGTTATAGCCCGTAAATATGTCGTTTTTATGAAAAGTCTGACGTTTCCCCAGGGCTAACTTATCGGTAACCCTTGCCGACAGCCTAGGTATTGGCCTTGGGAGATAAAAGTCATGAAGGGAATGGTTCATAGCATCTGGCTGCTGGCGGCCTTGTTGATCACTTTACCGCTATCGGTATCCGCTACAGACCTGGAAACTATTGAAACCATAGAAGCTGCGGCTGTAGAAAAGGCTTCCAATAATCTGAGTTATACCGTTATTTCTGGTGGTGTTGGCTTTGCATTGAAAAGGTCTGACCGGAATCAGAATCGAAAGAGATACCGATCCCGGTGGGTGTTCAAGAATGCCAATGACTGGTACAACCGGTATCCCAATGTCAAGCTACCAAAAGAGATAGAGACCGCTTTTCAACAGGGTAAAGCTGTAGCCATTGCCGCAGTGCATTTTACGACCACTTCAGGTGGAACCTGGGTCAGAGTGGTAAAAGTGATACAAACAGAAAATGGCATTGAGGTTATTTTCGAACGAGCCCGGGCCTGTTCGAGAATCGTGAACAAGCAGATGGGAGCTGGCAGCACCGCTGTAGTATTTGATGCCGGGAACCAAAAGGTGACTGCAAGAATGAGCAGTCCGGCCTGTGAGCGAAAAAAATAACATGAAACAACTGACGATGCTGCTGGGGCTGCTTGTGACAGTTTTGTTCTCTGTCCCTGGCTCGGCTGTTGCTGGAAAAAATACCGATAGCCTTGACTATGCGGTTATCAAAACTGATGTAGGCTATGAACTGCTTAAGGATGATCAGGCTCAGGGGCGTGACAGGCGTCGTCACAGTTTCTGGGTCTTTAGCAGCATTGACCAATGGTATGAGGCATACCCGAATGTGCAGGTGCCGGGCAAAATTGCAAAGGCGTTTCAGAGCAATAAAACCGTAGTTGTGGCCTTTCACTTTTTCACGACAACTTCAGGTGGTGTCTGGGTCAGGGTTGCCGATGTGCGTCAGACAAAGAAAGGCATTGAGGCCGTGTTTCTAAGGCCGCAGGCTTGCCCGCGCACAGTCAATAAAATGGTCGGTCAGGCGGGTATTGCTGTTGCTCTCGATCCCCATGGCAAGCCTGTCAGCGCCACCATGGATCTTTTAACCTGTCAGCACAGAAAAGATCCATGACAGTGTCACGTTAAACCAGATTTACTCCTTCCCTGATCATCTGCATCGAATACGGCTGATGGCCGTTTTCATGCTGGATGATGGCGGCAATTAACTGTGGATAGTGGTCTTTTTTTACTCGCGTTCCCGGCTTTACTCCAAGCTGTCTGGAAACACTACTGACATAGGCAGAAGTATTGTTTTCTGTCGGTGGTGCCCAGGTGGTAATCACCTGTTGTATGGTCACCACTCCCCTTCTCTCATAGCTGTTCAGAATACGCGCCATGGCCCGAATCCCATAGCGGGGGTCATCAAACTGGACAAATGATTTGTCCCGCTGCTTTTTGCGCATACCGACCCAGTTATCACCATGGCGGATATTGCCCGGGTTATTGTTGCGGATACCTCTTGGCTGGTGATCATGCTGGCCTGTATGGCGCTGATATTTTGTCTTTTTGAATTTCTTTTTTGAGGAAGCGGATAGCCGGAACAGTTTGAAAAGCTTTTTCTTCCAGCTGGATATTTTCTTTTTAAAATACTTTAACTTCATTCGCTAATGCATTGTTATTTGGGAGGTTGTCACTCTACTCAACTTGTTATGCAGATACAAACCACCAACTTCAGGCAAGGCTGCTATTGTTCGAATGTACTCATGAGTCGCTTGCGGAGTGCACTGTGTTTGTACCATCGGGCAGTATGGTCATTGGTAATACCCTGATCCATCGGGCGGTTTCCGATAATCCTGACTCTATCGTCTATGAGATCAGAACCGGCCAGCCCAACGGGGTGCCATCAGCCAAGCGCTTTTTGGAATTCCACTTTGTCAGCGAACCGACATTGCGGCATACCGCCCGCCAGGCTTCCTATTTTGTAGCTATTCAACTGGGACTGTTTCCCGGCGTATTTACTGCGCCCTACTCCATCTCATACGTTGACCATTCCGGCCGAAGGCCGCGAACAAGACAGGGACCACTCAAGGTACATAAAATGCTGTATGTCAGCAGTCTGGCTGAAGGGTTCAAGCCGGAAGTTGCAACGGCTCCGGCGGAAGGACATATTCGTGCTGACGGCATTATCTGCTTTTTTCTGTTTGATCCTGCCGGCTCAAAAGCCGCAATCTATGCCCGGATTGACAAGAGTTTCGGACTGATCAAGGCGCTGGATACAAACTTTGATGACAACTCTGCGATGATGTTTTTTGCCAATACCCTCGGCCTGCCCTGGCTTTACCATCGTGAAGAGCAAGCCTCGGGTGCAACTGTAGAAGTGCCCAGTCTGTTATCCCGTACAGCCGAGACGATTGCAGATGAGCTGGTGCCCTGCTCCGGCTCTATGGCTGAATTGCAGCAGCTGCTGCCACCGGGTCTCTACCGTTATATAAAAATGACGGCCCTGATACGGGGAACCCTGCCCATAGCCAATGAACAGGTGTCTGTATCGGAGGTTGATGATGACAGCTTTGAAGTTCTGGGTTGATATCGTTCGGATTAAAATAGTTTTTGCAAAAATAGGCTGACTCAAAGGTTATCTGCAGTCCATCGGCCTGGCGACTGATAATCGGAAAGAGGGAGCAAGAGCTTGAGCTAACACAGACTATCAGTCCGCCGAACTTTTTCTTTACGATACTGACTTCATCTTCCGGGCTGGAAGAAGCAGAGGTCACCGGCCCGGCAGTATTTTCTGAGCCTATTCTCATAATCAGCCTTCCTGGCCAAACGGGGTACTCTATAAAAATAACCGGGATCAGTCCCGGGAAGACAAACAGGGAGGAATGTCTTGAATAGAAGGTTTTACTGCCTGGGTTCAGAGACTGGTTATTGCTTTTACGGTGCTGCAGGAACACCTGCAGCACCAGCACACTTGGGAAATGATAAAGACTGTTTATTTATCCATTCAGGCTCCTTGTTCTATTTTCTGCCTGGTCAGGGCGAGCTGCGGGTCAATGGCATTAACCCACTCATCCCTGTTTGAGAATCGCCCCAGCCCGGTTTTGCCAACAAAACCACTGCTCATCACCAGATCCGGCGTCAGCTGTCGCAGTTGCTGCAGACTGGAGTGGATGGCCTGATAGCTGCCTCCGGCATTTTCCAGCACAAAGGTGGACCACTGTTCGTTCCACTGGAAAAAAGTATCGCCGGTAAACAGGTAATACTGGCCATGTGGAGACTGATAACCGAAGCAGACACTGCCATCGGTATGGCCCGGAGTGTGGAAGATATCGATGTTTTCCAGCTGACGACTGGTCTCGTCAAAAGTTACATCAGCTATCGCATGCCGGGCTACGGCAGCTGCTTCCAGCGCACTGCAGCACAAGGTTGAACTGAAGCGGTCACGAATCCGGCTCAGGGAAGTGCCGGCTTCATCACGATGAGTCAACAGTTGATAACGAATACCTCCCAAGCCATCCATCTGGTCCAGTTCCTGATTATTGCCCGTGTTGTAAAACAGCACATTGCCTTCAGGTCGAGTCAGGAAGTAGGCATGGGAGTTCAGCATGCCAGAGCTGTAAAGCTCCGTTTGCCATAAATCAGGCTGTAGCTGATTCATGCGACAGGTCTCCATTTTCAGTGCGAATTGCAGAATGATCTGAAGCCAGCAAGGTATAGAACATGGGCAATACAAACAGGGTAAACAGGGTGCCGATCATCATTCCGGCAACCAGAATAATGCCAATACTGTTACGAGCCTCAGCGCCGGCGCCGGTTACCAGCACCAGCGGGAAGTGGCCCAGTACTGTGGCTGCAGTAGTCATCAGGACTGGCCGCAGCCGGGTTGATGCTGCTTCAATCACCGCCTGCATTCGATTCATGCCCTGCTCCTGCATATGGTTGGCGAATTCCACAATCAGGATGCCGTTTTTGGCGATCAATCCGACCAGTGTGATCAATCCGATCTGGGAGTAGATATTGATCGTCGTCAGCCCCAGATACGACAGCATCAGGGCACCGGCCAGTGCCAGCGGAACACAGCCCAGCAGTACGGTTAACGGATCACGGAAGCTGTTGAACTGAACGGCAAGCACCAGATAGACAATCAGCAGTGAAACGCCAAGCACAGTTAACAGGGTATTACCGCCACGTCGCAGCTCGCGCGATTCACCGGCATAATCCAGACTGTATGAGGGTGGCAGCACTTCGGCTGCAGCGGCTTCCAGTGCTTCCAGTGCCTGCTCCTTGGTGACACCTTCAGCCAGACCACCATAGATACGGAAGGCATTCTGCTGTCCAAACGAGGCCAGACTGCGGGGGCCGGTTTCCCAGTTGAGCGTAGCTATAGTACTGACCGGAACATACTCCCCGGTCGGGGTTTTCAGGTGCAGTTCGAGTAGCTTTTCCGGATCAGCCCGATATGTCTGGCTGACCAGTGGAATAACCTTGTAGGCCTTGCCACGGTCATCAAAGCGGTTAACGAAGTTGGTTGAGAGGTACACCGACAGTTGATCACTGACATCGGCGACGGTCATCCCAAGATCGGCAATCCGGTCACGATCCAGCTGTAGTGCGGCCCTTGGAAGATCAATCTTCAGATCGGTATCGGCATAAAGGAAACGGCCGCTCTCATAAGCTTTCCAGATCATCAGATCGGCATAATTCTTCATGGTCTCAAAGCTGTCGCTGGAACGTATTACCATTTCAACATCGAACTGCCCTGCTGTGGGCAGCGGTGGCAGGGTGATCGGCAGAATATCCAGACCGCTGATACCGGATACCCGCTGATAAACCTCGGGGATCTTGTCGCGAGAAGTAAAGTCGCGCTGATCCGGGCTGACAAAACCCAATCCGGCAAACCCGCCACTGGGCTGGATGGTCTGCCACATCAGTTCGGTTTTTTCGATTGCCAGCAGGTTGTCGACAACAGGTTTGATATTTTCGGTGTTGTACTGCAGTGACGCATCCGGTGGAACCTGCAGAATCAGCATGATCATGCTTTCATCCTCCATTGGCGCCAGCTCTTTCGGTGAGTCCAGATAGAAAGGCACGACTGAACAGCTCAGCAGTAAAGCGGTAGCAACCACCTGGCTTCGCCAATTAAAGGTGCGTATCAGGAGGTTTTTATATCCCTGCTGAATGCGGGCAAAGCCGCGGTTTACCTGACGGGTCAGCCACCCTTCCCGACCACCCTCCGGCGACACCCGAGCACTCATGATCGGCGACAGGGTAATGGCAACAATGCCGGAAAAGATAACGGCGATAGCCAGGGTAAAAGCGAACTCCTTGAACAGTACCCCGGTGAGTCCGGACAAAAAGCCAATGGGTGCATACACCGCTGCCAGGGTCAGGGTCATGGCAATAATCGGTACCAGCAACTGACGGGAACTCAGCAGTGCTGCCCGGGTGCGGGACATGCCTTCACGCATCAGGCGGGAGATGTTTTCCACCACCACAATAGCATCATCGACCACCAGACCGACGGATAATACAATGGCCAGCACCGTCAGCAGATTCAGGGTAAAGCCGAACAGCTGCATGGCGGCAATAGCACCCAGAATGGATACCGGAATAGTCACCAGCGGAACCAGTGCGGTGCGGAAAGAGCCCATCATGGCAAGGACAACAATGCCAACCAGAACAACGGTTTCCAGCAGAGTGGTGCCAATCTCCTTTAACGCATTGCGCATATAGGTGGTAGCATCATAGGGAATGCCGATTTTCATACCGTGCGGCAAGGTCGGGTTAATCTTATCCAGCAGCTGGTAAAGGCGGTTGCCGATTTCAATTTCATTGGTGCCCGGTTGTGACCAGACGGCAATATAAACCGTTTCCTGCTGATCCAGCCGCGCTGTGGAAGTCGCTTCTTCCGAAGCCAGCTCGACATTGGCGACATCCTGCAGGTAAATGATGTTGTTGCCGGTCTGTTTGATTACCAGTTGTCTGAAGTCTTCCGGAGTGGACAGCAACGAGTTGGTCACAAAATCAATTCGCTGCCGGCTATTCTCGGCGTAACCAAGGGTAGCAATCGAGTTATTGGTTTCCAGCGCGCTGAAAACTTCCTGAGCACTCAGGTTAAACAGTGCCAGCCGGTCAGAGTCGAGCCAGATCCGCATGCTTGGCTTGCGGCCACCGTAGGTTTCCGCCTTGAGGACGCCATCCAGACTGTTAATCACCGGATTGACCTGACGCTCGATATAATCAGTCAGTGCAGTCTGGGTCATACCTTCGGAGTGAACATTCAGGTAAAAGATGGCAAAGGGTCGGTCTGCCCGGGTTACCGAGATAATGGGATCTTCTGCCGCAGCCGGTAGTTCCGAGCTGACCTGACTTAACCTGGCAGACAGTTCGGTCAGGGCCTGGTTACTGTCGACATCCAGCTTGAGCCAGACTGTCACGGTACTGTTACCCGCAGTACTTTTGGACTCCACATAGTCGACACCGGGAATGGTTGAGGCAACCCGCTCTACCGGCTCACTGATAAAGCCCTTGACCACATCGGCAGAAGCGCCGGTATAAGTGGTCTGGATCTGCAGGCTGGAGCTTTCGATCTTGGGGAATTGCTGTACCGGAATATTACTGTAGCCCCATACCCCGGAAAGACAGATCAGAATACAGAGTACAATTGCGACAACTGGTCGATGGATAAAGATATCCAGCCATGATGAGGACTTCAGGTTACCATGTTCCATCGGAGGCTCCATCTGCGTTGCCCACTGCCGCATTCGGGTCTGCCAGCATGACTTTTACACCCTCATAGAGCTTGAACGCACCCTTGGCGGCGATCTGCTGGCCGGGTTCCAGTCCGGAGCTGATGATGACGGACTCCCCTACCCGGTCCTGCAGTACCACCGGCAGTTTACTGGCCCGGTAGCTTGCTTCACCTTCCGGGCTCAGCAGATAGACATAGTCACTCTGGCGATCATGCAGCAGCGAAACCTCGGGGATAATAATGGCGTTCTGACCAAGGCCGGCCTGGGCAATGACCTTGACCAGTGCGTTGGCTTTGATTTCATCCCGCGCCAGGCGCATTTCAGCCCGGTATTTCAAACTGCGGGAAGTAGCCGACAGCATCGGGTTAATAGCCGTAATTCTCGCCTGGTAAATGGACTGCGGCGATCCCACCGGGTGAACCCGGACTTCACTGTTGAGCGATAAGGGAAAGGCCGTCTGGGGCAGTTCAAAGTCAACCCGGAACAGATCACGAGTGCCGACCAGCGTTGCTATATCGGTATTGGCTTCCAGGTACTGGCCCGGCTCCAGATTGTTGATTGAAACCTGAGCATCAAACGGAGCCCGCAGTACTTTTTTATCGATTTTTGACTGCAGTACAGCAACATCAGACTCGGCTGTTTTCAGATCCTTGATTGCTTTATCAACCTCCTGCTGGCTGATTCTTCCTCCTTTCAACAGGGTTTCGAACCGTGCCAGCGTTGTACGTCCAAGATCCAGTCTGGCGCGGGCAGCAATCAACTGGCCCTGCTCTTCTGTATGATCAATTTCCAGCAGGATCTCCCCCTTGCGAACAATACTGCCGGAGCTGAACTCTATTCGGGTGATTTTGCCTGGCAGTTCATTGATCAACTTGATTTGCTGGTCTGGTACCAGCACCCCGGTTACTGTCGTTTCAGGCTGATAGAACTGCTGCCCGGCATTGACAGATTCCACTGTAATACTGGGTTCATAACCACCTTGCGGTTGCTCATTTTGTTGTTTCAGGCGGGTCTGGTACCAAAAAAAGGTTGCAGTAATCCCCGCCAGGATGATGGCAAAAACCACCCAGCGTCTTGTCGATGTCATGTTTTACTCTTGCTTTAGTCTGTCAGGTTTTATCGAAATTTATGTGCTGTCCTGCCGGGTTAGGGTTATGAAAGCAGCACCCTGCTTTATCTTCCTGTACTGGCTTTAGCGATAACCATTTGCTTCAAGCAGGTTGCAAACTTTCAGCAATCCGTCCCGGGTTACCGGTGTCTTCCAGTTATAGCTGTTGGTCATTCTGACCAGGCCGCGAATATAGATTGAGTCAGGGGATGGTGGCTGAACGTTAACCTTGTCGATATCTCGCTCCCAGAACTGAACCGTTTGTTGATAGCCGACGGTTAATGCCCAACCGGTGATATTGATCTCCTTGATCAGGTCAGTACGGCCTTCTATCTCCCCCTGTTCGACAGCTTGATGAAATGCGGTATCGAAAGGATCGGCCGTACGCAACATGGCGCTGTTGAGCCGATCCAGCCAGTTGGCGGATCCACGCTGACGAATCAGACGACTGTTAATCAGGATTCCCAGCTCATCGTCAAAGCTGTAACGACGCACCTTGCGCTGATCTGTCAGACTGAATGCAACCAGCTTTTCCGGCAGGGTGAGATCCAGCGACATAATAAGGCTGGCCCGCTCGTATTCATGATTGGCTTTACGAATCGCCAGTGCCAGCAGCACATCTTCCTTGCTACTGACATGCTTGTAGATCGACCCCATGGACAGCCCGGCGCCCTTGGCAATGGCTGACATGGTGAAATCCAGTAACGAACTGGACTCAATACATTCCTCGGCAGCAGCGAGAATCCGCTGTTGCTGCTCCTCAAATGAATATTTTGGTGCAGGTGCCACAGGACATACTCCCTTAATTAAAACAGCAGGGTTACAACACATAGATTGCGAAAGTATATTCGAACATCATTCGAATGAAAATATTGTAATTATTTCCTGACTGTGAGCACGGCCAGTGCCCTTAGAGAATGAGCGGTTTTTAGAGCAAAAAATGGCTGACAACATCAAGCCAGTATCGTCTGGTACACAGTCTGGCTCTTCCCTGCTCTATATATACGCACTTTATCGCTTTTGCCTGACCGTATATCGGTTATATGCATAACCCTTTGAGTTATTTGGATTTATACGGCTGAAAGCATGATTTGACGGCAAATTAATGGTTCTGAAGACGATTAAATTAAACAAAAAAGTGCATATAAATTAAACAAATTGACAACTCTGTGGTCATACCATGTGCTGGTGCCTTAAGAATGGAACTGATGTACATCTATGGGTGATTATTCGGCAAAATGCCAAATATGCGACTATATTGCATCAGGATTTGCCATAAAGGATGGTATCTGTCTAATATCTAGTTTCGATGGATCGAAAATCGGCAGCATTCATTGGTGAATATCCAAGGCTGGCGCCTCTGGTGTCGTACACGACGAAGAATAAACACTAGATAAAATGGGTGACTCTTATGACTCTTAAAGGACTTATAAAGCTGACTGATGTACTTGCAGAATACCCCCTGACCATCATCCAATGGCAGATTCTGCTGGTTGTTGCTGAAAACCCTAACTCCACTATCACTGACCTGGTTAATGAAGGCAAGCTGAACTGCGGCACTCCAAGTGACATCGCCGTTAGTGTCAAGCGCCTGGGTGAAGGCCGTCACGACCGTCCTGGCCTGAAGCTGATCAAGAAAGTACAGCACGAAGACGATGGCCGTTACTTCAAGCTGTCTCTGAGCCGCAAGGGCCAGAAGATGATCGAAAAGATCAAGGGCAACATCCGCAATATCCGCTAAGCCCATCTCCGGGCCCGATTTGATCTCGGGTCCGGAGGTCTTGTACTTCACACTTAGCGGGTCGCCTGTAGTCCGTCTAGAAATGCTGTCAGACGGACGACCTCTTTCTCCAGTTCGCTATTCTTCTGTTCAAGCTGCTTCTGTGTTACTTCCTGTTGCTTCAGGGTATTTCTTTCCTGAGTGATGCTTTCCAGTTTTGCTTCCAGTTCGCTGCAGTGATGATTCTGCTGCTGCAGATGAGCAATGGCGACAGCGATATCTTCAGGTTGCCCGAGCTTGATATTCAGATCATGTAAACAGCTGGCCTGTTGTTGCAGTTGACCATTGGCCTGGGTCAGCTCATTCAATTGCTGTTCAAGTTGCTCCCTGATGGCGGCTGTCTGTAACTGTTGAACCTCCTGCTTGCTCAGTGCGACCTTGGCCTTCTGTAGTTCTTCGGCATGACGTTCAACCCGCTTTTGTTCCAGCTGATGTGCCTGACGTTCACGGTCAGCTACCTGAATCCAGTGGTTTAGCAGTTTCTGATGACTTTCATCCAACCGCTGTTCCAGTTCCTGCAGTGCACTGGCCTTGTCTTTTTCTGCCTGTTCCAGCTGTTGAGCGCCCTGCTCTAACTGCTGTTCCTGTAATTGCAGCTGAGTCTGCTGCTCCCGGATCTGTTCCCTGTCTTCGAGGCTGGCAGTTTTAAGTTGTTCAAGCTGTTCTTCCAGTGACTTGTTTTGCTCCCGCGCCTGTTCGAGCTCAGCTTCCAGGGCTTCACGGGTCTCGGTCAGTTTACCTACGGTATCTGTCAGATGAGCAATGTCTTCTGCGTGCTGTTCATTTAGCAGACGCTGCTCTTCTGCCTGCTTGAACTTCTCTCTTCCCAGTTCCCGCTTTAGTACCCGGATCAGATCCAGCGACAGTTCGGTGTCTTCAGCATCCGATACCGCCTGCAGCTCCTGCCATTCACGGTAGTAAGGCAGCACCGTCTGCTTGCCCATACGGACTTCTTCCGCAACTTTCTGGGCATTGATCCGCTCATTGTTCTCCTGCATCCGGTCCAGGGTGCAAAAGATGCGTTCACGGCGACTATCGTCTTTGGAGCGTTCGTTCATGGCTTTTTTCTCTTTAGGTGAAACTTATAATACCGGTATTGCGATACCGGTATTATAAGTTTTAAAAAGATAAAGTGAAACCACATAAAGTACCGGTAATATTAATTACCGGTACTTTATGTATGCCGTTTGGCTGAGAATAAAGGGGGAGCAAAAAAGAGCTGAATTGCCTTTTAAAAAAGCGGCAGCTACTGAAAATCAGGATAAAAATTGCAGGGTTGCAAAAATGAAAAAGCCCCAGAGCAACCAGAAATTCAGTTGCTTTGGGGCGTTAGGAAAAAGAGGGTGTGATATGGAGCGTAGTTAATACAGGTGATCTGGCTAGTTAGTAGCTTCTTGCTTTCTGTTTGTTTTAATTGTGAAGCGAACTGTCTCTCCATTTGCAGATGACATTAGCGACTCAAGTGTCGCCAGTTGTAGTGAAACTTCCCCTCCCTGTATATCGGACTGTTGGCACTCAAAAAGCTTTCTTTGAATATTCTTGCGACCGGATTTCATATCATACCAGACAGTAAAATCACCGTGATCTTCATCCTCCGGGTAGTTTGAAACTACCATCACAAGCATGCTTGGGTTACGAGGATTTGGCTTGAGTTCAAACTTTATTCCACTATCAACATCAGCAGATCCGATTGTAAAATTGTCGCAATGCCCGAGCAGTGACATATCGAAACGCCGTACATCCAGGGTGTAATCCACTCCGGCCATAACGGGTGTGATAAACGGGGTCTCTGTGGTGTCACTTGCCTGCCTGATGGTAGAGACTATTGCTGCACAATACACAGGGCGAAGAACAAACTCTGCCAAACCAGTACCTTTACTCAAATGGCTTACTGGTAAAACACTCATCTTTATATATGGTTGGCCTGCTACAGGAAGGGCTGTGGGTAATGGTGTATAAACAGGAGCGGCCTTTTCTGCAGCTTTTTCCAGTTCATGCTTTGCGGTGATCCGGTGATGGGTTGAAATAACCCCTCTCAGCGTTCCAGTACCAGTATTGACCTCTTGAACAAGAGATACATTTTGGAGTTGTGGTTGACTTGTTGAGCTTGGAGGCTGCTCCCGGGGGGTTGCCTGAGCCTCGGGGGTAAGCGTCAGAACGACCTCTCCTGGATGTGCAGCATCATCGCCAAGATTAAGGCTCATTACATATTGCCGCCCATGAAAGGGAAAAGCACTGGATTGAACTGCTCCGGCAGAAACTGGTGTCATATCACCGATATAGTTCACAAAAATCAGGCCCGACTGATCTTCTGTACGGGAACCTGACGGAACAGCTGACAGGTGAGTTTCTGCTAGATCAAGTAGCTCAGAAAACTGCTTTTCGCTTTGGATCAGGGCTGCAGGGCTGCCCTGTGCACGCCGCTTAAGGCGCAGAATAAAAGTAACAGTAGGACCGGGCTTGCAGTTTGAGAGTACATCCTTATATGTAGGAGCAAGCACTATGTTGAAGGGATACCCTACGGTTTTCTCCAAATCTATACAGTTCTGTTGTGACTCTTTCCAGGATCCTGTAGCCAGTGATATCTCCGAAGTTGGCCCTTCATAAAGAAATTCGTAACTTGAAAAAGGCAGCTTTGATGCACCTTCATCCTGATGCACGCGAAATGTAATATGGTTCAGGGATGGGTACTTTTCTTTATTACCAAGCTCCATACGAAGGAGAGGACCATTACCCATTACTGATGATGATTTGATTTCTACATCAGGACTGACAAGAAAAAAATCCCCTCGTTTTGCCATAGCAATATCGTGGCGAGGTATCTGCCATTTTACTATGCACTGACGTCTTTCCATTTCCGCGGAAATGCATCCACGAAGCTGTGGGCGAATTGTGAAAAGGGCTTCATTGGTTCTCCTGTCGATATCTGTTATTGGAATCAGGCTTGTTAGTTTGACAACAAAACATTCTTTTTCCGGTGACTCCAGTATTGTTGCTTGTTGAAAGGCAACAGCCTGATTACTTTCTTCAAGGCAGTGCTCTCTTCGTGTTTCTATTATCAGGGAGCTGACATATGGGCTAAGTTCTTCTGTATATTTTCCTGTTACACGTAGCTCAACTCCCACATGCTCCTGATCTTCGGTTGTTCCGGCCGGATAGATATATAAAGTAGCCTTGCGCCCGAGGTAATCAAACTCTTCCGAAACAACAGGAACACCTGTACTTAGTGGTTCCGAAGAGCAGATAAGGTGCGCTTTTAAGAAATATGTTAGCGGAATACGCGACACAAAAACTTGAGAAGTAGCTGCATAAGAACAGCAAAAAGTCAGGCTGAAACACAGAAGCAGAAAGCGAGTATAGCTTCGAATATATCTCGTCTTGCAGTACATCATAGACGAACCCTTTAAGCGTGAAAAATATGATAAATATTCAGCTCACACGGAGATAATTCATTGTGTGCCGGAAGCCCCAAGAGCTACTTTTATACTGATCTTTGCGCCTTCTGCGAGACTAATCATTTCACTCTGGCTGCATAGCTTGACTCTGGCCGATCTTTGGGATCTGCCCAGAGATTGCTGTACAAGGGAATGCCATTGCCGGACACTTCCCTGACTGGAAGAGCGGTAGTATTCGACAGTAATGTCTCCATTGAAGGCTTTGGGAATATTGCTGGCGGTCAGATAAAGAGTGCCCTTTTGAGACTCCAGGCCAAATGAAACCTTGTTCTCGTCGACGCTTTCACCTCCCAGCAATTTGATCATCGAATCAGCCAGCATTGGTAAAATATGACGGTCAATACGAAGGGTATAAATCAGATTTTTCTCTGGCTCTGATTGCTTTGTGGCAAGGAAAGGTGCCTCTTTATCAACGCCTGCCAACTCTTCATCTCCCTTGGCTACTGACAGTCTGCTTACGGGACGAATAACAAATTCTTCAAAATTGACTGCTGTATTCATGTGCTTGCGTTTAACAGGCCAGCACTGCATCAAGCAGTTATCCCGAGTCACTATGCTGTCATCCGTGACATCAATATAGTGGCAGCATCCATACCTGGGCTGTTCAAGTGCTGTTAACGGACTGTACATAACCACAAAGCCCTGCAGCCCTTCCCAGCCTTTACCTCCTGCCGTAGCAGTGGATTCCCGTTCTTCCTGCTGAGCCTGCTTGATAAATAATTCAAGGCTATCCGTATTACCGGGACTACCTGCAGGAACCATCACCAGTTCCAGGCCTTTTTGGTGCCAAGTGAATGGTGCCGACAGCTCCTGGTTGTCTGTAGCTGAATTAAAGTGAAGCAAATGGACATACGCTGCATCCGCCACCTCATCAACGACTACCGTAACGGTGGGTTGTTTTAATGCCAGAATAAACTGCTCAGGGCACTCGAGTGGCGTTTTTAATTGGGCCTGAGTGGTTTTTGATGTCAGCTCAATGACGAACTGAGCACTCATTCCGGGCTCACAATGCTTAAGTGCATCTAGATAGGAAGTGTCAGTATTGTCCTGAATATGATCTGTATAGTCAGTATGAAAGCCTCCCCAACTACGGGAATCCAACACTTTTAAATGTCTGTCAGGCTTAACATATCCAAACTGGCTTTTTTTATAATGGAATTGCTGTTGTGGCATCTCAAATCGATATGTGATCTTTCCAGAACTTTTGTCACCGTGTAAGTTACCCAGAAAAAACTGAAGTTGATTTGTCGTTTTCTGACTTTTGTTGGTCAGTGCCCCACAGGCAGCCTGAGCCAACTGATGCTTGGGTATTCGCCATGTAAGCTTGCTATATCCCACCTCATGTACTTCTTCAAGATCACCGGTTAAATGAGGCCGTATAACAAACAATATTTCATCCCGGCTGCAGTCGAGGTTATCTGTTGCCATGTGGTTGAAGGGCCACATAGAAAACCCGCCTTTTTCCTGAACTTCTCCATTTTTTGTACGTCGTACTTCTCCTGCTGGATTATCAACAGTAAAAAAACGATCTTCACACAGAAATCCTGTAACACATTGATCCAGTCCTCCTTCATATGGATGATGAAAAATAAGCTGTATCAATACCCTGCCCGGATTCAAAGCATCACCAGTTGGGTAGACTCGAACTCTGGCATCTTTGTCCATCAGGTATTTAAATTCAGCAGACTCTACATGCTGTCCTGAGGTCAGCGAATCTCTGAAATTACTTAAGCGAACAAAAATATCACGACTTTGGGATACTACTACGGAGATTTCCGGGCCATTTGCTGAAGCAGTCATGAAAACTGCTGATCCGATATATAAAAAAAACAGCAGCGATAACGAAACAAAACTCAAAAGTCGACTGCAACCAGACATATTAAACCCCTGATCAATCTATCGTTTTGATATCAGTTTCTAAAAATGGTCCAAACCCTGTTATTTTTCAAATGGCGGGGTGGGTGTTTTCAGGTGGGTAGGTAAAAGTCGAACAGGCAGAATATATTGCCCCCTGCTACCAATATTCAAATGGTAACAGAGGACGATAAAAAAGGTTTAGTAATTAAATATCAATCACATCAAACGGCACCAGCGGATTAACATCAGCCTCGTAATCAACGCCTTCAACACCGAACCCAAACAGCTTCAAAAACTCTTCCTTGTACTGAACATAATCGGTCAGTTCGGACAGGTTTTCATTGGTCAGCTGTGGCCACAGTGCCTTGCAGTGCTCCTGAATATCTTCACGCAGCTCCCAGTCATCCAGACGCAGGCGGTTAGTGTCGTCCACTTCAGGGGCAGTGCTGTCAGCCTTGTACAGGCGCTCGCGGAACATGCGGTTGATCTGCTCGATGCAGCCTTCATGGATGCCCTCTTCGCGCATCTTCTTGAAGGACATGGCGATATACAGCGGCATTACCGGAATTGCGGAGCTGGCCTGAGTCACAACACTCTTTAGTACCGCAACATTGGCTGAACCGTTAACGGCTTTCAGCTGCTCGTCAATAGCGTGAGCGGCACGGTCCAGATCCTGCTTGGCCTGACCCAGCGCACCATGCCAGTAAATCGGCCAGGTGATTTCAGTACCGATGTAGCTGTAGGCAACGGACTTGCAACCTTCAGCCAGCACGCCGGCTTCATTCAGCGCAGACATCCACAGTTCCCAGTCCTGACCGCCCATTACGGTGACGGTAGCCGCTACTTCTTCTTCGGTAGCCGGTTCAACAGACGCTTCAAACAGCTGATCCTTGTTGGTGTCTACTGCAGTTGCGGTGTAGGTTTCACCCATCGGCTTCAGTACCGAGCGAATCACTTCGCCAGAGTCCGGCAGCTTGCGTACCGGAGATGCCAGGGAGTACACCACCATATCGATCTGGCCCAGGTCTTCCTTGATCAGCTCGATGGCCTTGGCTCGGGCTTCATGGCTGAAAGCATCGCCATTCAGGCTCTTGGCGTACAGGCCAGCTTCATGAGCCAGCTTGTCAAATGCGGCGGCATTGTGCCAGCCGGCAGTGCCCGGCTTGCGCTCGGTCGCAGGCTTTTCAAAGAACACACCGATAGTAGAAGCGCCGCCACCAAAGGCCGCAGTAATCCGGGAGGCCAGACCATAGCCACTGGAAGAGCCGATCACCAGCACTCGCTTGGGTGCATTCTCAATCGGACCCTGAGCCTGGGTGATTGCGATCTGTTCACGTACGTTCTGTTCACAGCCCACCGGATGGGTTGTTGTACAGATAAATCCGCGAATTTTCGGCTTGATGATCATTCCGTGCTCCGAAAGGGAAATCAATATAAGTATCAGCCGCCTAGCTTATCCAAAGCCGGCTGCGGCGGAAAGGGAGGATTTGCGAGTTATTGCAGCCTTATTGTTACTTTTCGTAGATTTTCCATGGTGAATGCCCTGCTGAGGTAATAGCTCAGGTAATAGTTCAATCGATAGCTCAGGCAATAGCTGAGGCAATAGCTCAGTCATATCGATGCCTGATTAAACCGGACGGAGGTGAACCGCCAGTCCAGACTGACTCCTGTACGGGCTTGCTGACAGGTTCCAGCGAGCGAAGGATGTCTCTTTCCCTGAACAGCACCGAGTTCCAGGGTAACGGAGTGCAATGCCGATGAAAGCACTGGGTGCACAGATTGACTTTCTTGCACTTGACGCAAAAGAAACGCAGGGATCCCGCTGAAATTTCACCCTGACATTTGCTGCAGCAGTTGCCGCTATAGTTCGCACATAACCGTGGTTTGAGTAAAATGCCTGCTTTACGGCAACCCGGGCAATCCGGCATTGCTTGAATAAGCTGTCTGGCGCAGACTTCACATACCGACCCGCAATTGTTCTGACAAATAAAGGCTGCATTCATTCCCGCAATGCGACAGAACATGCAGGTGACCCGCTTGCTAACATCCTGCAAAACCATGATGTTGCTGCATTGACAGGGAATAAGATATTCACGCCCGATACAGCGGTAACAGAAAACCTGATCATCATCTGTACGCCAACCGAAATCCTCAAAGTTAACGGGTACACTGCCGGTTGGAAGAATTCTACTTAATGATGCATTGCAGTTGTTGCAGGAAAGCGCGGTTAAATGACGGGTAGCTGTAATCTGGCTGGCGTCAAAACCGCGATCAGCCAGCATCTGGCACAGCCGCAAAGGCTGCAACTGCAAAGTCATTGCTGACAGAAGGTTCACTTTTATCCGCGACAGCTGACATTGAGCTGGAGGCATGCAGCAAGCATTCATAGCGCCGCAGATTCTTGCAGCAACATCCGCCTTCTTCTCGACTTTCAGCCTGTTGTTTCTGACAAACATAGCAATCAGGTCTGCAATCGGATTGATTGCATCTACATGAAGGTTGGGTTGGGCGTTAGCCCAGAAAATATTGACTAAATCCTGGTGTGACTCTCCGGCTGTATCCAGCATTATCAGCCATGATTCCAGGCTCGGAGGGTTCGAAGACAAGTTGCGTAACAACGCAATTAACACGCCCAGACATTCAGGTTCGTAGGGTCTGAGCAGTACACACTCTCTTGCCTGAAGTTTTCGTACAATGGTTGCTTCAGGGAAGTAAAGAGCTGCCAGTTTTGAATTTGTAGAGACTGCATTATTCCCGTCCGCCTCATTTTTCCCGAGCCATGGTACCGAGACAGTCACAAGCTCTTTGTCCGGAAGCCAGCCAATATCACACTCGGACAGTGTTCCGAAGCTATAACCCAATCGGTGGCACTCAGCTAGAAACTGATACAGTCTTGATAATCCATTCCAGAAGCAGGCCGATGCTCTGAGGCTATCCCCCTGTAATCCGGCGTCATATAGTCTTGTGACTTCAGGTAATATGCAGATGTAATAATTCTGTTCTATCACTGACTCTTCAATAATCTCTTCATAGAGTGCGGCGGGCCATATTTCATTGAGATGCTTTACCTTGCCTTGCAAAGCTGCACGACACTCTTGCTTATATCGCCTCCACTTTTGAGCATCATGTTTGAGCCCATTTGATAGGGGAGTTATCAATATATCTACAGGCTGATCTCCAATCTGTGCGGAAAGTCTGGCAATCTGGTTCAGCGGTGGTTTTCGTTTTACCAGCACAAGTGGCGGATTAATTTGAAAACGGGAGGTCAGGATATCTGCCAGTCCGGTTTCATCCGGGCCAATATCGGCTGCTTGTTCCCGATTAGACTGGGGCCCAAGGCTATCTTTATAAATCTTGTGGCAGCTAACCTGCCGGGATCCGGGTTTGTTGCAATGATGCCAGTTACCCAGTACTTCCCTAATCGGTATGTTTTGCTGGCAGCGTGTACATTTTAAAGTGCGTATATCATTTGCCATACCAACCAGATCATTGAAGTACTGAATCAGAATTCCTTCGTCAGGCTGACAACTATTCTTGCAGAGGGGACATTTGAAGGGCCTGCGGGACGCAAGTATTTTGTGACACTCTTCGCATACAGGATGAAAGCCTTTACAGAGCATTCTGACGGCGCGGGGTAGTTTGAAGGTCCCCTCGGTTCTTGCAGTGGTGCCTACGTATGTCTTTTTGCAAACCGGACACTCATCCCAGTACTTTATCTTGTCCAGAAGAATTGTTTTTTCCGAGATACCATCAGCCGGCAGATAATCGCAGGAATGGAGTGTGACTGCCTGAACTGAAGCCGTCCGCAACAACAGTGGCAGGCTGAATATAAGCATGAGCACCAATAATGTGCCTTTCTTATCCATCCCGTTTATTTCTGTATTAATAAACATCTTTGAGGCTGAATTATAGCGATTCCGGCAGTTGAATTCGGGCTGTTCAATTCCGATAGCTGGACTGACAGATTGCGAATCCGGTTTCAATCGCTATAATGCCCACTCTCTCAGGGGAGTAGCCTGCCCGATTTGTTCGGGTGCATACGTCAACATTTTCCCTGGCCCGCAGGCCATGGCGTATGCGACTGGTTGATATTTTCGGTTCAACGGAAATACAACAGTTTGGCAAGACCTGACGATAATGCACCGGCACGAGGGCCCGGAGTGTTGTTGTCTGGTTTCATTCAGCCCTCCGAACTGTCCTATGTCTGAAATGTTGTTACCACTGCTGGCTCTGATCGGTGGTTTTGTGGTGCTGGGTTACAGTGCTGACCGCCTAATTGTTACCGCCTCCACTCTTGCCTGGCACTTGGGTATGTCTACCCTGCTGATCGGTATGACCATTGTGTCGTTTGGTACTTCTGCTCCAGAATTGCTGGTTTCTGCAGTAGCCTCTCTGAATGGTGCGGAAGGATTGTCTGTCGGCAATGCGATTGGTTCCAACATCGTCAATATGGGACTGGTGCTGGGTATCTGCGGTCTGGTTGCGCCCTTGCGGATCAGCCGCCGGTTTCTGACCCACGAGCTGCCGGTACTGACGGTCGTTATGCTGCTGGCTGGCTACCTGATGATGGATGGCCTGCTGGATGGTTTTGAAGGTGGCGTCCTGATTACTGCACTGGTCGGTTACTGCATATATCTGGTCAAAGGCGACCGCCCTGCAGATGATAATGACGATGAAGATGTCGAGATTCTTGAGGTCAGCAAGGGACGTGCGCTGATAGAAAGTGCAGTGCTGCTGATACTGATGCTGGTCAGCTCACGCCTGATGGTCTGGGGTGGTATTGAACTGGCGCGAGGCTTTGGCATTGATGAGCTGATTATCGGTCTGACCGTCATTGCATTCGGTACCAGCCTGCCGGAACTGGCTGCCGCAGTGGCTGCCGTTCGTCGTGGCATGCACGATATGGCACTGGCCACGGTGGTGGGTTCCAATATTTTCAATCTGCTGGGAGTGCTGGCATTCCCGGGGCTGATTGGCAATGGCATTGCCATTTCAGACGATGTCCTGAATCGTGATATACCGGCGATGATTCTGCTGAGTGCCATTCTGTTGCTGTCGGCTTATTCAGGTATGCGACGCAAGGTACTGGAAGCTGAAAGTGGTGACCATATACTGGCCGAAACCGTTGTCGCCCGCTGGAAAAGCCTGCTGCTGTTTGGCGCCTTTGTCATTTATATGGGCTGGCTGGCAATGACGTTTCAGTAATATCTCCTGCCTTCTGACCGGCATATCCTTATGACATTTGTTTATTGGCTAAAAAATAGACGATTCGCAGGGATCAGAGTAGCATCGGTCTACTGATGAGCCTCGACTTACAGTGTCAGAGGCTCTGACGACACAAAAATAATAAGAATAAAAAACGAGTCTCTTACGATGATTACTAGATTACTGCTATTAGTGGCTCTGGCTGTCGGATTTTCCCAGACAGCCAGAGCCGGCTGCTGGTCCTGGCAACAGTGCGATGAATATCAAACCCGTTTTCCGATAGTGCTGGTTCATGGTGTTGCCGGCTGGGATACCTTACTGGGTATCGATTACTTCTATGGTGTCAGGGATACCCTTGAGCAACGCGGAGCCACGGTTTATACCCCGAATGTGGCGGCCTGGCATGATGCCTATACCCGTGGTGAACAGCTGATTAACCAGCTGGATGATATACGGGCTATCAGCGGACAGAGCAAATTTAATCTGGTGGGTCACAGTCTGGGTGGCCCTACTGTACGTTATGTAGCAGGCACCCGGCCGGATCTGGTGGCTTCAGTGACCACGGTGAATGCAGTTAACTTCGGCTCCGACTTTGCTGATGCAGCGCGGGGAATTGTACCCGTTGATTCAGCAACTGAAGCACTTATTGAAGCGGCATTGAATGCAATGGGAAAAGTTACCGATATCCTGGCCGGCAACAGTGAATATGATCAGGATGCCCTGGCTGCGGTGGACTTTATGACTAGCCCCGGTGCTGACAAATTTAACCGGCTGTTTCCTGATGGTATGCCGGCATCCCGCTGTGGCAGCGGAGCGGAAAAAGTTAACGGGATCTATTACTACTCATGGGGTGGCAATGACTCATTGACCAATATTGCTGACCCGCTGGATCTCTTTCTGGGTGCTTCCGGGCTGCTGATTGAAGGTGAACATGATGGTCTGGTAGAACGCTGCGACCAACACTGGGGTCAGGTGATCCGTTCCGACTATGCCATGAATCATGCCGATGCGATTAATCATCTGTTTGGACTGCACGGTTTGTTTAATACCGATCCACTGGCCGTCTATGAACAGCATGCTGCCCGCCTGAAGGGGCTGGGGTTATAGCCGAAAGCCTTTGTTCGAACTTTTTATACCACCGTTGTCGATTGTCTCTGTAGAAAACGGTCGACAATGGTGAGTTGCTGTAGAGTAAAACAATAATGACAACAAAAGTGGCATATGCTGCCCTTTCCCTTACTTTGGTCATGACAGGACTCTGGCTGTATCAGCAGCTACCGGTCTATCTTGCGCCAGTCAGTCATTCGGTTATTGATGCGAAGGCCGTGCAACCGATAACGTTGCCTGAGTCGACACACACCACAATCGGCCCTCCCGGCCTGTCGACATTGGCGACGACTGTTCCTCAATTATTGGGGGACAATGCAGATGGGTGGAAGGCCCCTGTACGGCTAACCCTTGATAACAAGGGTAATTTCGTTATCGACCGTAATCTGAAGCGACTGTTTGATCACTACCTGTTGGAGTTGCCAGGCAAACCGCTGAATCAGGTCGTGTCAGCCATTCACAACGATCTGGCTCGTCAGCTTGATCCGACCGCAAGGGCTCTGGCTGAACAGATTATGACGCATTACATCGCGATGAAAATCGATCTGCAACAGCTGGCAGAAAGCGGTGCGGAAATCATGGCCACAGAGCTCACCGCAAGTTATCTACAGACAGGACTGGAACGACTGCGGTCACGGAATGAAATTCGCCAGAAGTGGCTGGAACCTGATGTCTATGAGGCGTTTTATGGTCATGAAGTCGCACTGGATAACTATATGGTTGAGCGGCTGCAGATTCTGGATGACCATTCACTGTCTGCCGAGCAACGGCAGCAAGCACTGGAAACCCTGGAACAAAACCTGCCTGATACCGTGCGTCAGAGTCGCGATAATACCCGTCAGCACTTGCAAGTCGCAGCTGCGGTTGCCGTCGCCAGAAGTAATGGCAGTACACCGGAAGAAATTCACGACCTGCGGGCACAAATGGTGGGAAGTGATGCCGCAAGCCGGTTGGCAGCACTGGACAGAAAACGAGCCGAGTGGAATCTGCGGCTGGACAACTATCGCGATCGCAGGGATCAACTGCTTGCCAACGGCGGCTCGGCCACCCAACTGGAAGCCTTACGGGGAGAGATGTTTTCCGGGCCAGAACGTAAACGTATCAGTTTGATGGATGATTCCGAGCTGGGGGCGAATAAGTTATTAAACTGACCACCCTGATGGAAAAAGGTGCCGACTATACTGCCGGGGAGTTGGAGTATTCGATATCACACCGGAATAACAATAAAACATGTACAGCCTCTATGGCGTCACTGTTGCCCTGCTCTGGCTGATTATTATGCGTCCCTGCCTGGCTGATCTGGATAGCGACCTTACAACGTGTGCCTGCAGGCAGTATCAGGAGTATAGCGGGGAGAAAATTGCCAGATCTGATCTGTCAACGCTGTACAGCCTGAAAGTCTCTATGCCCCAAGGTTGCTTTCCCGTGGTGCTCAAGGATGTTCTGACTGACGCAAGTAATGATGTGAACCGGGAACACCGGGTTCAAGAGGCTCGGAACGAAGAATTCTGGTTAGAGCGGCTGAAAGGTCATCAACATATTGTTTATCTGTATGGCACGGAAAAAACTGTTGAGCATTTCTATCTGGTAATGCCGCACTACTTCAGTGATTTGTATTTATTACTGAAAGCGCTGCATGCAAAAGAAAAAGATATGACAGTGCCTGAACTGATTCGGAAACCACAGCTGGGTCCGTTATTAAGTCACTATGATAGCCAGCTCTGCCCTCTTGTAACCGGGCTGGTCAAGGGGCTTATGGCAGTTCATGAGCAGGGTGGTGTACATAGTGATCTGACACCTTGGAATATCATGATGGAGCGCACTGCAGAAGGATATTTCCAATTGAGGCTGGGCGATTTTGGTGGCACGCAACAGGCAGGAGTAGTCACTGGTCACTTAACCGGAATATTTACCTTTTTTCCCCCAGAGATATTTGATCAGACCGGAATGAAGCCCGCCTTGCCCTGCGTAATCTATCAGTCGGTGGATTTATGGCAGCTGGGTATTGTTATTGCCATGCTGGCGGGTAAAACGTTTTACCCTGTTTTTACCGAGCAAACAGGCAAGAACTTCCAGGGCAAAAAGGAAAGATTGAACTATCGGGACTTTGCTGACGGATTGCTGTGCGATGTGGAAAATGAACTGAACGATTTGGCTGAAATCGTTGACCAGCAGTCTTTTGATAAGCTGCCTCATTACCTGGCAACTTGTAAGCCTGACTGTACATCCCGGGAAGTCCTGCTGATGGCGGCCTGGTATTTACTGGGTGAAGCCAGAAACAGGCCACGGGCAAAAGATATTCTTACTTTTTTGCAAACAGTGACATGTAAAAGCTAACAGGTTTATTGGCTACCATTCCTCTTGGCCCTCGCATAATCCTGTACTCTCAAACTGTAACTGAAGCAGTCCACTTCGCGACTATGCTGATTCGGGTTGGTATAGTGTCGTTCCAATTGACCGATTTGTTTAAATCCGGCTTTATCCATCACTCTCTGGGACGCGATGTGATTTACATCACAGTAACTGATCAATTCATCAATGTATGGCTATGAAGTGGCCCAGTTAACCAGCCCCTGAATCAGCTCGGTGGCTAACCCCTGCCCTGCATAGTCATGACTGATGCCGAAATGAAATTCCAGTTGCCTGCTGTCGCGGAATAAAACCAGTTGGCCAATGGGTTGTTGACTGTTTTTTTCCTCGATAATCAGTGCCACCCGGTTGTTGTGAGTCCATGATCTGGCACAGGACCAGTTCTGCAACAGAGCCAAGGTATCACTGACATCACGATGGGGTTTACGGGCCAGAAAAGCAGATTCTGCTGTACGCCCGGTATAGTTATCAAACAGTGCCTGACTTTCTGTCTCAAGGTCTTGCGTGCGACTGAATCGTGCCGTTAACCGCAGGGTATCAATGCTGAACATTCCAGTTCTTGTCGTTATTGTCACAGTTTGAGGGTCATGATCTGATTTCGAACCTGAACTCCGGATGGCAAAGTGATCATGCCTCCCTGCCCTGTCAGACTAAAACCCATTGCATAATAGAGGTCGATCGCCGGTTGGTTCTGCTGGTGCACATACAGGGTAATGGCAGTAAAGCCATACCTGCGGCTATCGTTAATGACCATTTCCATCAGTCTACGCCCAATTCCCTGATGTCGATAATCTCTGTGAATCTGAATGCCCAGCTTGGCCATGGTGTCGTTCCCGGTATCGTCTGACTGAAAGAAACGGGTTGGCAAAACCTCTGCTGCACCTACAATATCCTGCCCAGAGATAGCAACAAAACCAGGGAGGTTATTTGCAGCTACCCGCGTCAGTATCTGTTGGAGAACCTGGATGGAAGGTGGCCCCTTTTCAAAAAAGAGGCCTTCGCGATACACCGATTGCCATAGCTGATAAAGCCCGGCGGTATCAGTGATCGTTATTCTTCTTATGATTGTTTCCGGGCTCATAAAGACAGCTCTGTCTGGCTAGAAATAGCTCAGTTCTGCTTGTGCCAGCTGGTCATTGTCAGTGAAAGCCAGCAGCATACAGCAACTGTCACTGGACTGATGCACTGTTTCACTGAACCCCAGTTTTTTACAAAACGCCGGATCAATATCAGAAAACAGATAGACAGCCTCAGCACCATGGCTTTTTGCCATTTCTGTAACGCCTTCAATCAGAGCCGCTGCATACCCCTTGTTACGATGCCCGGGGATGGTCGCAACCGAGCCGATACCCAGCGTATTGGTCGGTAGCCCAAAGGCCTGCTCATAGATAATCAGTGAAGATACAATCTGCTGTTCTGCTTCAAGTACACACCAGGTGCCCTGCTGGTACTTCTCGCTGTTATGACATGTCTGGAGATAATCATCCGGGGAGTTTTCTTCTCCCCAGGTATCGTATCCCATCATAAATATGTCGTTCAGCTCTTCTTGTGTAGCTTGTCTGACAGTCACTTTTTGTTTCCGTTCTGCTGTTACCGGAAGTGCCAGCATGGTCTGATACGTCTTTATAATGCTGACAGCTGAAGCCGGGATTATGTAACTATCGGTGGCGTAGAGGCAAATATCAGTAAATATTCTGTATATCTGGAACTCTACGCTTAAGGCAGGATAACACTTGTCAGGCTGATTCGAGCGAATTAATACAACTGAAGCTCTTTGTAAGGTTTCTGTTGCAAAGAATTCAGCCGAGACTGAAGACTGCCTGCGTGGATCTCCAGCTTGTGCCCATCCGGATCCAGCAGATACAGGGAATCACCTTCACTTTGATTCTGCTTCCACTCCCTGACACCCGCTACCTGCAGCTTTTGCTGCATGCGGGGGAAATCAGTAGCTTTGATATCAAAAGCGATATGGGTGTAGTCCCGGGCGGGCTGACTCTGCTCAACCGACAGACAGAGCCAGAGTCCGGGTAGTGAAAGGTAGGCACCACCGGCCCAGCGGGCATGAGGCTTGAGCCCCAGCAAATCAACATAGAAGTGAAAGGCGCGGTCAAGGTCACTGACCGCGATCGTAATATGGTTCAGGCCTCTCAGCACAGAACGTCTTTGTGCCAGCAGAGCGCTTTCTTCTCGTGATGGCGGATAAACTCATCCTTGCTGGCGTAGTAGGCTTCGACATCTTCACCGCTTTCGGATGCAATCTGCCGTTTCAGCTCGGAGTATTCCTCGGCAATTTCCGGGAATGCCGTCAGGTAGTCACGGAATGCCAGGTGACGCTGGATATTGTCATCGCTGGCAGCGAAGGCATGAATCTGGTGGGTACGCTTGTCAGCGCCCTTGCGGAAATAACGGCGGCCGGGAATGCCGAATTCACCTTTGGCCTCGTAGCCCAGCTCTTCCAGTTTGGCTGACTGCTGATCCAGTGCATCTAGGCTTTCGACAGCAACCAGAATATCGATAACCGGTTTGGCAACCAGACCCGGTACGGAGGTGCTGCCAATATGGTGGAGAACCGGATTCAGTTCTGCCAGAGCCTGTCTAACCTGCTCTGCTTCAGTGCTGTAGTCCTGTTTCCAGCTTTCCTGATAATTGACGACTTCAATTTTTTTCATGATATTTATTGTCAATAAACTGTTGTAAGTTGTTATTTTTACGCCATATTTAAACGGTAATAATTGCGTTTAGTCAATAATCAGGCTTCCATCCGGATTAAATTTCCAGAAGTCGGCCCAGGCAATTTCCCACAAATGGCCGTCAGGATCGGCGAAATAGCCGCTATATCCCCCCCAAAATACGTCTTGAGCCGGTTTCATAATTTTTCCGCCAGAGGCTTCAGCTAATTGTAATAGCTGATCAACCTCAGCTTTTGTGCGGGTATTATGTGCCAGCGTTATACCGGAAAAGGCTCCGCGCTCTGAAGATTGCTCCGGAGAAATATCTTCTGCCAGTTTTTCCAGTGGATACAGTGCCAGACAAGTGCCTGAAGTCCGGAAGAACACAATACCGGGTGCCGGATCGTTACTTGGGGGTAGCCCGAGGGCTTTATAGAAGTCAGTCGACCGTTTCAGGTCAGTGACGCCGAGAGATATGATACTGACTCTTGGTTCCATACGGTTACCCTGGATCGTTATTATTATTTTCTGACTGGCTATTTGGCTATGTCATAACGGATAAAATGCATTGGCAAATCTTCATCAGTTTCTATAGCGCGGAAAAAGTGATTATCTGTCACCTGCCCTATTACTGATAACCAGAAAGCCAGTGCCGGTTTGTTTTCCAGTAACACGCGGGTTAACCACTGCCCGGGGAAAGTAGAAACGGATAGCTCAAAGGCTCTACGGCCAACGCCCATCCCCTTGTATTTACGCAGTATAAAGAATTGTCCGATATCGTATAAGGCTGAGTCGGCGGGATATTTTCGTAACAGTGAAAACCCGGCAATTTCACCCATGCAGCGGATCAGGAACGGGTAGTGATCATCCTGTTCCCAGTATTTGTTCAGTTTGGCAGCACTATATGTGAAGATACCCTTGTCTGAGGGAGCCAGCCCCAGAAAATCCGACATTTCATAGACGTAGTAGTGAAACAGGTTCTCGATAATAGCTTTATCTTCAATGCCTGCAGGAACAAGCTCGACGTCAAAATCTTTGCTATCTGCCTTACTTTTATCCACCTTATGCGTACTCCCCTGAAGGCCGAAAGACAGACAAATGCGATTCGCCTGCACAGTGCATCAGTATGCCGGAATAATGTAGTGCATCCTCAATCCAGGAAAAGTCTGCAATCTGCTTTGAATGACTGATTTTGTTTCCCACCAGTACAAAGTTGTAGCCAAGTGTCTGGCAGGCTCTTTTATCCCAGTCGCCGTCACCGAAGTATGTCAGGGGGTGTAACCCTGTGACACCACTTCGGCTGGCTGCAATTTTCATAATTGCGGTTCTTGAAAAGTGGTCGTCTGATGAAGCCATGGGTATACCGCTGATATCTATACCGGCCGACTGCAGTTTAAGCCGGGCTGTTGATTCCCAGCCTCCGGTAGCGATAGACAGGCTGATATTATCCATACGGCGCAGCCGGGTCATAAATGCTGCCGCGCCGGGAACCTCTGCTGCCGGATTACATTCCAACTGGCGCTGAACCTTGGCCGTAAATTGCTGCTTAACCTCGTGATGAATTTCATCCCGACGAGATAACAACCCCGTCAGCTTCAGGTGCTGATCGAGTATCCCGGCATCAGTAACATGCTGATAGCTGCTCCAGCCCGGGTTGAGGCTGTGGCCAAGAACATCTGAAACCGCCTCGATATAACAGATGTCGTCCATTTCGCAGGACTGAACCAGTGTGCCGTCCACATCAAACATTACATGTAGCAATATGGTCTCCCTACACAGGTATTTTAATTATTTTCAGGACCATACTTGATTCACGATCTAAAAAATACATCATGTGATTAACCAGAAATGGTTGTGACTTTCTTTTCTCTGTTATCGGGAATAATTACAGAGCTAGTTTTTAGCCATGAAAATGATCAGTGCGAGATGGCAGCAGGGCGTATTATTTTTGAATAGAAAGATGATTGAATTAAGTTCACAACAACTAAGGTAGAGGCCATACGGGAGGGCAAGATTTATACTCCCCGCTTAAAGTACCCAGATCATGGGTTTCATATTGATAGGCATCTCTGTCCGAAACAGTTTCCCAGTAGAAACGACTTGCATTTATTGCATTAGGCCAGTTGCAGTCAACGCCCTCAGAATATTTCACATAGTCCTCTGTTACCAAAACTACTTTTGCTATATTCCTGTATTTATTGGCAGCAATGAAATCAGATATTTTATCACATTCAGAAATGGCCGAATTTCCTTTCCAGTAACAATATCCCTCTATAAAAACATATTGATTGGTTAAATACTGGCTTTCATATGCAAATTGTACGTTTTCAAGCTCTATTGATGTGTTAGGTAGCAGAGCGAAGTTATAGCGCAGTGCATATGAAAAAACACTGTCTCGAACGGAAGGCCTGATATGATCTTTTGCAACAAGGTCGAAGAATATCCCATCTGGTCTGTTGCTCAAAGCTGCCCAGCGTTCAATCCACCAGATAGCATTATGACAGACTCCCCCCGGACAATCCCAGTCAGGACGGGCGGGCATCTGTCCACAGAAGGTACCAACCGGAGCATCAGCTGTAGCAGAAATATAACCGAAAATCTTTGCTGCAGGATTGAGAACTCTAATTTTTCCGATCAACTCACTCATATGAGGATAAACAGCATCATAGCAGCCATTGCCAAAATTAATGGATTCAACGTGAGTTAATACAATGATATCTGCAACAGCAAATTTCTTTGCTACTTCAGATACACTTCCCAGTCTCTTGTAATCACCCTGGTAAACAGCCAGTCGATTACCAGCAGAAACAATACTACCTACTAATAAGATAGTAAGGCAGGTCATCTTTATAAAATTTGCAAGTCCGCTGGTCATTATTAAATTGCTCAAGCAGTTTTTAATAAGATTTAAAGACTGTTTTATAAATGAAATCATCGGATCATTTGCTTTATCTTTTAATAACAAAATGAAATTAATGTTCGATGAATTATTATTAATTACTGAAAGCAAATTGAGAGCTTTTGAGTCATAGAGGAATTCTTCGCATTTTTTAATTTTGTTTTTGAAATCGAATGATACGAGCTGGAATAAAGTAAACCTGATACTGCAAGTGCGATAAGTGATATAGGGCCGGTTTCAGGAAGCTGATACAGTGTTCTGGTGATAGACTGCCCTCCAGTGCTGCCCGGTCAGGCCGTAATAGACACCAATTCTGGCCATTACCAGAAAGGCCTGCATAATCGCCGCAAATGGCTGTAAGAAACGTCAAGCCAGCTGCCCTCACAACTACACAGCGATAAACGTGCCGGGATTGATCCGGTCGTTCGCCATGATCAGAGAGCTGTCTCTGGCTCCAGCTGTTCTCTTGCCTGCCGGCACGCTATCAGTGCCGCATGTTTCCGGTTGCCAACGGAAGTGGGGCTCAGTTATTCCGAGATGAGGATAGATGGATTATTAATAGACTGAGAATAGATAACGAATCCTATAAAATAACGCGCTGCGCCCCCTATTCAATAATAAAAAGTAGATACAAGGCTAAAAACTGTGTCAATACATATCCTGACGCTGGACAACCCGCGGGAAGACATAGCCTATATTGATGAGCTGATGTCGCTGGTCGAACGTGCCCGGGCAGATAATGCTTCACCTTACATGTACCCGAACGGACGTGACTTTTATGCAGGGAATCTTGCTGGTGCAACGATCAATATACTGGCAATAAAAGAAGACAGCCTGGTGGCCTATGCTGCCCTGCGCAAGATGTCACCATGGCCGGAATATCTTGGCTTACCGAACGTAGATCCACAGAGCTGTGCCCTGATGCTGTTAAATCTGGTAGATCCTGAATATCGGGGCCGGGGGATTGGTCAACAACTTGCCAGTGCCCGCATTACTGCGGCCAGAGCACATGGCTTTAAGCATCTGTTTGCCACGGTTCATCCGGACAACATTGCAAGCAACCAGGTTCTGGAGCGACAGGGATTTCACCGGGTTGCACAACAGCCGATGTTTTCCGAACGGCTGTTGCGCAATCTGATGCGGCTGGATCTAACCGATTAAGCGGTTTCCAGACGCTCGGTAATCAAGGTGTTGGCAGCAATATAGTCTTCTGCCAGGGTTTTTATCCGTGACGGGATATCTACCTGATGGCGGCAGGCGGCACAGTACACCACCAGGCTGACCAGGGTATCGAATGCATAAACATCAGACTGATCCTTCATTTTGACGATCATCTGCCATACCGTGGTGCTGAATGGTAACTCCAGCCCCGGCAGACCATTGACATCAAAAGCTTTCAGGCGGCCATTCCGGTCCAGACGACAGTCGATTCGGGTAAACTCGGAAATCCCCACCGCATCGCATGCCGGCAATACAACCGACTCGATCTGCGCCAGCATTTCCGGCTCTTCCACCACCCGTAACCATTTGCCGTCGTCCCAGTCCCGCATCCGGACACTGTGGTCCAGTACTGCACCGGGGTCGTCGTAGATCTCGGTATCATAATAGGTGGCCAGAATCACCGGTCGTTCCGGTGTCATAAATACTGCCACGGTAATATCACGACCAGGCAGATACTCTTCCACCATCACCGGATAACCGAAACTATCCCCCATCAATAAAGCCTGCTGATGTAATTCTTCAAGATTGTGCACCACACAATCCTGAGTAATTCCCTTGCTGGACGACAGCGCGTTGGGTTTTACAAACAGCGGGAAACTCAGATGCCGTGTCTCAAGTATTGTTTCAAGGTCATTGAGCTGGGTTTTATCAAGGGATGCGAATGCAGGGATTGCCACACCGTGATGTTCCAGTACCCGCTGGCACTCATCCTTGAGCATTACATTCTTGAGGGCGCGGGCATTACTGCCGATCATTGGCAGCCCCTGTTCATCGATCACATCTGCCAGCCAGACAGTGTCACTGCTGCCCTCAAATGCATAGACCTGATAGGCATTGGGCCATACCAGACAGGGCTCTGATTTCAGCTGTTGCAGCACTTCAACCAGTTCTGCCTTGTGGCCGACTTCAACGATCTCAACCTCAACACCTGCACGTCGAAGTGAGCGTATAACATCCTGTTGACTGGCCGGATCCGTTGCCCATCCCATAGACCAGAAGTCAACACTATTAATAATTGTTATTTTCAAGTTCAATTCCTTGATCAAAAAAATCCAAAACAGAATCAATCAAAGGCACATTCGAAGAAGCGTATATTTTGTCTGATTTTGAATAGCTGTCTACTCAAAATTATTAGAGAAATGTTAATAAGGAAGATAAAGGCGGCGTTATCGGGGAAGGTGCTATCAATTCCGGAAGGTAAACATCAGCATTCAGCGGGATTTCCGGACCATTACAACAACATCCTGCTGCAAGTGCCGAAACCTGTCCAACGCAATAAAATCATACCCGGCATAGAATAACTCTGCCGTTGCCGTCCACAAGTAAAGATCACCAACCCCTAGCGCCGGAAGCTGTTTTATAAGATGAGCCATCAATAGTGAGCCAACCCCCTGCCTTCTATATTTCGGAGCAATCAGCAAACTGCCAATCCAGTGCTCGGCATCGGGAAAACGATCCGGCATATCCCTGATTTTGACAGTAATAAAACCCGCAGGCTGTTCACCACAAACAGCGACATAACAAACAGGTACAGAATCACTTTTCAAGCATTGCTGCAGTTGATGTCGGGCCGCCTCCAGCGAGTTTGAGGGGTCACGTTGCCCCCATTCCTGGTAGCTCCAGCTGGTAAGGGTCTCAAGAAAGCTTGAATATTCAGTCAGAGGAGCAATGTGAATTTTATTTACCGAGCGTATGTTTTTCATATATCGACCCTCAGACCATAAACTGCTGATAGTATAGTTATGCTGTTCTGCTTGACCCGACACCAGCTTTAACTATTTTATTATGTGCCTCTTGCTCCGATCTGATTTAAAAAGCAATCCCAACTGGTTACTCAAATAATAGAGATAGGATCATGTATTGCTGGTTAAGGTCTGCATGTCTATGTTTTCTGTACTTGTTTATGATTTCTGTACTTGTTTATGATCAGTGTATGCCTGTTTTTTAATAAGGCTCTGGCAATATCTCTTGCTTTTGGCTCACGGGCTGAATTGGTCAAATCAGATTTGCAAGTGAATTTTCCAGGAGGATGTGTGCCTTTGCAACTATCTCAAGGCGATCAATTCTCAACCAACCTTTTGTTTTCTCAGTCAACTGATTTTCCGCCGTATCTGAAAGTAGATGATACCGAATTCGCTTTACTCGGAGATACTACAAGAGGCAGGGTTCATCTGGTTTTTCAGTCGGATCCAGATAGCCCGTTACTGTCTGAAGATTGTCTTATTCTTGTATTTGAATCTGTCATGAGTGAGCAAGGGTTGTCAGTCGCAACTGGAAATTATCGGTTTGGCAAGGCCCGCAACTCAATAATTTGTAGTCCGGATGGAGGTCGTTTTGAAATGACCTATCCGAGAAAAAACAAGTTGAACTATGTGTCATCCATGTTTGGCGGACAGGCATTATCTGCTCCATTTCCGGACTCTCTGGATGATTTACCTTCCGATGTGCCTATAGAGTCCGAACCCTTACAGTCAGCACATTTTGTATTGATACAAACGCAGAAGGCGCCCTTCAGTGGCCATATGAGCCTAAGTCCAGTTGAAAAATCCACTTGTAAGGATAAATATATTTCGGTTGTCCAGTCTTACTCACCCGTTTTATATCAGCCGTCACAAGATCATGGTCGATCACGTCGCAAGCGCAAGCCAGATCATGCTCATAAAGATACGTCGGTAAGAGCTAAAGTATTCAAGCAGGATTCAAGCCCTGATGGTTCCGAAGATGAGAATGATGAAGACGGGGTAGTATCAGATAGCGACGAGGCTGCAACACTAAAATTATCTGATGATGAAGAAACTGATTCAGGTGTCCAGGAAGTCACTGCTATGGAAGCAATCTCGACTCAGGGAGAAAAGGGAAAGCGGCGGAAGGGAGCGGGTGGACCCAAAAGGCCAAAGAATGCGTTTATGTGCTGGTCAGTGGAACGGCGAAAGCAGTTGCAGGAACAGGATCCAGATATGCATATGGCTGAAATGTCGAGGAAACTTGGAAGAGAATGGAGGGCTTTAACAGACGAAGAGAAAAAGCCTTACGAAAAACAGGCTGAAGAGCTGAAAGCGAAATTGCTTCGGGAACACCCGGATTACAAGTATCGTCCCCGGAAAAGGCAAGCTCACTCAAAACCTGAAGCTTCAAAAAAGAATGTTTTCGGTTTAAATATAGCTACCGATCGCGCGGGCCTGCTTCAGCAGTTGGAGCAGATGCAGCATCAGCTTGATTATCTGAAACAGGGGGTTCTGCAGTTACTGCCAGAATAAATCATCTATTTTGAGGCATCAGGTGCCCGGCAATGAGTCCGGGCTATAAATTGGCCGATTTATTACTGAACTGGCTTCAGTGTAGCCAAAGCGGATTTCAATTGAGCTATTAGTTCTTCATCTATCAACTCTCGCTTTTCTGCATCAAACTGGTCATAAAAGCTGGGTACAGAAAGGCTGCCTTTCACGTCCATTCCGAAATACGGTGCAGAACCAACAGCACTGCCCAGAACACTCTGCGCTCCACCTGGACCGGGTGATGTTGCCAGCAGAATCACAGGCTTGTCCTGGTACACTTTCATATCAATGCGTGAGGTCCAGTCAAAGGTATTCTTGTAGGCCGCGGTATAAGAGCCGTTATGTTCGGCAAAGGAGATAATAACCGCGTCAGCCTCTCCTATCTTGTTGCGAAAAGCATGCGCCTGCTCCGGTATCCCGCTTTCAGCCTCCCGGTCAGCGCTGTAAATCGGCATTTCAAAATCATTCAGATCGATCATTTCGACTTCGGCATTACCATCAAACTCTGATTTCAGTAACTGGCCGGCATAGGCTGCCAGCTGTTTGTTGATGGACTGTGAACTGGTGGTGGCTGCAAAGGCTAATACTTTCATGCTGATTCCCCTGTGTCGTGTTTATCGTGACGTTTTAGCAATCGTGTAGCTATCTTATATTGACCACCTCAGATGATTAATTACCAGATCGTGGAATGATTATTTCCATTTGACTCTTAATCAGGGCAAACTTTTGATCCTGACCACTCGGGATCCGGACATATGGCTTATAACCCCAACCTGCTGGATGGCATGACAATCTTTGCCGAAGTTGTTGAGGCCGGCAGTTTTACTCAAGCAGCAGCCAATACCGGACATTCCACGTCTTATATCAGCAAGGAAATAAACAAACTGGAAGGACGGCTCGGGGTGCGGCTGATGAACCGGACGACACGCTCACTCAGCCTTACGCCGGAAGGTCAGCTCTATTATCAGCAGTGTCAGCAAATCATCAGTGATGCCGAGGAAGCCCGGCTGGCATTAATGGGACAGCAGCTGAAACCTTCGGGAACGCTGCGGGTCAGCTGTCTGACCAGCCTTGATATGAATCTGTTGCAGGCTATGTTTTCCGGTTTCCTCACCCAATTTCCGGAAGTGAATCTGGAGCTGGATATGAGTAACCGCAAGGTGGATCTGATTTCCGAGGGGTTCGACGTCATTGTCAGGGCGACACCGCAACTGGAAGATTCCAGCTTTATCAGCCGTCGTATCATGCAGTCACAAACCATTATTGTGGCGGCACCGGCATATCTACAACAATACGGTGTACCGGAGCGACCTGAAGATATTAAACAGCATAAATGTATCTGTTACAGCTACCTGAAACAGCCCCGGCTCTGGCATTTCAAAAATCAATACGGCAAAGAAACTCAGGTTGAGGTGGACAGCTATATCCAGACCAACAGCTCGGCTATGGAACTGTCCTTATGCAAATCGGGACACGGTATTGTGCGACTGCCTCAGTTTATGCTGCAGGATGAGATCGAAACCGGTGAGCTGGTTGAGATGTTCCCCGACTACCGGCAGCCGGAGGTTAATGTCTACCTGGTCTATCCCAGCCGTAAACACCTGTCTCCGAAGGTTCGGGCATTTATAGACTATGTGGCGAAGTATTTGTCAGAGAACCGATAGACAGATTATTTTACTGCTCCTGCTTTGGCGCCTCTTGCAGCCTGTCCCGCAAGAACAGCAACCCTTCCTGAAACATCGGATGCCACTGGTCACTGGCCGGCTGCTGCAGTGGATGCCAGCAGAACCGAAACATATGCCCGCCGGCATCTTCACAGAAGTGCTCCCAGCTATCAGGCAGATCTGCGGTGGTGTTTCCGGTGATGGCGCACTGAATGAAATGCCATTCATGCTCACCACCGTCAGGCGACCAGTTGCCGATATAGTGAAGCACTTCGCTGTTTTCAATACCGGACTCTTCCCGCAGTTCCCTTAGCGTGGCGGTAAACAGACCTTCGTCCGGCTCAACCGTACCCTTGATCAGCTGGATACCGGCGAGGGGATGCTGAAACACCAGCAGCTCGGTGCCCTGCCCTGCAGCCCGGGTAATTACCGGACAAACCTTGACCCTGCGGCCATTAACCTTGTCTTTGTTGATCAGCATGAATAATAGATTTCGGGTCAGTTATTCTGGTCGTAGTGATCGTCGCATTGATTGTCGTATTGTTCGCTGACTTTTTTAGTCAGAAATATTTTGGCTACACCCTGTTTAGGGTAATTATCAAACCGCCCTATTTCCCTGAAGCCGTACTTTTTATAAAACTCAGGGGCCTGAAATGAAAAGGTATCCAGCATTATCTGTTCAACCCCGGCTTTTTGCGCCTCCTGCTCCAGCCTTTGCAGAAGCGCCGTACCATAACCCTGCCCTCTCAACTCCCGGGAGAGCCAGAAATACTTTACAAAAATATTCTGGTACAGAATCTCTCCAGTCAACCCTCCGGCGATTTTTCCGTCACTGCCCTTTATAAAACAGGCAATGGGTTGTTCTTCGAAACCGGGAAACTCGGGTTGGTTAAACTCGACCAGACCTTCATAGATTGCAGTAATATCCTGCTCTGATGGTTTGCGAGAAAACTCTATTTTCATTTTTTACGATTCAAGCGCCGACTATCATTTATCGGGCATACATGCCCTAGTTTCTGATTAAGCTATCATGTTTGATCAAGGTCGGCAGCATATAACCTGTTAACGTGGAGAAATGCTCAAGACTTCTTGTCTGCCGGATGGTTTACTCCGTCATAGACTGTAATTTCGTTGATTTTCAGAGGATTGATACCCTCCAGGCAGGCAATATTGAAACCGTATTGTGTCGGATTTGAACGGCGCTGGTGGTGGGTATAGATACCGCACTCAGAGCAGAAGTAATGCTTTGCGGTATGGGTATTGAACTGATAGCAGCGAAGTGTATCCTCTCCCTGTAATATTCGGATACCGGACAGGGGTACCGAGGCAACAACAGTACCTCGCCGACGACACATGGAACAGTCACAACGGCGGATATCTTCCAGCCCGTTTGGTAAAGACAGCTCCATTACTACCTGACCACAATGACAGGAAGCCTTGTGGCTGGCCTGCACCGGGGCGCCATCAACGGAAGTCAGTGTTACCGGCATGGAGTTCTCCCTGAATTATGAGTCTATAAATCGGGTTAAAAACTTCGTCCTTGTTAGAATTGAAAGCCGCTTATCTTGTAATAGATAAACGGCTTTCCTTCGGTGATCCCTTCTGACACGTTACCACAGGAACCTGATAATCGGCGGCGTATTACAGGTATAGGCAGATCAAAAATATCAAACCGCAGCCCGAGCTGTAATAGCGAGCCCCAGCGAAGCACCATTTTCATGGTTCAGTACTGACATTCTGCACTCTGCCAGTCCCTGCTCCTTCATCATGTCCATCAGTGTGCTGACGCTTTTGTTGGTATATGCGACAGCACAGATATCCTCCATCCGCAGCCGATAGGCATTATATTCAGTAATCCACTCTTTCAGCATACTGCGGGCTTCATCGGCATCAGATTGCACTTTCATGGCGATCGCCATACCGCCGTTGATCAGAATTGCCAGCATATGGGCATCCTGAAACTGTGCCGCCTGTGTTCGCAGGCGATCAAAGCTGGCTTCCAGCTGTGCCGCTTGTTTATCGAGCACCGTACCGGACTTGCCGGCTGCAAAATCCCGGACCCATTTCTTAACCCGGTTAACCAGTCGTTCATCCTCACCCAGCCGGGCCTGCTCCAGCATGCCGCGTGCCTTGCGGACAATATAGGAGCCTTCATGGTGAACAATCATGGCCACCTTGCCAGCCGGTTTCAGAATACGCTGAATCTCCCGAACCACCTTTTCCGGGTCGCCGTATTCAAAACCGTAATGACTGACCACCAGATCGGCACTGTTCTTCTTCAGTCGCGTGTCTTCCATTGGCGTTTCCGCCTTGAAGCGGACTTTTACCCGTGCATCACGTTTGCGGTATTTTTTAAATTCATCGGAGGGGGCAATAGCGGCATTGTCGATACCGACAATCGAGATTTTACGAGGGCCGTCTTCCAGTTCACGGGCAAACAGCAGAGGCAGCGCGCCGTTACCGGAGCCCAGATCAACGATGCTGGCGCCATCATCAAGCCCGGGTAACTGCTGCAGCCAGAATGACTTGATATTACCCTGGTAACCATCTTCAAATTCAGGACCGCCGAACGTGGTCAGATGCCCCTGGCTCCAGTATTCAGCCCACTGGTCACTGGATACCCGGGTTGTTTTCAGGTTGCTTACATCCGGCATACTACACCTGTTGTTGTTATTTCACTGTTGTCTTTTGGGTCGACTTTTAGGTCGAATAGCCGCCCGGAACCATCCGGGCGGAAAAACTACATAATACATTAATCCTGTGAAGGGTCTAAGAGCCTGTTCTCAACATTCTTGCTATCCGCGAAAGATTATGAACAGGCTCTAATCAGTGGCTGAAACCGGAATCAGACTTTATCCAGTACCAGGGTAAAGTTGACTGGTACGGTTCCGGAAATTGGAATACCACCTACGGTTTTGGCCAGATTGATCAGATTGGCTTCAGGAATACCAAAATCTGCTGCACTGATAATCACCGGTTTGGTGGAGGCAACCAGCACCTGATCCTGCTGCCAGGAAACAACGACATCGGTGTTGTAGGTTCGTTTCTGGCCGTAGATTTCCACTTCAAACGCGACTGTCTGGGTGATGATTCCTTTAGCTTCTTCTACAGCAGAGGATTCAAGCTGTCCTGATACCTTGATATGAGGGAATTTGATGGCCTCAAAAAACAGCTCGTTCAGACGGCTGTCGCGGATGGGAATGCCGGTTTCAATGGCTTTGACCGGTATTGCAATATCAATCTTGCCATCCTTGATCTGCCCGGTTAACTGGCCAATGGTTGCCGCTTCAACCACATATTGATTCTTGATTGTGGCCAGACTGACCTGAGACAACGCCGGGTTCACGGTATATTCGGCTGCGGCTGCATATAAACCCTGCAGCGAAAGTGCAGAAAACAGCAAGACAGGGGCAAATCGTTTGAGCAGGGGGGATTTATTATTCATTTATTACACTCCATTGGTTGCCCTTTGGAGTGTAATCAGTCAGCTTCGATTAGTAATATTAATTTGTTCGATGGACCTGATTGGCGTTGTTAATGAATGATGCTAGGGAGTGTTCTCAATCAGCCGTTGCAGGTTCTGGCGACCGCTGTGCCAGAAACTCCTGTTTGATATGCTGATAAACCAGTGACAGCGCCGTAACGGTCAGCACAGTGGTGATGATATCCAGCGCTGCAGATAGTATGCCGGTGAACGGAATAAAGCTCAGCAATACTGAAGCCATGGCCAGCGCTGCCGGGAAAAATATAACGATCAGCACCATCAGCATTTTGTATTGGGCGGTTACCGTCCATGAATCCTTGAACTCAAAGTCATCATCAATAGCTATGGCAGGAAATATCAGCGAGCAGCGGCTGACAATATACAGTGCGAGCAGCATACCGGCATACATCAATGGTCCAGCGATAAAGCTGGGCAGCAGTACCAGTAACACAATCAGCATCACCAGTCCGATCTGGTAATAAACAAAGCTGCCGGCTTTCCTGATCAACTGACCAAGGCCCATAGTGGATTCCGGATTGTCACCCAGTAAAATCACCCGGTGAGTCAAGATCGAAACAAATACTTGTAGCAGGCCACTGAGCAGATAGATGCCCGCTGTTCCCATTTCTGAAGTATCGGGAGTAATCAGCAGCTGCAGCACAATATAGGCAATTGCCGGTGCTGACAGATGTTTGAGTAGAGTCGCCCGCTTCTCGAATGCAAGATATGCCGCCCCTGAAATAATCTTGAAGCTTTCCATGAATCCCTTTTTGAATAGTGATAATAGCGGTAAAAAACCGGAAATTCGTTATTAGCTTCAGTGCTGTCATTGCACTGATCAGCGGCATGATACTACAGACTATACTCCCGTTCGACGCGAGCTATTCGGGTGGTAAAGGTGGAATACCACTGATCTCGTCCCAGCTGCTGTGCTTGCAGATGTTCGGCATTCTGCTTCCAGGCCCGGATAGCTTCAAGATCACGCCAGTAGGACACGGTAATGCCCACCTCTTCCCGAGCAGATTCAACCCCGAGGAAACCATCCTGCTGTGAGGCCAGCTGCAGCATTCTGTCGGCCATTTTGCTGTAGCCATTGTCGTCAGATGTTCTGATCGAAGTGAAAATGACGGCATAGTAAGGTGGTTCCGGTGTGATGACGGGCTGACTCATACTTTCGGTTCTCCTGATTCAATGTCCTGATTCAATGATGGCGTCGAAAAAAGCCCTGTCTTTCACGCAGCGCTGAGGGTCACTGGCAAAGTCATCCCGACAGCCGGGATTGCAGAAACCCACAATAAAGCCCCGGTACTCAGTGAGTGAGTCGTCTTTTACCGGTTTGCCTGACCGCGGGCAGTTCTGGTTTATCGGTTTCATTATTTTTGTTGCCTTATAAATGAAGCAATAGTGTCTGTCAGCCCGGAAACAACAGGAAGCTCGGGATTGCTGTACGACGGGATCTGGGCGGCCAGTCCGCCATCAACCTGCTTCAGCACATGGTTCATGCCTTCTATAATCACCAGCCGGGAAGCTGGCAAAGCAGTATTCAACCGTCTGCCGTCTGATACCGGTACCTGAATATCAGTGGTGCCATAAAGCATCAACACCGGAACCTTTACCCGGGCAACTTCTTCGGCAGGATCATAACGGAACCAGGACATCATATAAGGCTGGACACTGGGGCGGAATAATACGGACAACTCCGGGGGCGTGTGATCAACTGTTCGTCCGGCCAGCAATTCATTAATAATGGTTTGTGTCTGCTCCATCAACGCGGGCGGCAGTCGGGGTTGCAGTTGCTGCAGGATGACATCCGATGCCCGCCGCCCTGCTCCAGCAACAATAACCAACCCGGCAGCGGATCCGGATTGAGCGACAAGTGTACTGATCAGAGCCCCTTCACTGTGCCCCAGTAACCATACCGGACAATCAAACCGGGTCGTCAGCCAGTCCAGCCACAGTCGGGTATCATTCACATAGGTATCAAAGCGAATATCCTGCTCCGACAGTGTGTCGGAAGCACTGGCACCAATCAGTCGTTTATCATACCGAAGTGTTGCGACTCCCTGCCCCGCCAACGCTTCGGCCAGATATTTCAGGCTGTTATTGTCACCGGGTAGTCCTTTTACATTGCCATTGCGGTCAGTTGGACCCGAACCTGCCACAATCAGTACCACAGCTTTGGTTGCCGTTGCGGGTGTCAGCAGTGTTCCGGCCAGTGGCCCGAGGGGAGTATCAAGAATGATCTCTTTATTTTCAGAGACACTGGCATCTGTTGCCATGGCATGGTTTCCCATCAACAACAGCCACAACAGCGCAAGACAGTTTTTCATTATTATCGGGTAGTTTTTTATGAAGTTGCTGACCGTACTTTACCCGTTACAAACAGGATTTTCAGCAGTGTTGCTGTTTTGAGGTAAAGTCCGGAATAGCGGTGCTCCTGCTACAGAAAAGCAGGAGCGGAGGGTTTTAAAGGCCGCAAGCTCTAGTAATAGAAAAACACCAGATCCTGACTATAGGCCATGGTCTGATCAAGCCAGTTAAGGAACTGCTGGTGCTGCTCCTCACTTTCAAACAGATCAGCCCGATGCTGCAACTTGGCTGACAGCCCGCCAAGTTTATTGCTTATGATACGGTAGACAACCGGATAGTCATCCACCATCGAAAAACCAAGCTCCCGGCTGAAACTAAAGGCGTGTTCAGCTTCAGGGAAGTCGATCAGAAACTCCGGGTAACGACAGGGGTAGAGGTTTCTGTTATCGAGTGCTTTCGAGTTCATTGCACAGCGGATCATTTCCTCGAAAATATACCAGCACGTGGTTCCGTCAAGCTGGCTCCGGTCCTGCTCTGTCAGCATGATACGAGCTGTCTCGACGGCGGGTCTGTCATCCCGCCCGAGGCCGTCCAGGGAAGTAAACCTGGCATGCCGACTTTTGAGGAAACTTTCGGTATAGACCGGATCATTGGCTCCCAGCAGGGCTTTGACAGAGTCAAAGTCGCACCGGTAACCCATCATTCCATAACTCATAAATATACTGCTTTGTGATTTTTATTTTAGTCAGGTACCTGACACCCGACAGACAGGGGTTTCTACATTGTCTGCATGGTGCCTGTATGGCCTGAAACATTCAGGTCATAGCCTAGCAATTTATATGCCGGATCAAGCCAGACCCGGAATCAGTCGTTTTTATTGCTGTCACTAACCCCGTGTCTAATGGGGTTTTTGTTATATCGAAACTTCGCCGGCCTTGATCCTGTCGCGTACTTCCATCAGGGCAAATCCAAGCAAGTTGAGTCCACGCCATAGTTCAGGCTGGCGGCAGGCTTCATCATGCTGATCCAGACCTATTCCCCAGATACGGTCAACCGGGCTTGCTTCCACCAGAATGTCATCACCGGTTGCCAGCAGAAAATCCCGCAGTTCCGCGTTCTGGCTGAACTTGTTGAGATTGGCCTGGACCACAATTTCAAAGCGATGTGCTTCCCATCGTTCGTCAATGAAGCCTCTGACCTTGCGTCCGGCAGCTTTTGCTGCTGCCGGGGTTGTTGCAACCAGCGCTTCGGCAGCTGCGCTCTCATCATTAAATAACAGCGCCTTGTGGTGCATCATATAGTGTTCAGCCGTTTCGAATGTTCTGCCCTGCTCTTCAAAAGAGGCCGGATACCACTGACTGAAACAGCTTTTGGAGACAGCCTGCCCGTTATTGCGGTGCCCCCAGAAAAAGACATATTCAACCTGATGACAGGTTTTGAGATAGTCGCACAGCGATTCTATTGATCGGGGTTTCACGCTCATGGCCTTATCTTCTTAAATCTGATCTGTTTCCAGTCCCGTACCTGCACTACCACCTTACCTTTACATTGTCGTGTTTATCAATCCCGGGCACAAAAAAAGCCCCCCTGAAATCAGGAGGGCTTTCCATCACTGCGACCCTGTTACAGCGGCTGCATCAGATTTTCCAGCAGTTCAATCTTGACTGAAGAGAGACCGGATGCCTTGCGCAGGCTGGCATTTACATCCAGCAGATTCACCGACTCATCAGCTTCCAGAATCACCAGCCGGGAGTTACCCATCTGGCGATAGACTGAAAGACCGTGCTGGTCAGCAAAATCTTCAGCATCAACGCCCCTGTCCAGCAATACCGTAAAGCGCCCGGTTACTGTAACCGGCTGGCCGGTCACGACACTGGTCAAAGTGGTACCCTTGGTAATCAGTGGCAGCACTTCTTCTGTTTCGACAGCTTCTGCCGCGGTTACCGCGCCATCGTCTTCACGAATCGAGAAAGAGCGTACTTTGGGTGCAGCAGCCGGAGCTGACTCTACATAATAACTGCGGTTATTGATGAGTACCGAGTTCTTCTGAACCTCAGCTTTTGCCGCCGGTTTTTCCGGCGCTTCAATCTTGAGATCCTGGTTGGCAGAGGCTGCAGAAGCGGCCACCACCATAATGGCTAACAGCAGACCATTGGTTGATTTCATTTTATTATTCTCCCTTTATACTTCCGGCCTTACTGCTCGCCCACCAGTTTGTTGGCAAAGTTCTGACCAAAGAGTTTGATCCCCCAGGCCTCCAGCTTTGAGTTTTCCTTGTTGTTGACAAAAGTAACATCCGGGTTGGCAGACAGGAAGTCCTTGCCATTGGTGTCGATAACCCGCAAGGTCCACGCGCCTTCCGCCGGCTCGCCGTAGAAGGCGTTACTCAGCAGCATCATGTCCTTGTACATGTACTTTTCTTCCTTCACATCCTTGGCCCAGTCATAGGATGCCATGGTGCCGGTACGGGCGGTCAGCATAATGCTCTTGGTGCCGGACGGTGAAGTCAGCTCGAAGGCGGTGTCACTACCAACAGAGGATGCTGTTTTTGGTCCTTCCTGTTCTTTCAGGGTTGAAAGGCCCTCAGAAGTCAGGGTCACCCGGATCTGCACTTCTTCTACGGCACCGTTGCGGCTATCAACATAGATGGTGTGAGTGACACCGCGGGCATTGTTGTCCGGAACCTCGACATTGGCTTCGGTATCGATCCAGCCGGTTTCACTGTAGTCACCCAGATCCTTGTGATACCGCTCGGCCATGGCAACCGCCTTGCCTGCATTGATACGGCCAAAGCCGAACAGGTTGTTGAAGGCGAAGCCTGCAGCGTTGGTAACCCAGCCTTCATGGGCAACATAGTCGCTGTCGCCAACCGGAAGTACGACCTTGGCATTTTCCGGATCAATCTGATCGGATGTCTTGGCAATAATCCGCTTCACATCACGCCAGGTCAGATCAGGATTGGCATCCAGCATCAGGGCAATGGCACCGGAAGTGTTCGGTGCGGCTGAGGAAGTGCCATTAAAGGTCTGAACATAGTTACATTCCTGATCATACTTGGCACTGGCATCGGATTTGGTACCGTTCAGCGGATAGATATCCCCGTACGGGTAACCCTTGTAGTTAGTGGCATAAAAGTCTTCGTTGATGCTACCACTGTAGCCGATTTCACAGCCACTCTGGTCGGTGGTTACCATCGCCGGTTCACGGAAGCCGTACTCACCCGCGGGAGCTGAAACCCACAATGCCGAACCGGCTGTGGAGTAACTGGTGTGGGTACCATCAGCATTGTTGGCACCGACAACCAGCTGGTACGGATGGTTATTGCCGGAGTTGATGGCAGCATTGGAACAGGTCAGACCAAACTCGGACGCACCGTTCTTTTTACACAGATCCAGCCCAAGCTTGAAAATACGCTGGGACAGGTCGGCGTCGTTGAAGCTGTTTCCGGAGGATTTAACCACCAGAGCGCCCTTGCCATCCCGCAGGTTCAGTGCCGGGTAGGCATCGATATAGCCGTCAATCTTCTCATCATGATAAACGCCGTTGCTCTGCAGCGGCACTGAGAAGCCCCAGCTCTTGTTGATGACATCAACGTCGGCGCCCTTGAACATACCGTGAATAGTGGCAGCCGCTTCATCGGTCTGGTTTTTCAGGTAGTTCTGACCCAGCAGGGTAGCGTCCGGTGCCACACCCCGGCCACCGATACCGTTACCAGCTTTTGCAGCAATCAGACCGGCGACGCTGGTGCCATGGTCGCCACGTTTGTCATAGATGTTGGTCGGGTCATTGGAGTCTTCTTCAACAAAGTTGAATGAACCGTCGGCCCGGTAATTGGGTGCCAGATCTTCATGAGCAGCTTCCAGACCGGAATCAGTTACGGCAACCACGACGCCTTTACCGGTATAACCACGAACATGGGCAGCAACCACATTCATATCCTGACCTTTGACTCTCAGGTCCGGGTTATAACTGTAACGTGCGGGATTATTGGCAATATCTTCGTCGTCCAGACCGAAGAATGATTTGGCCCACTCGATATATTTATCCATGCCATCCTGATTCTGGGCGAATCCGGACTGACCGTTATTCTGCAGATGCCACTGCTGGAAATAGAGTGGATCTGAAGTCATATTGGAAATATTCAAAGTGCCTTCAGACACGACCCGATTTCTTCTACCCTGGGTAACGGTAAAATCAACCGAGGCATCTTCGCCGGTTGTAGATACATAACTGAACAGGCCATTTCCAAGACGATGTAAAACACCGTGTTTGAAAACAAACTCGTCTTCGGTCTGGTTGATAACATCAGCAAAACTGAGTTTGCTGTTTCGATTCAGTTCAAAGTCCTGAACCAGCTCAAACGGTTCGCTGACCCAGTGATTCTGGCCGTCAACATCCACTTCTACTTTACAGCCGGCGAGCGCCAGTGCCAGCGCGCTGATGGCAAGGGGTTTTTTTATTGTTATTGGCATTATGCTTCCTGAACTGCCAGATTTTAATTGCCAGGCTCAAACATCTCGGGTTTGAAATGTTATGCCTGATCCTTGTTTTGATAATGAAATTGATTCAATAACAATTTGCCGCAGCCAGATCATTGGCCTTGAAATCAAATATTGAAGCAACCTCAGGGCAGCACAGTATTTGTCATCAAAATTTCAAATTCAATAGATAGAATTTTGATTATCAGAAGTGACAATTTTTGATTTTATTTCAGAATGGAATCTGTTTTTTTGAATTTTAGTTCCTTTTAAAGAATAAAATTTCAGCAAGAAATATTGATTATCTTTGAATATTTAGTGTTCGTTTGATTTTTAATTGACTTAAAATAGCTATCTGAATCGTCAATTAAAAATAAAAATTAAACGATATTTTATTCAACAAATTTGAATGATTCTGATGCGTTTCAATACAGGATATATTGAATATCTTTGCAGAGTTATCGGACGATATAACTACAAATATGAAGCAATAATTTTTTTCAAAAAATGGTATTTTTTTCAAAATTCTCCTGATTCGGGGTTTAAAGCAAGCCGGAAACAAACCAGAACAAGGCTGTTAACAGGTGCCGTTCCAGGGAAACGACACCTATTATACAGTGTTAGTCGTGCAAAATCAGGTCGGCAAGTACGGACCTGGCCTCTGCAAGATGACTGTCTCTGACACTTCGCCGGTCCAGAGAAGTCATCTGTTCACTGGAAAAAGCGGGTAGTTTAGCGGTGCGCTGTTGATGTTTCTGGCGCAGATCATTGGCTGGCAGACTATCCGGATTACTGAATCCTGTAACTGCTTCAATTTGGTGTGAAAGATCAGATACCAGGGTATAAGGGATTGGCTGCGGCGGTACTAATGCAGGAAATGCGATATCAGGTGTCAGCCCTGCTCCTTCAATCGGTAGACCGGTAACCCGGTAGAGCTCTGCCACAGATAGCTTTAGCTGACCGTGATTCAATGCCTGCATGGTCTGAAGTGCACCGGCACCAAAGGTTCTGGATCCAACGACTACAGCCTGGCCATAATCCTGCAGTCCGGCGGCCAGCAACTCTGCTCCGGACGCTGTCTGACCATCGACCAGTATAACCAAGGGTTTGCTGTACCGGCGGGAACTGTCCTTTGCTATTGGCTGCTGCAGCCTTTTGCGCTCTACAAATTGATAGCACGGGGTACTGCCCACAAACAGACCGCAGACATCAGTAACCTGCTGCAACGACCCGCCACCATTACCTCGCAGATCGATCAGCAGACCATCAATCTGTTGCTTGCTGAACGAAGCCATCCAGCGACGCACATCCCTTTCAGTACTGATAACATCTTTTTTGCCAGCCTGCTGCGCCTGGAAATCCACATAAAACGACGGAATGGTCAGAGTGGCAATTTTTAGTGACCGGGAGCCCTGCTTTACCTCGGAAACGGTAGCGCTGACGGCCTGGGCCTGTAGCGCCACCTTTTGCCGGGTCAGAGTGTGACGACTGATTTTGCCGGAGAGATTCAGTACCTCGAGTACGACCTGCGAACCAGCCGGCCCACGCAGCTGTTTAACAAAAGTATCGAGATCCATACCGCCGGTATCGGTCAGTGCCGCTGTTGATGTGGCTTCTCCTACCGCAATAACCCGGTCACCGGGATTCAGGGATTCATCTTGAGCCGCCGAACCTCCCGGTATCAGGCGGTCAATACGAGGATAGTCGCCCTGCAGAGAGATAACAGCGCCAATACCTTCTGCAGTCGGCAACTCAAACTTGCCCAGCGGAGAATAATAGACACTGCGGGGATCAAACTGCACCGTGTAGGCGTTGAGCATATCATTGAAGTACTGTTCACGGTCTTTCTGCTTGAGTGTGTTCAGCCGGTTCTGTTGTTGATGCTGCAACCGTGTCAGGAGTTGCTGGTCGGTCAGCGCAGTAGCCTGCAACTGTTGAATAGAGCCATTGAGCCGCTGCTGCCAGCGTTGCTGCAATCCGGCCTGATCCAGAGCCCTGTCAGCTGTTTGCGCTTCAATTTTTGTCTTGCCGGAAGTAGCGGTTCGCTGCTGGTGGATATAATCCAGCGTTAGCAGTGAACCGATAAAATCTTCCCGCTGTTTGGCACGTTGCTGGTGTTGTTTGGCAATATTGAACAGTGCCCTGAGATCTCCATTACGGAGATTTGTGATAAACCTGTTGTCTGAATACTCCGCAATATCCTGAATGGTGAAGAATTCATGCTGTGGATCGAGTCGATACAGATAGTGATTCAGATACTGTGCATTTAACTGGTCAGCGTCCAGTGTATTTTCCCGGTAGTTTATCTTCTCCAGGAGCTGATAAGTGTTAACTGCCGCGATAGCCTGACTCACGTTGGGCTTCAGTGCGGTACTAACAGTCCGGCCTGTCGATGATGAGGACGACACAGTTGGCGTAGAAGCACAACCGGTCAGTTGCAACAGCAGCGAACAGCCAATAATGCCGAGTCCGGCATGAAGTGTTTTCTTATTTAATTTCATTCGGAAGACCAAAGACAAAATAAATAGAACATGCAAATGCTGCTGTTCCGGAAAGCGGCTCAATATTTTCCTGACGGCAGGGCTGGTTTAGTAAAGCCACCCTGCCCTGAAAGAAACGCCGACAACAACAAAAAGAATCGAAAAGATGGTAACCGGAATAATATGCCAGGCCATATCCAGCAGCTTGTCAGCAGACAGGTTCGGTATAACCCGGAATCGGGCATCCAGGGCAAAGCAGAAGGTCAACCCAAGTAATAACAGTTTGGCGGCAATACCGTGGGCCAGCGGGTTGGCAAAATTAAACCACTGACTGATATCCGGCAGCAGGTTATAAGCCAGCATCAGTCCGGTAACAATCTGTACGATCAGGGCCGGCATGCCGATTCTTTCATAGACCGATTCAAATGCCAGTAACTGCTCCGGTGATCGTTCCCTCAGCACTTTGGGCAGCACAACGACCGAGAGGACAATATGACCACCGGTCCAGATAGTGGCAGCGAGGATATGTAGCAGAAGTAGCAGGCCGTACAAAGTATTCACCCGGAAAGTAATAAGGAAGTGAACTGCCGGCTGAAATCAGTTCCGGCAGTAAGTGACTACGAGATTATATCAGCCCGGCCTGCAGCTGATTAGTGATATGGTACAGTTCTTCCCGCTCTTCCGGGGTTCTGAAGGTTAGTACCAGCACCAGTGCGTACCCCTTGACGATAATGGCGGTATACTCCTGATAAATTGTCCTGGAACCTACCTTCAGGCTTGCCGGCAAAACATCAAAAGTCGTGTTACCTAATGTCCGTTCAAACCCGCTTTCAAAGTGATATTCCATACTGCTGTTCTGCAGCATTCTTTTTACAATGAAAAGATAGTCACTTCCCCGATTGATACCGGGGAACCCTGCTATATGCTCGGCGGCAGAGGCAACGCTGGGATTGGATTCAACCGGTGTTCCCGTTTCATATTTCGAAAAGGCAAACAGGTTGAGGGTTCTGGGTACAGCTGCCTTGAGTCTCTTTTTCAGGTTCTCATCATCACCGGCCAGCAGATCAACGCCTTCCTTCTGTATTTTTTGTATTTGGGCAGGGGTTTTTACAGACCAGCCTTTGGGTATAACAATCGAGAAGTCGAGATAATCGTTCTGGTAACGGCCGGCAGGGGTTATTACGCCATCGTCTATTTGCTGGACTGCGGCCACACTGTTGCCAGCCAGCAGCAATGAACAAAGGGTGAAAACGAAAGCAGTCTGAAGCTTCCTGATGTTAAACATATGGATCCTTTATGATTATTAAAATGTGCCAGTCCGGCGATTAACAAAAACCGACTCATAACGCGCCCCCATGAGTCGGCTCAGGTAGTGAATTTATACCACTTTATATATCACTTCAGGCAAGGCAGTCTTGTCTGGAAACATCAATAGTTGCAATATTGGCGCCCCATTTGCCGGAGTAACTGTATTTGACTTTGACATTCAGGTTGCGGAACTCGACCATGCCTTCACTGTTACAAAAATTATCCACCAGCTGTGGTTTCATATTGGCGATAAACAGGGCTTTATCAATCTCCTCAGCGGGGTGATTCACAACGGTGTACAGATAGGTCATGGTGCCTTCCATGCCGATAGCAGAATACAGCTCGGTATCATCGTCTATCATCAGCGGCAGTCGGCGATTGAGATTTTCGGCAGTCTCTTTAAGCACCTGCTCCAGCTGGGGTGGCACAATTTCGGCCGGATTGATTTCGGCCCGGGTGATCTCTGCCGGTATACGGGTTTTGGGAGTATCAGTCACCAGAAGCAGTGTCAGTACCAGCACTGTGGCTACGCTGACTGAGCCCAGCAATGGCAGCTCTTTTCTGTGCCTTTCCCGGGTGAAGGTATTTTTAACCCGCCGGGAGTGAATCATATACGGAATCCAGATGGCTGCACTCACCACGGACCGGATCAGCTCACCCTGGGAAACTTCCTCAAAATGATATTGTTGCGGCAATACCAGGGTACTGATAATGGCATCAACCACAATGATCAGGATGGATGCGATGAGGATCGTAATATAAACCCTCGGGAACAGTGCTTTCCTGCCAAGGTACAGATAGGCAAGGTACAGTGATGCCAAAATTATCAAGCTGTTGGCTATTATCTCGCCCAGCAGCAGTTGACCAATAAAGCTATTGTAACCGGCAGAACCCGGGATCGTCAGATAGCTCCATGCACCTTCAATATATAACGGGGAAAAACCCTCCCAGGCGGTACCCAGCATCCGCAACGGACCAAGAATTACTCCGATACCAACCAGTATCAGCCAGCCACCCAGCCCTTTCGGTTCAGGCTTGGCACTGTCCTGGGGTTTTGTACTATCCCCGGGGTTTGCACTATCCATTGTCATAACGACCACTTCTACTTCTGAAACTTCTGCACGATATTACTATCCGAGCAGCACTCCCCCAAGCTTTGTGAGTATCTGGCAGTCAGGGCAATAACCACTTGCCCAGATTGCTGACCTGCTTCTGCAGGGCGCCCATGGGTACAATAATAAAGTCAGCAAAGATCAGTGATACCGGTTTGTCGTGCCGTTTCAGTTCGGTATTCAGGGCCTGCAGATTGTCCACGCTCAGATCCAGCTGAGCTTCATTCGGCTGATAGTTAGTGCCAATGGGGTAATGCTGGCCGGGTATCGTCGTCATTTCGATATGACTTCCCAGTACCGCAGTCACCTTATGCCGGCTGGCAAAGTCAGCCAGCCGCGTAATGCTGGTCTTATAAGCCTTCCAGTCCTTGATATAGATATAACCGGGATACAGCGTATCACCGGTCAGCAGCCATTGATTCGCGTGATCGTACAGGGTGATGGCCTGCTCCTGATGACCCGGAGTGGCTATCAGTGTGATCCGGCGATTCCCCAAATCAATTTCACGGTTGGTTTCAGGCCAGTTTCCGGCACCAGGCAAGGCGGCCAGAGCCAACTCTGACGGGGCAATAACTGTAACGCCCGGCTGACCGGCAAAGTAACTGTCGCCCCGGGTATGATCCCGGTGGCCATGAGAGTGAATAACCAGTATCTCTTTTCCCGCCAGCTGTTTTTCACTAACCAGATTACGAATCTCCTGATACAGGGAAAAGCCGGGAAGATCATTCAGGTCACCGGTATCCAGCACCAGTATTTTGCGGGTACCGGTCAGCACATAGATAAAAGGCGCTTCAGCTGTCAGGCATTTGTTCTGGCGCAGAATAAAGCTGCGGTCATCATACTGCCAGCGGTCTATCACCGGATCCGGGTTAAGGTCACAGTCAGGTGAACCATGAATCCAGCTTTTGTCCGCAACAACTGACTTGTAAGATTTACCGGATATGGCGTTGTTGCCGGTAGCTGTGACATTAATGACTGGCGATGTCGTACAGGCGGATAAAACCGCTGCCAGACAGAAAATAACAAATAATCTCATAACGCCTTGTTATTGTTGTTATTGACGGCTGTTACCGGCTTCCCCGGATTCAGGCCTGTAACGGCTTGCGTCCGGTCAGCAAAAATACTGGATAGTCACCTGTTGGCTTGTGTACCACGCTGGCTGAACTGACTTCAATATCTGTAAAACCGGCAATCCGGGCAATACCCTTGATGGCCTCGCGTTCAAAACCGGTGTGATAGACACCGGTTTCCTCGATATGGAATGAACCGTCTTCTGTATCCAGATCAGCAATAGCGATAAAGCCGCCCGGCTTGATCAGGGTGAAAAGCCGGTCAAAAATAGCCCGGGTGTTTTCCACATGATGAAATGTCATGGACGACATTACACCGTCAAACTCGCCATCAATACCGGTTTCAACCAGATTGACCGGTTCAATCTCAAGCTCGCACGGTAGTTGCTCTCTTTTAGCTTCCAGCTGGGCATTCATTGACTCTGAAATATCCACCGCCGTTATTTTGCTCACCAGTGGCGCAATATGCTCTAGCAATAAGCCGGTACCGGAACCAAAATCAACAATATGCATCTGCGGGTTAAAGTTGACCTTTTCCTTGATGGCTGTGGCAATATTATTAACGTTATCAACCCGCCTTTTAACCTGATCGTAACTGCCTGCCTTGTGGGCAAAGAGATCGGCACTCATGCAAGACTCCTTCGGTTGTCTATACGAAAGTAACAGGGTCTGTAATCGGCTATAAACTGCCACTGTTCATTTTCTTTGACAAGCTATTAGAACTGATGCGGGATTATCCAAAGAGCCATTCATGTATTAATCGGCCGGGCATAAAAGCAAAACTGCCGGCAATCAGAATGCCACCACAATAAAGTCCGATCATCGTGTTGCGATGGGTGCGAATATCACCTCTTTGTGCCGCAAACCATGCTGCCGGCACAGAATACAATGTCAGTAAACTGAACAGGTGGATATAACCAAAATGTTGGAACAGTGCCGGTCCCACCCGAGCCGGCATTAACAGGGTAACAACTGCGGTCACGAGCATCAGTAACAGATAAAATTTTCCTGCGACCTTATGACCTGCCGTGCCTTTACGGTAGACCAGCAACCAGCTGCCGGTATTATCGTCCCCAGATGCAGATAGGTCAGGGTTATGTAATCCACAATACAACAGCTCTTTTTAGCGACAATTGCCCTATCCTTTTGACCCGACAAAAACCAGACAGTGAATGACTGGATGGTTATTGGGCTAGCTTGAGCTCGAGCAGTGGATCATCATCATAGTTCGATCCGATCTTTTCAAACCCCAATACGCCATAGAACCTGGCAGCCCTTTCAGAGTCTGGATGATGTGCGACACGAAGATGATGGTAGCCTTGTTGCTGCAACTGTGCCGCGATCATTCGTAAAACCTGTTTGCCATACCCCCTGTTTTGCTGCGCAGGCAGAATGACGATTTGGTACAGCTCGGCAATACTTTCCCCTTCCCTGTGGAGCAGATACTCGTCGCTATAGCACTGGCCAAAACAGACAAAGCCAATCGAATCAGGTCCGGCTTTGATCAGATAGCACTCGATATCTTCATGAGCAAAGGCATGACCAATCCAGTGCGCGTTGTAGTGCAGCTGTTGCAGTTCCGGTGGTGCGGGCTTGATGCTAATGGCATCGATGGCATTGGATGCGGTGACAGGTATCAGTCTTATTTCCATTAATTTTACTTCTTATTTTGTTATTTTTGGCGGCCTGCCTATTTACCCCGCACGAATGTGGTAACAACCTCGTGCGCTTCTCTCAGGTTGGCCAATAAAGCCTGACAGCTCTGAGTTTACAGTCTGCCTGCAGTGCCTTTCGGTAATAATCCGGTTAAAGGATATGTAAAAATCCGACCCTATACAAAGCTATCCATCACCTATACTGCACTCTGTACGAAATATGCACTATAGAATGCTAAATATTCAAAGGGTGTTGTCATGCTTGTATCACCCGCCGCTGGTCATCAGCCGCTGATATCCAAGCTTCGTCATAAGGCACTGTCACCATATCGGATTGTTGCAGTGTGGTTCAGTATATTCGCAAGTTTGTGTGCAGACACAGCTTACGCAGGCAAGAACCGGCTATGCATCGGTCAGGGTGGGGAAAATGTCACTCTCTCCTTTCTGTGGGATGATTTTTTTGAGCATAACAAGGATGTTAGGGAACTTGATTTTATTCGTGACAATCCGGAGCGTCGCCGAACTATCCTCCCCAATCTTCAGATTGAATATGGGACGAAACCTCGCCGCAGAAAGGCATATACAGTGACCAGGCTGCCAAGAGGCGTCAAATACGAAAAGGCTGAGAGCGGACATAAGTTTCACATGACAGACTGGCTCTTTCTGCGCAACACCGACCTGAGAGTACGTATCTCTGTTTTACATGGCCCCGGCCAAACATCCCAGTATAGCGATTGGTACTATCCCCCTCTGGAGCAGAACCCGTTTATTACGTCGGATACAACGCAGGTCGCTCCTTACAACGAAGAAAATCTTCCGGCAATATCAACGCATCCCTTGACCCAGGAGTATGTTGATATGCTGACCGAACGTCCGGGTGATCCCGTTCATTCGCCGATGTACTTTGGTTGTGAAACCTATGATGTCGGTATGCTGTTGGACGCCACTACCGGATTCCTGCCTCTACAGGATCAACTGGATTCTCCCGAGTTTGAGGGAAAACATGTGCTGGTTTTGTTAAGCGAAGCGCTGGGAGCGATCAGTATTTACAACCGGATCTGGATCAATGGCTCAGCAAAGTCGGTTACTCTGGCAGGTATTGGCTCACTGTTTGGCAATGAAACCGATACCAGTGAGTCCGGCTCGACTGTTGAGCTGCTGCAGCCATTAATTGAGAACGAACTGACAGTGGAGGACGATGGCAGTACAGAGCTGTATCAGCTCGCCCCAGATACCGAACTTGAACCGGGCAGTGGAAGTAGTGGCAGTATAGGCCCGGACATTTCAGGAAGCGGAGCAACCGGTGACAGCGGAAGCGATGGCATTCCGGATATCACTTTTTTTGATGAGTCGCTGGATACCCGGGGGCTGACAACCGTGACTGTCAAAGGCAGTGGCTGGCGGGGAGGTGCGGTTATTGAATGTCGCGGGGGGGCAACACTCAAGCTTCTCAATATGAATTTCAGGGAGGAGCTGGGAGAATCTGGTCTGCCTCGTGCATTTATCAGGTGCTACGGCAGTAAAGGGGTTGTGCTTAATTCGGTTTTTGATTCAAGAGGAAAGTTTGACCATGTCAGAGGTGACACCCGATCCGTCATTTATTACCGGAACGTGTTCAAATGTGACGCGACCTCTACCCTCGCAAGGACAACATGCCTTGTCGTGCATCCCCGCGTCATTTGCAATCCGGCCCTGGGGTCATCTTGCCAATATCGCCTGGATGGAAAACAGCAGACTCTGACATGCGAAGGCATGGACACGAGCACAAGTATTACCCCATCCAGGGTGCTTGCGAACGTGAGTTCCATTCTGGCCGCTCCCCTGTCAATGGCCAGTATGCTGCTGCCTTCGCCTTCTGGCACCATGAATACGGTAATGAACAGTATGCTGCCGTCGACACCTTCCACTTCAAGTGCAATGAATATGACGATGGAAGACGTGTTGCTGCCTACGCCTTCTGGCGCAATGAATTCGACCATGGACGAGGTTGTAGGAGAGGGTTCTGTACTGCCACTGGTTTTAGGATTTTTCGCAATGACAGGCTGGGCGACAGTTATTACGGGTGTTGAGCTTCGTAATATTTACAATGGTGAACAGACTTACACCATGATGTTCTTGAAGGCTTGTTCAAAAATTCCCGGAAGACTGTCTTCCAGAAAGGTGAAGGCCGGTAGTGATCCCTGATGCCTAAGGCGGGGTGAAATCGGTCCTGATGTAGGTGGCTTGTCTGGAGGAAGATCAGACAAGCCTGCTATAGAGTTTGTTATTTTTGCTGGCGGCCTATTTACCCCGCACGAATGTAGTAACAATTTCGTGCGCTTCTCTCAGGCTGGCTCCCGTATGTTGGCGATATAGCCTGATAGCCCTGATTTTTCGACCGGCCTGCAGTGCCTGCTCGACCTCTTCCGGTATAACTGTCTCTTCATGATGGTCCAGGCCATGCCGTTGAAGTAACAGGTTCAGCTTTGATTCAGTCCGTTGTAACTTTCGCCGAACATTGGTGAGTTCAATCAAGGTAATAGGTAACAGGGCAAACAAGGCCAAGGTTATTGTTTCTTCCATACCTGTAGATCTCTGGCAACAATGATTGTTGTTATTTTCAGACAGCCAAAGGCTTCACTGTTACTGCATACGGTCGCAAGACCCTAGTCTTTTATAATCTGAAACATCAGGCAGTGAAGCAAGCGACGAAATTATCCGTAGATTTATGGCAACGCCAATATCAGATCAGCATCGGCTCTGGTATCCTGCTCCGGAGTTTTCATCTCTCTTGCGGCAATATCCAGATTGTCTGTATCACCTAGCAGGCCACTACCCAGCGCGATAAATTCCTTCACCACAGGATCCTGTGGCCGATCAAATACCTGTTCCGTAGCTCCAAATTCGACCAGACGGGATCCGTTCTCTCCCGGTAAAATAAAACCGACCCATTTCGCCAGTCGTCTGGCCAACACTACATCGTGAGTGACCAGTACGACCAATCGCAGCCTGGCGGTATTTCTGATGACCTGCTCCAGCAATTGCACCTTGAAGGGATCGAGCCCGGTGGACGGCTCATCCATTAATAACACCGACGGATTGAGTGCTATAGCCCGGGCAATGGCCACCCGCTGGGCCTGACCACCGGAAAGCTCGGAAGCAGCTTTGTCCAGCGTTGGTAACTCACTGGTCACATCCACCTCGGCCAGAGCGGCTAGGGCTTTGGTGCGAATCTCTTCAGCTGAAAGTCTGGTCGTGTGCTTCAAGGCAAATTCCACATTTGCCAATACACTGCCATGCAACATACGCGGTCGCTGTGGAATATAGCCAATCTGCCGTGCCAGCTGATGACGCCCCAGCGAGCTGGCAAATACACTTTTGCCGTTCAGTAAAATATCGCCCGAACGCTGCCAGTGAGTATCATCGCTTTCGATCATTCGCTGGGTGGCACGCAACAGTGTGCTTTTTCCGGTGCCGGACGGGCCGAGCAAGGCAAATACTCCTGGCCCGTCGATTTCGAAATTGATCTGGTCAAGAATGGCTACATTATCTGACTTCAGGCTCAGATTCTGATATTCAAGCTGAATCAATGGGCGAACCTCCCTTTACCATTGGCTGCCGTTATCATCCACTGAATGGCCAGCATAATGACAAACAACACAGCTGCCGCCGTATAGGCTGCGGTTTGCCCGCCGGGGATAACAGTTAACAAATGAAACACAAACACTGCGAGCGTTGCGCCGGAGTCGTACAGCGATGTTGGCAAGGTTGTCGCTACGCCGGCAGTAAACAGTAATGCCGCAGCATCACCACACCCTCGTCCGGTAGCCAGCACTGCTGTAGCAATCAACGAGGGGCGTGCAGCCGGCAGCACCTGATTCCAGAGTGTGGACCAGCGCGTCAGCCCCAATGCCACACATTGCTTGCGCAGGGCCGGATCGGTTGCCTGCAGCCCGACAATAAAACCAGTCACCAGAATTGGTGCCAGCAGGCAGGCCAGGGTAATGATGCCGCTCAGAATGGAAAAGCCCAGATTGAAGTAACCAACAAACAGCACTCCGCCAAACAGCCCCCAGACAATCCTCGGCGCCCCGACACCAATGTCCAGAATGATATGCATCAGTCTCCAGAAACGGGTATCACGCTGAAACTCGGTATAGATGATGGCGGCAGGCAAACTGAACAGCACTGCCAGGACCACAGCCAGAGTCACAATCAGTGCAGTTGAAACCAGAATGGTGGCAATGCCGCCGCTACGCCCCATATCGGCAGGTGCTTCAAACAGATAGCCAAAATGAAAACCGGAGGCACCTCGCACCGCCATATCCACCCCCATCCAGACGACCAGCCCGATCAGCAGCCAGACAGATATTTGACCGATGGTTTTTATCATGTCCTTTTCCTGATGAGTTTGGGTCTGCAAAACAGGCTGACCAGGGTAATCAGTAACATAATCAGCAGTGCCAGAATATGGAGTGCTCCCCGGTGGGCGCCGGTTGCTACATCAAGCTCACCAATCAGCGTGGTGGTCAGGGTTGCTATCGGGCCGAACAGTTCCGGCCACTGGGCAATATTGCCGGCAACCAGATAGATAGCGACGGCTTCCCCCAATGCCCGACTTGCAGCCAGCACCAGCGCACGAATAACACCCTGTCGTGCATGTTGCAGAATAACCAGTGCCCGTATCCGGTCACTGCAACCGAGCGCACGAACATTTTCGTCAAGATTGGCCGGCACCTGCTTCAGGGCGGAAATACACAACAGGGTAAAGGTCGGTACAATCATCAAAGCAGCAGTAATTGCTGCGGAGCTCAGACTGTTTCCAAACAATGGCACGACCCAGGTCATGGCCCACAGGCCAATAACCACCGAAGGCAATGAGCCCAGCGTGCCCAGCGCGGTATTTGCCACCTGCAGCATTTTGGGGCGGGCATACAGTGTCAGATACAGTGATGTGCTCAACCCGATCAACAAGGTCAACACTAGCGCCATCAAGGTAACAGTTACTGTGCCCGTCAAAAGCAGCAGCACACCGTAACTGTCACCGGATGGCTGCCATTGGACAGCAAACAGCTCAGCGACGGGTATCTGCAACAGTGCAGAGATACTGCATACCACCAGATACATCCCGAGCAGTACTACCATCAAGGGCGGCACCGCCGCCAGACTGGCGAGCATTGCCCAGCGCTGCTTCTCTCTAAAGCAAGTGTTAAGGCAGCGGAACATAATTGCCCCGTTTAATAATCTGCTTGCCTTCCTCACTGCTCAGGAATTGCAACAACAGCGATGCGTTGCCAGCAGGTGGCACCTTGCTGACCAGGTACAGGGTTCGGCGTAACGGGTAAGCTTCGCTGGCGACCTGCTCTATCGTCGGTTCAATACCATCCAGATTGACCAGTTTCAGCTCCATACCAATTGCTGCTGCCTCAATCACTTCGCCCATGCTGACATAGGCTACTGCACCTCTGGTATTGGCAGCGATGCGAATAACCTGGGCATTATCACCGGCGACAACATCGGCTTTGATTTCATCCCGCGTCAGTCCGGCATGCTTCATAAATACCTTCAGCGTCGCATGACCGTCGGCCTTGTTAACTGCAACAATCGGCTCATTCGGACCGCCCAGCTGTGACCAGTTAGTGATCTCCTTGCGATAGATACGCTGCAGAGTTTCGGTGGTAATACTTTTCAGCGGATTGGATGCGTGAACCACAATGCCGATGCCATCGTAAGCAATGGGAAACACCTCAACCCGGGCGGCTTCTTCAGCGGTTAAATCCCGGGCCATGGCACCAAAATCATTGCGTCCGGCCAGAGTGTCTTCAAAACCACGGGTGCTGCCCCCGGCCTGCACATTCAGTCGAATATCATGTTGTTTGGTGAAGCCTTCCTTCGCCATCTCAATGATCGGGTACACGGTGCTGGCACCGGTAATATTCAGCTGGCTGGTGGTATCCCGGCCGCAGCCGGACAACAGCACCATGACCATCATCAGAGCAAGGCTGGCCACGTGTTTTATTTTGGAGTCCAGGTATGTCTTCATGAAAATCAGCCCAACAGGAAGTACTTGGTTGAATAACCGGCTAAATAATCAGCTAAATAAAAAACCCAGCTGTTTCAGCTGTTCATTTAAATCCTTGCGCCGTGGCTGGCTTAACTGCTTCACCATCCGCTTGGACCACTGTTCTTCAGCGGCAAAACCCGAGTATTGATGATGTTCAGCCAACATTGTGTCGTACTGTTGAACAGCAGCCGTTGGGAACTCCTGTTGGTAGCGTTCATTAAAAACGACAGCTTCCTGCGGCAAGCGGGGTTTGGCCGGAGGCGTTTGAATGGGCCAGCCGAGGCACAGACCAAAAGCGCAGAAAACCTTGTCAGGAAGATTCAGTAACTCAGCCGCCTGTACCGGATGGTTTCGAATACCGCCAATCATCACACTCCCCAGCCCCAGTGAGTTCGCTGCGAGCGATGCACTCATACCAACCAGCGAGGCATCAATGACTGACGTTAACTCCAGGTCACAGAGACCGGACTGCAGGTGCTCCCCTGAAGCTGCAAGCAGTTGCTCCAGCCGATACAGGTCGGCACAAACGGCAATAAATACCGGCGCCTTTGCGATGTGAGCCTGACCCCCACTGAGTTCAGCCAGCATATTGCGGGTGTCCTGCTGCTGGACCACAACCAGACTGTAGGCCTGCACATTGGAAGCTGTGGGCGCCTGGCGGGCAGCATCAAGGATGGTCTGCAATATTTCCGGGTTAACCGGTTTGTCTTCAAAGTCCCGCACACTGGCGCGGTTTTGAAGCAGTTGGATAACGTCTTTTTGTTTCATTTTTTATTATTCAGCTAAACAACGCTTAACCGGCAGGCAAAATGATTCCTGTCACGTAAATCCTGTTGATCATCATGTGCCGGTCATTCGCAGTTGATTGTGATTGTTTTCGCTAAACGATTGCGCTCGCTGAGCGCTTGCTAAACAAAAGCTTTATGCGTTGTTAAAGAATGACCGGTCATGTACTTCACCCAGAACTGACCTGCCGATTGTTGCCAGTAACTGGTCGTCATTGTCATGCCGGGTATAAATCGACAGATCGCGCATGATTCGTTCCAGCGGGCTGGGCTGCATCAGCGCGCGGGCACCACAGGCATGAATCGCATGCTGCACGCTCTCTGTCGCCAGCTGTTCCACTTGATAGCGAGCCATATTACCGGCCAGTTTGGCCTGCTCGGTTTGTTTTGCATTCCACTGTCCGGCGGCGTGATCCAGCCATTGTTCACAGGCCTGGATATTCAGTGCCATCTTTGCAATACGGTGCTGAACGTAGGGATCATTTTGCCGTGACTGGCTTGCGATATGGTCTCGGGTGTAATCGTAGGCAGCCTGGGCTCCCCCCAGAAAAGTAGCGGCATATTGCGGCGTCCAGTAGGTCTGCCATTCTTCCCGCAGAAACTGGCCCGGTTCGCCGATCTGGTTTTCAAAGGGAATAAAGGTGTTATCAAAGTTCACTACACAGCTGACCGAGCCGCGCATGCCCACTGGCTTCCACCATGATTCATCATAAGAGACAGAAGGCTGATCAAGATCACAGGCCAGCATAATCACTGATTCCGGCGAACATGACGCATGACGTGCTCCGCCAGCCCCGGCAGTGTTAACCAGCAGATTGGCCCAGCGGGCATGAGTGGCGCTGGTACAGAAGGTTTTGCTGCCATTGAGCAGGTACCCGCCGTCCGTAAGGGTTAAGGAGGTACCAAACTGTTGCTTTTGTCCGGGGGTTTTCAGTAGTGGCTCACCGCTCCAGACCGTCCAGAGCTCCCCTCTGTTGAGGATGCCATCATACCAGCGGTCTTTTTGTTCCCGGGTGGCGATCCGATCCAGCAGCATCAGCGCATTGTTATGTCCTTCCCAGCAGCGGGCAGTGGACATATCTGCTTTGGCAATGGCGGTCACCATTGACCATAACTGGCGTATATTGCCTTTATGGTTGCCCAGGCCGAGTCCACCGTATTCTTTCGAGATGGTGGCGCCGTTAAATCCGGCCCGATACAGGTCCTGGATGTTATCTATCGGAAAACTGTAGTTGTCGTCATACTGCTGTGCCCGCGGCGCGAACTGTTCCCGGGCAAGCCGTTGCAGGGTTGTCAGCTGTTCTGTCATCGGCATTACAGACTCCCTTCGCCATCGGTCTTATAGAAAAACTCGCGAACGAAAAAGCTGGACTGGCTGTTATCCTTGAACGAGAAATAGCCGGCAATAATCAGCAGTCCCTTGTTCTCATTCATGGCCAGCACCGCTTCAGTATTTTCCATATCCAGCCGGGCCTGACAGGCCACAAGATCGTTTGAATCCGGGGAGTAGCTGTGCAATTTGACCGGCGCACTGCCCCAGTCGCCCGGCTGAAAGCCGGTATTCGATCCGGTCAGGCTGATATACAGTCCATCCGGCTGCTGGTGGAATTTGACTGAACCGATGGCCCGGGCCTTGTTATAGGTGTTGTTCCAGTTACCCAGATAATACGAAGCATCGATGCCCTGCCCGTACTGCATCAGCTTTTTATCGGTTTTGTAAAAGAACTCACGACAGATATAGGCGTTACGATTGCTGCCGTCCTTAAATTTGTTATACGACTGAATCACCATCACGCCGTACTTCACATTGGCAACCACCTGGGTTTCCATAAAACCGAAGTCATAATTGCCGACAAAGCCTTCCACCACACTGGAGCTGACATTGGATGAAAAGGTCTCACACTGCAGCTCGCCCCAGTCCTGTTCCTGCTGATCCAGCAACCCGAAGCAGCGAATCTTTAACCCAGATTCGTCCAGTTTTACTTCAATACGGCTGATCTGACCGGTTTTGGGATTGTTGTTTTCCCACTGACCGGCAAGGTCTTCAATATCGGCACCCCATTCATGATAAAACTCGGACAGCACATCATCGTTTTTGGTCGACTTATAATTGTTGGAATTCATGCACTACACTCTTTCATCTGTTTACATCCCCTGATCTCTTGCCTGCTCACGACAGCAGTAGAATTTATGTCAAGGCCGGTCATAAACTTGAACTGATAGCGGGTTTGCAGCTCGGCTACTCTTTCACCATCGACACAACGCAGATTGTTTTTGCGGCAGTATTCAATTAGCGATGTGGCTTTATCCGGTAGATATACATACTCAATAACAGCGCAGTCTTTATTGAGCCGGTTAAAATCGAAGAGGTTGTTCCACTGGTTTTTGGCCAGCGGAGTAGTATGAATAATGATGTCATAGGGTGCCGGGTCGAAATCAGCCAGAGGAATAAAAGGCAGATCATGCTCGACTGCAAACCTGCTGGCCGTAGCCACTGACCGGTTCACCAGAGTGAGGTCGACCCCTTTGCTGCCAAGCGTTACAGCTACTGACTTGCCTGCCCCGCCAAAGCCGACAAGGGCAATCTTTTTATTGATCCAATCCGGATCCACCTCATTCAGGGCATCAAGACAGCCCGGCGCATCGGTGCTGAGAGCAAGCCAGCCGAGTTTATTGACCATCAGGTTGGAACAAGCCGATTCAATAACGTCGGTACCGCCATAACTGGTAGCCAGGTCGAAGGCCTGGTATTTAAACGGCGCGACGACTGTCAGTCCGGAAATGGCAGGGTTCATGAGTGGGTTGTTGATCACCGAGTCAAACAGCTCATGCAGACTGTCGGCCTGAAACGGCAGATATAAATACGGCAGGTTGAGGTTACGATAGGCAGAATTATGCAACCTTAATGAAGCACGCTTTAACGTCTTTGCTCCGGCGATACCGAAGATATGTTTGACCGGATAGATGTTGGGCAGGCCAAAGTCTGTCACCAGACTTGCCGCGTCCAGATAATCACTCTGCTCATTGGCATCAATTAAGGAAGGCATGATCGGGCTACCGTAAAAGGCAGCCAGTATCTGGGTCCAGATAGCCTGAGGGCCGATACCATAGGTAATCAGATCGGAACGCTGACAACGGTGCAACAGTGCCAGTGCAGGAACAGCATCACCTGTTGAAGCGGCGTCGAGCTGTAACCGGTAATATCGGGCCGGGGTACGTTGATATTTATCAAGACGCGAAGCCAGTTCCTCAACCGTCTCCGGTGTGCCCTGCCAGCTGATCAGCCGTTTATCTGCGGGAATAGCCTGAAGCACTTCAGGAGTCAGATCACGTTCGCCTTCCAGCTCGATCAGGTCATAATCGGGAGAAGCCTCGATCAGCCTGCGGTGCCTTAGCGTCAGCGGGCCGTCAAAATTGCCGCCTTCAGAAATGCTTTTCAGAGAGTAGAGTAAGGAGAATTGATCTAGCCTTTGCAGACAGGCTTCACTCGGATGCCACAAGTCACCGCGGACTTCAATCAATTCAACTTCAGAGGGTAAATCAACAACTTTATGTAGCTGATCATGTCCATAAATTACAGAAGAAAGCACGAATATCTAGACTCCATCCATAGAACTTGTCGCTAAATAAGCTACTTTTTTTGTTATTAAAGCCTGTTTTACAACGTGCTTTTTACTGCTGACGCATGTGTCAGCAACAGGTATATCACTACATCCATATGACCATGGATAGGTATCCTAACCTAGAGTTTTGCGTAAAACCATATCATTCACTATTAATTATTCTGATTTGGTGTCGAAAAAGAATGGCGGGCGTTTTCAGGAGATGCTGGCTGTATACTAGTGGAATTTCCTGAGCCTTGCGCCCGATAGTGAGCCTTGTGCTCGATAGATAGAAAGCCTGACTGAAATACATTGCAAACAGGTTAAGGCCACTGACTATTAATACGAGTGAGTCCTGCCCACAGCAAAAGCAAAAATAGCCAGTGTAATTTGCTGCTCTCTGGTGAGAGGGCCCGAGTGTTTCAACTCGGGCCTGATACATTACTTATCCGGGGAGCGTATATTTCTGACAAATACACGGGTACCCGGCATTATCCGTTTCAAAACTGGCCGCTAGCTTGAAACCAAAGCTTTTGTACAAGGCAATAGCGGTAGTATTCCCGTCCAGCACATAAGTCGAAGCCTCGTCTTCGATCTGGTCCAGCGCAACGGCAAGCAGCTTTTTGCCAATACCCTTGCCAAAATGGGCCGGGTCAACATAAAGCCAGGAAACAATATTGCCATTGATGCCCGCAAAGCCGGTGATGGTTTCGCCTTCACAGGCAACAAACTTGCGGGATGCCATAAAGTCTTCAATATCGTCCTTGTCATCCTGCAGCGGGATAAAGGCTTGGGGGTCGCAGGAGCCTTCAAGTTCTATCGGGCGGGCCCGGTCGTGGATTTCAAAAACCCGCTGCTTGTCGCTGGTTTCATAATTGCGAATGGTGATTACTGCTTTGTTATTCATTTTTATAAACGGCTTTATTTTGTGTTGTTATAGAAAATAGCCACAGGGCAACTATTTTTCTCCTGATAATACTATCTCCGGAAGTGGGAGCTTTTGTCTTAGTGCAGCAAACTGAGTTTGACTGAAAGGTCCAAATACAAACTCATCGCTGTCTGCAAATTTGTGATCTTTGGCCCGGTCAATGTAATAAAACACACATTGTTGTTCAGGGCAGGCATATACAGAGATGAAATCAGAGTTGGTCTTTATGGCTCGGGGTGCATCGACACGTCTGATATAAACCCCGTCCCCAACATGAAATCCGAGACGTTTTTGGCCATCAACCCAGTAAATCTCATAGGAACCGTCATGCCATGGTGAGCAACCTCCGACAAGTAATATAACGGTCAGAAGGATAAAGGGCCTTATGATAACGGGGGCTTTTAAGTTCATCATAAATTCTGATGCTATTCGTCTCGGACCGCGTATTTATTGGCTATAGTGAAAAACGAGGGCATATTCCCCCAAAGACAAGGAGTCACGTATGACACGGATGAAGATTTTACCCGCTATGCTCGTAATGGCAGGAATGGCCTCCACCAATATTTTGGCTGATTATAAGTATTGTGAGCCTGCCCATAAACTTCCGGAAGACTGTGACCGTTTTGCCATGGTCGCAGGGAGCCTGTCTCATAATATGGGAACAGCTGTTTTTTCAGTAATTACTGATAATACCGGCCATCCGGATATTCATACTATGCCTTTCGCGATAGACACGAATACAGAGGAGCGTGTACAGGCAGCAGCCTGTGAAGAAAATACCGTTATGCGCAATGTTGATATTCATAGAGTAGATGATGCCTATGGTGGCACAGCTACCTTTCTCTCCAGCACTGAAGTGTCCTGCGAATAATTACACAGCTTTTTTCTGACTTCTGTAAAACTAGATACTGTGCTTTATCGTAAGCGCAGTATCTTTTTATTTTCTACGCTTCTATCTGGTTTTCTTTTTCGAGCACGAACCGTTCGCAGGGAGTACCCTGGTGGTATTTCATTTGCCAGCCGGTTTCAGTCAGCATCCAGATTGAAGATCGCTTGGCGAAGTGGCTGAAATGCCCTTCCGCATCGACAGTGGCAGACTGGTACAACAGTAGGTAAACATCGGGCCCCAGCTTGATACTCTCGTAATCCTGGGAATGTATTCTGTTTCCCGAGGGCTGCTCACTGCCCAGCAGTTCAAGGATGCTATTAAGGTTATAACTGTTGCCAGACTCACCAACTTCCTGAAAGTCAGGATGTAGCAACTTTAATACCTGCTCCCTGTTTGTCCGGACTTCGTACTGATGAAGTGCTATTTCATTTTCAATGATATTGTTCATTTGATTCGGTTATAGAAATTCAAATAGCTGACTATTGCTATATTTCAGATGATTTTTCAATGTGTTGCGTGGCGTCATCCTTAGCTGTTCTGGTAAAGGTAAAATAGCCACAGGCGAGTACAGGAATATACAAAGCGGCTGCCAGGTAGTTGAGCCAGCTCGGATCTCCCGAATACAGGATTGCTGTGATAGCCATATAGGGTAAAAAGCCGACAACAGCCAGAATCTTGATATTCATGCTCTGGGTATCTTCGCTGGTTCGTGCTGATAAATAGCCGCCACCAAACACACAAGCCAAAGTAAATGCCAGTGCTGTGAAATGAACGGTAAGCCCGGTGAAATCAAGCAGATCAAGTACGCGGTAAAGGGCTCCACAACCAATCAACAGAATAAAGGTGATGGCGGCGAATGCCAGACCCAGAGCAGCCGGGCTGTGTGGTACTGGCCGGGTAAATGAGTGGATACAGTAAGCTCTGATAATCAGTACTGTAGCAGCAATATAGAGTAACCCTATCATTCAACTTTCCTGCACAAAATTAGGCTAAAACGACGCTACCACCCGCGGGCAAACACGCTGTTGCCTGAAATAAAGAAACGGTTGTCAGGAATAGCTGAGGAAAGGTGGCGACTGCAACAGAACTTTCCCGCACACCTGGATAGAGGCTGATATTCTTGCGCTTAAACGTCGACGATCATCTTATATCAACGCTTTGACTGACAATAGAGCATCTTTAGTGCTCAATCAGGGCTGAGATATGAGAGAGAAGACTGGTTATTCGTCTGCAGCTCCCCGTGGTTCATCAGAAGAATCAAGTTGATGAAACGGATCAAACATCATGCTGCCATCATAATCGGTATAGTCATTGTTGACCGGGCCGTTGAATGCACAGCCGGAAAGCAGGAATGCAAGTATGGTTGCGGGAATAAACTTCATATCTCTCTCCTGATCGTTGATGTTGGTGCGTCTGATTTTCAAATCATCGGCGGCTACTGGAGATAGCTGAAGGTTAAAATGCAGGCAATCCAAGAATAGACAGAAAAACAGCAAGGCAGAAAGCAAAAACGGGAACCGGACGGCTCAATGCCCGGTTCCCGCCGCAGGTACAGGCTTGCTCCCGGTTGCTACCGAAAGAACCTGTCTGGTAACACGAACGATTACATGGATTCAGTAAAGGTCCGGGTGATAACATCACGCTGCTGTTCCGGTGTCAGGGAATTAAAGCGAACAGCGTAGCCGGATACACGAATGGTCAGGGACGGATACTTTTCCGGGTTGGCGGCAGCATCTTCCAGCATTTCGCGGCTCATCACGTTGACGTTCAGGTGCTGACCACCTTCGCGCTCGGGACGAACCTGCAGATCCACTTCACGGAAGTCGAACTCCCCCAGCTGATCCAGGGCGACGATTTCGTCTTCCTTGAACAGCTCGTCCTTGACGCACAGGCAGCGTGCCTGACCCGCTGCTTCGTCCAGCAGCCAGAAGGAGTTTTCCAGCCCGGCAGTGGCTGCAGAAGTAATCTGAATACCTTTAACGCTCATTGCAAAACCTCATTTCACCCTCGAGGGTGATTTATATTTGCGTTCAACTTGAGTTGAAATTTACTCCGCTATTTGATTCTTTTGATTGATGTATATCAATATCTGTTTCGCTAGAGTCGCCGAAGCTACAGAGCTTAAGGATATGTATTGACCGAAATCAGTTTTCGTATAACCAGTAGATTTTGCGCTGCAGGGTAAAGAGTTACTCGCTTTGCTTGCCGATTTGCCTGCATACCCGCATTCAACAAAAGTTGAAACTCCCTAGGGGTAAACAACCTGCAGTTTCGGCCAGTGCTGCAACCATTGCTTGCGCTCAACTCTGGACTCAAACAGTGCCCGCTCTCTTCGGGTGTTATAAGTCAGATGCCCGGACACTAGTGACTGAACACCAAAGGGAGCAATCAATTCAATTTCACCATTGTCTTTCAATCGAGCGCCGACGGCAGTCTCACACTCAGGCCAGTAACTCATGGCATCTGCCGTGTTGCTGTAGGGGGCATGACCATTGCGCTGATGCATGGAGGCCTGGTTTTTGACTTCCCAAATAACTTCAGGCATCTGATCTTGTAGCTCTATCTGATATTCCTGTGCCTGCTGAGGATTCGGGTTGTTGCCATCGAAGTAAACCACATCAACATCATTCAGCGCTGTTGGCTGATAGCCGTGCAGAGAGTCCCATACCCTGTTCCTGACAAACCCGGCCGCTACCCAGCAGTCGGGCAGCTTCAGTGAGGCAACAGCAGCCAGGATCTGCATCCGGTGAGCGTCCTGTCGAATCAGTCGACTGATCAATTTTTCACCTGCTTCCGCCAGTTTCTGCATCAATACATTCCCTTTCTGTGCCCTGCCCCTCTTCCCCCGAAAAAAAAGGCATGGTTATAATCAAGACAAGAATAAAAACACAACATTTTCATGGAATATACGACAGCCATCAATCACAGGACGATCCTGAAACAATCCCGCATTGCCATTACACCGATTGCCACGCTGGGGGATGGCCTGATCTTTCTGGTAGTCGCCCAGTGTCTGGCTGACCAGGGTCACCATGTTTGCTTCTACAGTAATACCCTGCAGGGGCTGAATAACTGGTTTCCCGATATTGAGATCAAGCCATTGCCGCAAGGTGGTGACCTGACCGCAGAACTGAATCAGGCTGATCTGGTGATCTGTGATCCGCATCAGCCTCATGCAGCACAACGTATTAAAGGCAGTACCCTGTTGTCTGCTAAAAGTGCCTGGATAACTACCTCTCGGATGCCTTCAGGCCAGCCTATTGCCACTATCAACCCGAAGCTCAGCTTTTCTGTCCTTGGTACTGAAATGCCGGATGGGACTCTTTGTCGTCGTCATCTGGGGAACCTGAGTATGGTGCGATTTGCCATGGAATATTGCCGCGATGCCTTTGGGTGCCAGCAGCCCCGCAAGCACCCGCGGTTACAGGTTCCATCCCGGTTACGGTTTCGTAGTCGGCGTGAAAGGGTTGCCATTTTTCCGGAAACTCCCATTCCTGAAAATAATTATCCGCTCAAGTATTATCTTAAAATTGCCAGGGAGCTGCGGGATAACGGTTGTATTCCCGAGTTCGTCCTGACCCCGGGGCAGCAGCAAAAACTGGGGCTGGATTTGACACTACTGGGGCTGCGGCATCGCTCGTTTGATGATCTGGGCAGTCTGGCTGAATATATCTATGAATCAGGCTGTGTGATCAGTAATGACTCCGGCGGCGGCCATCTGTCATCGCTGCTGAATATCCCGACTGTAACGATTTATAAAAAGCGTGATGAGTTTGAATGGCGACCTGGCTGGAAGAACAGCCATATTGTCCGTCCGCTGTTTTCGCTGAAAGCAGGACAGAGGCGAATCTGGGGGCCTTTTGTCAATCGACGCCGGATTATTCGCTATGTACTGGACCATACCGACCATGTTACAGAGATGTAACATCTGCATATTCATGCGTATTAGCTACTTGTAATATGACCTGAAAATTCGCATTATGCCCCTGCAAAACATAGGGGAATGCGGGAGTATTCCCTAAGTTCTGTTTCATCAGCGTGTTTGTTGAAACAGAATTTTCTATTGCAACACACACAATTCAGGTCAGAACTACCATGAAAAAATCTGTTGTACTGATGCTGAGCCTGCTGGCTCTTCCGGGGATTTCAATGGCGGCCGGTGATGCAGCGGCAGGCAAGGCCAAGGCGGGTGTATGCGCAGCGTGTCACGGTGCTAATGGTAAGGCTATTATGCCGGCCTATCCTAATCTGGCTGGCCAGAACCAGGCTTACTTGGAAACGGCCCTGAAAGCTTACAAAAATGGCCAGCGTACTGGTGGCATGAGTGCTGTGATGGTGCCTCAGGCCAAGATGCTGACTGACAAGGATATTTCCAACCTGGCGGCTTACTTCTCCGGTCTGTAAGATCCTGCCCCCGGATACCGGAGCAACGTTCCGGTATCCCGACAGTTCCATTTTTGCCCCGCCAACCTGTCGACTGTAAAAAATTACACATATACTATGCATAGCTATCGATATACCTGTCGATGCTAAATCATATTCCCTTTACCTGTATTCCATCCATTCGAGTTTAAACACATGGCCGGCCGACCACGTAAAAGACCCGAAACCGTTACCGATAAAAGCACCCGTGAAACCATACTGGATATTGCTGAACGGCTCTGTGCCGAGCAGGGTCCTGAAGCGGTGAAACTGCGGCAGATTGCGCGGGATGTTGGTATAGAAGCGCCGTCCATGTTCAGTCACTTCAAGAACCGTGACGCCATTATGACCACCCTGTTCGAATCAGGGATGAAAGACCTGCGTCACAGCTACAGTCAGCTTTCCGGGAATGATCCGCGCCAGCAGATGCGCGAGCTGATTGAACTGCATACCGGGGTTTTCAGAAACCGTCCGGCCATTATGCGGTTGTTGCTGCTGGATCTGGCCAAACCTGGCGGTGAAACGGCCATAGACAACAATATGGCGTTGGTACGGGAAATCAATCAGCTGGAGCAGCAGATTCTGGATGAAGGCGTGCGTCAGAAGGTGTTTCGTCAGGTTGAGGCGCAAACGGCCATTCTGATGCGTATTACCATGCTGGCTTCATTGCTGGCTGCTGCTGATCTGGTGACTATTGAGACCGACCCGGCAGCATCGGTCAGTGACAATATGCTGCGTTATCTGGCAGCCTGAGATGTTTCAGCCGATGCAGATCAAAGCCTTTCCGATACTGGTCATACTGACAGCATTTTTACTGCCGGATATCGCCTTGGCTACCGTTGACCAGGTTCGGGTCGACAAGTCAGAACGAAAAATGTATCTGGTGCAGCAGGGGGAAACGGTTAAAAGTTATGATATTGCCCTCGGTGCCAGTCCTCGGGGACACAAGCAGCAGGAAGGTGACGAGCGTACTCCGGAAGGGATTTATACCCTCGACTACAAAAAGGAAGATTCCTCCTTTTACCGTTCAATGCATATCAGCTATCCCAATAGCCGTGACAAGGCCCGTGCTAAAAGCAAAGGCGTGAGCCCCGGTGGATTTATCATGGTGCATGGTCAGCGAAACGGTCTGGGCGCACTGGATTTTATCTTTCAGCGGTTTGACTGGACTGATGGCTGTATCGCCCTGACCAATGATGAAATGGATGAGTTTATGCAGCTGGTTCAGGTGGGCACGCCGATTCTGATTGAGTGGTAGTTGGTATGCTGCAACCGTTTAGCCAGCTGCAGCACATTCTTTCCAATGCCTTGCCCGAACACCTCAGCTTTTCATGATGATTCCCGTTTCCTCTGAGCTCCGGGAAAGCGTTACCGGAATCGCCTTGGATGTCGGGGTAAAACTCTGATCACCAAAGCTTTCCAACGGCACCAGCGGGTTGGTTTCCGGGAAATAGGCCGCCAGATTACCGGCCGGAATTTCATATTCTACCAGCGTAAAACCTTCGACCCGGCGACTGATACTATCGGTCCAGACTGATTCCAGATCGACACTGTCTCCGGCCTTCATTTCCAGTCGCTCAATATCCGCAGCACAGATAAACAGCACTTTGCGCTGGCCATAGATGCCGCGATAGCGGTCATCCAGACCATAAACCGTAGTATTGAACTGATCATGGGAGCGCAAGGTTTGCAGTACAAACAGGGGTGAGGAAACCTGCTGCTCAAGCTCGACAGGAATAATACTTTCAGGCAGATCGTGAGCAATAAAACGTGCCTTGTTGCTCTCTGTATTCCACGCCCTGTCACGGGCGCTGTTTCCCAGATAGAAGCCGCCGGGGTACTGCAATTCGTGGTTGAAATTATCAAACCCGGGAATAGTCATTTCAATCAGGTTTCGAATCCCATCGTAGTCTGCAATCAAGCTATCCCAGTCTACCGGCTGCCTGGCAAGCGTGGCTTTGGCCATACCGGCAACAATGGCAGGTTCTGACAACAGCTGATCGGAAACCGGATCAAGATGACCGCTGGAAGCATGAACCATGCTGAAGGAGTCTTCTACGGTGATTTTCTGCGGAGCACCCTGCTGCAAATCTTTCTCGGTACGTCCGAGGCAAGGAAGAATCAACGCTTCCCTGCCGGTGACCAGATGACTTCGGTTCAGCTTGGTTGCAACATGTACGGTCAAACGACACTGACTTAAAGCCTGTTCAGTACGAACACTGTCCGGCGTAGCCGCGGCAAAGTTGCCCCCCATACCGATAAAGACCTTGCTTTCACCTGCCAGCATAGCCTGTATGGCTTCCACCGTATTGTGACCGTGATTACGCGGACTGTTGATGCCGAACTGGCGGTCAATACTGGCCAGAAACGTTTCTGCCGGTCTTTCATTAATGCCCATGGTGCGATCACCCTGCACATTACTATGCCCCCTGACGGGACAGGCACCGGCACCCGGCTTGCCAATATTGCCCCGCAGCAGTAGCAGGCTGGTGATTTCCTGAATGGTGGCAACTGAATGCCGGTGCTGGGTAAGACCCATTGCCCAGGTGCAGATTACCCGGTTTGATTTCAGATAAATCCGGGCAGCATGCTCAATCTGCTTCCGGCTGAGTCCGGACTGATCAGTGATCTGCTGCCATGATGTGCTATCAACAGCTGCAAGATAGTCATCAATGCCTTCACAATGCTGCGCGATAAAAGCATGATCGAAAACAGCTTTAGTCTCTCTTTCTACTTCAAGCATTACTTTGACCATTCCTCGAACGGCAGCCATATCACCGCCAAGCTTTGGGGTCAGATACAGCCCGGTAATCGGCGTACCGCCATGACTCAGCATCTCTGCCGGGTTCTGGGGGTTGGTAAACCGTTCCAGTCCGCGTTCCTTCAGCGGGTTAAAGGTGACAATAGAGGCACCACGTTTTGATGCCTTGGAAAGCACATCCAGCATTCTGGGGTGATTGGTCCCTGGATTCTGGCCAAAAATAAAGATGGCATCGGCCTGCTCGAAATCATCCAGTGTCACCGTGCCCTTGCCGACGCCCAGTGTCTGTTTCATGGCCACACCACTGGCCTCGTGGCACATATTGGAGCAGTCGGGAAAGTTATTGGTGCCAAAGCTGCGGACAAACAGCTGGTACAGAAAAGCGGCTTCATTACTGGTGCGACCGGAGGTATAGAATTCTGCCTGATGGGGATGGTCCAGCTGGTTAAGGGTGCTGCCAATCAGTTCGAATGCGGTATCCCAGTCAACCGGATCATATTTGTCGGTTTCCCGGTTATAGCGCATGGGGTGGGTTAAACGACCCTGGTACTCCAGAAAGTAATCATCCTGTTGTTTCAGCCAGCTGACACTGTGGCGGGAGAAAAACTCGGGATCAACTTTCTTGGAAGTGGCTTCCCAGTTAACCGCCTTGGCACCGTTCTCACAGAACTTGAACGCTTTCTTTTCATGATCTTCACCCCAGGCGCAGCCGGGACAGTCAAAACCCTGATCTTGGTTAGTATCCAGCAGGGTCTTGATATTCTTCACTGCCTGTTTGCTTTTCAGCAGATGTTTGCCACTACTGGCCAGTGCGCCCCAGCCACCTGCAGGATGCGTGTAGGGTTTGACTTTTTTGGTCTCAGTCATTGTCGGTTCCGTCAGAATAAATACAGGGCGCGTTATTGCGGGGCAATTGAATCAGGTTAAGTCGGTACTGGCGGGCAGTCATTATGGCCAGCCGGGTTGGTGAGGAAAACGTTGCCAGTGTGCCAACACCGGTGCGGACTGCCTTTTGCACCAGTTCGATACTGCAGCGACTGGTCAGTACGACACAATGCTCAGCAAGGTTCAGATTTTGTCTGATGGCCGCACCAAGCAGTTTATCCATGGCATTATGACGACCGATATCTTCCCGGCTGAGCACAATATGACCTTGCCGGTTCAGCAGAAAGGCACCATGCATACCACCGGTTTCGCCTGCCTGATGCTGCAGGGATCTGACCCGGTTACGAATATCATTGAATATTTCTGCCGACGGTAGTGATTGCGATGTCAGCGGCTTCAGCAGTGGCAGCGCCGTTTTAAGTGACTCCTGACCACAAAGCCCACAACCACTGCGGCCCTGCAGCAGGCGTCGATGCTGCTTGATTCGGTGAAAGTCGCGGGCACTGATTTCCAGCTGCAGCACAATGCCCTGCTCCGCCTGTTCAATGCTGATACCCCGAATACTGTTGTAGCAGCTGACCAGCCCTTCCGATAGTGAAAAGCCAGTCGCAAAATCTTCCAGCTGATCCGGTGAAGCCATCATTACCAGATGGCTCAGTCCATTAAACGTCAGGGATATGGCAATCTCCGCTGGCTGAGTTTCCAGGTCTTCAGTTGCGATCGTATATCCCCGGTTTTCCGCACCTCTGCTCGGCGTCGTATAAGTTGTCGTTGTTATTGTGGTCATCGCCTATTCAGTACTGCTTATAACAAGGTGTTGACTTTTCGTATTATGGTATACCATCATACACGCCATAGAAACACCGAATAAAAAACAAACAATCCGGCTTTGATAAAGACCAACTCTGACAAAAAGGCATGTGACGTATAGAGCCTGAATAAATACAAGTCACTGTCTCTATAAGAATAAGAGGATGCAAATAATGAAGTTTTCCCTGTTTCTGCAGATGGAGCGCTATGATGCTGACAAACCCCACCACGAATTGCTGGCTGAACTGGTAGAGCTGGTACAGATCGCCGAAGCTGGCGGGTTTGAAACAGTCTGGATTGGTGAGCACCATGCGATGGAATTCACCATCGGCCCCAATCCCCTGTCCTTCCTCTCTTATCTGGCGCCACTGACCAAAAACATTCGGCTGGGGGCCGGCACCTTTATCGCGCCGTTCTGGCATCCCGTCAAACTGGCAAGTGAAGCAGCCATGGTTGATGTGATGTCAGGCGGACGCCTCGAATTCGGTATTGCCCGTGGCGCTTACCAGTATGAATTCGACCGCATGCTGGGTGGCAAGCCGGCAGCTGAAGGCGGCAAATACCTGCGGGAAATGGTGCCGGCACTGAAGCAGCTGTGGCAGGGTAACTACGCTCACGAAGGTGAGTGCTGGAACTTCCCTGTTTCTACTGCAGTGCCCAAACCACAACAGCAGGACGGACTGCCAATGTGGGTTGCTGCCCGTGATCCGGACTCCCATAACTTTGCGGTCAAGAACGGCTGTAACGTGATGGTAACCCCGCTGTTCAAGGGTGACCACGAAGTCGGCGATCTGATGGACAAGTTTGAAACCGCCTGCGCCAATAATCCGGAAGTACCCCGTCCGAAGATTATGTGCCTGCGTCATACCTTTGTTCACGAAGAAGAAGGTGGCTGGAAAGTCGGCGTTGATGGCATCCGTCGCTGGTACTCCTACTTCCAGGGCTGGGCCCGCAATAACCAGACCCCGGAAAACGGTTTCTGCAAGCCGATCTCCGAGGAAGAGCTGAACGAGATGGAAGGCTTTGATCCGGAAACCCTACGCAAGAATGTTGTTGTCGGTACGCCGGATGAAGTGGTTGAGCGCCTGAAGTACTACCAGAACCTGGGACTGGATGAGTACAGTTTCTGGAGTGACAACAGCCTCAGTCACGAAGAGAAGAAAAAGTCACTGCAGCTGTTTATCGACAAGGTCGTACCTGCATTTCAGTAATGGCTTGAGCTGTTACTGGTAACCAAACCTGCCTCTCCTGCTGTTTATCGCTGTCAGTTACAACCTTAGGGCTGGCTGACAGTGGGCAACAGCCGGAACATTTATTCTGTTTACCGGCGTTTTTCTATACGCCGCGCTGTATCAAGGATCCGTTTGTGAGCTTCCAGATTCGTAAAATCGTTACCACTATTGAAGAAACCCGTATTGAAGGTGGCAAGGCGGCTGACAAGCCGGTGACCATGGTGGGTGTTGCCGCCATTATCAAAAACCCGTGGCATGGTCGTGGCTTTGTTGAAGACCTGAGCCCGGAAATCAAGGCGGACTGCTCTGAACTGGGCGCGCTGATTGTGGAATATGTCGGCAAGCACATCGGCGGTTTCGATCAGATTGAAGCCTATGGCAAGGCCGCAGTAGTTGGCGCTGAAGGCGAGATTGAGCATGCGTCAGGTGTCATCCATACCCTGCGCTTCGGTAACCACTTCCGTAATGCTGTTGATGCCAAAAGCTATCTGGCCTTTACCAACAAGCGTGGCGGACCGGGCACGTCTATCCAGATTCCGATGATGCACAAGGACGACGAAGGTTTCCGTTCCCACTACATCACCCTGGAAATGTCGGTTGAAGATGCCCCGGCTGCTGATGAAATCGTGATCTGTCTGGGTGCCTCTGACGGTGGCCGTATTCATCCGCGGATCGGCAACCGCTATGAAGATCTGAAAGCACTGGCTGAAGAAGCCGAACAGGCAGCAGGCTGAAGGACGCTGCCATTATGAACTGCATGAATCCTGATAATAACAAGACCCCGGCTGGTACCAGCTACTCGATTCATGGTCAGGGTATGCCGGTTGTACTGATCCACGGTGTGGGACTGAACAAGTCCATGTGGGGCGGACAGCTGGCAGGACTGGCTGATCATTTTCAACTGATCAGCTATGACATGCTGGGACATGGTCACAGTCATCAGCCGGCGGATGGTGCCGGGCTGCAGGACTATGCTGATCAGTTGCGGGAACTGCTGGATCATCTGCAGATTCCCCAGGCAACCGTGATCGGCTTTTCCATGGGTGGTCTGGTGGCCCGGGCATTTGCCCTGGCCCATCCCGGCTACCTCTCCGGACTGGTGATTATGAACAGTGTGTTTGGTCGTACCGATGAGCAGCGCCGTGGAGTACAGGCGCGAACCCGTGAAGTAGCGGAGAAAGGCCCTGCAGCCAATGTGGATGCAGCGCTGGAGCGCTGGTTCAGCCGTGAGTATAGAGCGGCCAGCCCGGCCCAGATTGAACTGATTCGCCAGACGCTGGGACAAAACAGTCATCAGGGTTATCTCAAAACCTATGACCTGTTTGCCTCGCAGGATAATTATATGGCGGACCAGCTGCACCAGATCCGCACCCCGACACTGGTCATAACCGGCGAACTGGATTCCGGTTCAACCCCGCATATGGCCCAGAGTATGGCCAAGGCCATCCCGGGTGCGTTCTGTGAAGTGCTGCCGGAACAGCGTCATATGATGCCGATGGAATCGCCCCGCGAGGTGAATCATCATCTGCGAACATTCCTTAGTAACCTTTCAGCTACAAGGGAGTCTCTGGTATGAGCTTACAGACTTTCCGGATGTATATTGACGGCGCCTGGTGTGATGCTGAATCCGGCCAGACCTATGACAGTCTTGACCCGGCCGATGGCAAACCGTGGGCGGCTTTTCCGGATGCCGGTGAAGCTGATGTCGATCGTGCAGTAACAGCTGCTGACACCGCCTTTCATTCATCCGAATGGCGCAGCCTGACCGCTACTGCCCGTGGCAAGCTGCTGCGCAAACTGGGTGATCTGATTGCCGAAAACACCGAGTCGCTGGCACGGCTGGAAAGCAAGGATAACGGCAAACTGATTCGGGAGACCCGGGGTCAGGTAAGTTACCTGCCGGAGTTCTTCTATTACACTGCCGGCCTGGCCGACAAGATTGAAGGGGAAACCCTGCCGCTGGATAAGCCGGATATGATGGCTTATACCATTCGCGAACCGCTGGGTGTAGTGGCGGCGATTATTCCCTGGAACAGCCCGCTCTATCTGACAGCGATCAAGCTGGCTCCGGCCCTGGCAGCGGGCAATACCATTGTCCTCAAACCATCCGAACATGCGTCCGCCACCCTGATCGAACTGGTGCGACTGGCAGAACAGGCCGGTATTCCCAAAGGGGTGATTAATATTGTCACCGGACTGGGTGCCGGCGCCGGTGCAGCCCTGACCCGTCATCCACTGGTACGCAAGATTGCCTTTACCGGCGGCGCTGAAACTGCACGACATGTGGTGCGTAGTTCAGCGGATAACTTTGCCCGGCTGTCGCTGGAACTGGGCGGCAAGTCACCGCAAATCATCTTCCCTGACGCTGACCTCGACAGTGCCTTGAATGGCGTTGTAGCCGGTATCTTTGCTGCATCCGGCCAGAGCTGTGTGGCCGGTTCAAGAATACTGGTACACGCATCAGTTTATGCCGAGTTTGTTGACCGGCTCGTTGCCCGCGCGACCCAGATCAAGATTGGTCACCCGGGCGAAGACAGCAGTGAAATGGGGCCGATGGCTACCGAACAACAGCTGGCTGTGGTCGAACGCTTTGTTGAAAAAGCCAAAGCTGCCGGCGCCAAACTGAGACTGGGCGGCAAGCGGCCGGCTTCGATGCACGGTCAGGGCTGGTATTACGAACCGACCATTTTTGAATGCGAGAGCATTGCAGATGAACTGATGCAGGAAGAAGTATTCGGCCCGGTTGCGGCCCTGATTCCCTTTACCGATGAAGACCAGGCGCTGGCCATGGCCAATGACTCGCAATATGGTCTGGCGGCCGGTATCTGGACCAGGGATATCGCCAGAGCCCACCGCCTGGCCCGCAGTGTCCATTCCGGCATTATCTGGGTCAACACCTACCGTGCAGTATCCGCCATGGCTTCAATCGGCGGCTTTAAAAACAGTGGCTACGGCCGTGAATCCGGCATTGATTCAGTGCTGGAATATACCGAACGGAAAACGGTCTGGATCAACCTCTCCAGCGAACCCATGGCCGACCCTTTCGTGATGCGATGAGAAATAATAATGATAACTGAAGAACTCTATAAACAGGCTTTAGGCTCTTTTCCTGCCGGTGTGACCGTTGTTTCTGCCTATGACGACGAGGGTCAGGTCACCGGTCTGACTGCCAGCGCGTTCAGCGCCCTGTCCATGGAACCGGCACTGGTGCTGGTGTGTCCCAATTACACCTCGGATACCTATCCGGTACTGAGCAAGGGCCAGCGTTTCGCCATCAATATTCTGGCGGCTGACCAGCAGGGTCCGGCCTTTGCCTTCGCCAAAAAAGGTGCTGCCAAGGCAGAAGCCATCAGTGGTATAGAAATTACCCGGGGTGAGTTTGATACGCCGGTGATTAAAGGCGCTGTTGCGGTACTGGAATGCAGTCTGTGGAATGAATATGAAGGGGGCGACCACGCCATTCTGATCGGCAAGATCGAGCATATTCATCTGGAAAGCGACAGTAACCCCATGGTGTACTGCCGTGGACAGTTGTCGGCCTGGGCAGCGGAAGAAAGCTGTCAGTAACCGTGCTGCCACAGTAACCGCTCTGCCACAACTGCAAGCCAGGGAGTAACACCATGCAACTGTTTCGACAGCAGGCCTATATCAACGGCGAATGGCTGGACAGCCCGTCAGGTCAGGTTCAATCCATCTATGATCCGGCTACGGGTGAGCCTGTCGGTTCGGTGCCATTACTGGGTGCCGAAGAAACCCGACAGTGTATTGCCAGTGCAGAAGCTGCTCGCCATGCCTGGGCCGACAAAACCGCGGCTGAACGCAGTAAGGTACTGCTACGCTGGCATCAGCTTATGCTGGACCATGCGGATCAGCTGGCAGAAATCCTGACCCGGGAACAGGGCAAGCCGGTAGCCGAAGCCCGGGGCGAAATTCTCTACGCCGCCAGCTACCTGGAATGGTTTGCGGAAGAAGCCAAGCGCACTTACGGTGATATTATTCCGTCCCATAAAGCCAATGCCCGGTTGATGGTTATTCGGCAACCGGTGGGTACTGTCGCCGCGATTACTCCCTGGAACTTCCCGGCGGCGATGATTACCCGCAAGTGTGCGCCGGCACTGGCCGCCGGTTGTTCCTTTATCGTTAAACCGGCACCGGAAACCCCTTTCTCTGCCCTGGCGCTGGCCGCACTGGCTGAAGAAGCCGGACTGCCGGCCGGTTTGTTCAATGTTATCACCGGTGATGCGGTTGCTATCGGTAATGAACTGACCAGCAGTAAACTGGTGCGCAAACTGAGCTTTACCGGTTCAACCCCTATCGGCAAACTGCTGGCACGGCAGTGTGCAGATACCATGAAAAAGGTATCGATGGAGCTGGGCGGCAATGCGCCCTTTATCGTCTTCGATGATGCTGATATCGATGCGGCAATCGAAGGTGCATTGATCTCCAAGTTCCGTAATGCTGGCCAAACTTGCGTTTGCACCAACCGGTTTCTGGTTCAGGACGGTGTCTACGATCAGTTTGTCGACAAGCTGACAGCGGCTGTAAACCAGCTGCAGGTTGGTAATGGGTTTCAGAACGGGGTTGAAATCGGCCCGCTGATCAACCAGGGTGCGGTCAACAAAGTTGAGGATCATCTGGCCGATGCGCTGGATCGGGGCGCAGCAGTGACCACCGGTGGCGAACGACACCAGGCTGGCAAACTGTTCTTCAAGCCAACAGTTATCCGTGATGCAACCACGGCAATGAAAATTGCCCGGGAAGAAACTTTTGGCCCGCTGGCACCGGTTTTCCGCTTCAGCACCGAGCAGGAAGTGATCGAACTGGCCAATGATACCGATGCCGGATTGGCCGCTTACCTGTATACCCGCGATATTGGCCGCGCCTGGCGGGTCGGTGAAAAGCTGGAATACGGCATGGTCGGCATTAATGAAGGTCTGGTTTCCACCGCCGTTGCACCGTTTGGCGGGGTAAAAGAGTCCGGCTACGGGCGTGAAGGCTCACGCTACGGTATGGACGACTACCTCGAAATCAAATATATGATGATGGGCGGTCTCTGACGGTTTACTATCAGGCAGCCCCGGTCGTATATTGTGGCCGGGGTGATGTCATGACAAGAATGACGCGATAACAACTCTAGAATAACAGCGCGAAAATAACAAAAGGTAGCAGCGTGGCTTCTGAAAAATTCGAACAGGGTCTTGAGATCCGCAAACAGGTACTGGGTGAAGAGTACGTTAACAACAGTATTGAAAATGCGGATGACTTCACCATGCCGCTGCAGGAGCTGGTGACCGAATACTGCTGGGGCACCGTGTGGAAGCGGGAAGGTCTTGACCTGAAAAGCCGCAGCATGATCAATCTGGCAATGATTACCGCCCTCAACCGCCCCCATGAACTCAAGCTGCATATCCGTGGGGCACTGAATAACGGCTTGAGCCGTAATGAAATTCGGGAAGTTTTACTGCAAACTGCGATATACTGTGGCGTTCCGGCTGCCATCGATAGTTTCAGGGTAGCCCGCGTCGTCTTTGAAGAAGAAGACGCTAAGGAATAGACAGCCAACCCGGGCAGGTGAGCGCCGCCTGCCGTTGAATGTTGTGAACAAAGGGAGCGCTTTCGTTTATGGATACAATAATGCAACGCCGCCCGCTCGGGGGCGATGTAAAGATAGAGAGAGCCTCGGTAACCCTGCGCGAGAAGGTTCTCACCACTCTCCGTAATGCCATTATGAACTTCCAGTTCCTGCCAGGCGACCGGTTGGTCGAGCGGGATCTGTGTGATCTGTTGGGTGTCAGTCGTACCTCTGTGCGGGAAGCATTGCGGCATCTGGAATCCGAAGGTCTGCTGGAATACGTTGATGGCAAGGGCCCGCGAGTCGCCATTATTACCATGGCCGACGCCCGCGAGATCTACGAACTGCGCTGTTCGCTCGAGTGCATGATTGTCGAGCTGTTCACCCTGCGCGCCAATGATGAGCAGGTACTGGAACTGGAGTTTGCCCTGAAAAAACTCCATGCCCGGCTGGATGCCGGTGAACTGATTCCGATTCTGGATGCGGTCACCGCTTTCTACGAAGTGCTGTTTAATGGCTGTGGCAACCGCACCGCCTGTGACCTGCTGCGTCGGCTGCAGGCCCGGATCAGTTTCCTTCGAGCTACGTCCCTGTCCAGAAACAACCGCTCCAAGTTCAGCAGTGCTGAAATGAGCGATATTGTCGAAGCGATCAAGTCGCGGGATATTCAGAAAGCACACGACAGCTGCCTGAATCATGTGCGCAAGGCGGCCAGTGTGGCAATGGAAGTACTGGCGAGTCAGGAAGGGGGTGATGCCACTGCCCCGTCAAAACCGGCATCCGGCGATATATATTCACCCTTACCACTGGGCAGTGGTTTGCTGGAAAGCTGAAAACAGCGCCAGAGAGAAGCTATTTGAAGCGGTGGCTCCCCACCACCGCACCGGAATAAGAGATAATAATGAAATACTGTTCTGAGTGTGGCAGTTCCCGCCTGGAACGCCGCTTACAGGGGCATGATACCCACTATAGAATGTTCTGTGGTGAGTGTGACAAAGTCTTTTATCATAACCCCAAAATGATTGCCGGCTGCATTGTCGAGCACGAAGGAAAATTCCTGATGTGTCAGCGTGCAATCAACCCTCGTCCCGGCTCCTGGACCCTGCCTGCCGGTTTTATGGAATGTGGTGAAACCGTTGAAGAGGCCGCCGTACGGGAAGTCTGGGAAGAAACCGGCGCCCGGGTGGAAATTGTCGCCCCCTACTCGCTGTTCAGCGTGCCCCAGATTGATGAAGTCTACATTATGTTCCGCGCCAGACTGCTGGAGTTTACCGACCAGCCGGGCCCGGAAACTGCCGAAGCCAGACTGCTGGCACCGGAAGAGATCCCCTGGGAGAATATTTTCTACCCGGCGATCAAGGATATCCTGCAGCGTTATATCGCCGAGTACAACAAGAGCTCATTCGGTATGTATCTGGGATGCTCGCAGGAAGGTACCGTGCATTTCGCGCACTGATTACTTTGAATTATAAAGACAGGCACAGCAGGATGGCTCTGCCTGTCTGCCACCTCAGGCTATGCAGGCTGTTTCTGCTTCTAAAGACTCTGTAAACGGCACTGTCTCTACGACTTCGATACCGTAACCTTCCAGCCCGGTAAACTTCCAGTTCGGCCCCATATGACGGATACGGTTAACTCCCAGATCCTGCAAAATCTGGGCTCCGGTGCCGACCTCGGCAAACACCATTTTCCTGACTTCTTTCTGCTGACTCAGTTGCGGTGCCCGCTGTAACAGGCTGGCAGCAGTATCGGTATTGCCCAGCGCAATCACCACTCCCCGGCCCTCTTTTGCGACCTCTTCCAGTGCCGCCCACAGGCTCCAGTTGCGGGGGCCATTGTATTCGGCACCGATCAGATCACGCAGTGGGTCAATCACATGGACCCGGGTCAGTACCGGTGTATCTTCGGTCAGATCGCCCATCGACAGTGCAATATGCACCGTATCATCAAGCTTGTCCTGATAGGTGGTCATGGTAAAGCGACCATGGCAAGTATCCAGCTGCTGTTCGCCGGTATGGGTTACCGTGCTTTCAGTTGCCAGCCGGTACTGGATCAGGTCTGCAATCGAGCCAATCTTTAGCTCATGCTGTTGGGCAAATTTTTCCAGATCCGGTCGTCTGGCCATTGTTCCATCGTCGTTCATAATTTCGACAATCACTGCAGACGGACGAAAACCGGCCAGTGCTGCCAGATCACAGCCGGCTTCAGTATGACCGGCACGTGTCAGTACACCACCATTGCGGGCTTTCAGAGGAAAAATATGACCCGGCTGCACCAGATCTTCCGGTCTGGCATCCGTAGCGATTGCTGCACGGATGGTTTCAGCCCGATCGGCCGCAGAAATACCGGTGGTGACATTGTTGGCACCATCAATCGATACGGTGAAGGCAGTACCGTAGGCACAGCCATTATCCGGCACCATCAGAGGCAGTTTTAACTGATTACAGATGGACTCATCCAGGGTGAGGCAGACCAGCCCGCGGGCGTGGGTTGCCATAAAGTTAATTGCTTCAGGGGTGACAGCCTCTGCCGCCATCACCAGATCCCCTTCATTCTCCCGGTCTTCATCATCGACCAGAATCACCATTCGGCCGGCCTGAATATCACTGATGATTTCTTTACTGCTGTTGAATTTCATCTGAATCACGTCGTCTTGTTTTAGTTATGTCTTATTTTTTCAACCTTTCCGGATCGAATGACGCTGGAGATCATACGAACATGGGATTATGATAATATGGTATACCATAAGACAATAAGTAGAAAATATGAAAGGTTACTGGATTGCCTTTGTTGATATTCATGATGCACAGGGATATCAGCACTATCTTGATGCCGCCCCACAGGTGCTGGCCCGCTACGGCGCCCGTATGCTTGCCAGAGGCAGTGAAAACATAACCCCGCTGGAAGGTTTTGATTCTCAACCCGACCGTATGGTGGTGCTTGAATTCGACAGCTATCAGAAGGCGCTGGACTGCTATCACTCGGATGAATATCAAGCTGCGTGCAAGCTGCGCCAGGGTGCGGCTACTGCCCGGGTAGCGATTATGGAAGGACTGCCGGGCTGATAACGCCCCTGACCTTTACGGAATGAATTTACCTGCGATCATTGCCAAGCGTGTTTATGTCCGACATATTATGGTATACCATAATACCGTCGTTGACTGAAATGTCCTCAAAACATAAAAACAACAACGATTTGGTGTCTTAGAAAAACAACAAGAGGGAGCACAGAGATGCAACCCAGCAAGATGTTGGCCCGTTCCGGGCTATTAAGTGGTATACATCCCGGTATGGGGATAGCTTCGAAGGCCATGATTCTGGCTTTCGTGCTGTTCACCGTGCTGAATGTAGACCTGGCAAACGGTATCTACACCGATATCAAGAACTGGATTCAGAGCACGCTTAACTGGTACTACATCACTGTCGTCAGTGTAGTGTTGTTCTTTTCAGTATGGGTCGCGCTGAGCCGGTTTGGCCGGATTAAACTCGGGGCCGATGATGAAAAGCCGGAATTCTCCTTCTTTACCTGGTTCGCCATGCTGTTCAGCTGTGCTATCGGGGTGGGTATTCTGTTCTGGAGTATTGCCGAGCCGATCGCTCACTATCAGGGCAATCCGTTTATGGAGATGGCCGGGGTTGAAACCGGTACCGCCGAAGCGGCCCAGATTGCACTGCGTATTTCCCTGTTCCACTGGGGACTTCATGGCTGGGCAATCTATATTATCGTTGGTCTGATTCTGGCTTACTTCGCCTATCGTCGCGGTCTGCCGCTGACCGTCAGATCCGGCCTGTATCCGATCTTTGGTGATCGTATCTATGGCCCGATGGGACATGCGGTCGATCTGCTGGCTATTTTCAGTACCCTGTTCGGCACAGCTACAACCCTGGGTCTGGGTGTTGCCCAGATGAATGCCGGGTTGAATTACCTGTTTGGTATCGAGATATCGACAACAACCCAGATTATCCTGATTGCGGTGATCTCCATTGTCGGTACCCTGTCGGCTGTTTCCGGGGTAGAAAAAGGCATTCGCCTGCTGAGCGTCTGGAATATCCGTATCAGTGTGATTCTGATTGGTTTCTTCCTGCTGGCTGGACCCACCGTGTTCCTGCTGGGGCTGTTTGTGACCAGTATCGGTGACTATATGTGGAATCTGATTCCCATGGGTTTCTGGACTGATCCCAACTCCGAGCGTGGCTGGCAGGGTTGGTGGACCATCTTCTATTGGGGATGGTGGCTGTCTTGGGGCCCGATGGTAGGTATGTTTATCGCCCGTATCTCCCGTGGTCGTACCATTCGTCAGTTCCTGCTCAGTGCATTGATTATTCCGCCGCTGGCCGGCTTCCTGTGGATCACCATCTTCGGTGGTACCGCCCTGCATATCGAACTGTACGGTAATGGCGGCATTATTGAGGCGGTTAAAAATGATATGACACTGGCCCTGTACCAGACCATTGAAGCTCTGGGTGTTGAATCACTCACGGTACCGATGGCAGCGCTGGCCACACTGATGATTATCACCTGGTTTGTGACCTCTGCTGATTCCGGCACCCTGGTTATCTGCACCGTGCTGTCTATGGGCGACAAAAACCCGCCACGCCGGTTCCGAATCTTCTGGGGCCTGACCCTGGGTATAGCTGCGGCGGCACTGTTACTGGTAGGTGGTCTGCAAGCCTTGCAAACAGCAACCATTGCAGCTGCGCTACCCTTCTCGGTCGTACTGCTGATTATGTGTGTAGCGCTGGTCAAAGGCCTGCAGGATGAAGAGGAAGGGGTTAAATACAACGCAGAGGATAAAGTTGAGGAACAGGATTCAGTGATGAAGAATCCAAAAGTTTCCGAAGCCTGAGTCTAATCCTTCTGTAATAGCCCTTTTATTTCGTGCGTCGCCCCGGGCGCACGAAATATCCAGCTGATGACTTACAGCTGTTGCAGAATGGTTTTATCTTTAATCTTGTCATCATCCATCAGCAGAAACGCTTTCGACAGCACAATTGAAAGCCCGGCATCCCCTTCAAACGGCAGGAATACCTGATCAATCTTCTTGTCCTTGCCTCGTCCCGGCACAATACACAAATAGCGATCGTTAGGTGCTATCAGGATATTGCCACTGCCGATATGAATCTTGTACAGATGACGCTTGCCCTGCACTTTCAGGAACTTGCCGTCGATAGTCGCAACCTTCTTCAGCTTCAGCCTTGGCAATAACCGCTCCAGCACTGCCTTGCGGGTTTTGGCAATTTCAGTGAGATCACCAAAAGAGTAGCTGTGCCAGTAGTCGCGATAATCAGGTCGGGCATCCGGACCACCATCCTGCCACATGGGGTCATTGCCGACACTGGCCACACCGACAAACAGATCAACATCACGCATTATTTCCGACAATGCCAGTGCCGGTATCTGCGCCAACTCAACGGGCTCGCCATCGTTATCAATAAACCGCACCTGATCGGTAGCGACGTAATACCAGATCCCGGCATCGTTAAAGCTGTCGTTATCGTCCAGAATCTCGTTAATCCAGAACTGGGCTTCCAACCCGAAAGCCGGTAGCGGTTTGCAGGCAATTTCACCATCACGGCCATCATCGTAAGCACCCAGCAGTGAATAGCGCCAGCCACGCAGCGCGGCCAGTGAATTAAACTGGTGCTGTTTCAGAATATGGGCTGCCATCCGGTTGGAATAGATGCGGGTGGTCACTTCAGCATCAGTCAGCAGGTAGACTTCCCGGTAAGCCTGTTTCAGTGGCTGGCGAATCTCCAGCTGTTCCAGCCGGTCACGCCAGGCCAGGGTCTGCTCCGCGGTGCTGGCAACCGGATGCCAGAGCCTGATGCAGGTTTCAGCATTAACTGTCAGTACATTGCCGTTAACATCCTGCCAGCTGTTGTCGACAAACAGTGCCGGTGTGTCATCGAGCGTCCAGATCAGCTTTCTTGCGATCGTCGATACCAGACCATGATTCAGGTAATAACGCTCGAAATCGGCCAGTGACCAGCTCATATCCTCGGTAAACAGCCGGTCAATCCGGTCCCGCTGGGTAGTGGACGCCTGTTTGATCTGTTTCACCAGCTCCCGCATTTTTTTCAGCTTGTCGCTGAGCGGACTGCTTTCCCGGACAAAAGCCGGAACGGTTTTCTGGGGTTTGCCATCGGGTTTAAGCCACTGCTGTTCAACGGTGCCAACACTGGTGACGGTCAGCACCAGCTGATAATCCTTGAAGGCTTCTGTCCGGCAACCCAGTGTCAGGCCAAAGTCCGGTGCCGCCAGCTCTTCCACCTGTGCCGGAGTTATGCCCTGTCGTACGGCCTGTTCATCAATATATTTCTGAATCAGCTTTTGAGTATTGCTCTGGCGAATCCGCAGCTTCAGTCGTGATAGGTGGCTGATGCCGTCCAACCCTTTGGTATGAGCCAGGGTATAGATGCCGGCATTACCAACAGCAGCTGCAGCAGGTCCATGACCGGGTATTTTCTGGAAACATTTCTCGGTAAAGCGGGCCATCAGACTCAGTGTTGCACTGTCATGAAACCGCCCCAGGCTCCATAACAGACCTTTCATCAGGTTATGGCTTTCGTCTTCGACCCAGGCATGGACGGTATAGGTATAACGGTGAATACCGTTATTAATTGTGTTCTCAATTTCTTCGATAGTCAGTTCCAGCGCCTGCTTCATCCAGTGCTGTGAAGAGGTTTTGAATTCCCGGGTACCGATAGCATCAGTCAGTGTCCGGCTGGTATCCATAAACTTTTTCGAAGGCTTGCTGCCATTGGCCGTGCTCAAATGATGAAACAATTGATTCCAGTGGTCACGTTGCTCTCCTGCACAGTCCTGCAGCGAAGTCTTGATGATCCATCCCATCCGGCCAATCCCGAAATCATACTCCGGAACCTGGATATCACCTCCGGCTTCGTTCAGCAGCCGTTGCAGTTTGCCTGCCGCTTTGCCCACATCAGGCCCATAGTGATTACGTCCCCCTTCCAGCCAGGGACGTGTCAGCGGATGCTCAAGGATGATATTAATATCGCTTTGCAGCTGATCACTGAAACCCTGTGCTTTGGCATGCTTTTCTATCTGGCTGACCAGTGCCGTAAATGGCCTTAGTCCCAATGAAGCCCGTGGATTCTTATGGTCATAATGGCCGTAAAACAGGTCAAACAGTGATAAAAAGGAAAAATTCTCCGGGAATGAGAGCTTTGTGCGCATAATGGCATCAAGCAGGGAACAGCTGAATTGATACCGGGGATCCTGATGGTACCAGGATAGATCTTGCTCCGGTTTTTCCAACGCATTGCAGCGCAGGGCAAGGTAGATCACCAGATCAACCTTATCTTGCCCTTTCAGGGCCTTGAGAGTGGCATAGGCGGGTGACTGGTTAAAAGGCAACCGGCTTCCAGGCCAGATATGCCGCTTTTCCTGCAGAATGAACTGCTCGATTTCGGCAACAAGCCTATCAAAACGTTCATCCAGTGGTTCTGCTACTTTGGCGACCTCTTCCTTGCCGCCAGTCAGACGCATGATCAGTTTTTCCAGCATGGTAATTCCCCCGAACTAAAGCTTAACCACCCACCAGCGGTGTCAGTTTGATAAAGCTGACTACGGTTTCCGGCGTAATCATGACCCGCTGATCGATATCCTCGATCTGTTCGTTATCAACCAGCATAAAGAAACCGTTGCTGTGAAACGCCTCAACAGCAATATCGATCTGTCGTTCGGCGTTAACCTGAGGCCTCTCCTGGTATTTTTTGCCTGTTCCGTTCAGCAGGGTTTCTTCTGCCCTAGGGGCCACCAGCGTATGGGAGGCATATTGTTTCTGCTGCTGAGCCCGGTTGTTATAGGCGACCACTTCCTGCAGTACCCGCTCGGTAATAATATCTCTGGCCGTGACTTCTACCCGGTCAAACCGCAGTTGCAGTTCATGACTGATATTGCCCAGGGCATTTTCATCCCTGACCCGCAAAATGGTTTCATGCAGCATGGCGTCCCCGCTTGATATCGTCTTTTTTTTCGGGGTTATTATGGAGCGGCCGAGGCAGAGTTAAAAGACAGAAATAAAGGTAGAAACAAAAGAGATAACCGACTCTGGTTGCATGTAGAAACAGTCAAAATAGAATATGCCGTGATCTCAGAATTAAATTACCGGACCAAAACAAATGCTCAAAGCTTTAAGCATCAGCCTTGCGATTATCACACTCACAGCTTGCAGTCATATCAATACAGCCAACAGCAGTTCAAAACAGGCCCTACCCTCCGGGCTAAGCCTGGTTGAACAGGCGCAATTGCTTACAACAAAGGCTGCTTGTGAACAGCATGGTGGCAACTGGCAGAAAGTAGGTAAGTTACAGCGGTTTACCTGTATTCTGCCTGCTTCCGATGCGGGTAAGTCATGTACTGACAGCAGCCAGTGTCAGGTTTCATGTACTGTTGCGGGTAATGTCAGACCGGGCGACAGAGTTAGCGGGCAATGTACGGCGACGACCCATCAATTTGGCTGCCGCACCTATGTTTCCAATGGTCAGGCCGAGCCGACGCTCTGCATCGATTAATACAAACAAATCAATAGTAAGGCCCGGCAGTGTTGGTTTCGGGAAAAAAACGTAACCGGTTGGTATGGAGCAGGCTTTTTCCATAGACATGAAACGACACGGTATTCTGCTGGCTCCTGTTCTCTACCGAGTGTATACCCCGGGAAGTCATGGTCAGTACGTCTCCCCGACCAACACTGATCACCTTTCCCCTGCTGAGCCCGAGATCTTTTCTCTGTTCAGGCTGGCCGGAGATTTCCCACAAAGTATGGGTTTCACAGCCTTCCACCCCGACTGCAACGGCCCAGGTATTATGGTTGTGTACCGGGGTGATAGCTCCCGGTAGCCAGGTAATCGCCACAATATAGAGGCTATTGTCGTCTTCAAGATGTAACGGACTGAGAATAAAGTCTTCTTCCGGTGCGGGTTCACCGGTATGATCGGTATGCCAGTCCTGACTCAGCGCAGCCTCTTGTGCCAGCGGTGCAATCCGTTGCAGCAGTACGTCCTCATTAGCGGTATCCCGCGTCATTTTTTTGAGATCGTTCACAAAGGCTGAGAACCGGTACGGGCTTTGGCTCATGGTCGGGTTCCTGATATGTGAGATATTGTGTCGATACGATCGGGCCGGCAGTCGGTAAAATAATATTGGTAAGATAGTAGTAATAATGAAGTATTTACCGCTGGTTTTTGTTGTATTGGCTGAAGTTTGCCTGGCCTCTCAAGCTGGTGAGCAGCCGAAAACCTCACCGGAATCACTGGAACAGAAAAACAACGCTGCCCGGGAAATGTTGCAGGGAGAGTGGTGTGGCTCCAAAACCTACCCTAATGGTGCCCGCCAGCAGTGGGTTGTGAACCGCCATGAGGATGGCACTTACCGGATTGATTTCCTGACCAACCATGACGACGAGACCGAGAGCTGGTCTGAAATCGGCATCTGGGGTGTACGCTTTCCGGTGTACTTCACGGCTACCCGGGGTTTTGTGGATGAAAAGGGCCAGTATCCGGCCAAGACTACCAAACCGGATCTGTATGAGGCCTATCAAATCAAGGAGGTCTCTGAAGATAGTTTTAGCTATATCAGCTTCAGATCTGGTAACCAATACACTCTCAGCAGGAACTGTGAGATTTAATCTGAAATCCGGGGCTGGAATTTCAGCTCCGGGCTCAGTGCACTACAGGAAGAAATATTACAAACACGAAAATAACAGGAAGCCGGTGAACTCAGTAAAACTGGCATATTATCTTTGAATCATAGGTTCTGATTTTATGCAAAAAAATTGAAAAATAATTGTTTGTTTTGGTTCACTTTATACAAAAAAAACTACCTTGTTATAGGTTTGTTTCTTTATACATACCTTCCAGCCGTTCATGCGGTTTTATCCTCTCCCATCACGCTTCCAGACGGCAGTCATCTCGGCAGCATTTCTTTCCATGGTGAAATGCAGCGAGAGAATGCATCCGGAAGACATATTGATTGCCCGGTAGCTCACCGAAATATTCATATCTATGTGGATACAGGAGGCATAACGAAAGCTATTCACCTGCATCAAAAAGCAAGGGAGCACCATCATGGGCAGCCAAAAGAACTGAATATCAATTGGTACTGGTCCGCTACACCGGGCTCAAGAAGGGGTGAATCAGATATCGCCTTTAACGACATGCATGCCAGGCAAAGACGTATGGCAGACAATACAATAGAAAAGGGCAGAATATCTCTCGCCTTTGCACTTGGGAAGACCCCCGAACACGCATCTGTTCAGGTTCGGGCTATCATCAGGAAGCTGAAGGAGGGACGAAGAAATGTGCCGCCATCAGTCATGTGTCAATTTTTTTCGAGCCATCTTCAAGTCAATACACAAATAATGCCGTTAAGCGAAATCAGTAACCGCCTTGAATATCCGGCATTGGATCGTTCGATAGCCTATGTACACCTTTTCAGATCGGGGACACGATACGACATCAGCTCACACATGACATGGCATCCGGTTTTTGACTTCAGAGGTATGACCGAATTCAGCTTTGAGCCAGGTCGTCGCAGTAATCACATATTTACCATTGGTAAAGAGCCCTGGCAGCTCTGTTTTGATTTTTATACTGAGGCGGATTGCGAGAATCGGATAGAGCTTGAAAATGGCTTGATATTCAGTGCCATCAGGGCATACAACAATAAAACTACCCTGTTCACGTTAAGTAACATCAATTACTGGGCAGATGAGAGCTATCCAGCAGCACCGGTCAGGCTTTCTGAAGACCAACTGGAGCTGATTCTGAATGCATTACTGACATTCCCTCTGCCGCTGCACCCACATCAGGATTATGGGTATGATCCTGGCGGCATGAGAACAAAGCAAGAAGGTTTTGTTCCCGGAAAAAGACGCAGAGAGTGGGAAGGAGCAACCGTCAAGCTTGGTAATTACAAAAAAGTAAGGCTCAGTCATGAAAGGCTTGAGGCTCAAATCGACATACTGGCAAGAGAGAATGAAAGGCTCGAAGCTCAAAACAGTCGGCTAAAACACAATGAAGAGGAGCGCGAAAGAGAATATGGATGTGCTGTGGCCCGAGCCAGAGAGCTGGAGGAAGAGCTGTCTCATAACCGACATAGATTACGGGATCAGGATCAGTCCTATACCTCAGCTAAACGAGAGGCTGACTTGCTTGCGCACAAACTTGAGGCTGAACAACGACATTTTGACGCTGAAATAAGACAGGCCAGAAGTCGCGGAGACCGATACAAGGAAAAAGTGGTGCAGATGGCGTCACAGAATACGCAGTTACAGGAACGCATACTGGAACTTGAAGCTGAACTACAGGGGGTACGCGCAAAAAAACGTGATGGCTTGCCATCCGGAAATACAGATGATGCGCGGGTCCATTCTACGACAAGCCATCCTGACAGCCACAACTCCACACCTGAAGCTTCGCTGCCGGAAAACAGTAGTGGTACGGTACTTCATCGGGAAATTGTGCCTGTTTCCGCAACATCCTGTGCCCTGGATGAAAGTGAAGTGACTGCAGCTCTGTCTGAAGCAGACAAAAGGCTTTGTGAAAATATGCCATCAGGCTTCAGTCTGAAAATGATGCCTCGGGACGGAGACTGTTTTTATAACGCCGTTGCTGCTGCCTATAATCAAGCTGTTCGAGCCGAACCTGTACTTACAGGTTCCACCCTTCGCTCCAAGTTGGCTCTGTTGATCAATAACCTGGTTAAAAAAATATACAGCTACCAGACAGCACATAAATTACCCTTGCACCATCGAAATCACCGTTCTGAGCTGGAAAGCCAGTTCTATCAGCTGACGTCAAGTTTCCCGGATCAGCTGCAGAAGCGCTGTCAGCAAGGGTTTATCAGTTTTTCTGTTAACAAATGTGGAGCAAAACAGAACTCTGTTGATTTCTATGGAGACTGTGACCTATTGCCTCTGATATGTGTGCTCCTGCAAGTTGATGTCAATGCTTATGAATACGAAGCAGGTCGCGCAGGTACAATATGTCACAAGTTTTGCCTGATGGAATGGCTTCAAACTGCTCATGACCTGATGCCGATGTTGCAGGAACTCTATCCGTCCCCGAATGGAAGTCGGTTTAAGCCAGTCACAACAATTCACTTGATTTATAATCCCTGCCGTTTGAATGATCGGGATTTCACCAATGCAGGATCACATTTCCATGCACTGATTCCATCGTCATCTCCAGCTGTAATCCCCCCGCCTTCGGTCAAACCTGTTGGTTATGATCTTGACTTCCCTCCTCTGGATTCAAAAAAAGATTTTCAGCCTGCCGGGAGTGGTGAGTGGAAGAGTGTTAAACGCCGGTCGAGACGGAGAGCACATTAACGTGAAAAGGCAGAAGCCTGTGTTACTCGTGCCGATAACAGTTAACTATGAAAACCCTGATCATTGCCCTGCTACTGTGGCCCACACTCCTCCTGCCCTCACCGGCTCAGGCCTGGTTCGATGCCGGTCATATGGCCAGCAGCTGGATTGCCTGGCAGCAGCTGACACCTGAAACCCGGAAACAGGTGCAGACCTATCTTGATGTGCTGAAAGATGCCGAGCCGGAAACCGACAATTTTATGGTGGCCTCCACCTGGCTGGATAATATCAAACAGACCGGACTGGGCGTCACCCTTTACTGGCATACGGCCAGCCGTGAACAGGCCATAATGGGGCAGGCTGAAGGGCCGGCCAATCAGAATGGAGTCTGGATTGTTCAACAGGCTGTTCGTACTCTGGAAAACCCGCAGGCCAGCCGCTTTGCCAAAGCGCTGATGCTGCGGGCGCTGATCCATGTGGTTCAGGACCTTCATCAACCGCTGCATGTTTGTGATGATGATCCCGAGCGGCCCTATGGTGCCGCTCATTGCTATAAAGCTTTCAGAATCAGGCCTGTTCAATATGGACATGAACAACTGATCAATTTGCATGACCTGTGGGATAGCGCCTTAACCGCTGCTCCTTCTGTCCGTTATAACGACCAACAGGCACTGGCACAAGCCGAGCAGTACGGCAAAACCCTGTTGCAACGGGTCAATCTGGAAGATCTACCGGCACTGGATGAAACCGACCCGAAGGTCTGGGTGCTGGAAAGCGAGAAACTGTTGTCTGATTTTGCAGTCTCCGGACTTAAACCCGGCCAGCAACTGTCCGATAACTATCTGGCAGTCGGTAAACAGATCGCAGAACAGCGACTGGTTACCGCCGCCTGGCGGCTGGCAAACCTGTTAAACCGGGTTTTTGATGCGTCATCAGCCACAAAACACTGAAGTGATACTTTGTTCAATTAACTGCTATCAAGAGACTTTATCCGGCCGTTCAGCCGCGATATGGTGGGCAATCGAACGTACTCAACCTTATAGAGATAACAACAGGCTATGTTCTCCCGACTGATAAAATCTGCACAGGTGCTGGCATTGCTGTGCCTCACCCTGCTGACAACTGTTTTAACAACAGCCCATGCTGAAACGCCTCCGGCTCCTGTGACTGCCGCTGAAATCGATGAGCCGCTCTATAAGCCCTTTATCGAACGTTATATTCTAGATGAGCTGAAACAGCTGCGACAGGATCAGCAGGCGATGCGAACCGAGCTGGTCGACAAGGTCGCCGAAGCCAGACTGGACGCCTCTGACCGTGCGGTGCGATATACCACCGACACAATCAATAACATCTTCTTTATTATCACCGGTGCTGCTTCAATCCTGGTATTGCTGGGTTGGCGGTCGTTGCGTGAAGTGCGGGAAACCATCAAGGAGCAGGTTGAGAGCCAGGTATCCAAGGTGACCCAGGAATATGAAACCCGGCTGAATGAACTGGAAAGGAAGCTGCGCATCCGCTCCGAGGAAATCATTTCGGCCCAGGAGAATATATCCCAGACTAACCAGATGCACTCACTGTGGATGCGGGCCGGGCTTGAGAGCAACCTGCATGAACAGATCAGCATTTACGACCAGATTCTGGAAATTAACCCCAATGATGTTGAAGCGCTGACTTATAAAGCCGATTCCCTGCTGGATCTGGGCGAAGCCCGCTGGGCATTATCTCTGGCTGATCAGGCGGTCGAGCATGACAACGAGTATGCCCTGGCCTACTGGCAGCGCGCCTGCGCCAAGACTGCCATCGGACAGGAAGATGCGGCCATTCTGGATCTGGAAACGGCGATTGAACTGTCACCTGCCCTCAAGGATGAAGTCGCCGGTGAAGATGCCTTCGAAGCATTACATGATATGCCTGCGTTTCAAGTGCTGACGGGTGATGCTGAAGCAGCCGCCTGATTTTCTTATCGAATCATCATACTGCAAGTCGCAGGCTGGCTTGCAGTTAATTCATCATAAAATAGACATTAATGTTTAATTGAAATCAAAAATAATCCTAAAGAGTTAATCCTATTTTCCACTAGTGAAATCTTGTTTCTCATTTTCAATATTTAAGCCTGCTACATCTCCCCCCTAGAATAACTAACACAAAATAAACACAAGGCTAATTTGAGTTTCAGCATGTCTTATTTACGTTTTTCTGTACTGGGTCTGGGGCTACTACTTCTAGGTGGCTGCGTTGTTATCGATGATGGCGGATATGACGAAGTTATTGTCGAAGATGTCATTTATGAAGAGGTCATTATTGAAGAAGATGTGGTCTATGAAGAAGTGATTATCGAAGAAGAAGTTATTGTTTATTAATTTTCAGATAACAAGTTCAGCCCGTCTGATATGAGGCTGAACTTGTTGGAGCCGATTACAACTGTTGCAAAATGGTAGGATCGGTGATTTTGTCATCATCCATCAGCAGAAACGCCTTCGACAGCACAATCGAAAGCCCGCCATCGCCCTCAAAAGGCAGAAAAACCTGAGCCGCCTTCTTGTCACTGCTGCGGCCCGGTACGATGCAAAGATAACGATCATCCGGTGCAATCAGAATATTGCCACTGCCAATATGGATCTTGTACAAGTGCCGCTTGCCTTGCACATGCAGGAACCGGCCCTCGATCGTAGCCACAGTCTTCAGCTTCAGTCGTGGCAGTAAACGCTCCAGTACCGCCTTGCGGGTTTTGGCAATTTCGGTGAGTTCGCCAAATGAATAACTGTTCCAGTAGGTTTGGGCGTAACGCGGTGCATCGGGACCACCATCCTGCCATTCGGGATCATTACCAACACTGGCAACACCGACAAACAGATCGATATCCCGCATGACTTCCGACAAAACCAGTGGCGGAATGCGGGCCAGTTCAACCGGATCGCCTGCAGCATCAACAAACCTGACCTGATCGGTTGAGATATACTGCGAAAAACCGCCGTCGTCATTGCCCATGATATCCAGTACCTGGTTGGTCCAGAACCAGGCTTCCAGCTCATATTCCGGTAAGGATTTACGAGCGATCTCATTACTGTCGTTGTAATGTCCAACCAGGCTGTAACTCCAGCCCCGCAGTGTGGCCAGCGCATTAAACTGATATTGCTTCAGAATATGTGCTGCCATCCGGTTGGAATAAACCCGGGTCGTTACCTCGGCATCGGTCAGCAAATAGACTTCCCGGTAGGCCTGTTTCAGCGGCTGGCGGATTTCCAAGACCTCAAGCCGGTCACGCCAGGCCATAATTTGTTCGGAACTGCTAAAGACCGGATGCCATAACCGCACCTGCGTCTGCTTGTCAGGCGACAGCGATGCACCCTGCACATCCTGCCAGCCCTTGTCGTAAAACAGTGCCGGAGTATCGTCCAGCATCCAGATCAGTTTGCGAGCCAGAGTGGAGATCAACCCGTGGTTCAGATAGTCTCGTTCAAAGTCGCCCAGTGAGCGTCCGGTATCTTCGGTAAACAGCCGGTCAACCCGGTCCCGCTGGGCGGTAGAAGCCAGTTTGACCTGTTTGGCTAGACTGCGCATTGCGGTCAATTGCTTACTGAGTGCCTCATCCTTTTTAACAAAGGCCGGAGCGGTTTTCTGGTACTTGCCATCCGGTTTGATCCATTGCTGGGCCACCGTTCCAACTCCAGTGACTGACAGTTCCAGCTGGTAGTCATTGAAGGATTCGGTATAGCGACCATTAGTTAAACCAAAGTCTGGGGTTGACTGCTCTTCCAGCCTTGCTGCAGTTACTTCCTTATCAACGGCTTTCCGGTCAATATACGCCTGAATTTGATCCCGAGTTTTGTTTCTACGAACCCGCATCTTCAACCAGGAAAGCTGCCCTACAGCTTCCAGACTCTGAGAGTTACCCAGCGTATATAAACCCGCTTTACCGACTTCAGTTGCATTCCAGCCGATGGTCGGGTTCTTCTGAAAGCACTTTTCAGTAAAGCGCCCGATTATATTCAGTGTTGTTGGATCATCAAATCCGTCCATGCTCCATAGCAAACCAGTAAATAAGCTGTGTCTTTCCTCCAGCCAGCTATAAAAAACAACTGTTCGACTAATATCGTACTTTTCTTCTCTTTTTCTTAGTGGCATGGCGGTGATTCGTTCAAGCCAGTGACAGACAACTGATTCAAAATTGCTGGCGCCTAACTTATCAATCAGCTGATGACTTGTTTGCAGAAAATCGCTCGACGGCCACATTCCTCTGGCTTCAGCAAGATGATGTAACAGACGATGCCAGTCCTGTTTCTGATCTGTGGTCATATCTGCCAGAGAGTCCGACATCAGCTGCCCGGTGGGGCTATCACAAAACTCATACTCCAGAACGCCAACATCTCCTCCTGTTGCAACTAATAGCTGCTTGAGTCTGCCAGTTATCTTGCGCAGATCAGTAATTGATGTATCCAGATAAGGGCGTATCAGCGGGTGTTCCAGTATGGCGTGAAGGTCCTCCTGTAAATGTTGGCTGGGACCTTGTGCCTTGATGTGTTTCTCGATTTGACCAACAAACGCCGCCAGAGGCATTTTGCTGAGCGTTATAAATGTATATCTGGAAGTCAGGCCGCTATAAAAATGATCAAGCAGAGCCAGGAAAGAAAAATTCCCGGGAAACTCTATTTTGGTACGCAGCAGTGCTTGCAACAGACAGAAACTGAAATGATGACGTGGATCTTTTTTAGCGCTATATGAGTTCGAGTCCTCGGGCTCCAGTGCCTTCACCCGCTGTACCAGATAGAAAATCAGACCAATCTTATCCTGACCCTCTAGCGCTTTTAGTGCCGTATAACTCTTCTCTTTGGTACAGGGCAACTTTTTACTGTATAGGCTGAATGAATCGCTTTGTAATACCGCCTGCTCAAACTCGCTAACCAGCGTATCAAACCGCGGATCAGAAGGCTCAGTAAAATGCTGTGCTGCTTGTTTCTCGCCTGTTTCAGGCATCACTGCTTGAGTCATTATCCATTCACCCTTAACTGCTGACCAGAGAGGTCGTCAGGTGCATTTCTTTTTGCAAGAGGACACTGATAGCAGCGACCACTTTATCCGTTTGTTCCCGATGCGGCATATGACCACAGTCAGGCAACAGCAACATCTCCCCCTTCCCGCTGCTATTGCCAGCAATAAATACGGGAAAGGCCCGGGAACCGTACTCATCCAGCTCACCATGAATAGCCAGTACCGGGCACTGTACCTTGCCAATAACCGGCTGCAGGCTCCAGTCGGCAAACTCTGGCGATAACCATACGCCAGTCCATGCGTTTAGCACCCATGCTGCCTTGTTGCCATGCCATTTTTCCAGTCGCGCCATTTGTCGCGGTTGCTGAAATAGCTGGCTGCCTTCAGCTATACCTTTGGTTGTCAGAGGTTCAACAAAAGCCTGGGCCGCCAGCGTAATGACGGCCTGACAATCATTGTCATGAGCCGCAATATTAATCGCCATACAGCCGCCAACACTATGTCCCAGCAGCGCATACTGCTGAATACCCAGTTGCTGCTTGATGGCCGGGAAGTATTCAGTAGCTTCTTCACTGATAAAATTCAGCGAAGGCAGTTGTTGTCTGGCGCCGGACTGGCCAAATCCCAGCCGGTCATAGGCAATAACCCGACAACCGAGGCTTGTTGCCAGTTGTTGCGGAAAATCCCGCCATAAACCAACACTGCCAAGCGAGTCGTGCAGCAGAATCAAAGGAATATCGATGGTCAGGTTGGCAGGTATCCATTGCCTTGTATAAACAGGCCCCTGTGGCAGAGTCACAGTAAGGTCTTCAGTGGTTATCTTCATTGAATTCTTATTTTGATATGCAGCGACACCCTCTTTTACAGAGGGTGTTTTTAGTCGGTTATTGATGTATAGGGATGATGATCAAGCGGGGTTATACACGTCAGGCACCCAGATTTCCATAAAGGTCTCCGGCCGGGCCAGCGGCTTGAAACCATACTGCTCATACAGACCATGAGCATCAGCGGTCGCCAGGGTAATACGTCGCAGTCCCTGTAGCTGTGGATGGGAAATAATCGCTTCCATCAGTCGTTTGCTCAGACCGTGTCCCCGGTGGGCTTCCAAAATAAAAACGTCGGCCAGATAAGCGAATGTAGCCGAGTCGGTAATCAGCCGGGCAAACCCGACCTGTCGCCCTGAGGTAGTAAGAACGGCAAAGCAGAGAGAGTTTTTAACTGCCTTCTCTACAGTTTCCTGAGGTATATCGCTGGCCCAGTAGGACTGGGTCAGGAACTCATGAATAACGGAGAGATCCATATCCTCGACACAGGTACTGATTTTATAATCGCTCACCCTGACGCTCCTGCAGTTAATCCTGCTTTATTCTTGTTCTGTCGCCTTATTCTGCAGTCTGTCCCTCAGCGCTTCAACCGATAATGCCGGTTTCTGGCGGTGAACCATGGCATGGCAGTTGGGACACAAGGGGCGCAGATCTTCAGCAGGATTAAGCTCGTAAGCTTCGCCGATCTCGGATAAGGGTTTCAGGTGGTGAATATGGATGAAGCCGGCACCCAGGCTACCGTAGCGGGACTCAAAGTCGAAATCGCAAACAAAACAGCGAATGCCCCATTTTTCAATACACTTCTCACGGGCAGAACGGTCCCGCTCATAGCGGTTAACAGTGACCTGTTTACGGGCGCCTTCTATTATCGTTTCGCTGCTTTCAAGTTCTTCAGGAAAGAAGGTGCCGCCGTACTGGCTGCGACTCTCAACCCAGTATCTGATAATTGGGCTACCCCAGCCCTCCGGCGCCTTGCGATAGTCGAGCTTTTCCAGCTGCTCGTCTTTTGATTTCTGGTCCAGCCAGTGAGCTATCCGGCTATTGGCACTGTAATGACGACCGGATCCCTTACCGCCTTCGCCATATTCCGCAACGATTTTCTGCCAGCTGATTGAAAACTGCCGGGTGTATTCGTCGATAAAGTCCTGAGTAGAAAAGGACTTTCCATCAAAAGCATCAACTACAGTGCTAAATTCGATGTCTTGCACAGCTTTTCCTGAAAGTAAATTCAAAAAAGAAGCTGATACCTTACCGATTCTTTTCAAAGCGCACTTTGATGCAGATTATACGACAAGTGTATTTCGCTGTAGGGTTATTTCACCCGATCCATAGCAATCAAATACGGCACAGCATTTTTATGTTCTGCAAAATAGTCATGCACGTCACCCTTCAGAGCCGTAACGACTGAGTCATTATGCAGAAACCATTTGCCATCATGCTGTTCCAGAGTGACATAATGGCCGGAGTTGGCAGATTCACCGCCGCCATGTACCACAATACTCTGGATTCTGAACGGGATAGACTCAGGTTTGCCGGTAGTGGTATTAAGCAATGGCAAGTTAAAAACTGGTTTCAGCCCTTCAATTAATGCCCTCCCTTCTTTAGTCAGGCGCCGGCTGCGGCCATACATATCCATCGCAAATACTTTGCCTTGCACTTTAACTCGCTGCAGGCTGGATGGATCATGATAACCGTATCTCTGACTGACGCTGGAATCCCGGTCAATGTCATCAGCCCATCTGATGGCATTTGCTCCTTCCATCCGTTCAACGGATGCCTCAAAGCACTGGGGAAGGCTCTGCCCCCGGACCTCCATCGGCATATAAGGTGCTGTATCATTACTCTTTTCCCGGGATTTGCTTCCATCCAGGCTGGTGGTTTTTTTATAGAGCTCAAATTTTTTATAAAATCGATTCAGTCCCATAAAATCACTGAGCGTGGTTAACATTTCCTCCGGGTCTTGCTGGGGCTGGGAGCCATTTACAGGGAATAGTTTTTTATAGTTTCTGGCACCACGCTCATCTGACTGGCCAAAGGCTTTGACGGCTTCGAAGAATGTTGCATGCGTCCGTCGAACAACTTCTTCATCTCCCCGGCCCTGACGTTCCAGCAATACGGCTTCTGCCAGATCAGCAAAGGCACGAGTAACGGCAGCTTTATACGGTGAAACCGTTTCGTTCTTTGCTCCTGCAACTTCATGCCTGAGCTGATCCTCTCTGACGCCTTCTGCCCGGGCTTTTTCTTTAGCGAGATTCTCGGCTTCTTCCTTTGATTTTGGCTTGGCCAGCATACGGGCATTTTGTCTCAGAACATCAATATCTTCTAATTTGAGCCCGGTGATTAGCTGCTTCAGACCTGCATTGGCAAAGCAGTGGTTACCGGAAATATTGTTAAAGCCGGGCGTCAGTTGAGCTTTTGCCGTTGACTCTGTTCTGGCCGTTGGATTGGTTAAGGGAGACAGTGTTTCGGGCCTTGGCGTCACCGGTGTGTTGTGAGTCTCCGGTACTGGTGTTGGAGCTATTGGCTGAGGGTTAACCGGAATCGCGGTAAGGTGAGGAACACCGCCATGAGCCAGTATTTGTTCCCGTAATTCGGCAGCACTGAAGACCATGCCGCCAATTGACAGTTGCAAGCCGTTCCAGCGCTCCCCGAGCTGCTGTTGTAGTGCCGTATCCAGATCTGCATCACTACCGGTCAGAGGCAAAATAACATCTAACGGCCCGGAGCTTCCTGGCAGTGTAAGCTGGGCATCCCGGTAATTTGACTGCTGATCATAATGCTGTACCGGCGATACGCTGGCTGTTGGATCAGTTCCTTCCAGTTGCGGGACCCCGTCAGGGTTTGCCTGCAGCATCTCTTTCAAGGCTCCGGCATTCACCGGCATACCGCCAAAAGTCAGTTGCAATCCTTCCCAATCATCACCCAGTTGACCCAGTATGTGCGCTTCCAGTTCCGAAGCATCATCCGTCAATGGTAGTGATAGTGTTCTCGGTGTCGTGTCGTTTGGCAGTTTGATCTCCACCGGTCTCAACGTCGGTGTTGGGTTTTGCCGGGAAGCCACGGTGTTACTGGTTTGAACCGTTGTCCGGGGTTCTGGTGTAGAAGGCTCCGGCGTAGATGGTTTTGGTGGCAGTGTCCCCGTTTGAGCTGAAACAGGCTGGAAAGTCGGTGGTGGTGTGGTGTAGTCAGATGTTGGGAAAACAGGTGTGGGCAAAATGCCATCCGGCTCAGATACAAAATCAAGTTCCAGCTCGATTTGTGAGGGTGGCCTGCTTTCCAGACTTTCTGATCGTACCGAGCTGCGCCGGGATTCTGGTTGTGATGAATGCTGCAATGAAAGTTCCTGTGAACCGGAGCTTGTGGTGGAAACCTGGTCAACAGAGCGCTTTCTCGGTACAAATGTCGGCGGAAAGACGTCAGGGTGAAACGAGGCCGCAGAAGAAGGTCGGGAAAATGATCCCGATAACCGGCCGGATTCTGGCCGGGTGGACTGAAATACCGGTTCGGCATCCGGTACCGTTTTGACCTTGCGTTTAAATAATTTGGCAAAGGCTGATTTCAGGCTGCGATGCGGGTGAAGGAAAAAGTAGGCAATGCCTGACAATATCCGCCCTACCCTGCGCTGTTGCCATTTACCCTGCGGGACCTGTTCCTGGGGGGATGCGGGTGTACTGCCATGAAGCTGTGTTGGAGTAGAAGACGAGACCTTGCCTGACTGTGGCATTGAAACATTCCCTGCAGTGAAATATGTCCTTATCTTTCTGATTATAGTTATAACTTTTCGAAACAATGACTATCCAAGGCGAAATATACTGTCAGCGACTAACCTTTTATGACGTTGATCTATCCTCTCATCCGAAGAGAGCCATGCGAGCCCGACCCAGTTTCCTGCACTGGTATTAAATATAGTCTTTCACTGTCACTCGTCTGCTGTTTGATATCTGATCCTGACTATTCATACAGAGGTATCACATATGAAAAGCACACTGATATTCCGTTGCTCAACTCTGCTGATTTTGCTTTTAACTGTAATACAAGTACATGCCGCACAAGTCACCGGTATCTTGCTTTCTTTCAAAGTGGCAGAAGTGCCCGACTTTATTAATAGCAACTCATCTCTACCGGTTGCCTGTTCGGATCTGGGGCGAACGATACAGTCTCTTCCGTGGGAACTGCTGCAAATAGGATTGGTTGAAGAAGGAGATACAGGTCAGGAGCAGGGTTTTAAACTGACCAGTTTCAATGATGCCATATCTTCAGGCAGTGAATTTAAGTTATTGACGTTGAGTCAACCCATTCAGGCTGCTGAGCCAGATTGTCGAGCAGTAATACTCGAAGATGTTGAGGGTGAAAGTAGTGATGAACAAACCATCGTTACAATGGATACAGGTCCGTGGCAAAGATATGTGCTGGCAATTATTCCTCCGGATGGTGTCTGGTACCAACTTTTATTTATTTATAATGAAGCTTTCAAGTACGGGGCTCGTCTTGATGAGCCCTGCCAACTGGTCAGTCATTACCCTCCGGCAAAAATGACAGCAGCTGGGAGTCCTGTTCTGAACTTTACCAGGTTTCCTGAGGTTTCCGATGAGTATACGGATAATCCCGAGCTGGCATGGTTTGGTTGGTACTGGCCGATCAGGGTTTTGCAGTCGAGGATGATCGATTGTCTGGATCCTGAATATTTAAAGCACCATCCGGTTTGCCCGACCTTGTTCTGGAGTATCAAGCCAAGCAAGGAAGGCGAAGAGGTAGAGCCAACAACTGTTACACCCGAGAGCACTGAAGACCCCCGAATTTATCCGCTCTGGAGTCTTGATAATCATTGCCCCAACGGCCAGTTTGATGTTTCAGCTGACTCGGCCTATGAGTGTACAATTGGCCGCCATGGAGGCAGCTTTGACCGGAAATTGTTAGTCAGTGTACCGAAGCCTTCTGATGAGAGCCCTCTCCTGCATCAGGTGGAGCCCTTTCCTACGGCAGGAAATGTAGAAGTTGCCGCATTGAATTATACCTTTTCGGACCTTAAACAATGCTGCAAAAGCAGCCTGGAAGCAGCCATAGCTTCTGACCGGAGCCAGCTTTCCGAGATTAATCGTGGCAAAGTACTGTTGTTCCAGGCCTTTGAGTGTGATGAGTGCAGTGAAATTTTTGCCTTGAGCTCACCGAATTCTGTGGTCCCCCCTGACCTGATGCAGCAGTATCGTTCAGGTTATGCATTACTGATAAAAAGCGGGCTTGCCCAAAAAGCAGCACGACTATATTTTTCCCGTGCCAGCGGGGATCAGTGGTTTATGGCATTTGGTGCGATGGAGTTTTCGATAGAACAGTTGGCAGACCAGTGCGGGGCTGATTTTGGCAGGGTTAAACAAGCGGCAATTGTTGCTACAACCGCTCTTACTGATTTTCACAACAAAGGTATGGTTTACCTTAACCTGAATACTACCAATATATTGCAGCATACAGAGACCGGGGATATGGCTCTTTCCGGGTGTGGTCAGTTACGTCCAGTTCCGGAATCGCCTGTAAACACTTTGCCGGAATCTATTGCCTGGGATGATATCCCGTTACCACCAGAATGTCTGGTGCATGCCGTGATTGATGGCCGCGCGCAGGATTCCTGGTTACTGGGCGTCTTTATTTACAAGATGATCACTTCAGGCATTCTGGATTCTGTACTGGAAAAGAGTCAGGGGTTTGATCCTGAAGGGCTGTTCCCAAAGAGTGATACCGATCATGAAAGCAGTGCTCAAGTGATCAAACTATTATCCCAGCTGCTGCGGTCTCATCCGGCCGAGCGGACAGCCCCCGCAGCATTACTGGAAGGCGTACTACAACAGTGGGACCAGAGCCATTAACTGCGGATTAAACTGTGAATTAAAAGTATCAAGTTAACTATCGAACAGCCCGCCCATGTATTGTAGCGGCGGGCTACTTATGTCAACAGAACCTGGATAATATAAATCTACATGGAAAGCACCAGCGGCAGACTGATCATGGAAAGCAGTGTCTGCAGGGTGATAATAGCTGACATCAGCTTTACATCTCCGCCCAGCTGGCGCGATAGCATCTGTGCTGTCGGTGCTGTCGGCAAGGCTGCAAACAGCACCAGTATTGCCAGTGCCAGACCTTCCACCCCGAGAAAATTGCCAGTCACCATAACCACTGCCGGGAATACCAGGAGTTTAAAGACACTGGCAACAATGATCTCCAGCCGGGCCGACCGAATCTGTTCCAGATGCAGGCCAACACCTACGGATAATAGCCCCAGTGGTAGTGCGGCAGAACTCAGGATGGCCAGGGTTTTTTCCACCGGTGGCCAGATGGTTACGCCGGCATAATTCAGACCACCACCAATAAAGCACGAAACAATCAGCGGGTTGGTGACCACCGAGCGTACAAAGGCGCCGAATGTCAGCCGGGTCTGGTGAGCATAAAGCGAGAAGATACTGATGCAGCAGATATTGATCACCGGTACAAAAAAGGTAATCAGAAAGGCCACCAGAATCAGCCCTTCATCGCCGTATACTGCACTTGCCAGCGCCAGCAACACGTAGGAATTGAAACGCACCGAGCCCTGGTAAACAGAAGTAAAGGCGGCACCATTGAATTTGAAGAGCACATTATTCAGCAGCATCAACAGCGGCGTCATAATGGCAACAGTAATCAGGCTGCTGCTGACAAAGGCAAACCCGTCAAGATTAGTCAGGTCGGCAGTAGCCAACTTGTCGATAAAGAGCGCGGGAAATAGAATAAAGTAAATAAAACGGTTGGCCTGGGACCAGAAATTATCGCCGGGAAAGTCCACATGTTTGAAAGTGTAGCCAAGAAATATAAGGAAAAAGACCGGTAGCAGGGATTCGAGAACAGCATGCATTTTGAGTATCGTTATTGTTTACAGCTCGAAGGTGAGCTCTGAAGATAGCTTGGTTATACCTGAAATGCATGCAGTTTTTGGGTTTTCAACGACAGATTACGTATATACCCTGATTTATTCCGGGAGGTGTGAGTGCTTAGTAACCTGATGGTGATTTTTGAATCGTTATAATATAAAAAAATTGACCCGGCCGGATTCACGATTCACTTGAGACAATGAGGAATTCTTTTTCTTCTATTGGATCATACCGAAGATTCAGTTGGTAACCACCCGAAAATACCAGCTGAAGGTTGTTATTATCAGGCATCCTTCTTTTCAGTAATGCGCCGGCATTCTGCCCTGTCACTGGCTGATATTTTGTATAGGGGTAATAGCAACTACTGTTGCCGCCAGGATACTGTTGCCGCCAGGATTATTGAGATCCGGCCTTTCTGCCAGATATTCTGTGGCCCAGATGCATCGCTCATCATCGTAATAAATTTTTTCACAGCATCCGTTTTCATAAATGATAAACAGGCAACAGCAAGGTGTTACCTGATCCCCTTCAAGCCAGAATTCTCTGGCCACAATTGATGTAACGGGCTCAGCTGTCACAGACAAAGCCATGATCCTTTTTGTACCGATCGACAGTTGCCTGATCCATGCTTTTGAACATGACGCACACGGTAAAGCTCCCGATCTGCTTGCCGTTCAGCACATAGCCCCAGTCGGAAATCTGGTCTTGTCGGAACGCATAGACCTCGCCATATTTCATTGAGCGGATGGTGCCGGGCTGATTTACCAGAATGCCGGCATAACCGCCTTCTATCTTCCTGAAAGGAGAGAACCAGAGGTGTTCGACACCGTTTTCGTCCGCCACCATGACTTTCAGCTTGAACCGCTCGGTACCTGCAGGCGGATTGGCGGCAATCTCGAAGAAACCGTCGAGCTGGCTGCGGGCGGTCTGTATCGCCTGATTCATAGCCTGATTTTGTTCATGAATCATTACAACCCGATCGTCGATTTTATCCTCAGCCATAACAGCCAGAGACACTAATCCTAATAGTAAAAAGGCGGCATGTTTCATTGTTGTATCCCTTTCCCGACATTGTATTCGGGCTAATCACTGATCTGGAACCAGTAACTTAATAATTATGAGTGTCGCTTATGAGTACACGACCTTAAACCGTTCCAGCACCAGCATCATATTTTCATCAGGATCAAGGCCCTGCTCTCGGCATTCCCGGGAAAAGAATTGCCAGTGGGCATCGCGCCACCATGCCAGTGACTTGTCGCCCTCGCCCTCAGCAGCCGCAAATTCGGCGGTGACTTCCGAATATCGGCATTCGCGCACTTCGGTGGTTTCGATAATGGAAGTCGGGTTGCCCTGCCAGTCCGTTACAACCATTAAACTGCCCGGCTGTGGCATAGGCTCCTGTCCGGATTCATACCAGTATTTCATGCTGCAGGCAGCCGTCTTCTCTCCACGGCGGATCAGCGCGGCACAAAGGTTGGCATTTTCCTCGTCAGCACAGAAATAATCAGCCGTGACAGAGGGGTGTTGTTGTTCCGGACTCAGGGTATCGAGGTAGCGGTTCAGATAATCTTGTTGTTCTTTATTCATTTAAGCGAGAGTTTGTTAGCGTCGAAAAGGTGTTGGCTATATTGCCTTCTTAGCTGCAGACAATGCCCTTTTACAGGAAAGTTCAGGTGTCATCTCTGGATATAAAGTGTTTTCGAAGTTCACGGCATGGCGCTGATATTCAAGGACAGCATAAGCTTCATAAACCCGGGCAGTATATCCCCCTGTTGATGTGGTGGCATTACCATAAACTGAAACCCTGCAATAATAATCCTCTTCCCTATCCGTTTCATACTCGGTCTGTAAATCGCCCAGTCCCAGCAACACGCCGAAGAACAATGGAATAGCCAACGCAGGCAGTACGAAAAATGGGAAGGCTGCAATACAACCGGACAGCTTCGCTGCCCGGTTTCGAAAGGCGGTCATTTTAAAAACCGCGATGCCTGTAACGAAGTAGCTCAGATACAGTCCGACAATATCGGTGGTAACGCCGCGCAAGGAAACATCTGAATACCAGAATATAAGGCTGATAGCAGACAGAACGCTTGCGACAACGCCAAACCAGAGGTCATACCGGGTAAATCGCCGTCGTATTAACAGGGCTATAGATGGTGTCAGTAACAGCGTGAGATAGAGGCCATAAAACTGTATATCAAACTCATTCATAATTCGGGTTGCCTGAGATCATCATGGCTTATAGCCTGATGCAGGTAATCATTTCCTTGCTTTCATCACCAATACCTATCTCGGCAAGGCATAAAACTCTCTGGTGATCAGATTTGTACAACGAAAGACTGCTTAACATGGGAAAACATCAGAATTTTGCCTGATGTTTTGCCATTGCCTTCAGACAGCTTTCACACAAAAGCTGCTCAAGGTCTTTGCCGGTAAACAGCGGGCTAAAGCTGAAAATTGCCCGGATTGAAAACACTCTCCCCAGATAGGCTTTCCATGGCGTTTTGGACGTTACTTTAACTTTGCTTAAGATCTTGCCGCTTTTGAGATTGTAGATGTGGCTTACAATCTGCACCTTGGGCCGCCAGAACAGGGGCAATGGTGTGCCGCCAATATGGCCGAACAACAGGGCACCGCCCTGGTATTTGGGAATGATAACGTCAATGGCCAGGTCATCATCAGCAAACTGATCAATCTCTTTAGCCAGGGGTAATTCAAACACTTCGATCAGCCTGCGATGCAGCTGACTGTTGATCGATTCGGCAAGAAAGGCTGGTGGTTGATCCAGGATCCTTTTGATATCACTTCTTTCAGCCACATAGATGTTGCCAAGATAAAGCCTGAAGTCTTTTTTTCTGAATAATCTGGATAACATTACGGGACTCTGTAAATGACACTACCCTTGCAGGAGCTATTTCTGTAGCTATTTTCTCAGCTATTCCCTGAGCCATTGCCGAAGAATGATCGTCCGTGCAGGTGTTATTTTTATCAGATAAGTTCTTCGAACGTATACTTGGACACATTGCCACTGGCATTTGTCGTTTTCACACAAATATTATCAGCAGCCATTATGTCTAGTAGCTCTCTGGATTGCTTGTAGGAAACTTTTCCTTCAGATGCGAGGGAAGCCGCTGTAATGACACCATTCTGGGTAATGGCATATCTGAATATATAGGATTCAAGCTCTCTCGATTCAACCTCTGCAATCTTGCTGCGGATTTTTTTCAATAGAAAATCACCTGATCCGTAGCCCAGTGCTGACAATACAAACCCGAAAAGCGCTGTCTTCAGGTCATCGGTTGCCATATAGAGGGAAAGCATGAAAAGCAGTACTGAAAAGATAATGACCAGATAAGCAGCTAATTGGGTAATTCTTAAAACTCCGGCCATAAACCCGGCAACTCCATTAATTTGTTGTTTTCTTCAGCGGTGATTTTTTGTTGTCCTGCAGTGGCGATATGATACTGAAAATATATCGTTGGGTCGCCTGAATAAGTCTCGATAAACCTGTCTGCTGGCTAGTCACTGGTAGAATTCAACAACCTCACCCTGTTTTATATACCCCCAGATCCTGATGCCATAATCTGTCAGTGTGAACCGTGCCTTTGCTTTGGCTGCGACCTCTATAGCGAGCGGTGTGTGGTCAGTAACAAGTGGTGGCACCAGTTCCCCGTAATGCTTTATCTCTTTTGTGTGAACTTCCAGCCACTTGATCGTAGAGAAGTGTCGAGGAAACACCTCCCTGATATCAAACCTGAGGTGATCAGCTGGAAATATTTCACCGAAGATATCGACAGATCTGTACTCAAAAGGCAGATCCTGAGACTGGAAGGCTTTATAAACAGACTGCCATCGGGTGTCGTTCATGACGCCATAAAGCTTTCGGGATTCAACTTCTCTTCTGATGCTGTGCAGGGTCTCCACTGATATTTAAACTCTTATGGTTTTACATGCCGGTTGACCAGCAATGGAATCCCCTTTCTGACCCAGAACTCAGGGCTGATAAGACCGCTGGACATACCATGGCTTTGCAAATGTTCTACAAAAAAATCCTGTTCGTCACTGACTGGATGCCTGGTAGCGACTTCGTATTCCTTCTCAATAAGCGCTTGCAGGGTCTCAGGTGTTTCGGGCATATCAACATTAATGAAACGCTGTCTCAATTCGCGCCAGAGCATCGGATCGCCTCTCAGGCCCCACTGCTCGGGTTCATGCTCAAATATTTCGGATACTTTCACGGTTCGTAGCCTTTGTGATAGATGTAATCGCCAGAAGGCCGTTTCAACCAACTGTCATCATCACAGTGGGTATGGGCCTGATAGTAAATGCTCTGCTGGTGTCATTGCCAGGTACCAGAATCACTAGCTGGTTGTCTCGGTATGCTTTCATATGCTCAGAACCGAGCCATCAGGGTTAAGTGCGATAATGTCTTGAGAGCCTTTAAATACAAGATTCACCTGACCGCCAAAAACGTCATCGATCGCAAGATGTATAGCACCGCCCATGTCGAGTGTCTCTGCGCCTGAGATAGCCCTGTTGATTCCATCTATATCGGCGTAGTTTGCCGTCGTCACTTCATTAACGTCGTCAATCTTGATAAACAGATAAGGCCAGTCATCCACCAGCGGGGAGTATGCTTTTATATCATCCGGCAGCCAGAAAGAGTCCCACTGAAATGCCAGGGTTACTGATCGGTCAAACGCCAGATGATGAAATAACCCTACCCAGTGCGAGTCATGCAATGTGTATTTTTTAAGAAATGAGTCCAGGTCAAGAGTGGACTTTTTGTCCCATGACAGGTCGTCTTCTATCAGCTTTTTGTAGAGCCAGTCCGGATAAAACTGTTCGTCGTCCAATTGCTGTTTCTCTTTATTTCATTCCGTGCTCTGGCTGTATCAGCCAAGTCAAATACTGGTTGGATCCACTGGCTGCCCAGCCAGTTTCAGGCCGTCAGCAGAGTAAAAGCTCTGATGGGTAAAAATAAAGCCATCATATTGACCGGCAATGTCCTTTAGCAGACCTGCAACTTTACCCTCAGGGTCATAGCCCGGCCGAATAACACAACCGAGAATATCACTGGCATTGCCAATCTGACGTACAAAGGCAGGATCGACCCGCGGATTTATAGCCTTGACCCAGTGTGTCATGCCGTTGATCTGAATATCCCGGTCACTCCAGTCATATTTGGTATGGATAGTAACCGTTACATCCGGCCATGAAATTTTGAAGGCGTGCCCTTCTTCGTCGCTGCTTTTTTCCACGCTGGCTCCGGCAGCAAGTTCACGAATCTGTATTTCAGCCGGGTTAAACCGGGATAACAGGTAGATACCGGCGTTATCACTTGCCGTAACAGTGCCACTTGCTGAGAGCACGCCTGCCAATAGTGAGACAGGTAGCAGTATCTTTCTGAGTATTGTCATGGTTTTTATGGGAATCGTTAGCATACGCCGACGCTATCGCACCTGACTGTGATTATTCAAGTAAACGTCATTTTATTTGTATCTTGCATGATCAGGCTCAAGCTCATACAGAGTTCAGTTCTGGTTGTTTATATGACGCTATACTCTTTCTGTCCGTGCAGGATTTTATTCATATATTTGTGTTAACTCGTCAGGTTTCGTGCCTGAAAACAGCAATAAGAAGCACTTATATGACTTATCAGATAAATAGCTGTCGCTTTATTCTAGCGGCTGGCCTGTTACTTTTTCTGATCGAACTTGTACTCTGTCCCAGTGCCAGCAGCTCGGATAAAACAGGAGGCACTTTTACCCTGCCCTCAGAATCCACATTCACTGAGGATGATGACAGCAGTACACAGCGTCAAGCTACGTCAAAGTCGGTCGCTACACCCACTGCAGATAGCAAAGAGACGACAGTTGAATGTACAGAGGAGTCGGTATCTACATCAATATCCGCCTCCTCCCAGGTCACAGGGGCATCGCAGCCGGAGCTGTTGAATTCACTCTCAGAGCTTTGCCTTGAGCAGCCGTTTTATGCCTTGAAACAATTGGGTCTTGATAGTCCGGGAATATATTTTACCCGTGATGGTTTTTCTCCCCTTCGTGTACCCACTGAAGACTTTCTGAAAAAGCAGCTGCTGCATTATAACAATCCTCACTATCATGAAAGACAACAACAGTGGCGGGAGCAGTTTATGAAGCTGCTGGCTCTCGACCCGTGCCTGCCCGCCAGTATACTGCCACCAGGACTGGCAACAGAAATGGATCGCTATCTGAATGATTCAGTAGCGGTCATGAAACGAACGGATCGTAAACATCTGGGCGAGCGCTGTCTGGTACTGGCTGCTTTTCAATACTGCCTTGAAACAGTGATGGACATGGCCAAAGAGCCCTGCCTGTTTTCGCTGGTCAGTCAGAAAGAAGCAGCATTGATACTGGCTATCTATAAGTCAGGTCCTGTCAGAACCCGCGAGGTTATTACCCACTTTTACCCGGCCACTGCCTCTGAATCCCCTGAGGGTAATGCTGCCAAAGGAATGCTGCTGAAAGAACTCTGCGCCATTATGTATGATCAGCTGCCTTTCTTTTGCTGGCACTATTATCAGGCGGATGAATCTTTGCGCTTTGTTAAAGAGGCCAGAACCTGTTATGCCAAAGAAATGGTATTGCGACTGAAAGCGGTTACTGCCCCTGAAGTTACCCGGGAACATCTGACCGGATTAATCCAGCTGATTGGCTGGCTGCAGCAAAGTGAATACTGTGGTCGTTTCTTCCATGAGACCGGGGATATGGAACAGGCCGCACGTAAGGTCAGGCTGGCAGGCAAGCAGCTCATGGTTAAATACCAGACAGAACTGCTTGCCTCCCCGCTTTGCCAAAAACCGTTATGGAAATCGGATGAAGAGCCGCAAAAACCTTTGAAGGGCGCATATCTTGTTCAGAACGGCCCCTTCTCATCCCCGCTGTTGAGCTATAACAGTGCTCCAGTTGTTTGTGACACAGCGGACAGCTTCAGGCAGTGCCTGGCATTCAACCCCTCCGTACAGATGATCGCTGCACTCAGAACTATCGGCGCCAGTATTGATTCCACACTCAGGGGACAGGGCATTCAACCTCAGCCACAAACCCAGTTTATGAAAGATTATTTTATGTATCTGGCAATGCGGGAATCCTGTGTTCAGGATGGTAAAATTACCGCTATTGGTGAAGCGCTGCTAGCAACCTGTAATAGTAAATTGCTGGTTAGTGGCCCCGTAGGTGATGCTATTCACTACTGGGTGGCGGCAGAATATTCTGATAGTAAAAACCGACAGGGCAATATCGCCATGATGGTTCGGCTTCTGCTTCAGAGCATCCGGGATGCCCAATAAACCTGCTTTTTTTACGGAGTGGCCTGAATACGCCTGAAGTGAGTCAGCTGTTGTACCAATAACTCTATCTTGCCTTTTTCAGCATTCAGGCCGCTATCATTGAAGGACAATCTAAAAAATAGCAGGGCCCCATTTTTCAATGAAAAAAGACCCTGCGTATACCTGAACGATATCAGATCTGTGCGACCGGTTTATCAGCCCCCATTTAATAGCTTGTCACTTCAGCCTTCTGGCCATCATAGACAACATGTACCATTGGTTTCTTTTCAGGGTTGATACAGGGTGGATTGATTGCAACAGCGTAGACATCCCATGTCACCTGCTTCTCTTCCAGTGTCAGTACAGCAAAACCATGCTGGCTACTGTCGAAATGCTTCAGGTGGTGATTCTGTATTTGCAACCACTTATGGACTGCCTCCATTAAATGTTCAAATGTGCCCAGAATACCATGCTCTTCCTTGAGGTTTGGAGAGGTGACCGAGGGTGTCATCAGTTCAAGGGCGACATGATCGGGAGACTCTGGTTCATCAGCCGGGGTAACGTAAGAAACCAGTGAGGTATGCATATCACCGGTGATAATAATAACGTTTTTAAGGCTTAGAGCTTCAATAGCCGATTTAATAAGTTTTCGTTCGTGAACGAAACCATTCCACTGATCGGAGTTATGCAGTACATCAGGAATCAGCTTGATAAGTCCGCCCAGTATCTGAAATCTGGAGAACATGGTCTGGTTGCCCCATAGCCGCCAGCAAGCATCGCTTTGTTCAAGACTTTTCAATAGCCATGTCCGCTGCTCCAACCCTAACATGGTTTTATCCGGATGATCATTATCCACCTCTTTGCCGTCACGGTAGCTACGAGTATCGGTCATTACCAGGTCAGCCATTTTTCCCAACCGCAATGATCGCTGAAGAGTGACAAAGCTATGTGGGTCGGTTGCTTCCCAGTTCACTTTTGCATTGCTGGGGTTATAGATCACCCAGGCCTTTCGTGCTGCCAGCACCAGATCAGTTTTTTGCTGTGGAGACAATCTCTGATAACGCTTGCCGGGAAGCCCCGGACAATCCAGCTTCCGGTCCCAGTAAATATTATCTGCTACTTCATGATCATCAGGAATCAGCGTGCAGGCTACAGAGGCCAGCATCTTCTGCAGCGGTTCATCACCAAGATATGAGCGGTAAATATGGCAGAAATCTTCAAACGTCATGGCAGAACGCTTTTGGCTGGGTAATGTCAGCCGGCGCAATATTTCGGCATCTTCAGAATCATACTCGGCATATTCGTAAATAAAGTCACCGTCAAAGAAAAGCAGATCGACCTCACCTTTCATTGCCATCTCCGCCACCAGATGATGGGCATTGAAGTGGCCGGTTGAATAATCCTGACAGGTCATAACCACCACTTTCAGTGGACGTATCACATCAGGCTTGGGTAATGTCCGGGTTCTGCCGGTCCGACTGGATTGCTGCTGATAGGAAAAGCGGTAGAAATACACCGTATCTGGATTCAGCCTGCCGCTCAGGTCAACATGAACCGTGTAATCCCTGTCAGGAATGACATCATGTTGTTCTGTGAACAGTATTGGATTGAAACTTTCGTTAAGAGCCACTTCAAGTGTCACCGTGTTCCCGGCGGTACACATTCCGGGATCAAGCCGGGTCCACAGTACAACACCATTATCTGAGGGATCGCCCGATCGAACGCCCAGACTAAAGGGGCCTGTGGCATAAGCACTGCTGTAAAACAGTGACATGAATAAAAAAAGAAACGCTGAACAGCGAAGAGAAAAAAGATGTTTCATGGTTCTGACCCCACGGTATAGAGCAGAAAGTAGCAGGAAGGACTGACCGTGAAGTGTAGTTAGCTTTTTGGTGGGGCATTAATCTTGATCGTCTTTTGGACGCTTGCTTCAATATTTTTTCAAAACCCGGGACTAAAAAATAATCTGTGACGTCTATAGAGATAAAAGTGATGTTTGCAAGACAAAACATTGCTTTAACTTCAACAAAGATCAGATAGGCAAACTATGACGTCAACTCGCTTCAGCCTGATTCGCCCCCTCCCAGGCCTGCTGCTGACAATATTACTGACCAATGCAGGACTGACTTCTGCTGCAGCCCCGGAGATCAGTGATGAGCAGCGGGAAAAGATCGAGCAACAATTGCAAGATACCAAAGCCCGTCTCAAGTTAACCCCGGAACAGGAAGCCAAACTGACGCCCATTCTGGAAGCCAGCAGGGAGAAGCGTATGGAGGTATTCGAAAAATACGGCTTGGGCAACAGTGGAGAAAGGAAGAAGCTCAGCTTCCGCGAAAAACGTGCGCTGGGCAAAGAGATGAAAACCCTTCGGACGGAAACCAACAAGCAAGTAAAGGAGGTGTTGAGCGAAGATCAATATAACGAATACCTGGTCATTCAGGACGAGCGCAAGCAGAAAATGCGCGAACGCATCCAGAACCGCAACAGCTGACGGAGGCAAGTAATGGAGTTGTCAGTAATGAGCGGAGGTCTCCGGTTTTTAGTGTTTCTCGGGATTTTTGTCCTGCTTGAAGCCGGCTGGTTAATACTGCAGCGTCGTCAGTCATACCCCTGGAAGCCGGCGCTGGCTTCCTTTGCGGTCGCAGCCATCAAACGGATTATTGAGGTAGCGACAGCCGGTATTGCCGCCGGTTTTATGTTCTGGGTATACAGTCATCGGTTCTGGACCATTGAAATCACCGGTCTGGCCAGTGGTTTCCTGTTTTTCCTGTTACTGGAATTCTGCTATTACTGGCATCACCGCTGGGCTCATGAAATCCGCTGGCTGTGGGCGACACACTGTGTTCATCATACCCCGGCTGATATGAATCTGTCGGTATCCGGCAGGCTGGGCTGGACCGGACTGATATCCGGCAGTGTGATCTTCTTTGCACCACTGGCATTGATCGGATTTCATCCGCTGGCGATATTCCTCGGGCTATCGGCCAGTCTGTTTTACCAGATCTGGATTCATACCGAACTGGTGGGGAAACTGGGGCCGCTCGAATGGGTGTTCAACACACCTTCCCATCACCGTGCCCATCACGGCTCCAACCGAAGGTATATCAATAAAAACTACGGTGGCGTACTGATTATCTATGACCGGATTTTCGGCACTTTTGTTGAGGAGATTGTCGATGAGAGCGAACCCGTTGTCTACGGACTGACCCGGCCTGTTAACAGCAATAATCCGTTCAGGATTGCCCTGCATGAATGGTTTAATATGGCCCGCGATCTGAATCAGGCCACCAGCTGGAAACATATTCCGGGCTATCTGTTCGGCCCGCCTGGCTGGAAGCCCGGACGCCGGCGTACCGGCCAGCAGCGACAGGCCTGATGGGAGTATTGACTGTTGCGACCGATTTCGAACAACCCGGTGACAGTAACATCAGATACTTCGGACTCTGACCTGGTGGCTGCCGTAACAGGCGGCAACCGGCAGGCTTTCCGGCTGATTGTAGAACGTTATGAAGGTGCTGTTGCCACTACCGTTATCAGTATGCTGGGCAATATTACCGAAGCGGAGGATATTGCCCAGGAAACCATGATCCAGGCCTATCGCGCCCTGCCCTCTTACAAGGGCGAGGCCAGTTTCAAGACCTGGCTCAGCCGGATTGCGGTCAACCGTTCGCTGGATGCCCTGCGACGGAAAAAACGCCGCTTTTTATGGTTTCTGAATAAAGACGACGATGATTTATTGAACGATGTACCTCAACAGCACTGCACCAATCAGCAACGGGAGCAACGGGAAGCCATTCAGCAAAGCCTGCTGCAGTTGCAACCCGAATTCAGGGCTGTCGCGGTGCTGCGACTGGTACAGGGCTATAGCACAGAAGAAGCTGCCGATATTCTGCAACTGCCAACAGGTACTGTGCTATCACGCCTGGCCCGGGCCAAAAAACAGCTGGCAGCCCAGCTGCGGGAGAGACTTTGATGAACCATGACGATGAACAGGAAAAGCAACTGCGGCAACAATTAGCCAGTCTGCAGGTGAAAGGCTTTGAAAGCGGTTTTTTTGCCGATCGGGTGATGCAGCAACTGCAACGGGAAACCGACTCAGGATTTTTATCCGGACTTCATGAAGAATTGCAGCGAATGTTTTTCCGGGTCAGCCTCCCTGCCGCCGCTTTTGCGCTGGTTCTGGGCGCTGTCAATCTGATGATTTATTCAACCCCGGATCTCACCGTCAGCGGTTTTGTCGATGCCCTGCTGGGTATCCGAGGGCTGGAATCCGATCTGCTTTTTACGATCTGAGTATAACGACTTTAAAGGCCTGATATTTTTATGCAGACACAGAAGCTGAAAACCCTGTCGATCCTGCTTGCGACCCTGTTGGTTGGAGGTTTGATCGGCGCATTACTGACCGGCGCACTGGTGCGTAACAAGCTGCAGGACGTTCGGGCGCTTGCGAGCCGCGATGGTTTTATAGCCAAAATGGAAGAGGTGATAAAGCCCGATTCACCAGAACAGCAACGTGAGGTGCAGCAGATTCTGAGCCACTACGGCACTCGAATCGAATCCATTACACAACACTCCAAAGCGCTGTTGAAACATGAAATGGACAGCATGACCACTGCATTGCAGGAAGTAGTCAGTCCGCAACAACTGGCACAGCTGGAAAAACGCAGGCAACTGTTGGGCCGGATATCCGGGCACAGCCCGGACTGAACAGCTCAAGGCAGGAGCATCCTGAATATAAAGGTTGCTCCCTGTATAACAATCACGACTCCGGCAATAGCAAATACCGTACCTGTGAAATACAGTATCCTGGTCCTTGCCTGTTGCAGCTTGTTTTGTATGGCTGCAATAGTCAGCGCCTGCGACATACCGCCAAACCACAGCAGGGAGATCATAAATATCTCCAGTGCCAGCAGGCTTTTCAGTACCAGGCTGCTGGATGGTGACACCACACTGGCCATAATACTGGCGAAATAGACGATCGCTTTAGGGTTCAGCAGGTTAGTCATATAGCCTCGAACCCAGGTAGTGGTAACCGTCTCGGAAACAGCAACTGCCGTCGTTAATCCGTTATCGGGTGCCGTGCTCTTTAGTAAGTTATGATGCGCCCTGCCCTCAATAAGTGACTGATAGCCCAGCCACAGCAGATAAAATCCGCCCAGCAATTGCAGTATCCCTTTGGCCAGCGGATATTGTTCCAGCAACAAGGTTACACCGGCCAGTACCAGTATGGCATGAGTAAGAATGCCACAGGACAGCCCGACAGCGCCCCATAATGCCTGCCGGGGTGACAGGCAGGTACTGTTACGCATCACCAGCGCTGCATCCGGCCCCGGTGAGATTACCGCCATTAAATGGGTCAGTCCGATAAATAAAAAGGGATACTCCATTATCACTACCTCGCCTTTTATCCGTTGTTGTTACGGTGGTATATGTTGTTACGATGGGATATTTCCATTGGGCCGCAGGATGACATATCAGGCTGAGGTCTGACTTGGATAAAATTGCACCGGTGTTAACGGGTGAATGAGGAAGGCGTAATACCGTATGCCTTGCGGAATACCCGGCAGAGGTGGCTCTGGTCACAAAAGCCCGAGGCATGGGCAGCTTCGCAAATAGAAGTCTTTCCACTTCGTAGCAGCTGGCGGGCATAATCAAGTCGCAACTGAACCAGCCAGGCATGGGGGGTGAAATGCATGGTCTTACGAAACTGGCGGAGCAACCGGTATTGATCCAGATCCAGCAATTTTCCGAGTTCTGTCAGGGAAATTTTTCGGTCGATATTAGCCAGACAATAATCCCTTATTATATTAACCGCCTGCGTTGATAAGCCTGAATGGTCTGACGGCAACTGAGTCGAATCAGTTCCTGAAATCAACTGCTGCATCAATTCCAGCCAGCGGCTCTGAACCCAGAGTGGATCAGCATCGGGGTTTGTCACCGTACGATGAAAGCTGACGAGGTCCTGAAACAATTGTGGGTTCTCAATAACCGGCTGGTTAAAGTTAAGTGTCGTACTACCTACTCCCCAAAGCGGCTGCAGCTGTACTGCCAGATCCGGGCTGATACCAAAGACTCTCAGTTCAAACCCATCCCGCGCCAGATCCTGCCCGTAATGCAGTTCATCTGGATTGGTCAGCGCTATCATGCCTGGCCCGAGTGAATGATTTGCTCCCTTCTGGTACTGGCGCAGGCCGCCCCGGCAGATCAGCCCGATATGGTGATCACCATGACAGTGCCGTCCGAAATCAAACTCGCGCACCTTCAGATGGCCGAGTTCAAGCCCGGGAATCAAACGGGAATGGTGATATTTGACCTGATGCTGTGGCACAGGCTGTCCTCTTGCGACTGTCAGCCTGAATATTCTAGAGAGGATGTTGTTACAGAGCTATTCGACATTGGTTGAAGCACAAAATAGTTGAATAACAAAAAAGTTTGAAGAATAACAAAACTGTGGTCATTCCCTGCAGTCATCGTGACAAGTCTGTTGCAAGCACAGCAACCCGTTACCTTTTGGTAGAAATAGTGTTGTCAGACTCTTTCATTTATTCAATAAGTTATCTTGTATTCAGTAATAGCTTTGATGTGTCTATATCTGCCCTTCAGGGAGAAAGGTCAATATAACAGCCCGGAGGCTGAGTATGCGTCACAAGATACAACCGGGACTTCAGGTACTTTTGTCGCTGGTGCTGCTATTGCCGGTTAGCCGGGGGTATGCAGAGCATGACTATGACTCAATCGAAGTAATGATTCCCCGCTGGTTATATGTTGTTACCCTGCCAGATTCTACCGGCAAGATGGCCTGCTCCCATATACAGCTGAACAGTATGTCCGGAAGCCCCGATAATCTCTCATTTCATTATCTGGGCCATGCTGCGGGCAAGGGAAATACGCTGAAGTACTATCCGATCAGAAAGACAGATGACTATCTGCTTGATCCGGCCAAAGTCATTATGATTTTTGCTAATCGGCAACAGGATAGCCGTACAGAAGGTTTCTATCTGATAACCAGCTACCCGGCGAAAATTATGGATGTACTGTTCGGAAGTGCAGCCAAAGAACCTGCTCCTGTAACTAAAGGAAGTCTAGGAGCCTGCCCGGTTTTTTTTGCGTTTGCTTTTCGTTGTATACCATCAGAGGGTAGACCGGCATATTGGCTGGCCGATACATTTTTAACCAAAGAAGCTCGTCAACAGAGGCGAACGATTGCTGCTCTGGAAAAATCCTGGCTGGTAAGACTGACTCAGGCGCTGATAACCGAATGCACTGTCGATGAATTTCTGAAGTGCCCCGCTGGCTGTAGTTCTGTGCCTGTGATTATGGTTCAGGGCCGGATTGACACTAACCTTGACTGCACCTTCAAGTTTACGGCAGCGCTGGTTGCCTCAGGTGCCGGACTGGAGCCAAGCCCGGGAGGTGATGGTTGTGTCTTTCTGGTTGCAGACTCGCGGTCGGGATTTCGCTTGCAAAAATTCAACACCACTTCTGGTGAGTTTGAAGCCTTTTCCGATAAGTCGTTTCATTTGCCAAATGCACCCTGGTTTAATGCACCGTTTTATATAACAGGCTGGCACAATCCACCGAAACCACGTTACAACAAACCAGGTGCAAACCTGGGCTCAACTGATTTTGCATGGAAGCCGGTTTGCAGACCGCAGGAATATCTTGCTTACAAACCCGCCGACACAACTACCGACCCTTTTTCAACAAGTAGAACACTGTCTTCCAGCCTGCCTGTGAGCAGTACTCGAAGGGCTCCCATTGATGAAGCAATCTATACCGAGCCTGGAACCAATGGCCCGCAATTCAGCCTGCGAATACAACCCGGGCCGCCCCTGAATAGCCATTTACATTACGAGCCAGTGAGCCCTCCACCCGGCCCGGTGCGTGTTGGCTCTGTGTCCCGGAACCTGGCGCATTCTGTTCCGATTAGCACTAACTGTGCTTATAACCGCACAAGCGGTTTATGGGATTATCGTTTAAGTACAGCTCTTGGTTCGCGCTCGAGCATAATGAGCAATTCTTCGGGATCTCCTCTACGGTTTACCAAAGATCGAAGTGACTCCGACTCTTCAGGCTACACTTCTCCAGGTCATAATGGTTTTCCTGCTCCGGGATACTCTGCAGAGTTTTCGGCCGTTGTTGAACATGCGGTGTTGCATAATAATGAAGCTGTCTTCAGTTCCGGCGCTGAACAGTGCCATGTAGAGCTGTGTTTGCAGGAAGCAAAAATGTTACTGAAGACTTATATGGAAATTATTGCACATGCATTCAACAAGAAACCCATTGAAGGGCCTTGCCAGACTATCACCAAAAATCACATGCCGGACAAGTTGAAACTTCTTCCGGGGCAGGTGATAAAAATGGGGGAACCGAGAAACCAGCAAACCGCTGCCTATCAGGATTTCAATGATAAAATAAGGCCATATCGTCCGGGGTACATCTCGGAGTACTGTCAATATTGTCAGCCCGGAAATAAGGAATATACCAGATCAGGCATGGGGCATTTTGCAGGTCGATGTTTTACCCAGTGCCAACTGGATGACTGCCGGGGGCTTGATAGCTCAGGCTCAGGGACAGAGCTTGTATTTAGTTGTGAGTATGACAGTCAGGGACTGATCAGCTCACCCTCCATGACCTCCTCCATGACCTCCTCCATGTTACCGCCAATCTCATATGATGTTGCGATTGCCCAATTTACCTCGATTGTACGGCATGCGCTGTTTCATCTGGACGAGATGCTGTTTGTCGCGGGATGTGATGAGCAGCATGTTGCTCTGGTGGCGCAGTATGCCGGCATTGTGCTGAAACAGCATATTGAAGTAGTGCAGCAGATGTCTGGCAAAAAATTGCCATCACGTATGAAGAACTTTCCGAAACTTCAGAGACAACTGGAGGAATTGGGACAGCAACCTTTTCTGGATCGACAGACCTTTGAAAGCCTCAGGAAAGCATTGGTCGCAGATCATCCTCCTTTTGTATCCCGGGTATGCTTGTATTGCAGGCCGGATAATCGTCAGTTTACCGACAAAGGCATCAGCTACTTTGCCCGGCAGCTGCTTGAAGCCCAACAGGATGAGCATGACTATGTGAGGCATAGACCTGTACTGGAAAAAAATCCTGTACTGAAAAATAGTCCTGTACTGAAAAAAGACACTAACCCATTGTTACTGTGCAAGGAAAACCTACGACGGCAAATCAGGTTGTAATCAGCAATTCATTCACGGGTAAAAGCCCTTCGCAACGCTATGAAAATCAGCCCGGAAACTGTTACGGTAAACAGACCATAACAGGACATTGATATGACCGAAACGCCTGAAGCCCTGAGTCTTAAAGCAGTTACGCACCTGCTGGATAAATGGCAACTGTCGCCAGAACAGAAAACCGGTATTCTGCCACTGGAGCAGGATGATACGTATGAACGTGTTGCCCTGCTGCTGTCTATTCATCGCAGTTTACGACTGCTGTATCCCCATAACCCGGAGTTGCTTTACGGCTGGCCAATGATGCAGAGTAAAGAGCACGACGGGCTGAGCCCGCTGGATATTATGCTGGATGAAGGTCTGGCGGGTATTCGTATGATTGCCAGCAGTTTGGAACATAGTTTGGAACATAGTCTGCAACGTTAATATTATGCGCCCTCCCCTGTTTCTCCCTGCTTTTTCGCTAGCCGCGGGGCTCAAGAGGATTGCGCATGGTCTGGGTAAGATAACCTTTCAGATCTTCCATTGCTGTATCACGGCGAGCCAGTGACTGCTCTACCCCGGTAAGGTAAGACTGATGACTGAAACCCTAGGCACGCCGGGGTTTGACACAGGAAAAACTGAGTCCGGCACTGCTGCGGTGTGGCGCATAGCCCGCCATTCTCAAGCCGGTCAGTTCCCGCATCAATACTGCGGGATAAGGCTGGCCTGCCGGCCAGAACAGTTCCGGTTCTGCATCAATTAATCCGACGACATCAGCATCACTGTTTTTACCCGCCAAAGCCGGTAGCGCCAGTTCAAACTGGCTGTCACCATGCACACCGCCAAGGATAAAGGCGTCATTAAGCATTAATGACCAGCCGCGGTCACACAGTACACTGCCGGGGCCCAGTAACTGGTTATGGGGTTCATCTGGATGAGAGCGGGATTTTCTTCTCTTTTGGGTGCCTTCCCAGGCCAGCTGTTCCGTCACGCCGTGCTCAGTGCCGTGTACAGAGGTATAACCAAAATTACAGACCAGTACACCATCGAGCCGAATATCACTCTTGCCCAGTAGCAGCAGGCCAAGATCGTTATCTCTGGCGGCCTGATACATCAACCAGGCTTTCTGGATTTCATCGTCCCGGGCTGCAGGCTGATACCCGGGTAACTGATGTTTGCTTTGATAATCCGGCAGGCAGAGTTTCAGGGCTTTACTGTAATCCGGCTGGTTATAACTGCAGTGAAGTTTGCGTTCATCATCTCTGACAGGTGGAGGATTAACTGCCATCCGGAGAACAATAGCCAGCCGCTTCCATTGCTCAAGCGACTGTGAGGAGGGTGTGACACTGATATTTCTTTTTTCCAGCGGCTCTTGCGACGCCTTTGCTTCAGGCTCAGAACGCGCCCCGGCAACATAACCGGGCTGATCCTGCTCGCTCTTCTGCCCACCATCATGCCCTGCCCCGGCTGCTGCCTGCCCCTGAGGCTCAGACCCTGAAGTATTGCGGTGGCTGCCTGACGGTATCCTGAATGGCATCATTCATCCCTGTGACATGACATTCTAAGTATAGATCAGGCACCTTTTTGCCAATCCTGCTGAGTACTATCAACCCTGCTGGCTATAAACGTCGCCAACAAACAGCGAGACCTGATTTACAAACTGGCGAATAGCATCGTTCTTTGAGCCCGCAACGGTCAGCTTTGAACGACTCTTGATATCCACTTCCCGGGTATAAATCCTGAAACCTTTCCTGATCTCGATACTGGCCCGCAGTAGCAGTGCTGAACCTTTGATACCATCGTCAACCATTCCGGCTTCAGAGAAATAGACTCGAAGCGAATTTAGTGAATCACTTTCCCGAGTCAGCTCAACGCGGGATTTTTCAAAGCTTTCAAACACCGACAGATAGAGGTTCATCTGATCCGTTTCATCAAAACGATAGGTATGGCTGACCGGAATGTAAGCGCCAGAGCTGGCAATAGTCGTTTCCTGACTGTCAGTCAGTGTCGTCGCCGGATAGATAAACCCCGGCAGATAGATGGCCGGTACGGTTTCAGGCAACTGCAGCTCAACGGTTTGTACTTCACTGGAAACAAACAGCCCCCGGTCCGGATCATAAAGGGCGCAGCCACTGAACATGGATACTAACAGTGACAGGATGATGATATGGCGCTTTTGCATGGACTGTTCTTTATTCTGCTGGATATCTCGAGGCAACCAATATACCAGACTTTCCACTTAACTTTGCTGAGAGGAAAAGGTAACGCTGAGATAACGAACCAACAAGCACCGGAAAATCAGGCCTTACTCATTACAAACGTACGTGAAGGATCGACTAAAACAAGGTTACCCATCCCCTCCCTGCCGAGCAGCATCAGATAGGTCATATCGGAGCGATTGGTCAGAGTGATATCGATAAGCCATGAAAAGCCGCCAATTTTAAAAGCAGTATTGATCACATATCGCTTTTCTGAAATGCCATTGGAAGACTTGATTGTTCTGATATCTTTTACCGGCGCCTTGCACTGCACAATATCATTCACATTGTGAATATGCGGATGAATATCAAACTTGACCCAGGGTTTGCCGGCCTTTTTGAAGGGGCTCAGGTTGTCGACATGCAGAGATGATGTTTTTGCGCCGGTATCGATGCGTACTTCAAGATCAGTAATAAGCAGGTCGGGTAAATCGCAGATTTCAACGCAACCAATAATGATCTTGTCATCTGACGGTTTTCTGGCTTCATCCATGACGTTTACTCCAGCACTGACTCATCAGTTTGCAGTGTTTCCTGCATGGTTTCTATATCCTCGGCAATATCATCATCCGGTTCTGAAAAAAAGGCGATATGGAACATGGCTTCTCCCTCCTGAATCAGGGGAATATTCTGCTTGCCAATGATAATCCCCGACCGTGTTGCCCGAACGGTTTCGATAGTTTCACCCAGTGGACTGCCAATGGTGGCGAGGGGCGTTCCCTTTTCAACCTGGTCGCCCAGCTGTTGCAGACTGTTGACAATACCGCTGGCACTGGCCCTGATCCAGGCACTGTTATTGGCAATATAAGGGGTAAAGGATTTCAGCTTGCGCCTTGATCTGACCATGCCCAGCTGCGCCAGTACATTAACGACACCATGCACCCCGGCACGAATCGCAACTTCATCAAACCTCAGGGCTTCACCGCCCTCATAGAGTAGAATCCGGGTATTGGACTCAACTGCAGCCTGTCGCAATGAGTTGTCCCGAATATTGGCATTCAGCAATACCGGAACCCCAAAGGCCTGAGCCAGCGCCAGAGTTTCCTTATCCTGTAGATTGGCGCGAACCTGGGGCAGATTTGAACGATGAATAGCGCCGGTATGCAGATCGATCCCGTAATCACAGTGGCTGACAATTTCAGTCAGAAACATATCGGCCAGTCGCCCGGCCAGCGAGCCTTTGGCTGATCCCGGAAAACTGCGGTTGAGATCGCGGCGGTCGGGCATATAACGGCTCTGATTAAGGACGCCATACACATTGACCATCGGTACCAGAATCAATGTTCCGGCAGAGACTTTAAAGGATTTCAGTTTTATCAATCGGCGGATAATCTCGACGCCGTTCAGTTCATCCCCATGCACCGCCGCAGAGACAAAAACAGTCGGGCCGGGCTTGCGGCTGCGAATAACATGCACCGGCACCGAAAACTCGGTATCGGTATACAGCTTTGCCACGGCGATTCGAATTTGTCGGGTTTGTCCTGCCTTGACAGCAAAGCCTCCTATTTCAAGATCTGCTATTGCCATCTTTGCTTCACCCTTTACCGCGGGTGCGGGTTGACCGGGATGCTCTGGACTCAATAAATTCGTAGATCATACCAGCCACATTTTTGCCGGTGGCAGATTCGATACCTTGTAATCCCGGTGATGAGTTGACTTCCATCACAACCGGTCCATTGTCGGATTGCAAAATGTCGACACCACAGACATTCAAACCCATGACTTTGGCAGCATTTACCGCTGTCGCCCGCTCTTCCTTGGTCAGCCGGATCAAAGTGGCGGTGCCTCCACGATGAAGATTGGAGCGAAACTCGCCTTCCACCCCCTGTCGTTTCATTGCAGCAACAACCTTGCTGCCGATCACAAAACAGCGAATATCCGCCCCGCCGGCTTCCTTGATAAATTCCTGCACCAGAATATTGGCCTTCAAACCCATAAACGCTTCAATAATGGACTCAGCGGCTTTCTGGGTATCCGCCAGAACAACCCCGATCCCCTGGGTACCTTCCAGCAGTTTAACAACTACCGGAGCACCACCGACATTTTTAATCAGATCCTTGATGTCATCCGGTTTGCAGGCAAACCCGGTTCTGGGCAGCCCGATATCTTTCCTGGACAGCAGTTGCAATGAACGCAGCTTGTCACGGGAACGGGTAATCGCCACCGATTCATTGACACAAAAGGTGCCCATCATCTCGAACTGCCGGACAATGGCGGTGCCATAAAAGGTAATAGAGGCACCAATTCTCGGAATGACAGCATCATAGAACGGCAGTGCTTCCCCTTTGCAACGAACCACCGGGCGACTGCGGGTCACATCCATATAACAATGCAGGGTATCAACCACATCGATTTCATGACCCCGCTCCTCCCCCGCCTCTTTCAGACGCCGGGTTGAGTAAAGGTTGGGGTTGCGGGACAGTACGGCAACTTTCATGTGGGCTCCGGGTCACCTCATTAATAAAGTTATGGAGTGATATGTAGACCACCTGATGAAACTATGCTTGTCACTATTTCAAAAATACGACACTGGGGAGCCTAAGGTACGATGCTCCCTTGATACAGGATTATTAAAATGCGTTTTATATATCAATTGAATATTGGATGAGGGAGTAGCGATCGATTGTAATTTCCCCGTCAGCAGTAAAGCCGGAATCCCATGCTCATGGCCCTGGTTGGCTGATCCACCAGGTTTATGAAGCTTTTGTTATGACAGTCCCTTCAAGCCAGCATGCTTTTATCTTCCTGCAGTTTGTCAGAGTTGGTTACCTGTGCCTTGCGCTCATTGCTTTTCTTGTTGCGTTCAAAACAGCTCGCGCCCCGGAATCTGTGACTGAAACAGAGACTGCGCTTATCGTTACAGATGTCGGAGGCTGGCAGTCACTGCGCGATGGTTTTCAGCTGAGCGAACACTATCAGGCTAAAGAAGTCAGCAACCATCTCCAGCGCTATGACCAGTACTATTTTACTGAGCTTCAGCCGCGGATTCAGCTTTACCAGCGGCATCTTAATATTCGTTTCCTGCAAACCGGATTACCTGCGGAACTGGCCCTGTTACCGCTGATTGAAAGCCGGCTCAAGGGAAGCGCTCGGTCTCAAGCCAAAGCGGTTGGGTTCTGGCAGTTTACCGAAGTCACGGCAAAGTCTTATGGCCTGGTAATCAACAAGCACTTTGACGGACGTAAAGACTTTCTGCTGTCTACAGAAGCCGCGATCTCTTACCTGCAGGATATGCATCGCCGGCTGGATAACTGGTTGCTGGTCGTTGCAGCCTATAACGTTGGTGAAACGCATATTCGCAAAGTATTGAGAAGAGCGCTTAAAACCGGCAAAGCGGATTTCTGGCGGCTCAAGTTGCCCCTCGAAACCCGGCAACATGTCGCCCGGCTGCTGGCGCTAAGCCATATCATTCATACAGCCGGAGATTGCGGGATTCAGCTGCCATCACTAGAGCTTGATGGAATGGATATTTTTTACCCTGACAAATCCGGTACCTTGAGTGAAATGGCTGCCCGGCTGCAGTGCTCTGAAGCCATGCTGCGCCAGTTCAACCAGGGCTACCTTTCGCGGCAATACAGGGTTTCCCGGGATGCCGGACTGATACTCCCTAAGAACAGAGCGCTCTGGATTGGAAACGCTGCCAGCACCAACAGCCTGTAAGGACTGTCGGGACGGGGGCTGTTGAGTCATTTCAGACACCACGATTCAGGATTACAACTACACTTTCCACGGTCTGCACTCAACCTGAGCTGTCATTGTGTTGCGTTTTATTTCCCCCCTGTCAGGGCTGGCGATTTTTGCCATTGCCAGCGGCTATTTGATGACCCTCATCCCCTTACGCATCAGCCATATAAGTGAGGACAGCCTGTTGGCGGGTTATCTGGGAGGTGTTTACTATCTGGGTTTGCTGGCCGGCTCTTTTCGCTCCGAACATACTGTGATGAGAGTCGGCCATATCCGTTCTTATGCAGCATTCATGGCTTTACTTTGCAGTGCAACTCTGGGGCTGGGATTATTTGATTCGACCTGGGCCTGGCTTGGTCTGCGCTTTATCAGTGGACTCTCGGTTGCCGGTATTTTTGTAGCCATCGAATCCTGGCTGTTATGCGAAAGCACAGCAGAAAGCCGTGGTCGTATTCTGGCCATCTATATGGTAGCCCTTTACGGCTCAAATGCGCTTGGGCAGGCTTTTGTCAGTATGCTGGATCCGACCAGTCTGTTACCGTTTATCCTTATCGGTGCCTTCTTTTCGCTATCCATTCTGCCCCCGGCCCTGACCAAAATACCTTCACCGGAAATTGAAACTGCATCATCCCTCAATCTCATCAAGCTGTTAAAGCTGACACCCTCTGCCATGATCGGTTGCCTCGCGGGCGGGTTAATCCTGGGTGCCCTGTACTCGCTGCTGCCAATTCAGTTACTGAATGATACCCAAAGCAGTAACAGTGTCAGCATGATGCTGGCTGTTACCATGCTGGGCGGCATGTTATTACAGTATCCCACCGGGCATTTTTCAGATTATGTTGACCGCAGGAAGGTGCTGGTTGCTATCAGTGCCATTGGCAGTCTCTGCTGCCTGGCCTATATCTGGGTCAACAACACAAGCTGGATGGGCATTGTCCTGCTGTTTCTGATTGGAGGCACAACATTTACCCTCTATCCGCTGGCTATCAGTCACGGTTGTGACCATTTGCAACCGGAAGATATCGTTGCCGGAACCCAGGGGCTACTGCTGGGATACAGCAGTGGTGCCTGTCTGGGGCCGGTTATTGCGGGCTATTTTATGCAAAGCATGAAGCACGGGTTAATGCTGTACTTTGCCACCATTATGGGGCTGATTGCCCTGTTCTTCTTTATCCGGATCCCGTTCCGGCCGCAGATCTACTCCAGTGATGAGCAGCCGTTTATTCCGGTACCACGCACGACACCTGTTGTCGCCCAGATAGATCCGCGGGGAGATATTGAACCCGAGCCAACAACAGGGAGCACCGAGCCATGAAAAAATACTTTGAAAATCTGGCCAAAGCGCTGATGAATCAGCCCTACAGTACACTGGATGCTTCCGGCCAGAAAATCATAGAAAGTATTGCCACCCAGACCCCGGTTGCAGAGAACATCAACGATACCTTTCAGGATACCCTGACCTTTGGCCAGCGGGTGGCAGATGCAGTCGCCCGGTTTGGTGGCTCGTGGCTGTTTATAGGGATGTTCTTCGGCTTTATTACCGTCTGGATTCTGCTGAATATCTGCCTGCTGGCCACGGATCAGGTGTTTGACCCTTATCCCTTTATTTTGCTGAACCTGGGGCTTTCAACCCTGGCCGCTTTCCAGGCGCCGATCATCATGATGTCCCAGAATCGTCAAGCCGCCAAAGACCGGATCAAGCAGGATGCTACCTACGAGATCAATCTTAAACTGGAGCTTGAAATCATGCGGTTGCATCAGAAAATTGATCAGCTGCAACAACAGTCTTCTGCCGGTAAAACTGGCACACAATAGATACAAGTTACAAACATCCTGGCCTTTTTTTGATCTGTTTTTTGAGCATTAAAACCAGATTAATAGATGATTTTATTATTGGCTCGACAGCCAGAAATCCCTTTTAATCGCGGCACTTTCCACAAACACGTGGTTGTTATGAGTTGTTGTTATTTGTGTGACATAGCGTCAGGCTGAAAACCGAAGTCAATGATCCAAACCTCGGCAGCCTGATACATTTGGCTTGTTGAGGTTAAGGTCATGACTGTTGTCCTTTGCCGGCGCTCTGGCTCCAGCCAGAAGACTGCCTTTGTTGTCTGCCTGTCTGCCACATTTGTTGTATTCCTGTGCTTTTCATCTTTTCTGCCGGGCTTTGGTGCCGCATCAGGCTCCTGTGTAGCGCCTGCTCCAGAAACAATCCATGCCGGTGACTGGGAGAGCATGCGCCGCGGATTCAAACTGGGTGATCACTACCACGGTAAAGAGGTTGCTGCCTATACCGGTGCCTATGGACAGCGTTATTTCAATTATGTGGGGCCGCAGGTACTGCTGTATCAAAGCTATCTGAACAACAGAGTACTTCAAACCGGAATACCGGCGGAACTGGCGCTGTTACCCCTGATTGAAAGCGGACTTCAGGGTAAAGCCCGATCCCCTGCCCGGGCTGTTGGTTTCTGGCAGTTTATGGAAGGTACAGCCAAAATATACGGACTCACTATTGACCCGCACTTTGACGCCCGGTGTGATTTTATCCTTTCTACCGAAGCCGCCATCACTTATCTCGAGGAAATGCATCAGCGGCTGGGCTGCTGGTTACTGGTCATTGCCGCCTATAACGCCGGAGAAGGATATATTCGCAGGGCGTTAAAACAAGCTGGAAAGAATGGCCAAAGAAATTTCTGGCAACTTAAATTGCCGGCTGAAACCCGACAGCATGTCGCTCGTATCCTTGCGCTTAGCCGTGTCATTGCAACACCCGAACGTTACCGGGTAAAGCTGCCTGTGCTTGAGTCTGGCGGGATTGCTATTTTTTATCCTGATGAAAGCTCATCTTTCACCGAACTGGCCGTTGCCTTTCACTGCTCCGAAACATTGTTATATCAGCTCAATCCGGGATTTCGGAGCGGCCAGTATAACCCCTGTTATCAAGCCGGACTGGTGATACCCAGAAGAACATTGATCAGATAATGGCATCTGTCAGGTTAATATCATAATGACGGAATCAGGCCTGTATGAAGCACATGCCGCAGGCTTGATCCCGCCATGATGCCTCCCATTCCGGGAACGCTGGTTAAAAAGACCTGATAAAAATGACTACAGTATTTTCCATCGTCGAATCAAATGTTGAAGTTGGAATAGCATGCAAAAGTTATTTGAAAACATTTCAACCTTTATTTATTCAGTCTCCGCTATCGCCCTTGCCATGATGGCGATATCAATCATCGGCTTCTCACTTTACTCTGCCTGTGATGCATTTTTTATCGAAAATAAAAATACCGATTTTGTTTTTGTCATTTTGCAGTCGGTCAGCTCGGTCATCATCTCCATTGCCATTATCGATGTCGCAAAATATATGGTTGAGGAGGAAATTCTGCGGGACAAGGAGCTCAGAAAACCAAGGGAGGCCAGGGAAACCATCACCAAAATCATGGTAATCATTGCTATTGCGGTGAGCATTGAAGGGCTTGTCTATATTTTCAAGGCCGGAACCAAAGATGTCAGCTTGCTGGTTTATCCATCCATTCTGATCCTGTGTTCGGTTCTGGTGATTGTCGGCCTTGGAATCTATCAAAAGTGCAGCGCCGCCATTGAGGAGAAGGATACTCAGAAATTTATTCAACCGGGTGATACCCATTAACGTGGGTTATCTCTATCGACAGGCCTGCTCTGCAAAAATATGGCTCGGTGATGTGGATGCCGTTAATATCAGCCCTTACTTTTTGCTTGCTGTTATTACCCTTTGAGTCATCCAGCGCTCAGCCTGCACTGATGCAGGGTGCGTTTAAACAGCTACAGCAGCTGATACCCGCCGAGCAGGCAACTTCTGGCCCGCGGGATACGGATATTTCTCTGGAACAATTGCGGCAGGAAGCGGTCCAGCTTGAAACACGTATTCGTGAACTCAAGAGCCAGCTGCCACAACCCATCCTCGCCAGCACAGCCGATATCAGCCAGCTGACACCCGCGCAAGTTGCAGAGCGACAAGCGGTGTTACAGGATGCTCTCTATTCATGGTGGCAGAAACAGGAGTTATCTGAACAGGCATCCGTGCGGCTAAGCAGGGAACGGCTGGTATTGCAAAAACAGCTGGATGATCAGAATGAAAGCACGGACGGTGATACCAGTGAAAAACGGATATTGTTGCAACAAAAGCTGCATAACCTCTCACTTAAAATTCGTTTTACCGAGCGGTTTCTGGTGTTTTGCAAACAGCAAATCGACCTTATTGAAGTTGAGGTCCGGCAGCTCAATCCGGAACCTTTGCCTCCGCAGAAATCATCACCACAGCCCTCGCCAGACGTTGATGCTAAAGACCTGTCCCGGCTCAGTGTTCATCACAGGTCAGCACTAAGAGAGCGCCTGAGCCAAACCCGCAAGGATCTAATTCAACTTCATAACCTGCACTATGAAGTGAAGTATCAACTCGATCAGGTACACAGCATGGAATTGCTGTACAGATTGATGCTGAAACAAAAACAGCGACTTACAAGCATTCCCGCCGCGCTGAATACGGAAACACTACAACAGGAACTCAAGTTCAAACGCTATGCCCTGTTAGAGGAGCATGCGCTTGAAACTGATACTACCCGCCAGCAGAAAATCGGTGATGCACTCGACGAAATAGAGCAGCTTATCTATCTCGGCAGAGAATTGAACCAGCTGGAGAAGGAGTTGCGGGCGCGGCAACAGCAGCTGCTGCTGTTACTGGAACAGAAACAGATATGGATGATCACGGCTCCAGCACTTGGCCCGGCGGGCATTCAATCCATGGCCCGGAATTTGACCGAACAGATTCCGGTTATTGTCCGGCTGATGTGGCAAAAAATCGTGAGTAATGGCTGGCTGTTGTTTGTCCTGATACCCGCGCTATTGATATCACGGTGGCTGGGAAAAGCCACCCGGTGCGGGCTAAGCCGGGTCAACAGGCCTGCCGATATCACTGGCAGTGAGTGGTTAAGGCTGATAACCGGACTGACTGGCAGAACAACACCGGTATTCATGTTGCTGCTGTTGATCATGCACATGGGACACCTGTTTGAAAAGCAAAATGCTGCGCTGGTGTACGGTTTGCTGCTGTTGAGCTTTTGCTGGATGCTTCTGCTTGATGCCACTCAAAAAAACGGTTTTATCGATAAGTGTCTGGACTATGACGGCGTTGACTACCTTCACCACCGACAACTTGCCATTCCCTCGCTGATAGCGCTGTGGGTTGTCGGGCTGAGCCTGCAGTGGTATGAGAATCCCTTTGATAACCGTCTGGGGCAGTTACTGCTCCTTGTTTGCAGTGGCTCCCAGTTGGGCATACTCTGGCACGCTGGCAATCATCGTCACAATAAAAGACATCACCGCTACAGCAAAGGAAACCATCGCCATAAAGAGTCTGTCACGGCTGAACTTAACTGGAGGAAGCAATGTATCAGGCTTGGCTGCATGTTTACCCTGTCGCTGGTTTTTATTTCCTCCGCTCTTGGCTACATTCAGTTATCCTGGCTTTTTTTCAGTCATCTGCAGGTTGTATTACTGGCCGGCAGTTTTCTCTGGATTATGTACCTGTTTTCGGTTCAGGCGCTTGAAATTCGTACCGCCAATCTGGTGATCCAGCAAGCTATCAAGCTCAGAAAAGAAGCCCGGCAACTCCTTTCATCACGGGATGCGCTGCAACAGTCACGCAATAATATGCACGAGATGGTCACCCAGGGCAGAGCAATTCTGTCGCTGTTGTTTATCCTGGTAACCGTGCTGCTGTTCATGCTGATATGGCACAATATCAGCCCCCTGCTTTCTCCCCTGTCAGAAGCCCGGCTGTTTTCATTTACCGGTGAAAAAACGGCTCTGACAATAGCACTTGGCGCCTTTACCGGTTTTGTGCTGACCATCGTTGTCACTTTTGTTACAGCCCATAACTTGCCGGGGCTGTTACAGATTCTGTTGTCGGAAAAAATGATGCGACAGCCCGGTACTGTTTACATTATCAACCGCATGTTGGTGTATTTGATCTGGGCGACAGGCTGCACCGTAGCACTTGGTCAGATAGGTCTGCCGTGGGAAAAGCTGCAATGGGTCATTCTGGCGATCAGTGTCGGGGTCGGCCTCGGATTGCAGGAAATTGTGGCCAACTTCTTTTCGGGACTGATTATTCTGATTGAACGCCCGATCCGGGTCGGTGACACCATCACCATTAATGAGATTGAAGGCATTGTGCGCCAGATTACAGTCCGGGCCACCATTATTGAAATTGTCGACCGCAAGGAATTTATCGTTCCCAATAAGGCCATTATTACCGGTCAGCTGACCAACTGGTCGCTCAGCTCCAACTTGCTCAGAATTCAGTTATGGTATGGCGTCAGTCACAGTACCGATAATGATTTGGTGATCATGCTGCTGCTGAGAGCCGCCGAGGAGAGCCCGATGGTATTGAAAAAACCGCCATCAGAAGCTGCATTTATAGAGTGCACCGAGCACTGCGATCGCTATGAGTTGAGGATTTTTATCGATGTCGATGACCGTTTTCAGGTTAAAAATCAGGTTAACCAGCGTGTCAGGCAATTGTTTGATGAACACTCGGTTCAAATCGCCCACTTGAAGCATGATATTCAAATAGAAGCTCTGGCATCAGCAGCGCAAGACAATCACACGCTAAGCTCGTAACTGTACCCTGTGAGTCCATAATCGGATGGTACCGATATACAAGGGACTGATCGCCAGTGACAGGGCGATAGTGGAGATTGTCATCTGATAAGAAAAATCACTGATAATGCCAGCTGTGAGAGCAATGGAGGCGAGAACGAACCCGAATTCTCCGGTTTGAGACAGCACGGCACTGCCATAAAGACTGTCTCGCCACGAAGTTCTGAATGATCGCAGGATTATCAGGTTGATCAGTGTGTTCATAACCACAGCAATCAGCACCAGACCACTGATCGCCGGCAGGTTTTCGAGCAGGAACTGCAGGTCCATCAGCATGCCGATGGACAGAAAGAAAAAGGCTATCAACAATACTTTCAGTGACTCCAGATTATGCTGAACCCAACCAGTCTCCTTCGCTGAACCAACGACCAATCCGGCCACAAACGCACCCAGTGCGGTTGATAAATGGGATATTCCAGTCAGCAATGCCAGGCTGAAGCAGATCAGTAATGCGGTGAACAACTGCATTTCCTGATCTTTTTTGAATTCCTGCAGAAAACGCAGATGAATCGTCTCCTTGACCGTAACCCACACCGCCAGCGCTGTAATGAAAATGCCACAGACAATTTGTGCCGTGTAAACCGCAGTAGAATCAGTCTGTTCACCAAAACGGCCCAGAATAATCATCATGGGTACAATGGCCAGATCCTGCACCAGCAGGATACCTAACAACCTCTGTCCCATCGGTGATGCCAGTTCATTCCATTCCTGCAGTAGCTTGATCACCACCGCCGTGCTGCTGATGGTCAACACAAAGGAAATCAGCAGAATACGCTCAATCGCCCAGTCAAACACCTGTCCCAGCAGCCAGACCAGCGCCAGGGTAAGAAAAATCTGCAACAGGGTGCCGATAACAATGACTTTCCAGATATCAGCCCAGTGCCGTGGCGAAACTTCCATGCCGGTGAAAAACAGCAGTAGCACTACCCCGATACTGCCAAACTGGGCAATCGCATCCTGATTTTCAATCAACCCTAATCCAAATGGCCCCAGAACCACACCGGCAATCAGGTAAGCGACGACTGATGGTTGATGCAACCGCCGCAGAATCCAGCCAATCACTACTACTGCCAGTGCAATCGCAACCAATACCGGCGTCAGGGCATCAAGGTGCATACTACATAGCCTCTAGAAGGAAGCCTCTTGAATTTTGCTTCTTGAACTGCCTTTCAAATCGCCACCTCAACTGCTTCTTCAACCACCGCCTTGCCAGCTTTTTGCAAGGCCCGGGTGGTATACCAGAGGCGCATGAATTCCTCAGTAATGATCTGTTCCATCTCCTCAACCTCGGGAGTCGGACAGAAAATACCGATGGTGACAACATTCTTACCCAGTTCAGAGCTTGAGATATGAATCACCGGGTCCGGGCCGGGAATGGCAATATCAAGTCTTTTTTCCAACATCTCATTGTAGCGTCTGCCAACTTTTCTGAAGTGCTTGCAGCTTTCATTAACCTTGACCAGCAGCTGCTCTTTCAGCTCGAACAGGTTGATATCCTCAGCCTCGCGCACAATGGAGAACGTGTGATAGGCAAACCGGCGGGTAAAGTTGAGGTTCTTGACGGTTCCTGTTACCAGCAGACTGTTCGGAATCATCAGGGTCTTGCCGGTATAGCCATAGTTACCGTGGGCTATGTCGACCTCATACAGCCTGGTCGACAGCATATCGATCGCCAGCACTTCTCCATAATTATTACCAATCTGTACCCAGTCACCGACGGCATAGGGTTTGGTTGACAGGTGATACAGTGAACCTGTCAGGCACTGAATAAACTCTCTTGTTGCCAGCACAAATGCAGCAACAAAAGCTGCAATCGACAGGGCGAAATGTCTCAGTTCCGGCAACCAGATGGTGATTAATAAAACGGCGATCAACAGATGACTACTGTTTCGTAACGAATTAGTGAGATTGCGACGGGTTTCGCTGTCGATATTGCGGGATCGGCGCAATAATTTCAGCCATAACATTCTAATAAGTAAAACGCTGCCGACCATCGCAATAGTGGCTAACAGTTGATTAGCCTGAAGCACCTGATCAAATTCCACCCGATTTATGACTCCAAATAAAATAAGGTCTGTTAAAGATTGTTTTATCGGTAAGGGCGAGAGAGGTCAGCCTCCAGAAATGAATACGTCGAGGCCATGAACAGGCGGGTTATATCACAAACAGATCGGCTGCAAATAGCGAAAACTGTGCCGTTTATATTTTCAGCAAAAGAGGCAAGAGAAAGGAGAACAAATACACCTGGCTAGCGACATGATCCTGTCATAACAACAGATAGATCAGGTGACAGCGCATTGCTGCCACCTCTAATTAATTTACTCCTTGACCACCTCACGCTCATAATTCAAACGCTTGGCTGCATCCAGCGTCAGCATCTGCATAAAGGTCTTGGTTTCATAGTCGTTGCCGACCGGGGCGCCATTACCACCACCGCCAAAGACGTTGGTCGGTACCTTGCGCTGGGCGTAGGCTTGAGCCCACAGCTTCTGAATCTGGATTTCAGCATCCAGCTTCTGGGCCAGTGCGTTATCCGCCTGCAGAATTACCTTCTTCTGATAGGCTTCCGCGTCAGCAAGAGTGCGCTGGGTCTGGGCTTCGATCTTGGCTTTATCCAGATTGATCTGCGCAGTTTCACGCTGAATTTGGGCTTCCGCTTTCAGCTTTTCAGCGCGGGTAATGGCCAGCTGCTTTTCGGTTTCCGCTTCAGTGGTTTTCTGGATCTGCTCTACCTTGGCCATGGCCTGACGTTCAGCCACTTCACGCTCACCCCGGGCAATTGCCAGCAACCGCTGTTCTTCTTCCTGAACTCGTTGTTCCCGAGCAATAGCACGGTCGGCAGAAGCCTTCTGTTTCAGCTGCATCCGCTCGATAAACTTCTGGTTCGGCTTCATATCGGTCACCAGGGCAGAGACGACAGTAATGCCATAGTCGGTAAAGCGCTGGGTTTTACGCATCGGCTGACCGGTCGCATCGCGTACTTTTTTAACCACGAATATAGTCTTGGAATCTTCGCCATACTCTTCCTGGTCGGTACCCAGTGCAGCATTGGCTGAAGCGCTGGCAGTCTTGTTGGTATTGACCGTTACTTCCTCCCGCTTGACCAGATAGATACCGTTACTCATCTGGTTTTCAAACTCGGAGTTAAACTCGGTCCGGCCACCGGCATAATACTCTTCCGCAGTCATCAGTGAGGCGTTAGCCTGCAAGGTTTCCTTGAAGGCTGGCAGCAGCGCGGTGCGCAGCAGGTTTTCCGGTGAACGGTATTCATGAGCCAGTTTCAGGAAAGCTTCTTCATCGGCAGGGATGGAAAAGCGAACGGTGGCCTGGGCATGAGCATCCACCTGATCCAGGAACATAATGCTCAGTGGTGGCAGCGATGCGGAAGCACTGTCCGGATCGCGCTCGGCAGTAATGGCATTGGTCTGGGAGCCGGAAACAGCTTGCACCGTCATGGCCCGTTTCCAGGCATTGTAGCGGCCGAACGGATAAAACTTGTAACCGATTTCAGTCACAACGGCTTCGTTACCGGTGACGGTTCTGACGTGGTAAATATATCCCGGCTCGGCATAGAAAAATGACTGCGACAGCACATAGACCAGCACCAGCGCAATCACCCCGCCGATAATGCCCTTGGCATTAATCCCGGCTTTGACTTTCGATACAACACCTTCATCCATTATGGAGACATCCTTTTAAACGACTAATTATGCTTATAAAGCAGCTATCTATATTTGTTAAGCAACTACGGATTTCACGGTAAGGTATTGCGGATTATGTCATTTTTTACAGGGCCGGAATATGCGCCGTATCAAAAAGTGAACGGCGATCACAAGCCTATTCTGTGAACTGCTCCATGGCATGGTTTATGGAGAAAACAGTCATTTCTGCCAATAACCGGTGACGAGGAATGACAGCTGTTGTACGGTGTCGGCTCTGACCAGTTAAATCAAATGTTTTGCTTTTGACTATGAGTGATATCAATTGGAAAGGGGTCGACCTGAATCTGCTGTTGACCTTTGATGCCCTGTTTAACCATCGCAGTGTTTCCCGGGCGGCAGAGCATATGCATCTGGGTCAGTCGGCCATGAGCTACAACCTGAACCGGTTGCGCAATCTGCTTCAGGATCCACTTTTTGAGCGACAGGGGCACACAATGGTGCCAACCCGCCGGGCTGAGGAACTGGCTCCCAGAATACAGGCGGTGCTCGGCACTATCCGCAATGATATTTTGCTGCCACTCTCGTTTGAGCCCCGGGATTATTGTGGAAAGATAATTATCGGCCTGAATGACTATACCGAAATGGTGTTTGGCCCGGTGCTGTTTGATGCACTGCTACAACAGGCTCCAGGCAGCCAGATTGTTTTCAGGGCGGTAGATAACAGCAACTATCAGCAGCTGTTCGAGCAGTGCCAACTGGATCTCGCCATCGGTACCTTCAATGAACTGCCGAGTCCCCTGACCCGGCATCAGCTTTACCGGGAGCGACATGTCTGCCTGTTTGATAACCGGGTTTTGAATGTGGAGCTGCCGATTTCGCTGGATGATTACCTGACTACTCCTCAGGCTATGGTGACCGCAACCGGTGAGCTTTTCAGTAGTGTCGATCAGCGTTTAAGTGATATGGGGTGTGAGCGGCATATGGTGCTGGGCTCTTCTCGATTTATCACGCTTCGCCACTTGTTGACAGGGCGTCAGTTGCTCTGTGTGATGGCAGAAATGATGGGACGCACCGAGTTTTTTGCCGAGAAGCTGACCATTTGCCCGCCTCCGGTTGAGGTGCCTGATTTTGATATCGAAATGATCTTCAGGAAAAGAGACAGCAATCACCCTCGAACCCAATGGCTGCATAGCCAGGTTCAGCAGGTGATCAAACAGCATATTGCCAATATTATTTCCAGGTCCGGCGAATATTGTGAGAAAAACCATAGCCGGGCTGAACAGCTTCAGCCCGGCTGATGGACTCAGACAAGGTGACAGGCAATCAGTCCCGAGTTGGCCTGAGGCTTTAATACAGGCTCTTTGGCGCTGCATTCCGGTACAGCTTTCGGGCAGCGGGTATGAAACCGGCATCCGGAAGGCGGTGCCATCGGGCTTGGCGGTTCACCTCTTAGAACAATACGTTGACGTGTACTTTCAGTGTTCGGATCGGGTGATGGTACGGATGACAGCAGGGCCTGAGTGTAAGGATGAGCCGGCTGCGCAAACAGTGGCTCAGTGTTGTTTGCTTCCATCACTTTACCCAGATACATCACCGAAACACTGGTGCAAACTTCCCTGACCACAGCCAGATCGTGAGTAATCATGATAATGGTCAGCCCCAGCTTTTGCTGCAGTTGAGAGAACAGACTGACAATCTGGGCCTGGATCGAAACATCCAGTGCACTGAGCGGTTCATCACAGATCAGAATAGAAGGTTCCAGCGCCAGAGCCCGGGCAATCGCCACACGCTGTCGTTGACCTCCTGATAACGACCGGGGCAGTCGGTCCAGTGAACTGAGAGGCAGACCCACCAGCTCGGCCAGTTCATGAATCCGCTGCCGGCGCCTGTCAGCATTGCCAACATTATGTATCAACAACGGCTCTTCGAGAGACTGGTAGACGGTCTGGCGACGACTCAGAGCCCCTAAAGGATTCTGGAATACAAACTGAACATCTTTTGCCAACAGCTTGCGGTTTTTCAGCAGGCTGTTGATGTTCTGATTGCGAATCAAAACCTCACCGGATGTCGCCTGCTGCAGACCAACCAGCGTTCGGGCCAGCGTGGTTTTGCCACAACCGGACTCACCGACCAGGGCGTGAAAGGCACCTTCCGGAATAGCAAAACTGATACCGTCTACAGCCCGTACCGGCTGATGTTTGTTTTGTCCCTGGAAATAAACAGTCAGATCCCGTACTTCCAGAAGGGTATTGGTATTAGCTGTCATTGCTTTGTCCCCATCCTTCACTAACGGCAATCGGGCAAGCGACTCTGTGCGCCTTGTTGACATCTGCCATCTCTACCAAAGCGGGCCGTTTTTCCCTGCATTGATGTTGTGCTGCAGGACAGCGTTCAGCAAACCGGCAACCTGGAAGCAGGCTGGACTGATCCGGTGGTGACCCGGGAATACCGGTAACGGGCTCTGTTCGCTGCCCTCGAAAGTCCGGCACCGATGACAGCAGGCCTTTGGTATACGGATGAATCGGACGGGTAAGCACATCTTCCATGGTGCCGTATTCGGCAACACGTCCGGCATAAAGAACAGCTACCCGGTCAGCCATCTGTGCCACCACGCTGATATCGTGGGTAATAAGCACAATGGCAATATTTTCCTTGCGCTGGATATCTTGCAGCAGTTCCAGGATCTGGGCCTGCACCGTGGCATCCAGTGCTGTTGTCGGCTCGTCAGCAATCAGGATTTTGGGGTTACCGGCCAGCGCCAGGGCAATCATGACTCTTTGCAGCATCCCGCCTGACATCTCGTGGGGGTAACAGTTATAACGGCCTTCAGGATCAGGAATGCCCGTACGTTGCAGCAGCTCCAGCGCGATCACTCTGGCCTGTGCTTTGGAAACAGCCCTTAGTCGCATGGCCTGGGAAGCCAGTTGCGGTCCAACCTTCTTCATCGGGTTAAGGGCAGAAATGGGATCCTGGAAGATAATGCCAAAATTTTCACCACGTAAGCGGGCCAGTTCCTTACCGGATCTGGCCAGCAGACTTTGGCCAGAACATTCGGCATAACCACGGATATCTACCGAAACACCTTCAGGAAGCAAGCCCAAAGGCCCCAGCGTCATCACTGTTTTGCCGGAACCACTTTCACCCACAACGGCCAGCACTTCTCCCGGGTAAACATCAAGACTGACACCGTCTACAGCCCTTACTGAAACCTGTTCGGTATAGAGATCAATGACCAGATCCCGCACGCTGAACAGAGGCTCTTCAGTGGAATCGCTCATGCCTTTGCCTCCTGTTCCAGCATATTCATTTCCTCTCTTGCACGACGCTTTTTCAGTATGCCCAGACGACGCTTGCTGAGTCCCTTGGGTACTTTTTTCAGGGCAAAGTGCTCGCCCAACAGGTTAAAGCTGGAAACGACCAGCGTCAGAGCCAGGCCAGGCAGAATAACCAGATGAGGGTATTGTTCGAGATAGTTCATGCCATCAACCAGCATCTGGCCCCACTCCGGCGTGGGCGGTTCCACGCCGAGTCCCAGAAAGCTGAGAGTTGCAATGGCCAGCACCAGAGCACCGGCATCAGCACTGGCATACACCACAACCAGCGCCAGTACATGAGGCAGAATATGACGACAGAAAATATGCAGATGACCCGCGCCCATTACCCGGGCTGCTTCGATATAAGGCTGGTGCAGCTCGGAGGTTACAACAGCCCGGCTCATACGGGCATAGTTGGCCCACCAGGCCATGGTTAGGGCTGCAATCATTGACCAGTAACCGGGACCGATAATGCCGATAAATGCGAGAGCGACAACCAGACTTGGCAGGCTGAGAATGATATCGATCAGTGAGATCAGCACCAGCTCGGTCCGGCCGCCGACATAGCCGGCAAAAGAACCCACCATCACGCCAATGATCAAGGCTGCCGCCAGTACGATGGACATCGCTACCAGTGACACTCGGGCACCGGCAATAATTCGGCTGAACATATCCCGACCCAGATAATCGGTCCCCAGCCAGTGTTCCTGGCTGAAGCCCTGCAACACCGCAGAGTAATCCTGTGCGGCCGGATCATAAGGTGTAATCCAGGGCGCCAGTATCGAGACCGCCACAAACAGCAGCACTGGCGTCAGTACTGCCCATGGCCACTTGGCAATACTCGACAGCTTGAGTGAATCAGGCATTGCTCTGCCTCCTGATACGGGGATCAATTAACAGGCAGATGATGTCTACCAGCAGGTTGACAAAAACAAAGAACACGATGAATGACAGCAGCGTGGCCTGCATCGAGATAAAGTCCCGGAACCGGATCGCTTCGATAAAGAAAGCGCCGATTCCCTTTAGTGCAAATACGGTCTCTACCACAATCGAGCCGATAATCATCAGGGTGAACTGGGCCCCGAAGGTTGTCAGATAAGGCACCGCGATATTGGGCAGTGCCTCCCGCGCCAGCACGCCGAAGCGGGTATACCCCATGGCAAAGCCGGTGGTGGCAAAAGGCCGCGACATTACTTCCTGCAGATTAACCCGCACGACCCGGCTCAGTACCGACATGGGAAACAGGGCAATCGTCAGGCTGGGCATAATCCAGGATGCAGCACTGCTGCCGGCAAAGGCAGGCAGCCAGCCCAGAGTTACCGAGAACAGCATTACCAACAGCGCCGCGACAAAAAAGTTGGGTGCAGAAGCGCCCACCAGAGAGACAGCCCGCAACAGTTTATCCAGAGGACCACCGTTACTGATGGCACCCAGCAGACCGATAATCAGCGACAGAGTAAAGGCAATCGCGCCGCCAGCAAGCAACAACAGCCCGGTAACCGGAGCCCGTTCTGCAAACTCATCCGCTATTGGCTTGCCGGTACGCAGTGATTCACCAAAGTTGCCATTGACGGAACCCAGCAGCCAGCGGCCATAGCGCACAGGCAGCGGGTCGTTCAGGCCCAGGTCATCAGCAATACTCTGTACCAGTTCAGCCGAAGCGGCGGGACCTGCTGTACGCTCGGCAATCAGCGCTGCCACATTACCCGGCGCTGCGGAGATCAGGGCAAAAGTCAGTGCCGAAGCAGCAAGAATCATGGCCAGCGCAAGCAAAGTGCGCCGGGCAATCAGTTGAAACATGGGTTATCTCCGGATGACTGATTATTCGGACAGGGTCACATCAGTACCCGGCATCTGGTAATCGGTAGCGGGAAGCTGGAAGTTCCCTACCCGACGGTTATAGGCCCAGAGTCGCTTGGGTGACACCAGCGGGCTGACAGCCATATTGGCATTAAGCCAGTTGTAGATGGCCTGCATTTTTATAATTCGCTCATCGCCCTGGGCATTCAGTGCTGACTGAACGACAACATCCAGTTCCGGGTTTGTATAAATCTTGCCATCAGGGCCACTGTCCACACCGGAGAGCAGCAGGTTGGCCAGCGTACCGTGGGGGTCATAAGGTGCACCGTATGTAGCCATAAAGGTCAGATCGTATTGAAATACCGGACGACGATCGTGAATAGTGGCATTATCAACCGATGAAACCCTGACCTTGATGCCAGTTTCGGACAGCTGACCCTGAATCATTTCTGCCAGACGACGGGAGCCGGGCAAAGCCTCTTCCGATACCATCAGTTCCAGCTCAAGCACTTTGCCATCTTTCAACCACTGGTTACCGCTGCGCTTCCAGCCGGCCTGTTCCAGCTTGCTGCGGGCGGATTTAACATCACGCTGAGGCAAAACCACCCGGTCGCCGCTGAAAGGAATAACCGTCGGGAACAGGTTCGTTGTGGGGGTTGCAAAGCCTTCGTAGATAATGGCAACGATGGCGTTGCGCTCAATGCTCAGATCTATCGCTTCCCTCACCCGCTGATCCTGTAGCAGAGGAGACTTGGGAGAGAACGTCAGTAGAATGGAAGTTGTTCCGGGTTCGGCCACCACGGCAACATTCGGATCACGTTGCATGGTGCGTGCACGCCGGGGCGAAAGCGGGGATACCCAGTCGCCACCGATAATATCCAGATCTCCGGAGCGCAGGCCATTTGACCGGGCCAGCTCATCCGGAACCACCTTCAGCTCCATGGAGGAAAAAGAGGGTTTGCTGCCCCAGTAATTGTTATTTCTTGTGAGCAAGGTGCGGCTGTTATTGTTCTCGGTTACAACCCAGGGTCCGGTTCCCACCGGTGCCGTCTGCCTGCCTTCGGCATCAACCGCGTTGGGAGAGAGAAAACGTACCGGTCGAATAATGGTCAGTTCGTAGAGCGCTGCCGGCACCGGTCTGGACAGGTTTATAGTCAGCTCATACATCCCGGTTGTTTCGATACTTTGCATCGCATCAGAGATACCAATCCAGGCAAATTCCGGTTTGCCCATCCAGCGCTCAAGATTCCATCGGGCGGTGTTGGCGTTAAAGGGTGTGCCATCGCTGAAAGCGACATCTTGCCGAAGGTTAAAAGACAGCTTTGTGCCATCTTCAGAGACTTCCCATGATGTTGCCAGGGCCGGCTCAAGCTGGCCGTTCTCGCCGTAGCGAATCAGGGGATCGAATACCAGCGAATAGGTACTGAGTGCGGAGACGTTCTGTAGCAGATCAAGATTGCCGGTTTCCTGCTTGATGGCAATGCGCAGAGGTTTTTGCTCCTGAGCAGAAGAAACTATCGGAAAGATCGTAACGACAGCAGTCAGAAGAACGGTGAAGAAAACAAAGAGTGGGCGGCGGATAGTGCTACGAAAAGTGTTAAACATTATTACTCTAAACCTGACAATCGATTAAACCATGGAAAGCTATTAAAAATATTGTGTCTGGTATGGCCGTGAAGATGGCCATGACGGCAATGGTGTGGATGATGGCCCATGGTTAACGTCCTCCGGATCAGGCGAATACAGATATGCAACAAGCCAGTCACTTGTGGCCAGTTGCAGCTGGAACGAGGCGTATTTTACGGTGAGCAATCCGAACAGTTAAATTGAATATCCAGCTTTAAACTATTGATATAACTAATAGATAAAGCATTAGCATTCAGCCCGGATTTGAGTGACCAACAGGCTGGAAAAGAGAGTGACGATCATGAATTCTGGCGATACCATTGCCGCCCTCCAACCCGTTATCTTTGGATTGATTCAGGAGAATTCCCTTGAATGCCTCGCGCATAAGAAATGCCGTTCCCGGTCGTATAATGCTGGCTGCACTGTGTCTTGTCTTTGGCAAAAGCGCACACGCAGTAGACATCGATGACAAGGCAAACGCCGTCATAAATGACCTGAAAGCGATGCTGGGTGCTGCAGAGCAATATCAAAAGGATACGGGTGAGGTTCTTGAAATTACTGCTGATACAGATCCCTCATATGGCTATCTGAAAATCGATAACCTGATCATCAATCCGGGAATCCCTGGCTGGAAAGGCCCCTATCTGCCGTATCAGGATTACTGGCTGGGAGGTGAACAATATATTGATCACCCGGTATACAATGCGGCGCAACTGCTGAGCAAGGAAGACGGTACTGAGTGGGTCCGTGGCAGCTCACCGGATGGCTGCAGAAAGTCCTCTCCTTCCTGCTCTGTTTCTGCCTGCATCTGGCTGATGCCGGGTGATATAACCCGTCGGGTCAATTTTGAAATTGATGGCATCAATGATCAGAAAGACTCGGATTCTGCCGGGAACGTTCGATACGACAATGGGTTGTTGGGAGGTATTGTCTGTCTGACTGGAGGCCAGTACCCGAAAGAAATTTCACCGGTTGATTAAGAGTCTGTTGAGCATCTGATGAGTGAGCAGCAATCACAACCCGCTATATCAACACGGCAAGCTGTGATTGCTACCTTTGAGAAGACTCTATTTAAGATCCGTATGTAAAAATATCATAATATCTGCGGCTTCACTCATGCTCGAAGAATATGAAAAAAGCATGTTCTGAAGTATGTAACCTATATTCTCCATCGTCACCACAAGGGGCTGACAATCACCCATTATCAAACCTATTTCTGCTGATTCTTCATACGCCTGACATAACGGGAATATCTGTCCAACCTCAACCGCATAATTTCTATCGTGATGAATAACTGTAACAGTTATCAGGATACTATCGCCTGATGTAAGTATTTCAGAAAGTTGTTTTTTCTCATGTTGAAACTTTGATTCTAACTCGCTGTTTAATTCCAAGCAGGTGATACTCCAAAGTTTCGTATCTGCCATTATCAGCGTTTGTAAAGACGAGGCATTTTTAAAAATACGGGCCTTTTCTTTCACTCGGAAGGATGCCTGAACGGGCCTGCTACTTTGTGGGGCTGGGTGATAACGTGCGCCTGACATAACTGCAACTGCCCCCACTTTATCAAAGACATCCTTTGGCACTGTTACTGGATTCTCTACCCTTTTAGGTGAGGCATTGGGCTTATATGTTTCGTGTGGAGCACCCATTGATCTCTTTACCGGGCCATCATCAAGGTCACAAAAAAGCAAGCTGTGACAGGGTGCGGGAGGAACCAGCGGATGGTTTTGGTTGTTAATTTTTACTGCGTGTATAACCTTCTGAGAATTTTCTCCACTTCTGTCAGGTTGGGCAGGTTTTTGAGACCTTGCAGATGAAAACCCGAATTTAACAGGATTCCGCTTACACTGACATATGGCGGCTGCCATATAAGGGGACTTATAAGGCAGGTTACAATGAGAGCAAATATCAGGGTTCATGGCTGAAGATTTATTCCATATCGTCAGCAAAAATATGGCTGCCAGTATCAGAAAAAAATATGATGTATTTTTGTTTGAAGTGATGTTCATCATTGTCTCTGTTTGGTATTACTTTTGCCGTTAATGTCTCAAGTCTATGTTTCAGCCCGAGCTATTCTTTGTTGATTGGATTAATTTGATGCTTTTAGATTTTTAATGTAGATGAAGTTTCAAAAAGTTTTTTTATTTTTGTATTTTAATATTCTTCATCATTTGTTTTTAAATAGTAGGTTGCTGTACCCGGCCAGTTAGCGAAGATACCTTCAACCCAGACCTCTTGAGCCAGGTAATCCAGCACTATCACCTGCCCCACTATTGTTACATACGATACAGCAGTGTCCCCCCCCTGCTCTGTTAATACGGCGCTTTTTGACTTTTTATTGTTTCAGAATCCGCACTGTACAGGGAAAGATGTCGACTGTGTGTAATATTTATTGCAGCCTGCTGACATTTTTATTTTGCCTCGCGTTAAAATTTTTCAGATATAAAGAATTAATAATCACAATATCATGCAGGAAGTCATGAAAAACATGGTGTGTTTGAAGCACCGCTGGAAGAAACAACTATTATTGGTTCGATCATGTTTCTAATAATCAGAATACGAAACTGAAAAATGAGACAATCTAAAGCCTTATTCAACATAAAAGAGATAAGTAAAAAATTTCAGGCATACAAAATACTTGCTTTTCTATCTGTACTTTTTTTATTTCTAAGCGGATATTCTCATAGTGCTGTTTTGCACTCCATGAATTGCCCGATGGATGCATTTATGCTGCCTTTACCCGATTACATACTGGCAGCAACCGAAAAAACACAGCTGTCCATCCACGGACTGCAAAGCTGCATGCTGGATTCTGAAAACCCCTTTGTCGAGGGGCAGATTCAGTACCAGCAAGGTGTCCATTATATACACCTATATCCTCTGCCCGGGATGCTCAGCGAGGAAGTGTCAGGGCCTCTCCAGAGCAATCCGGGCCATCGAAATATTCTTCTTAAAGCCACGTCCAGTGTTGAAGCAAAAAGGAGTTTTGGAGAATCGCGCTGTATTTTACTGCTTTCAGCACCGCTGGTTAACCTTCAGTATCACCCGCTGGGAAGTGCGGAAACCCCAGTGATGATATATTTAAGTCAGGATAGCGACCCCTGGGGTTTCTCATGGAATAAATTTCAGGCTACCGATATTACTGAGTCATCAATTGATTTAATTATTATTAATAAATTATACGATCAGACAATTCCACCTGACTATCACCGGGTGATTCTGATTACCAAAAAAGGTAAAAACAGCGCTTACTTTGAAACGACACTCAGTGAACAGGAATGCAGGGGGTTGCTAAAACAGAGCCATTCTTTTGAAGATCAATATAACTTCGAAGTCAAGCCTTTGTCCGGGCCTCTGATCGTAGTCGTTGAGTCGATACCCCTTGCATTCACGCTGGCAAATGATTCCCGCGGCCGTGTCATTCCCGTTTTTGATAATCCGAAAGATACTGTTGCTAAAACACGGTCGAATTCTGCTTTTATGAGTTTTTTCTTCTCTGTCGAAGGTATGTTCGCTTACTGGAGTGCCTCAGGCTTCAGCGACCAGCCTATCCTCTCAGGGATATCACTCCCGATGAGTAATGCACCCTTAGGTCCACCGGATATGACAGGTTTTCATTCCTATTCATCCCCTTTTGGCATGCCTCCTCCTTTTTCTACACCAGAAACCGGTTCCCTTATGTTTTCTTCGGTATCGGTTCCAGCCACTGCTTCTCCATTCTTATGCCCTCAAAGTTATCCTCCGGGCTTTCCGGGCGGCAGTTACCCACCTTACCTGGGCACCCCTGCTTTTTTTACTACAGTTTCAACGGGTAACGGAGATTCACTGACCTCATCAGGCTCTGAAGATGAGAGTGATGCACCTCCGGCAGCAAAAAAACAGTGCACCCCGGGCAGAAAGAAGTCAGCGTCAAACACACAGGATTTTACCGCAGCCAGTGACTTTGTAACGCGGCTGGAACAAAAACAGCTAAAGGAGGGTGCTAAAAATGACCTTACAACATTTATTTGTCTGGCACTAAAAGACAGCAATTTTTCAGCCCTTGAATGGGAAGATGAAACCGCTCGGAAGTTCAGGTTTGTCTGCCCCGAAGTAGTGGCTCGTGCATGGGGTACTTTAAGACAAAAACCTGACATGAATTATGAAAAATTAGCTCGAGCCATGCGATACCACTATAAACGTGCAACGGGTGGATTCAAGCAGGCTACAGGGCGACTGACTTATAAGCTTTCCACTACAGGAAAAAACAGGTTTGATGCTTCAGACGATATCAGTAGTGACAGCAATCCTGGTCTGACTGGCAAGACTTTAACGGATATGCAATGAAAGTTATTACTGTAGAGCGTTCGCAGGAGAAGTATCACCGGTCAGTATTGTCGCCATACCTCCCCCTGCCCTGTTAAAGCCAGTAACACTCAGTTCGGGATTGACGTAACTCTGGCCATTATCTCTTTACGCGTCAGGTTATTATGTATGGCAATGGACTGAAGACTGGTGTCTGACTCAAGAACAGTTAGCCCTGATGCTGCCAATTTTTGCATGAATTCCTGATCAGAAAGTTCGAATAACGGGGGAAGTGTATTTAAATCCGCCTCATACATTATATTTTCTGCCTTAAGGAAAGGAGGCATTCCTGACGCGCCTCTACCCGGTATCGATACAGATAGCACTGTTATCAGAAGTCCAGCCACAATTACCGCTGCAGAACCGGGTTTTGACAGATGCTTTTTCATACTGTTTTTATGAAGCAGCAACATGTGCAGTATTCCCATGACAACGAACACTATACCCAGCCATTCATGAGCAGGGGTAATGATGCCTGCACGCAGCTTGAAGAACATCATAACGCCAGTCACTGCCACAATAATAAAACTTGCTACCGTAAGCGGTGTGATTAGCAGCTTTACCTTTTTCATACTTGTACCAAAACATCACTAAATCTGTTGGTGACAAGAGTAAAGGCGGGATGTACCGGAATTATCTTTAAGGTGTATCAAAGTGTATGAAGAGATCCTGCCCAGCTTTGAGGAGTGGCTGGCCAGGCGCTTTGCATATTTTCCGGAAGCTGGATTTCAGGATGATGCTATCAACTCTCCTGTCTCCGGAAGAGTTGATAGCAATGGATTAACGTGATTAGCACACAAGGCAGTCTGCAGAAAAAGGATCATTATTGCCCATGACCCGGGAAAACAGCCTGCTGGCCATATCACTTTCAAACCGGATACTACCGGCACGTTCCGGGGTATGCAGCTGCCACTGACCACCGGCTTCCCTGTTGGCAAACCGAAACTGGAACGCCAGATTATCCGGCATACCCAGCCTCAGGTCAGATACAATCAACTGATTGTTCTCAATCCGGTAACGGATAAAACCGCCGGTGAAGTTTCGGTAGGCCTGCAACTGTTCAGGTGTTTCCAGCAGTGGCCAGTGCCCTCTTGGTTTTTGCACAAAGCGAACCCTGCTGTCACTGTCGAGAAAGGATGTCAGTCCTTCCCAGTAATGATCACCATCAACCACCACGATGCGCCACAACACAGTATTCAGTGGCGACGGGGTAATAAATACTTTGTCCTGCGGAATGCCCAGTGTCTGCAGGCTCTCCTGAGCCCGCTGTTCAACCAGCTGTTTTGCGACCTGAGTCCAGCCCAGGTAAGCTGACGACAATAGCAATGCAATGGTGCAATATCTGGCAGCCAGCCTGTTGTTTATCAATGCAAAACCCATTGCGATCAATAGCGGCAGGGTATAAAGCGGGTCAATAATAAACACACTGGAAAGCGAGAAATAGCCCGGTAACGGCCATAGTAACTGGGTGCCGTAACTGGTGAAGTTATCCAGCAGCGGGTGAGTAACCAGTGCGAGTGTAATCAAAGCCAGTAGTCGCCCGAAAGACCATTGCGGTAGCGGCTTGAACTTCTGGATGAGCCACGTCAGCAGCAAAGAAAACAGTGGCAGTATTAATAGCGAATGGGAAAAGCCCCGATGCTTGACGGTATTGCTGATATCATCACCATAATCAATCAGCACATCCAGATCCGGCAAGGTTCCCAGCAAGGCGCCTGCCAGTAATACCTTACCATTACATTGTCTGCCGGCAACAGCACCGGCTACAGCCGCGCCAAGCGCTGCCTGAGTTAAAGAATCCAATAGATGCCTCGTGAATAAGTCACATGCTGTCGTCCGAGATTACGCCTTAAGCAGCGTCACCGGAAGTCCGGTTTCCACGACTTTGCCACAATTGATTTCAACCTTACAGGCCCCGGCCGCAGGTCTTGATGCCACAATATTGTGGAGCTCCCCATTGATATAATGCAATGCAGCGCCATCGTCAGCAGCAATACCGGAAGCAATACGCCCTGCCCTGATATGTTGGTGATAGGCCGGCTGTCGTGCAGCTTCACCATCATAATGCGGGCAATGACTGCCCGACAGAAAGCCCAGTCCGTCACAGGGTTGCAGCGGGCCACCGAAAGAATCGGTAATTCCCTTCTCGAACCAGCAGATCGCACCGGCACTGATACCACACAGCACTGTACCCTGCTCCAGTGCCCTTGCCAGTATGCTGTCGACACCGTGCACCTTCCAGATTGCCAGCATATTGGCTGTGTTGCCGCCACCGACATAGATAATATCCTGCGATAACAGAAATGCTTCCAGATCACGGCTATCCCGCCGGAACAGCTCCAGATGGGTTGGCTGACAGTCAGTCTGGCTGAAGCGGCGATAAAAGCGGGTAATATAGCTCTCACTGTCACCGGAAGCGGTGCCGACAAAGCAGATTCGTGGATTGGTACAGGCGGCATCAATAATATACTGATCCAGCACAGGTGACTCTTCCATGGAAAAACCACCACCGCCAAGCGCAATAATCTGTTGTTTAATCATTCTAATTATTATTCTGGCTAAGGTACTACTTGAAGTATTGTCAGTACTGCATTGATTTATAAAGGGCAGAGACAGAAAAAATATCAGACAGTAATGACATAACTGTCTGATATTTTTGAAGCGAGTTTTGAAGAGGAGATACTAAATAAAACGGCAGATCAGCCCTGATATTTAATCTCGGCCTCAAATCGGGTTGCCGCCTGCCAGCTGTCTTTAACCTTTTCAGTGGCAATAATAACCAGACGGCTGTTGCCTGCCGGCTCCGTCAGCTTCACCAGCAGCAGCCCGCGATCCGTGTTTTTGATCGCTAGCAGGTTATCGACTTTGGTGCTGCTCTTGAAATCAAATATCCGCTCACTCAGATGGCCGAAGGCAGAGTTGTCAACTTCATAATCACGCGTGGCAAAACCGGACACATCCTGCAATCCGCCACCACTGATCTCAACATCCCAGCGCCACTGGTCGGTATGTTTGGCTACCTTGATCGCAAAACCGGAAAAAGCACCGGAAGCATGCGTCAGCTGCCACTGTTTGATAATCAGACCGGTGGTTTCAGTGTACTGAATCGCCTGGGTCCAGGTACGAACAACGCCCTCTTTCAGCTGAAACGGCCCGCCTTCAAACATTCCGGTAATCGCTTTCACGCCATGAAGGTTGTTGGCTGCAGCATAGGGATACTGCGCCATCAGCGCATCTGCACTGTAAAGCTCTGGCAATGCTTTGGTGTTCTTTTCGGCAAACACAACCGGCCAGCGGTCGTTCATGGCAGAAAGTTGCTGCAGAGGGTTTTCCTGTGCCAACAGCGATGACGAGCCTGCGACCATTAAGGCACAGAGCACAAACCGGGTTATTTTTGTTGTCAGTTTCATAGCCAAAACCTATGTCATATATCGATTTTGGCGACTACTTTATCGACTCGCTTCGGGGTTTGAAAGCAGTATTATGGAGCGTCCATGTTACTGGTATGTAGCAGTGCTGTATCTGTGTCGCTTTCCTCACGAAAATGCATAAACAACAAAGCCCTGCATTGCAGGGCTTTGAATTACGATCAGGTTCTGTTGAATGCCGAAGTATCAGGCATCCTGCTCGGTTTTCAGTGTTTTCAGGTAAGCATCCAGGTCAGTGTAACCACCGATATACTGCTGGCCGTGGAAGATCTGGGGAACGGTGCGAACCGGCTTGCCGACAGTTTTTTCCAGATCCTGCTGGGAAATGCCTTCCTCATGAATATCAATGTAACGGAAAGGCAGTTCTTTCATTTCCAGTACGCGCTTGGCCTGAACACAGAAACCACATCCCGGGCGACCAAATACAGTGAAGCGTTCCATTTTCGTTGACTCCTGAAGTCATTGCTAAGCTGATGGGATCACTATAATCGCCCGCTCCTGATAGGTGAAAGTAATATTTGCTATCACATTGATAGAGGTCAGCTATTAATTTTTAATGAGTTGGGGCTTCTGCTCTGGTTGCCTCAATCTGTCCCATCTCCACCAGCGAATCGACGACTGACATCAACCCACGGTTAGGGGGTATGTTGTCTATATCTTCGGGCTGGAGATTAATCTCTTTCTTGCAGTTGCTGCACTGGCCCGACACATTCTCATGTCCTGACTGTTTTTTAAGACATGCGGCACAGACATCCTTGCCACAACAGGGCATGGGTTTCGCTTCATAGCCGTTCCAGCCGAAGGATTCCAGACAGATAATGCACTGTACCGAATCAATCAGGCGCTGCATCGGGTTTCTGGATGCAGCCTTTTTATCAGCAGGAATGACAGGATTGATCTGCCCGGAGGCAGTCAAGCCAGCAACCTGGCTGGAAGCAGGTATCGAAGAGGGTGAAACCGGCGTAGCAGGCTGCAAGCTAGGGGGAGGCATTACTGCACAGCGCTTTTTCTTGCGCCTGCCCCGATCCCGGTCTGAAGCGGGCATCGGTTTAGCTTCTGAAACCCTGGTTTGTGCAACAGCCAAACCCTGTTGATGCTGGCTGCTATTACCATCAACTTCAAGGTTGTTGAAGCATTTCAGTGCCTCCCGAGTGGTTTTGCTGATGCCGGGTATTACTGTTTCCGAGCAATATTTCAGCCATTTCTCGAAGTCCTCTCTGCGAGGCTGATCGTCAGCCAGAAGAACGACAATTCCAGCTTTTACCTCTCTCTCCGGAAATACACAGCCGTCACTTGCCAACACCTGACGCACCAGAAAACAGGAAATACGCTGGAACCAAGGGGCGAGTCCACCCTTAAGTTTGCACTTGAGATATTTTTGTTGCTTGATGCCGGCGTCGATCAGCACCAGCTCCCACTGATCCGGATCGATCAGCTGAGCAATCAGTTGCCGGCAATCTCGATATGTCTGGTTGGCTTCATACTGGGTAGCAACCAAAACTACAGAGGCGCCAAGCCCCGAGTCATGATGGATACGGTGCCGCAGTTCATCCAGCGTTTCGGTATTGCTCCGAATTAGCTGTAAGATCTCTTTGGCTTTTTTCAGATTGCCTTCATTGAGGTGCGTAACCAGATAATGCTTCAGGCTTTCTAATTGTACATCCCGGCCCTGATAACCATGAACGAGCCATGTTACGTGCCACTGCTCTTCAGGTGATGCCATTTTTCTGATCATAACCTGATGTTCCCGCAGCCATGATTTGTCTGCTGCTGCCGGGTTATTGCCCTTGTTGTCACTCTTCAGAATCTGGCTCAGATGTTTCCGGTCACTCTCTTGTGGCTCAACCTGTTGACCGTTTCTGACTCTTCTGCTCTTTTTCTTACTTGCTGTTTCGGTAAAAAGGTCACCGTTGCCGTGGAGCTCGGGTCGTTTAAAACCCTCCAGCCGAGCACATATCCTGGCCTTTTGCTGCTGCAGCTGCCGGCCGGGATCAAACAGCCCTGTCTTTTTATCCAACATCTCCTCAATCAGTTTTACCGCAGGAAAATAGCCCTGTTCTGCGACTCTTATCAGCGGTTCGAGTACCGTTTCCGGTGCGGGGCTGGCCTGAGCCCTCCACAGATTGGCCGCTTCCATCACTGACTGCAGAAAACTGAAAAACAGATAGCAGAAAACCGACTCAGCAGAGTCCCCTTGTTCCCTGAAGCACCAGATATGCGGACCAAGGGCCCGGAAGTTGTCATACCCGGTATTATGGCCAGTTAATATTTGGTGAAGGCTGAAGCACAAACTCTGTGCCAGCTGCGGGTCGTCAATTGCGATGCACAGCTTTGACTGCAGCATTTCCGGCTCAGGGCAGGTTCTGGGGCCGGCACCTGGTACAAAAAACAACTTGCGGTAAACAGCCAGATCCGGCTCAGAGAAATACAACAGAAAAAGTGCATAGGCCAGCAAATGGCCATCACCTTTTATATCCGGTGAACGAATAAAACTGTCACGCATCACGGATATCAGCCTGCTGCAGTCGGGATTACTAAACTCAAGTAATGCCCCCTGATACAATGTCGTCGTGGCTGCAGCGGCAGATTTTTCCAGCACCCGGGTGTGCAGACTGACCCGGGTTTTTGGCCTCAGACCGCCATCGTCAGGAAGCATTCGCGCAATGGCTTCAAGTGTCTTCGAATGCGCCGGAATACACTCCTGTTCTTTCAGGCCGCCACTACTGTTTCCACTCCGCAGTGCCTTGCTACCGATCAATACTCCGCCGGGATACTCTGCGGTGGGTACGGTACATACCTCTGCCCCCTCACAGGGGACACTCTGATCGAACTGGTACAGCGTCTTCATCACCCGGGTCATCATCAGGTCTGCTTTCTGTAGCTGCTGTTCAGCCGGTGACATTTTACTCACAGGCAGGATGCCGGTTTTCTCGTCCAGCATGCTGTCGATCAGATCAATCGCCGGAAAATAGCCGGACTCTGCAACATCAATCAGCGGTTTGATGACCTGGTGGGGGCGCTGACTTTTATACGTTGAACTGTGAAAACGGCGAGACGTCTCACACACGGCGTTCAGGAATGAACAAAACAAATACACCGGTGAGTCCGCTGGCAGGAGATTTCTGATCTTTTTCAAGCCCAGTTCGAGTGCAGCAACGTTGCTATCAAATCGGCTGTTGACTGCAAGCATAACGAACTCACATAACGCAGTTTGAAGGGCTTTGCCTCCATCGTGGCTCGATAGATTAAAAAAATCTCTCTTTGGTTCGCTGGTCAGGGGGGAATCCCAAAGACTATGCTCCGGGCTGGCAAAGAAAACAGGGTAATAGTACTCCCATGAAGGTTTTTCAAAAAGCAGGGCCAGCAGAGTGTAATGCCAGCGGATATCCTCATGGTGAATGTGTTTGGTCACATTCAGATGCAGTTTTACCAGTTTGGCGGGAAGATTGGGGTAAATCCCCGGGTACCGTAGCAGAGGGCTGTCAAAGCCCTGCTCGCTCGGTCCGGCACAGCTGATTTTTTTCCAGCTGCTGTTGATTTCAACAAGACCCTCTTCAGTCAGACCGCAAGGAGAAAGCTCCAACGAGACATAGTTAAAGGGTGTCCCCGAGAGAGGCGCGGCGGGAGAATAACAGGCCGTTAATTGTTCCAGCAGATCAGAGATTCTGTCTTCGTTGCCCTCTGACTCTGACAGCTGTTTGATGTTGTCGGTAATTTGATCCGGCGTTATAGCCATCCCGGTACTGTGGCTGTCTTCAGTTGTCGTGGAAATCTCTTTCCGATCCAGGCTGATATTGTAACCATAGTATTTCAACCTTACGGCCAGCGCCTGAATTTCCTCTGGACGGGGAAATGGCCCGGGGCGCCCATCATTGAACAGCTCGGTAACAAGCGGAACGCCGCCAGAGCTGTAGACCTGTTCATCAATTCTACAGGTGTCATGCAGCACCGCCAGGGCCTTGAGTTCCTGCAACCGTTCCGGGTAAATAATCCGAAACCGTTCACATCCGACCTCTAGCTGCCGTTTTATTCTTTGTCTTATTGCGGTAACGATACCCGCCTGTAACCAGGATGCATGTTTTTGATCACCACGGCGTAGAATGACATTGGTTTTCTGAATTGCATACAGTAGCGCAGGAATATAGCCGCTATCAGCAAGATCCAGAAGCTGCAGAACATCACCCGATGTGGTCTGGCATTCTGTTTTTATTGAAAGCTGCGCGACCTGACGAACAAAATCAAGCATCTGGGCTGTTGCCGTGACGATACCGTGATGTTTGGCCTCAGTATCCAGCAACTCACAAACCTGCTCACATTCAACCGCCCTGTTGTTTTTTCTGAGCAGCATAATGCCCGCTAAAGCTTGTTGCAGGGTATGAACCAGTGATACTGATGTGAGCTGCTGAATATCCGGCAGCACCGTTCGCCACTCTCGCCACAGCTTCAGCAATACCCGCTCGCTTAAACCCTCAACCATAACAAAAGCACTTTCTGGTCGATCAAGTAGCAGGCAGAGTATTCTGAACCGGAATTGCACCTGGGTCGTAAATTCCGCACTACCCTCCAGTCTGCCAGGGCCGTTCAGCATGCTATTACAGAGCTGCCATGCATCAGCCGCGGCATAACACCCGGCCTTATCAGGGTTGCTGTGCCGGGCTTGTAACACAAAGTACACATAACCCCTGGCCACTGGCTGGCGGCAGGCCTCTTCTAAATCCAGCGGATAGACTTCCGAGAATGGCCCGGAATACTCCCAGCGAGTCAGCTTCTTACCGAACTGTTCGGTAAACAGCCGGTCGTAATCTTCAAATGAGTAGTGTCTGTCACCTCTCCCGGTCTTCCCCCTGCGCCTGGGGCCGACCTCCAGTGAGGCTGCACTTTTTTTGCATACACAGGGATACTGGCCGCAATCGGAACAGGGCGATGCAACCGCAATAATGGCCCAGCTGGAAACAATCAGGAAAAAAACAAATATCTTCAAGCATCATCGGGCAACTTTTCGCCACCCACCCTGTTTCAGTTTGATTGGCTTTTATTCTTGGTGATATTCAGTTGGTACGCTTGTTGGGTGACAAGAGGTGTTATATGGCGTATGAAAGGTAATCACTCAATCTGTCGTAACAAGAGATATAACATTAAATCTTCTACAGAGTGATGCTCATGCACTGTCCCTGTGCCTTGTTCCAAGTTCTCTTGAGACAAAACATGAGCACTTGTGAAGCTTGGCAGAGTTACTGCTGCCGGCATTCCGGGGGTAATGGATCCTGTTGCTCTGGCGGCTGACCTACAGGGCCAAACAGCTCCAAATGAATCCTGTCTGTATCATCACCTACATAAGTTACACTGCCCTGATATTCAACCTTTCCCCAGCGCATAGAGGCGATGATGAAGGCTTCTGCACACTCGGGTGACAATGTCTTGATCGATAGATCCCCACCCAGATGATAAACATTATAAATGTGACCACCTGTTTCCTGGTCTGGCAGGATTGAAAGGCCAATGCTGTGCATAAAATATAGATAATGCCCGGGAGGCAACTGGCTCATATAACCTGACTCCGGAAAAACGATGGTAAATTTGTCATGTAGCGAAGGAATATCATCTTCCGGAGTTCTCAAGTAGGGCATCCAGACTCGCAGCTTTTTACTTGACTCCCGAGGCATTTGATTAAGATTCAAAGTCACCTTGGATGCTTTAGCTTCTTTGGGCCGGGAACAAGGGTTTTCGAATACAACCTGATTCAATTCAGTAATAAAGTCCGGTGTAATCTCCAGAATATCGCCGTAGGGTCTGCGCTGCTCAAAAGCTATCCAGGTTAACATGGTCGAATAAAATGTGTTCATCATATTGAAGCCCTCTTGTTCATGGTACGTCTGACCAAATATTTTCATTGAGAACTCCATGCCGGGTACCACACGTTTCACTACCAGGTTGGGAGAGCGTTCACACGCACAGACAATAAGTGCTTCAAGTAGTATCGGGTCTTTCAGTAACAGCGAAGGCTTTTCCTTAACTTCGACCTCATCACGTTCTGCCAGCGTCTGCTGTTCATTAATCGTTGTAGTCACACTATCCATGTTTTCTGCTGACGGAACAGGAACCCCCTTGCTTATATCAAGTTTATCAAGATCCGGCTCAGGGCCACTCATATCAACACCTTGTTGAAACTCCGGAGGCACAATATTGACCAAATTCTTGAATGCCTCAAAGGCTGCTCGCTTGCTTTCAATGGCTTTTCTTTGCGCCTCCTTCATCAATTCCTTTGCCTTTTCAATGGTTTCATCTGCCAGTCGCGACGGGTCAAGATCGATAGCACCCAGCGGCGGCTCAGGATCTACGACTTCTGCCGGTTTTAACATCTCCTGCAGCAAATTTACAAACCGTGCTCCAGCAGCACCTGGAATCGGCTTACGTTCGTCAGCCTTCAGCACACCGGGGTTCAGCAGGAGCACAAGGACTATCAGACATAACTGCCAGTTAGACTGCATTTCAATACCATTCATTTTTGTATTAGGTAATGAAAAAGTAGTCGGTATTTAACTTTAAAGTTGTTTTAAATTAAGAACATAACTAAGTATTATGACATCCGTTTTAGAGAGATTATCTCTGCTCTCGTTAGAAAAAAGTAATATATAAAGTCAGGAATGATTATCCTTAATCTCTTCAGGCGGTACAGCAACGGCTCCTTCTATCTCAAGCTCAATCCTGTCCAAATGAGGCTCATGTATGTCAACCTGATGCTGCCGTTCTACCGGTACGGTGTCTTTAAAGTTCTGGATGTCCTCTTTTCTTTTTGTTTTCTTTTTTTTATTCCCTTTTATTCTTTTATCTGTCTGGATTGTATTCTTGGTGATATTCAGTTGGTGTGCTTGTAGGGTGAAAGGTATTAACTCAACACTCTGATAATCAATGTCAACTGTGGTAGAGACTTGTCAGCAGCGACATTACGTCAAGCAGTAAAAGCTGACTATATTTACTCTGTTCCTGAATAATCATCATGATGCTAAACCTGTAAAACTGAAGGCTCTATCCATGACGTCCTGTCTTCGAATGACTTTCAGGATCGTCTTGATTCTTGTTTCAGTCATACTGGCGCTGGATGATGCTGCGGCGGCAAGAACTAAAAAAAAGCTTCTCAAGGCAACCGTATCCGCTGCAAATACTTCCCAATCTGTTCGTAACAGCAAGCAGGAAAATCCATTCCTCAAACCCGCGCAGGTTACCGATGCTGATGAAGATGTTGAGGCCGGAAAAGAGCTTTTGGTGTACCAGAAAACCTCCGGTGCTTCCCTGCCCCGATCAGGTGATGATGACAATGCAGCCCTTGTAGTTGAAGGTCATTCATTAGAATCATTTACCCATTGCGAGGTGATTGATCTTCATTCAGTTTGCCTGTTCACGACGATGAGTGATGATAATGAAATCGGTCATTATTGCTTGCACAAAAGCATTTGCTGTAGTTGCAGGAAACAAATCAAAGCTGTTGATGTTCCCGTTATACGATGCCCCGATTGTTACTGGCTCAACCGCTGCAAAGCCTGTTTTATAAGACAACTGGGCTCTCAACTGAGATCCTATCGTCTTCCTGCCTGCCCCCGCTGTACAGAGGTCTGTACGCCTGAAAGAGTCGAGCGGATACTCAAGAGTCGCGCGATGCGGGATAGGACTGAGCTCCTGTCCCGCAAAGCAGAGCTGCTGGACTCCGGACTCTATTATTGCTGCAGTCGGGAAAACTGTCGTTACTTTGATCAAATACCTGACGGCCCTGCAAACAACGGAGCCATTATTAAATTTTGCCCGGTTTGCAAACAGAAACTGGCCTTTACTCAACGTGCCAACGGCAGTTATCAGTATCTCAATACAGCCCACTGTCTGCAGTGTGATCGACAATTATCAGGTGATGATATTACCCGTCATTGCAGCTACTCCTGCCAGCAACACAGCTACTGCAATGAATGTCTGAAAAATCAGATCGACATTGCTCTGAGAACCCGGCAGCTTGCAGCCTGCGCAGAGTGTGGTCATATATATACGGAAAAAGATCTCAGATTATTAAAGTATCCGCCCAAAGAGCAGCGAAAAGCCAAATACCTTCTTATTCGCGCGGGCCGTTATATTTCAGGCAAAATTTTATTTTGTACGAATAAAGCTTGTTTGTACGCCTGCCAATGGCCGAGTTATGGAGAAGACAACTGGTATTCCCAGAATTGCCCGGAATGTAGAGTGACGATGTTGCTTGTGAGAGATGTACAGGTAGGCACAGAGATTATCGTCAATGAGCAGGAATGTATGGTTTGCACGCTTCCTCTTACAGAGACCGATATCCTGCTACTTACCCGCCTTCCATGCAAAGCACATTATTACTGCGGATCGTGTTTCAAATCCAATGCCGAGACCTGCCTCGAACAAAACCATGAAATATCCTGTATGGGTTTTGGGTGCAAGGTCATTCTCCACCCCCGGCACGTGGCACTGGTATCAATACACCTGGGCAAGCTGGCTCGCTATTTTGAAGCCAGAATACTGTCATTTAAAACCAGAGCTTATTTCGTCTGCGATACCTCTGGCTGTATTTATGCCGGAAGATCACCTGTTATCGAAGGTGACAGCTACTACACCACCCAGTGTTCCGAGTGCGGACAAGTACAGGTTTTTTACAGAGGGCTCGAAGATCATCATTCACGGCTGATCTCGAAAAAAAATCGTACCAATCTGGAAAACCGGGATTTGATCAGAAAAAAAGTCAGGGCGGGAAAGTGGAAAGTATGCCCCGCCTGCGGCAATGTGATAGAACGCAACGAAGGTTGTAAATATATGCGCTGCAAGATTTGCAGGTACAAATTTTGCTGGCATTGCCTCGAAACTTATGAACAGGAGTTTGGTGATACCCGGCACAACGGCTGCAATGAACATAATGATATCGGACTGCGCGGACATATCGAGTTGCCCGCGCCTGATTTTGAATATCAACGCCCGCGTAGGCGGTGCTGTCCATGCACCCTGCTTTGATATCGGAAGATATCAAAGCAGCTTGATAGAGATATTTATTACTGTTGCCTGCATTCCGGCGGCATCAGATCCATGGGTTGCACCGGCGGACCTACAGGCCCGAACATGTTTTCATGTAAGCCTTCAGCAACATCATCAGTGACGTATCTTGCTTCACCCTGATATTCCGCCTGTCCCCACCGAACAGAGGCGATAATAAAAGACTCGGCACATTCCGGAGACAGGGTTTTGATAGAAAGATCTCCGCACATATGATAGACAGCATAGGTAACAATAGCTGTTGTCCTGTCCAGAAGTACAGAAAAGCCAATATTATGCAGAGCTATAATATAGTGGCCGGGAGGAAGGGTGTTCATATAGCCTGATTCGGGAAAAATTATTGTATCGGTACAGCAACCTTTCGGTATATCATCCTCAGCTAGCTGCTTATATGGCATCCAGGCCTGTAGCTTTATCACTGTCTCCCGCGATGCTTCATTCATGTTCAAGGTGGCACGATGTCCTTTATTTTCCCTGGGGCGCGGGAATGGGTTATCAAATAATGAATAGTTTACATCAGCAAAACTGTCGGGTGTGATGTGTATAATATCACCGCAATTTCTGCGCTGCTCGAAAGCTAGCCACATCAGCAGGGAAGCGTAACACATGTTAAAATAGTGGAAGTGTTCCGCATTGGCGTGATCTCTGACAAAACATGCCACAGCGTTCTCCATTCCTGGCATAACGCGTTTTACGACAAGGTTGGGTGATAATTCATTGGCCCGGGCAATAAAACCGTCGAGAAGCATGGGGTCTTTTAGCAACAAGCTTGACTTTTTTTTAACCTCTACGTCTTCTTCCGCCATGGCCTGTTTCTGATTCACTTTGTTTGTAAGTCTATCCATAGTCTCTACAGACGGCACTGCAACGGCTCCTTCCACTTCAAGCTCAGCCCTGTCCAGATGAGGATCATGCATATCAACCTGGTGCTGTAATTCTGCCGGGATGGAATCTTTAAAGCCCTGAATGTCATCTTTTACTTTTTTCATAAAGGCAACCTCCATTTCCTTGCTTTGTTTTATTAATTGTTTTGCTTTCTCCATCGCTTCATCTGCCAGTATTGATGGGTCAATACAAGCAGCGGCAGCTGGCGGTTCGGGCTCGATATCTTTTGGTTTGATCATTAATTGCTGGAACTGCTCTCTAATTTCCCGTTCAAGAGCTGCTGGCACCGATTTTTTTTCATCCGCTCTCAAAATACCGGCGTTAAGAAAAACAACAAACAACAGGAATAGCTGCCAACCGAATCGCATTTTTAATACCAATAATTATTTTGTTAGGTAATCAAAAAGTAGACTGTATTTTTAATGAAATCTGGATTTAATCAAGAACAGCATAAATTAATAAGTTATTTTCAGGAGCAATCAATTTTTACTTGGTTATATAATAATGCAAAGGTTTCTTTAGATTGTTTCTCGTCATTAAAGTTGTAATAAAATACACTTCAATATAAAACTGTATCAAATTGAAAAAACTAACACCCGTCAATTGTTCTATGCCAGGCCAGAACGTGAAGCAGAATAAAGTTAGATATTTGTTTGCTAGTGAATATCAGCTTTTGTATCTAAATGATGAAAAAAACCTCATGTTTTTTATAAACACACATAGAGTCAGTTAACACATAACTCTAATTATTAAGCGCTAAAATAGACCCATTGAAGCCACTTCTGAATACTTCTTGATGATATCTTTTGGTAGTAAATTTATATTTAAAAGTCAGTTTTGCTTTACGCTGTTTATTATCAGTTCATTGTGTATCATGTCTTCAAATGTCTATCCCGGCAAAAAAGCCATTCTTGTTGCCGGTGAGAATAAACTCGAATCGGTCATAGCCTCGCTTTCGGAGTCAGAGCAGCCCGCAACCGTGTATTTTTGGGGTAAACAGATACTGGAAAGCCCGTTATTTGTTACCGATATAACACTCGTTGGTTTTGCTGTTCCTGAAAGTTATAGCTACTGCAGGGAAGCGCCTCTGTTTCCGACAGAGGCTTGTAAATGGACACCTCTGCTGGCTGACTCTGAGAAGTCTTGCCTCGAACCTGCAACGGGAAACCCTGCTGCATATCAGCTACCGCCCGATGCCATTATGCTGCCCTGCATCACTGCCGCTGAAGGCTTCAGTATGCAATGCCTGATCGCTTTTGAAGGTGACTCCAGCTGCCAAAACGTAGTGCTCGATAATATCAGGCCGGGAGCGGCACACCTGGCAATTGTGAGTACAGATACAACAGTATTCCGAGGCAATGTATTTATCACTGCTACTACCTCTGCGGAAGAAGTATCAGATATTTCACCCGCTGCAAATAGGTATAGTCAGTCGAAGAATGGTCTGACGAATACAAACAAGAAAACTGCAACACTCCGCAAGCCGGCACCGGTTTCAACTTCGCTGGTTTCTCTCTCAGTCTGGAGCAAGACTCAGCTAAGCCCGGTACCTGACTCCCCTTTTCTCCGAAGGCCTGATCATGAACCCAGTAAATTCCCGGCCTTCAGTGATACCAGTGCACCTCCGGTGACTATGTCGGTAATGGATCGGAGATACTCACTGCCAACATCGACAGCAACAGGCAGTGGGAGCAATATCGGTCATATTGAGTTTGAGGAGTGTCTAAAAAGAATTGCGACTATTAGCGAAAGAGTCCGAAGACGCAGCGTAGATATTGAAGGTTCTGAGGAGCATAAAAGGTTGATGCAAAAACCGGAAATAGCCAGATCTGTCAGCTTGCCTGCTCCAACCCCGGGAGCAGGCTCAGTTAGTCCACATTCCCCCGGTACTCACTGGACTATGAGCGATTGGCAACGAAACAGATCTCCTGCCACCCGATCCGGTACAACCAGTCCGTATTCTGGCTCTTCATCCGCATCACCGGTTCAAAACGGCTTAAACAGCCGAAATTACAGGCAACACTATCATCAACTCTATAAGGCAAGTAGCACCAGTGCCATTAACACAAGAGGTGATGACCGGTTAAAGTATAGCGGTCCCACTGAATGCCCTGCACCTTCAGTACAAGACTCACGTGTCCTCGCTACAGGGCTGTAGATACCACAGACATTTAACGTGTGTGATCATGAGCTACTCTACTGCTTTCGCTCTGCCTTCTTACTGATTTCTGGACAGCTTCTCCAGCTCTTCAGCGGAACAGTTTTCACCGGTTTCAGCCTGACGACACAGGGCAACCACTTCGTGCAGTCCACCCAAATTGCGAATATCGGTATAGCCCATGGCTTCCAGTTGGCGTTTGGCAATCGAGGCCCTGCGGCCACTGCGGCAGTACATTAATACCGGCTGGTGTTTGTCACTCACCATGGAACCCAGCTGCCGGGGAACCAGCCGAAAGTCCAGATTGATGGCACCGGGGTAATGTCCGGCATTAAATTCCTCCGGAGTGCGCACATCCAGCAGTAAAGGCTTGCCATCACTGATCGCCGGCGCATTTACGGTATTGCTGCTTGCCATGGGTAAAGTGGGTAGCAGTAATGTAATGGCGAAGATTATTTTTCTGAAAAACCGCATGGAGCTACTTCTCTTGTTATGTTTATACGAGGTACGTTCGCATTCTGCAGCCTTTTTAAACTATTTAAAGGTATCGGTATAGAGTCCTGACTGTTGCTCTTACTGTCTCAGCCACATTTTTGCGGTACGCGGCGGAATATAAAACCGGTGCCACTGACTTTTAACCTCAAATTTATCTGCAGGATTCAGTACATCAACATAGGGCTGGTTCCAGAAAAACTTGTGTTCATGAGTATTCACCCAGTATTCCTGGGCACTCTGGCATTTATTGATACCAACGACACCGGCAGCATCTGAATGGCCGCGTGAGAAAAGCAGAAAACAGTCACCGGAACCGATGATTTTCATGGGCTGCCCCTGCACCGCATTATGAAACGAGATCATCGCTGTGAGTGGTGTGGACTTCCAGGCATCGACCCAGCGCTTATCACCGCTTTCATTATGATCGGAGTACACCAGCGGCACCCCGCCATCCCGTCCCAGAATATAGGCATAGCCCAGCTTTTCATCGGCCGGGTCCATTATCAGATAGCGAAACCCCTGATTATTGGGAATATCATGGGTTGTTACAAAGGTGATAGCTCTGGCAGGCTGCAATGCCTGACCATAGGCCAGCGGGTCAACCAGGGTTTTGAGTGAGCCACCATAGTCAAAGGCATTGCGGATACTGTTAAACAGGGGGAAGTCGTAGGCGCCGAAGTCAGACCGCTCCAGAAACGGCTTCAGGAAGTTAGTGTATTCGGCATTACCGGCGCCACCACTGGTAATAATCTCCCCGAAAACATGCATCCCCTGCCCGATATCACCGGCAATCACCCGCTTGATATGATTCAGCGACATGTGTTTGGCAGCATCGACCCGGAATCCCCTGACCCCCATATCCTTCAACGCTTGCAGATAGTGTTGCTGCTGTTCAATAACCCAGCTGTTATCGGTCAGGTCAGGCAGCCCGGTATCGGGCATGGCACCGCACAGCCGCCAGTTTTCCACTTCAAACACCGAACTGTAGTTATGAATACAGCGGGAAGGATGAAAGTCAGCCGCTGAAAACAGGTTTTTGGACAGATCACCAAACAACTTGAGCTCATTGTACCGGTTCCAGCTAGACGCATACTGATCCAGGATCTTTTTCCCGGGGTAGTTCAGGTCGCTGCGCTCGGCGGCTTCATTGGCCATATGGTTCAGTACGACATCGGCGTAGACTGCCACACCATGCTTGCCGAGGGCTGTAACCATATTGCGAAAATCATGGGTATTACCCAGCGGGCTTTCAATCACCCGGTAATCCTTTGGCTGGTAACGAGCCCACCACTGATCGCCAGTACTTTTCAGCGGCGGTGAAACCAGCACGGTTTTATAGCCCAGTCGGGCTATTTCAGCCGCCTTGCTGCTGATATCCGGGTATGTCCAGTTAAAGGCATGGAGAATGGTGTTTGCTGCTGCAGTGGGGAGATACAGCACAGCCAGCAAAGCCAGCCAGAAGCTACGACGGAGAGCACTTTTTACGGGAGAGTACATAGCGGCATATTCTGGATCGAGGAAAATCGGTACCCGAAACCACGCGGGGTCAGCAGAAGAATAGCCGACAGCCTGCCTCTCCTACCAACGTCTGAAGCTCTCTCAATGAACTTAACGATTGCACCCTCGTCTAAATTTGCCGAAAGGATGAATTTGGTTGGGGGATGGAGTGTACAGAATAATAATCAGCCTGGTCACTTTACTGTTGATCTGGGGCCCGGTTTACGCTGGCAAGAGAAATCAGGGGGATATCGAAGCCCAGTGGTTACTGGCGCCCGAAGAGCCGGCTGTAAGCCCTCTTGTCGACGAATACTATCAGGCCAATACCAGAACTACGGTTTTACTGGAAAGATCCCCCTATGAAGCCGCTGCCACAGGCCAGAACTACAATGAACAGGCCGAAGAACTGCGCCGTCATGCCACCCGACTCAACCGTTTTCTTACCTTTGGCAGCTACATAAGAGCCTTGTCAGACCTCGGCAATACAGAGGCTGCTATCAGACATCAGCAGGCACGGCTGCACGTTGCTGTCACTCACCTCGATATGTTGCACAAAGGTGACTTTCGCAATGAGGACCAGTGGCGAAGGGGCCATCAGGTAGAACTGGAAGCTGTCTTGCTGGCCATTCGCCGTGAATTTCAAAGGTTGTCCAACAAATCCGGCGGTTTGTCCGAACGTAAGCAGGTGCTGGTCGATAATCTGCTGGAACTACAGTCGGAAATTACCCTGCAACTGAATGAACTCCCCATGCTGGAGCCCAATGGCGACAGGGAGCATATGCAGCGGGAGCTGAAAAACTATCAGAAGTCGATGGCGAAAGAACTGAAAACTTCCGGAATGAGTGGCCGGGATGCAAAACGCCTGATGGAAGAAGCCCGCAAGGATGTGCTGGTCGAGTTACCCTGGGAAGTGGTTCACAAAACCGTGCCAACGGCCAGGGGCGATAAAACCATCCTGATCAGTATGACCCAGACTCCCGCCAGTAAAATGCGTTATGACATTGGTCTGCCCGGTCATCACACCCCGTTTGAAGCCGGCTATAGCCGACTGCCATATGCTGTCGGCCCGGATGTGGGCGGAATCAGTTCGATGATCAGGGATGAAGCCTATCATGCGGCCAATCTCTGGTCGGTCGATGTCAGAAATGAATTCAATGATCCCCTGTTCCTGGGGGTTCGTTCAGGTACCCTGTGTGCATTCGGAATCAAGAATGATCGTGACCGGTTGTTGGCAAATCAGCGTCGTGCCCGTGAAGTGATCACCGCGGCACTGTTACAGCAGTTTGCTGCTAACCCTCAGCTGGCTCGTGATGCTGAAGCAGGTAAAACCATTAGGCTCAGGTTGATGTCCAATGCCCTGCTTTCCACTGATTTTATTCGCCATTTTACCGGCTTTCATGATGATGAGCTGTCGATGTTCCGGGAACAGCTGCAGGCGCTTCATGATGTGGTTGCCCAGGGCTTACCGGTAATATTGCGGGATGCCAGCGGAGGCATTCATCCGGTGCAGGTTGATATTCAGCTGGCCGTTTTCAATGTGGGCGTCAACGGAATCGCACTGGGACTGAAGGGACTGGCAGGTCGAATGGATGGTACCTGGTGGGAATCCAACCGCTACAATAATCCGGCACTGACGACCCTGATTGGAAATCATATTCCGGGGCATAATATTGGTGGCTGGGCAGGAGAATGGTTGTTAAGTAACCCGGGGCATCCGGATGTCGCTACCGTGCTCGAATTAATCGCTCAGATCCGTGATATCTGGCACTGCAAGGCCTATCAGCGGGAAGGCAACAATGCCTGTAAACTGGCCGAGCGTTTGATTTATCTGGCCTGGAAGATTGGTGCAATACCCCACTGGAGTTGTAAGAGCGGTAAGGATCGTACCGGTGAAGTTGCTGCCTCGGTTGCCTGGTTGGCTGCTGAAACAGAACTCAGCCGCCGGGTGCCGGACTGGAGATCACCACTGACCCGCGCCCAGAAGACCAATGCCCAGGGCATGCTGGTTGAAGGCGGTCAGATGGAGATTACCCAGGATAATATCGGCCGGCCACTGCTGAAGACAGGAACCGGTAAAAAGCGCTTTGGTACGCCTGTATACCGTATGATCCGGAAGTAACATTTGAGGGAAAGCCTTGCTTCTCTCAAATGTTTAAAATTCAGGATACAAGGTGACCAGAGCATCAGGACGGTCTTCGTTTGGAACGAATATTCTTAATAGCAGTTTTCAATACAACTTTGGGGATAGAGTGATTCTCTTTGAGTCCTTTGTATGTTCTATGCATAGAGTCAGAAATATACTCCGCATTATCTTCATTCTCGTAAAGTAAAATAAATTGTTGTTCAAGATCTCCCTCCGGGATAAAAACATCGGGATCACTCCGGTGTTCTTCCGGTGCTGTATTTTCTGCAATCTGAACAAGCGTATACCCTATTCCGAGGAGCACTACTTTTATGACCCAGGAGAGAAAGGCTGCAAAAATAGCCCATGCCGTAGCAAGCGAGTTTGTCATTACAACAAACATCACGAAACCTGTTATGAGCGAGAGAATAATAACAATTTTTAGAATCGTATCGACAAATTTCAATGCCTTGTAGAAATCTCGAACCTTTTGCATGTAATACTCACCCAAAGCTGTTTATCGAGCTAGCCGAGATGCAATCAGCCTGATACCCAAACATTATAGTAGGTCATGCATGTTCAGTTACTTCCAGCTATATACCGACTCACCTTCTTCCACTTCTCTCCGGAATAGCGAGTCGTCAGCTTACTCCCCTTATTAACCCAGAAATGCTCGCGGTTAAACATATATTGCGGGTGATAGTCGATATAGAGCGATGCAACCGGATAGGGTTTATTACGTCCCAACCCTGACTTCTGAGTGGCTTCCAGCAGATACTCCTTACCATCCCGGAACAATATGACCCAGGCATGGCCATTGCCATCAACATCACCGATGGCGACCCGGGCATCATGTCCCATTTCAATCAGCCAGTCGGCCAGCGCAATGGCATGATCTTCACAATCGCCGCGGGGATATAAAAAGGCCTGACGACTGGTCTGCCACACTTCAGGCCGGCCGTCGTACTGCTCTTCATCCAGCACATAAGACTTGCGCTGGGACAAAACATAGAGCGGCATCATTACATTTTCGACGGCAAATGGCTGGTAACCTTCCAAAAAGGTATTGACCAGGTAATGAGACTGATCAGTGCCCTGGGCGGACATGGTGTAGGGGCCGACGCCCCGGTAGGAGTAAATATATGCCTGACTTTTGCCGTATGAACGCTGCAGCAGCGATTCGATTTCCGCGTCTGATACATAACGACCTGCCGGCAAGATCTCGAGTGACTGTTCCCCGGGAGCAGGATTCAGATCTTTTCCGCTCAGGTCATCCAGCGCTACTTCGATATCAGCCCGAATATCCTTGTTGTCACGATACTCCTGCAGACTGGTCGTAATGATCGCAGTAGCCACCATGACGATGGATACAACAACCCGCAGGCTATTGTTGCTCATCCCTTGAATCCAAACGCAATCACTATCGCCACAAACATCAGAATGGCGGATGAAAACACGGCGACCGCCATATTGCCCTTTCTCAGCTCCTCTTCAATATCAACCTCTTTCAGTAGCTTTTTGTCGACCCATAGCAACGCATAGACACTGACAATAATGGCAATCAGGGAATAGCCGAGATTAATAACCAGATTAATCAGGGATGCTGAAAAGAATTCCAGTTCCACAACATGACTCCTTCTTGAGTGATCCATTCAACCTGTGATGGTCACTTTGCTGTTTTCTTATGTGGGCTGGTGCTTTATGACATAAAAAGACTCGATACAAAAGCGCTGGCTCAGGGGTAACGTCGTATATCGGGCCGGGTCCTTATTCTTATGGGTCTCACGCCCGCCTCGTCAGCCATACTTTTGGGAGTGAAGGTTGCAGACATGCTGATATAAAAATCGCCAGCTTCATCAGTTCTGGGAAAAACATAATAGTCAGTACCGACAGGACCAAATATGGCCGAGCAGCTTGAGTTTTGATAATTCTTTATAACTACCTGCTGCCCGTTCTTAAGGACCGGGGTATATGATTCCCGAACCCTGAACGTAGCCGTTTGAATATATCCGTTTTCAATCTGCTCTGACTCCAATTTCCCGAGAAAAGCGACATCGGAGCGTGATACATAACCTTGAAGGGTTCGGGCCACCTCGCGCAGTGGGCTACTCGGACAGGCCTGTGCAGGCGCAGTGAGAACAATCAGTAGAATGCCAAGGATAAGGGTTTTCATAAAATAAGCAGGCTGAATATGCTGGTAGTGTCAGTAGTAATTATTACGATATCAGCCAGCTTAAGTACACGGTTACTGTCGGAGTCAGGCTGTTTGCGCGCTTTTCTTTCTGGAGTTGTGATTGTGCATCACAACCAAACCGAAAAAGATGGAGAAAAACAGTCCAATTTGCTTTGCTGATGTTCCCCCGGTTTCCAGAGCCTCGATCGAGATATGCTCATCGGCAAGCACTCTTCCACCAACCTCAAAGCCAAGCACGTGATCTTCGAACATGCTGAATATAGCGACTCTGTTGACTGTATCGGCAGCAGCAATACCTTTACACCCATCTCTGCTTGAGAAGTAAACATCAAGATAATCGGGTTGGCCGTCGAGTTTTATCCTTGTACTGTAGCTGGCAGAGTGTTTGCCGGGATGGCAATCAGCCGACTGAACCACACCTTCAAACCTGTTAATCTCTGTTCTGCTAACAGGAATATCACTGGTCAGAAAAGAGAGCAGTAAAGGTATCAATGCCACAAATACTCCGGCGCCCAGCCGCCATTTGTTGATTAGCTTTATGTAGGGTTCCTGGGAAACCGGGTGCTGAGTGCTGACTTTATATCTCACGCTTTAACTGCCTTAATACCTGAACTATCTGATAACCATCACTTTGCATGCCGGCATACCCGCTTAAGAATCTTGGGTACTGCATCGGCAGTGCCGTCATCAAAAACTGGATAGCGGATGACACCGCAATAAATGTGGCAAGGGAATAGACTGCTGAAGCGTAACCCGGGGTAAATATCAGGCTGAATGCTGCCAATGACATCGCCAGCGATACCAGCGGCCCCAGTACAAGTGCCAGCAGGGTTAACCTGGCAGGCATATCCCGCTCCCAGTAGCAATGCCCGTTAAAGAAAGACAGCCCGGCTATCCTGATCTGCAGGTTTTTCAGTTTTAGAGTAATTCTGTAGTTACGCTCGCCCAGCAAGATTTCTGCTTTGCCGCCGGAGGCCAGCACCGGTATTGCGTGCCCCAGCTCATGCAATAATGTCAGTATCGGGGCAACGAGCAGGCCGCATAAAGCGGCCATCAGGAAAAAGATCATTTTGTATTATTTTTATAAATGTTAGCGGAATCATAAGCCTTTATTATTGGTCACGGAATAAGCTGCCAGCAGTTTACTTTTCCTCGCGTCTATTGGTGTAATAGAAGAACAAACCTATAGAGCCCAAAAGGTACAGAGCTACCCCGCCAGTCCACTTCCCGGAGTCGCTTAATCCGATGCTCAGGGCTCCAAAAAAGAACAGGCCAAACAGCCAGAGCAAAACGGGGCCGAAGAATCCCCAAAAACTTTTGGGTGAGACAAACATCCAGAATATTGCCAAGAATCCCAGCAAAGGTATCAGCGCTTTCATTGTCTATATCGAAACCAAACCCCTGATGATTCAGGAATCAGGGGCCGTCTTCAATACGATATTTTACTTCATGCAACGATGATATACGCATCCGATCAGGATAAAGAAAGATAGCCCCGCTATCCTGCACGCTTACCACCTGCCCCTTCTGATCTGGATAAATCCCGGTGTCGGATTATGCTTGATATCCTTGACGGCCGGGATAGATAGCCCGACCTGCAACAACAATGATTTTCATACATAACGATTTAATCAGCGGAGGCCGTTACCAGGCAAGAAAGGCTTAGCAGTTTTTTAAGAGCCAGTGTTGTATTTAATTGTTTTGCCAACTGGATATTTCTGTTTTGTAGTTTCTATCAGAATCGGTTGATGCATGCGACAAAATCATAAAATACATATTGTTATCATTTTGTTCTTTCTGTCCTTGGTGTCGCTTCAGGCATTTGCTGCGCCTCGCAGTATTGGTCAACGTCATTTGATTGACCAGATACTCAAAGACTTCAGAGTAAAAGTGCCCGTCAGCACTCAGAATGAACTTCGGCCACTGCTGTTCTCTGCTGTTGCAGTGGCCTATCAGAGCAGCTACTGCATTCATCCCTCGATTACATTTACCTTACCCGCCACACCGGACAGCTTTATTGATGTCATCATCGAAGATTACGAACACTCTCCGATTATTGTTGATATCAATGGTGCCGTCTTCCGGATTTACCCCGAACATCATAACAACTGTGAATACCTGGGCTATCTGTATCCGAATTACTATATCCTGACCTACAGCGTGTCCCCGCCGATGGCATTTTCAAACTTTGTAATCACTACCGAAGCCGGACTCAATCAATATGATGCCCTTAATCAACAGTCGGGGCTGGAGGGTGAATATCAAGTAATAACCCATGTGGAGAGCGAGACGCCCTGCGGAATCCTGTCATCTGAACATCAGCTGCGCGAACCATTAAAAACACACTATAAAACCGGCACGCACCCTGCCCCGATCAGGCTGAGTGACTTTATGGGCTCCTCAGGTGTCCGCCAGAAAAATAAAGGCCGTCAGCAGACAGTGGATGATCGCACCAGTATTACCGTACTGGATCGGGAGAGAGAGAAACATATTCCCCGGCCAGACGATATTACATTACCGAAAAAAGTCCCTGAATCTGATACTAAAGCGATGCCTCATAGTCCGAAAACATCGGGTCAGGTAAGACAAAGGCCGTCAAACTCACGCCGTAAAAGGCAGCGAACACAATTACAGCAGACATTTCCGGTAACATACAGAGCATCGCAAGCCCTGGCTCGTTCAGACGATTCAATACAAAATCCTGCACATTCGAGTGAAGTTATCATCCCCGATGCGCCGACAACAGCAAACCCTCCCATTGCTGAAGTGTCAGCGCTGCCGGATCTGCCCGCAACCGATGCCAGCCATGAGGAAACCAGACGGCATGGCAGAAGCCGCCAGCTCTGGCAACCTCCGGACAATGGCAGCTGTGCGGAATGTCTGATGTTATGCAGTTTGTATATCGGGCCATGCTGGAAGTCCTGGCTGCTGGCCACTATTGACAGGTTTGAACAGACCGCCCTTGAGGTACCTGCTTCATTACCCCGACTGCAGTTACAGCTTGTCTATCTGAAACTGGTTTTAAACCTCTACTGTATGAATACAGTGGCCAGCCTGAGGTTTGGCGAAACATCGCGATCCCAGGTTTATCAACGGCTGGTGCAGTCAGATCATGCACTGATGAAAAAGCTGCGCAGTCGTGATTTGCTATTCAAGGCCGGGCTTGTGCTGTCGCTGGGACACTGGCTGGAAGGCAAGCTGGTTTCGGGAAACAGCAGCAACATCGACCTTGTCTTTGCCATTCATAAAAATGAACTGGTGTACGAAGCCGTCTGCCCGGCCCTGCGCCCGATCAGCCAAATACAGAATCCACAGAAACTACTGGAGTGGCTATACCAAAAGGATTCAGGACGCCCGTTGCCGAAACAATACCGGACATTACTCCGAAACAGTATTGAAAAGTCATCAGTCGAATTTGTTCAGCCCGGCGGAGAGAGTCACAAGTTTGTTATGTGCTACCACTCAAACCGGCTACAGAAAGCAACCCGTCCGCAGGTTGTTGCGGCCCTGAATGCGATGGGATTTGGCGCTAATCTGAACCAGTGGATTCGGCATCAGGCCGGGGCCGGATTACTGAGAGGTGATTTAGCCACCTTCTCCTGCCTGCGCTCGAGTTGTAATGATGAAGTCTTTTATGACCTGTTTCATGAGCTGGTACCCGAAACCGACAGCAATCCTGAGCTGACACAGTTGGCACATATTCTGGACGAACTGGCGCATATTACCGGAACGTATGCTTCAGGCTATTTTACTGATGCTGCATTATCTCAATGTATTCTCAATCAATACGGCTATCGCGCTATTGAACTGATGCTGGCCAGCCTGCTGTTTGAAACCGAGCTGGTAGTTGTGATTGATACCACAATGGCAGCAATCACAACGGGCCGTGCCCCGTCCTGTAAAACACCCTGGGCTCAGTTATCCCTGGGAATAATGGTGACAGGAAATTACGGCTCGGCGATAGAAACTGCCGATTATATTCAGGGAGACTGGCTTCCGGAGTCAGATAATGAGCATAAAGCACCAGCAACCATGAAACTGATCACCTTTGATATGCGCCATTTCCGGCGTGCGGTCCGAAAGCCGGAGGCTCAATAGAGCAGCACAGTTATTATATTATTGCTGATCCAGCTCTTCTGTTTTTGGCACCGCACAGACAAACCGCTTGATCAGGTAATAACCGATAGACACTGCCAGAATAAGCAACGCCAGCGCCATCAGCTGGCCACTGTCATATTTTTCCAGATCCAGCACAATCACTTTTTTGGCAACAGCAATCAGCGCGACTTCCAGTACGATCTCAACATGGAAAACCTGCTCGATAATATAAGCCTTGATGGTCTCCAGTAATTCAACCCCGATCAGGATAATCAGGAACAGGCCGAAAATATCGAATATCTCATCAACACCCAGCAGTAGTACCGGTGGGCTCAGTACGTCTCTTATAATGGCCCAGGCCAGATCAATGGTGGCCAGCAGGACGACAATGACCATCAGCACCGCAAGGCAGATGGCAATATAGCGTTCAAACTTCTTAAGAAAATTCACCATGATCCGGGACTCTCTTTCATTTGAATATTGCTATATTGATCCCGTAATCATGGGACGCCGTCAACTGATAATCCGCAGCCTCCAGCTGATCAGGGCTCTGTCTCCTACCTTGGTCTAATACCTTGCTCACTGCTTATTACGTATAGTTTTAACCAAGTGCACAGGATAGTGCGACTAACACATACACAGGGAGCAAGCTTATGATTACAGCAACCAAGACTCTTCACCCGAATGCTTTATTTGCCGCTAACAAGACCACGCCCAAGAAACCTTCTGCACTCAAGCGCTTTGGCTTGCGACTGGTTGCCATACTGAAAGGCACCGGAAATGGCTTTGTTAAGGGACAAAGAACCCATTGGACTCTGGTTGCTGGCCGGACCAGCACGACTGATCTGATACGTAACTTTAAGTCCAGACCGGCTATCAATTCATTAAAGCTGGCGCGCAAAGGACTGGCTGTTGTCCCCCAGGTATTAACCGGAGCCTATATCGGATCTGCTGCAGGTATGATTTACGGAGGCACCAAAGCAGCCGTAACGGGGAAGGTGTGCAGTGTGTTTAGTCCATTCGAAAAGACCAGTTAACAGTTTTCTCTGTGATTTGCGCCCTGAAATCAGGGCGCATTTTTTCTTCCTAATGAGGATGATCTGTCCGCAGTGATATTCTGATTAAATACTATTACCTTGGAACAAAGAAAGGAGGTCTAGGGTAAACTCCGCTTTCAATAAACGTACTGTAAACATCTATATGTTCAGGTATCGGTCTAAAGCTGCAGTCCCATTTAGATGCACATTTAAAAATTTCGATTACTTGAGCCATATATTCCAGTCTTGCCGCTACAGAGCTGCCTTTGCCATCATGAGCACAGTATTTTCGAATAAAACATTCTGCATCTTGTCGAGCTGAAACCGGAAAGGTTTTCGACAGTTTTTTCAGCATCTTCGGGTCTTCGGCAAGATAGAGAAATTCTTTGGGAAACTGGGTCAGTCTGTATAGTTGTAAGAGCTCAGGCCGGAAAACATGTCCGGCGTCATCGGGTAAAGGAACTATATCGAGTAAAGCTGTAGCAGATATCCTGAGTTTTATTTCTTCCAGGGGGATAGCAGATTGTATCGGGAAATCACATCCGTTAACGGTTAAACCAGAATTCCACAGGGTTAACGTTTCACTCATGATGGGATGCCAGAAACTACATGTTAACGGGCGTACAGGCATCCGTTTGTAACCTGAATTTGGCACCATTGGTTGATTGAGCAGTATCTGAATATCTCTTACCAGCAATGAACATCTTGAATGGACTGCGTGGCAGCGCTGAAATGGTAAACAATGAAGTTTTATTTTATCGTAATGTACCCTGCCCTCTTGTCGGTTAACAATATCTACGGCTGACATTAATACAACTGAAAGTCGTCCAAGTGCACCATAGTTTAATTCTACATTGGTTGGAAATATAATAAGGGTGTTTGCTGAACGCCTGATGCAGACAGCTATTATAGTGCCCTCGTCTATTTTCAGAGTGTAAATGCACCATGCCTGATCTTTCATTTTCTCAAGCTCACAGACGAAAAAGCGAACCAATGGCAAAATTGGATAGCTGAATTTGATATGGTGCTCAAACCATGCAGAATATTCCCTGCCAACTTTTACTCTGAAAAGCTTCTCCTCAAGACTTTTATTTTTAGTTGAATGTTCTCGATTATGAAGTTTGATTTCACGCTCAAGTGTTGCAATGTATTTCTTATGTGCTGGCTCCGGAATGAAATCATGAACTGAAATATCTTCATATTGATTCGGGTCTTCAATGTCAATATGAATCAAACTGCCATCTCTTACAGCTCGAGGGAAGCGGCTTTTTAACAGGATCCATGTGGCACTCTGGGATAATGGGTATCTAGCATATTCATCAATATGTATAGGAGAAAAAATATGGTGCAGGCATTCATTTTCTCTGGAAAACATATATGCCAGCCGAAAGAACTTAAGTACTTTATATTCTTGTCTCTCTGTTTCATATCTGTCTAAAACATCCTGCCTGATAGCTTCCAGTCTAGCGATCATGTCTGTTAAAGGTTTCTTGTCATGATCAGAAGCGGATAAACACCCAGAAACAAGGATGAGGAGCAAGATTAATACTCTGCATAAAATCATATGATTAATATCAATTTCCAGAGAAATAACACTGTTGGAATTTATAGTTCACAACTGAATGAGTATCTAGAATCAAAGATGACTTTTATCTCAATTAATTAATGATGGTTCACACATACTAATTTTGATTTATTAAGATAAATTTGCTGATTACATTATCTTGAGGCTCAACTGATTTTTAGAAGCAAATTGTTCTTCGTGTCAGTCTTTTCAGTTACGAACCTTTCACAAATCATTCCGGCAAGTACCTACTGCACACCCTGAATATCAACTGCTACAAAACTACTTACCGGCAGGCTAGAAGAGATAATGATACCAGCAGTGCCAGCAAGCCGGGTTCAAACCTGAATCGCTGGCACTACTGAAGCCTCAATCAGCCCAGCGTGTGAGAAGCCAGCACCTTCTGTAAATCGTAAATATTCACTTTCTGGTTAAATTTCTTTTCAACCGGTTCAGTATCACTGCCAATCCAGATTTTAAGCTCTGCATCCAGGTCAAAATGGCCGGCCGTTTCAATGCTGAACTTGGAGATGCTCTTGTAAGGGATGGAAAGATACTCGGTTTTACGACCGGTCATACCCTGAATATCGACCAGGATCAGTCGCTTATTGGTAAAGATGAAGGTATCCCTGATCAGGATAAAGCCGATATCAACCTGTTCCCCATCAATAAGCAGGTTGCTGTATTTTTCCTGCAGCTCTTCCGGCGATACGGTGCCTGCATTGCCCAGCAGGCCTGAAAATAGTCCCATTTTGAACTCCTTGATGAATACGGGATATTGATACCTGTCGATAAAAGAAGTGAGCTTCAGTCACTTATCTTGGTATCACGTAGGTTTTGGAGATCAAGTCACCCAGCCGCTGTCTCTTTGGTGTAAAGAAAGCAAAGACAAACGCAGGTATTGCAACCAGGAAAAAAGGGTTTACCTCGACCGGCCGGGTCACTGTTCTCAAAAATACCTGCCCGACTGAAGGATAATTGCCTTCAGCGTTTACAACTTTGATCTTCATGGCGAATTTTCCGATGGTGCCTCCGAACCTGACCTCCATTACCCAGTAGTAAAGCACTACGAATGCCGGAAAAATAAAGGCCATGTAGGTGATGCCTTCAGTCCTGGCACCGTAAACAATGGAAAGGGTCAAGGGCGTATAAAACAATATGATAAAAATAATAACGTCGATTAAGGTGGCATAGAATCGTGCCCAGAGAATTGAGCGGTCACCATCCATATATTTCTCTACATCTTTGTGCATTGGGTTCCCTGTTATTGTTAATTTAAAAAATAGAGCGAGATAGCCTTATTACTACTGGTATTATTCGCACTGCCTGTAAGTTGCTGCGTACTCACAGGAAGCAGATACGCTACCGCCCTCACCTGCAAAATATGCCTGTGACTGGACCGAAGCCAGTATTGACCCGGGTTCGTAAACCTCAATTACTTAATGAGCTATCGTACTCACTCTGAAGAACACAGTAAACGACACCGGATGCGCGAGCGTGAAAACCACTTTGAATCTCTAATGGATCATTTTCCTACCCCTAGGGGTGTAGCAATGACGGGTAAGCAAAGGCTCTCGTCATCAAGGAAGAGAGCCCTGGAGGGGGGCTGATAAATTGACCGGAGTTAGCGGAACTGAAGCCTGAAATGATAACCCTGACGGCCCACAAACGGAGCCCGGAAATCATTGCCGATAAAATAGTAAATGCCCTGTTTGGTATCATTTACGATTTTGTAGCAGTTCCAGCCACTGCCAAAATCGGAACAGTATCGGTTTTTTTCCGCTTTCCACTGCCCCTCGGAAGGGGCTTTATCTGTTTCAGCAGCCCAGAGTGTAAGGCCCGATTCAGAGAAATACTGATTGGTTTGCTTCTGATAGTGAACACCACTGATGGTATTACCGCTGAGCAGCTGTTCTATTTCTGCTGTGTTGAGGTCAACCTCTTCAGCTGCAGCAGGTATCGATGCAAGTGCCAGCAGTAGTGAAAGCACCGGAATATTTCGCGTCATAATGTGTAGTCATCATTGGTCATTGAGGAACTGACTTATACGATGAGACTTCACACCGGGATTCACCCATTTCCGGATTCATTACACGCCGGGCGCAAAAATATCGGCAAATGCATCAGCATCCTGCTGAAATTCATAACGTTCACGTCCACAACCCCTGACGAAGTCGAAACATTTGCAAATTGACCGGATAACCTCAAAACCTTCCTGATCCGTGGTTTTAAAGCGGGTGCTTCTGATACCGGTGCTGTTCATTCCGGCGTTTATCATCATTACAAACATTGCAATCTGATGCTCAGGACTGGCCGTAGCAAGATAAGAGTCACACATGGTCATACAACGGTCACGGACAAGCACAAGGTTGGTAAATATCTCTTTGATGCCGAACTCGATAAAGCCCCGTGATTGTAGCGCGGGTAAACAGCCCGGGCTCGAGGAGCCGGAGCCAAGATGCAAAATATCCAACCCGACGCCGGGCTGAACAGTATGCAGAATATAACTACGCAGCAGTGTGACCAAGCGGGTAGCTTCAGTCTGATTGTTTCTCATCAATATATCGCAGGCTTTAGCCCTCGCCTGCGGAGTACACTGAGCAGTAAAAACTCGAATCATTTCTTTGCAGAACCCTGCATATCTGCCTTGCTGCTGTGACGGTAATGATGACACCTGCGATGCGCGATGATTCATATTGCCTGTAGTATTGTCATCTCTCTGAAGCCCGACCTGAAGGGTTTCAACCTGAACAGCCGCCTGCCCATAGTTATACCCCCCCGGCTGTTGCTGATAGGGTGGCAGATTGACTGCTGCAGGCCCAGTAATGTTCATTGTTGTATTTCGATTGATACCTGGGCCCGGTTGATATGTTGTTGTCATCGCCGGTGGCGCAGAGGGAACGGAGACAACATAAGTTCCGGTGGTAAATGGCGTGTGCATTTGAGCGGTCGTTGTTACAGCCACATGATACGGGGGCGGCTGATCTGTCAGCTTGCTGCCTGTGCTGGCCGGCGGATTGCACTCTTTTTCCAGTGTCGCGACAAGTTTCCCCAGCACCGGACTAAGATCATTGAGGGCCTGTAGTGTCTGCGACCAGGTATGTGACTTTTGTTCCCAGAGCACCATTACGCTTTCAACTGACATTGAAAGGTTCTTGTTACTTTCCCTCATATCGAGCGCTTTCTGCCGGCCCAGCAACTTATAAGCAAGTACATAATCAAGCTCACTCCAGTCTGCTGCCAGACGCATCTTGAGATACCCGCGGTGAGTCTCGGCGATGACGTCATTAGCCCTTGTCATACTGGTTTGAAGTTGATGATAACTAACGGCCGAACCTCTTGAGTGCTCCCAGGCATCACGTAAAGGTCGCAAATCCCATCCCAGACGTGAAAAGACAACACCCAGATCGCGCCAGCTTTTACCCCGGAGAATGGTAATAATGTTTTCCAGATTCTCTACACATGAATTCTGCGGCCTCATGTTCGAGGTGATATATTCACGTGAACCCATAATGGCCGGAGCGACATCCTCAAAGCCATTAACCAGATCCGGCTGGTGTACGACAACAGACAAAATATCATCAAGGCCGATGACTGTTCCACAAGCTGCAAGCTCACTGTCATGCTGCCCAAGTGTGCTGTATTCAGCGGCCAGATCAGCAGTGTAATAAGGCTTGCGCCCGGGCAGATTAGGCAACAACATAGCATTGATCGTATGAGACAACTGCGGTGCAGCATACATCAGTGCCCTTAATACGGCATGATAACAGCAGGGTTGCACCTGATTACCCAGTGTGCCCCCCAACCACAGCGTTAAAACATTTGTCAGCTCATCACTTTCGTTCCCCACCGGGTATCTGACGATGGCATAGTCACCACCATAGGCCCATGCAATATGGCGAGCCGATGCAGCCAGTCCATCAACACTGTATAGCGTTTCCATATCTGTACTTACCAGCTGGTAATTGTGACCTTCCAGATAGCACCCCTCGATATTGATGCAATGCTGATAAAGCCCATCCAGCTCGGCAATAAAGGGTCCAATATCCCGTATCAGAGCCCCACTTTCCTCACCCGGTACTTCCAGCAAACGCTCGGGAATGTGACCCCAGTTAAAAGGGGACATCGGAGGCAATTGCACTCTGTAACACTCCAGCAGCATTAAGACCTTCTGCCCGGGTGTCAGCCTGGCCTGATATCGCATCCAGTATGCACCAGTCCCACCGGACTTATATGCCTCAAGTTTTTTTGCCATATGAGCGATCAGACAATCTGCATGCCGCTGCAGGGTTTGGCTGCTATTGGCGATAAAGGCCATCTGCTGCACCGTAATCTCGGTACTGTTATGTCCCCAGGCTTCCAGCTTCTCCCTGTTGCGGTCAGCCTTTGCTCCACTCGAACCTGTACAACCACACAACACCAGCGGTTGGTTTTGAACTTCAGTAGCATGCCCTGTCGATGACTGAGTATTCGCACCCGCCATTGATGTAATAACAAAAAACAGTCCGATGAGACATCCAGACAACAACCTGCAAACCGGCATTACACACATAAACACCTCTTGCATTGCTTGTGGATCGCTTGCTGTTATAACCGCCCTCATGCCTTCTCTTAACAGGCAAAAGAAAACAGCTACTGTGGCAATACTTTTATGTTTTAGTCATTTGAGAAGTAATATTAGTCACACAGATATGGGTTATGTGAAAAGCGACTGTACCTGATGATGTGGTAGTTTTACCGAAACACTGCCTGTTAGTCAGTGCATGTGTAGTGCTGTTATGATTCAGGCGGTATGACAAATAACAGCGCGTGCACCATCTCCATAAATAACCGAAGCGCTGTCATACTGGACAACCGGTAGTCAGTGTCATTCCAGTTTTTGAATGAGCTCAACATTCCGGGCTCACTGTGCTCCAGGTAATACCCGATCCTGAAGGTCTTATAACGTGTATTTTCGGTCATTCGGACCTGACCGTTTTTGGTTAAGGTATGAGTCACCGGGCTGCATGCCAGTGCAGGGAAATCACCCTGAATATCCCCGTGATGTTCCGCCTTTATCTCAAGCACCTCAAGCACCTCAAGCGTCAGGGATAGCTGAATGATTGTGGCCAGGGCCGGCGGGATAGCAGTAATCAGATATTCATTAAGTGTGACATCAGGCCTGAGTTGTAATGGCCTGACGCTGTAATGATCCTGTCCAGCCACGTTCAGGCATAACGCAATAAAGTCAGACTCGATGCGATTCCTTGCAGACGCCATCATGGCATTCAGTTTGCCGTCGCAGCCAGAAAAACAAGCGCCCTCAAGTGGCTTGTACACACCCACCTGTATAGCTTGATGGGTAGCAAAGCATTCCGAGCAATCGTCAATGTCAGACAGCCATCGCAGCCAGTGATAAAGCACGGCGGCACAACATAATCCGTCACGTTGCAGTGGTAAAGGTAACAAATAAAAGGCGACGTCATTCCATGGCAGAGTTTTATGCTCAGCCTCCCATCGGGCCAGAAAAGCCTGGGTAATCTCAAGCATCGAATTGCGGTGTAAATGGGTTTTGCTGACGGTATTCTGCAGCAAGGGGGAATACCACATCTCCCTTCCTGTCGACATTGAGTCAATCAAGTACACCGAGAGTTTGTTGCCGGAGCTTTCGAACCTCAGTGCGGACAGATGCGGATAACCGGGATACTTGAACACGATGGTAACCGGGCCTGTGGCAAGCTGCTGCAACCAGCCGGTGACTACGGAGTAGTCATTTTTCCCGTCACGGGGGCTCGCGATTGCCGGAAAACTATTTTCGGCCTGTTTGATGTGACCAAGATAAAAACTGCCTTCACCATAATCATTCAGCAGGTCAGGTAACGGCAGTTCGATGCCTTCTATCTCTCGTTTGGTATAGCGCCGCAGTAATTTTAAAATGCCTTCAAGATTTGGCGCCAGAAAGGACTGCTTTACCGTCTCATCGGTGACCATGCTGAGACCGAAGTCTGTACAGGTCTTAGGTGAGAGACGTTTAATCTGTGCCATGAAGCCTTCGTTGATCTCTCTGATATGATCGCCATTCAGGCTGACATCCAGGTCAGTTATGCTGCGAATTTTCCGTTCCAGATCCCATTGGAGGTTCGCACTGCAAACAGCCGGCAGGAATACTGAAATCGACAGCAAAAGCACACAAATAACGGTATGAAGAGGCGCTTTTTTGCGGTTATTTTTTATCATCAGCATAAATTGATTTCTCAAGACACAATTTATTTTTTATTAATACTAAAAAATCTGAATTATGCTGACGTAGTCATTTTTGGGATCTGCAAGAGGGGGCAGGTACCACTATTCGGACTTTGTACAAAGTGTCGCGCTCTTGCAGATTTTATTGTGTTTTTTAACACTAAGATGGCGCTTTACTTATAGCTACATCCCTTTTGAACCCTAGAATTACGTATTAATTTATACCCAGCTTACTCGTAAAATTACCGTCCCTGTCTTAGTACCTCTGGACCAATAGAAGTCCCTGATTCATGAAGAAGTTAATTATTAGTGCCGTTTCTACTGTTGTTCTCCTTTCCGGATGCGCTAGTAATTCTGATTCTTTCAAGGAACGTCTGGCTCCGGAAGGTGTGGCCTACACCGAAGATCGCGTTTATGGGTATGACGCGCTTATTGTGGCCTATCGCACCGAGCGTAAGCTCAAGCAACAGGCACCGGTCAATGTCTGTCTTGATGTCGAATTGAAGTCTGTGCAGGCCAGCTTTAGCGGTACCAGTACCGTGGTGGGCCCCGCTACCGGTAATCTATACACGACCAACAGCAAAACTACTGCTGATGCCAATAACCGGGTGAGAGGTATCGAAACTTTCAGCACCGGTACCGAGCAGCTCAGTATTTCAGCGCCGGATGCCATCGGTCTGATGAATCTGACTTTTAACCTGAAGCATCAGGTGACTGTCCGCTATGTGGATGGTGTTCTGAAATTTAAATTCAGCAACCTGAATTACGTACAAAGCAATGCCGGTTACGCCGCTGCAGGTAAATTCACCAACCAGGGCTTTGCTTCCTGGATTCCCAGCTTTGAAACAACTGCACTGCAAGTCTACAACGCCACAGCCGACCGGGTTGCGGCCTGTGTTGCCGGTGATCTCTGATCATATTCAAACCGAAACAAGGCCCGGACAAGTTCGGACCTTGTTAACCGCCCTTATTTAAAGGACGTAATGATATTCATCATTTGCTGCCTTTTCTCAACGTCCTGAATTTTCAGGGCAGCATCCAGTGCTTCGTTGACATAATATTCGCGGGTATCCGGCGTACTGCAATGTCTTAATTTTGGCAGGATCTTGTGAATCTGGTTAACCAGAAACTCATCGTTTTCCCCGTTTTCATTTTTTGCTGTTTTAACCGCATCATCACAAAAATTTCTGACCGGGCTGGTAATGGCATCAAGGATTTTATAGAGATAATAAGCAAGGGGAATCAGTAGCGACAGACCGCCCGAAACGATCAGGAAAACAATTTTAAAGATTGAATTAAACGGGTTCCTTGCATAGGACAACAACAGCTTCATGCACTTTCTCTTGCGGGAACGGATATCAGGTGAAAAGACCTGACAGATTATACGCCCTTCTATTTCGGCAAAAGAGTGCGGTAGCCACGTATCTTCACCCTCTTATCTGCGAAGATCCGAAGACCCGGGATTCCTCGCAGATGTGGCGCCAGGGTTTACAGGCCGCTTAAATCAATATCCACACTGTCACCCAGCCAGTAGGCGTACTCGGTATGATCCTGCAGATCATCACCGGTAACCGGGTGAACTAATATCGATAGATCCTTACGTTGTTGGTCCAGCCAGGGTATCACCTGGTCAAACTCCTTGTGACTGAACAGAAGCTGACAGCTCCAGCGGGTATGGGGGCCAACCAGCTTCTGATGCAGTCTGCCGACTTTCACATTTAAAGCCTGCTCTGCATCACTGCGCATCCGGGTCGCATGCTCGAGCGTTTCAGCATCAAAATAGATATGAGCGTGATAGGCCTTGTGGATATTGACGGGTCTTTTAGGGATTGTCATTTTAACATCCTTAATAAAATGATTGATGTTCTTTTTCGGTGTCCGGGGAGCGCTTGTTATTGTATGTAGCCACCATAAATACAGGGAGGCTTGATCATCGCCCCCTGCAGCGATACTAGCGAAATGCATAATCGGATACCACTGCACCGACTATCGAGTCATCATCAGCTATTTCTGCGTCAGAATTAATGACGAGAAGTAAATCATGACCGAGCCCGACAATCGCTGTACCCAAAGCCCGACAGCCGATTGTTTGGAGGATGTTTTGATCTTTTCGATGGCATAGGTCATGGCCACAAACCAGGTAAAAATAATCGCTGCATGAATAGCAACCAGCAGGAACGAATCCACAAACGAAAACGTGGCCGGATCGGTAAATTGCGGAAATGCGGCAAGGTAAAACATTGAAACCTTGGGGTTGAGGATCTGGGTCAGAAAGCCTTCGGAGAAGAATGAAAGTCGAGACCTTTCTTCTTTTTCCCTTACAGCCTTGAAGTCAGTACCTGAGTTTTCAGGCTTCACTTTCCTGAAGGACTGAACAATGGCCTTGACCCCGATATAAAACAGGTAGCCGGCCCCCAGAATCTTGATAATGAAAAATAACTCGGCAGATTGCAGCAACAACGCCGAAATCCCGAAGATCGAAAACATACCGTGAAAAAAGGTGGCTGAGGTCAGGCCCAGAATATTCAGCAGTGACGGTGCTTTACCATGCGCCGTTGCCGTCTTCAGGATCAGCACACTATTGGGGCCGGGAGAGATCACCAGTAACAGTGCAATAAGCGTAAATGTCAGGATTTCGTTCAATGATCTCTCCCTGTTAGCTGGCGGGTGACGGAATGTTTATAGCCAGAACCATAGCAGATCAGTGCATCTATATGCACTGCATGCTTTGGATGCTCCTCATATGGCACCCTTTCTTTCCTCCTCTAACCTGGCCCGATACCCGACTACTGATTTCCCCATATATGTGACTTTCAGCTTAAGAACAATCTCGCTTACATCTATTTTATCAAGTGTTTCTTTGGGAATGTTAATGGTGGGGCTGCCCCAGTCTTTCGAGTCGACAAAAACAGAACAGGCATCAAAGCCAGGCTTTATGCTCAAGCACTCAGATCCTTTGATTCTGACTTCCAGCACACTATTATGGAAAGCTACAGGCGTGAATTTGTGGTACATACCTGAAATACCGTAAAGCATCATATACAAAGTACAGCCTATTGAAGAAACCACAATTAGCGCACTAAACGCTTTCAATCCCAGCGTTTTTGCCAGGCTGGTTTCTTTCCCATAGCTCAGTGTTTCTCGAGGAACAATAGTACACTGCTGCATTTCCTCTTCATGCTTTAGTTTTGCATGTTCGTTCTCTTGAAATTTAATATATTCCTTCCTGAGCACATAAAGCACTAAAGAAATAGGTGGAAAAAAGCTGATAATAATCAGAATCCATGAGTATGATGTGCTCAGCTGAAAAGAAGAAAAATAGGTTATGACTGCAGAGTGGCAAGAGAGTGCGGCAAAAACTCCTATAGGAAAGTAGATCACATAATTCTTATTCATTTTGTAATTTATCTCGCATACTTCTGGGATCAAAGCGTGAGCTTATCAGATACGAATACTAAGGAAGGCCACCTGTAGCATTTGCAATAAATAATAAGGCCTATATTGAAATTGAGCACGGCGTAAAGGATGATCGTAAAAACTGACAGCCAACTTATCACATCAATCAGTAACAAATTATAAATGACTGTCAGCTACTGCTATTGAGAATATGGTTTGCTCCTGAGTTCAGCTCACCCCCTACTCCAGCGTAATACCCAGCGCCTCGGCAACGCCTTTGCCATAACTTTCATCCGCCTGCAGACAGTTATTAATATGCCGCATCTGTATCTCACGGGGAGCAGGCCCGATCGACCGCGCGGTATTATCGAACAACTGTTGCTGCTGTTCCGCTGACATCAGCCGGAAAAGATCGCCGGCCTGGGCAAAGTCACCGGTATTATCACTATGACGCCAGTGACCAGCGTCACCGTCCAGTTTAAGGGCCGGTTCTGCATATTGTGGCTGTTCAGCCCACTCATTCTGATCATTCGGCTCATAGCCCAGGGTTCCACCATGGTTGCCATCCACTCGCATGGCTCCATCCCGGTGATAACTGTGGACCGGACAACGGGGTGCATTAACCGGGATCAGGTGATGATTGACGCCTAACCGATAGCGTTGTGCATCGCCATAGGAAAACAGCCGGCCCTGCAGCATTTTATCCGGCGAAAAACCGATACCGGGCACAATACTGGCCGGGTTAAACGCCGACTGTTCCACTTCAGCAAAAAAGTTCTCGGGATTGCGGTTCAGTTCCAGTTCACCCACGGGTTGCAGCGGATAGTCTTTATGGGGCCAGATTTTGGTCAGATCAAACGGGTTATAAGGCACTTTGTCGGCATCGGCCTCCGGCATAATCTGCACCTTCAAGGTCCATTTGGGAAAGTCACCTTTCTCAATGCTGTCGAACAAGTCACGTTGATGGCTTTCCCTGTCCTTGCCAATCAACGCCTCCGCTTCCGCATCGGTAAGATTCCTGATCCCCTGCTGGCTCTTGAAATGAAACTTGACCCAGAACCGCTCATTATCAGCATTGATAAAACTGAAGGTATGACTGCCAAAGCCATGCATATGGCGATAGGTGGCCGGAATACCCCGGTCACTCATAACAATGGTCACCTGATGCAGCGCTTCCGGCAGTGACGTCCAGAAATCCCAGTTATTTTTGGCGCTGCGTAAATTGGTTTTGGGATCTCTTTTAACCGCATGATTAAGATCGGGAAACTTCAGCGGATCGCGCAGGAAAAACACCGGAGTATTGTTGCCAACCAGATCCCAGTTGCCTTCCTCAGTATAAAACTTCAGCGCAAAGCCACGGATATCCCGCTCGGCATCAGCGGCACCCCGTTCCCCGGCAACCGTGGTAAACCGGGCAAACAGCTCGGTCTCCTTGCCGATCTTTTCAAACAGCTTTGCCCGTGTAAAAGCGGTTATATCGTGGGTTACAGTAAACTTGCCATAAGCCCCCGAACCCTTGGCATGCATTCTTCGCTCGGGGATGACTTCCCGGTCAAAATGCGCCATTTTTTCCAGATACCATACATCCTGTAACAGCTGCGGGCCTCGGGCACCGGCGGTCAGCACATCCTGGTTATGTGCAACCGGGCATCCAGATGCCGTAGTCAGGTTTTTGTCCGCCTGTTTTTTATCAATCTGGTTTTTATCAACCATAAGATCAACCTCAGGAAATATGCTCTTTTACAAGTTGCTTTTTCTATCAGCAAAAAGCAACTTGTAGCTCAGACCAAATTCGAGATCCGGGACGTATGGGTCAGGCTTTCAGTGCCTGTTCAAAGGGCGATAGCGTGACTCGGGTTGAAACCGCATGTAATGCGATGTTGTGAATCATTTCACTGATGGTGGTACAACAATCGGGCAGAATCGAAACCTTATACTTTTCAGCTGCTTTTGAAATCGCGGTATGGGTAACACAGTTTTGAGTCATCATGCCGCAGATGAGCAACTCAGAGATATTTTTCTCAGCAAGAACACTTTCAAGCCGGGTTTGTTCAAAACCATCGGCAAATTCTTTAACAACCACTTCGGCGTCAGGCGCCCGCGCCATCACTTCAGGGTGAATTTCAGCGCCTGTCGTGCCTTTATTGAAAAACGGCGAAATGCCCATTTCAGGGTTGGCTATATGCTGGATGTGAATCAGCTCCACACCCTGCTCTTTTGCTAATGAAATGGCCTGTTTAATGTTTAACAAAACCGTATCAGTATTCCACAGGGGGAACTTGCCTTCAGGAAAGTAATCATTTTGAAGATCAACAAGCAGAAGCGCTTTATTTTTCATCATGATTTATCACTGCGGGGAATGTGCCTTCAACATACAACAGTGGGCCTGAAATCTATGGCTTTTTTTAGATCAAAAGCTTCTTAAAATTTGCGCCCACTTCTCCAGAAGCCGCTTTATTTCACCGGCAAGACCTCTGCAATTTCATTATCCAGCATATCCAGAACACAGCTGAAACCGTGTACAGGCCGCCAGTTCAATGAATGCTGTGCTGCAGTGGAGTCGTATACCCGGTCAAGCTGTTGTGGCAGATTCCAGCCCCTTTGCTTGAATGCTGCTGCAAGCTCCGGGGCATATTCTTTTATGACTCTGTCGGCTTGTTGATACAGCTGCCGGCAACACAGTTTATTAAACGGCGTGCGGCCAGAGATAATAAAACGCCTGAATCCCTCCAGACGCTTTTCAACAGCACATTGATGAGCGCTCGCGACATCGCGGGCATCAATGCCGCGGGTCAGTCGATACACTGACATCAAATCGGCTGGTTCAGGGAAACAGCGCGATATCTGCAGCACGGTGACCGGTAAATTGAATTCAGCCGCAAGCTGCTCAAGCCGGTGCTCGGCGGCTATTTTACTGGTGTGATAAACAGACTTGGGTTGTGGTGTTACCTGTTCATCAATCCAGCTCGCAACACCTTCTGCGATGCCTTTCGACGTTGATGCATAACCATACAGTGCAGTGGTACTGGTGAAGACAAAGTGTCTGATACCGGCCTGTATGCCCTGAAGCGCCAATGACTCAGTGGCCCTGATATTGATATTTTCAAATTCATCGTCGCTCACCAGCCCCACATGGGGCGCATGGAGTGCTGCGGTGTGGATGATGACATCAACGCCCTCAACGGCTTTGCTGACAAGCGAGGCGTCCCGAATATCACCAATATAATCAGCCGTCGAACAGGGCATACGATCCAAGCCCGAGACATCATGCGACTGCATCAGCTTGATATAGATGGCGCGCCCTATTCTTCCGGCGGAACCTGTGACCAGTATTTTCAAAAAATTGACCTATACGACTACTGCTTATTGCCTATGCCTATCTATCTGAACACTGACAGCTTCCGAACCCAGATATATACCGAGCCGACTGAGCAAACCAGTGTTAACGACAATAATAACAAGGCCGGTGCTGTCTGGTCTTGCCATGGCTGAAACCACTCGGGTTTGAGGCCAAGTGCCAGAAAGGTAGCAAAAGCAACCGATACAAAATGTGATGAGATCACCAGATAAAAGAACCAGGACTGTAGCCGACGCTTTCCGACTTCAACACAACTCAGGGTAAACAGAAGTGGCCATATAACTGACATTGCTGTGTATGAAATAGTGAGATTTACCGAGTACATGTCTGACTCAAGCGCATACCCGGTACTGAATGGCAGTACATAGGGCAGTGGATACAACAACAAACTCAGTGATTTATGTATCAGATAGATACCGACAGCAATGGGGAGCCAGCGGATACCCGGTGCTCCAGATAAGTTGCCCATAACGTTTAATTGTTCCTTTCTTTTCTTCCCTGAAGTTATACCTACTAATAAACAGTATTATTGGAGGTCAAAACAGGGTATTTCAGGAACAAATTATTACCCGCCCCACCTTGTAAACTTTCGCCACCCATATACCAGCCGGGTAATTGTTCCCCTGGATCCAGCTTCGACCTTTGTCTAATTGCCTGAAACAAACGTCCGACTATCCTTGGAAGGTTTGCAGGGATCAGCCCTGCTGATACATGTATTCAGGGAGATAAAATAATGAATATAAATCATAAGCTTGCCGGCTATTTTATGCTCGCCTTGCTGGCAGCAATGGCAACCACCCAGTCATCTGCAGCAGGACTGAGTTTCAAGATGACGCTGGCCGGATCCAAGACAGAGGCATTGAAGGTCAAATTCACTGATGAAACCGTTGTTGCTGTTAACAAAGACGCCAAATCACTGCACCCGCAGAACAGAGGCGAAGCATATTTGCAGAAAGTCTATGACAACTTTACTGCCGAACAAAGCAGCCTGACGGTTGAGGGCAATGTACTATTGGGCACGCAATGGCAGGATCAAATTCGTCAGCTGATCCTTGAAAATGGCATTACTCTGTATGACCGAACCGGCAGTAATGCCGAAATATCACTGATTGGTCGTACTGATCTGGTTTGTACTTCTGCTATCCCTATTGATGGCGTATGTGTCACATTGGAGCCTGTTCTGCTGAAACATGCCGGTGGCACCAAATATGCGATGGAATACCAGCGCTCAGTTGATTTGCAGGGTGAACCAGGATTGGAAAAGTGGAGTGTCGACTTCTATGCGAAGGATGTCTACCCGACCGGAGGCGCCAGAGCTTTAGTATTTGAAGGCGGAGCCAAGGTCAAGGCATCGGTAAAAAAGCTGGCAAAAGATTAATCCATCAGATACCTGTCGTGATATTGGCATTCAATCCTGAAATCGATATCACGGCAGCAAGTACAGCTAACATCTATAGTAAGCTTTGGTCATATAAACTGCCGGATTGAATAGATACGGCCCGAAGTAATGTACAAAGCTGCCTGTGAAACCTGGATTGCCAGACGGGTTTATACCGTCAGAAATCTGCTTGCAATGCTGATTCTTGCCAGCCTGCCGGTTCAGGCAGTCGTAGAATATGCCGCTGAATACGACATTTCAGTCAATGGTAATGTCATAGGTAAATTATCCAGAGCATCGCAGCCGGGTTCTTCCACAAAGCTGAAGCTTGAGCTTTTTCCTGCAATTCTAACGTGCAGTGATAATCTTGAAACGACCTCACCCAGAATTCCTCAGAAAATTCCCCTGTGTCGCCTCGTCGGCATGTACCAGACAGCCTGCAATTTGCTACAGCAATATGATTGCGTGGTCACTATTACTATTGAGCTGTCAGAAGACAGTCAGGGGCCTCATAAAATTCAGTTGCAGGTAACAGGAAGCGGCGTTTGTTTTGAATATGACCTGGATGCCTGCATGACCAGTAGCAGCTTTTGTGGTCAGCTTCCTGAGGCAGCCTCTCCACCCCAGGTTCTAACCAATGCCATGATCGCAACACGATCATCCGCTCAGTCTCAGACATCCGGAAACAGTTCATCTGAGGTAACTGCCTCGAAAATATCGACGCTGGAGCTGTTGCAGCAGTCGGTGAAGGAAGTGCTCGATGCTGCGCCGAAAGGCAGTTATTTTCTCTTTGCCACCCAACACCAGAAACTGTTAAACCGCTATAAAATGGGCCAACTGGGGTCCGGGCCGGTACTCTGTCTGTTCTTCAATCCGATGGCAGCCAACTTTGAAGTGAAATCAGCGGACATTAACACCACCTCGGTTGATTTGCTGGGTCAGCACCTGGTTTATGACGCCAACACAAGATATTTCATTATCCGCGACCCGGCCGGCATTACAGGCAGCGAAATCGTCCATACCTTTCATATTAATGAAAAGGACATGATTGATACCATAAGTTGCTACGACAGCACAGGCCGGCAGATCGTCTATAACGCCACAGAGCAAATGCTGTAACTGAAGCAGGCAACCCTTACTGAAAATTAATCACAGCAGGCTTTAACAGGCTACGCTTCAGTACTATTGATTACTGTTTTTTTTGCGGCTTTCTGCCTGGCAGACAACTGCGATGAAATATATTCCCGTCGTTATACTGTTCTGTATTTGTATAGTTTCATTCGTTTCTTTACCGGTTGCAGCAAAAAAGCTTTATATCAGGCTACCGGGAAATGCTATTTATGTAGTGCATTATCAAAAGAATGAGCGGCGGCAGGTTGCAAAACTGCTCCGCCAACCCAGGTTTGAACGAATGTATCACCTGCCTGCTGATGTGCTGCAGGAACGTCGTTACCGCCACTTCACCTGCTTCCAGCAATTTATGACATCCATCGACGAAAAGGGCATATTGATGTGGAGTCCATTGGCATCTCCGGAACGCTGGGGTGATAACAGGCTGCGTATCACGCCCCCTGCGGAAAGTGAGCAGTCAGAAAATCAATGGGTAGCTGGTGACAACAATCAGGAAAACCTGATTACAGGACGGTTAGCTGAAGTCTGCCTGCGTGGTTTCTATGGGGAAAAGTGTGAATACTTTCGTTGTAACCTGGTGCACCTGACGCCACTGGAAGAACAGCAGGTGCATAACAACGACTGCTTTTTTCGAGGGGATGGCGGCCATAATGCCAAAATATGCCCTGACTATGTGCAGAGAGAGTGTAATGACCCTGAATGCATCAGGCTCCATATTGATTTTGAATACCCCAGGTTGCTGTGGTTCCCGAAAGACTGACCTTTACCCGGATATCCCTAACCATCAAGCTCTTCTTGAAGCTCGGTCTCTTGTTGAAGATTGGTGGTTTCTTTAACAAAAGGATCCATAACAGCAAAGTGGATAACGCTGTCTTGCTGTCTGGACGTACTTCTCACTATGACCGTCACATTGAGATCATTTTCCACACAGCAAAACATCACAGTCGCCGAAACAGAACCACCGGCTTCGGAGAGGCCGCAGATTTTAAAACCTTCAGCGCCACCGGTATCACCCCCGGACAATGAAAAATTCTTATTCAGTGATGGAACCACGCACACGTTAACCAGTGGCAGTACCATCAATGCCGCGAAAACATGTGATTTTTTTGATACTCGACCTGTCGCGTTAATAAAGGCTGTGATCCATTGATGATATTTCTCGGGGGTTTTGACCGATGTGTCTGATTCGGGTAAAGAATCGGAATCACTATAACTAATACTGACGATCTCTCCCCCGACTGTACCCTCATCAAGTGTCATTAGCTTGAGATTATAAGCATTATATGTTGAATCACTTGTTTTTAAACGAATCACAAAACTATCTTTAAACAATCCATTTTGAGTAACAACTACCCCTGCTCCAGCGTATCCAGATGAGACAAATAACGACAAAAAAATAATAACGAGTAATCGACTGAACTGATTTATATTAGAATACAATTCATGCTGACACTTTCCAAAAACAATCATTTCAATCACTCACAGTAACACTGTTGTTTTTATAGATGGACTTTTTTCTGTTTTCAAAAGATTGTTTTAAATATTTAACGGCAAGACATACAAATCATAAACAAAACATTACAAGGCCAAATTTAAAAATCATTAAACATAACTAAATTGATTTATATTTCATTAAGGCTTAAACAAAGAGCAATAATCCACTTTGATTAATGGCGGCATGGTCATGATAATTAGATGTCTTATACTTTGTTTCAATAACCCGTAATAAATGAATATGTTTTTCATTTATAAATGCATTGGAGCTGTATTGGAGCGAAGTAAAATGAAGAGCACGTTATCATTAATCAGAAATGCACTATTAACCCTGTCAATGGTGATCTCAGCTCAACCCCAGGCTGCTGTCTCACCCGAGTCTTTCAGTGTTTACCCCTATGCAAATGGCCTGAAAACAAGCCAGATCAACGGAAAAGAAACCTCTGAAACAAAGATGGTCTCTGAAGCCCGGAAAATATCAGCTGCACACTATGCTTCATACTATCCAAAAATGGATGAAGAAATGAAAGCAAGAAAAACAGCAGGTTGGTATCAGGTGCTGCATGATCTAAACGATGCTAAGAAAGTATCCGATGACCGCTTTGATTTCGATGATCTTCAAAACAGCAGCGTTACAGATAGAGCAAAAGCCTACTGGCAATTCAGTTATTTTAACTAAGTTCAAATAATTTCAACTGATTTAAATTCAATATCGAAACAAAACTTCGAACAATTCTGAGGTTTCAGACCTGTCATTTGGCGTGATAGTTTCCCTGAAAACCTCATAACTCCTCCATATCTGATAAAACGGTCTAATCCTGACTATACCCGCCTGATACCTTTGTCTAATACCCAAGGTTAAATTTTTCAGCTAGAAATGGTTACGATGAAAGTTACGATTTAACTCTGGGCAGTATTTCCTGGCTCACTGACTGTATATTTCAACTCTATAGTTACGACTGTAACCCACGCAGGATAAGGCTTGAAGCAGGTTTGGCTAACAATAACTCAATATGAAAAAAAATGAATATCGGCGGTGGTTCCTCCTTTGCTTGATTTTTACTGTTAACTGTCACGCCATTCAGCTTGTTCTGAGTGGGGATACGCATGTTTTAAAAGTTCAGCCGGATGACTGGACTGAACCTTTGTATTTACAAGCCTTGATATTTTGTATTGAAGGGGATGAGTTTGGAGAGATCAATGGCAACTATAGAGATAGCCGGATTTCCGGGAAAATAGTCAATGAAAATAAATTACGATTTATTTTCAACTCAGATGATTCATCTGCAGTTTATGAGCCTGCAAAACAGTTTAAATACCATTTTTTCCAGCTCATACGTCAGGGTCTATGTGCTATGTGTCATTTGAACCCGCGACTTGAAGCAAGTACAGCAGAGGCCCTGCCGCTTCATGATAGTAAAAAGCGCCAAATGCCGTCCTGTTTCGAATTTGCCAGTTATCTGACTACAGGCAATCCGTACTCAATCTGTGCCATTAACAAGAGTGAATGTATCCCTGTTGAAGACAAAATAAATATTCCCGCTTTTTCAGTGTTGTCATTTTTTCAGGGTGAAGAAAATATTCATGAGGCTATATATATTGGTCAGGGTGTCTGCATGAATAAACTGGGGGCGGGTAAGGTATATTTTCATCACCTGTCTGACGTTATCGACTTTTACCAGCAAATGACCGGAGTACAACTTGAGGTTATGTTCTCCATAAATAACCTCTCCCCCTCGGGGAGCAAGGCATGCCCCGTAGACGGTGCCAGACCGCCGCTATAGCCCCACCTGCCCTGCTCGAGCTATTTGATATGATCCAGGAAATGCCGCATAGCTACAGCCTGAGATCGGTACCGATTAACAAAGTCAGCAACATCTGAAGCCTTCTCAGGATAGGCAACGGGGTAATAACAGGCTGGCTCTTTTTGCTCATAAACAGGCTGAAACAGAAAGCCATGTTCTATCAGTAGTGCCACCTTTTGCCACTGTTTGAGGTCACTAGATTTAGGTGCAGAGAATTTACGAGACAGCGGGACCAGATCCCCGCTGCATTCAGGACATTTCCTGAAAGTATCAGCCTGAGGTTTCTTGTAGCTTTTTCTGCAGTTCAGACAAACACTCGGGAAAAGGTAGTTTTGTAGCCACTTTTCCTCGCGAAAGTGTTTGTGATGCCTGAAATTATTTTTCATTAACAATGTTGTGCTCCACTGACAGACTTTTCCAGTTGTTTAATCAGCATACCCTCGATCAGAGGATGTCCTACATTATTGCCGGCCGGAAAGGGGTGGCAGAATCCTGATGGCAGATAGTGCCGCCGCAGATAATAGGTCTCAAGCTCGGACTGGGGTGACAAAATATTAACCAGCAGTTTTCTGGCTTCCAGTTCTGTAATGGCATATTGCTCTGCACCAGTGAAAAGTCCGCTTCCAATCCCCTGCCCCTGTCTTTCCGGGCTGACGGCAAACAGACTGAAAGTGACACAATGGTCGGCACCTGACTCCAGGCAGCCAGTATCGAGGCAACCAGTATCGAGGCAAATAGTACCAACAATCTGATGGATACTCCTGCATACCAGAAATGTCAGCTGCTCCGATGCCAGCATCTCCATAAGAGCAACCCTGGAAATACGAATACCACTGACCAGGCTGTTTTCCCGTGTCCAGCTTGGCTGTTCCCGATAGGCAAGGTTTATCAGGGAATAAAGTGGGTCCAGATCGGAAATATCAGCAACTTCAATATTCATGGATGCCTTACCCCGGTGTTGGCCCCGGGCTTTCACCCGGACTCCTGTCTGTCATCCACTAGAGCGTAGACTGAGCCTGCTCAAAAACCTCCTTGCCAGTCATATCCCGGGTTTTATTGGCAAAGCAATAATATGTCGGCTTTTCATCGATAAAGATCTGATGGTCGAAATCAAACGCGTAGTCATTCCCGAACAGCCCCACGGGTACAATATACTGGTTATTGTGCTTCAAACGATAAAAGACACTGCTACCGCAGTTACTGCAGAACCCCCGCTCGGCCCATTCCGAGGAATTGAACACTGAGACAGATGCCTGTCCGGATATTTTGACATCAGAGCCACAGTCTACCGCCAGCAAAGGTCCACCCACCCAGGTTCGACAGGTGCTGCAGTGGCAGGCGCCCACATTCAGGCTCACTGCCTCGGTTGAAAGCTCAACGGAACCACACAGACACTTGCCTGTTGCACTTACAGTGTTTGCCATTTTATGTCCTGTTTATTGTTGTTATAAGTCAACTGCATGTTCTGGCCACGCAACCTGGATTTGAAATATCAAGGCACACATTTATTCTGTCGTAGTTAACACTTTATTGTGTCATTAAGCAAAAGCCGGCCGCGCAAGAATCGGGTGGATTGAGATGATGGTTCAGGTCACAGTGACGGCCTGTCTACATTGAGCACCTTTGGTAAATTAACAGAATGAACCCATCCGATGTATTAAGACTCCTGTCGCTGGCTGCCATCTGGGGCGGCTCGTTTCTGTTTATGCGCATGGGGGCAGCGACCCTGAGTCCTGCGGTTATGATCGAGGCCCGGGTGGGTCTTGGCGCCCTGTTTTTATTGCTGGTTTCACGCTGGCTGAAACATAACAGACCACTGTTAAAGCACTGGAAACACTTCCTGATCCTCGGCTTACTGAACTCCGCCCTGCCCTTTCTTCTCTTTGCATGGTCAGCCCAGATGCTGACAGCATCGATGTTATCGGTACTGAATGCCACCGCATCGATATGGGGAGTATTGGTTGGCGTCATACTGAACAAGAGTCATTTCACTGCCAGAACATCTATCGGTCTGATCTGTGGTATTTGTGGTGTGTTGATGTTGGTGGGTCTGGACCCGGTATCGTTACAACAGGGCGCACCACTGGCCATTACTGCCGGCCTCGGTGCTGCACTCTGTTACAGTCTGGGCGGTGTTTATGCCAGTAGTTACTCTTCCGGTAATAGCTGTTCAGAGAATACGGGCTCAAGCAATGCTGCCTCAAACACGGAAGTCACACCTTTTGACAATGCCCATGGCAGCTTGTGGGCTGCCACCCTGTTGATTGTGCCATTACTGCCCTTTGCTCCGTCCAGCGGCCTGCCGGATGCCAACATAATAATGGCAGTAGTATCACTGGGAGTGTTGTGTACCGGGGTTGCCTATCTGTTGTATTTCAGACTCATTGCTAATCTCGGCGGACCTTCCGCCCTGACTGTGACTTATCTGATCCCGGTTTTCGGGATACTCTGGGGTCATATATTCCTGGATGAAGCAGTCGGCTGGCATACGGTGGCAGGTGCATTGATGGTTATTATCGGTACCGCTTTGGTGACCGGCTTTTCGGTAAGTAATCTGGTCAGTAAAAGGAGTACAGAACATGACTGAGTCAGAACAACACTATCAGTATGTGGCCAGAGCTATTGGCTATATTCAGCAACATGCTCAAATGCAGCCATCACTCAAACAGATTGCTCAAGCCGTTGGTCTCAGTGAATACCATCTGCAACGGATCTTTACCCGCTGGGCCGGTGTTTCACCGAAACGGTTTCTACAGTTTCTAACCAAGCAGCGGGCACTGCAGGCGCTGAAAGAATCCGGCGATATTCTTAATGCAGCACTGGACTCCGGTCTGTCCGGCCCTAGTCGGTTGCATGATCTGATGATCAGCTGTGAAGCCATGTCACCCGGTGAAATCAAGGCGCTTGGGAAAGATCTTGTCATCGGCTTTGGATATGCCGGTTCACCTTTCGGAACGATATTAGTGGGCTGGACACCCAGGGGCATCTGTTATCTGTCCTTTATCGATGAAGATGCACAACAGCGTGAGGGTGAATTTAAACAGCAATGGCCCTATGCATCATTCCGACAGAATGACAGTGAAGCGCTGGCTATTTCTGATCGTATATTCGGATCGCATAACAACGGAGGGAAAGTGCACCTGATGATTCAGGGCACCAATTTCCAGCTTAAAGTCTGGGAAGCCCTGCTCAAAACCAAACCGGGGCAGCTGGTATCCTACGCCGGGCTGGCTGAACTTGCAGGGTCACCCAAAGCCCAACGGGCTGTGGGCACTACCCTGGCCAATAACAACATTGGCTGGCTGATTCCCTGTCACCGGGTAATTCGGGGTACCGGGGAGTTTGGTAATTATCGCTGGGGAGCTGAGAGGAAGTTGGCAATGCAGGGGTGGGAAGCGGGTCATTACCGCCGTTAATCTTATTCGGTAAAAGCAAAGCCGGGTATTCCATCCCTCGCCCGGCTTAGAACAACCAGAACACGGGCATGATTACGCTACTGCTGAGTCATCAGTGCTGAAACCCTGACAGCTATCACCGTGATATTGTCACCGCTTCCTCGACGATACGCCTCGTCAACAACTCCAGATGCTATCTGCTGCCCCAAGTAAGTATCATTACAGCCCTCACCTGCATCAATAACGGTTTTAACAATATCAGCGACATCCTTCGAGATCATATAATCCGACTCAAATACACCATCACAACACAGAATCAGCCAAGCTTCCTGTTCTTTTTCACCAATGGCGTAACGAGTCAATTTGCCTCTAGGGTTCAGCACACCCAGGTGCATATGATCACCTATAGATCGCATACAGGACAGGCTGCTATTGACGACACCCTTATCCTGGATAGAAATGGATTTGTAATGCACGGTCCCCCCCCTTTTTTCAGCAGCACTCTTCAAGGCATTTGCCTTATTATTTTGGGCCGCCTCGGCGGTTTGATCCTCCGTCAGCTGGATACACTCCCCCGTCGGATATACCAGTAACCCTCTGGAATCCCCTGCTATAGAAACCCACAACCAGTTATCCAGCAACACGCAGGTAAGCTGTGTCGTTCCGTCATTTCCAGTGTACTCCCTGTCCAGGTCGACACTAAACAGTTTTAACGCATTCCATGTTCTGACCAGTTCACTCAGACCTGTTCCTTTCCATTTCACCCTCTCTTCCGGCTGCAACTCTGAGCCATTTAATCTCTCCAGCCACTTTTTGAGGCTGGATTCAACCTCAGTTGCAACATAGTGCGATGCTTCAGATCCACCGTGTCCATCATAAACACCCGCAATACCGAAAGGACGTAAGGTATCGGATACCAAAGCAACATAATGGCTATCCTCCATGTCACTCCTGTGGCCTTGATTGGTAACAACACAGGCAGATTTATGCTCTCCAAGCGGGATACACTCCATTTTGTTCTCCGCAAGAGCTCTTCGATAAGGAGGTGCCTCCCGGGAACGGTATTTCCGCTTCTGACTAGCCATATGCTCGCTTGCAAACCGACCAGCCTGCTCCAGTTTTTTAATGATATCGGCTTCAACAGCACATAGCAGAAAGTCCCGGTGATTTGTCAGTAAATTTTGATATTCGCGATGCCCGCACTCTTGCATGATTGAGATGTCCCTTCGTGATGAACGCGCATACGTCTCCACAGGACGAAAGGGAGTATTTCGCTGGCCATCATAAATGGAAATCTTTTTTACTCCATCAACATCACACTCCCAAACAGAGAAAGGGAATGAATTTCCCGAGACTCCAACCTCGAGTTGTTTTCTCTTATTGAGTATTTCCCATGCCGGTCGATTTATGCCTGTAGGGTCCCTTTGACACTCGATGAAAAACCAATGATCCTGGCTCAATGCAGGCAGAATACTAACAAGTTGGTTTAATGCAGAGCTAGAAGTCATATTTCCGAAACGCCAGAAATTAGAACCATTATCAAACTCCCATAAAGAACAATCATCAGAGTCCCACAAGGAGCTGTATTGATCATGGCACCTAAAGCTGAGACTCCCTGTGTAACGGCCACAACCAAAAGAAACGCGCGGGATATCAAAAGAAATATTCTTGTCAGGAAAGACAAGCCTCATCTGAATGACTTGCCGAGATGACACCATATTCCGAAACTCAGGCCATAAGAGAGCGTCTGCATTACATGGGTTATCAATCAACTGGGTTAAGCAACAGATAAACTCCGGTGTTAAAGGCAGGTAGCCATTCGTCAATATTTGTTCATCCTGTCTAAGTCGGCGCCGTTCATGTATTCGTTTTGGAAATACACAGCCAGTGAATTCTTCTGACTGTGCCAGCAGGTATTGGCCTAAATATACCGTAACCCGATCGTGAGGATCACATTTGACTACCAATTTGGCATCATCTACGTACTGTAATTTTTGCCGGTTTTTAAAAGCTCTGAGTTTTTGACAGAGTTGGTGTATCAGACCTTCTATACTCAACGCTGGCTCATTCAGGCAACACATATCCAGGCCCGGATCACTTTCGGAAGGGTAAAACGTCAGATTACTGTTATATCGGCCGACATTTACATCCATGACAGCAAGGTGCTGCCCTCCACCCATACCGTTAGGATGATCTACGAACACCATTCGATAGAGCAACGGATCATATCTGGGATTATCACGCCAGCTGTTTTTGGACTTCGAGAGCCAGTAACACGCATCACACAGGAATTCACTTTGATTTTTTACTTGTTCTCCGGTGTCATAACAAATAACCGGGTCGATAAAATCCTTATATGGCAGTTTCATTAACACAGGACATAAGGAAAAAGCTTGGCGCTCAAAACGACTCATTGTGTCCATATTTTGTACATTAAGGAATACACTATCTCCGGCTGATACAATCTCAAACAAAGTGGTCGGCTTGCATGAGTCCGGTGTCTCGGGTAACTGCCGCCCGGAATCGCCTGGTGATCCAGCCTTGGCAACCTGTAACAGTATATAAAGTAAATCCCGTGTAAAAGGCAGGCAGCCTTTGACAATGGTAGGTTCCCAGATTTTTTTCTTGGCTTCATCCACAACAAATCTGGGAAACATACTACTAGAACAATCACTACCGGATGGTGACTGGAGTTCGATCAGACTTCCTTGCCGCTTGACCTTTATTTGACCATTCTCATCACACTGAACAACAAGTGCGAAATTATCATTTTCCGGGTCAAATTTCTTTTCTCTACAAAAACAATGCCATATCTCATGGCAAATCCTGATAACCAGCTGTTTTTCATTCAGGGATAAATCAGGTTGAAAATAGTCAGCAGCACCACGAAGATCGGGAGCGGAAGGGCGGAAGATAACCCGACTAGTACCAGCTTGCATCAGCAGGTCAACCAAAGCTGGACAATATATTCGATTTGAATATTTGCTATCACCTACTCCTGAATCAACATTAAATTCTAATCGAATGGGTGGACCCTCATGACTCCATACGGCACCTGCTGTTATGAGCAGAAGAATTGAAAATAAAAAAAGTGAAATACTTTTTTGGAATTTATAATACATGTAAAAAACCAAAGATCTGTTAATAGATGCTTTACTTTTTAAACCTGAACATTTGAAATTGAACCTGAAAGCTCTGACTTGTTTAACTTGAAATAAGAAAACATAAAAAATCCAATAAATATTAACTTTTCTATTTTGAGTCTTATTTGGCTACAAATTTATTTCCTTGTTAATAAGCTGAACATTACTTTGTAGGTGGTAAAAATTTAGGAGCATTCTAGCATAAGTTAATCAAGAGAGTGATTTACAATAAACTATTAATGCCTACTTATTTTTACTTCAGACACCTTATTTATAAAAGCTGACTTTTATTCCAGCTAATCAGAACAATTTAGTATTAAAAACAACCTGAGCGTATTACAGTTAATAGTCGTATATTCAAAACCCCTTAAACAGCACTGAATTCTTTTCGATTATTATTTCTGCGATAGGATTAATGGAAATTATTCATTACATCACCTATTAGAAGAGTATTTGTATTTATTAATTGAACTGTATTTTTATTTTCCAGTGACAGCTGCAAACAAACATCCAATGAAACTCATATCCGTACTCTCTTTATTTGTTTTCATTGCTTGTGCCCAGGCGAATAACGGAGAAGGAAGGAATACCACTGAAATCCCTTGTAACAGTGGTTTTTTTTTACAAGCTAACCATTCAGGTCAATTTTATTATGCTATTTTTCTATTACAGCCTGACTTTACACCACCACATACAAAAGCACATACCCTGTATGCCAATTTAAAATCCTTTGGTTATTGCGAACCAATCCATTTTAAATCAACTTGTCTAAGTGAAAATGAGTCAGGTAATCCTGAGACCCTGTTACTTTTCATCTCACCACCACCGGATCAAGGTGTAAATATAGCTGTTGCTTGCTGGCGGTTGTCTTCATTACACAGTCGAGGCTCTCCTTTACCGTCTGACTTTTCTCCCTCTGTTTCACGAAGTAGCCGCCATGGTAAACAATATGCGGTGCTGTATCAGGGCGAAGAGTGGGAGCTGAGCTATCACGGGGAACACGGACTTCAACACGTCATGACCAGAGATGGAATCAAAAAAACACATGGGACGGTATGCACAACGGCACATTTTGAAAAGAGTCCTCTACAAACTCCGCTTCTGATGTGGCTTCCAAGTATTAGCAATTTCCCAAAGGCACTTAGTGAGGAAATAAGACAACAACTGAGACAGATGCAGTTGATTGCTGACGTCGTACTGGCATGTAAAGTCTCAGGCAGTCCCACTCTAACACTGGCGAGCACACAGGAAGGGGAAGAAGACTCAGAACGAATCACCAGACAGTGTGCTGCAATAAGCCTGGATCATTCAACAGTAACGGAAACACAAGCTTGCTCACGGGCAAGCACTGAGCCATTTTTAGCTCCCCCGGAGGAAAGCTTCAGCGATCTTCTACACAATAGCGGTTTTTTACAAAAGGACTGCAGGATTCTATGCCAAAGTGCCACAGAGCTGTTCAATCAGCTTTCTCAAGTTGAAAGAGATGAACTGTACCTGGCATTACTGACCAAAAGTATGGTGCCTCCCTTGGTGAATACGACCAATGATATGCTGACATTGTTCAGTAATCTACAGAAGCACATGGGAGAGCCATGGGATTATCAAGGGCTACTTTGTTGGCTGGGACTGGCTGCCAAAAAACATGGCCAACGATTGTCCGTTCAAACAGTCAACACCCTTAGAGTTTATGAACCCATGATCCGACGATGGATTGATGTTCCCTGTTTATTCTTTGGCATAAAACGCATTAACAACCTCAACAAATGTCTGGCATTTATCGCTGGCCATGTTGGATACGCAGCATTAACCAAGGATTTACTTGAATTCTTTACGGAGTATTATCCAGATCGCCTTCCAGGCCGATTTAATAAAAAATGCACTGCAGATATCCAAAAACTCTGGACAGAGCTGCATGTGGCACTTGGAGAACTGATTTATAGTGATCTGTATTTAGAAAATAATGCTCTTTTAGTAACATTTCTGCAATATTACCTTTCTACAGTGTGTACGGTGAATTCACTTTATGTTCAATGTGTACTAACACTGCTGCCTGCTGCTTGCAGGAATAAAACCATGGCTGGACTGGAATTAACTGTCAGTGCCCCCATTATTTTCAATAGTCAGCCTGATGAACATTCAGAGTCAAGTACAGCTATACCCTCTCTTTGGGTCCGGAACACCGCAGATCATTTACCTGAAAAACATATGGGCCGACTGAAAGGCAAAGCTGAACCGTTGAGACCCGTAAAGGTAAGTGAAAGAGAGCAACCTGTCATTGAGCAACACCAGCTTACATCAGATAAAAAGCAGCTTCTGGAGCAACTCCGCAGTCAGAAGCAGGCATATGCTCGCTTGCAGCAGGATTATTCAATACATCATCAGGCACATGCGTTGTATCGGGCCAGAACAGGTAAACGATTGATGGAAGCAGTGGGTAGAACAGAAGATCTTGAAAAAAAACTTGAAAGTACCGAAGGTTTATTATCAACCTGCCAAAACAGGCTAGAGATGTACCATCGTAAATGGCCAGAAACCTATGCTCGGATAGCAGAGGTACGAAGCCAGCTTGAGATGACTTTTTTTGAATTACAACAACACCTTAATTCCATGAAAAAATTGCTGCCCGCAAATGATTCTGACAGGCTTTTGAGCTGTATATCATTAATGGAGAAAGAAGGACATAGGCACTGGTCATCCCTGCAGCAAGTACTCAACAGCCGAAGCGTAGATATTGTTTATTTAAAGTGTGTCATCTGTTATGAGCTGGCTAAAAAGGCTTTTGTCGGGGCCAATTGCGGACATATCTATTGCGAAGCCTGTATTGATAAAAATATGCGAAGGACAGACTATGATTATTGTGGATATTGCAAAAAATGGACCCATTTTCAAAGAATTTATAATTAGCAGTCGATTTAATTCATCAATATATATTCGTTTTTTTTCGTACAAAATTATGATCTTTATTCCATCGAAAGCTTAGATTCATATATTGACTACTTTTAAATTTAGCATTTCATATAATACTAATTTGAATTAATTAATGGCATCATTCTATTTGTGTATAGTAATTATTTTATAACTGTTTATATACATTAAAAATGTTCGAAATGATCATTCCGCTGTTATTAAATATCATAATAATTTATCACTATGCTATTTTTTGTTGTGTATAACAAACTGCATTCATTTAAAAGGTTTTTTTACCAGAAAGTGTCTTTGAAAAAAGATAACTTCTCGTTGTAGACATCGACTTTATACAAATATCCAATGAAACTTATATCCGTACTCTCTTTGTTTGTTTTCATTGCTTGTGCTCAGGCAAATAACGGAGAGGGAGCGAGTACTACTGAAATCCCTTGTAACAGTGGCTTTTTTTTACAAGCTAACCATTCAGGTCAATTTTATTATACTGTTTTTCTATTACAGCCTGACTTTACACCACCGCATACAAAAGCACATACCCTGTATGCCAATTTGAAATCCTTTGGTTATTGCGAACCAATCCATTTTAAATCAACTTGTCTAAGTGAAAGTGAGTCAGGTAATCCTGAGACCCTGTTACTTTTCATTTCACCACCACCGGAACAAGGTGTAAATATAGCTGTTGCTTGCTGGCGGTTGTCTTTATTACACAGTCGAGGCTCTCCTTTACCGTCGGACTTTTCTCCCTCTGTTTCACGAAGTAGCCGCCATGGTAAACAATATGCGGTGCAGTATCAGGGCGAAGAGTGGGAGCTGAGCTATCACGGGGAACACGGACTTCAACACGTCATGACCAGAGATGGAATCAAAAAAACACATGGGACGGTATGCACAACGGCACATTTTGAAAAGAGTCCCCTACAAACTCCGCTTCTGATGTGGCTTCCAAGTATTAGCAATTTCCCCCAAGCACTTAGTGATGAAGTAAGACAACAACTGAGACAGATTCGGTTGATTGCTGACGTCGTACTGGCATGTAAAGTCTCAGGCAGCCCCACTCTAACACTGGCGAGCACACAGGAAGGGGAAGAAGACTCAGAACGAATAACCAGACAGTGTGCTGCAATAAGCCTGGATCATTCAACAGTCACGGAAACACAAGCTTGCTCACGGGCAAGCACTGAGCCATTTATAGCTCCCCCGGAGGAAAGCTTCAGCGATCTTCTACACAATAGCGGTTTTTTACAAAAGGACTGCAGGATTCTATGCCGAGGTGCCACAGAGCTGTTCAATCAGCTTTCTCAAGTTGAAAGAGATGAACTGTACCTGACATTACTGACCAAAAGTATGGTGCCTCCCTTGGTGAATACGACCAATGATATGCTGACATTGTTTAGTAATCTACAGAAGCACATGGGAGAGCCATGGGATTATCAAGGGCTACTTTGTTGGCTGGGACTTGCTGCCAAAAAACATGGCCAACGATTGTCCGTTCAAACAGTCAACACCCTTAGAGTTTATGAACCCATGACCCGACGATGGATTGATGCTCCCTGTGTACTTAATGATAGAGAGCGTATCAATAATCTAAAAAAATGCTTGGTATTTACTTCCAGGAATGTCGAACATACAGCTTTAACTAAAGAGCTAATGGAATTTTTTTTACAGCAGTTTATTGACCAGATTCCCGTTCATTTTCGTCAAAGCTCCGATGAAAAGACTCGTAAGCTTTGGATGGATATTCATGTGGAACTTGGAACACTGATATGTACCGATTTATGTACAGAAAACAATGCACTACTAATAACGTTTTTGGGGCATTACCTTCGAGCCGTGAGAGCAGCAGAACCTCTTTATGCCCAAACTATGTTGATCATGCTGCCTGATTCATGCCGGAAAAAAACGATGTGTGCTTTAGAGGCAACAGTCTTGACCGCCTGCTGTACAGATTCCCAGCCTGATGATTACCCGGCTATCTGTGCAGGCACAAGATCAATGTTGTCACTTTATGAAGACTGGCAACGAGTAAACCGGTGTCTCCGCCAGCAAGTGAAATGGTTAGAGACCAAACTTGAACGAATGCAATCTGGGATAGTTCAAGAGGAACAGCTCCCGATTGTACAGCAGCTCGAAAGTCATTGCGGACAGCTTGAGGAGCAAATTTTAAGCTGGCAACGGGCCTATTCTCACTTGCAGCACGCCAAGGATGAAGAAGCTAAATTATTAAAGAAGCAAGTTTTAGAGACTCACAGGGAGATTGAAGCATTAAGTGAACGGAATTTAAAGGATCAAAGGGAAATTGTAGAGCTTCAGGTTGAATGTCGGATGTTATCATCATCTTTGAAAACAGAAAAGGCAAAGCATAAATTAACCAAAAATAGAGAAAAACATGCAATGGAAATAACAGAGCGCAAATTAAGTGAAATGAGATCCATACTACAAAAAAAACATGAAAGGCTACTTGAACAATTACAGTCCGAACATCAGTCCTGTTTAAGAAAACTCACAGCACAAAAAGAAACCGCAGAAAAAAAAATTGAAAGCGCAGAGGCAAAAATATCAGATTATCAAGCTAGGCTTGAGGTACACCAGAGTGCATGGCCAAAAGAGCGTGCCTGTATACTTCAGGTAAGAAGCCAACTTGAATCATCTTTTTTCCAATTACAACAATATCTTCATACTTTGAAGACGCAAATGACCGAGAAAGAACTTGTAGATTTTGAAAAGTATATTTTGCAAATAGAAGAAGCGGGGGCAAGTCAGTGGGCATCCCTGCAAAAGATATTGAAAAACGAAAGTATTGATATTATTTATTTGAAGTGTGTAATTTGTCTTGATCAGGCTCAAGAGGCTTACGTCGGGTCAGAATGCGGACATATCTACTGTAAATTTTGTATCGAAGAGTATCTCAAAAATAGCAGATATAAACTATTCGGAAATTGCGCCTACTGTAAAAAAACCACTCGATTCCAAAAGATTTATAATTGAAATTAAAGAATATCCATATTTCAAATAGATATATTAAAGAAATACCAAGAATGATATCTATCAATTTTACAAAAAGAATATATCGAATAAATTAACAACCACTTAAGTGCGCTTTAAAACAACTTCTAAAAACACCTCAAGGAATATCGAACAACATCGAAAAATAAGGATTGACAATTCGAAGCAATACTATTCTAATTTTGTGCTATTTTTAAATGATTTTTAATACATCTCTATCGATTCAACACTTTCATTTGAGCAAGAGCTTTATAAAGACAGGACTTCTTCCAGTACATTGATTTAAAAGATTTAATTAATGAAAAAAAACATTATTCTAATGCTATGCTTGTACATTTTTTTTACTAATGTGCATGCAAACAACGGAGAAATTAGCCGCCAGGCCGAAATTAATTTTAAAAACTCTTTCTTATTACAGGCAAACCATTCTGATCGATTTTATTATGCTGTTTTTTTATTAAATCCTGATTTCACACCGGCTCAAACAACAGCACATACACTTTTTATTGACCGGGATAGCTTTGGCTATTATGAGCCGGTCTACTTTAACTCTACAGATCTGACTGAAGATGGCTTATACAGACCTTCAGGCTTATTGCTTTTTATTCCTCAACCATCTGATCAAAGGGTTAATTTAGCTGCTGCCTGCTGGAAATACTCCTCCCTGCCAGAAGATTTTTCTCCCTTGCCGCCCGGATTTTCACCCTCCGTTTCTCGAAAACACCGGTATGTTTCTGACTATGCAGTGCAATATCAAGGAGAAGAGCTGGAGCTAATCTATCGTGGGGAACACGGACTCCAATATATTATGACAAGAGACGGCGTTCGCCAAGCTCTTGGAGCCGTATGTACAACTTCCGACTTTGAAGTTGCCACATTGAAAACTCCGCTGTTAAGTCGACTTCCTGTTGCAGCTACTATTCCAGACGCACTCAGTCATGATGCAATACAGCAACAACTAAGGCAGATGCAAATTATTGTTGATATCGTACTCGGTTGCAAAAGCTCAGAGATTCATACCGTAACGTCTTTTGTAACACCCGATATCAAAAGCGAATCAGTGCGAGTATCGAAACGACGTGTCGCAATGAGCTTCGATCCGGTAACCGCCGAAACAACAGGTTGCTGCTCGTCAGCAAGTGACGAGGCATTCGTGAGGTTTCCGGAAGAGAGCTTTGCCGACCTACTACGTAATAGCCGTTTTATTCAGAAAGACTGCAAGATACTGTGTGAGGGGGCTATTGAACTGTTCAGTCAGCTTTCTCGAGTGGAAAGAGACGAACTGTATCTGAAGTTACTGAGTAAAGGCATGGTACCTGCGAATGTGAAAACCACTAATGACCTGCCCTCGATGTTCTTTTATCTGCAGCAAAGCAAGAGGCAGCCCTGGGATTACCAGGGTTTGTTTGGCTGGCTGGGATTGGCCGCCCAAAAGCATGGCGAACGATTATCAGCTCAAACCGTAAACACTCTTAGAATTTATGAGCCGCTGTTTCAATGTTGGGTAGAATCATCTTGTTTATTTTATGGGACAAAACGTACTCAAAACCTGAATAAATGCCTGGAATTTATTTTTAGCCATGTTGGTTATGCAGCATTGACCGATGAGTTACTTGGGTTTTACGCGGAACACTACCCTGATTTGATGCCTGCTCGGTTCAACCCGAGCTGCGATGAGGCCGTTAAAAAAATGTGGAAGGATATTCACATAGCACTTGTATCTCTGATATGTACCGATTTGTATGCTGAAAACAATGAGCTTTTAACTATATTCCTGGGGCATTATCTAGAAGCAGTGAGTACGGTAAATTTATTTTACGTCAAAACGGTACTGACGTTGCTACCTGCCTCGTTCCAAAGCAACACAATAAAAGCTTTGAAACAGGCTGTGCTTTCTGCCCGTTGTATGAGTTGTATGAATAGCCCGGCTGATAACTGCTCAAACCCAAGATTACGTCACCCGATTTCTGATCACCGACAGGAAGAAAGCTACTCACATCAGCAGCATGAGCATGAATCTGATGGCATTGAGTTTCGTGAACAGCTTCGTATTAAACAACAAGAATATACTCATCTAAAGCATGAGTATTCAGTTCTCCAAAGGTCACAGATGTTGTATCGGAGTAGAACCAGTCAACGCTTGCAAGTGTTGCAGGATAATGAACGAGAAGTTCAATTACTAAGGCTTAAAATCACTGAGAGTAAAAGCGAAGTAGAACGTGTTCGAGATGAGTGTCAAAAACTGTCATCGGCACTGGAAGCAGGCCTCAGGTCATCAAAAATAGATGCAATGTGTTCTACACCGCCTGAAACACATGTAGCATTACTTGATACAATGAAGTGCGGACATAAGGCCAGTTTTATCGGACTTATGAGCGAAAAAGCTACCGTGGAACAAAGGCTAAAAAAAGTTGAGGGGACGGTATCAGAGTATCAAGCCAAGCTCAAAACTACTCAAGATAGCTTACTAGATTATCAAACCAGACTTAAAAGCACGCAAGAAACCTTATCAGGCTGCCAGGCCAAACTTGATGTTTACCAGCGCAAGTGGCCGGAAGACTATGCCCGAATATTGCAAGCACGAAGTCAATTTGATATGTCATTTTTCCAGTTACAACGAGATCTACAGTCGTTCAGAAAAAAAATAGGTAAGAAAGACCCTGCCCAATTGGAAGTATGCATATCACAAATGGAGAGTGAGTGGACTAGACAGTGTGAGTCTGTACAAAAAGTATTGAATAGCAAAAATGTAAATATTGTATATTTAAAGTGTGTTATTTGCCTTGATTTTGCTGAAGAGGCTTTTTACACATCAGAATGTGGACATATTTATTGTGGAGCTTGTACTGATAAACTAATGAAAAGTTCAGGGACGAAAAATTTCTCTAGTTGCTCTTATTGTAAAAAGCATACTTTTTTTCGAAAAATTCATCATTAAAATATTGGTACAGTCCTAGATAACTAGCTTTGGTTTCAATCATCATTCTTTTCTGACATTGCATGGCGCCAGAATAGTATTTTTTACCGTAAGCGGAATATCGAGCTTTAAGCAATATGATTTAATGACGATGGATTTTAAAAATCAAATATTACAAACACAGCAAAACTCAGTTCCCTCTTTGCACCCTCTCATAAGTTTTGGCACGGCTCTGTAATATTGTCTCATTCTGGTCGATCTTATGGGTTCTAAAGACATATATGACCAAACTGTCCTAAGCTTTTGAGTCTCAATCATTTAAACTGGTACGAAGGAAGTAGCAATGGATATGGTTGCGAATATAGCGAGGGATATAGCTACAGGCACTGTAACAGCAAAAGTCCCCGAAATTGACTTCTCATCCTACAGTGAAAACCATCCTGACAGTCTCAATACACTGGCACAGCAGGTGTATGAAGCCCTGAGCGTTTATGGCTTTATGGCCGTCAGCAATATTGGAATTGAAGCATCGCTGCAGCAACGCCTGTTTGAAGTCAGCAAAGCATTTTTCCGTCGTCCATGTGAGGAAAAACAGCAATACGCATATGGACGGGATGAAGAAGATAGTGGCTATCTGGCACTGTACCAGGAGCGCCTTGATCCGGGCACCCCAGCGGATGAAAAAGAGTCCTTCTCAATATGCCATATCCTGTCACGCCTGAATGAAACGCACCGCTGGCCATCAGCCGAGCTCAGGGATGTGATGGCCGACTTCTACCGCGCGGCACTGACCGGTGCAATCAAGCTCCAGCGGGTGTTGGCCTGCGCGCTTGAAACTGATCCCGACTTTTTTGTTAACCGCCACAGCGGTAGCCGCACCACAATGCGGACCATTTATTATCCATCTCCCAACAGTGAGCCTGCTGATCCCGAACAACTGGGGGCGGGAGTACATACCGACTACGGGATGTTTACCTTTCTGTTTCAGGACGGTGTTTCAGGATTGGAAATTCTCGACAAGGACGGCCAATGGATCGGTGTCTCCCCGGACAGAGACAAAATCATTATCAATACCGGCGACTTGATGGAACGCTGGACCAACGGTGTTTTCCGCTCAACCCGCCATCGTGTCAGAATGAAACTTGGAAGTGAGCCACGTTATTCCGCTGCGATTTTCTTTGACCCTGATGACGACACAGTAGTTGAAACATTACCCTCCTGCATCAACGACTCCCGTCCCAACCGTTTTCCTCCCATCACGGCCGGGGAACATATTCTGGGGAAAATAAAGGCAGCACATCATTAGTCCATCAATGAAATACACTGGTCTATGTCACTCTGTTCTGATGTTTGAATAAAGTCCGAATATTGACCGCCCTATTCTCACAATCGCCGCATTACGTTCCGCAAATGAGGCCCGGGTTTGAGAAAGGTAGATGCTGATAATCACAGGGGGCTGATCCTGCGGCCAGACCACCGCCGTGATATTCCGGGTGCCATAACCACCGGCACCGGAGCGGTCAGCAATGCGCCAACCTTCAGGCAATACAGACCGCAACAGATTTCCGGTTACCTGGTTATTGATCATCCATTCCTTCAGTTGTTGCCGGCTATCAGTGGAGAGGACATTGCCGAACAGCAAGGTATTTAATGTATGTGCGATGGCGTTGGGTGTGGTGGTATCACGTTTATCGCCCGGGACACCTTCATTAAGTTGAGGCTCAAAGCGATCCAGCCGGCTGGTGTTATCACCGGTAGCCTGAAAGAATGTTGTGACTGCCACAGGGCCACCGACAGCATTCAACACAATATTGGCAGCAGTGTTATCACTGGTCAGCATGGTGGCTGAACAGACCTCTCTTAAGCTCAGCTTTTTACCGATATATTTTTCTGTGACCGGCGAATAGGTCACGATATCTTCTTGCCTGACAGTAACAGTGCTATCGAGTGCTGTTTTTCCACTATCGGCATCACTTAACAGCTTGGCGCAGGCGACTGTTTTAAAGGTGCTGGCCATCGGGAATTTCTCATTACCCTTGTAGTGCCAGACACGGTTATTGCCAGTGTCCAGCACCGTGACACCCACCCGGGCCAAAAGCGCTTTTTCTATACCAATAATGTCACGCTCAACAGCAACAAAGCCTGGTTCCTGCGCCAGGATGGATGTCGTATAAACAGCAATAACTGATACAACGATATTTCTGATAGTGACGTAAAGATTCATTGAAACCCTGAAAGCACTTTTATATGGCGGTCATGATAACAGCCAGGCCGAGCAATCACTGCTGTCAGCTGTCTGCAGGCTTATGAAACTCGATAACATTACCATCCGGGTCCCTGATAAAGAAAAACCGGGCGCCGTGATATTCAACCTCTCCGGTGATTTTGAAGCCTAGCGCCATAATGCTGGCTTTGGAGGCGTCATAGTCAGTAATTTCAAGCGCTACATGGGTGTAACCGGGATACTTGAAATCGCCCTCCATCAGGACATTCTTCTGTGGCGCATCCTCGGACACATTGAGAATAAGATTGATATTGATACCGGACGGGTGCTCGACGATAGCGACCGGCTCCGGGCCGACAGGGCCAACAATAAATTCAAACCCGAGTTTTCCATAGAAATCGCGTGAGATCTCAAGATCCCTTACACGGAGCCCGACATGATTTATTCTTGTTATTTGTTTCATTGTCTTCCCTTGATATGGCGGAACTGAAAGCAGGTGCGCCGTGGGTGGTACCTGCTTTCAGCTTACAGCGACAGTCTAATTCTGGCGAAGAATTAAATTAACACCCATAAAACCTAAAACGGAACCGAATAATTTATTGAATACCGCTCTGTATTTAAGATAAATCTTTTGTGACTTAGGAACTGACAATACCGTTGATACAAAGACATACCAACCCGTATCGATAGCAAATGCCAATGCGCATAGCATGGCATAGCTTTCGACGGACATATTCTGGGGCAGAAACGTGGCATAGACACTCGCAAACACCAACGCTGTTTTAGGGTTGCTGAGTTGAGTAAACAGCCCGGAGAAATAAAATTTCGACCGGGATACGCTTTTTTCAAGCTGCGGTTCTGCGGCGGATGAGTCTGGCTGACTCTTCCAGAGTTTATAGGCCAGATAGCAAAGGTATAACCCACCCATGCCCTTCATAGCCATATACAGGACGGGCACAGATTCCAGCACAACATAAAAGCCGAAAGCGGCCAGCGCTGTAAATATCAGAGACCCGGTGCCCATACCTAAGGAGACAAGGATCCCGGCCTCCCGTGAACGCGATACGGCGGTCTGGGAAACCAGAATAAAGCTGGGTCCGGGGCTCATGACGCCAAGGAGTAAGGCTATAGCAAGAGGGACGAAAAAATAGTACTCACTGAACATAAACTACCACTTTTATAAAGCATATTATGGGGGTGTTTTTTGAATATAAAGAATCCTCGCAGTGCGTACAATTCGGGATTGTTCTAGCTTGGTTATTGAGCCCTCAACACTCTCATGCTCTAAGGCACCTCAGAAGGTTAAAATTAATTAAGACACTCATATATTTTTTAAAAAATATATATGAGTGCGCTTTGATTTTTATGTATTGCATGCTTAATAGCTATGTGAAACATAGAAAGCCAGAAATGCAATAAGAAAGTAATGATATAGAGAAAATATAAAACCATACTTCGCTGCTTTCCCAGATATTTTTCTTGTTTTGAAGGTCATAATATTGAACATAGGAATTGCTATCAAGCCAAAAGTGATATAGCTCAAACCATCAATTTTCTTATCATATTTCTTTGCTTCTGCTCTTATGACCAACTCATAGATCAATGTTAAAACAAAAAATAAGACAGTCACAATAATCAGAATGTTTTCAGTCATCAGGAATAGAACTCTCTTTTTTACACCAGCCAAGTATTTAGAGCCAAGTATTTAGGACATCCACATATTTATCCACATATTTATTGAATCAAAGTATGGGTGTCCCAGATACTTCTAGATACTCTTTATAAATAGATTACCAAAAACAGATTAAGACCCTTCCATAAATGATATCAACGCTGTTTCATACAGCTTTACAACGGGCAAGTCACCAATAGCGGATGTAATATTATCAAAACGTGGTGATGAGTTGACTTCTATAAGCCAGAACTCTCCATCAGTATCTTCAATGATATCGTACCCTGCGATACCCGGGGCGAGCAAATCATCTGCAGGCTTTATAAATTCATACAGTGTTTCTATGAAATCCTGATCATCTATCATTTTTGCCTGCTGGCCGTGTTCCCAATAAGAACAGTTAAACGTTAACCCGTCACCCCGCTGATAAGCCAGGAGAGGTTTGCCGTATACGCAAACAAGACGATATTCACGCTTTGTCGCTATGAACTGCTGGGCTATTGCCAAATAATCGTAATCTTTGGACTGGCTGTTAAAAATTGTCATGAGCGCTTTGGATGCGTCGGAAGCCGAATGACAAAGAAATACATTGATACCCAGTGCTCCCTGGTTTTGTTTCACAATAAGCGGGTAATCAAACTGAGTCTCTATATCCTTGAGGACGAGCTCCATAGAGGGGGAGTCAAGATACTGGCGATATTTTGGCTCGATATTGAAATCAAGAAAAGAACAGGTGTGAGGCATATTAACGACATCTTTAAAAAGCTGCCAGCTATGCATTTTATCTCGACAAATGTTATAAATGATTTCTGAGTTAAATGGTGTTTTATTCAACTGAAACAGTGCCGAATTCCGGCCTGTATCTATAGATATCAGATTATTTTCTTTATCCAGAGCCTGCCATTTCAATCCAAGTTTATCGCAGGCTTGCACCAGACAACGAATATTGCTCAGCATAGACTGAATCTCTTTATTTTTATTTATTTGGAAGCAGGCCATTAAAAAGCCCATTTCTGAAGATGTCAAACAGAAGTCGTATTATTATGATTTGCAGCCTATGCCAAAGGACTAGAGCGGACTAGCAGGAAACCCGGATACCCATATATTTTTGAATTAAAATATGGATATCCTGAATACAACTAATTTATTACGCGCAGCACTTTTTGAATTTTTTGCCACTTCCACAGTGGCACGGATCATTGCGTGACGGGAGTTTCTCTTTATTCACAACTGTCTCAATCTTTGTGAGCAGTGTTGTGAGCTGGCCGATTGATTCGTCAGCTTCTTCGTCGACACTGATTTCCCCATATAACCCGGCACCTTTGAGCATAGCTTTTATTTCCTGCTCTCGGGCTTCATCCTTAACAACCAGTTTTAAAGGATTTTTTTTGGTGCCAGCTTTATAGTTGGCATTAGGCTCATAACCACATTCCACATAATTTACACGGGCATCTTGACGACCTTTGAAGAAAAACTTATCTGACATGTATTGTTCCCAAGTATAAACAGAGCAGTATCGAATAAAGCAATCGACACCCAACGGCATATTATATCATGCTGCACTATATATTGCTTAATTTATTATTTAGGAATTAGAGTATGCCTGGCGGAAGGTAGATCAGACTGCTTCACTTCCAAAAATGTGGATGTCCTTTTTACTTTTTATGGATGTCCTTTTTACTTTTTATCTTTTGCGGGAGTCATTATGTCTAAGTGCTTATGCACGGTACTCGCTTATTTTATTTGTCACAGATGAAAAAGCTGATCTTATTTGGCTTAGTTGCCTAAAATCAACTCTTGGTATCTTTATGTTTGGGAGGTTCCGCAATTGAGCACGATTTTTTTCGACTCTTAATTTATGAATGTCTTCTTCACCCGTGAAATGATACGCGACCAAGAAACCATCAGCCATGAAATAATAAATCATTCCCACATCAGAGGTGGAGCCTTTTTCAAAATTTAGGTTCATCATCGTTTTCCTTATAACGATGTCATCTATTTCATTCTTAGAGTCAATGATTCGTATAACTGATATTTTAATAAAGTGATCAAGTTTTAATGTTGTATTAATTTTGATTTTTCCTTCAAGCAAGCACTGCTTTAGAAAATTATTATGTTTTTCTGGAAAAGATATATGTTTAAATGTGTCTAAGGATGATATTGAAGCCCTCCAGATTATACTGATTAAGTAGAGATAGAAATCTTTGTATCTAAAACTTCGGAATTCAACATAATCTTTCTTTACTGTTGCAAATTTCCTGTTGGTTAATATCCGGGTTCCATATTGTTCATATTTTTCGCTCAAAAATTGTTCACATGCTCTACAGAAAAGAGGTTCTTTAGGGTCTAAGTTACTTTTCTCTGGTTGAGAATCATCATCAATAACAACTTTGAGCAGTTGTCCATTTCCAGCTTTTAGTTTTCTGAAATAAGATCTTGGAAAAATGTGAGACTTTTGTAGCTCAGATTCTTTTCCACACATTTTGCAAGTTGATAATTTTTCCAAGATTTTGATAACTCCTTACTAGCTTTTGCACTGGTGTTACCCATTAAAAATGGACACCTATTGATTGTTTCGCAGCTCGAATTCAGCAGGGCTAAGGTAACCCAGTGCGAGTGTCGTCGAACTCTGTTATAGAAGATTTCGATATATTCAAACAAGCTGGATTTTGCCTCTTCAATACTTCGAAATTGCTCTGCATAAACCAGCTCAATTTTTAGCCGGCTAAAAAACGATTCCATCGCAGCATTATCCCAACAGTTACCTGGCCGGCTCATACTGGGTTTTAGTTCGTGAGTTCGTAGGGAGTTCGTAGGACACCCATATATTTTTGTTACTGCCAGAAAAATCATGACCGGCAGGAAGATAGATCAGACTGATTCATTGTCAAAAGTGTGGGTGTCCTAGATACTCACTACGTGGTGTGGGGGCTGGAGGTTAGAGACCTCCGGCTACCCGATTTAAATTTCTACCACTCTGAACTTGATTTTCCATCTTTTCTATCTTGCAGTGCTTTATGAAATGCATCGCGGGCGATAAGTTGTTTTTCATCAAGTGTTGAAATATCCATATCTTCTATAGATTTTTCAATTAGCTCGATGCAAACAAATTTTTCCAGCTCTTCTAGCTTTATGTAATGAGTGACTTTAGCTACGTGATCATACAGTCCTTGTGAGGTTGACTGGCCCAAGAATGATTTCAAAAGGGAAATTGATTTTTTGGAATCTGTTATTTGATTTTCAAGCCAACTCTTGATTTTTTCTTCATTGCCCCACCGAGTCCATCTATAGAGGTAGGAGCACAAATGCTTATCACTCATCAGACCATCAGGGTTGTTCTCTGAGAGTTCATAAAGTCTATTAACAAACATTTCCTTGAGTGACTCAAAGTCAGACTCAGAAAGGAAGAAACCTCTAGATGGTTCTCTCTTCTCGTTCTCATGTGATTGGAGAAAGTGTTCAATAATTGATATCCCTGCACCATTGTTAAAGCAGGTCTTTAATATTTCCCCTCTTTTCTCTTTATCTTCAAATCTAATTAGGAACCAATGAACAAGTCTTACTACATGAAGGTTTGTACTCAGACTCGCAAAACCTGTTGAATGATCATCAACTTCGTCCCCAATATCAAGTAAACCTTGAATGAACTGCTCACTGTGTTCGAGTGGAATCTCTTCTAAAAATGCTTCAAATTGACTTAATGTATTATCTATAATTCCACGTTCTTGAAGTGTCCTGATATGGCTCGATAATTTATTTGCATCTGAAGTTAAATCTAAAATTTCTCTCAGCTCGGAATTCGATGCTTCACCGCTAGGAATTGTGAACTGAAAATATTTATCAAAGTTTGACGGGTGGCATATTCTCATTTCTTTTAACCACGTCTTTGAAAATTCATGACTATAAGTCATCCCCCCTAAAGCCCACTCAATAGGAGGAAAAAGTGTTTTGAGCAAATTTCGCACTGCGTCAGTCCTGCTAGGATCAGACTTGCTAATTATTGTATTTATGAGTGCGCTAGTTTCTTCCCTGTTACTTTCAGAGGCAGATGACCTACTAGTTGTAAATGTCTCTTTTGATCTTGATATTTCTTTATAGACGTCTGGCTCAAAAACTCTTAAACATTCGATAGCAATCAGGTCAACAGGGTTTACCTCAAACGCTTTTTTCCCTTTCAGGAGGGAAAAATGGAATGAAAGGGTAGATGTAAAGCGATAGACATTTCTTAAGTTATCGAAGTAATACTTTAAAGATCCATAGAAAATATTCCCCCAATATCCATTGTCAAACATTGAAGTCGCTGACTGATCCCTTTCAATAATTACATCTAGCCTCTTGAATAATAGTTGATGCAATCTGCTGATTTCAATTTGTGGTATATCAAAAGGAACTTGGATTATTTTTTCTAGGTAGTCTCTTCCTTGTTGCTTACCATCATTAAGCTTTTCTTCAACCAAATCACGCTGAAAAAGCAGTAAGAACACCACATTAGGAAATTCTACATTTGCTTTTACTAATTGAAAAACCATCCTTAATTGTTTTGATGTTAATCTATCTAGATCATCCATAACAACGATAGTTGTTCTTTCTCTGTCTTTAAGCAGTTTTGTAAGTTCTGTTCTTAAATCAGATAATGATAATTTATCTTCTTTAGAAGATAGTTCTGCATTATTTTTCAGACTATTAAGAAAAGATTTTCCCCACTTTAATGCTGCTGCCCATAATAAAAGAACAGAGATGATTGCGGTTGACGTTGCTTTAACCCATGCCTCATCTAAAAAATTACCACCAATACCAACGATAGATGCCAAAACAAATAGAGTTGGTAATGCCTTGGCTAGGCCAGATGTTAAGATTTCTCCTGTATTTAAGTAATGTCCATATTTTTTAAACGTCTTTGCTAGTCTTTTACCTTCTTTACTTTTATCTTTAAAACCAATAGTGGAGGCAATTTCATTAAAAAACGATTCGGTGATTTTATCTTGAGCTGCCCATTGCCACGGAGAGAACTCTATTATATCTGCTTTAGCATTATCGCTTTTGCTTAGCTCAGTAACAGCCATGTTTTTAATAGATGACTTACCTGAACCCCAGTCTCCGTGTAAAGCCACAACAAGACTATCTTTGCCATGCCAGTTAGATAGGGCATTAGCTAAATCTTTGGAAAAATCACTGCGGCCAAGTAAGTCTTCATCGAAATTTGAAATTGGCCTATCAGAAGAAAAATCATGAATATCTTGATGTTGCATCGATTCTCCGATTGAAATTTAACAGTGGTTTATGCGAACAAACTTCGCTTAACAAGCTATCTGTGCGAAAGGCGCATTGCCCTGGAAGCCAACAACAGCAACCCTTTTCACGATATTCCCCACCCTGGCAGCTTTATCTTCCATGTCGCATTCCCAAATTCGTATATTTATCGCTTAACTTATGCAACTCTTACAAAATCACAATAATGACACATAAATCAATGGATTACGGAGGGACGCCAAACACCACACAGACGAGCTGCACAACGCAATAACAGAAACGCTACCGCCCCTCCGAAAGCGAAGTACAGAAAGGCTTGTTGCAACAGGGATACAGGAACACAGGGATAATTCTGAAGCCATCGTACCGACTCCAACCCACCCCGTAAACGACAGCCATTGGATACAAATCGAGCTACCGCCCCCCTAACCCGATCAACAACGCAATCTCCAATGGCGTATCCCGAACCTCGGCAATAACAAGCACCGCCAGAATGGCATAACCATGAAATATCAGACCATATTTGGAAGCCGAAAGATAACTATCGACTTCACGACGTTTAAACAGCCAGCCAATCACCGGATTAATGATGAGAATGTAACAGGCCATAACGGCAAGGCTTGTCAGGTCAGGCATACAACGTCACCGGGCAGATGAAAGGGAGCGCTATTGTGCATCTGCTAGTCAGTGATTTCCTGAATCCGCGTCAATATACAGGGTTCTGATGACTATCCATTTTCCGGGGTGATTACGGGGAGTAGCAAAGGAGCCGGTTCGATTGTAACCCGACGCACACCTTGTATACAGGAAGACAGGTGTTGGCAAACTGTTCCTGGTCGGTGAAGTCCTGCCAGGAGCAATAAACAGGTTGTTGAGTTCAGGGCATGGGGGCAGAGATCAATGATCGAGCCCCCGGGCTTATTATTACTGCTTGAGCAGTTTCCTGTTACTGCTGGAACAGACTCAGAAACTCGCCATAACCTTCAGTTTCCAGTTTATCAACCGGCACAAATCGCAGGGCGGCAGAGTTCATGCAGTATCTCAGCCCTGTAGGCTGGGGGCCGTCGGCAAATACATGCCCCAAGTGCGAATCAGCATTTTTGGAGCGAATCTCGATCCGCTTGCCAAACAGGGAGAAATCATCCCGCTCGACAATATTGGCCGCTACCAATGGCCGGCTGAAACTCGGCCAGCCCGTACCGGACCTGTATTTGTCGGTAGAGCTGAACAGCGGTTCACCGGAGACGATATCAACATAAATACCGGGTTTCTTATTATCCCAGTATTCATTCTGGAAAGCCCTTTCAGTGCCGTCTTCCTGAGTCACCTTATACTGGATAGGCGTCAGCCTTTGCTTCAGTTCCTCTTTGGTATACCCGGAGCTATAGGTTTTAGCGACTGCATTGGTATCTGTAGCATTAGTCTCGGCAGCCCCGGTAACCCATGTAGAGATCAGGGCAATAGAGGCGGCGCCAAAAGCAGCAGCAATCAGTTTTTTCATCGTAACTCCCCAACATCGGTCAATTTTGAGTATTTGTAGTGCTATACGCAGCAAATACCCGTTTGGATGCAGGGAGGTTTACGATTTTTAACTCAGATTGATGCATACAGGCCTGATATTTGACACGGCAAGTCCGGACACCCTTCAAACGTCAGCTCTTTGAGCACAGAATATTCTGAACGCATAAATGGTTGACAGGGGATAGACAAGCCAGACGAAAATACTGAGAAGAAAGCTCATAACGGCACCGGCTACTGTATCCGGATTATAAAACTTGACCAGTACAAGAGACGGCATGACGGTGACCAGCATAATAAGAAACTGGCCTTTAGCCAGCAGCCAGAATGATGACTTGGTCTCCCGCCAGCTCTTTGCTACAGCAGTCCTTGCTTTGGCATTTTCCAGAACACAATAGAAATCTGCAAATGAGAACTTAATCCAGACAATCAGGCCCGGAATAATCAATAAAGCAAATGCGAGTCCCGACAAGGTATAGACAATCAGGTAGATCGCAACCATGGAAACAAGGAAGCGCCTTGAAATTCTGTAGGCATTGAGCGGTGACAGGGTATCTCCGGCCATTACTGAAGACAGGTAGACAATCAATGCGCCCTGGCATAGCGGAAATAAAACCGCATTGAAGAGAAAAACCAAAAGGCCAGACAGCGTCATGAAGCGTTCTTCGTCTGTTATTGTTCCTTGCAGGGCGTAGGTTAATTCTGTCAGTAGAATATACGGCAGAAAAATGTAACAGATTTTCAGAAAGTGGGTTTTATAGAAGTGCCAGGTGTCGGATAAATAACTTAAAGTCATACTCACTGCTTATTGAAATTATTTTAAATAAAACAAATGTCCCCGGATGATACCGAAGACCTCACAAACCCAGCTTGAACCCTTCATGCGTCGCTTTAAATCCAAGCTTTTCATAGAACCGGATGGCATCCGGGCGCTGTTTGTCGCTGGTTAACTGAACAACATTGCAACCTTTCTCTCTGGCCAAAGTAATCGCATGCCTGAACATTTGTTCACCCAAACCGCGACCACGAAAAGCCTCATGCACTCTGACACCCTCAATCAGACAGCGCCAGCTACCGGTATGGGTCAGATACGGGATAAAGGTCAGCTGGAGCATACCAGCCAGTTGACCTCCCTGCTCTGCCACGAGCAATTGATTGTTGGGATCGTTCTCGATAGCTTCAAAAGCGCTGATATAGGCTTGATTAAGAGGACGAGTGCTGTCTTCCCGCTGGCTGCCCAGGGGATCATTGGCCAGCATGGAAATCAGGTTTTCTAGATCATTGATCGTTGCTGAACGGTAATTTAACGCCATTTGTTACCCCCTTCTACTTATGGCGGTTATATCTGATATTTCCAAAATATTTCAAAATAACCCGAAAGGTTGTATTTCCTATTTCATGAACCTGTAATTACTACCGGGTTTTATAGCTTCTATATTTGATGGTAATTTGGTATTAATCTGAGCTAAAGATAATAACAAATTTATTATTTTCAGCTGATGAATAAATCTTTATACGACCATCCTTGTCATAAAAATCACCTTAAACGACACAGCTAGCTACAGGGAAAGGTATATGTTCTTCAAGCCCTGCACTTACAGTCCTGCTGGTTTTACCTTTTAAATCCATATTCACAATTACAAACTTTTTCTTGTTTGTATTTTCGCCGGCATCACTGGTATCAAGCTTGTATTCTATACAGGCGCTATAATCCCGGCCCGAGAATATCAAATCCTTTTGTTGCGAATCTACCGTGACGGCATACTCTTCCCTATAATCGGTCCAGGCATACGTCGCCCTGTCTATAAATCTCAGAGATTCAGGCAATGCCCTGATCATCAGTACATTCGATTGAAAGAACTTTTGGTCATCATAATCCAGAAATGCGCTGACTAATCGAAAAATAATGAGTATAACGATAGATATACGAATGAATCTTTTTAATAATCTCATCATGGCTTTTGGGGCATCTATATTGATATCTTCAATACGCATATAGAGGGAATTCGTATAACGCGACTTTGGTATTCACGATAAAGAATTGTTATATCTTTACCTATATGGCTTTTCAGCACTGTTATCAGTTTTCTTTGCATACACCCATAGGGTCCAAATGGACTTAGCGTCACAGGTCTGGTTAACTGTTTTTCATCAACAATTACCGTCTCCATATAAACAGGTCGATTGGTTACTAATTCTTTGGAGATCTCTTCTATATTGTACAGCTTGAGCTTTTTCAGAGTGCCATGTAATTGCATGACATTTCCGTTCTTAAGCATGTTCTTATTTTCTTCGAGTGAGTAAATATCGCCTATGTTAGCTGCCAATCTCGAAAAGAAAATCAGGCAGACCAGCGCAATTACTACCCGTTTAAATATACTGTCATTGAAATAAAAGAAAATTGACGCTATCAATAACCCTGTCGCAAAGAAGATAATGGGAATGTAATCAAGAAAAACAATCTCGACATTCTCAACAGAATAAATAGTACTCATATTTATTCCTTAAAGGGGATATGAAATGAAAGAAACCATGAATATCAACTCTGCTCAAAGAATACAATCCTTTCCGGGAGCTCTTTTATATAGTCTTTCAGTTCATCTATAAGTGCGCTATGGAGTTCGAGAAGATTAACCTTCAGATCATTCAGCCCTGAAGGGTCAAGGCTTTGGTGCCTTTTCGTAGTTTTTGACCAGCAGGACAACCCCGGTAACCGGCGCAAAAAAATAAGCCACAAAAGAACCAGAGCCTGGGGTTGCGCCCTGTGGTTTGAGCCCAGTACGCACAAAAAAGGCCAAACAGAAAGAACACCCAATCGATGGAAAAACACAACTTCTCGAAATGGCTTCCGGTCAACAGCTCACACGCTACCGCCACTGCGTGCCCGGCGTTTGACAGATTTATGCAGTACGAATGCTTGAGTAATTATGACGCTATCGTACCGGCTACCTTTCTGTCAGTAAACGACACAAAAGGATTACTCGGCAAGGATGGTGCATTGGATGCGGCGCGAACAGGAGCAGCAGGCCAATGGGAATAGAATTAAATGTGTCGGAGAGGATTCCGAAAGAGAATTTGTTGAAATCGTTACCTATGAAACAATACGACTATTCCACCGGTTTTGGTGACGCTTCAGGGCTGTGGTCAACGGGCAAGTCTGTTACTGCTTCCTTGGTAGATCTCTCGCTAGCTTCCTCGGTAGATTGCGGCGTGGGTTGCGGAAGCGATTGCCCTGGTGACGACTCAGGTAAGCGTGCTTCACCTTCCTCCACTATTTCAGAATCAGCATCCACCAAAGCCTGCAAATTTCTCAACACCTACCGGTAACCGGCCGTTAGCCCCTTCGCACCAGGCCTGAATATGAAAAACATTCCACCCTGACGGGCTTGATTTGAAAGTTTCCGGTTCAAATAAAGTACCCAGCGGTGGAATCTGCCGGTTTAAATAATAAATATATGTTCTGCTGTGTACCCGATGTCTTCTGTCTGGCGTATAGAGGCAAGCAGATGGCTTGTTATGGGGTACGGAATGCCAGCCCAGACGATCCCGGAATCTTTGATCTCGACAGGATGATGCAGTGACTACGTTGCTGTTTTGAATAACAGCTCCGATTTTGCATTCGTAAAGTATAAGATCTATCTCTCATGACGCTTCTGTCACGACTATATCTACTGAAGAACTTATACGTACTACTGAGGCCGTATACTATCTGGCAGCTGCGGTGAATGTTGCCCGTAAGCAATTGTTTCAATGTATTGAAATGTATAACTGCGATTTACGCATCAGATAGGACATTAATGTAATATAGATAATCTGCCAATAATTAAAATTAAATTTGGAAGTTGTAAATTACCAATATCTCATATGATTTAAAGATAAGTAAAAAGTTATATTTTTTACTTTGTTACTTTTATGTCTTTTTTAGAGCTTTGATTGTTATACATAATATTGCAATTAACAACAATTAATAGCTAACAATAATTATAATGATTTAAAAATAATAGCCTATTGTTAATTACGTCTTAATCATAACCAGAAGGCACTGATATGCTCTCTATGTCGGAATATTTTATTATTTTAAGGCGCTGCTATAAATTTATATACTGTCTGTCGCTTTTGATACTAATATCTTTTTCTTCATTTGCTAAAGCAATGTTTTCTGAAGCAGGGGAAAATTTCTGGCCCCATTACATGACGCTGATATCAAGCTCCTGAATGGTGTGTTTTCCTGTCTGACCCAGGCAACCTAAAGACATCTTTTGATTACATGGAACAAAACAGTTTATTTAAAATGGATAAACTAAATAATGCTTTTATAGCTTATATTTTTGTATTTTAAGATATACATCTGTATTTTTTGAAGTGTTATTTTTTTGTGGCTGAAATATTAATACTGTTCAGAAAATTATTAAAAAGTACATTTCACTTTTCAAAGGAGGCTTTCGATAAGCGACAGTTGCAACTCGTTGATTAATATTCCCTATTAAATTGATTTGCTTTTTATTAGTCAGGTTTATCAAAAATGAATACCTTGTTACGACGAAACAAAAATGTTTGTCCCTGGTTAGCTATTTTGTGTTCCTTTGTAATCCTGTTTTCTTTCCACTCGTTATCTTATGCGATGTACAACGAACCGAGTGATGATGACGATGATTTTGAAGATGCTATTGAAACAATGTCATCAGCTGATCCTGCAGCTATTACCAAGCTGGGCCACCAATTTAACCGCTGGTCTGATTCCGAAAAATTGTTATTGTCTCACGATACCTTGCTTCATATTTTTCCTTTACTCAAGGCAAATCTTGTTTCATTCAAGGCTGACGGTGACCATGGCGTTTCCCTAAGAAAAGGCCTGTCGCAGTTGCAACAAAGTGCCTGTGAGGATTTTGAGAAACTGGCTCCAATGCTTCTGAAGTCGCGGGTTACAGTGGTGGAACTGGCGAACACAGTTTTTTGGCGCGAAAGCCTGCCTGATGTTCGGGTAGGCTGCATGCTTTATCTGCTAATCTGTTACCATGATGCATATCGGCACGTTGATCTTGAAACGTTGATAGGTGCCAATAAGATTGCAGCAACAGAACTGCTTAATACACATGCTTGGTTATGTAGCGGTTTGGGAGACAATGTTATAATGGCTGTACAGCCATTGCTTGAGCAGGCCAAGCTGAGTGGAAGTTATGACCCTGATTCTGAAGGGGTAGCTTCACTTGTCCTGCCAATTGAGAAGCACCATGTGTTATGCAAAAGTGATGCGCCCGTGTTTATCTTTCATGCACACACCCAGCTGCTTAAGCAGTTGCATTCTCTTCTAGAACGTGGATTCAAAGGATTAGCTCAGCATCCGTTCAGCCGGGATGAAAATTTGAGCGCGTTCAAGACTGAATTGACAGTTTTGATTACCTCACAAGACAAGCGTACGCCACTGCCATATGATGTTACTGAGATGGTGACATCTTCTGCATCCCCTTGTGGACGCGCTTTAAGTGACTTTGATCTAGCCTCAGTTGCATTTGAACTATACAGTACTATGTCGGAGCTGAATGTTGTTACTGCCTCGAAAAAGGGACAAAAACCATCAAAGCAGGATTTACGCCAGATGCGTCAGGCGATGTCTTTCCTGCTGGTGTTAAGAACCCTGAATAATATTGCTATGAATAGTTCAAAATACCCAGTAGCGGTAACAAATTGGGCCGCAAGTGCTGTTGCTGCATTCAGTTCTCGTTGTGACTGTCAGCTTGTGGATGCAGAACCACTCTATCGGGTAAGTGGTTGTATTATTGTCAACAGACCGGGTCCTCAATACAGTATGCAGAGCTCAGCTCCGCCAAAGAAAGTGGCTTCAAGAGTAGCCTTCAGCACCCTATCGATGAGTGAGCAACATGAGAGTGCTTTGAAAAGAGCGCTCCCTAAAATGGAAGTGAAAGTGAATGTAGATAATATGCTTGCCCTTTTACATCGAGATGCAGGTGGCTTTTTGAATGACTATGAAGAGGCAGATGTAAAAAGTCAACGGAATCGAATGGATAAAGTCAGAGTACTATTTCAAGCTCTGAGAAGTAAAAGTGATTCCGAATTTAAGAACTTTTGCAGAATACTTCGGGAAACTAACCAGGCTGTTTGGGCAGACCACTTAATGAACTCAGTCCCTGCACATTAAGTAATGAAAACCCTGCCCTTATGGGCAGGGTTCTTGGGTAAAATGAACGATTAATCTCGATATTATAATATACTGTATGAGGCACAACCCCTTACTTCTGAAACAATACGACTATTCCACCGGTTTTGGTGACGCTTCAGGGCGGTGGTCAACGGGCAAGGCTGTTACTGCTTCCCTGGTAGACCGCTCGCTAGCTTCCTCGGTAGATTGCGGCGAAGGTTGCGGTAGTGATTGTCCGGTTGACGAATCAGATGAACGTGTTTCACCTTCTTCCACTGTTCCAGAATCAGCTTCCACCAAAGCCTGCAAATTTTTGCTGGACTGCTTTACTACTCCCGGAACAATGACCATTAGCACTTCTACCAGCTTTTCCAGCTGACTTTGGCTCAGTCTGAACGGTGGCTGGTCCTCCTCGGTGGCCAACAGCAGTTCAATAGCGAAATTTTTACCCTCCCCCCCACTCGGCTCAACCGCATCTTGGGTCGACTCAACTTGTTGTGGCTCAAAGTACTTATCGAACAGAACAATCGCTTCATCAAGACTCGATAGCCGATACCGTTTCAGCCCGGACAACTGGTTGATGGCAAGCAGCAGGTACTTTTCAAACGTTAACTTGCCTTGAAGCCAGGGCTTCAGCGGGAGCATGAGTTCCAGCTCGGAGTAAACCTGATGCTCCAGCTTCTGGATAGCCGGCCGTTGGTCATTCAGTAACGGGTTGAAGAGATAATGCAACAAGCTCTCTATCAAGGGATGAGTACATAAGAGCCGGTTTCTCAGCCAGAATAACCGGTATGTCTCTGCTTGTGGCGAAAGCCCTGAGCATACGGCGACAGACATCCTGTCATAGTAATGTTCTGCCAGTGGTGAAATACGGGGGACAGTCTGCAAATTACATTCAATCTGCCCCTTGATCATAGAATCAAGCGTGCGGGAAAGGCCTTCCGGAATGCTCGCAAGATCATCATACACGCTGCCGTTCAATCTTTTCACCGATTCTGTAATCACCTTTATGCCGCGCTGAAAAAACAGTACGTTACTCGTTGCTGCATCAAGACAGAGTGGATGGGTGAATACAATGTCATCAGGCTGGGAATCATGCAAAGCAAGCAGCTTGTCAAAGCGCTCCTTAGTGCCGGGGTTGGAGAAGTTTTTTCCACGCCTTTCCAGCATCCGCAGATAATGCTCCGTTCTGGCAAACAACCCTTTGTACCAGGCGGCATCAACAAAACGAACGGGCAATACCCAGCCGAAAACCTGATGTACAAATTGCCATTGCTGAATAAACTCATTTCGCATTTTGATAAGCGGCAGACATTCAGGCGCAATAACTTCAAGCCCGAGTTCAGGCTTTATTACCCTGCCGGTTTTGCATGCCGTCTGGAGCATAATCAGTGCTGCTGACGCCATTTCGTCCAGCTGCGCTGGCAGCAATGTTTTGGTCGCATGAACCAGATCAAACCATTCGATCAAACAGAGCCGGGTTTCAATAGTTTTACATTTGACCTGTCTGACTATCTGCCCGGGTTCTTTTTTTATGTCTTCGGCACTTAATTTAAATACCGCATGACCATCCGGCTGCTTGTCGCAGAGACAGGCCCGACCAACTAAATCATGCAGGCTGACACCATTCACCTGAAAGGAGCCTTGTGGCTGGGTTTCATGAATTCGGCCCAATTCCACCGGACAGAAGCAGGTTAATGCAGGCTCACCCAGTTTCGACAACAGATACTGGATACTCTGCCAATCAGATTTGTTCATACTGTAACGGTCGAACATATATCGCTGTAACGTAATCAGGTTATCCTTGCGACCACTATCAAGGGGGGTGAATTCCCCGGCATTGACCGGCTCTGAAAACAGGAAGCCACCAACATCATCACTGAAGGGTGGAGCACCAGGTTTGAATACTGATGAAGCCAGGCGGTACTTTCCTTTTTTGGGAGGATCTTTGGGCCTGGGTTGCCGCTGGGCCTGTATAGCTTCAAATTCAACCCGAAGCTCACTCAATTTCGTTTCATTGACTCTGACCATGTCTTCATATAACAATGGATCGACCATACCGGCATCATTTCGCACACTGATAGTAATACACACCTCGGATTGCCTTGAAAGCCAAAGTGAGCCGGCCCGGCTTCTGGCGGGATGAAAAAAATCAAATACCATCTGCTGCATGATCTGAAGATTGGCTTTGCAATGCTCGATCTGTTGATTAAACTCGCTTTCATTGATCAGTTTTACTTTTGATTTTTTCTTCTGCCGTTTATTTTGATCGCAATAATCTTTATATGAAGAAAAAACCGGGAGAAGCGGAGCAAAACCAATCTCACCACCAGGCCTCACACCAAAAAACACATGGCCGTGCTGTGCATGGGAGGTTACGTCAAATCTGAAGTGTTCCAGCCCTGCTTGTGCTATCAGGGGAATTAACAAAATACCGCCCATGAAAATGAACAGCTGTCTGAATAATAACAACACCTTAAACGCCCGTGTCTTAAGTTATTCTATTATGTTTTTAATTGGCAAAAATCCCCTCCATCAGGTAATTGAACACCTGACCCGGAGTGAATTTAATATAGGCGAAAAGGGATTCGACAGGCGTAGTTAATTTAGGGTGTATATTGAATTTTAATGTTGTTAATTTATCTGATCAGCAATCATGACTGCAGCCTTCAGACCTGAAAGATAAGCCCCGTGAACAGTTGCCGGATTATAAGGTCAGTCCTTGATTGAGGATAAATCACGAACCCATTCGCACCCCTCCATCCATTCCGGTGCTATTGGCAGGGCCTTGCATGAAGGCCGTGGCCGCAGTGATGTTCCCCGAGGCACATCAGGGTATACCGGAAACACCAACGGGCCTTCAGGCAAGGGATACGGCAGCCCGTCAGGTCCGCCTTCGGGCTTGAAATCCATCGGAGTAAGAAATGCGGAGGCCTGATCTTCAGTTCTTCTTGCATCCATTCTCTGTGACTTTGATGTCTGAAATTCCATTGCCTGAGCTTCTGTTCCCGAACAAGACAATAGCCATGATATGAAAAATTTTGACTCCACTCTTTGTGGTTGAACCATGCGGCAATAGCCATGATCCCCTGCTCCCACCCTGACAGGTTCAGCAGAGACCTCCATCGGTATGACGTGTTCCTGTTGAGGAAGATGCTCAGGACAAGACGCTTCGTCAACAGTACCCTCCTCTACAGACTGATCATGTGAGCTGCTGCTCTCGGAGCCGTGCGAAAACTGAGTCTGTAGTGTGACAACGTCATGATAATCAGGGGTCAGAAAGGCCTTGACGGGTAAATGATCAAGTATTACAGCGACCTCCTGACTGGCAATTTTCTGCCTGACCCTGTCCGGATGAAAGATCCAGCGGTCTGAACAATGGTTTGAACAATGGTCTGAACAATGCTGAGCCGGAATGGATACTTCGAGCGCCAGAGGTAATACATCTGTCACTTCAAGATGGCTACCCAGTTGCGGCCATTGGCCATACTTTGCAGCATTGAGCGCGTAGTCATGTATCCTGAGGTGCTGAAACACGGTTGGACCATCCCAACCTATCTGGTTGGCCACACTGATCAGGGTTTTATTGAACAGATACAGAAACAGTATCCTGTGCCCGGCCGGCAGTCTGTCCGGGGCATACAATACGAGCCGCATCAAAAATTGCACATGCCGTTTTATCAGGGGATCTTTGCGCAGCCTGGCTGCCAGTGCCCTTTGAGGCCCTGATGGCTCAGCGATATGCCGGAAAAGAACGTAGGGCAAAGCCTCACAGGCTTTCCATAACGTAAAACAGCACAACTCTTCATCGTACCGGGTTCGGTGCCGGTATTTTTTTAACAGGCTGTGCGCATCATATTCCACCGCAACCAAATAGTGATACAACTGCTCGGCATTGAGCATTCCCTTGGGCACGACAGTTTTGTCAGTGTCCCAGCGGGTAGACGCCTTGCGAAGTTGTTTATACGCCTTTTTCCAGTTAAAGGGTTTAACACAACCCGGTAACAGGACTTCATTGATATACCTGAGCCTGAGGGTGAGATAGGTTTTCTCAAGCTCATTCAGAGTCCCTGCATCCGAGTAAACCAGTCCCGCAAGATGGATGATAGCCAGCATCAGGCCGTGATCTTTTTTCTCGAGCCAGGCATGCAGTTCGGCATCCCACTGGAATCCCTGATGCTGAAGTTCTGTCAGTGTTTTCAGATCATCATACTGCTGCCCCCATTTGATGATCATATTCATAAATTGATTCAGCAGCGTATGGAGGCACTGTATTCGAAGATTACACAACGCTTCTGGTAATTCATCATAGGGGTTATCGATCTGATAGGGTTCCATCCCGGCCTCAGTCGCAAGCCTGTAAATTTCTTCCCGTGCCTGTTTAGCCTGCTCCCTTTCCTCAAAATAACGCCAGGCGACCCGGTCTTCATTCCTGACGGCCAGTACCGTTGTGCTCACGGTGAAACATGAGATTAAACAGAGCACCGTAAAAAGGTGCCGGCATGATGGCAACCGGAAAACATCTTTCATCTTTGGCTCAGCTTTTTTTGATATCAAGAATCCCGGGGTAGATGAGGTTCTTTTATTGTACTGTAAAAAATCAAGCGCTCTGAAAATTAAAAAAATCAATAAATATAAAAAATACTATCACTTGAGACTTGTTTGTTGATTTTATATTTCCTGACAAGAAGAAAATAATTTAAATCATTTCTTTCCCTGAATTTTCACAAGAGAAGATCTATTTTGAATCACTTATACATCCACTCATCTTTAGTACAGATTTTGTTTATAGATAAAATAGTGTGCTATTAAAGTAGACGCATTTTTAAACATAAAACCAATCTGGTCTGGTGTTATTTTGAATAAAAGTAAAAGCGCCTGCCTGACAAAATTTATAATTGTTTGTATCTGCTCATACTTTTTATGTCTTTCTTTCCAAAGGGTGGAAGCCAGGCCAACATCAAGTTTAAAGCCGGTGAAACTCCACGAAAGTTCTGATGGCCTTGAATATTTTGTCCCTGATTGTGTTTTTTGCGACGGGGATTCGGTTATTTCCTTTCAGCACCTGTTATCTGCCCAGAGAGCCCTGGCTGCTGTACCGGGGGTCGTTGAAGGAGAAAGCAGCATGCCCGGTGCCGGCACAGGCGCCTTTGCCGCCCGGGATTACCGGAAACATCAACTGATTGGTTTCTACCCCGGCAGGCTGGTCTGCAGAAAACAGCTGGCCCCTACCCTGAGCACGGATTACCTGCTTCTGACCAAAACCGATAAAAACCAGGTGCGGTATCCCATGAGCATTGTCTGGTTTCCGGCTTCAAGCCTGATGATTCATCCGGGGCCGGATTGCTTTAATACCGCTACAGATACCTATACCGCATGGACCGGCGTCAGACTGGCACGCCGAAACACCGAGCTGGGATTTGATGCCGCGTTCACTGACGATCCCATGCGCCGGCTGAACTATATGATCAGAAAGGAAGAAAACTGCATCATGATACCGGTTGTGTCACCTGACTGTATTCAGTCAGTTAACCGCAACGGCGTCATTTATGTCGATCCGGATAAATTTTCGGCTGAAAAAATGCTGATCGCAGTTGTCGCCATCAAACCCATTGCTGCCGGAGCCGAACTGGGAACCTGGTACGGTGGCCGCTTCGCGCCCTATTTTCAGTATGTCGGCTGGAATATTGTCAAACAGCCACAGGTGATTTCACGGTTTGATGGCGGCTATTGCCAGCTTCAGGTTGATCCGACGCAGCTACCCAAACGTTCGAAATATAAAGGCAGCAGACGCCGCTGTGACACAATGGATGTTTCGCTACAGCCCCCGGAACCGCTTGATGTTGCCTGCAGCCTGAGTGTTACAACCCGGTTTATGGGAGATGTTCCCCCATCCTTGTTGTTTTCCGAATGCCCCGGTTATGCAACCGATGAAAGCGAAACAAGTGATAGCGAAGAAACCGGGGAGGATAGAAGAGAATTAGGTGGTGGAGAATTATATGGTGAAGAGTCAGGTGGTGAAGAGCTAGATGGTAGAGAGTGGGATGATGAAGAATCAGATGGTGAAGAGCCTGATGATGTCTGGTCCGACCACACGTTCCAGCCAGACTCATCAGAGGATGAGGATTTCCAGCCCGTCAAACGGAACACAAAACTCAAACAAAAGCGTTCCCGCCGGGTAGACAACGCCGTCGTTTTGCATTCACCTGTGTGCCTGAATAAGCAGGAGCGCGTTGAAAGGTTGCGCTGGCTAATGGCCAACTATAAAGCAGAAGCACTCTATCACCGAATAGCTGTCGATTTATGCGAATGGTTATACAGCCTCAGCGGCAAACACCCGTTATCAAAAAGTTACTCGATACTTTTCAAAACCCTGACGGCAGCAGCGTTTGATCACCCCGATGATGGCAAATGGGAAGGGGACGACTTTTTACTCTACGAATTTATTGAGGAATATGACGGTTTCGGGGAACGGGATCGTTATGCACTCATGACCTTCAACATCCTGTTTCACAAACATTTGCAGTACACCGAGACACGGGATGATTTTGTACTCCGCGAGTTCTGCCGGTCGTGGTTAAAACAGCAAAAAGGTCTGACGGCCCTCACCTCAATGCTGGCAAAATATAGAATCTCGCTTTGCAATGACCTGACCTATAAATCATGGAATCAACTGGCGCTGGAACAATTCTTTCGGCATCACCATCTTGAAGTGTATCCGGCAGAGATGGAAGACATAGAGAGCCTGCCCTTTCCAACAGATTGTCCCAGAAAAATAACCGAGTACCGAAAACTGACCAATCCTGTGGTACGCAGTAATGGTGGCAAGGATGGCAGCCTGAACCGGGTTATCTGTCAGTATGTTTTTGAAAAGGAAAATAGTACCAAAATCCATTTTGTGGCAAGTCAGTTGAAATCAACTCACATGCCCCTTCCTGAAGGCTATGGCCCGGTATGGAATACCGATGTGCTCTGTCAGTACATGCTGGACAGTGGACTGCTGGATATTGACCTGCTGGAACATGCCAGAAAAATATCCGCCAGTGTTTTACCCCGGTTGAAACTGGATGTCCTGCAGTTGGCCACATATATTCGTCATGCCTGCCGGGAAGGCTGGAATCTCGGTTTTATGGCAAGCCTGGTAAAGTCCCCGGACTGGGATGAAACCAGGCTGCTGCTCTGCAGGGAGCTAAAACAGCGGCCACTGGTTTTCAGAACTGATATCGAAGGGCTCAGCAGGCAATATTGCAGTACCACCAAGCTGTCAGAAAAAGGGCGTATACGGCAGGAGGCTTGTACAAGAGCGCTGCTGGCGAATATGGCAGGCGATATGAATCCCGATGCACTGGTACTTTATTTCCGGATAGCAGTCACAGAAGGCAGCCTCGGGGTTGTAACAACCCTGAATGATTATGGTATAGCAGTACCTGATACCTACAGAACAACCGGTGAACCGGCCCCCTGCCGGTGGTCTCAGCTTCATATTACCACCCATGTTAAAGGTCATATGTCGCCATTGCTGCCTGAAGCAAGTGCTCATTCGGAACCTGAATTCGTTATGGAGCCTGCACCGGAACTGACACCCGGGGAACTCAAGGCGGTAGTCCAACAGGTAAGGCAGATGTTTAGGGAGCTGCATACCCGATATGCAGCAAGCCCCAAAAAAGTACTGAATCGAATGACTCAAAAATTGCCGCAGCAACAGGTACCAGCTCCCGTTGCCGGCAACAAATGGACGATTCCGGCACTGATCCAGTTCATGGTCTGTCATCAACTGATCGATATCACCCGGCCACAACATGCCGAATGTATCACCATGTCCTCTCTGGCCCTGACTGATTTACCGGATGAAACCAAAGCCGGTTATGTGAGATTGTGCCTTGAATACGGCTGGAATCTCCATGGCGTATTAATGCTGAGTAAAACCTGCAGAGGTGAGCGCTGGTCACAGAAACTGGCGTCTTGCCTGGGTTGCAGCGAACTAAAATACAAGTACTCAATCGAAGACCTTTGCCACAAACTCCGGACACTTCAGCAAAAGAGAACAACAAAGAAGATCCGCCAGGCCGAAAAGCAGGGCAAGAGTTACCGCTTCTATCATGAACACCTGCTGGTTCGAGCCATGATTGAGCGTCATATCCTGGGTGAAGAGCATTCGGAAGCGTTGCAGGCATATCTTGGGCTGCTGAAAGCACAGGGTGTTGGCAACGACATGCAAGCGCAGAAATTGCGTGTTTATAGCATCCCTGTACCTGCCTCAATGCGACAGGAGATGATACAGAAAAGAACCGAGCGTGCCGCTTATGCCCGCGTATGTCTGCAGCAGAAACGACAAGAAAGAATATCACAACGACAAAGCGCTGATACCCGGGAAAAGTCTGCTCAGCCCGTAGGCGGGATACTGCCATCCAAGCGGCCGGCCCGTCATGATGATTCAGATATCGCTACAGATGATGAATCCAGTGGCTCGGAACACAGCCTGAGCCTGCCCAGTTCATCTGCAAGCCAGTCCAGCCCGCGTACCGGTGCAGAACAGCCTGAGGAAAGTGATGCATCTGTCGAAACCGATCCGGAGGCCAGCAGCTACGACCCTGAAGACTTTCCTGCAGGCTACCCTGAAGATTTACCGGTCCAGGCAGAGATATCGGATAGTAACAGTTCCGAGGCCGATGATGAGTCAGACAGCGACTATGAAACCCGGGGCCGGCCCAAAAGATCCAGCCCCCTGCCCGCCGCCACTCACTGCTTTCGCATACTGGTTAACGATGAGGCTAAACGTTTACGTAGTGAGCTGAAGAAACTGGCCCTTGAACCTGACAGCCCGCACCGTTCCAACAGTATTGGCCATCTTTGTGGAAACCTGCTGCGCCTGCTTCGAAGCCGGGATGATTCGCGCCTTGCCCATTGCTACACGGAGCTGGCCAGAATGCTTTCATGTCGGGGAATAGTGCCCACTGACGGGAAACAATGGAATGATATAATGCTGTTTGAATTTATCGAAGCCAGCGGAGGTTTTGAAGAGCAGGATACCTATACCCTGATGACCTTCCCGATGCTCGATCACCGACTGACACACGACCAAAATACAACGGTTCTGCAGCAATTCTGCCAGTCATGGCTGGACAGGCGGTTCAGCCTGCAACAACTTGTCAGAAGTCTCAATCGACATAAAATTACGCCGGTCGGTCAACCTCATTTTATTACATGGACTACCCGCAGCCTGGCCGAATACCTTCAGCGATACGGGGTCACGCCTGACACAGATACGACTGGAAGCTGCACCGTCCTCCCCGGAGGCAGAGACAACAGTCAATCACTGGAACCGCTGCTGCCTTACGCAGCAAAAGGGCATATTCCTAGTCTTAACCAGTACCTTCAAAAGAGTACATTCCATCGTAATACTGTTCTCAGCCAGATTTCACTGACACTTAATGACAGTGGGGTGCCGGTTCCGGAGGACTGCCATAGCGATAAGTGGTCAGCCGCTGTAGTGGCCATGTATATGATTAAGGAAGACATGCTGGACATATTCAGAGCAGAGCATGCAATCAAAATATCCTGGCAGACTATCGCCGACCTGAAGCTTGAAGATGAGCAGTTTTTTACTTATATGAAACATGCGATTGAGAACGGTTGGAGCACAAGTTTCCTGGGTATTCTGCGCAACAGAATGGAGGATGCTGTATTTTTTCCTTGGATCATCAACGGCGTAAGAACCTATCACATCGTCTACCCGACCCCACTGAGTCAGCTTGAAGATAATTATCGGGCCAGCCACGCGAGGGAAGCCCGGAACCGGATTAAAACGGAACTGAGTTATCGGGCCGTCATAGCCAATGCAGATGGCGATGAATTTCCGGAAGCGCTCAGGACTTATCTGGAAATTTCGGAAACAACCACATCCAATACCGTTGCTTTTCATCTTAAAGGCTATGGCATTCGGATTCCGGCGGAACTGGAGGCAAAGGCAGGTAATGGCAAGGCGGGAGGCAAGGCCGGTACAACAGAATGGATCAAGGCCAATATCGATAAATTTCGAAGAGGCCAAAGCAGGTGACCTCCCCTTTAAGACAACGGGATAAAAAGGATGCTATAAGCCGGATCAGTCTTCAGATACGCTGATTACGATCTTGCCAATATGCTGTTTTTGCAAAAACATCTGCTGTGCTTCAACAATGTTCTTCAATGGGAAATGCTTTGCAACTACAGGTTTGATATCACCAGACTCAATACGGCTAACCAGATTGGCAAAAACATCCGGCTCCAGCACAGTGCAGCCAAAAAAACTTAAATCTTTCAAATACAGGGTTCTGATATCAAGCGCCACCCGTGGTCCTGCGATAGCACCGGCAACCGCATAACGCCCGCCAGGCTTCAATACATCAAGCAGCTCGGACCATGTATCACCGCCAACCATATCAATAACAGTATCGATACTGTTATTGCCGCAGACCTTCAACACACTTTCATCCCGAAAAACAACTTTTGAAGCACCCAGCGCCACCAGATCATCGGCCTTTGACGGGCTGGTAACCGCAATAACATCAGCGCCCCGCGCCTTTGCCAGCTGTACTGCGGCAGAGCCTACGCCACCGGAAGCACCGGTCACAAGAACGGTTTCACCCGCTTTCACATTGGAACGGGTTAACAGGTTTTCTGCAGTGGAGTAGGAGCAGGGAAATGAAGCCAGTTCAATATCGGACAAATCGCTGTTGACCGGGTAGGCATGGTGCGCAGAGACAACCGTATACTCAGCAAAGCCGCCGTCGCATTCTGACCCGAAATACCAGGGTTGAACCAGCGACTTACCATCCACTTCACGAATGCAGGGTTCAATTAATACCCTCTCACCTATCCGATCTCTATTGATATTGTCACCTGCAGCAACAATATGGCCACACACATCAGCCCCCTGAATACGCGGAAAAACCAGCGCATTGCCACTCCAGCTGGCATCTTCACTGGCGGCATCCGATTTCGAATACCAGGCTGTCCGGGTATTGATATCAGTATTATTAACCCCTGCAGCACTGACCCGGATCACCACCTCATTGGCACCGGGAACGGGTACCGGTAAATCCGACCGGTACTGCAGTTTGTCAAAACCACCGTGTCCGGTAAGAACAACACCACGCATAACTTCTGGTAACTGATACATGCCACAGCTCTGCTCGGTCAAAAAAACAACCTTACAGAAATTACCTTGTTAATGCTTTTCTTCTTTTCAGTTGTCGTGTCGTTCAGAGGCAGAAGATTACAGAAAAACTGAACAAATATGCCAGGTACAGGTCTATCCGAAGACGATTTTAACTCTGAAGCGGATCTATCTCGCCGTGAGGTTTTGTTTTCTCCTCTCCCTGGCTCACACCCTGGGAATATCAGTACTTCTCATATTTTTATCCTGTATTTCTGTCAGTTATGCTGATCCGCTGAAGCATAAGCGAGCTGTCATTGCAGTGGATTGCTGTCATGATGGCGCGATCGTGACCATCCAGTCCGATGCCCGGTGTACTTTCTGGCGCTGGAATCAGAAAAAGCAGGGATGGATTCCCCACCCCATCGATAAACCTGTCCAGAGCAGTTCCCACAACCCGAAGAACCTGAAAAATATTGTTGCACTGGAGGATCCCGGCCAATCAACCGATTACCTGGTGGCGATGACTCACACGATCTGGCAGTCATGGCCTGGTCAATACAAGGAACTGGCCAGAACAACCCCCTCCGCAGTCAAACCGTTTAGTGAACCGGCCGTCCATTTAATCCGCCTGCCCGGCGGTCATACAGCGGTTGCCGGTTATAGATCAGGCGATATGCAGTTGATGGGTCTCCCGATGCAGAACCGGAAGTTGGCACGGGGCTGGATTGACTGTTCCGGTTCCCAGCGCTCCATCGCTGTAATGACTGCAATCAGCGATACCGACATTGCTGTTGCCTACAGTGATGGCACGCTATCCATATGGCACCAGCTACCACCTCAAAGCAGCTGGCATGAGGAAGTGATCGGGCATGAACCTGCCCGTGTAACTGCGCTGATCGCACTGTCAGAAGAGAAGTTACTGACTGCCGCTGAAGACTTGTCGGTTAAACGCTGGTACCGCAAAGTTTCACAGCATAAAAGCAAGGGTTGGCACAGCAAAACACTTGATCATTCCCGTAGTAAAATCACCGCATTGGCCGTACTCCCTGACAAACGGGTGATTGCCGGTGATACAAACGGGCAGTTATCGGTCATGGAGGACAGGGGGAATCAATGGCATTGCAGTCCAGTGCCCAGCCAATTGCACTCAACCGCGGTTGAAAAGATCATTATTCTTCCTTCCGGAGAAGTTCTGACCCAGGCCCAGGGCGACTGCAGGGTTCAGATATGGGAGCCACCCTTACCAGAGAGGCTGGATACTGACGCTGGATATGCCGCACTGCATCGAGCCCTCACTGCACCCGATCAGCATTATCGAACGATAGCCAAACTCATATCGTCGCTGGGGGCATTTCCTCATCCCCCGCCACCCTGCTGTCTTTGCCAAACTGTACCAAATCCCTTGTGCCGCGTGATCTATGAGGTTCTCTGCCTGCCGTCGGGATATGACCTGAAGCCTTTCACCCTGCAAATGTTGCGAGCTGACAATATTAATTTCAGGGATCGTCATGGCACGCTGTTAAACCGTGCAGTCAATATCAGGATGGCCGCTCCGCTGGTCAAGGCCTTACTGGCAGCCGGTGCAGACCCTCATCAAATTGACCAGGACGGATTTACGCCGGTACATAAAGCGATTCACCTGCGAAATGCACCGGTATTGCAAATGATGGTTGCCCAGCAGATGGCCTATGATCTGACCGATCATTACATTGTATTAAAGCCTGATGATTTTCCAGGGGCTTTCTGCTGGTCCGGTGTCACCCGGGGAAAGGAATGCTTTCACGACTGTGAGCTGGAAACCTGCCTGTCATTTAGTGATATTTATCTCAGCAAAGACGGCAGCTACACACTGCAACAAGACTCAACCTGTCCCGACCTTGCCACGATGGTTGTCACTCCAAACCAGCCTGATCAGAACAATGTTCTCCCACTGCAACAGGCGATAAACGACGGTTCTCTGGCTGCTGTTGATTTACTGATGCGTGCCGGCGCCAATCCAACACATAAAAATACCGCCCGTTTCACCCTGCTGCATCAGGCTATGGCAACGGACACCAGACTTGCCATACGCATTATTGAATCAATCTGCGAACAAACATGCCACCCTGAAGCATCCGCTTTCAGAGTAAAACTGTCGGACCTGCATTGTCCTGACTGCCAAATTCCTTTTTGTGAAATGATTCATGAAGCCCTGCATCTGTTATTCAAGTCAGATCTTCAGAACATGAAGCTTGTTGACCATATTATCCAGATCATCAAACGAAAAAATATTGACTGTGGCTTTATGGGTGGCTTGAAGTGTAGTGCTCATCATGGCTATACCCTGTTAAGGCGTGCTGTCGTGACACCAGACTGGCATCCCATGATTATCCCTCTGCTCAAGGCTGGTGCAGACCCGAATGAAAAGCGTTATAACCAGATCAGTGTCTTTCATGAGGCCCTGCACCGGGCGCTACCCACCGAATTGCTGCTGCCACTTGTTTCATATGGCGCCAATATGGATGGGGAGTCGATTATTCATTGCGGCAGTGACCCCATGGAAGGCCACAAACTATGTATAAAAATCGCACGCATTGAGAATATTTCTGAAAGTCAGGAGGCTATCAGGCTGTTAGTGGAAGGTAAGATCAATGCCGTTGATGAGGCAGGTGACAGCCCTTTGCACCGTGCGATTCGTTCAGGGTCGGAACAATATCCTCTCACACTCATTCGCCTGGGAGCGGATGCTTCCCTGCAGGATAAACAGGGGTTCACTCCCATTCACTGGGCTATGGAACAGCGACATCCAATTCTGGAGTTTATTGGGTGTGGCATCAATTATGACGTTCAACTCTACTGTACTGACTGTTCAGTACCAGGTTGTGAGCTTGTTCACAGGCTTATCAGCAAAGGCTATTGCACCCGATTCAAAAACTTCGATCGCGGTATAACTGAGCTGGAACATAATTTTTTCTATGACGAAATACATCGACAAGCCCTGCTGGTCACCGCGGCCAAAAAAGATGACACCGAAACGGTCCGGCTGTTATTGAAGGCCGGAGCTGCGGTGCATCTGTGCCGAACAGATAAAACCGGTAACACCTCTGCTCATCTTGCTGCCCACAACCAGAACTACGACATGCTTGGCATGCTGCTGCGATATGGTGCTGACCTGACGATAATGAACAGTGAAAATGAAACGCCGCTGCATGAAATACTGGCCAGCTTTCCGGAAGCGCAGGTTATTCAGTTGTTGAATGGATATGCAGCATCGATACAACTGGCAGAAGGCGTATTACTTGGCACGGGTCAACCAGGAGTACATCCCGCGCTGGTCATGTTATTCCAGCGTCCGGACCCTGTGAGCGAACAGGTATATCAGGCCATCAATCGACTGTTCCCGGCGGCTTCAGGAAAATTACAGTCGCTGGCAATGAAAATACGTCGCTTACCGCCACTGACCTGCCCGGTTTGCTATAAACACTGGATCAACAAGGTGCCGTTTGATGTGCTTCCCTGCGGTCATGTACTTTGCCGAACCTGCCAGCAGCATATCCTGAAAGCAGAAGAAAAATCCGGTATCCCTGCAACCTGTAACATGTGCCGGGGCTATCGAATTACAGACGGCATTACCGTCAAACCTCCTGCAGACATATCAGTATTTTCAGCAGCACAACAACCCGAACTGAATGTTGTGGATGTATTCACTCAACGAGACACTACGAGCTATTGCAACGAGTGCTCACAGGCAGCAGTGTTGAATATTCTCCCCTGTGGCCATTTATGCTGCTCATCCTGCCGTCAGCAGTATTGTCCCCAGTGTGGTCAGACTGCCGAAGGGGCAGTAAAAATATTTCACTGATATCGATATGACCTGAAATAAGTAATTCCGGGCGCTGTTCTGGGAGCTATTCCGGGAGCTATTCGGGGCACTTGTATGAAGTAAGGAGATGATTACTGTTCAAAGTGACTCAGCCAATGCACTACATCATCCATATCAGTTTCAGTGGCTAAAAAATAAAATGCCTTTGGCAATGTTGCGCCCTTCCTTTTTAACGATCGAACCAGGTTCAGGTGCGCCTGCCTTAGACTGCACCTGAAACTGACTGCCGTAATTACATTAATTCAAAAGAACGAACAAATGCCTCTATCCTCGCTTCTGCTCCCGAGGTCATAATTTCTTGCCCTGGTGGCATTCTGTTGATCCAGATAAAGGCTATTCTGTTACCTTTTTTCATGTAAAAGGATGAATGAAGGGTGTCAAACCCTTCCAAACGACGTAGTCCCTCACTTCTCTCGGGGATTTTTTGACGGAATGTGGTTGTATCGACTTTCAGGCCATTGATATTGAGCGACCCTGAATTTATTTTTTCTAGCGCTGTTCCATAACTTTGCTCATAGTTCGCGGCAGATCTTTCCAGCAGTAAGGACAGGAAGCCTTCCTCATTCTGAACATTATCAAAAACCCGGACTCTGTAGACCTCTGCCGGCGCAGCTGAAGATGAAAACGCCACCTGAATTTCGCCAGCCTGATAGGACTCGGCAATTTCCATATACCTTTCGGCATAGCTTGCACTTTTGAAGGGAGAGTCAACTTTGAAGCTGTTATCTTTTGCGGTGTACTGGCTATTTTTGAAATCACCCTGGGTGAATTTTGGCGCAGGAATCATTCCGCCAATGGTGCCGCCTGTTGATGAGCAACCTGCCAGCATTGTTGACAGTATAACTGCTGAAAATAACTTTATTGTTTTCATGTTTTTATCCATTTAGGTTCGTTGTTATGAAACTGAAAGCACAGAGATGATGGCCTCGACTCGATATTCGGACTGTGAGCAGACGAAGATGTGATCCTTTTCTGTAATCAGGCAGTAGTAACAGGTCGATTCCGGCTCCATCAGCTGGGGAACCAGAGTGGCTGATCCTATAAAGTCTATAAACACATTTTTCTTCAGTGTCAGGAGATGAACCCCCTCATACTCATCAGCTGAAGTGATCGCATTCCGGTAAAAGTCATCCATCACAAAGTGGCAGACAACATCGTCAAAGATGACTCTGTAACGGCAGGAATTTTCCGTCGGCTCGATGGGATACGCCTCGATTTCGAGGCCGGAGATCGTTTCCGTGACTTTGCTGTCCAGTCGAGAGGCTTCTGTGACCTCAACACTCAAACAGAACGACTCGTGATCATAGGCGACCCGATCCAGAAACAGGGTAAGGCAGGTGTTAATATCTTTCATTTACTTTACAGCAGATAGAGAGCAGCCTCTCTGAGACTAAGAGATCAGGTAATAACAAAACGCTTGCTGACGTTCTATGATTCTGCCCGGAAAATCAATATATGCCCGGGGCTATTCACTTGTTCTTATTGATAAGTATCAGATTCAGCCCTGCCTGAACCTCAGGATTCAGACATCACTTAAACCTGATACTCTCCTGATTTGCAGTTAGTTGATCAAACTATCTTGTTCAAACCTTGTTCAAACTATCTTGATCAAACCACCTCGATAGCACCGTGATCATCACAGTGCCCTTCATGGACATGATGAAGCCTGCCGTCAACCAGGTAGTCGTAATGATCACCGTGCGGGATTTGTTCATGACCACAGCCCGGTCCATGAACATGGCCTGAGCCCGCACAGTTATCAATGGGGTTACAGATATCAGGGTTCTGATCACTGACTTCAATCACATGCTCATCATAGTGATCCTGATGCGGATGATGGAGATGACCGTCATGCACGTAATCAATATGCCCGTTATGCTTTATTGCCGTGTGACCACACCCTGCTCCATGCGTATGTTCCGGATGGCTATGGATTTTATGATCACTCATTTTCTGCCTCACAACATTTGAGCTTACACTGCCAGACTAGCATCGTATGCAAGGCAAGCCGTATGTGATTGACAGTTCGAGTCGTCATAAAACCGAAGACTTACATATCACTTTTAGCTGACAGACTCGGGTTGGCTGCCAACGGGCTCCACGTCTTCATAGTGATCGACAGTATTTTCGGCAGCGTCCACCGCCAGATCCCTGACATTCTTTTGCACGGCAACAGCAGCATACACACTCAAAATATAGGCCATGCCATAAAACCCTTTCTCACTGAGTTCCAGCGTAGCATTCCACAAGCCGACACCCAGCAGCGTGATCGAGGCTGCCAGAGAGAACCAGCAGATCGCATAATAGATGCCGGTGACATTGATGCCCTCCAGCCTGTCGCGCACTGACTTCTGCAGGGAAACCGCTGCAAACAGCCCGAAAAGGATCACCGCAAAGTAGTACCCCTTTTCATTCAATTGCATATCGGAATTCCATAATCCGAACAGATAGGCCCCCAAACCTGTCAATAAAGCGCCCCAGGAGGCGCCTACAAAGGCTGAAGTCGGTTTCTGGATATTATTATTCATTATGTGACTCCTTGTTTAGAATGTCGCAGCCAACGTCCTGAGCTATCGCGTTATATCAAGGCTGCAACAGATACGGCCCATGGGTCTGTTATTTTACTTTTGAGACAGATGACACAAGGGCTTCGTCCGACCAGTTTTCAATGTCGAGTATACACGTGTACGGATCTCCGGCTATTTGTAACAGGTGGCATATGGCCGGTTCGGTTTTCATACCTGTCGCTTTAAGCTTGCGGATTTTTTCAGCAAAGTCCGGGCCACCTGCAGCAACAAGCCGCTTCATAATTTGATAGTGACGATAGCCTGGCTGCAGCGCTACAGGTGTTTCCGAGGCAAAGATTTCAAACATAAAGCCATTGAAATGAAATACACCAACGACTCGGTCATCGCTCACTTTCAGGGTATCAGAACCAAAACCCTCAAGAATTGAATCCAGATCATTAACAAAAACATCACGGGCCTGATAGGAACAGACGATATCGATATCACTGCTATCGGTATCCAGCTCAACAAAGATTGTGCTGACGATTTCAGGGGAATAGTGACTGAGTTTACCTATAATGCCGGATTCACTTACCGCAGCCTCTGCCTGGTCAATTTTACTGCTCATATGTTCTACAATCCTGACCCATTAACCCTGTAACTCACTGGAGCAGAACTCTGGCTGACATCTGCCGACGCAGAAAGCCCCACTGGCTTTTGTTGTACCACTCAATCAGATGACTGCGTGAAATATCTGTACCAACAATATTCATATGATTTGCACTGGCAACAGTGTGGATGTGAATTTTTACACTGCAAATTCTATATCATCCAGATGAAGCCTGACTATCCGGTAATTCTTCAATATTTTTCAGGTTATTAAAATTGTTGAAAATATTTAGATTATTGAGATTGTTAAAGTTATTAAGATTATTGAAGTTACTAAAGCTGAGCTCAGATTTTAGATATTGAGAAAAGTTATCATACCAAAATGGAGTGGATAGGATTGCCAGACCAAAGGCAAGAGCGAACCAGGTGAGTTTTTTACGTGATTGCGGCATAGTATTCTCTTTATTCTGCGCCATGGACTAGCTGGGTAATAGCTAGGTATTAGCTAGGGAGTAGCTGGGTAATAGATGAGTAGCACCCAAATCAGAAAACCTCTTGTGTCATTTGGCCTTGCTTTTAATATGCCAGTCAACCAGGTGTTTACCTGAAATACCTGCATCAACAATATTCATATGATTGGCACTATCGACAATATGGATATCGATGTGCTGCTTCGTATCATCAAAAACCTCGCTGAATTTATCAGGATAAAAACTCTCATCATTTTCACCGACAAGCACCAGTGCAGGCATTGAGATGCTTGAAATATCCTCAAGGTAGTTGTTTGGCGCAAAATTCACCGCCATACGATACGAATAGCTATCAACCTGCAAGCTGTCGTTCCAGCTTTCCGGGCGATTGAACAGCAGCACGGGCAAGCCATTAAGTGCACTAAAACCAAGCCTGTTAATCATCTCCAGGCCAATCCATCGCTTCAGTGCAACGGTTACCCATTCGCCGCTATTGGGTTTGACGGTGGGCGCCTTATGACCAAGATAAGGCGCAATCAAAAGCAAGCCATCCGGTTGAGGTACGGATTTGTTGCCTACGTAGCGCAGCGCCATGCCGCCACCCGACGAGTGTCCTCCAAGTACAATACGAGTGCCGGCGTAGTGTTCTTTTACATAGCCAAACAAGTCTTCTATATCGTGATCCAGCTGGCCAATATAATCGATATCGCCCCGCGCCCCGTCATTGCGGCCATGCCCTCTAAGGTCCGGTGTGATCACTCTCATCGTCCCGTTCTTTGCCAGGAAAGAGGCTAACTGACTCAGGTATCGACTTTCCGAGCCGGAGCCGTGCAATAAAATCAGGGTGGTATCACTGTCAGCCTCATAGAGTCTGAAAAAGAGTGCCTTGCCATCTCTCAGGGTAACGCTCTGCTCACTTCCCTGCTCTTTTTGTTGTGTGCTTTGTTTCAGGGAGCTGTAGTCGTAGTTTTCAACCATCTTTTTTTCTGGAATCGGCCAATAAATTAATGTCAGGCAAATTCCAATGTAAACTACGAGTGAGATAAATAAAAATTTAATCATGGGTTTGGATATCTTTATACTTTTTAGTTTTTATTGTGGACAGTGAGCGCTGGAGTGGTTTTCTAATAGAAACTCTCGTATTTGAGATCTAATTACTACGAGACTGCTGTTTCAGAAGTTCTATTAAATGACTTTATAGCAAATCCGATCATAAATCCTGATGCAACAAAAAATGAGAGCGGTTTTTGATGTGCTTGTTAAGCATTTACTCGGCCTCCAATTGTATATCTCTTACTACTGTTGCGTAGCTGTCAGCCTCAAAGGCTACAGATTTATATCCAGGAGCTGAAACAAACACGGTACTAGATAGTCGGATAGCTGAAAAAGGAACCGGTGTCCAAATTCTAAGTTTACTTAATGAGTAATACCCATCTTTGTTTGTGGTGGTACTTTCTGATTTATTTTCCAATTGATTGTGTTGAATCAGTACCGTTGCCTCAATAGGCAAACCATTCTCATTAGTAACCCTCCCCTCAACGGCAGGACTAACTGCTATATTTACGCACCCTTGAAGGAAGATAAATGCAATTGTAAGTATCAGTGCTTTCATATGCTTAACAGTGGTTTATGCGAACAACTTTCGCTTAGCAAGCTAACTGTGCGAAAGGCGTAATTACCTGAAAACCAGCAACAGCAAGCCTTTCCGCCATGCTCGCTGATATGATGACTTTAACCGCCATGTCGGAAACTTAGGAAACTTAGGACACCCATGGTTTGAGCTAATAGAAAATATGGGTGTCCTATATTTTATTTTCCGATATTTTCCCGTCCTATATTTTTCCCAACCGAAGGCGACAACACCGCATTGTTATGTGTTTTCATTGCGGCCAAGCTTATTGTGAACAATGGGCACAAAAAAAGAACCGACTGAAATGATAAACCCCAAACCCATACCCCAGGAACCTACGGGGTGAAATACACCGAAGGTAAGAAGTGCAGTCCAGGAAGCGAATAACGAAAGAACGATTATTGCTGTGGCGATGACGCGGAAATCGCGCTTACCCGAACCATTGCGAGACCAGACCACCAAAATGATGGTAGAGAGGAGATTCAATATAAGTAGTGGGAACCCTGCGCTCATTTTATTCCTTTGGACTCAAAACATTGGTGTTACCCATTAAAAATGGACACCTATTAATTGTTTCTTAGCTCAATTTCAGCAACAACTTGCTTGCCAACACCTATTATTTGATTGTGGTGCGTTTCGCAGAGCAGCCAAGATTTGTCTTTTGGGACAAGATAATACTCAAAAGCGAAGCATTCACCTATGACTTGAACTGCGGCTTCGGTAGAAGCTTCGAAGATTGGATAATATGCTAGATGATGATCTTCGACTACAAACCACACAATCTCTTTTGGATCCGGGACCAGCTCAGGTAGCCGCTCAAAACCTTTAGGGTCACTACTGTTAAGAGATTCAGAAGGCTGCAAGAAGGCCTCCCACCACCATCGCCTATCTCCGCCCTCTACAAAGTGGCTAATCAGTTCCTTGTATAAAAAACCATCTTCATCCACGAGAAGACTGACGCTATTAGATAAGCCAAGCTTGCTTATGGCTTTTTCCACTTCCTTTAATACTTGGGACATAGTTTCCTGACATGTAACGCCAAATTCAGGTGCGCCGTAGTCGTCACCTGGAATTTTTTGTTATGCGATGGTTACGTGTCGTACTCGCCGCTATCCCACGGCTCAAAGAATGCCATGTAGTTACCCGGGAGCAACTCTACTGCCCATACTTCATCATCGTCTTCAGGTTCCCGAACTATAAGCCCTATATCCGTACCGTTATGCTTGACAGAAAACGGCTTAACTTCAATACGTTGAAACTGAACTTCACCGAGTTCATTTAGACGAGATAGATACTTTTCTCTTCTTTCATCATCATCGTATGAGCCTCTTGGACCCATAGCATCAATTTTTGAGTTGGTAAGATTACCATCAGCATCGAATAAGAAGAGAGCTATATATTCACAACCCTCTTTGTTCGGATATGCAGGTTCAAAAGGTGTTGTTAAAAAGAACTGAGATCCATCTTTTGTTTTACCAATATGCTCAGCATGATAATTATCATGATTTATTGCTATTTTTTCTGGTTTCATTGACTCGATATCTCTTGAATCGCATAACGCCTAAATCAGATGCGCCATAGGCGTCACCGGGATTACTTGTTAGGCGCCCACAGCTTGTTAGGCGCCCACAGCTCAAATAGTAGGTTTGATTGTTTTTGAGAAAGTTCTCTCGTTGTAGAGAGGCCAGAACCTAAGTTTGTAATGCCGGCTTGAACTGCCAGCTCTAGAAAATCTTCCCACTCATGGTAATAGTCTTCGTTGTATGCATAGTGATACGCTCTGATTTTCAGGGCTGAGTCTTCGCTGATATGTTTAATTGTGAAGTGACGATAAACATATTCTGGTGATTCAGAGCTGGAACTCTCTCGTTCAATAATTACAACTGAATCGCCAATTTTAACTTGATCATAAAACTTCGAACCTTGCTTTAACCAAAACCATGCAGGCTCTTCATTTTCTGATACTTCTATATTTTGGTTATCTTCTTCTATATGATTTTCATCCCCAGGATACGATGCATCATTCACGACGCTAATCATCCAAGAACGAGGCGTTTCAATATTTATATTTCGTTTTTTCCTCTTAGCCTTTCTATTTCTTTTAACTTCAATGCTTAGAATTTTGTCAATGTATTCCCTGTCTACTTTATGGGATTGCAACTTTAACTTTTCAATAGTTTGCAACGCTCCAGACATGACGTTTGGATGATCTGAAATTATCCCAATTTCATCCAGTGACTCTCTCGAATGAGAAGAAATATTTGCTGAACCAATATAAGCATGATGATCAAATACTATTGTTTTGGCATGCAAGGAATCACACGTATAAATTTCTACACCATTTTTAAAGGCATCAGATATGACTTTGGCAGACGTTCTTCCTGTTCCAATTGCATCTTCAGATATATCTGCAACTAATGTGTCGCCATAGGTGAATTGTATTGCTGTATCATCAGTTATGTATGAAACCGCAGCTTTCTTCCCTTTGGAATCACCACTTAACTTTTCGAGTTTATCCCAAAGATTATCACTACTTACTTCGATCATGAATTGGACTCTTGATGTTTTGAGGCGCCTAACGCCTAGTTCAGCCGCGCCGCCGACGGCGGCGTCGGGTGAGCGCAGCGAACAAACTGGAACCATTTATTATGAGCGAACTAGAGTTCCTTCAACACTCTCTTTGTTTAATGTGAATGTAGCGTTGAAGTATTTATCTAAATCGTTTTTTATATCTTCTAAATCTACATCTTTGCTCAAATATGTGAATCCATGCAAATCCAATGAACCTGTTTTTTCATCTTTAGTGGGAAAGAAATCCTCTATCAAATCTACTGCTTCAAGAGATTGCCAGCAAAAAGGAACTACTCCAGTGTGAACAAATGTGTTTGTCCATGTATTAATGTTTTTTAAAACTTCAATACTCACTGGGATTTCTAAATATTTATCATTTTCACCAAAGAAGTCCAATAGCTTACTTATAGGAATAAATTTAAATCCGCCTCCAACTTTTTCTACCTTTTCTAAGCCAATCATATTTTTAACTCTTATCTCAATAGCTTGACGTATCAAAGTAGGCATTGAAGAGAAGTTGAAATTTCTAGTAGTAGTTTCTGCTATGAATTTTTTTGTAAAATATGAAAATTTTGCGTGTAAGAAAAACTGATGACTTGCTAAATAATTACTACGACTAATTTTATTGTTCAGCTTGAGCATGTTCCCTGATATTTGATCAAGGATTGACGTGTCACATATCAGTTCTTGAGTTAATAGAATAAGATCAGATTCAGTTAATATGTTCGAATAATAGCTATTAAACTGAGAGTTTTCATCAATTACTTTATCTATTTGGTTGCAAGCTGATTTGCATTGAGCATAAAGCCAATCTTCATCAATTTCACTACTATATAAGTTTGTTAGATAATCACTGGTCTCTTTATCCGATAAAAAATCTTCTAATTTTAATTTTACACTTGATAAAGTTTTTTTGTTGAAACTGATATCTCTCATCGTAACTTTATTTAGTTCTTCACTTTGAATCACTAGATATATACTCCTAGCTCATAACGCCCGCTTAACAGGCAAATACTGGTTGGCTAAAATCCGAAGCGCAGCGTAGGAGCCAACCAGTATTTGTCCTTATTGAAGCGCTTGTTAAATTTTTATTTTGCCGCTTTACTACCAAAGTAAAAAGCTAAAACAGCAGTTAAAGCCCCCCAAAGTTCTTTAGGGACTTGTGACTCTGGGCGCATTATAACCAAATACACAATTGTTAATGTTATGATTATGCCGATTATTCCAGAAACACCACCGATACCATTTAAAAAAGCTGTGATACCTACTTTTTTGGATTTTCTAGAAACAAGCTCATTTAGGAGTGCTTGGTTTTTACATACTTCTGCTTTGTTCCCTTCGAGATATACGAAACAGTGATGAGATTCACCTGATTCATTTTCAAAATTTACCAGATAAAGAGAGCCGTCCAGAAATTCGGAATGATGATTAGCAATCCGAAAGTTTTTGCATTTATGTGCAAACTTCTCCGCTTCTTCAATTGCTCTTTCATGATTATTCATATAAAACTCGAAAGAAATTTAACAGTGGTTTATGCGCACAAGTGTCACATAACAAGCTATCTGCGAGAAAGGTGAACTTCTCTAAAAGCCAGTAGCAGCAAGCCCTTTCGCCGCACTCACTGCTTTTATATCTTTATTGTCCATGTCGCGCTTCCCGATTTGTATATTTGTCGCTTAACTTAAGCAAGCTTCACAAAGCCAAAATAAACCCATACAAACCAGGGCGTTACCCAGCAACAGCCAAAATCACATAGACGAACAGCATACGGCTCAACTGCTACAGGCACGCTACCGCCCCTCCGGACCCGAAGTACAATAAGTCAGGTTGCAACAGGGCTGTAGAGACAATTCTGAAGCTATCGTACCGAGTCCAGTCAGCTCAGTAAACGACATCAATTAGATACCCTTTGTGGAGCAGTCACTATTACCATTACGACAATTTCAAAAGACAGGATGGCAGTCATAACACTGAAATCTTTCAGGCCTCTATGAAGGGTCAGTACAACCGAAAAAATTGCAGCAAACTGCATACAGATTCTGAGTATCAGCGACTACGCCGGCTCCCCATAGATGCACCCGCTGACTGATGCCACGGGCTGCAAAACCATGGATAAAATTGATCTGTACAATCAGCCTGCCACGACTACTTTTACTGAATAAACAAATAAATATTCATGGATATCGTGGGCGTGACAAATTCAGGCAGGATAAATACGAAGGGTAAAAGCTGGCTGCTTTCGATACTTAATGACATTAGTCGTTCAATTATACTGGCATTCGGAGTTTATGGTTGCAGTTTGACTCTGCAGGCAGGGCCTGAGGTCGAGCCCAGGACATATCAGCCGCATATGTTGCTGGGTGATCTGCCCGGCAACCAGACAGCAGACAACACACTAATTGATCCGCCTAAAACACCCGCAGTACCTGTTTCCCCAGTACCTGTTTCCGCAGTCATGACCGCCCCCTGTCTGGTTACAGCGGTAACACAGGACAGTAGCGGCACTCAGCATGTAACTGTCACTTCAGTCTCAGACAGTTCAACTCTTACGGTTTCGGTCACATCCTCAGCCAATTCTCTGCCCTGTGTCACACCGGCTGCTTGTGCGGGCGCAGAGCCGAATGCGCAACCGCCATCCATGACCCGGGTAATCGCTGCAGCGGACACTACAATCAATCTTCTGCATCCGGAAGCGCCAGAGTTTATGGTCTGTAATCCACTTGTTGCCAATGTGTCTACGCTGGTAAAAAAAACCTATAAAGTTGATGTATTCTGCCATCCTGTTACCGGCGATGTGATAACAAGAGGAGATCCCGTCGAGTGTAAGGTGGAAGTTATTAATGGCCTGCCTTACGCCCATTGTTATCGTCCAGATGGCACACCCCGGTCTCAGCCACCCCCGGAAGTCGTATTATCACGGCACCAGAAAAAAGCGGCGCCCCCGCCAGCCGTGACAATGATGGCGGCCACTCAAACAAACATGCCATCTCCCTTTATGACACCCCCGCCAGCTCCACTGGATACCGGCCTGGAGTCTTTTCCCTTATCCGCTGTTAATTCGGCGGCTACCTTCATGACGACAGCAATGACGACAATGACCGGACACGCCAGCTTATCACCAGGCCATTTATCATCAGGCTATTTATCATCAGGCTATGCAACTGGCATAAATCATATCCGGCCTTCACGCCTACATGCCTGCACCTATTCGGGTTGCAATAAAACCTATACCAAGTCATCCCACCTCAAGGCTCATTTTCGAACCCACACCGGAGAGAAGCCTTTTGCCTGCGATTGGGAGGGATGTACCTGGCGATTCGCCCGCTCAGATGAACTGACTCGCCACATGCGTAAACATACCGGCGAGAAACCGTTTGAATGCACAGTCTGTAAAAGAAAATTTAGCAGGTCAGATCATCTTGCTTTACACGTCAAGGCACACGACAGGCAAAGTGGGAAGCTAGATAACCGATAGAGTCCGCTCAGTGTTGGTAAACTCTTGCCGGGCTATAACTATTTCAATTAATCGGATCGTGGCTTCTTTGCTTCAATAAAATATATGGGTCCTTCAATATAGCCACGCTGCTGACCGGACAGAATTGAAAGCTGGAACTCTCCCGAACTACTTTCCTGCCAACAGCCGGACTCCTTTGAAAAAGAATATATTGAACCATTATGTTCCAGCATGACCTGACGGCCATACCCGAAGTTGTTCAGTCCATTTAAGCGCTCAAGGAGGAGAAGCTGATGATTAATAAGGGGTTAGCCATATTATCGAAGGAGCCTGATTATCGCAGAACTCAGCAGCTCCTTGTTTTTAAATGAACTATATATGCACCTTATAGTCATAATTAATCACAACACGCAAATAATTTACCGTTTGACTGCATACTGAATGAACCGGTTTTTTTACTGCTTGCTACTATTATCCCTTTGCTATTGTTGTCAGCTCACAGCCGCAGATTACCCACGTGCAAAAAAACCTTTTGTCAGTGACTGTAAAATAGCTAAATCGTGGCTTATCCCTCACGATCTGCAAACGACCACTGCAGTTGAAGCTCCCGGCTCACAATGTACAATCACAAACGCTGAGTCCCGGTGGTCTGAGCAAGAAGCTCACGCAGCAGAGTCAGGTCTGACCGTGGTTGAAACCGGGCTGCCGGATTATATGCTGCTCGCCTTGCGCTGGCATCACATCACCCGGATTCTGCTGAAAAGAAAGCCTGAGCTGATCATCCAGTGTGACCCTGACGGCAATACCCTGCTCCATCATGCCAGCACACAGGGTTATGCGGACACAGTAGCTCAGCTGCTGGCTCTGAATGCCGACCCAACCCGGCTTAATGCGGCCAATCAAACCCCACTTGAATGTGCCCGGGCCAGAGGCAGAATTGCCGCTATCCGTCTGCTGGAAGCACTGAATCCGGAGCCTGAACCGCCAACAACACCGGAAGCGGCTGAACTGACTGTTGAAACGCCTCCCTTACCGACATTTACCTGGGTAGAAGTGGAAGAAGCCCTTTCCCGGGCTTATTTGTTATACAGCTTTGAAGAACTGAATGATCTGATCCGGCAGGGCTTACTGGTCTGGCAGGATCAGGTTGCATGGAGAGATCCGGAAGAACTGGGCGTGATTCTCATAAATGCCCTGTTGCCTCCAACTGAAGCCGAAACTGAACAGATATGTATTCGCTGGCTGGCACACCACCCCAGAGCTAGCGCCATTATCGCCACCCGTAACAGCAGCGGAGATACCGCACAGGATATCGCCCGCAAGAAGGGTTTTACCGGGCTGACTGCCCTTTTGCAGTCATACTGCGATCAGGGTGATGGACATGAAGCCGTCCCTGTTCAGCCAGTTCCGGGTAGCCATGCCTGTGTGGACACAGAGGAAAATAACCTGGATCCATCTGATGACGAAATGAATAGCCTGGAGTTAGTCACTGTAGTACCCGGTCAACACTATAAAATGAATGATCTGGGTGCATCAGATGGTCAGCTGGGCCGACCTGATATTTCGGCTGTAGTAAGGCCACCTGCTCACACCAGCAGCCCGGCTCCGGCTCAAGACAAAGACACTCAGCCCCCAAATAATCTGGATGAATCTGATGATGAAATGAATAACCTGAGCCTGGGCGCTGTAGTACCCACTCAACAAAATGGGCTGAATGATTTGGGGTGTCTAAGAGAGGAAAGTCTAAGGGAAAGGCTAAGGGAGGATACCCATAGATATCGGGAAACTTCATACTGTATTCATGAACGCTCAGGCTCACATATTGAAATCAATGACCTGAGTGCATTAGATGATGAGCTGGATCCACCTGCTCATATCAGCCGTTCAGCACTGACTCAAGACGAAGACACCCGAACCGAAAATAATCTGGATGCAACAGATGACGAACAGGAACCTTCCCCCACGCCTACACCTTTCTCTAAAAGCAGAAAGCCGCTACCTCATCAAAACCCGGCAGCGCCTGTAGATCCTGCCAGTGCTTTCGTCACAGCCTGTGAAGGCCGGGATTTCAGCTCCCTGTTGCAACTGATTGATTCCGATCTCCATTGTACTGATCCACAACTGGATTGCTGTACTCTGGAACAGTTTACCCACCTGCTCTGCAGCGCTACCCTGGCCGGCCAGCAGCAGGTTGTGGAATGGTTGATAACACATCCGCATATAAAAACCATTGCACGCAATGGCTGGCAACAAGAGTTCATGCCAGTTCTGCTGGATGGTCAACCTGCTCCGGAAACCGCACTGGTCGATAAAGATGCGGCGCTGCATATTGCGGTACGTCACCAGTACTATGAGCTGGTCAGATTATTACAGCCCGTCAGCAATCCCGGACGACTGAACAGCAAGTCTGAAATGGCCTGGCGTATGATGCATCATGATCAGGCTCTGATGATGTGGCTTTATGCCCGTAAGCACGACCTGGATCCGGACACCCTGCCCTGGCCCGTTACTGAGGCTATACCCGGAACACGGATCATTGTGCTGTCAGATGCTGAACAAGCCCAATATCGGAGATTCAGGGAGATAAATACCTTCTGCGGGACCCGCAGCACTGACCGGCTGCTGTCCATTGCTGTAAAAATGAAGGATATTGCTGCCATCCGTGGGCTACTTGCTACCCGCCACAATGATGATTCCATAAAGCCAAAAGGCTATGACTCCGTTGTCTACTGCTCAATCGATACTGATGGCGATTCCTGTTTACAGGGGAGCTACAGTCAGTTCAAAAATGATAAAGGTGCTTATCTGGTTCTGCTCAAACAACCTTATGGCTGTACCGAGCTGTATGAAGAAAGCGTTGTATATGGCCAGCGCTCGCTGACCCGCAAGAGCAAAGTGGTCATTACCGGTCACGGTCCCAATATAGCAGGCAGAACCGGTGCCGAGTTTGCCCACGTCATTCATCAGTGGCTGAATGAACACGACTGTCTACCATACGATACCCCGAGTATTACGCTGTGCAGTTGCCATGCCGGTGGAAGTCAGGTGCCTGCAGAACAACTCTATGCCACCTTTGGTGAAAGGCGGAACATTGGCTGGCTCAACTTTGCTCATGAATTTACAGAAACCCTGGCCACGCTTGATCGTTACCCACGGGTAACGGCAACACCGGGTCTTGTTATGATAACCTCACAGGGACTGACGATCAGTGTGCTGGGAACGGAGACCGATGTGTTTGTTTTCAAGGCAACACACTGGCAGGGCGACAGCAACTGGCTTGATAATCCTGTCCACGCTATGGAAGCCAACCTGACCGGTATTACTCCGGAGAATTACCGTCATGATCTGATCGTGGTCTTTGAATATGACCCGGTTACCGCAACGATTACCAAAAGGCTGAAACATGACCAGGGAATGGGCGGGTTAAGTTCCAGGATGCCGCGGTTGTAGCGCAAGGTTGAAATCAACACCCGCTATCACTCTGTTTTTACCGCCTGCCGCAGATCATCAATAATACTGCGATAGTCCACATACAAACTGTCCCTGTATTCATCAAGATAAGCGCCAAACATTCGGTCATAGCTGTCAAAACTGTCTTCCTTCTCAACTCGGGTCCAGATCAGATACGGCAACAGCCTTTTACTGGCACTCAGTGCCAGATGCCGGCGTTCATCAACGACAATGCCGCTGTAAAAGTTGAGCTGATTATCAGCGGGCAGCTGAATTTTAATGGCGGGTTTGAACAGCCGGGTAGACCGTTCATAGCAGCAGTCCATGCTGTCATAGATATCTTCGTAATCAACCAGCAAACTGCACTCGCCCTTGTCCTCACCGGATTTCAGCCGAATAGTCAGCTTGGCCACAATAAAATGACCGGTAAATTTTCCCACCAGTTTTACCACCAGACGGGCGTCCGACAGATCCCTGATATGAGCAAACCCGATATTCTTTGCAATACCCGCTATCTCACAACTTACCCGGTAAACCCCGCTACAGGTAACCGGCGCAATAAAATCACGAAGCGATAGCATGAGAGTAAACCTGTGGCCTGGCACGAAGATAAAATGAGACAGAATAGAAACAAAAGATAGCTTAGATCAGTTTTTCATGATCATCCCGGCATCAATTTTGCTCGGCTCGGATAGTGTCAGCATTGCACTTGAGCGGGGCCAGTTTTTTCAGGGATGGAGAACACACCCTAGGGCGTTTTGAAAGAAACAAGTGACAGCAACACCGTCTATCAAATAAATATTCAATTTTACTGCAGGTGGCATATTTTTAAATATCCAGTCACTCATTGTGAATGAATATCTTGTGCCATGAATCCAAGCTATCACTGGAAGAATGCTGTACTGATCCCGGGTATGTGCTGTATCTGGATGATAGGCCTCGGTGTTGCCGAACTGGATGCTTCAGACCATGAACCGGATTCCAGTACAACAACAATGTTTACTCGATTGAAAGTCAGTTCAAAGCCGCCGGTAAAATCATCGCCTTCCACCAGACGTCATCATTTGTCACAACACAGCAAATCCCATGAGTCACTAGGTTCAGCGACAACTTTCTCTACAGTAGCAACCTCTGCGTCAGACCACTGTGTACCCGTTAAAGCGCCTGTAACCCCTATACAGAGTTCTCATCAGGTACAGAGATCAAACGGGTACTGCAAACCCTATATTTTTGATTACTGTTCTTCTGACTATTTTCCTGATGCCATTGCTGTTGCCGCACTGGCTGCCGGGGATCAATACCTTGAGCTGCGACGGGAAGCCAAAACCGGCCTGAAGCATACTTACTCTGAAGAGGTCACAGTTCAAACCGAAGATAATATGATGTGCTCATACGATATGACAGAATCCTCTGCAGAGAAGCGCTGTGACTATGCTGAGCTGGGACTGCAAATGATGGCCAGAGAGAAGCACTATGCTGTGCAGATGCTGGTGAAGCTGACACCGCAGGGCGGAGCGATACTGGAAAAGGTTCACAACACCACTAAAACACTGAATGGTTACCCCGAACAACTTTCCAGTACGGTTTATTACACCGAGTGTAGGGACAGCTATTTCCCCGGCCTTCTACTTATTCCCTGTCCCCGGCATGCGATGTCTTACCTGATTGTGGCACTGCGGGAGCGTGACACCCTGTTTAAACAGAATGTGCTGGGGACAGAACACGATTTTGTTAAGGTCACTCCCCAAGAGCTTCTTCCGGAGCAGGATCTGATTATTCTCAGTCTGGCACTGGCCCGCTGTATTCTGGAGATTTATCAGGAAAGTTATGAATTTGAACAGCCTCCTGCGCTAAAGGATTTCTGCCTGCATGATACAACACACCCGGTATTTATCCGCCCTCAGCATCTCCGACCCAAAAAACCTGCGACGACAGAAATAGACAGGGTGACGGCAACTGCCGGAAATGGTGCAGCCGCACCATGCCAGACTTGCCCGAGAAGTGAAGTCATATACTGGCTGGGCGGAGTATTCGCCATGCTGGCAGGCGTTGATAATATTTACATCCTTGAACTCAGGGCAAAACTCAACGCCCATGATAGTAACTATGTTCAAGTGTGCGAAGCGCTCAGGAAGACGCCATACAAACAGCATGTCACAGATCACCTTGACACGGCTTGTTCGAAGTGGGGTGAGCTTAAGAAGTCAGGTGTCGTGCCCAGAGTAAAAACCAAACTGCCTCCAAAAGTCCATCTGCTGGCACTGGCGAGCTACATGCTAAGAGAGAAGGCCACTAACAGGCCAACCATTAACCAGGTCGCTGATTACCTGTTAGCCGTTGTCAAAAAGCATCAGATTCCCGTCGATTTGCCATAAATAATGCCTCCGGAGTTCCCCTTCAAGGTGGCTCATACTACCTTCGTGAAACAAGGAGATATAAAAGAGATATAGGAGCAGAGATATAGGGCACCCATATATTGAACTGTAGAGGTCTAAGTATGGGTGTCCCTTTTTATTTTGCTTTTATTTTTCTTCAGTCACTTGGATTTTTGTTATGCTGTGCGCTAAATCAGTATTTGATATTCTCGTGAATCACCCTGTGAAATAAACTCTATGCCCTTTCTTGTGAAAAATTCCATCAACACTTCAACCCTATCGTAACCAAGAGTATTCGTGCCATTTTCAAAGTTTTCGATCACATTTTCACTGATGCTAACACTGGGATCATTTGCTATGTCCGTATAAGTTAGTTCTAGTGCCAAACGTGATTTTTTGAATACGCTAGGAGTAAATTTATCACAGGCTTTTCTAGTCACTTTCCAAGATTTGTCTACCCACTCCAGACAAGCATTTGTAGCCAAAACAATCTTATCTTTGATTCTATCAAGATCTTGAGGATATAGTTTAAACCACTCACCTCTTAAATGATGATCCTGATAAAAGAAGTGCAAATTCCGTTCAGCATCTTCAGCTTCTTGTTTAGTAGCAAACTCCACCTTGTGGTGAATATATAAATATTGATGATTTCCTATATTTAGCTCACCTCGTCGTTTATAAGCATCATTAGATATACCTATTTTCAACGGACCACCCTTCGGGCCTATAACATATAGAAAGTAACTCATTATTTCCTCTAGAGCATAACGCTTGGTTCAGGTGACGTGCCGCAGGTGCGGTCATCTGGAACCACTTGTAAGGAGCGATCTAAAGAGCGATCTAGGAAAGAGCGATCTAGGACACCCATATATTGAGTTAATAGAAAATATGGGTGTCCTATATTCTTGCCTAAATCAGGTGCGCCGTAGGCGCCACCTGGATTTTTGTTATCTGTTCATTACTCGGTGCTAGCCATGTGATTTTCTTTGCTTTATAACTTCTTTAATTCTATTCTTCAGCCAGTCGACAAGTTTTTTTGACTCTGGATCAATTCTCAAAATTTCATCGTAGTGCTTTAAAGCAATATCATGTTTATTTATAATTTCAGATAAATAGCTGCCATAAGCAAGATGTGCTTCTAAGTAATCAGGGTTGATAGATAGTGCTTTTTCATATAATTCACATATTATTTTCTGATTTTCTTCGTTGTTGTTGCGACACTGCTTATAATAGTTCGCCAAATTGTTATAAGCTCTCTCTTCGGTTGGATTGTATGAAATTATTTTTTCATACTGATTTTTGGCTCCTATATGATCGTTGAACTTATTACTTAATAAGCAACCTAAATTCAATCTTGCGATTGTGAAATTTGGAAGATTTTTTACCGCGTTATCGAGCAAACTCCTTGCTAGCTCTTTATTCTTATCTAATTGAAAAAGCATGAAAGCATAGTTGTTCATCGCATAGTAATTATCACAATTTAATTCTATTGCTTTTTCGTAGTTGAACTCTGCTTTTCTTATATTGCCTCTTTTGGAAGCAATACTTGCCCGTATTGAATATGCATCTGATACAGGGTTATTATTCTCTAACCATTCATCAAGTAATATTTCTTTTGTTTCAATATCATCAATATTAGATATTTTTAAAAGCTCAACCAGATGAGTGATATTGACGAAACCTAAGCAGTTTAAGATGGGTTTGTAGCCATCATCTTTTAGCTCTTTAAATGTAAGGTTTTTTAAATCACTAATATATGAAAGAAAATCATTGACTTTGGATACAATTTCTTCTACTACCTTCAGCTCACTTATCTCGTTAATAATTGCTGTAGCTGGTATCGAAGAAATAAGTGTACTTATAGAATCCTTTTCTTTGATCCAGTATTTTGTATACTCAAGTCTGTCTTCTATTGAATAAATCTTTGTACCATCGACAATTACGGGAAGTATCTTGCTGTTAAAATCCGTATCTTTCAAAATATGTAAAACTTCTTTCATGCAATTTTTAGAAGACAAGTAATTTCTACTTATCAGCAAGATAGCAAAATCGGTTTCACGTATTTTTCCCATGAAATCAGAAATCTTTGACTTATACTCTAAGTCTCTTACATCTCGAACAAGGTCTATTTGAAATTTACTTAAATCTTGTTCTATTTCATTGGCAATTTTCATATCATGCCATGAGTATGAAATGAAAACTATTTTCTTTTTGTTCATGTTTACTCTGATGTCTGTTGAACAGCTAACGCCGCATTCAGCGGCTTGTCCGCTGCAATGCTTTGTTAGGGCTTAATTCAGAGTTACTTACAAGCAGCTTTCCATCGATAAGATATACATCTATCTCATCCTGATCCATCAGGTGAGCCAGAACCTTGAAACTGTGTAGCTTTGCATCCAACAAATCAAATACTTTGTCTTTTATTTGGGCAACAAAGGTAACATGCCTTTCTAATTCATCACTCAAATTCTTGCGGTCATAACCAGACAAGCTCATATCTTCTTCGATTTTTTGCTTGTGCTCGCTTGTAAAATTGTCAAAAGCTTTCAGTCGGTACTCCATAAGTTTCTCAAGTTCTCGTTGAACTCTATTTACGAAATCTTTATGCCTCTTAATGTTACTGGTAGAATAATTACCACTAAGAACTATTTCACAAATTCTACCAGCTACCAAGCGTTCGAAGACTGAAAATACAGGGTGAGATAAAACTTTCATCACGAAGAACTGATCAGGATTGATCCGTCGACCATCATGCGTATTGAACCAGTAGTTATAACCCGTTGAATAGTATTGTGGTTCCGACTGTAGCAAGTCGCTAAATCTCTGTCTTTGAGAGACATACATTTCATAACAGTCTTCGTTATTCTTTACTATTCGAGATAAATATACATCTCTCATTGACCTATCCACTGAGATGTCAGGTATGCTTCTAAAACTATCTACTATAGTCTCTGAAATCCTTTCAAATCGAGCTTGTTCCTCAAGAATTTGGTGATTCCTGATATCAACGCAAAGATGGGAGATGTAAGATAGACTATTTTGAATTGCGCTATATAGACTTATACCTAACAAAGTGGGCATTAGATCCGTTTGATTTTCTAGTTCAACTTTTTCCAAACCAGCAACATCACTAATTTTACCTTTCTCTATGCATGTAGATGTCAGCAGCCCCTTTAACTCTCCACTGTTAATTGTCATTAGTTCACGAGAAGAGTCTTTCTTAAAAACAACTCTATAAAAGAACTCATCTTCAGCTCCTGTCGAGGAACTGTTTAGTTTTTGACTAAATGCCGAAACAAATGACGAATTTGAAATTAGGGAGGGATTAGGAATTAACTCCATGAGTTTCGGATTATTCTCAAAAATAACTTGAATGTTTTTTGGTAAATCTGACATGTATATTCCTTTCTATATTTTTTGAGCCCTTACAGTGGTTTATGCGCACAACTTTCGCTTAACAAGCTATCTGTGCAAACGCATAATTACCTCAATACCAGCAACAGCAAGCCTTTCCGTCATGTTCCCTGATATGATGAATTTAACCGCCATGTCGCATTTCCCGATTTGTATAGTCGTCACTTAACTTGTCCAGGCCTCAAAAAGTCAGAACAATCCAATACAAACTAATGACTTGCAGCGCCACGCCACATGCCACATAGACGAACTTCACTACGCAGGCATTCGATAGATACGCTACCGCCCCTCCGGCTCCGAAGTACAGAAAGGCAGATTGCAACAGGGACACAGGGATATTTATGGTGCTATCGTACCGGCTAACTTCAGGCCGGTAAACGACATGTAATAGATATTTGGAGGCAGGCCGTTCAGTTCGGCCAGAAAGAGGCGGCTTATGGCGATTCTGCAGTGGTATCCGGGCACACTTTAAGCTTGAACAGAACTGCTATCGCATGCATTAACTCATGGCTGACAGGGATTTTTTTCAGGGTGGATTCGAATACGCTCCCGGCAAAACAGCAGTCCGTGTTCTGCTGGTCAGCTTTAAGCATCACCCCAATACAGACGGTACAGATGTTATTGTGATCGTACAGCAAGGTGTGGATTTGGGTTCATGCCTAACCCAGCAGAGAGTATGCATGCCAACCGGACATCCTTTTTATCTTGGTAAGAAATGATAAACCTTGTGCTCAGGCACCATTTTCCCATATTTATCTTTTATTTGACGAACCAGCATTAAGCTTTGCTGATCAGTACGATCAACTTTTGAGAGAACGTAGAAGGCCGTAGCCAGCGCTTCTTTTACCATGCCGCTGGAAATATGACGATTAAACTCAGAATCAGGGCCAAAAACTATTGAAAAACGAGCAACGGCATCTGTAAAGCCTCCCTGACAAAGAATAATGGCAGCCCTTTCATACATCAGTAGTTGATGAATGACTGTTTCAATAACATGGTTTGATAGATAATTAACGATTGAGCTTTCCAGCTCAAAAAGATCTTCTTTTTTTCTTCTCCGGGACATCACTTCAAAAAGAAAACCCCAGGCTTTGAGACTTGCACTTTGGTTAGCAATCTCACTTCGACTATGAGCTAACAAATCAGACCAGCACTCAGTAGTCTCGTGAGCAAGCGCCAGATTCATTTTTTCATGCCCGGCTTTCAACCACCTCTGAAAATCATGAACTGCTTGAGTTCTTTGTGTCGCAATATGCTGACAATGGTTACTCTCACGATCATGATCCTCTCGCCGATTGTCCCCTCTGTGAGACACAACGGCTTTATGTGGCCCAACACCTGCATCCATAAGTGCCAGGCCAATCGGCATGGTATAGATTCTTCTATTACAGTGCTGGCAATATGCCTCGGTATTTTCACTCCAGGCTCTGCATTCATAGCAATATTGCTGTTTTTTTGAAGGAGGCTGGAACGGGCTTGTCGTTAGCGACATCATTGCCTTGCAGCGCTGGCATGGATCACCGGTATTCAGATCTGCATTCCAGTGCCTACATTTCTGACATTGTTGCCCTTTAGCCGGGGATTTTAGCTTGGCGGAACAGTGCCTGCACGAATCTCCTGCCTTTGCCCCTTCATTCCAGGCTTGACAGTTTTGACATATATAAGCAAAAACTGAATGACTGTTCAGCAAGAGCAAAAATATAATGAAGGCAGAAATCGAATGAACGTTGAGAATTCCTTTACTCTGCCACCTTAACAACTGAGTCACCTGGGCTTTACCATTCAAACACAGCGTTCGACGCAGTGTTAGTAAAGCGCACTACCCGAATCTATCAAGGTGCTGCGCGCTGGTGTCTTTAGGACTTGCTTTAATCTTTATACGGTCAGCTTCTCTCATCGTAAGCTTTGCGGGCGCGTCTGATTTCATCATGATGCGTGTCCGCCCAGGAAACCAGCTGATACAGAGGTTTAACCAGGTCTTTCCCCAAATCTGTCAGCTCATATACCACCTTCACAGGTACTTCGGCGTAGACCGTTCTGCTGACATACCCTTCCCGCTCCAGGTCCCGCAACGTCTGCGTAAGCATGCGCTGTGAGATGCCCACCACTCTGGATTTCAGGGAGTTAAATCTGTCCGGACCTTCGACCAGTGCAAATAAAATCAATACTGACCATTTGTCACCGATCTGTGCCACTACATTACGAATGGGGCACTCTTCAGTGTTGTGAAAGATACGCTTTTCAGCTCGAACTGTAGCGCTCGCCTGCTCTCTGTTTTTTACTACCACGCCGCAGCCCTCTTACCAATATCCGCCTATGGGTTACCAAATTGTGACCAGATGACATTCTGGTGCCTTCTTGTGGTGCAGGTTACTAATAAATACCATGACGTACAAATGGTACTTACTTCTGACCAGCAACATTAAGAGCAACCCATTATGTGGAAAATCATTTCAACAACACTACTGATATTGGCAAGCACAATTGCTTCTGCACAAAAACCCGCCCCGCTGGTGATTGACTTGCAGTCATTACAGAAACCCGGCTGGACACAACAAGAGCTGGCAAATGCCACTCTGATTACAGATTTTGTCCAGAAGCTGATGAATGATCACAACTTCGATTACATACTCAAGCACTATAACGACAGTGCCTATGTTCAGCACAATCGCAACCTGCCCGACAAGGTCACCGGCCTGGTCGGCTTTTTAAAAGCCTTTGTCGAAGACTACCCGGACTACACCTATGACGTGAAACATATCTATGTGGATGGCGACTACGTGATCTTTCACTCTCATGCCACTTTGAAGCAAGCTGACCGGGGGGATGATGAAAAAGGCCTGAATATTATCGACACCTGGCGCATTGAAGACGGAAGGATTGTTGAGCACTGGGATTCAATTCAGGCGCTGGATGGATTTATGCGGTTTTATTCTCTGGTCAAGGGTGGCAATATTCAGAATGGTAATGGGGTGTTTTGATTCACTGGGGATTGAAAGACACCCGGTAGCGTAAAAGCCTGGAATTTTTTGACGTCTTTTTTATTTTTGATAGGCCCAGACAGTGCATCCAAGTGTCCGCTTTTGGCGTTACCTGGATGCATTTTCTAAGTGTAAATCATATGGCTAACTTGTTTAGCTTTTGTAGCTTCAAAGATTTTGAAAATCCTTTTGCTGAAAATAAAAGCTTATACTCATTTTGATAGCTTTCAATAATGACATTTCTTTTTACTTTAAATTCGTTTATTAAGTAATCACGGCCTTTATCTGACGATGGGAAAATCGTAAACCATGAACCGTTGCATGCTTGAGACATTTTCACTAGCACATCATTAATATAAACAGGTTCATGGTTTGATACATCTTCATTAGAGCCATCACACTTGTCTTCATCGTACTTTTCTATGTAAACGCTCAAATCACCGGCAACCGATTCAGACAATGTGGCGTACATGCTTCCATGCAATGCCTCTTCGATAGCGTAATCACCTTCTTCTGTTTCGTACCACTCGTTAATATCAGCTGCAAATAAACTTTTACTGAACAATAGGGGGATGAATATAAATATCTTCTTCATTTAATGTAACTAGAATGGAAATTGTATCTGAAAACTATCTAATCCATCCTAATATATGAAAGAAGCTATTGGTATACATAAAAATACCATTTCAAATTTACTGGATTGCTTATATTAATGAAACTATTGCCTAACTCCATAATCAGGTTTGCTGTGATGATTTAGAGGAGTAAGGATTTAGGCCATCCATGTAACACATAGATTCAGGACACTCATGAATTGAGTAAATACAATATGTGAGTGTCCTTGAGGACTCTCCTAAACGTCACGATCACTAGCTATGAGATAACTGTAATAGTCAAACTAATTATATTTAAAAAGATGCCGAAGCCACCAATAAACCTACCATTGCCTATATTATTTAGAAAAACAATAAGCCATTTTGTCGGCCTGAGGAATAAGATATAAATTGGTATAGCAATATATACAAAAAACTTTTCTTTATCCAGTACTTACTCTCTATTGACTGCTCTGGAGTTCTATAATGTGGACCTTTTTTAAAGTCCTTAAAAATAACATCTCCTCTTTCTCTTATATCTTCTATATCATCAATGAGGCTATTTTTAAAACCTGATATTTTTTCATAATGATTAGAGATTAAACTTTCAATTAATTTTAATGTTTTCGGATGCCAGATTTCGATATAAGCAAAAAATGTTCCTACAATACCCAAAAGAATACTTAGTATAAACATGTGACCTCATTTAAATTTTAAGCCTGTCATTTAATTATCTAGAGAACCTATATTTATTTCAGAAAAACTCAAAATAGTTCATCACATTTACTCAAAGAAAACTTTAAAGAAAAACTTAGGAAATCTATAATATTTATTTTTGCGGTGCGTCGTTTACGCTGCAGCTAATTCGATAACAATTTCTTTTGTAGCAGTCATTAGATTTTTCATATCTGGTATTATTATTTTGGCACGACTTTCTGTTACCTTATCCATCATTGGAGTCAGCATCTTTCTCGCAAAGATCTTTCTGTTACTAGATGAATACATCTCCCTCATTTTCTTAGCCATATCTAATTCTTTTATTTTATTAACAACAGTTTCAGCTTCCGATTTATTTAACAAATATTCTGATGCCATTTGAGCGAAGACATCATTAACAATATCCAGCATTTCTTCAGCATCTTCACGAATAAACTCATCAAGTACGGCTTTTGCTCCTTTCTGAGCTACTGTTCCTCCTCCAAATGCACCTAGCAATCCCCCAATGATTCCACCCGCTGTTGTACCAATAACAGGAACTGCAGAGCCTAGAGCCGCTCCTGCAGCTGCACCTCCCATCCATCCAGCAGTTCCTCCTGCAACACTTGTAGCAGTAACAGCTACATTCTTAAAAAGCTGGGCTCCCGACACTTCATCTTTAAAAAAACGATAAGCATCGACTGAGGATAAAACGACTGTTGTTACTACTCCTGTAACAACATTACCTCTTAAGAGTTTACTTAAATGATTTGCTGCAGCCGCACCATAAATATTTGCACCAGACCTCATACCATTGGCCAGCCAGGCTGTTATATCTTTACCAAGTTGCCGAACCACCCAATCAGTAGAACTACGCAAGCTTTGCTCAATCCCTGTTCTACTGAGTTGAGCTGTGATTAAGCTTGAAACCCAGGTGATACCAAACGTTTGAATTCCGGAGTACGCAGCATTCTTTACAGCGACATTCCATTCATCGCCATTCCAGATTGATATAGCAAAAGTGATAGCAGCAGATATGCCCATTGCAGAAGTAGCATGTATTACTCCATTTTTGGCATCGTAAATTAGGGAGTCAACATTTCCAGCTTTAGCTATATTCTTAGCTTGCTCATACGTATAACTTCCTTTTTTAACTATTGTTTCAGCCATATCAGGATCAGTAACGCCATCTATCTGGCCTTTTTTGATCCGATCTCGCATTGCCTTTACAGCGTCGGCATGTAAATCACTAGGCACTTCAATTTGCATTGGTTCGCCATTGCGATCGTAATATCTAAACTTTGCTTCCTTGAAACACTCAGATACACATTTCGATCCAGTTCTACAATATTTAGTTTGTATTTCCTGACCATTAACTAATCGATCAGCTCCATTTTTTGCATTGTCATCACCAACTATCTGGGCGTCTTTTCCAGAAAAGATATCATCTAAATGATTGGCATCTTCTGCTGCGAATCCATGACCACGTTCACCATGGTATTTTACTTTCCGAGTGTATTCCTGAACATTATTTGCAACACCCGTGAAGACTCCTTCCTTTTCATAATTTGAATTATCATCTAAATCGCCGGGTTTTATTTTTTGTTCCATATTTAATCCTAATTAAGTTTTAAAGACTGGGTTTGATTGCTCAAAAATCCAATTGAAATGGTTTATGCGATAGAATTTCAATTAATTATCGTGTTAAAGCTGTAGCAATTTGACCGCTACTCGACAAAGTAATTTAGGGCACCTACATTTTGATACCACGCGCAAATTAACCCAAAAATTGCTATGCACTCTTCAGTAATACGCTACTAAAAGGGAATATGGGATCAAGGCACCCCACAAAAAATGAAAGAGTCCTTATAGCAGTGCGGTTGTTGTTGGTAGATATTGAGCCAGCCAAATCATCAGAAATGTGTTGAACGTGTAGCAACTACCAGTGGAATGTTGGTCAACCATGTTCAATGATGGCTATACGATCGGCCTGACAGGAGTTTTAATAAGCAAAAAAGAAACAAGCCACTATCAAAGCACTTATAAAAAACCACCATTTCTTGTATAGCACAATTTTATTTCATTATTTCAAATAGACAATTTAGATATTATAAATAGTTACCTTTTCTTTCTGTCACCTTTCTATAATTCTGAATTATTCAATCAATTGAACCTTTTAACTGTACTTCGATCTTAATAACATTCTATTCAACAGGTGCAGTGATGATTAATCGCAAATTAGTTATTGCCATAGCAACCCTCCTGTTACTATTTGCTAATAGTTACAGTTTTGCAACAGGTAGCTGGAAAACATATGAAATTGATAAAAAAAGCTTTCTTGTAAATTTGGGCAGCGGGTTGAAACACGACCAGTTACTCTGTCCATTCTGCTCACAGATAAATCTCAACCCGGTTCATGATTGCTCCCAAAATGACATATGTTGCAATGATTGCTTTGCTACAAACCAGTTCAGTTTCTGCATCGGTTGTGGAGAGCAGCTCTCTTTAACAACAGAATCATCACTCTCCTTAAACGTATTTAAAAAAAAGATTCATAACTTACCGGCTATCTGTACTGAATGTGGCTGGGCGGGAATGCTACTAGACGCTCCTCTTCATGCAAAGGGTAGTTGTGTTCCCGAGGCCGAAATGCCATGTCCCTATAACCCCTGGTGCTCGAAGAAACTATCAAAAGAGCAGATGGCTTCTCATATTGATTCATGTGTATATCGTGTCGAAGTATGTGATTTGTGCTGTAGTGAAGTAGCACACCTGCAAATGAGTACACATCAGGCTGAACACAAGGCTGACAGATTGCCCGGGAATCTGCTGACCGACAGAAACACTCTCTCAAATTATTTTGGAGATCTATATAAAGAGGATGAAACAGAGAGCAGCACTTACTACTGGGTAATTCCAGCAAATGAACTGGATCAATTGATGTCTGGCCAGGTTGCCAGCCTATGTTCATCATCTCCTATCCTGTTTTTTAATGGAGATCAAGGTGAAGTCTATTTCACACTTGATCGCTCAGGCGATCTTTGTCTAATCAGTGATCCAGTACTGGAGATGGGCTCCTGTAAAGATCTGTTCAGCATCACTGTATATACCTCGTACTCCATGAAAGACGGCATACTGCATGTTGGATCATTCAACTCCTATGGCAGTGTTGTTCATAATTCTGATAGTAAAGTTGTTATTACACCAGTTTTACAACAAAGCGAAACAATGAAAGGGTTTATGCAGCAATGTGGAGATAGTAATTACAGTAAGTACTTTGTCATCGCAATTGATACAAAGGCAATTTAATGTATAAACCATTGTGAATCGGGGTAATCAGCCGGTGATGCCTTACTCAGGTTAGTAGTGATTTTTAAAAAAAATAAAGACACCCATGTATTGAGTAAATACATGGGTGTTCTAGAGTATTTAGAGTCTCTTACCGTGCCGTCAGTCTTGAGCATCGCCTCTCACAAGCTCAAAAAGAATTATCTGGGTGTACTTTTTTATTTTATCTGGGTGTCCTTTTTTATTTTTAAGCGGATCGAAGGCTTATATGTTTTATGCCACTACTTGCAGCCTGCTCTGACCTTTTCTGAATCTAAATATTCTTCATAAGTGGAAAAGTTATCTGGAAGAAAAACTTTCACTCCTGGATTTTGCTTTAAATTCAGCCTGTTGTACTCAAGACTTTTGTCGTATGCTGCGCACTCGCTTTCTAGATCGTTGAGAATGCTATAAGCAAAACCTAAATTAAGATATGCACTAGTAAGTGCATCATATTTTTCAGTTTTATTATAATTTTCGATAGATGCTTCAAAATACTCTTTGGACTTCAAATAACGATTATCCATTGTAGCCGTCTTATCCAAAAAGCCATTGTCTCTATAGAATTTTTCCCATTTTGTAAGAGATCTGGACCTGAAGAAAAAACCATAAGTGCTATAGGCTCTTCCCAAACAAAGGTAATTTTTTGATGCTTTACAAATCTGAATAGCTTCAAGTATAAGTTTTTCAGCGGGTAATGGTCTCTGTTGCCTATCAAATAATTCAGCTGCCCACACTATTTTTTCTTCCGGGTCATCCGTTTCAGGAACAAGCATTGCAGCACAGCCAGATAGAATTACTGAAACCAATGAAATTATTGTTATTTTACTTTTATTCATTTATTTCCTTGATAATAAACAATATGGGTATCCTAATACTAATTACGTTTTATTAATATTTTAAGGATTACGATAGTTTGACCATATTATTGGTTTTATAGGCTAGAACTGATTGAGTAAATTTGATTGCTGCATAAAAGAAAAAATATAATGAAATCATTGAGTTTAGTAGTATACTGATTCTTTCAAAATATTCTAACAATGGGTTTAATAAATCAATAGATAGGAAGTTTACTATAAATTCATGATAATGCTTTGCAGATAGAATAATGACGGAAATGAAAAGTAATAAGACCCCAGTACTTAAGTGATTTAAAAATTCATATCTATTTTTCATTTTGAATTATCGTTGTATTGATCTGGATGACTATGAGCCGCTATAAAAGCAAGTTCAAGTATTATAATTATTTCGATGATCTTTTTATTTTTTTACTTTTTGAAACACACACCCTTAGATGGTTCGTATGTTTCCCCACCTTTCCTAACCCTGGCTACATAAGTCATTGATTGCATATCAACCATAATCGTTTTAACCCATACCGGTTCAGCAGCCTTGTTGATGAGTTTAAATACATCTACCCCGCTGATTCTTGAATGAGTAGCTGTAAATACTCCTCCACTTTGCTGGTAAAGATTGTACAGCCGCACTTCGGTAAAAGAAGGGTACTGTATATCATCATTTAGAATTACAAAATCCCCATCTTCTGAGAAATTAAGAAAGTAATATTCCCATCGATTTGAGCCAAGATTTTTATAGCTCTCAAATTCTTTGAGTTTTTTGGGTCCACATATAAGTGAACCTTTAGATTTAAAATCATATCCGTAACTATTTGGTGAAACCAATATGGATAAAAACAAAACAAATAATCCGGATAATATATATTGGCGTGTAATGACGGTCATATAGATAAGCCCTCTATTTTTATTTTTCATATAACAGCGGTTTATGCGAACAAGCTTCGCTTAAGAATTTATCTGTGCAAAAGGCGCATCGCTCTGGAAACCACCATTAGCATCCAATACCACATAGACCAACACCACAACGTCGCACGCCAAAACCCACGCTACCGCCCCTCCGGGTCCGAAGTACATAAAGGCACGTTGCAACAGGGACACAGGGACACAGGGACACAGGGATATTTTGAAGCTATCGTACCGGCTCCAGCCCGTTCAGTAAACGACATAGAATGGATACATTCTGAGGGGCCAATATCGGCCTTGATTAGGCTACATGCGGGGTATAATCGGACAAACATCAACAAGGTGGGATGACTACTTGCAATACCTTCATTCCTGAAACCCGACAGCCAAGTCAAACAGCTGCCATCGTACTCGGGTATGTCTCACCAGCGTTTCCATCACTTTCTCAGCCCCGCCGGGAATGGCCTGTTTTAAAACTGAATCAACTTCCTCCGGTGATTTGGCTCGCTGCAGTCGCAAAGTATCTGTAATAGCGAAAGCCAACCGGTCACTGACAAGAGTCATACCTTCCGGATAGTGATGAAAGTTACTCAGCCACCCGTAATCGATAATCACTGCCGTCTGATCATCCTTGCCAACTGCAGTTCTGATCGCCTGAGCCAGCATACCTACAGGCGACCCTTCATCAAATGAATCAAGATCATGAGAATCATACTGATAGCTACTGTAAAGCAGTGCTAACCCCTGGCCATAACTGCGGTCGGCAGGGTTGTAACTGAAAAATGAAGCATAGGTACTGCAAGAGCTGTCAGTATCGAGATGCTTCAAGATAAACCGCTCCAGCGGGTCAGAAAAAGAATCGTATTCCTCTTCGTCGCTTTCGCTTTCACTATCGGTATATTCATCGGTCTCACTTTCCAGGCTCAACCTGACAGACGGGATGCAAGGGTGCGGAATATAAACCGCTGGGTCTTCAGGCACACTCTTTTTACCCCGTGATTTATAGGGGGAAGCCATCGTACAGGGGCTGGTACAGGTGCTGGTTGCCAGCAGGAGAACCCCTAAAGTCCGGAGCCACACGGCGGGTATCCAGGGCAGGTTGTCCAGTCAGCGGTAAAAGGTGAACAGAAGGTAGTGATTGGCATGAGTGTTGGCTAATCCTGTGTGTACAGCCACCATAGCTGAATGAATCCATTATAGACGACGGCAGGTTATTTATTTGCAAGCAGATATTTCAGATAAGTATTCCCTGCCCTTCGTTGCTCTGGCAATAGTTGGCCAGAGCAACAGGACTTGAGCACTATTGATATTTCAGCTGCAACCAGGCCACATCCGCCTCCTTCTTGTAAGCCTGCCAATCACCCTTCAACCACCGCTGTCGCCCACGCTCGGCATAAAACAGATGCAGTTCATCCCCAAAGAATTCCCACACCGTGCCGTCGGTCTTGATCAGCCCTTCTCCCAGGCTCAGGGCATTGGCGCAGAAGCCGTTATATTCCGGCCGGTAACGTTCCGGATCAGCAGCAAATTTGTCAGCCGAGGCCTGTGACGCAAAACGCCATTTCGCGCCCTGCCACGCCACCACAAATGTTTCCCCCCCGGGTACCTCTTGATGCTGCCGGCGATTATCCGGCTGATGATAGGCAACGGTGTCATGGCCACCGATTGCAACCTCGTTCCAGAAGCTTTTACTAACCGCCTCGGCCGCATAAACACTGTGACTGGCAACAGCCATAAGCAGACTGAACATAAGTTGACGCATATGAATTTTCACCGGTTTTCTTATTTTTAACTGCAGATTGTTGTGAAGCTTGCCTTACTGTTTACGCCTTTTTTAAAAGGATGGATTCAGGCGGGGGTTATTTTCACTGTGTTTCTGTGGTGAATCCGGCGGCATTGCAGTTGGCAACCGGGTTCCTTTACTGCCAACCCGCCACAGGTTTTGCCAATATCGCCACAGGTTACGATATCAGGCATTTTCAGTATTTCACCCTGTTTCTTTTCTTTTTCTTTTAATTTCATAGAGATAAAAAAGAAAACAGGCTGGAAGGCTGACCACGGAAAACAGTAAAAGTCGGGGAAAAGGCTGCCACAAGTGTTTTGGCTAACTTGTGGCAAAAATGAGAGCAGTAACAATTCAGGAAGTTTCGGCCTGCACCATACCCACCAGATGCTCAACGATTTTCAGCATTTTGGTGATATCGGCCGGGGTCATATCGATTTTTTCAGTGATGTGTTTGCTGCGTTCAACCTTGTATTTACCGCCCACTACAAAAGCCGGGATGCTGGCTATCTGAACTTTGCAGGAGAGATCAACCGCCATCGACTGAATATTTTCTGCCCAAAAGTCGTCATCCAATGCTGAATCACCAAACTGCTGAAACTTAAAGCCCGGGATATTCTTCTGTTTCAAAAAGGTTGCCATCGCCCCGGTGTCACCCAGGCGCTTGCGCTCAGCAGAGCTGACCATCAGCTGTTGATGAATCAGTTTCAGAGTGTCGTACAGGACATGAGCTTCCCAGCGCTGTTCGTCGGCAATTTGCTCTAATGCGTAATGGTAAGTTACAAACGGATAATCCCACTCATTGTATTTTTTCACTGCGGCAGGGGTTGCTGAAGGCTCTTCTCTTACCCGATGAACTGTCGTTAGCTGTATCCGTTTTCCAAGATCCTGCCAGGTATCGGAGCGAAGCTCGTCTTCTACTTGAAAACAGGGAATACAGGTCAACGAATAAAATTTCAGCACACTGACCTTGCCCACTGCCCGGGCGTCAGCCACTAGTGAGTGATCAGTACAGGGCGGATCCAGCACATCATAGTCAACACCTTCCCTGAAAGCACCCCAGGCAGCGCCCTGATATCCGGCCATAACCAGTAACAGTCCCGACACCCAGCACTTGATAATCCGGCTCATGATCAACCCTGCCCGAGATGACTGAGGAAGTGTCATTTTTATATAGTTTAAATACCTGATCTTTCAATTTCGGCGCGATAGCGACTAAAACTTATTTTTCGAAACTCTTTAAATAATCCCCCGACACAACCTGTGTAACCCGCACCGCCAGCCCCCTTGTTGCCGACCCCGCCCGCAGGATACAAATAAGTCAGCATGACCGGCGTGTGTCTTCACCTGTCCCTCATGCACCCCTGCCGGGTGTTCCTCCGGTTCCCCTCCGGCCGGCAGGGTTCCCCTGACTGCTGATTCCCGCCACCTGCATGCACACGGGCTAACCGTTCAGATTAGTCCGTGTGCCCTTCCCTGCCTGATTATTTATCAGACAGCAGGCAAACAGGTCTGGCCGGGGTGTTGATAGCGCGCATATCGAGATAACACGACAGAGGACGCAGCAATGCCGAACCCGAATTTTAAAAAGACTCCTAACGTTTATGTGCAGGAAAAGTCGATTTTCCCGCCATCGGTTGCTGAAGTAGCGACCGCCATTCCGGCGTTTATCGGTTGTACCGAACTGGCTGCCGATGCCGCTGGTGAAACCCTGGTCAATGAACCGGTCCGCATCACTTCCATGCTGGACTACGAGCGCTGGTTCGGCGGTCCGGATATGGAAGCCTTTGCCAACTTTGAAATGAAAGTCGAGAATGTTGCCGGGGCCACCGATCCGGCCTATATCGATATGGTGGCGACCAAACCTGCCAGCGCGGTGGCCGACTTTATTCTGTACCACTGTGTGGCCCATTTCTTTGCCAATGGTGGCGGTGCCTGTTATGTCATCTCCACCGGCACCTACTACGACAACAGCGCGACTTCGACCAGCAAGCCGGATAAGCCTGAAGATGCCTTTGCCAGGGCGCTGAATGCGGTGGCCAAGGTTGATGAAGTTACCCTGCTGGTACTGTCCGACGCCGTTCGCCTGAAAGACAAATATTATCCGCTGTGCCAGCAGGCCATTATGCAGTGCGCCAAGCTGATGGACCGTTTTGCCCTGATTGATGTGATCGACAGCCTGGATCCGGACAAAGGTGACACTGATGTTGCCGCGGCCCGTAAGGGCATGCCTTCCGAAGTCGGGCAAACCAAGTATGCCGCGGCTTACTATCCCTACCTGCGTCTCAGCAAAGCCAGAAGCTACGACGAAGACAAGGTAACCTATACCGTTCACAACATGTCGAAGTCAGACTCTGAGCAGGACGACACCGCTCACAAGATGTCGGCTCTGAAAAGCAGCAACACTGCCGCTTACAACCGCCTCAAGAGTCTGCTGGATGGCCAGCAAATGATTCTGCCACCCTGTGCTGCCATGGCCGGTATTTATGCCCGGGTTGATGCCAGCCGCGGGGTCTGGAAAGCACCGGCCAATGTCAGTGTTTCCGGTGTCGTCGGTCCGGTGCATGCGATTACCAATGACGACCAGGCTCGCCTGAATGTGGATGCCACCTCAGGCAAGTCCATTAATGCCATCCGCGCCTTTACCGGCAAGGGCACCATGGTCTGGGGCGCTCGCACCCTGGCCGGTAACGATGCCGAGTGGCGTTATGTTTCTGTCCGCCGGCTGTTCAATATGGTTGAAGAATCAGTGCAGAAGGCCACCAACTTTGCGGTATTCGAGCCCAATACGCCGTTTACCTGGCTCAAGCTGAAAACCATGATCGAGAGCTATCTCGAAAACCTGTGGCGCCAGGGTGCGCTGTTTGGTGACAGCAAGGAACAGGCGTTTTTCGTGAATGTCGGTCTGGGTCAGACCATGACTGAAGCGGATATCAACGACGGTGTGATGAATATCGAAATCGGCATGGCAGCAGTACGCCCGGCTGAATTCATTATGCTCACCTTCTCTCACAAGTCGCTGGAAGGCTGATCCCTTTCTGCTGATTGATTCCCCCTTTCAATGGCTACGGCACCGGAGTCAGCAGTCTCGGTGTCGAAGACAAGCCCTGTGTTATATGGAGATAAACCATGGCAACAACTGCTGATGATATCGCTACCCAGTATCCGATCCCGGTCTACCGCTTTGTTGTGACCCTGGGTGATGAACAGATTCCGTTTCAGGAAGTATCCGGGCTGGATATCGGTTACGAAACCATTACCTACAAGGACGGCCTCGGCAAAAAGCATATGCCCGGGCAGGCCACTGACGTCAATATCACCCTCAAGCGTGGTGTCGTGCGTCAGGCCAGCCAGTTCTTTGACTGGATTAATGAAACCAGCCTGAACCTGATCAACAAGCGGGATATTACCGTCAGTTTGACCAATGAATCCGGCGACACCCCGCTGGTCACCTGGAAGGTCACCAATGCCTTTCCCAAAAAGCTGACTGCACCCAGCTTTAACGGGGGTTCCAATGAAGTCGCAGTGGAGCAACTGGAACTGATGGCCGACGATGTTTCCATCGAGTTCGCCTGATAAGGAGTAACCCCCGCCATGGCTATCAGCATCGGTTCGGTTGCAAAGGGGGTGGTCAGTGACCTGCTGGGCGAAACCCCGCCGGTGGTCGGCTATCGCTTTGCCGCGGTACTGCTGACCGGGATTATTCCCCAGCTGGCACCGGTGGATATGCGGTTTCAGGAAGTCGGTGGCCTCAAGCTGTCGCGCAATATCGGCAACGAACAGGAAAAACTGCTGCAGCCGGATAAACAGCGCCAGATTCTGACCCTGAAGCGGGGCATGCCCCAGGGCCCGACACCACTGCAAGTGGTACAGCTGATTGAACAGGCATTCTGGGATACCCGACTGCTGCAGACCAATATCCTGATTGCCACCTTGAAGGAAGGCCCGGTGCCGATACCAACTAAAGCCTGGCTGGTACACGAGGCGTTTCTGCAGTCGCTGGAGTGGGGCAACCTGAATGCCGGCAGTAATGAAGTGCTGATCGAAACCATGTCGTACAGCTACAAGCGGGTAATTCCGGTGCCGATCTAGCCTGTCTTGTTGCTCAGCGGTGTTGCTCAGCAATTCAGCGATAATGTGTTCCGGTTTGGTTTGCTTAACCAGGCCGGAGCACTGCCCTTCCCTCAGAGCCAGCGAATAACAACGATGAAAATCAATATCAGAGAGCTGAATATCAAGGCTCCGGTCAACAATACGCCGGCATCCGACAGTGTGATGTCCCATACCTTTGAACAACAGGGTGAGCAATCCGGTCAGGAAGCACAACACGACGATCTGATCATGCCGGTTATCGACACCCACTATAACCTGGCCCTGCCCGATAACCTGCTGATCGAGCAGGTGCTTGACTGGAAACGGTGGTAACCGCTTATGGCCCTTCCGGAAATGACCATTCAGGCCTACAAGGACGAGAAATATGCCACCAAGGCCGGTGGCGAGCTGTCAATTCCGTTCGCGATTGAAACCCTCAAGCTGCGACTGGCCAACCAGATCAGTGGCCCCGGAGTGATTAACGGTTCCAGTGGTTATGCTGCCTATCAGGGCGGTGAAACGGCTGCACTGCACGTCACTTTGAAATACGACACAGTTATTGCCGATAACCCGGCCACACTGAGCCTGGGTTACAAGCAGTTAAAAGACAAACTGTCCGCTTTTATGACCGCCGCCTACACCATGAACGGCGATACTCATGAAGCCAATTTCCTGATGCTCAGCTGCGGTGAAATGCTGCTGGGCGACGGCAAGCCGGGTGATGCCTTTCACTGCCGGCTGGCCGATATTCGGCTGCGCTATACCCAGGTCGATAAGGAAGGCCGACCCACAGCATTTGAAGCGGCCTGCACCTTTGTCGAAAGTCTGGCCGCCAAAACCATTCGCAAGCTGGAAAACAAAAGCTCGCCGGACCTGACCCATATTCGGCTGGTAAAAGAGCAGGAATCCCTGCCGTGGAAAACCTGGGATATTTACCGTGATCCCGGCTATCTGATCGGTGTCGCTGAAGTCAACGGGCTGGATAGCCTGCGTCAGCTGAATCCCGGTGACTCACTGATTTTCCCGCCGCTGGAAAAATAATATGACATCTGCCGTAAATATTGTCGTCAAGGCCGGCGGCAAGGATCTGTCCAATGAAGTCAGTGTCATCGGTTTTGATAGCCACTATATCTGTCATGGCGTTCCCGAAGCCCGGCTGGTGCTGCGGGAAGCCGCCACCGGCCCGGCCCTGTTCAAGGCCACCGAGCGCAAGGAACTGGAGCCGGGCAGCAAGATCGAGATTGCCCTTAACTATCTTGGCGATCCGAAAGCCAAAGCCGATGCTTTCAAAGGCATTATTACCCGTCGTTCGCTGAAAGTAGATCGCAATGGTGCCCGACTGGTTATCGATTGCCACGATCCACTGATCAAACTGGTAGAGCCACGGCTGACCCAGCGTTTCAAGGAAGCCAGTACTGACAAGGATGTCATTACCCTGCTGCTGAAAAATGCCGGTCTGAAACCGGAAAAGCTGGCAGCGACCAAAGCCAAACATCCCCAGCTGATTATTTTTGACGACGATGCCTGGTCATTTATCAAATACCGGGCCGAAGCCAATGGTCTGCTGGTGATGCCCAGAGTGACCGGCCTGACCATTGAGGCGGCCGACAAGATCAAGGGCAAATCCCACGAAGTAAAGCTTAATCAGATGCTGGCCGTTGACCTGCAACTGGATGTGAGTTCTGCCCTGGGTGAAGTCTCGGTCAGTGGCTGGGATATTGCCAAACAAGCCGCTACAAAACCGGCCAAAGGTGCCGCACCCAAAATCGCCGGCGGCCCCATGGACAGTAAAAAAGCGGCCAAAGCCATGGGACGCAAACCGTGGAAACCGGTCAGTGGCAATGCCCCGGGACCGGAAGAGCTGGCCGGCTGGAGTGCCGGTGAAATGGTGTACCGGGAGCTGGATCGTTATCAGGGACAACTGACCCTGCCCGGCCGTGGAGATATTAACCAGGGCGATAAGGTCAAACTCATCGACACCAGCAAGTCGTTTGCCGGTGAATATCTGGTCACCGGTATCAGACACAGGGTCGACAGCACCGGTTGGCAGACTGTATTGCGGATCGGCCTGCCTCTAACCCGCACCGGTTTCTTCAAAGGGCTGCATAAGATCCACCAGCCGATGCGTGGTTTACTAACCGGTGTGGTCAAAGATTTCAAAAAGAAAGAAAAGACCGATCTGTTCCGGGTGGCAGTTAAAGTCGCCGCTCTGGGCAGCAAGGATAATCTGGTCTGGGCCCGATTGGCAGGCCCCTTTGCCAGCAAGGAAACCGGCCTGTTTCTCCCCCCTCGTCCCGGCGATGAAGTGGTGCTCGGCTGGTTTGGTAACAGCAGCAGTGAACCGGTTATTCTCGGTTCGGTGCATAATCCGAAGAACAAGCCACCCGCCGTCTATGCCGACAAGGATGACCAGATGCTGCGCGGGCTGGTGCTGGCCAAGGATAAACTCAGCTGGCAGTTTAACCAGAAAGAAGTCAGTCACACCCTGACGGTAGGTGACGATAAGCACACTCTGGTAATGAGCGGCAAGGAAGGTCTGACTATTACCCAGGACAAGCACAAGCTGGCTATTGGCAAGGCCATCGATGTGGAAAGCGACAAGGACATCACCCTCAAAGCCAAGGCCAAGCTGAATATGGAACCCGGCGCCGACGCCACTATCAAGGCTGGCGGCAAGTGCGCCATTCAGGCCGCCAAGACTGAAATCAAATAAGGCTGACTTCTATGAGCGATACCCAACTGATTGGCCGGGGCTGGGGCTTTCCGGTGCAGTTTCATGCGCCCGGCCAGAGCCCGGTGATGGTATCCGGCGAAGATGATGTGCGGCAGGCTTTGTATATTCTGCTGGGCACCGCGCTGGGAGAACGGGCAATGCGTCCGGACTGGGGCAGTCCGCTGGCCGACTTTATGTTTGCCGAAATGGATGCTGCCACCCTCGCCCGGCTGCGGGAGCAGTTGGCCAGTATTATTGTCAGCGAGGAAGCACGGATCGAGTTGCATCAGATTACCGTGGACGACAGCAGTGCCGCCGACGGCGTGTTACTGATTATGCTGGACTACAGCCATCGAATAACCAACACCCGTGACAATATGGTTTACCCGTTTTACCTGCAGGAAAACATTAACCTGTAGCGGTAATACCCTGAATCAGGCGACGATGCTAACGGTGCCGTCCTCATTAAACCGGGTAATAAAGCCATGCCGTTTATCCTGAGACGGCGGCACCTGTTCCAGCTTCATTCCGATGACGACTTTATAAGCCTGCCATCGCAGCTGCCAGGGTAGCCGTCGGGCATCCGGTTCTTCGGTCTCCACCATTGAATAACCACCTACCCGACTGGCAAATCCCAGCTCCTTGCGATACATCTGACCGATCAGCGATCCGGACTCATGCTTGCAGGCAATCACCGCCAGCCGCGGCACGGCCATGGGCGCATGCACCAGACTGCGGGTATTGGATTCCAGCGTCAGCCCCAGCATAAAGACCTGCCGATAGCGGGTTCGGAGATAACTACCCAGCCATTTTCCGGCGTAAAACAATGAGTCTGCCGACATCACATAGTCAATCAGCAGCAGGTTGGGCTGCGGTGGCAGACAATGCCCCAGATAGCTGTCGAACACTCGCTCGATCCGCTCGGCACTGTCCGGATACTGCTCCGGATTATTAAACCGGAACCCGTCCCCTACATCCGACAAGGGAATGGAGAGCGTCTGAACGCCCGGGTTGAGACATTCCAGTGCAGCCATCACACAAGAGGGTGATCGCCCCAGCCCGCACCAGGCAAAGGCTCCCGAAGGGTAGTAATTACGGATCAGGGTGCAGATTTCATGCAGATCTTCACAGTGCCGGTGACTGAGCAGTTCTTCATGGTCCAGCGCCAGACCGGGGATGGGCATGGCCAGCTTTCACTAAAGGGCTGAGTATCACAGCATAGAGCAAGCTGACAGCCCTTTCATTTCCTGCAGCCATCACACTATTTACTCAACTCTATGCCCGACATCGCAATTATCACCGGTGACCAGGTGCAGTTTCTGCCTGCCCAGGGTGCCGCAACGCTTATGGCACCCGCCCTTATTCCCATAAACGGCAGCGGCACCCTGACCATTATGGGCAAACCGATATGTCTGGAAGGGGATGAAAAGAATGTACAGCTGCCGATTCCCTATATCGCCGGGCCCTACATCATTCCCGGCATGGGGCTGCTGAAAATTACAGCTTTGGGTGGGGATCAACTCAGCAAGAAGGCTCTGAACGGCAAGAAGATGATTCTCAAAGGCAGTCAGTTTGATGCCGAGATGCAGGTTACCGCACCCGCCCAGCAGCCGACTCCAACCGGCCCGGTACCGGATGGCACTCCGAAATATACCGGCAAGGGCCAGTTTATCAGCACCAATATCAAATTCACTCCGACTTGACAGCCAGATACTGAAATTATGACCAATCCTTCTGATCTGCAGCCGTCTGCCAGAGTGGGCAGCCTGCAGCCACAACGCGGACTTGCCGCCCTGTCGCCATCCAGTTTCTCGATTGAGGAGCGGGATACCCGGCAATGGTTACATTATCTGAAACAGTTCAGCGCCTGGCTGCGATTTCACAGTACCGATCCCGAGCTGGCTGACACAGTAAAAGACTGGTCAGGTTTTATTCCTGATGAGTTGATTAATAACGAACAGAACCTGACCGATCTGATTGCCTGGCTGGAAAGCGATAACTCAGCCGATAATACTCTGCCGGCCAATATCCGACAGCTGGCCGCCAGACCGGATCTGGCACTGGTGTTGACCATCCTGCAGCTGTTGCGCCATCCACGCCGTATGTTCCAGTCACTGACTGAACGTCATCTGCTGTATTACTACCGGGATGTGCTGGGGCTGAGTGAAAAACCGGCAGAACCGGATCAGGCGCACTTGCAGGTATTGCTGGCCGAGGATGCCGAACCACTGGTACTGCCTGCCGGCACTCTGTTTGAAGCGGGTAATAACAGTGCCGGCGAACCCCGCTACTACCGGCTGGAGCAGCCAGCCGGACTTAATCATGCCAGGGTTCAGACTTTGCGCAGCCTGGCGCTGAACCGCAGTGATAAACATACCGGTTTTATCCGTACCGATCTGATTGATCAGACCAATGGAGTGGAATTTCCGGAAAGCGGGATACTGACTTTTGGCACCGAGTCCATCTCTGATCCGGAACGCCAGCAACGGCCGGCAGTTGGATTTGCATTGGGTTCTCCACTGTTATGGCTGAGTGAAGGCACCCGTCGTATCACCCTGAAGTTTGATCAGGCATTCGTAACAGAACTGCAACGGCTGGATATGTTGCCGGAGCAGTTTCTGAAACTGTTCACGCTTTCCGTCAGCACTGCAGATGGCATGGTGTTACTGGATGACCATGAACATGCCGGTATCAGTCTGGCAACCAGCGGGGTGAGCTGGACTATTACCCTGCAGCCATTATTTCCACCGGTTACGACTACGCCGGAGCCTGTCCATCGCCGCCTGACCGTGCCTTATATTCAGCTTGGGGTTAAACCGGACGACAACCAGCGGTTACAGCATTATGAAACCCTGCGCCGCATCGGACTGGAAAAGATTCGGCTGGAAGTTGATGTTGAAGGTTTAAGTCAGCTGCAGATTCGCAATGACCAGGGCCTGCTGGATCCATCCGGCCCCATGGAACTGTTCGGCAGTCGTCCCCTGCCTCGCACCCGGCTGCAGTTTTCTCATCCCGAGCTGGCGCTGAAACCCTTAACGTCACTGACCATCAATCCTCAGTGGAATCGACCGGACGACTTTGTTACCCGCTACCGGAATTACCAGACCTATCTGCGTCATACCCGCAATCAGCCTGACCTGATCTGGCCGCAGCATACCATCAGTTTTGGTTCAGCTTACGGTAATACCAGCAACACTGATCTGTTTCCGGCAAATAGTACGGCACTGGAATGTGATTTAACCCTGCAGGAAAACAACAGTCAGATCTATCCTCAGGGACTGGATTGGAGTCGCTGGGAGCAACTGCCTCACGATAATCAGGAACCGCGGGACTGGCCGTTCTGGTTCAGCCTGCAGCTGGGCGATGATGATTTTGGTCACAGTATTTATACCTCGGTGGCCAGCTGGTTCAGCCGGTCCTATGGCAAGGAATACAATGACCTGATCAGTCAGTGGAACAAGAACCACACCAACTGGCAGTCAGCAACGCAGAATTACAACATCTATCTTGCCGAACTGAACAGCTACAACCAGGCCAAGGCCCGCTGGGATCAGCTGACAGCACTGGACAATGCCAAAGACTGGTTCAGCATTATCGCCACCGGCGGTACCAGCTCAAAACAACCGACGTTGTACGACCAGTTTGGTCGAACCGTGCGTAGTGGTAGTAATGAAGGCATTAATATCTCCGTCTGGCATCCAGCAACTAAAAGCTGGAGTCACACTCACTATGATATTGCCGATGATGCCAGTGCTGCCGGTAATTTACGCGCCTTTATGCAGGCATTGTCAGCAGACAAGACCGTGGTGCTTTACACCGGTTATCACAGCATGCACAGCCAGCGCTATCATGCCGAAGACGACGTGGTCGCTACGATCGAAAATTTTGGTGGTAGCAGTGCCCGGTTCAAGGATCAGTTCGGTTATCACCGGGCCTATCTGTTGATTGGCCGCAAGGGACTGGGTGCCGGCAAGGGTTTTGAGCAAGTCAGCTCAAGTAGCGGTCAGTGGCTGCGGGCCAATATTTCCCGCGGCAGTGATAACCAGTTAAAGCTGGATTCAGTCTCTACCAACCAGCCATTGTACGGTACCCCGCCAAATCCAGGCCCTCAACCTCAAGCACCAGCCGTGGTTGCACCACCGGGACCGGAACCCGTTCAACCGGTTGCGCCGGATCAGGTCGAAGTGAAAGAACCCTGGACGCCGCTGGTCGACAGTCTGACCGTTGATTACACCGCTGTCGCCGATATTCCAGTTGCCGATGCCGGGGTGGAAAACCGTCACACTCTACTGCATGTGCATCCGCTGGGGTCTCAATCCATTCGGGATGCCGAGCAACAGACCCTGCTGCCGGCACTGGACCAGAATGGCTACCTGTATATCGGCATCAGTCGGCCGCCGTCCGGTGGCAGTATTGATTTGCAGTTTCAGCTGGCACCGGTCGACAGCAGCAACAATGTTGATAACGCTGTCGTGCAGTGGAGTTATCTTGCCGGTAACCGCTGGGAGAAGTTTATTACCAATAACCAGCAGGAATCCGGTCAGCGGGCACCGATTCTGGCGGACAATACCAATGGTCTGGTCGACTCCGGCATTATCCGCTTCGGGCTTGAACCCGCAATGACCCGTGACCGGGGTTTTCCTGGTGATGACCAGCTGTGGCTGCGAGCTTCAATTAGTAATGACCAGTCCGGCCCGGTACAATGGTCACGCCTGCAGGGTATCAGTAGTCAAGCCATCGTCGTCAGCTATGACGACAGTGATAACCCGCCGGACCACCTACCCGCAGCATTGCCGGCCGAAACCATTAACGGGGTGCTGGAATCCAGTGTTGATGAAGAAATCTTTGCCGTCATCGATAGTGTCGCCCAGCCCTGGCCATCATTTGGTGGCCGGCCACCGGAAGCCGACACTGCATTTACCACCCGGGTCAGTGAACGCCTGCGCCATCGTGGCCGTGCATTAACCGCCTGGGACTATGAGCGACTGGTACTGGAGCAGTTTCCGGATATTCTGCTGGCCCACTGCCTGCGGGGTGAACAGTCTGGTAAGGTGCGGCTGCTGGTTGTGCCCCGCACGACTGATCCGGCTCTGCTCAAACCCCGGGCCAGCCGCGATATACGGCAGCGAATCGAACGTTACCTGCAGCCGCTGATGCCACCACGGGCCACTCTGTCAGTGGAGCCTCCGGTATTTCAGGAAGTGCGGTTTGATATTACCCTGACGTTCCATCCTGAATACGACCCCGGGCTGGTATTGCAGAACCTCAATCAGGAGCTGATCGACCGGCTTAACCCCTGGGCCGAAGGTGGCGCAGAACTGCAGCCGGAAATGGCGGTATCGGATATCGTCGCCTTTGTTGCCAGTCGCCCCTATGTCGAGCTGGTGCTGAAGGTACTGGTTGAAACCCTGCCACCGCAGGTTGTCACTGATAATCCCGAATGGATACCAGTGACTGACGGCGTGGTACGTCCGGTGCGCAGCGATATTATTCTGGTACCGGCCAGCCGCCACACCCTTTCAGCCCTGCCTTCAGGCAGCAAGGTTTTTGAAGGGATCGGGCTGATGGAAATCGAATATGACTTTATTGTGCCGGATATTCCGGTCACCGGTATCAGCCATATGGTCATCGGTGGTGACGGTCAGCCCAGCCCGGATGGCAGCCAGCGTCCGACCTTTACAGTTTCCTGTTAGAAAACAACGCTCTGCAACCCATTCCTAAGCCTCACCCTTAATTGTCCCATCACCTACAAACACGACAGGACTTCTCCATGAGCTATGACTATGGCGTACAGCTGTCGCTGGAACAGATACTCGGCCGCTTTCGCAACGGGGATACGCCCGGAGAAGGTGATTTCGAGCAGCTGATCCGGCTGGCTGAAATCGGCCGTCGGCTGATTAATGAATACAACAGTCGCACCCTGAAGGGTCTGGAGGTGAACGACGCCGGAAGCCTGGAGCTGAAACTGGATGAAACCAGCCAGGGCGAAAGCGGGCTCAGAGTTTCTGCCCAGGGCCTGAAGCTGGCCGGTAGTGGCCAAAAGAAACTGGCCGCACTGAAGCTGGATACCGAACAGCAGAAAATCAGCCTCGACAGTATGGAAGCCATCGAGATTCCCCTGGCCGACAGTGACAGCGACGGACTGATGTCGAGCCAGGACTGGAACACCCTGGATAATCTCAGTTCGAACACCGGCAGCGATACCATTCGGCTGGGCCAGCTGACCCTGGACGAAACCACCGACAATGACGGCAATGCGGTAACCGTTTCAATTGCAGCCGGGGAAGTCACCCTGACTCAGGTAATCCAGACACTATTGCTGCATGCCAAACAAAACCGGCAGCCATTCAGTCGCAGCGATTTCGGGCTGACGGATTAACGGGGCTGCACCATGACACTACCCACTCCAACAAACAAGACCATTGCCAATCAGTTACCTGATGAGCCGGCCCGTAATTTTAATACCCTGCGGGATGAAGGGCTGGAACTGATAGCAAAGCTGGCAGGTAGCCAGTGGACTGATCATAACCTGCACGACCCCGGCATTACCTTTATGGAAGCTGCCAGCTTTGCCATCACCGATCTTGGCTATCGGCTCGGTTTTCCGGTGGCAGATCTGCTGGCTCAGCCGGAACAGGAAAAGCAGCTGCTACCGTTTCATCCGGACAGCGATGCCCTGCCCTGTCAGCCCCTGACCACAAACGACTACAGCAAGGTGTTGCTGCAGCTGCCCGGTATTCGCCATGTGGAACTGACACCGAATGAGGCCAACAACGGTTTATGGAATATCCGGGTGGTACCGGACAGCATTGATGCGCGGCCGAAACAGGAGCTGATTACCGCCGTACGTCAGTGTTTTATCAGTCACCGTAACCTGGGAGAAGACCTCGGCTCCATCAAGGTGCTGGAAACGACGCCGGTCAGTATGCGACTGTTTCTGACCCTTGAGCCTGAAGCCGATCCCGCTGAAACCCTGGCCCGGGTATTGGTTACCATTGCCGAAGCCATCGCGCCTGTCGTCAGCTTTGAATCCCGGCAGGACCTGTTACAGCGGGGCATCAGTCCCGAAGCCGTGGATACCGGACCCTGGCTGGATCAGGGTTATATCGATGATGCGGCTCTGGCGATACCGGCTATCCCCTCACAGATCTATGCTTCCCGACTGGTATCCAGAGTGCTGGCACAACCGGGTATTGTTTCTGCTGAAGCGCTGCAGTTTCACAATAATGACCCGCAAGCCGACGGCTGCTGGGAATCCTGGGTTTACAGCCCGGAAATTGGCAAGGCTCCGGTGCTGGATCTTGAACAGACCCTGAAAAATGTTCGGCTGATCAAGCAAGATATAGAAGTCACCGTACCGACGGCTCGGGTCATTTCCCGGTTTAACCAGCTGCGGGGGGGCAACACCCATGCAGGCAGGGAATCATCAGCACCACAACCCGCCCGTTACCGCTCGGTATCCCGTTATCACTCGCTGCAACATGATCTGCCATCACTCTATAAAGTCGGACCGCAGGGTATTGCCCCGGGTGAAACCGCAGAGAATATTGCCGCGATCCGCCAGCTTCAGGCTTATCTGATGTTGCCAGACCAGCTGTTGGCCAATGAGTTTGCCCAGCTGGATCGTATCCGTCATTTACTCGGGCTACCGGATGCTGAACTGTTGCAACCCTTGCAGCAATTAATGGAACAGATGCAGGCCAGTCTGCCATTGAATGACAGCGCCATTGGCCATTTCTGGCGGTTACTCAAACAACTGCCGGTGACACACGACAGTCAGGCTGTAGCGGGTTTGAGCGAGCTGGAAGCGATTCTTGCCCGTTCCACTGAAGACTATCCGAGCGAAAACCAGACATCTGATGTGTTTCAGGAGCTGACCGAGCAAAGCTTCAGTATTGAACAACTGCAACGTTATAACCGGGTGCTGGCCCATCTGCTGGCCCGGTTTCATGAACAGACCCCGGACAGCAGTCTGCTGCGCTATGAAGAGTTATACCGGCATTATGCCGAGTCATTATTAGCTCACCCTGAAGCCATGGATAACCTGACGCCAGATGAGTTGGTCCAGAGGCTGGCATTGCTGAAAAACCTGCTCGACCGCGCCGCCTTTCTGCTGGATATTCCCCGCACCGGCGGTCATCGTGGTCAGGCCGGCAACTACCTCGACCGGGCCATTCGCGGTCAGGACAATATCAGTGGTGTACGACACCGGATTTATCGCCGGCTGGGACTGCCCCGGGTGGCAATGGATACCCTGGCATCCCATAACGGTGAAGGCTTCCATCTGGTAGAAGGCGTGTTGCTGCGCCATGCCAAAGACGCTGAGTCCGGTGTTGCCCTGCAGGCACAGCCGGATGAAGTGTTTATTGTGATCCCGGACTGGCCGAGCCGGTTTGATGATCCGGATTTTGCCCAGCTGTTTGTCGATACGGTGCACCGGGAACTACCTCTGCATATCACCCCACGACTGTTATGGCTGGATCGCAAGGCTATGGCCGAGTTTGAGCAGGTGCATCATGCCTGGCTCAACGCTCTGTCGGTACAACCTTTTCCCCTATTAAACGACGATCAGGTGCAATACAGCAGACTGCAGCAACTGAGCAGCTGTCTTGACCGTTTTATCTCTGGCTGCCTGGCCGGTAACAAACCGGATATCAGCGGCTGGCCGGTCGCTCACCGTACATTGCAACAATATCAGGATGACCAGGTCACCTTCGATCGTTTTGTGGTCGGATACACCCCTGCAGATCCACTGCATTATAACCCGGATGATCCTGACAGTGGCCGGATTGAAAAACTCAAGGTAAATCCGGACAACCCTGACGACTCACCGTTTGTTATCCGTATCCGCAAACCCTATTCGACCCGCGACAGCTAATTCCCGGCTGGTTATAGCCCATCGCTTATAAAAATATCCATAAGGAAAACACCATGGCCAAAAGCAGATCGGATCTGAAAGACCTGTTTGCCGACAACCAGATTCCCACCGGCAACAGTTTTGCCGAACTGATTGACGGCAACCTCAACAAGCAAGACGACAATATCAGCACTGAAGATGGCAAGCTGAGTGTTGATCGTCCGGCAGCGCTGAAAAAGGGTGTTGCAGTTACCGGCAGTACCTCAACCGATACGCTGCAGGTCAATGGCACAACCGGCGTCAGCGGTAATGCAACGGTGGGTGGCGAACTTGTGGTTGAGGGCAAAACCCGACTGAAGCAGGATATTACCCTGGAAGGCAATACCGATGCAGGCACCATTGATGCCGACAGGGTAAATGCCGGACAGCAGTCGGTAACCGGTACCCTGGCCGTGGGTAACGAGCCTGATCCGGGTGAAACTGAAAAGCGGATTTATATTAACCCCGACAACAGTGGCCAAGTGGGTATCGGTCAGGCATCGCCACAAGCAACCCTGCATGTCACCAATACCTCGGATCAGCACTGTCTGCTGGTAGAAGACAGCGACAGTGATCTTACTCCATTTGTGATTGACCATACCGGCCGTGCCGGACTCGGTACCGAGACCCCCCAGGGTGCATTACATCTGGATGTGCCGGTCAACGAACAGGCACTGATTCTGGCCTCCGGTGAAAACAATCACTGGCTGACAGCCGACCATGACAAGGTGACTATTCGTCCTGAACTGGATACCCATGCTATCAAGGCTGACGGCAAGCTGACCATTCTCGGCGACAGTGACGAGCAGACACTGGAAGTCAGTGGTAATGCCCGACTGAATCATAATCTGGATATTCAGGGGCAGGCAGATATCCATGCCAGCCTGAGTGTGACTGGCCCCGCGACCCTGAGCGACACCGTAGATATCACCGGTGAAACCCGGTTGCAGGATAAGCTTCAGGTGGGTGAGAACCCGCTGGATAGTGTCATGCTCGGCGTTGACGGTGATGTTCATTTCAGCGGCAAACTTGAAGCTGGCGCCGATCTCGATGTTACCGGCGATACGACCCTGAGCCAGAGTCTGACCGTCAGTGGCGAGTCAAACCTGAATGGCAAGGTGACCGTGGATAATCAGCTGGAAGTCACCGCTGAGACCAGGCTGAATAATACCCTTGATGTTCATAACAGTGCCTCGTTTCATCAGCAGACCAGCGCCAACAACAAACTGTCGGTTGGTAACAGCGAAGGCGGCGGTGATGCCCTGACGGTATCCGGCAGCAGCAATCTGGATGGTGCGTTGCAGGTCAAAGCTGCAGCAACAGTAGACAAGGGTCTGACAACGACCGGCAACAGTGCTGAAAATATTCCGGCCCTGATGGCTGAAGGGCAAGCAAAAATCAGCGAGTCACTGACTGTCGGCAGTGAAAACACAAAGGAACAAGAGGTTTTCACTGTTCAGGGTCATGCCGATATGGACGGTAACCTGAATCTGAGTGGCAATCTGACGGCAGAAGGTAAAGGCCGGATTGATCAGGGGCTGACCCTTGGTGAAGATGCAGAATCCAGTAAGTCTCTATCTGCCAGCGGTAGTGCTCAAATTGGCAAGCAACTGTCCGTAGGTAATGACACCACTCTGGATCAGGATCTACTGACCGTCTCCGGTCACTCCCTGTTAAAAGGTGATACCCGGATCAACGGTCATACAATGGTTGATGCCGGACTGAAAACCAGCGGCGACAGTGATCAGAATATTCCGGCACTGGAAGCAGAAGGCCAGGCCCGAATTAGTGAATCTCTCTCCGTTGGTAATGAATCCACCGCTAGCAAACAGGTTCTGGCCACAACAGGCCATGCCGCTATCGATGGCAAGCTGACCGTCAACAAGGATGCCGCTATTACCGGTGCCGGAACAATTGGCCAGGGCCTGACCCTGGGCCCCAATCCGGACAACAATATGGCATTGACTGCTGATGGTCGTGCGGAGATCAGTGGCCGGGTGTCGGTCGGTGACGAATCCACTTCTTCAGAGCAAATGCTGACCGTATCTGGTCATAGCTTGCTGGATGGCGATGCAACCGTTGAAAATAGTCTGACCATCAATAACACCAGCGAATCCGACGACAGCCTGACTGTAAACGGCAAGTCACAGCTAAGCGGTGATGTCACCATTGATGGTATGACTTCTGTTGCCGGCGATACCAATCTGGCCGGCAACCTCACCGTTACCAGAGACACAACCGTCAGTGGCAACAGTGAATTACGGGGCGAACTGCAAGTTAAAGCCGCGGCCTCCTTTGAGTCCAGTGCCGCCATAGCCGGAACAGCCACTGTCGCCGGCAAGGCAACGATTGATGGTCGCACCACTGCAGCCGGTGGTCTGACCGCGATTGGTGACAGTGAAACCCAGACTGAAGCCCTCACTGCAACCGGTAAGGCCAGTGTCAGTGAAGCGCTGACACTGGGTAATAAAGACAAATCCAGCCCGGAAAAGGATACCGGTGACCAGACAGTACTGGATGTTTATGGTCATACCGAACTGGATGGCCATGCCACTGTTCGCCAGAAGCTGACTATAGATGGCAGCAGCCATCTGAAAGAAGATCTGACCCTCGACAAAAATGCAGCTATTGCCGGTTCCGCCACGATCAACAAGGGACTGGTGGTTGATGGTGCTGTCGCCGAGGGCCTGGCCATTCATGCCCTGGGCAATGTCCAGCTGGATAACAATGCCACCATTGATGGCGAAACCCTGCTGAAAGACAGCCTGACTGCAGAACAGGATGCCCATATCAAGGGCGATCTGCGCACTGACAGTCAGCTGACCGTGGGTGGCGATGCCGATGCTGCCCATCAAATGACAATACACGGCGACTCGCTGCTGAAAGGTGACCTTACTGCAGAGACTGATATTACTGCTGGCAACAACCTGAAAGTCGACGGCAGTTCATCGTTAGTCGGTAATGCTGATCTTGGTGGCGATCTTGTTGTTAGTGGCAATACCCGTCTGAGCGGTTCTGCAGATGTGACCGGGTCATTAACTGCCAAAGGTGAAGCCCGCTTTAACGACAAAGCCATGGCAGATCACAGTCTGGCAATCCGCCAACTGGATAAGGACGGCAACCCGGTTGCTGATGCTGATGTGCTGAAGGTGTCCGGTAACAGTGCGATGGATGGCACGGTTACCATTACTCATATTGATAACGACACCGATGCTCTGGTGGTTTCCGGCAGCACTCAAATGGATTCTGCCCGCATCGAGGCCATGGCGGATACAGGCCAGCTGCAGGTTCGCGGCGACAGCACCATGGCCGGTGATCTGGCCGTCGGTAAAACCCTGACTGTGACCAATACCGATCAGGCCGATATGGCACTGGATATTACCGGCCACGGCAGTGTATCCGGCACGCTGAAAGTTCAGGGCGACAACAGCATCACCACAGCTGGCAGTACGGTACTGACCGTTGATGGCAAGGGAGATATTCAGGGTGACCTGGATATTTCCGGAGTACTGCAGGTTGGCAATGCTGACAGTGAGGCTGATGGCCTGACTGTCAGCGGTAACAGTCAGCTGAACGGTGCCACGATTGTCAGGGATACCCTGTCAGTTGAAAACAGAACCGAAGGCGAGCAGGCATTACAGATTGCCGGCAACAGCCATCTGGATGGCAATGTCCAGATTGCAGCCTCGGCGGTGGTCGACAAGGGGCTGACCGTATCCACCGATCCCGATATTGACGACAGCCATGCTCTCACCGTACACGGCAATGTACGCTTTGATGCCCAGCTTGCGGTTGAGTCCGATGTTATTATCTCGGATGACCTGACAGTCACCGATGATCTGCGGGTACAAAGTGATGCCCAGATCAAGGGGCTGACCGAAGCCGGATCCCTGATTGTCGGCGAACCGCCAAAAGATGCCGAACTGACCCCGGACCAGGCTCAGATTGTATTTGGTGACTCCCAGCTGAATGGCCGACTGGATCTGAATGGCGGCGCCAACTTCAGCAGTGGCCTGAAACTGAGCGGCAGTCATGATGGTCACCAGACGCTGGATATTGACGGCGATGCCGAAATTAACGGCGATCTGGATATCAATGGCACCACCTCGGTACGCGACTATCTGACGGTAGACGGCGGCAGCACGATCAAACAGACCCTGACCGTGGATGATACGGCCACCCTGAACAAGGAGTTGATTATCCAGGGTGCTGTCGGTGTTGATCATGCGCTGGATGTCAGTGGTGATACCCGGCTCGGTGGCAGTGTCAATATTACCGACGACACCCGACTGGAAAAGGATCTGGATGTTGGTGGTTATACCCGTATCAGTGGTGAGTTAAGTGCCGGAGGTGATACTGCACTGGCCGGAGCATTGTCCGTTGCCAAAGATATCACGGTATCCGGCAGCAGTACCCTGTCCGGCAAGGTGATGGCTGAAGACTGTATGGCCATTGGTGGCGACGCACTGGAACAAAATATTCTGACTGTCACCGGTGATTCAGCCCTGCTGGGTCATACCGCCATTAACAAATCACTGGATGTCGATGGCGGCGTAACAGCCAATGACGGCATAGTGGTCCATGTTTCCCCGGATACCCCGCTGGCACTGGATATTAATGGCAGCAGTCGCTTCAGTGGCGCGGTTACCGTCAATGATACTGCCTTGTTTAACAAGAACTGTACTGTCTTCGGTGACCTGCGAGCCCGCTCCAGTGCTTATCTGGACAGCCTGGTCGAGGTCTCCGGCCCGTTCAAGGCGCTGTCGGACAGCACCCTGTATGGCAACAGTGTGGTCAAGAAAAGTCTGTCAGTAGAAAACAATGACAGTGCCGTTAATGCCCTGGATGTACGGGGCAACGCCCGTATTACCGGCGACCTGGATCTGACCGGCCGGCTGACTACTGAACGGGGAATCACCCTCAGCTCCAGCGATCCGCAGGAGCCGGCACTGACAGTGGCGGGTAACCAGCAGGTAGAAAACACCCTGACAGTAACCGGTAACCTGATCAGTCAGTCACAGCTGAATGCCCGCAGTGCGGTAATCAGTGAATCAATCACGCTTGGCAGTGGCAGTTGCAGTGGCGATTTCGGTATTGCCGGCAGTCTGACCACCAATGGCAGCGTTACCCTGAACGGCACATTACTGACCGAGCAGGCCGTGACGTTGCGCGATAGTCTCAGTGTTTCCGGTTATACCACCCTGAGTCAGGGTGTAACCCTGGGCGGCGGCCTGACCTTTGCCAATGGTGCCCGGATTAACCGGGTTGAAGACGACATTCATCTGGGTGGACTGAATGCTGCCGATGATGTGCTGCCCAGCCAGAAAGCGGTCAAATCCTATGTCGATACCTTTGCATCACCGTTTGGCTTTGGTAACCGGACTCGGGTAATCCGCACCCAGCAAGAGTTCGAGAAAATATTCGGTACCGGGATCCAGACCGAGACTATCGATGCCTATACCACCATTATCCTGATGCCTCCCCGTGAAGCCGGTGACAATCCAGGCGTGATTACCGGCGGTATTGAAGCCGAGCTGGATACTAACGAACAGTGGCCCGGTATCAGCCATTATGTGTTGAAAAACTCGGTTCGCCTCGAGTCCGGGGTCAGTATTATCGGTTATAACCCCAATACCACCCTCGTTGTTAAACAGCAGCCACAATTCCGGTTTGAAATCGAGGCAGAAGAAAACAAAACCGTACATGGCATTATGCTGGAAGGCTGGACCTTTGACGGAGGCGCCAAGGCTGTAACCCATAATGGCGGCGCCTTCCGCCTGCTCAGGGCTGAGCGCTGTACCCTCAACTGTCATATTGTCGGTCACTTTGTCGGTGGTCGTGGTGGTGCAATTTATGCCGAATTCAGCCGCCAGATTACCGCTGAACATATCCGCAACTGTCGCGCCGACCTGTTTGGTGGCGGCGCCTACGGACTGGAAGACTCACGACTGGTGATTATGGGTTGCTATGCCAACCGGGGTGGCGGTGCTGCTGAATGTGATAACAGTGATATCACCGTACGTCACTGTGAAGCCGAATACGGCGGTGGTGTCTACTACTGCCACCGCAGCCGGGTACTGGCCCAGGACTGCACTGCCGTCGAGAAAGGCGGTGGCGCCTGCTTCTGCAGCGATATGATCTGTACCGGTCACTGGCATAACAATATGGCGTCAGCGGTGGACAATGCCACCTACCACCATATCTTTGCCAATAACTACCGCTCCGGTGACCAGCGGGAAGAACACTATTGGCAGGGCAGCTTTATCGGTACCCGGCTCAGTGTTTCTACCGGCACCTGGAATGCTTCCAACCTCTGATTCTTTTCATACGCCCTGCCCGGCCGGCAGTACTGTCGGCCGTTGTACTTCAGTTTACTTCTGATGGATAAACAATAATGGCCAAATATCTGAAATGCAGCCGCAGTAACGGGCTGGTGATGAGTTTCAAGCTGCACGACAAACCTTTCTCGCTCTGCAACCCCGCTGTGTTCTGGGTGCAGATCAACCCGACTGCCGGCAAGCCGGAGTGGCAGCCAACCATTCAAGGCGATCAGGTCAAGTTCAAACTGTATTCCGGTCAGATATTGCCGGTCGATGGCCAGCCGGTCGTCAGCGATGGCCAGGGTTTGTGGCAACACAGTATCAATGCTGAAAAGGCACAGCAACGCGCCAGCCAGCAGGCCGAACGGCTGAAAGATATGGAAACCCACCGGTTGATCAAACTGTGGTGCGAACAGCAGGATGAAGGCAGCGAAGAGGCCTTTATCAATCTGGGCATTGCCAATGCCAAAGATTCTCGTTACCTGGCTTACCGTGAAGCCGCGGATGAAATCCGGAAATTGCGTCGGTGAGTGAGACTCAGGCCAGCTCGGAAGTAGAAAAGCTGAAGCTCAACTTTGTGTTCAGTTACGAGCAACCGGAAACAGCGCTGACAACACGGCTGGAGCAGGCTGTCTACCGGACGCTGGAAGCCTATCAGCCACCGGCAGTCAATCATCCTGTCAGTATCGACCGGATTAATATCGAGCTGGATGAACTGCAGCTGACCGACAACAACACCTCCAATCTGTTGCTACTGGAACAAGAGCTTGAGCAGTTGTTGGTTGCCCGGTTGGACCAATGTTTTGAGCAGTTACAACAGGAGATAGAGAACGGTCCAGCCTCTGATAGCAGCCGGCAAGATCTTCAGCCAATAGCATCGCAGCATAAACAACCGGAACAACCTGAAGCTGAACATCACATAGACGTTGCAACCTCTTCAGATAGAACACAATTTCAAATTACTGACTTATTGCAGCGTGAATATTCCACTACAGATTTACTGCAACAGCTGGAACAACCTGGAACAGACTCTGGTATTGAACTGTTTCCCGGATATTCCGGTAACGAGGTTGGCAGCGCAGAAGATAGTACGGCTGGTAACAAGGGGTATTTTGAAACGGTACCGGCTGGTGATAGCAGAGATATAGCCGGTAACAGTCTTGAGCGGAGTATTGCTAGACAGTCCGTAGCGGGTATTGATCGAAACAGATTGACCCAGCCTGACTCACTGTCGTCAGCAAAGCTTTTGAGGACAAAGATAGACCGGCTGTTACAGAGTCTGGATACCCTGTCAAAACAGACAGAGAGTAGTAAGGAAACCGAAAAAAAAAGCAGGATCCTGTCAGAAACCCTGCATCAAACACTACAAGAAGTCCGTGTATTATACCTAGCACTGGACAAATATACAGTATCATTTAAAAACGCATCACCCGACGCATTTGATCAGCCCGCACTGATGCCGGAAACGCTGGAACATCAATTGCGGCAGTTCGAAAAAATGATGCGACAATGCATTGCAGAAACAGCTCAAAGGGCTGTTAAAAGCCAAGGGAAGCCAGAATCGTTACAGCATGCCGGTATCCCGGAAAGCCATAATAATCAACATCAGAGCCCGGAACAGTCATCAGGGGTATTGACTGGACATATGACCAGGGCACAACAATCAGGACATAAACCGGTACTGACACCAAACGACTCTGACTGTGAAGCTACAATTCCGGATAAAAAAGAACGTGCACTGTACCCCGACCCTTCCACTCTGCTGCCCTCCTCACCAGAGGAAAAACAGATCCGTAGTCCTGCCGCGGCCTTGTACAACCCTGATCTGGACAGTGCTGAATTATCAGTAGCACTGATTCATCCCGAACTGCTTCAGCTTTTAAGCTTCCCGGAGTTGCCACTGAAACTGGTGCGGGTGATCGATCAGTGGTGTCGTCAGGCGCAGGACATACCGATACCGTCACAACAGCGCTGGTTGCAGCGGATTCTCACTGCCGTGGAGCAGTCACCGCTGCTCCTGCTGTCAGCTGAAACGGTATCGGGTCAGCCTGCACCACAGGAAGCGCGTTCAGACAGTACTCCCGAACAGCATATAAAGCGCTGTGATCACACATCAGCAGCCATTGATACGCATCACACACGTCAACAGCCGCGGGCAGCTTTACCTCAATCCCGGCAGCCTTATGAAAATACCTTCAACCAAAAGGTCTCTGCAGAACGAACGACTGAAGATGCGTCCGGGCAAACAGCAAACACCCGGAGCGCCACATCCTCAGTACCATCTCCAGATCCGGAACTGCAACGAAAACAACAACAGTGGCACAGTGAATTACAGCAGTTGCCGCTTCAGGCCACGGCTGATACCTGGCATTCTGCAATCCATTCCTGGCAACAGGCCTTACCGGAGATACAAGACAGGATCATGCTGGCCCGGAGCATCTATTTTATAAAGGCTTTGCTCCAACAGGCCTCACAGGAAAGCCCCACTCTAAAGCAGTGGTTTTCTTCCCGTCGGCAGCGCTGGCAACAGTGGCTGCAGCAACTTGATCCGGCACAGCTTTATCTCCAGCAGTTCCCGCGATCATCAATTCAGCAAGGCATCGAGCAGATTAAAACCCTGATGTCTGTTCAGCGACGCCTGTTACGATCAGAGCACTGTCCTGTATCTGTACGGGACGATAACCAGCGCCGGCTGACTGTTGCCCGGCAGATACTGGCACAACAACTGACATTTGGTTCTCGACATGAGACCTTCAGCTCTTCGGGTCAGACGGTTACCGACTTAGCCGGGCTCTGTCATCCAGCTAAGGAAGAAGTCACAGAAGTGCAGCAGCAGAAAGGTATACCAAAGACCACAACCAGCAACAAAGCTTACAGTTCTCCGGCTTCAAATCTGTTGGACGTTCCCGATGCTGACCCGGATACACGGGCAAGCCTGTCACAAGCCGCAGCCGACATCAGTCATTCCTTGCAACAAACGCTGCGGCAGTTGGAACAAACCCTTAATACCGAAAAATCCCGTTCCGGACCTCAAGCCCGGTACTCTATGCCGGAGCTGTCAGCCAATGAAAGTATTGAAGTGCAGAATGCAGGACTGGTGCTCCTGTGGCCTCATCTGTCACGGCTTTTCAACCAGTGCGAGCTGCTGGCAGCCGATCAGTCTTTTATCGATATCTGCCATCAGCATCAGGCCATGGCTCTGCTGGAATATATTGCCGGCACCGACGCCTGTCCGGAAGTACAACAGCAAAACCGAATGACCACGGCGCTGATAACCGGGCTCAAACCGGCAGAGATACCTGACACCTTGCCAACACTGGCTGATTCCCGGTGCCAACACGCTGATCAGTTGCTGGCAGCAGTCATCAGTCAGTGGTCGGCATTACGGGATATCACCCCGGCCGGACTGCGCAACCTCTTTTTGCAGCGCAACGGCCACTGGAAGACTTATGACAATGGCTGGAAGTTGACCGTAGAAGACAAGGCTCAGGATATTCTGCTGCAAGCCCTGCCCTGGCCGGTCAGTATGATTACCCTGCCCTGGCTGGGTGGATTATTGAGTGTTCACTGGAAAACGCCGGCCATTCAACTGAAGTAACCTCATCAGGCTGCATTTCCTATCTACACTTATTGGCATGGATGTACCGGATCTGAGGCATACCACCTCATGCCAATAACCAGAAAAAGGAAATTATATGCTTGTATCACTGCGTCGATTCTTCAGGCCCTTCTGGCTGCTGGGCAGCAGCCTGTTTCTCACCGCCCAGGTTCATGCAACGGAACTTATCGACGTTGCGACGGATCACGCTACAGTTATGGAAAAATTCCAGCAGTGGAAGCAAGGGAAAAAAGTACTGACCCTGGTGGGTTTTTCCGGTGCTGGGTACCAGGATGAGGCCAGACTGGCAAAAGAAGTCAGGGGAATGCTGGCAAACTACCCTGCTGACAAGTGGATCATCAATATCGGGGGCACACCAGATGGTATTGGTCAGATGTACCCTCTGGCCAAATCCATGGGTTACACCACCACGGGCATTGTTTCCAGTCAGGCCGTTCCGACACTTAATTCGAAGTTACCTGCTTTACCTACTTTACCTCCAGATCTGCCCGGGAAATTCCCCAGCGTAGACTACGTCATGATTGTCGTTGACGATAAATGGGGAGGCTTCGTCAATGAAACCCGACGACTGAGCCCGACTTCAAAAGCGATGGTTGCCGTATCTGATGCCATGTTTGCCTATGGCGGCGGGGGTGTTGGCCGGGATGAAATGATTGCAGCCCTGCTGCAGACTCACAAACAGATCGAAGTTCGCTTCTTTGAATTCGAAATGAAACACGCCCCGGATAAAAAGGATGTTAAAGGTGCTCTATATCATGCATGGGAAGCACTGGAAGCCAGTGGTTTTGGCCTGTTGAAGCTAAAGTAAGACACTCTTCGTTGATACCGCCACCCCGGCGGTATCAATCTGACCTGTATTCCATTTCTGATCACCCGCCCCTCACTCTCTCAAACTGATTTTATAAGGACACTGCCATGCCCGAAACGCTGGAACAGGCGCTGATCCGGCATGAAGGTCTGCGGCTGACGCCGTATACCGATACTGTCGGCAAACTGACCATTGGCGTTGGTCGTAATCTGGATGATAACGGTATTACCGAAGACGAAGCACTGCTGCTGTTACGCCATGATATTGCCCGGGCCAGGGCTGAGCTGGAACGGGCTTTCCCGTTTGTGCTGGGGCTGGATCCGGTACGGCGCGATGTGCTGATTAATATGGTATTCAATATGGGGCTGCCAGCGTTCAGTGGTTTCAGACATATGCTGGCCGCGGTCGAACAGCGTGACTTTGCTACTGCAGCAAGGGAAATGCTGAATTCCCGCTGGGCCCGACAGGTAAAAGGCAGAGCCAGTGAGCTGGCCGGGCAGATGAAGCGGGGGCAACCGTGACGGACGCTCACCCTGAATCGGCTCCCTCAACACCGACCGTTCAGCAAGAACTGGCCGGAATAGCTGCGCTGATAGACGGCATCTGGCAGCTGGCCAGCAGCTCGGAAGATGAAGCTGGCAATACTGAAACTTATCAGCAGGCCGTCGCCGATTGGCGCAGTTACCGGGAAAAGTTGTTACAGCAGCTGGGACAAAGCGAAGAACTGGCTCGACTAAAGCAGCTGTTTAATCTCTCACAATGGCAGCTGGCACTGGTGTTGCTCGCTGCATTACCGGCACTGAACAGTCATTACCGGGGGCTTTACCAGGAGCTGAACCCCCGCTCCCGGCCGGAGGCCAGCCTCGACTGGCTACTGGACTTGCTGGCAGAAAGTCCGGCGCAATCACAGCAATGGCAACAGCAGCTGGGAGCAGATAGCCCTCTGCTTTACTATCGCCTGTTGCAACCACCGGCAGATGCCGGTTATTGCCTGAGTGGTAACCTGGAAGTGGCGCCTGATCTGTTGGCTTATCTTCAGCAGCAACCCTTGATTGGTGATCCGGATGCCCTGTGTCTGAATCTCTTTACCCTGCCATCACACAAGCTGCTGCCACCGGATAAAGATATTCAGTCACGTTGCATCCAGCTTCAGGGAGAATCAGGCAGTGGTCGAACCAGCCTGGCTCTGTGGCAGGCATCCAGTGACGGGCGACAACTGTATTTACTTAACAATGAACGGTTGTGGCAGTATTCCGCACCCATCACCATGCTGCGGGATATAGTGCGATTTCTGACTCTGGCGGATGCCGAACTGTTATGGCCTGACGGTTTGAAAGCGCTGCAGCAACAACCGGCAGCAGTTTGTCTGCTGAACCACTGGCTACAACAACACACTACAGCCCGGATCTGGTTTACAGCAACATCTGGGGAATCTTCACCAGATTTGTGGCCAGCAATACTGGCCCATCATCATCCGGTTACGATACAGCTGGGTATACCCGATTATAAACACGCGGTTTCGCTCTGGACGACACTGGCAGAAGCATTACCACTAAAGCTGCGACGGGTATCCTGGCGCACAGTAGCCCGCCGCTACCGGCTATTGCCAGGCGATATCCAGCAAGTGTTGCTGGAGCTGGTGCACCGTCGCCATGCCATAACCACTGACCGGGTGCTGCAACAGTGTGTGGCCCGTACGCCTCTAAGTCTGTCCGGGCTGGCTACCCGGGTACAACCGAACGACAAGGATGTACCGCTGGTATTGCGCCCGGATGCCGGTGCCCAGCTGCATGAACTGGGCGAACGCTATCGGTTACGACAGCTGTTGCAGGAGCGTGAACTATGCTCATCTATCGGGATTATGGCACTGTTCTCCGGTTCACCGGGGACCGGCAAAACCATGGCCGCAGAAACGCTGGCATCAACACTGGGGCTACCGCTGTATAAAGTGAATCTGGCCAATATTGCCAGCAAATGGATTGGCGAAACCGAAAAGCACCTGGATACCCTGTTTGCCGAGGTAGAACACCACAATGGCATGCTGTTTTTCGATGAGGCCGACGCACTGTTTGCCCGTCGCAGTGAGGTAAAAAGCAGCCATGACAAGAATGCCAATATGGGTGTCAGTTATCTGCTGCAACGTATTGAAAGCTATAACGGCCTGCTGATTCTGGCCACCAACTTCAAGACCAATCTGGATAAAGCCTTTCTGCGGCGGCTGCAGTTCAGTATCGAGTTTGCCCGGCCTGATGAAGCAGCAAGAACAACCCTGTGGCAGCAGTGGCTTGAACGACTACCGCCAATAGCCGGAATTGGTGCGGCAGATCTGGCGTCAAAACTGGAACTGACCGGCGCCCAGATTCGTAATATCTGTCAGCACACACTGTTGCTGGCCCTGTCCGAAGCGGATGACGAAGAACAGCCAACAGTGACCCGACAACATCTTGCGGGTGCAATCCGGCGCGAATATCAGAAACACGACAGCACCTTTCTTGCGGCACAAAAACTGGCCGGCTGGCTGGAATAAAACGCTTATATTACAAGCATCTGCAGCAGACTCCTCAACCTGAACAACATCTATCAAATAACAATAATCTGGCGGAATTCCGGCTATGAGTGATCACACCCCGTTCGAGGCAGTCAGCCTGACTCTGAAGGATCTGGTCGAGCGGGATGTCCTGCTCGGTGATACCGACAAGTCCGGCGTGAAAATCAGTCTGGAAGTTCCGGACAAGGAGTTTGTCTCCACCCTGCCCGCCGAGCCGGTTATTAATATGTACCTGTACAGCCTGCAGGATAATCTGGAGCGACGCAGTGCCGACAGTTTCAGCCTGGGCGCACGCAGTGGTAACTCGGCGCCCATGTCGCGGCTGCCACGGCTGGTTAATCTGAATTATATGATCAGCTGCTGGAGCCGGGGTCCGGAAGATAATGCTCTGGTCGAACAACTGTTACTTTCAAGGATTGTGCAGGGTTTGGGTAAACACCACAGTATTCCGCCGGATATGCTGAACACCTATGGTTATCAGCCCGGCCCCGCCGGTGTGACTGTGAAAATACTGCTGGATCAGGATAACAAGCGGACCCAGGGCGAATTCTGGAATGCTCTGGGTGCTCACCCCAAGCCGGTGATCAGCCTGGAGTTAACCGTGCCGGTTGATGTTCATGGCAAGGTCAGCACGCCGGTGATCACCGAACTGAAGCGGCGTTTCAAGAAAATACCCCCTCCCGGTGAAAGTCGTCAGGTGCCGGACAAGCCTCCGGCACTGATTATTTCCGGTAATGTCATCGGGGGATCGATTGATTACGCAACAGTGACTGTAAATCTGCAGTCTACTGACAGTGGTAACCCGGTATCGTACCGGGAAACCCGGCCAACCGATAACGGCTTTTATGCGTTCCAGAATATTGGCCCCGGCACTTATGTAATCTGGGCAGAAAATGGTCAGGGTGGTTTACCTAACTTCCAGTCAGTGCTGGTTGGCAGCGACGGCAGTGGCAACCCGATACCGGTTACCCGTCATCTGACGCTATAACCGCTGCTACTTTCCATTCCATGAAAAGCCCTGCTATGCCGCAATATACCGTTAACGACGGTTAACAATCATGACTTTTTGAGCACCGCCAAATCCCTGCGGTATACCGATAGTGACTGAGCACGAAACGTTCACCGATCGCTATCAAAAGGGGATACCCATGGAACTGGCCGTCTTTATTCAGAAGCAATCCGACAAGGTTGTGGCACAACTGCTGGATGTACCACTGCGCACAGTAGCGTCCTGGCGACGACTGGAGCGGGCGCCACGACCTCAGCAGGCCCTGAATATTATCAGCAAGACCGAGGGTCTGGTCAGCTGGCAGGGTATTTACCAGCCCTATGCTCGATATCAGTCACGGCTGCAGGCCCGGCAGCAGCGTTATCTTGAGCGCAGCCAGCTTCATGCTGAACAAGTATGAGGGTTCGGTATGCATCCAGCTTTGCAACTGCAGTTGTTAAACCTGAGAAGTCCGTCCTGGCAGCGCAGTGGTGCCGCCTATAAGTCCCTGCAGTGGGAAGATGTTGCTGCGGCGCTGGGCATGGGCCAGTTGCCGCCTATTCCGCTGGCTCTTGCCCGGGCAAAATTCTGCGACGACCGTCACCAGGGCAAGGTATTGCTGGTGTTGATGACCGAACAGGTACTGAAACTGGCGGAGCAGGAAAGTTGGCGTTGTCGCAAGGCGGTACTGGTCAAACTGGCACAGTTGGCCTGCCATGAACTGCTATCGGCTCATCACTGTAAACAGTGTGGTGGTCGCGGCATTACCCGCCGGGGTTTGAGTTGCTCACCCTGCCGCGGCAAAGGGCGGATACCCATGACAACCGCAGCTCGCTACCGCTTTGCAGCCATCGACAAGCGCAACTGGGACCGGCGCTGGAATCAGCGTTATGAACAGGTTTACAGCCAGCTGTGCGAAGCCGAAAACCAGCTGCTGGGACATCTGGCCCGACAGCTGAATGGCCGGAACACGGATTGATCCGGCTGTCGATGCCCAGGCCGCTCCATGTTGTATCAACAGCAGCAAAGCCCTGGGCGATATACAGGGAATTGCCATGGATACGCTTGCGCCCTCACCCGTAAAACAACCGAAAAACGACAGTCACCCCTATGACAATCATCAGGCTCCTAACCATCGGGCTACGGATCAGTATGATGATGCGCAGGATTACGACAATGAACCCACAGCCAACGGAATGGCCGTGGCAAGCCAGAAAGATACTCCGGAAAAGGACATCGCCATGGAGAATGCACAGTGGAAGGATCTGGTCAGCAGTGTTGCCCCGACGCTGGCCGGAATGCTGGGCGGCCCGCTGGCAGGAGTGGCTGTCAGCATGCTGGCGGAAACCCTGCTGGATGACCCCCAGGCCACCGAAGATGATATTGCCACCACCCTCAGTGCCGCGAGGGTTGAAGATCTCAACAAGCTGAAAAATCTCGACAAGGACGTACGGGTACAGTTACGGGAGCTGGGTATTCGTGAACAACAACTGGTGTATGACGACAAGAAAGATGCCCGCAACCGTCAGATGCAGCTGAAGGACCGGATGCCGGGTATTCTGTCAGTATTGCTGACGCTGGGTTTCTTTCTGGTACTGACCGCGATGATTCTCGGCCATGCCGACCCCAATAATGAAGCCGTGCTGCAGGTTATGCTGGGCGCATTGTCTACGGCCTGGATCGGCTCGATGCAGTTTTTCTTCGGCACCACCCAGTCCAGCCGTGACAAGAATCAAATGCTTCGTCGCTGACGGGTATGGCTGTATCGGGTTCGGGCGCCATACCTCCGCCATCTTCATCCATGCCAGCCTTGTCGCCGCAGGCATTACTGACCGATTGTTCGGTATTGGGCAAATTACCGTTGCGACCACCGCAGCATATTTTTCCGACACCGCTGGACAGTGGCAGTTATCGTGCCGGCAGTTGTTTTATGCTGGGTAATCATGCTCTGCAGCAGGGCTTCTGGGCGCTGGCCCGCAGCTGTTATATCAGTTGCCTGCATCGCCATCTCGAGCGGCCGGCACTGCATTACAATCTGGCTTTGTGCGAGCTGGCGACTGGCCGTTACCGCCAGGCTTCCATGCGACTGAACCGTGCTTTGCTGCTAGCACCGGGACATCCGGATATTCAGCAGCGGCTGGTTGATCTGGCTGTGATGGAACAACAACATAAGGCGGTTGACTGGTACTATCCGGTCACCACCCTGAACCGGGAACTGTTGCTGGAGCCGCTGCAGTTACGACACCTTCCGTTGGTCACAGAATTATTCCAGATACCGGCAACGGCTGCCCGGATTCAGGTGCCCGTACAATCCGGCGAAAGTGGCGTGCGGGACTGGTGGCGACAACGGCTCAATAATGGCAACCGGCGACTGCTGGCCGCCATGCATCGTGATCTGGGCTTTAGCGGACTGAGCCAGGTTTCAGTACATCGGCAGGACGGCTGGTGTGTGTTCTGGCTGGGTCAGGACGGACTGCATCCGGAGCTGGCGTTTCAGGTGATCCGACTGACAGTACGAATGATGCAAACCCGTGGGCTGGAACGGCTTTATACCGCCGTGTATCCGGACAGCCGGATCAGCTGGCGAGCACTGGAACGGGCGGGGTTTGTCCGGCTGGGACAACAGTTGCCCGACCATAAACCACGAGTGTGGTTTTATGGCCGCAAGCTGACCCAGTCGGCTGGTAAAGTGCTGGATCAGCAATCATTGCGGCTGTTTCTGCAGCAGGCGACAGCGGCTGGTGATGTGCTGTAGCTTTATAAGTCGGTAGAAGGGTTTTCCGGCTTCAATCGAACCGGCTTCTTTTTCAGGGCATCAAACATCATCGCGCCTTCTTCCCGAACATCTTCCAGCCGGTCTTTCAGCAGTGGCAGCAGGTCTTCACTCAATGCATCAGGCTTGAATGAACTTCCCCACCAGGACTGTACGGCCCCGGCAGCATTGGTACCGGGTTTCAGATGTTGATCCATTGATTTTTCAAGCGTACCGGGCACATCCATCAATGCAGCCAGCTGATTCTGAAATTCTTCCGGGGTTGAGCTGGTATCGACCAGACTCTGGACAATGGCGTTATCCAGATCCCGGGCGACCAGATTAAGCGCCGTTTTATGAAACAGGCCAGAAGCCGAATCATAAACCTCCTGGTTTTTCGCCCGCATCGCCCTCGCCCCATCCATAAGCCGGCTGGTTGAATGATAAGAGCTGTCGAGATGGTCCTGAAGATCCTGCAGGGTAACATCTTCACCCTCGAACAGATCGTTGACCAGATCCAGCAGTTCTTCATGGTACAGATGCCCGGCCCCCTCGCCATCTGTTACCTGGTCAGTCAGTTCAGCATGACGAGGTGGTGCAGACTGAGGCTTGTTGGTACCCGTCGGGGTTAGTGTTTCTTCTGGTGCGGGTGCGGTTGTCGTAGTTTTTGGCGTAGCTTGTGCAGTCGTTGTCTCCGGCCTGGGAGAAGGCACGGGGGCAACCGGTTCAGGTGTTATTTCAGGAAGCTGTGGCGATGACGTGGTGGTTATTGGCTCAGGGGAAGGCGTAGTAGCAGTTTTGAAAACCGGTGGCTCGGGTGCAGGAGCTGGGGTTTCAGGTCGAAGCCGGGACTGATCAGCAAATAATACAAAATCATCAAGAGCATCACCCCGGAGCCCCGCGCCTGACAGAGACAGCGTTGGATCAGGTTCAATAACAGCCAGCCTGAAGCTGTCCAGTGACCGAAAGTCCTTACTGGTTTGCTGAGTTCCCGGAAGACCACCGCTAAAGCGTGGCGGTTGATCGAACTTCTGCACTCCGAACTGTTTGAAGGTGCCGGTCTGCTCTGATGGCGGCTGACTTTTGGCAGCCTGTGGCTGATGAAACAGCCTGCCGACCTGACTGGCAATATCTCCGAGTCTGCCCACGGTTTCTTCCCTGAGGTTTTTTTATTCAGTTTAGACCTTGCTTAAAGATCGCCATGCTCCGCATGCAAGGCAGGAACATTTCCTGCCATCCAATTTAGCCACAAAGGATCTGCCAAAATGTATATGAAGCATCAAAATCATGCACTGGAATCAGGAGCAGCTCAAAAAAGACAGGCAGATGTCATTCAAAAGAAGGATGGGCTTCCGAACAAACTGAAAAATGGTATCGAACAATTATCTGGCATTGATATGAGTCATGTGAAAGTTCACTATAACTCATCAAAACCGGCTCAATTAAATGCTCATGCATATACACAGGGAAGCAATATTCACGTCGCTTCAGGCCAGGAAAAACACCTCGCTCATGAAGCATGGCATGTGGTTCAGCAAGCCCAGGGACGAGTTAAGAATACGAACCATGAGAATGGAACAGCAGTCAATGATGACCCGAAGCTGGAAAAAGAGGCAGATGTTATGGGGGCTCGAGCACTACAGCTTAAGGCAGATTTAGCTCCACACCAAACCCGGGACAAAGTGGCCCTTTCAAGAAATAGCTTTAATAGAATTGACTCCCCCGTCATCCAAAGAAAATTGGGGTTGGAGTTTGAAACAAGTAGTATCAGTGTAAAGCCATCTTCATATAAAGAGGTACTGGCAACAGGTGATGGCTTCAAAGTTGAGGGGGATAACGGTAATCTCGAAATAGTTACTGACCCTTTTTCAGCAAATAAAGAAGGCAAAGAAAAGCTTGTTCAGTCAGTTACCAGAAGCAAGTCTCTAATTTCATCCCTTATTTCTGGAACGGAACAAACAATTAAGAAAGACGATATAAAACATAAATTCGGACAGGTAAATTGGAAGAAAAATAGCAAGGGTGTTAAGTTAAAAAAGAAAAAGCATCCAGCAACAGCTCATCCTCAGGTAACAATGGGGATACCTTTAGCTAAAATGCTTCAAATGTATGAAATTATAAGCCAGGACAATCCTTCCATCCCTACCACAAATGGTGAAAATAAAAACCTACCTCATTTTGAAATGGATCAAAGAAAAAACAAGAAAACGAAAAATTTGAAATGGGATAAAATGAAAACCCACATGAGGCAAGCAATAGCTGACGTTAAACATTACATCAAGGAATATAAAGACGTTCATAAAAATACAGACGATCTTGATACATCAAAGCTGCAAGGACTTTTAACACAAATTTTAATATCAACAAATTCCGCTTCTGATGCAGATTTTCAAAAGAATGCAGAATGGAACCAGCACAATGTAATGAAGAATCAATTTGTAGTTCTTCCGAAAACAAAACTACATCACCTGTATAAATTAATGAGTAGAAAAGAGAGGTTAATATTTGTTGAATGGTCAAAGAAAGCAGAAACCAAGGATAAATTTTCTAAAATTGAAATACTTGAAGGAATACCCGTCAACTCCTGGATTGAGAACATATATAATCCAAATAGCGGAACCGAATTGGCAAGTTTTGATAGCCAGATTGAAGGACTTGGGTCAAAGCAATTTGAAACAGATGATCAAAATGGTGCTGCCGATCGAACACTAAAGGCCATGACTGAAAATCTGGGCTCGCCAACCAATATAGGTGATAGCAAAGACGACAGAAATGAATCTGGAGGGATTTTTGAGTTCCGCCACCTGAAAGCCTCTGTCCCAGTGAACGAATGGCCTGATGTTGCTGAAGAAGCCATGAGTCTGGCCATTTGGCTGGAAAGCACAAAATGATACACATCACTATCACTTCGCCTTATCCTCATTATAACTATCCAGCAGTTTGAATTGATCTGCCAGCCGCCATGAGAGTCTCAGATGTACAACCCGGCGACACCATCTTCTACAACTTCGAACCAGAAGACTTTCTTGAGCAGCGGGGCCTTGCCCCCGACATGAAGCATGTGGCTATTGTTACGGCTCAGTGCAATGGCATCATACCGGAAGTCGCTCATTTAACCGAACTCGGATTGCAGCTGAACCTGCTGAGTCAGAAGTTTATTGATTACAGTGGCAACACCGGCTGTAAAGTTTACCGCTATCAGGGCGATGTTATCCGGCTGCAGCGGGTAGCCGAACAGGCCCGCTGCTGGGTGATTAACCATCCCGACAGTCAAAGTCATAGTAAATACGGCGTTACTGAAAGGGACGATATTTCCGAAGACTGGACCTGGATCGATCCCACCGGCTATTCGATTACCATGGCAACTAAGTCCTTTTCTAAACTCGCCGGGATTCGTGCCTCGGTGGGCTTGTCATATTATGGCTCCAAAGCCCGGCGACAGGTGCATTATCTGGTAGAAGAATGCAGCAATAAAACGCCTTCGTGGTTTATCAATGCAGAAGGCGGCGGTCATATCTGTTCCTGCTTTGTGATTGCCGCCTGGCAGGCGGTACTGGGAGAACAGTCAAGCGCGTGCCATATGGCACTGGATGCCTGTGCAACCCGGCCGGAAACCCTATATGAGTACGTCAACCATCATTCAATATGGCAGAGCCTCGGCTATATCGGCCTGATTCCTGACGATGAATAAACTTACCTGATCCAGACTTCTATCCCCTGCCCTTCAACTCGCTCCCCAGGCAACCCGGAACCCTTTACAAGGAACGTTCAATGGCCAACGAAACCCAGAAGCAAACCCTGAAAGACTATTTCAAACCCGGTTCGGTGCCCACTGCTGCCCAGTTTTCCGAGCTGGTTGATTCCGTTGCTGATGCCACGCTGATCGACAAGGGTAAAATCGGCAATACTCATTTACCGGACAACATCGACCTGACCGGTCGCAACGGTAATTCTGAAATAAAAGCCGACACCTTCAATGGTGATGGCGCAGAGCTTACCCGGTTGAATGCCGGCAATATTACTCAGGGAACACTTGGTAACGCGCGTCTGCCCAATACCATTGATCTCACTCTGAATGCAGGCGGTACCAGCATTACAGCGGGAGCCTTCACCGGCAATGGTGCTGCACTGACACTGCTGGATGCAGACAATATCGCTGATGGCACCCTGAATAATGCCCGCCTGCCGGCAGCCATTGATCTGACCCTGAATGATCCAAACTCCAGCTTCAAGGCAAAGCAGGTCAACGCTGCACAGGTTGATATATCCGGCGGTCTGCAGGTTGATATTGATGCCGGCATAAACGGCAAACTGGGCGTCTCGGGTTTAACCACCCTGTCCGATGTTACAGCAACCGGTAATGCTTCTGTTCAGGGCATGCTGACAACCGGCGGGGAATCATTAACCCTGCTGGCCAACCAGTCCGGCACTCCGGCAAAAAATGCGGTGATAAAAGCGGATCGGGGTGATGAAGGTGAGCTTGCGATACTGACGTTTAATGAGTCAGCCGACCATATCACTGTACCGGTGATGAAGGATGGCAGCTTTGTTCAGGATGAGGTGGCGGGAAAGTCCTGGGTCAGTGCTGAGGTCGCAGTCAATGCTCAGGCTGTTGCCGCAGAAAAAAATCGTGCGACAACCGCAGAATCGACCCTGCAACAGAATATCGATACCGAAGCCGGTAATCGTCAGACGGCAGACAATCAGTTGCAGCAAGCCATTACTACTGAGAAGCAGCGGATCGACAGTATTCTGCAGAGCAGTGATGCCGACAAGGACTCCTTCGCTGAAATCGTTGCCCTGATCAATTCGGTCGACAAGGACTCCGACGATGTCTTTGCCGGTTATGTTACCAGCAACAATAACCGGGTCAGCCAGATTGAAACCGATCTTTCAGCCGAAACCAGTGCCCGCACAACCGCGGTCAGTAATCTGCAAACAGCTGTGAATGGCAAGGCTACTGCCGGCCACAACCATGATGCGGCCTACTATACCCGCAGTCTTGCTAACAGCACCTTCTTCCCCAAAACCGGTGGCCAGCTGAACGGCAACCTCGGGGTATCCGGTACCATTACCGCCACCGGCACCATCACTTCCAATGGTGATATTACCGCCTATTCCGACCGGCGACTGAAGCAGGATATTGCACCAATCGGTAATGCGCTTGAGAAAATCAGTCAGCTGCAGGGCATTACCTACAGTCGAAATGATCTGGTGACCGACAAGCGCAGCACCGGGCTGATTGCTCAGGATGTTGAAGCCGTAATGCCGGAAGCCGTGCATGAGTGTAATGGTTACCTGGCTGTCGCCTATGGCAACCTGACCGGCCTGCTGGTTGAAAGCATCAAGGAGCTAAAACAGCAGGTAACGTCCCTGCAGGATGAACTGAGCGCACTGAAAAAGCTTCAATAATCTTGGCAGACAGGGACGACAGATGACATTACAACAAAATGGCCCGATATCTCTGGGGCAGATTGCCACCGAGTATGGGGGTGAAACGCCCCATACACTTTCAGAGTACAGTACCCACCTTGATAAAACGCCGGGGCAACGCCTGAGTTTTGGCGACTTTCATGGCACCTCCGCTCAAGCTATTTTGCTACCTGAAAAAACCTTTCAGGTTTATACCACCAAGACGGCAACGATTCCGGCATCGAATATTCTGGCCGGTGCCGTAGATGAATTCAGTGGCGGGAATGATCCTGTTCAGTTGGTAAGTGTTCAAAGTCCGGTTAATGGCAGCGTCAGTAAAGACGGCAGCAATATCAGGTTCACTTCGACCGGGAGTGTTGGCCAGTCGGCCAGTTTTGAATATACCGCCCGTAACAGTATCGGCAAGATCAAAGCTCAGCGTGTCACCATGCAGGTAGTGGCGATTCCACCGATTATCTGCAACCCGGACACCTTCGATCTGCAGCAAGGTGAAACCGCCCTGATATCCCGCTCCAAACTGATTGCCAATGATACTGACGGCGCCGGCAGGCCGCTGACCGTGACGCAGGTAGGCTCAGCAACCGGCGGCACGGTATCACTGAATAACGACACTATAACCTTTGTTTCAACCGGGATTGCCGGGGAACCGGCCGGCTTTGAATATACCGTCAGAAATGACCAGAACACGACACAGACCGGGCGGGTTTATATCAATGTAACCCCATTACCCGAACAAGAACTGTATATCTACCGGGATACGGCTACGACCAACACGGCCCGCGCCAGTCAGACACCACCCACCGTTCAGGATGTTTTTGATTCCTGGGGACGTTTCGATGGTAACCAGTTTTATTCAGGTTTGTCTGAAGCCAGTGGTAATGCCGCCGCCTGGCAATTTCTGACCGGACCGGACCGGGTACAGATGCCACTTAACGTTTATCCGCCGAACGGCTTTGTTGCGCCGGATGATGAGAAGGTTGATAACTATACCTTTGAGGCCACACTGAATTCCAATGACAGTGATGACGATACCATCGGTCTGGTCGCCGCCTTTACCCGGGAAAAAAATGCCCAGGGTGCCGACGTTAACAATATTCTTACTATTGTGATAAACACCGGAGGAACACCACCGCACAGTACTGGCTGTGGGGTATATTTGAATTACGACAGCATCGGCTCAACCAACCGCCTGCTGAAGCAATACAATATCGGTACCGGTGGCGGCTGGTCCGGCAAGAAAGTTCGGGTCAAGATCCAACGCCAGCAAGACATCTTCAAATTCTATGTCAGCAACTGGAATGATATTGATAATTACAATATTGCCAGCGAGATGATTATTGACCTGAACTCGGATCCTGAGCTGCACCGGTTCAAGGGTAAACGATCCTACGGTTACATCACTTACTCCCAGCCCGATTCCACCTACCTGGATATTAAATTCAGCGGCGGCCTCAACAAATCCATGCTGTGTGATATCGAAGCCAATAAAGTCTGGCGTTTTGAAAACGGACAGTGGCGTGACAAGGGCGAAACCATTCAGCAAGTGATCGGTTATACCCGCAAGGTGCTCAATCCGGAAACCGGCCGTCGGTATATCATCAAACAGTCATCTATCACCTATCTTGGCAAGTCAACCAGTGCATCTGCATTCAACAGCAGTCAAATACTGGCAGCGCAACAGAACCTGGTACTGACAGCTGCCCGCAACCAGAACGGTGCAAGCAGCGCTATTAAGGTTGTGGCGCTGTATGAAAAAGACCGGGAAGAACATAACCACCTGCAGGGCAAATCGACCCTGACAACCACTTCAACCCATACCCTTTCCGGCAAAACCAACAGGGTCGGCAACTTCAACTGGTTTGCAAACAACGGCATCAACCTTGATATCAGCAACTTTATCGATGGCACCGTGGTATTTGCAGACGGTACTGCAGGCCGTATCACCGCCATTGGCAATACCGACGGCAGCAGTGCCTTTATCCGGTACGATGTATACGGCTATACCCTGTACGATCTCACTTTGTGAATTCTCCCCCTCGACATTAATCCAGCCTTTGCCTGTTTTCGATGCCCGGTCATCGACACCAGACTCCCTCGCTTCGACCCGTCGTACGACGCGAACCGGAGTATCCCCCCAAAATACAAGGAGAGTGCCTATGGCAAATAAAACCCTGTCCGGCAAACTGGCTGCAATTGATCCAGCTGCCGTGGCAAGCAATGCTGACAATATTGCCGGCAATATGAAGGCGGCAAAGTCGTTGTACCGTTTTGTGGGCATTGTCGACAAGGTGGCCAAGGTTGAAACCGCCAATATGGCAATGAGCGGCCACAGTGCAGCAGACAACAGCCGTATCCTGCTGACCGGCCAGACCACCGCCACTGAAAACGGGGTATATCAGGTCAGCGGCGGTAACCTGACCAGGGTAAACCATTCTCTGGAAGCCGGTAACCTGGTTGAAGATATGGAAAATGCCGACAGCAGCAAGACCGTGTTCTGGAAGTATGCTGATGGCGACAACTGGAGCAAGGAAGAGTTTATCGACGGTGCAGCATCCTGAACCTGAGCTCTGACCTTAGCTATAGAGCAACGTGACAGGAGGGAGCCACGCTCCCTCCTCTATTAATTCTGCCAACAGAGCCGCAGCATGGATAACAAAACAACAATCAGTCTGCAGGCACTGCTACTGCAGCTGCATCAGGAAACTTTGAAAATTGACCAACTGGCACGCACAGTAATGTCAGTGGCTCAGCAACAGCAGGATCTTGGCCGGTTTATGGGATACCTGGGGCGAATCGATTATGTGGAAACCTCGGCACCAACTATAGAAGCCCTGTATCAGGCTACCTCAGATCTACCAAAGAACAGTCGTATTCTGGCCACAACCCTTGATGGCTACATCTGGCGCAAGGAAGAAAATGGAGAGCTGATCCGGCAGGCTTTTATATCCCCACCGGAAACCGGCAACCGCATTTTTGGTCCAGTGTCCGATACCAACCCGACGGGACAGTGGCAGGTGACTGGTTTCTCTACCGACAACATTACCTGGCAACCAGTCACTTGAAACAACAATACTCAGCCTCTACTCCCCGATATCTTCATTCCACAAATCAGGATGCTGCCGAATAAAGTCACCCATCAGTTTGATGCAGTCCTGATCCTGCCTGATATCCAGCACCACCCCTCTGCTTTTCAACAGTTCTTCTTCACCCGTAAAGTTGCTGTTCTCACCAATAACAACTCTAGGAATGCCATACAACAGAATCGCCCCGGTACACATGGCACAAGGTGACAATGTTGTATACAGCGTACTGTTTTTATAGACCGATGCCGGCTGTCGTCCGGCATTTTCCAGCGCATCCATCTCCCCGTGCAGAATCGGACTGCCCTGCTGAATCCGACGGTTATGACCCCGCCCGATAATCCTGCCATCGTGCACCAGCACTGAACCAATAGGCAATCCGCCCTCTTTCAAGCCCGCCTCGGCTTCTTCTATCGCTACCCTGAGAAACTGATCCAAGTTGAACCTCCCGCCCTGAGTGTACCCATTGAGCTGTTAACTCGATTTTCACACTACTTTATTTAACTCTTTTTTGGCTCGGTATATCAGTATGGCGCTTAATTTATAAGATATATGATTGTATAAAATACTATTAGTATATATTTAAGCAAAATCGGCTGAAGCCGATGGTACTGAAAGTCCTTCTCAAACCAGATGGCTGTGCAGACACTATGGGTAAACCTGTTACCTCCCACAAACCGGTTGCATCTCATCAGCCTGCCGGTTCTGCCGACCCGCTCAAGCAGTCACAGCCTGAGGGGCAGGCTTTTGGCCATCGCAAGGCCCGGTTGCAGTCTCCCAAACAATATCTTGGTGAGCTGCTGGAGAAATTAAAATCCAGCCGCCTGGTTCAACGCTTTATTTTGCTGGTAACACCCAAACACAAACTGAAGCCACAAAAGGAAGCCCGGGGTGTTGTACCGGAATATATGGGCAAAGTGTCCCCTGCCCCTGAACTTAAGCAAGTACAACTCGGAGAAATGCTGGCCAATGGTAGCTTTGGCACAGTTCATCTAGCCAAAACTGATGATCCCGTTGCGAAAGCAGGTCCACTACCAGGGGCTCTCAAAAGACAATATGTAGTTAAGGATCAAAAACTACCTCGCCATAACCCTGGTCAAAAAGCCCACGCTATTCGTGAAGAAGTCCGAATGCAGAAAATGAACCCCGAAGCAGTCAGAATCCCGGCTCATGGGGACATAGATAGTGAGCAGTACCGTATTATTATGGAGCATGGAGGCTCCGACCTGTTCACCCTGTTGCACGGTCGCAACGGCAGAGATGAACAGCTGTTTACCGATGCTCCTCTTCCCCTGCCCCTGGCATCGAGCATCAGCCGGCAAACACTTGAACAGCTAAAAACCCTGCATGAAAAAGGCATTGCCCATCGTGATGTCAAAATTGAAAATATTCTGATAGACCATACCGGCAGTGTGCGTCTGGCCGATTATGGCGCCACTCGTGAGGGAGAAGGCGAAGCACACAGGTTTCATGACTTCGCCGGAACTCACGAATATATGGCGCCGGAAATCCTTGCCGCTGAAGAAGGTGACCCTGAAGGATACACTGCAAAGGCTGATGTCTGGTCCACCGGCATCGTGATGTTTGAAATAATGACAGGGGAACTGTTTGATATCATTGCCCCCAAATACAACATGATGGGAGACCGTGAAGGTTATGAATTTCACCAGAGTGTCTACGACCACTGTATTCAGTCGATAAAAAATAATCGGCGGCTCACACCTGATGCCAAAGATCTGTTGCTGAAAATGCTCGACCTTGATCCCAACAACCGCCCATCCGTTGAAGATACACTTCAACACCCCTTCTTTACTCGTAAACCTCTGGCAAAGCAATCCTTTGCCATGCTTCAGACGCAACACACTACAGCCTTTAAAAAACTGGCCCGGCTCGAACATGAACAGGCTCAACTGACTGGACAGCCGCTCTGGAAAAGAAGCGCAGAGACAAAATCCCGACTGGAGCAACTCGAAACAGAGATCAGCCAACTGCAAGAAGAGGTCAAAACCCTGCAGCAACATATGCAGGCGAAACAAACAAAAGCATCATCACGTATCGAGCCGGCAGCCATGACAACCCAGCTTCTCCTGGACAAAAGATCAGAACTCGATGCAGCCAGAGCAGAAATAGAACACATTAATACTATTCTGGAAAATCAACAGCAAACTCAAAAGTCAGGGAATACCCACCAGATAGCTCAACTGATCCAGCGTCAGGAACAGCTGCAATTGCAAATCAAGGACCTTGAACAATCGATTCAGAGCCTGGAAGCGGGCTGGCGCTAAACATTGAAATCGCCTCTGACCCCGCTTGATCTTAAGCACTGTCTTGTTTACATTGCGCTCCGGTTTTTTCGGGTTTTCGGAGTGCATTTTTTTATGAAACGTATCGTACTTTATGTGCAGGACAAATGTCCTCATTGCAAGGATGCCCAGCGTTACCTGGACTCAAAAGGTATTAAATACCGGTTACAGAATGCCAAGCTGCATCGCGGCCGACGTGAACTGGACGCTATGGGTGCGCGTAGCCTGCCTGTATTAAAAGTAGGTGATCAAATAATGGTTGGTTGGAATAGCAAAAACTTTGATGAATTATACAAATCTTGAATTAACCAGAATATTCAATATTTTGAATGACTGATTAAAATCAAAAGATACATATTTGAAATTCAATTTAGTATAAATTCAAATTCACCATCTTTATAAATAACAAAGTACATATCGGGAATAAATATAAATTAATTCATGGACGTATAATGACTATTGATCAAAAAATGGACTGGAAAATATAATAACCCCACCTACTCTGATCCTGATTGCTATCAATGCAAATAGACAGGAGATCAGAATGAAATATCAAAATTCCAATGCTTTATTTAGATTAGGCTGTATTTTTACAATACTGTTACTACAGCCCTTTTCTTTTGTTTATGCTACAGGTAATTTCATACTTAAGTCGTTTCCACAAGCTGACTCAACAATAACATTAGTTGATTCAGATGATGCCACCAAACGAGAAGTAACCTTACACTTTCTTACCAATTTTGAGGCGGGAACCACCACAATTGACCCGGGCACAGACGTTACTTGTTGCGTAACAGAAAAAGTAACTGATGATTTCAAAGCTGAGGCTGAAGCCAAGACTAAAGAAAAAGAAGGAACTGGCTCAAAAGAAAAAGTAACGGCTCATGCAGCTCCACTTAAGTACACAAACAGCCTTGGTGTAATATTCCCACCTTTTTCTCCCATGCATTCCACGTATTGCTTTAGTGACAAAGATCAGGCCCCTTATGAAGTTGCACCTGTTATGTTAATCGGATTTACAGTTTTTTTGCCTGAACTCGGGAAATTAATTGCCTCAACAGGAACTCCACTGAAAAAAATCACAGGCGACTCTACCCAGCTTACTGTAGGCCTGACAGGTGAAGAAAAAATATTAACATGGCACTTTCCTTGTTTGCCCAATACAACAATTCAGGTTGTAATTCCCAAGGTGCTGCATAGAAGAGTTGTTTTTAAACTGGTAACTGACTTAACGGTGACAAAGGAATTCGTTTATAGTTGGGAATCTGTTTCTCCTCCAGTTTTCTATACAAAAGCAATGCAAAAAGCTGATTTTATTGTAGATAAAAACCAAACAGACAGTTCAACCGCAAGCCACATCGCTTCTCAAACAACTGGCGCAGGAAAATTCACTACCACCAAAACCCAGTAGCTTTATCGTATATATCGCTTCATATGCAGGTCTGCGAGAGAACAGACCTGCATATGAAGCCGACTACGTTCTGCACACTCAAAACACCGACCGATCCTCAAACACCTGTGGAAAGTGCTTCGCATGCAGCCCGTTCTTCATGGCAATACGCTGGTTCTTCCGCCCCAGTAACCGCAGCTGCAGAAAACGTTCCCACCATAAAGACCGTCTCGGGTTGGCCTTCCAGGTTTTCTTGAACAGTTTCTTCGACGCAGCAATGGCATCCGGTGACTGTTGGCAGATTTCATCCGCCAGCATTTCCGCATCATCCATTGGCTCGAAGCTGATCTTGCTGATCAGGCCATATTCACCTGCCTGAATCCCGGAAAATACCCGCCCCGTCATGGTCAGTTCCAGCGCCAGATCATAGCGGGTCAGCGTCGTCATTGTGGTGGTCAGACTCATATCCGGTATCAGTCCCCACTTGATTTCCATCACCGATAATTTGGCATCCGGGGTTGCAATCCGGTAGTCACAACCCAGCGCGATCTGCAGTCCGCCACCAAAGCAGTTGCCGTGAACCACACAGATCACCGGCACTGGCAAGGTTCGCCAGACGTAGGCAACACGCTGAAAGCTGTTGGCCTTGACCCAGGGCAGCTTCATAAACAGCCGCACCAGGGAGGACGGTTTGGCCGACATTTCACGGAAATCCAGCCCGGAACAGAAGGATTTCCCTGCCCCATACAGAATCACTGCCCGGATGGATTTGTTGCTACGGATTTCTTTCGCGGTGGCAATCAGTTCGCGAATCATGGTATCCGTCAGACCATTATGTTTAGCAGGACGATGAAGAGAGACATAGGCTATGCGTCCTTTCGTGAAAAGGCGCACCTGTGACTTCTCAGGCATATAACGTCTCTTTAGTTAATTATTTATAGATACTGCTTGGCCATTTTTTCACAATAACTTGATCTAAGTCATATTTATTTTTTTAGTGCATCCCTTCGACATCTTTTTCATAAAATTAAACTATTAATCTTCCGTCGTCTACACCAAGCGCTACTCCGGTAGTGCATCGTACTGATGGGCATCACCACCAATCTCATCCCACTCGGCTTTAGAGGCAACGCAGATATGCTGCTTCACCTCCAGTCCCTCGTCGGATTCCAACAGCCCTGCCGGTACCCAGTATTGCGTGTCACGGAAGATATTGGGAACAGTAGACCCACAATGAGTACAGAAACTGACACAGTAGCCCGTGGGCTTACGGTAGGTTTTGATCTGGTCACCGCCAGCCAGCCATTGCAGCTGCTGTTTCGGGATCAGAAAGGCGGCATTGGCAGCAGCACCGGTGACTTTACGACACATGGAACAGTGGCACTGATATAAACCCGGAATCGGGCCACTCACTTCAAACTGTACGGTTTCACAAAAACAACTGCCCTTCATCCAGCCTCCGGTGCTGTATCTGTTGTTTTTTCATTGAATCATTCAACAGATAGTAAAGCCATGCTGACATAAGTTTGTAGCGGATAGTCGACGATAAATATGAAAACACCGCCCATCATACGCCAAATACCGCCACTGCAGCAGGCACCGGTTAGGGATAAAACAGCCAATGACTGCCTAAATCGCTTATTGTTGGCATTGGATCAGCGAGATAAAACTGGGTTTTAACAAACCAGAGTTTGAACCATCATGTCTGTTCTGTTCGCCATCTCCCTGACGACAGGGATTCTGTCCGGAATCTGGGGCTGGCTGTCGGTATCCCTTGGTCTTCTGACCTGGGCCGGATTTATGGGTTGTACCAGTTATTTCGCCTCCCCCAAAGATGGATTGCCGGGGCTGGCGTCGAGCATGGTTACCAATATCAGTGGTGTATTCTGGGCGGTCGTTATTATTCAGCTGTCGACTTTTATGGATGTCACCATACTCGGTTATGTCATCACCGGTATTGTTTCATTCCTGATGTGCATTCAGGCTAAAAAGCAGTGGCTGAGTTATATTCCCGGTACCTTTATCGGATGTGGTGCCACCTTTGCAGCCAATGGCGACTGGCAACTGGTGCTGCCGTCACTGCTGGTTGGCAGTCTGTTCGGTTATCTGATGAAGGCCACTGGCCTGTGGCTGCATGCCCGTATGACCAGACCGGCTGAGTCCAAGCCTATGGTTGAAAGTACTGCCGTAGAAGGTACCGCTTCAGCCTGACAGTAGATCCTGTCGTGTTTTCGGGTCGGCTTTCCCCCCTTTGCCGACCCTCCCCTGCCAGCGTTTGCACTTATCCCCCGCTACTCCTTGTCAGCCATCACTTCCACCAGCTGTGCCAGCGCCTGCCGTTCTTTTTGGCTCATTCCCATGGCATGGCCGATAATCCGCTGCAGATCCTGATCAATCTCCATATGCCCAGGCCTTTCGTCCCGGAATACCGGACCGTTACCCTCCAGATACCAATCAGTGGTAATACCATATAGCCGACACATGGCGACCAGGTCTTCATGTGTTCGTGGACCTGCACCATCACGCTGTTCCCAGGCATGAACGGTACTGCGACTTTTCCCCAGGCGTCGGGCAGCTTGCTGTACCGATAAGCCGGCCATTTCCCGGGCAGCCTTCGCCCTGCGGTACTTGTCTTTCATGTCCAGTTCAACTGGAAATGCCCCTTCAAACGTCCAGTTCACCCGGATCTTGTATGACGCGGGTCATGTTTTGGTGCAGTTCTTGTTGCACCCGCCAGCTCCTCTCTGCAAAGGTTGAGCGGTAGTAGGAAGTACCCGCAATAACAATAAGGAAGTGAAGCTGATGTATAACGAAGCAGGCGATGTTATAACGAATAACACCGGGGACAGCAAAGAACAGGCCGAAGCCATTCTGCTGCAGTGGCTGGCTGCGTGGCAGATCAGGGATATCGAACAGCGACTAAAAGCCTGCACCCGGTGCAAGCTGCGCACGATTGAATGGGGACAGCATTACCACCCTCAACCCTGACTGAAAATAACGACGAATGTCGTTATGACGGTATTGATTCCAGGTTCTGTTGACATAAGTTTGCGGCACTCAGCCAAAGCGAGAGTTTTCGTGGCAAGACGCAACAGCGCCGGAATACTCATGTCTTTCAAGTTGTTGCAACGCCGTCCACGGAAGCTCTCGCTTTGGCCCTTCGGGTGGCCCGTTAAGCGGCCATCCGACTGCGTTGGACTTATGCGAACATAGAACAACTATGTCCAGCACAAGCCCGCCTTGCGCATGACCGCTTTACGGGCCACTGAGTGCTGCAAACTTATGTCAACAGAACCTTGTACCGGTCTGATAACAACGTTCAGGCCGGTTTACAACATTTCCAACAGTCCCTGCACGGTATGGGCCTCGATATCCTTCCAGTCCAGCTGTCGCCTGACCGCATCACGATACGCCGCGGTGTATATTCTGGCCCGGGCCGGGGCATCCAGCACAATTCCCTCTTCCAGCGCCGTATTTTCCACGGCCTCAATTACAGCACGCATTAACGGCCGGGATATTTCACCCGGTTGTGGCGGCTGCACCGCGAGCAGCTTTTGCAATAATTGCGCCAGTTCAGAAGATTCGAGAGGCTCCCAGTGATTAATGCGTCCGGGGATTTTGTCATCACCCCATAGCGGAAAGGTACCGGCATGACCGACGGCCAATTCAGTTAATTGCTGCGGAGAAATATGACCGGAAAAACAGCTATGGCCAGCGCAAAGTTGCTGCAGGGTTTCTGCCATGGCAGTCGTCAGCGTTATATTCAGTGTCCGGGCCCGGGTATAGGAAACCAGTGACTTTTTATAGCAATGGATCGCACTCCAGCGTCGCATCACGATCAGCCGGTTTCCGTCTGTTAGCAAAAAAGTATCAGCCGCGGCCTCTTCGGGCTCGCTCCAGACTTGATGCAATTGATCCGGATTATCGCAGAACCCAACCTGAAACGGCTGTCCGGCTCCGGCCACCAGCCAGTCCAGATTCACTTGCTCCTGCTCCCGAATCGCCTTCAGAATATCCGACCCGGGAATAATATTTTTGCGGATGCCTTCCACGGCACCTTTGGAAATACCCAGCGCTTCCCCCCAGGGGTAAATTTTGCGTCCGGCCAACAGGAACTCAATCCGTTCCAGAAATTGCCCCATTGTTATTGTTCTCCTTGCGGGTAAAGGCCAATGCAGTCATCAATTAACACCACCTTGGCTGTTAACAATGTTAAACAGATTCCCGAAATAAATACATCTTTTCCGTCAGGCTGGCAAATTTCGTATCAAAACAGCATGAAAACAATATCCAAAATACAAAACGACAGAATTTTATGTTGCTTTTCCCTTTTTTAAGGGATAGTTTTTTATTGAACGCTGTAAAACATCATATAAAAACAACCCATAATTGATGGACGTCTACCATGACTGGCAGCCTCTCTACCCAAGCGCCCCGCCCGACGACCGTTCTCGGCTTTCGTACAACCGAGTCACTGATTAACCGGCTGGATATTCTGGCTCGCAAGGATAACCGCACCCGTTCACAGATGGCACGACTGTTACTGGAACAGGCTCTGCTTCAACACGAACAGCCTGAAGAGCACAGATCAACCACAGACAATAGTCAGTAAAGCTTACAGCCCGACCACCAAATCCCTTTTAAAAGGGAACAACAAAACCAAAATCATCTATCCCGGGGAGTCATCATGAAACTGACCCGCTACGGCACACCTGTGCTCAATTCGACCCCTCCACCCGCTCATACTGACTGGTTACCGGTATTTGCCAGTAACAGCTGGGGCTGTAACCCCGCCACATTTGTACTGGACCTGAATATGACTCGCCGGGATGTGGCATTGCTGGGCCATTTCTGTGCTGAGCTGCGCCGGCATCATTTACATCTGAACGGTGCCTTCTGTGACCGCAAGGCGGCGGAGCTGTTACAGCTGCTGAACCGGATTAACAACCATCTGATACCCGCACCCACGGAACAGGCTGCTGCACATACCCTATGATGGATCTGGAAGATCTCAAGGCCCGTATCGACCTGCATCAACTGGCGCAATTACTGGATATGCGCCGGGCCAGTGGTTCGATTCAGGGTAATGCCAGTTATCACTCACCGGTCAGGGAAGACCGTCATCCATCCGTATCCATCTATCGCCGTAACGGCCACCAGCGCTGGAAAGATCACGCCACCGGCGAAGGTGGTAGCTGTATTGATCTGGTTATCTATGCCGGCAAAGCCACAACGGTGGCCGAAGCCAGTCAGTGGCTGCACGACGCTTTTGCTATACCTTACGACCCTGGCGGTGGAAGTTATCAGTCTGCAACAGAGCCGCAAAGTAAAGAAGAATGGCTGGCCGAACGCTGTCTGGTTAATGCTGAAGCGGTACAACCCTATTTAATCGAACAACGCAGTATCAGCCCGGCCGTTATTGCAAAGGCCGGTGATCACAAAACGCTGGGATATTCTGACTACACCAGCAGCAAACCCGCCGGCGAAGTATTTCACGGTGGCCCGGCAGCCGCTTTTATCTGCCGAAACTCCGCCAATAAAACAGTAACCGCGATCGAGTATCGATATATTGATGCGGCACTGAATGGCGGTATCAAGAATCACTGCCATGGTCACAAGGGCAGCGCCTTCTGGTGTCTCGATCCAACAGCCGTCGCCTCAGCCCATACTATTGTGGTTGTCGAATCCGCTATTAATGCCCTGAGTGTTGAAACGGCTATCGCCCAATATCCTCAGTTAGCTGGCTGGACCACACTGGCCACTTTAGGCGCCAGTAATCTGCATGAAAAGGACTGGACCCGGCTGGCCGGCAAGCGGGTATTGATTGCCATGGATAATGATCAGCCGGATAGCCGCCCCGGCCCACGTCAGGGATTAAAACCCGGCGCAACAGCAGCCTGGGCACTGCATGAACGATTGTTAAACCTGAATATTGCCGCCCATCTACTGGATCACAGTGAATGGCAGGGACTGAATGATCTGAATGATGTGTTACAGCAACAAGGGGTTGATGCCGTCTACCGGCTGTTGCATAAAACCGAACCCTGGCTGATTCCCGGGGTTAATGGCCATCCCGGCAAGGGCCGGGGCCGGTTATGGCTGCCGTCCCATGATTACAGTCGTTACAGCCAGTTTCGTATTCAGGAAGACTTTACCTGTTATCAGCGCCAGGTGACTGACCGTACCGGTGAACAGCAGACCATTACCGAAGACTTGTGTGGGTTCCGGCTGGCCGCCCTGTCACGGATTCATATTCAAAGTGCAGCGGCCACAATGAGTGGCCGCCCGGATAATCAGCCGGCAGTAGTGTTTGCGGCCAGCATTCAGACCCCACGCCACGGCAACCGGCTGGTACGACAGGTTATTGCGGATGACCAGCTGTATAATCTGGAGCGCTGGCGCAGTATTGGCGGCGCTATCTATAAACCTGTACCGTTTACCCGCATGCTGAATATTCTCGAGCGGGCAACCAATATTGGCAGCCGGGATGCAATTAACTTTGTCGGACTGGCCTGGCGCAATGGGCAACCCGCCGTAAACCAGGGGCCGGACTGTTACTTCAGTGAACCGGATCGACAATGCCCTTATTACAATCTGCAGTTCCCTTCCGGGCCAATCGCTAATGCCCGCCGGGTACTATTGGCCTGGCAGCAGACCTTTAAGGCCAATGCCGCGACCTTGCTACTGCTCTGGAGTCTGGGCGCTCACCTCAAGGCCTATCTCGGGTTCTGGCCCCATATGGTGCTGCAGGCGGATAAAGGTGCCGGTAAATCCACCCTGATCAAACAACTGGAACAGTCTATTGGCTTTACCATGTTTTCCGGCCAGAGCCTGCATACCGAGTTCCGGCTGGTCACCTCAGTGTCCCATACCTCTCACCCTGTGGGCTGGGAAGAATTGTCAGCCCGTCGGGCTGAAGTGATAGACCGCGCTGTCGCCCTGCTGCAGGAGACCTATCAGTACACGATTACCCGTCGCGGCCCCGAGATGACGGAATATGTCCTCTGTGCCCCGGTATTGCTGGCCGGTGAAGATGTACCGGTGCAGTCATTGCTGGGCAAGGTGGTCCGCACCGAACTCGAAAAGAAAGGTGAGTTGCTGCCGAACAGCCTGCCCTGCTTTCCGGTTAAAGAGTGGCTCGATTTTCTGATCACAATACCGGCACAACAGATAAAGGACCGATACCAGCAACAGCTGCTGCATCTCAGCCAGTACTGTTCGACAGACAGCCAGGATAACAGTGTCGCCCGCATGGTCGGCAACTATGCGGCGCTGGCCACCAGCTGGCAGCTGCTCTGTGAGTTCAGTGGACTGTCACCTCATCAGGGTAATACCGTCAGAGATCTGCTGAAGGCCATGAACACCCATGTACTGGAAACCCATAATGACCGTGAACCCTGGGTCTGGATTATGGAAATTATTCTTGGGGAAATAGACGCCGGTCATTACCTGCGCCCGTTCCGCTATGAGCTGCACGGCGATGACTGTCTGCTGTTTATCCGTACCCCGCATATTATGCAGCATCTGAGCCAGACACCGGCCCTGCGCAGCAAGTACGACGCACTACCGGTAAAGACAGACCGGGCGCTTAAAAAGCAGTTGCTGAAAGCCGGGGTGCTGAGTCAGGAAAACGAGGACCGCGAGCGAAGAATCAACGGCCAGCGCTGCGCCCATATGAGCGGCCTGTCGCTGGCAGTGCTGGAACAATACGGCTTAAGCCCGATGCTGCCGGATGATCCGGTGTTTCTGAATAACCGCCATAACCTGCCACCCACCTGATAACGGAGCCTGGCCATGCTGACCACCGAACTGATGCTCTACGGCAAATACCGCAAGCCGGTGATTCATCTGAGTGAATGCTGCGATGATGTGCTGGGGCTGTGTTACAAGAATGCCCGCGAAGCCGCCCGGCGCGGTGAGCTGCCATTTCCGATTATCCGCACCCGGGATACCCGTAATGCCCCGTATCTGGTGCATATTCGGGACCTGGCGAGGTATCTGGATAAGGCTTTTGAGCAGGCGAGAAAGAAGCCCAGTAGCAACAACATATAGACTTGCACGAACCTAGAAACTATCAAAACGATTGATTTCAAGATGTACTGCCCTATTTTGTTGCTTATCTATAAAGGGTTATGTGAATAATGACTCAGACAGGCTCTAGTCGGCCTACATCCTGAGTATTTTGATTACAACGCTATAGAATCGTATTAAATGGCTGCACATACCAAAAAAGTAACTATTGCAAGAGAGCAGTTAGAAGACGCCATAGAACTGTTTTTAGATAAGCGATATATATCAGCATTAACTCTACTTGGTGCTGTAGACATTATTTTTAATGAAGAAATAAAGAGGAAAAAAGGCATAGACATAGATGAACAACTCTGGGAAAGAAATAATAGAATTCGCTCAAAGTTTGGCGTTCAGCATATGTCAAAAAGCAAATACATCTCTGGTCACAGAAAAGCTTATAATTCTGTAAAGCATTATGATCATAAGGATAAATCAGACAGACAATATATTGAGCCTTTTGCTGAAGCATTCATGCTTATCCAGCCCGCCATAGCAAAGGCTGATTTTTTAGAATTGAAGTATAAAAATCGCTCAAAATACATGGATTGGTATAAAAAACACTGGGAATAGTGTGCCCAATAGGGCAAGCCTTGACCACCCTTAAACTGAGACACTGATTTGCCGAAATAATCTTAAATAACCGGCAAGCATGGACAGTGGACAGGGATGAACAATTTTACCATCGGTACCAGTGGCTATTCGTCAATCCTGAATATCAGGGCTCTGACGCTCTATTTTGGGCTGATATTTGGTCTGCTGGGGTTTTCACCGGCGGCGGTATCACTGGTCTGCTCCGGCGATAAAGCCACTTACCCGGTTGAGTTTAATGATCCCGCACTTGCCGGGCAGCCGGGTAATCAATTCAGAGTCACCCGGTTTGAGCACCTGGGCAACAATATGTATGCGCTGAAAGTGGCGCCGCTGGCACATAATGTCAATCCCGACCAGGGGACTGAAAACTGGCAGGGCGCCCTGCTCTGGGTACAGTTGCAGGCGGAAGACCGGCCGATCATGAAGATTGTGCGCAGTGTATCTCTGCAGGACATCCATAAAAAACTGCCAGCTTATGAGGATGTGACTCTCCGTTTCTTCAGACAGCTGGTTCCCTACAGCGACGGTTCATTTACCGTGCTATACACCGGACGTGCCGCAAGACTGAAACCCCAGCCACCACAGGAAAGCGGGCAAATTTATCTGGCACGCTTTGATGCTGAACAGAAACTGTTATGGGATCAGGCCGTTTTTAGCAATGACTTCGGGTTAGGCGTTTATAAAATCATGCGATTCCCGGCCAGCGATGATAATCCGCAGGCCACGGTTATGCTTTCAGGCATTCCCCGGGAGAGAATTTCTGTTGCTGCGGTACAAAAGATCGGGGATGAGGCAGAACATTTCCGAATGAGAGTATTTGATGTGACGGGTTCAGTTGTTGCGAATGAGGCACTGGTAGATGGTGTTACTGCCATCGGGCTGATAGAAGGATCCAACGGGGGCTACATGGAATCCTCAATCGTCCAGCACGGCCCCATGCGTCGTCCGGTGATAGTATTTCACGAGCCATACACACAGACAAACGCATCGATTGCACCTGGTACCTTATTCAGACAGCCCAAGCATCTGGCCGCATCTTACGGCAATAAAGCACGACTCCTTATCCCGGAGGCCAGAATCCTGCTGCAGACAATGACCGTCAGCATGTCACCGACAGCCGGTGCCCGACGGGATTCATCGGTTTCACTGGGGTTTGGTGCGCTTGGCACCGGTGCTGCAGGGCTGCAGCAACTGCCCTGGTCACGTGAGCTGAGGATTGCCAGTATTAACCCCGGAGATTATCCAAATGATCAGTGGGAAGACATTTTCAACAGCGTAGCAAGTATCAGCTACCTGGGTGATCAGGAGATTCTGGTGCGGGACGGCTGGCAGTTTTATCTGCATAACCTGCAGACAGGTGCGCTGATTAGAGAAGGTTTGTTCAGTTATGGCCTCGGTATTGATGATCCACAACGGGCTGAGTCCAGCTTTCCAGCGACGGTTACCCTGAGTGCCCCGGATAGTAGTCAGACTGACTATGAAGAAGCAGTCGCCTGGGTTAATGGCAAAGGTCAGCTTGAGATGGGCATGTGTTCATTTGATGATGAAGAAATGTAGTCAGGCATGTCAATGAAGTCATGTCTTTCTGGCATGACCGGCAGCCATCACCGCATCACTTGATATCTGTTTCATACCTGAGAAATGGCTTAATGTCGTTTCTCCAGATTTTCGCCCTGCAATTTGATTTAGACCATAATACCATCCCCCTTGACATGCTAGGATACTCACAGTAGACGACACAAACCATCACAAAAATGTATAGCAAGGAAAGCTGTCGTGGTGGGGGCGGTAGCGTACCCAAAATAGTGCGGCCCAGGAGCAAGCTTTGAAGAACGCTCTTCCATAGCAAGAAAACAATATAGATACCCCCCTATCACTCTGATTTTGCGTAGAAAAACCAGCCAGCCTCCGACATAACAGCCCGGAAACTACCGGGTGAAATCACAAAAATACTAAAGAAGCATAATTCGAATAAAAACACCTGAAACAGAGGGGAATTTCTCATGAATAAGAACAGATGCCTTATTGCTCTCAGCATATCTCTTTTAATTGGAGGCTGCGCATCAACCTCAGATTATTCAGAGTCAATTTTACGACTCGATAAAGCTATTAACGACTCTGCAACAACAATTCAGGCCATCGATACCGATATTACTGCAAAAAATAATGCAAAATTAAAAGAAAAAATCATTTCAGGGGAGCTTCTTCTTGAAACGGCAAAGGGTGAATGCGCGGCAGGCACAAACTCATGTTCACTGACAGTCCATGAAGCCAGAGACGGTGAGAACACTCTGGTCAGCAGCTACCCAATCCAGTCAAGCATGCCAAAAGGACTGAAGGCTCTTGATATGGTGAAAACCTATGCCGGCAGGCTTAAATCGATAGTCGAAGCAGATACCGCAGCAAAAGTAGTCGCCAGTGCTAATGCCACTCTGGGAAGTCTGGAACAAATGACGAACCAGCTGGCAAAGGAAAACCGAAGCACTCACAGCAGCGTAAACAAAATCACAGAATATAAGAAACCCGTAATGGGTGTTATTGAGTGGGTCACGGATAAATATGTGGAACGGGTAAAAGTGGAAGCGCTGGCCCAAACCACACAGGATGCCCACCTTGTCATTCAGGATCTGACTGCATTTTACGCCACAGCAGCACAAAGTCAGAAACTTGCCAAATTTGCCGGGCAACATACAGTGTTTATGAAGAAACAGGAAACCTATGATGACAGCTCTGCCACTTCAAAATCTGTAGATGCTTATGTTTCTGCGGCTGCCGATTATGATGTTGCACTCAAAGCACAGACAGCCAACCCGCTGAAAGCATTTGAGGCAGCGCATGAAGCGCTGATGAAACAGCTTAATGGCGTATCTGATGAACAAGCAACACTGGTCGAAGTGGCATCTGCTTTAGATCAGCTTGAACAGGAAGTCAGTAAAATCAAGGCGTTGATCGATGCCTTTAAAAATAACAAAAAAGAAACAAATAAAGGAGATCAGTCATGACAACCATTGCTGAAGTCAGGGAGTGCTTTGAAATTGAGCTGCATGCCATTTTTGCACTGGATCAGGCTCTTGCTGCAGAACGTTCGGCGCTGAAGCGAAAAGCATTTGCGCAATCAAGAAAGCTAACAGATCAGGAGGTAAAGCGCCGTAAAGAAATTGTAGCCACACGGGTAGAGTTGGCCGAAGCAATAGAGGCTCTGGCGCTGGACACAGTAGACGCTCTGGAGAATGCTTCTGATGTTGACAGTTTGCTTGCCAATATCGGAGCAATCAATCAACAGCTTGAAGATGATTTAGACCACTTGAAACAACTCCAGAAAAACGCAGAACAAGCACAAAAAGTTGCAGAAGGCATGGCTGCGGTTGTAGACAAACTCATTGCCCTGAAAGGCGTACTGACTTAACCAAGACGCTTCAGTAAACGCCCATGGATCACGATACTCTCACTATTTTTTGAAGTGCCGGGTATCGTGATTCAAATATTGGATAAAGTCCCGAGGCTGGAGAGGTTCTAAAAAATGATGATCTCTGGTTTATGGCATAACCTCGATACGGGAAAAGACAGATAAAAAATCAACAGGACGAAGGAATGAAAAGAACAATAGCGGCGCTTTTTACAGTAATTTTCATATTAACCGGATCACTCGTCATTACTCTTGACTCATATCCGGATACAAGCATTGGCCTGTTTCTTATGCCTTTGAAATCTCTGATTTTTGGGGCCCACATGGCAGGATGGATGATCCTGGGCATGATATCCAATTATCTATGGGATTTGTTCAAGTCTGGAAAAACAATGAAGGATATATATTTGCCAGACTTAATGCTGCCCATATTAGTTTCTCCAATCGTTTTCTTTGGAATATGGTCCATGTGGCCTGACAAAAATATCGTATTTGCCCTGAATCTGGTGGCCTTTCAAAACGGTTTTTTTTGGCAGGTTATCCTTAGCAAATCCGGCCCTGTTACAACGAAAGTCCCAAACATTACAAGCTAAGACTCTGCTAGCCCTATCGTTAAGTAGACAAATCTTGCCCTCCGGACTTTTCCCTCCAGACTTTCCCTATCCTCTTCTTCCTAATGCCCACCTGCTCCCATAAACACCATAGTCCCACCTTTTGATCCATGTTAGCATCTCAAACCTAGACGACAGAAGCCGTAGCAGTGAACCCACCCCCTCGCAGGCCGGGCAATACCCACGGAGGCGGTAGTGTGCCTGTAAAATACGCTTCATCCCCGGCAAACAATAAAAACAACGAGCTTCAGCATGATCACTTGCCATGTCCGCTACGTGATTGACCCCGCCAAAACCGTCCAGTTCGAGCGCTATGCCAGGCTCTGGGTTCCGCTGGTCGAAAAGTTTGGCGGCACCCATCATGGCTACTTCCTGCCCGGTGAAGGTGCCAACAATATTGCCCTCGCCCTGTTTTCATTTCCCAGTCTGGCTGAGTATGAGCAGTATCGTATTCGCTCAATGCAGGATGAGGCGTGTCAGGCGGCGTTCAGGTATGCGGAGGATGAGGGTTTTATTGTCAGTTATGAGCGGAGTTTTATGCGGCCTGTGTTGTGATTGAAGCAGTGGCTGGCGAAGGAGGCACAGATAGTTCGTCCATGTAGTTGGGCGACAAATAAACAGCTCGTGAAAAGCGGCATGTGAATTACATGTAACATAGCCGGTAAAATAACCTGAAGGCCTGCTGTTTACTGGCTTGCAGGGGAGTGTCGGTTGCACACAGATAATATGTTATGCATTAAGGAGAAATTTCGTGGGATTAGCAATATCAAGTAGTGAGTATGCTTACTACCTAAAGGAAGACCCTGAAGGTGCTGAGTGGATGGAAGAAGACTTCAATATCATTAATTCAGCATTAAAGAAAAACGGAATTTTAGAGCATTCTGAAGCCACCGAAGTGCCAGATGTCGCCATGTCGTCGATTGAGGGCTTTCCTTATAGTTTTTTACACTATTTAAGAAGGGTTTTTGCTTTAGATAAGTTGGGGAAACCTGTCACGCCAACTAATGGCAACCTTACTACAGAAGATGATAATTTTATAATGGAAGCATCCGAAATGTTGGATTCTCATCTGCTTTGCCATTCGGATACTGAAGGATACTACGTTCCCATTGATTTTGATGAGGTGATATTTGATGAGAAGTTACCTGGAGGGATGTTAGGATCAAGCCAAAGGCTATTTTCAGAAATTCTTAAGGTAGCACATTTAATAGGCATAGAGATTAACGGTAGCGAAATATCCGAATCAACTCATCAAGAATTGGCGAAAGCAGATGAAAGCCATCCTTATTATATTGAAAGGGTAGTATGGTTTAACTTATTCGAAAATTGTCAGAACAGTATCGAAAACAACACTCTAATTTCTTTCGGATAGAAAAGAAAAAGAATGAGATAAAAGATAAAAAGATAAAAAGATAAAAAGATAAAAAAATAAAAAAATAAAAAAAATAAAAAGGACATCCATAAATTTTGTTAGGGTTACGAGGAAGGAACGATGCAGCATATCAAGTCAGCAATTATTGAATTAGAGACTTCTCTTTTCGCTCCCGAAACCAGAGCTTCTTCTGATAAGCTAAACAAGCTCATAGCTAATAATTTTACAGAAATAGGCGCATCAGGCATTAAATTTGACAAAAAGCATGTACTTAAACGCCTGCCATCAGAAGATGCCCCTAAAATTACCGCAATAGACTTTGAGCTTCGAGTTCTAGCACCTAAGTGCGTTCAATTATTGTATCGTGCTGTAATGGTAAAAGCTGGTGAATCAGAGCCTAACTTTTCATTGCGCAGTTCAATATGGGAGTTAAATAATAATCTTTGGCAAATGAGCTATCACCAGGGCACGCAGTGCGAGCCTTTCGAAATGTAACCCTAACAAGGCATTCAATCGGAAAAATACTTGCTGGCTTTTTTCCGCTGCGCTCCAAAAATTTAGCCAACAACCATTTTCCACTTAATGCGGCGTTAGGCGTCCGAGTTACCCATAACGAGAAAATCAATATGGATATTCATAATACAATTGTGTTGTCAGGAGTTTTATACAAAGTTGTTTCTTTAATCGTAGGAGCATTCTTTGGTTATCTTGGGTACAAACTTTTCATAAAAGGTATTTGGGGAAGAAGTGGAGACTTAGAAGCAAGCTTTAAAGATAATAAACTGATTGTCAAGCAAGCCGCACCTGGGACATTCTTTGCCCTGTCTGGTGCAATTATTATTTGTGTAACAATATATACAGGGATTGATTTCAAATCTGGTTTTAAGGATCACCCTAGAAATGAACAGTCAAAACAAACAATAGAGATAGAAAACGATGACCTTCCTGAAAAGCCTCCCTTTTAGAGTGTTAGTGCTAAATTGTATCCTCTTCTGCAATACTTCATATGCGGCTGAACGTGAAGATCTTTATGAACTGGGCAGAGCAGCCCTCAAAAATCAGGATTATATCTCAGCAGTTAAATACCTATATGCATTTTCAGTCGTAAACTCTGAAAAGCTAGATGATGATCCTGCATTCAAAAATACAATCAACACTAAAATCATGCAAGCGGAAACTGCTCTGGAGTTTGCAGTAAAGACAAATAATCGCTTTCAATTTACTGATGGGGGTGTACTTGTACAAGCCGGAGCAAAAGCCCCAGAAGGAACAGTAGATATGGATACATTTATAAAATCCTTAAACGAGACTCTTCAATATAAAGGTGGACAACCTGAAGTAGAACCAACTAATAAGTAAAAAGAAAGCAAGGAACAGAAGGAAGGGGTAAAAATCAAATAAAAATAAATAAAGATAAATAAAAGAAATAAAAGGACATCCATATATTTTGACATCATAAAATATATACAACATAGCCGGTAAAATAACCTGAAGGCCTGCTGTTACTGGTTTGCAGGAGAGTGTCGGTTTCACACAGATAGTATGTTATGCGAAGCTTTTTCGCATAAACCACTGTTATGTTACCTCAGACATTTAAGTCTGAGTCATCTTAATTAAAAACAAAAAGAAATCAGAGAAAATGACTAAAATAGCTTTTATAATCATCTCATCATTATTAATTACCAGTTGTGCCAGCCTAACTGGAGTTGATCCTTCAAGTCTAAAAAAAACTACCAAGACCAATCGTGTCGAGATTGAAGAAGACTTTAAATGGGAAGAGCATTTTGCTTTGGGTAATGTACATTTCCTAACGTTAAAATCTGGAGTCTACAATGCTTATTTAGACGACAAACGAGGCACCTATTATGAAGGTAGTGATATGTGTCTCGAATGGATTCAGACTTATGATGTAGCAGATCCATCTGACCCCAGTGCAATCACTAGGAATTTAAGATGTGGTATATATGTGCCAAACAATGATTCTAAACAGGTAAAAGTCTATTACTACATTAATATTGAAGAATCTAAAAAGGTTATCGGTGAACATAATCCAGGTATTATTATTCGAGCATTAGATAAAGCTGAATGGGATAACCTTAAACATCTAATGTACCAACCTGATAATAATAAATTGAAAGCTATCATTAGCGTAGTAGATTGATTCCTTAAACTTAAGGAACATAACAAAGAAAAAAAGTCAAAGAAAAAAAGGACATCCATTAATTTAGACAACCACCCGACCTGCTCTATCTTTCAGTTGAACTCCACTCCGCCGGTGATAGTTTCAATGACTCAATTATCCGAGTATTTCTATGACTTTTGAAGCTACGCTCATGTAATTTTCTATAAATTAAATGGATGTTATTTTTATTTTTTTGTGTTTCCTTTTCCCATTTTTCCTCACCAAAAAAATAGCAAACTCAAAATAACTGACTCAGACTTAAATTTAAGATGCGAATAAAAACCCTTAATATTACGATCACATTGTTACTTGTTACATTACTTAATGGATGTGCTAGCCCGGAAAAAAAACATCAACCAAGCAGTCCCGTGACAAGGCAATATTTAGAAGAAAGAATAAAGAATGATCCAGTTTTAACTGAAAAAACGGTTCAAAACATTCATATTCTTGCTGCCAGTTTATTACTGGGTGAATTCGGATACTTCGATGAAAACGGATATATATACTGGACTCAAAGACTCGGTGATAAGGCCTCCCCGGCACACAGGCACGTACTCCGGGAAGTTCAATTCATCCGCAGCCTCCAGGAAGATAAATTTCATGAGTTATCTGAGGTATATGTAGAACTTGTTGAACTCTGTGATGATAAAGCTCTTTTCCCAGAGTCTTTACATATTAATGATCAAAATAAAGCGGCAGCTTACCTTGCTGCTAAAGAGTGCATGCTGGATCGTCTCCTTAACAGTAAAGCTGCACGAGAAACCTATCAGCGCCATCTGGCTATATTTGACTTTAACAACAACGCTCAACTTATGATTAAAGGGCTTGGACTCTATGAATCCAACCCTTCAGATTATGGCAATCTAAATGAAGATGATCAGAAAGCGCTTCTTTTTGCAAAATTTCAATTGAATTCAATCAAAACAATATATCGAATTCCAATCCCGGTTAAAGATTTGGATATGCAATGGGATCCTGATTACAAAATTCTCACCAATCTTGTTTCATTGACAGAAAGTAACAACAATCATGACTGGAAGGTTTTAACTGATACATCAAGAAAGATCTTGATGAATACAAATGTTCCACATATTGATAAACTTTATATCGCAGAGATGGTGGCAACTGCAAGCTCTCTGAAAAGGCGAACCAGTCCCTATATTGAGTTCACTGATTTTATACTGGAAAATCCGGCAGCCACTAAAGCAAGGAAAAAAGACTGGGTTCTTGCTCGCACTTTTTTCCTGTTTGAAGCAGAACATTATTATATTGGCTTGTTAAATCTTGATTCTGGTCTTAAAAAGCTATAGAGCTTTCCATTAGGAAAGGCAGAATACAGAGAATAAGCTGAACCCGTAACACTTACTTTAAGTTTGAACAAGGGCTGGCTATCCTTGATAGCAATACTCCAGGCTGAGTCTGTAATATTTTCCTCTCACTGGTAAATAAACATAAAAAATGAATTCAGGCCTCAATACTGAAACCTGAATTCCGGGGATGGGGCTAATTATCTCACTGGTGGAATTTGCATGTGAAAGGGAGACCTTTCAACTTGCATCCCCCGGGAGTCAACAATGGCTTCCGATTCTAACTCGTCAAAGTGCCGGTGCACCAAGTGGAAATCCATAGCACTTGCACTGCATCCATAGCTTTCATTCACATAATGAAAAGCCTGCCACCACTTCAGAGTGCGGGTTACAACCGTTTTAATATCCAAAGATAAAAGCTCACCGTAATAGGGAGGTTGATAATCGGAGATCATAGGGTGTAAGTTACACTGAACCACTTTAAGTGCACCTGAGACATCATCACCTGATAAACTGCCTATAGGCCTATTAGATCTCCCCTGGAAGCCTAGAAGGAGCTGAAACAAACTCAGGCGGATACCTGAAATCAGTTCTGGCTCCATCGTAATCCCTGACCTGAGATGCCTATAAATACATTGTACTACTTGATGTGATTGCTTTCGTATTGCCAGCTCTTCAAATCTGGAAGGGGAATCATCATGATCGTCCACACAGGAGTAAGGAAGCCTGTTGCAGTCTTTATAACAACCGTTATGATCCATTATCGATTTTTCTACAGTAAATCTAACTGGAATCAACGGGAGGTAATGCGTAAGATTTGAATCATCAAGGTTAAGGGAGCAAAATACTGGCCAGTATATATATTTATTTTCAAATAGTTGGCATAGCATTCGGCGATAAGACGAATCAGTGGAACGTGCTCTTTGCATTCTTATTGGCTTTTGACCAGATGCCTTCATCCTCCTTGCCATCTTATTAATAGCTTCCTGAGGAAAGAGTTCTGAACCAGCCTGGTAATCCATATTTAGTTTTTCTTCAGAACAAAGCTGATCTATAGCAGCAAGGGTATACGGGTACAGCTCTGTCCGCTGGAAATCGCCCAGCATTTCAGCCATTTCTTCTTTTATTGTGCTGGCATCCCAGGTAGTCGCGCCATACCAACGAGAAGACCCAAGACTTCGCTGCTCCATACCTTCCTTAACGTAGTATATTTTCAGTATGGAAGAAAAGATAAAGCAGGCTGATACAGACTCGTGATAAGGAAAGTTATAGCGCCTAAGTTGCCCCAGATACTCAATAAAGTCTTCTAATCCTTGCTTATCATCAGGTAAAAGCCAATGGGAAGAAGAGAGAATATCATTAATTTTTGTTGTCATAATCTCCACATTGCCCTTCATACAAGGCAAACTGAAGCTCTCACCAGATTTGAGTTTATCGATCATGGAAATGGTTAGCTCCCAAGCCTCATCACCTTGCTCGCTTGTTAGTAGAGCCAACATGCCTTCTGCCGTCATGCCTGCATAATCAACCGGAGCCTCGCCATCAGTTATGGCTTGAGCCTCGAGACCAATCATGGCCTGACTATATAAACTATTCAGCATTAGAAAACTAAAGATAAAATAAAAAAGAAACCTTATTGTTTTGGGTTTCTGAAAGTATTTACTGAAACTAAAAATCATTGCTTTCATCCAATGTTACTATTTTGTTGATAATAGAGCTGTCATTGTTTGATTTGGAAAAGTTGAGTTTTCGCAACTTTTCCATTTCTGTTTTCAGTCATAATTTAATTCAGTTTATATAGCGCCTGTGGCGTATTTATCAAAAGAATAAATTTAATATTTGAATATCTTAAGGTCTGAGGAGCTAAATAGTTTGGTGATGTTTCAAATGTGCTAATTACGACTATTTTTATAATGAACTTTGGGAAGCAAAAAATAAAAATCTCTGGTGGTGTTTCAGGTGCACTAACTATGACCATTTTCAGCTGGATTATTTGACATCATGATGCTTATTTATGCGTTATGGCAACCTTTGAAAGATCTGATCAACAAAAACAATAAAAAAAGCGAAACAAAAAGATATAAAAATGACATCTATTTCCTTCAAGATTCAAGAACAAACACCAGCCCAAAAATTATAAAAAGATATATACAACGGTGATATTGCAAATGAATAAAACTCTAATATTTTTGTTGATTTTTCCATTGAGTACATTCGGTAGTTTTATGAGTGAGTGTGTCAAACTCACTAATGAAAGAAGCTACTCTGAGGCTGAGAAAGTCTGCATGCTTGATGCAAAGAAAGGTGATAGAGAATCTCAGTATCAACTGTCATGGATTTACTCACAAGGCAAAGACTTTCCCATAGACTATGAAAGGTCAAGATATTGGGCTGAAAAAGCAGCCATGCAAGATCACCTTGAAGCCCAACACCTATTGGGTGTTCTTTATATAAAGGGATGGGGAGTAGATAAAAACCCTGATGTAGGTATTGATTGGCTTACAAAAGCTGCCACCAAGGGTGAATATTTATCAATGCATGTACTGGGCGAGCTATATTTTGAAGGAAAAACCGTACCAGAAAACATTGAAAAGGCTATTAATTATTTTGAAGGTGCAGCCTTACTAGGTCATTCTGAATCCCAAGAAAACCTTGGAATTATATATTACCAGGGCATTGATATTGATAAAGATTATACTCGCTCCTTTTCATGGGCTTCGATGGCGGCAATGCAAGGGAACGCACGAGCATTATCTTTAATTGGTCTGCATTTTTTTAATGGAAAAGGTGTACCACAAAACTATGTGATGGCATACGCATATTTTCTAGCAGCACAAGAAAGTGGCATTAAAAAACTTGAAAAAGTAATCAATGTTTCCATTCAGAATTTAACTGAAAAACAGTATATCACCGCAAACTTTATAAAACGGCAAATTCTGAGCAGAGGAAATATCGTGAGTAGAAACAATGCAGATTAGGTATAAATAACTAATACAAAAAGAATAAAAAATAGAAAAAGAAGGACATCCATATTTTATACATACAACTTGTCCAAAAGAGAATAAATATGAAGTTAACAATCCCCCTTATCTTTATGCTCTCCATAAAAGCGCCATATGCCCTAGCTAGCAACGGTTCCTATAAAGTGGACGACACCGCAGTAATCACCAATGAACGGGTTGCACAACAACACTGTTCCCCTCATATGCTGGCGGCGTACAAAGTCAATCAGTCGCAGTGCATATCTGCAGCAAAGAAGTGTCTGGCCAAACTCGAAACCAATAAAATCGACCTGGAGGCGGAGCCGATGTATCACATCACCTGTCTGACCCGCGAGTTGGGTATTAAACTTCCCGCATTGTCTGAAAAATCCCAATAGCGATCATTTAATGATTACTACGGACTTTCTGTTTTATTTTTATTCGTAATTTCTAATAAAAAAATATAAATGGAGTTATTATGAGCGTTATACTCCTGATAAGTATGTATAGCTACCCATTGGTGGTATTCAGCCTAGTTATTCCTCCAATATCTTTCTTTTTCTGGGTCAAAGGTTTGATAAAACCAGGAAAAAACAAACCGAGATATATTATTTCCAATATTGTATTCATAGTAGCAGCTACTGCATCTCTAGCATTTTTATACTACCTCATGTATGACGATGTAGGTCTTATGCTTGGATGGTTCATCGGGATTGCTGCTTTACTATCCAACATTCTTTTTATCGTACATATTTTTTTGTACAAATCCTCATTTAAACCAATTAAATTTCCAGCAAACACCGCGCAACAATAGAGAACACCTAATGAAGTTGGTCTGGATACACGGCGCACCTGCAGCAGGCAAGCTGACAGTGGCGACAACATTACAAAAGAACCATGGGTTCAAGTTGTTTCATAATCACCTGGCGGTTGATATCAGCCTGGCGATCTATGATGAATTTGGTGAAAAAGATTTTTACCAGTTTACCAACGCGATCCGGTTCAAGGTGCTGAAAAAGGCCAATGAGCTGGGTGTAGAACATCTGGTTATGACCTATATGACCTGTGCCGAGGAAGATAACCCGCAGATTCAGGCCTATCTCGAGTTTTTCCACCGGGAAAATATTGATGTTTATCCCATCCATCTCAAACCGTCAGACGAGGTATTGCTGGAGCGAACCACGGCTGCCGAGCGCATCAATAGCCATAAGATCTCATGCCCGGAGCAACTGGGAACCTTGCTTGCGAGCAGCAAGTTCAAGCCAATCGAGCACCCTCGCACCCTGTCTATAGACAACAGTGAGCTTTCCCCTGAACGCGTTGCTGCTATGATCCTGAATCACATTGGATATTCGCCCACTTAACGCAGCACCCCTCACCCTATAAAAATAATGAAAGTTACAGAAACAGACCGAATTGAAATCAGGGAGTTTTGTGAAGTTGATACCGGGAATCTGGCTATCGTATTTTCGGACCCTGACGTTATGCACTACTCCTCACACGGGGTAAGAAACAAACAGCAGATAAAGGACTTCATTCAACAGTGCCAGCAAAATTACAGATCCGATAATTTCGGGCAGTGGGGGCTATTCCACAAACACAGTGGTGAATTTTTAGGCGTCGCCGGTTTGAACAGAAGTACCGTAAGTGAACGTGAGTTAATTCATATCAGCTACCGGCTGGCAAAACCCTGCCAGGGCAAAGGTTATGCGCTGGAAGCCGTCAGAGGTATTCTCAGTCATGCAAGAAAAAATCTGGGCTTCTCCCTGATGCATGCCATGATTGATCCGGGGAATACCTCATCCCGTAAACTGGCACACAGGGCTGGTTTTCGGGTGATATCCAAATGCACCTTCAAAGGCTCGGAGCTGAACCTTTATCGCCTTACGCTTGATAATCGTGACGGAGTGACACCGAGCTTAATGGAAGTAGACAGAACATGAGCAAGCCTATTGAAAACCACGCCGAATACGACTCGGAAGCCTTTAATGATATTGATTTGAGTAACAGCAGGCTGACGGATATAGAATTCGATGCCTGCACCTTTATCAACTGCGATCTGAGCGAAACCGTTTTTGAAAAATGCCGGTTTATCGACTGTCTGTTCGACAAATGCAATCTCAGTCTGGCCCGCCTGGACCATAGCCGGTTGCTGGAGGTCAGCTTCAGAAACAGCAAACTGATCGGTATTGACTGGACCCGGGTCGACTGGCCACAGATTTTGCCTGCTGCCCCGGTCAGTTTTCATAGCTGCATTCTCAACGATGCCTGTTTTTTCGGCCTGAGTTTATCTGAACTTATCATGGAAGACTGCAAGGCGCATGACGTGGACTTTCGTGAAGGGGCTTTTGTAAAAGCCGTATTGAATGGCACTGATCTAACGAACAGTCTGTTTAATAATACCGACCTGTCAGCTGCCAGTTTTATTGAAGCAGCTAATTATAATATTGATATCAACTTCAATAACGTCAAAGGCGCCAGCTTCAGCCGCTATGAAGCTACCCGGCTGTTGGAGAGTCTGGGGATAGAACTCGTGGATTAAAGCATTCCGTTAATGAATTGAAGGCATTTATTTCATAGTGCCCGACCTGTCGCCTGTCAGATATATCTTTTACTACTCCTTATACCAAGAAATCACTATGACCAAAGCCGCTGAAATTGTTAAAAAGCTTGAATCCCATAAACTTCCCACCGTGAAAATCCAGCCATTACTTCGCAACGCTGATGATATCCGCAGCAGCAAGTTTGGCGGTAAGCCCTACTGGCCCAAGGGGATGGATTACCCGGTAAACAAGGAAGGCAAGGCACTCTATTTGCTGGCTCAGATCAACTTTGAAGAAGTACCGCCCCTGAAAGACTATCCGCAAACCGGCATCCTGCAGTTTTTTATAGAAAATGATGATCTGTACGGGATGGATTTTGACAGGCCGATACAAGACGTTATAGAAGACCAAAGCGGATACCGGGTTATTTACCATAAGGACATCATTCAGACAGATTCCGATCTCGAACAGACACTGCCGGAAGCCAATCAGGACACTATCCTTCCTCTGGAGCGGGAATATGCGGTGAGTTTCAAGCTGGAACAGGAGCTTCCTGCCGCAACGGATTACCGCTTTGAGGCCATTGCAGGCGACATATTCAACTTCGAAGAGGATGTTGCAGAATATATCTACGACAATTTCTCTGCCGTTGGTAGCAAACTGGGTGGCTATGCCAATTTCACCCAGGAGGATCCTCGCGCACAGGGTGATGAACAATGGTTGCTGCTGTTTCAGCTGGATTCCGAGTGGGATAACGATATTGAAATTATGTGGGGGGATATGGGCGTCGCTAATTTCTTTATTCGGCAAGAGGATCTGGAACAGCAAGATTTTTCCGGAGTCTGGTATAACTGGGATTGTAGCTAAGCAGTTATCGGCCCGGCGGCCAGCCATACAGCAGTGCTAACTGTTATATGGCTGGTCGTTTCAGGAACAGTACCCTGTAGACCTCCGGGTTTATTCTGATACCAAATATCAGGCAGCTGCTAATATCGTACGATGAATCCTCTACCCTACATAAAAAATGTCCGTTTAAAGCGCGATCAGGTTGCCTCATTTAATACTTATCCTTTCTCCATTCCTGCCATCAAGGAACTGTATGATCTTGAATTTTCAGACACCGTAACGATTTTTGTTGGTGAAAATGGCAGTGGTAAATCCACTTTGCTGGAAGCCATAGCGGTCGCACTGGGCTTTAATGCCGAGGGCGGCACCAAAAACTTTAACTTTGGTACCCGTCATACCCATTCCGATCTCTACCGATTTTTACGCCTGTCCAAATCCTATAAAAAATACCGTGACGGTTTCTTCCTGAGAGCTGAAAGCTTTTATAATGTCGCCACCAATATAGATGAGCTGGATGAAGAATCCGGTGGCCCGCCGATCATAGACTCTTACGGTGGCATATCGTTGCATAAGCAGTCCCACGGGGAGTCGTTCCTGGCATTGATGATTGAGCGGTTTGGCGGACAAGGTCTGTATATTCTGGACGAACCCGAAGCGGCACTGTCGCCCTCACGACAACTGGCAGTACTCAGCAGAATGTCGCAGCTGATTAAACAGCAGTCGCAGTTTGTGATTGCGACCCACTCTCCCATCCTGATGGCTTACCCGGGGGCGCTGATTTACCAGATTGACCAGTCGGGTATTTATCCTGTCAGGTATGAAGACACCGAGCACTACCAGATTACCCGCGCCTTCCTTAATAACCCGGAGTCAATGCTGAAAAATCTTACGAGATAATGGAATTTAATGACCTATACAAGCCGGGGTGATATAGATGAGCCTGAAGAAGATTAATCGACAATAACGCTTATGAAATATTTGATTGCTCTGCTGCTGATTCCACTCACCGGGTTTGGCATCGAACTTGAAACCGAAAGTCACATTATTTCCATTGATTCAAAGTGCTCTGAAGGTGAAGTTTCCTGTGCCCGTTATTTCTATACTGGCACCAACAAAACGACAGGTGAGGTCATAACGCTGCAAGGCTCATCCTGGCATACCACCTGTAATGACGGGGTTACACCCTGCCGGTTTGTCGGTTATAAATTCAGTCAGGGAAATACAACGTACTGGGTGCATCAAGATGGTCTGTTTGAGGTCATACAGAATAGCCGGCAAGTGCTGATCAGTGAACAGGGGCAATGGAAGTAATCAGCCCCCAAAACCAGGTTTTTTCCAACCAGAACCCGGTTCTGCAAATAACAATAACAAGAGCATGACTCCATGGAATTTTTCTACAGTTCCCCCCTAGGCGCCCTGCACTCCCTCTCAGCCCTGGTGGCTCTGATTGCCGGAGCCATTGTATTCCGGAAACGGAAAGGCACGGGTCAGCATAAAAAGGTCGGTTATATCTATATCGCCTCGATGCTGACACTGAATCTGTCGGCCCTTTTTCTACAGAATATGACCGGCGGCTTCAGCTGGTTTCACCTGTTTATCCTGATGAGCCTGCCCTATCTGTTGATCGGCATGTACTACCCGATATTTGCACGACAGAAAAACAAGCGGTGGCAAGTCTACCATTTTGAGTACCTGTCATTCAGTTACGTGGGGCTGCTGGCAGCTTTTGTGGCAGAGGTTATTATCCGGGTGCCGCTGGCAGCGGGAGTATCATCGCTTAACCAGTTTATTGTCGGGATTTTTGTTGCGGCGGGTATGGTTGGGTTCGTCGGAGACCGGGTGATCAGATACTACCGGACGAAATTGTTCGGGTAATCCCGAGCCAGTAAAACTCCTCATTTCAGGTTGAACAAACAATGACTCCCATGTACAGCCAAAGTGCTGATTGATCCTGAAGACAGATAGGTAAAAAATGGCGTGCTGGCTATCCTGAATCTGTGACATATAATGCGCCATCCATGATGTAAGGTCGCAAACATGACAACAAGAACCTACCGCCTTCTGATCTCATGCCCGGATGCCAGTGGCATCGTTGCCTCTGTCAGTGATTTCATTGCCAGCCATGGTGGCTGGATTCTGGAAGCGAACCACCATTCTGACCCGGAGACGGGTCGCTTCTACATGCGTAATGAAATCAGGGCTGACAGTCTGCCATTTGATCTTGAGGGTTTCAGAACCGGTTTTCAGCCCATTGCTGATCGCTTGAAGCTGGAATGGAGTATCAACGATTCAGGCACGCCCCATAAAGTGGCGCTGCTGGCCAGTAAACAGGCTCACTGTTTGTCAGACCTGCTCTACCGCTGGCGCAGTGGTGACCTGCATATGGATATTCCCTGTGTCATTTCCAATCATGATGATCTTCGCGGGTATGTAGAATGGCATGGCATTCCATTCCACCATGTTCCGGTCAATAAAGAGAATAAAGCTGAAGCTTACAATCGTATGACTGAACTACTGACTGAACATGATGTGGATTCCGTTGTATTAGCGAGATATATGCAGATTATTCCGCCAGCGTTGTGTGATATCTACAAGAATCGCCTGATCAATATTCATCACAGCTTCCTGCCCTCTTTTGTGGGTGCCAAACCGTACCATCAGGCCTATTCCCGTGGTGTGAAACTGGTGGGTGCGACCTGTCATTATGTGACGGAAGAGCTGGATGCAGGTCCGATTATCGAGCAGGACGTTATCCGTGTGGGCCATAACCATTTGCCGGAAGATATGGTTCGACTGGGCAAGGATGTAGAGAAAACGGTTCTCGCCCGCGGTCTGCGATATCACCTGGAAGACCGGGTCATTGTTGACGAAGGCAAAACCATCATTCTTGATTGATGAGCCGGGGCCTGATGATCAGCCGGTTATTGAGACCACTCCATCACCAGGCCATCTTCAATATAATGAAACCGCCTCCTGTTCGGACCAACCGCTAAAGAGGTCCAGTCACTCTCCTGTGACTGGACATAGCCGCCAATCATCTGTCCCTGATCGTTGATCAGGCAGTTCATGGTATAGAACGCCATGGTGACACCGTGGTGCACATCAGCCCTTATTAATGTATTGCCATCAATGACCAGCGCCTTTGTCTCATTAAACAGGAAGGCCGGCCTCAGATATTCCCGCATATCGGAATCGTATTTTTTCATCACCCTCATACAACCGGACTCAGCCCGGTTCACTGTGCTCAGGTCGATTACCTCATCAGACGTTATCTCATTCCCCATGATCCCGGAAAATGATTGATAGACATGCTGCCACTCGGCAGGTATTTCACCGCGGGCTACTAATGGTTTCTGACCTTCATGGCTGAAGATAAGAAAGCAGATAGCAATAACAATCATCCCTGTTCGGGTAAATGCCAGCCGGATGGCTAAAAAGATCGTAAACAGCCAGGAGAACAGCGGGAAGCCTCCGTTATCGTTACAGCTCATAGATCAGGAACTTCTCTGCGGGGCGGGACTTTGGGTGTTGGCAGTTAAAATCTGATTTGCAGTATGCTTCAGACGCCTCATGATCGCAGAAGAAAGCTACGGATCAATCCGCATCTGACGCAGTGAAATTTAATTGACAACTTCATTATAATACACAAAAGTCTCTTTATTTGAGGTGTTAGTAGTGAAAGAGTGGTTGTTCTTATTTATTGCAATAGCAGGTGAAGTGGTAGCAACGTCATCCCTGAAAGCGGCTGAAGGATTCACTAAACTCACGCCCTCCATTATTGTTCTGGCGGGTTATTCTGTAGCGTTCTATTTTCTGTCACTCGCGTTAAAAACCATCCCGGTTGGTGTGGCCTATGCAATCTGGGCGGGCCTGGGCGTGGTGTTAGTGGCTTTGGTCGCCTGGCTGGTGCTTGGTCAGAAGCTGGATCTGCCATCAATGGTCGGCATGGGATTTATCGTTACCGGCGTTATTATTTTGAATGTTTTTTCAAAAACAAACGTTCATTAACGCTGACCTAGCATAACATGCAACAACTCATCTCATCCGCAAAACACCGGCTGGCAAAAACTGACGCCCTGCCCTTCACTGTCTACACCTCCATCAAAGAACAGCATATCTTCAACGTCAGAATCAACAAGCCAATGCTGATCTGCGTGCTGGATGGTTACAAGCAGCTAGGGAAACAAGGTGATTTCGAGTGTGGCACTGGAAGTTTTGTCTTTCTCTCCAACAAGCCGGCGCTGGAGCTGCGTAATATTCCCGGAGACACGGAATACTTCGCGCTGATTATCGAGTTTGATCACAGTGACTTTGACTGCTTCGAAACCAAAGAAGCAAGCACCGATACCTTTTTCCAGGGAGCAATCGATCAAACCCTGCAGCAAACACTGCAACAGTTTGTTGAATGGTCTGCCTTTGCACCGCCGGAGATGTGGCCACTGCGGCGGCGGGAAATTCTGCAACTGCTCTATCACCATGGTTATAAGCAGGTCTGCTCAGTGATGGAGCCGCCGGGTCTGAGCCATAAGATATACGGCATGATGGCGAGCCATATCAATGATGACCTCAATGCCGCCATTGTCTCGGCCAGACTGGCTATGAGTGAATCGACCTTGCGTCGCAAACTCAACACAGAAGGCACCAGCCTGCAGGAGATTAAAGACAGTGCCCGGCTTAACTATGGGCTGCATCGGGTACAGGTCAGTGCTGATCCCATCGGCCGGATTGCAGAACAGTGTGGTTTCCAGTCCCAGTCCCGCTTTACCGATAAATTCAAAAAGCTGTTTGGTATGACCCCCACAGCATTAAGAAAAACCCGCTTGAGCGATTCAGGCGAATAGTTGGCTGGTTTTGATCTAATCCTTCGGCCAGATACATTTTATCCTGAAGCCCTGTTAACAAGCCTGACTTGAGACGGGGTAAAACGGATGATGAGAAAAGTAACAACCCGACTGGTGTTGTGTCTTTCAGTTGTATCAAGCGCAGCACTGGCTGATTCATTCACACTACAGAGTGAAGATATCGCCCAAGGTCAGTTTATGAGCACGGCGCAGGAATATCAGGGTTTTGGTTGCTCCGGAGGCAATACTTCACCACAGCTGTCCTGGTCTAATGCCCCACAAGGCACCAAAGCGTTTGCGGTAATGGTCTATGACCCGGATGCGCCCACCGGCAGTGGTTGGTGGCACTGGCAGCTGGTTAATATTCCAGCCAATGTGGCCTCACTGCCGGCCGGAGCCGGTGACCCGGCTAAACGTCTTACACCTGAAGGCAGCATCCAGATAAGCAACGATTACGGTGCCAAAGCCTTTGGCGGCGCCTGTCCTCCGCAAGGGCATGGCGTGCATCGCTATCAGTTTACCGTTCACGCACTGTCGCAAAAACTGGATCTACCGGAAAATGCCTCAGGCGCACTGACGGGTTATATGGTCAACGCCCACTCACTGGCATCAAGCCGTATTGAGGCCCTTTACCAGCGCGAATAAAAGTTATCTGTAAAACCTCAAGCTGCCGTCAGTGTGGGCCTGACGGCTACTGGCAAGTGGCTTTATACTGGGACCATTCGCATATAAAAAAGAGAACAAACATGAAGGATCAGCCGTATACCATCAGCTACTTCTCCGGCCCGGAAGCCAGAAAATATCGGGATGATATTGCTGCAATCCGAATCGGTTTGTTCAAGGAATTTCCCTATCTCTATGAAGGCGACCTGACATACGAAACCGAATACCTGGAAACCTATTTCTCCCAACCGAATGCCCTGATTATGCTGGCCTTCCATAACAACAAGGTGGTCGGGTATTCCAGCTCGGTATCACTGGCGGATGAACTCGAGGAGATCAAAGCCCCCTTCTCTGGCGACAATGTGCCGCTGGATAAAATGCTCTATATCGGCGAGGCGATGATTTACCCGAAATTTCGAAGTAAGGGCATGTTCAGGCACTTTATGGAAAGTCATGAGCAGAAAGCAAAAACAGACGGTTTTGAGCAGATTGTTTTCATGACCGTAGACAGGGAAAGCGATCACCCTTTGCGACCCGCGGATTACCGGGAGCTTGGCCCTATCTTTGAATACTACGGATACAGCAAGATTCCGAACAAGAGGGTTCATATGGAATGGGATCAGGTCGACACGGGTGCTGATACGGCCAACACCCTCTCTCTCTGGATCAAGGCGGCATAACCGGGCGCCAGCCCGGTGCACGTGCGGTCTTACTGCAGCCGCTCATACATAGCGACACCACCTTCAACGCCGTTATAGCCGATATAGAGCCGGCTACCGTCAGCATTGAAAACCGCAGCCTTGTAGCGGGGCCCCACAGCAACCTGAGGCTTGTAGGTGCCTTCTTCGCCCATCCTTAATTGCTTTGCCTCGGTCATTTCACCGCTGTCACCCAGCTTCAGAAATGTCAGACGCTGGCCTCCCACTACCACCAGCAATTCGCTGTCCGGATGAAATACCAGGTGGTCTCCGCCTGCTTTAAACTCGTTGGGTGGCAGATTCTTTACCCGGGTTTCATCACGCTGCCAGATATTGACCCGGGAACCCACCACGGCCAGAAAACGTCCGTCCGGGCTGTAGGCGGTGTTGCGAGCTCTGTCGGTGGAATGCTGATACTTCTGGCATCCCAGGATGTCACACCGGCCTTCTGTTACCAGGCATTCTGAAATTGTGTCTTCATGCTCATTGATATAAGCCAGTGCGCCGTTGACACTGCTCATACCTGCCACATTGGCGGAACGGATGGTTTCACCCAGAAAGCGTGGGTCGCCGTCATCCGGAACAGCAATAGTGCGAATGGTATTGCCGGTATCGTAGACACTGGAGCCTTCCGCCGTCATCAGACAGCTGTCCCCTGCAGCAAACACCGGCTGATGTTTGGACAAATTTAGCAACACCCCGCACTGGCGGGCATCACAACCCTGTTTGAAGATTTTCTGCAAGCCATTGGCAGAGGGCTGCCACAGAATAGTTTCACCGGTCAGGCCCAGAGTAGCCAGCCATTCACCATTTTCGCTGATATTCATCCAGTTGGTACGGTCCAGCCCGCGATGGATGTATTGTTCTCCCGCTTCGTTTAAATGCGGAGTCGGCACGCCGAACCGGTCAAACTCAAATTCGGACAGGGAAACTCCATCGGAGAAACTCACCCCATAGAGGCGGTTTTTCAGGATCTGCATGGCATCAAAGCTGATCGGCCCCCAGCCTTTCTGACGTTTTTTCTCATCCGGTTCCTGAGTAAAGTGGCCGATATAGCGCCAGCCGGAAGGCTGAATAACGGTTTCCCATTCATGGCGACTGACGCCGATACCCCGAACCGGTGCAAGATTAACCTGCTGACCATTAATAGTGGCCTGAATAAAGGCCTGAACAGTAGCCGGGCCGGTGTCATCCTCGTCATCATCATCGCCCAGGTCCGGTTGTGGCTTGCCGGTGCCGACCCAGACTTCTTTGGACTTGCGTTCTTTCTGCGGCATTTCACTGCGGCCATAGCCATAGACTTTGTACGGTTCCTGCTGCCCGGCCGGTGGTTTAAAGGTCACCGTCACCAGCAGACAGCCGTCCTCTTCCCGCGCAGGCGAGATATCGAAGTAAGGCGCCAATGACCGATCGCTCAGTGTCAGCCCGGACACCGCTGCTGCCGCAGGACGTTTATCTTGGCAATCTGTTAATTCCCGCTGTTCCGAGCCACCCGCAGGCACCTGTCCAAAGTACAGCGACCCGACAAAGGCGGCATGGCCAGTAAAGGGCAACAGCATCAGGATCGAGAACAGGACAGGCTTCAGATTCATTGCGGGCTCCGCAGGGACTGGTTTAACAGTCCATCGGCGCTCTCGGCGGATGCTTGATAGCGCTGGTCAGCCTGATGATCATTGGCTTTCAGACAAATCCGGTGCCGCTCTGCCACGGCGCTGGATATAGCGTTGCATGGTGAATAAAGCGCACAATAGTGCCACCTGTTTTTACGTGCTAGCATGCCATCAGCCAGACGACACAGAATACAGTTTTTAGGCACCCGGCTGGAAAATATGGATTACGAAGTCGTATTTGAAATATCAAAGATCGGATTGCAAGACCTGAGTTTTCTCTTACCCCTCCCGGGTATGATAATAATCTTGCTCTTGATCTATAAGAAGGCACCGGATTTTTCGGAACAGCACTTATCGATTTCCCGGCAATACGTAAAGAAACTCTGCGTAAGCTGCATAGGCTTTGCCGTTTTTATAGCGGTAGCCAGTACCAGTAATATCTATAACAAAAAACAGACGCTGCGAGCCCTGTATGAACAAGGCAGGTTTCATGTTGTTGAGGGTATCGTTGAAGACTTCGACCCGATGACATCCCGGGGAAATAAAAACGAAAGCTTTACTGTAAATGGCGTGATGTTTAAATATTCGGGTTATCGTATCACCCAGGGTTTCAACCAGACGGCATCAGAAGGCGGCCCTGTCCGGGAAGGATTGCCGGTACGGGTTTCATATATTGATCAAGATAATACGATTATCAAACTGGAAACAGGCCGGATAGCCCATAACTAGAGAACAACGGTTCAGTATCACTCACTATGCGCACACTGCTTTTACTTTCTCTGCTGATATTGAACACAGCAACAGTCCGGGCCAATGAAGCCATGCAACTGAATCACCGGCAATGTGATGAGTACAACCGGCACCAGCATGACTACAAGCGCCTCGGTCTTGCCAGTGGTGCCCAGCACAACACTGTGTGTATTAATTACCAACCCCCTCAGGCTGGTGAATTTGAAAGTCTACCTCTGTTCGAAACATCAGGTCATTTTAAATACCGCAAAGCAGTGCTGCTTTCGATATCAACAGAAGATACCGGAGCGTGCTTCAGGTTTGCAGGGCTTGATAGCAGCGACTTTGAGATATGGATCAGACGACTCATAGCGGATTACTCCGATATCACTGCGGATGACTACGTTATTAGTTTCAAAAAAAATCCTGTAATTAAATAACGCGCCTGGCATGCCAACAGGCGCACTACTACACTGCGACTTTAACGTCGAAATATAAATTTAGTTAGCAATTACAGAAAATCAGAAGATAAAAATATCAATAAAATACAGATCAGGACTTCACCCACGCCCATGCTTCATCGAGTTCGTCCGGATCAAAGTTATCAAGGTGAACATCAAACAATCTGGCAAAGGGTTTGTCTGCGGAAAGCCACCATTTCCAGAGTTTTTTCGAGGTTACAAAAGCAATTTTTTCCATTTGTCGGGTATGGGTTGAAATCCACTTGAAGTCTTCATAGCCAGCGGCCATATCCCATTCGGCATTATCATCAAGAATTACCAGCATTCGAAGTTTTTTGTGCTCCTTCAGATGTTGTTCAATCTTACCCAGCCAGTACTTTTCCTCATCACCTGTAACTTTCCCTGATATTTTATAACCCAGCACATCATCTGTGCTTTGTGGGAGAATCTCGATCATAAGTGTTTACCTGTTTTAAGACACAGGAGATATAGTAATCACAATCCGTCAAAATGGTATTTTTTGAGACACATATGATTAAACAGTATTTGAATTTTTTATATTAATTTAATAGTTATAAATATCAGCACTAAGCCTTATCACCCGCCCTGGACAATATTGAAGTAGTCAATGAAGAAGATATTACCGCTCGTTTTCGTAGCCATTTCCGGTTGCAGCACAATGGATCAGCATCCAGCCAGAACACCGAAACCTGCAATTACCAAAGCTCAGCTGACAGGATCCTGGCATTGTCTCGATCATGGTGAAAAAAAGGACGGAACAAAGGGTTCTGTTGACTCTATTACAACGTATAGCGATGACAATACATTTACCGGGACTGGTACTGTATCCATACGCCCCAAAGGATCAAGCACCGACTTGTTATACACGGTAGATATTCGCGGAACCTGGAAGCTTGAAGGAAGAATTGTCACCGATAAAACCGAAGTGGTAACCGCAAAACCACTCAATATCATTGCCCACCGGTCATTACAGAAAGTTCAGGTAGAACTGAACAAGGCGTTTTCCAAAAACATTTCCAATATGATCCTGTACATTGACGACGATAAAGTCATCTTCAAAAACAGCCGAAAAAAGCGAAGCCTCTGTCAGAAGGTCAAAACCTGACGCAGGCTAAACCCTTCGGATTAAATCCGGGCAGATATTGGCAAGCTGGCCCGGGTTCTGTTAAGACCGGTATTTCACAACAATACTAACAAAAGGATTATCATCCCGTGCAGGATTCGCACCATGACGAAAAACAGGTCATAGCCGCCGTTAAAGTGTTTGCCCGGTCGATCAGCTCCAGTCGCAAGGTGGTTGCGGATATGACGGCTCTGATAGAAGCGACCAATCAACTGCCCCTGTCCAACCTGGAATACTGGGAGCGGTTAATCCGGTCAGAGTTTTATGCTGCCCTGCATGAAGCTGAGCAACCCGTTTTGAAGTTCTGGAAAAAATCGCCCCGCCCCAATGTTTTAACCTGGCTCGATCTGATCAGTCACGACGGCTATAAGCGGGAGACAATCTTATGCTCCCTGAGTGGCGGTGCGCCCAACCGTTTCTTCTTTGCCCTCGCGCTGCGCCGACTGAACGACTGGGTCGCTCCGGTGCGGGCGGCCGCCAGGGAGAAGCTGCCTCAACTAGCAAAAGCTTCGAATGCTGCAGATGTGACGCATGCCCTTTGCGTTACCCTGCACCACTGGGACTCCTGGGGCCGGATAGAGCCGGAAGGTAAAGCCATCATTCTGCAGCTGCTGGCGGAGCAGAATACAGCGGAGGCACTAAAAGCCAGCATCATCTCCTCCAGCACCGGGCCAATGGCACGCTTGCTGGCCCAGATCGGCCGTACATCAGCACTCGACAACTGCCTTGAAGAGATCGCAGCCTCAGCGATACAGCCTGCAGTCAGGGCCAGGGCATATCGCAGCCTGTTTGAAGGGCGCATGACGTGGCCTGAAGGACGTAAATATGAATGGACAGATATTCGATATTGTGAAGGCAGACAGGTCGTTGTAACGGGAGAACGCAAGCTCACGATAACCACACCGTTCAGGAACCTTTTGGCCAGATCCGCCAATGATCCGTCTTCTCTTGTCAGGCGAATTGCCGCCGAGTTTTTTATTCGTGAACTTGCAACGCTGGGTGAAGACGCGACCCAACTGGCTCGCCAGTTTGCTGCGGACGCTTCAGGGCCTGTTGCGGAAAGGGGAAGGTTTGCGCTGAAGCAACTGGAAACAATCAGGCATTAATACGGGCCCCTCCCAAATCGAGTCAATATGCTGGCAAGGGAACATGCCGAGATTACTCACGATGCCGGTATTCTCAAGCGGGTCGAAAAATACAACGGTTTGACCATTGAGCAGATCCAGGTGGGTGAAACAGAATCTATCAACGTTTTGATTGCCATGGCTCAACATCCGCTGCCAACCGGTGTTGTACTGCCCAATGGCAATATGGATATACTGGTTGCCACCGTGATTACCGACACCGAGATGCGCTGGTCGATGGTGCATGGCAGAGATCAACTGCTCAACAAACTGATCGCCTCCGGCGCCGGGCAAATCAGCGTACGCGGCCGTCAGTCTGTAGTTGATGTGGTTGAGTAACCGGAGAAAGCTGACACCGAAGCAGCCACTGCCCAGCAGGCCAGACACAGTTCTGTTCCTGCCTCCAGTCCTATACAACAAAGAAGTAGTTAATGAAAAAGTTATTGCCGTTTGTTTTTGTCGCCATTACCGGCTGTAGTACTGTCGATCAAAACATAGTCCCCACGCCTGAATCCGACATCACCAAAGCACGCCTGACAGGTTCATGGCAATGTAATTCCGCGTCCTATATAGAAGACGCCCGATTGACTTTCAATATCGTAACGGAATACCGGGAAGACAATACATTCAAGGGTAGCGGAACCGTCACTGCCCGGTTCCGGCGTGACAATACCTATATCTCTTTCGCGCTTGATGCCAACGGCAGCTGGGGGCTGAACGGCAGAATTCTCACTGACCAGACAGAAGACGTAACGGTCAAGGCATTGAATGCCATTTCAGTGCGGATACAGCCAGAGTTTCAGGAGGAGATGGATAAGATGCGCGATGAACCTTCATCCAGCGTAGTTATTTATGTTGATGACCAAAAACTTGTGACTGAAGACCGCCGCAAGGAGCGGTCAAGCTGCGTGAAGATTAAAGCCTGATATGTACTGAAACCTTCAATACAGGTTACGCAGGAACTTGTTTAATCGTACCGGTAGCAGCTGTCTGACAGTCTGCTGCCGGCACTTAGTTTTTCACCTGTGGGCAGGACATCGGTTCAAACTCGCCACTCTCAAGCCGGGCAAAGCAAACACCAAACTCCCGTTTTGATACAAACAGGTTAAGTTCACTGAGTGTGGCATTGGCAAGTTTCATCCATTCGACCGCTTCCTTCGGGGTGAGGTCGGGAGATGGAATTTTGTATCGTTTATACAGATTCAGGGTGGTTTCAAAATACGCTTCAGCCGTATCAAAATCGCAGGCGCCGTGCTTCTCCCATTCACCCTGTAACAGCCTTGTACCCGGGCTCATACAAATATAGCGGGCAAGCAGATCAAGACTGACCGGGGCAAGATCGCCTTTGCAGAACCTGGGGTGTGCAGTTTTACTCTTGCTGATAAAGCCTGCTCTGGACTCGCCCCACAAACCATGGATTACCCAGCCAAAGTTATTACCGGAAGCGCACTGAAAAGCAACATCTTCCAGCCGGCCTTTTGCTTCCATGTACTGGCAGAAACGGGGTGAGTTGGAATAGACCAGAAGAAAGAAGTCCGTCGGAATATCATTCACATAATCAATGCCGATGTCATAATCCGGATTTAATTGGCCTCTATCCACGGTACAGTATTGCCCGGCAGGGAGTATGGTCTTTCTGGTTTCGTCAGCTGTACTGGCGCGGGGAGTCAGCCAAAAAAGAACCAGCAAAACAGCCAGTATATTCTTCAAAACAATATCTCCCTGTTGGTCTCCCGCGCCGTCCCGGGCCTCAGTTCAAAACTGTAACAGTCCTGCCGGAATAAACCGAAATTAAATTATGAAACAATACCTGCTTCCTTCCCTGCCAAACTCCCGCTCCGGCTGAAACGTACAATAGTGCCAGTCATTGTTCCATGCTAGCATGCCTCAAATCAGACGACACAGGTCGTCACATCCAGCGATATCCTTCCGGGCATGGCAGCGGAGGCGGTAGCGTGTCTGCGTTTTACATTTCCCGCACCGAAATAACTGTAGAGATCACATGAAAGCATTCAGATCACCGGTTTATCTGTTCTCACTGGGCATGACGATTGCGAACATCCTATTCCTGTTTCTGGTGTTGCGCGGTTACGAATACGAAATCCTGCAGTTTATCGTGCTAGTGCTGGTCAATCTCACCATGACCCTGCCCTTCTCCGGTGTGGCTTATTATTTTGGTATTAAGAAGGCCGGCTCACACCCTTCTGTAGCGACAGCAGTAATGAATGGCTTTCTGGCCTTATCTACGACCCACCTGCTGGATAAATACCTCACTTTCAGCGAAACCAGCCCGTTTATGATTATTCCTGTAATTGCTGTCCTGTCTTTTGTTATCGGGTTGCGGGTATCCGGGCGGAAAAATACCAATAGCGCCATACAGCCATCCAGTCAGGCCCATTAACAGCAAGCATCAGGCCTCAGGCTTTGTCATAAACAAATATCTATTCAGCAGTGCAGTATGAATAAGACCAGAATAATCACCATCAACCTAATTTTAGGTTTGATGTTTTCCCTGTCCCATGTGCCAGTGGTTATTTTCAGGCTAATGGGTGACGCATCATTTCAGGATTTCAGCTTTATAAAACTGGCTCCCTATCTGACCATCGACATGATTCTGGTAGCCGGTTCGCTGCTGGCTTACTTCAGCAAGGAACTCACCAGAGAGCGGGTGATAATGGTGCAAGCCTGCGCCCTGATTGTCCTCAGTCTCATGCTGGTAGCCCCCATGTTGTGGTACCTGGTCACCTCTTTGCCGGACGGTAACTTCAGTGTTTCACTGGGTTATGGCGCGGCGATATCAGGCTATGCGGCCTATCTTGGCAAGACACTTTTCTACAAGGGCCAGCACAAAGTAATGCTGAACCTGGGTTGGGTTGTGTTTGTTGCAACACTCTTTATTGAAGTGCTGCTGATGTACAGGTTCTTCTTTGCACATTTCACTTGATGCCAGTGACATAACCTGAGTGATTTCTCTATGAAAACAACACCCGCTGCTCTTGTTCTCTGTGTTGCGATTATGACAGGCTGTGCTGCCAGCAAACCTGCTACCACTGACAGAGCGGAATCAGGTCCGCAAACATCAAAAACCATGGTTATTGAAGTTGCCCCGTTCAAGGCAGACTGCCATGGCATGATGCCCATGAAATGTCTGATCGTGGACGGTGACTACTTTTACAGTGATATTCAGGGCTTTGAGTTTATAAAAGGCTACAGGTACAAGCTGGAAATTCAGCGCATTCAGCAATACACCACTGATAATGTGCCGGCTGACGCCAGTTTGTATCACTACAGGCTGATCAGGGTGTTGGAAAAAACCAAAGTGAAAAAATGAGAAGGTACTATTCACCAGAGCTTCTCAGGCATAAATGATGACAATATGAACAAGCAGTACTATCTCAATAACCTGTACCGGGGCAAGGTAAAACAACAGTTTGGCCTAGAAACCGCAATAACAAAGACACCCGTCACTGATGATATATACCTCTCCACCGAAGGACTGGAAGGTGACGAATGCGCCGATCAACGTCACCATGGCGGACTGGAACGGGCACTACATCAGTATCCGGCAGAACACTATGGCTACTGGCAGGAAAGATATAGTACCGACAATGCGCAAGATAATGACTGGCAGGCCCCGGGGATGGGTGAAAACATCAGCTCGACCGGCATGACTGAAGACAATGTCTGCATTGGTGACCGTTACCGCTGGGGCGCAGCCATTATTGAAGTCAGCCAGCCCCGCTCTCCCTGTTTCAAGCTGAATAAACGCTGGAATGCCGATGATCTTTCCGTTCATATGCAGGACACCAGTCGCTGTGGCTGGCTGTATCGAGTGATTCAACCGGGTGTCGTTAATGCCGAGCAGCCGCTGGAACTGATTGAACGACCAACCAATGCCATGACCGTACGTGAAGTTTGTGATATTTACTTCGGTAACCCACTGGATCGGGAAGATTTACTTAAACTGCAGCAGCAAACCCGGCTATCCAACAGCTGGATGCAAAAGGTCGTACAACGGCTGGAGACCGGTGAAGTCGAGAACTGGAATTTCCGGCTGTTGGGCCATGCCTGATAGTGCCTATCAAGAGTAAATTCCCAATGCGTCTGATAACCTCTGAAGCATACTTCTCTTCCCGACTGATACGCCGGCGGTCTCTTGAAGAAGAGACCGCCCGGGTAGTATCCACTAATCGGGTTAGAAGCAATGAAAATAGCCAAACGTTCTGTGAGAAGACACCACAGGGAACGGTTGAAAAAGGCCAGACAGCATTTTTGGGGGCATGACTCAAAGCTCTCTGCCAGGCAGATTGGAATTTATGCGACAACAGCATGTGTTTGCTCTTGCTGGCTTTGTGGTAACCGTCGTCGGCATTACGGGCTGACCAGACGTGAGCGCGTCGCAAGTGCTGCCTTTGAGTATGAAGTTAAATTGTATAGTTGACCGATTACATTAAAGCTTAAGGACGGCAGGTTAGCTATCGAAGAAACATATTCAAGATCATCATAGTTCCCCTAATAGCGCCCGTATGTAAATATCGCTACATACGGCGCACCTGCTTCGAAAAATAATCATCAAAGCTATGAATGAAAAATATCTTCTTGAAACAGACAAACTATTGCTGAGGCAGATAACATCAACAGATTGGGACTTGTTCTACTCCCTTCAAACCAATGAATCTGTCCAGAATTTTGTTTCCGATATAAAAAACGATGAAACCATAAGACAAGCTTTTGATTCACGCCTGCCCATATGGAACAAATTGAATCCTCAGTGGCTTTGCCTTGTTATCATTCTCAGGGAAACCGGCGAGAGAATAGGATTAACAGGCTTTTTCCCTGAATGGGAGCCCCACCAGCAGGCTGAAGTCGGCTTCATGCTGTTGCCAGAGTTTCATGGCAAGGGTTATGGCAAAGAGTCCCTGATCGCTGTTTTAGAGTTTGCTTTCAGGGATTGCAGTTTCCACAAAGCCAAGGCAACAGTGACTGAAGGAAATACGGCATCATGCTGTCTTCTCAATAAGGTCGGTTTTCAGCAGGAAGGCATCATTCGGGACAACTACAAAATTGGCGGAACATGGAAAAATGATATTGTTTTTGGCATGTTCAGCAATGAGTTAATCACCACATAAGCAGGTATCGCGGGACATTAGAATCCTTTCACCCTGCACAGTGCTGCTGCCGCGTACGGTAAACCATCTCGAAACTTCCAAAGTAGTAAAAATGAACCATGATCACATCAGAGTTCGATAAATTCTGTTTTCATGATGCCCGGGTGATCGAGATCACTAGAGACAATGGCTCTATTTCATGTGAGTTTGAAAGTGCCTTCATGAGTAAAGATCACCCAGAGTCTGGCGGCAATGACTGGGTCATTGATCAGGGCGTGTTGCAACTCTGCAATGTATCGAAAGAGGTGGCGCTTTTCTGGTATGACAGCATCGAAGGTAAATCCCACCCAAGACCGGAACTGCCCCTGGATGAGATATCCAGTTTAGAGTTTAATGGGGCAGTCTTTGATTTTGGTGGTTTTCTGAATCGTGAGCCATGGGCTCAATGGCTGGTGTATGCCTCAGAGTTCAAAATTGAAATCAAGAGTAAGCACATCGAATCCAGTTAAAGAGATTCAGATTACTGCTAGCTCAAGGGTCAAATACCCGCCTTACTGAACACCCAGTAATCGCAACAATGCCGTGGCGCCGGCAGCCAGAGTAATCACAGCCAGAAACGGTGCTCTTGCCAGGCAGAGAATGACCGCAACAACAATTCCAGCCAACCGGGCGTGACCGGCATATTCGCCGCTTTCATACACGGTGGCCAGTACTGCAACGGAAAACAGCAGTAACAGGCTTGCATCTGAAAACATCTGTTGCCGAGCCGCGGTCAACCAGACCTGTTTGCCAAGTCGAGGGCCGGCATACCGGAATCCATAGGTGCCTGCAGCCAGCAGCAAAATACCGGCCAGCGTCAGGTAGGTATCATTCAGCATGCGTTTTTTCCTCAATACCTGATTTTCTGACACACAGCCCAAGAAGTCCTGCCAATGGGGCCAGACCGGCGACAGCGAAAGGTGCTGCGATAACGGCCGCTGCCGCTCCAAAACTGGCGGGTATCAACAGTTTTTGCTGCTTCAGTGCCGGCAATGTCAGCGCCACCAGCACGGCAGGAAACATGACATCCAGCCCGAACTGCGCCGGATCTTCAATAGAAGAGCCGATCAGGCCACCCAACAGCACACCCAGCGGCCATAACAATAAAATGCCAAAGCCGCAGAACCAGAAAGCATAATGACTCAGTCTTCTGTTTTTATGGGCCAGGGCAAAGGCAACAGATTCATCATTCATAAGATGGCAGGCCAGAACGCCCCGCATGCCGTCAGGAATGGTTTGCCGAATTGAAACGCCGAAAGGCAAATGCCGGCTGTTCACCAGCAGCCCCGCAAACGCGCCCGCAAACGGACTGCCACCACCGGATAGAATGGCAATAAAGATAAATTCAGAGGCGCCGGCCAGTACCAGTATGGACAGGCTCAGCGGTAACCAAAGCTCAAAGCCTGAGCTGACAGCACTGGCACCATAGGAGACACCCACCAGACCATCAGCAAGGCAGACAAATAGAATTGGCAGCAGAATCCTGCGTCGGTGCAGCAACAGAACACCCCGAAACATACTCATCCTCCGAACATTTGTTTGATATAATGGTCACAATTATCAATATTGTCAAAACGTACATACGTTTTTTATAAAGAACGGTCTGAGTATGGAAAAGAAACAGGCACTGATCCGACAGATTGCCCAGGCGCTGGTGCGCGAACGACGCAAGACGGGATGCTCCATTGCCGAGATTGCCCGTAGAGCCGGCATCGCCAAATCGACCCTGTCACAACTGGAAGCCGGTAACGGCAACCCCAGCATTGAAACACTCTGGGCTCTGAGCGTAGCGCTGAATATCCCTTTTGCCCGGCTGATTGAACACCGTCAGGCCGAGGTACAGGTTATTCGCAAGGGTGAAGGCGTATCAGTTACTTCTGACCAGGCTGATTATGAAGCGTTTCTACTCTCCACTTGTCCGGCCACGGCGCGGCGGGATTTATATCTGCTCTGTGTCCAGCCGGGTGAGCCGCGACTGTCAGAGCCGCATAACGCCGGGGTCATAGAGCATTTGGTCATCACCCAGGGGCGGGCTCTGGTTGGGCTGGAAGATAATGCTGTCGAACTGGCGGCTGGCGACTACATCACCTACCCCGCAGATGAGCGACATATATTCAAGGCGCTGGAGCCAGATACCATGGCATTGCTGATTTCGGAACATAGCTGAGATCAGTTTCTTGATGCTCTCCCTAACGAGAACCCGTTATGTTAGAACTCAAAACCATTGGTTTGTTTATTCTGACGGCTTTGGCAGAAATTATTGGGTGCTATCTCCCATACCTGTGGCTCAAGCAGGATAAAAGTGCATTATTGCTGATTCCCGCCGCCATTAGCCTGACAGTATTTGCCTGGTTACTCACTTTGCATCCGGCCGCTGCAGGCCGGATTTATGCAGCGTATGGCGGGGTTTATATTGGTGTTGCCATGCTATGGCTCTGGATAGTCGACGGTATCACGCCAACTGTTTGGGATCTTGTTGGTTCAGCCGTCGCAATCACCGGAATGGCCATTATCATGTTTGCGCCCAGAAGTGCATAACGCGGCGCTATGGATACGTGTTACCCATCACTGATGACAACATACCCTCAAAATTTCATGAGTAGTAAATTATGAATCCGGCACCTGTAAAAGAAATAATTTCAATTGAAGATCTGGACAAAATCGACATTCGTGCAGGCACAATTCTGTCAGTCTCAGAGATCGAAAAGTCTGACAAGCTGATGAAGCTGATCGTGGACTTTGGTGACCATACACGCTCAATCCTTGCGGGCATAAAACAGGAACGGGAAAACCCGAAAGAGATTGAAGGAAAACAGGCTCTGTTTGTCGTTAACCTACCTGAAAGAAAAATGGCAGGCGAGTTATCTCAGGGCATGCTCTTTGATATTGGCTATGCGGACAAGCTGACACCCTGCCTGGCGGTAACAGAAAAGCCTTTGCCTAATGGTGCTCGTGCGGGTTAATCAGAACAACAACACAGCACAGAGGTTGCGGCAACCGCCCTCTTCTTAAACAAGTGCGATGAGTATGAGAACACTGGTTTTATTATTAACGGGCATTACATCATTCAGTAGCGCAGTGATGGCAGAATGTGAGCTTACCGATGAATATAAGCAGGCTCGAACCCTGTACGTTCGGGAAGCGCGTCAAGCCTACAATGAATGTGTCAGCTCGGTAACAAATGCTGATTACTGGTATAAATACGTTCAGTGCATTGAAGCCGGCGACGGCAAGGCTGTTGGAGGCGGGTGTGCACATCTGGCCACGACTTCCGGTGAAAAATATCAGTCATTGGATATAGATACTGATTTCTGCACACCGCTGAAACCAACAGTCCGCTTCCTCAAGACAGGTTTTGAGCAATATATGCAGGCGTACAATGTCGCAATGTGTAAGTAACTTATGGATAAAAAGAAAAAATGAACACTAAAGTTGTACTTATCACCGGCTCAAGCCGGGGCATCGGTGCTGCAACCGCAAGGCTGTTTGCTCAAAAAGGTTTCTCGGTTTGCATCAACTACAAATCAAACCGGAATGCAGCTGAGGCGTTAAAACACGAGATCCACCAGCTGGGTGTGAAATGCATCGCGGTACAAGCGGATGTGTCAGATGAAGACCAAGTGATCAGGCTGTTCGAAACCGTCGATGAAAGCCTTGGTACCCTGTCTGTACTGGTCAACAACGCCGCAATTCTGAGACCCCAGTCGCGGCTGATGGATATGAGTGCTGACCGGATCAATGAGATTCTCAGCGCCAATGTCACCAGTGCGTTCCTGTGTTCACGTGAGGCCGTTAAACGCATGTCATCACAACAGGGCGGTACGGGTGGGTCGATTATTAATGTGTCATCAGTCGCATCCCGCACCGGGTCACCGAATGAATATATCGACTATGCCGCGTCTAAAGGTGCAATGGACACTTTAACCCGAGGGCTGGCAACCGAGGTGGCTGCAGAAGGCATTCGTGTTAACTGCGTCAGGCCTGGCCTGATCTATACCGATATGCATGCCGACGGCGGTGAACCGGACCGGGTTGACCGGCTGGCCAGCAAGCTGCCGATGCAGCGGGGCGGACAACCTGCCGAGGTTGCAGAAGCCATCTACTGGCTGGCCTCCGACAAGTCATCATTTGCTACTGGCAACTTTATTGATCTGGCCGGCGGGCTGTAGGTGTAAACAAGGCTTCGGCCCTGTTCCTGCTATAACCCCCTTAGCTGGCTTATCAATGCAACAAGTTCATTCATGACCAAACCGGCTCCCCTGGGGAAAGCACACTGCAGCGTAGCATCCACCAGCGCCGGTGTGGTGTCCGCGTTTTGACGGACAGACATAATTATAATGTATGCCAGTTTTTGACAGACTGTATTGATCCCCCTGGGGTAATCCTGAATTCCATGCAGGCAGGATAAATTCAGCACGACGCAGGTATGTCCATGAATAGCAATCGCCCTTTTCATGGCTTTTGCCAAAATACAGGGTGAGCAGCCAGATTCGCCATCATCACAGTCAGGATTCAGGATACTGCTGGCTATCAGTGCCACCCCCCGACTATAGATCAAACTGTGATTTTCGAGGTCGTCCCAGAATGCCGTATAGGTATAGTCGGAGCACGTTTTGTCCAGCTGCTCCATAATGTAGATGTCCAGCGGAGTAATAGGAAATTCATCGCCTTCATCTTCATCTCCGCTGTTGTTGTACGAACCTTCGACAGATACCTGTATAAAAGCTTGCCCGTTAAATGACTCATCTGAAAAAGACATCCCCATCACAGTAAAAAATAATACGCCAAACAAAATGCGTAGAATCAATATTCTCCTCCATCTGACAGGTTCTGCTCTGTCGCAAGAATAGACCAGTAAAGGCGGGCAATATTGATAACTGTTTGCCTATCTCTTTATTGGCTTAACAAGCTGTAGAAGATCTATTTATGAAAATCCATGAATTGGTACACGGTGTTGAAGCCGTTTCAAAATCCTACGCTGAAAAGCATGATATTGACCGGACAGATGAATGGTTTCTGCTCAAGTTGACTGAAGAAGTAGGCGAACTGACCCAGAGTTATCTCAAAATGAAAGGTCAGGCAAGAACCCAAGGGGCCGACCCGGAAACGCTGAGAGCAGACTTTGAGAAGGAAGTCGCTGATGTTCTGGGTCAGGTACTGTTGCTTGCCAACAATCACGACATAGACATCGAACAGGTTATGACACAAAAGTGGCTTTCATGGCTGGAGCAAAAATGAAAATACCGCATACCATTGGCCACAAGTCTACAGCACAGCATATTGAGATACTGCTGAAGAGTTATCACAACTACTTTGCCGAGCCTCTGTTGCCGGGTACAGATCACGACAATGCTGCTGCCCTGGAAACTTTGTGGAACGCTGATTTTGTCGTTGTCTCCCATGGTACAGAACCCGACCCGGTTTTTAACTTCGGCAACCCGACAGCCCTGAAACTGTTTGAACTGAGCTTTTCAGACTTAACCCGGTTGCCATCAAGAAAGTCGGCAGAAGCCGTATCACAGGCTGAAAGAGACAGGCTGCTGGCAGAGGTAACAGAGCATGGCTGCATTCAGAACTATACCGGCGTAAGAGTTTCTTCAACCGGTAAGAAGTTCTTTATCGAAAATGCCAGAGTGTGGAACTTATACGTTGAAAGCGGCGCATATTATGGCCAGGCCGCGATGTTTAAATCCTGGAAATTTGTGTAAAAAATTGCACAGGTTATGATAGTTACCCTCTATAAACCCATGATCTATTCCGGCTTTTGTTGAGTAGTAAATATGACAAAGCAATTGAAAGGCTCCTGCCTCTGTGGCGCGATTGAGTTTCAGGTTGAAGATAATTTTGATTACGTTGGGAACTGTCATTGCTCAGAGTGCAGAAAATTTACCGGTTCAGACTATTCGTCTGCAGGCGGCATAGCATCGGATAAATTCAATTTCGTTAAAGGTGAAAATGCTGTCAGCTTTTACAAAAAAAGTGAAAACACCGAATTGGCATTTTGTAAAACCTGTGGTTCCAGTCTGTTTTCCATTAAATCCGATAGTGGCAGATATAATATTCGCCTTGGTGCATTGGATGATGCACCCAGCCAAAAACCGGGGTTTCATATCTATGTTGGCTCGAAAGCAGCCTGGCTGGAAATCAATGATGATTTGAAGCAGTTTGAAGCACATCCTGAAAAACTTTAATCATCCGTACAACAGAAGTTTCGAGATAAATACGAAAGAAAACGATACTAATGAAAAAGTTAGCTGTATTTTCACTATCCCTTCTTATCGCCGGCTGCAAAACAGTAGCTGTAGACGAAAATTTTGAGGCCAACCCGGATCTGATCACTGGCTCATGGCATTGTATCGAGAGACAAAACCTTTCAGACAGAATGAGAATGACGCTGGACAGTAAAATCGAAATTCTGGAAGACTCGATTTTCACCTCTAAAAGCCAGATCAGCGGTCGCATAGACCTGCAGAACAGAGCAGTATCCTACACCGTTAAGGAAGCCGGCACATGGATGCTGGTCGGAAATATGATGTATACCGACCTTGATCTAGAGGATGTGTTCGCACTGAATTCATTATCAGCGCGTACAAAAGACTCGTTTATCAATAACTATATGAGAGACAGAAGAAATAAAAATTCTGCCGTTCAGATCACCTACCTGGACCAGCAAGTTATGCGCTATCAGGGCTACAGGGGAGAGATGGCTGAATGTAGCCGGGTATAGCTGTACAAGGAACGGGTTAGTGTTTAAACGATGTTCTCCACTGCGTTGGCGATACATGGAACGCAGCTCTGAAATGTTTGCGAAAAACACTTTCTGATCCAAACCCGGCCAGCTCTGCAACCCGGGAGACAGGACTTTGCGTGGTTTCAAGTAATCTCTGGCTCAGCAGCAGACGCTGATTCAACAGCCATTTATTAAAAGTGCAACCATAGGCTGACTTGAATTGTCGGGAAAAAGTACGCGTGCTCATCGCACAGCGCCGGGCGACATTCTCCAGCGAATGTTGTCGGGTGAGATTCTCCTCAACATCTTCGATGATCCGGCCCAGGCTGTTTTCTGCCGGCAACTTTACGCTGATCGGAGCAGGAATATACTGCCGCTGACCTCCCGAACGAAAAGGCGCAGTGACCATTCTTCTTGCCAGTTTGTTGGCAAATTCACTGCCATAGTAACGACGGACGATATGTAAACAACAATCAAGCGACGCAGCCGTACCGGCAGAAGTAATAATCTGCTCATACTCAATAAAAAGCGGGGCTGGGTCGACTTCAATATTCGGAAAACGTGACTGAAATTCACTGGCAAATTCCCAGTGTGTTGTCATTCGTTTGCCATCAAGCAGACCGGCACAGGCAAGGACATAGCTTCCGAGACACAGTCCGACCATCAATGCGCCTCGCTCATGGTGACGTTTTAAGGCCTGCAACAATCGGGGCCCCGGCTCGGGTAAATCGTTTGGCCAGCTCGGAATCACGATGACCTGCGCCTGTTCCAGTGCCTGAAGATCATTTTCCACTGTGATGCCCAGGCCGGAACTGGTTAACAGATGATTGTTGTTCTCGGTACATATATTCAGTTCAAACCCGGGTGATTTGTCCTGTATAGCATCCTGAAATACAAGACAGGGTACCGAGATATGAAAGGCACTGATATTCTCAAAGGCCAGCAAGGCAACATTGATCGGTTTTTCTGAAAGACTCATATTACGTTGGCCGGATTTGAGCGAACATTGGCTGGAAAGACAGTATTGCACCTTTGAACGGACCGTCATACTGGCCCCCTGTTTACACGCTTTCTCAAGCAAAGCTCATATTTGAGATTCAGGGGCAATATGAAAATTCATCATCTGCGTAGTGCGACTTTTATTATCGAATCCGGTCATCATTATATTCTGGTTGACCCCATGCTGGGAGCGAAAGGGTCCCTTCCCCCGTTCTCAGTCATTCGTGCCAAAGCCCGCAAGAATCCGACCGTAGACCTACCTGACAATGCCAGTACGTTGCTTGAAAAGGTCACCCATACGCTTGTAACACACAGTCAGACCTTTGGTATCAAGGCATTGCAGCACGGTGATCACCTTGATGCCGCAGGTGAAGCATTACTGGCAGAACGGAAGATTCCGGTAGCAACACCGATGAAAGACCAGGCTTATCTGGAAAAATACGGCCTGAATATCACCGCGGGCATTAATCACTGGGAGACCATCGATTTCATTGATGGCAAGCTGACCGCTGTTCCGGCACAGCATGGCCACGGCTGGATTCACAAGGTTATGGCCAATGGTGTCGGCTTCTTTCTGGCATTACCGGGCGAACCGTCAATTTACATCAGTGGTGATACGGTTCTGACAGATGATGTGAAACGTGCACTGGATGAATTGAAGCCTGATATTACCGTGGTGGCTGCAGGCCAGGCACAAATGGATGTCGGTCAACCCTTGCTAATGGCTGAAGATGAAGTGATGGAGTTTATCCGCCTGTCACCGGGCAAGGTGATTGCAAACCATATGGAAGCCCTGAATCACTGCTCAGTCGATCGTGACACACTACGAAAGTCATTACAGCGACATGGACTGGCAGACAAGGTGTCTATTCCTGCGGATGGTGAAACGCTGGTGTTTTAAAGGTCAGTCTTGCGCATGAAGTTTTGATCCAGTCAGTTGTATTTCAACATATCGCTTGTCACGAGGGCTATATAGGTCGGGTATTTACAGCCCCAGAAGATGTACATAATGAGTATCCTTTGAGTATTTGTTTTTTGCTCAATTATCAAGCTAGGTATGAAATACAGAAGGTTTTGTCAGAAAAGATCTATTGTAAGTAACGTCCCCCCTGTTAGCAGACTATGATTTATACGGCATTCAGGGCATTAATCATCCAGCTTTGAATGCCTTTACCACCCGGCCCGATCTGTATCGACCCAATGTAGATTTATAAATCATCAGATAAACGTACTGTGTACATTGATATAAACGTTCTTTACATCTTCATTTAAACCTTTGTATTTTTCTTACCTTTTTAACGACTTGATCTCTGGTCGACTACCCAGCTAAAGGGCTATTGCATGCTACGGCTGTAGCAATCAAATTTAAGATGTTGCATTATTAATCCTTGAGCACAAGCGCTCAAAAAAGCTTGTCCCATACAATAAATACAAATAAAAACATGAAATTATTATTTGCAACGCTTATCGCTTTTATTTCCATCTCTTCAGCCAATGCCAGCTGCAAGCAATTTAACGAGCTGATAGATACAATGAGTGAAATAAAAACTGACAACAATGGTATACCTGAAGAATACAACAGAGTTACTGTTGAGAGTTTTTCTCATTTTTCCACAATAAAAGGTTATATCAAAGGCTATGCCAGAGGGTTTGCAAGTGCCACAGACAATGAATCGGAGCGTTTTTTAGCCCTTCTTGCCAGTGCAGACGACAGTTTGTCAGACGAAGTTTTAGCTTTCACTGTGCTTTCTTGTCTCGAGGATGAGGAAGCGAATATGACAACTGTTATTTCTGACGCACTTGATATCGCTTTTAAAGGAGAATAACTCAATCGTTTTCATTGAAAACAGGCTTGGCAACACTATGTAAAATATACGATTGCAAGATGACTTAAAGGGTCAAAAAAACTGCTTTCCTGCAGGGCCCTTTACTTTTAAAAACCTGACTTTACCTGTGTATTGAACCGCAAACTACCAACCTCGCTGTTATCATTATGACGCCAGTTAACCTTAAAACCTGAACTGCTAGAATTGCACTTCGTTTAATACGGCCTATATGCCCCTGTCAATATCTTGCATATCTCGGCGAGACAACAGATATTATCTCCTTCAGTGATATCTGATTCTCTGTTTTTCCAGCGGTTTAGCTAAACATATCTACAACACAAAATCGCAGACCTATACCTGAATAACAATTGAACCGAACGATAACCATGACCATTGCACCTGCAGTACAATCCGATCTGGAAGCTTTCTTCACCTACATCGACCAACACCTTTCCGAAAGCGGCACCGGCGACACTCCGGTATTTCAACCGACCCCGAAATCACAGCAAGGCTTCCCCGCAGCCGGCAAGCAAACATTCATAACCGGGCTGGGATGCTCCCAGGGGGACAAAGGCTGGCGCAAACTCTGGCTGGCAAAGGACGACGCCAACAACATCATCGGTCATGCCGATATCCGTTATCACGGCGATGGCCTCAGTTTTCACCGGGTTCTACTGGGTATGGGTGTAGACAGTAGCATTCGCAAGAGCGGGCTGGGTACCCGGCTACTGAATACTGTTATTGCTTTCTGTCAGGAAAACCCGGAGATCGAATGGCTGGATCTTTCCGTGCTGTCAGAAAATACCCCGGCAAGGAATTTGTATCTGAAATCCGGCTTTTCAGTAACCGGCGAAGTACGCGACCGTTTCAGGGTTGATGGTCGGTCTATTTCCGATACCACTATGACCCTGAATGTTAAAATGGATTCATAACCAGACTTTCAGTTCGCTTAGCGGAGCAAAGATGGAAACTATTGTTATTACCGGTGGAAACCGCGGTATTGGGCTGGAGCTGACCCTGCAGGCGCTTGATGCTGGCATGAAAGTGATTGCAACCTGCCGCGATTCCAGCAATGCTCCGGCGCTGGATGCCCTGCGCAGTCATCCGGCACTGGAAGTACTTGAGCTGGAAGTCACCAGTACTGAGTCCGTTCAGGCTTTTACCCAAAAACTATCCGGTAAAACCATCGACGTGCTGGTAAACAACGCCGGCATCAAAGGCAGCAATGAGCAAGGTCTGACGTCAATGGACTACAGCGCCTGGTTGCATACCTTTGAGGTTAATACCCTCTCCCCCTTCCATTTGACCACAGCATTACTGGAAAACCTGAAACAGTCTTCGCGGCCGCGGGTCATTGCTATTTCCAGCATGATGGGTTCACTGAGCCGGGTCAGCACAGGCCTGTATGCCTATCGCAGCTCCAAGGCTGCACTGAACAAGGTGATGCAGGTCATGGCGCTGGAACTGATGGAAGACGGCATTATCGTCTGCCCGATGCATCCTGGCTGGGTTAAAACCGATATGGGTGGTGAAGCAGCGGATATTACCGTACAGGAAAGTGCCTCAGGTCTCTTGTCTTTTATCAATCAGGTGACGCCTGAACAAAGCGGCCGGTTCTGGACCTGGGAAGGTGAAGAACACCCCTGGTAACTGTAACGCTGTCCGGTGACAAACCCGGACGGCGGTCAAGTTTCACTGAAATGCCGGATGATAGGCAATATGACCTTCGGCCGACGTATCTTTCAGGGTTATTGCCATAAAGTACTCGGCCGGCACCCCGGGCAGTGTAATGGCATCACATACTTTAAAACCAAACCGGTTGTAATAGCCGGGCTCTCCCAACACTACGATGCCTTCGGCACCCCGTTGTATCATGGTGTCGATGGCCTTACGAATCAGGCTCGAGCCAATGCCCTGCCCTTGCACAGCCGGTAGCACCGCCACCGGACCAAGACCATACCAGTGCTGCTGACCCGACGCGATGGTGACTGGTGAGATCGCAATATGTCCCACAATTTGATGGTCTATTTCAGCCACCAGCGACAGTGTCAGTGCATTATCCGCACGCAGTCGCTCGACAATCAGCTGCTCTGTTGGCTCAGCTCCCGGTTTATGATGCGGATGATTTTTAAAGGCCTGATAATTCACTCTGCTTATTGTGGTGAAATCAGCCGCTGTTTCGCTTCGAATTAACATCTGCTGTGCTGTTTCCTGAGAACAATCATCATGTAAGTAGTGAGCGGGACAATCCCACCAGCAATGCCAGCAGTGAAAACCGGCACATGCTCCCGCTCCAGATGAACAGGCAGACATCATAAAGTATGAAGCCTTGGACAGGTCAAGCCTTGTTGGATAGCATGCCTTGTTGCTGAGATTCCTGCACTTAATGTGACACGCTGTATAAGAATGACAGAAACAATCATTGGCATATTAATACCACTGGCCATTATCGGTTTATTTATGCTGGCACCGGTATGGGTTAATTTTTTTACAATTGCAGAGAGAGACAAAAAACACTGGGCATACCCGATGGTAGATGAGGTTTTAAAATCACCAAGGGACTTCACGGGAAGGTTACTGGGGCAGCCCCTGTTATTTTTTACATGTACCCAAATTCTGACAGATGACAGTTTCACGCTGGATTTGAGTCTTCCATGTCTACTGGGAGCCTTGATTTTTACTGCTGGCAACGGCGTAGTTAAAGCATTTCTGACCCGTCCGAAACTAAGACAAAACTTTCTGCTGACACTTGCGGCACAAGGCACCCTGATTACACTTTACCATCAGGGTTTTCTGAGCATCACACTTCATTACCTTATGGGGCTTTTGATCTCTGTTTATCAGGCCTTTGTCATTCTTTTTTATAGCCTGCAGCTACAGTATCAGGCAGCATGTATTGATAAAAACGCCTGACTATCAGCCATCCGTAACAATCAGCAACTATCTGACACGATATTCACTATTGAATAATTATGCTTCAGGAAATTATGCTTCTCACCCCAATCTCTAACACAAAAAACGAGAAGAATTGTGAGAGCAAATTCCATTTATTGCCTGCTGACGGCTGCCCTGTTACCACTGGGTGCCACTGCCGGTGGCAGTCATAGTCATGACACTGTTACCGACCAGATTATTGACCAACAGCGCGCTCTGTTGCAGCAGAATACCGAAGGTAAAGGCTTTGGCCCCCAGGCACCGCGCGATATTGATTCACTAAACGGCAGCAACGCGGTCAGTTTTAATATGGCACCGCCCGCTTCCGAAATGAACCTGTGCAATATTCATTTCCATAAAAATGCCGAGCATAAAGGCGGTGAATTTACCCGTTTTGCCGGTAATGGTGATGGCCAGGGTTTCTCTACCGGATACCAGTACAATGGTCAGTTAACCAAAGCCGAGCTGGCGCCGGTGGCAAATGAAATTTGCCCCAGCAAGCATGGTGGTCTGTCTTCCGGCGATACCATTGAAGTGCATTATGTTCACTCCACTGCCCAGGTTGGTCCGGGCGCTACCCTGGGAGCCTGCCTGAACGAGGCGATCAAGAATCCACAGCTGCGGGTAGAAACCCAGGTTTATGTGCTGGTCAACGATGACAAAGCGGCTGACTTTATGAAGCTGACCCTGCATCAGAAGCGGAACGGCGTCCATCAAGCCTTGAATATTCCTGGCAACACCGGCACACCGGTGCAGTACACCGGCTCAACCACCGGCCCCGGTTATAACGAGAAAGGTTCACCGTTCCAGGTCAGCTGGAGTGTGCGTCCACAGGTGACCAAGGTGAATATTGAGTCTGTGGGCCAGTGGTGCAAGGGTAATGCATTCAAGGAAGACCATGCACACGGCGTGCGTAATCTGGTGGTCAATCCTGATCTGCTGTCGAATATTGCCGGGTAAACATTAAACCGGATTTCCGGCAGCTAAACCTGCTGCCGGATTCGCCCATCATGCTTGCTGTTATCAACGCTGTAATCTACCCACCATTTTATTTGTCTCCTGCTATCCGGGGAAATAACTCCACATGACATAAGCCCATGAACGGCATTCCGCTTTCCTATAGACTCTTCGCAACGTCTATAAGGGCATCGCAAGCCCTGTTCGAACCGGGAGATTTATGAATAGCTATTTCAAGGATTTTGATCTGTCCGACTTTTGGGAAGACTGCGACTATGCCAAACAAAGCTATATCTGTGAGCCGATAACGGACGCGCTCGTTCAAGAGATCGAAGCCGAGCTCGGGTACAAACTGCCTGCTTCATATATCGCTTTAATGAAAAGCCAGAATGGAGGCATCCCCAAAAACACCTGCGCACCCTGCAGTGAGCCAACCTCCTGGTCCGGTGATCATATTGCCATTACCGGCATCTATGGTATTGGACGCTCAAAGCCGTACGCGCTCTGCGGCAGTATGGGCAGCCATTTCAGCATTGAAGAATGGGAATACCCTGAAATCGGCGTATACATCTGCGACTGTCCATCAGCAGGGCATGATATGGTTGCACTTGATTACCGCAAATGTGGCAAAAATGGAGAGCCTGTAGTCGTCCATGTGGATCAGGAAGACGACTACAAAATAACGTTCCTGGCCACCAGCTTTGAGGCATTTATTCAGTCCCTGAAGCATTCTGACGACTATGAGTAACTGCAGCATGAAGCGATCAATGCCCAGCTGAAAATGGCCGAGTCACCCAACCATACAACGGTTTATATTCCCGTGGGTACCAATGGTATTCCTTTGGTGAAAGGCACCAAATAACCTTCAGCCGCATCGCTTCTCTATCACCGATGCGGCTTTCCCTAGTGTTCCGATTAAACTCGACGCGACAAACGTCATTGCAAACCATTCGCATTTGGCCTAGATTTACTGCTACTGTGAAAGCCACTTCATAAAACCTCTGTTTTTGAGTGAATTTCAATGAGCAAAAGGCTGTTTGCTGGTTGTTTTTGCGCCCTTTTATCCATGTACGTGTATGCGCACGTGCACAAGGTTCTGAATCCCGGAGACTTATCACATGAGTTACAGCAGGGTCGCATTGTAAAAGGCCATATCAATCTTCATCGCTGTACTGCTGATGACGGCCTCGCACCGCCAACGTTCCTCGGCTCCATTGCCATCGACTTTTCAAGGCATATGCTGGATCAGAATCGCTGCACCAGAACTAGTGAAGAATACGGAACGCTGGTCGCCCACGAGAAAGCATCTCAAGAAACACCAGTAACAGAAATCATCGCTTCAAGGGTTTTTTATACGGTGATTTCGTGTGAAGGCAAGCCAGTGAAGGTCACAATTCATTATTATGATCTGAATAATCAACTGCTTCTTGATAAAAAATTTTCCTGTTCCTGGCGAAGCTGGGGAGCACAGATGCAGTTGCTTTCCTACCCTTCCTCATAACATTGCCAACCTTGCTGCAGAACTATTTATCCAGTTGTGCTTTTAACTGTGCTTCCAGTTCACCCACCTGCTGTTCCAATATCGATATTGTCTGGTCTTTTTGCTGCATCAGGCTTTCAACATCCTCCCGGTCAAAGCGCTGCGGAATATGTTGTGGGCAGTTACGGTCAATGGCTTCCACCGTGAATTTGAATACCTGCTCGGGTTGGGCCTGATATTTATCTGCCGGCGGCATCAGGCTTTCCAGTAAATTCTGGTCGTTTTCAATAAACTCAGCCGTACCCCAGATTTTGACCCTGCGCTTGTTGGCATAATCAATCAGGAAGATAAAGGCCTTGTTGTTTTCGAACAGGTTGCCTTGACTGATAAACTGCTGATTGCCTTTATAGTCAGCAAAAGCCAGGGTCTTTTCATCCAGCACCTTTAAAAACCCTTTGGGCCCGCCACGGTGCTGAATATATGGCTGTCCCTGTTTATTGGTGGTTGCCAGAAAAAAGCTGCGCTGGTCTGCTATAAATTCCGCATTGCGCGGCGAGATAAACGTCTCCCAGCTGCCGTTCTGCTCCATATGGGCATAAGCATCTCTGGAGCCTTTGCGGGTCTGAATGCTTTTTACGGTATCGGTAAAGGCGATATCACTTGAATAGTTCATCCCTGTGACTCCATGGGTTTTCGGAGAGGGTCAAAAGTCCCTCCCCTTTTTAGAAGGGACAGTCTGAAATCAGAGTGGCTTGACGGGCGGAAAATCAACCTCGGTGCCCAGCACTTCGTTGAGGTAATTTGTCAGGGTATTCATAGCGACATGACCGACGATTTCCACAATCTCTGCATCACTGTAACCCGCTTCACGCACCGCCTGAACATCAGCATCATCGACCTTGCCACGGGCCCGGGTGACTTTGACCGCAAACTCAATCGCAGTAGCGACCTTTGCATCACTGGACGTTCCCCGGCGATTGGCTTCGATCTCTGCCGGGCTTAGCTTGGCTCGCTGTGCACCCAGATAATTATGTGCCGCCAGGCAGTAGTCGCAGCCATTGATTTCAGCCACTGCCAGCGCAATACCTTCACGCACCTTGACACTCAGGGATCCGTAACCGAGCGCACCATTCAGACCCAGATAACCTTCCAGCGTCTGCGGACTGTTGGACACTATACGGAACAGGTTAGGTACACTGCCCAGCAGATTGTTGACCGCTCTCAGTGATGCTTTTGCGCCTTCCGGTGCTGTATCAATCGAAGTCGGAGTCGGTATGCGTGACATAGTTTTATTCTTGTTGTGGCCGTTAAGGAGGCTCCACTATACAATTGCCAAACTGATTAATAATTGATGCCTTTTAAAATTCATTATTTCAGAAATTTAAATAATCAAAGGTGGGAAATAACCGCCTGAAAGTAAAAGGCAGATAAGGGGCACACAAAACAGATCATGGACAAGTTCGAAGCGATGCGGGTGTTTGTGACGACAGCGGAATCCGAGAGCTTTGTCATCGCCAGTCGCAAGCTTAACTTATCCGCCCCGACTATTACCCGCTCTGTTGCCCAGCTGGAGCAGTCTCTGGGCGTACGACTGTTTAACCGGACAACCCGCCATGTTCGTCTGACCGAGGCCGGCATCCGCTATTACGATGATGCCAGACATATTCTCGAACTGATCGAAACCGCTGATGCCACAGCTTCCGGGGTCTACGCCGAGCCCAAGGGAACATTGACGGTGACGGCACCGGTATTATTTGGTCAGAAACATGTCATTCCGATTATCAATGACTATTTGCGGGACAACCCTGCGGTCAATGTTAACGCCATGCTATACGATCGGGTCACCAATATTCTGGATGAAGGCATCGACGTTGCCATCCGCATCGGTCATCTGAAAGACTCCAGCCTTTTTGCTGTGCAGGTGGGCAATGTTCACCAGGTACTGTGTGCGGCTCCGGCCTATCTGCAGCAACATGGAGTGCCGGAACACCCTGCCGACCTGACCCGACATCAGATTATTCAGGCATCAACCGTCGAAGCCTCAACCACCTGGGGATTTGATTCTGCTAATGGGAAGGTTTCAGTCAAGGTTGCTCCCCGGCTGATCTGTAATCAGAATGGTGCCGTAGTGCGTGCAGCTGAAGATGGGCTGGGCATCACCCGCCTGATGTCCTATCAGGTAGGCAAAGAATGCCAGCAAGGCTCGCTGGTGCGGGTATTACAGGATTACGAAGCAGAACCACTGCCGGTTCATATTGTTTACCTGGAAGGACGCCAGGCCAGTGCCAAAGTCAAAGCCTTTGTAGATATGGCGGTTGAGCGGCTGCGGGCGAACCCCTTTATCAATATTCGAAGCCCGGGGATTACCTGAATACGACTCCAACAAAATTGCAGTGTAGAAACTGTTTCAGAGGATCGGGTAGCAATGGCGCTGGTATATCTGGCGATGATCACATTTATGGTGCTGTTAGGTGGATGCGGTGATAGCGAAAGGAATACCGTTATCCTGACGCAGGGCACCTGTCTGTCAGCTGATCAGCATGATGCGATCAACAGCAACTATGGCTTTATCGTTGAGATGCAGAATGATATTGCAGATAAATATCAAATTAGGGCATCAACTCGAAAATATGTTCTGCAGGATACAGTCCGTCTCGGCAACACTCTGCCAGTCTTCGATCATTTTCTCAGGGTTACCGGTGCTCGAATTAACCTGAATTACGCTTTATTTGTTTCCAGTCCTGATCAAGCCAATAACAGGGCCGCGATAAAGGGCCTGATCGCTCACGAGCTTGCTCATGCCCAGCATTTTCTCTGCTTTTCCGGGCTGGAACTATTGCAGCTCGGGCTGCGTTACAGCGCTTATGAAAGAGCCCATTCCAGAAGCAAGTGGGCTTTATGGGTCAGGAGTTATGAGCGATTTACCGATCTTCAGGTTGTGGCCTACGGCTTCGCTGATGAGCTTGTCAGTCAGAAACAGAAAACGCTGGAATACCTGCAACAGCATCCTGATGAAGACGCGCTCTATGAATTTACTGCCTATCTGACCAGAGCAGAAATTCTGGCCGTCAGGGACAACTTATCTGCTTTTGACAAGATGTTGCATGAGATACTCGATCTTCTTGAGTGGCCGGTATTCAGAGAGATCGCCGCCAGATTTCCCAGTTGTAACTAAACCGCCGCAGTGATTCCGGTATCTGGCAGGGTGTTTCCGGTGGGGGTGAAAACAATGAAACCTGGCTTCAGGCCGCTATCCGGGAACTCGACGAAGAAACCGGATTAACCGGCACTGACTGGAAACAGCTGGATGCCCTGTGCATGTTGCCCGGAATTTATTATAAGGGGCATGAACGGTGGGAGGATCACCCCTATGTGATTCCCGAGTACTCATTCTCGGTGCAAGTTGATACCGAGCCGGTGCTTTCAGATGAGCATAGTGAGTTTAAATGGTGTTCGGAAACTGAAGCCCGGGAATTGCTTGAATACGACTCCAACAGAATTGCAGTGTGGGAGCTGTTTCAGCGGATCAGATTTTTTTAGAGCTTGTTCATAATCTTTCGCGGATAGCGAGAATGTTGAGAAAAGTCCCAGATTCTTCGATTTTTCGAGGCGCATAGTGGTTCTATGTAACGAGGAAAAGCGGAGAATCAGGGGCTTTTATCGGCATTTGTAGCCCGCGATAAGATTGTGAACAGGCTCTTAGCGTAAAAGTCGAAATAGCGATGTTGAAATTATTACTTTTTATACCCGTATGCTTTGCTCTGAACATGACGCCCGGGCCAAACAATTTATTATCCATGAACAACTCTCGTTGTTATGGTTTTAAAGCGGCTGTTATCGCTGGACTGGGGAGAATCGTGGCTTTTGCTGTGATGATTTCACTCGCTGCTTCAGGTTTGGCTGTTATTTTGTACTCATCTGAAATGTTGTTCTTTCTGATAAAAATAGCGGGTGCACTTTATTTGCTCTGGATTGCCTGTCGCCTCTGGCTTTCAGGTTCAAGCCCCGTTACAGATATCACTCAAGGAAGAAGTCGTTTTGGACTGGCAAAGCAGGAGTTTTTATTAGCCGCTGGCAACCCCAAGGCTATTCTCATCTTTACTGCTTTTCTGCCTCAGTTTGTCGATATAACCGCCAATGTAAGTGAACAGTTTTTGGTTCTGGGTATCACGTTTTTAGTGCTCGAACTGTTTGCCATAGCAATCTACGCAATGTTCGGCATTTATCTAAGGCATTGGTTTTCAAAGCCTGAAATGGCAAAACTCTTTAATAAAGGTTGTGCTGTGTTCCTTGGATTGTCTGGTGGCAACTTGCTATTAACACAGCAGCAATGAAACTGAAAAAATTATAATCCGGCTGAACCTGCAGTCCCGGAATTTATAGCCGGACACACCAGGGGATTGTGTCACTGTTACCTGCAGGTTCTTTGCCGTTCGCTCACTAAAAAATGAATACAACAATAAATATATATACGGTGAATGGTTTTGTTTGAAACAATTGCAACCCTGTCCGGCTTGATCGCAACAGTCTGGATTACTGCTGGTGTTATATTGGCGGCCCGGTTTTACCCGGGTTACGACCATTCCCGCCAGTTCTGCAGTGAACTGGGCGCTGCCGGCAGCCCTACCGAGAAGCTTTCTCCTGCCATCAACAACTATCCACTCGGATTTTTGTTTTGCCTGTTTGGCTGGCATCTTATCCAACTGTCAGAAGCTGGCACTGCAATAGCCATTGCCGGGCTGTTAATTATTATTCATGGCATCGGCACCTGGGTGGCAGGCTTTTTCCCGATGGATAAGGATCCCTATACCAAAACACCAAGCTTTAACTGTAAGGTACATTCCTGGGCCGGGTTTATAATGCTGCTGTCGCTACTTGTAGCCCCGCTGTTTGTAGCGTTCAGTCCGGAAATTGCTGATATTCCGCTATGGTTCCGAGTCTGTTCAGTGGCCACTGTGGTGCTGGCCACTTACTATCTGGTGAAAATGGCCAGGGCAGTTAAAACACAGGGACAGGTTGGCACCTGGCAGCGGATCTCCTACTGGATCAAACTGATCTGGTTAAGTGGCTTGTCGCTGATGCTGTGGTTGGGATAATGCCAAAAGCCATTGGGCAGCTTTGAGCAATGCAGTAAAACACAAGGATTCTGACAGCATGGTCAGTGTAGAAGAACACTATGATGCGTTATTGGCTGATGTCTATACATGGCTGATGGGCGGTTTTGAGCAGGCCAAAGCAAACAACATTCAGTTTTTCAACGACAGAATGCTGTCGCCCACACGATCAGGCAATGCCTTTGATCTGGGTGCAGGTTCCGGGTTCCAGACCATTCCGCTGGCAGAAGCCGGTTATCATGTCACCGCCATTGACTTGAGTGACAAGCTGCTTGACGAGTTGCGAGGCCGGGCAGGAAACCTGCCGGTTAATACGGTTCAGGACAATATTCTGAACCTGCACAAATACATCAAGACACCTGTTGAACTGATTGTATGCATGACCGATACCCTGACGCATTTAAGATCAAGGGAAGAGGTTCAGGATCTCTTCAGCAAGTCCTTTAATACACTGGAAGCCGGTGGAAAGCTCGTGCTGACCTTCAGGGATTTATCTGAAGAGCTGATTGATACCGAACGTTTTATCCCGGTCAGAAGCGATGACAATATTATCTTTACCTGTTTTCTGGAGTATGAAGCAGACACGGTGAAGGTTCACGATATTGTCTATATCAGAACCGGAAACGAGTGGACTTTACATAAGAGCTGTTATCGCAAGCTTCGAATTTCAGGTCTTTGGGTCAAAAACCAGCTCAGTCAAACCGGCTTTACGATTCAGGAATTTAGTTGCCAGCAGGGTTTCACAACAGTTGTCGCGGAGAAACCCGCCGTTTGACATCAATAGCATTCCCCTGCTCTATCAATACCGGGAAGTCAGCCATGGAAAAGATTCTGGTAAGCGCTTGCCTGCTGGGCAATAAAGTCCGTTACAACGGCAAAGACTTGCTATGTGACGAAGAGATTCTGCTGCAGTGGTTGAATGAAGGTCGGGTTATTCCGTTCTGCCCGGAAGTTTCGGCAGGCCTTCCAACGCCCAGAGCACCGGCGGAAATACAGCACGGCGGTGGTGACAACGTCCTGACCCATCAAGCCAGAGTAATTGCCAATACGGGTGATGATGTCACAGCACAGTTTATCGCGGGTGCAGAAAACACCCTGAAAACATGTCAGGACAATCAGATCCGGATTGCCATACTGACCGAGTCCAGCCCGTCCTGTGGCAGTACGACAATCTACAACGGACAGTTTTCCGGTACCAAAGTAACCGGCACTGGAGTGACAACCGCGTTGTTGATGCGGCATGGTATCAGGGTGTTCAGTCAGCACAGCATTCGGGATGCTGCTGCATTGATTGGATATTAAAAGCCAGAAACCTGAAGATCCCAAAAGAAGTATCTATGAGTGAACTTGCATCAAGAAAAAGACCGGGTGTAGAAATTGCCAGTGCCACCTTCGCCGCCATTGTATTTTGCTTATTGGTCAGTATGGAAGGCGACAGCATGATCGTTGCGATTTTGGTGTCATCAGCAATGATTCTGGCTGCTGTTATGCAGTCCCTGTATTTCTACCGCAAACCGGCAGCATGGGTTCAAGACGGTGTACTGCACCTGAAGGCCTGGCCACTCAGCATCACCAGAATCACCTTGAGTGAGGTTGAACAGGCCACGTATGAAACAGGTCATAAAATGCCTGAACGTGGTGGTTACCGCGAGTTCCACCAGCTCAAGTTAAAGCTGGAAAACAGGTCGGAATGGGTGCTCACAGTAACGGATCAAGCTGAATACATACAAGGCTTGCGGTTGTATAAATATCTCCAGCAGGCACTGCCTCAGGTCAAGCTGGTGAAACGTTCCTCACGCTCTTGAACAACATCAATGCAATAACAAGACGTCATCAGAAATGAATAAGCTCTCCGCCTTAATGGGTGCAAAACTGGAAAGCATATGTGAAAGTACCGCTACGTATGAAGACACCGATAACAATACAACGCCACTGAAGATTAAAGGTCTGTCATTGGCCTTTGACAAGGGCTCGCTGGTAATTGAAAACCCCTATCAGCTTGCTGGAGCACCCGACCTAGATTCACTGATTGGTTCAAGGATCATCGATGCCATCGCGGGTGATATTGAACTGTCACTGGCTTTCGATAATTCTGCCAAAGTATCTGTTTCGCTGAGGGATGAAGACTTTAGCGGACCAGAGGCCGCCAGCTTCACACCTCTTCAGGGGGATATCATTGTCTTCAATTAAAGTACAACACATTCTGTCAGTGCATTATCCCGACAAAAAGCCATGAGTTTACCGAAATTCAAATACCATCCGGATCCTCTACAAACAGGGTCTGTCATAGAATCAGAGATTGAGTGCGAGTGCTGCGAAAAAGCCCGAGGCTATATCTATACCGGACCAGTATATGCTGAGGAAGAGCTTGATGACTGCATTTGTCCGTGGTGTATCGCCAGCGGCAAGGCATATGAAATGTTTGATGCCGAGTTTACTGACTATGACGGCATTGGCAATTATGGTGCCTGGGGGGATATTCCCGACAGCTTCAAGGAAATTGTGGCCAGGAGAACCCCCGGTTTTCTCGGCTGGCAGCAGGAACGATGGTGGGCACATTGTGGTGAAGCTGCCGCATACCTGGGGGCTGCAGGTAAGGATGAAATTGAACAATATGGGGCGCGGCTAAAACAGCAGCTACAACAGGAAACCGATTTTAACGATACGCAGTGGGCTGCCTATTTTGAAAACCTGTCGAAAGACGACTCCCCTACCGCCTATATTTTTCAATGCCTTCACTGCGGTGAGCTAGGCGGTTATTCGGACTGTCATTAGAACATCCTTAACACGTCATGAGTTTCTCTCCCTGCTGCTGAAACTTTATGTTGCGCCTGCCATTCAGATTCGACGATGAAGGAATCCCGCCCATGCTTAAAGTCATGATTAAATGACTGGGAAACTATAGTGAAGCATTTTCAAAATCCATCCAGTAACTTTTTGTACGAAGCCAGCTTTAATGAAAATCGAGCATTACCAACAATTCACAGAATTCGAGGCCAGGGGCCTGAAAAAACAGGCAACAGCAGCTATCCGGGCATTTATAGATTCATTTGATGACAGTGAAGAAATCGAAGCCTGGGTCTGGAAGTATCTGCCCGGTTTGAAAAGAAACCGTAATTCAAGAATCCGCCACGAGATTTTCCATGAGCTGGTGTATCCCGTTCTGAAAGCAGGGTATGAACGCGACGATTTCGACTGTACCCTGTGGTTGGGCAAGCTGTCACAGAACCTGTACCAGTCACGCAGGCTGCACGAAGAGTCAGGATGGATCAGTGCGCAGGAATTATATGAAAAATGCCATGAAATTGACCCTGAAAACAGCGAAGTCAGGCTGCTCCTTCTTGGCTCCATCATATCCTGGCTGGAATATACCGAGCATGAATGGCCGGCCGGTATTCTATACGACAACAACGGCGCCACGCTTGAGCAGTGTGATGAGATAAGCGCTGAAGTTGAGAAAGTACTCAGGCTTGATCAGGAACAAAAATACACTGCATTTATCAGCCAATACACCCCGAAGCTGAAGCAGTACCGGACGAAGTTGGTCAATCGATAAGAAGCAGGTGCTTATTGCCAGAATAAGACACCGGATAATGAAGGACCCGAATCAATGAATATCGTCAAAGTAACCAACCGGATTGCACTCGCAACGGTCATCCTGCTGATGTACTGGGTGTTTATCTTTATCTGCTCCACCGTCTTTGGCTTCAAGGTGTTTCGGGAGAATATGACCGAGATGTTCTTTATGAGCATTGTCGGCATTTTCGCCATTCTGGGCGGCGCCATTATCCTCAATATCATGTTTAATCTGACGGCGATTGCTGAAGGCAGAAAGGCTGGGGAAAATAATACTGAGACCAAGCAATCCGCAAAGAATACCACACGCTTCTTTATGCTGTTTCCGGTATCTCTGGTGGTGATCTTCGCCCTGCTCTATGCCGGCGATCTGGCAACTTCCCGCAAAAACGAGCAATACCTGGTATCTTCAGCAGCGGATCTGCTGCAGGAACAAAACCAGATTATTGACCGACTCTCTGACTACACCTTTTCCCGTGAATATATTGAGCAGGCCAGTGAAGATATCAGAATCCTGGGAAGGGTCGAGGAGAAATTCCCCCAGATTACGGTTATTACCAGAGATCAGTTGATGGGCAAGCCTGTACTGCTCGGATTTACCGGTCATACCAACCTTGGCAAGAATGAAAAGGCTTTGAAAGCGGATTATATCCTCAGTACGTCAAGCGAGGAGCGCAAGTATCTGAATGCTGTTTTTGATGGTATCACCCGCGAGCACCGGTTCTCGTCCAGCGATGGTCGTCATGAGGTTTACTACCCGGTCACCACTGAAAAGGGCCAGGTCGTGATTCATCTGACCCGCTACAGCCGTTATGGCAAGATGGGCTCATAATCTGAACCGGGGATAACGGGATGCACGGGAGCGGTCAGCTTCCCCGTACCCCGGATACAGGTATCCGGACCCGCCTGAAATGTATCATTCGCTCGATGAAAAAGTGCATTGCCCAGTCATCCCGGGACAGCTCCAGTGAGAACGGCTTGGGATCGCGCTGAACTTCCTGAGTCCAGGCCTTGAGTATGATATTCTGCTCACAGTTAAATTTGATCAGATAACCACAGTTTATATCACAGTTCAGTATCCTGAACTCATCCAATGGCTTGGGTCGGAAGAATAGCATCAGGTATTTTCTGAACAGGAAACTTGCCGTCATACAATGCAGGGTCATGGTCTGTATATAAGTCAGACTCAGTTCTTCAAAGCGAGCTGAACGGCAGGCTGCATAGTTCAGCGCGGTATCATAATGTATCCGGTCAACCATACTGGCCAGAGACCGCAGTTCCGAATCAACTGCCGCGATGAGTTCATGATAAAGTGGATACCAGGCCGTTACTCCTTCTGGCAGATATACCATTCCAATAAGATCTTCAGGTGTCAGCTTCAAATCTTCATCTGCCATCCACCCCTGCAGATGATAGTTCCAGAGAGCATGAAACTGCAGGGTATCCAGCGCTGCAATAATATTGGTACGACTCTGTCTGGTAATCTGACTGCCTTTACCCGCAACACACTCGGCATACGCCAACTGGTTTTTTTGGGGGACATTAGTAATTTTTGCCAGGGAGTGAATATGATGCTTGCTTTTTTGTTTCTGGTATTTCGCTTCGATACAGTAACAAAACCGGAATTCAACAGCTGTTTTTTGAGTCGCATTATGAAGGCGCAAAGTATCAGTCACTCTGAAAAAACGGTTCGCAATAAATAATGCCAGTTGGGCTCGCTGCCTTCTGCCTGCACCTATCTGTTCCAGTAACGCTGCATCTGTTTCCAGAATCGTCTGAACGATTGTGTCCTTGGCGCCGGAATTCAGGTGCAAGGCAAAACCATCCAGGCAAACGAAAGTATTGAGACACAGCTTCAGCCATACAATTTCGTAGTCCAGCTCCGGCCGGGATTTTAGTAGTGAAACAGCTTCCGCGTTAAAGTCATGTAATGACTGTGCCAGCGCTCCACCACTGCGGCAGGGCAACCAGGTTCGGGAATAGCGCAGCCAGGACATCAAACATCCGGTACTCATCCCGCTACCGGGATCAATCGGATAACGCTGGCGGTCAAGCCACTCAGAGAGTTCGGGCCTGATCAATGGGCCAGTGTTCTCTGACCCCGTTTGGGATTTGATTAGTGATGCCCCGGGCTTCCCGTTATCTTCGGCTGGCAGCTCAATATGCTCAATACCGGTGGTTTCATCCTCATATTCCTGAATGATCTCAATGCACTCTGAGCCAACAGCAGGAAGTGTAATTTCCTTGGTATGTTCTGAAACATCTCCCGCCTTTTCCGCATCAGTGCTGTGATCAGTTTTCTCCGGTAGCTTCGACTGTTCTACCTCTTCTTGTGTCACCTGACTCAAAGAGCGATAGCTGTACCCCAGGCTTGTAAAGATACCGGCTCGTTCCTGATTAACTTTTTTTCGTTTACTGACATTTCTTGTCGCAAGTGATGATCCTTGCACTGAAGATACTGGCAGGTGCTGAGCCACCCTCCGCCTCAGTCCGGATCCAGCGGGTTCAAGATTGCTACCACTTTCTTTGGACCAGTTATACCAATAGGGTCGGGCGTGCTCTTCTTCCAGCATAGCCATCGTGAGTGGTTTGGGCTGTAACCGCACCATACCTGTGAAATCCGGATTATCACCGGCCGGATCACTGCCCGTATTATCCGCATCATCCGTGAAAACCCGGCATGTTTCTCGCACCCGTGCTAGAGCAATATCTTCCTTGTTTTGTTTTTTGACAACTAAAGGGTGAAGTTTTTTCTCACCTGACTGTTTCTCCGCTTGTTCCAGGTAGCGACAGAAATCGGTCAGACTCATGGAAGCATATTGATACTGCTTTCGCCTCCGAGGTCTGATTCTTTTAACCCGTTTTACCGCAATCGCCTTGTTGAACGCCTCTGAACCCAGAGCAGGAAATTCCTCTGCAAGACTCTCACCCGGTGGATTGGACGCCCCGGAACAAATAACCGAACGGTAATCTGCAGCCTTTGCTTCCTCTTGAGTCATACCCATTACTGTATTCTCAGTCACCGGGAAGGTCATTGGTGCGGCAGGTGTGGAATAATGGCCGGGAACATATTGCAAAGCCGGGTAGAGGCCGTATGGGGTCTGGATATATACCGGTTGAACCACGACCCAGCTGACAGAACCCGAAGTAGTGACTTCCTGTTGTAGATCCTGCTCACCAGCGAGGCGATAGACACCTTCGCTCTGTTTCGACTGCAGGCAGAAAAACCCTTTACGCTCTGTTATTTGAAGACAGTCCTCTTCTTTCAGCCAGCACTCAACATTCATTCTGTAAACATGACCATGCCAGTCATACAGATAAGGGGTTTTTTCCATATCAGCCAGATTCTGCCCGAGCATCATTCTTTTGCCGGGAATTAATACCTCAATACTCTGGTCACTTTGCTTCCAGCCAACGTCCCGGCTACACCAGATACTTTCGTCGAAAATAACCATCAGGTACTGGCTTAAAAACGCTACCAGCTCAGGTGATGTATCTTGTTTTACAGACAAGGTATCTATAATTGAAATGGCAAGATCTTCAATAGATACCAGTTTCATTTCTGAATACAGGAAAGCGGGATAATAAAGCAGTAAAAACCAAAGCAATGAGAATCTTTTTCTTATCATATGAATCTTCAACAGCTATTTATAACTGACTAAAGCAGACCAATGTTCATCACTCCTCAACGCCTGCAAAAATCACATCAAATGCACTTTCAAAATGAAAAAATACTGCCGGCGTCAATAGTCGTGCGCAGCTTTGAATAACTGAAGCGCAGAACAACGCCTTACCATGTTTCAGGTAATACAGCAGCTCCAGGTCCGATGACAGGTAAGGCAGTGGAGTTTCGAACGATAACAGTTCGGTGGTGTCATCCCGGAGCCCGAGTTTAAACATTCTCAAAAACATCAGGGACTCAATTCTCCAGTGGCATGCTGTTTCTGGCAGTTCTGCAACCGTCCAGGCCTGAGCCTGCATATTTGAAAGCGCTGACAGTGTCAGCAGGAAACCATACAGCTCGTCCTGAAAGACCGCTCCCCGACACGATTTAATGACGGCCGGATAAATCTCGGCTTCTCGCATATAAAGCTCAAGAGCAGCATCCGTCAGTGTGATATCAAGGCAAGTATTGCCCTTTGCTGTAATCCATTTCACCGAGAAAGCCGGGGTTTCATTCTCATCCATTAACCCCAATGTCATGAATACCGGAAAAGCCTCCAGTCGGAATTTCATGACATGATGATGCAGCAAGCCTGCTTCTTCTTGAATAACCCATGGAAAACGCCCGGCATCAACGGGTTCTACAGAGTTAAACCAGCAAAAGAAATCATCCTGCACCAGAGCGTACAATTGTGCATTGGCTGAAACACTGATAAAGATAAGCCCAAGTACAACATGACATAATGTCTTGACTGACACCTGCATACCCCGGAACAGTCAGCCAGCTAAAGCTGCCTGCAACAAAGATAGACTAAAATCTCAATTATCATGCATCTTTAATCATAAGATAATCTCTTCACTCCCGATCAGAAAAACAATATTTCAATGCTGACAATCAGAAAATATAAACAAAGCGAAGCGTCTGAATTATGGAATATTTTCTTTAATACCATTCGCAGGATCAATAGCAGGGATTACACTGAAGCCCAGGTTCGAGCATGGGCACCAGATACATTTGATGAAACAGCGTGGCAGCAACGGATGGCAGCAATTGACCCGTTTGTTGCCCTGACCGACAACAAGATTGCAGGCTATGCTGACATTCAGCCTGATGGCTATATCGACCACTTCTTCTGCCATGCGGATTACCAGGGACGGGGTATTGGTAGCGCCCTGATGCAACACATACTGGCAACAGCTGAAGTGAATTAAATTACCCGTTGCTACTCCCATGCCAGCATTACCGCCAGACCGTTTTTCGAGCACTTCGGGTTTGAAGCAATAAGACGGCAACATGTGCGTATTAGAGGCGAACAACTCACTAATTATGTAATGGAAAAAGCGTTGTAATATATCGCAACAATCCCTGAAAACAGCAGCAGCGGACAGCACAACTAGGGGCTGTTGACAATTAGACATTCGACCAGTTCATCACACAAGTCCTCAGGCAAGGCGAGCGATGCGGGGCATGGTGGTTCCATGTTCAAGTCGTTCAACGCGGCATGAGGGCTTGTGTGATGAACCCGAAGGGCCGCTCATGGTTTACGCCATGCCACGTTGCTCACTGTTTATGTGGAATTACCACACCACACAGTTCGCGCCTAACCTGGCGTAAACCATGAGCGGCTGGTCGTATGTCTAATTGTCAACAGCCCCTAGAGAAAGAGATAAATAATTTTACCCTTACTGTTCAACTACAGGTTCTGATAAACCCTGTGACCAGATCAAGCTCAGGGTGCCATTAAGCAGGAAATCTGCCATCGACAACTCCTCCCCCTGGCATAGCCGGAAACCCTGCCACGCCGTAACGCCTGACCAGATCAAAAAGCAGCTGTACTGACCCAATATCGACAGGTCATACCGCGTATGCTGATGGTTTTGTTGCTGTAGACAGTTGTCATAAAAAGCTCCCAGACAATCAAACAGTTCGATCAACTGATGTTGGGTTGATACGCTCAGAATAAGTTGTGGGGTTGAAAGGTAAACACGATAACCCGCGCTGCATTTGCAAACAGCAAGAAAATCTTGCTGTAACGTACCATAGGGGAAGTACAGAAACGAAAGTGGTTGATCCTGAATAGACCTTGCATACTGAACGATGTCAACGGTTTCCTCGACACTGAATCTTGAGGGCAGCGTCTCCTGAATCAGGTTGTTAAACGCGACAACTTCTTTACAGTAACGGCCTTTGATTGAGCTGGCATAGGGTTCTTCGGCTTCATGACCCAACTCCCGAATCAAAAACCGTTTCAACCATTCGCAGGCAATCTGCTGCTCCGAAGATGCTTTTTTCCAGAAGCCTTCATTCTGACTCAATAGATTGACAATCAGGCTGGCATAAATGATATGCCTGAGCCGAAAAGCATTCGGCCTGTCCTCCGCCCGATCATAGTAGCTATCAGCCAGAAGATGTGCCTGACAGGCAGCCACATTGATCCTGTTGGCTGTAATTTCAAGTCCGGGGGTTATGGCAAGCAAAGCAGGTAGCAGTCTGGCGATCTCTCCAATGGACAGAAAAGATCTTGAATCAGCCGTGACTGGCACCAGAATCGGAGATGCAGTCCTGGCAGCCTGGCGAAGACCATTCACACTTAAATATGAAAGCTGCAGCTTCTGCCGATGTTGTCTGCCCAATAGCCCTGTCGTCTGATAATCTTCAAGATTGTTCAGATAAGTCTGCATTGCGCTGCAGTTGACCGGTTGATCCTGCAATGCATTGATAATAACCCCCAGTTCATTTTTTAATTTATCAAAAAACGCACCGATAGCATCCGGAAAACAATCGCACTGTTCACAGAACAGTTCGCCGTTGTCCAGCTCTTTCATGAGGGAGTCACAATCCGGGCAATGGTAGTCAGCCTGTGCGCCAAAAGATAATAAACTGGCCAGTATAATGACAATAACCTGCAGCATTTTTACTACTCATTATTATGTCATCAGAGATAATCCGGGCAGTATACTTCAGCAGTTTTACTATCCGGGCAAGCATGCATCGATTGATTGTAGACTGTATATTCAGGGCAGATGCAATTTCATGTGATGCCTGATGCACTAACTACCCATAAAGCCTGACAGTCTATCTGCTTCCAGTTCCGTCCCGCCAACATCGATGCCTCCTGTCGTCAAAATCTGCAACCAGTTTGTAATAAATTCCCTGCGTTCGTCAGAACACTCGTCAAATGCATCCTTTAGCAGTTCGTTGGCTGTGGGCCGGTAACGCGGATCCGGTACAAAACACAGGGCCACCAGTCGGGCCAGCTGCGGCCAGTTGGGATATACCCGGCACAGCAATCCAAGCCTGGTCACCTCGACCACCTGTTTTGCCAGCTTCGAATCGAAACTACCACCATTGACAAGAGCATCTGCCAACAACCCCAGACACGCATAGGCTCTTTGAGTCGATATCCCCGAGTGAGATATGAATATTTTCAGTACTGTACAGCCAAAGCCCCAGCTGTCGATTGCCGTGAAATAGGTGCTATCGAGCACATCGATCAGCCGCTGCCCTTCGGTTCCAAATGCTGTAGATGTGGTTACGTTGGTAAACATCAGAAAGCAGATACCCAAGTCTCTGTAGCCCGGGGTGCCAATCGGGCTGGCATTTCGAGATAGCAGTATCCGGCGTAATTTATCGGGTGTAGTAGTAGAGTCAAAATCTGTTACCCGGCATTTCAATCCACCGGTTTGATGAGCAGTACACAACAAAAAGTTAACCGCCTGCTGCCTGGGCATAGCGCCACCTGCAGGCATTACCCAGCGACAGTAAGGGCAATCCAGATATAACAAGATATTGGAGGGTTTGACATCATTATGCACCAGACCCGCCTGGTGAATAATGACCAGCCCCTGCAGGATACTCCGCAGAATACTTTTTACATTATCGACAATAATCTGTAGTGCTGCCGGTGAGTCCTTGCACTCCATCAGGATATTGGACAAGGCGCCATTTCCGAGACTGGTGAGCATCGTCTGCAGGTCAAATGACGCTCTTTCTGAATAGTGGTAGCAATAGTATCTTCGGGGCCTGTCCGGGTCTTCTTCAGCCATCTGCACAGCATTCAGCAAGGCGATATAGTCTGCTGCATTTTTCTCTACAGACATGTTTTCATACGCCTCAATCTCCGTCAGCCTGAAATGTGTTTTCTTGCAGGCATACTCCCTCTGGCCATGATAGATATAAGTGACCTGTCCGTTTCCTCCCTTGCCAATCTGTTGATCCAGGGCCTCTTTGGTGGGTAGCGGATAAACCCTATGCTCCCTAAAGCCCGCCGCAGGCCTGATAACTTTCACCATTCCTTCCGGCCAGACACTATTAAGCGGGTAAGGAAAATCCACCAGTTTAATATCCGGCTCCTGCCCTGCAACGGCAGGCTGCTGTTTTATTTTCGCTAGTTGACCGGCAAATACACCCTGCAAAGGTTCGCGGGCAGGTAGCCGTGTTTGATTTGCGGGTTGATTTTCAGGCTTGGATTCATTGGCAGAAAACCGGCAGGAGTGAATGGCAAACCCCAGGCCTGCGACATGCTCACCCGGATTCTGGTCGGTTGCTGCAATGGAGGTCATGATGCCGGCACTTGAGGAAGATCGACTATCAACATTATTGTCATCCAGCCTTCCCTGCCCTGGTGACCCTTTTCTGCTAAAGCCTTTATTCATTACTTGCGGCAACAATCCGGGATCAGGCGTTGTTGTTACCAGAACATCGTCAGGCTCGCAGGGAAATGGCTCCTGTGAACTGACGACTGCGGTAGATGTTGCACAGGCTTTCGGTGGCCTGTCACGATCAATAGCGGAGTCATGCTCCATGCACCGGGTAAAGGCAAGCCGCTCATAAGTATCCGTCTCTTGCCTCAGGTAAAATATACCGAGAGTGCAGCTTGATAACAGCATACCGGGCATTTTCAGGGGCAGCTGAGTAGAAACAACAGTATTGTCACCACTGATATAGGGCTTTACTTCATGGTGTTTACTGTCAACAGCCTCAACAGAAAATCCGGGATCAATATTCGGCTCCGGTGTATCAGAAGCTGAAGAATCATCCGCTCCGACCTGACAGGCGAAAACAGCAAGCCAGAGCCAAAAGAATTGCTCCGGAAATTTAATGGACAGTTTATTTTTCATTCGCTTCGTCCTGTAAAGACATCCGCCCTTGCACCGGCAGTACAACAGTCTTCATCAGACAAAATAACGTGTATCTATTATAACCTTTAAATAAATAGTACTGATTTTATATTCATTCAAAGGCTACAGACCTGAAAAACAAAATAGAATTTCTTATTTAATGAATGTTCAGTGGACACTTGGAGAATCCCGGACTTTACTGTAACCACATTGTTTTTTTACCGGTTGACCCCAGCCACAAGGGTGCCCCATGAAACTCAGCCGGATATTCCGTTTTTTTCCTGCCCTGATGCTGGGTGCATTGTCTTTGCTCACTCATTCTGCCTTTGCTGGCTACCTTTATTTTGAAATTTATCTTGATGATGTACTGATCGGCATACTGGAATACGGCACTTATAAAACGTATTGCTCTGATATTAATGAAAACACACTTTTAAATCTGGGCTGGAATAAAGTGGCACGGCGCCTGTCCGATGATGAGGAGATGAGCTGTCATTATAATCCTGCACCACAGACCAAAGGGTGCCACTATCTCTATGCTGACAGTCAGCCAATCATCAAAAGAGAGTATCGGTATTATTTCATTGTAAAGCTGGATGCACTGGGTGATATCTGGCAGCTGGATCCGAAGCATGCTCAAATCCGGTGGAGTCATTTTCACCTGACGGCTTTTGGTGTCGCTGAATGTCTTCCGGTGTATTTAAGATATTATGCCACCAGCTATGATGACCTAGGAAACCGACACTTTAGTTTCGATAAAAACAACCAGCAGGCAATACTCGGAAAGCTTTACAATGCAAACTTTCTGATTGACCCGCTGCTGGACTCAGGCTGGTACAGTCATACATCCGGGTTTAAGTTTGAGAACCCGAAGATTCCGGGTATTGGCTGCATTCACTGGGGTTCCCGGGGCCTGCCTGTATATGTTCAGGTCAATACTCCGATGGCTGACTCTGGATATAATCATCAACATGACAGCGTGGATTATCATGGGGCTTATGCCCTGATCCCAGTCAATCCCAGCCTGCATCAACTGAACCTTGAGCTAACTACCCGGTTTACTTTTCAAAATGACCGTCACAGGTTTCCCATAGAAGAACCTTATGACACAGAAGAGTCATATCTTAATTCTGTACATGCTCAGTTCACATCCGGTGGTGAGCCACGCTGTTTACAATATGTAGCAGTGCCCCGATCATCGTTTGACCTTGATAAATATGAACAGTGTGCAAGGCAGCGACTTCTAAACAGAGGCCCAGTAGAACCCCAACAGCTAGAGACCTCATCAGCGTTTACAAAAACATTCCGAACCCGCGGCGGCGGGATCAGGCAAGTATTCATTCAATCCACTCCTGTGCATTAGCGGACCAGTCTGCATACCGACTGTACTTTTTTGCCACATCTCTTTGCCATTCCGCTGCACCCATCTTTACCACCCTTCAGAACGGAACATTAGTACGAAGTAGTATTCCGTGCTAGCATGCCCGCAAACTAAACGACACAAGCCGTCACAATAACAATAATACGCCACGGTCCTTTCTATACCGACGGGGGCGGTAGCGTGTCTGTGCTAAAGTGGCTGTCGGGTTGTCAGACAGAGTTGTCAGACAATCAACCATCCCAGAAAAAATCACCTGAGCAATCATCCCGGAAACAATAATGAAAATCGCAATCTATTGTGGCTCCAGCGCCGGTAACGATGCCGGATATGTCGAGCAGACCCGGAAACTTGGCCACTATCTGGCCGAACAACAGATTGATGTTGTGTATGGTGGTGGCAAGGTCGGCCTGATGGGCACAATCGCCGACGCGGTGCTGGAAAAAGGTGGCCGGGTTTATGGCGTAATTCCTGAATACCTGGAAAGCAAGGAAATCGCCCACCCTCACCTGACCGAACTCAGTATCGTCCCGGATATGCATGCCCGCAAAGCCCGAATGGCCGCTATGGCCGATGCTTTTGTCGCCCTGCCCGGTGGCCCCGGCACACTGGAAGAGATCTTTGAAGCCTGGACCTGGGGCCAGCTGGGGCATCATGCCAAGCCCTGTGCTTTCTATAATATCGACGGCTATTACACCCCGTTACTACAGGGCATGATCCCGCAAATGGTGAATGCCGGTTTCCTCGGTTCCAGCTATGCCGACATGATTATTCAGGCCGATCAACCGGAAGCTCTGGTCACAGCCCTGCATAGATATCAGCCACCCCGCCACAAATGGAGCTAACAGGCAGCGCGAAAATGACCTGCACCGTTATCTTTGACGATGGTAATACCCTGTGTGAAGTGGGTTCACTGGCAACATCACTTCCTGCGGTATTCGACCACCCACGGGCACCGGAGATCGGCCAGTATATAGAACAAAGCATTGTTTGTTTTTGACAGAGTCCGGTTTACAGCGAGTTTGCGAGAGGTGATCAACGGAGCTCTGCAAACCTGAAATCCCAATAAGTGAAAGAATAACGGGACTAAAATGAAGAATAACACCTGCCCGGCCCCTGAATATTCAGCTGCAATTATGCTGGCGCTGACCTCTCTGTTGGTAGCACATTTATTTATTTCGTTGATATTTGATTTTCTGGACTTTCCTCATGCAGCCAGTCTCTGGAACAGTGATAAGGGCCTATATATCAAGGGCGTGATTATTACGCCCGTTATTACCTTTTTACTCAGTATGAGAATGATCAAGCAATCTCCTTCCCACAGAGTCTCAAGCTTTGTTCTGGCAGGTATTTATGCTGCATTTTTAAGTGTACTATTGACTGTTTCAATACACTCGCTTGGTTATGAGTCACTGGAAAGCCTATCTGAAGCAACATCGAGGAATAACCTGATACTTTTCACGTTGGTCGTTACATTACCCTTTGGGATAATTGCTTCAATTATTTCGATACCCTTCAGCTTTATCGTCGGGATAATTCATAAAAGTTATATAAAGCCTCAATATTAATATTCAATAGTGTTCCTCTGAAAAAAATTAAAGTTCCTGTTTTACAGGATCAGACATTACATTTACTGGCTATTCAGTTAAGATCATCGATGGCTATAGGATTTCCCATGCGAGCAAATAAAAAATAGAAAGCGCTACCTTTCAGCCTTAAAAATAAAGTCATTCTTTCTCAATATTTTCCTGTTTATTGTCTACGTTTAGTCCTGATTCAAAAAACAGAATCGGGATCAAAAATGAATAAATTAGTCCGTTGCTGTGTTTCATTATGTGCGTTGTGTGGTTTATTGATCTCTGGATCTGCATTTGCTGTTTATGGCGAAGCAGATCTTCCCTGTGTACTGGGTGCCGATAAGCCTGCGGTTTTTGGCTGGGATAATGTCGCAAGGTCATTTCATATTGATGAATGCAAATGTACTGGTGTTGCAGCCTGTGATAAGGGCCCAGATTGTGATTACAGGCCAACAAATCAGGATCGAGTGATACTCACATCCACGCGTATTGCTGTCGTTGATGGGAATGGCCCCAAAGGAGATCAGGTTGCTGATCAGTTAGCCTCACAACTGATACAAAAACCGGCGATCAAGGCGGTACCAGAGACACAAACCTGGATTAACAACAGTAACTTCGGTGAAAGTGCCGGTGGCGCATGTTTCGCAGCCCTGGAATTTCTTCCGGACAGTGAATTCCAAATAGATGTCAGTGGCGACTGTACCATTCTGATTGTTCCCCGAATCAGTATCTCCCTGGGTGATGACTTGCTGACTCTATTGCAAGCTGATCAAAGGCTGAAGTGGTATGGGGGAGTAATGGAAGGCATTAAACAGGCCGATCTATCTTTTTTTATGATATTCCATAATGCATACCCTGATGCCGGGCATATTGCTTCCGAGGTGCTTAACGAGGCCAGTAGTGAGGTATTTTCATATGTGCAATTTTTGCGAAAGGGGCATCACTCACCGCTTGATTATGCCACCCTGGTTTTTAGCCATAGTCGCCGTAATAAGCCGTACTTTTGTCTTCATGGCAGAAGTGATAAAACCATGCCGCAGAGCCAGATTTATAAGCGAACAGGGCCGGTCAGGGTCTATCTGTTGTCAGACGGTGTTTGCATTCACCCGGAAGAGCTGATCATTAACACCTACAGTGAGAGCTGTGAGGGTGCTGTAAGAATGATCGAGTCAATCACAACTCAGCGAATGACTGATGAATCGGGGTCCTGTAGCGTTGCTTTCGGTCTGGCCGAACGTTACGGCCTGAGCGGTCAGACTCAGGTAGCATCTTTATCGTACAAGACAGAAGGCGGAGAGATGGATGACTCTCTCGATACGGCCCTGAAAGCCGGCTGGTTGCTGCCAGCCGCCAAAGACAATCGCAGCATCGTGGTTATGGATATTGAGGACTAAGAAGGCTGCAACGATAAAACCCGATTATCTTGACACTGCATTTAAAACAAGCAAAACCAGCCTGCTAAACTGGGCCGTCATTCCTCAAAAAAGATGATGAGTGACGAGCCCTTTTTTACATATTTTCATTGCAACTGTTCAATACCCAACCTTCCAGACTGTCCTCTATTTCAAGAATCAGTACACCCATTTCAGAGGACCTTGAAGCGTCCAGACTGAATTCACCTGATAGTTTACAGCTATAAAAATCACTCTCAAACAAGAAGAAATAATGAAAAAAGTCCTGTTAATTCCTGTCGTTTCCTTGTTAACCGCCTGTTCTAGTACGCCATCTACTGGAAAGAAATCCGAATCCTACACCGATCGGATTTTCCGCATGGGGATGAATATGGCGTGTGATATGAAGTATTCAGATGAAGCGATGTGTGACTGCCAGACGGATGTGCTGGTTGAGGCATCGACTGCGAACCTGAGATACCAGTTCGTCAATAACCCGGACGCTCACCAGTTTGAAATTTTTTCATTAATGATGGAAAACACGGACAAACTTGAAGCCTGCAAGCAAAAAACAACCACTGTTGATGATATTCCCGCCACCCCTATTACCGCAGAGGAAATTCGGACGTATATTGACAAGATGGAGCAGCGGGTGATTCCTGATGTCGATATAGAAAAACCTTTTCCATGGAAGCAGAGAACCTCACTGGTCATCTATTCCGATGTTGCTCCCGGCGATAATCCAGATAAGAAAAACCCGTCACTGGTGTTCCATAATTACCAATACGAACGAATGGCCATTATCTCTGATGGGGCACCTTACCTGATAGAAGCCTCATCAGATAACATGGGGGAGATCATCAGCCAATGGATAGATAATGCCCGTGATCAGAGTGATCTGAACCGTGCAATGATTGCCCGGCAATGGGTTAGCGAAAAAAGCAGCGAGTATTACTTTATCGAGCTTGAACCTGCTGAAGTCGCTGGCAACGCCTACCCCTGGGCCAGACATGCAGATCAACAATAACCCCTGCATATATAACCGTCCTCTCCTTCCGCTATAAAATCCAAATATAATTTCTGGAAGAATAATGAAAAAAGCCTTCTTATTTGTTGTTGCTTTATTAGGTTCGATTTATGCCCACGCCAACACCGAACTTTCAAAGTCAGAATTCACCCAGGCCTTCGTCAACAAGATAGAACAGGCCATACCTGATTCAGCGTTTGTCATTGAGTCCCCGTTAAATATCAAATCCGATGATCTCAACGGTTATGAAATGACACTGAATCTGGAAAATGCCTATGCCCAGTACACCGCAAAGCAGAAAACGCTGGATGCCTTGACTGCTACCCAGATCGCCTCAATGAAAGCTACTGAAAAGGATTTTGGCCGAAGTGAGGCCGACAATATATTCCCTGTACTAAAGCCCAGATCTTATCTGGTAAACGTAAGAGAACACCTGAAAGCCAGAGGGTATGACGAGGAAGAGCTTCCTTTTTACTGGCATCAGCTGACTGATAGTGTTCTCGTACTTTATGCCTTTGACACACCGGAAAATATGCGATTTGCCACCCCGCAGGATGTCAAAGAACTGGGCTTGTCTGACGAGATGGTCAGACTTAAAGCCGCAGAAAATCTGGATACTTACTTTTCGGAAATCGAGCTGTCTGTGATGAAAATGGATACTCATGAAACCGGCAGTTTGTATTTCCTCAAGGCTGATGACAACTACGAGGCCTCTGCCCTGTTGTCTGATTTTCTCTGGAGCAAGGATAACTTTCCGGTTAAGGGTGATTTTGTGGCCTTCGTACCGGCAAGAAATATGTTGATCGTGGTGGGTTCTGAAGACAAACAAGGTATCACAATCGCATCGATGTTTGCCGAGCAGAGCTATCAGGATCTTGGTTACAGTATTTCGCCCCGCCCCTTTATCCGGCTGAATGACACCTGGCATGAGCTGCCCTGATAACACAAAATAACGTCCGTTTTACTAGCTGTTTCAAAGCATAAAAAGAGATTCAGAATGAAAAAGATAATCGCCTTACTGTCATTGACCCTGCTTGCAGGCTGCAGCGCGACCGCTACCCAGAACAGTATCAAACAATCCAAGGCCTTATACGGTAAAACCTTCACTCTTGAGGCTAGCAAGGAAGGCAGATTTTTCAGCCCCACGGAAAAGATCAAATATTTCGAAGTTGATTCATATCTCAACCATGTATTTACTGATCTGCGCTTCATGCTGGATGATAAATACCCCGAGCCACCACTGGTTGTAAGACCCACCATCCTTGAAACACAGACGTCCCGGGCCATCTACGCTTCCTGGGTACCCACTGGAGTGGGCTATACCGTCCTGCCAACGGCACACTACATGCTGATTACCGATGTATCACAGGAAGAACCTGTGACCAAACGATATATCATGTTGAAAGCTCTGGAGAAGATCAGTGAGCGGTACACCGTGGAAGAAGTCAGCACCCCCTTCTTTCATTATCTGATTCGAGTAGACGAGTCTGATCAGACAGATTTTGAGCCCACTGTTATTGCCATGTTGAATGAAATTACCGATGTATAAATGTAGTGACGTGTAACAGATAATAAAATAGATTTGAGCACCTCAGGAGGTTACAGCTATGCCAGTAAAGGTTGCTGTGATCTCCTGAGAAAACACTATAGGGGCTATTTTACTCCCGAATGTATTTTTAGGATTTCATAGCAACATGGGGGGCTTTAATACAAAAAATCTCACAACTTATAAAACATGCTTGAAAGATCTTTATAACAACAAAAAACACCATATAAACATGAAAACAAAGATAATACCAACTCTATTGACCTTCACTTTATTTGCAACACCGATAAATGCTGACGTAATTCAGGATTGTAAAAACTTAGCAAAAATATTTTACAAAGCCGCAGAATACCGAGACAAAGGAAAGCATATAATCGAAACATTGGAATATTTAAAGTCAACCAAAGTAGAAGATGATCTTATTTTTGAAGCTGCCAGAAACGCATATAAAAACCCTGATTTCCCCCCACAACATGTTGAACAGTATAGATTCATGTACTGCGTAAGAGAGATTACTCAAAAATATCCATGGGTATATATTGAATACCACAGTAAAGAAATCGGTGATACCTACAGCATTGAACGCCTCTTTGAAAAAAATACGATCAGAATAGTAATGGTTGATGATAGCACTTTGGAATTGTGGGTATCTTTCCCAGGCATTCATAAAGAAAAAGAGATCCGAATTATTATCGGAGAGACAGAATACTATTTGATCGCTCCGGCTCAATCAAAAACTCAGACAACTTACAGCCTGAAGAGAAGCATCAATGATCCTGAAGCAAAAAGAATATTGAGCACCATAAAAGATGCTAAAAAAATAGTCATTATTAAGAAATCCACAGCACATGAAATCGAGAACTTCTATATAGAAAAACCAGTAGAGCAACTCCTCAGTAAATTATCATCAGAAAAATAAAATGTGTCGGTTTATTTGATTTTATTCATAAGCAGCACACCTAATGATCTTAATCATCTAAAGACGGCAATGAAAATTTCAGTAAGATGAACATTAAACATTGAGAAGCAATATATGACAACTGTCCTCGTTGCCATGGATAGCGCAGCCTTTGAAAATTATCTGCAAATCGCTATTCCTGCCTACGCCCAAACCAATATCGAATCTGGTCGCTGGGAAGCAAGTACTGCTCTGGAGCAATCCCGCCAGGCTCACAGTGCTCTGCTACCCCAAGGAGCTGAGACCGAAAACCATTACCTGTTCAATATCAGAACTGAAAACAGTGACGAAAACGTGGGGCATATCTGGGTACATATCGATGACCAGCATAGCCTCCGGACAGCCTTTATCTATGATATTGAAATTTATGAATCATTCAGGCGTAAAGGCTATGCCCGCTCTGCCCTGAAGAATATTGAAGAATTTGTTGCCGGACTCGGAGCCCGGAGCCTTGGTTTGCATGTGTTCAATCACAACCAGTCCGCCCGTGCGCTATATGAGTCAATGGGATTTGTGACAGTCAGTCATAATATGAAGAAAACGATATGACCGCTTTGCCCTACCCATCAGGATATATCATGAGGGTCTGGTGCATTTCTGAGAACATGATGCCTTCTCATGCTTGAAAGGACTGGTACTCAATTACGAATTCGCCCGATCATAAACTGACAGTTTCTGTTCAAACTTTTCTTCAAGCTTGCACTGCAGCAGAGCCTTACTAAGGATCAAACCGGTTTGACCTTTGCCGAGGCCGATAATTATGTTGAACAAAACACACCCCTGTAGATCCTGCTTATGGATTCTGGATTTCTCATCAATTTCGACGTAACAATACAATGATTGCAACATTAAAGACTGTTTTTTTGTTTATATGCATCTCAACACTTGCTGGATGTGCTCAAATGTCATATTACCCATACCTAAGTGAGTATGGGAACGAAGAAGCAACCGGCTTGGTGATTGCTTCGGTATCGGTTAATTCAGATGAAAAATATGAACTCGGCAACCTAGTCATCAAAAGAGTACAAAAAGATAAAAAATTTGATGACTGGGATATGTACAATTTACCGAATGAACTAAGAGGAACCACTAATCGAAGTGGATTATATTCTGTTGGTTTACCTGAGGGTAAATACCAGATTTCAATGTTAAGAAAAGTTTATCCTTTAAGAGATTACATCAAGGTAGAAAAAGAAAGCGAAAACCTTACTTTTGAAATAAAGTCTGGTCAGGTGACAGATCTTGGAAGAATCATATTTTCTTCATATGATTACAAAACCTATATCATCGGAAAAAGCACAATTAATACAGACAACCATGAACTTTTCAACATATATCTTGAAAACTACAATCACTTTTTGAAAGACAAAAAAACAATCAAATGGAACCGAAGCAAAGCAGACGAAATCATTAATAAGCATGCAATTGATAACCCTATTGGCATAAACGATATTCTTGAGTTAAAAAATGGTGAGATTATAGCTTCAACCAATCTTGGAGTTGTTTTAAAAAGGCTTCAGAATAGAAAATGGAAAAAGGTTTTTCAGTCTACCAAACAGGCTTCCATTTCAGCTATTGATATTATGGGTTCTCATCAAGTCATTGTGGGCGATGAACTTGGATTTATCTACACTATCGACACTAATACAGGAGAATACGCTTCTATCGAAAACAGTCTTCCAAAAGGTGCCATTATTTTCATAAGTCATTCAGGTGAACATAACAAGTGGTTTGTTTCAGTAAAACATAATGAACAGGCTACTCTTTACACCGCCAGTAGTATTCACTCAAAAGAGTGGGAGCCTGTCAGGACTGACTTGTTCGGACGGGATTTTATGAATGGTGATACACAAATTTGGACACTTCGACATCCCGGTGGTTTTGTTTATGCATCCGGAAGCCGGAAGAGTATTGCTTGCTTTAATTACAGCCGCAACCAGTGGACAACCAATAAAACACCTCTCAGTAGAAGTATCATATCGATTTCCGGGTCATCACATCATACTGGAATGGGCATCCTAACTTCTCCGATTGGTGGACTATGGGGGATTACAGCCCAAACTCACATAACATATAACTGCGGCGAGTCCTGGATCAAAACAGATACCCCATACTCCATAAAAGCAACAGCTCCGATCGTTCTCAGTAAGAATAACATTATTGAGTCCGGTGCTCATGACGGAGATACAGGCATCTATTCCACCTCTGACAAGGGTAAAACATGGCAAAAGATATCTGGCATGCCTGTCATGAATATCGGGACGTGGTATACAGAAAATAATGGATTATTTGCTGTGTTCCGAGCTCAAGACGCTTTTGAGGTTATTTATAACTCGCTTGATAGCGGGAATACCTGGAATGTAGACCTTACAGTAGCAAGAATTTTGAAGAAATAATCATATTTGGCGTATATCTTCTTACAACCCAAAGATCAATCCTCGGAAATCTATCGCCTGGTCACAAGCCATTCCTTTGTATTAAAACACCTCGCTACACTGCAAAAGAGATAACAATAATGAATGACCAAAACACTAATCGCCCTGCCTCTGGCTCTGATACTGGCCGGCTGTACCACCACGCACATACAACCAGATGCAGATTATTGTCTGTAAGTCATAACATGAAAAAAAATCTGAAATAAACCCTGAACAAAGTTGAAAATTTATATATGAGGATAACAGTAAAAAAGAATAGATTGATATTTAAGTTAAAGAGCATCGAGCACAAGATTAAACCTTATAATTTATCATTCTCACTCCCCCATTTATACAACCAAAATAATAAAAACAATAACATGAAGAGAATTTCTGCATTATTACTATTTCTTCCAGTAAGTACTTTTGCAACAGCATTGGATACATGCATAGGCCTGATCCAAAAAAAAGAATATGCCCAAGCAGAGCGAGTATGTACCATCGAAGCAGAAACAGGTGACAATGATGCCCAATATGAGCTATCCAGACTTTATTTAATTGGAGAAAACGTATCCGTTAATTATAAAAAATCCAGATACTGGGCAGAGGCAGCAGCCCGGCAAGAAAATGCTGAAGCTCAACTTTTACTTGGAGTTACTTATCTGGAAGGGCACGGAACGAATAAAAACCCTGAACTGGCTATAAAATGGTTTAAAAAAGCTGCAGAAAACGGAAACATCAGATCGGCTTCTATTTTAGGTGACTTGTATTATGAAGGTAACATTGTGCCTCAGGATATTGAAAGGTCTGTAAGGTATTACCAGTCAAGCGCTCTTTCTGGAGATGATACAGCTCAGGAAAATCTGAGCATTATCTATTATCGAGGCAGTGGAACAATTAAAAAAGACCACAATCGATCCTTTGCATGGGCATCAATGGCTGCAATTCAAGGCAATGCCCGATCATTATCAATATTAGGGCTGCATTTTCTTAATGGTCAAGGTGTGCCTGAAAACAAAGCAATGGCATATGCGTATTTTCTGGCAGCGAAGAAAAAAGGGGTTGAGAATCTGGATGACTTAATCAATATTGCAAAAAAAGGCCTGAAGCGTAGTCAATATGTAAATGCACAAATAACCAAAGATCAAATTTTGAGTGGACTATCTTTATCCAATAACGAATGGCGCAAAGATATAACATTCAAATAAGAAATATTTACAAGAGTTCCAGGCCAAAGCGGTGCCATCACTTCTACTAACAATAAATAGAAGCGAGTAAACCGGAAATATTGAAAGTAAGCCCCATATACCTGAGGGAATTCCACTTAGCCTTAATGAAAGCAAGACTTGATAATAATCAGGTCTCTACGACCGTTGCTTAAGCTGGTAACTGGTTAAGTAAAATTCCTGTCCATAAGAAAAATTGCACTCAACTAATAAGTAAAACCAAAATGATAAAAAATCTTACCGCTCTGTCTCTTGGTCTGATGCTAGTCGGCTGTACTACTACACCTTCACAACCGGATACCAACCACTGCCAGAAACTGCAGCCACTTACCGTCAGCGACTATGCCCGGGTACTATCCTACCCTGATGCTGATAAGTTTCCCCTGCCTAAACGGCTGTATTCACCGGATTATCCCCGGGCATTACTGATCAAAGGGATCTCCGGCAAAGCAACGGTTCAATATGATGTGTTGGAAGATGGCACCACAGCCAATATCAAGGTTGTTGCAAAAACCCATTCAAAGTTCGGCAAGAGTCTGGAAAGAGCTGCAGCCTGCTGGAGCTTCGAGCCCATAAAAGAAGCCCGAAGCCTGCAGCAAAGTTATGAGTGGTTTGCACGCTGAATAACCACCTGTTGCCCTGTCTGCCAGCACTTACAGGGACGCAGACTGATGGCCCCTGCCATCGATATCCCGGAATCATTCCTGACTGTAATCCGACAATATAATTCAAGACAGGCAATACCAAATCCTGCTAGAGTTCCCGCCTGTTGTCGACACAATCGACTCATGATGCTGCCATGTTGGAGAAGTAGTAATGGAGCAGGAAACAGCCCTCAAGCTGCTGGAAGCACTGGAACTGTTAAATAGTAATATGCAAAACTTGGCATACCTGCTGGGGTTTATTCTGGCCGGTATTCTGGCTATGGGCGTTGTGAGCATCTGGGTTGACCTGAGAAGCAAAAAACAGCAAGACATTGCTAAGACAGCCAGTCTTCAGGAGACTCAGGAGCATAGCCCCGAGTTTGACCCCGTCCGTGCCGAAGATCTGTATGCACGGGGACAGGTCGAAGAACTTATCACCTACTGCGAAGCTTTCCAGCAAGAGTACCCCAATGATGTCCAGATATACTGGTACCTGGGACTGGCTTACTTTACCCGAGACGAGATGAGTCAGGCCAGAATCAATTTTGAACAGGTCATCAAAATAAACCCTAACTGGAAGGATCCTGTCAGCGGTTATCTGGCAGAAATAGAAAGCACTGATAACAACTACTTGCCGCGCTCATTGTCACTGCAATAATCAGGAGGCCTGCCCGGCTCAGGAAAATCAACATTGGCCCGGGCTCTTGCCCGGGAAACCGGTGCGGTGTATTTGAGCATTGATACCATTGAACAGGCAATCCGGTTTACCAAATAAATATCACCACCAACGGCGCAGATGATCACGAATTCCGGCTTTACCCCTTGCTGCCCTTGGTGAGGCCCTGTTTATCGCTTTGAAGATAAGGCTAGCTAATGAAAGCAGGTGAGAAATAAATATTATAGATGCATTTCATTTTCTCTTTGGCTTTAACGCACTGAAAGCAAGACTTGGAGGGGATGACATATATGTATCCCAAAAATTGTTATCTTTCTCATCCGGATTTAAAAAAGGTCCAACCCATCGGAATTCTTCAAATCCAGCCTCACTGAATGCCCACGCATAAGTTTCGGACTTATAAAAATAGCATTGAAAATCAAAACACGATCCATCTTCATTAATCCATTTATAGAGAATTTTATCGCCCTCCTTTATTTCAGATGAATATACTTTTTCAAATCCATATTTTTTATATGACGGCACCATTTTTGGAAGATATTTGGCATTTTCATTGTAGCCAATAAATCTGCCACCAGGCTGTAATAGACTAAACGCCACTTTCACAAGTTTGAGAAGCTCATCTTTATTCTGAGCGTAATTCAAGAGGTAGATTGCTATTACCAAACTGGCTTTCTTTGAACACTGAATTTCAGCAACATCCTGACGTATATAGTTACATCCCAGTGGGTATGTGCGTTCATTTTCTTGTGCCAGATTGATCATTTCGGATGAAATATCAATACCTGTAACAGATATGGCACCAGCCTGCCTGATTTTACGAGTGTAAAACCCATCGCCACATGCAAGATCATAAACGGTTTCATCACAAACATCGCCTAAAACTGAGAACAATGTATATGTTTCAATACACTCTCTGAAACCCAGATTTTTGGACTCTCGATAAAGCCTGGCGATAGAATCATACTGATCATTGAGTGTATTCATAAAACTGATGCTACTTAATGTCTTTAATGCTCAACTCAATTGACTGCTGACACTTCCGAAATCAAAAAACAAAAACTTTACTACCATAGATCAGATCATCTATAAATTTAATCCCATTAGCATTTTATAGGCTAAAAAACATCTAAATCAGAATCAAATGAATCATAAAAACTCTTTGACAGAGTCGCTGCCGACTTATTTGGCTCCTTCAATGATATGCCATTTTCCTTCCGGCAATGAGGGCACTTTGCAGCAACAAGACTGCCACATAGTTTATCAGCACATTCAAAACTTTACCGCCTGTTGTTGACACAATCGACTTATGATGCTGCCATGTTGTAGAAGTAGTAATGGAGCAGGAAACAGCCCTCAAGCTGCTGGAAGCACTGGAACTGTTAGTGGATATCTGGCCGAAATTGAAAGTGTCAGCAGCAACTATCCACCTCACTCACTGTCATTGAAATAGAGCCAACAGCCAGTCCTGCAGGCATTTAATGAATGCCTGCGTCGCTGAAATCCAGTTGGTATTCGTTATGTTTCAATAACTGGAATGCATCATACCCTCTCAGGGTTCGAGTTTTTTCGTTGAAATAAACCAGATTACGACATGAGAGTTCGCTCAGCCTTGCTTCATTAAACGCCTTGAAATAATCCTGCCGCCGCATTATCAAATGATAGTTACAGCCTGCCCTGGCCAGTGCCTGCCGCACCTGTTGCGGAGTTTCAGAGATAATGACTATCAGGGTGCCCTCTGACGCATAATCCTGCTGTATTTGCGGCCATTGCGCAGCCAGCTTTGCAGGGGTAAATGCCTCGCACACATCCACCAGCATCAGGTGTTTGATTTCAGAATTCGGTAAATGACAAACCCTGATTTCGTGCTGAGTGCGATATTTCGGGCTCCTCAGTTTGAATACCTCGGTCAGGTGACCCCCGGGGTTAAGTACTTCGTAATCCTTTCGGTCTTCCCTCCAGCGCATTTTATTGAAGCCATCCTTGCTGTCTTTGGCCAGGCAGAGGCAGACATCTTCATCCCACCCGGAGGCCATCATCTTGAAGTCCTTAAGATAACTGACCTCTGGCCGCTCAAGCGTGCTAAAGCCACGTTGTATCGAGAGCAGGCCACATGTAATCAGACCCGACTCGTCCACCCATCGCTCAATAAACGGCACAGAAAGTGTAGCGCTGCCCCATATGACTGTGTCTCCCTCCTGCAACCAGTCTCTCTCCAATAACTGTCTTTCCGGAACCAGATCTTGCTCCAGAGTTTTCCAGAACCGGGTAGGTTCTCCATGAAACAGATGCTGTTGAATTTCCGGTTCGATACCAATTCTGGTAACAAGCCCGTCAATTTCAGTATCAGGCAGACGTATGGCATGGAGTGGAAGATGGATATCGAGACCCCGGCCTTTTACCAGTACCAGTCTGTAATTTCTGACAGGATCCTCACTCTGAGTGGTTGGAAAAATTCCGGTTTCAATTCTTGACGTATGTGCCGCAACATACAGCTTTGAAAGATAGTGTCCCTTGCAAAGCGGGGCCTGCTGATTAAATTCAGCGGGAACAGAAATATCGATTATTGCCGCCCCTCTGACCCGATCCGGAATATTGTCATAAACCAGTACCTGCATATCGGCCAGACTGGAAGTATATGCATCGGGGGTTGCCGGCACTTTTATCAATTGGAGCCTGAACATCCAGTTACAGCCAGCCATCGGATAAGTGTGCTGCCCCAGGTCAATACGGGTTCTGATAATACCTTCGGCAGCAATAACAGGCACCGACGGTATAAAGCCTTTATGATAGGAACAGTCCTCGTTATCTTGGGCAAAAATCAGGATTTCATAGGTCCCATCTTCTGCAACTTCAAGATCCAGATCGAGCATCATGCCATCATAAATAACCCGGCCTTCGAAGCCTTTCACAGGAGGCATATGATCATCTACAGCAGATGAAATTAACGCTCCCAGAAAAGGAACAGGTGTCGGGTTCGCTACAGAATAATGTTTGTAAGAGTCTTCTTCCCCGACAGGCGTCGAAAAATCAAACTGATACTCAATGATGCGACCAATTTCAGCCTGTAGCGGCTGAACAGCTGCCAGAGTTAACAGGCCTGCTATCAGGAGGGTGTTTCTAAAACCTTTGATACATGGAACATCACCCACCGTCGATGACATCTGGGCTGCTAATCGGGTTAACCTCATCAGAATAATTCCTTGCTCTACTATTTTTTAACATTTCTAACACTGATAGTTTGAGCTTTCTCCTGAGGGGCAGTTCCAGATATATTTGCTATAACTACCAATAATAGTAATAACAACAAAAAAATCAGGATAGAAAGAAATAAATCCCCCCACCCTCCTTGATCAAAGGTAATGGTTACCGGCTGGCCTATTGAGTTGAAGCTGGAATTGCAGCTATGGCATGGGTTCAGCCAAAGCCATGCCTGTTCGCGATATGGCTGACCCAACTATGTACTTGATCTGGTAAAACACCGACATACTGTATTAATATACAGTACTAATAATTTTCCTATTGAAAGTATGTTTTTTCAACCTCACAAAAGGAGCGCTGCTAATGACCAAGGGCCAGTGCCACTGTGGCAATATCCAGCTCAAAATCCCTCATCTGACAGAAACCGGCACTAGCTGCACCTGTTCAATCTGTTCCCGTTATGGGTCGATTTGGGGTTTCTTTACCGATTCGGAAGTTGATGTCACCATCGGCGAACAGGGTATGTCATCCTATTGCCATGGCGACAAAATGATCGAGTTTAACCGCTGCAATCAGTGCGGCTGTATGACTCATTACACGTCAACAGCTCCGGGACCTGATTCACGGGTAGCTGTCAACTATCGAATGTTCCCTGCCCTGGCATTAAAACAGATCCGTATCAGGGTATTTGACGGTGCCGATACCTGGCAATATCTGGACTAAACCCTTTCTTAATTGAAGCCAGATGCAAAATCATCACTACGCGGGTTGTACCGGTTAAACAGAGCAGAATAATCAATGGATCTGAAAGCACTACAAGACCATATCAGACAACATGATTTTACGCCTGAGCAGGCACAGGGATATTTTCTGAAACTGGTTGAAGAAACCGGCGAGCTGGCACAGGCTCTGCGCCACAATAAATCCGGCCAACCCGGCATGGAAGACCTGAAAGGTTCGGTGGCAGAGGAACTGTATGATATTCTTTATTACGTCTGCGCCCTGGCCAATATCCACGGCGTGGATCTGGAACTGACCCACCAGCTGAAAGAGCAGTTAAACAAGACAAAATATAACCGTTAGCTCACTCAAACCTGCTCCACTTCTGTTCACTGCATACACTGATAATGACAATAATATGATTCAGGTAAACACCTCTGTAGTTTCCGGTGTCGCTCTTTCTGAAATTGATGGCGAACTGAAAATTCTGTTGATGAAACGTGCCAAAGAAGGCTTCTGGTGTCATGTCGCCGGCAAGATTGAAGGTGATGAGACCGGCTGGCAGGCTATTATCCGCGAATTCGCAGAAGAGACCGGCATCAAGGTCACTCAACTGTATAATGCAGAATACTCCGAGCAGTTTTATGAGCCTGAAAAAGACCGGTTTATGATTATTCCGTCGTTTGTCGTATGGTGTGAACCGGATCAGGCAGTGTCCCTCAATCCGGAACATACTGAGTACCGCTGGTGCACACTGCAACAGGCGCTAGAACTGGTACCATTTCCTAATCAGGAGAAATATTACCGGCATATATGGCATTACTTTGTCGATAAAGCGCCTTCGGATTTCATGCAGATCAAGCTGCCTTAACATCAGCCTTCAATCAATCAACAACAAGAATCCGCGATGAAACAAGCAGTAATTCTTCTCGCTATTTCCGGCCTGCTGGCCGGTTGTGTTAATACAGGTTCTGGTTTAAAACCTGGCTATTGCTATAAGCAATCTTACAAGACTTACAATACTGAAGAGGCTATTACTTGGACTTCAGCATCCGATACCACAGTGGAGGTATTTCCAAAACGGATTACCTTTCCCGTCTATCCGGCACAGGCCATCATCAAAGGTATCGAAGGCAAGTCAAAAGTACAGTACGAGATAACAACTACCGGTCGAACTGACAATATTAAGGTACTATCAAGTTCATCCCCGGCCTTTGGCAAGTCACTTGCTCGTTCAGTAAGCTGCTGGGAATTCCAGCCTGTAGCAAAACCGGTGACCATGCAGCAAGACTATGAGTGGGTGCTCGAATAATATTCAAGGCCTGATCACGGGCGTTCATATCCGGAACGCCCTGGATACTATTTTATTCCGTTACCCGGGCAACAATCTTTCTCACAAAAGGCGCCACAACAAAGACCGCAGGAAATGCTACTGGCCAGGTTGTCAGGCAACTTTTCAGCCACAACATCAGAAAGTCCGGTTGCAGTCCCTGGGAAGTGAACAGTACAAAAGCAGAAACAATAGCAACCATAATGGCTGACAGCAGTCCACTAAACAGCAGATTGGCAAAACGTGATGGTATACGCATGGTATTCTCCCTGTTGTTATTCAATTATTCCCGCAAAGCTGAAGATTGACTGTATTTAAAGCAGCTATTTAAAGCTGCAACAGCCACTTACAGCCCCATCCCGAAAAATAGAGCCCCAACCCGAACACACCATGAGTGATGATGCTTTGTAATCGGGCTGCAGCAGGATTCGGGGTTTTACTGGCAGCAATACCCGCGCCCATTCCCGGCTGCATAATCAGAAACGGTGCCAGTACTGTTCCAATTCCTACCAGCAGCGCAGTTATAAGGGTTGGATGGTGAAGCCATTCACTACCTGCAATAAAGATAAGTAACGCGGCAAAGCTGATGCCAATAAGATAATGAGCGGCCCACCCAATCAGATGCTCTGCCGGAATCTCAGCACTTTTTCCAATCGTCTGATGAATGAAACGGCCACGTGGAATATGGCCGATCCAGCGCCCGACCATGCCATAGTTTGGAAAGGCCTGCCCCAGTAAGTATTGCCGCAGCAGGCACCAGATATCCATTACGACCGTGGCACCAATACCTGTCAACAGCACAGCAATAATCAAATTCATACGCTCCCCCTTTATTTGTTTTCCAGAGCTTGTATTGATAGCGTACAACTTCAAGTCGACTTGAGGTCAAGGGGAAATTCATGGATATATCTGAAGTGGTTCGTCGCTCGGGCCTGCCCGCTTCGACCCTGCGATACTATGAAGAAAAAGGGCTGATTCGCTCCACCGGACGACGGGGATTACACCGGGTATTCAGTCCAGTAGTTCTGGAACAACTGGCCTTGATTGCCCTGGGTCGTACCGCAGGCTTCAGCCTGGATGAAATTCAGGTGATGCTGGGTTCCGGGGGAGATCTTCACATTGATCGGCAAATGCTGAGCAGTAAAGCTGATGAGCTCGACACCACTATCAGGAAGTTGACCGCGATGCGTGATGGCCTGCGCCATGCCGCGGTCTGTAGCGCTCCCAGTCATATGGAATGTCCGAAGTTCCGCCGTCTTTTAAATCTTGCGGCTGCCGGGGCTATTGGTGAAAAGAACACGCGTAACCTGAAGTCCAGTCATCTGAAAACAGGCAAAAACTCGAATAAATAAAGCAACCGCAAGCCTTTATCCGCTTGCACAGCTTTTTTGATATCACCTGAATCCAGCTGCGTATTACCTGCGTACGTATGGGTATCAGCATCAGGAAACAACATATATGTTACCCATGGGCACTATTATGACCACCGCGATGGTCATCGGCCTTGTCAGTGCAGCACCCTCCCCGGTCAATAAAATATTGCCGGACAGTGTCCGGAAAGTTTTACGTAGTCTGGTGATACTGGCCGGTTGCTGGAACGTATTCTGGTATTCACTGCAACACCTTGCTGAGTTTTGGGGACAGGCAGCGCTGGTTTCCGGACTTTTGATGCTGGTGACAGGTTTTTATATTTTCGGAGAGCAGCAATTACCGGCGGTACTGCGTAAAGCAAGACCCGTCGTATTGTCAGGGTTACTGTGTTGCGCCCTGCTCTACGGCATTACTATTTATCAGCTTTAATCCTTTTACTGATTTATTAAACACCCGACACAGGATTTGTTATGAGCTCTGCAATTTTTTCCCAGCGTCACCACTGGCAACAGGCCGTCGATCAACTGGCTGCTGATACCGGTCTACACTCCATCCTGATTATGGAATCCCTGCCGGACACCATGAAAGTTGTCTGTGCCAATGGCAGCCAGGATATTTATCATGAAGGCGATGCCGGTCCGAAAAGCGTTCAGCCCGGCTGTCATGAATTGTATTGTGAGCGGGTGGTTAATACGGGCGAGGAGCTGTTTGTCGCTGATGCTGCCATTGATGATGAATGGAAAGGCAATGAAGATCTGGTCAAGTTCGGGCTGGGTGTTTATCTGGGTTTGCCTGTACGTCAGAACGGTGAAATTGTCGGCACTGTCTGTGCCCTGCATGATCAGCCGTTCGATTTTGAAGCGGGTGAAGTCAGCACAAGGGAACGTCTGTATACATTACAGCAGCAGATTGAAACCCGGCTGGCAGCAAGCTGATTCAGTAAGACGGGTGTTAATCATCTGATAAATGCCCGTTTTGTTTCTCTGCAGAAAGTTTCGAAGATAGCAATCTGACCGAATCGTCGACCACAAGACAACTTTTATTTGGTTTGTTCTGATCATCTGGGTAGACAAGAATAACGGATCTTTTTTGGCTCATTACATGGATATCCTTGATCGCTGAAATAAAGTCCCCTTCGTTTGTATACAGGGCCCAGACAGCCTTGGGTAGCAGCATGCTATCCAGCAAACGAAGTTTGTATACCGTATCAAATTCCTGAATCTCAACTTCCGTGGCAATGTCCACATCCACATTATTTAAAACAGAAAAAGCGATCCCCTTGGCATCACAAAGATACCAGGTCGGGAACAGCAGCAGGGAAGACCCAACCAGACGTACTCGGTGAGATTGCTGGTTTAATTCGATCTGGCCATCATACAGAATACTGCCTCCAGCATTAGCCAGCGCTGTTCTCGTGACAAGAGCAACAGCCACAATGAAATAAAACAACAGGTTATAGGCTTTTAATACAATTCCGAAACACCGAGACTGGGCATAAACCATAGGCCACCCTGACAGTTGTTTTCACAATGGAGAATCGGCTACAGCCAGAACTGATCAGCTCGCAATTTATTGTAGAAAAAGACTGTAAAGCCCGCCCGGGAATGATAAAACACAATCAGCATGGTAATCTGCCAGCCGCAACACAATAACAATAAATAACAATAAGGAAGTATTGATGGCTTATTTCAAAAAAGCCCTGACCTGGCTTGCCTGGTTTCCACTGATTTTGCTGGGTTATTTTCAAAAAGCCCCCTACTTCCCCGAGAGCCCTTCCCTGCCCCTTGCCGACCAGTTTTATTATTGCGCTATTACCGCCGGTTTACTGCTGATTGCACACCTGCTGGTTTCGCTGCGCATCAATACCATAGCTTTGGGTGTTTATTGTTTTCTGCTGCTGCAAGCGGTTGGTTTCCAGCTTGATGTCAGCTGGGTCAGTCAGCTGCAGCTGTTGTTGCTTGAATCCGGCATGTTCGCCGTGATTGCGATCACCGCGATGGGCAGAACCCTTTTGTCCAGCCAGGGCTGTCTCGATAAGGAACTGTCCCGCTGGGACCACACCCGCACAGCATCACTGGTCATTGTACTGGCAGCCACCGTCGCCTTTATGGTGTCCTGGCAGTTCCGGGGTAATGTCCTGTTTTCGATTTATATCCCGTTACCGCTACTGCTCTATCTGCAGGGTATGCTGCAGACTGCCTTTGACCGTAACCCGCTGAAAGTACAGCTGTCCTGAGAGAACTCCCGTTACGCCAGAGTCATCACATCATGAAAATAACAACCGCGAGCCGCAACGATCTGCAACAACTGGCCGAAGTACATATTCGCTCATGGCAGCAGGCTTATCAGGGGCTGGTTCCACAGCAGGTTCTGGATAATCTTGATCCCGTCCAGCGGGCAGCCAGCTGGGAAAAACGACTGGGAAGCACTGACAGCCATATTCTCACCGCCCGTGACGATCAGGGCATCACCGGCTTTATTCATACCAGCCGCTGTCGGGATGTTGATCTTAATCCGCAATCCACCAGCGAAATCACATCAATCTATCTGCATCCGGATTATTTCAGGCAAGGTATCGGTACTTTATTGTTGAACAGTGCCGTTGATTCACTCCGGCAGGCCGGCTATCAACAAGTCAGCCTGTGGGTACTGAGCCGCAATAGCAATGCCCGTGCCTTTTACCACAAGCATCACTTCGCTACCGATGGTCAGGTTAAACACCTTACCCGGTTGCAGGCAGATGAAGTGCGCTATATCCGTTCAATCAATTAAACCTTTATTGACAGTAACTTTTGACCAGCAGTGAGTCCAAAATGATCAGACCGTTCGGCAAGACCGCAGTAACCCTTGCCATGATGATGACGCTGAGTGGCTGTGCCACCAATACTACTAAACCTGTCACTTTTGACCCGGCCCATTGGAAAACCGATGCCGAGCAACAGCGGCTGACCCGGGCCTATGCTGAAATCCCTGCTGTCGCCAGCCGCTGGCACCCGGCGATTAATGACTTTGCCAACCAGTGGCAGCAAACAAAGCAATACGATCAGGCAATGACACTGGTGACAGAGGCGGCCAATAACCTGTGGCAACAGGCCAAACAGGATATGCGCAGTCGCGGTGACTACGATGATCGCCCTTTGTACTGGGCCCGGCTGGGCTTTAACTGGGTTATTGCCAATATCCCTCCCGGCTTTGTTGTAAACGACTTGCAACGGAGTGCAATGCTGGAACAATTTGAAGAAGTCAGTCGTGGTCGCCAGGATCTGGCCTTTACAACCAATGCACCACTCAAAATTCTGATTACCGGATTTGATCCGTTCCTGCTCGACCGCAATATCAGTCAGGGTAACCCTTCCGGTCTTGCTGCCCTGGCACTGGATGGGCAGGTTATTGAGTATCAGGGACACAAAGCTGAAATCAATGCGGTTATCTTTCCTGTACGCTACGGCGATTTTGATGCCGGTGAAGTCGAAAGTCTGCTGACACCTTTTTACACCGATAATACTGTCGATATGGTGGTTACCATCAGCCAGGGCCGCACCGAATTTGATCTTGAGCGTTTTCCTGGTAAGCGACGCAGTGCTGGTGCACCGGGCAATCTCAATATCTACACCGGTGCCAGCAGTCGTAATCCAATTATCCCGATGCTGAACCAGCAACCCCTGCCCGGTCCCGAGTTTGTTGAGTTCAGTTTGCCTGTAGCCGCTATGCAGCAAGCTTCTGGTGAATACCGGATCAATGATAATTACCAGGTGACTACGTTGGAAGATGGAGAGATTGAAGCCGCTTCACTGGCACAGTTGGAAGGCAAGACCGCTGTTCGTGGCGGTGGTGGCGGTTACCTGTCGAATGAAATCTCCTATCGCAGTATCCGTCTGCTCAATCATCTGGGGTCAGCTATTCCAACCGGCCATATTCATACGCCGATATTAAGGGAATCAACACCGGAGCATGCCCGCCCAATTATTGAACAGATTACCGGTATGCTGCAGCGGGCACTGCCGAGCCTTCAAACGCCATCAAAATAATATATTCCGGACAGAATCAGGGGGAAAACAATGTATCAGGGCAGCTGCCTGTGTGGCGCAATCAAGGTTGAAATCGACGGGCCCATTACCGATATCATTCACTGCCATTGCTCATTGTGTCGCAAATCCAGCGGCACCGCATATGCAACTAATGGTTTTATTCAGGCTGAAAGCTTCAAGGTCATCGACCCTGAGCAACAGTTGGGGTATTTTGAGCGCAAGGAAGGTAGACGTCGTCACTTCTGCGGTAACTGTGCGTCACCGGTTTACAGCTCCAGTTCGGCTGACCCGGCTCGCTACAGAATACGACTGGGGATTCTTGATACACCGATCCGTGAACGGCCGATATCCCATAATTTTGTGACCTCAAAGGCGGACTGGGAAGATCTGGATGCAGCGCTACCCCGTTATGAGCAGTACGAGCCTTCTCGCAATAAGTAACGCAAAATCAAGGGGTTGCCACCCCTTCTGAAACCGGAATAACAACAATAAAGACCTGTCATATGGATATTGAATTTATTCCCGTTGATCTGTCACAAAGCCTGACGCTTTGTATGCAATTCCGAAAAGATGCCTGGGTTGCCAGCTTTGGCACAGAGCAGGGGTTTTCAGAACAGGAAACACTGAACTGGTTTCACCGTTTGATCAGCAATCACCCTGCCGGTTTCCTCCATATCCGCTGGCAGGGGCAAATTATTGGCCAGGTTGAGTTCCAGTCCGGTGTCGAGACCAGCGACGGTCTTCGGGCTGGCTATATCAATCTGTTTTACCTGCTGCCTGAATTCCGGGGCACCGGACTGGGGCAGCAGTTGCACGACAAAGTTCTTAAACAAATACAGGCTGACCGCTGTGATGGTGCCATGCTGCGTTATATTCCGGGGAATCTTCGAGCCGAGCGCTTTTATCTTAAAAATGGCTGGTATCCGGTAGGTGAGCCTGAAGCCAAACGCGGTCAGTTAATGCGACTGGATTTTGAATCAAACCAGTAAGCCTGCAAAAAACAACTCATTCCGGGGGGAAATAATGATAACAAGATCCGCCACTGTCGATGATGCTCCTGCCATGCTGGACCTGTTCAGGGATCTCGATTCAGAAACTCAGTTTATGCTGTATGAACCGGGCGAACGCACCACCACACTTGAACAGCAGCAAGAGATTATTCAGGACTTTATCGAATCACCATCCAAAACCATGCTGGTTGCAGTCGACGAGAGCTCGAATGAAATAGCCGGTTTTACCGTCGGTATCGGCAATACCAAAGCTCGTAACCGCCACAGCGTTTACTGTGTGATTGGCCTTCGCCAGCAATATACCGGACAGGGTGTCGGCAAACAGTTAATCGACAAACTGGAAAACTGGTCCAGGGAGCGACAGCTGCACCGAATGGAGCTGTCAGTGATGGAGCATAACCACCGCGCTATTAGCCTGTATCGCAAGTGTGGCTTTCAGTCCGAAGGGATTAAACGGCATGCGATCAAAATCGATGGGCAGTTTATCAATGAGTACCTGATGGCCAAGCTGCTGTAGATCAAACCAAATACGCTGGCCAGTCATACTGACTGGCCGTAACGTTACCTGCTATCCAATGCCCCCTACTTCCACCGGATCAGACTTTCCTGTTGCGGGAGATTGAACACTTCCCTGCCCGCCATATCATTGATAATCACGGCCGAGCGCCAAGCGGCCAGACTGAGCTGAGGTTCTGCAATACCATGAGAGTGCATACCCGCATTCACCGCGTAAATCCTGTTTTCAGCCGGGCCATTCCACTGGACTCTGAACTCAGGTGACAAGGTAAAGCGGCCTGAGTCATCCAGTTCCAGTTCCGGCATCAGCGGCTCGAGATACTGGGGCAGTTTATGTTCGAAACCGGTACACAGAATTACTACGTCAGCCTGCAGTCGCTCATCGCCACCACTCAAGGCATTTTCCAGGCGCAGATCCAGCATCTGGTTTGATTGCTTATCCATACCCGTCAAAGTACGGTCCGGCAGCAGTTCCCAACGGGTAGTCTGGTCATCAAACAGATATTTCCTGTCGTACAGCTCACGGTACAGTTCCTGTAGATACAGCGGAGTAATACCATCACTGGCCAGTTTCTGACGGCGGACAATGGTTTCCCTTCTGTCGGCCGGCAGGGTCAGGAACTGGTCGACATATTCCGGGGTAAACAGCTCATTGGTAAATGGACTTTCATCCAGCGGTTCAAAATTGGAACGACGTGATACCCAGCTGATTTCAGTCGCGGTGCCCCACTTCTGGCGCAGGGCATTCAGGAAGACTTCTGCGCCGGTCTGACCACCACCCACAATGGCAACCCGCTTGCCTTCCAGATTAACCGGTCGTGCAGCCAGTTCACTGGCGTGGAAACAGTTGTCGCTGATATAGGGTCTGGCGCATGAAGGCAGGTGCGGTACCTTGCCGGTTCCCAGACAGATATTATTTGCCCGGGTCAGTTCATTATTCGCCGAACGCAGCACAAAGTGCTCACCATCAAAGCTGACCTCACGAATCTCGGAATCAAACTGCAATGATTCAAGCCCGGCCGCCACCCAGCTCATATAGTCGACAAACTCATGACGACTGATAACCAGTTTTTCAGTGGAGAGGAACTGATAGAAGCGGCCCTTTTCCACCAGGTAAGAGAGAAAACTCCAGCGACTGGTTGGTTGTACCGCGGTTACCATATCCTTCAGGCAGGATGTCTGCATATGGGCGCCTGGCAGCATCAACCCCGGATGCCAGCTGAATTGTTTTTTAGCATCAAAAAAGCTGGCATTGATTTCCGGTTTGCTGTCCAGCAGCGCGGCAATACTCAGGTTAAACGGGCCCACACCCAGTCCGGCCAGATCCAGTGCCGGTTGGTCGTTGTATTTGGTCAGTTGCATTATTGTTGTTCCTGGAATTATTCCCGGGTCAGTGCCAGCGGATTAATCAGATTGGTTCCCAGCTCCGGAACCGGACGTTCGGCATCATCGCCATAGCCCAGCCGGAAACGAACCCGGTTAAGGCAGACCCGGGCAATCTCCGGGGTAAACAGATCAAACAATTCAAACCGTGATTTCAGTTCCGGGCTGGCCGTCATATAGGCCGCCAATTGCTGACCCAGCAGCTGATAGAAACGGTGCTCGGAATAACCGGTTTCAGCCATTACATTGGAGATAAACCGCAGCACGGTCACAAAGTGACCGGTTTGCAGATCATGAATCAGATATTCAGCCGGTAGTCGTACGGTGACTGAACGCACCGATTCCGACAGGGTTTCCAGCTCAGGAAAGTCCTGATTTACCAGGCGCAGATCCCCCTGGAAGTCCTTTAATGCCACCTTTACCGGAATATTGTTCTTTAATACCAGGGTCACATTCTGGCCATGAGCCACCAGCCCGACACCATACTTACACAACAGGTGATACAGCGGAACGACCACAGCATTAAACAGCTTGCTCAGCCATTCATCAGCACTTAAACCGGACTGACGAATATATTCGTTAATCAGTGGTTGGCCATTGCCATCCTTCTGGAACAGGGTCGCCATCAGAACAGCCTGTTCATTGTCGCCGGTTTTGCTGTGAACACTGTGACGCCAGATACAACCTAGCATCTCATGATAACGGTACGGACCATCCTTTACCTGACTATGCAGCGGATGGGGATAGAAGGCACCTGCCGGTTCTTCCAGAATGATTGCCCCACGGGATGCCAGTACCGGATCATCTGCCGCAATATCTGCCAGCCAGCGGGACAGCTCCGGGCCGGCGGTAATATAACGTCCCGGAATACCGCGATAGCAGGAGGTATTCAGAATTGATAGCGGCAGTTTGATATTCAGCTGCTTCGGCCGTGCACGATTCGACAGGGTACGCAGTGACTGCTGCGGCAACATCGGGTCACCAAAAGCACCCAGATGGATAATACGACCGGCAGCAATTTCTCCGGCAAACAGATTGACCAGTTTATTCTGCCACTGCCAGGGATGTACCGGCATCAGGAAGAAGCGACTGCGATCAACCTTCAGCTGATCACAGAGGCTGTTCAAACGCTGCTGCTCGCTTTGATCCAGCACTGCATTGATCAGTTGTTGTTCATCCAGCTCTTCAATCAGTGCCAGTTCACACTGTTCACGATCCAGCGCCAGCCATTCAAGCTGAATATCCGGGCGGAATTCAGTGGCATAAGCCTGATAATCCTCCAGTCCCCAGCCCATTCGACCTTTACTGACGGTCACTTTCGGGTGGCCGTCCAACAGGCACTGCAGCTCATCATCGGGCAGGCGGATCATATCGGCGGCAGTCATGGCCTGATAGTTTTCATGCACCTGCACTTCCGCCATCAGAGTATTACCCAGCTCTTCCAGAAAGTTGCACATGGTCGCTGAACTCATACCCAGTTCGGCGCGGGCATCCAGAAAGAACTGACTGGCATCACATGAATCGGTTTGCTGCCCCTTCTGATCCAGTCTGATAATAGAATTCGGCTCTACTATCAGCTGATCCCAGATACTGGTCCAGCCGGAGAACTGATATTCAGTACCGCTCTCCAGTGTCAGCTGATACCGGCCAGGCTCAATCTCAACCGGAGTCAGTACCTGCTCCCAACCCAGTTCATTAAAGGTTTTTGCCAGTAGTCGTCGATTAACGGCAGGCCAGTGTTGTTTGATCCGGTCCACCTGACTCACAGCTGAACCTCCTGAAAGAACTGTTGACGTTGACAGTCAACCAGTGCCGCCCGCTTATGGGGGAAATCAAATTCTTTCACGAAACGCCACGCAGCCGGCGCCAACAGTTTCATTACCCGGCTGTTATCTGCTCTGGGTTCACCCACCAGTCGCATAGTGCGCGGATCATCAAGGTACAGGAAATGGCTGATGGCACAGGTCCATGAACGGGAGTAACGCGGTCCCAGATATTTACGATTGCCTACCAGCAGATGGAATCCACGATCCCAGGCCTGACAGTCATAGTACGGCGCAATCCGGTCTTCCATGGCCCAATACACTTCCATATAACCGAAAGGTTCACCATTAAAGCAACCGACCAATGGCCAGGTACGGCGATCTTCGAGCAGGGTCTGAATATATGTTTTCAGTTCTTCCTTGCTCTGGTCCATTTCCCAGAATTCCGCGACACGTGACTGGTTCATCCACTGATGAAACAGTTCAAGATCCAGTTCCGGGTCAATGGTTCTGAACGACACTACCACGTCACTCTTGAAGTCATAGCGCTGGTAAACCGTGCCTGCCGGTTGCTCCGGACGCAACGGGTGGGCTGTACCCTTGTCGTTTTCAGTCCAGATTTCAGGGAACGTCCGCTCCTGCAGATGCGGTAGCCACAGTAACGGGTTCTGGTAAAAACCGGTACGGAAACAATTGCCCATTCCGGTTTTGGAATCGATCGTATGCACCAGACCGGAGTTCACACCCAGCTCCGGCGCCAGTGTGATCACAGACACTTCTTGTGAGTGGGTAAAGAGATAATCCAGTGCGGCAGCCAGCAGATGCACAGGCTCCACTCCCGTCAGATCTGAACGGTTTAACAGATCCAGTACCGGCTGGTCATCACCATAAACCTTCAACGCCAGAGAGTTATCGTTATCACTGACAATCAGCTCACCATTACCATAAACCTTCAGCGTGATACTGCCATTATCTTTCCATGGCAGATTAAATTCAGTTGTATCAGTCATTGTTCTTGTTACTTTAAAGTCATTCTAATGCTGTGATTCAGGCGGACTGCAGCAGTGGATTCTTCATGGCGTGATAGATCGCCAGTGGGTCATTCAGGGTGTTTTCATTCAGGTTGTTAAAAGCACAGTAGAAGTTGCCCTTGGACCATAACTCGGGGCTGTCGAGAATATATTCGAGACAGCTTGCATCCCGAGGTCTTGAATCCCGCAGCTTTTCCAGAAACAGTCTGAATCGGTGCAGCAGACGCTGTTCACCAATAGCGGGGTCGGAACCCAGCGCACTGATCAAGCCGAAGGTTGAATTAATAATCAGGTAATAGGTAAACAACCGGTTACCCAGATTTGCTTCAACATGATGCTCTGGGCTGTCTTCCGTTTCCTGCTTGTCGTGACCCAACAGGCTTCTGGCGACATGGCTGTAGCCGGTACCCTGACAGTCCCGGAACCAGGCCTTGCGCGGGTAGCCATCTTTCAGGTTGATCAGAATGTTCTGCTGATGGGCACCAAACAACAGTCCGTAATTACTCTGGGCCATCATCAGCGGTTCCACGACGGCTCGCAGATATTCATGGAACCATTTGTCAGCCACCGTACTGACGGCAACACCTTCTGCCGCTGCCAGCTGCTGCACCCGGTTAATCACCCGGGGATCACCGCACGGATTATCCTGAGTGAGCACAGCCATAAGCTCGGTATCGTTACAAATCTCATCACTGGAGAATGGATTCTCCCTGAACACCATCATGGTTTCCGGCAGTACTTCACCATCCGGGCCCTTGATGGCCGCATGCGCCGGCTCGGTCAGAATATCGAAGTCTGGATAACTGGCACGAAACTCTTTGCCGACCTCGGTCTGATATTTCACCTGATGAATCTCCTTGCCACGAATCACTTCCTTTGGCAGCAGGTGACGCATGGAGTTGGTCAACCGAACACTCAGTGAGTACTTCAGCATAAAGGAGGCATGCGGTGCATAGACGGAACGCACCGAGGATGTTGCCCGCCATTCACTGCCATAGACACCACAATCAACCAGTCTTCCATCTGCCAGCAACTGCTGAAACCATGGCGTCGCCAGCCATTGTTCTGCCTGCCAGGGGTGGGCCGGAATTAGAGTATGGCCGGACGGTATTTCACTGATAATCCTGTCATCAAGCTGGGGATCTTCCTGTGCCAGTTGCCGGGTCAGTTCATCAAAGCTTTTCTCGTGAACACTGTCAGCTTCCAGCAACGTGCTGTCGACAGTAAACCAGTGTAACCTGAAGCCACGACCAAACTCTGGAACAAACTGTCGAGCATCACCGGCTGTCATCTGATCCCGGCTTTTTGGCGTCGGGTGTACCGAGTGACCGGCCAGCAGTGACTGTTCCGAGTTCTGGAAACAGGTTGCCGAGGAATAAATATCAGACAGCTCTGATCTACGTTCACGCAGTGCCGTGGCAGTATTTTCAATACTGCTGGAAACACGACTCAGGAAGATCGACCGGGCCTGATCATCAACCGGCCACAGTGACTGGCTCTCGGAAAGAATCTGTACCAGCTCGGGAAATGTCAGGGTTCTTTTGATTTGCTGCTTGCGGTTACCCAGCAGCAACGGAAAAAGAAACCGGTGGCGCCCACAAACTGACTGGTGCTGCAGACAGATATAAATCACATCTCGGGTATTTTTCACCGGAATGGAAATAGCCGCCCGGGCCTTGCTATTAAGTTCACTATCAAGCTTGCTGACAGCCTCTGCCGGTACCCAGGACCATCCATCCCACTCACGCAGAAGAGCGTTTAAAAAGCAGCCGGCTCCCAGCTGCTCGGCCCATTGCTGAACTGAATTCGGGTCATAGCTGACCTCTTGCTGACACACTTTGACTAGGCTCCTGACGGCAACTGTTATTTTTGGAAGAGCTTTTCTGCTCGAAGCTAATGACCAGACACAAAGAGGATTTCTTTGAAAAGGCAGCGCTTTTTTTTTAGCAGGTAGTTATATCGCGTTGCATACTAAATAAAAATCGTTATCATTTGCAACAGTGTCGTGTAAGTTTGTTGCAATGAATAAAAATCAAATCAATCCCGGCGGTAGTGATTTGCTTGCCGCTACCAGCGCCGATTTCCAAAAAAATGAACCCAACAGCCAAAAGACAGCAAAGATTAGCCAACTGACTCGAACAGGATGTTATCTTGCAGTTTTATTACTTGGGATGGGACAGGTATCACTGCTGATTTGCCTGCCTGTTTTTGTGGCTAAAACCGGAATCGGTTATGACATTTTCGCAGCACTGGTCGGACTGGGAACCTTTCTGTTTATTTTTGCCGCACCTGTATGGGGAAAAATCAGCGACACACATAGCAGAAAACTACCCGTCGTCGTCGGGTTGCTTGGCCTGATAGCCAGTAACGGGCTCACCGTTTTTGCGCTGGAAAGTCTGGTCAGGGGAAGTATTGATCAACAGTCCACTATATTGCTGATGTTGCTTGGACGGATTATTTATGGACTGACGGTTGCCGGTCTCTACCCCGCAGTGCAGGTCTGGGTATCAGAGTCCACCCTGACTTCTGCCAAAGCCATTGAACTCGGTCGGGTCACGGCATCCATCAGCATTGGCAGATTAGTGGGGCCACTGCTGCCGTTTTTCCTGTTGCCACTGGGTTTTACAGTGCCGCTGGCTATCTTCGTGATGCTTGGAATACCGGTTTTACTGATAGTTCTAGTGGTAAAAGCACCCGATAGAACGCCCGACCAGCAACACACAAGTAAACCTGATCAACCCGATAACCGACAAATGCTGAAAAGTATCTGGCCGATTACTTTGCTGGCCGTATCTGTCACAACTCTGTTTGGCATTTTGCAGTATCTGGCCGGCCCTATTCTGCAGCAACGGCTGGGTTATACCGCCACAGACGCATCTCAGATGCTGTCACTGATGATGACTGCAGCAGCCTTTGCTACCTTGTGCGGCCATTTACTGCTGAAAAAGCTGGCTGGAGCCCGCCCCGTCAATACATTGCTGACAGGTGGTTCGCTTTTGCTCGGTGGATGCCTTGCTATTCTGGTTGCCGGAAATATCTATCTGCTGTTCAGTGGCGTACTGTTGAGTGCCGCTTCCGTTGCATTGCTGACACCGGTTTATACAACGTTGGCCATGAACCGGATCGAGTCCCGACAGGGTGCTGTAACCGGGCTATTAAGCACTGTACATACTACGGGTTACACTCTGGGTGCGCTGATTGCCGGGCTGATCGGAGCGCAGTTTATGGCTTGAGCAGGGAACGTGTGGCTGCATTCTTGATACATGGCAAAAGCCATTGAACTTGAACCTGCAGCCATTCACACTGCATAATCCGGAGTGATAAGAGTAGTAAAAACAATAAAAAGATAGAATGAAGATAAAAGAAAAAACCTACCCTCAGACCTTTACCGATAGATATCTTCTACCGTTGCTTCCCGGTATTGCTGTAGGGCTGGCTCTATTTCGAGACGATATCGCTCCTTGGTTCATGGCCGTTTGTCTGTGCTCAGCATTGATTCTTTATATTGCACATGTGATTTATAAACGGAAGAACGCCAGATTCGACAATGTGTTCGAGATCAGCGACAACAGAGTGATCTGGAGTTTTAATCAAGTGCAGCCCTCCGTCTCAGTCGATCTGGACAAGATCGACACCATTAAATATGGCAAGGGGTTTATGTGGTTTGGCGGACGTTATCCCTATGCAAGGGAAGTCTTTTTTCCAGAACGGCACCGTACTACCGTGCTGCGTGTGGTGGCGCACCTGCGACAGAAGTATCCCGATATCACCTTTGCAAAAATATAAGTCGTGCTTAGCATAACAAGCTAAAAAACAAGAATTGTATGTCTGACGCTATATTTACCGAACGGTTGCACTTGCGCCCATTCACTGTTGCTGATGCTTCCAGGGTACAACACCTGGCTGGCGACAAAAGGGTAGCGGAAATGACGGCCAATATTCCTCACCCCTACCCTGATGGAATGGCCGAAAGCTGGATCAGCTATCACAGAAAAATGATGACTGCAGAAAAAGCACTGATTTATGCCATTACCCTGAAAAATTCCGGAGAACTGATCGGTGCCACAGGTCTTCAACTTGACGATAATAACGGCGCCGAACTGGGTTACTGGATTGGCGTTGTATACTGGGGCAACGGCTATTGTACTGAAGCAGTTAAGGCCCTGATTAAGCAGGGTTTCAGCCGGCTACCTCTTGCGACAATTTATGCCCGCCATCTGGCTGACAATATTGCCTCGGGGCGAGTCATTCAGAAATGTGGATTCCAATATCAAGCCATACAGGATGAGTTCCTGAAAGGTAGTCCCCGACAGATTTGTCATTATGAGCTGACCAGCACTGCATAGCCAAGGTAGTCAACCATGGCTGTTCATTATTACCGGGATAGTTTATAAAGCAGCTCAGAACAACAGCAAATCCAGAATAGCAATAACAAACAAAGGGGCTGCCAATGGCGACGACCAACCGGGGGTTACTGCTGGGTGGGTACAGCAGTCTGGCAATCAGTCTGTTGCATCTGCTGATGATCATTGGCGGTAGTGACTGGTATCGTTTCTTTGGTGCCGGTGAGGCTTTTGCTCAAATGGCAGAGTCCGGTTCACTTTACCCTCACTTTGTTACTGCCGTTATTGCCGGTATTTTTGCAGTCTGGGGAATGTATGCCCTGTCTGGTGCCGGTGTTTTCAGACTGCTGCCTCTTACCCGCTGGGTTCTTGTCATTGTTACCGCCATTTATCTGCTAAGGGGCCTGAAAGGTATTCCGTTAGTGTTGTTTGCCGATCATCCCTACCTCGCCGAACTGGGCGACCGCATGCTATTTATGCTGGTCTCTTCCGCCCTTAGTCTGGCACTTGGCATCATGTACCTTGCCGGTACCCGCCAGTTATGGAAATCATAAACCTGACCACGGACGACTGAGACTCTCATTTAATAACAAGAAAGTGACCTGACCTGTGTACTGTACAAAAAAATTGAGTGCGGAGTTTCCGCTGGTTCAGAACCTGATCGATATTCAGGAAACCGTCTGGTTTAACCATAAAGCCACCAGCCTGGAACAGGGATTGCCCTATGTCGGACTGACTGTTTCAGATGTCAACGATGCCAGCCAGCGACTACAGCGTTTTTCCCGTTTTATAGCCGGTGCTTTTCCTGAAACCCGACCCTATAACGGGCTGATCGAATCGGAATTACGACCCCTGCCCGCTATGCACAAGGCGCTGGAACAGTATTTTGGTCAGAAGCTACCTGGAAGACTGCTGTTAAAGATGGACAGTCATCTACCAGTATCCGGTTCAGTCAAAGCCCGCGGTGGTATTTATGAAGTATTAAAACATGCCGAGCAACTGGCATTATCTGCCGGCATGCTGGCTTACGATGATGATTACAGTCAGCTTTTGACTGATGAATTCAGGCAGTTTTTCGGACGTTATCAAATTGCGGTCGGATCTACCGGTAACCTGGGTATGTCGATCGGAATTATCAGTGCCAAGCTCGGCTTCAGGGTTTCGGTTCATATGTCAGCCGATGCCCGGGAATGGAAAAAAAACCGGCTGCGGTCACTGGGTGTTGAGGTGGTTGAACATCAGGATGATTATGGCAAGGCAGTAGAACAGGGACGGGAACAGGCAGAAAGCGATCCAAACTGTTTCTTTATCGATGATGAAAATTCCCGTGATCTGTTTCTTGGCTATGCCGTTGCGGGTGAACGGCTGAAGCAACAGTTCGATGAGCAGGGTATCACTGTTGATGAAGATCATCCGTTGTTCGTCTATCTGCCCTGTGGTGTTGGCGGCGGACCGGGCGGGATCGCCTTTGGCCTGAAGCTGGCATTTGGTGATCATGTTCACTGTATTTTCGCTGAACCGACCCATTCCCCCTGTATGCTGCTGGGGGTTTATACCGGACTGCATGACAATATCTCGGTACAGGAACTGGGTATCGACAATATCACTGCTGCAGACGGGCTGGCTGTAGGACGTGCGTCCGGTTTTGTTGGCCGCGCCATGGAACGCCTGCTGGACGGTTTCTATACCCTGCATGACAGTGAAATGTACCGGTTACTGCAGCTACTTGATCAGACCGAGAAGATTCAGCTGGAACCATCAGCACTGGCCGGTATGGCTGGACCAAGGCATGTAGTCTCATCACCGGAATATCTGCAGCAACAGCAAATTGATGAAAGCCGGCTGAAAAATGCAACCCATCTGGTCTGGGCTACCGGTGGCGGAATGGTGCCGGAAGAAGAAATTCAACGTTACCTGAATGTTCAGCACTGACGCTATGATTCAGCAACTGGCCCATCAAACAGACAGTACTGCCCGCGAGATCCTTGCGATTTCGCGGGAGGCCTGGCAAACAGAGGCAGCACTGATCGGGATATGCCCTGATCAATTCCCCCCACTTGCGGAGACTTTGACGGATATTTTAACGACAGATAACCGGTTCTATGGTTTTCTGATCCATAACCGGGTTGCAGCTGTTATTGAGGTCGAAGCAGAACCGGAAGGTTATTTGATTGCACGGCTGGTTGTATCCAATCAATTCAGTCGTCAGGGGATTGCCACGCAACTGCTCAGATATATCAAGACACGCTATTCAGAGCTACAGGTAACTACGGCCACTGATAATATCCCGGCTGTCACTCTTTACCAAAAACAGGGGTTTAGTATCACGGGTACAACCCGTTGCCCGAGAACCTCACTTTCGCTGGTTCACTTCACTCTCTGAAAGTATGTAATGAAAGTCGCTCATATCAATCCCGACCACTACCTGGAAACATCTGAAGGACGACTATGGACACCCGAACGCAGCAAGCAGGCGTGGGAGTCAGCTTATACTGATTTCACCAGCGTGCTTTCGAAACAGCCAAGGCTTTTGACGGCCTATATTGTCTTTGGTGTACAGGGCAGTGGGAAATCCACCTGGATTCAACACCATTGTCCACCAGCACCTGCGATCTATTTTGATGCGGCTCTTCCTGCAGCCAGACATCGAACCCGCTCAATAGCAATTGCGCAACAGTATGCCCGGCAAATCATTGCTGTCTGGATTGATACACCGCTGGAATTGGCGCTGAAGCGTAACATACAGCGTAAAGCGGACGAGATTGTACCCATAGATGCCATCAACAGTGTCTATGGACAACTGGAACCACCTTCAAAACAGGAAGGTTTTGATCAGATTTTACAGATCAATACAACTGATCAGGAAACGGTAACTAACTTATAGAAACTATCTGCCATGAAAATAATAACAACTGAAACCACCCTGCCCTGGCGTCAGCAGCTGGAAGCGCTGTTGTGTAATTGTGTCGACAGCGGCGCATCCATCGGTTTTATTGCACCGCTGGAACTGGAAGAGGCAGAGGCCTACTGGCAGTCCGTTGATAACGAACTGGCAGAAGGTGCAAGAATTCTGCTGTTGGCAATCGATAAGGACAAGGTTCAGGGCTGTGTTCAGCTGGCTTTATCCTGCAAGAAGAACGGTATTCACCGGGGTGAAGTAGAAAAACTGATGGTCCATACCCGTGCCCGAGGACAAGGCATTGGCCGGATCTTGATGGCGGCTCTGGAAGAACAGGCTCTGCAATACCGGCGCTCTCTGCTGGTACTGGATACCCGTAAAGGTGATATTGCTTCCGGTTTGTATGAATCCTTAGGCTACCGGTTTGCCGGCGAGATTCCAGACTTTGCCCTGAATTCAGACGGCAGCTATTCACCGACCCTTTACTATTACAAGCCGATTTAACCCGCAAGACTCCGGGCGATTCAGTCGTCCGGAGTCATATATCATAGCTGTTTAATTACATGAGAATCTGATCGAAGAGATCCGGTCACCTTTACTGCTGAAATTGGCTGAATAATAGCTGCCCGACTTGCTGTCAAGGTTGCTGTCCCAACCAAAATTATCTCCACCGCTACCAGCACTGATGGTAAACAGTGGCTTTTTATAACCACTGTCGTTGTACGCCGTAAGGGTACAACCACCGCGAACACAGTAGGAGATGGCGCTGGCCTTGTCGCCAAAATTAACTGTACTGCGGTGGAGATACTTAAAATCCTCGCGGTACTGATTATATTCGGTGATGGTGATATTGCGGTCTCCGTCCATGCCGGAATCATCATATAGTGTCGCCCAACTGCCATTGCCACAGCTGCCAAAGTTACTGTCGATCGTGCGCACATTGCGGTTGCGAAACTCGGTGATTGGCGCCAGGTTGGAATTGGGGCCGCGGTCATCATCATGGGCGGTAGCCAGAATCGTCAGCTCACCATTACTGTTACCATACTCACCCGGCACTACATGCACGCCGGCACCGGCTGCAAAGTCACACATTCGGGTGGTAGAGCTGACCCAGTTGCCGCAGTACATTCGTTTTTGGGCCTGATAGACCAGACCGGGCTGACCGGTCAAATAACCGCTGCCGTCATAACCCAGACCCGATACCCGGTAGAGAAACATATAGTCATTTTCCAGCACGCCTTTCTGGGTTCCGACCACAAACAGCTGGTCATCACTTTGACGCACCAGATTGATTGACTGGTGTGCTCCGGTGCCGGCTTCCCAACCATTCTGCTGATTCGTCGGGGTTGACCAGGTTTTCCATGATGAAGTTGCGGTCATGCGGCTGCCCTCAAGCCGGAACTGTCTGAACCGAACCTTGCGGTTACCGTCAGCAAATACCATCACCGTATAAAGATTATTACTGTCCTCGATAATGCCGACAGCACCGGCGGTACTGTAGCCGACATCAATCGAATCCTGTCCGAACTGACCATCAGCGCTGACATCGATCCGTACCGGGGTGTATTGGTTATAGGTGTAGTAGAGATAGATACGGGCCGACTGGCCGTGGGTTCCGCCATTGCAGTTATCTGCGGAGACGGCCAGCACTTTGCCGGCCGTCTGTAATCCACCGTAATGATCACAGACATCATTCAACCGATCTTCCCAGTAGGTTGTCGCATAACCACCAGGATTGGTGCCACCCGTGGTGCTTTTATTGGTCTGCCACAGATTATGGTTCATATACCGGCTATTGGCTTCTGCCCCCAACTGAACCGCCATAATGGCAGCGGGCGAACTGCTGTTCCCGCTTTTTGAAACATAGAATACATCCGGCAGGCTGGTGCTGCGGCCAATACCCTGATAGTGCTTGGTCCAGGTTGGATCGATACTGCCACGCCTGAAGCCAGAGGCATCACCATGATCATTGATGGTATTAAACTGACTGACGACACTGGAAACCTTGGACGTCAGCGGATTGATAGCTGGGCTGGCAGCCACACTCATAGCCGTCAGGGTAAAGAGAGATAACAGTCCGTTTTTTAGCAGTTTTCTGGTTCTCACGGGTTCACTACCTGTTGTTCAGATATCAAGCCCCCTGCTACTTGCCAACCCCCACCCCCATATGCGGCGGAAAGATACAGGGAGACACCACGGTCACTGCCGGACCCCGTTGATACAGCTGGAACCCTGACTACAGGCTCTGGGGGGCAACAGTGAAACACGAACAGCAACAATGCAATTTGGCTGCCAGAAAATGGCTAAAAACAGTACAGGACTGATTATTCTGGAAACGTTCAGGAAATAGATGGCAAGTCACACTGATCTTGCCCTGAAACGACAATAAAACAATAATGAGCGCTGTCAGCAGTCAGGCTGCATTGTCGCCTGACAGAGGAAAACAGCGGAAATAAAGCTACCTCTTCAGGCCGCCTCGCTGAATCGAAAAATAACGACAAACCCGGAGCAGCCATGAAGTTAGTTACACCCGGTTTAGAATATAAAGTCATGTTCCTGCAGTTTATTCAGGACCTTGAGCAGAATGATCCTGAAAGAGCCTGGATTTATGCCGGTGCCAGCAAAGACTTCAGCATCTATCTGCAACAATTGCTGGACAGTCAGGCCGGCCGTAATTTAAAACCCGGCTATGTTCCCTGCAGTCATTTCTGGTTGATTGATAACGGACAGATGATCGGTGCGATCCGGGTTCGGCATAATATTGATAATGAGTTTTTGCGTCAGGAATGCGGTCATATTGGTTACGATATTGCTCCGGCATTTCGTGGCTACGGGCATGGCACAACAATACTGGAGCTGGGGCTACTGGAAGCTGAAAGGCTGGGTATTACTGAGGTTCTTGTAACCGCTGACGAGGATAACATTGCTTCAAGGAGAGTAATTGAGAAAAATCAGGGACGGTTTGAGTCAACCATTATTGGCGAAGAATCGCAGGCCAGAATTTCAAGATATTGGTTTAATTTGGCTACTGCAGATTAATCGTATAAGGCTTTGACAAGATATCACAAACATAAAGATATCGCGTCAAAGCCATCTTTTATGCAGTTCCTTTAGATTTAATAGCGCGGCTCTAAAGGTGCCTTATTAAACAAAAAAAGGCTATTTTGTATTTAATGCTGGCTCCGTCATAGCCTTTTTCATTACCTTCTTGCTTGGAGCAGATAGTTTTGGAAACGCAGTGTCTTTCAAACTGAGCACCCATTCAGTTTCGTCTGACAGCTTCAGTACAACCGTAACCAATGACTCTGTGCTTTCATCTGCATCTGCATCAAAATATACTGTCAGTACACCGCTTAGATTCCCTGCTTCACAGGGCTTATCAACACCAGCGGACTCACTGCAACAAGCGCATCCAACACAGAAATTGATATCAGCAGTATCTGTATTCTTGCCACATCCGGTGCAAGCACAACCTTCACAGCCCTGAGTAGTTACAGCTATCGTTATCGGTGGTAGGCCTGTCGGATCATCTGACGCTTTCTGTTCAGGTTCTTTAGTTATTACAAAGAAAGGATAAATTGTTCCAGACGCTGACGTTGGCATTTCAGATGCCTGTATATAAACCCTTTTTTTGACTGGAAATGCAGCTTTGAATACCTCCAGTAAATCATCATCTGCTTGCAGGTCGTTCAGGCTTTCAATGAATGCATTTAGCCAGATCGCCGTTACATACTGCCCTCCCTCATAAGCCAAGCTGACTGTTTTCACTGTTGCTCTTCCCTGAACTGCCGTTGACTTGACAGACAATGATCTTTTAGCGGGTTCAGTGGCACGCCCCTCCTTAGTGGTCACAATCGTTAAGCCTTCAGGCTCACTGCCTGATTCTATATCTGTATGCCCTTGCTCTAAAATGCTCGAATCCAGGGCCCTAGCTTCGCTTTTTGATGTGGAGACAGGCTGTTCTTTGACTTGATAGTAACGCGTTCCGGCTGAAAGGTTGTGTGAAATAACAGCAGTAAAAAGCACAAAAATACTGCAAAGTAATGTCAGTACATTGCGCAAGGGGTTTGGCGTTTTCATTGGATGCTTCTCTGAACCATGATGAAATCAACATCCACAATGCTGTTGACAGGAAATTATTGCAGATGCACTGCCAATTTATAGACAACAGCGGTACAGCCTGCAGAAACAAGCGATTGTTTTTTCTTCTATCAAGTGGTTTTTTAATAAGACCTTCAAAAATAGAATGACTTGATTTATTCGAATAAATCGTAAATCAACCAACAACAACATCCTGATCTATGGAAATCATCCCGGTAGTCAAAGAAGACTTAAATGATGTAGTGCAATTAATCACAGAAGCTGCAGAGCAGGCAGTCCTGCCATTATTCTCGGAGGAGGGGCAAAACAATTTTTCAGCGGCTATTCCTGAGGATACTCGTACGGCATTTTTCAATCCGCGTTTTTATGCCGTAAAGGCGGTCATCAAAGGGGAAGTTTCAGGCTTTGCGGCACTGCGCGACAACTACTATTTAACTCATCTATTTGTACGGCATGAACTGCAAGGTCAGGGCATCTGTCAATGCAGCCGGCTTCTATCGTCGACTTGGGTTTGAGGAGACCGGGCCAGAAGCTACAGTCGAGGGCATACGATATATTCCCATGACCTTGCAGCTGTCACATCTGAGGGATCATCATGCCTGATCAGGCCGACTGCGCAATTGCGTTACAGGATTAATACGGTTTGACATTCAGTCATAATTTCCTGAAAATCAAAACCGACTGATTAGTCGGTTGAAGCAGTAGTGAGATTTATGTCTAAACGGGAACAAATTCTTGAAGCTGCCCTGCAGCTATTTATGGAAAAAGGGTTCGAGAAAACCCCGACGTCTGCCATTTCCAAAACCGCTGGTGTGGCAACAGGCACCCTGTTTCATCACTTTAAAACCAAGGATGAGCTGATCAACGCTCTGTATCTTGAGATCAAGATGGAAATGCGGGATGCCATTCAGGCTCATGCCAGCCAGGATAACAGTATCAAATCCCGGTTTCTGGCAATGTGCGAAGCGGTGATGGAATGGGTGCTGGTTCATCCGGAAAAATTCCGTTTTATGGCTCAGTTTGGTAATTCAGCGTTTATTGCTTCCAGTACCCGGGAACGGGTTGATCAGGCATTTGAAGAGTCTTTGTCGATGCTTGAAGAAGGTATGCAGAATGGCACGCTGAATCCATTGCCCGTTGAGCTGATGAATCTGCAGCTGGCATCCAACCTGATGGCCAGTGCCGATTATCTGCTGAAAAACCCGCAATACTGGCAGGACAGAGATTTCCGTCAGATGGTATTGCAGTCCTTCTGGCAACAGATTGCCCGGTACGATTAAGTCCGGGTTATTTTTTTGATTCAAAGCCGACTGATTAGTCGGTCAAAAAAAATAAACCTGCGAGAAGTCCTGAGTGAATAAAAAACGCTTCTTCCTCGCCCTACTGATTACAGGCACTCTTATGACCAGCATGATGACCAGTTGCACCCGATTCTCCGGCACCACAGCGGAAACCCAAGCACGCCTTGAGCAGTCTCCCCAGTACTCTGCAGAACAAGGAAAATTTGTTAACTGGCAACCGGTTAACCAGCTTTCCTTGAGTAAAATCTGGGATGGTATGAAAGAGATGCTGTTCAACCGCGACAAGGAAAGTGTGCCTGTCAACCCGGTGCCAGTGCGTACACTGGATCTGGCACCGTTTGCCGATGATGCTCCCACCGGACTGCGCTATGCCCGACTGGGGCACTCTACCCTGCTAATCCGGCTGGGTGACAAGAACTGGCTGACGGATCCGGTATTCAGTGAGCGCGCCTCACCGGTGCAGTGGATGGGGCCAAAACGATTTCACCCGGTGCCGCTGAATCTTGACCAGCTGCCGGCCATTGAAGGCGTCATTATTTCCCACAATCACTATGACCATCTCGATTACGGCAGTATTCAGCTATTGAAAGATCGGGTGGGTCACTTTGTGGTACCGCTGGGCATTGCCGACAAACTGGTCAACTGGGGTGTTGCCCGACACAAGATCACTGAACTGGACTGGTGGCAGCAGACCCGGATTGCCGGGATTGAACTGATTGCTACGCCGACCCAGCACTTCTCCGGTCGTGGGGCTTTTGATTCCGATAAAACACTCTGGGCGTCGTGGATCATTCGTGATGAGCAACACTCCATCTATTTCAGTGGTGACAGCGGTTATTTCCCCGGTTTCCGTCAGATAGGCGACAAGTACGGCCCGTTTGATCTGGCTTTCATGGAGTGTGGTGCCTACAACCCACAGTGGGCCGATGTGCATATGATGCCAGAGGAAACTCTGCAGGCTTTCAAGGATGTACAGGGCAAGGTTCTGGTACCGATTCATAACGGCACCTTTGATCTGTCGACCCATGCCTGGTTCGACCCGATGCAGCAAATCTCTGCCCTGGCTCAACAGCACAAGATTGATTTACAGCTTCCCGTGATTGGCGATGTCATCAACTACCCGGCTTCAGCCTCTGATAACAACGCTGACAACCGCTCTGACTGGTGGCACTAATCAAAATTAAAAGGAGAAGATAATGAAGCAACCTTCACGCCCCACTGTACTGATCACAGGCTCATCATCCGGTTTTGGCTTGCTCTCTGTTCATAAATTCCATCAGCAGGGCTGGAATGTAATTGCCACACTGCGGTCTCCGGAAAAAGCACCGGAGCTCACTGAGTTGGAGAATGTGCTGGTGCTGCCACTGAACGTCACCAACCGCGACCAGATTGAAAGCGCGGTTAATCAGGCCGTCCAGCATTTCGGTCGAATTGACGCGCTGGTAAATAACGCTGGCTATGGCACTGCAGGATTGCTGGAAGAAGCCAGTGAAGAGGAAGTTCGCAGCCAGATGGAAACCAATTTTTTTGGTGTGGTGAATATGATTCAGGCGGTATTGCCGGTCATGAGAGAACAGCAAAGCGGCACAATAATCAATGTCACTTCAATGGCTGGCTCAATTGCGCCACCTTTGCTCTCGCTTTACTCTGCATCCAAGTTTGCGGTTGAAGGGCTGTCCGAGTCCTTGTCGTATGAACTGAAACCGCTGGGGATATCCATCAAAACCGTTGCTCCGGGCGCATTCAAAACCGGTTTTGGCAATGCGGTTAACTTCCTTTCAGGCAATGCCAAACCTGAGCTTTCAGAGTACAGTTCAACCCTTAAATCAAACATCGCCAGCGCGATGGCGTCTCCTCCCAAACCCTTTGGTTTCGGCGATCCCCGGGAGGTTGCTGACCTGATCTATAAATGTGCAACTGAAAAACCGTCCGGAACCCTGCACTATGTGGGTAAGGATGCCAGGTTGATTGCCCGGTTAAGGCGTCTGCTGCCATACCGTGTGATTCGTCGTATGATGGAGAAAAGCCTGATGCCCAGTCAGTGACAGGTTTCTGTATCCATGTTTTATATCCGGAGTATCTGATACAGGCACTCCGGACAGGATCAAACAAGAGCAATAACAAATGACAGATTTCACCACCCTGACCGGATGCCGGCTACCCATTATCCAGGCACCGATGGCCGGGGTTCAGGACAGTCGACTGGCTGCTGCTGTATGCAACGCCGGAGGCCTTGGTTCGTTGCCCGCTGCCATGCTGGCGCCGGAACAGTTACAACAACAGCTTGATAACCTGACCCGCGCCACCAGCAAACCCTTTAATATTAATTTCTTTTGCCATACCCCGCCTGAAGCCGACCCTGTAAAAGAACAGCACTGGCTCTCTCTGCTCAAACCGGAGTTTGAACGACTGGGACTCGACAACACCGTAAATACTTCTGGCCCACAGCGACAACCTTTCAGTGATATTCAAGCTGAGATACTTGAACCATACCGACCAGCAGTCATCAGCTTTCATTTTGGTCTGCCATCAAAGCCTCTTCTCGACAGGGTAAAAAGCTGGGGCTCCAAAGTTATTTCATCGGCGACAACAGTTGCCGAAGCCCGCTGGCTGGAAACACAGGGTGCCGATGCTGTTATTGTTCAGGGATTGGAAGCAGGTGGTCACCGGGGGCATTTTCTTCGACCGGATCTTGAAGAACAGCAAAGCCGGAATACTCTGTTACAGCAGGTGAAGGAAGCCGTACAAATCCCTGTAATTGCAGCAGGAGGCATTGCCTCCGCAAAAGAGGTTGAAGCGGTGATATCACAAGGTGCAGTTGCAGCCCAGGTAGGTACCAGCTATTTGCTCTGTCCGGAAGCAACAACCAGTCCACTGCATCGAGATGCCCTGACTCAAGCCAGAGATAATCCCGGATCACGCCAGACAGTGATTACCAACCTGTTTTCAGGTCGCCCGGCCAGAGGACTGGTCAATCACTTGATCCAGAAGTTTGGCCCGATAAATCAGGAAGTACCTGATTTTCCTTTAGCAGCCGTAAGTATTGCCGGCTTACGGGCAAAAGCGGAATCACAGGGACAGGATGATTTTACTCCGTTGTGGAGTGGCACCAACCTGTCGGGTTGTCAGGATATATCTGCCGCAGAGCTGACCCAGCTGCTGGCATCAACGATTACCAGGGTATAAGACTGCCGTCATAGGCATAAAACCGGCCACTGTCTTCCGGATTCAATCCGGCAATCACATCCAGTAGTAACCCTGCCGTTTTTGCCGGATCGAACAGCTGTCCTTCCTGCACATTACGCTGAAAGGGTTGGGATAGCTGTGTATCGGTAGTACCCGGATGCAACACCGTCACACAACAACCAGGTACGGCTCGCTGCCATTCGATACTGAGGGTTTTCATCGCCATATTCAGCGCTGCCTTGGAAGAGCGATAGCTGATCCAGCCTCCCAGCCGATTATCCTCAATGCTGCCAACCCGGGCCGAGATGACGGCAAAACAGCTGCGAGCAGACTTCTTTAACAGCGGCTGAAAATAACGGGCCAGCATCAGGCTGGGCGCCACATTGACTTCCATACTGCGCTGTAGCCATGACGCTTCAAAGCGGGCAATAGACTTCTCCGGACCATGTTGCTCATCATGCAACAGACCAACGGTATTGATAAGCAGATCAAGCTGCTGGAACTGCTGCGCCAGTTGCTTGATGTCCTGTTCACTACAAACATCAACCTGATACCACTGCAGATTATCACACGCTAAAACCGGCTTATGCCGGTGCCAGGTTGCAACAATTTGTGCATGCGGATATCGCTCAAGACAGTCTTCAACCAGTGCCCGACCGATGCCGCCATTGCCACCCATAATCAGAATATTCAGTGTCGTGTCCTCTGAACCGGAATACATCCTGCTAACAGAATTAACATGGCTTTGTGCTCACCGCCAGCCAAACGCTATGCTTATGGCTATAGTGCTTGCACGTAATGACAAGTGCCTGCACGCAATGACAGGGAGTCGTGTAATGAATATTTTTATTCTTGATACCAATATCAACACCTGTGCCCGCTATCACTGTGACCAGCATGTGGTGAAGATGATTCTGGAAAGCGTTCAACTTCTTTGCACTGCCCTGAACAAAAAAGGCTTTGAAACTCCTTACAAATCCACCCATATGAAACACCCCTGTGTGCTCTGGGTCGAAGAGTCGTACGATAATTTTCTATGGCTGCGAAAGCTGACGCTGGCCCTGAATAAAGAGTACCTGTACCGGTTCAACAAGGCGGAAGACCATAAATCCATTGCCGTGCTGGATAAGATTGCCCACTGTAAGTTTGAATCCAAAGGGCTGACACCTTTTCCTCAAGCCATGCCGGACCAGTACAAGGTTAAAGATGACCCGGTTGAAGCCTATCGACGGTTCTACCGTGGTGACAAAATGCACTTTGCCCGGTGGACCCGGCGCAAACCTCCACGCTGGCTGAATTGAGCATTTTGATTAAGATTCAGTCTGACTCTCAGTTGAAAAATATCAGCTAAAGCAAAGTGTCATTTTTCAGAATAAAATCACCGCTTTTTACACTTCTATCGATTTCTTTCTATCGAGCGGAACATTTACTCTTCACTTATATCTAACAATGTAAGCAAGCCAGAGTTACTCTACCGATTATCCTGTAATCAAAACAGACTGTCAGGAGTCCGTAGCAGAGATAATCAGACTAACCCCTTGAAAATATATTATTTTCTATGGCAGCCCATACAACCAAGGTCGGTCATCTACAGGTGAACATTTTTAAAGACTTAAAGTCTAATGAACCTAAGAATCTATCCTCATTCAAGCTATAACAAGGATGTTGATATGCTGAATCGCAGTTGTTTTTCAGTTTTTTTCTATTGTAGTTTGCTCATGCTACTGCTGTTCACAGCTGTAGCCGAGGCATCTGGCAAGGGCTCAGTCTGCCTGCTGACAACACGAACCAATACAACTAGTGGACAACCTGAACTTTGTGTTGTCATGGTTTCAAACCCGTACACTTACCGGTACGAGTTGCCGAGTAGTGCAACACTTCCCAGCGAGGGAGGTTTGCACTTCAAGGCGGCTATCAGAGCAGCAAACTCACAGCTGGGACTCAAATTCGATCTCAACGACATCACTAACCTTAACCGCAGTTATACCTGGGGTGACGAAACAGTTTATGTCGTTGGTGATAAAACATGTCGTGAACTATTTCTTTTTGACGGCAAAAAAACACCGCTTCCGAGTTACACCTATCCAAATCAGTTTGACAAAGATGAACTGAGGCGCCTGACGCGAAATGTGCTTTGGGGATTCCGCAGCATTTCTGTGGAACTGGTACCTGTCAGATCTATCATCGATGGTATTACCGACTACCTCTCTGACAGCACTTCATCCTATATAGCAAACACTCATTTTCTATATGAGTCCGGCGGGCTGTACGGACGAAACTCTCACATGGTTGACCGGCAATTTATGGAGGTTATCTCTCACGCCTTTGTAAATGAATGTCCAACCTGTACTGCGAAGGGGATGTTTGAGCTGATGGATCAACCGGCTCAAAGATTCCAGCTTACACAACAACTGGCTTCTTTTTTCGGCTACCCACCGGAGTGGGGCGTTCCATCACCAACTGCCTCTGCAGGTCCACTGTCAGCATCATCTGAAGTACACCATGCACCGGTTGAAGGCTCATCCAACGGATATTTGTGCTTGCTGACGACTCGAAAAAATGCCCGGACAGGCCTGCCCGAAGTCTATGTTGTCATGATTCGAAACCCGGTCACTTACGACAGAGAACTGCCGGGAGGCGCTGTGCTTTACAGCGACGGAGGGCTTCATTTCAAAGCCGCAATCAGGGCTGCCAAAAAGCAGCTGGGGCTTGATTTTGATATCAGTGATCTTACCAATCTCAACCGCAGTTACACCTGGAATAATCAGACGGTGTATGTTGTTGGCGATGAAACCTGCCGCGACCTGTTTCTCTGTGACGGCAGCAAATTTCCTTCAGCCGGTTATACCTATCCCAAGAAGTGGGAGCCATCAGAACTGCGTCGTCAAATGCAGAGAGTTAACGGCAGCTCTGAGGATTTTGAGCTGGTTCCTCTGAACACGATTCTTGAAGGTATTCCTGAATACCTTGCATCTCCCCCGACCAGCTCGACGGTCGTACTGCTCGGCAGCAGCACAAGCTATACCTATGGCAGCTCTTATCTGGTAGCCAAAAAATTCATGGAAGTACTATCACATGCTTCCGTAAATGAGTGTCCACAATGTACCGCCACCGGTATGTTTGAAATAATGATTCAGCCGGCCAACCGAACACAATTCAGACAACAGCTGGCTCCGTATTTCGGTTACCCTTCTGAATGGAGCATACAGCCGGTTGCAACCGCTGTCGGCTCGACACCCACAGCTACAGCTTCGCTATCAACACCTGTTGCTGAGCAGGCAAAAAGTTACATCTGCCTCCTTACAACAACACCAAATGCTCTGACCAGAGAACCGGAAATCCAGGTTGTCATGGTCATGAACCACTCTTCTTGCGAATTTGAACTGCCGGGAGAAACATTGTCTGCCGCTGACAACGGGCTGCATTTTCTAGCGGCAATACGGGCAGCAAAGCAACAACTGGGGCTCGAGTTCAATATCAATGATATTACCAACCTGAACCGCAGTTACACCTGGAACAACCAGACTGTCTATGTCATTGGCGATAAAACCTGCCGAGACCTTTTTCTGTGTACAGGGAATAAGCTTCCTTCTGCAGATTATAACTACCCGGAAAAATGGAAAGAATCGGATCTTCGACGCCAGATGCAGAGATCTCTGGGTGTAGTACTCCCTTCTGTCAGACTGGTTTCACTGCGAACTATTCTCGATGGTGTTCAGGAGTATTTGTCAGACCCGCTTTCACCCGTCATGGAGTCAGTTTTTCTTCACGACAGACGTGGTTTAGGGTCAACCCAGATTGTTGACAAAAATTTCATCAATGTTCTGTCCCATGCCTGCATGATTGAATGTCCGGAGTGCACGGCTACCGGCATGTTTGAAATGATGAATACACCGGCAACACGAGCCAGTTTGAAGCAGCAACTGGCCGGGTATTTTGGATATCCGCCAGAGTGGGGTATCCCGGCACCAGGGCAACTGTTAAGCAGTCGCACAGAAACCTCTTCCGGGGCTTCCGCCAGGAGAAACATATCATCAGATGTCGATCCCGGTTTCGAGCTAGGCAATGAGCAGGAACAAGCCATGCATAGGTTTTTCAGTACCCTGTCACTGATGGACCCGGCTACATTGTTTCAAATTCCGGAGCCAAGCCCGACAACACCTTTTACTCCGACGGCAGCTACGGCTACGGCTACGGCTACGGCTACGGCTACGGCTACGGCTACGGCTACGGCTACGGCTACGGCTACAACAGTATCAAGCATCGAAAGTCCGGTATCAACAGCTGTCGTCAGCTATACCGAGCCTGATTCGAGCGGCTCGCCAGTCCGGCAGCCAACACAAACAATTGTACCTGTTGCATCCTCGTTACCCGACCTGGTTCCCGGTACTTCTTTACAGGTTTCACGATCAGCACGGTTAACGATTCATGCTGGCCGTGATCATAATGCCTACTGGCTGACTTCCGGTAAAAAAGCCCCGGCAAAAACAGACAGTACGCATGATATTGCCCCCTATTTCAAACTTTATAGTGACCTTGCTCCCGGCAATGCATCAGTTCCAGAGCGTGAACGTTACCAGAGGCTGCTGGCCAGAACCGTTGCCTTTATTGACTGTGGTATGTTGCCGGTTTCCGAATTAATTAATCGTCGAATCGCAGACCAGTCTGAGATCGGCCCCCTGCTCGAGGGAATAACCTCTTGCCGGGTAATGGTACACTGCCAGGCTGTACCATCCGGGGTAGAAATAGGCAAAGTCACCCTGCACCCGGGAACCTGGCTGAAAACGCCACGCTGCAGGGTTCAGGTAGGGCTTGAAGGCTGTTACTGTCCTTACGATATTCGCCTCAAAAGTAACAAGGCACCCTCTGGACTACTTTCAGATTCATTCCTCTATATCAATGACGCAGAAGATACCCTGCCACTTGTTGAGCAGGTCAACCCGACGATGGGTCCGTTCAGTATTCTCATGGGAAGTGCGCCCGGTGAAACCATTCGTGCGGTATCGGTCATTAAGGTCGATAACGGCCTGGCTGAACGTGGTTATGATGTTGTCCTGACCATCCACCGGCTGTACAACGAAACCCTCTCGGAAAGAACATGGGATAACTCCTGCCTGAGTGCAACTACCTTCCCCTGTCAGCTGGCTACTGTAGCCTGGGGTGGTACCGATACATCATTCACTCACCTTATCCAAGCAGGCTATGTTCTCGCTGCATATGGCCTTGACGCCAACGCTTATGACCGGTTTGACAACCTTGATCGTGGCAAGCTGGCAGTCAATTTTGGACTACTTCCTGAGATTTTTGACGGCGCGGGTTTACTCTCCTCTGAAGCAGAGCGAGATATTGCTCTGGAAAGCCTGCTGTGCCTGATCAGCAGTCCGGAAAGGGGAGGAATGATTGTGGACAGGATTGCAGCAGATACAACAACTGCTCCACACGGTGTGACTCCTTTACAAGGTTTGCTACAACCTTTGATCAACTACCGTCAGACGGGTGACTTTACCCGGCCTTTCGATCTGATGTCATTACTCAGAACTCTTACCGATGCCGGAGAGATTGGGCTACCGGAAGGAGGCAATCGGAAACTATGCAGCAAATTTGAAGGCCACCTGCGTGAGCAGGGAGCAGATCTACCGATGCTGTATCTGTATATCGAGAACTATATTCGCTTTCTGGCTTCTGATGATGAACAAAACATGATGGGAGGTTACGGTCCATTCCAGGATTTCAACCCTCTGGCTGAAGGTGAAAACTTCGAGATATCAGAACGACGTAAATCCATTCACATGGGAATGCTATGTAACCGCATCTCCTATATGCAGCTTGTTGCCCTGGACAGGGTCAATAACCTGGCTGAACTCAACAGAAAGTTTGAGGCCTACTGCACTATTCACGAAGACTATGAAACCTGGATGAGGGGTGAGGTCAGCCGGCGCTTTTCTCATTACTACAGCCTGGATAATGCTGCCCGCAGTATAAAACGTGACGAATATGCCGTTATGACTATCAATAAAATCCAGACAACGATTCCAGAATTGATTACTACAGGAAAGCTAAACGCTGCTCAGCTGGCAACATTTAATCAGTATATTGAGCAAGATGAGCCTCAAGCCGCTATTGAACTGATGCGAGAGTATCTGGGTTCGAGATGGGTCACAATTCTCAGAATCTAAAACAATGTTCAGCATTCATCTTTTGCTCAGCATACTGCAGGGTCCCGGTATCCGCCGGGGCCTCTTTCCTGTTGATTAACAGCTTATCCAGCTATTGACCGCTCCCTTTTAGCATCGTGAGGATGGGTATTTCCCTCATCCGACTTGCTGCGACTTAAGTCTATAGAACACTTTGGCATATCTGTAGTCCAACATTACACGAGTATATCCAGGCTTAGCCTGATCTGGTCTCGTCATGATATGACAAGGAAGTTGATATGTTGAAACTAGTAAGAAACATCGTTATCAGTGCTCTACTACTGATAGCAGCCACAGTACAAGCCTCTCCGGGCAAAGGTTTTGTCTTCCTGCTCACGACGCAGGATGATTTCTGGAGCGGGAGAACCGAGCTTCAGGTTGTGATGGTGACCAACCCCGAAACATACTCTCTTGAATTGCCCGGAGGAGACATTCTGCCCGGTGACGGGGGTTTACATTTCTCTCCGGCTTTACGTGCAGCTACAGAGCAGCTGGGCCTTAAGTTTGATATCAACGATCTTACCAACCTCAACCGCAGCTACACCTGGGATAATAAAACAGTTTATTTTATTGGCGATGAAACCTGTCGTGACCTGTTTCTACTGGCTAACAGCAGAACGCCTGCTGAAGGTTATCGCTACCCTCAGCAATTTAACCTGTTTACCCTGCTGCAGGAACAAAACCGTCGAGCAGTAGTTGCCGGCGTTGAAATGGTTCCGCTACGACTTATTATTTCTGGTTTAGCCAGTTACCAACCTGATAACAGCAGAACCGACCCAGGAGCCTGTTACCATGTAGAAGATCCCGAAGTTTATGGCAAGAGCTATATCCTTGCTGATGAATTCATGAGTATGCTCTCCAGGGCCAGGTTGATCGAATGCCCTGAGTGTTCCGCTTCCGGCATGCTTGAAATTATGAGTACTCCTGAGAACCGGGCCCAGTTCAGACAACAGCTGGCCCATTATTTTGAATATCCTCCTGAGTGGGGTGTTGTTGCCTCGAATATTTGCTCTACAGCGACATTAGCCTCACTGGATCAGGTAATCACAACATCAGTTGCTCCATCAATAGACACACCAATAGCTTCATCAATAACGACATCAATAGCTCCACCAATATTTCAGGCAGCATCGATATCATCAACGGCCAGTATCTATAGTCAGGATAGTGATCATTCAGCAGCATTACCTGTGTCGGTGTCTACGCGACCTGATGTGATCTCCCCATCATTATTGACACTACCTGATCTGGTTCCCCCTTCGCCTCTCAGGGTAACCAGGACCAAGACGCTGGTTGTTCATGCCGGTCGCGACAATACCACCTACTGGTTAACATCCGGGGCCAAACCACCCGCAAAAACTGATAGCGGGCACGATATTGCCCCCTACTTCCAGCTATTTGATAAAGAGAAAGTTGTGCACGCAGATCGAGATTCGGGATTCACAACAACTCGGCACAAAGAAATCGAATCCCGAACAATAGCATTTGTAGACTGCGGTATTATGTCCGTAGAAGAGCTGATTAACAGCCGTGTCGCAAACCAGCCTGAAGTGATGGCATTACTTAATGGCATTAAATCCTGCCGGGTAATGATACACGTTCAGACAGCCCCCAACGATGCCGTTATACATAAAGCCTCCCTGCACCCGGGAAGTTGGCTGGCGACAGATCGTTGCAGACTTCAGGTGGGACTGGAGGGTCTATATGTCCCTCATAATATCCCGTTAAAATCCAGTAGAAGTCAGCCCGGGCAACTATCTGATTCATTTGTATATATGAGTGCGGCGACTGATGGTCTGCCTGAGGTTCAAAGCTGTATTGATAGCACCGCCCTGATGGACTTCCAGTTGAGAAGCAGCACAAGTGAAGTGATTACGGCGGTTTCTGTAATAAAAACAGACACCGGCCTTAAAGATCGGGGTTACGATGTTGTCCTGACCCTTCATCGCCTCTACAGCAGTGAATTAGCGAGCCGGCAAAATCAAGGCATATGTACTAATGCAGAGACATTTCCTTTGGCCCCTTATGGTGTTGATTGGGGCGGTTACCTGAGATCCCAGCATCTGGATCAGTGCAAACTAGTGACACCTATACCTATACTGCCTGAAATTTTTGCCAGTAGCCAAGCACTCCGGCTCAGCACCGAGAATGACACTTCACTGGACAGCCTGCTGGCCCTGATTTGCAGTGATGAGAAAAAGGGCGAGATTGTTGTTGCCATCGAAGATGAGGAAGAAGATGAAGTCGATTTGCCTCCGTTACAACGGTTGTTAAAGCCTTTGATTAAATACCGGATGGCTGGCGATTTTAGCCAACCTTTTGATATTAAATCACTGTTAACGGCGCTCACCGATGAAGGAGAAATTGGATTACCGACTGGTGGAGACCAAAAACTGTGCAGCAAGTTCGCAGGACATCTGCGGGAGCGGGGCGCCGACTTTAAGATGCTGCATCTGTATCTCGAGAATTATATTCGATTCCTGGCCTCTGACGATGAAAAAAACATGGTGGGTGGGTATGGCCCGTTCCAGGATTTCAACCCACTGGCTGTGGATGAAAACTTCGAGATTTCAGAACGACGCAAGGGCATTCATATGGGTATGCTTTGTAACTGCATCTCTCAGATGCAACTTATAGCTCTGGATAGCGTCAATGACTTGGCCGAGCTCAACAGGAAGTATGAGTTCTACCGCAAAATTCATTCTAGTTATAGAGTCTGGATAGATAGAACGGCCCGTGGACACTTTGCCGGGTTCGACGGAATGGACTCTGCGGAACGAAGTAATAAACGCACAGAGTGTGCCGAGATGATGATCAGAACAATCCAGGACAAAATGCCTCAACTGCTATCGTCTGGCTCTCTGGATGATCAACAAATGTCGACATTTAATCGATATCTCAGAGAGAACGAACCTCAAGCCGCCATTGAGCTTATGAGGGAGTACCTGGGAGAGGACTGGACAAGAATTCTTGGAATATAAGCAGCCTCCGGCATATAAAACCACCCCGGCATTAAGCCGGGGTTCCTTTCTTCTGAATAAACAATTTATCCAGCTATCAACTGTTCCCCATAAACGTCTTTAAGCCTGATATTTGTCTCCCCCGTTTTGACTTGCTGCGACTTATGTCGTATGGAGCGCTTTGCCAAAGTTTTGGTCTAATATCACACGATAATGTTCCGGCCTAACCTCACAGGACTCCTCATGACATAACAAGGATGTTGATATGTTGAAGTTCATAAGAAACATTGTTATCACCGGTTTACTGTTGATAACAGCCACAGCACAAGCCTCTCCGGGTAAAGGTTTTGTTTTCCTGCTGTCAACACAGGCTCATTACCTTACCGGACGAACAGAGCTTCAGGTTGTTATGGTCACCAACCCTGAAACCGGGTCTCTTGAATTGCCCGGCGGTGAGATTCTGCCGGGTGACGGAGGGTTACATTTCTCCCCGGCAATACGAGCAGCGGCGGAACAACTGGGCCTCAAACTAGGTATCAGCGATATCACCAACCTTAACCGCAGCTACACCTGGGATAACAAAACTGTCTATTTCGTTGGCGATGAAACCTGTCGCGACCTGTTTCTTCTGGATGGCAGAAGAACACCTACTGAGGGTTACTATTACCCATGGCAGTTTGATCGGTATACGTTAATGCAGGAACAATCCCGACGAGCAGTAGTCGGCGAAGTCGAAATGGTTCCACTGCGACTGATTATTTCAGGACTGGCCAGTTACCAGCCTGATAGTTCCAGAACCGGTCCGGGAGCCTTCTATCACATCGATGATCCTGACGTTTATGGCAAGAGCTATATCCTTGCCGACGAGTTTATGTATATGCTGTCCCAGGCCAAGTTGATCGAGTGCCCTCAATGTACTGCTTCCGGCATGCTTGAACTTATGAGCGCGCCCTACAATCGGGCCCAATGCAAACAGCAGCTGGCACACTATTTTGGATATCCACCCGAGTGGGGGATTGCTGCACCAACAAGTTACTCGATAGTTACAGCAAGTACCTCTGACTCAGGAAGTACACAGGAAGCAGTAACAACAACATCATCGACTGAACTGCCCCCTGTCCTTCCTTTTCAGGCAAAACCCCTGGTTTCAGCTATCGAACTCCGCAGCCGTAGGGCCAGCCAGTCATTTACACCGTCTTCTGTTTCATCCCGGCCTGATGTGGTATCACCAGCACTACCTGACCTGGCACCACCTGCTGCGCTTAAGGTAAGCAAAGCCCAGTCACTGGTTGTCCATGCCGGACGCGACGATAAAAGCTATTGGTTAACATCCGGAAACAAACCACCGGCAAAGACCGATAGCGGGCATGATATTGCCCCCTATTTCCGGCTATTCGATAAAGAGAAGGTTGTGCATGTAGATCGAGATTCAGGATTCACAACAACTCATCACAAGGAAATTGAATCCCGAACAATAGCATTTGTTGACTGCGGTATTATGTCCGTAGCAGAACTGATTAACAGTCATATCGCCAACCAACCCGAAGTGATGGCACTACTACAGGGAATTCACTCGTGCCGGGTAATGATACATGCTCAGACCGTTCCCGACGGAACTGTCGTACATAAGGCCTCCCTTCACCCGGGCAGCTGGCTGGCCACAAATCGGTGCAGACTTGAGGTAGGACTGGAGGGTCAGTATTCCCCTCATAATATCCCGTTAAAATCCAGTAAAAGTCAGTCCGGGCAGCTCTCTGATTCCTTTGTTTACATGAGTGCGGCTACTGATGGCCTGCCTGAGATTCGAAGCTGTCTTGATGACACTGCCCTGATGGACTTCCAGTTGAGAAGCAGCTCAAGTGAAGTGATTACTGCGGTTTCTGTAATAAAAACAGACACTGGCCGTAAAGATCGGGGTTACGATGTTGTTCTGACCCTTCATCGTCTCTACAGCAGTGAAGTCGCAAGCCGGCGAGATCAGGATTCCTGCCTCAGTGCAGCGACATTTCCTTGCCAGATTGCATCTGTCGCCTGGGGAGACACCGATACTGCGGTGACACACCTTATGAACGCATCATATAAGCTGGCCTCTTATGATCATGAATGGGGAGGTATTTTGAGATTTCAACGCTTGGACCAGGGCACACTGCTGACCCCCTTAACCAAACTGCCAGAAATTTTTACCGGTAGCGGATTGTTTGAGCTGAGTACCGAGCGTGATTCTTCATTAGACAGCCTGTTGACTCTGGCCTGCAGTGAGGAGAGAAAGGGCGAAATTGTTGTTGCCATCGAGGACGAGGAAGAAGATGAAGTCGCCATGCCCCCGTTACAACGGCTGTTAAAGCCCTTGATTAAATACCGGATGGCAGGCGATTTTAGCCAGCCCTTTGATATTAAATCACTCTTAGCTGAGCTAGCCGCTGAAGGAGAAATTGGACTGCCAGCAGGAGGGGATCAAAAACTCTGCAGCAAGTTTGAAAGTCATCTGCGGGATCGAGGCACTGATATCAAGATGCTTCACGTCTATCTCGAGAATTATATTCGCTTCCTGGCCTCTGACGATGAAAAAAACATGGTGGGAGGATATGGGCCATTCCAGGATTTTAACCCACTGGCTGTGGATGAGAATTTCGATATTTCAGAACGACGTAAATCCATTCATTTGGGAATGCTCTGTGACTGTATCTCTCAGATGCAGCTTATTGCTTTGGACAGCGTTAATGACCTGGCCGAACTCAACAGGAGGTATAATGCTTACTGCAGAATCCATTCTGGTTATCAGGTTTGGATAGAAAGAGCTGCCAGTAAACACTTTGCTGGATACGGAGGAATGGACGATGCAGAACAAAGCAACAAACGCACACATTTTGCCGAGATGACGATCATAAAAATTCAGGGAAAAGTGCCTCAACTGCTATCGTCCGGCACTCTCGATGATCAACAAATATCAACATTTAATCGATATATCAGAGAGAATGAACCTCAGGCCGCCATTGAATTGATGAGAGAGTACCTGGGGCTGGACTGGACAAGAATACTTGAAATATAAGCAATCTCTACCAAATAAATACACCCCGGCATTATGCCGGGTGTTTTATTGATATCGCTATTGGCTCAATTCCTTCTGTCGCAATTTAACCCATTGAAAATTATAATATGCTCTCATCTATTATCGGCGGAATCAGGGAGTTTCTGTCATGACCGAGATTGATAAACTGGCCTGGCTTAATATTCAGCACCACCGGGTACTGGCGGTTCGTTCCAGGGGCAAGGAGCTGTATTACATTCCCGGCGGCAAACGTGAAGCCGGCGAAACCGATGAGCAGGCTTTGACGCGGGAAATCAGGGAAGAGCTGTCGGTCGATCTGCAACAGGACACCCTGCACTACTACGATACCTTTCGTGCCCAAGCTGATGGCAAGCCGATGGGAACCGAAGTCAAAATTACCTGTTACAAGGCAGAGCATACCGGCGAACTGGCCACTGATTCCGAGATCGAGGAAATGCGCTGGCTGAGTTACAGTGACCGGGACAAGTGTTCTCTGGTGGTACAGATTATTCTGGATCAGTTAAAACAGCAGCAACTGATTCACTAACCCGCCACAAACAGACCTGGCAGCCTGTTCCAGTTTCAGGCTGCCAATCTCCCCTCTCTCAATGGCTCAATAAGGATTCAGCTCTTAAACTAAATCGCGGTCACTCTATCCATCGAGGTTGCTGACCGTGTTCTGGCGAGCCGTTTCCATCTGTCATTCGCTGTCCTTGCTGTTACCCTGCGTTCTCAGCCTGTTGCTCTTGTGTGCTCACTTGCCGGCTGAAAGTGTTGATGGTGATCCTTATCTGCCTTCAAGAGACCTGCTGCGTCAGCGGCTGGATTCCCTCCAGGGCAAAGAGTTGTTACCCGAAGAAAAAGAACTGCAGGTTCAGCTGCGCCAGACGCTGTATTTTCTTGAGCAAATCGAAGAGACCAATAATGAACTGGAAACCTATACCAGTGAACTCGAAAGCGTCGATTCCGAGAAACAGAAGTTACAAAAACAGGTTGACCGTTTCAAGGAAACTGAAGATCTGACAATTCTGAAGAAGTTCCACAACAAGGATTTGCCAACCCTTGAAGCTACCTACCACGAACTGGAATCAGAACAGGCCGCACTGCAGGAACAGCTGGCCAAAACCAACGGGCGCCTCTCGCAGGAACAGTCACGCCCGGAAGCCAGTCAGGAACATCTGGATACCAATAAAAAGCGGGAAGCGCTGCTCAAGGCCAAACTGAAAGAGCTGACTTCTGCTGCCGGAAGTGATCAACTGAGTGAAGCCAGGCAGGACAATATTTCTGCCGAACTGGCCTTTCTGACGCGCTCCGATGTGTTGCTGCAGCAACAGGCCAGAGGCAGCAGTACCCTGATCGCAAAGTTTCTGGTGCAGCGTGATCTGGTACACAAACAACTGCAGCAGTCTACTCGTGAACTGCAAGTGGTTCAGGGGCTGATCAACCGCAAGCGCAAGGCTGCCAGTGAAGCTGTACTCAGCATGTTTACCAAAGAATCAGAATCCGGTGAAAACCCGGCCATCAAGGAGTCTGTGGCCGATAATATTCAGCTGAGCCTCGATCTGCTGCAGGTGACCGACTATCTGACAGAGATTGGCACTGAACTTCGACAGGCCACCAGTCAGCTCACCATTCTGCAAGATATCCAGCACTCCCTGACGCTGGATATCAGCCCGTTAAGCAATATGCCCGATCTGGCAGCCATGCTGCAGGAACAGAAAGCCGCACTACCCAAAATCCGGGTCAATCCAAAAATTCAGGAAATTATCAGCCGCTACCAGCTGAAACAGTTCAGCTATACCAACGAATTAAGAAATATCAGCGCCTCGGGCTATCAGCAAACATGGCTGCAGGAGCTGGATTACAGCGGTCAGTTATCCAAAGAGGAACAGACCCGGCTGAAGCAGCTGTTTGATGCCCGCAAAAAAGTCCTGACCGGGCTGGTAGCCAATATCGGTAACCTGCTCAGTCAGGCGACAACGCTGAAGGCCAAACAGGATCAGCTGATGAGTAACCGGCAGTCACTGGAAAAACTGTTGAACCAGCGACTGTTCTGGCTTGCCAGTAATCGTCCATTGTCATTCAGACAGACGGTTCATATATTCCCAACCATTAAAGAGGCAACGGGTCAGTTATATCAGTCGTTTCAGTCTGCTGATGTTATGCTGCACCTCAAAGAGCAACGCAAACTGCTGGTCGGGGTCGCGCTTGTTATCTGCTATCTGTTATGGCGCAAACGAAAATGGCAGTTGATCGAGCGCAAACTGGGTTCATGTGCCGGTAATGTGATTCGCGACAATTACTATGTCACGCCTTACGCCCTGCTGATCTCTGCCCTTCAGGTCTTACCGTTACCATTATTGATATACACCCTGGGCCGGACACTGGAACAAACTGCAGCCGACGCCATGCCGCTGGAGCTGCTCGGGGATAACCTTTCAGCTGTCGGTGTCGTCTGGTTTATTTCGCTGTTCGGACGACATCTGTTACAACCCAACGGGCTGGTAAAAAAGCATTTTTCATGGGCACCTGATAATCCCGAAAAACTACGCCAACTTGCCCGCTATCTCCATTACGTGTTGATCAGCCTTACCTTCCTGCTGATCTGGCCAGACGACTGGCAGGTTGACGCAGACCAGAGTGCCCGAATGATACTGTTCGCGGTGCTGCTGCTATGTCAGAGTGCTATCGCAGCCAGTATCGTGCTCCAGCCCTGGGCCAGAAAATACTCACGGCCGGTATGGGGGGCAGTACTGTTTGCTGCGGTGATATTGCCACTGGGAATGATGGTTCTGGTTACCCTGGGTTACTTCTATACCGCTACCCTGCTGGAATTCGAATTAATCAGTGCCTTTTTACTGGTGTTCTGCTGGGCCCTGCTGCGGGGAATCATTCTGCGCATCATGCATGTTGCTGCCGAGCGACTGGCACTCAAGCGTTACAGAGAGCGGCTGGCAGCACTTCATGACGACTCTGTCGAGCCGGTACTGGTCGAGCGAATGGATATGAATCAGGTGGAAGCACAGTCATTGCGACTGGTGAATGCGGCGATGATTGTGCTGTTCTGCGTGATGTTCTATTTGTTCTGGCAGGATATGATCGAGCAGTTCACTTATCAAGACCACTATGTACTGTGGCAGTATGCCGCTGACGCCGGCAATGAAAGAATCAATGTCGATATCATGACGCTGCTTTCTGCCCTGTTTGTTACCGTCGCCACGGTATTACTGGTACGCAATATACCTGGACTGCTTGAAGTCACCCTTCTTAACCGCCTGTCGTACAGCCCGGGCAGTGGTTTTGCCCTGACCCGGATCTCAGTTTATCTGATCGCAAGTATTGGTACAGCGATCGTGCTGTCAATGCTGGGGGTCAGCTGGAGCAAGCTGCAGTGGCTGGTTGCCGCGATGGGGCTGGGTATCAGTTTTGGATTGCAGGAAGTCTTTGCCAACTTCTTTTCCGGCCTTGTCATTCTGTTCGAACGCCCGGTGCGGCTGGGTGACACCATTACCGTCGCCGGTGAAACCGGCAGTGTACAGAAAATCCAGATGCGGGCGACGACTATTCAGGACTGGGATCGCAAGGAAATCATTATTCCCAATAAAATACTGATTACCGAAAAGCTGGTGAACTGGTCACTGAGTAATTCCGTTATCCGGGTGTTGGTCCATATTGCAGTACCTCATCGGGTTGACCCGGAAACTGTCCGTTCCACCCTGTTCGATATCATACAAACTCGTGGTCATATTCTGCGGGACCCGAAGCCGGAGGTATTCCTGATCAGTCAGGGATTGAATGCGCAGGAGTTTGAACTGCAAGTCTATGTGGCTCAGACCAGCGAACGGCTATTGGTAAAAGATGCATTGAACCGGGAGATCTTCAGGAAATTCACCGAACTGGGAATTCCATTGGCCAGGCAGACCGGTGATTTGCGGGTTGAAATAACCGAAGAGATAAAAGACAAAACCCCTGCCTGAAGACTCAGGCAGGGGTTTTAATAAACTGACTTTCAATGCAAAGACCGAAGTCAGTCAAGATCAAGTCTGCAAACGATTTTACATTGCAGCTGCAAAGATTGCAGTGATCTCTTCAGCAGTTGCCTGCTTCGGGTTGGTCAGGCCGCAAGCGTCCTTCAGGGCGTTTTCAGTCAGGGTCGGGAAGTCTTCTTCCTTCACACCCAGCTGCTTCAGACCCGCCGGAATATCGATGCGGGCAGACAGTTCCTTGATCAGTTCAACCGCCTTGGCAGCACCTTCTTCAGCAGTCATACCAGTGATGTCGGCACCCAGGGCAACAGCGACGTCAGCCAGACGCTGCGGGCAAACCTGAGCGTTGTAGCTCTGAACGTGCGGCAGCAGAACCGCGTTGCAAACACCGTGTGGCAGGTCGTAGAAACCACCCAGCTGGTGCGCCATTGCGTGAACGTAACCCAGGCTGGCGTTGTTGAAGGCCATACCGGCCAGCAGCTGAGCGTAAGCCATGGCTTCACGGGCTTCCATGCTCTGACCATCTTTAACGGCAGTTTCCAGGTTGTCGCGGATCAGTTCGATTGCCTTGATCGCGCAGCAGTCAGTCACCGGAGTGGCGATTGTGGAAACGTAAGCTTCAACGGCGTGAGTCAGGGCGTCCATACCGGTTGCAGCGGTCAGACCCTTCGGCATGCCGGTCATCAGCTCAGGATCGTTCACAGACATCAGCGGGGTGGTGTTCTTGTCAACAATCGCCATCTTCACGTGACGCTCTTCGTCAGTGATGATGCAGAAACGGGTGATTTCAGAAGCAGTACCGGCAGTTGTGTTAATCGCTACCAGCGGGAACTGAGGCTTGGCAGAAACGTCAACACCTTCGTAGTCACGGATGTTGCCACCGTTGGCTGCAACCAGAGCAACACCTTTGGCGCAGTCGTGCGGAGAACCGCCACCCAGGGAGATAACGAAGTCACAGTCGTTTTCCTGCAGCAGTTTCAGACCGGCTTCAACGTTGCCACAAGTCGGGTTAGGCTGAGTGCCGTCGAATACGACAGATTCGATGCCCTGCTCGCCCAGTTTTTCAGCTACGGAACCTACCAGACCGATCTGGTTCAGAACCGCGTCGGTAACAATCAGGGCTTTTTTGAAACCCAGCTTGGCAATATCGGTAATGGAAGATTCAACACAGCCCTGACCCATCTGGTTCACGGCAGGCATAAAGAATTTCATGGCAGACATAACAGACTCCATAACGAGATTTTAAATTCGATTCACTGCTGAATGCAGAAAATCATGAAGAAGCTTTGGTTTAGATACTAGGCTCAGTTATGGCGGGAGTTATTGATTTGGATCAAGCGTTAATTATTCAAAAAATAACGGTCATAATTAAAACAAAAAGAGTACATTTATTTATTCGTTATTGTTCGGATGTGATTGTTTTATCAAAAATTATTACCTTTATTATTTGATTCATTCTTTTTGTTTATTTTCACTCTTGTCTTTTAGCTGACCCGCTTGTTAATTTTCAGGAGAGAAACAAAACAACACAGATATTGTCAGCATGCAGGCAAGGTAAAGGGCAATCCAGCGCGGGTACTGCCGGAACCGCTGCTCCCTGATCGCTACAGAGATTCCCTGCAACACGATCAGAGGGGCTACACATTCAAAATTCCTGACTATCATTATCAAGTATTTATTTTTGAATATTTCCGAAATTCATTTTTTTCGCAGGATAAGATCCCGAATATCATATTCCCTCCTAAGGTCAAATTGAAAACCACAAAAACAAGCCTTTCAGATTATTCCCTCTATACTTTTGTGTTCATTTAATTAACTCTGAATAGCGCTATAAATAGTACTGTGGATCATTCCTGTTTACATAGTCTGCTAATCATCGCAGCCCTTGTTTTTGCCATCGTGATACTGATTGGCTGGAGACGTTATTCTCCTTTTATAGTTTTGCTTGTCTCATCCTGGGTTGTAGCTGTCGGTTCAAATATTCCGTTGGCAGATATCACTCCCATGGTAAGCCAGGGGATGGGACAGGTTTTTGGCCAGACAGCACTGATTATTTTCCTGGGAACCCTGCTGGGTAATGTGCTGGAAAAATCCGGTGGAGCGCTGCTACTGGCTGACCGAATTATTGCCTTTTTGGGCAAACGATATCCTGCCCTGGCACTGGCCATGACCGGTTATCTGGTTTCTATTCCGGTTTACTGTGATTCCGGATTTATTCTGCTCAACAGCATCAGGGAATCCATTGCCCTTAAAACTGACAGCCACCCCGTTACACTCAGCACCGGGCTGGCCGGTGGATTATATGCAACGCATACTATGGTTCCCCCTACGCCCGGCCCTGCTGCTGCCGCTATCATTCTGGGGTTATCGCCAAGTGTGATTATTCCGTACGGAGCGGTACTGGCATTAGCCGCTACACTGGCTGCACTGTACTGGGGACACCTGGCAGTCCGCTGGATATCGGTACCGGAAATAAAAATCACCAAAAATACTGAATGCGACACAACTCCAGATCCTGTATCGGGCTCCATCTGGATCGCACTGTCACCTATCCTGTTGCCTTTGGTATTGATGTCTGTCGCAAGCTTTCACTCTCAAGCAAGTAATAGCAGCTGGACAACAATTTTTGCTCAACCGGCCAATGCACTGGTTGTTGGGTTACTGGTTGCCATCCCGCTGTTCAGGCTATGCAGGCAGCCTTTGTCTGAAATGGTCAGCGAAAGTATTCGCGCCTGTGGCGGTATTATTCTGGTTATCGCAGCGGGTGGTGCTCTGGCTGAAACACTACAGCAAACAGGCCATATTTCGGTCATATCCCGGACACTGCCCTGTGAAACAGGCCTGTTACTGCCCTTTCTTGTAGCGGCTGTATTCAAAATTGCCCAAGGCTCATCGACAGTAGCACTGATAGCCAGTGCGTCGATGATCGAACCTATGTTACCGGCTCTGGGGTTGGGCTCGGAGACAGGAAGAATACTGGCCCTGTTTTCAGCAGGTGCCGGGGCAATGTTTGTCGCTCATGCCAACGACAGTTATTTCTGGGTCGTTGCGCAGTTTTCCCGGTTTGATGCGGTGACGGCATACCGGTCATTTACCATGGCAACACTGGTTCAGGGTATAACCTGCTACCTGCTGGTGCAGCTGGCTGCGTTGTTTGTGCTTTAACGTAGCCAGATATAAATGTCTGACACATCTAAACCGGTATCATGAGCCGGTTTCATTGATCATTTTCAACTTTACTGCAGCCCCTGTCAGCCCCGGGTACTCTGCCAGTACCAGCCAGGAAGGTGTTTTTTTCATAAATGGCTTTATATCTTCCCGATCTTCGAAGGCTTCCCGGAAAGCCTCTCGATCAAAAACCGCCCTGATTTTTGGTACAATACCTCCCGCAATATAGACACCTTGCCAGGACCCGCTGATAGCCGTGGCATTGCCGGCAAAGTGTCCCAGTAGTCGACAGAACAATTCCACTGTTTGTACTGAAGTTTGATCACTGCCATGAATGGCGGTTGAAGTTATATCTTCTGCCGCAAGAGTCTTTTGCATGCCCGCTTGATCACTACAAAACTGATAGAGCAGCTCCAGCCCTTTGCCACAAAGCAGACGCTCCCAGTAAACCTTTCCCTGTACTTTTTTATCAACAAATTTCCATATCTCAATACCGTTCTGATCTGCCGGTGCAAAATCAGCCCTGCATCCTTCACACGCTATGGCTCGCCACCTCTCTGTCTGTATCAGTAGACTTTGTCCGAGTCCGGTACCCGGGCCAATCACCAGAATCGGACTATTGTTGTCTCCCTCCACCCTGGGGCCAAACTGTTCCCTTTCCTCATCTTTCAACTCGGGTATTGCCAGCGCGAGCGCCTCAAAATCATTAATAACGTCTATCGTTTCACAGCCTTTCAGTTCTGGAGACCGCTGCAGTTTTGAGCGACTGATCGTCCAGGCACAATTTGCTGAAGTCACTTCACCATCAGCAACAGCCCCGGCTGCAGCCAGACATACAGCATTAATTTCTGGTGAAGAGTGATTTAAAAGGTATTGCTGAATTGCCAGCTCGACAGTCGTATAATCTGCTACCTGCAAGACCTCTATATTCTGCAGCTGCAGACTTCCTTCTTCCACGAGTGCAAAACGTGCATTGGTACCACCGATATCCCCTACCAGTGCTGTTGCAAATACGGATGAACAACAGATACTGAAATACAACAACGCCGCCAGAACAAATCGATACTTCAAGTGTACAGAACGCATTGGCATCAAACTCCCTGACTAAAACATCATTAGCAAGCCTAGTTGCTTCTTAAACTCATCAGTCTGATTTGCATTGAAAATTCTGAGACATATTTACCGGAGACAGCCGGCCTGAATTAATCAGATAAAAATAGTTCAGTAAGAACATAATCAACTGACATTTCACGATCCGAGAAGCAATCTGCGATTAGTTTATGGTGTAATAACCCGGCTCTGGTTTTAACTATAAAAAAACACAACAGGAGTCCTGTTATGCCGCGGGTTTTGATTGCTTTTGCTATTGCCGCCATGGCACTGCTGATTAATGGTTGTCAGTCGTCGTCAGCCTATCGCAACAGCAGTGTGATGGATTATCTGTATCCTGAGTCCGAGAAACAGGTGGTCAGTCAAGCCATCCCGACCCTGCGGCTGCCGCTGAAAGTCGGCATCGCCTTTACTCCGGACAGTTACCGCCACAACCCGGTACTGTCTGAATCGCAAAAGCTGGCCTTGCTGGACAAGGTCAGTGCCTCATTCCAGTCTCTGGAGTTTGTTAGCGGTATCGAGGTTATTCCATCGGCTTATCTCAAACCACGCGGCAGCTTTCAGAACCTGGATCAAATCCAGCGGATGTTTAATGTCGATGTGATTGCTCTGGTATCGTTTGACCAGACCCGTTTTACCGAGGAAGGTGTTGCCTCTTTAGCCTACTGGACACTGGTCGGCGCTTATATCATACCGGCAGAAAAAAATACGACTCACACACTGCTGGACGCCGCACTGTACGATATCCAGAGTCGCAGCCTGCTGTTCCGGGCACCTGGTCTGAGTACAGTTGACAGCCGTTCAACCTTGGTGAACCTGGATGCCCAGGTACGGGAGGATTCCGCCAAAGGTTTTGATGAAGCAGGCAAGGATCTGATTACAAACCTTGAGCTGCAACTGACCCGTTTCAAGGAAAGAATTAAAAACGACCCTGCGGCAGTCACTATTGAACACCGGCCGGGATATACCAGCGGTGGCAGTAGCTCCATTTTACTGATACTGGCTTTTATTGCTCTCGTGGCCAAATGGCGTCATCAATCTAAAAAAGTAAAAACTACAATCTAAAGCCTGTGCCCTTCAATAAGGAAAGCTATTTCTGCTTTCCTTATATGTACATCAACATCTCAAGCCGCTAGGGTAACGCACCATTAGAGAGAGCAGAATACATGGGTAACGTTGATGGAAGCATCATTCTGGCACAGCAAATGGGAAAGTCAGCAAATCGGGTTTCATCTGAGTGATGTAAATCCTTTCCTTGTACGTTATTGGGAAAAGCTTGGACTGGATGGTGGAACAGTACTGGTTCCCCTGTGTGGTAAATCCCTTGATATGGCCTGGCTCCACCAAAATAACCATTTTGTTATCGGTAATGAACTGAGTAAAACAGCTTTAGAAGCTTTTATCAGTGAGCAACAATTACAGGTTGTCCACAGTAATCATAACACCCTCGATTGCTACAGTAACGACAGCTATCAGTTATGGCAGGGCGATTTCTTTAACCTAACCACCAGTAAGCTGCCCAAGCTAAATGCTTTTTATGACCGCGCAGCCCTGATTGCCCTGCCGCCAGAGATTCGCCAGCACTACTGGACTCACCTTGCCTCAATGCTTGAACCGGGCACACCAGGACTATTAATCACCCTGGATTATCCGCAACAACAACTCAGCGGCCCTCCGTTCTGTGTCACTGAGGATGAAGTAAAACAACTGTCTGAGGGGCTGTTTGAAGTGGAGCTGCTTTGTCGCGAAGATGTACTGGCGGAAAACCCTCGATTCGTGAAGAAGCAGGTCGAGCGACTTGATGAGCTGGTTTTTCGGTTGATTCGGCTGTAATAGCACTCCCTTCGACAGAAAGTCGCTGCCAGACCAATCTATTTTGTATTTTTATCCGTAGCCGTACAGCCGTTGACTGAAGTCAACGGCTGCATCCCACGACCGGCGTATGCTCGGGCACAAACAGTTTTTCGGCAAACCTCACACCAGCCAGGTGTGTCCCGGTTTATGGAGAATAATATGCGCCTGATCAAACACGCTCTCGCTGTCACTATTGCTGCGGCTATTGCAGCACCGTCCGCACTTGCCTGCACCAGTGTGGTGGTGGGTAAAAATGTATCTGCCAGCGGTTCGGTAATTATTTCTCGCAATGAAGATTTCTCGTCCAATAACTGGGCTAAACATCTGGCAGTCTATCCGGCCCGTGCCTATGAAGAAGGCGATATGATCACCCTGTCCAACGGGTTGAAAGTACCGGCACCGGCAAAAACCTTCCGCTATACCGCGATGATTGACTGGGACAGTTTTTCCTATACAACACCGGGCGAAGGCAAGGTGTTTGAAGAACGAGGTGTTAATGAAGTCGGTGTAGCCATGTCCGCTACCAACTCAGCCGAAGTCAATGAGAAAGCTGCCAAGGCCGATCCGCTAGCTGACCAGGGTATTATTGAGCAGAATATGGTTGGACTGGTGCTGGGTGAAGCCACCACAGCGAAACATGCAGTTGAAATCCTGGGTCGTTATATCGAGAAATACGGTGCTGGCGAAGGTTACGGGGTACAGTTTGCCGACCAGAATGAAGCCTGGTATCTGGAATCCGGTGCAGGTCACCAGTGGATAGCGGTTCGGGTACCGGACGACCAGTATCTGGTAATTGCCAACGGCCTGCGGATTCACGGTGTAAATCTCGATGATGAAAACGTGATGCACTCTGAAGGTTTGTTCGAAATGGTCAGCCAGAACCAGCTACTGGCCAAACCGGATCGCACCAGCTTCAACTTTGCCAAAGCCTTCGGCGTGGTGGGCGATGTTTACAACACCGATCGTGAATGGCTTAGCCAGAAAATGCTGACGCCGTCTACAGGTCAATTGCCAAGACTGGAACAGTATCCACTGTTTATGAAGCCTGACGAAAAGATCAGTGTTGAAGCCATTGCCGAGGTACTGCGTGCTGATTATAAAGGTACCCAACTTGAACAGCGCGGCAAGCGCCCCAGTGGTGTCGACCGCAATTCCGAAGCTCATATTATCGAGATGTTTGCGGATATGCCGGCCGAGCTGGCAGCCGTGATCTGGCAAACCCCCAGCAGCGTTAAATACAGCCCGTTCATTCCGATGTATAACGTGATGGACCGGATTCCGGCAGAATATGCATCCGGAACCGACCGCTATTCTGACGGCTCTGCCTGGTGGAATTTCCGGACTATCGGCTCACTGGCTGCACCCGGCGTACTGGATGGCAAGTATCGCAAGGTCGTAGACGATGCCTGGGAAGAACTGGAAGAGCAGTTCATGGACTCCGAACCCTATATGCACGATATGCTGAAACAGATGTACAGCCGCGATAGCGATCTGGCGATTACGTTTGCCGCCGACTACACCAACGGTGTGCTGCAAACGACACTGGATAAGGCTTCAGAGCTGAAATCTGCTCTGCTTACTGATCTGACTCGCAGTACCGAGAAGAAGTACGACCCCGAGGAATTTGAAAAAATTTCCAATCTCTGACAATGATGACCGGGAGCGTTTTTAGTGAAAACGCTCCCGGGAGTCTGTTCACAATTAGACATTACTCCTCATTTGCTGCTGGTAGCTCCTCTTATAAAATGCTCTTCCATTTAAACGACAACCAGCAGGAAATATCATGGCTCTGGCATGTGCCCGTCATATTCTGGTCAAGCACCGGGATGAAGCAGAAAAAATTAAACAGCAACTCACCAGAGGCGAAGACTTTGCCAAGCTGGCGAAGAAATACTCCAAATGTCCTTCAGGCAAGAAGGGTGGAGATTTGGGCGAGTTCCGGCCGGGGCAAATGGTAAAAGCTTTTGATCAGGTCGTATTTAAAAAGGAAGTACTCAAGGTTCATGGACCGGTGAAAACCCGGTTTGGTTTCCACCTGATCCAGACGCTGTATCGGAATGATTTCTAGGCTGCATAATCGCCAACAGCAACAAAACTCTGTAGCGCTTTCAGGAAAGCCTTGAGTTCTGCTGTTGGCTGCTCAGTCCGGGTCAGGGCCGTAAACTGGACATAGTTGGTAAACCGCTCGCCCCCCAGAGGTTTGAGTCGCCCTTCCTGAACAAAACGCTTTGCCATGGCTACCGGAAGACAACCCAGATAACGCCCGGTTAGCACCAATGTTGCTATCGCTTCCATATTCTCGGCATTGGCACCCACTTTTATGCCTGAAGCCGGTAGCATCATTTCCAGTTGAGACAGGCAGGGCGTGGCAGCAAACGGATAACATAATACCTGTTCCACCGTCAGCGAGTCGGGCAAAGCTGAAAATAGCGGGTGTCCTTCACCACAGTAGATCTGCTGCTCGACCGAATACAACGGGGTATAGTTAAATCCGGATGTCTTTTTACTCATTGGCACGATAGCAACATCCAGCGTTCCATTTTTCAGCTCCTTTTCCAGTACTGCACATCCATCCACTTGCAACGACGGAATCACTTCTGGCATGTTATGAGCCAGATCACATAATGCTGGTTGCAGGGGACAGACAGGATCATCAATCGTGTTATCAACCACACCAATCTGAAGCTGGCCACTCAGTACTGACAGCCCTTTTCCCACCTGCTTCCGGAAATGCTCCAGATGATCGAATAATTCCAGCGTTGACTGATAGACGACATCTCCGAATGCGGTAAGCTCAAACCCTTTTCTGCCACGCTGACATAGCTTTCCCCCACCCAGTCGCTCCTCAAGCGCACGGATTTGAACGGAAATGGTAGAACGGCTTGTACCCAGCAGCCCCTCTGCTGCCGCAAAGCCTCCGGCTTCAACAACAGTTTTATAGATACGCAGGTATCGCAGATCTTTCTCTGCCACCTGACCAAGCGGTGAGGGTGAAACCGTACCAGGACTCAAATTCATCTGTTTGATAAAACTATAACTTTATGTTCAAAGTGCAGTATTTAAAGCAACAAGTGTTCCAGTTAATAATCCCTGCCGTCACGAAGTGATCATGGTTCGGAAAAATTGTGCATGACGCATCCTGTTATTTTCGAATCAACCCTCCGCTGCCGATGACATAGCTGCAGGACAAACGCGGCGCTGTTGCCGTACCTGCTGTGCTGAATTGTAGTTACAGCCAGTGAGTTGAATATCTGACTATGTACACACCGCCTGATGTCAGTGATATCGCCCTTCAACCCGAGCGTCCCCGTATTCGCCCGGCTATTGCCAGAATTCAACCGTATATCCCGGCCACCGGTCTAAGCAGTGGCAAGAAGCGTACAATCCGGCTCGCTTCCAATGAAAACCCGCTGGGTGCCAGCCTGAAAGCAATGCAAGCCGTTGCTGCCTCCAGTGTTGATATGGAACGCTATCCTGATCCGGAATGGGATACCCTGCGTGCAGCCATCGCGAACACTTTCGAATTGCCAGTTGAGCATCTGCTGGTAGGTGCAGGATCAGAACAGCTGATTCACCTGATCTGTCGCATCATGCTGGAACCGGGCGACAATATTGTTCAGAGCCGCCACGGTTTCTTTGTTTATGAAAATGCTGCGACAGCCTGTGGTGCCATGACTCACTATGCTGCTGGCAATGATTATCAGCACTCGATTGATAATCTGCTGGCAGCCGTCAATGATAAAACCAGAATTCTGTTCCTGGATAACCCCAATAATCCCAGTGGCAGCTGGCTGAAAAAGAATGAGCTGGTACGGTTGAGAGCAGAGCTGCCTTCTCACGTCCTGCTTGTTATCGACAGCGCCTATGCCGAATATGTTACCGATGAGGAATACAGTGCCGGGCATGACCTGGTAAAAGAATCAATCGAGAACAATCTGGATAATGTTGTGGTACTGCACTCCTTCTCCAAGCTCTATGGTCTGGCCGGATTGCGGATTGGCTGGGGCTTTATGCCGCCACAGATTACCGATGCCATCAATCGCCTGCGGACAATTTTCAATGTCGCCGTTGCTGCCCAGAATGCTGCTGTCGCCTCACTGGAAGATCTCGACTTTCTTCGACACAGCCGCAGCTATAACGAACTCTGGCGGGAGATCGTTCGCAAGTCCCTGTTGGAACTGGGACTCATTGTGCCGGAGTCCATGGCCAATTTTCTGCTGGTACGCTTCCCGCAAGGACGGGAACAGGCCAAAGCCGTTTACCGCGGTCTGTTTGAACAGGGCATTATCACTTACTCGCTGGATGCCTATGATATGGCTGACAGTTTGCGGGTTACTATCGGTACCGCAGAAGAGAACGGAATCTTCCTGGATACCATCGCCAAATTGCTGAAACAGAGCTAACTCACTTATTTCCCCCTTCTTCTGTATGGAAACGGAAAGGGGGAAATCAAACACTGTCGACCGCCTCACTCGCTCCCTCCCGTTTTCTTACTCTCAAATTTAATCAGTAACTGTCTTGTTGTGTGCAGTATTACGGTGAATCATACTGGCGAAGACATATAACTTATTTATATAATTCAATTCTTTTAAGTTATATAGATTGCCACCATGGACCTTACCCTGTTTCAATTAGCCACCGCCCTTGGTGCTGTTTTTATGGGGGCACTGCTGCAGGGGATGATCGGGTTTGGTCTTGCCATTGTTTCTGCCCCGATACTCTACGTTGTAGCCCCATCACTGGTGCCAGGCAGCCTGATTATGGTGGGGCTGATGATTGCCCTGCTGACGCTGAGAAAATATTGGGGATCACTGCAACTGACAGAAATGAAGTATGCCATTGTCGGGCGTATTCCCGGCTCATTGGTCGGTGCCTATCTTTTGGCCGCCGCTTCACACAACCAGATGAGCTTGCTGATGGGCGGCACCCTGTTGATGGCGGTTGCTGTCAGTCTCTGCCCTGTTAATATTCAGGCCACCCGGTCATCGTTACTGGCAGCAGGTGTGGTATCAGGTATTACCGGTACAACCTCTTCTATTGGTGGCCCCCCCATTGCTCTGGTCATGCAAAATGAAACCGGGGACAGAATGCGTGCCGGAATGTCAGTATATTTTGTCTGCAGCAATATCATCTCTCTCGCATTCCTGGCCGCAGCGGATATGTTTGGCTGGGCTCATATCAAGCAGGCTCTGCTGATGATACCCGCCATTCTGCTCGGGAGTTGGCTGGCATCAAAGCTGGCTGTTTATGTCAGTCAACAAGTTGTACGGCTTACCGTTTTAGCAGCATGTAGCCTGGCGGGTTTCACTGCCATAGCAGGCGCTCTAAGCGGTTAGTGGAGGGGGAGCGCACAGCGGACAGGTACAGATAACCAATACCATGTAAAACGAAGAAAGGAATACTCACCTGCAGGCCGAATCTATTTTCCGAAGCAGTTTGTGGACACTGTGCTCAAGTGCGCAATGACCTGCAGCACTTCTGCAATACTCCCTTGCCCTGCTCCATAAATCAGCTTTGTCTCTTCCCCTCCAAATGTCGGGATTGATTTTCCTCTCAGCAACATTACAACCCAGCTCATAGTAAATCTTTGCAAGATAGTAGTGTGCTGTTGCTTTAATCATGCTGTCTCTCGGATTGCACTCGACTACCCGTTTCATAAGATCATAGGAGTGTACGATATCCTTCAGGTTAAAAGCCGCAACTCCCATCTCACAAAGAAGCGACGGACTACTTCTATAATGTGAGATGGTTTGCCCCCACTCCAGACAGTCATCAAAAAAGTCCTGCTTGTTCAGTGCCCGTGCTTTCCAGCCGAGCAGCTCATCACACTCACCAAATAGCAACATGCCCTGCTCAGCACTCTCTACCGCATGGCGAAACTCACTTACACGGCAGTAGTGCTGCACAATGGTGGTTGCGAGTAACTGAAACTGCTGTAAATGCTCACTACAGTCAAACCCTGCAATACGCTCAAGCTGAGTTAAGGCATACCGTGGCTGTTCCAGCATAATGGCACTATAAACGCCGACAGAAGCCAGATTCTTCCGGGTTTGGCTATTTAAAGTGTGTAGAACCACGCCATACTTTTCCCATACGGAATCAACGCAGGTCAGGGCCTGCCTTGCCTGATCAGGGCCCTTGATCTGCTCTTTTACCCGGACATACCTCTGAAGCTGATGCATTATTCTTTTATTGCGTGCCTGGGACAGATCTTCCTGGAGAGATTGAGATATTTCAGCCATATCCGCAACCGGCCTGCACTGTCCGGCCAGCTCGTACCACTGCCTTGCACTTTCCTCAATCTCTTCATATAAAGATTCATGATAGGCCTGACCCGCAATCACAGCGTGCCAGACCCTGAAACAGTAAACCAGACTATGGTTATATTGATCGCTGTCAGTCATGTTTCCGGTGCTTCCAGCTCCCTGTATACGACTTGCCCGGATATAAAAAGATCGTTGGATACGGTTAATGGCCTTGATACATTCAATACACTTGTCACCATACTGCCGCCATGTATCATCGGGAAAATTCAGCGGCCTTCGCCGGTCCACCTTTTGCAGAATATCCTGATACTGCTCCAGCACACTTGCTCCCCATGTTTTTTGCATCGGCTCAATCAGCTGATCAACCCTGTAAGGGTCTGTCGACTGCCAGACATCAGCAGTCGCTATCAGTGCTTCAGCCTGCCAGCGCTGTAACTGTAGTTGCATTTGCTGCTCCCTGGACATTGACGGCTCTGAAGGCAATGCAAAATCACAGGCAGCAACTTCACCCAGTTTTTGATGCTCCTTACTTTTCAACCATTGGTCCTGCAGACAGTGCACCAGATAGAAACCGGCACCGTGATAGAGCTCAACATTCCATTCAATGACCTGTTGAAACAGCTCCATTAATCGCTTTGAGAATGATTTATCATGGTGTACGTGGACGAGGCCACCCTTGACTGTGCTTAAAACCAACTCAGTCAGGGCGCAGCGAAGATTGCGATTAATTCCGTCAACTGCGTCCGCTTCCTCCCAATGGCAGTTTGAGACTATAGGCAGCGCTCGTTTACACAGAGCAATACATTGCTGATATCGCTGACACCGCTCATGAACCAACAGGTCTAACAACTCAATTACATGCCTGCAGAGTTTTTGGCGAGCATCATGGCATCCAGCCTCCTGATAGAGGCCCTTGCGATGAATAAAACTGGTCAAGGATTGCAGCTGCTTCAGCATATCCTCAATGCCCCTTTGATAATGTCCTGGTCTGCTGTTAATTACAGTGCTGATATTCGCCTGATATTGATACCGAAGGCTTCTTGCAGCTTCTACCAGCCGCTGTATTTCATCTGGATACAATGTCTGCTGCAGCCCTTCGGACAGTAACCGTCTATGGCTAGAAGATTTATGATTATGCGTTTTTATAGTGCGGCCATCAGGACTATGAAAGGGACGATGCTGAAGTCTCTTGGGCGAAGATGAAGATATGGTCACCAATCGGTGAGTTCTCCTGCCGGTGATTTCATCACGATTCGGAGAGTACAAAGGATCCGATAGTTCCCTTTCAGCACTGAAATCCCTCCAGCATTGAGTGCGGGATTCCAGATATTTCCAGGTTTGTGAAGTCATCATAAAGCAGGGCAATGCAGCACCATTACTGTACGCTACATGACGAAAGATGCCTGGACGATACCTGTCCAGAATCTGATGTGGAGGTGCTTCATAATTATTTACTTCTATGATCAGCCTGTCTTCGCTGAGATAAAGACACCCAACCCTGCCGTCTATTCCCTTAAATAAAACACGTGGACTGCAATGATAATTCTGAGCTATAGGATCAAACTGATGATATATACCCTGATGTGTTTGTAATCCCTCTGCCAGCCAGAACTGATGTTTTCTGTCAGGAGCAACCAATAGCAGGCTTTTAATAATATAAGTTTCATATTCAATGCCTTCGACGTAGCCGAAAGGAATCGCAAACAACTTACCATTTTCATCCCAGTAAATAACCGAGCATCTATTGGCAAAAGGCTCATAGTGAGTAATAAGCACTTCGGGTCGATTCTGCGCCAAATCTGAAAGTTCACGTTCCTCATCAGGTTTCAAGCGAACCCAGGCAGCGCGTTTATGGCGGCAATCAAGCCATGCAGGAAACTTCGGCAAGCCAGGTAGCACCGGTAAACAGGCTTCTTTGTAATGCCTGTGAGTACCATACTCATGCCTGCCTCCATCTCCGGTTTCCCTCCCGGCCTCACCATAAAACGGCAGGGTTACTCCTGCCAGCAACAAAGCGGCCAGCATTGCGCATCTAAAATTCATTCAGGCCTTATGACATCGCTTAATACTCTGGCTCTTAAATTTAGCTGCTTTTCCTCCTTCTGATCGATTTTCATTCGGTGATGCGACTGATAAAGTAAGCTCGAATATCCGGAGTAATTAATAAAATGAATAACAAAAACTATCCGGTCTCCCTGACTGAAATCATTCGGGCAAAAGCGGTCATTCAGCAACACCTGGATAAAACACCGTTAAGGCATTATGCCGAGCTGTCCCGGGTTGCAGGTGCCGATATTTATATCAAGCATGAAAATCATAATCTGACCGGCAGCTTTAAGATCCGTGGCGGAATCAATTTGATGCATCATCTAACCCGACAAGATGTGCCCGGTGTTATTACCTTCTCAACGGGTAATCATGGCAGCTCAGTAGCTTTCTCAGCTGCACGATTTGGGCTTGATTCAGTTGTCGTTGTTCCTGAAAAAAACAACCCGGCCAAAAACAGAAATATTCTCCAGTATGGTGGCGAACTGATTGAAGCCGGGAGCAGTTTTGAGGAATCAGCAAAGGTTGTGGAGTCATTGTGTCAGTCTCGCGGACTCTATTACGTCCACCCGGCTGATGAACCTCATCTTGTAAACGGCGTCGGAACCGGATTCCTTGAGATAATGGAAGATCTGCCAGATCTGGATGCCGTTATTATTCCCATCGGTGCAGGCAGTGAACTGGCTGCCGCTGTCACCGTCATGAAAACAATAAATCCGGCCATTGAGATCTATGCCGTCCAGGCCACTGCCTCACCTGCAGCATTTCAATCCTGGCAGCAGGGAAAAATAGTCACTGCGGCGAACACAACATTTGCAGGCGGTTTTGCCACAGGTGCAGGGTATGACTTGCCGTTTGAGATTTATAAGGATCAATTGGCTGATTTCATTCTATTGTCAGAGGATGAAATCTATCAGGGTATTGCGCTGGCCGCCCATTATACCCATAACCTGATGGAAGGTGCCGGTTCAGCCAGTCTGATGGCTGCACTCAAGCTTGGAAAGCAATTGAAAGGCAAAAAGGTTGCACTCCAGTTCAGTGGTTGTAATGCATCTACTGATGAGATAATAAACGCATATAAACGTCCTGCGTTTAAAGGAGAGTACAACCTTTCAGAGGAACCAAAAGCAGTTGCACATGAGACGAGATGAACCTCTTTAGCTATTTCTCACATACAATGCTTTTATCTGTATTGATAAAACAGCCACAATAGTGTCTGCACATCAGATGGAACTCTCTGTAATCTTTTGCGTTATAAAGGGCCTCAAGCTTTGCCCGGATTTGTTTCTGGTTAAGTTTCTTGGTCTTTTGGCCCTCAATTGGTGGGGGCTTACAGCTGCTGGGTATACAAGTAAATGCTTTCAACTTTAAGGTCTGTATCACAGCTTCTTCCACGATATCATTAAAGTCCATATTTGCATGCCGGGTTTTGGCTTGTGCAGTCGATGAATGGCTTTTAAGTGATGATGAGCCGCTGATAACCGATGACGGGGATGTAGATAATAGACTTGATCTTTTGACACTGGCGGCTGACTCAGGAGAACTACTACCACCCTCGCTTTGAGATAGAGTTAATGAGGACACTGTGACGAGCGCTGGCGAATGGGCAGGCATGAGGTTTTGACTACTGCTATCAGGTATATTAATTGGAGACGTAGAACTGCTTGTAGCAGGAGTTGCAACCACAACATCCTTGCGAGTGGTAAATACCAATGAAGTCGTATTATCACCGTCATCAAGCCCATTTACTACAGGGTCGCTTGATGATGTAAACGGAGAGCCATTTAAGGATGTACCCGAATCAACAGTCAACATATCGAGATCTGGTTCACCACCAGTAAGTCCTGAGCCTGACTGTAATAATGAAACCAGCACAGAATCTGCAGGCCTTGCAGGATGGATAACCTCGACTGGAGCGGAGTAATCACCAATAACCTTTAAAAATAACTCTTCGGATGTTTCGGTTGAAAATAATATGGTCAGCAGACTCGTGTGTTGATCCAGCCGTTGCTCCAGCCTGTAGAAATCATTTGATAACTTTCCTCCAATCCGGCTTTGCTGCTCACATACAGATAACCTGGCAAGAACATTTGTACAGACTTCAAGGACGGTATTGGCCTGTGCTGAATAGGTATGACAACCATCTGTTGACTGATATAAGCCTGCAGAACCAGAAGTAGCGCCAGATAAAAAATTATACTCCTGAGGAGACTTCAACCGCTCCTGTTTTTCAAAGTGGTAGTGCTCTGCAACTTTACCCCACATGCGTCCTGTTTTTCTGGCAGCATCCATGACTTCTTTTGAACAGGTTACTTTTACCTCAGACATAGAGCAGGCACTACCACCGTCAACAGGAAATTCAATATCAAAAACGCGCCTTGCTCTTTCCCAGTCCTCCGAGTCTGTCCCTCCCAATCGGTCTCCAGCCCTTTTATACATATACTGGCCTTCTTCCAGCTCTCCAGACCAATCGGGTGTAAACGCCAGATAACAACGCTCAACTTCTGTTTGGCTGAGATCCAGTACGGGAGAAATCCCGACGTTAGCCATGAATGATTTTCTTATTACAGTTACGCCGTTAATTACAAAATCATTCACCGTTTTTTTAATCTGTTCCGCCAACATGCAGTAACTGGCTTCATCTGGCAGAGCACAGACATAACATCCCATATGACCGGACTGAATACTAACTGCAACCAGTGTATAGCTCTCATCATCCAGTAATAAATGGGTTACAGGACATGGCGGGATTTCATGGTCCACTTTTTTGACAGTCATTTTTTCCAGATCTGTTCTCAGAACAGCTTTTATATCAAATGATGGTAACTGACCAAGGCCAGACAAAGAAAACCAGCAGAAGTAAGACCAGACATAATCAAGGCAAAGGATTACCTGACTGTCACTTTTTGAATCTTTCCGGGCAGAAGTAATAACAGCAAGATGAAACGGAACACGGGATATCTCGGACTGCATACATTCAGACTTGTTTGCAATATGGCGATGCCTTTGATCAAGCACAAAACCTTGCTCAGAAGACAGTCCGGATGGAAATGTAGCCAGCCAGCAGCGAAATGCCCCGGAATCAATCCATCTTCGTGAGTTCAAAACAGCGGTAGGAAGTTGATCACACTCGTACCAGCCAGACGTTTTAAATGGCCTGCCTTTGTCAGTTGAAATTGTATAGCTGACAATAGTGTCATCATGCAGCTCACCTAGTTTCTGAAGCGATCTGGTAGCTGTGATAAAAAACTCTGACTGGCCTGAAGCACTAGCTATACAGAGCAATTCAACTGAACAGAGTAAGAGTATCCATAATGGGAATGCTTTTAGCATCCCCGACCAAAATCCTGTTTTATTTATATTTTCAAGGATCATAGCTGCCACATTAATCTTCAGCACATTAAAGATCGCTTAGAATTATCAAAAACTAGTTGAAGTTTTTGTGACAGACAAAGTAAAACAAAAAATGAATCAATTCCCGGTAAGAAGCACCATATTTTTATAGCAATCAAAGAATCTTTAGGAACTTTTATGAATCACTTGCTTCATATTTATTGCATTGAATTAAAAGGTAACAAACAAAATAACTGTTACTATTGTGTTTGTTACCAATCGGAATTTAAGCGCTCATCATAGCTTTATCAGAAGCCAGTCGATTAGCAAACAACTCAGTGGAAAACAGTCGGTTCTTGTAAGCCGCCAGCTTCGGCCAGCGAGTAGAATCAACATCAACACCCGCATACATTGCATTGATCAGGTTAGAACCCAGTGCCAAGTCTGCCACAGACACTGCTTCACCGGCAATAAACCCGGCTTCATCCAACTCCTGTTCGAGATAACCGTAAACCTTCGGCATTTCTTCTTCAATAATCTGGGAAACTCTGGCTTCATCAGTCTCCTGCTTCAACATGACTTTCTTGACCACCCGCTCAAAAAACAGCGGACCGGCAACAGCCAGTACAGACGTATCGGAGAACTCCTCAAACCAGCGAGCACGGGCACGAGCAACAAGGTCTTCAGGGTAAAGCGGATTCTGTGGATAGCGCTCTTCAAGATACTCACAAATAACGGTTGAATCCGCCAGAGTGACCAGATCATCCTGCAGTGCCGGAATTTTTTTCAGTGGGCTGATGTTTTCAAACCCCTCCGGCTTGTTCATCGGAGTGACGGGATTGATTTCAAATTCCACCCCTTTTGCTTCCAGCGCCAGAATGACCTTGCGAGCAAAGGGAGACAGCTGAATACCATATACTGTTGTCATTTCCACACCTTTTACACTATTGCATTTATCTGGAATGGCACTGCAGGAGGAGTACCAAACCATAAGTAACCAATCGGTTCAAAACAATACCGGACTCCGAACGGATCCTGCAACAGTTTTTTACCACTTGGTTCAAAACCCCTATAATCATCGACCATCGATAACAGGAGAGCTTCGTGGCCCGCCCCAAGAGCTATCAACGTGAAACAGTGATTTGCCAGGTACTGGATGTATTCTGGCGCAAGGGATTTGCTGCAACCTCTCTGAGTGACCTGACGGAGGCAACCGGGCTCAACAAGCGTAGTCTTTACAATGAATTCGGTAGTAAGGAAGCGCTGTTTCTGACTGTACTGGAGCATTATCGAAAGCTGCAGCAACCGGTTATTGAGCTGTTACTTAGAAAACCGCTGGGGATGCAGAATATTCATGATGCATTCGAAGTCATGGCCGGAAAAATCGACTCCAGAGGCTGTTTGATTGCTCTCTGCCTTAATGAACGTGAGCTATTGGGCGAACAGGTTCTGAATCAAGTCACTCGTAGCGTAACCGCTATGCGGCAGCTGTTTCTGGACAATCTGGCGTCCGTTGAATTTGTTGCGAAAGTGGATCGTGAAGCACTGGCCTGCCTGCTGGGGATGCAAAGCCTTGCCATTGCCGGTATGGGACGAATGCAGGCTGAAAATTGTCAGGTTCAAGCCATGGTGAAACAGTTTTTAGCGATTTTACCCAAACCGGTGAAAGGGTAGCTTTCAGGCTACTGTATGGCCGGTTTATATTTTTATAAGAAATTAATTCCAAAAACGTCTTATAGTCAAAATTATTACTGACCTGTCTCAATACTGTTAGACAAATCCACTGATCTGCCTATCATGAAATACTGTAGAAAATCGCATTAAAATCCAATTGTTACTCACTGCTCTGAAGAACTAACAACAGGCAATAAATCAGACCAGCAGCATGTGATGATAAATGTATTCAAAGCACGAACTGTAAACTCATGGTTAATTCTGCAGATATGCTTTGTTTGCATAGGTATACTGCTATTCCCTTCCCAGGCTAAAACCTCCGGCACCAGTTACTGCAAAAAACATCACAAGGTGCATACCTTTATTTCAGAAATAGGCCGGGTCGCATGTCCTGACTGCGCAAAATCCTGTACTTCTGCAAATCTCTCCAGACCGGCAGGGCCAACCCGAAGCGAGCCTATCTCAATCCCACCCCCCCCTCGCAGACAAACAAGCGAAACACCGGATATTCACTTACCGGAACCGATAAATCTTTTTCAGATAAAACTGGAAACAACTCTGAGCAGTCAATCACTTTCTTTTCACTATGTAGACCCGCCTGACCTTGAGCCTTTTGATTTCCTTCATGTTCTGCGACAAAATCATGATCCGGCTTTCATCAGCTTGATAGCAGCTCACTACAGTATTTGTCCTTCCGAACAATTTTCTGTCCCCCAGGATGGCCCATTACCCTATGGGTTATCACAGTTGTGTTTCAAGGATTCATACCATGGCTGGCACATCGCCGTGCTGCATTTTTTGCCCGGGCCTCATAACCAGTATCAACTCATAAGTGAGGACGGGATCGTGACCGAGCCTCTTTCTTGTGAAAGGGTTCACTCATTGCTGCAAGACTTATTGAAGCCCGGGGATGAATACTCTGGCAAAAAAGTCTCATTCTTTACTTATCATCCTGGTCAGGTTTTCGACTCAAGGGGCAAAGCACTCGATCAATACCTTACTGATTGTTCAACAGTATCAGACCTGACCGAAAGCGTTGAGGCTGATAAAGAGAGTGTGCCGGAAGAAACACCACCGCTCTGTACAACCAAATCGTCAGGCTCATGGGAGGTCGTTTATCGCGAGAAACGGCCAGAAAGAAAACAAAGCCGACCCAAGGCCATGGTTTTAACGACTGATACCAGCCCCGGAAAACTGTCAATCGATAGTCCTTCACCCGGCTTTAGAGACAGAAGTTTAACCATGATCAGCTCCAGCAGCAGCTCTGGTCATGGTTTATCCCTCAAGCGAACTTTCAGCGATTCCATGCTATCCCGCTATACCTTGTCAGAATCAGAACGGGAAAGGGCAAAGATAGCATTAAATATAGCTTTCCCGACCGCAACAGAAGAGACCATGTATCAACTTCTGGCCAACCAGCTCACAGAAGATGATCCACGGACCTATGAATCAGTCGATGTTCTGGAGGAGGATCTCGCTCCCGAAGCCTTTGTTCAGGAGTCTGTGCTGGAAACATCCCCACCTTCAGATAGTAACATATGGTCAGTTCTCCAACTGGAGACACACCCGGACAGGCCGCACTGCCTGCTGAACACAATCGCCGTACAGAGCTTGGGACAGCCAGTGTGTGACATGCCCTGCTATGACCGTGATGCACTCTATGAATTGTGTACTCGCAGCCTGGGGAGGTTACAGCAGGTAGAGCATATTAAACCGGAGTCCCTGAAAGACTCGCTGACAGTGATTATAAAGTCATATCAGCCTGCATGTTGCCGGGAACTATCCGAGCTCGGCCATATACTGACACAAACAGCGTCTCGGCCAGCCACTCAAATATGTGAAATTGCTAGCTGGCTATCCCCTTTATTATCCAGACCTGCTGAAGAATTCAATTTTTTTGGAACTATTCTGGATCAAGTACTCGATACACTGCATCGGTCACCTTATCGAAGTTTGGGTACAACGGATTATGATCTGCTGATTCAGAAAGCCAAAAGTCTTATTACCACCTTCGATAAGGCATGTAAGAACTTACGGGAGATGGAATCACTACCCGCTTATCTCAGAGAGGCCATTACAACGGACCAATCCAGCCTGAAAACTCAACTAGAAGAACACTGCAGTATGCTGGAAGTATTGCAGACAAATGATTTCCGGGGTATTTCCTGTGCTTTAAACAGCGTGGTATTGAGCCATTCAACGGCTAATCAGTTGCTATCAACGAAAAGCAAAAATAGAAAAGCAAGGGCATCACTACAGGTCATCAATGAAGCACACGACAAGGTAAATCTTCAATTAAGCGCAGCTAACTCAATCTTCTGGCCTGATATGATTGCCCGCTTACTGGGTTTCGAGTCACTAATACTCGAGAAATTGCATGATGCAGGCCTGGACAGCGAATACGAAGAGACCCTGATCCAGCAGATACAGGAAACACAGTGTCAACCTTTCACCAAAACGATCATGTACAGGTTTGCGGGTAAATACCATCCGCTGGTTTTGAAATATGAACCTGCCGGCGCCCTTCGTGTTGAACCACCCGCCCATATCCCGGCCAGCCCACAAAGTCTCAGTCCTCCCGGAGCCAAACCCAGAAATAATTGCGATCCATTTGAAATTCAGTACAACAACCGGCTCAGTCCATCAATGAAAAGAGATGAAGCCGAGCACTGTGTCAATATGATGCTGGCTTCAATGAAGCTGGGCCCGTTGGTCATTTATGATGAGATCAGGGTAGGTATTCCTTACGCCTTTGCTGTCGATCGGCAGAAACGCAAAACAGTTACGGCTCTGCGTTGGAGAGAAATCCTCACCGCAGCCCTGATACAGAAGTACCCCGCAGAACTGGCCCGGGCAATGGCAATGCCCCACTCTCACCCTCCTGTCAAACTGACAATTTTTTATAACTGCCTGCTAAGTCCTGATTCAGTAAGAAGCAAGATGCCTATCGACGATAAAGAACAGAAATGGGTGCTCAAAACCAGAGAATATATCAAGCAACTGAATAGCGGCCCCCCGATAACACTCTCGATCACCGATCGCAAAGGTGGTGTACACCCTGTCACCGTCCAGCCGCGAATTTTTATGGTGGTCTGCCCCTGTAACGAGCTGGCTTTTGACAGTGTGATACCCAGCCTTGGCACATGGCACTGCGCTGATGATGTAACTCAGGACACTCTGCTGGAGCTTTTTGGTTCACTGGATCCGATAGAAGCATATACCGGTTATACCAATCAAGTAGCCTCGAGATTATCTGCAGACAGTGCAGAGCGACAGGAAATTGAGGAGCTGGTACAGCTGATTCGATTTTTGTTCAGTAATCAGCTCCATCGCAAACTCCTTCCGGAGCCCATGTATTTCAGCAACCTGATAACTGAACTGGGACGAATGCTCGGTGCAGTCAATGTGATTGGCTGTAAAAGCGCCAAGGACAGAACCGGAAACAAAAGCCAGAGCGATATGAAAATGGCAGCTGACTGCTACTTTGCGAGGCTTCAGTATCAGCAAAACCCCACATGCCTGATTGTACCGCTACCTTTCAGGTATCTTACCGAAACCGATCACTTTCACTGTTGCCAGTTCAGCCTCAACAGTGGGCAGGAAGAAAACCAGTTAATGTCAACTGCAATTCCAGGATACAAGGTCAGAAAATATATGATGGGGTGTGCCGTTACAGTTTTTCCGGTATTGAACCGAAGGGTGAAGCCAATCAAAAACTGGTGGTAAATATAAGCTCACATTTTTTAATCAAGAATTACTGACCTCATCCCTTTCAGTAAGATAAAAAGCAAAAATATTCAAATATCAAGTATTTATAACATCCACCTTCTCATGCTAAAACGACAGGACGCGTATGTATTTTATCCTCCTATAATAGCGACTCACCCACTTTGATACTGTGATATTGGAGCAATAACCATGTACCAGTGGTTTCTTCGTTCTTGCAGTTTATTCATTGCCGGCCTGTTTTGTTTTATTCAGAGCTCGCTTATTACGGCCAACGGCACTGTATATCCCCTTAAGTTTGATAAAACCGATGCCGTAGTGCGAGAAAAACGCTTTAAATATTCTGCTACCGGTCACAGCCCCGGACAGCATATAAAACGCATTGAAATTCGAAAGGTCGGAGAAAATCAGGAATTTACAGATTCAGCTGAGGACGATGCATTTCCCCTAACCCCCGACATCATCTGTCATGCGAAAACATTCTCGTCTTTTATTGAACCGGAAGAAGACACTGACTCTACTTCCGTAGCCGGTCCTCAACCCGATAAGCCAATTACCCAAACAGCAGCTTTTATGGCTATCGCAGCCACGCTTGATCCATCACTCACAGCTTTCAACCTTGGGAAGGATCAGACACCAGCAGCTGCATTACAGCAGGAGTTGCAGCAGTTCACAGCCACCAATGACAAGAGTAAGCTTATGAATGGCTGCGGTATTGACGATAAAAGCTATAAGTTAACGAGGGTACCGGGAATTCCCGCTTATTTTCATGCCCTGCCGGCAGAGCAGATCTTTGAGATGATTATCGGCGGTCTTGGAGAGCAGGATTGTCTCTGTATCAATCTGGTATATGCTCCGCCAGAGGGCGACAGTGAGGACACAACAGGCGATTTAATTGAACTGTTTATCACCCTCTATACCGGCGGAAACCACTGGATTGATCTCACCCAGATTATGACGGTTGATGAGGGTATGAAGCAAACCCCGGGATATACCCCTGCTCATGCTCTGCTACCCGGAGAAGATCAGCTTCATGGTACTAGCCCCAATATAGTACTACCGCTGTTGGATAAACCCATACTTGGAACCATGCTTCGCCTGATGTGTGCAACAGATAAAACGGCCATTCCACAGGCAAAACAGGGTGATGACATGCAACAGGATCAGGAATCACTTTCTCTTGCTCCCTTTCCCTGTACAGTGAACAAGCCTGCAGGCTCCAGAATGGAAATCACTGTAGATTCACTGGGACAAACCTATGTATATGAATTCAGCGAAGCAAAAATTACGTCTCTTGAAGTTCGCCGGGACAATCTATCACCTACACGAACACCGGTAACCTCCTTTAAACTGCATACAACTCAGTGGACCCGCTTTTCTTCATCAGCCAGCGTTAATTGAGTGATCAGATCGCAACCGGAAGAGGGCATAAGCCCGGCAGCAAACTGGATCAATGATCTGGTTTGTTGCTGTTGATATATTTGCTGCACTCGCATCAAACAAGCCGCTCCAGCCTGTCAGAGATGTCAATAACATCCTGACACAGTGATGAAATGCCATGCTGCCGGTAAAACTGCACAACGCTTGAAAAGGAAAAATCAATGCGAGGCAACATAAAGAAACGATAACGGGTAGATATCCGCCACATCCCCATTTTCAGATAGTAATTCTCTACCCCCTCCAATGCTTCAAGCGCCAGAAAACTGCAATCACTGTGAAACCTCGCAAGATCAATGACGCAGCAAAGCAGCAACTGCCCCAGCTGACGCCCCCGGTATAAAGGCAGTACACCAATTCTTTCGATAAAAACAGCATTAGGGTTCTGAAATTCGGCAGTTTCAAGATCAGGATCATCGCCCAGCATAAACATGGTGAACCGTTCATCCCTTCCGGTATAGATACGCTGGGTAAACTCGACAAACCCGGCCGGCTTTGACGGCTGCTCCAGTGGCATTAATGCAACCACACCGGATAGCCCCGGTGGATTCATATCGATAGAAAAGTCGTATCGTGCTTCCTGAGCTGCAATATATTCCCCCCCACGCAACTGCTCCCATAGATTATTCATGCAAACCGCCCGGCTCCACGGGTAGTAGACAGGCTTGAAGCCGGCATCCAGCACAGCATTATAAACACTTCGATGCAGTAGCATGGCAATCGCATAAGGTACGCTAAAAAGAGCTCCTGCCCAAGAGCGTAGAACTGATAGGCTGAGAGTAACAGCAGGTTGCTTCCTTTTTCCCGGCCAGTAAAATCCGGGCAATAAAGACATCAACAGGACAAACTGTAATGAACCCATCAGATAACTATCGCGCGCTGGATGCACTACAGTTTGATAATCGCTTTACTGCAGAGCTTCCTGCAGACTCTGAACAATCCAACAATATCCGTCAGGTCAGAAATGCCTGTTATTCCCGGGTGCAGCCGGTCGGGTTCAGCAATCCAGAACTGGTTGCCTTTTCCAGAGAAATGGCAGCAGAGCTGGATCTCAGCTCCGAAAGCTGTCTGACACTTCGCTTTACAGAAGTATTCAGTGGTAACCGGCTTCTGCCAGAGATGGACCCCTACGCGACCTGTTATGGTGGTCATCAGTTCGGTCAGTGGGCGGGCCAACTGGGCGATGGCCGAGCCATTAATCTCGGTGAGGTGATAAACCGTCACGGCAAACGCTGGGCGTTACAATTGAAAGGGGCAGGCCCAACGCCCTACTCCCGCATGGCTGATGGCCTGGCAGTACTCCGGTCATCGCTGCGGGAGTTTCTCTGCAGTGAGGCTATGCACCACCTTGGTGTTCCGACCACCCGAGCGCTGAGCCTTATGCTGACCGGGGAAACAGTTACCCGGGATATGTTTTATGATGGCCGTCCGAAAGCCGAGCCCGGCGCGGTGGTCTGCCGTACAGCGCCGTCCTTCACTCGCTTTGGTAATTTCCAGATTCTGACGGCTCAGGGAGATACTGATCTGCTGCGCCGTTTTACCGAGTACACTCTGCGGACAGATTTTAATGAGCAACGGGAATTAACCCCAAAGGTTATTACCGAATGGTTTACAGATGTCTGTCGCCGCACGGCCATTATGATTTGCCACTGGATGCGAGTCGGGTTTGTTCATGGGGTGATGAACACTGACAATATGTCGATTCTAGGCCTGACCATTGATTATGGCCCCTATGGCTGGCTGGAAGACTATGATCCCGGTTGGACTCCCAATACTACCGATGCCTCGGGCCGTCGTTACTGCTATGGACGACAGCCGGAAATCGGGCTGTGGAATCTGGTTCAGCTGGCAAATTCACTACTTCCAATGGTAGAACAGGTTGAACCACTGCAGCAGGCACTGGAAGTCTACTCAGAAACCTTTGTCGCCCATCGACAGCAAACCATGGCAGCCAAGCTGGGACTGAAGCATTATGATGCTGCGACTGATGACACGCTGACCACGGATCTGCACCAGACACTTAAACTTGCCGAAACGGATATGACCGTTTTCTATCGCCGCCTTGGAGCAATGGATATAACTTCGGACAGTTTTAAAGAGTCGACAAATGACGAGCTGCTCAACCCATTGATGGATGCTTTCTATCAGCCCGAGCAGTTATCAGGTGACACGCTGCAGCAGTTTGCCGACTGGCTCAAAAGTTATCGCCACCGAATGATGCAGGATGGCTCCCCCTACAAGGAGCGCCGCCAGCGCATGGATGCCGTCAACCCTAAATATGTACTTCGCAATTACCTTGCCCAGATGGCAATCGACAAGGTCGAGCAAGGCGATAATTCCCTGCTTGAAGAACTGATGGATACACTGCGTCACCCATATGATGAGCAGCCTGACAAGGAGCAGTTTGCAGCCAAACGGCCGGAGTGGGCACGTCATAGGGCTGGATGCTCCATGCTCTCTTGCAGTTCATAACAAACTGACCACAAAGAGAATGCTTAAAACTTACTGCATGAGACATAAATAATTACAAAACATAAAGAACGTTTTGCATCAGATGGCTATGTTTTTTATAAACTGTAGAAATCAACATGCTGGCTGAATGTTCTTATGCTTTGTAATAATAAGATTGAGCGCCTTTCACTAATCCTGCTGTTCATAATTATTGCTTTGCTAGCACAATCAACTTATTCCGGTCCAGCAACGTGCTATGTATGTCAATCAAGACTTGTTAAGGGGTACTGCAATAATTGCGGTGTTCAGCGAGTCCGAGTCACACCTGACCGCAGGCGAGATAATAAAATACCTCATCAATACCGAAGACGAGATCATCCTCCAAGAAAATCGACTCCACCTCCACAATTGATAGATGCTGATGAGGTATTGATCGAAATGAATCAGAAAAACAATCAGAATCCTTCACCTGAAACAGTCTCCGTAACTCAAACAGCCTCAAAAGACGCAGGCATATCTGGACCTCTCACTTCGCTGCAAAAGACTTCGGCTTTTGTAGCCCCATTAAAACCCCAGCAACGAAAGCGCCCCTCACAAGCAAAACTAAATATTCAAAAGCGTGTAAAAGCAAAGTGCGATATTGTTGAAGAGTTTGGATCCGATCCAAGTTTCAGGAAGTGCTTTTTATTGTCAGATTATTTGGAATGGGAGGAATGGCTTGACTGGTTGATTTACAACCATGATGAAATAGCCCGGCTTACGGCTGCTGGTCGCCATACTCAAGAATTAACAGTTCCTGCATCGATGAAACCACCTGCCCTTACTCAGGTAGATGTAGAGAAAAGTAGTGAATGCCTATGGCTACAGACTATCTATCAATGGGCTCAAGAGAGTTGCAGAACTGGTGATGGCTTTGCTCTGGATGAGATAAAGGATTGGCTAAAAAGTCAACAACAATACCGGGTTGTGCCTCTGGAATACGCGCCCGGCACAGGGTTTATCTCATTTCTTCGAACGCAACTGCAACAAACAAGTACCTGTTTGGTGATGAAATTATACAGCGCTGATTATGATATGAGTTATTTCTTCTGCTTTGAACGATCTCCTGTATCAAGGCATTGCTTTTTATTGAGTGATGGAATCGGTGAATACGCGAGCTATATGGTTCCCGGTAGAATTAATGACCTTCAAGGATTTTTACAACGAATGGAAAAGATATATATCGAGACAGAAAGCGATGATACCCACACCATGAGTGTCACAGTTTGTTTTTTCAAGTGTGAGAAAAATGACCAAACCAATATGGTAAGTGAAATAGATGAACCAGACTAAAAGCTCACAGACAGCTGGTTCGAATAGTTAAACAAACATCTTTTCCCTGTGATCTCGAACACGAAATGGCGCAGGAAAACGACTTTCCGAGCCTCAGAATCCAGCACGTTAACAACTTGTTACCCACTCTGTGCAGCCGGGATACCTGAGCCAACAGTACGTCAAAACCCCTATATAAAAACATACTCATAAAAAGGACGATTAACCTGTCAAAAAACCCGCCTAACCGCTTCAGGTATCCGTTACCGGGGGATAATCAATGAAAAAAATATTCGCCACTGCAGCACTGCTGCTGACACTGCCACTCACTGCTTTTGGCTACAGCTTTTCCGAAGGCCAGAACTACGACAAGCTGCCAGCCCGCTTTGAAAAGACTGACGCTCCGACCCTGACAGAAGTCTACTCTGTGTATTGCGGTCACTGCTATCGCTGGGAACAGCAATTGCTGGGTGCGGTAAAAGAAGATATGGTCAGCAAAAAGGTCAAGTTCAATCAGGCTCATATCGCCTTTGTTGCCGATTATGGCGATCAGGTTAGTAAAGCTCTGCTTGCAGCTGAGCAGACCGGGGAAGAGGCTGCTGTCAAAAAGGCACTGTTTACAGCAATACACGACGAAAGAATCGGGGACTGGAGCTCTGATAAACAGTTCTTTGCCACTTTGGCCAAAGCCGGATTGACCCGTGAAGAGTTTGATAATGCGGTCAAGACTGCCGAGCTTCAGCAGAAGTTCCAGCACTGGGAAGATTTCGAAAAGACTGTTCCTTCCACCCCGGCATTTATTGTCAATGGTCGCTATCTGATCCGGATGGACAGTCTGGAGTCTTTTGATCAATTCTATGCTTTAATCGACTATTTGCTGGCTCAGCCCTGAAGGTTACGGGCTGGTTAACCAACAAGGAGCTGTACTGACTTGAACGCATTGGCAACACTTTGGGCGGACTTCCGCTCTGCTCCGCTGACCGCTATTCAGAACTGGCAGAATTACCGCATTACCTGGCTGATTATGCTGCTGACAGCGGTATTTCTGGAATCAACCGCCTGGTATTTCCAGTATGTAATGTATCTGGACCCCTGCGAGCTTTGTGTCTATCAGCGGCTGGCCGTTATGCTGCTGGCAATTGCTGCCGCGGTTATGATGATTGCCCCGAGAAACCGGATCGTTCGTAGCATTGGTTATCTGATCTGGATTGTTGGCGCCGTATACGGCTTAAAGGTGGCCATGAAGCAACTTGGCTACTATGGTGCTGACGGTATGTTTATGACCTGTAATGCCCTGCCCACCTTTCCGTTTAACCTGCCGCTGTACGACTGGTGGCCGGATATGTTCTTCCCCACCGGCTTCTGTGGTGAAGATGGCTGGTCATTGCTTGGCATGAATATGGCGCAGTGGATGACCGTTATCTTCAGTGTGTATATTGCAGCTTTTGCACTGTGTGTTATCAGCCTGTTCAAGAAGAAGTAATAATCAGGCGTCGGGTAGTGAGAGACTGCCCGACAGCCACCGACATTCTGAGCAGTTCATATTTACAAGCCAGCGGAGATTCATAATGAAAGTAAAAAAATCTGAAGCACAATGGCGGGAAGAACTGACTGACGAACAATTCCGGGTCTGTCGCCAGTCCGGTACTGAAATCCCTTTTTCCGGCGAGTACGCAGTCTTTGACCGCAATGGCGTTTATCATTGTGTTTGCTGCAATCAAGTGCTGTTTGATTCAACCACCAAGTTTGATGCCGGCTGTGGCTGGCCCAGTTTCTGGCAAACAGTTGATCCCGACGCCGTTATCTACATAGAAGATCACAGCCACGGTATGCACCGAACCGAAGTGCGCTGCGCCAACTGCGAGGCTCACCTGGGTCATGTTTTTCCTGACGGTCCCCATCCCACCGGAAACCGTTACTGTATGAATTCCGTCGCACTCAGCTTTAAAGACGGTGACAACACCTCTCAATAGCTGCCAGACGCCTGCAATTCACTGGGTTGCTCATAAAGATAATTGACCAGTGCCGGGTACAATGAACTGGCACCAAATCTCAAATGAGCATCTACCCACTCGGCGCCCAGTGTTTTATTGACGATCGCCAGATATCTCTCAGCATCTTCGCAGGTACGGATACCTCCGGAGATTTTCAGGCCATGCCGGCTACCACGAGCTTTTATCACCTCAGCCATGGTTTGTACGGCGTTTTCTGTGGCACCGACAGCGATCATACCCGTTGATGTTTTAATGGTGTCTGCCCCTGAGTCCAGCACCAGCCCGGCAAGCTTTCTGATCTGCCCCGGGCTGTCCAGTGCTCCGGTTTCCAGAATAGCCTTGAGCTGCATCCCGCCACAGGCGTTCTTACACTTTTTTACCATCTCAGCCACAATATCACTGTGGCCTTTTTTAAATTCGTTATAAGGCACAACCAGATCCACTTCATCTGCCCGCCCGCGGCGTGCAGCAGCAATTTGATCCAGTGCGCTGGCGATATCAGGACCTCCGTGGGGAAAGTTCACAACCACAGCCACTTTGACATCGGTTCCCGCCAGTTGCTCTTTGGCATCATTCAAATATTCAAGTGGAATACATATTGCTGCAGGATATATTTTGTATCGTTCTCCATTCTCGACAACCCGCTTGCAGAACTCGGCAATATCAGTGTTCGTCAGAGTCTGGCCTGGTTTTGGCAGTCTGGTATGGTCGGTATGCTGAATAGCCAGCAAGGCATTGCTTCGTGCCTGTTGTTGATCAGGGGCATGTGCCATAGTCTGAGCTACAGCCTGACTCACAGCCACAAGTTGAAGCACTGCTAACAGAGCAAAACTAACCAGCAGACATCTTTTTGTCAGACAGACAAAATGGATATGAATGCGCATAAATACTGGCCCCTGACCTTTTATGCCAACTTTTTATCTCGACCTGCCATAACCCATGACAGGCAAGATAAATGATTCTAGACCAGTATTTTTATGCTCATAACAGTCTCCAGCAAATATCTATCTTCAGGAAAACGCATAATGCAAACCAGACCGATTAAAACAGCCGTTGTCGGTTATGGCTATTCAGCCCGTACGTTTCATATCCCTTTTATTTCTCAACTACAACAGTTTGAGTTCAGTGCCATCAGCAGCTCGCAGACAGGGGCGGTTCAACAAGACTGGCCGAATGTTGATCATTATTCTTCAGCAGAGGCTTTGCTGACCGAGTCAGATGCCGAACTGGTTATTATTACCGCCCCTAATGACGTTCATTTTGAACTGGCAGCCCTGGCGCTGGAACAGGGTAAGCATGTCATTCTGGAAAAGCCATTTGTCACCCGGGTAGCAGACGGTGAACGCCTGATCGAACTGGCCAGAGCAAAACAGCGGGTACTCAGTGTTTATCATAATCGCCGCTGGGATGGTGATTTTATGACCGTTAAAAAGCTGATTGAGAACCAAAAGCTGGGTGATATCAAACTGTTTGAATCCCGCTTTGACCGGTTCCGACCGGAAGTCAGACAACGCTGGCGGGAGCAGGCCGCTGACGGCGGTGGTATTCTGTTTGACTTGGGACCTCACCTTATTGACCAGGCACTGGATCTGTTTGGTCTTCCCGAGGCTTTAACAGCACAGTGCCAAATGCTGCGTGATAAGGCAGAAACCGTCGACTACTTCAATATCATCCTGCACTACCCTGATAAGCAGGTCATTCTGCACAGTGATCTGTTCAGTGCCGGTCCCAATAAACGGTTCAGCGTTAGGGGCACTCTGGGCAGCTTTGAAAAGTACGGCCTGGATCCACAGGAAGACCAACTGAAAGCAGGCATAAAACCGACAACACCGGCCTGGGGTCAGGAAGCACAGACACAATACGGCACGCTCTACACTGCCGAAACACAGCAACCGGTAATAACCGAAACCGGAGGCTATCAGCACTATTTCAACGCTATAGCCGCTGCGATTCGAAACGGTGCTGAAGTGCCGGTAACAGCCGAAGATGCTCTGTGGAATATCAGACTGATCAAGCTGGCCATGCAAAGCAGCGCACAGGGTCGAACACTGACTGTCAGCCATGATGCTGCAGAATCAGGCCGTTAATTCGACCAGCGAGCTGATATCCCGGGGTGTCTTGCCAAAATAGCGTTTGAATTCCCGGCTGAACTGGGTGGAGCTTTCATACCCTACCCGGTTTGCGGCCTGCTTTACTTTTAACCCCTGATCCAGCAGCAGTTCCCTGGCCTTGTTCAGTCTCAGCTTTTTCAGATACTGAATCGGTGATGAAGCCATAATCTGGCGAAAGTTACGGTGAAACGTTGAAGGACTCATATTGGCCAGCGCTGCCAGCTGATCCACATCCAGCGGTTGGTCAAAATGCTCATGCAGATACTTCAGCGCCCGCTCCAGCCGGGCAAGATGAGTATTATGCAATGCCAGCGAAAACAGCGGACCGGCCTGTTCACCACAGAGAGCATGATATAAGACCTCACGCACCAGACTCTGGCCCAGCACATCACGCTGCAATGGCGACTGCAGGCTTTGAGCCAGTCGCAAGACAGTAGCCGCAAACGGTTCAGTAACCCGGCTCACATACAGGCTTTTGCACTCAGCCAGACTATTGTCGGTACAAGCTTCACCATGTTCATCAAATAACCGCACCAGCTCATTCAACTGGTTGATATCAATATCGATAACCAGCGACAGTAACGGTTTGTCAGGCTCCACCAGCGTTTCGCATTCAGCCGGCATCGGCAGTGTCAGTACCAGATAGTTATCCGGATTATATTCAAACACTGCTTCTTCCAGATGAACCCGTTTAAAACCCTGCGCCATAATAATCATGCCCTGGCTGTAACACAGGGGCTGGCGAGGGCTGGAAGTAGTGGCCTTAAACACGCCCACCCCTTTTAGAGCTGTCGGGTTATAACCCTCCTCCGGTGCCAGATTGTTCAATAAATTGGCCAGCGGGTTCATTAGCCATACTCCAATCGTGCCTTGTATATTGCTGTCCCGCAGCATAACCCGTTCCGTTTAAAAAGCACACATAAAATGCATAAGTGATAGTTTTAGGCATGTTTTTGCGCGGTTTACCTCTTCTTAATTTTCAATGCTTAGGTAACCTGTAGGCCATAAACGAGAGGATACAAACCATGCAATCTTTTGATTACTTCAACCCGACTCATATTGTGTTTGGACAGGACCGACTGGCGGAACTGGACAAGCTGGTACCACAGAATGCCAAAGTACTGGTGCTGTACGGCGGTGGCAGTGTTAAAAAGTTTGGCACGCTGGATAAGGTGCTTAACGGTCTGGGGCAACGCGAAGTGATTGAATTTGGCGGCATCGAACCTAATCCCCAGTTCGATACCCTGATGCGTGCTGTAGAACTGGTACGCAAGGAGAATATCGATTTTCTGCTGGCCGTTGGTGGTGGCTCCGTAATGGACGGCACCAAGTTTGTTTCAGCCGCAGCCCCTTACGAAGGTTCTGAAGAAAGCCTGTTGCAACATGGTTTTTCCCCGCTGCCTATTGAAAAGGCAGTGCCGCTGGCAACCGTAGCCACACTGCCAGCCACCGGCTCCGAAATGAATATGGGTGCTGTTATCTCCTATCAGGGCGGCAAGTTCCCGGTAATGAGCCCGATGCTGTTCCCGAAGTTCTCATTCCTTGATCCGACCCTGACTTTCAGTTTGCCAAAGGTTCAGGTTGCCAACGGTGTAGTTGATGCCTTTGTTCATATTCTGGAACAGTACGTCACCTTCCCGGTTAATGCCTCAGTACAGGACCGTACCGCAGAAGGTCTACTCAAGACCCTGATCGAAACCGGCCCGGTCACCCTGGCAGAACCGGAAAACTACGATGCCCGTGCGACACTGGTATGGAGTGCAACCTGGGCTCTGAACGGCTTTATCGGCGCCGGCGTTCCCCAGGACTGGAGCACCCATATGATTGGTCATGAACTCACCGCACTGTTCGGTATTGATCATGCCCAGAGTCTGGCCATTATTCAGCCTTCACTCTGGGCCCTGCGTAAAGACAAGAAGCGGGCCAAACTGCTGCAATATGCCGAGCGTGTCTGGGATATTACCGAAGGTGATGAAGAAGAGCGGATTGAACGGGCGATCAGCAAAACCCGAGCCTTCTTTGAATCTCTGGGTGTTAAAACACGCCTGTCTGAATACGGCGTAAAGCGTGAGCAAGTCAGTGATGTTATTAATGCACTGGAAGCTCATGGTATGGTTGCAATGTCTGAAACTGGTGACCTGACACTGGAAACCAGCCGCCAGATTCTGGAGCATTCTTACGCGTAATCGCCGGACGCCCTAAGGTTACAATCAGGCCAGCTCGCTTTCAGGGCTGGTCTTGATAATGAAGAGCATGTGCTATCGAGCCATTGGCAGACATTCGTTACACCAGACTAGAATAAGGATTGTTTATAAGGCCAGGTGCTCAAATTAATGCTGCAGTTTCCACAACTGACAACCACAATCGAGACCTTCTTTTCTCCAGATACATATCCCTGCTCCCGACTTATTTCCCGTCACTTCAGAAACAAACCAGAGCTTCAGAACCAGCGGGTGTTGTTCGCATGTCCTTTATTTATGGGGACTTTACCTGCTCTGCTACCCTAGCTGGAAGCCGGAGCCAAAGTGACTGTCAGCTGGCCTCAGGAAATCCATCCTGATCCAGATACAGTGACGTTACTTCAACAGTGCAATATAGACTGCAGGCCACTAATAGATCCTGCCGAAACCTTTGATATCGTGCTCGACTGCACCGGACAACACCGACAGAACGTTTCCCGTTGCGGGTATATCGAGTTAACTCGCAGTGGTGCAATGCTGTATGCTAGGAACCCGGATAAGAACTGGATTAATGTTGACGGCTCCAGAATCAAAAAAGTAGAAACCATACTGGGTACACCAGACGGCTTTATAAGATCACTGAGACAACTCGGACTTGATCAGCTTGATGGCAAGCCTTGTCTAGTATTTGGATTTGGCAAGGTCGGCAAAGGTATTACAGCCAGTCTCAAGCATCAGGGCGCTATTGTAACGGTCACAGATTTCCCCGGGACTTTTAGTTCAAATAACAACTTCGATTTTATTGACTGCAGGCAAATCAACAGGGTGATGCAGGCAGTGCAAAAGACTCACCTGATAGTAACAGCAACAGGCGTCGAGAATCTGATTTCACAACAATATCCGGTGGAAGACTTTATCAATAGCAAGGCCATCCTGGCCAATATGGGCGCTCAGGATGAATACGGTGATGCCATCCCGAAAGCACGGGTTCTGAACCAGCGCTTGCCACTAAACTTTATCCTGCAGGAGCCAACCCAGATGAAATATATTGATCCGATTATGACTCTCTATTCTGCCTGCGGACTGTATATGCTTGAAGCAGCCGAATCAGGTCAACTCAGTACCGGGATGCAGTTGCCGCCAGAAAAGCTCGAACAAAAGATACTCGATTGCTTTTTTATACAGCATGGAATTCCATCCAATATTCAAAAGGGGCTTCTTGCAGAATATCGTTATACATTGTGACAACTCTGCAGCAACTGGCATCTATCCCTATTGTCAGCCCGACAATTCCCTTTGATAATCCGCCCCCTTATAGACCTCTCACCCGAATCAGTACTGACCTGCCCGAGTGTAATGGTCCCTTGTTTTTCCTATTGAGAAATCACCATGAGCCAGGCCAGCGGCTATATCGACTCCTACTATCAAGCGACCGGGCATCAACTGCCATTACAGCCTGAACTGGACAGTGAAATAACCGCAGATGTCTGCATTATTGGCGGTGGGATGACCGGCTTTAATGCCGCTATCGAGCTGCGCAAGCGTGGCTATGATGTGGTGATACTGGAAGCCAACCGTATTGCCTGGGGTGCTTCCGGACGGAATGGAGGCATGTGCCTGGTCGGATATTGTCTTGGTCTGCATGAAGTAGATGAAGCTTTTGGGCCGGACTGGGGCAAAAAACTGTGGGATCTGTCCTGTGAGTCACTGGATATTGTGCGCGACCGCATCAGGGAATTCAGTATTGACTGTGATCTTCAGCAGAACTGCATCGAGCTGGCGATCAAGCCCAGTCATGTGAAAGAGCTGAAAGCCTATCAGGACTTGATGGAATCTCACTACGACTATGACGGCATCAGCTGGTGGGATAGGGACAAGATACGTGAAGTGACCTCTTCAGATCGTTACATTGGCGGACTGTTTGACCCCAACAGTGCTCATATTCATCCCCATAATTACACCGTAGGACTGGCTCGTGCGGCGATGAATCTGGGCGTAAGAATCTATGAGAACAGCGCTGCCACCAAAATAGTCCAGGGCTGGCCAAACCGGATTAACACCGCAAAAGGCAGTGTAAAAGCAAGGCAGGTATTACTGGCCTGCAATGCCTATATTGACGGTCTGCACAAGAAAGCTGAAAACAAGGTGCTACCGATTATCTCCTATATCGGCGTAACCGAGCCGCTGGGTGACAGACAACCGATTACAAACAAAATGGCCATGTCCGACCTTAATAACTGTCTGGACTATTTCCGTCCGACTGCGGATGGTCGTATTTTGTTCGGTGGCGTAAATCACCCTTTCAACGGTGAACACCCGGATACCCGGGAACGCCTGCGCCAACGCATGCTGAAAGTATTCCCCCAGCTGGATGATGTAAAGATGGAATATCACTGGGGCGGTCTGTTCTCTGCCACTCGTGAATATATGCCCCATATCGATCACTTGGGCAATGATATCTACACCGCTCATGGTTATACCGGACACGGTGTATCCCTGACCAATATCGCTGGTCGTGTGGTGGCTGAGGCGATGGCGGGTACCGCCGAGCGCTTTGATGTATTTTCCAAAATACGTCACAAGTGGATTCCAACACCCAAAATTTTGCGCAAACCGGCGCTGGCCATGGCAATCTGGAAAGCCGAACTGCAAGACAGGCTGGGTTCATGATGAACAGTGAAGTAATAACTCACAGTGCAGCCAAGGCTGCACTCAAATGGATAACCGATTATCTCCACCAGCAGAAGATTCCCTATCTGATTACCGGTGGTCTGGCTGCTATTGCCTATGGCAGCAAACGCCCATTGGCAGATATCGATATGTATATTCCAGCGGAATATTATGCTGCGGTACTGGATTTTGGCGCTGACTATATCAGCCAGCCTTCAACCCGTTACCAGGATGAAAACTGGGATCTGGAACTGGCAGAGTTGAATTATGAAGGTCAGCTGATTGAGATCTGCAAGGCCGATAATATTCGGATGTTTAATCAGTTAACCGGACTTTGGGAAGTTCAGCCGGTTGATTTTGATCGTCACTCACGAATAGAACTGATGGGTTTAAAAGTTGCAGTAATGAGTGCAAAAGATTTGATTGGTTACAAACAGAAGCTGGGACGACCAGTCGATCTGGCAGATATCGCTGCTATAACAACCTGAAAGATTATCTGGAAGGGTTAAAACAATCAGCCTGCCAGCTACCAATAAGCATCTTGACCCTGGTGATGCTGAAAGGCTCGAATGGCCTCACTTAGCTTCACCCTTCTACGGACGGGAATTTTTTATATTTAACAAGTTTGGTTTCTGCTCTTCCAATCGATACTAAACAAAACAGATATGATCAGTGCAAAATAAGAATTTAGAGAAAGCCATCCAGTTAAAGCGTTTTTATCTTACAGTCAAACTCGGTAACTTGATTAATGTATATCCAACAATAACCACAGATTAAATTCAGCGGCTAGACTACGTTTCCATAGGTTTTAATAACAACGAGAAACAGCAGCCCATGCCAAGAGGTAGATGTTTTACCTTTCTCTGCAGTATTTCATGTGTTTTTTGCACTGAAGCCGCTATTTTCTGGCTTAACCCAATCCCTGAGCCCATTAGAGATGAATCAACTGAAGTTTCTTTGAATGAAACAGAAGGTTCGCTTACTGGCTTTGCTGTGGCAATAGCCAACAAATTAACAGATAAATATTGTGAGATTGATTTCGAGAGGCACTTGCTACCCTCTTTTTGTTTCTATCAACACTATAACCCCGGGCAAAATCAACCTGCTATCAAGCTCAATAAAGTATCCTATGATGCTGACGGTCAGTTACATCTGCAACTGAATATTGGTGATATAAGACTCGAAGAGCAATGGCACCCCGAAGGATACAGTCTGACAACAGGATATTTCTACAAACCTGACTTGAGGATTCCTGTATTAGAAATTATGGTGGCAGCGAAAACATATCAGTCTGATAGTGCACCGAAAACGCCAGAGGAGCTTGCAGATTACAAGGAGGAGCAGTGGCATAGAATCAGCTGTTCTTATCAGGCTCTGACACGCAGCAGGTTTGCAAGCATAGGACATAGTTTACAACCACTTGAAGCGTTAGCAGAAATTACGCTACAAACTTTTATCAGGCAGCCCGAAGCTGAAAAAAACAAAAAAGGGAAACGTCCCAGAAAACAAGTACAGCCTGAAGATGTTCCAGATATACAGTTCATCTTTTGTCTACCTCTGCAGCTACAAAAAATTATGGATCCTGAGCTGTACTCCGCAACTAGAACATGGATTGATAATTACATTTATGTATCAATGCCCTGCTGGGAGGAGCTTCCACCAGAGCTTCAGGGAGCGTTCAATCAACTGTTTATCTTGTTTACAGAATTGACAGCATCTGCCGACGAACTTGCTCAAGCCATTACCTGGTGCCTGTATCAGGATAAAAATTACAGAGCCTATCGAATCATCCGCCATCTCTATCTTTTCACGAACTGGCAAAATGTCCCTTTCGCCACAACCTCACCAAACTAATATTATGTTACATATACCATTCAAAGCATTATCCCTTTCTGGTTACCCATAGATAATTATCAGCCGATAAATTTGACTCACCCGACCACCGATAAGCCACCAGCTTGCCGCCCGGTTTGGCCACACTGTAATCCACACAAGCAAGCTTGTCCGATGTCGGCTCAGGTCTTCCGCCAAACCAGTAGTGACCAAAAAACAAGGGAATATCATCCTGATATCGATATCTATCCTCAGGTAGCTTTATCGTCTTCAAGGGCTCCGGCGGTGCCAAAATGGCTACCTGATCAAGTGTTGTCGCCTTATCCTTCCACCACTTTATCCGGGCACTTGTGCGGATAGTGCCGCCAAAGTCCTGAAAGCTTTCACCTGCAGGCAAAGGCATTTCAATCCCTTTCAGCAAATGTTCGACAGCATCATACAGCGGATGGTCTTTATCTGATGCAGCATGATAGGCATCCGGCTTAAGACAGTTTTTCCCGTCGAGCCAGGGCTTGGCTATTCGAAGGCTGGGGTGATGCCAGACTGCATGAATAACCCGAATACCATCCAACTCAAGAAACAGGGGTAGTGTTTTAAACCATGCAATCGTTTCCTGGTGTTCAGGAGATTCAAAAGGATACTCGGCAAGAAATGCAGCATGCTCGGTGGTATTTCTGGGCTTTCGGTGCGAGCGGAGATAATCATCCTCACTGCCTACAACCCGCGTCGCATAGCAAACAGCATTAAACTCATGGTTTCCCATTACAGCCAATGCACTGCCCTGCTCGACCATAGGACGGCAAATATTAATGACCTTTCTCTCTTCCTGCCCCCGGTCAATAAAATCTCCGGCAAAGATCGCAGTCCTTTCTGGATGCCGATATGCCCCGTTAGAGAGACTGTAACCCAGTTTTTCCAGCAATAGTTCCAGCTCTGTTCCATGACCATGGATATCGCCAATAATGTCGTACATATAGAGAGTTTTTTCTGTATGAGCAGATTAATTATTCATTCTGCTCTTTAATAATCAGCAGAGGCAAGCCGGACATTATGCTTCCTGAATAAACTGCCGCCACGCAATCAGCATCTCCTGAAAGTCATCCAGACCACAGTGACTACACGATTCATCGTCGTAGTAATCCAGCTCCGAGTCGTCAGGCAACATATCGGTATCCAGCAGATCAGCTCTCACTTCGGCTGAATCCCGGGTAAGTGTCAGGTTGAACTGTTCACCTTCGTGGATAGATTCCCAGCCCTGCCCTTCCTTAAGGTTTGCAATAACATTCAGAAGTTCTGAAATTTTGCTCTGGCGGGTACCGACCTCTTCCAGCAACCAGCTCCCTATCGCCTCATGGCCCATAGAGAAAGTGGCATCGGCACGCCCGAACAGATCACGTCGAAATTGATATTCCATAAAACAGACTCACTCAAAAGTGAGCCTATTTTATGAACGCAGGATTTATATTGAATAGGTATTTTCAGGGGACTGGTTTTTCCAATTAGTTACTCTTCAGAGCCAAACCAGCACCCAGACTGACCAGCAGTCCGCCGGTCAGGGTATTAAACCCACGATTGACTGAAGGCTTGGCCAGCCAGCTCCGAGCCTTGTTTACCATCAGCGCCAGTCCAGTCTGCCAGATCATTGAGATAATAAAGTGCATACCTGCCAGAATCATTGACTGAATCAGCGCCGAACCTTCCGGATCAATAAACTGCGGCAGGAACGCCATATAGAAGATAACTGTTTTCGGATTAAGTACATTAGACAGCAGCCCCTCACGATAGGAGCGCACAGCACTGAAAGTCTGCTTGCCTGAAGCTTCAACATTCAACCCGCCCTGGCCGTTAAACACCTGCCTCAGGCTTCCGATACCAAGCCAGATCAGATAAGCCGCACCTGCCAGCTTAAGCGCACTGAAAGCCATGGCAGACTGAAGCAAAATAACGGAAATACCTGCTGCAGATACCAGCGCATGAACAAACAAGCCGCTACCAATACCTAAACTGGTAACAGTACCATCCAGCATACCGCCGCGGCTGGTATTACGCATGATAATCAGCGTATCTGCACCCGGTGCCATGGTTAGGAGTGTTAAAGCTATAATTGCAGGCCAGAGATCAAACAGCATATAGAAATCTCGTTAGTGGTTTTATGCTGCCGATTATGTGGGGAATGCCCCGCCAAGTAAATCAACCTGGTCATAAGCCCCACAAGCCAGGCCCCGTTTACGTCATCAGAAGGGATCATCAACCCACGGGTATTTATGCAGGTCAGCATGCTGGTAGGGAATCTCCTGAAAGCGGGTATTCAGGGGGCCGGGAGCAGCCATCAGGATAATTTGCTCTGCCACTGACTCGAAAGCAGCATAAAAGTGAAAAGTGGATTTAACCACCAAGAGTTTTAGCTGCTCCAGCTTCAGACCAAATGTAGTAAAAATCGACGGGTTGAAAACCTGGGAGCGAGTACTGTTAACAATAATAAATATTCCATCACTCTCAAGGCAAACAGTATCACCACAGAGAGCAGGCACTGCTTCAGATCTGTTCTGGGGAAAAAGCTGAATCAGATTTTCTTTGATGCCAACAACTTGGACTTCAAGATCCAAAGGTATTCCGGAACCTGATGTAGCTTTTCCGCCCAGTCGCACATTCAAAGTAGCGCCTTCACCAGCTCTTTTGGCAATTTCCACCACTTGCGGATCCCATATCATACCCACAGCTGCCGCAGCTACTTTCCTTTCAAGCATGGCTGCCAGAGCAAAGGTAGAATCACCAGCAGCACCACATCCTGGATTGTCTGATTGATCTGCCAATACCAACGGTTTTCCTGTGTGAGGAAAAATTGCTGCCCTGTTCAATGCCTCATCCAAGCCTAGAGGACGTAGTAGCAATTCATGCCGGTGTCTATAAATATCCTCACCCAGTTTACAAGCCAGCTCCTGAGCCAGATGTGGATCGTTGTCAGTAATAACCAGTGTTCTGGTGCCACAGTCTTTAACGTCACCCCAAGGAAAGCCATGACCGATATTAGCTGAAATCACCTCAGGCCGAGATTCATATTGCTCCAAACTATCAACTATCTGCCGCATGGGCTGAAGTGCCGTTGGATACAGGTTGACCATACGGCAATCATACATTGCCATTACCGGCCGGGTTTTTCCGCGCACGATGTCAGCCAGCATTAAAAAAAGTGCTTCAGCCCGTTCGATAATGTCGGTATGGGGATACTCCCGGTAAATGGCAATCACATCCGATTCATTCAACATGGCTTGTGTCAAATGACAGTGCAGATCCAACTCCACCCCAATTGGTACCTTTGCCCCTACTACAGTTCTGACAGCCGATATGATGTCGCCTTCACAATCAGAGCAATCTGTTGCCACCATTGCACCATGCAGATGTAGAAACACCATATCAACCGGCATGGCCTGTTCAAGCTCTTTTAACAACAGCTCCTTGAGCGTTTTATAGGCCGTAGCGGTAGTAATACCTCCAGGCACAGCAACCGCGATAAATGACGGGTGGTATATCCAGCCCTGCTGTTCGGCCAGACGCCCGACAGCCTGTAGAATTTCACTTTCACAGGAACGGCTTTCATTATCAATACGACCAACGACAAAATCACTTAAGCCGGTAGGAACAGGTGAAAAAGTATTGGTTTCGGTGTTAATGCCACCCGCAAAAACTTTCATGGTACAACCTGCGCTTTGCTCCGGCTTTACACCAGAGTGTTCAGTAGAACGGTCAGAAGCAGATTAGCATGAATATAAAAGCGTGATGAATGAATGACTGGTTTGAAAGACAGGAAAGTGTGGATATAAAAAAACCGACTCGTTTGAGTCGGTTTTCTCATTCAGATGCATCCTTGTTAAAAGTGCACCCGAATTATGGCTACTTAAGCTTCACCAGAGAGGCTTACAGAACAACGATGTTCTCAGCCTGAGGACCTTTCTGGCCCTGAGTTACGGTGAACTCAACTTTCTGGCCTTCAACCAGAGTCTTGAAGCCGCTGCCAACGATAGCGCTGAAGTGAGCGAATACGTCAGGGCCGTTTTCCTGTTCGATGAAGCCAAAGCCCTTGGATTCGTTGAACCACTTAACGGTACCGGTAGTAGTAGACATAGTCATATCCTGAATTTATCAGTCGTAATTAATAGCTCATGCTGAGCGGTTGTGCGAGAAATATTGCTATTACTTATGACAAACAGGACGAGACTGGAAACAGGGCGTCGAAGAGAATTGCATAAATATAAAACGAATTTCAAGCATAAACGATTATATAGAACGGGTACTGCCCGTCAACGAATATTCCCTGATATTGCCGAATATCATTCAAAAAACTGAGATAAATCAGTAACAAACACGTGTGGATATCAACACAGAAAAGGAATTTCAGGCCAATTACCCACACGTTAATTAAATACAATTTGCAGTGTTTAGAATTGTAACTTGATTCACACTGGCAAACGCATTTGATTCTGCATTCAGGTGAAGTATTCGCTCACTTAATCAAGAAAGCAGACACCGGTTCCACCCAACCCGCAATAACCGTCCGGATTCCGGGCCAGATATTGTTGATGGTAAGTCTCGGCAAAATAGAAAACCGGGGCTTCCCTAATTTCGGTGGTGATTGCTCCCTTACCTGCAGCATCCAGTTGTTGTTGATAATGGCTGGCTGATGCCCGGGCCTGCTCTGCCTGTTCTTCACCAAAGGTGTAAATAGCAGAGCGATACTGGGTTCCGCGGTCATTACCCTGACGCATACCCTGGGTCGGGTCATGGGATTCCCAGAATACCTGCAGCAGCTTTTCAAGGCTGGTAACGGCAGGATCAAAAACAACACTGACGACTTCAGTATGACCGGTTTTACCGGTACACACTTCATCATAAGTCGGGTTCGGGGTCACACCACCGGCATAACCTACAGCGGTAAGCCATACACCTTCCTGTTGCCACAGGCGACGTTCCGCTCCCCAGAAACACCCCAATCCCAGCAATACTTGCTGGAAATGTTCCGGCCAGCCCTGATCCAGCGGTCGATCAAATACCACATGATTTTCGGTGACCGGCATGGCCTGTTCACGACCGGGCAAGGCTGTTTCGGTATCAGGTAATTCGGATTTCAGATCTGGACACATAACAGCCCCCTTCCACTTCATTGACTACTCGGACAAGTCGGAAGAGATATACCAGTAATCATGCCGCTGCTGCAACCAGCCATCGGCCAAACGTTGTAAAATCCAGTTATTTACCAGATTAAGGCCATCAATATCGCCCCGTGGCAACATAATTGCCTCCTGCCCTCGGAAGAAAGGTTCATCGGTGGGCATAAACAGCTCGTCTTCATGTTGTCGCCACAGTTGCTGTGCCCGGGAAACCTCCACCAGAGTGATATCTGCCGAGCCCGACAGCAGGGCTTCAAGCTGATCTTTCTGGCTGGGAACCTGGTGATGAATCGCATCTGGCAGTCGCTCTTTTGCCAGCCGCGCTTCTACCGTTCCCTGCAGGGAAACAACTTTAACAGCACTGCTATCAAAGTCCTGGATCTGTGTTTTTTTATCCAGCGCTTTATCCTGCCGGGCCAGTAATACCAGTTTGGTCCGGTTATAGGGAATGCTGAAGAGGCCTTTCAGATTGCGTTCAACGGTAACCGTCATACTGCTGATAGCCATATCAGCCTTGCCAGCACTGATAGCATTCGACAAGTCCTGCCAGGGCAGCTCGACAAACTCGGGCTCGGCTTTTAACTCTGATGCCAGCTGGCGTGCCACATCAACATCAAAACCGGATAGCTGCCCAGCTTCATCTTTCATTACCCCAGGGGTATACAGGGCGACAGCTACCTTGATTTTCCCGGTAGCAATAACCCGATCAATCAATGATGTTCCCGATTCTGAATGATCAGCGGCATTTAGCGTGGTCGCCATTAACAGCCACCAGCCAACCAGCAGAAAGTTAACTCTTGTTATTATTGTTGCAGTCATTTGAACCAATCCTGTTATTCAGATACTGCCTTTATCATAGAGAACTATCTTCGAAGCGAACTAGGGAGCGTTCTCAATTAAACATATGACCAGCCGCTCATGGTTTACGTCAGGCAAGGCGCGAACTGTGCGGTGTGGTTATTCCACATAAACAGTGAG
>CANDOC010000002.1:2500-450463 GCA_947387575.1 Spongorhabdus nitratireducens
ACCATGCGGGTCATTTCTTTGGCCAGAATACCCTGGGCGCTCTTGCGACCGGAGATCTGGGCATCAGCTTCTTCAATTGAAGTAATCTCTTCGATGCTCAGGAAGGTAAAGAAGCGCAGGAACTTGTAGACGTCAGCATCAGCACTGTTCATCCAGAACTGGTAGAAGCTGTACGGAGAGGTCTTGGCCGGATCCAGCCATATGGCACCGGATTCGGTCTTGCCGAACTTGGTGCCGTCAGCCTTGGTTACCAGCGGAACAGTCATACCAAAAGTCTGGGACTTGTTCTGGCGACGGGACAGGTCGATACCACCGACGATATTACCCCACTGATCCTGGCCACCCACCTGAATCGTGCAGTCATGGCGACGGTTCAGTTCGGAGAAGTCCATTCCCTGCAGCAGGGCATAGGAGAATTCGGTGAAGGAAATACCGGAGCCTTCACGCTCGATACGCTGCTTTACAGATTCTTTGTTAACCATGCTGTTAACAGAGAAGTGCTTGCCGACATCCCGCAGGAAGGTCAGCATGTTGGTTTCGCCGGCCCAGTCCAGGTTGTTAACAACTTTGGCGCTGTTCTCGCCACAGTCGAAATCGATAAACTGGCTGACCTGGGCTTTGATCTTGTCAGCCCAGCCTGCAACGATATCAGGAGTATTCAGCTGACGCTCAGCAGCTTTGAAGCTCGGATCACCAATCAGACCGGTAGCACCACCCACCAGCGCAATCGGAGTGTGGCCAGCCATCTGGAAACGCTTCAGTACCAGCAGCGGAACCAGGTGACCCAGATGCAGACTGTCAGCTGTCGGATCAAAACCGCAATACAGTGCTCTGGGCTCCTTCAAGTGTTCCGCCAGCTCTTCAGCAGCGGTTACCTGATAAACAAGTCCACGGGATTCTAACTCTTGCAGTAATGCATTCTGGCTGGCAGACATTCTTCAACCTGACCGGATAATTCATAAAAATAACGATAAGCTGGCAAGTATACAGACTGGCAGAACAATTTCACCATGCTGCCAGGGAGTGTTGCTAATGAGAGATGCAATCTCTTCACTTCCCGACAGCACGGCCGACAGTTTTGCATATACTTATACTGATGCTACTGCCAAATCACGTGATGAAACCATAAGCACGGCATGAAACACCTTGTTCGTACCGTATTATCGGGGGCTTTTCCCCGGCGGCACTTTCTGCTGGCATCCTGCACAGCCGGGATGATTGGCTTCGCCCTTCTTTTACCTACACCGGAAGTTTCGGCAAAGCGAACAGAGGTTCCTCTTGAGCTGGAAGTCAGTCAACCCAATCCGGATAACTTCACCCTGAAGTCAGAAATTATTGCAGCAGCTAAACATGCTGAAGAGCAGTTATTAAAGCAAGAGAGTAAGCCTGCAGCAGAAAAACCAAAACCCTCCACACCTCCTCGCAAGAAAGAACAGGCCTCGGTATCAGTCGTCGCCAAAGTCAAACCAGCAAAATCCGATACCAAAGCTGCGGTTCCCAAAGCTGAAGTAAAAGAAGTCAGCAAAGCCGTAGCAACAGCAAAGACAACCAAAAAAGAAGCTACACAAAAGACCGGAAAAGATGGGCTGCACTGGAAACACGTTGCTATCAAGAGTGGTGACAACCTGTCAGATCTTTTCCAGAGCCAGGGCGTTTCTGCCACACACGCTCATAAAATCGCCCGCAGTAGTAGTCTTGGTAAAGCTCTGAACTGGATCAAACCAGGGCAAAGCCTGTCATTTGGTATCGACGCCAAAGGACAGCTGGCAGAGCTGAAGCATATCCGCAATAAACTGGAAACAGCCCACTTTATATATAAGGGTGGTCAGTATCACGGCCAGATGATTACCCGCACTCCGGATATTGTTGCTGTAGGCGCTGCTGGCAAGATCACCGATGCCTTGTATCTGGCAGGTCAGAAGGCCGGCATTCCTCACAGAATCACCATGCATCTGGCTGATATTTTTGCCTGGGATATCGATTTTGCGCTGGATATCAGGGAAGGCGATACCTTCCGGGTTTTATATGAGGAACATCGGCTGGATGGTGAACGGATCGGTTTTGGTGACATTCTGGCTGCCGAATTTATCAATCAGGGCGAACGTTATCAGGCTATTCGTTATACCGACAGCCGGGGTAAAACAGCCTATTACGCTCCCGATGGTAAAAGCCTGCGCAAAGCCTTTCTCAGAACCCCGGTTGAGTTTGCCCGCATTAGCTCCCACTTTAATCTCAAACGGCGCCATCCGGTACTGAACCGTATCCGTGCTCATAAGGGTGTCGATTATGCGGCTCCTCACGGTACCGCGATAAAAAGTGTCGGGGATGGCAAAGTGACCTTTTCCGGCAAGAAAGGTGGCTACGGCAATGTAGTTATCATTCAGCACGGACAGCGTTATCAGACACTGTATGCCCATATGAGTGGCTTTGCCCGGGGAGTAAAAGTGGGTAGAGAGGTTCTGCAGGGACAGGTTATTGGTTATGTCGGGATGACAGGACTGGCAACAGGACCTCACCTGCATTATGAATTCAGGGTTAATGGCAATCACGTCAATCCTGTGACGGTTAAATTCCCTAACGCGGCTCCCATTGCCAAAGCCGAAATGGGTCGATTTAAAAAGCATACAACGCTGGTTATGGCGCGCCTGAACAAGTCCTCTCCAACCATGCTGGCTTCATCATCTAAATAAACTCACCTGCTTGCCTCTGCCATCCTTATGGATTTTTTGTCATGCTAGTCCTGAATGAATGACAGGCATGTCAGCTAATGAGCAAGCTCTATATTGGTTTAATGTCCGGTACCAGCATCGATGGTATGGATGGCGCACTGGTTGATTTCAGCAACCACAAACCACAACTGCTGCAGACAGCATCGGTGTCCTTTCCCGACAAACTGCAGGATCAACTGCATCAGTTATGCAGCCCCGGCCATAATGAAGTCCACCAGCTCGGGTTAGCCAGCCGTGAGCTGGGCGATATTGCTGCCGTTACGGTAAACAAGCTGCTTGAGCAGCACAATCTTGAGGCCAGTTCAGTCACAGCGATTGGATTCCACGGTCAGACCATACGCCACCATCCCGAGCTGGGCTTTACCTTGCAGATCGGCGATGCCTCTCGAATAGCAGAACAAACCAGTATTACAACGGTTGCCGATTTCCGCAGCCGGGATGTGGCTGCTGGCGGTCAGGGTGCTCCACTGGCGCCTTTTTTTCATCAGGCACTTTGTGATTCAGATAAGCAATCAGCCGTGGTGTTGAATATTGGCGGACTGGCCAATATCTCGGTGATGCCTTCTGTTCAAAACCCTCAGCTTTGTGGTTTTGATACCGGCCCCGGCAATACCCTGATGGATGCCTGGTGCCGAAAACATCTTGGCAAGCCTTTTGATAGTAACGGCCAGTGGGCTCAAAGCGGGCAGGTGTCAGAAAAGTTATTACAGGCACTGATGGCAACACCTTATCTGCAACTGTCACCTCCAAAATCAACCGGGCGAGAGCTGTTTAATCTTGAATGGTTGTTACAACATTTACAGAATTTTCAGAATCTACCGCCACAGGATGTACAGGCAACCCTGTGTGCCTTCACTGCCGAGTCTATTGCTCTGGCCATCACTCAATATGCGGCAAACCGCCAGCAGGTTTTTGTCTGTGGTGGTGGCGCAGACAACTCCCACTTAATGACATTGTTGCAACAGCAATTGCCGAATATGTCCATCAATACGACAGCCGCTTTGGGCATTGATCCACAATGGATTGAAGCTGCCGCGTTTGCATGGCTGAGTATGCAAACAATGGAATCAAATACTATAGCCCTGCCTTCTATTACCGGTGCTTCCGGTAAACGTATTCTGGGTGCTATTTATCAGGCTTAAGGGCTGAGAACAAAATTAAAGCAGAAACCAGAAATAAATTACCCGGCAATCAGCCGGGTAAACAGGGGGAAGGAAGAAAACCTGCATGGATCTCATGCAGGCTATATTGATTCTTCAGATCGAGAAAGATGAGCCACAGCCGCAGGTTGTTGCAGCATTGGGGTTTTTCACCAGAAAACGCGAGCCTTCAAGACCTTCCTGATAATCTACTTCAGCTCCGACAAGATACTGGAAGCTCATCGGGTCAATAACGACAGCCATACCGCCCTTACGCACGACAGTATCGTCTTCAGCTACTTCTTCATCAAAGGTAAAGCCATACTGAAAGCCGGAACACCCGCCACCTGTCACATAAACCCGCAGGTGAAGACGGTCGTTGCCTTCTTCATCAACCAGGGTTTTAACCTTATTTGCCGCACTGTCTGTAATTGTTACAGGATCGGGAATAAAGGTTTCAGCCGTACTCATCCAACCTCCGGAAATTGTGGCTATCGTCTCTGTTTTATCATATGAATATCTGGCATAAGGCCAGCACACATATAACTGTCAGACGCATTCCACTGTATGCAGTCTGCTCACTGCAGCTACTACTGTGGTGTTCTAATGGTAAAATTATCCAATTACCTTAGCACTACAGTCAACTATTACACATACTAACCAATATTGTGTCAGCCATACCCTTTTCAAGGTAAAGCTGCAGCTAACCGCTATCAGGCGTGTGCTTCTTTCTGCACCGCAGCCTTCTTGTCACCGGTATCCTTACTGGTTTTGTCCGGCAGATGCTTGGTTACAGTCTCAATCCGGTGTTCCAGACTGCCATTAATCTGGGCGCCCCGGGCCATTTCCAGCAGGTTGTAGTAAACATTGCCGCTAATAACCGCTTGTGGCGCCAACTCCAGATGGTCAGTTGCAACCACATCACCTTTCACCGTGCCATTGATCAGCATCCGGGGAACCTGGATATTGCCTTCAACAATAGCGGTTTCAGACAGGGTGATATAACCGTTTTCGGCGTCAATATTACCTTTCACCCGGCCTTCCACGTGCAGGGTGCCAGTGAAACGGATATCGCCAGTGATAGCGGTTTCTACAGAAATCAGAGTCGCGGCATCCGACTCTACCCCTTCTTCACGCGTGCGCTTGTTGTTCCACATCATTAATTAACTTCTCCATCTACTGCAGAAAACTCTGCTGCAGGCCATTCAAAGTCCTGCTCTATCTGCCTGGCCTTGCGTCCGTCTTCAAGTGTGATCAACACATTCAGCAGCGCGGGCCTGAATCCATCCGGCAATTTAAGTTCAAGTACTCCGCCGTCCAGCGGAATCGATTGAAAATAGCGAAAGCCCAGTCTGACCGGATCATCCAGCTCTTCCACCAGTGAAGCCAGCGGCAATTGCTGATCTTCACCATTCTGGTCAACACCGGAAACCCAGGCTTCCAGTGTTCCCTGTTGCAGGTTGTGTTTCTGGGCCACCTGGGTCAGCACCATCTTGAGATGGTAATGGTTCTCCATCTCTGCCGGTCTCAGGTCAAGCCGCTGTACCCGGACACCTTCTGCCAGCTGCTCAGGCACAATGATGCTCTTGTAAAGCACCAGCTCCTTTTCCAGCTGCGAGCGTCTTTCTTCCAGTTGCAGCATTTCCTGCCGGGCCATCTCCAGCGCTTTCTGGTCGACCTTGCGCCCCTGCTCATAGATAGCAACCTGTTGAGACAGGCGATCAATCTGATCTTTATGTTCTCGGGCAAGCGTCTTCAGCCGCTGATTATCAGCGGCATAATCCGCCTGCTTGCTGACAATATCGTAGCGACCATAAAACCAGCTGGATATTACCAGCATCACGGTGACTGCAATCCAGATAGCAGGCCATAAATACTGCTTGCGCGGTTGCTCCCGGACTACCCGGTAATGCCCGCTATCTTTTGTACTCTGCATCCAAACAACTCACTTCATGTTTTGAACAGATCAACAGCTCCGGAAACCGTCAGATACTGGCAACACCCTGCCCCGTTTATTTAACCCCGAGATTCAGGTAAACATAACCTAGGGAGACAAAGGCACCTGCTCCAGCCCCAGCGCCGGTTCCAGACCATACATAATATTGAAGTTCTGCACTGCCTGCCCTGCAGCACCCTTCACCAGATTATCAATCACGGACAGCACGACAACCGTGTCACCATTACCCGGGCGGTGCACAGCTATACGACAAATATTCGACCCTCTGACACTGCGGGTTTCCGGATGGCTTCCTGCAGGCAATACATCAACAAAAGGCTCGTTCTTGTAGCAGTTTTCAAATAACTGTTGTAAATCAACCGAGCGATCCGGCACTGAAACATACGTCGTTGCATGAATACCCCGAATCATGGGTAACAGATGTGGCACAAACACCAGCTCCGGAGCATCACCTGCCATCATCCCCAGCCCCTGACTGATCTCGGGTAGATGCCGGTGACCACTGACCGCATAAGCCTTGAAACTGTCTCCGGCTTCACATAACAGTGAGCCAACCTGAGCCTGACGCCCGGCACCACTTACCCCGGATTTCGCATCGGCGATGATTGTGCCATTACATAATCCGGCGCGCATCAGGGGTAATACCCCCAGTTGTATTGCCGTAGGATAGCACCCCGGGTTAGCCACCAGCCGGGCAGACTCAACTGCTTCCCGATTGAGTTCGGGCAGGCCATAAACCGCTTCTTCCAACAGTTCCGGGCAGGCATGCTCCATGCCGTACCATTCCTGCCAGGTCTGCACATCCTTCAATCGGAAGTCAGCGGCCAGATCAATTACCCTGACACCTTGCTGCAACAGGGTAGGCACCATTTTCATAGCCACCCCGTTCGGGGTCGCGAAGAATACCAGATCACACTCCCCCAGTACCTCCACTGATGGCTCAGTGAAGGCAAGATCGATACGGCCTCGCAGGCTGGGATAAATATCGTCGATCCGTTTGCCCTGCTCTGCCCGGGATGTCACCGCAGCAATACTGACCTGCGGGTGGGAAACCAGCAGTCGCAGCAACTCGACCCCGGTATAACCCGTACCTCCGACAATACCGACCTTGATTTTACTCATTTTTATTCTCGTCTTTTGTTAACATCCCCGGACCATGTCCGGAAGGGTCTAATAATAGAGAGCCTTTCTTCAGGCGACAATTCCCAAGGCGACAATCAGCCGCCTTACGATTACTGCGCGCACCACAGCACTCTCATTTACCACAACAGGGAAGCCATGTCAGACCGATACCCAGCCCTGCATTCTTTCAGACACCGACTGGCTGACGCCGAAGCGCTGCCGCAACTCGCCCTGCTGGGTATTATTTCGGGACTGGTTACCGGCAGCCTGATTATTGCCTTTCGACTGCTGGCAACCCTGCCTCTCAGCAGCTGGTACTGGGAAGCTGAAACAGATTATATAGCCCGCCTGTCCTGGGAGTTTCGGCTGACTCTTCCGCTACTGGGCGCCCTGCTGATTGCCTGGTTTTTTACCCGGCTGCAGCCCCACCAGCGTCAGGTTGGTGTTCCCCATGTTATGGAGCGTCTGGCAACTCATCAGGGACGACTGCCCGCCATGAACCTGATAGCCCAGTTTCTTGGCGCTCTGACAGCTATCGTCAGTGGTAACTCAGTTGGTCGGGAAGGCCCGTCGATTCATCTTGGCGGAGCCAGCAGCAGCCTGTTTGGTCAGTGGCTGAAGTTACCAAATAACAGCCTAAGGACACTGACTGGTTGTGGTTGTGCTGCTGCGGTAGCGGCCGGTTTTAATACCCCGATTGCAGCAGTGATTCTGACCATGGAAGTGATCATGCTGGAGTACAGTTTCAGCAGCTTGATTCCGGTAATACTGGCCTCAGTCACCGGCGCTATCCTGTCTTCGCTGGTATTCGGACAGAGCCCGGCTTTTGATGTTCCTATTCTTCACTTTACCCATACCCAGGAACTGCCTCTGGTCTTTATGCTGGGGATTGTCACCGGACTACTGGCCTTTCTGTTCTGCTATCTGGTACTGAAAATCCAGCGTTTCCCTTCCCAGTCACTGTTTGTAAGACTGGGGATTGCTGGACTACTAACCGGAATCATTGCTGTTGCTGTACCACAGGTACTGGGCATCGGCTACGAATCTGTCGACCAGATACTGCGAGGGGAATTGCCACTGGAATATATTGCGCTGATTCTGGTCGGCAAGCTGATCGCCACGACAACATCCGTCGGTATGGGTATGCCGGGAGGCCTGATTGGCCCGACGCTAGTGATGGGGGTAGCAACCGGAGCTATCACCGGGATGGTGGCCGAGCACTACTTTCAGCTGGAGTCCGGCAGTAATTTTTATGCCCTGCTGGGTATGGGCAGCATGCTGGCCGCCGTACTTCAGGCTCCACTGGCCGCGCTGCTGACCATGCTGGAGCTGACTCGCAATCCTCATATTGTGATGCCGGCCCTGCTGACCATTATCACCGCAACTCTGCTATGCCGTCAGTTATCAGGGCAGCCAGGCATCTTTGCCTCACTGCTGCAGCTGAAAGGTCATAATACCGATACCAGCCCTCTGGCCCAGTCGCTGCAGCGGGTCGGGGTTGCCAGCCTGATGCAGGGCAATATCAGTACCGTCAAACGTTTTTCATCTTCCGCGCTCTGCCGGCAAATCATCGCTGAAAAGCCGCGCTGGATATTGGTCAGTGAAAGAGCTCATATCAAACAGATTATTCCGGCAGCAGATCTGGAAAAGTTTCTGGATGAGCAATGCCTGCCCGGCGATGGCCAAGACACCTGTCCGGATACCGGCACCAGCCTGATCGATCTGATCAGCATTCCGGGAGATCACTACGAAACAGGCACCATCGATGTCAGTGCCACGCTGCTGGAAGCTCATCGTATGATGCAGCAAAACTGTACCGATATTCTGTGCGTCACCATGCAAAGCAAAACCGGCATTCGGGTTCGGGGCGTCATCACCCGACAGTCGCTGGAGGCTTATTATCACTGATAAATAGCGGGAAGCGGCAGAAACTCAAAGGCATAAAGCATATACTCCGAAGCTGATATCAATAATGATGCCTAAGGACGATATATGCTCTGGGTTAAAGCCTTTCATATCATTGCTGTGGTGTGCTGGTTTGCTGCCATTTTTTACCTGCCCCGTCTGTTTGTCTATCACGCTGCCTGTGAAGACGAAGCCGGACGGGAGCGTTTCAAAATTATGGAGCGCAAACTGTATCGCGGCATTATGACGCCCTCCATGATTGCTACCGTAATTCTGGGTCTGTGGCTGATTTCCTACACCCCGGCTTACTATATGGCTGCAGGATGGATGCACGCGAAGTTAACCCTGGTGCTGCTGTTAATTGTTTATCACTTCATCTGTGGTCACTATCTGAAAAAGTTTGCCCGTGATGAGAATCCTCACAACCATGTGTTCTACCGCTGGTTTAATGAAGTACCGGTCTTCCTGCTGATCGGGATTGTGATTCTGGTAGTCGTGCGGCCTTTCTGACAGGCCCTGTTATCAGCATTACAATGGCGCAAGTGCCGGCCCGTTTTCCGGTGCTTGCTATTTTTCCCAGAAGTGAAATGATTGCTGTAGACAATAAAAATAAGTGCCCGGGCGATTGCTTTCGAATATTTTGGGGTGTGGATTTTTTCATCCTTCAAGGCGCAGCGCCGGGAGCGTAGCCATCGCTACGTGACCCTCGCTAGGAAACCCAAGCTGCAACGCAGTAAGGGTGGAAAAAGACGCCGCCAAAATATTCGAAAGCAAGTGTTTGGGCGCACCATAACAAGCCATTAAAGGGATCTTTAATATGGCTCTGCGTCTACTGGTTTTGCTTGTAAGGCACTCCTTTCAGTTTCTCCGTCGCCACCGGCGGCAAATCGTATTTTCCTGCTTTGCCCTTTTTCTAGCCATCTTGCTGACGCTTGCAGCAGGTAAAACCTATCAGATTCTGGATCGTGATAAAGACCGGGGCGGTGTTGCATTGCAAAATGGTGCCTTCGGAGAAAGTTACGATACACCGGTCTATCTGGAGCAGGGCTGGTCAGCGGCCGACAGCTTGTGGTTCTACAACACCACTCAGGGTTCGGCTCTGCTGCCGTATGATTTTTATCTAACACTGGAACAAGCGGGTTCAACCGATCAGGTGCGATCCCAGATGAATATGGACCGCTATCGCTACCTACCCCAGAAACCAACCTTTTTTAATCCGGACGGGCTGGCAGTCGGCTTTGTTAAAGAGACCTATAAAGACAAGGATTATGTCGGTCTGACTTGTGCCGCCTGCCATACAGCCCAGGTCAACTTTAATAATCAGGCGATCCGGATCGATGGCGGTCCGGCCATGGCTGATATGGTCGGCTTTCTCGATAATCTGGAAGCTGCACTGCAACAAACCATCAGTGATGATGACAAGCGCAAGCGTTTTGTGAGTGCCGTCCTGACACTTGAGAATAACTACGATACAGAAACCCAGGTGCTGGACGACCTGTACAAGTGGACGGCCACTCGACAGCTTTACAACACGATTAACCACACCAGCGTTGATTATGGCCATGCCCGGCTGGACGCCTTCGGCCGCATATATAACCGTGTACTTCAGTACGTGCTGAACAAGGCCAATGTCGAACATATTTTGTCCGACATGACAGATCAGGCCGGAATACCGCTGTTTACCCAGCAAGAAATCAACAAGGTGCTTGAAGGTATCAATGACACTATTCTGGGCGACAGCGACTTCAGCCTGATCATCAAGCGTCTGATGTCTGATAAAACGGGCTATCCCGGCCTGGATATGTCACATATGCTGCAGGTACGAAACGCCTTGTTCAATGAGCCCAACGCTCCGGTCAGTTATCCATTCCTGTGGGATATTGCTCAGTCGGATTACGTGCAATGGAACGGGCTCGCATCCAATGCCGGGCTTGGCCCTCTTGGTCGCAACACCGGAGAAGTTATCGGCGTCTTCGGTATTCTTGACTGGAAAGCTGAAGACACCGGATTCAGTCTGGCTGCACGTCTTACCGGGCAGACGCACAAGCGAAAGCACATCAACTTCACCTCATCCATTGATCTGGTCAACCTGCAGCGACTGGAAGCACATTTGAAAAGCCTCAAGTCCCCCGTCTGGCCAGAATATGTACTGGGGGAAATTGACCAGGACAAAGCCCGACGAGGACAGAAACTCTACGCCCGCTACTGCCAGTCCTGCCATGAAGTCATTGACCGCAATAACTGGGATCGCAAAGTTATTGCCAAAATGTCGAGCCTGGAGCATATCGGTACCGATCCGACGATGGCGACAAACAGTGTTCATTACACGGGCAAGTCCGGCAATTTTGAACATACCTATCAGGATGTCGGGGTTGGTACCGTACTGATTCAGGAAACAGCACCTGTCGTGCAGGTTCTGACATCAGCGACCAAAGGCGTTGTCAGCACACCGGATACGGATAAATGGATGATCCGCCGACTGGCAGACTGGGCCTATACCCTGGGCATGTCGTTTTTCACCAACGAAATCAAACCCAGCATGAAAGCCGGTAACTATGAGCCGGATACAACCGCTCAACCCTATCGTTCGTTGCTGGCATACAAGGCCCGTTCACTCAACGGCATCTGGGCAACAGCTCCATACTTGCATAACGGCTCGGTACCCAGCCTGTATGATTTATTACTACCGGTTAAGCGCCCCGGAGATCCGCAAGACGGAGAGTATCGCCCGGATAACTTTATGGTCGGCAGTCGTGAATTCGATCCTGAGAAAGTTGGATTCAAAACCGAAGGTTACGACGGCACGGCATTTGATACCTCCATACCCGGCAATCACAACACCGGACATGAGTATGCCGCCGGCCGTACCGCACAAATGGACGGAACTGTTTTACCGGCCCTGAGCAGGCAGCAGCGTCAGGATCTGGTTGAATATCTGAAAACACTCTAGAAGTTATCTATAAACGAGTCACAAGCGAGCTGAAAACTAGCCACAGGGATGAGGCGGATTCAATGGAAGCGAAAAACTATCGCATTGTTTTCAAGGGCCAGCTGCAGCCGGACCATAAGCAGGAAACAGTCCGCCACAACTTCGCCAAATTGTTCAAGATCAGCGAAGCACAGCTGAACCAGATGTTTTCCGGTAAGCCGGTAATTCTGAAAAAGGGCTTGTCACGTAATGAAGCTCGCCATTACGAACAGGCCATTGCCAGAGCGGGGGCCCACTGTCTGGTAATGCCCGTGGCAGAGCCCGAGACCAGAACAAAGGTCTATTTGAAACCTGACCCACCACAAACAACAACCAGAAACGACAACAGCCCTGAGCAACAGGAAGATCCGATTTTTCCGGAAAGGTCACTCCCCAAAGACCTGCAACCGGCTCCGGATACCGGTTTCAATACACGTGGACGCATGGGGCGAATGCAGTATGCCTGCTGGGGCTGGGGCGGTGTTTTACTGACAACGCTTGCAGCCATGCTGCTACTGACAACGCCTGCACTACATAGCAGCACCGCTCTGAGTGAAACCATGCTTTTGCTGGCTCTTTTATGCTGCAGTATTGGTACGCTGTACATGATGATGCTTACCATGCCCCGCCTGCATGACCTGGACCATTCAGGTCTGATGTCACTACTACTGGTTATTCCCCTGCTGAATCTTGCCCTGCTGTTTTATACGACGTTAGCCAAAGGATCCCCGGGAACCAATCAATACGGCTCTCAACCTGCTGCCGCCAGCCAAGCTGAAAACTTGCTTGGCATTGTATTTCCCTTGATTTGTATGGCCTTGATAGTTGCTGCCTCGGTTTATTACTTACCCATACTGGGCAGCATGATCATGCAGATCATGCCGCTGGAACGTACCTATTAGGGAGTTGGTAGAGGGCTTCTCTGTATTTGAAAATAGAAAATGAATCTGTAACCTGTATTCGCTCGTAAAAGCAGTAAGTAGCCGATCATATGAAAGCATATATTTCTGGCCAATAAACGGGGTGCTCAGTTGGGTTGCAGTGTAGGGAGCATAGCCCAGCTATGTGACCGGAGCTGCAGCACAGCTGGGCAGTCTGGAGATTGCGTCAGAAATATGTGTTTTCATGTGACCGGTTACTGGTCCCCCATTAAAACGAGAATTACGGATGTCACTGACTGAAAAACAAATCCAACTGGTTACCGAATCCTGGCAGAGTGTTGTTCCGATTGCTGATACCGCCGGTAAACTGTTTTACGGCCGGTTGTTTGAACTGGATCCGAGCCTGCGCCCGATGTTCAAGGGCGATATCACCTCTCAAGGCAAGAAGCTGATGCAGGTGCTGGGTGTAGCTGTAAATGCCCTGAACAATCTGGACAATATTATTCCGGCACTGGAAGATATGGCACAGCGCCACGTCGCCTATGGTGTGAAAGAAGAGCACTATGAAACCGTAGGTCAAGCCCTGCTGTGGACACTACAGCAAGGTCTCGGTGACGCCTGCACTGAAGAAGTCATTGAAGCCTGGACAGCTGTTTATACCCTGATTGCCAACACTATGATGGAAGCAGCGGCAGAAACAGCCTGATACATTCGAAGTTATTGAATCTGGTAATGGTGGGTTATATTGACGCCACCATTACCCAGCATTCGGGCAACAGAGCAATACTTGTCCACCGACAGTGAAACAGCCCGTTCCACCTGCTTCTCACCCACATTATTGCCAGTCACAATAAACAGCAGATCAATGTTTGTGAATACAGATGGAATACTGTCTGCACGCTCCGCTTTTACCTTGACTTCACAGTCCACAAACTCCTGTCGGGTCTTGCGCAGCAGGGTCACAACATCAAATGCAGCACATCCGGCCAGCCCCAGCAGTACCATTTCCATTGGGCGGCCACCCTGATTCTGGCCTCCGTGATCTGCCGGGCCATCCATCACAACAGAATGACCACTACCGGTTTCGCCTGAAAACTGAACACCATCAACCCACTTAACGCTGACTTCCACCTCATTCTCCTGTTTATTTTAACTGTGAAAGAAGAAAAGAATTCATTGTAAGGAGGTCGGATTTGAAAGCCAGTATTAAATAATTATTAGGTTATTCTGCTTTTACTCTGATTAAAAACCACCGCAAAACAATAATTATTCACTTAAAAAACATATTACTCATGAACTTTATACATCAAACTGAGTCGAATTGGTCTATAACGAATATATTTTCAATAAATAGCAGGAAATATCATGGCGACTGCATCATCACAGGAGGCATCTGCGGATAGCTCACTGCCAAGCCCCCCCTGTGGCGGCCTGCGTGACCTGTTAAAGTTTCTGATTCCTTCCGGGCTGGGAATTCTTCTGTTCCTGATTCCTGTTACCCATAATGGCCAACCGACAATTATTGTCGGAGTTATCGGGAATCATCTGATCAGCTGGCTGGACAGCTGGATTCCGGTTTTTGTAGTGGGCATGATGCTGATATCCGCCGCGGTATCACTGCTGGTTCGAATCACCGATATCGCCATGATCAGGGACAGCAAACTGCTTTCCTCCCTGTTTTTTACCAGTGACTTCTGGCTGGCTGTCAGATTTATCGGAGCATCTATCGGTTTACTGGTTCTGTTTCAGGCCGGACCGGCGTGGTTATATGCAGATGATACCGGTGGACTGGTACTGAATGAGCTGCTGAAGATTCTGGTGGTTTTCTTTCTGCTGGCGGGCTTGCTGCTCCCCCTGTTGCTGGACTTTGGGCTGGTCGAAATGCTTGGCAGTCTGATGCATAAGGCACTCAGACCTATCTACACCGTTCCCGGATTTGCTGCAGTTGATATTATCGCCTCCCTGTTGGGGGACGGCACTGTCGGTACCCTGATTACCAGTCGTCAGTATGAAAAGGGTTACTATACCGGGAGAGAAGCTGCCGTTATTGCCACCGGTTTTTCAGTGGTATCGATTACCTTCAGCATCGTTGTCCTGAGCTTTGTCGGGCTCGAACATATGTTCCTGTGGTATTACAGCACTGTGATGATTGCCTGTCTGATTGCGGCTGCAATTCTGCCAAGAATAAGACCACTGTCCCGTATTCCTGACAGCTACTACGTAGAAGCTGATCAAGGCACATCAAGAGAACCCACAACGCTGAAGGCGGGGTACAGCAATGCATTGACCAAGGCCAGAACAGCACCGGGTATTCTTAGCCTGTTAAAAAATGGCGTTCACAGTGCACTGGATATCTGGATTGTGTTTCTACCGGTGATCATGACCATCGCTACACTGGGGCTGGTGATTGCCGAGCATACGACTATCTTCCATACCCTCGCCTCACCTCTGGCGTATGTACTGGAGCTTTTCAGGTTACCCGAGGCCGATAAAGCTGCTCCAGCTATTCTGCTGGGTTTTGCCGATATGTTTCTGCCCGCCACACTGGCCAAAGGTATTGAAAGTGAACTGACCCGGTTTGTTATTGCAGCACTTTCCATCACCCAGCTGATTTATATGTCCGAGGTCGGTGTACTGATTTTACGCTCTAAAATCCCTCTCGGTTTTTTACATCTGTTACAGATCTTTTTGCTCCGTACCATCATAACCTTGCCTATTATCATTCTTTCAGGCCATATCTACTTTTCCATGTAAGTGCTGCACTGCCTCATGCTCTGCAAACGGATACCAAACCGAACATGAAGTCGTGCAAGAAGGAAGGTAGCTAGCCTCACCAGAAAATGTTTAAGATGTTTTGACACCCCTGTTGCTGATTGGTCTGTACAGCACGACATAAGGACCCGATAACATGTCGACCAGAACAGTCCCAAAAAACGAAACGTCCGAGCAACAACCTTCACGCACCCTGATTCTCGACTCAGGCACTCCTCAACAAAAACGACAAGAGTTACTTGATTATTTTTGCGAAACTTTTGACCAGTACGACTTGTTATTTGAAACCCTCAATAAAGAAGAAGCCTGGTACGAAAAAGCAATTACGCTCAGACACCCACTGATATTTTATTACGGACATACAGCCACCTTCTTTATCAATAAGCTGGTCGCTGCACGTCTGTTACCTCAACGCGTTGATGCCGATATTGAAGCCATGGTCGCTATTGGTGTCGATGAAATGTCATGGGATGACCTGGACGAAAAAAACTATAACTGGCCTTCGGTTGAGGCCATGAAGCAGTACCGCCAACAGGTTCGCCAAACCATTTCAGAATTTATCAAAACCATGCCCCTCGAAGTTCCCATTACCTGGGATAGTCCCGGCTGGCTGATCATGATGGGCATTGAGCACGAACGTATTCATCTGGAAACTTCTTCAGTACTAATTCGCCAGCTTCCCATTGAATACGTCAAACCCCACCCGAGCTGGAAACACTGCCCTGAATCCGGCCCGGCCCCCGAAAACAAACTGGTTGCCCATCATGGCGGTCACATCGAACTGGGAAAGCCTTACGACAGCCCTCTTTATGGCTGGGACAACGAGTATGGCCATCATGAGGAAACCGTAGCGCCCTTTTATGCCAGCGAATACCTGGTCAGTAATCAGGAATTCCATGAGTTTGTCGCTGCTAAAGGCTACAACACTGAACGGTACTGGACGGATGAAGGCTGGGCATGGGCAACCTTTGCCAGGGCAACACACCCGGAATTCTGGGTACCCAAAGAAAGTGGCAACAGCTATCGCTTCCGGACTATGCTGGAAGAGATTGATATGCCCTGGAACTGGCCTGTCGATGTCAACTGTCATGAAGCACAGGCTTTTTGTCGCTGGAAGTCAGAAGTCACCGGGTTGAATATTCAGCTCCCATCCGAAGCTGAGTGGTATTGCCTGAGAAACCAGATTGAAACTGATCAGCCCTACTGGAAACAGGCTCCCGGTAATATCAACCTCGAATACTGGGCCTCAAGCTGCCCGGTTGATCAGTTCAGAGACGGTGAGTTCTGCGACATTATCGGTAATGTCTGGCAATGGACGACAACGGCTATCGACGGCTTTGAAGGATTCCGGGTTCACCCCTACTACGATGATTTTTCAACCCCGACCTTTGACGGTAAACATAATCTGATAAAAGGCGGTTGCTGGATATCCACCGGAAACTACGCCATTCGCGATTCCCGTTATGCGTTCCGACGTCACTTTTTCCAGCATGCGGGATTTCGCTATGTAGAGTCCTCAGCAGCCAGTAAGTCTAACGTTAACCCCTATGAAACCGATGCTCTGGTTTCTCAGTACCTGGAATTCCATTACGGCAAACAGCACTTTGGCATTGAAAACTACCCTGTAGCCTGCGCTCAACTGTGTCATCAGCTTATGAGCAGCAGCAATATGACCCGGGCGCTTGATCTCGGCTGCTCTGTAGGTCGCAGCAGTTTTGAACTAGCCCGCTGGTTTCGGCATGTAGACGGTATCGACTTCTCGGCACGCTTTATCTCTGCCGCATCAGAACTACAGCACAATGGAAAAATCAGGTTCTTCACACCTACCGAAGGCGAACTGGGGAACTATAACGAGGCCCGGATTAGCGATTTTGCGGAGGATATAGATACAAACAGGATACTGTTCACTCAGGGCGATGCCTGTAACCTGAAGCCCAAATACAATAATTATGATCTTGTATTCGCCGGCAATCTGATTGATCGATTGGCTGATCCCGCTGCATTTCTTGGCCTGATTCATCAGAGAATCAGGCCGGGAGGCGTACTGGTGCTCACATCACCCTATACCTGGCTGGAAGAATATACGGCTAAAGACAAGTGGGTCGGAGGTATCAGGGAAAATGGGGAAGTACTCCACACATACGATGGTTTGAAACGAATACTCAGCGAGCACTTCGAAGAAATTCAGCCGCCGATTGATATTCCGTTTGTCATCCAGGAAACCGCCAGAAAGTTCCAGCACTCGGTTGCTCAGGCAACCGCATGGAGAAAGAAGGCGAATAGCAAGGACCAGTAGGCAAACGATAAAAAGCATCAGCAATCAGGTTAATTGCTGATGCTTTTTCTTTTCCTACAAAGCAGCGTCAAACAAATCCTGCAACCGTTCACCCGGATCATCTGCCCGCATAAAGGCTTCGCCGACCAGGAAACCGAAAATCCGGTTATCCAGCATCAGCGTCACATCATCCGGCGTATGAATACCGCTTTCAGTAATAAACAGAGAACCTTCCGGTGACTGTTTATATAAATCCAGTGTTGTATTCAGCGATACATCAAAGGTGTGCAGGTTACGGTTATTAACCCCCAACAGCTTGGGCTGCAGCTTCAGTGCCCGATCCAGTTCCTGCTGGTCATGCACTTCCACCAGTACATCCATTCCCAGCTCAATTGCCAGCAGGTTAAGATCATGCAACTGGGCATCATCAAGTGCTGCAACAATCAGTAGTACACAGTCTGCGTTGATCGCCCGGGCTTCATAGATCTGGTAAGGATCAACCAGAAAGTCCTTGCGAATTACCGGCAGGGAACAAGCTTCACGGGCCTGCTGCAGGTAGTCCTCATGGCCCTGGAAAAAGTCGGCATCAGTCAGCACAGAAAGACAGGCAGCACCGGCACGGGCATAACTTTCGGCAATCTCTGCCGGTCTGAAGTCATCACGAATTACACCCTTGCTGGGTGAAGCTTTCTTGATCTCGGCAATAATGGCGGCTTTACCTGCTGCTGCACGCTGCTCCAGCGCTATGGCAAAGCCACGAACCGAATCTGCCGTTTCAGCTGCTGTCCGAAGATCTGCCAGTGTTTTGACACGACTGCGCTCTGCGATCTCTTCGTGCTTACGGGCAATAATTTTCTGCAGAATCGTTGGAACGCTCACTCATTCACCTCCGCCATCAGGCTGGAAAAACTGGCCAGCTCACGCATTTTTTCCAACGCCAGACCACTGGCAATGGCATCCTGAGCCATCTCAATACCCTGTTTCAGGGTCATTGTCAGGTTGGCAGCATAAATACCGGCACCAGCATTCAGGGCCACCATATCAGCCGCCTTTTGGGCATATTTGCCTTCTTGCTTGCCCAGAGCGTCACGAATCAGCTCCAGAGATTCAGCCGGAGAGTCAACGTTCAGACCGATCAGGCTCTGGCTGTCGATGCCAAAATCTTCCGGTTTGATGGTGTACTCGGAAATCACACCGTCTTTCAGTTCTACCACATAGGTTTCATTGGCCAAACTGATCTCATCCAGACCATCTGCAGAATGCACGACCAACACATGGTCACTGCCCAGACGGCTCAGAACTTCTGCCATCGGACGACAAAGTTCTTTGGTGAAAACACCTATCAACTGGTTTTTAACTCCGGCTGGATTGGTCATCGGCCCAAGAATATTAAACAGGGTACGAATACCCATTTCACGACGAATACCAACCACATTTTTCATTGCAGAATGGTGAGCCGGTGCAAACATAAAGCCCACACCAACCTCTTCTACACAGCGGGCTACCAGCTCAGGCTTCAGCCCCAGCTTTACTCCAGCAGAGGACAACAGGTCTGCGCTACCGGAAGAACTGGAAACACCATAGTTGCCATGTTTTGCGACCTGGGCGCCGGCAGCCGCCGCAACAAAAGATGAGGCAGTAGAAACATTAAAGATGTGTGCGCCGTCACCACCTGTGCCGACGATATCGACCAGATGATCTGCATTGATGGTGACCGGCAGAGCCAGCTCTCGCATCACTTCTACAGCGGCGGTAATTTCATCAATACTTTCACTTTTCAGCCGCAGCCCCATCAGGAATGCACCGACCTGAGCCGGTGTGCACTCGCCGGTCATGATCAGGGTCATCACCTGCCGCATTTCTTCACGGCTTAAATCCAGGTTTTCTGCGACTCTTGATATTGCTTCTTTGATATCCATTACTGCACCTTCATTATCTGACTAATTGTTTAATTAAATTTGTTATCAGCGTCTGAGGAAGTTCGCCAGCAGCTCGTGCCCCTGCTCGGTCATAATAGATTCCGGATGGAACTGTACGCCCTCGATATCCAGTGTTTTGTGCCGCACACCCATAATTTCATCAAAATGACCGTCTTCGGTACGGGTCCATGCGGTAATTTCCAGACAGTCCGGCAGGCTGTCTTTTTCGATTACCAGAGAGTGGTAACGTGTCACAGAGACCGGATTCGGCAGTCCTTCAAACACACCTTTATTTTCATGCCATACCGGTGAAATCTTGCCGTGCATGACCTGTTTGGCCCGTACTACCTTGCCACCGAAGACCTGACCAATACTCTGGTGACCGAGACATACGCCAAGCAGCGGTAGTTTGCCGGCAAAGTGACGAATCGCTTCCATGGAAATACCGGCTTCGTTTGGGGTGCAGGGACCGGGAGAAATAACAATTCGCTCCGGATTCAGCGCTTCAATCTCTTCAATGGTAATTTCGTCATTGCGAAACACCTTGATGTCCGCCCCCAGCTCGCCAAAATACTGCACCAGGTTGTAGGTAAAAGAGTCGTAGTTATCGATCATTAACAGCATATTTTTTCTCCCCCGAATCACTGCACAGTGTTGTTTGATTCGGGTCAGTCATTCAGGCATCAACTTCCGGACAGAAAACAGCTCACGCAAAACAGCAATCCTGACCAGCTACCGAAAATTAAACGTCAGTCAGTCCCTGCTGGGTCATGGCAACCGCACGGAACATTGCCCGTCCCTTGTTGCGGGTTTCTTTCCATTCCAGATCCGGTTTGGAGTCAGCAACAACTCCGGCACCAGCCTGAATATAAAGTTTGCTGTCCTTAATAACGGCGGTGCGAATGGCAATAGCGGTGTCCATATTGCCATTCCATGCCAGATAACCGACAGCTCCACCATAAATACCGCGTTTTACCGGCTCCAGTTCGTCGATAATTTCCATCGCCCGCACTTTGGGTGCTCCACTGAGCGTACCGGCAGGCAAGGTTGCACGGAGCACATCGAGTGCATTCAGGCCGTCTTTCAACTGACCTTTTACATTGGAAACAATATGCATAACGTGTGAGTAACGTTCGATGGTCATTTTATCAGTGAGTTCCACCGTGCCGGTCTTGGCGACACGACCGACATCGTTACGCCCCAGATCGATCAGCATCAGGTGTTCGGCAATTTCTTTAGGATCGGCCAACAGCTCCTGTTCCAGCTCCAGATCACGAGCTTCTGTTGCACCACGTTTGCGGGTGCCGGCAATCGGACGCACCGCCACTTCACCTTCTTCCAGCCGGGCCAGAATTTCAGGGGAAGATCCGACAACGTGATGGTCACCCAGGTTCAGGAAGTACATATAGGGAGAGGGATTCAGGCAGCGCAGCGCCCGGTACAGGTTTAGTGGCGGACATTCAAACGGCACGGACATACGCTGGGAAACCACCACCTGCATACAGTCACCGGCCAGAATATAGTCACGGATTTTCTCTACCGCGCCCTCAAATGCTTCCTGACCGAAAGCCGACTCAAAATCATCTTCAGCAACAGGAACCAGTCCGGGCTGGGAAACCGGAGAACGCGCATGAGTATCGCGCAGCTGTCGTTCAAGTGTCTGCAGTCGCTGTTGTGCATTATCCAGCGCGTTATCAACAGCAGGATCCGCATGAACCACCAGCATCAGTTTGCCGGCCAGGTTATCAAATACCACCAGCTCATCAGTGAGCATCAACAGAATATCCGGCGTACCGATATCATTTTCGGGAACGGATGCCTGTAACCGGGGCTCAACATAACGCACCGTATCGTAACCAAAGTAGCCGACCAGACCACCATGGAAACGTGGCATATCGGGCAGCTCAGGCACATTGAAGCGGGCCTGATATTGCTCAACCCATACCAGCGGATCAGTCACTTCGGTTGCTTCCACCAGCTCACCGTTGCGGGTCACTTCAACCCGATGGTCGTAGACCCGGACAACTTCTCTTGCAGGCAGTCCGATAAAGGAATAGCGGCCCCACTTTTCGCCGCCCTGCACAGATTCCAGCAAGCATGAATAGGGACCATCTGCCAGTTTAAGATAAGTACTGAGCGGTGTTTCCAGATCAGCCAGAATTTCGCGCACCACGGGAATGCGGTTGTAGCCTTCAGCAGCCAGTTTGCCAAACAACTCCGGAGTCATGATAAATAAACCTGCGATGTAGCTAATACCCAAGTGGTATCAAGATGTTTTAAGAAACTGTTTTATTAAAAACTTGGTCAGGGTGTTTGCATCACAGCCTGAGCTGCAAGCAACAAAAAACGGAAGGCGGCGTATTAACGCCAGTGGCACCATCGCCAGGAAGGGGAGGAAATAGAAGCAGACAGCAGGACAGCTACAGAGGACTGCATTGACTCAAAAGAGGTGTTTTCGGACTGATCACCACGGTTGCCACAACCGGACGCCCCCGTCAGGGATGCACCACTACAGGGCAAGGGTGATAAATATCGGCGTACAGGTATATCCACTCTCTATCGTGTCCTGATCAGGTTCAGGCTCCCGGCTTCAAGATTAAATCAGGGTTAAATCTATAAGAAGCAAAGGAACTGCGTCAATCACTTATTCGCATTACGGCAATATTTTCTACATTCCTATAGAGCCAATTCAGGGCTTTCAGTTCCCTGTTTCAGCTGAATAGCTGCTGCTCTATCCCTGAGTGGACCTAAAGAGATGAAACTTGCCAGCAATAGGTTCAGAATAAACCTGCAGGGTCTGTAAAGGATTCACAACAGGCCGAAGTAGTGGGGGGAGAGCATAATGAAACTACAGTTTCTGGGCGCAACCGGCACCGTTACGGGTTCCAAGTATCTGGTTGAGGTTAACGGCCGGCGTATTCTAGTGGACTGCGGCCTTTATCAGGGGGTCAAGAATTATCGCCAGATGAACTGGCAGGATTTGCCGGTTAAACCGGAAAAACTGGATGCGGTGGTTTTGACCCACGCCCATCTTGATCACAGTGGCTACCTGCCGCTGCTGGTCAAAAAGGGGTTTTCCGGCCCCGTCTACACCACGCCCGGCACCAAAGAACTATGTAAAATTCTATTGCCTGATGCCGGCTTCCTGCAGGAAGAAGATGCCCGTTATGCCAGCCGTCATGGTTATTCCAAACATAACCCGCCGCTGCCTCTGTATACCGAAGAAGATGCCCGCAAGGCCCTGAAGCAACTGCAGCCTGTAGCCTTCAACGATATTCATAAACTGGCAGATGATGTCAGCATTCGTTTCAGGCCAGCAGGGCATATTCTAGGCGCTGCTTCCCTGGAAGTATTCGATGGTCATGAGCTGCTGGTCTTTTCCGGAGATGTTGGCCGGCCGGATGATGTCATCATGTATCCTCCCGAGCCGCTGAAAAGAGCAGATTATCTGGTGATTGAATCCACCTACGGTGATCGTGAGCACCTGGATCTGGATTTAGATGCCTTTGTCCGACTGATCGCAAAAACAGCCAAAGCCGGTGGCTCTGTTCTGATTCCTGCCTTTGCTGTTGGCCGGGCCCAGATGATGCTGCATATTCTGGAACAACTGAAAAGCCAGAACCGGATTCCGCCACTGCCGGTCTATCTGAACAGCCCAATGGCCATCAAGGCGACAGAGGTCTTTCACCGCTTTCATGAAAGACATCGCCTTAGCAAGGAAGACTGTGAACGTATTGATGCCATGACCCATTATGTTCGCACTGTCGAAGATTCCATGGCGCTGATGGAACAGAACTATCCCAGCATCATCGTTTCTGCCAGCGGCATGGCCAGTGGCGGCCGGGTATTGCACCATCTGAAGAAAATGCTGCCCAAACATCGCAATACCATTATCTTTGCAGGCTATCAGTCCATGGCAACCCGGGGAGAAAAACTGGTTCACGGCGCCACCAGCATCAAGATTCATGGCCAGGATGTACCGGTCAAAGCGAATATCTGCCATCTTGATTCACTCTCTGCTCACGCCGATGCCGGGCAGATGATCAGCTGGCTGAGCAGTATCAAAACACCGCCGAAACAGGTTTTTGTGACCCACGGTGAACCTGAAGCAGCGCAGGCAATGAGTGACCGGGTTGCTACCGAACTGGGGTGGAATGCCCGGGTTCCGGTGCTGAATGAGGAAGTCCAGTTGTGACATGGAAATATTCCATGTCACAAACTGGTTGTTTAGCGATTTATGCCGGAATAATTTGCTGATTCATTTCAGCATCTTTTATCCGGTCACTGACTATAAGCTCGCGAATCAGGGGGCGATTGAGCATTCGCTCCCGATAAGCCACCAGGTTGGGATACTCACTGATATCAAGACGGGCATTGTCAGATAATACAAAAAACCACGCCAGATAAGCATCCGCAGCAGAGATACGATCTCCCAGCAGGAACGGACGATCTGACAAGTGGTTATTCAGCAGTTCAAAGCGCTGTGGAGCCAGTGCCCGAATACGCTCTTTTACTTCATCTGTCGCTTCCTGATAAAACACGACCCGAAAAATTTGCTTGTGAAGTTCTGTCGCACAGAAGGCAAGCCAGCGAACCATCTGAAAGTAGTCAGGATCATCCGGGTTGCGTCGAAACTCGGTATTCTCCGACTGCGACTGAAGCCACAGGATCGTTGTCGAGGTTTCTGTAAGAACTTCATCACCCGGTAGCTTGAGCACAGACACTTGTCCCAGAGGGTTGATATCGTACAGCGAGCCACCAAGTTCAAATTCTTTCGTACGCAAGTTCAGGTAAGCAATATCGATTGGAACACCACCTTCTGCTGCCGCAAAACGGGCAGCCAGAGAACAGGTGAGCGGGGCATGCATCAGTGTTGCTGACATTGTTATTGTTCCTTTGGTCAACGTTAAAGTTCAAGCTGCTGTACGCTGCCTAATCCAATCGGATGTAGAGATCACTGTGGCATAGGCAAAACCGAGCGCCGACATATAAGCGGTATGTACATCGGCTGCTTTTACGACTTCACCATTCAACTCCAGATCTTTGGAAGCACAGGCATCTTCAACAACCGATACCGTGTACCCAAAATCAGCTGCTGCACGGACTGCGGCATCAATGCACATATGCCCCATAGCACCAACCACAGTAATCTCTTGTACCCCGCTGTCATCCAGAATGGCTTTCAGGCTTGTATCCCTGAATGAGTTCACCTGATGTTTGAGAATAACAACCTCATCAGCATCAGGTGCCACTTGTTCATGAATCTCTGCCCCATAGGTGCCGGGCTCAAAAAATGGTGCCGGGTCAGTAAGAAACTCATGATGGATATGAATAATCAGGTCTCCATCCCGGCGGCATTGATCAAGGACTTTTCTGGCATTGCTTGCTGCTGTAGCAATGTTATACAGAGGCCACTTGCCTTCCGGAAAATAGTCATTCTGAATATCAATAACGAGCAGTGCACGGTTGGTCATTTTCAGATTCCTGTTGGAGTGAGTGAACCAATCGTATGCTTTTGCTTTAGAAGACGGACTTGGCAAAAATGACATATTTCATGCAGAATTTGCCATAAATTCAGATATGTAGTCACATGAAGAGTTCCATCCAAGTCGGCATCCTGAACTACCCCAATGCTCAGGCATCTGCCATTTACGGTCTGATAGACCTTTTTGAAACTGCAAACCGACTGCAACAGGAACGGTTCGATACGAGTAACTGCCCTGCTCCACTTTTTGCTGTTGAGCGCCTGTCGTCTTTGGACAACACACGACTGTCAGTGATTATCATCCCGCCTTGTCTGGGTGAACTTACTCCAGAGAAAGAGTTGACGCCTTTAGCCTGCAAGCTGCCTGACCTTTATCATGAAGGCACCCTGATCTGCTCAATTTGCGCCGGTGCATTTATTCTGGGTCAGTCAGGCTTGCTTGATGGCCGGCCTGCAACAACCCACTGGGCTTTGCATGACAAGTTTACCGCCAGTTTTCCCAAGGTAATTCTGAACACTGACCAACTGGTTATTGACGATGGCGATATCATCACAGCAGGCGGTATCATGGCCTGGGTAGATCTTGGACTGAGACTTATTGACCGTTTTCTGGGTACATCGATAATGGTTGCTGTCGCACGTTACTTTCTGGTTGATCCCGGTGGCCGGGAACAACGCTTCTACAGTAATTTTTCTCCCCGTTTATCCCACGGCGATAAAGCCGTATTAAAAGCCCAGCACTGGCTGCAGGCTCATAGCCACGAGGCCATTACTGTTCCCATGATGGCTGAAGCAGCACAGCTGGGAGGACGCACCTTTATCAGGCGTTTTCATTCAGCTACAGGTCTGAACCCTTCCGAGTATTTGCAACACCTTCGCGTGGGTAAGGCCAAGGAAATGCTGGAAACATCCAGGCTGAGCGTTGAAGAAATTGCATGGCAAGCAGGTTATGAGGATGCCAGTGCTTTTCGGCGGGTCTTTCAGAAACTGGCCGGTCTGACACCGAGAGAATATCGCAACCGGTTTACCCTCAGCAGCGGTGTCAATCAGGCAGATTCAACATAATAAAATCAATTCGGTAATTGCACTTGGCTTATGGCAGATTGTAGTATCTCCGTGCCTGAAGAATTATAAGTCGAAGATGTAATCGGGCCGGCTCAAGGAGAACAATGATGAAAATGATCACTGCCATTATCAAGCCGTTCAAACTGGACGACGTCCGCAACGCCCTGGGAGATATTGGCATTGATGGCATGACCATCACTGAAGTCAAAGGCTTCGGACGCCAGAAGGGTCATACCGAGCTCTACCGTGGCGCAGAATATGTTGTCGACTTCCTGCCCAAAACAAAAATTGAAGTTGCTGTAAACGAAGACCAGCTGGATCTCGTTATCGAGACTGTTCAACAGGCAGCCAGTACCGGCAAAATTGGTGACGGAAAAATCTTTGTGACTGCACTGGAACAGGTTGTAAGGATCCGGACAGGCGAAACAGGTAAAGATGCCGTTTAACGTAAAGTCAGTGATTTGTTAAAGACACATTGTTTAACCAATTTGAATGCTGAATCGATCTTGATCATTTGGCATTCTTCCCTGACCTCTTCTTTCCGCCTGTATTTTCTTTCCGGTCACTTTCAGCTTTCACCACGGCATTAAAGCTCTTCATGTCTATCCTGATCTTATATACCTCTTGCTCCCTTCTTCCTGATTCATAGCAAACAGTCACCCCCGAACATCCCTGGGGCATTCCCTGTGTATGAACCCTGTACTCAGAAACAAAAACACTCTCAGGAGAGTTTTTAGCTAATGGAAGCGTGATCTCCAGCCTGTATGAAACTGACTGAAATCGGGTGCATGGCATGCACGAACAAAATGAAAATGACGGTGATTCCTGCTCTATACTGACTGTTTTTTGAACAACTATGGGTATAACTATCTGACCACTACTATCAAAAGAATAGGTTTCGATATTGGCCAGACAATAATGATTTGGCAGTCGACACGCTAAAGATGTGGACGAACAACAAGCCTGCCCTTCCCTGAACCTTTTATCCTTACAAAAAACAAACCACGGGGCTTTTTCTTCAGCAACAGCAGTGACATCAACTTTGAGTCCAGCACCAAATGCCTGAGTTAGCACTCCCAAAAGCAAGCAGAAGGCCAGTACACATGCCATCGCTCTTGCCTCATATCACCAACAGCGGTTGTATTTAAGTTCAGAGCGCACCAGTATAGACTCACAGAAACGCTCCTATCATTACAGACACTCATAATAAATGCTGACTACTCTGTGTAATTCATATGAATGGTTTACAGATGTAGTTCACGAATAAAAATATCTGGCAGGAGAGCACCATTGTCTGAGATCACACTGTCTCCGGGAAAGCTGTCACTTGAGATACTGAGAGAGATTTTTGCTGGCCATATAGCCGTCAAACTTTCTAATGCCTGTTTACCTGCCATTCAAGCCAGTGAGAGAACAATCAATAATGCCGTCAGCAGTGGGAAGGTTGTTTACGGTATCAATACCGGCTTTGGGTTATTAGCCAACACCCGGATTCCAGTCGATCAGCTTGAACAGCTACAACGCAGTATTGTGCTGTCTCACGCAGCCGGTGTGGGTGCATTTATGGATGATGCTGTTGTTCGCTTGATCATGGTGTTAAAAATCAATGCGCTTTCCCGTGGCTATTCCGGCATCAGGCTCGAAGTTATTCAGGCTTTGATAGCGCTGGTTAATGCCGAGGTCTATCCCTGCATTCCCGAGCAGGGATCTGTTGGTGCATCCGGCGATCTTGCGCCTCTGGCTCATATGAGTTGTGTCCTGCTGGGAGAAGGTCAGGCCCGCTATCAGGGAGAAATTGTTTCAGGGCAGGAAGCGCTGAAAATTGCCGGTCTGGAACCGGTAAAGCTGGCTCCCAAAGAGGGGCTGGCACTCCTTAATGGCACCCAGGCCTCTACTGCGCTGGCTCTGGCTGGCTTATTTCAGGCTCAGGACTTGTTTGCTGCTGCAACTGTCGCAGGAGCATTATCAGTTGAAGCGGCGCTTGGCAGCCGCCGACCTTTTGATCCTCGTATTCACAAGGCACGAGGTTTTGCACCGCAGGAACAAGCCGCTGCCAACTATCGCCACCTGTTGGAAGATAGCTCTGAAATCGGACTGTCTCACCGCAAATGTGAAAAAGTACAGGATCCCTATTCCCTGCGCTGCCAACCCCAGGTTATGGGTGCCTGCTTATGGCAAATGGAGCAGGCTGCACAGGTCTTGGCAATGGAAGCCAATGCGGTCTCTGATAATCCACTGGTTTTTGCAGAAGATGATGACATCATCTCCGGTGGTAACTTTCATGCCGAACCGGTTGCCATGGTCGCCGATAACCTGGCTTTGGCCATTGCCGAAATCGGTGCGCTTTCAGAAAGACGGATGGCCCTGCTGATTGATTCAAAACTGTCAGGCTTGCCACCGTTTCTGGTTGAAAATGGCGGAGTAAATTCCGGCTTTATGATTGCCCAGGTAACAGCTGCAGCATTGGCTTCAGAGAATAAAATGCTGGCACATCCCGCCAGCGTTGACAGCCTGCCCACTTCAGCCAATCAGGAAGATCATGTTTCCATGGCCACTCATGCCGCCCGTAGATTAGGCAATATGGCTTCCAATACCGCCTACATTCTTGCCGTCGAAATTCTGGCGGCGGCCCAGGGTATTGAATTTCGCCGACCACATAAGACATCACCAAAGCTGGAACAAGCTGTCAGCCGACTGAGGCAGCATGTGCCTTTTTATGACAAGGATCGCTACTTTGCTCCGGATATTGAAGCCGCTGCAAAGCTAATCAAATCCGGTAGCTGGAATGACCTTATGCCTCCCAGAACGGAATCGTAAACATTACCAGCACAGTGATAACTTCAAGGCGCCCCATCAGCATACCGAGACTGAGAATCCACTTGGCAGTATCCGGCAGAGAAGCGAAGTTTCCTGCCGGACCGATAGTGTCTCCCAGCCCCGGCCCCACATTTGCTACCGCAGTGGCCGCACCACTGAGAGCTGTTACGAAGTCGAGCCCCAGCAAACTTAACAGCAGTGTCATCACGCAAACCAGCAGGCCGAAGAAAAAGCTGAACCCGATAAGCGAGCGCAGAATTTCACTGGTAATCTGCTGGCCATTATAAACCTGTACAATACACGCCTTGGGATGGGAAACCTGCTTCAGCTGAATACTCAGCAGCTTGGCACCGATTTCAAATCGGAAGATTTTAAAGCCTCCAGCCGTTGAACCGGAACAACCACCCACAAATGTGAGAAAGAAAAACAGGGTTGCTGCAAAACCACCCCACAGGGTGTAGTCGGTATAGGCGTACCCTGTCGTTGTGATGACAGAGGTTGTATTAAAGGCGACCAGTGTCAGGGATTCAAAGAAGGTATGGTCGGAGTGGGTATAAAGCCAGAGCGAAAAAGTCGCGAAGATAAACAGCAGAAATCCGACAAACTTGCGCACCTGACTATCCCGAGCCAACGCTTCAGTATCTCCGCGCAGAAACTTCACAAACAACACGAAAGGCAAACTGGACAGAATCATAAACAGGGTACTGGTCCAGAAAATGCCGGGATGAGTGAAATGCCCCATGGAACTGTCAGAGGTTGAGTAACCACCGGTCGAAACTGTTGTCATGCTGTGGTTAATCGCTTCAAAAGTGTTCATGCCATACAGCATGTAAAGCAGGGTGCAACCCACTGTCAGCGCTAGATAAACCAGAATAATACGCTTGGCGATACTGCCCGAGCGAGGCATGGCCTTATCTGACCAGTCTGATGATTCACTCTGGAACAGGCGCATACCACCGACTTTGAGAAAAGGCAGAACGGCCACTGCAATCACAATAAAGCCTATTCCACCTAACCACTGTAGTAATGAACGCCATAACAGGATGCCCTTATTCATTGAATCGAGCCCACTTAAAACCGTTGAACCGGTCGTGGTAATACCTGACATGGTTTCAAAAAAAGCATCGGTGTAGCTGACATCCAGCTTCAGCCAGAATGGAAGTGCGGCAAAGCTGCTGAGGGTTAACCAGGTAGCATTGGTCATCAGGAAGATCTGACGCGGCTTGAGGCTGAAATCCCGGACTCGGTTAAAGCCGGCAAGCACAAGACCAGGAATAAACGTCATCAAGGCGGACCAGGCAAAAGCCCGCTCTCCCGTTTCACCTGCTAACAAATCATAAAGTGCAGGACACAGCATCAGGACTGAAAGCACGACCAGGAAGATTCCCAGAACATACAAAACGGGACGAATACTCATTGTGATTATTCTGTAACGGAAAAACAAAGTAAGCGGCGCACTATTGCATGACAGGTAATGCTTGTAATTAGGGGGAAATACCGGACGAACGTGTCGAATGCCGTCACAGATCAGGGAAATATATTCCTGTCAGAGGACAATCAATATGTTGTTTTGACCATATTGACCGTCAGTTCAATGAAGAAAATTATTGTCACATCCCAGAACCGTAGAACGATCACCGGCTATGCCGCCCGGTGTCGTAATTTCAGTGTTTTTATTGTTCAGCCTGAGCGCAAACGCATTATCAGTCGTGAACCTTACGAACTGTTCCGACATGAAACCTATTTTGAAACAGCTGCCGGCCAGCTTCATCCACTTGATGATGCCGATGTATTGATTACCAGCGGGATGGGCAGCGGGTTGCAGCAAGAACTTGCAGGCAGGGGAATAGAAGGGCTGATTACAACCGAACAGGATCCGGTTGCAGCAGTGAAAATGTATCTGCGGAATAATCTGCCGGTTACTGAACCCGCTGATTACTACGACACCGATGAATACATTGAGGACCTGAACAATCTGCCGCCGGAGATCCGCCGCAAGTGCTGTGGCAATACTGATAGTCGTGGCGGATGCTGCGGCCGTGGATTAAAAGGCCTGATTTAACTCACGGTTTTATATGCCCGGCTTGATTCTATTGAAGCTACACCTTCGGCAGACGCTGATCCAGAAACGTATACAGTGCCTGAATTTTAATATTACTTTTCATATCCCGATGGTAACAAAACCACATACCATCCCCTTCCTGCACCGGAAAACAGTCGAGTTTCCATAAATGAGGATACTTGGCTGCCACTTCATCCAGCATGGGGCCAATGCCCATGCCTTCAATCAGGGCGGCCTGCAAATCAACAAAACTGTTGCTTTGATAGGCAAGGCGGTTGTCATCTATCAGGTCGAGCATGCATCTGATAAAAGGAATCTTTTGCTTGGCTCCGGAAGGCATCACCCAGAAATGGTCATTGTACTGGGTTTCATTTTGCGGCATTCCATAGGCTTTCACATAGGAATCCGCTGCATAATAACTGATCCGGTAACTCGTTAATGAGTTCGCAATCAAATCCGGATCATCGGGTTGGTGGCCCATTCTAAGTGATACATGAGCTGACCCCGAGGACAACGGCAGAATATCATCGGTGGCAATAATCTGTAGCTGAACCTCGGGATAAATATCCCGAAACAGCTTGAAGGATGAGGTCAGGCTGGGAATGTAGTCATTGACGGTGGTGATAACCAGTGGCCCGCTAAGGTGTTTTTCAGCACTGTCCAGCAGACTTTCCAGACGGTTAAAACGCTGCACAATATCCGGCATTTCACTAATCAACAGACGCCCGGCATCTGTCAGCTGGTAACCGCGCTGATGCCGCAGGAACAACTTCACATCCAGCCCCTGCTCCAGTGCATTAATATGCCGCAACACCGTCGCATGGTTCATTCCCAAAACCTTGCCGGCTTTACTCAGTGAGCCCGAGACAGCCACTTCATAGGCAATACGCAGATCATCCCAGCGGACTCGACTGCTCATATACTCCACTCTCTCATTCCAATCTCTGGCATGTGTTGTGCATTTCTGCACAACAATTTTTAACTCTTACCGAATACTATCTGACCCAACAATCCGGTACTGTCTTGCTGAAACAGAAATCATTCTCTTTCTACAGCTCTGATTGAGTAGAGATACACGAACCACATGCTGAAGAATTCAACAAAATCCTATGGCTGGGCCACGATCTGCATGCACTGGCTGCAGGCCGTTACCATCCTGTTTATGTTTGGTCTCGGCCTGTACATGGTTGATCTGACCTATTACGACCCATGGTATCGGGGCTCACTGGAACTCCATAAGAGCATTGGCATTATGCTGATGGTACTTTGGGCCGCCATGCTGTTATGGCGCTTTGCCAATACCAACCCCAAACCGGAACCTGGCCCGGCATGGGAGCAGCTGGCTGCCAAAGCCATGCACTGGGTACTTTATCTGACCATCGGCTCATTACTGATCAGTGGTTATCTGATTTCAACCGCTGATGGCCGCAGTATCGCAGTCTTTGACCTGTTTCAGGTACCGGCCTTACCAGCCCTGATTGAAAACCAGGAAACGGTAGTTGGCGAGATTCACGAAATTCTGGCCTGGTCTTTGATCGGTCTGGTCATTCTGCATTTTGCAGCCGCCATGAAGCATCATTTTCTCAACAAGGATAATGTGCTGCGCCGCATGATTCGTCCGCTTGGGCAATCCAGATAATCTGACAAGCCAAATAGCTTGAATAACCCGAATAACTGTCAAATACCTATAACGAGAACATAAGTATGAAAAAACTGTTCAAGGCCGCCGCACTGTCTGCTGCAATGATCGCTGCAACTTCCGCCAACGCTGCAGATTACGTTATTGATACCAAAGGTGCACACGCTTTTGTGCAGTTCAAGATTCAGCACCTCGGCTACAGCTGGCTGCTGGGACGCTTCAATACCTTTGAAGGCGAATTCAGCTATGACGCCAAAAAGCCTGAAGATGCCAAAATCAATGTTGTCATTCAGACTGCCAGTGTTGATTCCAACCATGCCGAGCGTGACAAGCACCTGCGTGGCAAGGACTTCCTGAATGTCAGCAAGTACCCGACTGCAACCTTTACCAGCACCCGCTTTATTCCGGCTGACGACAATAACGGCACACTGGAAGGTGAATTTACTCTGCACGGTGTAACCAAGAAGATTTCCTTCCCTGTGAAGAAGATTGGTGAAGGTAGTGACCCGTGGGGCGGCTACCGTGCCGGTTTTGAAGGTTCAACCACACTGAAAATGGCTGACTACGGCATGACTTACAATCTAGGCCCGGCATCAGCCGATGTTCAGATCGACCTCTACATCGAAGGCATTCGCAAGTAAATCAAACACAATCTGCCCCGGTGTGTGTGACGGGCAGTGAGTGATTATGGCCTGACAGAATACCCATGTTCTGTCAGGCTTTTTTTATTCCCGGTTATTTAACATCAGGGCGCGGTGTATCTGGCTGGGAAGGCGGCAGGATCGGCAGTTTAAAATCAGGCTGATCACCTGTCAGGGTTTTCAGAAAGGCGACAATCTGAGTATTTTCTGTTTTGTTCAGTGTACGTCCCAGCTGTAACTCGGCCATGATATCGACAGCTTCTCCCAGATCCCAGACAGAGCCATCGTGGAAGTAGGGATAGGTCAGTTCAATATTTCTCAGGGTGGGTACCTTGAAGAAGAACTTCTCATACTCATTCCCGGTTACCGCAGCACGGCCGGTTGCCGGATTGTCAGTAATATAGGGCTTTATCAGTCCGAATTTCTGATACGACATACCACCCACAGCCGGACCGGAATGACAGGCTGTGCAGCCAACATCCTTAAATAACTGGTAACCTGACTTTTCCTGTTGGGTCAGGGCCGTTTCATCACCTTTCAGCCATTGGTCAAAACGTGATCCCGGTGTTACCAGTGTTTCTTCAAAGCTGGCAATGGCGTCTGTTACCTGATCAATGGTGATATTTTGATCACCAAAAACATTTTTGAAGCTGGCACGATACTGAGGAATGGTTTCCAGTACATTAACCGCCAGTTCATGGCTGAATGCCATTTCTTTCGGGTTGGCAATAGGGCCACCGGCCTGTTCCTGCAAATCTTTTGCCCGGCCATCCCAGAACTGGGCCAGATTGAAGCTCGAGTTCAATACCGTTGGTGCATTAATCGGCCCGATTGTCCATTGATGACCGATAGAACTGGGTAGATTGTCTGTTCCTCCCATGCTCAGGTTATGGCATGAGTTACACGACAAAAAACCGGATTTCGATAGCCTGGGATCAAAATACAGCTGCTTGCCCAGCTCGACTTTTGCAGCATCAGTGATTTTGGCTGGTTCAATTGGCTCAATGGGTTCTTTAGCCGTAGAGAAAGCAGTTGATGACAACACACAAAGGCCCAGTCCCAAAGAAATAGCGCCGGAAACATGCATAATTTCGCCCCATCTGACGTTTTGAAGAGAAAAACCAAAGTAAATTGAAGCGAAAGCCGGAAGCATGATTTAAATCATGAATTTTAATTAGCTATTTCTATCCCCCTTATTAAGCATCCTTATTAGACAGACTATTTCTTAAATTTGTCTGCATCATATACAACAGTTATTGGTTGGACTTTGCTAATTTGAAGATAATAGAATCGAACATCCAACAATAATAAGAAGCTGTTTTTTTTATGTCTCACCCTGTTATTAAACAATGGCACAAGATCATTGAAACTCGGAATCCAGCACCTCTTAATGATCTTTTGGCTGACAATGTCGTATTTTATTCTCCGGTTGTTCATACTCCTCAGAAAGGCAAGGCTCTGGCCCGGATGTATTTGATGGGTGCAGCTCACGTTCTGCTGGCAGGCCCTTTCACCTACACCAAAGAAGTGGTGGGCGAGAATGTTGCGATTCTCGAGTTTGTCACCAAGATCGATGGCATTCAGATAAACGGTGTAGACATGATCAGCTGGAATGATGAAGGCCTGATAACCGAGTTCAAGGTCATGCTGCGCCCACTGAAAGCGATTAACCTGGTTCACCAGAAAATGGGGGAGATGTTGAAACGGGTTCAACAGGGAAAGGTCGTTGTGCCGGCCTGAATTTTTTTATTAAGCAATCGCTGCCCCGTTACAGGGGCAACGATTAATTACTCAGAGCAGTTTATCGAGACTATCGACAACCAGATCAGGATTATCATTACTGATCGGCTGACCATGGTTATAACCATAAGGCAAACCAATAACTTTGACGCCCGCTGCTCTTGCAGCTTTGATGTCGTTGGTGGAGTCACCAATCATCAAGGATGCATCCTTGTCTGAACCCAGCTTTTCCATCACATGCAGTAACGGAAGAGGATGAGGCTTCATTTCAGCAAGGCTGTCACCGGATATCATCAGCTCAAAATAGTGATCGAGTTTCAACAGCGTCAACAACTGCCGGGTAAACAGGTCAGACTTGTTGGTCACAATGGCCTGTTTAACACCAGCCTGCTTCATGGCTTCCAGAAACTCACGTACGCCTGAGTAGGCGTCACTATATTTGCCACAGCTGCGGGCATAAGCTGTTTTGAAGATGCCAAAACCGGCCTCAAACAGGTCATCGTCAACACGTCCCGGCAGATGTCCGTCCATATCGTCGGCCAGTGCGCGCTTGACCATGACAACAACACCATTGCCAACCCAGTGGGATACTTTCTCGTTCCCTGCAGCAGGACGCCCCAGTGCTGTCAGCATCTGATCTACCGCAGCCGCCAGGTCCGGCACGCTTTCAACCAGCGTGCCATCCAGGTCATACATAATCAGTTCAGGTAAACGGTCCCCGAACCATTCCCTGAGCTTCATACGCCGGCCAGCTCCTTGCGCATTTCGGCTACAACCTGCTGATAGTCGTCAGCGCCAAAAACAGCGGAACCGGCCACAAAGGTATCAGCACCAGCCGCAGCAATTTCAGCAATGTTCTTGACGCCAACGCCACCATCAACCTGTAATCGAATATCTAGACCACTGTCGTCAATCAAGCGACGTACTTGCTGCAGTTTTTTGAGGGTGGAAGGAATAAATTTCTGGCCGCCAAAGCCCGGGTTAACAGACATCAGCAGAATCATATCCAGCCTGTCCATCACATATTCCAGGCAATCCGGAGATGTGGCCGGGTTCAATACCAATCCGGCCTTGCAGCCACCATCACGAATCAGCTGCAGACTGCGGTCGATATGGTCAGATGCTTCAGGGTGGAAGGTAATGGTAGTGGCGCCGGCTTCAATGAAATCACCAATCATGCGATCGACCGGGCTGACCATCAGGTGGACATCAATCGGAGCCGTTACACCATGCTTGCGTAACGCCTTGCAGACCATGGGACCCAGCGTCAGGTTGGGTACATAGTGGTTGTCCATCACATCAAAGTGAACCCAGTCAGCACCAGCTGCCAGAACTGCATCCACCTCTTCTCCCAACCGGGCAAAATTTGCTGACAGAATACTGGGAGCGATGACGTAGTCTTTCATTTATAACGGCCTTCAAGCTCAGTTGCGATTTAACTGCCTTTGCGCGCACTGCGGATAGCGTCGTAGGCAGCCTGAATTTCCTGGGTTTTCTGCTTTGCCATATCCATCATTTCCGGTGGCAGCCCTTTGGCAACCAGTTTATCCGGATGATGCTGGCTCATTAACTTGCGGTAGGCTTTCTTGATCTCGGCATCAGAAGCTTCTGATTCGACGCCGAGAACACCATAAGCCTTGCTCAGGGAGTAACGTTCGGACTGCATTGACTGCTGACGGTAGGAATGACCACCCTGCTGCCATTGCTGCTGACGGGCATAAAATGCCTGCTGGGCCACAAACCGGCGATGAATAATGTCAAAGGCCAGACGACCAATACCCAGACGGTCACAGACATAACCCAGTACGGCACGTTCTGACTGGGATAGCGTATTTCCATCGGCATAGGCAGCCTGCAGCTGTATCTCCAGGAAGATCTGGATCAGACTGCCATCAGCAACCTGCCGGAAAGACTTCAGTACTGCATCAATATCACTGCTGGGCTGTTTGCCCTGGTTAAACAAGTCAATGGCCTGCCGGCGCTGATCCGAAGTTAGTCCCATCCGTCCCATCAGGCCGGTCGCAACATCGATCTCTGACTGGGATACCAAACCATCAGCTTTTGACACCCGTCCCATGACCATAAAAGTGGCCTGAAAAAATGCCGACTGAGCACGCGCCCGTCCCTGGCCAGTTCTTGCCCGGGCTGAACGCAGGATCTGGCGCCGTTGCTGGTTATCCAGCCAGTAACCGATCAGGCCGCCAAATACAGCACCGAAGGGTCCGCCAAATACCAAACCGATCAAAATACCGAGAATGGTTGTTACATGCATTTATGATTCTGCTCTTAAAGTTGCGTCCAGTGTTGCAAGGCGTTCAGGTGTACCCACATCGCACCAGCGGCCGGCGTAATATTCACCGCTGACCTGCTGGTTTTTCATCGCTTCCCTAAGCAGGGGAGCCAGAGGAAATGCCCCCGGGGTGCTGCCGTTTTCAGCCACGCGGTGGAACAGCTCCGGACTGATCACGCTCAGTCCACTGAAGGTGTAGCTGTTTTCCGGTTCTGCTTGTGCCACTACCAGATCATTTTCCAACCCGAAATCACCATTCGGATGCTGGAGAGGATTATCCACTAAAACCAGATGGGCAACACCCTTCGGATTGGAAAGGTTCTGTAAAGGGTAATCAATAAACACATCACCGTTGATAACCAGAAACGGCTCATTCCCCAGTAGTGGCAACGCATTATAGATGCCACCTCCGGTTTCAAGCACCTCTTCCTCGGCAGAATACTGAATATTTATTCCCCACTCACTGCCATATCCCAGAGCTTCCGGCAGCATATGGCCTAACCAAGCCTGATTAATGACGACATCCTGAAAACCTGCAGCGGCAAGTCGTTCCAGATGATAAACAATCAATGGTTTGTCATTTACCGGCAGCAATGGTTTTGGGCAGGACAGAGTCAAAGGTCGCATGCGCTTGCCCAGTCCGGCAGCCAGAATCATTGCTTTCATCAGCGTTTTTCCAGAATCAGTTACATTAGAAGCACGACTAAAACAGTCATGATATATGACAGCCTGAACTAATATCCAACTGCAACATACCCTGCTGCCTTACACTCTGCTGACGTAATTTCTACGTATTTCCTTTTCGGGACTAGCTGAATAGCCGGATCATGCTTTATTATTTCAGTTTTAAAGCTGTCCTCATCACTTAAGCAGTCATCAAGTGAAGGGGCTTTGTTGTTGCCATTACGCACTGACAGCATAACGAAACATAAAATGTTGTAGTGACTGACCGAGCGCAGGATCGACTTGGCAGTCGATGCACAGTCACTGCAGCTGACGCGCAAACAGTTTTTTGCGCAAATATAGTGCGGAAACCTGGAAGCCGAACGGTTAAAGCCAACGAACTGGACGCCGGATTCATCACGCGATGCCCCAGAACAAAATACCCTTTGCTCGCAAGATTCCTCTTGTGGTTACCACAGGATTACTTGCTACGCCACTGTCGCCACTGTTTGCGGCAGAAGTCACCGACGCTGCCAGCTGGCAGTGGAAATGCTCTGCTGAAAACGGCCAGTGGAGCTGTTCCAAGGCGCCTCGCAAGGCCGGACCATTGCCGGCAGCACCGCTGCCGAAAGAGCCTCCTCAGGCCCCGTCACGGAGTCAGCAGGCAACAACCCCCGCAGCCGCTGTGGTAGTTGAAGGTGAAACTCTGGTTGCTCCCCAGCCTGTATCGGCGGCACCTATTGCCGTTGTTTCAGCTCCAAAAGTTCACGAAGCCATCCGTACGCTTGACTGGACTACCAATCTGACACCGGAACAGCAGGCAAAAGATCCATACTGTCGTGGCACCTACGTTGAGCCTGATCGTCCTGGAAAGAACTTCAAGGGCAAACCTGGTGATGCGCCAATTCATGCTGAAGCAGATAACACCACTTATTCAGGTGATGGTCCTGACAAGGGTGTCGCTCAGCTCCACGGTAATGTTGTAGTACGCCAGGGCTACCGCCAGCTGGAAAGTGACAGCACCATTATTGATCGTGATACCCAGATCACAACAATGAACGGCAACGTCGTTATCCGTGAGCCCGGTATGCTAATGACAGGCAGCGCCGGTGAAATCTACATGGACAGCGGTCGTGCCCAGCTGGATGATGCTCAGATTGTGTTGCATGAGTCACATGCACGCTTATCTGCTGACAATATTGAGCGTGGTGAAGATGAAGTTATTGATCTGGAAAAAGCTCAGTTCACGACCTGCCCACCCGGAAATAATGCCTGGACCATTGGCGGTAGTGAAGTCAGTCTTGATCCAACATCGGGTTTTGGTAGTGCCAAGCATGCCGTAGTCCGCGCTGGCGGTTATCCGGTATTTTACTTCCCTTATCTATATTTCCCGATTGATGATCGCCGTCATACCGGTTTCCTGTACCCAACCTTTGGCTCAAGTAGCAAACGTGGTACTTACCTGAAAACCCCGTTCTACTGGAATATTGCACCCAATTACGATGCAACTATTACTCCGCACTATATGAGTAAACGAGGGGCGTTACTTGAACTTGAGGGTCGTTATCTCACAGAGAATATGTCAGGAGAGCTGGGTGGGGCTTACCTGAACAAAGACCAGTTGAAGAAAGAAAACATCAATTACGATGAAGACCGCTGGCTACTCAACTGGCGTCATAAACAAAGCTTTACTGAAAGATGGAAAGCTGAAGTTGATTTCGCCAATGCCAGTGATAAAGAGTACCTGAGTGATTTTGGTACCTCTCTGAAAACCAGTGCACAGGATGTGCTGAACCAGAATGTTTCTACCACCTACATGGGCGGAGAAGGCTGGAACCAGTGGCAGGCCAAGGTAGCGATCGATAAGCACAAGAGTATGAAAAACAATGCTGACGATCCTTATGACAAAGAGCCACAGTTTGAATTCCAGGGCAAGCTGTTCACCGATGCTGGAATCAACATTGATTACTTGCTTGATCACTCCAGTTTCACCCGTGACAAAAACTGGCAGTTCCACGGCTTTGAAACAGATCAGGAAAAAAGTGCATACGACAAGCAAAACGATATCAAACGCAGCAAGTTCGGTTCTGGATCTGGCATAAACAATGCTGTCGGAGATCGCCGCTATTTCGAAACAGCGGTCAGCTACCCAATGGTGGAAACCTGGGGCTATCTGAAACCGAAGCTGAAGATTCGCCATGTCAGCTACAGCCTGGATCGATTGAAGCGTAAAGACTTTACCAACCCTAACGGTCTTAAGTACGACACATCACCTGACACAACAGCACCAACAGCATCAATAGATGCTGGTTTGTTCATGGATCGTCAGGTTTCCCTGTTTGACAACAGCTTCACACATACATTAGAGCCTCGAGCCATGTATGTGTTTACCCCTAAGCGCGATGGTCAGGAACAGAACCCTGTATTTGACAGCTTTGAGCCTGATTTCAGCTATGCAGCACTGTGGCGCGAAGACCGTTTTGCTGGCTATGACCGATTCGGTGACACCAATCATCTGGCATTGGGCATGACAACCCGCCTCATTGAAGATGATGGTTTTGAGCGTGGCCACTTTGGTTTCGGTCAAATTTATTACTTTAGTAACCGGGAAGCATTTATTGATCCTGTACTAGCCAACCAGGGCAAGCAGGATACAAGTTATAGCCCGACAGAAGCACAACAACGCCTTCTGGATCAAAATAAAAACGGATCATCTCCTTTTGCCACTGAATTGGTATGGAACTTCACCCGTACTCTCAGCCTCAGACAAGACTGGGTTTATGACTTTGAAGAAAGTCGCAACAGTGAGTACGCTCTCACCGCTTCCTGGCTGCCAGAGAGAAACAAGGCCATTAATGTTGGCTACCGTTACAGAAACTTGATTGACCGCTATGTGAAGGATAAAGACGGAAACATTGAGTATATAAACGGAAAGCCCAAGACAGCGGATGGCGATCTGGAACAAACCGATATTTCCGTACTCTGGCCACTGGCATACAATTGGTCTTCCGTCGCCCGCTGGCAGTATGATCTGACCAATAGCCGACATATCGAACGGTTGGTTGGTGTGGAATACAACAGCTGCTGTTATCAGGTCCGAGTTGGATGGCGTACCTGGATAGATCCGGCTGAAGATATCGACAATGCGGATCAGGACAAGGGCATTTTCCTTCAGATCGTTCTGCGTGGCCTCGGTTCCGTCATGGATCGCAAGGTTGAAACCTGGTTACAGGATATCAAGGGATACACGAAGCGAGAGAATTGATTGAATGAGTTTTAATCGTTGTAAATCACGGGCCCTGTTTCAGCGGCTGACCGCCGCTGCAGTTTTGTCTGTTTCCGTCTTTGCGCTTCCTGTAATGACTCAGGCTGCGACAACTGCTCCGGCGACAACCGGAAAAGTGGTTCCGCTGGATCGGGTGATTGCCATTGTTGATGACAATGTCATCATGCAGAGTGAGTTCAATCAGCGCCTGGCCGATATCAAGCGCCAGATTGCCAGCCGGAATATCAGTCCGCCTCCGGAATCAACTCTGAAGCAGCAGGTACTGGAACGTCTGATTATTGACGAGCTCCAACTGCAGCGTGCCGGTCGTGCCGGTGTCCGGGTGGATGATCAGGCACTGAACGATGCGGTTCGCCGTATCGCTGGCCGTAACCAGATGAGCATTGAGCAGTTCCGTGCCGCACTGGAAGCTGATGGCGTCAGCTTCGCCCAGGCTCGCGAAGAGATCCGCAAGGAGATGGTCATCAACCGTGTGCGCCAGCGTTACGTTGGCGAACGGATCAATATTTCTGATCAGGAAGTTGATAACTTCATCAGCTCTGAAGAAGGTCGCCAGCAGATGAGCGTGTCTGTACGACTCGGACACATTCTGATTTCTACCCCTGACGGTGCCAAGCCGGAACAGCTGCAGGCTGCCAAACGGGAAGCGGAAGAAATCTATAGCACCCTGAAAGGCGGTGCTGATTTCGCCCAAACCGCTGTTGCCCGCTCCAGCGGTCAATATGCACTTCAGGGTGGTGATCTGGACTGGCGTAAGCTGGATCAGCTGCCAACTCTGTTTTTTGAGCAGGTCAACAAACTGAATGTCGGCGATATTACACCAGCATTCCGCAGCCCGAGTGGTTTCCATATCCTCAAGCTGACAGGCAAGCGCGGTGACGAGCAGCGCATCATGGAGCAGTTCCATGTGCGTCACATCCTGGTTAAACCCAATGAAATCCGCAGCGATCTGGAAGCACGTAATATTGCCGAGAAGATCTACCAGCGTATTGAAGACGGTGAAAGCTTTGCCGAGCTGGCCCGGGTTTACTCTGACGATACCGCTTCTGCACTGAATGGCGGAGACATGGACTGGATCAACCCGAACGATATGGTACCGGCCTTCCGTGATATGGTGTTTGACTCCCAGGCAAAGGTTGTCAGCAAACCATTTGCCACACCGTTCGGCTGGCACATCATGGAAGTTCTGGGTAAGCGTGACACCGATGTCAGCGATGACTATCGTCGTAACCAGGTCCGCCAGATTCTGTTTAACCGCAAGTTTGAAGAAGAACTGCAGGTATGGCTGCGCGAAATCCGCGACCAAGCCTTTGTTGAACTGAAACTGTAACCAACAAGCCCGCAGTTACTTTTACAGGCCCCGCTGGGTATTTCCCACGCGGGGCCTGATTATTTCTTACACTGTCATTTGCCTGCATTGTTTTATTCAGGCTGCCAGTGCCAACCCAGTATTCTGAACGATAAACCACCTCATGACTGACGAACTTTATTCCCACCGAGCCCGCAAGCGTTTTGGCCAGAATTTCCTGCATGACCCGGGTGTGATCCAGCGCATTCTGCGCGCTATCAGCCCGAAACAGGGGCAGAGCATTGTTGAAATCGGTCCGGGCCAGGGAGCCCTTACCGAATCCTTGCTGGAAGGTGCAGGTGCACTGGATGTGGTGGAGCTGGACCGTGATCTAATCCCTATTCTGAAACTGCGGTTTGGCCTGAACCCTGAATTCCGCATACATAATGCTGACGCACTGGCTTTTGATTTCTCCCAGCTAGGCAGTAATGAAGAAGGCGACAAACCGCTGCGGATTGTTGGTAACCTGCCGTACAATATTTCTACACCGCTGCTGTTTCACCTGCTGACCTTTAGCCATCGCATTGAAGACATGCACTTCATGCTGCAGAAAGAAGTAGTACAGCGTATGGCTGCCGGTCCGAATGAAAAGAACTACGGTCGCCTCGGTATCATGATCCAATACTACTGCCGGGTGGATTATCTGTTCGATGTCGGTCCCGGTGCATTCAACCCACCACCCAAAGTCGATTCAGCTATTGTTCGTCTGACCCCTCACAAGGAACTGCCTCATCCGTGCAAGTCAGTCAAAACACTGGAACACGTGCTGCGCACAACATTTAACCAGCGTCGCAAAACCTTGCGTAACACACTGAAAAAAGAAATTTCAGCAGAAGAGTTTATCGAGCTGGGGATTGAGCCTACACTGCGCCCGGAAAGCCTTGCTCTGGACAGCTTCGTCAAAATTGCCGACTATATTTTCGACAAAAAGTCGTCATCAAACGACTAGGAGACTGCCGGATTTAAGCGTACGTAGCGAGGATTGCGAGAAATTGAGGATAAAAGTTTCTGGTTTTGAGGAGAATAGCGAGCTATTTGACGAGGAAGCAGGGACTTTTAGACCAATTTATCGTTACCGCAGTAGGACAGCCTTAAGTCCGGCAGGCTCCTAATAAAATACTTTCGGATTAAACAAGACGATGCAACTGGCTGAAAACCGATATCATATTGATGTCGAAGTTACGACAGAATATGTGGCTCAGCAATCTGACCCTGCTGAAAATCGCTATCTGTTCGCTTATTACATCAACATCATCAACCGCGGCTCCTGTGCAGCACAGTTATTGTCCCGCCACTGGCGAATTACCGATGGCAATCAGCAATTACAGGAAGTTCAGGGTGACGGTGTTATCGGTCAACAGCCTGTTATTCCGGCAGGCAGCCGGTATAGCTATAACAGTTTCTGCGTGCTGAAAACGCCAGTTGGCAGCATGCAGGGCTGTTATCTGATGCTGGCTGATGATGGCCATCGGTTTGATGCAAAGATTCCGATTTTCACCCTGGCCATTCCCAATGCCCTGAACTAAGAGCCTGTTCATGATCTTTCGTGGATAGCGAAAATGTTGAGAAAAACCTCAGGTGCTTCGATTTTTAGAGGCGCATAGTAGTGCTATGTAACTAGGAAAAGCGGAGCACCTGAGGTTTTTATCGGCATTTGTAGCCCACGATAAGACTGTGAACAGGCTCCAAGACCCTGAGCTAAAGCTCTGCCCGGAATCTCCGAAACAGAGCTTCAGGATGTCACGAAATACCACCGCTGCAGAAACAGCGGACAGATAGCTAATAGCACGCTAACAGGGAGTTTTGTTATCAAAGTCTCCAGAACAATTGCAGTAGGTGATATTCAGGGGTGCTTCAGTACTCTGGAAAAGCTGCTGCGCGAAGTTAATTTTAATTCCGGTCAAGATCAGCTGTGGGTGTGTGGTGACCTGGTCAACCGCGGCCCGGAAAACCTTGAAACCCTGAGATTTCTGAAATCACTGGGCAAGCGCTGTGTTTCTGTACTGGGCAACCATGACTTGCACCTGCTGGCTATTGCCATGGGCGGTCATAACCTGAAACGCCATGACACCATCGATGACATTCTTGATGCCCCTGATCGGGAAACCCTGCTGAAATGGCTGCGCAAACGCCCGTTGCTGCACTATTGCCCAAAGCTGGATACCGCCATGGTACATGCCGGTATTCCACCGATCTGGGACCTGAGCAAAGCCTTGCGCCGCAGCGCCGAGGTTGAAGCGATGCTGCAAAGCGATGAGCATCTCTCATTCTTTGCTGATCACATGTACGGCAACCTGCCTGCAGTCTGGTCCAAAGATCTACGCGGCTGGCCTCGGCTGAGGATGATTACCAACTACTTCACCCGGATGCGCTTCTGCAATGCTGAAGGCAGGCTCGACCTGGGCACCAAGTCCGGCCCGGGCACTCAGCCGGAAGGTTATGCGCCCTGGTTTGAGTTTCCCAACCAGCTGGGTAAAACCGAGGTAGTCTTCGGTCACTGGGCAGCCCTGATGGGTGAAACCCGTCACAAACGTATTCATGCACTGGACACTGGGTGTGTCTGGGGTAGCGCCTTGACCTGTATGGATATTGAGAGTGGCGAGCGCTTCTCGGTCGATCCTGACTGAGAAGCTTCTGCTGATCTTTTATTCAAGCCCTGCCGCCCACTGCTGACTTCTGCTCATATATCTCGCTATGAAGCCGACACTATACAGATAGATAGGATTAATCTGTCGGACGGCTATGGCGGAAAAAGCAGGCAAGCTGGTTACCTTTCAGTGGCAGGGCAAGGATCGCAACGGCCGGGATCTCAAGGGCGAGCTCCCCGGTCGCAGTATTGCACTGGTCAAAGCCGAGCTGCGAAAGCAGGGCATTAACCCGACCAAGGTACGCAAGAAAGGCCTGTCACTGAGTTTTGGTGGCAATACCATCAAACCGATGGATATTGCCATTTTCACCCGCCAACTGGCGACCATGGTCAAAGCCGGTGTGCCCCTGCTGCAAGCCTTTGATATCACCGCTGAAGGTATTGAGAAAGCCGCACTCAAGGATCTGGTCAATCAGGTTAAAAATGATGTAGCCGGTGGTACCAGCCTTGCTGACTCTCTTCGTAAACACCCGCAGTATTTCGACGATCTTTACTGCAATCTGGTTGAGTCCGGCGAACAGTCCGGTGCTCTGGAAACTCTGCTGGACCGGATTGCAACCTACAAGGAAAAAACCGAGGCGCTTAAAGCCAAGATCAAAAAAGCCATGAAATACCCGATTGCCGTTATTCTGGTGGCTATCGTGGTATCAGGTATCCTGCTGATCAAGGTTGTACCTCAGTTTGAAGAAGTTTTTGCCGGCTTTGGTGCCGAGCTGCCTGCCTTTACCCAGCTGGTTATCGGTATATCCGAAGTCATGCAGGAGTGGTGGTTTATTGTACTGGGTTCGATTATCGGAATCGTGTTATTTACCAGAGCTACGCTGGCCCGCTCAAAAGCCGCCAGAGATTCACGAGACAGAATGCTGCTGAAAATTCCAGTTATTGGTGAAATCATCGACAAGGCAGCAACCGCCCGCTTTTCCAGAACACTGGCAACCACCTTTGCAGCTGGCGTGCCTTTGGTCGATGCTCTGGACTCCGTGGCCGGTGCCGCAGGAAATGTGGTTTATGCCAATGCCACCAACCAGATTAAAGAAGACGTGTCCTCAGGCCAGCAGCTCCAGTTTGCCATGCGGACCTCCGGTATTTTCCCGCCAATGGCAACCCAGATGGTCGCTATCGGTGAAGAGTCCGGCTCCCTCGATGAAATGCTAGCCAAGGTAGCTACCCATTACGAAGAAGAAGTCGACAATATGGTCGATGGTCTGACCAGTCTGATGGAGCCATTGATCATGGCTGTACTAGGTATTGTTGTGGGAGGCCTGATCATTGCTATGTATCTCCCAATATTCCAGCTCGGCAGTGTCGTCTGAGAAAGGAGTAAAAAAGAAAAATCAGAAGTTTTTCTCATCAAAAACATGTGCCGGTTGAGAATGATTAAATTATTTAAGGTATTACTTAAAGTAGTTTGTCTGGCTTCCCTGTTGTTGAGCAGTTTATCATTTGCTTCAAAAAGACTTGCGGTATATCAGGGCGATTACACCAAACTGGGTAACGTATCTGCTGTAGCAAGAGCATTCGCTGTTGCAGATGTCATTGTGCTTACTCATGTTTCATCTATCAATTTTGGCAATGGCTGCTTTGATGCTTTATATCCTCATATGAATCAACTAATCGCCAAAATACGACAATTAAATCCAAATGCGATGATTTTTGGCTATGTATCATCTACTGCCGATGCACCTGAGGATACATTTTGTGGACAGAAGCCAGCCAGCTCTAACTGGGAATGTCCAGAAGGTATTTGTCAAAACACAATCAAATGGATTAATAATTGGGCGCAATTAACTCATAAACCGGATGGAATATTCTTTGATCTTGTAGCGAGAGATCATATTTCAGCAACGGTTAGAGATAGTATCTTTTCGTATGCGCTTATCAACAACTTTGCTTTGTTACCTAATACATCCATAAAGCTTGATAGTGTACAGTTTGCATATGAAAGCCCCTACTTAACAAATCAATACGTTTTTATTGAAGGCTTTTGTTACTGGGCGGGCAATATAGCAATTTCCGAGTGCGAGCAAATAACTGAATTTATTGCTGCCAACAGAGATCGAAATATAGCCAAAGTGGTACTAGTGACAGAGGACTATATGCAATATCCGGAAGGAATTAACTGCAACTGGCCAAATGCTGTTTTGGCCAGTCGCTTTTATTGGCAAACCGTTTCAGACAGAGATGCCTACCACTACGACACTCATGACTTGGGAACTCTGAGTGGAAGATACCACTCTTGTCCACCGGTATGGCCCTTACCTTAGTGACATGCAAACCTGAATCCTGACCATTAATACACGATTAACGGCATTCAAAGATCTGTGACAAAATCGAATATTCAAGCAGCTGCGGTAATATAATTCTGGTGTAGTTGTAGTGTCAGCGTTTTAGGTCACTGTTTCTAACAAATACAGCAGCTCCAGTTTACCATGGGTACTTTCGGCATTTTTCCGCCAATGGCAACCCAGATAGTCACCATTGGCGAAGAGTCCGGCTCCCTCGATGAAATGCTGGCCAAGGTGGCCACCCACTATGAAGAGGAAGTCGACAATATGGTAGACGGTCTGACCAGCCTGATGGAGCCCTTGATCATGGCTGTTCTTGGAGTTGTAGTGGGTGGTTTGATAATTGCGATTGTATCTTCCGATATTCCAGCTGGGCTCAGTCGTCTAGCTTAAACCAAGACGAATCATAATGAAGAAAAGCTGTTACATGAGTATTAGAGTTCTAGAAACTCTTTACTACTTTGTGCTTTTAGCTTGTGCAATAAAACCGTTCAGGTAGCCAATCTGCTGTTCTTCTCTGCGAATACCGACAAAAATCTGCTTACCAATACCTTGCTCACCAAAACGGATACTCTTGATTGCCATTGATTTTGAGTACTCATCGACTAACCAGCCAGGTAAGGCACAAACACCTCGGCCAGTCGCCACCATCTGCAACATGATCTCAGTTGTTTCAATCGTTTTGTGTTTCTTTACCGAGCACTGTGCCGGATTAAGAAACTGGCTGAAAATATCCAGCCGCTGAGGCTCAACAGGATAGCTGAATAGCACCTCTTCACTCAGCTGCTCGGGTCGAACAAAGTCATGATTTGCGAGTGGGTGGGACTCTGCAACTACGAGCCTGTGCTCATAGTCAAAGACAGGTATGTAGACTATTGAAGGTTTAAACAGCGGGTCAGGGGTGATTATTACATCTATTTCATAATTCAGTAATGCACCTAAAGCTCCAAACTGAAACTCCTGCTTTACATCTATGTCGATGTCTGGCCATTGCTCAAGATAAGGTTGTATTACTCTGAGCAACCATTGGTAACAAGGATGGCACTCCATTCCTATTCGGAGTGAGCCCACTTCACCTTTCGCAATCTGACTGAGTATTAATTCCGTATGTCCAAACTGAGGCAAGACCCTACTCGCAAGCGTTTGGATATGCTCACCGGCAGCAGTCAGGCGCAGGGTTCGGCCATCTTTTTCCCATATTGCAGTAGCAATTTGTCCTTCCAGTTTTTTAATACTGTGACTCAGCGCAGACTGGGATAAATGCAACGAGTCAGCTGCTTTAGTTAGCGTTCCATATTCTTTTATTGCATGCAGTATTTCTAAATGAATCCGCTCTAACATCAAACAGCTCCAGTCTTTATTTTATATATGAGCATTATTCATCGAGTGGTGAAAATATATCATTGTTATTCATGGAACAAGTATTATTACAATTCTTGCTGATATCCAATGCCTTGAAAAACATAAAAATTAAACACCTGAGAGATATCAATAGCATCCATATACCATCATTTTTTACTTCGGAAGTAGCTCAGGCTTAAAGATAGCGCTGCAAAAACTCTCATAAGGCTATTCGTAAAAAGCCCTGAACACTCCTGAACATTACAGCTATGCAACGTTTATCGTGCACTACAGCCACCTAAAAAAACCTGGCTCCACTAGACAAAATCTCTCATATAAATGACTGACAGTTTTTTTGCAGGCTTAAAATAGAAGTGATAGTTAATGATAAACATCGAATTTATAATAAATAATATCCCGACCTTTATAGCATTGGCCGCCACAGGCGTACTTGCCGGCATTTTAGCAGGACTGTTAGGCGTAGGCGGTGGTATCGTAATCGTGCCAGTGCTGTTCTTCCTGTTTCAGGGTTTTGGCGTTTCTTCTGAGTCTGCAATGTTGATTGCGACCGCAACGTCACTGGCGACCATCATACCGACATCTGTCAGTTCAATTCGCTCTCACAACCAAAAAGGAAATGTAGACTTTAACCTGCTGAGACGCTGGGCCGCGTTTATTCTCGTTGGTGTTTTGACAGGTAGTTGGTTAGTGACTCGTGTTGATGGCACCCTGCTCACGGTACTGTTTGGTGTGATTGCAACATTGTCTGCACTTAACATGCTGCTAAGAACCGGGAAGTCAGCATTATTTCAAAAGCTACCGGGTACAATCGGGCAAACGGTGATGGGCACTTCCATAGGCTTTTTCAGTTCCATGGTCGGCATCGGTGGCGGTACCATTTCTGTGCCACTACTCACCCTGTATAACTATCCTGCCCATAAAGCAGTGGGTACGGCTGCAGCGATAGGGTTAATTATCTCGCTCCCGGGCGCACTCACAATGTTAACACTGGGGGAGACTCCAGCTGGCGCACCTGTTGGAACATTGGGTCTGGTTAACCTTATTGGTTTTGTGTGCATTGTGCCCCTGACGGTACTATTCGCACCGGTAGGGGCATCACTGGCAGCTAAACTGGATGCGGCAAAACTGAAGAAAGTCTTTGCCGTGGTATTACTTTTGACTGGCCTGCGCATGTTAGTGCAGGTTTTCCTGTAACCTATGCCGACAGCTCGCTTCGAACAATCTCTGCGCCCGCACTCAAGGCATTAAGCTTACCCCTTGCTACCCGACGGGATAAAGGCGCCATGCCACAGTTGGTACAAGGGTAAAGCTTGTCTGCATCGACATACTTAAGGGCCTTTCGAAGGGTGTTGGCAACCTCCTCCGGGGTCTCAATTTTGTCGGTTGCGACATCTATAGCCCCAACCATCACTTTCTTGCCCCGAATGAGTTCAAGTAGCTCAATAGGCACGTGAGAGTTGTGACATTCAAGAGAGACAATATCGATATTAGATTTTTGCAGTTTTGGAAAAACCTCTTCGTATTGTCTCCATTCAGAACCTAAAGTTTTTTTCCAGTCAGTATTGGCTTTGATTCCATAGCCGTAGCAAATATGCACGGCTGTTTCACATTTCAGCCCTTCGATGGCTTTTTCCAGGGTAGCAATTCCCCAATCATTGACGTCATCAAAGAAAACATTAAATGCAGGTTCATCAAACTGGATAATATCCACACCTGCAGCTTCCAGCTCTCTGGCTTCCTGGTTGAGTATTTTCGCAAACTCCCAGGCCAGTTTTTCACGGCTTTTGTAGTGATCATCATAAAGTGTATCAATCATCGTCATGGGCCCGGGCAGAGCCCACTTGATGGGCTGATCAGTTTGCTGACGCAAAAACTCTGCATCCTTAACAAATACGGGCTTTGGTCTGGAAACAGCACCAACAACTGTGGGCACACTGGCATCGTAACGATCACGAATTTTCACAGTCTTACGATTCTCAAAATCAACGCCATCCAGATGCTCTATAAATGTCGTGACGAAATGTTGGCGCGTTTGTTCACCATCACTGACAATATCCACACCGGCTCGCTTTTGCTCCTGAAGCGAAACACGAAGTGCGTCGTGCTTACCATCAAAAAGCTCATCACCTTGCAACTTCCAGGGTGACCACAGAGTTTCTGGTTGTGCAAGCCAGGAAGGCTTGGGAAGACTACCAGCAGTTGAAGTAGGTAATAACTTTTTCATACTGAAATTCTTATTTTTTGATGCATTATCGGGTGTAATTTGCAGACCACTGCTCAAGCACAGTTTTATAGGGTTTGATGAAGTGCTCTTCAGCAAACTTACCCTGTTCGATTGCTAATCTGCTGCGTTCTTCGCGGTCATAAACAATTTGAGTTAAAGAGTGATCTTGATTCTTCAAACTTGGTTGATAGCTTTTTCCTGCCGCAGCATTGGCATTGTAAATTTCAGGTCGGTAGATCTTCTGGAATGTTTCCATTGTGCTAATTGTACCAATCAGCTCAAGATTGGTGTAATCACTCAGCAGATCACCAAAGAAATAAAAAGCTAATGGCGCAACACTATTGAGCGGCATAAAATATCTAACTTGCATGCCCATTTTCTTGAAGTATTGCTCAGTTAAAGACGGTTCATTGGGTTGATACTCAGTACCTAAAACCGGGTGCTGATTTTCAGTACGATCATAGATTTTGTTATCAGAAACACTTAGACATATCACTGGAGGCTTGCTGAAATTATTTTTATACGTTTCTGAATTTACGAAATACTTAAAAAGATTCCCATGCAACTCACCAAACCGATTCGGAATACTGAACCGGGGTTGGTTCTTATTGTGATCAAGTAGCAATACACTAAAATCATAATCACGCACATAAGAAGAGAAGTTGTTTCCTACAATGCCTTCAATGCGTTTTTTATATTTATGGTCAATAATATTTGTTTTTAATACTTCAATTGAAGGGAAGGTCTGACCATCACGTTCAACCTCCATGTCGACAGAAATAATTTCAAGCTCAACAGAATATCGATCACCCTTTGGATTATCCCAATTCGCCAAAGCATTAAAGCTGTTATCAATCATTTTTAAGGCATTGCGTAGATTTTCCTCACGGTTTTCTCCTCTTGCTAGATTGGCAAAATTAGTTGTGATGCGCGTATTATCTGATGGACGATAGTTCTCATCAAAACAAATACTTTTGACTTCAAAGGTGAGTTCGCTATTCATGATAATTCGTTATCCTATTATCTGAGATAAAACCTGAATCTTATTATTACTCGTTCAAGGCTTTTAATTTTTCTTGTATTCCCAGCCAATAGTCTTCACAGCTGCTTTGATTCTTAGCTAAATAACGAATCAAAGAGCAAACACAATATTGCCTAGAGCTAAGAGCCGTATGTAATTTATACTTCGAACAAACAATGAGTAAAATTGATTTTATCTCATTAAATTATGAATTAATTTCATAGCTTTCATTGCGTATTCGATAGGCGGGGCGAAGTCGATATCTGGATATTTTTTCTTTCAGAAATACTGTGCCCTCTCTCTGTCTACTCCATGAGATGAAGGCACATCTAAAGAACCAGAGTGATTCAAAAATCAGCAGCAAGGCCCAGACTCTGGGCAACAGCTGCAATATACTCCCTGTGAGGCTGAGGTGTCAGGGCCTTGGGTCTCTGATTTTTCACCAGTGCAGACGCCTCTCCCAGTTCAACTCCCCGTTCCAACAAAATTTGAATGGCGATAAGACCGGTTCTTCCGGAACCTCCCTTGCAGTGGATAGCAATACTCTCTCCTTCATCAAGTAGTTGATGGACATCGGGAGCAGCAATTTCCCAGGCCCGCTGAAACTCTTCTTCCGGTGCCTGATCATCACGAATAGGCAATTGAAACCACTTCATTCCATGTACTTTGGTTGCTGAACCGAGCCGTTCCACTTCATTTTTTTGAAGCTCCTGATTTCCCATCAGAGTCAGTACTGCAGAAATTCCTGCCGATTTCAGCGTAGACAGTGCATCGTCGAATGATTCTTCCTGTGTTCCGGGGCAAGGCGTCATACCAATCCGTGCAGATGATCCGGCAACAGAAATAAACCAGACAGGGTGAGTAGCAGTCATAACATTACTTCTCTTAACTGATATCAGAATCAAAATAGTCCTGTCATCGGGTGACAGTTGTTGGAAACATATGGCGCGTTTTATTGGCATATGCCACAAGTGCCAGCATAACCGGAACTTCAACCAGTACACCGACCACTGTTGCCAGTGCAGCACCGGAATGAAGACCAAACAAACTGATCGCAACGGCAACCGCCAGCTCAAAAAAGTTGGACGCTCCAATCATCGCACCGGGTGCCACCAATTCATGTGGCTGATTCCATTTGCGCATCCAGTAGTAAGCAAGCGCAAAAATCAGGACCGTTTGAATAATCAGAGGCACTGCAATCAAGGCAATATCGACAGGGTTAGATAAAATGCTCGGTGCCTGAAATCCAAACAGCAAAATGACGGTACCGATCAAACCACATACAGATAATGGCTTTAGTCTGGTTCCCAACTGCTGCAAGGCTTTTTCGGTTCGAAGTAATTTGCGAGTCAGCCACCCGGCCAGCAGTGGAATAACTACAAACAATCCTACTGACAGCAGCAGTGTATTCCAGGGAACAGTGACATCTGTCACGCCAAGCAAAAATGCTGCAATCGGAGCAAAGGCTACAATCATAATCAGATCATTCACCGCCACCTGAACCAGCGTGTAGTTGGGATCACCTTTAGTCAGCTGACTCCAGACAAAGACCATGGCAGTACAGGGAGCGACACCCAGCAAAATCATTCCGGCGATGTACTCTTCTCCCAGTTCAGGAGAGATCCAGCTGCTGTAAACATATCGCATAAAAAACACTGCCAGTAACGCCATGGTAAAAGGCTTGATCAACCAGTTCACAGCAAGGGTTACAACCAGCCCCTTTGGACGGCGATGGACATCTTTTACTGCCGCAAAGTCCACCTGCATCATCATGGGATAAATCATTAGCCAGATAAGCACACCAATCACAAAGTTGATGCTGGCGTATTCCAGTCCGCCAAGAAAAGCAAACAACGATGGAAAGCTGCTACCTCCAATCAGGCCAACCAACATCCCCAAAGAAATCCAGACACTGAGATACCGCTCAAAAATGCCCATTTTTATTCCCACCTGCAGAGTTCAGATAGATAAAATTATTTATCGAAAATCGTCGAATAACGATAATAAAATTTCAAAAAAAATGGTGATATTTAGTCCCTGTCAGGATCAATATCACCACCTTCTCAGAGTGCGACCAGCAACCCCTTTAATCGCTCAAGTGCTTCCGGCTTCAGACTGAAGCAGGTTCGCGGATGCTGAACTTCGGCATGCACAAAACCGGCAGCTTTCAGAATTCGAAGATGCTCGGAAACCGTTGACTGGGCCAACCCCAGCTGCCCGACCAGGTCACTGCCCAGACATCCGTTATTTGATGCCAGAATACGCAGCAGACGAATTCTGGCCGGATGTGCTAGTGCTTTGGCCAGCGATGCCATTTCCTGTTCTGTGGCTTCATCAAAGGAAATAGCCTTGATTTCATCACAGGTAATACATTTTCCGGGCATGGTCTTCTCTTGATCGCCATTCGACGATCACAAAATATGCTCAAACTGCAACGCAAACAATAAGTAGAGTCCACCATCTACTTCTGATGTAAATGGTGAACTTTAGGTCTAAGTGCATCTAATAAGCGACTGAAGGCAACCAGGTCACTAACTCAGGCCAGCATGCGACAACGGCCAATGCCAGCAGTTGCAGGATAATAAACGGCACAACGCCCCGGTAAATCTGCGACAAAGTTACACCCGGCGGGCAGACACCCTTGAGATAGAACAATGCAAAGCCAACAGGCGGCGTAAGGAATGACGTCTGTAATGTCAGTGCCACCAGCATGACAAACCATAGCAATTCAGGATTATCTACAGAGCCAAAGCCGTTAATACCCAGATCCATCGCTGCCACGACCGGTGCCACCAGCGGCAGAATAATCAGGGTGATTTCAATCCAGTCGAGGAAGAAGCCGAGGAAGAAAACCATCAGCAGAATCAGGGCAATCACACCATAAGGACCGAAAGGTAATCCTGCCAGTGTGGATTCAATCAGCTCATCACCACCCAGCTCTCTCAGAACCAGCGCAAATGCACTGGCACCAATGAAAATGGCGAAGATATAAGCAGTCGTATTGAATGTCTGCTGCAGTGATTCCTGCAGTATTTTGAGATTGAAGTTACCGTTCTTTGCTGTCAGCAGCATCGCACCCAGCGCACCAATACCACTGGCTTCGGTAGGCGTGGCAATACCGGCAAAGATTGAACCGAGTACCATGGCGATCAGCAGCATGGGAGGAATAATATCCCGGAACAGTCCTGCTATTTCTTTCCAGCCAGCAGAGCCCGCATTTTCAGGTACCGGCATATGTTCCGGCTTTACCAAACCCTTGCCAACAATAAACAGGACATAAAACGATGCCAGCAACAGCCCCGGCAGCACTGCTGCCATAAACAGATCGCCTACTGACAGCGCCAGCTGATCCGCCATAATCACCAGCATAATACTGGGTGGAATCAGAATACCCAGCGTTCCCGCACTGGCAACGGTGCCTAATGCCGTTGGCATATGATAATTCTGCTGTTTCATGGCCGGCAATGAGATCAGCGCCAGCAAAACGACAGAAGCACCAATAATGCCGGTGGATGCTGCCAGAATAATGCCAATCAGTGTCACCGTAATGGCCAGGCCACCATGAACCCTGCCCAGCAGAGCCTGCATTGATGACATCAGCTTCTCGGCCAGTCCGGACCGGTCCAGCATAATTCCCATAAAGATAAACATGGGTAGCGCCACCAGAATCCAGTTATCCATCATATCGAACAGCCGGTTGACCAGCAGCCCGAGGGTCAGGAAATCAAGCCCGGTCATGGTGTCAAAATAGATATCGGAGTAATAACCCACTCCGGCAAAGGCGATAGCTACGCCCCCCAGCACCCAGGCGACGGGATAACCGGTCATCAGCAGCAGAATAAAACTGCCGAACATGGCAAGTACAAGGATTGTATTAGCGTCCATTGCGACCACCTCCGGCTTTACCGCTAGCAAACAACAAATCCAGCTTTCTTAACAAGGTGGAGAACATGGCAATCATCAGCAGGCCGGTACTGGCAGGAATCACTGCTTTAATCAACCAGCGCATGGGAAGCCCGGAAGGCGAGGAAGAGGCCTCACCAATACGCCAGGCGTCGTAAACAAAGGGCAGGCTGTGCCAGAACAGAGTAATCAGGAAAGGAAATGCCAGTAACAGCAGGCCGGAGATTTCAATCACCGCCTTGGTTCTCTCACTGAAACGCTGATACAGAATATCAACCCGTATATGGCGATCCTGGATTTGCGCATACGACAGGCCAAACAAAATACCAATGGCATACAGATGCCACTGCAGCTCTTCCAGCGCAATCAGGCCTTGGGCAAACCCCTTACGTAACACCAGCTGGATAATAATTGCGGCAACCAGTAACAGGTAACACCAGCAAACCGTTTTACTGATAGCATCGACACTCCGGTCAATGCCATGGGACAGCCTCAGCAACATGCTGCCCGGTGGGGGTACATCATTCATGCTACTAACCTCTGGGCACTCAACAGCCCCCGCCGGATAATCCGGCAGGGGCGCTAGCTATAACAACAGGATCTACGACAACAAGTTGTTATTTGGTTTTACGGGGCAGGAAGGCGTACTGCTCCCAGAGGTCATAACCATTACGGAAGGCGGTCATATCACCCCAGACTTTATTGAAGAAGGGGTCTTCAGCGGAATATTCGTCAGCAACCTTGGCCCATGTTGTCTGGAAGGTATCCAGCATCTCCTTGCTCCAGTACATATGCTTGACGCCGGACTCTTTCATTGCCCGCATTTCGTTGTACTGACTGGCTTCCCCTTCAGCGATGGAGTCAGCTACGGAGGCTTTGCAGGTGGTTTCAACAATCGCCTGCTGTTGTTTGTCCATCTTCGACCAGGTCTTCTTGTTAATCAGCAGTTCAAATACGGTTGCCTGCTGGTGCCAGCCCGGGAAGTAGTTGTACTTGACGATTTTTTGCAGCCCCAGTCGCTTATCGATAGCAGGCTGGGAGTATTCCGCACCGTCAATCACCCCTTTTTCCAGTGCGCCGAAGATTTCACCACCAGGTAACTGAACCGTACCAGCACCGAGTTTTTCCAGCACCGCAGCACCCAGACCAAAGTAGCGCAGGTTCAGGCCTTTCAGATCTTCAGGCTTATTAATGGGTTTGCTGTACCAGCCGGAAGTTTCCGGGCTCAAAATGGCACAGGGCAGGACTTTCACGTTATAGCCGTTGCTGTCATACATTTCCTGATACAGCTTCAGGCCATTGCCGTAATACATCCAGGCCATATACTCCCCGGCTTCCGGCCCGAACGGCACCGATGAAAACAGGGAGGCAGCTTTCATTTTGCCCTTCCAGTATCCCGCGGTGGCGTAACCGGCATTTACCTTACCGGACGATACAGCATCAAGAATCTGCAGCGGCGGCACCAGCTTGCCCGGTTCATAGATTTTCATTTTGATTGAGCCACCACTGATCAGCTTCAGCTGGTCAGCAACTTTAACAATCGGGGTACCCAGTGCAGGCAGGCTGGAGTTGAAAGCGACAGGGGTTTTCAGCAGTACATTGCCGGCAGTAGCAACAGTTGCAGACAGTGAAAGAGTGACGGCACCAACTGCCATAGCCAGAGACTTGCGGCTAAACATCGTGATTTCCTTCATTGTTATTATTTTTGTTGTTTTGTGTCGGGCCGATCCTGATGGCCCGAGGCAGAAATCATCTTACTGCATGATTTTACGACGATGCAAAGGTTTCTATCATCCTGAAGCTCGGTACGAAACTCGTGGCAGCTTGTTGCTCTACTGAATAATCCTTAAGATATTTTCATACCCTTTCCTTATCTCGCCGCTACGGAGCTACAATGCCCCTGGAACTGCTTGCACAGAACACCACTTTCTTTCTGGGGTGCGTCTTTATATTGGGATTAATGGTTGGCAGTTTTCTGAATGTGGTGGTGTGGCGTTTGCCCATTATGATGGATCGGCAATGCAAAACAGAATGCCGGGAAATTCTTGAATTACCACCGGAAGCAGAAGACGGTACTTACAACCTGATTTTACCGGCATCCACCTGCCCTCATTGCGAACATAAAATTCGCCCCTGGGAAAATATTCCGGTCATCAGCTATTTGTTTCTGCGAGGACGCTGCAGTCAGTGTAAAAAAGGTATCTCACCTCGCTACCCCATTGTAGAACTGGCAACCGCTTTAATCAGCCTGCTGGTTGCCTCCCATTTTGGGTACGGGCTGCAAACCCTGCTAGTGCTGGGACTGAGCTGGTGTCTGATTGCCCTGACCCTGATTGATTTTGACCACCAACTGCTTCCGGATGATATTACCCTGCCGCTGATATGGGCCGGTCTGATTATCAACAGCTTCGGTATTTTTACTTCTCTTGAAAGCGCACTCTGGGGCGCAGTTGCCGGCTATCTTTCGCTCTGGTCAGTATACTGGCTGTTCAAATGGGCGACGAAAAAAGAAGGCATGGGTTATGGAGACTTCAAACTGTTAGCCGCACTTGGAGCCTGGATGGGCTGGCAGGTATTACCTATGGTCATTCTGATGTCGTCTTTTGTCGGTGCTTTTATTGGCATCATGCTGGTGCTGTTCAAGGGCCGGGATCATAACCTGCCGATTCCTTTCGGCCCTTATCTTGCTGCCGCCGGGTTTATTGTCCTGCTCTGGGGCGATAAGCTGGCAGCCCAGTATTTAAGATTAATGGCGTTTTAAAATAATGATTGTTGGTATTACCGGAGGCATTGGCAGCGGCAAGTCGGCTGTAACCCGTTATTTGGAAACCAAAGGTATTGCAGTTGTCGATGCCGATCTGGCGGCGCGGGTTATTGTTGAACCTGGCCGCCCGGTACTTGGACAGCTAAGACAACGCTATGGTGATGAAGTGTTACTGTCGGACGGCAACCTGAATCGCCCCTGGCTGCGGGAAAAAATCTTTGGTGACAGCGACGAACGCAAATGGGTTGAGTCTGTGATGCATCCGGAAATTCGTAACGAAATTTTGCGCCAGCTGGATGATGCTGACTCACCTTATAAAGTACTCGTCTCTCCTCTGCTACTGGAAACTTCACAACATGAAATGGTTGACCGGGTTCTGGTGGTTGATGTGCCGGAAACAGTGCAGGTTGAACGTACAACTCAACGCGACAGTGTGCCAGCCACTCAGGTAGAAGCCATTCTGAAAGCCCAGGCTAGCCGCCAGAACCGGCTTGATAAAGCAGATGATGTAGTAGACAACAGCCTCGACCTGCCGGCATTACACCAGCAAGTCGACAAACTGCATGAGAAATATCTCAAACTCTGTCAGAACTGAAACTTACTCACCCGGTTTCCAGCCATTGGTAATCGGGTAACGACGGTCACGACCAAATCCACGCGGCGTAATACGCACACCGACCGGTGCCTGACGTCGCTTGTATTCGTTGATATCTACCAGTCGAATAACCCGGTAAACCTCTTCCCGGTCAAAGCCTTCGGCTACGATATACTCCGCACTGCGATCTTCTTCGATATACAATTCCAGAATACGGTCCAGTACCTCATAAGGTGGCAGGCTGTCTTCATCGACCTGGTCCGGCGCCAGTTCGGCAGACGGCGGACGGTCAATCACCCGCTGTGGCACCGCCGGGCTGATAGTGTTGCGGTATTCTGCCAGTTTGAATACCAGCGTCTTCGGTACATCTTTCAGCACATCAAATCCACCGGCCATATCACCGTACAGGGTCGCATAGCCTACAGCCATTTCAGACTTGTTGCCGGTCGTCAGTACCAGACGGCCTTTCTTATTGGAAATGGCCATCAGCAGTACGCCACGGCAGCGAGACTGCAGGTTTTCCTCGGTGGTATCGCGGGAGGTATTGGCAAACTCGGCAGACAAGGTGGACATGAAGGCATCAAACATGGGTTCGATAGCCAGCGACTTGTATTCCACGCCCAGCATTTCCGCCTGCTCTGCCGCATCCTCTTTACTCATATCAGAGGTATAGCGATACGGCATCATCACCGCTTCAACCCGGTCCTTGCCCAACGCATCAACCGCAATAGCCAGTACCAGCCCGGAGTCGATACCGCCGGACAGGCCCAGTACAATACCCTTGAAGCCGTTTTTGTTGACGTAGTCGCGGACACCCAGCACCAGCGCGTTGTATACTCGCTCCAGTTCTTCCGGGGCCGGATTCATTGCAGCCGCTTCAATCTGATGGGTTTCAGTATTGAAGCTGACAACTGATAGGTCTTCTTCGAACCACTTGCTGACAGCCGCCAGAGAACCGTCGGTATTCATGGCAAAAGAGCCGCCATCAAACACCAGTTCATCCTGACCACCAATCTGGTTTACATAAACCACTGGCAGACCTGACTCCTGACAGCGCTCAGCAACCACCTGCTGACGCATTTTCAGCTTTTCACGATGGAATGGTGAAGCATTCAGGTTCAGAATCAGTTCAGCACCTTTCGCCTTGAGCTGGGCTGCCGGGTCGGCATACCAGATATCTTCACAGACGCTGAGACCGATTTTCACCCCTTTGTATTCAAACAGAGCGGATTCAGTACCCGGTACAAAGTAGCGTTTTTCATCAAATACCTGATAGTTGGGCAAGTGCTGCTTGGCATAGCGCTGGATAATTTCACCATCGCGCATGACCAGTGCCAGGTTTTCCAGTCCACCTTCACCGGCGCCGGGCGCACCGATAACCAGATGGATGCCGGATACAGCCTTGAGCTTTTCCAGTGCCCGGTCGATTCGCAGCAGCATACTGTCGCGTAGCAGCAGATCTTCCGGCGGATAGCCGCAGAGCGTCAGCTCGGGATAAACAATAATATCCGCACTCAGCTCATCACGGGCCTTATTTGCCGCAGCGATGACCTTGTCGGTATTTCCTTCAATATCACCCACCACCATATTGAGCTGGGCCATTGCGATGCGCAGGTCAGACGACATTCAAACCTCGTAGATGCCATGAGCAAAGAAGTACCGGTTTTACCCTTCAGGAAGCCAAGGGGCGGGTAAAACGGTGTTTGCATGATAAAAATAGCGAAATAAATAGCCGCCTATTTTCCGCCAACTGGCGTTGTGTGTAAAACCCCATGGATTTCCGGTCGATAAACCCTATGGAGACACCTCACTAACCACCTAGGGACGACGCCCACTTGGTTACCACAACCGCTGAAGAATTTGCTTCCCAACAGGACCAGCGGGTACTGAAGGTATACCATCTCTACCGCTGCCTACTGGGGCTGATTCTGACTCTTGCCGCTTTTACCCCGCTGGGTCCGGAAATCTTTGAAGAGCACTTGATTGATGCTGTACGGGTTTACTGCGGTGTTTATCTGCTACTGAATCTCGGAATCCTGCTAGCTCCACCTTTTGGTACCCAGGGTCAATTTGTTGTCACAGCCACAGATATTCTGATGCTGGCCGGTCTGATGTATCTGACCGGTGCCAATAATCTGGGTATCAGCAACCTGCTATTTGTTTCTGTCGCAGCCGGCAATATTCTGATCCACGGTCAGGCAGGTATTGCACTGGCGGCGCTGGCATCCATCTGTGTTACCGCTTTGGCGATGCATATGGGTCTGCAGGCGACAGGGATGGAGCACCAGGTTAACTCGTGGTTGCTGGGTATTATGTTCTTTGTGACTGCCATTCTTATCCAAGGGCTAGCACGCCGACTGCGCCACACCGAGATGCTAGCGCAGGAAAATGCCCGCCATAACGCCTTGCTCCAGGCTCTGAGTCACAATGTCATCCGTCATATGAAGACCGGAATACTGGTCGTCAGGGAGCCACATGAAATCATAATGATTAATGAGTCCGCTCAGCGCCTCTTGGGTGACAATGACTCCAACGACTTGAGCCAGCTTTCACCCCAGTTGCATCAGGCATTGGAACAATGGCAAACCAACCCTAGTCTCCACCCTGCTCCTTTTCGGATTAAACCCGATGCCAACGAGATCAAGGCCGGTTTCTCCAGCTTGGGATCGGACGGATTTATCCTGATATTCCTCGATGATATTGCCTTGCTTGCACAACAGGCTCAGCAGCTGAAGCTGGCGTCACTGGGGCGCCTCAGTGCCAGTATCGCTCATGAAATCCGTAATCCGTTGGGCGCTATCAGCCATGCTGCCCAGCTGATGCATGAAGATATTAGCGGAAATAACAGTGAGTCCCGGTTGCTTCGGATCATTCTGGACCAGAGTAACCGGGTGAATAAAATCATCGAAAATGTTCAGCAGCTGTCTCGCCGGCGTCAACCCAATCCTGAATTGATCCAGATGAATCAATGGCTGCAGCAGTTTATCGACAGTGAATATGCCCGCCGAAAAGATGTGCTGGTCAAGCTACACCCCTGTGATCATGATGTCTGGGTCAATGCTGACGCCACTCAAATGACTCAGGTTGTTCGCAACCTGTGCGACAACGGCCTGTATTACAGCCGTGAACATGGTGGTCAGGCTTATGTCATCCTGACTACCGGTGTTGATCAAAAGAATGGTCAGCCCTGGCTCGATATCCGCGACTACGGCCCCGGTCTTACCAGCGAGCAGGAAACCCACTTGTTCGAGCCTTTCTATACCACTTCCAAACAAGGAACCGGACTGGGGTTATATCTGGCCCGTGAACTTTGTGAAGCCAACCAGGCCAGCCTGCACCTGGCCTCTGCCAATCGCCTGCCCGGCGCTTGTTTCCGCATCACCTTTGCCCACCCTGACCGGTTAATGAGCTAAACCCTGTTCAGCATCCATTACTGTCGTTAAGATAAAAAAGATACGCTGATGGGATTTGTTATGGATAACAATAAAAAAACCATCCTGATTGTTGATGACGAACCGGATATTCGTGAACTGCTGGAAATTACTCTCGGGCGCATGGAGCTACCGACGGTTTCTGCCGCCAGCTATCGAGAAGCACTGCACCAGCTCGACCAACAGCCTTTCTCCCTCTGCCTGACCGATATGAATCTGCCGGACGGTAACGGCATCGATATTGTGCGCCATATTCAGCAGAACCATGAACAGATGCCGGTAGCCATGATTACCGCCTATGGCAGTATGGAATCGGCTATCGAGGCACTGAAAGCCGGCGCTTTTGATTTTCTTGCCAAACCCGTTGACCTGACACGACTGCGTAATCTGGTGACATCGGCTCTAAAGGTAAGAGCAGAGCTGCCTGAAGATGACGGAAAGGAACGCTTGATTGGCCAGTCAGAGCCGATGCTCAAGCTGCGTCAGCGCATAACCAAACTGGCCAGAAGTCAGGCTCCCGTCTTTATTTCTGGCGAATCCGGCACCGGTAAAGAAGTTATTGCCCGAATGATTCACGAACAGGGACACCGGGCGGATGATCCGTTTATTCCTGTTAACTGTGGTGCCATCCCTTCAGAACTGATGGAAAGCGAATTTTTTGGACATCGCAAAGGCAGCTTTACCGGCGCAACCAGTGACAAGCCCGGCCTGTTTCAGGCTGCCAATGGTGGCACCCTGTTTCTTGATGAAGTTGCCGATTTACCATTGCCAATGCAGGTTAAACTACTTCGAGCGATTCAGGAAAAGAGCGTTCGCCCGGTCGGAAGTGAGAAGGAGATTCCCGTCGATGTTCGTATTCTCAGTGCAACTCACAAGAATCTCGAAGAAGAAGTGAACGACGGCAATTTCCGTCAGGATCTTTTTTACCGTATCAATGTTATCGAACTGGCCGTCCCTCCACTGCGTGAAAGACAACAGGATATTCCTCTACTGGTTCGTCATCTATTGTCACGTATTGCCACCAGCCATGGTGTATTAGAGCCGGAGATCACTGACGATGCGCTTGCATCGCTGGCAGGCTATCACTATCCCGGTAACGTTCGAGAGCTTGAGAATATACTGGAACGTGCGAGTACCCTGTGCGAACACGGCCAGATTACAGCCGAAGATCTCTTTCTTCGGACGACTCAAGCGGATAACAGTGAAGATAAAGCAGACAGCCCGGCCAATATTGATTCGCTCGAAGATTATCTGGAAACCGTCGAGCGCCAGGCTATTACCCAGGCACTTGAAAAATCTGCATGGAACAAAACGGCTGCGGCCAAAAAGCTGGGCATTACTTTTCGAGCGTTACGTTATCGTCTGAAAAAACTTGGTATGGAATAGTAAAGACAGAATAGTCTGCAATATCTTCATACTTCCCAAACTTTAAATTTTTTTAAAGTCCGGGTCAGGCTGAGAAAAAGTTAGCTGCTTAGGATATCTCCCATAAACCCAAGGGAGATGATAATGAAAGTTTCAAAGACCAAAGCCCTGCTGTTCTACGGCGCTATTACCCGCATCACTATGCAGATCATGGCCTCCTGCCATATCAGCTATTTCCTCTATTATTACTTCAGCCTCCACAGGCACTTTTGAACTGGACAGACTAGCAAACATGCAAAATATAGCCGGGCAGGCCGCCGTCGTTTTTATGGCCTTCTTTGCCATCATGAACCCTATTGCAAATACTGCCGTTTTTGCGGGTCTGACCGCAGACATGAGCGCCCGTGAAAAAAAACGTATCGCAATAAAGTCATTGCTGATCACTTTTACGCTTATTGTGTTGTTTTCACTGTTGGGCAAATCAATCTTCCACCTGTTTGGTATCACGTTGCCAGCCTTAAGGTTGACCGGTGGAATTCTGGTCTTTCTGGTTGGCTATCACATGCTTCATGGCAGTGGTTCAAAGCTGCATCAGGCCCATCAAGCCGATCAGCCCCATAAGGCATCGGGCAACAGTCAGCAAGGGGATGCTGCCCAGAATGGTGACCTTGCGATATCGCCTCTGGCTGTTCCCCTGCTGGCAGGTCCCGGAACCATTGCTACGGCAATGAATTACTCTGCTGCAGGAGACTGGATGAGCATCATTATCACGATTACCATGTTCGCACTGCTGTGTATTGTGACTTGTACCTGCTTCATGTTCAGCGCAAAAATCGTCAACAGCATTGGTCAGAGTGGTCTCTCCATTGTCACACGACTGATGGGGCTTATTCTGGCTGTCATTGGCATGCAAATGGTCATTTCCGGTGTTAAAAGTGTTATTCCGCTGGTGAGCTGATAACCACGAGTTGGACACAAAATAGAAGGCTCGGCGCAGGGCATGATGATTATCAATGATGAAAAAAGTTCTGGTGCTTGCGCTTTATGATAGGGAGAGTTTTGAAAGAATATCCGAAGAAGTGCTGCCTGCCTTTTTCCAGCAGAGATTCAGTAAATGGGGCACACGGTGGTCCTGAGGCGAGAAGTGCTCTGAATAAAATCAGGAGAAGGACACTGTCAGCATAACCTGTCCTTCCCGTGATCAATATTACCTATGCTTCAGCCGACAAATTTAAAGACCGAAAGGCTTTAAAGCACGATCATTATCGTACCCACCAAGGTCAGGAATACATTGGCAAAGGTATAGGTGCCGGCATAACCGAGTGAAGGAATATTACTGTCGGCTTCTTCAGTAATGATATTCAGCGCCGGCGTCGAGGTCATGGCGCCGGTAATAGCACCCAGCAGTAATGCCTTGTTCAGTCCCAGTAAAAAACGACCAAAGCAGTACGCCAGCAGAATCAATGAAAGCTCGATAAACATACCGTTCATAATGATCTGACCACCGGCCGCCATCATGGCTTCGACAATACCACCACCGGCCTTGAGACCGATATTGGCCATAAAGAACATCAACCCCAGTTCCGACAAAACATAAATCGCCGCAGGTGGCACTTGTCCAAATGTCGGGTGATTGGCTCGGAAGTGACCGATCATGATCCCGGAGAACAGAAGGCCTCCGGCATTACCCAGCGTCACATCAATGTTGCCAACCTTGATAATGATCTGGCCTATTAACAGGCCAAACACAATACCCAGAGTAAATGTGATCAGGTCAGTGGTATGAGAGTGTTTCTCTTCATAACCCAGCTGTTCACCCAGTCGCTCCAGACGCGCACGTTCACCAGAGATCAACAGCTCATCCCCTTTAGAAAGCTTCAAGCCACTGTTGATTGGCATTTCGATCTGGGAACGTTTTACCCGGTGAACAAAGCAGTGGTGATACTCATCAATGGCCAGGTCACCCAGGGTCTTGCCAGTCAGTTGCTGATTGGTCAGGACAAACTTGCGGTACTCGACCTGATAATCCAGCAACTCGGTATCAAGGATTTCCTTGCCTAGCTCATAGGGAAATTTGCGGAAGTCTCTCGGCTTGCCAACCAGTGTGATTGAATCGCCTTCCAGCAGAGGAGTATCGCCATCCGGTTCAAAGATACTGCCATTACGACGAATCTTGTCGACCAGGCAGCCGGTGCGTGAATGCAGATCAATCTGGCGCAGGGTTTTGCCGTCAAACTGCTCAACCAGTTTCCCTTCTACCCGGAACACCCGGACAATGGGCAGGTCACCCTTGAGATCGGCTTCACTATCCTGTGTCAGCCCGCGTTCAATCGCCAGCCAATCAGATTCCTGCTTCAGATTGACACCAAACAGCTTGGGAAAATAGCGCAGAGCGATAATCAGCAGCACAGTGCCCATAATGTACGTCATGGCATAGCCAACGCTTAACATCTCCACCATGCTCTGACCATTCTGTGGTGCCAGCTGCTTGATCGCATCCTGAGCGCCGACCAGCGTCGGGGTGCTGGTCATAATACCCGCCAGCATCCCCGCAGCCAGCGCACTATCGATGCCCTGATAGTAAGCCAGGATTTTGGTCATTATCAGCGCACTGCCCGCTACGAATCCGGCCAGCAATATATATTTCGAGCCATCTTCCAGAAAGACACTGAAAAAACGCGGCCCCGCCTGAAGACCGACACAGAAGATAAACAGAATAAAGCCAACATCGGCCAGCCCGGCCGGCATGGTCAGGCCAAAATGGCCGAATAGCAGTCCGATTAACAATACGCCCGACGTCGACCCCAACTCAAAACTGCCAAACCTGAGTTTCCCCAGAATGTAACCAAGTAACAGGACGACAAATACCAACAGTGGTGCACTTTTATGCAAGAGCACCATAAGATCAATTTCCACGGGCGTATCCGCAAACAGCAGGCGCGAATCAATAACTTCGCGTTCGATTAATGGGAGAAAAAAGTGGGGGAATGATAAGCCTGTAGCAGTGCGGTTTATTGATACCGGTCAACAAGCATTCACGCTATTCAAAATCTGCGGAACGCACGAATAACCAGATAAAATTACTACGGAGAATGACTTGTTTTAGTGGCTTTTACTTCAGCAGCTTTATCCTAGCTGCTGAAGTCATAATCCATTTTCGGTCCGGGCGGAGCCAGGAAGAAACCCTGCACGTAATCTATACCCAAATGCCAGAGTGGTGAAAGTTCTGCCGCTGATTCGATTTTGGGAATAATAATTTTCCGGTCTTTGGCACTCACAGCCTCTACCATTTTCTGCAGCTCTTCCCCTTTCTCATCAGACTTGTTCAGCTCTGCTGCAAACGAGCCATCAAACTTGATGTACTGTGCAGGAAAGACATCGAGTGACTTCAGAGGATGCAGACTCCCTCCGAAGTGGCATAGTCCGGCACTGGCTCCAGTGCTGTTAATACCTGTGATCAACTCTTTCGCCTGAGGAAGCCAGCTGATTGCATTCTCCTCGGAAATTTCAAATACCAGCGCATCAGAAGGGAGATCAGCGGCTTTCAGAGTCACTTTCAGCCAGTTGGTAAATTCCTTATCCAGTACCGTCGCCGCGCCAATATGAAGGAACAGTCTGGTTTGCTTGCCCTTCTCCCGCCGCTCGACAATGCGTTTGATGGCACTGGTAACGACCCAGCGATCAACCTTTAACCACAGTTTGGTTTTCTCCAGCGGTTTGATGAATTTGGAGGCACTCTGTTCTTCACCCTTTTCATCCACAACCCGCAGGTGTACCTGATAGGTTTCTGCAGGGTCTCCTTTCAGACTGACAATGGGCTGAAACATCAGCTTCAGGCCATTGCTCGTCATGGCTTTCATCACAACAGAGGCCAGCTCACGAGTATCCGATTCGACCGCCTGCACCTTGCGCATTTTATGGAAGCTGGTACGTTTGCCTTCAGGTTGACCCACCTGCTGACGGGCTTTCTTACAGGCATTCTTGGCCCGTACCAGAATGGTGTCGACTTCACTGCAAGTTTCAGTCAGCAGCACCATGCCCGCAGTAGCCGTCATGCGAAGTTTATTGTCCTGGTGGTCAACCACCAACTGACTGACAGCTTTTACCGTTTCATCCGCCAGTTGTTGCAACCGTTCTTCATGGTCATCATTAATCAGCGCAACAAAAGCACCTTTACCAAAGCGCGCCAGTTTGATGGGCTGTGCCAGTTGTTTTCCCAGCAACTCACCGAGTGACTGCAGATAAATATTGGAGATATCCAGCCCATGCTGTTTCAACATTGCTTCGAGCCCATCCAGCACCAGCAGCATCACGGTTGAACTACCTTTGTCCGATACCGCATTCTGCAATGCAAGATCCAGCTGTTCACGCATCCAGGCCTGGTTATAAAGGCCAGTCACTTTGTCTCGGGCACTGTGCAACTCAACCCGGTGGCTCTTACTCTCACTGCCGGCATCACTGATAACCAGTTGCAAGCAGGCTTCACCATTGAAAGTACCGGGTGTTACCAGCAAACGGGCCCGAACCGGATCACCATTTTTTCGGCGGGCATTACACTGCAACTCTCCCACTGCCTGCTGGCCTTTTTCATAAACCGCCATAAAGCGCCGAAAGGCCTGCTGCTTGCCTTTGATAATCAGCATTTCGGCCATCTGACCACTCAGTTCTTTAGGATCGTCGTATCCCAAAAAGTCGGTCAGAGCCTTGTTTACATATAAAAGCTGTTCTTCGCGGATACAGGCAATGGCTTCACTGGCAGTGTGAAGCAGCTGAATTTTTTGCTTTTCTGCGGCCTTAAGAGCAACTTCCATCTGTCGGCGCTGGCGACGATCCTGCAATGAACGCAGTTCACGTTCTGCCGTCAACAGAAGCCGCTCATGATCCTGCAATGGAACCACATCACGCATTCCGGTCTTTAAACCTTCACGTACAGTGCTATCGTCGTAGTGATCAACCAAAAGGATAAGAGGTACGTCCCGGCTAAGTTCCTGCAGCTTTTCCATGGCCTGGGCTACCGGATCGGAATCAGGCATACCCCGGGCCAGAAACAGGTCCCAACCGTGTTTTTCATGCAGTGAAGCATCCAGAGATTCAGGTGAGGTGACATGCTGGGCGCGGGTTGAATAACCCGCCTTACGGAAGACATTGATCAATGTCTCCGCATCCTGTTCCGATTCATCAATGATGAGCAGACGGATCGTCCTGATCCCTGATGCTGTCATCCCCTGACCTCGATCTGGCAGTTATGAAGAGATAGCTGGCACTCAGGCCAACACTAGAAGTATAGACAGATTAGCTCTATCCAATAGCTATTAATTTCTTTCAGTTATTATGCTTACCGTCGCCAACAGTTGGCCGGCAGCTTCTGGCCCCGGTGATCAATGGTAATTTCCAGACAGCCAGTATCATTTTCCTGAGAAAGCCCAACAGTCGGTGTGGCAATGATCTTGAAACAGGTAAAACGTCCACCGACATCGCAGCTGTCATTCTCAACAGCAATGGTGTAATAACCTTCCGGTGAAGTAGCACCACCGAGTGCAGCAAGGTTGGAAGTATCCGCATAAGAATTGTTTACCGAGAACCAGCGCTCCTGCTGTGCGGCTGCAGTAGTCAGTGCAATGGTGGCATCACTGCGCCGGGTTTTGCGGACACTGGATTGATAAGAGGGATAAGCCAGAGCTGCAATAATGGCAATAATCGCCATTACCACCATCAGCTCCATCAATGAGAAACCTCTACGTCTGGAAATGCCGGGACGATAATTCATTCCTGCGCTCCAATTTTGAATATTGTTATTCTTTGCCTGACGATTTCCCTAGCTATACCACGCCCGGTTGGTTGTCACCAGCCTAAAATACCTCTATTCCCGCTGGCTGCCCTTGAATTTCATGCCAACCTGCAGAACCACCTTCAGGATAAGTAATAGACAGACTGCCACTGGTTGCTGTGCCTGAAGAGGTCTGGGTTACAGCCCTTACTTCACCATCACCACCTTTGTGTAACTGAGGTGTCTGTACCAGACCTGCTCCCAGACTGATCTTTTTCTGGGCAACATTGGCGCTGTTGTGGGTAATGGTATTAGACGAACCTATAGGCGCACTAGGTGGGGCAGTACCGGTCTGAAAGTCCACGGCATATAACAGACTGCTACCGTCACGGGCACAACTGTGAGGCGGAGGATTAAACTCAGTGAACAGCACAATGGATGCCGTACTGTTGGCTTCCGAGAGGTTGCGCCCAGAGGGCAAAGTGCCATCATGAGTTAACCGGATGGTCCATCCCGGCTGGCTTCGCATGGCCACTTTAAGAGAATCAAAGTTGAGAATTGTGGCTCCACCAACCACGACATCAGAAACGGTGCTGCCAACAACATTCTTCAGCGACTCACCATCATCGGTAAAGACTTCAAAGTTAGTAGCGTCTACCAGAGTACCAGGATTTACTGCTGAGTTTGTCTGGTTTCCAAGACTATTAACCGGCTCTTTGACTCCGTAAAAATTCTGACTCCGGGTGCTGGTTCTATCCTCAAGGCTCAGCAGGCGACCCGTACCACCATAAACCCAGCGCCGATTAAAATCATCTACCAAGGTTATAGGGCTGGCGGTAAAAGGCTGCTGGGGATTTATCAGGGTCGACTCTGACAGCGTACCATCGACAGAGACCCTTAGAAGACGCCCATGAAATTCAGCAACATTACCCAGACTGTCAAAAATACTCTCTACCGTACCGGTATAGGCATAATCATCAATAAAGTCCTGATTCCAATCGACACTGGTAATGCTGCCTACGAAAGCATCTGGAATACTGGTATCAAGCAAGGTAATACCACCACTGCCTAACTGGGCAATATCCCATAACATAAAACGTGCACTGGAACGACTTGTCACATTGGTATAAACATCTGGTGAAGGGAACCCGTTCACGCCTCCCGGACCACTGCCAATCAGCAGCTTCCATTCATTCCGGGAGGGGCTGAACCAATTATTATTTGCTCCTGGTCTCCTTGCCTTGACCAGAGCTGGTCGACTCGTGGTGTACCCCATCAGCGGGTTCCAGATTTCAGCCAGTAGCCGTGGTGGTTTTTCAGGATTGGTCACATCCAGCAAAACATAGGCTGAGGCAAAAATCCGGTTACTGACTGCCGGCAGTTGAACCAGAGAACCACCAAACCCCATACCCACCAGTAATAATGTACCCCAGCCATTAGGGTGGTCAGCATCTGCTGTAAAAACATTGGCATCAAACAGCAGGGGTTCGCCATCAACATAATAATTATGACTGTAATTGGGCTCCCGCAGCCATTGCAGATGAGGCAGAATATTCAGTGGCACATAGGCCCAGATTTCTGACCCCAGTGGATGTGGGACTTCACCACCTGGATTCAATTCAAATTCAGTGCCATCCTCACTGGGAAAACCGGCATTAAAAGCTCGAATCTGACCACCGTTATCCGCAGTGAATACCACGTTACGCCGATTTGCATACTGTTGCCGGAATGCCTGATAAGAGGTATCACCGTACAAATTGTCATAGCCGCTGGAAGGAGCTCCCATAACAACCGGAGAGGCAGAGATAATGTCAGGAACTCGAATGACTTCTTCGGTACCATCGTCATCATAATCCATCAAACGACTACGGGTATTAAACTGTCCTTCTTCACCCCGCACATAATTCACAATAGCCGCAGCATGAGAACTGGACGTGGCATTCAGCCATTGCCACTGTGCGCCGAAAGTGCCTGCGGTAAAGGGACGAACTTCATTCTGGTTAACCTGAAAATTCTGATCCTGATCCAGCCAAGTAATGACATAACGTCCAGTGCCCGCTGAATTTTGAAAGCTGCGTTGATTGGTAACCTGAGAGTTTGTCAGACCCGCTAACTGATCTCGCGCACTCCAGAGCATTCCGGTCTGATATAAAGGCACCGGGCTACCACTGGGCGTTGTTGTCTGGCCGCTATTATTGGTTGTATACCGCTGAACCGTCTCTCCCTGCAGCCTGATTATTGGATCAACCCCATAGCTATCCAGCCGCTTGTTGCCATTGCCATCTTCACGAAAATGCCCCAGACCATCAATAAAGTAAGCATAAACATCGCCAATCCAGGTTACGACCCGGTTATTCTGCTGACGACGGGGTTCATAGTTTGCCTGATAAGTGGCACCTACACCGGTTTTATTGGCGGAGGTCAGCGCCACATCTGTACCTGATGCACGTTGGGCAGCGACATCTCCGAGAATTTTGTTTAGCTGGGCTTCCAGCTGTGACGGGTTTCTCAGTTCAAAGTAATGATCCGGAATACCATCTGAGCCCAGCTCTCCGGTTTCATTAATTTCACTGTCCCACTCTCTTGAATCACCACTGACGTTATTGGGCGTACCATCTTCATCGAGATCATCAAAGCCACCGTACTTGCCGACATACCACAGAGGCCCTCTCAATAGTTCTGCTGAGGAGGATCCAGCAGTATAGGTAGTAGGGTCTTGAATATACTGAGGACCACTGCTGTTACCATCCAGGTAATCATTATTACCCCGGTCACGATACAGCCATGACGCCAAACCATCAGAACTGGTGCCAGAAATGGTATAGCTGAAACGAAGCCTGTTTCCTGCTCTTGAATAGGGTACCTGTACCTGCAAACGAATCTGATTAGAGCCAATGGAGGGGCTACAGGTGCTACCAACACAGAAACTGATCTGTGACATACCATCCAGGTCATAGTCATTGCCCCATGGAGAGTCTTCCCAAGCAAAGCGTAACTCACCTGCAACCGGTCTACCTCCGGAATAGCTTAATGACAGGACATCTACATCAAACATCGAGCAAGGCAACCAGCTGCTTCCCGGCGTCGATTCACAGGTCGGTACAAAAATCACCTCACCACTACCAACAGGAATTACAAAGCTGGGGACACTCTCTGCCAGCCTAATGGCATATGAAGTTACTGTCTGTTTGTTATCAAACCCGGGCTGGGTTCTCAAATCGGTGGTTTTGGCATGAAATGCCAGACCGGCGGCAGAGTAAGAGCCTTCAAGTGCTGGTTGTTCCGGACATAACCCCAGGATACCGGATAAATTTGACTGCCCTTTAGCAGTACAGTGTCTGGAGCCTCCAGTGCCACCGTACAGATAAGTTCCAGCAAAACTACCTCCAGCTTCGAGATTACCGACTTGGTTGGTTTTACTGTTAACAGCAGATGCCCCGGACAAACCGGGAAGACCGGATGCTGACCCTAGGTCATCCCAGTCAAAAGAGTTCAAGCCAGCTGACAGAACAATAGCAATACAGCGACTACAGGAAGTTGCCGGAGTTAACGGATCAGTCCAATTGGGAGCAGGCAAACCAGAATCACTGTTGGTGTAAAAGGCTCCGGTTCGGTTCCCTCCGGCAAAATAAAGATAGGTTTCCAGTAGCTGCTCACCAGTAGGGTTACCCCAGTCACGACACTGCCGACTGGACCAGGTTGAGGTCTTAAAGGTTGAAATACTGATACTGTGAGTAGAGCAGTCGTTATATCTCCGGGATGAATAGCTGTATCCTCGAATCCGAAATGCATCAATAGTTTTGATAATACCCAGAGTCGACGTGAACTGGCCTGTCGCTAGGTTTATTTCATCTTCACCACTGTTGGCATTCCCCACCAAGCGCTGAACATTACGACGAACAACGCCTCCCCGAATATTGTTATGATCACTACCACTTAGAAGACCAAAGTGAATCTGGCCATTTTCCCCATATCGCTGGAGCAGGCCTGCCGGTTTGGTATTTGAACCATAAGGCCGGCATCGAGGGCGATTGCTATCAATGCCATTAACACATACTTCAACTCTGACTGTATATGTGCCCAGCTCTCTGGAGCTGGACGGGGAGCTTGAACCATTATTCCACTGACACTGAATGACCTCACTCATCGACCAGCGCCGGAATCCCCCACGCGCAACTCGCATCCGGGGTGCACCACCGGACGATTCAGTCAGGTTACACATGGAGATCACATTATCAGTGAACGGAGTATAAAAACCGGTGCCAACCCCGCTGATAGTGGAATCGTATACTTTCACAAAAGAGTGAATATCTGGTGGCAGGTTGGCCCGTTCAAGTACTGTCCGGGTTGCAGTATCTGTACTGCGTTTACCGCCATAAACAACCTGCCGCAAAATATCGATCCGGGTCATCGCAGCCCAGTTCAAAAAGTTACCACTCCATAAGTTCGGAGCAGCTGGCGGGATATTGCACCAGTGACCATTAGGTCCGGTACCCGCCTGCACCGGTCTGAACTCACCACTGGTATACTGGTAACAACCAATAGGGTCAAAATAGCCGGCATATTCATAGGTATCGTCATACCCGACATCAATCACACCGTCACCGGTAATGTCAGAGTAATCGGTATAAGCCTTTTGAAATAACTGATGATCTTTTCCGACTACCAGCATGACTTTGGGTGTTCCGCCTACACTCAGCAACGGCGGCACCGAGGCAAAATTTGCAGAAGTTGCCCAGCCATACCGGCCCAACATCAATAAGGCCAGTACCAGAACTATTGCCACGGGATATACTGCCAGCCATTGCCCGTTCGGAATGCCGGCATCTGAGCTGATAATCAGTTTGCCAGAATAAATTTTCTTATCTTGCTTCATGGCAAAACCCTCCGTGGTCTTTACCGGTACCAACTCAGTTCGAATTCCAAATCACCAGCAGCTATAAAACCTTTCGATACAGACTCTGCAACATCACTTTTGCGGTAGGCACACCACCTTCAGCCAGTACCGTAATTCGGAATTGATGAAACCACTCATTAGGTTTCAAAGGGCTCGGTACAGGTCCTTTCGGATAGCGGGGGCTGTAGCAGATAAACTCAACAATATAACGCGCCCTGGCACTCACATTCCCCAAATCAACTGTAACCTGTCGGGTACGGCCAGTACTGTTCCAAACATCAGAATCATTCCAGGGCTCAAAACTGCCCGCTGAGCAGACCCCGATATCATTGATATTATTTCCACCAAAGCAGCGACCGTTGCTGCAGTTGGCATCAAAGTTACCGATATCCGTCACCTGGTCTTTTACATAGTCTTCTGCTTCAACCAATGCCGCTTCTGCAGCATGAAAAGCCAGCTGGTAATTGCGGTAATTGCCCGCCATTTTTTCTTCAAGACTGGAAATACTGACCGATGTCAGACCGGCAATCGTCAGTACCAGCAAGAAAACCAGACTGACAATGAGGACATTACCCTCAGAGGAACGAGGAGAGAATGTGGCACGAGAACGGTAAGCAAGTATGAAATCAGGGGCCGCTTTCATTATCCACGCTCCTTAATGCCACCGTCATACTGTATTCCTGCCGGATAAACCGATCCGTAGCGGTAATTCTCTGATCAGCAAACTGATACGTTTGGGGCGCTGGCGCACTTTCATTCAAACTGCGAACCAGCAGGTGAATTCGAACCGCAACCACATTCTGCCATTCAGGATCAGCCACATCGGCAGCTTTGACATAACGGTCAGGCACATTATCCGGCACCGTGTCGGTATCCACTCCATAATAGATACGCATGCTCTGAATGCCATCGATCAACTCCTCTGAATTACCGCCTGCCAGTCGACGCCGTAATGACCGGTTACTGCCACCACTTAATGAACTGCCAACAAAGTAAGCGGCTGTCGCCGCCTCCATAACCTGTCCGCCGGCGAATGACAGAGGAGCCAGTACTGTGCTGTTACTACAATCTGCATCTCCCCCCAGACTGGAGCTGCAATTACGTAAATCACCACTGCCGCCTGAAGCATGCTGAACTGTGGTCGCACCGCCGCCGGAATTGGAAGGGCCGGTCATAACTGCCGAGGCTACCTGCCTGCAGTCTGCACGGGCTAAAACAATCAGGCTTCCGGCATTGATTGAATGTCCTTCAGATGTTGTCAGCGTTCCGGTTACAGGAGAGTGAGAAGCTATGAAGAAACTGGCATCCGGATCGCCACGATGGATAACCAGTGAATCCGAACCCGCACGAGCCGTACTGCCAAATAACGAGGACATACTGTCCACATCCTGATCAAAGCCCTCGATGCGTTTGATAAACCCTTCGCCCCAGCGGTTGGTCGCACTAGTTCCTTGCACAACATCCGCCAGTCGCGCCGCCTGCGGGCAACCGGTATAGCCTGCCATCCGGATTTCCCGGCTCAGCAGATCAAAGGCAAAACGGGCACTTTCCTGCATCCGTGCCAGTTCATCCTGGGAGCGATAGACAATGGTTGAATTAAGAAAAAGCTGCCCGAAGCCGGCAATCAGGAACATACCCATAGCCATGGAAATCATCAGCTCGATCAGGGACAAGCCACGCTGATTCAATCGACGAGAGATCATCACAGCATGCTCCTGAGCGTGGTCGTCATCGGAGCACCGGAAGGATTATCAGCGGTATCCATTTCCTGCAGCTGAACCGTAATGGTATATACCCGGCCTGCTGGTTCATCGGTAAACGAAATACCACCGTCACCGCCTGGCAGCTGACAGGAAAGCTGGTGCTTCCATTGTGCGACATCCCATGTAGCCAGCTGAGCCGGAGAACAGTTCGCACCACTCCCTTCACAGGCCGCAGGCCAGCTTGCTGTACAATCACCGGTATTGGTTCCCACCGCAGTGGAGTAGCTGGATGTGGTTGTTGCGTGCTCTTCATTAAGACGAATCCGGTCCATCATATCGCTGGCCATCATCGCCGCCCGGGCTCGCAGGGCCGCATTATGGTTGTAGCGGATACTCTCTGACTGCAGCCCCATCATGCCGAGCATACCGACACCCAGTACCAGCATGGCTACCAGCACTTCCAGCAAGCCAACGCCTCGCTGGTAATAGCGGGAAGATCGAGAATCTATATTTAACTGCCGCCGGTATCGCATTGCAGTGCTGCGCCTCCTGACGTTGTATCACTGACCCGTGGCCGGCCATTCATACTAACGATAATGGCGCGTGGCAGGGTTGCTTCTGTTGCCGGATCACACACTGTAAAAGTGCCGCCGGACATACCTGACAGAAACCCCTTGGCGTCGTAAGTCAACGGTACAGTACGGTTCCATTGAATCTGCAAACCATCAGCCTGATCATAAAAGCGGATAATCTCTTCGCCATCGGCCTCATCAACTTCAAGGTCTGCATCGTTATCAAGAAAAAGCAACCAGCCGGATTCCCAACGCTCATAATCGGTCATACAGGTACTGGTACCCGTAACTCTCGGGCATATGGTCACCGAACGACCGCGTTTGACGGCTTCACTACGGGCAAGAATCAGAGAAGTGTGGAGCTGCTGCACCTGGGCACTGATCCGCTGGCGGGTCACAACATCCCGAAATCCGGGTGCGGCCAGCGCAATCAGCAAAGAGGCTATAGAAATAGTGATAAGCAGTTCGATCAGAGTGATACCTGAGGCACTCTGCTGCTGTCGCCATCCTGGTCGCTGCTCTCTGTTGTCCGTAACAGAGCTTCCGTCCATAGGAAAATTTATCCTGAGTTCTTCTTAGTGTGGCATCAACAAAGAATCAAACTTCCGTTCCAATATAATATTCAGATAAACGGTTCATATAAAAGATGTACGGAGAGATTTAATTACTCCCCGCCTCTTTCAGGACATAAAAAAAGCGCTGTTCCCGGTTTGAGTACAGCGCTTTCTCAAAGCAGTCAGATGGTCAGCTGACTTGTTCCAGCCTCAGTTCCTTCGGCATGGTGAAGGTAACATTCTCTTCCCTTCCATCCAGTTCCTGCGGCAAGGTTCCACCCAATTCCTGCAACCGTTCAGTGACTTCCCTGACCAGTACTTCAGGCGCGGAAGCACCGGCAGTAATACCAACTGCAGTTTTACCTTCCAGCCACTCAGGTTTGATCTCGGAAGCATTATCCAGCAGATAAGCCTCGGTACCACAACGCTCGGCCAGTTCCCGCAATCGGTTGGAGTTGGAGCTGTTTACAGAGCCTACGACCAGTACCAGGTCACAGTTCTCTGCCAGCTCCTTGACCGCATCCTGCCGGTTCTGGGTGGCATAGCAGATATCATCCTTGCGCGGCCCCTCAATATTGGGGAAACGGACACGCAGGGCATCAATCACTTTGGCAGTATCATCCATGGACAATGTAGTCTGGGTAACAAAGGAAAGATGATTTTCGTCCCGGACTTCCAGACTAAATACATCCGCTTCATTTTCTACCAGATACATATCCCCACCATGGGAATGATCATACTGTCCCATGGTGCCGACAACTTCCGGATGCCCCTGATGACCAATCAGAATGCATTCCCGACCATCACGGGCAAATCTGAGTACTTCCATATGAACTTTCTTGACCAGTGGGCAGGAAGCATCAAATACTTTCAGGCCACGACGCTTGGCCTCGTCTTCAACCTCACGGGAAACGCCGTGGGCACTGAAGATTACAATGGAGTCATCCGGCACTTCGTCCAGTTCTTCCACAAACACCGCACCCCGTTGCTTGAGACTGTCCACAACGAATTTGTTATGCACAACTTCATGGCGAACATAAATCGGCGGTTCAAACAGGTCCAGCGCCCGGTTCACAATATCAATCGCCCGGTCAACGCCGGCACAAAAGCCACGGGGGTTGGCCAGTTTAATCTGCATTCACGGTCTCCCCGGCAGATGCCGGTTGTATAGTTTCGGCTGTGGCAGGTTCTGCCGGCAGCACTTCAATAATTTCCACCTGAAACTTTAGCGTATGTCCGGCCAGCGGGTGATTGAAGTCAATCACCACATGGCTGTCACCGATTTCCTTGACCACTCCCGGAAGTTCTCCACCTTCCGGAGCCGTGAACCCGATGACCAGTCCTTCTTCCAGCTGGATATCACTGAAATTGTCTTTGGGCAGACGCTGGCAGTTCTGCGGGTTTGGCATGCCAAAGGCTTTTTCAGGCGGAACATCAAAGATTTTGTTATCACCTTCGGTCAGTCCCAGCAGGCAGGATTCAAAGCCTTCCGGCAGGTTGCCATCACCAAAGGTCAGGCTCACCGGCTTGTTGGTAAAGGTACTGTCCACTACATCGCCATTTTCCAGACTCAGGGAAAAATGCAGGGTGATACGGCAGCCGGGAGTTATTACGGTTTTATTCATGATGCCTGTTTCCGATGGCGAAAGGTATCGACAATTAACATAAACGCACCGATATTGATCGCAATATCAGCGATGTTAAAGGCAGGGAAATAGCTGCCTTTATAGTGAAGCAGGATAAAATCCACGACATGTCCCAGTACCGCCCGGTCGTACAGGTTGCCCAAGGCGCCACCAAGAACAAATGTCAGGGCAATAGCCAGCCAGGTTTCACCCTCTTTCAGACGGCGAATCCAGATCACCAGCACGACACTGACAACCGCAGCAATACCGCAGAAAAACCAGCGTTGCCACCCACCGGCATCGCTGAGAAAACTGAAGGCCGCACCGGTGTTATAGGCCAGTGTCAGGTCAAACACTGGTAGAATCGAAAGCCGCTCGTATAGATCAAAGGCACTGACAGCCCAGTGTTTGATTACCTGATCCAGCAGGATCAGTGCAGCAGCCAGCCACAGCCACTTCTGTTGTGCCGGTTTGGAAGAAATCGATTGTTCAGTAGTAGTCATGACATATCCGCGAATAAACTCAGGCTATATTAGCTGTCTCGCCTTCGGATATGAACCGGCTGCCCGTCAAAGCAGTCGCCTGATGATGAATAACGCCAATACCAGCGTACCGGCCAGATAACCCAGCAGAACTTCCCAGCCAGCGACCATGTACAGTTCGCCGGGCAAAAGGCTGCTAAAGGAGCCTCCCATATAATAAAAGCTGAGATAACAACCGCTTGAAGTGCGCTTATGCTGTTTGAAAACCCCATGAAAGCAGGCTGAAAGCAAACTATGAAGGCTGAAGAAGCTACCGCAAAGCAGTGCCACACCCAGTAAACAGACCCAGTAATTTTTGATACTGAGTATTCCAACAGCAACAAGCAGTGCACCTGTCGCTGCCAGAAAAACTGAACGGGCCCCCCCCGTTTGCTGCCAGACTTTGGGCATACTGAGTGAGCCGATCAAAGCCAGAATGTAACCACTGTATAGAAACGATATTTCCGCCGTGGAAATATCCGGTTCGAGGTCTCGAATATGGAACGGCAGGTAGTTCAAAGACGAGACAAATACTGTCGCAGCCAGAAAAATGACAAGATTGGCAGCCCACATTGTTTTGTGACTCAGCACCGTACGCAGGGCATCCAGCACACGATCAGAGTCTGTTGCTGGTACCGGCACTGTGTTCTTAAGAGTTAGTAACCCCGGGGTAACCAAAAGCAGGCTACCTCCCAGTAGCAACCATACCAGCGAGTGATACCCATGACTGATCAGGTAGCCACTCATCCCGCGGCTGACAATGGACCCGGCGACAGAGGCAATCACATACAGCATAACCGCCTCCCCTTTTTCCGAGGTATCAGCCAAAGCAGACATCAACGCCGGTACCGCCGCTGCAAACAGCAAACCTTCGATATACTTGATGGTCAGGGCAGACTCAATATCAGCAACAAAACCAAACGCCAACTCAGCCAGCGCAATCAGGGGAATACAAACCAGCAGCAGCTTCTTGGAGCAGATATTTCTGAGAAAAACCGCACAGGGCAGCGCCAGCACCGCCAATGAAGTCATCACACTGGTAATCAGGCGGGAACTGGTAACCGTACCGGTCTGAAAATAATCAGCCAGATAGGGTAACACCGGCTGCGGTGCATACAGGCCGGCAAACACGAGAAATGTCAGGCTGCAAAGAACCGCCTGTTGAATTCTTACTGACAACTCCATCAATGCCCTGCCTGCCGGAAAAGCAGAAAGTTTACAACAACACGTTCAGAAACAACTGAATAAATAAAACAGTCAACGTAACTTCACTGCCTGCCCATTCAATCTTCGATCACAAAAGAGGAAATGCGTTCATACTTTGTATTTCAGTCTTCCTGAATGAAATCCCTCACTCCAAACAGAGCTGAAAATCCATGCCTCTTTCAGCGAATCTGATTACTGCAGAAAAAGTTATTCAACATATTCGCAGTATTATTCTGACATCAGCTAACAAGCCTGAAGATATTTCACATGCAAGGGTATACCGCTCCGTATCGCAGATTGATTTACTGGCCCGATATACCAATCTTCGAATCGAACATGATATGGCCTTTCAACTGGGCTCCGAAAAAAAACCCGAACAGTGGATTCTAAGTTGCGCCGAACAGGCTCGTCGCTTTGGCATTGGTAACTGTTTTGAACAAGCCTGCTTGGGGTATCAATATGTTCGGAACGCCGAAGATATTACCCTGCCGGTAGCCGTGACATCCCTCTATCAATATGAGCAGCAAGGTGTACTCACACCTTATGATCATACCTTCCTACTGCTCGGAACCTATCTGCAGCCACCCGCCTGTTTGCAGGTTTATCTGGACGAGCCGCCCGCCATATTGGGTAAAGAAAGTGTAATTTGTGACCCCTGGGCAGGTTACAGTTATGGTATTTTTTCCAAAGAGTTTCCCGGTCGTATTCGGGATGTTTTACGAGAAATTAAATCAATTTATAAAAAAAGCTGGGATATACCGGATACGATTTACTTTCATCAAAAATGTTATTTTTCTGTAAATAATCACCTTCGATAATTTACGTCTGATGACTTATAGCTAACATCATTGTAAATTAGGCCAAAAGCCTGAAAATAATTTTAAGAAATTTACTTTCTGTGCCGAGTATTTTATAGAACGTAGAGTACAATAGTGCATAATTCTTGACAGGCATTGCAGAAGGCAAGAACGGGCAGCACGGAATGGCTATTAAAGAAGCTGAAAAGTTACAGAACAAAAAAGTCTACCGTTATGACGAAGTCACCCTGCCGGTAGAAGCCAGCCTGTTGCCATCTGAAGTTCATGTTGCCCTGAGCTATGATGGCGTTACTCATGTCGTCATGATGGCAACACCTTCAAATATGGAAGACTTGGCGTGGGGCTTCACGCTCAGTGAGAACCTTGTCCCGTCTGCAACCAATATTTATGATGTTGAAGTCAGCATGCGTCCTGGTGGCATGCTACTTGATGTCAAATTAAGTCATGCCAATCTGATCAAGCTGAAACAACTGCGCCGTAATATGCAGGGTCGTTCCGGCCACGGCCTCAAAGGCAGCGAAGCATTATCAGCCAGCAACCCGCCATTGCAGCCTTTACCAGAGAGCTCTGTACCCAACCCCATACATTTTTATAAATTGCAGGACCGCATCAGGGAATTGCAGAAAGATGAGTTTCTGCTGGAACCACTGCACAGTGCCATGTTGATAAATGAAGCAGGTAATATCGAACTGTTTATGGAGGATATCAGTCGCCATAACGCACTTGATAAAGTGTTCGGTGCAGCAATCCGGAATATGCGGGACCTCACCAATGCCTGTGTTGTGACAACCAGTCGCTGCTGTATCGAGCTGGTGCAGAAAACTATTCGCATGGGTATTCCCTCACTGGCAACACTGGTGCCACCTTCTTCTTCTGCTGTTAAAACGGCGCGTCAATTCAACTTGAACCTGATATATCTGCCTGAATCTGACTACCCCAAGGTGTATAGTGGGAAGCTATGAGCAGCCCACTGTAGCTCCTGAAGTTTACATTCTACGCTTCATCCTGTTGGTTCCGCCTCCTCCAAAGCTCCAAGCCTCTGAACTGCCGGTGTCTGGAGGGGTATCTAAGCCTCTAAGGCTATCAAACTCTTTCTGCGATACCACACCAATGCCACCGCCTTTATTTCCTCCCTTGCTTGGGGGGGTCGGTTGGTAGCCTTTCGATCCTGTAGAATATCCTCGCGGAGGCGTATAACTTGAGGTTGGCTTCTTGTAACCTTCCGTCCTCTCAGGTCTACGTGGAAGTACCATTTCTGTTACTGATGACGGAGCCTTAATAGTCTCCTTCTTTTTGCCCCCTTTATCCTTTGCCATGCTTGTTACAGGTGCAGCAGCTGATGGTTTCGGAGGTTGTTTAGGGCTCTGTGGCAAGTCAGATGTCACAATTGTTTTTTGCTTGGCTTTTTTCTCTTTTTTAGGCTTCCCACCTCTACCCACAGTAACCCATAATCCACCCGTATCGTGTGCTATGTCATGCGCTCCTGCGACACCAAGCTCAGATGCAGGAGTTTCATTGAGAACCACAATAGGCTCTTTCATCCGATGCTCTTTATCTTTAGCATCACGTAGTTCTACAGCTTTACCTGTAACTGTTGCAGTATCTTCTAACCTTCTAGCTTTTTCTTCTCTTTCTTTTAGCTCTCTTAACTCTCTTCTTTTCCTGGAAGACATTCTTTTCTTCTTTTTTTCTCCTCCTTGCTCTACTTCTTGTTTTTGTTCTTTTATAATTTTTTTGCCTTCACCATCCGGGCGAACACTATCAGAATGACTCGTAGCGGAATCCGTTACCAAACTGCCTTCTTCTTTTATGAAAGGTTGTTTTACTTCAACAGTTTCCTCTACTTTGACTATTTCCGGTGGATCAAATGACAGGCAAACATCTAACCCTGCATGTTGGAATGAGCCCGAAACACCACTAACCCAACCATCTTTATTTTTGAGGCCCATAAAGTTAAGCGGTACAGGCTTTGGCATTAGCAAGCCTCGAAAAACAAGGGATGCTTTCTTTAACACAAGGTAATCTGAAAATCTGTATACCTTCACATCCTGACAGTGCCTGGTTTTAAAATCTTCACCTGCATGAATAGTTGAAATGTCGAACGGGATTTTTGGTAGTTCACCAAGACAATCCTGAATACCTTCATGACGATTAAAAGTAATATTCTCTACGCCAACAAAATAAATATAAAAGGCACCTAACTCACCTGCCTCTATCATAAAAACAGCAGGAACTTTCACCAGCTTTATAACTGCAAACCCATCTTCACCATCAGGACTAATTATTTCTGTAAAATCCATTGGGCAGTATGATAAAGGCGTGTCTTCTGTTTTTTTCAAATGTGACTGGAATCGGAAATGATGCTCCGGTTTATATCCAGCAGGCAGTGAAATAACGAGGCAATATTCTGAAGCTGCCCGAACCTGAGCGGAATATACAGGAAAGAGAAGCATCCCGAAGATCACCAAGATACCAGCCTTGCACCGCATCATTTTTGTCATCTTTTTTTGTTTATGTGGGATAACAATATAGACGTTTCTTTCAGACTTTCAGGCTCTACCGGATCAGCTTTATTTACCTCCAAAAAAAAGGCACCTCAATGAGATGCCCTGTTTTCAAATCAGGTTTCAGTATCAGGCAAAGTGTCTGACTTCACCCTCACCTTCAACGTTGGTCACACAGCGACCACACAGATCAGTGTGCTGCTCATTGCTGCCTACGTCTTCACGACGGTGCCAGCAGCGGTCACATTTTTCATGACCAGATTTGGCAACAGCAACCTTGAGGCCTTCAACTTCGGTTTCAGCCGCATTTTCAGCCGCTTCCAGCGCAGCCAGATCAGCGCGTGAAGTGATCAGTACAAAGCGCAGCTCATCACCCAGCAGCTCCAGATCAGCGCGAACTGCATCGTTGGCATACAGAGTTACTTCAGCTTCCAGGCCACCACCGATCACACCTTCCTTACGGGCATCTTCCAGCGCCTTGTTGACCGCAGTTTTAGCTGCCATCACACGATCCCAGTAGGCGCGATCCAGTTTGGTTTCACCCAGCGGCTGCAGACCTTCATACCAGGTTTCCAGCAGTACATGTTCGCTGCGCTCGCCCGGCATCAGCTGCCAGATTTCGTCAGCGGTAAAGCTCATGACTGGTGCAATCAGTCGTACCAGCGCTTCAGTCACATGGTACATAGCGGTCTGACAGCTGCGACGGGCCAGACTTTCGGTCTTGGTGGTGTACTGGCGATCCTTGATGATATCCAGATAGAAACCACCCAGATCCTGGGCACAGAAGTTGTGTACCTTCTGGTATACACCGATGAAGTTATATTCATCGTAATGTGCTTTCACCTGTTCCTGCAGCTGCAGTGCACGGTCGACTGCCCAGCGGTCCAGCGGCAGCATATCGTCCATGCTGACAGCGTTTACTGCCGGATCAAAACCGTTCAGGTTGGACAGCAGGAAGCGAGCAGTGTTACGGATACGACGGTAGCTGTCTGCAGTACGCTTCAGGATTTCATCAGAAACACACATTTCACCGGTGTAGTCAGTGGAAGCGACCCACAGGCGCAGGATGTCAGCACCCAGACTGTTTACAACTTTCTGTGGGGAAACCACGTTGCCCAGAGACTTGGACATCTTGCGGCCCTGAGCGTCTACGGTAAAGCCGTGAGTCAGCAGCGCCTTGTAAGGCGGTACACCTTTGGCGGCAATACTGGTCTTCAGGGAAGACTGGAACCAGCCACGGTGCTGGTCAGAACCTTCCAGATACAGGTCAGCCGGGAATTGCAGCCCTTCACGACGGTCAACCACGGAAGAGTGGGTGACACCGGAGTCGAACCATACATCCAGCGTGTCGGTAACCTTGGTGTACTTGTCGACATCTGCAGCCGGGAGTACTTCAGCCGGGTCCAGATCAAACCAGGCATCGATACCGGCTTCTTCCACCTTCATGGCAACCTTTTCGATCAGCGCCTGAGTATCCGGATGCAGCTCTTCGGTTTCCTTGTGGATGAATAGCGCAATCGGCACACCCCAGGTACGCTGACGGGAGATACACCAGTCAGGGCTCTGACCCAGCATGGATTCCATCCGCTTGCGACCCCAGTCTGGCGTGAAGCTGACACCTTCAAGAGAAGACATGGCGCTGTCCAGCAGGCCTTCCTTGCTCATGCTGACAAACCACTGCGGAGTAGCACGGAAGATCAGCGGAGTCTTGGTACGCCAGCAGTGCGGGTAGCTGTGAGTCAGCTTGGCCTGATGCAGTACACGACCGTTTTCAGTCAGGACTTCCAGCACCTTGCCGTCTACCTTGTAAACATGCTCACCGGCAAACAGCTCAACCTGTGGACGGAATACACCGCTGTCATCCAGATAATTCAGAGTGCTGATACCGTAACGACGGCCGACATTAAAGTCGTCCACACCATGGTCAGGCGCTGTATGAACACAGCCGGTACCGGCATCCAGAGTCACGTGATCACCCAGAATAACCGGCAGCTGACGCTCATAGAAGGGATGCTGAACCGGTTTGTTTTCCAGTGCTGCACCCTTGGCACGACCCAGAATACGATACTCTTCAGCGCCATAGCGCTTCATGGCATCTTCAGCCAGCGCTTCAGCCAGAATCAGGCGTGCTGGCGCACCATTGATTTCGCACTGCACCAGCACGTAGTCCAGTTCGGCACCGACGGTAACCGCCTGACTTGAAGGTAGGGTCCACGGGGTAGTGGTCCAGATAACAACAGCAACTTCACCTTCACCCTGGTCAGCATCAAAGCTGAATGCACTCAGCATATCGTCCTGATCAACAACAGCGTAGCGCACGTCGATCTGGGTAGAAGTCTTGTCCTGGTATTCAACTTCAGCTTCCGCCAATGCAGAGCCACCCACGACACTCCAGTAAACCGGCTTGTAGCCTTTTACCAGATGACCGTTTTCAGCGATCTTGCCCAGGGTACGAATGATGTCCGCTTCGGTCTGAAAGTTCATGGTCAGGTAAGGGTTGTCCCATTCGCCCTGAATACCCAGACGGATAAAGTCTTCGCGCTGGCCTTCAACCTGCTTCATCGCATATTCACGGCACTTGGCGCGGAATTTCTTGTAATCCACTTTGTCGCCGGCCTTGCCGATCATGCCTTCGACTTTGTGTTCGATTGGCAGACCGTGGCAGTCCCAACCCGGAATATACGGTGCATCAAAGCCGCTCATGCTTTTGGCTTTGACAATAATATCTTTCAGGATTTTGTTAACAGCATGACCGATATGAATATCGCCGTTGGCATAGGGAGGGCCGTCGTGCAAAACAAACTTTTCACAGCCGGCACGGGCTTCACGAATCTTGCCGTACAGGTCCATTTCCTGCCAGCGCTTGAGCATATCCGGCTCGCGCTTGGCCAGATTGCCGCGCATGGGAAAGGCCGTTTCCGGCAAATTCAGTGTATGTTTGTAATCGCTCATTTCATCAGCTCAAAAAGGGGTTTTGCTCAAAAGCCAAAACGGACGATGCAATCTCAAACAATAGCTCAGGGCATAAACCCTGACAGTCAGGAAAGATTGCATCTCGATATCAATGGGTCAGCAGCAACAAATCAGTTGTTTGCAGCCAGAATATCCTGCGCGTCGCGCTGGTCAACCTGAATAGCTGCCCTGAGCGCATCCAGGGAATCAAACTTGCGTTCATCCCGGATCTTTTTCACATATTCAACATGAATACGCTTGTCATAAAGGTTGCCGGAATAACCCAGTAAATGGACTTCCAGCAATGGTGTCTTACCCGAAACGGTGGGGCGTATGCCAAGATTAGCAACCCCGGGCCAGGTTTGATTATCGACAGTAACCCGAACCGCAAAAACACCGGACATGGGAATACGGCGGCGCTTCAGCTGAATATTGGCGGTCGGGGTGCCCAGCGTGCGCCCGAGTTGCTGACCAGATATCACTCTGCCGGACATACTGTAGCGATGCCCCAGCAACTCGGCGGTACGTTCGAAGTCTGCCTGCTGCAGGCTGTGGCGAACCAGTGTACTGCTGACCCGGTCACCGTCAACAATTACACTGCGGGTATTATTGACGCCGAATCCATATTGCTGGCCAGCCTGTTCCAGCCGGGCAAAGTTGCCGGCCCGGTCACTGCCGAAACGAAAGTCATCACCGACTACCAGATGCTTCACGGCCAGTCCGTCTACCAACACCCGCTGAATAAATTCATCCGCTGAAAGGGAACGAAACAGCTTATCAAACCGGACCACCAACACCTGATCGATGCCAAACTGTTGCAGCAATTCGATTTTTTCACGCAGGGTGCTGATACGGGCCGGCGCCTTTTCCGGCGTAAAAAACTCTTTCGGCTGAGGTTCAAACAGAATGACGCAGGCATGAGTATTCAATGCCGAGGCCTTCGCGCTCAACTGCTGAATAATATCCTGATGTCCAAGATGTACGCCGTCAAAGTTGCCGATGCTTGCAACACATCCCTTGTGGCTTTCTCTGATTTTGTGCAATCCGCCAACTAACTGCATGCACTCCTACACCGTGTTCCGCAATGGGCAAAGGAAGGGATTATATAGTAGAGCCTCTGAACGAACCAGCAGCGACGAGAGCACAATTTATACCCCCTGAAACGACAAAAGCCCTGCAAATGCAGGGCTTCCGAGAACGTTTTTTTCAGGCTTTAATCTTGACCAGTGATTAACCGACGATCAACAACAGCAGACCGGGAATCACGAAGAAAGCAGAAGCGATGTAGGCCAGGGCCAGGAATTTCCGCTTCACCGCCAGTTCTGCCAGGCTCTCGGACAGCTTCAGCGGAATATCTCGCAGGAATGGTACAGAGTAGATACCCACCACTGCAGATACGTTAAACAGCAGGTGAACCAGCGCAATTGTCAGAGCAGCTCCAGCCAGCGGACCGGTTACTGCAGTTGCTGCCAGCAGTGCAGTAATGGTGGTACCAATGTTGGCACCCAGCGTAAACGGATACACTTCACGCAGCTTGAAGAAGCCATTACCGGCCAGCGGTACGATCAGACTGGTGGTGGTAGAAGAAGACTGAACCAGTACAGTCACTGCAGCACCTGAGCAGATACCGGAGATCGGACCACGACCCACTGCACTCTTCAGAATGTTTTTGGCACGGCCTACCAGCACCTGGCGCAGCAGTTTACCCAGCCAGGTCACAGCCAGCATGATCACCGCCACACCAATCAGGATCATCATGATGCCGCCCATGGTGGAAGACAGCGGAGACATCATTTCAGCAACAGACTTGATGACCGGCTTGGTGATCATCTTCATGAAGTTGTAGCCGCTCATATGCATATCCGGGCCGCCAGCCAGCAGGGATGCAATATAGGAGCCTGCTTTTTCCAGGAAGCCGGTCGCCAGTTCCAGAGGCAGCAGAATCAGTACCGCCATCCAGTTAAAGAAGTCATGCACGGTAGAAGCAGCGAATGCACGCTTGAACTCTTCACCGTTACGGATATGACCCAGGCTGACAATAGTATTGGTAATCGTGGTACCAATGTTGGCACCCATGATCATCGGTACCGCCATGGATACCGGCAGACCACCTGCAGCCAGACCAACAATAATGGAGGTTACAGTACTGGAAGACTGCACCAGTGCAGTTGCCAGAGCACCTGCGAGCAGACCCAGTACCGGGCTGCTGGCAAATGCAAACAGTTGCTCCGCACCGGCTGCTCCACCGGTGGCAAGCTTGAAGCCACTGCTAACCATTCCTACGGCTACCAGCAGCATGTAAATCAGCAGGGCGACACCGCCCCAAACAAACGGCTTGGTATTCGTCAGCTTGATCGCTTCCGTTTGTGTCGTTTGCTTGGCAATGACCGCATCAGTCATGAGTGTTTAAACCTTTAGTTGCCTTAATATGAAAAAATTCAAACGTTCTATCTAAGTGGCGGCGTCAGAATATGAATAAATTGTGACAGAATTATTACATCACAATGAATCAGGCTGACCGACCGGTAAATTGCGACTAACACGCATAAAAAAACGGCCACCGCGGTAGTCTCCACATCGCGATAGCCGTTAGCCACTCAAGCTACTGTTTAATGCTTAAACTGCCTCGGTCGTACGCCAGTTACGAGCAACATCAACGCATAGACGAACAGACCGGCAACGACGAGAATGGAGAGATTTTCCACTCGTTGCCACAATCCCCAACGCAGCCATATTTCAGGTGCCTGATTGAGCCAGAACAGCACGCCGCCCATGGCCAGATTGGCAATCAGCAGCTGTAATCCAAACTTCATCCAGCCCGGCGTAGCCCTGAACACACCCGTCCGATAGAGTCCCCAGAACAGCAAACCGGCATTCAAAAAGGCAGATAGTGAAGTCGCCAGTGCCAGACCCGCATGTTTCAGCGGGAAGACCAGAATCAGGTTGAAGACCATATTGGCCACCATTGCCTGTATTGCAATGCGCACAGGAGTTTTGGTGTCCTGACGGGCAAAGTAGCCGGGCGCCAGCACCTTGATCAGCATAAAGGCCAGCAAACCAAAGGAATAAGCACGCAGACTCAGGGTGGCCATCAATACATCACGGTCCTGCATTTCACCATAATGGAACAATGTAGTGATCAGTGGTTCTGCCAGCAGGAACAACGCAACAGCCGCCGGAATACCAATCAGCATCACCAGTCGCATGGCCCAGTTCAGCGTTGCCGAGAAGGCTTCCGGAGTATCTGCAGCATGTTTACGCGACAGACTGGGAAGAATCACGGTACCGATGGCAATACCAAAGATGCCAAGTGGCAGCTCTGACAGTCGATCGGAATAATAAAGCCAGGAAACACTGCCGGTTTCCAGAAAAGAGGCCAGCACTGTATCCAATAACAGGTTGATCTGACTGACAGAAACCCCGAACAGCGCCGGAATCATCAAGGTCATAATCCGGCTTACACCTTCATGCTGACGCCCCCAGCGCGGCATTGGCAGCAGGCGCAGGCGCATTAGAAACGGTAACTGCAGCAGCAACTGGGCTGCACCGGCTATAACCACACCCCATGCCAGCGCAACAACCGGCACGTCAAAATGAGGCGACATATAGACTGCAGCACCAATCAGGCTCAGGTTCAGCAATACCGGCGTAAATGCAGGAACAGCAAAACGGTTATAGCTGTTAAGAATTCCGCCAGCCAAAGCCGTCAGGGAGATCAGTAATAAATAAGGAAAGGTGATGCGCAGCATTTCACCGGCCAGCTCCAGCTTGACCACATCGTCTCTGAAGCCCGGGGCAAACAGCATGATCAGCCAGGGTGACAGCAACATACACAGCGCAGTCACCGCCAGCAGCACCCCACCCAGCGTACCGGATACCCGGCGAACCAGTTCTCTTACCTCTTCCGGGCTACGTTTAGTGCGATACTCCGACAGCACCGGAACAAAAGCCTGCGAGAAAGCCCCCTCTGCAAACAACCGGCGGAGAAAGTTGGGAATTTTAAAGGCAACAAAGAAAGCATCCGCTGAAGCACTGGAGCCGAAATAGCCGGCAATCACCACATCACGTACCAGCCCCAGTACTCGGGACAGCATGGTCATCACACCCACAACCAGACTGGAACGCAGCAAGCCGCCGGATTTGACTACCGCCTGAGGCTGTTTTTGTGAAGGTTGTGGTGGCCGTTCCCCGGCCTGCTTATCCTGATTTTCTGATTCCATCAGCTCAATTTCATTTGGTTACATGAATATCACAACCGGGTATAACCGGCACATACGGATATTTCTGTCAGGGTAAAGCGTCTATTCTACTCCGGTGCCGCAGTATTCGGCACATTTACATGCCATTGAATGCCTTTTATCCCCTCGTAATTGCTTACGAAGGTACAGAAAATGCCGCTTTCACAAGGGGGGAGAAATATTGACAATGGCGCACCAACGCGGCATAGTCCCGCATCTTAAAAATCCAGGATTAAGCTCAAGGAGCATACTAAGGTGGCAAACTCACCCTCCGCTAAAAAACGCGCGCGTCAAGCTGAAAACCGTCGTCAGCACAATGGTAGCCTGCGCTCCATGGTGCGCACTTCCATCAAGAAAGTCATCGCAGCCGTTGAAGCAGGTGATGTGGAAGCTGCCAAGGCTGCATTCGTAGCTGCTCAGCCGGTTATCGACCGCATGGCCGACAAAGGCATCATCCACAAGAACAAGGCTGCTCGTCATAAGAGCCGTCTGAGCGCCAAGGTTAAAGCCCTGAGCGCCTAATAGATCACCTGATCTATCGAAAACCGGCTTTTGCCGGTTTTTTTATGCCTCTAATCTGCCAAAAATCACCTCTGCTCAAAATACGGCTATTTTAATCTGCCAACAATATCAATAAGTGGCGTATTAACCATGTCCGGCAATATTGACCGGCAGATTCTCTCCCGACAGCAGCTTACCGCCCTGATTTCAGGCAACACCATCGAGTATTACGATTATGTGGTGTACGGACTGCTGACGCCTGTACTGTCAACACTATTCTTTCCTGCCGAAGACCGTCTCACATCTCTGCTGCAGACCTTCATTGCTTTTGCAACAACAATGCTTGCACGGCCCGTGGGCTCAGTTGTTATTGGTTTCATTGGCGATCTGACAGACAGAAAGAATGCTTTATTGCTGAGCAGCCTTGTTACCGGTCTGGGTACATTCTGTATAGGCCTGCTTCCTGACACCTCTCATCTGGGTGTCAACGCAACCCTGCTATTAATTCTGTTTCGAATGATGCAGGGTTTTGGTATGTCATCCGAATTCTGCTCGGTGCTGGTTGTCACAGGAGAAATGGCGCCGCCAAAAAGAAGGGGACTGCTTACCAGTCTGGCCCATAGCAGCGGCATGCTGGGCACCCTGCTGGCCTCTGCCATCGTCACGCTCGTGTTTTTGCTACCTGAAGAAAATCTCTATAGCTGGGGCTGGAGGGTTCCATTCTGGCTTGGAGGCCTGATCTGCCTGACGTCCTGGATTATTCGCAAAAACCTGCCAGAACAAAGACAGACAGGAAACACCCGACAGTTAGGAAAAAAGCTGGTTCACAACTGGATAGCTCTGGGCAGGTTGCTGTTTGTTGTTGCTGGCAACACCACCCTTTACCATCTTCTGTTTGTATTTTTCAGCACTTACCTGATCGAGGTCTTGAGGATATCAACCGACACAGCCATGCTGGTCAACAGTATTAACCTGATAGGTCTGGTTTTTTTCTGTGCGCTGGGAGGCTGGTTGAGTGATCAGTTTGGAAGAAAACAGGTTTATATTGGCAGTGTGCTTTTACAGGCCATCATCGTAGCCCCGATTTTCTGGATAATGTCTCAGGGTAATGGCTGGTACTGCCTCATTGGTCAGGCCACTCTGGCTTTACTGACTGGAATCATTATGGGCTCCAGCAGCGCCCTGTATACCGAGCTGTTGCCAGCAGGCATACGTATCACGGGCACTACTCTACCTTACAATCTGGCCATTCTGGTTTTTGGTGGCACCTCACCATTGATCGCTCTCAAACTGACAGAATGGACAGGACTCAGCTGGTCTCCGGGGCTTTACCTGTCAGGGCTCTGCCTAGTGATCATCTGCTGCCTGATAGGCTACAAGCAACCAGACAAGATAGCTGTCTGAATCAATCAGACCGTGACCAGATTATCCCGGTGAATCAGCTCAGGTTCGGCCACATAACCCAGCTCATCGGTAATACGGCTGCTTGGCAAGCCAATAATCCGGCGAGCTTCTTCAGCACTGTAATTAGAGAGCCCACGGGCAATTTCATTACCGCCGGTATCCATACAGGCCACCATTTCACCCCGGCCAAATTCACCCTGAACCTGCTGTACGCCCACAGGCAACAGACTTTTACCCGCACTGCGCAGTGCTGTCACCGCACCACTATCCAGCACCAGTTTGCCTGCCATCTGCAGATGCCCGGCAAGCCACTGTTTGCGTGCAGCCAGTGGCTCGTTTTCCGGCAGCAGTAATGTTCCCAGACTTTCGGTCTTGTAGAGCCGGGACAATACTTCCGGCTCACGACCGCCGACAATAACAGTACTTGCGCCGGATCGAGCCGCCAGCCTTGCAGCACGCAGTTTGGTTGCCATACCACCACGACCAAGGCGACCACTACCACCACCGGCCATTTCATCCAGTTCAGGCGCCATCGCAAGCGATTCACTGATCAGGGTTGCATCCGGGTTTTGGCGCGGGTCCGCAGTAAAGAGACCGGACTGGTCAGTCAGAATAACCAGGGTGTCAGCCTCTACCAGATTGGCAACCAACGCACCCAACGTGTCGTTATCACCAAACCGGATTTCATCGGTGACTACTGTATCGTTTTCATTAACAACCGGCAGTACACCCAGCTCCAGCATTGAGCGCAAGGCATTACGGGCATTCAGATAACGCTGGCGATTAGCCAGGTCAGCATGCGTTAACAAGACCTGTGCTGACTGCAGGCTGTGCTGGCGAAAACCGGAATCCCAAGCCTGCGCCAGACCCATCTGACCAACAGCTGCAGCGACCTGCAGTTCATGCATGGCATCCGGTCGCTGCTCCCAACCCAGCTGGCTCATACCTGCAGCAATCGAGCCGGAGGATACCAACACCACTTCAATGCCTTGCTGGCACAACCATGCCATCTGTTCAATCCAGCCGGCCATCGCCAACCGATCAAGGCCCTGACCGTCATTGGTCAACAGGGCACTGCCAATTTTGACAACCCAGCGGCGACTGCTGGTCAGTTTTTCCCGATTATTCATGGGTGGGGTCATCTTGTTATGGTTTCAGGGGGAAACTAAGGGGGCACAGGCTGACAGGCAGCCCGAAGGGAAAATACCACTATCCGGCAGGATAAGGATAGTGGCAGTTCCCAACAGAGATCGAGCTAATCAGGGCGCGTAGAAGACTTCCATATCATGGTCGTCATCATCATCTTCGTCATCTTCATTTGCCAGCTTCTCAGCCAGACGCTTGGCCTTGCGCGCTTCGGCCAGCTCCTGAATCCGCTTACGGGCCTGAAGTTCCATCAGGGAGCGCTGCTCGGCTTCAGCTTCAGCATAAGACGGATCGGCTTCCATCATCTGCTTCAGTTCTTCAATATACATCATGATTTCGTGACAGAGCTCATGAGTACCCTGAGAAGATACCGCAGCAGTCTGGTAAACCCGGCCGGTCCAATTCAGGTTTTTGACAATATTGTCACAGATAGACTGACGCTCTTCTTCCGGCAGCAGATCGACCTTGTTCAGCACCAACCAGCGTTCACGCTCAGCCATTGCCGGGCTGAAGGACTCAATTTCATTGATAATGGACTGGGCATTGGCCACCGGGTCACTACCGTCATAAGGTGCGACATCAACCAGGTGCAACAGAATCCGGCAACGGGCCAGGTGTTTCAGGAAGCGAATACCCAGACCGGCGCCTTCAGCAGCACCTTCAATCAGTCCCGGAATATCGGCAATCACAAAACTGCGGTGCTTCTGTACGCTGACCACACCCAGGTTCGGTACCAGTGTGGTAAACGGGTAGCCAGCAACCTTCGGGCGCGCCTGGGATACAGAGCGAATAAAGGTGGATTTACCGGCATTCGGCATACCCAGCAGACCGACATCCGCAATCACTTTCAGTTCCAGCTTGAGGCTTCGAGCCTCACCCGGGGTACCCGGCTTGGTCTGACGCGGCGCCCGGTTAACACTGGATTTAAAACGGGCATTACCCAGACCGTGGAAACCACCCTGGGCCACCTTGACGACCTGACCCACTTGAGTCAAATCACCAATAATTTCATCGGTATCTTCATCGATAATAGTGGTACCGACAGGCACCTTCAGATAAAGGTCTTCCCCTTTTTTACCGGTGCAGTCACTGCCGCGACCCGGCTCACCGTTTTCGGCGTTGTAACGGCGCTGGTAACGGTAATCCACCAGCGTATTCAGGTCGTTTTCGGCCTGCATATAGACACTGCCGCCGTCACCACCATCGCCACCGTCCGGACCACCCTTGGGGACATATTTCTCACGCCGAAAACTCAGGCAGCCATTACCGCCCTTACCGGCTTCAACCTGAATGTGAGCTTCATCGACAAATTTCATGATGCTTCAAACCCCAACTGGCAGGCCCGGCCTGACAAAAACTGAATAACAAATTCATAGAGTACAAATAGCAAAAAGCCCCGTCGCAGACGGGGCTTTTCGGGAGAACCTGATGCCATGAATGCTGACCCTGTCAGCTATTGTAAACCACAATAGTGACGGTGATTCATGGCAACAAGGATCAGGCCGCTTCGATACGAACGTACTTGCGGTTCTGGGCACCCTTCACTTCGAACACCACGCGGCCTTCGGCCTTGGCGAACAGAGTGTGGTCTTTGCCGATACCTACGTTCTCACCAGCGTGGAAACGAGTGCCGCGCTGACGAACGAGGATGTTGCCTGCTTTAACTACCTGGCCGCCGAAACGCTTGACACCAAGGCGTTTACTTTCTGAATCGCGACCGTTGCGGGTACTACCGCCTGCTTTTTTGTGAGCCATGAGTCTACTCCTGGTTCCTTATTAGCCGTTGATACCGGTGATTTTCAGCTCGGTGAACCACTGACGGTGGCCCTGCTGACGACGGCTGTGCTTACGGCGACGGAACTTAACGATAGTTACCTTCTTGCCGCGACCGTGGCTGACAACTTCTGCAGCAACCTTGGCGCCTTCAACAACCGGGGTACCGATCTTGATTTCTTCACCGCCCAGCATCAGAACCTGGTCGATTTCGATGGTTTCACCAGCGGCCACGTCCAGCTTTTCAACTTTCAGTGTGTCGCCTTCGCTGACACGGTACTGTTTGCCACCGGTCTTGATTACAGCGTACATATGAGTCTCCAAAATCCTGTATTCAGCCTTTTTGTCAAAGGCACCCGAAAATCGGGTTTTATTGTCCATCCCAGCCACTGCGCCGCATGTCTTGCCGGGTTCAATGGAACCAGCAAGCGCTGACAAACAGGCTCAGCGGGCGGATTTCGGACAGGGGCGGCATTTTACCTGAAAGTCCCTGACAGCCGCAACACCCAATCCTGAGTCACAACTACTTATCATATATCAGTTATGCTCAGAATCTCCCTTCATCCAAGCCGTCAGCCAGCATGCCAGAACACTGGCTACAATCCTGACTGCTCAGTAATAAATGCAGCTTCCTGGGGCAAAAATTCAGTTGCTTGAGCACCTAACTCCAGCTTGACCCCGGCAATATTCACAAAACCGCCGGTCTGCTTCAGAATATTCCGCAAGAAGCCTGCCAGGCAGACCTCTCCGTCAAGGCTACTAATCTCGTCATATGTAACGATCACTCGATGCCAGTCAGCGGAAGTCATATAGCTATTAACCTGACCTCCGACTGCTGACAATAGCGAAGCAACTTGAGATGCACGAACCCATAAGGAAAGTGTCACCGGCCCACTCGTTACAAAACTATCCGGAGAGACTGACAGGGGCTGACAAATTGCATCAATACAGCATTCAGAATCACGATACTCCAGCCTGAGAGCCGTCTGCACCGGAGCAGGCCCATCATTAATAACTATGCGTACTCCGTTACTTTGTAGATCCTGATTCTCATCCCGGAATAACCAGCATTCATCAAGCTCAGCTATTTCGGGCTCTGGCCTGATATCAAGACCTGCGATTTCAACCCAGTGCCCGGGCTCTGTCAAAGCTACATTCACACTCGTTAGCAGATAAACCATAAGATCTTCTGCTTCAGTCAGCCCCTTGTATTTGATAACCCTGCGCTCCCAGCCCTCTCCTGCCGGACAGCTCTGGAAGCTCAGTGTATTTCCGTCTCGAACCTTACTGATACTGGTATACAGATCCTTATTACCTTGCCCTGGCCCCAAACGAATCCAGCAAGACAATACGATTGGTTTCCCTTCTGCCCCCAACAGTTTTGATGCCGGAATATTTCCGGTTAGCGCCGTAATAGGAGTATTCCCATACTCCAAATGCAGCACCTGTCTACCTGACCATTTGAAGGGACTACTGTCATCTGCTCTTAACGAAAGTTCACCCGCTGTAGAGATTCCTTCAGATGTCCATACAGTCCATTCAGTAAGATCTTCGTTACCGAAGAGAGATCCGGCCGTAAACTGCACTGGGGCAAAATCACTGTTTTTCAGCAGGTTCCTTCCTTGCTGTAATGTATTGTGGGCTGCACTGCTATTAATCGTCTCGGAAGTATGAACAGGAGTATTTGCAGATAAGAGAACCGGGCTTGCGTCACTGCCCTCTTCAGCCATGGCTTCTGCGAGAGTAAGACCCGCATCACCTTCATATTCGATGGCTTCCTGATTACTCTCCTCGACATCAGTGCTGCTAAGCAGTTCTACACCAGCAATCTGAACCTGACCGCCGGAAACAGACAGTAGATTTTCAAGACAGCTCGCAACATAGCAAGTCACATTTGAAGAGGAAACTGATGGCGCTGAGAGCCTGATTTTCTTCCAGCTGGGTCCAACTTCGTAGCTTTCCATTGCCAGAATTCCACCATCGTCACTATTCAGAGAAGAAAGAACAGAACCAGGCTGTGAAGATTTAATCCAGCAGGATAGAGAAAGCCCAGCGACATGATCCTGCTCCGAATCCAGAGTCACGCACTGAGTTAACGCACCAACTGGTGACGCAGAGGCTTCATATTCCAGTAACAGGGCGGTTTTTGTGGGAGCCGGCCCGGTATTGACAATGACACGACCCCTGCCTTCAGCGACAGCACCTTCTGACCAAACAGCCCAGCTTTCTCCGCCAATCACAAGATTCGGCTCATATCGAAAATCAAGCCCGGCAATTTCTACACAGTCACCCGATTTCTTCAGCAGCGCCTGCATTCCAGAAAACAGATAGAAGGTGAGTCCATTCTGAGCAGAGTCACATCCTGCAGGAACTTTTAACCGCCTCACACGGCGTTGCCATTTCTCACCAGTAACCGGATACCCTTCCATACTGATGATACCTTCCGAATTATTAATACTGGTATAAAGCGTTCCGGTACAACCTTCTGATCTGATCCAGAATGACACCACAAAATCCCTTTCAACCGAGTCGTCCACAAGCCCTGGAGCAATATGCTGGGTCAGTGAGTCAATCGACTGTGAGCCATATTCAATACGTATAACCGGCTGATCTACGTCCTGGAAGGGTGTTTCAATATCATCACAAAATATTCCATCACTCTCTGCTACAGGCTTTCCTGCTGGCCACAAGAACCAGTTAGATGGACTCTTAGTATGTAACAAGCACTGTTTTTGGAATAAAGGCGTCTCAAACCCGCTGCTCGCCAGCAAATTGTAATCATCATCAGCATTGTCATACTCCTCCTCGTCCAGAACCGGGGTGTCGTATATCTGATCCTCATCATCATCTGCAAGTCCTACCCAAGGGTTACTAAACCCGCGTGACTTAGGAATAGATGGCCTCAGACTGCCCCTATCAAACTGCGAAGGATCAGCAAGGTTTAGCTCCAGAGGTGAGAAAATAATGAAATCGCTTTCGGTCTGCAGGCAGGGACAACTCTCACTGTCCCCGTCATACGACTCATCATAGATATAAAGCGAAACACTGCGAGATGATGTGATATCACTGTTCAAGTCAAAGCAGTGATCAATATCAAACCATTGTGTCATCCCCAAACCGGGCAGACTTCCAATGCACTGCTCAGCTCCTTCATCCGAGATCAGGTAAAGTGCCAGAGTGCTGTCTACTGGTGCGATAAAATGACCGGAAAGGTGTAGCTGGTGCCCAGCAAGAAGCCCGGGGGCAATTCTAAGTGCCTGAGAGCACACCAGGTCTGATTGCTGTTCCGTTGTAAAGTTTGATTTGAAAGAGACTAACGGATCACCATTCTCCATAGCCCCAATTTTAAGTGTTACATCCTGAGAGCAGGCCCAGGATGTTGACGTACCCGGGAAAAACAACAGAGAAGCATCCGGAGTCCAGTCTTCAGGCGGAGGACCTTCCGGAGGAGGAGGCTGACATACTGAAGAAACATTGTATGTCTGGTCAGTCGCAGATTCATAAATACCATACTCACAATTATCAGTGACTATAGAATCATAAATCTCTTCAGCCGTTTCAGTCAGCGGATTGAAGCCTTCAAGTTTTGGTAGTTCCGTTGAAGCTGAAACATCGGTTGTTGTAGTTGTAACTTCAGATGGAACAGGTGTTGGCGCTTTAGCTGCAGCTGTTTGCTGAACCGGCGTACAAAGAAGACCGGCAGCACTCAGTGGAATCAGTTTGATTCTGGCAAACCTGATAACATCATCTTCACGCTCAAACTGCCTGTTACGGTTCCACATTGGACAGAAAAACAACTTGCTGTCACTGTCAGCCTCTCCCACTCTGAGAGCCAGGTCTACTTGCTGCCACTCACTACTGACAGAATAATCTCCACAGGCCAGCATTTTTGATGTAGTCAGGTCAGCAATACCGCACTGCAGCTTTCCTGGAACTGTGGATTTAACCTTGAATGACACGACAACAAGCGAACCACCAATCGGATAACTGGCATCCAGCATCTGCCTTAACGGTGCCTTGCATTCAGGAACAGGTAATCCGACTTGTCGCCTGACCGTCAGTATCAGCTCATTTTTTCCTTCAACATTAACAAAAGGCCTGTTCAACACGACCCCGGTAGCAAACTTCCAATCAGGCCTTCTGATATCAACAATAGAATTACCTGTTTTAAGCGGATGCCAGGCTGGCAAGTTGTCATTGCTGGTGAATGTAATATGCATCCAGCAATCAGCAGATGTTTCATCTCCACCATAGGGGGACTGTAGCCGGAACGTATAACTATTACTGTCCGTTTCTTCAGCAGGTGAAGTTTTGCCATCCACGCCATGCTTTTTCGTATCAGCCAGCCAGCGCCAGGCAATGGGAGCACTTTTCTGGACATTATCAGGGTCAATTTTTGTCCCATAAATATTGTTATATAACTCCTGAGAACCGGAATCATCTCCAGCGGACCATGTTACTTTCTGCTCAACAGGAGTTTCTTCCTTTCCAATAACAACAGGGGGTGGAGCACTTGGAGGCAGAACCATTGGAAGCTCAACTGTTTCCAGCTCATCAACTATTTCACCCGGTCCTTTTTCCTCATTTTTCACCCGGGCCAAAGGCAACGTATCTGCATTCAGAATCACCGCTGCTGCCGCACTGACTTCAGGGGATGTTGTTGAGGGTACTGTATCTGTTGAAACTGATCCGGTACTGGTCACTACAGATGGCGTAGACACAGTAGTAACAGTGGAACGTGTATCTGTGTTGCGGGAGGTGGAAGACGTAACCACTGCAGGCATTTTTGATGCGCTGGAAACAGTTGAAGAAGAAACATCTTTCACTTTTCCAACGGTGGCCGTCGCTGTTGTTTTCCAGGGTGGAACAGGCTTGGTGCTAGGCGCCGGCGGCACTCTTCCTGAACTGACTCCTCCTCCAAATTTAGCCAGAATGTTCGAGTTCAGCTTTTTTGGAAGGGTTCCAGGCATTACTACATCACGAGTAGTTGAACGTACCGAAGTAAGCGCCTTGCGATCAGCATCCTTCCTTACTATTTTTGCTTGAACTGTCGTACTACTCAATACAGGTGCTGAACTGGAAACAGTTGGCCTGGATACCGGAGGAGGAGGTGCAGGTGGCAGATTTTTCCTGAAAGGTTCGGGGCTTAGATATGCAGAGGCTCCTCCTTCCGGAGGCGCCCATTTATCGGTCGGAGTACTGCTGGTTAAAGTTAAAATAGAGCTCGATGAAGTGGTTGTTGTCAACTTCCCGGTTTCCACTTCAGCCGTAGAATATAACTCACCTTCTGTGTCATCTATCAGAGGAGAGAGTAGTGTTGAATCTGTCGGTGGAGTGGGAGGTGGAGGCAAAGGAGCCGTCGGGGCTGACTTCGATTTCCGCTCCATAGAACCGGAGCTGGATTGAAAAACAAGAGAAGTGGAACTGACAGTACTACTTGATCGAGTCAACCCAGCTCCAGAAGGTATAGCAGGCTTACTCGGCTTGGGAGGTCTACTCAGCCCCAGTAAGCCCAGAATATCACTATCCCCCACACAGGAAGAGTCTAGGTATTTTGAAAGTCTACTGCCCGATGGTGTTCGCTGGTGCAATTGCTGTTGGAATTGACCGAGACTTGTCATCTGGTGTTCATCAACAGAGCACATAGTAACTTTAGTTTTGTAATCGCACGCTCCGGCGACTTCTCCCCCTTCGCTTCCGCTCGTTGTCAGCCCAAAAGTTGCTATGTGTACAAAGCTGTCTTCTGTAGCAGTGGGTACGGCTGGCTTGAATGTTAAAATGAAAGCAATGACTGATGCTGATGCAGATGTAAATTCAAAATCAGACGTCAGAGACGCAGATGATCCACCGGATCTTTTTTGCTCATATAACTGAGATTCCATGGTGGCAAGGCTGGGATTAACCCAGCCAACAGAGAGGTAGAGGGGTACGTCTTTATCCCCTTCAACTACAGCAATCCTATGGGTCGATGCCGCAGGAAGCGCATCAAGTTTAAATTCACATGAAAAGCTTGCATGCCGCAAAATCCATGGTTCAAGCAGGCTGCTTTCCGAACGCTGCAGGCTTTTTATTCCTGTTTTGGTTTTTCTCCTGATATCAATGCTGGTGATGATACACCTTGCCCTGGCTGATGCTCTTTTATCCTTGTCAATTATTTCTACTTTTCGAATAACCATCAGACGGACATTCAAGCTATCCATTCTAATGACCATTGGTTCTGCCGAATCAGTCGGCAATGTCATCAGTACTGGCTTGTTTTCACAATCATCCAGTTGTTTCAGTATTCTGGAACCATAACCCTGAGCCGTTCTGTGATGCTCTACCAGCGCATACTCTTTCAAACAATCTGGTAACGGTGTGCTTTCTGAAACGGGCCTGGAACCCATTACCAGAAACACAACAGAGCCACACTCCTTTTTTTCAGGGTCAGGTGCCCACTCAACCTGGAAAGGTGAAAATAAGCCTGCTGTTTTATGGGGTGACAGCGCAATATAATCACCTGAATCATAAGAAAAACTTCGAATCAGGGTGTCATCCTCGATCCCGAAAATACAGGTTGACCTTTTTTTTGCAGCCTTCCTGGACATCATTGATGCCTCGAAAAACGCGGTATTATGAGCAAGTGATGGAAACAGCCATTGCAGCATCGAGCTATGAAACTTGCACCTTGCTTTCGATACAGCTTGTGCCGCACCTGTAAACTGCTGCTGCTGCTCAAAGTCCGCCTTCGTCCAGCAGTAATTTCTGTCCGTTGTTGAGCCTCGACTTAAAGTCGCATACTCCTCTGCTCCAGGCAGCGTTGTTTTTGGTGGCCAGAACACTTTGTGAGTAGCATTCCAACGCTGCTTTGGCTTGAGCTGTACAACGGCATAGCTACTATTATTGAAGCCAATCAAGATCAAAATCAGAGCAAGTAATTTCCTCATGCTCATGTCAGGCAGGCCCTGTCTTTATTTTCGGAAGTAAATATGGACGAAAGTCTAGTTCACTAACTTTCAAGTCTCGCTGCTTGCAATGTAGTAGAAATACTTTCTCCATTTTTCTTTTGTGCTTTTGAAATAAAAACTGTTCTGATTTATTTGATTAAATAATTATTCTTAATGTGCCAATGTGATGCTTCTTTATTCCAAACTGCCTCCCGCTTAACAAACAGATGTATCCGCGTCTGCTTCTGCCGGGTTAAATCGTTACAATCAGGCAATACCTGATAAGCATGCTTGTATGCTTGACACCTACAGCACCGCCCCCTACGATGCGGCGAGACAATAACGCTCATGGTCTGGAGACCTTCATGCCCGCACGCGCAAGCGTTCAAGCACTGTTTGACCCGGTTGCCGGGGATTTTTCCGCTGTTAATGACTATATAAAAGAGCGCCTTGCATCTGATGTCGGGCTTGTTCAGACCATCAGCCACTACATTGTGCAAAGTGGAGGCAAGCGGCTGCGTCCGTTGCTGGTGCTTCTGGCCGCCCGGGCATGCGGTTATCAGGGCAATAAACATATCCACCTTGCTGCTTCAATTGAATTTCTGCATACCGCAACATTGCTGCACGATGATGTTGTTGATACCTCGGACCTTCGCCGCGGCCGCTCTACTGCCAATGCCAAATGGGGCAATGCTCCCAGTGTACTGGTAGGTGATTTCCTTCATTCCCGTGCATTTCAGATGATGGTCTCCATCGGTGATATGCCTGTCATGGAAGTACTTGCCCATGCCACCTGCGTTATTGCAGAGGGTGAAGTCCAGCAATTGATGAATATCCGGGATGCCAGCATTACTGAAGAGTGCTACATGGAGGTAATCCGCAGCAAAACGGCGATGCTGTTTGAAGCTTCATCCCAAACCGCAGCTCTGTTGAGTGATGTATCCAGCGAACTGACTGAGGACATGCGCCAGTATGGCAATCATCTCGGGCTGGCATTTCAGCTGGTTGATGATGCGCTGGACTACACCGGAAACAGTGAAGAACTGGGAAAAAATGTAGGCGATGATCTGGAGGAGGGCAAACCGACCCTGCCTCTGATTCAGGCCATGAAGTGCGGTACTGAAGAACAGAAAACTCTGGTCCGTCAGGCCATTCAGCAAGGTGGCCGGGAACATTTTGAAGCAGTGATCGAAGCCGTTCGGGAAAGTGGCGCGCTGGATTACACCACAGCCAAAGCCCGCTATCACGCTGAAATGGCTGCCGGTTATCTGAATCGTCTGGAAGAGTCTCCATATAAGGATGCTTTGCTCGAATTAACTCGGTTTGCAGTGGCCCGCACCAACTAACGTGCGCTTGATCGCACCCTCAATTCCTCAATAGAGTTATTGCCGTGCACTGATACCTTGCAGGTATCAGTGCAGCATACTGTTCAATTCCTCGATTACTGGCGCCCAGTCAGCATCCTCTTTCCACGCATCCTCCAGAAACTTTGCCTGCGCCGACGACCACCACAATGCTTCCTGTAGTCGCTGACCAGAAGGCAGATGATGGGTATTCACGAAATCGGCAATTGCCTTCTCACTCGCTGGCATACCCAGCTGCAGGAACAGATTTGTCAGGTTGTGGGCAATAATTTCCATCTTCCCCTCCTTCATACACGTTACATGACGTTAAAGATTTCAGCTTCAACTGTTCGGGACAGCGCTAAACTAGGGACACAATCATGGAAGTTAACCATTTTCGTCAATTACGGACGAAGGCAGCCTGTTTTCCGCCTTACGGATCAGTATAATGGCCGGCTTTCGTCGTCATGCCAGTTTTTTTCCACAGTTCACTCCCTCCTGAGTCAACTGTTTGCCTTGCTGTGGTTTGCTGTTTCAGAAACCACGCCGGCACCCGGAAGCTGAACGACCATGACGATGTAGTATCCTTCGCCCGTTCGCAGAAAGTTAAGGTGCAGCCTTGATTATCTTTACCATAACCAACAAGGTTACCGGCCAGGTTTATGTCGGTTCGACCCGTAACGACCTCGAATGTCAGTGGGCCAAAATTCAGGCCGCGACTGAACAGGGGCTGGACTTCCCGCTTTACCGGGCTATTCGCACCCATGGTGAAGATGCCTTCGATGTAGAAGAGTGGGACCGTGCAGAAGACCGGCAGGAACTGCTGGAGCTTGAAGAAGAAGCTATTGAGCGGCTGGGTGCTATCAGCCTGCGGGGACACAAAACCAGTACGGTTGTGATTCGCCCCAAGAAAAAGGTTCGCAAGCGCAAGAGCGCAGCGGATAAGGAAGTAGCCTTCCTGTTGGCTCAGATTCAGTCTGAAGATGCAACTGTTGATGACTTGCCGCCGCCAACAAATCTGTCTTCTCCCAAGACTGATGATGAGAATCAGGACACGGCTCCGAAAGGGCAGGTCATCAAGAAAGCTCAGCAGCCGGAAGCTACAGCTGCAGTCAGTAAACCTGTCGCTTCTCCTGTTGCCGGCACCAAACCTGCTGCTGTCTCTCAAGCCAGACCGGTTCAACAGCCTCAGCAGGAGAAAAGTGTCCCGGCTCAGGCGACAGCTGTAGCTGCAGAGGCTGCGGCTAAATCTCAGGGCTCAACCAGCAGTGCTCGGGTTGAGTTGCCGGAAATTAATCTGGACAGTGATATCAGCAGTCAGCTGGCTGCCATTCAGGCTGCTGCCGATGCAGTGCTGGCGGGTAACTCCGGCGCAGCAAGTTCGCTCTCCATGCTGGACAAGCAACCTGCAGCCAAGCCGGAAGCTACCATTGCTGAAATAAAGCCTCAGGTTCAACAGCCTCAACCAGAGCCGGAGCCCGAGATTGATGAACGTACCCGTCGAATGATGGATGCGGTTAAACGACACAGGCAGCAAATAGCACAGCATTCACCGGAAACAGACAAGCAGGAGCAGAACAAGCTGGCCGTATTGCTGGCTGATATGGACACGCGCGCACAGGAAATGACTCAGGCTGCAAATAATGCAACCGAAGGTACTCTGTCATTGATTACTGCCAACGCGGCGTAAACTCCAGAGACAGATAAAAAAACGGGCGCTCGATAAGCGCCCGTTTTTTTATCTGCTGAAAACCTTGCTTCTACAACACCATGGCAGCAAGCCAGCCGAATGCAATTAATGGCAGGTTATAGTGCAGAAAGCTGGGTACTACGGAATCCCAGATATGGTTGTGCTGTCCATCAACATTCAAACCAACAGTGGGCCCCAGTGTGGAATCCGATGCAGGAGAGCCTGCATCACCAAGTACACCCGCCGTTCCTACCAAAGCAACAATAGCCATGGTTGAAAAGTCCATCGCCGTTGCCAAAGGCACATAAATCGCACTGAGAATTGGAACAGTTGAAAAGGCTGAGCCAATCCCCATCGTGACCAGCAGTCCTACCAGCAACATCACCAGTGCTGCCAACGCCTGATTACCGCCCATCAGACTGACCGACGTTTCCACCAGCGAAGTGATATGGCCAGTCTGTTTCAGTACTTCAGAGAAGCCTGAGGCAGTGATCATAATAAAGCCAACCATTGCCATCATTGCCATGCCCTGATTAAAGACCGAATCAGACTCACGAGGCTTTATCACGCCCCCCAGCATAAACAACAGAAACCCTGCCAAAGCCCCCATCACCAGTGACCCTGTACCCAGTTGAATTACAAAGGCCAGAACAATAGCTGTAACCGCAATCCAGATGGCTTTGCTGCTGGCAACCGAGGTCAGGTCATCCTGTTCAACCGCATGAATTTTATCAACTTCATAGTGCCTTTTACCGCGGTAGCTGAAACAGATAGCAATCATCAGCCCGGCAACCATACCGGCGGTAGGTAGCAACATTGCCTGTGGCAGGCTGATATCACTGATATCCAGTCCGTTCTGCCACAACTGAACTGCCAGCACATCATTCAGAAAGATACCGCCAAAACCGATGGGCACCAGCATATAGGCCGCCACAATCCCAAAGGTGATAGTACAGGCGACCAGACGGCGATCCAGTCCCAGTTCAGCCATCACACTTAATAGCGGCGGTATCAGGACAGGTATAAAAGCGATATGAATCGGGATCAGGTTCTGGGACAGGCAGCTCATTATCAAAATGCCGCCGACCAACCACCACTTGAGCATGGTACTGCCGGAGCCGGAAGCTCGATTGATATTAACCACTCCTACTAATCGACGGGTAATGACTCCAGGTAATCCAGAGCGGGCTATCGCCACGGCCAGCGCTCCCAGCATGGCATAGTTCAGCGCAACTTTACCGCCGCCAAACGCACCACTTTCAAAAGCCGCAATGGTTGCCTGAATGCCCATTCCACCGGTAACACCGCCAACCAGTGCAGCAACAATCAGCGCAATAATGACATTAATCCGGCACAAACTAAGCCCAAGCATGACAATAACTGCCACTACTACAGCATTCATTGGAGATGATTCCTTTTTTGAGCGGACTTATCGCCAGAACATGCTTCGCACACTCACTAAAGGCTGGAAGCGAAACATTTTTGGCTTATGGTTGGTTATTGCCTGCTTTTGACCTGAATCGTACAGAGGGGTTCAACACCACTCTGAATACGTTCGGAGTATTGGATAGACTAGACTATCTGAGCGGTTCTCATTGAGGCTCTCCCTGCCGCCAGCGCCGGACCGAAACCCGGCCACTTGACGTGAATATCCGGCTCAGCCCGAAGTATCTTGCCCTCCGCACTGATCAGATACTTAACCCGAATATGTGCTGCAGCCCCCTTCAGGCGAACCGGAAAGGTATCCCCAGTATGAGACTGATATAACAATGTCTGAATGCCACAATTCTGTTCGAACACATAGTTGCCATCAGGTTTACGGGTAATGTCATAACTCACAAAGTCGTTACCTCCATAAATAATCTGCCCCTGATCTCCCATTTGCTCATTGGTCAGCTGGGTTAAGGCCCACAAAGGGTCAGACTGGGAGCTTTGATTAGCTATGGCCGACAGGGTTCGGACCAGTTCCGGCTTGCGGCCGGCAAAAGCAGAAAGGGTATCTTTTGCCTGCTCCAGCTTTTCATCATTATTACACTGTCCTTCCAAGCATTTGCTGAACTCCATGGAGTCGAATACTTTTTTAGGCTCCGCCCCTCTGGGCTGAACATAAAGCCTGACATCCTGGCGGAAAACATCAGACTCAAATGTTTTGGAGATATGATCTTCACCAAAACTCTGACCTCGGGTGGGGTCATGCAGCCCATGAATCATTTCTCTTTTTAATTTGACGGGAAAGCGGATCGGGTCACCTGAAAGAACCGTGTCGACAGGATGTGTCATCCGGGCAGAACCCAGAGCCGGATTAATATTATTGGTATGACTGATAACCCACTGACTCAGGTTTTTAAAGGCCTTCAATGCCGGGCGCAACATTTTGAAGCGGGGCGTAGTTTCTGCCTGCTCTATTTTCCGCCCGAAGGCTCTGGCCTTGGTGTTTACGCTATAGCTGAAAACCTTTACAACCCGGGATACTGTTGCCGAAACCTGCATATCTGCACCTGAGAGGTTTTACCTCTGTATGCATCGGCCGTGAGACAGAAAGGTGAATGCTCCTGCCGCAAATAAAAAACCCCGGAATAAGTCCGGGGTTATGGGTCAGAAATACGTTTTATCAGTCCGGGGTTCGCATAGTAACGAACTCTTCTGCAGCCGTAGGATGAATTCCGATAGTGGAATCAAATATTGCCTTGGTTGCTCCTGCCTTCAGCGCAACCGCCAGTCCCTGAACAATTTCTCCCGCATCAGCACCGACCATATGACAGCCCAGTACCTTATCGGTTGCCTTATCCACCAGCAGCTTCATAAAGGTTTTTTCATCCCGGCCACTGAGCGTGTGCTTCATATGACGGAAGCGGCTGGTATATACATCAATGTCTGCATACCGTTCTCTTGCCTGCTCCTCTGTCAGGCCGACAGTGGCGATAGACGGCTGGCTGAAAACGGCAGACGGAATATGGTCATAATCAACATTCAGCGGTTCATTGCCAAACAGGTACTTGGCCAGCGCCATACCTTCCGCCAGCGCAACCGGGGTCAGCTGTACCCGGTCAATCACATCACCAACCGCATAAATGCTGGGTACTGAAGTCCGGAAGTGATCATCAACAACAACCGCGCCTTTTGCATTGACTTCAACGCCTGCTTTGTCCAGTCCCAGGTTGTCAATTTTAGGGCGGCGACCCGTGGCATAGAGCACAACATCAGTATTCAGGGTTGAACCATCTTCAAAGGTAACATCCAGAGAACCGTCGTCTTTTTTGTCAATGCTGGCGACATTGGTATTGAAGCGAAGATCAACACCTTTCTTCAGCATCTCTTCTTTCAGGGTCAGGCGCACAGCTTCATCAAATCCGCGCAGGAACAATTCACCACGATAAGCCTGTACAGTTTCTGCACCCAGCCCACTCAGGATGCCGGCAAACTCAACCGCGATATATCCACCACCAACGACCAGTGCCCGCTTCGGGAACTGCTCCAGATAGAACACTTCATTCGAAGTAATAACATGTTCACTGCCCGGGAATTCCGGCACAAACGGCCAGCCACCCGGTGCCAGCAAAATGTGCTCGGCAGTAATTTCACGATCGCCGACTTTTACCGTATTCGGGCCTGTCAGCTCGGCATGACCTTCAACAATATCGACACCGGCATTACCCAGCATATTGCGATAGATACCGTTCAGTCGTTCAATTTCTTTGGTTTTGTTATCGCGCAGTGTCGGCCAGTCAAAACTTGCACCCTCTACAGTCCAGCCAAAGCCTCGGGCATCCTGAAAATCTTCATGGAAGTGAGAGCCGTAAACAAACAGCTTCTTGGGTACACAACCAACATTGACGCAGGTTCCCCCCAGGTAGCGCTCCTCCGCCACACCAACTCTGGCACCCAGACTGGCAGCAATACGGCTGGCCCGGACACCGCCGGAGCCGGCGCCTACTACAAAAAAGTCGTAATCGTATTTCATTTTGGTTTTACCTGTTGCTGTTCCGGCTGTGCAGCAAGAGTGCTGATTTCAGAACAGTGACATCATGCCTGTTATATTGTTTATGGAGACTACACGAACCAAATACAACTGGATATGCTGCTTCTGATAGAATGCACTGATTTACAGTTATGTCCGTTTTTACTACACCTTTTGGATCGCTGAAGCTGGATCGCCTCCCTGTCCGTCGCAAAGAGACTCTGCAGGCCTGGGATGCAGCTGATGAATATCTGTTGGAATTCCTGCACCAGGAAAACCTGTCTCCAGACACGAAAGTTCTGGTTTGTAATGACGCATTCGGTGCCCTCAGCCTTGGACTGAGCAGCTATACCCCAGCGCATTACAGTGACTCATTTATGTCCGAGCAGGCCGTCAGTCATAATGCCCGCCAGAATGATATCCCTGCCACGGCCATTAACTTTATCCCTTCAACCGGAACACCTTCAGGGCTATGGGATATTGTTATTATCAAGCTACCCAAAAACCAGTCATGGTTTCGGGAACAGTTACTACAAATAAAGCCTTATCTGCATGAAAACAGTCGTGTGATCGTGGCTGCTATGGTCAAGCACCTGCCTCATTCAGCGCTGGAGCAGATGGATCAGATCATTGGCCCGGCTACGCTTTCACGGGCAAAGAAAAAAGCCCGGTTGCTGTTTGCTACACCGGATTTAGAAAAAAAAATACCGGTCAGCTCTTACCCAAAAAAGTGGCTGGCTGATTCAACCGGTATCACACTGGTCAACCATGCCAATGTTTTCTCCCGTGACAGTCTCGATATCGGCGGCCGCTTTTTTATGCAGCACCTGCCGCAAGGATTATCCGGCAATATCATTGACCTCGGATGTGGCAATGGTGTGATCGGTATAGCTGCCGCCCGGCAGAATGATGCTCATATCACTTTTGTCGATGAATCCTATATGGCTGTTGCATCAGCTCAGGAAGGCTGGGCGCTGAATACCAATGAACCTGAACGGGCTACTTTCAGGGTTAATGATGGCCTGAAAGGGTTTGAACCTGCCAGTGCTGACTGTGTTCTGTGTAACCCGCCGTTCCATCAGAGCAATACGGTTGGTGATCATATTGCTGTGGGGATGTTTCGTGAGGCACACAAGGTACTCAAGCCCGGCGGGGAGTTCAGAGTTATCGGTAACCGCCACCTTGGCTACCATGTCAAACTGAAAAAGTTGTTCGGTAACTGCAAGGTGCTAACCCAGAATACCAAGTTTGTCATTCTGAGCTGTACCCGATGACAGATACCGGGAGTGGCATCAGAAACCACTCCCTCATCGCTTATTCTGTAATTTTTGTTAATCTATCCCTAGTCACGAAGTAAAGTGCCTGCACAATTGATAAATATCAATCAGCTTTTGCTGCAGGATCACTACCATTCGGGGTTATTTCCCTCCAGACAGGCGCCCGGTTCACCTCTGTAGCTGTGAAAGTTTCGCCCTGATTATGGCTATATTTTTACTGGCAGCCCGATATGTGAGCGCCTTATAACAAACACCGGTTTCCGAGAGTTATTTCCAGCATGCAAACCCGACAGCAGAACGACGAACAATCTGCATCCATGATTACCAGAGGACTGGAACAATACGACACCATTCTGGATGTCATGAATGAATCGTTCACCAATTACGCCAGCAACCCGGCTTTCACCAACCTGGGGCACACCCTCAGCTTTGCTGATGTATCTCACCTCAGTGCCCGCTTTGCTGCATGGATTCAAAATAAGACCGACCTGGTTCCGGGCGATCGTATTATTATCCAGATGCCCAACCTGCTTCAGTATCCGATCGTGGTACTGGGTGCCCTGCGTGCCGGACTGGTCGTGGTCAATACCAATCCGCTTTATACCGCCCGCGAACTGGAACACCAGATTAACGACAGCGGTGCAAAAGCCATGATTGTCTTGGCCAATATGGCCAATGTGGCTCAGGATGTTCTGCCCAGAACCAGCGTTCGTCATGTCATTGTCACTGAAGTCGGCGATATGCTGCCGATGGTCAAGCGCTTCCTGGTTAACAATATCGTCAAGCATGTGAAGAAGATGGTGCCGGAGTTCAACCTGCCCGGATCCGTGCCCTTGACCCGGGTTATGAAAGAAGGTGCTGATCTGATGTGCAAGGATCATCAGGCCAAACCGGACGATATAGCCCTGCTGCAATACACCGGCGGCACCACCGGCGTTGCCAAGGGTGCCATGCTGACCCATCGCAATATCATTGCCAATATGCTGCAGACCACGGTGATGACCGAGCATCTGACACCCGGTCAGGAAACCATGGTGGCTCCTCTGCCGCTGTACCATATCTATTCCTTTACTGTGAACTGTATGGTCAGCATGCTGCTGGGTTTCCATAACCTGCTGATTACCAATCCACGTGATATGTCGTCTTTTATTCGGGATATCAGCAAGACCCGTTTCTCACTGTTTGTCGGCCTCAATACCCTGTTCGCCGGATTGCTGCGACATCCGCGCTTTAAAGAGCTGGATTTCAGTAATATGAAAGTCACCTTCTCTGGCGGTATGGCACTTCAGCGCAGTGTTGCCAACGACTGGCAGCAAGTGACCGGTTGCAAGATCTGTGAAGGTTTTGGCATGACCGAAACATCACCCATTATCAGTGCCAACCGTCCGGAAGATGTTCATCTGGGTACTGTCGGTCTGCCTCTGCCGGCTACAGAAGTACGACTGGTTGATGAAGAAGGCAATGTTGTTTCCGGACCGGAAGCTGTTGGCGAACTTTGCGTAAAAGGCCCGCAGGTGATGAAAGGCTACTGGAAACGTCCGGAAGCCACCGCTGATATTCTGGATCAGGACGGCTGGCTCAGAACCGGGGATGTTGCCCAGATCAGCGATGAGGGCTTTATCCGTATTGTCGATCGCAAGAAAGATATGATCGTCGTATCCGGCTTTAATGTGTATCCCAATGAGCTGGAAGATGTGCTGGCTCATCATCCGGGCGTACATCAGTGTGCAGCGATCGGTATTCCCAGCAATAAAACCGGTGAAGCGATCAAGCTGTTTATTGTGCGCAATCGGGAAGATATGACTGAAGAAGAGATCATGAAGTACCTGCGCAAGCACCTTACTGGCTACAAGGTACCGCGCCTGATTGAATTCCGTGACTCCCTGCCCACCTCACCGGTCGGCAAGGTGCTGAAACGGGAACTGCGGGCGGAAGAACTGGGACAGTCTTAACCCCAACAGACCGTGCTAAAACCCGTACCGGCTGGTGTGAATCACATCAGCCGGTACATCTGCCCTGGGTACTGCAGCAAGTAATCGCCGGGTATAACCTTGCTGGGGATGCTGCAATATTGTTTGAGCCGGCCCCTGCTCAATAATATGACCATTTTTCACTACCGCTACCCGGTGAGCCAATTGTGGAATAGCCGCCAGATCATGGGTAATAAACAGGTAGGATGTGTCGTTGCTTTGCTGCAGCTCTGTCAGCAATTCCAGAATCTGCGCCCTCGCATGTGTATCCAGTGCTCTGGTGGGTTCATCACAAATCACCAGCTCCGGTTCTACTGCCAGTGCACGAATAATGGCCACTCTTTGCCGTTCCCCTTCCGATAGTTCATGGGGGTAGTAGTGACGACATTCCGGTTCCAATCCGGCACGGCTCAATAAGTATTCTATTCGTTCAAGACGTTTCTGAGGTGAACGCTCTGTTCCAAGGCTGATCATTCCCTCTTCAATGATATTCCCGACCTTCATCCGCGGGTTCATTGCAGCTCCGGATGTCTGAAATATCATCTGAATCTTCGCACGCAGTGGCCTCATCTTTCGCCGCGACAGATTGTCTATACGCCTGCCGTCTAAATAGACTTCACCATGCGCCAGGTTCTCCAGCTTCAGAATGGCCCTGCCAATCGTTGACTTGCCACAACCGGACTGCCCTATCAGCGCCAGCGCTTCCCCCCGATGAATATTAAAGCTGATGTTGCGAACGGCTTTGGCATATTCGCGCCGCCACTGAAAAAAACGACGACGCAGGGGAAAGTTGACATCCAGCTCGCTAACCTTGAGTAACGGCGCAACAGCGGCATCATCATTAGTTATTTCTTCCAGCCATTGCTGGTCTTCAACAGGGTTTGAAGTTCTGCTGATCAGCTGCTGACTGTACTCATGCTGCGCATAGCGGAAGAAGGTTTCACACAGGGTTTGCTCTATGACCTTTCCCTGCTGCAACACAGTCACTCGATCAGCTGTCTGCCGGACAACCCCCAAGTCACGGGTAATCAGCAACACGGCTAGCTGGCGATAGCGTGCCAACTGGCGAATCAGTTTCAGGACCTTTTGACGATTGATGTTATCCATGGAAGAAGCAGGCTCATCGGCAATCAGCACTTCACTTTCACAGGCCAGTGCCATGGCAATCTGGGCCTTTTGTAGCTGACCACTAGAGAGTTGGTGAGGATACCAGTCAATTCGCTGTTCCGGCTGCGGCATGCCTACTTCCTGCAGCAGCTCCAAAACCGGTTCCCGGCACTCACTCTTTTTTTTCCCGGCATGTAACTGCAGTGCATCAGTAATTTGACGACCAATGGTTTGCACCGGATTCAATGCCAGATGGGCATCCTGGAAGATCATGGCCACCCGCTTGCCCCGAATAGCACTCAGCGTGTTTTCAGGCAGATCAAAAAGGTTAACTTTTCCTTCACCGGGATGATTAACAAAAATCTTTCCTGCATTGATTTTCAGCCCTTCCGGCAGCAATCGAAGTGCACAGAGAGCAGCAACCGATTTGCCACTACCTGAGTCACCAATCAAGGCATGCACTTCACCGGATTTCAGTACCAGGGAGAAATCATCCAGAATGCGTTTTTCCGGGTCATTGCTCGCAACAACGCCCAGATTTTCAAACGACAAGACCGGCCATCTTTCCTTGATCATACTGCAATCACTCTCTCCGGGACCTGAAAGCCCAAGGCACTGCCCGTCCACATGAGAAGCAGACCGTCACCGCACCAATACAGGCAAAATGAATACTGACTACTGAAACCCGGAGCGATCAGCTGTTGAAACAACAAAACACCGGGCGGCATACGCTTTACAATGCAAAATAATTGCCAACCAGCCCCGTATTACTGACAGCCACAGAATATATAGGTTACGTCGTTTATTTGAACGCACCCTCCTGTCTATGAGCTTCTGAAACAAGTTTCCGGCGGGAACTATTTTTCACCTGTTTCAGGCTCTGAAAATGCACAGGCAGAGAATCAAAAGAATCGGTGGGGTATAATCCGGCCGCTGGCAGTCAAAGGTACATAACAAGATGAAGAGCAATATCACCCTGATAGGAATGCCCGGTGCCGGAAAAAGCACAATCGGCATTATCCTTGCCAAAAATATGGCCCGCGGTTTTCTTGATACCGATATTTTGATTCAGATAAACCAGCAGCATTCACTGCAGGAGATTCTGGACTCACAGGGATACCTGGCGCTGCGCGATATAGAAGAAAAGGAAATTCTCAAGGTCAATATGCACCATCACATCATCGCGACCGGCGGGTCTGCGGTGTACAGTGATGCGGCAATGACGCATCTGGCACAGGACTCTGTGATCGTGTTTCTGGATGTGGATTTCGAACAGATTCGTCAGCGGATTCACAATTTCGACACCCGTGGTATTGCCCGTGCCGAACATCAAACGCTGGACGATCTGTTTGAGGAGCGGGGAAGGCTCTACCGCAAATATGCCGATATCACGATTGACTGCCGGACACTGCACCAGGAAGAGCTGGCGCTGGAAATTGCCCGACAGGCAAAACCGCTGATGATCTGAGGTTTTATTTTTCCGATATTAAATAAGCCGGCCACACTGGCCGGCGCTGATCATCAGGCAACCATATCCTGATTCAACCGTTCTTCTGCCAGCCGGTTTGCTTCCTGTACAGTAGGAATACCGTCGCGCTCCGAGCGCTCAAATATTTCCGACAGGGTTTCGCCAATACCCTCGATATGCTCTCTGACCCGACCGGACTCATACTGCTCCCGCTCATGGCTGACATCAATAATGCCTCCGGCATTGATGACATAGTCCGGCGCATAAAGAATACCCCGCTGCATCAGGGCTGTTGCATGCCTTTCACTTTTAAGCTGGTTATTGGCCGAGCCGGCAACAATTGACGTGTGAAGCCGGGGAATGGTTTCGTCATTAATCACCGCGCCCATGGCACAGGGGGCGAACACATCCATTTCAGTGGCAAACAAGTCATCCGGCGCTACGGCAGTCACACCAAGCTCATCAATTGCCCGGTCCAGAATATCCCGGTGAATATCACTGACATAAACACTGGCCCCGGCATCTGTCAGGTGACTGGCCAGCCGGTAGCCGACATTGCCCAGTCCCTGAACCGTTACTCTAATTCCATCGAGATCGCTACGATTCATTTTATGTCTGACCGCTGACAGAATGCCGGTATAGACACCCCAGGCTGTAGCCGGTGAAGGATCCCCGTTTCCTGGCTGACCATCAAACCCGATTCGGTCTCTGACACCCGCTACATGTGCAGTCCGGGTGCCTACTTCGCGAATATCCTCAATGGAGGTACCAGAGTCTTCGGCAGTAATATAATGGCCACCCAGCTGCTCAAGGCTGCGCCCAAAGGCATGCAGTAGCTCCGGGGTCTTATCCTTGCGCGGATCACCGATAATGACTGATTTACCCCCACCAAGATGCAGGCCGGCCAGCGCCGATTTATAGGTCATGCCTTTTGAAAGCCTCAGGACATCGGTCAGGGCTTCTTCATCACTGGCATAGGGAAACATACGACAGCCTCCCATTGCTGGCCCCAGTGTGGTGTTATGAATCGCCACTATCGCTTTAAGCCCACTTTCTTCATCAGAGAAAAAAGCAATGTGCTCGTGATTATCAAATTCCTTATGACTGAAAAATTTCATCGCTGACTCCCGTCAATGTGAATGTTCAGTTCCGCATAACAATACAGCCATAGTTACAGTTTAATGGGTTGCCAGAGACTGGCTGTTACCAGTTCGATTCGTGGCGTAACTTATCGTGTCCTTTCGTCTCCGTTGCAGCGGGTTAAGCAACGCCTGTTGGCGAGCTTTTATTGCTTCTGCAGCCTGGTGTTTCACCGGACCATATCCTCTGACCTGTTGTGGTAACGACATCAGCTCAATCATCTGTGCGTAGTTTTCAGCACAGAGGGTGCTGTCCAGGTTTTCCAGCCAGTTCTCATAGTCAGCCAGTAGCTTGCGCTCTAATCGGCGATCCCGGGTATAGCCAAAAGGATCCATTATTGTTCCCCGTAGCACTTTCCCTTGCGCCAGTAACTTCATAACAGGCAAAAGCCAGTGTCCAAAAGTCATTTTTCGTGGGCGGCCGGTTGCCGGGTCAGTTCGGGATATCAATGGAGGTGCCAAGTGGAAATACAGCCGAAAACCCGGCTCAAATTGCTTATCAAGACTTTCCCGGAACTCATTGCTGGATAGCAGCCGAGCCACTTCATATTCATCCTTGTATGCCAGAAGCCGGCTGTACTGTTGGGCCACAGCAAGCGCCAGTTGCTGACCAGGGCCAACTCTTTGTTCTGCTTCAATAACCTTACGTACCTGTTCTTCATAACGCGCTGCCAGCGATTCATCCTGATAGCGAACAAGGTGCTGTTTTTCTGCAGCAATAACCTCTTCCAGTGTGGCTGGTAGAGCTTGATCCCGAACCTGAGGCTCTGCCAACTCACATACACTCAGATAATCGATGGCTGCTTTTCTACCCCAGACAAAAGCCTGTTGGTTAAACTCAACCGCAACTCCGTTAAGCTCTACGGCTTTTATAATGGATGCCGGCTTTAGCGGCAGCCAGCCTTTCTGGCTGGCATATCCCAGCATAAACAAATTGCTGCCAATGGTATCGCCCAGCAGTGACTCAGCCAGACGACTGGCAGCAATAAACTCTGCAGCATCACCACAGGCATTCTTGATTGAAGATTCCATGCCTGATGCCGGATAAGCCAGATCTGGTTGAGACAAAAATGCTGCCGGCATCGCCTCATTATCATTAACAATTGCCCGACTTCGTTCACTGTCCAGTGTCGACATCACTTCCGGAACCGTCGCAACCATCATGTCACAACCCAGCAACAGATCCGTTTGTGAAACAGGAATACGTAAAGAAGTGATTGCATCCTGTGATGATGCAATACGAATATGACTGGAAACAGCACCAAACTTCTGTGCCAATCCCGTTTGATCCAGCAGGGTTGCACCTTTTCCTTCAAGGTAAGCCGCCATGCCCAGAAGTGCACTGACTGTAATCACACCAGTACCACCAATGCCGGTCAGCATAATATTGAAAGGTTCATTACAGGCGGCAATTTCAGGTTCAGGCAGTGGTTGCATATCATTCGAGACAACCGGTTGCGGCTGGCGTAAGGGACTGCCAGTTACAGTGACAAAGCTCGGACAGAAGCCTTCAACACACTGAAAGTCCTTGTTGCATGAAGATTGATCAATTTGCCTTTTACGCCCATGAACTGTTTCCAGTGGTTTCACTGACAGACAATTGGATTGCACGCCACAGTCACCACAGCCTTCACAAACGTCGCTGTTAATCACAACCCGCTTTTGAGGATCATGCATTTCACCCTTTTTACGGCGCCGTCGTTTTTCTGCCGCACAGGTCTGTTCATAAACAATGACTGAAACTCCGCTGCGATCACGCAACTTCTGCTGTACCGCATCCAGTTCCCGCCGGTGGTGCAGGGTTACAGCGTCGACCAGATCCGGTGAGCCGTAGTACTTGTCCGGATCATCACTGACAATGGCAATATGCTGAATACCTTCAGCCCGCAGTTGGTGTGTGATTGAAGGCACATCCAGCACACCATCCACTGACTGACCGCCGGTCATGGCAACCGCATCGTTGTACAGAATCTTATAGGTAATATTGACCCCGGCAGCCTGAGCAGCACGAATAGCCAGCAGACCGGAGTGGAAGTAGGTCCCGTCTCCCAGATTCTGAAACACATGCTCTGTTTCAGTAAACGGCGCCTGACCAATCCAGCTGGCACCTTCTCCACCCATATGAGTAAAGGTATCGGTATTGCGATCCATCCAGGTTGCCATGTAATGACAACCTATTCCGCCCAGCGCCCGGCTGCCTTCCGGCACCTTGGTCGATGTATTGTGAGGACAGCCGGAGCAGAAGTGAGGTGTGCGTTGCAGCGCGGGTATATCTGTCTCTGCCAGAACAGATTGAGCTGCCGACTTCAGCCGGGTATACATTGCAGCTGTAGAAGCATATTTTAACAGTCGCCGGGCCAGGAGCCGGGTAATATCATCTATCGATAACTCAGCATCCGAGCCCAGTTGTTTGCTTCCCTTTTCATCTTTCTTGCCGGTAATCAGCGGGCGATATGGCAGGTCGTAGCACAGTTCTTTCAGCTGGCTTTCCAGCAAGGGTCGCTTCTCTTCAATAACCAGCACTTCTTCAAGCCCGGCAACAAATCCTTCTGCACCTTCAGGCTCCAGAGGCCAGACCATTGCCGGCTTGTAGATTCTCAGCCCAAGTTGCTCACATTCTTTATGCCCCAGCCCCAGATTTTCCAGTACCTGTCGGACATCATTCCAGCTCTTGCCCGCACTGAGAATGCCAATCTTCGGTTCCTGACTGTTATGAGTGATACGATCCAGCTGATTGGCTTTGACGAAGTCTTTTGCTGCCTGCAATCGCCATTCGTGCTGGCGTTTGACCTGTTCTTTCGGTGGGTCCGGCCAGCGAATTGACATCTTACCTTCAGGTATTGGCTCCCGGGGTTGCTTGATATCCAGCTGATCCCTGACCTCGACGACCATGGATGAATCAGCAACATCAGCCACTACCTTGAAACCAATCCAGCACCCGCTGTAGCGGGACAGTGCCCAGCCATACAGGCCAAAATCCAACACCTCCTGAACACTGGCCGGGTAGAACACCGGCATCATCGCATCAATAAAGGCATAATCACTTTGATGCGGCAGGGTTGAAGACTTACAGCCATGATCATCACCGGCTACAGCCAATACACCGCCCAGAGCAGAGGTTCCAGCCGCATTGGCATGCTTGAACACATCTCCACTGCGGTCGACACCAGGCCCCTTGCCATACCAGAGCCCGAATACACCATCGTATCTGGCGCCTTCAAACAGATTTACCTGCTGGGAGCCCCAAACCGCTGTCGCACCAAGATCTTCGTTAACACCTGGGGTAAAAGTAATGTGGTGCTCTTTAAGATAATCTCGCGCCTGCCAGAGCTGCTTATCCAGTCCGCCCAGCGGCGAACCTCGGTAGCCGGAAATAAAACCGGCTGTATTGAAACCCATCTTCTGATCCAGCCGGTACTGATCCAGAGGCAGGCGGGCCAGAGCCTGCACACCATTGATCCAGATCCTGCCTGACTGGCGGGTATATTTATCATCCAGTGAAATATCAGCAGTTTGCCGAGCGGGTACGGAAGGCTGTTCCTGTATATCATTCATAAGCCTGCTCCCTGTTCAGTCTGATAACAGTCTGGCAGATCAACCTGAAAGTCCGACGCACGGACATTAAGCCTGTCCAATACTGCAGTTATCAGAAGATTCAACGGATCAGCGCACTATGCGGATGCGCACGAAAAGGAATAACAGGAAAGACAGGGTGGGCTCTCTGCAACAGGTACAGGAATATTTAACATTGCGGGCTCCTCGGCACAGGGTCACTGTACATATCTTCGCCTCGATCCTGCCGTGCCAATGGCACATTGCAGGTCAGGGCTGATTATTTATTGTTCTACGACTGAAGCACTGCATGACCTCCCTTGTGGGGAGATCTGCATTCAGAACATCAAAAATTGCCGGGAGTGTCAATTTTCGGGGTAGCCGGAACGGCTGAAGAAGATACAGCTGACATTCAGATAATTATGCAAACACCGTTGCCACCTGCCGCCCTGAGGCAACCAGAGAACCACCGGGTTCATAGATTGAATACCCCTGATGGGCATAACCTTCAGCAGCATGATCCACGGTGGTTTCAACATACCACCAACCATTGCTCTCAGCCTTGAGGTCATCAACAATAATATCCAGCATCCAGGTCAGAGAGCTTGTAGGAACCGGTTTATTTACAAAAGTAATGACCGGTGTAGGAGGAATATCAGCAATGGCAATCAAGTGCAGCACAGAAGCCGGCCCGCCATCATTAAATCGGGCCCAGATACCACTTTGGGCTTCACATTTCCCGCTGTAAGGCAGTGAACCTTTTGCCCAGCGCATACTGAAGTTACCAGTGAAGTTCGGTGTTACACCCGGAATAAAAGGCAATGCAACCAGACTCTCTGGATCAGGCAGCTCAGGTCTGAGTGGTGCTTCAACATTAATCACCGAATCCCGGCGAACACCAAAACAGGCATTTACGACGCACCCCACTTCACCATTCTGTGACAGCGAAGCCTGCATATGAGTCACATTCTTACCGGTGCGCAATTGTTGCACTGCAATGGATATTTCACCTTCGCCCACAGGCCCGATAAACGAAACCTGAATGCTGCGTAACGGACGATCATCACCAGATTCCAGCTGCATCGCCCTGACACCCAGCGCTGCCAGCAGCCCCCCAAATGATGCTCTTCCCTGAGACCAGTTTGAAGACATCTCTACAGTGTATCCCTCATCATTGCGGGAAACCTGCTCCATCAGAGCGTCAAAAGTTACTGTCATGCTTGCCTCTTATTTTTCTTTTTTCATTACAGCAAGAACGGGTTATTCACTGTCTTGATGCAGTGCCCTTGCTTCATCTGCCGGCAGAATATTGGTCGATTCAAGCGCAGAATCCCACACAATCATCACTTGCCCGCTTCGCAGTAACTGCATGACCTGATTGATTCGGGACTCAAGGGTCGACTCGTCACCATTATCGGTACCATGACGGGATACAAACTCGGAAATCAGGTTTTCCAGCGTCTCCGATTCAAGTTCCTTCCACGGAATAATCACCTGTAACCTCTCCTTTTTCCGATATCAAAATAAGCTGGCTTACATCTGTTTTTTTCAGCGTTAAGCACTCTGCGGGTGGGCAGCGACCAAAAGTTACCTTAATATCCTGTGCAATAGCAGTGATTTTTCAGTGCCCGGACATTTGCTTTCGAATAATTTGATGTGTGGATTTTTTCATCCTTCAGGCGCAGCGTCGGGAGCGTAGCTGTAGCTACGAGACCAAAGCGGCAACGCAGCAAGGGTGGAAAAAGACGCCGTCAAAATATTTGAAAGTGAGTTTCTAGGTACTTATGTGCAGTTCGGCCATATCCCTCCGCAGGTTGCGGCCTTTGTACACCTGTTTCGCTGCAGGCGCAAACGACCATGATTGATGTTCAGTCCCTTTTCCAATACGTAATAAGTGGCTGATTTCATGGTGACCAGTAATCAAAGACAGGATGGCTATGAAGATTAAGGCGCTCGCCGCCAGTGCTCTGGCTGCTACCCTGGTGCTCAGTGGGTGTGGTATGACAAACCTGCAACAGCAGGAACAAGATCCGGCATTCAAAGCAGCGACTCTGCAAGACGCTGTTGAAGTTATAAAAAGCCCCCAGGATCACCGGGATTATCGCTATATCACTCTGAACAACGGTGTTCAGGTATTACTGATTTCCGATCCGCGCACAGACAAAGCGGCTGCAGCTGTTGATGTAAATACGGGTAGCTTCAATGACCCCGAAGATCGTCTGGGGCTTGCTCACTTTCTCGAGCACATGCTGTTCCTGGGCAATAAGAAATACCCTGAAGTTGACGGTTATTTTGAATATATCCGGGCTAATGGTGGTTCCGCCAATGCGTATACCTCCAGCCTGAGAACCAACTACTTCTTTGATATCAACTCAGGTCAGCTGCAGCCTGCACTGGATCAACTTGCACAGTTTTTTGTGTCCCCAACGCTGGATAAAACCTACGTTGACCGGGAGCGGAATGCTGTCGACTCCGAATACAAGCTGCACGCAAAAAACGACAACTGGCGTTTCAATCTGGCACTGAATAACACAGTCAATCCTGAACACCCAGGCAGCCGCTTCAATATTGGCAACCTGGAAACACTGGATAACAGTGATGGCGATGTCCTGTGGCAGGATCTGGTCGAATTCTACAAGAAGTATTATGTCGGCCCTAATATCAGTGTTGTGGTTTACGGCAAAGAAAACATGGGCACCCTTGAACAATGGGCCCGTGAAGCATTTCAGGACGTTCCTGCCGGTACGAAGGCCAATCAGAAAATTGGTATTCCGCTGTACACCAAAGAACAGCTCGGAGTACGTATCAACCTGATTCCCCTCAAGGAAAAGCGCGAGCTGACACTGGACTTCCCCATGCCCAGCGTCATGCATTATTACGAGCTCAAACCACTCAAATATCTTGGTCGCCTCATTGGCTACGAAGGCAAGGGCAGTTTACACAGCCTGCTGAAGCAAAAAGGCTGGATTAATTCATTGTCTGCCGGTTCTCATGACCAGCCTAATGAATACAGCGAGTTTTCAATCAGCATGGATCTGACCCCAACCGGGCTGGAGCATGTGGATGAAATTACCGCACTGGTATTTGATTACATAGCCCTGATAAAAAAACAGGGCGTCACCCGGCAACTGTTTGATCAAAGTCGTCAAATAGCATCAACCGCATTCCGCTTCCGTGAACCCGGAGACCCACAGCGCACTGTTTCCGGACTGGCTGGACGGATGCACTATTATCCACCAGAACATCTGCTGGATAGCGACTTCCTGTGGACCCGTTTTGACAAGAAGCTGATCGAGAGCCACCTAGATCAGATGACACCTGAGAACCTGCGTCAAATCGTTATTGCTCCCGGGCTGGAGACCGCAAGAGAAGAACAATGGTTTGGCACCCAGTACAGCATTCAGCCTTTGTCTTCTGACCTGATGAGCCGACTGCATAAACCTCAGGTTCATTCGACGCTGACAATCCCTGCAATCAACCCGTTTATTGCCACCTCTCTGGACATCAAACAGAGTGCAACCACAGAGTTCCCGGAAATTCTGACCGACCAGAACGGGCTGAAAGTCTGGTTCAAGCATGATGATACTTTCCGGGTACCACGGGCCGATGTACGGGTTCGATTTACCCGGGAAGGTGCTACTGCTACGCCGCAGGATATGATTCTGCTGTCATTGTACCGCAGTCTGCTGGATCGCAGCCTGAATGAGTATGGTTATCCGGCGCGGGAAGCGGGTCTGAACTACAGCATTGGCTATGACAGCAGTGGCCTGAGCATTTCCCTGTCCGGATATAACGACAAGCAGGGCGAGCTACTGGCTGCCATCATAAAAGCTATCAAAGAGTTTCGGGTTAATCCGGCCCAGTTCCAGCAGGAAAAAAACAAAACCCTGAAGAACCTGAATAACCGCAAATTCAGCCCGCCCTATCGTCAGGTAATGGCGCGGATGCAGCAGACATTGTTCGACCGCTCTTATACCGAGCCCACGCTGATAGCTGCAGCTGAAAGCGTTACGGTTGAGCAGTTGCAGCAATATGCCGCAACATTTTTCCAGGGCGTCAATATTGAAGCATTCTTCCACGGCAACCTGTTGCCGGAAGATGTAAACCGGATGACAGCGACCATTACCAAGGGTCTGGACTGGACACCCGCACCACGTTATGACGACCATATTACCTTGCTGGGTTTGCTTCCAAAGCAAATGATGCAGCAGGAAATGGCGGTTGATCATGACGATTCCGTGTTGATGCGTTATTACCAGAGCAACAAAAAGGACCTGCAGACCCGGGCTCGTTACGCCTTGCTGGGCAAGATGCTGGGTACACCGTTCTTTAATCAGCTCCGCACTGAGCAGCAACTGGGCTACGTCGCCTTTGCGTCCAACTACCTGATTGATAATCAGCCAGGTCTGGTCTTTATGATTCAGTCACCGGTATTGGGACCCGATGGGCTGGGCAAACGCGTTGACGAGTTTGTATTAAAACAGCGTAAAGCCGTCGTCGATCTGACGAAGGCCGAACTGGATGAATACAAACAGGGCCTGATCGGCAGCTTGCTGAAAAAAGATGCCAACCTCGGCGAGCGCTCTGCCCGACTGTGGGGTGATGTGCTGGATACAGAGCATGACTTCAGATTAAGGCAGGAGCTGTCAGAGGCAATCAATAAAGTCTCTGCCGCAGAACTCCTCGAAGCCTATGACCAGGTGTTGATGAGTGATGTGGACAAGCCTCTGACCATCGTCAGTACCGGCAAGGCTCATCAGCAAACCGCAGAAAAATAATACCTTTTGCAACGACAAAGACTCCGGCTTCAGGCCGGAGTCTTTAAACTGCTGGCAAATTTATCGATTGATAACACCGACTGTTCATATAACGCCTGCAGTTCCTGCTTTTGCTTATCTTGCAGTTGTTTTCCGCCTTTGACTTTCTGCTCTGCCAAAGCTGACTGTTTATGCAGCTTTTTCAGCCCCATACTTGCAGCTGCACCTTTCAAAGAGTGCGTCAGCGATAACTGCTGTTGATCATCGTCCGAAGAGATCAGTTGGGCCATTGTTTTGGCTGTCGAGTCCTTGAACAGAGTGATCATACGCAGTACTTCTTCCTGCCCAAGAATTTCAACATCTTCCTGTAACTGACCCGTATTAAGCAGCAGTTCACTATCATTAGACGAGATCTGTTCACTATTCTCGTCACCGACTCCAGCCACAGTTGTTACCTGCCACAACGCATTTTCGAGTTCATTAATTCTGAGCGGTTTACCCAGACAGGCATTCATACCTGCTTCCAGAAACAGGCTTTGATCTTCATTAAAAACATGGGCAGATACAGCAATCACGGGAGTGTTCTGTTCAGCCAACAATCTCAGTTCTTTTGTCAGCGTAACTCCATCAGTATCCGGCAAGCTGATATCCATTAGAATCAGATCCGGCGTCTGATTCAAAACAGCAGCCCTGGCCTCTGCCCCATCACTGGCTGATACAACTATTTGTCCCAGCTGCTTCAGATAGCCTTCTGCAACCATGCGGTTAACCGGGTTATCTTCTACCAGCAAGATTTTATAGGCAGGTAAAGAACGCGCTGGAAGTGACTGCTGCTGAACAGATTCACCTTCAGCCAATGTCAGTTTAAAGCTGAACTGACTACCCTTGCCGGGCTCACTTTTGACGCTCAGCGTTCCGCCAAGGCACTCAATCATTCGACGGGATATTGTCAGTCCCAAACCGGTACCTGGCTGACGAATATTTTGCTCTGCCTGGGTGAACGCTTCAAAGATGCGCTGGCAGTCATCGACAGCAATGCCTTTTCCGGTATCAGTAACACTGAAAAAATAGCTATTACTGTTCCCTTCTGCTCGAGTGACCTGAACCCGTACAAACCCATTGTCAGTAAACTTGATCGCGTTTCCGATCAGATTAAGCAAGATCTGACGTATTTTAACGGCATCACCATGTAACCACTGAGGAAGACCACTGCACTGATATTCCAGTGCTAACCCTTTTTTAGCAGCACGGGCTTCCATCAACTGAACCAGCCCGGAAACCAGATAATCCGGACTAAAATTAACCGGCTTTAATTCCAGACATCCGGCTTCTATTTTCGAGAAGTCGAGAATATCGTTAAGAATATCGAGCAGCAGCTCGCCAGAGTCGCCAATAACATTAACGTAATGCCTCTGTTGGTTATCCAGTCGGGTTTCCCGGAGCAGCTCAAGGGTGCCCAGAACTCCGTTCATCGGTGTTCTGATCTCGTGACTCATATGGGATAAGAAGCGGGTTTTAGCCTGGTTTGCCTTTTCTGCCTGTTCCCGTGCCATACGATGCTGACGGGCTTCTTCCATCAGGCTCAGGTTGGCATCACGTAACTGACCGGTTTGTTTCGCTACCTGTTGCTCCAGATTATCCCGATGCTCCTTCAGGGTTTGTTGATACTGCTGCTGCTCCGCTTCCAGTTGGCGACGTGCCAGACTGTTTTGCCTGAAAACCTCAATGGCTTTTGCCATATCACCCAGTTCATCGGATCCGGAATAGTCAGTTCGTGCATCCAGATCACCTGCAGCCAGTCGCTCCATGACCCGGGTCTGCCCAACCAGCGGTTTGATCAGGCTGCCATAAATGACTTTCCAGATAATCAGAACCATCAGCAGCAGTGCCAGCGACGTCATCAAAACAGCCCAGCGCTGTCCGCGCTCCAGATTGATACGCAGGTCTGAACCCGCCTCCTCAAGTTTTAGCTCTGATTGCTCAACAACTTGATCAACCAGCTCATTCAACTCGGCAAACAGAAATACGTTGCCATTGGTCAACTGGCTGATTTCTGCTCGCACCATCACCAGTTGATTCAGGTCTTTGAGAATGGGCAACCCTTGCTCAAGTAAACCAACCTGCTGCTTCATTTTCTGTTGCCGGTCAGGGTCAGCAACACTTTCAAGTAAATGGGAGATACCTGATAAGGCTTGACTATATTGCCCGGCTAACTGTTCCAACTCTTTGGCAGAGCCTGGATTCTGCAGCAGAATGACAGTATATCTGAGCTGATGAGCCCTGAGTTCCAGCGATACCATCCGTTCGAACTGATCAATATCAACCTCAAGCAACCTGTCCAGCAATGTATAGATCTGTTCACGGCCGCTGTCGGAGGAAAGTGTTCCATATAGCCGGGTAATATTGGCTGTCACAACGGTATCAGCATTGGCAACCTGTGAGCGGGTCAAGCCAACGAGCGTTTCCGATGCCTGAGCCAACTGTTTCAACCGGGACTCTATTTTGCTCTCAAGCTCAATCCGGTCACCAACTTTTTCTCCAAGCACGGCCAGATTATTAATAATTTTATTGGCTGATATTCGTAACTGTTCAGGGTCATCAACACTGCCAGTCCTGCTACCCAGCTCCATCAACTGGTAGGCCATCGCCTTGGTTGAAACAGAGAGGTAACGCCCCTGAGCCTCCCATTCAGACACCGAAGAGGCGGTAGCAATTGCATGTCCGGCTGCAATAATCTTGGTAGAGAGATCAGACAGCCGTCTTGCAGCAACTAGATCGGGAACCGCACTGGCACTGATTTGCTGCTCCCGTAAGACCAGTTGGGCAAATCCCAACCAGGATATAACACCAAGACTTACGGTTAACCCCGACATAATCACAAAGCACAGCAGTAGCCGGGCACCAATACTTCTGCGCCTGAAAGAAAAGACAAAAGGACAAAAACGGGGATTATTCAAGGGTAATTATCAATTGCGGCAGTGATGACCGATGCCAATAATGCGCAGGGTATGACCGGAGTTCAATAGTGTAGAGTTCAGATGTGTGGAGGTCTAAAGTCTAATGTGTCGTTTTATCTCCACCAGCATGCTACTTGTTTTCCTTATAGCGCTGTTCCTGTTACATATGGGAAAGACAGAAGCGAACGACAGTTGGCAGATTATAGTTGCCGACACGCCATTCAATTATCAGCACGTTTATTCCTCTTCCCTGAAGCCATTGACCCGAGCTGACAAGCCCTGGCGTTTATGCACACTCTACCCTCATCTCAAGGATTCGTACTGGTTTAACCTCAACTACGGTATGGTCGATCAGGCCAGAAAACTGGGTATCAACCTAAAGGTGCTGGTTGCTGATGGTTATATCGACAGCTATAGCCAGCAGCAACAACTACAAGCCTGCATCCAGTGGCAAGCTGATGCTATTTTGCTGGGCTCGGTCGGATTCGATCTGGTTACCCGTGATGTCCAAAACATATCCGAAACCGTACCTGTCTTTGGTCTGGTTAATGACCTCAACCCTGAGGGCATAACCGGAAAAACCGGTGTTAACTGGTTTCAGATGGGATTTACCGTTGGACAATGGCTGGCGAAGAAACATCCCGCCAACACTCCCCCGGTTACAGTGGCCTGGTTATCTTCTCCACCAGGACGGGGTGGAAGCAGTATTACCGAGCGTGGCTTTAAAGCCGGTCTTAAAAACAGCTCGGTCAAAATAGCCACACGTGAATATGGCGATAACGACAAACCGGTCAAACGACAACTCATCCATAAAATTCTGAATGAAGTGCCGGATATAGATTATCTGGTAGGTGACGCCACCATGGCTGAAGTGGCCGTCAATGCCCTGCGGCAACATGACGTTGATTCACCCCGGGTAATATCAACCTATCTGACCCATGGCGTTTACCGCGGCCTGTTACGGGGCAAAATTGAGGTCAGTAGCGATGATCAACCCGTACTTCAGGGAAGGATGGCCATTGATCAGGCGATTCGCTATCTGGAACATCGCCCTTGGCTACAGGACTTTGGCCCGCAAATTCTGGCTCACCAGTCAGGTCCGATATCACCAGATCTACTGAAAAACTCACTGGCACCGCCAGATTACCGGCCGGTTTATAACGTTACAGTACCTGCTCGGTAAACAGATAACCTTCACCGTGAATGGTTTTGATCAGGGTTGGATTTTTAGCCGGATCACCCAGCTTGGAGCGAAGGCGGCGAATCAGGGTATCAATGGTTCTGTCACCCGAAGCCTGACTACGGTGGCTGATCATATTCATCAGTCGTTCCCGGCTTAACACCGTACCCGCATTAGTCATCAGCGCCAGCAGCAGATCATATTCAGCACTGGTCAGGGTTACAGACTCATCATTGCAGGAAAGATCACGCCGCCGGGTATCCAGCATCCAGTCACGGAATGTCAAAATCTGGTCATCTTTAATGCTTTCAGCCGACTCGGTTTCTTTTGCCAGAGAAATCCGCCAGAGCAGGTTCTTGGCTCTGACCAGTAATTCTCTTAGTTCGACCGGTTTAACGACATAATCATCAGCACCCATTTCCAGTCCAACGACTCGATCCACCATATCAGTACGACCAGTCACCAGAATAATGCCGACGGTTGACTGGCTTCGAAGCGTCCGGGTCAATGTCAGCCCATCTTCTCCGGGAAGGTTGATATCCAGCAGAACCAGATCAATTGATTCCTGCTCAAAAATCTCCCACAGCTGTTCACCGTTTTCAGCTTCGCTGACCTGATAGCCACCTTTGCGAAAATAACCTGCCAGCCGGGCCCGGGTGACCGGTTCATCTTCTACGACCAAAACATGATATTTCATGGAATCCCGTGACACCCGACTGTGAGTTCATAACAGAAAATAGGGGCTGTTGACGTTTGATCGTGAGTTCAGTGGTTCGTAAAGGGGGGTTCCGCAAGGCGAACTGTTGCAGCATGTAGTGGCGCTACATCAAAACAGTTCAACGCAGCCGGAATGCCCCTTTACGAACCACCCGAAGGGCTAAAGCCAGCGCTTCCATGCTCTCGTTGCAGCAGCTTGAAAGACAAGTGTATTCCGGCGCTACTGCGCCTCGGCACGAAAACGCTGGCTTTAGCTGAACACACGATCAAACGTCAACAGCCCCTATTCTATTCATATTTTTTCACATTTGAATACGCCCTGTTCACAGCCAATGGCAGAGTGGTTCACAACTTGAGAATAGAGTGCAGCTATCGAAAATTTTTAAACGCTGGCACTCACACAATGAAAAAACTCTGGGCATTTCTAACGACACCAACAGGTCGTTATTCCGTTATCACCCTGCTGTTGGTTGGCGCCATTGGCATGGCCTCCCTGATCTGGACTGGTCATAAAAGTCTGGAACTGACCGGCTCGGTCGAGTTTTGCACCAGCTGTCACACCATGGAACCGGTTTACAAGGAATACAAACAGTCCGTTCACTTTTCCAATGCCGCCGGCGTACAGGCCATCTGTTCCGACTGCCATATGCCACAGGACATGACCGGACAGATTCTACGCAAGATCGGTGCTTCCAACGATCTGTATCAGCATTTCGTCACCAAATCGATTGATACCCCGGAACAGTTTGAAGAGAAGCGTCTGCATCTGGCCAAGCGGGTCTGGGCACGGATGGAAGCCAATGACTCTTCCGGCTGCCGCAAGTGTCACAGCTATGAAGCCATGGACCACAGCAAGCAGTCCGTCGCCGCGGCCAAGCAGATGAAAGAAGCTGCAGCCACCAACCAGACCTGTGTTTCCTGCCATAAAGGTGTGGCACACCAACTGCCGGATATGAGCAGTGGTTACCGCAAGACCTGGGCGGCGCTGGAAAAGATGGGAGCCAAACCACCGTCTGAAGAACACCTGTTCTCCCTTACCGAAATCAAACTGTTTGCAGATGCCCGGAGCCAGCAGGAAGTAGGCAAGCTGCTGCCGGCTACCGAAGTTAAAGTACTCGAGCGTCAGGGTGACATGCTGAACGTAGACGTAACCGGCTGGCGTGACACCAGCGGCCGTGGTCGTGTGCTGACCGCTGAAGCCGGCAAGCGTATTTTCTCTGCCGCCCTGCGCACCAGTCAGGCTGAAAAGGTCAAAGTGCTGGATTCCACCAAGATTGAAGAAACCGGCAAAACCTGGGAGAAGGTCAGCACCAATGTCTGGATTCGCAATGAAAACCTGCTAACCGATGTCAACCCGATCTGGGATTACACCGAAGAACTCTACAAGAGCACCTGCACCCAGTGCCACGGCGCACCGGATATCAATCACTTCAGCTCTACCGAATGGATTGCCCAGCTGAAAGGCATGATGAGCTTTGCCGACCTGAGCAAACGCGAAGAACGCACCCTGCTGAAATATCTGCAGAATCACGGCTCTGACTCTGCCGCCGGCGGCGCTCACTAATTAAAAGCTGAAGGAGATTGCAATCATGAGCGTTATTAAAACTGTACAAGTTAGCCGCCGTCGTTTTCTGGGCGGCATGCTGAAAACCGCTGCTGCCGGAATGATCGGCCCGAGCCTGCTGGTCGGCAAGGCATCAGCTCACGATATGTGTGGCCCCTCTGAAAAGACCAACGCAACTCACTGGGGTGCCTTTCGTGCCCGGGTTGAAAATGGTGAGCTGACAACCGTTAAGCCTTTTGAACAGGATATTTTCCCCAGCGATATGTTGATGGGCATTCGCGATGACCTGTACTCTACTGCCCGTATCCGCTACCCGATGGTGCGACTGGACTGGCTGAAGAACCGTGAAAAGAGTGACACGACTCAGCGTGGCAATAACCGCTTTGTCCGCGTCAGCTGGGATCAGGCGCTGGACTTCTTCTATGAAGAGCTGGAAAGAGTACAGAAAACACACGGCCCATCCGGTTTATATGCAGGTCACACTGGCTGGAAGGCCAACGGCGTTTATCACAACTGTATTGCTGCGATGCAGCGGGCTATTGGGCTGCACGGCACCTTCGTGAAAAAGGTGGGGGATTACTCTACCGGTGCTGCTCAGGTGATTCTGCCGAGAGTTGTTGGCTCTACAGAAGTGTACAGCCAGCAAACATCCTGGCCGTTGGTGATGAAGCATTCCAACACTATCGTGTTCTGGGGCTCTGATCCGATTAAAAACCTTCAGGCTGGCTGGAGTACACCGGATCATGATGTCTATGGTTACTATCATGAACTGAAGAAAAAGATTGCTGACGGCAGTATTCGTGCAATCAGTATCGACCCGGTTGTTTCTGAAACTCAGGCTTTCCTTGGATGTGAGCAGCTTGCGATTAACCCACAAACTGATGTTCCTCTGATGCTGGGTATGGCGCATACCCTTTACAGTGAAGACTTGCATGACAAGGCTTTCCTGCAGGACTACACCGCCGGATTTGAGAAATTTCTGCCTTATCTGACCGGCGAATCAGACGGTCAGCCAAAAACTGCTGAATGGGCCAGCAAGATCTGTGGTATTCCGGCTGCAACGATCAAAGAGCTGGCACGTACCTTTACCAACGGTCGTACCCAGTTTATCGGTGGCTGGTGTGTGCAGCGGATGCACCACGGCGAACAGTGGGCCTGGATGCTGGTTGTACTGTCATCAATGATTGGTCAGATCGGCCTGCCCGGTGGCGGATTCGGGTTTGGCTGGCACTACAACGGCGCCGGTGTGCCAACCCGCAAGGCATCCAAGGTACCCGGATTTACCGGCAGCGCACCCAATGGCAAGCCCAAGTACAACGGTGACTTTGGCAAATATTCCCAGACTATTCCTGTAGCCCGCTTTGTGGACTCCATGCTGGAACCAGGCAAAGTCATTGATTTCAATGGTCGTAAAACCACCCTGCCAGCAATCAAGGTGGCTATCTTTACCGGCTGTAACCCGTTCCACCACCAGCAGGATCGTAACAAGATGATTCGTGGCTGGCAGAATCTGGAAACAGCCATTGCAATCGACCATCACTGGACCGCGACCTGTCGCTTTGCCGATATTGTACTGCCGGCGACAACACCTTATGAACGCAATGATATTGACGGTTTCGGCAACCATTCCCGCAAGGGCATTATTGCCATGCACAAGCTGGTAGAGCCGCTGTTTGAAGCCCGCAACGATATCGATATTTTTGCTGACCTGTGCAAACGCTTCGGTCAGGAACAAACCTTTACCGAAGGCCGTGATGAAATGGCATGGCTGGAGCACCTGTACAATCAGGCTCATCGCAGTGCCAAACTACGCAAGATCAAGATGCCATCCTTCGACGAGTTCTGGAACGGTACCGGCTATGTGGAGTTTGATAAAGCCACTGAAAACCTGTGGGTACGTCACTCCGAATTCCGTCAAGAACCGGAGCTCGAAGCGCTGGGCACACCCACCGGCCTGATCGAGATTTATTCCGAATCCATTGCCAAACTGGGATACGAAGACTGCCCGGCACATCCGATGTGGATGGAACCATTTGAACGCTCCCACGGTGGTAACGGTTCGGACAAGTTCCCGCTGCACCTGCAGTCCTGCCATCCGAAAGACCGGGTTCACTCCCAGTTGAATGCAGCCAAAGGCCTGCGTGAAACTTATGAAGTTGCGGGTCGGGAGCCAATTTATATCAGCCCTGAAGATGCCAAAAAGCGTGGCATAAAGGATGGGGATGTGGTTCGGGTCTTTAACGACCGCGGACAGATACTGGCCGGCGCTAAAATCAGTAAACGATTCAGGTCCGGTATCGTCCGTATCTTTGAAGGCGCCTGGTATAACCCTGCGGAAGGCGGCAAGATCGGCAGTCTGTGTAAAAACGGGGATCCCAATGTGCTGACTCGGGATATGGCCAGTTCCAAACTGGCCCAGGCAACCAGTGCTCACACCACCATTGTGGATATCGAGAAATACACTGGCCCGGCCCTGAAAGTCACAGCCTTTGATGGGCCGACTGAAGTCAGCGCCTGATAGCTTAACCTGTTAAGCCGGAGCTCAGGCAACACAAGAGCTCCGGCATTCTAAGCTTTTGCCAAACATCACCAGAGTTAAAATATTATGCCAGATGCAACCTCTGAAAACCGGGCTCAGGTTTACTGGTGGCTTTCCAGCCTGATTGCCAGTGAACTGGATGATGCCCAACTGGCTCATCTGTTCAGTGATGAAATGGATCTCTTTATCTCTGCACTGGGAGAAGAGCCTGAACTGGAGACTGTCTGCGAACAGTTCAGGCAAGCTGTTACGGCACTGAAACAGCGGCAGGATTTTCGTCTCGAGCTGGCGGCTGACTATGCCCACCTTTTCCTGGGTACAGCCAAAAACGGCGCCCTGCCTTATCCGTCAGTTTATGCTTCGGACAAGCGATTACTCATGCAGGAACCACATCACCAGATGTTGAAGCTGCTCAATGAGAATGACTTTGCACGCGCAGAAGGCTTTAAGGAACCCGCAGACCATCTGGCTATTATTCTTGATCTGATGGGTAACCTGGCACTTAAAGAAAACGTCATAGCGTATCAGCAGAGTGTGTTGCAAAGCCTGCTATTAAACTGGCTACCAGAGTGGCAACAGGATGTTTACCAGCATGATGCCTTTGGTTTCTATGCCGCTGTTGCGGCACTGGTTACCCGCTTTTGCGAAGCCGATTTAACCTGCCTGCAAACACCAGAAGGCAACTGATATCTGTTAAGTTCAACACGTATCTACCGAGCAATACGCTATAAAACTCACCGCAGTCGATGACCTGATTGCGGATGAAACGAATTGTTGCGACCTGTTCATATCCCTACACTCGCTGCCAAATACAATCTTCTTCTATCAGACCCCTGACAACTCATCATGTTGCTGCCAGGGGCGTCTGCCTTCGCACTGAATTCAAGGAGCCTCGATGCACGGTACCAACGACTCTGTTCATCTGATCGCATCCACCGACGAGCGCCGTCCCTACAAGGTTTACACCGAGCGCAATCTGGACAGCATTTCCCAGTTTCTGGCCCTGCCGGAAGAAATGCAGTTTGATATTCGCGTAGTTGCCAGCGTGCTGCCGTTTCGCGTTAATGAATATGTGATCAACGAACTGATCGACTGGAACTGTGTGCCGAACGATCCGGTTTTCCGCCTGATGTTTCCCCAGAAGGGCATGCTGCAGCCGGAACAGTTTGAAACCATGGCCGAGCTACACCGCAACGGCTCTTCTGCCGAGCAGATCAAGGAAGCTGCACGCAAGATTCAGCACTCCATGAATCCGCACCCTGCCGGCCAGCTGGCACTGAACCGCCCGATGGTTGATGGCAAAATCGTAACCGGTATGCAGCACAAGTACCGTGAAACCGCGCTGTACTTCCCGAGTCAGGGTCAGACCTGTCATAGTTACTGTACTTTCTGCTTCCGCTGGGCCCAGTTTATCGGTGACGACGAGCTGAAGATGGCAGCGACTGAAGCTTCCACCATGCACGCTTACCTGAAGCAGCACCCGGAAGTAACTGACGTACTGTTCACCGGCGGTGACCCGCTGGTAATGAAAACCCGCCTGCTGAAAGAATATCTGGAGCCGCTACTGGCACCGGAATTCGACCATATTCGCAATATCCGCATCGGTTCCAAGACCCTGACCTTCTGGCCATACCGCTTCGTAACCGACGACGATGCAGCCGAACTGCTGGAACTGTTTAGCAAGATCACAGCGTCCGGCAAGCAGCTGGCGTTTATGGCGCACTTTGACCATTACCAGGAACTGAAAACCGATATCTGCAAGGAAGCGGTCAAGCGCATTCGTGCCACCGGTGCCATGATCCGCGCCCAGGCGCCGCTGACCCGCCATATCAATAACGATCCTGATGTATGGGTGAAGAACTGGCAGACCCAGCTGTCTCTGGGCATCGTGCCTTACTACTTCTTTGTTGCCCGTGATACCGGTGCCAAGCACTACTTCGAGATTCCGCTGGCTGAAGCCTATGAAATTTACCAGCAGGCAATCACCCGCATGTCCGGTCTTGGTCGTACGGTTCGTGGTCCGTCCATGAGCGCCGGCCCGGGTAAAGTGGAAATCACAGGTATCGCTGAAATCAACGGTGAGAAAGTGTTCTGCCTGCGCTTCCTGCAGGGCCGTAACCCTGACTGGTGCTACCGTCCATTCTTTGCCAAGTACGATGAAAAGGCTACCTGGCTGGATGACCTGAAGCCGGCATTCGGTGAAGAGAAGTTCTTCTACGAAGATGAGTATCAGGAAATGTTCCGGGTTGCTGCAACCAACGCGGCCTGATCATTATTTTATCCGGTACCGATTGATTCGGTACCGGATAAACAACACTAGATTAATACTTTTGTTAGAAGCCCAGCTGCTTCGAGATTATCTCATTCATAATCTCCCGGGTTCCGCCACCAATCGACAGTATCCTGTTGTCACGATATAACCGCTCCACCAGCGATTCACGCATATAACCCATACCACCAAATAACTGTACCGCCTCATACGTCAACTTATCACTGACATCTGTGGCAAAGTTCTTGGCCATGGACACTTCTTTAATTACTGACTCACCATTATCCATTTTGGCAGCAACGCGATAGGTGAACTCTTTACTGGCCTCCAGCTGTGTCGCCATATCCGCCAGCTTGTGTCGGGTCACCTGAAAACCCGACAGTGGTTTGCCAAATGCTTTACGGTCCTGAACATATTCCAGGCAGGCTTCCAGCGCCAGCTGAGATGTGCCGTTTGCCATCAGCGCCAACGACAGGCGCTCATTCTGGAAGTTATTCATAATCGCTACAAAGCCCTGATTCTCAACCCCAATCAGATTCTCAACCGGCACCATGCAGTCCTGAAATGAAAGTTCTGCAGTATCAGAAGCCCACCAGCCCATTTTTTTCAGTTTCTTTGAAACAGTAAAACCGGGCGTGTCTTTCTCGATCATTAGCAGACTGACACCACCATAACCTTTATCTCCGGTACGCACGGCTACAGTGTAAAAGTCAGCCCGGCAACCGCTGGTTATAAAGGTTTTAGCACCGTTAACCCGGTAAAAATCACCTTCTTTGACAGCTCGTGTCTGAATACCCGCAACATCAGAGCCTGCATTAGGCTCGGTAATTGCCAGCGCTGCTATTTTTTCACCCCGAAGGACCGCAGGCACAACACGCTGTTTTAATTCATCACTACCAAAATGAACGATCGGCGGCAGCGCTATATCCAGAGAGCCCAGACCTGCAGTAAGTCCACCCGAACCGGCACGCATAATCTCTTCAGTGAAAACCAGCTTCTGGAAAATATCGCCTTCACTGCCTCCCAGCGCTTCTGGATAACCAATACCCAACAAGCCTGCTGCACCGGCTTTCAGGTAAAGCTCCCGGGGGAAAGACTCGGCCTCTTCCCAGTCATCAATATGAGGAAGCACTTCACGCTCCACAAAACGACTGACGGTATCGCGTAACAAACGATGGGTTTCGCCAAAGTAACTCAGTTTGCTCATACCGCTCCCTTTCTTTTTATTATTAAACCACTGCATTTTATTTCAGGGACTGAAAGCGAACCTATTACCGAAACTGTCTACCCAATAGACAAAAGCAATCTAATAGATACAGCCAGACACGCGCATCAACTCAATTTTACCCGTATCGCTTTCCGGCATGATGCCTTGAAAGTATTCATATCTCAGCAGGTCTGCCAGCTCGATATGCATATTCAAATTAAGGTGTGACATTATCGTGCTGTGGATACGGGCTGGCGCCTGTTCATATAGAGGGTTGTTCTGCATAAATGCGTCCAGTCGCTCTTCTTCAGACTGGAAAGCAGGCAACCCCCGCCTGTTCGCTTCCATCCCTACAGCTCCCCAGCGTAAAGTGACATTTCTGAAAACCATCAGAAATATTTTGCCTCCAGACAGCGTCAGATCGAGAGAGACAGGAAAATCGCGAGTATTCAGCCAGTCATGGTATTTGAGCGCTTCTCCGGTCTGACGGAAAGACAGTCCAATGGATTCAGGTGCATTCTTTAGCAACGGCACCAGCGAGCGAAACAGGCCAATATATTCACCACTGCGCTTCAAAAATTTTCGCTTGCGACGGAACAGTGCCATAGCATCATGCTGCAGGCATTGCTCTGTCACCATATTGACCGGCTTGATCCGGTTCCGGTACCAAGAGAGGCAACCCAGCCAGCCGTCATTCATGCTTTCTGTTTTATCCCTGAGTTCAAACAGCACTTCAACCAATGGATTTCCCAGAACAAGAAAATCCTGCGTGGGTGTTTCTGCATTTAGTTTGCACTGCTGTAAAAACATTTCCAGTTTCATGAAAGAAGCCACAGCGACTGTTTAGGCAGGTAATGACTCCGGAAATAGATATTAAAGCAGCATCTATACTTTGCCGCGCTGTTTCAAAATCCACTGGGAGTTTCCATGCCAGATTATTGCAGTTATCTGGTCGTCCCTCCACTAGCGGCTAATGCCAGAGTTAATGACCACTAGCAAAGTGATACTATATCAACAATCAATGTGGAAATTTTACTCAGGTATTGGTGAGATGAAATAAATAACGTCCAACAATCCTCTTTCCCAAATTAACTTATCAAACCCTATTTATTGTTCTTGCGCAGATAGGACAAATCTACACGGACTGGCTCTGGGAGAGACATCCGATGCAAATAAAAATTGAAAATAATTTTAAAAATGCCAGAATCTGCAGCCAATTTAGTCAGGAATAGGATCGTCTGGGATGACAGATAAGAACTGGATTGGCCTACAGTGGTGGAGAATTGCTAACTTCAGGTTAGTAGGAGTTCAAAAATTACCTTTATGGCATGCTCTCGCCTACTCAATAGTAGCTATCTTAACTTGGTCCTCTATCTCTTTTGTGTTTGCATTACCAAAGCTACAGGCAAAAGAATTTGGTGATTCTCTTGCACTAGGGTTTGTTTTTACATTTTATGGCTTTATTTTCTTTACCTATAGTTGCCTGAAGGACAGCTATCAGGTAATCAAAGCCAATAATTTAGCCAGATATCCTATAGTGTGGCTAGGATGTTGGTCGATTATCGGGCTGAAGCTGTTTTTGTTTATTATTATTCCGTTAATCATTATTACCGCTTTATCAAGCAAACTGTTTCCTTACAATCATGAAGATATTGTATTCATTTCAAATTGTATTCTTCTATTTGGAATACACATATCATACACATCAATAGAACAAACTTTTTCCATAAAAAAAACTGAGGATATTATCAATCAACAAGCTGAAGGGGTAGCTGATAATGCGTAATTTGGTATTTTTTGTTTCGATATCTCTCTTTTGTGCAAATGCGTTGGCTGAGCTGTCTGTTGCCGATTTGCGCCATGCATGCAACCAACTTGTAGAACAGGAAAAATCCTGGCTTGGAAATTTAACAACATCAAAAGAAGAAGCCTTTTTGGCTGGACGTTGTGAAGGTGCAATCAAGGCGGTGGTTGAAGACAGCAGTGGGTGCTACCTCTCAAAAGGCCAGCTTATAAAAGCAGCAATTCGAGTCACTCAATCCAGCTATTCACGCTCAGTGCCAGACCATATTAGGGCTAAACTCGGTTGCAGGGATTAGCAATAATGGGAAAAGTGAAAAAATACAGCGCAACCAGGCTGGTAGCGGATGCATTGAAGGTTGATGAGAAGCTAATTCCTGAATCACTCAGAAACCGCATAAACACGTACAAAAACAACAAAACAATACCTCAAGCAATGTTTGAGGTTACGCAAGGGCATCACTACAACAGTGTGGAGTATAAAACTGGAAACCTGACCTATATTCGAAACCTGGTTATCCTCGACACATTGTTTGACAATAGCCAGCATGTCAAAAAAATAATGCTGAACAGCCTTGAAAGCTGTGACAGAAAAAAACTGCTTGATGATCTTCTGGCTGAGATCGATGCCAGGAGGAATATCCTGAATGCCATGGGCAGTCAGTTGGGGGAAATTAAATCTGTATTGATGCAGGATAACATTGATTTGGCAACGCAAGAGCTGCCAGACCCTTTCAGCCGGGGGCATTCAGTATCCACCCTATTGATATCCCAAATCCAGAAGCAGCCTTCTGAACAGGTAAGCCTTTATGATAGGGTTCTGGAACAGGTTCTTTGTGAACAGTACGACATTGCAGATGAGCTTCTTGCGGAGCTGCCGGTCAAAGAAGTCGCCAGCCCACAGTTTTTGTCCCTCAAAAAATATGTCTCATCCAGGGTCGAGGCAGCGAAAGCCTACCATTCTTTTTTGAAAAATTTGTAGGGTTTGCCTTTTTTGTGGACTCCACAAACGCATACTGAACCTGTCTGCCGGTGAACACTGGCAAGCAAGCTGGCAGACAGGCAAGCATCTGGAATGAGGCTACCAGTGTTTCATTGAGGATGCACAGTATGAAGCAACTGATCCTGCTTCACCTGCTCACCCAGAGTCAGCTGTCGGATGGAGATCAATTCCTTAAGGACACGTTGATGAAGGAGCAGGTTGACAGGCAATGCGGAGAAAACATCATGGCGAAGTCAAAAATCAAACCTGCTGATAACAATGCAAATATGCAGAACCCAAACAAGGGTTCTGACGGTACTAATCGTCAGTATGACCAGAACCAGGGCAACAGAGGGCAGCAGAAAAACCCTAACCAGAAGAAAAAGTAGTGACCTGAAGAACCCCTGATACTATCCCCCTTCTCGACTGCAAAGCCCTGAAGGGGGTAACTGAACGCTGAGCTTGCGTGAAAGCCCGGAAGATCAGGTTTGAAATAGCTTTATAGCCAGAGCTGAGAATAGCAATATAAACAATGAAACCTGCGAATAGTTTAGCTAACAACTCCGAATCCAGGACGCAGTTGACTGCCACTCCTTTTGCTAACCATAACAATACCAAAATACGAGAGCTGGAAATAACGGTTACAAATAAGTGTAACTTGAAGTGCCGAGGTTGTGGCTTCAATGTTCCCAATCAGATTCCAGCTGTACAGGGCAATGGTATAGAGCAGCACATTACCTCCCTGAAAGCACTCAAAGCCCTTGGTTTGTCGATAGGGAAAGTTGTCGTGGTAGGTGGTGAGGCCACCTTGGCAAAATCATTGGGTGAATACATCAAAAGAATTATTTCGGTTGGGATCAGTGAAGAAGTTGAGTTAGTGACAAATGGTTTATACCCTCAAGGGCTTGGCAATGATGTTCTGAGCTTGCTGGATAGTGTCGTAATCAGTGATTATATTTGCACAGATAAATTTGAGAATTTGTGGAGAGCATACTTAAAAACACGTGGTTTTCAGGGATATATAGACTTTCGTCGAAAAGATGCATGGGATGATCTGATAAGTGAAGTCAAAAACTCTCGTGATGAAACCACTTTGCACTGGAGTAAATGTTTTTATCGAAGATATGATGTGACCCTGGAAAGAGGACGGCTATTTTCATGCTCTCGCATTGCCAAAAAGAAATGGGATAACCAGGGCCTGCTGATAAATTCAAAAACCAAATTGTATGAGATACAAAATTATTTGATCTCAGTGCAGCCAAAGGAAGCATGTTATTCATGTGCTACAGTCGGTAATTTTTCTCAGATCCCTGTTGCTGAGCAAATCGATACCAGCCTCAGCAAAATTGTTCTTAAAACCGAAGCATTTATGGAAAAGGCCGTAAATAATGGATAATAACGAACTCTATTATGTCGTCGGTATAGCGGGTTCAGGAAAAACCAGTGTTTGCAAGCAGTTAGCCGAAAGCGTCTATGATGGCGTAGCAATACAGACATCCGGAAGATTTAAAGACTATATAAAGGCAGAAGGAATTAAGGATATAAAAACCCTGAACGCCATTTCAGAGGGAAAACGTGAATCATTAATTAATGACGTCCACCGTCAATTTGAGCTTGATAAATCAGCTAATCCCTATACTTTCTTAGATGGGCACATGCTGGTAAAAAACTCACAAACAGGAAAAAATGTTAATGCAATGCCTACAAAGAATAGAGGGATAACCACAGGCATTATATTTCTGAATACGCCATCCAGACTGATATCAGACAATGTTAGAAGAGATAACAGACATAATAGTAGAAAAAGAGTGGAGCTGGACATTCATGAATTAATGGCATTATCTGAAGCAGAGTTCCAGGCCGCCGAGGATTACTGCTTAAGGAAAAAATTGAAATTCGGAATCCTGGAAAATATCGATATAAGCAGGAGAAAGTATAGTTCTGTACAATATATCAACAACTACTATCTCCCCTATGACTTCAGGTTGAGATCTTGCTATCTATCACAATTCGACCAGAACCTATTGCCATCTGAGCTACGCCACCAACATTACACCCTTGGAAGTATGTTGGTCTCCCCCTTCCTAAATAAAACAGGGATGGAAGAAGATGAATATCAAATAATGTCTGTACCAAGGTCAGGAAATTTTATTGCAAATGGTTTTGCTTCGAATTTTAATGGACGATTTTTACAATCTGATTGTAGTGTAAGCTTTGAAAGAGAATTAGATTTTGATAAACCGATAATTATCATCGATTCTGTTATCGATTCAGGAAATACTATACATAAAATATTAAAGAGGCTGCCAGATAATTTTAATCAACCGGTACACGTAATATGCTTGGCAATCAATATCAAGTCACTGGATTTAGTTAAATCCATGGAAGCCACTGCCTCCTTCCACTGTTTAGGTTTTTCAAATAAAGAGGTTAGACCTGAAAGAAATCTGGATATGGGTGCGCGCTTATTTGGAACACTGGAAAAACACGCAGAGCTGGGACTTATTTGAACGTTTAGGCTGGGAAAAGAACCTACTCCATTTGAGGAACTTATCTCAGCCTGAAAAGTCACACTTCGGAATATCTATATACAGCTCAGCTCTCCCCCCTGCAGATGCTCCAACTACAGCCAATATCAATCCATCAATAATAAACCTTAAAATGCCTTACCTGCCATACTGCTTCGGCGGCATCTCCTGCTTTTCTTCGATGGTTATAGTTTGGGGGCTGGTCACTTGAATTTAGCGCTTACATCTTTTCGTCTTTCACAGTTAGACTGCCGTTGCACACCTCAACAATACTTTTGCATCATTGACTGCATCTATCAGATGACTTCATGCCACAGCCTCCTACAGAAAAAGTAGACAGATAAATCAACTTTAAACGACATGTTTGTTCACTCAACAAAAAACAAAGACAGCACACCATCTATACTTTGCCGCGCTGTTTCAAAACCCATTGGGAGTTTCCATGCCAGATTATTGCAGTTATCCGGTCGACCCCGCACTGGCGGCTAATGCCAGAGTTAATGCCCGCGAGCGAAAGGCGCTGTATCAACAATCTGTTAATGACCCCGAAGGTTTCTGGCGTGAGCAGGCAGCATGTATCGACTGGTTCCGTCCGTTTACAACCGTCAAAAACACCAGCTGGGAACCCGGCAATATTTCTATTAAATGGTATGAAGACGGCACAACCAATGTCAGCTGGAATTGTATTGACCGGCATCTGGAATCACGGAGCGATCAGATTGCCATTTACTGGGAACCCGATGAGCCGGGTCCAGGACTGAAAGTGACCTATCGTGAGCTGCATCAAAAGGTTTGCCGCCTCGCCAATGTGCTGAAATCACTGGGAGTTGGCAAAGGTGATGTAGTTGCGATCTACATGCCCATGGTCGTTGAAACCGTGGTAGCCATGCAGGCCTGTGCCAGAATCGGGGCTATTCATTCAGTAGTATTTGGCGGGTTCTCTCCCGAAGCACTGGCCGGACGCATTGTTGATAGCAGCGCTAAAGTCATCCTGACAGCTAACGAAGGTGTTCGGGGTGGCAAGCGTATTCTCCTGAAGCAGAATGTCGATGAAGCACTGCAGCATCAGGAAATCACATCGGTTCAGCATGTTCTGGTACTAAAGCACACAGACACTGAAGTGGCATGGGATCCTGCAAGAGATCTGGACTGGCAGACCTCTGTCGACGGCACATCCGATGATTGCCCGCCGGAAGATATGGAAGCTGAAGCACCACTGTTTATTCTTTATACCTCCGGTTCCACAGGGAAACCCAAAGGGCTTTTGCATACGACGGGTGGCTATCTCACCTATGTCACTATGACCTTTCGCTATGTCTTTGACTATCGTGAAGGCGATATTTTCTGGTGCAATGCCGATGCCGGCTGGATAACCGGACATACCTATCTTGCATACGGCCCTCTCAGTAATGGCGCTACGGTGGTTATTCATGAAGGGGTACCGAATTATCCCTCAACCAATCGTATGAGCGAGATTATTGACCGTTACCGGGTCAATATTCTCTACACGGCCCCCACTGCGATCAGAGCACTGATGGCGCAGGGCGAAGATGCTATTGAAGGAACTGACCGAAGCAGTCTGCGGTTACTGGGTACCGTGGGTGAACCCATTAATCCGGAAGCCTGGGTCTGGTATCGCAACACCATTGGCAATGAACGCTGCCCGGTGATTGATACCTGGTGGCAGACTGAAACCGGCGCAGCCATGATTGCACCACTTCCCGGAGCCAATACATTAAAACCGGGTTCTGCAACCGAGCCCCTGTTCGGTATTCAACCTGCGCTGGTTGATAATGAAGGACAGATTCAGCAGGGTGCCTGCTCCGGCAATCTGGTAATACTCGATAGCTGGCCCGGTCAGGCCCGAACCATCTATGGCGATCATCAGCGGTTCGAACAAACTTATTTCTTAACCTTCAAAGGTATGTACTGTACCGGTGATGGTGCCCGCCGCGATGAAGACAATGACTACTGGATTACCGGCCGGGTGGATGATGTGCTGAATGTTTCCGGTCACCGCATGGGCACTGCTGAAATTGAAAGCGCGCTGGTATCACACCCGGCGGTTGCCGAAGCGGCGGTTGTTGGTTATCCACATGCGATAAAAGGCCAGGGGATTTATGCCTATGTCAGCCTGATGCAGGATGCCGAGTTTGGCTCTGAACTGGAGCATGAGCTAAGGAAGTGGGTGGAGCATGAAATCGGGGCAATAGCCAAACCGGATATTCTTCAACATGCCCCAGGATTACCTAAAACCCGCTCGGGCAAAATTATGCGTCGGATTCTTCGCAAAATAGCCGATGGCGAATACGATCACCTTGGGGATACATCTACTCTCGCTGATCCCTCAGTCGTTACAGCACTGATCAGCGGACACAGTGATATGACCGCAGCCTGAGCTCTTCGTACTCAAAATCTTTATTGATCCCTGCACAATTTGCAGGGATCAATAAAGTGCACTGACAAATATAAACCCCAGCACCACACCCAGAATAATGGCAATCACGCCTGGCAGCATAAAACTGTGGTTAAAAACAAAACGTCCTATGCGAGTACTACCGGTAATATCAAATCCGATAGCTGCAATAATCGGCGGATAGTTGGGAACAAAGAAATAGCCATTTACCGCCGGGAACATTGCTATCAGCATATATCCCGGAATCCCCAATGCAATCCCGAGAGGTACCAGAGCCGTGACCGTTGCCGCCTGGCTGTTGACCATGATGGACAGTACAAACAGTGCCAGTGCGAAAGTCCATGGCGCCGTAGTCACCAGATTTTCAATTGACTCGCTGAATACATCCATATGGCCGTTGAAGAATGAGTCCCCCATCCAGGCAATACCAAAAATTGCCATCACAGCCTGAGCACCGGACATAAAGACACTGCCCAGCGCCACATCACTGGCTTGCGCCCTGCACAGCAGAAAAATAGCCGCCGCAACCGTCAGCATGACCATTTCTATGGTGTGAGCCATGCCCATCCGAACAATACCATCAGGTGTATCAAAGGTGGGGCGTAACTCAGGGAATGAACCAAAGATAACGACGCCAAGAGCGCCCATCAGAAACAGCACCACCGAAAGTTTGGCCCCGGGGCGAACTTCACTCGTTTGCTGTCCGGAGCCATGTTCCATTCTTTTCCGAAAAACAGGATCCGCCAGACGGCGCTGATATTCAGGATCCTTATCCAGATCGATGCCCTGCCGGTTGGCAAAGAAAGCGGCAATCAGCACCGCAATAATGGTAGCAGGCAAAGTGATGACCAGAATATCCAGCAATTCATAACCGGAAGGAGACAGCAGAGCCACCAGGGCCACGGTCGCTGCTGATATCGGGCAGGCAGTAATGGCCTGCTGAGAGGCAATTACCGCAATACTCAGCGGCCGCTCGGGTCGAACACCGGTCTTTCTGGCCACCTCGGCGATAACCGGCAACACTGAGTAAGCCACATGGCCGGTTCCGGCAAAAAAGGTAAAGGTATAAGTTACCAGTGGTCCCAGAAACGTAATTTTGTCCGGATTACGCCGCAGCACTCGCTCAGCAACGCCTACCAGATAACTTAACCCGCCAGCAGCCTGTAACACTGAAGCGGCAGCCACAACTGACATCATCATCAGCATGACATTAATCGGAGGAGAGGTCGGCTCCAGCCCAAACCCGAAAGCCAGAATAGCCAGACCGAGTCCACCCATGGCACCCAAACCAATACCACCGACTCGGGCACCCACAAGAATACATGCAATGACAATCAGAAACTGCAGCCAGAACATAAATAGCCAACTCTGTTGCGTGCTTGTGCAGGCACGGGAAATCACAGAACAGGGAACAAGTATATGAAAGGAAATCCAGACACGAATAACAGCAACTTAATAAAACAAACAAGTCTCATGACAGAAGTGGATTTTGAGCTTTATCCACACCACCATCCTGTTGATAAGTTGTTCACAAAAACCCTGAAAAAACCTGTGGTATAGCTGTGGATAAGCACGAAAAATCCTTTATTAACAACGAGTTAATATATAGGTGAAATATTGACCACAACCCTGCAAGTAAAAATACAGTTCAGGCCTTTTCTTTTAAAGATATTCACAACAGATATAAAAAATCCGCTCATCGTGATATCGGATGAACGGACTCTATTTGCGGGTATTTTGACAGTTTGTCCGGTGATATAGGGGACGTTCTTAGTAATTATTATTCTTTGAAAAGAGATCCTACCGCCTGCAATGCCTGCATCTCAGTCATACACAATTGCTGCAGCTCTTCCCGGGACTCTTCACTTAAATTCAGCAGTTGGGCACTCATAACTTCCGCTTCATGCCAGCGTTTCTGTTGCATATACTCTGGAAAACAGCTATCCAGACGATTGGCAATTTTCTCCTGTTTGGCACGCAGTGAAACCATGACCGGAACCAGTATCGTGGATTCTCCCTCTTCAGAAGGTCTGGCAGCCAGGTAACAAACCAGGGTTGCCGCCAGACGTTCGCAGGTGCTTCTCAGATACAGCAGGCACAGGTAGAGCTCATCCTTTTCGCTCATCGCAATTCCCTCAATTGGCGCATGCGTACTTTCCACTATACGCAGGTGCCGGGGGATGGCAAAGCGATGAAGATTACCTTGAAGCCTGAAGCAAACCCCAGTCATCATAGTGCATATGGAGAAAACGGCGCTGTTTGAGCTGTGCTGCGGTCAGATCAGCCAGCCCCATTTCAGCCCAGCGGGCAGAAGAAAAAGGATGACTGCCTAATACTGCCAGCTCGACATAAGCCTTCAAGTTATCACTGCCCTGCGCGGATTGAAGTACTGCAATCTGCTGCTCTATGCCTGCCAGCCTGCCGGCCTTCAAGGCATTGAAAAATTTCGGTGCCGCCTCTGCAAAATAAACCTTCACAACGGGCCTGTTAATAAAGGTAGTCAGCTCTGTACCCGCTCCCTTGATATCCAGAATGGATTTGAGCCGATCACACTCTTCCTCGACAATACACTGGACAGCTACACGGTGTTCCAGCACCTTGTCATAAACCCGCTGTTGCGGCTGGGCTCCACAGCATTCGATCATCACCAGTACCCGGGGATAGACTTCTGCAGAAGACTGCTGATAGCGGCGAATAACATCATCAATATACTGGCGATCATTCATGGTTGTTCTGATCTGGTACTCCCGGCCATACTCCCGAAAAGGCACTCGATAATCGACTATGGCTTCCCGATACTTTTTGCATGCATCCAGATAAGCCTGGGACTGATGTTTTTTTTCAGAAAAAGCCTCAGCCGCCAACGCCAGCCTGTCGAGAATAAATTCCCCTTCAATGGCATGTGCTGCGCACTCGGTTGCCAATAGCAATTTTTTAACAGACTCTTCGTTATTGAACGTCAGCTCCCCAGTATCTACCGCAGCTTTCGCCCGGAGCAGAATAGCCAGACCTGCTGCACCTTCATCATGAATCTGGCGAATCCATTTTCTGGCCAGATCACTTTTGTCACTTGAGCACACACCCGCCAAAGGCCAGCACAGTGCAAGAATGAGAAATGCCAAGAGCCGCTGCTGAATATTTTTCTTAACTGCTTGCATAACCACGCCTCGCCAAAATTTGAACCAGACAGGTAATAAAGCGTAGACAGGTTAGGCAATGCTGACGGGAGTTTTACACAAGAAAAAACGGAGCCCGATGGACTCCGTTTCAATAACAAACGTATTACTTTACACAATGTGCGGCAATGGTCTGGCTCAACCAGTATTTTCCTTTTACCTGGCGGCCGGGCTGTTTAAACAACCTTCTTGAACCCACCTGGCACGTTCCCTGTTCACCCGCAAAAAAGCATCCTGCAAAATAATCAGCTTGTCTGGCCTCTGTTATTTTTATTATGGCCGTCTACTTCCGTTTCTTTATATTTTTTCTTCCCTGTGCCTTGTATAGAGCAGGCAACGTGCCAAAAAAAAAATAATGCTTACGTTTCAAAGAGATAAGTACAAACCACTATCACTCAGATACAAAACGAATCTGAAAGTTGGCACAACTGTTACCGTAAAATCCTGCACTAAAGTAACACTTGCCCTTGGCGGTAACAGATTGCACACACTTTTCAGGTTACAGGTTCGATTTCTCCACCAGCCTTGACTTCCCAGCAGCTGAAATCTTCTGCCATTGCAATTGGCCCGGAATAAACATTGGCAGCTTCCTGTCGCAGTGTTTCGATGCCTTCTTCACCTTGCTTGGGATTTTTCTGATAACGACCACTGAAATGGGTCAGAATAAGATTGCCCACACCGGCTTCTGCTGCAGCAATTCCAACCTGTTCAGGTGTGCTGTGCATATACTCCGGTCCGATACGTTCTCTCAGTGCTTTGGAAAATGAGGCTTCATGAACCAGTAGATCAGCATCCCGCATAGCTTCAGCCAGCAGTTCGGGCCTGTCGTTATCACCACCTATAATTGCGATGCACTCCTTTTCAGGAGGCTGCATGACTTGCTGCGGCGAAACTGTGCATCCGTCGTCCAAAGTAACAGATTCGGCCTGCTGCAATCTGCCCCACAATGGTCCCCGGGGAACACCCAAAGCCTGAAGCTTTGACGTATCAAGTTTGCTGGAATGATTAATTTCCCTGAACTGGGCCGCAAAACTTGGTACCCGATGTGACAGCTCATGAGCAGTGATAACAAAGTCATCATCCCTGAAAGTAAATTCAGATGTGTCATTCCTTTTAAATATCAGCTTAAACGGCAGTTCATTAATATCTCCACCCAGCAGGGATGCTACAACATAAGCCTCCAGCCCTTCGGGTCCACACAGCGTCAACGGTTGGGTTCGGCCTGCCATACTGGCCGATGCCAGCAAACCCGGAAGACCATAAATATGATCACCATGCATATGAGTGATAAAGATCATTTGCAACCGGGAGGTGCAATAACGGGTTTTCAGCAACTGATGCTGAGTTGCCTCACCGCAATCCACCATATACCAGTCACGACTATCGCCTTTTGCCAAGGCTAATGATGTGACATTGCGCTGAATGGTGGGCAGTCCGGCTGAAGTCCCCAGAAAAGTGACTCTTATAGACATTGAGTGAATTACCTGATTGTGACTTTTGCTGTTTTTACCACAATCGGGTGAATGGTGAATGGTGAATGGTGAATGGTGAATGGTGAATGGTGAATGGTGAATGGCTTGTAGTGTGAGGGATCACTCAAATCGGTCAAGCCACTCCGCACATCTATTCACCATTCAGCTTCTTTACAGCGAACGGGTCAGGATTTCCTCAGAAACTTCCGGAGTAATATCTCGCCCTTCACCCAGCTTGACCATATTGTGACGCTTCAGCTGGTCTACGATTTTGGCAACACCTTCTTCACCAATACCGTAGTCAGACAGGCGGGTTTTGATGCCCATCTGTTCAAAGAACTCACGAGTTTTGCTGATAGCCAGTTCAATTCTTTCGTCTTCACTGCCGGCAGTAATGTTCCAGATACGCTCGGCGTATTGCAGCAGCTTGGCTTTTTTCTGTTCTTTCATTACGGCCATCAGAGATGGCAGTACGATTGCCAGCGTCTGGCCATGGTCTAGCCCATAGAGCGCAGTCAGCTCGTGACCAATCATATGGGTTGCCCAGTCATGGGGAACACCCTGACCGATGAGACCATTCAGCGCCTGGTTTGCAGTCCACATAATGGTGGAACGGACATCATAATCCTGTGGCTGAGTCAGTACTTTGGGGCCTTCCTCAATCAGCGTCAGCAGCAGGCCTTCAGCATAACGGTCTTGCACATGGCTGTTTTCGCGGCAGGTCAGGTACTGTTCGATGACATGAACAAAGGCATCAACCACACCATTGGCAGACTGGTTCTCTGGCAAACTGTATGTAGTTTCTGGATCCAGAACTGCAAACTGCGGGTACAGCAGCGGATGACCAAAGGCCAGCTTGTCGAGGGTGGCTTTTTTAGTGATAACTGCACCGGCATTACTTTCAGAACCGGTTGCCGGCAGTGTCAGCACGTTACCGGCCGGAACCGCTGATTTGACCTTGGCCCGTTCACTCAGAATGGTCCAGGGATCACCTTCAAACGGAATAGCGGCGGCAATAAACTTGGTACCATCAATAACTGAGCCACCACCCACAGCCAGCAGGAAATCAATCTTTTCCTTGCGAGCAAGCTCTACTGCCTGCATCAGGGTTTCATAGGTCGGGTTGGGTTCAATACCACCAAACTCCAGTACTGTGTGCTCGTTCAGTGCTTCCAGCACCTGATCCAGTGTGCCATTCTTTTTTATGCTTCCGCCGCCGTATGTGATCAGAACTCTGGCATCAGCCGGGATCTCTTCTGCTACACGGGCAATCTGACCCTTGCCAAAATGAACACGAGTCGGATTGTGGTAACTGAAATTCAGCATTGATTACTCCGTCAATTGATTCGTTTCCAGCACAAACCCGCTGCTGGACACACAATGTAACGGACAATAGCAAAACCGCCATAGCCGTAAAAGCACAGCAAATAGCGCATAGAGCCGCAAGCCAAAGAATGAGCTACGAATTAAAGACAAGTTTGATAGGGAGAAAGAGAAGTAAAGGTGGCGCACCCGACAGGATTTGAACCTGTGACCCCAGGCTTCGGAGGCCTGTACTCTATCCAACTGAGCTACGGGTGCATGCGCCGAAACAGGACGTTTCAGCGAAGGCAATAATACTGATCAGTTACGCTTCTGTCCACGCCTTGCCGGGAAAAATTGTATTCATCCGGCGAAATTGCTTTCAACACTCAAACCTCTGGTTTGCTGCTATGAAACGGCCATCAAGCCCCGGACTGATAATCAGTACATGACCCCACACCTGCTTTTGCTGAATACCCCTGCGGACAACAAGGAAAACGGTGCGATTTAATGGCGGTTTAGTCTATAATCCGCACGGTTTATGCCTATATGGTAGAGACCGACGTCTCGCTAACAATGACAAAGCCAGGACGATTCACCAGCAACGGCAAGACCACAGCCCGTTCCGCAGGGAGCCGTCGTAAGGCTGAGACCATACGTTGAGGAATGGTGGCCTACATGAAAACAACACAGGCAGTAAATGCTGCTTCCCTGTTCGTAAAAAGTATTCTGGTTGGGGGATTGCTCGCGGGTTCCCTGCAGACTTTCGCTGCAGTTGAACTGGATGATGCAAGCCGTGCAGAAATTGTCGAGCGTATCCAACCGATGGGGCATGTATGCAAAATCGGTGAAGACTGTGCCAACGGTGCGGCGGTAGCCAGTGCCAGCAGTGGCCCTCGTGAGCCGGAAGCCATCTTTAACCAGTACTGCGGCGCTTGTCACAACTCCGGTTTGCTGGGTGCTCCGAAGGTAAATGATGATGCAAGCTGGAATGCACGTCTGCAGGCCGCCGGAGACTTTACCGGACTGCTGAACAATGCGATCAATGGTATCAAGGCGATGCCGCCGAAAGGTACCTGCATGGATTGTACTGATGACGAAATCAGCGCAACCATCACTTATATGAGCAAGCTGAAGCCTTAATCATTTAAGTACTTGGAGAAAGTCTGCAATTCTGCAGACTTTCTCGACTCCTCCCTCTTGAGCCTGTATCAACCCCGCCGATAACTTTTTCTGATATCACTTTTCTGCATCCGGATTAAAGCCTGTTCAGGGAGAGGCCTTATGACCCAGACCTTTGACGCACTGCGCCTTTTGGTGGTGGAAGACCATCAGTTTCAGCGCATGGTTGCGGTCAAGGTTATGACCGGTCTTGGCGTCGCATCAGTACAGGAAGCCGAAGATGGTCAGGATGCGCTGGACAAGATCGCCGCAAGTACAGATCCCATCGATATCACTATCTGTGATCTGGATATGCCCGGTATGGACGGTATCGAGTTTATCCGCCATGTCGCCGAGAAAAAGCTGACATCAGCCATTGTCGTCGCCAGTGCGATGGAGCCGGAACTGATCCGCACCGTAGAAGACATGGCTGCCGAGCATGGCATGAAAGTCCTTGGAACGCTGGAAAAGCCGATTAATCCGGAAAAGGTCAAGACACTGTTCGAGCAGTTCCTGTCGGAGCAGGCAGCAGCAGGTTCCGGTTCTGGCTCATCAGAGCTGGTTATCACCAAAGATATGTTGATAACAGCGATTCAGGACGGCCAAATCATACCCTGGTTCCAGCCCAAGGTTCTGATCAGCAATGGCCAATGGGTATCCTGCGAAGCGCTGGCCCGCTGGCAACACCCTGAAAAAGGCATGATCTACCCCGGACAGTTTATCAATGAGGTCGAAACATTCGGACTGATGGATGAGATGACCGAATCCATCATTTCCCGGTCCATTGAGCAAATCAAACAATGGCAGTCTGAAGGTCGGCTGATTAATACCTCGGTTAATATCTCCCCTTCCATGCTGGGCAATATTCAATTACCGGAAAAGCTGATGCAAATGATCAAGGCCGTTGGTATTGGCCCGGAACTGCTGACGCTCGAGATTACTGAAAGTGCGGTGATGGAAAATGTGGCTCACTGTCTGTCAACGCTGGCCAGACTGAAAATGAAAGGATTTACCCTGTCGATTGATGATTTCGGTACTGGCTATTCCAGTATGCAGCAACTTAACCGAATCCCTTTCTCCGAGCTGAAAATAGACCAGTCCTTCGTCAAGGATGCTGTATCAGACCCGACCCGCCGAGCCATTGTTGAGGCCAATATCGAACTGGCCCGCAAGTTGAAACTGAAAACTGTCGCCGAAGGGCTGGAATCAGCCGCCGACTGGCAGTTACTCAATGAGCTGCAATGTGATGTAGCCCAGGGCTATTTTGTTGGCAAGCCCATGCCTGCCGATCAGTTTTCGGACTGGGAGGCCGAGTGGAAACAGACTTATAGCAGCCTGAGTAGCAATACTTCTGATCAGGATGAGACATAATCCAGCGGCAATGCCGTTGTATCGACAATTTTCCGCATCATAAAGCTTGATTTCACCCCTGTTACTCCCCGCAACCGGGTAATTCTTCCCAGCAGGAAATCGTGATAGGCATCCATATCCGGCACCGCAATTTTCAACAAATAGTCGGCATCGTGCCCGGTGATCAGATAGCACTCCAATACTTCCGGGAAGGTGCCAATCGCTTTTTCAAACGAATCAAAGCGATCAGGAATATGTTTATCCATACTGATATGCAGTAAAGCAATCAGATTAAGGTTAACAGCCCGATGATCCAGCCTGACCACTCGCTCGGCAATGACTCCGCTGTCTTCCAGTGCTTTAACCCGGCGGGAACAGGGCGCTGCAGTTAACCCGACTCGCTCTGCCAGCTCCTGATTGGAAAGGCTGCCATTACGCTGTAATTCTTTGAGAATTTTCAGATCAAAACGGTCAAGGTGATGCTTTGTTTTCATGAACAAGGTTTCCAGCGCAATTTTTATAAATATAGATCACCAAAGACTTAAGTATTATTGCTCAAAAAAAACAATACAAGCATATAAAGATCAGCAATTGCGCCCCACCTTCCCTAAAATATTCCTCGTAATGACGCAATCAGGGCAAAAGCATGACGTTGTATCAAGCCGCTGCCGGAAGTTTCGGTCATAACAATTACGAATCCATACCGAGCCGGTCAATGCTGAACCCGCTATCGAATCAGAAAGCGGGTAATACAACAGCCACAAGCCGATGTATTCAAACCAGGCTCAGCAGCTTAAAAAGCTGAAAACAGTGTTTTACCCGGACACATCCTACATGCTGTCCGACTGCATTCCGGCCAGTCGGCAGCATGCCCCCCGAAAACAACAGCATATATGACTCAAGTCGCGGGATTATTTTCATGTTCAACCACCGTAAATATCAGCCCTTTCCAGCGATTCGCCTGACAGATCGCACCTGGCCTGATCAGGTTATCAGCACTGCTCCGGACTGGTGCAGCGTAGACCTGCGGGACGGAAACCAGGCACTGGTTAACCCCATGAGTGTTGAGCAGAAAACCCGACTGTTTCTGTTGCTGGTAAAGCTGGGCTTCAAAGAAATTGAAGTTGGTTTCCCTGCGGCTTCAACTCCGGACTTCGAGTTTATCCGCAAGCTGATTGATGAAGATATGATTCCGGGTGATGTCACGGTACAGGTGCTGACGCAGGCTCGGGAATCCTTGATAGCACGCACCTTTGAGGCATTAAGCGGCGCCAAAAAGGCCATTGTCCATGTATATAACTCCACTTCCACTGTGCAGCGGGAGCAGGTATTTGGGATGGATTGCAGTGGCATCACCAGCATTGCCGTTCAGGGTGCCCGCTGGATCAGGGAACATGCCGCCCGTCATCCGGAAACTGACTGGACCTTCCAGTATTCACCGGAAAGCTTTACCGGTACCGAGCTCGAGTACGCCAAAGAAGTTTGTGATGCGGTCATCAATATCTGGCAACCAGAGCAGGGTCAGAAAGTCGTAATCAATCTGCCGGCAACAGTGGAAATGTCGACCCCCAATATCTTCGCTGACCAGATCGAGTGGTTTTGCCGCCATTTGAATCAGCGTGAACATATCCGCATCAGTCTGCACACCCACAATGACCGCGGCTGTGCGGTTGCAGCAGCAGAACTTGGCTTGATGGCCGGTGCCGACCGGGTGGAAGGCACACTGGTTGGCAATGGTGAACGAACCGGCAATACCGACTTGATTACCATGGCGATGAACCTGTATTCCCAGGGCGTTGATCCCCAACTCGACCTGTCCGATGTGGCTGAAATTATTAAAACCGTTGAATACTGTACCGAGCTGCCTGTTCCAGCACGTCACCCCTGGATTGGTGAGCTGGTTTATACCGCATTCTCAGGTAGTCACCAGGATGCTATCCGCAAATCAATGCATTACCACCAGGAACACAGTCAGCCCCACTGGAATGTGGCTTATCTTCCGGTCGACCCTCATGATCTGGGTCGGGAATACGAGGAGGTGGTACGTATCAACAGCCAGAGCGGCAAGGGAGGTGTCGCCCTGGTTCTGGAAAGGGATTTTGGCATTGTGCTGCCCAAGTGGTTCCATCCGGAAGTGGCTCAGGTGGTTCAACAGGCAGCAGAGGAAAGTGGCTTCGAAGTCCGCCCCAAAACCATCCATGACCTGTACCAGCGCCACTTTGTTCATGTGCCGACTGACTGGCAGTTAAACGATTATGAGCTGCATACTCACGACCATCATGTTACAGCCCGCTTTACCGTCGGTAATGGCGGGGTTACGACAGTCATGAGTGGCAGTGGCTCAGGTGTTATTGAAGCCTTGTGCGATGCACTGGAATGTCAGGTTGATATTGAACAGTTTGACCTGCATGCCATCACCGGTGGCACCAATGCCCAGGCCCAGGCCTGTATCGCCGCGCGAATTGATAACGGTGAGATTTACTACGGTATTGCCAGCGATGAAGACAGTTCGGCCGCTGCGCTGCAGGCTATTTTGACGGCAGTCAGCCACTGTTACAGCCATCAGTCTCTTGAAGGCGTTGCCTGAGACAATAAAAGCTCCAGTTGTTCTAATGCGTCCCAAAGCGCACCAGCTGTTTATGGTCTAGCCTGAATACGGCTAATCATAAACAGCTTCAAATAAGCAGCCACAGCTGTTCGAAGAAGAACAGCTGTGGCTGCGATACAACAGAACAACTTATAGAACAAACTGGAGCGTTACGATAAAAATGAATCAGCTGGCCGGTAAAGTCAGGCTTGCGCTTGGCATTTGTTTTCTGTGCTTGTCTGCAACATCTTTTGCCAGTTTTTGTGAACAATGCAGGAAAATGTATAGCTACCCTTCGCAGTGCCCCCTGCATAACAAGCACCAACCCAACGGGCATGTACCAACTCCATACTCTTGTATTTCAGGCTGTAAAGCCGGGTATTGGTCTGCTTCTCCGCCGGACCATGTCTGGCATTCATTCACTCAATATTACGCCACTCTGACCGGACAAAACTTATCAGCAGCAATGCCCTCTACTCTTCAAAGCAAGCTAGTCAGCCTTGAAGGGGGAAATCACTTTTCTTCCTTGTTTGGAGAGCTATGGAAGAAAAGCTACCTGTCAGACAGGCGCCCCCTTCCCTATGCTTCGAACTATATTCTGGTGCTTGATACTAGCAGGATCAGTGGCGACAGTTTTTTTCACAAACTGGCCGTATTAACTATCAAACTTCTGCCGAAAGAAGCCCCCGCACCATCCTCTCAATGTGTCGAACAGCACTATCATCTGTACAGCACCCGAATACCGGAGAAGGAAGAAGACCGGCTTATAGATACATCGCAAGCGGGCTACTTTGCAGTCGTAACACCTACAGGTATCTATAAAATAAGTACCAGGGAAAGAATAACGCCTGCAGCCCTGACATCCTTTTATCAAGAACAGGCAGACTTAGCTTTATCCCAATCAGCACCAGCTTGCTGTCTTCCATACGTCACCCGCCAGCCCAGAGATGAAGCTGCATTATCACGTCAAGCTCTGGCAAATCAGCCATGTATCGAAATGCTCGACAAGGCATTATTCGTTGTTATTCTTGACCCTCCCATGGAGCACAAAAATTTGCTGCCAACGCTGTTCAAATCTTTGTTACTGGGCGAAAACAGAAACCGCTGGTTTGACAAAAGTTTGCAGATTATTGCCGTTGGAGAGCAGCATATAGGCCTGAATCTGGCGCATTCACATGTAGATGGTACAACCTGGGTTGAGCGACTTGGCAGAGAGCAGATCAGATACGATACGGAATGCCATGCAGAAGCCAACCTTGCTTTTGATGGTCCACATCATTTTGACAGTTTACCTCCCGAGTTCCCCAGCCAGATAAATGAAGGACCAAAGACTCCCTGCGCTTTCTTTCATAAGGCGTTCCGGAGCCCTGAGCTACAAAGACTGGCAGATGCTATGGGCGAAAAGAAAATCAAAGATTTCAGTCTCGATGCATTCGTGCAAATTGCTATCGTTGCCGCTCAGTACCAGGTATTGGTTGTGCCGGATGGCAAATTCAGGAACACCTATGAAAGTGTTGCAATGAGCAACTACCACTTCGGTCGAACAGAGTGTGCAAGGGCTGTTTGTGAGGCATCTATACAGTACGCTACCCATCCTTCACAGAAAAATCTGGTAAAAGCGCTTGGTACCCATAAACAACAAATACGCATTCTTAAAAGTGGCAGAGGGTTTGAACGAGCCCTATTTCTGGCGCATACACTTCTGACAAAGCAGGAGCGCGACCAGTTACCGGCTTCTGTAACCAACGCACTTCAATGGCTGAACCAGAGCCCTATTTCAACCAGTAACCTGAGCCCACCAACCTTCAGACACTTTGTATTTTGCCCCACGACAGATGATGGTTTTGGTATAGGTTACTCTATTGCTTTCGAAGAGATTCGATTTAACATCAGCTGTTTCCAACCTTATTACGAACAGGCGCAACAATTACGAGATGAGCTTATTCGTCAGTTTGAGCAACAGCTGACTTTATTGGGAAGTGACTATGAGCAGCTACAATCTCTTTTCCGGCAGGAACAACAAGTCGGAAGCTAATAATCAACGGATTTCGGTGACAACTTGCTCTATGGGGTAGCGTACCTTGGATGCTTTCACTGGTGTGTTAAAGTCATCCTCATGCCTGTGCCCAACAATACCAACAACAACGCTGTTCAGCCCTTTTTCTTTCAACCCCAGCAGCTCATCCATTTCCTCACGGGAAAAACCTTCTACCGGGCAAGCATCCAGTTCCAAAAGAGCACATGACAGTAAAAACTGCCCAAAGGCCAGATAAACCTGATCCCTTATCCAGTACTTACGCTCGGTTGCATCCATACTGTTGACAAAGCCCCCCAGGAACTCAACCCGAGCCTGATTGACTTCAGTACCACGCTGCTCTGCCACCAGTTCTTCCAGAGCCTGCAGGTCTTCAATTTCGTATGTAGTTTTTCCACAGAACACGAACACATGTGAAGCGTCATCAAATTTCGCTTTATTGCTATCCCATGCACATTGAGACAAGCGACGCTTTTCTTCAGGGTTGGAGATCACATAGAAGTGCCAGGGCTGGCTGTTAATAGAAGATGGAGCCAGTCGTAAGGTTTCTATCAGTTGTTGAGTTTTATCTTCTGCAGCAGGCTTGTCAGCATCAAACACCTTTGTTGCATATCGACTGGACAAAACACGTGCCAGATCCACAGACATAAACGACTCCTGAAGAACAGATTGAAAGCACCAGACTACATCATTCCAGGGGATCACGGTAAGATAGCCCCACTTCGGCAAACACCTACACCTTAACTCTTATGACAATATCACCAGACCTGATTCCGGGTAGCTGGCAATGGTTCTTTGTCTGCTGTGCAGCTATCGCTTTACTGGTCGCCATCAGAAACTTCCCTTTCCGCTCGGTTTTTACAGTCTCCACCCGGCAACACCTGATACTGGGCAGTATTATTTTTCTGTTCTGCCTGTGGACACTGGGTGTCAAACTGGAGAATGAAGTTTTGAGGCTGCATTTTATTGGACTTACAGCGGTGGTAATGCTGATTGGGTGGAGTCCCGCCGTGGTATCCGGGCTGATCGCCCTCGGCCTGCTGAACCTGACATCTGCCAGTGACTGGAATGCCTTTACGATCAATTTTTTCTTCTGCGTTCTGATTCCGGCGACGGTAACAAAGCTAACCCTGCTCACGGTTTCACAGATAAAACTCAATAACCTGTTTATCTATATGCTGGGCGGAGGCTTTTTCGGGGCGGGGCTGGTTAGAATTGTTATGGCCGGTGCCTTTTATCTTCTCGCCATGCTGAGCGCACCAGATTCAGCACTGGTTGCAGCAGAAGAACAGTATCTACCTTACATGTTACTGGCAGCATTCCCTGAAGGTTTTATTAATGGAACGCTGGCTTCAGCTATGACCGTGTTCTTTCCAGACTGGGTTCGCAGTTATGATGAACAGCGTTACATTGAAGGTGGAGATTAAACCCCTGCCCACAGACTTTCAGCTACAGTCTTTCAGCCAGCCGATTCAAACCCGACTGGCTAATTCCCTCATCACAAATGGGTTGTTGATTTTCTCGGTGAGATCAACTTTCCGTACATATTGATCTGTACCGACTTCAACAGATCAAATGTTTCACCCTCCGGTACCGCACAGGAAATCAGGTTATCCAGCACCAACATGATATGCCCATGCACATTGGCCCAAGCATTACAGGCCAGAAACCAGGCTGGCTCTGTGGGAGGACAGATACCGGTAGCTTGCCCTCTTTCAAACAGCTGTACCAATGTTCCCATTAACCTTTCACGGGCAGCTTCTACATCAGGGTAGTCACGGTATTCACTGGAACCTGGCCCGAAAATCAATCGATACGCCTCCGGGTTCGCCAGTGCATACTTGATACAGCCATCAGCACCCGCCAGCAGTGCCTGCTCGGGGTCTTCCAGATCATCAATAGAAGCCAGCATATGCAGAAACATCTCATCAATGCCCTGTGCTGCCATTGCTGCCAGCAAACTCTTTTTGTCGGCAAAGTGACGGTAGGGGGCCGACTGGGACACACCGATAGAGCGCGCCAGTGCTCGCAGGCTCAAAGTCTCTGCACCCTGTTCATTCAGGTGATTAAATGCAGCTAGCAGTAGCGCTTCACGCAAATTGCCGTGATGGTAACGGTGCTTTTCTACTGCAACTGCACAATCCGCTTCTGCAGCACTAGCCGGTTCTGTTGTAGCAGCTGTTTCAGTGGCAGCAGTTGTTGTCACAATTTTGTTCCATTATCAGAGTGTCTATTTCGGAAATCATTTTTATCACGTACGGATCGCTATTTCATGCTTTGGCTCAACAAGCTTGTGCCTTATTTGTCTTTCATTTTGTGATAGCCGCCAACATTGTTGACAGTGAATACATCGATCTTTAGAGTGGCCGCATACATTTAAAATAAAAATACAGAATCCCGGATGATGTCATCTCGCCTATTTGAGCCTTTCAAATTCAGCTCGCTATTCTTCCTGACTTGCGGTCTTGCTTTTGGCTTCAGTTCTAAAGCGGTTGCGGCTCAACCCGGTGAACCGGTTGCGGTATCAGTGACACCGGTAAAATATGTCCAGACAGCCAGAACGATTCACACCAGCGGCCGGCTTGAATACAAATCCATACAGCGATTGTCGTTCAAAACCGGAGGCCCGGTCGCATCAATTACTGTCGACGAAGGCGATGCTGTCACAGCAGGACAATTACTGGCCGCTCTCGAAACAGAGGAAATTGACGCCAGGCTGGCAGAAGCTGAATCCCGTCATGCCAACGCCAAAGATCGCCTGAAACGATTGCAGAACCTGCAGCACAATATGGTATCGGATCAACAGGTACAGGCTGCTCAGACAGAAAGAGATGTTGCCGCTTCACACTTGCGTATAGCTCGCTTTAACCACCGTTATTCTCGCATTACTGCGCCTGCTTCCGGACATATTGTTCGACGCGCTATTGAACCCAGTGAGCTGGTCACGCCCAATCAGACTGTTTTTGAGCTGGCCGATGAAAGCAAGGGCTGGGTGATCCGTACCGGGCTGGCAGACAGGGATATTGTCCGGGTAAAGCCAGGCGATCAGGCCAGCATCCGTTTTGATGCGTGGCCGGATACAGATTTTATGGGAGTGGTTTCTTCTATTTCCCCGACAGCCTCGATCAGCACCGGCACTTTCGATGTTGAGATTACCCTGAATATAACCTCTCGCCGTCTTTATCAGGGATTGATCGGACGCATTACCATTACCCCTCAGCATCAGGAAACAGTCGCATACCTGCCGCTGGCCTCACTGACATCCTCCCGCAATGGTATGGCCACCGTACTGACGGTTAATTCTGAATCCGGTACAGCAGAAACAGCCAGCGTCCGAATGCTGTACCTGAAACACGGGCAGGCAGTGATCAGTGATGATTCCACCAATGTTCTGCCGGAAAGTGCACTGGTTATTACCCAGGGCGCAACACTGCTTAAAGCCGGTGACCCGGTTCAGGTTGCTGATAACAAAGTAGCCGGGGAGCAAGCATTATGAAGTTGCCCCGGTTAGCGATTAATAATCACCAGTTCACACTGGTCATTATTTTACTATTGATGTGCCTGGGCGTTCTCTCATTCAAGAATATGCCCCGTTCGGAAGACCCTATATTTGTCTTCCCCATGTCCTCAATCACGGTGCTGTATCCCGGTACCAGTCCGGTGGATATGGAAAAGCTGGTTGTTGATCCGATTGAAGACGCTATTTACGAACTGGATGATGTCAAAGTTCTGAAGACCAATATGGAAGATGGTCTGGCTGTTATTCGGGTCGAGTTTTTATACGGTTCGGATCCGGACAAGAAATACGACGATGTCGTTTCTGCCATCAGCCGTATTCGAAAAAATTTGCCACAGGATATCCAGCTGTTGGATATCGAAAAGATCAGTCCGGGTGATACCAATATCCTGCAGGTTGCACTGCTGTCTGAAACAGGACCGTTTGCAGACTTGAAAACACATGCCGAAAAGCTGGAAACACTGCTGGAGCGTGTTGATGGTGTGAAACGTGCTGATATCGACGCACTACCTGATCAGCAGGTATTAGTGCTGGCTGATCTCGATCGAATGAATGCACTGGATATTGGCCTTAACCAGCTGGCTCAGGCTGTCAGAGCCTCCGGAGCCAACCTGCCGGGAGGGCATGTTGTTGCCCAGGACAGTCGATTTACTGTCCGCACCAGTGGTGACTATCGCTCACTGGAAGACATTCGTCGCACAGCCATCCAGTCAGAACCCGGCCGGGTTGTCTACATAGAAGATGTAGCCGAAGTCAGAATTGATGATGCGCTGCCTGTTTACAAGGCATTCCATAACGGCTCTCGCGGAGTATTTATTTCAGCCCTGCAGCGCAAGGGCAGCAATATTATGGAGGTGATGGATAACCTGAAACTTGCTGTCACCCGCTTTGAACAGCAGCTGCCGCAAAATATTACCCTGCAAATAGTGCATGACCAGAGCGAAAGCGTTGATCAGCGCGTTAATGACTTCTTCGACACTCTGTTGCAGGGGTTGTTACTGGTTGGTCTGTTAACTCTCGCTTGTCTTGGCTTGAGAGCAGCGACGGTGGTTGTTCTGGCGATTCCCATGTCGGTAATCATTGCCCTGGGCTGGTTGGATTTTTCCGGCTTTGGGCTGCAGCAGATGTCTATTGTGGGTCTGGTTATCGCACTGGGGCTTTTGGTTGATAACGCCATTGTTGTTACCGAAAATGTAGGCCGTTTTCTGCGCACAGGGCATGACAGTCTGACCGCGGCCACAGAAGGCGCCAGTCAGGTTGGATGGGCTGTTGTCAGCGGTACACTGACAACGATTCTGGCATTTTTCCCCGTGCTGTTACTGCAGACTCATGCCGGCACCTTTATGCGCTCCATGCCAGTCACAGTAACACTGACGCTTATCGCCTCACTGGTTATCGCGCTTACGTTGACACCATTGCTGGCCAGTCGCTTTCTGAAAGTAGGAAAAAGCACTCGGCCGCCAGTACTTCTGAGAGGAATGAATAGCTTCTCCTCAGGCCCTTTCAGCGACATATTGAATATTGCCCTCAACAACCCGACAAAAGTAGTGGTGGTATCGGTACTGATTCTTGGGGCTTCTGTTTCTCTGGTGCCACAAATTGGTGTCAGCCTTTTTCCCAAGGCTGAAAAGCCAATGCTGTTGATCAATATTGATATGCCCGAAAATGCTGATCTGGAAGCGACCAGCGCAATGGCTCAACAAGTTACCCGGCTGATTGCCAGGCAGCCGCTGGTTTCCAGTGTTACCGCCAATATCGGCAAGGGAAATCCCCGGGTTTATTACAATATCTTCCGTAACCGGCAAGTACCCAGTTATGCCCAGCTGCTGGTCAAAATGAAGTCTGGCAGATTACAGGATGTTGAACCCATGGTAGATGAGCTGCGAAAGCAGTTCAGGCAGCTGCCCAGTGCCAATATCCGGATTAAAGAGCTAATGCAGGGCCCGCCCTATGAAGCACCGGTTGCCATTCGAGTGCTGGGAGATGACTTGCAGCAACTGCAGCAGGCTGCCGCCATGGCATTTGATGTTATTGCAGCCCAACCGGGTGTAATCAATGCCGATAACCCGCTGGATAAACCCCGGATGGATCTTCAGGTCAGTATCAACCGGGAAAAGGCTGCGATGCTCGGTGTTCCTGTCAATGCTATCGACGAGGCGGTAAGAGCTGCACTGGTTGGTATGAAAGTCTCCCGCTTCCGGGCCAGCAATGGCGATGACTATGACATTCTGATTCGGGGACAGGGGCAGCAATCACCGGAGATAGACCTGCTTGATCGTACCAGCGTTATGTCTACCAGCGGTAACCTGATTCCCTTGAAACAGCTGGCCAGTCTGTCTCTCAATGATGTTCAGGCCCGGCTGCAACATTATGACAAAGAGAGAATGGCCCGGATCACCGCCGATGTTGATTTTGGATACTCAACTGAAGCGATTACCAATGAGATTGCAACAGAACTGGCCAAGGTTGAGTGGCCACAGGGCATCCATTGGGAAGTCGGTGGTGAGCAGGAGCAGCGTAAAAAGTCCTTTGGCGGAATGAATCAGGTCTTGCTGGTCGCACTGTTAGGTATCTTTGCTGTACTGGTATTGCAGTTCCATTCTTTTATTCAGCCGCTGATTATTTTTGCTGCCATTCCCTTTGCAGTTACCGGTGCAATTCTGGCGCTTTATCTGACAGGCTATACCTTCTCATTCACCGCGTTTATCGGACTGACTTCGCTGATTGGTATCGTTGTAAATAACTCGATTATTCTGGTCGATCATGCCAACCAGCTGCGGCATCAGAACCTATCCACCCGAGAGGCAATTCTGGCTGCAGCACAGGTACGTCTCGTGCCGATCCTGCTGACAACTATGACTACAATTGGCGGCCTGTTACCACTGACACTGCAGGGCTCTGGCATGTGGTCTCCCATGGGGTGGTCAATCATCGGAGGGCTGCTGGTTTCCACCCTGCTGACACTTATTGTCGTACCAGTGCTGTACCAATTGCTGTCCAGAAAAAACCTGTAGCAACTTTACAACGCTTGTTTTTTGATTCCTGCTGCCCGGCTATGCCCCTACATACCGGGCTTTTTTTCAACGCATCACAGTATCAAGTGCAGACCCTAAATATCAGGACAAATATGTATTTTTTCTTGTTCCCATGAATGACCACACCAAAAACGTGCGCTTTCCCTAAACCGTGCTTTTCTTATAACTCAGGATTCCCCTGAGATAAGACCAACCCGGTTATGCATATCAGGCTGCCATCCTTGAATAAGTATTGCTTTAAAAGGTTTCTGCATGCCTTTCCGGCTTTAAGGTCACCCTTCACATTGTCAGGTGAAGCTGGTGCCACATTTGCGTGGCAACTGATATTTGTCATTTGGCTTGGTTTTATCCAGCCCGTCCATGGAGAAAACCAACCCGCTGCAGATCATGATGTGATTGTGATTGGTGCCGGTGCATCAGGGCTGTCTGCGGGCTACTTTCTTCAGCAGCAGGGAATTGATATTGCCATCGTTGAAGCTCAGGAGAGCACCGGTGGCGTTGTCAGGTCGGGCATCAAAGGTGACTTCCATTATTCAAAAAGTACTCAGCCCTATCTGACCGGAACCCACTCGGCACTGAAAAAGATTGTCGATGGTTTTAAGATTCCGCTGGTTGAAATTCCCCTGCCAGTCACGGCTCTGTTACATGACGGAAAAATTTATACTGGTTGCACTGCAATTAAAGAACTGACTACCAGCATAACAGGGGAGAACAATTTCAATTCATTTCTGGAAAGCATGAATGATCTGGTATTTCACTATCGGGAAGGGGGCGATTTTCACTCCAGAGCAGCCCGCACAGGACTGGATTTATTGAGTGCGGCCCAGTGGATGAACGACCTGAGAATTCATCCGTTTCTGCAGGCTCGCTACAACATCATGGTGCGCTCCCAGTTTGGCGCAAATCTGGAAGATATTTCAGCATACAGTCTGGCATCAGAGCGACACCTGCTGAAAGCATCAAAAAAGACAGGACACGATTCCGGCTCCCTCCTCTGGTCTCCGCCAACCGGTATCATCTCAATTGTCAACGCACTGACTCAACAACTTCAGCCTGTGCTACACCTTGGCTCAACAGTAACTTCAGTGTCTTTTGACAATCAGGTTTATATGGTCAAGTTTCGACATAACGAACAACTGCATACGATTACCGGACGTTCACTAGTCGTTTCTACCCCGGCATTTATCACGCTACAGATAGCAGAGCCGGTATTAACCGCCATGCAGCGCCGGTTACTGGAACAGATCAGCTACACCTCCTATATCACCGTTGCCTTGTACTCAGACAGACCTGTTTTTGACAAGGCTTTCAGCCTGACACTACTCAACAACGGTTTTATTACCGAGCTATACGATGCCACTTGGATTGAACGTCATACGACTGCAGGAAAGGCACAGGGCCGGCCTTTTATTGTCAGTGCACATTTGGCTCCCAAAGATTTCCAGGATAACAATCTGATAGAGATGAGTGACGAGCAACTCATGGATGTTATCTTCAGCGAACTTGCCCCGTTACATCAGAACATCCCGGAACTGATTACGGGGCATGATATACAACGCTTCCCCAGCGTATGCCCGGTTATGTTACCGGGTGCCTATCACCGTCTGGAGCAGCTGGGGCAGAGCCAGCAAGGGATTTATCTGGCTGGCGACTACACTATACATCCCTCGTTTGAAGCCGCCATAGAGTCAGGGTTTGATGCTGCTCAAAAGGCGGCTGTCTGGATAAAAAAACAACAGACTGAACAGCGCTCTAGTCAACTTCCTCAAAGCGATCCGAACGTTGTCTCACCTCAAAAATACTCGGTATCTGATTATGAATTGTCATCAATACAGGGTAGCCCGTCAGGTTTGAAATAAGAAAAGAGTCAAAAGAGCCTATCCGGGGATCAAAGGTGCCTCTCGCGTTAACATGCATCAAGAACAACCTTCTGACTGGAATCCGATCGGCATCAAACCGAAAGCCATCAGCAGACTGTGTAACTGACGGGCATGGAATCGTTGCCCTTTGGCCGCCTTTTCCCACATCAAGCCAGAGATTTATCTTCTCGGGACTAACAGTATCCTGAAGCTTGTCCCAAACGGGGCAATTGAACTCTTTCAGTTCTTCACCACTGAAGTGAACAATATTCTGGCATTTACCATAATCAAAGAATGGTGAAGATATTGCTTTAATATCTGCGGTGTATTCACCACTGAGCAGCTGCCATATCGAGAGGCAGCCCGGAGTCAACACAGTCGACAATGATGACTGGATACCATTTTCATCAACAGGACTGGTAACCCAAAAATAATTTGTCTTGTCATACGTCCGTAAAGTGGCTGTCGGTAAAATACGATGATCGGCAGTACTGTGCGAAGCAGGGTAGTCACTAAGAAAAGTCGATGTTATTCCTTCATGGTTGCGACTTAGTTTTAAAAAACCATGGGTATTTCTCGGAATAACTCCTGCTCCATAGATCGTAACCAAAAGGCTTCCATGCACTTTTTTGGTGAGATTGAAAAACTGCCGGCCAAACCCGGCATGTGAAGACTCAGAAGGTACAACAAAGACTAAAACCAGTACAAAGCAGAAGTATCTCGACGATTTCATCACAGCACCTGCACTATGGTTGTTGTTCCCAAACCATAGAAGCTACTAAAAGATTCGTCGAATAACCGTGAGCAACAAAACAGGAAAAGCCAGGGCCACAAACAGCCCCGGCTTTTATTGGCTAGTTTGCAGCGGCCTCTTTCACCAGCTGCTTTTGCAGGGACTCGGGGGCAACATCATAATGGCTGAACACCATCGTATATTCACCATCTCCCGAGGTAATTGATTTCAACTGGTTACTGAAGTTCGCCATATTGCCGAGCGGTACACGAGCCTGAATACTGACGGTTCCGTCATCATGAGACTCGGAGCCCATGATCATTCCCCGTTCGGTCGCCAGATAACCGGTGATATCGCCCATACAACGGTCAGGTGCATCTACGGTAGCTTCGACATAAGGCTCCAGAACGACCGGCTTCGCGGCTTCAACTGCGGCAATAAAGGCTTTTTTGCCAGCCGTAACAAAAGCAATTTCCTTGGAGTCCACACTGTGATGCTTACCGTCGTATACAACAACACGAATATCCTGCATCGGATAACCAGCGATGGTACCTGACTCCATAACTTCGCGAACACCCTTTTCTACAGCCGGAATAAACTGCCCGGGTATGGCACCACCAACCACTTCACTGGCAAACTCAAAACCGCTCCCTCTTTCCAACGGTTCGATTCTAAGGAAGACCTCACCAAACTGGCCGGCACCACCACTTTGTTTCTTATGTCGGTGATGCCCTTCAGCCTTACACTGAATGGTTTCACGATAAGCAACGCTTGGCACCGAAGTCTGAACTTCAAATCCGAAAACATTCTGCATTTTTTCCAGCGCTGTTTTCAGATGCAACTCACCCAGACCACTGATGACTGTCTCATTCTGCCGCTCCCGATGCTCAACTGCCAGGCTGGGGTCTTCAGCAGTGACACGGTGCAAAATATCAGACAGTTTCTGCTCATCGCCATGACGCGCCGGGCTGACCGCAAGACTGCTCATCGGTGATGGAAAAGCCAATGGCTTGAGGTGGAAGTAGTCTTCATCATGAGAGTCATGCAGCACTGAATCAAAACTCAGGTCATCCACTTTGGCTACTGCACAGATATCGCCGGGAGCTGCCGATTCAACTTCAGTCAGTTCTCCACCCTGTAATTTCATCAGGTGGTTTACCCGGAACGGCTTTCTGCCATCACCGATAAACAGCTGGGAGCCATTCGCAATGGTTCCCTGATGGACTCTGAAGACGGCCAGCTTTCCTTTGTAAGGATCAATCGTGACCTTGAAGACATGTGCTATTGCATGCTGGTCTGCTTCAGCCTTTACCACCACAGGCTCTTCAGCAGCACCTTCCCCCTTCAGGAACAAAGGCGGATTGCCTTCTCTGGGAACAGGCATTTGCTGACAGATCACATCCAGCAACAGATCCAGCCCTGCCCCTGACTCAGCCGACACGAAGCAGACCGGTATCAGATGATCTTCCCGCAGTGCTTTCTCAAACGGATCATGCAGCTGGGGCGGTTCAATACACTGTTCCTGCTCCAGATACAGCTCCATCAGGGCTTCATCAACCTCAATCACCTGCTCCACCAGCTGGTCATGAGCGATAGTAACTGAACTGAAAGCAGTTCTGGCTCCATATTCAGGATGGAAATAGCAATCGACAACCTTTTGCTTGTCCTCTGCAGGCAAATTGATTGGTAGACAGTGACTGCCAAACAGCTGTTGTAACTGCTGCAGTACTTTTTCAGGCTCAGCTTCCGGGTCATCGCATTGGTTAATAATAATCAGCCCGCATTTGCGCCTCTCGTGCAAAAGCTCATAGGCACGACGGGTAACAGCTTCGACGCCAGCCCGAGCATTGATAATCAATGCCACGGATTCAACAGCCGGTAAAACAGCCATGGCCCTGCCGAAGAAGTCAGGATATCCAGGCGTATCAATCAGGTTAATGCGGGTATTTTGGTGTTCGAAATGAAAGATGGAAGATTCAAGAGAGTGACCGGCCTGTTTCTCCTGTTCGGTGTGATCGGTTATCCTGCTTCGCCTGCCATGATCACTACCGCCAGAAACAGCACCGGTTCGGTTCAGCAGAGCTTCCACCAGGGTAGATTTGCCACTGCCGCTATGCCCCATAAACGCAAGGTTACGGATATGGTCGCTGTCAAAGTCGCCCATAACATTCCCCCTCTGTTGAGGATATATTTGTTGTTCTTCAACCCGAGTATATGGGGGAATACAGCGGACAAACTTGTCCGACATCAAGAATGGGCACGTAAACGACAAACTGTATTTTTTGCCTAGACCCAGCGTCTGACCCGACTGCAATAAACCTTGAATTCATCGCCAAACAACTGCTCCAGTGCTCGCTCCTCAGGCTGGATCTGGAACCGGTTCATATACAAAATAAAGACAGGCAGCCAGATCAGAGAGTAAATGCTCCCCAAGAATAATCCCCAGCCACAAAGACTGAAAAGCATACCTAGGTACATAGGGTTACGGGTAAAGCGATAAATGCCACCGGATACCAGAGATGAAGCTGTATCTGGTTTTACCGGGTTTACTGTTGTTTGTGCCTTTCTAAATGCACGAACGCCAGACAGCGCAATCAGGAAACCCACAAGATTAAAAGCCAGTAAAATGAGGTAGCGTGCCTCGAATGACAGCACGATGCGGGGCATTACTTTAGCCATCAACCACATAGCTACAGCAACAAGAAAGACAACAATGACGGGTGGAATTTTAAGTTCAAGTTGTTTCATAACAAGCTGTACAGCTACTCTTTTATTGTTGTTTAAGGTGATGCTTTTCGTTTCACCGGGGAGGTGTTCCTGTCAACTGTATTGGCCGTGGACCACCACCTTCAGGCTCTGACGCTGGCTGGGTATCCTCAACAAGGACTGCAATACAGCGCCCTGATTTGGCATGTTCATCAAACGCATCCATATCCGAACCTACAAAGTAAACTGACTCCTCGCAGTGATTACAGAAGCGAATATTCTCACGCTCTGTCAGCTCCAGTTCATCCCATGTCTTCGGACAAATAAACTCAAAACGGCATTCAATATCAACAAGACTCATGCTCATCAGCCAGATCCCGATTTATTTCTCTCTTCTCCTTCTTTAACAAAGCGAAAATCAGTCAGCAAGAGCACTGCAAATAAAAAACCGCAGCAGAATAACTTCTGCTGCGGTTTCGGGTTTTCTTTAGCGGGCTGTTAAAACAGCCCTTATTTATAGCGGAGTCGCTACAGGTAGATAAGGTTGCTTAATGTAAAAGGCAACAGCCGATGTCGGGTAAGGAGCGACCATTACTGGCCACCCCTCCCCTAAGAACCGTACGTGCGAGTTTCCCCGCATACGGCTCAAGCCTCTCTAAGGTTTGGCTTACAAACCCAGCAGTTTTCTATTAGTCATTTCAAACTCCTCAACACACACATCAAAATGGGCAATGTCACCTCCTGAAGTGATGCTTGGCAAGCCAGTTGAATTGAAAGTGCGGGATGCGGGAAATACAATCCTACTTCCTCCCACCGTCTCCACCGTCACGATGGAGTCATCTTCAATGTCCAGCTTCACTGTCTCGCCTTGCCCAACTACTAACCGCTGCACAACTTTAACTTTTCCAAAGTCTTTCATGAGTATCCCTCTAGGACATGAGATAACAATCTAGTTTACTTCGCAAACGGTATTCATTTTCGTGCCCAAAGAGTGCAATTGCCGGTGGCAATTTGGGTGCAACATCACCAGATTGGACAACACATCAGTACCACCGTTGGTTTTCTCAACGATATGATGCACATCCCAACCTGAACCACTGTCTACCTTTCCACGACATATAGGACACAACCCTTCCTGCTCCATCCATAATTTCAGCAGTTTCCCCCGAGATTTCAGAGATTCCTTTGTCTTTTTAACCCAGCGGGCCTCAAAGTAGGTTTCCCACCCAGGATCATAAGGATTGGCATCGCCCTTAATCTTCGTATGCCGTTTTATGGCAACATCACTGGCGTAAACCAGTGGTGACATTACAACATTTCCGTTTTCATCGCGGTTTACTCCACAGAAACACCAACTTCGACCCGCCATGCGCCGGAAATACTTCTTCCTGATCCAGTGCTTACGACGGTTGGCATGTCTGCGTCTCGCCCATTGCCACAGCATTTTCCATATGAGGAAATCAACTCGGCCAAATGTTTCTTTTGCCACTACACCCCGATGGTAGTTAGCCCACCCTCTAATGACAGGGTTGAGCTTTTGTACCAGACGGTACTGCGGTGCAGTTTTATTGGTCTTGATAATATCTCGAACTTTCGCCAGTAATGCCTTTATGTTCTTATCAGACGGCTTGATTAACATCTTGCCGTTGTACTTCCGAACATTCTGACCGAGAAAATCAAAGCCACGCGCGATATGTGTAACAACAGTTTTTTCCGGTGCGAGGCTGAGTCCCCGCTCCTTCATAAAACTTACAACCAAGGGTTTGACCTCATCTTCAAGTAACTCCTGAGAGATACCCGTAATGACAAAGTCATCTGCATACCGTACGAAATTCACCTTATGTTTGTAGCTCTTCTTGGTGTTAGGTCGACCAAAAGCGTCTTCCAGATCCCTTTCCAAGCCATCCAAGGCGATATTGGCTAACGTCGGCGAGATAATACCACCCTGAGGTGTTCCCGCTTCTGTCGCATATAATTGCCGAGACTCCATGAACCCCGCTTTCAACCATTTCCGTAATACCTGCTTGTCCATTGGTACATGGTCAAGCAACCAGTCGTGGCTGATATTATCAAAGCACCCCTTGATATCACCTTCCAGTACCCACTCCGGCGAACTGCGCCTGCTAAGAACAATGAAACATTGCTCTATAGCATCAGCCGTAGATCTTTCGGGTCTGAATCCATATGAATTACGATCAGCACTGCTTTCAGATACCGGCTCCAGTGCTAACAGGTATAGCGCCTGCATTGCTCTGTCCTTCATTGCCGGAATACCGAGCGGTCGTTTCTTTCCGTTTGTTTTCGGGATGTATATTCGCCTTAGCGGCAAAGGTTTATAACCGCGCCGCTTCAGCGAGTGCAGGGCCAGCCATTTGGCTTTAGGCGTACTCCAGAGAACACCGTCTACTCCAGCTGTTCTCTTACCCGCATTTTCTGTTACTCGCCTGACTGCCAGCGCTTTGGCTGCAAACGAGTTGACCAGCAACCTTTGCAGGGATTTGACCCTCCTCTCGTTACCGGCTTTAGCTGCTTTCGCAATACGAACCTGCATCCTCCTTACCTGCCTGTTTACTTTTTGCCAGTTAATCTGGTGCCAAGTTTTTGGGCAGGTGGAGAACGCAGACGTACCGGAAGTGATAGCGTTCACTTGCTGTCCTCCTTCTCAACCCATACTGCGGAGGACAGCCATCCCAAGGGGATACTGTGCCCCATTGGGATATGATTATTTGGTCTGCCTGAGTTACCCCAGAGCAACCATAAGGTTATGCAGCCATCTCACGATGAGAGACCATGCAGAAGTCTGCTTCCTTTCGAACGAGGTGACGTTTAAACCCCTATCCAACCCATTACAGGCTGGCATTCGCTTTTTCTGCACTCCTTTACCCGCAATTCCCACAGTTTCACTTGCGATCCGCCTGCCCTAAACAACAGGGCAGAATTACGGGCTTACCGAGTTTCATTTCCATGACACTGATGGGTTAGGTTCTGCCTATCCGCCGGTGGTCAACTGTTGGCGTATTCCCAGATGTAAGAGGAATAACCGACCACGCACCTTTTGGTCAAAGCCTGTCAGCAACTTTGGCTCGTCGCGGCTGACGACGTTTATCAGCAGTTCACTTACGTTAACCGTACCATCCAGCCTAGCGCCTCCCCCGCGTGTTGCTCGCAGGTTCCACATAATACCTCGCGGTAAATATGTGCCATAAATGGGGCTACATTGTCAGGGAGCTTCGCACAAAGCCGTTACCAGCTATGCACTACCCTTAGGCTACTGTTGGCCAAACAACAGGTCTCACTCCTGAGCATACCCGGAGGTAACAAATACCCAGTGAGACAATCACAGAAATGACTTACGTCGAACAGATGTCAGGCGTAAGCAAAATAGACACGGATACCCCTGCTCCTTCAGAACTTCTTTCGAAATTCCTTCAGCATGAACATCTATCCGCCCATAAGACGTGAGACATTGGATCTACAACCAATATCTGAATAAGGACTTCTCTTACGAGAAGACCGGTATCCAGACACTGAGATCCGGATACCGGATTTATCTATTTAATGCTGCTTATTGCGGGATCGTGGAGAGGATGCCTTTCGACATCCTCGGGAGAGTAGCCCCGCCAGGCCAGCTACCTGTACGACTCTCGTCGCACTACATCATGCCGCCCATACCACCCATGCCGCCGCCCATGCCGCCCATGTCAGGCATGCCAGCGCCAGCAGCCTTGTCTTCAGGCTCATCAGCAACCATAGCTTCGGTGGTGATCATCAGACCGGCAACAGAAGCCGCCGCCTGCAGTGCAGAACGGGTTACTTTAGCCGGATCCAGGATACCCATTTCGATCATGTCGCCGTACTCACCGGTAGCAGCGTTGTAACCGAAGTTACCTTCACCCGCCTTAACCTTGTCAACAACAACAGAAGCTTCGTCACCGGAGTTGGAAGCGATCTGACGGATCGGGCCTTCCAGAGCACGCAGGATCAGAGCAATACCCGCTTCCTGTTCAGGGTTGGTAGCATCAACGTTGATGTTGGCCAGGGCACGAACCAGAGCAACACCACCACCGGCTACAACGCCTTCTTCAACGGCAGCACGGGTTGCGTGCAGCGCGTCTTCAACGCGAGCCTTCTTCTCTTTCATTTCTACTTCAGTAGCAGCGCCAACCTTAACAACAGCAACACCGCCAGCCAGCTTGGCTACGCGCTCTTGCAGTTTTTCCTTGTCGTAGTCGGAAGTAGAGTTTTCGATCTCGGCGCGGATCTGGTCAACGCGAGCGGAAATTTCAGCCTGGGCACCAGCACCGTCAACGATGGTGGTGTCTTCCTTGGTGATAGCGATGCGCTTGGCAGAACCCAGGTCTTCCAGAGTTGCACCTTCCAGAGACAGGCCAACTTCTTCAGAAATTACAGTACCACCGGTCAGGATAGCGATGTCCTGCAGCATAGCCTTGCGACGGTCACCGAAGCCAGGTGCCTTGACAGCAGCAACCTTAACGATGCCACGCATGTTGTTCACAACCAGAGTTGCCAGCGCTTCGCCTTCAACATCTTCAGCGATGATCAGCAGCGGCTTGCCAGCCTTGGCAACAGCTTCCAGTACCGGCAGCAGGTCGCGAATATTGGAGATTTTCTTGTCTACCAGCAGTACGAACGGGCTTTCCAGGTCAGCAGACATGCTTTCCTGGTTGTTGATGAAGTAAGGAGACAGGTAGCCACGGTCGAACTGCATACCTTCTACTACGTCCAGTTCGTTTTCCAGACCGGAACCTTCTTCAACGGTGATAACACCTTCCTTGCCAACTTTTTCCATTGCTTCAGCAATGATCTGGCCAACCAGCTCGTCAGAGTTAGCAGAGATAGTACCAACCTGAGCGATAGACTTGCTGTCGGCGCAAGGAGTGGACATTTCCTGCAGCTGGGCAACAACAGCGGCAACAGCCTTGTCGATACCGCGCTTCAGATCCATCGGGTTCATGCCGGCAGCAACGTACTTCAGACCTTCGTTAACGATGGACTGAGCCAGTACGGTAGCGGTAGTAGTACCGTCACCTGCCTGATCGTTAGCCTGGGAAGCAACTTCCTTAACCAGCTGGGCGCCCATGTTCTGGAACTTGTCTTTCAGTTCGATTTCCTTGGCTACGGAAACACCATCTTTGGTGATGGTCGGAGCGCCGAAGGATTTTTCCAGCAGTACGTTGCGGCCCTTGGGTCCCAGAGTCGCCTTAACAGCGTCAGCCAGAACGTTAACGCCTTCCAGCATCAGTTTGCGAGCGTCGTCAGAGAACTTAACTTGCTTTGCAGCCATGTTCCTTATCCTTTACCAGTAACAGTTGAATCAATTAGAGAACGATTATTCAGGAGTGTCTGTGAAGCGCGGATTACGCTTCAACGACAGCAGAGATATCGTTTTCAGACAGAATGATCAGTTCTTCGTCCTCAACCTTAACGGTGTTGGAATCAGCGTACTTGCCGAAGATGATGCGATCGCCTTCCTTCACTGCTACCGGGCGTACTTCACCGTTGTCTAGCAGACGGCCTTCACCAACAGCAACAACAACGCCCTGGTTCGGCTTTTCCTGAGCAGAACCCGGCAGAACGATACCGCCGGCACTGGTGGTTTCTTCTTCAACCCGACGAACAACGACACGATCACGCAACGGACGAATTTTCATCGATTGTATCTCCAACTGTTGTTCCGCTCCCGACACCCACTGTTTTTGATTCAGCATCGCATCCGGGCGGTTTGACGGTTTCTACTTATCAACTTGCAGCTGTAGATAAAAACAGCTGCCGGTCTTAAATATGATCTTCCCACTGCTTGCCGGTTCTGATTCTACTGCCTGACAGAGCCGGATCCGCACATCCCGGGAAGATTTTATAGGTGTTCCCATGAGTGGGGGTGATGATTTCGGTTTTCAACCCCGCTATCGCAATTTTTTTCAATCTTTGCGACGGTATTCCCCTTCGATCATGCGCTGGGTGTCATGTGGCCTAGGCTGATCGTCGTGGACTTCATGGAATTCGGAATTATAGACATTGGCGCCGTGATTTCGTTTCTGCCAGTACTGGCTGCCGGTCAAACGACTGATCGCCCAGCTTCGGAACAATGGCAGCATCAGAAACAGACCCACGGTATCGGTAATAAATCCGGGAAGAATCAACAGCAGGGCACCAATGCCGATCATCATGCTTTCGATCACTTCCTCAGCTGGCTGTTCCCCTGCAGCCATGCGCTGCTGGAGCTTCAGCATGGTACGAAACCCCTGCTGGCGCAGCAGGTTGATACCCAGAACAGAAGTCGCAAAGACCAACAGCACCGTAAAGCCGGCACCGATCAGGCTGCCCACTTCGATCAGAACTGTCAGCTCCAGCGCAAAGAAAATCAGAAAGGACAGGGAGCGCATAATCGCCTCCGCAAAATAAATACAAACAAGATAGTGGAGACGTTTATGCAAATTTCAAGGTCTGTTTTGTTATTGAATCAGGGCTCGGGTAAAGGTCTGGGTTCCTGATAAAAGACCAGCTGGAAGTTTTGCTTCTCTTTTTCCCGGAAACTACCCGCCAGCTTCAGTAACACATCATGCTTGGGGCGCAACGGATCCAGAGCTTCAAGCCCCTGACGAACAAACTCCCAGTTATCACGCAGCAGCTGAGTGGAAAAGAACGTCTCTTCCATAACCACCCCCAGAGGCACCTGATTTGATATATAACGGACCGTTACATATTGCTTGTGCTCTGCCTTTCCCAGCGCTTCAACGGTTGTATCCACTGTCAGGGTTTCGATTCGGTTAATTGAGTATGATTTGCCCCGAACCTCCATTTTCTGAGGTATTTTCAAGTCTGTTACTTCAAATGAAGTAAACATACCGTCCGGTTTTACGGGCTCGACCTTCAACGGGGCAACACGGGAAAGGTAATGGAGCTCAGCCTTCAGAATCTTATGGTTCTGTACCCAGAAGTGATATTCAAACAACATACCTTCCGTCTTGTTGACGATGTGATATGTCTCATCATTGATATCCCTCACATGGATCCAGGATCCCATGTCTTTACCGGCCACTTCGCTGTAGTGCCAGCGGTAGATGCTGTCTCCTGTTTCTGTAGCCGGTGAGATGTAAAAGGATTCATGCACGGGCATGTCTTTGGCTGTCGAGTAGACCGAAGCCTCAACAATCCGGGTAAGTGCAGTCGTGCAACCTGATGAGATAAAGGCAAAGCAAAGGACGATAAGCAACCTGTTCATGTGTCCCCCCAGTGCGGCACACAGTCAGTGTATTGTTATAATTTTTGGGCCTGTTACGCCTGAAAGACACAACAGGCCTGTTTGAACAGTACTCTTACCGTTGTAAAACACTCCTGATCTGGATCAAATTTTACACCTTCTGTCCCGCCAGGATTTGCAGGGAATGGATTTCTTCATGCCAGATAGATGAATCTATAGTCTCCAGCACCATCGGAATACCATTAAAGCGCTTATCCTGCATGATAAATCTGAATGCTTCCCAGCCTATTTCACCTTCACCCAGACTGTGATGACGGTCTTTACGTGAATTCAGCGCACCTTTGGAGTCATTCAGGTGCATGCCCTGCAGATAGGAAAAGCCCACCGTCTCTTCGAACTGCTGAAAAACCTGAGTACAGCTTTCATTTGTGCGCAGATCATAACCGGCTGCAAAGGCATGACAGGTATCCAGGCAGACACCAATCCGGCTCTTATCTTCTACCTGATCAATAATTTCTGCCAGATGTTCAAAGCTGTAGCCCAGATTACTGCCCTGCCCCGCCGTATTCTCAATAACAGCCATAACACCTGTGGTTTTCTCCAGTGCCCGGTTCACTGATTCAGCCACCAGCTTCAGTGATTCTGTTTCACTGATTTTTCGCAAATGACTTCCCGGATGAAAGTTCAGCCGGTCCAGCCCCAGTTGTTCACAGCGTTGTAGTTCATCAGCAAAAGCATTCAGTGACTTTTCCCGCGCCTCGGTTTCCGGGTGGCCCAGATTAATCAGGTAGGAGTCATGGGGCAGGATCTGCGCCGGCGAGAAGCCATACAACTCACAGCGACGACGAAAGTTATCAATAACTTTGGATTCCAGCGGCTTTGCCTGCCACTGCCTCTGGTTTTTGGTAAACAGGGCGAAAGCAGTGGCACCCAACTCTTTCGCATTCAGGGGTGCATTATCAACACCACCGGCAGCCGAAACATGAGCACCAATAAACTTTTGATCCGCTTTTTTCATTCAAAAATATTCTTGTACATCAACATCAGCTGCAAAGTGTCCCATAAATCACCCCGGCATACTCCAACTGAATAAAGTTGATGGTCTATATCTTATAACCTTGTGTAATTTAAAAAATCGCCTCGAGGTACCGGTAGTGAATTACGAGGATACTGTTGCAGCCCGCTCTGATTCACTGCTGGCCGCAGAGGAAAGGCTGAAAAGCCAGAGCATCAAGAACCTGACCCTGCAACTGCCTGATCACCACGGCAGGCTCAATACCCGGCTTGCACCACTGAAGCTCAATCCGGCGGGCCATATGGCCAACAGTTCAGTTTATCTGGTGATGCCAAACTGCGGTGCACCTCTGGGTATGCCGGTTTATGAATCGCCTCATATCTGGTTTCACACCGGCTTCAAGAATATTCGCGCAGTACCTGACCCCGACTCACTGGTCATACCCGACTGGCAGCCGGAAACGGCCAGCATTATGCTCGACACCTTTGAGGATGACGGTACGCCCTATTTTATGGACTCCAGGGCTGTGCTGCGTAATACAGAAGAAAAACTACGATCACAGGGAATGAATGCCCGACTGGGTATTGAGCTCGAGTTCGCGCTTTACCATGCTGACCCGGAAAAACTACAGCAACGTGATTTCTCCAACCTGGCCCTGTTTGGCGAAGGCAACCGCTATCACGATGGTTGCCGTGATCATCGCTGGCATCAGTTGGCTACAACCCTGATGCAGCGAATGGAGCAAATCGGAGCACCACTCTTCAGTATCTCCTCTGAAAGTGGTGAAGGTATCTATGAAATCGCACTAGCTCCGCTGCCTCCCCTGCAAGCAGCCGATGCACTGGCACGGTTGCGTTACTACCTGAAGGCCCTGTGCCAAGAATATGACCTGATTCCAACCTTTATGCCCCGCTCCACCCGACCCGGAACACTCCAGGCCTGCGGTCTGCATATTCACCAGTCCTTGTGCAGCACAGAAGATGGACACAACCTTTTTGCAGCGGCAGAAGGCACCGATAGCCCGCTCTCAGATACAGGTCGCCATTATCTGGGTGGGCTGATGAGCAGTATGAAAGCCATGAACCTTATCTTCCGGCCAACAATGAACGCCTATCGGCGTCTGGAACGCGTTGCCGGCATGCCCGAAGATATTTGTTGGGGATTGGAGCATCGTTGTGTCGCTGTCAGGGTGATCAAGGGCAACTCCCCGGAGCAAACCCGGTTTGAGCACCGCTGCTGTGGGCCAGATATTAATCCTTACCTGACGATAGCCGCCATGCTGGAAGGTGGATTGTTCGGGATTGCAAATCATATCGACCCGGAAGAGCCTGTGACGGGAAATCCTGCCGAGAGCAAAAACATTATGCCTCTGCCCCGTTCACTTGAAGCCGCTGTAACAGCATTCAGGGAATCAGAGTTTGCTGAGCTGTTTTTCGGACAAAAGCTGGCTGACCACTATGCCCGAACCCGGGAAAATGAAGTGAGGGCTTTCCAGGAGTGGCTGGATAAAAATATTACCGGCTTTGAATATCAGCGTTACTTTGACGCATTCTAGAATGCACATTGGTAACAGCCTGCGTTGAGGCTGAATGGTTTTGCGGATCAAAAGGGCGAAAGAGCGGGAGAAGTAGCAGGCTATCCCTGCCTGCCTTTTCCCCCGATGGGGCAAACTTTCAATAACTACTTGAGGCAATAGCTACCTGAAGCAATGAGTACTTCAGGTCATCAGTGCCTCAGGCTGCTCGCGCCATGGCGACCAGTGCCTGACGGGCTTCACCCGGAGTCGTTACCGGTGTTTCAAATGCGATACGTACCAAGCGACGCTCGATCAGCAAGTGAATACCTTCACTGTCGATACCCGCCATCAGCGGCTGCACACCTTCGGGTACTTCTACTCCATTTTGAATGCAGTATTTCACCAGTGCATCCTGATGATCTTCATTCATATGGTTGACCATGCCGGCTTCAACATCACCAAAGAACGGATTTTCTCCGCTGATATCATCCTTGCTGACCCAGTGAATACGACCAAAACCACCAATATAACGAGCGCGTACAGCTTCAATACGGTAAAAAGCAAAGCTGTGAGTTTTGTGGTAACCCTTGGAGTGAGGGAAGAAGCGATAATAGCGCTCGGCTACAGCTTCAGCATCGTCACCCTCAACTTTATGAGCATCACCCACCCAGGTCAGACGAGCTCCGGTCTGGGCGTCGTCTACGTTGCTCTCGGTCAGGGTCAGGGAAACCTTGGGGTCTTTATCAATATTACGGGTATGCTGGGCCAGGCTGCTGATCAGAATAATCGGCTGACCATTTTGATCGAGGCAGTAAGGCGTAACCGAGCCGAAAGGATACCCCGGCAGTACCCGTGACTGTGTCGCCAGCACACCCTGATACTCACTCAGCAGAAGCCCGCGGGCTTCAGGGGCGATGGTTTTGTTGGTCGACATGGTGTTGGCCATCTGCTCGGCGGAATCCACTTTAGCCATATAAGCTGTCTCTTGACGTTCTTCTGTGCAATCTTCCAAACCACACTGGCCTGAAAAGACTCTTGTATTCGTATAATTGAAGCACTATTGGGCGGAAGTGCCTGTAAGATGCAGGGGAATTTAACGCAAATGATAACGCTTATCAATTGCAAATTTAAGATTTAGCTTCTCTCTTGTGCTCTAAGCAATAACCAGAGCCCAAGCCTCAGTGGTAGGATAGACAAATCAAAATCGCCTTTTATTAGATGGACCCTGTCGATGGATCTCAGTGCATTAAGAGAAAATTACACTCGCGATGGTTTGACCAGAGATGAGCTCGCGGCCACACCCTTCGAGCAGTTTGAACGTTGGTTCTTACAAGCTCAGGAAGCTGAACTACCCGAGCCTAACGCTATGAGTCTGGCTACAGCCAGCAAGGACGCAGCTCCCAGCCTTAGAACGGTGTTGCTGAAGTATTTTGACACCAGAGGCTTTGTATTTTTCACCAATTACGAGAGTAATAAAGCCAAAGAGATTGCCGAAAACCCGCAAGTGGCGCTGATGTTCTTCTGGCTGGGGCTGGAGCGACAGGTCATCGTCAAGGGTACAGCAGAGAAAGTCAGCCATGCTGAATCTTTGAAGTATTTTATGAGCCGTCCCCATGGCAGCCAGCTGGGTGCCTGGTGTTCTCATCAGAGCAGTGTGATCAGTGGTCGCAAGCTGCTGGAAATGCAGTTGGATAAAATGAAGCAGAAGTTCAAGCAGGGACAGGTTCCACTCCCTTCGTTCTGGGGTGGGTTCAGGGTTGTTCCGCAGCAGATTGAGTTCTGGCAGGGCCGCCCCAACCGGTTGCATGATCGTTTTCAATACAGCCGGGAAAATGAAACCGACTGGAGCATCGCTCGTCTCTCTCCATAATCCCTTACATCAAAAGCTGTTCACTATTACTTAACACCAAAAAAGCCCGCTGAAGCAGCGGGCTAAAGATTACAGCTTAGGGGGTTCGGTTAAATCAGACAGCCTGATTAAATCGGGCGATTACCATAATCGCTGGCGGGTTTGCGTGGTGGATCCGCAGTAACATTGGATGGAACTTCTTCGATTTTTCCACCCTTGGCCAGGAATTCTTCGACCTGGGCATTCATCATTTCCCGTAAACGACGGCGGGATTCAACAGTACGCTCTTCTGCTGATTCATCCTTACTGCCCAAAAAGGCAAATTCGGAACCTTGACCAGTATCAGCTTTTCTTGGCTTTCTCCGTGCCATAGCCTGATCCTCTACTTGACTGGTTGTATGTTGTTATAAACTTCCGTTGTCCGGCTCTTTTGGCCTTTTACCATGAAGATACAAATTCACTTTTGTAGCTTCATGGTTTGTTCAGGTGTCCGTTGTGAAACGATACATGCTTGGCATCCTGCCTCGCACCTGAACCGTATTACTGCTGATTTTTTTAAGTTATAGCGCAGCCTGATTAATACGCCAGTACATCATTTTACCTGCACTCTCATTTATACATTTCTTTGTACATTTTTATTATTAAAATTGTATTTCAAATCAGGCTTACTTATTTATAGCTCGGTATAAGGCGGCAGGCAACAGCTTGTTATCGGCAGGGAGAAACAAAACTACAGGAAGGTTATATAAAAACAGGAGCCAAAGGCTCCCGTCATTTATTGGCACTGGTCTGAATCAGGCCTGGCCGGTAATGATCTGATACTTTTCCATCAGTTCATCTTTCGACTCAACCCGGTCAGGGTCATTAGGAATGCAATCTACCGGACAAACCTGCTGACACTGGGGCTCATCATAGTGGCCAACACACTCCGTACACAGATCCGGCTCAATTTCATAGATCTCATCGCCAGGAGAAATGGCACTGTTAGGGCACTCAGGCTCACAGACGTCACAGTTAATGCAATCGTCAGTAATGATCAAAGCCATACGGTGTTGCTCTCAAATGTACATCATACTTACTACGAAAATGCCGCCACTGATGGCGGTTTGCACTTTCATGTTATAGATGAGCGACATCCCACGCTCATGGCTGCTGTATCTGTCAGAATAATCTGATCAGTTAGCCATTGAAGGAAAACGTTGTTTCAGTGCTTCTCCAACACAAGGCTCTACAAACTTGGTGACATCACCTCCAAGCGAGGCAATTTCACGAACCAGTGTCGAGGAGATATAGGAATATTGTTCCGCAGGAGTCAAAAACAGGCTTTCCAGTTCAGGTGCCAGCACCCGATTCATATTGGCCAGTTGAAATTCATATTCAAAATCAGAGACAGCACGCAGGCCCCGCAACAAAACCGTTGCGCCCTTATCAATGGCAAAATCTGCCAATAGGTTGTTAAAACCGCACACCTCAATATTGGGAATATGAGCGGTGGCTTCTTCCGCCAGCCTTACACGGTCTTTCAAGTCAAACAGCGGTTTCTTCTTCGGGCTGTCAGCCACAGCGATAATCACCTTCGGAAAAAGACGCGCCGCGCGCGCGACCAGGTCACCATGCCCCTTTGTTATTGGATCAAAAGTTCCGGGGTAAATTACGGTATGCATTGGTTCCAGGTTCCACTGTTATCGAGAGTTTTCATATGCCCACGAGGCAGCAAACACACTACTTGCATCGTCCTGTGCAAGCAGGGTTCCGGGACAGGCCTCAAGCCGGCTCGATGGTAGCGGAAACCCCCTTGCAGCACAAATACGCAGGCACCGACAGATAGTGGTGATTTCTTGCTAGATAAAGCGCTCAGTCTGGTTGATTCTGCAATATTCACGTGGACGATGCAGATTATTCACTGGAGTTAGCCCGATACGAACCCAGCTTATTATCTTCTTTTAGCCTCTGACAGCATACAGGTAATAACTTACCTGACCGGCTGTTTTACATTTCAGCTGCTCCCAGTTTTCCGGAACCGGCAGCTGACCAAGCTCTGACTCAGCTTCAATGTAGACTTTGGCGCCCTGACTTAGCCAGCCATTGTCATTCAGCTTCTGGCAAACCGGCTGTAGAAAACCTTTTCGAAATGGCGGATCCAGAAACACCAGATCAAAGACTTCCGTTGCCTTTTTATCCAGCCATGACACCGCATCTGTCTGATGAAGGCTGGCATTATCTGCACTTAATGTTCGAAGGTTATCCGACAGCTGTTGAGCTGCGGATTTTGAAAACTCCAGCGCAACCAATCGTGCAGCCCCTCTGGACAGAGCTTCCAGCCCCAGTGCACCACTTCCGGCAAAACCATCAAGACAACGTGCCCCCGGCACATCTGCCATCAACCAGTTGAAAATCGTTTCCCGTACTCGGTCAGGCGTCGGACGCAGCCCTTCTACACTGGCCACCGGCAGTTTTCTGCTTCTCCATTCGCCGGCAATAATCCGCAGCAGACCACCCGATCTGGATTGTTGTGTACTTCCTGTTGATGTGCCACGGCGTTGCCCGCTTCCTCTCCTTTTCATGCAATCCTCTTACTCTTCAGCTGCAGAAATGACATCCCGACCAACCCGGATTTGTGACATGGTCTGCAAATTCATATAACGTCTTACCGTCTCTTGAACCTGCCCGACTGTCAGTTTCTGGACATCCTCCATAAAGCGGGCCAGCTCATCCAGTGGCAGATCAAACAAACCGACCTGACACAACCGGGCGACCATAGCCTCATTACAATCCAGCGACAATGGGTAACTGCCACGAAGATAATGTCGTGCAGCTTCCAGTTCTTCCGTTGTGATGCCCTCTTCCACAAAGCGGTTCAGTACTTGCTTCACTACAGCGAGTGCTTCTCTGGCATGATCTGTCTGGGTTTGTAGCTTGATAATCAGCGGGCCATTTTTTTTCAGAGGAACAACTTCACTGGTAATGGCATAGGTCAGTCCCCGTTCTTCCCGCAAAATACGGTAAAGCCTTGAGCTTCGCAGACCACCGCCGAGGATATAGCTCCCTACAACCAGAGCAGGGTAGTCAGGACTGGTTCGGGATACACCCAGCCACCCCAGACAAATATGGGTCTGTTCTGTCGCCATTCTGATCGCATGATAGTGAGGTGCAGTCATTGGCACAGGATCAGGCAAGGGTTCTGGCACCTCTCCTTTCGGTAGCAGTTCACTCACGGTTTCTGCCAGATTTTTTGCCTGCTCAAGATCGATATCACCGGTGATAGCAATCACCAGATTGCTGGCAACATAATACTGCTGATGGAACCTGACCAGCTCATGCCGACGAAGCCCCATGACCGAGCTTTCGGTCCCCATGGGGTTATGAGCATACGGATGCCGACTATAAATTATCTTCCAGAGTGCCTTCTCAGCCTGAATGGCCGGCCACTGCTTTTTGTATCTCAATTCAGCCAGCACCTGGTTTTTGACCCGGTTAAATGCCAGCTGGGTAAAAGCCGGTTTGGCCACAACCTGTTTTAACAGCTCGATTGCAGGCTGTAATGCATCCGGACTACTCAGGCTTCGCAGGGATATAACTGAACTGTCGCGCTGAATCGCGCAACTATACTGTGCCCCAAGTCGCTCAAACTGCCGGCTGATAGCCGACGCATTCATACCTGTAACCCCCTGAACCAGCATTTTGACCGTCAAATTGGCCAGCCCATGCTCTTCACCATCACGAGCCGAGCCCGCGTTAAACAGCAGGTTGATATCAACCATGGGCAATTCAGGTGCTGAAACAAAGTAAACTTTTACACCACTGTCTGTTTGCCAGTAAACCGGCTCCACCACATGAACAGGAGGTTCATTCGACAGTTGTGCCTGCTCTGATTCAATATCCTGACGGCTGATCCCTGAAGGAAGTCGTTTGTCCTGACGTGGCTGTTTTTCCAGATGCAACATCCAGATGGTGCTAATGATCAGGAACACCAGCACGCTCAGCATCGATAACCGACTGGACCCCCGACAGGCTGGCATCCTCACTGCACCGCCCCCTCGCCACTGGAGCCCGAAGAACTCTGCGCCGATGCATAAGCATCAACAGCCGGACGTAACCGGGCAACCGACATTCTGGCGGGGATAAGATAACGTCTGGCAACGGCCTGTACCTGCTTGGCTGTGACCTCCTGCAGGCACAGCAGATCCTGATCAGCCAGCTTCCATGAAAGACCAACACACTCCAGCATGCCTAACTTGCGCGCTTGCGAAATGATCGAATCCTGCTCATAAACCAGTCTGGCCACCAGCTGGCGTCGGACTCGCTCCATCTCCTCTGGTTCGGGAGGCTTTTCCTGAATTTTCCTGATCTGGCTTAAAATGCCGGCTTCCAGCTCTTCGAGAGTCTTATCCAGCCCGACATTGGTGACACCTACTATTTCCAGCAAGGTATCACCGCGGGAAATCGGGTTATAGGTCGCAGAAATTTTTGATGCCACTTCAGCACCAAGCACCAGCCCCGACTCCATTCGGGCACTCCGGCCACCGTCCAGCACACCTACCAGCATTCGTAATGCCCAGGGTTCCCATTCGACTTCTGCTGTCGTCAGGGCCGGCACATTAAAGCCCATCATCAATACCGGCACCCTGGCCCGGGCATCGACAATATCCAACTGCCGCTTTCCGGGCTCAGGCAGTGATGGCAAATGCTTGGCAGGCACTGTTTTCTCATGTAGCAGCCGCCCGAACCAGTAGCCGGCAAGTGTTCGGACTTCATCCGGATTAACGTCACCAACCACAACAACGATCGCATTTTTGGGCTGATACCAGTGCCGGTACCATCGCGCGATATCCTTGACTTTCAGTCGCTCCAGATCACATTCCCAGCCTTCAACGGTGTTGCTGTAGTTACTGGCCGGAAATGCCTGGGTCATAAACCGCTCACGTAATACCTGTACCGGCCGGTCCTCAACTCTGAGCCGGCGCTCTTCCCGTACGACCTGGATTTCCTTTCTGAATTCATCATCAGAGAACTTCAGCCCCAGCATGCGTTCGGCTTCCATCGCCATAACCATCGGCAGACGGTCTTTGGCGACGACCTCATAGAAGTAGGTATAGTCATTGCAGGTTCTGGATTTACACTTGCCTCCAACTTCCCGCAGCCGGCGACCAAACTCACCGGACTCCAGCGCATTGGAGCCCTTGAACATCATATGCTCCAGCATATGGGAAACCCCGGTCAGCCCGGCGGGCTCATAGCTGCTACCCACCTTGTACCAGACCTGAACCACGGCAACCGGAGCACGGTGATCTTCCCTGACAATCAGCTTCATGCCATTTTCCAGCACAAACGCCTGAGTCTGTGAGTTGGTTGCAGCCACAGCCACGCCTGCCTGTAGCACCTGAATAAACAGGTACTGCAGCATCAATAGCAGCAATAAAGGGCGCAACACAGATTTATTCATTTTTATCACCCGGATACGGGCTCGTTCTGTTCATAGAAATGCAGGAGAAATGTTAGGATAGACAATTGTCCGAAATTTATTTGAAAGCCTCGCCCGGCAGGCGTTCCTTTCAAATAAGTTTCCAGCCGGTACATCGTGTACTAGATTTAAGCCCCCGGCTCCTTCACCGTCACAACAGGAACCGGCCATACCAAGCAGTAATACATCTATGTTTGAGAAAGACGAGAATAAACCCCGCCGTTTCTGGCCGTGGGGTCGTAAGGATGAGCAGGCCACAGAAGAGGCTGTAGAACAAGAAACTGAAACAAACGAATCTGCTGCTGAGCCAGAGGCTGAAAAGGCTACCCAGCGCCGCTTCTGGCCGTGGGGCAAGAAAGAACAGGAACAAGCTGCTGCAGAGTCTGAGCAAAGCCAGGAAGAGGCTAAAGAAACGTCTCCTGCAGTTGATACTGCAGTGATCTCTGAAACAGCAGCCCCTGAGCAGTCTGCTTCGACTGAACAGCAGGAAGTAGTCGTTCAGCCACAGAGCGAAGCATCCGAGACCAAGGCTGAGCCTGAAGCTGTAGCCGACTCGATTAAAGAAGACACTACCAGCCCTGAAATCAGTCCGGAAGTCTCTGAGCCAACTGCAAAGGTTGCAGAAGAAGAGCAGATCACAGAAGCTGTTGTTGCTGAACAGCCCCAGGCATCCGAACCTTCCATCGAAAATATCGTCGAGCATACTGAAACAGCAGAAGCAGCACCGGTTAAAGCCGAAACCGAGACAGTTGCATCTGGTGAGGCAGTACCGACTGACAAACAGGATGCTGCACCGGAAGCAGCTGCACCAGCCGTCACTGAAGCTGACCAGCCTGAAGAAGAAAGCAAGATAAGCAGCTTCTTCGGCCGCATGAAAAAGGGTTTGAACAAAACCCGTAATGTGCTGGTTGAAGGGGTCGCCACCCTGATGCTGGGCAAGAAGGAGATCGACGACGAACTCCTGGAAGACCTGGAAACCCAGCTGCTAACCGCAGATGTCGGTATCGAGGCAACCACCGAAATTATCAACGAACTGACCCGCAAGGTCAGCCGCAATGAGCTCGCTGATGCTGAAGCCCTGATCACTGCCCTGAAGCAGGAGCTGGCGACTATTCTTGAGCCTGCCAACAAACCGCTGGTTATTCCCCAGTCCGACAAGCCTTATGTCATTCTGGTGGTCGGCGTTAACGGTGTGGGCAAAACCACCACCATCGGTAAGCTGGCTCGCCGCCTCCAAGGCGAAGGCAAGAAAGTTATGCTGGCCGCCGGTGACACCTTCCGTGCAGCTGCAGTAGAACAGCTGCAGGTATGGGGCGAGCGCAATCAAATTCCGGTTGTTGCCCAGCATACCGGAGCAGACAGTGCATCAGTCGTTTACGATGCCTTTGAAGCCGCCAAAGCCCGCCAGATGGATGTCCTGATTGCCGATACTGCCGGCCGTCTGCACAATAAGGACAATCTGATGGAAGAGCTGAAGAAAGTTAAACGGGTTCTCGGCAAGATTGATCCTGAAGCACCCAATGAGGTGCTGCTGGTACTGGATGCCGGTACCGGTCAGAATGCCCTGAATCAGGCTCGCCTGTTCAACGAAGCTGTACAGCTAACCGGTCTGGCACTGACCAAGCTGGATGGTACCGCCAAGGGTGGTGTTATTTTTGCGCTGTCCAAGCAGCTGCAGACCCCAATCCGCTTCCTGGGTGTCGGTGAACAGATCGAAGATCTGCGTCCGTTTAACGCGGAGGAGTTTGTTGAAGCCCTGTTTGATACCAGTAAAGGCTGATAGATAACAACAGCAAACAATAACCAGCCAGAGGGCTCTGTAACAATAACGATCTGTCCATGGATGGATTGGCAGAGCCCGTAGCTACCATGTAGCCACACAGCCGGACAAGGGATGCAAAAAATTGATTCTGTTTGAAGGCGTCAGCAAACGTTTTGACGCAGCCCCGAATAGTCGTCAGTCATGCGGTCTTGAAGATATCGACTTCAGCATGCAGGCCGGAGAAATGGCATTCCTTACCGGACATTCCGGTGCCGGCAAAACCACCCTGTTAAGGTTGATCGCTCTGATGGAGCGACCAACCCAGGGTAATATCAAAGTGGGAGGGCATGATCTCTCCCGCCTTGGCAGAGGTGAGATTCCCTATTTTCGTCGCAACATTGGCGTGGTGTTTCAAGATCACCGGTTGCTGATGGATCAAACCATCTTTGACAATGTGGCTCTTCCTCTGATGATTGCGGGCTACGAGCGCGAAGAATGCCAGCGCCGGGTGCGGGCTGCACTGGAGATGGTCGGGCTTTCGGGCCGGGAACAGCAGCTTCCCAAAACACTGTCCGGAGGTGAGCAACAACGCGTCGGCATCGCCCGTGCTGTTGTTAACAAACCTCCCTTGCTACTGGCTGACGAACCCACCGGTAACCTTGACCCCAAGCTTTCAGTCGATATCATGCGATTGTTTGAAAACTTCAACCAGTCTGGTGTCACAGTTCTGATTGCCAGCCATGACCTGTCCTTGATTGCCCGCATGCGCCACCGTGTCCTGACACTGGAAAAGGGTCGTCTGGTCAATGATCAGGAGATAGCATGAGCCAGACAAACGAGCCTTCAGCTCCACGTGGAGCGGCCCGCCAGACAGCTGCTGAGTTTTCTCTAAGCTATCTCACCAGCCTGCATAAGGAAGTTGCCAGCACAGCTTTTCATCGCTTGTTTAAAACTCCGCTGGGCACCGCACTGACCTGCTTCGTCATTGCGATTTCCCTGACCTTACCGACGCTGCTTTATATCGGTACCGAGAATCTGCGCGAAGTTGCCGGACGCTGGGATGGAACACCGCAAATGACACTGTTTCTGGAGAAAGAAACAGCCACTGACAAAATATCAGCCCTGCGGAAAAAACTTGAGAATACCTCTGAGGTGGCTCAGGTTCAGTATCTGACCCCGGATGAAGCACTGGCCGAATATGAGGCTTTCTCCGGCAACAGCAACCTGGTTCGCCACCTTAATGAAAACCCGCTGCCGCCGGTCTTTATTATCCAGTTCGATGACACCGTCAGTGCTGACACCGCCGGGCAGCTGCAAAGCGAACTGCTGCAAAACCCCATCGTGGATGTTGCCCAGCTGGATCTGGAATGGGTTCAGCGTCTGCAGCAATTAAACCGGCTGGCCAGCCAGGGTGCTCTGGCTCTGGGCTTGTTATTCGGTATTACCGTGTTACTGGCGATAGGCAATACCATCAGACTGGCAGTAGAGAACCGCCGCTCCGAAATTCGTATTATCAAGCTGGTTGGCGGCACTGACGGTTATGTCACACTGCCGTTTATTTACATGGGCATGTGGTATGGCTTACTGGGTGGTTTGCTGGCCTGGATTTTAACCGGCGCACTTGCTTTCTGGCTGAATGACAGTCTGAATGAACTGGCCAGACTGTATAGCAGTGATTTTCGCCCCCATGGCCCGGATATTCTCACCGGGGTAGCACTTTGCTTCAGTGGAGCAATGCTGGGTGTACTTGGCGCAATTATCAGTTGCAGCCGCCAGCTGCGAAGTGTGGAAATTTAATTCGGCAGGTCATGGACTATCTGTTCGAGCGACTTAAAATCACGCTAGAATACGCGCTAAAATAATAGTAGGAAGGCCTGAAAAATATCATCTTGTTTCAGGCCTTCACAAAGGAACTTTCGTGCATAATCAAAGTCAAAAATGAAGGTGGAATATCTGCCTCTGATTGACTAAAAATCATTAACGAAATTGCTCCTGCAAGATTCAGCAGGGAATGATTTCGAATCAGCTGCAGTAATGTAAAGTTGCCTGTAAAGAAAAGTCGCCTGTAAAGATATGTGAGTAAATATCTCGATTATTTACCCTGCAAACAGGCTCGCACGGATGAAGACCGGAAAATATCAGGGTACACTGTGATTCCGTTTTACACTTGGAGTTATCATGGGAACCAGTCTGCAAACTGTTGATATGCTCGTACCGGGTCAGAATGTAGAAGCCTACATCCAGACTGTCGGTCGTATCTCTGTACTGAGCGTGGAACAGGAGCGTGAGCTGGCTGAAAAGCTTTACTACAAGAATGATCTTGACGCTGCCCGCCAGCTAGTACTGTCACATCTGCGCTTTGTCGTTCATATTGCGAAAAGCTATGCCGGATATGGCCTGCCACAAGGTGACCTGATTCAGGAAGGTAACGTTGGCCTGATGAAAGCCGTCAAGCGTTTCAACCCGGAAGTGGGTGTACGCTTGGTATCGTTTGCGGTGCACTGGATCAAGGCAGAAATTCACGAGTTCATTCTGCGCAACTGGCGTATCGTCAAGGTTGCAACCACCAAGGCCCAGCGCAAACTGTTCTTTAATCTGCGCAGTGCCAAAAAGCGTCTTTCCTGGCTGAATAACGACGAAGTCGCAGCCGTAGCCAAAGACCTGGATGTAGAACCCCACGTTGTTCGCGAAATGGAAAGCCGCATGGCAGGCCAGGATACCGCTTTTGACGGTGCGACCAACGACAGCGATGAAGATACTTCATGGCAGGCACCTGCCGCGTGGCTGGAAGACCGCCGCTATGACCCAGCACATCAGCTGGAAGACGCAGACTGGAATGCGTCCGCTGCTGACAGCCTGCAGCGTGCCATGGAACAGCTCGATGAACGCAGTCAGGATATTCTCCGCTCCCGCTGGCTGACAGAAAGCAAAGCCACGTTGCACGAACTGGCAGACCGTTATGGTGTTTCCGCTGAGCGTATTCGACAGCTGGAAAAGAATGCCATGAAAAAGCTTAAAGCCAGTATGGTTGCCTGATAGCTCTGTTTAGCAAGACCCTGAGTCGATTGCTCAGGGTCTGTTATATCTCTCTCCTGTCCGTTCCTGACACTATTTTCCCTCAGTCACTACAACCTCAACTGCACCAGCTGTCTCGGCTTGTTTCTCGGTACCAAGCATTGATAAAGACCCAATCTGGCTTTTCCACTTCGTGCAGATAACACCGGCTCAGGCACCAGTGCCCGGGGTTGTAACAGAAATACCGAAACAGGCGTCTGCTGTCCCATATAAAGCCGAACCAGTTCAAACAGGGCATCCCAAAGTTTTCTATCTCCCAGTCTCTCATGCTCCTTGCGGGTTCGAAGGGTCAGAAGAATTTCCAGCCGCCAGGCATCAAACCAGCAGGCTGTACCAATCAGAGCTCCCCGTCCCAGCCGGTTATTCTGATACTCGGGCTCAATTCCCGCATCAGCCTGTCGCGCTACATCGGCATTGAGCCTCGATAAACTGTCTTCCGGCAACACCGTACGACGGGGAGGCGCTGCACGCAGCAATACCTTGACCTGAAACAAAGTGGTCATAATTTGCTGCAGAGATTGAATGTTCCGCGTTTTACTACCCAGCAACCCGATATAAGGCACCAGCAGTTCAGAGCCGAGATAACGGGTTCTGCCGACCCCGACCAGAGATAACAACCGCCGGGACAGATGATTCTGTTCACCTTTTCTGGCAGCCATTTCATATTGAATGGTCAGGTCATATTTCACCCGTACTTGCCAGGTCCGTTCGATAAAGGTGTCATCAAACAGGGCGAAGAAATCCCGGACTGCCAGCTCTTTGCGACTATCAGTCTGATTCAGGGCCAGCTCCCGTAAATAATTGGGGGCAACACCCAGTCCGCCACCCAGAACCGGGATATGGCAGGTCGCCCGCCAGCCACGACGGGTACAGATAACCTGTTGCAGTTCAGCCCCTCGGTATAAAGGTTCCTGCAAAACATTCACAAACAGGGGAATACTTCGCCCTTCACAATAGACCTGCTGCTGAAACAGGCGATAAAGCTGTTCAAACTCAAAGCTGTCCGGGCAGGCTTGCAGTCGCTGAATGATCGAAACTTTATCGGCCATCGGTCATAACCCTGCTTTTCGCCCACTACGCACCGGGCAGCGATAATAGATCCCGGGCTCACCCTTCAATTCAATACTAAGTCGAGTATAAGTATTGAAGCTGCTGAACCCTGCCAACAACTGATCCAGTACATCAATTAATAAATGAACTGAAGCATCACCCAGAAACCGGCTATCCAGAGTGAGCCCAAGTTCTGCGCCCTGGGCATGGCAATGCCTGCCGGCGATAACAATGGGCCGGGTCATATATTTGATATCCAGAGCTGATAATGACTCCAGCCAGACCAGCGCCTCACTTTCCCCTCGCGAACACAGGCGGATCAGATGACGCAAGCCCTCTACCGGCTCCTCAGCCACCAGCAGCGACTCAAAATTGAACTGCAATAAAGACAACAGAGTCCAGCTGCTACTGTATCCGGTTGAAGGTAGCTTGCGTCTTGTTGGCGGATAGACAAAACGACTGGTGCCCGGCAAATGAAGATCAATACAACGCAGCTCGATATCATGCCGCAGCGATTTGGGCAGGTCGCCATTACTGCAGGTGATATCCACAGCAAATATTTTGCGGTCGTTAATAGCCGGATTAAAGTCTATGTCAGTCATGGTGAGATAGGCATGCAGCTTACCCCACGGATCACGTCCTCCGGTTTCCAGCCAGTACAACCCTCCGGGACTATCCCCATAACGACGTCCATATAATGGCGGTACTTCAACAGGCTCATGCCGGGTAATTTCGGTGACACTGTTGACTGAAAAAGTTTCCAGTCTCGACTCGGCTCTGGCATCCGGCGTTACCCGTTCCCGCATCCGGCTGTAATCCAGAATCAGCGGTTCGGCCTGCATATCAAACAGATTGACGACCGGAATACAGTTCAACCGAAAGTGACGGGCTTCCACCAGTCTGGACAAACTGCCTGGTGCATCCTTGAGCATCAGATAGATAACCATCTGCCGGGGATTAAAACGGTTAATCATCCGCCGTAATCCCCGAACCCTGAAGCCGAGAAAGGGAACAGGAAAAGCGACCACTTCATACAGCCGCTGCAATCCACTGAAAGTATTAGGGGTGACCGGTAACAGATGGTTATCATTCAGCCCCAGAGGCTCAAGTGCTGACTTGCCCAGCGATATACCATCACCGGCACCAGGACCGGCTCGAACATCCAGCAGTTTCCCCCGGATCAGATCATGTAACTGCCGGCTTACCGCCGCTTCTGCCACAATCTGAATATCCAGCTGGTCACACTGAATATCACTGACGCCTTTTCCCCCGACCAACCCACCAATATTCAGCTCCAGCATGGCACTGGCGGGAACATCCGGTACAAACCGGAAAGGCGCCAGATTCAGAGCTGCACCCTCTATTCGTAGCGGCGTTAACTGGACTGGCCTGCAGCTGCGAAATGTACAAACCTCACCGTCAGGTGTTTCTGCCTCAAAGTGCTGGTTCTCTTCCAGCTGAACAATCCGGTCCAGACTTTTATCCGGATCAACACCCAGCAGTGCAAAAGAAGGCAAGCCCCGGGAAAACAATGGAAAAAGAAGTCTGAGCAAACTGTCACTCAATTGAGGCCAGCTGTCATCAAGACGCTGATGCAACCTTGCGTTTAGAAAGGCAACTCCTTCCAGCAGACGTTCGATATGTGGATCAGTGACACCGCCTTCATCCATGCCCAGCTTTTCTGCAGTATCCGGATGGGCACGGGCAAACTGCCGCGCCCGCTTACGCAGAAAACCCAACTCACGGGCATAGTAGTGAAGTAAAGAGTCAGTCACGCCCGGCCTCCCGGAAGCGACAGTCACCGGTGTCCAGACGAATGCGGGTTTCCAGATTAAGCTGACGCCGGGTATCAGCCAGCGTAATCCGGATTTTCAACTGCAAGGTATTATCCCGACCATCTCCGGGTAACAGTGATACCAGCGCATCTGCAATGCGCGGCTCAAAAGTGCAGACCAGTTGTTCCAGCTCGTGACAATAATCCTGCAGCTGTTGTGAGTTTCGCAAAGACTGCAAATTCGCCACCCCGAAGTGGCAAAGAGAATAATTCAACTCAGGCAAAAACAGCTGTTGCTGCACCAGCAGCTCCGGAGCAAACAATGGCTTGCGGCTGCTCAACAGCTGCAACAAGTGAACGGCAATAGCATTACGTTCCGGATCATCGGAAATCATCGGCCATTCGGGACTCAGCGCCTGCAGCAAATCTGCCATCTTTACTCCAGCTGCTAATAATTTAATTCTGACTACAGCTCAATTCTGATTACAACTCAGTTCTGACGACGATATCTGACGCCAGATAGTCATACTGAAACTGAGGTTGAAGACGAATCACACATTGGTAACAACCCGGACTGCTGCCTTCTTCCTCCAGCTCCACCGAGGCACGGCGTAACGGATAGCGTGCCATAATACTGTCTTCACCATAGTCCACTTCACTGCAATAATTCTGCAGCCAGCGATCCAGCCAGGTTTCTGCTTCCAGCACAGAATCAAAACCACCGATATGGCTGCGAATCAGAACTTTTAAATAGTGACCGAAGCGACATCCCATAAGCGTGCTCTGCAGCATCGCACCGATTTTTTCATCACTGCTGTCCCCAGCCTGATAAACAGAGTTATTGTCAAAAAATGCCAGGTACTCCGTCATATAGCCGGTAGACAGAGGCATAAAGCCCTGCTCTCGCCAGGCGCTCTCAAGCCCTTCAGACAATCTGTAGCGAACCTGAGGCATAACCAGAAAGCCTGAAGCTTCATCTGAATACCCCGGCAGATTAACGATCCCGCCATGAAACTGGCCGGCCTGACAGCTACGCAGGTAGCCAAACCAGTTAAGACGATCAAATTCCCGCATCACCACAGAAGCAAAAGCCCAGGCACCACTGGCCCAGATCATCGCTTCCTGTGGATCCTCTTCACGATAAATGAAGCCATCACAGACGCCATCAAATGCAGACCTTACCTTGACAGGCGGCCAGACGACTCCCAGAAACCGGGCTTCATCCTGCTGTCGTAAAAGATTCCAGCTGGCATATTCAGGTTCGTTAAAGCAGCGATTCAGCCTAACCGGAGAAGTTGTTATTTTCTCATCCCCTTCCCCGATAAACGCTTCAGACAACGATGTCACTACAGGGCATAAACACTTCGCGCCCAACGTGGCGACTAGCTGCAGGGTATAGAGATCATCCCAGGTGGAAAAACCGGGAAACTCGGCAAAGCGCAACATATCGGCACAGGGTTCATAATCCGCAATTAATAAGCCGAAGGGTTGTCCACCCGCAGTATTCAATTCTTCCTGCCCAATCCGCTGATACAGCACGCTGCTTTCAATCCGCATCGCATTGTTCAGATCATCGGAAAGTTCTTCCCAACTGCAGTCCAGAATTCTCAGCTGCACCTGTTGGTGATTGACTGGCAATCGCGCCAGCGTTTCCAATGCACTCCAGCGGGCTTCCAGATTTTTATAGAGAGGGTGGCGCAGAATTTCACCAAGCTGCTGACTCAGCAAGGTATCCAGTTCTGTCAGCAGATTATTTATAAAATGATCCCAGTGATCCACGGCAGATCCATATTTTGCAGGTATAGAGTTGGCAGATCCCGCTTCAGCTTAAGCGTTACTTTCTTCTCAGATATTCCAGCAGCTCCGGATCGCTGTTTTGTAATTCCCGCAACATAGCCTGCAATTGCTGCATTCGATCCGGCTTGTGTTTCAGGCTCGCCAGATCACAGCGCACCCGATGCAGTCGTGCCAGAAAAGGAACCTGTCCGACAATACGAGCCGGGGTGAAGTCGGCAAGTGATGAAAACTTTAGCGACACCTGCAGTTCACCGCCATCCGCCAGCAATCTGTTTTTAACCCTGAATGACAACCCTGGCCGAATAGATGCCATGACACTACTGATGTTTGTGCTGTTGATATCAACAAAACGTCGTTCACGAAGAGGCTTTTTTCCCTGTCCCTGCTGGCTGCTCTGAGCACGCTTAAGCGCTCTCCCGACAGGAAGCCCTGCACGCAGGGCCTCCGGAGGCAATGACAGCCTTGCAGCAGAGCTATCGGGTTCCAGATTGCCGGAAAAATCCCCCAGCACACCGACAGTAAAAGGCAGTTCAACCTGCTCACGCCCCTCAGGGGTTTCAATTTCACAGGTCAAACTGACACGGTGATGCTGCCGGGAATCAAGGTCTTGCGGTTTAAAATCCTGCAAATCTGACAGACCTCCCCAAAAGCAAAGCCAAATAACCAGCGGGTAGATTTACTGGAGACTACTTCTTGCCTGAAATAACCTTGCCTGTAGGCAGGTCGTATGCAACCAGACCACCTGGCTCGAGCTTGCCACCTTCCGCTTCATGCCAGTGTTTAACCTTGATAGTGTTATACGCCATGGAAAGCGATTCAAAGGGTGTAGCACCGTCACTACCGTTAATGGAGTACGACACAAGCCGTGCTTTTTCCAGCTTTAACTGGATATAAACCTGAGCGCCTTCGCCAGAGCGATCCGGCTTGGTACAGATCAGATCAATGGTTTTACCTTCATCCCCTGGCATATAAAGTGAGGACAAGAGGTTTTCAGAGGCACCATCAACTTCCTTGGTGACGGTCATTTCATTCATGGCAACCATCCCTGAGTCGGCATTCATACCGTTACCGATATCCATACCAACCGAGCGTACTGCCCCCCAGGAAAACGTTTTTACCGCGAACCAGCCCTGTTCGCTCATGCTGTCACCACCGGTGAAAACAGCTGTTGAACCTCCCTGTACATCTCCACCCTCAATGCGCATATAAAGGCTGGCCATGGGTTAGATTCCTCAGATCAGTTGTTGAAACATGCCATCATCAGCACTGTCTGCCGGTTTTGCCGGTGATGAGCTGCTATTTGAATCCGTCGCGGTAACTTGCGGCGGAGAACGCTCGGCGCTGTCGCCTGATGTCGTTGGTACAGAAGAGACTGCAACTTCAGGGGAAGTGGCTGCTGTCATACTCGAAACCGGGGGAGTTACCGGGGGCTGCACTCTGGTCGTAACCTGGGGCTCAGGCATCAGTTCCAGCTCCTCATCCAGTTTCATTCCTGTCAGATCACAGATCCTGTTCAAGGCACCGGCATGATTGCCAACCAGTTCCTGCATTAACAGCGGTAACGGTAGCCGACCCCAGTACAGAGCCCGTTCAAGTAACAGGGTAACCGGACTATGGGGTTCCGCCTGCCGAAAGTACTCTGCCAGCTGTCGCAGTTGAGCGTAGGCCTGATTTCTTCCGGTTATCGCATCACCTGCTGGCAGCCCTGTCGCCAGAGGCACTGCCTGTATGCTGCTTACCTGGGCTTCATCAGTTGCGGCTGTATCATCACTGGTAACATCTACAGTCGAATCTTGCTTTATTTCATCAACAACCGGTGCAACTTCCGGTTCCTCTTTTGGCTTTTCCGGCCATACTCCTGCCGGTTTGGCCAGCGTTTCAAGATACGACAGTGCTTTATTGATCGCTCTTCGCAGCAGGTTAAAGCTATTGATCCGCCAGATGCCTTTGGCACGCTGCTCCAGCATCTGATCCATCGACTCCAGCAGCTGGTCGATATGCCACATCGACTCAACATTCTGTTTCAGCACTTTTTGCTGCGACTGCATTTGCGGCTTCCATTCTTCCAGCAGCGCCGGGAGCTGCCCCTGTTGCTCTGCAATCAGAAAGTCAGCCAGATTCAGTCCGGACAGCAATGGTGCCAGTCGCATCGGCATCACCAGCAAGCCACTCTCTTCACTTTCACCGGCCAGCATTTGCAGCGGTGCTACTCGCTGCTTCAATTGCTCTGCGGGAAAGTCCTGCCAGTTTTCTGATGAACCGGCATCAGCTTTTCTATCCTCACCTTCAACCTGATCTCCCGTATCGGAAGCACCGTTACCTGCGTTCCCCGAGTCTTGCTGCTGTGGCGCTCCGGGATATAGATTCCACCAGAAAAGCTCTAACCATGCATATAGCAGTTCCAGAGTTCTTTCAACACATTCCCAGGGCCTCGGTGCAAAAAACTGGGCCTCACATAGCCACGCCAAGAGCTCCAGATCATGTGTTTCCTGTTGCGACAACTCAATCAACTGCCGGCTCAGGTTTTCCCAACTTTCACGACACTTTTCTTCCAATGGCTGACGGAGAGCACCATCAGTTTCCTGCTGCATCTGCCGGAAAGCAGTACGGGCAATATTGTAGTCATTGCGCAATGGCCGGAACCGGCTCCGCTCAGCCTTGATCCATTCGCCACAGGGCAGCTCTTCCGAACAGGGCTGCTGCATGGCCTCAATATGCTGAGCCGTAAGAAACATAAACGCCGTACAAGCCAGAAATTTAAATAAAGCGTGAGACTGGAAGAATAGACTATCCCGTCACAGTCTGTGTGCAGCTTGATTCCGACGAGACAGGTGTTGATATTTGACCTGATTTACAGGAGTTAAGATGATGGACGACCGTCTAACATAAAAAACAACAAATGAAATTCACAGCTGTATTTCGTAAGACCATACTTTGCTTATCTGTAATTGGCCTGATGTCTGCGCCAGTAGTGACTAATGCCGCAAGCTCTGTCTGGAAAGTATCCAAAGGAAATCAGCACCTTTATCTGGGTGGTACTATTCATTTCCTTCCGCCTTCCCAGTTTCCCCTGCCTGAAGAGTTCCAAACCGCATACCGAAACAGCGAATCTGTCGTACTGGAAGCTGATGTCCCCGGCCCACAGGAGGTTCAGGCTCAGCAGCAGATGATGATGGAAATGACATTTGCTGACGGCCGAACACTCGACCGGATGCTGTCGGAGGAAACCTATAAGGCTCTTAGCCATTATTTCAGTGGTTTTGGCGCAGACCTTGAAGCATTCAACAGTTTCAAGCCGGGATTTATTGTTACCCTGATGGCAGTAATGGAGGCCCAGCGCGCCCGGCTTTTTGGCGAGGGCGTAGATGCTTATTTTGATCAGTTATCCCAACGCGATAACAAGAGTCAGGAGTATCTTGAAAGTCTGGGCTTTCAGGTGGATCTGATCCGCAATCTGGGCAAGGGTTACGAGGATGAATTTATCCGCTCCAATATTGAGCAGGTTGGTCAGTTTGAAGCGATGTATACCAACTTCCTGCCAGCCTGGCGTGCGGGAGATATCAAGGCCATGGAGGAGATTTTCCTGAAGCCGGTCATTGAATCAGATCCGGTTTTTTATGAGTCGATGATCGTAAAACGCAACAAAAACTGGATCGCTCATATCGAAAAAATGCTGACTGACGAAGATAAAGAGTTTGTGCTCGTTGGAGTCGGTCACCTGCTGGGTAAGGACAGCGTTATTACACTGCTACAACAGAAGGGGTATCAGGTATCACAATTATGATACCTGACTGAACCCGTTGTTTATTCCTGTTGTTCAAAGCTGTTGTTCAATAAGTTGTTTCGGGGGTTCAGACACAGCTTCCAGCACTGCACCCCGATCCAGCATTTTTTCATACAGGAACTGCGCCCGACGCTGGGCGCTTTCCAGCTCATCCGAAGACAGCTGTCGTCCTACGGCATCCCGCATCGACGAAGCGGAAGGTGATCCATAGGCCGCAGCCACACTGAAACGAATATAGGCCTGGGATAAATCCCGCACCAAACCCTGGCCTGTTGCCCGCATCACGCCCAGCAGATAAAGGCTGTAGATATCCCCCTGGCTTGCAGCCGCTTCCAGCAGCTCTGCTGCATCCATGTAATCTGCACTGCCACGACTCTCTTTCCAGATCAGGTACCCCAGTAACCGCTGTCCCTGACGTAAATTTTGTGCTGCTGCCTGCTTTAACCATCCCTGCGCCTGCAGGTCATTTCGGGTCAGGCCATTTCCGGTATGCCACAAACATCCCAGATTGTAAGCTGCCAGAGGGTCTCCTGCCTTTGCCCCGGCCTCAAACCATTCGGAAGCGTCATTACTTCGCTCAACTTTCAAATCCAGAATCCCCAGCTGGTTCCAGGCCGGAACAACAGCCGGAATAGCCTGACGGAAATACTGCCGGGCTTTGGTCAAGCTATCTGTTTGAAACCGTCCTGACTCCACCAGTCCAAGCCAGTATGCCGCACGGGGCTCTCCTGTCAGAGCGGCCAGACTCCAGCTATTGATGGCCTGCTCTTCACTCTGGATACCTCCGATACCGTAATACTGCATCAGGCCAAGATTTGCAGCCGCTTCGGCACTGCCCTGGGCAGCCCCCAGACTGAGCCAGTACCTTGCCTGCTGATACTGTACCGGCACATGTTTGCCATCCCGGTAGAGCAAACCCAACAAAACCTGTGCAGGTTGATAACTGCATTCAGCCGCCTGCCTCAGTCTGAACACAGCCTGATCGGTATTGGTTGCAAACAGATTGGCCGCCAGACGCCATGATGCAAGGCACTCACCTTTGTCTGCAACTTGTCTCAACAACTTCATTCCCCGCTCAGGGTCAGGTTCTGCCATCTGCCCCCGCATTCTGATCAGCCCAAGTGTCAGCTGAGCGGTCTGGTTTCCTGATGCAGCACGCTCTTCAAATATTGGCATCAGGTCGGAAAAACGGCGATACATGACTTCCTGCTGCTCTTCACTCAATAACAGAGGCTGGTCCGGCTCCGGAAATGTCCACGCGGGCAACAATTTCAAAGCATCGACATAACACCGGGTACTTTTCCCGGTGCAGTGCAAACTATGGGAAAGTGGTGTAACAGCGGGCTTCATTACGCCTGCCGTCTGCAGAATATCTTCAATATCCGGTTCCGGGCTGACAGGTTTGGGAGCACTGCTGCAGGCTGTCAGTATGATCAGGACAGCAACGGCACAATGAGCCCGGACAACACGCAAGTGATGCTCTGACATAAGCTTCCCTTTGACCTTAGGCTAATCACCTTAGCAACCCTTGATACCCCTTGATGTCTGCTGACCGTGACAGCAAACCGTTCACAGGCTTAACTATTGCCGAGAACTCATCATTTTCCAGTTATCGGGAGATACCTCATCATGGTGCAAATCCCTGATCCCGAAACCCGGGCGCTCAGTGCCAGACTGGAGGATGGCACAGTTCTGCCGGTAACCGAGCTATCGTTCACTGAATCGCTGTGCGAATCCTATAGTGGCGAAGCGGTACTACTGGCGCGAGGGCTGGATTCGGAGTCATTAATTGGGCAGCCGTTTGCAGTGCGCTATACCTCTGGCATGACAGGTAAGAGAAAAGCCACGGCACGTTATTTTCACGGGCTGGTCGCTACCGCATGCAATACCGGGTATTCACGAAATGGAGAACTTCAAACCTGGAAAGTGACTTTTCGCCCCTGGTTATGGTTGCTTTCAATGAGGGTTAATTGTCGTATTTTTCAGAATTTGAGCAGTCAGGAAATTATCGACAAACTATTACAGGAGCATGGACTTAAAGGCAGCTATCGTTTCAATAATCGCAGCAAACCACCACGACGTGAATATTGCGTGCAGTACAATGAATCCGACGGTGCCTTTATTAACCGACTGTTGAGGCAGGACAGTCTGCACTATTTCTTTGAGCATAAAGCTGATGGTCACTGCATGGTGATCAGTGACAATAACCATACCTTCAGCCAGTGTAACCCTAACGTCGGGCATTATATTGCCGCAGCCAATTTTACTGATGCCGTGCAGCAGTGGCAGCCGGCACGTAATATCGGCCCCTTGTCTCACTGCACCCGGGGCTACGAGCCCGATCAGGCTTCGCCAACCGACAGTGGCAGCACATCGGCAGCTACACGCTGGAGTAGCGGGCTGCAAATGGATTGTCATCTTTTCGATCCTGCCTGCCTGACATTGAGTGACAGCCGCCGGCTTAATACCCTTCAAGCTGAAGCCAGTGACGCCAAAGGCAATATTGTTTATGGCGAGTCCTCGCAGGCCGGCTTTTGTACCGGAGGTTATTTCAGACTCGAACAGCATCCTGATAAAAAGCAGACCGGGGATTACCTGCTGTTATCAGTATCCCACCGGCTGATTGATACCGCCGAATCTTCCGGTATTGAATACCGTAACAGTTTTACCTGCATGCCACTGGAGACCCCCTATCGTCCACCCTTGGTGCCTGCCCCCAAAATAACCAGTCTGCAAAGTGCACGGGTCTGTGGTCCAGATAACAGTGAACTTCATACCGATGGTAAGGGTGCCATTAAAGTCCGGTTTCACTGGGACAAAGATGACAACAAGGATGAAGAAGCGAGTTGCTGGCTGCGAGTCATGCAACCACTTTGTGGCAACGGATTTGGCTTTCAGGTTCTGCCCCGGGTCGGCGATGAAGTCTTGATCGGTTTTATCGACGGTTGTCCGGATCTGCCAATGGTTCTGGGTTCGGCCTGGAACGGACAGCACAAGACGCCGTTCGACACAGCTGAAATCTGTGGCCTGATATCCCGTTCCACAACCCAGGGTGGCTCTGATGAAGGCAGTCACCTGCTGTTTGATGACCGGCGCAAGGAAGAAAAGGTTCAGCTGAAGTCCCAGAAAGATCTGGAAGTGGAAGTGCTCAATGACCGCTCAACCCGGATAGGCAACGATGACACGCTGGCTATTACAGGAAAAGCCGACTGGCATGCAGATAAAGCCATTGCTGTATCTACAGATGAGACTTGGGATCTGAAAGCCAAGCAGGATATGAGTTTCTCCACTGATGCCAGCGGTACAATCAAGGCATCCAGTAACCTAGAGACCAGTGCAGGCAGCAGTCAGAAGCATAGTGCAAACAATGAAATGAGCTTTGATGCCACTTCAATAAAAATGAGCGCCAAAACCAAAATCGAGCTCAGCGTCGGGGGTAGCAAAGTTACCATCGCTCCGGATAGCGTCAAGATAGAAGCACCCCAGGTCAGCATCAATGGCCAGATGCGAGCTGAAATGAAGTCCGTGATGGCAACGATTGAAGGATCAGCAATGACAGAAGTAAAAGGACTGATGGTTTCAGTGAATGGCAACACCATGACTGAAATCAAGGGGGCTGCAATGGTAAAAATTCAGGGCGGACTCGCCATGATTAATTGATACAGTAATCTTCCTTTAATGCAGCGGAGCATGAGCCATGAGCCGTTTCAAGAAGCTTCCCTACAACAAAGCAAAAGAAGTTACAGATCGCTATGATCTCCGCCCCGAGTGCGAACCGCTGCTATTGGATGACCCTTCAGTTGCTGACTACATCGCACGCCTGCAGGAGCAGGATCTGGCCGGTGATCTGATCACTTTTCTCTGTTACGGCCTGCCCATCAGGGAAGCTTTCAGCTGGGCATTAAACTGTGTCGAGTCTGCAGATAACAGCTGGGCACCTGATGAGCTGGAAGCTCTGGCCGTAACACGGGCATGGCTGCATAAGCCCGATGACAGCAATCGCCGGCTTGGTGATCAGGCTGCCAAACGTTGCGGGCACAAGAATGGTCCTGGATGGTTGGCCCAGGCTGTCTACTGGAGCGGAGGGAGTTTGATGCCAGCTGGTGAGCCGGTCGTTTTGCCGCCAGATTTTTTGTACGCTCAGGCGCTGTCAGGTGCTATCAACCTGACCGCTATTCTTCCGGACGGAGCAAACGCAAATGAGCGTTACCAACAGTACACCAAACTGGGGTTGAGCATCGCCGCAGGCCGGTAATCTTTCACGCCAACACGACTTAAAAAACAGCATCAAGTTTCAAGCCTGCCTATATTGAAACAATCCTGAAAACCAATGAGGGTGATGCAATGGCTGATGATCTGGCGTTCAGAATTCAGCTTGGACTGGTGATGCCCAAGCTGAAACAACACATTGCTCCCGAGCTTTCCAAAATTGTTGAAGAGCTGGTCAAAAATGCACGGGATGGCTCTGCAGATGAGGGCGTCGATATGGCTCCGGTCAAGGAGCTGATAATGAAAGATCTGGATATTTTCCTGGACAACGAAATACTGCCTCCGCTGGAGCAAAAATATAACCCCAAACCCGATGAAGCTGAAACGCCGGAAGAAGAAGCACCTGCAGAAGAGGCTGCTGCAGAAAGCTGAAACAGTTAAACGACACAGCTCTGGCATGAGCCAGAGCTGTTAACACATTTTAGATTGCAGGCAGCGGAACGGGATTGCCATTCAGAACAGCTTTGCCTTCTTCCATTGAAAACTCAGCTGTGTATTGCTGTTCGTTGTGTACCAGTATTCCTTGAGCGGTCAGACTGGCAAGTACAATTTCAGCCTGTTGTTCACTGATTTTGTGAATTTCTGCTTCAGTAAAGTTGCCACTGCTTTTCACTTTCTCGGCAATAACCATCTCAGCCAGTTTCTTTGCCAGTGCTTTGTCAGCGCTGGAAGATGCACTCAGCTGAAGTTTTTTAAGCCAGTAACTTTCATCGTTCAACAGTTCAGGATTGAGGCTATAGTCCGACAGTTTCAGGCTCATATTACTGTCATATTTACCTTCTGGCAGAGTAAACCGCAGGCTGTCGATTTTAAATTCCGGTTTGGTTTCCAGCAGCAGCGGCAGACTGTCCAGTGCAATCTGGTTAATAACTTCTTCTGCCAAAGGCTCGCCATCAAGCAGCTTTGCAAATGTCTGGTTATAAGCCTTATTGAAAGCACTGCTGTAGTTTAACAGTGAGATATCAAATCCCAGCTCAGACACCTGAAATTCATCCACTTCGACTTTACCGACACCATAGCGTATTTGCATATCAGCTTTGGATGCGTCAGGGCTGACATCAATATCGGTAACCATGGTGATATCACTGACGTTGAACACTTCGCCATCAGCCAGTTGACCAACTGAAATTTGAAACTCGCCGTCATAAAGCTCATAGCTCATCAACTTATCCATAGACAGCTCAGCTGACAGCGTCAGATCCAGATTATCGAGCTTTACTACTTTATCACTGTCACCTATTTCGATTTGGGCGATATCACCATCATAATTAATGAACCCATCACTGCCAGTCCATGCCTTTGACTGATAGCCGCTGAACTGCAAAGTCACATCACCTTCAGTAACCTCAAATGCAGGAACCACTTCATTAAAAGAGATATTTCCAAACCAGCTAACCTGCCCTTCAGAACGATAGACAGGTTCGGAAATTGCCAGCTTCTGCTCCAATTCAGGGGTATTAATAATATGAGATTCCCAACTGAACCGGTTTAACCCCAGGCCGTGTTGGAAGGTAAAGGGACCATGAGCAATTTCAAGAGCGGTCTGGAATTTAATTCCTTTAAAATCACCCGCTTCTTCTTTGGATAATGGCGGAATAAAGTCAACCTTGACCACTGCACTGGAGGCAAACCAGCCTTTCTGAAAGTCTTCCAGCTCTACTGTCAATCCAGGATAATTATTGGCGCGGCTGATCTCTGCCGCCAATCGACTTTCTACACTGTCGCCGATTACTTTCGGCCCGACCAGAACACCCGCTGCAATAGCAGCTGCAGACAGGCCAATTATCATTTTTTTCATAACTTCGATCCCATGAAGTAAATAAGCTGAAGATCAGACAATCAGAGCCGAATGAGCTTATCACTGCATGGCATGTGACGTATACCTATGCAAAAGAAGAGAATAATGTCTATCAGTACCAGCGTCTGGCCTGCATATAAATATTGCCCAGACTGACATTTTGAGGCGATCTGAAATGCGCAATAAACCAGCGAAAGTCGCTCCGTGACATATTGTCAGGACATTTCAGTTCTGCGAGAGCAGCACTCATGTTTGCCGGGATCCGGCCTCCAAAGGGGTGGCGCCCTGTCCATAAAACCCAGAGCAGAATCAGCAGGCTGAAATGGTCATCCGCAAAGGAAACCTTTCCTTGCCCTCTTAACAGATCAGGAGAAGCAAAACCGTAAGAAAGCTGGCGACGATAGGGGTAGGGAATATCAGCACGAAGCGCAGCACCGAAATCCAGCAGCCATAACTGACCGTTACTATAAACGAGATTATCCGGATGCAGATCACAGTGACAGATTCCCCGTCCGTGACAGGCAGCAAGTAAAGGTGCCAGTTGCTGCACCAGCTTTCCTGCAGCCCGACGGCCCCGACCACACTGCAGTACAGATTGGGCTTCAGGTAGCCACTGAACCAGCAGCCAGAGTCCTCCTTCCGATCGAATCAGACCTTCCAAACGAGGAATGCCCTGAATCCCTTTCAGCTCAAGTAATGCTCTGGCTTCATTCAGAATATAGGTTTGGTATTGCTGCTGATCTGAGCTGAAAACACCTTTCAGCAAAAATGGTTGGCCGGTTTTACGGTCAACAACATAACGGGAGAACTGGCTGCCACAGTACTTTTGCAGATAAAAGTGCTTCTCCAGTGCAGCAGGATAAGAATCCTCATCAGCTTGAAAGCAGGATGGCAGCAGCCCGTGGTTTGTCAGCAGATTCATGGTACAGCTTTGTTATCAGTTTTTATGTCAGATGCTCTCCGGTAGCTTGAAGTGGGTAAATATTCTACCCATGGACTCATGTACTCCCGGCAGTTCAAACCATAGTCGGGCTTTGTAATCTTTCAACTGCAGACGTGCTTCATAAGCAGACAGGTCATTGCCCGGTAGCGGCCTTAGTCCTCCGGCATAGAGCATCCTCAGCATCGCCCAGGCCCCGTAAAATTGCTGCCGGGCCAGTAGCAACTTGCCATTATAGAAAGCCAGCTCAACGGAATGTCCCGGATCAGCACCTGGCCAGGTAACCTCCTGCCAGATACGGGGGCCATGTTGATAGCGGTAAACACTCTGGGCAGAGCTCAGTCGCAACTCGGTCACATTGGAACTAAGGTCCCTTGCCTGTAACCGAATCAGGAGCCCCAGGGTGCCGGCATCGCCATTGAAGAAAACGTTTCGAATCTGATTTGCACTATGGATGACCTGCTTCAGTTCAGGTCTGAAGGTAATACTATGTCCCCCTATAATTCGGGGGCTGCCATCCCGGGACAGATCAAGGAAAGGGTTTAGGTAACTTTTCATAAACCCTGACAGCACGCCCTTTGGAGCAAAAAAGGTAGCAAAATCTGTCAAACCGGCATCACGGTCAGAGTTAGGCTGAAATGGAAACCGTCCCTCCAGTGTCTGCTGATATACCGATACAACCTTTTCATGCCACTGTTGGGCAATCCAGTCATGAGCCCCCTGAAACATCAGTAACCAGACTTGACTGACCAGCTCAGTAATCCACCGGCCACAGGGATCAGGTAACGCAGCTGCAGCCGTTGTCAGAGAATAAAGCGGTCCTGCCCCCTGAACATGTTCCAGCGCCATACCATGTAATGCCTGACGGGTATCCCCTGTTGCTACCGCCTGCTGTAAAGCCTTCTGTAGCACACCTGCGGCGGCAATAACCTGATTAATGGCATTGGCTTCACTGCCTCCTGCCGTTGCCAGCAGTTGCCAGCCGTAGAATGCCGAAGCGACACTTTCTGTCAGTCGGTTATGTGCTATCGGTGTTCCAAGATCTCTGGCCTTGCCCAGACTTCCTGCAGGTATTTTGACTTTCGCTTTTTTAGCCGCGGTTTTTAAAGCCTTTTGCTCCAACTCACCCGGCACAGCCGACTCATCACTATCCCCCTGTTCCTGCTCATCAAGAACAAGCCGGGTTCCTTCAGCAACATTATTAACCAGCATTAGCAGGGGTGATGCGACTGGTCGCTGCAGCAAAGTCAGCATTCTCAAGGCATCACTCAGATCACTGACCTGGGCCAGCGTTACCTGATTCAGCAGTGTCTGCCACTCACGAATATAAGTCTCTGCATAAGCCTGACGCAGCCGGGCAGCAAAGTCAGCTTTTTCCTGTGCACTGGCTGGCTCCGTAATGCCTTTCACCCGACGAATATCATTATACAGACCGGTTACCAGCTCACTGTTTGCAGCCAGATCGAGTCGACTAAATCCATCCCGGGTAAACAGCACAGGAATTGTGCTGCTGTCGGTATCAGCATTTTTCTGCAATCGGAAAAATGCGTAGAAATCCCTGCCTAACAAATCTCCAGCCGTCGCACGAGCCCCAAATGCCGGCTGTTGCTCCAGCAATAACAGGCCCAGTTTATCCGCCCGGATATTGTTAATCTGCCTTCTGGCTTTATCGACTAACCCTTCATCAACAGAGCGTTGCAGGTGCATTGCCTTGAGTTCAGACAACTGTCGCTTGAGCGCTAAAGTACTGTTCTCTGATAGCAATGATTGCCGCAGTACCAGACTCACCAGCCGGGTTTGCAAAATTTCAAGTTCTGATGGCGAGGGAGAATGAAACATAAGATAAAGCTCAAGCCATTCAAAAATGGCAGAGCGTTGCTGGGAATCGAGCGCCTGCTTTAGCTGCTCCTTTAGCAAATCATCCAGCTTCGGCAATAACAGGTGCCTTCTCGCTGCTAACCAGGTTCGCTCGGCAACCGGCTCACTGCGAGCAAGGTCTGGCCAGATCACCACATACCAGGGGTCATCCTGATGAAGCCGGAGTTCAATTTCCCGCAGTTGTTCCAGCGACTCAAGAATGGAATCCAACGTCGCATGTTTAACTGTTACAGTACTGTCATGTCCACCGGCAGTGCACATAGCTTCAGCACTCTCATCCCATTCTGTTACAGCCTGCAGTAACTGATGTCGTAGCTGGTTTTCATAACGAATGTTAAGTACAGCCCATAAAGCACCCACCCCGAGCAATAAAGTCAGCAATAACCAGTAAAATGAGCGCCGAATACGCCACCACCTCACCTTTTTACGGTTATGCCCGGCAAGCCAGGCTTCCGGCACAATGACCTGCTCCAGTATCTGGCTGCTGAACAAAGGCTGGCCCTGATCATCCTTACCCGGCATTTTCGGTGCCAGCAGGTTATAACGCTGGCTGAAGTTCTGTCCGAGAGGGTCATGCCGGGCTTCACCTCCCAATGCCAGTAAAAAGTAACCACGAAACCAGACCGGAGCCTGTAGCGGATGTTTACTGAAGACCATATTAAGAAAGCGAGCCAGCTTCTTACCCACCAGCTGTAGCTGCACCGGCAAGGCCACCAGCGATGCCCAGTTTTCCCGCCGGGGATCTTCCTGAATCATATGCAGAGCGCGGGTGCTCAACATATGCAGCAACTCCTGCCAGTGAGAGGCAAACCACTTGCTATCAAAGCCCGGTGTTGCGGCACTGCCCGACCCGGGCACCAGCCCGCCAAACAACTCTTCCGACTCACCGGCATGGGCTGCGGCAAAGCTGGATGAAAAATCCATCAACTTGTCCGCACCGCTAATCAGAACCCACACTGGCAGCCTCTGATTCAGCACACTGCTGATCTCTCCCAGCCGCAACCCCATATAAGCCGCGTCGGCCTCACTCAACCGCGGATCAGACGCAGCCAGATTCTCCATTCCCTCAACACATATCACACCATTAAGAGGGTAACGGGGACGATGGTGGACAACCCGCTGCAGCAACTGTTTCCATGGACTTGTGCCAGTTTGATCACGACCGGTTTCAAACAGATCCCCGTCAATTCTGATAATCAGCATTTCCGCACTGCACCAGAACTGGCAATACTGGTCAGCAGCATCAATCACAGGGGTATGAATTTTCACCAACCCCCAATAACGCAGCAATGTCGTTTTACCGGTGCCCTTGCCTCCCAGCATCAAAAACCAGGGCAATCCATAAACATCCGGGTTATTTTCATGTAGTCGTTTAACAACAGCATCCAGTGCCGACCTGATCGACGCCCCCACCAGTTCATTCGACTCAGGAGTTACATCATTATCTTCACTCTTTTTCTTCTCAGGTTTGGGCTGTGATTTCTTTTCCAGTTTGAACAGTCGCCATATTACCCAGCCGACCATGCTGGAAATAAACATGATGACCGCAGAGAACAACCAACCGATATAGCCCTGAAACTGGGAGGGCAACCAGATGCCAACAATGACGATCACTGCCCCCATCAGCAGCAGGACAATAACGGCCCCCACACGCCGTGCAATGTTGAGCAATGTCATTGTTTTGTTGTTCCACTGGAAGGCAAGAGTTTGTCTACTGCCTGACTCTGGTTCCTGACCGGGTTATCTTCAGGGTCTACGGTAGGAAAACCGCAGAAGAACGTATTTTCCAGTTCCAGTGCCACGGCATTGAACTGATGGATACAGTACCAGGCTGTTCCTGAAACCAGACACAGCAACAAAAATGAGAGTGATATTACAGGTCGCCACCATGAGCGGGTTTTGACACGACGCCCCTGAGAGCGCGAAGGCTCAATACGAGGAAAAAAATAACTGGGTTGGCGCTGACGGCTGACTAGCTGGTAAAGCTCGGATGTTATTGCATGCAACTGTCGGGAATGGTGGCGATATCGGCCACGAAACCCCAACCTCAAAAAAACGTACTGCAGCTCCAGTAAATCAATCAGCCGGGATGGATACCGCTTTGCCCGATCCAGCAATAGAAAGAAAACTTCCCCTCCATTCCGCCGGTTATATAACCGGCTCAACAGAGTGTTATTGGCCCAGCCGGTGCGCCGCCCCCATTCGGTATAAAGAATTGATTCGTCAAACATGACACAGAACAGATAGCTGGATTTATCCACAATCCAGGGATGGCATTTGGAACGGCGCCCTTGTCGTCTGAAAAGCTGGATGTCCTCCACCAGCCGTTCCCGGAACAGCTCTGTATCCGCAGGTTCACCCAGTCGCGGCAACGTTGCGATCAAAGTCAGTAAACCGGCACCAAGGTTAAACAGCGGATTTTCAGCCGCACTGAATTCAGGCAGAGCCTGACTTTGCCCACCACTCCTTGATGAAGTTGATTTTTCGTGTGATGACTCCAGCACATTGCCTTCTGCCAGCTGGGTACGCTCTTCACTGTTGGAGTAACTGCTCATATCCACAGAACCGGCTTACCTGATCACAAATAATCTCACTGCCACATCCGGAATGCGCTCATCGATATGTAACAGTAACGGCTCCATGGCTTGTAGCATTTCCTGCCACAGAGCATGACGGGTATCAACTTCAAACCAGGCAGTGTCGGGCGATACCTTCAGTTCCAGTGGTGGCATGGCAAGCGGTTTGAGCGGCACCCCCGGAAGGGCATTACATACCAGCTCTTTCATTCGCTGCCGGCCTGCCAACTTACCTGACCGGACAAAGTGCTTGTTCAGGCTGACACTACCAATACTGGACGTCACTGCCAGAATAACCCGGCTTCCCTGAAGCTCTTCCGCATTACTCCACTCCATTTTGAAAATACGGCTCTCAGCAAACTGTTTGTCATCCCAGTGTCGCTCTACAACCGCATCTTCATGGCGTACTCCCAACCTGTGGCGCAACTCGGCAAACAGTGGCGGGAAAATAGCTTCAACATTGTCCGGCTGATAAGGCTGCACCTCTTCTGCCGGCAGGGCTTCCATGGTTCGCAGCTCTCCGGCCAGCATTGACAGTTCCCGATAGAGACGACGCGGCCCGTACCCGGGATCATCCAGCACCGCGCCACTCCACGGCAGCCAGCGGTTAAGAACCTGAAGCCATAGGTAATCCCGCATCTGTACCTGAAAAGTCACTCCTCTTGACTCAGTCGCCAGTCGCTGACTGATGCCTCTTGCCCGCCGGGTCATTAAAGCCGTCAGTTCCCGAATGCCGTTATAAAGATAGTCTGATGCCCTGATATTCAGGCAGGTTGGAATAAAGTTTTTTGCCAGTACGACTTCACCATCAGGACGTACTTCCTGTATCCGGCCAATGGGCATTAACAGCCATGAATCCAGTCCTTCCCGTTCAACCTGCAAAACTATATTGGGGTGTAGCGTAGCGACATTCACCGGATCATTATCTTCCGAGGTGTCATCCAGCACTTCCTGCTGACGAATCCGGTAGCGTCGTTCACTTTGCTGAAAGCGGGCACCACTACCGTCGGATACATCTGTCGTATTAACCTGGCCGGAGCGGTACATCGGGATACCCAGACAAATTCGCTTTCCGGTTGAATTGGTGGGAACCTGCAGTACCAGATCCTGCTTCAGTTCAAACTGATAGCCATCAGAAAAAATTCCGGCTGCCTGGGTAATAACAATCTTTCCCCCTTTCAGGGCAGAAGTATCAATCTCCAGCTGACTGACCCCCTGGGTAAAACCGCAGATCTGTCTCAGGCAACCACGGATTTTTTCATGGAGATAGCGATCATGCTGCTGAAAGTGCTGCGGAGTGATGAACATGCCCTCAAGCCAGGCGACGTTATCCATATAAGCTCCGTTACTGCAGAGATATATTTCTGCCGGTGATCCGTAACCGGCAACGAGCCGGAGGTTGCTCAGGATCAACCTCCAGCAGGGCTTTGTTCACAGCCTGATCAAACTGCATAAATCCGGCCACAGCCGCAATAAAGCGAGCCTCTGGTTCCAGTTTTATCGTGACCAGATAACGCTGCCCGGGCATGATAACCGGCAGAAATTCCTGCTCCAGCAAAGTGCCCTGCAATTGGGCTTCCGGTGCCTGATAAAGATCCAGAAAGCTGGCCTGCTCAAAAGATCGGGCAACTTTAAGCTGGTAAATACGCAACACCACAGGGTTGGAAAGCCCACTGTCATCAGGATTAATAAAATCTGACGCCGTTATTTCAAGCTCCATTGCCACCGGTTTTCGGTTTTTCTCTTTGGCACTCTCCTCGTCTTCACTTTTACTGCCGGAGAACGAGCTGCAGCCAGCGATCAGTAACAGCCCTGCCATCAGAATGCATAGACAAACCCTGCAGTCCTGCGCCATTTAACGAGCCTTTGATATGCTTTTAACGGATGAGCGGCTGTGCCCATTGTGACGCTCTGCCTTACACGCGTCCTGATACCACAGTCGGAACAAACGAATATATTCACCCTCTCGCCGCATCCGCCCGAAATAACGCTCATAGCAGCGCCAGAGCCTGCCAGATCTGCGCCACAAAGGCTCCTCACACTTCAGTCGGCGCTCGACCCGGTCAGGATCCAGTTCATCCAGTAACAGCTCCAGTGCCCTGATCATTGCCGTCATCTGCTTCTCGGAGGTTCGAACGGCCTCGACTTCATCACTCAATACCGGCACCTGGACCAACTCTCCGGGAATATCTACTGACTCATCTAGTGCAGTACCGGAGCCTTCTCCTGTCTCCACATCTGTCAGGACGGGTGGAGACTGAAAAGTTGTTTCAGATCGGGTGGTATTGCCCGAAGAGTCCCCCCCGGAATCCAGAATTCCGGACGTTTTATGACTGGCAGAACTCGTGCCGGCTTGAGTAGCAGTAGAGATTAACAGGCGGTATCCACCCAGCTGCAGCGTATCGCCATCAAGCAGTCTGCGCTGGTTACCGCGACCGAGAGGGCGCACATCATCATTGATAAACAAGCCATTGCTACTGAGATCTTCAACAAACCAGTAGCTGCCGTCAGATACGAATCTGGCATGTTGCCGTGACAGCCGGCAACCGGCATCAGGCAATTGCAATGTGCAGTTTTCAGAACGACCAATAACGCCACCCTCCATCGGGAGTTGGCAATAGCGTGCTTCAAGTACGGCACTTTCGGGGGCAGATATAATGGTAAGTGTTAACACATTGAGTGAAACCTGATGCCTGCGTGTACAGAGTGCACTTAACAGACTAAATATTATCCAGAGTTTCAGATTTGCAAGCTGACAGCCGTGCCCTCCCTTGATGACTCTCATCCCGGAGCCGATATGACAGGTTCACTAAACTCTGCTTCTGATGCGGAAACGCTGGCAGTTTTGAAAAACACTGTCGATATCATTCCCGGATTTATTTACGAGTATGTCCGCCTCCCTGACGGCACCAACCATTTGCCCTATGTCAGCCGTGGGGTCGAAAAGCTGATGGGGATCTCGCTGGATGATCTGAAGGATGATGCCTCGATTATCTGGTCACTGGTTATTGATGAAGACCGGGAGCTGTTTGAGAACTCGGTTGAAATGGCTATTTGCCAGCAGACAGTGTGGCGACTGACATGGCGCATTCGTACACCACAGGGCGAATTGAAATGGCTACGAGGAGAGTCCACAAAAATTGAAGCAAAAGAAGATGGCAGTTTTACCAATAACGGTGTTGTCGTTGATGTTTCCAATGAAATGGAACTGGCTCACGAGGTCAAGGCTGCTCGAAGGCGGTCGGAGCTGGCAGTTCAAACACTGAAAGAGATCACCGACCTGGTACCCGGATTTGTCTACAAATACCGCCACTACCCTGAAACCGATCACTGCTTCTTTTCCTATATCAGCGAAGGTTCTGATGATTTGCTTGGTATTCCTGCGGAGGAATTAAGAAGGGATGCTGACTGCATGTGGCGCCTGTTCCATCCTGACGACCAGGACAGGGTGCTTAACGAGCTCAAGAAAAATATGAAAAACAAAGCTCCATGGTGCATGAGCTGGCGATTGACCACGACTACCGGTGTAAAAAAGTGGGTACGGGATGAGTCAACACCGGCAAAGCCCCTGAATGACGGTGGATTCGAATGGGTCGGAATTCTCCAGGATATCACCCGGGAAAAAAATGCCGAGCTAGCTGCAGCACGAGCACGCCATATGCTGGCAGAAGTGAACAACCTGATTCCCGGTTGTGTTTATATCTATCGTCACTATACCAATGGGCGCTGCTACTTCCCTTATGTCAGCAAGGGTGTCGAGGAGCTAATGGGCGTGAAAGCCGAGCTTCTCAAGGAGGATGCCAGCCATATGTGGAACCTTTACCCCAAGGAGGATCAGGAGCTGGTGCTGGCGGCGATGCATACCAATATTAAAAGCGGCAAGCCCTGGCGCCTGCACTGGCGCATTATTACGCCCCAGGGCCAGCTGAAGTGGGTTCGCTGTGAAGCCACGCCCCCTCAACCCAAGCCCGATGGCAGCTTTGAATGGATCGGAGTGATTCAGGATGTCACCAGTGAAAAAAAGGCAGAAGAATCTGCAGCTCATGCCCAGCGTATGCTGGATGAGGTTAACAACGTTATTCCCGGCTGTGTCTATTTGCTGAAGCAACCTGTCGAAGGCGAACGTACTTTTGTTTACCTCAGTCACGGTGCTGTTGAAATGTTTGGCTTACCCATGGAAGTCATGCGCAAGGATGTCGGATTTTTATACGATCTTACTGTGCCGGAAGACCTGGCAAGATTAAAAGAGGGACGAATGAAGTCTCTCGAAAACAAGTCATCCTGGCATATCGTGTGGCGTATCAAACGTCCGACAGGAGAAGTACGCTGGATTCGATGTGACACAAAACCCTATCGCAAAGACGATGATGGCAGTACGTTATGGGCAGGCGTACTCATCGATATCACGGATGAGCGCCGGTTGCAGGAAGAAGCAGCCCAGGCCAAAAAGATGTTGGCTGAAGTTAACAATGTCATCCCCGGCTGTGTCTACCTAGTAAAACAACCAAAGGAAGGAGAACGTTTTCTTCTGTATCTGAGCAAGGGAGCTGCAGAGATGTTCGGGCTTCCAATGGAAGCCATGCAAAGTGATCTGAACTTTCTCTATGATGTCACATACCCGGAAGACCTCCCTCGTATGCGGACTACACGTCATGAGGCACTGCAAAAAAACCTGGCCTGGCATCATGTCTGGAGAATACAACGTCCCAGCGGGGAGGTACGCTGGATTCGTTGTGATACCAAACCCTACCGGACAGAAGATGATGGCGGCATGTTATGGGCGGGTGTATTCGTTGATGTGACAGAGGAACGCAGCCAGCAGGAAGCTGCAGCCCACGCCAAGCGAATGTTGTCAGAGGTCAACAATGTCATTCCAGGTTGTGTATATCTTGTCAGGCAAATCAAAGACGGAGATCGCGTTTGTATCTATCTCAGTCAGGGTGCAGAAGATATGTTCGGCCTGCCGCTGGAAAAAATGCAGCAGGACATGAATTTTCTGTTCGATGTTTCCCACCCTGATGATCTTGACCGAATGAAAACGACCAGGCTGGATGCTCTCGCTAGAAGCGTACCATGGCACCATGTCTGGCGTGTCAAACACCCATCAGGTGATATCCGCTGGATCAGATGTGATACCAAACCCTACCGCAAGGAAGACGACGGTAATGAATTATGGGCCGGTGTATTTATTGATGTCACAGAAGAGCGAAAGCTTCAGGAAGAGCTGACACTGGCGCGAATCCAGGCTGAAGAATCCAGCCATGCCAAGTCGGACTTTTTATCCAATGTCAGCCATGAGATGCGTACACCACTGAATGGCATTCTTGGTTATACCCAGCTGTTATTGCATGAGCTCCAACTAGAAGGCCAGGCAGCCAATAACCTTGAGTCCATTCAGAAATGCGGCGACCACCTGTTATCAGTGATCAATAAAGTACTGGATATGGCCAAGATAGAAAGTGGCCGTTTGCAGCTCGATCTCCAGTCAACAGCACTGTTCCGAACGCTGGATGAAGTCATCACGATCATTTCGCCACTGGCAGAATCCAAAGGCCTCGTATTCAACGTTGATATTGATGAAGAGTTACCCGCCTATATCCTGACTGATGGCAGCAGGTTACGACAAATTCTGATCAACATCCTGAATAACTCTGTGAAGTTCACCGACCGTGGCAGTGTCAGCCTCAAGGTGCATACTGAAGGTGACAACCTGATCCTGAATGTCTCAGACACAGGGCCTGGTATGAGTCAGGAAGATCTAGAGCGGATTTTTGAGCCGTTTACCCGTCTTAACCAATCCCGTCATAAAGAAGGTACCGGTCTCGGGCTGACAATCACTCAGCGTTTAACCCGAGCTCTGGGCGGTAAACTTTCAGCTGACAGCAAACTGGGCAAGGGGTCAGTCTTTACGGTTAACCTGCCATTTGAGGAAACAGCTGCTGTCGAGGAGAACGAGGATAATTCAGGGTTTGAGCTGCATCCACTACCGCCTGACGTTCATGCTCATATTCTTATTGTTGATGACAAAGCCTATAACCGGGATGTTGTGAAGCAGTGGCTGATTAAAGCTCATTTTGAAATATCTGAAGCCGAGAATGGGCAAGAAGCTCTGGATGTATTACGTCAGACCGATGTCAGTCTGGTGCTAATGGATTTGCGTATGCCGGTTATGAGCGGTTATCAGTGTGCACAACAGATTCGGGAAGACCCCAAACTACAACACTTGCCGCTTGTTGCCTTATCCGCCAGCGTATTTCCCGGTGATGTCAAAAAGGTATTGATGTCCGGTTTTGATGCTTACCTGGCCAAGCCCTGCAACCTGAACCAGTTATTCAACAAAATTTATGAATTACTGGGGCTTCAGTCAGACCACTACGTCACCAATAAACGGGCACCTTCATCCACAAGCCAGTCAACCAGCAGCCATTCAAGCCACAACAGGGTACAACAGAAATCACTTCCACAGTCAGACATTGAGCACATGGAAGAGCTGAGTGCACTGGGCGACATAGAGGGTTTGAACAATCTGCTGAATAAACTTTCAATCCGGCCGGAATACAGCCATCAGGTTACTCAACTCCAGCATTGTCTGCAGCAGCTTGATATGGATGCCTTTCTGAAGTCGCTGCACTAATGCACTTGTTCAAAGCGTTTGTACAGTGTATCCGTCTTGTAAATCTGGCTATTTCCTTTGGAAAAGCTGGACACTGGTCTTATAGTAGCGTTTCTCCCCTCCCTCGATAGAGAGAATTTCCATGTTCAAGGCTCTGGTTCTGGAACAGCAGGACAAAAACGTTCAGGCTACCATCAAGCAACTTGATGAATCTGCTCTGCCTGAAGGTGATGTGCTTGTCAGCGTCGAATATTCTTCCCTGAATTACAAAGATGGCCTTGCCGTGACCGGCAAAGGCAAGATTATCCGTAATTACCCAATGGTTCCCGGCATTGATTATGCAGGTACTGTACTTGAATCCTCTGACCAGCATTATCAGGCAGGTGACAAGGTTGTTCTGACCGGTTGGGGTGTTGGCGAAAATCACTGGGGAGGCATGGCCGAAAAAGCACGGGTCAGTGCTGACTATCTGGTGCCCATGCCGGAAGGTCTGGATAGCAAGAAAAGTATGATTATCGGTACCGCAGGCCTGACAGCCATGCTGTGCGTAAACTCTTTGCAGGAAGCCGGGGTAGAACCCGAGCAGGGTGAAATTCTGGTTACTGGCGCCAGCGGTGGTGTTGGCAGTGTTGCCGTTACTTTACTGTCAAAACTGGGATATAAAGTTGCAGCGGTCACCGGTCGTCCCCAAAACAGAGAATGGCTCCAGTCTCTCGGTGCTGACCGTATTGTTAGCCGGGATGAACTGCTTGAGCCGGCACGTCCGCTGGAGAAGCAACTCTGGGCTGGCTGTATTGATACGGTAGGCAGCCAGGTACTGGCCAAGGTGCTAACCCAGATTAAATACGACGGCGCTGTTGCCGCCTGTGGTCTGGCCGGAGGGTTTGATCTGCCAACAACTGTCATGCCTTTCATTCTGCGCGGCGTCAAACTGTTGGGCGTTGACTCTGTAATGTGTCCGACTGAAAAGCGTGTAAAGGCTTGGGAACAACTGGCAGAGCTGCTGCCTGAAGCATTTTATCAGGATGCAGGTCAGGAAGTTGCGCTGGAAGAAGTACCTGAGCTGGCCGCAGCGATTATTCGCGGGCAGGTTACCGGTCGTACTCTGATCAAGATTTAAGCTTGCCCAAAAAAAACGCCGATCCTGAGATCGGCGTTTCTGGTTTATCGGATGAACTTCACTGGGTTAATGTTAAAAGCCTTTGAACTGCATTTAAGTCACAAGTTTGTCAGAAAATCGCAACGTCGTATTTAACAATCACACGCTTCTGGGTCCATGTTGTCTTGTCCTTGACCCGGTTAGCGTCATATTCAGTTTGTTTGGCCCTGGCATAAACCATATGAACGGATAAACCATCCAGCATGGGCACCGCATAGTTCACATGCCAGTTGTATTCGTCCATAGAGCCATCCTTGACGGCCTTCTGGGCACTTTCAATGTCACTGTCGACATAGGTGAAGGAAGCATCCAGCCCCTGGATCATGTCACTCATGTCATACCCGACAGTCAGGCCCCATGCTGTCTGGCCAGCCCTGTTGAAGTCTCTGATGACACTGCGGTTATACCCAAGAAAACCGGTATCAGTCTGGTCCAGCTGTGACTCAAGACTCCACCCCATAGCCGCAGAATCAAGTCCCTGCTTGGTATCTGAGCCGGGCTGGTCTACATCGGTATATGCCAGTTCCATACTCAGGTTACCCATGCTCAGCGCAGTACGGAGACCCCAGAAATAGATTTTGCCTTCATCAAGGGTTTCGCCATCACCAACCAGACCATTTTCATCTGCATAGTGCTTGGCCTTGCTGTTTACTGTCTTGGAGTAGTATTGCCCGCCCATTGACAGCATCATGCCCTCACTGAGTGGCATATCGTAATCCAGATCACCATAGAACTGATGACCAAAGGAGTGCATCTTGCCATAGGCCAGGCTCATATCGACACCCAGCATGTTGTAATCTGCACCAACAGTCCAGGGGGTATGTTTGCGTAGCTTACCGGCACCATCCTTGACACCATAACTGTCAAACCCGGACTGAACCCGTTGAGAATGCTTACGGGCACCGGCGAGATACAAGTCAGCGCCCATCAGGCTGCCTTCCACCAGCAAACCTTCGGTCAGTGATGGCGTTACCAGCGTATCAGCCTCATGGATCAGCGGCTTGTCCATCTCCATTCGACCGTACTTGATGGTTGCCATATCCATCATATTGACTTTGATAGCACCACCAACCTTGCCATAACTGGTGGTTTTGCCGGTAGTCTCATTCAGACGCAGCAGCCCGGTATCTGAACGATTCTTGCTGCCGGAAAGGCGGAAGGAGTTATAGAAAGAGAGATCAAGGCCAACCCAGTTCATAAAATAACCGGACTGAAACGAACCACTGATGCCCTGAGCCCAGGCACTTTGTTTCTTGGCGTCGGTTACCTTGTCGGTCTTGTAGTAGTTACGGAGATGAATATCGAACGAGCTTTCATCGATAAAGCTTTCGGCGTGCGCAACCGATGCCGCCATAATGGCTGCACTCAGTGCGCTCAGTTTGAGCATTTTCATAAGTCACCTGTTCCCTGGTGTGTGTGTAATGGTAATGCTGACTACTGAGTATTACTGACTACAAATGATGCTTGCTTATTACCTGATAAAACAAAAACAAAACTGCCTGACAGGATATACATCACACTACGGTACGCGATCCCTGCATACCGACAACTTCAACAGCCATAACAATAGACTATGGCTACATCAACAATAGCATTACCCCAGCGGCAACAGAAATGCAACCCCCCGACGTATATTTAACGTTTCCCATGCTGAGGTTTGATCAGAGGAACGACTCGAACCAGGCTACCATCTGAAATCTGAAGGCAATCAGCTTGCTCCCGGGTCATATTAACGATCTGGCTACCGGCAAAGCTGACAGCGCCCATAATGCAGCGAAAATCCCGTACCGAGCGTTCTTCTGCCGGTGTTGAGGCAATCAGCCAGGGCTCCCCGGAGGCTTCCCTGCTGGTGATATTGACCTGATAGGCCCGGCTTTCCCGCACAATACGAATATCCTGAACCCTCGCTTCGACAAGGGGGCCGGCATCAAAAATGGCAATACAGTCACTGAAGTGCATGCCTTCACTTTTCAGCAATTTTAAAGCAGGCGTAGTGGCATCATGGGTTTTGCCAATTACATTCTGTGCGGCCTCCGTCAATAAATTGACGTATATCGGGTGACGGGGCATCAGTTCGGCAATAAAGCTTTTGCTTCGTGCTGTTGCCATATCGGCTTCGGCAAAATCTACCGAGAAGAAGTGTCGTCCAAGACTTTCCCAAAATGGCGATGTACCTTCTTCATCTGACCAACCTCTCATCTCCGCCACCACATCTTCAGAGAAACGGTCCTGATAATCAGCCATAAACATGAATCGGGATTTCGACAGCAGGTGACCATTGCGGCTATGACGGTATTCAGGCAATAAAAACAGGGTGCACAGCTCGGAACAGCCAGTATGATCATTACAGAGGGTAAGGGTCTGGACTTTGTTGTAAACATCCAGTTCGCGGGAGCTGTGAACCTGAATATTGATTCGGTAGTTATACCAGGGATCACTCAGGCCGATGGCTGATTCGATGCCGCATACACCGGCAATATTCCCTGTATCAGAATCTTCCAGCACGAACAGATACAGCGCTTCTGCCGGTGGTGTTTCTGAACTCATGGAATCCAGTGCCCATGCCAGTTTGTTCCTGACTCTGGGCTCATCAGGCTGCAATGAAGTAAAACCAACTCCGGTTTTGTGGGCAATATCCCAAAGTGCTTCCCAGTCTCCAGCCTCTATCGGACGAATAATCATCATAGGCTTTACCTGCTGGTTATGGCCCTACGTCAGGAGCTTCCCTGCACTCAGCAGCTCCTGACTCGGGCTTGTTATTTTTTATTTCACATTGGTGCTCTCAAAGATTTTGTCTGCAGATGCAGCAACAAATCCCTGATAAAGCTGACCATCAGCTACAGGATGGCGCAGGGCAAACTCATAGAAACAGGTCGGAATTTCTGCAGTCTGATCTGAAAACTCAACCTCAGCCTTGTTAGCCATAGTTGAAGACTGCTCCAGTCCGATTTCAGGTGTGCCCTTGATCAGTCCACCACTGCTGTTCAGCACAAAACCGGCTTGCTGCAGGGTGTCATTAACTGACTGCAGGGTTTCATGAGACTTCAGGTGATTGATCGATACAGTGAAGTGGTTGGGGCGATAGCCCAGTGCTGCCATCCAGGCTGCATACTCACTTTCCTGCAACAGCTCCTGGTAAGACCCGTAATCCAGTGACCAGTGGCGGCCGGAATAGCTGAAGCTGTCCTGTGCCAGAGCAGCCGGATCAATTTGTTCTGCCAGTCCCTTGATAATACCCTGGGCGCGTTCGCTCAGTTCATCAACCTTCAGCTCACTAATAAAGACTTTGGGCAGGGTATCGTCAGGATGATAGAAGTGACGGGCTCTCAGTTTCTTGGCCTTGAACTCATAGTCTTCACCGGGCAGATAACCGGCCTCAAGGAAAGGACGGGCAATGGCTTCCAGTCGTACCGGTTCCAGCGCAAAGGTACGCAGTGCGATATGGTCATTAACCACCACACCGTCGTTAAGCTCGGCAAACAGATCGTGAATCCGGCGGGCATCCGGGTTAAGCGCCAGATAGTTTTCCCACATGGCCTGTAGCAGAGGCTTGATATCAGACATCGATATTCTCCATTTCACCGGCTGCCGCCGGGTTAGGTGAATGGCAGCCGGTAGTGCCGACATCTTTTAGCTTGTGACTCCAAGATAGCCGGCGATTGTTTTTATTGTTTCAGTACATACGACACCCCACATGATACATCAGGAGTCGGGTCCCGCTGCAACTACTGAGGCAACAGCCCGGGAAAGTCGGGTCATTCCCTCTTCGATTTCTTCATCCGTAATAATTAGCGATGGCGCCATACGCAAGACTTTGGGCCCTGCTACCAGCAGCATCAGCCCCTCTTCCCGAGCGGCTGCAAGAAATTTTGCGCCCTTGCCGTGCCATTCCGGTTTCAGTTCGGCACCTACAAGCAGTCCTTTACCACGTATTTCGGTAAAGACATTATGCTCGGCATTGACCTTTTCCAGCGCATCAACAAACCGTGCCCGTTTGCCTGGAACACTGGCCAGTAGTGCCGGGTCACTCACCATGTTCACGACTTCCAATGCCACTGCACAGGCCATCGGGTTGCCACCGTAAGTACTGCCATGAGTCCCGAAGCCAAGGCTTTCGGCAACTTCAGCGGTCGTCAACATGGCACCAACCGGGAAGCCGCCTCCCAGCCCCTTGGCAGAGGTCAGAATATCCGGAGTGACACCAAGTCCCATATAGGAAAACAGTTCGCCGCTGCGCCCCATGCCGATCTGGATTTCATCAAAGACCAGCAGAGCATTGTGCTTGTCACATAATGCCCTGACACCCTTAACAAACTCAGGATCCCCCGGAACAATCCCGCCTTCGCCCTGAACCGGCTCCATTACCACAGCACAGGTTTTATCCGAAATCGCGTCTTCTACAGCTTTGAGATCATTGAAAGGAACGTGTGTAATACCTGCCGGCACTGGCTCAAAACCACGCCGATACTTTTCCTGCCCGCCAACCGCAACAGTAAACAGGGTTCTTCCATGGAAAGCATTGGTGAAGGCAATAATCTCGTGTTTGTCCGGGCCATGATGATCCCAGGCATATTTTCTGGCCAGTTTAAATGCTGCCTCGTTGGCTTCTGCTCCGGAATTACAGAAGTAAACCCGCTCGGCAAACGTCAGTTCTGTCAGTCGTTTTGCCAGTTTGAGTGCCGGCTCATTGGTATAGACATTACTTAAATGCCATAACTGTTCGCTCTGGTTTTTTACCGCCGCCACCAGCCGCGGGTGGCAGTGCCCCAATGCATTAACAGCAATGCCGCCCCCGAAATCAATATACTCCTTACCTTCCTGATCCCAGACTTTTGAACCACTGCCTCGCACCGGCACCATGGTTTGTGGCCGGTAGTTGGGTACCATCACTTCATCAAATGTTTCCCGTGACACATGTAGATCTGACATGAGGACTCCTTTTTATACGATGGGCAGTGCAAGCTTTTATTATTGATCGTTCGCTTCACCGGGCTGCTTGCCGCTTATCATGGTTTCAGTGCTAAAAGGATCTGTGATACTCACCAGAACAAACGGGGGAGCCTGTATTCAGGTGGCTGGTATGGAAGATTCCCCCTGCATCAGATTAGGATAAATCGCCAATCCCGCCTACGTCTATTTCGTGTATGATGGAACCCCCTGACCTGCAGCGTGAGATTCCGGATTTCCCCCCGAAGTACGAATGCTATGACAATATTAAAAGATGCCAGAGGGCGGCAATTTCCCTATCTTCGACTGTCCGTAACAGACCTGTGTAATTTTCGCTGCAATTACTGTCTGCCGGACGGTTGTAAGGACCATAACCACAAAAAAGCGCTAACTGTTTCCGAAATACGACACCTTCTGGCAGCTTTTGCAGCACTGGGTACCAGAAAAGTCAGAATTACCGGTGGTGAACCCTGCCTGCGCAAGGACCTGCCAGCCATTATTGAAACGGCAGCCACTACACCAGGCATTGAAAACGTAGCCCTGACAACCAACGGCTATCGTCTACAGCAGCAGCTACCAGCATGGCACCAAGCCGGACTGAATGCACTGAATATCAGTATCGACAGTCTTGACCCGCAAGTCTTTCATACCATCACCGGACATAACCGGCTGAATGCTATTCTGCGCGGTGTTGACGACGCTCTGGCGCTGGGAATGAAGGTCAAGGTGAATGCCGTGCTGATGCGGGACTTCAACGACAAGGCACTTTCAACCTTTCTGGGCTGGATCAAGGACAAGCCGGTCTCGACCCGTTTTATCGAGTTGATGGAAACCGGTCACAGCAAGAGTTTCTTCGAAAAACATCATTACTCCGGCGACCATATTCGGGAAGAGCTGCTGCAACGTGGCTGGTCCCAGACACCTCGCAAAAAAGAAGACGGTCCGGCACAGGAATTTACCCATCAGGATTATCCGGGTCGCATAGGTCTGATTCAGCCTTACTCCTCAGACTTCTGTGATGACTGTAACCGACTGCGTGTGACTTCAATCGGCCAGCTGCAGATGTGTCTGTTTGCCGATGGCGGATTTGATCTCCGTTCACTGCTACAAAGTGAAGACCAGCATGATATGTTGCTGGCCCGTATTCGCTCACTGCTGGTTCACAAAAACGACAACCACTTCCTGCAGCAGGGAATTACCGGAGGAACCCAAAACCTGGCTCAGGTAGGCGGGTAACAGGTCGGTTAACGGGTAAGGCAAGCTAGAAAGCACTCAAACCGGCTGCTTTAAAACAGGCAACAACATTTTGTCCCAAGGCCAGCTCCAGTCGGTTCCATGCCCTGCGTGTAATCAGTGCCATCAGATTCTGCCTGCCCAATTGCAGCTGTAACAGCAGGTGATGATCCCCTACTTCACTCGCTGCAGTGATCACAGTATCCAGTTGATTCTGGATACTGGTCTGAACTGAATGTCCTTTCATCAGGCTGACATCATGGGCAGGCACCACAATCCGGACACTGGAGCCTGCTTCTTCGGTCATACTGTCTACAACCAGCTTTTGTCCTTCAACCCATAGCTCGGTCACACCTTCACAGGGATTATGCTGTTTTACTTCAGCTTCCAGTACCGCCAGCGCCTGATCATCGCTGGCCAGGGCATGACCCGGAGTGGACAGTAATGACTTGCAGCTCCCTTTATCCACAACCTGCCCGTTATTCATCAGCAGTAAATCAGTAGCCAGTCGGGCGACTTCTTCCCGGTCATGGCTGACAACTACAACCGGAACACCAAAATGTTCATAGACCTGCCGCAATACTGGCAGAATACTGATCTTGGATGACCAGTCCAGCGAAGCCATGGGCTCATCCATCAGCAGTAACCGTGGATTACCTGACAGTGCTCTGGCCACTGCTACCCGTTGCCGCTCTCCGCCAGACAGGTAGCTGACACTCCGGTGCAGCAAATGCTCTATACCCAGCCACTGCACAATATCATCCAGATCCGGGCCCTGCGCGGAAACTCTCCGTTTGATGGCGAAATCAAGATTGCCCTGTACTGTCAGATGCGGGAACAATCGCCCGTCCTGAAAGATATAACCAATGCCTCGCTTTTCCGGCTCAACCCATATCCGCTGCTCGGAACATTGCCATAGCTGATCCCGCCACCGAACCTGCCCTTTGGCCTTTTTCTCCAACCCTGCCAGGATTCGCAACAGCGTTGTTTTGCCACATCCGGAACGCCCCATAATGCCCCAGATACCCTGTAACGGAAGCTGCTGTACGGCTTGTAGTGAAAAGCCGGAGCGATCCAGAGTTACATCAAATTCCAGCATCAGCGACGCCCTCCCTTGCGATCAATACTGTAAATCACAAATAGCAGTACCAGCGCGAATACCAGTAATCCACCGGCGATCAAATGGGCTTGTTGAAAGTTATGAGTCTCCACAGCATCAAACAGTGCGATAGAAAGCACCCGGGTTTCTCCGGCAATATTGCCCCCTATCATCAACACCACCCCGAATTCACCAATGGTATGAGCAAAACCGAGGCAGGCAGCCAGCAAAAGGGGACGCAGACAACTGGGCAGTACAATATTCATAAACCGGTCCAGTGGGCCCGATCCCAACATGGCAGCAGCCTCTAGCAAACCATGGTCAAACTGTTCAAATGCACGCTGCAGAGGCTGTACAACAAAAGGCATTGAATAGAGTACCGAGGCGACTACCAAACCACTGAAGCTAAAAGCCAGACCGGAACCGGTTGCATCCAACCACAACCGGCCAAAGAAGTTATCCGGCGAAAAGGCAAGCAACAGATAAAATCCCAGCACGGTTGGAGGCAGTACCAGTGGTAAACCAATCAACGCTTCAAACAACGGACGGATCCGGCTTCTCAGGCGGGTCAGCCACCAGGCCAGCGGCAAACCGATCAGCAGCAATATTACTGTTGTGATGGATGCCAGCAACAATGTTACGCGAACAGCTTCCAGCACCGATTCTTCCATACCACCCATTGAGATCTCTGCAGGCCGTTTAAAGCCGCAGATTATAATCCATTGTGCTTCACCAGCAGCAGCGTTAATGTGATAGCCGCCTGACATAACGGAATGGATACAGGATTATTACGATGTTTAAAAAACTGCTGGCGTCCGTGGGAATTGGGGGTGCAAAAATTGACACCCGACTGACTTCAACCAACCTGATGCCGGGGCATCCGTTTACTGCGGATATTGTGATCAAGGGAGGCGATGTTGATCAGCAGGTATCAGGCCTTTCGCTGGCTCTGATGACCGAAGCCAAAGCTGAAGTCGACGACGAGACCGTATATGAAACGGTTGTTTTGGATCGCTGGCAGCTGAATGAAAACACAACTCTTGAAGCTGGCAAGGAATACTCTATTCCATTCAATGCTGTGCTCCACCCTGAAACCCCGATCACCTCTCTGGGCGGCCGCCGTAATCAAAGCAAAGTCTGGCTGCAAACCGGACTGGAAGTAGATATGGCACTGGATCCGGGCGATCAGGACTTTCTTAATGTTGAACCGACTCCAGCCATGCAGACTTTACTGTATGCCATGCAAGAATGCGGCTACAGCCTGAAAAAAGCAGATGTTGAAAAAGGCTTTTTGAACGGTCACGGTTTCAGCAGCAGTACCGGTTGCTATCAGGAGCTGGAATTTGTACCTTCCGGCATCACACTGTTTGGCGTAAATGAGGTAGAAGTTTCATTTATCCCTCGTGAAGGCCAGATGAATGCTCTTATCGAAGTTGATCGCGCCTTCCGAGGTGACAGCTATCGCAGTATCAGCTGGCATGAGTCTGCATCAGTCAGCGAGTTAGTAGATAAAATCCGACACGCCGTAGGTTGATGATTTCTTAGTTATACCAACCACTCTGCATAAACTGCAGGGTGGTTCTGTTCAGATCCCGGTTCAACCCTGACAGACGTACAGGCAGGCGACATTTGCCACTGCTAGAATGGTGCCCTCTGATGTCAGGCACAATGGGTGAAATATGAAACTTACAGAATCAGGTCTTCTGCGTTTATCCTGTTTGCTGACCCTTGCCGCAGCGCTACTGCTGTCTGGCTGTGCGGCTTTCAATAATCAGGATAATGCTAAACAGCTACAGGTCTATGGCAATAGCCGTCCATCCGGCATGATCTGGGTGACTGCGCTGTATCCCGGAGGGAAAGAACTGGTTGCCGAAGGCACGGTGGAAGTCAGGGATGATACCGGGGATGTGCGGCAGACGCTGGAACTTCATCCTGAAGGTCATGTCTTACTGAGATTCCCGCCTCGTACCAACTATGTCGATATCACTGTGACGGCTCCGGACGGCACTACCGGCAAGGACCGGGTAGAGCGTTTTGAAGCTTTCCGTGAAGCACGCTGCAATATACTGGTTGGCTGCTGATCTATAGCAGCCAACCGGCTTGATTAGTTACCAAGCCCTGAATGACTCGTTGGAACCATTCAGGGCCTTGCCAGATTGTTACAGATTAAACAGCTGATCAATTTCACTCTTGAAATGATGAGCCTGATCAACAATTTGCAGCGCCCCTGCTCCGTTACCCGCCTTGAGCTGTTCAGCAATCTTCAGCTGCAGTTGGTAAAGTGCTTTCGCAGCATAACCTCCAGCTTCTGACGGTTTTTGAGGTAAAGAGACCGCATCCCCACTCTTGCCGTACTGACTCACAAAATATCCTTCCGTTGCCTGAGCAATATCGCGCAATTGAGATCGCAACTTCAATGCTTCAGGCAATCTTTTATCCGACAGTGCTTGTTTCACCTGAGAGATATAGTAAGTCTGCATTTCAACAAAGCCCTTATCTTCCTTAGGCAAACTTACAGGCCCCGGCTTCATGGCCTCCACCCTGTCTGAAGCAAGTGCAGGGGCAATAGCTGCCGCGACAACAGGTGTTATTGCCAGCGCGGCAGCACCATAGGCTTCGTGGGATTTAAGGGTAATATTCAGACTCCCATAATTGCCATGACGCGCAATCGGGTCAGGCACCGGCAAAGGCTGTATTCCACGTGCATTGGCATACTCTTTTGCCTGATTGACCAGCGTTGTTTTTTCACCACGCAGTTTGTCAGTGGTGTAAACAACCAGGCAGGCTGTTTTTCTTCCACCAAGGGCACGGTTATCAATATCAAATGTCGCCTGGACTCCTTCAGAGGTAACAAAGCCCGGTTTCTGGTGCTTCAGCACATTGGGGTCGATTTTACTGATCAGCTGCTGATGTTGATCCAGTAGCGCAACTTCAGGGAAAAACAGTTCATCCTTTCCTCTGGAGTCCTTGATGACATAACTTTTAACGGTGATTTTATGATATCCGGTTTGCGGCACATCATAAGCGACGAACGGCGTCTTACCAGAGGGCAGCTCCAGCTGCTGGGTTGACTCATTCAGAATAATCCGGGTGCGCCCCTGAACAGCACCGTCAGGCAGTGGCATACACTTCAGCTCAGCCAGTGAGCGATAAACTTTCCCGGGTGTTACCGCTTTTGGAGCAGCCTGCTCTTCAGGCATCAGGGCAGAACACCCTGCCAGAAGAGCGCAGCAGACAGCTATCGCGAACCGCAGGCTCGCAGTGAGGAGGCTGTTTGAAATAGTCACGGATATTCAAGCCTTAGGTAGTGATACATCAAGCACCAAGCATAGATCTACCTGATCACTCCATTGACCTGAAAGGCTTGAATATGAATACCGGACTGAAATAGATGGGTTACTTTATATGATTCAAGGTTCTTCGGTTTTTTCCGGGCTGGCAGTGCCTGATATATACCCCATGGTCTGCACAATATTTTGCCCTTCTTCCGAGCAGACGAATCGACCGAAACGCATCGCAGCCTCTTGATACTTACTGTTTGAAAGCAGGACCATTCGCTGCTGTAGTGATGGATAGAAGTCAGCGGGAACAAAATACACGTTTTCGGGATTAACCTTACCCATTAACTGCGACCAGGCTACAAACCCGGCTTTGGCATTACCGCTTGCGACAAACTGCCAGGCTTGCTGCACGCTACTGCCCTTGACCAGTTTGGGCTCAGTAACGTCCCATAAGCCGGCCTGCTGCAAAGCCTCTCGAGCGGCTGCACCATAGGGTGCAAGCTCCGGGTCGGGAACAGCAATCTTGCCGGCAAGATCACGCAGATCTTCCAAGCCTTTAATCGGCTCATCTCTGTTCCATAGCACCAGTTGCCCATAGGCATAAGTTTCGCAGACTGCTGTTAGCGCCAGCTTTTTCTGGATCAGCATTTCTGGTCGGGCAGCATCGGCAGATAAAAATAAATCGTAAGGTGCACCGAATAAAATTTGATTATACAAGGCACCCGTTGATGCCGAAGAGATGGATACCTCTTCACCGGTTTTCTTTTGAAATGCCGCGGCCAGCTTTTCTGCTGTGGCTCTGAAGTTAGCTGCAACCGCGATACGAATATCCGCCGCTGCCGGCCATGCCAGTGTCACAGCCAAACAAGCCAGCAGCAACCGCCTGATCATGCTTTGGTGCCCTGACAGCAGTTATCCGCAGAACGTTCCTGTTCATCCCAGCGAGCAGCTGCATCCAGATCTTTCTGGCGTGCCTCAAGCCAGCGATCACCTTCCAGTGTCTGTTCTTTTTTCCAGAACGGCGCCCGGGTTTTCAGGTTATCCATAATAAATTCACAGGCATCAAATGCCGCGCCGCGATGGGCACTGGCAACGCCGGTAAAGACAATCTGGTCTCCCGCATGCAACTGGCCAACCCGGTGAATAACCCGCACTGCATTCAGCGGCCAGCGATCGCGTGCCTCAGCCACAATGGCTTCCAGTACGGACTGGGTCATAGCAGGGTAGTGCTCCAGGCAAAGTCCGCCCACCTTGTCGCCAAGGTTCATATCCCGGACACGACCGGAGAACATAACTACAGCTCCAGCCCCGAACTCCTGACACAGCAGGTCATACTCGGCAGCAACACTGAAGTCTTCGTTCTGAACACTGATTTCCGGCATCACAGATTCAGCCTCCGGTTACTGGCGGAAAGAAAGCGACTTCATCTCCGGCAGCGATACTGGCGTCGTCACTGACGACGGTCTGGTTAATCGCCACCAGTGTTGTCGGATGGCGCATGACCTCAGCCCAGTTCTCTCCCTTGTCTGACAAAAGCTGTCGTAACGACGAGACCGTATTACCGGCTTCTTCTCCAAGCTGCAATTCACTGCAACCTAGCTGTTCACGGTAACGGGCAAAAAACAGAACCTTGATCATATGCTTCTCTACTGCTCTGGCTCCGACAATACACTGACGCAGCAGGATTGTGGCCAGATATTTTATTGCTCTGTACAGCCGGGTATTCAAGGGGTAGATACCCGGCTATTACTTGGCTATTGCCTGGCTAGTACAGAGTATAACGACTAGCCGAATATTTAGTCGGCAATATAGTGACCGCTGCGACCACCGGATTTTTCCAGTACCCGCATGCCATCAATCTGCATTGCTTTATCCACTGCCTTGCACATGTCATACACAGTGAGAGCCGCTACAGATACCGCTGCAAGCGCTTCCATTTCAACACCGGTTTTGCCATTCAAACGACAGCAGGATTCAATCCGGATACGGTTGTTCTCTGACTCCAGCTGAAAATCCACATCGATATAATTCAGCATCAGTGGATGACACAGGGGAATCATATTGCCGCACTGCTTGGCCGCCTGAATCCCGGCGATACGGGCTACTGACAGAACATCGCCTTTCTTCAGACCATTTTCTGCCACCAGCGTCAGGGTTTCCGGCTGCATTGAAACATATGCTTCAGCACGTGCTTCACGGCGGGTGGTATCTTTATCACCCACATCCACCATATGCGCCTGCCCGTCGGCATTGGTATGGGTCAGTTGACTCATACTGGAACTCCTCAGTCGATGTTCACACCCTTGAGGCGGCCGGCAAAGTTGCAAGGACGGGTACGGCTGTCCAGCTGATCCTTGATGATTTGTTCCCAGGCAGTACGGCAGGCATTGTTGGAACCCGGCATACCGAAGATCAGGGTGCCATTTGCTACACCGGCAATGGCGCGAGACTGAATAGTAGAGGTACCAATCTGCTCGTAGGAAATCTGGCGGAACAGTTCACCAAAACCATCAACAGTACGGTCAAACAACGGCTGCAGGGACTCAGGCGTCATATCACGGTCATAGAAACCGGTACCACCGGTCACCATGACAACCTGGATATCTTCGGAAGCGATCCAGCGGGAAACAACAGCACGAATCTGGTACACGTCATCGATGCAGATAACTTTTTCGCCCAGCTTGTGGCCGGCAGACTGCAGGCTATCAGCCAGAAGACGACCGGAGGTGTCGGTCTCTTCATTGCGGGTATCGGAAACGGTCAGGACAGCAATATTCAGGGGGATAAACTCTGCTGTTTCTTTATGAGCCATGAGATAACCTTTTGTGATTTATTAAGGTGATACAGGGTTCGATGGCGACGCTGCGGACTGGCACTCGGCCCATTCAGCAGGCGTATTGGCATTTTTAAAATATACCGATTCCGTAATCGGTGCTGACTCGGAGAGCCTCATATCTTTCAACGGCATTGACAGGTTTGCAGCAGACAGACGTTGAGTTTCACCACGGTGCTGCAGCATGGCCCGAATCGACCGGTCACGGCGTCGGGGACTATCGAAACAGGCCTTGATTGCCTGCTCCAGATTCTCATCCACCGGAATATACAACGGCATACTGCTACCTTCATAACAGCATGCCTTGCCTGACTGCAGTCCTTCCTTTACCAGCTGCTGCAACAGGGAGGATGTCAGCAGTGGCATATCGACAGGTACGACCAGCAAGCCATTTCCTGCCTTGCCTGCAGCAACACAGGCATCTATTCCACCGAGAGGCCCCTGTTCCGGATACCGATCAGGAATCGAATCATCTGTAAGCCGGCCACTGATTTCTACCTGAGGCAAGCCCGCATTCCGCATCAACTGCACCATATGGCGGTATAACGGTTGTCCCTGCCAGGACAACAACGCCTTGTTCTGCCCCATACGGGAAGACTGACCGCCTGCCAAAAGCAACCCGGTTACTGCGCTGAACACGATATCTTGTCTCTGATCAGTGAAATTCCGTTCAGGATGGTACTCGTCGTTGGACTGAAGGTGCAATAGATATGAATCATCAAAATGTTATAACAACCGCTGACAGTTTTTTTACTGCGCATCCCGATTCTGCTGCTATCTTTCCAGAAAAAGGCCTCCACAGTGGCTCTAGATCCGCTACTGACAAGACATTCAGGATAACTATCAATGTTTAATGACTGTTCTGATAGTGCTGAAGACAAGCTGATACCTGCATCACTTGTTTTCAACAAACCTGAACAAGTTAAGGTCGCGCGTTTATCAGATTTCAATCCTGACTGGCAGCATACACCCAACCCTTACGGAGACTTGCCGGATATTGATTATGCCTACTGCGAACCATTTCCGCTGTTAGCCAAAACCTCCTGCTATGCAGTAGAGCAAGTCATTCACATATACCAGCACCAGCGATTTACCAGCGGCAGGGCAATTACTCTGCGTGGCACACCTCAAATTAAAGAGTGGTTTGCCTGCAGTGAACTCCGGCAGATCGTCTCCGAACTTGCCGGGGTGCCACTGAAAGCCCACACAATGCCCATTGAACAAGCACATATTAACCTGCAGATTGAGGCTGACCGAAAAGAGCACCACCATCGGGAAGTCATAGATAACTGGCACTATGATTATGTGCCATTTGTCCTGATTTGCATGATCAGCAGACATAGTGAAGCCCGGGGAGGGAAAATATGTACTTCCAGCAGAGAGTTTGAGCTTCAGCCTGGCGAGGCAGTTTTGATGCAGGGCAGCCATGTCAGGCATATGGCAGAAAAATCAAGCGATAACCATCGTGTAACGCTGGTTGTATCTTTCGTGCCAGACAGTATTGATCATGTCGATATGACCCGGGTTGATCGTAATCATCTGCCTTATGGTAATCACGAACCCCTGTTTGAGATGGCGGTGCAAAGCCGGTTCGACAGGATAAGAAAACAAATGCTGCGACTATCCTGCCTTGAGCCTGACCGTGATCTGGAGCAGATCAGCCACTATATTTCAGCCCTCAGTGAAGAGCTCCAACGCTGGAAAAAACTGATAAATCCGGAATACAGATAAAACAGATTTTACGAGTACAACAATGAGCAGTTGTCACCCTGTTTCGAGATTAGTAAGGCCATAGATACCCCCTAACTCTATCTCTCGTGGTGTACGCGTGTACATTCGCAATGTTTCCCAGACCAGCTTCATATTTAGCTCGGCAGCCAGTGTCAGGCCGGAATTATTAACTTCCGGCATATCGATCATTACCGGATAACGTCCCAGAAGTTGCGCCGCTTTGATCAACAGAGCCCGGGCCACCATCGGGGAGTCAGCAAACAGTGGCCCTACCTTGGCCCCTTCGATACAAGGCCGAAGCACAATATACCCAGTCACAGTATGACCACTTAACGCAACCTGAACAATGGCATCACTCTGACTCAGCCAGACAGCCAAAAAATCTCGTCGCCAGGCTGGAAAAAAACGCTCATCAAAGCTGGCAATCTGATCCAGTAAGTCAGATCTGAAGGGCACTATATCCATATCTTCAATATTTGAAGGGAGATCAGATACTTCCTGTTCAAGATGAAAGCGGCGAGTACGATAGGCTGCTTTAAATCCCGCACTGGAATAAGCAGCAACATTGCTGATAACACCATCCAGCCCGATAATCCGGTCACCGGCAAAATCCCGGCGACGACGGGTAATTGCCATGCCATATCCCTGATGGCGAAACTCTCTGGCAACGATATAAAGGCCAAAAAAAGCAAAATTATCATCGTACGCCATGACACTACCACAACCAATCATACGGTTATTAAGCCGTCCGGCAAAAAGCCCATTGGCATTGGCCGCGTAGAAAGTTGCGGCGTCATTAACCCCGGGATTCCAGCCTTCTTTCTGTTCCCACAACACCATTTGTTGTGCTTCCTGCGAGGTCATGGTTTCAATGCGAAACCGGTCATTACTGTTTTCCGATATCACACGCATCTATGAACTCCAGAGGACGAATTGACAGCAGAGAGGGTAGAGATGAAAGTGGCGTTGTTTTTACAGGAGGAACATTCTTGCGCCAGCAAGTCGAAATATCTTCCCGACGGCAAATCCAGACACCATCCCTCTTGTGTATATATTCAATAAATCGTCTTAGCGCCTCGGCACGCCCCGGATGCCCTGAAATACGACAGTGCAGTCCGATTGTCATCATGGCAGGTCGTTTTGCGGATTCACGATACAAGCCGTCAAAGGCAAAACGTAAATTGTTCCAGCCGGATTCCGGTGATGACCATCCCGGTGAAACCAGGTAGTTACAGTCATTGGTTATCAGGCTGTATGGAATGATTAAATGATAGCCGGTCTTATACTGCAGGTAATATGGCAGATCATCATCATAGGCATCAGAGTCATAATGGACTCCAGCCTCAATAACCAGCAACCGGGTGTTATAACTTTTGCGTCCGGTGTACCACCCGGTTGCTTTCTTTTTTGTCAGGCGACTGATGGTATCCAGCGTCCTCAGGACATGTTCTCTTTCCTTTTCCACCGGCACATGATGATAGTCAATCCAGCGCCAGCCATGTCCTGCAACTTCATGATCTGAAGCTTCCAAGCATTCACAAAGCAAGCGGTTTCTTTCAAGAGCAAGCCCACAGGCAAACAGGGTGATGGGTATATTAAAATCAGCAAATAAATCCAGTAGCCTCTGACACCCCGGCCCCGCCCCATATCGGAAAAAAGACTCACAGGATTCATGCCGGCCGTGACGCGCAGTAAAACCAGGAAAACCGGTCAGGTAGGATTCCGATTCTCCATCCCCATCTCGCACATTACGCTCGGCATCTTCTTCATAATTCAGTACAAAATTGACTGCGATACGCGCATTTTTCGGCCATGGGCTCAAAGCTCACCTCCAGCGCGAAAGCAACGGAAGAAGCTCTCAGCATAGACGGAGAATAGATAAAAAACTCCGCGTAGAGGTGATTGGTGATGGGAATAAAGTGGCGAATCCGAGGGGTTGGCTATTCAGTCAGACGTCCCGTTTTACCTCTGGTCTGCTTGAGCAAATCCTGAGGACAGAGTTCCAGGGAAAGTCCCCGACGACCGGCGCTGACAAAGATGGTTTCAAAACTCAGAGCGGACTCATCCAGAAAGACCGGTAACTGTTTTTTCTGGCCTAATGGGCTGATCCCACCGGCTATATAGCCTGTTGTTTTCTCTGCTAATGCCACATCAGCCATCCGCAGCTTTTTGACACCTGCAACCTTTGCGATTGCTTTCATCGACAGGCGCCCACTGACAGGCACGATGCAATTTATCAGGCCTTTGCCAGTATCTGCGACCAGTGTTTTATAAACCTGATTTTCAGATACGCCAAGCTGCTGTGCAGATTCATGGCCATAATCCGTGCACTGTGGATCATGCCTGTATTCATGGACAGTATGTCTTATTCGGGCTTTGGAAATAAGCATGATTGCTGGTGTCATATGTCCCTCTGAGTAAAACAACACCTATACCTGCGAGCCATTAGACTCCGTCTATACATGTGACTGCAACGTTACGCTTACCATTTCATTTCAAATTTCTAATCTTTTTTGTCAGCTAAAGATCGTGTAGATAAGGTATCTTTGATTTTTTGTTTCTCAAGGACCCGGCGTCTAGCCGCCTCCATCCCCATCATATTTGCTTTTTCATTAGAGGCTGAGGCGCAGCGTATCATTAAAGAATCCAGTATCGCCTTTCCTTCCCTGCTTTCTTCCATCAGCTGCTCCATAGATATTCCTCTATCGGGACTACTGATCAAGCTGGCATATCCACTACTGTCACTACTCGATCTACTACGACGCCCGCTTCTCTCTTTACAGCTACCGAAGATGGGAACCCCATAAGAACTAGCTATTGAGCCATTCACAGTATCTGAGCCTATTGCGTCAGACCGCCGACGAACAGGCTCTCTTTTATTTGCTACAGATGAAAAAACAAGTAAAAAAACCTCATTTTTACATCCAAATTTCAGCGCAGTGAACGAAGTTCCATCATAGTAAACAGTCACATTCCAGTAGTCGTCCGTACGAAAAACACAGTCTAAGAATATTCCGGGGGTGCCTGATCTTGATGCTGCTGCACGAATAGTATCGATAATTTGTGCTGCTGAATCAGCAAATCTGTCTTCTGAATCCATGCTTGTGGACTGAAAAGAAAAGGGGAAAAGAGAGGCAGCTTCTTCCTCTGTTAACTGGCTATCTTCAATATGCTTTCTACCTTCATTGACATTCATCATTCTGAATAGCAGCTTATGGAGCAGTATTTTTTGATCCCATTCAGATGAGTTAATCTTTTCCTCAGCTCCATTTACCTTTATCCAGTACTTTTTGACTTGTTCTTCAAACTCGCCCCCATTTACCTTTACCTCACAGCTTCTGAATTGTTTTTCAACCTCAAATACGCATGCTTTTCTGCCTCGCAATTCAGTGAAAAGGTTTCTCTTAGACTTCAACTGAGCAAGAAAACACCCCTGCTTACTAAAACACCATGGTAGTAGCTGTTTTGCTCTAGTTGTTTGCTCAGCTTCATCAACCGCATGGCTCAATTCAATAGACGCCCAACCACGTAAAAGTATGGATATTTCTTCTACGCCGGGTCCTGTTGTTTCTTTCATGCAGGTAACATGACCGCACATGTACCTTCCCTCGTTTCTGGAAGAAATGCAAAGTTGAATATCTTCCCGAACCCTCCATATACTTTCTTCTCCTCCATGAGATAGAAAATAGACATGCAAAATTTCCGAACTAGCAATGACATTAAAAGAAAATACAACAAATATTAAAGACAGGAACATTAGTTCCTTGAGGGGAGAAAATAAATTGACTGCCAAGCATATCAATCTAAAGCTACAACTTATCGACTTGCACCGATACATCATCGCTATCCAAGTCAGTTTTTATTTTGATAAACTAGCTGTTTTTGTATCTTATTCAACTAAAATGACTTGGTAGATTTATTGGGCTATCAGGAATAGCCTTACTCTTAATCAAAAGTTCATAATCAATATAGCCCCAATGAAAAATCATCGGGGACATATCGTTACTGCGAATATAAAAGTTTTGCAGCCTCTCACTCAACCCTCTGACTCTACGACTCCACTATAGCCATCCGCATCCAATAAGCTTTCCAGCTCACTTTCATCACTCAGCTTGAGTTTGAAAATCCAGCCATCAGTATAAGGCGCACTGTTTACAGTTTCCGGCGCTTCATCCAGCTCTTCATTAACAGCTACCACTTCACCAGAAACGGGGGCATAGATATCAGAAGCGGCCTTTACAGACTCAACGACTCCGACTTCATCACCGGTAGACAGTGCAGTGCCGACTTCCGGCAATTCGACAAAAACCACATCACCCAGTAGCTGCTGGGCATGATCGGTGATGCCAATAGCAACCACGCCACCCTCTTCAACCTGAACCCATTCATGGGACGATGCATAGCGCAGCTCTGACGGAATACTGCTCATGACAGCTCTTCTCCTGTTGACCCTGAAAAAGCCGACTCTAAGAAATTCTTGTCATGCAGACAATACCAGTGGGAAGCCCAAAGCTACTTTTCGGCACGACGCATCAACATAATCACAGGTATCATTCCCGTTAGCAGCAATATAACAGCAGGCAGTGCAGCACGCTCCCACTCGCCTTCAGCAGTCATCTGATATATACGCACCGCCAGCGTTTCCCAGCCAAACGGACGTAGTAACATGGTAGCCGGCATTTCTTTCAACACATCAACCATAACCAGTAGCAGTGCTGTCAGTGTTCCCGGAGCTATAACGGGCAAATAGACCCGTCGTACCAGTGACTTTCCTCCAACGCCCAGGCTTCTAGCCGCTTCCGGGATTGAAGGCTTCAGTCTTTGAAGCGCAGAATCAACTGGCCCATAGCCCACCGCCATAAAGCGCACCATATAAGCCAGTAATAGTGCTGGTAAGCTACCCACCAGCCACATTTGTGGCTCCATACCCAGCCAGCTTGCCAGAGGTATTAGTACACCCTTATCGATCCAGCTAAAGCCGATCATAATTCCAACTGCAAGCACAGAGCCCGGCAATGCATATCCCAGGGTTCCGACAGAAGCTGAAAAGTTTGTCCAGCGATCCGGCTGCAACCGTTTCGCCAGTGCCAAAATGAGTGCGGCACCAACAGTTATCACAGCGGCCATGACGCCCAACAGCAAAGTATTGGTGATTCGCTCCCAGTAACGGGCGTCCAATTCAATATCGACAACACTGACAGCCCATTGCAGTAACTGTGCAACCGGAACAACAAAAGCAAGTAAAACAACGACAGTACAAAAGCCACTGGCCAGCCAGGACTGAATACCAGCAAGCTGAAACCTTGGATTATTATGACGAATCTGGCTCTGGGTAAAACGGGCACTACCTCTGGCTTTTCGCTCGCCAAAAACCATCAGAGCAACCAGCAACAACAATAACGTTGCCAGTTGAGCCGCCGCCTGCAGATTAAAAAACCCATACCACGACTTGTATATGGCTGTTGTAAAAGTGTCGTAATTAAAAACCGAGACTGTACCGAAGTCGGCAAGTGTCTCCATCAACGCAAGCGATACTCCCGCCATTATCGCCGGCTTTGCCATAGGCAGAGCCACAGATATAAATGCCTGTAACGGTGAACGCCCCAGTATCCGGGCTGCATCAAATAGCTGACGCCCCTGGGTACGAAAGGCAGTGCGTGCCAACATATAAACATAGGGGTAAAAAACCAGAACAAGTACCGCTATAACGCCTCCGGTACTGCGAAACTCTGGTAGCGATCTAATCCCAAACCATTGCCGCAGAGCAGTTTGCACCGGCCCACTGAAGTCCAACAGCCCCACATAAACAAACGCCAGCACATACGCCGGCATGGCAAAGGGCAAAAACAGCGCCTTATCCAGCCAGTTGCGCCCGGGAAACTCACAGGTTGCAGTCAGCCAGGCAAGGCTGACACCCAGTACAGTGACCCCAACACCAACACCTGTCAGCAATGTGAGTGTATTCCCTACCAGCCGGCCTAACTGGGTTTCCAGCAAATGCTGCCAGATATCGACAGGCACCTCATACCAGCTGAACAACAGCACTGACAGCGGCAGAATAACCACAGCAGCAATAGATAACGCGGAAAAACGCCAGGGCTTATGCATCAAAACTCTCTGACTCAAACTGACCAGGGGCTGTTGACAATTAAACATGCGACCAGCCGCCCATGGATTACGCCAGGTTAGACGCGAGCTGTGCGGTGTGGTTATTCCACATAAACAGTGAGCAACGCGGCATGGCGTAATCCATGGGCGGCCCTTCGGGTTCATCACACAAGCCCTCATGCCACGTTGAACGGCTTGAACATAGAACCACCATGCCCCGCGCCGCTCACCTTACCTGAGGGCTTGTGTGATGAACTGGTCACATGTTTAATTGTCAACAGCCCCTAACAACCAAAACGACAAAAGCCGCGAATTATCGCGGCTTTTGTCAGTAAGAACCAGTTACGTATTAGTTATAACGTACACGGTCCATCAGCTTGATCGCTGTTGCCTGCAGCTGGCCTGCAGAACTTACATTCAGATCGTCCTGACGGAAGTTACCCCAGTCGGCAACTTGCTGGCTTGGCTTGACTGCCGGGTTCGCTGCATATTCCATGTTTTCATCAGCAAAAACAGACTGGGCTTCCGGTGTGCTCAGCCACTCCAGGAACTTTTGTGCTGCTTCAGGGTGCTTGGCGTGACGGGTTACGCCGGCACCGGAAACATTGACGTGAACACCGGAGCTATCCTGATTGGCCCAGAACAGTTTCAGGTTGGTGTCAGGATTCTTCTTCTGCAGACGACCGAAGTAGTATGTATTAACGATGGTCACATCACACTGACCAGCTGCAACAGCCTTCATCGCTTTAGTGTCATTGGAGAATACCGGAGCCGCCAGGTTGGCAACCCAGCCTTTAACAACTTCTTCAGCCTTGGGCTCACCCATACGTTCTACCATAGTGGCTACCAGAGATTGGTTGTACACCTTCTTGGAAGTACGCAGGCACAGGCGACCTTTCCACTCAGGACCCGCCAGATCTTCATAGGAGCTCAGCTCTTTTTCCTTAACCCGGTCTCCGGCGTAAACCAGAGTACGGGCACGTACGGACAGGCCATACCAGGTATTGTTCGGGTCACGCAGGTGGGAAGGGATATTGGCTTTCAGAGTGTTTGATTCAATGGCTTGCAGCAGGCCTTTGTTGCTGGCTTGCCACAGGTTGCCTGCGTCTACAGTAATCAGCAGGTCAGCCGGAGAAGCCTTGCCTTCAGCTTCCAGACGAGCCATCAGAGGACCCGGCTTGTCAGTAATGTAACGGAATTTGGTACCTGTCTTCTGAGTGTACAAGTCAAACAGCGGCTTGATCAGATGCTCTTTACGGGCACTGTAAACAACCAGTTCATCGGACTTTTCTGCAGCCAGTGCTGAAACACTGAAACCTACGGTAGCCGTAGCGGCAATTGCTGTTACAAAAGTTTTTATCCGATTCATTGGTTTGCAGCCTTTCCGTCTTTTGTGTAAATCTTATATTTTCAAAAATCGGACCGAATACTAACCATTCGCATTAACCTTTACAATAGTAGCTGCATTTATAATGACTTCCAGCTACTGACCAAAACGCTCACCTCCGGCATCCAGCCACTGTTGTTCTTCTGATGTCATTTGTCTGCCTAATGCTTGATTCCGGTGAGGGAAGCGGCCAAAGCGTTGAATAATATCCCTGTGAAGCATGGAAAAATTAACCGAGGACTGGGCAATATTTTTAAACGAAGCTGACGCGTTATTGGCTATCTGTTTGTAAAGCTGCACACCCTGCTGTTGATCTTCAAGCATTTCAGAGTGCTGATAAGGCATACAGGCGAAAATACTTTCATCACCATTCAGTTTCATTATTTCTCCTGTCTTGTACAGCTTTTTAGACAGGTTGATCGCTCTGCTATCACCATCAAATGCCCGCTTGGTTCCCCTAAATAGATTCCGTGGCAACTGGTCCAGAACCAGAATTAAAGCCAGTGTCCCTCGGGCTGTTTGTTCCCATTCAGCAAACCCACCAGAGAGAGCAAAATTAACTTCTTCGAGAAACTGCTCCCTCAATAAGGCATCGAATGCAGCACCACCGGTAAACCAACGCTGACGATACTCTGGCAATGACATGCCATGTTCCATCGGTCCAAACCAGACATCCAGTACTGCATCATAATCTTTCATCAAGCTACTCCAACATTCTGTAGTTCGTTTTGATTAGAAACGATAGACAACACTGACTGTTTTAATATCAATACCGTCTTCATCCTCGATTCCGTGGAATCGCTCCCATTCAGCACGCACACTGATATTATCGGCCAGGTTTGCTGACAATCCTCCACCGAACAGGTAGTCAAAACCATTATCTTTTTCTGTTTTGTTTACAGAGACACCCTGAGCATTACTACCTTTAACACTGAATTCATGTTCCCAGTAATGCATACCAACCCGACCAAAAACGCCAACCCATTCATTAAAAGACCATTGCCCTAACAGCGAGGTCGAAGCTGCCTGATATTCAGAATCCAGCTTGCCACTTAAAGTTGAAGTCGTACCATTCTGAGTCACCGTCGCGGTGAAATGTCCCGAAGTATGTCCCAGGTCTTGATAGCTTGCTTCTATCGCAAAGTGATTATTAATTTGATAGCCAGTGAAAACTTTCCAGACATTGGTTCCGTCTTTTTCTCCAGCAGACAGAGTTGTAATACCAAGCCCTGTTTTATTCATCACTTTACGAACATCAGGCCCTCGCTCATGACCAACAACTTCTACTTCGCCACTACCTCCAGCAACCCCCATATACCAAGCTGAATCCGCATACGCTGTATTAGCAAGAAAATAAGCCGCAGCTATCAAGACCAGACTTTTATTCATGGTGTTGCCCCTTTTCTTTTATTTTCTCTTTAAAACACCTTGTTATTTTTTCATCTTATCACCAAGCCGAATTAAAAGACTCAGCTCTGATCTTCAAATACTGATTATTTTATTAATCACCAGCAAGAGTTGTGATTTTTTATTTATAGTGTTCAGCTTGGAATGCAATTAAAAACAGAAGGGCAACGATATTCTCTATTGCCCATATCTCCTGATAGTATTAGCCAGGCTAAAAGGCCTGATCAGTTTTATCCGAGTTTTCTATTACAGCAGTTTTTTCCAGAGCACTGCAGTGATCAAATAAAACAGACCTGAACCAGGCCTGCTCTGGATTACGATGCTGTAACCTGTGCCAGGTCAAAAGATAATCAGAGTCCAGAGTTGCCAACTCAACAGGCAGTTTTACTGCGCTCAAGTGATGCCGTTCAAGCAATGGCTCACACATATCCAGCGTACCAATCATCAGCGACCGGGTTTTACTGACAACTTCTAGCGCTGCATGGATATCTGTTGCCGTCAGCAGTACATCACGGCGCAGCATCATCTCTGTCAGTTGCTGCATCAGCGGATGATCCTTGAATTCGTAGTATCTCAGGCTGATATGTGGATAACTGAGAAATTCATCCATATTCAACCGCTCTTTCGTAGCAAGAGGATGATCATTTGCCAGAAAAATAACAGGGCGCGCGGGCCCAATTCTGCGCTGATACAAATCAGGCCTGTCCTGCACAGCGATATTGATACAGGCATCCAGCTTGCCTGTACTCATGGCCTGGCTACTTTCCTCATTCCAGGTTGTCAGATGTAGCCTCACACCAGGTGCCACTCTGCCTAAATAAGTCAGTAATCGCGGTAGCAGCTGTACCGAAAGGTGCTCCATCAGACTGATGTTGAATGTCTGACTGCATTCGAAAGGATCAAATTTTGGCGGTTCGACAAGCCGTGAAACCTGTCCCAGGGTTCCGCTCAGCTCTTCCTGCAACTCCAGAGCACGATTCGTTGGCTGCAGCCCGTGAGGTCTGCGGATAAACAACTCATCACCAAACACATCACGTAACCGGCCAAGCGCTCGACTGATAGCAGATTGACTCAGACTGAGACGCCGAGCAGCACGACTGACACTGCACTCTTCCAGCAATACATGCAGAGTAACCAACAGGTTCAAGTCATATCGACGAAGTTTATCAGGACGTAACAACAGACAGCCTCTCCAGCCAACCGGGAGTTATTTATTCTTTCATGTCAGAAAAGCGATACGGATAATTTCAGCCATTCTGTCATGAGTTCGAAGCAGCCTGTTTGCGCAAGTCAGCCCCTAGGGGCAACTTGTTTTAACAACACAAGCCCTGGACCGGGCAGGATATCGGTCACAGAGCTTGTGTGAGTATTCGTATTTTTTCGTAACGCTGATATTCAGCACCAGTATTCAGCAAACAAGGAGCATCCTGCTCAAAGTCAGCCCGACATTATACATACCATCAGAAACGGTGGTTGTATTGAACACTGAAGATTTGCACATTACCTCGAGTCACTTTCGAGCGGTAATTCAAGTCAATTTTTCCCACACCCGGAATATCAGGCGACTGTACCTGGTTGATATCAACTGTATCTCCATGGAGATAAGCATAACCAAAATCTAGCTTCTGCTCAGAACTGATTTTCCAGCTGGCTCCAAGTGTGTACCATGTCCGGTCAGTATCCGGAATACGATAAGTTCTATATTTGTCACTGGTAGGGGTTTCATCATAGGCAACCCCGGCTCTCAATAACAGATCCGGTCGCAAATCATGAGTCACGCCAACAGCATACCGCCAGGTATCTTTCCATTTCAGGGTTTCTTTATAATCAAAAGCAATTCCGTCTTTTAGCTTGGGAGCAATCTCCTTAAGACTGGACCAGCCAATTCTCATCACACTGGCATGTAAGGCAGTCACGTCTGTGAGTCGTTGCCAAATTGAAAGCTCTGTAATTTCAGGCATATCGAGCTTTACATGACCTTTTTTATTATGCCATTGACTGTTAATGTCCGATTTAACTTTACCTTCGATTTTAGTATCGATCTGTGAGCGGTATGTAAGGCCTATACGTGTCTGATCACTGACTTCCCATAACACACCCATATTCCAACCATAAGCCCAGTCATCCCCATCCATTTTGAAGACTTTTTTTGATGACAGCGCCGCTGGCAGAGGTGCTGGTATGGTTTGTGGAAAAGTGGACGATATCGAAGCATCAATAAACAGAGCATTAAGGCCAAGACCAAAGCTGAAATGATCATTCAGCCGATATGCCAGACTTGGATTGAAATTAACTGTTGTGATCGCGCTTTCATCAGCAGCAAGGGTAATATTGGATTTTTTCCCGTAATCTGTACTCAACCCAAAGTTAGAGAAAATACCAAAACCCAGAGCCCACTGATTATCAATGGGGTGTACATAATAAAGTGCAGGGATATATTCCTTTCCGGCAACCTTATCTTCCTTGAGGTGCATTATATTAGTGTTGGCAACACTGATATCTCCTTCTACCCGTACATCAGGTATGACACAGGTACCAACGAGAGTCAGTTCCGGCCTCTCCAGCATGCTCATGGCTGCCGGATTGCGTGCAACAACAGAGGCATCATCAGCCATCGCTGCCTCACCGGCAAAGGCACGACCTAGGCCGGCGGCACTGTGTTCATTCAGCTGGAAGCCGGCAGCTTCGGCTTGCTGCATTAGAGGCGTTAGAGATAAAGCAAGTGCGGACAGAGGTAATAGTTTTTTGTACTGCATACAACCTAAACCTTTGACGGCGACACTGCCGACAGAAATTAGTTTTCGTGATTTGTGTCTCAGCACGAAAAGCTAGTTTAGTTTCAGCAGAGCTGCACAAAAAAAGGCCGCCCGGTTTCCCGGACGGCCTTTTTAAAAAGATCTCTGTTATCAGAATACGTAGTTCAGCTGCACACCGATAATGTGAGAGCTGTTGTTGTATTCACCAACCAGACGGCCATAAGGCGCATTTACGGAGCCATCTTTGTTGTGCTTGTCTTCATCTATTTTACTTTTCTTCAGCTTGACGTAAGCGTAGGCAAAGTCGATGTCCATGCTTTCAGACAGCTTATAGTTGGCACCCAGGGTAAACCAGTTACGGTCTGAATCAGGAGAACGTACAGTACGGGTCTTGTCAGTAACCGGGGACTCATCAAACATATAACCGGCACGTAACAGCAGCTCGTCGTTGTACTGATAGGATGTACCCAGAGAGAAGGCCCAGGTATTTTTCCAGTTCATGGGAACATATGAATATACATTCGGGCTTGTAGTCACAACATGGAATTGTTCAAACCGGCTCCAGCGTGTCCATGTCACATCAGACATGACGGTCCAGCGGTCATCAATTTTGTGAGTTACACTGGCGAGTACTTTTTCCGGCATTGTAATCTTGAGACTTGCATCCAGCTTCTGGTTGGGAGCGACAGCTGGAGATGCATTCTCGATTTTGAAATCACCCTTCAATTCGAATTCCAGCTTGGAATGATACGCCAGTCCAAGGGTGGTTGCTTCGGTAACATTCCAGGTCGCACCAATATTCCAACCGATCGTAGTATCGTCACCTTCGACAATAGCATCGGCTTGTACTGGCACAGGAGCAGGCAACCAGCTCTTTTGCGTAAGCTCTCCCTTAACATAAGAACCTACCAAGCCAAAACCAACAGAAACATCATCGGTAAATTTATATGCCAGAGTTCCCTGCAGGTTTACAACCTTGACGCTGGTTTTATCTCCGAAATATTTACCTGCCCAGTTATTTTTGTAATCCAGTTCGATACCGTACGGTGCATAACTTGCCAAACCAAAACTCAGCTTGTCATTGACTGGCATGGTGAAATAACCGAAAGGAACCAATGTTCCACTCTGAAACTTCTTTGTTTTGCCACTAATAGTACCACCGGGCCCGGTGTAACTACCTTCAAATTCACCACCATCCATGATGTAGTCGGTGCCTACAGCAATCTGCTTGCCCTCAAGCATACTGATAGCTGCCGGGTTTGAAGCTGAGATAGATGCATCAACAGCATTGGAAGCACGGCCTGCAAAACCTGTCCCCAAGTAACTGGCAGACTGTTCGTTGATACCGTAACCGGCAGCTTGTACCAGTGAAGCCTGGGATGCTACGGCAATAGCAGATGCCAGCAGTGCTTTACGGCTGATCCGGGCCAGTGTGTGTTTGGTATTGTTATGGACAAGGCGGGATGCGTGAGCCATGACTACTCCAGAGGTCTTTTAAAACGATGAACATATCCGAATGTTCACAAAAGAAGACGTCCAGACCGCCACACTTGTGTTGACTGCGCTCAATCTCAACGTTCTTTGTAAGAACGACTCCCTGACGGAACGCATTTACATTTTTAATGTCGTGTACTTGTGACGGTCAGATGATTGACGACCGCACTCTATCCAAGAAGTTTCTTAACAACCAATGACATTATATGGAATCAGATATTACAGAAACGCATATCAAGTTACATTCAGAAACACTTCAAAAACAGTGTAATTTATTCACCAAAAGTGAATTTAACCGGTTTATCAATCCAAAAACAGGGGCTTTTCGTTACAGATAGGGTGTAAAGCTTTATTACGGAGATATGCAGTGAATGCAAAAGAAGCCAGAGCAATAAAGAGTACTCAGGATAACTGATGCAGACCGATGCTCTCTCAAGCACCAGTCCGAATTAGCTTGCTGACGAAAAGATCAGGATCTGTCCAACTCTTGAGGCTTCGGTTCTGAACTTCGCTTGGCAACAACCAGCTTATAACTGATCAGGTCATGGTAAACCCCCCAGCGCATAAACCCGACACCGATTCTCAGTCGCCACCACAATTTGGAGCGAATCATTGAACCCAGGTTTTCATGGTGCTGGGAAAACCAGTAGCAAAAGCCGGAGATGACATCTTCAGTGAGATCCAGCATCTCTACCTGATCAAACCCGGCCTCATTCAGCAACTTCAAATATTGATCCTCTGTCTTCAGAGTATCCTGATGGATTCCTCTTGCAGCCGAGAGTAGCCGGAGCTTTCTTGCTTCTCTGGCATCATTGCAGGGTCTGGACTGAATAAAGTCGGTCATTACCAGAACACCGTCTTTTGTCAGCAGTCGGTTGGCCTGTTCAAGAAAAACCGGGCGACGTTCAAAGCTGACTGCACTGTCGAGTGCGATGACCTTATTCACACTACCCGCTTCGCGCTGGCGCAGGATTTTTTCATTTCCCAGTTGCAGTCGTATCTCACCCGATTCATCAAACCGGCCCCGACCGGATTCCAGCAACTGTTCATCATCTGTCAGACCGACAATCTGTTCGACCTGATAGTAATCCCGCCACATCCGCAACTGATCAAGACTGGTAAATCCTGCATCCAGTACCCGGTCACCGGGAGACAGACAGGCTTTGTCAGCAACCAGCCCGGCCAGCTCCTGACAAGCTTTCGGATAGGTTGCAGCATCCCGCCAGTAACCCAGCAGATGCCAGTCAGAGCGTGCAGACGGGCCAGTATTGAGCAGCCAGCGATCCTCACTCTCAAGACGCCCCTGGCGAACCCCCAGAATATTTTGTTGGAACATCCGCAGGCCGTAGCCCAAGACCCCGGACATAATCAGCCAAGTACAGAATACACCCAGCAGAAACGCACTAATCCACACGCCACTCACTCCTGAAACTTACTTTTTATGACAGCTACACTGCCATAAAACTCCATAATTCGGTCTGACTGGCGATTATAACCCTATCGCAACTTTTTCAGCATTTGTCAGTCTGAATAGATATGTCATTGATTTAGCGGAAAAATGTTTTTGTGCCTGAGTTGACGGCATGAACAGCACTTTTACTGAGGGTTTACTGAGGAAACAACAGGCTACAGAACCTCCAGGCGCCGGGATCCAGCAGCTACAGCCCTGTAGCGTGCTCCATACAGGACAGATACAGGAGAAATACATGCTGAATGAACTGATTGCTGTAGTGAATAGCTGGATATGGGGCGCCATTCTGATTTACCTGCTACTCGGTGCCGGAATCTGGTTTACGTTTCGCAGCCGCTTCGTTCAGATTCGTCACTTCACACGTGCCTGGAGGCTGGTGCTTGCCGGCCGGCAAGCTCGCCATAAAGACGGTATTTCATCATTTCAGTCACTTTGCACCAGTCTGGCTTCCCATGTCGGTACCGGAAATATTGCCGGTGTCGCTATAGCTCTATATTTAGGTGGCCCCGGAGCCGTCTTCTGGATGTGGGTTGTCGCATTACTCGGTATGGCAACCAGCTTTATCGAGAATACGCTGGCCCAGTGCTATAAAAGTCGAACGCCTTATGGTTCCTTTATTGGAGGTCCGGCTTACTACATCGATAAGGCTCTGAAAATTCGATCGGCCGCCGTTTTTATTTCGACCATGATGGTATTCACCTTCGGCCTCGCTTTTAACGCTGTTCAATCCAACTCCATAGCCCTCACCGTTTCAGCCACAACACCTATTCCCTCCTGGCTTTCCGGCGTATTACTGGCTCTTTTAGCTGGCATTATTATTTTCCGGGGCATACACGCTATATCTCGGGTTGCCGAACGTGTTGTTCCGTTTATGGCACTGGTTTATTTGACCGTCGCTCTGATCGTTGTCGTTATTCAGTTCGACCGGTTACCTGAAGTTCTGCATCTTATTCTGGCCAATGCCTTCGGACTGGAAACGGCTGCATCCGGTGGTGCCGGTTTCCTGATGGCTCAGGCCATTAACCAGGGCGTTTGCCGGGGGTTGTTTTCAAATGAAGCCGGTATGGGCAGTGTGCCCAATGCTGCGGCAACAGCCAGTCCATCCCCACATCACCCGGCAACCCAGGGTTTGATATCCATGGTGGGCGTTTTTGCCGACACGATTGTTATCTGCACTGCAACAGCTGCAATCATTCTGCTTTCCGGTCAGCTCGAGCCACAGTCAGGACTGACCGGCACCGAACTGACACTGGCGGCTATCAGAACCAGCGTTGGCAGTTGGGGCGATCTGTTAATCGGTGCCAGTATGTTGCTGTTTGGCTTTACCTCCATCATTGCCAACTATTACTACGGTGAGTCCAACCTGCGCTTTCTGCACAAATCGACCCGATTGCTGACAGTTTACCGTCTGGCTGCGCTTGTTTTTGTTTGCTGGGGAGCTATCAGTCAGCTTGAGCAGGTATGGACACTGGCAGACCTCAGTATGGGCCTGATGGCCATGGTCAATCTGATTGCTATTGTATTACTGGGAAATCTTGCACTGGCATTGCTGCGAGACTTTGACAATCAGCTGCAATCTGGTCAGGAACCTCATTTTGACCGCAGCCTGTTTCCTTTTCTTGATCAGACCATTGACCCGGATATCTGGATCGAAAAAAGAACGACAGACAGTACTGAAGTACAATCTGAATCTGAATCTGTATCAGATTCCAGTCTGTTATCCAGAGATTTGCCTGAACCAGACTGCTGATATCAGGCATTTTTTCTGCTCAAAATTTGGCTATTTGGCCGTCTTTCGAAATCAATTCTGAATTTGCATGTTTTTCGTGATTTTTTCCTGAAAAGTCATCTTTTTTTACCCTTTCATGATTTATACCGACCAACTTCTGCTTGTGCGAGCAATGCCGCAAAAGCAGAAGTAAAAGCCGAACAACCACCGTATTGACATAAGTAGACCGCGCGCAAAAAGCTCCGTAAAAGACCGTTGACGAATAAGGTCTTCACCCGATATTCACACAACCTTGATTCCGTAACATGGCGGCGTGTCCAAAAATTCACCATAACAGCCATGAACGCACAAGCCTCCTGACCACCTGATTTACCCCGCTTTTTCCTTTCAAATTGTGTCTCCTGACACGGGGTTGATCTTCTGGCCAGTGCATCAAATGGTTCTCCAGGTAACCAGGGTTTTATATGAACGAACTTGTCACAATACTTAACGATATGATCTGGGGCAGTATTCTGATTTATCTGCTGCTCGGCGCAGGTATCTGGTTTACAGTCCGGACCCGTTTTGTTCAGTTCCGCCGCTTCGGCTTCTCCTTCAAGACCATGATGGGTAGCCGTAATACATCTGACGCGAACCAGATTTCTTCTTTCCAGGCTTTTTGTACCAGTCTTGCCGCACGTGTCGGTACCGGTAACCTCGCAGGCGTTGCTGCCGCCCTGTATCTCGGTGGTCCCGGTGCTGTTTTCTGGATGTGGCTGATTGCCCTGCTGGGTATGTCTACCAGCCTTGTTGAAAACACATTGGCCCAAGCCTACAAGACCAACAACGGTGACGGTACCTTCCGTGGTGGCCCGGCTTATTACATCCAGAAAGCACTCAATCAGCGCTGGCTGGCGGTACTGTTTTCTATCTCGCTGATTATTGCGTTTGGCTTTGCCTTCAACAGCGTACAGTCCAACTCGATTGCTGCCGCCGTTTCCGGTTATGGCGTACCGCCACTGGCAATCGGTATTGGCCTGGCAGTGCTGGCTGGCCTGGTTATTTTCGGTGGAATTCGCACTATTTCGAAAGTGGCTGAGGCCGTCGTTCCCTTTATGGCTGTTGCCTATCTGGCTGTCGCATTGGTAGTCGTTGTCATGAACTTTGCCGAACTGCCAGAAGTCTTTGCGCTTATTTTCCGCAGTGCCTTCGGCCTGCAGGAAGCCGCCGGTGGGGCTATCGGTGTTGCCATGATGCAGGGCATCCGTCGTGGACTGTTCTCTAACGAAGCCGGTATGGGTAGTGGCCCGAACGCTGCAGCGACTGCAACACCGCATCCACACCATCCTGCTGCTCAGGGTATGCTGGGCATGGCCGGTGTATTTGTTGATACCATGGTTATCTGTACTGCGACTGCCGCCATTATTCTGTTCTCCGGCATGCTGGAAGCAGGCAGTGGTGTAACCGGTATTCAGCTGACCCAGGCCGCACTCAGCGCCGAAGTTGGCAGCTGGGGTAACCACCTGATCGCTCTGGCTATTCTGCTGTTTGCATTCACCTCCCTGATTGCAAACTATTACTACGGCGAGTCCAACCTGCGCTTTATCATTGATAACAAGCTGGTACTGCTGGCTTACCGGGTACTGGTACTGACCATGGTTATCTGGGGTGCTGTAGGTGAACTGCAGCTGGTCTGGAACTTCGCTGACCTGGCCATGGGTGTGATGGCACTGATCAATATCGGTGTAATTCTGGTGCTGGGCAAGCAGGCTTTCGCCATGCTTCGTGATCTGGATGAGCAGATTGACAGTGGCAAGCCGATGGAATCCATCAGCTTCAACCGTAACAAGTTTGAATTCCTGAACAAGACCATGGATCAGGATGTTTGGACTGATGGTAAAGCGGCTGTGAGTACTCGTCGTGATAATGCAGTATCAGGTTCAATGGAAACAGCCTGATAGTTTTTCGAGTATAAAAAAGTCCCCTGTTGGGGACTTTTTTATTTCAATACTGTACAAAACAATTTTAGATTTGAGCTGCAATATTCTTCGCTTCCTGCATCAGCCCTACAACTTCATCCAAAACAGGTATTATCTCTGCCCTGATCTGATCCAGACTAACCCCGTCTTTTATTGCCGCTTCATATGTCCCCGGGTTACCCCAGTCATTAAATGTTCTGCCCCCTACTTCTCTCCCCAAAAGTTCATCGGGATTTACAGACAGCTTATTTAAAATCTCTGGAGGCAAAGCCTTCAGTCCATATAAATTGGTTGTAACTGTCCGTAGGGGATCTCCATGCACGCCTCGTGTTGAAGGACCCGGTGCTAATACCAGTTTTTTTTCATTCCATTCAGAAAATTCAGATATCAGTACTTTAGATTCTTCAGCACAGGAGGAGACAAGCACACAGTCTTTTGCCAGTTTTATTTTTGCGGCCATCACCTGCATGTTTGCATTTTGGTCTTGTAACGACTTTTCCCATTCTGCACGACTGGCATCTTTTTTGGATTTTCCTGTCTTTTTTTGCGCCTGTTTAAATAAATCATCTCCTGCATGCTTCACTTTTGGCTTTGAACTACGAAGGAGTTTTCCCTTCCTCTTTGTTTTCTTAACAGGCACAGCATCTTGTTCAGAGGCACGGTCAACTTCACTCAGAGGCTTGTGGCTTAACAACCTCACCCCACCACGATCCTCAGAGGCCAAAACATTATCCAGACGCTTCTTGTACACAAACGGTAAAAGAGATGCCCAGCTTTTAACAGTTTCCCAAAGCCTTTCTTTCAGTGCAGGCTTGCCTTCATGAATTGAAGGCTTATATTCCGAATCAAAATCCAGACTGGCACTATCAGACAGCCTTTGAACATCTGTACTCGATGCTTCTTTTATTTTCCTGCCAAACCGACCACCCTCAGGTATCGCACCAGAAGATGTATCTGAGTCATCTTGCACATGATATTCAGGAGGTCTGATACCCGTCGTTACTTTAGGCCCCTCAGACATAACGGTTAACGCTCCCGAATACTGAAAGCACTCTCAGACAGATCCACTTCACTCAGGCTGATAGCACCACCATTATAGGCCGCCACACCACTCAACCGGATATTATCGAAACGCAGCATTCCCACCGTACTGGGTATGCTCAGGCGAATTCGCCCATCCGGGTGAATCTCTGCCTTGGCATCATCAACGTCATAATCGATATCGTGCTTACGCTCACCTTCCGGAGTGTGATAGCCCGATTCCAGTTGGTTCAGAACCGGCATAACCATTTTCACCAGCTGACTGGCAACACGAATACTGGTCTCATCATGAGCCAGATTTTCTTCCACCTTGCTGCGAGCCAGTTTTTGCTCCGGCAGCAACGGCCCGTCTTCCCACTCATTCATATCAGAATCAGCGTAAGGGGTTTCGAACTGTGCTGTCGTGCTGTCGCCATGAACCAGCTGAATCGGATTCAGCAGTGCCACAGCCAGTGAAGCCGCAAAACGCAGCCGGGTTTGGCGGGAAAGCGCCCGGCGCAATTGCCAGCGACTGACAATACCGGTATCAACAAGTACTTCGCCCAGACGCTTGCCACTGGTTTGTTGCTCAACAATAGCCTTGTCCAGCTCGCTTTCGGAGACATATCCTTTGTTCACCAGTATCCGACCGAGCCGTGATTTCTGGTAAGCTTCTTCCTGGCGCTGAAACGTCATATTAAATTCCTTTCTAAAATATCTCTGCCATTGGAGAATCAGAAAGGTTATCGGCATGCCGGCATGGACCTGAAACACAGGTATACAGACAGAGATGACCGCAAAAAAACAAGCCAGCGGGGAGTTTTCCTTTGAAAAGTCCCTGAGCGATCTGGAGCAGATCGTCAACCAGATGGAGTCCGGCCAGCTGACACTGGAACAGTCTCTGGCAGCCTTCGAGAAAGGTGTTCGCCTGACCCGCGAATGCCAGACAGCACTGGATCAGGCCGAGCAAAAGGTTCAGCTACTGCTGGAAAAAGATGGCCAGACCGAACTCCACCCGTTTGAACCCGAGAGCTGAAATTTTCATGCCCAATTCTTCCCTTTCCAGCCATGCATTGCTTGAGGGCTATGCAGAACAATGCCAGCAGCGTGTGGATAACTGCCTGCGTCAGGTCGTTACCGGTGCCGATGGTGAGCCTCAGCACGGCTCATTACAAAAAGCGATGGCCTACAGTCTCTTCAGCGGTGGCAAGCGGGTACGTCCCATGCTGGTTTATGCCGCCTGTGAAGCACTGGGTGGCAATCTGTCTCAAGCTGATCCGGCAGCCTGCGCAGTTGAGTTAATCCATGCCTATTCACTGGTTCATGATGACCTGCCGGCCATGGATGATGATGACCTGAGAAGGGGAAAACCAACCTGCCATATAGCTTTTGATGAAGCCGCCGCCATTCTTGCCGGCGATGCCCTTCAGGCACTGGCTTTTGAAGTTCTGGCTCGCCGAGATCTGCTGCCGGAAGCTGATCTTCCTTCCGATATTCGTCTGCAGCAGATTACAGCTCTGGCTGATGCTTCCGGTCGTCACGGCATGGTCGGTGGTCAGGCACTGGACCTGGCCGCAGTTGCCACACCTCTGACTCTGTCCGAACTGGAAAACATGCATCAGTGCAAAACAGGCGCACTGATCCGGGCAAGTATTAGGCTGGGTGCGCTGGCCAGCGGCTGTTCTGATCAGGACAAACTGCAACAACTGGACGATTATGCCCGGGCTATAGGCCTGGCCTTCCAGATTCAGGATGACATTATTGATGTTTCATCCGATACCGAAACCCTGGGTAAACAGCAGGGGGCCGATGAGTCTCGCCAGAAACCGACCTATGTTTCCCTGCTGGGACTGAAAGGTGCCAGAGAAAAAGCTCGCGAACTTCACGGCAGAGCCTTGAACGCACTGTCCGGATTTGATGCCAGTGCTGCGCCATTGCGCTCTTTGGCAGATTTTATTGTCAGCCGTAATCACTGATTTCTGTCGCGCTGACAGCCAAAGAAGATGGCACGGGATTCAATATCCATCCCGACCAGAGCTTCCCCTGCCCGTTTATTCCTGATACATATTTTTATATGGGATCAGGCGTGACGGGCTTTCTGGCTGTATTCAGCGTTTCCTCTGATAGGGACAATTAATGGCAGAGCTGGTATTTTTCCTGAAAAAACAACACCCTGCCGATTGAAAAGGGGCATAGGAATGCCCGGTTGCATCAGTTAGAATTTCTCTAACGATGACTAGAACGCCCTGAATGCAGCAACCGCACGGGCACACATATTTATCAGGCAGACCCGCTGCGAATCGGTCTATTTTTAGCGTTGCCCAACCTTTTTCAGTATCAGGTAAGGTTAATGCCCGAAGCAGCTGTTTAATGATCAGGCCGTCTGCCTGAAAGCGGATTCAAAAGCGCATGTTTCATGAGATTCCCAGAGAAAAACCGGATACCCCGCTGCTTGATGGCATTGATGCCCCCGAGCAGCTTCGCCAGCTGGACGAAGAGCAGCTGCCGGAGCTTGCCCGCGAGTTACGGGAATACCTGCTCTATACCGTAGGCCAGACCGGTGGCCACTTTGGTGCCGGTCTGGGTGTAATTGAACTGACTATTGCTCTGCACTATCTGTTTGAAACCCCGGAAGACCGACTGGTCTGGGATGTCGGTCACCAGGCTTATCCTCACAAGATTCTGACCGGACGTAAGGACGAGATGCACACTTTGCGTCAGAAAGATGGCGTTGCCGCTTTCCCGAAGCGTGAAGAAAGTCCGTACGATACTTTTGGCGTCGGTCACTCCAGTACCTCCATCAGTGCCGCACTGGGAATGGCAATTGCCGCCAGACAAAAGCAGGAAGATCGTAAAGCTGTTGCCATTATCGGTGATGGTGCCCTGACAGCCGGTATGGCTTTTGAAGCACTCAACCACGCCGCTGACGTTAAAGCCAACCTGCTGGTTGTTTTGAACGACAATGATATGTCCATCTCCCGTAATGTGGGTGGCATATCCAACTATCTGGCCAAAGTTCTGTCCAGCCGTACTTATCACTCTGTCCGCGAAGGCAGCAAGAAAGTACTGAAGAGTATTCCTAAAGCCTGGGAGCTGGCACGTCGCACCGAAGAACACGTTAAAGGCATGGTCATTCCAGGCACACTGTTCGAGGAGCTTGGATTTAACTATATCGGGCCAATTGATGGCCATGACCTTCCGAGCCTGATTCATACCCTGCGCAATATGCGTGAGATGGACGGCCCGCAGTTCCTACATATCGTGACCCAGAAGGGCAAGGGCTTTACTCCTGCGGAGCATGATCCAATTGGTTATCACGCTATTACCAAGCTGGAGCCTCATGCGGCAGAAACAACGACTCCGCCGAAAAAATCCAGCCCGAAATACGCCAATATTTTCGGCCAGTGGCTGTGTGATATGGCTGCTGAAGATGAGCTGTTGATGGGTATCACCCCGGCAATGAAAGAAGGTTCTGACCTGATTCGTTTTGCCGAGCATTATCCTGAGCGCTACTTTGATGTCGCAATTGCCGAACAGCATGCCGTAACTGTTGCCGCAGGTATGGCCTGCGAAGGTAGCAAGCCGGTTGTGGCTATTTATTCTTCATTCCTGCAGCGCGGCTATGACCAATTGGTGCATGATGTTGCGGTACAGAATCTTGATGTGCTGTTTGCTCTCGACCGTGCAGGTCTGGTCGGTGAAGACGGTCCGACCCATATGGGCTGCTACGATATTGCCTATCTGCGCTGCATCCCCAATATGGTGATTATGACCCCGAGTGATGAGGCAGAAACCCGTCTGCTGCTATCTACCGGCTACCACCATAAAGGCCCTGCATCTGTTCGCTATCCTCGTGGCAAAGGTCCTGGCGCCATTCCTGAAGCCGAACTGAAAACCGTAGAGATTGGTAAAGGCATTGTCACCCGTGAAGGTCAGCGGGTTGCTATGCTGGTATTCGGTACCCGCCATGCTGCAGCAATGGCTGCTGCTGAAGATATCGATGCCACCGTGGTTGATATGCGCTTCGTCAAACCGCTGGACGAAGAGCTGGTTGCCCAAATGGCCCAGAGCCACGAACTGCTGGTAACGATTGAAGAAGGATGTATTCAGGGCGGTGCAGGATCTGCCGTCAACGAATATGTTCTCGGCGAAGGCATTCCGGCTTCAATACTGAACCTGGGTATTCCTGACCGACTGATCGAGCAAGCCAAGCCTGCAGAGCAATATGCTGAATGCGGTCTGGACAAGGAAGGTATTCTGAAGAGTATTCAGGAACGCCAGAACCGCCAGTCCCGTCATATCATTGATGTTTCATCCCGGGTCGCAGCGACGACTGAATAAAACCCTGGACAAATAAAACAGCAGACTTCTGCCATAACCTGTTAAAGGGTTATGGCAGAAAGTGTTCAGGCAGTTTTATACATATGCCCCAGCTTCCACACCTTGGTCGCGATATAGCGTTCATTGTGCGGGTTCTGACCTGTCTGCAGCGGCATCCGCTCAACAATTTCCACTCCGATGGTTTCCATTGCCTTGATCTTGCGCGGATTATTGGTCATCAGGCGCAGCTTGGTGATACCGAGGTGTTCCAGCATCGCATTGCACATGTCGTACTGACGCAGGTCCGGAGCAAAACCCAGCTGCTCATTAGCCTGTACTGTATCCAGACCAGCATCCTGCAGATGATAGGCGCGTACCTTGTTCATCAAACCAATACCGCGGCCTTCCTGACGCAGGTACAGAATAATGCCATGACCTACTTCAGCGATAGCAGCCATTGCTGCCTGTAACTGTGCACCACAGTCACAACGCAAGCTACCCAAAGCATCACCGGTCAGACACTCTGAATGAATCCTCGCCAGCACCGGCTCACCGTTGCTGACATCCCCCATGGTTAAGGCCAGGTGCTCTTTCCCGGTACCCGGCTCATCAAAGCCGTGCATCACAAACTCACCATGCGGGGTCGGTAGCTTGGATGAAGCGACGTATGTGACTGACACTCAAAATTCCTCTACTGCGGCAGGCTCGCATTCTAGCAAGTGTTGCCTGCTGAGCGAAATATGAGGGTTATTGTCTTCGATATCAATCCACCATAAGAAATAAACTGTTGTCATGGCACAGCTTTTTCATTGCTGCGTGCCTGAAAGCGTTTCTCTCATGGACTTGACCGACAGCAGATACAGGAGTGCTCCCGCAACCAGCCCTCCCAGCCCGAAAACGAGGTTACTGAATGGAGCATGCCATATCAGCCATAGTCCAATCACTATCGCCAGAACAGGTATTGAAGGGCCTCCAGGAATAGTAAAAGAGGGAGACCTACCCATACGATGACGAAATACCAATACTGCTATACAGGTTGGTAGGTACTGAGCAAACCTTGCTACGACACTTAACATTGCCAGTTCAGCAAAAGTGCCGGAGATTGCAACAAGCAAAGCAAGTACAGTAGTCGCTATAATTGCACGGCCCTGCACACCATAACGGTTATGCTGCAACAGTGAAGCTGAAACCATATTGTGGTTGGCCAGGGCCACCAGTGAGCGAGGTGCAGCGAAGGAAGCAGCCAGGTTAATCCCCAGAATGGACAACAAAGAAGCAATACTGATTAGCAGAAAACCTGCATTACCCAGAGCCACACGAGCAGCTTCGGCAACGGGTGCTTCTGTATTGGCCGTCTGACTGCCCAGCAATCCAATTGTAACGCCCAGAATCAGAAAATAGACCAGTGCTACAATGCCAACCCCCAGCAACATTCCCCTTGGCATATTCTTTTCCGGATCACGTATATCCTCAGCAGCAACCGGAATTGATTCGAATCCTCCAAAGGCATAAAACAATAGAATGACCGCAGCAGCAAAGGTATCTTCGGTAAAATCTGCCGGTACCAGCGGGGAGAAATGGTCGGCTTTAATAAAAAACAGCCCGACAATAATGAAGAGTGTCAGCGGCAACAGCTTGCAAATGGTGGAGGCGTTATTCACCCACTCAGAAACTCTCACACCTCGATAATTAATCCAGCCATAAAGTACGACCACTAGCGCTGATAGCAGTTTGATCACTAAAAAGTCAGCCAGAACCGGAAACAGAACGCTCAATAATGTGACAAAAGCAACTGCCAGCGTAGACCATGAGGTAATGCTGACGACATAACGCATAAAACCTACTTCAAACCCGACAAAACTCCCAAAGGCCTCACGGGCATAAACAAAGGCTCCACCGTTCTCGCGAAATCGTCCTGCAGCTTCAGCAAAGCAGCAGGTCATGCACATTACCAGAAAGGCAATAAATACAATGACCAGTAGCGAAGCGGGCCCAGATAACAGAAAAGCACGCTGAGGAAGGAGAAATATACCCGAGCCAACAATACTGTTGATGGCATAGAGAATCAGACTGAAAAAGCCAAATTTTGCCGTCGACGACATCTATACCACCCGACAGAACTGAGAGAAGTTTCAGTTTTCTACAAGGGTGGTTTAGATGCTAATTCGTCGCCTGTAAATAGCTGCGAATCAGATCACAGCAAGAGCTATTAATTGCAGGACTACAAAAGAGAAAATACCAGCCAGAATATCGTCCAGCATAATGCCAAACCCGCCATGTACTTTCTGGTCGATCACCTTGATCGGCCACGGCTTGAGAATATCGAAGAAACGGAACAGGACAAAACCTGTAATTATCCACACCCAGCCTTTCGGGGCAGCCAGCATGGTAATCCAGTAGCCGACAAATTCATCCCAGACGATGCCCGGGTGATCGTGGACACCGAGATCTCTGGAGGTCTTATCACACAGCCAGATACCCAGTACGGTGGCTACAGCCAGTACCAGTACATAATTCCAGAACGGCAGGTACTGAAGCCCGAGATACAGGATCACAGCTGCCAGAGTACCAAAGGTACCGGGTGCTTTCGGCGCAGCACCACTGCCCAGCCCAAAGGCCAGAAAATGTACCGGATTTTTCAGCAAATCACGTAATGAAACGGCTTTCATTGAATCCTGCAAAGATTGGAATAACCCGGCAAGCCCGGGTCAGAAGTGACGATAGCCCCGGGACTGAACCGGTTCACCGGTTGCCTGATCGATAATACCTTCAGCCTTTATAATCCGGCCGACTTTGGTCACCTGACAGAAGTCGGGAAACTGCAGTTCAAGGTCCGAAGGCAACGTGAAGCACAGTTCAAAATCTTCACCACCACTCAAGCTCAGATGATTATGCAGCTCTGGCTCAATCACCGCTTGAAAGGCAGCGGAGCGGGGAATCTGCTCCAGATCCAACGAGGCTCCGGCTTCACTGCTTTCCAGAATATGGCCAAGATCAGCCAGCAGGCCATCGGATATATCAATCGCTGAAGTGGCTCCGCTCTGTTGCAACCACTGCCCCAGTTGCAGACGAGCAGACGGCTTATAAAACCGTTCCAACAGCCATGCTTCCCGGTCATCACCAACACTGTCCGGTACCTGCCCGGCCAGCGCATACTTTAATCCGGCTGCCGCATCTCCCAGCGTGCCACTAACATAAATATCATCACCGATACGGGCACCAGAGCGAACCAGTGCCCCACCGGCAGGTACAGTGCCCTGCACCATGATGGAAATTGTCAGCGGCCCCCGGGTGGTATCACCACCTGCAAGCACTACACCCGCTTTTACTGCCAGCTCCGACAGACCCGTACTGAAACCCTCGAGCCAGACCTGATCGGCCCGGGGCAATGTCAGCGCCAGATAAAAACTGTGTGGCTTGCCACCCATTGCAGCCAGATCACTTAACGCTGCAGCCAAAGCCCTGTATGCAATCAGGTTAGGCGGTGCCGAAGCCGGAAAATGAACTCCGGATACATGAGTGTCGATGGACTGAACCAGCTGTCGCCCCGGTTCAACCGCTACGACCGCACAGTCATCACCAATACCCAGGTTCACACCCGTTGTATTCGATGTCAGTTCCGCCCGGTTGAAATAGCGGTGAATCAGGGAGAACTCATCCATCAGCGCTGGCGAGCCTTGCGGGTTTCATCCGCGCGCAGCTTCGGAGCCAGACGATCCAGAATACCGTTGATATAACGGTGGGAATCCTGGGCACCGAACAGCTTGGTCAGCTCAATGGCTTCATTGATGATGACACGGTAAGGCACTTCCTGATGAAACATCAGTTCATAGCTGCCGATGCGCAGCGCCGCCTTTTCTACCGGATCCAGCTGATCCAGCGTACGGTCCAGATAAGGAGCCAGTTCATCGTCAAGACGGCTGGCTTCTCTGGCAACGCCATGCAGCAGACTATGGAAGTAACCACCGTCTACCTTGGTCATGTCGTTGTGGGCACGGAACTGGGTTTCGATATCCAGCAGGGCGTTACCGCTCATCTGCCACTGATATACGGCCTGCAGTGCCATCTGACGCGCTTTGCGTCGAGCCGCGGGCTTGAAACGGCCCTCGGAAGACTTGGAACTCAAACTTATTTCTCCAGGTTCTGGAGCAGGGACACCATTTCAAATGCGGCCATGGCGGCTTCTTCGCCCTTGTTACCCATCTTGGTGCCGGACCGTTCTACGGCCTGCTCAATACTGTCGACGGTTAAAACGCCAAAGGAAACCGGGATTTCAGACTCCAGATTGATCTGTGCCAGACCTTTGACACACTCGCCCGCTACATATTCAAAGTGCGGGGTACCACCACGGATAACAGCGCCCAGAGCGATGATCGCGTCAAAACGACCCATCTTGGCAACTTTTTTAACCGCCAGCGGCATTTCAAAGCAACCCGGGCAGCGAATAATCGTCAGATTTTCTTCTGCTACACCGTGGCGCTTGAGTGAATCAATGGCGCCTTCCAACAGGCTTTCTACAACAAAACCATTCCAGCGGCTGACAACAATTGCGTACTTGCCCTGGTTTGGAGTCAGGTTTCCTTCGATCGTAGTGATAGTCATGCTTTCATTCCTCGCTGCTTTCATTCTTTATCAGTCTGCAGAAGCCGGATTATGGTTCCCGCAGACCGCTTTTAAAGCTACACCTGATGCATCAAGCATCCACGCCGTCAAAAGGAATGTACTCCGTAATTTCCAGGTCAAAGCCGGAAATCGCACTGAAGCGAATGGGCGAGCTCAGCAAACGCATTTTTCGTACACCCAGTTCCCGCAGAATCTGGGAACCGGTACCGATGGTCATATAACCACGGCTCTGTTCTCCGGCAGTCATTCGTACCGGCTCCATAAACCGGGTCATGCTTTCTTCCAGACCATTGGGCTGGTCGGAGTCTAGCAGAACAACTACACCGCTACCTTCACGGGCCACCCGGCCAAGGGCATCCTGCAGCGACCAGCTGGCGCTTTCGCTTTTGCGGGCACCCAGCAGATCGCGGAAATGATCAACCACATGCACCCGTACCAGCGCCGGATCTTCACCGGAAATATCCCCCATGCTCAGCGCCATATGGAGCTGACCATTGAGCAGGTCACGGAAGCGGGTCATGCGGAACTGGCCATGAGCAGTTTCCAGCGGTTGCTCATCCAGCAGCTCCACTGTTTGCTCATTAACGATCCGGTAGTGAATCAGGTCGGCGATTGTACCGATTTTCAGCCCGTGAATCTCGGCAAATTGTTCAAGATCCGGCCGGCGCGCCATTGTGCCATCTTCATTCATAATTTCCACAATGGCAGCAGCGGGTGTCAGACCTGCCAGCTTGGCCAGATCACAACCGGCTTCGGTATGACCGGCACGGCTCAGCACGCCACCCGGCTGGGCACGCAGCGGGAAGATATGTCCCGGCTGAACAATGTCACTGGGCTGACTGAAAGGATCTACTGCAACCCGAATTGTGCGGGCACGGTCAGCCGCAGAAATACCGGTTGTTACACCTTCTGCCGCTTCAATGGATACGGTAAAGGCAGTACCGTGGGATTCCTTGTTGTCAGAAACCATCTGCGGCAGCCCCAGGAAGTCACAGCGCTGACCTTCCAGCGTCAGACAAATCAGTCCCCGGGCTTCCTTCGCCATGAAGTTCACCGTTTCCGGGGTGATTTTTTCGGCCGCGACAATCAAATCCCCCTCATTCTCGCGGTCTTCGTCATCCATCAGGATTACCGGCTTGCCCAGCCGAATGTCTTCAATCAGTTCTTCAATGCTGTTTAACTGCATGCAGATACCTGTTTTTTATAGCGTTGCACTGCGATGTATAGCGTTGCACTTCAATGTATAAAGTCGCGCTGCGGGCAGCGCCTTGAGTCCGGCCATCAGTGCCGGCAAAAATCAACGACGACGCCCGGTAAATCCGTGAGAGGTCAGGAAGCTTTCAGTCAGTTTGCTTTCCGGCGTATGGTCATCTTCATTGTCCGCCATTCGCCCATGCAGCAGGCGCTCCAGGTAGCGGGCAATAATATCGACTTCCAGGTTTACCCGGCTACCGGGCCGGTAATGGTGAATGATGGTTTGCTCTGCAGTGTGCGGCACAATATTCACTTCAAATACTGCGCCTTCAACAGCATTCACTGTCAGGCTGACACCATCGATGGTGATCGAACCTTTCTCGGCAATGTAATGAGCCAGTTTGGTAGGTGCTTCCACCCGGTAACGCATGGAACGCGCAGAAGGCTCGATGGACAGAATTTTGCCAACACCATCCACGTGACCGCTGACAATATGACCATCCAGTCGACCATTTGCCCGCATGGCTTTTTCCAGGTTGACCGAAGAGCCGGGCTTCAAAGCCGCCAGCCCGGTACGATTCAGCGTTTCCCGGGAGACATCGGCAACAAAGCTGTCATGACTCAGCACCACCGCCGTCAGGCAAACCCCGTTGGTGGCAATGCTGTCTCCCAGCTTCACATCGGACATATCAAGCGTGCCCGCCTGAATATCCAGCCGGACATCACCACCCCGGTTTTCAAGGGCGCGTATTGTTCCGACCGCTTCGATAATGCCTGTAAACATAGAGCGCTGTGCTTTCCGTTAATCCGTATTTAAATTCAGTCTGATCAGCTATGAGCATCACGTGGACGGGCGGTGATTCGCCAGTCCCTGCCGATGGCGCGCATATCGGTGATTTCCAGCTCGACCTTGCCTGCCATATGAGTCAGGGGCAGTTCAAGCAGCGGGCGGGCATTACTGCCCATCAATACCGGTGCCATATAAACCACCAGCTCATCCACCAGCCCGGCATCAAGTGCTGCTCCTGCCAGTGTTGCTCCGCACTCCAGCAGGACTTCATTACATTCCCGGCGACCCAGCAATTCCATAACAGACACCAGATCGACCCGATCCATCTCACCCGGACAGGTCAGTACTTCGGCACCCAACGCCCGCATGGCTTTGATGCGGTACTCTTCCGGGTGCGCCGTGATCAGCAGCGTGTTTTCCGGCTGCTGCAGAATTTTGGCCTGAGGTGAAATTTCCAGTGCCGAGTCCAGCACAACACGCAGTGGCTGTTTCTCGGCAGCTAATGAAGGATCTGTCATTCCCAATTGGTGTGGACGCACAGTCAAAGCCGCATCATCCAGCTGAATGGTGCCACTGCCGGTCATTACCGCACAGCTTCTGGCACGCATGCGTTGGACATCGGAACGGGCTTCCGGGCCGGTAATCCACTGGGATTCACCTGAAGCCATGGCGGTACGGCCATCCAGACTCATTGCCAGTTTGCAGCGTACAAACGGTTTGCCGGTTTCCATTCGCTTGATAAAACCGGCATTCAAGGCTCGGGCTTGCTGTTGCATTAAACCGTGCTCGACCTGAATGCCTGCCTGTTGCAGGCGTTCCATACCACGCCCGGCAACCTGGGGATTAGGATCCAGCATCGCAGCGACGACCCGTTTTACACCGGCTTCTGCCAGTGCTTCGGCACAGGGAGGAGTGCGGCCGTAATGACTGCAGGGTTCCAGTGTGACGTAAACTGTCGCGCCCTTTGCCCGGCTACAGGCTTCTTTAAGGGCATGAATCTCGGCGTGGGCTTCACCGGCACGGATATGCCAGCCTTCACCTACGATTTCAGGTGTGCCTTCATTGTCCTGCACCACAATGCAACCCACTCTTGGGTTAGGCATGGTGCTGTAGAGTCCCTGCTCTGCCAGTTGCAGCGCCCGGGCCATCATTTTGTGATCGGTCGTACTGAATTGAGTCATGTGCGGGGTATCACGTCATACAGCCATGAAAACAACATTTGCAGGGTCGGCGCATTATATACCGCTCTGCCACAATTATTCACCCATCAGCCTGCTGTGCTTGTCGGCTTTCTACTCGAAGTATCAGCTTCGGGTCATGAATTACGTGGATTCGGGTCGGAATTTCAGCAGGCGGGATTTCAATGCTTTTCATCAGGACAGGCGGACTATCAACGGCAGCTTCTGTATTTCCGGTAGAAAAAGCATACAGATGTACAACCCGAAGCGGCCCGTCACCTTTTTGTGGGGGCTGTATATCCTCATATAGATCAAAGTCGACATCCAGCTGACCAGCACCATAAATACTGATGGTCTGCGAAATTTCTTCACCAAGATCAACCCGGGCATATTTCGCACTGATTTCAGAAGGTGTTTCACCGGGCCAGGGAGCAACACTTCCAACTCGATCATCACTCGCAATGACTGTCGTGGACAGTAACAGAAAGACAGCAGCAGCCTGACGCAACATGGCGATGCATCCTAGAAAAAACAGCCGGGGTCACATTACTTTAGTTGCTGGCTGACATTGCTGCTTCAGACATTCGACACTGCACGGTCACCGCTTCGCCGGAAAAGCGCAAATCAGCCCCGGGTTCAAACCTTACCCTGAACAACCCGGTTGAAGGATCTGCAGATAGCGCATGGCGTGGCTTCTTCAATGTCACCCCGAGACGACCCTCTTCCGGTTTAACACTACACGTGGCTTGCTCCATATTCTGTACCAGTTTTCGTGGTAACCAGACTTCCACCTCCCGCTTTAGCCCTTCAAATTTCAAGACTTCCTTGCCTGAGGTTACATAATCACCGGCATTCAACACAGTTTCCATTACGATGCCATCATAAGGGGCATAAAACACTCGCTCATTCATCAGATACTGAAAGCGGGCCAGCTCTGCCTGCTCCTCTGCCAACTCCAGTCGTGTTTTTTCAGCTTCAAAACAGGCATCCTCCACTTCTGCGACACCTGCATGACGATTCTCTCCCAGCCTTTTCATTCGCTCATGTCGCTTCTGAATCTGAACCAGTCGAGACTCAAGCTTATTGACCCGGAGCTGGCTGGCTTCCAGCTTCATTTTTAATTCACCATCCTGTAACCGGAACAGCGGTTGTCCCTGACGAATCATCGCTCCGAAGTCAGCACGCCAGTCAATCCGGCCAGGGCAGCATGGACTGGCTGTCAGTTTTTCTACACTGATAACCCGTCCCTGAAACCAGTGTTCCTTCTCCTGCTCTGCAGCATTGACGGTTATCGCCAACCATCCGAGCCAGATAGTGAGTACCAGATTCAACTTCATAGCGAACCCTCTTCTTCTCGTGCTTTTATGGTTTCAGGGCTAGGTTTGAGCAATAACATCGCCGGAATCATTAATAGAGAAACCGGCAAGCTGACCAGCATGCCACTGGCAACCACAATCGCCAGACCGCGATAAATTTCACAGCCTCCCGCATGACTCAGCACCAGTGGCAACATGCCTGTCACCGTTGTCAGCGTGGTCATCAACATTGGGCGCAGCCGCTGAACCAGTCCTGCTTCGATTGCCTGACTCAATTGCATTCCGAAGTCTTGCCCTGCTCGTATTTCACTCAGCAACAGGATGGCATTGTTGACCACCAGCCCCATCAGAATCACAAACCCGGTTAGTGTCAGTAGATCAACGCTTTCAGCTTCAGTCATTATTCTGAGTGCATACCAGCCACCCGCCATACATACCGGCATCACCAGTAGCACACGCAGCGTATCGGACTTGCTCTCAAGCGTGATCCAAAGCACAGCAGCAAGCATTAATAATGACAATCCAAGCAGTAGCCAGAGTCCCTGACGCCCCTCTTCCAACCGCTGAACACTGCCTTCCAGTTTTGCATTCAGGCCTGACTTTACGAGTTGTGGCATTACATCACGTTGTAAACGGGTCAAGACTGTACCCAGAGCCATACCCTCTGGCGGCTCAATCGTCAGTAGCTGAACCCGATGCCCCTCATGCCGACGAATTTCATCAGCAACCTGCTCTTCCTTTATGTCCACTAACCCGGAAAGCGGCATCACCTGTTTATCTGTCGCAACAGGATTTTGCTCCAGGCTCAGGCTAAGGCTTTCCGGCGAGCGAACAAGTACAAGGTCCAGCATTCGATCACCGTCGTACCAGTCGCCGACATGCAAACCTCCGCCAAGGCTCTGGATCACTTCGGCCATATCGCCTCGCTCCCAGCCAGCATTCTGTAGCGCCCGATCTCTGGGAATAATATTCAGCCCGGAACGCAGGTTATCCGCCCCGGGTTCACTGCGAATCTGGGTATCGGGTAAAGCTGATATGATAAGTTCAGCTGCAACCTCCCGTTGCTCGAAGTATCGGGTTAAATCCTGCTCCTTCAGATACAACCTGATTTCCTGTTCGCTGCGTTGCGGTGCAAACAGCGGAGCCTTCAAAGCCAAGCCGTCCATATCATCCCGAGTTGAGAAAAAGCGGCGCATTTTTCTCAGCAGGCGTTGCGTTCCTTCGGGGGATACCGGCCTTACAATCAGCTTTCCTCCTCCCGACCACAACTGCAGTGAACTGTCACGAATCTCACCATCAGCTTTCAGCTGCGCCAGAAATTCATTCACAGGAGCAATCCGCTCCTTTGCAACCGCATCAGGAGACAAGTGCCCCTCAAAGTCCAGCCAGACCTGAACCTCATCCCGGCTGATAAAAGGCAGCAGATTTAAAGCCGGGTGCTCCCAAAGAGTTAAAAGCGGTAGTAACAGAGCAGTCAGCAAAATCAGCCGGCGCCGGGCAGCAGAAGAGACCACCAAACGACATTGCCGGGCCAGCCACACAATAACCTTGTTGCTGCCTTTTGTTTTGACCGGCCTTAACACCCATCGTGCCAGTAATGGCACCAGAAACAGGGCAGCAGGAAGAGACAAGGCTACAGCCAGCACCAGACTGACACCCAGTTCGGTAAACAGATGACCCGCAGTTCCCGGCAAGGCCACACCGGGAATAAACACAATCAGAGTCGTCAGTGTTGCCGCCAGCAAAGCACGGGACATGGTTGATGCGGCACTAATGCCTGCCAGCTTTACAGATTCCCCTTCGCTCATACGCAGCATCAGGTTTTCCGTAACCACAATGGCGGCATCAACAACCATCCCCACCGCAAAGGCCAGACCGGCAATGGAGATAATATTGAGTGAAAATCCCAGCAATCGCATCAGCCCGAGTGTCAGCAGCAGGCAGACTGGAATCACTGCAATAATCAGCACTGCAGCACGCCATTGTCGAATAAAGATGCAGACGGCCAGCAGCGTCAGACCGATGCCCAGCCCCAGATTACTTGCCAGCATCGACAACACACGCTGCAGATAAACTCCCATATTGAATGGCTGATCCAGCTGCCAGCCGGCCGGATGAAAAACCTCATTATTCAATTCATCGATAGCCAGACTGACAGATTTCAGCGTCTGCATCGCATCACTGCCGGGCTGACGGATCACTTCAATGGCAAAAGCCGGTTTATTGTTATAGCGAGGACAAGGCTGGCCGGGTTCATGTGCCAGCTTGACGGTAGCAAGATCGCCCAGCACCACAGGTCCCGGAGCCAGCTGCAGTTGCTTCAGTTCATCTCTGTCAGGCCGCCCGATATATCGCAGTGGATATTCGAGCCGCCCAGCCATATCAATTAATCCGGCCGAGCGATTAACAGTGGCTCTCAACTTATCAGCCAGATCAGGCACCCTGAAACCGGCTGCTGCCAATCTGAACGGGTCATAACGGACCTCAAGCCGTTCTTCGCCACCACCGTGAACCACCAGTCTGGCTACACCCGGCAAGCGGCCAATACGTTCCTGCAGTATGCGGGAGTACTCATGCTGATGCGTTAACAACAGTGATTCATCATCCGGGCCATGCAACATCAACCAGGTAAGACAGTCATGATCACTACCACTGCGAATATAGGGACCTTCCAGATCCTGCGGCAGATCCTGAACCCGGTTAATCCGGCTGATCAGATCAAGCAGCACCTCACGCCGGTCAGCCTGATCATTCAGTAGCAACTCAAACCGGGCATCCCCCTGAGTAATTGCGACATCCATCCGACTGAGCGCCGGCATATTGCCCAGTACATCTTCCAGCGGTTTTACTACTTCAGCTTCAATCTCTTCCGGAGCTGCATGACGCCAGAAGCATTCAACAGTAATCAGCGGCTTGTCCGGCACCGGCAGCAACTGCAACGGCATACCACGCAGTCCCCAGAGTCCGCCGAGCAGCATAAAAAACAGTAACGTTCCCGGCAGGCGGGGATGTTCCAGACACTGGCGGATCAATACAGCATTCCATCAGATTCTTATAGTTATTATGAGAGTCTCTGATGGCCTGACTTGTTCCCCCTGCCTTGCTGACTGTTACATCTATAGTGAGAAGTAGGGCTACAGGGACGACAGCCGCCAATGGCAATAGGCATCAAGGGAGCAGAGGGACATTACCAGGTCACTCTGCGGAGGACAGAACAGCAACAAACCGAATTGCATGAACTGCAAAACCAGCGAGCCGGGAATAAAACCCTGCGACTGGAAAACAATCACTTTGTTGCAGGACATAAAAAAGCCAAAACTACGGCCTTTCTGCGCACAGTTCAGCAAGCGCTGCATGCACTTGGAGCCGAACGCAAATATTCGCCACTACGACTGCTTAATCATGTTGTGTCCGGCAAAATCGAGCGACTGAATGAGCTCGATCGGCAACAACACGAAGCAGCCTGCAGGCTTCTCGATCGTTTGTCAGGACAAGTCTGCGTGCCTACGACTCAGCTGAAGAACAGAACGATCACCGTAAATGCTGCAGCCCAACATCTGGTCAATGCTAATAGCCGCACCACAGCCCACTGGCAACAACCCTGCCCACTTACAGTCAGTAGACATGCCTCACTCAATCCGATAGCCCTGAGCAGCCTTGAATACCGGGTCGAACCGGATGCCGCCATTGTCAGGCAAAAACTCAAAGACGAAATGCTGGCAGCCTATATGCAGCAAAAAGAGGAGTTTGATAAACAGGACGCCCTTGAGGATCAGTTGGAAGAAAAAGCCAAGCGAAAAAAGATGGATGCAGAAGAGCTACGCTTTAATCCACCGAATAAGTTTGACTGGAAAACGTTTGCTTCCACCCGCTTTGCCAGCGTGGTTGAGGATGCTGCCCCTGAATCAATAAGAACAGCCAAAGTGGCACCGATACAGTGTGATGCTATTGAAATCTGGTCCAACGCCGCTGTAGCCACATCCCATGGACGTGCTCCGTATATGGAAGACCGGCACCTGGCAACCCGCTTTAATATCAACATTGGAGGCAGAGAATATCCGGTCAAGCTTTCCGGTGTCTTTGATGGTCATGGTGGTACTGAAGCAGCTGAGTTCGCAGTTCAGAATATCCAGCAGTTTCTGATAAACCGGCTGGAAGAGTTCAACCCGCAAGAACTCACTGATGCAGGCATCTGGAATGCCCTGAAACTTGCGATGGTCGACCTCAATAACAGTTACAACGCTAATCTCGGCGAGGCTTTTAATCCCAAGGCAGGCACCACAGCCAATGTGTGCCTGATGATTGATAACAATCTCTGGACAGCTAATGTCGGTGACTCCAGAGCACTGCTGGTCGGCCCCAAAAATGAGTGCCTGCAGCTGAGCCGTGATGCCAAACCTTCTGACCCGGATTTCAAACGCAGTATTGAACAGCGAGGCGGTCATGTAGATGAAAAGGCCGATCGGGTGCTGTTTCCGGACGGCTCACTTGGTATTGGTACGGCCCGTTCACTGGGAGAACAGCGATTTGACGGTGTCATCAGCGCACGTCCCAAAATAACCAAGTTTGAGTGCCCTGCTGGCGGCTGGGGTGGTCATACTCTGGTTCAGGGCTGTGATGGCATATTTGATGTTTCGACCACCCGGGATATTGCTGACTTTGTTCACTATGGGCAGGAAGACGGACTTACCAGCGAGGAGATTGCAACCGGGCTGGTAGAGAATGTCTACAGAGCTGGCTCATTCGATAACCTTTCGACTATGGTTATTCCCCTGGGTGAACTGAATCCCGATAACGAATAAAGCAGCACCAAATGGTGAGACCTCAAATACCTCTGGAAACCCGCGGCGTTCTTCTGGCTCTTATCGGTGCTCTATTTCTGACACCTGATGCACTGCTGGTTCGCCTGACCGGTACAGATGACCTGACCACACTGTTCTGGCGGGGTGGCATTATTGCCCTGACGTTGTTGGCGATGCTTGTATTGCAGCACAGATCACTGAATCCGCGCTTATATCTACCGAACCAACCGAAAGCCTGGCTGGGTGCCCTGATATTTTCTGTCTCACTGTCCTGCTTTGTCCTCGCCGTCACCCACACTACCGTTGCCAATGTACTGGTTATTCTCAGCACCAATTCCTTGTTCGCAGCATTGCTCAGCATGTTTTTTCTGAAAGAACACGTGCCGCCACGCACCTGGATTGCCATCGTGCTGGCTTTGAGCGGCATCCTGCTGATATTCAGTGATGATATGGACAGCTCCGGCATGCTGGGCAAACTGTTTGCGCTTGGCTGCACTCTTTGTACCGCCGCTGGCATTGTGCTGGTACGTCATACACAGACCATTAACACACCGGCAATGTTTGCCTGGGGAGGTATTCTGGTTGCCTTCGTCAGTGCTCTGCAGGCATCTGTTTTTGCGGTCTCACCGTCACAAGTGGTCAGGCTGGTCGCAATGGGAAGCATGAACGGCTTTGCATTTGTTCTGCTTGCAGCCGGTGCCCGTTTAATTCCTGCTGCCGAAGTCACCCTGTTGATGCTGCTTGAAACCATTCTGGGTCCGGTATGGGTATGGCTCGTTCTGCATGAAGAACCTTCATTTCATGCCCTTCTTGGAGGCGGGATTATTGTTTTGACCTTGTTTATTCACACCGTGGTCAGCCTGAAACAGGCACCCGATACAGAAGTACAGCCTGAAGCCTGAGCCCCTCCTCTACGTTCGGCGGGAACCCACCAACCCGGTGCCTGTCAATTGATGCATGAATAACCATAAACATTCTGCTCGAGCATGCGGGTATCTTGCCCTGATACTCTTCATTTATTCCGGCTTTTTCGCTACAGCCGGAGGGTATGACCGCAAAACAGCATTCTGGACCGATGCTCCTCGCCATGGAGCCAACTGCTATAACATCAAGGTTGATGAGGACTGGTTCAAAGCCGCGAAGGCTGCAGGCATTAACTGGATACGCCTGACATGGGATAAATGGCCTGGAGAAGGGCAAGATTTTCTGGCTGGAGATCTCGATAACTACCATTCACTCCAGCCGAATGACCTTAGGCAGTTGCTTCAGACACTGGACCTGGCCTACGAACATCAACTATCTGTAGTGCTTGTTCCCCTGGGGCTTCCCGGCTGCCGCTGGATTCAGAATAATGATGGAAAGCGCGATTCCCGGCTTTGGCGTGACAAGCGATTTCAGCAGCAGGCCGAGCAGTTCTGGTTTGATCTGGCTCAGGCCTTAAAGCTGCATCCGGCCATCGTTGGCTATAGCCTGCTGAGCGCTCCGGCCACAGAGGCTGCGAATGTCTGGCCAGATCTTAGTCTCCGGCTGCTTCAGGCTATTCGCAAGGCTGATATACGAACCCCGGTTATTATTGAAAGTGCAGACTTTGGTAGCCCCGGAGCATGGACAAGTATGACTCCTGCCGAGGATGACAGAACGCTTTATGCTGTTCATTTTATGGCTCCCTGGGATTACTCCTCGCGCTTTAACTTCACTGAAAAGCGCGGCTACCGCTACCCCGGCGCCATTTCTGTCAATAAGCAAAGTGAATACTGGGATCGCAAACGCCTGGAACAGGAATTAGCCCGGTTCACCAACTGGGCTGATAGCCACAAGATTCCCCGACACCGTCTGCTCGTCTCAGCACTGGGTTGCTTCCGCAGAAATCCGGATGCAGCGATCTACCTAAAAGATGTCACCTCAATCCTGAACCAGAACAGAATGCACTGGGCCTTCTACGCTTTCCGTGAAGATGCCTGGGATGGATATGATTTTGAATGTGGCTCTGATGGCTTCGGTGAAGCCTGGTGGAAGGCTCATGACAATGGCGAACCACTTCCTCGTCCTCGTAAGCCAAACCCGTTATGGCAAGTGATACAGGATGCACTAAAACTATAACCCTGCTTTGCTCATCACGTCTGCTAGGCTAGGATGCCGGTTTGATTGAGCAGGCAAGGTAGCAACAAATGACCCTATCCACTCCGAAACTGGCATTTATTGGCGTCGGCAATATGGCCAGTGCCATTATCGGTGGTCTGATAGCAAATGGATATCCTGCTGACAGCATCACCGGTACCAATCGTTCTGAAGAAAAACAGCAGCTGTGGCGCGACAAGTTCGGCATTCATACAACCCACGACAATGATCTGACAGTTGAAACAGCTGATGTCGTTATTCTGGCAGTAAAGCCGCAGATGATGGAAAGCGTTGTCAGTGCGATGTCTCCCGCATTACAGCAACGCAAACCCATGTTGATTTCCCTTGCAGCAGGCCCTACCGTTGAAAGTCTTGATCAGTGGGCCGGTGGTGATATGGCGATTGTTCGCTGTATGCCCAATACCCCCTCAATGCTCCAGTGTGGCGTTGCCGGATTATACGCAAACCAGAAAGTAAGTCTGGAACAAAAACAACAAGCTGAAGCCATTCTGAATGCTGTGGGTATCTGTCGCTGGCTGGAAGCAGAATCCGGTATTGATTCAATTATTGCTGTAGCAGGCAGTGCACCCGCTTATTACTACCTGTTTATGGAAGCCATGATTGAGTCTGGCAAAAAACTGGGTTTCAGTCATGAAGATTCTACCGAACTGGCCATTCAGACCGCGCTGGGTGCGGTAAGAATGGCAAAGGAAACCGGCACAGACGTGGTTGAATTAAGACGTCAGGTGACTTCACCCGGCGGAACAACCGCTGAAGCAATCAGAACATTTGAAGAGGGTGGTCTGCGTCAACTGATTGATGGTGCTATGCATGCTGCCATCAAGCGTTCGCAGGAACTGGCAAAGGCCTGATTTGTTATCGGCCCGGAATACGGGCCGATTCTTTCTTAGTGCTTGAGAACTCAATAAAAGCTAGATCAGCCTTTGGTAATAACTGGATAACTGCTCGCCCCAAGATGCATAAGCCTGTTCAGAGGGGTGAAAACCATCACTGGCAAGGTCACCATCATTTAGCCCCGGATTCATCGGAAGATAATGAACTCGTTCGATATCCGAACGACAGAGATCATCTAGCTGCCGGCTTATAATTCGGGCCCGAGCGCCCAAAACAGATGACAGTGGTTTGGGAAGTTCAGGAAACTGTTCCAGTGGCGGTGCACCGGTCAGAAATATTGTGGCATCAGAATACTGACGTATAGCCATGATCACGCGCTTGATGTTCTGCTTCCACTGTTGCCGGGGAGTAAAACCCTTGGCATCGTTTACTCCCATACTGATAACAATCAGATCAACGGGCTGCTGTTGTAATACCGGTTTTATTTTTTCAGGAAACAATTGATGCAACAGGCCTTGTGACTTGAGGCCATTTTGCCCGATTGCTTGCCACGCGACCGTTTGTTTCAGGTTTAAAGAGAGATACCGTGCAAGTTGACCCGCCAGGGCAACATCATGAACTTTCGCACCAACACCGGCTGCTGTTGATTCCCCCATGACCAGAATATGCATTTTCTTGTCTTGAGAACCTGTCAGCCCCTCAAAGGGAGGTGCCGCTTCAGGAAGAGTGGGTATTTTTTGTCTGACCTGTCTACCCTGAAGCCACAGTAATGGCAGCAGGGCAACGCCCATACTACAGATCAGCTCATCTTTTATTATTTTAATTTTAAATTCCGTACTTACTGATGATGCTCTGTTTCCAGCTTTTCAATTTCTTCCCGGAACTCATTAAGGTCTTTAAACTGGCGATAGACGGAAGCAAACCGAATATAAGCAACTTCATCCAGCTGCTTCAGCTCGGTCATCACTTCTTCACCCACAACCCGGGAAATAATTTCGCGCTCTCCGGTTGCCCGCAGGCGGTGCATAATCCGACTGATTGCCTCTTCAATCGCTTCCATACTGACCGGACGTTTTTCTACCGCCCGGGTAATTCCGGCCCTTAATTTCATTTCGTCAAAAGGTTCGCGGGTACCATCGCGCTTGATCAGCCGGGGCATCAACAATTCAGCTGTTTCATATGTTGTGAATCGTTCACTGCACTGCTGGCATTCGCGCCGACGCCGCACCTGTATCCCGTCAGCCACAAGTCGGGAGTCGATTACTTTGGTATCCTGAGTGTTGCAGAAGGGACAGTGCATAGAGATCAAATCTGTATAGGTGAATATTGGCAGATTACCGTATATCCCCTATGCGTCAAGGGTTTGGCTGATATCAGCCAGTTGATATTTGTCACAGCAGCACAGAAAAGAAAAAACCCGAAGCATGCTTCGGGTTTTTAGTCTCACTATTCCGGCTTTGGCAGTTAGCCTTTGTAAACCGGGAACCGGTCACAGATACCCAGAACTTTCTGCTTCACATCGCTGATGACATTCTCATCATTGATGTTATCCAGCACATCACAGATCCAGCCAGCCAGCTGACGGGCTTCTTCGGTACCGAAACCGCGACGGGTAATCGCCGGGGAACCAATACGCAGACCACTGGTAATGAAAGGTGAGCGAGGATCATTCGGAACAGCGTTCTTGTTCACGGTAATATTGGCACGACCCAGCGCTTCTTCAGCATCTTTACCAGTGTACTCCTTGCCAATAAGATCCATCAGGAACAGGTGATCATCAGTACCGCCAGAAACAATATTGATTCCACGCTCCAGCATCACTTCAGTCATTACCTGAGCATTCTTAACAACCTGCTGTTGGTAGGTTTTGAAGTCGTCAGCCATAGCTTCCTTGAAGCAGACGGCCTTTGCTGCAACAACGTGACACAGCGGGCCGCCTTGGGATTCAGGGAATACTGCAAAGTTCAGCTTTTTGTTTAGGTCTTCATCATCGTTGGCCAGAATCAGACCTCCACGGGGACCACCCAGGGTTTTGTGAGTTGTGGTTGTCACAACATCGGCAATACCTACCGGAGAAGGATAAACACCCGCAGCAACCAGACCGGCAACGTGAGCCATATCCACCATCAGGTAAGCTCCGACCTTGTCGGCGATATCACGAAACTTCTGCCAGTCGATGGTGCGGGAGTAAGCCGAGAAACCACCGATAATCATTTTCGGTTTATGCTCCAGCGCAAGACGTTCGACTTCATCAAAATCAATTTCGCCGGTCTCTTCGTTCAGGCCATATTGAACGGCATTGTAAATGCGGCCGGAGAAGCTGACTTTGGCACCGTGAGTCAGGTGACCACCGTGGGCCAAACTCATACCCAGTACAGTATCACCCGGCTTGACCAGCGCCATGTATACCGCAGCATTGGCTTGAGAGCCGGAATGCGGCTGGACATTGGCATAGCTGGCGCCAAACAGTTCTTTAGCACGATCAATTGCCAGCTGCTCAACCACGTCAACGTGCTCACAGCCACCGTAATAACGCTTGTTCGGGTAACCTTCCGCATACTTGTTGGTCAGTGCGGACCCCTGGGCTTCCATAACCCGCGGGCTGGTATAGTTCTCAGAGGCGATCAGTTCGATATGCTGTTCCTGACGGACAGTTTCAGCATCAATAGCGGCTTTCAGCTCAGGGTCAAAATCAGCGATAGTCATTTCTGCGTTGAACATCGGTCCCCCCAGTATTCACGCGTTAGTGATCACGGTTAGATAAGGCTGCGTACGGTACCACAAATAATCAGTATGCTCATGGTGTTTCTACCTAGAACAACAGACACAGTTTAGTGGTTTTATTTGAGACAGTATTGAGCGATGTCAGCATGCGGACAAGAGCGCACTAATAAGAATAAGTCGCAAATAGTAATGATTCTCAAAATTGATTGAGATCATAACATCCCGACTGCAACTGCTCTTAAATATTCGTACGCCATGATTTTCGGCCTCTCTCTTGAACTCTGATTACTTTCGCTTCAAGCAGATGCCCTTACCTTATCTCTGAACAGCTGGCATACCATGACTATTTCACTGGCTCCGGAACTGACCGGTCGTCATTCACCCGATCCGCTGCGCTTTGCTTTTGAAGCCAAAAAAAATGCTCATGCTGGCGGCAGTAGCAAACCACTTGCTCAGGAAGAAATAGCTACTTTGTGGCAGCAGACCATGTATTCAACTGCTGTACCCGGTAGCCGGGCTGCCTATTTTCATATTCCCTTTTGTCGCACTCACTGCTCTTACTGCCCTTTCTTCCAGAATACAGCCAAACAGGATGCCATTAACCAGTATGTTTCTGCTCTGCTGAAAGAGATTGAGCAGGCATCTCATTCGGAGTGGATACAGAGCCAACCTGTTCAGGCCGTTTATTTCGGTGGAGGCACACCAACAGAACTGGCACCGGAACATATCGTGCAACTGGGTGATGCCATTCGCCGGCACTTGCCGCTGGCCAATGATGTCGAGATGACATTCGAATCACGCTTTACCGGACTCGACAACGATAAAGTCAGTGCCTGTATTGAGGCCGGCTTTAACCGGTTCTCTCTGGGCGTTCAGACCTTTCAGTCGGATATTCGCCGCAAGATGAGCCGAATTGACACCCGGGAAACCATGCTGGAGCGACTGGATTATCTGGTCGCAACCGATCAGGCCGCAGTTGTTGTCGATCTTATTTATGGCCTGCCCTACCAGACCGAAGCATTGTGGCAGGAAGACTTGGAAATCCTGTCTCAAACCCGGATTCATGGTGTCGATCTATACCAGCTGATTGTCATGGGGAGTACCCGCATGGCGCAAACCATTGCCAAAGGTCGAATGCCTGCTGCCGGCGATACTGCAATGAAAGCAGGTCTGTTCCAGCAGGGTAAGGAATTTATGGATCAGCATCATTTCAACCGTTTGAGTGTCAGCCACTGGGCCCGGGATCCAAGAGAACGCAATGTTTATAACCACCTGACCAAAGCCGGTCATGATGTGATTCCTTTTGGCTGTGGTGCCGGTGGTACCGTGAACGGTCACGGTGTCATGCTGCATCGCAGTCTGGAACCCTATTTGAAAATGGTGGCAAACGACACCAAACCATTGATGTTTATGAGCCACCCAAGCCCGCTAAAGCCTCTACTCAATATATTCGGAGCCGGGTTTGATCTGGGCTGGCTTGATTTAAATGCTATCAGTCTTGTCGGAGAACAGCTGGGCTACAGCAATATTATTGATCACTGCAAGCCGTTGTTTGCAGCCTGGGAACAAAACGGTCTGGTTGAGCGCTGCGGACGTTATCTCAACCTGACACTGGCCGGACAATTCTGGAATGTCACTCTAAGCCAGGCCCTGCAGGATTACCTGAAACAGTACCCGCTGCATCAGCAAGCCGCATAATTTCAACCTCTGAGAAAACCATGAAACAAGAAATCCAGCGTCGTTTTACTGAAACCCCTGAATTGCTGCCTGCCGCAGTAGCGTCCGAACTGAATATCAGTGAACTTGAAGTTATCCACACGATGGCCGAACTTGCCCAGTCTGGTGATCTACCTGAAATCCAGATGGTAGTTGCCGCAGGCAATCAGTTTGAAATGATTATTGAAGAACTCCGGGGCTGGGGTGATATCATGCTGGTGCTGGATGTTGAGGGTTCCATCTTTGAAATGGTGACCCCTTTCCCGAAAGGCGGCAAGAAGTTCGGTTATTACAACATGAGTGACCGTAATACTCCGCTGAAAGGACATCTGAAACTGGATGGTTATGGCGGCATTGCCCTGGTTCGCAAGCCTTTCCACGGTGTGGATACCTGTTCGGTGCAGTTTTTCAGTCCGACCGGACGTCCGGTATTCAAGGTATATATCCGCCGCAACAAGGATAAATCCTTTATTCCCGAACAACTGGAGCGATTCAACGCCCTGATGCAGCGACTGGCTCCTCTAAACTGAAGCATTTATGCCAGCAGAGACAGTCACTCGTACCCAAAAAGCGCAGCAGCCCTTATCCAAAATACTGGCGGCCGAGTTCAAGACCATTGTTGCCATGACCCGGATTTACTGCAGGGATCATCATCCGGCAATGGAGAAAAGCGCAGGGGTATGCAGTGACTGTCAGTCCTTTCTCGATTTTGCCCGCTTCAGGCTGGTAAAGTGTCCCTATGGTGATATCAAACCTACCTGCAAACAGTGTCCGGTCCACTGCTACAAGCCGGATCGCAAAGAGCAAGCGCGTATCATCATGCGTTATGCCGGGCCCAGAATGCTGTTGCCTCACCCTATTTTGGCCATTCGGCACCTGCTGCATGATCGCAGGCCAGTTCCGGAATTGCCCAAGCGTGGACGCAAAGCCAGAGAAGCAAAGAACAAAAACGACTAAGGTTATCTGACAGACCGGAATGAAAGACTACATTGCCCCTACCAGTCATACCGCCAGAATCCTGTATCTGACCCTCGGGGTGCTGTCCCTGCTGACCGGTATTGCCGGGATTATTCTGCCACTGGTACCCACTACACCACTGGTATTACTGGCTGCCTTCTGCTTTGCCCGTTCCAGTGAACGACTGCATAGCTGGATCCTCAACCATCGGCACTTCGGGCCGCTGGTTCATGACTGGGCGGAATATCGGGGCATTAAACCATCCGTTCGGCGCAAGGCTTATGTGATTACAGTAATTTGTTTCAGTATCAGCATCGCAGTGGCTCCCATTATCTGGGTACGCTATATGCTGGGTACGATGTGCTGCGGACTACTGTTTTATATGAGCCGCTTGCCAGCCGCACCGGAGCAACCACCTGCAGAGACTTCAAAGCAGTCCAGCCGGATTGAGCAGCTCGATTAAGTTGCCGGAAGGGTCGCGCAGAAACAAGCGTTCCACTTTGTATAGTTTGACTTTTGGCGTTTCCAGAGTGGCACCTCTGGCCTCCAGCCAGTGATGCCATTCCAGTACGTTATCCACAACCAGAGCAACATGAGCACGGGTTTCGGTTGCTTTGGCCTGACGCTGAATCAGATGCAACATCTGCCCACCCGGCAACTGAAACCAGTGAATACCCTTCTCCTTAAGGCCATCCGGCATCGGTGCATCATCCAGCAGTAATACCTCACGATAAAACTGTTTGGAAGCCGTCAGATCATCTACTTCTACCGTTGTGTGGTGAATAGATTTCAAAGGGTTCGGAATAGCCACGGAGTTCATCGTTTGTTGCAGAAAACAGTATTAGAGGTATCTATATAGATAGCACGACCCTGAAGCACTTATCGACTCAGGGTAATATCTGAAATATAACCTTTCTCAGCTTGCCCTAATGCCCCGGCAATCATCAATGCTGCATCCTCTGCTGACATAAACGTATCCACTGGATAGTCAACATCAGTACCCTGCCAGAAGTCTGTTGCCATACCAGCCGGATAGACAGCAACAATCCGCAAGCTGCTGCCCTTTGCCTCTTCTCGCAAAGATTCCGTAAAACCACGCACACCCCACTTGGCCGCACAATAAACTGACTCACCCGCCTTTCCTTTCAGTGCCGCTGTTGACATCACATTGATGATAACGCCACCTGAGCGTTTCATATCCTGAAAGAAAACCTGACAGGGCAAAATGACAGGCAACAGGTTGTTATTCAGCACAGGCTGAATTTCAAGCGCATCAAGTTCATCCAGCCTCCCGAACAAACCCCTGCCTGCACAGTTGATCAAAACTGCCGGAGCATCCAGTTTTTTTTCTGTCACAAATGCTTTCAACTCGCTCAGACTTTCCGGGTTCGAAAGATCACAATCAAAAATCTGATGACTGCCCGGGAGCTGTCTGGACATTTGCTCCAAACGTTCCCGATTACGTGCAACCAGAAGCAGGTTCGCTCCTTCCTTTGCAAGAGTTTCAGCCAATGCATAACCCAGCCCCCCTGTGGCGCCAGTGATCATTGTGTACTTCATAAGCATTCGCCCATCACAATAGATATTGGTATTTTGAATCTGCGTATAATGGCAAAATCAAGCCTCAGTGTCAGTCGAGATCAAGCACCAAAGATACAGTATTAATGAAAGCTGCGATGAGAAAGGCATTAGAAAAAACATACCAAATTAGCAGGCAGCTACATGTAATAGTTGTTCTTTAGAGCTAACGCTAATAATAAAAAGATACTAATATTACTCATGGAGTAGATAGTACTGAAAGTTAAAAAGTGGCCCTGAGTTAAAATCTTTAACACAAAAAGTTATTTTATTTTTATCTTTCATGCAAAAAATCATAAACCTCCTAAAATAGAGAAAGGTCTAATCACTCTAGCTTTTAATTGTACTGAAGTTATTATATTTACAAGCGTATGTTTTTGATATCGGAGGATATCATAACCATTTCTTTTTGGTGGTATGGTACAAAATACTTTTGTTTTAGTGAGACTTCCGTTAAGAATCTTATTGCTTCTGACCACACTTATTTTATTAGTTTCATCAGCCCAAGCTGAAAACCAAAAATTTATTGATGTAGTTGAATATCTAGAAGAAAACAAACATTGTTTAGTTGAACTTTATGAAAAAATATCTGCACAGCTAAATTCCCCTTACAGAAGTGCGAACAATATAGCTTGCGATGCACAAAACCAACCTTACTTTTACGGCTACCCCATAAGCTTTTCTTCTGGCAGCGATCACACTGAAGAGTTATGTTTTGCTTTCCAGATCCGCCCGAAAACTTTAAGGAAAAGACCTTCTGTAAATGCTTTATTCTATTCTCACTCAATACAGTCAAAGCCTGAGTTTGATGAAACAAACTGCTGGATGCTGGCCTACCCTGAAAAGATTTTGTTACCTGAAGATAAACCTGAGGCTGCATTAAACAATAATGGTGGAATGGTTTTTTTTATACGCGAGAATACTCACTCTGGTCCTCTAGATAGCCTCGTATCAACACGATTTAAAAAGCTGTTTCTCACCAGTAGTATTTCTGAGGGAGCCGTAGTTTCGAGTCTGCGCCTGGATCCAGGCAGAGGCTATCTTTGCTACTGTGTAAACACCGGAGTAATTGAAGCCTGTGTTGGAATTCGGGCCGATACGCTGTCCACTGTTCCTGGGCACAGTGCATTCATTAACGCCTCCAAGTCACCAATAGAAGTACTACAGGCTGTAGAAAATGAAATTTCCTGTCGACTATTAAGTCCTCAAAATGATATTCAGCAACAGCCACACAAAGTTCTCAATCATTTAACTGACCTGATGGACCCTCCAGACAACCCTGCCAGTATTCCAGGAAAATTTGTCAGTCCTGCTGTCCAACCTTTTTCAGTAAGATTAAAAGACCATGGTCATTGCCAGCTCAAAGTTGTCGGTGTCGGTCAGTTCTCTGTTGTTTTTCAGCTACAGGGATTACCTCATGGTATGTATAACAATATAGTCTGGAAGAGAATATCCGGTTTCAACCGACCAGAGGCAGAGCATTTTGTCCTGTTACAGAAGTTATCCCACAGAATTTTCCAGGAATGTAATGTTAAAACTGAAAATACCGGGTATTTCATCGTTCCCAACTCCAGATACCTCCCGGAAACATATAGTGTTTACATGGCTCAACGGTTAATCCCTGATTATGAGTTTGTAGATTTCCACTTCATGCGCTTTGCAGAATGTGACAGCCCTCAGAATAAAAGTCTGTTATTAGAGATTTCATCCAAGAAGGACATTTATCCGGACAAAGTCATACCTCTTTCCGAGCATGATGAAGTCCCGACAGGTGATAAATATCTGACCATGACATATGAGCAAATGGTTGTATGCATCATTGACAAGATTCTTGATATGGCAGCTGAAAACCTGAAGGACACCCTGCTTCGCAGACAGTCAGGCGCCCCCCCGGCACCACTGCAGATATGTGGCGATATAAAAGCAGATAACATCTCGGTCAAGCTTCGTATCGTCAATCGCTCAAGAGCATACTCTCTTGAAACCCAGCTGGATGCCACAGCCGAAATATTTGACACCCATCCTAATACTCTCGAAGTTCATGGGTGTCCTGTTTATCATCCTGAAGCGTATGCTGATCATATAAAAAGATTTCTCGGCGTCGATGCATTCAGTGTATTCACACCTGCTATAAAAAATCTTTCAAATTTGCCAAAAATTGTCATCCGAACACTGGCTTGTTTTTTAAATTATTCAATCTCTGATGAGCGGCTGAAAGCTGTTATTGATGTAACAAAAGCCATGATCGCCGCAAAAAAAAGAACCCTATCTGTCTGGCGGGATTTTCCCCTTGAAACAATAACTATTGATGCAGTGAAAGCAGATCATGAAGGTGCCAATCGTGTTTTAGGCAAACTAAAGTTACAGACGCTGGCATTACAAATGGCACAGGAACTTGAGCTACAAATGAGTCAGCCAGATCTTTGCTACCCATCGTCTACTCCCTCCATTTCAGCCGTTCCTCCCCTGGTATCCTTGATTCCGATCAGCCGTGCCCAGGACATTTGGCTCAGAACTATAAGGTCTGATCACCCCCAGCTGTGGAAAGGATTTGAGAAGGCTGTTCATGGGCACCTCATGGGATTATTTTTCTTGACCCGGCCCTCAGGGGTAGAGCTTGAGTCATCTACTGGCAATATTAATCAGGTGATTGAAACCATTCTGCAGCAAGTCCCTTTTTCTCCCACTCGTCCAACAGGTACTAGCAAGCCACCTTCAATCCCGATACCCATCCCATCACAGTTAGTCACCGGTCATACTCCTTCCAGCCAAGACAGCGGAAACAGCTTTAAATCTACTGGTAGCAGCTCTTTATCCATTGGTCGGAAAAAAAAGGCGTTAACACAAAGAAAAGTGTCCGCTTGCAAACCCAAAGTCATGTCACCCATCCAGTATTCCCCCGACAGAAGCTCGCCGCAGTCAGTAAAAGGGCGAAGCAGGCCCGGGATTCAAACTGACAAATGGATATCCACAGCTATTGACCCGGCACAGTCCTATACATTTTCCCGTCCTTGCGATGTGGCACTATGTACCACACCCGCAAACTGGCAGTGTAGTCATGACGACAACATTGATGCAGAAAAGCCTCTGATCAGTACCGCGATAAGTCGTCATATGCGGAAGCTGGGATATGACTGCTCTCTCTACACCCGAAAGCATGCCAGCGGAAAAGAGATGTTCGGAGGCTCAAAATGCAGCCCTCAAGAAATGTTCACGACGGTATTAACCCAAAAGTCATTCAGGCAAAAAAGTGGCAGAACATGGGGCAACTTTAAGAAATGCCTCAGTTCATACTGGAAAGAGATTACCGGGATTGATCTGCTGATGCTCCCCGAAGGTATGCTACCAGCCATACCTCGCGAAGAATATTTCCAACTGGATATGCCCATAGAGTTCATGGAAACTGATTCACAATCAACAAGTTTTCCAGATGATTTTTTAACTGAAACCGTTGAGCTCTCTTTTACTGAGCTGCTTTCTGTGGTCGCCCGCTTACCGGATACCAATCAGCATCCTGATTTTATCGGGCGCGAACTAATACTCATGGCGTTATTTGGACTCCTTGGTGAATCCGGGTCACATTTATACATACTCGATTTTTCTGAATGCATAGGGGTGACCCCAGACAAGACAGCTTCCCTGTATCCAAAAATAGTTCGGTTTTCTTCTGAGCCTGACCTTGAGTCAGCTGAAAAATCCATGCACATTACTGCCAGCCAGGTTGTACTCGCAGATCCCAGAGAGATGAAGCAACCTGGAACAATGTACCTTGATGAGGTTTTTGAGGACAAGCAAGCCTGTCTGCTGGCCAGATTTTTGTTTAGCTGGAAGGGCCAACCCTCTGACATCTGGTTCGGAGTTCACGATATATCTGATATTGAAAAACTGGTGAGAAAACGAATCAAGGGAATATCACGCATCAGGTTAACTTCTTCTGGAGAAGAGCAAATCAAAGAGCGTCCTGCTCTCTTGATACCTGACTTTTTATCAGATGTTGAGTCGGGTCGAACCCGTATTATGGAAAAACTAACTTCTCGCATGAGAAGCTCCGGCTTTGATATATCGCTATACAAACAGCCACCACTTCAAACTCCGGGCTTGAGTGAACTCTCCACAAGCATGCATGAGGCATGTACAGCTGTACTCGTATCCAGCAACTTGCATGAGAAAACCAGTAGAACCTGGAAGTCACTTCAAAACTGCTTGCGTTTGATATACAGGCAATTCAGCGGGCCTCAGGGGACTCGTACTTCTACTTCGCCATTCGACGGAACACTTGTCTGCTCCCCTCCTCAATCAGTAACTAATGACCCCTTAGTCATCCAGCTGCCTGCACTCTCATTCCCGAGCCATAGCTACGATGAATTTACACTTGAAGAAATGTTAGGGATAGCCATGGAGACTCCTGACAATACTCATGCCTGTATCCAGCTAATTCAGGAAAAAACGCTGGCTGCACTGTTCGCGCTACTGGGAAAAAGGCCAAATAAGTTATATCTACTCGATTTTACAGAAATGCTGGCTGCAGAGAATAGCTCTAGCTGTCCAATGCCTAGAGTCACGGAATTCTCATCAACAGTACATTCAGGATCAAGTAGAGAGCCTGTTCTCGAAATTAAAACGTGTGAAGCATCAGGTATCGGGTCTGAGCACTATTCAATGACACCTCATAGCATTCTTGAGGAGATTGCGAGTAATAAAGGTGCCTATTGCGTGGCAAGAGTAAATACTCTGTGTGGGGATACATTTCATTCTGTCTGGTTTGGTGTTCATAACATAGAATCGTATCAGTCCGGAGAATACTCTTTTGCACCAACCATGAGCAGTAGCCCCTGCAATACTTCCAACATGACCTTAGCTGGCGGCTTCAATACACATATGACCGTTAATAGTTCAGAGCCAACCTCAGGCATGTCCGATAGTGATTTTTTGCAGTTATCAGATATTCCTCCTATGACTGACTCTTTTACGATGCCCATTATTAAAGCTTGCCCGAGCCCTGCCAGAGAACTCTTTCATACTGTATACGAGGAGTTGTCAGCACTTCACAGCGGTCCTTGGCTTTCTGTCTTTATTGAATATCTTACCCTACAGATTGACCATCAGGTTTCCCTGTCATATAGCGGCAATTTAAGTGCACGAATCAGCCTTCTTAGACAAGCTCTTATGCTCTGTTCCGAGTACAGAGCTTACCAGAGGCAAAACCAGGAAATATTACAACTGATACAGCCGTGTATAGACAGATTTTTAAGCAATCAGCCCTTTAGTATCTCTCAATCTGTACCGTGTAAAACAAATGAGGACTTCATATATAAATTCTCATGCCCGGAACATGCTTCTTTCGGTGCACAATACCTGCTTGAACCAATACCCTGGGCAACAACTATTCCTGAACTAGTTCTGTCCAAATCGCATGGCACAATACCTTTTACTTCGTCTGATCGAGTCTCAGATGATGTTTTTGGGCATACTGATAGTATTTTGCTTGAAGATGCACCTGGTTACGGGAGTATTTCAGAGCATGAATTACATCAGATCGGGCCCATACTGAAACAATGCTATTTGCAGCAATCTGCCACTGTATTCATGCTATGTTTAGATATTATGGCATTTGAAGAACCTCACCTTAACATGAGTGAAAGCCTCCTTCATTGCCCAGAGAATCATAGCCTATGTAATTTGATTATTTGGGCTGATGCGATAGCGCGATCCTTGCATCTAGCAAACATTCCGGTTTGTCTACAGTTAAATCTATCCAAAGAGACGATTGAGGCCCAGTCACTTACTCACCATTGTGGCTATGATTATTTTACTGATCCGCAAGGTTCACCAGATACAAGCTACATTCTTCAACTTCCAATTCCCTCAAAATCACAACAGAAAAATTGCTCATTGTGTTGCTCTCGGAATGTTCACACCATAAAGTTGCCAGTAGCCACATTAATCAACCCCGGTCCACTCCCGGCTTCTGTTAGCAGCCTGTCAAATTATTCACGAGTGCATAGGCCAGTTTCCTGTTCTCCTCATTCTACGACATATCAGAAAGTTCCATCAGTCTCTTCAGGTTCTTCGGCATCTCCATTCATGACAGGAACTTCTGTTTTATTTTTCCCTGACAACTCAAGCCAAAAGTCTAGCCCTGGAAGAGTTGAAAGAGGATTTAAAGCAGGATTTAAAACAGAATAAAAAATGAAGAATGCCTCTTCTACTTTTTACACTAGGATAAATCCTTATAATCTGAAAAACGAGTCAGGGTAATTGTGTTTAGAAGTTCCGTCTCTCACAGCATATCCTCTTACTCCAGATCTTTTTTCCGGGGCAATATCTCTATCCGAAAAAAGTTTATTTTATATGTAGTATTACCTGTCACATTACTTTACAACCTGATAATTTTTTTTCATCTCTATCTTTTCCATGCTGATTCAGCCGCTGAAATTGAAGCCCAAATGCATGACGAAGTGGTTCATTTCGCTCGTGAACTTGACCACACAGTTTTCAGGTTCTCAGAAAGAATTCGATCACACGTAAACCTCCTTGATTCAACGGGTTGGCCGGACTCTATTATTCAATATGTTCTGCTTCAAATGATCAGCAGCGACAATTTAATTACGGGGATTACATTTACATATAAAAATCATGACGAAAATTCTGTCACCTCTTCAGAAACAAGAGGGTACACTCGACAGAAAAACATTGTAGCTAAAGTAACTGAAATACCCCCACCTCCAGCGATATTACAGCACAATAGCTGGTATCAGTTATTAGCCCAGAATGGCAGTTTCTGGACACCAGCTTACTTCGATAAAACCCAATCTGATGAGATTTGTAGCTACGTTTACCCCTTTACTTATCAAGACCAAAAGGGATTTATAAAACTGGACATCAATATCAATAGGCTGGTGCATGAAATCATTGATGAGTCGAGTTTTCATGGCCGCTATGCCAGCCTCCACCACTGGAAGTTCCACCTTGTTAATGCTGACCTGAATTACCTCTATACCGACAGTGTCCAGGCCGCCAAGTACGGCCACACCAATATGCGTGAAACCGGAAAGATATATCAAGTATCTGATTTTGGAGAAGAAATACCTGCACTCATCAAGGCGGGACAAACTCACCACTACAAAGTCTGGTTGCCCAGCCCCGAGTATCAGATTACCTGCTGGGTTTTTGGGGCACCTCTACAGCATGCCCAATGGTGGCTTTATACTGCTGTGAATGAAAATGTCGTCATGAAAAGCGTGCTGCAGTCAATGCTGACAGATGGCATTGTGATGACGTTATCTCTGCTGATTATTATCGTCGGCATCTGGTTTGCTTCCTCCAGAATAACCAGACCTCTGGTCAGTCTGGAACAACATATGAAGCAGTACTTTGAACAGCGCCGACCGCTACCCATGCAGGCTGAGTGGCTTCACAACAAGGATGAAACCGGTTCACTGGCACGCTCATTTATCCAGCTCACCCATCATTTAGCAGAACGCGATAAATCCCTGCAGCTGGCAAGAGCGGATAATATTGGCCGCCTGCTAAAGCATCTGAAAGGCGAATATTTTTACTTCCAGCTCGACAACAAGGGCCGAATTGCTTTTTCCAACACGTCTTTAAATGCCATGTTTGGCAATCATGGACTCTCTTTCAAGCCGGAATTTCAGCGATTTCTTGCCACCAGTCGGGATCAGAACCGTTTTACAGAAGAGTTTGGAAAAGCCCTTAAGGGCCAGCAGGGAACGCCTTTTGAACTCAGCATGAGAAATGCTCGTGGAGAGATTCGTCGTGTTCAAATTTTCTGGGGAGCTATCAGGGAAGAAAATGATGATATTGCGCTGGAAGGTCTGGGTCATGATATTACTGATTTCATCAGTGACACTGAAAAATTCCGGGCGCTACTCAATGCATCACCTGACCCATCTGTAATCTGTAACCCTGATGGCATTATTCAAATGGTCAATGCACAGGCACTGAAACTGACCCGATATACACGCAAAGAGCTCCTCAATGCTCCCCTTAGTATGTTGATTGCAGTTGAATGCCGCAGTGAAAACCCTCTTCTGGCTTCCCTGAACAAATGCGAGTGGCAAAACTGCCGTTATAAAAACCTTGAAACACTGGGACTTGATCGCCGTGGCCGGATTTTTCCGGCAGAAATCACCAGTAGTGTTCTGGATACCCGTGATGGGATTTTTATATCTACAGTAATCCGGGATATCACCACTCGCAAAGCAGCAGAGAATGAGTTGCTACAGGCCCGTGATGAAGCCATGGCCGCCAGTAAAGCCAAGAGTATGTTTTTATCCTGTATGAGCCATGAATTGAGAACACCACTCAATGGCATCCTTGGCTATTCACAGGTGTTATTACAGCAGCCTGAAACCCGTGAAGCCCAACGGCAAGGTCTGGAAAGCATTAAAAACTGTGGTCGTCACCTTCTCTCACTGATTAACGACATTCTGGATCTGAGTAAAATTGAAAACTGCAACCTTACCTTGAACCCTGTTGTTGCCAGCCCTCGCATCATTCTGAAAAGTGTTGAACAGATTCTGAAAAATGCTGCGGATTCAAAGGCTTTACTGTTCAGTACTCATATCCACCAGCGGGTTCCAGAGGAAATTGTTGTCGATGAAATCAAGCTGCGGCAGATCCTCCTTAATCTCGGGAGCAATGCTATCAAGTACACCCTTGAAGGTGCTGTTTCAATCGAGATGGATTACAGCGAAAATTACCTTCAGGCACATGTCAGAGATACCGGTCCCGGTATCCCGTCACAGGAGCAACACATAATTTTTGAGCCCTTCCGTCAGCTGGAATCCGGTCGCCAGAAAGGCGGTGCAGGACTGGGTCTTGCCATCTGTAAACAGCTAACAGAAGCATTGGGAGGACAGATTAGTCTCTCCAGTGAGCCTGATGTTGGCAGCTGCTTTTCAATAGAAATACCAGCGCCTGAGCCCGATGATGAAAATTCTGCAAACACTTCGGAAAGTTCAAGCCGCAGCATTCGGCAAGTGCCAAACAGACAATCGCCCTTTATTGCTGGATCTGTTCGTAGCAGTCGTATTTTAGTGGTAGATGATGATGCTACCAATCGAGAGATGTTGACTTCAGCGCTTGAGCAACTGCATTACCAGACAATCAGTGCCAATAATGGCCAGGAAGCCCTGACTATACTCAATAACTGCAAAATTGACTTGGTACTAATGGATATTCGAATGCCGGTTATGGATGGCATTACAGCACTTGGCATCATTCGACACGATGACACTCTCTCCCGCTTACGGGTCGTTGCTGTTACCGCCAGTATTTCAGAATCAACCCGGGTCAATATTGATGGCTATGGCTTTGATGATGTTGTACTCAAACCCATTCTGCTCGATGAACTGATGGAGAAAGTTATTGGCCTGCTAGAGCCACAAAATCCTCCACTGCTTCCTGCTCCCACGAAAGAATCTGATAGCCAAAAAGAACCCGGCACTACTCACAGCTCATGTTATAGCGCTCTGCTCAAACGTTTGAAGCAAGCCTTAAATATTGGTGATATCAGTTCACTGATGAACATTGATTTACCTTCTGCTGCAACAGACCCGGAACTCCGGCACTGTATTGAAAATATTCGCCATTATGCCCGGGCACTGGACACTGATAAGCTGGAAGATATTGCGGCAGATCTCGCACAAAAATCACAAAGTCAGAGTACCCAAAGCCCTCCGGACACAACCGTGTGAACCGGACAGGTTGTTTGATACATGAAAACGGCTGCCTTTCCGTGGTAAATTGGCGGCCTTTTTTCTTCCCACACCAAGCTTAGAGCGATCAGAGATATACGATCATGGCTCAATACGTTTATACCATGAACCGTGTCAGCAAGACGGTTCCGCCTAAACGGCAAATTCTTAAAGACATTTCCCTGTCTTTCTTCCCCGGCGCCAAAATTGGTGTTCTGGGTCTGAACGGTGCAGGTAAATCCACCCTGCTGAAAATCATGGCTGGCGTTGATTCCGAGTTTGACGGTGAAGCCCGCCCACAGCCAGACCTGAATGTCGGCTACCTGCCGCAGGAACCGGAGCTGGATCCTAATAAGAACGTTCGTGAAGTTGTTGAAGAAGCACTGGGCGAAATCAAGGCTGCCCAGCAGCGTCTGGACGAAGTGTACGCTGCATATGCAGAACCTGATGCCGACTTCGATGCTCTGGCTGCAGAGCAGGGCCGACTGGAAAACATTATTCAGGCTGCCGATGCTCACAACATGGAGCGTAAGCTGGATGTTGCCGCGGATGCCCTGCGCCTTCCGGACTGGGACGCCAATGTTGCCAACCTGTCCGGTGGTGAGCGTCGCCGGGTAGCCCTGTGTCGTCTGCTGCTGTCCGCCCCGGACATGCTGCTGCTGGACGAACCGACCAACCACCTGGATGCCGAATCTGTTGCCTGGCTGGAACGCTTCCTGCTGGAGTACCCGGGCACCGTAGTCGCGATCACTCACGACCGCTACTTCCTCGATAACGCTGCCAACTGGATTCTGGAACTCGACCGCGGACACGGTATTCCGTGGGAAGGTAACTACAGCAACTGGCTGGAACAGAAAGAAGCGCGCCTGGAACAGGAAAGCAAGCAGCAGGACGCTCACCGCAAAGCCATGCGGCAGGAACTGGAATGGTCCCGCTCCAATGCCAAAGGCCGTCAGTCCAAGTCCAAGGCCCGTCTGGCTCGCTTCGAAGAGATGCAGTCTCAGGAATTCCAGACCCGTAACGAAACCAACGAAATCTACATTCCACCCGGTCCGCGTCTGGGAGACAAGGTGCTGGAATTCAGCAACGTGACCAAAGGTTTTGGTGACCGTCTGTTGATTGATGACTTGAGTTTCAGTGTACCCAAAGGTGCAATTGTCGGCATCATCGGTGGTAACGGTGCCGGTAAAACCACACTGTTCAAAATGATTACCGGTGACGAGCAACCTGATTCCGGTACCATCGAACGTGGTGAAACTGTCAAGATTTCCAACGTTCAGCAGATGCGTGACGAGCTGCAGGACGGCAAGACCGTATTTGATGCTATTGCCGACGGTCAGGATATCCTGCGTATCAACGGTTATGAAATGCAGTCCCGCAAATACATTGGCCGTTTCAACTTCAAGGGCGGCGACCAGCAGAAGCGCGTTGGCGAACTGTCCGGTGGTGAGCGTGGACGTTTGCAGCTGGCAGCCACTTTGAAAGAAGGCGGCAACGTGCTGCTGTTGGACGAACCTTCAAACGACCTCGACGTAGAAACCCTGCGTGCACTGGAAGAAGCCATGCTGGCTTTCCCGGGCTGTGCCATGGTGATCTCTCACGACCGCTGGTTCCTGGATCGTGTAGCGACTCACATTCTGGCGTACGAAGGCGACTCCAAGGTTAACTTCTTTGAAGGTAACTACACCGAGTACGAAGCCGACCGCAAGGCACGCCTGGGTGAAGAAGCTGCTGGTCCTCACCGCATCAAGTACAAGCGCATCGACGCCTGATAGAAGTTCTTCACTTCATATCAGGGCAATGCCATCCCCAACCCGTCAAGTACCAGATCCGGCTTGCAGGTGTTGGGGATTACAAGATGGTGCGCTAACAGCGCACCATCTCCCCCACTCAGAATAATCTGCATCTTCTGCTGAAATCGTGAGTATTCTGATTCGATCAAGGCTGCAGCCATAGCAACAAACCCGTTTTCCAGCGCACCTTTGACATGACAGGAAGGTTCGCGGACAGCCCTGGCTTCAGTCAGCGAATCAGGACAAAACCTGCCCAGCCGGCGTGTTGATTTTGCCAATGCACCAAAGTGGGCCCGACTACCCGGAACGATATAGCCTCCCAGATAGCATCCCTCTGAGTCACACATATCAAGAGTCAATGCGGTACCCGCATCAACAATCATCAAGGGCTTTTCGGGATAGAGCTTGCGCCCGGCAATTAAGCCCAGCCACCGGTCAGTTCCAAGCTTGTCCGGACTGGTATTGGTTAAAGCGCAATTTTTCAGACTTTTAGGGGAAAGTGTTTCAACTGAGGTTCCAAGGCAGTTACCCAAGGCTGCAGCCAGTTCCTGACTGGATTCATGAGTATGGACACTCGATAGTCGACAACGTAACGGCCAGAACGGCAGCTTATCCACAACCCGGTGAACAACTGCTTTATAGTGCGGTTGATAATGGTCAAAACCTGAAAGAATAATACGCCCCGTTTCATCCTGCAGGCGCCATTTTAACCGGGTATTACCGGCATCAATATCCAGAACTCCCTTGCTCATCCATACCTCCGGACTGGCAATACATCATGGTCAATATTTTCCCCGGAACACAGGATAGATCATGCAGGGCGAGGTATTTGAAAAATAATACTCATTCTTAAAGACAGCATAATTAAATATTCAGAGGTTGCTTTTACTGGCAGCAGGCCAGATTATCGGGGCTCATTCATTCAATGATTTCAAATAATTCTGGCAGTCATAATACCTTGATCGATAAATCCCCCTTATCCGGCTTTTTGCTGGCTGTATTTTCATTCGTGTTCTGGGGCATTGTTCCCGTTTACTTCAAAGCTGTTTCAGCTGTACCTCCGCTGGAAGTGCTTTCGCACCGGATTGTCTGGTCAGCCATTCTGCTTTCCGCTCTGGTACTCATAACCCGCAAGCAGCAGGAGATTCGCAGCGCACTCAGAAACATCAAAACACTGGGCTGGTTAACCTTGTCTGCAATTCTGATTGCCGCAAACTGGCTGACCTTTATCTGGGGGGTAAGCCATAACCATATACTGCAAACCAGCCTTGGCTACTTTATCACTCCGCTCGTCAATGTCTTGTTCGGTTTCCTGTTTTTTGGTGAAAGACTGAGCCGCTTCGGCATTGCAGCGATTGCCCTGGCTTCTGTCGGCGTGTTCCTGCAGGTTTATCTGGTAGGATCCCTGCCAATGGTTGCCATGCTGGTTGCCGTAACATTCGGTCTCTATGGTCTTGTTCGTAAAAAGATCGATGTCAAACCCATTCCCGGTCTTACTATCGAGACCTTTATTCTGCTCCCGCCAGCGCTGGTTTGGCTGGGATGGCTTGTTTATCAGGGTAATGCCCATCTGTCGGTTGAGAATCCTGATTTATCGCTACTACTGGTCATGGCAGGACTGGTCACCACTATTCCTCTCGTCACTTTCAATATGGCAGCAAAGCGACTCTCTTTGACCGTACTGGGGATGGTGCAGTACATCGGACCTACACTGTCTTTTTTGATTGGTGTTTATGTATACAACGAGCCGATGGATGCCCACCGATTGACCACCTTTGCCCTGATTTGGCTCGGGTTAGCAGTTTTTTCTTTTGGCAGTATGATGAGTTATAGGAAACAACTTGCGGCAAGCTAGACAGTAATATCAGCCACGCGCCAGGGAGGCCATCATGAAAATTGTAAATCGCCTGTTGATTTCGATTCTTTTTTCTTTTGGTGGTCTCAACGCTAATGGCTCAATGTTTCAGAGTCATATTGAAGCTGTCCCCGATGATCTCTGTGCCGAGATGAGCCGCCTTAAAGTAATGACACCGGCCAATCCGGTGCAATGCGACCGGCTGAGGCGCGTTGTTTTTTCCTATTTCGATTTCTCGGGAACCGTGCATTCAAATGGTGAAATTATGGTGCTGGATGCTGCAGCACCTGCTGTTGAATCTATTTTCAGGGAGCTTTTTCTGCTTCGCTTCCCCATCGCCAAAGCACGGCTGATTAATCATTACAGTGGAGATGATCAGAAGTCACTGGCAGATAACAATTCATCATCCTTTAACAGTCGGTCTGTGACCGGTAAAAGCGTGCTGTCTATTCACGCTTACGGTCTGGCCATAGATATCAACCCGGTGCAAAACCCGTTTGTCACTTTTCCCAACAAATCTTCAGGGTTCGCTCAATATCATCCTGCAGCAGGCGCTGCATTTGCCAATCGCAGCAATACTCGAAGGGGGAAACCCTTTCGTGCCGGAATGAGTGAAGAGGTTGTGGATATTTTCACCCGTCACGGGTTTGCGATCTGGGGTGGAGGTTGGGATAACCCCATTGACTACCAACACTTTCAGGTCAGCCGCGAGATGGCAGAGTTTCTGGCTGCGACCCCGGCAAAGCTGGCTACCCGTTTTTTCTCAAATCACACAAAATTCATTCAACAGTTTTTTGAAGCCTGCCCGGAGCAAGCCTCAGATAGACGTTTGCTGGATTACAGTCAGTGGTTAAAGCAAAAACTGGGCAGCTCTCCAAAAGAAAAGCTGCTTACAGTTTACCGGCAGCAAACCCGCGCGATGAGTTTACTGATTAATGACTTTACCCTTCAGGCAAGCAAGGGCATTTCCTGTCCGGCTCCGGTTGATAAGCGCGCATAAGACCACGGGTGTAGTGATCATTCAGCATCAACTGGCTGACAACAACATCTGCTCGCCAGCGGTTAAGAAAATGCATTAACTGCCGGCTGCCCTCATGCGGGCGATAGTCACCATGCACTCTGGGGAAGGTGCACAAAATAGCCTGAAACTCAGGTTGCAACCCTTCCTTTAACTCCTTCAACGAAGCCGTTATGTCATCCAGATGCCGTTGTTTGTCATCCACCATGACAACGCGCTTTATCGCTGCAAATGGCTGTTTACCTTCTATCAGCAATTTATTCAGGCTTTCACCTTTCTTATTGCCATGACTTACAAAAATCACCCCGCCTTCCAGCCGGATCTGGCGTTCCTGATCCAGTGGAACCCATCGCGGTTCACCCGTATCAGTAAACTGAATACCCGCCTGCTGTAGTTGCCACAGCGTTATATCTTTGATCCCCAAGCCCCTCGAAGTCATTCCGATAACTTCAGCGCCCTTATGCCTGAGCTGTGAGATGACTTTCGGCAGCCTAGAGTCTGTCAGTGCCAGCGGTACCCGGGGATAAACAACTTCAAGCAGTACATCCACCGTTGCTGCAGCCTGTTGGCGGGACAGTGATGTGTCCTGTGCCTGTAACTCATCCCGCAGGTAGTAAAACATCAGGGAATGCCCAAGCCATTGCCCCACAGGGGTCGTCAGCACAGTCTCATCCAGATCCAGTAACACCAGTGTGCCTTTAAGATCAGACGACTGGCTGAACCAGGCTTCAAGATATTCGCCCGGACGGCTTGTTTCTGGCTGAGCAAACAGATTGCAGGAGACGAAAAGGAATATAACTGCTAACAGGGTGCGACAGGCTTTCAATCTCATCTCGCCCGACTCCGTTGATTTTGTAATTTGTTTCTATGGAACCAGACAGCATAGTCAAGATTGAGCTTCGAAGAGGAAAGTGGGCATCTTCCAGCCATAAGAGGGTAAACTGGAAGCCTACTCTGGATAACAACCGGTACAAATCAGACCTGATATGGCAAAAAGTAAATCCCGCAAGGCCTATGTCTGCCAGGAATGTGGCAGTGAATCTGCCAAGTGGCAGGGTCAGTGCCCTGACTGCAAGGCATGGAACACGATGAAGGAAATCAATCTGGGGCCTGCCAGTGCACCTTCGGTCAGTGCTGCCACCCGGGGCGGTTTTGCCGGCTCCTTATCTGATTTGAAGCTGCTATCAGAGGTTGATGTGGCAGAAGCGCCCCGCTTCTCCAGTGGTTCCACCGAATTCGACCGGGTGCTGGGCGGAGGTTTTGTCAGAGGCAGTGCAGTCCTGATTGGCGGCCACCCCGGAGCCGGTAAAAGTACCATCCTGCTGCAGACCCTGTGTCATGTAGCCCAGAACATGCCGGCACTGTATGTTTCCGGTGAAGAATCCCTGCAGCAGATTGCGGCTCGTGCCAAACGGCTGGAACTTCCTGTAGACAAGTTAAAAATGCTGGCAGAAACCTCGGCTGAAAATATCGTTGCCGTCGCTGAGCAGGAAAAGCCGGGAATTATTGTTATTGACTCCATCCAGGTGATGTATATGAATGGTGTTGATTCAGCACCGGGTGGCGTTGCTCAAGTGCGTGAATCTGCCGCTTTTCTTACTCGTTTTGCCAAACAAACCGGTACAGTACTTCTGATAGTTGGCCATGTCACCAAGGACAATTCTCTTGCCGGCCCGATGACTCTGTCCCATATCATTGATACCCAGCTGATGCTCGGCAACACTGACGACTCTCGTTTCCGGATTATGCGTGCCACCAAAAACCGTTTTGGTCAGGTCAATGAGCTGGGCATCTTTGCCATGACGGAGAAAGGTCTGCGAGAAGTCAAAAACCCGTCAGCCATTTTCCTGTCCCGCACACCGGAACCGGCTTCAGGTAGCCTGATTACCGTTCTCTGGGAAGGTACCCGACCTTTGATGGTTGAGATTCAGGCCCTGGTTGTAGACTCCCAGCTTGGCAATCCCCGGCGTGTAACCGTCGGTCTTGAACAAAACCGCCTTGCCATGCTTCTGGCAATTTTGACCCGTCACGGTGGTATCTTTACCAGCGACCAGGATGTGTTTGTAAACGTAGTCGGTGGTGTAAAAGTTACTGAAACCAGTGCTGACCTTGCCAGCCTTCTGGCTGTGGTGTCCAGTCTGAGAGATACAGCGTTGCCACAGGATTTGATGGTGTTTGGTGAAGTTGGGCTGGCAGGTGAAATTCGGCCGGTTGCCAGTGGGCAGGAGCGACTGGTAGAGGCCGCCAAACATGGTTTCAAAAAAGCAATTGTTCCCACGGCGAACAAACCACGCAAACCCATTGAGGGAATGACAGTTATAGGCGTTAACAAGTTATCCGAGGCACTTGATGCGATTTAAGAAAATTCATCAAGCAACTAATTGAAAATCAGGAAACCTGCCAGAACAGAAGTTACGTTTGCTATTGCGGCTGCAAGAAAGCTCTTTTGTAGCCGTATATGCAACCAGTTAGCCAGCACCCAGGTTTCTATCAGAATAACCGCAGACTCTCCCATCCAGACATATAGTGTCCATGACTCAACAAATGCCGGTAAAACAAACCATAACCAAGGGATCGTTAATGTAGTAGCCGCAATTCCAGCTTTCAGGATATCGGGTGTCAAAGACTGATGCTTCAACACGAAATAAAGCACAGGTAGCTCAAATATCAGAGTAAGCCCCCAGGCCATTAGAAATTTATCAACAAGCATGTTCCATCATTTACCTGTTCGTAGCCTTGATCACCAAAACCAGGAAATATGCTGGAGGCTCATATTGCAGGAGCGTATCACCAGCTTTTCCCAGGCAATATCAAAAAACTGCAAGAGAAGACTCAATACTCTTCAAAATACTCCTCGTTATCTGGGTTATCCCGATCTATCCATAAATTTATTTCCTGCTTCGATGACTTCCCCCATGAAAAAGGAAAGTTTCCGAAATCGCCACCCTGACTTTTATAATCTTCTGCTGAAATGTAATATATTTCATCCTCAGGCCTGTCCCAGTCACCATTATCAATAGCCACTGTTGCCCGACAGCTTCGTTTATCTCGAATATCTTTTCCTTTGCGCATATTCAGGTAAAGCTCGTCGATATCCTTTCGGGTTATTTCGCCATAACATGAAAGTTTCAGTTTGGTAGAATGGCAGCGAAAGGTTTTTGACCAAATGCCCCAATATGTCTGCGAATACTGGTGATGCCTGAAGCATCTCACGCTCACACTTAATTCAGACTCATTATGAAGCCCATCAGGGTAGTCATGATCTTCTTCATGGATATTAATTTTAATCTTGTGACTCTGTCCGGGTTCAGGTTTTCTTCCTGAGCCAGGCTTTCCCCCGACAATGATATCGCCAAAAGCTATGGACGACGCTAACGTCAACGCAAGCAGCATAGATCCTTTATATTTCATTTACTGACCTCCCTTGTCAGCCTAGTTTTCCCCATCGATAACAAAATTAATGCCAGTACAGCAGGTACAGTCCAGACCCATAATTCAAGGTCCATCGGTATCTGAACAAATACCCATATGCCGGCACCTCCCAGAGCAATAGCAGTACCAAGACCCAGAGCGGCACTCAACGCGTGGCTGTTCAGAAACGCATCAAGGCGAACAAGCAAGGAAGGGGTACTGGCCTGAAGACTTGCAAGTCCCAGAACAAGCCATGCAAAAGATTGGTAAGTACCGGAAAGATAGAATGCAAATGTAGCCAATAACAGGCTTGAAACTACTGTATATTGCCAGTGATAAACCTTGCCCAACCAGCCTCCTAATAATTTTCCTGCAGCAGCGGAGACAGCAATGATCATCAGAGCCTGTGTTGAAAGTGAGCCAAGTGATCCTTGATAAAACACCCATACCAGGGAGCGAAACGCAATAATAAAAAGCACGGCACATGCCAACCAAAAAGCAACAGAACCTTCTTGCTCTGTTGTTTGACCTGGTTGCCGGGGTTTATCAGTGAAACTAGTTGGCGACGGTAATACAAGAGCCATAAAAAGCAGCAAGGGAATGATTATGACGGGCATAAAACTCCAGCCAGCCAGGCCGCCTGCCATACCTGTCATCAGCCCCAATACTCCGGGAGCAACAAACCATCCGACCTGAGCGCTACATCCCTTTGCCGCTCTCAGACTCACTGCACCTGCAAATACATGAAATATGCCACTGCCACAGCCAGATAGAATGACAGCCAACCAGAACCATTCAATAGGCAGCAGTAACGCAACAGCGGCCAGACACATGGATAATTGAATACCCCGGTGATACCAACGCTCAGGACATCCGGCTAAAAAAGGCTGCATCGCGAATGCGAGCATGTTGTAGCACAAAACAACGATCGCCAATGTCGCAGGATGAAGCGTAAGCGCCCAGCTACCAACCAGAAAACCTGCAACACCATCGGATAAACCGTGCATCACACCAAGACGCTGCGAATTTGAAAGCCTGTAAACGAACTCTCTCATTTATGCCCCTGTATACGTTCCATGTATCAAGGCCTTGTATATTTCCCGATAACAACTGGTTTAAACCGGAAAAGCTATTATTCATCTGGTTCCAAATCAATTTTTATCCTTGGATTATCCAGATAGCCATTGATGGGAAAATTACTCTTACCATCACTTAGAGGAGCACTATAAATGTCTCCCTCAATAACTATTTCTTCAGTCCCCGCATCACTACCGATAAATAGTGTACCCTCACAGAATCCAGTTTTTTGCAGGCTTGGGTTATCATCCAGACTTTTTTTCGAAATATTATGAAAGCAAACTCCTTCCTGTTGCTCACAGCTAAGCAGCTCTGAGTAAACTGGAGGTCCCTGTTTCAGTTTCCCTTCATAACAAATAAGAGAAATCGTCAAATCATTTTCAGAATAAACACGCACATCATCTTCATACACCAAAACTTTAACAGACACATTTTCATCTGCATCATCACTGAATGAGAACCATGGGAGATTTACCTCTCCTACAGGTGAATCGATAATGTCAGCATATGAATGATTCGCCAGTAAAAAAAATATCAGAGGAAGTATTAATCGTTGTCTCATTTGAGCAATCCCTGCTTTTTCTCAATCATGTTTCAAGAGTTCTGATAATAATTAGAAATCAAAACTGTAAGACCACTTTTCTTATTCTTTTCAGAAAACGCTTTCGTTCAGCATTCCCAATTTTATCCATGCTGTAAAGTGCATGCCATTGGATGTCCCGACAACGTGTACAGGCTCGCAATGACAGCTTGAACATTTTACGAGGTGGATTGCCAATTAACGTCATTCTCCACCAGGACGAACCTTGTGTTGTAATAACCATCGCTTTCCTGATATTTGTCAGCTTTGGTTTTACCCCTTCCGCCCCGAAGTCTGCAACGACACCCGGTAACCAAACCCTTTCCAGCCAGCCTTTCAAAATAGCCGGAGGTCCCATCCACCAGGTTGGATAAATAAAAATCAGCGCCTCAGCCCATTGCAAGGCTTCAATATGTTGCTCAACTCCATCCAGCTTCCCCCCATCCATATAGGCTTCCCTCTCACCTCTGGATAGCCGAGGCTCAAAGTTTTCAGAATAGAGATCCAGATCCCTGAGTTCATGACCGGCCTTCTCAAGCCCATCACAGACTTCACGATGCAGGCTCGCATTAAAGCTCTCAGGATTGGGGTGGGCATAGATGACCAGAACCTTCATGGCGAAGACCAACTCCAGCAGTGATGTTATTCGGTATTGCTATTCCAGAGAGAGGGACACATTACAAACAGTAATTATAGTGACTGTTCAAAAGACGCCTGTGGCTCATCTTGCACTATATTCATTCCTGCCAATTCGTTACTTTCGAGCGATTTTGCTGTCAAAGATTCCTGAACTGGGTATTTTTTCTTTTTGAAGGTGGCTACGGAATGAACCGGAATCTGGCTCCGCGCATTATGGTTGCTTTGCTGGGAGGACTGCTGACAGGTATTTTGTGTCAACTGATCGCCTCCTCTGACAGCCTGCTTTATCAGTTACTGATCCACGGAGCCTCGACCGCCATTGGTGATATGTTTGTCGCCATGATCAAGTTAATGGTCGTACCACTGGTTTTTATTTCTATCGTGAATGCTGTCTGTGATCTTGACGACATCAATCAGTTTGGCCGTCTGGGTGGCAAAACATTTATTGCCTACATCATCAATACCCTGCTGGCGATTGCCGTTGCCATGGTTGCTTGCCTGATTATCTCTCCCGGAGAAAATGCAGGCTTCACTCTGAGCAGCGAAGCCCAGACAACGGTGACGACTCAAATGCCCTCCGTGTTACAGCTCATCGTCAACATCGTGCCTGAAAACCCGTTTCAGGCCCTGGCAGAAGGCAACATTCTGCAAATCCTGTTTATGGCGTTACTGACCGGCGTAGCAATTAAAAAACTGGAGAATCAGGATACCCACTCTGCCAGCAAGACATTCCGAGTGGCCAATAAATTGATGATGAAGCTCACTCTGATGGTGATGTCTCTGGCACCCATTGGCGTGTTTTTTCTGGTACTGAAGCTGGCCGCAATCATTGATTATCAGGGCATGATCAGCATGTTGTCATATATCACGACAGCACTCGGTGTCATGGTTTTATGGCTGTTTTTTGTCTACCCGGTTGTTGTCGGATTACTGACCAATAGCAACCCTCTGATGTTTATTCGCAAGACGCGGGAGCAAATGATGTTTGCTGTTTCAACAGCCAGCTCCAACGCAACGATCCCGGTCACTTATCGCACGCTGACCGAAAAAATGGGCGTCTCTGAAAAGATTGCAGGATTCTCTGTGCCTCTGGGCGCCACCATGAATATGTCCGGATCAGCCATATACATAACCGTCGGCACCTTGTTTGTCGCCAACGCCTATGGGTTTACTTTTGATAATGCCCAGCTGGCTACATTGGCTTTCACTGCATTCCTACTGGCTGTAGCCACCGGTGGAGTACCAGGCGGAGCCATGGTCATGACAGGCGTATTGATACATCAGATGGGACTGCCTGCCGAAACCTTTGGCGTCATTGTTGCCACAGACCGGATTCTGGATGCCGGCTGTACGGTGACAAGCGTTGTGGGCGATACAGCCGTCAGTACTATTATTGCCAGATCGGAAGGTGAACTCGACGAAAAGACACTGCACTTTGAAGAAGTGCTGCCACCGGTGTAAATTCGCGCCAGATTAAATCCTGTTGAATACACCCGAGCACATTATGACCGCCTATCCCCAGTCCGGCCTGTATGCCATCACTGATGAGCATCTGCTTCCCGATGACAAATCCATGTACGATACCGTGGAGCGAATGCTTGAAGGTGGTGCCGGTATTCTGCAATACCGGGATAAAAGCGATGATCACGACAAGCGACTGCGTCAGGCGCTGATGCTCAAGGAGCTGTGCCACCGTTATCAGATCCCCTTCATTATCAATGATGATATCGAGCTGACGCTGGAATCCGGTGCCGATGGTGTACACCTGGGGCAACAGGATGATGTATTGATGAAAGCCCGCAACCGCCTTGGGCAGCAACACATCATTGGTATCAGCTGCAATGGTGATCTGAACCTGGCACGGACAGCACAGCGAGATGGTGCAGATTACGTTGCATTTGGCCGCATGTTTCCAACCCGAACCAAAGCGGATGCCCTGCCCTGCGAACTATCAGTACTTTCCGAAGCCTCGACTGAACTCAAGGTGCCAATAGTAGCGATTGGCGGCATAACACTGGATAATGCACCGCAACTTGTAGCGGCTGGCGCCCGTCAACTGGCAGTTATCAATAATCTGATAACCGCTCCGGATGTAACACAGCGCGCCCGGGCCTTCTGCGATTTGCTCGCCTGAATGCCTTTATCACGCCGCTTGGCAATTTTTCAGAATACATGATTTCCGAATAAAGGCAGTCGATTGATGACCAGTGAAACCATGACAAGATCAGAGTCCCTGTTCAAGGAAGCCCATCGCTATATTCCGGGCGGGGTTAACTCACCGGTCCGTGCTTTCAAGGGTGTGGGCGGTATTCCGGTGTTTATTCGCCACGCTGAAGGCGCCTGTATTCGTGATGAAGATGATCGTGAATACGTTGATTATGTCGGTTCCTGGGGCCCGATGATTCACGGCCATAACCATCCGGCCATTATCGAAGCGGTACAGGCTCAGGTTGCCGAAGGCATGAGCTTTGGTGCACCGACAGAAATTGAAATCGAGATGGCCAAAACCGTCTGCGAAATCATGCCGTCTATTGAACTGGTGCGGATGGTAAGCTCCGGTACTGAAGCCACCATGAGTGCTATTCGTCTGGCACGTGGTTTCACCGGCCGTGACAAGATCGTCAAATTCGAAGGCTGCTATCACGGCCACAGCGATTCCCTGCTGGTGAAGTCCGGCTCCGGCATGCTCGATATCGGTGTTCCCAGCTCCCCGGGTGTTCCTGCTGATCTGGCCCAGCACACCCTGACGCTGCCATACAACAATGTAGAAGCCTTAAAAGAACTCTTTGCCCAGCAGGGCAGCGAGATTGCCTGCATTATCGTCGAACCGGTAGCCGGCAACATGAACTGCATTCCTCCGGTTCCGGGTTTCCTCGAAGCGCTGCGTGAAGTCTGCGACGAGCATGACAGCGTGCTGATCTTCGACGAAGTGATGTCCGGATTCCGGGTTGCACTGGGCGGCGCTCAGGCGGTTTACAATGTCATGCCAGACCTGACTACTCTGGGCAAAGTGATCGGTGGTGGTATGCCGGTCGGTGCCTTTGGCGGCAAGCGCGAAATCATGGAGCATATTGCTCCGGTCGGCCCGGTTTACCAGGCGGGTACCCTGTCCGGTAACCCGGTTGCCATGGCTGCGGGTCTAACTTCTCTGCGTATGCTGTCCAAGCCTGGTTTCTACGAGCAGCTGACCGAGCGCACAACCAAGCTGACTGAAGGTCTGCAGCAGCTGGCAGACAAGGCCGGTATTCCTTTCCGTACCGCTCAAGTGGGCGCCATGTTTGGTCTGTTCTTCACCGAACAGGAACAGGTGACCTGTTTTGAAGATGTGATGAAGTGCGATGCCGACAAGTTTGCCCGCTTCTTCCACGCCATGCTCAAGGAAGGTGTCTACCTGGCACCGTCGGCATTTGAAGCTGGTTTTGTATCCGCAGCTCATACTGATGAACATATTCAGCGCACACTTGATGCTGCTGAGCGTATCTTCAGCAAACTGGTCTAAGGGACAGCATGTCGTCGACGGCTTTTTCCTATGCAGCACTGGCCTTCGCCAGTGCTTTCGGACTGTTCCTGCTGATATCCCAGTACCGCAGTTTTGCCGCTATTCGTAAAGTACCGGCAAAAGTAGCAGTACTCGGATTCGGTATACTGACAGCCACTGCCACACTGGGTCTACTGCGCTATGGCTTTTCTGATCGCTGGGTAGAGGCACATGATCTGTTTGCCAACCTGGGCTGGTATATGGCCATGCCGCTGATTGGCGCGACTTTTCTTGATGCCGGCCGTGATATGGAATGGTCCAGACCCACCTGGTGGCGGATCATTCTGGGTTTATGTCTGATTTTTGAAGTCGCCCGAATGATGGGATGGCAGGCCGAATACAAGCTGATTGCCAATCTGACTGCAGCACTGGCAGCGACGCTGGCCGTATGTTGGCCCAACAGCGATATCACTTCCGGTTCAAGACTGTTTACCCTTGCCGGAGTTGTGAGCTGTGTGGTGGCTGCTGTAGTAATAGGAACGGAAGGACAGTTAATCGGATATCTGCGGGAAGATGTATTCCGCTATATGGTTGCGCTCGGCACCCTCTGCCTGGGCTCCGGTCTGTTCTTTATTTTGCAGCGACGAATAAACTGACACATAAAAGTAGTTCGGGCTGACAGTCAGCCTGAACTACTTTTATTTCTTTCGACTTACTTGTCACCACCTCTCGGCATGGGCGGTATCGGAAACTGGGCAACCTTTTCACCACTGCCAGTAGACACCTTACTCACACCTTCCTTTTCCACTTCATCAATGCGAACAATGGATGTCAGCGGAATAAAGCTGCGCTTGACGTCACTGAAGATAGATTTCAGTTTTTCCTCACCCGGATCGACCAGCAACTGACTGCGCTCACCAAAGGTATAACCCTCGATTTCGACAAAGCCATACAGGTCGCACTGATAGATATTGCTGGCGTAAACCTCAAAGACTTCGCCCTGGTTGTGAAAAATCACCCGAAAAATCTGTTTCTTTTCCGCCATAAAACCAATTCAGTCAGACGTTGCAAAGGCTAACCAGCACTCATTCTACTGGTCATGAAATAAACAAAGCGCACAAGAATATCACAGCTCCGGTCGGCTGCATTGTGCATTTATCCACAAATTGACCACACCATTCATCGGCAGTAGACATCGTCAATGTGGCATTTCTGACTGTCAGGGCGATCAGTGCGAGGCTATAATGCCGCGTTTATAAAAACTTCGGGCATCCCCCTGCAGAGACATGACGACTAAGAAGCTTTACATCAAAACCCACGGCTGTCAGATGAACGAGTATGATTCTGCCCGTATGGCAGACCTGCTCGGTGAGACCCATGAGCTGGAGATCACGGACAATCCGGAGGATGCGGATGTACTGCTGGTAAACACCTGCTCGGTACGTGAAAAGGCACAGGAAAAGCTGTTCCACCAGCTGGGCCGCTGGAAGAAACTGAAAGAGCAGAATCCGGACCTGGTTATCGGTGTGGGTGGCTGTGTAGCCAGCCAGGAAGGTGAAGACATTCGCAAGCGAGCCCGTCATGTAGATGTGGTTTTCGGCCCACAAACCCTGCACCGTCTGCCGGAAATGATTGATGCCACTCAGGAAAACCATATTCCCGTGGTGGATGTAACCTTCCCGGAAATCGAGAAGTTCGATCGCCTGCCTGAGCCCAGTGTTGATGGCCCGTCAGCTTTCGTTTCCATTATGGAAGGCTGCTCCAAGTACTGCACCTACTGCATCGTACCTTATACCCGTGGTGCTGAAGTCAGCCGTCCGCTGGATGATGTACTCGCTGAATGTGTGTCACTGGCAGAACAGGGTGTACGCGAAATCAACCTGCTGGGCCAGAACGTCAACGCTTATCGTGGCGATAAGGAAGATGGCACCATCTGTGATCTGGCCGAGCTGATTACTTATGTCGCAGCCATTGAAGGCATTGGTCGTATCCGCTTCACCACCTCTCACCCAATGGAATTCAGCGACAGTCTGATCGAGGTTTACGGTGAAGTGCCGGAGCTGGTAAGCCACCTGCATCTGCCGGTTCAGTCCGGCTCCGACCGAATTTTGGCAGAAATGAAGCGTGATCACGTCACCGCAGATTATCTGGACAAGATCCGCCGCCTGCGCGAAGTACGCCCCAACCTGAGCCTGTCTTCAGACTTTATCGTCGGTTTCCCCAACGAAACCGATCAGGACTTTGAAGACACCATGAACCTGATTGCCGAAGTCGGCTTCGATGCTTCTTTCAGCTTTATCTACAGCAAGCGTCCGGGCACACCGGCTTCCGATATGCCGGATAATGTGGATCCAGAGGTGAAGAAGCAGCGCCTGAAGATTCTGCAGACCCGCATTGACCAGCACGTCATGCAGATCAGTCGCCGCCTGGTTGGCACAACTCAACGGATTCTGGTTACCGGCTACTCCAAGAAAGATCCGGGTCAGCTGATGGGTCGTACCGAGTGCAATCGTATCGTCAACTTCCACTGCGACGATCCGCGTCTGATCGGCAAGTTTGCAGAAGTTGAGATCTTTGAAGCATTGCCTCATTCCCTGCGTGGCACCTTGCAGTCTTTTGAAGAAGTCGCTTGATATAAGCCACACAATGTTGATCCCGGTTGCCGGGATCAACATACAAAAATCAGGATTTCTTCGACTGGCCTAACGCCTCAAGCGGATTTTCATACTGTTTCAAATAAGCTTTTCCCAGCACCTTTGAACCAATGTAGTTCAGGTGATTGTCATCCCGGTAAAGCGGTATTCCTTCCAGAATTGTTTCGCAGCGCCGTTCATTACACATAGCCTGACGTGGATTAATCCATATAACATCAGGAAAGCGCTTCATCGCATTCGCTCTGAAACGATAGAAGTTTTCCATTTGTTTTTCTGCATCCTCATACGGGATAGAACAGTCCGTTCTGCTTTTCAGCGCACAATAGGCGTACGAAGTAGATGGTAGGGTAGGTACATCCTCAAGGAAAACAACCGTATGGCCCAGCTCTTTCAGCCAGTCCAGCATATCCATAAAGTAAAGCTGGTAGCGCTCATCATTCAGGTAAGAGTGCCACCATGCTGAAACAAAGACTGTTTTGGGCTTGCCCTGAGAAAGATAATCCTGAAGCGCCTTGTTACGGGCTACTTTCTTGTCCTTGCGTAAGGCTTCCTGCGTGTGTTTGCCAAGAATAAACGGTGTAGAAGCTTTCGTTACTATCAGGGTATAAAGATCGGTACTCTTTGAAAGCTCCTCCAGAAAACCAACCATTGATGTACCATGAGAGTCCCCCACCAAAATCGCATTGGGATCGCCATCAGCTGTTTTCTTTCCTGTCAGACAGGCTGCACTCTTATCAAAGGCAATATTGTCTCCATCAAAACAGGCATCAAAAATATCATCGGCATTCTGCTGGTTCATGATCCTGTAGAGTTCACGGTTCTTTTCAGGAATGCGAAAGCTGATGTCATCAGCAATGCGAATAGTCGCCTGCACACCCCAGATCATTAATGCCGGAACCAGCACCAAGTTAAGAAAAGACGCCTTAAGCCCCCAGGGTCGATACCGCAGTCGAGACTCAACAAAAGTATATGTTGCCCACGCTGCTAGCAGGGTAAAGCAAATAAGCAGGATTTGATTAAACAACGTCAGCTCTATCAGCTGATAGTTCATTAAGGCAACAGGTGGCCAGTGCCAGAGGTAAATTGAGTACGACAATGAACCGATAAATACCAGCCCACGTGTACTAAGCATCGTCGAGACAATCCCCTGATGATCGAGCATACCGGAATAAATGATCATTACAGTGCCCAGCGTCGGCAACAGCGCATTGTAACCGGGGAAAAGATCGCCCGTTTCAAGCACCATTGCGCTGAAGATAATAAAACCCAGACCTGCTGACGACAGCATCTCTGACGCGGTTCTATTGAGCCGAGGTAAACGCTCGCCATAAATTGCCAGTCCGGCTCCCAGCAATAGCTCAAACAACCGGGCAGGTAAAAGAAAATAGGCGGCACTTGGATTTGTGTACGTCTGATAAACCGAAAATCCAAAAGCAGTAACCAACAATGCACCAAAGGCCACTAATCCTGCAGGCTTTCTTGCAAAGCGCCAGCTGCCCCAGAGCAGCAACGGCCATATCACGTAGAACTGCATCTCAACGCCAAGTGACCAGGTATGCAGTAGCAAGAGGACTTCAGCATCGCTGGAAAAATATTTGGCAAACTCATCCAGAAAATAAAAATTGCTGTATCCAACCAGAGCAAACAACCAGCTTTTGGAGAAGATGTAATAGTCTTCATCCATATAAAAAGGTGAGATCAATAGGAAGCTGACAAACGATACAACAAGAAATGCAGGCAGAAGCCGTTTGATCCGTCGGGCAGTAAAGTCAAAAAAACTGAAACGACCTTCTGCAAGATGTCGCATCAGGATGCCTGAAATAACAAAGCCGGTAATTACGAAAAAGACATCAACACCAACAAATCCGCCGCTGAAAGCCGCAAACTTATAGTGATACAAAATAACAAGGGAAACAGCGACAGCCCTGAGGCCATCGATATCACGACGATAAGTGCTCAACATAAAAAGTCAGAACCGGAAGCTATTTTATGGTGAGTTTCTTATCAGGTTGTCTGTGAATTTTTTGTCAAAAGCCGAAGCCATGCCGGATGATGATATCTTCACCGACATGGCCGAGAGATGATTGGTTAAATCGCTACTATCAGCCTGTACCCACTATTCATAGTGGTATCGTTTGGCAGGGTCATCGGAAAAGTACTCTACCAACTCCCATTCGAAACCGGCAGCATCATAAAAGTACATACGTTTCCTGAATGTCTCTTCAGGTTGATCCAGGCTCTTTTTATAACCTGAATCCATCAGCTTCTTTTCAATTTCTTTCAGGTTTTTCACTGTCAGGCCAAGATGGTTGAATCCTATATTTCTATAGGTTTCCGGAATGTCCTGCTGCTTAAAACTCGCCGGAGGCTCCTGCAAAGCCAGATAAGCATCATCATTACCGACATGTGCCCAGCGGTAACTGCGTTGATTCTCCGGAGGTGTGGTATCTCTGCGGACAGCAAAGTCCGGCGCAACAATTTTCAGAAAACGGATCGCCTCATCGATATCCGGTACGGTGATATTGGCATGTTCGATACGAGTCATTGTTATTCTCCTCACTTGCTGAAAGCGGGTTGCTTACCGTATTTGCCATCCTAAGAGTTAAAGTTAACTTTAGGTCAAGCACCTGATTGTTTTTTATTTCCAGACTGATTTAAACCTCTATTGAAGGGGCTTCGTCGGTGCACTTTCAGCTTGAAAGGATTTTTTCAGGTAAATATTTGTCCAACCAGAATCAATGCTCCAAATAAACAATTTCAGGATCACAAATGAAGCATTCCGGCAGGCTGTCTGATCCACTGTTTTTCAAGGCAGTATTGCTTTCAATACTGCTATTTCTGAGTGGCTGTGCCGAACTCAAAACAGCTTCAAAACAGCCGGTTCCTCTGGATGCTGAAATAATCCAGGGACAGCTGGAAAATGGTCTGACTTACTACATCAAGCCCAATGCCTATCCGGAGCAACGGGTTTCTCTCAATCTGGTTATTCACGCAGGAAGCCTGCAGGAAGAGGATGACCAGCAGGGCATTGCCCACTTTGTCGAGCATCTCGCTTATAACGACAGCGAAAACTTTCCTGACCGCAAAGCCATCGATTTCATGGAAAGTATTGGCATGCCTCTAGGTAGCCATGCCAACGCATTTACCGATTTTGACAACACCCAGTATATTCTGACCGTACCAACCGATGTCTCGGAAAATATGGGCCAGGCCATACTGTTGCTGAGAGACGTTCTGACCGGCGTTCGATTTACTGAACCGGCCATATACCGGGAACGCGGGGCAGTGCTTGAAGAAATCCGCACCTACAAAAACCGAGCTGAACGTATTGGCAAAAAGATACGCAGTATCAGACTGGCAAGCAGTCGCTGGCTTGAACGCTCTCCGGAAGGACTGGAAAAACAGGTTGCTGCATTCAAGAAAGATGACTTCGAGCGATTTTACCGCCGCTGGTATCGACCGGATAATGCCGCCCTGATTATTGCCGGAGATATCGACCCGGAACAGGCAAAGGCATTACTGCAAAAGCATTTTGCATCGGTTGCCAGATCAGACAAGCCTCTTGCCCGTCAGGATTACCCTGTACCCGATATCACCACCTTGCAGGCTCACACGGTTACAGATCCGGAACAGGCCGAAAATGACGTCAATATCAGCCTCTATAGCCGAATGGATCCAAGAGTCTCATTAGAAGATATTTTCCAGGACAAACGGGAAAGTATTATCAATGACCTTTTGCATGAGCGGCTGCAAGAAAAAGCCAGAGAGCAAGCTACGTTACTGAATGCTTTTGTTTACTGGACGCCGGGGCTTGACCGTAAAGGGCAGACCCAGATTAGCGCCCGAGTTGCAGACGGTGAGTTTGAGCCCGGTCTGAGGATCCTGCTGGAAGAAATCGAAAGAGTCCGACAACACGGTTTTACCAAGTCTGAAATAAAAAGAAATCTTCAGACCCGGCTCAGCAACTACCGGCTAATGCTGGAGAACCGCGATACCATAGATTCAGCGGCTTACCTCTTCGATATGGTCAATCACTATCTATATAGGGAGCCAGCTCTCAGCCCGGATCAAAGGCTAAAGTACGAAATAGATTTCCAACAGCAGCTGACACCCGGGCGACTGAACCTTCAGGCCAGACAAACACTGAGTCTGGATCAAGCAATTATCTGGTTCTTCGGGCCGGAAAATATTACTGCTGAAACGCTGAATTCACTCCAGGTATCACAATTAGCTCAGAATATTGCCGCAGAGCAACTCTCGCCCTGGGCTGATGATACCGGTGACAAAGCCATTATGGACACCCTGCCTGACAGGGTCAGCCCGTTAACCACACATCACTTCCCGGACGTTGATATTTACCAGTGGAAATTCGGGAACGGGGCTACGGTGTTATTCAAGCCAACGGCATTCAAGGCAGACGATGTCCAGCTCTACAGCTGGAGTCCGGGAGGCACCAGCGCCATTCCCGAATCACTGTACCGCCCGGCACTAATTGCCCCTGAAATCGTAACCGAATCCGGACTGGGCAGTCATAACGCGGCAACAATAGAAAAGCTGCTTAGCGGAAAGCAGGTCAGTCAATCGACCTTTGTTGAAGAAGACGAACATGGCATGCAGGTGTGGACAACAAAAAACAGCCTGGAAAGCGCACTGCAACTGCTTCACCTGAGCTACAAGGCACCCCGGGTTGATCCGGTTATTGTCGAAAGAACCCGCAGAGCCCTTATTGACTATCAGGCCAAACGGCGGCTGGATCCTTCAGAAGTATTCTCCGATGATCTGAGCATCTGGCTCTATCGTAACCATCCCTATGCTCGCCCCTGGACTCAAGAAGATGCCGACAGCATATCGGTCGAGAGTACCCGGGAAGTGTATAACCATTTATTTTCAGGTGTGAATGGTGTTGTTTTTGTCCTGATCGGTAACATCCCTGCTAACTCAGCACAAGAGATGGCCTCACGCTACATCGGGTCATTGCCTGGTAACAACCCGATCTTGCAAGCGGTTGATATGAAGAAGCGTCCTCGAACAGGGCAGTTACGGTTCAAAAAAGAGCTCCAGATTGAGCCCAAAACCGATGTGACGCTGTTTTCATACAGATTGAATATTGACTGGAACGAAAAGGATGCGACACAACTGGAAAGCCTCAGCGTGATGCTGGGCGAACATTTGCTGAACATTCTCAGAAATGACAAGGCCTCTGTATACAGTATTAATAGTCATGTGCAGCTTGTCAGCAGCCCTGTGGCACACTCCAGAGCATGGATCAGTTTCACCTGCGCACCGGAAAAAGCAGATGAACTGATAGCCACTGTCTGGCATGAAATCAGCCAGCTGCAACAGCTTTCACCTGAAGCCAGAAGCCAGTGGCAAGTGCTACTAAAAAATGAGGCTGAACGACTCGATAAAAGACATCAGGAAAACCTAAGGGAAAATAGTTGGTGGCTTTATCAGATCTACCATGCTGTCAGTCATGATTTACCGCTGGAGCATGTCGCCAGACCTCATCCAGTCCCGACACTGGATGAGGTCAGTTACCTGGCGCGCAGGTATTTGCAACGTGCCAACAGTGTTGAAGCAGTACTGGCACCCAAACCGCAGATAGAGGACAATCAGGCCACTGTGCAGCCGGCACCCTGACTGTCAGCTGCTATAACCTGAAAGACGCAGGTATCAGGTATGTTGTGGATGCAACATGCCTGACTTTCCAAGCGCTTCTTACGGGTATATTCTTAATTCAAGTGGCGCAGTAAAGGCAAAATTTCAGTTTGAACGCTTCAGTCAACGTCCATAAGTTTACTCTCGAACCCAACGATGCCCAGCGATTTGCAGCACTCTGCGGACAATTCAACGAACATCTCAAACAGATTGAAGAACGGTTAGGTGTAAAAATCCGCAACCGTGGCAACCATTTCGAACTTTCCGGCCCTCAGCACAACACCCGTGCAGCTGAAGATATTATCAGCCGCCTCTACGATGAAACCGACGGCAACCTGGATATCACTCCGGATCAGGTACATCTGTTCCTGCAACAGTCTGCCGTTGATGCCGCCGCTGCCGGCACTGAGGGTCTGGTAACCATCAAAACCCGTAAAGGTCTGATCAAGCCTCGTGGTGCCAACCAACAGGCTTATGTTCAGTCCATTCGCCGTCACGATATCAACTTTGGTGTCGGCCCGGCCGGTACCGGTAAAACCTGGCTGGCTGTTGCTTGTGCTGTCGAGGCACTGGAAGAGGAAAAGATCAGCCGCATTCTACTTGTACGTCCGGCGGTAGAAGCCGGTGAGAAACTGGGCTTCCTGCCCGGTGACCTGTCCCAGAAAATTGACCCCTATCTGCGTCCACTCTATGACGCTCTCTATGAAATGCTGAGTTTCGAGAAGGTGAACCGCCTGATCGAAAAGAATGTCATTGAAGTTGCCCCGCTGGCCTACATGCGTGGCCGCACCCTGAACAATGCTTTCATCATTCTGGATGAATCCCAGAACACCACCAAGGAGCAGATGAAAATGTTCCTGACCCGGATTGGCTTTGGCTCCACCGCAATTATCACCGGTGACGTTACCCAGGTTGACCTGCCTCGCGGGGTTGAGTCCGGTTTGAAGCATGCGTCCCGTGTTCTCAAAGGTGTTCCCGGCATTGGTACTACCGAATTCATGTCTTCCGATGTGGTACGTCATCCTCTGGTACAGCGAATTGTCGAGGCTTATGACGTCTTCGAGCAGGGCCAGAACAAGAAAGCACCCGGTTCGGATACTCTGCAGTGAGCCTGGATATGACCACAACTTATATCGATCTGCAGATTGCATCTGACAACAAGGCACTGCCGACAGAAGTTCAGCTTGAAAGCTGGGCTTCTGCCGCTATCACAGCTGCCGATACTGATACTGAAACAAGCCGTGATGAGGCCGAGATCAGTATTCGCATTGTCGACACCGAGGAAGGTGCCGAGCTGAACCTGCAGTGGCGAAACAAGGATTACGCCACCAACGTGCTGTCATTTCCGTCAGACCTTCCACCCGAGCTGAACCTGCCCTTACTGGGCGATCTGGTTGTTTGTGCACCGGTAGTGGAAAGGGAAGCGAAAGAACAAAACAAGGCTTTGGAAGCTCACTGGGCTCATATGATCATCCACGGAACCCTGCATTTGCTGGGCTTTGATCATATTGAAGACAGTGAGGCAGAAGAAATGGAGAGCCTCGAGACTGCCATTCTGGCTGGACTCGGGTATCCTGATCCGTATCTGGAAACCTGAACCGTATCGGAAAGCAAAGTAAACCAAGCGAAAAATGCTGCTGACCGCGATCCATTAAGATGGCAAGATGTTCTGGCGGTAGCATTTTCACTGTAAAAAGTAGAGGACCATGAACGAAGACCATTCGAGTGCCAAGTCCGGCTGGCTGGACAAACTGAGTCACTTTTTCTCGAACGACCCGAAAGATAAAAACGAACTGCTTGACTCGATGCGGGAAGCTGCATCGCGCAATGTACTTGAAGCAGAAGCACTGGACATTATTGAAGGTGCGATTCAGGTTGCAGATATGCAGGTCAGGGAAATCATGGTTCCTCGCTCCAAAATGGTCTGTGTTGATGTCGACCAGCAACCGGAAGATTTTCTACCCAAAGTTATCGAGTCTGCCCACTCCCGGTTTCCCGTTATCGGTGACAACAAGGATGAAGTACAGGGCATTCTGCTGGCGAAGGATCTGCTGCCACTGATGCTGACCCAGAGCCGGAACCCGGTTAGCAGCAAGAGTGCGCTGAAATTCAATATCAAGGATCACCTGCGTCCAGCCACCTTTGTTCCCGAGAGCAAGCGGCTGAATGTGCTGTTGAATGACTTTCGTCGTAACCGTAACCATATGGCCATTGTTATTGATGAATATGGCGGTGTGGCGGGCCTGGTTACGATCGAGGACGTACTGGAGCAGATCGTCGGCGATATCGAGGACGAGCACGATCTTGAAGAAGAATCCTGGATCAAGCCGCTCGACGAGCATGAGTTTGTAGTCAAGGCACTCACGCCGATCGAGGATTTTAACGAACACTTCCAGTCCGACTTCAGCGATGAAGAGTTCGATACTATCGGCGGCATCGTAATGCAGCGGTTTGGGCATCTGCCCAAGCGTAGTGAGTCAGTATCAATCGGAGAGTTGCGCTTTCAGGTGCTGAATGCGGATAATCGACGGATTCGTCTATTAAAAGTCAGCTCTCATACCGCCTGATGTTACTGAAAAATAAACTGAACCTGCAGCCGGGCGATCTTCTCGCCCCGGTTGCCGGACTGCTGATGCCGCTGGCATTCAGCCCTTTCGATTACTGGCCTCTGGCCCTGATCTGCCCGGCACTGCTCTTTCTTGTTTGCCTGGATATTCCCGTAAAGACCGTTGTAAGGCGTGCCGCCCTGTTTGGTCTTGGCCTGTATAGTGCTGGCGTATCCTGGGTTTATGTCAGTATTCATGTTTATGGCATGACCCCACCCTGGCTGGCCGTCATACTGACAGCCCTGTTTGTACTGACCCTGACAGCCTGTTTTATTATTCCTCCGTTATTGCTGTTCGGACTGATTAACCGAAAGCACTCACTTCCTTACTGGCATCAGGCGTTAATTTTCAGTGGCCTGTGGATACTGGCTGAGTGGAGCCGCAGCTGGCTGTTTACCGGCTTCCCCTGGCTGCAAAGCGGCTATGCCCTACTCGATACTCCTTTTCAGTCACTGGCTCCGGTTATCGGTGTTTATGGTCTGAGTTTACTGCTGTTGCTGGTCGGAACACTTGTCATTTCATTACTGAAAACCCGGGCATCCAGCCAAAATAATAAACCGGCGCTGGCACTGCTGGTCGGCATGGGTATTTGTGGTGCGTTAGCCATTCCTTTAAACAGCCATAGCTGGACACAACCGGAAGGAAAGCCCGTTTCATTTGCTGCAGTTCAAGGCAATATTTCCCAGAACCTGAAATGGGAACCCGGTCATTTTGATCAGACGGTGAAAACATTTCTGAAACTCAGTGAGCCTTACTGGGGGAAGCAGTTACTGATCTGGCCTGAAAATGCATTGCCAGTATTGCACAGCCGTATTACTGATTTACTGGCTGCACTGGATCGTCGGGCACAGCAGAGAAACACTGCTCTGTTTCTCGGTCTGCCCTATGACCGCTACGACCAGAACGGACACGGCAGCTATTACAATGCCATGATCGGGCTGGGTGAAGGCGAAGGGTTATATCTCAAACGCAAGCTGGTGCCTTTTGGAGAATACGTTCCAATGCAGGATCTGCTGCGGGGTGTGATCGACTTTTTCAACCTGCCCATGTCAAATTTCAGAAAAGGGCCGGAGCAGTCATCGCTGTTACAGGCAGGTTCATTGGGCCTGACAACTTATATCTGTTACGAAGTGGCTTATCCGGATTTTGCTGCTGAAGCTGCAAAAAACAGTGGTGCCTTGCTTACCGTCAGTAATGACACCTGGTTTGGCGATTCTATCGGTCCGCAACAGCATCTGCAGCTGGCACGTATGCGTGCGCTGGAAACCGGTCGCCCCATGATCAGGGCAACCAATGATGGTATTACGGCACTCATTGACCGGGATGGCAAAGTACTGAAAACCACCCCCAGATTTGAAAAGAATGTATTAACCGGTGATATCCAGCCAGTGAAGGGCGAAACCCCTTTTATGCGCTTTGGCTCCATACCAGTGCTGTTATTGAGCATCCTGTTGGTACTTTCCGGGCTTATAGCATCTCGCTTTTCAGGCGATACCACAGCAAGCCGACATACTCGTGCATAACATCGTAGCTATGGCTCAGTGACTTCGCATTGGGCAGCCACTGTCGATAGCCCGGGCAAGGCCAGCTACAGCTGACAGGCATCAGTGGAGCCGGATAGACTTCAAATCCGGCCTGCTGAAAGCTGAGCACGGCCCGGGTCATATGAAAGGCATTGGTCACCAGCACTATTTTCTTGATCCCGGCATCCACCAGCATATCGTGGGTAAATTTGGCATTTTCCCAGGTAGTGCGACTGTTGTTTTCTTTCCAGGAAACGGCGGTATCAAAGTCCTGTGCCAGAATCTCCGCCATCACATCCGCTTCCTTCACTTTCTGTCCCGCTGTTGCTCCACCACCAGAAGTCACCAGAGGTAAGCCCAACATGTGCTGGAGCCGGGCTGCATAATGAACCCGCTTCAAGGCACGCGGGGATAGTGTTGCATGCTGAACACCGGCATCATCTGTCCCGACTTCAACACCACTGCCCACGACCACAATGGCCTGTGCCTGTTTCATTTCTTCCGGTGTCGCAACTTCATACTGTTCAAGGCTACGCATCAGTCTGTCAGAGACAGCAGGAACAGAGAGCAGGTACAGGCTGGTAAACGAAAGAAACACCAGAACAAGCGATACCGTGCGATACCGGCCATAAGCCAGTAATGCAATAAGCAACAGAAGGATCTGAATACCCGGAGGGAAAACCAGGGACTTAAGTATTGTAATCATGGGCCACCATCGTCGAAGTCATCCTTGAATTCCGGACTGAATCCGCGAACAGTTCCTGTTTCGCCAGCCCCGGTCATATGCTCTGATCAGGTTAATGGTAACGTTAAGAGTAATAAAGCTTCGCCCCGTTAGACTGTAATTTATCCACAGTGTTCCCGATCCCGTATCAATCACTGTACAACACTACCATCTCCCACTTAAATGTACTTGTTCAATGGGGTATCCTTCGCGGTTACGATTACAAATCCCGATCTGCCGCCCGGCTTTCTGCCACCTGCGGCACTCACCTGCATGTTGAGAATGATGGAAGAGCATTACCACCCGCACCGGATTGAGGAAGACACCCAGAAATTCTGGGAAACCAACGACAGCTTCGCCGTCACCGAAGAGGAAGGGAAAGAGAAGTATTACTGCCTCTCCATGTTCCCATACCCCAGTGGCCGACTGCATATGGGGCATGTCCGCAACTACACCATCGGTGATGTTGTATCCCGTTACCAGCGTATGCAGGGCAAAAACGTACTGCAACCCATGGGCTGGGACGCCTTCGGTCTGCCCGCTGAAAATGCCGCGATCAAGAACAAGACCGCACCGGCACCCTGGACTTACGACAACATTGAATACATGAAAGCCCAGCTCAAGCGTCTGGGCTTCGGCTATGACTGGAACCGCGAGCTGGCCACCTGCAAGCCGGATTACTACAAGTGGGAACAGTGGTTCTTCACCAAACTGTACGAAAAGGGTCTTGTCTACAAGAAGATGAGCTCTGTTAACTGGTGTCCGAACGATGCCACCGTACTGGCCAACGAACAGGTTGAAGACGGTCGCTGCTGGCGTTGTGACACACTGGTCGAGCGTAAAGAACTCCCACAGTGGTTTGTGAAGATCACCGCCTACGCCGACGAACTGCTGGCAGATCTGGATCAGCTGGACGAATGGCCGGAACAGGTCAAGGCCATGCAACGCAACTGGATTGGCCGTTCCGAAGGCATCCAGATGAACTTCAAGCTGGCAACTCCAGTTGAAGGCGCAGCAGATAACTTCGATATCTACACCACCCGCCCGGATACCCTGATGGGTGTGACCTACGTGGGTCTGGCTGCCGAGCATCCGATTGCTCTGGCGGCGGCTGCCAACAATCCGGAACTGGCTGACTTCATCAAATCCTGCAAGCAGAACACCGTTTCCGAAGCCGATATGGCGACCATGGAAAAGAAAGGTGTGGATACTGGTCTGAAAGCCATTCACCCGATTACCGGTCGTGAAGTACCGGTCTGGGTCGCCAACTTTGTGCTGATGGAATACGGCTCCGGTGCAGTGATGGCAGTTCCGGGTCACGATCAGCGTGATTGGGAATTTGCGACCAAGTATGGCCTGAACATCGAGCAGGTTATCGAGCCGGTCAAGGCAGATGCTGACTGCGATATCAAGGTCATGGCTTACACCGAAAAGGGCAAGCTGGTTAATTCCGGTGAGTTCGATGGTCTGACCTCAGAAGCAGCTTTTGAAGCCATTGCCAGCAAGCTGGAATCCGAAGGCAAGGGTGAGCGCAAGGTTAACTACCGCCTGCGCGACTGGGGTGTATCCCGTCAGCGTTACTGGGGTTCTCCGATCCCGATGCGCTACCTGGAAGACGGTACCGAAGTACCTGTACCACTGGAAGACCTGCCGGTTCGTCTGCCGGAAGATGTAGAAATGGACGGTGTTCAGTCTCCGATCAAGGCTGATCCGGAGTGGGCCAAAACCACTCACAACGGCCAGCCTGCAACCCGTGAAACCGACACCTTCGATACCTTTATGGAATCCAGCTGGTACTACGCCCGCTACTGCAGCCCGCAGAGCGACGACCAGATGCTGGACCCGACTGCTGCCAACTACTGGCTGCCGGTTGACCAGTATATCGGTGGTATCGAGCACGCGGTTATGCACCTGCTGTACTCCCGCTTCTTCCACAAGCTGCTGCGCGACGCCGGTCTGGTAGACAGTGACGAGCCGTTCAAGCGTCTGCTGTGTCAGGGCATGGTACTGGCTGACACTTTCTACACGCTGGATGAAAAAGGTGTGAAGCAATGGGTGGCACCAAAAGAAGTCAAAGCCGAGCGCGATGACAAGGGTCGTCTGATCAGTGCCGTACATGCTGAAACCGGTGCCAGGGTTGAGCATGCGGGCATGAGCAAGATGTCCAAGTCCAAGAACAATGGTATCGATCCGCAGGAACTGATCGACCAGTACGGTGCTGACACTGTACGTCTGTATGCCATGTTCGCTGCGCCGCCGGAACAGACTCTGGAGTGGTCCGAGTCCGGTGTTGAAGGTGCTCACCGCTTCCTGCGTCGTTACTGGAAGATGCTGACTGATCTGGTTAACAACGGCGAAGCCATTGAACTGGACAAGAATGCGCTGACCAAAGAACAGAAAGCGCTGCGCCTGAAAACTCACGAAACTATTCGCAAGGTCAGCGATGACTGTGAACGTCGCCTGACTTTCAACACCGCGATTGCTGCAGTGATGGAACTGTGCAACGCCATCGGCAAACACAAGGGAGATGAAGCCCAGGATCGCGCCGTTGTGCGTGAAGCGCTGGAAGCTGTCACCCTGCTGCTGTCACCGATTGTTCCACATATTGCTCACAAGGCATGGGAACTGCTGGGTCACAATGATGCTGTCCTGACGGCTCTGTGGCCACAGGTTGATGAGTCTGCACTGGTTAAAGACGCTATCACTCTGGTCGTTCAAGTGAACGGCAAAGTACGCGCCAAGCTGGAAGCTCCGGCTGATGCCAGCAAGGATGAGCTGGAGCAAATGGCTCTGGTTCACCCGAACGTGACCAAGTTCACCGATGGTAAAACCCTGCGCAAAGTAATTGTCGTACCGGGCAAGCTGGTGAATATTGTTGCCAACTGATTTCTGTATCAGCTGACATCAGACAAAAAAACAAAATGGGAATGAGATAATCTCATTCCCGTTTTTTTATGCGCTGATACCTTCAACGACAGGTGCCGGCTCTTTATCCGGCTTTTGCTCCCGGTGTTTTTCCAGCTCTTTGCCGGCTTTATCGAGAACATCCTTGCCCCACTCTTTTGCTGCTTCGGCACTTTTTTCTACCGCTTCTGCAGCTTTTTTACCTTTTTCCAGCGCCCAGTCCTTGCCCTCATTTTCTGCCCATTCCTTGGCTTTTTCTGTTTTTTCCTTGGCCCACTGACCGGACTTGTTGGCAAGATCACCCGCCTGTTCTTTCAGCTCATCCCATGTCACATTGCCTTCGGCTTGAGCTGCAGGGGCAAGCACAACAGCGACTACAGCAAGGCAAGAGAGAATTTTACGGAGGGAAAATTTCATAAACACAGCTATCGTCTTTTGTCACTTTTATCGAAACCCGACCATATCATAGCTTTCCATATCATATGAAAGGAGCCGATTTACCAGCCGCAAACGCTAACGGGTATGCCACACTAATAATTAGCTGTAATAGTTTTTTATTTCTCAAGGCAAACGGATCTCCGCTATGGCTGATAATGAACAGCGTGGCCCATGGAAGCGGCTTAACAGTAGAATTGCATATGAAAACCCGTGGATTCAGGTACGACATGAAGAAGTGATAACTCCGGGAGGCACTGAAGGGATTTACGGTGTTGTCAGCATGAAAGGAAGAGCTGTCGGCATTATTCCTCTGGACGAGCAAAACAATACCTGGCTGGTTCGGCAGTTTCGCTACACCATCAACGAGCCTACCTGGGAAATTCCCAAAGGGTCTGCAGAGCCAAAGGAAAGTCGAAAGCAGGGTGCGATAAGGGAGTTGAAAGAGGAAACCGGTCTTGTTGCCGGTCAACTACAAACCCTGATGCATATCCATACATCCATTTCCTGTACTGACGAAGCAACTGAGATCTTTATCGCTCGTAATTTAGGGCTGGGAAAACCGGAACCGGATGACACCGAAGATATCACAGTTCATAAATTACCACTTAAGCAGGCAATTCAAATGGCGCTGTCCGGAGAAATTACAGACTCAATTTCTATTGCAGCTTTGTTAAAACTATCCTCGCTGATATAAAAAGTAACTCATAACATCAACCCATAAACTCCCGAATGACACGATAGCCGGCAAGAACCATTTCTGTTTTGCCAAAATCGGGCGTTATAATGGTTCGATACTTTACATGGACTCAACCTGACGTAGCCCCAATATGAATATGAACAGGCCGACGTACCTGCGCGCCCTGGCCGGCAAGCGCTTTTTTTCAGGAATTACAGTGATGTTGCTGACTGCATTGATGGTCGGCTGTGGCTTCCAGTTACGTGGACAGGTCAATGTCCCCGAGCATCTGAAGCGACTCCAGGTTGAGATTGCTGATCGGGATTTCCGCACTCCATTTGAGCGCCAACTGATTCTGACAGGTATTGAAGTCAGTCCTGCTGCCCGTTACAGCATTCGCGTTCTGAAGCGGAAGCAGGAATCCGAGATCCAGAGCTTTGGTGGCAGTGACAGAGCTTCTGAATATCTGCTGACAACCCGGATCCGTTACCAACTGGAAACCCAGGACGGCATTCCGCTGTTTGGCCCGTACGAGCTGCAGCAGACTCGCCGCTACCTGCGTGACCCGAACAATTACACCAGCAGCAAATCTGAAGAAACACTGCTGTTTGAAGAGCTGGATCGGGAAGTGATTGCTACCATGATTCGCCGTATCTCAGCTATTTCTGAATCAGACCTGGCTGAAGCCGAGAAAGTTGCTGAAGAGCTTCGTGAAAAGCAGAAACAAGAGCAGCAATCCGCTGCCGGTGATGCATGATCCTGAAGCCTGAAAAGCTTGAAGAACACCTGCGAGGTAAACTGCAGCCAGTTTACCTCGTTTCCGGTGATGAGCCACTGCTGGTTCAGGAATGCTGTGACCAGATCCGGCAGGCAGCCCGCCAGCAGGGATATGATGAGCGCCAGCTGTTGCAGGTTGAACAGGGCTTCGACTGGAGCCGATTGCAGGATGCCAATAACAGCCTGTCACTGTTCAGTCAGCAGCAATTGATTGAACTGCGTCTCGACAATCTCAAGCTGGGAGAAGGGGGTAAAGTCCTCGAATCCTGTCTGCAAAACCCGTCTCCCGATAATCTGTTGCTGATTATTGCTCCTCGTATTGATGGCGCAACCAAGAAAAGTCGCTGGTTTAAAGCCGTAGATAAGGACGGTGTTCATATCGCACTTTGGCCGGTGGAGTTAAGCCGTTTACCTGGCTGGATTGGCAATCGAATGAAAGCTGCAGGTCTGCGGCCTACTCCTGAAGCCGTCAAGATGCTGTCGGAACGGGTTGAAGGTAACCTGCTGGCGGCCAGTCAGGAAATCGAGAAACTGCGCCTGCTGTCTGAAAATGGTGAAGTGAGCGTCGAACTGATTCAGGAAGCCATCAGTAACAGTGCCCGCTACGATGTTTTCAGCTTGGTTGATGCAGTGGTTTCCAGCAATGCAGCGCTTAGTGTACGCGTACTTAACGGACTGCGTTCTGAAGGTGTGGAGCCCACCATTGTACTTTGGGCCCTTGCCCGTGAACTGCGAATGCTCAGTCAGCTGGCACGCCTGCTGGGTCAGAATATTAAACTGGATGCCGCTCTGGAGCAGGTCGCGAAACTGCAGAAGCTGCCTCCGTTCCCTCTGAAAAAGCGCAAAAACCAGTTACGTGACGCCATCTACCGCACTTCTGAACATACCCTGCGGGATCTCATTTCCCGTGCAGCCCGTATTGATAATGTGCTGAAAGGTGCCGAGCCCGGTGATCCGTGGAGTCTGATACTTGGGCTTGTAATGAGCCTGTGTGGAGTCCACCTGCCTGAAGAACCCCACCTGGTAAATTTCTGAGCGTACCGTTCCCTGCCCTTGTCCCAGTCCCTGAAAAACTCAGGGACTGACCAGAATCGCCCCTTCATATCCGGAAAGCTCAATAGAATTAATCACCGGCCCCAGCGTGCCATCAGGCAAAACTCTGCGATAGGGTTGAGGCAGAGGAATTGCTCCGGATGAAGTTTCAAAAAAAGCTGCACTATTACCCAGAAAGTCGGTGCGGTATAGCACCAGACCTTTGGTATAGTTTCTGGCCAATACAGCATCTGCCGGACCACCCGTTACGACCTCTTCCGGGCTGCGCTGAAGAAAGTAGATATAAGATGGGATGACGTTTACTTGCTGACCCGGCAAACTCGGGCCACTCAGAACCGAATCACCGCTGTCACCGATAATATGGTAATTCGTCACACCCCGAATCGGCATCATATAAGACATCAACTCGTAGTCTGACGGAGCAACCTGCAGCGGTTTACCAATATCAATACTGAGCATGGCCGATGGTTGATAGGCCATATTCCTAGGTACTCCAGCTTTGAAGTAGTTTGCACTGGATGTATTACCACTGCCGTAGATAAAGCTTTGATTCCATTGCTGGAACCAGGTCCAGCCCGGCACATTAATCAGGTAAAACTGTGCCAGCCCGGTTTCGATATCACGCTCCCAACTGTCCTGCGTATTCCCGAAAAGCTGTACGTTTGTTTTCTGCCGAATGGCAGACATGATAATCGACTGTCGCCCGGCATGAGCCAGTGCAAAAGTATCCCAGAGCCGGTTGATTCCGGTATAACCTGATAGTCCCATAGCCGGCAGCAGATAGGCTTCTCGCAGAAACACATTCAGCGCGGTTATAAACAGGTGATATTCTTCATCTTCATAGACATTAATATCCGAGATATTACCTGCAACATCGACGGGCTGACCATCAATCTTGCGACGTTGCAACTGACGTAACAGCTTTGCCATTGCACGGGTATAAGCGGTAATTGTCTCGTCGTCCTGAACCCGACCGTCATACTCAATCAGCGAACCACCGGACACAACTTCAAATTGACGGGGCCCCAGTAACTTGAACATGTCATCGTTATAAGCACCTTGCCAATTGCGTTGCTCCCAGCCTTCTATCAACAGATCAACCGTTTCTGTTCTGACCTGCCTGTTGAACAGGTTGGTGCGACACCATGAAGAGTGACTGCCCCACATTCGACCTAACGGCACAACCCTTGCCTCATACGGAAAACGGGCGGTTGCGTGAGGATTCTGCAATCTCTCAAACTCTTCATCATCCACATAATAATTTTTATCAGGGTCATTAACCGGATCCCAACCCGGCACCTTGCGCAGATGTTTGCCAGCTCCGTTCAACCCGATACGTGGCAACCAGCTACGCAGCTGAACATTGGCCAGCCTGGGAGGTATATCCACCGCGCCGGCTTTCCAAACCACTTTGATCAGATAGAACTTTCCCCCTTCACGAATTGCCCGCTTGCCAAAGTCGGACCCTGTACGGGAAGAGGGGTGATAGGTTGCGGCCCTCGCCCAGTCAGCAGGTGGTTCCCAACGAATATTGCCGCTATAACTTAGCCCTTCAGTACCATCACTGACGGGCACCGACTTCCACCCCGAAGCCAGTCCTGCACTTGTGACCGAAGACGGATAAAGCACCTCAATCTGACCTCCCGTTGCAGGTTGAGACAGGGTCAGATTCAGCTGGTCAAACTTTTCCGTCATAAAGATAACCAGCCCGCCCTCACTTTCGTATCCGTCCCAGGCAGGCAGGTCATAAGGGGCTTTATGCCAGATCAGTTTCCCGCCACTATTGGTTCCTGCAGGCCACCAGCCAGCAACAGGTGGAACCTGATTTAATGCGGTTTTTGAGCCACTATAGGGATCATTTTCCACCAGAACGGTATCTTCAGAAAAGTGCAGGAAGGCATCTTCATAATCCATTCCATTGCTTTCCATTCGGTCTCGTAATTCGAGCTCATACCGACCGCTGTTGAATTCCAGCTTCTGGTTATACATGTAACCAATAACAGGAATTGGAATATCCCGCTCAGGGTCGTAGCCATCACCTAACGACCTGTCAGCATGCTTTAACTCCCACTGAAAAACAGATTCACCATCAGGAAAGTCCGCCCGTGTACTCGGGTCTGTCGGTGCCTCATGGATACCCGGAAGCACCCAGGCAGTGCCGGCACTGGGATAAACCTGACCGGAATTGCCGTCTGTAGCAGCAATAGCAGAAGAAGAGAGAAGAGAAGAAAAAAGGAAGTAACATCCAAATAGCCGAGGCATACGCTGCGTCCCTGCAGGTCTGTTATCGGGTGTTTTCAGTCAGCCTATCGGCTGCCCCTTAACAGAATGTATGCTTTTTAGGTCGGGAGTACAAAACGGTTCCTTGCAGGTACCGCAGAAAAGGTACTCCCGAACAGGATGTGTTAGTCCTGTGCCTTTTTTACATGCTTGGTATACATAGCTTCAATCTCGGCCTTGTATCGGGCCATGATGTTTTTGCGACGTAGCTTCAACGTCGGTGTCAATTCCCCTTTATCGATAGAGAACTCACGGGGTAGCAAAGTAAACTTCTTCACCTGCTCGAATCGCGCCAGCTGTTCCTGCAACTGCTGAATGCGTTCCTCGAACATTTCATTAACCTTGCTGTGTCGCACCAGGTCCATTTTGGACTCATATTTCAGGTTGATGCTTTTAGCGTAATGTTCCAACGACTCAAAGGTCGGAACGATCAAGGCAGAAACATACTTGCGGGCATCAGCAACAATGGCAATCTGCTCGATAAAACGATCCTGCCCCAGCAAACTTTCAATAACCTGCGGCGCAATATATTTGCCACCAGATGTCTTCATCAGATCTTTCAGACGTTCGGTCATCTGCAACCGGCCCTGTTCATCGATCTCACCGGCATCACCGGTATGGAGCCAGCCATCACGCAGCACTTCGGCGGTTTCTTCCGGTTTATTGAAATAGCCCCGCATAACGGTTGGGCCTTTCACCAGAATCTCGTTGTCCGTGCCGATTTTTACCTCAACGCCGGGCATCGCTGTACCGACAGAGCCCATTTTGAATTGCTGACTCTGGCAGCAGGTGACCGTTGCCGTTGTTTCCGTCAGACCATAGCCGTATTTCACATGGATGCCGATGGCGTGAAAGAACAGATTTACTTCATCCATCAACCGTGCGCCGCCACAGGGCATGTAACGAATTTTGCCACCCAGAGCCAGACGCAGTTTTCCAAGCACTACTTTCTCCGCCGTTTTATGCAGCTGCTTCACCCACCAGGGAACAGAATTGCCAGTGCGGATATAGGAAAAGTTTTTATTTCCGATCTTGAGCGCAGTATTAAACATTAACTGCTTGAACTTTGGCGCTTGCTGCACCTTTTCCATGATGGCTGCATGCACTTTTTCATAAAAGCGCGGCACGGCACACATTACAGTCGGTTTTACTTCACCGATAACATCGCCAACATTGGCCGGATTACGGGTGTATACATTAACTGCGCCGCGATACAGCACATAAAAGCTCCAGGCTCTCTCAAAGATATGGCTCAGGGGCAAAAAGCAGAGAGATACATCAGTTTCCCCCAGGTCGATAACTTCGTTATGAGACTCCATGGCGGCACCGATATTGGTATAGTCCAGCATCACGCCTTTGGGTGTGCCGGTAGTGCCCGAGGTGTAGATCAGGGTCAGTAGGTCATCCATCCGAGCCTGTTCAATCCGGGTCTGGAGCAGTGCTTCCATTTCAGCACTGTCACCTTCTTCCACAAAGTTTTCCAGATAGCAGGCCTGCTCACAGCCTTTCAAGTCAGTGCTGCTATCCAGCACCACCAGTCTTTCCAGAGTCGGGCAACGCTCCAGCAGCGGCAGCGCTCTGTCGTATTCAGCTTGCTCCCCGACAAATAACAGACGCACCCCGGCATCCTGGATAATGTATTCAGTCTGGGCTGTGGTAGATGTGGGATAAACCGGAACCGTCACCCCACGGGTAAACAGAGTGCCCAAATCTGCCAGCGTCCACTCAGGCATATTGCGGGAATAAATCGCGGTTTTGTCTTGTGGCTGCAGGCCAAACTTCAGCAGCGACCGGGCAATTGCCCCCACTTTGCTTCCAACAGTTTCCCAGTCGAGGCTGGTCCATTCATTCCCCTGCTTCCAGCGCATGGCTTCACGGTGGGCATTGTTGGAAATGCGTTCACACATCAGGCGAACAATATGGAATTTCGAATCGGTCATGACAGGAATGAATTATTCTGAAAAAGGCGATTATTCTGGCACAGGACAGACAGGGGCTGCAGAGCTGCAAATCCCGCAACCATTGCGGGTTTCACTGTACAGCACTGAACTACAGCCTGAAGCAGAAAATGCTCATCAACTTTGGAACGACCTTTCAATCAACCTTTCAGTCAACAAGGGAACAACAAAGTTGTGAGCATTTTCATCGCTAACAGCTATCAGCTGTGAAAGAGGTTATAGACTCACGGTGACATCCGCACCGCATTGATTGTTTTGTTCCGGGGCAAGCCTCTATCAGGCGACTTCCAGTCCCGGCAGGTTTTCCCAGCGATCGTGTTCTTCGGGTTGGAGTAATTCATGCAGCTCGCGACTCAGCTCGTTTTTTTCCGGTGCTGAATCGGGCTTGTGTACCAACACACCCAGCCTGTGGAGCTCATCAGTCAATAGCTGAAAAACTTCACGCCATTCACCGCCCGCCATCTCCAGATGATGAAAGTTTCCGGTGCCGGAACGAATATCGAATCCAGCACGAATGCCTTCTTCCGGATGCTCGGGATCAGTGACAAAGGTCATATCGAGTTCAGCCGCAAATACATCATCAAGGTGGCTGAATATTCTGCAATTAACAGGATCGAGTATTTTTTGGGACATATTCACAACTCCCGGCGCCATAATCAGCGCTGATAGGCACATCTACAGGCGATTACATACTGCGCCCTCATCATACCAAGAAGGAGGTGAATTACCGAATTTTTTACGTTTTACAGGCGTTTAAGCAGCAGCCTGACTTCGGGCAAAGTGAGCCAATGCTTTACCCCTCGGGCAACCCCGGCGTTTAACCCGGCAAGCTTGAGATCATCGATAGATGCCTGCTGCAGTTGTTCCCAACTTTTCACTTTTTGAGCCAGCTGCTTTGCCTTCATCCATCCGATTCCGGGTATTCCCGCTATAAGCAAACGACGATCAAAAGATAGTTCGGAACTTGCCTTGATCTGGCCTGCCAATACAGAGGCTCTGGCTTTCGTAATTGCAGGCAGAGACTCAAGCACTTCTGTATCAAGCAGCATAATGTGATGCAGCTGCCTGATTTCGCCTTGCTGTACCAGCAACTGCAGCTGTTTCTCTCCCAATCCTGAAAGTTTCATCTGGCGGGTTATCCACAGCAATCTGGCTGTAAACTGTTGCTCACAGTCTGTGGATAAGGTCATACAGGAAAATGCATCATACTTTTTCAGTTTGTCCACAGAGGCAAATCGCTTACGCTCAGGGGGTCGCCACAGTACATTCAACAGTACCGGGTTGGCCTGCCCCTTGAAGCTGATACTGACCAGGTCGCCTGCTGCCAAATCTCGTTGCTGTAGCGCTTTTATACTTCCCACTGAAACCCGGCTAACTTCAATATCGTCAAACCTGACCGGTTCCAGCTCCAGTACAAAAGCAGCCCTGCCACTGCGTCCAATTCGCCATGAGACAGCTCTGACAGTTGTTACTTTTTCTGCCGCAGGAAATTTCCACGCAGCGGCCCAGCCAGGTATCTGCAGGGAACCTTTTAAACGATTAATGGAAGCGTGACTTGCGGCCTTCAGAACTATCCCATCCATCAAGAATGGATGTTCAGAACCCTGTTGATATGTCTGCCGTAGTGAATTCACTTCAGCCATATTGTTGGCAATATGAGTATGTTGTTTTGGCAGGGAGAACCCCCAAGTACTGAAAGTTTCATTATCATCCAGCAGACTTTTGTGGATACTGTTTGTCCAATACCATGGAAAGAAGTTCAGCTGTGCCAGTGCTTTTTCAGCCACACTATCTTTCTGCAGCAGCGCGGCTGTGTAATGTCTGGCGGATGCATACCCTTCCGGCTTGCTGTTTTGATTACCGGTATGCCAGAAGAGCTCACCATGAATGATTGCTCGGGTTTTGAAAGGTATACGGGCAGGAATTGCTGGTACTGACTTTATTCTGGCAAGGACATCTTCTCCGGTTTCGCCATCACCCCGGGTTGTCGCTGCAACCAGATAGCTATCCACATAAACCAGTTCGAGAGCCACACCATCTATTTTGGGCTGTACCAGAAGCGTGTCTCCAATACCACGAACACGCTTTACAAAAGCCGCTGCCTCGGACTCTGACTGCAGCTTCCTTAAACTTCCCATATACACAGCGTGCTGCTGGCGGTGACCCAATACCGGTGGCTGCAGAATATTGTCATAGGTTTGATGCAAGCAGTCCTGCAGACGTTTCAACTCTTGCTCAAGTGCATCATATTCAGCATCACTGATAATGGTGTCAGCCTGAACATAATAACGGTAATTATGTTCTCGCAGGGTCTGCTCCAGCGAATGGATTCGCTGTTCAATCCTGTCCTCACAATGGCTCACCGAGCTGTTGGCAACAGCGTTTACCGGAGCTAACAAGCAACAAAAAAACGGAAGAAATTTTAATCTGATCATGGTCAGCTTATCGGCCATTTTCAGATCAGAAAAAGTCGTGCCTAGGGGCTGTTGACAATTAAACATGTGACCAGTTCATCACACAAGCCCTCAGGTAAGGCGAGCGGCGCGGGGCATGGTGGTTCCATGTTCAAGCCGTTCAACGTGGCATGAGGGCTTGTGTGATGAACCCGAAGGGTTCCCCATGTTTAATTGTCAACAGCCCCTAGCGCAAATGATGCAGCGGAATACCATTTCGTTTTACCGGCTGACTTAAAACAAAGCTGGAATGAACCCCGCTGACACCTGGAATAGCTGTCAGTTTTTTCAGCAAAAAATCCTGATAGTTCTTCATATCAGAAACCAGCACTTTCAACATATAGTCTGCTGACTGTCCGGTAATCAGATTACATTCCAGCACTTCTGGATATCCTTCCACCGCAGTTTCAAACGTCTCAAAGCGATCCGGTATATGTTTGTCCATACTGATATGAATAAGAACCAGTAATTTCAGCCCCAACAGATCCGGATCAAGCAGCACCGCTCTACCTGCGATAACCCCCTGCTCTTCAAGCTGCTTCACTCTTCTCAGGCAGGGTGACGGCGTCAAACCGATTCTGTCTGCCAGTTCCTGATTATTGATATATGCGTCTTTCTGGAGCTCTTCGAGTATCCGTATATCGTATCGATCAAGGGGCATGATATTTACTGCTAAAAAAAACGTCCTACTTGGTAGATTATTGTTTAGCTTGTGAGTTCCCCCCAATCAATTCGCAATCATCTGCTGCGCTTAATTCCATATAATTTTTATACTGACAAACAGCCATCATCAGAAATACGGCCCATCCTGACAAGGGATCCGAAGAAGGCTGTATTTTCATGATAAACAGTCATGATCAAAACATGTTACAAAAACAAGAGCACAGAAGATCAGGGCAATTAAGTTCTGTACCTGATACACAAGGCTGATGTTAAGAGAGGACTTCCCAACTCAGGATCAGGTGATCAAGTGACGACACAAGAATCGAGTTCTAACAATAAGGCGGCTCCCTCGACCCAGTTCTCATCGAGACTTGGTTTTTTTCTGGCAGCTGTAGGTTCTGCTGTCGGTATTGGCAATATATGGGGCTTTCCAACCCAGACTGCTGATAACGGTGGTGCGGCCTTTGTGCTGGTGTATCTGTGCTTTTCTTTCCTGCTGGCCTGGCCGATGCTGATTGCAGAGCTGGTCATTGGTCGCTATGGCCGCTCAGACCCGGTTTCAACACTGGGCATGATTAACCCAAACCCGCTCCTGAAATGGTTCGGCATGTTTGTCGGGTGGTCTTCAACCATTACCGTCATTCTGATTTACAGTTTCTATGCCATCATTGCCGGCTGGATTATCTGTTTTGGCCTGGCTCCGGTCTTCTCAATGCTTGAGCTGGATGATATTGCCAAGTCACTGACCTCATTCAGTATTGTTCCCACTTTGATAACAGCCACGTTGTTTATGATGATGGTTGCTTCCATTGTCGCCGGAGGTATCGCAGAAGGTATTGAGAAGTGGTGTGGCCGTCTGATGCCAGCACTGATTCTGCTGATGCTGGGACTGATTGGTTTCACCCTGACTCAGGATGGTGCCATGGACGGATTACGCTATTTTCTGTTGCCGGACTTTAGCAAGATCCTGAACAAAGACCTGCTGGTCAGTGCCATGGGGCAATCTTTCTTCTCCATGTCGCTGGGTGTCGGCATTATGGTTGTTTATGGTGCCTACCTGACCAATAACAGCAACGTTCCCTTACTGGCAGCCAGTGTTGCCCTGACGGACACACTGGTGGCAATCATGGCCGGATTGTTGATCATCCCCGGAATGTTTGTTGCCCTGCACCACGGCATCGACATCTATACCGAGGAAGGTGTACTGAAAAGTGCAGACACACTGGTATTTGATGTGTTACCAGCACTTTTCAACCAGCTAGGATCCACCGGCGTAGTGGTATCTCTGGCATTTTTTGCCTTGCTTGCAATCACTGCTCTGACGTCTGCGATATCTATTCTTGAGGTACCTGTCGCGGTGATGCAGCGCCGGCATCTGGTCCATCGCCCCCAGGGGGCCTGGTTGATAACAGTACTCACATTTATCCTGTGTTTCTGCATGCTGCGCTGGTTCGATGTGTTGTTTGGCTTCATTGTCAGCCTGACCACCCAATATGCCATGCCCCTGCTGAGTCTTGCCGTCTGTATTTTTGCCGGATGGATATGGTCAAGACATCACAAGCTGAGAGAACTGCAGCAGGGATATCCTGATATTGAGCACAGTCTATTCTGGAAAATATGGCCCTGGTATATCCGGATTGTCTGCCCTTCACTGGTGCTGGTTCTGATCTGGTATACCTTCTGATGATGGCAGTGGAATAGCACAAGTACGGCTTGTGCTATTTTGTTGTTAATCATTGAACAAAGGTAAAACAGTGGCGGAACAGGTTTCTCTCAAAAGACCAACAACATCCGGTTCAGACTCAACTGTGCAGTTTTCGTCTCGAATCGGCTTTTTCCTTGCCGCTGTTGGTTCCGCCGTTGGTGTTGGCAATATCTGGGGATTCCCTACTCAGGCAGCTGATAACGGTGGTGGTGCGTTTGTGCTGGCCTATCTGCTGTTTTCATTTCTGCTGGCATGGCCCATGCTGACGGCAGAATTACTGGTTGGCCGTTATGGCCGTTCCGATCCGGTAGAAACGCTATCCAAACTGTCTTCATCTCCGATTCACCGGATTCTGGGTCAGGTAACAGGCTGGGCCTCGACCCTGACCGTTATCCTGATTTACAGCTTCTACAGCATTATTGCCGGCTGGATTCTCTGCTTTGGCCTCGCGCCCGTTGCTCTGCTTCTGGGTTTCGAACAATTCAGTCAAACACTGATGTCTTTTCAGACGGTTCCGACCCTGACAGCAACGGCATGCTTCATGTTTATGACGACCCAGGTTGTTTCCGGAGGCGTCGCAGATGGTATTGAAAAATGGTGCAGCCGCTTAATGCCGTTACTTGTGCTGCTGATGCTGGCACTGATTGGGTTCACGCTGTCACAGCCCGGTGCAATAGAGGGTCTGAAATACTTCCTGATGCCGGATTTCAGCAAACTATTTGATCACCAGTTACTGATCCATGCCCTGGGGCAATCATTCTTTTCCATGTCTCTTGGCGTTGGCGTAATGCTGGTTTATGGCGCATATCTCAGCCGAAACAGCAATGTACCACTGCTGGCAGCCGGCGTTGCCCTGACTGATACGCTGGTAGCAATACTGGCTGGTCTGTTAATTATTCCCGGGATGTTTGTGGCGCTGCATCACGGGATTGAAATCCATACCCCGGAAGGCGCCCTTAAAAGTGCGGACACGTTGGTCTTTGATGTTTTGCCGGCTCTGTTTATCCAGTTTGGTCATTTTGGTGCACTGATTTCTGTCGCATTTTTTGCCTTGCTTGCAATCACCGCTCTGACATCATCCGTTTCAATGCTGGAAGTCCCCGTCGCCATTATTCAACGCCGGCACTGGGCTCTCAGACCCCAGAGTTCATGGCTGGTATCTATCGCAGCCTTTGCCATCAGCGTCTGCATTGTTCTCTGGCATGAACCGTTATTTGCTCTGATCGTCGGCGCAACAACCCGTTACGCCATGCCACTACTCAGCCTTTCCGTTTGCCTGTTCACCGGCTGGGTCTGGTCGCGCCATCATAAACTGCAGGAACTTCAGCAGGGTTGCCCGAATATAGGCAGCAGCTGGTTCTGGAAAATATGGCCCTGGTATATTCGAATTGTCTGTCCCGTGCTGATACTGCTGCTGATTCTATTTACCTTCTAGCCCCTAGTGATCAAGCAATGGAATGATTTCATGAAGGGAGTCACACACCGCCAGTGAGTTAACCGCAACTTCAGGTGTCACCGGCAATAATTTATCAGGTACGACAATAGTATGACACCCGGCAGCAATCGCTGCTGCTGCACCGGTATTGGTATCTTCTACAGCAACCGTATTCTCAGGCAGTAGATCCAGCTGCTGACAGGCCAACAGATAGCCTTCCGGATTTGGCTTGGCACAGGTGACATCATTACCCGAGACGATCACTTCAAAGTGTTGTAGCCAGTCGCTACCGGCAAAGTTGGCTTCGATAGTCTCCGGTCTTGAAGAGGTGACCAAAGCCAGCCGGAATTTTTCTCTCAAAGCATATTCCAGCAGTGCTAACGCACCATCTCGAAAAGGAACGCCCTCGCACTTCAGATCTGCTTCAATAACAGCCATGCGGGCAAGGTAAGGGGCCGGATCAAACCCATCTCCTGCCAGCGCTGTCAGTATTTCGACACACTCTTCAAACCGTTGTCCGATAAAACGGCTGTAGGCTTTGTCATCCAACTGGATGCCGAATTCAGCTGCAGTCATCTGCCAGGCGTCTTTATGAATGCGTTCGCTGTCAAACAGCGTGCCATCCATATCCAGCAACAGCGCTTTTACTGAAGAGAGAGAGGATTTGTTGTTACTGATAATCTGTGTCATGCCTGACGTATTTTGGTTAGAGTGAATATCTTGTTGAAACCGGATACACATTACCAGATGAGTGCTGTGCCAGATATAGAGATGACCCTGACCGGCACGGCGGCAGCCGGTGGTGTTCCGTTATATGGCTGTGACTGTCCGGCTTGCCTGCGCGCAGTCAGGAACCCTGCTTACCGTCGCCGGGCCACCAGTGCCAAAGTGAAAACAAAGAGCGAGACACTGTGTATCGACTGCGGCTTGATGAACCTTGCGGAGCATTATCCACCGGGTTCACTGGATGCAATACTGCTGACCCATTTCCATGTCGATCACGTTCAGGGACTGTTCGAGCTGCGCTGGGGCAAAGGGCAAAAGATACCGGTTTATTGCCCGAATGATCCTGCCGGCTGCGCTGATCTGCTGAAACATTCCGGTATTCTGGATTTTCGCCCAATACAACCTTTCGAACCTCTGCTTCTGAAGTCATGCACTGTAACGCCATTGCTGCTAATGCATTCACGTCCCTGCCATGGCTATCTAATTGAACGGAGAGGCTACCGGATTGCCTATCTGACTGACACTGTTGGTTTACCTGATGAAACCTTGTTGTGGCTGACCCAACATACACCAGATATGATGATTCTGGACTGCAGTCACCCACCATCCGAAAATAAACCTCGAAATCATAATGATCTGTCTATCGCCACAGAGATCCACCAGCAATTAGGCATCAAGCACACGATACTTACACATATCAGCCATGATATGGATAACTGGCTGATAGCCGGCGGCCAATTGGCTGAGGGTATCGAATTGGGCCATGATGGGATGACATTGTGAACAGTCCCTAAGGTGAAATAACCCTGACTTCACAATAAATGTTTTGACCGCTAGCATGGGCTGCAATTATCAAAGTCAGTTTCCATCGCGATGAACAGTTTCACGGAGCAAGGCACTGCAGCCTACCTTGCCAGACATTATGGCCCGATAGCAGATGGCATAACCTTGCTGTTTGGTGACCACGTTGAAGTCATCATTCATGACCTGGCAAGTCAGAGTATTGCCTATATATCCAACAATATTTCCAAACGAAAGGTAGGTGATCCAGCCCTGCTGGATGACGTCGACTTTGATGATTCGGAAAGGGTAATCGGCCCCTATCAGAAGCGTAACTGGGATGGTCGCAATATCTGTTCGGCCAGCGTGGTTCTTCGAAGCGATGACAACGCCCCCACTGGCATGATGTGTATTAATATGAGTACTGCCCACGTTGATGCTGCCATGGAAGCTTTAAGCCTGCTGTTGCCCGCCAGTAGCAAGCTGATACCTCAGCCCCAAAAGCTGTTTCATGATGACTGGCAGGAGAAGATCAACAGCTACATCCATTACTGGCTTGGAAACAAAAATCTTGTACTGGCGACATTAAACCGAACCGACAAGCGGCAGCTGGTTGAAGCTTTGTTCAATGAAGGGGCATTTAATGGCAAAGGTGCAGCGGAATATATTGCCAATGTCATCGGCATTGGCCGGGCGACCATATTTAACTATCTGCGTGAACTGAAGAACAGATAAACCAATATCCCCAGTGTAACTCTCATACCCCGAGCCACCACATAGGGTCGGGGTATGATGATTCAGAGTTTAAAGACCCGTTAGTTCAGTTCGGCCAGAAACTCGGAGAACTTCTCCAGGCCTTCACGCAGCACTTGCGGATTATTGGCATAGCCAATTCGCAGATAACCTTCCATATCCAGCACACTACCAGGCGTGAACATAACACCCTTGGATTCCAGCAGTTTGACGCACAGCTCTCGTGAGGACATATCAATGTCATACTTCAGCAAGGCTGTTGTTCCTGACTTGGGTTTTACATAAGAAATCTTTGGTTCCTGTGCAATCCAGGCATCCAGAACTTCCCTGTTTTCATGACAAATCTGACGATTACGGTTCAGGATCTGATCACGACATTCCAAAGCAATCGCAGCAAAATGCTCGTCCAACATGCCAACACTGATCGTGTTGTAATCCCGGTGGATACAAATATCATGGATCAACTCTTCAGGCCCGGCAACCCAACCCAGGCGCAAGCCTGCCAGAGAGAAGGTCTTGGACATACTGCTGGTACCAATACCTTTCTCATACAGATCAGCGACAGATGTTGTAAAACCATCACCTTCTGCATTGGTACCCCGATACACCTCATCGTTTAACAAGTAGGCATCACAGGAGCGGGCAATTTCAACCAACTCTCTGAGCATGGGCTCTTCTATCAATGCCCCCGTCGGATTATTCGGGCTGTTTATCACTATAAGGCGAGTATTGTCTGTCACCAATGCCCGCACTTCATCCAGGTCTGGCAGAAACCCGTTTTCCTCTTTTAGTTTAACGATCTGGACATCAGCCCCGTAACTTTCAGGAATCGAGTAATGCTGCTGATAGGTCGGTAAAATTGAGATAACCCTGTCACCGGGATTAACCAGAGTCTCATGCACAAGTGCATTGGCCCCAATGGCACCATGGGTCACCACAATATTTTCGCGCTTCTGTTTTCCATAAAGCTGGATAATGTTGTCACGCAGCCGGTCTGAACCTTCGATGGCTCCGTAAGTCAGCTTCATGGGCAGCAGTTCCTGCAGGATCGCATCCTTTTTTCCGGACATTTCCAGCAGTTGCTCAACGGTCAGTGACTCGACACAGGTTTCAGCCAGATTATATCGGCAGTGGTTTTCATATTCGTTCATCCACATTTCAACACCGAAAGCCTTGATCTTCATGACGGCTCTACCTCTTCATTATCTATTTTTATTAATAACTAGTTCTGGCTAACCAGCTTCCAGATACCATAAGCAATTGCTACATCTTCCAGCCCCAGACCAATCGAACGGAAAAATACCGGCTTGTCATAGTCCGGACGCGGACACTTCTCATTAACCAGATCTGCCAGATCCCCCTTTATGGCAGAAGCATCCCAACCATACTGCTCTTTTGCCAGCACCATTTCACCGGCACTGGCGGGTGTTGTCTTTTTGTAGTCGCAATAGACATCAGCCTTGCCAAGCAATGAAGGCGGTACTTCATGGGCATTGGCAACATTTGTACTGATCGACGTTACCAGTGCCGTGGCCTTGATATCCTGCTCTGAAATCACCGGTGATCCGGAAGATGTACAAAGCATGACCACATCAGCCCCTAAAGCAGCTTCTTGAACGCTGGCAGCAATCTGGACTCTAGAGTCGATACTTTCAATGTCAGCCATGCGTTGCTGATTTTTGGTCAATTCCGGCGCAAATACACCAATAGATTCCCAGTCACGCAATGGAAGAACATGACGCAAATGAGCCAGTCCAACATTACCTGTTCCAATAACAGCGAGGTTTTTGCTCTCGGGAGCCGCCAGACAATCAACAGCCAGTGCCGTTGTGCCGGCAGTGCGCTCAACCGTCAGCAAGCCTGAGTCACACAGTAAAAGTGGTTGCCCTGTCTCCATTGACATCAGGCTGGTCCAGGCCGTGATAATGGGTTTATCCCCGGTGATGAGATAGGGGGACAGCTTGGCACCGAACACTTTTTCTTCTGCCAGTGCGCCCTGATAGGTAATAAAGTCACCTTTATTATCAGGAAATAACGTCAGTGTTTGTGGCGGCTGAACAGCCAGATTGTTTCCCAGATCCCGGAACAGGGAGGACATTAACGCTCTTACGTTTAATTCCGGCAGTAACGCTTTCACTTGCTGTTCATTAACAATGAACGGAGCCTTCTGTGTCATGTTCACTACTCACATCATATTGTGCGACCATCGAAATATACCAGAAAATACACAGTAGACTGCAAAGTATATTTTTATATAATTTCTCTACGCTTCACAGATATAAAAATGGATTGATCTACGTCGTATGAATGGCTCACTTGCATCCCGCCTGGTTCCCGAGAACATCAAGTCTCTTGAGCCTTATCAGTCTGCCCGCCGAACAGGCGGTAAAGGGCATCTCTGGCTGAACGCCAATGAGCTTGAGCAGTGCTGTCAGTACAGTGACGTCCATACGACACCATACAACCGCTACCCGGATTTCCTGCCTCATGAGCTGGAAGCAGCCTATAAAAAATATTGTGGAACAGAAGCCGAGGTTATGGCTGTTCGAGGCGCCGACGAGGCAATTGACTTACTGGTGCGGACATTCTGTCAGCCGGGAGCAGACCAGATCATGATCTGTCCCCCTACTTACGGCATGTATGAGTTTTGCGCCAACGCAGTATCGGTAAATGTAAAGAAGGTTCCCCTGACAGAGGGTTTCGAGCTCGACCTTCAAAGCCTGAAATCAGAACTGTCAGATACCAAGCTACTGTTTCTTTGCTCACCCAATAACCCTACCGGCAATGTTATTGATAAGCAGACTATTGAAGGCTTACTACAAGCCGCACAGGACACGACACTGGTCGTGGTTGATGAGGCCTATATAGAATTTGCCCCGGACACATCCATGGTTGACCTTTTAGAACAGTATCCCAACCTCGTTGTTATCAGAACCCTGTCCAAAGCCTTTGGTCTGGCAGCCGTTCGCTGTGGTTTCCTGATCGCAAACCCGGATGTCATGACTTACATCGCAAGACTGGTAGCACCCTATCCAATTCCGGATCCCTGCGCTGAAATTGCAATATCCGCCCTGTCTCCCGACGGGCTTTCTAAAATGCAGGAACAAACTGAAGACTTGATTGAAACCAGAGACTGGTTCATTTCCCAAATCCGGAACAGTCCTCTGGTTGAGTGCATCTATCCATCGGCAACCAATTTCGTATTGATTAAGGGAAAAGGTCCTGAAGATCTCTATGACCTATTATCACACGCCGGAATTGTCGCCAGAAATCAGACTCACGAGCCTGCGCTAAACAGATGTGTGCGAATCACTATAGGAAGCAGGGCATCAATGGCGGAAGTTATTAAAGTCTTAACCCAAGTCAAAGCCCACCAAGCATAGCGGCTGAAAAGACAGGATATAAAAAAACCGGAACGATGGAGCCATTCCGGTTTTTAGAAGGAACCTGCAGGATTGGATTTATAACCCTACATTGTTCTTCTGCAGAACCTGCTCGGCACGGTAGCTGGAACGCACCAGTGCACCGGATACCACTTCAAGGAAACCTTTTTCCAGTCCCCACTGGCGGTATTTCTCAAACTCTTCCGGTGTTACATAGCGATCAATCGGCAGATGGTTTTTGGTCGGCTGCAGATACTGACCGAAGGTTACGATATCAACTCCGATTGCCCGCAGATCATCCATCGCTTCCACAATTTCATCTTCAGTTTCACCCAGCCCCAGCATCAGACTGGTTTTGGTCAATACGTCGGGGCGATATTTTTTGGAGTGTTCCAGCACAGCCAGTGTTTGCTCATAGCTGGCACGGGGATCACGTACCGGATGGGTCAGTCGTTTTACGGTTTCCACATTCTGGGCAAACACAGCGATACCACTGTCCACAACCTTTTCTACATCAGCCATATTGCCCTGGAAGTCCGGCGTCAGTACTTCAACATCAGTATTCGGATTAACTTCCTTCACCTTGCGGACGCATTCGGCATAGTGACCAGCACCACCATCGTCCAGATCATCTCGGTTGACAGAAGTCAGCACCAGATATTTCAGATTCATCAGGCGTACGCTTTCCGCAGTATTCGCCGGCTCATCCAGATCCAGCCAACCCTTGGGGTTACCGGTATTGACCGAACAGAAACGGCAGGCACGGGTACAGACATCACCCATCAGCATGATTGTCGCGGTGCCGGAGCTCCAGCACTCATTGATGTTCGGGCACATGGCCTCTTCACATACCGTGCTGAGTTTGTGCTGGTGAACAGTGCTCTTGACGTTCTTGTACTTGGTACCAGACTGAGCCTTGATGCGCAGCCACTCCGGCTTGCGCTTTACATTGGTGACAGGCTGCGCACTGCTGGCCTTGATGCCATTCTTGATCGCAGTGATGCCTTTGTCGTTAACAAACTTTTCACCACTGCCTACATGCTCAGCGGCAATCTGAACGGTGGGAATTCTATTACTTTCTTGCATTGAGCCGCCGCCCCGGGTCGATATATTGTCAATATTTCCGATCGTACCGGAATTATTATCCTTAGCCTTATGACAGGGGGCAGGTTTCTGTCAGGTATCGCCTCGCCTGCCAACCCCGTTGTGGGTGTCTATTGATCCTTCACGCCTCGTGCCGCTGCTCAGAACAGAGCAGCAGAAGGCTCACCCTGCCATGCTTCAAACCGTGCTGACTGGTAACCCAGCTCATCCAGCAGACACTGCAGCAGACGTTCCTCTGCTTCGGAATGCTTCGGCATCACTGAAACATGATCTTTCAGCTGGGTGACCGCCATCCCGGCATAACCGCAGGGGTTGATGCGCAGGAAAGGCTCCAGATCCATATCCAGATTGAAGCTTAGTCCATGGTACGAGCGCATTTTACGAAAGCGTAGTCCCAAAGCTGCAATCTTGGCGTCATCAATATACACCCCGGGTGCATCAGGCCGGGCATAGGCTGAGTCCACACCCAGCTGATCCAGCGTTTTGACAATGGCACTCTCTATCGCCGAAACGACTTTTCGAGGCCCACTGCCGGCACGGCGTACATCGATCAAAAGATAGACAACCAGCTGACCCGGGCCATGATAAGTGACCTGCCCACCCCGGTCTACCTGCACTACAGGAATATCATCCGGAGCAAGCACATGCTCGGCCTTGCCGGCCTGTCCCTGAGTGAAAACCGGATCATGCTCCACAAACCAGAGCTCATCCGGAGTATTTTCGTCCCGCTGGTCTGTGAAGGCTTTCATTGCCTGCCAGATGGGCTCATAGGGTTGACGCCCCAGCTTTCTTACTACGATCTCCACGCGCTGTATTCCACGTCTCGTCTATTGCCGCTTTATCCAGAACAGTTCTTGTTGCAGAAACGGGTCCGAACAGAGCCAGACCCTGTAACTACAATCAGAGCACCATTTTGATCCGGCCGCTGGCTTTCAGTTCTTCGAAAATAGCCTTGAGTTGCGGTTCACCGGTCGCCTTGATGGTAACCAGTACAGAAAGGTACTTACCGGTACGGCTGTCGCGCACCTTGGCTTCACCATTGAACTCCGGATCATGCTTTTTCATCACCCGGCAGACAAAGTCTTTAAAATCTGGTGCCGCGTCACCCATAACACGGATGGGGTAATCACAGGGAAACTCAATGCGCGGCGCTTCAGGCGCCTGCTGCTTATCACTCATTCTCTACGTCTCTTTCAGTTTGTAGCCGGCTTCAACCCTGCATTTCCGGACTGTTGTCGAAATGCCTGATAAAGGCCGGCGACATGGTGCCAGACGGCACCTGGCTGCCCTGTTCCCACTGTGCAGCCATCAATAACACCGACAGGCAATATTTCCCGGTTGGAGCTGGTAATCCAGACTTCATCCGCGAGAAACAGTTCATCCTTCGGGATAATACGTTCACTGCAGGTGTATCGTGCATCCGTATTGATCAGCTCTATGGCCAGATCACGGGTCACACCACCCAGAATATTTCGATCTGCTGGCGGGGTGGAAATTTCCCCGTCCTTTACCACAAACACGTTGGTGGCCGAGCCTTCTGTCAGTTCACCCCGGGCATTCAGCAGAATGGCTTCATCCACCTTGGCATCCAGTGCCTCTTGATGGTGCAGCACATTCCCCAGCAACGATATCGACTTGATATCACAGCGCTGCCAGCGGTGATCCTGCAGGGTAATGGCATGAATCGGGCTGACCTTGTTCAGAGAATCCGGCAAGTGACTCTCTAGCGGGCTCAACATCGCAAAAACAGTAGGCTCAGCTTCCGTAGGGAAACCGTGACGGCGAGTCACTCCGGCTCCCCGGGTCACCTGAATATACAATGTCTGGGTGCGACCGGGATTTTTCAACAGCAAAGTGCGTAACATCTTTTGCCATTTGTCATGATCCCAGTCGAGGTCAATCCTGATTTCAGCCAGACTGCGTTGTAACCGGTTGAGGTGCTGGTCCCAGCGAAACAGATGACCATTAAAGACCGGGACAACTTCATAAACGCCATCACCAAATAGAAAACCGCGGTCCATCACAGATATCCGCGCTTCCTGTTGAGGCAGATATTCACCATTCAGATAAACAATACTCATCAGCGCTTATGCTGCCGCCCCCATGTCCCTATTAAGTTTTCAGGCTATCAGCCACCAAACAGCTCGATGAAGAACAGTTTGACTGCATCCAGCAGACGCTTGAACAGGCCGCCTTCTTCTACCGCATCCAGAGCTACCAGCGGTACACTCTCAATCACGTCATCGTTCAGTCTGACTTCAATCATGCCAAGTGTCTGGCCTTTGGCAATCGGTGCAGAGATACGCTTGTCGATCTGCATGGTCGCTTTCAGGTTCTTTTCCTGGCCACGCGGCACAGTAACGACCAGATCCTTGGTCAGACCCAGACCCACTTCATCAGCAGTACCTTTCCAGACCCGGCTGACTTCCAGAGCCTTGCCACCCTTCTTGATTTCAACGTTATCGAAGAAGCGGAAGCCGTAGGTAAACAGCTTCTGGGTTTCGCTGGCACGCGCCCGTTCGCTCTTGGTGCCCAGCACAACAGCAATCAAACGCTGACCGTCACGCTTGGCACTGGCCGCCAGACAGTAGCCGGCAGCACTGGTGTGACCGGTTTTCAGGCCATCGACTGCCTTGTTACTCCACAGCAGAGAGTTACGGTTCGGTTGAGGGTTCAGCGGCTTGCCGGTTTTCTTGTTGACTCCATACTGGAAGTACTTCTCATCATAAAGTGTGTAGTACTCAGGGAAGTCATAAATGATATGTCGGGACAAAGTGGCTAGGTCACGGGCAGATGAATAATGGTTCTCAGCCGGATAGCCCGAAGAATTTACGAAATGAGTATTCTTCATTCCAATCCGGCTGGCAGTAGAATTCATCAAATCGGCAAAAGAACCTTCGCTACCGGCAATATGCTCAGCCAAAGCAATACTGGCATCATTGCCTGAAACGATAATAACCCCCTTCAGCAGGTCTGAAACAGAAACCCTCTCTCCTACCTCAATAAACATGCGGGAGCCACCCATACGCCAAGCTTTTTCACTCACCAACACCTTGTCATCACGATTGATGTTACCACTGGCCAGCTCAGCTTCAGCTACATAGGCCGTCATCATCTTGGTCAGGCTCGCTGGAGGAACCCGGGCATCCGCACCCTGTTCCACCAGTACCTTCCCGGTAACGGCATCAACGAGAATATAGCTGGTAGCGGCCAGCTGTGGCGGGGAAGGAATCATCGCTGCCGCTGCTGCATGAAGGCTGGAAAGAGCCGTCAGCAAGGTACCGACCTGCAGCAGTTTGTTCAGTTTTCTGGAAATCGTCATGTGATCAATATTTCAACAATCAATAAATTCTGTGTAAAAAAGCATCATACGCAGCGAATCTTTATTATAAGGTCGTGCCCTGCTGCGGTGAAAGGTGCGACTTACTCATACACCATATGAGGCTTTGCAAAACCGGAACGGTTCAATTGTTCCAGCAAGGTTTCCAGTTCTCCCGGAGAGTCTACCGGGCCGATACGTACCCTGTAGAAAGGATCCGGTCGCTCTTTTCCTGTCACTACCCGGGCGGATATACCCAGAGATTCATGAACCTTTTGCCGTAACTGGTGAGCATTATCCAGGCTCTTCAGCGCTGCCAGCTGTAAAAACAACTCCGGCTGACCGGCAATACCCGGCTTTTTCACGCCGGTTACTGGCATGACATCAGCTTGTTCCTGGGCAAATACCAACGGATCAATACCTTCCACTTTAACCCGGGCTGTGCCCTTGTTGTGGAAATCCAGTTTTTTGGCTGCAACCCAGGACAGGTCAATCAACCGGTCGCCGTGAAAAGGCCCCCGGTCATTAACCCGCAGAATGACTGACCTCGAGTTTTCAAGGTTGGTAACCCTGACATAGGACGGCAGCGGCAAGGTTTTGTGTGCCGCTGTCATCTTGTACATGTTATAGACCTCACCGTTCGCCGTATGGCGACCATGAAACTTGGCACCGTACCATGATGCTGTTCCGGTCGCTGAATATCCGGCAGAGGAAGCTAGTGGCTTATAATCCACACCGGCCAGTTCATAAGGTGAGTTTTTTATCGGGCCATCATGCACACGAGGAACGGCATCAGGCACCTGACTGACATCAAACCCCGGATTATCCGGGCCTCTGTCCTTGATATGGGGGTCAATAAACGGAGAGTCTTTTCGGCCGGAGCAGCCTGCCAGCAAGGCGAGAGACAGCACGCCGGCCAACATACCGGTCCGGCGAACTGAAATATTCCAGCTACTGCTCTCAATCATCCCATGACCGGAGCAGTAACTTGTCTTGTCGTATATTGTCATCAGCCTTTGGAATCCGCTTCCTTAGCAGATACAGTTGTTGATCCTGATTTTGTCTCTGCAGCTTTCTGTGTGCTGGTCGCCGGTTGGTGTGCATAAGCCTGTTTGACTTCCTGCCCCAACTGATAAACAGCCATTGCATAAAGGTTGCTGCGGTTATAACGGGTGATGACATAGAAGTTCTTCAGCGTCACCCAGTATTCCGGACCGTTTTTGCCATTAAAGCGCAGGCCTGTAGCCTTGGCGCCGGGAGCCAGAATATTGCGCGGTTTCCACCCGTACTTTTGCAATGCTCCAACCGTCTGCTTGGGAGAAGGGCCATCAGTCAGGCCTTCCTCAAAGTTACCTTTGACGTGAGCTCGTGAAGCAACCGGCTTACCCTGCTCCCAGCCATGAACACTCAGATAGTTAGCCACACTGCCAATGGCATCAGCCGGGTCATTCCAGATATCACTGCGGCCGTTGCCACTGAAATCAACCGCGTAAACTCTAAAGCTCGAAGGCATAAACTGGGGAATACCCATGGCACCCGCATAAGAGCCGGTCAGGGATAACGGGTCAAAACCCTGCTCGCGGGACAGGATTAACAGTTCCCGCAATTCCTTCTGGAAAAACTTGGCCCGACGCGGGTAGTTAAAGCCCAGTGTTGCCAGAGAGTCAACGACCCTGAAGCCGCCAGACTGACGACCAAAGTAGGTTTCAACGCCGATAATGCCGACAATAACCTCCGGCGGCACACCGTATTTTATGGACGCTGCGTGCAGCAGGTCAGCATACTTTTCCCAGAACTCGACACCTTTCTTGATTCGAGCATCGGTAATGAAAATATCCCGGTAGCGATCCCATTCCATACGCTTTTCAGCAGGGCGCTCCATGATGCTGACAATGCGTTCCCGGGGTTCAATCTGTTTGAAGAGCTTTTCCAGATAGGCACGGTCCATCTTCTGTTCCCGTACCATCTCATCAATAAATAAACGTACATCTTCACGTTCGTGGAACGCGACGGCAGCTTTTTGTTGTACTTGTTGTTGAGCACCAGCAGTTGCTTGGGTCTCGGTTCCTCCAGCCATCACCTCACCACTTGTCACTAGCAGTGAGCCGCTGACCAGAAACGGGGCCAGCCAGCTTGCCAGCCCGGGTCGCTGAACACGACTCATTGTTCCAATCATGCTTTTCTTCACCTGTTTCCGGGGTACCGGTTGTTGTAAAGGTACCGGCTTACCCATGGCTGTCTGGGTATTTTCATACCCTGTGGTTTCCTCTTTGGTGGTATACAAGCGACAACAGCCCGTGGCAGTCCACCACATCACTCATTCCACCTGAACAAAAAGCTGTAATGCTCTCATCTTCACATGGATGAAGCAGATGCAAAACCCCCAGATTGAGTTTTTACAAAACTAACATAAAGGAAGGTGAAATCTATGACAGGCGGGAAGCTGTCCGGGCCTTTGCCCGAACAGCGATTCAGATACAGAGAAAAGAGCGAAAAAGAAAATTGCTCGCACCTTAGCCGCGAGCAAGCAGGTTTCTGTGAGTATGAACTGACATTAACATGCCAAAACCGGCCATCAGCGTAACCAATGACGTACCACCACGGCTGACCAGAGGTAAAGGCACTCCAACTACAGGCAGAATGCCGCTGACCATACCAATATTCACAAACAGGTAAACAAAGAATGTCAGGGTAATACTGCCTGCCAGCAAGCGCCCGAAAACAGTCTGGGCATTCATCGCAATAAACACCCCTCGCCCGATAATAAAGGCATAAATGGTCAACAGCACCAGCACTCCGGCCAGACCAAACTCTTCTGCCAGTACCGCAAGAATAAAGTCAGTATGGCTTTCCGGCAAAAAGTCGAGGTGAGACTGGGTGCCCAACAACCACCCCTTGCCATAAACACCACCAGAACCGATTGCGATCTTGGACTGGATAATATTCCAGCCGGAGCCCCAGGGGTCACTCTCAGGATTGAGGAAGGTCAGTACCCGCTGCTTCTGATAAGCCTTCATCAAATAATTCCACAGCACCCATAGTGCCGGGATTGCAGCCAGAGCAGCGGAGAAAATTACCCGTTTTCTCAAACCTGCCAACAGCAGTACAAAGACTCCAGAAGCGCCAACCAGCAAGGAAGTACCCAAGTCCGGTTGTTTCGCGATCAGGGCAACAGGCATCGCGATAAGAATCAACGTCACCACTACCGCTTTCACACCCGGAGGCAAAACCTGCCGCGATACCCAGGCTGAAATTACAACCGGCATCACCAGCTTCAATACTTCTGATGGCTGAAAACGAAAACTGCCAAATGCCAGCCAGCGCTGGGCGCCTTTAGCACCATCACCCACCACCAGTACAGCCACCAGCATCAATACCCCTGCAGCATAAAGCCAGGGCGAGCAACGACTGAGAAATCTTGGTGACAACTGGGCAATGCCGATCATCACAACAAAACTGATGCCCAGGTATACCGCCTGTCGAATAACCATGCTGAGGTTACGATCACTGGCACTGTAGAGCACAAATAAACCGCACCCTGTCAGCAACAGCAACAGTGAAATTAACCAGGGATCAATATGCCACCGGGTCAGCAGCGGCGTTTGCTGCCCCAGATTATGACCGGACTCAGCCTGTCTGAGAAAATCATGCTGGCTCATCCGTTCTCTCCCTGGCTGGATTTCACGGCATCACTCTTTTCTGCCACTTTTTTGTCATCCATCATCCCGGGCCTCAACAGATAGGCATCCATGACATCACGCACCAGGTTGGCTGATCCCTTGTTGTTTTCGAGAATCGCCGCGACGACAATTTTGGGGTTCCGGGTCGGAGCAAAGCCGGCAAACCAGCTGTGATCACGCTGAAACTCTTTTAGCTTTTCAGCATCATATTTTTCGCCTTGAGGAATACTCACAACCTGTGCCGTACCGGTTTTACCAGCAATGTCATACTTTCGTTTGCGACCAATACGCCAATAGGCCGTCCCCGTCTGATCACTGACCACATCGTCCAGAGCATCAATGACCAGATCCCAGTAGGCATCATTCTGGAGTTTCACATCCCGGCTTTCCGGACGCTTCTCGACCAGATTGGAAGACATATCACTGCTGTCATCATTCAGCGGTTCATTTTTGGCCAGTCTGGGTTTTATATACTTGCCCCGGTTGGCAATCATCATGATCGCTTCTGCCAGTTGCATTGGAGTGGACAGCATATAGCCCTGACCAATGATGGCGATAATGGTTTCACCCGGATACCAGGGCTGGTTGTACAGCGCTTTTTTCCAGATTCTTGAGGGCAGCAAACCTGGTCGCACTTCACCGAGGTCAAGCTCTGAGGTTTCACCCAGGCCAAATCTGGAAACAAAGCTGTGCATATTATCGATACCCAACTTATTGGCCTGGGCATAGAAATAGGTATCGTTGGATACGACAATGGCTTTCTTCAGGTTCACCCAACCATGCCCCTGTCGTTTCCAGTTACGGTATTTGTGCTCGTTGCCCGGCAATCGGTAAAAGCCCGGATCAAATACCCTGTCGGAAGGAGTGACAATATTATTTTCCAATAGCGCCAGTGCCATGACCGGCTTTAATACGGAAGCAGGCGGGTATTCTCCCAACGTCGCCCTGTTGTACAGTGGTCGGTTGATATCATCCCGCAATGCACTGTAAGTCGGAGAGTCGATACCGGTTACAAACAGGTTGGGATCAAACCCTGGCGTACTGACTAATGCCAGCACACCACCGGTTTGCGGGTCGATCGCAACAACAGCTCCTCGTTTATTACCCAGCGCCTTGACCGCAGCCTCCTGCAATTCAGCATCCAGATACAGGTCAAGATTTTGCCCGGGCTCTGGCGGGACTTCTTTCAGCACCCGGAGCACCCGTCCCCGGGCATTACTTTCAACCTCCTGATAACCAGGCTTACCCATTAATATCGGTTCGTAATACTTTTCCAGACCGATCTTGCCGATGGTATCGGTACCGCTGTAACGGCTGGCATCAACCGATTTCAACTCGCGCTCATTGATACGGCCCACATAACCAACTGAATGAGCAAAGTCTTTACCGAAGGGGTAATAACGAATAAGTCGAGCCGAGACCTCTACGCCAGATAGACGGAACTGATTAACCGCTATTCGGGCAATCTCATCTTCGGTCAGGTTATATTTCAGCGGGACTTCTTCAAACGGGCGGCGACGACGAACCCGGTCACGGAATTTTTTAATATCGCTATCATCGAGCGCTATCAACTCCTGCAGGGCAGCCAGCGTATGATCCATACTGTCCACCCGTTCCGGCACTACGACAAGCAGAAAACTTGGCCGGTTATAGGCCAGCAGTTCACCATGGGTGTCATAAATCAAACCCCGGGTCGGGGGCAGCGGGCGAAGGTGAATACGGTTTTCATCGGAAAGCGTTGCCAGATCATCATGCTGGTCAACCTGAAGATAGACAAGGCGTGAAATCAAAACTGCTGTCAGCAGCAACATGCAGACCAGCGCCAATAGCAGCCTGATGTTTACGATACGCCCTTCCTGGGAATAATTTTTAAATGTTTCTAATGACATCAGTCAGTCGCTGGAATTTCAGAAAAAGAAGAAATGCCTGCTTTTATAAATTCTACGTAATCAATATTCGTATATTTAAAAAGATGCCTGTTCAGGAAACCCGGAACAGGCATCTGCAGCTTCAGGTCATATCGTCTGACACGACATGACCCTCGTCAAGCCGGAGAGTTTTCCGACTTTAACTAAAAACCACTAATGGACAGCATTATTTGTGGTAGGGGTGGCCAATCAGCAGGGTCCATGCCCGATACAGCTGTTCGGCAACCAACACCCGTACCAGAGGATGTGGCAGGGTCAGGGGGGACAGTGACCACAATTGCTCGGCTCGGGCAACCGCTTCGGGAGCCAGTCCTTCAGGACCACCCAGCAATATGCTGACATTACGTCCGTCTTCCTGCCAGCGCCCAGCCTGCTGTGCCAGCTGTTCAGTCGACCAGGATCGACCACCGACTTCCAGTGCGATAACCCGGTCTCCAGGACGAATAGCTGCCAGCATTTGCTCACACTCACGCCGGCGCAAACGGGCAAGATCGCTGCCTTTTCCCCGTTTGCCTAATGGAATTTCGACCATTTCCAGTGAAAATTCCTGCGGCAGGCGCCGGGCATATTCCTGGTAACCTTCTTCCACCCAGCGGGGCATCCGGCTACCAACTGAAATGATACGAATACGCATTATTCAGCCGCTTGGGCCGCTGCTTCTTCAGTTTCCCACAGGCGTTCAAGGTCATAGAACTCACGGGTAGCCGGCAGCATGATATGGGCAACCACATCACCCAGATCCACCAGAACCCATTCAGATTTATCGGTGCCTTCCAGACCAACAGGACGAATGCCGTGCTTCTTGCAGGCATCGATAACATTATCAGCCAGAGACTTCACATGGCGGTTGGAGGTCCCGCTGGCAATCACCATATAGTCAGTAATACTGGTCAATTGACTGACATCCAGTGCTGTAATGTCGTTACCTTTCAGCTCATCAATTGCATTGACAACCAACTGCTTGATTTCATCTGATTGCATGAAGTTGCGGATACCTTTTTGTAATTGAGAATATGACAGCCATGAGCAGAAAATGTAGCTCATCCGGTCATATGAAAATAGCTACAGAACCTGATATAGCTGTATTTTCATAGTAAATAGCAGTTTAGCGACTCATGCCGGGAGATTGAACCGGCACTTGCCGCAACATAGGTTCGTCACTGAAATCGGGTCTACCGGTTATTTCCGGATATGACCGTCACCCAGCACAACGTACTTCTGAGAAGTCAGGCCTTCCAGTCCGACAGGTCCACGGGCATGAATCTTATCGGTGGAGATACCGATCTCAGCACCCAGACCATACTCAAAACCATCGGCAAAGCGGGTAGAAGCATTGATCATGACAGAACTGGAGTCGACCTCACGCAGGAATTGTCTGGCACGGGTATAGTTCTCCGAGATCAGGGCATCCGTATGGTGCGACCCAAACCGGTTGATATGAACGATAGCCTCAGCCATATCAGCAACCAACTTGATACTCAGAACCGGCGCCAGATATTCGGTGCTCCAGTCTTCTTCGACTGCTGCCTTGATATCGGGCAGAACAGTTTGTGCTTTCTCACAGCCCCGCAGCTCAACACCATGCTCATCATAAGCCTGCTTCAGTCTGGGCAGAATCTGCTCCGCAATATCGGTATGAACCAGCAGAGTTTCCATGGTGTTGCAGGTGCCATAACGGTGGGTCTTGGCATTCACTGCAATATTAAAAGCCTTGTCCATATCAGCCTGGTCATCGATATACACATGACAGATACCATCAAGGTGTTTGATCACTGTCACCTTGGCGTCCTGACTGATGCGTTCAATCAGGCCCTTACCGCCACGAGGAACAATGACATCAATAAACTCTGGACGGGTAATCATTTCGCCAACGACTGCGCGGTCGGTTGTCTCGATAACCTGTACTGCATGCTCCGGCAGTCCGGCTTGCTGCAGACCGTTTCGAATACAGCTGGCAATTGCCTGATTGGAATGGATTGCTTCACTGCCACCCCGCAGAATAGTTGCATTGGATGACTTCAGGCACAGACTGGCTGCCTCGACCGTCACGTTAGGACGGGATTCATAAATAATACCGATCACACCCAGCGGAACCCGCATGCGTCCGACCTGAATACCACTGGGTACATAGTTCAGATCAGTAATATCGCCGACCGGATCAGGCAGGGAAGCAACCTGTTGCAGTCCTTCGATCATGGTATCGATTCGGGCTTCGGTCAGTTCCAACCGGTCAACCAGTGCATCCGGCAGACCTTTTTCCCGGGCAACATTCATATCCTTTCGATTGGCTTCTGCCAGAGTTTCTCGGGATGCATCCAGTGCTGTGGCTATTGCTGCCAGAGCACCATTACGGTCAGCCAGTGTGGTACTGGCCATCGCCGCAGCCGCTTCTCGCGCTTGCCGGCCAACCTGTTGCATATAGCTCTGAATAGAATTTGTCACAGTAACTCCATCCTTATGCTGTAAGGCACGTCTTTATTTTACTCTATGAAAATGCCCGCCGGCTGTTGCAGGGGCAGGCCGATAATAACACCAGCCCGCCCGCTACTGTGACTAATTCGTTGATTCAACGCTCAGGAGGTGTCAGGCAATAGGCAGAGTAAAGCTGAAGGTTGTTCCCCCTTCAGGGTTGCGATCTGCCCAAAGCTTGCCACCATGAGTCTGGATAATGGACATACAAACTGACAGTCCGATCCCCATACCATCCGACTTGGTGGTATAGAAAGGCGTAAACAGTTTTTCTTCAGCACCTTCCGCCAGGCCATGCCCCCGGTCTTTCACCGCAATTTCAACAAACTCATCATTGACGGTAACAGTTGAAATCCGAATACCCTCTGTCTTTCCCGGCGCATCACGCATGGCTTCCATCCCGTTACGCAGCAGGTTAAGAGCGACCTGCTGAATCTGTACCGGATCGACTCTGACAGCAGGCAGGGTTTCTGCCAGTTCAGAGTGAATTTCAATGCCATTGTTACGGGCATCCACTTCTGCCAGCCTGACAACATCCTGAACCAGACGATTACAGTCCACCTTTTCCAGACAATGGTCAGGCTTTTTAACAAAGCTTCTGATTCTGGAAATAATCCCGCCAGCCCGGCGAGCCTGACTGGAGATTTTTTCCATGGCCTCAATCAGACTCTCTGTGTCCAGAGGCTCCCGCTTCATCAGTCGCTGACTAACCTGGGCATAATTTGAAATAGCAGTTAGCGGTTGATTCACTTCATGTGCAAAACCGGCGGCCATTTCCCCCATCGTACTCAGTCGTGATACGTGGGTTACTTTTTCCTGCTGAACTTTCAACTCTTCCAGAGCTTTATCCAGAGCCGCCTGTTGACGTTTTTTCTCGGTGATATCGCGGAAAACCATAACCCCGCCATTAAGGGCTTCACCGGAAAAAATTGGATTACAGGCCAATTCACAATCAAAGGCGTCACCACTCCTGTTGGCTATCAGCACATCATCTTCAGCACCGGACTCTCCTGTCGTCAGCATTTTATCCATCAGGCTTGCAACCGCGTTGTTTGCCGTACCTTGAGGTTTCAACATATCGGTTAGCGGTGCTCCGACAGCCTCGGTCTCGCTCAGCCCTGTCATGTGACAAGCGGCTGGATTAGCAAAAATAATGGTGCCTTCGGCATCAAAACCAAAGATGCCTTCACTCATGCTCTCGAGAATACGCTGGTTCTCCGCCTCCAGCTGACGGTTACGACTGGAGAGTGCCTGCTCCAAGCGGTGAATTTTTAACTGAGTTTCAACCCTGGCAATGACTTCTTCAGCCTGAAACGGCTTGGAAATAAAGTCTACCGCCCCGGTTTCAAGGCCTTTCACCTTGTCCCGGGTATCATCCAGAGCAGACAGGAATATAACCGTAATATCTGATGTCTCCGGATCTTCTTTCAGTCGCCTGCAGACTTCATAACCATCAATCCCCGGCATCATAATATCCAGCAGCACCAGAGCCGGCTTGCCCTTGTGAGCAATATTCAGGGCACTTTCACCATTCTTGGCCACCAGTAACTTGTAGCCGCGCCCCGACAGGGTCTGCAGCAAAACCTGCAGATTGGTCGGGTTATCGTCAACCAGCAGAATACGCTCTGGAGAATCTGTCGCCTGAGTGTCCTGCCCGTTGGTATCATTCAGTGCAGCTGACGTCTGGCCCGGGTTTTCAGAGTTCATAGTGAGATGTACTTCTCTCTCAAGGATAAATAAAACGTTTCAAGCTGATCCATATCGACCGAGCGGCATAACTGCAAGATGTACTCGGCATCTTCCGCATGGCCATACTGCCGGGCTTTATCTGCAGCCTGACCAGCTGCTTCAATATCACCCAAAGCAATAGCCTGCCCTAACATATCAAGCCAATGCAGATCAGAACATGATGTTGCTACCGGATTATTCGGTGGTACTGAACGTGATTCAGATATCGATGTATCTGACGCATGTTGTTCATACTTCAGTCCCAGTAACTCGGCAATAACTTCCAGTAGCTCAACCGCTCTGAAAGGCTTGCTGACATAAGCATCGAAACCCAGTTCATGGTAATGGTGCTGCAGTCTTTCATTCACACTTGCCGTCACTGCAACAACAGGTACTTCAAGTTTCAGGTGCTGGCGCAGCTGGCGGATCACATCCATGCCGGAGATGCGTGGCATGCGAATATCAAGTAGCACCAGATCAAATACCTGTTCACGCAAATACATCAACGCCTGTTCGCCATCAGAAGCCTGTTTTACTCTGAAACCGGCGCCAGTCAACAGTTTAAGTAAAATATCGCGATTGATCGCGCTGTCATCGACTACCAGGATATCCGGGCAACAGCCTTGTGGTAGCCCCAGGTTTTTCCCTTCATCGAGAGGTTTACTTAGGAGTGCCGTCGGCGCAGTGGCAGGAATCGGATATATCGGGTGTTCGAAAATGAAGGTACTGCCTTGCCCTGGGTTGCTCTCGACCTGCAGCCTTCCACCTAATGCTTCCACCAGTCTCAGGCTAATGGCAAGCCCCAGCCCGGTACCACCTTCTTCCCGGGTTGAAGTGAGCTGTCTGAAAGGATCAAAAATAACATCCAGATCCTGCTGTTCAATGCCTACACCGGTATCCACCACTTTCAGGATTAAATTTTGCCGAACCTCACCAGCCTTACTCTCTGAATCAGGACGTCCTGCTGCAGCCGGTTGTATCGATACAGCCAGCTGCACCTTTCCTTCATAGGTATACTTAATAGCATTGCCAACCAGATTTATCAGAATTTGCCGTAATTTGGTTTCATCGGTGAACAGCGTTTCTGGCAAATCTGTGCCTGTTTCCAGCTCAAATACCAGCCCCTTGTTATCTGCCCGAGCCTTCAGCATCCGATGTACGGCCTGAAGCGTATGCCGCAACTCAGCCACTTCCCAGTGTAATTCCAGCCCGCCACTTTCGATTTTGGTCAGATCAAGAATGTCATTAATCAACGTCAACAAGTGCTGGCCACAGCTCTCTATAGCCTGCAGGTTTTCCCGTTGTGAAACCGAAACCAACTCACCCTGCAACATAATCTGGGTGTAGCCCAGGACACCATTCAGCGGTGTCCGTAACTCATGACTCATATTGGAAAGAAACTGGCTCTTCGCATGGTTTGCAGCTTCTGCTTCATCCCTGGCCTTGCGAATTTCCAGTTCCGCCTGCTTATAAGTTGTGACATCCCTTGCAATACCTTCCACAGCAGATACCTGCTGCTGTGAATCCAAGGCTGCCACTTCAAAGATTTCCAGAATCCGCTTGCTGCCATCAGCATGCGTCATTTCACAATAGTAGGCAGGACGCTTGCCGCCTCTGGAAAGTGCACGACTGTTCTCATAGACAACCCGGTTCATTGAATTGGCTGTCAGAAAACCTCTTGCGCCTTCCATATATTCTTGCTGGCTATACCCCAGAATTCGTTTGACTGAAGGTGTTACATAGGAGTAGCGCCCGTAAATATCATGGGAGTAGAAGAAATACGCCTGCTGTAATCCTTCAACCAGTCGCCGGTAGCGCTCTTCACTCTGCCGTAACGCTTCATCTGCTCGCTTGCGGTCACTGACATCACGAATGGCACAGGCAATTTGCATCCCGGCATCGGTCTGAATCGGATTAATAGTGACCTCGACCGGGAATTCATCGTCATGACGAGTCAATCCGGCGAACTCAAAGCCATGACTGCTGGCAATCATTTTGCTATTACTTTCACCCTGAAATATTGGATGCTTACCATGCAACCTGGCAGGAGCCAGTTTCATAACTGACTCACCAAGCAAGGCCTTGCGGGGATAGTCAAACAGATCTTCCGTACGGCTGTTTACCATCGTAATCATGCCCTTCGGTGAGCAGATCACCATGGCATCCGGCGATGCTTCCAGCAGGCTGTAAAACTTGTCAGAATCATTCACTCGGTCAGTAATATCGTGACCCATTCCCTCCAGACCGGAAATCTCGCCTCGGGTATCTTTCACCGGAACCGTAAAAAACTCGATCCGCCTCAAACTGCCATCTTTATGTCGCATTTCCAGTTCATAGGCCGATGGCTCTTGTCTCCCGCCATTTGCAGTCGAAAAATTCCGGGCCGGAAACTTAACATTCTGCTGCAGGTATTCGTCAGGGCTGAAACCAAGAATCCCTTCCAGGGATGGACTCACATGCGCAACACAACCATCAGTTGTACAGGCAAAATAGAAGTATTTACCCCGCAAACCTTCAGCAATTCGTCCGAGATTGGTTGCCCTGGCCTCATGCAAAGCCAGATCCCGCTCCTCCAGCCGTTGCACCATCGTTAAGAAGCTTCGGGACAGAGCTCCTGCCTCATCAGAACTATCTGTCTGTAGTGCAGTCAGGGGTTTGCCATCAGTGAAAGCTTTTACCGCAGCTGTCAGTTGACGTAATGGGCGAGTCAGCAGTCCCGACAAGTTCCAGACACAAATAACAATCAACACCAATGAGCCCAACATGACCAGCGCCGCTATTCTGGCCTGATGCTTGGCCGGAAATAGCGCCTGGTCTTTGGGAATACCGGTAAGCAGAACCCAGTTACTCACTCTTACCGGTGCTGCGAATAACCAGTACTCTTTATCGTTACGGTCATACTGCCTGGTATGAAATGTGCTCCCCTGCCGCAGTCCATAAGCCATGGAATCCCAAAGCGCCTGAATGCCTACATTGTCAGTCTCTGTGTCACTGGGGGTAAGATCCCAATTGCTGCTGCTATCAACAATCCGGCCTTGTTCCGAGAAAAGGGCAAAGTGCAGATGAGTATTGGCTCGCTGGGTTATACAGGTGCGTAATAGCACCATCGGAATCTGGAGTACGATTACGCCGATCCGGCTGCCAATATGAGCAAAACTACAGGCATAAGTAACACAGCTGGTTTGATTGGAAAGCAGTCCGGGGATATCAGTCATCCAGCGACTTTGTCCGGGAAAAGCAGACAGGGTGTCCAGTTCCTGCATAATATCTGATCTGATTCGGGCCGCTTTGGTTGTAGTCAGTGCGCCTTTATCCCGCTCTACCCAGATAACATCTCGAGTTGTAACATTTTCCTCATTCCGGGCATCTGAAAAGTAGGCTCCTATGGAAAACAGGGTCAGGTTCATCTGCATTATTGCATGCAGAAAGTCGATAACTTCTTCAGCATCATATTCATGCTGCGCCCCCATCATGGAACCCGTCATACGGGCTGCCTGATTAACCTCTACCAGCAAACTATCAAGCTTGCTGGCATAGTGCAGAGCCGCCTCCTCCATTTTCTGCTCAACATCTGCGGTTGTCAGGCGTACCGACTGATAGAGATTTACCCCGAAAATCAGGTTATACAGCAGAGTCACCGGAATAACGGTATAAAAAATAATTTTCTGCCGAATGGAAAAAAGCACCGATGCTTCACCTCTGTTTAAATATTCTGGTGAAACGCCGCAATGCATGAATAGCTCAACATGAGTGGTTGAAAATAATGATCTACACCCTTGCCTGCATTGTCAGCCCCTCTCTTGTCGGTTATAAAGTGTAGCTGCCACCTCACAATCATACTGATACTCAATACATGAAGGTTCTTGTTATTGGAGGAAGCGGGCTGATTGGCCGCCGACTCTGCAGTAAGCTGACCCAGCAGGGCATTCCGCATATCGCTCCGTCACATACAGAGCTGGATCTGACGGATGGACAGACAATCAAGTCCCTGTTGAACAGAGAGAAGCCTACCGTGGTGGTGAATACTGCCAGCTATGCAGATGTGGAAAAGGCGGAAACCACCCCGTCGCTCTGCTTCGCCGTCAACCGGGATGGTCCTGCGTTACTCGCTGAAAACTGCCAGCAACAGGGTTTGCCTCTGGTACATATCTCGTCTTATCGAGTGTTTGATGGTGAAATCAAGTCACCCTACACCGAAAAGAGTACCGCCAATCCATTCGGAGTTCTGGGAGGTAGTCGCTGGCAGGGTGAACAACAGGTCAGGGAACGTTGCCCCGAGCACATCATTATCCGTTTTTCATGGCTGTTTGATTGTGGCCGCAAGAATCGCCTGACAGACCTGATTGACCAGCTTCGTGATGAAGGCAAGGTACAAGCCTCTCACGAGCGTATTGTCTGCCCGACTCCTGCCGAAGACTCTGCACGTGTTATCACCGCAATCCTGCAACAACTGGACTGTGGTGCTTCCCCTTGGGGCACTTATCATTATTCCGCCCGAGAACCCGTTAGTGAACACCGGTTTATGGATACACTGATCGCTGAAGTCAGACAGTGGACGGAGATTGAGAGCGAGATTATCTGTGAAGCTGATGATCGAAAGCGGGAATTGATGAACTCGGCTCTCGATAGTGAAAAGGTTTTAAATACATTTGGTATCCATGCCCGTCCCTGGCGACCAGCGCTGGCAAAGGCTGTACGAGACACCCTGCAGGAATGTGAAAACTAAGTCAGTAGAGCTGAGTCAGGTAGTATGCAAGACCCCGTGATCGGGGTCTTGTCACCTATTCTTTATTTGTAGCCCTTTAGAAGCGGAAGCCCACATTTAGCGCCCATAGCCACGGATTTACTTTAAAATCCTTGGCCTTGTATGCAGAATTTGATCCCGCTCTGGTAATTTTCACATCAGGCTCCAGAGACAGATAACGGACACTGGCATTAATCAAAAAGCTGTCATTAACCAGCCAGTCAAAACCGGCTCCGGCATTCCAGCCCCAGCAGTCATCGAAGCTGACTTTTTTAATCACACTGGTATTTTTACTTTTGGCACTATCAAACCAGTCATAGTGCATTCCCAGACTCAGGTAAGGTTGAAACGGATTTTTCCCGCCCATCGGGAACCACTGCCCTCCCAGAATCAAAGGCATATGCTTGTACTCAAAGGCATCCTTGCTGGTATTTTTGTCTTTTACCGTATGCTTGAACTGAGTATTAAGTGCGATTTCCAGACCAAAGTTGTCATTCAGCATATGAGTAAAATCAAAGCCAAACTGGGTATTTTCTTTTTGCTTGTACTTTACCTTGATTTCAGGCGAGGTCTTCAGAGTATAAGTATCATCTGTTGGCGACATATAAGATGCACCGAAACGAATGATGCTGTCACCTCCCTTATAGGCAGCAGCCGGCCCGGCAATACCCAGCGCAACAACAATAGACAATATGGCAGCAGAGGAAAATCTCTTCATTACTTTCACCGAATTATCATGAGTGACTGAACACCTGCGTGTGCTGTGCGGCGGCATTTGCTGCGCACGCAGTCAGTCTAGACAAAATCCGGATCTTTAAACGATTAATGTTATTTTTTATTGTCTATCGGCAGCTGTACTTCATATGACGTATACCAAACCCGACCTTCCAATTAATGCTGTACTTGACTCCCTTGCCACCACACTTGAGGAAAAGCAGGTTGCCCTGCTTCAGGCTGAACCCGGTGCAGGTAAAACTACTCAAGTTCCATTACACCTGCTGCAAAGTAAATGGTTGCATAATCAACGCATCCTGATGCTCGAGCCCCGTCGTCTTGCCGCACGCACTGCAGCCCGCCGTATGGCCTCTCAACTGGGAGAAAAAGTGGGTGAAACCGTCGGGTACCGTATGCAACTGGATACCCGGGTCAGTAGCAAAACTCGTATAGAAGTCGTAACTGAAGGCGTACTGACCCGCTTGCTACAAAATGATCCCGAATTAACCGGTATTGGTTTGGTGATTTTTGACGAGTTTCATGAACGCTCCCTGCCCGCAGATTTGGGATTAATGCTATGCCGTGAGTGCCGGGATGGATACCGGGATGAAACAAACCCTTTAAGACTGCTGGTCATGTCAGCAACCCTTGATACGGGCTCACTTCAGCAATATCTGGATGCGCCTGTTATCAGTTGTCCCGGGCGGACCTATCCGGTCACAACCCGTTACCTTGAACGTAGCTTTCCATTCGGTGACAGACAGGCATTGTTTCAGGTACTGGTTCAACAAGTTATTGACTGCTTGCGTTCCGAATCCGGTAGCTTACTGGTATTTCTGCCTGGTGTAGCTGAAATCAGGCAGGTTGCAGATTTACTGACTGGCAGACTCCCAGCAAATACCGAGATTACACCTTTATATGGTGAGTTAAGCCAAAATGATCAGGACAAGGCTATCCAGCCTGCACCTGAGGGCCATCGCAAAATTGTACTGGCGACGGCTATCGCTGAAAGCAGTTTGACGATTGATGGTATCCGGATTGTTATCGATGCCGGTTTGATGCGGGTACCACGCTTTGACCCGGCAAAAGGCATGTCTCGACTGGAAACCATTCGAATTACTGCTGATGCTGCAGAACAGCGACGCGGACGTGCAGGCCGACAAGCAGCTGGCAGCTGTTATCGACTGTGGACAGAGGCCGAGCAGCAGCAGTTGGTCAAGCAGCGCAGGCCGGAAATTCTCGAAGTGGATCTTGCACCTATCATGCTGGAACTCTTGTCTTGGGGATACAGTGCGACAAACGATGCTGACTGGCTGACACCACCAGCACAGGCAGGCTGCCAACAAGCCTTGCAACTACTTTCCCAGCTTGGCGCCATTAAAAGTTTATCATCCGAACGCTGGCAGCTGACTTCTCATGGCAGTGCAATGAGTCAGCTCCCCATGCACCCCCGCATGGCTCATATGCTACTTGCTGCAAAACAATCCTCAATCCTGAAGAACCAGCAGTGGCTCGCCTGCCAACTGGCAGCACTGCTGGCTGAGCGGGATATTGTTCGCCGCTCAGCACAAGCATCTCCTGTAGATATCCTGCTAAGACTGGGTCTACTCGAAGGAGAGCGGATACCCGGACTGACAGCAGACAGCAACGGCATAAAACGGATCCGGCAAGTCGCAAAAAAGTGGCTGCAGATAGCAGGCAACCCCGAAAAGAGTGCTTATAACAATGATCACGTAGCTTGCCTGCTGGCTCTTGGATGGCCTGACCGGGTCGCCAAAAGGCGGAGTCCGGAGAGTTATATTCTGAACTCAGGACAAGGAGCCGCTTTGCCAAATGATGACCCCTTGTCTGCAGCGGAGTTTCTGGTAGCACCGGTATTGGGAGGGAATGCGGGACAGCGCAACGCCAGAGTTTTCATGGCTTGTGAGATAACAGCAGAACTGCTGGAAGAATTAATGCCCGAACTGATCACTCACCAGCAGCAAATCAGCTGGGATAACCGACGCAAGGCTGTACAGGCCCGGGATGTCAGTCGCTTTGGTTCTCTGGAGCTTTCATCCCAACCCTTACCAAAACCTGATGCAGAAAAGGTTTGTGAAGCCCTGATTCAGGGTATACGTCAAAATGGCATTCAGGCTCTGCCCCAGCAAAAAAGCTTTCGCCTGCTGCAGCAGCGTATTGCTTGTCTGCATGCTTTTGACAAGAGTCTGCCAGCAGCAGATGACCCAACCCTACTGGAAAATCTGGAAAGCTGGCTTGCTCCCTGGCTACAAGGCCTGTCCCGACTGGATCAATTGCAGTCAGTCAATCTGGCTGATTGCCTGCGTTCTCTGTTGAGCTGGGAGCAACAACAATTGCTTGACCGCGAAGTGCCTGAACGATTCAGTGTTCCCAGTGGCTCACGTCATACTGTTGACTACAGCACACCCGATGTACCGGTACTACAGGTAAGGCTGCAGGAAGTTTTTGGCCTGCTTGAAACGCCCATGCTGTGTGGCGGACGACTGCCCCTGACATTTGAGCTACTCTCTCCTGCACGGCGTCCGGTTCAGAAAACCCGCGATCTTGCCAGTTTCTGGCGCTCAACCTATCAGGATGTTAAAAAAGAGTTAAAAGGTCGTTACCCGAAGCATTATTGGCCGGAAGATCCGTTCACTGCTCAGGCTACCCGTCATGTCAGGCCTCGTCAGTGAGACACCTTTTATGACAGGAAAGACAGCTGATGGCACCAAGAGCACAATACCCTGTTACGCTTGTTTCCAGACAGCAGTTAACCAAATCAACATTCCAGCTCAATTTTGAGCTAGATCCTGATCTGCTGGATTTTGTGCCTGGTCAGTTCATTCAGTTGCTGTTCGAGTTTGAAGGTGAGCAGTGCAAGCGCAGTTACAGTGTTGCCAACTCACCTGAAAACTTCCGCCAAACAGGTCAGCTTCAGATTGCACTAGCCTGTGTTGAAGATGGCAAGGCTTCCCAATGCTTTGCGGCAGCTTCTCCCGGAGATACTTTCAATCTTTCGGGTCCCTTTGGCATGTTGGTGCTTCCTGAAGACTTCCCAAGGCGCATTATTCTGGCCGGTACAGGTACAGGCGTGGCTCCTTATCGCGCCATGTTGCCTTCATTACAAAAGAAACTGGATGATGGCATACATCTGTCTATCCTGATGGGAGCCCGACATCGTCGGGATCTGTTCTATGAGGAAGACTTTCAGCATGTTGCGGATTCCTATGAACACGCCAGCTTTATACGTTGCCTCAGTCGTGAGAGCAATATCTCTGCCGGTGAACATCATGGCTATGTTCAGAGTTACTTTGAGCAACTTGGGCTCAATCCAACCAGGGACCTGATTTATCTTTGCGGAACGCCCGGCATGATTGACGATGCTGTCAATCTACTGCAAGAGGCAGGCTTTGGCGCAAGGCAGGTAAAGCGTGAGAAGTATGTTTTTTCAGGACACTGAGTACTTCTAAAACTTATTTATTCATACTATTTCTCTCGCATACGAGCAAAATATCCCTGCCTGCACTGAATCAGCAATTTTAAATGTGCAGACGAATTCCATGAACAGGATTCAGAATATTTTACAACGCAATAAACTGATGTTTATTGCGTGGTGCATTGTTGCGTCTTTCATTGCCTATTTCAGTATGTATGCATTTCGAAAACCTTTTAATGCAGCATGCTATGAAGCATGGACATTGTTTGGGCTGGACTACAAAAGTGTTCTGCTGATTGCTCAGGTATTGGGTTATACCCTGTCGAAATTTTGTGGGATCCGTATCATCTCTGAATTGCACGAAAAACATCGTGCAGCACTTATTCTCGGGTTAATTGCCATTGCCGAACTGGCACTGCTGCTGTTTGCCCTGGTACCACCTCCCTACAACTTTTTGTGCCTGTTTCTCAACGGTTTACCGCTGGGAATGGTGTGGGGCGCGATATTCTCCTATCTGGAAGGAAGGCGTTTTACCGAGCTCCTTGGTGCCGGCCTGCTAGCAAGTACTATTATCTCTTCCGGCTTTTTGAAAACGACCGGCCGCGTCCTGATTGAACAGGGCGCATTCAATGAGTTCTGGATGCCTTTTGTTACCGGGCTGATGTTTACACCGCTATTACTGCTCAGCGTCTGGATGCTATGCCAGATTCCACCACCAACAGTCGACGACCATCGTTTGAAGGTAAAGCGGGAGGTGATGGATCAAAAAGCTCGACGCCGTATTTTTGCCAGTTATTGTGGTGGGCTGGTATGCCTTCTGTTGGCATATATTGCGATGGCAGTTTGCAGAGATTTCAGAGATAACTTTGCGGTTGAAATATGGCGCGAAATGGGTTTTTTCAATAATCCTATGATTTATACCGAAAGCGAGGGAATTATTACCCTGTTCGTACTGTTAATGGTTGTACCATTAGCGCTGATTCAAAGTAATCGTAATGCACTGTGGATGTCTCATCTGCTGGTAATTGTCGGTTTTATATTTACTGGTGGCAGTGCATTACTTTTCAACAATTATAGTATCGGTCCCTTTCAGTGGATGATCATGACCGGTATTGGCGTCAACATGATTTATATGAGTTATCAGATGGCGCTCTATGAACGTGTGATTGCAACTTTCAGAATTAAAGGAAATATCGGCTATATGGTGTATCTGTCCGAGTCGTTGGGATACATGGCCAGTGTTATCATTTTATTACTCAGACCCCTGTTTAAGGACAAGGAAGGATTACTGAGCTTTTATCTGGATCTCTCGCTCTACACCAGTTGTGTAGCCTGCGTTCTGGGGATGATGGCCTTTATCTACTTTCGGCGTAAAAGCCAGACACTTGTACCCTGTCCATCACCAGTAACCACAGCCATATGAAATGAATTGTCTAAAATTTTGATTCACTCCACCATTATGCCAAGATGAAGAACAGACGTTGGATGTCGTTCAGGGCGTAGCATACGTCATTGGAGATGCGAAGGAGAGGCCTGATGGTATCAACCTATCGTAACAAAACAGTGGTGATTACCGGTGCCTGTGGAGGAATGGGACGGGCACTGTCCTTGCGCTTTGGACAAGCAGGCGCCCGTATCGCCATGATTGATCTGAACTCGGAGCAACTCGATACCTTCAAGGCACACCTGGAGCAGAAAAATATTCAGGCAAAAGGCTATGTCTGTGATATTACAAAAAACGCCCAAGTTCATGACACTTTTAGCAAAATACTCGCGGACTTTACCTCGGTAGATTTGCTAGTCAACAACGCCGGAATCACCCATCGCAGCGCTTTTTCAGAGACTGATATTCAGGTTTTTCACCGGGTTATGCAGGTTAACTATTTTGGCGCTGTTCACTGCACCAAAGCGGCTATGCCGGCGCTGTGTCAGTCCAAAGGCCAGGTGATTACCATGAGCAGTATGTCCGGGTTCACTCCGCTTTATCATCGCAGTGCCTACAGTGCCAGCAAGCATGCCCTGCATGGTCTGTTTGATGATCTGCGGCTGGAGCTGGAGCCAAGAGACGTCAATGTTATGCTGGTCTGCCCAGGTTTTACGGCTACGGATATTCGCCGAAATGCTCTGGAAGGTGACGGCTCTATTGTCAATGAACCCCTGAGGCTGGTTGGGTCAGCTACGCCGGCATCTCAGGTTGCAGAGGAAATTTTCAAAGCGTCCCTGAAACGCAGACATCTATTACTAGTCTCAAATGTAAACTGGCGTGCCCGTATTCTGGCTCGTTTTTTTCCACGCTTTTTCGGGCACTATGTGGCTGGACACCTCAGCGGGGTTCACCTTGATCCTGAATAAACTTATCCACAAGTAATGGTTGTGTTGCCGCAATAAACCAACCCATTGCCAGACTGATTATCATTGTATCCAACACCAGCTGTTGCTCCCGAATCCAGGCCAAAGCGATCAAGCTCCAGATACAAAGTAACCCGGCATACCCCAGCCCTCTGAGAATCCAGGGCATTTGCTGAACAATTAAAGCCAACAACCAGAAGCTGGCTCCTGACAGAGCAGCCAGCTGAATACCAGCCAGATCATCCCCGTAGAACCAGAAGGTTAGTCCGCAAGCCACCATGAGTACTGGAAGCAGCAGTGCTATAGAATGCAATCCATACCGCCAGACAGATCCGCCTAAAAGAAACAGTGCAACAGCCACTGTAAGTTTTAGGTCTGTAAGCTGACCAAGGCTATGGAGAATGGCAACCAGATCAGATTGTTGTATCAGACTCAGATTCGTTACTAACTCCCTCTGCAGTTCATCCAACCCTCCAGCAGCCCATAATCTGAACACAACTGTCAGAACCAGACTGAGCCCGGATGCCACCAGAAAAAGCGTCATACCTGATTTATATTTTTTGCGAAGTAGCTCACCTGCAAATGCAATACAGAAACCCAGAACTCCGGCAGTCACTACAAAAACCATCAGAATTTCTGACAGCTTATCCAGCGTGTCTGCCCGGGTAAAAGCAGCTCCTACAACATATCCTGGAAGCAGGTAAGCCGGGGCCCAGAAAACAGCCGAAATAATATTCGCAAACCAGAACCGGCGAAGTGGCATATCCATCATACCGGCAACCAACGGAATGATCGGACGAATAGGCCCGACGAACCGACCAATCGCAACACTTAGCCCGCCATACTTCAGAAAGAAACGTTCACCACTGTTTATCCACTCGGGGTGTTGCCGAAAAAGCCACCAGCTTTTAATCCGGTCATGGAACCGATAGCCCAGAGAATAACTGATGGTATCGCCCAATACGGCTCCGGCAAATGCCCAGATCATTGCTGTCCAGATATCTAACGCACCACTTCCAGCAAGGCTGGCCAATGCAAATAGCATTACAACACCCGGCAGTATCAAGCCGACCATTACCAGGGTTTCCAGAAACGCTGTAAGGAATATGGCTAGTGATAGCCATTGGCTATTGGCATGCAGCCATGCCATCAGCTCGCTTAGACTGTGTTCCATCAGATAATAAAACTCCCGAATATCTGATTAACTGGATTTGCCTCTCAAAGATAATCTGACCGGATATTGTTTTATCTGTTCCATGCCTGATTTACAGTCATTTCTGCACTAAGTCAGGCAAACAAAGAAAGTAAAGCAATACTGCAGCAAGATGATACCATCGTTCCCAGAGCGACGATTCATGTTGTCCAGATCATCAAATAACAATATCGGGGGAACAGATATGAGCGATGTATTACGTAACCTGTTGCACGTACTGAAGCTGGAACAGATTGAGGTCAACCTGTTCCGGGGTCAGAGCCAGGACCTTGGATTTGGACGCGTGTATGGCGGACAAGTCATAGGACAGGCACTATCGGCAGCCAAACAAACCGTTGAGCAGGGTCGGCATGTTCACTCCTTTCACAGTTACTTCCTGAGAGAAGGTGACTGTAATCTGCCCATTATCTACGAAGTCGACTGTATCCGTGATGGACGCAGCTTTAATACTCGCCGGGTTGTCGCTATTCAAAAGGGCCGTGCGATTTTTAATATGTCCGCATCCTTTCAAGTTCAAGAGCCAGGACTCGACCATCAGGACAAGATGCCCGATGTTCCCGGACCAGAAGGACTGGAATCTGATCTTGAGCGAGCCCAGCGATTCAAGGCACACATCCCGGTTGAAGCCCATGACAAGTTACTTTGTGACCGGCCAATTGAAATGCGGGTTGTTGACCCTGTGGATCTGAGAAATCCAAAATTTGCAGGCAATACCAAGCAGGTCTGGCTGAAGGCTGATGGTGAAATGCCGGATGATCCGCGTATTCATAACTACCTGCTGGCTTACGCATCTGACTTCAAATTTATTACGACGTCTCTTCGCCCTCATGGCAAGTCATTCTGGGATCCCAAGCTACAAATTGCCAGTCTGGATCACGCTATGTGGTTCCATCGCAGTTTTAAAATGGATGACTGGTTGCTGTACAGCATGGATAGCCCTTCAGCTTCCGGAGCCAGGGGATTAGTACGAGGGCAGGTGTTTGATCGCCAGGGACGTCTGGTCGCTTCAACCATTCAGGAAGGTCTGATCAGAGACCATAGCTGACACCGGTTCACCGTTCTATTCCACAAAAACCTGTCGCGCGCAGTTCACGACAGGTTTACCCTTACCTTTATCCTCAGACTATTTTTCCCCTGATATAACGAAGCTTATGAACCTGCTCCATCGAATCCTGTTACTCTTGATCTGTCTTGCACCTCTGGGGCCGACACTGGCCGAAACAACTGGTTCCAGCCATGCAGTCATTCTGCAATACCATCATGTCAGCACCACTACACCAGCAGTGACCAGCATCAGCCCGGAACGATTTGCCGAGCATCTTGAATACCTTAACAAGGAAGGTTTCTCCGTTTGGCCACTGCCAAAAATTATTGAATATCTCCAAACAGGTCAGCAGATACCGGATAAAACTGTAGTCATTACCTTCGATGATGCCTTTACCTCTATTTACGACAACGCCTTTCCTGCACTAAAAAAGTACAACATGCCATTCACTGTGTTTGTTGCTACCGACCCTGTCGATCGCAAGTTCGGTAAAATCATGAGCTGGAAACAGCTGAGGGAAATGGCAGAATCAGGTGCAACACTGGCAAACCACACTCGCACCCATTCCCATGTTGTCGAGCGCGGTAAAGAAGAGACTGAAGCAGCATGGCTGAGCCGTGTCAAAGCTGATATTGAATACACTCAGAAACGGCTGAAAGAAGAAACAGGTCAGGATATTCGCTACTTTGCCTGGCCATACGGTGAATCTGTCCCGGAGCTGAGGCAGATGTTGAAAGAGATGGGGTATATCGGCTTCGGACAACAATCCGGCCCAGCCAGCCTGGCCAGTGATATGACTAACCTGCCACGATTTGCGATTTCAGGTAATTACACATCCATCAACTCACTACGCAGCCGCATCTACAGCCTACCTCTGCCTTTGGTTTCCGAGATGCCCGACTCGCCACTGATTACGGACAACAACCCGCCGGTGCTTAAAGTAGAGCTTATGCCAGGCAAGTTTCGCCTTAAAGAGCTGCAATGTTTTGCTTCAGGACACGGGGTCATTCCTGTTTTATGGCTAAACGAAACCAGAACATCTTTTTCAACAACAGCCCCAGAAACCTTGCCTGTCGGTCGATCCCGCTATAATTGCACCATGCCGTCCTGGACTACGGGGCGTTTTCACTGGTATTCCCATGCCTGGCTCAGGCTAAAACAAGACGGAACTGCAATTGATTAACAACAAAAGCAGAATCAGTGCACTTATTTTATTTATTACCGCTCTTTCAGGATGTAATCAGGAGCTGAAACTGACAGAGCAACAACAGGCCGGACAACAAAAGGCTGCCCAGCTTTGTGCCGGGTGTCATGGAACCCGAGGTATCGGGACTCTGGCGGTTAATCCGAATCTGGCATGCCAGAAAGAGAGTTATCTGGCCAAGCAATTAAGAGACTACAAGTCAGAACACCGAAACAACCATAAACCGATGGTGAATCTTGCAAAAATGCTGAGTGAGGATGATATCGATAATCTGGCGAGTTGGTATTCGATATTGCCTTGCGATGGGACATATTAAGACCCCTGGCTCCAAAGAATAAAAAACGGAGCTTATTTAAAGCTCCGTTTTTTATAAATCACCTAGACTGCAGTATCATTCTTCCGTCCATAAGTAGGAGGGTTTCTGTAGGGTGGAGGAGATGGAGGCAGCTGCTGACGGCTCTGCATAGCCTTTTGCATCATATGAGCTTGGTTTTCTCGATCTTCTATACCGAAGTTAACCCAGCCACATGCCATGGAAGCCTGATGCAAGGTGTGAGGTAATAACACCAACTCATTACCTTCCTGCCTCGCAAGCCCGCAAAACATCATTGATTCCTGAATATTACTTTCCAGATCTTCTTGACTCGTTCCTTCAGGGCGCTCGAGCCCTGCAAGATAGCGATACAGATTCATAGTATCCTTACTACCTCGCACATTACTTCCATCCAGTACAATACCTGCAGCAGCAAAGGTTTTTGTAGGATGTAATGGTGTGAATTGAGTATTTGTGACTGGAGGGTTTTGTATAGTCTGAACGCCAATAGAAGACGTGGTAGTTCCTGAAGGGGGTTGACCATTAACACCTATACCGCCAGAAACCCCGGCACCATTAGTGTCTGTTTTACCTTTTCTGGAAAAAGCACCCTTGATAGTAGATGCACCATTCGAGAGAGTCTGCTTGGTTCTTTCTATGATGCCCAGTCGGGGAGTGACCTCTCCAGAAACATCCGGGGTATCCAGGCCTGCATTAACACTGACACCAGACTGATTAGGTGCTGAAGTAGTATTACCTTGACCCATGCCTACCTGGTCAAAAACATCACCGGTTTTGGAATTGATACCAGCACCATCAGGGGCACCTGTCTGACCGGAGAATTTTACATTTGGCAATTCATAACCCAAACTGCCGCTGCGCTGCCCCTGATCTGTTGACTGTCCAGTCCCAATGCTTACATTACCATTATGAGCCTGTACTTTTTCTTGATAAAGCCGGCTAGTACCCAATTGATCCAACACTTCAGGGCTGAATTGCTTTCTCGCCTCTGGATGGTACATCGACATATCAGCAATTACAGAGCCTGGTTGATTCATACACATCATAGTATTAGCCATCTGATCATGACTAATGACAGCATTACCTTCCTGCCCTCTGGGTGGAAGTCCGGATAGATGTGCAGATGCCTGATATAAATTATCTTTGTTTTTGTCATCCCAGCGGGACATATGTTTGATACCAAACTTGGAGCCCCACTTCACAAACTTGGTAATCGGTTTACCGATAAAGAAATTATACAGCTTTCTTCCGAAGCGACGCATACGCCCCGCTTTTTTAACTTGACCTGCATTAGCATCAAGACCAACAGAAGGAGGTGTAACACCTGCTTTAAAGCCCGGGCCTCCCACACTGCCACCAACATTTGGTGTATTAATACCGGCACCTAAACCAGAGCTATCAGAATCACTATCCAGTTCAAAGCCGCCTAATCCGCCATTAAAGTTGGGTGGATTAACCCTGCCTCCAAATTCGCCACCACCAATTCCAGCCTGACCACCAGGAATCTGCCCCTGACCTGTAGAAATACCAAAATTGCCTGATTGTCCCCCAAAGCCTCCATCCAGATCTCCGCCACCAACGCCGCCACGAAGATCGGGAGTACTCAGGTTTGTTCCAAAGCCTCCTCCGCCAAAGCCCACTTGATTACCGGCCGGAGCACCATCCAGCTTTCCATTTCTAACCAGCCCACGCCACTGGTCGTTTGAAATATTCCATTCTTTCTGGAGCCCTAGTTGATGTTCATTTGGCAGTTTTCTAAGCCTTCTGCGTTCCAGGAAATTAAGTTGCTTACCTGACCGAACTTTTTCCCAGGTCTTATCTTTATTTTTGAGTGCTTTGTATTTGCCCGAGTCACCTGACAGACCAAAATCAGGGGTAGAAAAATTACCACCGGGTAGAGAGCCGCTTACATTCGGCAGAGATCCACTCACATTGGGAAGTGAGCCATTTACACTTGGAAGAGACCCGTTCACACTGGGCAGAGAACCACTGACGCCCGGTACAGAACCACTAAATGAAGGCAGTGCAAGGCGGGCGGAACCGCCATTGAAAAGATTATCAAGATCACCAGATTTTACATTGATGCCATTTTGCTTGAAGTCATCTTGCAACTGGGCTTTCCAAGCAGCCTTGGTCTTGGGGTCCATATTTTGGAACGCTGCCCGCTCTTCAGGAGTAAGAGACTCACCTCTGGCCAGCTTATTAAAGATATTTTCATAATTCAGACCGCTGCCCGCCCCCTCGCCAATCGCTCCAGTTGAAACCTGAAAGCCTGCCTGCGGACCGGAGAGGTCTGTATCAACCATATCTGAACCCAGAACCTGCTGTACTTCTTCCGGATTCTTGGTATGCATAAGGCATTGCCAGTCATCTCTGGATAAACTGCTTCTGAAGGCTCCCAGTAATTCCTGTCTTTGATCAGGTTGCATTTTCTGAAAAGCCTCGAGTTCATGAGGCTCCAGCTCAATACATAAAGCTATCTTTTCCCAGGCTTTAAGCTCATTGTCATAATGCTTGGTAGCCTGGATATCATAAGAGGTCTTTAAAGGAGCTTTTCCTTCCAACCGAGGACCGGAAGGAAGTTGGGAATTCGGATTATTAACGACTGTTACAATATGCCCATTCTGCTTGGCATGCTCAACATTCTTGCGGGCTGTAACCTGATCAGGTTGGTAGCTATAGCCCACGTGACCCGGGCTGATTCCCCCAACGCCTCCTCCTTTTCCCATTACCACGATCTCCCTGAGTGGTCATTTATGCTGACTTGCCAGTCTCTGATTTAAACTAAAGCTATTAATTTAAATGAGGCATCTATAGTCCTTATTTCATAAGAGTATAGACAAGCCTCTGTAATCATGTTGGATCTCCCGAAAATTAAGGTAAATCAATCGCTCTAGCTTGTCATAAGCCATCCGGCAACTACCTTTAATTAATAAGGAAGCCGTTTTTTAACCGGTTTTCGATAAGGGAAGCCTCGTCCGGGGCGCTGTCGCAATGGAAGTCAGACATGAACGAAAACACTGTTAAAAAACTCGCGTTAACTATCGCTGCCAACTGTGTTCATGAATCCATGATTGAGGAATACATCAATCAGGGAAAATTGAGTCAGGAAGATGCGAATGTTTTTAATCGCCAGATGACCAACAAGCTTTACACTTTCCTGACCTATCTGCTGAACAAGCCGGCTCAGGATTATGCGATGCTGATGGAGTCGCTTTCCAAGAACTATCCCCAGAATTGGGATATGCCGGAGCTTGACCCCAGTTTCACCAAGAATGCCAACCAGGTGCAGTCTTCTACCTCATTTGGTATCCAGCAGTAAGAATTACCGCCTCTTTTCATATTGTTTATCGGGAAGAGGCTACATGCTTTACGACTGACGGAGTATTGTATGGTCAGTGGCTCGACGCCCGCATTTCGTTCAGGTCATTTATTTACCGCAGTTAACTTTCTGCCAGATCAGGAATTTTTCGAGCCATTATTACATTCAGGTCCTGTAAGAATAGAGCGAATTGTTTCTCACGGTCATTCAACACCGCCCAGTCAATGGTATGACCAGAATAACGATGAATGGGTTGTATTACTCTCCGGTGCAGCCAAGCTTGAAATAGAGGGCCATCCTTCCCTTTTCTCCCTTGATCCAGGCGACTATATTTTTCTACCAGCTCATTTAAAGCACCGGGTCGCATGGACAGTACCGGACAGGGATACCGTTTGGTTAGCAATTCACTTACCTGAAAACACTCAATAAAAACATGAAACGCAGTATCTTTTTCCTGATCGGACTGTTTATGACGCTGAATGCCTTTGCTGCGACCCCGGAACCTGACCTGGAACTTGCAAGAGAATTGCTGCGCTACCTGCATGTGGACTATGAAAACAACACCGCGGGTATTGTTAAAGCAGCCAACGAACACTGGGGCCGAAAACCTGGCATGGAGCGCTGGGAGCTATCTGAGCCCCGTGTTACTCCAGATGAACGCAAAAAGCTTCTTAAAGATTTTGATGCTTTAGGTATCAGGGAAGACCTGGCTCCAACTCAAAGCCATTACCGTTACGCCATCATTCTTGGCGGGGCAGTCCCCCGCATGAAAAGGCGTTTGGGACATTTTATAAACCTTTGGCAACAAGGCCTTCGTACCGATGAAATAGTATTTCTCACCGGTCAGCGCCCGTTGATACCGGAAATCGACAAAATTGAAGAATTGACTTCAGACGGATTTAAACAGGCTCCGGCTGGCACTCATTATGAAGACCTGATTCCACAGAACGAAACCGAGGCAGCAAAACTGTTATTTCATACAACCAAGCTACCCACTGAAATGCGTCAGGTTGCCGTCACCTATATCGACACCCCGAGATTTTTGAAAAACGGCCACTGGGAAAGACCCTATACAGCCCTGACTGCTTATCAATGGTTACAAACCAGACCAGAGCCGGGCAGCGTGCTGGCTTTTTCCGATCAGCCCCACGCCGCTTATCAATTCGCCGCCCTGAGAGAATACATTCCTAAGGAATTCAAGCTTGAAGTCACAGCTTCCGCTGCCAGTGCTGAGACCACTCTGGCAGAATACCTTGATGCGCTCGCACTCTGGTTACAGAAGTGTTACCCCATCGAAGAGGAAAAATAACCTCAACCTCCCCATCGAGGCTGTAACGCTTGCTCGATTCCCAACTGTGACAGAACTCTGGCAACCACAAAATCCACCATATCCTCAACAGTCTCAGGGCGATTATAGAAGCCTGGACTGGCCGGCAGGATTACAGCTCCCATTCGGGTCAGCTTTAACATATTTTCCAGATGGATCTCGGACAGAGGTGTTTCCCGTACCACCAGGATCAACTGACGTCGTTCTTTAAGCGCTACATCAGCCGCCCTTTCAATCAGATTATTGCTTGCGCCTGTAGCAATGCTGGAAAGGGAACCAGTACTGCAGGGACACACTACCATCTTGCTGGGAGCACCGCTGCCGGATGCAACCGGAGCCATCCACTCTTCTTTATGGAAAACCCGAATCTGCCCTTCTGCTGCTTCAAAACGTTGCTCCAGGTAAGCTGATGTCTGGTCAGCATCCTCTGGCAGCATTTCATCCGTCTCTGTTTCAAGTACAACTCTGGCAGCACTGGAGATCATCAGGTAAATCTGGCAATTTGCCCTGACAAGACACTCCAGTAATCTCAGTCCATATTGGGCTCCGGAAGCGCCGGTCATGGCGACAGTGATGATTTCCCGGTAGTTACTACTCAAGTTACTACTCATGCCAGCTCCTGTTCCTGCAATACCTTCAGCAATCGCCCGTGAAGGCCTTCAAATCCACCATTACTCATAACAACCACATGATCTCCGGGTTGGCTCTGCCTAGTAATGTATTCAATAATTTTCTGGGTATCAGTTAGCACCGTACTGGTGGTGCCAGAGCTCAGTACTTCCTCTTCCAGTGACCACGCAATGGTTTCTGGCTGATACCAGACAACTTCAGTTGCTGCCGCTGCAGATTGTCCCAGCTTGCCTTGATGACATCCCATTTTCATCGTGTTCGAACGTGGCTCAATGACTGCGAGAATACGGCTGGCATCCCCCAAACGGGCTCTCAAACCTTCAAGGGTAGTGGCAATTGCAGTCGGATGATGGGCAAAGTCATCATAAATAGTGATGCCATTGGCTTCACCAAAAACTTCCATTCGCCGCTTTACCCCCTGAAACCGACTCAGAGCTTCACAGGCATGTTCTGGCATCACCCCAACATGACGTGCTGCCATTATCGTCGCCAGAGCATTGGCCATATTATGTTTACCGGTATGTTCCCAATTAACCTGCCCGACGACTTTGCCATTTTGCAAAATATCAAAATGACTGCTGTCATCCTTTTTGGGCTGTACTTGCCACTGTGCTGATCGGTTCTCAACATCCAGTGTCTGCACCTCACTCCAGCACCCTTTAGCTAACACCTCTTTCAGGTACTCGTCGTACTCCGGCATGATCACCAGACCATTACCCGGAATGGTTCGAACCAGATGATGGAACTGGGTTTGAATCGCTTCAATATTAGGGAAAATATCAGCGTGGTCATATTCGAGGTTATTCAGAATGGCAGTGCGCGGGCGGTAATGGACAAATTTCGAACGTTTGTCGAAAAAAGCACTGTCATATTCATCAGCTTCCACCACAAAAAACGGTGTTTCACCCAATCTTGCTGAAAGTCCGAAATCCAGGGGAACGCCACCAATCAGAAAGCCGGGCTTCATACCCGCATATTCCAGCACCCACGCCAACATGCTTGCTGTTGTCGTTTTACCATGTGTACCGGCCGCGGCCAGTACCCAGCGCCCGGGTAAAATCTTGTCTGCAAAGAAGTGTGGCCCCGAGGTATATGGCAGCCCTTCATTCAGCACATATTCTACGGCCGGATTGCCTCGGGACAGTGCATTTCCGATGACCACAAGATCCGGAGCAGGCTTCAGATGTTCTGCCTTATAGCCCTCCATTAGTTTGATGCCCTGCTGTTCCAGCTGGGTACTCATAGGCGGATAGACACCCTGGTCAGAACCACTGACTTCGAACCCCATTTCCCGCGCCAGCAGCGCGAGACTGCCCATAAATGTGCCACAAATACCAAGAATATGAATATGCATAGCCGAGTTTTTCAAGCTCAAGATAATTGCCAGACTGAATCGTATTCGCACCAGAGTAAAGCCGGCTCTGGATGAATGCAAAACCGACGCCAGTCCAGTATGATACCGCCAGCGAATTGATAACAACCAAACCGCACCAGCTTCCTTACGGGAACATTGAAGTCTATGACAAAAAGAAACGCATTTTACGCCCAGTCCGGGGGGGTAACGGCAGTAATTAATGCCAGTGCCTGTGGCGTAATCGAGACCGCACGACAGTATTCTGACAAGATTGGAACTGTCTATGCTGGCCACAACGGTATTCTCGGTGCGTTACGTGAAGAGCTGATTGATACCAGTAAAGAAACGGATGAGACCATTGCCGCCCTGCGCTTTACGCCAGGAGGTGCATTTGGCTCCTGTCGCTATAAACTGCCCTGTGTTGATACTCACCGTGCCCAGTACGAGCGACTGATTGAAGTGTTCAAAGCTCACGACATCGGTTACTTCTTTTATAACGGTGGTGGTGACTCTCAGGATACAGCCAACAAGGTTGCCCAGCTCAGTAAGCAGATGGATTACCCACTGACCTGCATTGGTATTCCCAAAACTGTAGATAATGACCTTCCTCTGACTGACTGCAGCCCGGGCTTTGGCTCGGTTGCCAAATATGTTGCTATTTCTGCGCAGGAAGCCGCACTGGATATCCAGTCCATGTGCGATACCTCCACCAAGGTCTTCATCATGGAAGTGATGGGCCGTAATGCCGGCTGGATCGCAGCGGCCGGTGCACTGGCTTCCCAAAAAGCCGGTGATCCGCCTCATATGATTCTGTTCCCGGAACGTGGCTTTACCCGCGACGCTTTCCTGAACAAGGTTGATGAAACCGTTAAATCCGAAGGCTACTGCGTCATCGTGGTTTCGGAAGGTGTACATTACGGTGACGGTACATTCCTGTCCGCATCTCGCACCACCGACGCCTTCGGCCATGTTCAGCTGGGAGGTGTTGCGCCGACCCTGGCCCGCATGATCAAGGAAGCCCTGGGCCATAAATATCACTGGGCTGTAGCAGATTACCTGCAGCGTTCTGCCCGCCATATAGCTTCTGCAACTGACGTTGAGCAAGCCTACGCTGTGGGCAAAGCTGCTGTTGAGTATGCGATGGCTGGCAAGAATGCCGTGATGACCACTATCGTCCGCAACGATGGCCCGGAATACAGCTGGAGCATCGGTGAAGCACCATTGTCAGATGTCGCCAACGTCGAAAAAATGATGCCGGACGACTTCATTTCCGAAGATGGTTTCTGGATTACAGACAAGTGCCGTAAATACCTGGAGCCACTGATTCGTGGTGAAGACTATCCGCCATACGACGCCAATGGCATGCCACACTTTGCCCGCCTGAATCGCGTTTACGCCGAGAAAAAACTTCCTGAGTTTGAAGTTTAATCTTCCGCTTGAAGCAGCCGCTGTTTCAGGCGGCTGCTTTTCTTACCTGATACACCCTGCTGTTACTCCCCCTTGCTAATATCAGAGCATCTCCTCTCAATTCAGGCAGGCAAAAATGTCCAGCGTGCTGATTACAGGTGCTAACCGCGGTATTGGTCTGGAGTTAACCCGTCAATTTCTGAAGGCTGGAGATCAGGTTTTTGCCTGTTGCCGCTCACCGGAGCAGGCAACCGAGCTGAGTGCCATCGCTGATAAAAACCTGACCCTGCTTAAACTGGATGTAACCAGTGAAACAGATCTGAAAACCATACAAAAACAGCTGCTGAATACACCACTGGATATTGTTATCAACAGTGCCGGTGTTGTCGGGCCCGGACAAGAGCTCAGTGAAATGACATATGCAGACTGGCAACGAGTGATGCAAACCAATGTTGCCGGGCCAGCTATGTTGACTCAGGCTTTGCTTGATAATTTACGGGCGGGTCAGGATAGAAAGCTGATGTACCTCAGCAGTGGTTTGGCTTCGATTGCGACCAACACATCCGGTGGGCAGCTCGTTTACCGTGCCTCAAAGACTGCGGTTAACTCTTTGGTTAAGTCGCTCTCCATCGAGCTTGCAGATGAGCAGTTTACCGTGGCAGCGCTTGATCCGGGCTGGGTAAAAACCGATATGGGTGGCCCCAATGCCACAACATCAGCAGAAGATTCTGCTCGGGGACTCATATCCCGGATCAGGGAACTGACGCCCTCAGAATCAGGTTGTTTTGTGAATTACCGGGGTGAAAGCCGGGAATGGTAGTCAGTCTTTGCTCAGAGGACATGGATGACAGTGAGCCTGAAGCGAAGTAAACATTCATCTGCAGCAACATCAGCACGCAGGTCATCAGCAAACACAGCAAAAGCATAAGCAAGCTGTTGGATCTGAAGATTTTCCTGCTGAACATGAATATTCCTTTGACCGACAAAAGGCAGTAAGCCGTAACTGTTCTGAAGAGTGATATATTTTTTACACCGCCAAATATAATGCCCGATTCGGTTTAAAAAAAGACGGTAAAAATACGATTGGAACAGGCGAACCACCTATTACAGAAGGCTTTAAACCCTTATTAAAAAGAAAACACCTACAGTCAAAGCTGCAGGTGTTTTCTCTTCAGCAAAAGAGAATCAGGAGATCATTCATCCAGAGTTTTCATCAAAACCTTGGATGCTCTGGCAACCGGATAGGAGTTCTGCCGGTCTTGCGGCAGATCAGTTACCATAACCTGCTCAAAGCCCCTCTCAGCAAACCAGTGTGAGGTTCGGGTGGTCAGTACAAACAATCTGGATATTCCTTCCTCCCTGGCTCGGGACTCAATTTGCTCCAGCAGTACATCGCCCCGGTCACTGCGGCGATAATCTGGATGAACCACAATGCAGGCCAGCTCACCACTGTGCCCATCCTTAAACAGGTGAAGTGCTGCACAACCAATGATCATGCCATCCCGAACAATCACGCTGAACAGTCCGATTTCCCGCTCTATCTGCTTGCGTGAACGGCGCACCAAAATCCCTTTTTCCTCCAGAGGCCGAATCAGCTCCAGAATGCCCCCGACATCCTCAATACTGGCCGTGCGCATTTCTTCATAGCGGTCCAGAGTCAGCAGGGTACCTGCACCATCACGGGTAAACAGCTCCACCAGCAGTGAGCCATCATCTTCATGACTAATGATATGGGTACGCATTACACCGCCCTGCCCCGCTTCCAGTGCAGCCATCAACAATCGACGTCCCTCTGCATCCTGACAGGGCAGTAGTTTATGCCGGGCTTCAAGTGGTCTGATAGAGCGGGTCAGCTCCCCTTCAGCGTTGAATAACCCTTTGTTGGCACTGAACATAATCAACTTTTCAGCTTTCAGTTCCTGAGCTGTCTGGTGCGCGACAGATTCAACCGGAAGATTGAAAATTTCAGCCGTGGAAGAAAGCCCGATACAGGAGAGCAACACCACATTACCTTCATCCAGCTGGCGGGAAATGCCTTTGGCATCAATGCGCCGAACTTCACCTGAGTGCAGATAATCAATGCCATCAACAACGCCCAGAGGCTGGGCCGTGACATAGTTGCCACTGACAACCCGAATCCGGGAGCCATACATCGGCGAGTTAACCAGACCTGTGGATAACTGTGCTTCCAGCTTCAGCCGAAGACTGCCAACCGCATCCTTGACGCATTCAAGCGCAGCCTTGTCCGTAACCCGGACATCATTGTGAAATACACGCTCCAGCTCGCGAGAGCGAATACGCTCGTCAATCTGGGGGCGGGCACCATGCACCAGTACCAGCCGGACACCCAGACTGCTCAGCAACGCGATATCATGGATGATATGCGGCAGGTTCGGATGATCGACAGTCTCGCCACTGAGCATCATCACAAAGGTCTTGCCCCGGTGGGCATGAATATAGGGCGATGACTGCCGGAAAAACTTAACGTATTCAGTGGTGTTCAGGATCACTACACACACTCGCTTGTCTTGTTATGCTGTTATTGTTTGCGACGGTTATCTTACTCCAGACAGAACCGTTTCATTAACTCCCTGAGCAAACTTATCATCGGATCAATACGATCCAGTGACAGATATTCATCCGGCTGATGGGCCTGATCAATATCGCCCGGCCCTAACACCACAGTCTCACCACATAACTGATTGATAAACGGAGCTTCGGTTGCAAAAGCCACTGATTCCGGGTCATAACCCGTCAACCGGGCACAGGTCTGAACCAGTTCACCATTAATATCGGAGTGAAAAGCCTCAACACTTTCTGAAACAGGATAAAGATCAAACTGCATGCCCCGTGACTCAATCAACGGCGCAATACGCTGTCTCATCTCCTGACGGACAGCCTCAGCTTCCATACCCGGCATCATCCGCACATCATACTCCAGCATGCATTGGCCACAGATTCGGTTGGGGTTATCTCCCCCATGAATACATCCCAGGTTGATTGTCGGCACCGGTACACTGAAGCCCGGATTCTGATAGCGCTGCTGTAATTCACCCCTTAATTTCAACAGCTCACCCATCGCTTCATGCATACCTTCCATTGCATTCAGGCCCAGTGCAGGGTTGCTCGAATGACCTGACTTTCCGGTAATCTGCAACCGTTCCAGCATAATACCCTTGTGCATATGCACCGGACGCATGCCTGTTGGTTCTCCAACCAACGCATATCGCCCTTTCGGCTTGCCGGCTTCTGCCAGCGCTCTTGCACCAGACATGGTGGTTTCTTCGTCAGCCGTTGCCAGCACAATAATGGGCTGCTTCAGCGGCTTGCCAATAAAGGGTTTGACGGCTTCCAGTACCAGCGCAAAGAAGCCCTTCATATCGCAGGTGCCCAGCCCGTAAAAGCGGTTATCTTGTTCAGTAAGTTTGAAGGGATCGTGCTGCCAGCGGTTCAGATCATAAGGAACGGTATCAGTATGGCCAGCGAGTACCAATCCTCCCGGGCCCGTTCCAAGTGTCGCTATCAGGTTAAACTTGCCTTCTTCACCATTAACCGGACTGATATCACAATGAAAGCCCATTTCCTCAAAGGCTGTTGCCAGCAAATCAATAACAGGTTTGTTACTTAAATCCAGCTTTTTATTAGTACAACTTATAGAAGGAGTTGAAATAAGTTCTTTTAACAGGCTCTTAAATAACAGCATTTATTTTTCACTTTTTACATGCGTAGCAAATATCAAATAAACATCAAATGTTACCAGATTTATCAATTAACCTGTTGGAGAATTTAATTAGTTCGTACTAGTTTGAATAAAGCCGTTGTTTCCGGAGCGGTTTATGAAAAAAGCAACAATATTCAAAATATTATATATCTGCTATTTTCTGATGCTTGCTGCAGAAGTGTATGGGCACAATTACCCAGAAAAGCTAGCAGTTCCTATGGTCTCTATTCCCAATGAGCTAATGACGCTTTATTGCCCGTCATATTTCTCTGGATCAGGACCTTCAGAAAGAACATATCCTGGTTGGTATGGTGGCTATATTAATGAAAATGGAACACCTTCTTTTTATGCAGTGTATTCAGGGGAACCGCCTCGAAGCAGGTTTACCCTTTTACTACCCTTAGTATCAAAATGTATTTGGAATCGAGATCAGACTCCGGCTAACAAACAACATGTTCACTTCCATCAAGGAAGTAAGATCATTCCTGTTTATTGGCCTAAACAGCAATACCAACTCTCAGTTTATGTAAAACGCCATGGATCAATGAGGGCTACAATTGGTCAAATTTTATTAGGGGTTCGCACTAAACCTTACATTGAAAACTATCCCTGCTCTCAACTATGCCTGCACTACCTTGAAAATGAGCAGGAACACAAACTGGAAGAAATATATCCAGAAAGAAGAAAGCTTGATTTCAGCCCTGTTTTTTATATTTTGTTACAAGCAGATGGGAGCGTAACAGTCGAGAACTCATTGTCTTTAGAAGATAAGCATCGGTGTATCGCCAGAATAGAGAGTAACCCTTCAGCCCCCTTTAATTTTGTCCTGGAAACAAGTTGCATCCTCAGAGCACTAGGGGAGCTATGTGATATCTGGCTTCAGCTATATGGAGCATTAACTGCGACAGCGGGTGGCTCTTATGACTGTATTGAAGCTGTACGACATCAGCGCGCACTTATAGCTCTCAGGCGCCTGATCACAGAAGCTTCACCAGATATGAAGATTTTCGCTACCTGGGCGCAAGTTGAGCTTCATATCTATCAGTTGTTAGAACAGCTAAAAATAGAAGCCAGTTTAAGTCCTGAGTTGATAAGCTCTATCACTCCCTATACCCAAGCGTGTCACACGATAAATTATCAAGTTGATGTACAGAAATTAACGGCCGATATATTGCAGGCTCAAAAGGAAGTTGTTCCTGTTTGTGCTCCCTCTCCTAAACCTGCAGCACACCAAGGTTATGTGGCTTTTATATCCCCAACACACCAGTCAAAACCAACCAAAGAGAAAGCAATATCAGAAGAACCTTCAACCGTTCCCTTTTTAACACTCATGAATACCTTGCATGAAGCCTGGGCAATCATGTTGTCATATGTATTACAACCCCAGTTAGATGACTCGGATGCTAACGAACACCTCACAGAACTGAAACCTTATGTGGAGCGTGGAGCAAATAGTGGATTTCAAGGGCTTCCTGTTGCTACAGGTTGCTCCAGAGTTCACCTGATGATGGTGTTACAAACCTATAATAATATTTCGGAAAAATGGCATTGTCCCGGTCATCGCCCTCCTTTACCTGGCTATTGCAGCAAGTCTGATACCAGCCTTAACTCAATGAGCAGAAGGGAAATGTCCCCTCCTGTGGCTGTTCCTTCAGCTAAATCAACCCTGCACTGCGCAGATTCAGGCATCGGAAAAAGTTACTCTTCAACGTCCAGCGTGGATATTCCAGCAAGGCTCAAGCAAAGCCCTTCTTCTACTCACTCAGTATCCAGCTCTCCTCTTTCAGTAGCGTTACAACAGAGCAGTTCTGGTCCTCGTCAGATATTGAATATCGATGGGTCTTCCTCACCGGTTATTGGCTTTACCTCTCCAACAAGTATGCTTCCATCGCATCATACAGTAGGGCCACACCCTGTTTTCGAAGATGCGCCCCCCCTAGATATCTCAAGGCTGCAAGGCAGCTGTATTGTGCTGCTATTTTCCTGCCGGGATCATGCAAAAAACGCTAAAAAACATCAGAAGGAAAAACAAATATTACTGGATGAGCTGGAACTCATTTGTAAGGAAGTCGAGAAAATTAACTGTCACGATTCATGGGATCCCGAAAAATCCTCACAAATAGAACAATCAGCCAGCGGCTACTTGAAGCAACTTTCTGAATGGCTCAAGAGATGGAATGGTGGAACAGCCAAGAAAGACCGGCAACTTGAATTTGATTTTCAAGGCCGATACTAGGTTCTGTTGACCTAAGGGATAAGGGCATATTGCAATCACAATATGCCCTTGGAAAGATCAGCCGAAGAAGCTTTGCATCATAAAGAAGAAAGTAATGGAAAGGATCGCACCGGCTGGCAGGGTCACAACCCATGAGGCAAAGATCTTACCAATCACCTGCAGGTTCAGCGCACCGATACCACGGGCCATACCGACACCCAGCACCGCACCAACCAGCGTATGTGTGGTTGAAACAGGCAGGCCAGTACCAGAAGCCAATACCACGGTTGTAGCCGCTGCAAGCTCTGCAGCAAAGCCACGGCTTGGGGTCAATTCGGTAATATGCTTTCCGATTGTGGCCATTACCCGGTAGCCATAAGTCGCCAGACCAATCACGATACCGATACCACCCAACAGCAGTACCCAGGAAGGCATCTCGGCACTGGAGGCAATTTCACCACCGGAGATGACGATACTGGCTACTGCAGCCAGCGGGCCAACAGCATTTGCTACATCGTTAGAACCGTGAGCAAAGGCCATAGAACAGGCAGTAAAGATCATCATGATGCCGAACACTTTCTCCACACTGGAGAAATGGAATTGCTTATCGGCCTGACGATCTTCTTTCACTCGGTGCAGCATGGTCTTACCGACTATCATGACGGCAAAACCAATCACCAGTGAAAGAATGACAGACTGAGTTGTGGTCAGTGGCAGACCGATATGTTTCAGGCCCTTGGTCATGGTAACCATTGCCATCATGAAGCCCACCAGCATCATATAGATGGGCGCATAACGCTTGGCATTACGGAACGGGTGGTCAGTATCGAGGATCAATCGCTGGATACTGATAAATATCAGAAACGCCAGCGTCCCCGACAGTACCGGCGAGACAACCCAGCTGGCTACAATTGAGCCTACCTTGCCCCAGCTGACCGCATCCATGGAGATACCCACAGCGGCAAAGCCGACAATGGCACCGACGATGGAGTGAGTTGTAGAAACCGGCCAGCCAAAGTGGGTCGCCACCAGCAGCCAGGTACCGGCTGCCAACAGGGCCGAGAGCATGCCATAAACAAGCAGCTCAGGGTTTTCCTGCAAGAACGGCATGGTCGGGTCAATAATGCCCTTTCGAATTGTGGCTGTAACTGATCCACCGGCCAGATATGCGCCGGCAAATTCAAGCACAATCGCAATCATAATGGCCTGACGAACAGTCAGTGCCTTGGAGCCAACAGATGTGCCCATGGCATTGGCAACATCGTTTGCCCCTACCCCCCAGGCCATGAAGAAACCAAAGGCACCTGCAAGAATCAGCAATAAAGTGCCGTGCTCTGCTATAACAGACATCGTTATATACCAATCAGGAAGTTTTATCGGGCAAGCGTTAATTGAAGGTAACTACCCACTCGGGAGGCGCGATCTGCGAGATCACCCACCCAGTCGATAATTTTATAAAGGAAGATCACATCAACCGGCGGTAGATCCTGCTCAATGGCGAACAGAATTTTACGCACCTGAACCTGAAGGTCGTCAGTATCGCTTTCGATATTGTCGAGCTCTTCAATCATGTGTTCGACCAAATCAACTTCACGCCCACGGAAACCGGTTTCAAGCAGTTCGTCCAGTTCATTCATCGCGCGAAGAGCCTGCATGGAGGTTTCAATGGAACGCTGCAGGTACAGCAGGAAAGCTTCACGAATCGGCTCCGGAAACTTCATTTCACGTCCCAGTACCAGACCAGCGATATCCTTGGCCCGGTTAGCGACCTTGTCCTGAACCGTTACGATTTCCAGCAAGTCTGCACGGGGAACCGGCAGGAACAGGCTTTTGGGCAGCGAGAGACGAACGTTCTTCTTGATTACATCCGCTTCTTCTTCCAGCCTGCTGATTGTATGCTGCAGATTGGCAGCCAGTTCCCAGTCTTCTTCATAGACAGCCTGAAAAAATGGCAGCAATTCGGTGGCGCATTCATGCGCCTTGGCAATATGCTTCTGGATCGGACCGATCGGGGAGCGTCCGAAAACGCTGGATAGCAAGTTGCTCGGCATGACTCTTTCCGTCAACAAAAAGCGCAAGTATATAGACGCCGCGGCCCCTTGCAATACCACCCGCCTCGATACAGTCCATTACCAAATGCGCCTGAATTAAAAGGTTCACCCGATCCCCGGGCAGACCCCGTTCAAAACAGCGAACACATTGCCACCTTTACTTTCACTGCCAAGCCAATAAATTAGCCCGACCGAAAATCCAGGACGACAACATGAATGCGGAAATTGAACTGAAACTTAGAATCCGGCCTCAGGACATCGGCAGGCTAGAAACGTACGATATATTCCGCAAGTATAACAATGGTACGCTCGAACGCCATTTGCTGATATCGACTTACTTCGACACCCGGACGCTGGATTTTATCCGCAACAAAGTTGCATTACGTGTTCGGCAAAAAGATCAGCAGATCATACAAACGCTCAAGTTCGACAGCCGTAGTGAGCAGGGCCTGAGTCGGCGCCCTGAAGTAGACTGGCTGCTATCTGCTCCTGTGGTGGATCTTACACTTGCCCATAAATATCTGCCAACCGCATTGCAATCTTTTGACTCGACCGACCTGAAACCTGTTTTTGAAACCCGGATTCAACGTACCTCTATTCAGCTCAACTGGCCTGCTTCTACCCCGACGACTATTGAGGTCGCTATTGATCAGGGCGAAATCTGTGCAGGACCACATAAAGAGGCAGTATCTGAAATAGAGCTGGAGCTGATATCCGGAGATGAAGATAGCCTGCACCAGCTACATCGGGAGCTTCAGCAGGATTTCGAACTGGAACCCTCTGATATCAGCAAAGCCGCTTTGGGTTACCAGCTCGCTAAACTGGCCGATAAACCATAGGAAATATTCAACATTTATTAATTCAGCACGGAAGCCGGGTTTCAAATGGCAGATGAACATCCTGACTCACTACTGGATCTTGGCCAGATCATTCACGATCTGGTGCGTGACAAGCGACTGGATCAGGATGCGGCGGAAGAAGCACTTAATCGCTCCCGAACAGGCAAATCTGCCGGGTTGCACCCCTTGGAATATCTGGCCAGTCTGGAGCTGGAAGATGCGACCAAAACCGGGCAAAAGCTGGATCTTGCGACCCTGACACGCTGGCTGGCAAAGACTGCTGGTCAGCCCTATTACGCGATAGACCCTCTGAAAGTCGATGTTGCCGAAGTTACCCCGGTAATGTCTCAGGCTTTTGCCACCCGCCACCATATTCTGGCGGTGGAAGTATCACCAAGGGAAGTGACCATCGCCAGTGCCGAACCCTGGCATACCGGCTGGGAAGATGATCTGAGCCATGTCACCCGAAAAGCGATCAAACGGGTTGTGGCCAGCCCGGAAGATATTCGCCGCTTTACCACCGAGTTCTATCGTATAGCCCACTCAGTGCAGGGTGCAGGTAGTACTGAGGGTGTAAGATCCGGGCATATCAACAGCTTTGAACAACTGCTTGAGCTGGGTGATGGTCAGAAAACTCCGGATGCCAACGATCAACATGTGGTTAATATCGTTGACTGGCTACTGCAGTATGCCTTTGAGCAGCGTGCCAGTGATATTCATATCGAGCCCCGGCGGGACAAAGGCTTACTCCGGTTACGGATTGATGGCGTACTCCACCCGGTTTACTCCATGCCAGCCAGTGTGATGGCCGCTGTAACCAGTCGCCTGAAAATACTGGGGCGTATGGATGTGGCTGAAAAGCGCAAGCCTCAGGATGGTCGGCTCAAGACCCGCAATCCTGAAGGTAATGAGGTAGAACTGCGATTATCCACCTTACCCACAGCCTTTGGAGAGAAGATGGTAATGCGCATCTTTGATCCGGAGGTGCTGGTCAAATCCTTCTCCCAGCTGGGTTTTTCTGCAGAAGATCACAACCGCTGGCAAGCAATGACACAGAAGCCTAACGGTATTGTCCTGGTAACAGGTCCTACCGGTTCAGGTAAGACAACCACTCTCTATTCAACCCTGAAACAGCTGGCTACATCCGAAGTTAACGTCTGCACCATCGAAGATCCTATTGAGATGGTTGAACCGGATTTTAACCAGATGCAGGTTCAGCATAATATTGACCTGACCTTTGCCAGTGGTGTCAGAGCCTTGCTGCGACAGGATCCGGATATCATTATGATTGGTGAGATCCGGGACTTGGAAACAGCCGAGATGGCAATTCAGGCTGCGCTTACCGGGCACCTGGTACTCTCAACCCTTCACACCAATGATGCTCCCTCAGCTATTACGCGCATGCTGGAACTGGGCGTCCCTCCCTACCTGCTTAAAGCCGTACTGCTTGGTTCCATGGCACAACGCCTGATTCGTACACTTTGCCCGAACTGTAAAAAAGCCGTTCCTGCAGACAAAACTGTCTGGAAAAACCTGACTCAGCCATGGTCTGTCAGTGTGCCTCAACACTTTTATGAACCGGTTGGCTGCTCAATATGTCGTGAAACGGGATATCAGGGTCGTGCAGGTGTATACGAGATCATGCCGCTTAGTGATGCGATCAGAGGTCTTATCGGCCAGAATCAGGATGCAAGGCAGATCACTCATCAGGCAATGAAAGAAGGGATGCACACCCTGAGCCTGAGCGGTGCCCAGAAAGTTGCGGCCGGCTTGACCTCTGTTGCCGAGATACTTCGCGTCACACCCAGCCAACATTAAACGCGGTATTCCTCCTGCCAAAACATAACGTTCCGGTCATTCAAAGCGGTGGAAGTGGTCATTCCCAACCCGGATGATCCTTTTTAAGCTGGCAGTCACCTCCATAAAAGAATCTGTGGTACAGCTTATGCCGACTGCGATTGATGTCTGGATGCAGCATCCAAATCTCAAATTTGCCAACCACGAAATGTTTGCTTCGCTCAGGCGTTGGAATAAAACGGAAACATCTGATACCCCTGTTCCTCTGGAACTTACCCTCGCAGCAATGGATCAGGCCGGTGTCAGTCAGTCTCTGGCTTGCGCCTGGTATGGGCCACAGGGTGCCCTGATTTCCAATCAGGAAGTCGCAGATATCGTGGAAAAGCACCCCGAGCGTTTTCTTGGTGTGGCATCCGTAAACTTATACAAGCCCATGGAAGCGGTAAGGGAGCTGCGCTACTGGGTCAGGGGGCATGGATTCAAGGCACTTCGTATTGTCCAGTGGCTATGGAATCTGCCGCCAACAGACCGGCGCTATTACCCACTATTTGCCGAGTGTGTGGAGCTGGATATTCCTGTCTGCCTTCAGGTCGGTCATACCGGTCCACTGTGTCCATCCGAGCCTGGGCGCCCAATCCCCTATATTGATGAAATCGCGCTGGACTTCCCCGAACTCAAAATTGTAGGTGGTCATATTGGATACCCCTGGACCACAGAAATGATTGCGGTTGCAACCAAACACCAGAATGTCTTTATCGATACTTCGGCATATGCCGCAAACCGTTTCCCTGAAGAATTGGTTAAATTTATGAAAGGGCATGGCAAGACAAAGGTTATGTTCGGCAGTAACTATCCGATGATAACTCCTGGCAAGTGTTTACAGGATCTTGATCAACTGGAGCTGGGTGGAACAACAAAACAGCTGTTCCTTGAACAAAATGCCCGGAGTGTATTCAAGATATGAACCTTCCTTACGGAAGGTTCACGTTGGAAGGTCGGGTTTAGGATCCTTCCATTCAGGGACATCCAGATCAAACATTCGTCTCTCAATGTCGTTGGTCTGGGTTATCACTCGATCATGGAAGTCGGCAATGCCCTGCGCCATCAGCTTCTCGGCTTCTTCCTTGTAACGCTCGCGGCGAAGAATCATAACGGCCAACTCATAATCGCGCAGATTTTCAACCGGCATTCCTTTTGGCAGTTTGGCACCTTTTGGTAATTCTGCCTTATCTGCCAGGTGCTGGGCTTTATCCTTCACCTTGCCAGCAGTCTCATCAAGCTTGCGTGCTATTTGGTCCCGCTTTGATGTTCCATCTACAAATCTTTTGAGATCTTCATGATCTCTGTGCATCTTCTGCAGGTTGTTCATGAACTTCTCAAGATTTGCTTTGCCGACAGTACGGGCAACACCTACTTTTTCACGCCCGGTCATCTTCTTACTGAAAGGCCCTATACCTTTTCTACCCGTTTTAAGCTGCCAGTTATTTACTTTGGTATTGGCCTTTTCTGCAGCATGATTCGCGATATAAAAACCAGCCAGTGCTGCGAGATATTCTGGCGTGGGTGTTGGCTTCACTTGCTGAGCACCCTCAGCCAGTGCAGGTAATGCTCCGGTCTTTATCCCGCTGCCTACCACTTTAGCGAAGTTAATCGCACCAATTTTAGCCATGTCTTTACCATACATTTGAGCCATGCCTGCAAAGTACTTGGCGCCTCGGTCAGCTTTTACTGCAGAGCGGTTATAGAGTTTTTTGGCCTTTTCCGTACGGTAACCGGCTTCACCCTTTCCCGGTTCAGTAGTTGTGTCATGTTCCGGTCTAAGCTGTGGAACCGCTTTCCCAACCCACTCACTGTCATCACCACCAATCTGATACCACTTCTTGTGTTTTACCCGATAGTCTTTTGCTGCATAGTTAAATAATGCCGCTACTTTGTCTTTATCAAACTGACCATTTTCATCCTGATAAGCAGGGTTGCCTTCGAAACGTTCCTTCCAGAGTTTATCAAGCTGAACGCCCATTTCTGCATCCATTCGGGCAATGTCCTGAACCGAAGCCACGATCATTTGATCGTATGGATTAAAATGTTGTTTCAGCTGTTGCATCCGATACTGAACCCGGGCTGTTGCTTCTTCTCCCTTGATTGCAGCTGCAGGCGTACTCTGATCTTTTCTTGCTTGTAATTTTTGGGCAGTATTGTAGTCGCGCTCCAGTTCCGAGTATGCATTGAAAGCATTCGTCATACCCCGGTGGGAGCAGAAGTAACGGGCATTTTTAAGGAAGCTGGCCAGTTTTTTCGGGTCGACTCCGGCAGCCAGAAAGCGTTGCTTAACCTCGTTAGTAACCTTATCCAGCTCTTCGGTATATTGATCATCACGTTCAAAGTCAGCGTTTTTCTCCATCTGCCGGCGCTGTTGTCCACCCTTGATATGATGCAGGGCTGCCAAACCACCAGAAACGGCGACTGTTCCCCCAATTTGCCCTGTTAAAGCGGCTGCAGCCCCGATACCACCGGTACTGATTCCGGCAATCACTGTGAATGTCACAGCCTGAGTAGTGAAGAGGCCAATTTTGCGCTTATTGCGAAGAACCAGCCGTTTCAGCCGGTTGGCAATATCATGCTTTGGTATGTACAGGCTGTTACCGTCAGCCACTGCTCGCTGAATATACTCGATATCTTCCTGGTCCAGCTCATAGGGCGTTGGTTGTGGCGCATCCAGCTGAGGCATTTGTGGGTTTCTGAGATTAACTGAAGGAAAACTGTGCCCGCTGGGAACCGGTGCCAGACGGGGATGCTGTAATCTGAACTGATGCTTCAATGTCAGCAAGCGCTCGAATGTGACATCCCGGTCCGCCTTGATGCCGGCACTGTCCAACATACCCCTGACAGCTTTCTCGGCCTCCTCCGGCTTCATGGAGCCCGCCATAATGTCAGCTTTAATTTCAGGCAGCATCTTGTCGTAGGCGGGTAGAGGCGTATCTCTCAGAGTATCCATCAACATGGATCTGAATTTCTGATTTAGCTCCTCATCCTTGCATGGGGGCATTTGTAGCAGGTCCGTAACCTGCTTTTTAAATACTGAATGATCACCTTGTAATTTCAGAGACTGAATCAGTTCGTCAGCTTTCACCGTTGCCTGTTGCGGGGATAGCTCAGCCTGATTCAAACGGGGGAAAATAGCATTAGCGACAAGGTTATTGAGGTAATCTTTCTTCATATTTGCCACTTTATTCATGGCAAACATTTCAGCTTCCTGTTCGCTCAATTTCTCGCCAGAAGAAAGCAGACCAACATAGTGTGGCACCAAGGCCTTATCAATAAAGCCCGGGGGAACGGGCTGCCCCTTTTCCATAAGCTGGTAAGCCAGCTGAGCCGGGGTTGAGCGAAGCGCCGTATCAAGTTTATCCAGACGGTCAGCATTGACTGCGCGCCCGGTGCTGACAACAGAGATATCACCATCCGGGCTGGTTCGAATCGAGGCAATACCTGCTCCAACCATTGCTGCAGCCACTTTGTACTGACAAAGCTTCTTATCTCCACCCTTGGCAGCGTAGAAATCGCAGTATTTATCAAACAGGCTCTGGGCGACCCTGTCCTGGGTTGTCACCCGGCTTTTGCTGGCGCGACTGAAAAAGGCACTGATCCGGCTTCGGGCACGAACAAAGTAGCCCCCGAACTTGGACTGAACCTTGAGTCCATCACCTGTAGATCTTGAAATTACACCGCCTTTTTGCAACTTGCTTGCGGTGTCCTGGCCCAGAATATTTTGATAATGAGGTACGGCTGCAGTCGCCGCTGGAAGAGGCATGGTTCAGCATTCCTTTGCTTATCTGCTATCTAAGATAAGTCTAGGCGCTTTTTCAGACTTCTGTTTCAGGCTCTGGTGGTCGTCCCTGACCATCCGATAATGTCACAGCCTGCTATCAGGCACGATCAAGTACGATATAGCTGTACTTCAATGCTGGCTCATCATCAGTCTGATGATCGTCTCTGGCAACCTCAGTCCACTCAGATTCATCAAACTCCGGAAAGTAGGCATCAGCTTCAAAACTGTGGGCCACCTTCGTCAGATAAAGACGATCAGCTTTGGGTAACAGCTCCTTATAAATCTGGCCACCACCAATCACCATGATTTCCTCATTGCCATTGACCAGAGCAATATCCTCAGCCAGTGACAACGCCTCTTCGGTGTTATGGACAACCCTGATGCCATCATGGCTGTAATCCGGATTCCGGGTAATCACTATGTTGGTGCGCCCCGGCAGCGGCTTCTTCAGCGACTCAAAGGTATTGCGCCCCATAATAATCGGCTTGCCCATGGTGACTGCCTTGAAGTAGCGCAGATCACCTGGCAGATACCATGGCATTTTATTATTGATACCGATCGCATTGTTTTCCGCGACCGCCGCAATCATGGCAATCTTCATTCAGCCGTGCTCTCCCTGACTGTTCTTGGCATTCGGGCTGTCGCTTTGGGCAACAACCGGCTTTTTCTTTTTATTAGGGCTGTAGACGTCCACATTGGTGTGGCCATCTTCACGCAGATGCATGGCATGCAGCTGGCTCATCACACCTTTTTCACAGTAGAGCAGGTAATGACGCTCTTTATCCAGTGTCGGGAAGACACTGTTCAACTGATAGAAAGGTACTTTGACCACTTCGTGACTGGCGACAGACAGCGGCTTCAGCTCTTCTTCAGTAGGGTGACGGACATCCAGAATAATGGCATTCTTCTCGAAGCGCTCATCCGCCATATCAGAGATAACCTCGACCTCTTCCCGCTTGAGGTCATCTGCCACGATATTACTAATGCTGACTTCACGGCGTTCTTCTACCGCCTTGTCTAACAGGCTGAAGTCAAACTTGCTTTCTTCGGCTGCAATTTTTACCTGACTCGCTTTGGTGGTCGGTTTTTTGGAGATAACCGCACAGTATTCCGGAATATTGCGCGAGAACTCTTCGGTACCAATCTTCTCGGCGTAATCAATAATATCCTGCTTGTCCATGGTAGCCAGCGGGCGAATCACCAGGGTATCAGTGACCGAGTCAATAACCGCCAGGTTAGTCAGGGTCTGGCTGGAAACCTGAGCCACTGCTTCGCCAGTTACCAGTGCCTGAATGTCCATGGTTTTGGCGACTTGAGTAGAAGCACGCAGCATCATTCGCTTCAGAATGACACCCATCTGGGAGTTCTCAACCTTGTCGAGAATTTCGGCAACCACACCTTCAAACGGTACAGTGATGAACTTCACATTGTGAGATGCACCGTATTTATTCCACAGGTAGAAGGCGATCTCTTTTACAGCCAGCTCATGAGCATGACCACCCAGATTGAAGAATACAAAATGGGTACGAATACCCCGGCGCATAGTCAGGAAACTGGATACAGAGGAATCAAAGCCACCGGAAATCAGTGACAGTACCGGCTCCTGGGAGCCCAGCGGGAAACCACCCAGGCCTGACTGTTTCTTCTGGACTACATAAAAACGATCACGTCGTACTTCCATCTGCACCACGACATCCGGGTTTTTCAGCTTTACCCCGGTCGCTTCAGAGTTCCAGTTCAGATAGCCACCGACATGACGCTCAACATCAATGGATTTGAACTCATGATTGCCCTGACGCTTGCAGGTTACCCGGAAGGTTTTACCTGCCAGTTCATCCTTATGGCTGGCCAGCGCTTTTTCAGCCATATCATCCAGATCAACAACCGGGAACTCGAGCACTTCCCGCCACTCATGGATACCGGGAATGCAGCTCAGTATATTGCCGATCTCTTTCAGAGAGCGCTCATCATTGACCGAAGTTTCAATATCAATCTGGTCCCAGGCTCCGGTGACAGCGACATTTTCATCAACATTACTCAGCAATTTGCGAATGTTGCCACGCAATTGTTTTACAAAACGCTTTCGGACCGGCGTGCTCTTGATGGAGATTTCCGGGAACAGCTTGACGACAAATTTCATGAACTTCTTACCATGACACCCCGGCACCTACTTTGATGATCATTCAAAAAGTGTCCGGGTATTAACAAGAGATGATGGTCAAAGTATACCGAATTGCAGAACACCCCGGTATCGACAAAAAGCCACAGTTCAAAGTTGTAAAAAATGTAAAAGGATACATAGAGCAAAGCAAATCCTGTAATATAGAATGATTCTCATTTGTTTTTGAATTACTGTTGTTATGGCCTTGCTTTCTAGGACGATGGGACCGGTCAGGATTATTGGCTGGTCAGTACTTTTTTCATCCGCTGTTTTTACCAGTCAGTCAGGCGCTGATCCGCTGAGTGACAGCCAGCAACAGGTTCATTCAACCCATCAGGCCTCGCAGCAGTCCCAGCTGCAGATCAATAAAATGTCTGATGCCACCCGCAAAGCACGGGCAGAATATCTAGCCAACGAACGAATGGCTGATGTGGCCGAGGCTTATAACCGGCAAATTGAGCGGTTGGTACAATCCCAGCAACAGGAACTTGCTGATCTCGGCAACCAGCTGGCCTCCATAGAAGAAACCGACCAGGCAGTACTACCCATGCTGGAAGCCATGGTGAATACACTGGATCAGTTTGTCGCTGCCGACCTGCCCTTCCTTAAAAAAGAACGCCAGAAGCGATTGCAAAAACTCCGGACATTGCTGGTTCGGGCCGATGTCAGTGTGGCAGAAAAATACCGCCAGATCCTTGAAGCCTATCTGGTTGAAGTGCAGTACGGACGCACCCTGGAGTCCTACAGCGGACAACTTGAAACGGCACAGCATAAACGGCAGGTTAATTATCTCCGACTGGGACGCACAGCACTTTATTACCAGACACTGAACGGACAAGAGAGCGCTCTCTGGCTTCCGGAACAGCAACGCTGGCAGCCACTGGACGACGCTAACAATCTGACCCTGAGCCAAGCCATCCGTATTGCCCGGCAACAACAGGTACCGAGCCTGTTCGACCTGCCTCTGCCCCAGCCGGAGCCCCGTTCATGATCAAACAGATTCTTGTTGCTACTCTTCTGATCGCTTCAGGTGTACAGGCAGCCGATCCCGCGCCGTTAAAACTGGATGGATTACTTCAGGATGTGCGTCAATTCAGTGCCGAAGACCGGCAGCTGAACAAGCAGCGTGAACAGCTTTTCAGCAATGACCTCAGCCAACAACAGCAGTTACTGAATAAAAGCCGTCAACGTTTACAGCAGGCAGAGCGTGAGCAGGCCCGACTTAAAGCGGCATTCGACGCCAATGACACCAAGCTGGCTGAAATGCAGACTTTGATTCAGCAACGTTCCGGCCAACTGGGTGAAGTCTTCGGTGTAGCAAAGGAACAGGCTGGCGAGCTGCGTTCATTTCTGAGAGATTCCCTGACCGGAGCAGATAACCCGGGTCGTTCAGAGACTTTGGCATTTGCCGATTCCAACCGTGTACCAACCCTGAACGAACTGAAAAACCTCTGGTATCAGTTACAGTTGGAAATGACTGAAACAGGAAAAATAAGCCGCTTCGACAGTCCGGTCATTGCTAATGACGGTAGCACCGCGACCCAGCCAGTTGTTCGCTTCGGCATGTTTGCTGCGGCGACAGAACAGGGCCAGTTTCTCGGCTGGGATGCCACCGAACAAGCACTGACAGTCCTGCCGACACAGCCTGAGGATGCAAGCCAGCAGGTTGAAGAATATCTTCAGGGCTCAGCCAATGACATCACCATTGACCCGACCCGCGGCCAACTGTTTCAAATGCTGGATCGTGAACCGACGGTACTTGAACGTATTCAACAGGGCGGCAAGGTGGGTTACCTGATTCTTGCACTGGGTGCCATTGGTCTACTGGTTGCCCTGGTGCAGATCGCGATGATGCTGATCAATGACTTCCGGGTTCGCAAGCAACTGGCCAGTCCTGACTCCCTGACCCGTGACAACCCGCTTGGACGGGTACTGCTGGCAGTTAAAGAGCAGAGCCTGACAGCAGACCAGCGGGAAGTAAAAGTCGACGAAGCCATTCTGCAGGAGATGCCGCTGTTTGAACGGGGTCAGAGCTTTGTTCGCCTGCTGTCCGCTGTTGCACCCCTACTGGGTTTGCTCGGCACAGTAACCGGCATGATTGCCACATTCCAGAGTATTACCCTGTTCGGCACCAGTGATCCCAAGCTGATGGCCGGCGGTATTTCCCAGGCACTGATGACTACCGTACTGGGTCTGGTCGTTGCAATTCCGCTGCTGTTCTGCCACAGCTATCTGGCATCACGCAGCCGTCGCCTGATGCAGATCCTGCAGGAACGTGGCCTCGGTCTGCTGGTTGATGCAGAGCGAAAGGCAAAAGTTGGTGGGGTAACAAGGCATGCTGCCTGATGCCTTTTCGCTGCATGAATTCAGATTTCTGCTGGGTCAGTTTTTTCAGTCCGGTGGCTGGGTACTTTATCCCATCTTCGCTGTCACCATCCTGATGCTGGCACTGATTCTGGAACGGGTTATTTACCGTGCGTTCAATTTCTCCACTGCCAGAAAAGATTTGCTGGCGGCTCTGGCAACAGAGCCACTGCGAGAGAAGAAACGCAGCCTGGTCTGCGAGCTGGATCTTGAGCTGAAAAGCCATTTCACCATGATCAAAACCCTGATTACGCTCTGCCCGCTGATTGGTCTGCTGGGCACCGTAACCGGCATGGTTCAGGTGTTTGACAGCCTGGCCCACTATGGCACGGCAAATCCCAGACTGATGGCAGCCGGTGTTGCCAGTGCCACCTTTCCAACCATGACCGGAATGGCCATTGCGGTGACCGGCCTGTTGTTCCACAACCGGCTGTCACGCTGGGCCGACAGTGAGAGCCAGAAGTTGCGACAACATCTCAATCGTGACCAAGACCTTAATCGCGACAGGGAAGTACAACGATGAGCCAGCGACTGAACCTGATCCAGCAACAGGATGATGCCGAGATCAACATGACACCGATGCTGGATATCGTGTTTATCATGTTGATCTTTTTTATCGTCTCCACGTCCTTTGTGCGTGAGTCGGGTGTCGATGTGAATCGCCCCAGTGCCCAGACCAGCCAGTCACAAAGCAAGGCCGCCGTAATGCTGGCAGTGACCGCCAACGACGAGATCTGGCTTGATCGCAAACCTGTGGATGTACGAATGATCCGCCCGGCAATTGAGCGGATGCGAACCGAACAGTCAGATATCAGTGTGGTGATTCAGGCTGACGAGAAGTCCACCACCGGACAGCTGGTCCGTGTCGTGGATCAGCTGCGACTGGCGCAGGTGCAATACACCGTAGCGACCACTGAAGGGGGATAACATGACACGGTTACTGTTGTCTTTCCCCCCTGCAGTCGCACTGTCGCTATCGCTTTTCTACGGCCTGGCCGTCACCACCAGCACCGGACAACCACTGATCAGCGATCAGCAGGCCAGACCTGATCTGAGTTTTCTGATGGTACGTCAGGAAACGGATATCGAACTGCGTAACCGGCAGCTGCCGCCGGAACCGGAAGACACAACCGAACCCGAACCGGAAATTCCGATGGTGCCTTTTAAACAGACACCATCAGTGGATGTAGCACAGCTGGATGTGCGCATCCCGGATATTGATATGGCGGTGAAGGTGAATTTGTCTCCTTCACTGAATCATCTATCCATGCCACAGCCTGCTATGACGGTGGAAGCCAACCCGACCATCCTAAGCAAAATCAGGCCTGAATACCCGCACAAGGCACAGCGTCGCGGGCTGGAAGGACGAGTACTCATTGAATTTATTGTGAATACAAAAGGCCGGATCAAACCCGGCTCGCTGGTTGTGCTGGAATCCACGCCTCCAGGTATATTCGAGCATGCAGCGTTACGGGCCATTAAACGCTGGCGTTTTAAAACCCGGGTAGAGGAAGGTCAAGCCCAACCTTATAAGACCCGACAGGAACTGGAGTTCAAGCTTGATCGCTAATGTGTCAAAACTCTTGCTGCTGATCCTTTTAAGCTGGCCCGTATTTGCCAGTGCCAAAATCCAGCTACCGCCCGGTGAATACAAGCTGCTGACAAAAGTCAGCAGCTTACTGCAGGAAGATAAACAGGATGAAGCCTATCAGCAGCTGCTAAAAGCACAGGATCGGGTTCGCAGCAAATACGGCAAAGCGCTGGTATTACACAACCTGGGTCAGGTTGCCTTGCAGCGGGAGCAGTTCAATATTGCCCTGAAGCACCTGCAGCAAGCTTATGAACTGGAAGCGATGCCAAAGGAACAACAGCTGAATCTGCACCGAATGCTATCGCAGCTGTATTGCATGGAAGAACAATGGCAATCCTGTATTCAGTCACTCCAGGACTGGATGGTCGAAGTATCCGAAACAGCACCAGACAAGATATCGGCTGACGATTATCTGCTGCTGGCACAGGCTCAGAGCCAGACTGAACAGTGGAACAATGTTGTTGAATCAATCTCTCAGGCCATGCATCGCAAGACAACCAAGAAGCAAACCGTACCTGAAGGCTGGTATCAACTGAGAGTTGTCGCCCATATTCAATTGAAACAATGGCCCGCAGCTATTCGTGACCAGCAGCGGTTAATCGAAGACTATGCCAGCAAGCCAGCATACTGGCGCCAGCTGGTTTCAATGCACCAGCAAAATAAAGATCCTCAGTCTGCTCTGTCCGCCCAGCGGATTGCCTATGAACAAGGGCTGCTGGAAAAATCCGCAGACTATAGGTTACTGGCCCAGATGCTGCTGCAGGACAAACTGCCTTTCTTTGCCGGGCAAGTGCTTGAGCAGGGGCTCAAACAGGGCATATTGAAACATTCCAAAAAAAATCTGGAGCTACTGGGTCATTGCTGGATGCAGGCACGGGAAATGAAGAAGGCCATATCGGTGCTGGCTGACCTGAACCGTATTGACCCTAATCAGGAGCGCACAGTTCAACTAGCCTATCTGCAGATGGAACTTCAACACTGGCAGGCAGCCCATAACACCCTGGAGCAGGCGCTACGAAAAAAATCAGCTGATAAATCAAAACTGCAGTTAATGCTTGGAATTACCCGCATCAAGCTGAAACGTTATCACCAGGCCCGCCAGGTTTTGCATGCCGCGGCAAGTGATGCCTCGCTCAAAACAACTGCGGAAAGCTGGCTGCGGTATCTTAAACAGGTCAGCCCCATGAAACGACTACTGTCGTCCAGCTAATCCGGATACGTAAAAAATGTAAATTGGATCAAACCCTCTCCAACGGATACATATAATAATCATTATCATTTGCATTGTTGTTGGAGTGGGTTTGTGCAGGTTTCAAATGCTGTAGCAGGGCAGAAACCAGTTAATAAAAAGCGGGGCAGTAATAAACATATCCGCTGGATCAGAACGCTCCATGTTTATATCTCGATGCTGATGCTGCTGATTATGCTGTTTTTCACAGTAACAGGCCTCACTCTCAATCATCGCGACTGGCTTCCGGATGCACCACCGACAGTGCTGAACGAATTGCCATTGCCGGAAACACTCCAGAACCCACAGGCCTGGGAAGATGATCCACTGGGTCATGCTGAACAGGTACGGCGCTGGCTAAGCCAGCAGCATGGCCTGACCGGAAACCAGATCAGTTATGACTGGCAGCCGGAAGAACAACTTCTGGTCATAGACGTCAAGCGCCCCGGCGGTTACACCCTCGCAGAGGTACTGCCAGAGGATGGACTGGTCGTACTGGAGCATCAGGAGTACGGCATTGCCGCCGTACTGAATGATCTGCATATGGGGCGTTACAGCGGTGCGCTCTGGCGAGCATTTATTGATGCTTCGGCCTTGCTGATGCTGCTGTTCACTCTCACCGGCTTATGGCTGGTTATACCCCAGAAAAAGCGACGCCAGCGGTTACTGCTGCTCAGCAGTTGTGGCGGTGTTGTGATGGCTGCCGGGTACGCATTGATTGTAATGAATTGAATGGTTACGGATATCGCAACTCATGGTAGGGAAATGACAAGAAAAAGTATTCTGCAGTCGTTGTTTCTAATCGGTGTTCTGCTGACAGGATCAGCCGGGGCCCAAACCGTCAGCATCGAACTGGTATTACCCAATATAAAGAGCGGCCAGTATCAGCGCCCATACACTGCTGTATGGCTGGAAAAAGACGGTGAACGTCGTGCTGTGTCGACTATTGCGGTATGGCATGAAGACAAGAAATGGCTCAAGGACCTGCGCCGGTGGTGGCGTAAGGCCGGTCGTTATAACCCTGAAGTCGATGGTGTGTCCGGGGCTACACGCCCGGCAGGCACTCACCTCGTGAGCTGGCAGGCACAGGATGCTAATGGCAAACCCTTAGCGGGGGATTACTTGCTTTGCCTCGAAGCGGTTCGGGAACACGGTAACCGGACATTGCTGAAACAGAAGATTCATCTGGGGGATGGCGCCAGAAAGTACAGTCTTTCCGGTGGCAAAGAGCTCGGTCTGGTCAATATCACGCTTGGAAAGTAACAATTTCGTTCAGGAAGTAATAATGAAAAAAGGATTCAAGTCAGTATTCAAGGCAGCCGTAGTGACTGCGGGATTATTATCCGGCGCTGTTGTTTCGACTGTTCAGGCACACCCACTGTGGGTCCTGCCCGGTGAGTTTAATGTTTCTGATGAAAAAGCCAGCTGGGTCACCTTTGATGTCAGTGCTTCCCACACTGTTTTTGGCTACGACAAAAGCCCGGGGCTGGAGCAGGCAAAGGTGTTTTCCCCCGATGGTGACAGCAATTCCATCAGAACCTATTTCAAAAGCCAGCGTCGTAGCGTCTTTGACTGGCAACTGACTCAGGACGGCACCTACAAAGTGCATGTGCAACGTCCAACCTTCTATTACACCCGCTATAAAGCAGGTAAAAGAGAGCAGGATAAATGGGTCAGCGGCAACAAGATTGAAACCAAAGCCAAGCTGCCGGATAACGCCCGGGATATCGAGACCATGCTGTATGACATCAGCAGTGTCGCCTACGTAACCCGTAACGCACCGACGGACTCTGTTTTTCAGCCAACCAACAAAGGCTTTGAACTGGTTCCCCAGATTCATCCAAACGACATCATTCAGGATGAAAAAGTAACCCTCAACGTCCTGATTGATGGCAAACCTGCGAAAGGCGCCAAGGTAGAGATCACGCCCGGGGGCTCTCAGTATCGTAACGACCGCAACAGTATCGAGCTGGAAACAGACGAAAGTGGCCGTATTCAGTTTACTCCGGGCCAGGCTGGTCCCTGGCTGATGAGCGCAAGCCTTGTCAGCCCGTTGGATTCTCCCATGGCTGATACAGTTAAGGCCGTTCGCTTTCTGACCTTCGAGGTGATTCCCAATTGATCACCAGGGCTTTCATTTTGATGGTCTCAGGTCTCGGGCTGCTGCAAAGCAGCCCGGCACTGGCACATTACCCGTTAATGGTCTGTGAAGCTGACAGCCAGACCATCCGTTGTGAAGTCGGCTTTACCGATGGCAGCAAGGCGGTTGGCAAGTCTGTACGCCTGATTGACTACGACGAAAATGTGCTGCAAAGCCAGAAAGCAGACCGTTTCTCCAAAGTCGAATTCAAGCGGCCGTCCGGGGATTTCTATCTGCAATTTGACTCAGGCCACGAGTTTCCGGTGGAGGTTGATGTTGCTGAACTCTGACGGTTATACCGAGCAGGTAAGACCCGATGATGGCCGCAGGGAAAGCGGATGGGTGCTGCTGGCCATTGTTCTGATTCTGCTATCCGGTGGTATTGGTATTGCCAGCCATCAGGCAGCCCCGGCCAGCCGGCCTGACTATCTGTCTCTGTCGGTTCAGGACAAGGCAGTGCTTACCGATCTCAGAAATGCCGGCGATGAAATCCTGTTTCTGCAGGAAGATGGTCAACCTCTGCCAGATATTCTCCAGCTTGCCGACGATGGTATTCCTCCTTTTCAGCAGCAGTCCAACCAACAGAGCAGTCACCACTGGCAAAAGCTGTCAGGCCCCTGCTATGCGGGAACACCTGTTAATAATGGTTCAGGGCTGAATTTCTTACTGCTGCTGGAAGGCAACGTCAGGGTTTACTGGCAACCGACTGCCACTCATGAATCTGATTCCCTTCATTCCGATGAGACTGCGACCTGCTCACCCGATGAACATTGGCAACTGTTTCAACATGCGTAATTTTATTCTGCTTCTGTCTGTTTTCTTCTGCTTGCCAGCGGGTGCAACGGCCAAACTGAAGGTCGGAATTACCCTGCACCCCTATTACAGCTATGTCAGCCAGATTGTTGGTGAGCGGGCAGACGTTATACCGCTGGTAGATGCCGGTTTTAATCCCCACAGTTATGAAATGCAGCCAGCGGATCTCAAGCGACTGATGTCTATGGATGCATTGGTTGTAAACGGAATTGGTCATGACGAGTTTGCCTTTCGGGCACTGGAAACCCTTGAAAGCCAGCAGGGCGACAAGCATCAGGTACGGATAATCAAAGCCAATACGGATGTACCGTTACTGGCTGCAAGTAATGCTCAAGGTGCCTGGAACCCTCACACTTTTGTTTCCATCAGTGCCTCCATTCGACAGATCTACACCATTGCCCGCACGCTTGGTGAACTGGATCCGGACAATGCCCGCTTTTACCGCAAAAATGCGGTGAGCTTTGCCCGTGAATTGCGCCAGATGCGACACAGTTACGCTAGCGAGCTGGTCGGCCTGGATCTCAGCAAAGTCCGTATTGCCAGCACTCATAACGCTTATGGCTATTTCCTGCAGGAGTTCGGTATTGGCATTGATACCGTAATTGAGCCTGCTCACGGCGTTGAGCCCAGTGCCAGCCAGTTGCAGAAGACCATTGACCGAATCAGGGCCGCAAATATTCAGGTGCTGTTTACCGAGTTGAATATGGATAACCGCTATGTGTCCACTATCGAGCGGGCAACCGGCATTCGCATCTACCATTTCTCCCATATGACTTATGGCGAGTACGATCCTGCCCAGTTCAAACGGGAGATGGAAGCCAATCTCAAGACTCTGGTATCCGCCCTGAAGCAGTCCACAACTCATAGCACGCAACTGGCTGGAGCGAGTTCATGAAAGGCCCCTCCATCAGCTTGCAAAACGTCAGCCTGAATCTTGCCGGCAACTGTATTCTTGAGCCTGTCAATGCAGAGCTGCAGGCCGGTCAGCTCCATTTGCTGATTGGTCCCAATGGCGCGGGCAAAACCTCGCTGCTGAAAACCTTGCTCGGGCTGATGCCTCATAAAGGTGAAGTGCTGAGACACTGGCCTGCCGGGACAGATAAAAATACCTCAGACAGATTGCCAGTCTACATCCCGCAACAGCCAAAATTTGATGCTGTACTGCCCGTTACCGTAATGGATTATCTGGCTGCTTCAATCAGTCGTCGTCCGCTTTTCTTTCGGCAATCAGGCCGTATAAAGACACAGGTAATGGAAACACTTGAAGTTGTTGCCATGGCTGATAAAGCCGAACTTCAACTGGGCAAGCTGTCCGGAGGCGAGCGGCAGCGACTGATGTTTGCCCAGGCACTTCAACAGAAGGCCGGCCTCTGGTTTATGGATGAACCCATGACCGGGCTGGATGGTGAAGGACAGCGCATTATTACCGGGTTGATACAGCGCCTCAGACAAGAGCAGAAAACACTGGTCATGGTTCACCATGATATGGACTTTGTACGTCAGTATGCAGATAACGTGCTGCTGGTAGATGGCGGCGTCAAACAGACAGGAACGCCGGAGCAGGTATTGGGTCGCAGTGACACAGCCATGCTGGAGGTGGCCTGATGGAAAGCATTCGACAGTTTTTGTTTGAGCAGCAGGCAGCAGGTGTGCTGCCGGATATGTTCCAGTACGGCTTCCTGATCAACTCCCTCGCTGCAGCACTTATGATTGGCCCGCTGCTGGGTGGCATGGGTAGTCTGGTCGTCATCAAGCGGCTGGCATTTTTCTCCGAGGCTGTTGGCCATGCGGCATTAACCGGCATTGCCATTGGCATTCTGCTGGGTGAACCGGCTTCCCATCCCTTTGGCGGGTTGTTCAGCTTCTGTCTGACCTTTGCCGTATTACTTCACTGGGTTAAAAGCCGGACTGCGGTGCCCTATGACGCTCTGGTCGGCGTTTTTCTTGCAGTGGCTATCGCCTCCGGTGCAGCCTTACTGTTGTTTGTTGCACGCAAGGTCAATATTCATATTCTGGAAAACGTGTTATTCGGCTCCATTCTGACCGTACAGGATACTGATCTGGCTATTCTGGCGGTAATTACCCTGTTATGTATGGCTGCAATGCTGCTGTTCGGTAACCGAGCACTGATTGCAACCCTGTCTCCCGAACAGGCAAAAGTGCGGGGTATCCGCGTTAACTTGTACGAATACGCCTTTGTACTGCTGATCGCTCTGATTACCGTGGCCGCAGTGAAAATTGCCGGCGCAATTCTGGTCGGCGCCATGTTGCTGATTCCTGCCACCACGGCACGACTTGTGACCCGTAATGTCATGCAGTTTTTCTGGGTCAATATTGTGATCTCCACCTGCTGCTGTGTGGCCGGCATTCTGCTGCCAATGGTATTTGACCTGCCGGTGCCGTCCGGTGCAGCCATCGTTCTTTTGGCCAGCATCGGCTTTGTTGCCGCTGTTGGCTTCAATCGGATAAGAAGTCTGGCATAAGAGATCTCAACAAGGTCGCTTACCAGAGATTGTGAACAAGGATTACCAAAATGATATCAACCGGACGGGGATGGCTTGTTGCAGTGCTGTTGATGCTGACCTGTCAGGCCAACTGGGCATCCCAGGGCAAGATAGCAACAACACTCCCGATTGCTCAGGCACTGGCAAAAGATTTGCTGCAGGAGACCGGGATCAATGTCACTTATTTGCCTCCCAAACGTCTGCCTGTAAAGCGCAGCGGACACTGGCTGGCACATAAAAGCAACGACTCGATCAAGAAGGCAGGCCCTTTTAATGCGGTTATTACTATTGAATCAGTATGGCCGGGTCATGCTGCTTACAGTAAGCTGCGCACCCATAATATTCGAGTGGTTGCTATTGATATTGCCCGTGAATTGAGTGCACCGGGACGGCAGGTTCATCTCAGCAGAGACGCCTTGCAACAACAGCATTATTTCTGGCTGTCACCGGATAACCTGTTGGTGATGACACAGATTCTGGCGACCGACCTGGCACGCCTCTGGCCTCAACATGCGGCGATGATTCAGCGCAATGAAAAGCGGCTGAACCAACAGATCCAGCATTACTCTCTGGAAGTTGAAAAGCTGCTGTTGGCACGGGATATTGAGGCACTTTGTGTTCACAGTCAGGAGTTAATGCCACAGGCCTCTGCTACCTTCCTGCTGCTGGAAGCCCCCGGAGATTGCAGCCCGAATGCATTGCATCTGCAAAAGTTCAGGGCCGGTCAGAAAGATACACCACAAACCTGGAAACTGGACTCAGCCGAAAAGCCGCTAAAAACTGATATCGCAGGCTGGCTGAATGCCAACCTGACGCGCCTTGATCAGGCTGTCAGGATTGATAATTGATTTTTGAGTGAATGATGGAACTGAGTGAAAGGCAGGGCACACTGCCAAAGGCAGGGTTTTCCCAGCCTGCGACACGCATCCTGATAATAGAAGACGATGTTGTACTGAGTAACCTGGTTGCAGACCTGCTAAGAAAACATGGCTACCTGGTGCGGCAATGTTTCGACGGTTGCAGCGGTCTGGAAACCGCGACTAAAGAAGGTTTCCACCTGCTGCTGCTCGATGTCATGCTGCCCGAAATGGACGGTTTCAAGGTACTGAACAGGCTGCGCCGAAAGTCCGATGTGCCGGTTATCATGATCACCGCCCGGGGCGCTGAAGCTGACCGCATCAGCGGGTTTAAAACCGGCGCTGATGATTACCTGCCAAAGCCGTTCAATATTGAAGAGTTGTTGCTTCGAGTCGAAGCCATCATCAAGCGAACTCAGAGAGTTCATCAGATACCAGCAGAAGCTGCACCGGTACTTCTGGAGTTTGCCAGCCTGACACTGAATACGGGTTCTCAGGCTGTTATGTATGAAGATACTGCCCTGGATCTGACAGACATGGAGTTCAAACTGTTAGCAGAACTGGTTGAGCACCAGGGTCAGGTTTTGAGCAAACCCTACCTTTACCATGAGCTGATGGGCAGGCCCTATAGCCGCGAGGAGCGGAGCCTGGATGTTCATGTCAGTAAACTCCGTCGCAAACTGAACTCAGCTGGGTTTAATGCCAAACAACTCCGAACTGTTCATGGCCAGGGATACTGTCTGAAATGAACCGCAAGCTGTTCTGGAAGTTGTGTATCAGTATCAGCCTGATATCAATGGCACTCGTGTATCTGGTCGGTGAGTTGAGCAACAATATTGAAAGCTCAATGAGTCAGCTCAGTGATTTAGATAAACGTACATTAAACGAGTACCGTAGAGAAGCCGAAGTACTTGTCGAAGCTGGAAATAAAGAGGCCGTTCAGCAATGGCTTGAGCAGCTACAGAACAAAGAAAATACCTTTGCCACCATCATTGAGCTGCATAGAAAAGAATATGCAGCAATACCTCATCCAGATCAGAGACCTGTAACCGTCCGGCTCGGAAGGCAGTTGGACTGGGGCCTTCACCTGCACCACAGCAAGCCTATGATAGAGCTGGGACTGTCTGACGGTATTCACTATCTGGTTCTGCTGCTACCCGATCATATGATGCCCGGTCGTTACTGGGGTTTAACTCACACTCTGCTTCATCTATTGCTGCCTTTCAGTCTTATGATGTTTGTCAGCCTTATCCTCTACCGCAACTTGATGCGCCCTCTGGGAAGGCTGGAAAAGGCAACCCGGGAATTTACCCGTGGCAATTATGCGACTCGTGTTTCACCAGATCTGAATGGTCGGAATGATGAGCTGGGTCGTCTGGCTCAGGCTTTTGATGAAATGGCATCCAAGATTGGTAGCCTGCTTCAAACTCAACGCCATCTCTTGAACGACTTGTCTCATGAACTGCGCACGCCCCTGCAACGCATCGAACTCTGCCTGGAAACCGGGGAGCACAAAAACGGCAGTCGTTTAAAGAAAGAAGCCACCCAGATGCGCAATCTGGTCGAGGATACCCTGACACTGGCCTGGCTCCAGAACGAATCGCCACAGCTGCGTCATGAGACAGTTGATCTTATCGGTCTGCTGGAAGCCATCGCTGACGACACTCAATTTGAGTATCAGGACCGGCATCTTGAACTGCGCATACCGGATGAACTGCTGATTTCTGACAGCAGTGAGAAAGCATTGAATATGGCGCTCGAAAACATTATTCGTAACGCCATGCAACATAGCCCCACCGGGGCCACGGTTTTGATTACTGTTTCACTGCTGAAAGATTGCTGTGAAATCGTGGTGCAGGATCAGGGGGGAGGCGTACCTGAAGATTGCCTGGATATGATTTTCAAACCCTTTTTCCGTGTCGATAAAGCCAGAGGGCGTGATGCTGGCGGCTTCGGGCTCGGTCTTGCGCTGGCCAGACGTCAGATAAAAGGGGTTGGAGGATCGATCCGGGCAGAGAATGTAGCAGGTGAGGGATTACGGATGCAGGTCAGACTACCCTGCCAAAACAGCCTGAAATGTAAAAAATGTTAACAGGGTTTCAATCACAATTTAAATGATAATAATTCGCATTACAAAAATTAGAGCAGCACACTCCTGGAGATTATTTGTAATGCAAAACCCGCTTTCAGACATATTGGCAAAGCGCACCCTGTCACTGGCTATCGCGGCCGTTGTTATGACTCAGTCTGGTGCATTGCTTGCGGACGAAGAGAAAATCACCGTCACCGGCCAGTCTCTGACGGCTGATTCTGTTATTGACCAGGAGTCACTGGAAAACTATCAGGCTGCAGACCTCGAAGACATTTTCAAAAACGACCCTAATGTCAATGTCGGCGGTGGTTTCAGTACCGCTCAAAAGATTTATGTTCGTGGTATTGAAGATACCAACCTGAATGTCACCATCGATGGTGCAACCCAGGCGGGCTACCTGTTTCACCATCAGGGTCGTATCAGTGTTGAGCCTGAACTGTTAAAGCAGGTTGAAGTGCAGGCAGGTGCCGGTCTGGCCACTGATGGCCCGGGTGCTCTGGGCGGTGCGATCCGTTTTATTACCAAGGACCCTGAAGACCTGCTGCGTGATGGCGAACAGTTTGGCGGCATGGCCAAGCTGGGTTACTTCAGCAACACCAAGGGTTTGAAACTGAATACCAGCCTGTTTGGCCGTCTGTCCGATGACGTATCCGTACTGGCTTCCGTAACCCGTCAGGACAGCAATGAAATCAAGGACGGTGACGGTAACAAGCAAAAGAACACCTCATCCAAGATCGACAGTGGTCTGTTCAAAGTTGTTGGTCACCTGTCTGATGATCAGACAATCAGACTGTCCCATGATATTCGTAATGATGATGGTACCCGCAACCTGCGTCCGCATTTTGTCGAAGCGGGTTGGAACCAGGCCAACAAACAGAAAAGTCGCCGGGAAACCACCAACTTTCAGTACAACCTGAACCCGGACAAAAATGCACTGAACCTGCAGGGTAACCTGTATTACACCAAGTCTTACATGACTCAGAAGAGTGATACCAAAGATAATGGTGCCGGCGTCAAATCTCTCGGTTTTGATCTTAAAAATACCCACATCATTGACACTCACAGCCTGACATATGGTCTGAACTTCCGAAAGGATACCGGTTATTACATTAACCGCCCGGCTGACTCCACCAAGAAGGATGAAAAGCAGGATGTCATCGGTATCTTTGTACAGGATCAACTGCCGCTGACTGACCAGCTTACCCTGAATACCGGCGTACGTTATGACCGCTACACCCTGAAGGATAATATCGGCCAGAAGTTCAAGAGTGACGGCATCAGCCCCAACGTCAATCTGAATTTCGCACTTACTGACGAGATCGACATTCATGGTGGATATGCCCGCGCCTACCGTGGTGTAAACATCAAAGAGGCTTACCTGCTCAATTACGCCACCAATGATGCCAATCTGAAAGGTCAGAAAGCAGATAACCTGGAACTGGGCTTTGACTACAGCAGTGGCGCCCTCAGCTTTGGTGCTACAGCTTATGTTGCCAAGATCAAGCGCGTCTCCACCCGTGTCAGTGGCGGTGTGATCCAAAATACCGGCGATGTCAAAAACAAGGGTGTGAACCTGTTTATGAATTACAGCTGGGAGAATACCGACCTGCACCTGGGCTTCAGCCATAACCGCCCGGAACTGGACGGTGAACCGCTGGACGACGGCAACATGGCTATCGGCACCGCCAGCGGTGATACTCTGACAGCATCCGTAACTCACATGCTGCCTGAACAGAACCTCGAACTGGGCTGGTCTCTCGAAGCCGTTAAACGTCTAAAGAAAGTACCTTCCGACCGAAAGGAAAAGCCGGGCTACGCAGTTAATGACGTCTATGTGAAGTGGAACCCGCAGGGTAACGAAGATCTGTCTGTAACTCTGACTGTGAAAAACCTGTTCGATCGCCAGTACCTGAGCCACGCAAGTTACGGCAAGAGCTCCAGCAGTGGTCAGATCATTGGTTTGGCTGAAGCGGGCAGAGATGTACGTCTGACTGTCGCAACTCGATTCTGATCTCAACTACGAAAACAGGCAGATTGACATGATGACAACCTGCCTGACCCAACCGGATGACATGGATGTCTATCCGGCTTCAGGCACAGCATGAGCTGGCCTGAAATTTCCGAGCAAGAAATACCGAAACCCTGTACACTCATCCCCGCCTGTGGGCAGTAACGGAATATCAGGATTGACACTTCCCTGCTCCACGATGGTGCTGAAATAACAACAGCAAATACGATGTCGCTGCATCGAAACGCACCATACCAACGCACCCTTTTTTATTTTGCACCAAACAGGTGCACAACTTTCATGAAAAGGGCCGCCACAGGCCGTCTTTCAGGGATGAAAATATGGCACAGGCTTTGCTTTGTTCTGGGAAAGTGCGAAATCGCCTGAATCATTCGCCATGTTGCTGCCAGATAGGGCAGTCTCGGCTGGCTCCTGAGAGGAACAATAAATGTCAGAGAATACGCTGAAGCTTATTAAGGAACACGACGTCAAGTGGATTGATCTGCGTTTCACCGACACTCGCGGTAAAGAGCAGCATGTATCCATGCCTGTGAGCGAAGTCGATAGCGAATTCTTCGAACTGGGCAAGATGTTTGACGGCTCCTCCATCGCGGGCTGGAAAGGCATCAACGAATCCGACATGATCCTGATGCCGGACGACAAAGCCTCCGTAATCGACCCTTTCACTGACGAAAAAACCCTGATCGTTCGTTGCGACATCATCGAGCCGGCCACCATGCAGGGTTACGAGCGTGACCCCCGTTCTGTAGCACACCGTGCAGAAGAATACCTGAAGTCCACTGGCATCGCCGACACTGCATTCTTTGGCCCGGAGCCGGAATTCTTTGTATTTGACGACGTAAAATGGAATGTGGACATCTCCGGTGCTTCCTACACCGTCAACTCTGAAGAAGCTGCATGGTCTTCCGACAGCCACTTCCAGGACGGCAACATGGGTCACCGCCCAAAAGTTAAAGGCGGCTATTTCCCCGTTCCTCCGGTTGATTCCCTGCACGATCTGCGTGCCAACATGTGTAATGCCATGGAGTCCATGGGTGTTGGCGTTGAAGTTCATCACCACGAAGTAGGTACTGCCGGCCAGTGTGAAATCGGTACCCGTTTTAACACTATGGTCACCAAGGCTGACGAAGTTCAGATCCTGAAGTACTGTGTTCACAACGTTGCTCACGCTTTCGGCAAGACTGCGACCTTCATGCCCAAGCCTCTGGTAGGTGACAACGGCAGTGGCATGCACGTTCACATGTCCCTGAGCAAAGACGGCAACAACCTGTTTGCCGGTGACGGCTATGCCGGTCTGAGTGAAATGGCGCTGTACTACATCGGCGGTGTTATCAAGCACGCCAAGGCGCTGAATGCATTCACCAACGCTTCTACCAACGCTTACAAGCGTCTGATTCCGGGCTTCGAAGCACCGGTTATGCTGGCTTACTCTGCCCGCAACCGTTCCGCTTCTATCCGTATTCCTTACGTGAACAGCCCGAAAGCCCGTCGCGTTGAAGTCCGCTTCCCGGATCCAACTGCCAACCCTTACCTGGCCTTTGCAGCACTGCTGATGGCTGGTCTGGACGGTATCAAGAACAAGATCCATCCTGGCGATGCAGCTGACAAGGATCTGTACGATCTGCCAGCTGAAGAAGCGAAGGAAATCCCGACTGTAGCCGAAAGCTTCGAAGAAGCACTGGCTTGCCTGGATAAGGATCGTGAGTTCCTGACCGCCGGTAGCGTATTCACCGACGATATGATCGATGCCTACATCGAACTGAAACGCGAAGAGTGCCTGCAGATTAGCCAGACTACTCACCCGGCTGAGTTTGACCTGTATTACAGTGTGTAATTAATCAGGCTGAGCAAGATCCATTACTCTTGAAATATGGGGCTTCCAATTAACGTTGGGAGCCTTTTTTATAAATAGTTCAGCAAGAGAAGCGATATTAAGATCCCTGATTAGTTTAATCAGATATGGTTCGTTCACATCATATCCATTAGCTAACAGAGCAAACCCAAAAAAGACAGAAACAAGGCGATGGACTTTTTCTGTAGGATGCATCGGATCAAAATAAAAGTACTCATCAGCACGCCCACTTTTATAGTGAACATTTTCTTCTGTTGCATGCTGAATTTTCACATCTCCTGTACACCAGCTGCAGTCAGCAAAATTTATATTTGTATATGGCCTGTCAATCTCCGTAATACCAAATTTATCATGGTTATTTAATAAGAGATTTAAATAGTATTCTCCATCAACAAACGTAAATGTAACATCCTGATTTTCATCTCTTAGCTTTCCCAACTTTTTCTTAACCATTTCATTATGTTTTCTAGCATGTTCACCAATGACTGAAGCTGACTTGTGCCCCCTTAAGCAAGGAGCACGCCTTGCATCAGGAATAGTTCCCCATCCAATATGTTTAACACCTGCCCCGATTAATTTTTCTATCAAATCTACCTGATAGCTAACAACTTCTTTTGGGCACCATATATGATTGACATAATCACTACCGCCATTCCCAACAACAACAAGTGTGTGCTCTATATCCAGATCACCCACTAATGCGTCCAAACAACACTGGGACATATCAACCATTGTCGGGAGCATCCACCATTTCCCAGTGCAAACATCCAGGAACAAACCACTCAGATTCGCCACACTGGTGAAGAAGCCTGCCTTGCATCGACAAGCCTCACGCCCCCACACTTTCGCTGCTCCTCCTAATGGCATGACCATACTCCCGCCGTATGCCAAATTCAGAAAGTGCTCCTCAAGATCAGGATCAAGACCTAACAGTCTTACCGTATGATCACATGAGATTTTTCCATTACTAAATCGACCCTCATAATAGAAGGGTTGGGGCGGTAATGGCTTCATAAAATAGCCAATCATATTTAGCAGGTAATAGCGCAGGTTTTCATAGTATCTGGAGAAATGCTTCGGTTTTTCTTCACTTTGCCCTGACAAATAATTTGTCAGGCGATAGGTATTTCCTGTATCAGCCAGACTATCCCCGATAAGAATAAGTCGATTAATTTTTGTGTTTGAATGGACAACAGAAACGTCAAAAATAAAAAACACGAATAAAAAAACACAAAAACAGGATAGGTTACATCGACTACCCATCTTGTCTTCCCCTAACTTGTTATTGATACCAAGCCTAGACGAAGATAGTTATTTGTCCTGTTTATAGATACTCTTGAACCAGAAGGTAAAATTTTATTTACGGGGAAACATTTTATGCCTGTACATAGAAAAATATTATTCACTACAGGTATTTGTTTTTTATTACCCTTCATGGCCTATGCCACTATTTATAAGACAACTGATGCTCAGGGCAATATCATATTCACTGATGACCCACCGCCAGGTGTAGATGTAGAACCCGTCCAGCTTAAAGAGCCAACTGTTCTCCCGGCAATCAAAATTGAAAATCGACCTGAACGTCAGGAGATAGCCACGTCCCACAGCATCAAATATAAAAACCTGACCATCACTTCCCCGGCAAATGAAGCAACCATCAGAGGTTCAGGTGAAGTCACTCTTTCAGCAGTACTACAGCCACCTTTACATTCCGAACATCAGGCCCGGTGGAGGCTTAACGGCAAACTTCTGGCTCCGCCTTCCAGTTCTCTCAGTCATTCTCTTATGAATATGAGCCGGGGTACCTATTCAGCTCAGATAGAGGTCATTAATGCCAAGGGAAAGGTTCTTAAAAGTGCTCAGGTCAAATTTTATGTCCACCGCCCCAGCCTGCTGAACCAGAACAGAGCATCTGACTCTACAAGTTCTTTTCCTTCACTGTCGCCCCCTCTTGCCCCACAGGCACCAAGAGTTCCTCAGGGGCCCAAGGCTCATTCAGGTCAAAGCGCACCAAAATAGTGCGCCGAATGAGTTATACTGGGGCACTGGTACTGGCGCACCTCTTGGCCAACGCCTGAATTCAGACATTTTATCTGTCTGGCTTACATCTTGCTTTGTTACATCACAGATACAATTGACCGCGGTTTAAGGGCTGGCGATACATGAAAGGCTATCTATGCATGAAAGGCTGACTGGGCAACAACGCCTATCGCAGATTCAACGGGAAGCCTCTCTGCTGGAAAACATGACAACAGCAGTGGTTATGCTCGGTTCATCACTGCAGGTCAAATACATGAATCCGGCCGCAGAAGTGCTGTTTGCAGTCAGTGAGCAACGTAGCCATAACCTGTCTATCACCGAACTGGTATCTCGCTCCGGTGCACTAAACAGCCGATTGCTGGAAGCTATGGAAACAGGCCAGCCTTATACCCGACGCGAGAAGGATCTTGAGTGCCATGACGGTCGCCGACTATTACTGGATTACACGGCTACACCAGTTGAAGAAGGTATTCTGCTCGAGTTTCAGCAACTTGATCGCCTCAAAAAGATCAGTCGGGAAGAAGCCCTCAAAACCAACCGGGAAACCGCCAAGAACCTGATTCGGGGCATGGCTCATGAGATCAAGAATCCATTGGGCGGTATCCGTGGCGCCGCTCAGCTACTGGCCAGAGAGTTACCTGATCCTGAGATGAAAGACTTCACCGATATTATTATTGGTGAAGCCGACCGACTGCGTAATCTGGTAGACCGCATGCTGGGGCCTCTGAATCCTCCCAGACTGGAACCTGTCAACATCCACGCCGTACTGGAGCATGTACGTCAGTTGGTTCTGGCGGAAACCAAAGGCAAATTGCAGATCCTTCAGGATTATGATCCCAGCGTACCGGAGGTTTCAGGTGATAATGAACAGTTGATTCAGGTCGTACTGAATGTTGTGCGCAATGCCTGCCAGGCAATATCCGGCAGCATGCCATTGAACCAGGGCAAGGTTACCTTACGTACCCGGATCCGCCGCCAGTTTACAATTGAGAGCCGGATTCATCGCCTGATTTGCCAACTGGATATCTGTGATAATGGCCCTGGCATCCCGGAAGATATGCAGGAAAGTATTTTCTACCCGATGATAAGCGGTCGCGCTGAAGGATCCGGTCTTGGTCTCTCGATTGCTCAATCAATTATGGGTCAGCACCAGGGGCTGATTGAATGTAGCAGTGAGCCCGGCAACACCACTTTTACCCTTTATCTTCCTTTTGAGCAGATTTCAGCAGGAGAGCCGAATGAGCAGCACTGAAAATGTCTGGATCATCGACGACGACCGCTCTATTCGCTGGGTGCTGGAACGCGCTCTAAAGCAGGATAGCATTCCATCCACCAGCTTTGAGAGTGGTGATATGGCACTGGCAGAGCTGGAGCACACTCAACCGGAAGTGATTATCTCGGATGTCCGAATGCCTGGGACCGATGGTCTGAGCATGCTCGAGAAAATCGGCAAGCACTGGCCGGATATTGCCGTTATCATCATGACCGCACATTCCGATCTGGACAGTGCTGTCTCTTCTTATCAGCGCGGTGCTTTCGAATATCTGCCGAAGCCGTTTGATATTGACGAAGCTGTCAGCTTAGTAAAACGGGCACAAGCTCATGTTCATGAGCAGAAGCAGCAAAGTGCTCCCGCGCCTGAAAATACAGCTTCACCTGAAATTATTGGTGAAGCTCCGGCGATGCAGGAAGTGTTTCGAGCTATAGGCCGACTGTCACACTCCAATATCACAGTGCTGATCAATGGTGAGTCTGGTACAGGTAAGGAGCTTGTCGCCCACGCGCTCCATCGTCACAGTCCACGCTCAGCTAATCCCTTTATCGCCCTGAATATGGCCGCCATCCCGAAAGACCTGATGGAATCTGAGCTATTTGGTCATGAAAAGGGAGCATTTACCGGCGCCAATCAGCAGCGACGGGGGCGGTTTGAGCAGGCCAACGGCGGCACCCTGTTTCTGGATGAAATCGGCGATATGCCGGCCGAAACCCAGACCCGACTGTTACGGGTTCTGGCTGACGGAGAATTCTATCGGGTCGGGGGACATACTCCGGTTCAGGTGGATGTTCGTATCATCGCAGCAACACACCAGAACCTGGAAAAACTGGTTCATGCTGGTCGGTTCCGGGAAGATCTGTTTCACCGCCTGAATGTGATTCGGGTTCATATTCCAAGACTCAGTGAGCGCAAGGAAGATATTCCTCTGCTGACGCGCCATTTTCTCGATTCAGCTGCAAAAGAGCTGGATGTTGAGCCCAAGCAGATTCACCCCGATACCCAAACTCTAATGCGCCGACTCGACTGGCCCGGCAATGTTCGCCAGCTGGAAAATACCTGTCGCTGGATGACGGTAATGGCCTCTGGTCGAGAGGTGTTACCGGATGATCTCCCCCCGGAGTTGTTAGATCAAAACACCAATAAAGTCACTTTTGACAACTGGGAGCAGGCATTAAGGATTTGGGCAGATAAGCAACTGGCATCGGGAGATAAAGGCCTCCTGAAACAGGCAATGCCAACTTTTGAAAAAATCATGATTGAAACAGCACTTGCTCATACCGGAGGACGAAAACGCGATGCATCCGAGCTTCTCGGATGGGGTCGGAATACTTTAACCCGAAAAATTAAGGAGCTTGGACTGGAACTAGAGGAGTATAGTGAGGAGAGTGACCCAGTATCTTAAAGGGTTCAGCAGTAAACTCCAGACCTGCATCAGAGGAACAACTAGACTGTTGTTGCCAGAACTTGATGCTTTGGATGGTCAAGGCTAGCTTAGAGCGGATTTTATCGCCTGTAAGAACAGTGACGATTCGCCGGTAGTCATAGAACAATTTATGCTCATGAATACACTCTTGGCTATTCTCTATCGCTCTTAATAATGTCATCAGCTCAGCCGGATGATATTGAGCCAACCAGAATATTGAAAACTGCATACGAATAAAATCAACCAGATTATCCTCTCCACTAGAGTCTAGGGGCTTCATTTGGGTCAACCATACTCGAGTCATTGCTTCATTATCGCTTTCAAATCCATACTCATATCTAAACTGCTGATCCAGCCAGGAACGAAGCCTCTCCTGGCTCATAGAGTCAGATAGCAAGTGCTGCGAAAGATGTAGCTGGAATAATGGGTTCCACATGCCATTGCTGAATACATCTGGCCTTATTTCTCTCAGACCCTTATTAAATGCTTCTGGAAAGCTTTTTCCCTGGTCACAAAGAAAAAGACTCAAATGCTTATCAAGTTCCCTTTCCATCATATCAAAATGGAGATAGATAGCTCTGTGAGCTTCAGGAATAAATCTCAAAATATCAATATGAAACCAGTCATGCAGAGTACAAGCTAAGACCCCAGAATAACGATCATGAGGTGTCAGAAAATTATTCAAGACTGAAGGGTGAAATAGAATAACCGGATGTTTTCCCCGGCACCTGAACTCAAACAAATGATCAGCTTTAGTTTTTCCCAAGACCGGCACTGGTCGAATATAATGACTGTGCTCACTTTTCAGAACTTCATGAAAAAAAAAGTATGATGACAATAGAATAATGCCATCATCTTCTAAGAAGGAACAAAACTCTGGATTCATGTCTGCACGACGCATAATCCACTGTCTAAGGTGAAAGATTCGTTCATATTGAGGCCCTATTTCAGAACCTCTTGTTAATAACAACTGCCTTTTTTCTTGAGAGGTAAGAAAAACCCTAGAAAAATAAACAGATGATTTACCCATTGATTCTCGAAGCTTCGTGGCAAATACGCCACCTCTTTTTCCCTCTATATTCATCAAGTACTTTTTTCTGAGTTCGTGATTAACAGTCAAGTCTACCCTGTCTACTCCGGTTGAACCGAGCACTTCTGGAAGAGAGCATTTATCCATAGCACCAAATTGATCCATTAACTCTACATGGACCCAAGCATCAAGAAGCAGCTTATCATCTATACATCCATCAAGATAAAGCTTCAGCATACCGTTATATATAAAAGTCTGTTTCTTAAACAAATCCGAATCATATATTCCATCCATTTTAGCTAAAAGGTCATCGGAAATAACAGAATTTAATACATCCAATTCTTGCTCAATTTCATCTCTGTTTTCTACAAAATCCAGAATTCCTCCTAAAGCATTAAAAGAAACAAAAACAGACAAAAAGACAAAATTTCTAAATACAACTTTTTTTATAGATATCATTTAAAAAATCATTCTATTTATTTTATATTTTCTACTGACTGCTTTTATGTATTACAGGTTCAGTAAAATTTATAATTATCCAATAACACACCACTACTGAATTTGTATATATTAAAAAATAATGAGCAAGTTCATTCAGAAAGGAATCTGAAAATGGAGATCGGACATCATACTTCAGAGACTACAATCAATCAGTGGAAATATGCCGGTTTCTGGGTCCGCCTGACTGCTGTTTTGGTCGATATGATTCTGATTCTATTGATCACAATCCCTCTTGCACTACTGACCTATGACTACATTTTGCCCGAAAATGACCCAACCAACGCCGGAATAGCCTGGCTGCTGATTGACTGGATCCTCCCTTCACTCTGCATCACCCTGTTCTGGATTTACAAGGCAGCGACACCCGGCAAGACCGCAATGAAAACCCAAATCATAGATGCCAAAACCGGGGGCAAACCCTCTTCCCGGCAGGCTGTTATCCGCCTGCTGGCCTACACCGCTTCTTTCCTGCCTTTGTTTATGGGCTTTCTGTGGATTGCTATCGATAAGCGTAAACAAGGCTGGCATGACAAACTGGCCGGTACACTGGTCATTCGTAACCAGTAGCCACCTTTTGCGGGCGGTATGATGGTGCTGAAGCCCGCTTTGCCCTAAGCTTGCGGGTTTGAAGTTTTCACCCTTGTGCCGCACATGATCAATATCGCTCTCTACCAACCCGAGATTCCCCCCAATACCGGTAATGTTATCCGCCTGTGTGCCAACACCGGCTTCCGGCTGCATCTGGTAAAGCCATTGGGCTTTTCTCTTGATGACAAGCGCATGCGGCGGGCCGGACTGGATTATCACGAATATGCCGATCTGAAGCTGCATGATAACTATGAAGTTCTACAGCAGGGCATGAAGGGTGGGAAGATTTATGCTTTGAGCACCAAAGGGACAACCTGTTATACCGATGCCACATTTCAGCCGGAAGACTTGCTACTTTTCGGCCCGGAAACACGGGGGCTCCCGGCGGAAATCCTTGAATCACTGCCGCCAGAGCAGGTATTGAGACTACCTATGCTCCCCGACAGCCGCAGCCTGAATCTGTCCAATACAGTATCGATTGTGGCCTACGAGGCCTGGCGCCAGATGGGATTCGCCGGCGGAAAAGTATAATTCTGTGACCGAAAATCAGGCCCGGTTAAACCGTTGAATCTGGGCTTGGGTATCGGTTGCCTCTTTTTGTGCTGTGGCAGTCGCTCCAGCGACTTTCTCTACAGTACCAAAAAATTCTGTACGACCTTCTGCTACCTGAGTGGAGGACAGTTGTTCTCCACTCAGCGGGTCAACCTCACTGCCCAAATCCTGACCCATTAAATCAGAAGCTTGCTGAACGTTTCCGGCCTGTATCTCCTGCATGGCCAGCGTGGTTTTCTCCAGCTTTTCTTTTTGCTCTTCAGCTTGCTGCTGCTGAGCCAGCAGTTTCATCATTTTGTTATGAGACAGTCCGGTACGACTGACTTCAAAGCCCTCATAAGCTTTGGCCGCCCTTTCATTCTTTGACGCAGGTTTACCGGGGAGTTCAAGCCCCAGCTTCGCAGCCAGAGCACCGGGGTTGGATGATCGTTGTAACAAATCAATATTACGCGGCCCAATAGGTCCGCGAGCAGCTTCAACAATCGCTAATGTCGCGGGAATAATGGCAGGAGCAAAAATAAAACCAAGAATGGCACCCGCTTTTTCTCCTGGAGACAGATGGCTCAGGTCAAAAACACTGCGCCGTTCCGCCAGTTTTTCATACTTGGCCAGCGTCTTTTCATGCGCCTGTTGACGGGCATCCTGGGCCGACTTGATCGTCTCTTCGTTAAATTTGACACTATTGTCCTGCAGTCTGGCATTAAGCTCAGACATCAGCTCTTGTAGTTTGTCCTCTGTCAGTGTCCCTGCCTGAGCCAAATTTTTGATTTCTGCCACAGAGCTGCCAATGGCTTTTAGCGCTGCCGAATCTCCTCCCTCCAGCCCAAGCGTAATCGATGCCAGCTTATCCAGTCGTTCTACCACTGGTCCATTTTCTGCAAGAGGTCCTTCGCCAACCGCAGCCATTGCAAACGCAAGATCAGTATGGATTCTGGAAATCTGCCCCTGAGCTGACTGTTGGTCAATATGTTGAGCTTTGACCTCCCTCAGAACTTCCTGGGCAGGAGCCGCCAACTTCAGCTGTTTCGGCTGCAAAGCAACGGGCAGCTTGCCCTGTTCATTCAGGGAAGAGGTGTCAGTAACACCAAAGCCGGTGCCAACCCGTTTAACATCTTTTGCCTGGGTACCATCAACAGGCTGGGTTTGAGGTTGCTGCTGAATCCGGTCGAGTGGATTATTGCCTATCTGGCCGGCCATCAGCTTTCTCCCCCGGCCACTTCAGCAATCCGCTTCTTCAGCATGGTGCCTCTGAGAATATGGTTGGAGTAACGCTTGTCTTTTCCGGCGACTTTCAGCGCCTCATCAAGAACCGCCAGCGCCTTATCGTAGTTTCTCAAGGCCAGATAAATATCGACCATGGCAAACAGCGGGGTCGGATCGGACGTATCCAACCCGGCAACATAGAAGAATGTTTTTGCCGCCTGACCATAGGTTTTCAGCATTTGCTGGCAGGCACCCAGCCCCATGAAATAGCGGGGTTCTTCATGATCGTGATAACAGAGGTACTGGAAAGCTTCAGCGGCCTGCTCATAGTTACCACTTTCATAATGAGCATGTGCCATGCTGTAGGTGGCTTCCATGGCTTCATCGCTGATGCCATTCAACTGTTGCAGCGTCCCGCCCCGGGCGAGAAATTCCTCCAGCGGATTATCGTAGCTTTCTGACGCGGCTGTTGGCTCGGCCATCCCTGATCCCTGTTGCCATGGCTGGTGAAATATCCTTATCTTATACAGTGTAGCCTGTAGTCCCGGCCTGTTTCCCCTTGACCAGACCCAGACAGGATATCGATCATGAGACAATCCAGACGGCGTTTTATCAAAACGGCCCTGGCCTCCCTTGCCGCTATGCCCGCCATTTTCAGCAGTCGTATTCAGGCCGCAGAGGAACAACTGATTCCTTTGCAAGAGTCAGACACTATGGCGGTCCAGTTTCAGTATAAAGATGATATAGAGGCGACAGATCCCAAGCCCTCTAATTTCAAACCAGGTTCTGACTGTGCCAACTGTCTGCTGTTCAAGCCCGGAAATAATGGCTGTGGCATTTTCCCCGGCAAATCCGTGAAGCCCAAAGGCTGGTGTCTGGCATGGGCTCCCAGGCCCAACTGATACAAAAAAGCCGGTACCCTGAAAGGATACCGGCTCGCAATAATCAGTATCAGAACTGACTATTATGTAGCGACATGCAGCTATAAAATAGCTATCAGGCAGGCTGCTGCTCAGCTTCGGCCTGCTGACGCGCCTGCTCGTACAGGGCATCAAAGTTAACCGGAGCCAGCTGCAGCGGAGGGAAACTGCCACGGGTAACCATGCTGTCGATCGCTTCACGCGCGTAAGGGAACAGGATGTTCGGGCAGAAAGCGCCCAGAGTGCGGTGCTTGTCAGCGTCTTCCAGACCCTGAACCAGGAAAATACCCGCCTGCTTGATCTCAACCATGAACATGGTCTCGCCTTCACCGGCAACAGTTGCAGTCAGGGTCAGTACCACTTCGTGCAGATCATCGCCCAGATCAGTGTTAGCAGTATTCAGGTCCAGCTTAACTTCCGGCTGCCATGCCTTGCGGAAGATTTCCGGAGCCTTCGGGGATTCAAAGGAAATATCCTTTACATAAATACGCTGCAGGGCAAACTGCGGGCCCTGTTGCTGCTGATTCTCGGCCATCTCGGTTCCTTCAATCAGTAATAAACGAGCCAGTAAAACCAGCCCTGTGAGTCAACCCAGTCACTGCTACCGGTCGGCCGGTATCAGGCCTGTGGTGTCAGTAATGTATCGAGCTCGCCACGCGCTTCCAGTGCGTAGAGATCATCGCAACCACCCACATGATGCTCGCCGATCCAGATCTGGGGCACGGACGTTCTTCCTGCCTTTGCAGTCATTTCGCGCCGGACTTCAGGTTCGCCATCGACGGAAATGCGCTTGTATTCAACACCCTTGGCTTGAAGCAGCTGTTCTGCACGGATGCAGAAAGGGCAATAGGCCGAACTGTAGATCTGAACGTCATTCATCCCTGGGGTATCCGATGTTGTTTTAATTTAGCTTTTAACTTACCAGGGGCAGGTTATCTGCCTGCCAGGTGCTTACACCACCTTTCAGACGCACAACATTTTCAAAGCCGGCATCTTTCAGGATTTTGGCGGCAGAGCCAGAGTGCTGACCCATGGCATCGACAACAATAACCGGCTTGGTTTTGTACTTGTCGATTTCCACTGCACGCTCTTTCAGTCGAGCCAGCGGAATATTAACGGCATCTACCATATGGCCGGTATTGAAGTCTTTCTTCTCACGAACATCCAGAAAGACAGCACCGTCCTGGTTTACCAGACGGGTCGCTTCATGCACGCTGACACTCTTGCCACCCTTGCGTGCTTCAGTCGCGACCAGTGCGATCAGCAGAACCACAAACGCACCAATCAGCATCGGGTGGTTTATGGTGAATTCAATCAATTGTTCCATTAGCTTTTGACTTCCCGCCAGACTTGAACGCTAAACAACGAAATCGGGCAGTATACTTGAGCTCGGTGTGAAACACACGAGCCCGGCACATGCCCCGCCAACTCTCTGCCTCACCAGCAACTCAGGGGATCATCAGTTTCTGACCGGTTCGAATCGGGTCAGATAATCTGATCTTGTTCACCTTCGCCAGCTTTGCCGTCGTAATGTTATAGCGCAAGGCAATCGCTGACAGGGTATCTCCTGCTTTGACAATGTACTGTCGCATACCCGGTGCAGTACCCACCGGCTTTCCTGCCAATCGCCGTCCTTTGGCCCAGGCCAGCCATGAATCCGGCGGCGGGCGATCGGTAAAGTAATTCCGTACCGCAGAATAGATCGCTTCAGCCACCTTGTTCTGGTGGCTGCGAGTATTCAGCTTCTTGGCTTCACCCGGGTTCGTGATAAAACCAGCCTCCACTAACATTGAGGGTATATCCGGCGATTTCAAGACCACGAATGCCGCTTGCTCCACTCTTTTTTTATGCAGGCGATTAAACTTGCCAATATTCTTCAGCACGTCATCACCCAGCTCCATGCTGGCTGACAGGGTGGAAGTCATGGATAAATCGAGCAGTACTTCTGCCAACACATCATCCTTGTCCTCCAGACTGAGTCCACCTTCACCGCCAATCAAATCCGAGCTATTTTCCTTTTGTGCCAACCAGCGAGCCGTCTCGGACGTTGCCCCGCGGTTGGACAAAACAAAGATGGAAGCGCCCCGGGCCTTTTTGTTTTTGAAGGCATCCGCATGGATCGAGATAAACAGGTCGGCTTTTGCCTCACGCGCCAGCTGGGTTCTTCGGCGAAGCTTGATGTAATAGTCACCGGTTCGTATCAGTACGGCTTTAAAGCCCGGTTCACGATTGATTTTTTCAGCCAGCTTGCGGGCAATCGACATGGTGACATGCTTTTCTTTCACCCCGCGATGGCCGATAGCACCAGGGTCTTCGCCCCCGTGGCCGGCATCAATCGCAATCACAACTTCCCTGCCTCGCGGAGATGCGGGCTTGGGCTGTTTCACCGGCTGCTTTTTTGGTTGCTGGTCAAACAAATCGATCACCAAACGGTGACCATAAGTCGCATTCGGACGTAGCAGAAAGCTGTTGGCTCTAACCGCCGTACGCAGATCAAGCACAACCCGGGTGTCAGATTTGTTGCGGGTGCCCCAGCGTATATTACTGACCGGCGTATCTTTCAACGACAGTTTGCCCGTATTGGCTTTGAACGTCGTCTTATCCAGATCAACCACCAGCCGCCCGGGGTTATCCAGGGTAAACAGGGTATGTTTCACACTGCTGCTTAAATCAAGCACCAACCGGGTTTTCTCCGGAGACTGCCAGATACGGATATCCTTCACCGTTCCGGCAATGGCCGGAACTACGGACAGTGAATAGCAGAGCAGAACGCTAAGACAAAAAAGAAAAAAGGACCTTGCCGCAAAAAGATCGAGTATGTGACGTTTCATTCCCCCTCCAGCTGTCTTCCCTGTTGCTGGACGGCTATAACAACGCGCTCACCCAGGGCAGAGCCGGCTTCCAGCCGTGCTTCTCTTCCCGGTAACCGGGGTTTAAGAGTCAGAATCAGATCCGGCTGTGGCAGACAGCCTTCTCCCCGGCAGGGCCACTCGATCAGGCACAGCGTATTCTGCTCGAGATAGTCACGAACACCGAGAAACTCCAGTTCTTCCGGATCAGCCAGACGATAAAGGTCAAAATGATAGGCAGAGCCACGAGGCAGATCGTAAGGTTCCACCAGCGTGTAAGTAGGGCTTTTAACCGCACCGGTATGACCCAGTTGCTGCATCACACCACGACACAACGTGGTTTTGCCAGCGCCCAGATCCCCCTGTAAATAAATTATTCCGCGGCCACCGCAGGCTTTGGCAACAGCACGCCCCAGCCGTACCATTGCCTGTTCATCGGGAAGGTAAAGTGCAGTGACTTCAGGCTTCATATCTCAACTGTCTGTATTCTGTATCAACATTGGCAGACGGTGTGACACAAAACCTGCTGTCACGCGTTTAACGTTACCAGCCGCCGCTGCTGATTTTGTTAATAAGCTTTCTTGCATACGGTACCAGATCTGTGGCCCGCATGCCTCGTTCACCGGACGCTGCCGCACATTCATCACCGGCCATGGCATGCAACCAGACCGCTACACCTGCTGCCTGTTCCGGCTCCAGCCCCTGAGCCAGCAGTGATCCGACAATACCGCTGAGGACATCCCCCATGCCGGCAACCGCCATTCCCGGATTACCGTGACAACACAACCGGATACCGGAAGGCCCTGTCACCAGCGAACCGGCACCTTTCAGGATGACACAGGAGCCATAACGCTCTTTCATTTCACGCACCGCACCAATACGATCGGCTTCTACTTCTGCAGCAGTGCATTTCAGCAGTCGGGCCGCCTCACCGGAATGAGGAGTCAGTACTCTGGGTGCTGTTGAGTTTCTGATCAGTTCAGGCTGTTCGGCAATCAGGTTCAGTGCATCCGCATCCAGTACCATCGGAATCTCTGTTGCCAGCGCTTTGGTCAGCACTTGCAACGACCAGTCGGTCTTGTCCAGTCCGGGCCCGACCACCAGCGCCTGTTTATCCGCCAACAACTTATCCAGCGGGTCAAGCTGCTGATCCAGCCCATAGGCCATGATTTCAGGGCAACGGATATTGAAGATCGTGGTGTGCTCAGGCTGAGTACCGACGGTCACTTTTCCTGCACCTATCGCCAACCCGGCTTCTGCCGCCATTACCGCAGCACCGGCCATACCATGATTACCGCCCAGCACCAACACATGCCCGTGCATACCCTTGTGGGCAATACGCTCACGCGGTGGCAGCAAGGACACAAAGTTATTGTGAGTCAGGCGCTGTACAGCCGGTTGTTCCTGTTCGTATACCCTATCGGCTATTTCCAGACCAGCAAATTGCAATTCACCGCAAACAGCCGGACCGGCACCCGTCAGCAACCCCTGTTTCATACCGACAAAGGTAATGGTCAAATCCGCCCGCACCGCCTGACCGGCTTCAGCGCCGGTATCAGCATTCAGGCCGGAAGGAATATCCAGTGCCAGCACCGGTGTGTTGCTGATATTGATCCGGCGAATCGCCTCAGCGTAATTACCCCGAATCGGCCCACTGAGCCCGGTTCCCAGCATGGCATCCACAACCACATCACCACTGACACCGATTTCGTCATGCCAAAGCTCAGTTTTAACTCCAGCGGCAACACAGTCCTGATAGGCCTGCAGGGCTTCACCCTGCAGTGTTTCTGGGTCAGCCAGTGCGATAACCCGGGCCGGGATTTGTTGTTTGTGTGCCAGCAGGGCAACTACATAACCATCCCCGCCGTTGTTTCCGGCACCACAGAAGATCTGGATACCCACCGTTCGGGACAAGTCCGGCCAGCGGTTGAGCAGTGCATCAAAAGCAGCCTGCCCCGCCCGTTGCATCAGGGTATAGCCATCAATTCCCTCTGCCTCGATTGCAGCCTGATCCAGCCGGCGCACCTGCTCCGCCCGGTAGAGAGATACAGGCAATCGCCCCTGTGATAAACTGACACTCATATTTTCAGTTCCTCCCGGAAACAAAGCTGAGCCGGAGATGACGCCCTGAAATAAAAAGCGGCGGCATGTCCATAGTAGAAAACAACCGCACCATTCCGCATTTGAGTCCGCACTTGATCAAAACCGATTCAGTACAGCAGTCCGCACCTTCCGGCATCATACCAACCAGAGCCGTGTTCTCAAGCAATGAGCTACAGGTGTTGACCCAGGACATCAAACGATGGGGGCGGGAGCTGGGCTTTCAGGATGTCGGCATCACTGACATTGATCTGAGTGACCATGAAGCCCACCTGAAAAACTGGCTTGATCAGGGCCTGCATGGTGACATGGAATGGATGGCAGCCCATGGCAACAAGCGTTCACGGCCCGCCGAGCTAGTGCCCGGCACCCTGCGCATTATCTCACTGCGGATGGACTATCTGCCTGCTGATACCCGTCAGATCCAGATCCTGCAGGATAAGAGTAAAGCCTATATTTCACGCTATGCGCTGGGGCGGGATTATCACAAGCTGATTCGCAAAAGAATTACCCAGTTGGGTAAACGCATTGAGCAGGAAATTGGTGCCTACGGTTACCGCGCATTTGTTGACAGTGCACCGGTGCTGGAAAGAGCTGTCGCAATGCGGGCGGGGCTTGGCTGGATTGGCAAAAACACCATGCTGCTTAACCATAAGGCCGGTTCATTTTTCTTCCTGGGTGAACTGTTTACCGATCTGCCGCTGCCTGTCGACAAACCCCAAGACAAAGTCCATTGTGGTAGTTGCACGGCCTGTCTGGATAAATGTCCCACAGATGCCTTTCTCGGTCCTCACAAGCTGGATGCCCGTAAATGCATCTCTTACCTGACGATTGAAAACTCCGGCCCGATTCAGGAAGAGCTCAGACCCTTAATCGGCAACCGGGTATTTGGCTGTGATGATTGCCAGTTGGTCTGCCCCTGGAACAAGTTTGCAAAATTCAGTGGCGAAACCGACTTCCTGCCCCGACACAAACTGGATTCCAGCGAACTGGCTGATCTGTTCCTGTGGACTGAAGAGGAATTTCTGGACCGTACCGCAGGTTCTCCCATCAGGCGGACAGGGTTTGAAGGTTGGTTGCGTAACCTTGCAGTTGGACTTGGCAATGCTTCTTCTTCGCCAAAAGTTATATCTGCCTTGAAACAGAGGCTGGACTCTCCTTCCGAGCTGATTTCAGAGCACGTCCGATGGGCACTCAATCAACATAATGCACTTTAGACTGAAAAGCTTCAGGGGCACTCAAGGGTGATCAGGGGCAATAGTACGTTGTGATCAGCCGCGATGCTGTGTTCAGCTCATCGGTATGCCCGATATACAGGTCATGATTCAGTACTCGAGACAGCTCCAGATTCATTTCCAGATTGGTATCAGCGAATACAGTGGCGGCGTCAGGAATCTTGGAGAACGCCTCCCGCTCTGCAGCCAGCGAGGCCGGTGAATTACTTACAACCAGGTTGCGAATAGTTTTCATCGCACTCTTCTGACGACATTTGCCGACATATTTTGAGTTCTTTTTACTGGCTTCATGTTTGGCTACGGCAATATCAACACTGGCCCTGTCTACCGGCTGGTGCACAAACATAATAAACAGCCGGGTATCCGCCCAGACAATATCAGCCACGCTGTTATTGACGGCTCGGGCATAACTGTAAAGCCCGATAATATCGCCACCTGAAGGCCCGATACTTGTGGGCCGCCCCGTACGCTTCCTGTAGGGATGAACATGGAAGGTGCCGGCAAAAAAGTCAGGCACCACACCGGATACGGTCAATGGCGGCAGATCAACCGATGACTTTTGACCTCTGACGACTTCACCAAACTCCAGGCTGTTTCCTCGCAGATAGAGATGACACCCGATCTCTCTGCAGCTCTCTTCTGCTTCACTGGCGATCAGTGAGAAAACCTCACACAGGCTGCCACTCAGGCATAGCTCCATTGGTTTTGAGACACAGGAACCCTGCCGGCAGGACGCCAGATAATGACTTAGAAACATAGGGGAAACAGGAAACAAGAGTATGTCGCTTAAAATAGTACAACATACTCTTTGTGGAGAAAGCTGAGTGCTAAAAAGCTGTCTTTGTTATGAAAGATTCAGGAAGTGTTCTTTGTAATACTTCAGTTCGGCAAGAGATTCACGAATATCATCCAGAGCCTTGTGAGTGCCGGCTTTGGTGAAACCACTCATAATCGAGGGCTTCCAGCGGCGTACCAGCTCTTTCAGAGTGCTGACATCAATATTGCGGTAGTGGAAGTAATTGTTCAGCTCAGGCATGTATTTGATCAGGAACCGGCGATCCTGCCCGATACTGTTGCCACACAGTGGTGATGCACCAGGCTCCAGCCACTTCCGCAGAAATTCCAGCGTCCGCTTTTCAGCTTCTGCTTCAGACACCTTGCTGGCTCGTACCCGGTCTGTGAGACCTGATGCGCCGTGGGTTTTAATACACCATTCGTTCATCTGGGCCAGACACTCGTCGGACTGATGAACAGCCAGTACCGGCCCCTCTTCGAGGACATTGAGATCCGCGTCTGTCACCAGTGTCGCAATTTCGATGATGCGATCTGTTTCAGGATCCAGACCGGTCATTTCCAGATCAATCCAGACCAGATTATCAGCTTTAGACATGAAGACGCTTCCCGGAAAACAGTTTCTGGCTCACACTGAGCTTGAAGTGATGCGTTGATAAAATGCTTATGGTTCATCATAATCGCGGCAGGAAACCCATGCAAACCAGCCATAACCCCACTACCCGGATTCTCGCCAGCCACTCCTCTTTATGAGCAAACGAAAACTCTCCCGTCGCCAGAACTGGCGAATCCAGAAAATTCAGGATGAACGTGCTGCCCGTGCCGCCAAGCGCGAGCAAAAAGCCGAAGAGCAACTCACTGCCGGAGAACTGGGCGCTGAGCAGGAAGGTCTGGTTATTGCCCATTACGGCAGCCAGCTGGATATCGAACCCATTGGCTCACCGGGTGAACTCTACCGTTGTCACCTGCGCACCAACCTGCCACCGCTGGTAACGGGTGATCAGGTCATCTGGCGTCCCGGAGCCGAAGGCCAGACAGGTGTTGTAGTTGCCCTGCAGCCTCGTAACTCGCTGTTGCAGCGTCCTGATATGCGTAACCAGCTGAAACCGGTTGCCGCCAATATCGACTATATCGTGATTGTGGTTTCTCCGGTTCCGACGCCCCATGCCAACCTGATTGACCGCTATCTTGTTGCAGCAGAAACGGTTGATATCGAGCCGGTAATCCTGCTCAACAAGACCGATCTGATCGATGACAGTAACCGTGAAGAGTTGGACGCCATGATGCGCGTTTATGAAAATATCGGTTACCGGGTGCTGCGTGCCTCAACCAAAACCGAGCACGGGCTGGATGCGATCAAGGCATTGCTGAACGAACATATCAGTGTGTTTGTTGGCCAATCCGGTGTTGGCAAGTCGTCACTGGTCAATGTTCTCTTGCCCGGTGTTGATACCCGTGTAGGAGCACTGTCCGAACTGACCGGCAAAGGTACCCATACAACCACGGCAGCCCGGCTGTTCCACTTCCCTGCGGGTGGCATGCTGATTGACTCCCCGGGAATCCGGGAGTTCGGCTTGTGGCATATCGATGAACAGCAGTTAATCGAAGGCTTCAGGGATTTCAGACCTTTCCTTGGCTACTGTCGCTTCCGTGACTGTGCTCATGAAAAAGAGCCGGGCTGTGCAATTCGTCAAGCATTGGAAGACGGAGATATTCTGCCGGCAAGAATGGAGAGTTACCGCCGGATTCTGGAATCACTGGAACAAAACTAGCTTGTGTCGCCTCTGCCTACCGGGCAGAGGTTTTCTGCAGACGGTTTATTTCATACTGTCCCGCCCTTGCAAACTGCTTGAGAAAAGTTTCCTTCTCTACAACCACAAGACGGCTGGCATGTTCTTGTGCCAACTTCTCACTGATGTTTTCATTCAGTTTTTTAGCAAGACTCGGCAAAGTGCAAGGAAACTCCCCAACAACAACCAGTTTGGCTGGTCCCTCTCCTGTGGTAGGCCTGTAGCTGGAAGGCCCTGGCGTAAAGCGAAAGTTGATATCCCTAATCAAGGAGTCCACCGCATACTGCACCGCCTGATTGGCCTGAGTTCGTCCATTTTCGAAGTCACCCGCTGTCACTTCAAAGCTATAGCTTTCAGCTACAGGACTATATTGCTCTGTCACTGCAATCCTGCAAACGATCTGTCCCAATTCATTCATTTCACCCCAGCCTGCCGGCCGTTGCAGAAAGTGAGTAAAGGGTTTCTCTCTAACAGTGTACTGATCATAACCTGACGCATATTCACAGAGCGCCATCAGCTTCACCAACTCCGCTCCACTTCGTTTATTCAGCCCAATCCGTTGTTCATAGTTTGCACGGGATAGATTCGGAAGCTGATTACCGGATTCATCATAGAAAAGAGCTGAAATACATTTCTCGGCAACAATGCTGCCCACCTGCCACTGCCCACCATCCTCACCATGTCGGGCAAACGAGGGCTTCAGCGCTTCAGACATTTCCCCGTCCCGAATCATGTAGCACAAGTCACATGTGGCAGCATGGACAACATCAACATTCTGAACCATGCCTTCAATGCTTCCATCCCCGGCCACCAGCTGAGCAATACGCCCGGGAATACACTGGTCACCAGCCATCCAGAAGGCATTACTTTCTATGGTAAAACCCTGAGACTCAAGAATTGAGCTGACAACATCTTTGAAGTACTGCTCTCGGGTATTCAGGCTGGCTGATTCTGTGTGTATGGAAAGGTATTGATGAGCAGGAGTGAAAGTTACTTCACCCGGAGTAACTGCTTGTTTGGCATAGGCCTCATAGCCTGCAATACCGACAAAAATCCTGCACTGTTTTACTGCCTGGTCATTAATCCCGAAAGCCTTCACAGCTTTCTTGAAGCCATATTCAAAAACGACTATTGCGTCAGCCAGAACCTTCATCGAGGAAGGTAAGCCCCACAATTCAGGCTCTATGACTCTACCGGTTTCAATGGTGAGCAGTGATTCCGGCTTCAGGGAAACTGCATTTGAAGTTGTTTCTACAATGGAAAAATAAGCATGAGCATTACCCATACCAACAATAATGTCGTATTGTTTTGCAGTAGCGATAACAGGCAAAAAAAACATTATCAGTACAAGAAACTTCACTTGAAAGGAAACTCTTGAGTTGAGAGCCTATCTGCCGGCAAATCCTTGAACATGCCGGCAGATACCCATATCACAGAAGAGGCATCTATCGACTATTACCTCACAAGCGCAGCCCTGCGATCCATTTCTGCACGTCCTGCGATCGGCAAAGCGTCCATAAAAGTTTTACGATTGACCAGCTGAATCCTTTTGGCTTTGCTCTCATCAAGTCTTGTTTGTAGTGTTTCCGATTTCAGGCGTGAGTCCAAATCCTGCAGTACCCAAGCGAGTTCACCAGCAATAAGAATTGGTGGCAGCTCATCTCCTCCCGAAGGAACTGTATAAGGAGGGTTACCATCAGGGACTGCTGCACCGGGCATAAACGAGCCATTCACAACTTTAATCAGTGTTTCTATTGTTTCGGTGATATAAGCTTCGGCTTCACACTGCGCCCGACAGATATCAGAATCGGATACAACAATACTTTCGTAAGTAGATTTTTGACATACAGCATGCCCATCAGCAGCAATACTACACACCATCTGACCTGTTTCATTCTTTTTGCCGATAGCAAGATAGGTTAGCAGGTGCTTTTTTTTCTTTTCAGCTTCTACCCATTCTGTTTCATAATATTTTGCAGCAAATTCACTCTTTGCCATCACTTTAAGAAGGCAAGCATTTTCTCCTGTCAGCCCAGCTACAGTGAGTTCATAATCGTCATCGCTGCAGTTTCCAAACTTTGCTTTCAGGCAACCGTCAAGCAGTTGCTGGCCTATTCTCCACTGACCACCATGTGTACCTGGACGTCCATCTTGACGCTTGAGAGCTGTGGGTGGCTTACCATCACGAATTTGATAAGGTGTTACACAGGATGCCACATGCAAGAAGTCCAGATTGTTAACAGGTCTTGAAGCATTTTTGCTTGCTACATACTGTAAAACTTGAGCAAGAATGACCTGGTCTCCTTCAAGCCACATCTGGCCTGGTTTCACAATAAAGCCTTTTCCATTCAGCAATTCAGTGAAGACTTCCCGAAAAAACTTCTCTCTTCCGGTTTTATCTGCACCTCTCATAACAGGAATGGTATAGGCAACAGCTTTGGGACATTTCTGTAAACTCTTTTCATCCAATGAAACTGATGAAGGGGCCCATTCTTTCCCATCCCAGACTGCACGACAGCCTGCCGCACTGATAAAAACCCGGCATTCGTGCTTCTCTTGAGCATCAGGGTCCAGACCTAATCCTTTTACCGCCTGATCAAGTGCATAAGCAAATGCATACACCGGTGAGTCTGTACTCCACAAGCCAGAGGGATGCCCCGCCATTGCTCCGCAGATGACAGACCCAGACTCGACTACAGAACTTTTTCCTGCAGAGGCGCTGGAGTCTTGTTCCGAGATAGCAATATATACATGGGCATTCCCCATATAGGCAGTGATATCAAAAGATCTGGCCTGAACATAATTCAAACCAAGAAGACTTATAAATAGGCTTATGAAAGCCTGTTTCAGGTATTTCATTGAGGGGAACCCTTCCTGCTTTCGGCCATTATTTTCTATAGTGAGTTGTGACCCGGAGAAAGGTTTGTAGTTCCTTTTGGCACGATCGGATTAACCGGATATCACACGTTTCAGGACTTGAGAATTGCTTTATGTTCCCCGCCGCCCGTATGACCGATATGACCCTCTGCCCCAAGTTTGAAGGCCCGGTGCCTCATGTCGGAGGCCCGGTATTGCCGCTGCCGATCACCTGCCTGATTGGTGGCCTGCCTGCCGCAGTGATGAATCAGCCCTGCCTGTGCGCCATGTGTGGTAACCCTCCAACCATCCAGATGGGTACACCCAATATTCTGGTCAGTGGTATGCCGCTGGCTTTTATCGGGGATATGGTTGGCACCAGTGGCGGGGAGCTGATTATGGGTTGTCCGACCGTACTCGTTGGCTGATGAGAAAAGACTGGTGGAAAAATTTAGCTTCACCCGGCCAGCGCCCCGCTCTAGAATCGCCTGACGCCTATAAAACAGACAATGGCTTCACAGGAGCGAAGTAACAATGACAACTCTGAAAGATCTGCCCCTGATCATTGAGCCCGATCAATTGGAGCCGCTACTGAATGAGCCAGGCCTGCGTATTGTGGATCTGTGCAATATCCAGCTTTATCAACAGTTGCATATCCCCGGCGCTGTTCATGTCGAGCCCCGTCGGCTGATCAGCGGCATGCCGCCGGCTACCGGCAAACTTCCGTCTGTTGAGCAGCTACAGCAAATGTTGGGTGCAATCGGCCTGCATGAAGATATGCATATCGTTGTCTACGATGATGAAGGCGGTGGCTGGGCCGGGCGTTTTATCTGGACGCTGGATGTTATCGGCCACAAGAACTACTCCTGCCTTAATGGTGGTATCCGTTCATGGCTGGATGGCAAGCACCCTGTCAGTAACACCGTACCAAGCGTTGAGCCCTCACAACCTGCAGTCACTATTAATCCGGATGTGATCGCTTCAGCAGAATACATCATGGATAAAATTGGCAACCCGACCACTGTTATTTGGGATGCCCGCTCTCCGGAAGAGTACCGGGGCGAGCGAATACTGGCTCAAAGAGGGGGACGAATTCCCGGAGCAGTCAACTACGAGTGGACCCGCAGTATGGACTTTCAGAACAGCTTTCGTATTCGTGACAACGTAGAGTCCGAGCTGGCTGAGCTAGGTATTACAGCAGACAAAGAGATTATTACTCACTGCCAGACGCATCACCGCTCCGGCTACACCTATCTGGTGGCCAAAGCACTGGGATTCAAAAATGTCCGTGCCTATGACGGTTCCTGGTCCGAGTGGGGCAACCGGTCGGATACTCCGATCGAAAGGTAACGGCTTATCCGGAAAAAGTGAACAAATGCAGCACATGTCTGCACTTTGCGCACTCTGGTTTGCTTTTTGCAGAAGCAAGAACGTGTAAAAGCGGTGCTTCTCACCTGTAAAGAGAATGAGAAGCGTATTTCTTCGGGCTATGCGGTTGGCTACAATGTCGCCTCACACGATTTTCAAGAAGAGCAACGCGTGAACGGTAAACTTTTTGCGTCTATCCAACATATTCTGCCTCACCACCTGATTTCCCGTGCGGTATCCGGTGCGGCTGAATGCACCATGACCGGTTTCAAGAATGCCCTGATCAAAGGGTTTGCCAACCATTTCATGGTTGATATGAGTGAGGCGCAGGAGCCCGATCTTAAGGCTTATAAGAACTTCAATGACTTCTTTACCCGTCCGCTGAAGGATGGCGTACGCCCTCTGCCGGAAGACAAGACCCTGCACAGCTGCCCGGCTGACGGAGCCATCAGCCAGATCGGCGATATCCGTCTCGGCCGTATTTATCAGGCCAAGGGCCATGATTACAGCCTGACGGCCCTGCTGGGTGGTGATACCCAACTGGCTGACGAGTTTATGGAAGGCAAGTTTGCCACCATCTACCTGTCTCCCCGTGATTATCACCGGGTACACATGCCGGTAAAAGGCACCCTGCGCAGCATGACCTATGTGCCGGGCCGTCTGTTTTCAGTGAACCAGGATACGGCTGAAAACGTACCGGGTCTGTTTGCCCGCAATGAGCGGGTAGTCTGTATTTTTGATACCGATAATGGTCCAGTGGCAATGGTTCTGGTCGGTGCCATGATCGTAGCCAGTATCGAAACCGTTTGGGCAGGTCTGGTAACGCCACCTCGCCGAATGCTGAAAGAGTTCGACTATACCACCCACGGTCGCCGTCAGATCAAACTGAAGCGTGGTGATGAAATGGGCCGCTTCAAGCTGGGTTCTACCGTCATTATGCTTTACGGCCGTGATCAGATTGAGTGGCTGGAAGGTCTTTCTGCCGGTGATCCTGTACGGATGGGACAGGCACTGGCAAAGCCAGTGGTTGCAGCGGCTGAAGAAAAGTCAGACGAAGACAAAGCCTGATAGCCAGTAGAAACCAGTCAGTCGAAAAAAAGCTGTCACAGTCACCTGTGGCAGCTTTTTTAGCATCAGAGCTTAACGAATTGCGGATTCATTAAAGTCGACAAAGAGTTCCTGACACAGCACACGCATATAATCCCGCAGGTATTCGGTGCGTTCCTGCGCAATCTTTTTCCCGCCTTCAGTTTTCATACTTCCGGCCAGTTTCAGCAGTTTGCACTGGAAATGGTCCAGCGCGAACTCCTGATCATTCAGTTCGCGATTCTCTGCCAGCGGATCAACCGGATCAAACATGCTGCGCTTCATTCTACCAGAGGTGTAGAACACCCGGGCCAGACCTATGGCTCCGATGGCTTCCATTCGATCAGCATCCTGCACAATTTCGGCTTCTGTGGTTTCTGTAGGAATACCGGCTGAAAAACTGTGAGCCTTTACCGCATGGCAAACATTTTCAATTTTATCTGCCGGGAAATTTACCTGTTGCAGGATTTCCCGGGTCTTTGCTGCGGCCAGAGTAGAAGCAGTAGAACGCTCAGGATGGTCCTTGGGCAGGGTGACAACATCATGCATATAACATGCAGCCAGAATAGTCAGTAGATCGGACGGGCGAGACTCTCCTTCAGCGATCTGGCGCGCAACATGCCATACGCGGTGAGCATGGTGCACATCGTGGGAAGCATCGTCCCCGGTATTCTGTGCCAGAATGGCGGCCAGGCGGGCTTCCCACTGTTCGAGAGTTTGTTCAGATTTTTTTTCAATGGTCATGGCTGATAACGCTGACAGGTACGGCTGTTAATTCGGGGAGCATCGTGCATAAATGCATGGCTGTGTACAAGCACATTTTTTCCCTGTAACTGGATCACACCGTAAACCGGAGGCTCGGGCGAGACATAACCCGGCTTGTCATTTTCCATTTCCATCGGAGTCTGATGAACCAGCGAAGGCAGACAACTGAAGCTGATTCCGTTCCAGCAGCCATTAACATGGCGGTGGAGATGACCAAAAAACAGATGGGCTATGCGCTCCTTGTAAGGCTCGATACACGCCACGAATTCATCGGCATTTGCCAACGCATCCTTGTCCATATTGGGAATACCAACCGCCAGCGGTGGATGATGCATAAACAGGAATAAAGGCCCAGAGGTCAGCTCCATTTGCTGCTGCAGCCAGTTCAACCGCGCCTGGCATAGCCTGCCACCCCGCTTGCCATCATCCAGTGTATCGAGAAAGATCAGATGGGCATCACCGACAGGAACCGAGAACTGCACATAGTCACCGGCAATGACCGGCAAATCAGGAAAGTATTGCGCCAACAAACCTCTGTCATCATGGTTACCGGGAATCAGATAAACAGGGTAATCAAGAGACGACAGGCGTTCTGCCAATAGCTGATAGGCGGATTCCTCGCCCCAGTGGGTCAGGTCTCCTGTGATTACACAGCCGTCCGCATCGGGATGCTCTTGTTCTATACGATCAAGGCAGGCATCCAGCCGGGCCAGCGGATCAATATCATAATTGATCCGGCCAGCCGGAATGAGTTGCGGGTCAGTGAACCAGATCAGTTTGGCGGATGAGGCAGTCATACCGGGCTTTTTATTCTGTGTTATTTCACAGTGTTGCCTCAAATAGCCCGGTCGGCAAGCCGGTTACTGCTGGCTTATCGCCTTTTCCAGCTCATTCACAAGGCGTTGGGTCTGCTCCAGCGTCCCCAGTGTAATACGAAGACCGACCTTACCTTGCTGATTTTTCTTGGGCCGAACCAGTACGCCTGAAGCCTGAAGTTGTTGATTCAGTGCTTCAGCCTGTTCCGGAAAAGCAAAGATAAAGTTGGCACTGGCCGGCCAGAAGGGGATGCCATGCTGGTGCAGGAATGATTCCAGCAGAGGTTTCGACTGCTCCAGCACCTCGGATACAAACGACTGCATATATTCCGGTTCATCCAGTGCAGCCCGTACGGCAACTTCGGCAAACTGGTTCACATCGTAGGGGCCACGGATATTCAGCAGGGCATTAATATTTTCCGTTGCACTCATTACATAACCGAGCCGGATAGAGGGCAGCCCCCAGGTTTTGGAGAAGGTTCGGGTAATAAATAGATTAGGTAAAGCAGTCAGGTGATCCTTGACCGTGACCCGGGTATATTCGAAATAGCATTCATCGACAAGAATGGCGCAGTCAGGAGCCGCTTGGGCAATCCGAACAATATCTGCTTCAGAAACCAGTGTGCCCGTCGGATTATTGGGATTGGATATTACAATTAGCCGGGTTGCAGGGGTGACCGCTGCCAACACGCCCTCAACCGGAAAACCTCCGGTCTCAGTGAATTCCGGCTCAATAATTTTTGCCCCTTCAACCTGGGCAATCTGGTTATACATGGCAAAGCTGGGTGACGGGATAATAACTTCATCACCGACATTACAGGTTGCCCGGATAATCAGGTCGATTCCCTGATCAGAACCATTGGTAATCATCAGTTGTTCTGATGGAACCCCGGCGTATTCAGCAATACGCTGGCTCAGGTCACCATAAGCCGGGTAGGTCTGCAAATGATCAGTCTGAATATAATCAATCAGCGCCTGACGCACTTTCGGACTAACGGGAATGGTTCTTTCATTGAAGTCCAGCAGCAGGTGCCGGTCAGCATTACGCCCTTCAAGCGGAGGAGAATAGGCGCCCATTTTTGTTATACGGGATTTGCAAACGCTCATTATCTGGCTTCCGTTTAATTCCCACACACGATAGTTCAAACTCGAATGAATGGGTAGCGGAAATGATAATGTACGGGGCAGAAAGTTCTGCCCCGTGAAAGGATAGCGTTAGAGGACGTTATCTGAAGCTTTAGCTGGTTTACCGGAAGAGCTGGCCACAATGGTTTGATCCACAGTGCTGTTCAACTGAGCCAGCATATTGCCGGACATTTCCTTGAACTTTTTCAGCTTGCTCTTGGGGATACCGTGAGAGGCTGGCAGCTTGGCTCGCATCGCATTGACCGGACGGCCATTCACATGCAGCTCATAATGCAGGTGAGGCCCTGTCGACAGACCGGTATTACCGGTACGCCCAATAACCTGTCCCTGCTTGATCTGCTGACCTTTACGCACATTAATACGGCTCAGGTGGAGATAACGTGTCACATAGTTACGTCCATGACGGATCTCAATAAAGTTACCCGCCGCCGGATGCCTGCGCACAGCACGCACGACAACGCCATCACCTGGTGCCCTGACCCGGGTTCCGGTCGGCGTTGCCCAGTCGGTACCATAGTGAGGACGAACACGACCTGTAACAGGATGACGGCGTTTGCGATTGAAGCTGGAGCTGATACGGTACTTCTTGTCGACAGGGTAACGCATCAGCGCACGCCCCATGCCCTTACCTTCCGGTGAATAGTAACGGCCATCTTCATAACGGATGCCTGTCAGTTCCTTCTTTCCACGGTACAGGCGGGCAACCAGAATATTACCATTCCGGATCTTGCCGTCACTCAGGCGGGCCTGTTCATGCAGAATCTCGAATCTATCACCAGCACGCAGGTCACGACTGAAATCCAGCTGCCATTCAAAGATATTCGCAAATTGCTGAATCATTGCCGGCGTTAAACCTGCACGGGCAGCACTCAGGTAAAAGCTGCCCTTTATTTCACCCGCCAGCTTGACCGGTTTGTAATGAACCGCTTCTTTAAGAATATCCAACCTGAATTTGTCGTCATTCAATTCAAAGTGAAGTGTCTCGGTTGAATTGAGAGCAACTTCCATTACCTGCAGCTGGTTTTCATCATTCAGCTGATAACGCACCTTTTGTCCCGGGCGCAGCTTCTTGATGTATTTTTTGGCTCCATCCGCTTTCAACATGCTGTACATGGTTTTAACGGAAAGATTCTGTTTGCGGAATATCTTGCCCAGCGTATCACCACTGGCAATCACATATTCATGCCATTCGGGTTCAGCAGGACTCAGGTTTTCAATTTCAGCTTGAAGCGGGTCAATTTCCGGCGCTTCAATATGTTCTACAGGAGGGAGTTCGAAATAATCTGTTTCTGGGATATCCGCATTCGGTTCCAGCAATACGACACTGTAACGCTCATCATTCTCATTAACAGGGGTAGAGGCTGGTTCCGATGAATACCAGAACGCCATACCGGCTCCCGCTACAGCCACGGTAACGGAAAGCAGTATTCGGCGAATACTGAAGAATGATTTATTCCGGTCATTCCGGATCATTCTTGACTGATTTCGGCTCCTCGTCCGATACAGCCCGTTGTTCTTCTTTGGCAACATCACTGGGAAACCATGGGTACAAAATCAAAACACAGTATCACAGGCACGATACATATGCTCTATTGCGAATTTTCCTTATTCTTTTATAAGTATACGATCCAATTTATATCTTAAGACTCTCAATCCTGAACTTCTATACAATAATTCTTCATATCCCCACCTCTTTATTCAATAAAACAGTAATGGATGGGTTTTATCACTCTCTTTGACCATATGCTCCCACTGGGGAATTCGATCCTGATTCACTGGATAAATGGTATGCAACATCAGCTTCGGCTCTGAAACAAAGCTGGTAGCACCCACTGTATGGAAGACATGCATATGCCGCTCCGGTTCGTGTCCGGGCAAACACATCGTGCTCATATAGCCAGTGATATTCATCTGCTGGGAGCCTCGTTGTTTCCAATCTGCTGGCACCTCTTTTTCCGACAGCGCTCGCTGCAACAATTTGATGGTCAGCGGCTCCTGATACATCAAAACTTCCTGCTGCAAAGTAAGCAGCAGCGAGCACACAGTATCTTCCCAGTCCATCAGATAGGATTTGAAGCTCTGGTCATTAAAAATCAGATCAATCAGATTGAAGCCATCACTCTCAGCCGCCGCCGGAACAAACTGTAAAATCAGCTCCAGCCACGCCTTGTTAATCATTTCTGCATTACCATTCTGATCAACGATGGCGGTAGGAAACGGATCAAGGCCCCGCAGGGTGTAAATAAGCGACTCTTTGAGCCAGTGATGTTCTTCTGACTCCGGCTTCAGTGACAGGCTGCTGGGTGCAAACCCCGCCGAAGCCAACAGGTTATTGGTTTCTCTGATATTAAGCGACAGCACTTCCGCCAGCTTGATCACCATATCCTGGCTCGGCAGTGACCGACCATTTTCCATAAAACTGATATGTCTGGGGGAGACACCAATCTCCAGTCCAACAGCCTCCTGGCTGAGCTCACGGGTTCTGCGCCAGAATCTCAGCAACCGCCCGAAAGCTCCTTTGGGCATTTTCAGCCCCGTTCCCTGCAACATACTGCCCCCATCAGTATCACTATTATCTCTGAGGTAATAGATTCCTCGCTTGCATCCTAACAAAATTCTGTCGTCTGAAAGATGTTTTCAAATGTCATGAGCTGAAATATTGCCGTAATAATCACAAAAAATGGCTATATATTCATGGCGTCAGAGGGGGAAGAGAGCTCGATGAATTATTTTGTAACCGGTGGTACCGGCTTTATCGGAAAGTATCTGCTGGCCAATCTCGCCAAGCGTGAAGGTCAGATCTTTGTACTGGTACGCCCCGGTTCAGAAGAGAAGCTGCAGAAACATTGTGAACAGCTGCACCTTTCCATGGATCGCTTCAACATTGTTCAGGGTGACCTGACCCAGCCGCTGCTTGGCCTGTCAGAAGGCGAGATCGACAGACTGCGCAACAATGTTGATGAGTTTATTCACGCCGCTGCCATCTACGACATCTCTGCCAGTATCGAGTCCCAGTCACAGGCCAATGTGGAAGGTACCCGTCAGGCACTGGCAGTTGCGGACGCAATCAAAGCCGGTCGCTTTAACCATCTCAGCTCCATTGCTGTTGCCGGTCTCTATAAAGGCATCTTCAATGAAATGATGTTTGAGCAGGCTGAGGGACTGGATGTTAACCCTTACCTGAAAACCAAGCATGACTCTGAAGCACTGGTGCGTGAACACAGCATTCCACACCGGATCTTCCGCCCGTCGATGGTTATCGGTCATTCCAAAACCGGTGAAATCGACAAGGTCGACGGACCTTACTACCTGTTCAAGCTACTGCAGAAGCTTCGCGATGTACTGCCAAGCTGGATTCCGGCACTGGGCATCAAAGGTGGTCAGTTCAATATGGTACCGGTGGACTATGTTGCTGATGCCATCGATCATATCGTTGCCCAGAACGAAACTGTAGGTCAGTGCTTCCACCTGGTCGACAAGTCCGGTCTGAAACTGATCGACACCATGGATATCTTCTCTCAGGCTGCTCATGGCTCCAGATTGTCTGTCGGTGTCAGCCAGGGTGTCATGAACTTTATCCCGGCACCAATCCGCTCCGTTATCTTCAACCTGCCAGCCGTTAAGCATCTGACTGAACAGCTGCTTGGCAGCCTGAAGATTCCACCTGAAGCAATGAAGCTGCTGAACCTGAAAACCAAGTTTGACGACACCAATACTCAGGCAGCCCTGGCTGGAACTGAAATCATGGTTCCCCCGCTGCGCGACTATGCCGGTACCATCTGGGATTACTGGGAGCGTAACCTCGACCCCGAACGCAAAACCACTATGTCGCTGGAAGATCGCGTTGGTGGCAAGGTCATCGTAGTGACCGGCGCCAGTTCCGGTATCGGCAAAAGTCTGGCACTGCGTCTGGGTGAAGCCGGTGCCAAAGTGGTGCTGATTTCGCGCGGTATTGAAAAGCTGCAGGAAGTTGAAGGTGAAATTCTGGCCGCAGGCGGTGAAGCTTACAGCTACCCCTGTGACCTGAACGATCTTGAAGCCTGTGACCGCGTCATCGATTCTATTATGTCCGAACACGGCACTATTGATGTGCTGGTCAACAACGCCGGACGTTCAATCCGTCGTTCACTGGCACTGACTTATGATCGCTTCCACGATTTCGAGCGCACCATGCAGCTCAACTACTTTGCACCAGTTCGCCTGAGTATGCGACTGCTGCCGAAAATGGTTGAGCAACGTAGCGGTCAAGTGATCAATATCTCGACTATCGCAGTAATGGGCAGTGCCGCACCTCGATTCTCTGCTTATGTGGCTTCCAAGTCTGCACTGGACTCCTGGTCACGCTCTGCCGGTGCCGAATACCGTGAACACAATATCCGTTTCACCAATGTTCATATGCCGTTGGTTCGCACCCCGATGATCAGTGCCACACCCATCTATAAGGCCGCTCCAACACTAAGCCCAGAAGAAGCCGTCGGCATGATTGAGGAAGCTCTGCTGCTGCAACCGGTTGAAGTGAACACCGGTATTGGCAGCACCATGCGTGCAGCCAGTATTCTGGCACCTCAGCTGTATGAACTGCTGATGAGCACCACTTACAAAATGTTCCCGGATTCTGCTGCAGCCCAGGGTTTACCTCAGGACAAGGCGGTTAAACCGACTGCTGAACAGGTTGCGCTGGCAGCCTTGATGCCCGGTAACCATCTGTAAGACCATACCCCGGTGTCTGCAGTGAACTGCAGACACTCCTGCCTCTTCATGAACATTACAACTCTTTTCAGCTAATAAAATAAGGAAGCTTCAGCATGGCTAAAATCACAGCTGAACATCACTACACCAGCAGCGTTGATGATATTTTCAATTTCTTCTCTGATGAAGAGACTATTTCTGCCAAGTATGATGCTCTGGGCTCACGCAAATTTCGCCTGAAGTCCAAATCCGAGCGTGGTAATACCACCAAGATCGATTTGCTGCGTGAAGCACCTGCCAGCGACGCTATTCCCAAGGCTCTGCAAAAACTGCTGGGCGAGTGGAACAAGGTACGTCAGCGGGAAACCTGGACTCAGGAGTCAGACGGCAGCCGTGTTTGCAAGCTGCAGGTTGAACTGGATGGCGTACCAGTAAAAATCAAGGGTGAAATGCGGCTCTGTCCGACCGAAGAAGGCTGTGTAAATAAGGTCCGCATTGAAGCCAGCTCGATCATTCCAATTATTGGCAAGGCGGTAACCGGCTTTGTCAGTGATGAGATAAACAAGCAGATGGAAGAAGAATACGCATACATTAAAAGTGCGTAATGTTTGACCGGCAGCTTGTCTGCCGGTTTTTATTTTTAACTATTTTTCTTCAGCAATGAAAAAAGCCCGATAGCATAAGCTATCGGGCTTTTTAATTAAGAGCCTGACGGTGACCTACTCTCACATGGGGAGACCCCACACTACCATCGGCGAGGAACCGTTTCACTACTGAGTTCGGAATGGAATCAGGTGGGTCCAGTTCTCTATGGCCGTCAAGCAAAACTGTTGTCGAGGTGAAGGACTGTTGTCTTTCATCTCAACTGGAATTCGATATTTACTGTTGCTTCGTTTCTGTGTTTGCACACTTGGGTAACGTTCTTCGTTACACACCAAATCACTTTGGCGTTATAGGGTCAAGCCGCACGAGTCATTAGTACCGGTTAGCTCAACGCCTCACAACGCTTACACACCCGGCCTATCAACGTCATAGTCTTTGACGGCTCTTCAGGGCCCTCAAGGGGCCAGGGAAGTCTCATCTTGAAGGGGGCTTCCCGCTTAGATGCTTTCAGCGGTTATCCCGTCCGAACTTGGCTACCCGGCGATGCGTCTGGCGACACAACCGGAACACCAGCGGTTCGTCCACTCCGGTCCTCTCGTACTAGGAGCAGCTCTCCTCAAACTTCCAACGTCCACGGCAGATAGGGACCGAACTGTCTCACGACGTTCTAAACCCAGCTCGCGTACCACTTTAAATGGCGAACAGCCATACCCTTGGGACCGGCTTCAGCCCCAGGATGTGATGAGCCGACATCGAGGTGCCAAACACCGCCGTCGATGTGAACTCTTGGGCGGTATCAGCCTGTTATCCCCGGAGTACCTTTTATCCGTTGAGCGATGGCCCTTCCATACAGAACCACCGGATCACTATGACCTACTTTCGTACCTGCTCGACATGTACGTCTCGCAGTCAAGCTGGCTTGTGCCATTACACTAACCGTACGATGTCCGACCGTACTTAGCCAACCTTCGTGCTCCTCCGTTACTCTTTGGGAGGAGACCGCCCCAGTCAAACTACCCACCACACACTGTCCTCGATCCCGGTAAGGGACCAGAGTTAGAACCCCAACATTGCCAGGCTGGTATTTCAAGATTGGCTCCACGCAAACTGGCGTTCACGTTTCAAAGCCTCCCAGCTATCCTACACAAGCAATATCAAGATTCAGTGTGAAGCTGTAGTAAAGGTTCACGGGGTCTTTCCGTCTAGCCGCGGATACACAGCATCTTCACTGCGATTTCAATTTCACTGAGTCTCGGGTGGAGACAGCGTGGCCATCGTTACGCCATTCGTGCAGGTCGGAACTTACCCGACAAGGAATTTCGCTACCTTAGGACCGTTATAGTTACGGCCGCCGTTTACCGGGGCTTCGATCAAGAGCTTCGCCGAAGCTAACCCCATCAATTAACCTTCCGGCACCGGGCAGGCGTCACACCCTATACGTCCACTTTCGTGTTTGCAGAGTGCTGTGTTTTTAATAAACAGTCGCAGCCACCTGGTATCTTCGACCGCCGTCAGCTTAGGAGGCCAGCTCCATCACCAACAGCGGCGCACCTTCTCCCGAAGTTACGGTGCCATTTTGCCTAGTTCCTTCACCCGAGTTCTCTCAAGCGCCTTGGTATACTCTACCAGACCACCTGTGTCGGTTTGGGGTACGGTTTCATGTGACCTGAAGCTTAGAGGGTTTTCCTGGAAGTATGGTATCGACTACTTCTCTTTCTAAAGAAAGATCGTCATCAGCTCTCAGCATTGCGCGCCCGGATTTGCCTGAGCGTGCTGCCTACCACCTTAAACACGGACAACCATCGCCGTGCTAGCCTAACCTTCTCCGTCACCCCATCGCAGTCACATCAAGTACAGGAATATTAACCTGTTTCCCATCGATTACAGCTTTCGCTCTCACCTTAGGGGCCGACTTACCCTGCGCCGATTAGCGTTGCGCAGGAAACCTTGGTCTTTCGGCGGGGGAGCATCTCACTCCCCTTATCGTTACTCATGTCAGCATTCGCACTTCTGATACCTCCAGCCTGCCTCCCGGCTTGACCTTCAACGGCTTACAGAACGCTCCTCTACCGCACAGACCTAAGTCTGCACCCGTAGCTTCGGTGTCTAGTTTGAGCCCCGTTACATCTTCCGCGCGAGCCGACTCGACCAGTGAGCTATTACGCTTTCTTTAAAGGGTGGCTGCTTCTAAGCCAACCTCCTGGCTGTCTGGGCCTTCTCACATCGTTTCCCACTTAACTAGAACTTTGGGACCTTAGCTGACGGTCTGGGTTGTTTCCCTTTCCACGACGGACGTTAGCACCCGCCGTGTGTCTCCCTTGATTGCACTCCTCGGTATTCGGAGTTTGCATGGGGTTGGTAAGTCGGGATGACCCCCTAGCCCAAACAGTGCTCTACCCCCGAGGGTGATACAAGAGGCGCTACCTAAATAGCTTTCGAGGAGAACCAGCTATCTCCGAGCTTGATTAGCCTTTCACTCCGATCCACAAGTCATCCCCTGGCTTTTCAACGACAGTGGGTTCGGTCCTCCAGTTGGTGTTACCCAACCTTCAACCTGCTCATGGATAGATCGCTCGGTTTCGGGTCTACACCCTGCGACTATGGACGCCCTATTAAGACTCGGTTTCCCTACGCCTTCCCTACTCGGTTAAGCTTGCCACAGAATGTAAGTCGCTGACCCATTATACAAAAGGTACGCAGTCACCGTCCTAAAACGGCTCCCACTGCTTGTACGTACACGGTTTCAGGTTCTATTTCACTCCCCTCAACGGGGTTCTTTTCGCCTTTCCCTCACGGTACTGGTTCACTATCGGTCAGTCAGGAGTATTTAGCCTTGGAGGATGGTCCCCCCATGTTCAGACAGGATACCACGTGTCCCGTCCTACTCGATTTCACAGTTAAGAGCCTTTCACGTACGGGGCTATCACCCACTATGGCCACACTTTCCAGAGTGTTCCGTTAAACTCAAAACTGCTTAAGGGCTAATCCGCGTTCGCTCGCCGCTACTGACGGAATCTCGGTTGATTTCTTTTCCTCCGGGTACTTAGATGTTTCAGTTCCCCGGGTTCGCCTCTTACACCTATGTATTCAGTGCAAGATATCCGTCTTATGACGGATGGGTTTCCCCATTCGGAAATCCCTGGATCAAAGCTCGTTTATCAGCTCCCCAAGGCTTATCGCAGATTTCCACGTCCTTCATCGCCTCTGACTGCCTAGGCATCCACCGTGCACGCTTCGTCACTTGACCCTATAACCCAAAATAATCTGGATTAGTCGTGTAACGAGAATAGGAATGTGTATAAAGCAC
>CANDOC010000003.1 GCA_947387575.1 Spongorhabdus nitratireducens
TATGGCTGGGGTGGCAGGACTCGAACCTGCGCATGACGGGATCAAAACCCGTTGCCTTACCACTTGGCGACACCCCAGTTATTTCCGAAACCGGAACACTGGATTTTTCTCGGCCCTTACCAACAGAAACAACCGGTTCTGACAGCAGTTACTCCTGCAGGCCGTGCTCAATCAAAGCCCGGTGCAATGGTGATTCATTGCAGGCTCGGGCGATAAAACGGCGCACATCTCCGGGTATGTCATCAGCGGCAGCCAGAGCATCCTCTTCACTGCCAAATGCTCTGAAAACACAGGCTCCGGAACCTGACAGACAGGCCGGGCCGGATCCAGCGAAGCAGGAATTATCCAGTAACCTCCGACAGTTATCAACCTCCGGATACAGTTTGCAAACCAAAGACTGAAAGTCATTATGGAATGACTGCTGTAATACATCTGCTACTTCAATCAGAGGCGTATCTCTTGTCAGCTCCGGATGGTTATACATCATGGCCGTATTAACACCGACCTCTGGCACTAGCACCAGGTACCAGTATTCGTGTGGATTCACCTGTGTCAGCCGCTCCCCGACCCCTTCCCCGAAAGCCGCATGACCACGAACAAAGACAGGCACATCAGCTCCCAACTGCAGTCCGAGATCCGCCAGCTCGTCAAAAGTCAGCCCGGTTTTCCACAACCGGTTCAGTGCCAGCAGGGTTGTTGCCGCATTGGAGCTTCCACCACCAATACCACCGCCCATCGGCAAGCGCTTGTTCAGCCAGATACGAGCACCTTGACTGACATTCCGGTGCTCCTGTAATAACCGGGCAGCCCTGACAACCAGATTTTGTTCTGGCTCTACTCCCGGAATTTCTGTCATAAGTTCGATATCAGCCTGACGATCCAGGCGTTCAAAAGTCAGGGTGTCACTGATATTGAGAAACTGAAACAGAGTTTGAAGATTATGATATCCATCTTCACGCCGGCCGGTGATGTGAAGAAACAGGTTAAGTTTGGCCGGTGCAGGCAGAGTGAGAGTCGCCGTCATAGAGTGCAGCACATCTTGTTCAGGTAGGGGCGCAGTATAGTGATAAACAAGATCAGAGACCAAGTAAAGCCCCCGCAAGATTTGTAACGGGTATTCCGCGGCTAAGCCATGGCGGCCTGCCGCGGATTCTGTTGCAGAACCTGAGATCAGAATTTCTGGGTTACAGATACCTTGATATTACGTCCCATTCCGGCAATACCCTCATTCAGATAAGGCGTATATTGCTTGTTGGTGATATTTTCGGCGAAAACATTAACGGTTGTTTCGGCAATATTGCTGTTCCAGTGCGGCTTCCACTCCAGAAACAGATGGTGCAGCAAGTAGCTTGGCGTTTCTACAAACGGCGCATAGTTTGGTGCGTTCTCAGGATCGATATCTCTGGCATTCCTGTCAGACTTATGGGCGTATTTGCCTTTCCAGCCAAACTTCAGTGAAGTGTCCCACTTGTAACCAAGCGTCATATTGACTTCCGGTGGCGGTACCTCATTAACCGGCACATCCGGACCATGAGGATCCCTCGGGGTACCTGACATTTTGCTGTCCATCATTGTCAGGTTAACTTGCCCGAATACAGAATCAGAGTCGTAGAAAATTTCAGCTTCAATACCACGAACATACTGTTCACGAATATTGGTGTAAGGCGACTGGCTCGGAACACTACGACCATTTTCGTCTTTCTTGTAGTACATACCCAAGCGTCTGGAAATAGCATCATCTACACGGGTATAGAACAATGAAGCCCGGATTTGCAGGTTATCACTTTCCTGATACAGGTTACTGAATGACCGGATCACACCCGCTTCTGCAGCCAACACTTTTTCAGCCTTCAGCTTGCGGCTGGTTGGCTGGGTGCTGCCCACATCATAAATTTCATCCACACCCGGAGCCCGGAAGGTATAACTCAGGTTGCTGAACACCGCCATTTCCGGAGAAAGCTTGTAGAACAGGCCCAGCCTTGGCGACAGGCCATCATAGCTTTTAGCACTGTAATCATGCCCCTGAGCCGGGTTGCTGAAACGCGGTGCATCATTGCCAGTACCTTTGTTACGAACATAGTCATAACGCAGTGAAGGTGTCACTGTCAGCTGACCAAAGCTGATCTCATCCTGAACAAAAACAGAAGAGACAATCTGCCGACCTGATGGCATGTACCAGGGTTGATAACGACCGTTATTATATTCCTCCCTGCCCTCTTTACTCAGGTCAATCATGGTAATGTCACGCTCTTCCCTGGAGAGCTGAACACCATAAGTCAGGGTATGAATCCAGTCTCCCAGCTCAATATCCTGGGTATTTTTGAATTCTGCATACAGCGTCTTGTAATCAGTCCAGCTCTTGTTACCCATATTGCTGCCCGAATACTTGGAGGCACCGTCAGGACGGGTATCTTTCTGCGATGATTTTGAATGTGACAGTGTCAGACTGGTATTCAGCCACTCATAATTCGGGCTTATATATTCATGCTTGAAAACACTGGTCTTGTCTTTTGTTTCACGCCATACCGTTTTGCGTAACAGTGCGTTGGCCACGCCATAACGTCTTCTTTCATAATCCGTTACAGTAAACAGACCTCTTTTGGCTGCCCATGGTGTACGACTGGCATCGTCCAGCTCGATATAGCTGTAACTAACCTTGTGCCCGTTTTCAAAGGTATAACCCAGCTTTACCAGACTTGATTTACTGTTAGCGCCTGAGTAGTTGTACTCGTTACCCTCACCATCCTTGATATTGTCAGAGCGACGCTTGGTGAAGTTCACCACCAGATCAAAGGGGTTATCCTTACCGCCGGCATAAACCGAGCCGGAATACACTTCGGTAGAGTTATTAGACTGGTACCCGCCCTTAACCATACCGCCAAATTCCTGTCCGGGCAGCAGCAGGTCATCGGCATCCTTGGTTGTCATGTTCACAACACCACCCGTGCCACCATTACTGTACAGGGCGGAGTGGGGTCCTTTGTTAACCTCAACACTTTTCAGAAGTTCAGGTTCGAGAAACAGTGAGCCCTGCTGATATTTCTGGAACAGTTTCGGAGCACCATCCAGTCTGAGCTGAACATCTTCCACATCATAAGTACCGAAGCCACGGATATTGATTGTCTGGCTTCCCGGTCTGGGACTCCCAGCCATTGCCACACCCGGCAAGGTGTCCAGCAGCTCCTGGGTTGTAGACGCCTGCTGGGTGGTAATGTCATCCTGAGTCAGGGTCGACTGACTGGCATTGGTTGAATCAACTTTACTGGCAATGACTGTGACTGGCGGAAGCTCGAGCGCATTTTGTCTGACAATCTCGGATGCATAGCCAAGGCTGCAACCAATCCCCCCGAGGACTGCAATGCAGGGTGTCCACTTATTCAATTTATGACTTCCTGAAAACTGGGCTGGAAAGAAGACTATGAAAGCGGCGGGATTTTAAATGCAAACCATTCGCATTTGCAACAATAAACTAAACCTTGATGCTAAAAAGCTGTTTCAGCAATGTCGGGCTGGACAAGCAGGCGCAGCTGTTCGCTAACAAGCATGCCCTCTTTCAAAAAGGTTTTCAGTTTTGATAAGTCGCCAGCGCCAGTAGAGTCAACACCGTAATATGCCGGATTACACTGAAGCCGGGTTTTACTCTCAAGCACACCAGCCACAGCATGTGCCGGAATATCCTGCAGATAATTGATCTCTTCGTAAGGCGGTTTTTTTCTTCCGGGGCAGCCAGCTCGCTGTAAACCTTCAATGATGACACCCCAGATACCACGGCCATCTATCAGGTAAATAGAACCCTCATTGCTGCGGGTATAAATATTTGCGGTGCTGTAGCGACAGGTCGTGGAGATTCCTTCTCCATATGTATAAGGGTCTTCGAGAGCAGCACCCATTGCCATTGCCACTCTGGCCTTGCTGGCTTCATTCCAGCTACTGCGGTTCTGTAGCCTGAAGCCTTCAGCAAAGATAATACTGCTGGCTCGCCTGTCCGCTCTTAATACAAAACCCGAAAAGTAGTGACGTGGCATGCGGGGATTTAAACGCCTTCCAGACCATGGTCGTCCGGCTGTTGCTTCAAGCTCTATTTGCCTGCGTTCATACTCAGGCATACCGGCAGTAATATCGTAGGAAGCAGAGCCTTTAAGCAACCACTCTTCTTCCGGACGGTGCTGGGTGATCAGCGTGGTGGCATCAACAAACCTTTCCTCTATCTCGAGGTACATATGTCTGTTGCCTTTTATTGAGAAAGCAGTCTCAACAGTCGGTATAACAGACCGACTGTATCTACAACGTATAGTTTGAAAGAAAAGAAATGGAAGTGCTGCGTTTTGGTTTCTTATTTTGAAATTTTTGGGGATTTTTTACTCTGCCACTCTTTGATAATCAGTGTCAGTTTCAAATCAGCATAGTGTGCCTTGATTCTGCCGGGACGCGTCATGCCATCATATTCACCGTACCGGTCATAACTGATTACCCAGCCACCCTGCTCGATTTCAGCCACCAGGCTGCTGTCATTCCTGTTTTCATGCTGAATGCGGGTCAAAGGCATATTCGGTGCAGGAACACCCTGTACCCAATAAAACAACTGGCTTACCGGAATACGCCATCCCAGCTGATACCAAAGCAGTAATTCGGCAGAATCGGCAGTACGTTCCGGTTGTCCCGGTACTCGCAGGGTTACTTTGCCATTCGCACCTTCGATATTGGCGAGCGTGCGGCCAAAGGGAAGCGTCAGAGTAATATCATAGTTGTCACCGGTCTGGTTCCAACCAATAAGGGTTGAGCCGGACTCTTCAGGAGCTTTAATACCCAGTTTGCCTTCCAGCTTCCAGTAACTGGAAAGCTCAACCGGTTTCTGAGCAGGGGTTACTTTTTGCTGTCCGGCACAACCCGCAAGAAATACGACAACACCCAGACATGCAACCCGAAAGTAACGAAGGGACATCAACTGCATCACGACAAACTATCCTGTTAAATCTCAATGACTACGCTTCTCGCGTGCATGGTGACTTTCGGCGGCAGTCGCCTTTTTCAGCAAGGTTTCGGCATTCAGACGCTCAACTGTTTGCAGGATAATCGCACTGTCAGGCACCTGCTCCAGTGTCTTGCGCCAGACTTCTATGGCTTCTCCATGCTGCTTGCGCATCCAGAGTACTTCTCCGAGGTGAGCTGCTATTTCCGGATCGGGGTACTTGTCATAGGCCATTTGCAGATATTTGAGGGCTTCCTCAAGATTACCCAACCGATATTCGATCCAGCCCAGGCTGTCGATAATTGCCGGATCTTCACTATCCAGTTTATAGGCTCGACGCACCAGTTTGGCTGCTTCTTCCAGTCGGTCGGTTTTATCCGCCAGGGTGTAACCCAGTGCATTCAGTGCCGGCACGTTATCCTCATCCAACACTAAAATAGCCCGCAAATCTGTTTCCAGTCGGGACAGGTTATCCAGCTTTTCAGCCAGCATCGCCCGGTTGTAAAGCAGGTTAATATTTTCCGGGAAGCGTTCCAGCGCATCATTGAGCCGGCTCATGGCCTCGGCCAGCTGTTTCTGGGAGATCAGCACTTCAGACTCAATCATAAAGAACTGGGCACCAAAAGCCGGATAACGCATGCGGGCCTCTTCCACATACTTCAGTGCTTCTTTATAAGCGCCCTTCTTTACCAGCATTTCAGCCAATGCACTGTAGGCAGGCAGTAACTCTTTGCCGGGACCGACTTTCAGATAGTGCGCTTTTGCTTCTGCTTCACTTTCTGCTGCTTCAGCAATGCGCCCGAGATAATAGTGGGCAGCACTGACACGGTGACGCAACACCAGCAACCTTTCAAAATAGCGCTTGGCATCTTCATGGAGATCGTTTTCCAGCGTAATCAATGCCAGCGACATCAGCATATCGCCGTCATAGGGTGACAGCTCTACCAGCTTTTCGAATTGTTTCTGAGCTTCCGGCAGACGCTCCAGACTGATCAGGATGCGAGCATAAAGCAGGCGCATCCGGGTATTATCAGGGTTCTCTTCAAGACTTCCGGCAAGCAGCTTCAGCGCCTCTTCAGCCTGATCCATACGGGACAGCAGACGAGCTTTCAGGACGATAGCCTTGGGCATTCCAGGATTACTGCGCAACAACTGGTTGCACAGTTTCAGGGCAGCCTGGGTTTCTCCCTGTTGTTGCAGCAGGATGGCTTTACCAAGTAACAGGGATGCATCACCTGAATGCTTCTTGAGTGCTTCATCAAAGGTATCAATCAACCCCTGACGCTCATCGTTGGTCAGCTCTGCGGCATTGACCGCCAGGAAATCAAAACTGGTGCGGCCCTTGAGTTCCAGCACACGGTTCATACGTGCCGCAGCTTCCTGCAGCCTGCCGGCACGGGCTAGTTCAACAGCACTGGCCTGCAGTGCAACCCGGTTTTCCGGTGCAACATCAGCCCAGAGTACAGCCGCATCAAGTGCAGCCTGACGGGCGCTGACATAAACAGCAATCTGATAGGCACGTTGAGCAATGCCTGGATCGCGGGTCTTGTGCGCCTGCTGCAGATAATTGCCCAGCGCCATATCGAAACGCTGGCGATGACCGGCCATTTCTGCCACCAGCAGGTCATACATTGTATCCGGTTCAAATGATCCGTATTTCTGAGGCTGCTGTTCTTCTGTCTGCCCGGTAGCAGCTACCTGTCTGTCATCCCCCTTCCCCGGTTGTTTGCCCCCCGTCATGCTGCATGCAGTTAGCGTCATCAAGAGAAGAAGAAAGCCGATTCTGGAGCCCGTCATGGAATTGTGCATCCTGAAAGTATCAAATAATTAGGGCGGCCCTGAGTGCTGTTGTTATCACCAGGTCAGGATAAAACTGCAGTTCAGGCTTAAATCATGACACAAGGTCATAAATAAGCCTATCGGCGCACAGCTGTTATTATGCAGCATGATCCCTCAGCCCATTATGCAAACATACCCTGTTATCAGAATTTCTGCCTGATTCTTTTATGGGCAAAACCTGGCACCGGGAAAAACATGGGTATAAGAGCAGAAATACAGCCCTGAGCAGAAGAAATACAACCTTGAGCGGAAAATGTCAGGCAACCGGTTGCGATACTGTGCCTTACATAGGAAAATCCCGCCTTTCCGCAGGGTTTTTAATGCTCAACACCTTTTCAGATGAGCTTGCGGGACAAGCACCCAGTCAATGAGAACAGCACGCAACGCAGGATAGTATGGGGTTTCTGGCACTAGGCATTAACCATAAAACAGCACCGGTTGAACTGCGGGAAAGAGTTTCCTTCACCCCGGATCAAACCCCTAAAGCGCTGAACAGTTTGCTGCAGCTGGAGGGTGTCAGTGAGGCAGCCATCCTTTCTACCTGTAACCGTACAGAGATGTACTGTGCCGGTGATCAACTGCTGCACTCCCACTTATTTGAATGGCTGGCTAACTGGCATGAACTGCCGCTGGATGAAGTCAGTCTGCACGGCTATGTCCATGGCCACGAAGAATCCATTGTCCATATGATGCGGGTAGCCTGCGGACTGGATTCCATGATTCTGGGAGAACCCCAGATTCTGGGACAGCTTAAGTCCGCCTATGCGGTAGCCGTTGATGCCGGTACAACCCGGACAGAACTCGGCCGCCTGTTTCAGGCCAGTTTCTCTGCCGCCAAACGGGTAAGAAGCCAGACAGCCATCGGTGAGAACCCGGTTTCTGTTGCTTTTGCCGCCGTAAGCCTGGCGAAACAGATTTTCTCGGATCTGAGTCATAACAAGGCGCTGCTGATCGGTGCCGGAGAAACCATTGAACTGGTTGCCCGTCATCTGCATGAACAGGGTGTGCGCGATATTATGGTGGCCAACCGGACACTGGACCGTGCCCGCCGTCTGGCAGAGCAGTTTGATGCCACCCCCATGCTGCTGGCCGATATTCCGGAGCATCTGGCACAAGCCGACATTATTATTTCTTCCACTGCCAGCCAGCTCCCAATTCTGGGTAAAGGTGCAGTGGAGCGCGCGCTGAAGAAACGTAAGCACCAGCCGGTATTTATGGTCGATATTGCCGTACCACGGGATATCGAACCTGAAGTTGCCGAGCTGCCCGACGTTTACCTCTATTCTGTTGACGATCTGCGTGAAGTTATCGAAGACAATATGAAAAGTCGTCAGCAGGCAGCAGAGAAAGCTGAAACCCTCATTCTTGAGCATACTGAACAGCTACTGCGACAACTGCGCTCACTGGCTGCAGTGGATGTTCTCAAAGCCCTGCGGGAACAGGCAGAACTGCTGCGAGACCATGAACTCGCCCGCGCCATGCGCCAGCTCAACGCCGGCATGCCCGCTGAAGATGCCCTTAAAATGCTGGCCCGGGGTCTGACCAACAAGCTGATTCACACCCCGACAGTACAGCTGCGCCATGCCGGAGCCGATGGCCGCACCGAACTGATTTCAGGCGCCCGTGAACTGTATGCCCTGACATCGACCTCAGAAGGTAAGCCGCAGGAAAACCGGCCTGGCAGAATTGCCTCTATTGTGGCCCCCTGCGAAGAAAACTCATGAGCCGAATGAGCTGCTTTAATGAATACCGGCATCAGCTTCTGAAAAATATTCTATTTCTGGATCCGTTAACCCGATGAAACAATCTCTTCTTGCCAAACTGGACAGCCTCGATGCGCGTTACGAGGAAGTTGGCGCATTGATGTCTGACCCGGATGTCATCACCGACCAGAACCGCTTTCGCAGCCTGTCCAAGGAATACGCCGAGCTGGAGCCGGTTATCAAGGCATTCCAGGAGTATCAGGGCGTGGTTGCCGATCGTGAGGAAGCCGAGGTCATGCTGAAAGACAGCGACCCGGATCTGCGTGCCATGGCTGAAGAAGAGCTGCAGTCCAGTACTGGTAGACTGGAAGAGTTGTCTCATGAGCTGCAGTTACTGCTGCTGCCAAAAGACCCGGACGACAGCCACAACACCTTCCTTGAAATCCGCGCCGGTACCGGTGGTGACGAGGCTGCTATTTTTGCCGGTGATCTGTTCCGGATGTACTCCCGTTACGCTGAAAAGCAGGGCTGGAAGATTGAGGTCATCAGCGACAGTCCGGGCGAACACGGTGGTTATAAAGAAATTATCAGCCGGGTGGTCGGTGCTGATGCCTACGGCCGACTGAAGTTTGAATCCGGTGCTCACCGGGTACAGCGGGTACCAGAAACTGAATCCCAAGGCCGCATCCATACGTCTGCCTGTACCGTTGCGGTAATGCCGGAACCGGATGAACAGGAAGAAGTGGATATCAATAAGAATGATCTGCGGATCGATACCTTCCGCTCTTCCGGTGCCGGTGGTCAGCACGTTAACACCACTGACTCCGCTATTCGTATTACTCACTTGCCTTCCGGTATTGTGGTTGAGTGCCAGGACGAACGTTCTCAGCACAAGAACAAGGCTAAAGCCATGGCGCTGTTGAGTGCCAAGCTACGCACTGCTGCCCGTGACAGTGCCGCGCAAGAAATGGCTGACCAGCGCAAGAGCCTGGTTGGTAGTGGTGATCGTTCCGAGCGGATTCGTACCTACAACTATCCTCAGGGACGTGTCACTGATCACCGCATCAATCTGACCCTGTACAAACTGCCGGAAATTATCGTCGGTGATCTTGATCCGGTGATTGGCCCGCTGTTGCAGGAACATCAGGCCGAACTGCTGGCATCGCTGGCGGATGAGCAGGCATGAGCTCTGTCTCCGACCTGTTAAAAGCAGCCGAACAGCAGTTGGTACAATCGCCAACGGCCCGGTTGGATGCAGAACTGCTGCTTTGCCATGTACTGGATAAATCCAGAACATGGTTGATGGCATGGTCTGATGAAACCGTTTCTGAAGAAAATCTTGAGCAGTTTGAACACTTACTACAGCGTCGCGTAACTGGTGAGCCTGTGGCTCATCTGACCGGACGTCGCGACTTCTGGACACTGGAGCTGGAAGTCTCTGCGGACACCCTGATTCCTCGCCCGGATACAGAACTGCTGGTTGAGCTGGCACTGGAATATGGTCAGCGCGGCCCTCATAAAGTTGTAGACCTTGGTACCGGAACCGGAGCCATTGCGCTGGCATTGGCTTCGGAGCGTCCTGAATGGCTGGTCAATGCTGTCGAACGTAATCCGGATACACTGGCCGTTGCCCGGCGCAATGCCCTCAGCAATAAACTGGAACGGGTACAGTTCTTTGAAGGCAGCTGGTTTGAACCTTTGCCTGACAATACCCGCTTTCAACTGATTGTCAGTAATCCGCCCTATATTCCGGATTCCGATCCTCATTTAAAAGAGGGTGATGTCCGGTTCGAGCCACTGCAGGCACTGGCATCCGGTAATGACGGACTGGACGATATTCTCCAGATTGTATCCAGAGCTCCCGAATGGCTGGAAGCAGACGGATGGTTACTGCTGGAGCATGGCTATGATCAGGGCGAAGCTGTGCGCAATATTATGCAGGCATCAGGTTTTCAACAGGTTATGACCCGACAGGATCTGGCCGGCCATGACCGGGTTACCCTGGGCCAGCGGCCCGACTTTCAACAGGAAGCAACATCATGAATGATGACCAGTTACTGCGATACAGCCGCCATCTGCTGCTGCCGGAAATAGAAGTTGCTGGTCAGGAAAAGCTGCTCAATGCCAAGGTACTGCTGATCGGGCTTGGCGGACTGGGCTCTCCGATTGCGATGTATCTTACGGCTGCCGGTGTAGGTGAACTGGTCATCGTTGATCATGACCGGGTTGAAATGAGCAACCTGCAGCGTCAGATCATTCACCGGACCCGGGCACTGGGCCAACCCAAAGCAGAGTCTGCTGCCGAAGCATTGTGGGCCATGAATCCGGATACCCGCATCACTGCTATTACCCACAAGCTCGATGAAGAGCAGCTCACCGAGCAGGCGAATCAGGCCGACCTGATTATTGATGCCACCGACAACTTTACCACCCGCCATCTGATTAATCGGGTTTCTGTTGCCACTTCAACACCATTGGTCAGTGGTGCGGCCATTCGCTTTGAAGGCCAGATTACTGTCTTTGACCGGCGGCAGGATGACAGTCCGTGTTACCACTGCCTGTATCCGGATAATGGTGATGAAAACCTCACCTGTTCCGAATCCGGTGTGATCTCTCCACTGGTTGGAGTGATTGGTTCCATGCAGGCACTGGAAGCGGTCAAACTTCTTGCTGGTCAGCCAACCCTGCACGGGCGACTGCTGATGTTTGATGGTTTGTATTCCCAATGGCAGACATTAAAACTCTCCAAAGATAATCACTGCCCCGTTTGCTCCTGACCTTCCCGGCTGTACTGACCCGGTACAGCCTTTAAAACTCTTGTGCAGGCTTTGAATCAGCGGCCGATAACTCTCTCAGATGCACCAAGCCAGCTTCGTAAATTTTCATTGAATCACTGAAAGAATAAGGGTTCAGAAGAAGCTGGCAGGTGTCACGGAGATTTATTCGCGTCATCTAACGCCGCGGACAGATCATTTCCAGGTCACAACCGAAACAGGATGTTTCAATGTCGTTTCCTGCTGTCCTGCAAGGGATCAAAAACAGTGCTGCTGCAATACCGGATGAAGGTATTGCCCGGGCAGTACGTTTATTTGCAGCGAGGACGGTCTGATGGCTGAACGCTTGCTGCGAATACTGTCCGGTTCCCATGAAGGTGCAGAGCTGACGCTGGAGCCCGGTAGCTACCTGCTCGGTCAGAATGATGACTGTGATCTGGCATTGATGGATGAAGGTCTGGCTGATGAGCAGCTGGTTATAGAAATCTCCGATACCGGCATTGCCATCCATAACAGGGCGCCTGACACCCAGATATTTATCAATGGCCAGCCCGCCGATACTGATGCCAGTCTTAACCACTTCGATATTGTTACCATTGCAGGATTAAACTTTGCCTTTGGCCCTGAAAATGAAGAATGGCCAGAGCTTACGATCCCTCAGCCCGGAGAAGCCCCGGCACCGGAAAATGCTGATGACGAGCCTCCGATACTGGAGGATGAAACCTCACTGGAAGAAGGCACCGAGCCTGAAGAAGCCTCTGAAGCAGAAGATGATTCAGATGAAGCAGAAGAGGAAGAAGAAGCCGCTCCCAGAAAGAAAGCTAAAAAGGCAGCCAACACATCATTCCTGCAGGGGTTACCGAACTTCGGCAATCTTCTATCCGGCTTCAACGGTTTATCCCTCGGCGACATCAAACAACATATTAAATCAAACCCCACACTGTGGGGGTTTGGTACCGGCATAGGTTTTCTGCTGGTTGGTACCACCAGCTTCTTTATTGCTGCATTCTCGGGACCGGAGATTGCCCCCAAGCCCCCGGTGGATTATCAGCAGGTGGCTCGTGCAATCAAACAGCAATATGCCTTTAACGATATAAAAATCGAATCTCTGCCCGACTCTTCCTGGATATCCGTTAGTGGTTACGTCAGCAGCCAGGAACAAAAAGAGCTGCTGGAAGGCGAACTGCAAACCAATGAAGTTCCCTTCAACAGCCAGATTGTTGTTATTCCCGAAATGCTTGCCAATGCCGAAGCCGTCCTCAAGCTCTATGGCTACAAGGAACTTGAATTTCAATCTGGCCCACAAGCAGGTGTATTAGTGCTGTACGGCTATACGGAAAAAGCCCGGGATACCGAGTCCATCAAAATGCTGCTTAAGCAGGAAGTTCACGGTCTGCTTTCTGTAATCGACAAGGTTGAAGACCAGTCCTCACGGATGAAGCTGCTGAAAGGCATGCTGGCTGAAGTTGGTCTGGCTCGAAATATTCATGTCATAAAACAGCCCGGACTCCTGGTTGTACGCGGCACAGTCAGCAACCCGGAAGAATATGCCCGACTGAAAAATGTTATTGCCGATTTCCGTGCACGTTATGGCGATATGCCTAAATTGAAAGTCAGTACCAAGGCAAGAAGGCATATTCCTCGCAACAAGCGGCCTCGTCATCCTTCCGGCAGAAATATGGCATCTACACCCCAGGGAGCCTCGGCCCCGATGGTGCCTTCTGCACCCGGCCAGCCAATGCAGGCTACACCGTCAGGTCAGCAACAAGTTCGGGGCAATTCAGCAGCTTCATCTCAGTCTCAGCAGCCATCACCTGATAATTCTCCGGCATTCTCTAATGACCCGTATTTTGGAATGCCTGCCCCTCAGCAACAGGAATTCCCGGTTCTGAATATTCGCGGAGTGAATATGGGGGCGATTCCATACGTTATTCTGGGAAATGGCGGCAAATACCTGCCCGGTGCACAGCTTCCTAATGGGTATATACTTGAAGATATTCAGTTGGAATATCTTATATTAAGTAACGGAATAAACAGGATCAGATACCCACTCGGAGGTTATCACGGCAATGGACGCTAACGAAAAGCCTGTATCTATCAGCTTTTCCCAAATCGAAGACACCCTGATGGGTGATACCTCCGGGAAAAAGCGTGACGAAACCCTGGAAAAGCTGGATATGGAAGCCTCAAGGCTTAAAGTCAAGCTGAATCAAGGGGTTGCACCCGAAGAGCACGATAAGATCCTGCTCTCAATGGGGGCTCTTGAAGAAGCAAAGAACGCTGTCAAAACAGCTTGGAAACACTTTCATAACAGCTAACCCAACAGGCCTTTATGAATATTGGCGATTTCGTCAACTACAATTAGAGAAAAAGGAGTTTTGCTATGGTAGGCCAGGTTGATGGTGTTAATGCCAATTTCAAGGCTGATGAGCATGCAATTGATACAGATGCAGTTCTAAATAAGTTCAACGATGAACTTAGCGGCCTGAAAGACAAAATGAATGAATTCCTTGATGGCGGGAACCTGTCTGATCCGGCAACACTTGTAAAGTATCAGGAGCTGCAGAACGAGTATCTGATGATACTGAGTTTCCAGACCAACTTTATCAAGTCGTTGAAGGACTCCCAGTCACAGTCCATCAATAACATGAAGTAAGTCATTTATTTCAGTTACCACGACTCAATCAGGGCAAGGAGCCTTACAGGGATGAATCTCGAAACCGCTAAAATGCTCGCCGACATCGGTTTCATGGCATCAGCTTATCAGCAACGTCCAGCCGCTCATGCAATTTTCACCGCTCTGATTGCAAACTACCCTGACAACTCCGTTCCCTACAATGGTATGGCACACCTGCATATCATGACCGGCATGTTTGATGATGCCGTCAACTTGCTTAAGGGGCAGGCCGACAGTGCAGAAGAGATTGATCCCATGACACTGGCCCTGCTCTGCGCAGCTTACAAAATGGCCGGAAAAAACGATGACAGTGAAGATCTGCTCAACAAGATCAAGAATGACTACCCCGACACCAACCATTTTGAGACAACTCAGGGGCTGATCAAAATCTTCGAGAGCACCAAGGAAGTGAATGCCAAATTCACTGAACTGCTCACCAAGGGGCAGAAAAAAGCTAAATAATTCCGATATTTTTCAAAAAGGCCTGCTGAATAGCAGGCCTTTTTATTTTGTCCGTAGCCAATGTGTATAGCTCTCAGTTAACAGAGTTATCGCCTTCTTTCCCTCAGCACTAAACAGGTCGGTCTGAAGCTTCTCCCAATCCATATCCACATCTAGTGCATGAGGCAAATAAGCCGGCTGACAAAGCTCACCCACAATCCTGCTTTGATTTACGACCCGGCCTTTTAGCCACTGATGATGGTAGCGCTCTAAAATTCGCTTCTCAGGTGTAAACCTTTTTTCTTCCGAAAGAGCACAGTACTGTTCACGCAGGCCTGTTGCAGCCAACCACTGACCAAGTCTACGAATTTGATCGGATTCAATCGGCAGCTTATGTGCCTCACTGATTTTTTGCAAATGCTCTTCCTGATACACCCTTGGTATCTCGCAAAACCTGACAAAAAGGCCTGCAAGACTCTTTTTCCACTCCATAATCTCTTTGTGGTGTGACCGAAACAAATCAAAAACAATCAAAAAGCCTTCTCGAACCAAATCAACCTGCTTTGACGTGATTCCAACAGGAGCCCAGTCAGAATCCAGAATATTGGTTTTCCCCAGCGAAGATATATCCAGATCATCAACGGTTACTGCTCTGTTTCCGCTAATCTCTTGCTGTAGCCTTGAAATCACATCCTCTGAAAACATCAGTTCAGCGTCGATCAGGCAGGGCAGACCATCAGACACCAACATATTATTTTCATGGAGATCCTTAATCCCAAGCTGCAGAGCTAAAGCGGATAATGCTCCCATGCCCTTATACCAGCTACCAGATCTCTGCTTTGTAGATCTATCCGAATCAATCCAGGTCATATACCCGTAGTTGCGATCCACCTGATCAGAGCAGCACAGACAGGAGACAGTTTTCAAAAGCACTGAACGATTCCACTTGTTCAGCTGGTCTATTAAACCTTTTTCAGGGGCAAGCAGAGCATTCTCAACGCTCAAATCCCGGTCTTTATAGACTATTGAGTGAGCGCCATTGAAAGTGATTTTTACTACATCGAAGTACTCAACTTCCGGCATAACCTGAAGCTGTATGGACTGAAGATTATCAGGCTTTATATTTATCCACAGACATAGGTCACACAGATCCCTACTTAACCGTTCAACAAAAGTTTCAGCAGCATGAACCCACTGGCGCGCTACCCTAAACAGGTGTCGGGCGTAGGCCGCATTCATTGAAACCTGCTCCCACTTGACTGTTTTCAACCAATTGGCGAACGGGTGCATCAAGTCCACGATCAAGCCTGCCGTTTTTACTTTCTTAAGCCGGCCATCCAGTTGGTCCATCAATAAGGTGCCAACACTGAGTACAATATTCGCAGTAGCGGTGCTATCAACGCCTTCATTCAGCACATCACACTCAAGCAAAGCTATCAGGCTAGAATATCTTTTTTGTTTTCTGATCTTTTCCGCCCGACGGGCAATCTTTGGCAGCAGATTTATGACTCTCCCAGATACGAAGCGTTCATCTTTTTTTTCTGTAGCACAAGCTAACAAGTGATATTTGAGCATCCATATAACAGCCGCTCGACTTCTTGATGGCTCGAGTATCAGGCCAGGTGATAATTCCGCCACTGACAACGGTCTTCCCAGGTTACCTGCATATTGAAGCACCAGATGTGCATCCTGAAGAGGCATAGCTTCAGCTACTTCATCTGAAGCCAATAGTTTTTCAGCCCCCAGTAAAACCCTTAACCCTCGATCAGTCAGGGTATACAGCTGGTTATCACTCTGGAGTTTTGTTACGTAGTGCGAAAAGAAGTCGTCTTGAGCATACAGATTACTGAATCCAGATTTCCAGTTCGAATGCTCTCTGGCAAGTCGGCTGAGCCGCTCAATTAATGCATCATACTGCAATGTCAGTTTTGACCACTCAAAGCGCTCTATGGCTTTATTTCTGGCTGCCTGCCCCATCTTTTGGCAAAGCTTCTTGTTGCCACTCAGTTCTTTAAGAGTTTCAACAAGAGAGCCAACATCAATGGCTGTAGTTTGAGCCTGAACCAGGCTATCCCTTGCTGCAGCATAGGGTTTAACAGCTTTCGATACAGAGCCAAAGCGGCTTGCTGGCACCAGGTAACCTTCAACCCCGTTGCATATAAGTTCCCGGTAGCCATTCCACTCGGACAAAACAACAGGTAAACCGGCCATCATGGCTTCTACCGGAGCTATACCAAAACTTTCCTGATAACTGTCCGAGACAGAAATAAAAACATCTGCGGCGGCTAATAACAGCGATTTTCGTGCATCATCAATATCAAGTTCAAAATGTACACAGCTATCAATCAACAACTCATAGGAAGAAGACAGCAGGGATCCAATATAATTACTACACGGGTTTCCCGCGCCAGCCAGATAAAGCGAGATATCCCTGTCAGAACCCAGCACCAGTTCCCTGACGGCCAGCAGTAATGGATGCAGATCCATTTTATCCACAGCCGAAAAACGCCCCAGCCCCAACATTACAAAGCAATCATCAGCAATACCCAGCTCTTTTCTGGCTTGCTTTCGGTCAGATTGCTCAATCTGGTTTACACCGAGAGGCAATCGATCCAGACGACCCTGCCACTGAACCCTGCCTTTATAATGCTGCTCTACAGCACTGGTCATTTTCTCCAGTACTTCCCGACTGGCATCAGAACTGCAAATAATACTATCCCAGGGACCATGCTCAGACAGCATGACATTCTTAAGCTGTTTCAGCCCTATATCCTGGCTCAAGGTATGCGCCCTGCCTGTTACAGGAAACAAAGCAGGTGCATACATCTGCCGCATATCCACCAGCGAATCAATCCAGGGCTCTCCCGTATGAAAGGCAAAATAATTTATCTGCTGCAGGCACTGGGCAAGCTGGTGTATTGGAAAGAATCTGATGCGCTTTGAAGAGTAGGCTTCTCGCCACTGACCTTTAAGGCGATCGATGGCAGCTGGGGGAGAAAAGATATGAATGCAGTCAACGCTGGAATAACAAATCAGAGCATCAAGAAAAGCCGTATTGGCAATACGTAATCCGTTAATACCTACCTGTTCAAGATCCTGCGCTGCATACAGGCAGCCAAGGATCTTCACGGCATGATCATCGGTGCCGGAGTGCCATTACCCCTTGGGCCCCCTGAACCCTTGAATTTTTGGGCCTGACTGTAATAGAACTCGAAATTGGTCGCGAATTCGGCAATGGCATTCTCAAATTTTTCCAGATCCAGCTGGGGTTCCGGCATTTTCAGGCACAGCGCCAGTCGACCGGTTTCCTTATCAATACTCAGCCCTGGACGCTGCCCTTGAATGGTAGCCAGTGCCTTTTTCAGCAGGTTATCCAGCAGGTCATGAAGTTCCTGATCCTTTTCAGGTAAAGCATCCAGCTCGGAATAGAGATAGACAGAACGAGCTGCGGCAAAACACTGAATAATCAGGCCACCATCAATAACCAACCGGTACTTGCCATCCACTTGGCTGAGGTTACGAATGCCCTTGCGTTCACGAAACTGTTCGATAACTTTCTGGAAAGACATGGCGTCCCTGCCCGTACGCTGAATCAATAAGCCCTGAAATTCGGACCTTGTTCTAATCAGTTTAGGCAGGAAGCCGCCCCCTGTTCCAGCACACCAGCTGAAACAGGGATATAACGGAAGGGGAAGTCAGGAGCTAACCATATCCGAAGCCAGCTTTTCTTCGCCACGGTCAGAGGAGCGCTTGAGTAGAATCACAACACCAACAAACAGCAGCAGGGCAACAGCAACGCCAGTCCAGGCAGAGTTTGTCAGTCCCATCACAATATAACCAGTCAGCGCCACACCTGCTGCAGACAGGCAATAAGGCAGCTGAGTGACTACATGATCAATGTGATGGCAGGCAGCACCCGTGGAAGAAAGAATGGTTGTATCGGATATTGGCGAACAGTGATCACCAAATACCGCACCGGCTAGAACAGCCGCCAGCATCGGCAGCATCAGCGCGATCTCGGTCCCGGCAGCCATATCACCAGCGATAGGCAGCATGATGCCAAAGGTTCCCCAGCTGGTACCGGTAGCAAACGCCATCACACCGGCAACCACAAACAGGATGGCTGGCAGCCAGCGTGCTTCAATTGAATCACTGACCAGGCCCGCCAGATACTTACCGGTTTCCAGACCACTGATAACATCCACCAGGATCCATGCCAGAACCAGAATATAAATTGCTGGCATCATTGAGCGAAAACCACTGATCATTGCTCCTGCCGCACGACTGGAACCCGGACGCTGGCGCAGCAGCATAGCGATGCTGGTACCAATGCCAATCAGGCCACCAGTCACCAGAGAAGTATTCACATCACAATTCTCAAACGCGCCCAGCAATGAGAATGGCTGACCTTCAGCAGCCAGAACAGAAGCTCCGGTCCAGATCAGGGCAAAGACGGTTGCCAGCACCAGCACGACAACAGGCACGATCAGATCCTTAACCTGCCCACCGGATAATGCTTCCAGCTCAGAGCTACCCATCGGGCGCCCCTTGCCTTCATCGAACAACTCACCTTGCCGGGCTTTCTGGTCGTGGGTCTTCATCGCCCCCACATTGATATCCATAGCGGCCGAGCAAACGACCAGAATCAGCGCCAGAAATGCATACAGATTCATCGGAATCATGGTCACAAACGCACCCAGCGCACTGATATCAGTCACCTCATGCGCCACCAGAATCGAGCCAATCAGCGCAATAATATACGCACCCCAGCTGGAGATCGGAGTCAGCACGCAGATCGGAGCAGCTGTAGAATCAATCAGATACGCCAGCTTGGCACGGGAAATACGCTGACCATCCGTGATCGGACGGCTGATCTGACCAACGGCCAGACTGTTGAAGTAGTCATCAATAAAGATGATAAAGCCCAGCGCAACAGCCAATACTTGTGAACCCTGACGGGTTTTGACCCGTTCCCGGGCCCAGTCCGCAAAAGCTCCTGTGCCTCCGGCCAGGGTAATCAGACTGGTCATACCACCCAGCAACAGCAGGAAGGACAGCAGGAAGATACTGCCTGTATTCAGGCCATCGTCCCAGAAGATAGAGATAAAGACATCAGCGATATATTGGAAAGCCGCTCCTACGCTGAACTCATTCAGCAGCAAGGCACCAACCAGAATACCGGCCCCTAGCGAGATCACGACTTTTCGGGTAATAACTGCCAGTCCGATAGCAACTATCGGTGCAAGCAAAGAGAGAAAGGAATTACTGTAACTTGCGAGTTCCATAATGGGGCTGTCTCAGCTGCGGGCGATCCTGTCAGACACCGGCATTTCCGCAGCATTTCCCGTCAAGATACCGGGAAAGACATCACAAGCAACAAGGCGTCAGTACCCGCTTGCCCAAATCAGGCAGCATGAACTGCTTGAAGGAAGCTGAGTAACGACAATAACAATCTGGGGAATCTGCTTAAACTATCTATATCGCTATATCTAACACCAGATTTCCAGACGCTGTAGTTGTGAGAGCGGAAACGCCACTGATCAAAACGACCAACCCGTTTCATTCTAGTTTATTGGAGCCCTACTTGCGTCTGGAAATGGCCAGTGCTTTATTCAGTGCATCCTGCACCTGTCACTAAACCTCTTCCGGATAGCACTCCACAGTCAATGTCAAACAACGACATACTCTGTGACAGTGCAGCAGCTATTAACTGGTGCACCAGTATTCAGCCCTGGTCAGACTGAAAACTTCGGCATCCTTCCCTTTCCATAACGGTCTACAGCTGCCAGCCTCTCGCTATGTACTCTTGAAGTGATGCGCCTCTACCACAATCGAACCCGAAATTATCCACAGCCCGGTTTTTGACACAACAGGCAGTTGAGACTCATTCGAAATAAATTGACCAATATCAATTTCTTTTTTGGTCGTATTACCTTTGTACGTTTCAGGCATTGCCTGAATTCCACAAAAAAGCCCACGATAGAAATAATATCTACCGTGGGCTTTATAGGATGGGTTAACCCGATATGTATTTATGCCGGATTATTATTCCCACTCAATAGTTGCCGGCGGCTTGCTGGAAACATCGTAAGTCACCCGGGAAATACCGGAGATTTCATTGATGATTCGACCGGAAACCCGTTCCAGGAAGTCATACGGCAGGTGAGCCCAGCGCGCAGTCATGAAGTCGATGGTTTCCACAGCCCGCAGTGAAACCACATACTCATAACGACGTCCGTCGCCCACAACACCAACCGACTTGACCGGCAGGAAGACGACAAAGGCCTGACTGGTTTTGTGGTACAGATCAGCTTTGTGAAGCTCATCGATAAAGATTGCATCAGCCAGTCGTAAGGTATCAGCGTACTCTTTCTTGACCTCACCCAGAATACGCACACCCAGACCCGGTCCCGGGAACGGATGGCGATAAACCATATCGTAAGGCAGCCCCAGCTCCAGACCGATCTTGCGCACTTCATCCTTGAACAGTTCACGAAGCGGCTCGACCAGCTCCATTTTCATATCATCCGGCAGGCCACCTACGTTGTGGTGCGACTTGATGACATGAGCTTTGCCGGTCTTGCTGGCTGCAGACTCAATCACATCCGGATAGATAGTTCCCTGGGCAAGGAATTTAACCTCTGACAGTCTGGAAGATTCTTCATCAAAAATATCAATGAAGGTATTACCGATAATCTTCCGTTTCTGTTCCGGATCGGCTACATCTTTCAGCTTGGTCAGGAACCGCTCTTCAGCATCTACGCGTACGACTTTAACGCCCATGTTTTCTGCAAACATGGCCATTACCTGATCACCTTCGTTCAGACGCAGCAGGCCGTTATCCACAAACACACAAGTCAGCTGGTCACCGATAGCCTTGTGCAGCAGGGCTGCAACCACACTGGAGTCAACACCCCCAGACAGCCCCAGCAGAACCTGTTCATCACCAACCTGTTCGCGGATACGGGCAACGGCATCATCAATAATGCCACTGGCAGTCCACAGTTTTTCACAGCCGGCGATATCAATCAGGAAGCGTTCCAGCATCCGCTCGCCCTGCTTGGTGTGGGTGACTTCAGGGTGGAACTGGACACCGTAGAAATGGCGGGATTCATCTGCCATCCCTGCAATAGGGCAGGAGTCAGTGGATGCCATCAGGCTAAAGCCTTGCGGCAGCTGGCTGACCTTGTCACCATGGCTCATCCACACATCCAGGCTCATGCGGCCGGTATCGTTGATGTGGTCTTCAATGCCTTTCAGGAACGCGGTTGGTGTTTCAATATCAACTTCGGCATAGCCAAATTCACGCAGGTCAGAAGTCGATACTTGGCCGCCCAGCTGGGCCGCCATGGTCTGCATACCGTAGCAGATGCCCAGCACCGGAACACCCAGATCAAATACGACATCAGGAGCCCGCGGGGTATCACCCTCGGTAACAGATTCCGGCCCACCAGACAGAATAATGGCTTTGGGATTAAAGGCCCTGATATCTGCTTCCGGCATATCAAAAGCATGCAGTTCGCAGTACACACCGATTTCCCGCACCCGGCGAGCAATCAGCTGTGTGTACTGGGACCCGAAATCAAGGATAAGAATACGTTGGGAATGAATATCCTGGGTCATGAATCCGCTCGAAAACAAGTTATGGCCTCTGACTACAGGTTGATGACCTGCAGCATCCGGCTTTTATATGGAAGATAAATATCAGCCCGGCTATCACTACCGATAACCGGGCCGGATTAAGAGATAAAACCCTGAGACAACTCAGTGAGCGCGATAGTTCGGCGCTTCCTTGGTGATTGTCACATCATGCACATGAGACTCTTTCATCCCGGCATTAGTCACCCGGACAAACTCTGGACAAGTTCTCATGGTGTCGATATCCGGAGAACCGGTATAACCCATGGAAGCCCGCAGACCACCCATCAGCTGGTGCACAATGGCAGTCAGCGGCCCTTTGTAGGGTACTCGGCCTTCGATACCTTCCGGCACCAGTTTCTCAGCACCGGCATTGGCATCCTGGAAGTAACGGTCACTGGAACCACTGGCCTGAGACATCGCACCCAGCGAGCCCATACCACGGTATGACTTATAGCTCCGGCCCTGATACAGAATGATTTCACCCGGCGCTTCATCGGTACCGGCCAGCATACTGCCGATCATGATGACGCTGGCACCGGCCACAACGGCTTTGGCCAGATCACCGGAATAGCGAATACCGCCATCAGCAACAACCGGGATACCGGTACCTTCCAGTGCTTTAACAACATTACCCACGGCAGAGATCTGGGGCACACCGATACCGGTCACAATCCGGGTCGTACAGATGGAGCCAGGGCCAATACCCACTTTCACACCATCGGCACCGGCTTCAGCCAGAGCCTTGGCCGCTGCAGCAGTAGCAATATTGCCACCGATAACATCAACCTGCGGGTAATTCTTTTTAACCCAGGCCACACGCTCGATAACGCCTTTGGAGTGTCCGTGTGCGGTATCAACCACAATAACATCCACACCGGCTTCAACCAGAGCAGCAACACGCTCCGGAGTTTCGGCACCGGTGCCTACTGCCGCACCAACTCGCAGCTGACCATGCTCATCCTTGCAGGCGTTGGGGTAATCCTGGGCCTTCTGAATATCCTTGACGGTCATCATACCGGCCAGTTTGCCGGCCTTGTCGACTACCAGCACCTTCTCAATCCGGTGCTGCTGCAGTAGAGCCTGTACGGAACTCTGAGAAGTACCCTCAGGTACAGTGACCAGGCGATCCCGCGGGGTCATAACAGCGGAGACCTTTTTAGTGACATCAGCAACAAAACGCACATCACGACTGGTAACAATCCCCACCAGATCACCATTCTGCAATACCGGCACACCGGAGATGCTGTGCTGCTGACGCAGCTCCATCAATTCCCGTACAGTGGCATCAGCCTCAATGGTAATAGGGTCTTTTACTACCCCGCTTTCGTGTTTTTTTACCTTTTTTACTTCATTTGCCTGTTGATCTACGGTCATATTTTTGTGGATAATACCAAGTCCGCCTTCTTGCGCCATCGCAATGGCAAGACGGGCTTCGGTGACGGTATCCATGGCTGATGACAGCAGCGGGATATTCAGCTCAATGTTTCTGGTAACACGAGACTTGAGTGAAACATCCTTTGGCAGGACTTCAGAATACCCCGGGACCAGCAATACATCATCGAAGGTCAAAGCTTCTTCTGCTATACGCAACATATTCGTTCGCCTACCGATTCATTTCATTTGAATAGTATAAGGAAAGTCCTCGGCAACACTGTCTGGGTTCAGCCTCGCCGCGGGAAAATCGAGTAAATTCCAACAATTATATCGGTCTCGAATTGCGCCAACAATTCTTACATTTTCATTTTTTTTCAGGGATAATTCTCGGGTTTGCCCGCCTATAGCGATAGTCAGACAAAAATAGCCAGACAAATGTGCCTGATATCTGCCTGTGGCCGGAAGCTTTATTGCAGGATCTACTGAAAACGTCGGACTTACTGAAAACGCCATGCTGAAACCAAAGCAAGAACACACCGGTACCCCACGCAACATACTGAGTGTGTCCGAGCTGAACAGTCAGGCGCGGCGCTTGCTGGAAGTGACATTCTCCTCAATCTGGGTCGAGGGGGAGATTTCCAACCTGGCGCGTCCGGCCTCCGGACACTGGTACTTCACCCTGAAGGATGCCGGTGCCCAGGTGCGTTCAGCCATGTTCCGCAACCGTAATCAGGCACTGCGCTTTGCTGTTAAAGAGGGCATGCAGGTTCGGGTTCGCGCCCGAGTCAGCCTTTATGAAGGTCGGGGCGATTATCAGCTGATTGTCGAAAATATGGAGCCTGCAGGTGCCGGGGCGCTGCAACAGGCTTTTGAACAGCTCAAGGCCAGGCTGGCTGCCGAGGGTTTATTTGCTCCCGAGCGCAAACAACCGCTCCCCCAGATGCCAAAACATATTGGCATCGTAACATCCCCCACCGGAGCCGCTATTCGAGATTTCCTGACGGTTCTGGAGCGACGCTTTCCTTCAACCAGAGTCACCATTATTCCGACGCTGGTTCAGGGTAATGAAGCAGCACCTCAAATAGTCCGGGCTATTCAACTGGCTCAGCAATTGCCGGATCTTGATGTACTGGTGCTCAGCCGGGGCGGTGGTTCACTGGAAGATCTGTGGCCATTTAACGATGAATATGTCGCCCGGACTATCGCAGCCTGCCCAATCCCCACTGTTAGCGCTGTGGGCCACGAGATTGATTTCAGCATTTCTGATTTTGTTGCCGATTACAGGGCACCTACTCCCTCTGCAGCCGCAGAAGTACTCAGCCACGACCAAGCTGACTGGCACAACACTCTGGAAGCCTGGCGGCAGCAGTTAGCGATGACCATGAACCGGTTACTGGGTAATCAGCGACAGGCGCTGCAACATTTACACAAGCGGCTGCGCCATCCGGGATATAAGCTACAGGAACAAAGTCAGCGACTGGATGATCTTGAAGTCCGGCTACAGCAAGCCATCAAGCACCAGCTTTTGAACAAAAAAAGTCAGCTGGGCAATATCCAAAGCCGCTTGCATCAGAACTCTCCACTGAATCAGCTGAAAGCCAAACGTATTCCGCTGACTAATCTCCATGCCCGCCTTGATGCCGCCATCAAGCAGCTGCTCGAACTGCATCGCCACCGTTTGTCAGAAAACGTCGGCCGCATGAACGCCTATAGCCCACTGGCCACGTTAGGACGCGGATACTCAATTCTGCAAAAGGAAGATGGTCAGGTCGTCAGACAACAAAGCGATGTCAGCAAAGACGAAATAATTACCGCCCGACTCGGCAAGGGACAACTGAGCTGCCGGGTTGAAGATGTGATTACAGATAGCTAAAAAGAGCTGAAACAAAACAGGCTGGTATAAACCAGCCTGTTTTGTTTCAGAGAGCCTAGCGCTTGTTCTTTTTCTTCTTTTCCGCTTTCTTGGCGTGTCTTACCAGACGCTGCTTCTTGTGAAGCTGACGGTCTGTCAGTTTGTTTTTCTTTCCTGCGTACGGGTTCTCACTCGACTTGAATTCAAACCGTACCGGAGTACCAACCAGTTTCAATACACGACGGAAAGTATTTTCCAGATAGCGACGATAAGATGCCGGTACTGAGTCTGTCTGATTACCGTGAATAATCAGCAGTGGCGGATTCATACCACCCATGTGACAGAACCGCAGCTTGATCCGGTGACCATTCACCATCGGTGGCTGGTGTTCACCCACAGCATCCTGCAGCACACGGGTCAGGTAGTTGGTTGACCAGCGTCCGGTAGCAGCCTCATAAGCTTCTTCAATGGCCTCATACAGGTTACCCACACCGGTGCCATGCATCGCGGAAATAAAGTGGATCCGGACAAAATCAACAAAGTGCAGCTTACGCTCCAGCTGTTCCTTGACCTGAGCCTTGTCCTCGGCTGTCATGCCATCCCACTTGTTGACCGCAATAACGGTACCTCGTCCTGCTTCCAGAACAAAGCCCAGCATATGCAGATCCTGATCGACCAGACCTTCACGGGCATCGATCACTACAACGGCAACATGAGCATCTTCAACCGCTTTCAGGGTTTTGATAACGGAGAACTTTTCAACCGTCTCCTTAACCTTGCCACGGCGACGCACACCCGCAGTATCAATCAGGGTGTAATGGCTGCCATGACGCTCGTAAGGGATATAAACACTGTCCCGGGTGGTGCCAGCCTGGTCATAAACAACAACCCGCTCTTCACCCAGCATCCGGTTAACCAGTGTGGACTTGCCGACATTCGGGCGACCGACCACACCGATACGAATGCTGTCCGGCTGCTCAAAATCTTCCTCACCTTCGACCTCATCCAGCTCAGGCTCTGGCGGCAGGGTTTCCTCATAGGCATCCAGCGCGTCATCCAACAGATTGCGTACGCCTTTACCATGAGCAGCTGCAATACCTACCGGCTCGCCAATACCCATGCTGTAGAATTCATTAAAAGCCACATCCGGGTTGGTGGTGTCCATCTTGTTGGCCACCAGCCAGGTCAGCTTGTTACGACGACGCAGGTGGTGGGCAATCATTTCGTCACCGGCGGTCAGACCCGCTCTGGCATCAACCATGAAAAACACGACATCAGCCTCTTCAATCGCTGCCAGCGACTGGGAAGCCATTTCTGCATCAATACCTTCTTCGTCACCACTGATACCGCCGGTATCAATTACAACAAAGTCACGTTCACCCATTCGTCCTTCGCCGTACTTGCGATCACGGGTCAGACCGGCATAGTCCGCTACCAGCGCATCGCGCGAGCGGGTTAACCGATTGAAGAGAGTGGATTTACCAACATTTGGACGCCCTACCAGAGCGATCACCGGTACCATGGAATCGTTACCTTAGAACAACTTAATACCTGCCACTGCCGGTGAGCACTCGAGACTGGATTATTATACCCAGCCACAATTACTGCTCTCGGAAAAAGGACAGACATCCTGAAAAACAAAACGCCGGAGCAGTCTAGAACTGCCCCAGCGTACAACCTTAAAAATCTTCTTTTCGCTTCAGTAAAGGGATTTAACCTATAACTATCAGCGAATCTTCAGCGCAACCAGATCACCGCCGTTGCCATAAGCAAACAGCAGCTCGCCATCACTCAGCAGTTGGGTGCGCAGGCCGTCGGAATCAACCTGAATCCGGCCGGCAAACTGACCATCCACCTGAGAAATGAAGTGAACATAGCCTTCATAGTCGCCCACAGCAACATAACTACTGTGAGTAACCGGGCCACTCAGGCGACGGCCTTCAAGCTTTTCCTGACGCCAGTTGGTTGCACCGGTACGCTGATCAACAGCAGACACCCAGCCATTGGCCATCGCAACATACAGGCTGCCGAAGCCGGCGGCCATAGACTGGTAACTGGAAGACTCACGAGCCCAGCGAACACGGCCGGTAGCCGGATCCAGGGCAGCAATATTACCCTGGAAGCCAACAACGTAGAGCACATCACTGATCAGCAGCGGACGGCCTTCGATATCAACCAGACGTTCCAGTTCAGAGTTACCCTTGGGCGCGGCAATGCGAGTATCCCACGCCTGAACACCTTTGGCTGCGTCATATGCCCGCACTTCACCATTGGCAAAACCGTCAATCACCAGACCACCGGTCATCAGCGGTGTGCTGGCACCACGCAGGCGCAGTACAGGCTGACTGACACTCTGCTCCCAGATTTTCTCGCCGCTGCTGGCATTCAGGCCTGTCAGCTTTTCATCTATGGAGTGAACAATCACGACACTGCCGTCAGTTACCGGAGCAGACAGGACTTCACTGGAGACAGTACTGCGCCACAGTTCCTTACCGGTTTCCAGTGACAGTGCAGCAACATCACCATTCAGACTGCCAACCAGCACCAGGCCACGGTTAGCGGATACCGCACCGGATGCCGGAATCTCCAGCTCGGTTGCCCACAGGCTCTTGCCGGTATCACGATCAAACGCCTTGACCAGACCTTCCGCGTCAGCCGCTACCAGTGTATTACCACTGAGCGCCGGACGCAGATTCAGATACTTGCCGTCAGCGCCATTACCAACGCTCTGGCTCCAGACCTTTTCCAGCGTGATAGTGTTGGTAATTTCCGGCAGCTTGTTCGGCTCCCGTGTTTCACCGCCACTACCGGAAAACAGACTACATCCCCCAAGCAATACCACAGAGGCCAGCAAGGCGAGTTTCATCTGCTGAAAACGGCTTTTGTTATTTTGCTTCTGCAGACTCGTCATTCACATTATCTCCGCCAGATTGCCCTTCATCCGAGCTTTTTTCCGCCGCTGCGGAAGTATCTTCCTGTACATCTTTCTGACCCGGCTGTGCCAGGTCATCCAGCTTCATTTGTACCACCGGGCGCTGTTCGCCATTAATACGCGCCTCATCCAGTGCAGCCTGATAAGCAGTGCGAGCTTCGTCAGTACGTCCCAGAGCCAGCAGCACATCACCACGGGCGGCATCGACAGATGCCTTGTAGCCACCCGGCTTTTTAATCTCATCCAGCACTTTCAGTGCAGCTGTCGCATTGTCACCTTCAGTGGCCAGCAGGACCCGAGACAGACGAATGCGTGCCACAATCTCCTGGTCACGACCTTCTTTCTGGTTAATCACCCACTGCAGCTGTTCTTTCGCTGCAGCCAGGTCACCGGTTTCAACCGCATGGCGAGCACTGAACAGCATGGCATAGCCCGCGTAGGGGGTATCATCATACTCCTGCTTCAGGGTAGAAACCACATGATTCAGTGTGGCTTCCTGCTCTTCACTCAAGGCCGCTTCACTTTCGTAAACCATGATATCCACAACCTGCTGGTACAGCGTCGCAGCCTGCTCGGCAGACTCGACCTGACTCTTGTTCCAGGCTTTGTAACCAAAAACGGATACCATCGCAATGACAACACCGGCTACCAGTGACTTGCCGTATTCATCCCAAAAACGCTTCAGCAACGCCAGTTGTTCTTCATCGGTGTGATGTGTACTCACCCTGCTCTCCTCAGACCAGAATTATCGGTCGTGGCATCCACGCCTGACCGTCCTCGTAATGATATTCATCATAAAAATGCCGCCGATAGCCCAGGTTCAATTAACAGAACCTGACACATGTTCTCGACGGCATTTTCATTACGGCTGATTTCGGCCTATCAACCCTGCAGCAGCGCAACCAGCCCGTCAAGATCCAGACGCTGCTGTTCTGCTTCATGACGCAGTGGTTTGACCGTTACCTCGCCTGCCTGCATTTCGTCTTCACCGATAATCAGGGCATAGCGGGCACCACTGCGGTCAGCCTTTTTCATCTGACTCTTGAAGCTGCCACCACCACAGTTGAACTGCAGCTTCAGTTCCGGCATCCGGCTGCGCAGCTGCTCACTGAGGCTCAGAGCGTACCCGCCCACATCACCAACAGCAACAACTGAAGCATCTACATACTGATGTACATCAGCCGGCACCAGATCCAGAGTTTCCAGCATCAGCACCAGTCGCTCAAGTCCCATGGCAAAGCCGATAGCCGGTGTCGGGCGACCACCCAGCAGCTCAATCAGTGCATCATAGCGGCCACCGCCACAAACAGTTCCCTGGGCGCCCAGCTCGGTGGTAATCCATTCAAATACGGTACGACCGTAGTAATCCAGTCCCCGCACCAGATTAGGATTCAGAGTGTACTTTACTCCGGCCTGATCCAGCATAGCCTGCAGCGTTTCAAAATGCTCACGGGACTCATCATCCAGATAGTCCATCAGCGACGGCGCATCAGCCACAATTTCCTGGGTACGGGCATTTTTGCTGTCCAGAATACGCAGCGGGTTGGTTTCGAGACGGCGCTGACTGTCCTCATCCAGCTCAGACTCGTACTGGCGCAGATAATTCACCAGCGCTTCACGATGCGCCTTGCGCGATTCCAGAGTACCCAGTGTATTGAGTTCAAGACGGACATGATCCAGCAGCCCCAGCTCGCGCCACAGGCGGGCTGTCAGCAGAATCAGTTCGGCATCAATATCCGGACCGTTCATGCCGAACGCTTCAACACTGACCTGGTGGAACTGACGGTAACGACCTTTCTGGGGGCGCTCGTAGCGGAACATCGGCCCCATGGTCCACAGGCGCTGCACCTGGTTATGAAACAGTCCGTGTTCCAGACCGGCACGCACACAACCAGCAGTCGCTTCCGGACGCAGAGTCATGCTGTCGCCGTTGCGATCGTCAAAAGTGTACATTTCCTTTTCAACGATATCGGTGGCCGTACCGATTCCACGCTGGAATAGGGCGGTCGATTCAACCACAGGCATTCTGATTTCGCGGTAGCCATAAGCGCCGAGCACTGACTTGATCTTGTCTTCCAGGTAGCGCCATACCGGGGACTGCTCCGGAAGAAGGTCATTCATGCCACGAATGGCTTTCAACTGCTTGGCCAAAATAACTCCTTGATACAACCTGAAGCCCGAAAACCGGCTCCGGAGTCACACGACCACTGTTCTGTCATGAAGCAGCATGTGCAAACCCGGCCCGCCTCTGATTACCTCATCCGGCAGCGAAGCCTGCAGGTTCGAAAATATGAAAATAAAAGAAAGCATCTGTCCGGCACCATCCGGTGGTGCCGTAACAGTCAAAATATCAGCCCTGGTTCAAACCCAGTGTCAATCTGGCGACATTACCGCGTCCATCGGATGTGTCAAGTGCAACCAGTTTATCATTGAATCGCAGTTCGGAAACGCCGTGTACATTACCCAGTATCAGCTTCACCGCACCCAGATCATTCAGATCCAGCTTGCTGCCCGCTTTCTGCACATCCATGTAAAGCACTTTGCCTTTCAGGTCAGTAATTTTAACCCAGCAATCAGCACTGAATTCCATAGCCAGGCGACCGCTGGCTGGCGTCTTGATAACCGCCGCTGACTTTTTGGTGACAGTGGTTACATCTTTGGGCACCTCAGATGCTTCCACCGGTTTTGCCTTTTGTTTCTGCTGGCTTGCATCAGGCGCTGCGCTACTGATTTTAGTGACTTTAACTTGTTCTGATACCGGTTCTGACTGCAGCTCATTCTGCGTCAACCCAGTATCCTCATCCTCTACCGTAGCAAAGGATACATCATCAATATCCAGAGGCTCTGCCAGCGTTGCCGGATCCTGTGCGCCATCTTCATCCGGTGCACTGTATTCCAGTGAATTATCGCCTTCTGTCAAAGGAATTTCGGTCGCATCTCCGGCTGGAGCCGCTTCAACTACAGCCTTTTCAACTACAGCCGGCGCTGATACGGCCGGGGCACTGTCAACGATCGCATCCGCTTTTTGCTGCTGTTGCCACCAGGCCACACCACCAACAGCCAGCGCCAGTGCAATGGTACCCGTCAGTAAAGCACCGATTCCCGGTCGCTTACGCGCTGCAATAACCGGTTCACCGGACATATCCAGGCGACGCCCCTGATCTTCGGCCTGTTCAGGCAGCAGATTATTGGCAGCATCAATGACTTCATCCGGATTCAGTCCCAGCAGACGTGCATAGGAGCGGAGGTAGCCCCGAACAAAGGTGTCGCCGGGCAGTTCGTCGTAGGCATCATTTTCCAGTGCAGCGACGTACTGCACTGTAATATGTAATCGTTCTGCAACTTCGCTGAGGCTGAGGTTACGGCTTTCCCGTTTTTGCCTCAGCATCAGCCCTGGTTCGAGGGGAAGGACCTCTTGTTCAGGAGCATCAGTCGTTTCATTTGTCATAATTTTGCGCTTTCAAATACTCTTTGGCTTCCGCTGACTGCGGATACCGTTTAGTCAGCAATAACGCGTAGCTTGCTTCATCATCCTTCAATCCCAACACTCTTGCCAGCCGTATTCCCAACCACAGGCTGGCTGCCGTTTGTGGCGCTCCCCTCCGGAACAGAGTGTAGTGCTGCTGCGCTTCCCTATAGGCCTGACGTCGATACAGTAAAGACGCCAGCTCAAGTTGTACCTGGCCCAGATTACGATTCAGTCTCAGAGCCTTGCGAAAATGTTGTTCGGCCTCATACAACCGGCTTTTTGCCAGCATCACCAGCCCCAGATTAGCGTAGGCACGGCTGCGCTCACTATAGTGCACATCCGCGCTGGCTATACCGAACTGATGCCAGGCTTCATCCAGCCGGCCTTCGGCAAACAGAAAAGCACCATAGTTATTGTGAATGTCTGATGCCTCGGGCTTCTGTTTCAACGCTTTAATAAAATACGTTTCTGCCAGCCCGGATTCTCCCTGAAGTTGGTATACGGTGGCAAGCAGAGCATTGGCTTCAGCTGAATTTTTATCGACCTCCAACACACGCTGCAGAGGCTTGATGGCGCGCTCGGGCATTCCTTCCGAAATGTATCCCCGGGCGAGATTGAGGTAACTGGTGGCGACCTTTTGGCGGTCAATATTGGGCTCTTTATTACTACTGAAACAGCCCCCCAGCATAGCCAAACCCAGTATCAGGCCAACTACCCTTGCTGCGGTGCGCAGTAATCTGCTGTTCATTTCAGTCCCTTGTAATCTGATATCCCTTAGACATAACACATGTCCGGCTATTTTTATTGTTTGGATATACAGCAAAAGTTACTGCGAGCATCAAAAATCGATGATTAATATCCCGCAGTAACTCTATGTTCAGGCCTGTTTAGCAAAAGGCTTATCAGCCCGCCTGCTCGACCTGAACTACCTCATTCTGATTTTCACGCAGGGCCTGATAACGGGCACTGCGGCGGGTCTTATCTTCAACCTGGCCCACCAGCTGACCACAGGCGGCATCAATATCATCGCCCCGGGTTTTACGCACAGTGGTATTCAAACCGGCTTCCTGCATCAGAGTCTGGAAGCGTCTTACCGCATTGTTGCTCGGGCGCTCATAACCGGAATGGGGGAATGGATTAAACGGTATCAGATTCAGCTTGCAAGGCACATCTTTCAGTACCTTAACCAGTGCTTTCGCATGCTCGGGCTGATCGTTAACACCGGCCAGCAGGGTGTATTCAATGGTAACTACCCGGGCACGGTCACTCAGGCTACCCATATAATCCGCAATCGCCTGCTTCAGCTCGCGAATAGGATATTTACGGTTAATCGGTACCAGAATATCACGCAGCTCGTCTGTCGGCGCGTGCAGGGATACTGCCAGAGACACGTCAGTCAGACCGATCATCTTGCGCATCGCCGGAACCACACCGGAGGTACTCAGGGTGACACGGCGCTTGGACAGGCCATAGCCAAAGTCATCCATCATCAGATTCATGGAATCAATGACATTGTCAAAATTGAGCAGCGGCTCACCCATACCCATCAGTACGACGTTGGTGATCGCACGCTCTTTGGTCGCAGGGATACTGCCAAAGGAACGGGCAGCGATCCATACCTGACCGATAATCTCGGCGACTGTCAGGTCGGAGTTAAAGCCTTGTTTACCGGTAGAACAGAAACTGCAGTCCAGGGCACAACCGGCCTGGGAAGAAACACACAATGTGCCGCGCTTGCCATCCGGAATAAATACCATTTCCACAGAGCTGCCACTTTCTACCCGTACCACCCATTTACGGGTACCGTCAGTAGAGAAGTCGCTGGAAATAATTTCCGGCGCACGCACTTCAGCAACCTGCTTGAGCTTTTCGCGCAGCACCTTGCTGATATTGGTCATTTCATCGAAATCACTCACCCCGAAGTGATGAATCCACTTCATGATCTGCTGTGCACGAAACTTTTTTTCACCGATGGATACAAAAAACTCTTCCAGACCTTTCTGGGTCAGTCCCAGCAGATTGGTTTTGGAAACATTATCGGTTGCTATAACAGCGTCGGTCATCAATCACTCCAAGTGAATGACAGACGGGCCGGGGCAGTTATTCACCGCCGCCGGCCCGTCCTCAGGTACTAACTCAGGACTTAGCGAGTCCGCGGGCAGATTTCAGTCGGTTCGAAGAAATAAGCCACTTCGCGTTCGGCAGATGCCAGAGCATCAGAACCGTGTACAGCGTTCTCGTCAATAGTGCTTGCAAAGTCCGCACGGATGGTGCCAGCAGCAGCTTCCTGCGGGTTGGTTGCGCCCATCAGTTCACGGTGCAGCGCAACAGCGTTTTCGCCTTCCAGTACGGATACAACAACCGGACCGGAAGTCATGAAGTCAACCAGGGCACCAAAGAAAGGACGCTCTTTGTGCTCTGCGTAGAATCCTTCTGCCTTTTCACGGGACAGGTGCAGCATTTTAGCTGCAACAATGTTCAGGCCTGCCTTTTCAAAACGGGCGTAGATTTCGCCAACAACGTTCTTGCCAACTGCATCCGGCTTGATGATGGACAAAGTACGTTCTACAGCCATTATTACTCTCCAGTTTGTCATTATTTGCCGGCTGCGCCATCCTCTGCTGCCGGTCATTATTACGCGTTACTTGTTATAGGTAACAGAGCGCCCTCTAAAGCAACTTCTCCTTATACTTCAGGAACGCACCGAATAATTGACCGCAGATTCTATACGATTACGGCACCGGGTTGCAGTACAAACTCCAATTATTCGGTAAATACACCTATACAAAAACATGACAAACTGCCCGTAAACGGGGAAGGCAGTACTGGCTTGCCACAACGGAACGGGAAAGCCGGGCGTAGCTTATTGTAAAACCTGCAGGTAAATAAGGTGGTAGAAACCGGAATAACCGGTTATTCGATGCTGTCCATCACGTTCTTTTTACATAACCTGATCACGAATTTCTGCCGGTATCACCACAGCCAGCTGCGCTACTGCCAGGTCCCGCTGCTCCACGCTATCTGCCACAATCGTGATATGCCCAAGCTTGCGTTCGGGTCTGGCTTCCTTACCATAGGAATGGCGATAAACATTCTTCCGGCCGTCAGCTATTACAGCCGGTTGCTCATCACCGATAACATTGAGCATGGCTACAGCCGGATATATCGCTGCTGCAGGCTCCAGCTTTTGACCCGCCAAAGCCAGAATATGATTACGGAACTGGCTCGCCTCAGCCCCCTCGATCGACCAGTGCCCGGAGTTATGAACTCTGGGGGCAACTTCATTGGCTATCAGGCCATCAGCGGTTTCAAACAGCTCAAGAGTAATCGTGCCGACATAATCAAAATGCTCTGCCAGACTGCGAATATACTGCTCCGCCAACGCCATTTTTTGCTGTGATAGCCCCTGCGCTGGATAGAGGGAATAGCGCAGCATACCGCGATGATGCATATTGTCAGTCATAGGCCATATAACCATATGCCCCTGACGGTCACGGCTGGCAATAATGGATGTTTCCCGTACAAAGGGCACAAAAGCCTCGGCAATCAGTTCCCGTCCACCGATAGCCTGCCATGCCTTCTCGACATCCTGCCTGCTTCGAATCAGGAACTGCCCCTTGCCGTCATACCCTGCTGTTGTTGTTTTAAGCACAACAGGCAGGCCCAGACTATCAACCGCCTGCTCCAGTTCATCAAGGGAAGTGACTGCCGCAAAATCTGCAGTCGCAATACCGGCATTGCGCAGCGCCCGTTTTTCCAGCAAACGGTTCTGAAAGGTTTTCAGGGCATCAATACCAGGAAGGGTTTTATCTTTGACCGGCTCAACCAGACTAACAATATGATCCGGGATATTTTCTGTTTCAAAAGTGACAATATCTGCCTCTTTCAAAAATTCTGCCAACAGCGCGTCATCATGCGCTCTCAGATCATAAAGACTGATCTCGATATCGGTCAGGTCAGTAACGCTTTGTTCCAGCATTTGACCTAGCTGTCCATTACCCAAAACACCAATTTTCATGAATCAGGCTGCCTTTTCTTTAAATCAGTTCGGAGAACGTTCTGAAAGAATTAACAGGTAAGCTGACTTCAGCTTATATCGAGCCAGGCTTATATCAGGTTATCAGGTCTGTCAGACCAATTAGGCCAGTCAGACCCAGACAGAGACTATTCAGCTTTCGATGCGTGGATCAGGTTGAGCCAGCACAGTCGCCTGCTGTTGCGCCCTGAAGTCATCAATCCGGGATAGCAAATCTGTATCAGAGGTGGCTAGTATCTGCGCTGCCAGCAATCCTGCATTTTTAGCCCCGGCATCACCAATAGCCAATGTTCCCACAGCTACCCCGCCTGGCATCTGAGCAATAGACAGCAATGAGTCCAGTCCGTTCAAAGCCCGGGATTTGACCGGCACCCCAAGTACAGGAAGAGAGGTTTTTGCAGCAACCATGCCAGGTAAATGTGCCGCACCGCCTGCGCCGGCAATAATGACTTTCAGGCCTCTGGATACAGCAGCTTCGGCATATTCAAACAGCAGATCAGGAGTACGATGGGCAGATACCACCTTGACCTCATATTCAACGCCCAGCCCTTCAAGCATGTCAGCTGCAAATTGCATGGTAGGCCAGTCACTTTTCGAGCCCATTATGATTCCAACGAGAGCAGTCATATTCCTGATAATTCCTTATTCTTGAGGGGACAGGGTTTGGCTTGCCACTTAGAGCAGTACCCCATCCTAAAGAAGATAGCACAGGGATATGACCGATCTTATTGCACGCCAATCAGATGCAAGCGACGTCCAGTACCAGCTCCACCTCATGTGTTCCAGCGGGTACATCCCTTCGTTCCCTGTCAGCCCGTACTTTCAGACTATGGCTGCCGGACATCAGCGCCAGATTTTTGAACTTGTTGGCTGCTACCACCAGATCTGTGACGGTCAGAAAGATATCACTCTGCTGCAGTCCGGGAACGGAGGTTCTTAGACTACTGATACTGACCTGAACAGTTTGATGCTCGGCGTTGGTACTGAGACTGAAACCCGCCAGATCTTCTTTTTCTTTGCTGACAGTATCATTGAAAAACAGCTCACCCAGGGCATCATCAATCTGAATACCACAGATGACTTCAATTTCACGGCTGAACTTGGCTCCACCCGCCGAGATACCATAGGAATAAGCTGTAGCCAGAGCGATAAGAATCAAGGTTTTCATAGCTCACACAGAGACGAGAATGAAGTCCTGAGTGTATCGCCACAGCATATGAAAGGGGTATGCGAAGGTTAATCACAAAAATAGCAATAGTGCTGATAGACAGCTAACAGCATTCTTTTCTATTGACGCATATGCTTTCGATAGTCAGCTAAAATTACATTTATACTGCAAGGATGCACTCTTATTATGTCAGGCAAAATACCAGGGGATGTACACCCGTCAGGGGCTGAATACACTCCACAGCTACCAGAAGATCACTCTACTGACGCCCCACCTACTGGAAAACACCCCACTCTCAGCTCTGTAACTCCAGCTAAGGGAGAGGCATCCGTTGCTTCAACTCAAGCTGATGCTCATTCCAGCAAAAGTGAACCCAAGCCTATTCTCAAACGTAAGGGACAGACACGAAAGAAACAGAGGAAGCAAGCACGCTTCTCTGAAGAGCCCCCGCAGGAGCATCATGTTCCGGCCCGCACTCTGCAAAAACAAGAGTTGCGCAAGCTGGCACTGGACTTACTTTATGCTGACCAGAAATCAGACGTTGTTGAACTACTGATATCACAGCGCCTCAACGACCTGACAACCCGCAGCAACGAGAAAAAACGCATTGATAACTTCGAACAGCTTTGCGAGGACTTACGCAAGGACTGTACACATCAACACTCAGCACCACTCAACGCGGCAATTGAGGAAGCAGAAAAAATAACCGACGAGCAGTTTATGGTGTATGCCGTGGTTAACGGAACCTCTCCAGATGATATAGAGGACCAGATTGATTACTTGCAGCGAAGAATAACCAGACTGAAAAGTTCTGACCCGGAAAACCCAAAAATATCTCTTATGAGACTTCAAATTGAAGAGTTGAAGCTCATTATCAGTCATGCACGACAGGAATCCGGCCCTACCAGAAAATCCATTCCAAGAGGATCAGAGGCACGACGACCAGAAAAAAGTCCTGCGTTATGGACAATCAGGTCTTTACTGGAGCAAGGAAAACGCGAAGATGCAATTTCCCTTATCAAAAAGCAGCGCAGTCCTGAAGTACTAACGAAACTGACCACAGCATTACGCGATGGGGGGTACGATCAGGAACTGATAGCACTGGCAAAGAAAACTTTTCTTAGAGCCTTAAAGAAAGGTGCTTCGTAAAAAAGGGCTGCAATTTTGCAACCCTTTTTATATCTCACCCTTAATCCATTTCTTCAATCCAGGCCATCTGGATTGCTTCAAGGATTTTTTCACCGCAACGTTCTGGGTCATCATCAAAATCATCCAGACCCATTACCCAGTTGCGCAGGTCCAGAAAGTTAACATAACGCGGATCGGTATCCGGATAGGCTTCAGAGAGCTCAATGGCGATATCCTGAACATCCACCCATTTCAGACTCATCTTTACTACCTCACTTCCGGCGCTTGCAACGCCTTATTGCTCTTAATGCCGCTCGGACACCTGGTTAATGGTGTAACGGGGAATTTCAACCACCAGATCCTTATCCTCGACAATAGCCTGACAGCTCAGTCGTGACTCAGGCTCCAGCCCCCAGGCTTTATCCAGCATGTCTTCTTCCAGCTCATCCGGCTCTTCCAGTGAGTCAAAACCTTCACGCACGACAATATGACAGGTTGTGCAGGCACAGGATTTTTCACAGGCATGCTCAATATCAATGCCTTGCTTCAAGGCCGCATCCAACACAGTGACACCAGCCTCGACCTCAACCACATCACCTTCAGGACAAAGCTCTTCATGAGGCAAAAATACTATTTTAGGCACTGAATTTACTCCGCCTTATTCTCAAACTCATTCACTGAATGCCCGGACAAGGCTGTCTTGATTTTGCTATTCATACGACGAGCGGCAAAAAAGTCACTGGCTTTGCTTGTAGCATCAATTGCCTGCTTGATCGCCCCGGCATCAGAGCCGTTGCGTGCCAGTTGCAGCTTTTCTGCCTCTGCCAGCAGACCATTGAATTCCTGTTCTGAAAGCAACGCTTTACCATCCGCTTCCAAAGCCACGTTCAGAGCGTCAAGAATCCGGTCTGCTTCAACCTGCTGCTCACGCAGAGCGCGCAGGTCTTTATCGTCTACTGCATGGGTATAGGACTCCTGCAGCATACGGGTAATTTCACCATCAGTAAGACCGTATGATGGTTTAACCTGAACTTCACTTTCAATTCCGCTGGACAGTTCCTGAGCCCGAACACTCAGCAAGCCATCGGCATCAACCTGGAAAGTTACCCGGATTTTAGCAGCACCCGCCGGCATGGGAGGAATACCGCGCAGGCTGAAACGCGCCAGCGAACGGTTATCCTGGATCAGTTCTCGCTCGCCCTGCAGCACATGGATGGACATCGCCGTCTGGCCATCCTTGAAGGTAGTAAACTCCTGGGCGCGGGCAACTGGAATAGTGGTATTACGATGAATAACCTTTTCCATCAGTCCGCCCATGGTTTCAAGACCAAGCGACAGAGGAATAACATCCAGCAGCAGCATTTCATCGGCAGGCTTGTTACCGGCCAGAATATCAGCCTGCATGGCTGCACCAATAGCCACTACCCGATCCGGGTCAATATCGACATGCGGCTTGCGGCCCAGCAGTTCGGTTACACGCTCACGCACCCTTGGTACACGGGTGGAACCACCGACCATTACCACCTCGCCAACATCATCTGCACGCAAGCCGGCATCACGCAATGCACGACGACAAGCCTTTAATGTGCGATCAACAAGAGGATCAACCAGTTCATTAAAGCTGTCACGAGACAGGGTATAACTTTTTTCCCTGAACAGTATTTCTGCTGTTTCAGCAGTCGTCAGCGCTTCTTTTGCAGCACAGCCGCTCAAGCTCAACTGACGCAGTTCAGAAGCATTCAGAGTGTTTGCAGCAACACCGGCCTGCTCCAGCACCCAGCCAACAACAGCCTGGTCAAAGTCATCTCCGCCCAGCGCAGTATCACCGCCGGTTGCCAGCACTTCGAATACACCCTTGCTGATGCGCAGCACAGAGATATCAAAAGTACCGCCACCCAGATCATAGACAGCAATAACGCCTTCTTCGGCCTGATCCAGTCCGTAGGCCACCGCTGCAGCAGTCGGCTCGTTCAGTAAGCGCAGCACATTGATGCCTGCCAGTCGGGCAGCATCACGGGTTGCCTGACGCTGGGAGTCATCAAAATAGGCCGGCACGGTAATAACGGCACCCACAAGGCTTCCACCCAGTGTTTCCTGTGCCCGGTCGCTCAGTTCTTTGAGAATCGAAGCGGAGGCTTCAACAGGACTCACTGCACCCTGGCGGGTTTGAATCGCCGCCATGCCTTCTTTATCAGCAAAGTTATAGGGCATCACGCCATCAAGCGTATGCACATCAGCCTTGCCACGCCCCATCAGGCGCTTGACAGAAATAAGGGTATTCAATGGATCTTCGGTTACCCGCGCCCGGGCATCGTGTCCCACCAGAATCTGATGCTCTTCACCATAATGAACAATAGACGGCAGAATATGGCGGCCGGCAAGATCCGGCAAGGTTTCAGCTCCCTGCTCCCGAACTGTGGCGACCAGAGAGTTGGTGGTTCCCAGGTCAATGCCTACAGCGCGCTTGCGGGCGTGGGGTTCCGGGCTCAATCCCGGTTCGGATATCTGCAGCAAGGCCATGTGCTACCGCTCTATGCTTTTTGGTGAAATGGGCAGGAAACGTAAAATGGCGATATCAGTAATCCAGCAGTCGCTCTTCCAGTGCTGACGCTTCTGCATCCAGCTTTTCCAGGAAGTGCATCTTTCTGACCAGTTCAGCTGCCTTGTGCAGCGCACTCTCAGAACCGTCTGCCAGATGTTCACCAAATGTTGTCTGATACTGACGGAGGGATTTGGACACGCCCCGTCTGAAACTGTCGACAGCCGCTTCCGGGTCTGGCTGTGATGCCAGCTCGGACAATTCGTCACGCAACTCCATCTGCTCCATCAGGAACGCCGGATCCATGACGGTATTGGTTTCGGCCCCGACTTCGACTCCTTTCAGAGCCAGCAGGTAGTCTGCCCGTTTCAGCGGAGACTTCAGAGTGTCATAGGCTTCATTGATGCGTGCCGCGTACTGAACCGCCAGTCGTTTTTCCGCATCATCTGCTGCCGCAAAACGATCAGGGTGAACTACTTTCTGCAGATCGTGATAACGACGATCCAGCTGCGAACGCTCTACCTGAAAACTGACCGGTATTTCAAACAGCTCGAAATAACTGGCCTCGAAATTTACCGTATCAGCCGACATTAAAGCTTTCACCGCAACCGCATTCACTGGTGACATTAGGATTATTGAAACGGAAGCCTTCGTTCAGGCCTTCCTTTACAAAATCAAGCTCGGTACCGTCCAGGTAGGCCAGACTCTTGGGGTCGATAATAACGTTGGCACCGAAGTATTCGAACTGCTGATCTTCAGGCTGAAGATCATCAACAAATTCCAGTACATAAGCCATACCGGAGCAACCGGAAGTACGAACGCCCAGGCGAATACCCAGACCACGACCACGCTGTTCCAACTGCCGCTTGACGTGACTAGCTGCGGCTTCTGTCATGCTGATTGCTGCTGTCATGCATGCATCCTGTAATACACGAAGCCCTTGTCAGGGCCATATCGTGCCGGCGACTTATGCTGCGCCGGCGGCTTCCTGACTCTCTGCACCATCACCTTTGCCACGATAGTCAGCAATCGCTGCCTTGATCGCATCTTCGGCCAGTACCGAGCAGTGGATTTTAACCGGAGGCAGCTCCAGTTCTTCAGCAATATCGGTATTGCGGATTTCGGCTGCCTCATCCAGGGTGCGGCCTTTCATCCACTCGGTTGCCAGTGAGCTGGAAGCAATTGCAGAACCGCAGCCGTAGGTTTTGAACAGTGCGTCTTCGATCACACCTTCATCGTTTACCTTGATTTGCAGTCGCATTACGTCACCACACGCAGGCGCACCGACCATACCGGTACCAACGTGAGGATCAGCAGCATCCATTTTGCCCACATTACGGGGGTTTTCGTAATGATCGATTACTTTTTCACTGTAAGCCATTTTGACACCTCCACAGCCGGGCCATGCCCGGCTGAAAATCTCTTTATCAGTGGGCTACCCACTCAACCTTGCTCAGATCGACACCATCCTTGTACATATCCCACAGCGGAGACAGTTCTCTCAGTTTGGTGACCGCATCGCGCAGTTTCTCTGCGGCAAAGTCGACTTCTTCTTCTGTAGTAAAGCGACCGAAAGAGAAACGCAGGGAACTGTGAGCCAGCTCATCATTCAGACCCAGCGCACGCAGTACATAGCTGGGCTCCAGGCTGGCAGAAGTACAGGCAGATCCGGAAGAAACAGCCAGATCTTTCAGCGCCATAATCAGCGACTCGCCTTCCACGAAGTTCATGCTGACGTTCAGGTTACCAACGACACGGTGTTCCAGGCTGCCATTGATGAACACCTGTTCCATATCCTGGATACGATTCCAGAAGCGGTTACGCAGGGCCAGAACCCGGGCATGCTCGTCATGCATTTCTTCTTTAGCCAGACGGAATGCTTCACCCATACCGACAATCTGGTGAGTCGGCAGGGTACCGGAACGCATACCACGCTCATGACCACCGCCGTGCATCTGGGCTTCCAGACGTACCCGCGGCTTGCGGCGAACATACAGGGCACCAATGCCTTTCGGGCCATAAATCTTGTGGGCACTGAAGGACATCATGTCGACCTTCAGTTCTTCCAGGTTGATATCCAGCTTGCCGGCACTCTGGGCGGCATCCACGTGGAAGATAATTTTACGTGGGCGGGTCAACTCACCGATTGCCTTGATATCGTTAACAACGCCAATTTCATTGTTAACGTGCATCAGGGAAACGACAGTGGTGTCTTCGCGGATCGCTTCTTCTACAGCTTTCGGCTGAATAATGCCGTCACTGTCCGGATCCAGATAGGTTACTTCAAAACCTTCCCGCTCCAGCTGACGACAGGTATCCAGTACCGCCTTATGTTCAATACGGGAGGTAATAATGTGCTTGCCTTTCTTCTGGTAGAAGTGAGCAGCACCCTTAATAGCCAGGTTATCCGACTCGGTCGCACCGGAAGTCCAGACAATTTCACGCGGATCAGCGTTAATCAGCTCCGCAACCTGACGACGGGCGTTTTCTACCGCTTCTTCGGCTTTCCAACCGAACAAGTGGGAACGTGAAGCAGGATTACCGAAATTGCCATCCAGCGTCAGGCAGTCCGCCATCGCCTTGGCAACACGGGGATCCACCGGAGTTGTTGCTGAATAATCCAGGTAGATCGGACACTTCATTCTATACATCTCCCACAATCAGGCTCTATTTTGAAAATGCCGTCACATCGGTTATTCAGGAGCAGACGGTATTTTCTGTTTGTTTCTTGGTCAGACCGGCACAGCTTCAGGCAATGCGCTCGGCGTCAATAATATGTTGTTCGTGCTGCACCCGGTTGTCCTGGCGCGTAGCAACATCCTGCACTTCTCTTCTGGCGACCAGGTCTGCCAGACTGATCCCGCTCAAAAACGCGTGGATCTGGTCACTCAGATCACACCACAGGTGATGAGTCAGGCAGATATCCCCCTTCTGGCATCCACCTTCACCATGACACCGGGTTGCATCAACCGATTCATTAACGGCATCGATGACCTGGGCAACATAAATCTCTTTCACATCCCGGCTCAGACGGTAACCACCACCCGGACCACGGATACTGCACACCAGATCACTGCGACGCAGACGTGAGAACAGCTGTTCCAGGTAAGAAAGGGAAATACCCTGACGCAGGGAAATATCAGCCAGAGCAACCGGGCCTGAGCTCGCATGAAGCGCCAGATCCAGCATTGCAGTTACAGCATATCGACCTTTTGTTGTCAGGCGCATATTTCAGCTAGTGGCCTCATCCGTCAATAATCGGGATCTCCTGCATCTGCCTTCTACAGCCCCTTGCCGGACAGAAATACGGGAATCTATGCAAAATTATGAAATACCTGACCAAAACAGTCAACTATTATTCATATCGGGCAGACAGGCGGGATTGCAGAGTACAGGCGGGGAATTCAATAAAACCCGAAGGGATGCGCCACCTCTTGGCAGAGGTATCAGAGGCGGCGCGATTATAACACAAGATTTTGATAAACGCTTCGGAAAATAACAACTAGCTATTTACAGCCCGTAGCGTTAGCTAACCTTTTCTTTTCCTTGATCTTTTTCTGATCCATCACAGTCTTTCAGGCTGTCGAAGTCTTCATCACGAAGCTCCGGCAGCTCCTGCCCCGGATTGCAGCTACCCAGTTCCTGCATGGCTGAGCACATCTGCTCAATCTTGAAGTCAACGGCGTGCATGTGATCCAGCAGCTTGTCAAAAGCCTCAGCTACCGGGTCCGGCATATCCTTGCTGACACCATAGGCATCGAATCCGATCTTGGCGGCCATTACCTTGCGACGCTGATCTTCTTCCTTGCTGACCTTTTTGATAATCCGGCCAGGAATGCCGACAACGGTTGCTCCCGCGGGAACTTCTTTCGTCACCACCGCATTGGAACCGACCTTGGCATTGGCACCCACCTCAAAAGGCCCCAGAATTTTGGCTCCAGCACCAACCACAACATTATCGCCAATAGTCGGATGTCGCTTGCCTTTGTTCCAACTGGTGCCACCCAGGGTAACACCCTGATAAAGAGTTACATCGTTGCCAATCTCGGCCGTCTCACCAATCACCACGCCCATACCGTGGTCAATAAAGAAACGCCGTCCGATGGTTGCACCGGGATGAATTTCAACCCCGGTCAGCCAGCGACTGAATGTCGACAGGGTTCTGGCCAGCCATTTAAAGCCTCTTTTCCATAAGCCATGTGCCAGTCGATGCAATAACAGCGCATGCAGTCCGGGGTAATTCGTCAGCACTTCAAACCAGTTACGTGCCGCCGGGTCCCGATCAAAGACACTGGCAATATCTTCCCGTGTTCGCTCAAACATGAAGTATCCCACCCGCTTCATGAGCTGAGTGCCGGCAAACCGGCACTCGCTTTACTTTTCGTTTTTAACCACTTCTTTAGCTGCCGCTAGCCGTATGGTTCGCTGGGTATCAGACAAGATACCGCGCAGAATCGACAACTCATTGGTTTCCAGCCCGGCCCGCATATATAAACGACGCAACTTGTTCATCAGCTTGCCCGGGTTATCGGGGTTAAGAAAATCAATCTCAACCAAAGTTTGCTCCAGATGACTGAAATAGCCTTCCACCGCTTCGGCCGAAGCAATATCTGCAGTCTTTACCACAGCATTGTTTTCCACTTCACCTGCGGCCAGACTGGCCATCCGGAGCTCATAACAGAGCACCTGCACTGCAGCACCAAGATTCAGCGAGCTGTACTCGGCATTGGTCGGAATGTGCACATGGTAGTGACATCGCTCCAGCTCATCGTTGGTCAGCCCCGTCCGCTCACGCCCAAACATAATCGCTGCCGGCAGCCCTTTTTCTGAAATGGTTTCGGCGCAGGTGCGTGGATTCAACAACGGGCGAGGAATCTTGCGGTTACGGGCACTTGTGCCGATGACCAGGCCACACCCTTCCAGCGCTTCCTCCACGGTGCTACAGATAGTTGCATTCTCCAGCACATCTTTCGCACCACTGGAGCGGGCAAAAGCTTCATCCGAAGGAAAGTTATCCGGCTCGACCATAACCAGATGAGATAACCCCATGGTTTTCATGGCACGGGCAACCGCACCGATATTGCCGGGATGAGAAGGTTTAACCAGAACGATTCGCGTTGAGTCCAACACCGGAAGGGACTTCCTGAAAAGCCTAAACGGCGGAGTCTACTGCATCATGGAAAGCCTTGACAACGGCTAGAATCAAAGGGCTATACAGGAATAGATAAATGCCTGACAAGCCACCACCCTATACTGCCGTTGAAAAACCATCAGCACGGCAAGTCACCCGGCGCTATCAACCCTCCCCTGAGACCAAAGCTCTGCTCAAACCGGGAATGACACCCGTTGGCTACAGCAAGGCTTTAATGCGCAACGGTCGGGATGAAGACAATATCACCTTTATGTCTCATGCCTTGCCACCAAGACAGGGTATTCGCTGGGCTACAAGCAGTATGCAGCAGTCCGGATTCCAATGGTCCCCGAATGAGCAGCAGGCGCTGCAAAGCGCCAATAGCTGGGCAACCCGCCCAAGCCGAAGACGCTATACGGTTATGCGCTCCCGCATGTCATCGGTCTCCAGCACATCACCGGTCGGGATGATAGGTCAGGCCGGAGGGTATGCCTGGGGAATGGGGCCTCAGTTTGGATATGGAGGGTTAAGTGGTTACGGCCCACCAATGGGTATGAGTGGTTCGCGGCTACATTACCGCCCTCGCTGGCAGTCCAGAGATCCATCTGATATCCGCTTCGATAGCGCCCTCAACCGGATGTTTGGCGATAGCCGTGACAGCAATGCACCTGATCCGAACTCCTTTAGGTACCGAAATGACCCGGAACGTTACTGGCGTGATCTACAGGAGTACAGGGACAAGATTGCCAGAGATCTGCACCGGGGACGTGGCGGCGTTGTGACCGATGATTACGGCAATGTGATTGGCGGCCGGGGACATCGAATGAGCTATGAACAGGCAAATACCCTGGCAGACCAGATAGTGAACGGCCAGACCAACGGTGAGTTCAGCCGCCGCGGCTACGGCACGCTGGACGGTGATATGAACCTGGGCACTGGAATGGGAGCCGGCATGCCGGGTATGGGTTATGGTCCACCAGCAGGTGGCCTTGGTATGGGAGGCATGGGCGGGATGGGTTACAGCCCGATGATGGGCGGCGGATTTGGTATGGGAGGAATGGGGTATAACCCGATGATGGGCGGTGGATTTGGTATGGGAGGAATGGGGTATAACCCGATGATGGCAGGCGGGTTTGGCATGGGGGGAATGGGATATTCACCTTTTATGGGAGGCTTCGGCATGATGTCACCCGCAGCCAGCTGTGCAGGTTTGCTGGCAACTGCCCTGATAGGCACTGCCACACTGGTTATGCTGAATCGCCAGCGCTCACGGTCACGCACCTATCGCACAATGGGCATCTCTGGCATCCGTCACTATAACAGCCGCAGGGAAGTAGCATCAGACACCTCCATGACCGCAGTCACTGACGAACTATCCGGCGCTTCAGCACCACCAGCACCTGAGCGTGATGGACTGCCGACTTATCAGGAGTCAGAGGGCATTTCTGATACCACGCCCACACCTGTTCCTGACAAACCTCCAATTCCAGACAATGAAACCATCACCGGGAATGATTTTCCTCCCACATACTCGGAAGCAATATTGCAACCTGAATCCCGACATACTGAGCCGCCCCCGGCTTATACCACAACAGAGGTATCCGGGATGGAGTCAACAATTCATACTGGATTTGAGCAGCCAACTTCTCCCGGCACAATTTCAAATCCCGACGAAGACCTGATCACTCTGGAACCAGATCATGAAGAAGGAGAAGGGTCAGAAAACAATGATGAGGGGACAAGCGGCACCCTTTAATTTCAACTAAATTACAAATCCGTATTAGCTGCAGTATCCGAGGCAGCCATTCGTGAGATATAATGCTCGTTTACCCTCACAACGTTCTTTAACACCATAGCTTTCGAGCCTAGCACCATGCAGCCAATGTTGAACATGGCACTGCGCGCTGCGCGCATTGCCGGCGATTATATTGCAACCGCCTTTGATGAGCGGGATAACCTTCTCATCAAATCCAAGGATGTTAACGACTTCGTAACCGAAGTTGACCGTACATCCGAATACAAGATTATCCAGTCTCTCAGCAAGGCCTACCCGAACCACGGGTTCTATGGCGAAGAAAGCGGCTACAAGGCTGGCACAGCCGAAGGTAGCGACTACACATGGGTCATCGATCCGCTCGATGGCACCACCAACTTTATCCACGGAATGCCTCACTTTGCTATCTCCATCGCCTGCCTGTATAAGGGCCGGGTGGAGCACGCTGTTGTGCTGGATCCGATCCGTCGTGAAGAATTCACCGCCAGCCGTGGTCACGGTGCAGCTATGAACGGTCGCCGAATTCGCGTTTCCCGTCGCAAGAGCCTGGACGGTGCGCTGATCGGTACCGGTTTCCCGTTCCGTCAGTCCCAGCTGGGCCATGTGGAAAACTACTTCAACATGCTGCGTACAGTCATCGGCCCGACTGCAGGTATTCGCCGTGCCGGTGCTGCTTCTCTGGACCTGGCCTACGTGGCTGCCGGTCGCTACGATGCGTTCTGGGAATTTGGTCTGAGTCAGTGGGATATGGCTGCGGGCAGTCTGCTGGTCACTGAAGCCGGCGGTCTGGTCTCCGACTTCCAGGGCGGTCACAACTTCCTGGAATCCGGTCAGATTATCTGTGGCGCGCCGAAGTGCTTCAAGGCCATGCTGCAGAACATCCAGCCGTTTGTAAACGAAGGCATGAAACACTGATCTTCGCGTAACGGCCTTTAATCAGATATTCCCGCTTTTAGTGGCGGGAATATCTGATTCTGATAATTCCCTTCTCTATTCTGAAGTAGCTTACCCCGATTACAGGCATCTTTGTGAGCCCTGTTTATGCCTGACTTCAGCTTTGGCATGTGTGCCAACCACTATGTCGAGTTCTACACCCTGCCTAAAGGTGCTGCCAACATCCTCTCTCATGATGAATGGCTTGATCGCTCCAAAACACGTGAAAAAACCGCCCGCCTGAAAGCCTCAATCGAAATTTTTGAAAACCAGCAGAAGAAAGGTGAGTCATTTTTCAAATCGGAAAAACATTTCACAACCACCTGCGACCTCATCAAAGCCTGTGGAACCGGAGAGTGCCGCAGCCTGTCCCTACTTGCCTGTCAGTACCTTTATAATCAAAAAGCACCGAATCCGGTTTATATCATTATCATCAGTGACGATGGTGTTCATTGTACTGCCGGTTATAACTACCCGGAGATCAACTGGGGGCATGGCCAGATTAGACTGGAAAGTGGCCTTCCCTCACTGGGCCGTGAAGTTGTGATTACCGATCCGTGGATAAATGTCGTCTGCCCTGCCACCCACTATCCGACAATCCTTAACAGCACCCTCAAACACTGGAACCATGAACGCAGGAAAATGCTGGATACAGAAACCGGCATCGACTCATTCCCTCCGCTAATTGACGACAGAAGCCAGATTATTGTGAACCATCTGCCAAGCAACTGGCGTCGGTACGAGCGCACAACATAATAAACATTTTCCAAGGCAAAATTTGCGTAATTACCAACCTTGCATATGCTTGGCTGGTTAATCCAACACGATCTACCGTCTTCCCGCCAACTCCTGTCAGGTTCCCCCATGACAAACCATCAGGCGCACTCAGAATCAGAAGATACCGTCAACTTTAACCGCTGGCGTATAGCCTTGCTGCTGGTCATGCTGCTCGGCTTCAGCATTCTTGGTGTTATCACTTTCAAAGTTCACCAGGATGCCCCGCCTATCCCCGAGTTTGCGGTGACACCCTCCGGAGAGGTGCTGTTCTCCGGCAAGGATATCTCTGCCGGGCAGGAGGTATTTCTCAAACATGGCCTGATGGATAACGGAACAATCTGGGGACATGGTGCCTATCTTGGTCCCGATTTTTCCGCACAGTATCTGCATAATCTTTCTGAAACTGCGCAGGACTTTATTGCCAGAGCAGAATTTGGCAGGAACCAGAAGCACTTGAATCAAAGTGAGCAGGCTCTGGTTGATGCGGCAGTGATCACGACCCTGAAAACCAATCGCTACGATCCCTCCCGCAGGGTACTTTATCTGACGGTTCCAGAAGTTGAGTCATTCCTGCTACAAATGGAATGGTGGCGCAACTACTTTGCTCACCCTGCAAACAATGGTGGCCTGCCGGCAGGCTATGTGCAGGATCCGGAAGAGATGCGACAGCTCGTTGCTTTCTTTGCCTGGACAGCCTGGGCCTCAGTTGCCAACCGCCCAGGAGAGAATTACTCCTACACCAACAACTTCCCCTATGACCCGAGCGTAGGTAACCTGCCAACCGGACATGCGTTGTTGTGGAGTGCCATTAGCCTGGTCTTCTTGCTGGGAGGCATTGGCACCGTCCTGCTGGCGTTCGGTAAATTCGATTACCTTGGCTGGAGCGGCACCGAAGACAATAACCATACCTTTCCCGGATTAATGCCCGGCCCTGTAACTGAAAGTCAGCGAGCACTCTTAAAATACTTTGCCATTGTCGGACTACTGTTCCTTGCCCAGACGGTTATCGGCGGAGCGACGGCTCATTATCGCGCCGATCCTGCCAGCTTTTACGGCTTTGATATTTCCGACGTTTTCCCCAGCCACATTCTTCGGACCTGGCACCTGCAGCTGGCTATTTTCTGGATCGCCACAGCATACGTCGCTGGCGCTCTGTTTCTGGCACCCGCCCTCGGTAAACATGAGCCACCACTACAGAAAGGCTTTACTCACTTGTTATTCTGGGCATTGGTTGCTGTCGTCGTCGGCAGCCTGCTGGGTGAATGGGCCGGAATATCTCAATGGCTGCCCGACAGCTGGTTCTGGTTTGGTCATCAGGGCTGGGAATATCTTGAACTCGGTCGATTCTGGCAAATTCTGCTGGCTATCGGTTTGTTGTTCTGGTTCTTTCTGGTTTTCAGAGCCGTTGCACCTTCCCTGCAGGATAAAAAACACAAGGAAATGAGCATTCTGTTTATCCTGTCAGCCCTGGCAATTCCTGTCTTTTATTTACCGGCCATGTTTTTCGATGGTCAGACTCACTACTCCATTGTTGATACCTGGCGATTCTGGATTATTCACCTGTGGGTTGAAGGCTTTTTTGAACTGTTTGTAACCGTACTGGTTGCCGTTATTCTTTATCGTCTGGGCGTAGTTCGCCGTGTCACTGCAACCCGGGTAATCTATCTGGATGCCATTCTTTATTTTGGCGGCGGCCTGATTGGTACCGGTCACCACTGGTATTTTACCGGCCACACCAATATGAATATGGCTTTCAGTGCTGTGTTCTCGGCACTGGAAGTTGTTCCTCTGACCTTGATAACTCTCGATGCCTGGGACTTTGTCAAAATCACTCGACAGAAAAGTCAGGCTTCCGGGCAACCGGAATATATCCCGCATAAATGGACATTTTTCTTTTTAATGGGGGTTGGATTCTGGAACTTTGTCGGGGCCGGCGTTTTTGGCTTTCTGATCAATCTTCCCATTGTGAGTTATTACGAAATGGGAACCCAGCTGACCCCGAATCACGGTCATGCTGCCATGATGGGCGTCTTTGGCATGCTGGCTCTCGGCTTGATGGTGTTCTGTTTACGTCAGGTGTCTTCAGATAAAACCTGGGGTGAGCTGGAAAAATATATCCGCACCTCATTCTGGGGACTGAATATCGGACTGGCCTTAATGCTGTTTCTCAGTCTGTTTCCTGCCGGAGTTATGCAGCTGCTGGATGTACTTGATCACGGTTACTGGCACGCCCGCAGCCTTGAGTATACGGGACAGGATCTGGCCCGACTTTATGAGTGGCTACGCCTTCCCGGGGATGTTGTATTTATTCTGTTTGGCGTGGTACCGATTACCATTGCCAGCTGTCTGGGCTACCTTAAACTTCGTAAGCCTGAAGGCTAACCTGGTTTGCTGGAGCATCGTTCCGGTGCTCCAGCAAACCCTCTGGTATATTAAGACTCAGAACAACATCAATTTTGGGTTTTGCGAATAATGGCAAGGAGAGTCAATGTACACCGATGAAGACCTGAACAGGGCAACAGACAACGGCATATTTTCGGCTGAACAGGTGTCGGAATTTCGGCACTTTATCAGCCAGCACCGTCGGGTGTCTGCAGTGGACGAAGAGAACTTTCGCCTGCTTTCCGGCTTTAACGATATTTTTGTTGTCATCGCCTGCCTTCTGCTGCTGTCTTCAAGTGTCTATGCCACCCGGGATATCAGTGACGGTATTGCAATGACAATACTTGCTGTTCTGTCCTGGGGATTATCAGAGTTTTTTGTTAAAAAACGCAGAATGGCACTACCGGCCATCGTTTTGCTAGTCACCTTTGTAGCCGGTGTCTTTTTTGCCGTTATGGATTTCTATCCGGCAGAAATCGAACATTCTGCAATTGCAGCATCTCTGGTTACCGTTATCGCCACTCTGCTTCACTGGAAACGATTCCAGGTGCCAATTACCGTGGCAGCAGGCACTGCGGCTGCAATCGGTTTTGTGACATCCCTTATCTTTGCAGAATTTCGGGAATCAGCACTCAGCTGGATAGAACCTATGTTGCTGGCAGCGGGTCTGGTCGCATTTATTATTGCAATGTCCTGGGACCTTTCTGATAAGGAACGGACCACACGTCGCTCCGATGTCGCATTCTGGCTGCATCTGCTGGCCGCACCACTGCTGGTACACCCTGTTTTCAGCAACCTCGGTATTCTGGGCGGAGACGAAAGCCTGCTGAATATGTTGATTGTGGTTTTGCTTTATATTCTGATGACGCTGATATCACTGGTTATCGATCGCCGGGCCTTTATGGTGTCATCACTGGCTTATGTACTTTATGCGCTGTCCGGACTGTTCAAGGAATATGGTTTTATCAGCTACAGCCTGGCTATTACCGGCGTCATTATCGGTAGCGCCCTGCTGCTGCTTTCAGCGTTCTGGCATAAAGCAAGAGCGTGTGTAACTGCGAGTCTGCCTGAGTCCCTGCGCCACCGACTACCTTGAATCGCTTTTCAATCCTGATAAAAAAAAGGCCGTTATCTTTTCAGATAACGGCCTTTTTCAATCTTTGGTTGCTTGTTGAACCAACCGAAAGATCAGGGCATCTCGTCTACTTCACCTTCTTTCACCGGCACGATCAGATCATCACGAGAGATGTTCTGTACCAGCAGCAGGTTGGATGCGATATAGATAGAGGAGTAGGTACCCACACCAATACCGATCAGCAGTGCAGTAGAGAAGCCGTGAATCATCTCGCCACCGAGAATGTACAGTGACAACAGTACAAACAAGGTTGTACCGGAGGTTGCCAGCGTACGACCCAGGGTCTGACTCAGGGAGATATTAATAATCTCTACCGCATTGGTGTCACGCACCTTGCGGAAGTTCTCACGCACACGGTCATACACGATAATGGTATCGTTCAGGGAGTAACCGATAACCGCGAGAATCGCCGCCAGTACTGTCAGGTCAAACTGCAGCTCAAACAGCGAGAAAGCACCCAGCACGATAATACTGTCGTGTGCCAGAGCGGCTACAGAACCCACAGAGAACTTGAACTGGAACCGGAATGCGATGTAAACCATCACAACAGCCAGTGCCAGCAGCATGCCCAGTCCGCCCTGTTCACGCAGACGCTCACCAACCTGGGGACCCACAAACTCAACCCGCTTGGTTTCTACATCGCCTTCATAGGCGTTATCCAGCATTCTGGCGACCTTGTCACCCAGCGTCGGCTCATCACCCGGAATACGTACCAGCACATCACTGGCAGAACCGTATTCCTGCACGACAGCATCTGTGTACCCGGCCGCTCTCAGCTGGTCACGCACTTCACTGATGTCAGCAGCACGATCATAACGCAGCTCGACCAGCGTACCACCTGTGAAGTCCAGTCCCCAGTTAATGCCCTTCACACCCAGAGTAACCAGTGAACCCAGTACCAGGATGATCGAAAGCATACCCGCCAGTCGGCGGATCTTCATGAAGTCAAAGATTCTGACTCCGTTAATGGTTTCAGGCGTTGCCATTGATGCCACCTCAGATCCGAATCTTGTCCAGTTTGCGACCACCGTACATCAGGTTCACCAGCGCCCGGGTGCCGACGATTGCTGTAAACATGGAAGTCACAATACCCAGTGACAGGGTTACCGCAAAGCCTTTGACCGGCCCGGTACCCACAGCGTACAGAATGATACCCACCAGCAGGGTAGTGATGTTGGCGTCAAAGATAGAAACAAACGCCCGGTCATAACCCTCATGGATTGCACGCTGAACCGACAGCCCTTTCTTAATCTCTTCCTTGATACGGGAGAAGATCAGCACGTTGGCGTCGACCGCCATACCCAGTGTCAGAACGATACCGGCAATACCCGGCAGAGTCAGCGTTGCAGAAAGCATCGACATGGCTGCGAGCAACAGTACAAGGTTCAATACCAGTGCAACATTGGCGAAAAGACCAAACACCTTGTAAACGATGACCATGAACAGCAACACAAAGGCCATACCCACAATCGTGGAGATAACACCCTTCTGGATATTGTCTGCACCCAGGCTCGGGCCGATGGTACGTTCTTCAGCAAAGTACATCGGTGCAGCCAGAGAACCGGAGCGCAGCAGCAGAGCCAGCTCGGAAGATTCACGGGACGAGTCCAGACCGGTAATCCGGAACTGGTTACCCAGCGCACTCTGAATGGTCGCCAGACTGATAATGCTCTTCTCTTCCTTGAAGCCCTGCACCTTCACTTTCACCGGCTGACCGTCGACCATTTCGGTCTTGATCCGGGTTACCGGTTTCTGCTCGATATACAGCACGGCCATACGGCGACCAACGTTGTAGCGGGTCGCGCGGTTGATCATCTGACCACCACGACTATCCAGACTGATACTTACCTGCGGCTGGCCGGATTCAGTATCAAAGTTGGACTGGGCATTGGAAACCTGGTCACCAGTCAGAATCACATCACGCTCAAGCTGGGCGGTATAGCTCGGGTTATTCCGGAAACCGAAAGTTTCAGTACTGGTACGAGAGGCATCGGATGCCGCTTCCAGACGGAACTCAAGGTTGGCAGTCTTACCCAGAATACGCTTGGCTTCAGCGGTGTCCTGCACACCCGGCAGTTCGACCACAATACTGTTGCGACCCTGACGCTGAACCAGTGGCTCGGACACACCCAGTTCGTTAACCCGGTTGCGGACAGTGGTCAGGTTCTGCTTGACGGCATAGTCTTCAATTTCCTTGATGCGCTGCTCATTGAAGCCATAAACCAGCAGGAATTTGTCGCCGACATCACGATTTTCAATCAACAGGTCGGGGAATTCCTTGGCGATTTTCTTTTCCGCCTGTTCCCGAATGGCAGCATCTGCGAACATGAGCTGACGCTTGCCGTCTGCTGAATTCGGAGCAGTGCGGTAGCGCAGCTTCTCTTTACGCAGCAGGGTACGAATTTCACCATTGTAGACTTCGAGACGGGTCGCCACGGCGCGATCGGTATCAACTTCCAGCAGGAAGTGTACGCCGCCGCTCAGGTCCAGACCCAGCTTCATGGGGTAAGCACCAAGGGATGTCAGCCAGTCCGGCGTGGTTGGTGCAAGGTTCAGGGCGACAACATATTCGTCTCCCAGTTTGTCCTTGATCACGCTGCGCGCACGCTGCTGCTGGTCTGCCCGCTTGACGCGAATCAGCAAACCGCGATCCTGTTCTTCTGATGCCTTGACGTCGATATTTGCCGCTTCGAGCGCTTTGACGGCACGGTTAAGTACCGCACTGTCCACCGGAGTGGAAGCACTGCCACCGGAAATCTGAACGGCAGGATCATCAGGATAAAGGTTGGGCAACGCGTAGAGAATACCAACTGCGACTACGAACAGAATCAGCAGGTATTTCCACAGAGGATAACGGTTTAGCATAAGGCCGTTGTTCCTGTCAGAGTTCCTGTAAGTCCATATAAACCGGCCGGTTCATTAATGAACCGGCCGGCACTCTATCACTTGAAAGCGTTCTTGATAGTACCCTTCGGCAGGGCAGCACCAATAGAAGCTTTCTGGAAGTTCAGCTCAATATTGTCGGCAACCTGCAGGGTAATATAACCTTCGCTGACATTGGTTACCTTACCGAGGATACCACCGGTGGTTACCACTTCATCCCCCTTGGACAGGCCTTCCAGCAGGTTTTTATGTTCCTTGGCACGCTTGCTCTGGGGGCGCCAGATCAGCAGCCAGAAAATCAGAACAAAACCGCCCAGCATCAGCAGCTGACCAACCATACTTGGACCGGCCACCTGCGCTGCATCGGCGGCGTGGGCCGCGGGAATTAACGAAAGCATGCTTCTCACTCCTGAAGAATAAGCAACGATTAAAAGTCATGACCCGAAACTGGTGCAAAGGTTCCGCTTACCAACCATTGCACCAGACATCGCCCCTTATCCCGGTTTGATGCTCAGACAACCACAACTGTAATACTTTTTTGTACCTGTGGTACTTGTCAGTACCTTTCCTTGTACCCGAAATACCCGGCTAAAGCCTTAACCGCGCATTTCCGGAGTCACTTCTCCGCGCATGCGATAGAAGTTCTCTACAAAACTGTTCAATTTACCCTGTTCGATAGCACCTCGCAAACCGGCCATCAGTCGCTGGTAGTAACGCAGGTTGTGAATGGTGTTGAGCATGGAGCCCAGAATCTCATTACACTTGTCCAAGTGGTGCAGATAAGCACGGGTAAAGTTGCGGCAGGTGTAGCAGTCGCAGTTGTCTTCCAGCGGTACTTCAGCATGACGATGTACCGCATTACGGATCTTGATTACGCCCTGATCAGTGAACAGATGGCCGTTGCGGGCATTACGGGTCGGCATGACGCAGTCGAACATATCCACACCACGGCGCACGGCTTCAACAATATCTTCCGGCTTGCCAACGCCCATCAGGTAACGCGGGTACTCTTCAGGAATACGGTGCGGTGTGTGATCCAGAATACGGATCATATCTTCCTTGGACTCACCCACACTCAGGCCACCGATGGCATAACCGTCGAAGCCGACTTCCAGCAGGCCTTCCATAGAGCGGTCACGCAGATCTTCAAACATACCGCCCTGGATAATACCGAACAGGGAAGACGGGCTGTCAGCGTGAGCTTCACGACTGCGCTTGGCCCAGCGCAGAGACAGTTCCATTGACTCACGGGCCTGATCGTGATCCGCATCACCCGGCGTACATTCGTCAAAGATCATGACGATATCGGAACCCAGCTCACGCTGAACCTGCATGGAGGATTCAGGGCTCATGAAGACCTTGGCACCATCAATCGGAGAACGGAAGGAAACACCTTCTTCAGTGATCTTGCGCAGCTCACCCAGGCTGAATACCTGGAAACCGCCGGAGTCAGTCAGGATCGGCTTGTCCCAGCCATTGAAGTCGTGCAGGGTGCCGTGTTCCTGAATGACCTGGGTACCCGGACGCAGCATCAGGTGAAAGGTGTTGCCCAGAATAATTTCTGCACCGATCTCATGAATATCACGGGGCAGCATGCCCTTTACCGTGCCGTAGGTTCCCACCGGCATAAAGCAGGGTGTTTCGACGGTGCCACGGGGAAAGGTTACCCGGCCACGACGGGCCATGCCGTCTTCACCCAGCTTGTCGAACTTCATGAAGCATTCGTTACGCATGCTGACTCCATATTCCTTCAATAATTCAAACGCTTTTCAGTAGCAGCTTTACGCCTGCTTACTTCGAATCCACTTCAGGCTGCTTGCGGGTTAGCAACATCGCGTCCCCGTAACTGAAAAAGCGATACTTCTGCTCTACCGCAACCCGGTAGGCATTCATCATTTCGTCGTACCCGGCAAATGCTGATACCAGCATCAACAGGGTAGATTCCGGCAGGTGGAAGTTGGTCACCAGAACATCCACCGTCTTGAATTCATAACCGGGGAAAATAAAGATGTCGGTTTCACCGCTGTAGGGCTTCAGCTCCCCACTCTGGCTGGCGGTTTCCAGGCTACGCACGGCAGTGGTACCGACGGCCACCACTCGACCACCACGGGCACGGGTTTCAGCAATGGCCTGACAGGCTTCTTCGGAAACTTCCAGATATTCCGAATGCATATGATGATCTTCAATCCGATCAACCCGGACCGGCTGGAAGGTGCCTGCGCCAACATGCAAGGTCACAAAGGTCTTGCGAACCCCTTTTTCTTCCAGCGCCTGCAGCAATTCATCATCAAAGTGAAGACCTGCAGTCGGTGCAGCAACCGCACCTTTACGCTCGGCAAACACCGTCTGATAACGCTCGCGATCGCCCATATCATCGGCACGGTCAATATAAGGAGGCAGTGGCATATGGCCCAGACGATCCAGCGCCTGCAGAACTGTTTCCTCACCGAGGAACTTCAACTTGAACAGCGCATCCTGACGCTCAACCATTTCCGCCTGCACTTCATCTTCAAGAATCAGCTGAGCACCCGGTTTTGGAGACTTGCTGGAACGCACATGCGCTAGCACATGCTGCTCATCAAGCACTCGCTCCACCAGAACCTCAATCTTGCCTCCGGAAGCTTTACGACCGTGCATTCGTGCCGGGATAACCCGGGTATTGTTCAGTACCAACAGGTCATCAGGCTGAAGGAAATCCAGCAGGTCTTTAAAGGTGCCATGAGCTGGTTCAGCGTCGCCATTGACTACCAGCAGGCGACTGGCTGTCCGCTCCGGCATCGGGTAGCGGGCAATCAGCTCATCGGGAAGGTCGAAATGGAAATCACTGACGCGCATTCGGGTTCTGCTCTGGTTATTCAAAAAGGCGGGAAGGATACCCAATAACGGGCCTCAGGTCAGTAGTAGTAATACTTTCCCCGTTTTCAGGCATGGATTTCTGCAACGCAGATCACAGCCTTAACCTGCTTCATTTAGCTCTTAGAGCCTGTTCATCATCTTTCGTGGATAGAGAAAATGTTGAGAACAGGCTCTTAAGTACTGACGTCCGCAAAAATGGACACTTGTGACAATCGGCACAGTGATAATCTGCAGCCGCTCTTGCAGCCACTCTTGCAGCCCAACAAGGCACTCATTGCCCCGCATATAAAGGCTGCACCTTGATTCTCCTGTCATTCACCCACACAAGTTATAGGATAACCACGAATGAAGTTACTGCCTGCAGTATTGGTCGCTGCCTCATCAACTCTCTTCTCTGCAGCAAGCTTTGCCGACAATTTCAATTACAACTATCTGCAGCTCGGTGCAGCCTTTGATAAAACTGAATTCAAAACCGGTAACCATAAACCGGATTTTTCCGGCAAGGGTTTTAATGCCCAGCTGCAATACTCACCTTTTGAAGGTGTTTATGTTAAAGGCGTCTTCTCTCGTAGAACAATTGACCAAAGCAAGAGTGTCGGTATCACGCGCTACAAGCTTGATGGCAACACAACGAACATTGGCGCTCTGGCCGGTGTTATTTTTCCCGTGACAGACGGCATTGACCTGAGAGCCGGTTTTGGTATCGCACGCAGTACTGACAAATACACCGCCACCGGCACTATCAAGGGCAACAGCAAGCAGACAGTTACCAAAACTGATACCAACAAAACCGGGTTTTACGGTGAGACCGGTTTAAAATTTGATCTGGGTAACTGGGGTGATCTGGACCTGCTCTACTCCCGCATCAACAAAGCCAATTACTTCTCTATTGGCGGTAATACCCCGATTACTGAAAACCTTGGTGTTGAAGTTGGCTACAGCTTCAGCCCCAAAGGTCCCAACCGTGAACGCTTCGGCTCACTTAACGTAGGGGTACGCTTCTACTATTAATAAGCTCCAAACAATTCATTTCCCAAATAAAAAAGCGCCGGCAAAATTGCCGGCGCTTCGGGTTTGATATAACAGACTCAGATTGTATTCAGACAGATCTTAGAATACAGAAACGCTGTACTTCAGGTAGAAGCGGTTCACGTTACGGTCATACAGGCCACCTACAGCCGCACCGTTACGGGTACCTTCTGCACGGTAGTTGATGTGCAGCCAGGACAGAGACAGACCTTTCAGCTGACCGTCGAAAGCGTAAGAAGCATAGCTGCCGATTTCACGACGCTTGAAGTCTTTAACGTTTTTAGCGTCTTTACCCTTGGCATACCACAGGTCCCACTTCAGGCCTGGCAGCATGTCAGCAAAGTCGTAACCAGCGTTAACGATGTATGCTTTTTCGTCTTCCAGAGAGAAGTCTTCCCAACCAGCCAGGCTAGAGTTCATCTTGCCGTAGTCGTTGTTGAAGAAGCCGTTATCGTAGTCACCATCTTTGGTCTTGTTATAACCCAGACCTACAAATGCCGGACCGTAGTTCAGGGTGGCATTCAGGTTAATGAAGCTTGATTCGAAGCCCTTGGTAGCGTACAGGCTGCCATCTTCTTCAGCTTTGCTGTAACGGCCATCCAGATCAACAGACATGTTGTCGTCGATCTTGACGCTGTAGTCAGCCTTGAAGAAAGACTTCTTCAGGTAATCAGTAGACTTGGCAAATTCTGCAGTCAGGCCAACACCGGCAACATTGTAGTTAGCACCAAAAATCTGCAGCTTGTCGATTTTCTTGCCAGCTTTGTTGGTCAGATCAGCATTCAGGGTAGACTGGTTACGCTCGCTGTGACCGTCAATCTGGGCACCGTAAACGGTGAAACCATATCCGCTGGCACTCAGATCCAGACCGGTAGTGCTGGCTGCCAGAATACGGGAACCGGAGTCAGAGTACAGCTCATAACCACGCTTCTTGACACCGTAGGTGCCTTTCAGGGCAACTTCACCGACCTTGTACTTGGCTTTCAGGTATGCCTGCTGAACACCGGCAATACCATTAGCCTTACCATCGTCACCGGTTGCCAGGTTGGTAATGTTACGTGGTGTTGAGCCTTTAGAAGTATCGAGTGTATCGATGCTATCAGCTGCGCCAACAGTCACTACTGCACCAACCATGTCATTGACATAACCGGTATCGAAGTCAGCCACCAGAGCGTGTACCCATTCATCACGCTCGGAAGTGGTCTTGGTCTTGTTGTCTTCTTTCCAGTAGTAGTTCTTGTAGGTCAGGGTCAGGCTTGGATCGATGGTAACAGACTCAGCCTGGGTCGCAGATGCAGCCATGGCAGCAACAATGGCTACGCTCAGGGCACTTTTGGACAGCAATTTCATGCGTGCCAACTCCTTATGGGTGTTGTTCTTATGTGTCGAATTCTGGAGATATACGGCGATTGATAAGCACATCCATTTTACACAAACAGTCTGCACACCCTTTCCGGGTGAGCCCCTCAGGCTGTTCATGCCTTATACATACCGCAGGTTAGTCATTCTTCAATAGCCATCGTTAAAAAGCAATAAAAAAATCTGCATCTTTAATACTTGCCAAAAATAATCGCTTTTTGTCGCCAAATGCACAGAACTTGCAACAGAGAAACTGTTGGAAATACAGCTATCCCCCGCCTGCGGCCATTCAAACCTGTTCTATACGTAGAAATCCAAAAGCAAATATTCAGCCATTGCCTTATGAGCTCCAGCACATCAAATCGCTTCCAAACTCGACTAAAAAGCACCTATATAAGAATAACTATTCCCTTGCTTGCCATATTTCATATTTGGGGCATATAAATAGCCGTAAACGTCAATACCAAAATTGATGTAAATCAAAAAGTTATCATTTTGTTTGAAACAAATTAGACGACAGAAAAAAGTCTCTGCAGGCACGGGTATTGCAACGTTTTTTTCTGACACCCAAATACCAACTCTTTACAAACGATTTTACAGAAAATAGCGTCGTTACTAGCCCAAGCCCGATTTTATTGCTTCAGGTCAAGTAAAGCCTCATCATGAAAATCCCCTGCACAGCCATAAAATTTCGCTTTCAAAACAGCCCTGAAAAACACTAACTGGGCACAGATGTGCAATAAAAAGCGCTTGATTTGCCCCTTTCGTTCCGGATAGATTGCGGGTTATCGAAATATCGTAAGTGTTTGATCCATGGGTTTATTTTAAGAAGTTCATTCCGCGTCACCTGTAACCAACACACACAATGACCGAGTTTCAGAATAAATCTTATTGAAGGGTTTGCTGCATTCAATAGCAGTACTCCGGACCATAAAAGACTGTTGATTAGGGGATTTATATGAAGAAGCCATTCAAGGCTCTGCCGATTGCCAGCATGTCACTTCTGGCTATTGCTACCTCAGCTATCATTTCTACCACTGCATCTGCAGCCATCGTGCCTGAAGGCACCAAACTGGCTTCTGTGCAGGAGCTTGTACGGGGCAATGGTGCCGAACCGGCTTCTCTCGACCCTCAGAAAGTAGAAGGTACTCCGGGTTCTACTGTAACCAAGGACCTGTTTGAAGGCCTGATTACCCAGGACGCTGATGGTAATGTGATTCCGGGCCAGGCTGAAAGCTGGACAGTTTCCGACGACAACAAAGTCTTTACCTTCAAGATCCGCGACAACGCCAAGTGGTCCAACGGCGAGCCGGTAAAAGCCAGCGACTTCGTATTCGCCTTCCGTCGTGCAGTTGATCCGGCACTGGCTTCCCGCTATGCCTGGTACATGGAAATCCCGACCATCATCAACGCTACCGATATTGTTAACGGCAAAATGAAGCCGGAAACCCTGGGCGTTAAGGCACTGGACGACAAAACCTTCCAGGTAACCCTGGAAAAGCCGGTTCCCTACTTTGTTAAAATGCTGGCACACCAGACCATGTTCCCGGTACCTGAAGCCGTCGTTAAAAAATTCGGCGACGACTGGACCCGTCCGGAAAACATCGTAACCAACGGTGCCTTCACTCTGAAGGATTGGGTTGTTAACGAGAAACTGGTTCTGGAGCGCAACGCCAACTACTGGAACGATAAAGAAACCGTTATCGACAAGGTGACCTATCTGCCAATCACCTCCCAGACCGCCGAGCTGAGCCGTTACAAGGCTGGCGAGCTGGACATGACCAACGAAATCCCACTGGAGCACTACAAGTCGCTCAAGAAGCAGATTCCGGAGCAGATCAAAACCACCCCTCAGCTGGGTACCTACTACTACGCGTTCAACCTGCAGGAAAAGCCGTTTGACGATGTTCGCATCCGTCAGGCGCTGTCCTACGCTATCAACCGTAGCGCGATTACCGATTACATCCTGAAGCAGGGTCAGATCCCGGCCTACACCTTTACCCCTCAAGCTGTAGCCGGCTTTACTCCGCCTGCTACCGAGTACAGCAAGCTGAGCCAGAAAGAACGTGACCAAAAGGCTCGTGATCTGATGAAGGCTGCCGGCTTCGACAAGAGCAACCCGCTCAAGCTGAACCTGCTGTACAACACCAGCGAATCACACAAGAAAGTAGCAATTGCTATTTCCCAGATGTGGAAGCCGCTGGGCGTTCAGGTCACTCTGGAAAACCAGGAATGGAAGACTTTCCTCGACAGTCGTGACGAAGGCAAGTTCCAGGTAGCCCGTGCCGGCTGGATTGGTGACTACAATGAACCTTCCACTATGCTGGACCTGAACACCACGACTCACGGTAACAACGACGGCAAATACTCCAGCAAGCGCTATGACCAGCTGATGGCCAAGTCCCGGGTGGTAACCAGTGACGAAGAGCGTGCCAAGCTGTACGCCGAAGCGGAAGAGATCCTGGCAGAAGATATGCCGATCGCTCCGGTTTACCAGTACGTCACCAGCCGTCTGGTTAAAAACCACGTTGGCGGTTATCCGCTGAACAACGTTGAAGACAATGTGTTCACCCGAGACCTGTATATAAAGCAGTAAGCCTGACCAGTCAGCGCAAAGAGTGAAGGGGTTTCATTCCCCCGGGAATGGAATCCCTGAACGGGAATCCTGCTCACATCAGCCATGTAACTGTTAATTAAATGAAATTATTGGTTCATGGCTGTTTGCCTTCCCCCCCAGGGGCCCGTCACCGGGTTAGAGGCAATCCCCCTCTCCTCACCGCTTCACTGGTTCAAGCTTCAGGTTTGTATTAACCGCGAAGGAATTCATCAGACGGTACCTATGTTTGCATTTACGATAAAGCGTCTGGCAGTTGCCATTCCGACGCTGTTTATTCTTATTTTATTGTCATTCTTCCTGATGCAGATGGCACCCGGCAGTCCGTTTACCGGGGACTTTAACCTGCCACCGGAAATCCTGGCCAACCTGCAGGCCAAATACCACCTGGACAAGCCATTATGGCAACAGTTCATGTATTACCTTGGCGACCTGATGCAGGGCGACCTGGGTCCTTCATTCAAGTACAAGGACTACACCGTTAATGAACTGGTAGCTCAAAGCCTGCCGGTATCCCTGACCATTGGTAGTGTTGCCTTTATTTTCACTGTAATCACCGGTGTCACACTGGGTACCCTGGCGGCACTCAAGCAGAACTCCTGGGTAGACTACACAGTCATGACCTTCTCCATGATCGGTATCGTGCTGCCTTCCTTCGTGATTGCTCCGTTGATGGTGCTGATCTTTGCCGTTACCCTGCAATGGCTGCCTGCCGGTGGCTGGAATGACGGTAACTGGGCCAATATGATTCTGCCGGTATCTGCCATGGCAATTCTGTATATGGCTTCCGTTGCCCGTATCATGCGCTCCAGCATGATCGAGACGCTGAACAGTAACTTCATCCGTACGGCCAAGGCCAAGGGTCTGCCACAGCGGGTGATTATTCTGCGTCATGCCCTGAAGCCGGCGCTGCTGCCTGTTATCTCCTACCTCGGCCCGGCCTTTGTAGGTATCATCACAGGTTCGGTTGTTATCGAAACCGTATTTGGCCTGCCCGGCATGGGACAGCACTTTGTTAACGGCGCCCTGAACCGTGACTACTCTCTGGTACTCGGCCTGACCATTATCATCGGTGCCCTGACCATTCTGTTTACAGCGATCGTCGATATTCTCTACGGCTTGATCGATCCGAAAATCCGGGTAGGGAAATAAGTCATGGCTGGATCTATTGCAATAAAATCCAACACAATGGTTAAAAAAGACAGCATTGACGCTGTAGAAAAATTCTCCAGTGAACTCGAAATTCAGGGACGCAGTCTGTGGGACGATGCCCGTCGCCGTTTCCTGCACAACAAAGCCGCGGTAGCCAGTCTGGCCATTCTGTTTGCTGTGCTGTTGATGGTACTGTTCGGCCCGATGCTGAGCCAGTACACCTTTGATGAAATTGACTGGGCCAACATGGCTGCAGCACCGTCCTTTGAAACCGGGCATTTCTTCGGCACCGACAGCCTGGGACGTGACCTGTTTGTCCGTACCCTTGAAGGTGGACGTATCTCCTTTCTGGTAGGCGCCATGGGTGCGCTGGTAGCGGTTATCATCGGTACTGTTTACGGCTCCATGGCCGGCTTCCTCGGTGGCCGGGTCGATAACCTGATGATGCGGGCACTGGAAATTCTGCAGTCCTTTCCGTTCATGTTCCTGGTTATCCTGCTGATCACCTTCTTCGGGCGTTCCATTCTGCTGATCTTCGTGGCTATCGGTGCAGTATCCTGGCTCGATATGGCGCGTATTGTTCGGGGCCAGACCCTGAGCCTGAAGAGCAAGGAATTCGTTGAAGCAGCGATTATCAGCGGCGCCAACAGCCGTCAGATTATTTTCCGCCACCTGATCCCCAACCTGCTGGGTATCGTGGTGGTCTACGCCTCCCTGCTGGTTCCGGGCATGATTCTGTTTGAATCTTTCCTCAGCTTCCTGGGTCTGGGCGTACAGGAGCCGATGACCAGCTGGGGCGCACTGGTAAACGAAGGTGCCATGTCTATGGAAGTTGCTATCTGGCAGCTGGCCTTCCCGACCGCATTCCTGGTTGTCACTCTGTTCTGTTTTAACTTTATCGGCGATGGCCTGCGTGACGCCCTCGACCCGAAAGATCGCTAACCGGAGGTTTCAATGACACTGCTGGATGTAAACAATCTCCGCGTTCGATTCACGACACCGGACGGCGAAGTTACCGCTGTAAATGATGTAACCTTTTCCCTTAATCCGGGTGAAACCCTCGGTATTGTAGGTGAGTCCGGCTCCGGTAAAAGCCAGACCGCTTTTGCCCTGATGGGGCTGCTGGCCAAGAACGGTATTGTTGAAGGCTCCGCCAAATTTGAAGGCCGCGAGATTCTTAACCTGCCGGAAACCGAACTGAACAAGATCCGGGCTGAACAGATCTCAATGATCTTCCAGGACCCGATGACCTCGCTCAACCCTTACATGAAGGTCGGCCCGCAGCTGATGGAAGTACTGCAGCTGCACAAGGGCATGAGCAAGCAGGAAGCCTTTGAAGAATCCGTACGGATGCTGGATGCGGTAAAAATTCCTGAAGCTCGCAAGCGAATGAGCATGTACCCGCACGAGTTCTCCGGCGGTATGCGACAGCGGGTTATGATCGCAATGGCACTGCTGTGTCGTCCAAAGCTGCTGATTGCCGACGAACCGACAACAGCACTGGACGTAACCGTTCAGGCCCAGATCATGGAACTGCTGAACGAACTGAAGCATGACTTCAATACGGCAATCATCATGATCACCCACGACCTGGGTGTAGTTGCCGGTATCTGCGACAACGTAATGGTAATGTACGCCGGTCAGACCATGGAATACGGCACCACTGACAACGTATTCTACGATCCACGCCACCCGTACTCCCGCGGCCTGCTGGAAGCGATTCCGCGTATGGATACCGAAGGCGAAGTACTGCCGACCATCCCGGGTAATCCGCCGAACCTGCTGAGCCTGCCGACAGGCTGCCCGTTCCAGGATCGTTGTGGCGTTGTATCCGATCGCTGCAGACAAGCCATGCCACCGCTGGAAATCTTTGATGGTGGACGCAAGAAGGCTTGTTTCTGGACCCCAGACAGTACCCGCCCGATCAAGAACGAGGAGAACGCGGCATGAGCGAAGCAGCAATCGCAATCGATACTGTCGAGCCGATTCTCAAGGTTCGTGACATAAAGGTTCACTTCCCGATTGAAAAGGCCAAAAAATGGCCATGGGATAAAGCACCACTGCTGAAGGCGGTCGACGGTGTCAGTTTTGACCTCTATCCGGGTGAAACGCTTGGTGTTGTAGGTGAGTCCGGCTGCGGCAAGTCCACTCTGGCCCGTGCCATCATAGGTCTGGTCAAGACCCGCAGTGGCCGTGTTGACTGGGAAGGTGAAAATATCGCCGGCCTGTCGGATGCGGCCATGAAGGAAGTCCGCAAGGATATCCAGATGATCTTCCAGGATCCGCTGGCATCCCTGAACCCGCGGATGACCATCGGCGACATCATCGCCGAACCGCTGCGCAACTACTATCCGGAAACCCCTAAAGAGGAAGTTCAGGATAAGGTACGGGAAATGATGGCCAAGGTAGGTCTGCTGCCGAACGTTATCAACCGTTACCCGCACGAGTTTTCCGGCGGTCAGTGTCAGCGTATCGGTATTGCCCGGGCGTTGATTCTGAAACCCAAGATGATTATCTGTGACGAGCCGGTGAGTGCGCTGGACGTATCTATTCAGGCTCAGGTCGTAAACCTGCTGAAAGAACTGCAGAAAGAAATGGGTCTGTCACTGATCTTTATTGCCCACGACTTGAGCGTGGTCAAACATATCAGTGACCGTGTACTGGTAATGTATCTCGGTAATGAGGTTGAAGCGGCAACATCCGACTCCCTCTATGCTGATCCGCGCCACCCGTATACTCAGGCATTGTTGTCTGCCGTACCGATCCCGGATCCGGACCTGGAGCGCAACAAAGAGGTTCAGTTGCTGGAAGGCGAACTGCCGTCACCTATCAGTCCACCAAGTGGTTGCGTATTCCGCACCCGCTGCCCGAAGGCCGATGATGACTGTGCAAAAGATCGTCCGAGCCTGCGCGATCTGGGCAATGAGCACTTTGCCTCCTGCCCTAAAAGTTAAGAGCTGCTTGCTGTATCGCTAGACCTGACAGCTAAACGAATTCTGCCTCTCCCCTGAAAAGCTTATATAATCGGACTTGATCGCCCGGCTTTTCAGGGGAGAGGCAGATTTTTTTCAGCTAACAATCACATCAATAGTTAAAGAATCACACCACCCGCAGCTGGCACTTCAACATCAGACTCTTTGGATGTCGATGTTCCGGTCTTTTTCTTTGCCGGACGGGCAACCGCTTTTCCGGGCCGTACAATAAAGCCCTGCTTGATATCACCTGCTTTACCATCAACCACTTTGGCATAAGCCATCTTGGCCTCTACACGGGTTACTTTAACAGTGGCAACACGGGTTTCAGTCCGACCGAGAGACTCATTGGTGTAGGGATCCTTAATCACTTCACCCAGAGAGTAGACATTGTAGTAGCTGCCCTGTCTGATGGTTTTCCCGCCCTGATTCAGTATGATTTGGCCACCATTCAGGCTGACGACACGCAGCGGATAAATATTCCCCAGCGCTTCACCGGCAATTTTCTTGCCGATAGCGGATGCGGCACGGTTCAGACTGCCAACATTATTCAGCGTTACCGATACGGTGTCTGACCACTTCACCTGTCGGGTTGCCACAGCAATGATCTGGTAACGTACGGTAGCTGCTGTACGGACATGGCTTTTCTTTTCCCCGGTCAACTCAACCTTGGTGGTCCAGCGATTCACACCGGCACGGACGATATTACCAACCAGAATGTAATCCAGCCCCAGCACCTTGCCCAAGCGTGCTTTTTCAGAAATAGCCGCATCATCACTCAGCCACAGGGATTTTTCAGCCTTATATGCCCGCTCCTGTTCACGATCCAGCACAGCAAAACGGCGGCTTTGCACCAGCTGATCCTGTACTTCACGAGTAACCATCTTGCGGAACTGTTTTCCGCCGGTAAAAGGCAGCACCGCTATACGGCGACGCTTGTCAGTTGCCAGACCGGGAGCCTTGTAGCTGTAGACTCGCACCTTCAGTTCAGCGGTGCAGTTGCCATTGTTACAGCGGTTGCTGATAACGTCATAACCTGCAATCTGACCTTTGGCTTTCAGTAGTACATCACGTTCTACCCGTTCTGTACTGAGTCCTTCGCCATTAACTCTCAGCCGGCTTTGTTCAGATGCCTGAGTGCTGCTGATATCAACACCATTAACCTGTCGTACGGCCTGAACCAGAGCCTGCTCAATCGCAAACTCTTCGGATAATCCTGTCCCTTTGGCTGTTACTTCCACCTCCCCGGCAGAAGCCAGGGAGGGAAGCAAAACCAGTACAGACAGCAAGGTTGTAAACCATCTCATGCCTGCACTCCTGATTTAAAAGTCTGCATCATCAAAGGTATCAATACCTTGCCCCTGACCAGACTGGCTCTGAGTCTGCGGAGCTTTAACTGCCGGTTGAGGCTTCGGCTGTGGTTTATTGGATTTGAAGCTGCGAATGGAGGCTTCATTTTTAGGATGCCAGGCCAGCACGATACCGTTGATTTCCTTGCCAGTTACCGGATGCTTTTCAGTCCAGCGTTTGACTTCCTCGATACCTACCAGATCTTTCACCGCAGAGTTCATTTCAGACATTTCGCTGACTTCTTTCAGCAGTCGTGAAGTCGTGCCTTCAATCGTCTGGTCACCGGACTCTGTGCGGGTCAGGGTGGCATCCTTGATCTTCTCTTCACCCTTGCGGCTTTCAGCAGTCAGTACGCCCTGCAGGTTGTACACCTCGGCAAAGTTGGCGTAAGCGTCGTTTTCCGCTTCGATAAACGAGAACTCCCGGTTATCAACACACTCTTCATAATCAACCGGATTACACTCATTGCCTGCCTGGGCATAAGAGATCAGTACCGGATACCCTTCTTCGTCGTACATCAGGGTAATGCCATGCTGGTACATCAGGTTGCTGTAGTTCTGCTCCAGGAAGTCATCAATGCTGATTTTGGCGCGCTTCGGGTTGGGAGCAATTCGACCCTTGCTGACCCTGAAGTTTTCCAGCGTGTTTTTCAGTTTGTTGGACGTTGTCAGCACTACACCAACAGCGGTATTACCATTGGCATCAGTGGTTTCAAAGGTACGGGTAACAATGGCGCCACTCAGCTCACCACGGGATTCCCTTTGAGTCATCTTGCTGAATGCCTTTTTCATCATGACTTTACGTTTGGTGGGAGTTGCCGCCTCATAGGCTTTGCTGTCAATGCCCATTTCTTCGAGGCGACCACCTACTGCGGTATCAGCGATTGCAACAACAACACCCAGTGCCGCGTCCAGCCCTTTCTGGGTCTGGATTTCTTCCGGAGTAAATTCCGGCAGCTGATTGGTTCTGAAGTTCTCCCGCAGGGTTCGGGTTGTCACCTCGCCGTACAGTTGCTTCAGCAGCTTTTCCCGGGCTGAAACCACTGCCCGCTGATAGGCAATAACCCGGCGATCACCCCAGTCAGGATCAGCTGACTTGGCATTTACCAGCGCTGTGCCGTACATCACACGTACATCTTTCTTGCCTTTTTCCCGCAGTTTTTTCCGCTGCTGGCGTACTGCCTCTCCTGCCCGGCGATCAACGTCAGCCATTGCATCCTGCACCTTGGCCTTGGCGGAAGATACAACTTCCTCCTTGGTCTGGGCTGGCTGCGGGTTATCGGTAACATCAGGGCCTTTGTATTCAGCCGGTTGTGGCTGACTGGCCATCGCGACCGTAGCATCCTGCGCTACCGGCGACTGATTGGCACTGGCTGATGTATGAATAAATAGAGAAGACAAGGCAAGAGACACGGCTGCGACGACAGCCTTCTGACGAAAATTCATGAAACCCCCAAAAAATAAAAATCCCGGAGCAGGATTGCCCTGCCCCGGAACAGATATCAAACCGGATCTGTCTTACCAGCTGACAGAACGGCCATCACCCTTTTTAACGATCGGCACTTCACCTTCCCAGTAGGCCAGACCATTTTCCAGGTTGGTCATGGTCAGCTGCAGGTAGTAGTTGATTTCCTGCTTGCTGCCAGAGATCTGGAAGTTACGCTGGATAATCTTGCCACTCAGACTGAAGTCCGGGGCAATAACCTTGTTATTGCCTTTAACTGTTTTCTGGTTGATCAGGCTGGAGTTTTTCAGCTGACGAACCTTTTCGGTGAGTTGATCTTCAGCACCATGCAGACCTACAGCGGTGGTCGTCATAAAGCGGCCGGAATTCAGCAGATCGATGCGGATCTTTTTAGCCAGCTGGTCCGTATCAATACGCTGAGTGGTGTCGTTTATGATGTCAGAAACAGCAACAATATAAACGGCACCCTTATCCGCATTGGGGTGCTGCAAACGCGGGTTTGTGAGCATGGTTTGCACCATCTCGTTGGCCGCATTGGCAAAATCGCGGTAGTTCAGGCCGGCAACTGTTTCCTGACTGGTGGTCTGACCTGTTGCCTGGTCTACGTAATAGGTTTTATTGGTTGCACAGCCGGTCAGGACCAGCGCGCTCAGGGCAATCCCTGCAGCAGTTTTAAGTTTCATTGTTCGGCTTCCTGTCAGATATCAAGAACGTCTACAGCCGGAGCAGCCTGGGGGCTTACGGCGCGGACATATACGACACTGAATTGAGCCTTGGGGTCAAGTTCTACAGTCAATGGAGCAACCATACCTTCAGCAGTAATGGTCAGCTTGCCGTCTTTCGGCTTGCTGATGCGGGCCAGCTGGAAGTCTTTCGGCAGGCTGTTCCACATTCTCAGGTCGGCTCCGGTTGTCGCCATCTGGGCTACGGCACCGAGAATACCAGCCACCTGGCTCTGGTCATTCAGCTGTTTCTGGGCAATGGTTTTCACTACTGCACGGGCTACTTCACGGCTCAGGATGTAAGGGAATTCGGCCTTGAACTCGGCTTTTACCACCCGATCCATTTCGGACAGGACTTCGGTAGAAGTACCGGCCACATTCAGTGCCGGATAGGCCTGATCACGCTCAACCAGTTTCGGCAAGGCGATACCGGTATATTTCACATTATTACTGAGCAGGAACACCGGCAGGTCAATCCGGAACTCTTCGCGCTTGGGCCCCAGACCATTTTCAAATACAACCCAGACAGTAGGCTTCACTTTCTTGATAGACTTGCGACCTTTGCGCAGGGAGTCCGCCAAAGCCAGATCAGCCTTAGCTATCTTGTTACCGGTCATGGCCGCGGCACGCTGGAAGCTCTCATATGCCTTGCCAAAATCACTACGGCCCTGGGCATTCAGCATGAAAAACAGACCGTGCATGTAAGTGCTGAACGGATTGACATAATCCTCATAGGCTTTCCACTCAGAGAAGTCGACGCCTTGTGAAGCCATGATTTTTTCCGCTTCACTCACACTTTTCTGAGTTTGCTCCGCTTTGTTCTTGTCTTCTGCTTCTTTTTGCAGTTCTTCTTTCTGCTTTGCAATCTTGTCTGCAAAGTCATTTGCTGCACGGCGCTGACGGTCATCCACCCGGTTCCACTCAACCCGGGCATTGGCAACATCACCCTCGAACATAAAGTTCAGCGCCTTGTAGCTGTTGGCCATAATGCCGTCGTAATGAGCCTGCTCGTAGTCTGCCGCAGTATCATTCAGCAGCATGCTGCCAATACCATCAACAGCCTTGCCGGCAACATCTTCAGTGTCTTCAGCTTTCATCAGGAATTCGGCATCATCAAAGAAAGCGGTGCTTTGCTTGTAGCTGCTCTTCATTCGCAGCAGGGCTCCCGCCTCAAGTGACCACAGCAGATCTTCTGCTTCTCCGGTCTTGGCATCAACTTCGGCTTCATTGATGGCCATTTCTACAGCGGCATCAAGCTCGCCACTGGTAATTTTCTGCTCGTAGTCGCCGTAGGTTTGATTCTGCATGACAGTGGTACAACCGGTCATAAAAGACACGGCAACACATACCGGCAGCAACCGGCTAACGGCCTGTTTGGTGTTAAACATGTTAATTCTGAAGTCCCTGTGTGTGGAATTATCAAACGTACTGTGCTGGCTGATACTTGTGTCAGCTAATGGTTTTTATCCGAACGACATTGAGCATACTTTGCCCTGCAAATAACAGAGCAAACAGAAGAAAAAATCAGACAGCCTTGTCATTTCGTTGTGTAACAGGTTGTTATTATATGTACTCAAATCCTGCAACAACAGTCGTAAATAATAACGCTTTCCGAAAGGTGACGGGTGAGATAAATCAAGGCTGGATAAAAGAATATATAGTTGTCTGGCAGCAACCCTGACCTTACAGGTATTACAACCGAACTATCCGGAAGATCAACAACTCAGGTTATAAACCCCTGCTCAGGTTTACTATCCGCCGGCCAGAAAAATATCTGCCCACACTCCGAGCACTGATACTTTTTTTCATTACGCCGGGTGATGTGTCGCTCCATAAAACTGCGATGAAGCCGGTATAACCGGGTTTCTTTATTGCAATGCTGGCACATCACCTCAAACTCCTGAGCCTGTAACGTTCAAAGATACTGCCCGAAACGCAGTATAGAAGAGAGCGTCAGTAATGGTTCAGGGAGCACCGACAAAATGAACGTTTGGGTTTTAGGCCAACAGGCTGATACTATCCGACTTGCCTGATACTCAGAATATGTTGCCAACCATATCTGAACACAAAACAATGATAACGCCCTCCATAATAAGAAGTAGCTGAGAACGCCTATGCCAGAATATCGCTCCCGTAAATCGACATATGGCCGCAATATGGCAGGTGCCCGCGCACTGTGGCGCGCCACCGGCATGTCCGATGAGGACTTTCAGAAACCGATTATTGCTGTCGCCAACTCCTTTACCCAGTTTGTTCCCGGCCATGTTCACCTGAAAGATATGGGACAACTGGTCTGCCGTGAAATTGAAAGACATGGCGGTGTTGCCAAGGAGTTCAACACCATTGCCGTAGACGACGGCATCGCGATGGGACATGATGGCATGCTCTATTCCCTGCCCAGTCGGGATATTATTGCCGACTCGGTGGAATATATGGTCAATGCCCACTGTGCGGATGCTCTGGTCTGCATATCCAACTGCGACAAGATCACTCCCGGCATGCTAATGGCCGCCATGCGGCTGAATATTCCGGTGATTTTTGTTTCCGGTGGCCCGATGGAAGCCGGTAAAACCAAACTGGCCAAGCACAATCTTGATCTGGTTGATGCCATGGTGATTGCCGCTTCGGATGCCGATCAAGAGACCGTTGATGAATATGAACGTTCTGCATGTCCGACCTGTGGTTCCTGCTCCGGCATGTTTACCGCCAATTCCATGAACTGCCTGACTGAGGCACTGGGTCTGTCTCTTCCCGGCAATGGTTCCCTGCTGGCCACTCATGCTGATCGTAAGCAGCTGTTTCTGACCGCGGGTCAGCGAATTGTGGAAATTACCAAGCGTTATTACGAACAGAATGACGACAGGGTTCTGCCTCGCAATGTCGCCAGCTTCCGTGCGTTTGAAAATGCCATGAGCCTCGATATTGCCATGGGCGGTTCAACCAACACTATCCTGCACTTGCTGGCAGCAGCCCAGGAAGGTGAGATTGACTTCTCCCTCAAGGATATCGATCGGCTATCCCGCAAAGTGCCCCAGCTTTGTAAAGTCGCGCCCAATACCCAGAAGTATCATATGGAAGACGTACACCGCGCCGGTGGTGTAATGGGCATTCTGGGAGAGCTCTCCCGGGCAGGCCTGCTGCATATCGATGTTCCTACAGTTCACAGTGATTCTATGGAAGAAGCGCTTGCTCAGTGGGATATCCGGGTTACAGCTTCTGAAGAAGTAAAGACCATGTACAGTGCCGGACCTGCCGGTATTCGTACGACTGAAGCCTTCAGCCAGGCAACTCGCTGGCCTGATCTCGATCTGGATCGTGAAAACGGCTGTATCCGCAGCATTGAACACGCTTTCAGTCTCGAAGGTGGCCTTGCTGTACTGTTTGGAAATCTCGCAGAAGATGGCTGCGTCGTTAAAACCTCCGGAGTTGACGACGACAATCTGATATTTGAAGGCCCTGCACGCATCTGTGAAAGTCAGGATGATGCGGTTAAAGCCATTCTTAATGATGAAGTGCAGCCTGGCGAAGTCGTCATTGTCCGTTATGAAGGCCCAAGAGGTGGCCCCGGCATGCAGGAAATGCTGTATCCGACCAGCTATCTCAAATCTAAAGGGCTGGGCAAGGCATGTGCATTACTGACGGATGGCCGCTTCTCCGGCGGAACCTCCGGCCTGTCTATTGGCCATGTTTCTCCGGAAGCTGCAGCCGGAGGCAATATCGGTCTGGTGGAAAATGGCGATCCGGTTGCCATTAATATTCCCCAGCGCAAGATCGAAGTGCAGCTTTCCGATGATGAACTGAGCCGGCGTCGCCAGCGCATGATCGCCCGCGGCAAGGCCGCATGGAGACCGGAAAACGAGCGTCCTAGACAGGTTTCAGTAGCGCTGAAAGCCTATGCCAAAATGGTTACCAGTGCTGACAAGGGAGCTGTGCGGGATTCCAGCCTGCTGGACTAAAGCTACGGCTTGTTGCAACTCGCAGCTCTTTTGTTATACTGCCGCTGCTTCTGCGCAATGGCTCTGCCACGCAGAGCCTCAAGATGATGCCAGTGTGATGGAATTGGTAGACATGACGGATTCAAAATCCGTTGCCTTTGCGGGCGTGTCGGTTCGAGTCCGACCACTGGTACCATAAACAATCAAGCCTGAAGGGTTAATCACCACTTCGGGCTTTTTTGTGCCTGCCTGTTTTGCTTTACCCTTCCCCTGATACCAAAATTTAGCAATCAATATAAATCGTTTGCCGCTTCGGTCCTTTGAGAAGTTATCAGAAAAGCTATGGCAGATAATGCGGTTTTACCGGGCATTTGTTGCAAGTTGTGCTTTTCAATTAACTTCTTTTCCCGGCGTTCCTTAATATTCTTTTCAAGCTTGCTCTGCTCGACGTCGTTTTTATCCATCATACTGCCCGATTTTACGTAAGTAAGTGATAAATAAAGGGCGCCATCAGACGCCCTGTTTAATTCAACAATCAACCATAAAGCTGATGTGCCAGCAGTAGAGTCAGCACATAGCCACAGGCGTAACTGATAGTCAGCATGGGGACATATTTCAGATAGCTGACAAATGTCAGCTCCTTAATCTTGCTCATGGCAATAATGCCTGCCGCAGAGCCAATCACCAGCAGTGAGCCGCCTACACCTACGGCATAGGTCAGACCCAGCCATTCCGGCGTTGTCAGTTGAGGGTTTGCTTTGAGCAAGGCTGCGGTTAGCGGAACGTTATCCAGCAGCGCCGAGCCAGCTCCGGCAAAGAAGTTGGAGATATTCGGGTCAAAGCTGGCGTAGACCTGGGTCAGTAATTCCAGCGTGCCGATCTCCTTGAGCATGCCAACAAGCAGCAGAATCCCCAGAAAGAACAGCAGCGTATCGAACTCGACCTGACGGATATATTCCAGCATTCGTAGCTCTTCCCTGTTGCTACGGAACCAGTGCCCCACCAGAAACATGACTGACAATCCGGTAAGGAATGTCAGCACCGGAGGGATACTGAAGAAAACATTCATCGCCATAGTCATGATAATGGTGGTAAAGAAAATCGCCCCGATCACCAGATCAATGGTTTGAACCTGTCGCTTGATCGGCGTTGTACTCACCTCGCCTTTGGCACTCATTGAGAACAGCACTGCCAGCAACATCACACTGATTGCTGCCGGAAGCAGCAGAATCAGCAGCTCGGAAATTTTCAGGTGACCACCCAGAAAAATCATCAGTGTGGTCACATCGCCGGTAATAAGCGCGACGCCGCCCGAGTTCACCGCAAAGATAATCAGCACAGACATACGACGACGCATGCGCTTACTCAGCTCAAAGGTCGTTAACAGGCCGAGCGAAACCAGTGTTGCAGTTACGTTATCGCAGATGGCAGAAAGTACCAGAGAGAACAGAGCAACCTGAATCATCAGCATTCTGACAGTAACCTTTTGCGGAAAGAGCTTCTGTACCATCACCTGAATCATGCCTTTGGCATTCAAATAGGCAACAAAGGTCATGGTGGACATCAGAAACAGCCAGAGCGTGGCAATTTCCAGCAGGTTTTCATTGAGTTCGTGCTCAATAAGCTTTCCCTGTGACGGACTGTCTGCTGCAATAAACAGGGTTATCCAGGCAACACAACCAAAGAAAAGGGTCGTTTTCGCTTTATTAAGGTGGGTGACTTCCTCAAACACAATACTCAGCAGAGCCAGTACGGCGAGCGTAATCAGAAAAGCATGTAACATCTGGCAGTTTTCCCTTTGCCGAACAGAATTTTTGACTATTTTTGTTGAAATATCTGATTCAGAGCAGCAGGAATGAGTTCCACTCTTGGTTCCTCAAACCCGCTCACGCCCCTCAAGACACACATAACATTGAGCTTTATGACGGCGCGGCGGAGTATAATCCACTTCAACAAATTCAAACACTGCATGCCGGATTTAATATCAAAGATTTCGGACTACGTTTTAAATACCTGCCATCCCCCAAAATTCATCTACTTTTGACCATAAACCCCACAAAAAACAGGGTTTTACAATCCACGGCTCTTTGGATCGAATGAAAATTCCAATCTACACTCAAAATTAATAACAGCATTTCTCTTCTGGCCTGAATTTCCGGGTAGCTAGTCGTTGAGAGAATCAGTTACCTGACCAGAAGGAATTAAAAGATGTCCCGCCCTCCGGCACTCGTGCAGAAATTCAGACAGATAAAATCCAGTGGCAAAAAAATTGTGATCACAACTTCTTATGACTACTGGAGTGCCCGTATTCTTTCCATGTGCGATATCGATGCGATCCTGGTAGGCGACTGTTCTACCATGGTAATGCATGGCCATGACAATACATTATCGGCGACTGTCGACAGTATTGCGGCCCATACCCGTGCTGTTTGCAAGGGTGCACCAGAGAAGTTTATTGTTGCCGCATTTCCGTTTCTTTCGACCCGAAAAGGGCTTGATCACGCCACAGAGATGGCCGACCGGTTATTAAAAGCCGGTGCTCAGGCAATTAAAATAGAAGGCGCAAAAATCAATCAGGCGGTGATTAAACACTTTATCGAATCAGGGATTCCTGTTGTTGGTCATATAGGCTTACAACCTTCCCAACACCATATGGTGGACGGATTCAGGGTGCAGGGAAAAACAGCTGAAGATGCTATCGAGATTCTGGATGAAGCCAAACTGATGGAGCAATTGGGCTGTTTTGCCGTCGTACTGGAAGCTGTCCCCCCGCATGTCGGCAAAATGGTATCCGAGGCGCTGGAGATTCCGGTGATTGGTGTAGGTGCCGGCTTGCACGTCGACGGGCAGGCTTTGGTGCTACAGGATATGCTGGGGCTGACAGTAGATTTCAAACCGAAATTTGTCAGAAAGTATCTTGATGGGGCTCAGCTATTTGTTCATGCCATAAACCAGTTTGCCAAGGATGTCAGTTCAGGTGACTTCCCGGCAGAGCAGGAATGTTATCTTCCGGCCCAGAATGACGCTGTTGCCGCTGTCGAAAGTGAAAAATCTCAAGCAGTGGCAGGAGGGAAATAGCGTTATTACCTTCCGAGTCTAGTTATTTCAAACTCAACCAAACGATAAAAGCCAGCGGTTCACGCTGGCTTTTATCATCCGTCTTATGCTTTTGCTTCGAAGTCATCTTCCCGCAGTTTGGCTGTTCCATCTGCCTGCAGCACCCACAACTCTTTATGGATAACACCTCCGGCCTTGTTCATTTTCCAGCCTGAAGACAGAATTGCAGAAGAGTCATCCAGAACGACAATTTCCGGCGAGATGTAATCGACATCGGAAAAGCCATCATCAATCAGCTGCTGCCAGAAAGCCTGGATTTCAGCTGTTCCGGTAAAGGTACCGAAAGGGCGGGCATACATCACAGCATCCGCTTCATACTGGGCAGCACAGCCTGCGGCATTACCACTGTTAAATGCGGCTTTCCATTCAGCACTGGCTTTTTCAACAGCAGCAAGAACTACAGCACTCTGGTTATCGGTCATGGGGTATTTCCTGAATGACGACGGGAATATGACACTTATAATAGAAGCCGGTTTTCCAATGAAAAACATGACAATAGCTAAAACACTGTTTAGATATACTGAACAATATGCTTGACTACCTGCGCCATATGGCAATTTTTGTCCGGATTATTGATGCCGGCTCGGTTACTGCAGCTGCCGACTCCTTGAATCTTTCCAAGTCAGCTGTAAGCCAGCACCTGAAGCAACTGGAACATCAACTGGGTGTCGCTTTACTGAATCGCACAACGCGCCGTCAGATGCTCACACCGGCCGGAAGAAATTTTTACCAGCGCTGCAAAGCCATGACTGACCTTGGTCGGGAAGCCTGGGATGAAGCACGGGAGGCTCATGAGATTGCAGCAGGTTCAATCCGCATCAGCGCCCCGCATGCCCTGGTCGAAAGCATTATTGCTCCGGCAATTGGCCGATTGGTATCACATCATAACCTGATAGAGCCCAAGCTACTGGTCAGTGACGCACGGGTGGATCTGATTGAAAATGATATTGATCTGGCAATCCGGGTTGGCGCTATGCCATCCAGTAATTACCGGCAGCAACTGGCCGGGCATTTTGAGGAAATACTGTGTGCCAGCCCGGATTATCTGCAGAGGAATAATATAACGCCGCAAACTATCGCCAGCCTTGCCCCTGACTGTGATTACATCGCCAACCACTGGCAGGGCCAAAATATCACTCATCAAGGTAAACACCGTAAGTCGGGTGATATTCTTAAACTGCACTTCAACGCCACCCGCCAGGCTAATACCCTGCCTGCGGTTATTGCCATGGCCTGTGCCGGAGCAGGCATTGCATTTATTCCCCGGTTTTTATTCAAACCCTGCTTTGATGCAGGAAAGCTGGACTTTGTTTTACCAGAGCATGTATTCGCTTCAGTTCCGGTCTATGCTGTTCATACATTTAACAAGAAGCCGACAAAACTTGTCAGACTTGCAATTGAAGCGATAAAAGAAGAGATGAACGAATTATCTAGCCTGAAGAATGAATCAAAATGATAAGAGGAATACCTTTCAAGCGAACAGATACAAAAATAAAAAGGATAACTTAATGAAAATCAGTTTAATACAAATGGATATCATCCACGGGAACAGACAGGCCAATCTGGAACATTTGGATACTTTACTCGAAGGGTCTGATGATATTGGCGACATAGTGATTCTGCCGGAACTGTTTATTTCGGGTTACCTGTTTAATGATCCAGAAGAAATTCAAAATCTGGCAGAACCTTTTAACAACAGCCCGACAATAAACCGCCTGCAAACCCTTGCATCCTTGTATAACTGTTTGTTCATTGCAGGTATTCCCGAAAAAGATCAGACTCAATACTTTAACAGTCTCGCTGTTATTGATGCCTCAGGCCTGCTTCACAGTTACCGCAAAATGGCACTATCTCCTGTTGACCAGCGTTATTTCAGCAGGGGCAACCAGCACACCACATTCAGGTATAAGGGGATCAACTTTGGCCTGGCCATTTGCCTCGATATCTGGTTTCCGGAGATTATCCGTGAGTATGTGGAACAGGATGTTGATATTTTGCTGCACCCAGCCAATTTCGGAGGTGAACAAAGCCTTCATATTGCCCGAGCCAGAGCGATAGAGAATGACATGACAGTTGTCACCTGTAATCGTGTTGGTTCTGAAAAAACCAGAGATATCTCCGGGCAATATCGTGGCCAGAGCCAGGTTGTCAGCCCTTCCGGTGATATCATTGCCCAATTTGGTGAAAGAGAGCAGATAAAAACCATTTCTCTACCCATTCACCGTCCACAAAAGAAAATGGTCATTGGGGTCGATCTGAAAAATGAAATCAAAAAATTAATTAAAACCTGATACATCACCTAATGAAATCGTACAGTTAGTTACACCATTTCAGAACCCACAAAATACTTAGAAGTAGTATTTTGATTTAGCTTTACCTAATAGCCAATCAATTTCTAGCCTAATCACGCCCAAAACCAGTTAGAGAGCAAAGCGCAAGAAAAAAACCCGGGTTACAGCTGGAGGACACCGGTTATAGCCGGTATCCCCCGAGATTGGAATTATTTGTTGTAGGTCTGAACAACCTTTTGCAGTTCAATCACTTCCGGATCAGGAATATCTTCATCCGGTATCGCCTTACGCACCTTCTCAGTCAGTTGCTTGGCAAAGACCTGATAGAGAACTCTTGTACTCACCGTCAGCGGAAATTCAATTTTCTCCGGTAGATCAAAGGTCTCAACCCGGGTTTCACCGGCCTGAATTCGGGTATCTTTGGTAATCTTTTCATACCGCCAGAAGCGTTGCCCGACCGGCATGCCATGACTGTCGCCCCTTGCCTTGATAAATTTACGGGCATCAGCGGGGACATAACCATCTTTCATTACGCCACTTTCAAACACTGTATTTCCGTTTTTGTCCGTAGCGATAACCTCAACCCAGACCTGCCGACGGGCACCACCCGGCATGGCGTGACCGGCATTGTGGTTGGTGATACGGGCATTAAGCTGATTGCCTTCCTTATCGACCTCCAGCAACAGCGAACCTTTCAGCATCTCCTTGCTTAGTTTGGCATGTTCAGGATTACGCAGTCCGGCAAAGAAATAGTTGCCCCCGGTAAAGTAATGTACCCGGACATCCTTTTTCATTGGACCATGGTCTGTAGACTGACCGCCTACACGGTTATCAAAATTCACTACATCTGCAGTCATATGACAGTCGACGCAGGTTTTGTGTTCGGCGGGATTATCCTGATTATTAAAGCGGGACTTCTTCCACTCGCCAAAGTTATCATTAACACTGGCACCCGGCCCCGGCGTAAATTCATTATGACAGGTCGAACAATACAGTGATGTGTTGTACAGCTCCGGGTTGGAATAGGAAGCCTTGTGATGCTCCGGCGCCGCATTGATCTGACGGTTTGCCAACCACTGGGCAATGGCGTTGGTAGAATCCTCAAACACATACCCTTCGCGGTCTTTCAGATTCACCGTCATGTCGGCATTACCACCGGCGTTTTCAGCCTTGGTAATACGATGACAGAACATACAGCCGGTACCCGGTTCGCTTACAGCTTCACCTTTGGCCAGGGCGTCAAACAAGGATTTGCCTCGCTTCTCACGCATGTCGCCATATAACTTCAATGGTCCTGTGTCACCATTGATAATCATCTGCGGGGTATGACAGCCGCGGCAGAACGTACGGTATTCCTCACCCTCAACTTCAGCCGCAAAGTCCTCATGCTGGCGATAGTAAGGGTTGTCCATGTGCATACCATGGTTGGAGTCGGCCCACTGGTTATAAATCTCGGTATGGCAGGAAGCACAGGAAGCCGAGTTCAGCCACTCTTCCTTGTGGGTAAATTTCTTTTTGTCATCCAGTCGCAGCCAGGTAGACAGGTAGGGCAGGTTTTCACGCGCCTTCACATATTCGTTCAGCGCCATCATCATCTTGACGACTTCAACCGGTGGATTTTCAACGTCAACTCTGGCGGCTTCTTTGGACTTGGGATCAGCGCCCATGCCTCCCTGCGTTTTCTGGATCATATCCACATAGGCACCGACCGGATCGCCAGCAATCATCTTGCGCACATCGCGATGTCCGGTCAGGGCGTTAACAAAGCGGTCTTTCTTGCCGTCATCCATCAACTGACGGTTAGTGAAGTTAAAGCCGTCAATATGACAGGAGCCACAGCTCATCCAGAAATCACCTGCCATCGGGAACTTCGGGTTATCTGCTGTATTGCCACTGTAGAACAGGGTTTTGCCCTCCCGCATCCGGGGAGACAGCGGATCTTTGGCAACCATCTTTGCAAAGTCAGCATTTTCAACCTTTGCCTTGCCAAAAGGTCCCGGTGCACCGGTATCAAACTTCACCAGATTCAGGCTCATGGCATTCTGAACAAACAGATCACTCTCGCTAATCAGCAGACCACGAGGGTTATTGCCCGGAATATTGCGATAAATCTGGGTCGCCTTGGCTCCACCCTGGTGTTTTTTACGACGATGGCGCTTTTTGTTTTGCTTACCTTCCCGGGACAGATCGAACACGATCAGATCTTCAGAACCGGAGGTTGAAACAAACAGTTTTTTGCCGTCATCGGCAAATACCGCATCGTGAGGATTGGAAACAATCCGGGTTTTATTACCACTTTCAACAATATTGATCTGCCGGAACAGCATCTTCCGCTGCTGGACAAGCTCCTGTTCACTACCGGGCGTCAAGTCAAGCAGGCTTACCGCCGGAAAAATAGTGGACTGGAACTGAAAATCATGGCCGAGCGACCACAGTGAGTGCGGCAACCAGGCACGGGTGCCATCGGGTGAAATCGCAATATTATCCAGTAACCGCGGCTTTCCCTGGGGTACTGAAAGGGTTTTGTTGGCGGGTGAATCAACCAGCTGAATCACCTTACTGAGTCTGGGAATCGTCTCGCTGACATCATAAATTGAGACTTCACCGGACAGCATATGTGTCACCAGCAGTCGCTGGTCATCAGTCAGTGCCAGACCACGCGGAGTGTCTGCAGTATCGATCGTTTTAGTGATCTTGCCATCGACACTGACAACCAGCAGCTTGCGGCCTTCAAAAGCCGTGGCGTAGAACTGTTTGTTTTTGGCATCGTAAATTACACCGAAAGGCCGGGCAGGAGTTTTTATCCGGGTTACGACATCCAGTGTCTTGCCACTCAGCAATACCAGCTCATCGTTCAGGTAATCCGAAGCCAGCAACCGGCTCTGATCTGCCGTCAGTGCCAGTCGTCTGATATCCCGGCCGATCACAGCTTCCTTGACCAGCTCACCGGATTTGCGGTCAATAATGCTGACACTGCCGCCATCAAAGTTGCTGCTGTAAATCCGGCTTTTATCTGTCGACCATAAAATGGACGTACTTTTCTCTATTGCCTGAACAGGCAGTATCGACAAAAAAGTTAATATCGAAAGCAGCGAAAAGCACCGCCTTAAAAAACGACGTTTCATTGATATTTTGACCAGTCTGGATATAAAAACCTGTGGCTTCCGGATGATTGCTGTCATTACCCGGACTCCGAAAAACGATAAAGATACAGCGTTCTTTCACCCGGGAAACGCGCCGGAAAAACGGTAATCAGCAGCATATCCTGCTGGGGTGAACCACTCAGCCTGAAGCCCCCGGCCTGTCGAACCAGTGCTTTACTGCTGGGGTAATACATATCGAAAATCTGACAGCCTGGCAGCGCTTCCCTCAGCAGACTGACTGAATAATTGGTTCCAAGCGTCAGGCCTGTCCTGCCATCATCACCATCAGTACAAGCTGCCCTGTCAAGCCATTGCACGGCTTGCTGCACCGGAGCACTCGATACTGTCAGTGAAGCCTGGGAGAAAAACAAAACAGCACCGATTGCGATACTCAGCGCGCAGCTCAATCGGTATACGATAACTGACAAACAAAGCATCTGGGATACCAGTAATGGCAACCACAGCAGCATAACCGGCGCAAAATGTCGCATATTATCCGGATTTTGCGCCAGCAAGATCCACCCGAGATAAAGAGTAATAACAACTGCGAGAGGACGCTGACTGCTTTGTTTCAATCCCCATAACAGTGACGCAGCCAACAGACACAGCACGGACCAGCAGTACACATCTGTCAGCCGTTCCAGCCACTCCTGCCAGTTCGGGCGCTGGCCTTCGAAGGTGTTACCCCAGATCTGGAAGTGCCCCTGGGTAAAGCGCAGACCTTCTTCAAAAAAAGCCAGTCCGTCACGACTCAGCAGAAACAACATAACCGGTATGCCAACCAGCACCACACCCGATGCGCCACGAAGCCAGACAGAGAGAAATTGCTGTTTATACAGCAGCGGTATAATCGCAATCAGTCCCGCCGCCAGAGGGAAGTACGATGGCCGGGATGCCAACATCAAGCCACAGCATATGCCTGCTGTCAGGAATTGCCGGCGCCAGGTTAACAGTAACGCTAAAGCAGCAAACAGCAGGCCGGTCGCATCTGACAAACCACTGAGAGCCAGCGCGGCCAGCAATGGTTGCAGTGCGCATAACAGCATCAGAACAATGGTGGCCAGTGGCGACCTGTAGCTCTCGGGACTCACTTCACGCAACAGCAGCAACAGTATCCAGGGCAACACAACCGCTGATAACAGACTGGTCAAAATGACAGCTGTATCTGCAGCAAAACCAAGACTGATAACACCGGCCAGTGCAACAAATACCGGATATCCCGGAAAGTGCGGCCGCAGCTCCAGTACTGAGAACCGTTCTACGCCTCTGGAGAAGAACAGCGCATCATCACTACTCAGTTGCAGTGGATACTGAAACAGCCATACAACCCAGACCAGCCAGATAATGCCTGCAACAGCAATCGAGGCAGACACCAACAAACGCTGCCTGTCCGGGAAACCCGGAAAACAGTTGATCAGGCCTGCTAATGGCTGCTGTTCTGGCATTTCAGTTAGTTCACCCTACAGGCTGAAAGCCTGCAGCGCTTTAATAAGCTGCTGATGAGCATTCGCCAGCGCTTCAGGATTTGCCGGTTCGGCACCCACACCAAATACGCCCGGGTTACCAATTGCTTTCAATGCAATCTGAATAGCCTGCTCCGCCTGCTGACGGGCTTCTGCTTCCATCTGCGGCGTCAGCAGATCCAGAAACAGCTTGCTTTTAACTACCAGAACCTTGGCCACTTGATAGTCATTAACATTTTGCTCCGCACCTTTCAGACGACGGTCAATCTCGGCAAAGTAAGCCTGATTGAGTACGTGATTAACCTGTTTGGCATCTTTGGCCTTCAACGCATTTTTCATCGGCGTATCGAGGTCAATGCCATACTCGGTTTTGAAGTACAGGATCTCTTTGGCAACTTTCTCATAGGCGGCTGTTGCCGCCTCAAAATCACCACTGTCAGCTGCTTTCAGTAATGCTTCACGACCATCAATCAGCGGCTCTTTGCCTGCTGCAGAATAGGTGTAGGCCTGACTATTCAGACTTAACACCAGCAGCATTGCCGATATAAAGGTCCAGAACACAGGATTTCTTTTCAACGTACTTCCCCTGTTTTTCTCTTTCAGCCAATAACTCAGGCAACACTCTGCACTTCAATCACCGTATTCTCATTGCGGTAATCAAAGATCTCGCGTCGTCTGTCAGTGCCTTCAATAATTGAACGTGCCGCCATCTGGCCCATTTCCATCGCCGTATCAGTAAAGATGTAACGGAAAGAGCCCTGTCGGCCGGACATTACCAGATTGTCGAATTTGCACAGGTGGGTAATCGCTTTCTCTCGCTTGTCCTGATAATCGATATCCATCAGTGGATAAGCGTGCTCGGTGAAAGCGGTAAAGTATTCACCGGTGGACAGTTTTCGATCAACACCCAGGGTTTCCAGATCATCAAGCACCCGCTCTCGCAGCTGATCTCCGTGCATACTCCAGACTTCATCACCTTTATCACAGGGAATCTCGACCATCACCGAAGTACGACCTTCCGGGGCCATATAGGGCGAGCGGCGACGAGGTTCCTGCAATCGGGTTCCGAGAATCTCCGGGTCAGACAGATACTGCCAGGTATTGTCAGAAATATTCTCGGTTTCCATCGGCATATTGAAGAAACGCAGGGAGCGGAACTCCAGCCCGCTGTCAAAATCAGTCATACGACACATATCTGACAGGGGAATCGTAGAGATCACATAGTCAGCATCCAACTGCTGCACTTCGCCATCATTTTCACTGAAGCCGATGCTACTGATACGATTCTCTGTGGTCTGCATATCCACAACATTGCTGTTCAGCCGAATATCGACACCTTTCTTTTCCAGCTCTTCGCCCAGTCGGGTATAAAGGTGACCAAAGCCCAGTTTCGGATAGCGATACTTGCGGGCATAGGTGCGTGGTGTGTCCTTTTTCTGCGGCAGCAGGCGACGGGCAACATCCTTCAGGTCAAGCAAGCTGATACGCTGGGAAGCCCAGTCAGCAGAAAGTTTGGCTGGTGAAATGCCCCACAATTTTCCGGTATAGCCTTCAAAGAAGTTGCGGTACAGAGTTTTGCCAAAACGGCTTTCAATCCATTCTGCAAAGCTGGAATCACGGCGATTTTGTGGACGTTTTTTAAACGGCAGCATGACAAGATCAACAGCTGCACCGAATAGCAGAGAAAACGGTGCATTCTTCAACAAGTCACCAATAGCCAGCGGATATTGATAGATGCGCCCCTTGAACCGGATCACACTTTTACGCTCGGCATAAAGCAGATCTTCTGCCATCAGTTCGTCAACAAACTTCAGCAGTTCCGGATTCTTGGTAATAAACCGGTGGCCGCCATAATCGAAACGATAGTCACCATGCTTGCCGGCAAATTTCAGGGTGGCGCACATGCCACCCACTTTGCTGTCACGATCCAGAATCGTCACCCGGTAACCGGCTTCAACCAGCTCCCAGGCCGCCATTAATCCGGCCGGGCCACCGCCCAGTACCGCTACATGCTTTTGTTCAGCAGCCTGACTCATGACGGACGGTAACTCCTGTTCCAGAAACGGATAAATACAGCAAGATAGGCTGCCCAGATGAGCAGTGGCAGCAAATTCGGAGAAGAGTTATAGCCAAACAGGGCGCGCAGGAAAGTACCAAAAGTACCGCGGTCATCAAGAATATGGGAAATATCAAATACAGCGGTTTTAATCACCGGCAACATCTCTGCTGCCTGCAGCATATTGATAGACGAAGACAGCAGGCCGGCGGCAATAATAATGATCAGCAGACTGGTCCAGCGGAAGAACGGCTGCAGAGACACCTGACGGGTACTCTTTAACAACATCCAAACCAGTACCACTGAAGCCAGCAGGCCCAGTAGTCCGCCCATCAGCCCACTTTCCAGCGTTACTCCCTGACCGGAGTACATCAGCGCCGAGAAAAACAGAATGGTCTCAAAGCCTTCCCGCAGCACTGCCAGAAACGAGAGAAAAACCAGTCCGAACAAATTACCGGTGGTGACATACTGGGCAATATTCTCCTTCATTGCCCCGACCTGGGCTTTGGCCTGCCCTTGCATCCAGATGGCCATATAACTCAGTACTGCAGTCGCAAACAGCAGAATCCCCGCCATCAGCAGATTACGGTAATGCTCACTGGAGAACTGATCGACCAGCACCTGGAAGATAAAAGCGATAACCAGAGACAGCACCAGACCGGCACCAACTCCCAAGTAAATATATTTATTGTGTCGTGAGGCATTCAATCTGGCGAGATACGACAGAGCTATACCGACCAGCAGAAAGGCCTCGAGCCCTTCGCGGAAGGTAATCAGAAAACTCGCAAACATCTGTGTTTTCCTGAACGAAATCTAGTTGGGTAGCTGACAGGAGTCTGTCAGCTATGACGACGAAAAACCTTAAGCACTGTCCAGCGCATTGCATGGCGAAACACCAGAGGCACCAGCAGAACCGAGCTATAAAAATGCAGATCCTGCATCAGTTCTCCCAGCCAGTTACCCGGGTTGCCCCAGAACAGTAGATAAATGCCGCTGAGGGTACAGATAATCAGCAGCCATTCAATCCATTTTCCGGTTGCACGTAAAAAAGGTTTGTTTGAGAGGGTAATAAGTGAGCGGTGAGATGCCCAGAAAGGACCAACCAAAAGGGGGAAAGCTGTCAGTCCGGCAACCAGATGTGCCAGCAGCATGATACGTTCGACCTGCCAGCCAATCTCAACCCAGTCCCAGATCACGATCCCGCTGATAAACATCAGGTAGAGCGTGGCTTCGGCATATTTATGACGGTATGCCAGACGTTGCCAGAAACGGCCTGAAATAACAAACGAGCCTGAGGAAGGCGCCTGATATGTAGAACTGGACATCTCTTTTCCCTGCCCGACCAACCTGTCGGGTGATGCTGAAAACGACCAATTTTGAAACGACAAAAGGTGTTGACGCCCGGAGTAGCGCCAACACCTTTGAAATGCCTGATTAGGGACTGTTGAGGTCTTATCGTGTTCTCAGTGGTTCGTAAAGGGAGATTCCGCAAGGCGAACTGTTGCAGCATGTAGTGACTCTACATCAAGACAGTTCAACGAAGTCGGAAGCCCCCTTTACGAACCACCCGAAGGGCTAAAGCCAGCGCTTCCATGCTGTCGTTGCAGCAGCTTGAAATACCTCGGTATTCCCACGCTACTGCGCCTCGGCACGAAAACGCTGGCTTTAGCTGAGATCACGATAAGACCTCAACAGCCCCTAGGCTAAGCGTCAGATTGCGTGTTATTTCACGCTGACTTTTGCTTCTGCAGCCATCACCATGGCGGTACCGAACTTGCCGCCGGAGGCAATAATCTGCGGAACACCATCTTCATCGGTGTCGGTTGAGTTGCTACCCTTGAGCTGGTTTTCACCACTGTCGCCCATCCACTCAGCCAGCTGCATACCACCGTTGATAGTAGTCCGGAACCAGCTGACATAACGCTCGGTCAGGGCTTGCAGTTCCAGCGCCGGCGCATTTTCACCTTCTTCGTTACGCAGCTGCTGCATGGCTTCACGCAGACCACCGGAAATTGCAGCGGCAGTGTAAGGGGTGTGAACAGTCGGCTTGCCCGGTACAGCAGCCCAGGTACCCAGCTTGGCATCAAACATGTGCTTCTCTACCGCCAGGTAGATGTTACGGGCAGCGGTACGGTAGGATTTGTCACCGGTTGCCAGGAAGGCAACAGACAGACCGCGCATGGCTGCAAACTGAGCATCCAGAGACTGGCTCTTGTCAACATCACCACCCAGGGTCACGCCGTCGAATACCAGACCATTCTTGCCAGTCAAGTTGTTAACAATAAAGTCAGCCTGCTGTTTGATCATAGCCAGAGCCTGCTTGCCCTGTGCAGATTTCAGGTCAACATCACCACCGTCAGCAGCTGCATAACCTACCGGCAGTGCATCCTGTGAACGCTGGAAGATGGACAGTGCAACCAGAGAGTAAGCGGCGTCATAAGTGTCAACCTGCTTGCCCTGCTTGCCATCGTCGTAAGAAGTTACGAAAGTACCGGCCTTGCTGTTGAAGTGCAGTGCAGCCAGGTTTTTGAACAGCATGTTGGAAACGTTGCTGGCAACAGAGAACATATCGGAACCGATAACATCGTTGCCGGCTTTGCCGTCGATGTTGGCTGCCGGAGCAGAGGCAAACGGAACACCGTCGAATACTGCCTTGAATGCCGGATTCTGGGCAGTGTTGGCAGTACGTTGGTCACTGAACGCATAGATTTCGCTTACCGGCCACAGCAGCATCCAGGTATCACGCAGAGTGGAAGCACCGTCAGTTACCTTCAGGCTGTCTACTGCATTAACACCGTTTACTTTCTTCTCGGTTACCGCAACCTTGCTGGCAAACCATACCGGCTTTTTGGCCGGGTCATAGTCAGGACCAAACTTCACGCCCAGGTTCTTGCCGTCAAAGCCCAGCTGGTTTTGCAGCATCAACAGTTTGTCGAGAGAGATTTCGGTCAGCAGCATGCCGTTGAAACCATCAGCAGCGGAAACACCCAGAGTGTGAACGCCGTCCTGATCCATTTTCATGGAATCAGCTTCAACTTCTTCATCAGTCCTGGTGACGTGCATGCCGCCCAGGAAGTCCTGCGCCCACATTACTTCCTTCAGCATAATGCCGCCGGTTGCTGCCGGGCTGAAGGATTTGTCGAAGCTGGCCGGATTCCAGGCCAGTGACTTGTAATCACGGAAGTAGGCCGGAACAACAGTTTGTACTGTTTTTTCAGTGCCTTTGGCAGTGCGGATCTCTACCTCATCACCATTTACGACAGAGGTGTCCGGTTTGCCGGCAAATTCCGGGCTACCGGAAGCGTAAGGCATGGAAATCGGGTACATGTTCAGCGGCACTTCGTTAGCCGGGAAACCTACAGCAGCGGCCATTTCAATAACACGCTTGCCCAGGGTTTCCATCTTACCGCCACGCGCCATGTTCAGCGGACCGTTTACCAGATGCGGGCCCATGGTGGACTGATAGTTCAGCGCATACATGGCTTCTTCAGAGTATTCGTAGCTTTCGATACCAGCAGCAAAGTCAAACGGAGTCGGTTCATCAGCGCGGTTAGGATCCAGAATATCCAGATCCAGACCCAGACCTTCAGCCAGCGGTTCGCCAGACAGTTCAAATTCGGTGTAAGCCAGGAACTGACCTGCGGGGCGATGGGTCTTATCCAGCACCTCTACAGATGCAGCTTGAAGGGCATTCGCGAAAATTGCTGCGGAGATTGCAGCGCCTAGAACCGTCTTCTTCAACTGGACTTCCTCTAACATCAACTGCCGGTAGCACTAACAGCCAGCATCAAGGCCGACCTTGTGATCCTGTCAGGGTGCTGGGTTGTTATTGTCTAAATGAAATGAATGTTAACCATTCGCATTATGGGCGCATATTGAACAGGAAAATGTGATCCAGATCAATCTTTTTGCTAATCATTCTCATTTAGAAACGCAGGCGCAAAACATAATCAGCAATAAAAATTCCGGTACCACTGAACAAAATGATCGATTCCCGTCGAAAAGGATGTGTCAGGGCTATACCCTGTCGTATTGAACAAGTCGTCTATATCAGCCCATGTCGAATGCACATCACCGGACTGCATGGGAGCGAATTCCAGTTTTGCTTTCCTGCCCGTAGCACGCTCTATTTCACTGACCATATCCATGAGTCGAACCGGCTGATTGTTACCGATGTTATACACCCTGAAAGGCGCCGAACTTGAGTGGGGAGGCATAATGCCATCAGCAATAGAGGGGACGTCAGAAGATGAAGGAATCTCTTCAGCAATTCGAATAATGCCTTCAACAATATCATCGACATACGTCAGGTCACGACTCATATTACCGTGATTGAAAATCCGGATTTTTTCTCCTTCCAGAATCTTTTTGGTGAAGGAGAAATAAGCCATATCCGGACGGCCCCAAGGCCCATACACAGTGAAAAAACGCAGACCCGTAGCAGGCAGGCCAAACAGATGAGAATAACTGTGTGCCATCAATTCATTGGAACGTTTGCTGGCAGCATAAAGCGAAACAGGATGATCAACTGCATCGGCCGTCGAATAGGGCTGGCTGCGATTCAAACCATAGACCGAGCTGGATGAGGCGTAAATCAGATGTTTGATTTGATTGTGCCGGCAAGCCTCCAGAATATTGGTAAAGCCAATAATATTGCTATTGATATAGGCTTGAGGGTTTTCCAGTGAATAACGAACACCGGCCTGTGCGGCCAGATGAATAACGCGATCAAAGTTGTGCTTATCAAATAAGCCTGTGATTGCCCCCTGATCTGAAATATCCATAATCTCAAGGGAAAAACCATTCACAGATTCCAGTTGTTGTAACCGGGCCTGTTTCAGGGATATTTCATAGTAAGGATCAAGATTATCTATACCAACAACCTGATGACCCTCATGACATAAACGACGGGACGTGTGAAAGCCAATAAATCCGGCTGCACCGGTAACAAGATATTTCAAACTTTTTCTCACTTACCTGGAAGCTTGTTCAACCGGATAACCTGTTCAACGGGATAAACCACCGGACGACCAATGGAGTAATAGCAAAAGCCATATCGCGCCATATCATCAGGGAGCCACAGGTTCCGACCGTCAAAAATCACTGGCTGACTCAAATGCTGATGCATCAATTCAAAGTCGGGGGCACGGTATTCGCTCCATTCACTGCAAATGATCAGCGCATCACTGCCTTCCAGTACATCTTCCTGATTACTCGACAGCAACAGTCCTTCCCGTTCGCCATACAACCGTCGGCATTCTTCAATCGCCTGCGGGTCATGAGCCTGAACCCGGGCACCGGCATTCCATAGCAACTCCATCAATTTACCCGCTGGGGACTCCCGCATATCACTGGTTCCAGGTTTGAATGCCAATCCCCAGACAGCAAAGCATCGACCTTCAAGAGCATGATCAAAATGACTGGATATTTTATGGAAAAAGTCATGCAGGTGCTGCCGGTTACGACCATCTACTGCATTCAGCAACTGCGGACTACCGCCTTGCCTGCGGTCCATATGAGCCAGAGCCTTCACATCCTTGGGAAAGCAGGAGCCGCCATAGCCGAGCCCGGGATAGATATACTGATAACCAATTCTCGGATCTGCTCCCATTCCCAACCGCACTGCTTCGATATCAGCTCCGGCACGTTCGGCTATGCCCGCCATCTCATTCATAAAACTGATTTTGGTCGCCAGAAAGCAGTTGGAAGCATACTTGGTCATCTCGGCACTGCGCCGATCCATAAAAATCAGCCGGTTATGGTTGCGGCAGAAAGGGGCATACAACTCAGACAGTAATTGGCGACTACAATCACTATCCGTACCGACAATGACCCGGCTTGGCTTCATACAGTCATTTACTGCATCACCCTGCTTCAGAAACTCGGGATTGGATACAACCGAAACAGACACCGCAACTTCACGGCGGGCAATAATATCGTTGATGGTTACCTGCAACTGGTCGCAAGTTCCAACCGGAACAGTACTCTTGCAAATAACAGTCAGATCACAGGTAGCCTGCCAGGCAATCTGTTCCACGACAGTTTCAACCTGAGAGATATCTGCAGCCCCATTGCTGTCAGAGGGTGTCCCCACCGCAATGATAATAACGGCTGAATGACTCAAGCCATGTTTGGCATCACAGGTAAAGTCGAGCCTCCCTGCTTCAAGGTTTCTTTGCACCAGCGACTGCAGTCCCGGCTCATAGAAATCAGGCTCAGCCCGTTGCAGGCGCTCCACCTTACTCTGGTTACAATCGACACACAGCACATGGTGCCCGGCCTCGGCAAAAGCAGCAGCCTGTACCAGACCGACATAGCCAGTACCAAAAACAGTGATATGCATGAAAACTCCACAAAAGGCATCCGATAGTTAACGAATGCCTTTGTTTATCAAGAAAAGGGAATGGGATTCATCAGGAAAAGAACAGGTGGGCACTCTGTTTGCTGAAATTATAGGTTTTACCGTCGCCAAACTTTACTTCAAAAGCTTTGCCTGACTCACTGATCACCTTACCTTCGCCCAGCACACTGTGGATAACCAGCTTGCGCTCCCAGCAGGGTTTTGACTCATCATTCTCTACGGATGCAGTCTCTTCAGGCAATTCAGCATCAGGTGCAACCTGTTGCAGGTAACGACGAGCAACAGGCGACAGCGTATGCTTCAGCTTTGATAACCATCCCTTGCCACTCTGCCCTGCACGACTCAGGAGGTCTCCAATATCACAAGCCAGATCCAGCATCATTTCCCGCATAAAGCGACTGGGGCGACTGTCATCCTGATTGAAGCTGAATGATTTTTCCTGTTTGACTGTCAGCAGGTGCAGCTCGGACTTTGCTCTGGTCATAGCGACGTATAATAACCGCCGCTCGCTCTCGATCAGCTCTTCCGATGATTCCGAACCCGGGCGCATATAAGGCATATTTTTAGCGGTCAGTCCGGGCAAGATAACAACGGGCCACTCCAATCCCTTTGCTTTGTGAATACTGGTCAGTAACAGACGATCACCACCCTTTTCATGCCCACGTTCCCTCAGGGCAGCAATCAACTCACAGGCACCCGATGCATCAACATCATGATTTTGCAGAAAGCGCACAAACCCCTTGATGGTACTGATCTGCTCATCAGCCCGTTCACGGTCAAAGGCACTATCCTGAATTTCCTTGTAGAGCTCGGTCTGCTCGATATAACGCCTCAGTAACGCACCGGCCCGGATGCCACCTTTTCCCTCCACCGGTTTGCGCTCAAACCTTTGCCATAACCGATACCGGGTTTCGACTTTTTCCTGCTGGAAACGAGAGATTTTGCCGAATTTCAGCCTTGCCAGTTTATGGCCATAGTTTTGCTCTGCCTGAGCCAGGGAATGTACTGCGGGCCGCAAATCCTGATGCCGGATACCGATATGGGGAAACTGCATCAGCTCCCATAAATCATTTTCCCGCTGCTCCGGTGTCTTTTGTCTCAGGTATCCTGCTGCCATTTCCAGCAGCAGCATCAGGCGGCGAATTTCCTGACGCTCAAACAGGGTATTACCGGCACCGGATTGATAAGAAATACCGGCTTCAAGTAATCCCAGTTCCAGTGGCACACTCTGACTCCAGAGCCGAACAAGAACAGCAACTTCACTTAATGGCAGGCCTTGCTGCTGGCGCTGCTCTACCACGCTTCGAATATAAGTCAGCTGCTCTCGTTGTTCGTCAGTACCGGATAGCTGAATATGTTCAACAGCTGTCGCCGGAGTGGTTTCATGAGAAACACACAGCACATCTTCACGCTTGCTGTTGCCGGTAATCAGATGGTTTGCCAGTAATGAAAGGCGATGACCATAACGGAAAGTGTACGACAGGCTATAACGGGCAGGCTCCGGAAAATCCTGGGCAAAGGTGTGCAGAATATATTCCGGGCTGGCACCACGAAATTCATAGATCGTCTGATCCGGATCACCAATGGCCATTACCTGCGCCCGGCGACCGGCAATAAACTGCAATAACCGATGCTGAACTTCATTCGTGTCCTGATATTCATCAACTAGCATGATATCCATGCGGTCAGCAACCAGACTAACGACTTCCGGCTGACTACACATCAGCATGACCGGCTCATACAGCATATCGGCATAAGTAATACGGCAATTCGCCTTGCGCCATTGTTCAAAATGACCAAATGCATCAATCAGATATTGCTGCTTTGATTCCAGCTGGAACTTTTCAAATACGGCATCGGGTGTGGAAGTCGTGCTTTTTACCAGATCAATAAAGCCTTTCAGGGCTTCAACATGAGGTGCTTTATTGTGTCGCAGTTCTTCTTTCACCGCCGCTGGCGCAACAACCTTGAGCGTCTCCCAACACTGAAAATCCATCTCCTTTTCCGACATGGGGTCACCGGTAAAAGCCGGCAACAAACCACGGCGAATAAAGTTGCGATAGAGCTTCAGCCCCATTGAGTGATAGGTGCGAATTTCGGGCAGGGCTTGATATTCTGATGCGCGCTTACCCAGCTTGCGCTCAAAGTCCCTTTTGGCACTGGTATTAAACATCAACACCAGAATACGCAGCGGATCATGACCCCGTTCCAGCTGTTTCAGGATATGATCGACCAGCGTACTGGTTTTTCCACTACCGGCAACCGCAGTGACAATGGCATGTCCGCTTGAGTGATTGATGATGGCCTGCTGCTCGGCGGTCCATTCCATGACAACTGCAACCTGAAAAATAAAAACACGAGAAGAGTATTTTAACGGAAATTATCTGCAAATTGCCCTGCCACCAAAACAAACCCGCTTTTACGCTTTACCGGATTAGCACAGGTACTCACCGCCTTAAAAAACTGATTTATATCAAAATAAACAAGAAAACCGTATTCCCGGAATTGATTGAACCAAAGCAAAGCTGAACACTCCGGCACGAAAAAATAATGGTACAAGTAAATGTATAAAAGCCGACTTCTTCTCGTTGCCTTTCTGACTCTGTTTTCCTTTTCCGTATCCGCTGCGCAGACAACGGCTGTTATTGGAGCCATGGATGTTGAAATTGCTCAACTGTTACCTGAGATCGAGCAACGCCAGCAGCATGAAATAGGCGGTCATATCTATTACTCCGGCAAAATGCGCGGACATGACGTGGTGGTTACCCGTTCAGGCATAGGCAAGGTGAATGCCGCGATTACTACTACCGAGTTGATTCGGGAGTTTGGTGCTGATCAGATTCTGTTTACCGGTATTGCCGGGGCTGTATCGCTTGAGCTGGAACCAGCCGATGTTGTGATCTCCACAGCTCTGGTTCAGCATGATGTTGATCTGACCGTTTTCGGGAACAAACCCGGACTGATCGATGGTTTTGATGACCGGAACTTCTACGCCAATCAGGAACTTGTAGAGATGGCTACCCGAACTGCAAATACTGTTGTGGGTAATGGGCAGGTATTTCAGGGCGTAATCGCCACTGGCGATCAGTTTATTGCCGACAAAAGCAAAGTAAAAAAGATCCATAAGCAGTTTGGAGCCATTGCAGTCGAGATGGAAGGCGCAGCCGTCGCTCAGGTGGCATTCCTGTACGATATCCCGCTGGTTGTTATTCGCACCATCTCTGACAAGGCAGATGGCTCAGCGCATATGGACTACTCCCAGCTTAAGCAGCTGACAGCATCAAATTCTGCCGCCATCACCTTGAAAATGCTGGAAAGCATGTAACATTTGTGGTGATTCCAGACAGGGTACGATGTGTATCCTGTCTGAACTTTCCCTTTAAGCCACAACTGACTCCAGCTGAGAAATTAGATTTCTTTCCAAACTTTCTGAAGCCCAGAACCCTCTGTTAAAGTGCAGCATGCTTCGAATAGTTTCGGCAGACAGGTCCGGGTCAAGCCAACCACTGTCGAGAGCTCCAAAGGGTGTTTGCTGCCGTAGAACCTGCTCCTGGTGACAAGCACTTCGCTCAAAGTCAGCATTGATTATTCGGCAATAATTGCGCACCGCTAGAGTCATCGCAACGATATCACTATCCGATAAGTAGAGAGACCAGACTTCATTAACGCCACTCAGAATCACTTTTACGTTTGAAAAGAAGCGCAATGCAACTTCTATCACAGTTTCCAGCTGATGCCTGCCACACTTGTACAGCAACGCCAAACCTCCCGGTTTCAAAAGCCGGAAGAGGTTATGAAAAGCTGCGTTGATCGAGTGCTGATCCTCAAACACGCCTGTTGTACGCTCCAGGCAGACAAACTGGAATCGCTGAAGATAGCCTGAATTCTCGACAAGATTAGAATCGGTAATATCTAACAGAGCATCAATATCTCCAGCCTCACTGGAAATATCCACCACAAAAAAGTCATCGGCAGGGTGCATTTCATTCGCGGGAACGCCTGAGCCTGACAGCGAGAAATAGTGCATATAGCTGTGACTGCAGCCGACAATCAGATTATTTCCACCAAACTGTTCCAGGCTACGCATATTTTCTGACACACCCCTGACTAATCCGGACTGGCCCGGACTCGGAGTTGAGAATAGCCTGCGAGTGGTTTTAAAGCAGCCATATCAGGGGCAGATTATATACAGCTAATTCTTTAGCTCTACTCTGATCTGTTTGAGATATCGTGCCCAGTTCGAATTATAAAAATCATCAAGCATCTCTGCTTTTTCCCGAGCTGCATCTTTCAGAGCCTTCGGGTGTCGGCTGTACTTTGGACTGGCAAGATCATCATCAATTTCATAACCCGCGATTCCGAGTGATGCCTTGCAGTCACGAACAAAAACACCATTAAGTCGGTGATTTTCATCAATTTCGGCACACCCGCCAAGCACGACCTCTAAATATGAGCGGGCAATCTTTTTATCCGTGCTGTTTTCATTAGTAGAGAGATAAAAGCCGGCTGGTGTTGTATCAGGAATAGCAACATAAATATAAATGTTCGTATCTTCAGGCAGGTTTTTATGCCACTGATAATCCTGATCCAAATAAAAAGACAGGTCTGATTTATTAACAGCTTTTCGTTGATAGGCCTTGGGATTTTCCCGTGCATCAAATTTGGGCAAATCAGCCTCATTCACTTTATAGATCACTCCATTAATACTTTTTTCTTCGGCGGGCTCAGCTGCAGCCACCCGCATTTTGAGTTTTCGATTCCATAAATTCCAGGCACGATGGTAGCCTTGCAGTTTTGCGGGAATAAAATGAACATCATCAGGATCAGGTGCTGTCGCCGTTCGGGCAACGGAAAGCATCAAACTGCCATAGCCAAAGATATAAGCCTGACGATCCGCCATCGCAGCTTCACTGAATAACAACAATATGAGCAGTATTTTATATACCGAACGCACCAGACTCATAACCAAATCCCTTTATATTTTTATTACAGGACGACTGGTCTTGATTAATGAATGAAAGGTTTTTTAATTCTGTTAGTTCGCTGACAGTCACACCATTTGTATCTAATTTAGCTACAGCAGCAACGCTGTGACGAAAAACATATTATTTCCGTGTCGTTATTCAAAAAAAGATTGCTCAATCGACTTTATATAATGCTTATTTGACAGCTCCTCCAGCACACTGGCGAAATCTTCCTGAAAGGTATTGCCAATGCACAGGTATTGTTTCGAAGTACAACCAATTCGTCCTCGCGAGTGTTTGAAAACAACCAGAGTTGGATCAATTTTCAGCACTTCATCCATATGCTTCTCATCAGCAGGAATGCAGAACTCATAGCTTAGCGACCGAAGACCGTCACCCGGGCCGTAAAGCCCTGCATCATCCAGTATGGCAAGATCAAACCTGATCTTGGAGGACGGATCTATGACCGGTGTATCAGGCTGCGTGGAACATGCAAGAAGAAGGGTCGACACTAACAATAGAAAAAAACGCATAATGTACTGACCGGACATGATGTACTTCCTGAGTATCAACAGCATAAACCTCTGGTAAATATCATGCCCGATCTTCGACAGTAGCAAGTGCAGTGCAGCACTGTTTATGCCAGCTTTGCCTTGAGTAGTTCCTGAAGTTGGTGCAATGCCTTGACCCGCGCCGCGCCGATGCCGCGAAGCTGTTGGAAGTCGTCACCATTGACTTCCAGCACCTGAGCAACGGTTGGATCCTGCTTCAGCAGGGTTGCCAGTGGTTTGACCAGCACCTTGTAACTACCAAAGGTTGCCTTATCCTGCTCGATTACCTGCAGTACAAGACTGTCGGCAGTTATATCGGAAGGCTGCTCCTGCCCTGCATCAGCTGCAAATTCCAAGCTGCTACTGTCCACTGCCTTTTCCAGCGTGACCTCAGTATTGTTTTCTATAGAAGTTTGTTCTGAGAGCACTGACGGTTCAGATACATTTTCTGATTCGGTCTTTTCTACAGTGCTATCCCTTTCAGGAAGATTTGAAAGTTGATCTTCCACGACTTCAACTTCCTGACGCGCAACAACAACACGTTCCGACTCTTCTGCTGAAGTTGTAGCGGGTGTTTCTGGCTGGCTTGTTTCCTGCTTCCGAACCGGTTCAATTTTTACCCGGCCTGACATCTGCTCTGATGTCAGAAGATCCGGTAAAGAACGCAGCTTGGATACAACTGTCCTGATAAGATCTATGATCACGGGTTATCCCTCTGTTACTCGAGACTAATAACTCGCACCGGGTATCCTGCCCGGGCGCTGGCTGTTTTTACTGCAACGATTTAATCCGCTGAGTCTGCCTTGCGGTAACGCCCCTCGTAATCAAATATCTTCTCACGAATTCGCCAGAAATGTTTATCTTTTTCGGCGATAACAAAGTCAGGCTTGCGGAACTTCTTGTGTTGTTGCACCACATCTTCAGGGGTTTTTGCCCTGAAATACTCTCCCCGGTTAATCTGGTGCAACTTTCCGAACCGGTGATAAAACACTCCCTGTTGGGCCGGAGTTTCCAATCGGAAGTATTCGTTAAGTTCGGCACCGTCCTCATCATGATAACTGATTTTGATTCGGGGTTTATGCTCCCGGTCATAATCAACTGACATCGTCATACCTGAGCAGCGAATCACCATCGCCTTGCGCAGGTTAAGGGCATCTTTCAGCTTCTGATCCGGATCAGCCAACACCTTGCCACATTCACCGCAACGCCGGGCGGCGATATCATTTTCGGCATTGCACTGGTCACATTCCTTGAAGCGGAATCTGAAGCTGCAACGATTTTTTACCCCGTCTTCCTCCTCAAAACCCTGACAGCGTCGACCATAGTGCTCTACCAGATCACCGTCAGCATCGACAATGCCCCAGAAGTTATTGGCAAAACCACACATGGGACAGGCAATTTCCACCGGCACACTGTTACTGTCAGGTTTCGGGCTGCCGATTTCAGGGCAAAACAGATCAAACCGGTTTCCGGCAAAGTCCATTACCAGGCAGTCTTTTTTATCAGATGCAAGTCTCAGGCCACGCCCGACAATCTGCTGATATAAACTCACAGACTCTGTCGGCCGCAGAATCGCAATCAAATCAACATGCGGCGCATCAAAGCCTGTGGTCAGGACAGAAACATTAACCAGGTATTTCAGTTGTTTCTGTTTGAACTGTTCTATCAACTGATCACGCTCTGCACCCGGTGTTTCACCGGTAATCAGAGCGGCTTCCGCTTCCGGCAAATAACCAAAAATTTCCCGCGCATGATCGACGGTTGCAGCAAAGATCATCACCCCTTGTCGCTTTTCCGCATCCTGCACAACCTGAGCGATAATTTTCTGCGTAACCCGACCCTTGCCTTTTAGCAGTTTGTTTAGATCAGCTTCGCGATACTGGCCATACTTGTCCCGTGCCAGCTGGCTGAAGTCATACCAGGTAACAGGCGCATCAACCTGTGTTGCCGGCGTCAGAAAACCTTCCCTGATCATAAAAGACAGTGGTAATTCAAAAATACAGCTTTGGAAGAAGCGATCATCTTCAGTTCTGACAGCACCCTGATAGTGATATCTGTAGAGCCACCCCTGTTCCAGCCGGTAGGGTGTTGCTGTCAGACCCAAAACTTTAAGTCGAGAATTATGACTGCGAAGATGATCAATAACCTTGTGGTAACTGCTGTCAGTGGCAGCTGAAACCCGATGACATTCATCTATCACCAGCAGGGTAAAGTTATCATCATTAAAAGCATCGAGATTACGAACAACAGATTGAACACTGCCGAAAACAACCTGCTCGGTTGCTTCTTTTCGTTTCAGTCCTGCACTGAAGATAGAGGCTGAAAGCCCGTAGCTTTCATATTTGGCATGATTCTGCTCAACCAGCTCCTTGACGTGAGCCAGCACCAGCACCCGTCCCCGGGCAATCCGGCCCAGTTCACTGATAACCAGACTTTTTCCGGCACCGGTTGGCAATACAACGACGGCAGGATCATCACTTTTGCGAAAATGCTGAATAACAGACTGGACTGCATCAGTCTGGTAGGGACGAAGTTTAAAGGCCATCAGCGGGTTATGCGCGCAACCAGTCTCAACTTGCCGATAAATTTACGTTCATTGGCGTTTTCAACAGTCTGTTCTCTGGCCAGCATCCGCTCATACAGCTTGATTTCGGTGCTGACCGCTTCCTGTAATCTCACCTTGCCGCAGACATTTCCCTGCAGATCGTAACGCTTGGCCCCCGTGGTAGTTGCCAGCATATAACGCTCAAGCCGGGTGTAATAACGCAGCGCCGTTTCAATCACAGGCATGGGCAACAGACCACTGTTAAACATCTCTTTATGGATGCCGATTTTCAGTGGTTTCGGATCGGTCAGGCTGAAAGCTTCCGGCCACAGGGCACGCACCAGCCACAACGCTTCAGAGCGCAGGACGGGCTGATCCGGTTTGGCGGCCAGTTGCTGAATCCTCTTGCGGACTTGTTCATCAAGGGCATCCAGCTGAGCCTTTTCTGGTAGCTGCTCAGGCGCTGCGGCGTTTTGCATGAAGAACCATTCCAGTGGCATTGTTTACTATGAAAATACAGCACTCTATGGCTTTGAAGCCATATTCATATTTCGGGACAGGCTGTATTTTCCGCTCAGGGCTGCTTGGAAGCATTTGATTATATCCGGCAGAATATTTTGCTATAGCCGGATGTAGATTATTGATCGTATAAGATCGGCTATAGGCTGTCCATGCTATATAGCATCAGCCTTTGATCCAGCACCATCATTTATTACCTTTTATTTTGAACTGGTATAGCAGATCGACAGCCTGCCCGACTCCACTCACTGCCTGCAGGTAGAGTTTAGGCATTAGTTCATAACGTACCTTGATTTCAGACAAGGAATTGAAAACACCCGCGCCATATTGCAGCCGTAGCCCCGGAGCAATATTGCCACCAATCGTGATTTTAGTGTCATCACCGCTGCCCTCGGTATCCAGTCGAACATCTGCAAAGCCGAAGACCTCACCGACTGACGACGCCAGTCCTCCAAACTGGCTGACCCCAACATCAACCAGCAATGCCTGCACCGGAGAGTTGTCGCCATTATCCAGCCCTCGCCCCTGTAGCAAGTAAGACAACTGCTCTTGCTGTGACATGGAAGGGTTTGAGTAAATTTCCCAACCCGGTCGCTTCACACTACCTGTGACCTTGATACCCACGCGAACATTATCGGCAATAGCCTCCGGGTTTCTTATCGCATCAACAACCAGATAAGGATTCTGTATCGGGCCTGAAAACAGAATGCGTCCTTCCTGAATCAACAGATCCTGTCCAAGGTAACGATAGCGTCCATTATTCAAATTAATCGAACCATTGGCCGCCAGAACCGAATCCGCGCCTTGTCTCAGGCCCAGTTCACCTTCCAGTCCCGCTTTCAGGCCATAAGCATCCAGTTTGATATCTTTACCCAGGATGACTTTCACATTCATTCTGAAGCTGGAACTGTCTGTCGATTCGGGTGACTTTTTCTTTTCTGCAGATAGCATCACAACATCATCTGAAACCCTGACGGCTGTTTTAGGCAAAGATTTAACTTCAACTCTCGCCCAGGGGATAACAACCTGTCCATGCAGCTCAATCAGATGACCGAAATCGAGCTGTAAATCAGGTGACATTTTCAGCCGGAATAATCCGGGGTAGCGTGATTCTATATCCTGCCCTTTTAGCGTTAATTTACCGGTGACAGGCAATTGCCCCCAGTTCAGATTTCCCCCGATAACAGTCTGGCTTTCACCGGTATGCATTACGCCACTGATATCTGCCTGGCTCCCATTAACCTGCAGATGTGTTTCCATCGCGGTGACTGCCAGCAAGGGAGGATCTGTTTCCAGTCGACCTTCCTTGAGATCAACATCCCCAAACAACAATGGTTTTTCAAGGCTCCCTCCCAGGCGGGTATCAGCAGAAAGTACACCATCAAACCGGCTGACTTCAGGGATGAAAGGTGCCAGGAAATCCAGTTTCAATTGACTAAGCAGCAGTTTTCCGGAAAGTTTTTGCTGGGTAGAAACATCATCCACGGCAAGGTTGATATTGGCCTGTCCCAACTGTTCCGATTCAAAAACCAGCTGTCCGGTTAACTGGTCATGGTCCAGTCGCAGGGCAGAGTTCAGCTTGTGATAGTCGAATGACAGTTCATCCGTACCCAGCACGCCGGGTGTACTCTGCAAATCAAGCTGAAGGTTCAGGTCTTTGTCCTGCCAACCCAACTGACCTTTAGCTTCCAGTTGCGCCTGCCAGCTGAATTCATCGGGCCATAATGGCTTGAGTTTCTGCACTGCAAACTGTTTCAGCTCAATACCAACAGCGCCTTTTGCTCTGGAAACCTGTCCGGTATCGATGCAAAGGCTGGTTTCTCCGGACAACCAGCACTGCTGCGAAAACATAACCTCTTGCAGCGACGGGTCAACCTTGATGCTGACGGAGTCTTTCAATTGCCAGGTATCTATCGGAGTGCTGATTCCAGCCTGCTGCAATTCACCATTCCAATACCCACTACTCCAATTCCCGGCAAGCTCAACACTGCCGTGTGCCGGCTGCCCTTTTGTCGATAAGGAAACAACATGATGCTGACGATTACCCTCAGCCTGCAGCCGGATATCATGAAAATCACCTGAACGGGTAGTCAGTTCGCCAACAGCCAAATTCAGTTGTCCTTGATAGTCCTGAAGCATATCCAGCTTTCCTTTCACATCCATCGACGTCAGTGAAAAACCCTGAAAGCTGATATTCGGACTTTGCAGAGACAGGCTAACAGCCGGCGTCTCCAGCTTATCGGTTAATTGAATCACACCGGTGACGCTGCCTTTCAGTTCAGGATGCAGTTCATCCAGTTGCGGCGCATTCACTGCAACATTCATATTCCACTGTTGTGCAGTACTTCCGGTAACATGCAGGCTGTTATCACCAATTCTGGCTTCCAGATTCTTTACCGAAAGCGATAATGGCATGAGGTCATGCGCTATATTCCGGGCAGACAGACTACCTGCTGTATGCAGTGAATAACCTCTTAACTCACCGGAGAGATTGAGTTCAGGTATTTCAAGCTGCCAGTCAGCCTCTTTAAGGCTCAATTCAGACTGAATAGTGCCATTCAACCTGCCCGGCACTTTTTCAAACCAGATGCCCGGATTGAGGTTTTTCAGAACGGCTTTTCCCTGCCAGAAAATATCCTTGCTCCACCCCAGCTTGCCTGACAACAACAAATCAGAGGGTATTTTTTCCACGGACTTGACCTGAAGTCTGGCAATATTCAGTGCATCCAGATCGCCTTCCCCTTGCAGGCTCAGATGCAGTTCGGGGTGAGAAGGGATTGTGGCATCACTATCCAAATCCAGTTGATATCCAGCAAGACTTCCCTGGGCCCTCAGCTGACCTGCTGTTGCGGTCACCTGAGGTGAACCGGATATAGGCCACTGTAGCGAGTGCCAGTTTACGTCCAGATCAAAAGGAAGGCCTGTCGTCAGAGGATGTACAGAACCCAGAATACTGGCAGTAATATCGCCCTGTGCTTCCAGCGAGATCCTGAGCTGTTCAAGGGTGCCGGATATATCAGCAGTCACCTGCTGCTGTGTTAACTTCAGTGCGGGGAGAGCCCTGGTCAGGCTGGCATTAATTTCAATAGACAGGGGATAGTCATCTTTCAGCTCAATTTCCCCATGAGAGCTGACAGTCATCAGAGAGTGGGATGCGCTCAACACGATGCCCTTGATGGTTGAGCCTTTTGCATCCAGCGTCAAACTGATATCAGACAGTTGTTGTGTTGATCCAGCATTCGATAATTCCAACTGTAACAGGACTGCCTGCTTCACTTGCACCAGGAAAGGAAGCGTAACCTCCGGCAGTTTAACCTGAGCCGTCTCCTTCGAGGCTTTTACCGGTTTATTCCGGACCTGTGCTTTGTGCCCCTGCAATCTTGATACGACCAACCCTTCCGCATTCCATTGCAGCGCAGAATCCAGGCTATCCAGCTGAATTTCAGTCGTTTCATTCTCAAACCTGAAGTCCCTGATACTGATTTGTGGTAATGACAGATCAACAGGTAAAACAAAACTATCCTGAGTGGTTTCTGATGCTGTCTTTCTATCTGTTAATCCAGACTCGGCAACTTCAGGCAAAAGCTCAACACGGGCTCCCTCGATATCGAGAGAACTGACAGGTAGTTTGCCATGCCATAGCGACACGGGTTCCCAGCTCCACTCCAGCTTTGTTACTGCAACTATTGTTGATTCATCCTGCCAGCTCAGATTCCTGATATGCCAGCCACTGACAAGACGACCGGAAACCAGTTCGCCCTCCAGGTGCTGCAGGTAGCGGGTAAGCTGCTGCCAAACCAGTACGCTGCCGGTGTGTGTTGAAAGCAGCAGGGTTACTCCAAGCAGTAGAGACAGCAGTAATGCGCTGATAGTTATCAAGATTTTTTTCATATTTCCGGTCCCATGGAAAAATGAAAGCGCCAGCCCTTTTTATCATCGTCATCACCCACTGGATGCGCCAAATCGACTCTCAATGGTCCTAACGGTGTAACCCAACGGATACCGATACCCGCTCCCGTTTTCCACTTCTCACGGAAATTATTGGTCGCGGTTCCGCTATCTATAAATGTTGCGAAGCGCCAGTTTTCTATAAATTCATAGTTATATTCGATACTGGTGGCAGCCATATAACGGCCACCCGTCAGTTTTCCCGCAGCATCTCGTGGTGAAATACTCTCATAGCTGTAGCCACGCACGGTCTGATCGCCACCGGTAAAGAAACGCAGGGAAGGCGGAACATCGGTAATATCATCCAGAATCATGCCGCCAACTTCGGCACGGGCCAGAAACCGGTGATCCCTGTCTACAGTTTTCAGCCATTTGGTGCGCAGCCAGACTTTGGCAAAATCAGCCCGGGATCCCCAAAGATCATTGGAAAACTCAAACTTCACCTGATGCGAAAAACCGGCCGCCGGATCCAGATTTCCGCCACCTTCAACCTTACGGTCACTGAAGGTAATACCGGGTATAAGCAACCACTTCCGCCCCCTGTCACTTACCCCCTGTTTGTAACCTTCATATTCAGCCCGGATAAATACATCCCGATCCCAGCTTCCTGTCCTGCGGGACCAGCGATGAACCGAGGCTGACAACAGCTCACTGTCTGTATCCTTGATCTGCTTCTTTTTGTAGCCGGCTTCGAGACTGTAATATTCTTTCAGCGGGTCACCGGCAGGAATTTTATAGCGGGAATGCACCTCGCTATTCACACCTGACAGCTTGGCTTCAGTAGAAAAACTATGTCCCTTTTCATTCCACCACGGACGTTTCCAGCCTAACGACAGGCGATATTTTTCATCGGTAGAAAAGCCAATCCCGGTTTCGATTTCATGATCAATTTTCGGAACAACGCCAACATAAACGGGCACCGCAAAATCTTTGCTTTCCGATTTCAGCAACCGCACATCTATCTGGGAAAAATAACCGGTAGCAGAGAGATCCCGGTTTAAACGACTGAGTTCTATCGCTTTGAATGGACTGTTCGGCCGGATATTGATCATGGTTTGCAGCAGGTCCCGGGTCGCCGGCGACATGGGACCATAGCGAATTTCACCAAAGCGATAACGCTGACCGGACTCCAGCTGAATATCAATATTTGCAAACTTCAGATCTTCTGATATCTGAATCCGGTGTTTACTCATATGGGAATCAAAATATCCCCGGGACAGAGCCAGGTCATTTAACTGGTCTTTAACTTCTTCATACAGCCCCTGATTCAGTACCTGCCCCTGTTTAATATCCAGCTGCTCCAGCAAACTCTGAAAAGCCTTGTCACCTGAAGCCTCTCCCGAAATATTGATCTCCAGCTTTTGAATAACTGTCGGAGCACCTCTGACAACATGAATATCAATTTGCTGCGGGTCGCTGGTATTTCGTTCTATGGTGATCGTCGACTGGTAGTAACCCAGTGCCATCAGCCCCTGCTCTACTGACTGCCGGATCTCTCGTCGCATCAGCTTGAACTGGTGTGGTTCAATCGCCGGCAGAGTATCAATATAGAGCCGGACATTGCGCTCCAAAGGCCCCTGGAGTCCGGATAAAACAAGACGAACCGGCTCTGCCAGAGCCGGAAAACCGAAAACAAGAAGGGACAGTAGTATCCAGCGAAGCCGAATGGTCATAGCGACGGTCATAGAGCCTGCCAGCGCCACCTCAGTACGGGTATCATCCTGATAACCGGTATCAGCAGCAGATAAAAACCGATGCCACTGACATCTGCCACAATATCGGCCAGCTCAAACATCCGGTCTGCCGTTAAAGTGATCTGCAGTATTTCAATCAGTGCACCATAACAGGCCAGCAAACTGCCCTTGAGCCAGCCAAACCCGGTTGCAGGAAAAGCTGCATCAGCCAAAATGGCCAACACAAAAAATGCCGCAGCATGTTCCAGCTTGTCCCACAGATTTACCGCGGGCAGCTGACTGGCTGGCATCAGGCAAACAGCCATGATACCTGTGAGCGCCAGCCCCAAAGCAATCCGGTTCAGGGTCGTGTAATGGTTCTTGATAAAGCTCACACTCTGTTTCTCTTCGTTTACTGTGCGGTACTGCCAGCCGTCAGGGTTTTGATAATCACCTCAAGCTGTCGTTCATAACGCGGGTTATAGGTTGTGCGGGCAATAACCGTTTGATCCGGTGATTCCATTTCCCAGGCACCGTACCAGACCTGTTGATTAGCCATACATTGCTGCTGGCTGGCTTCATCCCGTCCTTTGCAGAAGCGGGTACTGCCATGACGACCGAACAGTTTGTTTACCGGTGAATTGATCAGACTGATATGAGACTGGGACAGAATATGCAGTACCGGATCAGCACCTGGCCAGTCTTGCATATACCGGGAGCTTTCAACTTCTTTCTGGTCGGCGTCATACCAGATCAGCTGTCGACTGGGTGAGACAAAACGTTCTTCAAACAACTGCTGAATAGCTTTACTGTCGACCGTTGAATCTTCTTTGGTAGCGATAACCACTGTCGGCATTGCCAGCCTTTTATCACCCCAGTCAGCCATCAGCTTCTGTTGCAAGTTATAAAATGCAGCATAGGAGTGCGTGGCATAACTGCGGTAACGTGTCAGTCCGAGATCTTCCGATATTTCAGACCATGGCCGAATATATTCAACCCACGGAGTCAGCTTGAGCAGATCCTGATCCTCAACCTGCCAGGCCGGGGCCACCAGCAACAATCCGGCAATATCCGGGTTCTCAAGCGCCAGTTGAGTTGCCAGAAGGCCTCCCGTTGAGAAGCCCCCAACATAGAGCGGCAACTGATTGTTTCCACGCATAAAGGCAAAATGCTGCCTTGCGGTCTCAAGCCACTGCTGGGCACTAACCCTGAGCATATCGCCCGGGCGACTGCCATGTCCGGGCAGCAAAATGGTGCGGGTTTCAAAACCCTGCTGGGCCAGACTGAAGGCCATATCCCGCCATGAGTAGGCAGAATCACCAAGTCCATGAAGCAGTAAAAAACGACCCCGGGTTGTTACACCTTCAGGAGGAAACACCTGTACCGGTGAATTAAGGTCAACACCCAATTGTTTGACTTCCGGTGTCGGATCAACACGTACTTCTTCCAGATAGGATCGTACCTCTGCAATATAAGCCTGAAAGTCTTGCTGCGGCTCGGGAAAGGCACGTTTTGCAGGCTGAAAGCGCTCGCCTTCGGGTTGACTGGAAAAGATAAAAATTCCCAACCCGACTGCGAAAAGACAAAGAATCAGTAAACGTTTCATAAAGCGGAAGGATTTATAATTTTGGCAATGAAACCAGTTTGCCCGCTTTTATACTGGATTGCGATACGAAAACATCCTGCCGTGGCACAAAGGCTTCGGACAGAGATGCGTTACTACAGTCCACCGGTTGTAACTTGCCGTCAGCCAGACAATAAAAGTCACCGGTCAGGTCATCAGTCTTGCCGAGTGCCGCGAACACCAGCTGGCAATCAGGATCAAAGCGGGTTAACAGTTGGCCATCTACCAGTTCATCCTCCGCCGAACTGGCTCTGAGCACAGTTTCTGGCAGTACCGCAGAAAAAGAATAAATAAGCTGCAGTGATGAAACCCGGGTATCGATATATCCACAGGCATTGGCTGCCTGATTATTGATAAACCATTGCAGACAGGTTGCAAAAGGCGGAGGTTCAGGTTGCAATAAAACCGATACCGGGTCAGGTTTCAGGTCAAGATAAGGCCAGGGTAACTTCTGATCATCCAGCGCAAAACGACAAAAGCCTTTTTTAGTCTGCAGCAGTACCTCTTCAGAGATTTCCTGCAGAATCATCTTACCGGGATCATCAAGGTATTCTGTTGGTACATAACCCGAAACCAGCTTTAAAACCTGATCTCCCCGGTTACGTCGGTGAAAGACCAGCGCCAGATAGTTCTTACCGTCAATCTCGAGGCGCAGCCATGTTGATACGCCAAGGTTGGCCAGTTCAAGCTCGAAGGGTTCGCCCGGGGCAGGCAATGCCGACGCATTCAGAGGTTGTCTGCGGCTGCGCATGGTACTGAAATCGTATGCGTCACCAAATGGTTCGACACAATAGCTTTCACCGTCAAACCGTACCCGGACAGGTCGAGTACGATAATCATCCGGTGATTCATTTTTCAGAATCATTCAATTCCCTGAATCAGCCGCAGGTTTTATTTATCCACAACCTTCTGTATCCACAGAGTTGCTACTTGCAGGCGTTGGTTGCAGCCTGAATATTGTGGTGCAAATGCAGCGGATTAACGGTTCCGACAATCACACTGCTGACACCCTGGTGGCCCAGCAACATGTTCAGACTGGCCTGAACCGGATCTTCACCCTGCAGGCAGGCATGACCGCTGGCCAGCCCCTTTTTAATAAAGATACCCTTGTTGTGCTCCAGCGCATAATCCACAACCGGAATCTCGGCCTGCTCATTGAGATTCCAGGTCACCATGGCGATATCACTGTGCTTCAGAGTGGCGATACCACCTTCCACGGTTTTGGTAGACATCCCGCCAGCCCGGATCAAACCTTCCTGCTTCAGTTGGTCCAGCGTATTGAATACCTCATAGTCATTGATAATCTGCAGGTCATTGCCATCGGAATGAACCAGCAGCATATCAATACAATCCGTATTCAGCCGTTTCAGGGAGCGCTCAACGCTGGAACGGATATGTTTCGGAGTAAAGTCAAAACGGGATTCACCATTTTCAAACTCTTCTCCCACCTTGCTGCAAATCAGCCACTGATCACGCTGCCCCTGCAGCAGTTTGCCCAGCCGTTCTTCACTGGTGCCATAGGCCGGAGCGGTATCAATCAAATTGATACCACGATCGCGGGCCATGGCAATCAGGTCACCAGCTTCACGGTCATCTGGAATAGTAAAACCGTGAGGGTATTTCACGCCCTTGTCCCGACCCAGCTTGACCGTACCAAAGCCAAGTACCGAAACATCCATTCCGGTATCACCCAGCGAGCGTCGGGTTAAAGGTTGGTCATTTATCAAAACAGCCACTCCAGAACGGTTCACAATGACGGGCACTGTTCAGGTCAGTCGGCATGGCAAAGCCATCATTACCTGAAGGCTCAATCCCGGCACCACGAAGCTCTTTCAGCACTTCATCTGCCAGATTCGGCGCCAGCGCCAGCTTGGTCGGCCAGGTAACCAGCCCGTTACCCACAGCTTTACAGAATGCCTGATCCGGACGCAACAGCTTGCTCTGTTTCGGCTCGGCCCGATTAATCCGCAGGGTGCCCCACTGGGCATCGTTCAGATCAATCCAGGGCAGCAGATCTTTAAGCTCTTTTTTACCACGGGCAATCACTTCTTCCGGTTCCTGCTTCACCCCATTCTCGGCAATATCGCCTCCCAGATACCATACCCATTCACCATCTTCGGTCGGATGGCTGGTAATGGTCAGGCGGGGAACAATATTGGTACCCAGACAGTGAGCATAAAGCGGGTGTGGATACTTGTGTTTTACCAGAGCCATATGCAGCGGGCGCAGCTGCATTTCAGGAGTGGAGACACCCCAGGCTTTCAGCAGATCTGCAGTGCCTTCACCGGCGGTCAGCACATAGCGTTTGGCCTTGAGGATATAACGCTGATCAGCACCCTGAATTTCAATGCCCTGAATCTCACCATTCTCTGCCAGCAGTTTGGTGCTGCCCTGATGATCAGCCTGATCCCAGTTTACTTCCAGCGTGCGGTTTATCACACCTTCGGTCAGCGCCTCATTGACGGATGCAATATCCATCACAATTTCATTCAGCTGATAAACCTTGCCGTTGAACTTGCGGTTATTGAAAACTTCCGGCAGATCTTTCTTCTTGACGGAATCCACCCGCCCCCGCAGTGCCTTGCTGGCAAAGAAAGAAGTCAGCCGGGACAGACCACCTGGCGCCCACATGTAGTGATGCTCGGACAGTACTCGGGCAGCCCGCAGATCCACTTCACCCTCACCATTGAGGCAGTTGCGCCAGCGACCCGGCATACCGGCAATACATTCGGATGCCTTGGTCAGATTGCCGGACAGAGCATATTTAATGCCACCGTGAATAATACCCTGAGACTTGGTGCTCTGGCCGCCGCCCAGGGTCTTGTTTTCCAGCAATACCGCCTGATACCCCAGATTGTTGAGAGTACGGAACAGCCACAACCCGGCAATACCACCACCAACAATCACAACATCGGTTTCAAGCGTTTGTAGTTCTGCGTGTGCAGATGAAGACATGTCATTCATGGATAAGAAACAGGGCTGACGCCCTCACTAAAATAGAGGAAAGACCTGAAGTATACGCCCAATACTGGCCACACTTAAGCCGTAAGTACCCGAATAATTGTTCTGCAATTTGCCGCAAACAGGTAACATTTACGCTTTACCAATGAACTGACGGCCTGCCACGGGTATGAACCGGACACTTTATAACCTGTTGTTACACCTGCTATTTCCCGCCATTTTCCTGCGCCTGCTGTACCGTGCCTGGCGGGCTCCGGCCTATGCCAAACGCTGGGGAGAGCGGTTTGGTTTTTTCCCGAAGCCTGAGTCAAAGCCCTGCATCTGGGTGCATTCGGTCTCTGTAGGGGAAAGTATTGCCGCAGCACCCTTGGTAAAAGCGCTGTTAAAGCAATATCCGGATCACCGCATTGCTGTTACAACCATGACGCCCACTGGCTCGGTACAGGTCAAAAAGCAGTATGGCGACAAGGTGTTTCATGTCTATGCACCTTATGACTACCCCTGGGCTGTCAGCAACTTCCTGAACAGGTTGCAGCCGGAAATCGCTATCATCATGGAAACCGAGCTGTGGCCCAATATTATTCACCAATGTCATCAGCGTGATATTCCGGTGATGATTGCCAATGCCCGGTTGTCAGAACGTTCCGCCAAAGGTTATGGCAAACTGGGTAAACTGACCCGTGAAATGCTGTCCAAAGTGAGTCTGATCGCCGCCCAGGCCGAGCCCGACGGTCAGCGTTTTATCGAATTGGGGTTGCCGGCAGATAAAATGGAAGTGACCGGTAATATCAAATTCGATATTTCCATCCCTGACAGTGTCCATGAAAAAGGCAAGGCGCTGCGCCAGCAGTGGTTGCAGCATAAACCTGATGACACTTGCATCATTGTTGCCGGTAGTACTCATGAAGGTGAAGATGAGTTGTTGCTGGATGCCTGCAAACAGTTGAGAAAGACAAACCCGAATACCTTACTGGTGCTGGTTCCACGTCATCCGGAACGGTTTAATCAGGTTTACGAACTCAGCGTAAAGGCCGGTGAAAAAACGGCACGTTACAGCACTCAGGGTCCAGTTGAAGCAGACACCTCTGTGGTTGTAGCTGATGTCATGGGAGAACTGTTGGTTTTGTATGCGGCCGGAGATATTGCGTTTGTAGGGGGTAGTCTGATTCCTTCCGGTGGGCATAATATGCTGGAACCGGCAGCGTTAAAGAAGCCCGTTGTTACTGGCTCACATGTATTTAATTTTTCGGAAGTGTTTCGGTTTCTTAATCAAGAAAGAGGTATTCAGGTAATAGATACAACACAGTCTATTGCTTCCACATTTAAAATTCTTTGTGATCACAGTAGTAAAAGAAGCTCTTTGTCATCAGCAGCTCATAAAGTTATAACACGCAACCAAGGTGTAACGACCTCACTCATGCGAAATATCCAGAAAACAACCAATGGCTCTTTATAAGAGCCATTGGTTGTTTAATTCATATTTAATTCACACTTTGATGAGCCGCAATAGCCCGATCTACCAGTCTTTGACAAAGCTTTTCCTGGAACGGTTTATTCTTTTCAAACTCTTCAAAATCAATATTCAATAAGTCCTCGTCCCATACCAGTAATGCTAGCGATGTACCCAAGGCTTTTGCATTCTCCATCGCCTCTTTCATCTTAGCTACAGTTAAACCCTGTAGATCAACAAATGGCTTTATTTTGACAATCATCTTATCAAGCTGCTGATCGTTAAGATCTTCAACTCCTCTCCGCTTGCTTTCCTCTATCTTGTCGGGAACCTTCATAGATAGCCTTTCAAGCTGCTGTTGAAGTGTTTCCTCCTCAAACACTCCAGCAGTCGGTTGCCTCATAAGAGATGTTCTCAAACTATCATACTCAGCATGCACTATGACTTGGACACATATACCAGACACACCTCCGGAAGCAATTTCAAATTCCATTGAAGAAGGGTCGTAACGATAAACTACAGTATCATCCTCAATCTTATGATGGCACTCACCAGATGAAAAGCTTTCCCATACTTTCATTTCACCTGGGACAGTAACTATATCTGGATAAACAGTACCCAGTTGGCATATACACTCTTTAATACCTTGCAGGGCTAGTAACCAAGGGTCGTACAAATCTTTTTCAGCATCAACAGAACTAGCTGTAGACTTTGATTTGGCTCTGGTTTTAACTTCTTCCCGAGTGACTGTGACAAAAGCAGCATCATCGTCATCATCGTCTGAAGAATCATCAACAGTAGGCAACTTGGGCTGATGTAAGACAAAAAAAGTACTGATATCTTCTCCCTTTTCCTTCGCATAGTTGGATGTAAAAGCCGAAGTATTCTTGAATGAAGGAGGCCGTGCGATATTACAGGTCAATTTATAATCCGGATCTCCCGACAGCTGCAAAACAAGGGCTGCACAAAAATCATTAGTTTGTGCACAATGGCTGTGCAGCATATGAACAAGCTGTGGTAAAGCAAAATGTACTGACAAAGGGCTGTCAGTGGTCAGGACCACATGAGGATAAGTCGAACCTTGATACCTGTAATATAACTTCATTACTACCTTATGTGATGAAGCCTTATGTTCAACCTTCAGAACGGCGAAAGGATTTAAAGCGTTATCTCGATCAAAAATTTTATAATACGAGTCCTGAGAAAAACAATTTAAAATACACAATGAAAAAACAAAAGCTAACCATTTAAACGCCTGAAAAATCTTATTCATAGCTTTGTCCTCCACACTACCACTTACTTAAAATAAGGATCTTTTCTCAACAAATCTGAAGCCTGACCTTTATCTGAATAAGGTGATGTACTTCCTAAAAGCCTGCAATCAAAATCAAGATCATCTGAAGATACGTCAATATGAAAATGCGTGTACACTTCAGATATTCGTGCCTTTAAACTAAGTTCTGGCCTTATGCCCTTACCTGTATTAAGCCAGTAAAAAAAAGCCAGCTGCCTTGCTATTATTTCTTCGAATGAACCAAGTTTTTGTTTTTGCGTATCCCAACCAACCTTTTTCCTGAATTCCTTTTGCGCCATAGGGATAAAACCCTGCCGCATAATCGTCACCCGCAGCACAAAAAGCCCTTTTATTTCAGCCTCATAAGCCCGGTAACCATTAGTAGAATAGTCCGTCAGAATTTGAGCCAAATCACAACCTGCTGAAAAATAATCTGGTGTAAATCCAAAGACACCCTGACAGCCTGCCAGCTGGTGAGAAATTCCGGAGTCATCCAATACTTCTGCCACTCCAAAATCAGATAATTTCCAGAAGCCATCGTGACTTTTCAGGATATTTTGTGGTTTAAGATCATGATGTACTATTCTCAAACTATGTAGCGCACTAACACCACTTAAAATTTGCCTTGTATAATCTTTGAGCTGATCAGATGAAACCTTTTTATCATTCATTCCTTTCAGTGTCGTTTGTAAATCCCCTTCACAAAATTCCATCACAACTGCCAACCTGTAGTTTAGTTCACCTATTCCTCCTGGATCAGGAACTTTAACAACATCAACTACATGAACAACATTCGGATGTCGCAGTCCTTTTACTAACTCCCAGACCGCAAGCTCTTTGTTTACTTCTTTTTCAGGCCTGGCTTTTTTATCTAATCGAAACACATACTTTTTAAGGTCTGTTGTTGTACAAGGGAAAATATCAGACTCATTTCCACCACCTAACATTTCTCCTAATACATATTTGCTGCGCCATTCTACAGGCAATTTACTTTGTAAATCCCATTTCTCTTCGTAAGATTCACTTGCTGTTTGAGCTTGAAATAAATAACCTTCAGAAACTTGATCTCTATCCTCGACTTCCTCATGACTGCACAGGACAACTTCAAATGGAGGCATACTCCGATAGGACCATATAGATTCTTTCTTTAATTCACTGTTGGCTTTAATTTCAGGATTAAACATAAATGGAAAGCTCTGACCCCAATCATTCTTCCCCTTGAACCGGAGTACATAGCTTATCGTTGGATCAAAACTTCCATAAAGCTGTACATGCCACAACTGAAGTGTTCTGGTTGTTTTTTCTTTTTTCCCCCGCACGTAGGTTATAGGAGCATTACTGCCAAGCAGACATATATCTATACTTTCCCCTTCATACATTTGACCTGGCCAGTAAACATCAAACAACATGCTATCAATGCCACTGTTTTCTTCTCTTGTCCCTATAACAGGATGGATTAATTTCAATAATGGAGCTCTAAAGTACCGCTCAACTTCCTTCGCTACGGTGTTTTCTTTTTCACCTATAGAAGTATGAGCCCTCTGGATAAGAAAAGGTGTTGTCGGATCTGCAATATGGTCATAAAGGCATGAGGAGCTGTTATGACTATATTCATCCTTGGTCACGCTATAACAGAGACAACGGTTTGGTAGTTCAATAAACGCCAGAATTTCTCCTCGAGCTTGTAACAAATGGAACTCCTGCCTACTTACAATACAGCCGTCATCTGCACAATTATGATACTGTGTACTTCCCCCTTTTCCAGATAACCAAGGAATGATTAAAGGTTTTTTACTTTTTCTTTCAACGACCAGAAAAGGAGTTTTTAATTGCCTCTCGACATATTTTGCCTTTGAGAAGTATAAAACAGAATCATTACTGACTCTCTCCATTCCATCTATACATATTTCACCGTCTATTCCACAGATATCAAGTTCACCATATTGTACCGGCTCAGTTATCTGAAGATTCTGACCAGCAAAACCACACTGACTGACATAATCTACGGAGCAAAGGGGCACTGTAACACTTGTTTCTGACTGAAAAACCACTTTAGAGCTATTTTTATTCTGTATATTGAAAACGATATTCTGTGCTGCGTACTCAGCGTCTTTCTTATAAACACAATGAAAAACACGATCACTACTTATAGAATCTTTATTGAATACAACAATATAAATTGAAACGGCATGGACATACTGTGCAAACAAAAAAGACAGCAGCAAAAAAAGCGCCAATAATATTTTATTATTCATAACCATGACTGACAAAACTCAAAATTTATTTGAAATCAGCTTTGCCGGTTTAGTGTGAACCAAAAAACATCAAAAACAAGGCAATGACAAAAATCTCCTACACGAATTAATTCCAACGATAGATTGTATCTTTATTCACTTTTTTATTTACATATTTAAAAAGAATAAGCGTTAGATCATTATTTCCCAGGGAGCAGGATTACATATCAGCCCTGCCGAACACTACAGCGAGGAGTCAGTAGTGAATGGGCTTTCTGGGACAGCCACTTATTCAAATCCACCAAATCCTGTGGACTCAAAGTTCCTGCAGCCTGTTTTAACTTTAAAGTATCAATAATGTAATCGTACCGAGCTGTCAGGTAATCTCTTTGAGCAGCATATAATTTACGCTGTGAATCCAGCACATCGATAATGTTACGGGTACCCACTTCATATCCACTCTGTGTCGCCTGCAGCGCACTTTCTGATGACACAATCCCCTGACAAAGTGCATCTACCCGGTCAATATCAGACAAAACCAACCGGTACTGGTTACGAGTCGAGGCCGAAACAGATCGTAACTGGTAATCGAGCTGTTCTTCTGCAGTTTTAAGCCGGTATTCGGACTCTCGTGTTTTCGATGTTGTTGCGCCTCCAGAGAAAAGGGGCAGTGACAGTTCAAGCCCATAAACGGTGGATTTCCCCCGACCACTCATTACTCCACCAGCATCAACGCGACTACCGGCCTGGGAACCGTCTTTCTGGTCGGTATAGCTGACGACAGCATCCAGTGTCGGTGCGTGACCGGACTTACTGACTTTTAACTGCTGTAGCGCAGATGAGACTGACTCTCTTGCAGAGCGGACATTCAGGTTTTCTACAACAGCCTGTTCTACCCATTTTTCCATAACGGCCGGAACCGGTGGGCTGACCGGCATTTCCTTGTTCATCTGGGCAATGACATCAATGTATTCGGCAGTTATCACCCGTAATGACTCAAAGGAGTTCTTCAGGTCACTGTCAGCCTTGATACGGTTAGCTCGTGAAGTGTCATATACCGCTTTGGACTCGTGCACATCGGTAATGGCAATCAGTCCCACGTTGTAGCGTTGCTGGCTGCGATCCAACTGCCCCTTATAAGCTTCTTCCTCTGCTTTAAGCGAAGTCAGATTATCTTCTGCCCGCAGAACATTAAAGTAGGCTTCAGCTACGCGCAGAATCAGGTTCTGCTGCTCGACAGCGAAATCTGCCTGGGCTTTGGCACTCAAGGTTTCTGCCTGTTGATAACTGAACCAGTTGGCGAAATTAAAAACCGGCTGGCGCAGACTGGCACCCCAATTATGAGAGTTATATTCCTGTCTGATATCCTTGCCACGATCTACCTGCTGCTTCACATCATTCTTGCGGGTATTGGCTGTGAGACCAATATTTGGGAGTAGCAATGCCAGTCCCTGCGGTACACGCTCCTCTTCTGCCTTCAAGGTCGCACGTGCAGCGGCCAGCTGGGCATCATTTTTAAGCGCCAGATTATAGATATCCATCAGGTCCGGTTTTTTTTCACCGGCTGAGATACCCATCACACATAAGGCTAAAGCCGCGCCGATAGCGGATCTCAGGTGTCTTGAGCTCATCTGGTTCCACACCTCTTGAGCTGAAAGTAAATTTGACAACCGAGACCAAAAAATAGATTAATCCTTCGCCTTGCGCCTGATTTTTCAGACCACATGCACAAGTGCTGCAATAAAGATCGCGAACAGCAGCCTTGAAAAACACAAATGACAAAAACTACAGCCTGATGAACGACAATAACAAAGCAGTCGCAGACGGGAATGCCACCCGCCTGAATGAAGATTCCGTGCGTCCCTTTCCCAAGTCCCGCAAGATTTATGTGACTGGAAGCCGCCCTGATATTCGCGTGCCCATGCGGGAAATCAGTCTCACAGACACCCCGACATCCTTTGGCGGAGAACAGAACCCCGCTGTTACTGTTTACGATACTTCGGGTCCGTATACTGATCCAAATGCAGAGATAGATCTGCACCGGGGACTGGATCCACTGCGGGCAAACTGGATTCAGGAAAGAAACGACACAGAACAGCTGTCAGAGTTTTCTTCTTCTTTTACCCGCGACAGTATGGCTGACCCGAAACTGGATCACCTGCGTTTTGGTCCGGTTCATATGCCGCGCAAGGCCAAAGCCGGCAAGAACGTTACCCAGCTTCATTACGCACGACAGGGAATTATTACCCCGGAGATGGAGTTTGTTGCTATTCGGGAAAATATGAAGCTGCAGGAAGCGCTGGAAAGTGGCGCTCTGACTGAGCAGCATCCAGGCCAGAGTTTTGGTGCCAGTATTCCTGCCGAAATTACTCCGGAATTTGTACGACAGGAAATTGCCCGTGGCCGGGCTGTACTGCCGAACAACATTAATCACCCGGAATCCGAGCCGATGATTATCGGACGTAATTTCCTGGTCAAAATTAACGGCAATATTGGTAACTCGGCTATTACTTCATCCATCAATGAAGAAGTCGACAAGCTGGTATGGGGCACCCGCTGGGGTGCTGACACCATTATGGACTTATCCACAGGCAAGCATATCCACCAGACCCGCGAATGGATTATTCGTAACTCACCGGTACCAATCGGCACCGTTCCGATTTATCAGGCACTGGAAAAAGTAGGTGGTATTGCTGAAGACCTGAGCTGGGAACTGGTACGCGATACCCTGATTGAACAGGCTGAACAGGGTGTCGACTACTTTACGCTTCATGCCGGAGTTCTGCTGCGCTATGTGCCAATGACCGCTAAACGTCTGACAGGTATCGTTTCCCGCGGTGGTTCCATCATGGCCAAATGGTGTCTGGCTCACCACAAGGAAAACTTCCTCTACACCCATTTTGAGGAAATCTGCGAAATCATGAAGGCCTATGATGTGACCTTCTCTCTGGGTGATGGCCTGCGTCCCGGTTCCGTTGCAGATGCCAATGATGAAGCCCAGTTTTCCGAATTGGAAACACTGGGTGAACTGACCCAGATCGCCTGGAAACATGATATCCAGACCTTTATTGAAGGCCCTGGTCACGTACCAATGCAGATGATCAAGGAGAATATGGACAAGCAGCTGCGGGAATGTGGCGAAGCACCGTTCTACACTCTGGGACCGCTGACTACCGATATTGCACCAGGCTACGACCATATTACATCCGGTATCGGTGCTGCCATGATCGGCTGGTATGGCTGTGCGATGCTGTGTTACGTCACTCCGAAAGAGCATCTGGGTCTGCCAGACAGGGAAGATGTAAAGCAGGGCATTATCACTTACAAGATCGCTGCACACGCAGCTGATTTGGCCAAGGGCCACCCGGGTGCGCAAATCCGGGATAACGCTATGTCCAAGGCCCGGTTCGAGTTCCGCTGGGAAGATCAGTTTAACCTGGCACTGGATCCGGATACTGCACGTTCCTACCATGACGAAACACTGCCGAAAGAGTCTGCCAAAGTCGCACACTTCTGCTCTATGTGTGGTCCCAAGTTCTGTTCAATGAAGATCAGTCAGGAAGTCAGGGAGTATGCTGCGGAAAACAAGATCACGTTGATTGATGACGCGGTAGAAACCGGGATGGCTGAAAAATCTCAGGAGTTCAACGAGATCGGTAAGGAACTATATAGCAAGGTATAACGACCCCTTTCTACCTGCTAACCTCCCGAGATACTGTCAAGCAGACTCGGGAGGTTATTACCTGTTCACAGATTAAAGACTCAGCGCTAGTCAACCTCTTTTCCTTCAATATCAGCCAGCTCGCTGTGTCCGATCCGGGTCAATCGGCTAACACTTGTGGAGCACTGTTTTGACCAGTAAATCACTTGAGCCTGCAATTCAGGTATGTATGCAAGCATAATTTTTTGAATACCTGCGTGATACTTTACAGCGTTTCCCAGAGCCAGCTGATCCTGGGCTGCCTGAATAATAGCCAGAGCATGCCCCCAGCTATCCAGTGCATCGTACAGATTCAGTACTGCACTGGAAGACAGTACCCCCTGATCAAAATTAACTGCACTGCGCATCAAAACAGAGCCTATCTTCAATGCTCCCATACTTGCCCGTGTCGCAAGCATTATACCTTCCCATCGATGAGGCCCCGTAATCGCATGCCTTGTTGCTCGGGTTATGATGTTGAATACTCTCAGCGACATACCTGCACCACGATCCTTTGCAATACCCCGCAACATGAAGTCCATCGCCTGAATGTCATTCTGACCTTCATACAAGGTGCCAATTACAGCTTCCGTCAAATTTTGAGCGCAGGGATGATCCGTAATATATCCATGACCTCCATATATGCCTATACAATCAAGGGCTGCCGATACACCTCTGTCTGTAGCGCCTTTTTTCAGGACAGGAGTCACTCTACGTAAATCTGCAAAAGCTTTATCCCTGATAGTCTGCGTCTTACCGTGCTGGGCCAAATCTGCATATTTTGCAGCCTCATATATTTTGCTGCGCTGTATCAGAGACTGAGCCCTTAAAATCATCAGCTTGTGTTGAATATTAGGATGAGACACAAGTAAATCAGCACGCAAGCCCGGATACTTTGTACCACTGGCCGCCCGCATTGACTGACGCTGCCCTGCATAATATTTACTGAAAACCAGCCCTCTCGACATATGGATAAGGCCCTGTGAGGCTGTTCCCAAGCGGGCAAAATTCATAAAGCTGGTCATTTGCTTGAAGCCAAGCCCCGGCTCACCCAGTTGATACCCGATAGCATCATCAAATTCCAGTTCACAGGTTGGAGAGCCATGCAATCCCAGCTTGTCCTCGATCTTGCGGCAGTAGACATTATTACTGTCACCGACCTCTCCTGTCTCCGGGTTAACCGTCCGCTCAGGCACTACAAATAGCCCAAGTCCTCTGGTTCCTTCCTCTGCTCCATCCGGTCGGGCCAGTACGATATGAATAGTATTTCGTGCTGTACCCTTGACACCGAGGTCATGACGACCCGCCGAGATAAAAATTTTGGTACCTCTGATTCTGAACGAACCATCCTCCTGAGGTGTTGCTCGGGTTCTGCTGGCTCCAACATCTGTACCACAATGTGCCTCTGTCAGACACATCGTTCCAAGAAATTCACCGCTGGCAAGCCGGGGCAAAAAAAGGTTTTTCAGTTTTTCATCGCCATGCATCACAATGGTATTGGCAGCACCCAGAGAGAGCCCCGGAAACATTGACCAGGGCCAGTCCATAAAGCCTGTGATTTCAACACCTATGAGGCTGCCAGACATCGGCAGCCCACTCCCCCCATAGGTCTCAGGCAACGTCATTCCTGGCAGCCCGAGCCTTGCATATTGTTCGTAGGCTGCCTTGTAGCCCGGTGGCGTTATTACTTCACCATCGACCAGACGACTCCCCAGACGGTCTGCTTCTGCACTGAAAGGCTGTAGATATTCCTTGGAAAACTTCAGCACTCCTTCGGTAATTTCAAATATCGATTCAATATCTTCAGGCGAAAGCCCCAACTCGCTATGCCAGAATTCAGGCATGCAGGCTACATGATCCCGGATAAAACAAATGTCTTTCATCGGAGGTTCATGAGGAAATGCCTGCCGCATTATTTTGTGAGTAGCCTCACCCTGTTCGGGCAAAGGACTCTCGGATTCTGATTGCAAGACAATAGACGAATGAAACCCACTAGAAGGAATGTATGATGCCAGCAACTGTGGTTTGAGAGCAGATACTGGTAACCTCAATGGCCTTAAAACGCTGGCCTGAAAGTTCGGGCGAGTAGCGTTTTTAAACGGTGAAACAACAGCATCAGGCATTTTCTTTACTGATGTTGTTAGCCGCTTTGACGGTTGGGAAGAAAGTAGCTTTACAAGCTTTGCACCCTCTCGCGTCAGCTTCTCTCCGCCAGCATACGAGGGTATAGATAAAACAAAGGCAACGACAAAAACTGCAAATATATAAAAACGACGCATGCCTCTGCCTCCTCAAACTACCATCAAGCAAAGCTGAAAGATTAGCAAAGCTACAGGAGGCTACCGCTAATTTTCGATTAACGGGTAGTCTTCATCCAATATCAGAGTAATTGCCTTAACTGTTGTGCTACAGGTTCTGCTTCAGCCCCAAGTACGACCTGAACATGGCCTTTACCGAGGCTAACTACAGCCTGAGCACCTTGTGCCTTCAATGCAGTTTCTTCGACAAGGTTCTGATCTTTGACCACAAGTCTCAGCCGGGTAATACAAGCGTCAATCGACGTTAAATTTTCAAGCCCACCAAGAGCACTGGCTATTTTTTCAGCTTTTTCAGTAGTATCAGAATCCTTTCCAGTTTTGATGCTCTCAATAGATGCCTGTTTTGATGAACTGTTTTTGATAGGTACCGTATTCGGATGAAAGCCATCATCCCAACCAGGCCCTCTCAAATGAAATATCCGGATACTGAAATAAAATATGCAAAAATAGATAACACCAAAAAATACACCGAGTATCACCAACCTTTCCGGGCGGGTTGCCAGCCCCCAGTTCAGGACAAAGTCAAACAGTCCGGCCGAGAACCCGAAACCATGCAAGGCTTCAAGCTGGTTGGCCAGCATCAGTGAAACGCCAGTCAGAATGGCATGCACGAAATAGAGCACCGGCACCTGAAACATAAACATAAACTCCAGTGGCTCGGTCACACCGGTCAAAAATGATGTCAGGGCTACAGAGAACAGCGCTCCGCCGACCTGTTTGCGTTTATCCGGTGCTGCAGCAAGATACATCGCAAATGCAGCCGCAGGCAGGCCAAACATCATCACGGGATAGAAACCAGCCATAAACTTGCCAGCTTCCGGATCTCCGGCAAAGAACCGGTGCAGATCACCATTCACGATATCTCCGGCTGCATTAACGAAATCGCCCAATCCAAACCAGAAAATCGAGTTAATCACATGATGCAGGCCAAAAGGTATCAGCGCTCTGTTGAGGGAGCCATATATAAACTCACCCAGAAGACCCGAGTCAGCGATACTTCGCCCGAAGGCATCGATACCATTCTGCATGACCGGCCAGATGTAGCCGCAAACCCATGCCAACAGCAGGGCAAACAGCCCTGTCAGGATAGGCACCAGTCTTGACCCGCCAAAGAACGAAAGGTAATCCGGCAGGCGTACCTGACTGAAGCGGTTATAGGTGTGACCAGCCAGAACGCCGGAAATGATGCCGCCAAAGAAGGACATATTGATATCCGGATTGATCGTCTGCGATGCCTGATCCAGTACGAAGAAGCCAATGGCTCCGGCCAGGGTAGCTGCGCCAGCATTATCTCTGGACAACCCGGTTGCAACGCCCATGGCAAACAGTAGCGGCAGGTTATCAAAGATGGCCCCTCCGGCTTTCGCCATAAAGGCAATATCCAGCAGATCCGGTTGTCCCAGCCGCAGCAGCAGCGCTGCAATGGGCAAGGTTGCAACCGGCAGCATCAAGGCTCTGCCAAGCCGTTGAAGGTAACCAAGGATACTCATCAGGCCTCCGGGATCTATTTATTCTGTGGCAATAATGTCTGCCTTTATCCCCCGAAGGTCATGATTTCCAACAGCTCAGGTACAACAAGTTTCAGAACGGCGCCAGCTTCGGCTGGTCTTGATCTTTTATCATCTGGCACTAACAGATAATTGACAGTTTGGAATTATGCAAGATTACTCTACAGTTTTATGAGGAATTTCGACCAATACCAACGATTGCCCGGAGCACAGAATGCGTCTGATTCCACTACCGTCAGCCTCTGCCGTCGGGCGCTGGAGTGCCCGTTATATTGCCTGCCGGATCAGGGAGTTCGCGCCTGATGCCCAACGACCTTTTGTTCTGGGGCTTCCAACGGGCAGTACCCCGCTCGACACCTATCACCAGCTGGTCGCCATGCATCAAAATGAAGGGCTGAGTTTTCACCATGTCATCACGTTCAACATGGATGAGTACATCGGTTTACCCGTCAGCCATCCATGCAGCTTTCGATCATTTATGGAGCGGCATTTTTTTGACCATATCGATATTCAGCCGGCTAATATCAACTTTCTGAGCGGTGAAGCCAGTAATCTGGAGCAGGAATGTTTGCGCTACGAAGCCCTGATACAGAGCTCGGGAGGTATCCACTTGTTCCTTGGAGGCGTTGGGCATGACGGACATATCGCCTTTAATATGCCAATGTCTCCACTGAGTTGCAGAACCCGGGTTTCAACCCTGACGGAAAAGACCCGCCAAGCTAACGCCCGCTTTTTCAATGATGATTCTCAGGCTGTTCCTTCTCAAGCATTAACAGTGGGTATTCAAACTTTGCTTGAGGCTGATGAAGTTCTTATTCTGGCTACAGGGTCAGGCAAGGCGATGGCTGTAAGGGAGGCAATAGAAGGGGCTGTCAGCCAACTATTTCCAATTACAGCCCTGCAACAACACCCTCAGGCAATGATCGCCTGTGATGATGCCGCTGTCAGTGAGCTGAAAGTCAAAACGTTACGCTACTTTGAATCGCTGACCATAAACGACAACATACACATGACGGATTACACTCAGAAAACAAACCCGTCATAATCCCATATCGCAGGACAGACCGCTGGAGACCTACCCTTAATGCTTGGCCTCAAAAATGCCGTTATCCATACCGGTGACAAAACACTGCACGACCATTGTGTCTTGATCAGGGATCATCATATACAGCAGGTTTTACCTCTGGAAGAAGGACTGGCAAACAGCGAAGTTTCAAGTTGGTTGGATCTCAGTGGACATCATCTGGCACCAGGGCTGATTGACCTACAACTGAATGGTGGTGATGGTGTCATGTTGAACGGATCAGTCAGTCATAAAACTCTGGATACCATGCAGCAAATGTGTTTTCGCACCGGCTGCACCCGTTTTTTGCCGACTCTGATCACAACATCAGTAGATGAGATGTTGCAGGCTATTGAAACTGTTCGACAGTGGAAGTTTTTTACCGACAATCCGGAGTTTGGTCTGCATCTGGAAGGCCCTTTTATCAACCCTGATTACAAGGGTGTACACGAGCCCAAATATATCCAGACACCCACACCGGAACTTATTTCCACACTCTGTGATCATAGCGATGTTATTTCCATGATCACACTCGCGCCGGAATGCTGCCCTGCCGGAACAATAGAGCTGCTAGCTGATGCCGGCATTCATGTTTCTATTGGTCACAGTGGCTCCAACTGGGATCAGGCATGCGACGCTTTTCGCCATGGGGCTCATTGTGTCACCCATCTGTTTAACCAGATGGCCCCCTTGCATCACAGGGAACCTGGCGTTATTGGCGCAACGCTTGATACACCGGGGATTCATGCCGGCTTTATTGCCGATGGCTATCATGTCGCCTGGCCTGTGTTCCATTTATGTCGTCGACTGATGAAGCAGCGACTTTTTCTGGTCACCGACGGAATGCCTCCTTCAGGTAGCCAGACCGACACATTTGTTGTTCAGGGTCGTACAATGCGTGTCGAAGACGGGCGTTGTACAGATTCCGAAGGCCGCTTGTGCGGATCTGCCCTGACCATGATTCAGGCTGTCAGAAACTGTGTGGAACAGGGCGGTATCGAGCTGGACGAAGCGCTTCGTATGGGCAGCCTCTACCCAGCCACAGCACTAGGTACAAGCAGTGAGTTTGGTGCAATTAAAGCCGGTATGAGAGCAGATCTTGTCCTGTTTGATGACGACTTCACAATAAAGCAGACATTCCTGAACGGGCAACCAGTTTACCAGGAGGTATAAACATACTGTCAGAGAATGGTCATCTGGAATCCCGTGCCAGATATCCGGCCGGCAGCTATGCTTGATATATTATGAACACAAACCCTGCAGCCCGTTATATTATTGATTTACCCCGTCATCACGACGTGTGCGAGGCTAACTACGACAAACTGACCCACCTCCTGCCACTGGAAGCAGGAGAGCACTTTGCCCTCAATATTATCCTCAGCCAGCATACCTTTCAGGTCAGATTTACGGTCAGAGAGCGCTGTCCCTATACAACACTGGTAGATATCAGCTTTGACTCCTGCTGGGGAGGCTGGATTACCCCCCCAAAATTGCAGGTTCGAATCTATCATGATGTTCGCATGGCCGAAGTGGCTAATATCGATGGTAAGCGTCAGTTAAGCCCCCGGTATGGCTATCCCAATCCCCAAATGCACCAGCCAGATGAAAAATTCCAGCTAAACCGCTTTTTATCAGACTGCCTCGATCTTTGCCGTAAAGGTGGCGAAATGCTGGAAATATCCGATTTCAATACTGCAGAAGCCTGAAAAGCGAAAATAGCACCACTTTCGCAGCATTTAGATGCAATCAGTCATTTTTATGCAATTTTGTTCCAGAAATGGCAATTTTAGTCCCGTTTTCGTCCTACTCTCCCGGCTGACAGCCTGCCCCAGCTGCTAGATTTATTAAATGAAGCAGTAACAAAGGCAGGAAGTTATGGCGAGAGCAAGGAAGTACAGCCATATGCATAAAAAATCAGACATGATGTTCATCGAGGATGAGGAGTTAATTGGCAGAAAGCAGCGGAGCTCGGATGAAAAAGGTAAAAACTGGCAGAATCAAACGATTCAGCAAGGAATAGATGAATACTTCGAATCTGACCGCAAACAACGCTGAATAACCCGAAAGTAACAATCAGCAACGCTCAGGGAGAGAGCAAGTGCCAATTGAAAGATCACACTCAGCACCGTCCAGTGTTAACGTCCCACCTGTAAATACGCACTCGGGTGAAACGACTCAAGCCTCAGGATCCTTCAACAGCTCACTTGTCACCTCTTCCAGTGGCGCCACCAAACAGGTTCCCGAGCACAGCCGCTCAGAGCTTCCGGACACGCCTGTACACAAGCGCCGAATCAGGCTCCCCAAATTTATCCGATCCATACTGAACGGCATCAAGTCTCTTTATCACCGAATTCGCGGACACAGCCCCAGTGTTGACCATGTGGTGCATACAGCGTCTATGGCAACACTTGATCCACTTAAAGTAAGCACCAATGTTCGTAAACTGGATTCTCTTGATAGCAGTGCTCCTCTCAGTAACGCTGACATCGCACCTGATGAGAAATACTTCAAAGCTCTGGAACAGGAAAAAACCAGTACAAGAGAAGAAGACAGTGCCCCAACGCAACCGAAACGAAAACGGGATCAGGCCGCCGATTTATTGCTTAGAAACAAGGCAATAGAAAAAGCCAAAGCTATGGGCGCTTTGGTACACACTCATTACTATGGAGAGGTCTATCCCAAAACAGGGCTTCCATCAGAGCTTCTCAGCAAATATCACAACCCTACACTGATTATTGTTAAAGGCTCCGAAGCCAACCCCTTCGGACATGCCCTGATCGGCTTTGAAGATCCGGTTACCAAAGAACACCACTACAGCCAGATAAATAACCTGCGCGGATACCCGGAGCACATGAACGAAGTCGAGTGTGCCCGTTACCTCAAGGAAGAAGCCGGCGAGATTTTGTTACAGTATCGCCCTGAGCTGAAAAAGGGCAATGACACCGAAACCACATCACAACTCCATGACCATATAAATAAAACCGCTCAGGAGAAGTGGACATGGAGTGGCACAAAGCACAACTGTTACAGCTACTGCCTGGATATGCTGGATGCAGGCGGTTATGACACCAATGATCTCCGGGGAATAGGCCTGATGCGGCTACCTAAAACAGCACTGGGAGTTGCCGCTGCAGGACAGCGTCCCCCTCCCGGCGCTGTTCAGGGATGATCGATTAGCTCTCTATTTATATTAAATATAAGGCCCCATCAACCACCCAGAAAACGATTGATTACCTTTAAAACCGCCGCTGGTTTTTCAGCATGAAGCCAGTGGCCGGTTCCTTCTATCGTTACCACCTTCGCGCCAGGAAATCTCATCACAATATCATTGCGATGTTGTTTAGTGATGTAGTCGGACTGATCTCCCCGTATAAACAGCGTCTTGCCATCCCAGCACTTTTCAGCCACAGCACTGACAATATTCTGATATCCCTGATAAATCGCAAACAGGTTCATCCGCCACTTGAAACCGTTCTCTCCCCTTACCAGGTTTTTCAACAGGAACTGTCTCACTGGTAGCTCGGTTACATATTCTGTCAGAGGTTGATCTGCAGCAGCACGGCTGCTGAGTTCTTCCAGATCCAGAGAATACAGTCCCTTGAAGATTTCCTTATGGCGATCTCCATAAGCAGCCGGCGCAATATCCAATACCACCAGTGACGTAACCAGTTCCGGAGATTCAAGCGTCAGCTGCATTGCTACTTTACCGCCCATCGAGTGACCTACCACAATCGCAGATCCCAACCGGTGTTCTTCTATATATTCCCGGACATCAGCAGCCATAGCCGGATAGTTCATTTCCTCTACATGAGGTGAACGACCATGGTTTCTCAGGTCAAGCGCATGCACCTGATAGTTTTCAGCCAGCTGGCGGCTCAGTCCCCCAAGGTTTTCATGGGTTCCAAACAAACCATGCAGCATAACGAGTGGCTGACCAGTGCCCTGTACTTTTCCATACAACTTCACAGTGTTGATATACCTTTCTATTTATAACTGTTCAGCTGCGTATAATCAGGGAATCAGGCTGTCCATATCAAGCCATACATCATCAGGGCTTTTTCCTGGCAGCCGCCGCAGTCTGTGCTGCAGCAATAGCTGCGGCATCTGCTCCGGGCTGAGTTGCCAAAGTATGAGCAGCATAGAGTTTTTTCATTTGTTCCGGGGTCATGGTGACATTCATTTCTTCATTATGCAGCACACCCTTACCATCCTGGATTTGGCTTAGTCTGGCTGCAACAACACCATCAACACTGGAAAACTGAACACTGTAGTTATCGGTGTAATCCGATATGTAGTTACCGGATATTTTTTTCAGGGTCTCAATATGTTTTACCCCCTTATCAAACTCTGCCTGACTGACAATTTTGTCATCAGGATTTAACAGCTGTAAAAACTTATAGGGATGAGCAACAAAACCGGAACCCAGTGTCAGTGCCGCAATAATCGGGGTACAAACAACCGACTTCTGGAACCACTCGGAGAATTCCTTGTGCCTGTGGACAATACTGGTAGCGGACATATGATTGTCCCACTGTTTGGTCGCATATTTGAAGATGCTGTTTACCTTGTAACGTTGAATAATGTAATCAACCAGGTTGGCTATACGCTGCAATACTCCAGTTACGGCACTGACAATAGTTCCTGCTCCACCTGCTGCATCACCTGCAGCCTCAAGCCCCAGACTGGTTACACCAAGTGCCAGATCCTTGACGCCCCCGGCAATACCTGTGATTGAATGCCGGGCCAGTGCATTGGCAATAATGGAAGGCTGCCCTCCCAGCAAATGCACGCCATAGCCACTCCACATCTGCTCAACAAAATCCTTGGCTTTCAGTACTGCAGTTCTCGCGCCATCATACATATCAGCCAGGCTCTGGACATATCCCCAGCCGGGAATACAGTCTGCCAGACTGCCGGCAAATGACGACACAGCCCATACGCCAAATTCGGAAATCCACTCAATACCGTAAAGCGCCTCCCCGTAGACTTTTTTAACCTTGTTGATCAGTCCCTGAAAAAAACTGGCCATTATTTGTTTGAGCTTTTCCTTGATCGCCGCAATGCCTTCTCCCAGTTTTTCACCTACAGCACTGATAGCACCTACCACCTTCCTGCCGGCATTGGTTTTTTCCAGCAGCCACTGACAGCCATTCTTCAAATCACTGATGGCCGTAGTGCCACTGACAAAAGCGCCAATCAGATCCAGTGAAAATGACGGCACCTTTTCCATACGGGTCTTGCCCAGAAAATACATGGCACCGAGCCGGGCATCCGCCATCTCCGCTTGCTGGACTCCAATTGCGGTATTCTGGGTATTCCCGAATAACTTATCCTGAATCTTGCGTCTGGATATTTTGACAGGCATGGCACAGCTCCTGATTCCGGAGGGACTTTGAAGGCAGCAAAGAAAAACTATTCACGTAATGACAGAGGAAAGATTAGTTGAGAAAAAGCAAATCACAGGTAACTGAAGAGACAAATATCTACATTTCAATATCTCCCTTAACACGAACTACACCATAAACCGTAGAAGCCCCTAGCGCAGGCTGTAAATCCCGCCAAAGTCAAGGTGAGCTCCACGGTTACAGCATTGAATCCGGAAGGGCATTATTTTTTAACCGGTCTTTCTGCACACCTGTTTATCCACACAATACGACAGGTGGATCACGATAAAAGCAACGCAAAACCGAACTGTACCGGTTTTCGTACAGCGGGCTGATTCCAAAAAACCGCAGCTGCCCGTTACAGCACTTTCTGCTTCGTACGCCCCCCTTCAGAATAATTTTTGCTGTAATTTCCGGAGTTTTGATATGACAGCCAACTCGTTAACACCAAGCTCGTCTTTACGGGCCAGATGGAAGCAACTGGACCTCTGGGTCAAAATCCTGCTGGGCATGGTTGCCGGCCTTGCCACTGGCGCACTGATGGGTGAAGGCGCCCTGATCTTCAAGCCGCTGGGCTCCCTGTTCGTTAATGCCATCAAGATGCTGATTGTGCCATTGGTGTTCTGCTCACTCATCGTCGGCATTACCTCGATGGAAGACACCCGCCGGATGGGCCGCATCGGTCTGAAATCACTGATTATTTATCTGGCCACAACCGCCGTCGCCATCTCCATCGGCCTGTTGCTGGGTCATGTGATGGCACCGGGTGAAGGTCTGAACCTGATTGCCAGCACCGATCAGGCAGCTAAAGAAGCCCCGACGCTGGTACAAACCATTGTCGGACTGATTCCTTCAAACCCGGTAAAAGCGCTGGCAGCCGGTAATATTCTGCAGATTATTGTGTTTGCTGTTGCCCTCGGTGTGTCCCTGAACCTGATTGGGGAAAAGGGCAAGCCTGCTGTTGCTGTCTTTGAAAGCCTCAGTGAAGCCATGTACAAGCTGACCGGCATCATTATGAGCCTGGCACCGATTGGTGTATTTGGCCTGATGGCCTGGGTTGCCGGCAGCTATGGTCTTGATGTCCTGATGCCGCTGATCAAGGTTGTTGCTGCCGTTTATATTGGCTGCGCCCTGCATATTTTTGGTTTTTACTCACTGATGCTGTCCCTGTTTGGCCGCCTGAATCCGCTGAATTTTTTCCGCGGTATCCGTTCTGCCCAAAGCATTGCTTTCACTACTTCCAGCAGTGCCGGCACTCTGCCTGCCAGTCTGGACAATGCCCAGAAAAACCTGGGCGTATCCAAGGGTATTTCCAGCTTTGTACTGCCGCTGGGCGCCACGATTAATATGGACGGCACCGCCCTTTATCAGGGTGTTACTGCGCTGTTTGTCGCACAGGCCTTTGGTATTGACCTGGGAATGTCCGACTACATCACTATTATCATCACTTCGACTCTGGCTTCTGTCGGTACTGCAGGTGTTCCAGGTGCAGGTCTGATTATGCTGAGTCTGGTACTGACGACTGTCGGCCTGCCAATGGAAGGTGTTGCACTGATCGCAGGTATCGACCGGATACTGGATATGGCACGTACGGTGGTGAACGTCAGTGGTGACCTGATGGTAACTACTGTTGTGGGTCGCAGCGAAAATGAACTCGACCTGCAAACCTATAACTCTGATACCAGCACTTCAGAAAAAGCTGAGCAAATTGCCTGACCTGTTCTCTACAAAAAAGCCCGCTTATTAAAGCGGGCTTTTTTATGATCCGGCCATCTAGATTTCCGGTGTATTACCCGGCCGGGGAACGGCATCTCTGGCTGATAACACATGATGGAGATGAACATCCTGCTGGGTATGAGCCACCTTAATACCATGTTCTTCAAACAGCTGATGCACTCGGTTATTGGCTGCATTAATTCCCGGAAAACGGTCATCTACATGGTTCACAAAGATCCGCAACTCCCATACCTGGGCACTCTCACTGTATTGAATAAAATAAACCTCCGGAGGGGGCTCTTTCAGTACGTAATCAGACTCTCTGGCTGCCTGAAACAATAGACGTCTGACCAACTCTGCATCACTGCCGTGTTCAACCCCGTACCACAACAACATCCTGACAACACTGTTGCTTAAAGACCAGTTAACAAGCTGATCAGTTACCAGTGTTTTATTAGGGACAATTATCTCTTTTTTATCCCAGTCTTTAATTGTCGTCGCACGAATCCGGATCCGAGTCACTTCACCGGTCAGCTCTCCAATAGTGATTGTGTCGCCTATTCGTAAGGGGCGCTCAAACAGAATAATCAGACCAGATATGAAGTTGGCAAAAATTTCCTGCAGACCGATACCAATACCGACACCAATCGCAGCCACCAGCCATTGCAGCTTGTCCCAGCTAACCCCCAACACCGATAAAGCAAAGACGATACCCAGCCCCACCGTGCTGTAACTGGTGACTTTACCAATGGCATAGGCCGCACCCGGTTGCAGTTCCAGTCGCGATAAGAGCAGCATTTCCAGTAATCCCGGTAAATTGCGCGACAGGCTCAATGAGGAAACCAAAATAACAATCGCCAGCAGTACATTCAGCAATACAATCGAAACCGGGCTTCCTTCACTGGAGACCTCAACCACAGAAACACTTTGCAGGTACTGCAACAATGGCAGCTGGTCATGCCATACCAGATAGAGAGCCAGTACCAGAGCCACCAGCAACAGGCCATTGGCAAGACTCCTGGCCTGATGATTCACGGTCACAACATCAGCCAGAGAGCCTGTATCTGCTTCGATACTCTCGCCTTCTTTTTGTCTGTTCTGGGCCCGGGATTGCATCAATCGTCGGGTAGCCAGTCTCAGCCCCCGGCTGACCAGGCCATGTAACAGCACCAGAACAGAAGCGGCGATAAGACTGGTCACCAGCTGTGACTGTAACTGCAGGGCAGTGAAATAATACCCCTGCAGGGTCAGCGCTATCTGGATTACCGGCAGCAGCAACAGGCTGCCACCCAATATCCAGTGTGCCATACGGGACGATAGCAGGTGGCCACCGACGTTCAGCAGTTTATAGATCAGCAGGCATTCAAGTACCGATGTTATCAGCAGTACCAGTTCACCAAGGGCATCCTGCCCCAGATTAATATGGTATTTGGAGCTGAACCCCAACAATAAGCTGCCGACCAGCATTACTGTCATCAACTTGCGCAGATGAACTCTGCTTTGACGACACCGGTCCGAAGACCAGCGAAAGTGATTGATACCCACACCAGCGGGACGCATCAACCGTATCGCTAATGCAAACACAAGCCATACCAGAGCGGTTATTAATAGTGTCTGGCCCAGAGCTCGTGCACCTGACTGCCCTTGTGACAGATTGAGCATCAAGCCCGTTCCAGTCAGAACCAGCGGCATGGGTAATACCAGTAGCAAATCAGCAACCAGGGCTTTGAATGTTGTCAGTAAACTATCCCGCCCGACTTTTCCGGCCCGCTCATTTAACTCAGACTGCATCGCCTGCAGTCGTGGTCGACGTGAAACAAGCAATCCGGTCGCACCCAACAGCAATAACAGCAGCCACAGCTGTTGTTGCAGACGTTGTACAACTGTTACCAGCCAGCTGCTCCAGGGCATGGCATCAAACTGTTGCAGTAATCTTTGTGGCAACCGCCATAGCCACTGCAAATCAATACGGGGGTTACTGGCAACAAGAAACAGTCGTTCATGAAGCTTTCCGGATAAACGGGTACTACGTTCTGCCAGTGACTTCTGATTGGCAACCAGACTAACTGCCACTGTTACCAGGTTATCCAGCTCACTGTTTAACTTATCCAGCAGTGTCATTCGGTTCTGGATAAGTTTTTCCAGTGCGGCTTTGCCTTTACGCCCCAGCTTCTCATCCGAGTTCAGCAAGCGCTGCTTTGTCCAGTATTCTGTTCGTTCAAGCTCATGTCGCTGCTGGCTGAACAAATATTGTTGCAACTTCAGATCTGCTACTTGTTTATTCAGGGATGCATCAACAACCAGCTCAGGAATGGCCTGTTTTTGTTCGCGTAACAGGCGCGCAACCAGCTGGCTGTTTCCCAGCGTCATCAGCTGGTGTTCTACTTCGTGATCAACGGCCTGAAGCCGGTGCATCTGCTGTTTGACATCACGGTTACGCCGGGTGAGCTCTGCCAGTTGGTCAGTAAGATTCAGCAACTGCTTGCTCAGCTCCACATTAATTTCTGCTTCTTCCTGCAACAGGCGGCTTTGTTGCAAAACATCCGTAGTATCTGTAGCAGATGCTGCAATAGCTTCCCTGTCGGCCCGGCGTTTCTCTCCCAGCAATTCCTGGATAACGGCCAGTTCAGCGTCATAACGAGCCAGCTGTTTTTCTGACAGCTGTTGTTCAAGTGTCAGCTTTTCCAGCAAAAGACCATGCCCCTGTAACTCCAGATTGAGGCGATTGGTACGCGCCTGCAGCAGGCTTATCTCTGCAAGAATGACATTGCGCTGCTGCTCTTTAGCGACGTCACTGGTAGTTTCCGGGCCAAGTTGTGCAAGCTGTGCTGCAAGTTTCTTTTCCCGTTCATGGCCTGCAGCAACATCGGCTCTAATAGTTTCCGGACGCCCACGTTCTATCAATATACGATCACTGACACTGTCCAGCCGTCCCTGCCACTCCTGCTGGGATTGCTGGAACTCGCCCTGCAGCTTTTCCAATTGCTGCAAGTCACGGCTGCGATGCTTGTTCTGTAATACCTTATCTTCAGCAATACTGAGCTGCTGCAGCTCACGTCGCAGTTTTTCGACCTGCTGCGGCCAGTCCTGCTGCTCCTGCTGCAGCTTCGTCAGCCAGTCCTGCTCGTCCTCGGCCTCCTGCAGGAAAGCCAGAGCCTTTCGGTACTGATCGGTGTTCTGTTTTGCTGCCGGGTCAGCTTCTTTTTCCTGCTGGCTAAGCATCTGCGTCAACGCCTCAATGGTAGGAGGGCGCTGTGCGTAGCCAACAGAGGAAAAAAACAATAGCAACCCTGCTGCCAGCGCTGGCAGAGTCGGTAATAACCGGGTCTTCGGTTGATTCATATTCAGACCACAGATAGAGAATTCTGCAGACTGTTATCGGCAGGCAGGCCTTGATAAAGAGAGGAAGCCTGGTGGCTTTTGCCATTTGGAGGTGTAAAAAATCGTTGAATCTTCTTATTGGAGCTATGGTTATATCCTTATAACCTTTTGCTTATATTTTTAGCGACCTTCTGACCTGCACTACCCGGTTGAAAGCACAATATGCACGATACAGCCCAATCCAAAGGCCTGGTTCAACGCCTAAAAAAAATACCGACTCCACTGGGAGGGCTGGCACTGGGTATTGCCAGCCTGGGTGCGGTCTGGGGAAGCATTATGCCCGCATGCCAGTATATGCCCTGGATTTCAGCAGCGATTGCAGCCCTGTTATTGACAGCCATTGCCTCGAAGTTTGTAACCTCGCCAGAACTGCTCAAAGAGGAACTGTCCCATCCGGTTATTGGCAGTGTATTACCGACCTGCACCATGGCCACAATGGTCATTGCCCAGTCTGTTATGGAGTTTTGGCCGGAACTGGCCCGAAGCCTTTGGGTCCTGGCCGTTGCCGGGCATCTTCTACTACTGGTGGCTTTTGTAAGGTTCCGGCTCAAGGATTTCAGACTTCAGCATATGGTTCCGAGCTGGTTTATACCGCCCGTCGGCATTATTGTTGCCGCGGTGACCAGTAAGGGAATGGGATTTGAGTCTCTGGCTCAGGGACTGTTTCTGTTCGGGCTCTGCGCCTATGCTCTGGAGCTTCCAGTGATGCTCTATCGGTTGGTTTTTGCCGAGGCTATTCCCACAGCAGCGCTACCGACCTTTGCTGTTATGGCCGCACCCGCCAGCCTGTCTCTAGCAGGTTATCTGACGATCTCGAGCCAGCCGGGTTATCTGTTGATTATGATCCTGGCACCACTGGCTATATTTATGACTGCCATGGTTTATGTTGCCTTTATTCGCCTGCTGAAACTGCCCTTCTCTCCCGGCTATGCTGCTTTCACATTTCCCATGGTGATTGGCGCAACAGCTCTGATCAAACTGGCTCACTTACTGCAGGCCGATGGTTATCTGCAGGCCTACAAGGTTGTATCCGGTATAGCCATGGCGGAGCTTGCGATTGCCACCCTGATGGTAACTTATGTCGCTCTGCGCTTTGCTCGACACTATCTGCAACGGCAACCTGATGCTCTTAAAACAAACCCGATAACTTAAGTTATCGGGTTTGTTTTTTGTCACGTCGGAACAGCTAACGTCAAGTTCGACGAACCAGCGTATAAGTGCGCTCGGTTAGCCAGGTTAATCCTTCTTCCCTGAAGTGCGGCGTACGATCAAGCACTTTTTCATCTTCGTACTGCAGGGTAATTTCAAAGTGCTCACCATACAGCTGCTCAACTTCTGAATCAGGGACACTGAAAGGTGGGCCCTGCATTTCATTCATATCGTACTCAAGCGTAACCAGCAGCATGCCTGCACTTTCAGGCAGCCAGTTGCACAATGCCTCGGCATAACGGCGTCTGATGGCTGGCGGCAGAGCTACCAGAGCAGCCCGGTCATACACCGCAACCACCCCTTCCAACTGCTTTGGCGTAAGCTCGAAAAAATCGCCACAGGCAATGGTCAGATCCGCATTTTTACCGTCTTCAGTGCCAGCACTGTAATAGAGCTTCATGACTCCATCCTGGCTGACTTCCGGCTGTAACGACCATTCCTTGAAGAACGATTCGACAGCCAGTTCACTCAGCTCGACACCGAGAACTTCCAGCTGTTGAGAGCGAAGCCAGATCATATCCTCAGTTTTACCGCACAGAGGTACCAATACCCTGCTGTGTTCCGGAATACCCAGTTCAGGCCAGAATCGGGTCATACGAGGATTAACCGCAGGCTGATGAAAGCCGATTTCGCCGTTCTGCCAGCACTCCAGCCAGAAGTCCCTGCTATGTGTTGTTGCCATATGTAGCCAATCATTAAAACTTTTCGTTTGATCGGGCTGACAGTGTCCCCCTTGCACGTCAGCCCGCCGAAATTCATACCTCCAGCATCGGAAAGGTAAGTCACCGTACAAACCAAAACCGGGGATGAGTTCAGCAACCCTGCCGCATCCTTCAGATTCAGTCAACTGTATCCAGGATGAATCAGGCGTGGTCAGATTGCTTTAAACCAGACCGAGCTTGTGCGCAATATGAATCAGGTTCTGCCTGTTACCAGCGCCTAACTGCTGCTTCAGGCGCTCGATATGATACTCAACGCCCCGCTCGGTAAGGCTCAGAATATCGGCCATCTGCTTGCTGCTTTTTCCCCGGGATACCCCTTCCAGTGTTTTCATGGCATTGGGGCAGATCACATCGCTATTCAGGTAAGGGTTAAAGTGCTGACTATGACTGGATTGCAATTCGAGATGGTAAAGCATCAACAGGTGATGCAGCTGATGACCAATCGATTTCACGTAGTTGTTCAGGTCACAGGTTTCCATATCACTGGTTAATGAAAACAGGCCGCACCAGTATTCACCGGTAAACGCTCGCATCGGCCAGGTAATTCTTGATTTGACCCCAAGGGTTTTCATATAGGCACTGAGCCGGGCCAGCGGGCTATTGCCCTGCCTGCGCGTCAGTTGAACACGTGGCCAGTCAAACCGGATAGTCGGAATAAAGTTCGGATCCAGCGTGGCAAACTTTTCCAGATACACTTCGGTCAGCTCCGGATCCATCTCACAGGTATGCAGTACCGACCGGGCTCGGGCCAGATGCCTCAATGAGAACAGCCGGGCCTCGGGAGCAGAGGAAAGATCTTCTGCCAGCCGGTAAGGTGCACCCTGATAGCTGACAGAGTTGAAGCCAAGGTCACAGAAGGTTTTCGCAATATCACTGCGTATTTCGTCAAGATTACGGCTGGTATTAATGCCGGAAGACCAGACGGTTCGGGACAGGGTATTGTTGTTCGAGTTAGCCATAACAGCACTATCTGACTTCATGGTATGTCCTCACTGTTCTGCAGGTTTATATAATTTGATTCCGACCTCTTCCTTTTCCATAAACTGCCGCTGGCTCAGATTGATATCAGGGCAGTATTTCCAACAGGCGAATTATTCCACCAGCAGTCTGCTTTTTGACCGCAATTACTAACAGTGATTCGAATATCTACTCATTTGTCTCTAATAAAATTTTCATTTCCATTTTGTTTTTTATTTCATTATCCCGATTCCAGCCTGAAACCCTGATGAGCTCTTGATAAAAAACCTCACCGCACCTGATACGTTTTCGCTAGAATGCAGACCGACACCCGACTCATTACCTTTAAAGCCAAGGGGATCCGCACTTCCATGTCACAGTCTTCATTGCCTCTGAGCATTATCTGGCAGGATAACCGCACCCTCTCCCTACTGGACCAGACGCTGTTGCCACTGGAGCTTCGCTATGAGGAGCAGCAGAACATTGAACAGGTCTGGGACAGTATCAAGCAACTGAAAGTCAGGGGGGCACCCGCGATTGGAATTGCCGGTGCCTACGGACTGGTGATCGGGATGCAGGATAATGTAGAGCTGTCTACAGCAGAGTTTCTGGCAGAACTGCGCAAGCAAGCTGATTATCTGAACAGTGCCCGGCCAACGGCCGTCAATCTGTCCTGGGCACTGGAGCGCGTAGTAAATAAAGCAGGCCAGTCTGATGCAGATACCGCTGAAGCCTTGCTCAGTATTATTCGCCACGAAGCTGAACTGATCCATGAAGAAGACCGCCAACTGTGTCGGGGTATCGGCGAGCATGGATTACCATTAATCAAAGAAGGCATGGGTGTTCTGACCCACTGTAATGCCGGCGGTCTGGCAGTATCCGAGCGCGGGACTGCACTGTCACCACTCTATCTGGCACATGAGCAGAATATCAGCTTCAAGGTTTATGCTGACGAAACCCGGCCGCTGCTGCAAGGTGCACGGTTGACCGCCTGGGAGCTGTCACAGGCCGGTATTGATGTCACTCTGCAAACCGATAATATGGCCGCCTATGCCATGCAGCAGGGGCTGATTGATCTGGTGATTGTCGGTACAGACCGGGTTGCCGCCAATGGCGATGTGGCCAACAAGATTGGCACCCTCGGTGTTGCCATTCTGGCGAAGCACTACAATATTCCGTTTTATGTGGCCAGCCCCTCTTCCACGATTGATCTCTCAACCAAAACCGGAGCAGATATCGAAATCGAGCAGCGGCACGCTGAAGAGGTTTGTGAGTTCGGAGCGCGCCGAACAGCTCCGGAAAATATTTCGGTGCTGAACCCGGCTTTTGATGTCACACCAGCCGAACTTGTGACCGGAATTATTACCGAGAAAGGGATTCTGCACCCTCCATTTGCTGAAGGGTTACAGCAGGCAGCCAGTTAGAGAAAGAGCTTAGTCTTCAGGCTCTTCTATCACTCGAATAACATACTCGTGCCAGTCAGCAGGGTCTGGCACATCTTTTTCCGAGAATACCTTGTCCTGTACCGAATAACCGGACTTATACACAGTGTCCTGAGTACCACTGATCAGCGGATGCCACTCCGGCAGCTCATATCCCTGGTGCAGCAATCGATAAGCACAGGTCTCCGGCAGCCAGAACAGATCAGGCAGTTCCCTGATTGTCAGACGAATACAGTCCGGTACCGTTGCATGACGGTTGGCATAGTCACTGCAACGACAGGTGTGTGTGTCCAGCAACTTGCAGGCTATCATGGTTTCGAACATTTCATCGGTTTCGTCATTGATAACCTTGTTCAGGCAGCAGCGACCACAACCGTCACAGAGTGATTCCCACTCTTCATCTGTCATTTCATCCAGGCGCTTGCTGTACCAGTACGGCTGTGAACTATCGGTCATAAGGACTCCCGGCGAAAGGGCAAAAGAAAACGGCGCAGGCTACGTAGCCCCCACCCTGTCGTCAAGCAGGGTTCTCCGCAGCAGTTTACATCCTTATCCGTCGGTATATTCGGCTGAATAATCCCCAGCCTGAGTGTCTGCTACTTCTTCACAGGGGTAATGCTGATCCAGTGCCTCCAGAATAGCGAGTGCCGGCACTTTTTTGCGTGATTCAGGGTGTTCCCGAAGATAGTTCACTGTGAGATAGATTCCCTTTTCGACTTTCACAAAGGAAGGAATACAGTAGAGCGGTAACAGGCTTTTACCGTCAGTAAAGTCGAGTGTAGACAACACTGCTGCAGTATAGGTGTAACACTGCCGCCAGGGGCCGGTCATGCTTTTGGTGAACTTGTTATTGTTGTTTTTGATTTGACGACTGCATATCAGGTAAAAGTCACCTGCACTACGAAAACCATCCATTGCCAATGGTTGAGGCGCATAAACACCGGCAAAAACCAGTACTGCAACCATCAGTTTATACTTGAATATCCTTTTACAACTATCGACACGGGTAACAATTGGCAACGCCATTTTATCCGCCTTTATTGTGTTGCTGTCCATGAAAATCAAATCCCTGAGCCATGGATTATTTACAGTTTTTATTGCAGATATTCATACGAGCCTGACTAATCCGTTGTCTTATTTCAAGCAGATCATTTCATTATTCATCACTGTTGATGAATTTTTACGCTGTCTTCTATTGCAATTCAGAATCAAGCCACTCAATTGATACAGGTCAAGATGGGATCATCAGGAATCAGCATACTGATTACCAAACCCTGCACAGGGTATCGAGATTGCCCCCCTGATGCCCGGACAGGGACGTTGAGCATTTGATGCCTGAGAACCCTTATGAAAGAGGTCAGGGATATGAGCAGTGAGAATATTCTTCAAACAGTAACTGCAGACCAGATTATGTGTCAGAACGTGATGACTGTGCCTGAAGACTGGCCGGTTGATCAGCTTGCACGGTTTCTGACAGACAAGAGTATTTCCGGCGCACCGGTCATTAATGACAGCGGACAGTTAACGGGGGTTGTCAGCTTTTCCGATATCGTGCGTCATGCCGGCAGCGATATGGTTGATCATTCAAGACGGGATGATGACTTTTATAACTCCATGCTGAATGCATCCATGTCTCCCGAAGACCAGCGCTCCTTTCATGAAAGTGTTGATGATACCGTTATGGTACGGGACATTATGACCCCGATGATTTTTGAAGTGGCTCCAGACACACCGCTATTTCAGGTAGCCGAAGCCATGGCCAAGGGACGAATTCACCGGGTGATGGTTACCGAAAAGCGTGAGCTGAAAGGCATCATCAGCGCACTGGATATTCTCAAGGTACTGACGCTGTAACTCAGGCATCTAATACGAAAAGCCCCGACTGATAACAGCCGGGGCTTTTTTATGTCGTGCAAGCAACAAAATCAGATTGTCAGAATCTTATCCAGTGCAAATATCTCAACCGGTAACCCCGGCTGCAAAGCTGTTTTAACCATTGCAGCAGCGACCTGCTTCCCCGTAACCGGGCGGTACTTCTTTAAACCTGGCAATCGACACAATACCGGCATAATCACCCGACCAATATTTTCCCCCAGACGAAAGTCAGGTCTTTCTCCTACCAGCAGGGAAGGTTGAAAGATACTGATACGATTAAACGGCAGGTGTTTTACTTGCTGTTCAAGTTCACCCTTCATCCTGAAATAGGCCGCCTTGCTCTGAGAGTTGGCACCACTGGAGGATACCAGCAGGTAATGCTCTGTCCCTTGCTGTGCGGCCAACTGTGCAGCCTGATGCTGATAGTCAAAATCAACTTTTCGCTGATTTGCAATCGAGCCCGCCTGCTTGAGCGTGGTGCCCAGGCAGGAAAACATCATATCGCCGGCAAACAATTTCGCGTGATCGTCCAAATACTTAAAATCAATCACATGATTTTTGACTTTGGATGACTCGTGAAGTGCAGGTCGGCGGGTCAGTGTTACTACACAACGAATAGCATCCGATTGAGCCAGCAGATCAACAAGTGATCTGCCAACAACACCGGTAGCGCCGATTACAACCGCTGTTTTACCCATCAGTTATACAGCCACAGGCGCTTTTATATGAGGATGGAACTGGTAGTTCTGCAAAGTGAAGTCATCAAACCTGAAATCAAACAGATCCTTTACTTCCGGGTTCAGTTGCATCACTGGTGACGGCAACGGCTCCCGCGACAACTGTTCATTAACCTGATCCATATGATTGGAGTACAGGTGAGCATCGCCAAATGTATGAACAAACTCGCCGGGCTCAAGATCACAAACCTGAGCGATCATCACTGTCAGCAGGGCATAGGATGCAATATTGAATGGCACCCCCAGGAAAATATCTGCACTGCGCTGGTAGAGCTGGCAGGACAGCTTTCCATTCAGCACATAAAACTGGAACAAACAGTGGCAGGGCGGTAATGCCTGCTTACCTTGTGCTGCATTTTCTTTAGGCGAGACTGAAACATCCGGCAAAACCGCCGGGTTCCAGGCACTGATCACCAGGCGACGAGAGTCCGGATTCTTTTTGATTTCTGCAACCAGATCGGCAATCTGATCCACAGTCTCACCATTGGCACCTTCCCAGCTGCGCCATTGCTTGCCATAAACCGGCCCCAGATCTCCGTCATCTGTCGCCCACTCATCCCAGATCGAAACACCGTTTTCCTTGAGGTAGGCAATATTAGTCTCACCTTTCAGAAACCACAGCAGCTCATGAATAATGGAACGCAAATGACACTTCTTGGTTGTGACCAGCGGGAAACCCTGCTGCAGATCAAACCGCATCTGGTAACCAAAAATACTGTATGTTCCGGTGCCGGTGCGGTCTGATTTATAGACGCCATGCTCTTTAACATGACGCATCAGATCAAGATATTGCTTCACGATTGTTTCCCCCTCTTGTGGCTACCCTGCCCTTTTGGGCCATGAGCAGTTAACCATGCCTGATCGTCCGGGTTGATCCCGCCCTGTAATGGAAAACGTTTATAGCCGACAACCATCATTGCCAAACCCAAGAGGATCATTGGGGTCGATAGCAGCTGTCCCATGGTCAGCCAGTCAAACGCAATAAAGCCAAGCTGGGCATCCGGCTCACGTACGAATTCGACAGCAAACCGACCGGCGCCATAAATTGCCAGAAACAGTCCGGAAACAGCCATGCGCGGCTTCGGTCTTGAAGAGAAGAACCACAGCACAAGGAATAACAGAATGCCTTCAATAGCCAGCTGATACAGCTGGGAAGGATGCCGTGCCAACTGCATCGGGTCTTTCGGGAAAATCATCGCCCAGGGCACATCACTGGCACGCCCCCAGAGTTCACCACCAATAAAGTTACCCAGTCGGCCACAGCCCAGGCCTATCGGTACCAGCGGTGCAATAAAGTCGGTGACCTGAAAGAAGTTCTTGCCCAGTGAGCGACCGTACCAGTACATGGCCGCCAGCACACCCAGCAGACCACCATGGAAAGCCATGCCACCTTCCCAGACCCTGAACAACCAGAGCGGGTCCTGCAGGAAATAGTCGAAATTATAAAAGAAGACATAACCCAGCCGACCACCAATAACAGCCCCGACAGCGCCATAAAAAATCAAATCACCGACTTGATCCTGAGTCCATAAACTACCGGAGCGCTTGGCCCGGTACACACCCAGAAACCAGGCCGCTGAAAAACCAATCAGATACATAATGCCGTACCAGTGAACCTTGAGCGGTCCGAGCTGGATGGCAACAGGATCAATTGCAGGGTAAGCAATCACTGCGTCTATTCCACCAAATATAAAAAAAGAGATGCTATCAGATTAAGAGAAAATCGATGCTGACTACCAGCAGAAATACCGCAAAGGCACGTCTCAGCTTTTCCGGTGACATCTGATGCGCCAGTTTCACACCAAATCGGGCAAAAATGGTGCTGGTAATGGCAATACCCAGCAGGCCGGGCCAAAACAAAAAGCCCGTAGTCCAGGGTGGCAGATCTGCATGCCCCCAACCCACAACGATATTGGTCAATACCGCACTGAGTGCAATGGGCAGTCCACAGGCAGCTGAGGTACCAACGGCCTGTTGCATGGTATAACGACACTTATTCAGGAATGGTACTGTCAGCGTGCCACCACCAATTCCAAAAATACCGGAAGCCCAGCCAATCACTGCTCCGGCACTGACCAGTATTGGCTTCCTCGGAGCCAGCGCTGCCTCTCCTGCAGCAGGATCAACACCAAACCACATCTTCACGGCCATCAGAAACGCAAAACCACCTATCAGCTTCTGCAATGACGGCCCGCTTAAAAGGCTCGCAGTCATAGCACCCAGTGCGGCTCCCACAGCAATACCTGCAGTCAGCCAGATAAAGACCTGCCACATCACTGCACCACGCTTGTGATGACCACGAATAGAACTGATAGAGGTTAAAACAATAGTTCCCAGAGAGGTCCCAACCGCAAGATGCGTCAGCACCGATTCAGAAATACCTTGCAGGGTAAAGCTGTAAACCAGGGCAGGAACAACAACCAGACCTCCCCCTATGCCAAACAAACCTGCCATCGTGCCGGCAACAGCACCCAGTAATAAATAGGCCAGGAAAATCATAGATAAACGGGTCCTGTCTGATAAAGAAAGCTCTCTAACCAGTGGTTCTTGTTTTATAAAAAGATTGAGCCCGATAGAGAGTAAATCGAAATAGGGGTATGACTTCTGAGCTATTGATCGATGAGCTGTAGATCGATGAACTATAGATCGAAGCGATAAAACTATTTCGAGTTTTCAATGGTATCACAAGGATGGCAAGGTATTGGTGCCAAAAGCTGCGGATAACAGGCAGTATAAAATGCTCTGGACTGTTGTACTTTTTCTTGTCAGACAGGTCCTTTTACTTGTCAGACAGCATCCAGTTACCCCCGCCATTGCCGGCACCGGAACATGCAAAAAGAACCACACTGAACAGCACAGCAATTACGCCATAACACAGCACATCGGCACCTGTACCAATAGCCGCCATAAAACAGTAAAAAATTGAAATACTGATAATCAGGGCCATGATCCGATAGCGCTCTTCCGACATATGAAGTTGGCGCAACACAACAAAACTACCTGACAGGGCATAGACATAGGAGATAAGGCTGACGAAAACACAGACCAGCGCTGCCTTTTCAAACTGTTCATTCAATTGCGGTTCAACGGTAACAATAAGGAAAAGACTGACGAGCAATGCCGTCAACATATGCCCTTGGGCAGGAACATTATTTTTATTCAGACGGGCAAAGAAAGCCGGAAACAAACCATCCCGTGCTGCCGTTCTGGCAATAAGTCCCTGAGTCAGTATCCAGCTGTTCAGACTGCCAAGACAGGCTATTACAGCGATAAGCGAAACAATGGTTCCGGCGGTAGTACCCAGCAAAGCTTCAACGGCCAATGCCATTGGTGCAGAGGATGACTGCAGCACATCATTGGGCACAAGTCCCATAACCACTGTTGTGCAAGCCAGATAAATGACGGCAGTGATAACAGTACCGATCAACGTCGCCAGTGGTACATCCCGTTTGGGGTTCTTCGCAGCAGAAGCAGCATTACAGGCCGCTTCCATCCCCAAAAAAGTCCACAAAGTAAGGGAGGCAGCACTGATAATTGCCCTCAGGTCGCTGTCCTCTGTCACATTGTATGCTTGCTGGAGCAGTTCGGGATCGAACTTCCACCAGCCAAACAAAGCCAGGCAACTGACAGGAATGAGCGTCAGCCCTGTCGTCATTGACTGGAACAGGCCAATAAACCGCAGATTGGTCATATTAACCATTGTCAGCAGCCAGATAATACCAACAGCAGTAATACAGCCCGTGACAGGGTTCGACAGAGAGGGAAAAAACCAGGACAAGTAACCAACAGTAGCAACGGCTCCAGCCACATTACTGGCCCAGATACCGAACCAGTAGCCATAAACCACCTGAAACCCGGCCAGCCGGCCAATGCCGTCACAGGAAAGGGCATAGAGACTACAGCGGTCAGGACGAATCATACCCAGCCGGGCAAACAGCAAGGCCATGACCAATGCAAACAAAGCCGTAAACAGCCAGCCGATCAGGCTGATACTACCCAGCGCAGCCAGGTTGGCCGGCAGCAGGAACAGTCCCGGCCCGAGTACATTACCTATCACCACCAGTGTTAACTGTGGTAGCGACAGTTTTGCCTGAGAGACTGTCATTGATAGCCTCCTGCATCTCCCATCATCCGTGAACCCGACATATCATCTTTGCTGGCCGAATCGGGATTATTATCAGGGGGTGGCTCTATGCCTTCCTGTACCGCCAATTCCTGTTGCTGAGTCCAGCCGTACAGCACAGCACTGAACAGCATAGCCACCGCACCGTAATAGAGTACTTCCTTGCCCGCACCCAATGCAGCCCAGAAGCAGTAAATCAGCGCCATAAAAGCCAGCAGATACAAGCCTCGCCGGTACTCGGTCTCAAACGAGCTTCTACGCAAAATGACCAGAGCTGAAGCAACAGAGTAAACATAGGTCAGCAGGGTGCCGAAAACACAGAGCAGCGCCATGGTCTGAAACTGACTGTTCAGTGTTGGGGAAAGTGTCAGGAATAACATGCCACTCATCAAAATAGCCGCTATAAACAATCCGAAAACGGGTGCCTGGTGTCTGTTGACTCTGGCAAAGATACGAGGAAAGAGATGATCTCCCGCTGCCATTCGAGCCACTAACCCCTGCATCATAATCCAGCCATTCAGGCTGCCAATGCAGGCAATAAAAGCACACCCACTCACCAGACTTCCGGCCAGATCCCCAAACAGCGTTTTGGCTGCCAGAGAGAGTGGTGCAGAAGTTTCCTGCAACATCTCATTGGGGACCAGCATCATTACCATGGATGTACACAGAATATAGGCTGCAGCAGCCACCCCGGTTCCCAGCAGGGTTGCAATGGGCACATTGCGACGAGGATTCTCGGAGACAACCGAAGCATTGCAGGCAGATTCAAGTCCGATAAAAGTCCACAGCGTCAGTGAGGCCGCATCAGTAATAGCATCAAACAGGCTACCACCACTGACATTGGTTGCTTCCATCAGCCTGGAAGGGTCAGCTTTCATCCAGCCAAAACCCAGAATCAGTAATACCGGGGCCAGCATGCAGCTGGTTGTAACCACCTGAAACCAGCCGATTACTCGCAACCCGGATGAATTGAACAGAGACAACAGCCAGATCAGGCCAATAGCAGCCAGACAGCCATGGAAAGGATCATGCAATGCAGGAAAGAAATAGCTGAGATAACCCGTAGCAGCCAGTGCTGCTGCTACATTACCGGTCCAGATAGAAAACCAGTAACCATAGACGACCTGAAACCCGGCAAACCTTCCCAACCCCTGATGAGAGAAGGTATAGAGCCCGCTGTTCCCCGGATAAAGAAAACCAAGTCTGGCAAACATCAGCGCCAGAATCATGGCGCCTACAGCCGTCAGCACCCAGCCCAGAATGGCAACACTACCAATAGCTGCCAGATTGGAGGGCATAAGAAACAGTCCCGGCCCCATCATGTTGCCCGTGACAATCACGGTCAACTGTAGCAAATTCAGTTTTTTATCCGAATGCATTACTGGATTGTACTGTCGCCGGGTGCAATAAAATCTGCCTGTTTCAAGTCCCGCAAAACAGACACCAAATCTCTGGTTTAAACCAGACCGAGCCTGTCCGAAGCCCACAATATCAAAGCAGTCAGCATCAGGCGGTATTAAATCAGTGCAGGCATTACAAACCTGAATTCAAGTGGAATGCCCGTCAATATTCGACCCTGTTTATCGTAAATAGGTTCAAACTGAAATTAACTGCAGGTTTCGAACATCAAAACAGCAATAATTGTAGATGATGCCCGGCCATTTTGATGGCCTACACTGAATCAATAAGAAAATTGTTTTATCAGTTGGAAAAGATATGTCGAATCACAAGGAAGTGAATGCTGCAGCTGCGCCTCTGTCCTCCCTTTATTATCACCCGGGTTGTGATAAATATGCAGGGTTGAAACGAAGTTTCAGCTGGCTACCGGGAGTTCAATTACCACAGGCGAATATTATTAGAGATCCCGCACCGGGAGAAACAACTCACGATCTTTTCAGAAAGGGGTTTCACCCACTCAGCGAAGGACAATCCCTTCCCCGTCAATTGAACTTTTCTGACCAAGACCTGAGCAATGCCGACTTGAATAGCGTCAGGTTCAACCAGGCAATCATGAAAGGCTGCAACTTGTCCGGATCCCGGTTATCCCAGGCCAGCCTGAAGAACTGTAATCTCGAAAATGCTCTGCTAAGTAACTGCGATCTCAGCAATGCCGACCTTTCCGGAGCCAACCTTCAAAATGCCACACTAATCAACTGCAGGATACAGGGCGCCAACTTCAATAATGCAGATCTTAGCGGAGCCTCCCTTGAAGGCATATTATTCGACCAGAGCAATGATCTTTCCGGATGCCAGCTCACTCACGCCAAGCTCAGGGATGGAGGCTTTTACAGCGCCGACCTGACCCAGCTGAAGCTGTCAGACTCACAACTGCAGGAGGTGGTGATACAGGAGTGTAAGCTGTCCAGTACGCTATTTGAGCGCGCCGGGCTGCGACATGTATTGATCGACAACTGCCACGATGAAGCAGACAAAGGCGGGTTCACATCCTTTCGGGGCACCACAGTCGAACAGACCACATTCCGAAACTGCACCTTTCTGAGAGCCGATTTTTTCAGTGCTGAGCTTTCAGATTGCCTGTTTGAGAACATTCATTTTATTTACTGCTTATTTATGACTGCAAAGCTGAAGCAAAGTACATTCGGGCTGTGCAGGTTTTCTGAAATGAATAATCACAGAGACAAAGGCTGTGATTTTTTCAATACCGTTTTTGATGATTGCAGAATAGAAAGCTGTGACTTCACGGGAGCAAGAACATCAAATATTGTTCAGAAAAACATGCGCCGCAAAGCAGTCAGTGAAACCAAAAAATTCCCTTCACTGCAAAATGAAGAAATCACGCCGGTAACCGGGTCGTAACAACGACCCCGTTTATTTCTCAAGAAAAGTACAAACAGAAGAAAAACGACAATTAAATTAGAGTGATGAGAACCAACTAAACAACTAAAACACACTAATTAATAAACGTCCACAGATTTCAGCAACTTCTATAAAACAGCACAAGTCAAACGATTAATCATACTGAATTTTTCTGAAAATATACAAGGCACACTATAATAACCACGTCGTATATTAAAAAATATTATCAACAGAATTTATCAATAATAAAAAGTTATTAAATTTCACCTGTTTGCCCATCGAAAAAAGATACGACCGAGAGATACAATGAAGTCACAACCAACACGGTCGTATAAAAACAAGGCGGGTAGTGAAATGTCATTATTTAAGCATTATCAGGAACGCTACGCGTCCACTCAGCAAGAAGAGATGAGCATTCAGGAGTACCTGGAGCTCTGCAAGCAAGATTCAAACGCCTATGCCTCAGCAGCTGAACGTATGCTGCAGGCCATCGGCGAGCCCGAGCTGGTGGACACCTCTCGCGATGCACGATTAAGCCGGATTTTCTCCAACAAACTCATCAAGCGTTATCCGGCGTTTAAAGACTTTTACGGCATGGAAGAAGCGATTGAGCAAATCGTTTCTCACTTCAAGCATGCAGCCCAGGGGCTGGAAGAAAAGAAGCAGATTTTATATCTCCTGGGTCCGGTTGGCGGCGGTAAATCGTCTCTGGCAGAAAAACTGAAAGAGCTGATTGAAAAAGTACCGTTTTACGCCATTAAAGGCTCTCCAGTATTTGAATCACCACTGGGGCTGTTCAATCCGGCTGAAGACGCCCAGATACTGGAAGAGGAATACAATATTCCTTCTCGCAAGCTGGGAACCATCATGTCGCCGTGGGCCATGAAGCGGCTGCATGAATATGGCGGAGATATTTCCAAATTCAAGGTTGTAAAAATCTACCCCAGTCGTCTGGATCAGGTTGCCGTAGCCAAGACCGAACCGGGTGATGAAAACAACCAGGATATTTCCAGCCTGGTCGGCAAGGTTGATATCCGTCAGCTGGAAGAGTTCTCCCAGGATGATCCGGATGCCTACAGCTTCTCCGGCGGTCTGTGCCGGGCCAACCAGGGTATCCTTGAATTTGTGGAAATGTTCAAGGCCCCGATCAAGGTTCTGCACCCATTGCTGACTGCAACTCAGGAAGGCAACTACAACAGCACCGAAGGTATGGCGGCGATTCCGTTCAGCGGCATAATTCTGGCGCACTCCAACGAATCAGAGTGGCAGACATTCCGCAACAACAAGACCAACGAAGCCTTTATTGACCGGGTTAACATCATCAAGGTGCCATACTGCAAGCGGGTTGATGAAGAGGTCAAGATCTATGAAAAACTGCTGGAGCACAGCTCACTGAAACAAGCGCCTTGCGCTCCGGATACACTGAAGATGCTGGCCCAGTTCGTCATTCTGTCCCGTCTGAAGGAACCGGAAAACTCCAACCTGTTCTCAAAGATGCGGATCTATGACGGTGAAAACCTGAAAGACACCGACCCGAATGCCAAGTCACTGCAGGAGTACAAAGACCTGGCTGGCGTGGACGAAGGTATGGAAGGTCTGTCTACACGCTTCGCGTTCAAGGTGCTATCCAAGGTATTCAACTTTGATCCGTCAGAGGTGGCTGCCAACCCGGTGCACCTGATGTATGTACTGGAACAAACCATTGAACAGGCCCAGTTCCCGCAGGAAATCCATGAGCGCTATGTAAGCTTTATCAAGGAGTACCTGACACCCAAGTACATCGAGTTCCTGGGCAAGGAAATCCAGACCGCTTATCTGGAGTCTTACAGTGAGTACGGCCAGAACATTTTTGACCGCTATATCACTTACGCCGACTTCTGGATTCAGGATCAGGAGTTCCGTGACCCGGATACCGGCCAGATTCTGGACCGTACATCCCTGAACGATGAACTGGAGAAAATCGAGAAGCCAGCTGGCATTGCCAATCCAAAGGACTTCCGTAACGAAGTCGTCAACTTTGTACTGCGAGCCCGGGCCAACTATGAAGGCAAGAACCCGAGCTGGCTCAGCTATGAAAAGATGCGTGCAGTGATCGAGAAGAAAATGTTCTCCAACACCGAAGATCTGCTGCCGGTCATCTCTTTCAATGCCAAGGGCAGTCAGGACGAGCAGCGCAAGCATCAGGACTTTGTGTCCCGCATGGTGCAGCATGGTTATACCGAAAAGCAGGTTCGCCTGTTATCTGAATGGTATATCCGTGTTCGCAAGTCCCAGTAATCATCAGCTCAGGCGTGCCCTTTACCGGGTACGCCCTGATACATCCGATAAAAACACTGCCATCAGCCGGCCCGTAGAGATGAATCCGGCCGGCTGAGTCTTAAACGTCTTCAACGTACACAGAGTTTGCAGGCGGACCGGGGCAGTCATTCACAGAGTCATTCACAGAACAAGGGAGTGCGTCCTATGAGTATCGTGATTGATCGACGCCTCAACGCCAAAAAGAAGAGTACGGTGAACCGCCAGCGTTTTTTGCGGCGCTACAAGAACCACGTCAAAAAGGCTGTTGAGCAAGTTGTAAACCAGCGCTCGATCACGGATGTCGATCGGGGCGGTGAAATTTCAATCCCTACCAAAGATCTGTCCGAACCCTTCTTTCACCATGGTGAAGGTGGTGCGACAGAGCGTGTCTATCCCGGCAACAAAGATTTCAACAGTGGCGATCGTTTCGCCCGCCCGCGGGGTGGTGGCGGAGGCGGTGGTGCCGGCGAAGGCCAGGCCAGTGATGGCGGCGAAGGTATGGATGACTTTGTGTTCCAGATCGATCGAGAAGAGTTGCTGGAATACCTGTTTGAAGATCTGGAACTGCCCAACCTGGTTGAGAAAGAGCTGAAAGAATCCAGTGATTACAAGCTCAAGCGTGCCGGCTTCACAAATGCCGGCTCGCCGGACAAAATCAATATTATTCGCTCCCTGCGCGGGGCTCATGCCCGCCGGATCGCACTGTCAGGCAAAGAGCGGAAAGAGATTCGTGAACTCAAGCGGGAAATCAGGGAGATGGAAGTCAGCCCTGAAACAACCGATAAGGAACGGGTTGAAGCACTCCGTGCCCGAATCAGGGAGCTCAATGCCAAGATAAAACGACTGCCGTTTATTGATGAGTTTGATCTCAAATTCAACAACATGGTGAAGGTACCCAACCCTTCCAGCAAAGCAGTGATGTTCTGTGTAATGGACGTCTCTGGCTCCATGACACGTGATATCAAGGATATGGCCAAGCGTTTCTTCATGCTGCTTTATATGTTCCTTGAGCGCAGCTATGAAACCGTTGAACTGGTCTTTATTCGTCACCATGCCGAGGCTCGCGAGTGCAACGAGCATGACTTTTTCTACGCCCGTGAAACCGGAGGCACCGTCGTATCCAGCGCCCTGAAGCTGAGCAATGAGATCATTGATGAGCGCTACAGCCCGAAAGACTGGAACATCTATGTAGCCCAGGCTTCTGACGGCGATAACTGGGAAGCAGACTGTGCCAAGTGCGACGACCTGATTCGTAACAAGATTCTGAGCAAGGTCCAGTTCTTCTCCTATGTAGAGATTACCGACCGTCACCATCAAGCACTTTGGCACGATTACAAAGCCATTGAAGACGAACACCCTGATCGCTTTGCCATACAGCATATTCAGGAGCCGGGAGACATTTATCCGGTATTCCGCAAACTGTTTGAAAAGAGGGAAGCGTAATGACCAAACGCAAACAACCGCTTTCCACCGGCTCAGAGTGGAGCTTTGAGCTGATTCAGAGCTATGACCGGGAAATTGCCCGCATTGCTGAAAAGTTCAGGCTGGATACCTATCCCAACCAGATTGAAATCATCAGCTCTGAACAGATGCTGGATGCCTATGCGTCTGTCGGCATGCCGTTGATGTACAACCACTGGAGCTATGGCAAACAGTTCCTCAGCAACCAGCAGAATTATCAGCGTGGTCGCATGGGACTGGCTTACGAGATTGTTATCAACTCCAATCCCTGTATTGCCTACCTGATGGAAGAGAACTCCATGCCGATGCAGGCCCTGGTTATTGCCCATGCCTGCTATGGACATAATTCCTTCTTCAAGGGCAACTATCTGTTCAAGGCTTGGACAGACGCTGATTCCATTATCGATTACCTGCTGTTCGCCAAAAACTATGTGGCCCAGTGTGAAGAGAAATACGGTATCGATGCGGTCGAGGATATTCTGGATGCCTGCCATGCTCTGCAGCACCAAGGGGTCAATCGCTATCAGCGACCAAGACCCATTTCGGCTGAAGAAGAGAAGCTGCGGCAGAAGGAACGGCAGGAATATATACAGCGCAATCTGAATGACCTGTGGCGCACCATTCCGCAAATGTCCGATGAAGATCAGGCGCAGGATGACCGCCGTTTCCCGGCTGACCCGGAAGAAAATATCCTGTACTTCATTGAGAAGAATGCACCCTTACTGGAAACCTGGCAGCGGGAGCTGATCCGCATTGTGCGCAAGGTTTCCCAGTACTTCTATCCCCAGCGCCAGACCCAGGTGATGAACGAGGGCTGGGCTACCTTCTGGCACTACACCATCCTGCATGAAATGTACGATGAGGGACTGGTCACCGAAGGCTTCATTATGGAGTTCCTGCATTCCCACTCCAACGTGGTAATGCAGCCGGGATTTGATTCACCCTACTTCAGTGGCATCAACCCTTATACTCTCGGGTTTAACATGTTCTGCGATATTCGCCGGATCTGTGAAAACCCGACCGATGAAGACCGGGCCTGGTTCCCTGATCTGGCCGGCAGTGACTGGCTGGAAGCAGTGCATTACGCAATGGAGAACTTCAAGGACGAGAGCTTTATTCTGCAGTACCTGTCACCCAAGGTAATGCGGGATATGCATTTGTTCTGTCTGAAAGATGACGAAGAAAACCCTTATATTGAAGTTGGCCCGATTCATAACGAATCCGGCTATCGCGAACTTCGTCAGGCGCTGGCCGCACAATATAACCTGGGTAATCGTGAGCCGAACATTCAGGTTTACAACGTGGCAACCCGGGGTGACCGGTCAATGACCCTGCGTCACTTTATGCATCAGGGGCAACCTCTGGATGCCGGTTCCACCACCGAGATCCTGAAGCATTGCCGCAGACTGTGGGGGTTCGATGTCCATCTCGAGTCTGTCGATGGGGATCAGGTGAAAGCCGTATTCCCCGAAGCAGAACCCAAGAAAAAGGCACCTAGAAGGAAAAACAAGGCGGCCTGATTTTCATCGCGCAATATGCCGGCGGCTTGTCCGGCATATTGCTTCAAGCCCTTACTCTTTCTCAATAACAGTTTGAGGCGCGGGAATCTTTTTATTGAAGTATGGGTTTTCAAGACCGGAATTGATGTTGGGTGAACAGTCACGACATACCACAACCTTCTTGTCACGGAAAACCGATAGATCCAGCACATGAGGTCTCAACTCACGCCATCCACGATGCCATATCGGTAAACGGCGCTCACAAAACAGATCTCTGAACAGTACTCCCTGACCACCCTTTTCAATTGTCGTAAATCCTTTGCCCTCCAGGCCGGTGATACGCACATAGTAAATAATGTCATCATCCTGAGGCTTCTTATCTCTCATAGCCTGAATCTGGTCGCGTACGGACACTTCAATCATGCCACCCGCAGGAATCGTGACCGTTTTTTCTGCCAGACAAAGCTCTTTCCGCTCTGCCGGCTGATAGGTCATACGGCTCTCACGCGTACTACATAAGAGATAATGCAGTTCAATTGCATCGTCAGCATCCTTACTACTGTTCAAAATAACCAGCTGCCCCCAGCGGTCTTCAGGCAGCTGAAACTTGCTTGGATCAAGAGCCAGAACCGGATCAATAAACAGTAGTGAAACCAGAAGAGACAGAACCCGCCATCGCAGTTGAGTGCCGGACTGGCCGCGAAGGAGACGGGATACCACAGGGTGATTCATGCGCATGACTGGCAGCCTGATTCTTTATCCATGGGAACCAGAACAGCATAGCTCAGAAATAGCCGGGAAATAGCTCAGAAGTAACCCGAACATCAGAGCCAGGATAATCAGCCCTGGCTCAACAGGAAGATACTACGAATACAGTTACAGGCCACTGATTGGTTACAATAGCGCAGGCATACCACGATCACAGAGACAGACATGTCAGATTTCTTTCGATGGCAGGACGGAGCCCTGATTCTTCGCTGTCATCTGCAACCCCGAGCCAGTAAGGACGAGTTTTCCGGACTTCACGGGGACAGCATCAAAATCCGGATCAAGGCACCACCGGTCGATGGCAAGGCCAATGCTTACCTTACCGGTTTTCTGAGCAAGCAATTCGGTGTTCCCAAGCGGGATATATCGATTATCAGCGGCGAGCTGAACCGCCAGAAAACTGTCAGAATTGAAGATCCACAAAAGCTGCCAGCCGAATTGAACATTACCGCTGTATAATTTTTTTCAGACAGTGTAACTTTTTACTGGATGACAGATTACGGAATATCTGGTTTCACCCCGAACATGGATTGTTCTTCATGAAACTGCCCCGACAATCTATTGCTTTCAAGCTGGCAAAATTTTCAGGTCGCCTACTCAAGCGTTTGCTGCAGGCATTCTGCGTCGTGCTTGTTATTGGCAGTATCAGCCTTGCATTTATTCTGATAGAGCGAGGCGAGCCCCCTTTCAGAGGCAAGCCAATACTGTCAAAGCAGGCTTCCAGTAAAGAAGTCCAGCAGATTATCAAGCGCCTCAAGGTATTGACACACCAGGAACACAGCTGGCTGCAACTGTCCCGCCGTGATATCAGGATTATGCTTCATCATGGGCTCGCACGCGTTCAGCAGCTACCTCTGCCAGTAGAAATCAACGGCAGTACTGATTTTAGGGATGAATCTGCCGAGATTGCAGCCAGCATCTCACTGAATAAATGGTCTGGATGGTTTACCCGGCTGGGTATTGAGTTTGGACACCGGGATGACAAGCCTGTCATTAACTGGTTACAGCTTGGACGCGTGACCCTGTCCGGAGAGTATGCTGCAACAGCCTGGCGTTATCTTGTCTATCCATGGTTGCCGGAACAACATCAACAGTCATGGAATGATGCCATCGCTTCAGTTGAGCATGTGGATATTAATGAAAGCGCTATTCTGGTCGGGATTCGGCTACAGGAAGATTTCAGGGAGCGTCTGAAAACGACGTCACTGAATGATCTGGTGGCTCCGGGTACGGTTGAAGATCGCCAGCTTTATCAACAGGTACTGGAGGCTGCAATATCCACCAGCAAGGGAGAAAACGTATCCCTCACTCCAGTGCTGCGGGTTCTGGCAGGTCTGGCACATACCCGAACTAAAGCGGGAAACTCAGCCATTGCAGAAAACAGGCTGTTGATTCACACCCTGGCCAAGGCTGTAGCTCCACCAGAAGTCAGCCCGATGCTCGGAAGAGGATCCGCGGTCAAGGGTGCTTCGAGACTGAGCATTCATAACCGACATGATCTGGCCCAGCACCTTCTGATCAGTGCAGCGCTGGCATTGCAGCTGGGAGATGACACTGCACTGCAGATCGGCTTCAACAAGGAAATGGAAGATGCCCGTCCCGGCGGTTCCGGCTTTAACTTCACCGATCTGGCAGCCGACGTTGCTGGCATAGCATTTGCTAGAATCGCTGTGACTCCCGAGAGTGCCGAGCACTTTCAACAGTTCATGATGAAACACAGGCAGGAAGATGACTTTCTGCCAATACCATCCGGCTTGCCGCAATCGATGAGCCTGACTCAGTTTCGCGACTTGTATGAGGGACCAGGTGATCCCGATTACGAAGAAAAGTTTGAACTGATTGAAACCACCATCGGGAATGCGCCGTTGTATTTGTCCGTCAACTGACACCTGTACATTTGAAGGGTAAAGGTCAGGCACTGTGACAAAGATTGGATTGGCCACTGTATAACTCAGATGGCCATGTTTGAATTCAGGGATTAATCAGAGCAGTAATGATCGAAAGGATTACGGATATTTTTCAGGTGCCGCCTGTGACACTCGTACTGACCAATCAGACAATTATTCTCACCATCGCATCTGCCCTGGTGACCGGGATCTTGTATTGGCTCTATTTGAGCCGACTAAAAAAGCATCCACCCGCCATCAATATCAGGCCGACCCCGCTGGATGAGGATCACCGCGCCTTTTTCGGATTGCTGGAAATTGCAGTGCGGGATCATCTGACGATTATGCCGTGTATGCCTGTGGCTCATATTCTGAAGCCCAAAGGCTGGCGTCAGAAATGGCTGCTTAAGAAAATCCAGCACCGTTCACTGGATTACGTTCTCTGTGATCGCCGGACACTGGAAGTAAAAACCATTGTACAGCTGGAAAGCAAAGCCCCTTCAAGGGCTGAGGTTAAAACCAGCCAGTTGATGCACCGAATGTTCGACAAGGCAGAGTTACCACTGCTGGAGTATCGCTTCAAACCCTGTTTTGATGTGCCAACGCTAAAGCATGAAGTACTGAGTGCGGCCAATCTGCACGATACCCTGTTGCATGACAGCTCACCTGCCGTTCAGTCTGCACTGGAAGAGCAACTCTCGGATTTACCTGAAAGAGAACTGCCGGAACAGGAACATCCGGCCTGCCCCAAGTGTGGCAGCGATATGCAGCAACGCCGGATCAACAAGGGTGAACATGCTGGCGAGCTATGCTGGGTCTGCAGTACCTATCCGGAATGTCGTGGTGCAAGGTTAAGTCAGGACGTAGCCTGATATGAATCTCAGGCCGGCGATAGCAGGGATCACGGTTGGTTTACTGACACTGATACCTGCTATGGCTCAACAGCCTGAGTCATCAGAAAACGTCTCTTTACCTGCCTGTGATTTTGAAACGATGGAGGCATTCTATCTCAGCCGGCTCGGGTTATCGGATATAAAAATCGAATATCGTTTTGAAGACCTGTCACACCCCTATCACCTCGGTCAGGCTCGTCAGCTTGCGCCACATAAATACCTGATCATTCTGGCTCCACACCTTGAACCCAGCGAGTTGAGAATCACTCTCGCCCATGAACTGGTACACGTACGACAGTTTGAGCGTGGTGAGATAAAACAGGAAGAGTTCCGGAAAGATTACCTCAGCCGGGATCATGAAGACGAAGCATTCCGGCTCAGCCTGCCAATGGCACGTGACTTCTATCTCGGGCACAACTGTAAGAAATAACCACAGCTCGCCCGTTATTTTCCACAATCATTTTGTTTACATATATCTAGCAGAAATTAGAATACGCACCCGCAGGTATCTAACTTATAACAAGGGACGCTCAGACTGTCGGTGTGCAGATCAAAACCGCCCGCATACCCGACTGCAGCACAATAATCATGCTAGAAAAATTATTTAAACTCCGGGAAAACCAGACGACCGTCAAGACTGAAATGCTTGCCGGTTTTACTACCTTTTTGACGATGGCCTACATCATCTTCGTCAACCCCAATCTGCTCTCAGCAGCAGGTATGGATTACGGCGCAGTATTTGTAGCTACCTGTCTGGCTGCCGCTATCGGCTGCTTCATTATGGGCTTTTATGCCAATTATCCGGTCGCTCTGGCACCTGGTATGGGCTTGAATGCTTTCTTCAGTTTCACTGTTGTCGGACAAATGGGTTACAAATGGGAAGTGGCACTGGGGGCTGTCTTCTTCTCAGGTATCTGCTTCTTCCTGCTGAGTGCATTCAAAATCCGGGAGTGGATTATCAACAGTATTCCGCTGTCCCTGCGAGGCGGTATTGGCGCCGGTATCGGCCTGTTCCTTGGTTTTCTGGCATTGCAAAATGCCGGCATTGTCGTCGATAACCCTGCCACACTGGTCACATTGGGGGATATGACCAGCTGGTCGGCGCTGATGGCATGCCTTGGTTTTATTATTATTGCTGCGTTGTACCACCGCCAGGTAACCGGCTCGGTAATGATCGGTATTCTGGCAGTCACCCTGATCAGTATTTTCAGTGGTCATGTCGAGTTAAACGGCATTGTTTCTGCACCACCGAGTCTGGCTCCGACCCTGATGAAGCTTGATTTTGCCGGTGCACTGGAAATTGGCTTGATCAGTATCGTGTTCTCCTTCTTGTTTGTGGATATGTTTGATACCTCCGGCACCTTGATCGCCGTAGCACAGAAAGGCAAGCTGCTGGATGAGAAAGGTAATCTGCCGGGTCTGAAAAAAGCGCTGGTTGCCGACAGTGGTGCAACCATTGCCGGTTCCATGCTGGGTACTTCTACCACCACCAGTTACATCGAGAGTGGTGCGGGTATCGCCGCAGGCGGACGTACCGGTCTGACCGCCGTAGTTGTCGGTGTGCTGTTCCTGGCAGCACTGTTCCTGTCACCACTGGCGGGCGCAGTACCAGCCTATGCTACGGCTCCGGCACTGTTCTTTGTTGCTGTACTGATGACTCACAGCCTGACTCAGGTTGATTGGGAAGATATTACCGAAGCCGCTCCGGTTGTGATTGCTGCTGTCAGCATGCCACTGACCTACTCTATTACTTCCGGTATCTCTCTTGGCATCATCTCTTACACCGCGATCAAGCTGCTGAGTAACCGTCGTGATGAAATCACACCGGCACTGGTAGTACTGACTGCTCTGTTTGTGATCAAACTCGGCTTCTTCTGATCCATGAGGGAAAATCCGTGACGGGAAAGCCTCCACAATGTGGAGGCTTTCTTATATTCACAGCACGACCTGATCAACATTTCGTCCCGGCTCGTATATCATGCGCCCTCTTCCAACCCGATGGGTTGTAATTGAAGTCCGTTTTCACTGGGGATGCAGACAACACCATGACGCCAGGCGCCATTTTTCCGGAACAATATACCGCTCTTCTAGACGATAAAGCTGCGCGCCTGCGTGCCGATTTTGGCCCGTTTGATGTGCCCGAACTGGAAGTCTTCCGTTCCCGCGACCGTCATTTCCGGATGCGGGCCGAATTCAAGATCTGGCGCCATGATGGTAAGCTGGACTACGCCATGTTCCGCAAGGGCTGCAAGAATGAGCCTATCCTGCTGCAGGATTACCCGATCGGTTCAGAAGCTATCAACGCGCTCATGCAGCCACTGCTGGATGCCTGCCGGGAGCAGGAGGTGCTGGCTCACCGCCTGTTTCAGATCGAGTTTCTCAGCACCCTTAGTGGCGAGATGCTGGTTACCCTGATTTACCACAAGGCACTGGGTGAAGAGTGGATCGAAGCAGCCAGACCACTGCAGAAGCAGTTCAATATCAAGCTGATTGGCCGTGCCCGCAAGCAGAAGATTGTGCTGGAAGAAGACTTTGTCACCGAAGCCCTGACCGTCAATGGCCGTATCTGGCGCTACCAGCAGGTCGAAAACAGCTTCACTCAGCCGAATGCCGGCATCAATGAGCAAATGCTGGGCTGGGCAGAAGGTGCAACCACAGACTTTTCCGGGGATCTGCTGGAGCTGTATTGTGGCAATGCCAACTTTACCTGCGTGCTGTCCCGAAACTTCGACAAGGTGCTGGCAACAGAGATTTCCAAGACTTCCGTAAACTCTGCTCGTCACAACTTCTCGCTGAACGGTGTCCGCAATGCGGAGATTGCCCGTATGTCGAGCGAAGAGTTCACTCAGGCTATGAACAAAGAGCGCGAATTCAATCGCCTGAAGGGTATTGATCTGGACAGCTATGAGTTCAGCACCGTTTTTGTTGATCCACCTCGCTCCGGTCTTGATAAGGGTACCGAAGCGCTGGTACAGCGCTTTGACAATATTGTTTATATTTCCTGCAACCCTGAAACTCTGCGGGAAAATCTGGAAACCCTGACTCAAACCCACTCGGTTGAGCGCTTTGCACTGTTCGACCAGTTTCCCTACACCGATCACGCTGAATGCGGTGTGCTGCTGAAACGCCGCAGCTAATCTCGATTCCAAAGAGGGCTTTGCAGCCCTCTTTCCCGCCAATACCGGAAAATCCTGCTTTTATGAGCTATTACTTTCAGAGATGGCTCAAGCTAAAAATACGGATTTTCATGAATAAACTGTCATTTTCCAGCATCCTGCTGGTGTTGTTTTTATTGGGTGCAACCCCTGTTCCGGCAGCCGAGATGGCTCAGCTTCCTTTGCTGTTCTGTGTCTATGACATGGGCGAGACCAATGCTTTCAAGCCCCTCTGGAAGCTGTTGGACAAAGAAGCTATTGACTATCGGATACTGGCCGTGGATGCCGCAGCCGGCCGGTTGCAGGGAAATGACAAGGTTATTGCAATCAAAACCGATGCACGTCCGGACAGCGACTGGCATACCCAGCGCTCGGCACGTATCGACAGTGATACGCTTGCTGAACTGGCCCGACAGTGGCAGGTCAGATTGGTCATTTCGGGAATGGCCAGCGGCGCTCAGGCAGAAACTCTGAACTATTTCAGAGACAAGCAGAAAAGTTACGCCATTGCTTACTACGACAATCTGGACTCTGTAGAGCACAAACCCTTTGTTCAGGCATTTCTGGGCAAGGCCCGTCAGATAGACCGTTTCTGGGTACCTGCCAGTATTGTCAGAGACGATATGGGTCGTCACCTTGAAATAGACCCTTCGGTTATCGAAATCGTAGGACAACCATCACTGGAGTCCTGGGATCAAACTTATCGACAGTTTTCCGCCAACGCCCTGAAGCAAGAGCTAGGTATCCCAGCAGATAAGAAGGTAGTGGTGTTTGCCGGAGGTTATGACAGCTCCTACCCCGAGTACCTTGAGCTGTTTATCAATACCATGAAACTGAACCCGGAATGGGAAACACTGATTACCTGGCATCCCAAAACTGACGGGAGTCTGGAAAAACAGCTGGTTGCCAGGGCCAGCAGTAAATCTATTCGAGCCATTCCCTCGTCTGTCCACAATACTGCCGAGTTATCGGTTGCGGCTAATCTGGTTGCCGTTCATAAATCAACCGTCGCTATTCAGGCAGCCTACAAGGGCAAGTCGGTTGTATATGTAGCGGAGTCCGATCATTCCACACCGCTGATTCAGTATCGGATAGCACCTCTTGCCAGCAGTCAGAAGCAGCTGGAGCAAGTACTTCGAAGTACGGATAGTGACAGTGCATCTGCCCGGTTTTCAAAACTGGGGCTTCCAGGCGAGGGCTCAGCACTCATGCTGAACCTGATCCGGCAACAGTTACAGTAATCGCCATGGCCGAGGCTTTAATGGCTTGTACGATTGTGTTTAACTGGCAGCTGGAACTGATATCTACCCGATCTGACTTGAGAACAGCCTTCACACAACTGAAGGCTTTGATGACTGAGACTGATGCCGCTTCGTTCTTTTAGACCGCTCCAGATAATACTGCTTGCCGTATTAAGCATAATCATCATGACTGGACTGCTGGTCTATGAGAGCAACCGTTTGATATCCACAAAAACAGAAGTTTACCTTTATGACTCGCTCGGAAAGCTGCCTTATCGCAAAGTCGGTCTGATTCCGGGTACCAGCCGCTACACCTCCGAAGGCAACCAGAATGCTCACTATTACCTGCGGCTTAACACCGCGGTCATGCTCTATAAAGCTGGCAAAGTAAGCTATCTGCTTGTTAGTGGTGATAATGCCACTCGCTATTATGACGAACCAACTCGAATGCGTGCCGACCTGATGGCTCGGGGTATTCCTGCCAGTAGCATTTATCGTGATTACGCCGGTTTCAGAACACTGGATAGCGTGATCCGGGCTAACAGGGTCTTCGGGCTGGAGCAGTTCACAATCATTTCCCAGCCCTATCAGAATGAGCGGGCAATCTATATTGCCCGGGAAAATGATATCGAAGCCATCGGCTTTAATGCCGGAACCGGCTTTCCCGCAGACTGGCGTAATCGTCTGAGAGAGCATCTGGCACGTGTGCTCGCCGTAATTGATGTTAACCTGATAAATACACAACCCCGTTTTCTGGGCGACCCAGTGATCATCGGGGAGACTCCGCCAACATAAGCAACAAGTTCCGTTGGCCTACTTACTCCAGGGAAGGAGAATAAATGAAAATCTGGTCAGGTTTTATCCAGTCATTCTGTCTAGTTGCTGTTTTACTCTCCGGACTTGCTACAGCTCAACAGGAAAAGAAGGTCATAACTGTCGGCCTTTACCCTGAGGACTACCCCCCCCTGTTCTGGCATCAAGAAAAACAAGGCATTATTCAACTGACCCTTGAAGCCATTGAACGTGTGAGCAACTATCAATTTGAAACTCAGGTATATCCATTTAACCGTTTGATCAAAAAAGTCGCGGACGGAGAGCTGGACCTGGAAGCCTGGACATCACCAGCATGGCGACAAAATGTGAAGGATCACGTTTTTTTCACATCGCCTATCACTGAGCACTGTGAAGTCATGGTTTTCCCCAAAGGAAAAAAAATCCAGGTTCAAAGCGCACCTGATCTTTTTGGAAAAAAAGTAGGGACTGTCGCCAGTTTCACTTTTCCCAGCTATCAAGATCATTTCGAATCAAAAAAGATCACCCGGGTCGACGCGCTCGACGAAAACCATGTGTTCAAGATGCTTTCTTTTGGGCGCACAGAACTTGCGTTTATGGATGCACTGGTCGCTCAGCACCTGATGAAAAGTAATTGGTCAAAAGAGTTTGAGCTGGGAGAAAGGTTTGACTGTGTTCCTGTCGCCTTTATGTTTTCCAAAGACAAAGCAGAAGACGGCAGAGAAATAAATAAAATACTTCAGCAACTCAAGCAGCAGGGAAAAATAGAAGAAATTCTTGATCGATTCCGGTAATCGCTAATTAGCAGGTTACAGGTTGATATTAAAAAATGCTGAAAGCCTGATGTAGCGTCTCAGACGATTCATCGCATTAGGGAAGAGCCGGTCCAGCCTGCGGCTTTCGCGAACGATTTCATCTGCCAGTCTGGGGTTATGCATATCGTTATACACAACTCCGACCAGGTTGATATTGGCCTGGTTCAGTCGCTCAACAGCAATGGAAAAATCTGATTGCCTGGTTTTTCCTGCCAGTGCCATCATTACCGTGCCATCAGCAATGGAACATACCATCTCCGCAGGTATGTTCCGGCAGTTAATCGCATTGACCGGTGAAGTATCAAAAATCACCACCTGATATTCTTCCAGCCAGTGATCCAGCAAGTCTTTCATGGAGCTGTTATTTCGAAATACCAGCGCATCCGTATCCACTGGAGCAGGTAATACATCCGTTTGTTCACCTTTCTGATGAATAATCGAAGCATCAGCAGAAGGAATATCCGGATACCATTTTTCATGATTGTGCCCGGTTAACTCACCGATTTCAGGATGCTGCATGTTCATTTCAACCAGCAGCGTTTTCTGATGAGCCGCCTCACTTCGCTTACACAGTGCATAAGCCATGGTGCTGACACCTTCACCGGGCATGGTTGATGTCAGGGCTACTGAGCGCATGCCATTACCGATGGTATTGGAGTAAACCGTCTCGACTTCCAGATAGTTAATCGGTAACCGGATCATAGGCTCTTACTCAGCGCAATCAGCGAAATAATGCTCAGGATGTCCTTGATATTCTCCATCACCACCGCCCAGCGGCTGTTGGAATTATCAGGCACATACACGGTATCTCCGGGGCGAAGCACCGGTAGATCAGAAACATCAGGATCCTTCATGAATTCCAGCAGATCGAAGGTGTAGGCCTCGTTCTGATTGCCAGACATACTGACAACAATAATTTTCTCGATATAAGCAGTTTTGGTGGGTCCACCAGCTTCAGCCAGAACATCCAGGATGCTCATTTCACGACTGAACTGGTAACGGCCACTGGTTTTCACCGCCCCCAGAATCCTGACAGTGTCCTTTTTCTTTTGCTCGATCCAGTTCCCCTTGCGCGAAGGGATATAGATATTATCGCCCGCCTGAATTTGCGGCAGCAGCGTTTCATCTCCGGTTTCAAAATAAAGCAGCATATTGAACCGGGTCACATGAGGCGCTGCTCCACCACGGTGATTGATTACGATATTTCTCAAGTCTGCATCCGGCTTGGGGCCTTCTGCTGCTGATAATATATCGAGGAAATCCATTTCTTCAGAGAAAGCATAACGACCCGGTGCTACAACATCACCAATAATGTAAACAGAGCGGTCAGGGTGCTGCCGAATCCAACTGCCTTTATTATCTGTCGGGCTTTCAGCCAGTTGAGGAACCGTAATCGTATAACCAGGCTTAATAACCGGTAGCAGAGATGGATCACCACCTTCTTTCATCAAGGTATCGAGATCAAACTCAAATGCAACCAGCTGTTTTCCGTCCTCGTTTGCCAATACCTTTATATGGGCCAGATCGGCTTTAGGCGTTGGCCCTCCAGCATTACCCAGGAGATCAAGCAGATCGACTTCATTTGACCATTCGTATCTGCCGGGTTTTTTAACGGCTCCGATAATTTTGACGGCACGCTCGGAAGGCAGCTTAAGCCAGGATTTTTCTGTCCCATCACCACCTTTCTCCGGAATAAAGATTGCGTCTCCGAGACGAAGCTGAGGCAAAGAGTCCAGCTTGCCTTCGGTATAAGCACTCAGATCGACCGGCTCAACCGAGCCATCCGATCTCAAAATTCTGACCTGTCTCAGCTCGGCAAATCGATTGGGACCGCCAGCATTTGCCAGCACATCAAGAAAATTCACATTATCACTGGTTTCATAGGCACCGGGTTTGTTTGCCTGACCGATGATGTAAACAACATTGGTTCCAGAACGAATGGCATCACTTTGTTTGGGTACAAAGACTGTTGAATCTTCAACCAGTGTCGGCAGTAAACTGCTGTCACCAGAATCCAGATATTGCTTCAGATTGAAAAGGACCGGCTCATTACCGGATATCACCCGGATCTGCTCAACATTGGCATAACGGGTTACACCACCAGAAACAGTTATCAGATCTACAACGGTTAACCCTTCTTTATAGGGATAACTGCCTGGCTTTGAAACTTCACCCAGAACCTTGAAGCCTTTTTCTTCCATTCCGGTACTGGTTGCACCGGTATCCGCAGAGTGACCGTGAATATTGCTCAGCATCGGAGAAGAAGGAACAAAAAGTACATCCAGTGTTTGTAGCTGAGGCAGAATCGACAGGTCACCAGTGTCCAGATACATCTTGTAATCAAAGGATGTGACCTGATCACCTCTTCTCAGCTGCAGCTTATCCATCTGTGCTCCATCACTGAGACCACCGGCCTCATTGATCGCCATCTGGATATTGCCGTTAACCGGCAGCTGAACTTCCCCGGGTGACTCCACAAATCCGAGTACCGTCAATAAGATCTGTCTTTCCTTCAGAGAAACAACCAGACGATCCAGCCCGCGGAAGACCTTGCTTAACTCACTAAACAGTTTTTCTCTGGCCTCAGTCAGAGATAAGCCTGCCAGTGTAATGGAACCGATTTCAGGTAGCTGAACGACACCTTCACGGTCTATTTCAAAGATCTGGTTGAATTCTTTCTCATCAGGCAAGCCAACAAAGATTTTGTCGCCTGCTTGCAAAACATACATATCATCGGGTGAAAGAGGTAAATGTTCTGCCGGTACATCAGCTGCTGCAGTTTCACCATCAGCTCCAAATTTTTCAGCACCTGCAGTAACGTCATTATCATCAGTAGAAAGCACTGGCTCAGGGTTATGAACAACAGGTGGTTTAAGTTGATCGCCACGAGCAACAATCACAATATCTTCACCCTGCAGCACAAACTGTTCAGCGCCATCACTATCAATATTCAGGCGACTGCCCTGACGGACGACACAGTAGGATGAGTCTGAGTACTCCACTGCATCACTGCTGATCTGCTCCAGCATCTGATCAAGGGTGTAACCCAAAGGAATTTGTATGGCACCCGGCTCGTTGATATCTCCAAGCACGGTTACATCAGAAATCAGATCATCAGGCCAGAAATTTGAGTTATTTTCCGAGGAAGGATTGTCATCAGAAGCAGAGCCTGCAAGGCCATTCATTGCAGCCGGAGCACTAATCATTGCCTCTGTCTTGATTTGGCCATAGCTGTTAGCGGCATACAGACAGCTGGCATCATCGTAAGACGGTGTTGACCTGTAAATACGATCTCCAGCTACATATTCTGTAGCCATTACAGCTGCTGGATTCAGCCATGCCAGCCAGGCAAACAACAGACTGAACGACAGGTTGTGAAGTAACCTTGTCATTGTTCTTGGTTTTCTGATTCAGCAGTTACCTGCTTCAGCTCCCAGTCACGTAAACGTTTTGTTTTTTCTCCGTGGTACAGTATCCGCTCTGTAGCCACAAAGAATGGGGTATTACCACCCGGTGTTTTACCGGAATCAATAAAGGTAAAACTCAGGATTCTTTCTCTGGAGACACCAAAAGAAACTAGTGCTGTCTCAATCAAGTCATTGTCATGCTGCAAATCAGGCTTATGAATTTCAATAATTACATTCGGGTTTGCTTTTATAACTTGAGCACTATCACTTAACTTTTCAACAAAACTGGTGCTTAGCTTTTCGTCACTTTCAAAAATCTTGCAACTGCAATTCAGGTTTGAATTCAATGATGCTACGACTTTCTTTATTTTCTTCTGCTTTATCTGATTAGTTTCAAACTCAGCAATGCATTCAGTTCTTCTGCCAATCAGATCCAGCATTTGAGAAACTTTCTCTATATCGTCATAGAGTCTGACAATATCTTCACTGGCATCAAAATCGAAGTCGTGTTCCAGGTTGATTTCTATATCACCCAAACTCTGTCTCAAAATTTTCATTTGTCCCGGTAAACAGTAATCAGCCCCTTGACCACTTAATAAAGATATTTTCTGTTGAACCACTTCAACAAGAGGAGATAGCTGCTCTGCTTTAACATCCGGGACATCAACAACAGATCGTTCATAATCATCAGGCCAGCTCCAGCAGCCAACCAGCCCTGTCAGGGTAAAAATTATAACGACCAGCCTGTTACGGTAAAACATAAGTCCCTTTCACATGTAATTCAGAGCCCCCCTCAGTAAATCAGGGGGTATTCTGATATTCAGCCAGGTTGTTGTATTGTTTGATGGTGTGATCAATACGCAACAGAGAGAGCAACTCTTGAGGCTTGCCCTGAACACCCAGCAGTGCAAGTTCACGCTGACTTTGCTTCAGTCGCTTATAAAGAAATACCAGAGCACCAACACCGGATGAATCAAGCTCCTGTACTGATTTCATATCAATCAATACGTTGCCGTTGCAGTCCTTTATGAGGTGTTCAAAGTGGCCTCTCAGACCTGGCACAGTATCGGCGTCAAACTTTGACTGAAGAGAAACGACATCAAAGTCTGCGGCATGAAATGTCTGGTAATCCATTACTTCTACTCCTTCCCTGGATGGATCCCGTTTGATTCCTTAATAATGAACGGGGTCTTTAGCTAAGTAGAAACATCCGAATAAACGGCAGCTCTACATAATTAATCCTAGCGAAGAGTTTTGATTGAATTCAGGACTTAATCAAAATATGTATATTTTTTCGGAATATAAAAAATCAAACTAATAAAAGTGATTATTTCCTGAAAACAGAAAACTTTTAAATTCCTTTTTCTTATTAGATGCCATAAAACCCCTCTCTACACTTATTTATTACAGGAACAAAGGCAGCAGTTTGACCTTGAATTCCTAAAAATTAATTTAATTCAGTTGTTTTTCGGTGAGTCTGGAGTCTCCAGCCGCTGCCTTGATTTAACAGCTCGCTTTAAAAGAGAGCTATTTGATCTCAACTGGGTTCAGGGTCGAAGTACAGGTCAATGACACCGCAAAATACCGGGCGTCCTCAAACAAAGCTTTCATTACGACTGTTTAAAGTCGTAATGCTTTCTGCCTGTTTCATCGGTATTGTCCTGAGTACTATCCAGATTATCTTTGATGCTTACAACTCCGGCCACGCCATTGATACAGAAGCAAAACAGATGCTGTCGATGGTACGTGATCCTGCCACAAGGGCAGCATACCGCATTGAAGAGGAGATGGCGGTCGAAGTACTCGAAGGCCTCTTTGAGATCGAATCCATTCAATATGCAGCCATAGTCCACCCTGATCAAAAACCCCTGGCTGAAATGTCCCGCCCCTTCAGCAAGAGTCGTTACCGCCGGATATCAGACCAGATTTTTGACCGTTCCCGGATTTATAGAACCCCTCTGACTGCAGAAGAGCCTTATCCAGATTACTTCGGCGATATTGTGATTCATATAGATACCGCATATTACGGCAGAAATTTCATTCGCCGCGGTATTGTGATCATGCTGTCTGGTCTGGTACGCGCAGCTACCATGGCGCTACTGCTGTATCTTATTTACTCACTCATTCTCACCCGTCCGCTTAACCGGATGATCCGTAACCTGTCTAAAATCGACCCTGAACATCCGGGAAAAGAGCAGCTTCCTTACCTGAAAGGGCATCGTAACAACGAACTCGGGTTATGGGTCAGAACGGCTAATCAACTGCTGCGTGCTATCGAACGTAATTTCAATCTACGTCAGAAAGCCGAGGCTCAAATTCTTAAACTGTCGCAATACGACTATCTAACTCGCCTGCCAAACCAGAGAACATTACAAAAACACTTACGACGCCTGATTAAAAACAACAGTAAACAACCACAGCGTTTTGCCATCCTGTGTATCGGGCCGGATCATTTCACTGAAATCAACGCCCAGTATAACTTTCATACCGGCGACCATTTGCTGGTAAAGCTTGCCGACCGGCTGCGAGATATAGCCGGAAATGGTGTTTACACATCACGTCTGGGTGGTGATCAGTTCTGTATGGTACAGCCACTAGAGCAACCGGCAGAAGCGGCTGAACTGGCTCAGAAAATTCTTCGCGATTTGGGTAAGCCCTTCGATACCGTAAAGGAAAGCATTACGATTGAAGCCAGCATAGGTATCAGCGTGTTCCCCGACGACGGCCATTGTGTTGAAGAGCTTCTACAGCAGGCTGAAGCCGCTATGTTACTGGCCAAAAGTCGACGAAACCTTCGATATCAATTCTATATCGCAAGTCTGGATCAGGAAATACGGGAAAGAAAAAAGCTGGAGGCCGACCTCCACCATGCGGTGGATCATGATGAGCTTCACCTGGTTTTTCAGCCCCAGGTTAAATTCAGCGACCATGCCCGTATCATCGGCGCCGAAGCATTGCTGCGCTGGACCCATCCGGAAAAAGGGCTTGTCTCACCTGATATATTCATTCCTCTGGCTGAAAACAGCCGGGATATTATCGCGATTGGTGACTGGGTTCTTGAAACCGGCTGCCGCCAGCTCCATGACTGGCAGCAGCAAGGCTACCGAGACATTGTTCTGGCAGTAAACCTGTCTGCTATCCAGCTTCAGGATGACGAACTACCGGACAGAGTCGCCCAACTGTTGAAAAAGTACGACATAGCACCTCATACCCTTGAACTGGAAATCACGGAAACCAGCCTTATCAACGACGTAGAACGCTCCTGTCGTCAACTGCGCGCAATCAAGGATATCGGTGTAAAACTGGCTCTCGACGATTTTGGTACCGGCTACTCCTCTCTCAGCTATCTGAAGCGTTTTCCCTTCGACAAGGTCAAAATCGATCGCAGTTTTGTTGATGGTCTGCCGGAAAACAGTGAAAACAACGTTATCGTCAATGCCATTATCCAACTGGGCAAAAGCTTCAAGATGACTGTTCTGGCCGAAGGTGTCGAAACCCTGCAGCAGGAACAGTATCTGACTTGCCAGGAATGCGATGAAGGACAGGGATATTATTACAGCAAGCCGGTTTCTCCTGATGCATTCGAAAGCATGATCAGGGATCAAAACAGGGAATATGGTAATGGCTGATCGCTTTTCAGGCCCGGTTGTATTGCTGCTTGATAGTCGCGGAACGGGTGGTATTGAGTCTCATGTATTACTACTGGCCAAATCACTCAAGCGGGATGGTATCAACCCACTTGTACTGTTTATGAAAAAGTACAACCAGCCCCACCCTATGGAAGACAGCCTGAAATCTCTGGAGATTGATTTTGAGTATCTGGATGGCGGGCTTGGACAACTTCGCAATAAGCTGCGAACTGCGGCACTGGTTCATACTCATGGCTATAAGGCCGGACTTTCCGGTCGAATCGCAGGAAAGCTCGCAGGTATCCCCGTTGTCAGTACTTTTCATAATGGCGACCTTGGTCAGGGAAAAATGCGCATTTATACCCTGCTCGACCGCCTGACTTCTTTTCTGTCAGCCAACATTGCTGTCAGCGAGGAAATAGGTAGCAAGCTTCCTTTCAACCGTAAGGTCATTCCCAACTTTGTCGATATGCCCGAGCCGGGCGTGCAGTCCTCAGGTCAGGCCATTGGTTTTGTCGGGCGCCTGAGTCATGAGAAGGGCCCGGATATATTTATTGAATTGGCTAAAAGGGTACCATCCCAACCCTTCATCATCTTTGGTGATGGCCCTATGCGGAGTGAGCTGGAAGCAAAAGCACCAGACAATGTCTGCTTTAGGGGTATGACCCGTAATATGGAGCAGTACTGGCCCCAACTGGGGCTACTCAGCATTACTTCACGTGATGAAGGCCTGCCGCTGGTTGCTCTTGAGGCGATGTCCTATGGTATCCCGGTACTGGCATCACAGGTCGGCGGTTTACCTCAACTGATCAACAAAGAAGAGAATGGCTGGCTGGCACCGGCAGAAGATCTGGAAGCATTTTGTCGACATATAGAGGCATGGCGTCAAACAGATGCCGGGCAGCGTAAAACCATGGCCGAAAGTTGTATAACGACAGTATCCAGTCATTACTCCTGTGAAGCGTTAGTGCCGAGTATTCTCGCGATTTACCGTCAGGCTCTACACTAAACAAAAGACACATAATTCATACGGCACAGAGTGACACTCAGGATGAGCCTGTCGAATACCGTTATTCAGGGATTGAAATGGGGCGCCATGCTCCGCCTTGCTGCCCAGATTTTCACCTGGGTCAACACACTGATTCTTATCCGTCTGCTTACTCCTGACGACTATGGATTGATGGCTATGGCCATGGCTTTTATCGGGGTCTTTGCCCTGATGGGGGATTTCGGCATTGCCAAGGCAGTGATTCAGGCTGAGCAACTCAACAAGCAGTTATTGCGTCAGGCTTTCACAATCAACCTCTTATCCTGCCTGGCCTTATTCCTGCTGTTTTTCCTGAGTGCTCCCCTGATAGCCGAGTTTTTTGATGAGCCCCGGGTCACACTGTTAGTGCAGGCTGTGGCCTGCCAGCACCTGATTCTGATTTTCCATACGCTGCCTTATGCCATGGCAAGTCGCAAAATGCTGTTCAGGGAGCGGGAGAAGGTTCAGTTTTATACCGTACTATCCAGCAGTATTTTCACTCTGGTACTGGCCGCACTGGGTATGGGTGTCTGGGCTTTGATTCTTGGTCACCTGTTTATGAAAACCGTTTCGACCATTGGCTTTATCAGACTCCAGCCCTGCTGGGTAAAACCCGCCCTTAATTTTGACGGGTTTTCAAAAATGGCAGGCTTTGGCGGCACCGCTACCCTGAATGATGTACTGCGTTATGGCTGGAATGTTTTCCCCAATATTTCAATTGGTTACCTGATGACCAAGGTGGAGCTGGGGGTATTCTCTGTTGCCCGAAATCTGGCCAATCTGCCCAGTGACAAAATCGGTGAACTGCTGAACCATCTTGGTCTTTCTTCCTTTGCCAAGCTGCAGAACGAGCCGGAGCAAGCAGGAAAATACCTCATCAAATCAACAGAGCTGGCGGCCTTTATTCTTTTCCCAATGTATTTCGGTATGAGTGCCGTAGCCCCCGAGCTGATTAATCTGACCCTGTCTGAAAAGTGGCTGGTTGCTATCGTACCGTTTCAGGTCTTGTGTTTTTCCAGCCCGTTGCGAATGCTTTCAGAAATTCAGGCGACAGCAATTACCGGAATGGGGCAGCCGGGTCGCAACACTCGTATTCTGCTGCAATCACTGGTTATGCTGCCGGTCATTATCTACGGCATCAATGTCGGCGGTGTTGCAGGTGCCTGTCAGGCCTGGCTGGTTATTACGGTGATTAGCTTCATCTTTCATCTGCAGCAGGTACTACCTGCCCTCAAGGTTCATTTTCTCGACTACCTGAAAGCAGTACTTCCCTCTTTCTTGGCAGCTTCCGGCATGCTGGCTGCTGTTGAGTACAGTCGTATTGAGCTGGCACCTCTCATGCCTTATGAGTGGTTGATACTGCCAGCCTTGATAGCCATTGGGGTTGTGGCCTTTGGATTATTGAGTCTGATGCTGTTTCCACGCCGCATTATGGTCATGCTGCAATATGTTCGGCGCTAGCAGGAAGCAGTGAAATGAAACTGCTTGAGCTGGCCCAGCAAGCACTGGAACCTAAATACCATGTGTATACGGTTACCATCTGGTGTCTTCTTATCAGTGCGGCTACAGCTGTATTTCCTCATCCCCTTGCGATTATCGGCCCTGCCATTCTGCCTATCGGATTATTTTATCTACTAAAGCTGCCGTTTGTGGTTTGTCTGATATTTATCATGTTTTCCTTTTTCCGATTGCATGAAGTCTTTCCGCAGCTGGACCCCATCAAAATCCCTTTACTGACAGCTCTGGGATCCTATTTTGTACTGTTCTGGCACATTATCCTGACAAGGAAAGTGAAACCTTACTGGCGGCCTGAGCACCGATCTTTTGCTTTGTTTTTCGGCTGGGTCGTTATCGGTATTGTATTTGCCTCCTTCCCGCCATCAGCTTTTGGCAGTTTTACATCGGTTTATATGAAAATCGGCATCATGGTTATCGCCATTTCCTGGCTGATGACCCAGCGCTGGCACTTCAAACTGGCTCACTTCTCCCTGCTGGTTGCCGGGCTTGCGGTGGCAGGCGTAACACTGTTTAACAAGGCAAACGGTATTGGTCTGGTAGAGGAAACCCGGGTAACTATTCCTGGTACCAGTCTGGGTGACCCCAATGACCTTTCTCTGGTTCTCAGTTTCCCGATGAGTTATGCCATTGCTTTTATCGTGACTAAAGACACCGGCAAATTTAAAACATTGCTGGGTATTATTGCCTTTTTTACTTTCGTCTCGGCCATCATCGCCACCCAGAGTCGTGGTGGTCTGTTGGCGACACTCGCTGTGCTGGGTATTTTCGGTCTGCGGGTAATCAAGTCAAAACTGGTATTAATCAGCCTTGGCAGTTTCTGCCTGATGATTCTGGTGTTTGCAGCCGGCATCAATGACCGAAAGTCAGGTGGTGCCGCAGAAGATGGTATCGATGAATCTGCCATGGGTCGTATTCATGCCTGGGAAGCGGCTTTTAATATGGGCGTCAGAAACCCCATGACCGGTGTCGGGCTTTCCCTGTTCCTCGATAATTACTGGGATTACGCCACTCATAGCCGTGCTGAGGGGCAAGCTCACGTTACACACAGTACCTGGTTTCAGGTATTGGCAGAAGCCGGCTTCGTCGGTCTATTCCTGTTTATCAACCTGATTATTCAAACCTTCCGCTCCATTTACCGATCGCTTACCTGGCTCGATAACGAACAGGAGGGTCCTGATGCTGATCCACATGTTCGGGCGATAGCGGTAGGCACAATGGCCGGATTGATCGGCTTCTGTGTTTCCGGCACCTTTTTGAGTCAGGGTTTCTTATGGCCGGTTTATATTATCGTTTCAATCAGCATCGCAATCGCCAATTACATTGATCTGAGAAAAGAAGAAAAACGATTGAGTGAAATCAAGAATCAAGCGCCTGCTATAGTGAATAGAAATAAGGATGATTCTGCGCGGAACGGAACCGCATATGCTGCAAAAATTCAAACAATGGCTGAAGGCCGGTAATTCACCTTTTGCCCGTCTTATTTTTAAACTGATTAAAACAATTACCAATCCACAGTTCCCGGTCATTCGACCTGTTCACGGGCTGCTTTATCATCTTCACCGTTTTATTACGGAATTTATTTCCAACCTGGGACGCATTTTATATTGGACACCGATATTCAAAACCCGGCTTACCAATAATCCCGGGAACTTAAATCTCTATAGCGGCATGCCTTTGTTGCTTGGGCCCCTGAAAATAACGATGGGTGATAACTGCCGGGTATCCGGTCATTCAACCATCAGCGGGCGTGGTAGTAACAAGACAAAACCTGAATTAGTCATCGGTAACAATGTGGGTATCAGCTGGCAGAACGAGATTTTTGTCGGTAACCGGGTAGAGATTGGCGACAACGTCAGACTGGCAGTCAAAGTCAGAATCGTCGGATATCCCGGGCACCCGGTTGATCATGAAGCTCGCGCCCAAGGCCTGCCGGATACGGATGATCAGGTAGGCGACATCATTATCGGCAATAATGCCTGGCTGGCTGCCGGTGTCACCGTTATGGGTAACGTCACGATTGGAGAAGGTACTATTGTGGCTACCAACAGTGTCGTTACCAAAGATCTCCCGCCTCATGTGCTTGCCGGGGGCATTCCAGCCAAAGTCATAAAAAAGCTGCCCTCCCACCCGGATAATAATGCTACCCACAGGAGTGAATCATGAGTGATCTGGTTGTCTTTGGTGAAGACTGGGGAGGACACCCAAGCAGCACCCAGCATCTGATTCGCTGCATGATGAACCAGCGTCAGGTGGTATGGGTAAATTCAATTGGTCTGCGTAGCCCTCGCCTGTCACTGCATGACCTCAACCGGGTTTTGAATAAAGGCATGGAAATGCTGAAGCCCCAGGGTGATGAGAGTAAAGAAATCATTACCGATCGTCATGCCGAGCCGATCATTATTAACCCGCGGGTTATTCCTTTCTATCAAAGCACGCTGATTCGGGAAATTAACAGCTCCCTGCTGAATCGTACAATTACGCCAGTATTGGAAGCCCGAAACATTGTCAGACCTATTCTCTGGACTTCACTGCCCAGCGCTGTCGATGTGGTTGGCACCCTCAATGAGTGCGGCAGTGTCTATTATTGCGGAGATGACTTCAGCGCTTTGGCGGGTGTTGACCATAAAACCATTGCCGGAATGGAGGCCGAACTGGCCGAGAAGGTCGATCTGATTGTTGTTGCCAGTGAACAGCTGGCAGGCAAGTTCCCGGCGCACAAGACTCAGGTTTTGCCTCATGGTGTTGATTTTGAACTGTTTTCAACGCCACATGAGCGTCCCCATGACTTACCTGAGGCAGAACATATTGCCGGTTTCTATGGCAGCATTTCCGAGTGGCTGGACCAAGAGCTGCTGGCTCAAGCCGCCACCGCCCTGCCATCCTGGCAGTTTGTTCTGATTGGAGATATCAGTACAGATATCAGTACGTTACAGTCAATCCCCAACATCACCTTGCTGGGAGCCAAGCCTCATCACGAGCTGGCAGCTTATGTACAGCACTGGGATGTCGCCATGCTGCCTTTCATTCTGAATGAGCAGATCAAGGCATGTAACCCATTGAAACTCAGGGAATATATGGCCAGCGGCACACCTGTTGCCACAACCCGTTTCCCTGCAGTGGAAGCTTACGAGGAGCACCTCACCCTGCGTAACCCCCGGGAGCCTTTCGCCCACACCCTTCGCCGGGCTCTGGAAACCGCTGATAAATGCCAGGATCGCCAGCAGCAGGTTATTCATGAAAGCTGGCAGGCACGGGCTGCTCAGCTAAACGGCTGGCTTTCCGCCATTGAACATCCCCAGACCTGAGCAGACTTGTCTACACTGAATGTTACAGAGGAATTTTGTCCGCCAGGGCTTGTGTTGTATCTCTCTGAGTAGCTAGTACAAGCAGGTAAGCCGCTGTACAGCGTTTCCATGAATTACGGATCGCGGTCATGACAGGGATTGTTGGCAAACACGGGCTCTTCAAAGCAGTTATCGCTGCACTTTCCCTATTGCTGATTGCCGGGTGCTCCACCCAATCATCCCGTTCAGATATTAATGCCGACATTGCCGAGCAACTGCGCCTGCTGCGTTCTTCCGGTAATCCGGATGCTTCCGAAAAACCTTCCCGACTGGCATTGAATTTCACCCCGGGTACCACTGAGCTGACCCGCCATCAGCGTCTTATCGTTCAGACCTGGCTCGCTACCCTGCCAGCCGAGAACGGACTCAAGCTATTGATCTCAGCCGGTCCGGACTCCAGCGACACCGGATTCAGTGCCACTCTCATCGCCTGGAAGCGTATTCGCCAGCTGGGACAGGAGCTGGATCAGGAAGGGTACCAGATTATCTATCGCTATCAGCCGGAGCAGGAACAGAACACAGCAACGATCAAATTAGTGGAGGGCAGTGATGTCTAATGACGTTCTCCGCAATCTGTTCCGTCTGCTGAATATTGCCTGGCGCAGGCGTTATTTGATCTGTATTCCCATGGTTGTACTGCCTTTTGTAGGCCTGCTGGGTAGTTTTTTTGCGCCTAAGTTCTATGAAGCCCACACCACCATTTTGCTTCAGGACAACGCCCAGCTTAATCCGTTACTGGAAGATCTTCAGGTACCAACCAATCTTGAAGACCGTCAGGCCGGCCTGAAGATTCTCCTGAAGAGCCGCAATGTGCTTTCTGCGGTAGCTACCGAGCTTGGCTATATCACCGCAGAAACCAGCCGGATTGAAGCAGACAAGGAGATTTCTCGTATTAGCCGGTCACTATCGATTGTTTTCGGTGGTGAGCTTATCAAGATTTATTACCGCTCTGAGAATCAGAAAGATATTGCCCAGATACTTGAAACCGCCACACGTCATTTTCTTGAAATTGCCCTTGCTCCACAAAAATCTTCTTTAAGGACATCAGAAGCCTTCCTTAAAACCCAGCTGGAGTCCCAGCGAGTCGAGCTGCAGCAAGCGGAACAAAAGCTGGCTGATTATAAGTCCCAATACGCAATGGAGCTGCCGCAGCTTCACCTTGCCAACGTAAACCGGCTGGCCGCCATGCGTGAACAACTGGCCGAAAAACAGACAGAGCTGTCGGGAGCCCGGGCAGCGCTGGATGAATTCAATGAAAACCTGGCTCAAACCAACCCGATTATTGGCAAGCTGGAAGAACGGATTGTTTCAATTCGCGCCAATCTGAGTGTTTTGAGATCACGCTATACCGACCAGCACAGTAAGGTGCAGGCAGCGCTGCGTGAACTGGGTCGTCTTGAAAATGAGCGAACCCGCCTGATTTCCGAAAGCCAGGATATGACCTCCGAAGATATCAAGCGCCTGTGGCAACTGGCTTCCACAGCTCCCAGTGTCCAGACCATTGAAGGTGGAAGTCAGACCACCATTCTGGCCTCCCAGTTACAGGCCGTACAGGAAGCCAATGCCAAGGTTACCCAGCTGGAAAATGAAGTGGCCAGTCTGATCAGCCAGGAAAATGAACTGGGTCAGAAAATCGAATCATTCGCTGAAATCGAGCGAACACAAGCCGAATTGATGCGTGATCACAAGATCAAGCAAATGCTCTACAACGATTTTCTGGAACGTTACGAGCGTGCCCGGGTTACCGGTGCGCTGGGACGCTATGAAGAATCCGATCGGGTTAAAATTATTGACCCGCCCTTTACCCCGACCAATCCAACCAGTATTCCCACGGCCATATTCATTCTCGCCGGGTTCTTTGCCGGACTGGGTCTGGGAACAGGTATGTCAGCCATTCTGGAACTTTCGGATACCAGCCTGAGACTGTGTGAAACCATTGAAAATCTGGCAGGAGTTCCGGTGCTGACACGGATTCCGGTAATTAATAACGCCAACCCCATTATTTATGACATGCAGCAGGAAATCTTTCTGGAGGCACCTTCCTGATGAATAAGGATGTATCAGACAACAGGGAACCCGTTGTAGCCCAGATTGTACAGCACCTTTCCCCCGGTGGTATTGAAACCATGGCACTGGACTTACAAAGCCGTGCCAGCAACCCGGATAATGTGATCATTGTCAGTCTCGAAGGGTCCGCTGATGAGATGTATCAGAGCTGGCCACGACTGAAGCAGGTTCCGGGCAAGATATTTTTTCTTGGGAAAAAGTCAGGATTACGACCCTCGCTGGTACTCAAGCTGCGTCAGCTGTTAAAAGCTGAAGGGGTTAACACCATTCATACCCACCATGTGGGGCCCCTGTTATATGGCGGCATGGCTGCTCGCACCGGAAGTCTGGTTCATATCCATACTGAACATGATGCCTGGCATCTGGATGACCCCAAGCGCCGTAAACTGGTTTCCCATTGCTTCCGATGGCTGCAACCTGCTGTTGTGGCTGATGCCCAGTTGGTTGCTGACAGCGTATTGCGTCATATTCCCTACGCCAAACCCCGAGTGATTCCAAACGGGATTGATACCGACCGTTTCCAGCCCGGAGATGCTCACGCTTCCCGTCAGGCGCTGGGACTGCCTGATGAAGTGCCGCTGATAGGCTGCGCTGCACGCCTGACAGAAGTAAAAGGACACAACCTGTTACTGGATGCATTCGCCGGTATCAAGGGAGAAACTCATCTGGCACTGGCCGGCGTCGGGCCGCTGGAATCAGATTTGAAAGCGCAGGCTGAAAAACTGGAGATCAGTGACCGGGTTCATTTTCTTGGCCTGGTTGAAAATATGCCGCTCTTCCATCAGGCCATTGATCTGTTCTGCCTGTCCTCAAAAATGGAAGGTATGCCTTTATCTCCTCTTGAGTCTCAGGCCTGTAATACTCCGGTTGTATTGCCCGATGTAGGTGGCTGTAGCGAAACACTGGCACCAGGTGCCGGAGCATTGGTACCTGCCGGAGATATTCAGGCATTGCAGCAGGCACTGTCGGCACAGCTGGCTCATGCCCGTAACAACCCAAATATCAATACCCGCGACTTTGTACTGAAATATGCCAATCTGACGCATATGATTCAGCAGTATGAAGCGCTCTACAGGGAGTTTCTGGAGTAATGGAAGTATTCTTGTGGAGCCTGCTGGTACTGGCTTCGTTCCTGATTATTTATCACCATGCAGGTTACCCACTGCTGTTGAAGTGGATGGCTAAAGGCAAAACGCAGGAGCCTTATGCCTATTTCAGACGCCAGTACAAAGAGTCTGCGCTGGACCCTCTTCTGCCCAGTATTTCCCTGATTATTCCGGCTCATAATGAATCCGATTGCATCAAGGACAAAATTCGTAATCTGGCCTGCCTTGATTACCCGCCAAGCCGCTTCAAGGTTGTTCTCGTGTGTGATGGTTGTACCGACGATACGGTAGAACAGGCCACCAGCGCGTTTAAGGAAACCGAGTGCAAACACCTGAAGTACGAGATTCATGATTACAGCAAAAACCGCGGCAAGTTGATTCGACTGCACCAGACAATCAGCAAAAATGACAGCGATATCATTGCCCTGTCAGACACATCTGCACTGCTTTCCCATGACAGTCTGCTGATTGCTGCCGGCTGTCTGAGTCATGATGAAATCGGCGTCGTCACCGGCCGGTACTGTTTCCTGGACTCCCTAAGCCCCGGGGAGAATGCTTACTGGGACTATCAGACTCGTATCAAAACACAGGAAAGTGTGACTGGCAGTACATTGGGCGTTCACGGTGCTTTTTATGCTTTTCGCCGAAACCTTTATCAATCAGTACCTGAAGATACGATTAATGATGACTTTGCCATTCCAATGAATATCGTGCTGAAAGGCTACCGCTGCCTTTACGATCCTCGCATGGTCGCTATAGAGCTGGAACAGGCCTCAGATAATGCTGACTTCAAACGCAGAGTCAGAATTGCTGCTGGCAACCTGCAACAAGCAATTCGCTACCGAGGTCTTCTACACCCGCGGCTTGGACTGACCGCCGTAAACTTTTTCTCGGGCAAGTTCATCCGCACCTGGATGCCAGCCTGCTTTTTGCTGGTGCTGGCCTGCCCTGCCTTGCTGACCAGAGAATACAGCTGGCTATGGATATTGGTTATCCCCCAGCTGCTGGCCTGGATTACAGCACTATACTTTATGGCAAAGGGTTCAGTACCAGAATTAAAGCTGGTAAAGATCGGGACTTATATCCTGTCAGGCCATATGGCAATGGCGGCAGGTACCGTGAGTTATCTGATGGGACAACATAAAGGTCCCTGGAAGCGGGTAACAGAACAAACAAATTGATCCACAAGGTTCAGATAAGGAATTCAGAGCAGTAAGAGTAAAGGATGACTCGATATGAATGACCTGACTTATGTACACCCCCTCACTCAGGTGGGCAAGCGAATACTCGATATCACTATTGCCATGATAGGGCTGGTGTTAACACTCCCCCTTTTTCCACTGATTGCACTGGTGATCAAGCTGGACAGTCCTGGACCGGTATTTTTCAAGCAGTTACGGATTGGTTATCAGCGCGAGAACTACATCAGCCTGTTTATGATGGTCAAATTCCGGACCATGAGAGCCGATGCTGAAAAGAAATCCGGACCAGTATGGGCCCAGAAAAACGATCCCCGCATTACCCGCATTGGCAATTTCCTGAGAAAAACCCGCCTGGACGAATTACCTCAGCTGTGGAATGTGCTGGTTGGTGAAATGTCGGTTGTTGGTCCTCGACCTGAGCGTCCCGGCATCTGCAATAAGCTGGAAAACAATATTCCGTTCTACACCGAACGTACCTATGACGTGGTACCCGGCGTAACCGGACTGGCTCAGGTTTACCTGGGATATGATGAGACCATTGAGGATGTACGCCGCAAGGTGGGCTATGACCACGCCTATGCGCTGGCTCTGAGTAATCCTTGGGAATGGCTCAAGATGGATCTCTGGATCATGATCAAGACTGTTCTTGTAATGGTAACAGGACGTGGCCAGTAAACGTCAGGCCACTCCTTTTTAATTGCCAATACCCAGATATTCAAACATCAGGTCATCCAGTGCATGCCGCAAGCCCTCGCGGCTATGCACCCCTTTCTGAAACACATCTTCCAGATCAAGCCCAGTCACATTGATATCCAGATCAGGCTTTTCTCCACGCTCGTTTGGCCAAAGCAGAACATCGGGCTTGATGCCGGTTTGCTGCTCCAGCCACTGCAGTTTGCCTGCTGTTCCAATTCTACCAACCGGGGTATTTTCCGGGCGCACGTTGGCAATAAATACTTTCAAAGCCTTGCTTGCCTTCAATTCATTCGCCACATTTGGAAGCAACAATGCGGGCATCACACTGGTCATAAAGCTGCCCGGACCAAGAATAATAAGATCAGCATCTCTAATTGCCTGAATCGCTTCTTCTGGCGCTTGCACTTCCGGCATAACGAACAGACGACTGGGCATTTTATCCAAACCATCAATTGTGGTTTCACCAATAATGCACTGTCCCTCAAACTCCGCACCCAGGCTGGCAGGTTCTTCTGACATGGGGATAAGATGTGCCTTGACCTGGAGCATTTGCCTAATCAGATTGACCGCATCCAGAGGCCGGACACACATCTGATCCATCCCCAGCAAAATCAAATTTCCAAGATTATGTCCCGTTAACTCCCCGCTTTCCTTGAAGCGGTATTCGAACAGAATCCTGGCCAGATTAGGACTGTCAGCACAAAGCTGGTTCAAACAGTTGCGCAGGTCACCCCAGGCAATACAGCCACTGGCCTGACGCAGCCTACCTGTCGAGCCGCCATCATCCGTAGTAGCAACAATTCCTGCCAGTTTTTCTCCCAGAAAACCAAGACTTGCCATTACCCGCCCAAGCCCGTGGCCACCACCTATAGCAACCACCTGACGGCACTGATAAAGCGCCTTGACTGTATCAATCATGCTGAAGTCGGATCCTGAATCACTCAAATAGGGGTTTTACGGCCTAATCTCTGTAACGGCAACTGTCCCCGGGACATAACCTCTATACTGACAACAGCGCCATTACTGACATTCAGAGGGTTACACGGATGCTGTCCAGATGAAAGCAGAACAGGAGAAGAACAGCCCTCTGGGAGCAAGCCTGATTCTGGCCGGTACGGCAATTGGTGGCGGAATGCTGGCTTTGCCTGCAACAGCTGCGGGTATCGGGTTTCCAACCCTCTGCCTGCTCATGCTTGTGACCTGGGCCGTGTCCTTCCATGCAGCCCTGTTAACTCTGCATGTTAATCTGAAAGTTGCCCCCGGCGCCAGTCTGTACACGATGGCTTCGCTAACCCTCGGACGAACCGGACGGCTGCTGGCGACAGTCTCTCCTCTGGTACTGTTTTATGCCTTGCTGGCAGCCTATATCACCGGCGGAGCGTCATTGCTGCAGACCAATATACCTAAAATTGTCGAGACGGCAGAAGGGCTACCTGCACCGACTTACAGCCTCAGTTTTGCCTTGTCTGGTGGGGTTCTGGTCTACTGGAGTACACGACTGGTTGACTACAGTAACCGCATTATCTTCAGCCTGATGATGATCTCCCTGTGCATTGTATTGTATGCCCTGATGCCCTCGGTAGAGTTGCCCAGACTGATAAGTCTGCCCATACCTCAAGTTGCAGCTCTGGCCGTATTACCTGTGCTGTTCACCTCCTTTGGGTTTCATGGCAGTGTGCCCAGTGTCATTCTTTACCTTGGACCTCAAAAGAAGACGCTTACCCGAGTACTACTACTCGGCAGCATGATTCCCCTGTTAGTTTATTTAGGCTGGCTTGGCATTACTCTGGGAATTTTGCCCGATAAGACACTGTCATCAATTGCCAATAGTGGAGGTGATGTCGGTGCCTTGGTCACCGCACTAAAAGCAAACAGCGCATCTCACTTTATACTGGTTACCTGCCTCGAGTTTTTTGCCGGATGTGCACTTTTGACATCGTTCTTTGGTGTAGCACTGGGGCTCTTTGATTACATCAGAAGCAGCTTGCCCTATCGCTGGAGCAATAGATTGCTAGCTGCGTCCTTAACCTTCGTCCCACCATTGTTGTTTGCAAATTACTATCCTGATGGTTTTCTATATGCTCTGGGCTATGCTGCAGCGGCTTTAGCCACACTTGCCATCATTTTACCTGTAGCTATGGCAATAAAGATTAAGATCAACAAGGTATCTGATTTCTCATTCCCAGGAGGTATGCTCCTGACAACATCAACTTTAATATACGGGCTACTCGTGATAATTCTTCAATTGAAATAAAAAAATAATTTTTATTTCAATCCATATAGATAGGACAGGGAACTCTACCGCTATAATTTAATTACGAAACTGCATCTTTTGCAGTCTGATTTTGGGTTTCAAATCATTGAACATGGATGTTAAGTGATATGTCTAGTGGAATTGATGGTAACGGTCCTGTGGACTTGGCGGGCTCTTCCTATTCACCCTTACCCGATGAACCACCAAAATCCACGCAGTCAGGTCGTTGGAGTATCAGCTCTGTTGATTCAACATCATCAACTGAAGGGTTGACTGATTCCACAGCAGGTACGACTTCTCAGAGCAGCCATAAAACCTCTACAGAAGTTAAAGTTGTCGATCCAGAGCCCCGACTTTCAGAGAAGGCAACTCCAAGACAGAATAGTGTAACTCCCAGTATTACCTCATCATCCTCAACACAGTTCCATAGTACTGATATTACTGAAGACTCTGATCCCGTTAAGCCTATAAGCTTTTATCATGGTGGCAGTATTCCATGGACTCTTAAAATGGGTAAAAGGCCACTTATTGGATTTGAAATTAATCGGTGCGACTCCCTCGATGAACTTAAGTCATTAAAAAAACATGTACGGGAAAACAGCCCTGAAGCTTTTGCCAAGCTACATGACAGATTTGAACGTAAACAGCTTTCATTGGTATTGGGAACTAGCCAGAGAAGATCTAAAAGATTAATGAAAGCTATTGATAGAGGTGAGCCCAGAGCAGTTAAGGCATGCCTTAAATCAATCAAGCACCCTCCAGCCCTGGCTCATATGGAGCACGTTGTCAGAACTCGCAATCCAGGTTTGGCTAGCCAACTCAAAGATACATTAAGTGAATGCTTCATAAATGTACACACCAGCCAGCTTGTTAAAAAACATATGGGAGGAATCCCTTCAGGAGAGCCAAACAGAGCGACTGTATACATTGGTGTAGGACTGGCACAATGCAGCATGGCTGAGCTCGCATCTCAGGCAGTGAAAGCAAACATCGATAACCAGTCAGAGTTTATGCAGAACGTATTTGGTGCTTATAAAAACCGTACATATGATGAAAGCTGGAAGCATGACTTTGCCCAAACAAATGAAGAATATGACAGGCTGGTTGAAGAAATAAATGACAGGGTAACCAGACGTCTGGAAGCTGAAATGCGGGTTTATATCAGACAAATTCACAAAGCACGTCCGGACTTGGTTGATCGAGGCGGTTCTCACAGCAGAGTAAACTCTACTGATGATACGGAGAAATTCCTCGACTCTTATATTGATGAAAAAGAAATGAAACGTGCTGTAGGCAGCCTTAGAGCCAGTGCCGAAACTGAAAGAGAACCAAGAACAAGAAAAGCGGTTGCCAAATTACAAGCGGATGAGACTCTGTCATCAGAAGAAAGAAGCATTCAAATCAGACAGCTGCAGGAAAAGCTGAAATCTGAAATTGACGAACTAACTGCTGTTTGCTCACAAAAAACTCGTGAATGCATTGCTCGATTTGCTAATGAAGAAGCCCGTGCTGAATACATGCGCAAGAAGGGAATTGAAGAATCTGAAGTTTAGATGTTTCAGTATGCTTATGGCCTGAGCCATAAGCATACTGAAAGCTAACCTTGTTATAACGTTACTCGCTTCCTTCGTCTCTGTCTCACAAATAGTACAAGTACTGTCAGCAGCAACGGAATAGCTAAAATATTAATCAATTTCAAGGCTGTCCCAAGCTGCTCAATATTCTTACCCAATTGATGCTGAACCTCCCTCAATTCCTTGCGAATCTTCAGCTTCTCCTGCTGGAACTGCTCCACTGCCTGCTCCTGCTCGGGGCTTAACACCAGTTTTTCTTCACCTTCCTTCTTGGCTTGCAGTTCGCGCAGCTTGCTCTCGGTTTCCTTAAGGCGGTCATTCAATGAATCGGCCTTTTCCCTGAAACGTGCTTCAGCCTGCTGCTCCAGCTCATTTACTTTGGTAAACGGGCGGGAGAATTTGCCCCGGCTGCGAATACTGATCAGATCGGCATTACCCAGCAAGTTATCGACCATGTTGACCAGCATATCGCCGTTATTGGCAAAAGGAGTCACGATCTGCTGTCCAAAGAAGCTATTGACCTGAACCCACAGACGGTCTGTCAGCACATCAGTATCAGCCACCACAATAATATTGGCAGGCTGCTGTGATTCAGTTACATGTGGACGTTTGGGTTTGGCAGGCTCTTTATCTTCTGATGCCGCTTCATCATCTGTACTGTCATCATTACTCGCAGCATCACCGGCAGAGGTTGATTCCTCCTCCTCTTCTTCCTCTTCGGTATCAACGATCTCGTCTTCATCTTCGTCCATCATATCGAGATCTTCGTCATCCTCTTCACCCGGCGCAGCTTCCGGCTTTTCATCTTCCGGAGGCACACCATCCGGATAAGCTGTTTTCACCGGGCCGGTAATTCTGGCAGCCAGAACATACTTCTCTCCGGATGGTTTGAAGCCCTCAAACAATGCCTTGGGATCAGAGAGGAAAGTGAACTTGCTGGCATCAATCAGCATTGACTGATCACTGGAGGTTACAAGGGGCTGCAGTGTGGTTGTAGCACCCTCAATAGCAGTAATATGCCCTGCAGAACCAAAGTTCAGATTATCCAGGCCGGCCATAATGACATCATCCGTTGCCATATTATCTACACCATAGCCCAGAAGCCCCAAGTGCCGAACCGGGCGGCCACTGCGTGAGCTGACCATCAATGCATGCTTGGCGTCACCCACAACCTTGGTGGTATCCATTTCGATACCCCATGCCTTGAATAGGTCGGGTAGAGAGGCAAACTTGTCTCCCCCTCCCATTCCCATCATAAAGCCACCACCCTGGCCTGCTTGCTCAGCAAAGGGGTCAGCAAATACCAGGACATGACCACCACGCATCACGTACTGGTCAATGGCATAACGAGCCTTGCCTGTAAGCTTCTGTGGGAAGATCAGCAATAGGAGCTTGATGTCATCATCAATATCCTCAAAGTCAGTCCCCAGCTGTTGCACATCGTACAGCTGCTCCATCTGGGATACTGAAATCCAGGGGCCGGATTGCTGGCGGGACATCATGTCGAAGCCGCCATTAACCTGCAGGCCTGCTACAAGGCCAACTTTTGGCTTTTCTTTCTGACTGACAGCAAATACCAGCTTGCTCAGGTCATATTCAAGAAAGCGTTCCTTGTCCGGATGCAGAAAGCTGATGACTTCTCGCTTGTCCGGATTGTCATCACTGACAATCACCAGACCAAAGTAAATTTCATTGCCGCCGCCCTGGCTTAACGGTACAGCCTGTAGGCCATATTCGCTCGCCTTGTCTTCATCTTCGGAAAAGGGTTCCGGGTCAATGGTTTCAAGGGTCAGTTTGCCTGAAGAAGCCTGTACATACTCTTGCAGCAGCTCCTGAACCCGATTTGAGTAATTGCGGAACTGGGGCATGTTTGCTGTCTGCTTATCAGAGTAGAACAGCTTTAACGTGACCGGTCCCGGCAGTCCTTTCAGCAGGTTATGGGTACCTTCTGACAAGGTGTAAACATGATCTTCAGTCAGATCAAGCCGGGCACCTTTGAAAAAGTAATTTGTCAGTGCCGTAATCAGTACGACCAGCAGAGCCAGCACAAGCAGCCCCGCTCTGGAAAACAGTTTATTCACTGGCTGGCTCCTTATTAGTCTGCTTTCTTCATATCAATGACAACCGCTGTGGCCAGCAGCCAGGCTGCGATCATAATGATGAAATACATCACATCACGCAGATCCAGAACCCCCTTGCTGATGGATTCAAAGTGAGCCAGAAAGCTCAATCCGGCTACAGCATCCAGCAGTCCCAGTGGTGCCCAGTCCCTGAAGGCATCAAGCACCAAGGGGAAACCGGCCACAACAAACAGGAAGCAAACCACCACAGTGAAAATAAAGGCAATCACCTGATTACTGGTCGCCGCTGACATACAGGAACCGATAGCCAGAAAGGTACCGGCCATCAACCAGCTACCCAGATAACCGGCCAGAATGACGCCGTTATCCGGATCACCCAGGTAATTCACCGTCAGCCAGATCGGGAAAGTCAGCAGCAAGGCAATACCGGCAAAAACCCAAGCTGCCATAAACTTGCCGATAACAGCATCTTTCAGGCTTACCGGCAGTGTCAGCAGCAGTTCCAAAGTGCCCGACTTACGCTCCTCAGCCCACAGTCTCATACTGATGGCCGGGATCAGGAACAGATAAAGCCAGGGGTGGAACTGAAAGAACGGCATCAGATCAGCCTGACGACGCTCGTAGAATCCACCCAGGTAGAATGTAAAGACAGCTGTCAGCATCAGAAAGATCACAATAAAAACGTAAGCCAGCGGTGTGGCAAAGTAGCCACCCAGCTCACGCTTGAAAATAATCCCCGCCTTTTGCATCAGGCCACCTCCGCCATATTGTGTTGGTTAGTCAGGCTGCGGAACACATCGTCCAGGTGCCCTCTTTCCACGAACAGCTCATCAACCTGCCAGCCATGCTGATGCACGGTATCGCTGACCGCATTGAAAATATCGGTTCCAGCCTCAGGTAACAGGGTATAGCGACTGCTGTTATCCCGGCTCACTTCAACCGAAGCTACTCCGGTAATGGCCGCCAGCTGCTTTTCCAGCTCCGGAGTGTCATGAAGTTGCAGGGTGACAGCCCCATGATATCTGGAGCGGGCTTCCAGCTCCGATGGCGTGGCATCAGCCAGAACCCGTCCACCAGCAATAATGATCGCCCGGGTACAAACAGCGGTAACTTCTTCCAGAATATGCGTTGAGATAATGACGATCTTGTCCCGGGACAGGCTGCGAATCAGCTCCCGCACCTGATGTTTCTGGTTGGGGTCAAGCCCGTCTGTCGGCTCATCAAGAATCAAAACCTGAGGGTCATGCAGAATAGCCTGGGCTATACCAACGCGGCGTTTGAAACCTTTGGAAAGGTTATCAATAGGTCGGTGAATTACAGATTGCAGTTCGAGTTGCTCAATAACCGCATCAATCCGTTGCTGCTGTTCAGCACCCTTAAACCCACGAATCTCCGCAATAAAACGCAGATACTGGAGTGGCGTCATATCTGCGTAAGCCGGTGCTCCTTCAGGTAAATAGCCAATTAATTCCTTGGCTGCTACCGGATTTTTCAGAACATCATGTCCGCATATCGTAATAGCACCGGATGTGGGTTTTATAAACCCACTGATCATTTTCATTGTGGTTGATTTACCCGCACCGTTGGGTCCCAGAAAGCCCAGAACCTCACCAGCACCAACATTAAAGGTAATACCATCAACCGCAAGAAAATAACCAAATGATTTTTTCAGGTTATCAATTTTTATCATGGAAGACTTACCCTGTTCATTCTTGCCTATTCTTGATAGTCCATAATGCTGGTAATTGCACAATCATTCAGATAAATACAATGTCACAATAACCAGATTAATTTAAAAAAGAATGATCAATCTAGATAACAACTATTTTTTTACTTTGTAAAAAATATATCAATAGGTTGTTGACTGAAAAAAAGAAAAAAAGTTTCCAAATAAAAAAGCCCCCTGAAAGGGAGCTTTTGAAGAGTAAAACATCTAACTAACTGATTCTAAAATCACCAGTTATCGGGATCGTCGTCCTCTAAATCTCCATCCTCATCTTCATCGTCAACAGAGAGCTGTTGCTGTCTTCGACCCAAAGCCCTGGCGAGATCAGAATCTTTCTCTACCACCATTCCCCGGCTGATAGAACTTCCGTCATCAAGACTTGTGGTCGAGGTTTCACCGCTTACAGAAGATTCAGTAGATGACTTACCTTTGGAGGATCCAGTAGATGATGCTGGAGGATAAACAGGACGACCGGGAATATTTCCCTCTTTTCTCAGTCTTTCTGCAAGCTTATCAATATCTTCCTGCCTAACAGCATCCCATTCCGCGTCTTCAAGCTCTCTTTGAGCCTTTACTTCCGGGCTCTCTTCTTCCGTGTTGTTCTTGGGTTCAGGTGTAGAGATAACTCTGGCTAGTGCCCCCTCCATACCAGTCAGCTTCACTGCTTCCGGAGGTTTCTCGTCTGGTGTTGTTTTTCTCAGCTTTTTTCCCTGTCGAATATCAGCAAGCAGATTCTGATTCTTCTGAAAGCCATCCGGCACAATCTGCTTTTTCTTGAGTGGTTCTGTCTCTACAGATTTCACAGGAGTTTCAGGGTCTGATATCGGCTCCCGGGTTCTCTCCCACTGAGTAAAGCCTCCTTCAGGAGGAGGTGGTGGTGGAGGTGGTGGTGGAGGCGGTGGTGGTGGAGGCGGTGGTGGTGGTGGTGGTGGTGGTGGTGGTGCAAGTGATGGTGACGATGATGGCTGGATATCAACAGCATTCTTATCTACTGAAACAGAGGCAGGTACCGTTACCTCCTGATTGACAACAGAAGTAGCCTCTTCAGGTTCTGGAGTTGATTCAATAATTATATCCGGACGATTTATATCTGTATCAGGAGATTTAAGGGTTGATTCAGAAATGTCACCCAAGCCTGCCATCATTTTTTCCGGATCCAGACTCATGCTTGAATGACGCGAGGGAGGCTCAAAAACATCACTTACAAGTGTACTTGATTCATCTATTACCGGCTCTGAAGACTTGTCATTAACAAGGCTATCGGGCCGAACCGGTTCATAGGGTTGATCTTGAGTCACTGGCTGAGGTACAGCTTCCGATTTTACAGTCCTGGGCACAGACAAGTCATCAAGACTCCCCACACTTGATGGTCGAGAAGAAGGCTGGGAGAAAACCGGTTGATAATCCTGTTGCTGAGTTGCCGGCTGTTTATCCTTTTTGAAGTGGCTCTTGATCCAGTTTAAGAACCTGCCAATCGTTCTTTCCCAAAGGCTTTTTTTCTTGGGCTTGGTTTGATGCGGTCCAGGTTCAGGAAAACTGGTCTTGCCATTGTGATTCTCGACCGAAACAGAGCGGGTTTCCCATTCCGCTGTTTCATCCAGTTTTGTTGGATTCTGGCCGTTACCGATTGCAGGACTGGATGTATCTAACAGCACACTCGACCTGCTGCTGTCTCCCGGTTTTAATGGCATCTATCCATCCTCATTCAAATCCCTGAATTCTGCTGTAGCTGCTTAATCCCCACCATTTCGAACATCAATGGTAGGTCTATAAGGGTCATCCAGTATATTACCCGGACCAGAGCTCAAGCCCTGCAGCAAGTTTTCCATCATTCCTATTTGCTTCAGCTCAGCCTCAGAAGGATCGCTGCCCTTGAGCTCCTGAACAAACTCCAAAATCTCATTAATTTGCCCGGGTAGAGCTGATACTCGTTGAATATCAGGTATGATCTTCGCCAGATCGACTTGATCATCACTTCCTTCTGATTTGTATCCCCCGCCTATATATTTCTGAATCACCTGCTCTGCAGTTTGTGGTGTTTCAGCATAAGTCGGCTCAGGGCTATCGATACTGTCTGTTTCAACAACGGCATCCAACGCCTTGGACGTTGTATTTTCACTCAATGGTTCCGGGACAATGTTATCCGGAGATGATACCTGACTTGTATTTACTGGCTTGACTGGTTCATCCCAATCAGTATCGTCTACTTCTTCCTCACGCTCATCGTCATCTTCAATAGCGATACGTCTTTTTAGTATTTGCTGAATATCAGAATCATATTCAGGCTTTTTAGGTCCATCATTAATTTCGATATGGTTTTTAAAGGGATTCCCTTTGGTTTTTTCAAGCAGCTCTTTCAGTACATTCGACTTTTGGTTTTTATCGACATCAGTTGGTGATGGCTCAGTACTCTTCACGGAAGCCTGAGCGGGACTCGGTGAAGATACCGGAGGTGGTGGCGGAACAGGTGGTGGTGGAGGTGGTGGTGGCGGTTCAGGAGCAGATACTGTATTCGATGTTACTGTTTCATTCGGCTCAGGTGTAGTAGAAACAGACTGCTGACCAGTAGTAGTCGTTTTTTCTACATCTGTACTTTGCTCTGAAAATGCATCCGGGTCTTCCCAGCTGGAATTGTCTTCATCTACTTCCCCGGTAAACTTGATGGCACCATTAAGTCCCCCCATACCTGAAGGTGTACTTGGTCTTTCAGGAACAGGTTCATTATTATTTGAGACAGGTCTCAAAGTTTTTCCGTTTCTGATAGATTGCAATAACTTAGATTTCAGGAGAACAGGATCTACAGCTTCCCCAACTACGCCTTCCTGTGGTGTTGAAGGTGGTACAGGAGGGGGAGGTGGTGGCGCTGGAATCTTGTTATTTACAGTTTCCTGAGACGACTGACTCACACTATTAACTGTATCTGTCTTTGCCGACACTGATACTTGCTGTTTGCTAGCATCAGGTATTCCTTCCACTGAACCCTTAACTTTTTGGTCTTTGCTAATAACAGGCTCAGATGACTTTCCAGGTACTTTACCAGAAAGATTACTTCCGTTTTGCGGTGGCAGACGCTTGGGTTTTGGTGCCAGTGGAGGCTTATTACCTGAAGCTCTTTTCCCGGGAGAATTAGATACTGCTTCTGTCGTTGGCTTCTTCGAGGGAGGTTTACGCAGCTTCAATGTATTACTTCTTTGCCTGGATTCCAGCTCTTCAATCATCTCTTCCTGCGGAGTCATTTCCTTGGGAACATCTAGCAAATCAGGGGTGAAACCTTTCTGATTAAGGTAGGCTCGATAATCATCAAAATGCTCAACATAATCAGAGGGTGTTTCTTTAAGCCCACTATCAAGTTGCACTTTAAAAGTGGCATAACTGGTTTGCCTGAATACTTCATTGAACGCTTTGGTTTGCAATTGCACCCGGAATTTAGGTCTGGCAGTCTTCCACTCAGGACTATCTTTTGAAAACCCGAAAAGTGCTTCAAACCTTTCATTACTTCCTTCTTCAAGTGACTTGACTTCAGCTTCTGCAGCCTTCAGCAAATTCGGGAACAGGCTTACCTTAGCGTCTCGGATTTTATTGGAAAACTCTTTAGTAGTACTTTCGAGTAAAGTTCTGACTTGCTTGAAAGCAAAAGCTTCTGCGAGTTCTTCTGTACTTCCTGCACGACGGGTATCTGTCAGTCGTTGAACTTCTGCATCTGAAGTTCTTTTGGAAGCAATCTTGCCGGGATTACGATTGGTCGCAACAGGCGGTGCCACGGGGGCTTGCCTGCGCTGTTTTGAGACAGGTTCAGAATTCGATCTAACCGTTTTTTTGTTTACCTGAGGCTCAGGAAGAGATACTGATCTTTTAACTGGTTTAACCTCAGGTGTCACACTATCCGGCCGAACCTCAGTGGTTTCAGGCGTTGAAACAGTTTTAGGTTCCGGCACAGAATCTGTAGATGTTGAGGTTTGAACTATCTTGGCCTCAGGCTTTAGAACCCCAGGCTGAAACCCTGTGGCTATCAGAGTTGGTACTACCGGGGCATCTGTACTGGGAGACGTCGTATGTGAAGAGTTCTCTACCTCACCACTTACGACTGAATCACGTGGTGACAGAGAAGGACGGTCAAGACCTTCTTTACGTTTACCATTGGGTTCAAAGCCAAATGAAGAGCTTCCCTCCATTTCATGTGTATTAGAAACCCCCATCCAATCCAAGTCGGATATATCAAGCTGACTGTGCTGAGAAGACTGTTGATCTTTTTGACTATCCGTATAAGTCTGATTCTGATTGTTTGAGGACTTGGGCAGCGGTGGTGGTGGAGGTGCTTCAGGTACATCGGGTCTGGCCCCAGACGTCACACTTGACTGGCTATCAGTTGGAGTAGTCAGAAAGGTACTAGAAGAAATCGAATTGGATCTTGAGCCTAGAGAGTAATCACTACTGGATTGTTGTAGTGATTGTTCCAAAGAAGGAGGCCGGGAAGTATCAGAAGTAACTGGTTTTTTCGATGTCTTCTGGCCTAAGTACGACTGAGGGTTTTGCAAACGTTTTGGGGTTCGAGACTTTATTGCACGACCAGAACGAGATTTTCCAGTTTTGTTTGGTAAAAGAAATTTTTTTAAACTATCGAGCACGGAAACTTTGGAACTTCCTTTCTTTCCAACTTTTTTTCCGGAACGAGTAGCATCTGAAGCCCAATGACTGGGCTCCTGAGTTTTAGTTCTGCTGAAAATATTGGACAGTTTCATTACAGCATCCGTGCTGTTGACATTAATTCAATCACTATAGAATTAATGATAACACGAGTTAATTACTTTATTGGCGGTATTATTTCCTCCTATTAATTAAAAAGCTTTAATGAAATAGATTTTAATTTCATATTGTTTTAAAAGATCCTCTTATATCTTTTTCCACGAAATTTCAGGCTTCTCTTGTCTTAAAGCAATACAGTTTCCTTGTTGCTGTCGATTTCCTGCAGTATTCACGGTAAGGTCATAGAAAACGGTACTGTGAAGAAGTTAATGGTAAAAGTCAGCCAAAAATGTAAGTTACCGGTTAACCGGCTTTCTGCTCGCCAGCCCCGTAATACTCTGGGGTTCCGAACCACAGCCAGCCTTAAGCCCCACACCGGCATTCTGGGGCAAAAGCGGGCCACCACAGCACTGCAGTTCGGTGTCGCTATGCAGCGCAGTGGTTACAACATCTATGTGATGGGTGAATCCGGCACCGGGCGCATGTCTTATGTCCGGCATTATCTGGAGGGCGAGGCAAAGAAAATGCCTACACCACCGGATTATGCCTATGTTAATAACTTCGATAACCCCCGCGAGCCCAAAGTATTAGCTCTGCCAGCCGGGGGCTGCACCAAACTGATATCCGATATTAATGAATTGCTGGACAGTATTCTGGCATCTTTCCCGACAACCTTTGAAAGCCCGACCTATCAACAGAAAAAAAGCATGATCGAGCGAGACTTTAACAAGCGCTACGATCAAGCTATTGATACCGTCGAGCAGGAAGCAGTCAAACGTGATATCGCCCTGTTCAGAGAAGCAGGCTCACTCAGTTTTACCCCCATGGCGAAAGGAAAGGCCATGGAGGAAACCGAATTTGCCCGGCTACCGGACAAAAAGCGGGAAAAATTTAACCAGGATATAACCGAGCTGGAAACACTGCTGAACAGTTCTCTGGTTGAAATGCCTCAATGGAAGCGTGAATCCAATGACGCTCTGCGCAAGCTGAATCAGGAAACGATTGATCAGGCTATTGAGCCCCTCCTCAAACCGTTACGTCGCAAATACAAGGCCCAGAAAGACGTCGGTAATTATCTGAAAGAAGTTAAACAACATTTGCACCGAGTTGTTATTGAGCACCTTACAGATGATCGCACTGTCGACCCTCGGGAAGATGCCAGCAAGCGCCAGCTTTTGGTTGATCAGTATCTGCCAAATTCAGTTGTGGCACATGAAGAAAAAGGTGCTGTGCCGGTCGTTTTTGAATCTCACCCCAACTATAAAAATCTGTTTGGTCGTATTGAGTACGCCAGCGAAATGGGTGCCCTGATAACCAATTATCGACAAATCTGTGCCGGCTCACTGCACAAAGCCAATGGTGGCTATCTGGTTATAGAGGCGTCAAAGCTACTGGAAGAGCCTTTTGTCTGGGAGGCATTGAAACGGGCACTGAAAGAGAAAGAGCTGAAAATAGAATCACCCTATTCCGAGATGGGATTGCTTAATACAACAACCTTGACGCCAGAAAATATTCCACTGGATGTCAAAATTATTCTGGTTGGCTCCCGTGATATCTATTACGTACTGCAACAACTGGACCCTGATTTCCACGAGATGTTCCGGGTACTGGTTGATTTTGAAGGCCATATTCCCCGCACACCAGACAATGTGCAGGCATTTGCCCGCCTGTTGAAATGCCGTGCTGAAGATGAGGGTTATCCACCGCTGACAGCAGGGGCTGTTGCAAGAATGGTTGAACAAAGCTCTCGTAAAGCAGAAAACCAGAAACATCTTTCAGCTCATATTGGTGACCTGTTCGATCTACTGTCAGAGTCTGACTACATTCGTCGCACCATTGACGGGAAAAGAATTGAAGAAGGCCATATTGACCAGGCTCTTGAGGCTAAAGCTGAACGAACCAGTCGTGTCAGTCGGCATATTCTGGAGGATATCCTGGAGGGTACGGTTCTGATCGATACGGATGGCGAAGCTATCGGCAAGATCAATGGACTAACCGTTCTGAGTATCGGCGACACCTGTTTTGGTTCTCCGGCCCGTATCACTGCTGCAGTTCATCCTGGCAGTCAGGGTATTGTTGATATCGAGCGAGAATCATCCCTCGGACAAGCGATTCACTCCAAAGGGGTGATGATCATGTCCGGCTTCCTCGGCAGCACCTATGCCCAGCGCTTCCCGCTGGCAATTTCAGCCAGCCTGGCAATGGAGCAGTCATACGGTTATATCGATGGTGACAGCGCCTCGGTTGCCGAACTGAGCTGCCTGATATCTGCTTTAACCAACACGCCAATAAGACAGGGTTTTGCCGTTACCGGTTCAATGAACCAGCACGGTGAAGTTCAAGCCATTGGTGGTGTGAATGAAAAGATCGAGGGCTTCTTTGCGGTCTGTGAGGCACGGGGGCTTACCGGCAAGCAGGGTGTCATTATTCCCGCATCAAACGTAAATAACCTGATGCTAAGTCAGAAAGTTATTGATAGCTGTCGTAAAAAGAAGTTCAACATCTATGCCGTCGAGCACGTTGAACAGGCTCTGGAACTTTTGACCGGACAGGAGCCGGGAGAGCCTGATGAAAAAGGAGAGTATGCAGAAGGAACTCTGAACCGAAAGGTTGTCGACAGGCTACGTGAAATAGCCGAAATGGCAAAAGACAGCAGCGATTAACCCCTTTGCATTGCAACCTCTCTGGCTGGAGCGGACATACTGCTCCAGCCAGAACTCTTTCTTGATTTCAGAAGCGATAATTTAGACCGGCATTAAATGTATGACTGGTCATATTACTGCCATGTGTACCTTGGTACCCCACTTCCAGGCTCAGACAGTTGTTCAGCATACTGTTTATCCCAAGCCGGTAGTAAGCTTCATTTTCATCATAATGATCTTTGAGTACTCCGCCGTTATCGCACTTGATTTTCTGATCATCAAAATGATTATGTTGCCAGCCAGCCCCAATAAAAACTTCTGTCGGCCATTCAAACTGAAGACCGTTATAGTTCATGGATACACCCAATCGGCTTGACCAGTCTCCACGACTTTCAGGTGAAACCTGACGATTCCTTACATTCAAAGTTGACGACGATGTTTTTTCGTTAAACTTGTCATAGTCGGAAAAGACATACAAGAAACTGGCCTCCGGCGTCATCATTAATCCCGATGTATATTCATCCAGACTGATGTCGTATCCGGTTCCCACATAAAGGTTTACTTCCTGATAGTCATAGCTGGCTTTACCAATCGCATAACTATAATTCTGTTTGGCACTGACATCATTATGGGCATAGGTAACAGCCATATCTGCGTGTATAGAGCCACTTTTCCATGAAGCAAAGGGGCCAACTCTCAAAGTATCAACTTCAACATGCCCCTTATGGTGGTGCAGATCGGCATCCTGCTTCTGCCCTCCAATCATGACACCCAGCGCCCAGGACTCATTAAGGCTATTGTAGATACCCAGATCTACACCAAAACCACCCAGGTCATAACCAGGCAAACTTTTTTCGTCGTCTTCTTTAGCTGAAATGCCATAGCCATTAAAAAAGGTATGCCATGGCCCCATCTCAATGACCTGATCGCCGAGCCTCACGAAACGATTAGAATCAGCATCCTCTTCATCCAGCATCGGACGCGCACCATCAGGCAGGTCTTCAGGACGGACATTGCGCTTTTTCATCAGGGCTTCCAGCTGCTGATCATGCTGGCGGGAAGCTGCCGAAGCCTGACGAAGCTGGCGTGTAAGATTTGCAAAACTATGCAGCGTCGCCATGATCGTAAGTCGGCTGGCAATAACCGTCGAGTTTGGTGGCTGCGCGACTGATACAGATGCCCCTGGAACCAGAGGCAGAGGTAAAGGAATGGCATTAACACCACCGGGCAGTGTTACTGTTGTCAACCAGCTGGGAACCTGGGTTGCTCTGACAAACAGTTGACCATTAACATTATAAACTTGGGATGGATCGACTTTGATATGAGCTGGATCAGGTACCGGTGCAGTGTTGGGTATCGGGATAATGACTTCTCCCGCTACAGAGGTTTTAGCAATCACTGCTGAAAATAGGCTCAGCAACACCAGTATAAAAAAAACTGCTTTATTGTTTAAATCCCAGCTCACACTACGCCTCACTATGCTGTATACCTAACCCTTTAGCAAAGGTAGACGATAGAGTGGCTCCGTGCAGATATGGGTAAGACGTTGTGTATAAAAGAATCAATTTCCTGCATTAATTCTGACGGGCATTCGTCGTGCACCCCAATCGCCCGGCAGTTTTTCAATCACGCCAGGCAAGTGAGTTCCACACTTTGAACAACAACCCTGTTCATTGAGCCCCCAAATACCCAGTTCATACCAGTCTCTTTCAATTAACAGTTCTCCACAGGATGAGCACCATGTTGTACCACCCTGACTGTCATGCACATTGCCGGTATAGGCGTAGTGAATACCATTAGCCAAAGCAATATTTCTTGCTCGGGTCAAAGTAGCTGCAGGTGTTCGGGCAATATCACGCATTTTCCAGTCAGGATGAAAGGCCGTAAAGTGGACAGGTACATCTGGTCCCAGATTATCAACAATCCATTCAGTCATTGCATGAAGTTCATTATCTGAATCATTTTCCCCGGGAATGAGTAAGTTGGTGATTTCAAACCAGACTGAGGTTTCATGCTTCAGATAAACCAGGGTTTCCAGCACATTCCCCAGAGATCCACCGCAGATTTTTTTATAGAAACGTTCTGTGAATGCTTTCAAATCAATATTGGCTGCATCCATTTTGGAAAAAAACTGTTCACGGGGTTTTTCACACATATACCCGGCACTGACAGCAACAGCCTTCACATCCAACTCATGCGCAGCATCAGCAACATCCAGAGCATATTCCATGAAAATAATCGGATCGTTGTAGGTAAAAGCCAAACTGCGGCAGCCCAGTTTTTTCGCTGCCAGAGCTAGCTGATCAGGCATGGCCTGATCAGCTAGCGTATCCATCTCCCGTGATTTGCTCATATCCCAGTTCTGGCAAAATTTACATGCGAGATTGCAGCCCGCAGTACCAAAGGAAAGCACTGGAGTTCCCGGCAGAAAATGATTCAAGGGTTTCTTTTCAATCGGATCAACACAGAATCCGCTGGAGCGTCCATAACTGGTCAAAACAATAGCGTCATTTTGTCTGGCTCTGACAAAACATAATCCCTGCTGACCTTCACGTAGCTTGCAGGCTCTTGGGCATAAGTCACATTGAATACGGCCATCATCCAGTAAATGCCAGTATTCCGTGGGATAAGCAGCAGGAGGAGGAGGAGAAGATGGAGAAAATAATAACAGTTGCATTGTGACCATCTCCCTTGCACGGTACAGGACTAACTATAATTATAGGAGTTACCCTCTGATACCAAGGGAACCTCTGCCTATGAACACCCGACCCCCGGCGGTAGCCGGAACCTTTTATCCTGCCGGAGAAGCCACGCTGAGAGGTATGGTATCCGGCTTTCTGGATGAAGCTGCGGGACGGGATCTTTCTCCCAAGGCCATTGTGGTTCCTCATGCCGGTTATATTTATTCCGGTCCTATCGCAGCCAGTGCCTATGCCCTGCTTGCGCCAGTTGCCGATCAGATCAAACGTGTTGTGCTGCTCGGACCAACCCATCATATTCCTTTTGAAGGACTGGCTCTCCCGGAATCCCAGATATTTATGACGCCCCTGGGTCCAGTTAATCTGGATACCGAGATTATGTCCGAGTTACTGCGATTCAGTCAGGTACAGCCTCTTGATGCGGCTCACGAGCACGAACACTCGCTGGAAGTACAGTGTCCCTTTTTGCAAAGCTGCCTGCCCGAATTCAAATTGATCCCCCTGGTAGTGGGTTCAGCACCACCTCTGGCTGTTGCCGAAGTGCTGGACTTTCTCTGGGGCAATGACGAAACCCTGATCGTTATCAGCACCGACCTGAGTCACTATCACAACTATGAAGAAGCCTGCAGCCGGGATAATGTCACCCGCCGTGCTATTGAGCAGTTACATACCAATTTAACGGGCGGTCAGGCCTGTGGTGCCTACCCTTTGAATGGTTTGCTATCAGTAGCCCAACGCAGGGGAATGGAGGTCATTACGCTGGATATTCGAAATTCCGGTGATACGGCAGGAGATAAACAACGGGTTGTCGGCTATGGTGCTTTTGCGGTGCAGTAGCCTGTCTATAGCTATTGGTTACCCACCATCAGGCTGAGACACTGACATTAGCGTCAAACAACAGGGAGCTTCTATGGACACTCATCCTGATCCGGAATTGCAACATCAACTGCTGAGCCTTGCTCGCAGTATTATCGATCATGGATGCACTCACGGCACCCATCCGGATATCGATGCCGATAGTTTCCCTGCAGCATTACAGGAGCCCGGCTGCTGCTTTGTCACACTTCACAAGGATGGCCAGTTGAGAGGTTGTATTGGCTCACTGGAGCCCAGACGAACCTTGATTGACGATATTACAGCCAATGCTTTTTCCAGTGCTTTTAATGATCCCCGCTTTAACCCTGTTTCCGCGAAAGAGCTGCCTTCACTGGATATCGAGATCTCTGTTCTTTCTTCTTTGATACCGATCGACGTTGATTCAGAAAATGCTTTGCTGGCTGAGCTGAAGCCGGAACAGGATGGCCTTCTGATTGAAAGCGGACACTACCGGGCCACCTTTCTACCTCAGGTCTGGGAGCAGTTACCCAATCCAAAGGATTTTCTGCTTCATCTAAAAAGAAAAGCCGGCATGCCTGATAACCTCTGGCCCGAGGATATTCGCTGTTATCGCTATCACTGTTTCAAATTCAGCGAATAATGATTGAATGACCACAAAAAACGGCAGCAATCTAACGATTACTGCCGTCCTTGTAATATCGCGACCCGGATAAGAAGCGCTTTATCTTGAAAGGTTTAGAAAACCCGTCTGTTGGATACCGGTGTCCAGCCACCTTTCTCTACAACAGGTCCCATATTCCAGCCATCCGGAGCACCTGACGGATCTTCCAGTGTGATGACCAACGGAGTGGCAGCAAAGTGCTTCATCATGCTTGCAGACAGAACGAACTCCTTGGTACCGTATTTTGGCAGAATACCGAGTGATACCGGCTCACCGTCCTTGACCATCAACCAGAGTTCACAAACCTTGCCTTCAGGCAGCTCATCCGGCTGTACGGCTTTCATAAAGACCTTGCCCGAATCCATGGAAGCATTAACAATCCAGCCCGGGTTAGCGGCCTGATTCTGGGCGACATAGACATAGTCCATGTTTTCTGTTTCGTTTCGACCCAGCGTCATAACCAGCCCCATGGCCATCACAAAGACCATACTGACTGCAAGACCTCGCCAGAACATCAGGCTTTCAAAGAAACCGCTACTGCTCTTTGTCTGCTTTTTTATGCCGGCCCAGACCCTGCGCGGCGGCACAACATCGGCAACTTCCATCTGCAGTACACTGAGGCGTTCACGCCACTCTTCCACCAGCGCCTGGGCGTCATGGCTGACACTGAGCAGTGCTTCAAATGCCAGTTTGTCGTCCCCGTCCAGTGTTCCCAGAACATATTCTGCCGCGGCCTGATCGCGTATCTCGGCCTGAGTCAGATCGATTTTGTCATACATGTCTTTAACCTCATCAAGCCCCTCCTCACCCAGGTCTTCACCGTACCCAGCGGAACCTGCAGTTTTTCCGCCAGCAGCGCATGAGTCAGGCCGTCAAAATAAGCCAGTTTGATGCACTGCCGGTAATTATCCGGCAAATCACCTACACACTGGTGAACCTGCTTTTCATGTTGCTGGCGTACCAGTTCGTCATCATGGCCGGGCGTATCATCACTGATCGTATCCAGCGCACTGTCGTCAGGCTCCAGTGCTTCCCGCTGCTGTTTACGCAGCTGATCCAGTGCCTGGTTACGGGCAATGGTGGACAACCATGTCATGGCCCGGGCCTTGCGAGGATCAAAACTGCCAGCATGGTTCCATATTTTGATATAGACCTGCTGCAGGCAGTCTTCTGCAATCGCCTGACTCTTTAACATACGTAGCAAAAGCCCAAACAGTTTCGGTGAGGTCAGCCGATATAACTGCTCCAGGTCACGATGATTCCCCTGCGCACAACCCGTCAAGTGGTGTACGACTCTTGTGTTTTCTGCTTCTGAAGACATCTTTCCGGTGTCAGGTAGGCTATAAGGCAGTATCAGGCCTGTCATATTTTGAAGACATTATGCCCGTACTCTCATCCAGATCGCCTGCCGATTGTAACAGGCCTGAAGGCCGTGGAAATCCCCAATAATTGGTATGCAAAAAATCTTTACGGAATGCAACAAACAAAACAACCTGTCCGTTCTGTTGACATGCGTTTGCATTTTCAAGTTACACTGAAATCAGGGAAGAGAGGAACACGATGAATCACAATAAAATGTTCAAGCCTCTCAGAGAGGCCCTTTGTTTCTTTCGTAGTTTTGGTCTGCCAGTATGGGGTGTATTTTTTCTTTCAGGCCTGAGTGAAGAATGGTTCTATCTGATGCTGGTAGACGGCAGCACTTCAGACACTACACGGGCTATGGCACAGGGAATGGTTTCCTTTGCGATTGAACCGCTGGCTGCGGGAATCGCACTGACTTTTATCCATCAGGTTAATCAGGGCCAACCGGCAGCACTGACCCTTGCCCTGAGCCAGTCACTACCTTACTACCCTCGTTTACTTGCTACATTCTTGCTGGGCGGCATGCTGATTGTCGCCGGACTGGCACTCTATATTCTTCCGGGTTTGTTTCTGATGTATAAGCTGCTCTTCTCCGAACTCCATGTACTGCTGGAAAATCAGCAACCCGTGGATGCCATGAGAGCCAGTTTTAAACAGACCAAAGGCAAGGCAGAAAAAATAGCACCGGCATTTGCGATTATGGTTGCCAGTGTGATGCTGCTGGATGGATTAAGTGATCAGTTTCTGAAGCAATGGCTGGATCCGGCACCTTTTATCATTGCCAAGAAAGCAATAGTGGCGATACCGGCAGCATTACTGGCAATTGTTGTTTATCGCCTGTATTCACAGACTCAGCGACACCCTCTCAGCCCTTCCTGAGTTCCTGCTCCAGTAGCAGGAACTCCTGATTTAATGCCTGGAAAACAAGCTGAAGTGGCGGGGGTTGTCTTTCCAGATCTTCTGCCCAGGACGCCAGCAGTTCAGCGCCCACAATCCGGGCCGCACCCTTGATGCGGTGTCCCAGTCTGGATGCACCATGCCAGTCCTGCTGATCAATTACTTCAGAGACTTTCTCAATATCACTGCGAGTTGTTTCCAGAAACTGCTGGATCAGATCACGACGCATCTCCTGATCATCACCCACGATCGCTTCCAGCATGGTTGAATCAAACCGTATGCCACGGTTTTCTCCGTTCATCAACGCTCCTCGCTGATACTTTGCTCTGTGTAATTGTCTGCTTCTACCTGATGATATTGTCGGCCGGTTGTTTAAGATCAACAGCGCTCATACCTGCAACTGTCCCCAGTCAAAACCTGCTCCAGGGTCAGTCTTTCGGCCCGGTGCAATATCGCTGTGTCCGACAAGGGCGTCAGGTTGAAGCAAGGGATAATGCTCAACAAGTAACTGGACGATGCCCTTTAACACCCGATACTGTTCAGCTGTGCAGCCGCTATCATCGGTACTTTCCATTTCAATACCAATCGCAAAGTCATTACAACGTTCCCGCCCTTTATAGGCAGACTTTCCTGCATGCCAGGCTCGCTGATGGAAAGGCACAAACTGAATGACTTTGCCTGAACGTTCGATCAGCAAATGAGATGAAACCTGTAAGGTATAAATTTCCCTGAAGAAGGGATGAAGTTCGGGGTTCAGCGTATTGGTAAAAAGTGACTGAACATGGCCACCGCCAAACTGCCCCGGGGGCAGACTGATATTATGTATCACAAGGAGTGAAATATCATTGGGATCCGGGCGAACATCTGCATTGGGGCTATGGATATATTCAGCCTGTTGCAGGACACCATTTTGAATTGTCCAGTCACTCATTCCGATACTTTTTTGAAGGTACTATTTAAAAGGTACTATTTCAGATTTAGAGGGCACTATTTTTTTAACTTGCCTGCTGCAAAGCGAAAACCCAGTTTTGCCAACAAGCCTTTTCTCAATACTCTTAAAGTACCATTATAAATTTCACGAGCAAGGTCATCAGCTGTTTTCTCCATCAGCTTCATGCCTTTACAGTTTTCAAAAATATAGCGCCCGGTGGTTTTATCTTTGACTGTCAGTTTTGCAGTCAGAATAGCGCCCTTTTCCCCTATAAACTCCACCTGCTGTCCCGGCTTTAGTTTTCTTATCAGTTTCAGCTCTTTGCTCAGGTTACAGACAGGTTCATTCTTGATGGAAGGCTTTGACTCTGCTGGCTTTTGACCATCAGATGATGACTCCAGCACAATTTCTTCGACCTTATTCTTCAATACTTCAGAAAACAGTCTGTCTAAAGTGTTGTACAACCCATCGAGCCGGTTCAGTAGATCAAACTCAAAGTGTTTCCACATCATCAGGCGTATACGGGAATCCAGCTTGAGTGGCTGCATGGCGTGCACAAAAGACTGACACCAGTTATCTGCCATCAGTAGTTTCTGGATTCTGGAAGCATCTGACAGGTCAGATGTTTGATACAGGCGACGAGCCAAACAGCTCAGCTGATCTCGATAACGAAGGCTAAACCGGCGCAGTGACACTTCCATTGCCAACGCTTCATCCGCTCCGGTATTTTCCAGCTGACTGATAACGCCCCTGTGAGCCAGGCCGTCAGCCTTGTCTGAATGCAGCCAGTTATGAACATCAGCCTCACTTTCAGAGCGTGTCAGCCAGTCCTGATAATGACGGATAAAATCCCTGCGCTGTGTTCTCAGATATCTGAAGCTGTCAAAAAACGTTCGCTGATCCTTGCGTGTTTCCGCATGTTCAGACATCGAAAACAGAATATCATCCAGCGAATCGAACATCTCATTCAGGTGATGTTCCAGAAACTTATTGACGGTGAATTGAACCTGCTCAACCAAAGGTAGTTTGGCAGCATCTCCATCAAGTGACTGAGAAGAAAAGCTATCAGGCAGGTTATTGCAAGTTTGGGGGTTATCCGAAGGTGAATCCATTCACATCACATTGTTTTAAACGGGTGTAAGAAAAGCTGTAAATAATTATAGTGCTGGCTTTCTTACACCGTCCTTCCATTTCCGAATAAGGACATGACAATGTATTGGGAGAGTTTTCTAACGCTGGGGAGGCGGCAGCAAATCCACTTCTACCCGGCGATTCGCCGGTAATGGCTTGCTGCCGTTATCGGGCACAATAGGGTTACTTGCGCCCTGCCCGAAAGCAGTGATACGTGTGGAAGATACGCCCTGGCTGTGAAGGTAGCGGGCAACACTCTGGGCCCGCTGTTGAGACAGTTCCAGATTGCGCTGGGGTGTACCACCATAGCGATCACTGTAACCAACAACCCGCACCAGATTGTCATCAAACTCCTTCAGCACCTTCCCGACAGAGTTAAGTACAGGATAAAAGCGAGCTTCAATCGCAGCAGAGCCCAGCATGAAGGTAATATCTGCCGGCATAATCAGCTTCAGCTCATCACCATAGCGCGCCACCTGCACGCCGGTGCCCTGCAGTTCCTGCCGCAATACAGCCTCTTGCTTGTCAACATAGTAGCCATACCCTGCACCGGCAGCACCGCCCAGAAGAGCTCCTTTCCAGGCGCCTTCCTTGCCATCAGCCAGAGCACCGATAATGGCTCCACCAACGGCACCGGCTGCTCCATATTTAACCGACTTCCCGGTTTCCTGTTCTCCGGTATAGGGATTGGTTGTCTGACAACCTGTCAGCACGGCTGCGGTCAGCAGCACCACTGTTTTGGATCTGAACTTCATAGCATCAGGTATCCAGCATGGGGAAAGTACAATCAGCCAGGCTGGCAGCAATTCGCTATTAGGGAGCGTTCTCAATCAGTCATATGACCAGCCGCTCATGGTTTACGTCAGGCAAGGCGCGAACTGTGCGGTGTGGTGATTCCACATAAACAGTGAGCAACGCGGTTCTGGCGTAAACCATGAGCGGCCCTTCGGGTTCATCACGCAAGCTCTCATGCCGCGTTGAACGGCTCGAACATGAAACCACCATGCCCTTCACCGTTCGCCTTGCCTGAGAGCTTGCGTGATGAACTGGTCATATGTCTGATTGAGAACGCTCCCTAGTTAACCCAGCCTGACAATGCTGTTTTCACGAACTTCTTCGCCAATAGTAGTATCTGGCCCGTGACCTGTGACGACCTGAACTTCTTCATCCAGCGTATAAAGCCTTTCCTTGATTGAGGTTTCAATGGTCTTGAAGTCTCCACCCCACAGATCGGTCCGGCCGATAGAGCGTCTGAAAAGAGTATCTCCAGCCAGCAGCAGCTTGTGTGGCTCGAAGTAGAAACACATGGAACCCGGCGTATGGCCCGGCGTATGCATTGCCATACCCCCACAACAGCTCAAATCCTCATCATCATGCAACCAGTGATCCGGGTCCGGCTGCGGCACATAAGGTACACCAAACATACGGCATTGCAGCTCCAGATTGTCCCACAGGAACTTGTCTTCTTTATGCAAGTAGATGGGCGCCCCGGTTTTCTTCTTGATTTCACCACTGGCCAGAAAATGGTCCAGGTGAGCATGGGTATGAATAATTCGAGTCAGCTTCAGGCCTGATGCAGCCAGCTTCTGCAGAATAATTTCCGGATCACCGCCCGGATCCACAATAATCGCTTCACCCCTGATACGGTCACCAATGATGGTGCAGTTACACTGGATCGGACCGACCGGAAAGGTTTCCCGAAAAAACACTGCTTCAGCCTGCATCTACTCACTCCTGCTTACAGCTTTTAGAGCCTGTTCATGATCTTAGATAAAAGGAGTAGATCATAACGGGGAGCCGGGCTTCAGGCCATTGTCGGAAATCTGACTAAAAAGGCTAGCCCTTCAAACTATTCCTGATAACGAAATGAATTAAAGTGATTTTATCCGGTCAGAAACTAGGTCTAGCTTGATAAAGGGACTTCTGCTGTAAACCCGAGGGAGAAAAAGAGCCATGACATTTCTGCGATTCTGGTCTTCACCTTATATGCTGCTGGCTGCCATTGTGCTGGGTGTCTTATGCGGTTGGGCAGACTGTAGCTGGGTAAACGGGATCGCAGCCGCTATTGCCGACACTTTTGTACGCCTGCTGCAACTGGTCAGCATGCCCATCATTTTCCTGTCCCTGACGGCGACGCTGACAGGAATGAGCAGCTTGCAAACCGTACGTTCATTAGGCAGTCGAGTGTTGCGCTATACCCTGCTGACAACAATTATTGCGGCTTCAACAGCTCTGGCGCTATTGATGATTTTTGATCCTGCGTCGACCACTCTGGTGCCTGCTGAAACGGCCAGCCCGACAACCGGTTCAGGGCCAGGTTATCTGGCCTATTTGCATACCGTTATTCCTACCAACTTTATTGAGCCCTTTCTGAAACACAATGTTATTGGGGTTCTGTTTATTGCCCTGTTCCTCAGTTTTGCCACCCTGACGCTGGCCGAAGAAAACAGAACCACCCTGCACCAGTTGTTTAAAAGCCTGCTGGATGCCGTGATGGCTATGACCCGGATGTTGCTGACACTGATCCCTCTTGCCGTCTGGGCATTTGTTGTCAGTTTCTTTACCGAGCTGAATTCATCACTGAGTGTCAGTGGCCTGATGCTGTATCTGCTCTGTGTTGTTCTGGCCAACTTGATTCAGGCCGGTATTGTGTTGCCAGTATTGCTGCGGCTCAAAGGTATTCCCGTGAGTCGCACTCTGAAAGGCATGTGGCCGGCACTGGCTATTGCATTCTTTTCCAAATCATCCAGCGCAGCTTTGCCAACAGCTGTTAATTGTGCAGAGAAGAATCTTGGGGTGAGTACAACCGTCAGTCGCTTCAGCCTGCCTTTATGTATCACCATCAATATGAATGCCTGTGCTGCATTTATCATAACGACAGTGTTATTTGTCTCCATGAGCAACGGCATCAGCTACAGCCCGGTTGAACTGATGATCTGGGTGCTGATTGCAACGATTGCAGCCATTGGTAATGCCGGCGTTCCGATGGGGTGTTACATGCTGTCCAGCGCCATGCTGGCCACTATGGATGTTCCGCTTTATTTGCTGGGAATGATCCTGCCGTTCTATTCGCTGATCGATATGCTGGAGAGTGCCATCAATGTCTGGTCTGACGCTTGCGTCACGGCAGTTGTCGATAAAGAGCACTCAGCCTGTGAACAGCTGAGTGCAAAGGAAGTTTAAATCAGATCCGGCTTACAACCCGGCACATGGCGGCACAGAGTGTCGCCAGATCTTCCGGGGAAATCACGTAAGGCGGCATAATATATACCAGCTTGCCAAACGGTCGCACCCAGATGCCCTCTTCAACAAACAGGGGCTGAACCCGTTTCATATCAACCGGCTGTTTCAGTTCAACAACACCGATTCCCCCGATAACTCGAACTTCAGCGACATTCTGAAGGTCAGCACAAGGCGCCAGACCGGACTGCAGGCCTTTTTCAATATCGGCAACCTGCTGCTTCCATTCTCCCCGCTGCAGAATACTCAAACTGGCATTACCAGCCGCACACGCCAGCGGGTTGGCCATAAATGTCGGACCATGCATCATGGGCCCTTTTTCTGAAATAGTCTGGCTGACCTTTCCGGTACAGATAGTTGCCGCCATGGTCATATAGCCACCGGTCAAGGCCTTACCCACACACATAATATCCGGTGTGATACCGGCCATTTCAGAAGCAAACAAAGTACCGGTGCGGCCAAAGCCGGTCGCAATCTCGTCACAAATCAGCAGAACGCCATAATGCTGACACAACTCATAGGTACGACGTACATACTCCGGGTGGTAGAAGTACATGCCACCCGCTCCCTGAACAACCGGCTCGATAATCACGGCGGCCAAGTCTTCATGATGGCGTTCAAAGTGTTGCTCCAGCTCTTCCATACAGGATTCATTCCACTCGTCACCATAACGACAGGACGGGCGGCTGACAAAAAAGTGTTGGGGTAACAGGCCAGTAAAATAGTGATGCATTCCGGTGACCGGGTCGCACAGCGCCATAGCCCCAGTGGTATCGCCATAATAACCACCGTTGACCGTCAGGATTTTGCGTTTGCCTTCACAGCCTTTGGCCAGCTGGTATTGCACTGCCATTTTTATGGCAACTTCCACAGAGACCGACCCTGAATCGGCAAAGAAAACCGTTTCCAGCCCTTCCGGTGTCATATCCACCAGCTTGCGCGCCAGATCAATCGCCGGTTTATGGGTCAGGCCTCCGAACATCACATGGGACATCGTGTCGACCTGCTGATGCAGCGCTGCATTCATTTCCGGATGTTGATAACCATGAATCTGACACCACCAGGAAGACATACCATCAATCAGTTCCCGCCCGTCTGCCAGTTTGATTCTCACACCTTCGGCAGATACCACCGGATACATTTCATAGCGATGAACGGTTGACGTATAGGGATGCCAGATGTGGTCGGCATCAAACGCCATATCTTCCCGGGTAATCATCGAATTCATTCGCATTGCGCCTTGTAGGTTATTAAGCCTGAACAACTCGTAGCATCTGCCGATAAGCAGAAAGGTACGAGTGTCCAACTCTTACTGGTTATGCACTGCGATACAGCATATTGAATATCACTCAGGCTGCAATATCCCGTTACAAGATATCTACAGCGAAACCGCATCAGGACTCCTGAATGATCGTTATTCTTAACAGAGGATTTGGCACCGAAGCCAGTCTGGAAGACCGCAGCCTGACAAGCGAACTCAGTCGTCTGCTGGACAATGCCCGGGAGCATTTTTATGACACAGCAAACCGCCTGTTTGCCTATGATGCCTATGCCCGTTCTTCACATTTTCATGACTACCGCAATTTGACCCGGGCACTGACAGCCTTTGAGCCGGAATTACTTGAAGATAACAATGAACGCAAAGCCTTCTGGCTGAACCTTTACAACGGACTGGCAATCAATGCGGTTATTAGTCATGACCTGCAGGAAGAGCTGCAAGAGCACAAGCTGTTCTACTCCCAGACCTGCTACCAGATTGGTAACCATCCCTGGTCACTGGATCATATCGAGCATGGTATTTTGCGGGGCAACAGCCCCAAGTACCGGGCTCTAAGAAAACCCTTTTCAAAATCCCACAAGGTTTTTCCATTACTGTTTGAACACGGTGACCCGCGCATCCATGCCGCACTCTACACACCTTGTCAGTCATCTCCGATGTTTTCGGTCTTCAGCAGTGACTATGTTGATCAGCAGCTCGATAACGCCTGCCGCAATATGATTAAAAATGATGTAAAAATCAGTGATGACGGCAGTGAGCTCTATCTGCCAATGATCTTCAAATGGTATCAGCGGGATTTTGGTTCGGCAGCGGATATCGTCAACTTTATTGCCCGCTATATGGAAGACACCTCTGCAGCTGCCTCCCTCCAGCAGAGAATGGAGGAGCGCCAGCTTAAACTGCACTATATTCCCTATAGCTGGATTATCAATACACGGTAAAAGCTGATAATCCGGCTCATGTTCGGGTAGACTACGCCCCCCTTTTGCAAATCAAACCGACCGATACCATGAGCGCCCTTTTTGTCGATGCACTGACCACCGTTGATTTCTCTTACCTCTGCCCCCGTCGTGGCCTCGTGGGCGAGAGTTGGCTGGTCGATGTTGAGCTCTATGGCGAGCTGGATGAACAGGGAATGGTATTTGACTTTGGCCACGTCAAAAAAGAAATCAAGCGAGTTATTGATCTCTGTGCCGATCATCGGTTGCTGGTACCAACCGCCCATCCTTCCGTTGCTCTGGAAAAGTCAGACACTCAGTTGATCGTAAAGCTGGAAACCGAAAATGATGGCCTGATTACCTGTAAGGCTCCCGAACAGGCGATTCTGCCGGTTGATGTTACCGAGATCACAACAGAAAATCTGAAGCCGGTACTGGAAAAGATTGTTATTGACGTACTGCCTGACAATGTGGCTCAGGTCGTTTTGAAGTTATATCCGGAAAATATTGAAGGTGCTTTCTACCACTACAGTCATGGCCTGAAAAAGCATGCCGGCGACTGCCAGCGCATTGCTCACGGCCACCGCTCTGCCATTCAGATTGAAATCGACGGCCAGCGCAATGCAACTACCGAAGCCGAATGGGCAAAACGCTGGCACGATATTTACCTGATTACCCGGGAAGACCTGCTCGAAACCTTTACCGAAGGTAATGTCAGCTACCACCGCAGTGGTTACACCTCTCAGCAGGGTGCATTTGAACTGACCCTGAATGCTGACCGCTGCTGCATTATGGAAACCGATTCCACTGTTGAGTTGATCGCCCACTACATTGCAGAGCAGATCAGCCAGAGTCACCCGGGCAAAGCCATCAAAGTGCGGGCATTTGAAGGCTTCCAGAAAGGCGCTATTGCGGTTATCGACTAGATAATCTCAAAGTAACGCTCCAGCTCCCAGTCGGTGATGTGCTTTCTGAATTCCCGTTCCTCCCATTCCCGGCTGGCAGCAAAATGCTCCACAAAAGCATCTCCAAAACTGCGACGTGCGACTGAAGATTGCTTCAGTCGCTGTGCTGAAGCAAACAGGGTTTGAGGCAAAGCAAACTCATCAGAGTATTGCTGTTCATAAGCATTGCCCCGCACTTGCTCAACCGGCTCAATACCCTTTTCGATTCCATAGAGTCCTGAGGCCAATACAGCAGCAAGCGCCAGATAAGGCGATGCATCTGCAGACCCAAGCCGATACTCAACTCGCTGTGATGACGCACTGCCAGGAATAACCCGCAAGGCACAGGTTCTGTTCTCGATACCCCAGGTTGCATGAGTCGGTGCCCAGAAGCCCGGCACCAAACGGCTATAACTGTTTACAGTCGGTGCCAGCATGGCGGTGAACTCAGGCATCAGCTGTTGCAGTCCACCAACAAAATGGCGCTGAATTTCGCTCATTCCATACGGCTGTGCAGCATCATGGAATACCGATTCGCCCGATTTCACTGATGTCAGCGATACATGAATATGACCACTTTGTCCGGGTTGATCATTTGACCAACGCGCCATAAACGTGGCCATCAGCTCATTATGTTGGGCCAGTACCTTGATAAAGGTTTTGAACAGCACCGCTTTATCAGCAACGGCTTCAGCCTTGTCTACCGCTATGGCAGCTTCAATAACGCCCGGACCGGTTTCGGTATGGATGCTTTCGATTGGAAAATCCATCTCCTCTGCCAGCGATAAAATTTGATGGTACAAATCGGCATGCACCGAGTTACGCAGAACGGAATAACCACAGTTATCGGGTGTAAACGGCTCCAGATTCCGAAAGCCTTTTTCCCTGACTGATTGGGGCGTTTCCCTGAACAGGAAAAATTCATACTCAAATGCAGCAGACGGCTCAAATCTCATGCTTCGGGCTTTATCAATCATGCGTCTCAGCATGGCTCTGGAACAGATTGATTCTGCTTTGCCCTCAAACTCGCAAAGAAAAAACAGCCCGTTTTCTTCCAGAGGTAATTCCCGGCAGGTGTGGGGGAGAATGCGCACTAACGCATCAGGGTAACCAGTATGCCAGCCGGTAAAGCGGGCATTGTCATAGAGCTGATCCTTTACATCCCAGCCCAGAATCACATTACAAAAGGAGAACCCTTTTTCCAGAGAGGCAAGAAATTTCTCCCGCCGCATATATTTACCAAGCAACAGGCCATCACTGTCAGAAATTCCAACTTTTATATGAGTGAGACCACGCTCGTTAATGATCTGCCGTGCGTCGTTTAATGTCCGGACATCGCGCGGATTGATCATCCTGCTCCCCTTACTCTTGTTATTCAGGTACAGGGTATATAGACAAGCGATCTGAGAAATACAGCTTTAGTGACAAGAAAAAGCCGACAGGAAAAAATAAAAAACGGCGATGCAAATAGAATATGCATCGCCGTTCCGGATTAAGCGCGACTAAAAGGTCAGGCACTCAACGGGCGCAGGCCCACAGCATGACGAATTTTAGCCAGTAGGTCAGAAGCTTCTGCGCGGGCACGCTCGGCACCTTTCAGCAGTTCTTCTTCGATAAACGCAGGGTTGGCAATCAGCTCGTCATAACGGGCACGTGGCTCAGCCAGGTGCGCATTCAGGTATTCGAACAGCTCCTGCTTCAGATGCCCCCAACCGGCACCTTCTTCATACTGGCGACGCTTGGCTTCCACTTCTTCCGGGGTAGCGAAGGCAGAGAAAATCTGGAACAGAGTACAGGTTTCGGGATCTTTCGGCTCGCCCGGCTCCAGACTGTTGGTCTTGATCTTCATGATGAACTTGCGCAGCTTTTTCTCCGGCGCAAACAGCGGAATGACATTGTCATAGCTCTTGCTCATCTTGCGACCATCCAGACCATTCAGAACAGCAGTAGTTTCACCCACAACCGCTTCCGGCAGGGTGAACAGATTACCGTAGTGATGGTTCATACGGCCGGCAATATCACGCGCCATTTCGATATGCTGAACCTGATCCTTGCCTACCGGTACCTTGTTGGCGTTGAACATCAGAATATCCGCAGCCATCAGCACCGGATAGCTGAACAGACCCATGGTTACGCCCTTGTCCGGATCCTTGGCACCGGACTCTTCATTTTCCTGCACTGCCGCTTTGTATGCGTGAGCACGGTTCATCAGACCCTTAGCGGTCATGCAGTTCAGAATCCAGCACAGTTCGGTGATTTCAGGTACATCAGACTGACGGTAGAAGGTGACCTTGTCAGTATCCAGTCCCAGAGCCAGCCAGCTTGCAGCGATCTCCAGCGTGGAACGGTGTACCCGCTCCGGATCACGGGTGCTGATAATCGCGTGATAGTCAGCCAGAAAGAAAAAGGAGTCGACACCTTCACGCTGGCTGTCTGCAATCGCCGGGCGAATAGCGCCCACGTAGTTGCCCAGGTGCGGTGTACCGGACGGCTTGATACCGGTCAGCGTTCTGATTCTGCTCATAAAAATCTGTTCACAGGAGTTATGGTCCCGATTTAACCGGGAACCTTGATCGGCGCATTATAGAGAACCGGCTTCAGGGGGAACAGTCCTCGCGGATTCACTTTAACCTGACAGTATTGGCAAACATCCGGTTTCTGCTAAGGTCAGCAACATAAAATGACCACCAGACAGCAATACAGAACAGCAAGACGCCCATGCCTGAGCTACCAGAAGTCGAAACAACCCGCCGGGGCATATCTCCCCACATTGAAGGCAAAACCATCAGCAACGTAGTGATTCGGAATCACCGGCTGCGCTGGCCGATACGGGAAGACCTGCCACAACTTCTTCAGGATCAGCCAATAACGAACATCAGCCGGCGAGCCAAATATCTGATGCTGGAAACGCCTGAAGGCACACTGATTCTTCATTTAGGAATGTCAGGTTCACTACGGGTTGTTCAAAACGGAGATAAGCCCGGAAAACATGATCATCTGGATCTGGTATGCAGCGATGGTACAACGCTGAGACTGCATGACCCACGCCGCTTTGGTGCTGCTGTCTGGACAGATGAGCCCTGCGGGCAACATTCATTGCTGGAGCACCTGGGGCCGGAGCCTTTGTCAGATGAATTCAATGGTGATCGCCTGACCCAGTGCGCCAAAGGTAAAAGCCGGGCCGTCAAATTATTGATTATGGATAATCAGGTTGTTGTCGGTGTCGGTAATATTTACGCCAACGAAGCCCTGTTTATGGCTGGCATCCGGCCCGACCGGCCCGCTGGTAAGATATCTGCCCGGCGTTATGCCCGGCTGGCCGACTGCATCAAAATCGTGCTGGCCAATGCTATCGAAAAGGGTGGCACCACATTGAAGGACTTTGTCGGAGGAGACGGGAAGCCGGGCTACTTCCAGATTGAGCTGACTGTTTACGGTCATGGTGGCGAACCCTGCCCCAAATGTGAAAAGCCGCTGACTGAAATCAAACTTGGGCAACGCACCACAGTTTTCTGCAAATCCTGCCAGCGCTGAATAAGTGCGGGTGCGTTGCATGAAAAATCTCTGGGCTATCATCAAAGGAAGGAGCCATTTATCTCAAGGAAAGAGGAATTCCCAATATGCGCCGCCTTCTCCAGTCATTCACACTTATTGCTGCCATGCTGGTTACACTGATGAGTGCCCAGTTTGCAGCTGCATCTGATCTGGAAGATCTGAAGCAGCGCAACAATAACCAGTCATCAATGGAAGATCCCAACTTCCTTGCCATGACAGGGGATTTGCTGATTGCACGGCCCCTGCTTCTGGCCACAACCATTCTTGGTGGTGTGGTATTTGTTGTGAGTTCTCCCTTCTCCGCTGCCGGTGGCAACATGAACGAAGCAGCAGAAACACTGGTCAAGTCTCCAGCTCGAGCCACCTTTCAGCGTTGCCTTGGCTGTAGTCGTTAACGCACCTCTGGAGAAGCAGGTAATGTAGCCTGATGACCTGCTTCTCTGACCTGCCCCATACCATTGCAACTGTGCTTTCCCCCCCATAAACTCTTTCAGCACTCATTTTCAGGAAGGCCTGATGGCTTTTCCTTACTCAAGCAGACTCAGTAAACATGACTCCAATTGCTCTTACTATTGCTGGTTCCGACAGTGGTGGCGGTGCCGGTATCCAGGCTGACCTCAAGGCTTTTTCCGCACTTCAGGCATACGGCTGCTCCGTTATTACAGCCCTGACAGCCCAGAATACTCAAGGTGTTCAGGGCATCTTCGATGTTGACCCCGCTTTTATTGCCCTGCAACTGGAGTCTGTATTCTCCGACCTGGCAGTTCAGGCCGTTAAAGTTGGTATGCTGAGTCGGCGAGAGGTTATCCAGACCGTCGCTGAAGCCATTGAAAAATATCAGGTATCCAGGCTTGTCCTCGATCCGGTCATGGTTGCGACCAGTGGTGACCTTTTATTACAGAAAGATGCTGTCGACAGCCTGAAATCTGACCTGATTCCCAAGGCAGCCCTGATTACCCCGAACCTGCCGGAAGCCGCCGTGCTGCTGGATACCGAGGTTGCTACGACTACAGCACAGATGGAAGCGATGATTGAGCCCTTGATGGCACTGGGCTCCCAGGCTGTTCTGTTGAAAGGCGGTCACTTGCAGGAAGGCGAGAGTGTCGATCTGCTACATGATGGCAAAGAACTGCACTGGCTGACCGCTCCCCGGGTAGAAACCCGCAATACTCATGGAACGGGTTGTACGCTGTCAGCTGCAACAGCAGCCCTGCTGGCTCGCGGTTTCGATATGAAAGATGCTGTGTTTGCTGCCAAGGATTACATCTCCAATGCTATTGCAGCGGCAGATCAGCAGAATATCGGCAAGGGTCATGGCCCGGTTCATCATTTCCACAATTACTGGCATTCATAATTTCTGTTTGCTGCCAGCATGTTGCTGGCAGCACCTTTCGCCCCTGTTCTCAAAACAACCGTTTTAGAACGTCTATACTGCTTCAGATATTTAACAAACGCCTCTGTTAACGCAGACATATCTCTAGGGAGCGTTCTCAATTAAACATTTGACCAGCCGCACATGGTTGACGCCAGGTTAGGCGCGAACTGTGCGGTGTGGTGATTCCACATAAACAGTGAGCAACGCGGCATGGCGTCAACCATGTGCGGCCCTTCGGGTTCATCACGCAGGCTCTCATGCCGCGTTGAACGGCTTGAACATGGAACCACCATGCCCTGCGCCGCTCGCCTTACCTGAGAGCCTGCGTGATGAACTGGTCATATGTTTAATTGAGAACACTCCCTATGTCCGCCAACCTGTTCTGAATATAACAATCGATACAGGGATACTGATGTATGACGATCCCCTCTGATGCCCAACCGGAAGGTACTCTGGGCTCTGATACAGTGGATGACCCGATCATGCCTCCAGCCGGGCTTTGGCAGAAAGTGCTTCAGTTTGAGCTCTACGGCATGCCAGCCCCGGTCTTTCTGCTGGCTTTTATTACTATTGCGCTGGCCCATACCTTTGACCTGCTGCCCAAAAACCTGATCGGGGCATTGGCCATCATGTTTGTGATTGGCGGTGTTTTCGGGGAGATAGGCAAGCGGCTGCCTTTCTGGAATCGCTATATCGGCGGGGCACCGGTGCTGATTTTCCTGGGAACGGCCTGGCTGGTTTATGCAGGGGTTCTGTCGAACCGGGACTCTGCTGTTATTGAAGCCATGATGCAGGACTATAAGTTTCTGGATCTGTTTATCGCCGTGCTGATTACCGGCAGTATCCTGCCCATTAACCGACGGCTGCTATTACGTTCTCTGATTGGTTATATCCCAGCAATTCTGGCCTCCGTAGCCGGAGCCATGGCGTTGGGCGTTCTGGCAGGCTGGATATTTGGGATTGACTCCAAAGAAATCATTTCCCTGTATGTACTTCCCATCATGGGTGGAGGCAATGGCGCAGGAGCTATTCCCATGGCAGAAATTTATGAAGCCACCACCGGCTATCCGAGGGAGCAGTTCTACTCAGTCGCGATATCCATTCTGACCATCGCCAATATTATCGCCATACTCTCTGCTTCCCTGCTGGACCGGCTGGGTAAGCACTATCCATCACTGACCGGTGAAGGGCAGCTGGTACAACGGGGTGCGCTCGAAGTACTGGAAGATGAGCCACCACGACGCAAACTGACAACCCGGGACCTCGTAGCCGGGCTGGCTCTGGCGGTTACCTTTTACGTGCTTGCCATTATCTTTGCCAAAGTGATTTTCCCAGGCTGGGGCGATGTAAAAATCCACCCCTATGCCTATATGGTGTTGTTGATTGCAGTGGTTAATGCCACAGGATTTGTTCCGGCCGAATTGAAAGAAGGTTCACGTCGGGTTGCAGATTTCTTCAGCGTGCATATTGTCTGGCTGCTGATGGTCGGTGTTGGCGTAGCCTATACCGATCTGGGAGAAATCATTGCGGCACTGTCCCTGACCAATATTGCCATTGCCACCCTGATTGTTGTGGGCGCTATTCTCGGTGCAGCTCTCGGTGGAAAACTGTTTGGTTTCTATCCCATTGACAGTGCCATCACCGCGGGACTCTGTATGGCAAACCGCGGTGGAACAGGTGATCTGGAGGTACTGGCAGCATCGAATCGTATGAGCCTTCTTTGCTATGCCCAGATTTCATCTCGTATGGGGGGCGGAATTATTCTGGTTATTGCCAGCATTGTGTTTGGCATGCAGGGCTAGGTTCTGCTGATAAGGGATACCAGCTCATCAAGATGCAGAATGGCTTTACACTCAGGATCTGAAGGTATGGATACCTCTTCTTGCCTGAGCCAGACTGCATCCAGTCCAGACTTCACAGCTCCCTGAACATCATTGTGATAGTCATCCCCAACCATCAGCAACTCAGATAAAGGACACTCCAGCTGCTTGCCAATAGCTTCAAAAAATCTCCGGTCCGGCTTGCTGTAGCCGAGGGACTGATAACAGAAAACACCCTCCAGATAACGATCAAGCCCCACTCTTTGCAGGGCATGCCAGATATCCTGACTGGAGGAATCCCTGGCATTGGTCGCCAGATAGCAACGAGTAATACCGGATAGTTGTTGCAATGTTTCGAGAGCGCCTGCCACTACTTCAACTTCAGGCCAGTCTTTCATTGGCCCCGCATATTCAGGCTTGTCGACCATCAGGGTGTTGCCCCAGTCAAACAGGATTCCCCTGTACTTCAAACTTGAAGGCACTGTTCCACCGAAAGACATAGCGGCACCATCTTGTTGCTATTATTTATAGATAGGCATGTTAGCATTTAGCCTAAAGATATATAGCAATATGTTATAAAGGTTGTGGCAAAGAATAGAAAATCAGGGAAGAACGATGAACAAAGCCATTTTCTCAGTCAACCTGAACTCTGACCAGGTACTGATGTATTACAAAGGGCAGAAGAAAAGTGTACGCGTACATACTCAGGATGGGATGAGTATGAGTCTGCCTTTCGAGATCCTTCTGGAGCATGTAACTCGCTCGGGTATTTATGGCACGTTTGAAATCAGTTATGGAAATGACGGTAAGTTACAACAACTGAGAAGGTTATCCTGATCTCTCTTTCTAAAGAAATTAAAATATTTTTCATTAATAATGAAAAAATAGTTTAGTAACACCTGAGAGCTCTAACCATAAAAAACAAGCTATACTGCCTCCTCAAATAATTTTCAAAGAATTACAATGAGTCTAGAAAAAACAGTCAGGCTTGTTTTTACTTGTATCACAACCTATTTAATTTTTCTCTCGCCTCTATCCCATGCCAGAATGATCATGGAGGTTTCTTTTCCAACATCACATGGAGCGACTAGAGGGCAAACAGTTGGCGAACTATACATCAAATTATCTGCAGAGACAGTCGTCGTTAAATTCACTCCTAAACTTATAACGAAACCATTTCCCAAAGATCATATTCAAGACTTTTTTCCCGGAATAGTTGACTATCTCGAAACCAAACTTCCTCTCCCTCATATTACATATTGCGCAGTTTATGACAAACGATCTCCTGCACTACGCCCACTTCTTTCATCAAGTATTCATTACACATGGTCGCAACATATGGATGCAATCAATATCCAAAAGCACTCAACAGATTACAGTGATGATTCAGATATCTACTACTATTCCAGTCAGAATGGGATCGCTCGCACCCAGACTCAGGAAAGAACTAAACTCTTTGATTTATGGTCAATTATTAGCTTGGTAAATAATAGCCAGTCATGTATCGACCTACAGCAATACGAAGGTCTGGATTTCAAATCTCCAATATTTCTTAATTTTGGATGCCCCCATAAGAGTGGTACCGCTATATGCAAAATCGATAGAATACAACGTAGCCACGGAGGCACATGTTTGGAATTAACCTTGTCAGAGAAACAGCCTGAGGGTTATTCAGTTGGTTATCGACAAGCTACTACTCGGTACACTATTAGAGTAATGATGATTCAAGGTGTTGACTGTGACTCTGAAAAAAAGATTAACTATATTGAGCTGCACAAAGAATCAATTCATGCCTTAACCATTCACCGAAAGTCAAAATAATTATCGTCTATTTCATACCTAATCGCTTAGCCAGACGATGTAGATTCCCCGCATCAACAGATAACTGTCTGGCAGCTTCGGCCCAGCGTCCATTACAAGCATCAACCGTTTTCTCAATCATCTGCCGCTGAAACAAATCCGTAGCTTCACGCAAACTAAGGCTTGAATCCACTGACGAGGTAAAACTGGAAACAGGCAATTCTTTGACTGAGTTGTTGCCATCTCTAGCCCCCCGCTCAAGGCTCGAAAAGTGCCGTGGCAGAATCAACACAAACTGATCTTCCGCTTCAGAGCGTGCAAGAATTGCAGCCCGGTGAATACAGTGTTCCAGTTCACGCACATTGCCCGGCCAGTGATACGCCATCAGGATTTCATGGCATTCATCACTCAACCTCAGGTTCTGTATTCCCATCTGCCCACGGCATTTTTCAATAAAAAAACCGGCCAACTGTAAAATATCATTGCCGCGTTCCCGCAACGGTGGCACTGCCACAGGGAAGACACTCAGGCGATGATAAAGGTCTGCCCGAAAACGCTCCTCCATTACTTCCTGCTTCAGGTCTCTATTCGTTGCAGCAATAATCCGCGTATTCACTTTTAAACTGCGATCATCACCCACACGCTGCAAATCACCATACTGCAGAACTCTCAGCAGTTTGGATTGAAGAGGTAACGATAACTCACCCACCTCATCCAGAAATAATGTGCCCTGGTCAGCCAGTTCAAACTTTCCCTTACGATTGCTTATTGCACCGGTAAAGGCACCTTTTACATGACCAAATAACTCACTCTCTGCCACAGATTCCGGCAGGGCAGCACAGTTGAGATAAACCATAGGAAAGTCTGCACGGGGAGAAGCGGCATGTATCGCCGCCGCCACAAGTTCTTTACCGGTTCCTGTTTCTCCGAGAATCAGTGTTGTCAGCTCTGTATCAGCGACAATGCCAATCTCCTTTTTCAGAGATTGCATAGCCGGAGACTGCCCGATCATCTCTACCCGGTTCACACCGGATGTTTTGATAGGCGTGCTACTGGATGTCTGCACGGCCTGTTGCTCAAGCTTGTCCATCAGCAAGGCATTGTTCAGTGATGCTGCAGCCAATGCACTTACAGTTCTCAATTCGTCATTGGTAAACCCATCGAACTGGGTCGGACTGAAGCCATCTATCGTCAGCGCTCCGATTAAACGATCACTGACCGTTAAAGGAAGACCGATACAGGCATGCACCTCCAGCTCACCGGTATGTGACGGAATCAGTCCGTCATACGGATCAGGCAAATCGCTATCAGCAGGAAAACGTACGACATCCCCTGCCCGGGCAATCACCTCGAGACGTGGATGTTCGTCTATAACAAAGTGCCGACCAAGAACATCCGGCGCCAAACCATCAATCGCCAGCGGTACAAACTTCTGTTCCTGAAAAAGTAACAGTGCGGATGCTTCTGAATTAAACAACTGACGTACAGTCGCAAGCAGTCGCTCAAAGCGATCCTGACTGGAAATACCCGTAGTTAAATCCAGTGCCAGACTGGTGAGCGATATAGAACTGTGCAACATAAATCAGCAATCACAAATAATTGTCAAAAAAACAATCAATGTCATTAAGACACCAATCAACAGCATGTCAAAATGACACAAACATAAAAAATATTCAATAAAATCAATAGGATAAAAGTTGGCACATTGAATGCTCTATAGAAGACAGATTTTTTAATTTTGTCTTCTGGAGACATCACAATGGCTATTCATATCAAAAACAACATTCACTGGGTTGGACAGCGTGACTGGGAAATCCGTGACTTTCACGGTACCGAGTACAAAACCACCAAAGGCACCAGCTACAACAGTTACCTGATCCGTGAAGAAAAGACTGTCCTCATCGATACTGTGGACAGCAAGTTCAGCCATGAGTTTATCCAAAATCTGGAGCAGGAAATCGACCTGCATAAAATCGACTACATCGTCGTTAATCATGCCGAGGAAGATCACTCCGGAGCGCTTGCTGCCCTGATGGCAAAGATTCCGGGCACTCCGATCTACTGCACCGAGAATGCCATCGACTCGATTGTTGGTCATCATCACCACCCGGAATGGAACTTCAGAACCATCAAAACCGGTGATTCACTGGATATCGGTAACGGCAAACAACTGGTGTTTGTTGAAGCCCCGATGCTGCACTGGCCTGACAGCATGATGACCTATCTGACCGGTGACGCTGTACTGTTCAGTAACGACGCTTTTGGCCAGCACTACTGCGACGAACGACTGTTTAATGATGAAGTGGATCAGAATGAACTGATGGAACAGTGCCTGCGCTATTACTCCAACATTCTGACACCGTTCAGTAGTCTGGTAACCGCCAAGATCAAAGAAGTACTGAGCTTCAACCTGCCGGTAGATATGATTGCTACATCTCACGGTATTGTGTGGCGAGAAAACCCGGTACAGATTATTGAGAAATATCTGGAATGGGCGGGTGACTACCAGGAAGACCGCATCACTATTTTCTATGACTCCATGTCCAACAATACCCGCATGATGGCCGATGCCATTGCGCAAGGTATTAATGAAGTCGACAGCAAGGTCGCGGTAAAAGTCTTTAATGTCTCCCGCCACGACAAGAACGAGATTCTGGCCAACGTCTTCCGCTCCAAAGCTGTTCTGGTGGGTTCTTCCACCATGAATAACGTCATGATGCCGAAGATTGCCGGTATGCTGGAAGAAATCACCGGATTGCGTTTCAGAAATAAAAAGGCCGGTGCTTTTGGCAGCTTTGGCTGGAATGGCGGTGCAGTAGATCGTATTCACGCCCGTCTGACAGATGCCGGCTTTGAAACCACCGAGGGCCTGAAATCCAAATGGAAGCCTGATGGTAAAGCACTGGCAGAATGTCGTGCACATGGCCGTAAGGTTGCTCGTCAGTGGGCTCTGCGTGACCTGTCACAGGAAGTTGTGCGTCCAATCATTGATAAAAAGCCATGCTGCGACAAGGCTGCCAGCTCTGAACAAACTTGTGCGCCAGTTCCTGCACCTAAAGCGGAAGCTTCCAGTAGTGCCAATACTGGAGCGAGTGCCGATGCCATGCAATGCATGGTCTGCACCGTGTGTCAGTGGATTTATGATCCCCAGCAGGGTGAGCCGAATCAGGCTGTAGAGCCGGGAACTACCTGGGATGACGTTCCGGATTACTTCCTCTGTCCTGAATGCAGTCTGGGCAAGGATGTATTCCAGCCAGTGGCGAAGGAGTCTGCAGCATGAGCCAGCCAATCGTAATTGTGGGCAGCGGCTTTGCTGCCTGGCAGCTGGTTCGCACCCTGCGTCGTCAGCAATCTGCTGCTCCAATCACAGTGATTACTGCAACCAGCGGGGATGACTATAACAAGCCGGATCTCAGCCATGTTTTTACCCGAAAGCAACAGGCCACTGATTTGATCAAGGCATCCGGCGCTCAACTGTCAGCTGAACTTGATGTCAGGTTGATGCCCCACACCCGGGTTGAAGAAATCAACCCGAACGGTAACTACCTGATAGCCAATGGCGAGCGGATTGATTATCAGAAACTGGTTCTGGCGACCGGTGCTAAAACTTTCATTCCGCCCATGCAGGGTAATGCCAAAGATCAGCTGATTACACTTAACAGCCTCGAGGAATACCAGCAGGGACAAGAGCAACTGGCGAATGCCCGTTCTGTACTCGTGATTGGTGCCGGTATGATCGGTACAGAGATCGCCATGGATCTGGCATCAACCGGACGCAAAGTGATTCTGGCCAACAGGGAAGAGAGTATTTTGCCCGGACTATTGCCTGAATTTATCTCCAGTCGCTTGCTGGGCAGTATGATCACTCAAAATGTTCAGTTTGAGCTGGGAGCTGAAGTCACTGAAGTTAACGCGAAAGATTCTGGTTTTGACGTCAAGCTCAGTAACAACAATCAGCACTCCGTTGATGCCGTTATCTGTGCCGCAGGTATCGTGCCCAATACTCAGCTGGCTCGAAGCGCAGGTTTACAGGTAAACCGTGGCATTGTCGTTAATCAGCAGATGCAGACATCGCATTCAGATATTTATGCACTGGGTGACTGTGCAGAAATCGATGGTCGTGTGATGCCATTCTTACAGGCCATTATTCACAGTACCAATACCCTGGCTAAAACACTTGCGGGTGAAAGTGCCAAACTCGCTCTGCCAGCTATGATGATAAAACTGAAAACCCCACTGTTACCTATTCAGTTTGGAGGTAATACCAGTCACTCCAAGGCGACCTGGAAGGTCGATGCAACGGCTGAAGGCATGCTGGCTCAGGCCTTTGATGACAACGACCAGCTTATGGGTTTCGTGGCAACAGAATCCATGATGCCCAAAGCATTCCCATTGCTTCGCCAGCTTCCGGCACTGATTTAACAAGCGCAGAGGGCAAAACAATGCAAAATCGTATCAGCTTCGCCGAGCCGGAAAGACTGACAGGAATATTTGATGCACCTCACCGGGAAGAGTGGCAGAACACCTCTTATATCCTGAAGGATATGAGTTTAAAGGCTAACTCCCGAATTGCCGATGTGGGGGCAGGCACGGGTTACTTCAGTCGCCTGTTTGCCAAGCAGGCACCTGAAGGTACCGTTTTTGCAATTGATGCAGAACCCAACATGGTCAGTTTTATGGCGCAGCGTTTTGCCCGTGAAGGTCACTCTAATATCAAGTTCCGGCAGAGCCAACAGACTGACCCCTGCCTGCCGCAACAACTGGATATTGTGTTTGTAGCCAATACTTATCGCTTTATCGAACAACGCCAGGTTTTTCTGGCAAACCTGCGTCACCAGATAAGTCATACAACTGAAGTTGTTTTTGTTGATCTTCGTAGCGCCGGTGCCAGAGTTACACCACAACAGGTTATGGATGAAGTGCGGGCTGCCGGCTTCCATATTCAGTCACTGGATCTGGAAAGCTGCCCTGATCACTACATTATGAAATTTCGCAAGGCACTGGCTGCCTGATTCAGAGAAGAGGTTTATATCATGAGTCATCAACGTATTCCTGCTGACTGGACTATTCAGCGCTCTACACCTTTTTTCACCAAAGAAAATGTACCGGCAGCACTGCTTTCACACCACAACACTGCAGAAGGTGTTTTTGGACAACTTTGTGTGATGGAAGGCACTGTCACGTATTATGGTTTTGCAGACAGCGAAGCCACAGAGCCGGAAGTAAAAGTCGTGATTAACGCCGGTCAGTTTGCCACCAGCCCGCCACAATACTGGCACCGGATTGAAATAAGTGATGATGCCCAGTTCAATATCAATTTCTGGTCATTGCAAGATAAAAAAGACCAACCGATGTTTCATACTAAAAGCTAACATTTTCAACCTTTAAATTGACAGGGTAATTTTTATTACCCTGTTTTTTTTAGAAAAATCTTACTTTTTTTTCATGCTTGAAATCGCTAGTGGTGAAACACTGAAAGGATTTATAGATTTCATCCTGGCAGTTTGTGCTAATGGATGATCACATACTTTTCTTCTCTTATCTGATTTATTCAAAGGTTCCATGATAGACATTCGTTTTCGAGGGGTAGTATTTGTTCCAGACGCTTTTCGTTTATATCGACTTCTACTAAAAGGGTCACCAGAAATACAGTACATTGATTGATGATTATGAAAAACTTCAACCTTTTTAATGCAATAAGGTAAGGATGAGCAGCTATTTATAGATCCGGCTTCATTATTCAAAAGAAAAACAGAAACAACCCACCTTTTCCCTGTTTTTCGTGCATAAAAACTCATTGTTCTCTTGAGCACTCCATCATCAAAAACACTTGAACTATTCTCAAGAGCTACCGGAACATTTTCAAAAAGAAAACAGCTGAATAGCGCTAAAGACTGTGGGACTTCCTTTCCTTTTGTGAAGTTATTTAACATCATCCAGAAGTCCATCACCGTACCTATACCCGGAAGATACTCGCCTGATACCCGCTCCCAGAACATTTTGCTTTTTGCATTCGCTGGATAAAAGTAAATTCTATTATTTTTCTCATCATACTGTATTGAATAATTTTGCTGGATACCATTCTCATCCAAAAATGAAATATAGATAGAGTGCGCTTTTAGTGAGGCAAGCAATATGATTAATGGGCAAACCATCTTTACTGCCTTAAACATCATATTCTTGAAGACTGTATATCCAGCTGAAAACAGGCGATCTACCACGATTTGTCTAATCCTGTCTGTTTATAATAATCGCTTGCAGAGTAGATAGGCTTATCCGGATTTTCCTCAGTGATTACCGAAACACCAAACTTGGAGTTTGATTTAGCGAGAGCACCAATTATCTTTTATAGTCGCTGCTTTATGCTGCAATATACGCTCTGTAAATGATAATAAATTCTGGCGGCTAGGTACCCAAGGCACAATACTAGACAGGTCATTCCCTTGAGCCACTTGCCATGTATTCCGTTATTCAGTGCGATACTGAAATGCTGAAGAAGTATGATATTGCCGGTCCCCGTTATACGTCATATCCAACAGCCATACAGTTCAGCCCGCAATTTACCGAGGCGGATTACCGGCAGGAAATAGAAGCCAGCAATCAGAGTAGTAAACCACTCTCTCTCTATTTTCATATACCTTTCTGCAGCTCACTCTGCTTCTTTTGTGCTTGCAACAAAATTATTACCCATACCAAAGCGCGGTCTATTCCCTATCTGGAGCGGTTGCACAAAGAGATAGCTCTGCAGGCTGAATTGATCAGCGCCAGTCGTCAGGTTAATCAGCTGCATTTCGGCGGTGGCACCCCAACATTTATCAGTGATGAGCAGCTTTATCAGTTGCTGCAGGTGACCGGGCAACACTTTAATCTGGCCCCTGTTGATAAGAGGGAGTTCTCGATTGAGGTGGACCCCCGCGCAGTACGTCCGGAAACCATCCCCATGCTGAGGGAGTTCGGGTTTAACCGAATCAGCTTTGGGGTGCAAGACCTTGATGAAAAAGTTCAGGAGGCTGTAAACCGTAAACAGTCTTTGGAACAAAATATGGAAGTTGTAGAAACTGCCCGAAGCGCCGGCTATCAGTCAATCAACATGGATATTATCTACGGCCTGCCTCATCAGACCCTGGACAGTTTCAGCCATACTCTGGATGTTGTTATCAGTATGCGCCCTGAAAGGCTGGCGATATACAACTATGCCCACCTTCCACACAGGATAAAAGCGCAGAAGCTGATCAAGCAAAAAGACCTTCCCAGCCCCGTTACCAAACTGGCTTTACTTGAGCTCACCATCAACCGCTTACAGGAAGCCGGCTATGTCTTTATCGGCATGGATCATTTCGCCCTGCCGGAAGATGAACTGGTCAAAGCCATGGAGCAGGGAACGTTACAGCGCAATTTCCAGGGATACTCCACTCACGCTGATACCGATATGGTCGGTATGGGCATGACGTCCATCGGCAAAACCGACAACTGCTACAGCCAGAACCAACGCTATGAAAAAGCCTATTTTCAGGCTATAGACGACAACAAACTTGCCATTATGCAGGGCTACCAACTGACACCGGATGACAAGCTGCGCCGGGAAGTTATTCAACACATTATGTGTGAAGGCATCGTTGACTTTCCCAGGCTTGACCAGATGTTTGGTATCGAGTTTACCCACTACTTTGCTGAAGAACTGCGACTGTTAAAGCCCATGGAAGAAGATGCTCTGGTTCAGGTCGGGGATCAGTCAATCACTGTTCTGCCCTTTGGCCGTCTGTTATTAAGAAATATCGCCATGGTCTTTGATCTCTATCGCCCCCGTTATATTACTGATCAACTCTTCTCACGGGTCATTTAATCTCTCAAAGACAGAGTATTTTTGACTCAAATGGAGTTTTTATAACTCTAAACTACTGAATCAAAATAACTCAAAAAATATTTTTTCGTTTAATATCAATATATTAAAGAATGGCACGCCTTTTGTTTTATAGCTCTTAGATATTTCCATTTATCAAGATAGCCAGCTGTAAACACAGGGGGAAAAATGAAACCATCCACTGATAAACGAACCTGGCAGGCTCTGGCCGCCGTGTTCGTTGTTTCGTTCGGGATACTGCTCTGGTTGGGCGGTGAAATTTACCGGGAAGCACCACCGATTCCTGCAAAGGTAGTCAGCGAATCGGGTGAGGTTCTGTTTACCCGTGATGATATTGAGACAGGCCAGCAGGTATGGCGCTCAATGGGTGGTCATGAAGTGGGCTCCATTTGGGGCCATGGTAGCCTGGTCGCACCGGACTGGAACGCTGACTGGGTTCACCGGGAAGCACTGTTTCTTCTGGATACCTATGCCGAGCGTGATTTTTCCAAAGACTTTAACCAGCTGAACAATGAGCAACAGGCTGCATTAAAAGCACGACTGTTACCGGTTATTCGCACCAACACCTATGACCCGCTGACCGACACCCTGACGCTGTCTCAGGATCGGGTCGAAGCCGTGCAGTGGCTGATAAGCTACTACGACAAGGTATTTGGTGATGATCCTGCTTTCCAGCCAGTGCGTGAAGACTACGCCATGAAGGAAGGCACTATCGCTACAGCTGAACATCGAAAACTGCTGAGTGCATTCCTGTTCTGGACCAGCTGGTCGACAGAGACCAACCGTCCGGGCGACGATATCACCTACACCAACAATTGGCCTCACGAACCATTGATTGGCAACAAGCCGGCCTCGGAGATTCTGGGCTGGAGTATGTTCAGTGTGATATTCCTGATCTTTTGTATCGGTGTACTGGGCTGGCACCACGCCAGAACAGTGGACGAACATGAACTGCCGGTGGTTCCCAAAGCCGACCCTCTGGCGGGTAAGGAACCCACCCCTTCCATGAAGGCTACCAAAAAGTACTTCTGGACTGTGGCGGCTCTGTTCGGCCTGCAGATTATTCTGGGTGGCATAACAGCACACTATGCTGTTGAAGGTCAGGCTTTTTATGGTTTCCCTCTGAGTGACTGGCTCCCCTACTCCTTAACCCGAACCTGGCATACCCAGCTGGCTGTATTCTGGATTGCTACAGCCTGGTTGGGAACCGGCCTGTATATCGGACCTCTGTTATCAGGTCATGAACCCAGATTCCAGCGCTTCGGTGTAAACTTCCTCTATGTCTGCCTGCTGGTTATTGTGCTCGGCTCCATGATCGGCGAGTGGCTGGGAGTACAGCAGGTACTGGATCTGAACACCAACTTCTGGTTCGGTCATCAGGGTTATGAATACGTTGACCTTGGGCGTTTTTGGCAGATCTTCCTGCTGGTAGGCCTGTTTGTCTGGCTGGGTTTGGTCGCCCGAGCACTGTTACCTCTGCTGGGCAAAAAAGCCGACGATATTCAGATTATTTCCATTCTGGTTATGTCTGCCATCGCAATCGCCCTGTTCTACGGCAGCGGTCTTATGATGGGGCAGAAAACCCATCTGGCAATTGCTGAATACTGGCGTTGGTGGGTAGTACATCTCTGGGTAGAAGGTTTCTTTGAAGTCTTTGCGACTTCGGTTATTGCCCTGATGTTTGTGCGCCTTGGTCTGATTCGAGCCAAGTCGGCTTCCAGCGCCGTGCTGTTTGCAACTGTCGTATTCCTGACCGGTGGTATTCTGGGTACTCTGCATCACCTGTATTTCACCGGCGCACCCACCTCGATTCTGGCATGGGGCGCAAGCTTCAGTGCTCTTGAGATTGTGCCACTGTCGCTGATCGGGTTTGAGGCCTGGGAAAACTGGCGTATGCGTAAAGCGGCTCCCTGGGTCAGCAAATATCACTGGGTGATTATGTGCTTTACCGCAACAGCCTTCTGGAACCTGGTCGGTGCCGGCGTGTTTGGATTCCTGATTAATCCGCCGATTTCCCTCTACTATGTTCAGGGTCTGAATACTACGCCGCTGCACGGTCACACCGCTTTCTTCGGGGTTTATGGCATGTTGGGTATCGGTCTGATGCTGTTCTGCCTGAGTGGTATGAGTCAAGGCAAGGTGTGGGACAACCGGATTATGAAATGGTGCTTCTGGTCACTGAATATTGGACTCGCGGCAATGGCCTTTATGTCTCTACTGCCGGTGGGCGTACTGCAAGCCATCGCCAGTTACAGTGACAGTTTCTGGTATGCCCGCTCTCCGGAATTCCTGCATTCGCCATTGATTGAGCAGCTGGTGTGGTGGCGTGTGCCCGGGGATATTCTGTTTGGTATTGGTGGCCTGCTACTGGCTGTCTTTATGTTCAAGGCTGCTGTTGTACGCAAAGACAGTACTCCCTCCAGCATCCAGCAGGAATCAGGCACAACAGCAACAAGGTAATTTCACTGCAAATCTGATATCCAGATAAACTGATGAAAAGCTGCTCCCTTCGGGGAGCACTTTTTTATCCATCAGTATCAATAGCCAGTCGTCGGGCCAAACGATAAAGATTACTGGTATGCATATTCAGGGCTTTGGCAGCATGAGACCAGCGTCCCCTCGCCTGATGGACAGCATCCAGAATAAACTTGCGCTGGAATTCATCTGTCGCCTGCTTTAGAGACAAGGTTTCGGAGTTTTTCGGAAGCTCTGGCGACAAGCTGTAAGCACCTTGATCACCGTTTTCCAGACCTGTCGGAAGCGAATCAATATCGAGATGGACGGGTTCCAGTGTGAGAATATCCTGACAGTTTTGATCTCTTGCACGAATAATTGCCCGGTGTATGGTGTGCTCCAGCTCTCTGACATTACCCGGCCAGGTATGTCGGGCCAGCACAGACTCAACCTCGGGAGACAAGCGCACGCCTCTCAGCCCGAACCGGCTGCGGCATATTTCCAGAAAATGACCACAGAGCAGCTGAATATCATGACCTCGCTCTCGCAGGGGAGGAACCACCAGCGGGTAAACACTCAGACGATGATAAAGATCTGCGCGAAATCTGCCGGCACGCACTTCATCTGCCAGATCGCGGTTGGTCGCAGCAATAACTCTTACATCGACTTTTATTTGACGATCACTGCCGGGGCGCTGGATTTCACCACTCTGCAACACCCGCAGGAGTTTAGCCTGAAGCTGCAGGGGCAATTCCCCGACTTCATCAAGGAACAATGTGCCCTTGTCAGCCAGCTGGAACTTTCCCTTGCGCTCACTGATGGCACCGGTAAAGGAGCCTCTGGTGTGCCCGAACAATTCACTCTCGGCCATTTGCTCCGGCAGTGCTGCGCAGTTAACTTCCACCATGGGTTGCTCCCTGCGGGTCGATCGGCGATGAATTTCGCTGGCCACCAGCTCCTTGCCAACACCGGTTTCACCCAGCACCAGAACCGTAAGATCAGAGTCAGCAACTCTCATCAGTTCATTCTGAAGATGTAACATGGCCGGACTTCTGCCAATCATGGGCTTATATTTAGAGTTTTCTAACTGGCTGGCTCGCTGACGTTCCAGAATAACATTCTGTTCAAGCTGGTTAATCAGTGATGCAACCCGTACCGTAGCCCGGGTAATGGCGACAGCGGCACGGAAATCTTCGGTGGTCATCTTCTGGAAGCTGCCGGGTTCAAGGGCATCCAGCGAGAGAACGCCCCAGATCTGGCCGTCAACATGAATAGATGCGCCTACACAGTCATGGACATGCAGGTCTTCTGACAGGCCGATGATCAGGCCATCAAACGGATCAGGCAAGCTGGAGTCTGCCGGAAACTGAACAGGCTCATGACTGTGAAGAATTTGCTCAAGGCGGGGATGCTGTGAAAGGTGGAAATGCCGCCCGAGGGTTTCATGATGGAGTCCCTGCACTGCCACAGGCACCAGATACTCCTGCTGCAACTGCATCAGCGCAGCGGCATCACAGGGAAACAGAGTAAACAGATAGTCCAGTAACCGCTGATAGCGGGTAGTGGAGTCAATATTGCCGGAAAGATCTTCCAGCACAGAGGCTAGTGGCTGTTGACGTTTCATCAGGCTGCATTAACAAGGTACTTACTGATGGATGGCCTCAAATGAGTTCTGGCCAGACGGGTTCGAGTCTGAACGAGAGTAACCGGGCTGACAAGCGTGGAAACAGAGAGGAGAAGAACACTTGCTGTATTTAACAATCAAACAACTGCACATTGCTTTTGCTGCAACCAGCATCACCCTCTTTGCCATTCGCTGGCTGGTCGCCTTGTTCAAAGACCCGTGGCTAAAGCACCCTTTCTTTCGGACCTTGCCTCACCTGATTGATACCCTGCTGCTTGGCTGTGCTGTCTGGCTATGTGTCATTCTGCACCAGTATCCCTTTGTACACAGCTGGCTCACTGCCAAGGTTGTGGCCCTGATTCTCTATATATTGCTGGGGTATATGGCCATAAAAGGGGGAAAAACATTCAAGCAGAAATTCCTGGCCGGTGTTTTATCTCTTGGAATAGCGGCCTATATTGTTGGCGCCGCGATATACCATAGCCCCTGGTCATGGCTGGCTTGAGACAGCCATGATTTTAAATTGGGGTTTACTTCTGTCGAGCACCATTTCTCGCAAAATTCATACGATGCATAACATCATGCTTATCCAGCCAGCGATGTTTGGCAACGGCAGCAATATGAACAGCTGTCACAAAGAGCATCGACCAGGCCAGCAGTTCATGGGTTTCTTCAGCAAATTCATCAAGGTTAATACCCCACAAAATATTCATGGTTGGAAAAAGTTTGGGCATGGTAATACCAAACCAATGAATATCATGACCACCCCAATTCCCGCCGGCCCAGCCAATAGCAATAACGGCCAGAGGAAGGAGATACAGAGCAAAGTGCCCGGCATGAGAGCCAACCTTTTCCCATTTCGGCATCCAGCTGGGTAGAACGGGTATTTCTGACGATAAACGTATAATGACCCTGACGATCAGCAAAAATAACAGGGTCACGCCTGCGCTGATATGAAGACCAAACAAGATATCTTCAAGTGGAGTATCCTCACCAACAATCGAACTCTTGGTCATCACATAGCCTGATAACCACATCAGGAGAAAGCCGGCTGCCATGCACCAATGCAAAATCCGGATCATAAAAGGGTACTTTTCAGAAAACGCCTCAGTTGTAGTCATATATTTTTCCTAATAAAAGATAGTTAGCATTCGGATAACTTGTGTCTGGCCTTCGCTGCCATGATGAGTTGTCACGATTAATCGAAAAACAGCATTTGGATACAGAAGCTGAAAACTACGTTGTTTCCGTTGTTTTGAATTTCAGACTGGCTATAAATTCATTCTGCTGAACCGTTGTATTGAACTCCCAATCAAGGGACTCACTGATTCGGCGAACAATTTCCAGGCCATAACCATAGCGACTATCGGTATTCGGAGAGTGACTGACCTTGTTTCTAAACCGGGCTTCATTGCTGCTCAGGGTAATAGCAAGGTAACCCTCTCCATAGCTGAGCGCATTCCGGATCAGGTTATTAACGACGGCTTCCAGCAATGAAGTCGGAGCATTTACAATCGAACCTTCCGAACACTGAACACTGACCTCGATACAACCTGAATCAAGCATGGTCTTGTAATTATCCAGAGTGCTGGCGACAACAAACTCCAGATCACATTCCTGCTTTTGCAGTACCGGCTGTTTCTGCCCCAGAGACAAAAATACATCCAGCGTCTTCTCTGCGCTTTCGCAGGCATTCTTGATTCGTTTGAGATTTCTCTGTCGTTTTTCTTCACTGCAGGCAGGCAGCATCAAAACTGAAAGAGAGTTTCTGATAATAGCCAGAGGCGTTCTGATCTCATGGCTTGCATGCCGGCTGAACGACTTTTCCTTGTCGATCAAACTTTGAAGTTCCTTAACCATTCGGGTAAATACCCTGCTCAGAGTGCCTATTTCATCTGCACGATTAACACCACTGAATACCTTGTCAGGCTTCCAGTCTGCAGCAACATCTTCAGCAAGATCAGTAATAGGCTTTGCCAGCAAACGGGCAATAACAACCGCGATAACAGCGCTGGCAATCATAACCAGACCGGCAACAGCATAGAGTACTGAGTCCAGTAAGCTCTCGTAGCGGCTGAGAGTACTCATTCTTTGCTCATCAAGAATTAAATAGATCGCTTTATGCTGCTCCGGCACCTCTGCCACCAGTAGCTGAAAGTTCTGATCTGACTCATCAAAAATGACTTCGTATTTGCCGGGTGAATACCTGCGATAAACCTTCGGCAACTTCGGGTCATCCTGCCAATAGGAAGCCAGATAACTGTTTGACGGCAGCCTTGCCTGATCACCATTTTTCTCTACATCTTTCAGAAAGCTCTGGTACTCAATCTGGAGATAGTCCTGCAGGACATAATCTTCGGACATATAGAAAGCGGTTGAAACCAGCCATGTATAGAGCACCGAGATCAACAGCATAAACGGAATCAGGGTCAGAAAGATCCGGCCAAAAATGGACTTAATCGGGAATAACAAGCTTATACCCCTTACCGTGTACTGTTTTAATCAGTGGACTATCAAACGGTTTATCCAACTGAAGCCTGAGGCGATAGATATGTGTCCGCAGCGGGTCGCTGTCCGGCAGGCCATCCGGCCAGAGACTGTCTTCCAGTACAGAGCGTGAAACAGGATGCGGCGCGCTGCGGGCAAGTAACGTAAGCAGGCGGAACTGGACATCATGCAGCTCAATCTTGACGCCCTTTCGATAAACCTCCAGCGCCTGATGATCAATAACCAGCTCACCGATTTTCTGCTGCCCTGCAGGTTCCGGATTTACCCTCTTAAGCAGGGCATTCAGCCTGCAAGCCAGTTCTTCCGGCGCAAAGGGCTTGACCAGATAGTCATCTCCTCCAGCACTGAAACCCTTCAGTTTGTCTTCAAGGGTGTTTCTCGCTGTTAGAAACAGTACGGGGGTTTGGTCAAATAATTGATCTCTCAGTTCAGCACAGGCCGTAAGGCCGTCTTTAACCGGCATCATGACATCCATAACAACGACGTCGTACCGGTTTTGTTTGAGCAGCTCCAGTCCACTCTGACCATTAAAAGCAAAGTCTACTTCAAAGCCGACTTCTGACAGGAAGTCAGCCAAAGACCCTGCCAGCTCTGCATTGTCTTCTACCAGAAGTATCTGGGTACTCATAAACAGCCTCGGTTAATCCGGTATTCAGCGGCTAGAGGTAGCAGCCTGAATACCGCTATTGATGGCACAAACGAACAATACATGCAGGAATGTGAACTGAATGTTAAATCAGGCGAATAGCATGGGTTAAGGCATACCCAAGCGATAGCTAAAAGCTATCACCAAAATAAAACCAATTACTTATACAAATAAAAAACCACATCGTATATTTAGCTCTAACAAGGCACAGGCTTCAGCGGACAAAGCGAGAAACACCATGAATCAGTCTACCCCAATCAATATTGGTATCTCCGACAGCAACCGTAACGACATTGCTCAGGGTTTGAGTCATCTGTTAGCAGACAGTTATACCCTCTACCTGCAGACACACAACTTTCACTGGAATGTTACCGGCCCCCAGTTCCGGGAGCTGCATCTTATGTTTGAAGAGCACTATACCGAACTGGCTACGGCTGTTGATGAAATCGCCGAACGTATCCGTACTCTTGGGTGCATTGCTCCCGGAACCTATAAAGCATTTGCTGAATTGAGCTCGGTTAAAGAAGTGGAGGGTGTACCGGAAGCCACTGATATGGTGAAAATTCTCACTCGGGCTCATGAACAGGTTGTTGTCACCTGTCGTAATGTCCTGAAAATAGCCCAGTCTGCTGATGATGAATCCAGTGCTTCGCTCATTTCCGATCGTATGGCAATTCATGAAAAAACAGCCTGGATGCTGCGCAGCACACTGTAAGCTCTTCCAATTTAAAGCCCGGCTCCATGCCGGGCTTTTTATCAGATAGAAGAGACATCACTTCTACAGGACGCATACCTTGCACAAGAAAGGTCATTGACTGATTGCTGCCAATAATGACGGCAATCGGGAAGTGCTCGCCAACATGTCCCTGGTTGGTTTCCTGAATCGATATAACAGGTTCGGTTCGCTGACAATATACAAGTTTCCCTGATCATCCAGCGTTACACCTTCGGGCTGAGGCAAGTGACTGGAGACTGCAAATAACCTTCCCAGATCCATGGAGCTGACTTCATCTCCATTTTCATCGACTTCTGCCAGTACACGGGACTGGTCACTTAATACGAGAAGGTTCCCGGTTCGCTGATCATAGTGCAGGCCCGACAAGTCATTCTTGTCTCGGGTGACTTGCTCCAACAAATCCATATCAGCAGCAATCTGAATTTTCTTGCCCAAGCCCTGCGACCCAAAACCGGTTATCTGGTACAGCGCCATGGGATCCCGCTCTTTGGCAACCCAGACTTTCTGACTGGCAGGATTCCAGGCAATACCTTCAAAGCCTTTATTCCCACTGGCAGAGGTCGCAACCTGCACCTGCGGAAACTGATCGTAGGAAATACTGCTAGCCTGTGGCGGTATCTCAATCTGAATGACGCTCTGAATACGCTCATCCGTCACCAGAAAACGATGACCTTCAATCCAGGCAATCGCTTCAACGTCCTCAAAGCCTTCCAGAGCAACGGTACGCAACAATTTGCCATCAGGGGTTAATTCCAGAACACTATTCGGACCATTGGTAACTGCAAACAACGTACTTGTTTCACTGTTCCAGGTTAGTCCTGACAGGTTGTCATCGATACCTTCAACGACCTGAGCATCAATATCCACTTCATAATCATTGAGCCAGACTGCTGCCTGCTTCTCACTGGAAGGGGTTATGGTATCCAGCCAGAAGCGCATCAGCGCGTCATCGCTATCAGAAAAGTGCAGGACGGCAACCAGACATGCGCCAACCAACGAGAACAGGAACCACTTGCCAGAATAAGCAAAAGGGGAAGACCTCAATTTTAATCTCATGCTGAACCGACAATTTATGAGTTAACTTGACTGTATTATGAGATCTTCAGTGTGACGTAAATGTGAATGAGAGATACCAGACAGAGACGGCCGTCATATTTCTGACAGCCTTTTCAGATTTACTCAAAAGATGCCGCTTTCTGAAATGCTTTTCTCTGCATGATTTTCCCAAGGTAGGCCTGTGTAGCCGGATATTCAGTCAGCATGTTCTGTTTCATCGCAAACATCAGAACAGAAGCCATCATAATATCCGCAGCAGTAAAGGTATCACCCACAAAAAAATCTGATTGTGTGAGCACACTCTCGATGTAAGCAAAGTCCAGCATGGCTTCTTTTCTGGCGTACCCGACAACCGGAGCTTCACCAATATCGAGCCCGTTCAAGAAAAGATTCAACAATACCGGCAGCATTGCTGAACCCTCAGCAAAATGCAGCCACTGCTGATAGGCTGGGTAATCCACAGAGTCACGTGCAGGGCGCAATTTATCCGGTGCATACTTATCGAGCAGGCATTCCAGAATAGCGGCAGATTCAACCAGAATACGACCGTCATCTTCAACAATTGGCGCCTTTCCCAACGGATGGATTTCACGCAACACTGCAGGAGCCAGATTGGTTTGCGGATCACGATCGTAGGTAACCAGTTCGTAATCCAGTCCCAGCTCTTCCAGCAGCCAGATAACCCGGGTTGAGCGGGATTGCTTCAGGTGATGAACTTTAATCATAAGTTTCGCCTTACTTCAGAAGATTGAGTACAGCCTGAGCGACTGCTTCAGACGATGCAGGGTTCTGACCCGTAACCAACAAACCATCCTGGACACAATATGGATGCCAGTCATCACCATGACGATACTTTCCCCCTTTGTTTTTAAGCTCATCTTCAAGCAGAAAGGGCACAATATCCGTCAGCGCAACGGCAGCCTCCTCGGTGTTGGTGAAACCGGTTACGATTTTATCTTTTACTAAAGGTTCACCCTGAGCATTTTTTGCATTCAGCAAAACCGCCGGAGCATGGCAAACTGCAGACACCGGTTTGTTCTGTACGGTGAACTGTTCGATCAAAGCGATAGACTCATCATTAGCTGTGAGATCCCATAAAGGACCATGTCCTCCCGGATAGAAAACAGCATCAAAATCGTCAGCCCTGACATCCGACAGTTGCACGGTGTTTTCCAGTTTGCTTTTAAGCTCTTTATCCTGATCAAACCGGCGAGTGGCATCTGTCTGGAAGTCAGGCAATGCACTTTTCGGGTCGACAGGCGGATGACCACCCGCAGGAGATGCCAGCGTTACCTGTACTCCGGCATCTGCAAAGGTGTAATAAGGTGCTGCAAACTCTTCAATCCAGAATCCGGTTTTTTCACCGGTAATACCCAACTGGTCGTGAGAAGTCAGTACAAATAAAATATTCATATGGGGATTACCTTTGAGTGAACTGCTGCAGACGGCACACACATCATCGGCAGCAGTTCACTCACAAGAGGTTTAAGACAGGGTCTTCTGTTCAGCCAAGCTTCACCAGCATTTTCCCGGTATTCTTTCCGGTAAACAGGCCCATAAATGCATCCGGTGCACTGGCAATACCTTCATACACAGTTTCACGTGCGTTGATCTTGCCCTGCTGCAACCACTCACCCATTTGCTGAACAAAAGCCGGATATCCATCCCAGTGATCGAAAACAATAAAGCCCTGCATTTTCAGTTTTTTGATAATTAGCAGAGACAAATTGGCAGGGCCAGGTACAGGAGCCGTTGCATTGTATTGATCAATCATTCCACATACGGCAATACGACCATACTCATTCATCTGGTTCAGAACCGCTTCCAGGTGAGCACCGCCAACATTTTCAAAATAAACATCGACACCTTTCGGGCAGGCTTTGGCAATATCAGCCTGCAGGTCAGTTGAGGTTTTGTAGTTTACAACCGCATCTACACCCAGAGATTTCAGATATTCCGCCTTCTCATCAGAACCGACGCTGCCAGCAACATAACAACCTTTGAGTTTGGCAATCTGGCAAACAATAGCACCCACCGCACCGGAAGCGGCAGACACAAAGACATTGTCACCTTCTTTCAGCTCACCGATTTTTAACAGGCCGGTGTAAGCCGTCATGCCCGGCATGCCCAGCACACCCAGAAATGACTGCACTGGCGCTCCGGTTTCTGGCAGCAGCTGCAAGCCCTGTCCGTCAGCAATAAAGTACTCCCGCCAGCCGTTCATGCTGGAAACTTTTGCACCTTCCGGAAAAGCAGGGTTACGTGATTCAACAATTTCTCCGATGGCTCCGCCTTCCAGTACTGAACCAACTTTGAAAGGTTCAATATAACTGGCACGGTCAATCATTCGGCCACGCATGTATGGATCAACAGACATCCACAGGTTTTTAACCAGTACTTCACCGTCTTTCAGCTCGGCAACTGACTCGGTCACAATTTCGAAGTCTTCAGCGACAGGCATGCCCTCTGGGCGACGGGCGAGATGGATCTTGCGACTGTTTTCAATATACATGTTGGTGACCTTTCGAAGGCGTATTCCAAATAAGCGACACACAGACTTTATATGCGTTGCAATCATGCCTCCAATGCATTGGAATTATCATCAATATAAACAGCAGTCATATCGATGAGTATCAAAAACCTGTCGGCCGCCGACCTCAACCTCCTTCCGGTACTTCATGTGCTTTTGGAAGAGCGCAATGTCACCCGAGCAGCCGGGCGCCTGAATCTGACCCAGCCTGCTATCAGCCGCAATCTGGCACGATTGCGTCAGTTGTTTAATGACCCGCTGTTTACCCGAACCCCGAAAGGTCTGGCGCCGACACCTCGCGCAGAAGTGTCGGGTGACCCATAAGGTGTAAATGGCAACCCATGCCTAGCAAGATATATAAAACATGCTGAAAAAGGTGAAAACAGGTTTATGACGCAATATATGAAAATTACTGAGTTTCATTGAAGAATATAATGAAAATCTATAACTGCTAAGTTTCCGAATGTCGGAAAAGCCAATTAATACATTGGTAGTAACGACACGGAGCCTATCTATGGCCCCGATTTCAAACTGCCCTTCCGGCAGAAAACCTCAATTCAGGGTATGCTTCCATACCTCATTCTTACTCAACTGCCTATCCGGCAGAGCACGATGAAGGCTGGATTAAAGTTGTTTTTGCATCCTAATCAACTGCCTATCCGGCAGAGCACTGAAAGTGCATTCCTAAAATGTCATTCAGCATCAACAGCTTAGATTAGATTTATTCAAAACACCTATTTTTCAGCAATTTTCAAATAGGTTGACATAACTAAAATCTATCCTCCTCTTTCAAAACAGGGTAATAGACACAGAAATCGTAATCATCACATTGGCACAGTTCCAGGGTTCGTTTCACCAGACAGTCCATAACTACTAAATGCCCCATGAGAGACTCTCTGAACCAGCTTTCGCTGTATGTGTAAACAACCTTCTCGTTTTTTAATTGAGTGGTAGTGCTCAAACACCAGCGCTTCAGGGTTATATTTTCTTGGTTGTATTCCCCGCTTTTCTCTTCTTCGAGCATCCCTTACCAATCCGGCTTGATTGTATTTATCTGGTTTCTGAGTTCTACAGTACTGGACTTCAGAACCTCCCTCCTGAATAGTAATAACATCGCTCCAGTCGAATTTCTTTACTTGCTTCATTGAAGAAAAAAGTGGGTGTTTTGAAAGCTTCTGCAATACTGGTTTATTGCGACAAACAAACGCTATCTGATCACCAACCGTGCTTTCACTCCAATGTGGGTAAGCCACTCCTATATTTCGTAAGTTATGACGGCACAGAAAACTATGCAGTGCCTGATGGCATCTGGCTGCAAGCAAAAAAAAGTCTGACGACGAGTCTGAAAATTGAACCACAAAAGCGTGACGCATGGTTATTCCTCACCTACTTGACGCATACCACCACAAACAAGCATGGCAGCAAGGTAATGAATCTTGTTCATGATATCTGTATCAATCTTTTTGCCGCTGTTGATTAACTCTGTCAGCTCATCAGCTTGACTCATTATTGAATAAACATCGTATCCCGTGCTTGGATGACGATGTGCTGTTGCATTATTTCGATCAGAGCCGAATGCTGAAACGCGAAGCCAGTCATCTGCACCATCTCGCCAGTTATCAATAGCATGAACTGCGGCACCAATTTTATGAGAGGTAAATATGAGTTGCTCTACTTCCCCAAGACAGTATTTGGCATAGATACGGCTTCTCTCTTTTTCAGAGTGAGACGTAAAAGTCTGGCTGGGAAATATTTCTGCCATTGGACGAAATTTCAGCTTGGCTTCAACCACAATATCCCAATAGTGCTGCTCTTCTGTTAGTGCAAGGGCGAGCCTGTCAATCAATTTTTGGTACTGCTCCTCGAAGCCAGACATATCACCAGTCCAGCGCCTTCTTTGAACATCAGCAACTGAATATATACAGTCATCATCTTGGTTCGTTAAGCTGACTTCTGTGCTTTTTGTCCTCTGATTCATCCAGAGCCAACGTCCCATGAAAATATTGAGCAAATATCGCCTAGCAAGCTCGTTGTAGACACCAATGCTTTTGCAAGTAGCAGCAAACTCCTGAAGAACCCTGCGTACATCAGGGTTACTGCATGAATGAAACTCTTGAGTGTAAGCACATACCTGAAGTGAAAACCTAACAATCACATGCTCGGCTTCTGGAGGTAAAAAGCACTCATCAATTGTTTGTGGGTTTCCGTAAGAGAGTTCCAAACATGATAAATCATTTTTTATTTCACCATTTTTTTTATATGCTTTGGAATAACCATCTCTGAGCCCGAGAGTCGTTCTGGTGCAGCACTCTAGTGGGATCTCTTCTTTTGTATTCTTATGAGTCCAATAAAAAAAGGCAGGGCTAAAAAAAAACGACCGAATTTGAGATAACTGCTTACATAGTTCAATCATGGCTGACACCTGAGCAAATCTCTATTGCAAACTCTGATATATGTATATTCCAAAAAATTTGTTTTCTGATTTCAGAAAAAGTGAGTACAGATGCAGGTGTATTTAATTCAACAAGACAATGTATGTGCTCACCATAAGCATGAAGATCTGCAATTGCGCCTTCTCGGTGACATAAGCCTCCGAGAAATCTAAACCCACTGTTTACTGGGAGCACTGATAATTTTTTTAAAATATCATGCAAGTCATTAAGATTCTGATTTCTTAGGCCCGAACCGACACCTCCGATAAACCTTGTAAAGCTTGGAAGCAGACGTAATCCATTAAAAAATTCTTCACTACTCCGGTATACATTACAGCGCCGAAACAACAATAATTTCTGATAAGTTCCCAGGATGGGATATGACAATACACCGCCTGCAAATCGCCTGGGGATACATCTGTATAAGTTGCGAATACTACAATCGAAATTTTCGCTCCTCTTATCCAGCCGGACAACCAAGTCGAACTCAATATCGCAGTGTTGGCTATCGATGACCGTGTCATTCCTTACGATTTGATTTTTACTGGTTTGTTTTGCTAGCGGATGCCCTAACCTTCGGGCAAAGCGGCGAAGCACTATAGCAAACGCTTTTTGTTCTATTACCCCTAGTTTCAATAAAAATGCATCAACAAGGCCTGCAAAAGCAGTCAGGCTGGGAAGACCAATCAAATAAGGAGATGCTTGGCAATTGGCACCATACGCAAGCAATCGCTCAAAATGTATATAGATATAGTTTTCCGTTGGTTTGCCGGTATTTTTCCCACTGAAAAATGATCTAATACCGTTAGTAATAGCTTTCAGCAAGACTGGTTGATAAGCTAAATCCTGACTGAAGTTGCTTCTTTCTAGAAGCTCGTGAATCTGCCGAGTGAAGTGGCTGGATACTTGTTCATGATCAAAATCTCCAGTGATCACACCTTTTTCAATGCTCCCATGGATTTCTCTCGATAGCTTTGGATATTGAGATAGCGATCTAGATCTAAGCAGTAAAATATCAGCAAAAAGCTCCCTAAAAAGCTTCTGCAAGCAACGCTTTCTTTCCTCTCTTCTCTTTTTTAATGCCTGATAGGTTGAGAAGCATTTATTTTCTCTGAGTATGTCAAAAAGAAGGTTGATTGCCTGCTTGTTGAACAATGCTGATTCATTGAGTAAATGGTGTCTATAGCGCCATTGTCTGATTAGGTCATCTGTTGATCGATCCTGATTCCCAAGCCTAGGTGGATAATTCAAACACCGAACTCTTCCAGCGCATGCACTTACAAATGATCCTAACGCAGAGGGTCGATTATGAAAAACAGTTGCCCCATAAATCTCAGGCTCTTTAGTCAACTTATGAATAAGCTGTTGTGTTCCTGTGCTAACAACGGGAGTTACAGCAATAGGTTGGCCATCCTCCACTAAAAAGCGCACCTGCTTACAGTGTTGATGAACAGAATCAGGCAACCTGACTTTTAGTGCTTCTGAACACCTTTTCTGAAATACAGGAATACAGCCCTCTGGTAAGCCTAATTCTAATAGCTGATCCACAAGGCTGTAGTCATCCTCATAATAAAAGGCAAACTGTTCAGCCAGGCTGGTCACACTTCCTCTCCAGAAAAACTCTGTTATCAGAAACTGACATTTATTAATTTGCTTTGCGTCTTTGGCATAGCCAAGAATTTTGGTTTTCCTGAGTCGCAAGGGTTGTTCATAGTAGAAAATGCACCCGTCAGCTTTGCTGTAGGGATATTTCAAGTTATGAGTGTGTATCCACTGGGTAACCTTCAGGAGGTCATTTCGCCAAGACTCATCTTTGAGTAACCCCAAAGAGGACTTATCAAAAAACTTCTTATTGCCCCTGATCGTCCGATTGACCAGAAAAAGCAGTGTTTCACGTTCTCGCTTGTCAATCACGACAGGATCAGCAAGAGCAGAGAACGCCTTTTTCAAGGTATCATCCAGTTTTTTACTTTCAGTCTCCTTTATCAGTTCATCCAACACGATCATGGCTACCACCTTGGCAGGTAAATATGACGATTAGAAAGCCGTGACTGGAACCGCATTAACCAGACGTTAAAAGTAGTTTTCAATGGAAAAAGCGGACGCTTTGGATCAAATACAGCAGTGTTTTTAATTCTTTTGGCTGCAGGCAGTATTCCTTCATCCAGCAGCCTTGCTACTTGTTCATCATAGGTATCGAGTAAAGCGGCGGCTTCATATCCATTCAGCAGACTGTAGCCAATTTCTGACAATTCGCTCTCAGAGTGCATACACGCGTCCAGATAGGCAAAAATAGCTTTGAGTATTGGGTTTGAGTTGAAATCTTTGTTTGGCAAACACCGGCTTACTATCAGGATGCGACCAAAGATTGAATTGAATGGTGTTTCTGAAAAACGACGATCCGAAAGCATAATGGCTGTTTCAATTTTTTCCTTCAGCAGCGCGTTAAGGCTTTGAGGCCACTGATCAAAAAAGGCTATACAGTCAGGCAAGGTGTCATCAGAAATACTTCTCTGGTTTCCACGCTCTGCGGCATAAGAGTAGAACCACAGAATAGCTCCAAAGAGCTGATGAATGTCATCAAGATTGAAGAGGAGATTGCCGGAATGAGCATGATCAGTTTTTTCTTCCTGAACCTTATCAGCAAGCTGCCAGAGAAACTCAGGAGCCTCTTTTGAAGGCATAGTTTCATATACCTTTCCACATGAACAGCCCTTTAGATTGCCCGTGCGCATGTAATTGAGCTCCTGCAAGCAATCCGGGCATTGCTCAACAAGCATGCATTTGTGTTTATGACAGGCTCTTACAAGATGCAGATGCCAGTAAAAAGGTACATAAGGTTTCTCGTGTTCTTCAAAGCATTTTGGGCAAACAGGAATGCTGCCCTTACGAACGAAGGAACGAGGAATGTCCAGACCTTGCCAATACAGCGAATGGTGTTGAGATGCATATCTTGTTTTTGATCTGAAAACGGCCAGCTCCAAAACTGGCAAGCGTCCCTTGCACATTTTTTCTGCCAAAAGTTCAAGGCACTCAACCCGGAGAGAAGATGAAACTCTGGCATGACAGACATTGAGCTGCCATAAATTACCGGGCAGCGCTCCAGATAATTTCTGATCTACTTCATCAAGAATGATATGAAATCGTTCAATAAGCTGCTTTGGGGTGTACCCATATAAATCAGCCAACCGGATGAAGTAACTTTCCAGAGATTCAGCAGGCAAAGGGTCTGGACGCAGCAACATACTCAGGAGCTACTGGCCCGGTTGATATTCCGTCTGCATTTCGGCATAGACAGAGATCCACAACGAACTGAGATGTACAAGTTCCTTCAGATACCTGTTTTCTTGTAGTAGTCGCTCTTTATCGAAATCTTTCTGAACTGCACATTTTTTCCTCCGAGGTGAGCTCTGCTGTTTTCTAGTTTGAGAACTACCAGATAAACCTGCCGAAGATGTAACCGTTGCTTTGGTAGCAGAGGTAAACCATCGGCGGACTTTATGATGCTCAACCAGAAGTTCCTCCGCTACCTCCTCCGTGCTTTTTCCCGCCATCACCATGGACACTGCACGTTCACGAAATTCTCGAGTGGTGCTTTTTCTGGTCATTTACAGCAACTCCTGCCGAGGCATAGCTACGGACTTAGCCCAACAACTTACAAAACTCCAATTATAGACGGTGGTAGAGATAGCGTGATGGAAATCAGTATTTTTCTGTTCACAGGAAGGATGCTGGCTTTGGCTACAGTACAGAAAGAGTTTGGAAACCGTTTACGAGAAATCAGGCAGGAGCAGTGCTTAACTCAGGAAGAGTTGGCCCACAGAGCGGGGTTAAATCGTACCTACATTGGTGACATTGAACGTGGGGAGAAGAACATCACCTTGGCCAGCATGGAAAAACTGGCCAAGGCTTTGGGTATAAAGCTCAGGGATTTTTTTGACTGGGAATGGTAGTTACTATATTGACTGACACCATCCGCCCAAATCATACGAAACCTGTCATATACCTCCACATCTAATCCAATTGATTACCGCGATCTCGTGATACGAGAAAAAGTAAAGAAATTACCATAAAGCTCCGGACTTCCAACTCAAGATATTCGGGGCTTTTTAGTCAGCTTTATTAGGTAAGCACCAAGTTTTCATAATCACTCTTGTGTACCACCAAAAAATACACCATATCAGTGCTTCTGAACTTCTTATTACTCATATTCTAATAAATCATTCTGAATTTTAATTAATTCCCGAATACTTGAGCTATATGGATCATAAATCCATTCACGGTCAAAATGACTTTTCAGCCTATTAGACATGAACTCATCACCAATACATAGAGAATAAAAACGATTCCCTCTTTCTCTTTGTAGCTCAATTGATTTCAGCATATCAGTAGGCAAAGACCCCATAACGAAATCAGAGATGATTAACATATCTGCATTCTTATATGCTTCGCCCTGCATGACAGATAAACCGTGCCGGATTGCTGGAGCTACATCAGTTCCACCATAAAACGATTTCTGGAGGAATGAGATCAATGTACCTAAGCTGTAGCCACCAGATAAATCCAGTGTTTCTATGCCTGTTGAAAAGTTAATGAGATAACAATCCCTCTCCTGCTCTTTTGCGGTTGTCGCCAGATAGAGTGTTACTGCCTTAGCTATAGTTTCAGGGGAGCCGTGCATAGAGCCACTAGTATCAACACAAATAACTATAGGCCCCATTTTTTCTTTCTCTGTGACAGGCTTCATTTCCTCAATTTCAGTCTCTGTACTCCCCCTTTGAACTCCTTCCAAGTCGAAACACATTAGACGTGACTCTACATACTTCAGGTCGAATAAAATTGCTGTCTCAGGATCTGAAAGAAGGGCCAGCTCTGAAGGTAAAGCATGCTCTATTTCTTTACCGAGTTTTATGCCTGTTATTTCCTCTTTTGAGTTTATATCAGGGAAGGTGCTTGGAATAGAGACCACAGTTTTAGCAGCTTCAAGTTTCTCAGAGAGACTCATGAGTCTCATCTTTCCCAAAAGCTCGCACAAGTTTTTTACGCCCTGGTCTGTAGAGAGATAATCAGCCCACCTTTTTAGCTGGTCTATATCTGATAACGATATGCTTCCTTTGGAAAAATCCAGAAAGAAACCAGGCTCCAATCCGAGTGACTCAATATACTTCAATATATCACTAAGTTTTTCCAGCCAGTCTTTGAGTTGCTCTAAGTACCTTCTCCTAAACTGACTAGCTGTTTCAATCTCCCATTCAGCTCTTTTTTTGCTAAGTTGCTTACGCCATTCCCTTTGCAGAAGTTGCCGAAATTCTCCATAGCAGTGCCCCTGTCGTAGTTGAAGATCTAATATTTTTTCATCCCAGAACACTCTATCTCTTGGCAGTTTTGCAGAACAAAGAAAACCATCAAAGTGCTCAAGATCACCTTCAATGCTTTCTATACTAGTATCATCTGAAGCTAAGCTATATTCTGCTTTCTTGCAGAGCTCTTCATTCTCAAGAAATGGAAAATCTGATGAAAGAATTGATAGCAGATCACTCTCCCAACCGTTCAGCTGAGAGAGTACGTTATCTTCGAGTATTGGATAATCTCTCAGAGTTTTCGAATACTCTTCTTTGAGATCATCTTGCAAAACAGACAAGTGGTTATTCACATCAGATCTCACTTACATAGGGCAATCAAACGCTCACAATCAAAGAGCCTTAGATTAAGGTCATTAATCTGGTTATTTACCCCTTCTATAGAGATGCTCATCACATTATATGGAACAAAGGGTGTCTTTAATTCTTCCTCGTACGTTATTTGTTTATCCTTAACTAAATTCAGTGATTCTGATATGCCTTTCTCAAGGGCTATAGCATCTTCTTTCAATGATGATATCAGCCTTTTATTGACCTTATTTTTCTTTGAACCCTTAGTAAATAAAATCTCTGGCTTAAATGGTTCTGACTCATTCCAATAATTTATTTCCTCAGGATTATGGTCTTCTTGAGTTTCTATTGAGCACGATCCTTGCTTATCAAAATCACACCTTACCCAGCCAATTTCCTGACCTCGTTCATCAACAGGTGAAAATACCCCATCTTTTTTATGAAGAGCCTTCTTGATATAAAAAGTAACGGTTTTTGTACTCTTCCGGTACGGTTTATATTCAGCATTAACTTCGAAATACTCTTGCCCATCACCCAGAGTAATAGTTTTATATACATCATCTGTATGATAGAGTTCTTCTTCAATCTCTTTTTCTAAACGCTCTTTTTCTACATCAAATTTTGACAAATCTAATAATGGGTCTATTCCACACTCTCTTACCGCATTTTCGACGATACGGATAACAGCTTGACGATTCTCTTCTGACGTCCATAAGCAGTGACGAAGCAATAAAGCATCAGAGTGATTGGTTACCCTACGACCGCAGAACATCGCTGATGCTTTCATTAGCAATGCAGCTTTTTGCCAGCGTCGGTCAGACACATAAACATCCAGCTCTTCACTTTTTTCAGCAAGGGCAATACGAATAAGCGATATGATGGTCAGACTTTCCTGAGATAGGGATACTTCCTCAATATTTTGCAGGTGATCAGCCCAATCCTCACTTGTGAACTTTATCGCTTCAGGAATTGTAATATCTGCAAGTACAGGCTTGCTCTGCAGCAAGGCTTCAAACTTCTCTCGGCTTTGCATTGGAGGTACCATCATGCGAATGATGAAACGATCATAGAGAGCTTCAAGCCCCTGACCCTCTGCCGGGGTTTCATTTGATGCCGCAATCAGGGCCTTCAGAGGTGCCTTATCTACATCCTCACCATTACGGAAAAGACGCTCGTTGATCAACGTCAGCAGAGTGTTTAACACTGCCGGGCTGGACTTCCAGATCTCATCCAAAAACGCAAAGTTAGCTGTAGGCAAGTACCCGTTGGTTTTCCGGATGTACTGGTCTTCTTTTAAAGCCTTGATTGAAACAGGCCCGAAAACTTCTTCTGGGGTGCTGAACCGATTCATAAGGTATTCAAAGTATTTCGGTTCTGTAAAGGCACAGGCGATACGCCGTGAAATCAGGCTTTTTGCTGTTCCCGGCGGACCATAGAGGAATGTATTCTGACCAGCAAGTGCCGCCAATAGCGCCACAGAAACAATCTCCTCACGCTCGTGCAAACCATCCGTCAGATGATTGACTAACTTTTCAATTTTTTGTTTTAACTTCATTACTTATCCAAATTATGACTTTCTACCCGGCTGCTTTGAAGCTTCTATACCGGCAGTTAGATTCTCGTTATTTATTCTTGACTGTCAGTTTTTTTCTTGTGTTTCTGTGATCGTAAGGCTTTATTTTCATTCAGTCCCTCAACTACACAGCAAAATACAACAACAAAACACTGTCGTATAGGTTTTCCGATAAATTTTCCTCAAACAATATTTCTGCATTGGAATTTTTCAACAGTGTCACTAATTTTAGTGCAGCACCTTAAATTGGCTGTACCAAATAACCCAGCTTAATGTACTGACGCATAAACTGGTGAAGGCAACTTGGAGTAGACTCTATACACATGCTGGCTGATGCCTCACACACGTTGATACTGATTTTTTGAGACAAGTCCGCCGATGACTTTGTCATGCAATTCAGCTGATGTCGAGAAGCAAATTATTCTTTGTGTAATCCTCTTCAACGAGGTTCGCAGTATCAGATTGTTTCTATATATTCCCTTATTCAGCTTTTACTCGCAATATGAATTCCTTTAAGTAAATTGAGGTTATAAGGCTTCCCTCTCATCAGTACAAAAATAACTGAAGCTATACAGTTTGAGTATATTCAACAGTTTGCACAAAGTTGATGATACTTTTTTGCCAAAAGCATGAGCTATAACTCGCTTGAACTGAGCCCCTAAGCATAGAACAGCCAGTGCTAACTGATCTTGCACTTGTTGCCAACATAACTCCACTACCCATCTAGGCTGACAAAGGCGGTATCCTGGCTGATCACCAGCACTCTGCTGCTATCACGAATGCCGGATCCATTCATAGCCATATCTACGATCCGATCCTGAACTTCAGGCTGGTTATCGTCGTAGACGAATTCTTCTTGAAAGCTCTTTTTACAGCTATTAAACCGAAATACACTATGATCGCATAAAAATGCTGCTAATCGATTCGAGTTCAACGCATATGAGGCGATACCAGTTTTCTTTATGCAAAATCCCCTAATTTTTATTAGCCACTGCCTTTGAGAGATAACAATCCAAGCATGATACCCTACCTCAAGCTGTATATATCATCGCCGCTTGCTTAATGTACAAGGAGTCACAGCATATGAGGTTTGTTTCTGGTGGGCCAATAATCCCTGACGAACTCCTGTCTGAACGTGATGCTGGACAAGTTGTATTTTTGTGTGGTGCCGGGGTGTCTATTCCATCAGGGCTGCCAAGCTTCCAACGGTTAACAGAATATGTGATTGATCACCTATCTCCCGACCAAAGTTCCGAAATTACAAGAATGTTTGCTCCTTGGAGAGGTGCAGGTCTAAATATCCCGGTGTCGGCACGCACGCCACTGGATCAGATTTTTAATGCACTCCAGCAAGTTTATGGACGTGACCTTGTGGGCAGTCTGGTGGCCAAATGCTTGACCGTCAATGGTAAACCCAATCTCAAGTCTGATAAACACCAGGTGATTGGCCGACTTTCGGCCAACCAAGATGGTATTCCCCAAATAGTTACCACCAATTTTGACCACCTCTTTGAACAAGCTTTGGGTGAGAATATTCAATGCATATATACACCACCTACCTTCCCGGATTTACGCCATGGTGTCGCTGTTTCTGGTGTTACCTATCTTCATGGCAGGCTTTCTGAGCCAAATGAGAAAACCCATGACTATGTTCTGGGCAGCGCAGATTTTGGGAGGGCATACTTGGCAGAGGGATGGGCAACGGCATTCATTCAGCAATTGCTTAAATCATATACTGTCGTGTTGTTGGGATATCAGGCTGAAGATCCACCGGTAAAATATCTTCTGCAAGGGTTAAATGGTAGCCATGATAATAGCCAGAAACGCCTGTATGCTTTTGATATGGGTATCTCTCAAGAGATCGAGTCAAAATGGAAAGATCGTGGTGTAACTTCCATAGCTTATCCAACAAGCCAAGATCACAAAGCGCTATGGGATACTCTTGATGCATGGGCTGTTAGGGCTGAAAATCCTGCAGCCTGGCGCCATTCTCTCGTTAGCCTCGCAAAGCAGAAGCCACAGGAGCTGACTCCTCACCAAAGGGGAATGGTTACTCACTTAGTGCAGTCTGCTCTTGGTGCAAAAGAGTTTGCTGATTCTAACCCTCCTTTACCAATTGACTGGCTTTTTGTATTTGATAGAAATAGACGTCTAGCTGAACCTTCAAAAAGTTTTAGCCTTTATGCTGATGAATCAAAGACGTTCGATCCAATTGAAGCGTTTGGTATCGATGATGACCCCGTAAGAGAAGATGTAAAGCTGAAGTTTGCTAAAGCTCGAGATTTAATTTCTTGGCATGAAGGTGATGATATTCAGGAGAAATACCAACGACTGGCACTGAGTTTTAATTATCAACACCCTCCGCTGACATCACGATTATTCCATTTATCTCGATGGTTATACCAACAAATCTGCAGACCGGCACTGGCGTGGTGGGTCATCCACCAACCACGCCTTCATCCAGCGCTACTGGAAAGCCTAAAAAGAGCAGTCTACGATACAGAGGACCTTTCCCCGGAAGCCAGAAAGCTTTGGATAATACTGCTGGAAGACTTGGAAAATGAACGTGACCCTCATAACTTTGAATGGTACAGAGTTCGTCAGAATATAAAAAAAAGAGGCTGGAATAGTTGTGTAATTCGGTCTTTGGAATCTGCTTCCAGATCTTATTTTAAAGTTGAGATTCCTTTTGGCCTTTCAAAAGCTCTCCCACCAAAAGGCGAATGGACTGACATCTCATGGCGTGATGTTGCGACTATTGATGTGGAATTTCCCCACTTAGATGATCGCTTGCCTGATGTGCCTGACAGTGCTCTTGCTCAAGTATTTTCTGCTTTCCAGCAAAACCTAATCCTGGCAGCCGACCAGTTGAAGCATACCGAGAGATACATATTTTCAACTGCAACATTTTATCCTGAAAGGGATATAAATGATGATCTTGCTGATGATCATGACAAGTTCTTATCATTCTTCTTAACTCTTTTTAACCGGATGGCAGATATCGAGCCACAACTGCTAAGTGCTTACATTTGTACCTGGCCTAGCCCAGAGCATTTTATTTTCGACAAACTCCGATTGTATGCTTGGAATAAAAAACAGTTGTTCTCAGGAACCCAAGTAGCAACATACCTATCACTTTTAAGTGGCGAGCAGTTTTGGAATTCTGAAAATATTAGAGAGCTGATGTTCCTGTTGAAAGACAGATGGACTGATTTTCCAGATGATCAAAAAGCAGCGATTGCCAGCCGGATTCTGGAGGGTCGCCCCCCCTACGAAGGCGAAGATCAAGATTCACAGTATCAAAAGCATAAGAATACTCGGGCAGCCATGTATTTCGGGTGGTTGGTTAAGATGGATTGTGACATCTCTGATCACTTCAAAAACCAGTGGTTGAGATTAATTGAAGGCCTTGAAGAATGGACAGATAACTGGGTTGACGAACTTGTCAGTGTCAACGTGCCCATGGCTGACTGGGTTAAGAAAGACGAAGACCCAACTGTATTGGCAAAGGTACCTCTTCACAGAGTAATTTCTGTTGCTCAAGAGTATACTGATAGCCCTCCCAGAGATTTTATCGAATATGCCCCCTTCATAGGGCTTGTGAAATCGAAACCTGTAAAGGCATTAGCTGCGCTCAGTTTAGAAGCTCAAAAAGGGCAGTATCCTGTAAGATTTTGGAGCGCCCTTATCTCTCACTGGCCCATTTCAGCTTCAGAAATTGCAACCATGGCATTTTATCAGAGGTTAGGCCAGCTTCCTTCAGAAACTGTCTTTGAAGCACGCTGGGAGATCAGCCACTGGCTACGAGATAAATTTCCTCCTTTAGCCCAGAAAGCCAAAGATTTTGCCTATAGCATTTTTGATAGCCTGATTGCAAAACTACTGTCTTGCGATCCAGAAGCAACTAAAAGCGGTATAGGAAAAGTGAGCATTCGCGGCCAGATTACTCCCCCTTCCCGGCGCACCCTAGAATACGCCATCAACGGGCCACTTGGCCGTGCTACGGAGGGGTTAATTGCGGTTCTTCGTAATAAGGAATCGAAAGCTGGGTGTGGCTTACCCGAAGAGTTCACATCCCGGGTAGATAATCTATTGATGGCACAAGGCGAGGGGCGTGATCATGTTGTTTGTCTTGTTAGTGCAGAAGCACCACTGCTATACAGCTTAGATCCGGAGTGGGTAACACTTAGTATTTTACCTTGGTTTAAATCGAACAATCCCTTTTGTGAGCCTGCATGGAACGGTCTTTTTTATAATAAATGGAGTGGTACTACAGCTTTCTTTTCTCAAATTAAAAAAGATTTCCTTTCGCTACCCACTGTTTTGCATACATGGATATGGGGTAGAGAAAATAAATATAGCCATTGGGTGATACAAGCAGTGCTCTTTGCTCAAAAAGATGAATCATCCCTTAGCTTTTCTGTCGCTCGTGATTGCTTGCGACGAATAACTCAAGAACAGCGCTTACAGGCAATTTACTTTTTGGGGAAAGTGGGACAGCACAATCAGAATGGCTGGAAAACTATGGTCGTCCCATTTATTGAAAAGGCCTGGCCGGTTGAGCAAAAGCTCCAGACAGAGCAAACATCAAAGGCCTGGGTCGATATTCTCGATGATGCAAATGAGGATTTCCCTGTCGTACTTGATGCAGTGCGTTCATTTCTCAGGCCCATCGCTGAGGAGCATTTAAGCCTATATAATTTTGAGCGCGACAAAGAAGACTCTGCCTCGCTAACTAAAAGATTTCCTAGAGAAACACTTGATCTTCTTGATCTGATAATCCCGGATCAGCTAGAGATAGTACCGTATCCACTGAGGAAAATACTCAACTCTCTTGGAGAAGTGGATAAATCTATTATATCTGATCAGCGTTTTCAGCGGCTGCGGGAGATTGAGGCCGCAGCATGAGAGTAGGTGTTGATTTTATCGATGCACAAAATTGAAATATTACTTACTATAAATTACCCCACTCTGAGGAGTGGGGTATGAACCCTGTTCACGCCTCAAGCAGCGGACAATACGGTTCACATGAATTGTAGAAGTTCAGACCCGACCTGACAGTTACCGATAAAAAACCTCGCCCAAAAATGCGTGAGGTTTTTCCCTGAAATTAAAAACATATTATATTTAATTAAAACCAACTCCACCTCTGACTTGATTTAGATTAATGAACCCAACAACCAAAAGAGTTGTCAGATTCACAAAGTTCATTTCAGATTCAACTCATTTTTGCTTTTTTTGCCCCCTAAGAAATTGCTGTAAAATCATCTACGTTTAAGTAGTGATCGAAGAGGGATTAACCGGGTATATTTTGCAGGAATGATGCGAGACTCTCCCTTACCTGCATCCATTTTCCAGCAAGACGCAGATTGCATCTGCTTGAATTCCAGCTCATTAATGCCAACATCAAACGGGTTTGGTTGTATCTCTAGCTTTTCATCTGCGTCAATCTGATCTTTTCTTGTAACGTGGTCCATATAATAGCGATAGCCAGCTATAAAATGTTCCATATTCAGTTCATCATCGTTATTCAGAATGGCTTCTTCAGCGGCATAATTTATGAGAACTCTCAGCCTTCTCATATTGCCTTTAGAGAAAGCAAAGAGCCTTGGGTAATACTCTAGCTCATGAAGCCCAGGCTTTTTGGAAAATGGCAAACTGTCGTTAAATACCTTCAAAAAGGTTCTGAAGTCTTTCCGATGTTCATCAACAATAATCCGGAATGGCTCAATTTTTCTTTGAATCATAAACCGTCCCGCAAGGGCATCATCACAATCAAGAATAATCTTACTGTATGACATACCAAAAAGAGCAACGGGGAGACCTGATATATTGATTAAAATTTTCAGCCACTTTGCAGCATCTTCAAGAACAGTAAATGACTTTGTTTCAATCAGATGCTGAAATTCATCCAGTAGACTGATTTCAACAGCACATTGCTTCATCAGGTTGGCCAGAATTTTTGTCAACTGTGGTGCAGAAAGCCCTTTAGATGAAAGTTCATGACCTAGGTCTTCTAAAAAGCAGATTGCGGCCTGCTTTGGCACTGTTCTATCCGGGAAATCACCTGAGAAAACACTGATGACAGACCTTTCTTGCTCTTCTCTTGGGGGATTTCGTCTTAAATACTCATTCTTTAATGTTGTCTTTCCTGCACCAGGTTCGCCAAGTACCAGCATACATTCTGGGTATCCACCTCTTTGCGACATTCTACGGCATCGGTGAATATCGGCCAAAATACGATCCAGGTTCGGAGAGCTGATATAGCAATTTCTTACTTGCAGAATCTTTTTATCTTGTTCAGCCGTTATGTTGTCATACCGATCATAGAGCTCATTCATGGCATATTACTCTGCCAGCCAGATGTATCAAGCTCTTGGTCATCATCAAAATCTTCGACCGTAACTGTGGATTCTGGCTGTTCTTTTACATTTTGTCGGGGTTTTGGAGCTGGAAGGCCTTCAGATAAACTTGAGTTCGCATCCTGACCAAGGTCACAATATTTTGCAGCTGCCGAACTGGCACTGATGGCAGTTTTGTTGGGCGTTTCAACCCAGGAATCGATCTCTTCCTGAATTCTTCTCTGGATCTCTAGCCTTGCCCTGACTACATCCTCATGCTTGTAGTCTTTACCGATAACTTCTTTTGCGTATCGAATATGCACGTCATGCTGATTCTCTCGGAGGCCTGATGCGTAATCCTGATCAACAGCAAGAACCTTTATGTACTCTCGATCAAGCTCGTTAAAAACATAAATAAAACCAAGATTGTCTGGATCAACCTTATACCTAGTGATTTTACTTCCAACCTTTGACCTGTAGCGGGCTAGGTCTTCAGATTCATATCTGAGCTTTTTATAATAAATGCCTCCTTTTCTCAGCTTGCTCTCTTCTGTACGCCCGAGAATAATATTAAGACGGTCAGGTTCAATCATTTTGGGAGGGTAATCTTCGACAGACTTCAACCAATATAGGTCAGGGATGATTTCTTCCTGTGTCGTAGGTGATACCTGGTATTCATCAATCAGCCATTTGTAAAATATCTCAACAAAGGCATCAAACTTGATGACAGCGTTTTTCTTGGGATCATAATCTTCTCGTGTTGCTATTGAAGAGAATGTCTTACCCTGTAACTGGGAGAGTAGTTCTGTGTTTATGGTTCCAAACTTTCGTTCAATTTTTCCTTTTAGCCAAGGGTGTTGTACAGGGTTAAACGCATATTGAATATTCAGTTCTGCTAAAACAATCTCTAAATCCTTGCACCAAAACTCTTTACCGTTATCGAAAACGAATAGCTCCGGACAGCCATAACAAGCCCAATCATTTTCAATGAATGGATACTTTTCCTTAATATAGGTTTTTTCTTCAAGAATATTTCTTATCAGTTTGATGAGAACAATAAAGTCAGGATCTCGAAATGAGATGTATGCACCTACGATAGATCTTGAGTATTCATCAACTGCTAGCGTGAGCCATGGACGCCCCAAGGGTATAGAAGTTTCTTTATCGATCACGAATAAATCAAGTCTGGTGTGATCCACTGCTACACGTTCCATGACCCGCTCAGTTTTTACACCAGAACCTACTTCATCGTACTCGATACCTGCTTTACGCTTACCGTGGCGACTTGCCGCCTTTTCATATGGAGTTAATTTTGCAACCCTGTTAAGAAAACCTCTATAGCTTGGAACAGTTAGCTTGTCGTCAACATGTCGAAGAGTATTGGCTTCCAATATGTACTCTTCCAGGCGGTCATAAGCATCTTTTTTAGTTGGCCTCAATTCACTTTGATAGTACTCGAGAGCCTTTCGGACACACTCTTCAACTTCTGCTTTCAAACGGCTTTTTCTGTTACCTTTTTTAAAAGTTTCTGAATAAAGCCCGCGAATGGAAAAACCAGCCTGAACGTATTTCTTGTGCCATCTGCAAATTGTTATCCAGCTTGGAGGCTTACGGTCATCAATCTCTTTAGCAATCACCGGTACAAGATCTTCGATGTACTGCGGAGACCAATACTCAACCCCTCGGTCTATAAGGCCCGTTATGTATTTATAACGCCTTAAAGCCTCGTCTCTGGATTCTTCAGGGAACATCATCAAATCTTGAGCCAGCTTTTGTTCCTCATCCCCTGATGAACTAATGAATTCTAGCCTTCCTTTCCTCAAGGCTACCTGAAGCTCATCCTGAGTAAGCTGTATAACCCTGTCCTCAACAAGCAGACTATGTAAATGAAAGCTACCTGCATTTTTTGACGCAATCACATACTCATGTTTACTGCCATCTAGTGATTCCAGTCGAATTTTTGTTCCTTCAACCAGCCTACTCATAGTCGTTTTCTCAAAACAGACTGACTACTCAGAGCATGCATAGCGAGTCCCTGAACAGGTTTCAATTCTCCTCGGGCGACAAGGTCATAAATTAACGGGTATCCCTCTTTCTTTTCTAAGCAGAGATAGGCGCATAGACTTTCGATAGAGATTTCTACAACGTTTTCTATACAATCGAGAATTTTAAAATGCTTGATGGTTAACGGACCCTCTGTTCTGTACTTGTACAGCAGTTTGAGGTTTCTGAGTAATGGTTCTTTTTTGATTTCTGACTCGGTCATCAGGGCAAGACTTAACCCTTGAGCAACAGCTCCTTCTTTTTGACACTTAAATACCTCTTTAAATACTTGACTTTCTGACTCTTCATCAGATTTTATCTCGAGAAGCTCTTTTCCGGTGTCATGATGTTCCAGATCGAAATCGGATGTATAGAATCCATTTCTTCGAAATTCTATATAATTATAACCCTGAGGCTGGGCTTCAAAAGATATGATAGAGTCTCGAAATTCGAGATGGTAGCATGCTCCGAATTCGTTTCCTGACTCTACTCTGAAGTAGTTATCTGACTTGATGCTATGGAAGCCATAGATACGCTTCGTTGCGGATTTTGTGATTTTACGCCTCATAAAACACGACTCCGATCAACCTGTTTAAGAGATTAGATCAGAGTCGTGTAATATCAAGTTATGGTTCTTTTCTATTTTCAGTTTATGCTTCAATTATTATCAGCATATGATTCAAATTTTCACTTTATGCTTCAAACGACAAAGTATCAGGTGGCTGCTGATATAGAGTCGCACCGAAAACGTTACTTAGTCGTAAACTCAGGGTAGGCTTCCATGCCACACTCTGTCCTGTCCGCTCCTTCGTACTCTTCTTCCTGAGAAATCCGCAACCCCATAATCGCCTTGATACCGCTCCAGACAATCAGGCTTGCTACGAATACCCAGCCAAAAATCGTAATGATACCCAGCAGCTGTGAACTCGGATTCGCTTCACTGTTGGTCAGAGGTACTGCCAGCAAACCCCAGATTCCGACAATACCGTGTACCGAAATGGCACCTACCGGGTCATCAATTCTCAGCTTGTCCAGGCCCAGAATTGCAAATACGACAATGGAACCACCCACTGCACCAATCAGAGTTGCAGTTAGTGCAGAAGGTGTCAGTGGCTCAGCAGTGATCGCTACCAGTCCGGCAAGAGCACCGTTCAGCGCCATGGTGAGATCGGCTTTGCCAAACAGCAGTCGTGCAACAATCAGCGCTGCAATAACGCCGCCTGCAGCACCGGCATTGGTGTTGGTAAAGATCTGGGCAACGGCATTGGCATTTTCAACACTGGAAATCTGTAACTGTGAGCCACCGTTAAAACCAAACCAGCCGAGCCACAGGATAAAGGTACCCAGTGTCGCCAGAGGCAGGTTGGCACCGGGAATCGCATTCACCTCACCGTTCTTGCCATATTTACCTTTGCGGGCACCCAGCAGCAGAACACCCGCCAGAGCCGCAGCCGCACCTGCAAGGTGAACAACACCTGAACCGGCAAAGTCCTGGAACCCTGCAGCATCAAGGAAACCACCGCCCCATTTCCAGAAGCCCTGAACCGGATAGATAAAGCCGGCCATAAAGACAGCAAAGACCAGGAAGGCCCAGAGTTTCATTCGTTCCGCCACCGCGCCGGAAACAATCGACATGGCGGTCGCTACGAACACAACCTGGAAGAAGAAATCTGAACGCATGGAGTAGTACGGTGCATCATCACCACCCGCAACAACGCTTTCAACGGTATTTTCAGTGCCTATCAATGTTCCCAGTACAGGCAGTATTCCGCCTTCATTTGCACCGGGATACATGATGGCGTAGCCACAGAGCAGGTACATGGTACAGGCCACGGCAAACAGGGCGATATTCTTGGTCAGAATTTCCACTGTATTCTTGGACCGGACCAGACCGGCTTCCAGCATGGCAAAGCCAGCTGCCATCCACATTACCAGTGCACCGGACATCAGGAAGTAAAAGGTATCCAGTGCGTACGAGAGTTGCGTTACGCTTTCCACTTTATTCAGTCCCCACTTCAGGTTGGAATTGTTATTAACGGGTTCTGTTCAATGAGTGCTGCCCGCTAATCAGAGGGCCTCGGCACCGGTCTCGCCGGTACGGATTCGAATCACCTGCTCCAGGCTGGTGACAAAAATTTTGCCATCACCGATCTTGCCGGTGTTGGCGGCACTGCTGATGCAGTCAATAACCTGATCCAGCAGGTCAGAAGGAATGGCGACTTCAATCTTCACCTTGGGCAGAAAGTCCACCACGTATTCGGCACCACGATATAACTCGGTATGACCTTTCTGACGACCAAATCCCTTAACCTCAGTGACAGTGATACCCTGTACCCCGATGTCAGAAAGCGCTTCCCGCACGTCATCCAGCTTGAACGGCTTGATAATGGCAGACACTAACTTCATGAATGTTCTCCTGTCGTCATAATCGAACTTGCCCTGCAAGTTTATGCACTGAAAGGCAGCCTGACTCTGCATTGAAAGCACCAGTCAGAATACTTGCTTGTGCGCTTTATCCTGTTCTATTCACTTACTGTGCCAGAACAGGAAAAACCTTATATTTCAAAAACATGGGAATTAAAAGTAGTCTCAGCGCAGACGTTTCACAGATTTAAAAGGTAGTACCCCGCACCACGGATACACCACCTTAAACGACATCGCACCAAAACAGTGCGAAAGAAATCTAGCCAAGGACTGGAGCCATCGGGCTATAATCGCCAGCAACCAACACAAGCAGGATCATCATGATCAACAAAGCCGCTTTCATCGAACAGCTGACAACCAATGCAACCCGACTGTTAAGCGGGGAAAAGAGTCAGCTACACAAGGAATTCGAACATAACTTTCGCGCCCTGCTGCAATCGACTCTTGGAAAGCTGGAACTGGTAAACCGCGAAGAGTTTGATGCTCAAGTAGCCGTACTGCGCCGCACCCGTGAACGGATGGAACAACTGGAAGAAACAGTTACACGGTTGGAACAAAAACTGGAAAAAACTCCGACCGAGTCCACTGAAGAGAAATGACATAAAAAAAGCCGCCTGTGAATGATCAGGCGGCTTTCTTCTATCGGCTAACTCAACAAATCAGCTGCTTCAGGCGTAAAACGCCTTATAAGCACGATAGATCTCATGCACGTCAAACTTGGAAGCAATTTCCATGGGTGAGTGCATGGACAACAGTGCAGCACCCGCATCAATAGTACGGATGCCGTAGTGCGCCAGGAACATGGCAACAGTACCGCCGCCACCTTCATCAACTTCACCCAGCATACCGGTCTGCCATTTCACATCGTGCTTGTCGAACAGGGTACGCAGTTCGCTCACAAATTCTGCATCAGCATCACTGCTGCCAGCCTTGCCACGGGCACCGGTATATTTGGTCAGAACAAGGCCATAGCCCAGCTTTGATGCATTCTGGGAGTCGTGTACCTGCTTGAACAGCGGGTTCACACCGGCATTCACATCAGAAGACAGTGCCTTGGAGTTCCAGAAGCAGCGACGTACTGCATGGAAGTCATTCTTGCTGGACGGAATACGGGAAGCCAGTTCCTGCATAAAGTGCTCAATATAGCGAGACTGCAGACCGGTGGAACCGGTGGAACCGATCTCTTCCTTGTCAACCAGGAAGCAGATTGCAGTGTGCTCCGGAGTGTGATCCATATCCAGAATGGACTGAACAGAGGTCCATGCGCAGATACGGTCATCATGGCCGTAGGCACCAATCAGGCCACGGTCGAAGCCGATATCACGAGCCTTGGCAGCCGGAACCAGTTCGAATTCCGCAGAGATAAAGTCCTCTTCGGTCATATCGTACTTTTCGTTCAGCTTCTGCAACGCGTTGTACTTGACGGAATCCTTGATATCTTCGTCAGTGATTTCGCATGGAATAGAACCCACCAGTACATGCATTTCACTGCCTTTCAGGACTTCACTGGCTTTGCGCTCACGCTGCACCTTGGCATCCAGGTGAGGCAGCAGGTCAGGAATAACGAAGACCGGATCGTTTTCATCTTCACCGATAGTGATGTTGACCTTGACGCCACTCTTCAGCATTACAACGCCGTGCAGCGCCAGCGGGCGGGAGGCCCACTGATACTTTTTCACACCACCGTAATAGTGAGTCTTGAACAGGGCGAATTCTGAGTCTTCGTAAAGCGGCTTCTGCTTAAGGTCGAGACGCGGGGAGTCAACGTGGGAAACAACAAAGTTGGCACCTTCAGCCAGATCCTTGCTGCCAATAACCGCCAACACCAGGTTCTTGTCACGCAAGTTGAAGAAAACCTTGTCGCCCGGCTTCAGCTCATCTTTGGACATGGCATCAACAAAGCCGCGCTTTTCTGCCTGCTTCTGGGAAGCAATAACAAACTCGCGCTCGGTTTTGGCTTCATTCAGGAACGCTTTGTAAGGTTCACAGAAATCAATAATTTGCTGGCGTTCTTCACTCTTCAGCTGTTTCCAGCCGCTTTCCTGTTTGTACAGCATTTGAAAATTTCCCGGAGCAAAGCGAGCCACTATCTGTTTTTAAACAGTAACAGCAGACTTTGATCACTTGCATTTTTACAACACGCGGCAAAAGACTATCTGGATACTTATGCCGCTTCAGAACAGGTCTTGATTCAGAATTCTGGTCAATCAGATTAAAAAGAGGATATTACTGCATTAACAACGGGTTATTGATTCAAGGCAATTATTTTAAGAACTAGGCATCAATTAATTTACTACTTATACATGCAAAAACAGTAATTACCACTACACAATCTAATTAGAAACGTATCCAACAAATGATTTGTTCTGTATACAAACGAAATACCTGCTGTAGAATAAAAAACAGAAACAATAACTATTAAATTAAATTCACAAAGTTTTTCCTTAATAAATCATTCAATCGCCAGGCAACAGGCTGACAACGTTCATACAACAAACAAAATGCCTGAAATACAAAGCGATTGTAAAAGGACCATAACCGGGCCATAGCCCGTATGGGAAAGTTGTTAAACGGCTGCATCGTCGTCTTTACCAGCAACTTTCATTTAAAACTGCCAGGGAATAAGAAATGCTCACCTGCCCGGTGATATCCGTTTCTTGCAAGGCAATAAAAAGGAGAAAAAGTCGTGATCACTCTCAAGAAGCTCTTTGCTGTAGCCCTATTGTCAGCGGCCTCACTATCAGCTCAGGCTGGCTCACCCACGCTTTATGTGGACACCTCTGCATTCTCTGATGTTAATGCCCGGGTCTATCAGGACGGCATGCCGGTTGCCGGTGCACGGGTAACAGTTTCATCCAACGGGGGCATGTTCATGAAAGAAATGACAACAGACGCCAATGGTCTGGCCCACTTCAATTCAGTGCAGGGCATTGTCGGTGTTACTGTAACGGCCGTGACCGACAGTGGCAGCGATATTGAACGGGTCGTGCTGCGCCCGGGACATGAAAAGTAAGAATAAATATGCTGATAAAAGTTTAAAACCAGATTAAGGCTGCCAATGGCAGCCTTTTTTATTTTTTGCATATATCCCTGAATAAAACAGGATACCAACGTCAAACAATCTTCTGGCGCAGGTTAAAAACCCAGAACGCCTGATACAACCTGAATTCTTTCCTATCCTTAGTCCGTCATTCTGCCTGATTTGAAGATCTCATATTATGAATCTCCGCTCCCTGATTTTGCCGGGTCTGGCATGTATTACGCTTCCTGCCCAGTCTGCGTCCCTGACCGGTATTGCAGACGACTCCCGCCCTGGCGATGATTTTTTTGAAGAACAAATGGCCGCTTTTGCAGATGCTCATGATCTGGATGCGCGTATAAGGCTGGTTGAATTTGAACGCTCCAACAAAAAATATCTGAAGTCACCCAACGCGCCAAAAACCAAAAAACCGAAAGAGGGAGCTGATGCCCTGGGTGTCCAGATTAATTTCCAGTCGGGTTGGCTTGCAGATACTTTTGGTTTTGACGCATCGGTATTCACCGTCGGAGATCTTCATTCACCCCATAAGAAAACCAGAGACTTGCTGATTGAAACAGAAAGTGGTCACAGGACAGGTTTCAGCAAACTGGCTCAGGCCTATGTCAAAGCCAGGATTCCGTCAGAGGATAAAAACAAGCCTTTACTGATGTTTAAAGGTGGCCGGGAACGCATCTATACCGGATTGATTGCAGGCTCAGGCTCTCGAGCTATCCCTTCCTCATGGCGTGGTGTCGATATCAAGGGTAGCTATGAGGGGTTCAGTTATGGTCTGGCCTGGGTTGATCAGATCTCGCTACGTAATTCGTCCAATTTTGAAAAATTGAAATCATTCAAGAAAAAAGGGTCCAAAGAGGGCACCAATCTGGGTTTCAGTAAAAATGGTACATTCGACAAGCACGATGCTGAAACCATTGATTCTGTCTGGGGTGCTGAACTTGGCTATGAAATCATGGGGCTCTCCCTGAAATACCGGGATAGCCATGCCAAGGACTTTCTTGACACCTATAACCTTGATGCCAGTTACAAGTTTACTGTTACTCCGGAAATTGACCTGACGCTCAACGGCAAATATTACAAGGAAAAAGAAAACGGAAAACTCTGGATTGGCTCCGTCTGGGGTGACCCCGCCTTTAACAAAAGTGCAGATATCAAACATTTCAACATCGCCGCAGACATCGGAGATTTGATGTTGATGGTTGGCTACACCACAACCACAGCATCTTATAAAGACAGCACCGGCAATAAACGTCTGGGAACGTATTATTATGATTTTGGTATGAACACCCACGGCGGCTTTGATATACCAACATCCATGCTGATTGGCGACTTCTTCTACGATAATGAGAAAGCCTGGGTCATGGGTGCAGGATACAACTTTAACAAGCTGATACCCGGACTATCTGTCGAGTTCTACCATACCCGCGGTGATAATTTCAAAGATGGCAAACACAGCGAAAAGCTGAAAGAAAACGAAACCGACCTGGATCTCACTTATAAATTCCAGAGTGAGATGCTGGCAGGACTTTCCTTTCGCTTCCGGTATGGCATGTACCGCCCCAGCGGACGACAGGCTAACGCTGATAATACCGGACTCGGCGGTGACTTCAGTAACGGAAAAAATGAACACCGGATATATCTGGACTACCGGCTGAAAGTTTTTTGATACTGGAATTCCTGTTTAACCCACGCATTAAAAAACCGGACAGAAAATCCTGTCCGGTTTTTTTTGACACTTATGTCAATTTGGCAAGGTTGCTCCGCAGCGGGAGGTGGCTCAATACCTCCCTCTTAAACAACCGTTACCAGTGTCATGCCATCCTTAGAAGATGGACTTGGTGTACTCGATGTAGAAACGGTTAGAACGGTCACGGTTCTTCATGCTGTTATTGGTTTCACCAATCTTGGTACCGTTTGCATTCGCCTGAACGTGCAGCCACTTAACCTTCAGGCCTTTCAGCTTACCGTCAAACTTGTAGGTAACGAAACTGAAGGTTTCCTGACGCTTGAAGTCGCTCTTGTAGTTCTTGGCATCTTTACCTTGAGCGTAGTAAACGTCCCAGCTCAGACCCGGCATGCCCAGATCAGCAAAGTTGTAACCGGCTTCAACAATCCAGGCCTTTTCACCTTCCTTGTCGTAGTCGTACCACTGAGACAGGGTAGTGTTGTAGGAACCAGCGTTACCCTTGTCACCTACGTTGTCATCCCAGTCGCCATCTTTAACTTTGTTGAAACCGAAGCCCAGGTAGGCATTCATGTAGTTGATCTTGGCGTTGGCATTGAAGTAGCTGGACTTGTAGTCCTGGTTGCTGTACAGCTTGCCATCGTCAGTAGCGTGACCGTAACGGATATCGGTATCCAGAGTCATGCCTTCAGCCAGCTCAAAGCTGTGAGCTGCTTTCAGGAAGGTCTTCTTCAGGTAGTCCTTGGACACCAGACGCTCGGCAGTCAGGTCAATACCGGCGATGCTGTAGTTCACACCGTACAGGGTAACGTTGTCCAGCTTGTCTTTACCGTCGTTGACATACAGGTCACGGCTCAGAGCGGACTGGTTACGGTCGCTGGCACCAGTGATGCGGGAAGCGTAAACCTTCAGATCCTGCCATTCAGCAGACAGGTCCAGACCGTTGGAGCTACCAGCCAGGATACGAGAGCCGGAGTTACCGTACAGCTCGTAGCCACGCTTTTTAACACCGTAGGAACCTTTCAGCGCTACTTCGCCAAGGTTGTACTTGGCTTTTACGAATGCTTGCTGAAAACCAGCAATATCGTTGGCCTTGCCGTCAGAACCTTTGGCAACGTTGGAGATTGAAGAGTTCTTTTCTGCATTAAAGGTGTGAGTTGCACCTGCAGTCAGTTCAAAACCCACCATGTCATTCAGGAAATAGCCGGAATCAAAATCTGCGATCAGCGCCTGAACCCATTCATCACGATAGTATTTAGGGTTGCTTGCGTTGTCCTTCTGCTTCCAGTAGTAATTTCTGTAGGTCAGATCCAGGGACGGCTCGAAATTAATGAGCTCACTAGCCTGCGCAGAGGTCGCTGCGGCAGCTGCGATAGCAGCAGCTAATACCAGCTTTTTCATTGAAAGACTCCAAGTGTGTGTGCGTGCATATTTGTAAAGTCGGCATGACAATTTCTTTGCACCCGCCATACCGTTGTTTCCGATTATCTATTTACCTTCACTTGGGTCATATCGAATACCAGCATACCCACATGCAAAATTCTGATATCAATACGGATACTGCCGTCCTTGCATCGAAGATTAGAATGTGCGCATAGATTTTTTTGATACTGCCGGATGGAACTTTTGCCTTTATAGCGAAAAAAGCGGCCCCAGATACGAGTTATTCATGAAAACAGGCATCAGAAACCCTTACTCTGCACAGGTTTCACCGATAGATGAAAACATCAGCCTGAGCCGGTTGAACCTGAATCTGCTTCCCAGTCTCAAGGCATTACTGGACACTCGCAGTGTGACTGAGGCTGCCCGGCAATTGTGTGTGACTCAGCCCACCATGAGCCGCAACCTTGCTTCCCTGCGTGAGAACCTGTGTGATCCACTGCTGATCAGGGCAGGAAACACCACCACCCTCTCCGAGCTGGCACAGGCTATTCATCCCAGTATTAACCGTCTGGTAGTTGAAGCTGCAACAATATTTGAAAACTCCACCTTTGATCCCTCAACGACTTCACGTCATTTCCGCATCGCCGGGGGGTATGTCACGGTACAGGAAATTTTGCCGCAGGCATTATGTGAGCTGAGGACGCTGGCACCCAACTTCACTTTCGAACTTGAGCTACTGGACGAACATACGCTGGAAAAGCTGCATAACGGTGAGATTGATCTGGCTGTTGGTTATTCAGGCATGCCGCCAGCCGGGCTGCGCAGTCAGGAATTTGTACGCTACCGTCTCGCCTGTCTGATGAGTGCCGATCACCCTCTGGCAAACCGTGCGCTGACTATGGAAGACTTGCGCCAGTATCCTCATCTGGTGCAGACATCCGGTTGTTCCATGGCCCCCCAGGTTCAGGACTTTTATGCCCGGCATAGTATTGAACCCAAACTTTCAAGCCCAAGCTTTGGTGCCACACGCAGTATTCTTGCTGGTAGTGATTATCTGACCTTCTGCACTCCCTTGAAAAGTATGCTGGATGACCGTTTGGTTGTGCGACAAATTCCTGACAATCCACCGGAAGTCGAACATCGTATCGTCTGGCCGGAATACTGGAACGCGAATCGGGCTCATCGCTGGCTGCGGGATATGATTTTTCAGTGCACTAACCAGATACTGGAAGATCGTTACAATGTACTCGCACACAGTGGTGGCGCAATAACACCTAACGAATGCAATACAGTGCAGCCCATTCACAGCAAACAGGAAGGTGGTTGTACTGGTGCTTCAATGGCGGGTTAAATCTCTGATAGCTGACAGTTTCCATACATCTATCAGTCGAGTACTTTACTCCGGTAGCTTTCGTCTTGCTTCAGAGGTAACCAGATTCTGAAGCAGGCACCACCGCTGCGGCGGTTGGTTGCATGGACAGATCCGCCATGATCATTGATGATTTCACGACTGATCGCTAATCCAAGTCCGGTACCACCACTGCCGCTGGCATTCTTGCTGCTTTGGGTAAACTTGTCGAAAATAGCTTCCAGCTCATCTTCGGGAATGCCAACACCCTGATCTTTAAGCTTCAGGGTAATACCCTCCTCTGAGCCCTGCTTTTCACATTCCAGCTCGACGGCAATCGTTGATCCGTCCGGAGAGAATTTAATCGCATTTCCCATCAGGTTGGTTAGCACCTGACGTATTCTCACTTTGTCGCAGCTGATCATCGGCACAGACTGATCATTGAGAATATCCAGCTTCTGTTGTTTTTCAGTGAGTAGCGGACTGAGCTGGTGCATAACATCTTTCACCAGCTGCACCGGGTTTTCCTCTGCCATTTGATAATCCACCTTTCCTGCCTCAAGTTTTGACAGGTCAAGCAGGTCATTCAGCAGCCCCAGCAGCTGTTGCCCACTGGTATTAATCAGAGTGAAATATTCTTTTAGTGATTCCCTTTCACCATCATCAGTCTCCATACCACCCAGTTCAGAGAAGCTGAGAATAGCGTGCATGGGGGTACGCAGTTCATGCGACATATTATGGAGGAATTCACTTTTAAGCCGGTTAGCCCGCTCTGCTTCATACATTGCCGCAGTGCGTTCGCAGTTTTCTATTCGCAGCTGGCGGTTGGCCTGCTCCAGTCTTTCGCGCTGTTGCTCTATTTTGACAATATTGTCGTGCAGTATGCCCTGCAGTTGGTTGAAACGAGTGATGATATCGCCCAGCTCATGGTTCGGTATCTTGTCGATGATATAGCGTCTGGGGTTAAGCGGATCCTGGCTTTCAGCTTCCAGCTTTGAACGAAGCAACAGAATGGGGCCGAAAACCAGATAGCGAAGCGACAGACTGGTAACCAGCGTAACGAAGCCGGCAATGATAATGACCAGTCCTAAAATACGCATTACGTAGGCATTCAGTTCCGGCTGTAGCTCAGAGCTATCAAGCACAACGGCCAGTTTGTCGCCCTCTTCTTCCCAGAATGTCTGGTAGCGCTCCCGGCTTAACAGTTTGGATCCTGCTCTTGTAGGCCAGTGTTCAGGCCAATAGTCTTCTGATTCGCCCAGAGTGAACTCAGCACTCCCTGAACGATAGCGGGCGATGGCAACGATTCCGGCATCAGTCTCAATCAGATTCTGTAGTTGCTCCTGACCCAAAACCTCACCAGCTTCCGCAGACTGCTTCATGCTGTGATAGCCCGTCAGCGCTTTCTGCTCCAGCGTTTGCAGCCAGGTTGTCTCGAACCGGTAATAGGAAGGCACCAGAATTATGGCTTCAATCACCATAATTCCGGCAAACACAGCCATTGTTACCAGCCAGCAAAGGCGGCAGCGTATAAAAGGAGCCCTGGTTGCAGATGATCCGGCTGTTTCCTGTTTCTTTACTGTCACTGAAAGATGCCCGCCCAAAAAATATGAGACTACAGAGTCCTTATCGGCCGTCTTTCCTTCAGCATTGACATCAGCCGGTCTGAAACCATCAAGGTGTCAATTATTTACCGAAAGTGAATCTATACTGACTTGGCCGGGTTTACCTCCTTCAGCCATGTTCTGCTTCAACGTCAAGCCGGTACCCTTGATAGCAGGTGTGATATGCCTTTCAGCTTTGCCAGTCTGATTCGATGCTGTGGCTGTTGTTTCGGCCTGCGGCGGCGCAGGGACTATGAAGATCTGGAACAGGAAGTAGCAGCTGCTGAAATTCCTCCCTTGCCCTCGCCCCTGAGCCGTCCCTTTGAGGCAACCCGAACACAGACAGGCCCGAATGGTTTGCCAGCCTTTCCCCAGTCAGCGATCGCGCAGGCACACCAGAATATTCGCAGCCTGAGATTTGGCAAAGCGATAGTAAATTACTACCGGCTGGATCCTGATCATGACTTCCTTATCAGCGATTATCTTCGTGATGTAGAACGCGCCATCGGAGGCTATTCCAATTTCGAAATCCCCCCACCCTGCTTTATTATCGCATTTACCCTTCTGACAGCCTCGATACCACCGGATCAATCACCCTACGAAGCCATTCCCTGCGCCATGTACACCGCTCTTTCAGTGACCAATGAAACTGACTATTTCAGACGCCGGCACTTTATCCTCGGGCGCTTTACCATGTATCCGGCCGTTTCCACGCTGCAGCCAACATCCGCAGGCGCTACTTCATGGCGTAATATCTGCCTCGATTTTGCTTTCAATCACAGCAATCTGATGATGTCACTGACCAGCAGTGAGGCCGGCTATCAGGCTGCTGCACGTCATCTTCGGGACTGGGCTGACGATACCGCCCAACAGCAACAGGCCTGACGCCCTTCTTTACAGTCATTTACTGCTACTTTTTATTGTTTCTATAAATAAAAACACCCCGACAGGATGTAACCCATGATGCTGGCCACTGTTTTCAGCCGGGCCCAATGTGGTATCGAAGCCCCTCTGGTAACGGTCGAAACTCATATTTCCAATGGTTTGCCAGCTTTCAATATTGTGGGACTGGCTGAAACCGCTGTGCGAGAGAGTCGGGACAGAGTTCGCAGCGCCCTGCTCAATGCCGGATTTGAGTTTCCTGCTCGTCGAATCACCGTAAACCTGGCCCCGGCAGATCTACCCAAGGAAGGCGGGCGGTTTGATTTGCCTATTGCCATCAGTCTGTTGCTAGCCAGTGGCCAGCTGGAATGCTCTGGGATTGCCCAATATGAACTGATTGGAGAACTTGCTCTGACCGGCATGCTTCGCTCCGTTCGAGGAGCACTGCCTGCAGCAATCTGTTGTGGCAAAGCCGGAAGACAGCTACTACTTCCGAAAACCAATCAGGCTGAGGCTGCTGTTGCAGAGCAAAGTACCGTACTACCTGCTGAACACCTGTTAAACATTTGCGGACACCTGTCCGGAGAGAAGCCCGTAATCCCTGCCAGCTCTGACTCGATTTCATCCCGTCAAACATCATCATGCTTTGCTGACATGATGGATGTTCATGGCCAACAGCGAGCCCGAAGAGCTCTGGAAATAGCAGCCGCAGGCAGTCACAACCTGCTGTTAAGTGGCCCGCCGGGAACCGGCAAGACCATGCTGGCTTCACGCCTGCCCGGCATCTTGCCCGCACTTGAAAGCAATGAAGCGCTTGAAGTGACTGCAATCTATTCTGTCAGCACTCACAATGCAGCTCCCGAATGGAAGCAGCGCCCTTTCAGGGCTCCACACCATACTGCATCGGCACCAGCACTGGTTGGAGGTGGCAGTCATCCATTGCCCGGTGAGATTTCACTTGCCCATCACGGTGTGCTGTTCATGGACGAGCTGCCGGAATACGACCGTAAAGTTTTAGAGGTGTTACGGGAGCCCATTGAATCAGGTCGCATTACAATTTCTCGCGCCCGACAACAGATAACTTATCCTGCACGATTTCAATTGATTGCAGCGATGAACCCCTGCCCCTGTGGCTATGCGGGTGATAAACAGCGTACATGCCAGTGTTCTCCCGATCAGGTTTCACGCTATAAACGCAAACTGTCCGGTCCTTTACTGGATCGATTTGATTTACAAATTGATGTCCCACGCCCGGAGTCACTGCCGTTACCAGGCGATATTCCTGACAAACAGCCCGAAAACTCTGAAACAATCAGACAGCGAGTGATTACAGCGCGATCCCGGCAACTAAAACGTCAGAATTACTGTAATCAGCAGCTGAGAGGAAAAATGCTTGAACAGCATTGCTTACTTGAAAAACCGGAAAGAGACTTATTAAATCAGGCAATGGACAGGCTTGGCCTTTCAGCCAGAGCCTGTCACCGAATCTTGAGAGTAGCACGCACTATTGCTGACCTGGAGGGTACTGACAAAATACAACGTCAACATCTCGCAGAAGCTCTGGGATACAGACTTACTTAAAGCCCTCCTTTGAGAGTCTCTCAATTAAAGAAGAACCTTGAATACGCTGGCAAATGACGAGGAGTCACTTCTCTTTTTAGCATAGGTTCCATCTATCGCTTTAATTAATTCTAAAGCAGCCACCTCATTTGCTGAGCTAGCCTCTTCTATATTAAAGACCATAGTATTAAGTGTTTTGCCCCGCATTGAGACAAACATCGCTAGTTGTTGTAGCTTGGTGCGTGCTTCCATAAGATTGCAAACTTCATCTACACGATCTTTAGCTGATGGAATGACTTTAACTTTATCTATTTCATCCTTTGACGCCAGCCCTAAAGCCCTGACAGAAATTAGCGCTGATACTCCGTCTGCTCCGGATCCAACTTCAAAAACAATATAACCTTTTGCCGCATTTAGTCGAATATGACTAATGAGTGTCACAGCCAAACAGCCTGCTGCATCGGGGTTACATTCACCCCATTTTTTAAATGCCTGACCTGTTATTACTGCATTGCTTTTAATTAAATCAAGGCCTCCCTGAAGTGCAGCAAGAACAGAGTCATATTGATAACTTTCTTCTTGAACCTGAACCGGTTTCAATACCCTTCCAGCCTCCCTTACACGATGTTGCTCTGGATGATGTAATCCATAAGGCCTGGCACCATCGTGTGGCAGTGCTGCACTCATTAAGGACATTGACATCGAATGGTACGCCGGTTGAGGAGGTACATAGCTATCAACCTGCAACTGCTCAGCCTCTGTCACCGGAGCCGTTGGCTGGTTAGAAATACTTGCTTGAGCAATACCAGACCCGGCAGGCTCAGGAATAATCCCAGGAACACGGTCATTAACCTGCAGTCTCTCGGTTATAACAGCAGGCGGAGGTGGTACAGGGTGAAGAACGGGTGGCACCTTCATAATAGAAGAGCCGGGCTCTACAGATTGTAAACAACTTGTAGTCACAGAACGCTGTACCGGAGTATTGTCAACAGAATAGCCGACTACGTAATGGCTTGTCGTGGGCTGGTTCTGGCCTGGATATGCACCTGTAACTGTTTCAAGTTTCTGGGGAGTCCCGCCAGGATAATGCACCAATTCTCCCGCTCTGGTACCACCTGTGAATTGCCCTGATCTCTTCGAGTCTTCGTCAGAATACGGTGGGGGATAGTCAGGCCCGGCAGTATGCATAAAAGGTCGAGAATCTGCAGACATATGAGGAGAAGATGAAGAGTGAGACTGAGAGTGTGATTTATTCTGAGGGTCAAAACTCTGATTACAGCTATTTTCAACATAAACCAACTGTGCAGCTATATCTTCACTAAACTGAAGACAAGAGTAAAACATTGTTCCCCATGTAGGATGATGTTTTTCCCTCAAGGTATTGAACACATTGTCTATTGAGCACCCGTTTTTCATCCGGTGCATCAATCTTGCTTCTTCACAGCCCAGTAACTTGTATGCAAACAAGTATTCCAGTCTGGCATGGGCACCTGACATGGTTTGTCTTAAACGCTCCATATGCACTTGGGATATGGGGTCACTCGGACGTAACATTCGTTCGTACAAACTATGCTGGACATTTTCACATTCATTTTTAAATACCCATGCCCTAATAAAATCATCTATTGGCATTTTTAGACGCAAAAAGGCAGTACCTACTTCATTCCACTGCCTTCCCTGAAGCAATACAAGAAGATGATCAAACGGGTGTGAATCTGTTTCTACTGCCTGGAAAGATGCTTCGGCGTCTAAAGAACCCAGTAAGGCTCTGCCAAAATTAACCGTACAATCCAGGAGATCAGGGCAGTGTACAACGACTATTACAATTTCATAATCCGTTAATATACTTCGATCCTGACCTAAACCATCGTTTATTTCTCGAAGTACGTTAAACTCTTGCAATGATATTTTCTTATTAAAATAAAGAGTACGTTCTTCTTGAACACTGTTCAGCCGCTCAATAATGTATGTTTTTTTGGATGGAGCAACACACTCAACTGCCATGAGAAGATAATTATAGGTACAGGGAATTGCTTTTTTACCAAACTGTCTGCCTGACCAACAATCGAGAAGTTCAACCCATTCATTCTGACCAGTCTGATGCAGATAATTGCATGCACCATAATTACCACCAACCACCAAAGATATATGTCGGCAAAAGGGAAGAAATTCTTTTTCTGCCTTCAATAACTGCAGATCACTAGCGTTTAAAAGAAAGTCATCTTTACCAGACAGGCGTAATCCGATTTGCTGCCAGTTGTCATGAATACCTCTCAGTTCAGACATTAAACTGGAGATATTGGCTATCAACTTACAACCACCTTCTTCAAGACTATCAAAAAAAGATAGCATTTCTCCCCAGGTCATCTTGTCGGTGCATTTTTGCTCCAAATATTTTTGCCGCATGAGTTCAAGCAACAAAAGTAACCTTTGCTCTTCAAGAAGCTGGGGGTAATTATATTTCCGCCAGTACTGGCCTGCTCCACTGGAAATATATTCTCCAAGTACTGCGCTGTAACTGCTGTATAACCGCGGTATAAGAGCCTTCAATGACGGGCTCCGTGTTGAAAGCAAAACCAGATCCAGATACGTCAATTCTTTTTGAGATAAAGACCAGGACGCGATAGCCTCACCTGAATATCCAAGACTCGGATCTACAGAAACCGGCTCCTCAGTGAAATTATCTACAGTTTTTTTCTTCTTTTTGCCTTGTTTCAGTCTTGGCTCTTTTGAGGTTACCCCTCCGCATAACAGCAAAACCTTTTCCTGCTTATCTAATGACTCAGATAAAAATGAGAACCCTGATTTCGAACTGACTTCTAAAGACCATAAAATACAAATAAGAAACAATAAAGTCAGAGAATTTTTAAGCCTATACCTCGAGGAATTCATAATGTACCTCTTGCTTTGGCATAAATATCTTTGATTAATTATTAAGTATTCACAGTCTAGTCATTACTGTAAATAATTCATGTAAAATAAATTTATATTCAAATCCCTGATCATGAGAAAAGAACACTATGTTTATTTTTTTACTCAAGGTCGGCACACCATACTGCCTTGCAGCATGATAAAATCATGACATTTCACTCAAGGCATTTGTCAAAACAGTGACCCGACTCAATGACCGTCAGGCTCAGGCCGTAAAATATATTGATACTCCTCTGCTGGTTCTCGCCGGTGCAGGCAGTGGTAAAACCAGTGTAATCACCCAGAAAATTGCTTATCTGGTAGAGACCTGTGGTATCAGTGCCCGCAATATTGTTGCTGTGACCTTTACCAACAAAGCCGCGCGGGAGATGAAGGAACGTGTCGGCAAGCTGATAAAGGGCAAGGCTTCACACGGACTGACTGTCTCTACCTTTCACAACCTTGGGCTGAACATTATCCGCAGGGAGCACAAGATACTGGGCTTCAAGCCGGGCTTTTCCATCTTTGATCAGCAGGATGCCGCCACGCTGATTGGCGAACTGATGAGCAAGGAGCTGGGAGAGGATGACGATACCGTTGATACCGTCCAGCATATTATTTCCAACTGGAAAAACGACCTGGTTACACCGGAGCAGGCGCTGCAGCAAGCCAGACAGGATACCGAGGTACTGGCAGCCCGGGTATATATTCATTACAACCGGATTCTGAAAGCTTACAACGCGGTCGATTTTGATGATTTGATCCTGATACCAGCACTTCTATTCCAGCAGTACCCGGAAGTGCTGAAAAAATGGCGCCAGAAGATTCGTTATATGCTGGTCGACGAATATCAGGACACCAATGCCAGTCAGTACCTGCTGGTAAAAATGCTGGTTGGTGATTCCGGCAAGCTGACTGTTGTAGGCGACGACGACCAATCAATTTATGCCTGGCGTGGTGCCCGCCCGGAAAACCTGGCCATGTTGAAAGAAGACTTCCCGGGTCTGAGAGTCATCAAGCTGGAGCAAAATTACCGATCCACCAGCCGGATTCTGAAAGCTGCCAATACTCTGATTGCCAATAACCCTCACGTGTTTGAGAAAAAGCTCTGGAGTGAGCTCGGCATGGGCGATGAGATCCGGGTTATCCGTTGCAGAAATGAAGATGCAGAGTGTGACCGGGTTGCAACCGAAATCATGACTCATCGTTTGAAGCACGATACTCACTACAAGGACTATGCCATTCTCTATCGCGGCAACCACCAGTCACGGTTGCTGGAAGTGAAGCTGCAACAGTTCCAGATTCCCTATCATATTACTGGCGGTACCTCGTTCTTCTCCCGCGCCGAAGTGAAAGATATGATGGCTTACCTGAAGCTGCTGGTGAATCCTGATGATGACAATGCGTTCCTGCGTATCGTAAATACTCCCAAGCGGGAAATCGGCCCTGCTACTTTGGAGAAGCTGGGTGGTTATGCCAACGAGCGTCATATCAGTCTGTTTCAGGCTTGTGGCGAGTTGGGGCTGGAACAATGGTTGGGAGAACGACATATTGAAAAACTGCGTCGCTTCACCAGCTGGATTGAAAATGTCACTCGCCTCTGTCAGACCGAAGATCCCATCGCTGCCGTTAAAGAGATGATTGACGACAGCGGTTATGAAGCCTGGTTGTATCAGACCGTTTCATCTGCCGCTGCAGCAGAGAAGCGCATGGCCAATATCTGGCTGCTGGTTGAGTCACTGGAACAGACGCTGCAGCGTGGTGATGAAGACGATACGATTGAAGATGCCATCAGTCGTCTGGTACTGCGCGATATGCTGGATCGTCAGGCCGAAGAAGATGATGCCGACCGGGTGCAGTTGCTGACACTGCATGCATCGAAAGGTCTGGAGTATCCGCATGTCTTTATGGTGGGAATGGAAGAGGAACTGTTACCTCACCGCACCAGCATTGAAGAAGACAATATCGAAGAAGAGCGTCGACTGACGTATGTGGGAATTACCCGGGCTCGCAAATCTCTGGTTATGACCCTGGCAGGTCAGCGTAAACAATATGGTGAAATGCAGGACACTCAGCCCAGCCGGTTTATTGATGAGCTGCCTCAGGAAGACCTGGTACTTGAAGGTATGGGCGAACCCGTATCCAGGGAACAGCAGGTTGCACGTGGACGGGATGCTTTGGCTATGTTGCGCAATCAGTTGAATTGATTATTTTTTAATCGAGTGCCATAGCAAATATCACAGGGCGGCTTTGCAGAAGGCCGCTTTGAAGAACGCTTTGAAGAAGGCCTTGAAGAAAAAGTCGCCCTGTTTACCCGGACTCCTTATAATCCCCCGCCTTTCATTTTTTACACAGGGTTTTACCCATGTCACTGCCTGTACTGCGTCTGAACAAAAATGCAGACCGCCGCCTCAAGGCCGGCCATATCTGGATTTACAGCAACGAAATCGATAACAAGGTAACTCCGCTGACTGCACTTCAGCCGGGTGATCAGGCCGTTATCGAAAACAACACCGGTAAGGCACTGGGTATTGCCAGCATCAACCCACAGACCTTGATCTGTGGTCGCCTGATCAGCCGTGATATCCGCAAACCGCTGGATGTTTCATTGCTGGTTCACCGCATCAAGATTGCTTTGGGCTTGCGCCAGCAGTGCTTTGACAAGCCTTTTTACCGACTGGTATTTGGTGACAGTGACCTGTTGCCAGGACTGGTAGTTGACCGTTTTGGTGACTATCTGGTGGTGCAGATTGCAACCGCCGGTATGGAAGCACTGAAAGATGAAATCGTTGCAGCACTGGTCAAGGTTCTGAAACCTATCGGTGTGCTGCTGCGCAACGATGGCAATATGCGTCAGCTGGAAAGCCTGCCTGAGTATGTTGAAGTTGCCTATGGCGATGTACCGGAAGTTGTTGAACTGGAAGAGAACGGCGTCAAGTTCCTGGCTCCGCTGCATACTGGCCAGAAAACCGGCTGGTTCTATGATCACCGCCCGGGTCGCCAGCGTCTGCAGCATTACTCCAAAGACAAGCGTGTACTGGATGTATTCAGCTATATCGGTGGCTGGGGTGTTCAGGCTGCTGCCGCGGGTGCCAGTGAGGTCATCTGTCTCGACAGTTCCGGTCAGGCGCTGGATCTGGCAGAACAGAGTGCTGAACTGAACGGTGTACGTGATAACTTCCAGACCATGGAAGGCGATGCCTTTGAAGGTCTGCGCCAACTGCGTGATGCCGGTGAACAGTTTGATGTAGTTGTGGTTGATCCGCCTGCTTTTATCAAACGTAAAAAGGATATCGCCAAGGGCGAACAGGCTTATCGCCGGATTAATGAGCTGGCAATGCGCCTGCTGGGTCGTGAAGGCTTACTGGTATCAGCCTCCTGCTCTATGCATCTGCAGCGTGACCGACTGGTTGACCTGCTGCGTGCCGGCAGCCGTCACCTGGATCGTAATCTGCAGGTGTTTGAACAAACTCATCAGGGTGCTGACCATCCGATCCATCCGGCTATTCCGGAAACTGAATATATCAAATCGCTGTTTGCCCGGGTTTATATGCAGTAACAACGACCCTGACAATCACATAAAAAAGGCCGTGAAATATCACGGCCTTTTTGTATGTATATTCACCATTAACGCAGACTGATAATTTCCCAGCCCCGATCCTGCGCAATCGCTTCAAGCTTCTGATCCGGATCTACAACAATCGGATAAGTCACCTTTTCGAGCAGCGGCACATCATTGTGTGAGTCACTGTAGAAGTAGCTGTCTGTCAGGTCATGTTGAGGGTTTTGTTGCAACCACTGGTCAAGCCGGGTCACTTTGCCTTGCTGATATGTGGGAACACCAACATATTGACCGGTATAACGCCCGTCTTTGATCTCCGCATCAATGGCCAGCATATGGTCGATGCCAAACTCAGCTACAATCGGCCCGGTGATAAAACCATTGGTAGCAGTAATGACCAGCAAGGTATCACCTTTTTGTTGATGGTGAGCTATCAACGCTTTGGCTTTCTCCAGCATGATCGGGCGGATTTTTTCTGCCATAAATGACTGGTGCCAGCCGGCAAGAGTCTCCATATCATTCGCCGCCAGCGGAGCCAGACAAAACTGCAGGTATGCATCAATGTCCAATGCTCCGCGTTCATACTGACCATAGAACTTTTCATTGCCTTCACGATAGGCCTGCACATCGACCAGTTCATGTTCAGTCAGAAATTTACCCCAGAGGTAATCGCTGTCGCCCGCGATCAGGGTATTGTCCAGATCAAAGATTGCCAGTGCCATGACTTCTCCGGATCACTGTTGTTATTCGTTAAGAACCATTCTACACGATGGATGTTTGAGAATGCCTCCGTTTATGGAACAATCCCCTCTAATGACAAATTTTTAGAGTGGCTGCACGTGTGATTGATGCAGATGGATTCAGACCTAATGTCGGTATTATTTTGACCAATGATCAGGGGCAGGTGTTATGGGCTCGCCGGATCGGACAGGACTCATGGCAGTTTCCCCAGGGGGGCATCAACGATGGAGAAACACCGGAAGAGGCAATGTACCGTGAGCTCCATGAAGAGATAGGGCTTGAGCCGGAGGATGTCACGATCCTCTCCTGTACCCGTGGCTGGCTTCGCTACCGGTTACCCCGGCGGCTTATCAGGCGTAACCAGTCACCGGTTTGCGTCGGCCAGAAACAGAAATGGTTTCTGCTGCGACTCACTAGTGAAGACGAGCGCATCAGCGTTGACCATTCATCCAGCCCTGAATTTGATGGCTGGCGCTGGGTCAGTTACTGGTTTCCGCTGGGACAGGTTGTTCCTTTCAAACGTGATGTCTATCGCCGGGCACTGAAAGAACTGGCGCCACGGTTAAACCCTGCAACGGCTTTAAACCCTTCAAATACCAGCTACGCCAGTTAGCTTCAAAGCCTGTCATTTTGACTCTGCCCTGACAAAACCCGGTTTACTGACCGGGTCTCCACACTCTCAAAAGATGCCTGTAACCAAAGAAAAACAGCATGAAATCTGCGGTGATACCTTTACATCCTGCCGCAGGTAGTGAATGCTGTATGTTGCTGAAACTGATATAAACAAAGAAACTACAATTAGCCGGGGTCGATGTTTACTCTTTCATAACCGCCCCCAGGTAAACCATTTTGTCAGACTGACACGTTTATGCTGAATATTCTGCGCGCAATCGTCCAGGAAGTGAGCGCGGCACGGGACTTACCGGTCGCTCTGGATATTATTGTGCGTCGTGTCAAAGAAGCGATGCAGACAGCCGTTTGCTCGGTCTACCTCTACGACAAGGAAACCAGCCGCTACACCCTGATGGCAACCGAGGGTTTGAACAAGGCGGCTGAAGGTAAGGTCACGCTCGGCCGCTCGGAAGGCCTGATCGGTCAGGTCGGTCTGCGGGAAGAGCCTATTAACCTGCATGATGCTGCCACCCATCCCAAGTTCAGCTATATCAAGGAAACCGGTGAAGAGTCCTTTCACGCCTTCCTTGGTGTCCCCATCATTCACCACCGACGACTACTCGGTGTTGTGGTTGTTCAGGGCGAGGATATTCGCCGCTTTGATGAACATGAAGAAGCGTTCCTTGTTACCCTGACGGCACAACTGGCAGGTCTGATTGCTCATGCTGAAGCCACAGGCGCATTAAAGAAATCTGCAGACGAACATCCACAGGCTGCTCGATTCAATGGCGTTGCCGGTGCGCCCGGTGTGGCTATTGGTCAAGCTGTCCCCTTTATTCCCTGTGCCGAACTGGATGCGATTCAGGATCGTCAGGCCCAGGATATCAAGGTAGAACTGGAGCTGTTTGATCTGGCGCTGGATGCGGTTCGGGTCGAACTGAAAGAAACTGCAGCCAAACTGGATGACCGCATCCGGCCGGAAGAGAAAGCCCTGTTTGATGCTTATCTGCGGATGCTGGATGACGACGCGCTGGGTAAGGAAATTCGGGACCGAATAAAACAGGGGCATTGGGTTCAGGGCGCACTGCGTCAAGTTATCTCCGAGCATGTGGCCCAGTTTGAAATGATGGATGACCCGTATCTGCGTGAACGGGCCATGGATATCAAGGATCTCGGGCGGAGAATTCTCGCCAGCCTGCTACAGAAAGATCCTCCCAAAATAGAGTATCCACCGAATACCATTCTGGTCAGTGAGGAACTGAGTGCCACCATGCTGGGGCAGGTTCCACAGGAACAGCTGGCGGGCCTGGTTTCCGTCAACGGTTCCAGTAACTCTCACGTTGCCATTCTTGCCCGGGCTATGGGGATTCCAACGGTTATGGGTGCGATGGAGCTTCCCTATACCCATATTGGCGGACGGGAAGTGATTGTCGACGGTAACCTGGGACTGGTTTATACCTCGGCTCCTCCCGAACTTCTGAACAATTACCGGGAAGTTGTTGAGGAAGAGAAGCAGTTCAAAGTTGGACTGGAAGCACTTCGTGACGAACCCTGCATTACACCGGACAACTATCGTCTACCGCTCTGGGTTAATACCGGGCTGATGACCGATACTGTACGTTCACTGGATCGTGGTGCTGAAGGTGTGGGCCTGTACCGTACAGAAGTCCCCTTTATGATCCGCGAATGCTTTCCCAGTGAAGCAGAGCAACAACAGATCTATCGCCAGCAGCTGGAAGCGTTCGCACCACGTCCGGTCACGATGCGAACACTGGATATCGGCGGCGACAAATCATTGTCGTATTTCCCGATTCGGGAAGAGAATCCGTTTCTGGGGTGGCGTGGTATTCGGGTAACCCTGGATCACCCGGAAATATTTTTGGTACAGGTTCGAGCAATGCTGAAAGCCAGTGCCGGTCTCGATAACCTGCGTATCATGCTGCCACTGATTACCAGCCCATCTGAAGTTGAAGATGCCCTGCACCTGATACACCGGGCTCACTATGAGGTACTGGCCGAAGGGCTTCAGGTTACCTTGCCACCTGTTGGAGTAATGATCGAAGTACCGGCTGCGGTTTATCAGGCACGTGAACTGGCCAAGTTGGTTGATTTTCTATCCATTGGCAGTAATGACCTGACCCAATATCTTCTGGCGGTAGACCGCAATAATCCCAGAGTGGCTGATCTCTACCATCAGTTCCACCCGGCAGTATTAACAGCACTACAACAGGTTGTTCAAGCGGGTCATGCCGAGGGCAAACCGGTTGGAATCTGTGGTGAAATGGCCGGTGATCCGGCTGCCGCAATTCTGTTAATGGCAATGGGCTTCGATGTGCTCTCCATGAATGCCACCAACCTTCTGCGAGTAAAGTGGGCGCTCAGAAACATTACGCTGGATAGAGCCAAAGAAATTCTTGAAGATGTAATGAAGATGGATAATGCTTGGGTTATTCACAGTACGGTGGAGCTGGGCCTGAAGAAAGCGGGCCTGGGTCAAATAATGAGCAGTCGCAGTAAACAGCTGGAAGGGAAGTAAAAATTTCTGCTGACGTCCAGAGTCAGGAGAAGTCATCCAGCTCCAACTTGAACCGAATCAGCTTCATCATTGCTTCCAGCTTTCCCCCATCAGTTGTACACACACCACAGAACCCCTGAAGATCTGCAAGCTCGCACTGTTCAGCACTTTTATCAAAGTAATAAACCTGACCAGGCCCTGGAACAACGCGGGTCTGATTCGCTGAAAACAGCCCACCATCAACCACAGACCATGGCTCTATAGTATCTTCAAAAAAACGATCCTCCCCTTCAATGCCAAAAGGTCTGGAAACATATACAGACTGTGGGAGCTCATTAAACTCATAGTCCTGAGCGAAGGCTTTTGGAATATTGCTGAGTTTTGATCCTTGGTGATAATTAAACAGGTGTGTTCGCTGTTTGATATAAGAGAGGTCGTCTATATAGCTTCCGCGTCCCATCTGATCAGGATCAACGAGCTGCAAAAAGTAACCACTCAGAAAGGGCCGGATAGTATCCTCAATCGTCGCAGTCGGCTTATCTGTGATAATGACAAGGTTCACTCCCGTTCCGAGTGTCGAGCTCAGCACCTTTTTCTCTGCAAGAATATGCAGCAATTTAGACATTTCGGGAGAGTGAAGGAGATATACCTCCTGAGCTACATTACGCGACGCAGCGGCAGCCCCCATCCTTCGGCCGGATATTTGCTTTACATACAAGTTGGCTTTTGGAGCACCTGATGGAGCGTTACCGGCTACAGCCGGATGTATCATTGAGTTAAGAGTGAAAATCAGCACCATATTCATGATACAACCGCTCCATCCCAGGCAAAAACAGGTTCACAGCATGTTATTGCTTAACCGTATCTGGGTCTCAACATTAGTTGTTATTTCATTCTGAATATAGTGCCTTTCGTACCAGCTGAGTTCATTTTCTTTATCCAGTTCAATAACTGTTGTCGTCCTTGTTCCATAGTCATCAGAAGTAATAAAAATGGAGCTCAGCAGCCTTTCCCTCTCAACTCCCACACCAGTAGACGGCAGTTCCTGATCATCAGCCTGGCGGGGATCATTCATAACCTTCACCCACTCACCAACTGATAATGGCTGACAGATTGAAGCCTCAAGACTCTTCCTCAATTTTTTTGCCTTGGGCCATGGAGTATCCAATAAATGATTGGTTAACACATACATACCAGGCTGAAGCCGGGTTATGCCTTGCTTGCCTCTGTTTGAGTAGTAATAAAGCCCTGTATGATCTGCCAGCAGCAGGTTAAACCCGGAAAAGTCATCGGCATGCCGGTTGATTGCTTCAAGGTACTCCCGGGCATCGCTATCGCCGCATAAAAAGTTACTGACCAATTCTCCTCGAGATCGCTTGCCTGCAATGAGTGGCACTTCCCGGTAATTGGTAACAGCTGCAAACCGTCCTTTTCTGGAAACACCCAGCCAGCTGCCACCGGCTAGCAGATCCTTGCCCCCGAAGACATCCTGATTGTCGTCCCAAAAGTGCCCTTTCTCTGTAGGGCGGGCATAAAACTCATCACGGTTGGCAACCATCAGAAAAGGCGTTTCTGAATCCGGCTCCCAGCGAATACCTATAAGGCACATTCAACGTTTCCCTTATATATCTTTTCTATTGATTAGGAATACGGTACATGAAACAAATGGATTCAGAAAAATGGTTTTTACCTAAAAAAAAGCCGGATCACTTATGATCCGGCCCTGAACTACTCAGAAAATGCAGGCGTCAATAGTTTGCCGCCAGTTGTTCCAGCAGTCTGTCCTGAGCATTATGACGGCGTTGGCCACGACGCGGCTTGATTCGTTCATAGCTACCATCCGGCAGCAGCTCCCAGCTGCGACAATTGTCTCTCAGATAACCTTCCAGTTCTTTCTTGACCCGCAAGGCCAGCTTTGGATCTTCAATCGGGAAGCAGGTTTCAATCCGCATATCCAGATTGCGCACCATCCAGTCAGCACTGGAGCCAAATACCCGGAAATCACCGCCATTTTCGAAATAGAACACGCGGGTATGTTCCAGCAGACGTCCAACAACCGAGCGAACCCGAATATTTTCTGACAACCCCGGAATGCCCGGCCGCAGACAGCAGATACCACGAACTACCATATCCACTTCAACACCCGCCTGAGAGGCCTTGTACAACGCCCGGATTACAACCGGCTCGGTGAGGGAGTTGCACTTGATAATAATCTTTGCCGGCTTGCCTTCTTTGGCCATGGCAATTTCATGATTAATCAGGTCAACCAGCTTTTTCTTCAGGGTAAACGGCGCATGGAACAGTTTTTTGACGCGCAACGCCTTGCCCATTCCAGTCAACTGCTGGAACAGTTTATGAACGTCATTGGTCAGGTCACGATCACAGCTCAGCAGGCTATAGTCGGTATACAAACGCGCATTGCCGGCGTGATAGTTACCGGTACCCAGATGGGCATAACGCTGAATCTTACGACCTTCACGGCGAACAATAAGCATCATCTTGGAATGGGTTTTAAAGCTGACCACACCATAAACGACAATAGCACCAGCTTCCTGTAGGCGCTGAGCCAGAATCAGGTTTTCTTCTTCATCAAACCGGGCCCGGATCTCCACGACAACAATAACTTCCTTGCCGTTTCGTGCCGCTTCCACCAGCGCATTTACAATTTCAGAGCGGGCGCCAGTACGGTACAGGGTCTGCTTGATTGCCAGTACATCAGGATCTTTCGCGGCCTGACGCAACATATCCACAACCGGGGTAAATGACTGGAACGGGTGCATCAACAGAATATCGTTTTTCTTTACCGCTTCCAGCACATGATCACTGAGCTTGCCACGTTTGGTCAGTAGCTCTTTCGGGAAACCAGGAGTAAAGGCACGATGCTGCAGGTCTGACCGATCCGGCATATTGCAGACATCCATCATTCGGGTCAGGTTAACCGGACCATTAACTGAATACAGCTCGTTTTCAGATAGTCCGAATTTTTTCAGCAGAAAATCTGTCAGAGGCTTCGGGCAATTATCCACAATTTCCAGCCGGACTTCCTCACCGTAACGGCGAGACTGCAACTCGCCTTTCAATGCCAATGCAAGATCATCCACTTCTTCTTCAAGACTGAGATCACTGTTCCGGGTAATACGGAACTGATAACAGCCCTTGACCTTCATACCCGGGAAAAGATCTTCTGCATGCTGGTGAATAATAGACGACAGGAATACGTAGTTATCACCACCCTTGCAGACTTCATCCGGCAGTTTTACGACACGAGGCAATGAGCGCGGCGCAGGAATAACCGCCATACCGGTTTCACGACCGAAAGCATCCTGGCCATCCAGCTCTACAATAAAGTTCAGGCTCTTGTTGGCCAGGCGAGGGAACGGGTGAGCCGGATCGAGACCAATCGGGCTCACAATCGGCATAATCTGCTGATAGAAGAAGTGGTGAACCCAGGCAATTTGCTGTTCATCCAGCTGGGAACGACGCAGGAAACGAATATTTTCTTTTGCCAGTGCAGGCAGCAGCTGCTCGTTAAGGATCTGGTACTGTTTTTCCACCTGCTCGTGGGTAAGCCGACTGATTTCGTTCAATACGTCGGTCGGTTTCATTCCACCGAGATCGATGTATTCACGACCGAACTCAATCTGCTCCATCAACCCTGCCACACGAATTTCAAAGAATTCATCCATATTGCTGGAAAAAATCAGCAGAAAACGCAGTCGTTCAAGCAGTGGATACTCTTCATTGAGCGCCTGCTCCAGTACCCGAATATTAAACTGCAGGTGACTGAGCTCACGGTTAATGTAGTAATCCGGATTGCCCAGATCGGTCAGCGGTTTAATAACCTGTTGAGCTTCTTCGAGTCCGCTGTCAGTGACAGTGACTTCGGCTTGTGTCTCCATGCCAGAACCTGCAAAAGCAAAATGTTTATTTTGGCAATGATCCCGGCGATTCAGGCAAGGATCATTGCTTTTGTGACGATTAATGTCGTTTATTGCTGCTTCAAGATTTGTGCCGCTTTAGGCGCATAATAGGTCAGAATCGCATCGGCACCGGCACGACGGAAAGCCAGCAATGATTCCATCATAACCGCTTCTTCATTCAGCCAGCCTTTTTCAGCAGCAGCCATATGCATGGCATATTCACCACTGACTTGGTAAACAAAAGTAGGTGCTTTGAAGGTATCCTTGATGCGTCGCACAATATCGAGATAGGGCATACCGGGTTTAACCATGACCATATCCGCCCCTTCCTCAAGGTCCATTGCAACCTCGTGCAGTGCCTCGTCGGTATTGGCCGGATCCATCTGATAACTGAACTTGTTGCTCTTGCCGAAGTTGCCGGAAGAACCTACCGCATCGCGGAACGGACCATAGAAGCTGGAAGCATATTTGGCAGAGTATGACAGTATTCTTACATTTTTATGACAGCCAGCTTCCAGTGCTTCGCGGATTGCGCCGACCCGGCCATCCATCATATCAGAAGGTGCGACGATATCCGCACCGGCTTCGGCGTGAGATACCGCCTGCTTGACCAGCACCTCAATGGTTTCATCATTGAGTACATAGCCTTCTTCATCAATCAGACCGTCCTGACCGTGAGAGGTAAATGGATCCAGAGCCACATCGGTAATAACGCCCAGCTGGGGAACATCCTTTTTCAGTGCTCTGACCGCACGCTGAACCAGTCCATCCGGATTGAAGGCTTCTTCTGCCTGCAGTGATTTTTTCTCTGCACCAACCACAGGAAACAGTGCAATCGCCGGAATACCCAGCTCAACCCAGCCGGCAGCATCCTTCACCAGCTCATCAATACTGAGCCGCTCGATACCCGGCATGGAATCAATGGAATCGCGCTGTCCTTCGCCTTCAAGCACAAACACCGGATAAATCAGATTATCCGCAGACAGACGGTTCTCCCGCATCAGCCGCCGGGTAAAATCATCAGCCCGCATACGACGGGGACGGGCAGAAGGATACGGGCGTATAGGCAGGCTCATGAGGAACTCCGTTTTACTTCAGGAACAGTTACTTCAGAAATAAGCACTTCAAGAACACGCAGTTCAGAATCAAGTACTTAAAAAATGAGTGAATCTTTTTCCACCGCTGTAGCGTATAACAGCCAACACTGAACAAAAGACCGTAAAATGTTGCTGCATCCATCACTCTGGCACCGATATTATACGGACATGACGAAAGTTTTCTAAGACCGTTTTGCAGGGGACTCCGGCGGATGAATCGAACCAGGCTGTTACTGCTCACAGGCATTGTTGTTGCCCTGGGGCTGTTTTTCACATTAGACCTTCAACAGTACCTGACATTCAGTTTTTTCCAGACGCTGTATCAGGATAACCCCGGCATGACGCTGGGCATCTTCTTTGCGATTTATGTCGCTGTTACTGCATTGTCACTGCCCGGCGCCGCAGTGCTGACGCTGGTTGGCGGTGCCATTTTCGGCCTCTGGACCGGCCTGCTGGTCATCTCCTTTGCCAGCACCATAGGTGCAACTCTGGCTTTCCTGATTTCCCGTACACTGTTGAAAGACTTTGTTCAGCGCAAATTCGGTGGTTATCTCAAAACCATAAATGAAGGCGTGGAGCGCGATGGCAGCTTTTATCTGGCAACCCTGCGCCTGATCCCTGCGGTTCCGTTCTTTGTTATTAACCTGGCCATGGGCCTGACCCCGATGCGGGCGGTTACCTTTTATGGCATCAGCCAGCTGGCGATGCTGCCCGGAACCTTTGTGTATGTGAACGCCGGTGCCGAGCTGGGTGAAATTACCGATTTGTCTCTCAGCGGTATTCTGTCCCCGACCCTGCTGCTCTCCTTTGTATTGCTGGGCCTTTTCCCGTGGATTGCCAAAGCTGCAATGGGTGCTATTCAGGCTCGCCGGGCCATGAAAGGCTTCAATAAGCCGGCAAAATTCGATTATAACCTGGCGGTTATTGGTGCAGGATCCGGTGGGCTAGTGAGTGCTTACATTGCTCGAGCAGTAAAAGCCAAAGTTGCGCTGATCGAAAAGCATAAAATGGGTGGTGACTGCCTCAACACCGGCTGTGTCCCCAGCAAAGCCCTGATTCGCTCAGCCCGCATCAGTGAATATATTCGCCGCGCCGATGCATTTGGTCTGGACAATGCCAGCGCTGATATCAACTTTCGCAAGGTGATGGAACGGATTCAAAAAGTCATTGCCAAGGTTGAGCCTCATGATTCTGTTGAACGCTTCACCGGCCTGGGCGCTGAATGTCTGCAGGGTACTGCCAAGCTGAAGAGCCCGTGGGAAGTCGATGTTGATGGCAAAACCATTACAGCCCGCAATGTTATTATTGCGACCGGAGGCCGCCCGGTAATGCCGGATATTCCGGGGCTGGATCAGGTTAAAGCCTACAACTCCGATACCATCTGGGAACTGCGCGAACGTCCTGAAAAGCTGCTGGTTATTGGCGGTGGGCCGATTGGTTCCGAACTGGCTCAGTCTTTCTCCCGTCTCGGCTGCCAGGTTACCCAGCTGGACCGAGGCCAGCGCCTGCTGCACCGGGAAGACCCTGACGTATCTGAAGCCGTAATGAACCGGTTTAAAGCCGAGGGCATTCAGCTTTGCCTGGAAGCTAACCCTGTTGCTTTCCATAATGATGGAGAAAAGCAGTGGCTGGAAGCCGATCAGAACGGTGAAATCGTTACCTTGCCCTTTGATGCGGTGCTGATTGCAGCGGGTCGTCGCCCTAATACCGAAAATATCGGACTGGAAGCACTGGGTATTGAAACCAACCCCAACGGCACCATCAAGGTTGATGATTACCTGCGCACCACCATGCCCAATATCTTTGCCTGTGGTGACGTAGCCGGACCTTACCAGTTTACTCATACCGCATCCCACCAGGCCTGGTATGCCTCAGTGAATGCTCTGTTTGGCAAATTCAAGAAGTTCAAGGCTGATTACTCTGTTATTCCCTGGTGTACTTTTACTGATCCAGAAGTAGCACGAGTGGGCCTGAACGAGCAGGAAGCTCAGGAACAGGGGATCGAATACGAAGTAACCCGCTACGGCATTGATGATCTGGATCGCGCCATTGCCGATGAGGAAGATCACGGCTTTGTTAAGGTGCTGACCCGCCCGGGCAGTGACAAGATTCTGGGTGTCACCATCGTCGGCTACCATGCCGGTGAGCTGATTGCCGAGTATGTCAGCGCCATGAAGCACGGACTGGGTATGAACAAGATCCTTGGTACCATCCATATCTACCCGACTCTCAGCGAAGCCAACAAGTTCGCTGCCGGGGAATGGAAGAAGGCCAACGCCCCGCAAAACCTGCTGAAATGGGTCGAACGCTTCCACGGCTGGATGCGCTGATTTGAGCTGAAACAGAGGGCAGTAGCGAAACAGGCTAAACTTGTAGATATCTCAAGGAAGAGCCTGTTTCATGCCCTGCTCTCTGTTTCTAATCAGGCCGGCTACATCTCATGGCCGGTGATTTCGATCCCTCGGTCCGTTCTGGATCGATTCAGTCTCTATACCCTTCTTCCTCTGAAGAGCTCACCACACAGCCGTCTTCTGGCAAACTCGGTCGATTCAATGTTCAGGCCCTGTCTTCTGAGGAAACAACACCTTTATTAACGCTACAGCCCCGTGAATCAGGTTTTCCGTCAAAGGAACTATCGGAATACAGCAGTGTTGAGCCCACAGAAGGGCATGGATTTGTTAAGGAAGCTGTCGATACCCAACAGCTCAAGAAAGGTATTCAGAAAAAAGCAGGCAAGCTTAAGAAAGACGTTCGCGCATTTAAAAAAGACCAAAGCAATCTTGAGCGTGGTTCAGACAAGAGAAGTAAAGCTGTTGGTAAACAAAAGGTCGCTCTGGGTGGGAAAGCAGGCAAAGCCCAGCACAAGGCCGATCTGGCCAAGCTTAAAGTCGCCCATTACGAACAGCTGCATCAGGACATTGTCCGTTATAAAACTATTGAAATGCCACAGGACAGGGAAGTCTCTGAGTCCACCGAAGGAGTTGATGACAGGAACGTAAAAAAAGCAGCTAAAGCCTATCATCGAGAGCATGACAAACTGTCAGCCCTTGAAACTGATGTCGGAAAAAAGCTTGGAAAAGCCCGGAGCAAGGCTAGAAAGGCGGAAAAGTCTATCGAGGGTGCACGTAAGCAGGATAAAAAAGATATCAGACAGGCAAAGCGGGATGCTGAAAAAGCAGTAAAAAGAGAAGCTCAGGCAAAACAAAGACAGGAAGCAAGAGAGAATGCAGCGCTAAACAGACAACAGAAAGCGCTGAATAAAAAGGATCCGACTTTAAAGGACGTCAGAACAACCGGTGCAGGCAAGAAAAAGCAAACACAGTCTACAAATTCTTCCGCTGCTGCACTGCAGGATACTGCTCGTAGAAATTTCACTCAGTTGAAGACGTTGATAACCAAAGCCCGGAATTCATCTCAGCTGGAAACAGTCAAACAGCAGATAGCCAGAAACCCCTTTATCTCCGAGTCACAGAGGGAACAGCTAATGGATGAGGTGATGGCAAAACAAATATCCATGCTTCCCAAGCCACCCAGTGGTTTCCCGGGATAATTCCAATCGCTATATAAAAATCATTTTTATTTCGATACTTAGCTATAGTGCTATGGCAGGCACCTTATACTGAATAGATAGGAAAAATACTTTATCAGGGATGCGGCAATGGTTTTAGGTCCTATCACAAGTGGGATTCTCAGCGATATCACCAACCTCCACAATGATGCATCCGATATCAAAGCCTTCCACGAAGAACTAAAGCACGGATCCAAAAAACATAATGGACGCAAGGTTTCATACTCTCCCAGATTTGCCCGCCAGCATTTCAAAAAAACATCCAAAAGTGCTCGATATCCTTCTGCAAGAAAACCGCGAAAAATAAGAGGCATCCCGGGCAAACAAGTTACCTCCAAACTGAAGCCACCCGCACAGGCAGGAAAAAGACGACCAAGCTCCCCATTACCTAAAGAGCCACCCAGGGCCATGTTGGAGCTAAAACGTCAGAACGAAGCTCGAGCAGCAGGTCCCGCAGGCTTATCACCTTCCGACAAACTCGGGAAGAACGATCTCTTTAATGACTTGATGGGCATCTGCAAAGAAATCAAAACACCCAAGGTAGCGATTGAGTTCAAACAAACTCTTAACGAGCGCTTCGGAAAAGGGCTGGATAGACAAGAAGTTCGGAGGCTACAGTCCATGCTCGTCTACAAGCTGAAGCAAATGGCAACCAACCCCAAAGTATCAGATCAACTCACATCAAAGCTGTTGAGGACGCTTGTCGGCCCCTCATCCGCAGAAGATATTCTTAAAATCAAAGATGCTGCAGAGATTGATGAGTTACAACGCCGGCTTGATGACCTTCGTCGGGGTTAATTCATTCTGTTCTGCTCCCACTCTGACCTGTCATAATATCGCCTGAATTCTATCCTCCTTACGAAAAGGTCTGCCATGAGTAAAAAAATTGCAGTTGTCCTTTCCGGCTGTGGCGTATTCGACGGCGCAGAAATTCATGAGTCTGTTCTCACACTGCTACGGCTGGATCAGCAAGGCGCAACGTATCAGTGTTTTGCCCCTGATATTTCGCAACACCATGTCGTTAATCATATAACCGGTGAAGAAATGCCGGAAAAGCGCAATGTGTTGATTGAATCAGCCCGGATTGCCCGGGGAGAAATCGAACCTTTATCAAAGCTCGATGCTGGTGATTTTGACGGCATTATTCTGCCAGGCGGATTCGGCGCTGCAAAAAACCTGTGTGACTTTGCCTTCAAAGATTCTGAGCTGACCGTAGAATCAAGTGTCATCCAGGCTGTTCAGGCATTTATTGATCAACAAAAGCCGGTTGGTCTTGCCTGCATTGCACCCGCTATGACAGGTATATTATTTGGCAATAACGCACGTTGCACCATTGGCAACGACCCGGATACAGCCAGTGCCATTGAGGAAACCGGTGCAACCCATGTTGAATGTCCGGTCAATGAAATCGTGGTCGATGAAGCTCGAAAACTGGTAACAACCCCAGCTTATATGCTGGCAACCCGAATCAGCGAAGCCGCTGAAGGCCTGTTCAAAATGGTCGATAAGATTCTCGATCTGAGTTAAAAATCGCTCGTAAACCTGCACTGTGAAACCACTATAGCCAGTTAACGCTTCAACTATTATTGGTTTTTCATTCCCTGAAAGCAGTGCGGGTTATTCATGTCCCATCAGGAATTATTGCACGACTTTTTTCTTTTATTTGCAGTCATTGATCCCATCGGCAGTGTGCCGCTATTCCTGTCACTTACTACGAGATACTCCGCCTACGAACAAAAACATATTGCTCGACGTTCAACCTTCTACAGCTTCGTAATACTGCTGGGTTTTCTGTTAGTCGGGCAAATCCTGCTGAAAACCATGGGTATCAGACTGGGAGCCTTTCAGATTGCCGGAGGTTTGATTCTGTTTCTATTCGGATTACAAATGGTTTTCAAACCGGACATTGAGGAAGCAGAAGGGCATAAGGAAAGTGGACATGATATTGCTGTTTTCCCGCTTGCTATACCGTCTCTGGCGAGCCCCGGTGCTATCACAGCTATTGTTGTATTAACCGACAACTACCATCACGATTACCTGGATCAGCTTATGGTCTGTGGCTTATTACTGATGGTGCTGCTTATCGCTTACACAATGCTTCGGGTTGCAAGATCGCTGTACAACCTGTTGGGGGAGAATGGAACGGCTATTCTTGTGCGGGTCATGGGACTGATGCTCTCTGCTCTCGCAGTTGAAACAGTCGTAGAAGGGATCAGCAATATCTTTGACGTCACACTGCGCCCACTGGTTATTTAGTTTTGACTAAGACTAACCAGTGAGCAACAGTACTCAGGCCAGGTTACAGCCCGGCGTACTCACACAGAGCGTGGCACTTGATACCTGCAGCGGTGAGTTTTTCGCTGCCTTTTAGATCCGGCAGATCAATAATCGCAGCGGCTTCGATTACTTCCGCACCAACACGGCTGACCAGAGAATGGGCTGCCAGCAACGTACCACCGGTTGCAATCAGGTCATCAATCAGCAGCACTTTATCGTCACTGTTGATATCACCTTCGTGTACTTCCAGCTCTGCTTCACCATATTCTAGTGCATATTTCTGACTCAGGGTCTTGCCTGGCAGTTTGCCTTTCTTGCGAAACAGTACCAACGGCAGTTCAAGCTTATAGGCCAGTGTTGACCCCAGCAGAAAACCGCGGGCATCCATTGCACCAATAGAGGTGATACCACTGTCCTTGTAACGCTGCTCAAACGCGTCAATTACACGTCGGAAGGCTTCTGGGTTAGTAAAGACGGGAGTCACGTCACGAAACTGCACGCCTTCACTCGGCCAATCCGGAACAGTGCGAATTACGCTTTTCAAGTAGCTTTCAATCGTCATATATTACCTGTGTCGTACTTTTCAGGCAGGAAACCAACTGTTGATAACAAATAAAATATCCACAGAAACTGTGGATAAGTCTGTGATAAACGGCATTCTCCACAGCTGAAAGATTGATTAAATCTGGGCTGCAGACAAATTGATCAGAAATTACTCACACGAGTGTTCCAGTCTGGAAAACACCTTAAAACAAGCGACGCTTACCATGCACCAGACAGCATTCAACGTCAAATGCAGTTATCTTCAGCCAGAATCACTGAATCAATAATTAAACGAGCAAGGTTTTATAGTAGCCAAGGAAAATATCCGCACCTGCTTTCCGCGACTATCACTACCCACCCAATACCAGCGAAACAATAACGGCTTCAGAATAGCAGCTCATATTCGAGTTGCTTTCAACCTTTTACTGACCTGCGGTTTCTACCAACACCAGAACACTCAATTGACTCAAGTCAATTTTTAAAGCGAATACTTCAGGTACAACAATTAAGGAGATACAAATGACTACCGACAAGAAATTCAAAGCCGCCGTTTTGCAGCAACAGTACATATCCCTGCAAAACCGATAGATTGATATACTCTTGAGAGACGATTTTTCACCCGTAACAGCCATATCGACTTGCCCTGTATAACAAGCAGGCTGTTATTTACAGATTTCCAATGACTGAATCCTGCAAGGGGTATTAAAGTGCTAGCTTTAGAAAGGCGCGAGCGCATCCTGAGTTATTTACGCCAACACGAATACGGCAATGTTGAAGCCCTTGCTGAGTGGCTGGATGTATCCAGCATGACGATTCGTCGCGACCTGAAGAAGATGGAAGCCGATGGCACTATCCGCCGGACTCATGGCGGCGCAACCATCAGCCAGTTTATTCAGAACCAGCCTCATACCGAACAGCGGGAATCCAGCAGCCCTGACGAAAAGGCTGCCATTGGTGCCTATGCCGCATCACTGGTTCAGGATGGTCACTCCATTCTGCTGGATGCCGGTACCACCTGCATGCAGGTTGCCCGTAACCTGACTCAGCACCGGATTCAGGTCGTTACTCCAGATCTGGCACAGGCCCTGTTTCTGAGTCGCTTCAGCAATATCAAAGTCTTTATTGCCGGTGGTTCCGTTGATGATGCCACCATGTCCTGCCTGGGCGGCAGTGCCGATCGTTTCCTGGACAGCATCCATGTTGATATTTCCTTTATTGGCTGCACATCCTGGGATCTGCACCGGGGTATTACCTCTCCGACAGAAAGCCGCAGCCTGCAAAAGCGCAAAATGCACCGCCGCGCCAATACCACTGTCGTTCTGGCAGACAGTAAAAAGTACGGTCAGTATTCATTCCACAAGATTATGAATCTGAGCGAGCCGGATCTGATCATTACTGACCAGAACCTGAGTGAAACAGACGTAGAAGCGATGAAGTCTGCCAATGTCAGCCTTTACCAGGCTCCGCCTCTGACAGACAAGCCTATCGGTTAATTTTTACAATTTAGCCAAATAAAAAAGAGCGCTGAATAAAATACCCAGCGCTCTTTTTTTGTTTCTGAAACTTGCCATTCAAACTACATATCAGGTGGTTACCGGGCTGACATTTACAGCCTGCAGCCCTTTTTGCCCCTGTTCAACTTCAAAAGTAACAGCCTGCCCTTCTGTCAAACTTCTGAACCCTTCACCCACGATGGCTCGGAAGTGAACAAAAACATCTGCTCCGCCATCGTCCTGGGCAATAAAGCCAAAGCCTTTCTCTTCATTGAACCATTTCACGGTGCCGGTCAACCTGGCCATAACATCTCCAGAATTTCGTTTGTACTTCAACGGACGTATAAAACGTTTATAAAGTTGATAAGGGTTAATAGGGGGGCTGTTATCTATAACCTATAACTTTTAACTCTTAATTTTTAACTGCTTAAAATTAAAATCAGATAAATCGTTATAACCAGACTTAACAGCACGTAAGGTGATTTAACCTTAGGCAACTTTAAAAGATTGTACAAATTCACAAGCTGCTAAAAATGTAACCGTGCAGCCATGCCGCCTTCTGACTGTTCAGACAACGGTCAAAATGCGATAGCCTTTGAAAGATTCAGTAACTATTCCAAAGAGAAAGTAGATTGATTGTTTATCTGACAAAGCTGGTAGTGCTGGCACTGATATGCCTGATTGTTCCGCCCCTGCTTTTAGTTCGCAGTGCCCAAAAGCGAGGACAGGATCCCTCGACCGCACTGGTCAAGGGGCTGATTATCGGTTTGATTTCTTTATTTGTACTGGTCCTGATTGTTGATGACGGCTCCCGTATCAAAGTCGGACCTTATCAGTCTCGGCCAGTAACTGCGGTGACAACAGTAGCATCGGATATTAGCTAAGTTTACTTCGCCCCAGCCGGCACCATGACAAACAGTTTGCCGCCGGCATTCTGATATCCGGCCAATGAGGCGCCGTGCTCTCCCATACCAAAATAAATATCGGCCCGTACCGGGCCCTTGATTGCAGAACCTACATCCTGGGCAACCATGGCATGTTGGAACGGCTGGCCTGTTGTTGTTACCTCAGTATCCAGCCACAGTGGAACACCCAGCGGTATCCGGTCATTATCAACAGCAGCAGAACGGCCCGGAGTCAGGACGACTCCCTGAGCTCCCAGAGGCCCTCGATCAATCTGTCTGAAAAAGATAAAGTCCGGATTGGTAAACAGCACTTCATCCTGTCGTTCAGGATGATCTTTCAGCCACTGTTTGATGCTTTGCATTGAAACCTGTTCCAGCATACCCTGCTGTTTCATATAGCGGCCAATGGCAAAGTATTTGTGCCCGTTTCTGGCAGCGATTCTGACATGCATATATTCCCCGTCTTCAAAGTGGAGAATGCCCGAGCCCTGAATATGCAGAAAGATGCGTTCAACCGGATCTTCCAGCCAGGCTACAACAGTGTCGTCATAGTCACCTTGCTGTTCGCGACGATTAATGCCTTCACGGTCTTCATAGGGAACCAGCCAGCCGTTACGAACCTTGCCGTAAAGGCGACCTTTTAAATCAGGGTTAAAATTCTGCAGACTCAGCTGTACAAGATCATCCGGCACACCAAGCAGTGGCGTTGGAAAGGCGTCAGTTTTTTCTCTGCTGGCAGGTATAACCGGCAGGTAATAGCCTGTGAAAAGCCCGGGTTCCTGAGGGGATAACTGATAAACACTGAAATGTGTTTCGAAGAACTGTCGGTAACCGCCGTCGCTTACCTGACTTAATTGCCCACACAAGGCAGTCCACTGTTCGTAAGTACCAAACAGGGCAGGCTCCATAGCACCTGACTTTCGGGCAAATTTCTGGCAGCTGGCTAACAGAACCGGAGCCAGAGCTGCTGCTTCCTGCTCGCTCCAGCCTTGCATCATGGCGAAGCTGGCGGGTACATACTCTTCCACTGATTCAGGCTCCGGTGTGGTTTGTTTCAGTACACCACACCCGGACAAAAACAGCATCAGCAGCAAAGATAATTTTCTGACAGCTCCAATCGTGCCCATTATTTAGCTCATCCCTGTATTTAGCCAAGCGGTATCAGTGAATCTTTTTCATGATACCGCTCCAGGAAAACCATGGATATACAATAGGCTGATCAGCACATGCAGCGACTAATCGCCCGGTGGCTCAAACCATTTGGCAGATGATCCAGACTGGCGGCCTGTAGCAGTGCTTCCTGGTCCAGAATCTGGATTTCCTTGCGCTCGATGGTGATCACCTTGCTTTTAACAAAGCGACTCAGCATACGACTAACGGTTTCTACTGTAAGCCCCAGATAGTTACCAATATCAATACGGGACATGGAAAGCCGGAAACGGGAAGCCGACATATTACGGTTGGCATTACGCTCGGAGATAGTTAACAGGAGTGTTGCGACACGCTGCTCCGCTGTCTTTTTACTCAACAGGGTAATCAGCTGTTGCTCAGCGGTAATTTCCTGACTCATCAGCTGCATAAAGTGCATCTGCAGTTCCGGCAACTGTTGCGTCAGCTGCCGGAATTTGGCGAATGGAATTTCACATACCGATGTAACTTCCAGCGCAACAGCAGAACTGGCATAAGTCTGGTTACTCAGGCCATCCAGTCCCATTACCTCCCCCGGGAAATAGAAACCGTTAACCTGTTCATCCCCATTATCCATGACCTGGTAAGTTTTGACACAACCGGAGCGCACCGCGAAAACAGAAGTAAAAGGATCGCCCATGTGAAACACATGCTCGCCCTTGTGTAGCACCCGGTTTCTTTTAACCACCTCATCCAGCTTGGCGATATCATTTTGTTCCAGTGCGATGGGCAGGCAGATCTTGCCCATCCGGCATTCCTGGCAGCTCATTTGAGAGCGGTGAGAGCAGATCACTTCCAGCATGTGTGTTTATAGATTCTTCTATTGTCGGTGATATTTTTATGGGAAGGGATTTTATCAAGAGTGCCGACAGAAGGAAATCAAAGATACACCGGTGCCGGTTTCAGGTTGCCATAAAGGATACATCAGTCTCTTGATCTGGATCGCAAGTTACAAAAAAACAGTCTTAACCCTATTACCGCTAAAGGATCAGTTTTGTGTTAAAGCCTAATATCCGCGAACAGTTCAGCTATTCTTAATCCGACTTCCATAAAATATGAAGAACAATCATGTGGATGTGTATATATCAATATATTGTTCTGCTGTGCGTATTATTTATCACTCTGCCAGCAAGAGTTTCTGCTGTAACGCTGTACACAGTTGAGGTCGATCGAGAGGAATCTATCGAAACAGCTGGATACAATTTTCTGATTACAGAGCAGAGTCAGAGCCCTCCTTCCACTCTGTCAGGAAAGATTTATCTTTCTAAAAAAAGGACACCGAAAGCAATATGGATAGAACAATTCACTCCTGCTGACAGCGGTCTCAGGGTTCTGCAAGATCTCAATGGAAAAATGGAGAAATCAGTTACGGTATCTCCCCAGAAAATAGACTGGAGTGATCGCTGGAATGGACCAGTCAGAGGTATAAACAAAGTTCGCTACAATTTAGAGATCTCTGATGACATAGCCCTATCTTCAGCTTGGTGTGATGTTGTCACATATGTAGCGTTTTTGTTTCCGTCACTGGCAAAAGAAAACCCATTTAAATGGCCTGCTAAAGACACCCGGGATTTTATTCTACCAGCCGTTATTATGAGTAAGGATCATGCCCCTGAGCGTCCTTCATTTGATACAACACGTCGCAGAAAGCGCAGGGTAACAGTTCTTTTAGAAGACTCAGAAGATGATCAGGAATATACCGATGCAAGTGAAAGCCATAGTAAAACAATATATTGCTCCATATGTAGAGCAACATGCACTGAGATGGAAGCAGTGCCTGTTGTTATAGACTTCAGGTCAAGTGAGACCAATACAACGCCTATTGTACTGGATTCAGAAGTTTCATCACCCAGTACAAGTAAAAAAGCCAAAAAAGAAAAACAACTTACATGCTTGAAGTGCGGTAATTCTTATCCAGAGTCTGATCAACGCACTCACCAACAAACATGCCCACAGCAATCCAAAAAGCAACGCAGGGGAAAAAAAGATACAGGAAATACCAGTTCATCGACAAGAAGCTCAAGAACACCTTCTGCCAATACCTCCGTAAGTCCATTTTCAATACGCCGGGACGCGATACATAAGTCGCTAGAAGAGTTCAAGGGAGTTTTAGACCAGCAATGTCTCGATTTTGAGCAGCAACTATCTCAGCTAAAAAAAGATCAATTATCCTTTAGCAAGGAAAAACAAAGCTTTAAAGAAAAGCAAAAAGAGCACGATCGAAAAGAAGCTGAACTTCTTCGAGAGAAACAAGAGTTCGAGGAAGAGAAAACTGGTTTCAGAGCAGAACTTACACGCTTGATGTCTCAAGAGTCCGAGCTAAATCAGGAAAAACTACATCACGCAGAAACTCAGCGTCACCTTGAAAAAGTAACGGCTGAACTTTCAACTCTAAGAGACACCTTGTGCAACTTAGGCAAAAGCAGCTCAGAAAAAAGCGGGGTTCCTCTTCCTGTATTGACTCCGCTTTCACAGCCAACACCACCTGCACATCATCTGACTCTTCCGAGGCCTACACCTAGCTCACCCTTTATACCAATACCAGCTACTATGGAGTCGTCTATGGCACTAAGCATGCCAACGAGCACGACTCATACAACTACAACACCCCCAACTGCCTTGCCACCACCTCAACAGTTTGCAGTTATGGCTGCCAGCGCAAATCAGTCAAGTAATGCTAGCCGTCTGACATTTCCCGCTCCTGGTATGATGTGGCTCCAGTCAAGCTCATCCAGGAATGCTGTAATAATCCCTTCTTCCGCTTTATCAGGGTTTCAACAATTGCCTGCAAATATACTCCAAATGCCACCCAGCATTCCTTTCTCCTTTCCAGTTGCTCAAACCTCCCCACAACAAGCAAATAATTCATCAAGATCAGGAACTCCAACCCAATAATTCAGCAATATTTAGAACTTTTATTGGAATGTAGGTATTCAGCAAAAGTAAAAGTTGCTGCCTATATTCTGATAAGCCTATCTAATCAGATGAATCTCAGATTCAGTGCCTAGCTACTACCAATATCACCATGCAAGAGCATAAGAAAATTAAGCACAAGAGCTGGAAGTATGTTGTCATTGTTAGTCTTGGAGGGCTGCTCGAAACTTACGATTTTCTGATCTATGCCCTAATGTCTCCCTACATCAGTCAGCTGTTTTTTCCTGCAGAAGAAATGACGAATAGCCTGTTGATGACTTTTATCATTTTTTCTGTCGGCTACCTGTCTCGCCCTTTGGGCGGTGCACTGTTTGGTCATCAGGGCGATCACAGCGGTAGAAAGAAACCTTTTACCTGGACCATTCTGCTGATGGCCAGCGCTACCTTTTTGATGGGTTGCCTGCCTGTTTACGATCAGATTGGTATTTGGGCACCAGCCATCCTGATTCTGCTTCGTTTACTGCAAGGCATATCCATGGGAGGCGAAGTTGGCGGTGCATTTACTTACCTTAGCGAATCAACCCCACAGCGCCGGGCGACAGTCACTGCTGCAGCTATGTGCGGTATGAGCCTGGGGTTTGTTGTCGGCCATCTGGTTCATGCACTGCTACTTTATCTGCTTCAGTCGGAAGGCATGTTTGCCGGAGGCTGGCGTATTCCTTTTATTCTGGGTGGGATATTGGGCATTGTCGGCTATATCATTCGCAAGAATTTTCAGGAAACAGCCGCATTTCGACAGCTCCAAAAGAAACAGGAATATTCACGGATACCGATCAAGACCCTGTTCGCAAAATATCCCCTGAATGTACTCTGCGGCATTTTTTGCATTGCCATTCACAGCATTACGCTGGTGCTGTTTATTATTTTCTTTCCGTCGTACTTACAGGCGATTCACCCTGAAAAGAATCTGGCGGCGGTTGGCGGTCTGGCCATGTTTATTGCTGCAGTCAGTGTTATTCCGGTGGGTATCTGGCTGGACAAAATAGATATTCGCAAAGTACTGAAAGTGACTGTAAGCAGTGAGCTGCTTCTCGGCTTGCCACTGGTCTGGCTGCTGTTCGAGCAACCTCAGCTGACAGCAACAATTCTGATTATCAGCAGCCTGCAGGTTGCCCTGAATGCAGCCACCCTGATTACGCTGACAACAACACTATTCCCGACTGCAGTTCGTTACTCGGGTATTGCTGTCAGCTATAACCTTGGCTTTGCTATCGGGGGCTTTACACCCGTATTGGCAACACTTTTACCAAGCCTGCTTGGCTACTCATGGGCAGCAGGCTACCTACTGCTTGGTTGCGGAATACTGGGAGTCGTTACCCTCAAGATATACGACCGACTGAAAATTCCTTTTCCTCTCAACCAGAAACAATCCCGCCTATCGCCCACGTGAAAAAAATCAACCAATTTCACTGCATGAAGAACCGAGAGAAAAACAGCTGAAACAGCGATGATGTTTCATACTGACCCGGGCTTCCATACTTTCCCGCAGGGTTCCGCCCAGATCATACTCAGGATCATCATCCACCAGCGTGCAGGCATAGACCCGCATTTTGCCTTCACTCTTCACCACCATTTTGCTGAAAGCGCACATAAAGTGACCACGACTTTCGGCGGTGTGATAACTGGTCATACAGTCTTCACTGATATGAGGTGTGGTGATGTGACTACCCGGCGGATGGAAGTCAGGAAAGGCCACCAGTCGCATGTCGGTCGGGATATGATATCGCCGGAACAGTTCACGATACTCGGCTTCTACAGCAGGCGTATCTTCATCCGCTGCCATCTGCCGGGCAACAGAAACAGGGAAGCCCAGTTTATGCAGTGCGCTGATGCCCTGCAGCGCCTGATCAAAACTTCCTTCTCCCCTTCCAGCATCATGTTTTTCCTGATCAGGCCAGTCGATACTGATACGGAATGATATCGGATGCTTACTGTTTTGCAGGGTTTCAATCTGCTTCAAACGCTTCAGAACCGGTTCGGTACCATTGGTCAGCACGAGGCAGGGACGATGATCAGATGCCAGCTGCAGGATTTTGACCATATCCTTGGCAACAAAAGGCTCGCCACCAGTGAACGAAAATTGCTCAACCCCCAGATCCACCGCCTCATGAATAAACGGTTCAACATCCTGCAGTTTAACCAATCCCAGACGGTCATCAGCCGGCTTTGAGCCCTCAAGACAAAACGGACAGGACAAGTTGCATGCCGTCCCGGTCATAAACCACAGTTCACGCAGCATGTGCGGCTGAATATAGCCTCGCGGATCACCCGCAGGTGTCTGATACCAGGCCTCACTTCGAGCCGGTTGCCGGCAAATAACGTCCATGACAGTTCCTTGTGACTTTTAAAGTCAACACACTCGATCAATACTCAAAATCAATAAAACTACAACCTGATGTTTTATACGGCGTTACAGCGGCCGTGGATTCAAGTCGTACTTATTTACCAAAAGCTAGGGAGCGTTCTCAATCAAACATATGACCAGTTCATCACGCAGGCTCTCAGGCAAGGCGAACGGTGAAGGGCATGGTGGTTCCATGTTCGAGACGTTCAACGCGGCATGAGAGCCTGCGTGATGAACCCGAAGGGCCACTCATGGTTTACGCCAGAACCGCGTTGCTCACTGTTCATGTGGAATAACCACACCGCACAGTTCGCGCCTTGCCTGACGTAAACCATGAGCGGCTGGTCATATGTTTGATTGAGAACGCTTCCTAGTCGAGTACCAATTCGATCTCTTCTTCCGCCTGCTCACTGCAACAGCGATTGAGTACCTCAAGGAATTCATCACCGGAACTGTCGCAAACCCAGCTCTCTGACGCATCGTCATAATCAAAATGGAAGCCGCCGCTACGGGCTGCCAGCCACAGCTGAGTCACCGGCGTTTGACGACTCAGAATCACTTTACTGTCGTTCTCAAACGTCAGTGTCAAAATGCCGGCGGCATTTTCAGTATCAATATCCAGCTCGGCATCTTCGATGGCATCCTCAATTGCCAGCATCAGGTCATCCAGTTGTTGATTGAACTGACTTTCGTTCATCATTTTTGCAACAGCCCTATCCAGAAATAAACAACAGCCTCTCCGCCCGGGCTTGTTCGCAACCCGGCTTAAGGCGGGTATACTGTCTGCAATCCGGGTTTCGAAAACAAGGAAAATCTTACAATGCGCAAGGTAACTGCCTGCGCCGCCCTGTTGGTGGCCACAATGATGCTCGCTGGCTGCGGCCAGAAAGGTCCGCTGTATCTGCCTGACCAGAAAAAAGCATCCTTCACCGAACAAACCCAGCCTGTACTGCCCTGATGCAGTGCACGGCCTGACAGTGTTATAGAGCAGCCCGGCTGTTCTGTTTCGCGCCTTCATTCTCAACCTATAACATTAAATATTGCATGCGGGATTATCATGGGGTCGTTTTCATACCAGAGCGGAGAATTTTTTGCTGAAGCCGTTGCCGTACAGCAGCTCGCCGAAACTCATGGCACACCACTGTACATCTACTCCCGGGCTCAGCTGGAACAGAATTATAAAGCCTGGGAGCAGGCACTGAAGGGAACCCCGCATAAAGTCTGCTATGCCGTCAAAGCCAACGACAATCTGGCCGTGCTGAATGTACTGGCCCGACTGGGTGCAGGCTTCGATATCGTATCCGGTGGCGAGCTGGAGCGGGTATTGAGAGCCGGTGGTGACCCGTCCCGTGTAGTTTTCTCCGGTGTGGGCAAAACCGAAGCCGAGATCGAACGGGCACTGCAGGTTGGCATTTACTGCTTCAACGTTGAGTCTGAAAACGAGTTGCACCGCATCCAGCATGTTGCTGAAGCCTGTAATATCAAGGCCCGCATTTCAGTTCGGGTCAACCCGGACGTGGATGCCAAGACCCATCCTTATATCTCCACCGGCCTGAAAGACAACAAGTTCGGTATTGATATCAACAAGGCACTGCCGGTCTATCAGGACGCTGCTCGACTGTCCCATATTGAAGTGACCGGTATTGATTGCCATATCGGTTCCCAGCTGACCGAAATCTCACCTTTTGTTGATGCACTGGAGCGTCTGCTGGGTCTGGTAGACAAACTGGCAGCGGAAGGCATTCATATCCAGCACCTGGATCTGGGTGGAGGCCTCGGGGTGACCTATAAAGATGAGGTTCCGCCAACAGTTGATGAATATGTTTCTGTTATCCGCCAGCGTATGGAAGGTCGTGATATGGAGCTGGTGTTCGAACCGGGCCGTTCCATCGTGGCCAATGCCGGCATCCTGCTGACCCGGGTAGATTTCCTCAAGGACAATGAAGAGCACCACTTTGCCATTGTTGATGCCGCGATGAATGACCTGATCCGCCCGGCACTCTACGGCTCCTGGCACGATATTGTGCTAGTAAAGCCGCACAATGACGGCATCCAGGCCCGCTATGATATTGTGGGACCGGTTTGTGAAACATCAGACTTTCTCGGCAAGGGACGTGAACTGAACCTGAAAACCGGTGATCTACTGGCAGTGAAGACCGCCGGAGCCTACGGTTTTGTGATGAGCTCAAACTTCAACACTCGCAACCGGCCGGCAGAAATTCTGGTCGACGGATCCAGTGTGCATGTTGCCCGCCGTCGGGAAACACTGGAAGACCAGCTGGCGCTTGAAACACCACTGCCGGTACTGGACTGAGGTCAGGGAATGCTTGTTCGCTTTACCAAAATGCATGGTCTGGGTAACGACTTCATGGTCGTCGACATGGTTACCCAATATATTCAGCTGCCGCCGGAAAAAATCCGGCGGCTGGCTGATCGTCATACCGGTATTGGCTTTGACCAGCTGTTAATGGTTGAGCCACCTTCGGATCCGGATGTGGATTTTTGCTACCGTATATTTAATGCCGACGGTACAGAAGTCGAGCAGTGCGGCAACGGCGCCCGCTGCTTCGCCCGCTTCGTCAAAGACAAGAAGCTGATCTTCCGGGACCGGATCAAGGTAGAGACCAAAGCCGGGATTATCGAGCTGCAGATTGAGGAAGATGGCGACGTAACAGTTGACATGGGCGTGCCGAGACTGGAACCTGAGACTATTCCAATGCTGGCTGACAAACGTCAGTCCTTCTACAACGTAGAGTGCGTTGTAGACGGCAAGGGAACAGATCAGCAGTTGATGGCTGTTTCCATGGGCAATCCACACGGTGTACTCAGGGTAGAAGATACTCTGCAGGCCGAGGTGGAAACCCTGGGGCCATTGCTGGAACGTCATGCGGTTTTTCCGAACCGCTGTAACATAGGCTTCATGCAGGTACTGAATCCTGCAGAGATCAACCTTCGGGTTTATGAGCGGGGTGTTGGAGAAACCCTCGCCTGTGGTTCCGGTGCCTGTGGTGCTGTTGTCGCGGGTCGTTTACGGGGCTGGCTCGAAGAAGAGGTGCTGGTGCATCTCCCCGGTGGATCGTTGAAAATCCGCTGGGCCGGTGAAGGCCATCCGGTAATGATGACCGGCAGTGCAACCCGTGTATTTGAAGGGCAGATCAGACTGTGACAGGTATACAGCAAACCACGGAACTACTCACCGCTGACGCCGTTGAAGCATATCTCCGCCGCCATCCGGACTTTTTTGCCGGTCGTGACGAGTTGTTGCTCAGGCTTCGAATCCCTCATAAACGCGGCTCGGCCATTTCTCTGGTCGAGCGTCAAATGACGCTGCAACGGGAAAAGATCCGGGAATCTGACAGCAAGCTTGATCGCCTGATGCGGATTGCCCGGGACAATGACCGTTTGTTTGGTAAAACCCGCCGGCTGATGCTGGCGCTACTGGCCGCAGAAGATTTGATGCAGTTGCAGGATGCACTGGTCGAATGTTTGCTGCGCGATTTCGAGCTGGATCAGTGTCGATTGCTGTTATTAGAAGAAGGCCTGGACTGTGGCCTTCCGGTACTGAGTGATGCTGAGCGGGAAACACTGGCACCCATGCTGGAAGCAGGCAGCGCCATCTGTGGCAAGCTGTCGAACGCTGAGCGGGCGGTTCTGTTTGGCGACCAGAGTACGCTTGGCTCTGCTGCAATTGCACCGCTGGAAAGCAGTCGAATAAAGGGATTGATTGCACTGGGCAGTCGCAATCCGGATCGGTTCCAGGACGGGTTTGGTACACTGTTTCTGGATTATATTGCCGAAGCGGTGGGCGTATTACTCGACAAGCAGTTAAAGCCCTCAGTTGAATGACAGACCGACCGGTACAAACTGGCAATAACCTGACGCTCGAGAGTGAACACTTTCTGCAGTACCTGCAGTCCGGGCGCAATCTTTCACCCAATACGGTCAAGGCATACCGCCACGATATTGCTCGCCTTGCAGGATATCTGCAGCAAAGCGAACCACCCGTTTATCACTGGAATCAGCTGACATCCCGGCAACTGAAAGACTGGTTTGCTTCACTTCATGCTGAAGGGTTGCAGCCCCGAAGTCTCAAACGTCACCTTTCAGCAATTCGTCAACTGTTTGACTGGCTGAACAGGGACTTGCCAGCTGCTGTAAATCCTGCCGCCGATATTCAGTTACCTAAAGCAGCACGCAAGCTTCCCCGAGTAATGGATACTGATCAGGCCAGCCAGTTGTTGGACAGTGGCGCTGATTCAGACATCGAGATTCGGGATCTGACCATGCTGGAGCTGACCTATTCCTGCGGCCTGCGATTATCCGAATTGGTCAGCCTTAACCTGAAAGATTTTGCCGAGGACTTTTCCGAGGTCATTGTCACCGGTAAGGGGCGAAAGCAGCGACTATTACCTGTAGGTTCCAAAGCCCGCGATGCATTGCAGCGATGGCTGAAAATCAGAATGCTCTGGGCAAAAGCAGAAGAAACCGCGGTATTTGTCAGTCAGCGCGGCAACCGAATCAGCCCGCGCCAGGTTCAGAACCGCATGAAGCAGATTGCCATTATCAAGGGCAGTACCGTTTCCCTGCACCCACATATGCTGCGTCACTCCTTTGCCAGCCATCTGCTGGAATCCAGCGGCGATTTACGCGCAGTGCAGGAGTTGCTGGGACACAGTGATATCTCCACAACCCAGATATACACCCACCTGGACTTCCAGCACCTGGCCGACGTTTATGACAAGGCACATCCCCGTGCTAAAAAAGACAGCTGACAGACATTACTCATGACCACGATTCGCGCGCTATCCTTTGATCTTGACGATACCCTGTGGGACAACAAGCCAGTTATTCAAAATGCTGAAGACAGCATGATGCTATGGCTGCAAAGTAATGCACCAAAGCTCACAGCCCGGTTTGATCTGGAAAAGCTGACTGCCCACAAATTTCAGCTGCTGCAAAGTCGTCCGGATCTTGCCAGCCAGATCAGTGAACTGCGACGTGAGTCTCTTCGACTTGCATTGGAAGAGTCAGGTTATTCTCGGGAAGAGTCTGTCACTCTGGCAGAAGGCGCCTTTAATTCATTCCTGAATAAACGACATGCAGTAACTTACTTTGAAGGCGTAGAAGAAACACTCGACCAGCTGGCAGAAAAATATCAGCTGATTGCGATTACTAACGGTAATATCGATTTACGCCAGCTATCAATCAGCTGCCTGTTCAGTCATGCTTTCAATGCTGAAGACCTGGGTGTCAAAAAGCCGGATCCAGATATCTACAAACTGGCCTTACAGCATGCCGGCGTTGATATTAAAGAGACGGTGCATATCGGTGACTGTCCGGTTAATGATGTAACGGCCGCACAAAAAATCGGCTTAAGGACCATTTGGTATAACCCTGAAAACCAGCCATGGCTGGGTAACCGACAGCCTGATGCCATAATCAGCCGCATCAGCGAGTTGTTGAGTGCATTACATCAGCTTGAAGTAAAAACTGACTAACTCACCACTCTTACCACTCTTACCACTCTTACCACTCATACCCTACTCCAAAATTCAGGCTTTTCTCTTCATTGGAATTGCCTGAAGGCGGGGCAGTATCATAGTCATAATCAACCGTTACATTAAAACTGAAGTGGTTTGAAAAACGCCATTTCAGGCCGGTCTCTGTTTGCAACAGCCAGCCTTTATTGCCACCGAACCGTTTAAAGAAGTCCTGGTCATGACTGAACTCAAATTCTTCAAACAGTGGCTTCCATGATTTAAGTGCCCAGTGAAACGCCTGAGATGAATTGCGATTCTCTTTATTCTTGAACTCAAAAACTTCCCACAGCTGGGACAGTCCCAATTCCAACCGCAACGAATAATCAGGTACATGAATAAACTGGCGGCCAAAACCTCCACCGATTGTTGTACGCCTTTTCAGATCCTTATCCGAGTTATGTTCTATCGAAGTATTTCCAATCCCGTACCAACTGTCTGATACCAGATAGTTGTAGTCATACTTGAGCAGCCATTTGTCATCTTGAATGGCATTGTTCTTTTCCCGCCGCTTGCTACTCCAGGACACGGTATTGCGGTACGGCTTCCTGTTCAGTTCAATATGACCCTTGGTATTCAGGGTATCAGAGCTGTCTGTTCCACGATCAAGGTCCAGATAAAGCCGGGCAAAACCATTGAACGCCCAGCTATCCGGACCCAATACCGGCGCATCCCCCAGCCATGCAATTTGCCTGCGATCCAGCGGTTTCAGTTCATCCCTGCCAGTCATAAGCCACAGGTCAGAGCCATCACTCAATAGCGTGACCTTGCACTCCCGCCGACTGTCCTGCATTCGCAGCCATAACGGATGTGTTGTGGACAATGCCTTCACATGCCCCCACTTCAGTTTGACCCGGCCGGCATACTCCGTATCCAGTTGCAGCACTCGATCTTCAAGGCTGATAACAGTACCGGACATGACACTGCCATCCCTTAGCCAGACGGTATCAGCACCGGCCGTAGCTGTGACACCAGCAACCAACATAAAAAGCAGCTTTCGCAACTCTACGCATAGCGACCTTTTCCCAAAACCTTTTACACTGTACTTTTCTTTATACCCTGCCCCGAAAAAACAACACTTCAAAACCCGAGGCAGATGACGTGCTTTTAATGAGGTTTGCATTTGCGAATTGATAACATGCGTGAGCGAATCTGGCTGGTAGTCAGCCAGATTCCCTGTGGACAGGTTGCTACATACGGCCAGATTGCCAAACTCGCTGGATTACCGGGACAGGCGCGAGCTGTTGGCCAGATTCTGAGCCAGCTCCCCAAAGGCAGTGGACTGCCATGGCATCGTGTTATCAACAGCCAGGGCAGAATTTCCTTTCCGGTCGACAGCCCGCGCTTTGCCCGGCAAAAAGAAAAACTTGAAACAGAAGGCATTGAGTTTAATGATGACAGAATCAGCCTGAGCCAGTGGCGCTGGTCAGGGGATATCTGAATTTATAAATTGTCGGAGCAGGATCCGGTATGGATACAACACCAAAAGATAGCACTCAGTCTCAGGATCCTCTTCAACCTGCCCCCAATGAAAAGACCAGCTGGCGTGAAGCACTGAAAGCCTATACCCAGCCCAAAGCCATCAGTCTGTTCTTTTTGGGTTTCTCCGCTGGCCTACCCTTTATGCTGGTTTTTGCCAGCCTTTCCTTCTGGCTTCGTGAAGCAGATATCAGCCGCAGTACCATCGGCTTTTTCAGCTGGGTTGGTCTGGCATTTGGTTTCAAATGGGTCTGGGCACCACTGATCGACAGATTGCCATTACCTATCCTTAGCCGCTTACTTGGGCGACGGCGTGCATGGTTATTACTGGCGCAGTTTGCGATTGCATTGTCTCTTGCCGGAATGGCTTTCAGTAATCCCGAGCAGGATCTCTGGCATATGGCGCTGTTTGCGGTTCTGGTGGCATTCAGTTCAGCAACGCAGGATATTGTGATCGACGCTTACCGTATCGAAATCGCTGATGAACGCCTACAAGCTGTGCTAGCTGCTACTTATATGATCGGATACCGCATCGCCATGATTGTATCCGGAGCCGGCACGCTGGCACTTGCTGCCTGGTTTGCGGTAGGCGAAGGCTATGAAATCATGGCCTGGCGTCAGGCTTATCTGGTAATGGCCGGACTGGTCGCTGTAGGCATGATAACCACCCTTTGTATTCGTGAGCCCGAAGTACCGGCCCGCAATTCAGAGCTGGAACAAAAGTCGATGCAATGGCTTGATGAACATGCCTGGTTGCCCCGTCCCTTATGCCGAATAGCCAACTGGTTTTATGGCGCTGTGTTCTGCCCGTTCATTGACTTTGTCGTACGCTATCGCTGGCAGGCACTGTTAATTCTGTTGCTGATCAGCACCTATCGAATCTCCGATATTGTTCAGGGCATTATGGCCAACCCGTTCTATGTGGATATGGGTTACACCAAGGAAGAAATTGCCTTTGTTACCAAGGTTTTCGGGGTAATTGTCACGCTGCTGGGAGCCACCATGAGCGGCACGCTGATTATGCGTTTCGGGGTAATGCGGATTCTTCTTGCTGGTGCCATTCTGACTGCCGCCACCAACTTGTTGTTCTCATGGCTGGCGGTAACCGGTCATAACCTGCCGGGGCTGATTGCGGTTATTATCGCAGACAACCTGAGTGCAGGTGTTGCCACTGCAGCCTTTGTCGCATATTTGTCCGGGCTGACCAGTGTTCAGTATTCAGCAACCCAGTATGCACTTTTCAGCTCGGTGATGTTGCTGTTTCCCAAGTTTATTGCCGGCTTCTCCGGTGTCACCGTTGACGCCTGGGGCTATGAAACCTTCTTTACCGGCTGTGCCCTGATTGGTATACCGGTCATATTCCTGATCCTGTTATCCATGCGTTATACAGAGGTTAAAGAACCTGTTTTCGATAAGGCACTCAATAAAAAAGAGGCGTAAATTACGCCTCTTTTTTAACGCCGGATCAGATTAGACCTGATAGCAGAATCAGTCGCGGAAGTTGTTGAACTGCAGTGGCATATCCAGATCAGCTTCCTTCAGCAGGGCAATAACCTGCTGCAGGTCATCACGCTTCTTGCCGGTAATACGCACCTGTTCGCCCTGGATCTGGGCCTGAACCTTGATCTTGCTTTCCTTCACCTGTTTGGTGATTTTCTTAGCCAGATCCTTGTCCAGCCCCTGACGCACCTGCACTTCCTGCTTTACCTGCTTGCCGGAAGCGTAATGATCCTTGGTATCCATACACTTGATATCAATACCGCGCTTGACCATTTTCTGGCAAAGCATATCCAGCATCTGGGTCAGCTGGAATTCCTGATCGGCAGTCATCATGATCTGGGTTTCCTTCTTTTCGAAGGACGCCTCTACACCCCGGAAGTCATAGCGGGTTGTCAGTTCGCGGTTAGCCTGATCAACAGCATTATCCAGTTCGTGCATGTCCACTTCGGACACAATATCAAATGATGGCATTGTCTTTCCTGTGTTGTTCCTTTCACTTCAGCTTTCAATCCTGAAGCCAACCTTCAGTGTAACCTGATAGTGCGCTATTTTCCCATCCGCAATATGCCCGCGATTCTCAACAACTTCATACCAGTCCATGTTTTTAACCGACTCACCGGCTTTGGCGATGGCATTACGAATCGCATCGTCGGTGCCTGTAGTCGAGCTTCCTACCAGTTCTATTTTTTTATATACATGTGCGCCCATCGCCGGATACCTGTCTCTGGTTAGTAATACTTTCAAGTATAGAAGGCGAAATCACTGCACTACGGCACATTGACGATATTTCACATTAGAACAGATAACCCGCTGCAAGGAATGAAAGGTTCTGTTGCCGGGAAATTATTCATCTAGGCTTTTCCGTCATGATCCGTGCCACCTGCCCTGACAGGATTACCATGATGAAACGTCTCAAAACCATATGCCTGCTATTGTGTATTTGTCTTTTTCCTCTCTCGGTGTCGGCCGAGCGAGTCATAAAGGAGGTTGTTGTTTTCAGTGATAGTCTGAGTGACAGTAATGGTGATGATTTCCATGACAGTGATACAGCACTCTCCACGTACAATTTATTACGGACACTCCGGGGAGATGAAGTCGATGTAAAAGGAGTCAAGCAACGGCCACTGGACCTAGGACAATTACTCAGTGCCAGAATGACTGTCGATAATTTAAAAGCCGGGCTCCAACGCTATCATCGGGAAATGGCTGCTGAAAGAGCCGAAGAAACACACTTTCTATTAAAACTAAAAAGTCTGATTCAAGAAGGTGGGGTTCAATTTTTAACAAAAGTGCTAATCGCTGCCCTAGATGCCTTTGAACATGTCCATGACTTTGGTAACGATTTGATACTTGGCCCGTTAGAAACACTGAGTAAAAAGCTTGCAGAACACGCCGCTGAAAGCGATGACGATGAACACAGAAGAGAGCTTTTATCACTTAACCATAAAATTAAAGTGATTCGAGGTCTTGCAAATGCAAATTTTGCACAAGCAACTTTGGAAGTCACCGAGGAAGTTGTCCTCAGTATTTCTGAAAAATTTGCGGGTATGATTCCAGACATTCCCAGCTCCTTCTATGAACGAGGAAAGTGGACAGCAGGTCGTGAGTATGACCTTATGTGGCCCCAGGCTCTAGTTAGAATGATGGCAATACCTGGAGACCCAGCCACTCCGGTAAAACTCCGGAACATGTCAATGGCTGGCAGCTGGGTTCTTAGTACTTCAAATAAAATAGATCAGATCGATGACCTGCTGGCAACAGCTGACGGTCCGACTGAGCTGGTAACAATGATGTTTCAGGGAAGTCTTGTTCCACCTTGTCTGGAACAAATCGTGAACTGCTACCTTAGTGAGGAACGACTTCGATTCACGGATTTACACAAGCGTACACCAAAAGAAGGTGAGCATTACCTGAGTAGCGAAAATTTATATATCGTCTTCCATGGCGCAAATGATTTCCTGAATAACTGGAATGATCCTGACCAAGTCGCTAGAGAACTATCTTATGAGGTGGAAGATCTTATGATAGCTGGAGCTCAGACGATTGTTGTAGTTCTGCTCCCCGATATCTCTGTCACTCCACGCTATCAATCACCTGCAATGCAAGATGAAGGTCTGTCAATCAAGGATAAGATCCAGATATTTAATACCAGCCTGACGATACGACTCAACTTGCTCCGAGCCGAACACAAGTATGAGTGCAATGGTCTGGACGAGAGCAAGCCTTGCCTGGTCACTATCGATGCCCAGCAAATATTTGATGAACTGCGCCGTTCTGCTGAATTCGATCCTTTACACCCCCTATTAAAAGTCGCTATCCCAGGGGTAGACAAGCAAACCAAGGATAATCCTGGCGCAACAGCTCAGGAACAGGCAGAGCTAGACCGCATCAGGGCAGGAAAATTGGATGAAGCAAAAGCTCAAAACAACTGGGTAATGGTGCGACTACTGGAAAATAAAGCTTATGCTGATTATTGGATTATGCAGGCCGGAGAATCAGACGAGGTAGACCCAGGTAAGGTTGCCCTGTTTGCAGACACTGTCCATCTCAGTGGAGAAGGACACGACAAGTTAGCACGTATCATGTGTACAAAAGCCAGCCAGGAACATGGCTTAAGTTGTAATCCCGATAAATTCCCCCCAGAAACAGCAAAAGCTGAATGTGCTATTCGCCGTGGAGCTGTAGTGGCGCAGTAAGCTTTCAGAAAAGAATTGAAGCCGGTTATTACTTCAATATAATTTTTGAGGTCTAATCACATATGACAGAATTTTGAATGGTATTTTCTGATAATAAAAGTATTAGTTCTGAGCAACAAAAAATATGGCATGTTGCCGGAGCCGGAGCCATGGGCTGCCTTTGGGCAGCCCGGCTTAGAGAAAAAGGTCACAGTTGCACGCTTCTGGTACAATCTGAACGTTTGAACCAGTATTCTAAGTCGAACCTTGTATCCTACACATCACCAGATCAAGTCCCGAGTCATAACACTATTGAAGTGAAGGTTATTGATAGCCCCGAACAAGTTATCAATAACCTGATAATTGCCACCAAAGCCGGTGGTGTTGAATCTGTGCTTGATACGCTCAAGCCATGGATCAAAAACACTACCCGAATTCTGCTACTCCAAAACGGTATGGGCACCCAACATCAGGTAGCACAAGCATTTCCTGAAAATCCGATCTGGGCTGCCAGTATTACCGATGGTGCCTGGCTTAAGTCTCCTTTGAATGTTCAACATGCCGGCTATGGCCAAACATTTATAGGCCCGATGACAGCTGCAGCAGAAGCCATCAATGATGAATTTTACCGTTCACTACAAGCGCCGGCTTTGAGCCTTGAGCCGGTTGATAACATAGAACACAAACTCTGGCTCAAGTTGGCGATAAACAGCTGCGTCAACGGTCTGACTGTTCTATATCGCTGTCGCAACGGTGAATTGTTAGATGGAGGTGAGCGGGAGCAGCACCTGCAAGCACTCTGCAGGGAAACCGCACAGGTATTACAAGCAGCAGGGTATTTGCCTGAACAGCCCTTGCTATCGCTGGTCACTCAGGTTGCAGCAGCAACGGGCAATAACTATTCATCCAGTTACCAGGATGCCACCAATAACCGACCAACCGAACTGGCCTGGATTAATGGTGTACTTATTAAAGAGGCCACAAAATATGGTCTGGATGTTTCTGCACACAAGGCCTTAATGAGAACCCTGAACGAAGCTTACTAAAGCTTACCGGACTTACTGCCACAATTGTTTGCCTTGTTTATTCACTGTAGGCTGGAACGATAGTTTTTAAAGAACAGTCGTTTTCAAAGAACAACCGTCTACAGAGAATCAAAAGATAGCAATGGTGCAGTTACAGCGTTTCTGGTCACGGCTGTCTGTCAGCCGAAAACTGGGGTTTATTCTTACCAGTGTCGTTTTACTGCTGGCACTGTTTGCCGGTACATTACTTGTTACTGCTGCAACAGCACTCTCCAGAGATGTATACCTGCCTTCCAACCTGCAGGCCATTCATAACCTGTTAACGACACCCGCCGTAACACGTGCGCTGATGGAGAACCCGGATTCAGCGAAGGAAACACTGCGAGCAGCAACCCGTTATCCGCTGGTTGCTGTTATCGGTTTATATCGGCCAGATGGCTCACTTTATGCCGGTTTCAGTCACTCATCTGAAGATGCTGTGCCAGATCGTTTAACCCATGCCAGACAGCAACAACCATTAAATGACGCCTTATTGGAACCGGTAAACATGTTGTCAGGTACTCAGCCGTGGCACCTTTACATCAGTGCAGTTTCAACACTGCCACCGGTATTCTATCAACGGATGATTCTGGCAACCCTGCTGCTGTTTGGTTGCTTTATCGGCTTGGTGTTGCTTTCGATGCAATTAACCCGGCGTAATATTACTCGCCCGGTTCAACATCTGATCAAGACCGCCCGCCGAATTCCAAAAGAAGGCTGTTATGCCCAGCGTGCCAAAATATCCAGTGAAGATGAGCTGGGTGATCTCTGCCGCTCTTTTAACCATATGCTGGATCATATCCAGGCACGTGACCGGCAATTAACCTCTATCAAGGCCTATCTGAATGCCATTATCGATTCCATGCCATCAGCTATTGTTGCTGTCGATAAGGACTACAACATCACCCGTTGGAATCGCGAAGCGGCAGCAATGACCAATACGCCCCGTCATCAGGCGCTGCAAAAACCGCTGCAGGATATGCTGACCTTTATCGAGCCCTGTATGCCGGCAATTGCCGAAGCCTTTTCCGATCATGCCATTCATCAGGAACAGAAAGTTGCGGCAACACTTCAGGGTAACGCCACTTATCTCGACATTACCATTTATCCCATGAGCGGCCCGGCCGGTGATGATGTTGTTATTCGTATTGACGATGTGACCCGACGGCTGAAGATGGAAGAGATTATGGTGCAGTCAGAAAAGATGATGTCGGTTGGTGGTCTGGCTGCAGGTATGGCCCATGAAATCAATAATCCTCTGGGTGCCATTATTCAGGGTATTCAAACCGTTCAACGTCGACTGTCTCTTGATCTCGAAGCCAACCGCGAGGTTGCTGATGCTCTCGAGCTGGACCTGCAAACTGTAAATCAATACCTGCAGCAGCGAGGTATCACTCGCTTCATTGGTAATATTCAGGATGCCGGTATACGCGCCTCCAGCATTGTCTCCAATATGCTGCAGTTCAGCCGCAGCAGTGACCGACGCTTGCAGCCCTGCAATCTGACAGAACTGGTAGAGCGCACGATTGAGATTGCCAGCACAGATTTTGAGCTGCGTCCCGAGCTGGACTTCCACCAGCTAAAAATTACGTGTGATCTTGATACTACTCTGCCTCCCATCTACTGCATCCAGGCCGAAATTCAGCAGGTGCTGCTTAACCTGTTAAAAAATGCCGCCCAGGCCATTCAGCAAAGATCCGGCACAGAAACAGATATTGCCTATCAGGGGCTGATCACCATTACGACTCGCAAAATTGGCGAGCGGGTGATGATTTCCGTTGAGGATAATGGTGCCGGTATGAGCGAAGATATCAAAAAGCGGATCTTTGAACCCTTCTATACCACCAAGGATGTTGGCATGGGTACCGGGTTGGGGCTTTCTGTGTCTTACTTTATCATCACCAATAACCACAAAGGCTCAATGTTTGTCAGCAGTCAGTCAGGCCAGGGCAGCTGTTTTACGCTTAAATTACCGATGGGTACCACGGCAGCCCCTTCACGGCTGTAGCGTGAACTATTAGAATCATCGCTCCAGTTGCCGTCGTCAGTTTGAGACCCATGCCTAACAAGACCAATATGCTGTTTTCCGACGATCCAGCCCTGCAGCAAGCTGTTGCACAAAACGTCAGCACTGCTCTGCGGGAAGACGTTGGCGATGGCGATATTACCGCGCGCCTGATTCCTGCTGAAACCACAGCCTCTGCCCGTATTATTTGCCGCGAAGCCACCGTTGTTTGTGGCCGCCCATGGGTGGATGAGGTTTTTCGCCAGCTGGACCCTGCTGTTCAGGTGGAATGGCAGGTAGAGGAAGGCCAGTATGTGGAAGCAGAAACCGTGCTGTTTACACTGTCCGGCTCCGCCCGTTCTCTGCTGACCGGTGAGCGTGCTGCCCTTAACTTTCTTCAGAGCCTGTCAGGTACGGCCACCCTTTGCCGCCAGTATGCCGCCAAAGTAGAAGGAACGGGCGTCAAACTGCTGGATACCCGCAAAACCATTCCCGGCTTACGACTGGCGCAGAAATATGCCGTGCGCACTGGCGGCTGTCACAATCACCGGATTGGTCTGTTCGATGCGTTCCTGATCAAGGAAAACCATATTTCAGCCTGTGGCGGCATCAGTGAAGCGATTCAAACGGCACACGAAATTGCACCCGGCAAGCCCGTTGAAGTTGAGGTGGAATCCCTGGAAGAACTGCAGCAGGCCTTTCAGGCTCAAGCCGATATCATCATGCTGGATAATTTCAGCCTTGAAGACCTGAGCCGTGCCGTTGCCATCAATGAAGGCCGGGCCAAACTGGAAGCTTCCGGGGGCATTACCTCGAAAACACTCAGACCCATCGCGGAAACCGGTGTTGACTATATTTCAATAGGAGCCCTGACAAAAGATTGCCGGGCTATCGATCTTTCAATGCGCTTTACAGGGAATTTTAACTAATGGACATTCTGGTCACCGGCGGTGCCGGCTATATCGGCAGCCACACCTGCCTTGAGCTGCTGCAAGCAGGTTATAAGGTCACCGTACTGGACAATCTCAGCAACAGCTCGGAAGAGTCCCTGCGCCGGGTTCAGGAGCTGACCGGCAAGACCCTGACCTTTGTTAAAGGCGACATTCGCGATCGCGCCCTGCTGGACAAGCTGTTTGCAGATAATGACTTCAACTCGGTAGTTCATTTTGCCGGACTGAAGGCTGTCGGTGAATCCTGCCAGATGCCGCTGGAATACTACGACAATAATGTTTATGGCACTGTTAATCTCTGCATGGCCATGCGGGATGCCGGTGTAAAGCGTCTGGTATTCAGCTCTTCTGCCACCGTATATGGTGATCCGGCCAGTTTGCCGATTACCGAAGATTTCCCACTGTCAGCGACCAACCCTTACGGCCGCTCGAAGCTGATTATTGAAGATATCTTGCGCGATCTGTTTGCTTCTGATGAGGAGTGGAGCATTGCCCTGCTGCGCTATTTCAACCCGGTTGGCGCCCATGAATCCGGTATGATCGGTGAAGACCCTAACGATATTCCGAATAACCTGATGCCCTATATCACTCAGGTTGCTATCGGCAAACTGCAACAACTGAGCGTCTTTGGTGGTGACTATCCAACCAAGGATGGCACCGGTGTGCGTGACTATATTCACGTTGTAGATCTGTCTATTGGTCATGTTCGGGCTATCGAGAGACTGCAAGGCCATAAAGGCGTACATCCCTGGAACCTGGGCGTTGGTAATGGTTATAGCGTGCTGGAGATGGTTGAAGCTTTCCGCAGCGAAACTGAGCAGCAAGTGCCTTACAAGATTGTTGATCGTCGCTCCGGCGATATTGCCGCCTGTTATGCCAACCCGGAAAAAGCCCGTACCGAGCTGAACTGGCAGGCAGAACGCACGCTGGACGATATGGTTCGCGATGCCTGGCGCTGGCAATCCAATAATCCAAATGGTTATGGCCATAATTGATAAAAACTTGCTTTTAATATTCTTCATTAATAAAGCGGCCTATTAAGGCCGCTTTATTTTTATCTGACTTGCCAGTTTATTATTGCTGGTCTGTAATATTTTTTAAGCATTACTGATTATTTAATCAGCCCTGCCGATAAGACCTGAATTAACCCGAAACAAGGATGTTTCTATATGAAAAGTAAACTGATTGGCATTTTTGCCGGCCTGATCCTGAGTTCATCACTCGCTTTTGCTATTGATCCTGAAGAAAGAATTGACCAGGACATGATCAATATCAATACAGCGACTGCTGAAGAAATGGATAAGGGTTTGAAAGGCGTCAGCATGAAGAAAGCTGAAGCTATCGTGAAGTACCGTGAAGAAAACGGTAATTTTGACTCTGCCGAAGACCTGCAGAAGGTTAAAGGTATTGGCGAAAGAACTGTTGAGTGGAATGAAAGAAGAATTATTGTTCAGTAATACTTTCTTCTTTACATTAAAAAAGGCGCTTGAAGCGCCTTTTTTAATGCCTGCTGTTACCCATCAAGGTGTGAAGGTCGCAGCTCGACGGCAGTTCTGGGGCAGATACTTGTAAATCCCTGCGGTATCGGTGCCACAACGCCAGTTAATCACCGGACTGTTGATAATATCTGCACCACCCGAACTGTCTTCCGGCGTGAAGATCACATTGGCTGCATCCAGCACCGTATCACCGGTACCCCGAATAGCCACCTGAATCTTGCCATCACCACCCACGGTGACTGATTCAACATACTGAGAAGCCAGTGTTGCGGCCACACCCAAGCCGACTTCGGCATTGGTATCACAATCACCCACTGACGATGCTGAGATCAGACATTCGGTTACTGCAGTTTTAGCTGAAGCACCAAAAGAGATAACCTCGGCCATCTTGCTTCGCTTGGTGTAATCCTGATAAGCCGGAACGGCTACTGCTGCCAGGATGCCGATAATCGCTACAACGATCATCAATTCAATCAGGGTAAAACCCTTCTGCTGCGTCATTCCTGACATAACAGCCTCCCTCATCCATGTGGAAGTTAATATCCTTGCTAGACATTAATTAAGAGCAATGAATATGCCAGAAATTAAAAACACCTTTGATTCGATGCTTTTAACTCCGAATGAGTATTTGAAGGCCTAAATCAATTATAAAAAGAAATAATTAATCGCAATATTGAATACTTTTTCATCCTCTATAAAAGAAACGAAATTAATTAACATTGTTGTTTTACGAAAAACGACACATCAACTGCTCTATTTAGTCACTTCTCAAATCACTACTGGGCGATATTGGCGTCGGTAGCCGCCAGACAACAATGTACGTTGAAATAATAAAAGTCACGATAGCAATACTTTCAATTAACAGAGCGGTTTCATTCGCTATTTTTTCAGCAGACAACGCACCATAAGCCAGTAATAAGGCGAATTCACTGCTTTGCCCCAGTCGCAAACCCATTTCAGCCGCATTCCCTTTTGGCTCCCCGGATATGCCTTGTAGTAAAAAACGGAAAAGTAACGGTTTGAGGATCAGTACAATCAATGCACATAGCAAAACTTCAGGCCAGAACCGGGCAGTTACCAGAAGGTCAAACTGGGCCCCTATAGAAAAGAAAAACAGTATTAGAAAGAACTCCCTTAACGGCTTCAGCCCTTCCGCAATAACCAGAGATATCGGTGATGTTGCAACCGCAACCCCGGCAATAAAAGCACCAATTTCATGGGAAAGCCCAAGCATATCCGCTCCGGCTGCTGCAGAAAAACAGCCACCCAGCGAAACCAGAAAGATATACTCAGGAATCACATCAAATTTTGCCATCACCGGCAGTACAACATACCGAACAGCGAGCCAGACAACTGCAGCGAACAGCAGGGTTTTAAAAGGTAACAGCCATATATCCAGAGAGAGTCCTGGCTCCTTACTGTAAAGCAGCAGAATCGTCAGGATCGCGAGAATATCTTCCAGTAACAGAATACTGATCAGGACTTCGCCGGTGCGGCGATGGTGAAGGGTTGTTGTTGGAATCAGCTTGAGACTGATAACAGTACTGGAAAAGGAAAGCGCTATACCCGCCACCAGGGCTTCAATAAACGGCAGCCTGAACATTCCGTATAACAGCACCAGAATTCCTGCACCCGTTAAAGTGATGACAAGCAGTGTTACCAGAGCCGTATGCTTCAGTTGTTTGAGCAAATTTTTGGGATGCAGATGCAGTCCGAGCAAGAACATCAACAAAATAATGCCCATATGCGAAATGGCCTCAATATGCCCTGGATCAACAATAAGTCCTGTACCAAAAGGCCCTGCCACCAGCCCCAGAGCTATATAAGCCAGAATAATGGGTTGCTTTAACCAGACAAACAATGCCCCCAATACTGAAGCCCCGCCCATAATAATGGCCATTTCCAGTATCAGATTTTCGAACAGCACATGCACAACTAACACCTGAGATCTGATCAGGATGGATGTAGCCAAATATAGATAAAGAACAAATGAAACTGTGTTGTCATGCAGTTATTTAAGGCAAAGTTATACTGTTCATGTCGAAAAGAGTGCTGCCGATAACCCCTTTCATGCCTGAAACAGAAACAAGATCATGCACTATCGCGCACTGACTGGCCCACTGTTTATTGTTGCTGGAATACTGTGCCTGATACTTCTGCTGCTGATTGCATTTTCTGAACTACAGCGCTACTACACTCGCCTCGCAGACGAGTTTTATCAGCAGGACACCATCAGTGAAGAACGATTGCTGGTAATGCATGATCAGCACTATCTACTGCAATCTGCAGAACTGACCCCTAACTGGCACCAGCTGCTGAATGACACCACAGGCCCTTATCAAAATCATCATTACATCGGCTGGGATGCCGAGCTGGAAGAGATTCCGACCCGGGGCACTCCAACCATTAACCTGTATTACGAAGTCCGTTATCTCAGCGCAGCCACCTATGAAATACTCAGCTTCCGCGGTTTATTTCCGCCACGCCTGATCCTCCGACAAGTCCGCCTTGGTCATCAACAGGAAGCTGATGACCAAGGCGGCGCACAGAAAATGGACAATGCACTGGTTCAGAACTGATAACCTTTTCCCTCCTGTAACAAGCTTGCCTTTACTGGCAAGCCTGATTGCCGTGTCGGTGTCAGCCGGACCACGGGAGCAGTGGTATCAATCCGTCTGGTGCGATGGAAAAGGCGGAAAGTCAGAAGTATTACTGGAAGACCATCGACGTATCGACTGCCTGACAGACACCCATGCCATCGAAGTTGAGTTCGCTCGCAAATGGCCCGAGGCTATTGGCCAATCCCTTGGTTATGCTCGTAGCACGGGACGGCAGGCCGGTATCGTACTGGTACTAAAAAAGCCTGGAGATGAGGTTTACTGGAATGAAATGAATGTGGTGATTGATCATTTCAAACTGCCTATTACTGTATGGAAGCTGGGCCCCTGAGTTCGTATCCAACTCACCTGACCTTGCCTGTTGCACGCAAAGTATGAGGGTATAGCAACAATTATGTCTCCAGTGATAACCGGTTATGCTCTTGAATTCGTGATTACCCAGAGACTGCCGTGCCCCGTATCCGTTACCTGCCGACTATCATCATTGCTCTACTGACAGGCTGTACATCATCCGATCAGATGCAAACATCTTCAAATCATTCAGTGATCGTCGGTAAGGTGGAGTCTGCCACATTGCCACATCTCGGTATAAGGCTACCCGCCTTAATGGATACGGGGGCAGGACTTTCGGTGCTGGATGTTGAAGATTACCAGTTAATACAAGGTTCCCGCGGCAAGCGCATTCGATTCACCATTGTCGTCAGGCATCAGCGTCGTACGACTTCCTACGAACTCCCGGTCAAGCGCTACACCTCCATGCTAACGAGTGCCGGTATGCTGGAGAAAAAACCTGTTGTCACTCTTAGGGTGAAAATAGGCCCACTTACTGCAGATATTGATACCATCCTTGCCGAAAGGGATGACCGACTACTGCCAGTTGTTATTGGTCGTAACTTTCTGGCCGGACGTGCACTTGTCGACTCAGGCCGTCAACAGAGAGTGACACGAAAGCTACCACGCTCTACTGAAGCACCCATGTAGTGGATTCACGTCGCTTCACCGCAATTAACACTGCTTTACCTGTGACTCAGGCATCAGCTAACATGCGCCAAGATCAAATATAAGAACGACTCCCCCGATTTTTTAATCCCGTTCATGCCCGTTGATCCCAAACAATAAACCTATCAATACAACACTGCTTTCAGCTTGCACAGGAAGACCCTATGGCTGCAGCCTTTCCTGCTATCTCTGCATACTTAACCCGAAAATCCGTTACACCGTCACTGAAGGTCTATTTCATTGATGCCATGGGCTATATGGCACTGGGCCTGTTTGCCAGTCTGTTAACCGGCTCGATACTGGCAACACTGGGCCGACAGTTTGATATTGCCTTTCTGAGTGAAACACTCTGGCCCATAGCTCGCAGCATGACCGGACCGGCCATTGCTGTTGCCGTCGCCAGTGCCTTGAAAGCACCACCATTAGTTTTATTTGCTTCAACAGTCTGCGGTGCAGCCGGTGCCGCAGCTGGCGGCCCGGTTGGTGCTTTTGTAGCAGCCGTTATTGGTACCGAATTCGGCAAGCTGATTGCCGGAGAAACGCCGGTTGATATTCTGGTAACACCAGCAACAACACTGCTGACTGGAGTACTGACAGCACAATTGGTCGGCCCCTGGATTGGTGGACTGATGGACAGTCTGGGAGAGTTCATCAGCTACTCTACCCATTTGCAGCCACTGCTTATGGGCAGTTTGTTGGCAGTCATTATGGGTGTCTGTCTGACCCTCCCTATCAGTAGTGCGGCCATTGCCATTATGCTGAGTCTCGACGGGCTGGCAGCCGGTGCAGCCACAGTAGGTTGTGCCACCCAGATGGTCGGCTTTGCGGTGATGAGTTTCAGGGAAAATGGCTGGGGTGGTGTTGTTGCCCAGGGTATCGGCACCTCGATGATCCAGATGCCCAATATTATCCGGAATCCTCTGATCTGGGTTCCGCCAATTTTGACTTCAGCAATCCTTGGTCCGTTCGCCACGGTGGTCTTCAAATTGGAAAACACACCACTGGGCGCCGGTATGGGCACATCAGGCCTGGTTGGACAGCTGGAAACCTTTGCCGCCATGCTGCCTTCTACCGAAAATACCCTTTGGCTAACAGGCATCATTATCCTGATGCATATTGTTCTGCCTGCCCTGCTTTGTCTAGGGGTTGCCGGGGTGATGCGTCGCATGGGCCTGATCCATATCGGTGATATGAAGCTGAAGCTTTCCTGATTTTTAAAGGGCCCTGGAGCGAGTTGTTACTCACAGGGCCCGACTTCTCCACTCGACAGCTTCCCCAGTTTTTTTTAATGTAGATTTATCGGCGCAATTTCCTGTCCTGCTGACTCATCAAGCTGACCGTTGTTTTGTCAGAAGCCATTGCTTCAGAGCCCATTGTGCCGGCCATAACACAAAACAGCGGTGCTCATATGCCAGAAATCAAACTGACCGGTTTGGCCCGTCGCCTGGTTCTCGACAAGCTGATTGATGAGAATACAGCCAAGGATATTGCGGCCGATGCTGCCCGGCACAAGGTCGCTTTCGTCTCCCAGCTGGTAGAAAACGGGGCCATTGATGCCCGTAAACTGGCCGAAGTTTGTTCCGATGAATTCGGCATGCCACTACTGGATCTGGATTCTTTCGATCCGGATCAGCTGCCCCGCGAAATTGTGGATGAGAAACTTATTCGCAAGCACCACCTGCTTCCCCTGCTACAGCGTGGCAACAAACTTTTTCTAGCTGCTTCCGATCCGGCCGCCATGTCCGGTATTGATGAAATCCGCTTCAACACCGGACTACAGATCGATATTGTCCTGGTTGAAGAAAACAAGCTGGCACGCCTGATTGACCTGCTGCTGGACGGAGCTGACCAGGCGCTGGCCGGACTGGATAACGATGAGCTGGATAATCTGGATACCGTCGATGCTAGTGATGCAGCCGATGCATCGGCATCTTCTGATGAGGCTAATGATGCGCCGGTAGTACGCTTCGTCAACAAGATGCTGCTGTCCGCCATCAAGAAAGGTGCTTCTGACCTTCACTTTGAGCCTTACGAACGCAGTTACCGGATCCGTTTCCGTACCGATGGTGTACTTGAGGAAGCTGCTCGACCACCCATCGGTCTGTCCCCAAAGCTTTCATCCCGCTTGAAAATTATGGCCGGGCTCGATATTTCCGAGCGCCGCAAACCGCAGGATGGTCGAATCAAACTGAAGCTGTCCAAAAGCAAAGCCATTGATTTTCGTGTGAACACTTTGCCAACCCTCTGGGGTGAGAAAATCGTACTGCGTATTCTGGATCCTTCCAGTGCCAAGATGGGTATTGATGCCCTTGGTTATGAAGAGCACCAGAAGGAAATGTACCTTGAGGCTCTTCACCAGCCCCAGGGCATGATTCTGGTAACCGGCCCGACCGGCTCCGGTAAAACCGTCTCGCTCTATACCGGCCTGAACATTCTCAACACCGTCGAGCGCAATATATCCACAGCGGAAGACCCGGTGGAAATTAACCTGGAAGGTATCAACCAGGTTAACGTTAACCCCAAGCAGGGACTGGACTTTGCCCAGGCTCTGCGTGCCTTCCTGCGTCAGGATCCGGATATCATCATGGTGGGTGAGATTCGGGATCTGGAAACCGCCAATATTGCTATCAAGGCGGCCCAGACCGGTCATATGGTGATGTCGACCCTGCACACCAACTCCGCCGCAGAAACCCTGACCCGACTGATGAATATGGGGGTACCGGCATTCAATATTGCCACCTCGATTTCATTGATTATTGCCCAGCGACTGGCTCGCCGGTTATGTAACGCCTGCAAGGAAAAAGTCGAGATTCCGGTGGAAACCCTGCTCGAAGAAGGCTTCACAGAGGAACAGGCTCAGAGCGCCGAACTTTACGCTCCTCAGGGCTGCCGGGAATGTAACAAGGGCTTCAAGGGCCGGGTGGGTATCTATGAAGTGGTTTCCATCACCCAAGGTATGCAGCAGATCATTATGTCTGAAGGCAACTCACTTGAGATCGCAGCCCAAGCAGAGAAAGAAGGCTTTAATAGCCTGCGCCAATCCGGCATTCTGAAGGCTTTAGCTGGTGTAACCTCACTAGAGGAGGTTAACCGGGTGACACAGGATTAAATGTCTGGAGACTTAGGATATGATGCGGCTTTAAACCGACATCTATCTAAGTCAGTTCATCTATGGAAATTTATCTCGTCGGCGGTGCCGTTCGTGACCAGTTACTGGGTGTTCCGGTCAAAGACCGGGACTGGGTTGTGGTCGGAGCTACCCCGGATCAGCTGCGAAAACAGGGCTTCAAACCGGTGGGCCAGGACTTTCCGGTTTTTCTCCACCCCGAAACCAGCGAAGAATATGCACTGGCCCGGACCGAACGAAAGTCCGGTCATGGCTATGGCGGCTTTACCTTTTATACTGCACCGGATGTTTCTCTGGAGGATGACCTCTGCCGCCGGGATCTGACAATCAATGCTATCGCTCAAAGCGATGACGGCACTCTCTTTGATCCGTTCAACGGCCAGCAGGACCTGAAAGATCGCAAGTTACGCCATGTCTCGGCAGCATTTGAAGAAGACCCTTTAAGAGTATTGCGAGTAGCTCGTTTTACAGCTCGCTTCAGCCATCTGGGTTTTACGGTTGCCGATGAAACAATGGAGCTGATGCAACGCATGACCCGGTCCGGTGAAGTAGACTGGCTGGTTGCCGAGCGAGTCTGGCAGGAAACCGAGCGAGCATTGGGCGAAGTCACACCTTCCGTTTACTTCCGCGTATTGCAGCAAGTCGGCGCTCTGGAAAAACTGATGCCCTTTATTGCTCGCCGGATTCAGCAAGCACCCGAATTACTGAATAAACTGGACAAGGCCGCTCAGGCTGGCAGCTCTGGAGAAGTCCGCTTTGCACTGCTCTGCTCACCTGACGCGGACAACAGTAAAGCCAGTAAGAAAGAAGTAACCGAATGCTGTCGTCAGCTGAAGTCACCACAGTTATATCTGCAGCTGGCAGAACTGACTGCGGGACACTGGCATACATGGTCCGGGCTGGATGAATTGAGTCCAGACAATGCAGAGTCATTCTTTCTACTACTGGAAAAAGCGGATGCAATCCGTCGCCCGGAACGGTTTGAAAGCTTGCTCCAGGTTTTTGAATATCTGGCCAGTGATAACGAAAGCAGCATGCTACGTAACAAACAATTATTGGATGCAGTTGGTGCAGTCAAACAGGTTACAGCACAAGAGCTGATTTCTCAGGGCTTTAAAGGGAAGGAACTGGGAGAGCAAATTCGCAAGGCCAGAATCGCAGCTATTCAGCAGCTAGTTTCCAACATATAAGATCATGATGCCGGATTTAAAGAGTCCGGCATCATTTACACATCACAACCAGACGGGTTCAATCCCGACGCTGCAATTATCTTCCAGCAACAGGCTTTCTGTTTCCGCCGCAAATTTTTGTCCATCGACGTTCGACTGCAGTTCATTGAGCAGCGGCTCAAACCAGGGATCACAATCCAGCTCATCAGCATAGAGCAAACCATCCTCCGCTTCGATCTGCAGCATATCAATATCAGCCGTGATATCAGATCGTCCGGGAAAACGTCCCAGTTGTCGTTCAGTTTCTTTGGTCCAGCGTTTGAGTTCTGCCGGTTTCAGTTCAGATTCAAACTGAACGACAGCATTCAAATAGTGAGAAGAGGAAGTTGAAGCGGGGAGATCGCCGACCGGGCTGGTCCAGCAGATACGACTGAGATAAATCCGTCCAAAACGTTGCCGCAAGGCATTGATCATGGCGGTCATATTTTGTTTCGGGCTGGCATTGCTACCCAGCCCGAGGCTATATCGATACTTCACGAATCGGAAATCTGCTCTATGCCCATTTGTTTCCGGGTACGGTAGCAGGTTACAGAAGGCACTGCATCTCTCAGCGCATGCGGTTTGCGAATTTTCAGTTCAACATCGGTCACCGGATAATGGGTAAACAGCAGTTTGAGAATCCCGCCTGCCAGATACTCCAGCAGATGCACCTTGGATTCCTGACAGTACTTTTTCACCCGTCGACTGATCGCATGGTAATCCAGTGCATGTTCCAGTGCATCCGACTCGAACACCGCATCAAAATTTGTGCCCATGGTGATATCCAGCACCAGAGGTTGAGCTTCTTCATGCTCCCAGTGGTAGAAGCCGATGATAGCTTCTACATACAGACCCTCGATTGTGACCCGGTCGGTGACTCTGGAAGATGAGTTTTCAATAACAGACATTTTTAATTCTCCACCTTTTATCAGAGTTCAACCGGTTTCAGATCTTCCAGCGGCCAGCGCGGCATAGGGTTCATCCCTTCTTCGTCACGCTGTCCTGCCTGCAGGCGGCGACAGCCAGCAAAGGCAATCATGGCACCATTATCAGTACAGAATTCCGGGCGGGCATAGAATAAGGAAGCACCTTCCTTTGTTACGACCTCATCCAGCTTCTGTCTCAATCGCTGGTTGGCACTGACGCCACCGGCAATAACCAGTCGCTTGCGTCCGGTCTGGCGCAGGGCACGGCGACATTTGATTGCCAGCGTATCAACAGCCGCTTCCTCAAATGCCCGGGCAATATCCGCCTTGTCCTGCTCGGTAATACCACCATCCGCATCAGCAGCGGCCACGGTGTTGAGGGTAAAGGTTTTCAGGCCACTGAAGCTGAAATCCAGACCCGGACGATCCGTCATCGGCCGCGGGAATTTATAGATGCCTTCACGCCCTTGTTGTGCCAGTCGGGCAATATTGGGGCCACCAGGATAATCCAGCCCCAGCATGGCCGCTGCTTTATCAAAGGCTTCACCAGCAGCATCATCGATGGACTCACCCAGCAGGGTATAGCTTCCCAGTGCTGCCACATCGACCAGTTGGGTATGTCCGCCGGAAACCAGCAGCGCCAGGAAAGGAAATTCAGGAGGCTCTTCTTCTAATAGAGGAGCTAGCAGGTGACCTTCCATATGATGCACACCCAGCACCGGCACTCCCAGCACAAAGCCCACGGAACGCGCGATAGCCGTTCCTACCAGCAGCGCACCGATCAGGCCCGGTCCGCGGGTATAGGCCACGGCATCAATACCACTTCGCTCGATACCGGCCTCGGACATCACTTGTTTGACCAGTGGCAGTACCCGCTGAACATGGTCACGAGACGCTAGTTCCGGTACCACACCGCCATATTCGCGGTGCATATCAATCTGACTGTAGAGAGCATCTGCCAGCAGGCCTCGCTCGCTGTCATAGAGTGCGATACCTGTCTCATCGCAGGAGGTTTCGATTCCGAGGACGATCATTGGGTCTTTCAGATATATCAAGATGGAATGGCCCGCATCATACCCCAGCCGGCACGGGGGAGATACGTTTGTTGCCGCGACCTTCCGCAAAAACCACCCTGTTGAGAGCCGGCAGTATCGCGGCAGAGCACGGTACACAAGGGGCTCAGACAAATAGTGCGTGCTTTTTGCATTCCCCTTGATTAGGCTTTACAATTCGCGCCTTTACTATTGGGCGACTACTATTTGACTTGACTGACAAAAAGCTTGTGAAAGCTGGCTGTCGGCACCCGCAGCTGCGACCCTGTCTCTCTGCCAACAGGTTGAATCTGGCTGTCCCCACTCGATTAATTGCAGATTATTTAAAAGGAAGGTGATTCCTGCATGCCTGCTGTAAAAGTTAAAGAAAACGAACCGTTTGACATTGCTCTGCGTCGCTTCAAGCGCTCCTGTGAAAAAGCTGGTATCCTGGCTGAAGTTCGTCGTCGTGAAAACTACGAGAAGCCGACTGCCGTTCGCAAGCGTAAGGCTGCCGCTGCCGTTAAGCGTCACCTGAAGAAGCTGCAGCGCGAACAGCGCCGTATGCAGCGTCTGTACTAATTTATTAGTTACAGAACGCAGAGCCTACTCATACGCAGGCTTGCTATTTACTGAATTCAGGTTCGGTACAACGACAATCCGTCAGCGTGTTACCAGTGCCATTAATGCAGGCTATGCGCGACAGGGACCAAGCCGTCTGAGTGTCTTGTACCAGCTTATAAGCTGAGTGTGGTGAATAGATGAAAAAAGCGCATGTTTGATTCCGTTTTACGGATGTCAAACTGCGCTTTTTTTATTTTTATCTCCGGACAAATGTTACAGTCCGAACCTCCTTGCCTTTCTCTTTCTGCAGGCAGCTTTCCCCCGGCTACTTTCTGCCCGGAGCGCTTGTGGTAAGGTATGATTAATTCCCTATTCCAGATACAGCAAGACCATGGCCGGACTGATCCCGCAGAATTTCATCGATGATGTACTTGCACGCCTTGATATCGTCGAGGTGATCAGTAACCGCATACAACTGCGCAAAGCCGGTCGTAACTATCAAGGGCTGTGTCCATTCCATAAAGAAAAATCCCCTTCTTTCAGCGTCAGCCCGGACAAACAGTTCTATTACTGTTTTGGCTGCGGCGCCAGTGGCAATGCTGTCAGCTTTGTCATGAACTTCGAGCACCTGGATTTTCCGGCCACCATAGAAAGCCTGGCTGGCACATTGGGGCTGGATGTACCGCACGAAAATACCAGCAAGGCAACTATCCAGAAGCGCAAACAACAAGCCACCCTGTTTGACGTAATGGAGGAGATTAACCGCTGGTTCCATCAGCAACTGCAATCTCATCCGGAATCGAACCGGGTTCAGCACTATATGCGCCAACGGGGGCTGGACCAGGCAACCATTGAACGTTTTGGTATCGGCTATGCGCCTTCCGGCTGGGATAACCAGCTGCAAAAATTCGGTTCATCTGCCGAGAAAAAACAGCAGATGCTTGATACCGGCATGCTGATCAAAAGCGAGGATGGCGACAAAATTTATGACCGCTTTCGGGAACGAGTCATGTTTCCCATTCGGGATACCCGCGGTCGGGTTATCGGTTTCGGTGGCCGGGTACTGGGAAACGGAACACCAAAATATCTGAACTCCCCGGAAACCGACATATTTCACAAGGGCCGGGAACTATATGGCCTTTATGAGGCCAAACAGGCTAATCGTGATCTGCCGCGACTATTAGTCGTGGAAGGCTACATGGATGTGGTTGCGCTGGCCCAATATGGCATCAGCTATGCTGTCGCAACACTCGGTACCGCCACCACCAAAGAACATATGGAAAAACTGTTCAAGCAGACCCGGGAAGTGGTGTTCTGTTTTGACGGTGATAAAGCGGGTCGCCGTGCCGCATGGCGAGCACTGGAATCAACGCTGCCGGTCATAAACGACGGATCACAAGTACGATTTCTGTTTCTACCACAGGGTGAAGACCCTGACAGCATGGTCAGACAGGAAGGACCGGATGCATTCAGTCAGCGTATTCGCAGTGAAGCCCTGACCTTCGATAATTATTTCTTCCGCCATCTGGCTGAAGATATTGATATGCAAACCATGGATGGCCGGGCCCGACTGGCAAAAGTTGCCCAGCCTTATCTGCAGTTGATGCCGGCAGGTGTACTGAAACAGTTGGTACTGAACAGGCTGGCAGAACAAACCGGGCTGGAGTCGGAACAGGTCACCCAGCTTTTTGCTGCGGATCAGACAACTCAACAGACTCCGGCAGACAATCAGGTTTACGCTGCAACCCAGACTTCCGGCTATAACAACAACGCCAGAAAAAAGTCATATGGTCAGCGTAAACGTAATTTTTCCGGCGGTTTCGGTAGAGAAAAACCTTTTTTTGACGCACCGACACCACCCAAACCGAAATTACAAAGTGCTGCCAGCCGAGCAATTCGACTGCTGTTAACTAACCCGGCTTTATTCAGAGAAGTCGAAGATATGGATAACCTGTCCCTGATGGAACAGGACAGCCATCCTGATACCCGGTTATTAATGGATGTTTTGCAAACATTGCAGCATCGCCCGGACATCAGCAGTGCCGGTTTGATTGGCCGATGGTACGGAACACCACAGGGTGATCGCTTGCTGGCACTGGCAAGAGAAGAACCACTCAAGTTTGCTGCTCCGAGTCAGGAATTACAGGATACGGTGGGAAGAATTGTTAAAAGTCTGGGTAGCAAAGCCGGAAAGGGAACACTGGCCCGCATTGCAAATGATCGACAGGGATTAAAGTCTCCGGATCAGCAGCAAAAGTATCAGGCACTACTGGAACAGCTGCGACAAAACAAAAAATAAGCATTTTTTAGCGCTCTTTTGACCTGAAGCCCTGTTTGCACTCTGTCTACAGAGCGTAAACTTCTTGATCAAGGCTTAGAACTTCTGTTGAAAGCTGCTAAACTAGGCTTGCATTCGGTTTTTGCCGGATGAAGGGAACGGATGCCATGTTGCGATGAATTAAAACAATTTGAGCTGTTTGTGCTGTTTCGCAAAGGCGATTTATCCTGAAATTACCCGTGTAATTCTGGACGGAATCGAAAAATGCAAAAAAAGCGCGCATTCATGGCTGTTTCGCTATACGACTTCCCTCCACACTTATGGCATCCGATATTGCCCATAAGCTATACTTGACCGCTTACGGTTATCGTCCGCTGTTCGCTCTCAAAGGGTTGATATGTCCGCAAATTCGCAACAACAATCCAGACTCAAGGAACTCATCTCCCGTGGTAAGGAACAGGGTTACCTGACTTATGCCGAGGTGAATGACCACCTGCCTGAGGACATTTCAGATCCTGATCAGGTAGAAGATATCATTCGCATGATAAACGACATGGGTATCCCGGTGTATGAAACCGCACCGGATGCCGATACCCTGCTCATGAATGAAGCGGATACCGACGAAGCTGCAGCCGAAGAAGCTGCCGCTGCGCTGGCTGCTGTCGAACAGGAAGCAGGTCGTACGACAGATCCCGTTCGTATGTACATGCGTGAAATGGGTACTGTTGAGCTTCTGACCCGTGAAGGCGAAATCAAGATCGCTAAGCGGATTGAAGAAGGTCTTCGTGGTGTTATGTCCGCACTGTCGAGTTTCCCCGGCAGCGTTGACATTGTACTGGGTGAATACAACAGAATTGTTGAAGAAGAAGGTCGCCTGAGCGATCTGTTCAGTGGTTACATTGACCCTGACACCCCCGAGTCTCTCGCTGCTGCTGCCGCTGCAAAAGACGAAGCGGCTGCACTGAAGGAAGCCATTGAAGCCGGTGCCGCTTCAGAAGAAGACGACGAAGAAGAAGGTGCATCAGGCCCTGATCCGGAAGAAGCTAAAGAACGCTTCGGTCTTCTGCATGAAGCAAACGAAAAGTTAATTGCAGCACTGCAAACCTGCTCGGACAGAAAGAACCCTGACATTCAGGCTGCGCTCGCAGAAGTTGCTGAATACTTCATGCCGATCAAGCTGGCACCGCGGGTATACGATGTTCTTGTATTCCGCATCCGCAGTGCGCTGGATCAAATTCGCAGGAATGAACGTGCAGTGATGCAACTTTGTGTGCGTCAGGCTCGCATGCCTCGCCGGATTTTTATCAAAGAATTCCCGGGTAGTGAAACTAACCGCGAATGGCTTGACCAGATGGCGGAAAAATTCCCGGATTATGCTGCCGGCCTGAAGCGCAGCCGTCTGGAAATTCTGCGTGCACAGCGCAAGCTGATCGAAGTACAGGACGAGTTCTGCATTTCCCTGAATGACATCAAGGAAATCAACCGTCGTATGTCGATCGGTGAAGCCCGTGCTCGTCGCGCCAAGAAAGAGATGGTTGAAGCCAACCTGCGTCTGGTAATTTCTATCGCCAAGAAATACACCAACCGTGGCTTGCAGTTCCTCGACCTGATCCAGGAAGGCAACATTGGTCTGATGAAAGCTGTCGACAAGTTTGAATATCGTCGCGGCTACAAGTTCTCGACCTATGCGACATGGTGGATCCGTCAGGCAATCACCCGCTCCATCGCTGACCAGGCCCGCACCATCCGGATTCCGGTTCACATGATCGAAACGATCAACAAACTGAACCGTATTTCCCGCCAGATGCTGCAGGAAATGGGACGCGAGCCAACTCCTGAAGAGCTGGCCGAGCGTATGGAAATGCCTGAAGACAAGATCCGCAAGGTGTTGAAGATCGCCAAAGAGCCGATCTCCATGGAGACGCCGATTGGTGATGATGAAGACTCCCATCTGGGTGACTTCATCGAAGATGGCAACCAGGATTCTCCAATTGACTCTGCTACCATCGAGGGTCTGAAGGAAGCCACAACCGACGTCCTGTCCGGCCTGACCGCACGGGAAGCCAAAGTCCTGCGGATGCGTTTCGGTATCAACATGAATACCGATCACACCCTGGAAGAAGTCGGCAAGCAGTTTGACGTTACCCGTGAGCGTATTCGTCAGATCGAAGCCAAGGCGCTGCGCAAGCTGCGCCACCCGACTCGCTCCGATCATCTGCGCAGCTTCTTGGACGACAATCAGCCTTCCTGATCCCGTCCGGAATCTGAACCAAAAAACCCGCCAGCAGGCGGGTTTTTTTATGCTCCAAGCCAAACTTACACAGCTCTGAGCCCTTCTTATTAAGTTAGATAGCCGTATGTGCCCCAGCCAACAGGTAAGGAGAATACTCCAACCAAAAGAGCATTCTTATATAAAGTTAGCGACCTTTTTCGCGGCCATCCCAACATCAGTAAAAGCCATAAAACAGCTGAGTACCCACCGAGTATCAAATTCGAGAATGCTGCCGACAAAAAACCAATAAGCAAACCCAAACTACAAGCTATCAACAGAATAAAAGTCCACTTATTTTGCTCGACTCCAGTCCAGAACACCCTTTACCTCTCAACCCGCCATAACATTAAAGACAGCGAAAAACCCGCCATAAACACCACAGTTAAAGCAATCAACACAGCACTTATTGCTGGCAGACCAAAATAAATTAAGTAAATTATGGCCAGGAAGCCAATCATAAAATTGGCAGCACTTAACAACAAAAAAGCCTTGGGATATTTATATAGGCCGAGACTCATGAGCCCCATATAGAGAAAAACAAGAAGAGCCCCAAGCGTTCTGTTACCCGTCGGATTTTCTAGAACCTTATTTATAAAGCCATAGAAATATAGAGCCGCTATCAGACTATAGCCAGCCAATAGTACTTTTCGTAGAAATTCACTATTCATAACATTTATCGGCTTAGACTTCCGACTCAACTCAACCTTCAAGAAACTGAACCCGCTTTTTATAAGCAGGATCCCTCCAAATAGCTCAAAGCAAGGTTAACTCATCGCTTACGACGACCTTTTACAAAACAAAAAAACGGGAGCCAATTGGCTCCCGTTTTTAATCAGTAACGATCAGTTTTCACTAATCAGCTCTGCTGCTGTTGCTCCTGGGCAACGTCCTTCATGCTCAGCTTGATACGGCCGCGGGCGTCTACATCCAGAACCACAACCTTAACAACATCACCTTCTTTCAGGTAATCGCTGACACTGTTAACGCGCTCGTTGGCAATCTGGGAAATGTGAACCAGACCGTCTTTACCCGGCAGAACCTGTACAAACGCACCGAAGTCAACGATACGCTGAACGGAGCCTTCGTAGATCTGACCGACTTCAACTTCTGCAGTAATGGTCTTGACGCGATCTTCCGCAGCCTTGCAGACATCCTTGTTGTCGCCGAAGATTTTCACAGTACCGTCATCGTTGATGTCGATGCTGGCAGTGGTGTCTTCACAGATGGAACGAATGGTAGCACCACCCTTACCGATAACGTCACGGATCTTGTCCGGATCAATCTTCATGGTAATGGTCATCGGCGCGTTTTCAGACAGTTCCGTACGGGAGCTGCTGATCACCTTGTTCATTTCATCCAGAATGTGCAGTCGGGCATCACGCGCCTGTTCCAGCGCAGTTTCCATGATCTGGTCGGTAATACCTTCGATCTTGATGTCCATCTGCAGCGCAGTAACACCTTCAGCGGTACCGGCCACCTTAAAGTCCATGTCACCCAGGTGGTCTTCATCACCCAGAATGTCAGTCAGAACGGCGTGCTTGTCGCCTTCCTTGATCAGACCCATGGCGATACCGGCAACAGGTGCCTTCAGCGGTACACCGGCGTCCATCATGGCCAGACTGGAACCACAGACAGAAGCCATGGAGCTGGAACCATTGGATTCGGTGATTTCAGAAACTACGCGAATGCTGTACGGGAATTCTTCTTCGGTCGGCATCATGGCCTGAACACCACGACGAGCCAGACGACCGTGACCGATTTCACGACGACCCGCGCCCATCATACGACCACACTCACCTACAGAGTAAGGAGGGAAGTTGTAGTGCAGCATGAACGGCTCACGACGCTCACCTTCCAGGTAGTCAACCATCTGGGCATCACGTGCAGTACCCAGAGTAGTGGTTACGATAGCCTGGGTTTCACCACGGGTGAACAGGGCAGAACCGTGAGTCTTCGGCAGAACACCGACTTCAACACCGATCGGACGAACAGTCTTGGTATCACGACCATCGATACGCGGCTGACCATTCAGGATGTTCTGACGAACAACGGTCTTTTCCAGCTTGGAGAACAGCTTGCTGACTTCAGCAGCTTCCGGCTGACCTTCTTCGTCACCCGCCAGCTTCTCAACAGCTTCATCACGCAGGGCAGCCAGTGCGTCGTTACGTACCTGCTTTTCAGCGATACGGTAAGTTTCAGTAATGCGGGCTTCGTATTCGCCACGAATGGTGCTCATCAGCGCTTCATTTTCAGCAACTGCTTCCCACTCCCAGCGAGGCTTGCCGGTTTCCGCAGCCAGCTCGCTTACAGCTTTGATCACTTCCTGGTAGGACTGGTGAGCAAACAGTACAGCACCCAGCATTTCATCTTCAGCCATTTCCTGAGCTTCGGATTCAACCATCAGTACTGCTTCAGAGGTACCTGCTACAACCATGTCCAGCTCAGACACAGCCAGCTTTTCAAAGCTTGGGTTCAGGATGTAGCCTTCTTCTTCAATAAAGCCTACACGTGCAGCACCGATCGGACCATTGAACGGAATACCGGAAATAGACAGCGCCGCAGAAGTGGCGATCATGGCAGCGATATCCGGATCATTCTTCTTGTCGGCAGACATAACAGTCAGCACGACCTGAACTTCGTTCATGAAGCCTTTCGGGAAAAGCGGACGAATCGGACGGTCGATCAGACGGGAAGTCAGGGTTTCCTTTTCGGAAGGACGACCTTCACGCTTGTTGTAGCCACCCGGGATTTTACCGGCAGCGTAAGTCTTTTCCTGATAGTGTACAGACAGCGGGAAGAAGTCCTGGCCTTCGCGAGCGCTCTTGGCACCAACAACAGTTGCCAGTACAGCAGTCTCGCCCATGGTGCACATAACAGCACCAGTAGCCTGACGTGCAATTTTTCCGGTTTCCAGGGTTACAGTCTGGTCACCGAATTGAAATGTTTTAGTTACCGGGTTCACACAGTTTTCCTTCTGGTAAATGTAAAGTACCGCAAATCATCGTGTTTTCAACTCACTGGAATAATCCATTGAAAACCTGTTGGTTGCGGTCTGAATTAAATTCAACAAAACACCAGAGACGAACCAGATACCGGTCAAGTACCAGAGCATAAGAAAACCGACATACCTGCTCTTGCAGGAATAGTCTTATCGGCTTGCTTATGCCCGGGCACCCGTCGTTTGATTTTAACGACGAAGGCTCGTCTTTCTGGCGAATATTTATTTCAAAGCTATTAAAAAGTTATCAACAGAAGATGCTAATAACAGATTTAAAGCCTCAACTGGAATAGCAGAAACGTTTATTTTCAGAACCTGACTGAAAAAGAGCCCAATCAGCTTCAACAAGCGACCCTACTCTCCAGACTCACAGTTATCCGGAAGATAACTGATCAGACACAAATTATAAAAACACCGCTACCAAACAACCAGAATTTCCGGCGTTGATAACGGTGCTTTTCTGCTTTACCTGTTAATCAAATGATCAAAGGCAGTGAGCAGGCTGAGATACGCCGTGCAGCGTATCGCTGATCGCAATGCAATCTGCAGCTTAGCGACGCAGACCCAGACGAGCGATCAGGGAGCGGTAACGCTCAACGTCCTTACGCTTCAGGTAGTCCAGCAGGTTACGACGCTGGTTTACCATGCGGATCAGACCACGACGGGAGTGGTGATCGTGGATGTTGCTCTTGAAGTGACCCTGCAGGCCTTCAATGTTAGCAGTCAGCAGAGCAACCTGAACTTCAGGGCTGCCAGTGTCATTTTCAACACGGCCGAATTCTTTAACGATTTCTGCTTTCTTTTCTGCAGTCAAAGCCATTTTCTGAATCTCCAGAGAATATGCGTTATACAACGGATCTGCCTTCAGCCTCTCTCGAAGAGCCACCTCAGGCAGAACACTTGTTCAGGTATGACCGTGCATATCAACAGCCAACCCAAATTTCCCCGCGCTTTCAGCCTGCTGGCTTCAAGCCCGGGAAGAACAAGAGAGCAATTCTAACACCAACTGATCGTTCTCTCCAGTCGGCGCAGCGCCGCCCTGATTAGCCGTTCACCCTTATCAGGCGGCGGGGAGCCACCCGGCCATCATCATCGATCTCGCCAATGCCCAGGAAACAGCGCTGGCCATCAACTTCACCGTAGATCCGCACCTGACCGCTGGTAGGCATCTGGGGCACCTGAATCGGCTGACCATGCAGCATATAGTGAGTACTGGACTCACCCAGCTGCACCAATGGCCAGTCGCTGACAGCACTGTCTACCGCCAGCAGAAGCTCATCCAGCGCCGCATGGCCACCGTTATCACGGATTCCTTCCAGTTGCTCCAGGGTATATTGCTGCTGCTCGGTATAAGGACCGGCCTTGAGGCGACGAAGCTGGGCCACATGAGCACCACAGCCCAGCGCTTCACCAATATCATCCACCAAAGTACGGATATAAGTGCCCTTACTGCAGTCCACTTCCAGAATGGCTTCGACACAGTCACCGTCAACGATGAAGTCCAGCAGGTCGAGACGATAGATATTAATCGGACGCGCGGGGCGCTCGACTTCAATACCCTGACGAGCCAACTTATACAGGGGCTCGCCCTTGTATTTCAGGGCTGAGAACATGGATGGGATCTGATCAATCGGCCCACGAAACTGTTCCAGCACCTGCTCCAGATCCTGTCGGGTAACATGCACCGGACGCTCGGAAACAATCTCGCCTTCAGCATCGCTGGTTTCAGTACGAATGCCCAGTCGGGCTGTAGTGCGGTAAGACTTGTCAGAATCCAGCAGATACTGGGAAAACTTGGTGCCTTCACCCAAGCAAATCGGCAATACGCCAGTCGCCAGCGGATCCAGACTACCGGTATGCCCGGCCTTGGCGGCACCAAACAGGCGCTTAACCCGCTGCAGCACATCATTGGAACTGGCGCCCTGCAGCTTGTCTACGATCAGGATGCCGTTAACATCACGGCCTCTGTTACGTCTTCTGCCCACGACTTACTCCTCGTCAGCAGCCGGTTTTTTGTCACCTTCAATTTCCATCGCCCGGTCAATCAGGGAGGAAAGTTCGCGACCACGACGCAGACTGGCATCATACTGGAAGCGCAGCTGCGGTGTTGCGCGCATGCGAATGCCCTTGGCCAACAGACTACGCAGGAAGCCGGATGCTTCATTCAGGATTTCCAGTGCCTGATCAATTTCCTTCTGGGTGTCCAGTCCCAGGAAGGTCACAAACACCTTGGCGTAAGACATGTCACGGGTTACATCAACACCGCTGACAGTCACCATCCCCAAACGGGGATCTTTCATTTCCAGCTGGATAATGCCCGCCAGTTCACGCTGGATCTGATCAGATACACGACGGGACCTAGTAAATTCTTTTGCCATAATTTTCTCTACAGCTTGCTTTCAAGCCTGCCTGCAGCCTGCCTGAAAGAGTATCCACATACGACAACACCCTCTTGCATCCATAGCGACACAAGAGGGTGTTTCGTCATGTCAGACATCTGGCTTATAACCAGAAGGAAGGCAGATTGTTATTGAATCTGCACTTCCAGTGTCTTGCATGCTTACAGGCTGCGCTGAACCTCAACAGACTTGTAGACTTCGATCTTGTCGCCTACACGTACATCGTTGTAGTTCTTCACACCGATACCACATTCCATGCCGTTACGGACTTCGTTAACGTCATCCTTGTAGCGACGCAGGGATTCCAGCTCGCCTTCGTAGATAACAACGTTGTCACGCAGTACGCGGATACGCTCGTTGCGGAATACAGTGCCTTCAACAACCATACAACCGGCAATCGCGCCAATCTTCGGTGCACGGAAGACATCACGTACTTCAGCAACACCCACGATTTCTTCGCGGAACTCGGCCTTGAGCATACCGGTCAGAGCCTGCTTCACGTCATCAATGATGTCGTAAATAACGCTGTAGTAACGCAGGTCCAGACCTTCGCTTTCAACGATACGACGGGCAGTTGCATCCGCACGCACGTTAAAGCCGACCATAACAGCCTGGGAAGCCAGCGCCAGGTTAGCGTCGGTTTCGGTGATACCACCTACGCCACCGGAGATAACCTTAACCCGGACTTCATCGTTACCCAGCTCTTCCAGAGCCGCGGTCAGTGCTTCCAGAGAACCACGAACGTCGGCCTTGAGTACAATGTTGAGTACTCGGGCTTCTTCTTCGCCCATGCTGCTGAACAGGTTCTCCAGCTTGGCTGCCTGCTGACGGGCCAGCTTGACTTCACGGAACTTGCCCTGACGGAACAGTGCAATTTCACGGGCCTTGCGCTCGTCCTTAACGAAGATCAGTTCGTCACCAGCATCCGGAGTACCGTCCAGACCCAGAATCTCAACCGGGATACACGGACCAGCCGCCTTAACCGGACGACCATTCTCGTCCAGCATGGCACGGATACGGCCATACTGCTGACCAACCAGTACGTTGTCGCCCTGGTTCAGCTGACCACTCTGTACCAGTACAGTTGCAACCGGACCACGGCCCTTGTCCAGGCGGGATTCGATAACAACACCACGTGCCGGACCTTCTGCAACCGCTTTCAGTTCCAGTACTTCTGCTTGCAGCAGTACGGATTCCAGCAGGTCGTCGATACCCATACCAGTGTGTGCAGATACCGGTACAAACTGGACGTCACCGCCCCAGTCTTCAGGAATAACATCACGGGCCGCCAGTTCATTCTTGACGCGATCCGGATCAGCATCTTCCTTGTCCATCTTGTTGACAGCAATAACCAGCGGTACACCGGCAGCACGAGCGTGCTGTACAGCTTCCTCGGTCTGCGGCATTACGCCGTCGTCTGCTGCAACAACCAGGATGACGATATCGGTTGCCTTGGCACCACGTGCACGCATTGCGGTAAACGCTGCGTGTCCCGGAGTATCCAGGAAGGTAATCATGCCGCGCTCGGTTTCTACATGGTAGGCACCGATGTGCTGGGTAATACCACCAGCTTCGCCAGCCTGTACCTTGGCCTTACGGATGTAGTCGAGCAGAGAGGTCTTACCGTGGTCAACGTGACCCATAACGGTAACAACCGGTGCACGTGCGATTTCATCGCCGGCAATCTCTTCAAAGCTTTGATCCAGGGTATCCTCGATCGCATCCGCCTTGATCAGCTTGACCTTGTGACCCATTTCCTCAACCACGATAGTGGCTGTATCCTGGTCAATCACCTGGTTGATGGTCGCCATGGAGCCCAGCTTGAACATTACCTTGATAACGTCAGCTGCCTTGATTGCCATCTTGCTGGCCAGTTCAGCCACAGTGATGGTTTCCGGAATGGAAACTTCACGTACAATTGGCGCAGTCGGCTTGGCGAAACCGTGACTCAGGGCTTCGGAAGTCAGACCACGACGCGGTGCACCGCGACCGCGACGGTCATCACGACCACCTCGACCACGACCACGGCCACGACCACGATCATCATCATCACGACCGCCGGCCTTCTTGCCACGACGCTTGTTGTTGCCACGGCGGTCATCACCACCACCGCTTTCCTTGCGCTTGGCCTGCTCTTCAGCCTGCTTGCGGCGGGCTTCTTCCATCGCCTTACGCTGGACTTCTTCTTCAGCCTTGCGCTTGGCAGCTTCTTTCTCTGCGATCTTGCGTGCTTCTTCAGCTTCGCGAACGCGGATAGCCTCTTCAGCTGAGCGACGCGCTTCCAGCTCGGCACGACACTTGGCATCGCCTTCAGCAATGTGAGCAGCGTCTTCAGCAATCTTCTGCTTTTCCTGCTCGGCTTCAGGGCCCAGTTCACGCTGTTTCGGGATAGAGCGCTTCTTGCGCACTTCCACGTTAACTGTCTTGCTCTTGCCGGCAGCACTGGAAACTTTCAGGGTGCTGACGGACTTGCGCTTCAGGGTGATGCGGCTCTGATCGCTCTCGGCCGGTTCGTCTACCCCATGACTGCTCTTCAGGAACGCCAGCAGCTGTCTCTTTTCACCATCGGAAATAGACTCTTTACCGCTTGTCTGGGACAAACCGGCTGCATTAATCTGCTGCAGCAAACGCTCCACTGGGGCGCCGACCACTTTCGCGAGCTGTTCAACCGTTACTTCTGCCATTCACACTCTCCTCTAAAGTGGTCCCGATTACTGCTGGCTTTCTTCAAACCAGGGGGCACGTGCGGTCATAATCAATGCACCTGCACGCTCGGCATCCATACCTTCAATTTCCAGCAGCTCATCGATAGACTGCTCGGCCAGATCTTCCATGGTGATGACACCGCGACCTGCAAGAACCCAGGCCAACTCTTCGTCCATGCCATCCATTTCCAGCAGGTCGTCTGCCGGCTTTTCGCCTTCACGACGCTCTTCAGCCGCAATTGCCTGAGTCAGCAACTGGTCTTTGGCACGCGTGCGCAGCTCACCAACGGTGTCTTCGTCCAGACCGTCGATCGCAGCCATTTCCTCCAGCGGAACGTAGGCTACTTCTTCCAGCGAAGTGAAGCCTTCTTCTACCAGCAATGCTGCCAGATCGCCGTCAACACCCAAGTGTTCGATGAACAGGTTGGCCATCTTGCCCGCTTCCTGGGCATGCTTTTCGCGCGCCTGCTCTTCGGTCATGACGTTCAGGGTCCAGCCGGTCAGTTCACTGGCCAGACGCACATTTTGTCCACTACGACCGATAGCTTGCGCCAGGTTATCCTCGGAAACAGCGATATCCATGCTGTTGGAATCTTCATCCACAACAATGGAAGCCACTTCAGCAGGCTGCATGGCATTGATAACGAACTGAACCGGATTGTCATCCCACAGTACGATATCGATACGCTCACCGCCGAGTTCGCCGGATACAGCCTGAACTCGTGCACCACGCATACCAACACAAGCACCAACCGGGTCGATACGACCGTCATTGGTCTTGACCGCAATCTTGGCACGCAGGCCCGGATCACGTGCAGCACCGCGGATTTCAATCACTTCTTCAGCGATTTCCGGCACTTCGATTTTAAACAGCTCGACCAGCATGTCGGGCGTACTACGGCTCAGCATCAGCTGGGGACCACGATTTTCCTCGCTGACACCCTGCAGCAGCGCACGACAATGACTACCTACACGCAGCACTTCACGCGGGATCATCTGATCACGACGCAGTACTGCTTCGGCATTGTTGGTCATACCGTCAACAGCACCGAGATCCACAAAAATTGCGTCACGTGTTGTCTTCTTGACGGTACCGGTTACCAGCTTGCCTTCCTTGTGACGGAAAGAGTCGACCATCTGGCGACGTTCCGCTTCACGGACCTTCTGCACGATAACCTGTTTGGCGGTCTGGGCTGCAATCCGGCCAAAGGCAACGGATTCAATCGACTCTTCCCAGATATCACCAATCTCCAGTGCTTCGTCTTTTTCCTTACCCTCGTCCAGGGTCAGGTGAGCACCGGGAATTTCAAAATCTTCATCAGCAACCACAGTCCAGCGACGGAAGGAGTCGTAGTCACCGGATTCACGATCAATGCTGACCCGAATGTCAACTTCATACTCGAAGCGCTTCTTGGTGGCTGTAGCCAGAGCACTTTCGATAGCCTCAAAAATGACTTCGGGGGCCACGCCCTTCTCATTGGAGACGGTGTCAACGACCAGTAATATGTCTTTGCTCATTCTCTGCCTCGCGTCATTCGTATTCCTGTCACAACCCGTTACTTCAGGTCTGTTTCTGGCGGAACTCCGTCAGACTCAGAAGGACGGAACCAGATTAGCTTTTTCTATGCTATCGAAAGGAAACAGGTATTCATGCCCGTCACATTCCAGCACGATGTCCTGGTCCTCGATACCCTTTAACAGTCCCTTGTATTTACGCCGTCCTTCGAACGCTACCCGCAGCTTCAGGCTTACGACACCGCCTTGGTATTGTTCATAGTGAGACAGCTCAAACAATGGACGATCCAGCCCCGGAGAAGACACTTCAAGGTTATATTCACCGGCAATCGGATCTTCTACATCCAGCAGGGCACTGACCTGACGGCTGACTGCTTCACAGTCCTCCAACTGAATTCCGGCCTCTTTATCAATAAAGATCCGGAACACACTGTCACGCCCGCGTGAGAGGTACTCCACCCCCCACAGCTGAAAACTCAGGCCCTCTACAACAGGCCGTACTAATTCGGTTAACTGTTCGGCTCTTGTCGCCACCTGACTGATACTCCGTAATAAATGCAAAACTCTTCAAAGGCATGATGGCCTTCAAAGCACTATCTGCCCGGAATCTGTCGGCCAGCAACCTGACGACACCTATATGTCGAATACTACTTGCCGAACATAAATCACACCGGTGTCGGAAACATCCAGATATCCTTAACACCAGCTGCCGGGACTAACCCGGCGAAAACAAAAAAAGGGCTCAAAGCCCATTTTTCTTCCAGTCACATCCGTGACTGAAGCAGCGAACACCCGCCAATCTGCAGCTACAGATCGGGCCAGCTTCGGACTCAACGGCAACACATCCGTTATCCACCGTAAAAAGCTGACAGGTTACGCCTGGCAAGCGATGCAGGTATGCGTCACATCATGAATACACCTGCATCTTCAAGCCACTTCCCAACCCTGTCACAGTTCTTTGGCTCTGTGGCAGTTGTTACGAAACATGCTGTTTTCCTCAAAGGATACAACGTTCAGATCCACTCCAATGCACGACACTTTGATTATTCCAAAGCATCATCCCCATAGCCGGATCCGAATACATTCTCATATTTTTCAGGACACCTGCTTAACAGATCCCCCTGAAAAGTTTTTTGAACACATAACAAAAAGCCCCTCACATGGGGGGCTTTTCAAAAAATTTTGGTAGCGGGGGCTGGATTTGAACCAACGACCTTCGGGTTATGAGCCCGACGAGCTACCAGACTGCTCCACCCCGCATCAAAATCTTACATATGTATCTCTGTAAACTTGACCCCAGCAGGATATCTCGTCATTAAAGATAACACATGCTGAAATACTTGAAACTTGTTTCACCTGAACGCTTGAAAAGCACAAGGTTCAGATTGGTGCCGAAGGCGGGACTTGAACCCGCACGATCATACGATCACCACCCCCTCAAGATGGCGTGTCTACCAATTCCACCACTTCGGCCTGAGCACTCCCGAACTATAAGCTTCAGGACTGGAGAGCGCATACTTTATACATCAGATAGTAATAACTTGTCACCATCTTCACTACAAAGTTGCTCTATCGCACAACCCTGAATTACTCCAAGTCCGGGAGTAATCGAAAGCTCAGCTTACTGCTCGCCATCAACCTGTTGCTTACGACTTATTCGCCGGAAGTGTTGGACGCAGCACCTGAATCGCCTTCATAATCGGTGGAGGAGTCTAACACAGGAACATCACCCGCGGTAGTGCTTTCTCCACTTTCAACGGCATTACCCAGAACCGGTGCATCAGAATCAACCGGAGCAACAGCCGGGGCTTCTGATTGCTGCTCAACTACAGCCGGAACACCCAGATCAGCACTGCCCTCAGCCTGATACTTGGCAAAGAATGCCAGACCAAAGCTGGTGACAAAAAACACGATAGCCAGCACCGAAGTCAGACGTGCCAGAAAGCTGGTTGAACCAGAGCTACCAAATACTGTCTGAGAAGCTCCACCACCAAAGGAAGCACCAGTATCAGCGCCTTTCCCCTGCTGTATCAGCACCAGACCAATTACTGCCAGTGCTACGAGCACATGAACAATCAGAACAACCGTTTCCATTACCTACCCTGCAGCACGACTAATTTTAAGAAATTCTTCTGCCTTTAATGAGGCGCCACCAACCAGACCGCCATCGATATCTTCCTTGGCGAACAGTTCAGCAGCTGTACCCGCGTTAACACTACCACCATACAAAATTCGTGTCTTCGCCGCCAGATCAGCAGAATAACCGACAAGCATATCACGAATTGCGGCGTGAACCTCCTGTGCCTGCTCAGGAGTGGCTGTCAGACCGGTACCGATAGCCCATACCGGCTCATAAGCGATAACAATCTCACCTGCAGAATCAAACTGATCCAGCACAGCCTTGACCTGGGCACCCACACGCTCAATGGTAGTACCAGCTTCACGCTCTTCCAGAGTTTCACCGACACACAGCACCGGCACAATACCCTGTTCGACCAACCGCTGCACCTTGGTAGCGACAACTTCATCAGTTTCACCAAACAGGGTACGGCGCTCGGAGTGACCTACCAGTACATACTTGCAGCCCAGATCTTTTGCCATCACAGCAGAAGCTTCACCGGTGAAGGCACCTTTCTCCTGTTCAGCACAGTTCTGCAAACCCCAGGCTATGCCCGAGTCAGCAAGCATTTCTGCAACATTCGCGACATAAACAGACGGCGGGAAAACGGCCATTTCAGCCTGCTGTCCCCGGTCACCGGAGGTCAGTCCGTCTACAAGTGCTGCATTTTGTTCGCAGGAACCGTTCATTTTCCAGTTCCCGGCTACCAGTGGTCGCCGCATGGCACACCTCAGTTCTCTAGAGCAAAATGCTTTCTGCCGTCGTGGATAAAGCAGAAAACATTTTTGCTTATGACTAAATTCGGAAGGGCAGCAATATTAGCGTACCCCTTTCAACCTTTTCAACTGGCAGCACTGGCTACAACATCTGCCAGCTCACGCGTCAGGGTATTAACCTGATCTGCGTCACGTCCTTCAATCATTACCCGGACCACAGGCTCGGTACCGGAAGAGCGCAGCAAGACGCGACCGGCGTCGCCCAGCTTGCGTTCAGTTTCACTGACTGCCTGCAGAACAACTTCAGTATTTACAACAGACTTTGGCGCCTGCACATTAATCATGACCTGGGGGCACATGGTCATACCCTGCACCAGTTCACGCAGGCTCTTGCCACTCTCGACAATAGCCTTCAGCACCTGCAGTGCCGCCACAATACCATCACCTGTTGAAGCCACATCACGACAAATCAAATGCCCTGAAGACTCACCACCAAGATACCAGTCATGCTTCAGCAGCAGCTCGTTAACATAACGGTCTCCAACCTTGGCTCGCACAAAGGGAATATCCCGCTCCTGCAATGCCTGTTCCAGCCCCAGGTTCGACATCAGGGTGCCGACAACACCACCCTTGAGTTCACCTGCACGCTGGCGTGCATCGGCCATAACAAACAGCAACTGGTCACCGTCAACAATCTCACCCTGGCCATCAACCATCAGTACCCGGTCAGCATCACCATCAAACGCAATACCCAGATCGGCCTTCTCATCCTGTACCAGTTGCTGCAGTCGCTCCATATGAGTGGAACCAACATTTCGGTTGATATTCAAACCATCCGGCTTGTTACCCATCACGACAACGTCGGCACCCAGCTCTTCAAATACTGCCGGGCCAACATGATAGGCTGCACCATGAGCCGCATCGACAGCGATTTTCATGCCCTGCAGATTCAGTCGGGTTTTGGCACTGGCTTTACAGAACTCGATATAACGCCCCGGAGCATCGACCAGACGACTGGCTTTACCCAGCGCATCAGGTGCTACAACTTCAAAATCTGCGTCCAGCATAGCTTCAATCGCTTCTTCCACCTCATCTGGCAGCTTGGTACCCGCTGAAGAGAAGAACTTGATGCCATTATCATAGTAGGGGTTATGGGAAGCGCTGATCACAATACCCGCATCAGCATTAAAAGTTCGGGTCAGGTAGGCAATGGCCGGTGTTGGCATCGGACCCAGCAGGCAAACATCAACACCTGCAGCGGAAAGCCCAGCTTCAAGTGCAGACTCAAACATATAGCCGGAAATCCGGGTATCCTTGCCGATCAGCACCTTACCGCCGCCATCGCCGGCCAGCACACGACCGCAAGCCCAGCCCAGTTTCTGTACAAATTCAGGCGTCACAGGGAACTGGCCAACCTTGCCACGAATGCCGTCCGTCCCGAAATACTTTCTTCCCATGACCACTTATCTCTTGATTTTCACTTCAAAATAAAAATTATTCGGCCTGCATCACAGCCGCCAGCATATCGACCACATCACGGGTCTCCGGTACATCATGAACCCGGATAATATGCGCGCCTTTCATCGCAGCCATCGCAGCCAACCCCAGGCTGGCATACAGTCGTTCATCAACCGGGCGATCCAGCACTTTGCCAATCATGCTCTTGCGGGAGACACCAACCAGCAGTGGTTGCTCCAGCTCCAAAAACTTCTCCATGTGCTTCATCATGGAAAGGTTGTGATCCAGCGTCTTACCAAATCCGAACCCGGGATCCAGAATAATATTTTCCCGTTTGATACCCGCAGCCTCGCAGGCACTGATTCTGTCCTGCAGATACTGACACACCTCATCCACAACATTTGTGCGATAGGTCGGGTTATCCTGCATATCCTCAGGCTCACCCTGCATATGCATCACACAAACTGGTAATCCCGAAGCTGCTACAGCTTCCAGCGCACCCTCACGCCGCAGCCCCCGAACATCATTCAGGATGCCGGCACCTGCAGCAGCGGCCTGAGTCATGACTTCCGGAGTACTGGTATCCACAGAAATCACCACATCGAACCGGCTGGAAATACCTTCTACTACCGGAATAACTCGATCCAGTTCATCCTGTACGCTGATACGAACCGAACCCGGACGGGTGGACTCACCACCGACATCAACAATATCAACACCGGCTGCCACCATAGCAGCCGTATGGCGCAAAGCACTGTCCAGCGTGTTGAAACGACCACCATCAGAGAACGAATCCGGAGTGACATTCAGAATACCCATCACTGCCGGACGACTCAGGTCTAGCTCCCGACTTGCACATTTCAACCGCATCAACAGCACTCCCCAGACAAACTCAAGCTATTATCGTGACCGCTACCTGATAGCTGACACCTGAGAGATCTCTGCCTGAGAGCCTCTGAGACAACAGCAACTTCTAAACAGGAAAGCATATAAAACAAATGCGGCTAATTAGCCGCATTTGTTTTATATGCCATCACATTTATCTGAGACAACAAAAGTCACCGACATTTCCCGACATCTGAATATATACCACAAACCCAAATGCCGGGATGAATGTCAGATCAGCAATCAGTGCTGTCCGGCTGCATCGCCAACAGAACCGTCATCTTTGCCATCTTTGTCAGCAACATCAGACTCGGTCTTTTTATCTTCCTTGTCTTCAGCTGCTTCAGCTTTTTCAGCGTCCTTACCGGTGCCGTTATCATCACTGGAGTCCTTCGGAGGACGCGGCTTCTTGCCTTCCATGATGTCATCGATCTGATCAGAGTCGATCGTCTCGTACTGCATCAGGGCATCCGCCATAACATCCAGCTTGGAGCGGTTATCTTCCAAAATCTGCTTCGCAGTTGCATAACTATAATCGACGATGGCTCGAACCTCTTCGTCAATCATGCGGGCAGTTTCACCGGAAACGTTCATGCGACCGCCACTGTTGTAGTTCTTGCCGAGGAATACTTCACCTTCTTCCTCGTCATACATCAGCGGACCGAGCTTCTCGGACAGGCCCCACTTGGTCACCATATTACGGGCGATCTGGGTAGCACGCTGAATATCGTTGGAAGCACCGGTGGTAACACCGTCAAAACCCAGCGTCATTTCTTCCGCAATACGACCACCGAACAGGCTGCAGATCTGACTGGTCAGCGCCCGTTTGCTCTGGCTGTAACGATCCTCTTCCGGCAGGAACATGGTGACACCCAGCGCACGTCCACGAGGGATAATACTCACCTTGTATACCGGGTCATGGTCAGGTACCAGACGACCGACAATCGCGTGACCGGCTTCATGGTAAGCTGTATTCAGCTTTTCAGCTTCACTCATGACCATGGACTTGCGCTCGGCGCCCATCATGATCTTGTCCTTGGCCTTGTCGAACTCAGCCATCTCAACTAGACGCTTGTTATCACGGGCAGAGAACAGAGCCGCTTCGTTAACCAGGTTTGCGAGATCAGCACCAGAGAAGCCTGGAGTACCACGAGCAATGACCGCTGGATTAACATCATCACCGACCGGTACTTTGCGCATGTGAACTTTCAGAATCTGTTCACGGCCGCGAATATCCGGCAGCGGTACAACAACCTGACGGTCGAAACGACCAGGACGCAGCAGTGCCGGGTCCAGTACGTCAGGACGGTTAGTTGCCGCAATTACAATAATACCGTCGTTGGCTTCAAAGCCGTCCATTTCAACCAGCAGCTGGTTCAGTGTCTGCTCACGTTCGTCGTGACCGCCGCCCATACCGGCACCACGATGGCGACCTACCGCATCAATCTCGTCAATAAAGATAATGCATGGAGCCTGCTTCTTGGCCTGATCGAACATATCGCGGACACGGGACGCACCCACACCCACAAACATTTCCACAAAGTCAGAACCGGAAATAGTGAAAAACGGTACTTTGGCTTCACCGGCAATTGCTTTTGCCAGCAGGGTTTTACCAGTACCCGGTGAACCCACCATCAGCACACCACGGGGAATACGACCACCCAGACGCTGGAACTTGCCCGGATCTTTCAGGAAGTCGACGAGTTCCTGTACATCGTCTTTCGCTTCGTCAACACCGGCAACATCGCTGAAGGTGGTCTTGATCTGGTCTTCAGACAGCAGACGTGCCTTGCTCTTGCCAAAACTCATCGGACCGCCACGACCACCGCCGCCGCCCTGCATCTGGCGCATAAAGAACATAAAGACGGCAATGATCACCAGAATCGGGAAACTGGCAACCAGCAACTGAGTCCAGATACTTTGCTTTTCAATCGGCTTCGCTTCTACCTGCACATTGTTGCGCAGCAGCTCATCCATCAGTTTGTCATCACGAATAGTCGGCGGCAGGTTGGTCTCAAACCGCTCACCATTATTCAGTACACCTGTCAGGGTGAAGCCATCAATTTCAACTCTGCCCACCTGGCGATTTTCAACCTGGCTGACAAAGTCAGAGTAATTCAGCTTCTGGGTAGCAGACTGCATGCCATCAAAATTTTTGAAGACAGTCAGCAACACCAACGCAATAATGACCCAGAGGATCAGATTCTTTGCCATATCGTTCAAGGAACTACCCTCTTTGGTTATAAAGATCTGCAGTCATTGCAGACGTGGAATACTCGGGAACGTTGTGTCGCTTCGCTTGCGCTTTTGTCATCATTATCTGGCTTTAGCCGCCACCCTCTTACCTCGGAAACCTTCTGTAAAGACATCTGTCTCACATACGACAGGCTTCACAGATTAAAACGCTTTTAGGCTCTAACATACACCAAAGGCAAACACATCAACAGGCGCAGGCCTATAGAAAACTGCTATCAGCCTCATAAACCGGTGTATGAATCCGGCCTGTTTTAAGACAATATTTTCACCGTCGCAACAGTGAGTAATCATTATCATTCAGGGGCGAAACCCTTTCCCCAGCAGGTACACTTCCCGCGACCGGGCTCTTGATGCTTCCGGTTTACGTGTGATCACCTTGCTAAAACTACTGCGCAGGTCCTGCATATAGGGATCAAACCCTTCACCCTGGAACACTTTGGCCAGGAAATTACCACCCGGACGCAGCACCTGTTTCGCCATATCCAGCGCCAGCTCGACCAGATACATAGCCTGCGGCTGATCGACGGCACTCATACCACTCATATTGGGGGCCATATCGGAAATTACAAGGTCAAACCTATCATCTCCAATAACACCCAGAATTTCTTCCAGTACCGACTCTTCAGTAAAGTCACCCTGAATAAAGTCAACACCGGCCATGGAGTTCATCGGGAGAATATCGGAAGCAACCACCCGGCCAGTATCACCGACCAGCTCTGCCGCAACTTGCGACCAGCCTCCGGGTGCTGCACCCAGGTCAATCACCTTCATCCCCGGACGAATCAGCTGATCCTTTTCCTGAATTTCCAGCAGTTTATAACTGGCACGTGAGCGATACCCATCTTTTTGCGACATTTTGACATAACGGTCATCAAAATGTTCCTGCAACCAACGCCCACTACTCTTTGATCTAGCCATTACAGATTCAAATACTCTCAGTTCATGCACCGGCAGAGGAAGTAACCCTCTGCCAGAAGGGAAACAAACGCAATAAGTGCCCAGACAATTGCTTTCAAATATTTTGGCGAGTGGATTTTTTCATCCTGCAAGGCGCAACATCGGGAGCGTAGCCTTAGCTACGTGACCAGCGTTGCAACGCAGCTAGGGTGGAAAAAGACGCCGCGAAAATATTTGAAAGCAATTGTCTGGGTACTTACAACTCAAGTAGAATCCCCCTCCTTTTCTATTCTACCCTTGTTGGGTTTCAGCGCATAAGCATTTCAGGTGACAACCTTACAGCCGGCGCTGCCGTAAACCCCCTAACTTTAGAGCAAGCAAATATGTCACTGACTGCAACCCAAAAAAAGCGCTTCCGCAGCCTGGGCCACAACCTGAACCCGGTAGTTACCGTTGCCGAGAACGGCCTGAGCGAAGGTGTTGTTCTGGAAACCAATCGTGCGCTGGATGACCACGAACTGATCAAGGTGAAGTTCCAGGTTAATGATCGCGACATTCGCAAGGAATGGATGGTTGAACTGTGCCAGAAAGTTGAAGCTGAAATGGTACAGACCATCGGCAAGATTGCGCTGATCTACCGTCCTGCAGAAGAGCCAAACCCTCGCCTCTCCAACCTGATGCGATAACAGCTTCTGGTCAGACTGATACAAAAAAGGCGGAGTCAGAAGACTTCGCCTTTTTTATATCTCAGCTCAAGCAGAAATCAGACGTGGGAAACCTCGTCAATTTCATACTCGACCATACCACCCGGCGTGTGTACCGCTACAACATCACCTTCTTCCTTGCCAATCAGCGCCCGGGCAATCGGGGAATTGACTGAAATCCGGTTCTGCTTGATATCCGCCTCGTCATCACCAACGATCTTGTATTCGACAGACTTGTCGTCATCAAGATTGGTCAGGGATACCGTCACACCGAAAATAACCTTGCCGGTATTTTCAATAGACTTGATATCAATCACCAGTGCTGCGCCCAGCTTGGATTCAATTTCGGTAATACGGCCTTCGACAAAGCTCTGCTGTTCCCGGGCCGCATGGTATTCAGCGTTTTCCTTCAGGTCACCCAGTTCACGAGCCTCGGCAATGGCCTGACTGATACGCGGCCGCTCAACGGTCTTCAGGCGGTTCATTTCCTCGCGCAGGGCCGCTTCACCCTCTACCGTCATGGGAACTCGATTCATCCAATCTTACCTTCGTGCAAATCCTGTAAACGTCTAACTGCTCTCTCCGGGCCAAACTGGATTGCACGTGCAACCGCTTCGGCACCGGCCAAGGTAGTAGTGTAGAGTACCTTGTGAGTCAGTGCGGATCGGCGGATTGTATATGAGTCGGCTATGGCCTGACGACCCTCAGTAGTATTAACCACCAGAGCCACTTCACCGTTTACAACCATATCAACCAGGTGCGGACGTCCTTCAAGCACTTTATTAACTTCAGTTACAGGAAGACCTGCAGCCCGGATCATTGCCGCTGTTCCGCGGGTTGCATACAGTTCAAAGCCAATTTCACGCAACAGGGCCGCTACGCCGGCAATCTTTGGCTTGTCCTGCTCCCGCACACTGAGAATGACATTACCACCGGCCGGCAGTTTCATTTTCACCGCCAGCTGAGCTTTGGCATAAGCTTCGGCAAAGGTCTTACCGGCACCCATAACCTCACCGGTTGAGCGCATTTCCGGTCCGAGGATCGGGTCAACACCGGGGAATTTATTGAACGGGAATACCGCTTCCTTGACGCTGTAGTAAGGAGGCACGATCTCCTGAGTAAAGCCAACCTGCTCCAGTGTTTTCCCGGCCATCACCCGCGCTGCAATTTTTGCCAGTGAGGTGCCAATGCATTTGGATACAAAAGGTACAGTCCGGGAAGCTCGTGGATTAACTTCAATGACATAAATTTCGCCATCCTGAACTGCCAGCTGCACATTCATCAGGCCGACAACGCCCAACTCCAGCGCCATGGCCTTGACCTGCTCGCGGATGGTTTGCTGGGTTGCATCATCCAGACTGTACGGCGGCAGTGAACAGCCAGAGTCACCGGAGTGAATCCCGGCCTGCTCGATATGCTGCATGATGGCACCGATAACCACCTGCTCTCCGTCGCATACAGCATCAACATCCACTTCCACTGCATGGGACAGGAAGTAATCAAGCAACACTGGACTTTCATTGGAAACCTGAACCGCTTCATGCATATAACGGTTCAGCTCTTCTTCCGAGCTAACGATTTCCATAGCACGGCCACCCAGAACATACGACGGACGTACAACCAGTGGATAACCGATTTCCTCCGCTTTCTCGATCGCTTCTTCCACACTGCGAACAGTCGCATTGGAAGGTTGCTTCAGACCCAGCGCCTGAATCATTTGCTGGAATCGCTCACGATCTTCTGCCCGGTCAATCGCTTCCGGGCTGGTACCGATAATCGGTACGCCTTCAGCTTCCAGTGCCCGCGCCAGTTTCAGTGGAGTCTGACCACCGTACTGCACAATCACACCCTTGGGCTTTTCAACTTCAACGATTGCCAGCACATCTTCCAGAGTTACCGGCTCAAAATAGAGGCGGTCGGAAGTATCGTAGTCAGTGGAAACGGTTTCCGGGTTACAGTTCACCATAATGGTTTCGTAACCGTCTTCCCGCATCGCCAGCGCCGCGTGAACACAGCAATAATCGAATTCGATACCCTGACCGATCCGGTTAGGTCCACCGCCGATAACCATAATCTTGTCACGATCAGACGGCTGCGCTTCACACTCCTCGTCATAACTGGAGTACATATATGCTGTCGTTGAAGCGAATTCGGCGGCACAGGTATCCACCCGCTTGTAAACCGGCTTCACATTGGCAGACAGTCGAGCTTGGCGGAAGTCGCTTTCAGCAACATTCAGAATTTCAGCCAGACGGGTATCACTAAAGCCCTTGCGTTTCAGGCGACGGATTTCCAGTGAATCAAGAGCGGACAGAGACTTGCCGGCCAAAACCGCTTCGTCATTAACCAGGTCTTCAATCTGGATCAGGAACCAGGGATCAATACCGGACAGATCAAAGATACTTTCCAGGCTCATGCCGTGACGGAAGGCATCGGCCACATACCAGATACGCTCGGCTTTCGGTACAGCCAGTTCGGCCTTGATCTTGTTCAGCGCGCCTTCAGCTCCGACTTCCAGCTGGGGATCAAAACCGGTCGCACCGGTCTCAAGACCACGCAGTGCTTTCTGTACAGATTCCTGGAAATTACGGCCTATAGCCATCACCTCACCAACAGACTTCATCTGGGTGGTCAGGCGGTCATCAGCTTGGGGGAACTTCTCAAAGGCGAAGCGAGGAATTTTGGTAACAACATAATCAATTGCCGGCTCGAATGATGCCGGTGTCACTCCGCCGGTGATCTCATTACGCAGCTCATCCAGGGTGTAGCCCACAGCCAGTTTGGCTGCGACCTTGGCAATCGGGAAACCGGTTGCTTTTGAGGCCAGCGCCGATGAACGGGAAACCCGCGGGTTCATTTCGATAACAACCATCCGGCCGTTTTCCGGGCTGATACCAAACTGAACGTTTGAACCACCGGTTTCTACACCGATTTCACGCAATACGGCAACCGACGCATTACGCATCAGTTGATACTCTTTATCAGTCAGCGTCTGTGCCGGGGCAACAGTAATGGAGTCACCGGTATGAACCCCCATCGGGTCAAAGTTTTCGATGGCGCAGACAATAATGCAGTTATCGTTACGATCCCGCACCACTTCCATTTCATACTCTTTCCAGCCAATCAGCGACTCATCGATCAACAGCTCGTTAGTCGGTGACAGGTCGAGGCCACGGGTACAGATTTCTTCAAATTCGTCCCGGTTATAGGCAATACCGCCACCGGTTCCGCCCATAGTAAACGACGGGCGAATAATGCAGGGAAAGCCAACCTTTTCCAGTACACGACGCGCATCTTCCATAGAATGAGCAATACCGGAGCGCGGTGTTTCCAGACCGATATTTTTCATCGCCTTGTCAAATAGCTGACGATCTTCGGCTTTATCAATCGCCTGCTGATCGGCACCGATCAACTCAACACCGTATTTATCCAGAATGCCCTGATGGTGAAGATCCAGTGCACAGTTCAGTGCAGTCTGGCCGCCCATGGTCGGCAGCAGTGCTTTCGGGCGTTCTTTTTCGATAACTTTGGCGACAGTTTCCCAGCGGATCGGCTCAATATAGGTGGCATCCGCCATTGAGGGGTCTGTCATGATGGTGGCAGGGTTCGAGTTAACCAGAATAACCCGGTACCCCTCTTCTTTCAGCGCCTTGCAGGCCTGAGCACCGGAATAGTCAAACTCGCAAGCCTGTCCGATAATAATCGGGCCGGCACCCAGAATGAGAATACTGTCGATATCTGTACGCTTGGGCATGGCCTGTTTTTCTTGCTCTGATGTTTTTTACTATGAAATTTATCCGGAGATACCGCGGGCGCAGTTTCATCATGAACCCCGGTTTAACAATCCGGGGTTCATAACCTGGCTGCCGCGCCGAAGCAGCCAGCGGCATAAATTCCGTTATCGCGCCTTCATCAACTCGATAAACTGATCAAATAACGGTGCCACATCATGTGGACCCGGACTTGCTTCCGGATGTCCCTGGAAGCTGAACGCCGGCTTATCAACACGACGAATGCCCTGCAGCGTGTCATCAAACAGCGACTTGTGTGTTGCTTCCAGACATTCCGGCAGTGAGGCTTCTGCTACCGCAAAACCATGGTTCTGGCTGGTAATCATTACCTTGCCCGATGCCAGATCCTGTACCGGATGATTGGCGCCATGATGACCGAACTTCATTTTTTCAGTCTTCGCACCACTGGCCAGTGCCAACAGCTGATGCCCAAGACAGATACCGAAGGTCGGCAGACTGGTTTCCAGAATCTGCTGTATGGCTTCAACAGCATAGTCACAGGGTTCCGGATCTCCCGGGCCATTGGACAGAAATACGCCATCCGGATTCATTGCCAGAACATCTTTGGCCGGTGTTTTGGCGGGAACAACGGTCAGGCGGCAGCCACGTTCAGCCAACATTCGCAGAATATTGCGCTTTACCCCGAAGTCATAAGCAACAACGTGGAACTCCGGCTTTTCCTGTACAGAGTGGCTGTCGGAGACAATATCCCACACGCCTTCAGTCCATTCATAAGGCTCGGATACTGTCACCTGCTGCGCCAGATCCATTCCCTTCAGACCGGGAAAATCTTTTGCCAGCGCCAGTGCAGCATCTTCATCAAGCGCAGCATCTCCTGCCACGATACAGCCACCGAGTGCACCTTTTTCCCGTAACAACCGGGTCAGCCTGCGGGTATCGATATCCGCAATGGCAACCACACCACGCGCTTTCAGCCATTCATCGAGTGACTGCTGCTGACGCCAGTTACTGGCAATAGGCGCCAGATCACGAATGATCAAGCCGGCTGCATGAATTGCAGTCGATTCATCATCAATGTCTGTAATGCCGGTATTGCCAATATGGGGATAGGTGAGGGTGACGAGTTGTCGGGAATAGGATGGGTCGGTAAGAATTTCCTGATAGCCTGTCATGGCGGTATTGAAAACCACCTCGCCGCTGCTAGTGCCATCAGCGCCGATAGCGACACCCCGGAACAGACTACCATCTTCCAGGGCCAGTAGGGCTGGCTTGCTCAACGAGACCTCCCTCATTCGATCTTCTTTTTACTGCTTATTAACTATTCTTATGCACACAGCTTCGGGTGAAGCTTAACCTGCTGTCACCCTTGGCACCCGAAGCAGTCTAGCATTAGATCCGCCCACACAAAACAAATAAAAATTCATTTTAAATAATTTAATATTCATTTCGTAATAGATGCCGAAAAAAAGCGAGATACGGAAAAAATTCCGATCTCGCTTTTTCTTATTAAAGAGCTGAGCCATCGCTTTAGCGTGGCAAATTTTTCGGATTCTACCTATTCAACCCTGTATATGTCTACGACTTTTTTCATCTACGGTTGCTGATTGATCTGAAACGGCGCCCTGAGAGCGATACCTGACGGTTTCGAACAGGCTTTTCCGGCGGTGCTACATGTTGCCGCAGATAGCGTGCAACAAAATCCTCAGGCGCATTATCCTCCGTGCGGGGAGTACCCTCAGGCAACTCACTCCAACCATGTTGTTGCAACAGGTAAGGCACCGTTACAGGGTGAGCTGTCATCAGACGCTCCAGCAACTGGGGAGTAACTCTGTCCATCACATTAACCAGCCGGGCATCAGCAACACCCACAACTTCCTTACCGTCTCCATATTTCTGGTTATATTCCGGCAAGCCTTTTTTGGGCAGGTGATCAAACATCACTATTAGTCGCTGCAAAGCTCGGGGAGCCTCTTGCTGTTTCGCTGCGTTCAACAAACGACCGAGTACCGAAAACTGCATTAATTCGAGAGTATGCAGCGAGAACGGATCCGGACTGGCTTCAGTCAGATACTCCTCTCCGCCAACAAGCTCCCTGGCGACATCCGGAGGTACTCCCGGCCGTAATGGTTCACCATTCTGCAGTCTCTCCTGTAGATCCTGACTTTCACACAGGTAATAGTGACGGCTGAAGTGCAACATTGAGCCATAGGTCAGCAACCCGTATTTCATCATCTGATTCATCATCGGAACCAGAATAAACGGTCTGAAATCTGAACCGGCAAGGTAGAGCAATAACTCATCGCTATTGACCCGTTCTCCGGAAGGGTGCCCAGATGCCACCAGCCTGGCGACCAGATCCACACCGAGACATGCTTCTTCAGGTGTACGCACGCCTCCGGTATGCGCAAAAAACAAACCAAGAACTACATGCTGCTGCTCCACTGATAACGACTGAATGATACGAACCAGCCCGTCCATATCGGAGCCAAGCATTTTAAGGAATCTGGCTCCACCCTGATGGAACTCGGCTTTCAATAACTGATAGGCCACATCAGGATCAATTTTTTTTGCTGATGCCAGTTTCTTGAGTTTGTTTCTGGAGAATAACCCGCCGCGCGAGCCTGAAACCGGGCCAGCTTTTCGCCGAAAAAACAGGCCACCGGAATTATGAGAGTCCGGAATCCCACTCCGATTTTGCCCGACTTGCGGCTGAACCCTTCCTGAAACAGCCTCTGCAGATTTCCCCTGAAATCGACTGGCAACATATTTGCGGGCTCGCGAAAACCAGCCATCCTGACTTTGATTAGTGGCAGCAGGTGGTGATGATGTCGCTGAATTCCTGCCGAACCATCCCATATAAATATCCCTATTTATCGAGCGCTATTATTTTCAGACTAGACAACTCTCTGCAGGATTTTGGCAGGCATAAAAAAAGCGGCACCTGAAAGGCACCGCTTTTATGACACTCCTATGACGCTGGGAACCAGCGTTTAACCGGTCATGTCATCGAAGAACTTTTTGACGCCGTCAAAGAACGAAGCCTTTTTCGGAGACTGCTTGCTGTGACCTTCAGATTCGAAGGTTTCCTGCAGCTCTTCCAGCAGTTCTTTCTGACGCTTGGTCAGGTTCACCGGAGTTTCCACAGTTACACGGCACATCAGGTCACCGGTGCTGCCACCGCGTACCGGGGTGACACCCTTGCCGCGCAGGCGGAACAGTTTTCCAGTCTGTGTTTCAGCCGGAATCTTGAGCTTGACGCGACCATCCAGGGTCGGCACTTCCAGCTCACCTCCCAGCGCCGCATCAACAAAGGAGATCGGCACATCGCAGTACAGGTGTTTGCCGTCACGCTGGAAAATCGGATGTTCGGATACTTCTACCTGAACATACAGATCACCCGCCGGGCCACCGTTCATACCGGCTTCACCTTCACCCGCCAGACGAATCCGGTCACCGGTATCCACGCCCGCCGGAATCTTGACAGCCAGCGTCTTGTATTCCTTAACCAGACCTTCGCCATGACAGTCACGGCAAGGATCCTTGACGATCTTGCCCTTGCCACGACAATCCGGGCAGGTTTGCTGCACAGAGAAGAAACCCTGCTGCATTCTTACCTGACCATGACCGGCACAAGTACCACAGGTTGAAGGCTTGGTACCTTTCTTGGCACCGGAACCCAGACAGCTCTTGCACTCAACCAGGGTCGGAATCCGGATTTCCTTGTTGGTGCCACGAACCGCCTCTTCAAGGCTCAGGTCGAGGGAGTAACGCAGGTCGCTGCCACGCTGTGCCGCATTGGCGCGGGCACCACCGCCTCCACCACCGAAGATATCACCAAAGACATCACCGAATATGTCACCGAAGTTACCGGCACCACCAAAGCCACCGTGGCCACCCATATTCGGGTCAACACCGGCATGACCATACTGGTCATAGGCGGAGCGCTTCTGCGGGTCAGACAGAATTTCAAACGCTTCGTTAACTTCCTTGAACTGTTCTTCCGCTGCCTTGTCATCCGGGTTACGGTCCGGATGGTACTTCATCGCCATCCGGCGATAAGCGCGCTTGATCTCCTTATCCGAAGCTCCGCGCTCGACATCCAGAACTTCGTAGTAATCACGCTTGGACATAATATGAGAAACCCTATACAACAACGCGGGAGGTCAGTTACTTGTGGAAACCCATAAGCACCTGAATACTCCCGCGTTGCGGCGCCAGACGCCTTATCCGCTTTTGCGGCCCGGTTCGCCGGGCACCTGTTCTACTGCCGGCAATACCTGTCAGAAAGTCTTGCCGGCGTCGCGATCAATTGACCCTCGCAATTACTTGCGATCGTCCTTAACTTCTTCAAACTCAGCGTCAACAGCGTCAGCACCGGCATTGGAGGTCTGCTCCTGCTTGGCGCCAGCACCCATGTCAGGACCTGCCTGCTGAGCCTGCTCGGCGTACAGTTTCTGAGCCAGGGAAGCAGATGCGTCAGACAGCACCTTGGTCTTGGCTTCGATTGCGTCCTTGTCGTCGCCCTTCAGAACTTCTTCCAGTTCCTTGATCGCAGCTTCGATCGCATTCTTTTCTTCTTCAGTCGCCTTGTCGCCAGCCTCTTCCAGAGTCTTGCGAGTGGCGTGAACCAGGCTGTCACCAGTGTTGCGAGCGGTTGCCAGCTCTTCAAACTTGCGATCTTCCTCGGCATTCGCCTCGGCGTCCTTCACCATTTGATCGATTTCGTCATCGCTCAGACCGGAAGAAGCCTGAATCTTGATGGACTGTTCCTTGCCGGTCGCCTTGTCTTTCGCGGAAACGTGCAGGATACCGTTAGCGTCGATGTCGAAGCTGACTTCGATCTGCGGCATGCCACGCGGAGCCGGAGGAATGTCTGCCAGGTTGAACTGACCCAGAGACTTGTTGTTGACAGCCTGCTTGCGCTCACCCTGCAGCACGTGAATGGTCACGGCGTTCTGGTTGTCTTCAGCAGTAGAGAACACCTGGGACTTCTTGGTCGGGATGGTGGTGTTCTTTTCGATCAGCGGAGTCATCACGCCACCCATGGTTTCAATACCCAGGGTCAGCGGGCTAACGTCCAGCAGCAGTACGTCGGTCTTGTCACCGGACAGTACGCCACCCTGCAGTGCTGCACCCATGGCGACTGCTTCGTCAGGGTTTACGTCACGACGGGCTTCTTTACCGAAGAACTCGGCAACTTGCTGCTGTACCAGCGGCATACGGGTCTGACCACCAACCAGGATGACTTCGTCGATGTCAGAGAAGTCCAGATCAGCATCTTTCAGTGCAATGCGGCAAGGCTCGATGGAGCGCTGAACCAGGTCTTCAACCAGTGCTTCCAGCTTGGCACGGGTCACTTTTACGTTCAGGTGCTTCGGACCGGTCGCGTCTGCAGTGATGTACGGCAGGTTAACGTCGGTCTGCTGAGCGGAAGACAGTTCGATCTTGGCTTTTTCAGCAGCTTCTTTCAGACGCTGCATGGCCAGCGGGTCGCCTTTCAGGTCGATGCCCTGCTCTTTTTTGAACTCGTCGGCCAGGTAGTCGATCATGCGCAGGTCGAAGTCTTCACCACCCAGGAAGGTGTCACCGTTGGTGGACAGTACTTCGATCTGCTGCTCGCCGTCTACGCTGGCGATTTCAATGATGGATACGTCGAAAGTACCACCACCCAGGTCGTATACAGCAACAGTCTGATCACCATCTTTGTTGGCCTTGCCAACACCGTAAGCTACCGCAGCAGCAGTCGGCTCGTTGATGATACGCTTGACGTCCAGACCGGCGATACGGCCGGCATCCTTGGTAGCCTGACGCTGGGAGTCGTTGAAGTAAGCCGGAACGGTTACAACCGCTTCAGTTACTTCTTCGCCGAGGTAATCTTCGGCGGTCTTCTTCATCTTTTTCAGGATTTCAGCAGAGATTTGCTGCGGGGCTTTCTTGTCACCCTTGGCTTCAACCCAGGCATCGCCATTGTCAGCCTTGACGATCTTGTAAGGCACCATCTGGATGTCTTTCTGCACTTCGTTATCTTCGAAGCGACGACCGATCAGACGCTTGATGGCGAACAGGGTGTTAGCCGGGTTGGTAACGGCCTGACGCTTCGCCGGCTGACCTACCAGAATCTCGCCATCGTCGGTGTAAGCGATGATGGAAGGAGTGGTACGTGCGCCTTCAGCGTTTTCGATCACCTTTGCAGTGTCACCATCCATGATGGAGACACAGGAGTTGGTGGTACCCAGGTCGATGCCAATGATCTTGCCCATTTCAAATCTCTCCAGTCTTTGTGTGGCTGCCGTTACTTCCGGCTACCAAACGGTCTGACTTATATAAGCGTTAAGAACTAATTAAGCGTTAAAAACTAACTAAAAATTCGGGTCTTGCTCTGGCCGGTGCCAGTCGCGGCACCGGGCTGTTTAATCTCTGTTGCATTGCTATATGGGAGCGTTTCAAAGGTTTTCAACCCCCGGCAACACAAAATGCTGACTCTTTTTTCAAAAAAAGCTGTTACAGCATTTTTCATTCAGTATCAGCTGGACACCACGACCATTGCCGGACGCACCAGGCGGCCATTCAGCAGGAAGCCTTTCTGGAAGACGTTCATGACAGTATTGGGTTCCATATCCGGGTTCGGCAGCATGGACATGGCTTCATGCTTCTGCGGGTCAAACGGTTCGCCCACCGGGTTGATCGCTTCAACACCGTGCTTTTTCAGGGAGTCGATGAACAGGTTCAGGGTCATTTCGATCCCTTCACGCATCGCTTTGACATTTTCATCATCAGCCGGAATGGTTTCCAGCGCACGATCCAGGCTGTCGACAACCGGCAGCATGTCCTTGGCGAATTTCTCAACGCTGAACTTGTGGGCTTTTTCCACATCCAGCTGGGCCCGGCGACGCACGTTCTGCATATCGGCCTGGGCGCGCAGTACCTGGTCACGGGCCTTGTCCAGCTCGGACAGCGCATTTTCCAGTTCCTGCTGCATTACTTCGCCGGCTTCCGGCTCAGCCTGCTCTTCGGTGACGTCTTCCGCTGGAGCTTCTGCAACAGTCTCTTCTGCAGCGTCCTTTACCAACTGCTCTTCTGCTACTTCGCTCATTTTTTCAGCCTGAACCTTTTGCTCGTCACTCATTGCGCATCTCCTGAACCGGTTGTCTCAGCGGCCGAACCGCACAGCAAACCATGAAAAATTTTTAACTGCAGCGATATATGGGGACAGGGATACAGGATTCAACCACAGCAGCAAAAATTTTCATTTATCACCACAAATGAAACATAAAAACTTATTTGAATTTCACTTTTGTTCGTTTTTGTTGATTTAGACCCTATTCGCTGATTTCAAAAATCTCTTAACCTGCGAACTGCCTGAATTAACTTCATCCTCAGGCAAAGTTTTATGCAGGTACTTTTGTTTAGGTATATCGCTTTCAAGTAGATATTTTTTTCACGCTTCCCGTTCCAGACAAGCAACAGGCAGGAAGGCAGATCTGACAATGACAGTAAAGCCCACAATTCTGACCGGAGACATTCAGGACATCCTTGATGGCCTGAAGCACAAACCCGGAGCCCTTTTACCCATCCTGCACGCCCTTCAGGACCACTACGGTTTTATTCCTTCAGTCTCGGTACCGATGATTGCCGACGCGCTGAATATCTCGACCGCTGACGTTCAGGGTGTCATCACCTTCTATCACTTCTTCCGTACTTCACGCGGCGGCAAAACGACAATTCACATCTGCCGCGCCGAAGCCTGCCAGTCACGGGGATCGAGAGAAACCGAAACCTATATCAAACAGAAGCTGGATATAGACTTTCACCAAACGACAGACGACGGCGCCTTTTCACTTGAACCCGTCTACTGCCTCGGCAACTGCACCTGCGGCCCAAACCTGCGTGTCTGTGATGATATTCACGCCCGCATGAGCAAAGAGCGGGTCGACGATTTACTGACCGAACTTGGCAGGGAGGCAGGCTGATGAGCAGTATTAAAGTCTATGTGCCAACGGATACAACGTCTGTCTCACTGGGCGCTGACAAAGTTGCAGCAGCGATAAAGCAACAGGCTGAAAACAACAAGGTTGCAGTCGATATCGTTCGCACCAGCACCCGCGGCATGTTCTGGCTTGAGCCTCTGATCGAAGTTGAAACCCGGGAAGGCCGTATCGGTTACGGTCCGGTGGAACCACACAATGTCGATGCGCTGTTCACAGCCGGTTTTCTTGAAGGCGGTGATCATCCGCTTCGAGTTGGCAAAGTTGATGATATTCCCTGGCTGGCCGAACAACAGCGACGCATGTTTCGCCGATTGGGAGCCACCCGCCCCACGTCACTGGATGACTATCATGAAACAGGTGGCCTGAAAGGTCTGGAAAAAGCCATTCATATGGTTCCTCAGGCAATTGTTGACGAGATAAAAACATCCGGCCTCCGCGGCCGTGGCGGCGCCGGCTTTCCTACCGGCATAAAATGGCAAACCGTTCTCGACTGTTCGGGAAGCGAAAAATACATCGTCTGCAATGCCGATGAAGGTGACTCCGGGACTTTTGCCGACCGGTTGGTAATGGAGTGTGATCCTTACTCCCTGATTGAAGGCATGATCATTGCCGGACTGGCAGTTGGTGCCGAGCAGGGTTATATCTATCTACGCTGTGAATATCCGCGAGCACACAAGATTCTGAATCAGGCTATTGAAACAGCCTATGCGGAAAAAATCCTTGGCGATAGTGTACTTGGCAAAGGTAAACGCTTTGATCTCGAAGTCCGGCTGGCTGCCGGAGCTTACGTCTGCGGTGAAGAAACCTCTCTGCTAGAAAGCCTCGAAGGCAAACGTGGTTTGGTGCGAGCCAAGCCGCCACTACCTGCAATAGAAGGTCTTTTTGGCAAACCAACCATCGTTAACAACGTTCTTTCCCTGACCGCAGTCAGCGATATTCTGGCCACCAGCGGCGGCGAATATCAGGCGCTCGGCGTGGGACGTTCGACCGGTACCATGCAGTTTCAGCTTGCCGGCAATATCAAACGAGGCGGACTGGTAGAGGTTCCGTTCGGAATTTCACTGGAAGAATTGCTATACGACTATGGCGGAGGCTCGGCATCAGGAAGACCTATTCGAGCAGTTCAGGTGGGTGGCCCCCTTGGCTCTTACCTGACAGAAGCCGAATTCGATACCCCCATGACCTACGAAGAGTTCACCGAGATTGGTGCCGTGCTGGGTCATGGCGGCATTGTGGTATTTGATGACACGGTGGATATGGCACAACAGGCTCGTTTTGCCATGGAGTTCTGTGCCGCCGAATCCTGCGGGAAATGCACACCTTGTCGTATAGGGTCAACACGCGGTGTCGAGGTTATCGACCGGATTATCAACAATGAAGACCGGGAGCAGAACATCGAGCTGCTGCATGATCTCTGCGACACCATGGATGCAGCATCACTCTGTGCCCTTGGCGGCATGACATCCCTGCCGGTACGCAGTGCCATTCAGTATTTCCATATCGATTTTGAGAAAGAACCGGAGGTGAACCCATGAGTTCTTCGGTAGAGTTTTTCGATCCTGCGGCTGACTCAAATAAAGATTATGGTACGCCGATATCCGAACCCGCTTCCGGCAATACCGTACAACTTTCAATTGATGGCAAAGCCATAACCGTACCTGAAGGTACGTCGGTTATGCGGGCGGCTTCGATAGCAGGTATTGATATCCCCAAGCTGTGTGCAACCGATTCAGTTTCAGCATTTGGTTCCTGTCGCCTGTGCATGGTAGCCATCGAAGGGGTCAGGGGTTTGCCAGCATCCTGCACCACACCGGCCAGAGAAGGCATGGTGGTGCGAACCCAGAACAAACAGCTATCAAAACTGCGTCGCAATGTACTGGAACTCTATCTATCTGATCACCCGCTGGACTGCCTGATGTGCCCCAGTAATGGCGATTGTGAGCTGCAGGATGTTGCAGGCAAGATTGGTGTGAGGGAAGTACGTTACGGCTTGGATGGCAAGCATCATCTGGGACAGGAGAAAGACCGCTCCAATCCCTATTTCACCTTTAACCCTTCAAAGTGCATTGTCTGTTCCCGCTGCGTCAGAGCCTGCCAGGAAATTCAGGGACAGTTTGCCATATCCCTGACCGGTCGCGGTTTTGATTCAAAGATTTCTGCCGGGCAGGAACAGTCCTTTATGGAATCAGACTGTGTGTCCTGTGGCGCCTGTGTCAAAGCCTGCCCGACCAGTGCTTTGATAGAAAACTCCATTATCAAACATGGTCGCGGTCACGACAGTATCACCACAACCTGTGCCTACTGCGGTGTGGGCTGTAACTTTGATGTTCAGGTCAAGGGTGAACAGGTCGTTAATATGACACCCACCAAGACCAGCAAGGCCAACCATGGTCACTCCTGTGTGAAAGGCCGCTTTGCCTACGGTTATGCGACCCATAAAGATCGGATTAAAACTCCGATGATCCGGGAGCATATTGATCATCCGTGGAAAAAGGTCAGCTGGGAAGAAGCTTTCAGCTTTGCAGCACAGAAGATGAAAGGTATTCAGGAAAAATATGGCGTTAATGCCATTGGCGGTGTTGCCTCATCTCGCTGTTCCAATGAAGAAGCCTACCTGATGCAGAAGCTGATCCGCACCGGCTTCAAGAACAACAATATCGATAACTGTGCCCGTGTCTGCCACTCCCCGACTGGCTATGGCCTGAAAACGACACTGGGTGAGTCTGCCGGAACCCAGACTTTTGATTCTGTGATGAAAGCCGATGTAGTGATGCTGATTGGTACCAATCCGGCGTCAGCCCACCCGGTATTTGGCTCATTACTCAAGAAGCGTATTCGACAGGGTGCAGGCCTGATTGTGGTTGATCCGCTGCAGACCCAATTAGTGAAAAGCCCGCATATCAAAGCCAATCATCACTTGCAGCTGCGTCCCGGTTCCAATGTCGCCTTTATCAATGCCATGGCTCACGTCATCGTAGAAGAAGGTCTGGAAAACGACGGCTTTATTCAGGATCGCTGCGATCAGAAGGCGTACAAGTTATGGCGTGAGTTTATCGCTACCCCGGAAAACGCCCCTGAAGCTACAGAAGCCTATACCGGTATTCCTGCCGAAGAACTGCGCAAGGCAGCACGGCTGTTCGCCAAGGCTCCCAACAGTGCCATCTACTATGGACTCGGTGTCACCGAACACAGCCAGGGCTCGACTATGGTAATGGGTATTGCCAACTTGTCCATGCTGACCGGAAATCTGGGTCGTGAAGGTGTTGGCGTGAACCCGATGCGGGGCCAGAATAATGTGCAGGGTGCCTGTGATATGGGTACCTTCCCCCACGAATTACCCGGTTATCGTCATGTATCTGATCCGAGTGCCCGCGGCCAGTTCCGCAAAGCATGGAATACAACCTTGCCAGACGAACCGGGACTGCGCATTCTGGATATGTTCAATGCGGCAACCGATGGCACCTTCAAAGGTTTGTACGTCCAGGGTGAAGATGTCGCGCAATCCGATCCGGATACCCAACACGTAGAAGCTGCACTGGGATCACTGGAGTGCTTGATTGTTCAGGACCTGTTCCTGAATGAAACCGCCAAATTTGCTCATGTCTTCCTGCCCGGCTCCTCGTTCCTTGAAAAGAATGGCACCTTTACCAATGCCGAGCGTCGTATTTCACGGGTACGCCAGGTTATGCATCCACTGGGTGGTCTGGAAGACTGGGAGGTGACCTGTGGTCTGGCCAAAGCGCTGGATTGCGACTGGGACTACAGCCATCCCTCCGAAATTATGGCTGAAGTTGCATCCCTGACGCCGACCTTTGCCGGTGTCAGCTACGACAAGATTGATCGTATTGGCAGCATTCAGTGGCCATGTACATCCGAGGAGCATGAAGGCACGCCGATCATGCATAAAGACATGTTTGTTCGTGGTGATGGCTTTTTTGCCCTGACACCTTTTATCCCCAGCGATGAAAAAACCAGCCGCAAATACCCATTGTTGCTGACCACTGGACGTATTCTGTCCCAGTACAATGTTGGCGCACAAACCCGTCGTACCGCCAACACCGAATGGCATCCCGAAGATACTCTGAAAATTCATCCTCATGATGCCGAAGCCCGGGGTATTCAGCATGACGACAAAGTCAGCATATCCAGCAGGGCAGGCACAACTGTACTGAAGGCGGAAGTGACGACCAAAGTACAGCCCGGAGTATTGCATACAACCTTCCACCATCCGGTATCCGGCACCAATGTGATTACCACCGACAACTCGGACTGGGCCACCAGCTGTCCGGAGTTCAAGGTCACTGCAGTTCAGGCAAGGAAAGTCACCCAGCCATCACAATGGCAGCGGCGTTTCTATCAACGGCATGAAGATCAGCTTGGAAACCTGCATGGCCAAAACTGATCCGACAGAAGTCCGCCCGGTACTGCGACAGTACCAGGCGGAGCTTGAAAGCACCTCTGACCTGATAGCCGTCGAAGTACCGGTAGCTCTGATTTATAACGGCATTTCCCATGCCGTAATGATGGCCTCTCCGGAGAATCTTGAAGATTTTGCCCTCGGTTTCAGCCTTGGCGAGGGTATTATCGAGTACCCTTCCGAGCTCTATGAAACTGAAATAATTCCCTCCGTTTCCGGAATAAAAATTCAAATAGAAATCAGTGCACGACGCTTTCAGGCTTTAAAACACAAGCGTCGGTTCCTGACCGGTCAAACCGGCTGTGGTATCTGCGGCAGTGAGTCCTTACAACAAATTTATGATCTGCCCGACCCTGTAGGGAAAAAGATTTCCGTCTCTTGTGCCGCTATCAGCAAGGCGATGCAACAACTACCCGAACTTCAGCCCCTGAATAACATGACAGGTGCCGTGCATGCTGCAGCCTGGGCTGATATTGACGGAAATATTGTGCAGATACGGGAAGATATTGGCCGGCACAACGCACTGGATAAATTAATTGGCGCACTTTCTGCATCAGATACCCCTGACGGATTTCTGTTGATGACCAGTCGCGCCAGCTACGAAATCATAGCCAAGGCGGCACGGGCCAATATCAATATTATCGCTGCCATATCCGCCCCGACTTCACTGGCAGTCGATATTGCCGCGCAGTTGAACATTACATTGCTTGGCTTCGCCCGAAATGAACGATTTGTCATCTATACAGAACAGGCAGGCATAAAGAACCTGCCCGAGGAGTCCTGAAATGCCTGAGAGCAGAGACCGGGTTCAGCAACTGATCAAGAAAGCCAATCAGGTTGCCATTAATCAACCCGTCCAGTTTGTAGGTGAGGAAAGCGCAGTTACCGCGGTCGCAGAACATCTTGAAAAATTCTGGGACCCGCATAATCGGCAACTCATCACTAACTATCTGGATGAGGGTGGAAAGGAGCTGAACCCGATCGCAGAAAAGGCCGTCGCAAGATTGGCCTGAAATCTGCTTGATAAGGCTTGCCGCCTGGCCCCGAGAAATGAAACAGGCGGCACTTGAATAATAAATACGGGGAGGAAAGGATGTGATGCCCCCTGAAAAACTGCCCTGGATATACAAATTTATTCGCATGCTGTTCTGTTGCATGCTGTCAGCCATCTTGCCTGAAGTTACTGCAGCTGATGATAAGCTGATAATAACCCGCACCCTGCAAGACAATGTCCGCATATTATATGGCGAACGAGCCACCCGGCGCGTAGTAGCCTGGCAAGAGCTTATCACCAACAGCCGCGAACTCCCCGTTACCGAGCAACTTGAAGTCGTCAACAATTTTTTTAACCAGCTCAAGTTTGAAGATGATATCGACCACTGGGGTAAGGAAGATTTCTGGGCCACACCGATAGAGTTCCTTGCCAGTGGTGGTGGTGACTGTGAGGACTTTGCAGTGGCCAAGTACTACACCCTTAGACAGCTCGGCGTGGAAGATAAAAAGCTGCGGATTACCTATGTGACCGCCATGTCTATCAATGCCGCCCATATGGTACTGAGCTACCGGCCAGACCGGGATCAGGAAACTCTGGTGCTGGATAATCTGGATGGTGAAATCAAGCCTGCCAGCGAACGTGAAGATCTCAAACCGGTTTACAGCTTTAATGGCGAGGGCCTGTGGCTGTCAAAGCAACGTCAGCTTCAGGGAAAGAGACTGGGCAAGGCAGAACGCCTGACCATGTGGCACAAGCTCAGAGTCCGGTTGCAACAATCCATGGTAGACAGCGAGGGAATAACTATCGCCCACAATGCCAGAATGATGACCCTGTAACATTCATAAATGTCACATCAGAGCAGAATTATTATCAGTAAATGATCGCTGCAGGGAACTAATAAAGCCAGATCCTATCTATGACCCCCGAAACCTGAAAAAACTGGTTCACAGGGGTGCAATTCTATGTCGCTAAAACAATACATAAGAGGCAGCCTTAACTGTATTGCCTTCCTCTTTCTGGTAACTCCTTTTGTTGTTGAAGCTGCTGTCCAGATTCACTGGATAAAACTCTTCTCTAATGACACTACAGCCAAGCTGGCTGTTGTCCATACCACGGATACAGGTTCCGATCCCGACTGGGGTACTCGACTGACGATTCAAAGCCAGGGACATAACACAGAAGGCCAGTGGGTGCAGCTGGATGCCAATACCTGGTGCTTTGAAGCTTCCGAACTTATTGACGCGGTAACGATCAGTAGCGACGATTCACTGGATTTATCGATGCTGGGACAGGACATTTGTACAGCATCAGATCAAAAAGACACCTATAACATCCAGCTTGATGCCTGTAAGCCCCGCTCAGTACCGGACAAGCTTCAGCTCTCCGTTGCTGCTGCAACAGCGCCAGCAGCAAAAATGGAATTCCATGAATATCCGCACTTGAGCCGCATGGCAGACCACTTTAAAGATAGCGTCCGGGCAGAGCCATCTTGCCAATGTTCGTGGATCGTTACCGAAAAAATGAATGGTTCACTGGTTTGCCTGACCACAAATGGTCAAGAAGTACGTCCAGGCTCACATCACCAATTTATGGGAGAAACATCAGGAATCAAGGGAAAATATAAGGAGCTGTTGTACTGTGGCGATGATGAGACAAACGCTAAGGATTACCGACAAAAAATCCGTTCAATATTTGAGCACTTTTGTCAGCCAGGGGAACTGCTGGTCGTATATGGTGAATTCTTTGGTACAACCACTAAGTTTAAAAGCCCTAGCTACACCAAACAGCCAGATCAATACCGGGTTTTTGATATTGCCGTGGTTCGTCCTTCTGCAGGCGGCATGGAATGCAGGATTGTTGATCACGAAACTTTTCAGGAAATGCGTATCTATGCCCACATGCCGGCTGTCCCCTTGCTGGCTCAATGCACAATGGGACAAGCACTTGACTATAACCCGGAACTGATTTCCACCCTGTTTTCAGGGAGCGCAAGCCCTCCTGATGAAGACGATAAAGCCGAGGGTGTGATTGTAAAGCCGGTCAACTCTGTCTATTTCTCCCCAAGCGCCAACGATCATCAGTTGTGGGTTTGTTTCAAAATGAAATATGGTATTCATGCCGAAGCAAGCAGGCCTAAGGCCGTTCCCGGGCTGGAAGAATTGGAAGAAAAAGTAGTCCTTGACTGCCAGCCTGTGCTGGAACCACTCAAGTCACTCATTAATGAAGGACGGGCACGTCAGACGTTTAACAAGCAGCACCCCGAAAAATACGAAAAGAAATACCTCACACAGTTAAGAAAATCTGTAATAGAGGATGCAATAGTATCATTTGAACGTGAGGGAAACCCCGAACTTGTCGCTATATGGCAAGGACTTACTGCAGATGGAGTTCCTTCTGACCGCAAAAAACAAATCGGGGCGATCAGGACGGTGCTATCTGCCTATGCTAAGGCAGAAATCAAAGATAGTTTCATAAAAGGCCTGTTTGGTGCCTGTCCCTGATCACGTCACAGGCAAAATATTGTTATCTTTCCAGATAACTCCCGGCTCACAACAACGACAGTACGCAGCACTCTGATATGAGCCGGGAGCCATTAGCTTGATATAAGTTAAAAAACCTCCATTGCAGAAATCCTCACTCGGTCGCTATACTGTACAAATAAACAGTAAGCAATAAACTGAAAGCAGGATAACTGCATGCTGACGCACCTGTCGATTCGCGACTTTGCCATTGTAGACCGGCTGGATCTGGACATTACCCCCGGAATGACTGTAATGACCGGTGAAACCGGGGCCGGTAAGTCTATTATGCTGGATGCTCTGGGGCTCACTCTGGGAGACCGGGCCGATTGTCATGCCATTCGAGCTGGTGAGAAGCGGGCGGATATCAGTGCCAGCTTTGACCTGTATAACTGTCCTGATGCCCTGAAATGGCTGCAGGAGCATGAGCTCGATAATGGTGACAGCTGTATCCTGCGCCGGGTTATTACCCGCGAAGGTCGCTCCCGTGGCTATATCAATGGCACCCCCTGCCCGCTCAGTGACCTCAAACAGATTGGTGAACAGCTGATCGATATTCACAGTCAGCACGAACATCAATCCCTGCTTCAGAAAGACACTCATCGCCGCCTGTTGGATAACTGCGCCAATGCCCGCAAGCAGGCAGAAATCGTCATGAATGCCTGGCGACAGTGGAGTGAATGCCAAAACCGGCTTAAACAGTTTGTTGAAGACAGCCACCAACAATCAGCCCAGCAGCAACTACTGGGCTATCAGCTACAGGAATTTGAAGCACTGGCACTTGGAGAGAACGAGCTGGAGTCACTTGAAGTCGAGCAGCGACAGCTGGCCAGTGCCGGAACTGTACTGCATGCCTGTCACCAAACCCTGAACCTCTGCCGGGAAGATGACAGCAGTGCCATTCAGGTATTACAGCAGGCTCAGCGCTTGCTTGAAGAATGCGACAATAATCACCCCTCATTCAGCAATGCCCGCGATATGCTGACCACAGCCCTGATTCAGGTAGAAGAAGCTGCAACCGAGCTTAATCACTTTGCTGACAGCTTTGACGCCGATCCACAACGCCAGATGGAAGTAGAGGCCCGATTATCGGTTATTTATGACCTGGCCCGTAAGCATCGGGTACAACCTGACGAACTATATCTGTTTCAACAGCAGTTACAGCAGCAACTGAACTCTTTCAGTCAGAACGACGAACTTATCGAACAGATGCAGGCTGAGTTAATACGACTGGAGTCTGACTGGAAAAATGTTGCTGAAAAACTGAGCAAAACCCGTAAGCGTGCAGCGCTCAAGCTGGAAAAGGATATTTCCCGTCATATGCGTGGACTGGGTATGCCAAATGGCCGCTTTGAGATCCACTTGAGCTCGGATGAGATCAGCAAACCATCACCTCACGGCCTTGAACAGGTTGAGTTTCTGGTGACATCCAACCCGGGCCAGCCTCCTGCTCCGCTTCAAAAGGTAGCTTCCGGTGGTGAACTGTCCCGTATCAGTCTGGCCATACAAGTGATTGCTGCCCGAACATCCCGGACGCCAACACTGGTCTTTGATGAAGTGGATGTGGGCATCAGTGGTGGCACTGCAGAAGTCGTTGGTCGACTACTGCGAGATATTGGTGAAACCGGACAGGTACTGTGTGTAACCCATCAACCACAGGTTGCTTCACAAGGGCACCAACATCTGTTTATCAGAAAGAAGCAGACCAAGAATTCTACCCGCACAGAAATCAAACCACTGACGTCTGATCAACGTATATCGGAAGTGGCTCGAATGCTGGGAGGTCAGACACTGACAGAGAAAACCCTCAACCATGCTCGCGAAATGCTCGAGCTGGCACAGGGGAATATAGCATTAAGCGCCTGAAAGCCCATTTGTTGCTTATAAAAAAACCCCGCGACATGCGGGGTTTTTTTATTCAGGTCCGTTCAGGCTTTACTTACCCCAGCGACGAATCGCAGCCGGCGTGTAGTCTTTCTTGGATGCAGCCGTATCAAACTCGGTTGTACCTTTGGTATCGACAACCATACCTTCCAACACGTAACGACCAGACGGCAGGTCATACAGACCCTCACCCGCCAGCCAGTGAACCTGCGCAGGGTTGTACTGAACACTGTAGCCCAGACCTACACGCCACAGGTTACCCTGACCGTCATATTGGTCACTGGCAACAACCTGCCAGGTATCCTCATCCATGTACAGGGTACGGGCAGAGTAAACGTGACGCATACCTTTTTTCAGCTTCGCCTTGACTTCCCACACCCGGTGCAGCTCATAACGTACCTTGTCAGAAACCAGATGCCCCGGTTTTATCAGGTCTTCAACCTTGACCGACTTATCCATCAGGGCGTAGTTGTTATATGGAATGTAGATCTCTTTCTTACCCACCAGCTCCCAGTCGTACAGCTTGGGAGAGCCGTTAAACATATCGTAGTTATCACTGGTCTTCAGGTTCTGGGAGTTGGAACGCGGGTTATCAAAAGCAACCGTCGGCGCACGCTTTACACGACGAATTGATGGCAGGTATTTCCACGCTTTACGGGATTCAGCATCCTGATCCAGAGTTTCGTGAACCAGCAACACTTCACCGGATAGTCGAGCCGGTCTCAGAGTTTTAGATTTGTAGTAGAACAGAATATTGCTATCAGGTTTCCATCCCTCGATGTTAGAGGCAAAGTGAGCAACATCCCGATATCCTGTCTGCTGATATGTGCCGTTTGCCTGAACAGTGAAGTTACTGCTTTCACGGTCAAAGCTGCCACCACGGTAGCGAGTAACGTGGTTCCAGATCACCTCCAGTGCATTATTGGGAGCAATAAAGGGCACACCTTCAAAGTACTCAGCCGACAAACCATTACCATTGGCTGCCAGCTTCACAGCCCCATGGTTTTTGCTGCTGGCATCATAGATTTTCTGTGGATAACTGGCTGTACGGTGAGTCGGATATACAGCCATGGTAAAAGTATCCGGATAACGCTTGAACATGGCCTGCTGACCCGGGGTCAGCTTGTCTTTGTACTGTTCAACATTTTTGGCGGTAATGGTGAACAAAGGCTTTTCACCGACAAATGGGTTTTCCAGACTACCATCCGCTTTCATCGCGCCTTCTGAAGGCTTGAGGCCACCGGTCCAGGCAGGAATGCTTCCGTCTTTGTTACCCGCAATTTCAGCACCCACAGGTGTCAGCTTTTTGTCATGAGCTGCAGTCGGTACAGCGTCAGTTGCAGCCAGCGCATAACCTGTGGTCAGAGCCAGCGCCAGAGTACTGAGCTGAAAGGTTTTCTTGATTGCTTTCATTGTCATTATCCTGTTCTTATACGAGCCGGAAACCTTATCCCCCCGGATTCCAACTCGCTGACTATCTTTTTTCTGCTTTTCGCTTTTCTGATTTCCCGGCTGACAGGTTTTCCCTGCCAGCATCAGATATCAGGTTTTGAAAAAGCCTTAGAAGGTCGCACTCACGCTAAAGGCTACATTGTCACGGTCGTCCTTCAGGCTGTACTTACCACCATCAAAGAAGTTGGTATAAGAAAGGGAAACCTTGTAGGCGTTATACCAGGTTGAAGCCAGACCTAAAGTCACCGCCTTCTGGTCTTCAGAGAAGTTGCTGGAATAACCATCAACGTCATGACGGAATGCCAGAGACGGAACAACATCGGCACCTGGAATCAGGTTGCCATAGTTGAGAGAGGCACGCAGTCTGTAGCCCCAGGAGTCACTGGTGATATAGCCATCTTTTTCACAGTACTTGTCCGTCAGGTTCGGATCAGACTGGCAGTTGGCTGTTCCGTTATTGCTACCAAAAGCGGTGCTGCGACCATACAGTTCATCACCCAAGCTGCTGATATGGGTATAACCCACCTCACCAATCACGTTCAGGGAGCCAGCTCCAAGCACCTGCGGGTAAGTATTCATCAAGGTGAACTGAACCTGGGTAACCGGTTTACGGTGATAACCTATCAGTGGTTGTCCGGCATTTGCAGGGTTACCGCCCAGACTAATCCCCCTAACCAGCAGGTTATTGGCATTTAACTGAATCGGGGCATTGGGGCGATGTGATACCTCACCGCTTAATGACCAGCCAGACTCCAGACTGGTGTTGAAGCTCAGGCCATACAAGCGGATATTTTCCACATAGTCAGCAAAGTACTTTGCGGCGTTATCCGGTGTTGAATATCCGGGGCTGGGGGCAGCAGGACCACCAAACATGCCTGGCAGCTCTTTGCCATAGAAACCGGACGCATTCGGCGTACGGTTATGGTAATTAATAAAATAAGCACCAAACTCTGTCGCATTCAGCCAGTCCGCATAGTACTTGATTGACGCCCCCCACTGACCACTATCCTTGGGTGAGTTATCGCTCAGGTGAGGACCATACAAATTAAGCTGTTTCTGAGTGCTCTCAGGCAGGGATGAACTGAGGTAAACAGGTCCACATCCCGGCTGAATAATATCGGTAGGCGCAAAGAAAGTACCGCAGCCATCAAGTACTGTGGCACGCCACTTCAGCTGATAAAACGCTTCCAGTGTCACAGTATCTGTCAGGCCAAGGCTTGCATATACCATTTCAACCGGCAGCAAGCCTTCCTTGATTTCAACACCCGGGCGGTTAAATGCTGCAGCATCCAGCGGGTTGATGGCATTGATACCACCGAGAATAAATGTACTTTCACCCCAGCTGACAACCTGCTTGCCAACCCGAACATCCAGCGGCATCTCACCGATATCGTAGGCACCGGCAACATAGGCATCAAGCAGCTCTACACCCTTGAATTTGGCCAGCTTCGCCCAACCACTGTCGTCAAAATCCTTGAAACGGCCATTTTTGGTTTCCAGCCAATGGTCATACCAGGCCTTACCACTGATTCGAACTGAGTAGTTTTCATAATCCAGGCTTAGCTCGGAGAAAACTTTGTACTGATTGGAGATTACATCGCCTTTCTTGAAATTCTGGCGCATATCATCAGCGGTTACCGAAGGTCCGTTGCCTCCCATTCCCCCATTAGGGGCCATGAGGTCTTTGCGGGGATCCTCGGTACTGACACTGATACCGGCACTGACTGTCGTATCCAGACTTCCGGTTACTTCCCCGTCCATCAGGTCAAACTGTATCGCCTGGCTGTTCATCGCCGAGATACCAAGGCCGACCGCCAGAGCCAGCTGCGACAGACGGATAGAACGTGATTTTTTCATTATTATGTAATCCCTGCTGTGCTGAATGCGTTGTCACTTTTATTGTTATTCTGCGTAACGGTCGCGTATTACCTGAATACGCACACAAACTTTCACAGTGCCGAAAGCAGTGACATGTCACTGTAACAGCGCCATGAACAGCAAAGAGCTCCCCAAAGCCCTTCACTCCAGAGCTGAAACCGGTTCAGCTGCTGATTTACCGCAACACACCGAAATGAGCTGCAGATAAAACCTTTGGTTTGAGATCAGATTGATAAAGTGCGATCCGGTACTTTTCCGGAGGGTCTGCACCACGAAAACAAACATCCGAAGCGGGAAGCAGAATGACTGGCGAGCAGGAAGGTCTGAAAGACGCTGATACTGCATGCTTTGTTATTTTTATACTGCTGGTACCGCATAATTTGTTCTTTCTTTTTTCTTATTTTTGTAATCCAGCCTTCATCAAGCTGTAAAACTGACCAAGCGGACAGTTGTTTGAGATTGAGTATATAGCGCTCAATTACAAGAGTCGACCAAAAAATACCGCACTAAATTTCATATTTTCTGCTTTGCTGTTCTCCTGAGATACCAACAATATAAAGCTTAAAAATATGGAACAACGCTCAATTTGTTTAACAGCGTCGAGGGTTTCTCTGCGCTTTCTTCAGCATGGAGTCATCATATGTTTTCTGTTTTCTTTTGCTATCTCAATAACAACAGAAGCAGGAGACTGGTCTCTCAAAGGGACTCAGACAGAAGCACAACTGACAGCGACTTTAAACGCCTCATTTGATACAGGCAATTTCACATTTCAAGGTGTTGGTACAGAATCAACGGAAGAATTGGCCAATGATCCGGAGAAAGAAGAATGCCCTATTTGCATTGGCTATCTGAGCTCAACAGAGCGGATCAAAAGCACTCAATGTTGTAAAAAAAACATACATTATCAGTGTCTTCAAAGCTGGCGAGTCCACACTCAACAAACAGGGTGGTGCCCTCTATGCCGTAGAAACCCTGGCATTATCAGGCCTTTAAAATGTCATCACTGTCGCAGTACTTTCAGTTATAAGGAGCAGCTATTCCAGCACTACTACAACAAACATCATTACTGCCGGGAGTGTGGTACCCAATGCAGTGAAAGAATAGCGCTACTGCTGCACTACTATTTACAACATGGTTTTTTGTATAGCTGCAGCATATGCAATTTCCCCTCTCATACCATCCGGTCACTGTCTGATCATGTATTGACAGAACATGGTTATCGATGGGCTCCAAATGATGATTGTCACTGTGTCCCTCCCTACGTCATTCCAGCGAGGCAGCTTAAACTGGCAGAGATAGACCATCATTATTGCAAAACCTGTGGCAAAACCTGCCATGGCCCTGATGAATTCGAAATTCACCTGAAGGAACACAAACTCTATCTTTGTCTTCACTGTATGACCCAATATGCAGAGAGAGCCTTGCTGGAAGAGCACATATACAGCCAGTAAAAAAGGCCGCAGCGCGGCCTTTCAAGCAGATAATACGTTTACCCTTAAGAAATCAACGGGTCATCTTCAGCATAAAATCCAGCATTTTACTAACACGTGCTCCGTAAGGCGGTGCCAGTAATTTCAGTGCAGAAAACTTCGGCTGATAAAATACCGGCCGCATTTTGGAAAACTCAACAAACCCTTCATAGCCGTGATAGTGCCCCATACCACTGGCCCCGATGCCACCAAATGGCAGGTCATGCTGCTGCACATGGCAGGCAACATCATTAACGGTCACGCCACCCGACATGGTATGAGTGATATAAAAATCCTGTAACTGCCTGTCGTTAGTGAAGGGGTAAAAAGCCAGTGGACGATCCCTGTCATTGATATAGGTAACAACATCATGCTCGCTGCTATAGGTTTTGACCGGCAACAGCGGGCCAAAAATTTCTTCCTGCATGATTCTCATATCATCGGTAACATCAAGCACCAGATGCGGAGGCATTTTGCGCAGTTCACGGTTTGGCTGCTGCCCCGGAGTCAAGTTGATCAGGGTAGCGCCCTTGTCTTTTGCATCCTGCAGGGTTTGTTCCAGTCGCTCATAGGCCGCATCATCAATGATCGATGTGTAATCAGCGCCGTTAATATCCGGATAACGTTTAGGCACAATACTTTGAGCAGCTTTGATGAACTGCTCACGCTTGTTGTCCGACACAAACAGGTAATCGACTGTGACGCAAATCTGCCCGGCATTGAACAGTTTAAAAAACAACAGTCGTTCGGCCGCTTTCTGAATATCGTAATCAGGCGCAATAACGCAAGGTGACTTGCCACCCAACTCAAGGGTAACCGGTGTCAGGTTTTTGGCTGCGGCCTGCATAACGCTACTACCTGTAGCGCCAGAACCGGTAAAAACAATATGATCGAATGGCAGGGTTGAGAATACACGTCCAACGCCACCCGTCTCTTCAAGCAGGGTGACTTTCTCTGCAGGCAAATACTTTTCCATCAGCTTTGCCAGCAGCTGTGACAGCTGTCGTGAATTAGTCGACATTTTTATCATCGCCCTGTTGCCTGCAGCCAGCACCGGGATCAACGGACCAAAAGTCAGATACAGCGGAAAGTTCCAGGGTACAACAATCCCGACAACACCTTTGGGTTGAGCAATCAGGCGGTTCTTTCCACCCGGAAACAGCGTCATATCCACAGAGCGCCGAATCGGCTTCATCCACTTTTTCAGTGATTTTCGTGCGTGCTTGATACTATCCAGCACACCCATAATTTCTGCCAGCAAGGTTTCATGACGAGAGCGATTCCCAAAATCAGCATTGATCGCCTGAATGATTTCCTCCTGGTTCTCTCGCACTAGACGTTCCAGATTATTCAAGTCTTCGACCCGTTGTTCATATTCGGGTACCGGACTTTTCTGATATGCACTCTTTTGCATATCCAGACACTCTGTCAGCATCGCGCGAATAGTATCTGCGCCAGCTTTCTCTGAAACGATCCCGGGTCTGGTGTCCTTTATGATTTCAACTTTATCCACAGAATGCGGTGCCTCTTCTTTAGTGATCGAATCAACGGTTGCTGTCTGACTCATAGTTCCTCCCATCACATTCACTTATCAACAACCCGCATCAGCTACATCAAAGCCTGCCGGTAAGGGTTTCCTGATCTACAGCCACCTCTTGATACGATCATCAATACAGGACATTCAGGAAATCAACATAACAAAAGAGTAAATGGCGTTTGAGGGCAGGTTTTACCATTTGGCGCCAAGCATTTATCAGTTCACGCCAAAAAGGGAGGCTATGGAAACTATGAGAGAGCCTGAGAGACTTGTTCCCGCTCCAGCGAGAGCCACTGTGAAGGTGTGATGCCTTTGATCCGCTTAAAGCTGCGACTCAGGGCACTTTGATGCGCATAACCAACCATCTGGGCAATATGGGTCAGGTTAAGGCGCCCTTCTCGCAGGTACAGGCAGACCAGATTCACCCGTACCGTATCCAGCAGCGTTTTAAATGCAACATCGTTTTCCAGCAAGCGGCGCTGAAGGGTTCGGGCACTCATGCCCATGCTTGTAGCCACAAGATTCAGGGAGATGGCTTCCAGAGGAAGCATATTGCCTAAAACCCAGCACACCTGTCCCGGCAAGTCATTCGGGTACGTTGTCTGCAGGAATGACTGCACCATACGCTGGATTTCTATGGACCGTCCGGCAACAGGCAGATCCAGGTAACTACGATCCAGCAGCAAACCGCAATAGTCATTACCAAAGAAAAGACGGGTATCAAACAACCACTGCAGATCAGCAGTGTATTCTGATTGAGGGTGGGTAAACTCAACAGCCCGTAGCGGTACCTTGCGACCGCACAGAAAGTTAAGGGCACTGTAGGTTATCCCGATGGCCATATCATTGGCCTGACGGGAGTGACGGGAGACCGATTCCATATACCGGAACCGCAGCAGGGCAGCATCACCGGTTTCAATCAGCATGAACTCCACATGCTGGGCCTGCCGGTGAAGTGAACGCCCGATCAATTCAAGCGCTTCCCTGATATTTTCACTTTGCTGAAGTAACACACCGACAGAGCCGAGCATCGCTACATTCTGCTGATAACCCAGTTCCAAACCCCAGTTCGGGTGCTCGGTCATCACGGCAGCCTGTTCCAGCAAACGGACTTTAAGCTGCTGACTGATCAGCTCATCAGGGTCATCCAGCAGGTTCAGAGGTAAAGCCAGCTGATCGAACAAATCAGCCGGCTTTACTCCATCTTTTTCCAGCTTTTGCTTGAAGCCTGCCAGTGCGGCTGACCGAACCAGCGCCATCATGGCTCAGGACTTCTTTTTCGGCCTTACGTACAGCACCAGATTGTGCTCAACCAGCTCAAAGCCATGCTTTTCAGCAATAGCCTGCTGCCGCTTCTCGATTTCGGAATCGAAGAATTCAACGATCTGCCCGGTTTCCATGCATACCATGTGATCATGGTGATCACCACGGGACAGTTCAAATACAGAGTGGCCACCGTCGAAGTTATGACGAACCACCAGGCCAGCACTCTCAAACTGAGTCAGTACCCGGTAAACGGTTGCCAGACCCACATCTTCCTCAGCTTCCAGCAACGCTTTGTAGACATCTTCAGCACTCATGTGCCGGTCTTTAGCGCTTTCGAGAATCTGCAGGATTTTGACCCGCGGCAGGGTCACTTTCAGTCCGGCTTTACGTAACTCTTGATTCTCCACCATATATCCCTTTATTGACCATGCTCACATCTGCAGTACGAACGCTACCACTGAATGCCTTCTGCGGCTATTTTCAGCAGCATGTTTTACCATCAGCAGACAAAATCTGCAGGCTCCGTCTCAACACTGCAGCATGTGAAATTATCCCGAAAAGCAGTGATTTCGGGTGTATCCGGCTTAGCATCATACATTAACCGGCTATAGTTCATTGGCATGAGTAATAGCAGATAATGTACTTAACCCTTACCTGATGCGAAAAAGGGCGTTATTATCTCATTTCGCTTCAGGATTGAAAAACCAACAGTTAGTAGACCGTGATACAAACAAAACTACTCCCCCTGGCCGCCATTCTGACATCGGCTGTCTTAAGCGGTTGCGCCGGCTGGGCTGACACAGAACAACGCACACTGGGTTTCCCCGGAGCTTATCGCATCAATATCCAGCAGGGTAATATCATTACCCAGGACATGATTGACAAGCTGAAGCCCGGAATGACCCGTAACCAGGTCCGCTTCGTGCTGGGCAACCCGCTGCTGGAAGACACTTTCAACCAGGATCGCTGGGATTTTGTCTACAGCATCCAGAAAGGCAACAAGCCGCGGGAACAGCAAACCCTGACCATTCTGTTTGAAGGCGATAGCCTCGCAGGGTTCAGTGGTGACTTTGTTCCTGGCATGACTCCGGGCCAGTAATAACTCAAGCCCGGACTCCTGTTGATCAGCCGCGCGCTGCCTTGGCTTTTTCTGCCCGGCGCCGGCGAACCTCTTTGGGATCGGCAATCAGCGGCCGGTAGATTTCTACCCGTTCGCCATTTTCCAGAGCCCGCTCCTGCGGCTTAGGCACTGTTTTGCCAAAAATTCCCATTTTGGCACTGCCCAGTTCGATTTCCGGGAATTTTTCTGTGATACCCGAGCGCTGGGCGGCTTCAAATACTGTTGTGCCTGCCGGAACAGTCAGCGGTACAATCACCTGCTCATCAGGCCGGGCGTAGGCTACTTCGACCTGAATTTCGCTCGTGCTGTTATCGCTGGCAACGTGCCCTGTACTTTCTTTTTGAGTCATATACTCCTCGCTTAATTGAACAGGACATCTGCCCGTTTGCAGAAAGTATCCACCATATTATTGGCTGTCTGATCCACAATTTTACCTACCGCAGCCTCGGAAACACCGCCTCCCAGACTGAATGAAAGACTCAGGCTTACCTTGCAGGCATCATCTCCCAACGGTTTGAAATCCCAGCGACCAGACAGGTTGCCAAGCGGGCCATCCAGCAGGTTCATTTCGATGGAAACGCCCTCAGTCATGGTATTGCGGGTCATAAAAGAACGTTCGATACCGGCTCTGACCACTGTCAGCCGCGCTTCGACCAGATCACCTTCCTGCTTCAGGATGCGTGCTTCGGTGCATCCTTCCAAAAATTCCGTGTAACGCTCCACATCACTGACCAGCGCATACATATTCTGCGCAGAATGCATAACCAGTGCGGAGCGATTAATGGTGGTCATCCAGCCTCCAGAGACAGCCTGTAAAGTCACATTTTAAAGTGGCTCAGGATATATCGGGGAGAATTCGGTTTCTACCACCCGTCGCTTTATAGCGTATTTGTCACGACACACATATAATTCGCGCCATGGCCAAGAAAGCGAAAAAAGCCGGTGACGGCGGCTCAAGTATCATCGTCAACAAAAAAGCCCGCCATGATTACCACCTCAATGAGACTTTTGAGGCTGGCGTTTCTCTGGCTGGATGGGAAGTCAAAAGTCTGCGCATGGGAAAAGTGCAGATTACGGACAGCTATGTCCTGCTGAAGGACGGCGAAGCCTGGCTGATCGGGGTGCATATCACACCGCTAAATACAGCTTCCACCCATGTTTATGCCGAACCGACCCGGGATCGCAAGCTGCTGCTGCACAAGCGCGAGCTGGCAAAACTGTTTGCGGTAACCCAGCAGAAAGGTCACACCTGCGTGGCGGTTAAGCTGTACTGGAAGCAGCATCTGGTTAAATGCCAGATTGCTTTGGCAACCGGTAAGAAAGAACACGACAAGCGAGCATCCAGCAAAGAGCGTGAGTGGAATATTGAAAAACAACGGGTTATGAGCAGTCGTCGTTAAGACTTTCATCCCGCGTTAAAGACTTTTGTTCTGCGTTAACTTGAAATCGGTTGACGCACACCCTATATATTGAAGTAGAATGCGTTTTCACGTATTCAGCCTAAGCTGTTGATTCAGCAAGGGTTGCTGTGAAGAGTCTCTGCCAGACTGTTCACAGGGGTATTCTCTTAACAGAGATAAAAGTTTCCGGGGACGATTTGGATTCGACGACGGTTACAAAACCCAAGGTGCATGTCGAGAGGGTAGTGCTCTCGTAAATCAAAGCTACAAAAACGTAATTGCTACCAAACTAGCAAACTTCGACCGTCCTGCTGCCAATGACAGCTGGGCCGTTGCTGTAGCTTAAAAACCTACAGGGTCGCGGACGCATCGATTCGCTCATTGATTGTTTGCGTCTGAAATCGAAGATGAGCTCGCCATGAAGCCCGCCCCGGGTGGATTGGTTAAAACTTAAGGGGCTAGCCTTCTCCACCCTGGTCGTCGGGTCGGTTGAGGCGAAATTAATAGACTGACCTAAGCATGTAGGGCCAAGGGCAGCGGACTGGCGGACGCGGGTTCAATTCCCGCCGTCTCCACCAATTAAAAAAGCGGTAATTCTTATGAGTTACCGCTTTTTTATATTCACAAAAAAGCCTGACTCCAACTTCTTCGTGACTTCAAAGAAGCTTTATTTACATGTAAAACCCACCGAGTTTTTTTAATATCTTCCCACTGTTTCAGGATAAACCGTTTTTACACACTTAATTATTTGTTCCATATCGCAACCAAGCGCCGTATATTTTTCGTCATCCAAAAGAGCACCCTGCGTTGAAAAAATCTGCTCAAAAGCCTCTTCATTTTTCTCCAACAAACATCCAACAGTCAGATCCTGTGCTGTTTCAGCACAGTAGAGCATCATACAAAACAGTCGTGTAAATCTTTCTTGCGAGAAAGCCTTCCCAATTGTGATATTTCCTCCTCGGATCACCTGCAGAACTTCTTCACACATTGCTACAGTGTCTGCTTCATGAGAATACCCTGAATAGCATTTTCTGATATCCTCGCGTACTGCATCAAAACGGTGAGGTAGTTGATCAAAGCAGTCAATAGAGACCATACTCACTGAAGAAAGAGATTTAACCAGTGCTTCAAGCTCTGCAATAAATTCCGGCCCGCCAGTAAAATCAGACATCAATTTTGCTGACGCTAAAATCATAGTAGCTGTTTTTAAAGCCTCACTCTTTTTTTCTTCATTACTACCAACCTCACTGACAACAGATTTAAAGTCCCGCAACAAGCCTGCAATATCTTCTGATTCTAGCCTTGCCTCCTGAATCTGAATATTTTTCAGATTGCTCCACAATATATTATCAGCACCAGAATCTACTACTGCCTTATTTAGAAAACGGCATATATGAAGATATTGCTCTTCTGATAGATCACATTCGACAAAATCCTTACATTCACTAAAACCACGCAACCATATATAAGCTTCAGGGCAAGCACAATAGAAGTCAAAATCAGTCAGAGTTCCTCTTTCTTTTTGCTTGAAGTTATAATACTGATTCATCACTATTACAGGGTACTGACCAAAAACCTGACGTGACATCCATGGCATGCACCAGCTCCATCCCTTTCTGGTTCTCCTTTCCAGCGGAATCTTCCGCCAATTAAAACCTGTTTCAAAAAATGCCCAATCAAGCAGCTCCGACCTGAGTTTGGCATCATCCAGATCTGGCTGATATAAGGTGTTCTGCGTGGATACGATTTTCTCCATCTGGCTGAGAACCCATGGATAATACCTCCCTTGACCAGCAATAAACTGCGCTCTGCCCACCGGACGTTTCAAGGCATTACCAAGATGAGCAAACATACTGAAGTCAGTACGCGACATTGTTTCAGGTATATCATCATCTTCCAGCTTTTCTCGACCAGAAAACACACTTGGGGAAACTGCAGAGATAGTGATAGCTGGACACTTACAAGGCGTTAAAATGAGATCTTCAGCAGCTTCTGACTCAACCCAGTAAGACTCAGAAGCCAAATTGACTTGATGAGAAAACTTAATGTCTTGAGTACATGGCAGTTTAATTTTGTCCTCAAATCCCTCTTTCCTGCAGACCACCTTTTTTCGACTGCGTTTTTTACCTTTTTGGGGCTTTACAGCCTTTCTTTTTTTTGTAGAAGATACTCGTGGGGACTTGGGTTTTGGCACATCAGCGGTAGAACTAACCTCTCCCCTTCTTTTTCTGCTGCTTTTTTGTTTTTTAGATGACTCAAGAGAATCTTTATGTTTTTCCGTAGTAATACTAGGTTCAAATCCATCTGAATACTGCCGCCAAATAGCATAAAAAGCATTCTTTTCTTCTGAATACCTTCCCTCATCTTCTTCTATTTCGGCTTCGACTGCCTTGATTACTGAATGTACAACGTCTATAACATACCCCGCTCCATCCATCCCCATAACTTGTGATTCTCTCGGAATCTTTATTATAAAAACTAGGTTATTGCCCCTGCGCTCACAAAAAGACAAAGAAAATTTACGATCACAGCCAGCATCAAAACCTGCCCGGCAAAGCGTAAACGCATCCTGTCTCTTTTTCACACACTCTTTCAAGAAAACAACCAAAAATTCATTAGCACTAGTATTTCTTAATGGACAATCAAACTCTATTTCAAACCAAAAAACCTGATCCTTGAATTTTCTTTTACCGGATAATTCAACATCAAGCTGCAAATCATTGCCTTTAACTTCAATAGCAGCTTCTAATTGAAACGAAAAAAGGAAAATAGCGAAGAGCAAACAAAGATTCTTTTTTTTGAAAAAAGCACAGCCCAACATTGTTCTTTTTCTATAACCTTTGAGAAAACTATGAAATAGATAGCATATATACCAATGGAATGAAGTGTGGTTAGCATTTGTTTAATAGTCTTATTTGAAATATGAAACGGCCAAAAGCCTTCCTCACTACCAAGCAACCCAATCATCTGTAACAATACCCATGCTTAAAATATCAGCCTGCCTGCAACACTTGGAATAAGACTTCATGACATATAGCCCTGTTTCATCTGCCACGTCACTTTCTGTGAAGGAATTGCGACAGGATTTTCCATTACTACACCAGAATGTGAGTAACCACTCTCTGGTTTATCTCGATAATGCGGCTACCACCCAGAAGCCCGACCGTGTCATCAAAGTCATCGACCGTTTTTACAGGCAGGACAACGCCAACGTCCATCGCGCTTCACACACTATCAGTGCCCGTGCGACCCACGCCTTTGAAGATGCCCGCGAACAGGTGCGCACCTTTCTGAATGCTCCTCATACCGATGAAATCATCTGGACCCGGGGCGCAACAGAAGCCATCAACCTTGTAGCCCAGAGTTATGGCCGAACATTTCTGAAACCGGGTGATGAAATTCTGTTATCTGCCATGGAACATCATGCCAATATTGTTCCGTGGCAAGTTGTTGCAGAACAAACCGGAGCCTCAATCAAGGTCATTCCATTAACGCCGAAAGGTGAACTGGATATGGCTACATTACCGGAGTTACTGAGTAACAAGACACGCATTGTTGCCGTAAGCCATGTTTCCAACGCTATTGGAACGGTTAACCCTGTGCAGGAAATTGTTCGTCAGGCGCATGCTGTTAGCGCCATTGTTCTTGTTGATGGCGCCCAGGCTGTTTCTCATTTCCCTGTTGATGTGCAGCAACTTGGGTGTGATTTTTATGTCTTTTCAGGTCACAAGGTGTTTGGTCCAACCGGTATCGGCGTCCTCTATGGACGACAGGATCTTCTTAATCAAATGCCGCCCTGGCAATGTGGTGGTGAGATGATCAAGCAGGTCAGTTTTGACGGTACCACTTTCAACACCCTGCCATTCAAGTTTGAAGCCGGCACTCCAAATATGGCCGGTAGTATCGGGCTGGCTGCAGCACTTGAGTTTTTACAACAACAGGATCGTACATCATTACAGCAGCATGAAGAGCAGCTTAGAGTTCATGCTGAACAACGCCTGAGACAAATTCCCGAGATACGTCTTGTGGGAACAGCCCGACAAAAGGTATCTGTGGTTTCATTCACCGTAGAGGGCATCCATAACCAGGATATTGGTTTCCTGCTCAACCAGAAGGGTATCGCCGTACGCACCGGCCATCATTGTGCCATGCCGTTGATGGACCATCTGGGTATAGACGGCACCATTCGCGCTTCATTTGCACCTTATAATACGCTTGAAGAGGTCGACTATTTTGTCGATAGTCTGCAACAAATTATCAAGCAGCAGCTCTATTCCTGCAACGCATCCGAGCCTTCTACTCAATCTGAAAGCAACCAGACAGAGACAGCAGCAACATCACTCGAAGCACCTTTCAGCCAGTTCTCCACAGACCAGAACGCTGCCAATACCCTGCTGGATGCACTACATAGCAGCAGGGACTGGCAATCACGCTATCGTCAGCTAATGCTGATGGGAAAAAACATGGCGCCATTGGAACAGCACTGGAAAACAGAAGATTCACGACTGCATGGTTGCGAAAGTCAGGTCTGGCTGCATCATCATTATGATGACAACTCCATGAAGCTGTATTTTGCTGCAGACAGTGATGCCCGTATTATTCGCGGCCTGATTATGCTGGTGATGCTGCTTTGCAACGGCAAAACCGCACTGGAAATTCAGAGCTTATCTTTTGAAGACGAATTTGAAACACTGGGGCTGCTTACCCATCTGAGCCCTTCTCGCGGTAACGGCCTGCGGGCTATTGTGGATGAGATTTGTTCTGTGGCTCACCGCTATCTCTAATGAACAGGCTCTAACGGCTCATTCGCTTCAACACTGACTAAAAGGCAAATCAGACACTTGGATATTTTGCTGACACCCGAACTGTATGCCCTGCTCTTTTCAGCAGCATTAGTGGCAGGTTTTGTTGACTCCATTGCGGGCGGAGGCGGTTTGATTACCGTCCCCGTATTGCTGGCTGCCGGCCTGTCTCCAACGCAAACACTGGCAACGAACAAACTGCAGAGTACCGGCGGTTCATTCTCGGCCAGCCTGTATTTTGTTCGACGTAAAGTTGTTGACCTTAGTCGAATGAAGTTGGCCATAGGCATGACTTTTCTCGGCAGTGCTGCCGGAACCTTACTGGTGCAACAAATTGATCCGGCCTTTCTGCGCTACCTGATTCCGTTTCTGATGCTCGGGATTGCCTTTTATTTTCTGTTTTCCCCCAAACTGGGCGCTGAAGATGTTAATCCCAGAATTACCTATCCACTGTTCTGTTTTACCGGTGCAGTTGGTGTTGGTTTTTATGATGGTTTTTTTGGCCCGGGCACCGGATCATTTTTCGCTCTGGCATTCGTTATGCTGCTGGGATATGCACTTCCCAAAGCCACAGCTCACGCCAAGCTACTGAACTGTACCAGTAATATTGCAGCACTGATCTTCTTTGCACTTGGAGGGCATGTCGTCTGGACGGTTGGCCTGCTAATGATCGGAGGCCAGTTTATTGGCGCGCGACTAGGTTCAAGAATGGTGCTGAGTAAAGGCCAGAAAATCATTCGCCCCATGATTGTTGGCGTATCACTGGTTATGACCGCCAAACTATTCTGGGATAACTTCGCCGGATAAGCATCAAGAGGCCGGGTAATTATTATCCGGCCAGTTTGCGCAAAATACGCGACACAGCAAAAAAGCCAAACGTCGCAGTCACAACAGTTGCCGCGCCAAATCCACTGGAGCAGTCCATTTTCATGGATCCTTCACCTGAAGGTTTCTGCTGACAGACAGTGCCATCCGGCTGTGGATAAACTGCCGCTTCCTCAGAGTAAATGCACTCCACACCAAAGCGTTTTGATTTGGGAAAATTGTGGAACCGGCGCAACTGGTCTTTCATTTTGCGGGCCAGCGGATCCTGAATGGTTTTAGTCAGGTCTGCTACCCGGATCAGCGTCGGATCTACCTGTCCACCGGCAGCACCAACGGTTACAACAGGAATTTTGTTCCGTTTACAGCAGGCAATAATTGACGCTTTAACGCGATAGCTATCGATAGCATCAAGCACAAAATCATAATCCCTATCGATCAGTTCCCTGACATTATCCTGAGTGACAAAGTCTTCAATGATTTCACACTGGCATTCAGGATTAATCGCCCTGATCCGCTCAGCCATGACTTCACACTTGGACTCACCTATCGTGTTTTTCAGCGCATGCAGCTGGCGGTTGGTGTTGGTGACACAGACATCATCCAGATCAATCAGGGTTATCCGGCCAATACCGGTGCGGGCCAGCGCCTCGGCAGCCCATGAACCAACGCCACCAATGCCAACAACACAGACATGGGCCGTTGCAAACCGTGCCTGTGCATCGGCACCATACAAACGGCGGATGCCACCAAAGCGGCTGTTATAGCTTTCAGTGTTCATTCAAAAATCATCAAACCGGATACTGCTCGGGGAGGGGCATTATAGAGAGCAGACAAGGGGATTTAAATAAAGCAGATAAACAAAACCGGCGCCCGCTAAACATCAGCAGGCGCCGGCCGGAGCTTTCTTTTTACCCGGGACTAACCCGGGTAAGCACTCGACGATCAGAAACCGCCCAGAGCTTCCTCAGCAGGAACGTAAGGCAGGTTCTGAGCTTCAGCAACCGGCTTGTTGGTGATCATGCCACGGTAAACGTTCAGACCTTCCAGCAGGTGACGGTCGGTGGACAGCGCTTCACGCGGACCCAGGTTAGCCAGTTTCAGAGCGAACGGCAGGGTAGCGTTGTTCAGCGCCTGAGTGGAAGTACGGGCAACCGCACCCGGCATGTTGGCTACGCAGTAGTGAACAATACCGTCAACCATGTAGGTCGGCTCGGCGTGAGTAGTAGCCTTGGAAGTTTCGGAGCAGCCGCCCTGGTCGATTGCAACGTCAACAATCGCAGCGCCTTTCTTCATCTTGGAAACCAGATCACGGGTGATCAGTTTCGGAGCGGAAGCGCCCGGAATCAGAACCGCACCGACAACCAGGTCAGCAGTGGTTACGTGCTCTTCAATGGAGTGAACGTTGGAGTAAACGGTCTTTACACGGTTACCGAACATGTCGTCGAAGCGACGCAGTACGTCAACAGAACGATCCATCAGGATAACTTCTGCGCCCATACCAACAGCCATCTTGCAGGCATTCATGCCGACAACACCACCACCGATGATAACAACCTTGGCAGGCTCAACACCCGGAACACCACCCATCAGGACACCGCGGCCACCCTGGGCTTTTTCCAGAGAGTGGGCACCGGCCTGAATGGACATACGGCCTGCGACTTCAGACATCGGAGCCAGCAGCGGCAGGTGACCTTTATCGTCGGTGACAGTTTCGTAAGCGATGCAGGTGGCACCGGATTCGATCAGGTCCTGGGTTTGAGGCGCGTCAGGGGCCAGGTGCAGGTATGTGAACAGAGTCTGGTCCTTGCGCAGCATAGCACGCTCGGAAGCCTGAGGCTCTTTTACCTTGACGATCATTTCTGCCTTGGCAAAAACTTCTTCAGCGTCAGCGGCAATCTTGGCACCTGCAGCAACATACAGGTCATTGGTGAAGCCGATGCCAGCGCCGGCATCAGACTGAATCAGGACTTCATGTCCATTGGCAACCAGTTCTGCAACAGAAGCAGGGGTCAGGCCTACACGATATTCGTGGTTCTTGATTTCAGTTGGTACTCCGACCAGCATTTCACATCCCCCATCAGGAAGTTATCCGGTTCACGAGAGTCCCAACAGCATCCTGCATATCTATGTTGATGCGCTTTGCGAAATCCCACGAACCTACAATCGACAAACCGAAACTAATTAATATCGGTTTAGTTATATACACTGATTATAAGGGGAAAAGTTCAGTTTTATTTTTTAAAGATGACGCCTTCACGCAAAATAAACCTGAAAAAGTAAACCAAAACGACAAATAACAACAAACGACTGTTCATTTGCTGTTCGCTTTTGTTATCTGATTGCTGAAAAAAGTGCTACGCAGCCCACGACCCTGACACTATATTCACTAAACCGGGCAGCCAGTATTTCTTCCAGCTGCTCCAGACCGTCATGTTCATTGGAAAAGATGCCTTTGCCATTATAAAAACGCATCAGAGCCCTGGCTCTCGGGGTTCTGAAAACGCCCCCACTCAGCAGGGTTGTGCCAAAGACAGCTCCTCCCGGTTTCAACAGCGGCAGCAAATTATCCAGGGCTACACCTTTTTCTTTCAGGGTTCCGGGCAAACAGTGAAAAAGATAATTGAGCCCGATTGAGTCGAATGGTGCCGTTTCAATATTCAGCGGCTCCAGTACGTTAGCGCGCCAGTATTCGGGCCGGTAACGGCGAATACGACGGGAGGTGAACGCCAGGCTGTTCGGGTTAAGGTCTATTAACCCGATTCGGGGATCAGCTACGGGAAATTTGCAGTGACGCAGGAAATAGCCTGTACCTACGCCGACATCCAGATGGGAAGCACCAATATGCCTGTTATAGTGCGCCAGCTGGATGCTTGACGGGCACTTCCATATAAAGCGGTTCGACAGAAACAAAACCCACAGGTCATAAACCCGCAGCAGCAGCCGTGTATAAACGGCCTGCCCCGCCTCGACTTCTTTGGATACTGCAACATTCGCCATGGAGTCCCTTCTATATAGACAATGGGACTACCAAGCTTAGTAGAAACGGCGGCATTCACCACCCATAGCCGGAAACAGCTCTGCCTTCCGGCTATAGAGGCACTTATATTCGTTATTTTCAGCCGTTCTTTCAGCTATTTATAACCAACCGCTGTTTCCAGAGTGTCTCTCGCCCCTGCTCCGGTGAAGTTGGAATCAACCGAGCCAGTATTAGCGAGCAGACCGCAAACCCGGTACCGGTCAGGAAAACTGCAGTGGGCGACTGAAGCCATACCAGTCCCAGCAGGAAGGGAATGAAGACCGCAGCAATATGGTTAATCGTGAAGCTGACACCGGCACTGGAGGCAATATCTTTCGGATCGGCAATTTTCTGAAAGTAGGTCTTGGTGGCTATCGCCATGGCAAAGAACAGGTGATCAACCACATACAGCGCCGCAGCCAGTTCGGCATGTTCTACAAAGGCATATCCGGTAAACACCAGAATCAGGCCAATATATTCAATGGTAAGTGCCTTGCGCTCGCCTACACGGCCAATCCAGCCGCCAATACGCGCACCGAACAACATATTAATGCCGTAGTTCAGCAAATACAGCAGACTGATTTCGCCAACCGAGTAGCCAAACTTCTCTACCATCATGAAACCGGCAAAGACCACGAAGATCTGGCGACGGGCGCCACTGAAAAAAGTCAGGGCATAATAAAGCCAGTATCGCTGACGCAGGATGATCTTTTTATGCTGGGCCGCAGGTTGCTCGAAACGGGGAAAGGCTATCCAGATCATCAGCACCACTATCAGGCCCAGGCCACCAGCGAGCAAATACATCTGCTTGAATTCAACACCCAGCTGATCCATCAACAGCCATATACTACCGTAGGCAAGTAATGCAGCCACAGCTCGTACTGACAACACACGTCCCATAAAGTGAGCTGTCTTTTTCTTGTCCAGCCACTGTAATGTCAGGGACTGGTTAATCGTTTCCAGATAATGGAAACCGGTCGACATAATCACCGTAGTGATATACAGCGGCACTGCTTCAGGCCAGAACCCGGTAACGGCAACACCAAGACACATTACAACCAGAGCCAGACAGGCCAGCGTCTGTTCAACAAATATCAACAGCAGAAAAACAACCGAAAAGGCCAAAAATCCCGGTATTTCCCTTACACTCTGCAAAATGCCGATTTCCTTACCGGTAAATGCTGCCTGCTCAATAACAAAGTTATTCAGCAAGGCTTGCCAGACTGAGAAAGTCAGCGGCATTACGAAAGCAATCAATAACAACAGATTCTCTGGTGTCTTCCAATTTTTCACAATCGGCAAGTTAATTTCCCTAATTTTGTTTTATATGACAGTCCATGAGCATCTTGCCCAATTCAGTCTCTGAGTGAAACTTTCACTTATAATGTTTTCAACAGTGACTGCTGAAGTACAGCTGCCATGCAAAACTACGCATTCGCGTTAAATCTGAAACAGGATGATGAACTGGTCGACAGGTATCTCGAATATCATCGCGCGGTGTGGCCCGAAGTTTTGCGTAGCCTTAATGCTGTGGGAATTAACCAAATGCGACTTTTTCGTATCGGTTATCGGCTGTTTATGTATATTGAAACCGTTGACGGTTTTAATCCTTCAATTGATTTCCCACGCTATTTGACCCTGGATGAACACTGCAAGGTCTGGGAAGATTTAATGGACAGCTTTCAGTCTGTCTGTGAGGAAGCTGCTCCGGGTGAGAAGTGGGCATTAATGGATCAAATATTTGATTTTGAAACCCAGCTTAACCAATTAAACAAGTCATCCTGATTTTATTACGAGCTACACATTTTTCAGCTGCAGGTAGCCTGACGCTCGATCACAATCGAAGTATTTATACGTATGCTCAATCACAGCCAGACTCTGTATTTTGAAAAGAGTCCTGAGCAGGACTTTCACTACACAGACAGTAATCATCACAGATTTATGATATTTCAAGCGTATTATTACGCTCGATTTCGCCAGCCCTGATGGCGTAGTTGAGCGTCGCTCCTGCAACTAATGCTGAGAGCATCTGACATCAACGACGTTATTAGGGCGCATTGGTCTTCTGGATGCAGTTCAAGGATCAATTCGCGAATGATGTGGTGGTGGCAGAACCTGTAATACCTGTACTTACCTTCCTCCCTTCGCAATCTTTCCTGAACTCCAGATCTCCAGTGTGCTGAACATCAGAAACTGCACTGCATAACAACAGTGCCCAAACAAAGTTGTACATAAGAGAGTTGTATGCGAAGTAAAACAACAGGCAGTGCTCTACTGATTGCAGGAACAACCATCGGTGCCGGCATGCTGGCGCTCCCTCTGGTTGCTGCGACCACCGGATTTATTCCGGCAATGGTGATGATGATTCTGGTCTGGGTACTGGCGGCCTGGTGTGGTCTGCTCACAGCAGAAATCAGCAAAGCCTGCCCGGAAGACAAAACCCTTCACGGTATCGCTGGAAGAATACTGGGCAAACCGGGACAGTTGATTAATTCAGCGGCCATGCTGCTACTGTTTTATTCCCTTTGTGCAGCCTACATCAGCGGCGGTTCAGGCCAGCTGGCTTCTATCGTACAACAGGCTACGGGCGTTCAGCTGTCTCATGTTGCAGCCTGTATCTCAGTAACTTTTCTGGTCGCCATTATTGTTGTTGCCGGAGCCCGAGGTGTGGACCTGGTCAATCGCGCCCTGTTTATCGGTATGCTGATTGCGCTGGGTGTCGTGCTGTCACTGTTGTTGCCGGAAGTAGAGCCGGTTAATCTGAACACCAGTCATGCCACACTGGGCAATGGTTTGATACTGGCCAGTTTGCCCGTACTGTTTACCTCTTTTGGCTATCACGTCGTAGTACCGAGTGTCGTCCACTATCTTGATGGATCTACCCGTCATATTCGCAAAGCCGTACTGATCGGCAGTACCTTGCCGATGGCTGTTTACATTCTGTGGAAAGTATCAGCTAATGGTGTTTTACCTGAGCAGGGTTTTGATAGCCTGGGGCAAGCATCGGATCCGGTCAGTGCAATGACCTCAGCACTGGGTGCAGCAACAGGTTCAGCCGTACTGGCGGGACTGATCAGCACCTTTGCCATGCTGGCGCTGGCAACTTCTTTCCTGGGTGTAACCCTGGGCCTGTTTGATTACCTGGCTGAAGCCACCGGTCGCAAAAACAATATCAACGGCAGACTGCAAACCATTCTGATTACCTTGCTGCCACCACTGCTGGCTGCACTCTATGCACCGGGCATTTTCATCACCGCACTGGGTTTTGCTGCGATCGCTCTGGTGGTAACCGCCATTCTGCTGCCAGTTGCTATTGCCTGGAAAATCAGACATAGCAATGCTGAGACCGAGTATCAGGTTCGGGGAGGCCGACCGGCACTGGTCATGGCCTCCGTTACCGGGGTGATTATTATTGGAGTACAGCTGGCAATCACTACCCATATGCTGCCAGCTATCGGTTGATAGTTATCCTTCAGCTGTTTCAGGACGCCAGCTCTTCCAGCTGGCGATCCTTTTCTGTCCAGACTTCGTTTACCCAACCCTGAAACGCTTCACGCCCCTGTGTCTGCTGATAATCATATTCCAGCACCTGAACCAGAGAACGCTTGGTAACCCTGACATCGACCTTTCGAACCCGCCCGCACAGAAAATCCCAAAACGTCGGGATGCCTTCCGGATAGTAAATGGTGACATCCAGCATTTGCTGCAACTTGCCATTCATCGCATCCAGCGCAAAAGCCAAACCACCCGCTCTGGGATTCAGCAAGCGCTGATAACCGGAAGACTGCCGCTTATATTTTTCGGTCGTAAAACGAGTGCCTTCAGCAAAATTCATCACACTGACAGGAAAGTGCTGAAACTTGGCGCAGGCTTTACGCGTGGTTTCCAGGTCCTTGCCTTTCAGATGAGGATTCTTCTCGATAAAAGCTTTGCTATATCGACGCATAAACGGAAAATCCAGCGCCCACCATAGTAGCCCCATGAAAGGCACATAAATCAGTTCTTGTTTCAAAAAAAACTTCAGAAAAGGTATACGACGGTTAAAGACCCGCTGTAATACCAGAATATCGACCCAGGACTGATGGTTAGCTACCACCAGGTACCATTCATCAGGCGAAAGCTCAGGCAGTTCTCCCGTATCTATCCGGGTGCCTCCCAGCAACTTCTGATTCAGGTTATTAATACTGATCCAGAGTGAGGCAATCTGATCAACCACCCAGCTGCATCCCTTGCGCGAAGGCTCAAAGGGAATCAGTTTGAGCAGCCCGAACACCATCATGACAGGAAACCAGAACAGCGTATTGAGCACATAACCGGAAAAAGCAACACTTCCCCGCAAAATCGACAACATTGACTACTTTTCCTTGGTCTATTTTTTGCCCCCATGTTAATACCGGTCAAAAAAAACCGGAAGACATTCGTCTTCCGGTTACAAAATATTCCCTGTTAACATTCACCCTGCTTCTGTTGCCAGCCATGCCCTCGCTTTCAAACGCCGCTGATCCCGGGCTTTACCCGCAATTTTCAGCAACTGACAGTCACGCTGCCAGGCTTTCCGCTCTTCATCACTGACAATTAAGTCCTCCGTTTGTTTAAGTAATGCCTTCAAGTGAGGTTCAATACCACTCATAGCAAGACTTGCAACCGAAAAGTCCGACTGCTGCTGACAGCCTTGAAGCAAGTGAACAAACGCTACCGCCTGCTCTACCAGCTCAAATTTCTGACGATCAAAACCTTTGCGAGCGATCATCCCCAGCAAAGCAGCCTGTACATGCAAGTCTTCACACAGCCGGAAGGGACGGATATAGGTGTCGTAGCCATCTCCCGGAAAAACAGCTGTATCTGATACGTCTACATTTTCCATGATAACTCTGGCGTGAGGGACTTCCGGCACAACACTCAAAGCCGGCATGAGCGCCATACTCAAACCTGCGGTCTCTGCAGGCAACTGCAGCATTTTCAGCTGAGGCCGGCCATCCTGCTGCACACCACAATTTGCAGCAATCAACAGGGTGTCTGCTTCAGTACCCCCGGAAACAAACTGTTTCTGACCTGACAACACCCAGTGCGGTTCCTGCCTGACAAGTGACGAATGAATACTTCGTGGATGCCCGCCGCCCTGCTCGGTAATGCAAAGTGCGACAATAGCGCGTGATGATTCAAGGTCCGGAATCAAACTGCGAATAGCCCATTGATAAGCTGCTGAGAATGCCCAGGCTACACGGTCTGAGCGACAACCGTCATAGAATGCTTTTTCCAGGGTAGAGCCTGTAGAGTCGACTTCCTGTTCCTGCCATTGCCGTTTCCATTCAGCAAAGTTAGTTATTTCCGGAACAGAGTCATGAAGAATTGCTGCAAGCCGTTTCATTATTTTTATTCTGCTTTTATGTGCCCGAAAGCATACCACTCGTCAGGCAGCAGGTAACATTTATTAGTAAGCCTCTACATTCGCTAACCTTCATATATTCAATCTTGTAGCTGCTGTTAGCTATGCCTGTTATCCCCAGGAACGTGCACTGGATCTGGCTGGGAAAAAAGCTGCCTGGCCAGTTTGTGACGAATATCCGGCTATGTCAGAAACTTAACCCTGAGTATCAGTTCTTCTGCTGGTCTGATGCTATTCATCGTTATTCTGACGACCTGAACCTTCTAAATTGCTTTCATCCCTTATCTGAACTCCTGCAACCTGACAGTCACTTCGATAACAGCACATTAACTCAATATGCATCGACCTTTATGCGTGAAAGTACTGGAGGGTATGCCAACCTGCCTAATGCCTCCAACCTGATTCGCTGGCTGGCGATGTACCGATATGGCGGTATTTATCTGGATGTAGATATTCGGGTTGCCGCACCATTCCGGCAGCTGTTCGCTGCTGACGGCATACTGTTTAATACCGAAACGTTGGAGAATAATTATTTTGCTGCCGCTGCAGGTCATCGGATTTTCGAAGAAATCATAACCTCCTGTATTGATAAATACTGCCATGGTTCTTTACTCGGCGTTTCCCGCTACGTTATCCCCGGAGAAAATATGATCTGGGTAACTAAACGAAAACGCACCAATCATATGGCTACCCGAATTTGTGACTGGGGCAGCGGGTTTTCAAAGTTTACCTTGTTGCTAGAGACTGAATATCTCTCAAACGACAATCACTTTCCTGATCAGTGTATTGCCGATGCCCCTGTAGCACTCAAGTGGGCTGCACCGCCTTCGAATACGATAGTAAGTGAAATCTGATGTCTTTTCCGTTCAGAGCACCAGGGGCTGTTGAAGTTTTATCCGAAGCATAAAAAACAAGGCCACACCGAAACCGGTATGGCCTTGCCAACACACAAACATAATCTGTCACAGCAGGTCAGCCTGCTGTGAATGCCTTGAATCAGGCGATCAGTGCAGCGGTGTCACGAGCAATCATCAGCTCTTCGTTGGTAGCAACAACCAGTGCCTTCGGGCACTGTTCGTTGGTGGTGATCACACCCTCGCCACCGAAGCGATGCTTCAGGTTCAGCTCTTCACTCAGTTCGAAGCCGAAGATGCTCATCATTTCAACAACACGCTTGCGAATGATGTCGGAGTTTTCGCCGATGCCGCCAGTGAAGACCAGACCGTCGATACGACCCAGCGCAACGCTCATGCCAGCCAGCTTCTTGGCCAGTACGTAGCAGAATACGTCCATAGCCAGAGTTGCCTGCTCGTGGCCTTCTTCCATCGCTTCTTCGATAGTGCGGCAGTCGTTGCTCAGTTCGGAAATACCCAGCAGGCCACTCTTCTTGTTCAGCAGGTCAGTAATCTGCTGAATGTCGTAGCCACATTCCTTGTTCAGGAAGCTGAACAGGTTGGCATCAACGTCACCGGAACGGGTACCCATTACCAGACCTTCCAGCGGGGTCAGACCCATGGTGGTGTCTACGGATTCACCGTTCAGTACCGCAGAAGCACTGGCACCGTTACCCAGGTGAGCAATCAGCAGTGCGCTGTTGTTTTCTTCCAGACCCAGCATCTCGCAAGCCTGCTTGGCTACATAGCGGTAGCTGGTGCCGTGGAAGCCGTAGCGACGAACACCGTGCTCACGGTACAGGCTGTAAGGTAGCGCGTACATGTAAGCCTGCTTCGGCATGGTCTGGTGGAAAGAAGTGTCGAAAACAACAGTCTGCGGCAGTTCCGGGAAGTATTTCTGGGCAACACGGATACCGGTCAGGTTAGCCGGGTTGTGCAGCGGTGCCAGGTGGGTGCAGTCTTCGATTGCCTGCATAGCTTCGTCAGTTACCAGGCAGGATTCCTTGAAGGACTCACCACCGTGAACCACACGGTGACCAACAGCAGCAATGGTTTCAACCAGGTTAGCATCACGCAGCAGGCTCAGCAGGGCACCAATCGCAGCATCATGATCCGCATCAGCGATAGCCTGCTTGCCCTTTTCACCGTTGATCTTCCAACGCAGACCGGCTTCCGGGCTACCCAGACGCTCAGCCAGGCCATTAATGAATTCTTCTTCAGTCTGCGGATTGATCACAGCAAACTTCAGGGAAGAACTACCACAGTTGATAATCAGAATATTTTCTTGACTCATGACCTAACAATTCCCCGTCTGGAATATAAAAGGCAGGCGAGCCCGGTGACGGTTGTCACCCGGCTTGATATAAATCGGTTTAAGTAGCCGTGGGCAGAAGAAGTCGCTCACAGCCAAAAATGAAAACGGCGGCTTTATCATCACAAAGAAAGTTCATGACAAAAAACAAGGCTGGGAAAGCGCAACCAAAAGATAAATTTTGCGCTCTGAGCCACTGCACATTATCGCTCATTTTCGGAAAAGTGATCCTACACCTAATTGCACTGGAACACTCATACAGGGAAACCGTGCCGATATTCGCACTATCCACACCCATCCCGTGATTTCGAGCAGCATTTTTCAGAAAAACAGCCGCAGATCAACCTTTTTACCGGCATTGGATAATAAAAAAGTACGGAAAACACCACTCCACAGCATCAACTTTTTTTAAACCGGCTCGTTTGGAGTTGAGCAGGAAACAGGGATCAACACGGCTCTGAACTTTTCTGAACAGTTTGTTGACTCCGGGCATGTTCCAAGACTCACCGGACAATCCATGCTAGAGTTCAGCGCTCCACAGCGGTGCCTGGTTCAGATTTTATTGATGATGAACGAGGTTAAAAGGGAACCAGATGCAAGTTCTGGACTGTACCCGCAACTGTAACAGGTGAGCCTGCAGCTATTCTGCCACTGGAAATTCCGGGAAGGCCGGCTGCAAGACATTGACCCTGAAGTCAGGAAACCTGCCCTGTGGGAAGCAAAGTCATACCGGACGGGTTTATCCGGCAGGTGACAGCTATCTGACAGACCTCCATTGCTGTCCGAACTCTCCTGCCTGCTAATTTCTCCCTGTCCGGATGTGCCAACACACACAGAACAAGGGTATTTTTCATATGCAACTGGCAAACAGTTACAGTGTCCGGGCTTTGACACTGGCCATTGCCTCTATCACCGCCGGCGCTGCCATCGCTGCCACTGAAGAGGACAAGCTCGACACCATTATTGTCACTGCCAGCCGAACAGCACAGACCGTTGAGCAGGCTCTGGCGCCGGTTACCGTTATTACCCGTGAAGATATTGCCACCAGTCAGGCTCAGGATATCCCCGAACTGCTGGAAAGAGCGCCCGGCATTCAAGTCACCCGTAACGGTGGCCCAGGAGCTATTGCCTCTGTTTTTGTACGTGGTGCCAGTTCTTCCCAGACCCTGGTTCTTGTTGACGGTGTACGGGTTAACTCTGCAGCGGCCGGAGGAGCAGCTCTGCAGTATCTGACTCCGGAACAGATCGAACGCATTGAAATTGTTCGTGGCCCTCATTCCAGCCTGTATGGTGCTGATGCTATTGGCGGCGTTATCCAGATCTTTACCCGTAAGGGTGAAGGCAAGCCAAAACTCAGCATAACTGTTGGCGGCGGCAGCCGGGGCACCAGCAATTATGCCCTGAACTATGGCGGTAAAACCGGCAATACCCGTTTTAACTTCGGCGCCAGTCTGTATGAAACAGAAGGTTTCGATATCACCCCGGAAAAAATCAATATGCAGGGTGATAAGGACGCTTATCGCAACAAGTCTCTTTCCATGAGCCTGACCCACCAGTTCGATAATGATATCGAGGTTGGCTTCAATGCGATGAACGCCGAAGGCAAGGTCGAATTTGATAACCTGAGTTCATTCGGCCCCCCGGCAAATAACGCCCCCTATACCAACTTCAAGAACTCTTCTGCCGGCGCTTACATCAGTCTGCCCGTCAATGATATCTGGCAGACCCGGCTTGAAACCGGCTGGATGCGTGACTATGGCTATCAGCGTATCAAGGATGCCCAGGGCAATCACAAGGCAACCAGCCATTACCGCACCTGGCGTAATACTGTTACCTGGCAGAACGATATTGCCTGGAGCGATAATCAGCTGACCACTGCAGGGCTGGAATACTACAAGGACAGAGCTGATAACAGCAGCCCCTATAAAAACAACAACAAACCGGTTGACTCCAGAAGCAACAAGGCAGTGTTTGTACAGAACCAGTCATACTTCGATGGGCACGACCTGCAGGTCGGACTGCGCTATGACGACAATGAAGAGTATGGTCACAAAACCACCGGCAATATCGCCTGGGGCATTGACCTGCCAGCGTCCCTGCGACTGGTTACTTCCTACGGCACTGCATTCAGGGCACCTACTTTTAACGACCTGTACTTCCCGGGAGCTAATCCCAAGCTAAAACCGGAAGAGTCCGAAAACTATGAAGTAGCTCTCAAGGGCCGTCACAGTTTTGGCAACTGGAGTGTGGCTGCATTCCAGAACAACATAGACGACATGATTCGATGGGCGCCTCAGTCTAACGGAATCTGGACACCTCTTAACGTTGATAAGGCACGTATTCGGGGTATCGAAGCACAACTTGATACAGTTCTGGCCGGCTGGCAGCTTAATACCACTGTGACACTGCTGGATCCGGAAGATCGCAAAACCGGCAAACAGTTAGTGAAACGTGCCAAACAAATGCTGACACTGAATGCTGATCGCCAGTACGGTGATTTCAGCATTGGCGGTACTCTCAAGGCGCAAAGCAAAACCTATAACGATACCGCTAACAAGCAGCAACTGGGTGGTTTTGGTACTGTCGATCTCCGTACCGGCTACCGCTTCAGCTCATCTTTCAAGGGCCAGCTGAAAGTTGTGAATCTGTTTGACAAGGATTACCACACTACCAAAGGCTACAACAGCGAGCCTCGTGGTGTATTTGTGAGCGTAACCTATACGCCTGAAATTTAATGCGTCCTGCGTCGTTACTTCCGGGTAACGACGCTTTTCTTTTGTCTCCATCAGATCTTTTAACATCCGCCATGACCATTAAATACTCCGGTGATATTCGTGAGCTCTGTTATCCGTTTATTCACGAGACAAGTTACCTCTGCGACTTTGAAATGCTGACTGATGAGTGGTGTGCCCAGATTGGTGCAGCCATCAATGCATTCGAACAGTTGGAGGACGCTTCAATATACAGTGATTTCATATCTTTGCTGCAGGAGTTGCAGCCGCTTACCTTTAACCTGAACGGTTCCATTCGAGGTCGGTGCTGCATTTCAGAAACACATATAGAGGCGATCAAACAGCAGTACGACCATTATCAACAGGAAGTCACTGGTCGTGTAAATGGCTTTGTTCTACCCCGCGGGCCTCGTCCTGTTCCAGAGCTTAATATCTGTCGCAGTCAGGGTAAGAAAGTCATTCGAATACTGGTGAGGGTTGATGAAGAAGGTATAAAGGTGCCTGAGACCTTGCCCCGATTTGCCAATCTGCTGGTTAACCTGTTCTTTCTGCTAACGGTCGTGGTTAAAAAACGGATGAGCATTGAAGAAGTGGCCTATATCAGCCCCAACTACGGCCCTGCAGATACAGCCCGCAAGCAATGAAAATCAGGTCAGCCTTGTTGAAGGCCCTTCTTATATTCAGCCTGTTTCCGATCTCTGCGACTGAAGCTGTAGAACAGAAGAAACTCGCTAAAGTTATCAGCTTGTCTCCTTTCACTACCGAGCTGTTGTTCACTGCAGGTGCAGGCTCACACCTGATTGCTGTTGATGATGACAGTAATTTTCCGGAACAAGCCAGATCGCTTCCAAAGGTGGCCAGCCATAACAGCATCAATGTTGAGCAGATTTTGCATTTAAAGCCGGACCTGCTCGTAGACGGCAGTGGCTATCACGCCCCTCAGCTTATGCAGCAACTGCACAGCCTTGGCATTCCTTTTTATTCAGTAGAGATTGACCGATTAACTGATATACCGAAGAGTTTGCAGAAGCTGGGACAGCTCACTGATAGCAGCGCGGTAGCTGATAAAGCGGCAGCTGAGTTTATGGAGCAATATCAACAACTGCTCCAACAGTACTCAGATCGAAAAACTGTTCCGGTGTTTATTCAGATATGGACTGACCCGTTGATGTCAGCAGGTCAGGATAATTTTATTAATGATGCACTAAAGCTATGTGGCGCCAGTAATATCTTTGCTGATACTCCCGGTAGTTTTCCGCAAGTTTCAATGGAAAGCCTGTTGCAGGAAAACCCTCAGCTAATACTGACATTTGGTGATAGCAGTCGTATCAACGAAATGAAATCATACTGGAGCCGCTATCCAGCTATCCCGGCAGTTGCTCACAACAGATTTCTGATACTGCCCCATGCACTGCTGGCAACACCAGGCCCCCGGGTCATAACGGGTGTACGACAGTTATGTCAGACTATTGATACCGTTCGTCAGAATTCGCCGTGACTATGCTATAACATTCTTACCTTCCTTCTGGCTCGTTATTCCTTATGAGCGCACTCAACTTTATTGATCTGCTTTCACCCTGTAATGGCACTGGCGAGACTTACATGCTGTATGCCAGAGTCATGCTTCGCAACAAGATTATCGGTGAAGTTACACTGGATACGCTGAGCCCTGACCAGTTCGGCGTTACCTTTACCGGAGGCAACAATCTGGACTCAATACCCGGGCTGATACCAATACTGAGACGTACCACCGGACACGGCAGCTTTGCCATCGACAGGGGACGGTTCAATCTGAGTAAGGCATTCGTTCACCCGGAACCTGAGCGACGGGATCTGGATGCTTCTGTAGAACTGTTTGAGTCAGGCGTCCTCACAGCCTTTCTACTCGATATCCATCTCGAAGTGGTTTACCAGTATATTCTTTTTAACCGTAAACCCTGTCTCCGTATTTTGAGCATTCACCCCGGGTTTCATATTCTGCGGATAAAAATCACCAACGAAGGCGAATACACCGGACTGGGCATCAAGTTTAATCACCGGGGTTCAGTTTATCTCTGGTTTCGGGTATCCCGACTGCAACGGCAGGAACAGCTCCGGAGGGATATTCAGGGTCATCTTGGTCAGGCAGAGCTACTTGTTCCTCATATGGCGATGCCAAACCCTGCAGACGAAGAGGGGCTTACCATCGGCTCCCGGGATATGGTTGAAGATGAATCAACCTATGCATTTGTAGTTGGTGAGCCACCTTCAACATCGCATCAGTCCGATTAAAGCTGATATAGTTCCGCACAATACGATAACAACAACATCTTTTTATCATGAACGACACTACCTGGACCCGCTTTAACCGGGACGATCCTTTTGGTCTGGAAAATCAGCTGTCAGATGAAGAGCGTCTGATTCGTGATACAGCCCGCCGCTATGCACAGGATCAGCTATTACCGCGCGTTCGCCATGCATTTAGAACAGAGACGACAGATAAGGAAATATTCCACGAACTGGGTCAGCTTGGACTATTGGGTGCACCACTGAAAGGTTATGGTTGCTCCGGTGTCAGTCAGGTTGCCTATGGTCTGATTGCACGGGAAATTGAGCGGGTAGATTCAGGCTATCGCTCCATGTTCAGCGTTCAGTCCAGTCTGGTGATGTACCCGATATACGCCTATGGCAGTGAAGCCCAGAAACAAAAATATCTTCCCGGGCTTGCCAGTGGGCAGCTGATAGGCTGCTTTGGCTTGACTGAGCCTGATTTTGGTTCTGATCCCGGCGGCATGATTTCCCGCGCCCGAAAGGCAGACGGCGGTTACCGGTTAACCGGTAACAAGATGTGGATAACCAACGCTCCGATTGCTGACATTTTTATTGTCTGGGCTAAAACCGACGACGAGGTTATTCGCGGCTTTATACTAGAGAAATCAATGTCCGGCCTGTCAGCTCCGACAATTGAGGGCAAAATGGCACTGCGCACTTCAATAACCGGTGAAATTGTTATGGATGATGTTTTTGTACCGGAGGAGAATCTGCTGCTGGAAACAGCCGGACTTAAAAGCCCGTTCGGTTGTCTAAATAGTGCCCGCCTGGGAATTTCCTGGGGTGCACTGGGGGCAGCCGAAGCTTGCTGGCATACCGCCAGAGACTATGTGATAGAACGCAAGCAGTTTAACCGCCCTCTTGCCACCAATCAGCTGATACAGAAAAAACTGGCAGATATGCAGACCGAGATCAGTCTTGGATTACAAGGTAGCCTGCGGGCATCACGTATGAAAGAAGAGGGACAACTTGCTCCCGAACTAATATCCATGATGAAACGCAACAATTGTCGCAAAGCTCTGGATATCGCCCGAACTGCCCGGGATATGATGGGAGCCAATGGTATTTCTGACGAGTATCCGGTGATGCGTCACATGGTTAATCTGGAAGTTGTAAACACTTATGAAGGCACCGAGGATATTCATGCCTTGATTCTGGGCCGGGCACAAACAAATATTCAGGCATTCTTTTAATAATTCAAATTAGACACATCAGTTAATTAATAACACCAACTGATGTGTCGCTGTATCTCTACTGCTATCAATAATGACGTAAATAATAAATCATTTTAAAACCGACTATATTCAAGCACTCTTCAATTTAAAACCTTATTGAAATCTACATGCTTGAATGTCGTGCCGTACTCTTTTTGATTTTTTTATTGATAGCCTCCTCTTCTGTTCAGGCTGAAAACCCTGTCAGAATCATGACCTGGAATATCCAGATGGCACTGGGTAAACATTACGTCACATTCTGGAAGAGAAATACAAAACTGCCCTCCAGAAAAGAAGTTGAAAATAATATTCAGTCAATTATTGATCTGATTAACCAGTATTCTCCGGATATTATTATGCTTCAGGAGGTTAGTGAATACGCCTGCGTTTCAAGATATGCTGATGTGCTGGGGACTTTAAAAAGCGAGCTTATAGGCTACCCATATTGCTGCAGCACCTATTACTGGAACACCCATTACCTGCCAATACTATGCTACGGATCCATATCAGGCCCAATGGATTTCAGTCTGGTTATTTTTTCAAAACATGAAATATTATCACACGATATTTACCCTATTTTTAACGACCATAAAAGCTGGGTTCATCGAATGATGGCTCCTGTTCGCCTTTTACTTCAGGCAAACATCCAGATTGGAGAAAACAACCTTACCGTTGTAACAACCCATTTTGACGCCCACGATTTGGATGGCCAGACAAGGAAAAGGCAGCAACATGATTTGACAGCACATCTCCAGAATCTGAATCACTGGAACTTTGCCTGGGTTATGGGAGGTGACCTGAACCTGGTGCCACCAGGAAGCCCTGAGTATATTGCCGGCACCCGACGTTTTACACTGGATCTCTACGATGAAGAAGGGATCGAGATATTCCCGGACAGGAGGCATGCCACCCACACCGAAGCAGCATGGCATTACGCCACGGCACATGAAAGCCCACCGGAGCAGGATATCAAGCTTAATCTAACCCTGGACTATCTCATGGTCAGCAGCAGATATTTAAAGGTTGTTCAAAAGCAGGTCGTTCATAATCCGGTTTATTCTGATCACTGCCCGGTCATCATCGATTGTGAGTTTATTCAGAAATGATCAAAGGGTTATTTTTCAGGTAGAACAACCCGGGCTTCCAACCCTCCTTCAAGTCTGTTCTCGAGTTGAATCATGCCTTTATGGCGCTTCACAAGAGAACTGACAATCGCCATGCCAAGCCCTGCACCATCGCCTCTGCCTGTTTCTCCGCGCCAGAAACGATCGAAGACTCTGCTTCTTTCCTCCGGCTTCAGGCCTGGTCCATCATCCAACACCCTGATCACTATCTGATCACGTTCCCTTTTCGTTTCTACCAGAACATGACCACAATCCGGTGAGTATCGAAGAGCATTATCAATTAAATTGGAACAGAGGATCCGTAACTGTTCCCGGTTACCATTAATTATCAGCCCGTCGTCGCCTTCCAACTCCAGCACCTGACGTCTCAGTAGTGCCAGAGGTACCATATCTGCAACAATTTCCCGCAAAAGGGGCTGAAGTTCGATCTGCTCAAAATCATTGCCGTTATTACCCCCTTCAGCCCGGGATAGTGCCAGTAGTTGCTCCACCAGCCTGCGGCTGCGCTGAATCCCATGTTGTAACTGCTGTAGCGAGGCCTGAGCATCTTTTGACAGATTCTGGCCTTCCAGCTGTTGAGAATGTAACCGCAAGATTGTCAGTGGTGTTCTCAACTCATGGGCTGCTTCTGCAACAAACCGACTCTCTCTTTCAACTCCAGCCTGCACCCTTCGCATCATTTCTGACAGAGCACCATTAATCTGCTGCAATTCCTGAGGCGGGTTATCCAGCATAACCGGTGCCATATTTTTCGGTCCCCGGTCTGCCAGCTCCTGTTGTAACTGGCGCAAAGATCGCATTCCCCCCGCCAGAACCCGGGGCAGAAAAATCAGTAATAGAGCAAAGGCCACCAGCATAATCTGGATAGTGCGCATAATGACACTGACCAGAATTTCATTTCTCTGATCCAGACTGCGCACCATCAGCAGCCAGTGTTTGGTATCCGGGTTGTAATAACAGAACAGCCTGCCACCTGCATGCTGCTTATAGGATGGCACGTCATAGAATCCACCGGCGAGTTTCTTGATAAATGGTTTGGCCGGAGCCCCGGCAGACTTCAGCAGCACCCTGCCATCTTTGCTTAGTAACTGGAAATCCACCCCTCGTCCAAAGTTACGATACCGGTTGCCTCCCGGATCCAGCGCCCTGGATTCATAGGACTTTTTCCACACCCTGTAGAGCTGATCAACATCAGTATTGGCAATATCAACCTGGCGGATATAAACACTGAGTAGTGCCTCATAAATCCGGGTTGTCTGGGCCATTTCCCGGTCAAAGACCTCCCGCACCTCGGAATAAACGGCCAGAAAGTTTTGAATGGCTGCCACCAGCAATACAATGAAGAGCGTGATCAGGGTTCTTATCAGCAGCCGGCGAAAAAGCGAGTCATACTTGAGCTGCGGCAGGTAACTCTTCCACAAGGTAACCAACTCCCCTGACGGTTTTGATCAGCTTTTTATCCAGTTTTTTACGCAGGTGATGTACATACACTTCCAGTACGTTGGATTCAGCACATTCATCCCATCCATATACAACTTCCTGCAACCTGTCTCGCGTCATCACCTTGCCTCGATGATCAACCAGTTCCAGCAGTAGCTTGAACTCGCCCGGAGTTAACTCAACCCGGCGATCCTGCCAGAACACCTGATAGGCCTCCCGGTCTATTGCCAGATCACCAAAAACCTGCCGGTTACTGCCAGAGCCCTGGGGCTGACGCCTGAGCAGCACTCTGATCCGGGCCAGCAGCTCTTCGACATCAAAGGGCTTGCTGAGGTAGTCATCGGCACCGGTATCCAGCCCAAGGACGCGATCAGTCGATTCATTTCGAGCGCTCAGAATCAACACCTGAACCGGATTGCTGTGCTGACGCAATCGAGACAATAATTCCAGACCATCCATATCCGGCAGGCCAAGATCAAGAATAACCAGGCTGAAATGCTCCCGCTCCAGACTCTGCAATGCATCAAGCCCGCAAGCTACACGATCCACGGTATAGCCGGCCCGGCGCAGCAGATCCTGCACAGCAGCGGCCAGCATGTGATCATCTTCAACCAGCAGCAGTCTCATGTATGCCTCTGCGTCAGCCATTATCAGTGCCAGCCTGCAACCAGAGCGACACCCCTTCAGTTTCATGTACGACAGGAGTGAATTAAAAAGGTTCCACTGCAAAATCGGTGTATCTGGCTACACTCATTCATCCTTTCCTGCATTTTGATTTTCTGAACAACATCCGAACTCTGAAAAAGCAGTCTCAAGAGATACTTACATGCACGAACTGGAGTATTCGCCGACATTTCAAATCATGTTCGCATTATTTATAGACTGGATGATCCCGGAGGCTTGGAGACAGGATATGAGGCTGTCCGGAGAACGACTGATTCAAAGGCTGGAATATGGTTTATATATTGCCCATGCCAGCGAGCAGGAAAGAATGCAGCAGGGTGTTCTGGCTATCTTCATGACCCTGATACCACTGACAGCACTGATGTTTTTACTGGTGAGTGCCCCTCTGATCGGCTGGCTGATCAATTGTACACTGCTGGGGCTATGTCTGGGCTGGTCCCGACAACGGCGATATATTCCTTCCATAACCACAGCCCTGCAACAGAGCGAGATGATTCACGCCCGCTACCTGATAGAAAGAATGAACCCTGCAGCCCGTAAGGGAGAGCTGCAAGACCCGGATTCCGGAGCGGATCTTCTTATTGCCAATACCATATGCTGGACACTGGAGTCCGGTTGTCACCGGCTGTTGGGGGTTATTTTCTGGTTCATGCTACTGGGAGGCCCGGGGGCAATCATATACCGGCTATTGCTTGAATTCAGAGATCACTGGACACTCCAGCATCATCGTTATCAGAGCTTTGGTCGCCCTGCAGCTATACTGGCCAAGCTGTTTGATCTGGTTCCCCTGCACCTGACTGTGCTCACCTACGGCCTGGCCGGGCAAACCCGGCCAAGCTGGAGAAGCCTGCGCTATTACAACCCTGAATATCCCATCCATGTTAACCAGCAAGATCTGATTTCAGCAGGCTGCGGAAGCATGGGCATTATGCTCACGTCCGAAGAGCAGGCTAAAGAGAAGCCTGCCTGCTCCAGCACACACAGGCCAGCAGTTGCAGGGGACTGCGAGCGGGCCCGCAACCTGCTCAATATCTGCTGCCTTGGCTGGCTGGTCATTATCAGCCTGGGGCACTTTCTGTGACCTCCGCCCTTTGCTGATCCTATCTATACTGTCGCTACCAGAATGGCGGACGAGAACAATGCCGGATTCGAATCATATTATTATTGCAGGAGCCGGACTGGCGGGGCTGACTGCTGCCTATGACCTGCAACAACAGGGCTTTACTACCACTATTCTGGAAGCTTCTGACAGTATCGGGGGCCGGGTCAAAACCATACGCCAGCCTTTTGACAACGGACTGTATGCTGAAGCCGGAGCAATGGCGATAACCTCCGCTGATACCGCACTACTGGGTTTATTAAAGAAGCTTGATCTGAACCTGATATCACTGAAACAGCGCATTGATAATGCCCGGTACCGGGCGGCTAACCAGTGGCACGATATCAATGAGCCCTGTAGCGCACGAATTTTGCCGGACAATCTGAAGCAATGTTCTGTCTCCGGTCTGCTCCGACACTATATAGATGCCGCTCGACTGGAACATTTGAAGCCGGATACCAATTGTTTCAATCTTAATGACGAACTGCTGGCTCTGGACGAGCTGTCACTGGCAGATTTTCTACGGCGTGAAGGCGCCAGTGAATGCGAAATTTACCTGATCGCAAACTTCAGTTCAGCGGCACTATTAGGCGACGGCATCGAGCACCTGTCAGCTTTACAATACCTGATGCGCTGCGGACATAAGAGAGATGTCGATAACTTTTTTGCTGTCGAAAACGGTAACGACAACATTATCACGTGTCTGCTACAGCAACTCGACTCAGCACCGCTCACAGAAACACCACTGATCAAGGTCACGCAGACTAAAGACGGCATCTGTGCTCAGGCAAAGACAGCTGAAGGTGAAATTATCGAGATTGAAGGGGCTGCGCTTTTATGTACCCTGCCTTTGCCCGTACTAAAGCAGGTTGAGTTCACACCGGAATTGAACAGTGACAAATCAGCGGTCATTGCTGAACTGGCTGACAGTTACACGTCAGTATCCAGAGTTTATTTTCAATGCAGCCCGGCACACAGACAACAGGGACTGAAAAGTGCCCAGTCAGTTATTGATCGTCCGTCGATGATTATTGAAGATCATACCAATCATCTGTCCGATATATCGATGGATGTACTGGAAATTCATACCATCGGTGACCCGGCCAGGGCCGTAGCCAATATGACGCTTGATGAGCAGGTTGAAAAAGGCAGCCTGATTCTCGAAGAGATTCTTCCGGGGATCACCGCGGATAAAAAAACCGGCATTGCAGTATGTTGGGATAAGCAGCCTTTCCATCACGGCGCCTACCTCAGCTTTCGCCCTGGCGGTATGAAACATCTGCCTGTGCTGGCCCGACCTGAAAATAATATTTACTTCGCAGGAGAGCATGTATCCATGCTACCCGGCTCCCTTGAAGGTGCTGTGCGCTCCGCAAATGAGGCAGTTTCCCGCCTTATCGCAGATATAACGTCATAATTAGAGCCTGTGAAGAGTGATGTGGTAACAAAAGGTTTACCCAATGAGACGCTATGTGCTGGTGTTCGATATGGATCAAACACTATGGCACGGTGTAAAGGTCGAACAGCAGGGAAAAATATCGATCGAAAAATACGGCAGCAAACCGAGCTTGCTGGAAAGCTCCCCCCATTTTCAGAAAATGCTGACCAAAGATCAGTTTCACTGGATGGAAGAGGCTACATTTGAAGCCTGGAAGACTGGCAGTGATGGTCCTTCCGGCGGTATCACAGATTCGTATTCCGTAGCGCAAAGCTGGAACACATCCATTGGTCTGGCTCCAGCGGGCCTGGTCTGGACTCTGGCCGTCGAACCCATGCGGTGTCTGGTCAGAGCCCTGAATGCAGCTATCGACGATGTTATGACAGGCAATATCAAATTAATGATCATCACTCATGGCAGTTGGCACCCTTCAGCAATTCGGTGTTTTTTCAGGGAACGGTATGGTGCCACTGAATCACTGACCGCATGTCTCAGCATTTTCAATCAGGAAATGATTAATCAGCAAGTAGACGGTATCAACGTTAGCAGCAACAAAAGCGAAGTGATTCAACAGGCATTACAACTGGCAACCATTGACGTCAGTGAGACTCGCAGGGTCTGTGGATTTAAACGTTCTGTCACTGTAGAGCGTCCAATGTACAAACCCCGGGATGTTTATTTCTTTGAAGATGAGGAAATCTGGCTCGAACAGGCAGCCAGCCTTGGATACAACAGCATTAACAGTCGCCGCCCGGAGTTTGTATCTACAATCTACTGGCTGGCCGATCAAATAAAAATGCTGAAGGAATGGTTTTTTCTCAGCAGCAGGGATATTTAACCAGAGGCCTCTCTATCCCAACACCCCCTAATGCCAAGCAGATTAATGTCGTATAGAATGCGCCGGTATAACTAGAACAATAAAGCTGAACGCCGTATACATGAACGACATTGCCACAACACGCCGGGGAGCACTCAGTAAGCAGCGAATCCTCGATGCAACGATCCACCTGCTGCAAACCGAAGACTATCAAACCGTTTCGCTTGATCGTATCGCCCGTGAGGCCGGTATCGCCAAAAGCAGTGTACTTTGGCACTTTGAAAGCAAAGAGCTGCTGGTCACCGAGGCCGTACAACGCATCTTCACCGAGCTCGAACAGGAGCTGCTGGAAACGCCACTAAAAAGTGACTGTCCTGTTGAACGGCTGTCAGAACTTTTTGATTACACAACCCGAACCTTGCAGAAAAACCCTACAGCTTTAGCCGTGATCCTGGGCATCATCCTGACACCACAGCGCCAACCCATGGTCAGGGAACAGGTAGCCCGGGCCTGGAAACGCCATCAAAAAAGCCTGTTGGTAAAGTTATCCACAGAGACTTTCACGCTGACACCGGAAATGAGCGCCAGTGTTCTGGCCATGATCCATGGCTGTTATATCCAGTGGTATGTTGATGAATTCCAGACTCCAATAAGAGATATTCTGCAGTCTGCGGTTGATCTACTACGCAAATTAAAAACAGAAAAAAATGAATTAAAAGCCGCCTTGGAACAAAAGACAGTTGCTTTATAAATAAGACAACAAACTGCGTTTGTTTAATATTTTTGCAACATTTTTATGCTTTCGGGGTGACAAAAACTACAGAAAAGGCGCAAACTGTCGATATAAGATCAGCACGTTTCAGGGAGGAAACCATGCTAGAGATTGCAGTATTGACACTATTACTGATTTTTCTGACCGCTGTCTTTTCCGTTATTGAATCCGCCATTATCTATATCGACGAGCTACGACTGGCGTATATCCTGCAACACAAACCCGCCAATGAAAGCGACATTCGCTACGTCATTCATCATAAAGATGCCCATCTTTCATCCATAGTCATTCTGATCACCCTGATCAGTATTGCCGGAAGTTCAGCCATAGGTGCGATGGCCGGAAGCCTGTTTGAAGAGACCGGGCTGGCTGTTTTTACAGGCTTGCTGACTTACGGCATGTTGGTTTTTGCCAAAGTTCTTCCCAAGCTGATTGCAGTGCAGTTTGCCGACCGCATTATGATTGCCAGTGCCGGCTCAGTACGAAAGATCTGCTTTCTGCTGAAGCCTCTGCTCTGGTTCACTCTGATCTGGGCCCGTTTATTCAAAAAGCGCAATCGCAGCAAGCTGAGTCGATCAGAGCTGAAATTTATTCTCAAGCATTTTGGCAAGTCAGGTGTTATCGGCAAGAAAGAACGCAAGATGGCTCAACAGGTACTGGATCTTGACCAGCGTACTATCAGCGAAATTCCGTCAACACCGCTCGAGAAGAAACCCTGGATTCCTGCCGATGCCACCCTGGCTGAACTACAGACACTGCTGGCAGAACAACCGGACAAACGCTATATCGTTACCCGCCACTGCAAGCGTGGTAAAGCCCGCCCCTGTGGTGTAGTGCTGTATCGTCATATCGCTCAGCAGCTGGCAAATGGCGCTGATCACGTCAAAGTGGAATCGCTGGCCCGGCAAGTTGCTTTTCTGGATCCGGAAACATCACTACTCGATGCATTACAGGCCTTTGAAGAAACCCAGTCATCCATTGCCATTCTGGATGGCAGCTCGGCCGAAAAAACCTGGGTCCTGACCAAAAACCAGATCTATCGGGATATTCTGCAGGTTCAATAGCACCAGCCTGCTCCACTACGCGCTACATAAGCCAGTGCCAGACTGCAAAGAGGGCGGCAAAACCAAACAGAAATATCAGCCCTGCACCTGCCCAGAGTGTTAGCCAGAATCCCGGCCGATGAGGTACAGGCACCGGTTCATTGCGAATAACTTTGAGATTCATCCAGCCAATGAAAGGTGTTGTCAGAAATGCCGCAATCATGGCGAATTCAAGCATTGCCAGCAGTGTACCGGGAAAAAGCAGCACGACTGAAAGAGACAAGCCGGTCATAACCAAAATAAGAGCCGGACTTTGCATGGAGCCACTACTTCTTAATTCCCGACTGTTATCACCCAGATTTCGCCAGGCGCTGTATGTAACCCGGTTATACCCATCAATACATGTCAGCACGGTACTGTAGATACAACAAAAGGCGGCAATAATCACCAGCCACACACTCCATGGCCCGATCGCCGAAGCGTAAGCATTTACCAGCTGCCGGGTAAAAGCCGCACCACTGGTAGCAAGCTCTGCGCCATTGCCATGCATAACCAGAGCGCCCAGTCCCAGAAAGAACAAAGCAAGTACTGCCGTCACGACATAGCCGACATTCATATCGAACAACGACTCCCTGACGGTTAATGATCCCCGCTCTTTCTTCTTGCCAAGACTCCAGACAGAGTTCATCGCCGAAACTTCAAGCGGTGCTGGCATCCATCCCATCAGCGCCACCAGAAAACCCAGTGATGTCAAAGTCCAGGGGTTGGGGCTGACAAATTCAGGGGGAGCAACAGCCCCTTTTACCAAAGCCAGTATTGTCGCCACAACAGTCACTACAGCAAGCAAGGCAACAATCCATCGGCTTACCCTGTCGACCACGCTGTAATGACCACGCAATACAATTAACAAACTGACAATAACTACTGGCCAGATCAGCAGGGGAACAGGTACGCCAGGGATAAACCAGGTCAAAAGCGCAGCTGTCAGCCCGATTAATGCCGCAATATTGACGGTACCGGCAAAAGCATTCAGCACAAGAAAAAGAAACAACCAGCCTTTCCCCAGCCGGGCATAACCTGCCAGCAGTGACTCTCCGGTTGCCGCGGTATAGCGGGCACCAAACTGAAAAAAAGGGTATTTGAACAGGTTAACCAGCACGATTAATCCGGCCAGCTGCCAACCAAACAGCGCTCCGGCCTGGGTTGAAGCTACAAGATGGGAACCACCAATGGCAGCGGCTGCCATCATAATGCCCGGACCCATTGCAGATAACAGTCCCGGCGTTTGTCCCTGAAGCTCAACTGCTATATCGGATTCTGAATGCTTGATCATATACGGTGATTCACCCAGTGACCTGCCAATAGAATTCCTAACAGCCAAGCACAGCGGGATATTAATTCAACTTTATTTAAGTATTCGTATAAGGCGTTTTTAAACCACCATAAGCATCCACCGAACAGTATTCTTCCTGCATGGCTAGCACAGCCAGGATTTTCTTTGATCTGCCATCACCCCGGCGTTCAACCCGTATAGCCTCACGGATAATACCCCTACCACGGTTTATTCCAGCGTTTATTATTTGCAGGTTTCTTCGCCGAAATGTCACTTTCACCGGAACCATTCGCATCCCCCCGCTCACGCGATTCCGACCGGCATTTCGCTCTCCGTTTTATACTGCAGACAGGCACAGACCATGAACCAGACACCACAATTGGTGACTAACACCGTTGCGCCGGCAGAAGCCGCCGCCTACGCCGTTAAAGTCGCCGTTGCCAAAGCCGCCAAATCCGACCGCACACCGCAGGTAACTTTTATGCTGGCTATTCTGGCCGGTGTTTATGTTGCCATCGCGGGTATGTTCTATACCGTCATCTTCACGGGTGCCGGTGATATGCCCTACGGTATGTCCAAATTTATTGGCGGATTGGGCTTCAGTATTGCGTTGATTCTGGTGATTCTGACCGGTGCCGAGCTGTTCACCAGTAATACCCTGCTAATCATGGGTCGCGCGGAAGGCAAACTTACCGCCAGTCAGATTCTGCGTAACTGGAGTATCGTATTCAGCGGCAACTTTGTCGGCTCCCTGCTGATGGTGGCGCTGATGATTGCCTGTGGACAGTATCTGTTTGCCCATGGCGAAGTCGGTATCAAGGCGCTGTATATTGCCAAGAGCAAAATGAGCCACAGTTTTGGTCAGGCCATCGCACTGGGTATTATCTGTAACCTGCTGGTCTGCCTGACTTACTGGATGTGCATCTGCACGACAGACACCACAACCAAAATCCTTGCCTGCATGATGGGTATTGCGGCATTTGTTGGCTCCGGTGGTGAGCACGTTGTTGCCAACATGTACCTGTTGCCTATCGCAGTTGTGATCAAGAACATTGCACCGGACGCCTTCTGGCATATGACCGGTTATACCGCTGCCGACTTCTCACACCTGACAGTAGCCAATGTATTTACTGTCAATCTGATCCCGGTACTGATCGGCAATATTCTGGGTGGTGGTGTCTTTGTGGGCATGAGCCAGTGGTACGCTCATCTGAAAAAGCATGAGACACCGGAAGAAAAAGCAATTGCAGAGGCTTCCGCCAACCTTCAACGTGTCTGATTGAACTCGGTCTGAGGGGAGCCGCTTATAGCTGCTCCCTTCGCCCGGCAGCCCAGCATATTAACTCTTCTATTTTCCCGCTTATCGCGCTATTTCAATTCAACATGCTTTAAATCTGTCTATACTCGCACTGCCGAATAAAACGACAAAACCCCTTCAGTCAGGCAGTTGAAAATAAGTCATAACAGTTTCATAAGTGCAAGTATGTACCATTTAATTCCGTTTAACCGCACTTCAGACATCAGGTTCAGGCTGCAACCTGCAGACTCTATTTTTCATTCGGAGGGCTCTCACAACTAAATCAACCAACTTGTTAAAAGTGATCACCATGACTCTCAGGCTACTTCAGAGCACGGTGAAAGCCATACTCATTACCACTTTCTATCTGATGACAGGCGATCCTGTTGCAGCCGTCGTGCTCTCAGCTGAAGATTATTATATGGACTCAGATGTCCATATAATCCGTCTATCCGAGTATGATGGCGAAACGCCCTGGCTGTGTACTTTCCCGGGAAAATCCTTATTCCGAAAACAAATTGATTTCACAGGCTGTTCATACAATCTGGAAGCTCCGGATGAACCCAGCGCAGATATTACATGTAATGCAATTCCCTCAGACTGGATTCGCATTATCTATTGGCTTCCCTCTTTCCAGTACGCACTGGAATTCAAAGACTTTAAACGTCCTCCCCTGGCGGTTTTGCATTTGTTTTTCACAACGGTTCAAGGGTATGTCGGTAATATTGGCTTTGATGCCATGTTTGAGCCTGCGATAAAGCCTCCAGCTAAATCAGGCTTTCCACGATTCTTTTATACACCGGAGTATAAATCAGAACACATTCGAGCCGTTGTAACGTTAATGTGCTGGATCTTGAGAAACAAAATAAAGAACGCTAAAGAAATCGATGCAGCAATCAAACGGTATTGTGCACTTATTTCATCATCACAAACGAATCCGGGTTTTGTAAAAATACTGCGTTTACTGCTAGGTTCGTCAGAATCAGGAAGTATCGCACCGCCCTATACCGCCTTAAATGAAAAACCTGATCTCAGACATGGGCTTCTGACACTTTTACTTCGCTGGTACAACGAAAAATGCCAGCTCGATAATATTGAAAGGGAAGAAATGAGTGCGACTCAAAACACCCCGGATACTCTATGGCGTCACTCGCACATGGCCAGCATTGCCTGGCACCTGACAATGCCTCTGGTCAGACTTTATGGCTCACCTTTTACACTACTGCCAAGAATTGTAAGGCATGGCTGTCGCGAAAATCATCAAATCTACCATGAGTTCAGGCAACAGGCTGTTTACTACCTAGAGGATCCCTCCTGGGAGCAGCTAAACGATTTTATTAATATCGTCGAAGAGCCAGTCCTGCTGTTGTATGCAGGAAAAAAAACGCTGTTATCAGCTTGCCTGACACAGAACATTCAATCAGTTGCATTAACCAACATTCCGCTTGAAGATGCAGCAGAACAAATTATGTCTGCCTGCTTTATTAACGCTAACATGGGAGTAATACAGCGTTTTATTAGAAGAATTCCCGAAACCTATTTGCAGGATCCAGAAGCTCAGCCCTTCCTTTTCAGAATACCGCCTTCCGAGCAATGTACTTCTCTGGAATATTCTTTAGGGCGCATTGTTACCGGTCAGCGTATGGGGCCAAGACGACAACCATCGACTGCATATTTTCGTACAGGCACATCGAGCATTACAGAGTTTGATAAATATCAGCAGCCAGACGAGTTAATAGGTCGCTTACCCCCCTTGCGACCGTTTCACTCTCCCTGTCCACTAACACCAGCTCCAACCTTGACACCTTCACCAACTGATCCTGATGGTGATCGGACTCCACTTGCCAGCGGGTCACCAACACCAGTTTTTTTGCCGAAACAGATAACTCCAGAACCTCAACCCTGATACGCTCTTGAGGTCGCCGTGAAACATCCCATGGCCCGCTCAAAACAGTAAGACCGGGCTGCAATTGCATCAGATTGGCAGCAAGGGTTCGGGTCAACAACTGAGGCAAAGGCTCACCCCAACGCTGATGACCGGTCTGGAGAATACGATAACCGCCGTCGCTGTAGGTTATTTTCTTGTTATCCAGCCATTCAGGCACTTTAACCGGAATAATTCCTACAGTTAAGTGAGCCGGTTTTGCTGTAGCAGAATTATTCACAGGCTCTGCCAGCGCTTTCAGGGTGAAATAACTATAGTTTGGTGTCGTATTACAGCCCGCACTCAAAACAGCAACGAATAGCAGGCACAAGATTACCTTCAGTTTCGTCACAATCATTTTCCTGTCTGATTATTTGCCATAAAGAAGCGCACTGGGTTTTTCTTCCAGCGTCTCAGCCATTTCTTCTACAGCACGTGCAGCCCTGCTGACATCTTTTGCACTCTGCCTGACCTGATATAACAAAGAGGAATCCGGAGCCATCAGATCTTCAGTTCGCTCCAGCGTCTCCCGGGTTGATGCCAGGGTGTTTTCCAGTTCAGCTAAAACAGCATTAAGCTGCTGCAGGGTTTTTGGCGTGTTCTCATTAACCGTTGCAGTAAATTCCCTGAGCTCCGCAGCCATGGGAACCAGCTCCTGCCTGACCAGCGCCATATCTGCCTTCATGGTTGCCGCCATTTGTCGCATTTCTTCAGCCATACGACCAAAGGAAACTACGGTACGGTTCAAATTGGCGGGCAAGGCTCGTGCTGTATCATTGTCTATCAGCTTCCTTAAACCTTCCGCTATCGCTTTGAAGTCATCTGCAAGCGCCGGAATGTCCAGACTATCAAGATCCTGAGTCAGCTGCTCGAGGTCACTGGGTACGGTTGGCATCTGCGGATACTCAGTCGCAATATCGAACTCATTGCGAGAACGAATCGGATAAAAGTTAACCTCGATATACAACAGTCCGGTCAACAGGCTTTGCATTTTCAGTTTGGCAGCCAGACCTTCATCCATCAGTGCCTGAACAACATCTTCCTTGGGCTCTCCACCCGAACCTACACGTACAATGGCATCCGGGTTGATATCGACGATAACAGAGTTAAGAACATCCAGCTTATCCGGGTAAACCCGTGCGGTAATATTGATGACCTCACCGACCTTGACGCCTTTCAGGGCAACCGGGGCACCGACATTCAACCCCTTGATTGAAGATGAATACACCAACTCATAACGCAGTTTTTTGGAGGCGGTCAGACTGCCGCCACCAACATACAGCAACAGCCCGATAATCAGGATAATCATTGCCGCCATAAAGCCGCCGACAATAACCGGATTGGCACGCTGACTCATGATCTGGCCTCCCTGCCTGATAGCGTGTTATGCGTTGTCGACATTTCACCCCGAGCCAGAAAAGATCTGACTTTGGCATGCCTGCTGTGATTCAGCATCTGCTCCGGTGATCCGGTATCCAACTGGGTTCGGGTTTCAGCATCAAGAAAAACACCATTGCTGCCAATGGCAAAAATACTGGCCAGTTCATGGGTCACAATCACCACCGTGGCACCCGTCGAATCTCTTAGCTGCAAAATCAGCTCATCCAGTCGCTGTGCACTTAACGGGTCTAATCCGGCAGAAGGTTCATCAAAGAAAAGAATATCCGGATCCATTGCAATCGCCCGAGCCAGCCCGGCCCGCTTCTGCATACCGCCACTGATTCTGGCCGGATAGTAGTCTTCATATCCGGCCAGCCCAACCAGCGCCAGCTTGTAACTTACAATATCACGGATTTCGGCGACCGAAAGATTGCTGAACTGTTGCAGCGGCAATGCTACATTTTCAGCCAGCGTCATGGCACTGAACAGGGCTCCACTTTGATAAGTCACGCCCCAACTACGGCGCATTTTCTGCTGTTCAGCTTCACTGGACGAAAAGAAATTCTGACCGCCATAAAGGATTTCTCCTTCGGCCGGTTTATACAGACCAATCATATGTTTCAGCAGGGTACTTTTTCCGCAGCCACTGCCGCCCATAATGACAAAAATATCGCCGGCATCGACATCAAAATTCAGATCCTGCTGAATCAGCCGGGTGCCATATTTCAAAGTCAGGTTACGCACTTGAATGGCGGATTCACTACACCGCTGAATATCCATACTCAGATCCCCAGCTTGTAATAAATAATATTCAGCAATGCATCTGCCACTACCAGATACACAATCCCCAACACTACGGCTCGTGTTGTCGCCTCACCGACAGCTGCTGAAGAGCGACCACAGGTCATGCCTGCCTGACACCCGGCCATGGCAATCAGCAGACCGAAGATGATACTTTTAAAGCAACCGGCCAGGATCGCATGAAAAGACAAGGTCTGACTGATATGGTGGAAAAACTGGGTAAAGGTCAGATCCATGCCCACCGCAACCAGAGCTCCACCGGCAATACCCAGTACATCGCTATATATCGTCAATAGCGGCATGACAGCAACCAGAGCCAGAATACGTGGCAGTACCAGATACTCCACCGGACGAATACCCAGTGTCACCAGGGCATCCACTTCCTCATTCACCTGCATCGTACCCAACTGTGCGGCATAGGCAGCGCCGGTACGACCGGCCAGAATAACAGCGGTCATCAGGGCCCCCATTTCCCGAGTCATTCCGATTGCGACCAGATCTGCAATATAAACCTGGGCACCAAACTGGCGCAGTTGAACCAGCCCCAGATAAGCGAGAATCATCCCGACCAGTACACTGATCAGGGTAATAATGGGAATCGCATTGGGACCGGTCTGCTGGAAAAAGAACAGACAGTCTGCAAAGCGGGTACGAGCCCGTCCTGACAACAGCGCTATAAAAGCTAGAGTGACCTCACCACCGAAGTGCAACTGCGATTTAACAAGGTCAGCAATTTCGGACAATGAAACAATTGATCGCGCAGCCGGTGCCGAGGGTGGCTCAGGTTTAACCGCCGTCGCCAATTGAAACAGCTGACCACATTGGACAGGTAGTCTGGAAGGATCCAGCTTCACCCCAAAAGCAACAGCTCGCTGATGCAGCTGAAGTAAAAAGGACATAAACCCGGTATCCCACTCGAAACCTGCTCCGGGAACAAGATGGATCATAGCTTCATCACATGAATTTCCGACTTCAGTCAGCAGTTCATCAAGTTCTGTCGCTTTGGGGATAGCGCGGGATATCAGCCAGGCACCGTAGAGCTCAACGGTAACAGCGCCAGATTCCTGACCGGAAGGTTTGGAAGATGTATCTAACTGCCAGTGTGCATTGTTATTGGTCTGCATCAGGCGCAAGATGAAAAGTGGCAATACCTTTCATTCTAGCGCCCTCTACCCCCCAAGGATACCGCTCTGGCTATAACTGGTTACTCTCGGCAAACTCTCTTGAATTAGCCACCTCGGAAAGATCAATCACATCCTTATTTTCTGCGCCTTCGCCCAGCATGCCCTTTAACATTTCCGCACTTTTGTCATTCAATAGTACAATTTCAATTCGGCGGTTTATCGGGCTGTAAGGGTCTTCTTTATCCAGCAGGTTATTATCGCCCATCCCGGCAACACTCAATATTCTGTCTTCAGATACACCACCGAAGACCAGCGTTCGCCTTGCAGCCTGAGCCCGCTCGGATGAAAGATCCCAGTTATCGCGCCCGTTCTGACTGCGGAAAGGTCTGGCATCAGCATGCCCGCGAATGATTACCGCCCGTTTCGACTTCTGAATATAAGGCGCCAGCGACAACAGGAAGTCCTCAAAATAAGGTTCCAGAGTCGAACTACCCGCTTTCTTGCCAAACATACTCCTGCCATCACTATCCGAAAGTTCAATACGAACGCCCGATGGCAACTGCTCCAGTTTCAGATTTTCAATTTTCTTTGGATGGGGCTCTTTGTTCGGAGACTTCTGCCAGGCTGCAAGAATATTTCCTATTTCCGGGTCAACATAATAAACACCCGTCGGTCCCGGTCCGTAGGGCTTGTTTGGCAATTCCGGCAGCTCGGCATCCCGCATTTCCGGAATCAGTGGTCCATCCATTTCAATCGCCTGATTGCTGGCATTTTCCTCAAATACACCGGGATCAGCAAAATAACGTGCGATAGCTTTCCGCTGAGCCGGTGAGGAAGCCTCAATCAGCCACAGCACCAGAAACAGTGCCATCATCGCCAGGGTGAAGTCAGCAAACGCCACTTTCCAGCTACCGCCATGATGGGCATTGGATTTGCCGGAGCGCTTGCGCTTGATAATAATGGTGGAGTCTTTCATAAAGGGGATTCCCTCCGCCCGGATGAGATCAGGGCGGACAGTGCCGCCTGAATCAGATAGCTAGAAAAGCACTCAGTTCTGTTCCCGACTTTCCAGCAACCAGTTTTCCATTTCCTCAAAGCTTGGGCGAACTTCAGAGAACAACACCCGACGACCGGCATCAACCGCGATGGAAGAAGGACGACCGGAAGCATGGGCAACAAGCGCAGTTTTTACACACTCAAACATACGAACATCATCTTCTACGACATGTTCAACAGCCTGAGCCAGTGGGCCAAAAACACCGTAACCCAGCAGAATACCAATAAACGTACCCACCAGTGCCGCAGCAATACTGACACCAATCAGCTCGGCCGGGCCGCCCATTTTCTGCATGGTAATAACAATACCCAGCACAGCAGCAATAATACCGAAGCCAGGAAAACTGTCGGCCAGTTTATGCAGTGAGTGGGCCGGACGTCCAAGGTCATCTGCCAGGGTTTCAATTTCACTTTCCAGCAGGCCTTCAAGTTCATGAGCCTGTACTTTACCCAGCCCCAGCAAACGCATGTTGTCGCAGATAAAGTTAGTCAGACGACGGTTTTTGATAACCCCGGATTCATTAAACAGTTCACTTTCATCAGGGTTTTCTACGTGGCCTTCCAGTGCAGCAAGACCGGACTTACGACCTGTTTCAAACAGGAGATACAACAGTGTCAGAGTTTTCTGGTAGGCCTCTCGGGAAGAGTGTTTTCCTTTCAATACTCGAATAGTTTGCTGCCAGGTCAAAATCAGTACTGTTTTTGAATTACCTACCAGAAACGACCCCGCAGCACAGCCCATAATGATGGCGTACTCTGCCGGCTGCCATAGTGCCAGCAGCTTGCCGCCGGCAACGACAAACCCGCCCATAATACTGACCGCAACCAGTACAACTCCGATGATCAACAACATGATAGGTAACAGCTCATCCCGTGAACGTCTGCCGGCAACGGCTACCGGCCCCTTTTAAAACCTTTACAGCAAATTCTTGCAGCACTTTATGCCCACTCGGACATCAGCACCCGCAACTTGTTGTGAGCCTGTTTCCGCAACTGACATACCCGGGCTTCTGTCAGCTCCAGCACTCTGGCGATCTCTTTCTGGTTCAGCTCATGCTCGTAGTACAGCGATAGCAACAGCTGCTCTCTTGACGGCAATTTGTGAATCGCTGTCGCCAGCGCCTTGGCTCTGCGAGACCGCATCAATGCCTGTAGCGATCCGTCTTCCGCGGTTACATCATCTGCCAGTGGCAGCTGATCACCCCGGTCTTCCATCAGAGTATCCAGACTCATCAGCCGGGCACTGTCCAGTCGCGAACAGATCCGCTGGTACTCATGCAAATCCAGTTCCAACGCGGCTGCAATATTGCGTTCAGTTAATGCTTCTCCACGCTGTTCCAGCCGCTCCCTGACACGTCGGATTTCTGTCGCATGCCGTCTGAGTGTACGCGGACACCAATCATTGCGACGAAGTTCGTCAATCATCGCACCCCGCACCCGCTGCAGGGCAAAAGCTTCAAACGGTACGCCATCACTGGTGTCATATCGGCGTGCCGCTTCCAGCAGGCCCATAAAGCCGGTCTGAATCAACTCATCCAGCTCTGCACCGCCGTCCAGCCGGTCATTCAGGTGCAGTGCAATCCGTTTGACCATATCGACATGTTCCAGTACACGTTGTTGTACCGGATCATTCTGGGCCTGGCGATAGGCAGACAGACCGGTTCTGGCTGATCGACAACTATTTCCGGTTCTGAAGCTTCCGGTGGCTATTCCGGCAGCCTGCTTTATATCCTGGCCTCTGGCGGTCTCTTGGCGTCTGGCGGCATACATAAACGACTACTCTCGTTTTTATTCCGAAAGTACTGCCCTGTTCAAGGGGTTGGAACAAGCAGTACTGTTCGCTATTGGCTGTTCAGTTGACCATTCAGGGCTACTGCACAACAAACTCGGTAAACAGGACATCACCGAGTGCCTGAAGCCCGGTATCTCTCAGCAATACTTCACGCAGCTCTTCAACGGTTTTACGTCGTATCATTTCAAAACCGCCATCAGCCAGCAGGGTTTCGGCAGTTTCATTACGCAGCATGCTGATCACGGCATTACGAATCAGCGGCGTTTTCTTCTCAAACTGTTCATACAGGTTGGGATCACCGGTAACCAGTACCGGCGTTACCTTGAGATAACGGGTACTGCCACTGGCTCCCAGGTTGACGACAATGGGTGCCATTTCGTAGTACATGGGCTCCATCACAGCATCCGCTGTATCATCGGCTCCCATTCCCAGCCAGTCACAACCGCCAAGAAGCGGAACACTGAGTACCAGCATGACGGCCATGACAGCTGACCGAGCCTTTCCCTGGATTTTCCCCTGGATCGTATGAATCTGTTTCATTGTTCACTCTCTGCTTGCCATTAGCGGGGTCACCATTTTTTATTTCCCTGAGGATGTGACATCACCCTTTAATAGCTCTTTTCAGTACGTTGAATCAGGCTGCTTTCCACGCTCATGGCTGATTTTCAAGCTCATGGCTGTTTTCTCAAACAAAAGCATCCAGCATATTCACTGAGTTCAACGACGACATATGGCCTGACAGTGTCGCCTCACTTGTTGCTTCACCATCCATGGACAGGTCTTCTCCTGCACCATAGCTACCGGGCTTTTTCACAGCACCGCCAGCAAAATACTCATCCTGATGTTGCTGGGCATCACCACCCTGCTGTCCGGTTTCGACATCAACATTCACCAGATTCAGACCCTGCTCTCCGAGCGAAGTCCGCAGCTGGTCAAAGCGTGATTCAATGATGTCCCGGACCGGCATCACCGTGGTATGAAACCTCACACTTAACTCATCACCGTTCAGTGATACCTTGATACCCAGTCTGCCCAGCTCCGGCGGATCCAGCCTAATTTTGGCTTCCTGCTGGCCTTTGCTGGCCATCATTACCAAGCGCTCACCCATCGCTTCACTCCAGCGTGCCATATCACCATTCATGGCAAACGACTGAGGTGTTGGAATAACTGACTGCTGTACTTGCGGTGCAGGTGACAGGGCACTGTTCAATTGGGCAGGTGATGCGGAAGAAACGGACTGTGTCGCACCGGAAGAGACTGCATGTGATGGTGCTGACAGATCAGAAGCTGCTGCCATTTTGGTCAGCTGCAAATTCAGGTAATCCGATGTCACCGGGCGGGAGGCTGTTGCTCCAGCCAGCATTCGGGAGAAGACCTCGTCTTTTTGTTCCCTTCGATCCAGTGCCGGTAGGGCATTTCTGGATTCACCAGGTTCACGGGTAGTGAGTCGTTCCTCAAGAGACAAATCTTCGGCATCCAGACCCGGCGCCAGCAATATGTCATCGGCACTCTCAGCCGGCATCATCGTTCCTGAGGGATAAATACCTGCCTGCAGCATATTTTGCTGAGTTCGCTGCTCAGTAGCCTGCATGGCAGCATTGATGCTCATACCCTCACGAGCTCCAACCAATGCAGCCTCAATGGCGGGTCCCAGCTTGGGGACCGAAAGCACAGCTTGTTCCATGGCCACCTGAGCACTCACCGATTGGATAACGCCAGCAGGAAATGTTGTTGGCAAACCATTACTGTCATCACTTCCGGACTGACTGCCAGGTTGCTGAGAATGGGGTTCTTGTGTCCACAGGTTAATGAGTGATGCAATGACCATTCCTGCAGTTTCTGCATCTTCTGAAAGCTCAGAATGACTCTCTTCTTCAGCAGCCAACTGCAAATAGTTTTCAAACTGTACTTTCAGCTGTTCCAGCGCTTCCGGATCCAGCTGTGAGAAAGGGTTTCCTCCAGTTTCCGGAAATACAGTATCAAACTGTTGTTTAGCTGCATCTTTAGCAACAGCCATCGCAACATTGAAATCTGCAGGCTTGCCCTCGGCTGTATTGTTCAGTTGTGTATGGACCAGACCATTATTAGATCCATTGGAACCCGAGTGATCTGCAGCTGAAGGGGAGAGCTGCAAAAGATTTCCCATGCTGGCCATCAGCGATTTCCTCCTGCCAGCATGCCGTCCCTGTATGCAGCCATGGCATGTTGTGCATGCCGTATACTGCCGAGTTTCTGCTTCAGCTGTTCACGCTCACGATTGCAGTCGTTTATCACTGAACGATACTCAGTCATCAGCTGATCGATCAAAGCTTGTAGAGATGCGGGAAGCGGATCACTGGCAGTGTTCATTTTCAACTGACCCAAGCATTGGTTGATTCGATCATCAATGCCGGGCAGGACATCCCACCGGTTGTTCTTATGCGCCTGTCGCAAAGCCAGCAAACATTTGGACAGCATTTGTTGCTGCTGGGCTAACTGCACTGATTGCGACTGCGGTTCAGCCATGCAGGGACGCCTCCAGCTGATCCCAGCCAGACTTGATTTCAACCAGAATACCGGAAACCTCATCCAGGATTTCCGGTTCATTCGTCAAATTGGCCTTGGTAATCCGCTCACTGCAGTATTGATAAAGACTGGCCAGATTACCGGCAACCTCACCACCGTCATCCAGATCAAGACCGGTACGCAGTGCTGCCAGAATATCCAGGCATTTGCCAAGACTAATCCCTTTGAGGCTATAGTCCTTACGTTCCATTGCACCACGGCTGCGAGCAATGTTATCCAGAAGTGCTTCAAACAACATTTGTACCAGCCGATAAGGACTGGCTACTTCTGCCTGAGTCGCCGCATTATTGTTTTGATAGGCATTCAGAGCCTGCATGTTTCTCATTGGGCACTACTCAAAATCAGGTTCGAGGAACAGTATTCAGGGAATTCATTGATTGCATGGTCTGGTTCATCTTTGAAACAGCCAGATCCAGCTGAACCAGCTGTGACCGGTATCGTTTATCCAGCTGCTTCTGACGATCATTCAGACCTTTCCAGTCATCTTTGATATCTTTCAATTCATCATTAAGGGAATCGACACGTTTCTCGATCAATCCCTTGGAACTGTCAGTAGATTTGTCGCTTGAATCATCACTGGAGCTTTTACCGAGATAGACGTCCATCACGTCCTGCATTTCGGAGAAAAGTCCTTTCTCACCGGTAAAAATCGCTGCGACATCATCTGGATTGTCTTCCAGCGCTTTCTTCAGATCGGCTTTATCAAGCTTTAACTGACCATTGATATCTGTGGTAATACCAAGATCTGTCAGCTTTTTTAAATCTGCGCTGCCCAGGGGACTGGTAAATGTACTCATTTCCGTTCTGAGCTGACGCTGCAGATTGGTTACCATGGTGTCGCCGGCAAGAGGTGGACGGGTCTGACCCACAACAGACTTGGTCAGCGTACCGACATCTTTCATCAGCGTATTGTAGGCTTCGACGAAGCCTTCGATTGATTTGGACATCTTGTCGGTGTCCGCTTCAATCGTAAATCGGTAGGCTTTGCTGGTATCAACATCCTTGAGATTGATAGTCATGCCGGGAATGGCATCATCAACCTTGTTGTCCGGGCTGGTGATTTCAATACCATCAAGAAAAAACACCGCATTCTGCGCCGCATCCTTTTTAGCCGGAGCCAGATCGGCTCCATCCTTCTTGACGTTAAAGCCGTAATCTTCTCCGGTTTTACTGGAAGTCAGGGACAGGTATGCACCATCCTTGGCATTGACCAGGTTAGCCTTGACCCCGGTGTTGTCCGGATGGTTATTGATTTTTTCAACAACCTTGTCGAGAGGCGTGTCTTCATCCAGCTCAATCTCAAAACTTTTACCATTCTGTTCAATGGTATATGTGCCGGAAGCCACCTTGGGCGGATCATCTGAACCCGGAGCAGGAGCGATCGTTGCAAAGGTTTGTTTTTCAGCCGTTGCCAGCTTGTTAACCTGCAGATTGTAGGTGCCGGGAACTACGCCTTCATCCGTTGTGACCGAAAAATAATCTTCAGCATCAGTACCGTAATTCACTTTCATCGAGCCGAATTTTTCCGGCTCCTGCAGCGGTTTTATCGCGTCGAAAAAAGTCTGGAGCGATTTTTCCAGCTGACTGATGGCTGCCAGCTCGGTATTAATTTCATTTTCTTTACGCTGCAACTGATTCTGCTTGGGCTGTAAATCCGACTGCACCATGACCTGAACCATCTGGTCAATATTCAGCCCGGTACCCAATCCAACAGACGACATAAACTGACTCCCTACTTCTGCCTACAGCTTCCGTTTCCTGCTTAAATTTCCGCTCTTTCCCGCTACAGTCATGGGATTAAAGAAAACAGCCATGAAGCAGTACAAAAATGCCGGATTACACCCATACAAAGCAATGAATGTGCCATTCGCTGTATACAACTAACGATTCAGATCACGAAAAGGTGATAAAAAGAAGGGGAAAACAGGAGATAGGCGCAAGCAAATACAACATAATTTGTACGACAGCGCTTGCTTTTCAGTGATGACGCGCGCCTTGATTTCAGCCAAAAATCAAGGCGGTATTTATGAATAGTTATTCATAAATTCAAACAGCAACCACTCAGGCTTCTGCAAGGTAACCTCCATCATAGTCATTCAGCATATCCATAGCTTGCTCAGCGCTGATCCGACGAATAAAACGTCCTTCAGAATCTTTCAGATCAATAATAACCTGGCCCTGCATCCGGCTTGGTTCACAGTACAAACCGATCTCGTCCATCAGGTGCTGTAGCTTCTTCAGCAGCCCATCAAACGCAGGGAAATTTTTTTCCCCTTCCGCTAAGGAGTGATTTTCACGCTCATTTTCTGCATTTATCGCAGCCATTCTCACAGCAGGGGCCACTGGCTCGATTCGACCGTAATCGGAGTCAGTTCCGGACACCAGCGTTTTACTCGAAAGAAATTGGAACATGTTTATCTCCGTTTTTTTGGCGAATGTGTTCTCTGTATCGGGAAAAAATTGTCCTGCTTTCGGAAAAAGCAGGGATGCAGGCAAAAAGACGTAAAAAGCACTGCACCCCTGTATTCAACAAAAGCGGGAATGCAGGCAAAAAGACGTAAAAAGCACTGCATTCCCTTTAAAACTTTCAGCGGCTCAATCCTGAAAACCACCGATTTCTTCCACTCTTACATATGTGCAACTTGCGTACCAACTTTAGCGGAAATATGGCTGAAAGCCGCACCACACAAGGAACCTTAAAACAGCAAAATACAAAACATTAGTCGTCTATTTTAGCGAAAAATTAAATTTTTACTGCGAAAAAGGATAAAAATTTTTGGCGCATACAAAAAGCGGTGAACGGTGAACGGTGAACGGTGAACGGTGAACGGTGAACGGTGAACGGATTTTCAGTATGAGAGCAGCGCAGGGGTTTAGTAACACTCAGGGGAAAACAAGTATCCAGTGGATTTGGATATGTAGCTGGAGGAAAGCTCTGAAAGAAGATGGGCTAAGAATACAACGCCTCATATAAAAAAACGGGGAATAGCATCCTCATGCTATTCCCCGTTTTTCATTCACCCGAAGGCGAATCAGATTTAACCCAGCAGCTGAGCAGCATACTGTGGCATTTGCTTGGCCTGGGCCAGAACAGTATTACCTGCTTGTAGCATCATCTGGTTTTTGGTCATTTCGGTGGTTTCCTTGGCGAAGTCCGCATCGGTAATCCGGCTTTTGGACGTCGTCAGATTTTCCTGGGTGTTCTGCAGGTTATTGACTGTGTGCTCCAGACGGTTCTGGGCTGCACCCAGCTCTGCACGCTGCTTGTCTACCTGAGGCAAGGCACCATCCAGCACCTTGGTTGCCTGCATTGCGCCGGCACGGGTACTGATATCAATCTCCTCCAGAGATTTCTCAACTGCATCGGCTGAAACCGTTTGCGTACCTGGCGTTGTGGTATTCAGCTCCATGCCTGGTGTAGCTGCAATATCAACACCAACCAGCTCCATCTTCACCGGAGATCCTTTCAGCTCAGCACTTATTCCCAGGCGCTTCATATTTGGATCATTATTGATCGTATCAATGACTTCCTGATTGGTACTTGCACCACTTAAGTCAACAGTCACCGGCTTTACAGGGTTCCCTGCAGATAGTTTTAAATGAGTCGCTGAACCAAGACTTCCAGCTTCGAACTCCCCACCTTTCAGATCACCTTTGAGTGCGGAAGCACTCAAATCAGTAAACGACATATTCATCGTTTGACCCGCATCCACACCTACCTGGAAGCTCAGTGTCTGATCTTTGCTCATTACCGGGATACCGGCATATTCGGTTCTGGAAATGGTATCAACCTGATCGGTCAGGTGAGCCATTTCCGCCTGCAGGGCCGAACGATCCTGGGAGTTGTTGGTATCGTTAGCCGCCTGAAGAGAGAGGTCACGCATCCGGTTCAGCACACCGGTCGTTTCACCCATTGCACCTTCTGCGGTCTGGGCCATGGAGATAGCATCATTGGCATTGCGCATGGCCACATCCATTGCACCGATATCGGTGGTCATGCGACTGGCAACCTGCATGCCTGCCGCATCGTCTGCAGCAGAATTAATACGCAGCCCAGTGGTCAGACGCTGCATGCTGGTTGTCAGATTATTCTGGGCCTTGGCCAGCTGATTCTGAGCCAGCATGGCTGATGTGTTGGTTTGAGTTGACAGCATCAGTGACATTCCTTCGTATCATGTTCACTGCTGTTGCTACCGATCACAATGGGGTCGCCGGCTTCTGAACAGCAGTAACTGAAATGTTTTCTGCGTCAGTAGTCGTTCACATTCAGAAAAAGTTAAATTTTATTTTGCTGAATCTCTTGCCTGCGCCAACTCTGGCTATTAATCGAGCAGATCAGGAGCATGTTCCGGCATCTGCTCTGCCTGGACCTCAAGCATTTGATCCAGCTCGAGCATCAGCTTCCGTGTTCGAATAGCGGCTTCCCAGGACAGGGGAATGTCCTGATCCGGCCCGATCGATACTACCGGCCAGGCCTCTCCCAACTGTTGCCCGGTCAGAACTGACTCCAGTTGAGCCTGGACCGCTGCCAGATTAGCCCGCTCAGCATCAACCTGAAGCAACGCATCATCCAGAATTCTGGCCGCTATATGACCACCGATAGGTGTAGAGATATCCATATCCACAATAGACATCGGTTGCACCTGACCATTCACACTTGAGCCTGCAGTAAATGTCAGATTTTCGACGGGATCACCGACCAACAGTACCCGACCATCTTTATTGCGACCAATAAATACATCGTCCTCAAATTCAAGCTCGGCAATAACCTGCTCATCCAGCAGGGAACCATCAAATGCCAACGTCTGAGGCTGCTGCTCAGGTCCCGATACGGTGATTTCTACGATGTTGTCATCAAGTTGTTCTGACAGGTCAACCATTGCAATGTCACCACCCAGCGCCGCTGCACTGAGATCTCCGACACTCATGGTAATCTTGCTGTCATCATCCGGCCCGGTTTGAAAACTCAAATCCGAAACCGAACCTTTGAGTACATTCAGCCCCTCAAACCGGGTTTCCTCAACAGTTTTATCAATCTCGGCGACCAGCTGCTGCGCCTCACTTTGAAGACCTTCCCGTTCCTCTTCTGTTAACAGACCTCTGGCAGATTGCTTTGACAAATGCTTCAGTCGGTTCAGTAAATTACGGGTTTTGACCATCGCACTTTCAGCCATCTGCGCCAACACTGCGGCATCATTGATATGACGCATGGCTTCACTGCCGCTGTCTGTTACCGGGCGCCCGGACAGCTTGGGCTCAGGTGTATCTTTCAATGCTTCACTAACAGCCAGACGAGCACTGTCGATCATCAATTTACCGGCCAATTGAGACTGGGACATTTGCCCTGTCGTACCCGCCTGGGCAAATGGAGCAGACACACTATTTACAACCGGCATAAAAAATAACCCCAAATATCTTCGCCGAAACCTGCCGCGCTTACCGACAACCGTCATCTTTTTTTTAAGGAAATTATCCAAAGTTTTTGTGTAAGTATTGTTTTAGTTGCCTGATTTTATATTCAGCGGGTCGTTTTAGACAAAAAAAGTGTGGTTTGGGGAGGGAATCAGTCAATGGTGAATGGTGAATGGTGAATGGTGAATGGTGAATGGTGAATGGTGAATGGTGAATGGTGAATGGTGAATGGTGAATGGCTTGAGTGTGAAATGTAACTCGAACCTGTCAAGCCACTCCGGACAACTCTTCACCAATCACCTTTCACTATTCACCAAACGAAAGCAAAGCAGAGGTCTCAGTTACCGCTCATTAGCCAAGCAGCTGTATCGCATACTGTGGCATCTGTTTGGTTTGCGCCAGGACAGTTCGACCTGCCTGCATCATCATCTGGTTCTTGGTCATATTGGTAGTTTCCTTGGCGAAATCCACATCCTTAATACGCTTGGCTGATGTTGTCAGGTTTTCCTGAGTGTTCTGCAGATTGGCTACCGTATAGTCAAGGCGGTTCTGCACCGCACCGAGGTTTGCACGCTCCTTGTCTACCTTGCCAAGTGCCCCGTCCAGCAGCTTTGTAGCAATCTGAGCGCCTGCCTGACTGTTGATATCAACCTGGCTGATACTCTTCTCGCTTTCCGCCCCCGTTGCAGTTTTTGCGGTAACACCAGTACCGCCCGATACAAACTTGGCCCCATTCAACCCATCTCCTATCGCAATAGCATCACCATTTTTGTCCTTCGCAACCGTCACGCCATCCAGGTTGTTCAGTGTTTTGATGACCTCATCTTTGGTTGTGCCTTTGGCAAAGTTCAGGGTCTTGTCTGCGGTACCGTCACCATCTGAGTCAAACTCGATTGTGGCCGGACCTGCCCCCGTGGATGCAGCTGTTTTATCCACAACAGATTTGACAACTTCCTTGAGATTGGCAGTTTCAACCTTTCCCTTCAGATCGCCAGACTTCATGCTGCCAATCCCGAAGCTGATGGTTTCACCGGCCTTGGCTCCGATCTGAAAACTCAGGCCGGAAGCAGAGCCATCCAGCAGCTTGATGCCTGCAAAGTTTGTCTGTTTGGCAGTGTCGTCAATCTGGGAGACCAGCTGTGTCACTTCATCCTGCATTGCCTGGCGGTCTTTGGCAGTGTTGGAGCCATTTGCAGCCTGAAGGGAGAGATCTCGCATCCGGTTCAGCATATTGGTGGTTTCCACCATCGCGCCTTCTGCAGTCTGGGCCATGGAGATCGCATCATTGGCATTGCGCATCGCCACATCCATACCCTTGATCTGGGTATTCATTCGATTGGAGATCTGCAGACCCGCAGCATCGTCAGAAGCTGAATTGATGCGCATGCCGGTAGAGAGACGCTCCATACTGGCAGTCAGGCTATTCTGAGTCTGGCTCAGATTGTTCTGTGCCATCAGGGCGGAAGTATTGGTATTTACAGAGAGCATTGGATTGACTCCTCATTTTCTTACACTTAATGAGTCGTCTTTGTCTCATAAAAATTAAATATGTCTCGCCTTAAAAATAGATTTTTCTTATTTGAGTGTTTTTGGGGGCATAAACAGAGTGGTGAACGGTGAACGGTGAACGGTGAACGGTGAACGGTGAACGGTGAACGGTGAACGGTTTGAAGTTTGGGCTTGAGTCAGGAGAGCGGCAATACTTTGGGAAGCAGTATAGTCCAGCAGGAACAGGCAACAGGTATCAAGTTATCAGATAGATAACGCTGAAGGGCTGAGGCGAGAAAGACGACAGAAGGGGATGAAATAAATGTTCATAAAAAACGGGGAACAACACGTTCATGTCGTTCCCCTTTCTCAAGCCACCATTCACCCTTTATCAAAGAGTGAATACGACCATAATTAACCCAGCAGCTGGATCGCGTATTGCGGCATCTGCTTGGTCTGAGCCAGTACAGTGTTACCGGCCTGCATCATCATCTGGTTCTTGGTCATATTGGTGGTTTCCTTGGCGAAATCCACGTCTTTAATACGACTCATAGAGGTGTTCAGGTTTTCCTGTGTGTTTTGCAGGTTGGCTACAGTGTAGTCGAGGCGGTTTTGGACGGCACCCAAGTTTGCTCGCTCCTTGTCTACCTGTTCTAAAGCTCCATCCAGAATCTGGATCGCCTGCTGAGCACCAGCCTGAGTAGAAAGATTGATATCAGCAACTGACTTGGGTGTTGCCGAAATAGCAATATCTTGCTGTGTAGCAACAGAAGTCGGTGATGTACCAGCAGCAACAGCACTAGTAGCGACAGAGATATCTTTAAATTCTTTTAAGTTATCACCTGTTAGTACAATGTTTCCTGAATCATCAACTCCAGCCTCTAGGCCTAAGGCTTTCAAATCATTATTTTTATTAATTTCTTTTACAAGCGCATCAGCATTCGTGTCGCCTGTAGTACCGTCTGTGGCAGCTGCTGAAATATCTACCTTGATAACCGTATCAGCTTTAGATGTATCATTATTCTCAAGAGTAAGAACCAGCCCCTTCTCATTATCTGTTGCTGGAAGAGGGTTCTTATTAACAGCAGTAAGAATTGCACTACTATCAAGATTGGCAGAAGTCACATCTCCCTTAAGAGACGAAGAGCTCATATTACCAATACCAAAACTAATGGTTTCACCAGCATTAGAGCCGACCTGAAAACTCAGGCTAGAAGCATCACCATTCAGAAGGTTAATACCAGCAAAATTGGTCTGACTAGCAGTGTCGTTAATTTGGGAAACCAATTGATTGACTTCATCCTGCATCGCCTTGCGGTCTTCTGCAGTGTTAGAGCCATTAGCCGCCTGCAAGGACAAGTCACGCATCCGGTTCAGCATATTGGTGGTTTCCACCATCGCACCTTCAGCGGTCTGAGCCATGGAGATTGCATCATTAGCATTACGCATTGCCACGTCCATGCCCTTGATTTCCGTATTCATACGGTTGGAAATCTGCAGGCCGGCAGCATCGTCAGAAGCAGAGTTGATACGCAGACCAGTGGAGAGACGCTCCATGCTGGCGGTCAGGCTGTTCTGGGTCTGGTTCAGATTATTCTGAGCCATCAGAGATGATGTATTGGTGTTGATAGACAACATGGTGACTTTTCCTGTCTTTTATTCACTACAGGAGTCGTCTGGTGTGAAGGAAAATTAAAACTATCGTTTGTGAATAGTGAATGGCTTTCAGTGCGGAGGTTGACTCAAATCTATCAAGCCACTCCACACAACAATTCACCATTCACCATTCACCTAGCGAGGCTTAGCCGAGCAGCTGGATCGCGTACTGCGGCATCTGCTTGGTCTGAGCCAGTACAGTGTTACCGGCCTGCATCATCATCTGGTTCTTGGTCATATTGGTGGTTTCCTTGGCGAAATCCACGTCTTTAATACGACTCATAGAGGTGTTCAGGTTTTCCTGAGTGTTTTGCAGGTTGGCTACGGTGTAATCGAGGCGGTTTTGGACAGCACCGAGATTAGCACGTTCTTTGTCAACCTGAGCCAAAGCCCCATCGAGAATTTGAGCAGCTTGCTGCGCACCAGCCTGGGTAGAAAGATCAATATCACCCACATACTTATCTTGATCAGTGATGTTTTTGTCTGCTGCAGTACCACCACCAGACTTCACTGTCGCTTTACTGTAGTTATCAAGGTTTGGGCCTGCCAGTACAATCTCATTGGAGTCATTTAAATAAGCAGAGACACCATTCTTTTTCATCTCAGAATCAGCATTAATGGCATCAACAATATCCTGATCACTTGTGGTACCGGCACCTGCACCATCAGCATCTTCAACATCAACGACAAGGTCATCACCACTCGCATTGACCACAGTCACAGTGACCTTTTCATTGTTATTGGCTTGTAAGCTGGCTCCCAAGTTAGACTCTTTGACGGTACCTTTCAGAGCAGACGCACTCATATTACCAATACCGAAGCTGATAGTTTCACCAGCATTGGAACCCACCTGGAAGCTCAGGCTGGACGCAGAGCCATCCAGCAGGTTGATACCGGCAAAGTTAGTTTGACTGGCAGTGTCGTTAATCTGGGAAACCAGCTGATTCACTTCATCCTGCATCGCCTGACGATCTTCTGCAGTGTTGGAGCCGTTAGCGGCCTGCAGAGACAGGTCACGCATCCGGTTGAGCATATTGGTGGTTTCCACCATCGCACCTTCAGCGGTCTGTGCCATGGAGATCGCATCATTAGCATTACGCATTGCTACGTCCATGCCCTTGATTTCCGTATTCATACGGTTGGAAATCTGCAGGCCGGCTGCGTCGTCAGAAGCAGAGTTGATACGCAGACCAGTGGAGAGACGCTCCATGCTGGCGGTCAGATTATTCTGGGTCTGGTTCAGATTATTCTGAGCCATCAGGGCGGAAGTGTTGGTATTGATAGACAGCATGGTGACTGCTCCTTATTGCTTTCACTTCAGGAGTCGTCTTTTTTAGCGGGAACTTAAAGGGGTGGGGAACGGTTTGAAGTGAGAGTATCAGGCTGAGAGTGACTCAAGTCTTTTGAGCCACTCTGTACAACTGTTTACTGTTCACCCAGAGGCGAAGCCGATTAACCCAGCAGCTGAATCGCGTACTGCGGCATCTGCTTGGTCTGAGCCAGCACAGTGTTACCGGCCTGCATCATCATCTGGTTCTTGGTCATATTGGTGGTTTCCTTGGCGAAATCCACGTCCTTAATACGACTCATGGAGGTGCTCAGGTTTTCCTGAGTGTTTTGCAGGTTGGCTACGGTGTAGTCGAGGCGATTTTGAACGGCACCGAGGCTGGCGCGTTCTTTATCGACCTGGGCCAGAGCGCCATCAAGAATTTGTACAGCTTCTTGAGCACTGCTCTGATTTGACAAGCTAATACCTGCAACATTTTTTTCTACAACCGGGTCAAAGTTTTTGACAGTTGTAGTGTCAGAGGAAACTTTGATATTGGAGTAGTCTCCGATATTTCCATTTTTATCTACAAGAACAACCTCATCCTTGTCATTGAGCTTTGCTGAAATTCCTGCATTCTGGAAGTTTGTATCGTTATTAATCTTATCAACAAAGTCTTGATCAGAGATAACAGTGCCCGTATTACCTGTATCAGGATCAGTAAAGTCGATACTCAAATTTTTCGAAGTGTCAGTTGCATGAGTAATTTCAATTTTAATATTTTTATCTACAGCACTTTGCAGATCCTTGCCAAGAACCGTATCTGTTACATCTCCTTTCAGGGATGCTGCATCCATCTTACCAATACCGAAACTGATAGTTTCTCCAGCATTTGAACCAACCTGGAAGCTCAAGCTGGAGGCATCGCCATTCAGAAGATTGATACCCGCGAAGTTTGTCTGACTTGCAGTGTCATTGATCTGGGAAATCAGCTGATTGACCTCCTCTTGCATCGCCTGACGATCTTCTGAGGTGTTGGAGCCGTTAGCGGCCTGCAGAGACAGATCACGCATCCGGTTCAGCATATTGGTGGTTTCGACCATCGCACCTTCAGCGGTCTGTGCCATGGAGATTGCATCATTGGCATTACGCATTGCTACGTCCATGCCTTTGATTTCTGTATTCATCCGGTTGGAAATCTGCAGGCCGGCGGCATCATCAGAAGCAGAATTGATACGCAGACCAGTGGAGAGACGCTCCATGCTGGCAGACAGACTGTTCTGGGTCTGGTTCAGATTATTCTGAGCCATCAGGGCGGAAGTATTGGTATTGATAGACAGCATGGTGACTGCTCCTTATTGCTTTCACTACAGGAGTCGTCTTTTTTGGTGGGAACTTAAAGAGGGGGGGTGAACGGCACTCATACTGAAAGTCGTTCACCCAAAGGCGAAGCCGATTAACCCAGTAGCTGAATCGCGTACTGCGGCATCTGCTTGGTCTGAGCCAGTACAGTATTACCTGCCTGCATCATCATCTGGTTCTTGGTCATATTGGTGGTTTCTTTGGCGAAATCCACATCTTTAATACGACTCATAGAGGTGTTCAGGTTTTCCTGAGTGTTTTGCAGGTTGGCTACGGTGTAGTCCAGACGGTTTTGAACCGCACCCAGATCAGCACGCTCAGAGTCGACTTTTGCCAGAGCACTATCCAAAACTAGCGCTGCTTTTTGAGCACCCTCAGCAGTGCTAACATTTATGTTCGCCACACCACCTAAAGCATCAGAACCGTTGGATGCAGGCGTATAGCCTGCATCCAATCCAGCAAATGCTGCTGTTTCACCCACAAAGTCAACACCACCAGCTTCCTTCTGAACCGCTGTAAGCTCTAGATCATTTTCTTTCATAAAGGCATTTAATTGATCTGTCAGTTCTTCTTCTGTGACATCCGATCCAGCTTCTCCCTGAACAGTGAACTTAATTTCAGTTACACCAACACCAGCTGTTCTCAAAGTAATATCATCACCTACGTCATATTTTCCATCTGAGTTTTTAGTCAGAGCAGAATCTTTTGCAGCAACAGTATTTCCCAGATCTTTTGCAAACGCAGAATCAATACCAAAACTGATGGTTTCACCCGCATCAGCCCCTACCTGGAAGCTCAGGCTGGAAGCAGAGCCATCCAGCAGATTGATACCCGCAAAGTTGGTCTGACGAGCAGTGTCATCAATCTGGCTGATCAGCTGAGTGACTTCTTCCTGCATTGCTGCACGGTCTTCAGCAGTGTTTGAACCGTTAGCTGCCTGCAGGGACAGGTCACGCATCCGGTTCAGCATGTTGGTGGTTTCTACCATTGCACCTTCTGCGGTCTGGGCCATGGAGATGGCATCGTTGGCATTACGCATTGCCACGTCCATACCATTGGTCTGGGTTTTCATCCGGTTGGAGATCTGCAGACCCGCAGCATCATCAGAGGCAGAGTTGATACGCAGACCAGTGGAGAGACGCTCCATGCTGGCAGACAGGCTGTTCTGGGTCTGGTTCAGATTATTCTGAGCCATCAGAGCGGAAGTGTTGGTGTTAATGGATAGCATGGTGACTGCTCCTTATTTGCTTTCACTACAGGAGTCGTCTTTTTTGGTGGGAACTTAAAAGGGTAGTGAACGGCTTTCAGTATGAGTGACTAATTGAGAGTGACTCAAGTTTTTGAGCCACTCTGCACAACTGTTCACAGTTTCCTGTTTACCGTTCACCCGGAGGTGAAGCCGATTAACCCAGCAGCTGGATCGCGTACTGCGGCATCTGCTTGGTCTGAGCCAACACAGTGTTACCGGCCTGCATCATCATTTGGTTCTTGGTCATATTGGTGGTTTCCTTGGCGAAATCCACGTCTTTAATACGACTCATAGAGGTGTTCAGGTTTTC
>CANDOC010000004.1 GCA_947387575.1 Spongorhabdus nitratireducens
GGACCGGTAGTTCAGTTGGTTAGAATGCCGGCCTGTCACGCCGGAGGTCGCGGGTTCGAGTCCCGTCCGGTCCGCCATCAAACAGAAAGCCACATCAAGTTATTGATGTGGCTTTTTTTTTATGCCTGAAATATAAGGCCCTTCAACGTGTACCTGTTCGAATGGATTGATGCAGGCTGATCTGAAATGAGCTTTCCAGATCAGCCTCGACGGATCAGGGCTCCAGGTCCTTCTCTTTGCTTAGATCTGCTGTGTACTGGCGGTTCAGTTGAATGTAATCGACCAGAATATGACCTGACTCTACCAGCATTGCATCCTTGCGGACTTCTTCTTCAGTAGGCCCCTTGAAGCGTGAAGATGTTGCTTCATCCGCAAGCTCCTCAAGTGACTTCAGCTCCTTTTCACCCTTGGCTTTGCGCAACCGGTTTTCAATGGCCAGTTTCTGCTCGGTCTGGGCTTCTTCCTGAGCTTTGCGGGCTTTCTCATTTAGCGACAGTGTCTCTATATCGTCAGCCTGCTGCAGGAAATTTTTCATGTCATTGAGATACATGAAATCAGCATTGTCACTGACCCGCTGGCTGTGACGCTTTTCCAGCAGATCAAAATAAGGCGCCAGAGTGCCCGCTGATTCAAAATCAATCGGCTCAATGGTGTCCCAGGGAAGTGCGTTGGGCAGTGAGCTTTCACCGATTTTGGCCGGGTTGTACAGTGACGGGAATGCGATATCGGGAATGATGCCGCGATTCTGGGTACTCATGCCGGAAATACGGTAGAACTTGGCCAGGGTATATTTAAGCTGACCATGGTTCAGAGGCTGGATGGTTTGCACTGTGCCTTTACCAAAACTCTGACTACCAATAATCAATGCCCGGCCATAGTCCTGCATCGCACCCGCAAAAATCTCAGATGCAGATGCACTGAGTCGATTGATCAGTACGGTCATCGGGCCATCCCAGGCCAGGCCCGGATCAGTATCCCGCTGAATATCCATACGACCACGACCATCCTTGACGACGACTGTAGGGCCGCTATCGATAAAAAGGCCGGTCAGCTGATTGGCTTCCTGTAATGAACCACCACCATTGTTTCGGAGGTCAATTACCAGACCGTCCACCCGCTCTTTCTTCAGCTCGCTGATCAGCTGGCGTACGTCACGGGTCGTGCTCTTGTATTCCGGGTCACCAGCCTGAGCGGCTTTGAAATCGATATAAAAGGTGGGAATGGAAATAACACCAATCTTGAAGGTCTGCACTGCACCGGGAATTTCCAGTACGTACTTTTGTGCTGACTGTTCTTCAAGCTTCACCTTGTCACGGTTGATAGGATAAATACTGGTGTTGCTTTCACTGCCGCCAGAAGTGATGACTTCAAGCCGAACCAGGGTAGATTTGGGGCCGCGAATCTTTTTGACCACTTCATCCAGTCGCATACCGATGACTTCTTCAATCGGGCCGTCTTTGCCCTGACCAACACCGATAATCTTGTCACCGGGTTTCAGCTGTCCAGCCTTGTCTGCCGGGCCGGCCGGAACCAGGCTTACCACCTTGGTGTATTCATCATCGGCCTGTAGCACAGCACCAATCCCTTCCAGAGAAAGACTCATGCTGATATCAAAGTTCTCGGCAGACTGTGGCGAGAAATACTCTGTGTGCGGGTCAAACAGTTTGACGAATGAGTTGATATAAGTCTGGAAGGCATCCTCGCTGCGAGTCTGCTTCAGGTATCGCAACTGATTGGTAAAGCGCTTGCGCAGCTGGTTGGAAATTTCCTCTTCCGTGCGCTTGTTCATTCGCATGGACAGTACGCTTTCCTTGAATTCGCGGCGCCAGAGATCGAACTGTTTGTTCTTGTTGTCCAGCCAGGGGGCTTTATCCCGTTCCAGCTCAAGAGCCTCATCTCTTGTGAAATCAAGTATGCTGATGCCGTTATCCAGCAATTTCAACAAGTACTCAAGGCGTTCCTCTGCCCTTTGCTGGCGACGATTGAAGATTTCATAGGCTTGTCTCAGATCACCATTTTTTAGCGTGCCCGCCAGTTTTTTGCGCCAGGGATCAAACTCCTCGACATCGGCGGCAAGGAAGAATCGCTTGTAACGGTCAAGCTGCTCCAGATACTGGTTGAAGAAACGCTCGGCATAAGCCTCATCCACGGCCAGACGCTCATAGTGCTTGAGCTCAAGCATTTTGTAGATATTGGCACTGGCGATTGCCTGGTTCAGATTGGGCTTCAGTTCGGGTAAGGGGTCAGTGGTGGCATCTGTTTTGGCGTGTACCGGCAGGGATGACAGCGAGAATGTCGCCAGTACAACAGCTAACGAACGTGTCAGCTGGCTTTTCCTGAAAGTAGGGTTGAAAAGCATCTGAAATAGAGGCTCCTTGCTGTTTTCGTTAGTCCCCGCCACATATCAAGGCATTTGGGCAGCGTTCGTAAAGATAATCTTAGGACATGATACCGTCAGTAGTCTTCTGATGGGAGTGTTATTGCTGGCTGCCAGCAAGCCGACAGAGGGGTGGGAGCACAGGCAGGTAGCGTAGCGACCTGCCTGTTAATCATGGATTAGCTGATAACCAGCTGTTCCATGCTGGCCAGACGCTTCAATACCTTAACCAGATATTCTGCATCTTTGGTGCCGGCCAGTTCGCGAATGGAGTGCATGCCAAAGGTTGGCAGGCCAACGTCAAGCGTGCGTACACCCAGCTCGCCGGAAGTCAGCGGGCCAATGGTGCTGCCGCAGCCCATATCGGTACGGGTTACAAACTGTTGTACCGGAACCCCTTCCATCTCGCAGACCCAGCGGAACAGACTGCTGGTTTCATCAGTGGTGGCGTAGCGCTGATTGGCATTGATCTTGATGACGGGGCCGGCATTCAGCAGCGGGCCATGGTTGCTGTCATGCTTGTCAGCAAAGTTGGGGTGAATGCCGTGGGCATTGTCAGCAGAAATCAGCAGGGAGTTCTGCATGGTGCGGGTAAAGTCTGCACCGGAGCCAATCACGCGCTCCAGCACATCTTTCAGGAATGGTCCCTGGGCACCGGTTGTGGACAGGCTGCCACACTCTTCGTGGTCATTGCAGACCAGCAGGAATGGATACTCGGCATCGGTGCCGGCATTGAGCAAAGCCTCGGTACCGACAAAGCAGCTCAGCAGATTATCCAGGCGGGCGCTGGCAATAAACTCGTCACGCAGACCGATTTGTGCCGGTGCCTGGGTATCAAAGAAACGCAGGTCAAAATCGACAACCTTTTCTGCAGCGACGCCCTGTTCCTTGAGGTGCTTTAGCAGCAGGCTGCGGAAGTCAGCAGTGTCGTCATCCGGCAGATGGCACAGTACCGGCGGGATGTCGGTCTGGGGGTTAACGGTGCGCTCCTTGTTGGCACCACGATCCAGGTGGATAGCCAGACTTGGAATAGTGGCGATCGCTTTCTCAAAATTAATCAGGGTTGATTTCAGCTGGTTGTTGCTGTCGGTATAAACAACCCGGCCGGCCAATGACAGGTCACGGTCGAACCAGGGGTTCAGCAATACGCCACCGTAGGTTTCAACGCCCAGCTGCAGGTAACCGTGCTTTTTGATTTCCGGTGCAGGCTTGACTTGCAGGCAAGGGCTGTCAGTGTGTGCGCCCACCATCCGGAAACCGGTTTTGGTATACTCGGCACGGCCTGTAGTAAATGCGATCAGAGAGGATCCGTTGCGGGTAACAACATATCCCTTGCCTGGCTGTATACTCCACTCGTCACGCTCATCAAGGAGCTCAAACCCTGCTTCCTGCAACAGCTGTTGCATGTTTTTGGTGGCGTGCCAGGGAGTAGGTGATGCGTGGAGATAGTCCAGCAGGCGTTGATTAAAACTCATGCCCGATCCTTGTGGTGATTGCTGAAAAACTTCGGCTGTCACGGAACATTATCAGAGTGCCATTCCGGAAGCTGAAGAATGAAAATACTTTTACTGTCGGCCTATGATGCCATGAGTCATCGCTATTGGCGTGAGGGGCTGGTTGCAAATCTGGGTCATCATGACTGGACCGTACTCAGTCTGCCTCCGCGCCATTTTAATTGGCGTATTCGGGGCAGCAGTCTGAGCTGGGCCTTTGGCGAACGTCAACTGCTGGGGCAATCTTATGACAGGGTTCTGGCTACATCTATGACTGATTTGTCAGCGCTGCGGGGTATGGTGCCAAAACTGGCCTCGGTGCCAAGTATTGTCTACTTCCACGAAAACCAGTTTGCCTACCCCTCCTCATCCAGCCAGCAAACGACGCTGGAACCGCAGATTGTGAATCTGTATTCGGCATTGTCGGCGGACAGGGTGCTGTTCAATAGTGATTATAATCGCACAACCTTTATCAATGGTGTATCGCAGTTGCTAAAAAAATTACCGGATTATGTGCCTGATAATGTGCCGGAATTATTGCAGGAACGTAGTCAGGTGGTACCGGTGCCGTTGTCCGACAGCCTTTTTGTTGAACATACTGAAGACGACAGCAAAGGCTCGCCGTTACAAATTATCTGGAACCATCGCTGGGAGTACGATAAAGCGCCGGAAACCTTATTTATGGCACTCAGCCATCTTCGCAGAGCTAATGTGCCCTTTAAAGTACATGTGCTGGGGCAGCAGTTCAGGCGCATGCCGGAAGTGTTTGTGAAAGCCCGGTCAGAGCTGGAAAGCTTTATCGGTAGCTGGGGACATATTGCTGATGACACTGAATATCGAAAAATTCTGGCTGCGGGAGATATTGTATTGTCTACGGCGATTCATGACTTTCAGGGCATTGCAGTGCTGGAGGCAGTAGCTGCAGGTTGTCAGCCTTTAGTGCCGGATCGGCTGGCTTACCGGGAATTGTTTCCCCACCGCTTCAGGTATGAGAGCTGTCCGGAGCAGCCGGAAAAAGAAGCACAAATACTTGCGGGAAGGCTTCAGGTGTTGGCTGAAGCGAAGTCACAGGGAAGCTTTAAGCGAGATGTGCCCGATTTGAACAGGTTACGCTGGTCATACCTTGGCCAAAGTTATGATGATGCCCTGACTGCAATCAGTCTCTGATCAGACCGGGAAGGAATAATACGCCCGGCATCAACCGGGCAGGGTGACATTCACTTCCAATACTGATGTGTCTCCCAGGCTATCCAGCTGGATATGAATATCGCCGGGATTTACGTTCACATATTTGTTTACAACCGTGACAATATCCTGCTGCATGGCCGGCAGGTAATCAGGTCCATTCCGGGTCGAACGCTCGTGTGCAACAATGATTTTCAGCCGTTCCCGGGCTGTATCCGCGGAGTGATCTTCTTCGTGCCCGTTGCGGCGAAAGAAAGAGTCCAGCAGGCTCATCAGACTGTGCTCCCTGTTCTCGGAATGGCTGTTATAGGTTTCATGCCAGCTACTTCCCCCCAAACATCCTTTGTATCAGAGATGGTTTGGGCGCTTCCAGAAAACGGTGAGGCCGTTCTTCACCGAGGAATCGTTCAACCATATCCATGTAAGCCTGACCTGCGATGGATTCCTGCAGGTGAATAACAGGCAAACCCTTGTTGGATGCCTTGAGTACATCCGGTGATTCAGGAATCACGCCCAGTAATGGAATCGCCAGGATTTCCTTCACATCTTCCAGGTCGAGCATCTCCCCCTTACTAACCCGCACGGGATCGTAACGGTTAACCAGCAAATGTTCTTTTACCGGCTCAAGGTTATTTTCAGCACGACGGGAACGACTTTGAAGGATGCCCAGAATACGATCGGAATCACGAACAGATGAAATCTCGGGATTGGTTGTGACAATGGCTTCGTCAGCAAAATAAAGTGCCATCATGGCACCATGTTCAATGCCGGCCGGGGAGTCACAAACAATATAATCGAAGTCTTTAGCCAGATCGGACAAGACGGCTTCAACACCTTCTTTGGTGAGCGCATCTTTATCACGGGTTTGGGATGCAGGCAGAACGCACAGGTTCTCAGAGTGCTTGTCTTTAATCAGCGCCTGATGAAGCCGGGCTTCGCCATTAATAACATTGATAAAATCATAAACAACCCGGCGCTCACAGCCCATGACCAGATCCAGATTTCGAAGGCCGACATCGAAATCAATGACGACTGTTTTGAAACCCTTCATGGCAAGTCCGGTTGCAAAAGCTGCGCTGGTAGTTGTTTTGCCTACCCCCCCCTTGCCGGAGGTTATTACAATGATCTTTGCCAAGGTACCATCCTGATTTTTACGGCGATGGCCTGATATCCGGGATGTGTCTTTGACGTGCGGCAACCAAAAAAATAGAAGCAATGCACCGGTTTAAAACTGACAGGCATAATCCGGTCGCATTTGATTTCATTTAATACCGAGCTCGTCAGGGAAACTTCCGGCAATTATTAAGTGTTGAAAGTGTTGTCTGGGCCACCTGCTTAACTGACCACAGTATTTATGAAAGCGCTTCAAGGTGCAACTTATCTTCGACTAAATATGCCTGAAACGGCTTTTTCCAATACTTTTTGTCTTGCTCAGAGATCAGCTTGTAATTACCACCGATCGAAACCAGCTCGGCTTCAAAGCTGTGGCAGAAGATACGGGCGTGATTGTTGCTCTCTATACCCGCCAGAGCTCTTCCCCGTAAAGCACCATAGACATGAATATTGCCGGCAGCCAATAGCTCTGCTCCGGTACTGACCTGACCAAACACAATCAGGTCACCGTCACTGTGAATTTGCTGTCCAGAGCGTACGGGAGTGGTAATTACCTTGGCGACAGAAGAAACAGATGGTGTGGCAGGCTGTTTTTCCGACATATTGTTATCGACTGCATTATTATTGAGTTCAAGTCGTAGTTGGTGCTGACTCATTAATATGACATTGCCGTCGTTTTTATTTTCGGTAATCTTGTCGTTTTTAGATTCTTTTACTTTGGCCGCGGGTAGCCATGCCAGGCCAGCAGTTTGTGCTACTGCTCGATGAGATTCCGTGCCGCCGCGAATGGCAACCAGAATAATGCCATAGTTTTTGCACAGGGCTCGCAATGAGTGAAAGTCAATAAACTGATGGGAAGGTTCCAGTTTTTCCAGTGCCAGAATAACCGGCGACTGTTCGAAGAAACGAGGTGCGTTCTCGATGGTTTTGCTTAACTGACGTTGAAATGCTTCCGGAGTGAAGTTAAGCAGTTCGATGGTTGTAAGGGCGACGAGTCCTCCCTTGAGCCGAAAGCAGGTGCTTTCCTGTTGCAAGTCGTGTCTGTTCATACCCAACCCTTTTGGTGCCCGCCATCCGATTCCCCATTATAAGCAGATTTTTTTATGGAATGCAGAACCCTTTTTTCAAGATCGGGTCAGATTTTTAAAGATCAGGCCAAAAATGCGAGAATGCGCCGCCTGAGATGTCTAACTTTTATGACCAACCAATATGAATAAACGCACTTCCGCTGCGGACAAGCCGGAACAGCCGCTGGAGTTTCAGCTGCACTATTTATCTCCCCGTTACTGGAGCCTGTGGCTGATGTTCGGTATTAGCCGGCTGATTAGTGGCCTGCCATGGAAAATGCAGATCGGACTGGGACGCAGGTTAGGACGAATGTTTCTTCGTGTGGGAGGGCGTCGCCGTCATATTGCCGAGCGAAATATAGCTTTGTGTTTTCCTGAACTTGATCAGCAACAACGAGAAAAGTTTCTGGTTAAAAGTTATGAATCGCTGGGTATCGGGGTGCTTGAAGTCGGTATGGCCTGGTGGTGGTCACGCAAGCGACTGGAAGACAGCTGGGAGCTGGAAGGACTGGAAAATATAGAGCAGGGTGGCAAAGGCATTGTCCTGCTGGGTATTCACCAGACCTGTATTGAAATGATGGGTGCTACCGCATCACTGGCCGTTGCAACTGATATAACTTATCGCCGCCACAAAAATCCTTTTTATGAATATATACAGCGCCAGCGTCGAACCCGTTTTAATGACTGTGGAAGAAAGCTGGTCGATCGAAAAGATGTGCGGACTTTTGTACGACGATTAAAAGCCGGCAAGATTATGTGGTACTTGCCTGATCAGGATTACGGACCCAAGCAAAGCGTTTTTGCCCCCTTTATGGGCATTAATGCTGCAACAGTGACCGGAGCAGCGAGGTTATGTCGTATGACAGGATCTCGGGTGGTGCCAATATCGGCTTACAGAAATTATGAAACTGGTAAGTATCACATCAAGTTTCATCCAGCATGGGACGATTTCCCGCAAGGTGATGATGTCAGGGATGCGGTGCGGGTCAATCAGTATGTGGAGCAGATTATAAGACAGTACCCTGAAGACTACTACTGGGTTCATCGCCGTTTTAAAACACGGCCGGAAGGAGAGCCCAAGCTTTATTAGGTTTTTTCTGTGAATTTATAAAGAAAAAAGGTGGTGCAATATTGATTGCACCACCTTTTTTGGTGAGCCCAAGAGCTGAGCTGGTCAGGTAGTGATTACCAGGCGCATGGCATCCAGTCTGAGCTGGGCTTTTTGCAGAGCCTGATGACCATAGGCTGCCCGCTGTTTCAGGAAGTCGATTTCTTCATCCCGAACATTGGGGTTAACCTGTTTCAGTGCGGCCAGGCGCTTCATTTCTTCCGTTACATTGTTCAGCAGTGTCTGGCAGGCGTTGGTCACAATTGCAGGCACTTGTTGTTTAACGGAAGCTTCAGCAGCTTGCAGCAGAGCCAGAATAATCTGACGCTGGCTCTTGACTACCTTGCGGGCGGTACCGGTCTTCAACGGTTGAAGCTGTGCAGCCAGACCTTCAAAGCTGACCTTTGCCGCCAGATCTTTACCTGTTGGATCAATCAGGGTACGGATCGGTGTTGCCGGCAGATAGCGATCAAGCTCGAGCTGTCGTTTACCGCAGGCTTCAACCGTGTAGATAGCTTCCAGCAACATGGTGCCGGGCTTCAGACTGCGGTTCTTGATAATGGATACGGCAGTGTTACCGGTCTCTCCGGTCATAACCGTTTCCATGCAACTGCTGACCAATGGGTGCTCCCAGGTCAGGAACTGCATATCTTCCCGAGCCAGTGCCATATCACGATCAAATGTGAAGGTGGCGCCATCTTCCGGTAAGCCGGGCAGACTTGGAACGGCCATATGGCTGCCAGGTCTGGCAATCAGGCAGTGTTTGGAGTGGTCTTCTGATTCGACACCGAAGGCATCAAACAGCTTCTCCATATACTTCTTCAGGGTACGGGACTCTTCCTCTTCCTGAATAGCGGTAACAATGCTGCCCTGTTCGCTACCGTGGCTGCCATGAGAGTTCAGTTCCAGCAGGCGATCACGACCCTGCTCAAGATAAGCACTGACTTCACTGCTGACTTTGGTGGTTTTCTGGATCAGCTTTTCAGCATCTTCCGAGTTAAATTCACCACTGGTCAGGACGGTATTCAGTTCATCACCCAGTTCGGCCGAAACAATACTGCCGGCCCGGCAGGTGGTATTGAAGGCATCCATCCCTTCGTCATACCAGCGGAACAGCATGGACTGGGCGGTATTTTCCAGTACCGGCGCATGAATCTGGATGGTTTGGGTCTGACCAATACGATCCAGACGACCAATGCGCTGCTCCAGCAGATCCGGGTTAACCGGCAGATCAAACAGGACCAGGTGATGAGCGAACTGGAAGTTACGGCCTTCACTGCCAATCTCGGAACAGATCAGGGTCTGGGCACCGTACTCTTCATCAGCAAACCAGGCGCTGGCACGGTCACGTTCGACAATGCTCATGCCTTCGTGGAATACCGCTGCCGGAATGCCTGAACGGATACGCAGGGCGTTTTCCAGATCCAATACAGTCTCTGCACGGGCGCAGATAATCAGTACTTTCTTCTTTTTCAGCAGCTTCAGCAGGTTGATCAGCCAGTCGACCCGGGGATCCACTTTCCACCAAGGATCCATATCATCCAGCTTGATCTGCTGCTGATAAGCCAATTCCGGATAAAGGTGCTGTTCCAGCCCTTCAGCTTCTTCCATGGCAATGCTGTACAGTTCTGGCAGAGACAGAGGATAGCTCTGTGCCAGGCGACCCGGGAAGCCGGAAATGGCGTTACGGGTGTTACGGAACATAACCCGGCCGGTGCCATGACGATCCAGCAGCAGTCGAATCAGCTGCTCGCGGGCATGCGTGCGGTTCTCGCTGGCCTGATGACTATTGATAGTCTGAATCAGTGTATCAATCTGGTCACCCAGCAGGGTTTGCAGATGGGAAACCGCTTCTTCCGGTAACTGGTCGTTATCCAGCAGTTCCTGCACTGCAGAGGCTACCGGTTCATAAGCAGACTGCTCTTCGCGGAAGGCTTCCAGGCTGTAAAAACGGTTGGGATCCAGCAGGCGCAGACGGGCAAAGTGGCTGGCCTGACCCAGTTGCTCCGGTGTTGCCGTCAGTAGCAATACACTGGGCGTGTTTTGTGCCAGCTGTTCAACCAGTTCGTATTCAGTGCTGGGTTTATTTTCTTCCCATTTAAGATGATGAGCCTCATCGACAATCAGGGTATCCCAACCGGCTTCCTGGCATTGCTGGCGAGCATTTTCATCGTCCCGCAGGAAGTCCAGACTGACCAGAATCAGCTGCTCGCTCTGGAACGGATTATCACTTTCGGTATGCCGGCAGCGTTCCTGATCAAACAGGGAAAAATGCAGGTTGAAGCGGCGCAGCATTTCAACCAGCCACTGATGCTGGAGTGTCTCCGGCACAATCAGCAACACTCGACGGGCATGCCCGGTGATCAGCTGACGGTGAAGAATCAGACCGGCTTCAATGGTTTTACCCAGACCCACTTCATCCGCCAGCAGTACGCGTGGAGCGTAACGGGAAGCGACTTCATTGGCGATGTGAAGCTGGTGGGGGATCAGGCCGGCCCGGGGGCCCAGCAGACCGCGGAAAGCGGATTTACACAGGCGGTGATTATGCTGCAGGGTCTTGTAGCGCAGATTGAAATTGCTGTTGGTATCAATCTGGCCGGCCAGCAGGCGGTCCTGAGGCTTGTTGAACTGGATAAAGTTGCTGAGATTGGTTTCCGGTAGTTCGTGGCGTTCACCGTCCCGATCCTGACCGATATATGTCAGCAGTCCGTCTTTTTCTGCAACCTCGGTAACGGTCATGGTCTGACCGTCATGACTTTCCACCCGGTCGCCCGGATTGAAAATGACGCGGGTCAGGGGGCTGTTATGACGTGCATACAGTCGCGTTTCGCCAGTGGCCGGAAAGAGCAGGGTAACCATGCGGGCGTCCATCATCAGGACAGTGCCCAGCCCCTGTTCGATCTCGGTGTCGCTAATCCAGCGTTGTCCGGGAACGAATTCTTCCATAGGTTTCCGTGTTTTTGCTGCCGTAGTAAATAGCCTGCAATCAGGCTAAGGGGGTTAATGGGAAAACCGGTAGGTCAATGACCCGTTTGATGCCCGGATGCATCTATGTTGAAAAGGGGCGGTATAGTAGCGGAAAATCCTGAGAGGACAATATGTTATGCCCGTAGACTGGCATGTTTTCTCCGTAGATGGATATCCCGGACAGCGCATCATGGTAATTGATGGCTATGATTTGTCCGCCGTTCTGTCTGGAAGCCTGTAGCTGAAACAATGAAAACAGAATAGCAGCCTCCAATAAATTTACCCGCGCGATTATACACGGATCCAACCGCTGCCAAAGCAGTTGTTGGATCCGTTATACGTTTACTGAACGCTCAGGAAGCCTCAGGTTGAGGGTTTGGTTGGTGTGGGTGCTGCTTCTGGGTGACTTGCAGAATACTGTGACGCACTTCACTGGTCAGCAACTGGCGGGCATCTTCAGCAACCTGGGTGACTTCATGTCCGTACTCCAGTTTACTGCCGGTATTTTCCAGCAAGATACCCTGCTGAATCAGCTGGTCAATAAAGCTGCGGAACAGGTTTTTATCAAAGAACTCCGGTGCATTGATGCCATGAATCATGGACAGGCGCTGGGCCATGACCTGAGACTGAGCCTCCAGGCTTTCGCGGTCAGTTTCACCGCTGCCATTAAGCAGCAGCAACTGAATGACGATATAGAAGCGCTCCAGTGTGGGCAACATCGGGCGAGCCATTACACTCATCATCACATAAGGTGTGGAGCTGCTGTCAGGGCGGCTGTATTCACCGTCGATTTCACTGAGTAATCCGGCATCAACCAGCGCATCGAGCCAACGATTGATTTCGCGTACCAGCTCCCGTTTCTCCCAGCGCAGGAACAGCTCAGCCTGAAGATAGGGATACAGTACCATACAGATTTCCTGCAGGTGTCGGCGAGGCTGACGATGATTGGTCAGGAACATGGCACAGATCAGAGATGGCAGAGCCAGCATATGCAGAATGTTATTGCGATAGTAGGTCATCAATACCGGATGGTTGCCCTCCAGTTGCAGCACATCTCCCAGACTGTCTGAACGACGAGTGACCAGTTTAAGCTTCTCAACATATTCCACCATTTCGCTGCCACTCAGCTCGGTGTAAGAAATATGCTCGCTGTAGGGAACGGTTTTTAACAGCTTCAGTGTAGTATCCAGCTGCAACACCAGTTCTTCTTCACTGAGAGCATGACGGGGAGCGCTGAGCAGTGCTGTGGCTACCATATTGACTGGATTGATAGCTGCAGCATTATTAATTTCCTGCGACAAGCGTATACCCAGCTGGTTGGTAACCGGCTTGAGCCATTCCGGTTTGAACTCATCATTGTACTTCTGGGTTGTCCAGCCCGGCTGTTGCTGGTCAAGAAATTCGTTCAGGCAGACAGGTTCACCGAAGTTCAAACTGACCCGGCCAAACTCACTCTTCAGTTCAGCAAGGGTACGAATGATATCCAGCGGAGACTCTTTTTTCTTTTTCTTGCCACGTAGCTCACCCAGGTAGGTGCCAACTTCCAGCAGCTTTTCATAACCAATATAAACCGGAACAAAGCAAATAGGCCGGCGGTGATCACGCAGGAAGCTGCGAATGGTAATGGACAGCATACCGGTCTTTGGATTCAGGGTACGACCGGTACGGGAGCGACCACCCTCAATAAAGTACTCGACCGGGAAACCACGAACATACAAGGTATGCAGGTACTCATGAAATACTGCACTATAAAGCGGGTTTCCGCGGAATGTACGACGCATAAAGAATGCACCACCGCTTCGCAGGAAACGACCAACAACCGGCATGTTGAGGTTGATGCCGGCAGCAATATGCGGTGGGCTCAGACGGTACTGAAACAGGGTGTACGACAGTAGCAGGTAATCAATATGGCTTCGGTGGCAGGGGATATAAACCACTTCGTGAGTTTTGGATATATCCTGCACCCGCTCGATATTGTTGACTTCGACGCCATCATACAGCTTGTTCCAGAACCAGGTCAGCAGTTTTCTCAGGAAACGAACAACAGGGAAACTGTAGTCGGAGACTATCTCGTTCGCATATTTCAGAGCGCGAGCTTCAGCTTCCTTGATGGTGATCTGATGGGCGGTAGCTTCCTTTTCAATGGCCTGGCGCATATGGCGGGTGCGCAGCAATTCGTCGACCATGGTACGACGGTGAGATAAGTCCGGCCCGATGACAGAAGTACGCAGCTGACGAAAATGCACCCGTAGAACACGCCCGGTTTTTCTTAATATCCGGTTATGATCCTGACTGTCACCCGCAAGCTCTCGCAGAGAAATGGGTTTGCTGAAATGTACCAGCGTTTGACGGCCATTAAACAGCAGTTCGGTAAACCGGCGCAGTCGGCCTCCGACGTTATAACCGCGGGCAAACAGCAGCTTCAGGGCGGAGTCTTCCTTGTCTGGTCCCTGACCTACAAAAATGGACACAGGAACCAGCTGAATATCCTGCTCCGGATCAGCTTCAACTTGATGCAGCAGCTCAACCAGGCGAGGGGAGTACTGGCCATGCTGGATTTGCGGCTGATGTAGAAAAATACAGGCATTACCACTGTCGCTATCCAAACCTTCTATTGGGTGCGTTGGGCGAGGAAGGCCTGCCTTGATACATTCCTGATCCAGTATAACCAGGTCGGACAGAGACTGCCGGTGCAGCACATAGCAAACCGGTTTGGCAGGGTCGATCTCAAGTGCTTCAAATGAGTTATTGATGCCCTCGGCTCTGACCAGCAGATTCTGGGCCTGACGTACAAGACGAAAAGCCAGACGTTTGGTCCGGGACGATGTCGGGCGAGAGGGGTTTTCGCTCTTATCTTTCATTACAACTGACAGCCATAAGCGGAAAAGCGGGAGGGCTCGGAAGAGTGAGCTACCACCTGTTCACACCATTACAGATTTAATAAACAGTGATATAAGTTCCCGGGTCGTTGTTTTACATCTTTTGACGGAGCCTTTTCCATCCTTGCTGCGTTGCAACCCTAGTTTCCTAGCGAGGGTCACGTAGCTATGGCTACGTTCCCGACGTTGCGCCTTGGAGGCTGAAAAATTCACGCGTCAAAAAGTTGCAAAACAACGACCCAGAAACTTACAAAAAAACAACAGATGGAGCGCATTGTAACAGTCTGATTCGGCTTCGGCACGAAGAGGCTAATAATGAGCTTTACTCACAGGAACAATGTGAGTCGACTATGAAAGCAGATTGACGGGAGAAAGGGGGAGGTTGATGACAACGGGGTTGCCATCAACCAATAAGAAAATCCGAAAGGATTATTCGTTTGGCCACTGAATTAACTGTTCGCTGCCATCTTGGTTTATGTGCAACCACTCATCCATATTGCTTTCATCCCCCTGCCACAGAGATGCGTTACAGCGAACCGGTTGCTGGAAGCGCTGGTTGAATGCTTGCCCGCAGCTTTTATCTTCATCCCACGGTGTACCAGAAGAGTCAAACCAGATGCTATTCCATTTGCCGCTGGCTCCTTTCTGGATCTGCACCGGAATCTGTTTCTCTGCAAGGTATACCTTGAAATAGCGACAGTTGCCGTGCACAGGCCCTGTTTCAACAGTGTCAAATACTTCCGCGAGCCAGGTCGTTATATCTTCCAGGTTCACATCACGTACATAAATTTCGATATCAGGCTGGCTCATACAGCAGGTTTTCCAGAATCTGTTCGTAAATGCGCGAGAGTATATCCAGATCGGCAGCCCGAACACACTCATTGACCTTGTGAATTGTGGCATTTACCGGGCCAAGTTCCACTACCTGGGCACCAGTCGGAGCAATAAAGCGGCCATCAGAGGTGCCACCGGAGGTTGAAAGCTCGGTTTCATAACCGGTGACTGTCTTGATTGCGCTCTGAGCTGCAGAGACCAGAGCGCCTTCAGCAGTCAGGAAAGGCTCACCACTGATGCGCCATTGAGTGGAGTAGTCCAGACCGTGCCGGTCAAGTAGTGCCTCGGTGCGCTGTATCAGTTCATCAGCGGTTACTTCGGTGCTGTAGCGGAAGTTGATATGAACATCGACAGCACCGGGAATCATATTCTCTGCGTTGACCTTGCTGCCGGTGCGGATATCGGTAATCTGAAAGCTGGTGGCCGGAAAGAAGTCATTACCGTGATCCCAGTGCTCCTGGCTTAGCTCGGCCAATGCCGGAGCAGCCAGGTGAACCGGGTTTTCTGCCAAATGAGGGTAAGCCACATGTCCCTGGTGCCCCCGAATGCAGATATCAGCATGCAATGAGCCCCGGCGGCCATTTTTAATAATGTCCCCTACCTTGTCTGTGCTTGATGGTTCGCCTACCAGGCACCAGTCAATCTTTTCGCCACGGGCTTCCAGGTGTTCGATGACTTTTACCGTACCGTTTTTAGCCGGACCTTCTTCATCGCTGGTAATAAGAAATGCGATTGAGCCTTGATGATCAGGACAGCGTTCAACAAAACGTTCGCAGGCTGTCACCATGGCAGCCAGACTGCCTTTCATATCAGCAGCTCCGCGACCCAGCAGCATGCCGTCACGAATTTCAGGGGTAAAGGGAGGAGAGTCCCAGTTAGCCTCGGGGCCGGTGGGAACAACATCGGTATGACCGGCAAAGGCCATGACAGGAGCCGAATCTCCCCGGCGCAGCCAGATATTATCAACCTCCCCGAAGCGCAGTCGCTCAACTTTGAACCCCAGCGGCTCGAGTCGACTGATCATTAACTCCTGGCAACCTGCATCGACAGGCGTAACTGACTGGCGCGAGATAAGGTCAAAGGCCAGTGCAAGTGTTTCTGATAGGGATGTATCAGGCATTCATCGTAACCTTCTAGTCGAGTCAAATTATTATTCTCAAACCTGCCATGTATTGGGGCAGGTTCTAGGTGCCCTGGCTCAGGCTCTGTAGCAGCCAAAGATAACAGATCATGGTCAGGGAGGCTCAGAGGATTGTAATATGGGGACCGGAAAAATGAGCATATCAATGAGTGTCCGAGGAGCCTGAAGGCAAAGGCAAGTCGTCAAAGACCAGCAGAAAAGCCTTGGAGTTATTCTGTAGAGTGAATCTCACCAATAGATGAAAATCTCCTCGATAGCGACCAAGGGCTTCGATACTCAAGTTAATATCTTTGCCTGCATAGATTAGTTTCAACGTGACTGCTGGAACCGGTTCTGCTTCAAAAATGGCGTCTTCCATTTGTAACACTTCATCCAGCTGTACTGTCGGGTCCATGGGTACTGTCAGAATGAAAAGTGCTGCCGGAATCAGGCGGTTCTCTATAAAGGCCACTGGTAGTTCAGTATTCCGACTCAAGACTGTGAACAGATGTTCCAGGAAATCATATGGCAGATGACTCTGGTCATCCTCTTCTCGGGATCCGAAAAAAAGTGATTCATCTGTTGAACTGGCTTCAGACGGGGCTTTTTTATTCAATGAGGCAGCACTGGATTTCCAGAAAATATCTGCATTCCCGGCGCCACCTTCTGCTTGAGAAAGTTGAATAGTAGCGACCGCCTCGGGGGCTGTAGATGTACACTTAAAAACCCGGAAATACACTGGCAACGGACCAAAAGGTGTTGCAACCGTTTCAAATGATGCCCTGGCCGGTGTGAGGGTCTGGCATATCAGTAAAATGAAAGTTAGAAAGAGCCGGTACATGTGTTCATATCGCTCTTGAGCTTCTTTATGTATACAGTACCGGTTACTCCGGCTACTCAGGGGTGGGCTCTATTGTTTATTTGGAATACGGAACGCTTTGCCCAGCTTGTGAGATTGCAAGTGTAGCTGTTTTCTTTCATTTCAGTCGGATAACTTATCCTTAAATTCACACAGGTCTTCAATGATGCAGCTACCGCACTGAGGTTTTCGCGCCTTGCAAGTATAGCGCCCGTGGAGGATTAGCCAGTGGTGAGCATCCAGCAGAAACTCTTTCGGTACCAGCCTTACCAGCCGCTTCTCGACCGCAAGTACATTTTTACCTGGTGCAATCCCTGTGCGATTGGAGACTCTGAAAATATGGGTGTCCACGGCCATTGCTGGCTGCCGGAATGCTGTATTCAGTACAACATTTGCAGTTTTGCGACCTACACCGGGAAGAGCTTCCAGCGCTTCTCTGGTATCAGGAACCTGAGAGTTGTGTTGTTCAACTAGGGCTTTACAGGTTTTGATAACATTTTCGGCCTTGCTGTTAAACAGGCCTATGGTGCGGATATATTGCTTCAACCCCTCGACACCGAGGGCATAAATATCTTCTGGCGTATTGGCGACCGGGTATAGCTTGGCTGTAGCCTTATTAACACCAACGTCAGTAGCCTGTGCTGAAAGAATGACCGCAATCAGCAGTTCAAAAGGACTGGAATAGTTCAGCTCGGTTTTGGGCTCGGGATTCTGCTCGCGCAGACGGCTGAAAATAGCGTGGCGTTTTTCCCGGTTCATATTAAATCTGATCTGCTAATACTCATGGTGGGGGCAGTTTAGCATGGGCGTACATAATAACTAGTGCAATAACCTGCTGAATTGAATTTGCTGACAACTTATACGTTGTTGGAAACGTACCTTGTTTAATAAATACAACATTTATATTGAATTGTGATTTCGAAATTTGGCTGAATAAGTTTTTTTGAAATTTTTCTTTCTATTAAATATCAGTTTTGCTGTTAATTTGTATGAACCTAGCTAAATGAGTGCTGTCATAGTTTTATCTGCTGAGAGAGGATTTCAGTATGAAAAAAATACTATCCAAAACAGGTTTTTTGTTATTTTTATTTGTTTCTTTTTTCGGATTATCTTCTTCTAGTCTGTTAGCCCACTCAATGAGTGAATATGATTATATCTGTGTTATACCTGTAAGCCCCGTTCAGTGTTATTTTGGTATAGCTATTGTTTTTGATTTTGCTGAAGATGACGAAGTGTCATTTTCAGTTGAGAAAAATCCCAGGATAAAAACCAAGTCTTCATCTAATTGTCTTTTTTTTGATCCTGATTTACAACTTTTTTCTATTGGAAGTAGGGTTCGGCGTGAAGCTATCTTTTTTTTGGTTTCTACTGTAACGGGTTCAAAAAAAATTGCAGTTGTTTTTGTTAATAAAAGCCGGGACAGTATTTTGCAAAATGATTATTTATATCAAGTTAGTGACTGCTGGTACGGTAATAGCGATAATGACTTTGTGCCAGTTTATACTGCCATGGGTGCAGGTTATCTTTCTAGCTCCATCTCCAGACTTCGAGATGCGGTTGATCGAAGAATATCGCAGGCAATGATTGATGCACTTAACTATTTCAGTGAAGTTTACACTTTGAAACTGGCAAATAGGAGCAGGCCGCATTTTACAGTTCTAACTGGGGGTTTTTCTTTTCGTTGTAACCACTTCGGATGGGGCTGGCAGCTTCAACGAGGTATGGACGAGTATGATTTTTTTGTTTCTGTGCTTTCCGAGGAGGATATCAAGTATGCTCTGGATAGAAAAAGAAATGAATATGAAAATGTAGAGTTTGAATCAAGCCATGAAGAAGAAAAGGATAGACCTTTTTCCGGAGATTATGATTTGCTTAAGGAGGTGACCCGCTGGAATTCTAAGTCACCAAAGCGACGTAGAAGTGTTGATCATAGAGGGTTAAAGTTGAATCGGAGTTATATTGAAACAGTTTGTAGTAAACCGTGAGCTACTATTTACTTCGATTCTTAATTAAAGTGACTGATATGCTGAAGAAAAATGTTAGCAGAATGTAAGATATAACAATCGCGCTGGTAAAATGTCCATTAAATTCTTTTATATTGTAAATATATACCTGTACAGTTTCATAGGATAAACCGGCTAATATTGATGCGAATACAAACTCACCCAGTAAGAATGAAAAAGAGATGAGAATACCTGTTGTAAGACCTGTTCGAATATTTGGTAGAGTTATAAGAAGAAAGCTTGTTTTTGAACGAGCACCAAGAAGTTGTGCTGCTTCCAACATGTCTTTCAAATTGAGTGCTTTTAGATTGTTACTAATCGTCTGATATATGAAAGGGTAAATTAAAATACACCAAGCACCGATGAGTATCCATGGCGTTCCGGTTAATATCAATACACCCGAAGAATAAACTTGTAATAACCCTACTGCAATCACAACAGGAGGTAGGGCAAAGGGGAGGATTGATAGCATATTCATCAATTTTTTTAATTTTGGTGCTTTTATCTCGGCAATGACAGCAACGGGTACTGTAACTACACAACATACGATTGTAGCGCCAAGCGCAAAGATACAGGATCTTAGCAGGCTATGAAGAAAGCGTGAGTTAGTAGCAAGTTCAACATACCATTGATAACTCCAGTCTGAAGGCAAAGGCGTCAGAGCCCAGTATGTTGAAAGGGAGAAGATCAATGTAGCGAACAGGGGAGAAAATAAAATGGTAGTGAATATGAAGATCACTAACCAGTGACGACTATTTGCCATCATCATTTCTATTCAGATAAGTATGTTTAAGAAGAAATTCGTGAGCCAGCAAGGCGATTGTCAGCAAGACAACAAGTAATACTGACAGTGCACTGGCCAGATTGGGATTCAATTGAATATCACCTGCCACCAGAGTAGCGATACGAATGACCAGCAGGTTGTAATTCCCACCAGTCAAAGCATAGGCCGTCGCATAGGCTCCCATAGCATTTGCAAATAAAATAAGAAAACTACCCAATAGTGCCGGCATCAGTACAGGAATACCGATATGTATCCAGAAATGAAACCGGCCAGCACCCAGTAACTCCGATGCTTCCTGCCACTCAGTCCTGATGGTATCCAGAGCAGGGTAGAGTAGGAGCAGTCCAAGGGGAACCTGAAAATAGGTGTAGATCAGTATCAAGCCCCACTTGCTGTAAAGATTGAAATCCGGCTCCAGTCCCAGCTGTCTCAGAATGATAATCAACATGCCGTTGAAACCAAGGAGAATGGTAAAAGCAAAAGCGAGGGGGACACCGCTGTAGTTGGTTGTCATATTGGCGAAGCACAGCACCCAGTCTCGGGTTCTGCCTCCTATTGCCTGCAGGGCACGGGCACACCCAAAGGCAAGCAATATACCCAATAAACTGGACCAGCCTGTGATTACGAGGCTGCGATAAATACTGTCCAGATAAAGCGGGCCGGTGAATATAGTCTGGTAGTGCTGGAGGGTTAAGTTACCGTCCAGAGTGACACTGTTATACAGCACGATCCCCGCCGGTAACCCTAGAAAAAGCAGAAACAGGGTCAACAGGGGAAGTACTGTAATAACAGTCAGCCAGTGTTTGTGCATATTCAGGCTAGAATATCCCTGTTTTCAGGTTTTCCGTGCTGAGTAATTCCCAGCAGGGTACACATAACGCCACATAAATCGAGCTGTGAGATAGCAGGCTCGGCATCCAGTTGGAAAGCTGAGCCAGCGATATAGAGAGGAATTTCTCTCTCTTCCGAGGTGACCCCGCCATGGGTGCAATCTGAGTTCATGCCATGGTCACTGGTGACAATAATTTGATAGTCCTGCTGTAACCAGATTGGCAGATACTCGGATAGCAGGTTATCTGCTTCACGTGCTGCGTGACGATACTCAACACTGTTACAGCCGTGGTGATGGCCGGCATCATCAATATTCATCGAGTGAACCAGTAAAAAGTCTGGGTCGTACTGCTGGCGCAAAAATTCTGCATCAGAGAACAGATGGCTATCCGGGTATGTGTCCGCATAGTAGAAAATACCCTGCTGGACGGGTTTGCCCGGGGTAACTGAATATCGATGACGAATCTTGTCAAAAGGGGACTCGTTATAGAGCTCGCTGATCCAGTAATAGGCCGCAGCAGCTGTTTTCAGGCCTGCCTTGGAGGCAAGGGAAAAGATACTTTGCTGGTTGGACTTTCTGATTACCTGATTGTGGGTAATACCACTGTCCAGAGGATGTGTTCCGGTTAGCAGGGTTTCATAGAGAGGGCGTGAAAGACCGGGTAGTTCACATTCAATACGATACATCCGTCCTTTTTTTCGCTCCACAAGCGCCTGCATAAAGCCCATACAGTCATGGGCAACCTGATAGCCAAGGCCATCCAGTACAACAAGAATTACCTTATGCATATTGCTGTTCTTTTTTCCGGGCTATAAACGAATGGGTGCTTTGAAAAGTTGGTCGTGACCATGCTATGGCATACTGACTGCAACCCGTGTCTGCCATTGCCGCTGGAGCTGAAGGGAACTTTTTATCCAGCCCTCTCGATTTTGTATGGTTCGGGCGTTTATGTATTGCGCCTCCGGCAATAGTTTGTCCCGTACATTGTCTGGCAGGACAACACTTTTACGTATCGGGCGGGCATATCCGCGTGCCAGGTTAATTTGACCGGCATCGCTGAGAATGTATTCACGCGCCAGAGCTGCCGCATGGGGATGAGGCGCATAGCGGTTAATGATGGTTGTATAACCTTCGGTCACTGTACCATCCAGAGGAATTTGCACAGTAAAATGTTCCTTTCCGATCATTGCTCGATAATGTAAAGCGAGAAAATCCCAGATTAATCCAACTTCCACCTCTCCCCGCTCCAGATTGGTTATGGAGTTGCATTCAATAAAGTTCAGCCGTCCCTGACGTGCAAGTCTGGTGAATAAATTTAACGCTGGATCAAGGTTAGACTCATCGCCACCCAGAGCATACGCAGCCGAGAGAACAGCAAGACTGGGTTGTGCTCCGCTACCTACATTTCCAATAGCGACCCGGTACCGACCATTGGCAATATCACTCCAGCTACGTGGAGGGTCAGGCACCAGATGGTTATTTATGATGAAAGCAATGGTGCCTGTATAAGCGATAACCCAGAAGCCATCCTCATCTCTTGCCCAGCCGGGAATGTCATCCCAGGTTGTGGTGCGGTACGGCATACAGACGCCAAGTCGCAGCGCGTTTGGAATGAAAGCCATACCTATATCGGTAATATCCGCGCTGGCGTTGGCTTTATCTGCATTGAAGCAGGCGATGGCCTGAGCGCTGTTCATGGAGGTGTCCCTGTGCCTGATATCGTAGAGGTGATACAGGTCATCCCAGGTTTGTTTCCAGTTAGCCCAGGTGTCAGGCATGGTCAGGCTGCAAGCCATCCCCTCTGAGGATGCGTGTTCAATCAACTCGTCGAGTGGCATTGATTGAATGGAGCTTGCCAGGAGCTGTGGAGAGTTTGAAAACAGAATAAGCAACAAAAAAATAAAATGTAATTTCATTGTACGAAACTACACCCGCATATCATCGTGAAGCTCGTGTGTGCTTTCATGAATGTTTGCAACTCTCCCGTGACTATTGACAACAAGGAATGAAGCTCCAGCGTGAACCAGTCACTTCACTACCATGAACTGTTTCTGTAGTTTGAACTGGAGGCGCTGGTTGGAGAGTTGGTTGTATTTTTACTGTTCCTGGTGGAGGAGAAGGAGGAGGCGTAGGCTCTGATACAGGTAAGACAGCGGGAGTGTCGTTTTGTTGATGACCTGAAACGGCCACTTGTTCCGAGCTTGCTCCTGTGCTTTCAATATATTGTTGTGGGGTTGTCATCAAAGTTGCAGAAAGAAAAGGTATGTCACTTGAACTTCCAGAAAGTGAATAGGATATATCACGTCGAGTATCGTCTTTCAGGTGCTGGAGCTTGAACTCTGCTGAATAAGGATGATTTGGAGTGCCTGTATTTTTGATGAGTTTGATTAATATTGTTGTTTCGAAGCCTCTACTCTGAGTTATAGCTGCCCCGGTTATACAGGGGCCTACAATTTTTATCTGGGTTTGTGATTCAAGCAAGCAAACTTCCAAATGAGACTGGCTGATGAATTCTGAACGAGCTTCTTTACTCAGCCTTTTTGTTTGCTGAGAACTTAACTGTGGCTCCTGATAAAACAACAGGGTATAGGCAATAGTGAGCAATGGAGGAAATTCTGCAGCGTCAGCTCCTGCCGGCAACAAGGTTCCAACTGTTACGGTAGGAAGCATAACGAAGTCGAAACCAATCTTTTTAGGGGAGGGGACTTTCACTTCAGTGCCAGTTAAAACCTTTTGCACCGAAGATGTTATAGATGTTGCTTCTGGCGGGTTGGCTCCAGCTGCGAAGGAAAACTTGACCTTGACTTTTTGATTACCTGAGTCAGTAAGAGTCAGCCATTGTTCTATCCGAAGCATGTCAGTGTTAAGTGTTGCATGTGCCAAGCCGATGCAGAAAAAAAGCGCAGAAGCTGCCAGTAACCACTGCATGACCGATTGGATATTCAAACGACGATAAGTAATACAGGACATTTCTTATTCTCCTGTGTCGTAATGAATGCTTCCGATTTTATGGAGGACAATTATTGTTCAGGCGATATCTAGACTAGCAGCTACTCAAGGCAGCGTATGTGCTTCACACTGGAATTATGCTATTTCCTGCCGGCGCTTTCTTTCTTCCCTTGGCGTCAGCCCAAAATGATTCCGATAAGCGGTACTGAAATGCGATGCGCTGGTAAAACCACAGCTCAAACCTACCTGCAGTACCGGTTGCTCTGTCATACGCAGCAAGCGGCGGGCTTTTTCCATTCGGAGTTGTAAATAGTAACGGGATGGCAATGTCTGCAGATGCTTTTTAAACAGCCGCTCAAGATGGCGCCGTGAAAGTCCAACATGAAACGCAATATCATCAGTGGTCAGCAATTCTTCCAGATTGGTTTCCATCAAAGTCACCGCTTCAACCAGCTTGGGCTGTGCTGATCCGATACGGTGGCGTAGCGGGGTTTGGTAGGCGTCGTCCGTAGTCCGCAGCCGCTCGCATACAAACTGCTCGGAAATACTGGCAGATAACTCCATTCCATGGTGTTTGCCGATTACAAATAACATCATATCGGTCGCCGCAGTACCGCCACTGCAGGTATATCGGTTGCCGTCTATTTCATATAAACCATCGGTTAGCTGAATCAGCGGGAATTCATTCTTAAGAGCATCGTTGCTCCACCAGTGAACAGTGGCCTTGTATCCATCGAGTAGACCGGCGCAGGCCAGTACATAGGAACCGGTACCGATGCCGCCAATACTCATAGTGGCTTCATCACGGTTCAGGGTGTTGAACGCGCGTAACCAGGCGATGGCTTGATCATTGATGGTAGGCGCAACCGGACTGGCTCCTACAACAAAAACCACGTCCAGAGTGTCCGTAATATTGTGCCCTTGATCGCATCGTGCTGTCAGAGAGTAATCTGGCATGACCCGAACCCCTGCTGAGCAGGTAACAGGTTGTCCGTCCGTGGTAAGGGTCAGAATTTCATACAGATCTTCATTGCGAATCCAGTTAGCCATTCGCAGCGGTTCGGCTGCCGAGGCAAACGCCGTCATGGAAAAATTGCCAAGCAAAAGAAAGCCGCAACGCTTCGGCTGACGCTCGCCGTCAGCATCGCCAGTGATGTTGTTGCATGTTGCACAGGGGACTGAACCCCGAGGCAAGGTATCGGTGTTACAAGCGGTGGTCATGCTTCAGCAGTCTTATATCTAGAGGTATCGCACGGGGAGCATATGGCCGGTAGCTGCCTATGATAAGTGAAGCTGATCAAGAGGTACATGCTCAGCTTCATCAACGGCCGATTTATGAATCAGGCATTCTGCAGACTTCCTGATAAACTTAACGCACCCTCTCCTGTCAGTTTATATGACAAGGGTTCGGCTTTACCGAGTTTGCTCTCCGGAGGCTTCAAATATGCTGCTTTTCGCCGACTACAGGGAACGTTTCAAGTCCAGACAACAGGAAGAAATGAGTCTTCAGGAATATCTGGATCTCTGTCGTGAAGACAAGAGCGTATATGCCAATGCAGCAGAACGGCTACTGATGGCCATCGGGGAGCCTGAAGTGGTTGACACTTCAATGGACCCCCGGCTGAGCCGAATATTTTCCAATAAACTGATTCACCGTTATCCGGCATTTGATGAGTTCTACGGTATGGAAGAGCCGGTGGAACAGATCGTGTCTTATTTCCGCCATGCAGCGCAGGGACTGGAAGAAAAGAAACAGGTGCTTTATCTGCTAGGGCCTGTCGGGGGCGGCAAGTCCTCACTGGCCGAAAAGCTCAAGGAGTTGATAGAGGACATACCTTTCTATGCCATTAAAGGCTCGCCAGTCTTTGAGTCACCTTTGGGGCTGTTCGATCCGGCATCTGATGGTGGAACCCTGAAAGCCGAGTTTGGTATTCCAACCCGCTATCTACGTTATACCATGTCTCCCTGGGCGGTTAAGCGGCTGGAAGAGTACGACGGTGATGTAACAAAATTCCGGGTAGTTAAACTCCACCCCAGTCGGCTCAACCAGATTGCCATCTGCAAAACCGAACCCGGTGATGAAAACAATCAGGATATCTCCAGCCTGGTTGGCAAGGTCGATATTCGTCAGCTGGAAGAGTATTCCCAGGATGACCCTGATGCCTACAGTTACTCCGGTGCTTTGTGTCGGGCAAACCAGGGCATTATGGAGTTTGTTGAAATGTTCAAGGCACCGATCAAGGTGCTACACCCGTTACTGACGGCAACCCAGGAGGGTAATTACAATAGCACTGAGGGACTTGGCGGGCTGCCGTTTGAAGGCGTAATTCTGGCCCACTCAAATGAGTCAGAATGGCAGACATTCAAGAATAATCGCACCAATGAAGCGTTTATCGACCGGGTTAATATTATCAAGGTGCCTTATTGCACTCGGGTCAGTGAAGAAATCAAAATCTATGAGAAGCTGCTGCAACACAGTTCATTGCATCATGCTCCCTGTGCGCCGGATACGCTCAGTATCCTGGCTCAATTCATTGTGCTGTCCAGAATAATGACGCCGGAGAACTCGTCAATTTATTCAAAAATGCGAGTCTATGATGGCGAAAATCTGAAAGACACCGACCCCAATGCCAAGCCGCTGCAGGAATATAAGGATGTGGCCGGAGTGAATGAAGGTATGGAAGGGCTTTCAACCCGTTTTGCTTTCAAGATTCTGTCCAGAGTTTTCAACTTTGATCCAACTGAAGCCGCAGCCAACCCTGTACATCTGTTGTATGTGCTGGAACAGCAGATTGAGCAGCAGCAATTCCCGGAAGAAGTGGAAGAGCGTTATATCAGCTTTATCAAAGAGTATCTGACGCCTAAATACATTGAGTTTCTTGGCAAGGAAATTCAGACCGCCTATCTCGAGTCCTACTCCGAGTTTGGCCAGAATGTATTTGATCGCTATATCACCTACGCCGATCTGTGGATTCAGGATCAGGAGTATCGAGACCCGGATACCGGACAGATTCTGGATCGTGGCGAATTGAATGATGAGCTGGAGAAAACCGAAAAGCCGGCGGGCATTGCCAATCCGAAAGACTTCAGGAACGAGGTAGTCAATTTCGTATTGCGCGCCAGAGCCAGTCTGAAAGGCAAAAACCCCAGCTGGCTCAGCTATGAAAAAATGCGACTGGTGATTGAGAAAAAGATGTTCTCCAATACGGAAGATCTGTTGCCGGTTATCTCTTTCAATGCCAAAGCCTCGCAAGACGACCAGAAAAAACATGCCGACTTTGTCGATCGTATGGTTCAGCACGGCTATACCGAGAAGCAGGTAAGGCTGCTGTCCGAGTGGTATATCCGGGTGAGAAAATCTCAATAGCTTCTCATATCTGATCTGTCCTGAACCCAGCAGGAGGTTGGTATGAGCATTATCATTGATCGACGATTGAATGCCGGGAAAAAAAGCACGGTCAATCGCCAGCGATTTTTGCAGCGGCATCATAAAGTTATTCACAAAGCAGTGCAGGATGCACTGAGTCAGCGTTCTATTACCGATATAGACCGGGGCGATAATATCCGTATTCCCAGGAAAGACTTATCTGAACCGGTCTTTCATCATGGTAGTGGCGGTCGTTCCGAACAGGTGCATCCCGGTAACCGTCAGTTCCATGCCGGTGACCGGATCAAACGGCCACCCGGTGGTGGTGGGCAGGGAACAGGCGATGGAGATGCCAGCAATCAGGGCGAGGGTGAGGACCAGTTTGCTTTTGAAATCAGCCGGGATGAATTTCTCGATTATCTGTTTGATGAACTAGAGCTGCCAAACCTGGTTCGCAAGGAATTAAAAGATGCTACCGAGTTCCGGATGCATCGCGCCGGGTTTACTACCAAAGGTTCACCGGAGCGGTTGAATATAGTCCGCTCTCTCAGAGCCGCTCATGCCAGACGAATTGCCTTGTCAGGAAAAGAGCGGAAACAGATTCGTGAATTAAAACGACAATTGCGCGAACTTCAGGTCAATCCTGATTGCAATGATCCTGAGCGGGAAGAGGAGTTAAGGCTGGAAATACAGGCCTTGAACCGGCGACTCAGGCGAATGCCGTTTATCGACGAATTTGACTTGCGATATAACAGCTTTACCAAGCTGCCGCTTCCCAGCAGTAAAGCTGTGATGTTCTGTCTGATGGATGTTTCAGGCTCGATGACCCAGTCGATCAAGGAGATCGCCAAACGCTTCTTTTTGCTGTTGTATTTATTTCTGCAGCGAAACTATGAAGCTGTTGAGGTCGTCTTTATCCGACACCATACCGAAGCCCGCGAATGTAATGAGCAGGATTTTTTCTTTTCCCGGGAAACCGGAGGAACAGTGGTCTCCAGCGCCCTGAAATTGGCTAGCGAGATTATTGCCGAGCGCTTTCCTCCAGAAAAATGGAATATTTATATCGCCCAGGCATCAGATGGTGATAACTGGAGGGAAGATATCGATCGTTGTAGAGAGATTCTTTCAGATCAGTTGCTACCCCTGTGCCGTTATTTTGCCTATGTCGAGATTGCCGAAGCACCTCAGGCTTTATGGCATACCTACCAGCTTCTTGGTCAGGAAAATGAGCATTTTGCCAGTCAGAGAATCAGGTCGCAGCAGGATATTTATCCAGTGTTCCGCCGGCTGTTTGCCAAGCATCCGTCATCATTGGCAGCGTTGAGGGGATTCGGATATGGCTGAGCGTTGCCTTCTATCTACAGGTTCTGAATGGAGCTTTGAACTGCTGGAAACGTACGACAGGGAAATTGGTCGGCTGGCAGAGCAGTACCGCATTGATACCTATCCGAACCAGATAGAGATCATCAATTCGGAGCAGATGATCGATGCCTATGCTGCTGTTGGCATGCCCCTGATGTACAACCACTGGAGCTTTGGTAAACAGTTCCTTAGCAATATGAAACGCTATCGGCGGGGGCAGATGGGGCTGGCCTATGAGCTGGTAATCAATTCCAACCCCTGTATTGCCTATTTGATGGAAGAGAACACAATGCCAATGCAGGCATTGGTTATCGCTCACGCCTGCTATGGCCACAACTCTTTCTTCAAGGGCAATTATCTGTTCAAACAGTGGACCAATGCCGACTCCATTGTCGATTACCTGCTGTTTGCCAAGCATTACATTGCCCAGTGTGAAGAAAAGTATGGCGTGGAGCAGGTAGAAACCTTGCTGGATGCCTGCCATGCACTGATGAATCAGGGCGTTAACCGGTATGAACGACAGGCACATCTTTCTCCTGAAGAAGAGCGGCATCAGGCCCGGGAGCGTGAGGAATATATCCAGCGCAACCTGAATGACCTATGGCGTACGATTCCGGTCAAGGAAGAAAAAACGCAGGTGAAAAGCGAGCGTTTTCCCAAGTCGCCGGAAGAAAATATTCTCTACTTTATTGAGAAAAATGCACCTTTGCTGAAAACCTGGCAGCGGGAAATCATCAGGATCGTCAGAAAAATAGCCCAGTACTTTTATCCCCAGCGCCAGACCCAGGTTATGAATGAAGGCTGGGCCAGCTTCTGGCATTACACGTTAGTGCATAGCCTGTATGACGAAGGACTGGTAAATGAAGGCTTTATGCTGGAAGTCCTTCACTCGCATACCAATGTCGTTTTTCAGCCAGCTTTTGATGATCAGCGCTATTCCGGCATCAACCCCTATGCTCTTGGCTTTAATATTTATAGTGATATTCGCCGGATCTGTGAGAATCCAACGCCGGAAGACCGGCAGTGGTTTCCGGATATTGCGGGCAGTGACTGGCTGGATACACTTCACTTTGCCATGCAGAACTTCAAGGATGAAAGCTTTATCCTGCAGTTTCTGTCTCCCAAAGTGATGCGGGATATGCGGCTGTTTGGTATCGATGATAATGATGCCCATCAGTATCTTGAGATCAGCGCCATTCATGATGAAGAAGGGTATCGATCGCTCAGGCAGTCATTATCTGCGCAATATAATCTGGGTAACCGTGAACCTAATATTCAGGTGCTGGACGTAGATGTCACCGGAGATCGCTCAATGATTCTGGTGCATGAAATGCATCAGGGACGGCCACTGGATGCTGCCAGCACGCAAGAGATTCTGAAACATGTTTACTATCTGTGGGGCTTTGATGTCAGCCTGCAGTCGGTTGATGAGTATGGGAAGGTTCAGCAGCGCTACTGGTTACCCGACAGTGAGCAGGGGTGAATAAAATACAGAAAAGTCATCATCAGTCAGGTGCTGATGATGACTTTGGTTTCAGGCGTTTTCAGAAGATGCTGTTGAAGCTGGCAACAGCACGGCAATGATGATGAATACAGCAGCAATGGCTCCTGCAACCCATAATGCAGGTAATGACGGCAGCATGACGGAATATTTTTCAACTCCGGTTGTGGCCAGCGTCGCTTTACCTCCAAGGTCGTCAAATAACCAGCTGTTCTGTATTGAACCGTAACTCAGGGTGAAAATACCTGCACCGACCAGCCCGCCTGTTATGAAAAACAAGGCATCTTTTCTTCCGGCGCCTGCGGCTACCAGACTGGTGCCTGGGCAAAAGCCAGCCATTGCCCAGCCCAGTCCCAAAATAGCACCACCGGCGATAACACCCATATAAGATGTTTTAATACTTAAATGATTGCCACTGATGATGCCTGCTGACAGCAAAGTAAACAGCAATAGGCTGCTTATACCAATACCCAGCAAAATAGCTTTCATCAGGTGCAGGTCTGTAAGCCGCAGCATGCCGATGATTTTGGCCGGGCTGGCGGCCCCGGCTTTTTGCAGCACGAAACCGAAAAGGAAGCCGACAATAATTGCGAGCATAATATTCATTTATGCGTTCCTCCGGTACATCAGCATCGCAACAGGGACGGCCACAGCAAAAGCCCCCATCGCAAAAAGATAGCCACTCAGTGACGTCTGCATCATGCCGCTCATCATATGTCCACTGGTACATCCTCCGGCCAGCCGGGCACCAAAAAGGACCAGTACACCACCGAAAAATACGGTGAGATAGCGCTTCGAGTCAGGCTTGTCACAGGTTACGGCAAGATTGTTGCTATCAGCTTCAGAGGCATTGGATTGCATGCGACTGGCGACAAAACCACCCAGTACCATCGCCAGCACAAAGACAAAACTGTAATTCAGCGGATTAGCGATATTGCTGGCATATTTACCTCCGCTTTTATTCAGGTAGGCATTGGGGCTGGCATAACCGGTTTTACTGGAATTATCCTCAACCACAACATCACTGAACAGGTTCCAGACAATGCCGTCAAATATGACAAACTGAGTGGAAACACCGATAGGTTTGACCAACAGTACAGCCAGCAAGAAAGTCAGCCCCAGGGCTAGACCACTGATCTTCCAGTTCCACTGTTGTTTATAAAGAAACTTCATAAACCCTCCTTCCTTGCCTTTGTGATGATATTTATAGGCAAAAGATATATGCGCTTATCATATATTAGATTTTCCTAATGTAAAGTATAGAAGAAATGTGAAACCCGAATTTACGTAGCGTTTTTCAGGGTTTGTCAGTTTGGGTTAGACGTGTGACCGTTTGGGTCATGGGATTGTACCGGGAGGTCAGTTAGGCTGGTGTCGCATAATAAAGCGGGACACAAATAAAAAGCTTCATCAGACGTCTTGCATCACAATCAGAAGCACAAGAATCACGATCCCGATAACGATAATAAAAAAGGTTGTATCTTATGCAGAATATTGCCGCCTTCCTGCAGCGTAATGCCAAGCTGTATCCTTCCAAAGCCGCTATTGTCTGCAATAACGACAGAATCAGTTACTCCGAACTGGATGCTGCTGCCAGTCAGGTAGCAGCTGGACTGATAGCTCGCGGGCTGCAGCCGGGAGATCGGGTTGCACTCAGTTGTCCTAACCTGCCTTTCTTTCCGGTTGTTTATTATGGCGTACTGAAAGCGGGCGGCATTGTGGTGCCGTTAAACGTCTTGCTGCGTCCGAGAGAGATCGAATACCACCTGCAGGACAGTGGCGCCAAATTCTTCTTCTGTTTTGAAGGCACGCCTGAGCTTCCCATGGGCAAACTGGGACAGGAAGCTTTTGAGCAGGTCGATAGCTGTGAAGAAATGTTTGTGATGGCAGCGCAAGACCAGAGCGCTATGGAGCTGGATGGTATTGCCACGCTGACAGCGTTGACTCAGGGACAGCCGGGTGAGTTTGACTATGTGCCCCGCAGCAATGACGATCTGGCCGTGCTGATTTACACCTCGGGAACCACCGGGTATCCCAAGGGTGCAATGCTGACCCATACCAATATTACAATGAACTGTATGCTGGCCATGACGCAGGTAAGCATCACTGCAGATGACAGGCTGCTGCTGACATTACCGCTGTTTCATGTGTTCGGACAGGTGGTGCAAATGGTTGCGGGTATCAGTGCCGGTTCATCCCTGATTATGGTGCCCCGTTTTGATCCGGAAACCGTGCTGTCGTTAATGGAAAAGGAAGAAGCTACCCAGTTCTGTGGTGTACCTACCATGTATATCGGACTGTTGAGTGTTAAGGATGCGGCAGAGCGGTTTGATCTGGAAAAAATCGCCAGCAATATGAAGATCTGCGTCAGCGGTGGCGCGGCAATGCCGGTTGAAGTCATGCGCCAGTTTGAAGAGAAATTCAATGCGCCGATTCTGGAAGGCTATGGCCTGTCGGAGACTTCACCTATTGCCGCCTTCAACAGCCTGCATCTGGAGCGTATTCCTGGCTCGGTGGGACAGCCGGTTATCGGTATTGATATTCGTATCGCTGATGAAAACGGTAATGAGGTTGCTGCAGGTGAAGAAGGTGAGATTCTGATCCGTGGCCATAACATTATGGCGGGCTATTTCAATAATCCTGAAAAAACTGCTGAAACCATCAAGGACAGCTGGTTCTATTCCGGCGATATTGGCCGCATGGACGAGAAAGGCAATCTGTATATTGTTGACCGGGTGAAGGACATGATTATTCGGGGCGGCTACAACGTTTACCCCCGCGAGCTGGAAGAAGTACTAATGGCCCATCCTCATGTAGCCAATGTGGCTGTAGTGGGCGTTCCTCATGATGTTCATGGCGAGGAAGTGATGGCCTGTGTTGTACCTCATGATGGTGTAGATGCCTGCCCCAATGAGATTACCGGTTGGGCTAAAGAGCGTATTGCAGCGCACAAATACCCAAGAGTGGTACAGATGTTCAATGAACTGCCTATGACCGCAACCGGCAAGATCCTGAAGCGGGAATTGAGGGAGTTACTGAAACAAGCCGACTGACTTATCAAATACTGATAAAGCGTTTTTAATGGAACTACAGCCTCACCGGGGGGCATGGGGTTGTAGTTCCAGCCTTCACTTCTATCAGGCTCTCCGACGATAACACCACTCCTCAACGTTCGATTTCCAAAATTCAGCATCAGTACCTACAGAACGGTTTATCCTTGGTGGGTTGGTCTGTCCTTTTTTCGCTGATATTGCCTTGCGGTATGTCAGGCTGGTGAAAGTCCCTGTCGCATTATGAAAAATACTTATCTGGGTTTCGTGGATAATCCGGTTGAGATCATTAAAGGATCAACTGGAGATAAGGTTCAAGTGGCGCTTTACCTCCATAAGGGGAAGCCACTATGACCCGGGATGTTATGAACAGTTATACGGATATCCGCAGAATCACTGTCGAACAACTTCAGTCCTGGCTGAAAGAGCGCATGCCAGAAGAAGAACATACATCGGCTAGTAATCTTGCAGAGCACTTTTACAGACGTCACTCATTGAGTGATCTGTCCAGCCAGTCCATTGACGACCGCTATGGTTCACTCCTCTGCCTGTGGCAGTTTATTCAGCAGCGCAAGCCTGCTGAAGCGCTGGTCCGGGCCTACAATCCAGAGCCTGAAGAACACCACTGGCATTCCACTCACAGCGTGATCGAGATTCTCGCTGATGATATGCCTTTCCTGGTGGCTTCCGTTCTGATGGAGCTGGACCGTCAGGATCTGGTCGTACACGAACTTAACCACCCGACTATCAATATTGTCCGTGACAGCATCGGCAAGCTGGTAGCCCTGCACAAGCCGGATGTTGAAACCGGTATCTCAGAAGCACTTATCCGGATCGAAATTGACCGTCAGCCAGACGAAGAAGCACTGGCCGATGTGGTTAAAAATATCGAGCTGGTGGTTGGTGATGTGCAGCGTGTTGTTGAAGACTGGCCAGCCATGCAGCAGCAAATGGATAAGGCCGTTGAAGAATGCCAGCGTACCGACCTGCCGGTTGAAAAGGAGCAGGTCGAAGAAGTAGAAGCTTTCCTGGAATGGCTGAAGCAGGACAACTTCCTGTTTATCGGTCACCGCTTCTATGATTTTGATGCCTCCGATGACTGCACTCGTCTGGTCATTCGCGACAATTCCGGTCTTGGCTGCTTCCGTGAAGAAGTGCGGGAAAGCCCGAAAATCAGAATTCTGTCCGATCATGAAGCAGAGCGACTGATGTCGCCTGAACTGCTGGTTATCACCAAGTCCATTACCCGTTCCACCGTTCAGCGTCCGGCCCATATGGACTATGTCGCTATTCGTCAGTTTGACGATCGTGGTCAGGTAGTAGGTGAGAGTCGTTTCTACGGTCTGTTTACATCAAAGGCCTATGATACCCCGCAGGAAAATATTCCGCTGATGCGGGAAAAGGTTACCAGCCTGCTGGCCCATGCCCGCGAACAGGAAGACAGCTACCGCGGCAAGGCACTGCGTCACATTATCAGTCACTATCCGCGGGATGAGCTGCTGCAGGCCAGCCAGAAGCAACTGCAGCAAACTATTCTGGGTATTCTCGACTGTCAGCAGCGCAAACAGCTGCGGGTATTCCTGCGTCCGGACAGCTTTGGCCGTTTTGTTACTGCCATGGTTTATGTGCCGAGAGACCGCTTCAATACCCAGCTGAGAATTACGCTGCAGCAAATTCTGCAGGAAGAGCTCAAGGGTCACAGTGTTGACTTTAATGTACGCCTGTCTGACAACCCGCTGACCCAGGTACAGTTCACCATCCACTGTAAAGACCTGCACGATCAGGTACTGGATGCTGCGCTGCTCGAAGCGCGGATGACAGAAGTGATGCTGGGTTGGGAAGACCATTTGCATCAGGCACTGATCGAACAGCATGGTGAGGCGGTTGGTCGTCAACTGTATCGTCGTTATGTGCGAGCATTTCCTGCCGGTTACCGGGAAGATGTCCACCCGCGTCAGGCTGCTACCGATATTGTGCGACTGGAAGCGCTGACTGAAGAGCAGCCGCTGAACACCAGTCTGTACCAGCCGGTGAACGACTTTGAATGTCTGCACTTCCGGGTACTGGGTCTGGGTGAACCGCTGGCACTGTCCCGCATGATGCCGATTCTGGATCAGATGCAGGTACAGGTTCAGAATGCCCGTCCTTACACGATTCGTCGCCGTGGTGGTATTCATGCATGGGGTGTCGACTTCAGTATCCTGTTGGCTGATGGCCAGACCCTGGACAGCGAAGAAGTACGACAGCAGTTCCAGGAAGTGTTTATCCGCACCTGGCGTGGTGAGCTGGAAAACGACGGTTTCAATGCACTGGCAGTCAATGCCGGCCTGAGATGGCGTGAAGTGAATCTGCTGCGGGCACTGAGCAAATATCTGCTGCAACTGCAGGTACCGTTCAGTCAGGCCTATATGCAACAGGTGCTGAATGATAATCCGGCGATTACCCGTAATCTGGTCACCCTGTTTGAAACCCGCTTTGATCCGGCACTGGAAGGTGACCGCGAAGCCGCTATTGAAGGCGTGAGCAATACCATCGAAGCACTGCTGGAAAAAGTCGAGAACCTGGATAACGACCGGATTCTGCGCCACTTCCTGAGTGTGATTCAGGCCATGCAGCGCACCAACGCCTACCAGCAAACAGCAGAAGGCAATGCCAAGAGCTATATGTCCTTCAAGCTGTTGCCGAACATGATTCCGGCAGCACCACTGCCTCGTCCTGAATTCGAAATCTTTGTGTACTCCCCGCAGGTTGAAGGGGTTCACATGCGCGGCGGTAAAGTTGCCCGTGGTGGCCTGCGCTGGTCTGACCGCCGGGAAGATTTCCGGACTGAAATCCTCGGTCTGGTTAAAGCCCAGATGGTGAAGAATGCGGTTATCGTTCCGCACGGTGCCAAGGGTGGTTTTATTCCCAAGCAGTTACCGGTACGTGGTAGCCGGGAAGAGATTCTGGCGGAAGGTATCAGCAGCTATAAGACCTTTATCTCCGGTCTGCTCGATATCACCGACAATATGAAGGACGGTGAGCTGCTGCCGCCGCTGAATGTTATCCGTCACGATGGCGATGATCCGTATCTGGTAGTTGCGGCCGACAAGGGCACTGCAACCTTCTCGGATATTGCCAACGAAATTTCCGAAAGCTATGGCTTCTGGCTGGGCGATGCCTTTGCCTCTGGTGGCAGCCAGGGCTACGACCACAAGAAGATGGGTATTACCGCTCGTGGTGCCTGGGAGTCGGTGAAACGACTGTTCAAGGAAACCGGGCTGGATACCCAGAACCAGAGCTTTACCGCGATCGGTGTCGGCGATATGGCCGGTGATGTATTTGGTAATGGCATGTTACTGTCCGGCCATATCCGGCTGGTGGCGGCATTCAACCATATGCATATCTTTATTGATCCGACCCCGAATGCTGCCAGCAGTTACCAGGAACGTCAGCGCCTGTTCCGGATGCCGCGTTCCAGCTGGGATGACTATAACCGCGAGCTGATTTCCCGCGGTGGCGGCATCTTCAGCCGCAAGTCCAAGTCCATTCGCCTGAGTGCAGAAGCCCGCAAGGCGCTGAATACTGACAAGGCTGAGTTTACGCCGGCGGAACTGATTCAGACCATTCTGCAGGCTCCGGTTGATCTGCTGTGGAACGGTGGTATCGGTACCTATGTCAAAGCTGGTAGCGAGACTCACGCTGAAGTGGGTGACCGGGCCAACGATGCGGTGCGTATCAACGCTACTGACCTGCGGGTCAAGGTTGTCGGTGAAGGTGGCAACCTGGGTCTGACCCAGAAAGCGCGGGTCGAGTTTGCCCGTCATGGTGGCCTGATCAACACTGATGCGGTTGATAACTCCGGTGGTGTGGACAGCTCTGACCATGAAGTAAACATCAAGATTCTGCTGAATCAGCTGGTAGCTGCAGGTGATATGACCCTGAAGCAGCGGAATGTACTGCTGGCAGATATGACGGATGAAGTCGCTGCACTGGTACTGCGCCATAACTTCCTGCAGAGTCAGCAGCTGAGCCTGTGTGTACATCAGAACAGTGATGTCCAGAATGATTACCGTCACTTTATTCGCAGCCTGGAAAAGAGTGGCCGTCTGAACCGTGAGCTGGAAAGTCTGCCGGAAGACCGTGAGCTGAAGGCTCGACTGAAAGTCGGTGAAGGTCTAACCCGTCCGGAAGTCTCTGTGCTGCTGTCCTACGCCAAGCTGAAACTGTTTGATGAGCTGGTGCAGGAAGGTGTTGCTCAGGATGAAGACCTGATGGAAGAGCTGCTGATGTACTTCCCGACACCGTTGCGGGAGCGTTTTGCAGCCCAGATTGTTGAGCATCCGCTGAAAGCCGAGATTCTGGCAACACATCTGGCCAATATTGTTGGCAACCGGATGGGCCCGACCTATCTCGACCAGCTGAAGCAGGAAACTCGCTGCTCATCTCTGGATGCGGTACGTGCCTTCTTCATTACCTGCCGGGTATTCGGTATTCCGGAGATGTGGCGCCAGTTTGAGGCGGCCGGATTTGACAGTGATGACGGTATCCAGCGCTTCCAGCAGATGCGGATTCAGCACCATATCGAGAAAACCTCGACCTGGTTGCTGCGGACCCATATGGGCGAGCTGAGCATTTCTGCCCTGATCGAGCGTTATCGTTCCGGTACGGCCCTGATTACCGAGCAGCTGGAAGATATGCTGGGTGAGCATGAGCAGGCGGTTATGCGCGATCGCCGTAACGGTATGGAAGATGCGGGTCTGTCTTCCGAGCTGGCAACCACTTGCGCCGGCTTGCGCTATACCTATCATGCACTGGATATTCTCCAGATCAGCGAGCGCCAGCAGCAGGATGTCATCGAAACTGCACGGGCTTACTTCAGTCTGGAAGATCGCCTGTCACTGCCATGGCTGCGTGAGGAAATCCGCAAATTGCCGGCAGCCGACCGTTGGCAGCGCAAGGCCCAGATTTCATTGCGTGATCAGCTGGATCGCTGCCTCAGTGAAAACTGTGCCGGAGTCCTGGAGACAGAGCAGGACAATGACAGTGAACTGTCACAGCTGGATCAGTGGCTGAGTGAGAACGAGTCACAGATGCAGCGCTGGCAGCAGACAGTGGACGATATTCAGGTATCTGAACACTGTGATCTGGCCATGCTCTCTGTTGCTATTCAGGCATTGTCGTTGATGGCGGCATAACCCAGCCAGGCAATCAATACAGACCCTGCTTTTCGGGAAGGAAGAGCAGGGTTCATGAATAACAAATCGCTGTTATCAGTCAGGCCCCAGTCCTGCTGAAAAGGCAGTTTTTAAAGGCAGTTTCTGCCGTATTAAAAGAACGAGGCAGCTGGATTCAACCCCGAGTGCAGCTGGCTAAGCACGACAAAAGGAATAAGTAAAATGTCAGAAGTAAAAGTAAGTCGGGAAACCTTTAACGATGTAATGGTACCCAACTACAATCCGCCGGCCATTATTCCTGTTCGTGGTGAAGGTTCCCGTATCTGGGATCAGCAGGGCACAGAATTTATCGATTTTGCCGGTGGTATTGCCGTTAACGCGCTGGGTCACTCCCATCCGCGTCTGGTTGCAGCCCTGAAAGATCAGGCTGATAACCTGTGGCACCTGAGCAACGTATTCACCAACGAACCGGCTCTGGAACTGGCCAAGCGCCTGACCGAGCTGACCTTTGCCGAGCGTGTATTCTTCTGTAACTCCGGTGCGGAAGCTAACGAAGCGGCTTTCAAGCTGGTACGTAAATATGCATTCGATAACTTCGGTCCGGAAAAGAACGAAATTATCTCCTTCGAAAAATCCTTCCACGGTCGTACGCTGTTCACCGTATCCGTCGGTGGTCAGAAGAAGTACCGTGAAGGTTTCGAACCGGCTCCGGGTGGTATTACCCACGTTGAATACAACAACCTGGAAGCACTGAAAGAAGCCATTTCCGACCGTACCTGCGCTGTCGTAATGGAACCGGTACAGGGTGAAGGCGGTATCATTCCGGCAACTCCGGAATTCGTTAAAGGTGTTCGTGAACTGTGTGATCAGCACAATGCCCTGCTGGTATTTGATGAAGTTCAGACCGGTGCCGGTCGTACTGGCGAACTGTATGCCTACATGGGTATGGACGTAACTCCGGACGTACTGACCAGCGCCAAGGGCCTGGGCGGCGGCTTCCCTGTTGGTGCCATGTTGACCACTGCCAAGATTGCTGAAAGCCTGGGCATGGGTACTCACGGCAGCACCTATGGCGGTAACCCGCTGGCTTGTCGAGTTGCTCTGGAAGTGATCAACACCCTGAGCGATGAAAAGCTGCTGGCTGACGTCAAGCGCAAGTTCGGTCTGTTTGTTGACGGCCTGGAAAGCATCGGTGCCAAGCACGGTATCTTTGAAGATGTTCGTGGCAGCGGCCTGCTGGTTGGTGGCGAGCTGAAAGGCGAATGGAAAGGCAAAGGTCCGCGCTTCCTGGCAGCTGCCCGTGAAGAAGGTCTGATGCTGCTGGTAGCCGGCCCTAACGTACTGCGTATGACTCCGTCCCTGATCATTTCGGATGAAGATATCAAGGAAGGTATGATTCGTCTGGAGCGTGCGGTAGCCAAGGTTGTGGCTGAAGGCGCTGACGCTTAAGTCGATAGTTTCTGTCCGTAAAACCAGCCTGATTCTATTCAGGCTGGTTCATTTCAATATATTTCAGCTCTTCCAGATGCCACGCCTTCATAAACCACAATAGCTGCTACTTTTAAAAAATAATTTTAAAAGGCACAAAAAGTATGCACGGCAATTTTGGACGTATCTGGAACTCATGGCTTTTATGGATCGGATGCTGCTTGTTGTTTCTGGTTATACAAGAAGCTTCAGCACAGCCAAAAATTGTTCTGGTCACAGGTGCATCTAAAGGAATCGGTCTGGAAACAGTAAAACTGTTGGCAGAGGACTCTGCAAGATATGAAGTGCATGGTACGTTCCGTCAGGGCCCTCCTCCAGCAATCAATAATGTGACAATGCATCAGGTTGACTTGTCAGATGAAAAAGCCATTTCTGAGTTCTTAACTCAATTTGATAATGATGTGGGCCGGCCTGTATCAGTTCTTGTAAATAATGCCGGTATGGCTGTTTATGGTCCTCTGGAAATACTGGACCCGAATGATATTGCCTACCAAATAAGAGTTAACCTGATAGCACCACTTTTATTAATGCGGCATTTCATTCCTGCAATGAGGGAGCATCTGGAAGGTTGTATTATTAATGTCAGTTCGGTTGCAGGTATGGTGGGTCCTCCGTTTATGGATGTGTACGCAGCATCAAAATTCGGGTTGGAAGGTGCCAGTGCCGCTCTATATGGCTACGTAGGAAAACTCAGTGATCAAGCCAAAATCCGTTGTCATTTGATTCAGCCGGGATTTACCAAAACAGGTTTCAAGGATGGCTGTAAACTGAATAAGCCAGCTGTAGATTCTTTGATTACTTTATGGGGCGGTTTTGAAAAAGTCCTGACAAGAGGCTTGGATAATGGGCAGGATCCACGGGATGTTGCGTTGAAAATAAAAGCTGTAATCGAGGATGAATCTGGAGAGCTACCTCTCAGGATTCAGACCAATGAAACAGATACACAGACGTATCGGGGGCGAGGTTGTGACATAACGGGTAAGTCTCTGGTTGCACCCAAGGATCCATATCAATACTACAGATGTAATGATTGAAAAGAAGGTGTGACAGTTTAATCTTCATTGTTTTTAAATTTCAGGTTGCTGTTTTATCAAACACTTGTTTCTGCCAGTCTTGCGATCGCTATAAAATGTTGACAGGTTTTTGATAAGAACCTGCATCAGCAAAAGTAGGGCAAGCACTTACTGATTTTGATGAAAAATTGATTTGGAGCAAGTTGACAGGCTAATTACCAAGTGACCCTTTGAATTCTCAGTGATACATTTTTGTATCGTTACGGAGTGCGCATATTATCTGATGGGGCTCCGATGCGGGAATGGAGGAGTCACCAACCGTGAATAAGCAAACTGCGGCCAGCTTTCTGATGCAGGCCACACTGGGGGCTGATCAACAAGCCATTGATGATGTGGCTGATAAGGGCGTTGATGCCTGGCTTGACCGGCAGTTCAAGGCGAAGCTGACGCCGGATGATAGCTATCAGCAGGAAACCAACAAAATCTGGAAACACTTTCGGCGTCGTCTGGTTCGAGCACACGGCAAGAAAGCTATTGATGGTGACGGTAATAATCCGGCGTTGCCCTACAACTGGTATTTCCGGATGGCCTGGTGGCATAAGGTGCTGTCTGTTCCCTCAATCAGTGAACACCTGCTAAGGCATCGAATTGCACTGGCACTCAGCGAGATTCTGGTCATATCAGAAAACTCACAGCTGGAGCTGGATGCAGTCGCTATGGCCAGCTACTACGACATTTTCTATAAGCACGCTTTTGGTCAGTACAGCGATATTCTTTATGAAGTGTCGATGCACCCGTGTATGGGTGTTTATCTATCCCATATGAATAACCAGAAGGCTGATCCTGAAAAAAATATTCACCCGGATGAAAACTATGCCCGGGAGATTATGCAGCTGTTCAGTATCGGGCTGTTCGAACTGAATCAGGATGGCAGCCGCAAGAAAGATAAACAGGGGCGTGATATCCCCACTTATGACAACCGGGATATTAAGGAAATGGCACGGGTCTTTACCGGGCTGAAAGCGGCCAGATATCTGTATGAATGGAACACCGGCTTTTTCCCGTACAACAATACACCGGTTGAGTTTGCGGACGGTGTCAGCAAGGTTTATAAAACCATCCCGTTTGTAGATATGATCAGCCCGATGCTTGTGGATGAAAAGTTCCATGACAGGGGCGCCAAGAAACTACTCAAGGGACGTATCAGTATTGGTCCCGGTCAGTCAGGCAAGTCAGATATTCAGCAGGCAGTCAGTGCGCTGGTTTCCCATCCAAGCACAGCTCCGTTTATCGCCCGCAAACTGATTCAGCAGCTAGTCACCTCGAACCCCAGTCCAAACTATATTCAGGCCGTGGCAGCCCAGTTTGGTTCCAAGGGTAATATGGCTGCGGTTGTGCGTACCATTCTGACCCACCCTGAAGCCCGTCGCCCTGAAAAACTCAAATCACCGCTGCTGCGGGTTTCCCAGTTATTACGTGCTTTCAATGTCAGAAACCAGTCCGGCAAATTGTGGCTGGTGGGTGATGATATCAAGGAATCACTCGGACAACTGGCGCTTGCTTCCCCAACGGTCTTCAACTTTTACCGGCCGGACTATACCCCTCACGGTCCGATTGAAAACAAGAGGCAGGTTGCGCCGGAGTTCGAGCTTCACAACTCTGCTACATCTGTTGCCTATATCAACACCATGTATTACTGGTTCTTTGGCGACTACTTCCCACTGGTTAGCACCCGTATATCCCGCTCACATAAAAATATTGTCGAGCTTGATCCGGATACGCTGCATGCCAGTGGTGCCAACAGACTTGCACCGGACTTTTCATTTGAACTGGAACTGGCACGAAAGGGGCAGATTGATCAGTTGATTGAACATGTCAGTCTATTGCTGACCGGAAGCAAGAAGTGTGATGTGAAACGGGATATCAATGGTGCAGTATCGAACTATCCGGATGAAGCTGTATGGGTGGTTCAGACAGTCGTCTTTATGATTGCCATTTCTCCCCAATTTGCCGTACTGGAGGCTGCAGCATGAAAGGATCTCAATTATCTCGCCGCAGCTTTCTGCAAAAATCCGGTGTTGTAATGGCCGGTTCTTCCCTGCTGTTGTCAGGGTTGCCGGGAACACAGCTGATGGCAGGCACCCGACAGGAGCCGCCGATAAATCTGCGACCGCAGCAGAAGGCGTTGGTCTTCCTGATGCTGGATGGTGGCAACGACAGCTATAACATGCTGGTGCCGATGTCTGCGCCGGAATACAAGGAATATTCCGACACCCGGGGCCACTTGGCACTGCCTGAACAGAAACTGCTGCCTCTGAATTCTTTTGAAGACGGTAAGGGCGAAATGTTTGGCCTGCATCCGTCCATGCCGGAAGTGCAGCAGCTGTTTAATACCAACAAACTGTCATTTGTTGCCAATGTTGGCCCCCTGATCGAACGGGTCAGCAAATCCGAGTTTTACAGCAATACCCGTCGTCTGCCGGTTGGTTTGATGTCGCATTCCGACCAGTTCCGCCATTGGCAGACTTCACGTCCAGGTGAGCGGATCAATCGTGGCTGGTTTGGTGCCTTTGCCGATGTGCTGCAGCCGGATAAAACACCCGGTCAGGTACCGATGAATATCTCCCTTGCGGGCAGTAATATCATGCAGAACGGTGCTGTTGATACCAGCTATGCCATTACGGAGAAAGGCAGCGTTGGTATGCTGTTCAAGGATCAGAATGGTGAGTTTGACCGGATTCTGCAGCGCTCGGTTGATAGTGTTCTGAACCGCCGGTATGACAGTCCTTTCAAACAGACCTACGCATCTTTTACCCGTACTGCACAGCGCCAGCATGAATCCTTCAGTAGTGCGGTGAATAAGGTTAACCTGGGCACTCGATTCTCTGATTCAGACCTGTCCAAACAGCTGAAGATGGTGGCTCGCAGTATCAAGGCCTCTGCCGACCTGGGATTGCCTCAACAGACATTCTTCCTGCGCTATATCGGTTGGGACCACCATGATGAATTGCTGAAGAGTCATGCCCGGATGCTGCGTATTGTCAGCCAGGCCATGGGTGAATTCCAAACCGCTCTGAATGAACTCGATATTGCTGACAAAGTGGTGACCTTTACTGGTTCCGACTTTGGCCGTACCCTGACTTCCAACGGCAACGGTACTGACCATGGCTGGGGCGGCAATATCATGGTAATGGGTGAAGCGGTGAATGGTGGCAAGGTGCTCGGTGACTATCCATCCCTGGCACTGAACAGCGATCTGGATGTAGGTGACGGAGTGTTGATTCCAACCACTTCAACCGATCAGGTCTATGCCGAACTGGCCATGTGGTTTGGCGTCAACAGAAATGACCTGACTACGCTGTTCCCCAACCTGGGTAACTTCTACAAGCCTGCAACAGGCGAAGGATTACTGGGGCTTATTAACGCCTGAAAGTAATCTTCTGGACACCAAACCTGCAGTCTGGAGTTGCGGGTTTGGTGTTATTCAAACCGTTTTCCGCTGCGTATCCATACTCTTTCCAAGGTTATTTACACCTCAAAACTGTCCGGTTTCTGAAACTTTCTGTCGCGTTACCGACAGAAGCTCTCGGTTTTTACTCATTATAATGGTGGCATGTCTAACAACAAAAAAGCCGCTTACTCTATGAATAACCACTCGTTCTCGAGCTGGCTGTCGTGGCTGGATGACCAGCAAGACAGCATGCTGGCCGATACCATTCGACTGGCCGAAATCAATTCCGGCAGTCTGAATGCAGACGGCGTCAATCAGGTTCGTGAAGTATTGTCCGAGCTGGTTGGTGTACTGGGTGGCGAACAGGAAGTCATTGAAGTTGCTCCGTTCAAGCAAATCGATGATAACGGCAATGAAGTTTTTCATGAGCTGGGCAAGGCACTGCGTGTGCGTAAACGTCCGGAAGCTCCGCTGCAGATTTTCTTCTGCGGCCATATGGATACCGTATTTGCGATAGATCATTCATTCCAGAAAGTAACCTGGCTGGATGACAATACCCTGAATGGTCCCGGCGTTGCCGACCTGAAAGGTGGCCTGGTCGTGATGATGCGTGCTATTGCAGCACTGGAACGCAGCCCCTGGGCTGACAAGGTCGGCTGGGAAATCCTGTTTAACCCGGATGAAGAGATCGGGTCTCAGGGTTCTGCACCGCTGATTGTTGAAGCGGCAAAACAATGCGACCTGGGCATGATTTACGAGCCCAGCATGCCGGACGGTACCCTGGCCGGACAACGCAAGGGCAGTGGTAACTTCTCGGTCATTGCCAAGGGTCGTGCCGCTCACGCGGGTCGTGAACATCACCTAGGTCGTAATGCGATCAGAGCCCTGTGTGACTTTGTCAGTGCACTGGATGACCTGAATGGTCAGCGTGAAGGCGTTACCATCAATCCGGGTTATATCCACGGTGGTGGTGCAACCAACGTAGTGCCGGACAATGCGGTATTCCATTTCAATATTCGTATTGAAAAGCCGGAAGATGAACAGTGGTGCCTGGATAACATGCAGCCACTGATCGACAAGATTAATCAGCGTGATGGCATCGAGCTGGTACTGGAAGGCGGCTTTACCCGTCCACCGAAAGTACTGTCAGGTGCCAACCTGAAACTGTTTGAACTGGCCAAAGAGTGTGGTGCCGACCTGGATATGAGTATCCAGTGGAAACCAACCGGTGGCTGCTGTGACGGCAACAATCTGGCTGCAGCCGGCGTACCTAATATTGATACCCTGGGTGTACAGGGCGGCAAAATCCACAGTGCAGATGAGTACCTGCTGGCAAACAGCTTGGTACCCAGAGCCAAGCTCAGTGCATTGATGCTGATGAAGCTGGCCAGTAGCGAAGATCTGTCCTGGCTCAAGCAGCAGGGATAAGGGATATGTGGCTGGTACGTCCTGTTCAGTATTCAGATCTTCCTGCACTGGAACAGCTGGCCGTAATGGCTCGGGGGCTGGTGACAACGTTGCCGGCCAACCGGGACTATCTGGCAGAGCTGGTGGCCGATACCCGCCATGCGCTTGCAGCTGATATCCGTGAACCCGGTGGTGAGACTTACCACTTTGTGCTGGAAGATACGACAACCGGCCGGGTGCGGGGTATTGCCGGGATTGATTCCGGGGTTGGTCTGAAAACACCCTTTTACAGTTTCAGAAAAGAATCTGTAGTCCATGCATCGCCGGAAATGCAGATGCATAACCGTATTCCGGCGTTAAGACTGTGTCATGAGTACACAGGTGCCTCTGCACTGTGCACATTCTTTATTGATCCCCAGTTTCATAACCGGGACAGCCTGCACTTGCTGAGTCGTGCCCGACTACTGTTTATCAATGCCCACCGGTCACGTTTCAGTGATCGTATTCTGGCGGAGATGCAGGGTCCCCGGAATGATAAAGGCGTATCGCCTTTCTGGGAGAGTCTGGGACGGCACTTTTTCAGTATGGATATTAATCAGGCGATGTATCTGGCAGGTATCAGGGCAAAGACGTTTATTGCTGACCTGCTGCCGGAGCATCCGATCTATATTCCGATGCTGACCGAAATGGCTCAGAAAGCAATCGGTGAAGTCCATCCCGGCAGGCATGATGTGATGGACCGGTTGCTGGCAGAGGGCTTCAGGGCTCAGGGCTGTATCGATATTTTTGATGGTGGCCCGCAACTTGAAGCCAGAGTCGATCAACTGCTGACGCTGAAGCGCACTCAGCCCTTTGAATTTGATGCTGAGAATGTGCGATCAGTGGGTGATATCAGCAAAGCTGAAACCCAGAGTATTGTGACCAACAACAGTCTGAAAAATTTCCGCTGTTTGTTAACTACACTGGATCAGCAGAAACCACGGTTATTGCCGCTGGAAGCAGATTTGCTACAGCTTGAAAAGAAGCATTCAGTTGCTTGTGTAAGTTTATAAGTTTTTATGTGGTTTTCCGGGCTGCTTATCATCTGCAGCCCAGACACTGGCTAGACAGATAAATAGCCAATAAGGGCTGTAGGGAATGCAGCCCCCAAGAATAACAGGGATGAAGATTTTCTCATGATCACGCCTGGTTGCTGTGCTCCGGAAACAGGGGACAGCAGACAAACCAGCGCGTTCAATAATAATTTGGTAGTTGGGGATATTGCCCATGATGGTTATTCGACCAATCCGTTCCGATGACTGGGATGCTCTGTGGGAGCTGGCCAACAAGACAGGGCCGGGATTCACTTCATTGCAGCCTCATGAAGAGCGGGTCAGGGAAAAGCTGAAGTGGACACTGGAGTCCTACGATTCTGAAGAAGCTGTTGGTGAGTCACTGTACCTGCTGGTACTGGAAGATACCTCAATCGGCAAGGTTGTCGGTATTGCGGGTATTGAGTCTGCCGTAGGTATGAGCGAGCCCTGGTATAACTACCGGGTCAACACTCAGGTTCACCACTCCGCCGAGCTGGATGTGTACAACAAGGTTGAAACCCTGATTCTCAGCAGTGACCACACCGGTTACTCCGAACTGTGCACCCTGTTCCTGCTGCCGGAATACCGTCACAGCAACAACGGTCGCCTGCTGTCCAAGTCCCGCTTTATGTTTATGGCCGAGCACCAGAAGCGTTTCGCTCCGGATGTGATGGCAGAACTGCGTGGCTATCTGGATGAAACCCAACACTCTCCGTTCTGGGAAAGCCTGGGTCGCAAGTTCTTCAATGTAGACTTTATTGAAGCTGACCAGCGGGTAGCCCATGGCAAATCCTTTATTGCCGAGCTGATGCCGAACCACCCGATTTACGTCAACCTGTTGCCGGAAGCAGCGGCTGAAGTTATTGGCAAGACTCAGGCCGATACCACTCCGGCGCTGAAAATGCTGGAGCGTGAGGGTCTGCGTTATACCGGTTGTGTCGCTATCTTTGACGCCGGCCCGCTGGTTGAAGCACCGGTACGTTATGTCCGTGCAGTCAAGGAAAGCTACTACTGCAAGGTACGGGTAGAAGAAATTGAACAGCCGCCAAAAGCAGATGTTTACATGCTGTCCAACCGGGAGCTGAAAGACTTTCGTTGTATTATTGCGCCGCTGCAACCTTCTGATGATGATGTGGTGACTATTAGTCCGGCTCAGGCTGAAGTACTGAAGGTCAGTGAAGGCGACACCCTGCGTGTTGTTACCCTGTCACCGCTGAACAGGCATTAAGTTCATAGCTAGTACCTAGCTTGTATATAGATACTACAGTGGCAAATGGCCGGTCATGTGCCGGCCAGCGATAACAATTTTTCCAAAACTTGTGACAGGAAAACCTGATGTCTGAAGCTTTATATATCGATGGTCAGTGGCTGGCTGGTAAAGGGCCGGTATTTACTTCTGTAAACCCGGCGGATGGTTCTGCTGTATGGGAAAGTGCTGCGGCGGACAGCGAGCAGGTTGATGCGGCAATCAAGGCAGCACGTACTGCGTTTCCGGCCTGGGCTGATCTGACATTTGAACAGCGTGAAGCCATTGTCCTGAAGTACGGTGAACTGCTGACCCGGGATGCTGAAGTACTGGCTGAAACCATCGCCATGGAAACCGGTAAGCCTCTGTGGGAAACCCGCACTGAAGCTGGTGCCATGAAAGGCAAAATTGGCATTTCCGTACGTGCCTATCATGAGCGTACCGGCACCGTTGAAAATGAAGCACCGGGAGCCAAGGCATTTATCCGTCACAAGCCGCATGGTGTAGTCGCTGTATTTGGCCCCTACAACTTCCCGGGTCACCTGCCAAATGGTCACATTGTTCCGGCCTTGCTGGCAGGTAACACTGTAGTACTGAAGCCCAGTGAACTGACCCCGATGGTTGCTGAAAAGATGGTTGCGCTGTGGCATGAAGCCGGCCTGCCTGCAGGTGTACTGAATCTGGTTCAGGGCGAGAAGGAAACCGGTATTGCACTGGCTGGTCATAAAGAAATCGATGGTCTGTTCTTTACCGGCAGCTCCCGTACCGGTCACCTGATTCACGAACAGTTTGCCGGCCATCCGGGCAAGATTCTGGCGCTGGAAATGGGTGGTAATAACCCGCTGATTATTGATGAAGTCGCCGATATGAAAGCGGCTGTTCACGATATTCTGCAGTCTGCATACATCACTGCCGGCCAGCGTTGCACCTGTGCCCGTCGTCTGTATGTACCGAAGACCGAAGCCGGCCAACAGCTGGTTGAAGCACTGACTGAAGCGACCGGTAAAATCCGGGTCGGCCTGTGGAATGATGAACAGCAGCCGTTTATGGGCTCACTGATTTCCGAGCATGCGGCTGATGGCATTCTGGATGCCCAAAATCAGCTGGAAGAGCTGGGTGGTACCTCTCTGGTCAAGGCCGAGAAGATCAAGCCGGGTACTGGTCTGATTTCTCCGGGACTGATTGATGTGACTGCTATTGAAAGCCTACCAGATGAAGAGTACTTCGGCCCGCTGCTGCAGGTTATCTTCTATGATGACTTTGATCAGGCAATCGATATGGCTAATGACACCCGTTATGGCCTGTCTGCCGGTCTGCTGAGTGACAGCCGCGAGCAGTTCGAACACTTCTACCGTCGTATTCGTGCCGGTATTGTGAACTGGAACAAGCAGCTGACCGGTGCCAGCAGTGCTGCGCCGTTCGGTGGTATCGGTGCCAGTGGTAACCATCGTGCCAGTGCCTTCTATGCTGCCGACTACTGTGCTTTCCCTGTTGCCAGTCTGGAAGCTGAAGGTGTTCAGCTGCCGGCAAACCTGGCACCAGGTCTGGAGCTGTAAGCTTTAGCTTATAGCCTGCTATTACCCGGTTTTCTGCAGCCTGTGCAGAGGACCGGGTCATTTCACCGAGTCAAATCATGGCGTAAATGAAGGGATTTCATTAACAACAAAAAGTTTTCGCCTCTGACGCCCGTGACGCCGCCCCTCAAGAGAATGATAAATGACAGCTTTTGAAGCAAACTTTGACGGTCTGGTAGGACCGACTCATAACTACGCTGGCCTTTCCTTCGGTAATGTTGCCTCTACTGGGAACCAGGCAGCTGTTTCCAACCCCAAGCTGGCCGCCCTGCAGGGCCTGAAAAAAATGAAGGCGCTGCATGATATGGGGCTGGTGCAAGGCGTATTTGCACCGCAGGAGCGTCCTGATACTCATACCCTGCGTCAACTGGGTTTCACTGGCAGTGATGCCCAGGTGCTGGAACGGGCTAACAAGTCTTCTCCCAAACTGCTGGCGGCCTGTTGCTCTGCTTCCAGTATGTGGACTGCCAATGCGGCAACAGTTTCTCCCAGTGCCAACACGGCGGACAGTAAAGTTCATTTCACTCCGGCCAACCTGAGCAGCAAGTTTCACCGGGCGATTGAACACGAAACAACCGGTCGTATTCTTCAGGCCATGTTTCCTGATAGCCAGCATTTTGCTCACCACAAGGCTCTGCCGGGTGTCTCTCACTTTGGCGATGAAGGTGCGGCAAACCATACCCGCTTCTGCTCAGAGCCTGGCAAGCAGGGCGTAGAGTTTTTTGTTTATGGTCGCAAAGCATTTTCTGCAGGTGTAGAGCCCCAGAAATATCCTGCTCGACAGACACTTGAAGCGAGTCAGGCTATTGCACGTAATCACCAGCTGGATAACGGTCATGTCGTCTATGCCCAGCAGAATCCGGCCGTGATTGATCAGGGTGTATTCCACAATGATGTTATTGCTGTGGGCAGCCGCGATGTACTGTTCTGCCATGAACAGGCCTACCTTGATCAGCAACAGGTTTATGCTGATCTGAAAGCAGCCAGTGGCTGGCGCAACTTCCAGATTGTAGAAGTACCTTCCAACCGGGTTTCTGTCAGTGAAGCGGTCAAGAGCTACCTGTTTAACAGCCAGCTGATTACTCTGCCGGATGGCTCATTGACGATTATTGTACCGGCTGAGTGTCAGGACAATGAGAATGTCTGGTCTTACCTGCAGGAGCTGGTTACCGGAGACAGCCCGATCAATGCAGTGAAAGCTTTTGATCTGCGCCAGAGTATGAATAATGGTGGTGGACCGGCTTGTTTGCGTCTGCGGGTTGAGATGAATGATAAAGAACTGAAAGCTGCTAATCAGAGCTGTATTCTGGATGATGGTCTGTACACAACTTTATGTAACTGGGTTGAACGTCATTATCGTGATCAGCTCCATACGGATGACCTGATTGATCCGCAGCTGCTGGAAGAGTCACGTCGGGCGCTGGATGAGCTTACCGGGATTCTGGGGCTTGGAGCGGTTTATCCTTTTCAGCGTGTATAAGCTTGATGTAAGTAAAGACTGATTCCTGAAATAGGAAAAGTATTCCATTATCTGAACCCTGAGCTGTAGTGGCTCGGGGTTTTTTATATCTTCGTGATAGATATCTAAGCGATAGACTTTCTAACCGTAAGATATCTGTATATAACTTCTTTTTGGAAAATAGATAATAGTTGAGGGTTTGTTATGGCTCAGGAAATTGAGCGTAAGTTTCTGGTTAAGGGCGATTTCAAGTCAGAAGCGCACAGTGAGCTTCGAATTGTACAGGGGTACCTGAACTCTGATCCGGAGCGAACAGTTCGGGTGCGTATAAAAGGAGATAAAGGGTTTTTAACTATCAAAGGTATCAGTAACGCCTCAGGGACTTCACGTTACGAATGGGAGCGTGAAATCTCGATTACTGAGGCAAATGAGCTCCTCTTGTTGTGTGAGTCAGGCACTATCGATAAAACCCGTTACCTTGTCACATGCGGCAGTCATGTTTTTGAGGTGGATGAGTTTTATGGAGATAATGATGGGTTACTGGTTGCCGAAATTGAACTCGAAGAAGAGGGCGAATATTTCGAAAAACCTGAATGGTTAGGAGAGGAGGTTACCGGTAATGATAGATATTATAATTCAGCTTTGAAAATGAATCCTTATAAAAGCTGGACCTGAATCCGGTTTTTTATCCTGTATATTATCTTGAATTTTTAAATTCTTGTTGTCGTTTACATTCTGCTTGTTAATTGGGTTTTTCTTTGCTCACTATGATGACTTGTTATGTGTCTTTTATTTGATATGTAGCTAATCGGATATATTATTTCTTCAATAGTTTTTTTGTTGCTGAGCAGAAAGTATTGGGGTGCGACTTTGTCAGGCAGTAGATTTTGTCAAATCATAATGTTCTGCTGCTTGATATTTCTGAGCAATTCAGTTTTTGGCTTCGATACTGCAAAGGCTCTGGCCCTGACTCAGCAAGTTTTGGTATTTCTAAAAGATCCTCGGTTTATAGATGAAGTTGCAAAGCTTGCAGAAAGTATGCTGGATGCTGATCCTGAGAAAATACAGGATGATGATAGAAAATATTTTTGGGACGAGGGTTCTTATTATGAAGTTTTCTATACGAAGGGCTCTTTTCTGATTTTATGCAACAGGCAGGATGTTATATGCCCTCCCAAAACACCATCCGCAACGCGGTCAAACACCCCTGTAGATAGAGGGCAGAGACTTTTTGCTGATGAAGAAGAAAGTAGTAGTTCAGAGGATGAAGATGAAAGCAGTAGTTCAGTGGGTGAAGGTGATAGCTGTTCAGAAGGTGATAGCTGTGCAGAAGGTGATAGCTGTGTAGAAAGTGATAACAGTGAGTACAGTGGTCTGCTTAATCATATGGGAGAGGTAGTCGAAGGCTCTGATACAGAAGAAGAGGGCACCTCTAGTGCATCGAGAGAAGAAATATCGAGATATTATTATGGTTGGAAGTTCGTCAGCGATGGAAAAAATTTAATAAAATCTCGTGAGATCATGACCGAGCAAGATGCTGATGAATATTGTCTATCGAATCCACAAGCTCTTTTTAGATTTAAGTGTAGTGCCTGCAAAAAAAAAGATATTGATGAGCATATTAGTTTTAAAGCGGATTCTGACGAAAATCAGTTATATATAGTATTTACTCGACGTTTAAGTAGCAGAGTTTTTGTAGATTTTCATATTTCAATTGGGAATGCATTATTTAATGATCCAAGTGAGCTTATTGATGAAAACAGCGAGTTCGACGGATTGGGAAGTGATAGTATTACTGCCGAAGATATTGCTGCATTTATTGAGCAATATGAGCAAAACTATAATCCCGACTTTCCTGAGATAAATGCACACCTGTTATCATTTCTTGGCTCAGGGATCTCTTCTCAGGTTACCTGGCCATTGTATTTTCTACGCTCCATGGTGCTTAAAAGAATTCATAGAACATGTAAATGTCAGGCAGAGGTTGAGAAGGTCATTGCCAGTGCCAGAGCGAATATTATGTTAATGAATCTAGCGGGAATACCTATAGCTCCTGTTTCGTATTTATACGTATACAATGTCAGGAGAAGAGATTATGTAATTTATGCTATTCAACCAAAATATGCCCGAGAACAATTTGCAGATCATGTATTAGCAGATCCAGCTGTTCCATGGGGTGATAAAAAGAAAATAATCGATACAATTATTGACTATATGGAAAAGTGTGAAGGTCCAAACCCCCTGAATCCTACCGGAGATCCTGAGCAGGGCTTTGTCTTTACAGTAGATCCCAATTTTCCAAATTACTGTTTGATAAAGGGGCAGTGGATGTTAGCTGATATGTCACCTTTCTTTTTTGCAGTGAATGATGAATTTGCTATTGGTAATCACTACATCTTAAACTTGGAAAACAATTTTTATCATCATGCCAAAACGCTTTGTACTAATCCGGTTAGGCGTTATGTTTTCTTTTTGGGAATGATATATAGAGAGTATCACAAGCATAAAAAGCAATGTTATTCTTATACTGATGTTGATGCAAAAGATGAAGAAGCAGAAATGAAAGCGAGCATTTGGCATGAAATTTATGAATATGCTGTGACTCAGGTTTTTTCTCTGCCTCAAGTAAGGCATGAATTATGTGTGATAATTGATCAAGCCCAGTCTTATATTCCTTATGTTTGTCAACTTCCGAGCTTTAGGTTTGAATTTATAGATTTTTGTTTAGAGCAACTTGAAAGTAAAGGTTATAAAGTCTCAAAAGGATATTATAGTCGAGTGAATCGACCGTTATGTGAATTTATGGATAATGGTTCATTGATTGCTAAAGCCGCAAGTATACAGGATTTATGGGATATAGGTGCTTGTTTCGGAACTAAAATTAATGAGCGAGTTGAAAAAAGAAAAAGGGAAAAAGGGAAAAAGAAAAAAGATTATGACTCCGGAGGGAGAGTTAAGAGTGAAATTTACAGATTACATGGCCCGCTTGACAGTCAGGAGTACAAAGTTTTTGTAGAAAATACTTTGAGTATGCAATATCACGCAATTCCTTTCACTACGCCTGAAAGTTCCTTTTTACAATCAGTTGCAAAAGGTGTCCTGCGCTTTGCCTTTCCTGGAGAGTCTGAAGAATGTGTACTTGGAAAGTTGGAACTTGCCTTGTATCCCAAATTGGCAAGTAGTCAGGTAGATCGTTGGTCAGTTCCAGAGCGAATATTTTTTCCGAGTTGCGATCATGAAGAAGATATTATTCCTATATTACTTGGTGTGTTGAGAGATCTCTCCGGGATAAAGTGTCGGGTTATGGTTGTATATCCAAACTCTCAGATGCGGCCAGAAAGTATTCTTTACCAATTCAATAGTGAAATAAAGAATCTGGTTGATGTAAGAAGGTTTTACAAGGTTGAAGATATCAAGAGAGAGGCAAGACAGGAAAGTACAATAGTTCTGGCTAGCCATCATACAGGACCACCAGTCTTCTTTCGGGAAAGCTCGCCTTGGGCATGCCTTTCAATCGCAGGTCTATATGTGAATAGTAGTGATGAGCCGGAATTATCTGATTCTAATATTCTGGACACCAAAGGTGTTATTTATCAAGCAGCCGGGTTTTATCCGGATCTTATACCTTTACGATTTGTTAATGAATACTCTGTTTGTATTAGTAATATGTATAGATTATCAGGTTTGGTCTCTGTAGATAAAACAATTCGTTATCAAAGGGATATTCGTGGGGCTATAACAGATTATTTAAGAAGCATACCTTTGGGTATCGCAGGGGTACTTAGAAGGGTACCAAAAAGCATGCAGTTACAGTGTTATCATCATGAGGCTGGTAGTCAGCTTTATATGCATGTTCTGGTTATAGCACTGATGGATTATTTGTTTGAAATGTATTCAGGGATAGAAGCTTATCGAACGGTTGTCTTAATACAACCTAATCTTAAATATGGGCAAAATGTTTCATCTTATGCGTATTGGAAATTCTATCGACAGGTTGAGCAGCAGTTAGTTGGGCGCTATTTTAAATACCATGCATCTGCACAGGAAATCGTCTCCTTGCTACAGCGTCCGGGTACAATCGTTTTCTTTTCTAATGCTTTTGTTTCCAAATCCGGGCACTATATCCTACCAGGCGAAGAAGCAGAATGTGCTGGTTGGTGGTGGGTACATAATTCAGGTTGTTTATATTATCGAAGGGCTCCCGATTATAATAACTCGACAAAATTACTAAACTATAGTCCTGTAAAACGGCCTCGCAAGAAAAAAAGGTTAAAGAAGATAAAAGCTGGTCAACATCCTTATCGAAGCCCGTTTCGTTCACTTGAAAACGATAGACGATTGAACGGGCACCACGTGAAACCCTGTGCTAGCTTGCAATAAGTCAAAACTCTTGGGAGTTGGCCCATAAGTAATGTACAGGGTTGTGAACAAGGCCGTATGTCGACATCTATCAGGCAAAAAATAACGCTATTCACTGTCATACCAGCGGTAGTGTTTTATAGCCTGGTGACAGTTATATATCTGTATTTCACCTATCGGGCCGCTTCGGTAGAAATCAGTCGAAGACACCTGCATCAGAGTCTTCAGTATGCCGCTGTGATTGATGGCAATATCAAGGAAGTGTTGATTGCAGCAAGGGCCATGCAGCTGCAGCTTGCCAGTCGAGAGCTATCAGATAATGAAGTGTCAGAGTATCTGAATGATCTGTTTGAAGCTAGCAAGGTTGTGACGGGTGTTGGCATATCAGATGTTTATGGTACAAAACAGTCAAGTAGGGGAAGTGCTGAAGCCCGATACTGGTCCAGAGAAAGCGGTTCTTTTTTTAACCCGGCTCGCTCACTCCCTTTTTCGATTCCTTTTTCAAACCAGTATGAGGCGCTTGATGCTCTGGCTGATCAGCCGGTCTGGTTTACTGATACTGATAGTCAGGAAGTTACCCTGTTTCGTACCAGCCTTTTATTGCCTCTGGCAAATAAACGACTTTTACGAGTGGATATCGATGGTCGAAAGTTAACTCAGCCGCTGGTTTGGCTGGGCTCAAGAACACGTTTGATCATTCTTAATCGACAGGAAGAGGTTGTATATGCGAATGGAATATCAATGCCAAGAATGAGGCATCTCGAACCATTCATTACCTCAGGTCCCTGTGACGGAGCCAGTAAAATTAACGTCACATCAGAAACTGGCGATTTGTTAAAGCAGTTTATTGCCAGTCCGATTCAGCCTTGCTCAAAGCAGGAACCCTGTGGAGTATTTCGGGAAGCCCTGCATCGTGTAGCAAATGAAGGGCAGTCAATTAATTTCAGGGTGTCGATTCGTAATGATCGCAAGTGGGTAACAGCTACGCCGATTCCGTCTACACACTGGTACCTTAGTATCAGTATTCTGGAGGAGGATATTCTTGCCCCGTTGATGCGGCATGTGGTTCTCAGCATTAGCCTGATATTGCTGGCCATGGTTTTTACTCTGGGATGTTTATGGACTGTTTCGGGGCGTATTACCCGGCCATTGATCAGGCTGAAAAAGGAGATGAATGCCTATGCAGGCTCAAGAGATAACAATGAGCCTGACTCACCGGATGAAGCTGCCAGTCTTAACCGCAGCTTTCTTGAGTTAAAGCACCGGCTGGCTGAAAGGGACCAGGCATTACAGCATGCCAGGGCAAACAATATGGGGCATCTGGTACAGCAACTGAGAGGAAATTACTTTTATTTCAACCTTTCCCGTCAGGGAGACATTATTTTTGTCAGCCCGTCTATCTGCTCTGTACTGGGTTATGAGTTGGGTGAGTTCAGCGGCCAGATCCAAAGCTTCTTTACCAAATCGGCGATGAACTTCCGGTTCGCCAATACACTGGATTCCCTGTCTGCTGGGGTATGGCAGGAGCCATTTGAAGTCGAGATGCGTCACCGTGATGGCACAGCAAGACGAGTGGAGCTGTTTTGTACCTCACATGACAATATTGAAGATAAAAGCAGTCAGCCGGATACCCGGCTCATCGCTATTGAGGGAATGGGGAATGATATCACCCACCGGGTCAGGGATACCGACAAGTTCCGTGCATTGGTGGCCGGCTCGCCGGACGCTACGGTAATAATAAATAAAGAGGGCATTATCGGGCTAGTTAATGATAAAACCCTGAAGTTGTTTTCCTATGAGAATGATGAGTTGGTCAATATGCCATTGTCATTGCTGGTCGCTCCCCGGGCTCGAGAGAATCTTCCCCTGACCGGGCGTGTTGACCAGCCATCTCCGGAATCGTTCTGTCTGGATAGTTATCTTTCCAGGGGGCTGACCAGAAATGGTCGGGAGTTTCCTGTAGAACTATCCAGTAATGTGCTGGATACCAGCGACGGGGTTTTGATTTCCATTGTATTCAGGGATATCAGTGAACGGGTCAGAATTCAGGCCGAACTGGTTGATGCAAGGGATCAGGCTGAAAGAGCCAGTCAAGCCAAATCGATGTTCCTTTCCAATATCAGTCATGAGTTGAGAACCCCTTTAAATGGGGTGCTGGGGTACGCCCAGCTATTACTGGCAGACAAGCACATACCTGAACGTTATCTGGGTAACCTGAAGTTGCTTGAAGAGTGTGGCCTGCACCTGCTAACCCTGATTAACGATATTCTGGATCTGACCAAAATTGAAAGCAGTGGTATCGAAATTGATCCCCAGCCCTTTGATTTGCGGGCAACATTGAATACTGTTGTAGCCAATATCAGGGAAACGGCTGTTAGCAAACGGCTGGAAATTGGTTTGGAGGTGGATAGTAATATTGCGTTTGAAGTGCTTGGTGATCATATCAAGTTGCGTCAGGTGCTGATCAATCTGGCAGGCAACGCCGTCAAATTTACCGATAAGGGAATGGTTACTATACGAGTATGCCTGAAAGACCAGCATCTTGTATTTGAGGTTTGTGATACCGGTATCGGTATTTCTGCCAGTGACCAGAAATGTCTGTTCAGATCTTTCAGCCAGCTAAAGTCGGGTAAACAGCAGGGAGGAAGCGGGCTTGGACTTGCCATCAGTTATCGTCTGGTGAACGCGATGGGAGGAGAGTTGCAGGTTACAAGTCAGTTGCAGCAGGGAAGTACATTCTTTTTCAGTATTCCTTACCAGCCCGTTACTGGTGAAATTCCTACCAGGAAGAAGCCTTTGCCTGAGAGCCATAAAACCACACCGATCTTGCCACCAAAAAACGTATCTTTACTGGTTGTTGATGATTGCTTCAATAACCGTAACTTTCTGATTGATGCCCTGAGTCAGGAGAACTTCAACGTTGACTCGGCGGAGAGTGGAAGAGAGGCGATAGCGCGTTGCCAGCAGAAAGTATATGACCTGGTATTAATGGATATTCGTATGCCTGATATTGATGGTATCGAGGCAACAAAAGCTATTCACCAGATTCCCTCCTGCCAGACTGTCAAAGTCATTGCAATATCTGCCAGCGTATCTGATCAGACTCAGCAGAATATTCAGGAAGCCGGCTTCAGTGAGTTTGTATCCAAGCCTGTTCATCTGGAAAGTCTGCTTGCCTTGATCAGGTCACATCTGAGCAAGTCTAACAACAGGGAGATTGAGCAGCGGTGTAGGGAAATGATAGCGCGGCTAAAAGCCTTGCTTGATATTGGTGATATTCAGGCGCTGCTGGAGCTGGCCCAAAAGTGGCAGGCAACTGGCATTCATGCGACTTATGCGGAAGATGTTATTCGTTGTTGTGAAACGCTGGATATACAGTCTATCGAGGCTATTGTGAAAGAACTGGAGCAGTTGTGATATAGCGTTCCAGTCTTGAACAATTGTCCGGCAAATATCCGGACAATTGTTGTATTGCATAACTTTGTCCCGGATTTAGGTGTTTTGCTCCTGAGCTTTAAGTTGCTGGAACAAATCTTCAGGCATTCGATCTATTTTGCGACCGTTACCATAGTCAAAGCAAACAATACGACCTTCTCCTTCCGCCGCAATACAGTTCAAATTCTCACTGACTACAGCGTACACATGAGTAAAGTGATTCGGGCCCACTTCTTTGACCTTTACTCCAATATGAACGGTATCGGGATAAGTCAGCGGTGCTTTGAAGCGGCAGCGGGTTTCCGCCAGTATCGGGCCTACATTGGCCAGCTGCTTGTACTTCATAAACTCAAGCTGTTCGAAGTGTTTGATACGGATATTTTCGAAATAGCGGAAATAGACGGTGTTGTTCACATGATTAAACGCATCCATTTCTCCCCAGGTTACCTGCTGGGTATGAACACAAACATAATCCTGTAAAAGCGGATGCATAGCTGAAGCCTGTTTTGTCATTATTATTAGTGAGTTACATGGCCTGTCACGATCAGACTGTAACGGGCTAGCCTGCAGTATACTTGAATCTATAGTGATGTGTTAGCTGAACACTTTTATCTCAGGTGAATCAGTAAAAGACGACGGAGGGTCAAAGAAATAAGCATTCAGAGAGGGGGATAAAAGGAAAAAGACAGAAGCCTGAAGAGCATTCTGTCTTTTTGGGGGTGCTTTATTTATCCCGCATGATGTTGGCCGCTGTGACCGTGATGGCGCTGACCTCTCATCTTCTCGAAGTGCTCGGGTAAACCTTTCTTGCTGATAACTCGTTCAGTAACCGGTGCTCCATCCTGCGTTACTACCGCAATGCTATAGCCTTTTTCACCCAGTTCCTTGACCGAACCTACTTTCAGATTGGGGTTATTTATCATCAGCAGTTTGGCCTCTGCCAGAATACGCGCCTGCTCGGCAGAAATATCACTACGCTCACCCGGTTTTGCTGCCAGTATGCGAAGTCCTGCTTTTTCCGGTACACCGTCTCCATCAGTATCAACAGGCAGGCTGTTCTTGCCAACAATATGACTGGCTACCAGAGAACCATCCTGAGCAACGATTTCTACCTGATAGTTTCCATCACTGTTGGCACTGATCTGGCCCAGGCGAAGATTGGTGTTGCCCAGCATGATCAGGCGGGCTGACATCAGTGTTTCTAGCTCACTTTTAGTGAACTCCCGGTTGGCCAGTTTCTTGTGACGACGCTCGGCAAAACGGTGGGCAAATTTACCCCCGTGATGCTTATAGCCCTGACTGTCTTCAAATTGTCCTGACATCTGTTTCTGACAGGATCCTTTGTGTCCATGGCCCGCCAGAGCAATGTTACTGATAGTTGCAACACTAAGACCAAAGGCAACAGCTGCAGCAGCAATAAAAGATAGTTTTTTCATGATATGCGATCCGGTTCAGTTGTCTGCGTGGTGTTATTATTTGAGCGTAAAAATGTCGCTGAACTGTGTCAGGAAATGATCAGGGCGAAGGAAAATTGTCGCAAATTGTCGCAGAATCGGTAGTCGTCAGATTTTGATACACATCGCTGCTGATTCTTTGATTAAGTTCAGTCTAAATTTCGTTATGTAAACAGGCTTCAACAGGGTTATGGGGCAGACAGAGCATATTCTGGTAGTTGATGACCATCTGGAAATCCGTGATTTGCTGGGACGCTATCTCAGCAAGTATGGCTATCGTGTCAGTTTGGCTGAAAACGGTGAGGCGATGCGGCGGGTGCTCGGTAAGGAAACCATCGATCTGGTGGTACTGGATCTGATGATGCCCGGTGAGGATGGTCTGACTTTGTGCAGGGAGCTGCAAGGAAGCGAAACTCCGCCGCCGATTATTATGCTGACTGCCATGGGTGAGGAAACCGACCGCATTGTCGGACTGGAGATGGGGGCTGATGACTATGTTACCAAACCGTTCAGTCCGCGTGAGTTGATGGCCCGGATAAAAGCCGTACTGCGCAGGAGCAGACATGCGGTCGCAGCGCCTGAAGCAAGCAGTGGTCGTATTATGTTTGACCGTTGGGTATTCAATCGGGATCAGCATCAGCTGGAGGATGAATCCGGTGTGGTGATTCCTCTGAGTACCGCAGAGTTCAGATTGCTTGATGTGCTGGTGGAACATCCCCGAAGGGTGCTTACAAGGGATCAGTTGATTGACCTGACCAAAGGCAAGGATGCACTGCCGTTTGACCGCAGTATTGATAATCAGGTCAGTCGGCTGCGAAAAAAAGTTGAGCAGGATCCAAAACAACCGACGCTGATAAAAACGATCTGGGGAGGTGGCTATATGTTTGCTGCAGATATCAAGACTGAAGGCCACCGGAGTTAATTGCAGTGAAGTTGTTTTCCGGCCTTAAACGGCTGTGGCCATCGAGCCTTGCCGGGCAGTTAACCCTGGCTATATTACTCTGCCTGATTGTGGCCCAGTTGATCAGCCTGCTGGCACTGGGCGGTGTTTACCGGCGTCAGATTTATAATGCTTCCGAAGGGCAGATGCTGCGGCGAATGATTGTTCTGACCCAGATTCTGGAGGAAACCCCGCTGCAGGATCGCAAGCGTATTTTACGGGTAGCGGGCTCTGGCTTCAGCCGCTTCTGGCTTGATGATGAACCGGGTATTCACCGGCCAGATGGCAGGGGAACCTATGGTAATAAAATCGGCCTGCGACTGATAAATGCCCTGGGTTATGAATACCGTGGTCGAATTCAGGTGCATATAGAAAAGAATCCCGGCCCAAAGCGCTATGACCAATCGTCGTACAAACATGGCAGATCACATGGCATGCCTGGCCGCTCGCCCCGACACGAACAATATGCCTCATCCGAGTGGTGGCATTTTGAATTCTGGCGCCCGGACCCCCCGCCCCAGGTTGAGCTGGGTGTAGCAATACAATTGAATGATGGTAGCTGGTTGAACCTCAAGAGCAGGGTGCCCGCCATACCGTCACTGTTTTTACGTCAGGCGGTTATTTCGATAGCGATTACCGGACTACTGGTTTGTCTGACCCTGTTGCTGCTGGTCAGACGGATTACCCGCCCGATGCGTCGTCTGACTAAAGCAGTGGAATTACTTGGACGCGGTGGCACTGTTGATCCCTTACCGGAAGAAGGACCGGCAGATATCCGCTCCACAGTGCGGGCATTTAATGAAATGAATGGCAGGTTGCAGCGCTTTGTTGCCGATCGCACCGAAATGCTGGCGGCCCTGTCTCATGATCTGCGAACCCCGATTACAACCCTGCGACTGAGAATCGAGCTGATGGATCCCTCTCCGGATCGTGACCGGTTGTTGGCAACGCTGGAAGAAATGCACCAGATGGCAGAAGCATCCCTGACATTTGCCAGAGAGTCGGCGGCCCGTGAAGATACGGTAAAAGTTAATCTGGATGCTTTGATTGACAGTATCTGCGAGGATCTTATCGATATTGGTATGCCGGTGACTTATAAGTCAGCATCGCCGATAATCCTGAACTGTCGTCAGAATAGCTTGAAGCGAGCCATACGAAACCTGATTGAAAATGCAGTCAAGTATGGTGAGAAAGCAACAGTAAAGCTGCGACAGGATGAGAACAAAATAAAAATTATCGTCATGGATCAGGGGCCGGGTATTCCCGAAGAGGATATAAAGCAGGTATTTGAACCGTTTGTCCGGTTGGAGAAATCACGCAGCCGGGCTACCGGAGGAATTGGTCTGGGGCTGTCTATTGCTCGAACGATCATTCATTCTCACGGGGGAGAGATCAAAATGCGTAATATTCATCCGGGGTTACAGGTAACCATAGTATTACCCTGCTGATATATATTGGTCTACATAGCAGACGGGTGCGGGAGAACAATAAAAGATGACGTCGAACCGAAAGCTGGGTATTGCCCTTGGCTCCGGATCAGCCCGGGGCTGGGCTCATATTGGCGTGCTCAAGGCGCTGGAAGAACTGGAGATTCGTCCTGATGTCGTCGCAGGTTGCTCGGCAGGATCTCTGGTCGGGGTGGCTTGGGCCTGTGACCTGCTGGAGCCTTTTGAAAAATGGGTGCGGGACTTGAGCTGGCGTGAAGTGGTCGGACTGATGGATGTGACGCTCTCGGGTGGTCTGGTTCGCGGCGAGAAGCTGATGAAGTTTTTCCGGGATAATCTCGGAGATCAACAGATTGAAGATCTTCCCGTGCAGTTCGCTACTGTCGCCACCGATATGCACAGTGGCAATGAAATCTGGATCCGAGAGGGCTCCATGCTGGAAGCGGTCAGGGCTTCCTGCACCTATCCAGGGCTGTTCTCTCCGGTACAACGAGAAGGTCGCTGGTTGCTCGATGGGGGCATTGTCAATCCGGTGCCAGTATCCGTTTGCAGAGCAATGGGGGCGGATATTGTTATTGCTGTAGACCTGAATGCGCATCTTGTGGGTCGGCATTCATCGGGCAAAACAGACAGGAAACATGCCGACAGCTGGGTCAATAAAATCGGCAATATGTTTGGTGGTGATGAGCCGGATGATGCTCCAGGTATTATGGATGTGATGAGTAGCGGAGTGAATATCATGCAGGATCGTATCACCCGAAGCCGGATGGCCGGCGATCCACCCAATCTGTTACTGGCACCTTATCTGCACGACTTTAGCATGTTTGATTTTGACCGTTCAGAAGAAGCTATTGCTGAAGGCAGAAGCGTCGTTATGGGTGCCAGAGACCGGCTACATAAACTGCTGAAGTAGCTTATTTGTCCAGAATCAGGGTGACAATCCAGGGCAATACAGCAGAGCTGAAAACAGCGTTCAGACACATTGCCAGACTGGCAAACGAGCCCATTCTGATATCAAGCTCAAATGCCCGGGCAACACCACCGGCATGACTGTTGATACCAAGTGCAAAGCCGGTTGCGCGGGGCTCGGTAATACCCAGAAATCGTAACATGGGCGGCCCGGCAAGGCCGCCATAAATACCGCAGATAACAACCATGGCTACAGCCAGCGGTATATTGGAGCCAATGCCTTCTGCAATACCGAGGGTCACAGGTGTTGTGACGCCCTTGGTTGCCGTTGAAAGCAGGGTTACCAGATTCCCTCCGGCAGCGGCTGCTATTGCCACGCCCATACCCGCAACCGCAACACCGCCAATCACCAGACTGACCAGAATGGGAACCGCCAGCTGACGAATATTCTCAAACTGTCGCTCGAGCGGCACCGCAAGCGCAACGGTGGCGGGGCCCAGTAACATATACAGTGGTGCTGTACCTTCCCTGAATTCTTCATAACTCCAGGGGCCGGATTTAAGCGCCACCGCCACAAGCCCTGTTGCCCATATTAGCGGGTGAAACAGTGTCTTTCGGCCACTTTTACCATAGACCCAGAGTCCAAGCTGATAACCGGCCAGCGTCAGGAAGATAAAGAATAGTGGGCTTGATGTCTGTTGTGCCAGGGCCTCATACCAGTTCGCCATCATGACTCCTGTCCTTTACCAGACTGTTTTTCACGCTTTATAAGCCACTGCATGACCCAGGCGGTAATCGCGATGGAGAGCAGGGTGCCGACAAACATGGCTAGCCCCACAGCAAGCCACTGTCCCTGCATAACATCGCCCAGAAAAAACAGGCCGACACCGGGAGGAATCAGCAGGGCAGGCAAGAAACCAATCAGTTTTTCAGAAGCCAGTGACAGCGACTCTGATGCGCCGCCTTTCAGTCGCAGATAAACCAGTAAGGCAAGCAGGCCGACAACCGAGCCCGGCAGGCTCAGTTCCAGAGCTGTTGAGATGGTATTACCAATAAGGGTAAAAGCGAACAGTATGATCAGTCCGGATAACATAAGCCCGGTATTATCCTGCCAGGGTGAAAACTGGGCTTATGCTATCGCTTTTGCCTGAAAATACCTATTCCTGCGGATGAATTAACTGCGAAGGAATAGCGAATTTTTATTTATCCCTGCTTCCACAGATCACCATCGGATGGCAACTCGGATGAAGAAATCGAATACTCACGTTTGGCTGCCGGAGGCGCAAACCCATGCCGTTTGATTTCAAGTAGAACCAGAACCAGTGCAATCAGCAGCAAGCCATAAGACAGCGCTACGGTATCAAAGACATCAAACCCGGCCAGTTTGACTGCGGAAGCAATAATGCCTCCACCGGTCATGCGAGCACAGCCGTCAATTGCTGCTGCCAGACCTGAGCAGTGTTTGAAAGGCTCAAGTGTCAGTCCTGAAGCAGTACCAAAGATCAGGTTAAAGCCAATGCAACCCGCTGCAGCGGGCAGGAAGAACCATAGTGGATCAGATATCTGCACCGCCAGCAGACCCCAGCCGCCAACCAGTGCCAGCATAATGCCGATCATAATAGTTGAGCGACGGCCAACTGCCGAAACCAGTTCCGGAGCCAGAAAGCTGGCTACCAGCTGCAGTAATCCGAGTGCGCCAAAAGCAAGTGCAAAACCGAATTCATCCAGACCGCCCAGTCGCATGGCGACAAACGGCGCATTGGTGGCATAGGCCAGGATTGCGCCCATAGTCAGCATGCCGGTCAGACTGTAAGTCAGAAACTGCTGGTGGCTGAGAATCTGCTTTAACTGACTGGATACTGACTCGCGTTCCTGATCTGTACCGGAGGTGCCTTTTTTCTTTAACGCCGGTGGACGACTGTTATCCATTAACAGCAGGGCACTTAGAAAAATAATACCGCCAAACAGGGCCATAAAGGTAAAGTTTGCAGACCAGCCCCATTGGGTTGCCAGCAGACCGCCAAGCAGTGGTGCCAGCATTGGAATGGTGCCGATCATTCCGCCCATATAACTGATCCAGCGGCCGGATTCGATGGCACTGAAATGATCACGTACCCAGGCAAAGGCACTGACGGCACAGCTTGCCGCACCCAGACCCTGAAGGGCACGGGCCGTGTAAAGTTCTTCAAGGTTATCCGAGGTAATACCTGCAGCACTGCCAGCCACATACAACCCGGTTCCCAGCAGGGCCGTAAAGCGGCGGCCGAACTGGTCAGACAGTGGGCCGGCAAGCAGTTGTCCCACACCCATGCAGACCATGAACAGGGAAATTGTCAGCTGCAGTGCGGCATCATCTGTGTTAAAAACACTGGCCATCTCGGGCAGGGATGGCAGGTAAATATCAATCGCCAGGGGGCTTAACAGTACCAGGGCAAATATCACAGGCAGAGCAGACTGCCGGGAGGTAGGCATAAACCGAAAACTCTTTCATTACTCATGAATTGTTATGCTATTGTCGCTTTTGGCTCTTATGAGTGGAAGTGATATCTTTTCATTGTCCATTTTCCTCTGTGGAATATCTCTCCCCATGTCCCTGCTAGAGCTTTCCCGAATCAATCTGAACCTGCTGGTCTGTCTGCAGGCTTTGCTTGAAGAGCAAAGTGTGTCCCGGGCTGCAGAACGACTGTGCCTGAGTCAGTCTGCAGTCAGTAAAAATCTGGCGAGACTGCGCCAGATTACCGGTGATCCGTTGTTTACCCGCTCGGCTCACGGCCTGATTCCAACCCCCCGGGCAAAAGCACTGCATACAGAACTCAGTCTTTCACTGGAAAATCTGTGGAAGCTGGTACAGCCTGCTGATTTCGATCCTGCCAGTTGTGAACGACATTTCCGGATTTCATTACCGGAGACCGCTAATCAGTTAATTTTTCAGCGCTCACTGGCCAGCATTATCCGTCAGGCTCCGGGCGTTAAAATCAAGATTCAGAACCTGAGACTGAATGATGTCAGCCTGCTGGCTTCAGGAGAGCTGGATATGGCCATGCTGCCGGATGATCTCGATTGCGGCCAGCATCGTATTCCGGGGCTTTACAGCAAAAGACTGCATCAGGATAAGCTGACCTGCCTGGTACGCACGGATCATCCCTGTCTTTCCCAGTCATGGTCCCGTGACGCATGGCTGCAAATGGGGCAAATCAGTATCGGAACGGTTACCAATAATCTGTCGATTATTGATCAGACTCTGGCGCAACAGGGTTTAAGCAGAAATATTGTTATTGCTGTTGATGACTTTCACAGTGCCACCGGCATCTGTGAAAGCTCGGATCTTGTTTTTGTTTCATCCGCAGGCTGGGCAGAATATGCGAAGCCACGCTATAACGTGACTTCATTGCCTCTGCCGCTTGAGGTCGAGCCGATTACCTATGAAGCCTACTGGCATCAACGGCACCATCAGGACCCGGCTCATTGCTGGCTGCGTTCGTTTCTGACAGATACAAGCTCTCAGGCGGCAAACTGAGCCTTGCGCTGGTTGTACTCGGCAACCATGGTGTCGATAGAGTCCTGCTGATATTCCCGCAGGCTGGACAGAACAACGGTCTTTTTGCCCTTGCCGACAACCTTGCCATTGTCTTTGAAGATGAAAGACAGGGTTACGTTACCACGCTTGCCATCAACAGCCAGTTCAGCTTCAGTGGCTTCAAGTACCGGGTCAGTCAGATCAACAGTATCCAGATGTACGGACATGCTCTCATAAATAACCAGCGGACGAGCTGGGTTAATCATGGCGTTTTTGTCTTTCATCAGTGGTACGAGTACGTGCGGGAAGTTTTCGCCGGAAAACGCCACATAGCTGCGAACCAGCTTTTCGATCAGTGTCGGGTCAAGATTTTGCTCGCCCTCACTGTCAATGCTGAGGTATTCCTTGCCGCGACCGTCGGCAATGACCTTGCGACCATTTTCCTGAGCCTGAATTTCCAGCTCTACACCATCACTTACCATGCCGCTGAAGTTAACCTGCATATCGTTATGCAGACCTTCAGACATCAGGATCTTGGCAAATAGCAGATCGCCGGGGACGCAGAAGCGCTTGCTGTCCACATCGTGAATCGGATTGAAATCGTTGGCGATTTGCTTGGCAAAAGTACTGGATTGCTGGCGGGAAAAAGAAAAATGACCAGCTTCAAGTTCGGTGCAATATTGATTTAAAAACATGGTTCGCACAGGGAGTTAATTTGTCCTGTTTCTGATGAAACTATCAGGGTGTTTCGGAAATATTCGGGTTTTTGGCCTTCCGGAAGCAGGTCAGTCCTGCTCTTCCCTGACTGATCCAGTAACCTTGATTTAATCGTACTGCCAGTTGTTTAAAGAAAATATGGCAGATTCGTATCTGTTTGGTTACTGATTGCGATAATCGTAAGCTGTGGTTGCTGTCAGGCAAGACGGGCTCTGTCCCTGAGCCATTCTCATTGCAACTGACTTTTGTTACATGAGTTCAGCAGCTAATGATTAACTCTTTGCTGTTTTTTCTTTTTTTCACTGTTTTGTATTACTTCCATTAGCACTCTTCCTTCACGCATACTCGACTCTGAGTGAAGAGATTGTACATGTCTAGTGCCCGGATGAGTGTGATAATACTCTGCCTCTGTATGCATCTCCTGATCCCAGTTCGTTTCATCTGGCAACGCCGCACCTCTGGTTTTTTTCGAATCAGAACTGGAGGGCTTCGCTTGCTTCTGTTTCAGCCAGTTTTCGAAGGCGGGCACAGAATTCCCAAAATCCAGAACAGATAAGCTGCACTGGCAAGGTTTTGTTTCATTTAACGGGTTATCAGCGAGCCCAAACAAAACATCTATGTCCCATATGGTGGCAGTTTTTTTCTGTTTGAATAACGACGCTTGGCCATCTGAAATATGGAAGCTAGGAGAGGCGCTTTCAGGTGTAGAGGTTAATAAAAAAGTGGAGTGCTCTACCTGAGAGTATTCAAATGCAAGAGTTGCAAGCTTTGAAAGTTGTTTAAGTAGCAGTAACAGGTTTTTTAGTCTAACTCGCTCATCTTCGGTTGAAAGGTGAGTAGCGAGCGCGGTGTCTATGTCACTTTCAGGCTTTTCACTAAAGGCGACATACTGGCCAAAATGTACCTCTGTGCCATATCGACCCGGGTGGCCAAGAGCTCTTTTGAAGGAAACTGAAAAGGACAAACCTTTTTCGGCAGAGCAAAGCCCAAGAATTGTTAATACTTGTCTCGCATTAGTTGAGAAATCCAGGGTATACAAATCACTTGGACAAGATTCGCAGGATAGAAACCATACGTGCTGATCTTTTTGATGCTCTTCAATGGAGATGAACTTGTAACCCCCCGGAACTGTTGATAATGCAATTAGTTGGCTATATGAATGGGTTGGGTTTAAAAAAAATAAAATCAGGAATATAGTTTTGAGTCGGGATCTTATTAATATGCGTTCGACTTCCATTTGAGTACCGTTCTCGTTAGATATGATTTGGGTCAAAGTATAGAAGAGCGATTCGCAGACGAGAGGGATGATTTAACAGATATTTTTGGCAGCGTATTGTAGTTATATCCTGGTGGACGTATGCAGGATCAAAATATTAAACAGTCTAGAAAATTAAACAGCCCTTAATAAAAGGAATTAAATTTTATCAAGGGCTGGTTATTTAATTTCGTCTGTCCTCTATGACAATGCCATCATTGTTCAGTTCTCCCATAGCTACCTTTTGGGCGCCGCCTTTCATTTTGAAAATAATTTTCAGACTTGCTTCAATCGCCTCAAGATTGATCTCCTCGTCAGTTTCACAAAGAAGAGTCATATGATCCAGACTATCAATCGAATCAACAACCAAGCGTGCTTTGCTGACCTGTGGATGCCGCTTCACAACCTCGGCAACCTGGTTGGGGTGTACAAACAACCCTTTGACTTTGGTGGACTGGTCAGCCCGTCCCATCCAGCCCTTGATTCGCATATTGGTTCGACCGCAGGGGCTTGAGCCGGGCAAAATGGCTGTCAGATCTCCGGTGGCAAAGCGCAGTAAGGGATATTCAGGGTTAAATACGGTAACCAGAATCTCGCCGACTTCACCGGGTGCGACCGGATCACCGGTACCGGGGCGAACGACTTCAAGAATAATATCCTCGGCCACAATCAACCCTTCCCGTGCCGGGCTTTCATATGCGATAAGACCAGCATCGGCTGTAGCATAAGCTTCAAGGCACTGGATACCTCGTTGATCATACTCTTCCCTGAGAGCGGGCAATAATGCCCCACCAGTTACCAGAGCACGCTGAATACAGCTGAGATCAATATCCTGCTCATCAGCCTTGTCCAGCAAGGTTTTCAGGAATGCAGGGGTTCCAGCGTAGCCGGTAGGTCGCAGGGACTGAATGACTCTCAGCTGTTGCTCTGTCTGGCCAACTCCGGCCGGGATTACTGCACAGCCACAGGCTCTGGCTCCTGAGTCGAGAATAAAACCACCGGGGCTCAGATGATAAGACAGGGTGTTGTGCACAATATCACCCGGTCGGAAACCGGCTGCATGAAAGGCCCTGCCCATCCGCCACCAGTCTTCGGTTTTGCCTTCAGGTTCATGGATCGGGCCGGGTGACTGGAACAGTCGACCCATTGCCGTCATATCCAGCCCGTTGATGCCACCAAAGGGCGGGGTGTTTTGCTGTAGTTCTATTAATTCGGATTTACGGGTGACCGGCAGTTTTGCCAGTGCTTCCAGTGAATCAATCTGAGTCAGATCGACGCCTGCCAGTTGTTCTTTATAGAAACTGGAATGCTCGACCGCATGAGCCAGACTTTGCTGTAAGCGATCCAGCAGATAGCGCTCACGCTCCAAAGGACAACGATGTTCCTTACCGTCAAAAAACATGGCGCGCTCCTCCGTTACAACCAGCGCTTGCGACGCTTATAGGACTTTAGCTCCTTGAAGCTTTTACGCTCGTCACTGCCGCCCAGATAGAATTCTTTTACGTCCTGGTTATTCAGGAGTTTTTCCCGGGAGCCATCCAGTACGATCTTGCCGGACTCCATGATGTAACCATAATCAGCACACTTGAGCGCGAAGTTGGCATTCTGCTCAACCAGCAGCATGGTAATACCCTGCTCTTTGTTGATCTGCTCAATAATGCTGAATACTTCCTTAACCAGCAGTGGCGACAAACCCATCGACGGTTCGTCCAGCAGAATCATTTTCGGACGTGCCATGAGTGCTCGACCAATGGCTAGCATCTGCTGCTCACCACCGGACAGGTAACCGGCCAGACCGGTACGTTCTTTAAGGCGGGGGAAGTAGTTGAAGACCATATCGATGTCTTCCTTGATATTGCCTTCCCGCCGGGTATAGGCGCCCAGTCGCAGGTTTTCGACACAGGTCATATCTTCGACAATACGACGACCCTCCATTACCTGAAAGATGCCGGAGCGAACGATGTCTTCTGCATTTTTCTTATCAATTCTTTCGCCCATAAAGCTGATTTCGCCACGACTGACTTCACCGTCTTCGGTTTTCAGCAGCCCGGAAATAGCTTTCAGGGTAGTGGATTTGCCAGCGCCGTTAGGGCCCAGCAGGGTTGCAATCTGACCCTGCTGAACATCAAGGCTGACACCCCGCAGTACCAGAATAACTTCGTCATAAACGACTTCGATATTGTTAATACTGAGTAACGGCTCGGCGGGCTCTATCTTTCTGGCTTCCATCGTCTTTCTCCAAATCTTTCCTTCACCGATTACTGTTTGCTGCAAACAATGATCAAGGTATAAGTACCCGGACACTTAGAGCGGAACCAGCGAAAACCGCCGGTTCCGTCATGCCAGAAACTTAGTAACCGAGCCAGTCATCACGACGAGGCAGGGTCACCTGGGAAATACGGCTTACGTCAACTTCGCCTTCATTCCACTTGGTCTGATAAACGTTCACGGTGTTGATTCCGCGGTGATCTTCAGCAGTCCAGCTGGCCGGCAGGCAAACACCGTCCATGTTGGCCGGTACCCAGTCCTTCTTGGCGTACATGCCTTTCTTGATGTTTTCACCGGTGATACCACCGTTGGCCTTGGCCCACTTCATGGCATCAGCCATATACAGGGCAGAGCAGACACCGCGTACATAGTGATGAGTCTGGAAGCCATCACGCTTGGCGCCCTGGGCAATATCACGAACAGTCTGCATCGCCGGTACATCATCAGACCAGAACGGGGTCATGGCCGGGAATACAAAGTTGTTGATACCTTTACCAACCGCCTCAAAGGTCGGCTTGTCGCCACCCCAGATATTGGACATCAGCTGGATTTCAGTACCGACGGTATCGCAGGACTTGATCAGGGAAACAACAGAGCCACCGAGGTTGGCCACATATCCATAGTCAGCATCACTGGTCTTGATTGACAGACACTGGGCCTTGAAGTCACCGGGCTTCATGGACACCACAACCGGTGCTTTTACATCAAAGCCAAGCTCGGCGGCATATTCAGCACAGGCCGCTTTTGGTGCATTGGGGTAGGGGTGGTTGTCACCGATATGAATAAAGCCGGGCTTGCCACTTTTACCTTTGGCCTCCCAGTCTTCCTTTGCCCACTTCACCAGTGCACGACAGGTGTCAGAGTAGGAGGCACCGTAAAAGAAGTTGTACGGAGCCGGTTTCTTGGTTTTAGGGTTCTTGCCGGTTGGATCTGTCAGGTGACCGGAGTAGGACGCAGAGAATACCGGAATCTTGTCTTTTGCGACGAAAGAGATCAGTGCTTCGGTATCCGCGGTTCCCCAGCCCTGCATGGCAACCATGCCTTTACGGGACTTCCACTTCTTATAGTTACTGATAGCCTGAGGCACCTTGTAGGCATAGTCGACGGTTTCGGATTCAATCCGGGTGCCGTCGATACCGCCATTGGCATTGATCCAGGCCAGGGTGTCCTTAACACCGTCAGAATAAGGCTTACTTACGTAGGCGGTGGGACCGGAATAATCGGCCAGGTGACCCACGAAAACCTTGTCTGCCTTGGCGCTGGCGGTGAGGGGTGTTAACGCTCCAACAACTCCGGCAACAACAGTAGCGAGCAGAGTCTTCTTCATGTTGGAATGCATAGCGTCTCTCCTTGTTGTTTTTATTGTATTGACACTAATGTCTTGGGTTGTGTGATGACATGCCAGAGACAGGTGTCTCATTATGCCCGCCTCTGGCCGAGGGGATTAATAAGCGAACGGATAGTATTTCCAGTACGCTTTGATTTGCTTCCAGCGATGAGCCAGACCATCCGGCTCAAAGATCAGGAACAGGATGATGACCAGACCGATAGCCATTTCCTTGAAGTAGCTCAGGCTCTCCATCAGGCTGCCTTGCTCTACCAGACCACTGCCGGCAATCATGCCCACCAGGCCTTCCAGTACTTCAGGCAGCAGCACGATAAAGATGGTGCCCAGCAGTGCGCCCTGAACCGAGCCCAGACCACCGATAATGATCATGGCGAGGAACTGTACGGACATCATCAGGGTGAATCCTTCCGCAGATACAAACCCGAGATAATGGCCGTACAGAGCACCGCCGATACCGGCATAGAAAGAAGACACACCGAATGACAGCAGACGGTACCAGGTCAGGTTGATACCCATGATCTCGGCAGAGAGGTAGTGATCCCGTACCGCAACAAAGGCGCGGCCGTCACGGGAGCGCATCAGGTTGGAACCCCAGATATACATGAAGACCAGTGAGAACAGGGCAACATAGAAGAAGGATTCATCGCTGTCGAAGGTATGACCAAACAGGCTGACAGACTCAGCTGCGGCACCGTAGGCACCACCGGAGAACCATTCGGCCCGGGCAAAGAAGTCTTCGATAATGAACTGGGCTGCGAGTGTCGCAATGGCCAGGTACAGACCCTTGATCCGCGCTGCAGGCAAGCCGAACAGCATACCCACCGCCATGGTAAAGCAACCGGCCAGCGGAATGGAGATCCACACCGGTACCGCAAAGGTATTGGTGAACCAGGCTGAGGCAAAGGCGCCAAAGCCGAAGAAGGCACCGTGACCAAGCGAGATCTGACCGGTGAAACCTACCAGAATATTCAGACCCAGCGCGGCAATGGCCAGATAGGAAATCTGGATAAACAGAGTCAGGTAATAAGCATCCAGGACCAGTGGTGCAAAGCACAGGGCAATGATCGAGGCGATGGTGACACCGCGGATCGTGCTGGTCTCGAATATTTGGGTATCCGCTTTGTAGGTGGTGCGGAAATCACCACAGGGGCGCATCGAAAGTGCAATCATTATTATTGTTCTCCTGCCACGGAAATACTGCCGGTTGGCATCTGACAGTATTTCCTGCTTCTGGCTATATCCCTGTGTCGTTTAAATCCGTTCGATATCCTTGGTACCAAACAGGCCGTAGGGCTTGATGGTGAGGATGATCAGCAGCACGTAGAACGGAGCAATGGTGTAGAGGTTGCCGACATGCAGGTACTGGCTGTCGACGAACTCGGCCAGGTTTTCCAGCACACCAATGATGACACCACCAACAACACCTCCGATTACCGAGTCCAGACCGCCCAGAATGACTGCCGGGAATACCTTGATGCCGATGAAAGACAGTGAGTCGGATACCCCGTTAACCATGCCGATAACGATACCGGCTGTGGCGGAAACCATGGCTGAGATCGCCCAGCTGGCAGCAAATACTTTCGGTACCGAAATACCCAGACTGCTGGCAACCTGCTGGTCAAAAGCGGTCGCCCGCATCGCCAGTCCCATCTTGGAGTAACGGAAGAACCAGTAGAAGCCACCCATCATAATGAAGGAGAAGATCAGGCTGAGAATATAGGCCATCTCGATATTCATGCCGAGAACAGACACTGTCTGGGTTTCAAACACCTGCGGGTAAGAGGCAGGTGCTGTACCAAATATCCACTTCATCAGAGCCTGGAAGAACATGGACAGACCGATGGTCACCATGATTACCGAGATAATCGGTTCACCGATCATCGGCCTGAGGAAGATGGCCTGAATCAGAATCCCGAACAGAGTCATAAAGCCCAGTGTCAGCAGGAAGCCGACAAAAAACGGCAGTTTCAGCCACACCAGTGTCGACCAGCAGATCCAGGCCCCGATCAGCAGAAACTCGCCCTGGGCAAAGTTTACGACCTGGGTTGATTTGTAGATCAATACAAAACACATGGCGATAACGCCATAGAGGAGACCTACAATCAGGCCGTTCACGGTGAGTTGCAGTAACAGGTCTGTATTCACGATGCCTGCCTCCAGTTTTCCCGGTTATTCTTGTTATTTTTATCCATCACGGGTTGATCAAGATGCAGCTTGACCACGTCCAGCGTGGTCTGGATCCGGCTCTTGCTGCCATCCTGGAAGGTAATCGTGGTATCGATTTCTACCTGATCACTGTCGTCGTACAGAGCATTGATAATGTCACCGTACTTCTCGGCAATCACACCACGACGTACCTTGCGGGTACGGGTCAGTTCACCATCGTCCGCATCCAGTTCCTTGTAGAGCAGCATGAAGCGTTGTACCCGCTGGCTCTCAGGTAACGACTCGTTCACTTCATCCACCGCCTGACGTACCAGCTCGCGTACTTCCGGTTGGGAAGACAGGTTGGTGTAGTTGGTGAAGGAAATACCATTGCTTTCAGCCCACTTGGACACAATGCTGAAACGGATACAGACAATGGCGGTCAGGTTGGGGCGGTCTTTTCCGAGAATAACTGCTTCTGCCACATAGGGAGAGAATTTGAGTTTATTCTCGATGTACTGTGGTGAGAACCGGACACCGGTAGAAGTTTCGGCCAGATCCTTGATCCGGTCGATTACAACCAGATGGCCATTGTCTTTTTTGATGTAACCGGCATCACCGGTATACATCCAGCCGTCACGTACATCTTCATCAAACGCTTTCTGGTTCTTGTGGTAACCGGTAAACATACCAGTAGTGCGGGCAACGATTTCACCAACACCGTTTTCATCCGGGTTTTCAATCCGCAGCTCACTGTTATCGAAAGCAACACCAACGGATTCGTAATCAATATCGTTATCCTGGTGGATGGTGTAGGCACCGGCCATTTCGGTCTGACCGTACAGCTGCTTCAGCGGTACACCCATCAGGTTAAACAGCTTGAAGGTATCCGGGCCCATGGCGGCACCACCGGTAGCGGCTGAACTCAGGTTGGAGAAACCCAGCCGGTCACGCAGAGCCTTCATCAAAATCAGTTCGGCCAGGGTAGACTTCTTGCCATTGGCGCGGGCTTTCTCGGCCAGATCCATACCCAGTTTGAACAGCTTCTGCTTCAGCGGCTGGGCGTCCATCATGCGGGAGTGAATTTCCGCTGCCAGGCTTTCCCAAACCCGCGGAGCGAGCAGTACAAAGTTGGGGCCGATTTCCCGCAGGTCAGCCATCATGGTTTCCTGGGTTTCGACAAAGTTGATGATCTGGCGCTGCAGCAGGGCCTGACCAACGGCGTAAACCTGCTCCATAATCCACGGCAATGGCAATACGGAAACATAGTTGTCACCAGGCTTTTTCGGGTCAGCACGCAGATAAGCGGCACAGTGATCGAGGAACGGACCGGAATGGTGTTTTGCCAGTTTCGGCTTGGAGGTTGTTCCTGAAGTGGTACACAGAATTGAGAGATCATCACCGCTGGTTTTGCTGATCATTTCTGCGTAAGCCCGGGCATTACGCTTTTCAACCGTTTTACCCAGCTCGTAAACCTTGCGGATATCAAACAGACGGTTGTCGTTGTATTTCCGCATACCGCGAGGATCGCAGTAGATAATCAGGCGAACAGTAGGAATGGTATCTTCCAGCTCCAGCAGCTTGTCGCACTGTTCTTCATCTTCTGCAATAACAACAGAGGTTTCTGAAAAGTTCAGCAGGTATTCGGTCTCTTCATGGAGAGAGTCCTGGTAAATACCCATGGAGTAACAGCCCAGCGCATGCGCTGCAATTTCTCCCCAGATCCACTCCGGACGGTTATCACCCAACAGGCCGATGACTTCCTGTGGTTTGACACCCAGCTCCTGTAATCCCAGGGCCAGCCATTTAACCTTGTTGTTGTAGTCCTGCCAGGTAAATTCCTGCCAGATCCCGAATTCTTTTTCCCGCATGGCGACATCTTCGGGGAAGTTCTCGGCGTTATAGGCCAGAAGCTTGGGGAAGGTGTCGTACTTTTTGATATCAGGCAATTGCATCAGGCCGTCTCCTCCATCAGCAGTTCGTCTTCTTCACCGAGATAGGCCTTTTTAACGTGTTCATTGGCCATGATTTCATCCGGCAGGCCTTCCGCAATCTTGCGGCCGAAGTCCAGTACCATTACCCGGTTGGAGATACCCATGACGACGCCCATATCGTGCTCGATCATGATCACGGTCATGCCCCATTCTTCATTCAGATCGAGGATGTAACGGGCCATGTCCTCTTTTTCTTCCTGGTTCATGCCGGCCATGGGTTCGTCCAGCAGAATCAGGTCAGGCTTAAGGGCGACGGCCCGGGCCAGTTCAACCCGCTTGCGCAGACCATAAGACAGGGTACCGGCCTGACTCTTGCGAATATGGGAAATTTCCAGAAAGTCGATAATGTCTTCCACCGCCCGGCGGTGTTCGAGTTCTTCTTTCTGGGCACCGGAGAACCAGTACAGGGGACCGGTTGCAAAGTTATTCTTCAGCAGGTGGTGACGGCCAACCATGATGTTATCGAGTACCGACATATGGCCGAATAACGCAAGGTTCTGGAACGTCCGGCCAAGACCGAGATCGGACCGCTCGTTGGGCTTCATTCCCAGCATTTCCTTACCCTTGAAGGTAATGGAACCCTGGTTAGGCTGATAGCGGCCGGAAATACAGTTCAGCATGGAAGTTTTGCCGGCACCATTAGGGCCGATAATCGAGAAGATTTCTCCCTTGTTGACGTGGAAATTGACGTCAGTCAGCGCTTTTACGCCACCAAAAGCGAGCGACACCTTACTGATCGAAAGGAGCTTTTCGGGGGAACTCATCCTTACGCCTTTGTTGCTTGTTATTATTCTTTTTTAGGGTCTGGATACGTTTTTTATCGTGAGTTGATCAAATACGTATCACATACGCTCACGGCTTTTTTGGCCTCAGACAGAGCTGGCATCAGGAAGGTTGCTTGCATGCTGCGTGGATATTGCAAACGACTTCCACATGTAGCTTTTTTGTTGAGCTTTCTTAATTGAATTTGTGTTTTATTTTTATTGTGTGAAGCAGACTAGCATAGGGCTTACGTTTACGTAAACATTAATTTGCAGGTTTATATACGGCATTTCGAGAAGAAAAAATGAAAAGTGCAATGATTGCGAATTAATGTCCTGTTTTTAAAAGTTTTTTAAGGTTTTTGTTTTGCCTTGGAGTGTGGTGAAGCGAAGAGGGAACGGTTGACTGGATAGCTCATGGAGCAGGTTTGTAGTAAATGTGCTCTGTCTGAAGGGTTTTAGACAGAGCACTCAAGCTGACAAATAACCAGTTAGAAACTGTAGTTATATTGCAGGCTGACAATATGGGCATTTCCACTGGTGATCTTGCCATCAAATGCGGCAACTTCATTTCCACCCAGTTCAAACTTGTCGTGGATTTTGGCCTTGTCTGCTTTCAGGAAAGCATAACCCATGTCGATGCTCTGGTCGTTATCAATCTGATAATTCGCACCGAAAGTAAACCACTGACGATCAGTATCCGGAATACGGAAGCTGCGATCAGCATTTCCTACCGGACTGTTGTCGTAAGCATAACCGGCTCTCAGCGCCCAGTCCTTGTTGTATTGCCAGGTAGCACCCACAGCCCAGCGTGAGCTGTCTTCATAGTTCTGGGCATCACGAACCTGGTAGCCGTTTTTCATGGCGACTACGATTTCGTCAAAGCTTTCCCAGCCAACCTGAACATAGCTTGCATGCACAGCAACATCGTCTGTTAGCTGGTGCCAGATGGAAACTTCAGCAATAGAAGGCAGGTTCAGGTCAACAGAACCCCTGCCGCGCAGACCGCTGACAAAATCGGACTTGGATTTGCCTTCCAGTGTGGTTTTAACTTCTGAACGGTAGCTGGCGCCAACCCGGGTACCGGCAACCGGTTCCCAGAAAATACCGGCATTCCAGCCATAACCCCAGTCATCACCAGCAACATCCATGATGGTGCCAGCCGGAGCGGTACCTGGAATGTTAAAGCCAAGCTTATTGGTCAGGCGGGCATCAACATAAGTTGCATTGGCACCGAAGCCGACGCTCAGGTTGTCAGCCAGTTTGTAAGACAGGCTGGCATTCAGGTTGTAGGAGGTGACTTCAGAATAAGCCGCTACCGGAGAAACACCGGTGCTGCCGGAATACTTGGTCGTAAAGCCATAGTTGGTGAAACCACCCACACCGTAGCTCCACTTGTCGTTGATCGGAGCCACATAGTAGAAGACAGGAACGACTGCTTCGTTGGCAACACCCTTGTCTTTACCACTGGGAGACAGAGGCGCCAGCGGGCCGGAAACGGTGTTCTCAATTTCCACTTCAGGCTTGATATAGCTGACTGCGCCGGTAAACATCGGGCTGTCAATAAAAGACATGGCTGCTACGTTACGGGCAACGACAGAGGCATCTTCGGCAATGGCTGCCTCACCGGCAAAGGCCCGGCCAAGACCGGCGGCACTGTGCTCGTTAACCTGGAAACCGGCTGCATTGGCATTCAGTGCGGGCAGCATGGCTGCACAAAGTGCTGTCAGGGAAAACAGCTTCAGTGAACCGTTACGCTTCATAAAACCTCAATGGTTACAACTTGTGACGGGTTATGACCCGGGTGCATCTGCCAACAACGGAGAATGCCAGCAACTGGAGTAAGTGGGACAGGACAAAACCGGGCCATATCAGAGGACATGACCCTGACTGTCAATGACACTCAGGCAGTAGTACCGGCGGGTGGAGATGCATTTGCGGATACATTCATGGATACTTTACGGTTAGACAACCGTCCATGTGACGCAAAGTTACCCGCATTAACAAAAAGTTACCAATGAGGAATTTGGCTATCTGATATGAATCTGATGCATATCTTGTGGGTGGAATTTAGTCGGATGCTTCAGAATAAGGTCTGATTAAAGATCATAATTCTCTTCGTCCCTAAGCTCAGTCAGATTGATCAGTCGCTGATTGCTGCTGCCTCGCCAGGCCAGCGTCAGGTCACGTTTATCCGCCTCGTACTTGCCATCGATCAGGGTATCAACAAATTCAACAACCTGCTGTTGCTTGTCTGATAATCCTTCCAGGGTATACCCGGTCCAGAGCCAGATATCCTTGTCCGGATAGGTAGTCTTGACCCGTTTAACCAGCTTGAGAACCGAATCAAGGTTGTTCGGAAAAAGCGGATCTCCCCCGGAAAGGGAGAGCCCGTCACGCACCACCCGGGTATCACCCAGATCCCTGATAATCTGTTCTTCAGTTTCTTCTGTATAGGGATGCCCCTTTGAAGGATCCCAGGTCGAAGAGTTATGACAGCCGGCACAAAAATGCTCGCAACCACTGACAAACAAGGTGCATCGGGTGCCTACACCATTAACGACATCGATAGGATAATATTGCTGGTAATTCATAGTCAGTCTGCAGTGGCTCCTGTGAATACAGGAGCCGGAAAGTAAATAATCGTGGGCGACTTCGGGATTAAAGGTGCTTTACCCGCCGTACGACTTCTTCCTGTTTGCCCTGAATAAATGGCCGACTGTTGGGCTGACCTAGATAACCACAGACCCGTCGGGTTACCGACATCCGTGAAGAGTCGCGATTCTTGCACTGAGGACATTCAAAGCCCCTATTGGTGGCATGAAACTCGCCTTCGTAACCGCATTCGTAGCAGGAGTCATTGGGAGTATTGGTGCCGTAGTAGGGAACCTTGTCGTAGGTATAGTCCCAGACGTTTTCCAGCGCCTTCAGGTTATGAGCCATATTCGGGTATTCGCCGTAGCAGATAAACCCGCCGCTGGCATGCAGGGGGTAATCCATTTCAAAGTCGATCTTGTCGTACGGTGTGACCTTCTTCTGTACATCAAGATGGAATGAGTTGGTGTAATAGTTCTTGTCGGTGACATTGGGAACAATGCCGAACTCCTTGATATCCAGCCGGCAGAAACGGTCGCAGAGGCTTTCGCTGGGCGTAGAGTAAAGGCTGAAGCCGTATCCGGTCTCTTGTTTCCACCGTTCTACAACCGTGCGCAAATACTCAACAATGGCAATACCTTTCTGCCGCAGTGCCTCATTGTCATAAATATGAGCATTGCCGTACAGCGCATTGATGGTTTCATGAATGCCGATATAGCCCAGCGAGATCGATGCACGACCATCTTTGAAGATCTTGCTGATCTTGTCCTCAGGTTTCAACCGGACTCCACAGGCACCTTCAATATAAAGAATCGGTGCCACACTGGCTCTGACGTTATCCAGCCGCTGAATACGGTTCATCAACGCATCTCTGGCAACCTCCAGACGCTGATCCAGTCTGCGGAAGAAATCTGTTTCGTCACTGCTTTCAATCGCAATACGGGGCAAGTTAAGTGAGACCACGCCCAGGTTATTGCGGCCATCATGAACCAGCTGACCACCTTCCTCATAGACCCCCAGAAATGAACGACACCCCATTGGTGTTTTAAAGCTGCCGGTGATCTCAACCAGCTTGTCATAGTTCAGAATATCCGGATACATCCGCTTGCTGGCACACTGCAGCGCCAGCTGCTTGATATCATAGTTCGGGTCTTCCAGTGCAAAGTTAACGCCCTTGCGAATAGCAAACACCAGTTTTGGAAATACCGGGGTTTTATGATTTTTGCCCAGCCCCTGAATCCGGTTGGAGAGAATCGACTTCTGGATCAGGCGTTCTTCCCAGCTTGTACCAAGACCAAACCCGAAGGTGACAAACGGTGTCTGGCCGTTAGCGGTATGCAGGGTATTAACCTCATATTCCAGCGCCTGATAGGCATCAAAGCAGTCGCGTTCGGTCATTTCCATGGCGTAATCACGTGCTTTCTCATCATCCTCGATCCAGCGCATACCCTGCTTGTAATGCTTGTCGAAAGTCTTGCGCACATACGGAGCATGAATCCGGTCGATCTCGTTGATGCTGGTGCCACCATAAATATGGCTGGAAACCTGGGCGATAATCTGGGCCGTAATCGCTGCCGCGGTGGTAATGGAGCGCGGTGTCTCGATCTCGGCATTTCCCATCCGGAAGCCATTGGTGAGCATCCCCTCGACATCAATCAACATACAGTTGAACATGGGGAAAAATGGCGCATAATCCAGATCGTGGTAATGAATTTCACCGCGTTTGTGCGCCTCGGCCACATGCCGGGGCAACAGATGCTGCAGGGCGTAGTGCCTGGCCACCACGCCGGCCAGCAGATCACGCTGGGTGGGTATAATCTTGCTGTCCTTGTTGGCATTCTCGTTAAGCAATTCATCATTGTCCTGATTAATGATGCTGAGAATGTCGCGGCTCAGGGTATTGCGTGACTCGCGCTGAATATCCCGGGTCTGGCGAAACTCGATATACTTGCGCGCAGCGTCCTTGTACTTGCTTCGCATCATCAGGTCTTCCACCTGATTCTGAATGCTGTAGATATCCACCTGGGGCTTGCCCTGAACCGACAGTTCCACTTCTTCGGCAACATGTCTGGCAAAATCATCATCCCTGACATGAGCATCATTCAGGGCACGGGTAACCGCCTTGATGATGCTGGTTGCGTCAAAAGGCTGGCGTGAACCGTCACGCTTGATGATGTCGGTCATTGGTCTCTCCGGGCTGTATCTCTGGCTGCATCTGGCTATGAAGCTAGGGGCTGTTGTCAATTAGACATACGACCAGCCGCTCATGGTTTACGCCAGGTTAGGCGCGAACTGTGCGGTGTGGTTATTCCACATAAACAGTGAGGAACGCGGCATGGCGTAAACCATGAACGGCCCTTCGGGTTCATCACACAAGCCCTCATGCCGCGTTGAACGACTTGAACATGGAACCACCATGCCCCTCATCGCTCGCCTCGCCTGAGGGCTTGTGTGATGAACTGGTCGAATGTCTAATTGTCAACAGCCCCTAGGCAAGTACTGACTGACGGCGGAAGTCTCATGAATCGCACAGTTTGTGGTTTGCTGGCGATGCAGGCACAAGATGTTGTGTTTGGGCGGCGCTATACTGGCGCAAATCTACAGCGGGTTCAATCTTGACAAGCCAGAATCAGGCACGAATCCCGGCAGTGTTTTTCCTTACCTGAAACATGCCTAGTTGATGCAACAACCACGAATAGAACAGTCCCTAATAACGTTATACAGCAGGAACGAACATGATTATTGCCTTTGATGCAGACGACACTCTGTGGGTGAATGAACCCTACTTCAGAGAAGCGGAAGCTGCGCTGCTGGAAATGCTGTCCCGTTATTATCCGGGAGAAGACCTGCTGGACCGGTTGTACCAGCAGGAAATCAAGAATCTGAATATCTTTGGCTATGGCGCCAAGGCGTTCACCCTGTCGATGATCGAAAGTGCCATCGAACTGTCCCATGGCAAAGTGTCCGGCAGTGAAATCCAGCGCATTATTGATCTGGGCAGAGGCATTATGTCGCAGCCGGTGAAACTGCTGAAAGGCGTTGAGGAAACCATCAAACAAATGTCTTCAGAGCATCAGCTGATGCTGATCACCAAGGGCGACCTGTTTGACCAGGAAAGTAAAATTGCCCGCTCAGGGTTGGCGGATTACTTCCGTATTATCGAGGTGGTGAGTGAAAAAGACGAAGCGACTTACAACCAGTTGCTGATTAAACACAATATCCAGCCGGATCAGTTCTGGATGGTGGGTAACTCTCTGCGTTCCGATGTTCTGCCGATTGTAGAACTGGGTGGTCAGGCTGTGCATATTCCCTGCGATGTTGGTTGGGTACATGAACATGTCGATGTAGATGAGTCGACCCGTCAAACCTATCACGAACTGACCTGTATTGATCAGCTGCCGGAACTGATCAGTAAAACTGCTTGAGAACTACTCGTAACTCCAGAGGCGCTAACTTGAATTTTTTTTCAAGTTTGCCGCTATAGAATCACCGCACTAATGCCCTGTCATCAGTGCGTGTGAGGAGTTGCGGGTTTGAAGCAAAAATTAAAAGGTGTCTTGAGTCTTCCGGCAATATGCGTCGGCGGGCTGGTTGCCGGATTGGCCAGCACAATGGCTCATGCGGCGATCATTGATGATGAAATGGTCAGTGTGCCAGCTGGCTCGTTCCAGATGGGATGTAATCTGGATTATGACCCCATTTGTTATTACGCACCCGATGAAAAACAGCACAAGGTCAATCTTGATGCGTTTGAGATTGATAAATACGAGGTCACTTTCCGCCGTTATCAGAAGTGTGTTGATGCCGGCAAATGTACGCCTCCTGCCGTCGGCGGAGCACTGAATTATGGCTGGCCCGGCGTTGAGTTATATCCTGTCAATGGTGTGACATGGTACCAGGCCAAAGCCTTCTGTGAGTATGAAAAGAAGCGGCTGCCAACAGAAGCTGAATGGGAAAAGGCCGCCCGAGGCACAGATCAGCGCACCTATCCCTGGGGTTGGGAAGAACCGGACTGCAAGCGGGCCGTTGTCGACAGTCCAAATGCCGGAGCGCTGGGATGCAAAACCGGTAATACCATGAATGTCGGCTCCAAGCCGGAAGGGCAGTCTCCTTACGGCGCCATGGATATGGCGGGCAATCTGTGGGAATGGACCGCGGACTGGCACAGCGATACCTATTACAACCAGAGTCCTGAACGAAACCCCCAAGGGCCGGAACAGGGGCATTACAAAACCGCCCGGGGCGGAGATTTCTTCAGCCGGCAGGGTTATGAAGTCCGGACAACCAGCCGTTTCCCCTACTACCCCTCCAACTACAGCATTGCCATTGGCTTTCGCTGCGCCCGCTAGCCTGACAAGGAGTACTTTTAGATGGAACGTGGCTTTTCACTCTTGCCCCTGCTGTTTTCGAGCCTGACCCTTATTGCTTCATCTATTGCGGTGGGCAGTATCAATGATACCGAAATGGTTCAGATTCCGGCCGGTGAGTTCACCATGGGTTGCAGCGAGCAGGACACGAAGAATAACCGGATATGTGTTGATTCAAAGCCAGCCCACAAGGTTTATCTTGATGGCTATAAAATTGACAAGTACATGGTCACCTATCGCCGCTATAACAAGTGTCAGGAGGAGGGTGCCTGTACCGAACTATTCTATGGCTCGGCCTGTAATGCCGGTATGTCATGGAACAGTGATCACCCGGTGAACTGTGTCGACTGGCACCAGGCCAAAGCCTTGTGTGAATTTGAAGGCAAGCGGCTGCCAACCGAAGCCGAATGGGAGAAGGCGGCAAGAGGCACCGATGGCCGGATGTTCCCGTGGGGAAATCAATCAGCTTCCTGTGATCTGGCCGTTATGAACCAGAAAACTGGCAGCAATACCATGGGTCCCGGTTGCGGTGCCGGTACCACCCAGCCGATCGGTTCCAAACCGGCCGGTGCATCACCCTACGGTGTTATGGATATGGCGGGTAATTTGTTTGAATGGACTGCGGACTGGTTCAGTACAAGTTATTTTGCGAACAGTCCAAAGAACAACCCGAAAGGCCCTGACTCCGGTGAATTCAAGGTACTTAGAGGCAGTAGCTGGCTGATGCGTACGGATGACGGGCTGGCTTCCAATGTCCGTTCGGGTTACGCACCGCTTGGTCAGGGCTATGTTGTCGGCTTTCGCTGTGCGAAAAATCTGTAATAACGCAGATAATTCTTGAATAAAAATACTGAACCTTCTGATCTGCCGCTGGCTAATCCCCGGCGGCAGATTAACTTCCAGGCTGTTGAAGTATCAGGCGACGAAGTACTTTTTTTAACATGGCTTCAGCATGAAGCACGGAAGCCTCGGAGTAATTGGCAAGCAACACTCTTTCGGCAATAAACCACAGCAAAGCCATTAACTGCACCGCATCGGTTTCGGGATCGGATGTCTGCAGCTGCTCCAGGAACTCTCTCATAGCCCCCAGATCCTTTTCATCCTGTGCCATCAGGGCTTTTTTCAGGCGGGCATTCTGCAGGGTTTCGTTTCGAAAAATACGATCCAGCAGAATAAAGTCTCTGGCATCAGGATCACCAGAGCAAAGCATCGACCGAATGGCCCCCGCATATTCCTCAACAACACGAATCCTGACTTCAGCCTGTAGCAATTCACTGCTGTTGTAGGGGCTGACAATGAATAAACCGACATTTCGAACCGCCGACATCTCCTTCTGATAAGCATCCAGATAGTAGTCGAAGGTCTCGCGAATCAGGTTATCAATATCCTTAAAGTAATAAGCCGCTGCGCTGGGCGTAACGCCTGCCACTTCCGCGATGGTTTTGTACTTTACCTGTCGCATGCCTGCCTTGAGCATGATCTGCAGTGTCGCATCCAGGATGGCCTGTTTACTGGCTTTACCATCAGCACGGGTGACGGTTCGGGAAGAAGGCATAGTCGCTTATGGAAGAATAATCGGAGCATGAATATAAAATGCGAGGCCGAACTTGGAAAGCGTGGCGGTAGCAACAGCCTTTCCGCCCCATAAAATGTTGGCTTTTTCTCTTATATATGGCTTTTCAGCGGTCTTATCTCTGATTATGCTAGGAGTTATTGGTAGAAAGAACTGCCATAAGCCGAAATAAGAAGAACAGTCATGCCTTCTACCGGGCTGCAGCAGTAAACCAGTCGTTTGTTTTTCTGCTCGGTCAGAATGGAACTCTCTACGCATGAGGAAGTGCCGTTTGAACAGTGATGTGCTGGCTGGAGTGCTGGCGGGCCGTTACAAGCCGCATCCGCTGGAATGTGCCAATGGCTGGAAAAAATACTGGCGTAGTCGTCGACTGCCAGGGCAGGGAATTGAACGAGCGCTGGTGGCCGGAGCTGAATCATGCAGCCCGGCATGGGCGCTGGCATCCGGTTATCAACTGGCGGTGCAGGCGTTGTTGCCGGATCTGGTACCGGATCAGGCACTGGCTGCATTATGTGTTAATGAAACCGGTGGTTCATGTCCCAAGGCAATCGAAGCCAATGTGGTCTGGAAAGGCAAAAAAGGTCTGCTTAATGGTTTCAAAACATTTGTTACCGGAGGCGAACTGGCGGAACAGTTATTTGTTGCCGTCAATACCGGAGACTCTCACAAGGGCAAGCCCTGCATTGCATTGTTAAAAACATCGCTGGCCCGACGCGGGGTCAGTCTGCAGACCATGTTCCCTCTGCCGTTTGCACCCGAACTGCCCCATGCATCTATCGTGCTTGAGGATGTACCGGTAACAGTGGCGGATATTCTGCCCGGTGAAGCCTGGCAGACCTATATCGACTCATTCCGGACGGTGGAAGACCTGTACATTATGGCGGCCATGCTGGGTCATATGGTCAGCCATCTGGTAAAGCAGGAGCATCTGCCAACGGCAGAGCGGGGCATTACCCTGTTTATGGCTATGAGCGGGATTGAGTGTCAGGGCTACGGATCACCGCTGGCGCATATCGGTATCGGTGGCTGTATGAAACTGCTGGAAGAGTTTGCGGCTGATGCTATGGCTGCAGTAGACCCCCGAATGGCGGCAATCTGGCAACGGGATTTATCAGTGATTGAAGTCGCATCCCGCTCCCGGGATCAGCGCCGGCGTAAAGCCTGGTATGAAGTGCAAACGCCAAGACTGTGGAATGACAGTGAAGTTCAGGGAGCGTTATTTAATTAAGCCGTATCGCTGTTAGCTGTAATTGTTACCAACAACCACTTCAGAATCTTATCTATACTGTATTGCCAGTGACGCAGGGTGCCGAAATCCAGTCAGGTTTGACTTGATCAAAACTGACTGCAGGGGCTGAGATCCGTTATGGAAACCTGATGAACCTGATCCGGTTAGTACCGGCGGAGGGATTGTCATCTGCTATCCATTGCTATCAATATCTTTACTTCTATTGCATCCGGCATGCCTTCGTCATTTTGCCTGTAATTCAGCCGTGACAATTTTTCTGGAGGCAAAATGCAAACTGCTATCAGCCGGACTCCGATGATTTTGAACTGGCATCTGGTGCCTTATCACGCCCCGATTGTGCTCGGGCGTGCTTTGGGACTGTTTGCTGAGGAATCGCTGCAGATCGCCATGCTTGAACCCACAGACCCCAGTGATGTGACCGAACTGGTAGGGCGTGGTGTAGCCGATATCGGCCTCAAGGCCATGACCCATATCTATGCAGCTCGGCAGAGGGGCTATCCGGTTAAATCCATTGGCACCCTGTTACATGAGCCACCTACCGGGCTGGTTTTCAAAAAGTCATCCGGAATTGAAAAGCTGGAAGATATTCGCGGTAAACGGCTTGGCTATGTGGGTGAGCTGGGCAAGGTGATTATTGACGATCTGTGTCGTTCGGCAGGGATTGCAGAGGAAGAGTATGAGTGTGTCCGGGTCGGCATGAATGTGGTGGATGCGATTATCGATGGCCGGGTGGATACCGGCGTCGGTATTGGCTGTGTCCAGTGTGTCGAGCTGGAACAGTTAACCGGTGAACCGGCCGGCATTCTGCGAATTGATGATATGGCGGGGCTGGGTTGCTGCTGCTTCTGTTCAATCTTCTATATCGCTACTGAAACCATTCTGGAACAGCAGCCGGAAAAGGTTGAGGGCTTCATGCGCGCCATTCAGCGGGCTTCAGCCTGGATGCTGGATCATCCGGAGCAGGCCTATGACATGATGTGCCAGCAAGTGCCGAAAATGCGTAGCAAGCTGAACCAGAAGATATTCATGCACTGTCTGCCATTTTTCTCCCGCACCCAGGAGAATGTGGAACGTGACTGGACCAAGGTGGGTGACTATGTCAGCCGGTTGGGGCTGGTGGAAGAGCCGGTAAATTATGAGGCCCACTATACCAATGAGTTTCTAAGCAAGCCTCCGTTTGCGGCGCCGCAGGTATTTATGCAAACGGCGTAAACAGAGAGATCAAAAGGATGGCTTTGTTGCTTGCCTGAGCAGCAAAGCCGCTTTATCAAGTAATGCCAGACCTTTGTCGCTTTTGATGCCGCTAGTCGGGAAATATGCGAGTTACCCGCCCTGAAGTCTACGCTTTTATCTTTTAAAACTTTTGTGTTCAGGATGCTATCCCGTGCGCTGTTTTAAACGATTTACAATCATTGTGCTTCTGGCTTCGATTTCAGTGCCTTCAGATGCAGGGGTTAATAACCTGCTGCGGCAAGCCATCAAATCTCGATGGAGCACTGCTACAGCCAGACACCTTCGGCCACATGTGCCTCCAGCGCCTATCGCAAGATCAACCAGAAGTCCGAACTCTCCCTTTGGTTCACCCTTTATCAAACCAGAGCTGGCTGTTAGTGCTCAATCACGCTTGTTAAGTAATCCGGTGCTGTATGGGGCCGTACCATTTTATTTCCAGCAACATGCAGGCTTTCACACGTTCCCTTTTCTGTTCACACAATGGCATGACAATCAACGGTGCAGAAAAGACGATACGCAGGTATTTCTGGACAGTGAATATGCCGGTGCGAATATCGTTATTGAGCGCGCAGGTATGCACAATGCGGATATTCGTATTCCTGTGACCGACAAAGATATCCGGCCGGGAGGAGGCGTCGCAGGGCCATTTATGATGGCGGTTACCGATGCGACTTTCTATGCGGCGCTGTTTGCTCGTTTAGGCACTGTTGACCTTGCCAATACCCTGAGTATGAATATCGACTTTCTAAGGAAAGCGTCTGAGGAGAAAAGGGTACTGGCATCCTGTGAATTGCTGGAAGTAGATAAAATTCTTGCGCTGGGTGGTGTCACTTTATTTTCAGAGGGTGAATCAGAGCCTGTGGCTCATGCGACCTGCAGGTATTTGATTCCTCCAGCAGAAATGGGGCAGTTAGAGGGCTCATATGAAGAACTGACAGGCTCTCAGCCACCTGTTTTCTCACGCAGAAAGCTGCCGGTAAACAACAATCCGGAGATGAGAGAACATGTGCAGTCGTTTTACACCCAAGTGTTAGGGCCAGGACGTCTTACGGTTGAGTGTATAGCAAGCAAAAGGGCAGATATTCGTGTACCTTTTGCCAGCAACCGGGATCTTAGATCCGGAGGCGTTGTATCTACCCCGTTTCTGGTGTCGATTGCGGATATCGCACTATTCACTGCGATATTTGGTGAAACCGGCGATTACCCGATTGCTTATACCGTCAGTTTAAATATCAACTCTACAAGGAAGCCATTACCAGGCGCAGATGTATTGGCGTCGTGTCACTTGTTGAGAGTGGGTAAGTCGCTTGTTACCGGTGAGATAATTTTATATTCAGACGGTGATGACAGGCCGATTGCTCATGTTAAGAGTACTTATTCAGTGGTGACATTAAAATAGTCATTAGTTGAAAATTTTCTGAAAAATTTAAAATACTCTTTTTTTCTTGTCTTTTATTTTTGGCTGAACTACAGCGTAACTTTTAAGCTGTGGATATTTTTTGTACATGAAATCAAGGTCTCGTTTCTCATTTTTTCTTATAGATATGCTTGAGTTTTCAAGTACGCCATTCTCTGTAATGAATTCACCCAGGTAGTTAATTTTTCCCGGCTGAACTGAAAATTCGTATGCTATGCCAGTCTCGTTATTACCATCATCTAGCATTAGAAAGACTCCACCTGCTGCAAGCATCACCGACCTACCTCTAGAGTGATTACCCAGCATTATGTACCTTCCTCCGGGTAACTCTCTCATATGTATAAAGCCATAGTGTTCCTTGCCAATTTGAGAAAAAAGACCAGCCTCAGCGGGTATAAATGCAACTTCTTTATATTTTCCTTTTTCATACTCATGCATCAAGTGGTAGCTTACAAATGGAAGAATCCCTGCCCAATTAGCATTACACTCTTTACATGGGTCTATAACTCTACCAGCTGACATAACAAGTACACCTTCCTGAGAAGCCAGAATGCCTGTTTTCTTCAGTGTGTAAAGAGTATTTTCAGATACAGGGCCACTAGGCTGAATTGTGGAACATGCAGTTGTTAAACTAATAATTACGAGTATAAGTAGTGCTCTCATTTTTTATTTCTTCTTTCTTATTGTTTTTTAAGTGAAGTGATGCTGAAACAAAGGTGGAAGGTATGAATGAAATATATTTCTAGGAGTAATTGTTATCATATTCTCTTTATTTTTTATCTGACCATTCAATTCACCCACAATAATTTATCTTTATAGTCATTAGGCAGTTGGCCATCAGTGCTTAGTCCCAGATATAAGTAAAACTGTACTGACTTGTCATCTAAACCAGTTGAACCAATTAAGTACCAATGATCTGAGTATGATACGAGGCCAAAGTGTGAACGATGTGATGCTTCAGATATGTTGATCAACTGCCCTTTTTTTAGAAATACGACGTCTCTACCATTCTGGCAGGATTTAAAACCATGATTTTCGTGTATTTTGTTTTTTGGGTAAATATCTTTCAAACCAAGCTTTATCATTGATTTCACAAATGAGTGCATCTTTTATCAGGGTCTTCTCTCCGATCAATGTCTTGAAAGCAGTTACATCAGATATGTTTTTGATTGTCGTACAGCCCGATAGAAGCATAGCTAAACACGCTATCAATATAGTTTTCATGTTGGGTTCTCATCGCGGCTACTTTATACAAACTATTATTTGGATCATGCTCTATCAGATGCAAAGAGGAAGGCTGATCGTCCATGATGATTCTCAAGTGCTAGCTATAACTTATTAGGCACGCTACCGCCCTCCGGTATGAGGATCCAGAAAGGTTTTCTGCAGCAAGGATGCTGAAGTAATTTGATGCTATCGTACCTACTCATCTCGGCTCAGTAAAAGGCATTCCACAGCAGTCGTTTGCCTAATCTCAAGGCTCTTCCAGAGACTGGCATTACGGCAAAACCAATATAACCAAATGGAATTACAACTAAATATAATATGATTTAGGATTCTTATGCTCATCTGATATCTTTGCCTCCACCAAACGTTCAGGCACTGTCCCATTTTCCACTGATTACCTCTTTCCTGTTGCAACGCTTGTCAGCTTGCAGGCGGGGTGTGGGACGTTGTTGTCTGTGTCGTTTGCCAAGGTTCTTGTAGTACCTGTTTAGATAAACTGAATATAAATTAAGGATTGGAACTGTGTTTAAACTTCGTCGTGTATTTGCATCTGGTGTAGCTGTTGCACTGACATCTCTGCTGGTTGCCTGTGGCCCGGCGGAAGAAAAGACCGAAGACCAGAATGCTCAGCCGGTGGCAGAAGCCAAGGCGGTTAAAGTGGGTATGTCCGGTGGTTACTACCCGTTCACCTTCAAGGAAGGTGGCGAGCTGAAGGGTTTTGAAATCGATGTCTGGAATGAAATTTCCAACCGTATCGAACGCCCGGTCGAGTTTGTAACTGCACCGTTCTCCGGTCTGTTTGGTATGCTGGAAAGCTCCCGCATCGACACCATTTCCAACCAGATCACTATCACCGAAGAGCGTGAGAAGAAGTACAGCTTCAGTACCCCTTACGTGTTCGACGGTGCCCAGATCACTGTTAACAGCGAAACCAACGATATCAATAGCCTGGAAGACCTGAAAGGTCGCAAGGTTGCGGTAAACCTGGGTTCCAACTTTGAACAGCTGCTGCGTGAATTCGATCCGGCCGGTGATATCAATGTCATCACCTACGAAACCGGTATTGCACACGATGTATCCATTGGCCGTGCCGATGCCTTCATCATGGACCGTCTGTCTGCGGTTGAGCTGATCAAGAAATCCGGTCTGCCGCTGAAAGTTGCCGGTCAGCCGTTCACTCACATCTACAATGCGATGCCTTTCCGCAAGGATGCTGACTCCGACGCACTGCGCAAGCTGGTTGATGAAACCATCGAAAACATGCGCGCAGACGGCACTCTGGCCAAGATTTCTGAAAAGTGGTTCGGCATTGATGTGACTGCCAAGGTTGCTGACAAGTCCTGACAGTTTGCTGGCAAGTCCTGATTAACCTGCTGGCCTGCTACTGAATAATTGATACCGCTTCTGTCGTCTGGCAAAAGCGGTATTTGTCCCTGAAGTGATATGATATGAGCCTGTTTGACCCTGGTATGATCAATACTGAATATGCGGCTGACCTGCTGTCGCTTATTTTGCAGGCATTGCCTGTTACCCTGAGCATGGCCGGTGGCGCCATGGTTTTGTCGTTATCACTGGCCCTGTTGCTGGCACTGTTCCGGGTTTTCGAAATTCCGGTTGCACGGCAGCTGTCTGAATTCTATATCTCCTTTTTCCGTGGTACACCGCTGCTGGTGCAGCTGTTTATGCTTTACTACGGTCTGCCCCAGCTGATTCCCGAGCTGAAGCAGATGACCGCATTTCACGCTGCAACACTGGGTCTGGGTCTGCACTTTGCGGCCTACAAGTCGGAAATTATCCGTGCCGCGATTACCGGTATTGATAAAGCCCAGATGGAAGCAGCCCTGAGTGTGGGTATGACCCGACTGCAGGCGATGCGCCGGATCGTACTGCCACAGGCGGCCCGGATTGCGGTGCCGAGCCTGATGAACAGCTTTATCGATCTGCTGAAGAGTACCTCGCTGGCCTTTACCCTGGGTGTGGCAGAGATCATGGCGACTGCTCAGCTGGAAGCCGCATCCAGCTTCCGCTTTATGGAAAGCTATCTGGTTCTGGCGTTGGTGTACTGGTTGCTGGTTATTGTCTTCACTGAACTTCAGAAAATTGCCGAGAAGCGTTTGGGAGAGGCGTACTGATGTCACTGTTAAGTGTTCGCGATCTGCATAAGCGCTTTGGCGATAAAGAGATTCTCAAGGGCATCGATCTGGAAGTAGAGAAGGGTGAGATTATTGTTATTCTCGGCCCTTCCGGCAGTGGCAAGTCAACTCTACTGCGCTGCCTGAACTTTCTGGAACAGCCGGATCTGGGCCTGATCAAGCTGGCTGATGTGAATGTTCATGTAGAAAACATCAGTAAAGCTGAAGAGCTGGCACTGCGTCGCAAAACTGCATTTGTATTCCAGAACTATGCCCTGTTCCGTAACAAAACTGCGCTGGAAAATATTACCGAAGCACTGGTAACGGTGAAGGGAATGTCCAAGCGGGACGCTACCGAGAAAGCGCTGCCAATTCTGGAGAAGGTTGGCCTGCTGGATTGGAAGGATGCCTGGCCGTCTTCCCTGTCCGGTGGTCAGCAACAGCGGGTTGGCATTGGCCGGGCGATGGCGCTTGAAGCCGAGCTGATGCTGTTTGATGAGCCGACTTCAGCACTGGACCCGGAAAAAGTGGGTGAAGTGCTGGATTTGATGAAACAGCTGGCACTGGAAAAGACCACCATGCTGGTCGTCACTCATGAGATCCCGTTTGCCCGGGAAGTGGCGGACCGGATTATCTTTATGGATGAAGGCCGGATTGTGGAAAGTGGTACTCCTGCACAGGTGCTGGATAATCCTCAGGATCCTTTAACGCAGTCTTTCCTGTCACGGGTTATGCACTGATGGCTGAGGCTTCGGGCATAGTTTGCCCGGGGCCGAATTTTTACCCGTCGTTATTTATTCTCAATTCATCTCACTCTCTACTTTCCTCACTATCTATTCTCTAAAACAGATTATTTTTTTGGCGAAAATCACCTGTTTGTGCTTTTTTCTTGTATACGCAAACAATAAACACTCTCCCTGACTGCACAATTTAAGAATGCGCGCTTTTGACCTTAAAAGGCTTTAAAGGATCAGAAGGGATTAGGTATGCATAAAAAATATTGCACAGCTGTATTTCTTTGTTTCATTGCAGTGTTAATAGCAAGCAGTAAAGTTTTTTCTGAAGAGGAAGGAAAAGCATGGGTCTGTGGTTTTGCCCAGGCTCAGGGAGGCTATCGTAACTGGAGCGGGACATACGATAATTTGTCTGGTGTTGAAGTTAGAGTGCTGGAAACTGGGGACCCTGCCCCTGTTGCCATAACAGGACCTGATGGCACTTTTAGTTTCCAGTACTCGGTAAAAAAAGAGCTTACTCTGCTGTTCAAAGCTGGCCGCTGGTATCAGCCTTCCCAGTCTGAAACTATTACAGTTCAGCCCACATCGCTTGGAAATAGCCGGCCTGCCTTTAATCCTGAGGAGCAGACGAGGGCGGGTTATAAAAGTTCAGAATATCCGAACTTTATAACTTATCAGGCAATTGCAAGACACAAATTTCATTTCATTGCCTGGGCGCGAACATGGGATATTTATGGATGGACGAGGGGACCATCAAGCTTTCAAAAGGGCCACTTTCAAATGATAGTTACCGCCGCAGAAGAAGAAAGAACGCTTTATCATACAAAGCAAGGAGTTGATTCAGCCACGATCAAATTATTTGATGAAAGTGAAGGTAGTGAATTGGAAGAAGGCACTATAAAGGATTTACATTTTTGCTATTACGGCGCAGGGTTATGCTGTTCTCATACCAATCCGTTTTGTCAGCCGGAGAAAGAAACCACTGTTGACGGTGGGGTGCTGATTGCCAATATTCCTCCCACGGAAAGTGGCAGAATTCGGATTAGTGTGAAGCACCATTACCTCAAGTTTAATAGCTGTGTTATTCGTCCGAACCCAAGTTGGTGGGAAGAGCATGCTAAAGGCGAAACCATGTTTATCAATATTTCCCCGCCAGCACTCAGAGTACAGCCCACTGGTCTATAGGAAAATAATAAGTAAATAGGTAATTATCTCACCATTACCTTCTGTTACATGATATAAAGCACCCAACCGACAGAACAACAAATCATCATAAATCGGGGGTGTGCCTTGGGTGCAGCAACAGGACACCAGATCGCCAGAGTTATTCTGGACGGTTTCAGTGACTACCGGACTGACTTTACAGCCCTGACGTTGGGGGCCAAACAACGCTTTCTACAGGCCGACTGGCCTTCCGTACAGCAGGCGGCGACCGACCGGATTAATCTCTATGATGTGGCTGTGCGTCGGGTTATGCATAACCTTACGACCACGCTGGGTGATGCCCACAGGAACAGTGCTCACTGGCGCATTGCCCGTGAAGCCTATGTCGACCTGATTTGCTATCGCACTGATCCTGAGTTGGCGGAAACTTTCTATAACACCATTTACCGTCACTCCCTCACTGCTGAACAAGCCAGTATTGATGACTATTTTCCCCAGTCTGAATTTGACGGTTTCAGGGTACAGAGCCCGCGTGGTATTTACCGGACCTATAGAGCTGATAAGGGATTGGTAGATCTGGTCGGTAGTGTACTGGATGATTTTACTCTGGAACTGCCCTGGGAATATCGCCGGCGGGATGTACGCAATATTATTCGTGCCCTGCAGCATGAGATTCCGGAACAGCTGGATTCGAGTGATTTCAAGGTTGATGTACTCAAGTGGCTGTTTTACCGCAACAAGGCGGCTTATATTATTGGCCGGGTGGTTGTTGACGATGGAACGGCCGAGGGCAAACTGTATCCGTTTGTGCTACCGATTCTTAATAATGAACGTGGCGGCTTATTTGTCGACAGCCTGCTGTGTACCCAGGATGATGTCAGTATCCTGTTCAGTTTTACCCGCTCCTACTTTATGGTGGATGCCCGTAATCCATCCGAATGTATCGAGTTTCTGCATACCCTGTTCCCTAATAAAAGCCGCTGGGAAATCTACAGCTCCATTGGCTTCTACAAGCACGGGAAGAGTGTCTTCTACCGTAACTTCCTGACCCACCTTGATCAGCACTCCGACCAGTTTGTTATTGCGCCGGGTATCAAGGGGATGGTCATGTCGGTATTTACCCTGCCATCACTGAATATCGTATTCAAAATTATCAAGGACTACTTTGCGCCACCCAAGGAAGTGGACAAGGCGACGGTAAAAGACCGCTACTATCTGGTAAAAACCCATGACCGTGTAGGCCGTATGGCGGATACCCAGGAGTTCTCCAATCTCTGGCTGCCGAAAGATCGTTTCTGCGATGAGTTGCTGGAAGAGTTGCTTAATGTGGCTTCCTCAATTGTAGAGCTGCATGGTGACCGGGTACTAATTCGTCATGTCTACATTGAACGACGCATGACACCACTCAATATCTATGTGGACGAGGCCGAGCCGGAAAGCATGCGGGCGGCACTGGATGAATACGGCAATGCAATCAAACAGCTGGCAGCGGCTAATATTTTCCCCGGCGATATGCTGCTGAAAAACTTTGGTGTGACCCGTCACGGCCGGGTAGTGTTCTACGATTATGATGAAATCAGCTATCTGACCGACTGTAATTTCAGAAAGATTCCGGAACCGCTTTATCCCGAACAGGAGCTTTCAGCAGAACCCTGGTATTCAGTCGGCCCTAACGATATTTTCCCTGAAGAGTTCCCGGTATTCCTGTTCCCTGATCCCCGAATCCGGCGCATGTTCACCGAGATTCATGGTGATCTGTTTACAGCGGATTACTGGCGCGGCATTCAGGATGAAATTCGTAACGGCCGAATGATGGATATTCTGCCTTATCGCCAGAATCTGAGGTTTGGCCGAAAGCTGGTAAAAAAAAAGGAGCCTGAACTGGCTTGAAGAAATGAAGAGTGAAAATATCAGGCAGCAGATCACTGCCTGATATTTTTTATAATAAGAATCAGGCAGCGTCGTTCTGCTTGTTCTCCAGATGGAACCAGGCTGACTTCACGGTATTTTTCATCAGCATGGTAATCGTCATCGGACCTACACCACCCGGTACCGGGGTGATTTTGCCGGCTACCTTGCTGGCAGCTTCAAAGTCCACATCACCACTCAGAATCGCGCGACCGGTCTTTTCGCTGACGCCGACCCGGTTAACACCGACATCAATGACAGTTGCGCCCGGCTTGATCCATTCCGGCTTGACCAGTCCCGGTACACCAGCGGCCACGATCAGAATATCTGCGCGACGACAGTGTTCATCCAGATCTTTGGTGCGGGTATGAACCATGGTCACAGTGCTATTGGCCCCTGGCCCTTTCTGACCCATCATTACCGCAATCGGCTTGCCTACGATATTGGAGCGGCCGACAACAACCACTTCAGCACCGGCAGTTTCAGTGCCGGAACGGGTAATCATTTCCTGAATACCGGCCGGGGTACAGGGCAGGTAACGGATCTCATCACCGCCAATCACCATCCGTCCGAGATTGACCGGGTGGAAACCGTCAACATCTTTGTCAGGGGAGATTGCGTTCAGAACTTTCTTTTCGTCGATATGGTCGGGGAGGGGGAGTTGAACCAGAATGCCGTGGATATCGTCGTCCTGGTTGTACTTTTCGATAAGTTCCAGCAGGGCTTGTTCGGAAATACTTTCCGGCTGGTTATCCTGTATCTCGTGGAAACCAAGGCCCAACGCCGTTTTTACCTTCAGGGTGACATAACTGACAGAAGCGGGGTTTTCGCCGACAAGGATGGTAACCAGACCGGGTGTCTTACCATGCTTTTCCTGCATGGCCGCAACTTCTTGCTTGAGTTCGTCAAGAATTTCCGCCCGCATAGCTGTGCCGCTGATGATCTCAGCACTCATATAGTATCACTCCAGAGTCTTGTATTTATGGCGAACAGTTTTTTATGCCGGTTCTGACAGAAATGTTCGCTTGAGGCCGTCTATGAAAGTGAGTGTGGAATGATACGCGGGTTTGAAAAAGATAGGGATAGGCATCTTTCGTCCTGGATCAATAATCATGCAGATAGTGAGGTTTATTTCTGCACAATTATTGATCAGGAGTGTGGTAAATCAGGAGACGGTGCCGGTTACCCGAACCCGCTTGCTGCCGGTAGAGGGCTTGTCCTGAGTGGCTTTTTTAGCCTCGCTGATACGGTTATCGACGATATTCTTCACTGCGATCAACAGACCCATAAAGAAAAATGCGCCGGGCGGCAAAATGGCAAACAGGAACTGTTTGTAATCCTGAACCAGAACCACTGACCAACTTTTGGCTACCGGTCCGAACAGCAGATGCATATTGGCAAACAGCGTGCCCTGACCAATGGATTCGCGCAGGGCGCCCAGTACAACCAGTACCAGTGCAAAGCCGGCACCCATCATTAAACCATCCAGTACAGCTGCGCCGGGCGGATGCTTGGAAGCAAAGGCATCGGCACGGCCGAGAATGGAGCAGTTGGTTACGATCAGCGGAATAAAGATACCGAGAATCTGGTACAGCTCGTAAGTGAAGGCCTGCATCAGAAGCTCAACACAAGTGGTCAGTGCCGCAATCACCATTACAAACACCGGCAGACGAATCGCATCGTTTACCTGATGGCGGATCAGTGATACCACCAGGTTGGAGCCGGCCAGTACCAGAATGGTTGCCAGTCCCAGACCCAGCGCATTGACCACACTGTTGGAAACACCCAGCAGCGGACACAGGCCCAGTAGCTGAACCAGTGCAGGGTTATTGTTCCAAAGGCCATTCAGGGTAATTTCACGGGCTTCAGGCGTCGGGCTGGCCATGAGCATCTCCCCTGGTTTGTTTCAGTTGCTTGAGACCCTGCTGGAACAGCTGGTCCCGGTTCTGTTCAAAGTACTGCAGGCTGTTGTGCACCGCCAGTACAACTGCTCTCGGGGTAATGGTGGCGCCGGTAAACTGGTCAAACTCACCGCCATCCTTGCGTACGCCCCAGCCTTTTTGCTGCGGGTTGTCCAGAGACTTGCCACTGAATACGGTAATCCAGTTCGACTTGATGATCTCGATCGCATCACCCAGCCCCGGGGTTTCCTTGTGATTGGTTACCCGGACACCGGACAGGGTGCCATCGGCCTTGATACCAACCAGCATATGAATCGCACCGCTGTATCCTTTCGGTGCTACTACAGGAAGAATAACCGCGACAGGCGTATCACCTTTAAATGCAGCGTAACCTTCAGCGGTTGTGCGTGATCCCAGCTGTTTGTTAACCGGAATGCTGATTCGGGTCTTCAGCAGGTCGTTGTCGTACAGTGCCGAGCCATCAATATCAGCGCGTGGCAGAATTTCTTCCAGTGCACGGATCTCTGCCTGACGAATCTGGTCATCAATCCGGGCCTTGGTAAAGACCCAGGTCAGGGTGATCAGGCCCACTGTCAGGGCTGCAAACAGCCCCAGTGTCAGGCTACTGGCACTGGCTGCCCGCAGCATCAACCCTTTGGCTGATGTGTTTGTTTCGGTTTCAGGACGCGGTTCCATCAACGGTCCTCCGGTTTGGCCAGACCCTTGCGTGGCTTTTTGTGGCCATAAGTTCGTGGCTGGGTGTAGTAATCAATCGTAGGCGCTGCCATGTTCATCAGCAGCACGGCAAAGGCGACAGCATCAGGATATCCGCCCCAGGCGCGAATCACATAAACCAGAATACCGACACCGGCACCGAAGATCAGGCGTCCACGGTTACTGGTAGCACCGGAAACCGGATCAGTGACAATAAAGAACGCACCCAGCATGGTGGCGCCACTCAGCAGATGAAACAGTACGGTGCCATGGGTATCGGAACCACTGCCGTTCTTGAACACCAGTGACATCACAATCAGAGCGCCGAGCATGCCGACAGGTGCGTGCCAGGTAAATACCTTGCGATACAGCAGGAACAGACCGCCGGCGAGATAGGCAATATTGACCCACTCCCAACCTTTACCGGCAAAGGTGCCGCCCAGTGCGGCATTAGTCGCCTGCAGTTCAGACCAGGTCAGGCTGCTGTTTTCCCGAACAACATCCAGCGCGGTTGCCATGGTGATGGCATCATAATCCAGATTACCACCGAGGAACGGGAAGATAGCTTGCAGTGACTGACCGAAGCTCAGGGTTTCATAACCCGGTGTGCCTGCGGCAGGTAACCAGTTGACCATATCGGCCGGGAAGGAAATCAACAGCAGGACATAGCCGACCATGGCCGGGTTAAACGGGTTCTGCCCCAGTCCGCCATACAGGTGCTTGGCCACAATAATGGCAAAGGCGGTACCGATCAGCGTCAGCCACCAGGGTGCCAGTGGCGGCAATGCCAGTGCCAGCAACACCGCTGTGACCAGCGCACTGTAATCCCGCAGATAGAAGGCAACCGGCCGCTTTCTTAGACGGGCAACCAGTGCTTCACTGCCGACGGCAATCAGTGAAATCCAGATCAGATTGATGAAGGTGCCCCAGCCGAACATGGCAGTGGTCACCAGCAGCCCGGGCAGGGCGGCCAGCATAACCAGCTGCATTACGCGGGAGGTCGTTTCTGCACCACGGGTATGGGGTGATGTTTGTCGTATCAGTGCCATAAATCTATTACCTTGAACCGCCTCAGGCTGATGCCTTGTCCAGTGCTTCGGCGGCTGCGTCTGCAGCGGCCTGGGCCTGCTGCAGAGTCTGCTTCAGCTCGTCAATATTGGCTGCATCTTCACCGGCGTCATCCAGTGCCCGCTGGGCTTTTTTAACCGCAGCACGGGCCATGGCCGCCTCGATCTTGAGCTTCTTCTGTTCGTCACTCAGTACCGGTTTGGCTTTGCGGGCCGGCTTTTCTGCTGCCGGTGCAGGTGTAGGCTCAGGTTCCGGTGCCGGGGCTTCTGCTGCGGCCTGCATGGCTGCTTCAAGTTCTGCAGCTTTGGCCTGGGCCTGTTGCAGCGCTTGTTTCAACTCTGGATCATCTCCAGCTTCATCCAGCGCACGCTGTGCTTTCTTCACTGCGGCACGCGCCATCGCTGCTTCGATCTTGAGCTTTTTCTGGGCGTCGCTCAGAACCGGTTTGGCTTTACGGGCCGGCTTTTCTTCCGCCGGTGCTGGTTCTGGCGCTTCTGCTGCAGCTTGCATTGCAGCTTCAACTTCAGCGGCTTTCTCCTGGGCCTGTTGCAGCGCTTGTTTCAGCTCCGGAGTATCACCGGCTTCATCCAGCGCACGCTGAGCTTTCTTCACGGCGGCACGAGCCATAGCCGCTTCAATCTTGAGTTTCTTCTGCGCATCACTCAGTGCCGGCTTGGGTTTCTTCACCGGTTTATCTGCTGCCGGTTCAGGTGCTGGCGCATCAGCGGCGGCCTTCATTGCAGCTTCCAGCTCATCAGCTTTGGTCTGAGCCTGCTGCAGAGTCTGTTTCAACTCATCGATATTGGCTGCGCTTTTGCCCGCTTCATCCAGTGCTCGCTGGGCTTTCTTAACAGCAGCGCGGGCCATGGCGGATTCGATCTTGAGCTTTTTCTGTTGCTCATTCAGAACCGGTTTGGCTTTTTTAGCTGGCTGTTCAGGTGCTGCTGCAACCGGAGCCTGAGCGGCCTGCTCAAACTCTTTCTCCAGCGTTGCAACCTGTGCCTTCAGCTTGTCGATATTCGTCTGAAGTTGTGCATTGGTTTCTTCACTGCCCTTGGCATCAGCCAGTGCGCGCTCGGATTTTTTCAGTTGGGCTTTTACCATCGACAGCTGAATCTTGAGCTCTTTCTGCTTGGCAGAAAGCTGTGGCCGGCCAGCTTTGCCCTCGGTTGCTTTGCGGGCAGTCGCTCTTGCCAGTGCGGCTTTGACTTCATCTGCCTTGGCTGAATCTTCCGGTTTGGCGGCGGCCGGATTGGCAGCCGCAGCAGCCTTTTCCTTTTTCAGTTGGGCTGCACGTTCGGCATTGGCTTTACGCTTGGCTTCACGGGCTGCTTTTTCAGCTTCCAGTCGGGCCTGACGATCTTCAAATCGTTTCTTGGAGTATTCCGCTTTCTGCTGTTTGGCCTGTAGCTGTCGTATTTCACCTTTGGAGGCGCGGTAGTATTGCACCAGTGGAATTGCACTGGGGCAGACATAAGCGCAGGCGCCACATTCGATACAGTCGAACAGGTTGTGATGATTCAGCTGATCATGGTTTTCAGCCTTGGAGTGCCAGTACAGCTGCTGTGGCAACAGGGATACCGGGCAGGCTTCGGAGCAGAGACCGCAGCGAATACATTCCTGTGGTGTCGGTGCCGGAGGAAATTCTTCCCAGGTGGCAGCAATCAGACAGTTGGTGGTTTTCAGTACCGGCATATCGGTACGTTCAAGGGTATGACCCATCATCGGGCCACCCAGTACCAGACTGTGCAGTTTACGTTTCTTCAGACCGGAAAATTCAAGCAGGTGATCTGCCGGAGTACCGATCAGTGCCTCGACATTCTGTGGCTGTTTCAGGGCTTCACCGGTCAGGGTGGTAATCCGAGAAATCAGCGGCTTGCCTTCGACAATAGCATCATGCACTGCCGCCAGGGTGCCGACGTTGTAACACAGAATACCGATATCCACCGAGCGGGCATCGTTCGGTACTTCCTTGCCGGTCAGCAGATAGATCAGTCGTTGAGCGTCACCGGACGGGTATCTTGTGGGTACCACCGCGACTTCAATATTTTTTCCCTTGCAGGCCGCGCGCATGGCATCAACCGCTTCCGGCTTGTTGTCCTCAATCCCGATAATGATTTCCTTGGGATTGAGCAAGTGACGCAGAATCAATATACCGCCGACAATTTTATCGGCACGTTCCCGCATCAACCGGTCGTCAGCGGTAATATAGGGCTCACACTCGGCACCGTTAACGACAACGGTATGAATCTTGTCTTCGGTGCGTGAAGCCATTTTAACGGCAGCAGGGAACCCTGCACCGCCAAGACCAACGACACCGGCATCATGAATTTTCTGCAGCAGCAGATCTTTGGCGGCAGCGGTGTAGTCAGTAACCGGTTCCAGTTCAGCCCAGCGGTCTTCACCGTCGGACTGCAGAATAATACACGGCTCTTCTAGTCCGGACGGATGCGGTACCGGACAGACTTCAATAGCAGTTATGGTGCCAGAAGTCGGGGCATGAACCGGGGCGCTGACAAAACCATTGGCTTTGGCCAGCAGCTGACCTTTCAATACCTTGTCACCGACACTGACGACCGGTTTGGCCGGAGCACCACTGTGCTGGTTCAGCGGCAGGGTCAGCTCCGCCGGCAGTGGCGGCAGCGCTATCGGATTATGACTGGACTGGTCCTTGTTTTCGGGCGGATGCACACCACCGGGGAAGGCATGGATCTGGCGGCTCATGCAGTCTGCCCTCCGCGGTCAGTAGCGATAATCATATCGGGTGCCAACGGCTTGTCCCATTTCCAGTTTCGGGTTGTTACTTCCAGCGGCACCATATCGATACAGTCAACGGGGCAGGGTTCTACGCACAGGTCACAGCCGGTGCATTCGGAAACAATAACGGTATGCATCTGCTTGGCAGCACCGAGAATGGCATCCACCGGACAGGCCTGGATACACTTGGTGCAACCGATGCATTCATCTTCGCGGATATAGGCCACCATCGGTGGCTTCTCTTCGCCGTGCTCGTCATCCAGCGGCACTGCTTCGACATCCAGCAGGTCGGCCAGGGCATTGATGGTTGCCTGTCCACCCGGTGGGCAGCGGTTAATGGCTTCGCCATTGGCGATGGATTCGGCATAGGGGCGACAGCCTGGATGGCCACACTGACCACACTGGGTCTGGGGCAGCAGGGCGTTGATCTGATCCACAATGGGATCACCTTCAACCTTGAAGCGTTCACTGGCGAAGCCGAGAATGGCTCCGCACACCAGCGCCAGCAGCAGTAGCGCACCAACAGCGTAAAGGACGATTTCCATTCTTGGTCCTGGCCTCCTACAACTTGATCAGGCCGGTAAAGCCCATAAAGGCCAGTGACATCAGCGCCGCTGTCACCATGGCAATGGCTCCGCCACGGAAGGGGAGCGGGACATCGGCAGCGGCAATACGCTCGCGCATGGCAGCGAACAGTACCAGTACCAGCGAGAAACCCACAGCAGCACCGAAACCGTACAGGGCGGAATCCAGCAGGGTGCTGTCCATCCGGTTACTGTTGAGCAGGGCTACACCCAGCACCGCACAGTTACTGGTAATCAGCGGCAGGAAGACACCCAGTACCTTATAGAGAATGGGGCTGGTCTTGTGCACCACCATCTCGGTGAACTGCACCACCACGGCGATAACCAGAATAAAGGTCAGGGTCTTGAGAAATTCCAGCCCCAGCGGCTGCAGAATATATTCAAAGGTGATGTAGCTGCAGACTGATGCCAGCGTCAGTACAAACGTTGTGGCCAGCGACATGCCCATCGCCGTTTCCAGTTTTCCCGAGACCCCCATAAAGGGACAAAGACCAAGAAACTGAACCAGTACGAAATTGTTGACCAGAATGGTACTGACAAGAATCAGCACCAGCTGGGTGATTGGGTCTGCCATGGCTACCGTGTGTATCGAGAAAACATGTTAAAGAGGGTCATTTGCCCCGCTCAAATTCACAAATCAGGGCGCTGGAATTTGAGACGGGTATTATTCAGCAGCTATATATTCCTGACAACCGCACTAGATAGTATTCGTAAGTATATTTGGTTATATACTTAGGTGTGCGGTGCTCCAAGTCTGAATAAGCCCCTGTCGTGGGGAACGTTATTATATCGCCTGCTGCAGGCTTGTGAAATTGTGGCATGCCCTGTTTTGATGAGCCGGGTCCGGCATACGCCCAATAATTTATTTTTTGCTCAGCTTTTGATCAAGACAGCCGGTGATGGGACCTCAGTTGCTGCTGTAGTCTGGCTTTAAAGGACGGGGAGTACTGACAGAGCATCACTCGGAAGCTCTGTCAGTTGTATTGGTATCAGGCTTTTTTAACGACTGAGCACTTCAGATAAACCTGGCCATGACCGTCAATTTTGCATGAAATATCGTGGCCGTTGACCGGGTCATCCAGCAGACGAATTTTCTTTACCTTGGTGCCGGATTTGATCGTGCTGCCACCGGCTTTCAGATCCTTGATTACAGTAACCGCGTCACCGTCTTTGAGTTCATTGCCATTAACATCAAAAAAGCCGTTAGCAGCTTCTTCCTCGGCGATTTCTTCCAGTGTCCATTCATGGAAACACTCAGGGCAGGTCCAGGTCTGGCCGTCGGTATAACCATAGGGAGATTCGCACTTCGGGCACGGCTGCTGGATTGCATCAGACATGACGATTCCTCGTAATAAACAGCTTAACGTCTCAAAAAATCGAAAGAGTTTTGAACACAATAGAAAAACAGAGAGGTTAAGCGTTGGGGAAAATGAAAAAATGGTGAGTCAACAGGAGTGAGAGTTTAAAGTAGCTTCAGAAAGAAGCTACCTTTTTTCCTTACGGAAATACCGAATCAGTGCTCATGATCGTCTGGTTTTTCAGCAGACGCAGTTACAGTATCAGCCACTGTTACAGGGATGCTCTTGCTGCTCTGATACCCCCATCTTAACAACTTGCGACTCTCATTGATCCGATCCGCCGCACTTTCTGTGCCCAGAACAATGGCGATCAGTCTTCTACCGTCCTTTATTGCCGAGGATGCCAGACTGTAGCCAGCACCATTGGTATAGCCGGTTTTTATACCATCCACCTTGAGTTCCTTATCCCATAGCAAACTGTTGCGGGTTAACTGGGATATATTGTTCCAGCTGAAATGCCTTTGACTGTGATGCTTGTACTGGTCAGGTAAATCGTGAATCAATTTACTGCAGAGCAGTGCCAGATCCCGTGCTGTTGTGTATTGGGCAGGATCATCCAGTCCGTGAGGGTTGACATAGTGAGTGTCAGTCATGCCCAGTTGTACGGCATACCCATTCATCAGTTTGACAAAGTCAGCACAGCTGCCGGATATATGTTCTGCGATGGCAGTTGCAGCATCGTTTCCAGAGACGGTAATCATGCCCTGATTGACCTGTTCCAGAGAGACTTTCTGCTCCGGTTCAAGAAACATTTTGGCACTGCCCGGCCACTTTTTGGCCCAGGCTCTCTGGCTGACCTTCACTGGATGTTTCGGGTGAACTTCACCGAGACGTATTTTGTCGCCCACAATATAGCTGGTCATTATTTTGGTTAGGCTGGCAGGTGGTAATCTAAGGTTCGGATTAAAGCTGGCCAGGGTTCTGCCAGTGGAATCATCGACAATAATCCAGGCTTTTGATTTCAGCTGCGGAACAGGCAGGTTAAGAATTTGTGCATTGACTTCGGAGAAAAAAAATAGAAAAACGGTAAAACAAAGCAGACGAAATGAGACCACAGTAATTCTGAACATATTGATATGCAGATAAATCAGATTTGTAAACATGCTTAACCGTCAAGCTTTTCTGTAACCTTCTTTATTACTTTGCTTTCATCTGTTGGTACCAAAATTCCGAGACTTCTTTCGAAATTTTCACTGCGTAAAGCATGTGTGGGTATGCCTTCTGCATTTATGGTAATCAGGTAGTGGTATTTTCTAAACGATATGTCCATTAAAGGTTCTAGAGCAGGTTCAGAGTAAAAACTGATCAGCGCGGGGCCCCTCGTACAGGGCTGAGCTCCAGTATAATGAATGGTGCTCTCGTCCGTATTATAAGTAGATACACAAAACAGTTCCTTCTCGTTTTCAAATGCAACGCCTTCCAAAAAGCATCCCCGAGCATCTACAGTGGCTGTCATGGAGAGTGTTGGTTGATATGCCCCCTGGCTGCTTTCACTGCTTTGTATTTCCGACATTTCCAGCGATAGTCTATAAACACCTTTTTTGACGGCAATCATTTTTCCCAGTTTGAAAAAAGGTGGAATGTGCATCTCTCGATCATTTACGCAGACCTTACACACGGGAAAAGAAGGAAGCCAGATATAATAGGGTTTTTCCAATTCCTGCAGGGACATCAAATCTGATATTCTGCATGAAGCCGGGTAAGATGATATTTTGCTCAGGCTGGTCTGAATATACGTTTCAATATTAATGATATTTACTAAATGTTGATCAATGCTCATTACAGCGAATGTATCAACATGAGTTGATAGATACTGACCAAGCACTTTATAACAGTGAGTTCGACCAGTTGAATCGAATATGCGATGTTCAAATAGGGCCAGATTCTCCTTAACACAATTAGGAAAATGACCTGTTGAAGGGAAATGAGAGAGGGTATCTTCATTAGGTGGTTTTGTTATGCACGGTTCATCAACCATTAAAACGAAAATTTCATGGTTTGAAGCCAAAAGATATTTTTTTTGTGCTGCCGCATGTAATGAAAATAAAACACTAATCGAAAATAAAATACACAAACGGCACCGAGTAGTTTTCATTTGAAATTGATACAAAACATGTCTGTCCACAATAAAGATAATTTATTGTTTGATGGGTAACTATGATTATAGTCAGCATATTTATTTTGTTATTGGCTCTTTTATTTAGTGATGACTATTTATTAAAACTAGCATCCAGAAGGAGTGAACTATCTTTTTTCGTCCCTCTTGAAATGAATTAAAAAGCAACATCTGATCAGGCTCTGCCAAAAATTTTGGGGCGGTGATCTTTACTGGTGGCAAGGTGCTGGATGTTTATAGTATGTGCAGTCCCGGCTCAGATAATGACCGGGACTGCACATCTATCAGGACAACAAGATTTTGGCAGCATCCACCACAATATTAATGGCGTGGGATTCAGTGTTGGCCATCAGCTCTTCGTTGGGGATTTCCTGCTGGGTGCGGTTGACGATAACGCCGGCAACACAGCCAGATTTGAGACCCAGTGCCGCACACATGGTCAGCAGGGTGGCGGATTCCATCTCGTAGTTCAGCACGCCCAGTTGCTGCCACTCTTCCATGGATCCCTGGTACTTGCGAATGACGTGACCACGCAGGGTGTCATAACGTTCCTGACCCGGGTAGAAGGTATCGGAAGAAGCGGTGATACCGGTGCGGTATTCAACACCACGCTGCTGTACTGCAGAAACCAGTGCCTGGGTGCAGTTGAAGTCAGCTACAGCCGGGTATTCCAGCGGCGCGAAGTGCTGGCTGGCACCGTCCAGACGCACGGAACCGGTGGTAACGATGACACTGCCAACGTTGATGTCGTTCTGGATGGCACCGGTGGTACCGACACGCAGGAAGGTACGAATACCCAGCTGGGCCAGTTCTTCAACGGCGATAGAAGTGGACGGACCACCGATACCGGTAGAGCAGACGATAACCGCCTTGTCACCGATGTAGGCGCGCCAGATCGTGTACTCACGCTGGCTGCACAGGAATTCTGCACGATCCATCAGCTTGGCAATACGCTCAACGCGTTCCGGTGCGCCCGGTACGATTGCCAGTTCTGCTCCCTGAAGATCAGCTTTTACCAGTCCAAGGTGAAAAACATCAGACATGGAGTGCTCCTTAAGTCTTTGCTGACGCATGAAAAGCAATTAATACTAAGGTATAAACTGCGCCCTGCGGAAAGAACTTTTGTGACCCGCGACAATGAAAACCGCTTTTCGAGGCCGCTCTGCTACCGGGTTTCCACATAAATGTATGCATCAGTAACAGGGTCCGGAGGCAGACCACTATTACTGTGACTGAAAAGACTTTAGCAGTTTCTGGACATCTGTAGCGTTCTCTCTGCCTCCTTTTACAGAGAAAGAAAGAACAACATCAGCACTGGCACCAGAAAACTGAGTATAAAACCACTGACAATGGCCAGCGGTACACAGTGAATACCACCACTGTTCTGTATCACTGGAAGGGTAAAGTCCAGTGCGGTCGCACCACCATATCCCACGGCGGTGCAGGGGTAACGTCGTATAATAAGCGGAATCAGAATAACCGCCGCCAGTTCCCGCAGCATATCATTCAGAAACGCAGTACCACCAAATACCGGCCCCAGCGCATCGCCCATCAAAATGCCTGCCAGCGAATACCAGCCAAAACCGGAAGCCATGGCCAGCCCCTGGTTAATCGGTAAATCCAGAATCCAGGCCGCTATCATGCCGCCCGGCAGTGAACTGATAACGATCAGGCCGGCAATACACATGCCCTGTTTATTCAGCAGAATCTGTTTCAGTTGCATACCGCTGTTACGTAACTGAATACCGATCAATAGCAGTAAAACCAGCAGCATAAACTCGGAGATCTTATCGACCAGCTTGGCCGGAGTGCCCAGCAGGTAACCCACAATAAAGCCGGCAACAACGGCACCTACCAGTTTGAGTGATTCCAGCATCATCTCGAATACCGGGATCTTTTTATGATCGGTGTGGGTGGTGATCGGCATCAGCTTGTCCAGAATCGGTACGGTGGCCAGATTCAGCAGGGTGATACAGCCAAAAAAGGTCAGGGTGTAGAGCATAATCTGTGACAGGTTTTCCCCCAGATTATCCAGCCCGGCCAGACTCATTCCCATCAATGCCAGAATAATAAACACCAGTTTGCCCAGTGCGGCATTAATGCGATGAATCAATGATGTGTTCTTGAGAACAATAAGGTAACCAATGATCAGAGGCAGAAAGATCAACAGCATGCCGGAGTACATCAGTTTGTCCTGTTACAGCTTTGAAAGGGAAGAATCAGACACCAGCTTAGAACCGGCGTTATTAATTTCAGCGAATGGGTCTTACCATGGTTTTTATCCTGCCGCTGGTGCAGGCTTCAAGAAACGCATCACCCAGCTGGTGGCCATTCTGAATGACCTTGTTCCAGTTGCGCATTCGGGTAGCATCATCGCCCTGGAAACGGTCGAAGTCTTTCCGGTCCGGAATCCGCCTTTCCGGCATTCGGTTAACAAAGGCCGGTGAAGGTGATACCAGTAACACATTATCCAGCTGCTTCGGGGTGGCCTTGCGGGATTTGAAAAACTTGTCGAACCAGCCCGGTACCAGGTGAGAGTAAAAGTGCGGATATAGAATAATCTTGCTGTCATCCTGACGCCAGAAATTACCCGGAATCGGGTGATAATCCAGCACGCCGCCATCCCGGTAAGTACCGCGAGGTGCTGATTTGATATTTCTGACCCCGGGCAGAACGTAGGGAATCGAGCCGGAAGCGGTCAACGCTTGGGATAGATTTTCCATCCCGAGCGGAACCTGTCGGGTGCGGTAACCATCCTGCACATCCAGCGGGCAACGACTGCGGGGATCGTGAAAGATAACCCGATCCATTACATTATGCAGTGCCTGACGGCCACCGATATTTTTTACCGCGGCTTTGGCCATTGCCAGCATCAGCGTGGGTGACAAATCCAGCGACAACAGTCCTTTACTGCGTACGGTGCCGCAGTGAAAACGAAGTGATGGATTGGCCAGAATTTCCTGCCGCCGGTGCTGGGGCAGAAAAGCTTCCAGAATCCGGGTGCACTGTCTGGCGACATCATGCCGGGTGGATTTGGGGCCGTAAGTCTGTTCGATATAAGCCTGTGCCAGCTGATCCATGGCTTCGCCGGGATTATTGGTAGCCGCTGCAGCCAGTTTCCAGGCGCCGATCGAGGTGCCAAACAAATGCACCGGCTGTTCCAGGTCGGTCAACCAGTGTTGAAAGATGGCTTTATCCAGACCATGAATAGCCAGCCACTTGGCCGCTCCGGAAGCCCCGAATACGGCACTGATATCTGTCGGCGACAGCCCCTCCTGCTTGATTCGACGGTAGGCGGAAGGGCCTGCCAGAAATAACAACTCAGACATATAGCTCTTTGAATATCCTTTTTCTGCGGGACAGCTTTTTCAGAGATAAACTGCTTTGGATAGCTATCCGCTTAGAGTCTGTTCATGATCTTTCGTGGATAGCGAAAATATTGAGAAAAAACTCAGGTGCTTCGATTTTTCGAGGCGCATAGTGGTGCTATGTAACAAGGAAAAGCGGAGCACCTGAGTTTTTTATCGGAATTTGCAGCCCACGACAAGATTGTGAACAGGCTCTTAAATCAGCAAACTAGCCGATTGTAATATGTCCGGGCCGTTCGGCGATACGGTTTAGCCACGCGCAAACCAGTGGGTAACCGCTCAGGTCAAACCCGCCTTCATGGGCTACATGGGTATAGGCGTACAAAGCAATATCGGCGATGGTCATGGTATTGCCGGAAATAAACGAGGTTTTTTCCAACTGCTGTTCCATTACCTGCAGCGCTTTGTAACCACCCTGCTGTTTACTAACGTACTCTTCCCGTCGTTCATCCGGCAGGCCAAGATACTTCTCAATAAAGCGGGCCACGGCAATACAGGGCTCATGGCTGTATTGTTCGAAGAACATCCACTGTAATACGGTTGCGCGCTGCAGCCGATCTTCCGGCAACCAGGGTGAGCCTTCGGCCAGGTAGTACAGAATTGCATTGGATTCAGACAGGTAAGTACCGTCAGGAAGTTCCAGCAGGGGGATTTTGCCGGCAGGGTTCATCTGTAGAAATTCAGCTGTTTGAGTATCACCTGCCAGAATATCAACTGGCATCCACTCATAATCCAGCCCTAGGTGCTCCAGCAGCAATTTCACTTTATAACAATTGCCAGACTGGAGATCGCCATATACACGATACGTCATGGTTCCAACTTTATTGTTATTGGTTTGGGCGCAATGTAACACAAAGGAGCGGATCCGGCACTTGGCTTGATCTCTGGATGCCTGCTTAACTTACAGATTGCCAGTCATTTGAACTGCAAATCATCCGGGCAGGTTGGATAAATGATGCAAGCTTTCATGGCAGGATTGGTTATGGCGGTTATTTCTGTTGTGGCTGGCGCAAAAAGTTATGATGTTGTCGTAGTGGGTGGTGGACCGATAGGTTTGCTGACAGCCCGACTGCTGGATGGTCTCGAGTTTATTCACAACCAAACTGAATGTGACAATTCCCTGCATCATCATCTCGGACATCAATCTCCAATCATAAAGTTGCCTTTATCCGACGGGGTTGAAGCGCGGGGTGAAACCAAAGCTGCCAAGTACTTCGCCTCTTTCCTTTTTACGCTGACCGGTGATCCGGTTAACTGCCTTGACTGGAATGAAACAAAATCTGATATTGACTGGATGCTGGTTAGTAGCAGTCAACCGGGTGGAAGCTGGAATAAATACAGTGCAGAACAGTGTACTGTCAGCCCTTTTCAATGGATGGGATTACCGGACTTTCCGATAGCAGATCATGTAAGCGCAGAGTGCCTTGGTGATGGTCCACTCGGCCGTAAAAAAATAACTGCAGCAGACTTGTGTAAATACTATGAACATTACAGTAAAAGTCGGTTGCCCCAACAACGACTACGTTTCGGACACACTATAACCAAAGCCTGTTATTTAAAGAATATGTGGCACCTCGAGATTAAAGAGGATGATGGTACTACCTATTCAATCAGAACCCGTTTCCTTGTACTTGCTTGCGGTAATCAATTTGAGAAGCGGCTCAATATACCGGGGGAAAATCATACCTGTGTATCGCACTCCGCTACTTCAGCCCGAAAAGCTTTAAGCAAGCTGCCTCCCTTTTCAAGAGTTCTGGTTACCGGGCGAGGAATGTCTGCGGCAGAAATTATCGCTGAAGCATGGAAGCAGAAATTGCATGTCACCCATGTAATTTCTGAAAAGCATAACGGGGCAACTGCATCATCATCTGAGATTCTGAAAACTATAACCAAATCAGAGCACGAGTATCCGAAGCAGGCGAAAGTATCCCACGCAGTTTTCGGTGAAGCGACCAGCACATACAATTATGTGCGACATAAAGGCTGGAAGCTGACAGAAATAAAAGAACAGGTTGCCACTATTCAGGCTGAATCAGGTTCCGCTACGTTAACTCAGCATTTTGATCATATTGCCATCCTGATTGGCAGTGAACCCGATATGTCATGGCTCACGCTTAATGGGCACCCACTGACTGATTTGAAGTCTTTTTGCCCCGAAACAATGGAGTTATTTGTTGTCGATTCGCAAGAAGAGAGGAATCTTTTTATTGCGGGCTCATTAACCGGAGAGCGTTTGCAATATAGTTGCTATGGTCATGCGGCCTGTGCAGTCCATCAGATCAAGGCACGGCTTGCAGCAACAGGAGAGAAATAGTTTTGGGGTTTTGAAGCAGCATAAAAAATACAGCCCGGATAATACCGGGCTGTATTTTCAGGATGTGAATTACATCACCCGCATACCCGGCTCAGCGCCGTCATGAGGTTCCAGAATCCACAGGTCTTCACCGCCCGGTCCGGCAGCCAGTACCATGCCTTCGCTCATGCCGAATTTCATCTTGCGCGGCTTGAGGTTGGCGACCATGACCGTATGTTTACCGATCAGGGCTTCCGGTGCATAGGCAGACTTGATGCCAGCAAAGACATTGCGGGTCTGGCCGCCACCGATATCCAGCGTCAGGCGCAGCAGCTTGGCAGCACCTTCAACGTGTTCGGCATTGGCGATTTTGGCAATCCGCAGATCGACCTTGGCGAAGTCATCAAAGGTGATTTCGTCGGCAATCGGCTCTTTGGTCAGCCAGCTTTCTTCGGCGGGTTGTTGCTGTTTCATGGCTTCCAGTACCTGTTTGCTGGCTTCGATCATGGCAGCAACCTTGTCGGCTTCAACCCGGGTCATCAGCGGCTTGAACTTGTTGACTTCGTGGTTGGTCAGCAGGGACTGGTTGTCGGCCCAGGTCAGCGGTTCAACCTTGAGGAAGGCTTCAGCTTTTTCTGCCATCGCCGGCAGTACCGGCTTGAGGTAAACCATCAGCAGACGGAACAGGTTGATACCGGCGCTGCAGATATCGTGCAGTTCCTGGTCCTTGCCTTCTTCCTTGGCAACAACCCATGGCTTCACTTCATCAATCCAGGCATTGGCCTTGTCAGCCAGCGCCATGATCTCACGCATAGCCTTGCCGAACTCACGGTTTTCGTAGTATTCGGCAATGGTGTCACCGGCGGCCTGGAAGGTGGCCGTCAGTTCCGGAATCATGTTGTTGGACGACAGCTTGCTGTCAAACCGTTTCTTGATAAAGCCGGCGCAACGACTGCCAATGTTAACAACCTTGCCGACCAGATCGGAGTTAACCCGCTGGATAAAGTCTTCGGTGTTCAGGTCCAGGTCATCAACCCGGCTGGACAGCTTGGCAGCGTAGTAATAACGCAGGTATTCCGGATCCAGATGATCCAGGTAGGTACGGGCAGTAATAAAGGTGCCACGGGACTTGGACATCTTCTCGCCGTTAACGGTCAGGTAACCGTGAACGCTGACGCTGGTCGGGGTGCGGTAGTTGGCGCCGGTCAGCATGGCCGGCCAGAACAGGCAGTGGAAGTTCACGATATCTTTACCGATAAAGTGGTGCACTTCACAGTCGCTGTCAGCTTTCCAGTACTCGTCGAAGTTCAGGTCGTCACGACGGTCACACAGGTTCTTGAACGCAGCCATGTAGCCAATTGGGGCGTCCAGCCAAACGTAGAAGTACTTGCCCGGTGCATCCGGAATTTCGAAACCGAAGTAAGGTGCGTCGCGGGAGATATCCCAGTCCTGCAGACCGGTATCCAGCCATTCGGCCAGTTTGTTGGCGGTTTCTTCACGAATGGTGCCGCTGCGGGTCCAGTCACGCAGAAACTCTTCAAAGTCGGTCAGCTTGAAGAAGTAGTGCTCGGACTCTTTCTCAACCGGAGTCGCGCCGGAGATAGCAGAGCGCGGGTTTTTCAGATCGGTCGGGGAGTAGGTGGCACTGCACACTTCGCAATTATCACCGTACTGGTCTTCAGCGCCACACTTGGGGCAGGTGCCCTTGATGTAACGGTCGGCCAGGAACATCTGCTTTTCCGGGTCAAAGGCCTGGGTGATGCTGCGGGTGGCAATATGGCCCTTGTCGCGCAGTGCCTTGTAGATGGCCTGGGACAGCTCCCGGTTCTCTTCGGAGTGGGTGGAGTGGTAGTTATCAAAAGTGATATGGAAGTCACCGAAGTCACGAATCCGCTCCTTGTTAATCAGGGCAACGGATTCTTCCGGCGTCATGCCCTGCTTCTCGGCATGCAGGCTGATGGCGGTGCCGTGGGCATCATCTGCACACACGTAGGTACAGGTGTGGCCGCGCAGCTTCTGGAAGCGGGACCAGATATCGGTCTGGATGTATTCCACCAGGTGGCCCATATGCAGAGGCCCGTTGGCATAGGGCAGGGCGCTGGTGACAAGAATCTTGCGTTGATCAACCATTTATAAGGAAATCCGTCGAAAGGTTACGGCCGGTGATGCGGTCAAACCGGAAATTATATCGATTATAGAAGGCTTGACCACTATGGAATCCCCATAGTTTGCGGTCAGCGATCAGGTTTGGCAGAAATAAGTGCCGAAAGTGTCATTATTTTGACGGTAATGGCGACTCGTCATTAGGTTCTGTTGACATAAATTTGCTGCACTCAGCCAAAGCGAGCGTTTTCGTGGCAAGACGCAACAACGCCGGAATACAAATGTCTTTCAAGTTGTTGCAACGCCGTCCACGGGAACGCTCGCTTTGGCCCTTCGGGTGGCCCGTAAAGTGGCCATCCGACTGCGTTGGGCTTATGCGGACATAGAACCACTATGCCCAGCACAAGCCCGCCTTGCGTATGACCACTTTACGGGCCACTGAGTGCTGCAAACTTATGTCAACAGAACCTGGGGTATAAATCTGTTTTCACCCCTCTGCCGGATCGTTGTAGAATAGCCGGCACCATTTACTTTTCTCTCCCGGCTCTGCATATACTTAGTATGTAGGTGATATCAGCTGCATCAGCAGTTAATGGTATCGCGAGAGCCTGCCGGATAATGAATACACGACGATCGTGCAGGATGCATCTGTTGTCTCTGTCCTGCCTGTGAGGTTCCGATAGTAAGCCCATGACGGATAAAGTTCCCCATGTCGGATAAAGATTTAAAGACACATCACGCCATCAATCGCCGTATCAATGCGGGGGAACCGGTATTTCTGCAACAAAATGGCGCAGTACCGGATCAGTCATCGTTACAACCATCACCACAGCAGATCCCGCAAATAGTCTCTTCGGTCAGAACCCGTTCGGCAGTTCCGGAAGCCTTGCCCGCTGACTATGTCCCGACAGAAGAAACTGTACGGCGACTGACCATGCTGAATATTCCGGTGGAATATATTGAAGCCCAGCTGAGTGAATTTGTTCTGTACTGGAATGGCCGCGGCGATACCCATCGCAACTGGGATCACCGATTCTTTCAGTGGGTACAGAACCAGTTCCGCAAGGCGCTGATGCAGGCACCGACCGAACCCATGACTGGCGCTTTCCGCCCGAGCCGGGAAACCCTGGAACACCTGTATAATTACTGTGCCATCCACCCCGACTTTGCCATGCAGCATCTGCCGGACTTTATTCAGTACTGGGCCGAGCGTGGTGATGTGTGCAACACCTGGCAGTCACGGTTTATCAACCATGTCAAAATCTGTTACGAGCGGGAAAGTCGCCGTCGCCAGCAGGCGGGTCCGGCACCGACGCCGATGACTGATGATTTCCAGCCCAGCCCGGCAGTACTGAGACTGTTAACCGAAAGCTGTGAGATTCCGGAAGAGTTTGCCATGGCCCAGGTGCCGGAATTTATCTTTTACTGGCAGGAAAAAGGTGAACTCCAGAGCACCTGGCAGTCCAAGTTTAAAAATCATGTGATCTATCAATGGAGGCGGCAGCAAAGTGAAGGAAGCGAGCAAGCTGGTCGCGCAGCAGCGCCAAAAGCTGCAACAACCGAGGAACTCACAGACACAAGCTGGGGCGACAAATTCCAGTTCCGGTTCGAAGACGACGCGTGAGCGCAAGCCACGTCAGGGCCCCTCGCCGGAAACTCGTGCCGCGGTAAATTATTTGTTTACGATCCTGCGCGATGCCCTGCCGAGCCAGTTTCACCGTGCTTATCCTACTGATGAAGACCGGGAAAGGGCACGTAGTATCTGGTCTGAAGGGCTGAAGGATATTGAGCCGAAAGACGTCAAGTTTGCTGCCGAGCGGGTGCTGAAGCAGAAGAAGTTTCTGCCCAGTATTGCCGAGATCCGGGAAATCAGCCGAATGCGCTACTATGAGCAGTCCGGCCTGAAAGACCCGTTACAGGCATATCAGGAAGCCTGTAATGCCGAGCCCCAGACTATGGAATATCACTGGTCACATGTGGCGGTTTATCTGGCAGCACGGGAAACCGGCTGGATGACACTGAGGGGAGAAGAGCAAAGAATCGCTTTTCCGCTGTTTGAACGTTATTACAGCGGTTTCTGTGAACGCGTTCTGGCCGGAGAAGATCTGCTGGCAGAAATGCAGAGCCGGCTCGACAGCCCACAGGCCCATACCGCTGAAGCAGCCTGGCAACAGGCCGACCAGCAACAACAGGAACAAATGAAGGCTCAGGGTATTGATCCCAAGGGCGGGCGGAAAGAATTCCTGAAACTGCGCAAGCAGTTGTAACGTTATTAACTTTACCTCCAACTTATTCAAACAAGTCATACCGCCCGGTAAGTATCGGGCGAGCAGGAGCAGTACATGGAAATAGCCGGAGTGCGTCATATTATCGCCGTAGCCTCAGGCAAGGGCGGCGTGGGTAAATCCACCACCGCAGCCAATCTGGCACTGGCGCTGGCAGCAGATGGTTCCCGGGTCGGGGTACTGGATGCGGATATCTATGGTCCGAGTATGGGACTGATGCTGGGGATTGCCGAAGGCACCCGGCCGGAAGTGGAAGACGGCAAGTTCTTTGTTCCGGTTCAGGCTCATGGCCTGCAGGTGATGTCGATGGCGTTCCTGACCACCGACGATACCCCGATGGTATGGCGCGGGCCGATGGCGGGCGGTGCATTGCAGCAGCTGCTGACCCAGACCAAGTGGGATAATCTGGATTATCTGGTGGTGGATATGCCGCCGGGCACCGGTGATATTCAGCTGACTCTGGCGCAGAAAGCCTCTGTCAGCGGCGCAGTGATTGTGACCACCCCACAGGATCTGGCACTGCTCGATGCTAAAAAAGGTATCGAAATGTTCCGCAAGGTTTCCATTCCTGTTTTGGGTGTAGTGGAAAATATGGCCGTGCATACCTGCAGCAATTGCGGCCATACCGAGCACCTGTTTGGTGAAGGTGGCGGTAGTCGTATTGCTGACAGCTATGGTGTTGAACTGCTGGGATCACTGCCGCTGGCAATGAGTATCCGCGAGCAGGCCGATGGTGGTCGCCCGACCGTGGCCAATGATGCCGACAGCGAGATTGCCGGTTTCTACCGTGAGATTGCCCGCAATATGGTCAATGCACTGGAAGGTCAGTCTACTCAGGCTGCACCTCAGATCCAGATCTCTGACGACTGATCTTTTCAAAGCCGGCAGCCTGACTGCCGGCTTCTTTTCTTTATGCCTTTTCCTTCACCACCACCTTCACGTTTAGCCCGTAATTCGAGATAACCGGCAGCAGCCGGACTTGCTGCATAGACTTATCACTGCATCGCTATGCTAGGGAGCGCTCCCTATGCACTCTGGATCATCAAACAAACAAGCAGGATAAGTTATGCCATCTGACGGTGAGAGGGGCCGCTTTGTCTTTCTAACAGGGCTGACTCTGATACTGGGTATTGTGCTGGCCGGGATGATATTTCCCGAACAGCTTGGAGCTGCAGGTAATAAAACCATGGGTTTTCTGACCCGGAGTTTTGGCTGGCTCTACAATGGCGCTGCTTTTACGTTTGTGATTTTTTGTCTGGGGCTCGGACTGAGTCGTTATGGCGATATTCGGCTGGGCGACGAGCCACCGGAATACAGTTCCGTCACCTGGTTCGCCATGCTGTTTTCTGCCGGAATGGGTATCGGGCTGGTGTTCTGGGGGGCAGCCGAGCCGTTGCATCACTGGCTTAATCCGATTGAACCGCTGGCCGGTGGCAGTCCTGAAGCGGCTGCTTTTGCCATGCGCAAATCCTTTCTGCACTGGGGCCTGCAACCCTGGGCAATCTATGCCGTGCTGGGGTTGCCACTGGCTTATCTGATGTATTGTCGCAGGCAGAACGGGCTGATCAGTAATCTACTATTGCCGTTTATACCTGCAGCAAGTTCTCGCAGTAATCTTGGACGACTGATTAATGTTGTGGCGCTGTTCGCAACAGCCGGTGGTATTGCGACATCACTCGGGCTTGGGGTGCAGCAAATCAACAGCGGTATGTCGTTTGTTTTCGGAATGCCGGATACACCGCTGGTTAAAATTCTGATGGTGGCAGTTATTACGCTGCTGGTGGTTATCTGCACGGTTACCGGAATGCAGCGCGGCATCAAGTATCTGTGCAGTCTGAATCTGATTATCGCCGTGGCCATTTTGATAATCAGTTTTGTAGTGGGTCCCAGTGTCGAGATTCTGAATACCTTTACCAGCACCCTTGGCAACTATATTCAGCACTGGTTTGCCGACAGTCTGGCCATCAGTGGTAACCCCTGGTATGTCCACTGGACCGTGTTTTATATGGCCTGGTGGATGGCGTGGGCACCTTTCTGTGCACCGTTTATTGCCAGAGTTTCCAGGGGACGGACGGTACGGGAGTTTGTATTCGGTGCATTAATGGCACCTTCGCTGGGCTCGTTTCTGTGGTTTGCAGTATTTGGAACGATGGGAATCAGCGCTGGACCTGAAACGGCCGGAGAGGCAATCAGTTCGTTACCAACGGCATTGTTTGTGGTGCTGGATGGTTACCCGCTGGGTAGTTTTATATCGGGACTGGTTATTGTTGTGCTGTTTACCTTTTTTATTACTTCGGCCAATGGTGCGACTTATGTGTTGGGGGTGCTGTCGTCCAATGGACAGCCCCGGCCCTCGATTACCATGAAAATTGTTTGGTCAGTACTGCCTGCGGCACTGGCCCTCGTGTTAATGCTGGAGAGTGAAAATGGTCTCTGCCTGCTGCAGACTATGGCAATTATTGCTGCCTTTCCGTTTATGCTGGTGCTGATTCTGGGGATGTTCTGTCTGATGCGGCTGCTGCATGAAGACTACCCTGTATCGGGCCGACCGCGGGCAAAGAGTCACCACCCTTCGCAAGGCGATCATCACTGCAGCAAGATAGGCCGGTGATCGGGCTGGTGGCTGTGGCCGTTATTCTCTTATAATCCCGGTAACTGACTTCCCATCAATATATGTGCTGCGATGGCAGCCGTACGTTTAATGGACTGCTGCGATGCGACTGTGTGATCGTGATATTGAGGCCTGCCTAGACAATGGCAGAATCCGGATCGAACCCCGCCCGGATGCGGCGTCTATTTCCGGAGTCAGTGTCGATTTGACTCTGGGCAATAGCTTTCGGGTATTCAATGACCATGCGGCGCCCTATGTGGACCTCAGTGGTTCCCGTGAATCGATTCAGGAAACCCTGAACTCGGTGATGAGCAAGGAAATCGTGCTGGATGAAAGTGAAGCATTTTTCCTCCATCCGGGTGAACTGGCGCTGGCAGTCACCTATGAGTCGGTCTCGTTGCCAGATGATATCGTGGGCTGGCTTGATGGTCGTTCTTCACTGGCGCGGCTGGGTTTGATGGTGCATGTTACCGCTCACCGGATTGATCCAGGCTGGAGCGGCCAGATCGTACTGGAGTTCTTTAATGGCGGTAAACTGCCGCTGGCACTGCGCCCTGGCATGACCATTGGTGCGATCAACTTTGAAACCATGAGCGGTTCGGCAGAACGTCCCTACAGTAAACGACCGGATGCCAAATACAAGAATCAGAAAAGTGCGGTAGCCAGTCGTATCGGTAACGAACACAGCTGATCAGCATGTCTGACAGGGTACGGGAACACGGAAAACGTTTCTCGTACTCATTCTCATTTTACCTTTACCTCCCCTTTACCTTTCACCCCGTATAAAGGTTTGCAAATAATCCCTTAGTTACGGAATCGGTGAATGGTTGCCAGTTGCCCTTACGCCCGCAGTACCCGTACGGTCTGTCTTTCGATACTGGTTGTGGCCCTCAGTGCCTGCAGCAGTTTGTCTCAAACCGAGTTTGCCCAACAGCCGCCCGAGGTTGTGGTGCCTGTTGACTGGCAGTCAGAAAAGCTTGTCGCAAATGCTGATATAGAATCAGGCTCTGAACTGGGAACAGAGTTACTCCAGCTTATTAATGAACCTCAGTTACAGCAGCTGGTAAAACAGGCACTGGAAGCTAACTATGACTTGCGCCAGACCGCCCTGCGGCTGCAGGAACAACAGTTACTGCTGCTCCAGTCCGATGCAGCCCGTAAACCCAAACTGGATCTGAATTACAGTGCTCGCCGCAACAAGAACCAGACCATCAGCAACAGCCATGAACTATCACTCGATTTAAGTTGGGAACTGGATGTCTGGGGTCGTCTGGCGGATGCCAGCCGCGCAGCCGAAGCTGATGTTCGGGTGCAGCAACAGGATTATCAGGCCGCCAGAAACTCACTGGTCGCCCGGGTTATACAGCAGTGGATTGACATTAGCCTGCGGCAGCAGATGATCCACACTGAACAACAGTGGATAGACAGCCTGGAAGGCTCCGAAACCGTTATTCTCGAACGCTATCGCCGCGGTCTGGGTAATCTGAATGATCTGGAAACGGCCCGTGCTGCAACAGCACGGATTCGTTCCAGTCTGGTTGCCAGAAAGCAACAGCAGCTGGATGCCTATCGCCAGCTGGCACTGTTACTGGGGCAGAGCAGTGTTCCGGTACTACCTGAAATACAACAGATCCCTGATATTGCCAATCCACCGGTTGATATTCCGGCCACAGTGCTGGCCCGTCGGCCGGATATGCAGTCGGCCTACCAGAAGATCGTTGCGGCTGATGCCCGGGCAGCAGTATCACGCAAACAGTTGCTGCCAGGATTTTCTCTTACCGCCAGCCTCAGTCAGAGCCGTCCCCATCTGAATGATCTGTTATCAGGCTCTGCCGCATGGAGTCTGCTGGGCAGAATGACTGCGCCTCTGTTCGACGGTGGTCGTCTGAAAGCTGATGCCGAAATTGCAGAACTGAAAGCCGAACGTAGCTATCTGGCCTATCAGCAAACATTGCTGAGTGCCCTCAATGAAGTTGAGGCGGCGCTGGGGCAGGAATCATCACTGGCGCAGCAACAACAGCATCTGAAACAGGCATTGAAGCATTCCGAACAGAGCCTGACCTATTACCAGTCCCGTTACCGTGAAGGCCTCAGCGATATTCTTGATTTACTGAACGCACGACAGACAGCGTTTGATGCCCGGATTCAATTGTTACAGACCCGCCAGTCCCGACTGAAAAACCGTATTACTCTGGGGCTGGCCCTGGGCATGGGAGTTTAACGACGATGAAACAGAACAAAACAAAGCAGGTTCTGCTGTTTACCTTGCTGGCACTGGTAACCATTCCGGCTGCCATGCTCTACAACAGTTATGCCATTGAAAATCAGCCTCAACCCGAGCAGCAGCCTGAAGCCGTTAAATTACCAAGTGTCACTGTTATTCCTGTTGCTGCAGGCGCTGCCCAAGGTGTTATTCAGTCCTTCGGTGAGATCAGTGCTGTTGAAGAAGTGACGCTCAGCAGTCAGGTGCAGGGGCAGATTATCTGGCGCAATCCGGCCTTTGTGAATGGGGGTCAGGTTGCAGCGGGAGCCGAGCTGGTGCGGGTGGATCCGACTACTTATAAAGCAGCTCTGGCCAATGCGGAAAAGTCACTGGCGGATGCAGCCTTGAAACTGCAGGAAGAGCGAAACCAGAAACATCAGGTTGAGCTGGAGTGGGAACGTTCAGGTCTGGCTGGTAAACCCGATGCACTGGTATTGCGCAAGCCTCAGATCAAAGTGGCTAAGGCCAGTTATCAGGCAGCCAAAGCAGCCGTTGCTGAAGCACGTCGTAATCTTGAACAAACAGTGATCAAGGCACCTTTTACAGCAGTGGTATTAAAGCGCAGTGCAGGCAAGGGCAGTTATCTGCAGCAGGGAGGGGCGGTTGCGACATTACAGTCCAGTGAGCAGGCTGAAGTTTCTCTGGCTCTTTCAGCAGAGCAGTGGCGCCAGCTGCCCATGGCGCCGGAAGGCATGAAGGTTCAGCTGTTCAGCCGGGATGGTGGTCTGTATCAGTGGCAGGGAAGCATCAGTCGCCTTGCTGCAATCATCGACAAGACCACGCGCCTGCGGACATTAGTGGTAACCGTTAATGAGCCACTGAAACAACAACACCCGCTGCTGTTCGGTAGCTTTGTCAGCGTTGAAATCGGTGGTGCCGAAATTGATGATCTGTATGCCCTGCCTGCTTCAGCACTGACCGCTGATGGTTATATCTGGTGGGTGAAAGGGGATACCTTGCAACGGCATTCAACAGCGCCACTGTTCAGCCATGATGGCCGGATTTATATCAAGCAGGGGGATTTACCGTCCCGTATTCAGGTTGTGCGCAAACCGATGGCCAGTTATCTGCCGAATATGAAAGTCAGTGCACGTATTGAGGATGCGGCAGAATGAACGAGCTTACCAAACAGGGCTGGGTTGCCTGGTTTGCCCGCAACCCGGTTGCTGCCAATCTACTGATGGTGATGATTCTGGTAGCGGGCGGACTGACGGCCATGAAGCTGCGCACCGAAAGTTTTCCGCCACTGCCACCCAACAATATTACCGTTACCGTCGATTACGATAGTGGTTCGGCGGCTTCGACTGAGGAAGGGGTCACGCTGAAAATCGAGGAAGCGCTGCAGGGTGTGCAGGGCATCAAGAAAATCAGCAGTACCTCGGAAGGTAGCGGCAGCACAGTCACCATTGAGCGCACCAGTGGCTATGACCTGGATGTACTCTACCGGGATGTTAAAAACCAGGTTGATGGTATTGCCACTCTCCCAGCACGGGCAGAAAAGCCGGTTATCAGCCGGGAAGTATATCTGGAGGATGCGGTATCGATTCATCTGTATGGTGATGTGGCGCAGGATGTACTGCAGCAAAGTGCCCGCCAGCTGCGGGAACAGTTACTGCAGAATTCGGCCATCGAAAGGGTTGATACCCGTGGCCGGCAGACGCCTGAAATTACGGTGCAGGTTGATGAATACAAACTGCAGGCGCTCGGTCTTAGTCTGGCCGATGTTGCCCGTCGGGTTGGAGCATCCTCTCTGATTGAAGCTGGTGGCGAACTGTTTGATAAAGACGGAACCCTGACGATCAAGGCCGACCGTCAGCGTTATCGAAGCCGGGAGTTCGAGCAAATTCTGCTACGCGAAACAGCAGACGGCCAGCGCCTGACACTGGGTGATGTGGCTACGGTAAAAGATGGCTATGAACAGTCAGCAGTGATCTCGCGCTTTAACGGCAAGCCGGCGATTATGCTGGATATTAAAATGTATGGCAGCTCCGATATCATGGAGATATCCGAGCAGGTGCAGCTGGAAACTGCACGCTATATGAGTCACATGCCGGATAATCTGCAGCTGGAAGTATGGAATGATCGCAGTACCTATATCACCAATCGACTGGGGTTGCTGCTGAAAAACAGTCTGACCGGTATTCTGCTGGTCATGCTGATGCTGGCACTGTTTCTGAATGTGCGGGTAGCTTTCTGGGTGGGCTGTGGCCTGCCGGTTATTTTTGCCGGTGCACTGCTGCTGATGAACCCGATGCTGTTTGATATGACCATCAACGAGCTGACTACATTTGGCTTTATTATCGCACTGGGTATTGTGGTCGATGATGCTGTAGTGGTTGGTGAAAGTGTCTATACCGAGCGGGAGCAACGGGGAGCAACCCTGCATTCCACTATTCGCGGTGCCCAGCGGGTAACACTACCGACGGTGTTCGGGGTGTTGACTACTGTTGTCGCCTTTATGTCGCTGGTGCTGGTGGAAGGAGAACTGGGTAAAATCTTCAGCTTCTTTGCCTATGCTGCAGCTTTCTGTCTGATGTTTTCTCTGGTTGAATCGAAACTGATTCTGCCGGCACACCTGGCGCATCTGAAAATGACCACCGGGCCTTCTTCTAACCCGATAGTTAATGGTTGGCGCTGGTTGCAGGGTCAGGTAAGTGCTGGTCTGGGCTACTTTACCCGAAAGATTTATCGTCCCTTTTTGCATCTGGCCCTGAGATATCGCTATGCAGTACTACTGCTGGCAGTGACCCTGTTTATTCTGGTGATGGGATTACTGTTATCCGGCAAAGTCAGATCGTCTTTCTTTCCGGATGTGCCCAGTGACTTTATTCAGGTTGAGATGACGTTTGAAGACCAGGCGGGATATGGCCTGATTCAGCGCCAAGCCATTGAAGTCGAGCAGGTTGCTCAGGCTATGAACCAGCAGCTGCAAGCCAAATACAAGCTGGCTTCCGAACCCGTGCCCCAGATTATGGTGCTGACAGACAAGTCCAGCGCAACCCTGATTGCCGGACTGTCGCCACGAACCGAGCGGCCTTTCAGCACCCAGGATATGGCTGATATGTGGCAGCAGGGGATTGGCGGTCTTGAAGGTGTCAGAAAGCTGGAGTTTATTACTTCCTGGGCCGGAGCGGCTGATATCAGTATCGAGCTGCGCTCGCAGAATCCGGAAACCCTTAAACTGGCCAGTGCCAGAGTCAGACAGGCATTGGCACAGTATCGTGGCGTATCGGGTATCCAGAACAGTATGAAAGCCGGACAGAGCCAGATTGATCTGGTGCTGAAACCGGAAGGCGAGGCAATGGGCCTGACCATGTCGATGCTGGCCGAGCAGATCCGGTATGCCTATCAGGGCTATGAAGTGCAGCGAATCCAGCGAGGACGTGATGAGGTCAAGGTCAAGGTTCGTTATCCGGATGAGCAGCGTCGTTCAATTGATGATCTGAACCGGGCCCGAATCCGTACTGCAGATGGTCGTGTAGTGCCACTGTCTACCGTGGCTGATATCAGTGCCCGTTATGTGGCCACCGAGATTGAACGTATCGATCGCAGCCGGGTAGCGATTATCACCGCGGACCTGGATAAAACCATTGTATCGTCGTCTGAAATTCTGGCGGCAATGGATACCCAGCTATTTGATCAGCTGAAGCGGGACTATACCGATCTTTCCATTCACCTGGGCGGTGAGGCGCAGGAACAGCAGGAAACTACCAACTCGCTGAAAGGTGCATTTCTGGTAGCGCTGGTGGCGATCTATGCACTGCTGGCGATTCCGCTCAAGTCCTATGTGCAGCCGGTACTGATTATGATGGCGATACCTTTTGGTATTATCGGTGCCCTGTTGGGACACTGGCTGCATGGTATTCCGCTGAGCGTGTTGTCGATCTTCGGTATTCTTGCCCTGTCGGGTGTTGTTGTGAACGACAGTCTGCTGCTGATCAGTCGTTACAATGAGCTGCGGGAAACCGGAAAACCGGTCTGGCTGGCATTGGTAGAATCCGGATGCAGTCGAATGCGGGCGATTATTCTGACCTCTGTAACCACTTATGTCGGACTGGTGCCACTGATCTGGGAAACTTCCGAAAATGCCCAGTTCCTGATTCCAGCTGCGGTGGCGATGGGATACGGCATTCTGTTTGCCACCATGATTACCCTGGTACTGATTCCGGTACTGGTGATGATCAGTGATGATCTGAACCTGGCCCGCTGGTTGCGAAAGCGCAATGCAGTAAAGCATTCGCCTGCCACCCATACACCTGTCACCCTTTCACCTGCTACTGCGGACAAGAGTTAATGAGCAGTTTACCGATACAGTCGTTGCTGGTTGAAGATGATCGCGATCTGGCAGCCTCTGTTGCAGACTACCTGTCACTGGAAAATATTGCGGTTGACCATGCCTACAATGGACAGGCCGGACTGACACTGGCAACCGAAAACGACTATGACATTATTCTGCTGGATCTGATGCTGCCGCGGATGGATGGGCTGGAAATGTGCAATCGGTTACGGCAGGCCGGTGTAGATACTCCGGTATTGATGCTGACCGCACGGGATACCCTGGATGATAAAATTGCCGGCTTTCGGGCCGGTTCGGATGACTATCTGGTCAAACCGTTTGCCATGGAAGAGCTGTTGATGCGGGTGCTGGCCCAGACCCGGCGCCGCAGCAGCCAGGCACGCAAGTTGAGTGTGGACGATCTGGAGCTGGAGCTGGATTCCCGTACAGCGACGCGCGCCGGGCACAACCTAAAGCTGACGCCCAGCGGCTGGACGCTGCTGGAAACCTTGATGCGGGCAAGCCCGGGTGTTGTGACCCGGACCCAGCTGGAGCAGGCGTTGTGGCCTGATATGGCACCGGATACCAACAGTTTGAAAGTGCATCTGTATAACCTGCGCCGCCAGGTGGATAAACCTTTCGAATACCCTCTTATTCATACCGTTTCGGGGCAGGGCTTTGTACTTAGAAAATAAAGTGTACTCAGGAAAGATACTCAGGCAGTGACTGAAAAGGTGAGATGGCTACTCAAGTAGCCGGGGAAAAATCGGGGAGTGGCCACATGTTTAGTTGTGCACACTCCCCGAATCAGTTTACAGGGCTCGATTATGAAGTTTTGTTCAAGGCCCCGTACCATGCGACGGGAGCTGGCAATTTACATTGCGGTGCTGTCTCTGGCGACGGCAGCAGTTTTTACCCAGTTGTTGATGACCTACTTTGAGCGTGGACTGGAAAATGCCGCCGAATTTATCCTGCTGATGGAAGTGCGCAGGTTTGACCAGAATTATCAGAAGGATCCGAACACACCGCTTCCCTACAGCCAGACCCTGAAATTCTTTCTGGATGACCCGGCAACGGCTCCGGCCCTGTTGCAAAAGGCAATTCCCTTTTCCGAGCTTGAACCCGGGGAACTGCTTGATGTTGACTGGGATGAAAATAACATCGGTGAAGAACCCGAGGACTGGGAAGACTGGAAGGGGTATCACTTTTTTACGGCTTACCTGCATATACTGCCCGATGGTAAAAAACTGTATGCCATTTCTGATCTGGAACCCAGCTTACTGACCCATGAGGAGCAACGGAGGCTTGATACTCTTTATTATCGGGTGTTTGTTTTTGGTGGTCTGTACCTGCTACTGATGTTGTTGCTTATCGTGTTCTATAACTTCCGGGTCAATCGCCACACCAGCCAGTTGGCAGTATGGGCCGATGGGTTATCACTGGATTCTATCGAGAAGAGCCATCCTGATTTTCACTATGCGGAACTCAACGGGATTGCAGATCAGCTGATCGAAGCCTTCAAGCGCATTGCATCGTTACTTGAGCGTGAGCATCAGTTTTTGCGTCATGCCAGTCATGAACTCAGAACACCAATTGCTGTGATTCGTGCCAATATGGAACTGCTGGAGCGAATGCCTGTGCCGTCGGTGTTGGAGCGCCCGATCAACAGGGTGCGACGAGCTAACCATGGCATGCTGCAGTTGACTGAAACCTTGCTGTGGCTGAGTCGGGAAAATGCTACGGCTCCGATGTTGCGTGAGGTCAGGATTGACAGTCTGCTGGATGAAATCAGTGAAGACCTGCTCTATCTACTGCAGGACAAGCAGATTGAGTTAAAGCGTGATTATGAGGAAGACATAGCTGCACAGCAGTTACCTGAAACACCGTTGCGGATTGTGCTGGCCAATCTGCTACGCAATGCCTTTCAGTACACCCAGGAAGGTGATGTGCTACTGCAGGCAAGCAACCAGCGTCTGGTGATTCAGAACCGTGATCTGGGGGAAGATTCAATAAATTCGGATGATAGTTTTGGCTTGGGTTTAATGCTGGTGCATCAGATCTGCAAACGTTTGAACTGGGATCTGACACTGCAACCGCTGGGTAACGGGATTCGGGCAGAACTGGTACTGCCCGCTCCAGAATTACAGGCAGTACCAGCAGGGGAACACAATCAGAAGGTGTAGCTGACAGCAACAAAGCCTGTAGTTGCCCGGTTATCGTCTACGATCGGGCTGTCTTTGATTTCCTTGCTGTACCACTCGGAGCCGACAGATGCAGCCAGAGTCCACTGTTCAGACAGCGGGTACTGAGCCATCAGGTTAACACCGTAACGCCAGCTGGCATCCGCGTCATAAGCCTTGCGATCGGTACGGGCATATTTCTGCTCAACACCGAAGTAGTGGTTGGTCAGCTTGTCACTCATCCAGGTTGCATAGACAGTCGGCATCAGGCTGACGGTACCGACGTCGAACGGCACACTCCAGTCCAGCTCTACTTCAGTACCCTTGTGCTCGCTGCTGACATCCTGTGCCACGCTGGCGCCCAGAATACCGAACTCAGTGTAAAGTTCGCCGCCCAGCTTCAGGTTTACACCGCTGTCGACATCCTTCATATCCTTCAGGAACTTGCTGTCTTCACGCTTGCCATCCAGAGTGTCACCGGCAATGGCCGCATAGAAATTGAAATTATCGTTATCAATAAAGTTGTAGCCCGCTTCCAGACCACTGATATAGAAACCCTTGTATTCCAGTTCGATTACCGGAATCGCGGTGGTTTCAGAGTCCTGACCTTTATAAATTGAGCTGGAGCTGGCAGCACCCAGACCCAGGCTCAGATTCAGATCATCGCTGAGTTCAAATGCAGAAGCGGATGAGGAAGCGGCAGCAATGCTGGCAGCGAGTAACAGGGTTGTTGTTTTGGGGGACCTGGTGATCATGCGCACTCTCTTGTTGCAGTGTGTGAGGATTTTGCACTGATCGTATCGGACGGAGGGTAAATGTCGGGTTAAGGTCCTGTTAATCCATTGTTATCAATTCTGCCGGACATGTAAAAAACATGCCCGGTTTGTCTGGCATTATGTCAGGCGAGAGCCAGCTTGGGGTAATCCCCGTATTTGTTCTCACCTTCCTTGCTGTCCATAACCAGGAATATAAGCAACACAATTGTGCCAATCAGTGGGATGAAACTGATCAAAACCCACCAACCTGAGCGTTCGGTATCGTGCAGTCGTCTAACAGTAACCGCGATGCTGGGAATCAGAATCGCAAGGCTGTATACGAGACTGAGAACGCCAGGGCTGCCCAAAAGTCCCTCAACAAAACCGATAGCGAGGGCGATCAGAAAGTTAATCAGGATAAACATCCAGTATTCTTTTCTTCTGGCCCGGCCACTGAATACTGCATATTGCTTAAGGACTTTTAAATACCATTCCATTACTTATCTCCATTTTTATAATGCTCCCCCGATTTAATGATTGTTTTAGCTGCGGAGGATCAGCAGATTTTTCAGGTAGGTGATATTCCATATTCGATAAAACAAAATCACCGTCAGTGTTTTGTTAAATTCTGTCGTATATGGAATGGTGTGTAAATGCTTTTTCAGGAAAATATAAGCTGTATTTTTGAGGTAGTTTGATTTCAATTGCTGTGAAAAAACAGCGCCTGGAAATCATCACATCCCTTGTATTGATCGGCTTTTGGTATGCTATTATCGGGATCTAAAAATAACAATATAAAGGATATGGATGTTGAATACAGGAAGTGTTGTTGATGTGACCAATGGCTGGCGGCAAAAAGAAAGCATTAATAAGAATGCCTGGCTTGTTTTGTTTTTTCTTTGTCTTCTATTGATCGTGGGCTGTAGCCAGCAAGCTGAAATTACCAATCCGGAAGAGCAGTATCAATTGGGTGTTGATTATTCCAATGGTATTGGTGTTGAGCAGTCCGACGAGCTGGCGGCCAAGTGGTTTAAGGCTGCGGCAGAACAGGGCCACACTGAAGCGCAGTACCAGTTGGCAATAGCCTATGATGAAGGTCTTGGCGTCGAGTTATCCTATGAAGAGTCTGCCAAATGGTATCTGCTGGCGGCAGAAAACGGACATGGAGGCGCACAGTTTAATCTTGCCATGTCTTATGAAGACGGCCTTGGTGTCGAGCAGTCCTATGAGCAGGCAATCAGGTGGTATCAATTGGCTGCTGCAAATGGAGAAGCTGATGCTTTAAATAATCTGGGCATGCTTTATATGGATGGAAGAGGAGTAACCCAGTCGTTTAAAAAGGCAGCGGAATACTTTAAACATCCGGATCTTTCGAATCATCCGGTTGCTATGACAAATCTGGCGTCTCTTTATATCAATGGTAATGGTGTCGGGCAGTCTTATCCAAAGGCCATTCGGTTATTGAATAGCGCTATCGCACAGGATGATAAAGGAGCAATGTACCTGCTCGGTAGTCTGTATGAATATGGTGACGGTGTTGCCCGCTCTCATGATAAGGCGTTCAGGCTCTATCAGCAGGCCGTTGAATCCGGACTGGATGAGGCCCAGTTCCGTCTTGGAGTGATGTATGAATATGGCAAGGGAACGGAGCTTTCATTAACCCGTGCTGCTGAATGGTATTTAAAAGCGGCAAATCAGGGGCATTCAAATGCGCAAAAGTTTATAGCTGACTTTTATTTACTGGGTAAGGGCGTGGAAAAGTCTCCTGAACAAGCGCATTTCTGGTATACCAAATCAGCACTTAACGGTAATCCGGAAGCCCAGTTTGCGCTGGGTGTGTTGAGTGAAGAAGGTTTGGGGGTTACACAGTCCGCTAAAGTGGCTATGGAGTGGTATCAGAAATCTGCTGCCCAGGATTATCCGGAGGCTCATTACAATCTCTATCATACTTATCTCGAACGCGGTGCACAGAAGAAGGCGTTCCACTATCTCGAAAGGAGTGCAGAGCTTGGCTTAAGTGATGCCCAGCGTGATCTCGGAATGCATTACGACCAGAATGGAAACAAAGATCAGGCGGTTTACTGGTATCAGCAGGCTGTTGATCAGGATGACCCTGTCGCTGCACTGAATCTGGGCCTGATGTATGCAGATGGGGAAGGGGTTCCTCAATCCATGGATAAAGCCTTTTCACTGCTCCAGCGATCGGCACAGCAAAACTTAAGCGACAGCTATGTCATTCTGGGCATGATGTATGAGAAAGGCTACGGCGTTACACCATCACTTCAAAAAGCTGTTGACTGGTACACCAGAGCTGCAGATGAGGGTGATGCTGAAGCCATGGGACTGCTCGGCGTACTTTATCTCAAGGGCACAGGCGTAGAGAAGGATATAGATTACGGGATTAATCTGTTGCAGGCATCTGCTTCAGCCGGAGATCCCTATGCTATCGAGGTGCTTGACCGAATAGGGATTTAAAAGTGATGAACTATCTCCCACCACTTAAAGGAGGAGGAAGATAGTTCGCTGGCTGTTTAAGCCCGGGACATAAACTTGCCGGTTTCAGTATTGATCTTGATCTGTTCGCCTTCGGCCAGGTATTCCGGAACCTGGACTTCCAGACCGGAAGCCATGCGTGCCGGCTTGGTGCGTGCGGCAGCAGAAGCACCTTTGATAACCGGCGTGGTTTCCATCACGGTCATGACTACAGTCTGGGGCAGTTCAATCGCAACCGGGTTGCCGTCAACCAGCAGTGCCATCAGACCTTCCATACCGTCCTGCAGGTAAGGCATCTGGGCTTCCAGTGCATCTACATTGAGCATGTACTGGCTGTAATCTTCCAGATCCATAAAGGTGATCATGTCGCCTTCGCGGTACAGCATGGAAGCCTGACGGCGCTGCAGGTCAACATCGGTGAACTGGTCATCACCCTTGTAGCTGCCTTCCAGTTTCTGGCCGCCAGGAATCTGGTTGAAACGGATCTTGTACAGGGTGGAAGCACCGCGGGAAGAAGGGCTCTGGGCTTCTACCGTACGGGCCATGTAGAGCTTGTTGTTGATTTCAACAATGTTTCCTTTCTTGATCTCGCGAGCGTAAGGCATGGTGACTTCGAATCCTTCTGGTTCAAAATGGGCCAGGGAGCGTTCTCAATTAAACAGTGAGCAACGCTCCCTATAAAATATGATGGCGGATTTTAGGCCAAAGCCGGGTTCAGGGATACTCGGAATAGTGCGCAGTTATGGATTAGCGCTACAGAGCGATTGACCTTTACTGCCGAATCTCTCAGCATGAAATGTCCCTTCTGATAACAATGATAACTACCGGATACCTGCCGCGATGAAGAAACTGCTGCTTTCTGTCCTTGCCGCTTTTGGACTTGGTGTGTTGTTAACGATGGCTGTTGATACGGTGCTGGATGCCGCGGAACCGGCAGAAGAGCAACCGTTATTCGAGTTTGATGGCAAAAACCTGACCCGTCATGACCTGCCGCCGGGCTATGCCGAAGCCTGGTTTGGCATCGAGAAGCAGGCCTATGAGCACAAGAAAACAGTTATCGGCCATGCCGTGCGGGATATGTATCTGGAAAAGATCATGGCCGAGCATGGTCTTGACCGTCAGGAAGCACTGGCCAAAGCCATGCCCCAGGCAGAAGTGACGGAAGAAGAGATGCAGCTGTTCTATGAACAGAATAAAGAGCAGATTCAGGCGCCTTATGAATCGGTTAAGCCCCGCATCCAGCAATACCTGATGAAAAGCCGCAGTCAGGAAGCCGAACAGCTGTTGCTGGAAAAACTGAAGACCGAACACATCTACCAGATCAAGCTGGCTCCCCCGGTATCGCCGCTGAACCTGATTGATGTAGCCGGCTTTCCGGCAAAAGGTAGCGAAGACCCGGTGCTGACACTGGTGAAATTTGCTGACTATCAATGCCCGCATTGCGGAGTCGCGGCACGCACAGTGGACAAGCTGGTGGATAAATACGGCGACAAGATCCGGCTGGTCTACATGGACTTTCCCATTAACCGTTCCGGTATTTCCCGTAATGTGGCACTGGCCGGGGTTTGTGCCGATGAGCAGCAACTGTTCTGGCAATTTAATAAGTTGGCCTTTGAACAGCAGGCCGAACTGACAGAAGCATCACCCCGCGAACTGGCTGAGGCCATCGGTACCAATATGGAACAGTTTGACCAGTGTATGGCCTCGGCACGACCGGAAGAAAAGCTCAGCCGATCAGAAGCCGAGGCCGAACGGCTGGGGCTGACTTATACCCCGACACTGTTTCTGAATGGTCAAAGGCTGGAAACAACAGATCTGGAGCAGGGGCTGGTAACAGCAATAGAAGAGAGACTGCAGTAATAGCAGCGCTATGCCTATGAGATTTCAGAGTGCCTCATGCAAGGCGATTACATGAGGCGCAATGAATGTAGATGCCTGAAGCGGAATACTATTTGTGATTCACAGTATTTCTGAAGTTAATGGTCTTCTTCGGATTACCCGACGCATCAACAATATCCTGACGCCGCTCTACCTTGTAAATGTGGCGATAGTAGGTTGCTTCAACTTCTTGCGGAGTCAGTGAGCCGACATAGAGCCCGCAACTTTGAAGGTAGGCCGTCATATGTCTGGTGTGTGGCATGGCTTGATCCGATCCTGTGGTCGGTGCTGGCTGCGGAAATCGGCCGCAACTTTAAGTCCAATAAGAAGAGGGTGCCTTGATATAAATCAGATACAGGCGCAGCAAATAAACAAATACTAACTGTCTATGCTCTGTTGTCCGGGGCAGGTAAGGGTGCACGTCCTTGTGCAGATCACATCCCTGTAACTAATAACCTATCCCTTTGAGCCAGCTTCCGCTGCGGGATATGCCTATTGGTTTTGTGAGACATATCTCACAGTTTTCTGCTACTACCCGCTGGAGCCCTCCGTATGCATGACATATCATAAGCCCCATTTTATGAAGGTTTGGTGAAGCAATGAGTAAATCTCTGCGTGATCAGCTGATGGGAGCCGGCCTGGCGAACAAGCAGCAGGCACAGGATGCCCAGAAGCACGTAAAGAAAAAGAAGAAAAAGGGCGGCGGTAATCTGTCCCCTGAAGCCAGGGCGGCCCAGGCCAAAGCCCGGCAGGAACAGGCACAGCGTGACCGTGAACTGAACCTGAAGCGGGAAGCCGAGCGCAAGCAAAAGGGCATTCAGGCTGAAATCCGCCAGCTGATTGAACAGCACCGGATGCCGGTAGGTAAAGGTGAAGTGGGCTACAACTTTGTCCACGACAAGAAGATCAAGAAGCTCTATGTAACCGCAGACGAGCAGACCAAGCTGGCCCGCGGCAAGCTGGCAGTGATGTTCTTTGAAGAGACCTACTACCTGCTGCAGCTGGATATCGCCGAGCGCATTATCGAGCGTGAACCGGATATCTTTGTGCTGATCAACAAGCCGGAAGAAAGCACCGGTGAAGATGATGATTATCCGCCGATTCCGGATGATTTGATGTGGTGATTAGGTTGTTGGTTTGAAGAAAAGCCGGAAGATGGATTGTTCTTTCGGCTTTTTGGGAGGTCTGGATATTAGGCTAGAAATCCATTTTAGGAACTTGCTCTTTAAAAATATATATCTGGAAGCTCAGTTTCTGATTGATGAAACTGTAGTATATTTGATTATATTTCAGAGCATTCAATGCTTTAATATGTTTGATCATGAGAATATACGCTATAAGAAAAACAATATTTGTTTAACCTCAAGTCGTATAAAAAAGGGGCTAAATACGTCGAATGTTGGATTGTCTTGTAGCCTAAATTTTAGTTGTACAGTATAAAGTAGATGTCTTCTTTTAAATAATAGATATCACTTAAATTAATATTTTTATTACATCGAATAGGACCTAAATGTTAGGAAGTTTGTTAGCTGATAAAGTTGATGTTTCGAGCTCTCAGAATAATCCACCATTTGAAACAGATTATGACTATCAGGAGATTTTGGATAATCACCAGTCAGCAATTGAGGATTGGAAAGCTTTAAATAAACAAGAAAAGCTGAATTACAAAAACAACCTTGTCTGCTATATGAAGGAGTATAATGTTCTTGATCCAAAGGACGAAGCTTTCTTGAAATGTAAAAATTTTCATATTCTGACAAGAGAAATAGATGAAAGAATTAAATCTGTAAATTCATTTGAAATGTTACCAATAGATGATTTGCACTTTGAAAAATCTCTTTTGGAGTTAATGGAAAATATTGAAAATACTGTTCAGATACGAGAGCTATATAAGTTAAGAAATAAAACTTTAGGAAAAACAAAGAATGCAGGAGTCAAGGCAGATGATGCAGCAAGATTGAAAAACTGTCTGCGTCAAGGGAGAGAATTGTTTCTCTCAGGTAAAAATGGATCTTTGATGGTTAAGCCATTAAATTATTTTTATTCGCTAACAGCATATTCTTACGCTGCAATTATACTGAACAATCCAATTAGATATAATCTGGAGGGATTGCCAGGTTCTCATGGCGTTAACTTCCTCCCAGATGACATGAGGATTCAATTTGGTGGGGAAATGCCTCATGGTACTTTTAGTGATTTGTTCACATCTTTTCCCACCACACTGATTAGAAACAAAAACTTTGAGGTAATACAAGATAATACCGATTCAATTTTGGCCTTTTATAAAAATAAACATACCGTCAGTATGGGAACCATGCTCAGTATGATCCCAGAAATCAGGGAGTATCATAAACTAATCACTGGGGAGCGGAGTAGAACACATCCACTTGAGATTACCCTTGGTAATGATCGCCGTATAAATACTTGGGAGTTTCAAATAGGGGACGGTGAAACTAAGATTCCTAGTGAAGAAATTGAAAATGCGTTCCCAAATTTTAGTGTTGTAGAAAGGCATGGTAAGTTTGTTGTATCTGTCCCAGCTGTTGATTCACACAAAATAAAAGCATCTATAACTGTAGATGCACGAGGTAACTTTTGGTTCATTGAGAATCCATTTTTCCCTGTCATCTTACCTGAAATGAGTATTCATTTTATTTTGACCAATGTGTTTAGCAATATCATGCGTTACTCTCCAGATAGATGGGGAGGAATTCTTCTGAATGAGGTTAATTCAGATATTTCATTAATTGTAAGAAAATACCTTTCTGCTTTTGAGAATAAATTTCCAATTTTATTGTTGAGGTCGATATCTAAGTATTACCCATACATTATTGAGAACTAAATTTTATTAGATTGAAGGGTATTCATGTTTTTGTTAGCCTTGATTCATGTGGTTCATGCCTTCATTATATGATTTAAATTGATCCTGTGAATTATGTCTTTTCAAGATCAAAGGCAGGGCTGATAGGAGTTATGGATATCCTTTTATTTATGTCAGAATTTTTCTTTTTAAATTTAAATAAAAAGATATCAAAACACTAAAAAAGACTGGCATGTTTTAGGTAGTCTTTGAAGTGGTTCTTCCTTCTTTCTGGGACTCATTTTTCTAGAGGAAGGATCTTTTCAAGTATTATTCATTAACTTGGTGGGTTTAAATAAATGGAAGAGTAGAGAAAGTTATATGAAAATGCTAAATATAATTGGCATTTAAAATCAGCTAAATAAAAATCCATATTTTTGATGGCTTAAAAATTTTAGAAGCTAATATTTTTTAGTCGCTGATTTTATTTTATGTATTAAAATGTTGAGTTTGTAACGATTATGACGAAAGACCAAAGTCAAGATGTATCTAAGTCTAACTGGTTGGTGTCCTTTGGGCTTTTAATGTTAACTCTTGCTTTTGCAGCAATAATTTATATAGCATTTGTTTTGTCTAATGATAGTAGATTTAATCCAGCCGACTGGGACTTCAAAGGCCAGTACTTTTTATATTCTTTTGTATTTTCTGTTTTATTGGTGGTTTTAGTGAATTATTTTGTGGTTTCAAGAGATATTGATTTTGAATCAAAGATCGAGAGCGCATTTGATACTAACGAATACAGGAATGCAGAAAAGAAATGGTTAGACTGTATCTTATCACATTATGCTAATGTGGCTACTGTCGGTTTATTGTTGATGAGTTTAATTTTCATATTAAAACCATATGTTCATAAAGTACAGTTTTTATTAACTACGCTACCTTTGGGTTTATTTACTTCGCTAATCTTTGCTTTATACTCATTGTTCTTCATTAGGCTTGCAAAAGGGTTAGCGAAATATAGTATTTGGATTTACTTTGCGATTGGTTTTCTTGTATTAATATTGGATATGCAAGTAATTGAACTTTTTATCAAGAGTGTACCGCAAGGATGAATATAAGCTGAGTATCCGCTTTACTTGCCTCCTGAGAATGGTTGTGTGCTGAAGATCACCTGATCGGCAGGAACTATGAGCATCGTCGTTAGTGGGTTGTCGACAGACTGAAGGCATTGGTAGATATCTTGGCCACCGAAGCTTGTGCTTAATTTAGCCAAAAAGATACTGAGAAAAGCAGAATTTGTATGAGTTCTGCTTTGCTTCAGCCTCTATGTAAAACACCAATAAAATGATGCAATGCCTGCCGAGCATTATTCTGAAACGCTTCATTATCCAACGCAGGAAAAATCAACCGTTGCTCATCGATCTCACCACTTAATCCCTTCTTGCTGGCATAAAATATGCCACTCTTTAAATCTTGATTGTAAAGCCCTTCAAGGTAACGCCTGGCACCAAAATCTGCCCGGTGGGCTTTTCCAAAAAGCACCATCAACCACATCATGGTTTTCATAAAGGTTTTTTGTAATACCGGTAAGGTCTCTGCACCCTGGGTTCCGGCAGTCAGGCCCGGGCTCATGGTGATAAATTTGATTTCCGGATGTTGTCTTGCAAGGGCTGATATCCAGAATGCGCCGATCAGTTTGATATGGTTGTAAATGACCATAGGATCATTTTCGTTTTCGAAATATGAGCCATCACAGATACTGATAAATTCTTCGGTGGAGTAGTTGGCGAGCTCCGGGCGTTTCATGCCCATTTCTTTCACGCCCCGGCTGCCTTCAGAGCCGGAATAAACCGCAACCTGAGTAAGCCTTTTGGCCTTGATCAGTTCATTGATTAATACGACGTGCCCCAGCAGGTTCACGGCTGCGATATTGATCACCCCCTCTTTGGTCAGTTGTTTAAAGTTATAGCCACCGGACCCTCCGGCATTCATTACCAGACCATCAACAGGTTGCTCCAGTTGTGAAACGGCCTGACGGACAGAATCGGTATCGCTGACATCCATCAGCAGAATTTCAAAAATCTGTTTACCCGTCACCTGCTCAAGTTCTGCTTTGGCCTGCAGGGCTTTTTGCTGATTGCGGCAGCCCAGGTAGATGGTTTCAATACCTTTTTGATCGGCTAACTGTCTGGCGCACTCTTTGCCAAGACCAGCATTTGCGCCTGTTACCAATACGCGTTTTAACATAGCGAATTCCCCTGCTAGCGCTTTAATGGTCGTGGAGTGACGGGAATATGAAGATAGATTTCACTATCTGAGCTGTTCGGGTTTTCAACATTGAATTTATTGCCGTACAGCTCAAAGTCCGGCTTCTCGACATAGTCATAGTGAGATTTCGGTAGCCAGCTGCCCCAGATGTATTTCAGTGTTTTTTCCAGATCCGCAACAGCGCCCCGGTGAGTAAACCTTGCGTACATTTGCTCGGGTAGTTCGCGGGTAATCATGCCTTCGGGTACATCGTCAAAATTAGTCACAGCAACGGAGCAGATATAGCTGAAGGTGACTCTGTCATCTTCCTCCTGATACTGCTCATAAATACCGAAGAACTCCGGGCTGACCTGGTTCGGAATTTTGCCGCGATAAGGGCCGAATGCTGACCAGAGTCTGGGTAGATTCAAATCACTGTCATCATATTGTTGGGAAATACCAACCAGTTTGGTGGCTGGCCGGATAAAGATCTCCGGCTCCATGCTGATATCGTTCTGCAGGTAGTTGAGCATATGAGGGCTGAACTGATCCTTATACAGCAGGCGAAAAGGATCCCTGGCCTTGCGATACTGTGCCGGCGTCATATTAAACTGGGCCTTGAAGGCACGGGTAAACGCTTCCTGTGAATCAAACTGGCAGGCCAGTGCCAGATCGAGAATATTAATATCGTCACTCAGAAGCTTGGTGGCAGCGACGGTTAATCGCCTTTTTCGTAGATACTCTTTTGGCGTATCGCCCACCAGGGCTTTAAAAATACGGCTGAAGTGATAGGTCGAATAATGAGATGCGGCAGCAATTTCATGCACCGAAATTTTTTCAAATAAATGCTGTTCGACAAAATCTATACTTTTAAAAAATCGTTGCATAACCCGATTCCTGTTCAATGCAGCTGCAGGTCTAGATAAGCACCTTGCGTCTTATATTTTTTCACTGCAAATGTAGTAACGAATATCTCTGAACCCCTGATCCCGCAGCGGAAGCAGCTTTTGGTATTCCGGGTCATTGAATAACGCTTCCACGGCCTGACGGTGAGGGAATGACAGTACAGAAAATACCGATGGTGCTGCAGCATCATCCAATGCCTGCTCTACATCGTAAGTTGCGACCTTAACAACGCCGTGTGCTTTTGAAACGATATGAGCTTGTTCCATATAGCTCACCAAAGCATCAAGGTTATCAAAATCAGGCGTTGCTTCGATCATCAGGAATACCGGATAGTCCATAGGTGAGCTCTCAGTTAAAGATCGCTTTCAGTTCTGCTTTGGCAGGTAGCTCCTTGCCTACACTTTTTCCTGTTGCTGAATGGTAAGCCAGTCCGGTCAGGATCTTCTTCAGCACCTTTCTCATCATTGGCTTCATCAGAATATTGGCCATCAGCCATCCCAGCGGGCCAAACTTCACATCAAACTCCATTGCCATCGTCAGAATGCTGGTCTGTTGGTTGACGGGTTTGACCTTCATAAATGCATAGAACTTTTTGAAAGGCATGGGGTGGTCCCGCAGCTCTACCTTGAGGCTTTCGCCTTCCCGGTAATCAATAATCTCTTCTACTGCGCTGGTGCCATCATGAAACTGACAGACCCTTTGGGCTCCCAGCCCGGATTGTTTGCTGCCCTCAACCGGTGAGTGTTTAACGGTCGGTGAGAAGTGCTCGATGCTGCTGAAGTCATCCAGTACTGCCCAGACCCTGCCGGCTGGAACATGGACCTGCAGGCTTTGCTCAACGTGCTGTGTCATGGTTGTATCCTCAACGTATCTGTAATTTGTGAATATCAGTTATGTTGTTGGGGATATGTTATGAGCAGGCAGAACTGTTTTTTTGATATTTCTTGCGGTTCTGGTTTTTGACGGGGAAGGGTGGCCCCTTGTTTGTTACGGTTTATGCGTAAGTGTTACCAGTGTGGGCGCAGGGGTAACAGGCACTATGGTGATGAACTGCCTTTCTAATACATTAATTATCATAACCATATGATAATTAACGGTTTGTTTGTTTTTGGCACACTCCCTGCTCTTACCTAGATAAAATAAAAACAATAAGTCTCTGATAACAACAATAACAATGAGTACAGAACAAAGCTGACAAGTTGATAGGTTTACGAGATGGCTGTCTGGATCGGACGCCGGTTGCAGGACCCACGAGAAGCTGTTGCAACAGCTCACCGTCAGGCGACAGGAAACGAAACAGAAACTTCCCCCCCTCATCAGCCAGTTTGTAAATGTATCCACTTGAATGCTTTACCTTGCGGGGCCCGGATGGCCCCGTTTTTCTTTCTATTTCCCGCCCGTTTTCAATATTTTTCTCATCTTCTGACCTTTAAAGCCTTGTTCGGTATTGGCGTACCTGCCAATGCTTGTCTAGCTTTATCTCTTTATCTTCACTGAGGATGCTATGGCTGCAGGTATGCTTGATGCCGGCCGGGTGTGGCAGGCTTATTCGTCGCTGGGTAAATCCACCCTGCAGGTTGTCGGGAGTCAGGGTGTTCGAGTACAGCTGGCGGATAACCGCACCCTGTTGGATGGCACCATGGGTTGGTGGGCCGCTCTGTTTGGTTATCGTCATCCCGATATTGAAGCGGCCATGCAGCAGCAGCTGGAAACCCTGCCTCACTACCCCTTCTATTCCGAATTGATTCATGAACCGGCAGTTAAGCTGGCAGATCGTCTGGTGGATATCACGCCAGGCGATATGGCAGGAGTAGTCTTTTCAGAATCCGGCTCCAGTGCGATTGAAGTCGGGATGAAGATGGCCCTGCAGTACTGGCAGCTTAAGGGGCTTTCCCGCAAAAAACGTTTTGCGGCCCCGTCCAACAGCTTTCATGGTGATACCTTCGGGGCGATGTCATTGTGCGGGCCGGATAACGATATGTTTGGACGTTATGCCGGTGTTGCCGAACCGGCACTGTTTTTCTCTCCACCACCGGAAGGTCGTGATCGCCCGTTTACCCAGGATGATCTGGCTTCAGTCAGGGCGCTGTTTGAATCCCGAAGCGAAGAAATTGCGGCGCTGGTGATTGAGCCATTGCTGCAGGGTCTTGCAGGGCTCAGACCGTATTCCTGTGAATATTTGGCGGCGCTGCGTCAGCTCTGTGCAGAATATGATGTGCTGTTTATAGCTGATGAGGTAGCAGTCGGCTTTGCTAAAACAGGTTCCCTGTTTGCCTGTGAGCAGGCTAATGTTGAGCCGGATATTCTCTGTCTGGGGAAAACCCTGACCGCTGGTACCGTATCACTTGGCGCTACCGTGGTATCAGCAAAGGTTGCTGACGTTACCCGGCAAGAGCCCTTTATTCACGGGGCAACCTATATGGCTAATGCACTGGCCTGTACAGCTGCCAATGCCTGTCTTGATCTGCTTGAAACCGGTCACTGGAAAAACGAGGTTGAACGTATATCGACTCAGGTGAAGGGTGAGCTTGAAGCTTGCCTTGATCTTCCCGGTGTCAAGCATATTCGTAATATCGGTCTGCTGTTCGGGGTCTGTGGCGACAAGTCGCTGGATATTGCCAACTTTCGTCAGCAGGCGATTGATCAGGGCGCTGTATTAAGAGGTGTGGGTAATACGGCCATGTTGGTGGTTCCGCTGGGCACAGATCCGGATGATATCAGTCAGCTGACAGGTACTATGAAGAATCTGCTGCGATCCGCTTTTGTCTGATTTTATGGGTATTATTGAGCCATTGATTCAGTAATAACTCAGAAGGTGGACACAGTGCTCGATCTGAATGACCGCGTCATTATGATTTCCGGTGCCAACAGAGGCATAGGGCAGGCTGTTGCAGAAAACCTGTTGGAAGCAGGTTGTCGTTTGAGTCTGGGAGTACGTAACCCGGATCAGGTTGATGAAAAACTGTTGGCTTCAGATCAGGTGCTGGTTTGCCAGTATGATGCGGCGGATCCTGACGGTGCATTGCAATGGGTTGAACAGACCATCGCTCAATTCGGCCAGCTTGACGGTATTGTGAATAACGCCGGTATCTATCGTGCTGTCAGCATCGAAGAAGGCGATGAAGAAGATCTGGATGCCATGTGGGAGGTCAATGTCAAAGGCCCCTGGCGCCTGATGCGGGCGGCGTTCCCCCGGTTGAAACAGAGCAGTCAAGCCAGAATTATCAATATCATCAGCCTGTCCGGCAAACGTCTGAAAAGTGTTGGCACCACCGGCTATGCCATGAGCAAGTTTGCGGCTCGGGCTTTGCACCAAGGGTGCCGTCAGGCCGGATGGGATGACGGTATTCGCGCTACCGCGATTTGTACCAGCTTTGTTAAAACCGATATGGCGTCTGAAGTTGTATCTACCTGCCCGGAAGATGTCACCCGCCCCGAAGAAGTGGCTGATAATGTCCGCTTCCTGCTTGCTCAGCCGGATCATGCCACCATCAATGAGCTGCATATCAACTGCCGGCTGGAGCCGGAATACTGATATAGACTGCCTGAAACTAACCCTAACTGTTGAGTTTCAGGCATGACTGTTATCTGTCTTCACGAGCACGAACTGATTTCCGGTGCAGATAGCTCAGCATACGAACGAGAAGTGGCTGAGACTATCTGCTCTCTTGATATTCCCGGATTACTGGAAGCCCGTTTACTGAAAGGCTTCAAAGGTGAAAGGGATGGGAAATATGCCGTGCTCTGGATTTTTGAAAGTCCCGAAGCCATTGCAGACAATTTCGGAACACTGGAAAACCCGCGCTGGCCAGAGCCATGGCTGCACTATGAAAATAAAGTGCTGGCCAAATATCTGGATTGTGAGCCTGATGCGATCCGTTTTACGGATTATTTGGAGGTCGCAGGAAAGGTTTTTAAGTCTGCCTGACGTAGCTTTGTTATATGCAACAAAGTCAGTCTTTTGAAGGTTTACCTACCGGTACTAACATCCTGTAATTTCAAATTCCTTACACTTTGCTGTCTGTTTTTTGATCAGAAAAAGTCATAAGATGAGTAGGCATTTATAACTATATTTTGAGCGATATGCCATGGACGTTCAGGTTGTAGACTACTCAGTCGCTGACGCACCAGAAAAATTTGTAGAGTCTCTGCGCGAGACGGGTTTTGCGGTTTTAACCAATCATCCTGTTCAACAGCAGCTGGTTGAATCGATTTACAGTAACTGGCTGGATTTTTTCAACTCCGAAGCCAAACATGATTTTGCTTTTGACCCTGAAAATCAGGATGGCTACTTCTCTCCTGATATTTCCGAGATTGCAAAAGGCCATACCAAAAAAGACATCAAGGAGTACTACCATATTTTCCCTTCAGGCCGGGTTCCTGCCGAACTGGAAGAGGAGATCAGAGGGTACTACAACGATACCTCAGAGCTGGCAGGTGAATTGCTGGGCTGGATTGAAGCGCACAGTCCGGAGGCAGTAAAAGCAAAATTCTCCGAGCCATTGCCCAATATGATCAGGGACACGCCAAACACTTTGCTGCGTGTGCTGCATTATCCGCCGTTTAATGGTGAAGAAGAGCCTGGCGCCATTCGTGCCGGTGCTCATGAAGATATTAACCTGATTACTATTCTTCCTGCTGCCAATGAACCCGGCCTTCAGGTAAAGCTGAAAGATGGTACCTGGGCTGATGTGCCGTGTAACTTTGGTAATCTGATTATCAACACGGGTGATATGTTGCAGGAAGCGTCCGGTGGTTACTTTCCTTCGACCAGCCACAGGGTCATCAATCCGACCGGCGGTGCGCAGGAAAACTCCAGAATGTCGCTGCCTCTTTTCCTGCATCCCCGTTCTGAAGTTGTGCTGTCTGAGCGTCACACTCAGCACAGCTACCTGATGGAAAGGCTGAAAGAGTTAGGTCTTATCTGATTTTCGGGATTCTCTTACCGGGCGATAGTAAATGACTGTCGCCCGGTAATAATTGCCTCTAAGAGCTTGCTCATAATCTTTCGCGGATAGCGAAGTATCTGAGGCTTTTATCGGCTGTTGATAAAGCCCAGCAGTTTCACATCCCTCACACTTTTGCCACGCAACAACAGGTTGGGTAGCGCAACACCAATTGCCAGCGACAACAAAATAAACAACGTATGCAGTCCATTTCGCAATGTGGCGTAAAGCAGTTCCTGGTTCAGCTCCGGATTGCGGGTCAGCTCCATCAGTCCCAGCATGGTGCTGTAGGCGTAGGTGCCCGGCACCATGGGAATCATTGCTGGCAGAGAGTAAATCACTGAAGGTGTCAGCAGCCGGGAGCAGATAAACAGGCTGATAATACCGGCAATACAAGCGGCAAACAGACTGGCGCCGATAACACCGCCACCGTGTTCGATATAAATGCTGCGCACCAGACAGGCGACAGCGGCAACCAGCATCGCCAGTGGTACCCGTTTCAGGGCAACGCCGAAGATGGTGGCAAAACCGCCGGCGACCATCATGGCGTAGATCATTCGCAGTATCAGTTCCTGGTTCAGCATCAGAGTCCAACCCCCACCAGTGACATGGCAATCCACATTCCAAGTGCGATGGAAAATGCTGTCAGGGTACCGTGAACCCCGCGGGCCAGTCCCACCATATAATGTCCGTGTAGCATATCGATCAGACTGTTAATCAGCGGAATCCCCGGTACCAGAAACAGAATTGAGGTTGCCATGGCAACTTCCGGGTGACTGCCGATATGCATCAGCTTGCCGACACCGGCAACACTTTCTGTCACCAGTGCGGTGGTGGCTACAATCAGAAACGGGTTGTATTTCAGTGAATGCAGCAGATGACGGAAGATAAAACCACAAAAGGTGGCAAGCGCTGTCATCAGCATGACCAGTCCATCACCACCGGCCAGCCCTGACAGTCCGGCGGTACCAAGAGGTGCCATCAGCATCAGCAACCAGATCGGGTAACTGTTTTTATTGGACAGTGTTGATAGTTTCTTTTTCAGGGACTCTGCTGGCAAGCTGCGGCGTTTGGCCTGCCAGCTCAGACGACTGATGGCAGATACGGTAGACAGCTGCACCGTATGATGTTCGATATGACGGAACTGGGTAATGGCGTGACCGTGAGGTGCTGCTTCTTTCTGTCCCTGTAGGGTGATCGTGATCCCGGAATGGGAAAAGAACAGCTCCGGGCGGTATCCCAGACTTTCAGCAATTCGCAGGGTATTTCGTTTGACCCGCTCGGTATGAGCACCGGACTGCATCAGCAGTGCTGCAACATCCAGTAATAATTCGGCCGCCTCGCCGGGTGCAGTATAGGAGCGCGTATCCGTCACTCAGTTCTCCTGTAAGAGTGATGTATTGCCTGTTGAAAGGTCAGGCTTTGCAGATCATAGATATTATCTTGGAATCATTGAAAGCATAAATCCGGAATGACACTAGGATATTTTCACATTCAGTGTTCCTTGGCGCAGATAGAGCAGGGCGGTAGCCACAATGGCATTACCTGCCATTCCTGCAATCAGACTGTTGAGTCCAAGACTTTGTTCCAGTGACATGATTTCCCACAGGGTTACGGTGATCAGTCCGGCCAGTGCCGGCAGGAAAAACTGCCGTGGGGTGGTGTTGCGTACAAACAATGAAAACAGCAAAGGTATTGCAACTGTGGGTCCCCAGAACCTGAATGCATACAGAATCAGATCCATCACATCTTCCCCTGTCAGACTCAATAGCAGGGCCAGGCTTCCGATAATCAGGGTACAGCCCCGGGCCAGCGCAAGATAGCGTTGTTCCGGCAAGGGTTTCCTGAATAAGGGTTTCAGCAAGTCGTGAGAAAGCGCTACACCGGCAGTGTTCAGATAGCTGTCAGCAGAAGACATGACCGCGGCGAGAATGCCACAAACCACCAGACTTTTGGTGAAATCTGACAACAGGGTGTTCAGCATAAACTGAAAGCTGTCCCCTGATACCAGGTTGGGCGCAATGCCATGGGCAATCAGGCCCAGCATGCCACAGGTGATAATAATCGGGATCACCAGTAACCCGGCCAGCACCAGAGCACCGCTGGCCTGTTCGCTGTTTTTGGCCATGGTCACCCGCTGAATCACCGGAGGAATCAGCATATCGCCAATGGCAAAGCTGAGAAACAGCGAGACAGCACCGGCTATTCCCAATTCGCCAAAGCCGATGACTTTTTCTATAGGGGTGGTGCTCATCAGTTGCTGATAGCCACCCAGTGATTCCAGTCCGACGCCCAGCAGCAACAATAGACCGGCAACGATAAGGAAAGCCTGCAGGGTATCGGTAGCGACCACGGCCCGGATTCCGCAGTAGCTGGAGTAAGCCATGATAATCACCGCTCCGGCAATCATATTGAAGGTTGTCGGAGTGGGCAGCAGTAATGATGCCAGTCGCCCCATGGCAGCTGTCTGGGCGGCGATAATGCCAATACAGAACAATAGCCAGAACAACGCAGTACAGGTGCGGGCGGTTTCGCCATAGGCATCGGCAATCAGGTCGCCGACGCTGATAATCCGACCCTTGCGAAATATTCTGGGAGCAAGCAATGAGGTCAGAATCAGCTGATAGCTCAATCCAAGCAGACCATAGGCATAGATCATCGAGTCCTGATGAACCTTCTCCAGAGTACCCAGAATACTGCCGCTGCCAATTTCCGTTGCCACCAGACTGAGACACAGTCCGACGGTGCCGAAAAAGCCGGGAGACAATGCATAGTCTCGCAGATTGCGAATATGCAGACAGTACTTGAAGCCTATACCCAGTGTGACAACCAGAAAGGCCAGCAGAACAAACCAGGCCAGATTACTCATACCAGATTACTCATAATTGTTGCGTAAAAATTACAGTAGTCAGGAAGCCATTAAATTTAGCTGATATCAGCCATATCCACATGCCAGTCTGATACCATGACCCTGATAGAATGTGACGGTAACAGCCAATACTTTCAGTGCAGGGAGTTTCTGCATCATGGATATAAACCTGAGCGCCAGTGAAGCACGTGTGATCGGTTGCATGCTGGAAAAAGAGAGTACCACTCCGGATCAGTATCCACTGACCCTGAACGGCCTGACCAATGCCTGCAATCAGAAGAGCAATCGTGATCCGGTGATGAACCTGTCCGAAGCTGAAGTCAGAACAACCCTGAATGATCTGATTGAGCAGCTGATCGTGCGGGAAGAGGAAGGTGCCCGGGTCAGCAAGTTCAAACACCGGTTCTGTAATACCCCTTTCAGCAGCCTGCAGTTGAGTGAGCAGGAGCGGGCGATTGTCTGTGTGATGCTGTTAAGAGGACCGCAAACACCGGGCGAACTAAGAAGCCGTACCGGTAGACTGGCCAAGTTCAGTGACGTCAAAGTGGTAGAACAGGTACTGCAGGAGATGATCGGCAAAGAGCTGGTGGTGCAGTTGCCGCGTGAAGCCGGAAAGCGTGAATCCCGCTTTGCCCATCTTTTTTCTGGTCCTGTAGAAGTGAGTGCTGCTGTTTCTGCGCAGCCTGCCGCCGATACCGGTACTAATGACAAAGATAAAATTCGCCAGCTGGAGCAGGAAGTCGAAGAGCTGAAAGCCGAAGTTGAAAGACTGAAGGCCGAGCTGGCCAGAGCTCTTCAAGATAGCTGATTCGGAAATCTGACCAACAGCATCACAAAAATCTGTTTCCGAAGGCTGCTAAAACTGGCAGGGATTGCCAAAGGATTACCACGGAATGGTTATATGCCGACAGATGTTGGCTCTGGCCATGATGTTGCTGGCTCAGCACATTATGGCCGGATCATCGGAAACAGGTTACCGGGTCGCGATTGTTGACCGCTTCTTTCCTCCGGTCGCCGGCTTTACTGATGATCAGCAGCGGGACCAGCACAGCTGGCTTTACGGCTTGCTTGATCTGGACAGTGATGACCGGCAGGAGCCTTTCTATCACGGTGATCTGGTACGACTGATTGCAGCTCATCCCGGCATTACTTTTATCAACTACCCGATTACCGATGACCGCAAACCGATGGATTCGATTCTGCTTAACCTGCAGAAAATTCATACCCGGCTTGCGGTGCAGCCAGTTGATGCGCTGATTTTATCCTGGGAGTCATCAACCCTGATCAGTGCTTTTGAACAGCCGCTTTACCCAGAAAAAGCCGAGATATATAAACAGCAAATTCAGCAGTGGGGTCAGCAGTATCCGGTGTGGAACAGTACCTACCGGATTATCAGAATGCTGGAGGCGCTGGTGGCGGAAGGTGTGGCGGTTTACACCATTGCCGGTAATGGTGGTCGCAGGATGGTGAATACATTTTCTTTTGCTGAAGGCGTGACGACGGTAGGCGCTTCAGAATCAGAGCTGAGCCATTATATTGCTGACAACCCGTTTGTAGATATCTATGCCCAGGCCGCGTATCAGTTACAACGGATTGATAATCAAAATGGCAAACCTGCCGGATATGATATTGATGGTGATGGCTGTGTTGATATTCCGCTGCAGCGACTGACCAGCGAAGGGCAACAGGCCGAAGACTTGCCCCGGCAGTTCTGGAAACTATTGAAAGGGTCTTCTTTTGCAGCGCCGAGAGCGTTGAAGCAGGCTTTGTTTGCAGACTTGTCTCTACCGGCGTGTGAAATCCCCTGAGCTTTATTTAGCTACAGGGGATACATGAAACCAGGGCTTTAGCTGTTAAGCCAGATATCAGCAGCCCAGTGCCAGATGCTGCTCCAGCTGTCTTCTGTTGCTTCCAGATCAACCCAGTAGGAAATTTCGCCATCTTCGGCAATACAATAGAAGTTGCCATCCACTTCACAGACCGGAATCAGCTCTCTCGGAATACCGATATCCCAGGCTCTTGATGCCATATCCGGCAGGTAGGTGTGGGATTGCTCATCGCAAACAGTCGCAGGCTCGATTGATCCGTAAATGACATCACTGACCATCAGCAGAAACTGTTTGTAGTCGTCTGGCAGATGAATCAGGATTTCTTCCTGAATAACCACCAGGTCATCTTCTGTCGGCAGTTCCAGTGGAACCGGTACATCGATATTTTTCTCGCGCAGAGAATCGACAACGTCTTGCATGCAGCGCCTTCGAGGACTAATTAAGTAAGGGGCTATTGTAGTGTAATCGCCTGATAATGCTAAAGTCGTTGTAAATCTATGAATATCAGGTCAAGCGAACAGTTACCGTGTCCGGTGCGTTTTCAGGTTTTCCAAGCACGGTAAAACGTCCCAGCCGCATTGTTGATTTTCTCTTCTGTGCCACGTGAGAAGCCTCCAGCATACTTTTTTGCAGTCGGGCATAAACCTGCATATTAATATCAATACCCATACAGGTTCTGGCAATTTCCAGCAGGGTTTGCACCAGCTGGGTGTCATTACGCAGTGCAATCCATACTGAGCTGGAATCCGGATGAATAATGATATTGATTCGACTGCAATACAGCGTCGTATGATCACCAATCATCAGGGAGTGGCCCAGCTGATTGTTCTGGCGCAGATAGCGATGCACTCTGCTAAGGCAGTCGCTTTCAACCGGCTCCCGTTGCAGCGGACCGGATTCAACCGTGACCGGCATGCTGAAATAAGCTTCCAGCACCGGGCTTAACATTGCCACAGAAGCCGGTTTACAGGACAACAGCCCGGCAAACCGGATTAAATGCCGTGCTGGCAGTTGTTTCAAAGGATGTAGCCCGGCCAGTCGCAACAGCAGTTTTTCAATATCCGGGCACAGTTCATGTTTGCTGTGACTTTCTTCCAGTAGCAGTGCCAGCTGATGTTTGACGGTACAGCGATAATCCCGCAACAGCACCGGACTGTCGAAACACTGAAACAGATCAGCCATGGCCCGGCTGTGATTTTCCCACAGCTGAAGGCAGTTAATATCCTGCATATAAAACGGCAGTGTGGCTCTGGCCCCGGTCAGCGCCGGTCGGGTAATGGTCAGATGCCAGCTATCCGGTGATGACTGTCTGATGGATTCGATATCCCAGGACACCCAGGATGAAACAACGGATGAGCGCAGGGTGACCACCAGACTGCTGTGAGTATCGTGCTCCCGGTACAGCAATCGCATCGCCTGTCGAAACTCGAACCGGCGCGGCTGCTGAAGCAACAGTTTGATTGCTGGTTGCGGGTGCAGATCCGGAATAGCGGCTAAATCCCCGGCCGGCAACCGAGACGACGTGGACATCGGCGATAAACCTCCGAACGACCCTGAATTCTGATTAATAGCTGGGTAAAACTGTTATAGGGACAGTAACAACTGATCAAGGCATCCATTAATTCGATAAACAGATTCAGCGGCAGGGGGTGGAACTGTTCTGATTTCAATACAAGTGTCAGCTGTGTTCCCTGGGCAAAGCAGCGTTTGCCTTCAATGCTCACTGGAGCGACCTGATGGGTGTGGGTTGCAGAGATAATATGATCCGGCAGGGATGCGTCGATAATGCTGCCCTCGTGCAAATACAGCCCCAGCAGTTCTCGCAGTGCCTCCAGTCCTTTGTCGGGATCAAACAGGCTGTGAAAGTTGAGGGCAAAGTGTGACAGCATGGCCCAGTTAAACTGTGACTCGGGAGCTTCCAGTCGGGCAGAGGTCGGTTTGTATAACAGGTGGGGTCTGGCATTGAACGTCACTGGATCAATACATTTGATGGATGAGGTTGAGCCCAGTTGCCGGGGCTGGTTGCCATCAAAGCAATACATTCGGGCGACCAGAATCCGGCCGGAATCCTTACTGGGGCGGAGATTGCGGTCTGACAGGGCGATAGCATTTTCTACCAGTCCATTGCCCTTGTTGAGTTGAACAAACTGCCAGTATTGATCCTTGTATTTATGGCGATAGTTGAATTCCAGTAGCCGGGGCAAAGGGCGGGTTTCCCTTGCATCGGTTACATCCAGAATTTCCTCAATGTCGTAGATATAGCGGTTGTCCGGTAACGGAACCGGGTTAAGAAAGCGGGTATGGTCAATCCTGACCGGCTCACTGACAACCTGCTGGATATTGGCAACCGGAACGCAGGCAGGCTGGAAATGAGCGGCACCGACACTGCGAATTAACTCGACCGGTGCTTCTTCCAGCAAAATCATCAGGGTAACTTCATGACCCTGTGGTGTTACCGGAAAACTGTCAAAGCAGATCTGAAAACTCTGGAATGCCCAGGGGAAAGCAAAGAAATCGCGCAGCAGGGTAAAGCCGTTAAACGAGCCCTGATTGCGAGGCAGCAGACTGTTACCGGAATGAAAAGCCGGACAGTGAATAACATCTTCCGGTTTGATCCAGAGCCGTCTTTTATCGTTAGCGGAAACCAGACATCCGGCCAGGGCACGGGTCATTAACAGGTCAAACAGCAGGGCTGCGAGTGGTTCTCGCGCCGGAATATGAAAGTCGAGTTGATCAAGATTAATTTCCTCAAACTTCATATCGCTGCCGGGCAGCTGTAGTGTCAGTTCGAGGATGGCATGACCGTGTCCGGCCCAGGCCGGAAGGCTGAACTCAAACGGGCCTGACTGGATTCTGGCCTGTTTGACTTTTATCGGTTTCAGGGTGACTTCATGGCAGGTACTGAATACCAGCCGTTCGCGTTTACCGGAGCTGACTTCAAACCGGGTACCCTGGGGAATGGTGACCGTTTCCCTGGCATCGCGGCTGATATCCAGCGCCAGCATACTGAAACTGGGAAGGGGGCGCAGGTAATCGGGAAACATCAGCTCCAGCAGTGAATGCACCAGCTGTGGATATTCCTCATCCAGTCGTTCTTCAAGCCGGGCATTGAGCAAGGCGATGCTTTCCAGCAACCGCAGCATCTCGGGGTCGGAAATAATATCGCCCAGCCCGAGTTTTGATGATTCTTCCGGGTGATAGTGGCTATAGCGGCGCAGCCCTTCCCTGAGGGCATTCAGTTCCTGTTCATAGTAAAACAGCAGGTTGTCTGTAAGCATATCCGGCTTTTTATGGCTTAGAGATTGGATCTGTCCTCAACAACCAGACGGCCGTCAAACTCAACAATGCGGGTCGACATATCAATATCTTCTGCCTGCTGGGTGCCGGCGCAGATACCATGAATCCGGTAACTGCGGCCTGTTGCCTGAAGTGTGCTGGCAGATGTGATCTCGACTGATACCTGTTCGAGTCTGGGTTCAAAGGTCGCAATCAGCTGTTGCAGTACCGAGCAGGTCAGAACCGGGTCGCCGCTGATGCAGCCCTGTCGCAGGCAGGGCACTCCCCATGCCGGCAGACTATGGTTGGTGGCTTGTAGGAGTGGAGGTAACGGATACATTGCACGGCGACTGCCTAATAGCAGGCTGAGATGGTCGATGATTTGCTGGCTGGCGTCACCGTGGCCCGGGAATACTGCGTTGTCATCGGAGTCAAAGGCTTCCAGAAACATCATGGCTTCCTTTAAATCATAGATTTGGTTACGGCGTTATATGCCTCGCCGGCCAGGGAAAACATCAGCCTGAATTACAATTTCCTGCTGTAACGGTTCGGCCAGATATTGCGGAACAATGCTGATACGACAGCTGTAGCTGCCGGTCAGCAAACTGTTATCCGATACGGTGACACTGGCCTGTCGCAGCGGAAAACGGGCTGCAATTTCTTCGTCGGCATACTCGGTATTGCTGGTATATTGTTCCAGCCATTTATGCAGCCGGTTTTCACATTCCGCCGGAGTAATATATTCCCCGAGGCTGTCCCGAATCAGTATTTTTAAATAGTGCGCAATACGACATCCGGTCAGTAAGTTAACCAGTGAATTCAAATACTGCTCATCACTGCTACAGGCATATACCGTTGGAGAGCAGAATATGCCGCTATAGGTTGAAAGGTAGCAGCTGGTAACGGGAATAATACCGTTAGCCGCATAAACCTCTTCCTGCGACTCATGCAGTTTGTAATTGAAGCGGGGCGGATTAAACAACTGCAGCGCACTGTCATCGGAATCAATGTTGATTATTGCGCCCTGTCCGCCTTCCAGCTCCCATTGATGAATAAAACCAAACCAGCTGATACGGTCAAACTCCCGCATCAGGTTTGATAGCAGGGCAAAGCCACTGTTGCCCCATAATTGCAGATCCGGCCGGGTAGCGTGAAAGCAGAAATTATAACAATGTTCGTTCCAGGCCGGGCGCATCAGCAGCCGTGGCCAGATAAAGGCCAGAAAACGGCTATGTTGCTGGGCTCTTAGCAGATGCCACTCGGACATATCATCAGAGTTGATGATGCGGTCAATGCGAGGCGCATTCATAACCAGTTCCGGCTCACTGTCACCAAAAAAATCATTGGCAAGGCCCATGACTATCGGGCACAACGCCTCGGCTCCAATCTGGGCAAACAGGTCAGCGGTATGAAGGTCGCTGTAGATACTGGGTGAATCACCGGCACCACACAGATGGTTAACCAGGATGATCCCATAGGGTGTGCCACCGGCAGTATTGAATTCCTTGTTGCAGACCAACTGGAATAAATGGGAATAACGAACGGCTGCAGGCAGGTTCAGATCGTCTTCTATTTCATTCCAGCTGCAGTCCAGTAACCGAAGCCGGACTCTGTTGTTATTAACCGGTAATCTCGCCAGTGCATGCAAACCGCGCCACAGACTTTCCAGCTCGGTAAACCGGACATGCGCCATGATTCTTTCGAGCTGCAGACTGATCTCCCGGTCAATCCGCTCAATGGCGCGGGTTGCTGCACTGACAAGCTGATTACTGGATATGTTCAGCTGCCACCACCCGGAATATTGGCTACCATTCGCAGTGATGTTGTCAGCTCTTCCATTTGCAGCCAGGGCCGCAGGTAGGCAACAGCAGAGTAACAGCCCGGCCTTCCCAGTTGCTCCTTGACGTCTATTTTGGCTTCACGCAGTGGGTGGGTAGCTCTGGCTTCATTACCAATAGCATTGGCATTAGTGTACTGCTGAATCCAGATATTCATTTCCCGGGACAGGTCACCGGCTTCCACATTGGAGCCAATCCGGTCGCGGCCAATAACCTTGAGGTAATGGGCAATCCGGCTGCTGGCCATGATGTAGGGCATGCGGGCAGAAATAGCGGCGTTGGCTGTAGCATCCGGATCGATGTACTGCTTTGGCCGCTGGATGGTCTGGGCTCCGATAAAGACCGCATAACCCTGGTTTTTGTAATGCACCAGAGGCAGGAAGCCGAGATCACTGAGTTCTTTCTCTCGCTCGTCCGTCAGGTTGATTTCTGTCGGACACTGCATCACCTTGTCGCCGGAAGCCGAGCGATAGGTAAATGTGGGCAGGCCGTCTACCTTGCCGCCGTTTTCCAGTCCTCGAATGGCGGTACACCAGCCAAACATGGAGAAAGCATCGGTGATCCGCTGGCCCATGGAAAAGCAGGCGTTAGTCCAGGTAAAGTCATTGGCACTGGCCGGATAGGGATCGCCATACCCGTCCAGAGGCAACTCTTCGAAATGGAAGCTCTTGGTGCTGAGACCATTCTTGCCATAGGGTGCCCGGGACATTACCCTGGGCATGGTCAGTACCATATAGCGGGATTCATCACTGTCCCGCAGTGAGTTCCAGGCTGCATAGGCGGGGGCATCAAAACCCGGTGCCACAGGTTTGCCTTCATAGAAGGTGGTGAAGTTGTCAAAGTCGAACATGGCCGGGGATGCGGCAGCGACAAACGGAGCATGGCTGGCGGCGGAGACTTCGCACAGATAGCGCATCAGCGCTACATCTTCATCGCCGTAGCCGAACTCATAGTCACCCAGTAACACACTGTAAGGTTCACCACCGGCGGTGCCGTATTCACTCTGGTAAACCATGTTGAAGTAAGGGCTGCGGTCTATCGCGGTCGCATTTTCAAACTGGTCCAGCAATGTTTCCCGGTCAGCATTGAGAATTTTAATTTTCAGGTCAGTCCCAAGGTCACTGTTTTTGACTAGTTTGTTCAGCCCGCGCCAGGTGCCTTCCAGTTTCTGGAAGTTTTTCTGATGCATAATCTGCGACAGCTGTTGCGAGATTTTTTTATCAATCGCTTCAACCGCCAGTCCAACCGACTTGGTCAGGTTGTGATTCCAGCTCAGGGTGCCGGTCAAAGCCTGTTCGGTAAAAACTTGCAGTAACTGCTTGGTGGTGTCTTCCGGTGTCAGACGAACGGCAACACAGGCCTTGTCGACAAGGCTGATTTCTTCCTCAGTGATCACCGTGCCTTCTAGCGGCGCTTCCTTCACTGTTGTGCTCATTGATGTTCTCCAACCATTCCGGCGATAATCCCGGGGCTCAACTGCCGCTGGCCTGTCGGTCTTGTGTCGCTTGAGGGGTGAGATAGCTGTCTGTTGATTACGGGGTCATTGATTAAGGAGTAGTTATAGAACTCCTTTGCATCACTGTCGCGTCAGGATTTTTCATCATCCGGCGCTTCCAGCTTGGGCGGCTCTATTCCCAGCTCGCCGGCCAGTCGCTGAATCGACTCATCGTCCTTGAGGATCTTGCAGATCAGCTTTTCAAAGTCGGTGGAACGGTCAGCCTTGCTGAGCAGTACCCGCAGCTGGTTGCGAATGTTGACCAGCATCTTCAGCGGCTCAACCTGATTCACCAACTCGTCCGGTGAAAAGTCCTGCATCCGGTTAAATTTCAGATTGACCTGCATATCCGAAGCTTCGGGGTCATTGGAAAGTACATTTTCAACCCGCAGGTTCAGACTGGGTCCGATCCGGTTCATGACTTCATCAAAGTTGTCATGGTCAACCTGGATAAACTCCCGGTCTTCAAATGGTTCCAATTGGTCCTGCGGCTTGTCTCCCGAGAAGTTTCCGGTGACACCGACAACAAACGGCAGCTCTCTTTTTTCCTGGGAATCTCCGGTTTCAACATCATAGGTAATACTGACCCGGTTTTTTCGCACACGTTTATGCTGGGCATTGAGTGGCATCTGTCATATCCCTCACTACTGTCATGCACGGCCGGGAAGCCGGCAAAATGTCTGACCAAAAGATTAGAACAGGATCAGGAGGCTTGAACTTTTATACTGTACCTGCAGCAACCTTTATTTCAGCCCTTGGGCTTGATAGCTGAAATGACCTTACCGGTCGACAGGTCAAAGGCCACTTCACCGCCGGGCTTCCAGCCACCACCGGAGCCGGTGGTGTTCCACAGTTTGATGTGGATAACGGTATAGGCTAGTGCCAGCCGCTCTTCCGGCAGACCACCATCCTTGACCGACAATGAGTAGTGAGCCATACGCGCCTGTTCCAGAAAGATCTGCATTTTGGGCTTGAACGTCGTGCCCTTGTTGCTGCTGGCTTTGGGCTCCATGCCTACCTGAAAGATGCGTACTTCAGATCCTTCATCGCCGGGTTCCAGTAACATTGAGCGAATATCCTCGGAAGCGCCGCACATACTCTTGGTAATGGTTATTTCGTTAAATGCAGCCATACCACTGTCAGCATGCTGCATATTGCCGACATCCATACTGACACCGCGAATCGCGCCCCACTGCATGGTGCCGATGGGAAACAGATCGCCATTACTGGAGTTGATACCTTCCATTAACACCAGGTTTTTGCTCTGGGTTCCCTGGTATTTGACTCCCTTGATCTGCAGAAACAAGCCTGTAGCCATTATTGTTTACCTCGCTTGTCAGCCGTGAAGACGAACATGCGTTATGCCTGGGAAACAGCACCGCGGCTGTGGTTATCAGAACGGAGACTCGGATGTGCTGCCACTGGCCTTGTGCCCGGCAGAGAGCACCTTGCCCTGGGACAGGATAAAGGAGACCGGGCTGCCTTTTTTCCAGTCGCCGCCGACTTCCTCAAACCACTGGGTTATTTCAAAAACGTTGTACGAAAATGCCAGCCTTTCACTGGAGCTTTCACCACTGCTTGATAAACCGTAGTGCACCAGCCGTGCATTTTCGATCTTGATCTGCAGCATCAGCTCCCGCCCCTGGTCACCGGAGTCAGGAGACGGAGTGCACTTATGGAAGATGACAGTGCGGCCCAGTTTGCCCGGCATTAACATAAATGACTGCAGGCCTTCCGATGAGCCGTCGACCGGTTTGGATACGACAAACTCGTTGAAAGCAACCATTCCGGTATCGCGCGTGGACATATTGCCTATATCCATTCCGATGCCACGCACAGCAGCCCAGTGCAGTTCGTTAACGGCGATCAGGTCACCGGTCTGGGAAGTCGGTTTCACGCCGATGATGACTGGCTTTTGTTTATCTGTAAGCCCTTCGACCTGAATGTTTTCAATCTGCATGTAAAAATCAGCCATCTGTTTTCTCCTTCAGGCGTCAAGTCGCAATGAAGAGTGAGCTGTATACAAGCTACATAAATGAGCTGTTGTCAGTTGTGTCAGAGCCTGCATCGGTCGATGTATCTTCCTCTTCTTCACTTTCTTCCTCCGGGGGATCGTTTTCCGGGGTGTCATATGAAGAAGGCGCAGCTGCAGCAAAGGGGATATCACTTACCGGCATGTTTTTGTCGGGAAGATCCAGGCCGGCCCGCAGGTAAATATTGCCGAGAATACTGGTGTCGTTGTTGATTACTTCCTGCAGGAACTCGGGTAATGTCAGCTGAGCCATACGCAGTGCTTTTTCCAGAATATAGGACACTGGACTGTAGGGTTGTGTCTGTCGAAAAAAAGACGATAGTGCCCTGATTGTTTCAAGGGCATGCTCCTGACTCTGAATATAGCCCGCTACAACGTTTCCGGAGACATCAAAATCCAGACCGGCACCCGAAACTGCTTTTTCTGAAGCATCAGTGTCTTTTTCAGTATTGCCACTATCGCTGCTTTTTTCCGTCGCCTTGATTTCCTCTCCCGGCCATGGACGTAACAATTGCCCCAGCAGGCTTCGAGTGGCGTTAAGGCTTTCACCCAGACAAGACTGCAATGGCTGGGTATTTAGCAGATGGGAGCTGGCACCATCGGTACAATACTCGGACAGGGTAAGTTCGATTTTTTTCAACTCACTGACGCTGTCCTGTATGGCAACAATATTGGCTATAACCCCGTCTTTATCCTGCTTCAGTGCACTGCGGGCCTTTTTACCCAGTGCTTCCATCTGACCCCGGCTGGCACTGTGCTGATAGTCCAGTAATGTCATGGGGCCAATTAGCGGGGCAATGCGCAGGGGTACATGAACCAGACCATCTCCGGAAACATCGCCGATAATCTGCTGACATATTTTCAGTTTTTTTATCCAGTCGCTGCTGTTGCAGGATGTTGCCAGTGAAGGTTCCTGCTGTGATTCGGCTTCAGAGGTTTCAGTGGATTGTTGCTGTTCGGTATCTGCGCTTTCAGTATTTGTTTCTGCGGTCGCTGCTGTCTGCTGCTGGTCCTGTACAGCTTTAGCGTCTCCCGGGGGGCGCAGACTGGCACCATAGGTTTCGAGCAGTTCCCGAATCAGGTTGAGACATTGCTGTAGAGCCTGAAATGGAGCCTCGGTAAACAGTTGCGAGTAAAGCAGCCAGCCCAGTAAATCCAGATCCCGGGTCTGTTCTTCCAGCAGTTTGACGATCAGCTCACTGACCTGCTGCCAGTTATGGTTGTTGGTGCTGCGCAGTTCATCCAGCTGCTCCGGTTCCGGATTTTGCTCCAGAGCCCGAAAGCTGCTGCGTGCCAGATTCAGGGTATTACGAAAGGGGCGATACACTTCGGGGGTGGAATGCAGTACGACTCCGGCAGGTGATTCACCTTCCAGAGGCTGTTTCAGGCGAGAGACAAGTTGTGCATCCAGATTCATGATTCAAGCCTGCCCTGATGGAGTGTGCGCCTCTCAGTTCTGCTTATCTGTCATTGCATCGCTGTTTGATGCTGCGTCTGGTATGGGATAAACCAGATAGGGAACAGGGACACCCCGCTGGTAGTTATAGTCATTAAAAAATTTCTGAGCCAGTTTTTGTCCCTGCATCAGGGCCTGACGATCCATACTGGCAGCCAAGGCATCACGACGTCCTGCACCTGTCGTCCAGCCCCAGGCCAGTGCAACACTTTGCCAGGCGTAAGCTGCAACCGGATCCGGACTGACACCGTGGCCGGCTTCCAGCAACAGACCTGCAGCCCATGCCGACCAGGCATCCCCCAGCGTGGCGGCCTTGAAGAACCAGTGCCAGGCCTGCTCAGGCCGTTCAGGTGTTCCAAGACCATTAAGGCAGAGATATCCAAGCAACTTCATGGACGCAACGAGACCATATTCTGCACCTGTCTGCAGATATAAGAGGGATGTCTGATAGTCGGGAGGGGTGCCAAGTCCGGTAAAACACAGGGTACCAAGGTTGTGTGCTGCCAGAGGATCTCTGGGTGTGTTGCGCTGGAACAGACTACAGGCCGCGCCATAATCGTGCCGGACGGCATCGGTATAACCCAGTAGTGTTGTTGACTCCCTGCTGGCCTGACTCTCCAGACTGTTAAGCAGCCACTGATGAATAGTGGCGGCAGAGACCTCCGGGCCATAGCCTTCTATTCCCAGGCGGGCCAGCCAGTAGTCCGCTTCCCGTCGTGAAGGTGAGGCCTGAAGTAAAAACTGCCGGGCCTGCTCGAAGTTTTGTGCACCACCCATACCATACAGCGTCATCAGACCCATATTCAGTTGAGCAAGGGGTAACCGATCCTGTGCAGCCTTGTTAAACCATTGTCGGGCAAGACTATAGTTCTGGGGAGTAGAGATCCCATCGCGATTGATTTCGCCATACAGCAACCGGGCTTCTGGAATGCCGGATTTTGCGGCGCTGGCCACTGTTGTAACGGCATCATGCTGTTTTGATTCCAGCTGCAGCAATGCCAGTTGCCAGGTCGCCATGGCATTGCCCTGGGCACCGGATTTTTCCAGCCACTGCTGCGCCTGCTGGTTATCAGGCAGTACTCCCAACCCTTTCCAGTAGCTGTAACCGAGGATGAGTCGGGCACTGGCATCACCTTTTGTTGCCTGTGACTGAATCCAGTTGATTATGGGGTGGAGTATGGTTTGCAGCCGGGCAGCATCGGTGGTTGATAGGGTATCCCTGCGAGCAGCAAGCTGCAGATGAAATGATGGAATCAATTTCACCGCCTGGCGGTAGTCAGCCTGCAAGGCTTTGCCGCTTAACAGTTTGTGTGCAACAAGCTCTAGCCCGGGTTGTGGCAGCAGGTCCCTGACCGGGGGGAGTTTTGCCTCTGGCACGGCTGGTGATGGTGAATGACTGCAGCTGCATAGCAACAGTAGCAGCAGACATTGCCTGAGAGGACATCGCCAGAGAGCATGTGCAGAAGCTGTAACCAGGCAGCTGTACTTTGGCACTGAAGACGGCAACATGTCCGCGTAATCCGGCTGGCAGAAATATCTGACGAAGTATTGTCTATGTTTTATCCATCTGCATAACGATCCGGAATCTGCTTTATGGCTTCGAAAGAGGCGCCTGTCGCCGGTGCTCGGCCGCTGGTAGTCAAACCGGCATCCGGAGATGAGCTGGTCGGGATTGAACTGAGTGTTCGGGAATTTATTTCACGGCCCTTTGAAATGAAGCTGAAGCTGGTGGCTGAAGATCTTGATCTGTCCAGCGTTATTGGCAAACCACTGTGCTGCATCTATCAACCCGGAATGAGCACCAAGCGTGAAGAAAAGCGCTGTTTTCACGGCATAGTCACCCGGGTCGGGCAGGAACGTTATTACGGCAGAGTAAGCATTCAGCTTTATTCGGTAGAGCTGCGGCCCTGGCTCTGGCAGCTGCGATTCAGGGTCAACTGTCGTGTTTATCAGAACCAGGCAGTCAAGGATATTGTCAGCAAGATTTTTGATGAACACGGCTTTCATGGTCAGTATGAATTTCAGTCTCGTGAAAGCGGTAAAACGCGGGAATACTGCGTTCAGTTCAATGAGTCTGATCTGGATTTCTGTTGCCGGCTGCTGACCGAAGAAGGACTGCATTACCACTTCGTCCATAGCAAAAGTGGCCACAAGATGGTTATCGCCAGTGATAATCAGGCATTCGAGAACAGTGGTGCTGAAGCTTCTTTCCTTCCCGACTATAAACAAATGGATGATGTGATCAGCAAGTGGCAGCCGGGGCTTTCAATTCATGGTGGTGGCTGGATGCTGGCTGATTATGATCCGCTGCAGGCAGAGAGTGTCGTCAGTAGCGAAAGTACGACCAAAGATTCCAATGCCGCTTCAACCCCGGTTGCCTTTTATTATCCGGGAATGTTTGTCGAGCGCTCCGACGCTGACAGCAGTGCAAAAATTCATCAGGAATCTGAAGACTCGTCAGGTGCCTGGGTCAGGGGTGCCAGCAGCTTTCCTGAATTTACTGCCGGCAGCCGGTTTCGGCTTAAGCAGCATCTGGACAGCAAGCAAACCGGAGAATATCTGCTGACGGTTGTTACCCATCAACTGTTTGATGCTGAAACCGGGCAGGAGCCGGAATATTCAAACCAGTTCCAGTGCATGCCGGTGGATACGCCGTTCCGGGTGCCGGTGATGCGTAAACCGCGAATTCACAGTATGCAGCTGGCCATCGTGACCGGGCCGGACAGTGACGAAATCTACACCAATGCTGACAGTCAGGTTCGGGTACAGTTTTTCTGGGATCAGGAAGGCGAGAAAAACGAAAACTCAAGCTGCTGGATACGGGTTGCCCAGCCAATGGCCAGCACCGGCTTTGGTTGCCGGTTTCTGCCCCGGATCGGGGATGAGGTGGTGGTGATGTTTATTGATGGTGACCCTGATCGCCCGCTGGTAATGGCGGTGGTTTATAACGGTAAGAACAAACCGCCGTACAGTGAGCAGGAAGTCACCGGCATGTTGACTCGCAGTACGCCTCAGGGTGAGTCGTCGGATGCCAGTGAATTGCGTATCAATGATCACAAGGATCAGGAACTGTTTATGATGCAGGCCCAGAAAGATATGCAGGTGATGGTGAAAAATGACAAGACTGAGCAGGTGCAGGGAAATCTGACTCATGAAGTGGAAAAGGAGTGCAAGATTACCGTTAAGGAAGCCTTTACCCAGAGTACAGAAAACAAGCTATCGGTATCGGCCTCTCAGGATATGTCGCTTTCCACTGATGCGAATCTTAATCAGAGTGCCAAGCAGGAATTAAGTCTATCTGCAGACAGCAATGCCTCATTGTCGGCGCAGGCCAGCCTGAGTGTGAAAGGTATGGAAGTCTCCATTGAAGGCACCGCGTCTATTGAACTCAAGGCAGGTCCCAGCAGTATCTCAATCAATCCCGAAAGTATTTCCATATCAGCGCCTTCGGTCACCATCAATGGCGAAATGGATACGACCCTGAGTGGTTTTATGGTGTCGGTTGAAGGGGAAATGACGACCGACATATCCGGTATGGTTATCAGTGTTGATGCAGAAACCATGATGGATCTGGGGGCTTCAACCATGATTGCCATTGACGGGGCTTTTGTTGAAATCGCCTGACAGGGTAGTGCTATGGTTCATGTTGTTTCCGGCCCGCCGATAGATCTGGCCCAGTTGAAGGGGCAGTGGCACGGGAAGTTTATGTCCCGCTCCTCGCGCAAGCTCAGTAGTGATGCTGCGCTGAAAAAAAAGGCGACAGACCTGCTGGAGGAAGAAGATCTGGAACCTGAAGCATTTATTGCCGGACTGCTGCAACAGAAACTGACTGAAGAGTGTATTGCTTTCCTTGCTGTCGCTCTGCCGCCACGGGAGTCGTTGTACTGGGCAGTCTGTTGTTTTGACAGCATGCCGCGGCAGCGTGAGGAGGATATTCAACACGCCTTTGCTGCGGCCAGAAGCTGGGTCAATCAGCCCTGTGAAGCAACCCGAAGACATGCGGGCAAGATGGCGCGCAAGGCAGGTTTGAAAACACCTGAAGGATGGCTGGCGCAGGCTGCATTCTGGAGTGGCGGCAGTATTTTGCCGGCGGACAAACCGTTTGTAGCACCGCCTGAAGGTGTTTACTCAAAAGCTGTAAACAGCGCACTGAAACTGCTGGTAGGACATTTAATGTTGAACAAACCCAGAGTACAGCGGGATCAAATAAAACCTGTGCTTCAGATGTCGTTCGTTCAGGCGGGTCTTGCTGTCGCCAGGGGAGAACGGCTTCGTTAGCAATGCCTGCTTTTTTAGTTATTGATAGCGATAGATTATCTGTCGAATGGTTCATACTTGAAGCAGTAACTGTTACCGGGTGAATCCATTCTGCTGAGTAGTGGCAGTGCAGGAACCCGGAACGGAGACCATCATGTATCTCCATATTGTTAATACCTCTGCCAGAGCACAACTTAACGAAAAGTCGACACGCATTCCTCCGGAAGGCGGGGTTATCGGGCGTTCTCCCGACAGCATGCTGTGCCTTGAGGACAACAGCTGTCTTGTTTCCCGGCGTCATGCACTGATCTCGCCTGCAGGCAATACCCTGCGGATTACAGACCTGAGTGCCAATGGTCTGATTATTAATGATGGCCATCAGCCACTTGGCAAGGGGCGGTCCATTCAACTGCACGACGGTGACTTGTTGACGTTGCCGGGTTACCAGATTCTGGTTTCCCGTTATGCACAGCTGCCGGAACGGGTGCGGGTTATTGAACCGGGCCGCCAGGCTGTTCTGCATCAGCAGTCAACGATGGCAACAGCTGCTCCTGAATCTGCTTCAGGCAGGTCACATAAAGGAACCCTTACGAAGGTTCTGAAACACGCGCTGGGCATGGGTGGAAGTGCGCAATCAAGAGGCTTTGCTGGATCAGCAGGCTCGCATACTGCCGCAGCGGTTACTGCCGGTGTTGCTATTGCTGTCAGCAGAGAGGGGATGAAACTGTTCAGAAAGAACAGGGCAAGGCAATTCCGTTCGGCCAGTACATCCAAAGATGCCAGGGGAAGTGATGACCTGAGTGGAGGTCATGACCTGACACCCGGAACGATGGGGCTTGCAGAGGGAGACCATAATCAGTCGGAAGATAAAACAGCCGGCAGCAATGATGGAAGCAATCCCGGTAAACGGTTTGATCCCTTACCGGAAGATATGTTCGGACGAAAACAGCGAGGTGGTCCTTTACCTGCCGGGTTCAGGCCGTCTATCGAACAACAGGTCAATCAGCGCAGGGCCAGTGCTGAAGAAAGCCGACCGGATTTTGTGGGTCCCCTGCAGCCTATGCGTGGACTGGGCACTGCAGCGGTTATTCAGGCCGGGTTGGCACATCTGGAGCATGCTGCTGCAGGCAAACTGAAAAGTCCTTCAGCGACTGACACGGCTCATAATGCACTGCAGGCATCCCGCAATATTCTGCTTGATAAGCGTAATTTACCCCACCAAATGCCCTCCGGTTTTAATCCGGAAGATACTGAAGCTGGCAGAATCCTGTCCCGCTTTCCAGCCAGCCAGGAGGCAAAGGATTTATTACAGCCGGATATGAGCCCGATGGACTTCAATCAGGCGCTGATAAATCACCGCCTGCCACACGACAGTATGCAGTTTCTGGCCCATGCCATGACACCCCGTCAGGCCGTCTGGTGGGGCGCTGATTGCCTTGACCGTACCGGAGCCCGCTGGAGTCCGGAAGAAGAAAACCTTGCCCGGGCAGCAAGAGCCTGGTCCTACTCGCCCAGCGAAAGAACACTGGGGAATGTCGCCAAAGCCCTGCCGACTGTCCCAAAAGGTTCTCCTGTTGGCCTTTTGGGACAGGCCGCTCTGATAGCGGGTACTGATGCTGGTATGGCTGCAGGTGCAGAGAATCTGGCAGATGATGCAGATTCAGCGGCTGCCGCTGCCAAAGGAGGTCATTTACCGGTTTTGGCAGGTATGCCCAAATCATTAATGGCATTGCCCGGGAAAGGTGCTGGTTTGACTTCACCGGCAGATATTGATGGCAGCACTCTGGCTCAGTTATCACAGGAAATGGGTAAGGGCGCAGGCTCTTTATTGAATAAAGACTCTTTACTGGATAAAGGTTCTGCTCTGGCTGAAGGCTCCTTTCCAGCTGAGGGCTCTGGCACAGGCTCGGGTCTGCCAGGGAATTTGCCGGATATGGCAAAAAATGGTCTGACTCAACTGGAAGGTATGTTTACCGGTACGGCAAATGCTGCTGGGGCCACAGAAGGAGACCGCTCTGGAAGTTCCGGAAGTTCTACCGCTATGGCTGGTATGGCGGGAGGACTTGCACTGGGAGCACTGGGTACTTTTTTAACCCGCTCTGATCACGAGGGTGATCATGGTAGTCAGCCTTCGAATGCGAATACAGGAACTGATGCTGCTCCCTCGAATTCGGGTGCTGATCAAAATGGTGCAACGGCTACCGAAGGCAACTTTACCGGCACGGCATCTGCAACAGCTGCGAATGAATCCGCAGGTGCCGGATCAACGTCGTCCAGTGGTGGCATGACCGGAAGTGCGGGAGGTTTCGGTGATGCGTTGACCAGTCTGATGAGTAGAGCTGCTGCAGGAGGTGGTAGTTATTCAGCCGGAGGTCAGCCGTTTTCCATGGCGGCAATGAGGGCTCAGATGCAGCAAAACATGATGAGTAGCTGGGGGGGCAGCTCATTTGGTATGGGGATGGGCGGAATGGGTATGCCGTTCGGAGCAGGAATGACACCCTATGCCGGAGGCTTTGGTATGGGCGGGATGGGAGCCGGAATGTCAGCCATTGCCGGCGGTATGGGGAATATGATGACCAACGCCATGATGGCTTCTGTAGCCGGTGGTGGTATGGCGGGTGGCATGGGCGGAGGGATGATGCCTTTTGCCGGAGGGTTTGGTGGTTTCGGGGGAATGGGCGGAGCAACAATGCCCATGCCGATGTTCAATCCGCTGGGTGCCGGTATGAATTATCTTGGTAACGCCATGATGACGCCGTTCGGTATGCTGGGTCAGGGGCTGGATTATGCCACCAGTGCCATGATGACCCCTTTCAGCGCCATGGGGCGCGGGCTGGATTATGCGACTAACGCCATGATGAGTCCGGTTGAAGCGGGCCTTGGAGCCGCATGGGGTGCTGTCAGTGCGCCCATGGGGGCTGTTGCCAGTGCGCTGAGTGGTCCGGCCATGATGTGCTCACAGATGATGGGCATGGCGGTGATGGGCATGGCGACAGTGGCGATGCTGGCAAATACAGCTATGATGCTTGGGGCAGGTGCGCTGGCGGTCTATTCCATGTTTTCGGCAGCCGGAACCATGGTGTACAGCAACTACAACGCCGTCACCGAAACCTATACAACAACTGTCGATGATATGACGGACCTCACAGAAGATGAAGATCCCGGTGATGAGGTAACAGAAGCGCTTTAGGCGATCTAACCAGGCGAACGGTGAAACTGATTCTGCATATTATTGACGAGCCGGAAGGCGAGGAAATTATTCAGCGCAGTATCTGTCTGCCTGATAACGGTGGCACGATCGGGAGGGCTGCAGACTGCCAGGTGCAGCTGCCGGACAGTCAACATCGCTTGTCACGCCATCATGCGGCCGTCAGCCGTAGCGGAGAGGGTTATCTCATTATGGATACCAGTACTAACGGGTTGTATCTCAACGACTCCGGTCGGGCACTGGGACGGGGTAACCGGATTCAGCTGCAGGATGGTGATGTTATTCGAATTCCGGGTTATACCCTGGTTGTCAGTTGTTTTAATCCAGCGCATTTAAAAAAACAGGGTATGAGGCAGAATCAGGAACCCTGAGGACTGCATTCATGGTTGTCAGAATTGCAGGGCTTTTGTTGCTGTTATTTTGCTGTGGCTGTAGCACGATCAAAAATGTTTATCATGCCGTAGTGCCTGTTCCGAAACCCGAGCCTACAGTCGTTTCACTGCAGATACATGCGGCGGTGGGGATGAACCCCAACAGCCATAATGAGGCCTCTCCGCTGTCACTGACCTTCTACCAACTGGCCAAACCTGATCACTTTACCCAGTCTGATTTTCTGCTGCTGTTTGAAAATGACGAGAAACAGCTGGGTGCCGAGCTGGTCAGCCGACGTCAGCTTCCGGCTGTTATTCCGGGAGAAAGCTACACTTACAGCTTTGTGCTCGACAGCAAGACAAAATTTGTCGGGTTGTTGGCGGCATTCAGCCGTTATCAGCAAGGTGTTAACCGACAAGTGCACGCTATCGAACTGCATAAAAATAACAACCTGAGCCTGATGGTTGAGGGAAACCGGATTTTGCTTGCCAGTGATGAATAACTGATAACCTGAATAGGGGCTGTTGGCAATTAGACATTCGACCAGTTCATCACACAAGCCCTCAGGTAAGGCGAACGGCGAAGGGCATGGTGGTTCCATGTTCAAGTCGTTCAACGCGGCATGAGGGCTTGTGTGATGAACCCGAAGGGCCGCTCATGGTTTACGCCATGCCGCGTTGCTCACTGTTTATGTGGAATAACCACATCGCACAGTTCGCGCCTAACCTGGCGTAAATCATGAGCGGCTGGTCGTATGTCTAATTGTCAACAGCCCCTGGTATCCTGGAGGCGCATCATTGGATAACTGCAAGGTGGCCTGGCTGGAAGGCATGTTTGTCAGCCCGCAGCATTTCCAGCAACAGGAACGCTACGTACTGGGGCAGGCATTGATGTATCTGTCATCCATGCAACCAGGCGCCAGTGGTGTTGCCGGGTTGCAGCTGGATCATGCCTTTCTGAAGCACGGCAAGTTGGCAATTAAGCAGGCTCATGGCATTTTTCCTGATGGTACACCGTTTTCCCTGACGCAAACCCTGGTAGGTGATATGCCGGAGAATTTCACTCAGGGGGTTGTCTACCTGGCTTTGCCACTTCAAATCAGTGGGGCTGTTGAAGTGGCCAACCGGCATGAAGAGCCTCGCCGTTATTGCATGGAGCAGGTCGAGCTGTTTGATACGGTTAATATCGGTAACGACCCGCTTGAGACCACGGTTGAAAGGCTGAATCTGAGCCTGAAAATGCAGGGGCAGGACTTGTCGGATTATACGGTACTGCCTGTTGCGTCGATTCGGGATGTAACGCCGGAGGGTACTGTTGTTCTCGATGAAAGCTTTATCCCTTCATGCCTGACGGTTAATACCTCCGATACCTTGATGGGCTTGTTGCGGGAACTTCAGGGGCTGGTAAAACAGCGGGCCATTGTTGTGCTTGAGCGAGTCAAGTTGCAATCGTCGTACAAGAGTTCACATACCCTGCTTATGGACTTTCGCTGGTTGCAGGTACTCAGTCACTGGCAGGCACGGCTCGATGATATTGTATCGTTACCGATGATGCATCCGCGGCAGCTGTATAGTGAGCTGTGCTCAATGCTGGGAGATCTGTCTGCACTGGTGCTGGAACCGGTTCCGGATAACCCCGGCTATCGCCATGCCCGGGCAACACAAATCTTCGCTGTACTTTTTACCCGGCTCCGGCAGTTTCTGGGCATGGTGCATCACGATGTTGTGATCGAGATTGAGTGGAATGACCGGCTGTTTCAGAGCCGGCGGTTGCTGTTTACCCAGTTGCCGAACAAGGCGTTGTATCAGTCGAGCCGATTTGTGCTGGCGGTTAAAACTACATTGCCCAAATCGCGGACAGTCGTACTGTTTCCGCAGGCAGCAAAGCTGGCGCCCAGCCAGCGTATCAACGAACTGGTCCACAACTATCTGCCGGGTATTGATATCAGTTATCAGCCGTTACCGCCGGTGGAACTCAAAAGTGAATCCCATACCTGCTACTTTGAAATTGATATGGCGTCACCACTGTGGAAAGAGCTGGTGCTGAACCAGGATGAACTGGCGCTGCATCTGGATGAACAGATTGCCGAGGCGACGATTCGTCTGTTTGCGGTGCGTTAGTCATACGACGGGACGTTTCTGAATGATGACCGATGATGAACCGACCCAGCTTGTTTCAGGAAATGCGCTGGAACCTGTTTCCGGAGCACAGGCTCAAACTGTATCGCGTTCGGAGCAACTGGTTGAGCAGCAACAATCCATATTGGGGCGGTTTCGTCCGTATGACAATCCGTTACTGAGCCAGGGCACAGAACTGATGGCGGTTATTCTGGCGTTGCCCCGAATGGAGCAGCCGAGAGAGGTCGCGGAATTTCGGCAAAGCATGCTGGAAGAAATTGTAAGGCTGCGACACCGGCTGTTACAGCAGGGTGTTAAGGAAATGGATGTCGCCCGTTGCTGTTTTCTGTACTGCGCGGTGCTGGATGAAATGATTGTGCAGACGACCTGGGGCATGCAGGTTAACTGGGAAAGTAACAGCCTGTTGAGTCGGGCATTCAAGCGTCGGGATGGTGGCGATGTATTTTACCTGCTGGTTAACCGTGCCTGTACTCAGCCGGATATGCATCTGGATTTTCTTGAACTGGCCTGGGTGTTTGTCAATCTCGGGTTTCGGGGTCGCTGTCGTATTGAAGAACAGCACCGGACCAGTGAACTGAATGCCCAGCTGTTCAGACTGTTATCACAGTTTCGTAAAAGTGAACCCTTTACCCCTATTATCGGGCTGCCGGACAGCCGCCATAAACTGCCGAAGCCGGTGTTCTGGTTCTGGCCCAGCGTTGCACTGTTGATGGTTGTATTGCTGTCTTCTGCCGGAGCCGGAACCTGGGTCATTCTGCGGCAGGACAAACCATTGCAGGTTTTGCAGCAGCTGGAGCAAACCCGATGGCCGTTACCGGAGAACATTCAGTCTGCGACCATGCAAGAGATTCAACAGACACTTTTCCCCCGGGAAAAGTGACGACTTCGGTAGCAGTCCTGTCTCAATGTTGGTTCAAGCCTGAGCCCTGTTTTGCTGGCAACAAGACGGAATAACGAATATGGAAACAGCCTTGCGGACGGCTATCAGCCGTGCTGTCACGCTGCTGGTCATCCTTGCTATAACCGGAGGTGTTATCTGGCTGGTTTTCAGTCAGTGGGGTTATCGCGGGTTGATGATTCTGCTGGGTATTTCCATTTGTACTGCGCTGATCGGATTGATTGTTTATTTTGTGAATCGAAGCCGGCAGCGGGAAGTCGATCCGGAAAAGCTTGCACTGCAGATCCAGAAGCAGCGGATAACCGCCTACCTCGACAGTTGCCGCAAAAAACTGAAACAGAAGTTTGGGCGTCACTGGACAGTTTATCAGCAACCCTGGTTTTTAATCACCGGAGATGCTCTGACCGGCAAGAGTTCTCTGTTGCGCGGCATGGGACTGGAATCTATCGAATATACCGCGTTTTCGGGAGTGGCATGTACTGTCTGGGTCAGTAAGGAATTATTGGTCATCGAACTGGAAAGTCGCTGCTTTGAAGAGGAGTTCAGCGAGATCCGTCTGCATATCCTGCAGTATCTGCGGCGCAAGCGGGCAAGACAGCCTCTGAACGGTGTGCTGCAGACAATCCGTTTGAACAGCATCTGTGGTCAGCCTGGTGATGATATTACTGCCGTGGGTGATATGCTGCGGCACCGGCTGACGGAGCTGAATAATGTGCTCGATATGAGCCTGCCGGTGTATTTGATCTTCACCCATGCTGATCATCTGGCAGACTTTTACGAGTCGGTCAGTGGCTGGCTGGGGGAGGAACTGGAACAGCCGCTGGGAGATTTCAGAACCGGGCAGGATGTTTCCCGGACAATTACCGAGTGGTTTGAGGGATCATGGCACCGGTTAATCTGTCAGATTGCCGCCCGTTTTCGCCAAAGCCTGCACAATGATCACTTTCCCGAGCGCAAACCCTCGGTTATGGCATTGCCACTGCAGCTGGCACTGGCAGGCCCCTGCATTGTAAATCTGCTTGAGGTATTGGTGGCGGCTTCGGTGCTCTACCGTCCGTTGCGGATTCAGGGCTATTTCCTTACCAGCAGTAGTCAGGATGGTGAGCGGGTTGATCTGTTAAGTCGGCACCTGGCCGGAGAGTATGGTTTTTCATCACGCCTGTTCACTGCCACCGGTATGGCCGGGCATCAACTGTTTGCCCGCAATATTCTGCCCAGGGTACTGATTCCATGTGCGCCATTGGCCGGTTTAAATAAACGTGCCGAACGGATTTATCAGTGTCTGCGAATGTCCGGATATGCCCTTCTGATTTTGGCGGGAGGCGGCTTTACTGGCTGGATTCTGTTAAGCCTCTGGCATGAAGATGAGCTGCGTAGCTCGACCTTGTCGAGACTGGTTGTGTACCAAGCGGAAATGGAGCACCAGGCTAAAAACAAGCCACCGGATGTTATAAATCTGATTAGCTTACTGGCTTATTTACGTCAGACCCGGGAAGACTACCGCCATCAGCCGAAGTGGTATCTTTTTCGACCTTTGCTGGAGGAAGAGACGGGAAAAAAACTGACCCGGAGTTATCATGATCAACTGGTGAAGTTACTGCTGCCCCGGGCCATTGAAGTGACGGAGTCGTTTGTGAAACAGCAGCTCAAGGCTGACGACCCGGTGCTGTTATTGCAGGGACTGGTGCGATATCAAATGCTGTTTGATCCGGAGCAGTTACTGGAACGGGATCTGAACCCTTTTCTGGTTGAGCAGATAGCCGGAGATGTACTTCCTGAAGCCGCAGAGATTCAGCTGGAAGCACTGCTGAAAGATCTGTTCCGATACGATGATTACGCCAGTTACAAGCCGGATACCGAACTACTGGCAGCCTGTCGCACCCGGCTTGATCATTATCCCGAAGATCAGCTGGCCTATTTATGGCTGCTCAGTCAGCCGGGGAATGCAGCCAGGCTGGATACAGCAGCTCTGATGGGAAACCATTTCAGCGATGTTTTCCAGCTAGGACCTGAAGTCAGGAAATTGCAGCAGGCTTTCACTAAAGGACAATTCAGAAAGCTGGATTTGAGTTACACCGCAAAAGGCTTGAATCATACCCAGGACTACTACGAGCGGTTGCACCATATTCCTGAAGATTCCAGAAGTAAACCGGAGGAGCTGCAGCATGATGTAGAACTGTCCGGCCGTGTTTCCAATCGCTATTTCGATGCGTATATCAGCCACTGGCAGCAAATTCTGGCCGGTATCAGGGTCAACCGCTTTAACAGCCTGACAGATATGCGACATGTCTTTATGTTGCTGGCCTCAAAAGATACTTCGCCGTTGCAGCAAATTATGGAAACCACGACCGATAACACCCGGCTGGTGGACGACAGTAAAAAAACAAAGTCAAAGGATGAATCCGGTGCAAAGCAAGCAGGCGACCCGGGCAGGGCAAAAGATATTTTGCCGGAAGATCAAAAGCGCCATGCTGAAGCAGCAGACCAGGCATTGCAGGTATTGTCGCGCAAACTCAAGCCTGAAGAGGCGCTTGAGGTAAAGGTCGACAAGCGTTTTCTGATCTATCAACAACTGGTACCCGGTGGCAGTGATGATAATGGCGGACTGGGCGGGCGTATTCTGCAGCAAATGCAGAAAATGTATGAATTTGTCAGTGATGTGGTTGAGGCCGACTATCCGGGGCAGTCTGCTTTCAAACGGGCATCGGCTCATGCTGCGGGTAAAAAGGATGCGCTTACCGGCTTGAGGCGTATGGCCGGTTTGGCTCCGCAACCGGTCTCTGGCTGGTTGTACAGTCTCTGTGATCAAACCTGGTCCCTGTTGCTGCAACAGGCCCATGGCTGGGTTACTGATCGCTGGCAGGTAGATTTCTATCCAGATTGGGAGCGTTCTATTGCCGGGCGGTTTCCATTTGTTGCCGGGGCAAAGCAGGAGACTGATATCAATGATTTTATCCGGATACTAAAGCCGGGAGGCGAGTTTGACAGTTTTTATAAAACACATCTGAAGCCGTTTATTGTCAATCAGGATGGCAAGATGCAGCTGGCTTCATATGATGGTCAGAAAATGGCGATTACCTCTAAAGCCATGACCCAGTTCGGGTTATTGCAGGCAGTGCAGAAGCGTTTTTTTCCTACCCCTGATACCAAATTGAATATCAGTTATAGCTTGCGGGAAGCTTATCTGACGCCAAAAGCCACAAGATATACGCTGGCGGCAAATACCGAGATGTTGAATTACCGGCATGGGCCGCGTGTCTGGCGCAATTTCAAATGGCCTGTTCGCTATACCGAAGTGCCGCTGCAAAGTACTTTTTATAATGGCGAGCTACAGGTATCGGCTCAGGAATTCTCCGGCCAGTGGGCACTGGCTCGCTTTATGTATGCCTGTGATATCAGCAAGAATGAAGACAGCAGTGATTATCTGCTGCAATGTGGTCAGGACAGCTATCAGGTTCAGTTATTGCTGAACTTTGACAACCGGGTGAATCCCTTTGACAAGTCTTTGCTAACACGCATCAGGTTACCGGAAAAAATATAATTTTGTCGGTATCTCCGAACATTCAGGCTGTTGCGTCAGTGTTATTTTCATCAGCTAAAACAAATACCTTTATATAACGCTGAAGGAATACCATTGATGAAATCGCAAACCAGCTGGAAACAGGGAATGGAAATCACCGCTCGGTCCGAGTCCGGCTTTGATATCGTTATGGATGGCAATACTCAGGCTGGTGCAAGCCCGATGGAACTGGTACTGGCAGGTGTAGGCGGCTGCAGCTCGATTGATGTTACCGATATCCTGACCACCATGCGGGAAGATTTTACCGGCTGCGATACTGAAATCACTACGGAACGTGCAGAGACTGCCCCGCGGGTTTTCAAGAAAATTCACGTCAAATTTATCGTGACCGGTCGCAAGCTGAGTGAGAAAAAGGTCGCCAAAGCGGTAGAACTGTCCATGACCAAGTACTGCTCAGTTGCGCTGATGCTGAACAGCAGTGTTGATATCAGCTGGAGTCATGAAGTGCGGGAAGTTTGAGTCTGCCTCAACCTTGCACCGATAAGATAAACAAGAGCCCGCTACTCAGCGGGCTCTTGTTTCAGGTGTTGAGGTTATACGATCAGGACCAATACTAGACAGGCCGTGCTCAGGGTAAAAGCTGTACCGTAGGCCAGTGCACGAACACATTTTTTGGGATGAAAGCCAAAATCATGCAGGCTGTGGTAAATCCGGTGAACGCAATGCCACAGGGACATACTGATAATCACCAGTAGCAGCAACTTGCCAATCCAGCTGTCGGCAAAACCCAGCATCCGCTCATAGCTCATGATATCGGCTGGCAAAATACCCAGTGGCACCAGAATTCCGACAATCAGAACCAGCACGGGTGTTACGAAGGCGGTAACAACGCCACCGGCTCCGAACAGGGACCAGAACAGGGGCTCGTTGTGCTTCCACTGCATTTTGCTTTTGTTCATAGCATCACTCCCGCTCATAACACAACTCCCCACAGTGCTGCGACAATGACAATAACCGATACGCCAATCATGGCGACAACATGGCCATTGGTGATCAGTTCAGGAGCGACTTTCTTTTCACCAATCTGCAGTGCCATGGCTTTGGGAGCAGCCTGGAACCAGGTCCAGCTGTGATACAGTGCCAGCGCCAGAGTAATCAGGCTGAAACCAATCATCAGCGAATGAGACTGAAACTTCATCCAGCCTTCCCAGGATAAAGGGCTTTTAGCCAGACAGCCCAGACCCAATAGCAGGTTAATCGTCCACAGTCCGATAAATACACTGCTCATTTCCCGGATCATATAGTTCCGGTACCAGGGGTGATCCATATACCAGGTGCGGGACATGGGGCGCTTGTAGGGACGACGACTCATCAGCGACACTCCTTATTGATCTGAACCGCGAGGCATCAGGAATGAAAACGCCCAGTCCTGGGCACCGGAGGCCTTCTGTTGTTGGATGGCGGCAGCCGGGTCAACCGATTTGGGGCAGACTTCGGAACAGTATCCGATAAAGGTACAGCTCCAGACACCGTTCTTGTCCTGGATCACTTCAGTGCGCTGGTCGGCACCATCATCCCGGCTGTCAAGGTTATAACGGTGTCCCAGCGCGAGTACAGCCGGACCGGTAAACAGCGGATTGAGCCCAAACTGGGGGCAGGCGGAATAGCAAAGCATGCAGTTTATACACTGAGAAAACTGCTTGTACTTCATCAACTGAGCCGGGGTCTGGCGATGGGTGTGCCGGATTTCCTTGGGCTTGCCGGTATCTGCCATGGCATCGATGATATAGGGCTTCACAGACTCCAGCTTTTGCATAAAGTCTTCGGAGTCCACAATCAGATCGCGCTCGATAGGGAAGTTGGCCAGCGGCTCAATTTTAACTGTGCCCGGATAGAAATCTCGCAGGAAGGTTTCACAGCCCAGCTTCGGAGTACCGTTCACAACCATGCCACAGCTGCCGCATACCGCCATACGGCAGGACCAGCGGTAAGCCAAACTGGAATCGACTTCGTCTTTTATATAAGACAGTGCGTCCAGCAATGACCAGTTGGCATCGTAGGGAATTTCAAACCGGCCAAACGCCGGTTTTTCATCACGCTCGGGGTTATAGCGGAGAATTTCCAGCGTAATCATGGCGTTGCTCATGAGTTCTCCTTCTGCTGGCTGTTTTCCAGATCTTTGGCAGCCTGACCGTAGGCGCGAACAGCTGGTTGGAATCGGGTGATATTGACCGGCTCATAGCTGAGCTGCGGTGCCTTGTCGCCCTGGTAGCTGACCAGTGAGTGCTGCAGGAAGTTTTCATCATCCCGGGTCTGATAATCATCCAGTCGCTGGTGAGCACCACGGGACTCTTTCCGGTTCACCGCAGACAGTGCCATAGCTTCGGCCACTTCCAGTGATGATTTCAATTCCAGTGCCAGCATCAGCTCGGTATTGAATGCACGGCTTTGGTCTTCAATTTTGACATCGTTGAAGCGCTGTCGCAGTTCGGTAATTTTATCCAGACCCTGTTGCATTTCGTCTTCCAGACGATAAATGCCGAAAGCCTTTTCCATGGTGCTGCACATATCCTTGCGCAGAGCGGAAATCTTTTCAGAGCCTTTGGCCTGTCGCAGCTGGTCGATCATGCCGACCATGGCTTCACCCTGCTGTTGCAGCAGCTGGTCACTGCTGGAGGTGGCCTGAGTTGCAAACTCCGCAGCCTGCTGACCAGCAACCTTGCCGAAAACCACCAGTTCGGACAGTGAGTTAGAGCCCAGACGGTTAGCACCGTGGATACCAACACTGGAGCACTCACCGACAGCAAACAGGCCGGGAATGGAAGTGGAGGTCATGTCGGTTTTAATGCCACCCATGGTGTAGTGGACTGCCGGACGTACCGGAATTGGCTGGTGAACCGGATCAACACCGACATACTTTTTGGCCAGTGACAGAATCATTGGCAGTCGTTCTTTCAGTCGGGCTTCGCCTAGATGACGCAGATCCAGATGAACCGCATCACCCATGGATGTTTCGATGGTGCGACCTTTCTGCTGTTCATGCCAGAAAGCCTGGGACAGCTTGTCACGGGGACCCAGCTCCATGGTTTTGTTTTCAGGCTTACCCGGAGGTGTTTCAGGGCCGAGACCATAGTCTTGCAGATAACGATAGCCATCCTTGTTCAGCAGGATACCGCCCTCACCACGACAGCCTTCGGTCATCAGAATGCCTGAGCCGGGCAGACCGGTCGGGTGGTACTGAACAAACTCAAGATCGCGCAGTTTGACCCCGGCACGGTAGGCCATGGCAATACCGTCACCGGTAACAATGCCGCCGTTAGTGTTAAACCGGAACAGTCGGCCGGCACCGCCGGTAGCAAGAATCACTGACTTGGCCTGAATCATGAACGGCTCGCCAGTTTTCAGCTCAATCGCCACACAGCCCTGACAGCGACCATCTTCAATGATCAGGTCAGTGACATAATATTCGTCACAGCGCTTGATGGAAGGATGCTTCAGCGAGGTCTGGAACAGGGTATGGAGCATATGGAACCCGGTTTTGTCGGCTGCAAACCAGGTCCGCTCTATTTTCATGCCGCCAAAGGCGCGGACATTGGTGTCGCCATTTTCCTTGCGAGACCAGGGACAGCCCCAGTGCTCCAGCTGGATCATCTCTTCAGTTGCATTGGCAATAAAGTAGTCAACCGCATCCTGATCACACAGCCAGTCGCCCCCGGCGACAGTATCCTGAAAATGATTTTCCAGGGTGTCATGATCCTGGATTACACCGGCTGAGCCTCCCTCTGCGGCCACCGTATGGCTACGCATCGGATAGACTTTTGAAAGCAGGGTTATATTCAGCTTTGGATTGGCTTCAGCAGCGGCTATGGCCGAACGCAGGCCGGCACCCCCGGCTCCGATAACGGCGATATCAGTTTTCAGGACCTGCATGAATCAGGAGCCCTCTTGGTAACTATAAGAAAGACGGATGACGTCTGTTTTTGAATAGACTTCGGGCGAGTAATTGAGCTAAGGGAAAGCACTACAGTAGCGACTCGCAGCGTTATTTTACCCTGAAGATTGCTGCGAGTCTTAGCTGTTTTAGTGTTGAAATATGGAAATTATATGCCTTATTGCCTTGGAGCAAAGTTTTGCACTGATGATACTAATTCAGGATGTGAATATTTGAATCGAAGAGCCGTTATTTTTCTTCAGTTATCAAGTCTCAGTTACCTTTTTGATTGTGATTGATGTGCAAATTTCAGAACCAAATATCATAGATTTTTTTGTATATCATAAAAGTGGAATGAGTCATTTCCCGGTGACAGAAAATAGCCTTTGCTTAATGAGCTCCTGACTTTACTCACTGCTCTTTCTTAATCCTTGTGCATGCTATACAGTCCGCCCCGCAAACCCACGTATATGGATACCCATCAATGAAGCGCGAACTGGCAATTGAATTTTCCCGGGTTACCGAATCAGCGGCTCTTGCTGGTTACAAGTGGCTTGGGCGCGGTGACAAGAATGCAGCCGATGGCGCTGCTGTAGAGACCATGCGAACCCTGCTGAACCAGATCGATATCAATGGCGAGATCGTGATTGGTGAGGGTGAAATTGATGAGGCGCCGATGCTGTATATCGGCGAGCAGGTGGGCAAGGGTGTTGGTGATGCGGTAGATATTGCCGTAGACCCGATTGAAGGCACCCGAATGACAGCAATGGGCCAGAACAATGCAGTGGCAGTGATGGCGGTTGGTGAAAAGGGCTGCTTCCTGAAAGCGCCGGATATGTATATGGAAAAGCTGGTGGTTGGCCCTGCAGCCAAGGGTGTTATCGACCTGGACCGCCCTCTGATGGAAAACTTCGAGAATATTGCCATTGCCCTGGGCAAATCACTTGAAGAGCTGACCGTAATTACCTTGGCCAAGCCGCGTCATGACAAGGTGATCAGTGTGATGCAGGATGTCGGTATTCGAGTCTTTGCCATTCCTGATGGTGATGTGGCCGCTTCCATTCTGACCTGTATGCCGGACAGTGAAGTTGATGTGATGTACTGCATTGGTGGTGCGCCGGAAGGTGTGATTTCTGCTGCCGTTATCCGGGCGCTGGATGGTGATATGCAGGGCCGTCTGGTACCGCGCCATGAAGCCAAGGGTGATACCCCGGAAAATCGCGAAGCAGGCGAAGAAGAAATCAAACGCTGCAACGAGATGGGCGTTGAAGCCGGCAAGGCGTTGCGACTGGAACAGATGGTTTCCAGCGATGAAGTGATCTTCTCTGCTACCGGTATTACCAAGGGTGATCTGTTGGCAGGTATTCAGCGCAAGGGTAATATTGCTTCCACTGAAACCCTGTTGATTCGTGGTAAATCACGAACTATCCGACGTATACAGTCTATTCATTACCTTGATCGAAAGGACGAGGAAGTAAAGCGTAACATCCTCTGATTCCGGACTCTGATTCCAGAAAAGCCTTTTAGAGCTTGTTCATAATCTTTCGCGGATAGCGAGAATGTTGAGAAAAGTCCCAGATTCTTCGATTTTTCGAGGCGCATAGTGGTTCTATGTAACGAGGAAAAGCGGAGAATCAGGGGCTTTTATCGGCATTTGTAGCCCGCGATAAGATTGTGAACAGGCTCTTAGATTCCATTCTGAAAAACAGCCGGCTATTTATTCAAAATAACGGCTGTTTTTTACTTTTCCCTCTTTACTTTTTTTCTATTGTCGTAGCAGCTTTCTTCTGTGTGCATGCCAAATTTTCCGTTTTACATGCATGGATGAATGTTTAGGCTTTATGACTATTTCAATTGTCGATCGAATAGGTTAAAACGGACGATTACAACGATAGTTCTACACCTGCACGCACTGTTTGACATCCCCCGAGTGTGGTTGGGGCAGCCCTTGGGGTTTGTCTGTCCCGGGCAGGAATAAATCCATATCAAGAGATTTGTATGCCGTTTAAATCCATAATGAATCGCCTGCCAGTAAATTGTCTGTCCGCCAGTGCGCTGGCTCTTGCTGTATCCATGAGTGCCCAGGCTGGCACTATTGACCTGATGCAGTCTTATGAGCTGGCACTGCAGCAGGACAAAGGGCTGGCAACGGCTCATGCCTCCTTGCTGGCGTCAGAAGAAAATCCGAATCAGACACGTGCCCAGTTGCTGCCATCCCTGAGTGTCGGTGCCAATACTGCTTATAACAAAACCAGTAATGGACGTAACGGCCAGGGTGACCTGAACGATGATTATAATTCCAATGGCTGGTCTGCCACCCTGCGTCAGCCGGTGTTTAATCTGAATCGCTGGTTCTCTCACGAGCAAACCAAATTCCTGACAGAAGCGGCCCGTACCAACTTTGCCAAGGAGCAGCAGGCGGTGATTCTGCGTGTGTCCGAGGCTTACTTTGCGATTTTGCGGGCAGAGGACAAGCTCAGCACTGCTGTTGCCCAGGAAGAAGCTTTCAAGACCCAGCTGGACCAGACTCGTCAGCGGTTTGAAGTCGGTCTGATTGCTGAAACCGATGTATTGGAAGCTCAGGCTGCATACGACGATGCCCGGGTTACCCGGATTCTGGCTAAAAACAGCCTGACAGTCGCCAGTGAAAACCTGCGGGTGATTATCAACCAGCCGGTTGATGATGTGGCCAGCCTGAACAAGGATATGCCAGTTAATGCGCCGGTTCCGTCCTCTGCAGAAGCCTGGGTGGACAGCGCGGTTAAGGGTAACCTGACTTTAAAAGCTTCCCGTCAGAATATTACTGCAGCTGAAAGTGCCCTGAGAACAGCCAAGTCAGGACACCTGCCTACCGTGGATGCTGTTGCCAGTTATTCTTCCAGCAGCTCCAATGCGGACTCTGCCCGCAGCGGTGCGTTCGATGGTGATAACTCCCAGACTGCATTCAAACTGGAATTGAACCTGCCCATCTACAGCGGTGGTGCGACCAGCTCCAAGGTTCGTCAGGCCGGTTTCCAGCTGCAACAGGCACAGGAAACCAGTGACAATACCCTGCGTCGGGTCGCTGCTGATACCCGCAGCCTGTATCAGACTGTGACTGCTGATATCGACCGGGTTGAAGCACGGATGCTCGGCATCAAGTCCAACGAAAGTGCGCTGGAAGCTGTTAAGGCGGGTTATGAAGTAGGTACCCGTACTGTGGTGGATGTCCTGAATGCCCAGCGCAACCTGTTTGCTGCACGTCAGGACTATCTGGATGCCCGTTATGACTTCATTATCAATACCCTGAAGCTGAAGCAGGCCGCAGGTTCTCTGGATGAGTCTGATTTGCAAGTGCTGAACAAGTGGGTTTCTGCTGAAGCCTGATAAGTCGAGCGTTTGAAACGCTTGATACTTAAGCCCGTACAGTCCTGATTGTGCGGGCTTTTCTGTATATCAGTCTCTATTCTTTGGCAACAGCATAAATAAAAGAAGCCCCTTGATGAGTGAAAAAACTACAAGTTACAGCAAATTGGTAGCCGTTGTTGCTGTCGTGTCTACCACTCTGTTCTGGGGAGGAAACAGTGTTGCCGCACGTCTGGGCGTTGGGGAGATACCTCCGGTCAGCTTTGCGTTCTGGCGCTGGTTGCTGGCACTGATGATTCTGCTGCCTTTTACCGCAAGGGATTTGTGGATAAACCGGTTGGTTCTTCAACAATACAAATGGAAGCTGTTGATACTGGCGATACCCAGCATCACTGTGTTCAATACCATGGTTTATCTTTCAGCTGCCACGACTCCGGCCGTTAATATCAGCCTGATTCAAACAGCACTACCACTGTTCACTATTTTATTATCGATTGTTTTGTTAGGCATCTGGCCGCATGGATTGCAGCTCTTGGGTATGGCGATTGCGTTTAGCGGGCTACTGACCATTGTCAGTCGTGGTGACCTGTCAGTACTGGCTTCGCTGCAAATTGGTACAGGGGAGTGTCTGATGCTGTTTGCAACCCTGTGCTGGAGCTTTTACACGGTTTTACTCAATCGCTTCAAGATCCCTATTACCGGCGCATCGTTGCTGACAGTTCTGGTGACTATTGGCGTGACGCTGCTGCTACCTTTCTATCTGATTGAATTGAAGCAGGTTGGCGGGTTTGCCCTGACATTGCCGCGGGCCGGTTTGCTGGTTTATGTCTCACTGTTTGCCTCGGTGCTGGCCTATACCTTCTGGATTATCGGGACACACACACTGGGCTCTAACAATATTGCCATGTTCAACTATCTGATTCCTGTCTTTGCTGCTTTGTTGGCCTGGCTGATTCTGGGTGAAAGGCTCTACACCTATCATATCTCCGGTGCAGGTCTGATCTTTGGTGGGTTATGGCTGGCAGTGAGAAAGAAGGAGAATAAAAGCAAGGCTGCCTGATGTGAGAGTCAGGGAGTGGTCAGTATATGATGAGCTAACTCCCTGAACTTTAATGGCCTCAGGCTGACATGCTGGGGCGTGCTGATACCTGCTTATGCCAGCGCAGCAGATGAGTTTGATCTTCGCTGGGACGCAGTCCGACAACCCGGGCAAAATCCAGTGCACACACTGCGGTAATATCCGCTACGGTAAACTTGTCACCGGCGATATAGTCATTGCTTTCCAGGTGCTGGTTAAGGAAAGCCATAAACTTCGCCGCATTCTTGCCGCTTTCATCACCCCACTCCTTTACCGGCGTCATACGATCGGCAAAGTAGCCTGTAGAGTGCTGGAAGCACATACCGACCGGCAACATAAAGTAGAAATCGCACCAACGCTGCCACATCTCGATGGTTGCTTTTTCAATGGCGGTTTCACCCATCAGGGAAGGCTCGGGCACGGTTTCTTCGAAGTAACGACAGATCGCAATGGTTTCCGAGATGCAGGTGCCATCATCCAGTTCCAGCACCGGTACCTTGGTCAGTGGATTGCGGGCTTTGTGCTCCGGCGTCAGGTTCTCACCCTTTTTCAGATCCAGCTGGATATATTCGATATCAGTAATGCCTTTCTCGGCAGCAAAGATTCTTACCCGACGCGGGTTGGGAGCAGGGCCGGTCTCATATATTTTCATTATTTTTTCCGTTACGGCATGCAAAACTGGCGACTGTCGTAAGAACAGTCGCCGTAACAGGGTAAAGAAGCTTTCGAATTCGGGCAACAAGTGACCGGGCTATATCAGAGCTATCAGAGCTGATTTCTAAGCCCGAGCTCAGCTGGGTAGGGCAGAAGGTAGCGTTGGGACTGGACAAACTCATCACCGGTTTGTTCGACATAGTGTGCCAGCAGTGTCATCGGTGTTGTCAGGTTCACTTCACCGCGACGGTATTGTTCGATAACAGCAAGAATAGACTGTCTGGCTTCGCCTGATACCGAACGTTTCAGATGTCCCAGAATATGCTGCAACACATTGCAGTGCCCCTTGCGGGAAGCGGGTTTACGGATAGCTTCAGTAAAGCGGGTAAAGTAGCTTTCCATCAGCTCCTCCAGCGGAGCCTGACGTGACTCTGCCAGAAACCGGCCCAACTCCTTATAGGTTTTCTGACTGTGGGCCATTAACAGATATTTGTGCTTGCTGTGGTACTGCAGCAGGTTGTGATAGGTGGGTTGCTCCTGCACTTCGTGGCGGAAGTGATAATGGGAAAAAACCCGCATCACAAAATTTTCCCGCAGCCGAGGGTCATGTAAACGTCCTTCTTCCTCTATCGGCAGCATTGGCCAGGCCGCAATCAGGGCATCGGCAAACAACCCCCGGGTACGTTCTTCATGAGGATATCCGTTCTCCTGATATACCTTGATACGTTCCATGCCGCAGCTGGGTGAGTTCTTCATCAGAATATAACCGTCCACTGCATCATACTTGTCGAGCTGCTCATGGAATCCGTCTTTTAATTGTTGAGTCAGATCCTGCTTGTCATCATCACTGAACTGCAGCACAGGATTATGCGGATCGCCGGTCAAACGCATGGTTGGACGCGGAATCCCGAATCCTGCAGCCACTTCCGGGCAGAAGGGTTGGTATTCAAAGTGTTGGGCCAATATTCCCAGACACATTTTTGACTGGGTATGGCCTCCGTTATAACGCACATTTTCACCCAGCAGGCAGGAGCTGATGCCGACAGGGATTTTGTGCGGACTGGTATTGTTCGTCTGGTTCTGATCTGTCATCGCACCCTCCGGAAAAGCGAGCCTGAATCGCGAATATATAGCAAGGCTATAGCTCAGACTCTCCCGCAGTGAGCGATACTCTGTCAACAGCAAGCAGGCAGTGATTTTATTCACTGTCTGCTGCTTCAGTATCAAGCCTCAAGCGCTTAAGAGCTGGCGCTAATAGTTGTTTGATCTGCTGCGGCCGGCTTTTCTTTACCGGCAAGACGAAAAACCTTGAGCAGTCTTCCTGTGGTTGTGCCCTGGATCAGCAGAGTCACCAGGATCATAAACAGCACCATCTGGATAATCAGCTCCCGGCCGGCCATATCAGCAGGCAGAGCCATCATCAGGGCGATAGGAATAGCGCCACGCAATCCACCCCAGAACATCACTGTCTGCATACCCTTGCCAATACGTTCTGCCATACCCAGGCCATTGCTGACGGGGACAAGGCCATAAATAATCACTGCGCGAGCGACCAGTACGATCAGGCCGGTAATCAGCAGCGTCGGCATAATCAGCTCCAGCTTGTCCATATTCCACAGCAGGTGGTTTTCGGTCATACCCATCATCAGGAAAATAAAGCTGTTGGCGACAAAGGCAGCATATTCCCAGAAAATATCAATATGCTTCCAGCGCTGTTCGTCCATCACCTGATGGCGGTTCAGACTCACCACAATACCGGCAACCAGTACTGCCATTACACCGGAAAGGTGCAGGAAATGGTCGGCGACAATAAAGGTCATATAGGCCATTACAATCATTTGAGAACGCTGGGCAAAGCGGTCATTGCGGGCCAGTCGCAATAACATGACCATCAGCACACCCATTACACCACCAAATACAACACCACCGAAGAAGACGATGCAGAATTTCAGCAGGGCTCCCCAGAGATCGCCGGCTGTCATATCGGTGACCGATGCTCCCAGACCGACCAGCACACTGAACATGGCGATGGCGGTGGCATCGTTAAACAGGCTTTCTCCGTCCATTAGCAGAGACAGGCGCTCATTGGCCTTCAGTTCCTTGAACAGGGCAATAACAGCCACAGGATCGGTCGCAGATATCAACGCACCAAAAACCAGTGCGGCACCAAGCGGCAGAATATTCAGCTGATAAAGAGAACCGGCAATAATCAGGCAGGAGATTAATACCCCGACTACAGCCAGTAACATAATCGGTGCCAGATTTTTCATCAGCTGACGGGCATCAATATTGATCGCAGCCTCAAAAATCAGTGTGGGCAGAATCACATACATAATCAGCTCGGGGCTGAGCTGTACCTGGTGTAGTGGCTCCATAAACGCGAACTTCTGGCTGAGGAAGCCCAGAACCATCCCCAGAATCAGCAGGCCTACGGTATAGGGCAGGCGAATAAAGCGGAAAAAAGTGGCACAGAAAGTGCCTACAAACAGCATGCCGAAAACGACCAGTAAAGGCTCAATGAGCATTGGCTCATGCATAACTTCAGGATTCCATAGTCTTGCTTTCTGCAAAGCAATTTTCGACACGATGAAGACGAAAATGACCTCGCAGAAAACAGTTTGTCTGCGCTGGCTCAGATTAAACCAGACCTGTTTTGGTTACACTGTGGCAACCGTATTGTCTTTTGATTAAAGGCTTTGCTTAAAAGCGAGCCCTTACATTTGTGATTGAGTGTTATGACCGGATCCGGACTTGAAGAGCTCAGGATATTTGTCACTGTCGTCCGGGAGCAGGGATTTGCCGCTGCCGGGCGTTATCTCAACTTGCCGCCTTCAACTGTCAGCCGGAAAGTGACCCAGCTGGAAGAACAGCTTAATTGTCGTTTACTCGAACGTTCTACCCGAAGACTGCGATTGACGGATACTGGCAGAACCTATTTTCGTCAGTGTGCGACAGCGCTGGATACTATCGACGATGCTTCGAGGGAAATACTGCAAAGGAGCAGTGAGCCCCGGGGGTTATTGCGTCTGAGTTGTCCTATCAGCCTCAGTGGCTGGGTAGCTTCCTGTGTCGCCCGGTTTATGGAACAGTGGGCTGATGTCCGGGTTGATATTGAGTTCACCAACGAATTTCCAGCACTGCTGGAACAGGCCATTGATGTTGCCATCGTTGAAGGTGAGCTTCCAGCCTCAGACCTGATTGCTCTCCCGCTTGGCAAGGTGCAGTACCAACTGTTTGCCTCTCACCAGTATCTGGCTGACTTTGGCACGCCTATGCATCCGGATGAGCTTTCCCGCCATCGCCTGATCACCTGCTGGCCACTGCGTGACTGGTATCTGCAGGACTGTAATGAACAGATCCTGTTTCACCCCCGACCACAGCTGAATGTGAACGAGTTTGCTGCGGCTTATCGGGCAGCCCGGGAAGGGCTGGGTATTGTCAATCTGCCGAAAAGCTATGTTGCCATGCAGGAAGGGGAATCCTCTTTAACCGGGGTGTTGCCCCGGTGGCATGGTGAACAGAGAAACATCAGTTTGATCTACCGCAGTCGTGAACTGCTACCGCGCAGAGCCCGGCTGTTTATCGACTCGATACGGGAACAGATGGCTCCTGTCCTTGTTTCATCCTGACAACTTTCTCTTGGCCGGTCTTGCAAAAACGCGGGCAGTATAAGTCGATCGTGGATAGTGAAAAAGGCGGGTTTGGTTCAATAGAGAAAAGGGATTGTTCCATATTTGAATGGAATCAACTTATTTTGAATTATTGCTGATTAAGTCTGCTCAGTAATGTGTTTTTGATGTGCAGTTCTGGGGCTTGTTGTCAGTGAAATGATAATCCTTTTTAACTGGTATAACAGTGCCTTCAATAATTCAGGGATTATTTTTGTCGGTTGACAGGCATCAAGAAAAACTGCTGCCAATAGGCGCAGTATGAAGGAATAAATTTCTTCATACTTCCTAAAGGCTCCAGAAAAATGCTGATATTTCAGTTCCTCTTTTTGTTGTTAATGCTCTATGTGGGCAGTCGTAAAGGCGGTATCGGACTGGGTGTGATTTCCGGTATCGGGCTGGTGATTGAAGTCTTTATCTTCCGGATGCAGCCGACTTCTCCGCCAGTTACTGTGATGCTGATTATTATGGCAGTGGTGACCTGTGCTTCCATTCTTGAAGCGGCGGGTGGCCTGAAATATATGCTGCAGGTAGCCGAGCGTATCCTGCGTAAGAATCCCCGCCACATAACCCTGCTGGGGCCGCTGGTGAGTTACAGCATGACCTTTATGCTGGGCACCGGTCACTCCGTTTATTCCATTATGCCGATTATCGGTGACGTAGCCCTGAAAAACGGTATTCGTCCCGAGCGACCAATGGCGGCAGCTTCCGTTGCATCCCAGTTGGCAATTACAGCCAGCCCGCTTTCAGCCGCAGTAGTCTACTTCCTGGCCCAACTCAGTGATATTAATACCGCTATCAACCTGACCAGTATCCTGTGTGTAACCATTCCTTCAACCCTGCTGGGTACACTGCTGATGTCGCTTTACAGTATGCGTCGTGGTGTTGAATTGAAAGATGATCCGGAATATCAGCGTCGTATGGCTGACCCGGTATCCCGCAAGCAGATTGAAGAAACCACTGCGACCAGTCTGGATGAAAAGCTGCCGGACTCTGCCCGTCATTCTGTCTATCTGTTTCTGGCCGGTATTGCCAGTATCGTATTTGTAGCGATGGTGCCGGAGCTGAGAACTATCGGTGCATCCAAAGCCATCAAAATGAGTGTCATTATCCAGATGCTGATGCTGTGTTTTGGTGGCCTGATTCTGCTGCTGACCAAAACTGATGTACGCAAGGTGCCTGAAGGTGTGGTATTCAAATCCGGTCTGGTGGCAGCAATTGCGATCTTTGGTATTGCCTGGATGAGTGATACCTATTTCCAGCACGCCATGCCGGTATTCCAGACCACGATCAAGGATATGGTCACCGAGAATCCGTGGACCATCGCTTTTGCCATGTTTATTGTTTCAGTGGTAGTGAACAGTCAGGCCGCAACTGCGCGGATGATGCTGCCAGTAGCGCTGGGTCTGGGGCTGCCGCCGCAACTGCTGATTGCGATTATGCCTTCAGTTTACGGCTACTTCTTTATCCCGAATTATCCGTCTGATATTGCGACCTGCAACTTCGACAGTACCGGTACCACCCGGATTGGAAAATACTATTTCAATCACAGTTTTATGGTGCCGGGTTTGATCGGTGTAATTTCTGCCTGCTGTATTGGTTATGTACTGGCTCAGATCCTGATCTGAAAACCAGTTTAAGCCAGAGAGCTATTCAGTGATGAATAGCTCTCTTTGTTTTATTTAATCGAAAGTTGCAGAACTGCAGCCAGGTTTCTGGCTGCCCGCTCAAGGTTCTCCGCTGCCATTTCGAAAGCTTCAGGCAGCTCCACAGCTCCGTGTATAACCGGAAAAACAGCATCAATACCCTGTGTATAAACCGCTTCAACCCCTTTCCCTACTGATCCTGCCAAGGCAATGACTGGAATATTTTGAGTTTTGGCGATGCGGGCAACGCCAATGGGTGTTTTTCCCTGTGCTGTCTGGCCATCAATCCGGCCTTCACCGGTAATAACCAGACTGGCGCCCTTAATCTGATTCTTCAGATCTACAGCATCCATTACGATATCGATGCCTGGTTGTAATTTTGCATTTATAAAACCGGCCAGTGCTGCACCTGTTCCGCCAGCTGCTCCGGCACCGGGTATTGAATTGATATCAAACCCGAGTTGTTGTTTGGTGATCTCAGCAAAATGGCTGAGGCTGTTATCCAGCTTCTGAACCATTGCCGTATCAGCGCCTTTCTGCGGGCCAAAAATAGCTGATGCACCGTTCGGGCCTGTCAGCGGATTATCGACATCGCAGGCTGCGACACTTTCAACAGATTCAAGGCGTTGATCAAGGTTGCTGATATCAATTGTTGCAAGCCTGGACAAAGCAGAACCACCATAAGGAAGCTCTAATCCCTCTGAATCAAGCAAGCGTGCTCCCAGTGCCTGTAATATCCCGGCACCGCCGTCGTTAGTTGCACTGCCGCCAAGGCCGATAATCAGCTTGTTAATACCCTGATCCAAGGCATGACGAATTAGCTCGCCAGTGCCGTACGTGGTGGTTATCAGAGGGTTGCGCTTTTCAGGAGAGAGCAGCTCAAGGCCGGATGCCTGAGCCATTTCGATCACTGCGGTTTTACCGTCGCCCAAAACACCAAAGCTGGCTTGAACGGGTTGGCCAAGCGGCCCGGTAACTGTTTTCTCAATAAGTGAGCCATTTGTTGCGTCAACCAGAGATTGCAGCGTTCCTTCGCCGCCATCGGCTACCGGGATTTTTATATAGTTGGTATCAGGAAAGACTTGTTTGAAACCGGTTTCTATAGCGTCTGCTACCTCTGCTGCGGTCAGGCTTTCTTTGAATGAGTCAGGGACGATTACAATTTGCATTTAGTGAAGGTCATGAGTAATTAAAGAATGGTATATCTGGTAAGGTGCTGTTCAAATCTAGAGTCGATAGAACCTTACCCTCTTAAAGGATAATGGATTAATAAAAGATAGAATTGAAATGTCTATCTACATTAGACCAGAGATGTGAACAATATAGCTTTATGAAAAATATAGAAAACTTACAACAAGTTATTGTTAGAGGCAGGGTTACATATTGTTTTGCTCTGGAGAGGAAAATTGATAGCTTTGAAAGGATTTTGGCTAACTTTAAAGAGGGAGGGGAATATGCGGAAAGAGGGCCATGTGGTGGTGATTGGACCGATAAGATTCTGAGTGTTGTAAATGCAAGTCTGACTCTTAAGCGACCCAAGAATGAAATAATCAAACTTCTGCAGATGCTGGTTGAAATTTATTTGGGCAATATGAGCTTGGTTAGGGCTCAGCGATTCTTCAAGGAAGAACCCCATCTCATTGAGTATCAGGTGCTTGGAAGCACTTACTGCCACTCGGCTGGACCTGATTTTTCACGTTATATGGCTTCCATTACTCATTGGCGGGAGCCATTACTGGCTGCTATGTTGTTGCGTCGAAATGATTTGGTGCAGGAAATTTGTGCTATTGATGAGTCATTATTTCATGAGGCAACTTGGCCCGGAGATGCTTTGGACTGGGCGCTGTACAGGCTTTATAAGGGGGTATTTACTGGCGGAAAAGTTGACACGCTAATGAGTAAGGTTAGCGAGGCATCAGCATCAGAAAATATTGAGCCGGATCGAAAGCCCTTCGCTTATCAAATTTTACTATCCGACCAAGTGTTGTTAGGTAATATCTTGAGTGATGGTAGTGAGAAAATGTTTCAGGAGGATCTGGGGGAAGCTTTGCAATCTTATCAGGAGTTCTGGTCACGTAGTAAGGGGCATTTGGAAGAGAGCAAGGCTGATAAGTCATTAGCCCTGACTGCTTTGTGTGCTCTGGCTTACGATCACAGAGGGTATCACCCGGGCGATGAATCCGAATTTATTACGGAATGGCTGGTTAGAGGTGAGTTCGATTAATCACTGCTTTTATGACTTAATCGCGAGTCTTTCCTGCATAAAAAATACCGCCTGATAAATCACATTATCAGGCGGTATTTTTTATTGTGGAAACTGATGTTTCCTACAAACTGAACTACGAATTACGCAGCGTAGTTTGCAGCAACAAATTCCCAGTTAGCCAGGGCCCAGAAGGCTTTCAGGTAATCAGGACGTACGTTGCGGTAGTCGATGTAGTAAGCGTGTTCCCACAGGTCGCAGGTCAGCAGCGGCTTCTGTTCGGTCGTCAGCGGAGTAGCAGCGTTGCTGGTGTTAACGATTTCCAGGGAACCGTCGGCATTCTTTACCAGCCAGGTCCAGGAAGAACCAAAGTTGTTAACAGCCATGTCGGTGAACTTGGCAACGAACTCGTCGAAAGAACCGAAGGACTTGTTGATGGCTTCAGCCAGTTCACCTTCCGGTGCCTTGCCACCGTTCGGGCTGAGGCAGTTCCAGTAGAAAGTGTGGTTCCAGATCTGGGCAGCGTTGTTGAATACGCCGGCAGAAGAGGTCTTTACGATGTCTTCCAGGCTCTTGCCTTCAAACTCGGTACCTTCAATCAGGCCGTTCAGCTTAACAACGTAGGTGTTGTGATGCTTGCCATAGTGGTAGTCCAGCGTTTCCTGAGAAATATGAGGTTCCAGCGCATCACGGGCGTAAGGCAAAGCAGGTAATTCGATTGCCATGGTCATTATCTCCATATCAGGCGTTTTACTGGCCGAGTCGTGGTTGGCCGCACATATTGTGAGTGCCTGCCGAGGCCTAGTTTAATTCAGATCAGCGATAATACCATCGTTGTAGGGGGTTATCTATCGGCTGTGGCTGTGGCAAAGGTAAAGGTTGTTGACAAAATGCAGATACCGGCATGAAAGATGAAATTATCGGTTTGTTTGCTGGTCAAAGCTTGCACAGCTGTTCAAGCTGTTGAATGATAGCGCCAATTTGTTTGCTTTGGTCTGAACCCTGCAGTCGCCATATTTCATGCGGCCTTGAATGGGGTAGAATGCAAACCCTGAATTATTAACATTTTTGCGTCTGAGTATCTGGAACCAATGAGTCCTCACGATAATGATGGAATTGACAATATTGGCGAGCTGCGGCTGAGCCCGGACGATGTTCGGGACCCAAGAGGTTCCGGCGCACCGAAAAGTCGTAATCGTCCTGTCAGCAGTGCTGAAAAAGGATCATCCAGCTGGCTTAGCGGCCTGCTGCTGGTGTTGCTGCTGGCTGTATCCGGGGTTGCAGGCTGGCAGATATGGGAATTACAGCAGAGCCTGAAAGCCGCTGACCACCGTATATCTGTGTTGCAGGCCGGTATTGAACAGGTGACCGGTCAAGTATTCGAGGCGGGTAACTCAATTGCCCAGAATGAATCCAATCTGCAGAACCGGCTGAAGCATATGGATTCTGAAATCCGTAAGCTGTGGGATATTGCCAACAAGCGCAATCGCCGCTGGATCGAAGAAGGAAAGAGCCAGACCAAAGAGCTGGACAAGCAGCTGGACAAGCTGCAGGAATCCATTGCTGCACTGGACAAGAGCCTGAAGCAGGAGGCTTCACAGCTGGATAAACTGGCTGAGGGCCATAAAGGCTTGCAAAAAGAGCAGGACAAACATGGCGAACAGCTGGCAAATCTGCAGAAGTTGCCGGTAGACAAGCTGGCAGAACAAATTGCCGAGCAGCAGGCCCGTCTGAAACTGATCAGTGGTGAGCAGAAACAGCTGAAAGTCTCTTTGGACAAGCGTCTGGCCGGGCAGCAGGAAGCGCTCAAGTCGATGGATACTTACCGTCAACAGATCAACAGTAAACTGCTGCAGTTGCAGGAAGCACTGAGAGACCTTCAGGCAGCGCCTGCATCACAGGCACAGTTGCAGATCCACTAGTCTATATAATAAGAACAGTCTGCAGGCGGGTTGAGTGCCTGCAGACCCTCGGGCCGGTTTTCATGCGGGGGAGCATGCAGGTGCAGCCAATGGCAATAAAACGTTTTGGTTTGGTGTTATTGATTGGTTTGCTGACGGGGCTGCAGGGTTGTACCTGGTTGGCTCAGTTTTCCGGGCAGTCATCCAAAACTGAAAGCAAACAGCGGCCAGAGCAGTCTCTGGCAGCATTTGTAGCCGAAACCAACCGGCAATATGCCAAACCCAGTGTTTCTTCGTCTGAATGGCGCGGGCATATCTCGTTACCGGCCAGTGTGGCCGGTGATCGCCAGCTGGAAGAGCAGCTGCAGCGACAAGGCCTGCTGATATCACCGTACTCCCTGCTGATTGAAGCCCATAAGGAAAGAAAGGCGCATTCCCTGAATATCAACAAGAGTCAGGGGATTCTGATGCCGGTTTTAACCCTGACCAAAGATGGTTACCTGATTCCTGATGTAGAGCAGACCGAACAACTCTATCGCTGGCTGAAAGATGAAACTTCGTTACAGATAAAGTCAGCAGGCAACAGCCTGAAACTGTACCGGGCCTTTGTTGCTGCTGTAGCCCATAACTGTCCGCGCCCCCCCAATAATCCTTCACCGGTTTGTCAGTTCCAGAGCTGGATTGGCTGGGATCAGATGAAATCGGCGGCATTGGGACAGGTTTATGTTGAAAAACGGTTTCAGGAACAGCTGAAGAAATGGCCTGAAGTGGGTTACATAATCTGGCCCCAGATGTCGATTTATATGGGGCAGACGGCCGCATTGATGAAATATGCGCCCAGTTCCGAACCACTGGTAAATCTCACTTTTGAGCAGCGCAGGGAACGTCTGAGTGCGATTGATGGCAATGCTCGTCTGGACTTTATTCCGGTTGTGAAATCAGCGCCTGAGCCTTCCCGAGGCTGGTGCCAGGCCAGTCCGTTACTGATTGGTGCGGCCAAGGCTTCCGGGCGACCGGTACCAGACATTGAGGATCGCCTTAAACTGATGAAGCAGGGCTTTCGGGCAATTAAAAGCTTCTGTGGCCAGACGGTGACTGATTTTGATCTTTAGGCTCTGTGAACAGAGCCCAATATTCAAATGCGTTATAAAAGTAGTCAAATAAGCAGCACCCTGACTGCTAAGGTTTAATATGAGGTCGTGCCCTTTTTATTCTTATTTTCTCGTGAATATGAGAGCTAACAGAATAAAAAGGTCAGGCTTCGAAGGCTCTGACCTCTGAAGTGCTCTGGAATCTCTAGAACAACCCTCAGAAGTAACAGCCAAGGGAATTGAAAGTACAGTCACCCGGTTTATGGAATAGCTGCATGTCGATTCATTCCCGGCGAACGGAACGCCGGTCTATAACCCGCCATCAATTAAAGGACTATTTGCTGGTATACAATCGAAATACCGGCAAGCCCCTGGGTAATATTGGCAATATCAGTTGTAACGGACTGATGCTGATTTCCCGGTTGCCTATGTTAACGGGTGCGGTATTTAACCTGCGAATTCAGGTACCGGAAGATAATAATACCCGCAATATCGACTTTGATGCCCGCTGCCACTGGTGCAAGCCGGATGTTGATCCTGCCAGCTTTGATTCAGGCTACAGTATTGTAAATCCTGATGAAGATGTTTTTGATTTGGTTGAGGAACTGCGTCAATACTTTACTTTCGCTGATTCATAGGCTTATATCTCCCCCGCGTGGTGCTCTTTTCATTCGAACCCTGTACCACGCCCAATCCCCTTCTGCAGTTAACCACCGGTATTATTTGTGTCAGAACATCTGGATTTCTCCAGCGATGGCCTGGAAACCATAAGAGATTTTCTCCGCTGGACTTACAGCCGTTTCAATCAGGCTGAATTATTTTATGGCCATGGCAGTGATAATGCCTGGGATGAGACGGTGCACCTTGTACTGCAGTCTCTGCATCTGCCCTGGGATACCGACCAGTCACTGTATGACAGTCGCCTGACTGCTTCTGAAAAGACTGCACTGACCCGACTGGTCGAGCGCCGTATTCTGGAGCGGGAACCGGTTGCCTATCTGCTGAATCAGGCATGGTTCTGTGGCATGCCCTTCTATGTTGATCAGCGGGTACTGGTACCTCGATCTCCTATTGCCGAACTGATCAATAATGGCTTTGAGCCCTGGTTGTCCAATACTGAAGTGAATCGGGTGATGGATTTGTGTACCGGTTCAGGTTGTATCGGTATTGCCTGTGCTGAAGCCTTCCCTCAAGCCAGTGTCGATCTGCTGGATATCTCACCGGATGCGCTGGAAGTTTCCCGAATTAATATCGACCGCTTTGAACTGTGGGAGCGAGTTCAGGCTGTTCAGTCTGACCTTTTCAAGGCGCTTGATGAGCAGGCTGAAAAACCCAAATATCAGCTGATTGTATCCAACCCGCCTTATGTGGATGCCGAAGATATGGCAGATATGCCAGAGGAATTCCAGCATGAGCCTGAGCTGGGACTTACAGCAGGTGATGATGGATTGGATTGTGCCCGCGAAATTCTGGCCAGGGCTGCAGATTTCCTGGATGAATCAGGATTGCTGGTGCTTGAAGTCGGTAACAGCTGGTTTGCACTGGAAGAAGCCTTCCCTGAAGTACCTTTCACCTGGGTTGAATTCGAACATGGCGGGCATGGTGTACTGGCCATGACGGCAGAAGATTGTCGCCGTTATCAGGCTGTTTTTGCTGCAGCTTGATTCATTTGCTGCGTAGAGGCTCTTGTTAAGCCCGATGGTTGTCCGGTTATAATGCCGGACTATCGTGAACGAGTAATAAAACAACGGGCCGGCTGTACTTTTCAGTGAGGCCCCGGGCGGAAGAAATATGTCGGGTAATTCAATCGGAAAGCTATTCACTGTCACTACCTTTGGTGAAAGCCATGGTCTGGCACTGGGTTGTATTGTGGATGGCTGCCCTCCGGGGCTTGAACTGACTGAAGCAGACTTGCAGCAGGATCTTGACCGGAGAAAACCCGGTACTTCCCGCTACACCACCCAGCGTCGGGAGCCGGATCAGGTACGGATTCTGTCCGGGGTTTTCGAGGGTAAAACCACTGGCACACCTATCGGTCTGTTGATTGAAAATACCGACCAGCGTTCACGAGACTATTCCAATATCAAGGATACCTTCCGCCCGGCACATGCCGACTATGCCTATAACCAGAAATATGGTTTCAGGGATTACCGTGGGGGAGGCCGCTCCTCTGCCCGGGAAACTGCCATGCGGGTAGCGGCAGGTGCTATCGCCAAGAAATGGCTGGCCCAGCAAGGTATTACCGTTCGAGGCTACTTATCCCAGTTAGGACCGATCAAGGTTGAGAAGCATGACTGGAATGAAGTTCATAACAACCCGTTTTTCTGTCCGGATGCAGATAAAGTCGAAGCCATGGCAGAATATGTCGACAATATGCGTCGCGAAGGTGACTCCATTGGTGCCCGTATCTCTGTAGTGGTTTCAGGACTAAAGCCAGGGCTGGGAGAACCGATTTTTGATCGGCTGGATGCAGAGCTGGCTCATTCCCTGATGAGCATTAACGCTGTAAAAGGCGTTGAAATAGGCGCCGGGTTTGACTGTATTGAACAGAAAGGCTCTGAGCACCGGGACGAAATGTCACCGGAAGGTTTCCACTCTAATCATGCGGGCGGTATCGTCGGTGGTATTTCCACCGGGCAGGATATTGTGGCGCATATTGCGTTGAAGCCAACATCCAGCATTACCAAACCAGGTAAAACGATTAATACTCAGGGTGAATCCATTGATGTGGTTACCAAAGGGCGTCATGATCCCTGTGTTGGTATCCGTGCAACACCAATCGCTGAAGCTATGATGGCTATCACCGTCATGGATCACTGGATGCGTCACCGGGCGCAGAATGGCGATGTCGTCTGTGAAACGCCAGTTATTCCTGCCAGCCGGGATGAGTAATGCTTTCATTCTGAAATAAAAAAAGCGAGCTAAAGAGCTCGCTTTTTTTATGATCTTTTAAATCAGGCTGCGGGTGCTGCTACAGGTTTTGGATCAGACTGAGAGGTTTCTGGTTCTTTTGTTGAGTCATCCTCAGGCTTTTGACGTAAGTCTATGGCTGGTGGCAGGAATAGCTGGTCTGCTTTGGATGGTAAGACGGGTTTAGCCTGAGAAGAATCACTTGGCTTTATTATTTTAATACTGGTGTATTTATCTTGAGTCAGTTCAGCCATTCGGCTACTGTCGCGTACAATCGTCGGCCGAATAAACAACATCAGGTTACGCTTTTCACGCTTGTCATTGTTGTATTTAAACAACTCTCCAAGACCTGGAATGGCAGACAGGAAGGGTACGCTGGTTTGCCCCTTGGTTAAATCATCTCGCAGCAAACCACCAAGTACGACTGTTTCTCCATCATCAATTAATACAACAGTCTTAAGTTGACGCTTGTTAGTGATAAGGTCGCTGGCCGCCTGATTATTTGAAAGACTTGATATTTCCTGTTCAATTTCAAGCCGCATAATATTACCGTCATTAATATGCGGGGTTACCTTGAGCTTGATACCAACATCTTTTCGGTCGACAGTTGTGAAGGGATTATCGCTTCCGCCACCGCTGGAAGTTGTATAGGAACCGGTTCGGAATGGAACTTCTTCACCTACCAGCAATTCAGCTTCCTGATTATCCAGCGTCATCAAACTGGGAGTTGACAGCAGGTTGGCGTTGGATTTCTGGGACAGCGCTGTAACCAGAACACCGAAGTTGGAGTTTCTTAGAGCTACGGTACCCAGACTGATCTTGCTGTTGTCGAAAATATTGCCGGTTACCGACCGCTTTAAACCACTGGATGTATTTCCTTCACCACCAGTGCTACCAGTCAGTCCGGTATTTTTACCATCGATACCCCATTGAATCCCCAATGCGTCATCTACAGTACCGGAAATTTCAACAATGGCTGCTTCAATCAGAACCTGAGCCCGGCGAATATCCAGTTGTCGAACCAGTGTTTCCAGTTCCTGCAGTGTTTCGGGGTCAGCAATCATAATCAGGGCATTCTGGCTTTCATCGGCCTTGATAAAGACATCACCCAGACCTTTGCCCTGGGTTGTAGCCGGGCCTTTAGCTGTGGGTGGAGCCGGGGCTCTTGATTTACGGGTTGGTGTTCTTCCGGCTGCCGGAGCTTTGGCATCGGCAGCATCTTTAATGCTCTGGGATGCTTCGGTCAGAATTTCAGCCAGGTTCTTGGCTTCGGCGTAGCGCAGGAAAAGAACCCTGGTAGAAGATTTACGAATACCTTCCTGATCCAGAGTTTCTGCCAGTTTGCGCACTCTGGCCCGCTTGCTGGCATTCCCTTTTACCACCAGTCGGTTGCTGCGCTCGTCAGCGATAACCTGGAGGCCACTTGGTAATTGGCCTTTACCGGTATTCAGGGTTTCCTGCAGAATCTTGGCAACATCGCCAACCCAGGCATGTTTCAGCTGAATAACTTCATAATCGTTATTACTGGCGCTATCAAGTTCTTCAACCAGGCGCTGGATGCGATCAACGTTATCAGCAACATCACTGACAATAATGGAGTTACTGGATGCAGAGGCTGCTGCATGGCCGTATTGGGCGATCAGTGGACGAATAATAGGGATCACTTCAACCGAGGAAACACTGTGCAACTCGATCACCCGGGTGACCATGGTGGCATCTCGCGGAGGTTGCGGACCGTTGTCGGCGCTGGCTGTCTTGGCCACGGTGTTGGGGATGATATTCATCACCTTGCCTTTGGGGATCACCGTGTAGCCATTGGCATTCAAGACTTCGAGAAAGACATCGTAAACCTGTTCGCGGGTCATTGGCTTGCTGGAAATCACCGTAACCGTGTTGCCGCCCTTGATGCGGGGATCAAGAATAAAGGTTTCACCGGTGATAGCTGCGACCTGATTAATAAATTCACGGATATCCGAGTTCTGCTGATTAATGGTCCAGCGCCGATGTTCTGTGGCCACAGTACCGTCACCTGCAGGCGTTACACCTTCAGGCGTTCTTGAGGCGGAACCGGTAACCGGGAAGGTCATCATGATGACCGGAGCCAGGCAACATACAGCAGCCAGACGCGACTTGTTAAATCCAAGGATTTCCAGAATGTTTTTCATCTGACCTGTTGACTCGCTTTTCTTTATTCTGCCATTGGTTAGGGTTGCCAGGCCTCGTCAGCCTGTCGAAGCTGCTCCCGGAGATCGTACATACGCTCTTCTAGGTTTTTCGGCTCATCAGCAGGAGGACTTGAGACGGATGGTGCCACAGCAGCGGGCACGGGCTCAGGAGCGACTTCCGTCAGCAGGGAAGATGCGCCGTAGCCGGGGAAATAAAGCTTCTCCAGTGAACCATTGCGATTAATAACGATGTGGTCACTATAAACCTGCGCCAGCGTGGCTCCTCCGGGCAGGACTTCACCAATAAAATATAATTGTTCGGTGCTGCCACCTTCTTCAATAATGGCGCTGGAACTCTGGGATCCATCTCCTGATATGGCTCCGCGAAGCACCAGATTCATCCTTGTTTCGGGAATTTCACGTTGTTCGACTTCATCTTCCTGGGTGACATCGCTGAAACCAAACAGCAGGGGGAAATCATTCAGATTAAAAACGTCCGGCTGGGTCTGCTCTTCCTGAATAGTGGGTAATTCACCACTGAGAGCAGGTTGATTATGAGTATTCCGATAGACCTGATAAAGCTGGGAAATGATTGAGGCACACATTAATACCACAGTACAACCTATTAAAATGGTGCGATTTTTTTTCTGGCTAAGTTGTGACCCGATTGATGCCAGTGCCAATTTCATACAGGCTCCGTTGCTGATCGCCATTTCCGTGTGATTAAAAATTATGTCGGGACCGCCTTAGTATAATAAAAGCATAAAGAACCATAGCTAAAAAATTATTGGTCATTTCAATTCTGCTTTAATACCGGTCGTCGCCATATCTTGAATTGATATCGGCCTGAACCGGATATAGATAAAAAATGGTTTTTTAAGCGCAGATGATGTGCCTGTATTCAAATTTTTTAACCAGAGCAATCCTGATGACTTATTAAAAGTTGATTGGAAAGTGGCGGCTTTATTTATGTGATTAAGCGAATGGCCGAAATTTAGCTTAAATATACTTAATTGTGGCGGGCTATTTGTGTCTATGCTGCATAGCGAGTGAAAAAGCTTTACCGGCAGCTGAAGAATAGCTGCGGACTAAAATAAAGACGCTGTAGTTACTCCGTGTAGTTACTTTATAGCAGTCACTTTATAACGAGTCAGAAGGAGCAGACAGTTGAGTGCCCAGCCTGATCCCGATGTTAACAGTCATGAAGAGCGAGAGAGCTTTCCGCCTCGACTGCCTTTCAGTTTTGCCAAGCGTCATCGCGTTATTCTGGCGCTGGAAGGAGAGACACCAACGCTTTTCTATCTGGGAGGGCTGGAACCTCTGGTTGCGGCTGAAGTGCGCCGGGTGGCTGCAGTTCCACTGGCTTATCGAAGCCTGAATGAGGATGATTTTTCCGAGCTGTTGTCCGAATCCTACCATGATGACAGCTCCGAAGCGCTTCAGTCTGCCGCTGGTGGTATTGGCGATGAACTGGATCTCAGTTCACTGGCTGAAGCTGTACCTGAAACAGAAGACCTGCTTGAACAGTCTGATGATGCGCCGGTTATCCGTCTGATCAATGCGCTGCTGACCGAAGCCATCAAGGATGGTGCTTCGGATGTTCATATCGAAACTTTTGAGCGTAACCTTGTTGTCAGAATCCGGGTTGATGGCATTTTGCGGGAAATCCTGCAACTGAAGCGAAAGCTTGCTGCCTTATTGATATCCCGCTTGAAGGTTATGGCAAAGCTGGATATTGCCGAGAAACGAGTTCCTCAGGACGGACGTATCTCGCTTCGGGTTGCTGGCAAGGAAGTAGATGTTCGGGTATCGACCCTGCCATCCAGCAATGGTGAGCGGGTTGTGCTGCGTCTTTTGGATAAGGCAGCCGGCCGCTTGTCATTGGATCATCTGGGCATGGCTGAAGTGAATATGGAAGGCGTGCGGCAGATGCTGTCCAGACCCTACGGCATTATTTTGGTAACCGGGCCTACAGGTTCGGGTAAAACCACCTCGCTCTATGCCGGCCTGTCATCCCTGAACGATAAAACCCGCAATATCCTGACGGTAGAAGATCCCATTGAATATAACCTTGAAGGTATTGGTCAAACCCAGGTCAACACCAAGGTTGATATGACCTTTGCCCGGGGACTGAGAGCGATTCTCCGTCAGGATCCGGATGTGGTGATGGTGGGTGAAATCCGGGATACAGAAACAGCAGAAATCGCAGTACAAGCGAGTTTGACGGGCCACCTTGTGCTTTCAACCCTGCATACCAATACCGCTGTCGGTGCGCTGACTCGACTTCACGATATGGGCATCGAACCCTTCCTGCTTTCTTCAAGCCTTGTGGGCGTTATTGCCCAGCGTCTGGTGCGGGTGTTGTGTGAAAACTGCCGTGAGCCCTACGCCCCTTCACCGGCCGAGTGCCAGATGTTGGGAGTAGACACGCAGCAACCACCTAATGTCTATCACGCCCGGGGCTGCTCCCAGTGTAATCATTCGGGCTATCGAGGCCGTACCGGAATCTATGAGCTGCTGCCAGTGGATGAGCAGGTACGGCGCATGATTCATTCCGAAGAAAGTGAACAGGCCATTGTGGATTACGTTCGTTCCATGGCTCCCAGTATCCGGACCGACGGCTGTGGCAAGGTACTCGCCGGTATTACAACTCTTGAAGAAGTGTTGCGGGTAACCCAGGAAGATTAAAACGGAAGCTCTGATACATGCCTGCATTTGAATACGAAGCGCTGGATCCAGCGGGCTCTACAGCAAAAGGCACGCTGGAAGCTGACAGTGGGCGTCAGGTACGCCAGCTGCTGCGCGAACGGGGTATGACCCCGCTCAATGTCCGGGAAGTGGCAGAGCAGAAACGGGTGCGGGGGCATGATACCGGTGCATCATTCCTGATTCGTGGCATTTCGGCTGTGGATCTGGCAACCATTACCCGCCAGATTGCAACGCTGGTTCAGGCGGCCATGCCGCTGGAAGAAGCATTGCAGGCGGTAGCTGCCCAGCAGGAAAAGCGACGCATCAAAAATATGATGATCGCCATTCGATCAAGAGTTATGGAAGGTTTCACTCTGGCTCAGAGCATGGAAGCCTTTTCCCAGTCATTTCCAAAAATGTACCGGGCCACCGTCGCCGCCGGAGAACATGCAGGTCATCTGGACAAGGTGCTGAACCAGTTGGCCGATTACACTGAATCCCGTATGCAGTCGGCTCAGAAAATACAGCAGGCACTGCTATATCCGGTCATTCTGATTATTGCTGCTATTGGTATCGTCAGCTTTCTATTGGGCTTTGTTGTGCCTGATGTGGTCAAGGTATTTATCGATTCCGGCCAGCAACTGCCTCTGGTTACCGAGCTGCTGATCTCTGCCAGTGAAGGATTACAGCGATTCTGGTGGCTTATTCTGCTGGCCATTATGGGATTGATTATTGCGGCCAAAATGGCACTGAAAAAACCGGAAGTCAGGATGCTCTGGCACCGGCGAATTCTGTATATGCCGTTTTTCGGAAAGTTCAGCCGTAGTCTGAATACCGCCCGATTTGCCAGTACGCTCAGCATTCTTACCCGCAGTGGTGTTTCTCTGGTTGAAGCTCTGATGATTGCGTCGCAGGTCATTAGTAATGATGCCATGCGTGACGGTGTCGAAGATGTGGCCCGTAAGGTCAGTGAAGGTACCAGTCTGCACCGTGCGCTGACTGAAACCGGGTTTTTCCCGCCACTGATGCTGCACATGATTGCCAGTGGTGAGGCCACCGGTGAGCTGGACAATATGCTGGAACGAACTGCCAACAGTCAGCAGGTGGAAGTGGAAGGCCGGATTTCCATGCTGGTGGGGTTGTTTGAGCCAATGATGCTGGTGGTTATGGGTGGTGTGGTCATGGTGATTGTGCTGGCCATTCTGCTGCCGATATTCAGTATGAATCAATTAATGGGATAGAAAGGCGAGGGGGTCGCTCGATGACTGATGTAAAGAAGCTGCAAGTGGGCCCGAAGGCTCAGACAGGTTTTACCCTGATCGAAATCATGGTGGTGGTGGTTATTCTCGGCATCCTGGCTGCCCTGATTGTGCCGAACATTATGAGCCGCCCGGACCAGGCCAAGGTGACAGCCGCGCGCTCCGATATCAAGGCACTCTCCAGTGCAATGGAAATCTATCGGCTTGATAACGGCCACTATCCTTCTACTGAACAGGGACTGGAAGCCTTGGTCAGCAAGCCTTCCGGTCAGCCGGTTCCACGGAACTGGAACCCCGAAGGTTATCTCAAAAAAGTGCCGGTAGATCCCTGGGGGAATCCTTTCATCTACCTGAGCCCGGGTAATCATGGTCAGTATGACGTCTATTCCCTGGGTGCTGATGGCCGGGAAGGCGGTGAAGGTGTAAATGCGGTCATTGGTAACTGGGAAGACTGATGCTGCACAGGGCTCGGGGCTTCACTCTGATTGAACTGATGGTCGTTATTCTGATCATCGGTATTTTGCTTGGAGTGACGCTGCTGAGCCCTCTGTCTGCAACCACCCAGCGACGGATGCAGGATGAAGTGATCAGGCTGGAAAGGCTTATCGAGAATGCCCGTGACCGGGCTCTGCTTGATGGTGCCGAACTCGGATTTTCTGCAGATGACGAAAGTTATCGCTGGTGGTGGTTTGATGAAGACAGCGACAGCTGGCAGTCACTGGAGCAGGGCAGCTTCAGACCGTGGGATATTCACAACAGTCTGCGGCTGGTGTTGCAGCCTGAAGATGAAGCCTTGCAGTTCAGTTATGACAGTGATCAGGGACCACAGGTGCTGATCTCGTCAGATACGGAACTGACACCGTTTCGAATGTATGTAGTCGCTCGAGATAATCCTAAACACAAAATGGTACTGGAAAGCGATGGCTTGTCTCCGGTCAGCTGGGGGCGGGAATAACCGCGGTTTTACCCTGCTTGAAATCATGATTGCACTGGCTGTTTTTGCGGTAGCCATCGGTGCGCTGTTGGTTTCTGACGGCACCAGTGTGCGGCAGACTGCCCGGGTTGAACAGAAGGTGTTGGCCAGTTGGCTGGCAGAGGATTATCTCAACAAGGTTTATCTGGATAAGAGCTGGCCGCGCCCCGGAACACGCGGAGAGTTTCAGGATTATGCTGACCGGCGCTGGTATGTCGAGCAGGAAGTCGAGGCCATGGGCAAGGATGGCTTTCGCAAAGTCAGTGTTTTTGTTTTTGCCGGGGATGAAGAGCCGGATGATGAAGAAGCCCCTCTCTACAGCCTGTCCGGCTTTTTAAGGAAGCCGGCTTCATGATCAGTAACAGACGATCAGCTGCCAGGCGGCAGATAGCCGGATTCACTCTGCTGGAGCTGATGCTGTCCATTGCCATGTTTGCCCTGATGAGTGTGGCAGCTTATCGCCTGTTTGATTCGGTATTGCATGCTCAGCGAGCAACTGAATCGGTATGGGAGCAAATCTCCAGAGTGCAACGTGCTCTTCTCGTAATTGACCGGGACTTTGCTCAGGCCGTACCGCGCCCGGTTAAAAATGAATATGGCCAGACTGAACAGGCATTTATTGCGGGCAAAAGTGATTATCTGGTCGAGTTCACCCGTGGTGGCTGGCGCAATCCACTGGGGCTGCGGCGGAGTGAATTACAGCGGGTGGCCTACTGGCTGGATGATGAAGGGCGATTAATGCGTCGCTACTGGCTGGATCTGGATCGTCATGCGGATTCCGAGCCGGTTGACCAGCTATTGCTGGAAAATGTTTCCCGGTTTGATTTGCAGGTGCAGGATGCGGAGCAGGGTTGGCATCGAAGCTGGCCTAAAGCCGGAACACAGGTAACCGCTGAGGCTCAGGGCTCGGAACAGCAGAAAGGAAAGAAACCTTTGCCGGTACCATTGGCTATAGCTTTGAGTTTTGAGCATGAGTACTACGGAGCCCTGGAGTACGTCGTGCCAATGGTCAACCTCAAGGATTACGCCGAGGTCAAGGATGACAAGAAGAAAGACCAGGAGTCTGGCTCGGAAGAAGATGACGAAGAGTATTACGACGACGAGGAATATGATGAGGAGGATGAAGAATGATCCGTCATCGTCAGCAAGGCGTCGCCCTGATCTATATTCTTGTACTGTTTGGTCTGATGACGGTGGTTGCTTCCCGGATGACATCAGATCTGTTGTTGCAAACCGAAAAAAATATAGCCCTGCTTGAACGTCAGCAGGCCCGGCATTATGCCTATGGCGGGGAGCAGTACGTTGCACTGCTGCTGGAAGAAGACTTTCAGGAAGATAAAAAGAAGAAGCGTCATGTAGATCATCCGGGAAAGTCCTGGTACCTGACCCAGTCTGATTTTGAAGCGGATGAGGGGCGCATCGAGATTACTGTTGTCGATGAGCACAGTCGGCTCAATACCAACAGCCTGCTGGCACCGAAAAAAGTAGGTGAGAATAACCTGCAGATTATGACCAATCTGTTTACGGCTCTGGAAGTTGACCCCATGCTGGCCCAACGCGTTAAGGATTGGGTAGAGCGGGACAAGGACCCCAATCTGGCAGACCTTGAGCAGGGTGATGACAAGAAAGCCGGTAACCAGAAGCAAGTGGTAACTTCTGACACGATGATGGCATCTGTCAGTGAAATGCGGTTGCTTGATGGTGTGGATGAAACCATCTATCGCCAGGTCATGCCTTATTTGAGCACTTTACCAGTAGAAGCTGTGGTGAATATCAATACTGCATCACCGGAAGTGATCAGGGCTTTGTCTGACAAACTTTCAGAGGTAGAAGTCAAAGCTATTATTGATGGTAGGGGCAAGGATGGTTACGCCAGCCGGGATGATGTGCTGAAGCTGCCGCAGTTGAAAGGAAAGACAGAAGGCGGCCTGAAGGATGCTGCTTTTGATGTCAGCAGCCGGTTTTTCAGAGTCTATGTCCGGGCCGAATTCAGGGATTCGGTATTTCAGATGCAAAGCCGGCTGGTAAGAAACAGTGAAGGTAAAGTTGAAGTAGCCGAACGTATATTTGGGAGTGTGCCTGATTGGGCACTGGCAGACAGAAAATCATAAGGAGCGCAGATGCGTGATTATCTGATAATCCGGTTGCCTGTCGATATCGCTGCGGTAGAGCCAGCAACCGAGATCCTGTGTGCTGTCTACAGCCAGAACGGACAGCGTCAGGGTGAGGTTGAATGCCGTCAGCTTGATCAGGTTTCCGAGCTCTGGGCTGATGAAAAAATGCTGGATCTGGCGGACAGGGTTGTGGTGCTGGTTCCCGGAACCTGGGCAGCATCACTTGTGGTTTCGGTCAATGACGGACAACGCAAGCATTTGCGGCAGGCGTTGCCTTATCTTGTAGAAGATAGTCTGGCAATAGAAATCGAGCAGGTTCATCTTGCCAACCGGGTGCTGGAAGAAAGTCGGGTAGGCGTCAATATTCTTCCTCATGCCATCATGCGGCAGCTGACTCAGGTACTGGGCAGTGTTGGCATCGATCCTTTTCGGGTGGTGGTGGAATCACAGCTGGGACAGGCTCCCAAGGGCTGCCTGCAGCTGATGTTACTGGAAGATCATGTGCTGGTGGCCCAGCACAACAGTAACTGCGCTGTAGCACTGGATTATGCCGCGCTTGGTGCCTGTCTCCAGAGCTATGTCAAAGGCACGGTAGCCGTTTCCGGTCTGGAAGCAGCAGGAGAGGCTGCAGCGTCGGATCAGGAGTCATACAGTTCAATCGAAGTTATGCATGCGCTTGAAATGCCGGAGCAGGAAGCGCGGCTGGATTATGTCAGTGCTGCTGTGGGTGAACTGGATCTTCCGGTTGAGTATGTATCTCAGCCAGGACATGTACTGGATCTGTTGGCACGAAGATATTTCAGGGCGGGTAAAAATACGCTGGTCGATATGCAGGCCGGTGGTTATCAGTCCGGACGCAAGTTATCCCGCAGGTGGCGGCGCTGGCGGCCGCTGGCATGGGTTGCCTGTGGCTGGCTGGCACTGGAAATGATGCTGATGATTGGCAAAGGCGTTTATTTCCAGCAGTTAATGAGCACAGTATCCGACAATACCTTATCGCTTTATCAACAGTATTTCCCTCAGGATCGCCAGATCAGCGATACCCGTTCTCTGCGTCAGCGACTTATGAGCAAGCTCAAGGCTGCTGAGCAGCAGGGACTGGGAGAGCAACGTGGAGAACCCTTTCTGCCAACCCTGTTAACGCTCTCAGATATTACCCTGAAAGGGGGAGATAGCTTCTACGTCGAATCACTGGATTATAACCGTGAATCCGGTGTGCTGGTGGTACAAATGGAAGCCGCTACATTCGATGCGTTGGATAATTATATTCAAGAACTCAAGGTAGCCGGATTGACCGCTCGATTGGAAAATGCCAATCAGGGTCAGGATGTAGTCGAAGCAAGAATCAATATAGGAAAGTGATGATGCAGGGTTTGTTGGATCGACTACAGGACTCTCCATTATTTGTTCGTCTGAGCGAACAATATGATCGGTTGTCAGACAATGACCGGCGGGCATTACAGGTGATGCTGTTCTTTGTGACAGTAGTGCTAGTGTATTTGCTGATATGGAAACCGGTCAGCCATTGGTCGGTTGAACAATACCAGTCATACAGCCGTGAAGTCGGTACCTATGGCTGGATTGTTGATAATGCTGACCGCTTTGAAGCCCTGCGTAAAAAACAGGAGCAGGCCGGTAAAAAGCGAAAAGGTATTGCCGCTGTAACATCGGCATCAGCACGTCAGGCTGGATTGAATGTTGCCAGGGTACAGCCTGATAAAGGTGGCGTATCTGTCTGGGTAGAAAATGTACCCTATCAGGTTTTACTCGGATGGGTGGTAACCCTGCATAACCAGTACCAGATTGATGTAGGCCAGATTCGTATCGACCGGACCGAGGAAGATGGTCAGGTAAAAGCCTATTTACACCTTAGCTATTGACGCCAACCTCTGAATCAGTAAAATGCGCCGCATTCCTGACGTGTTCTTCGAGAGCACGTCACTTGGGTGATTAGCTCAGCTGGGAGAGCATCTGCCTTACAAGCAGAGGGTCGGCGGTTCGATCCCGTCATCACCCACCATATTTTATTGTTTTGATTACGACAGGCAATCAGGGCAATTGAAAAAGAATGCGGACCGGTAGTTCAGTTGGTTAGAATGCCGGCCTGTCACGCCGGAGGTCGCGGGTTCGAGTCCCGTCCGGTCCGCCATATCAGAAAAACCTGCACAATCATGTGCAGGTTTTTTTTTGCCTGTTTTTTATCTGCTCTTCATCTGTTCTTTGCTCAGGCACTTTTGACTTTGCTTTATGCTGACTGAAAAGTGGCTGGAAAGCTGTGAGCTGGCAGCATAGAGTAGATCTGTCGAATAACATCAAGTGATGGCTATAACTGTGCAGACGTTCTACTTCTATGATTTCGAAACATCTGGTGCTGACCCTGCCCGTGACAGACCCTTACAGTTTGCCGGGATTCGAACAGATGCTGACTTCAATGAAATCGAGAAGGAAGATGTCTGGTATTGTCAGCCAGCAGAAGATGTTCTGCCTCATCCTGAAGCCTGTTTGATCACCGGTATTCTGCCACAGGAAGCTGCAGAAAAAGGGTTGACTGAAAAAGAGTTTGCCCATGCCATTCATCAGGCTTTCTCACGGCCCAAGACCTGTGTAGCGGGATATAACAGTATCCGGTTTGACGATGAAGTGACCCGTTACTGCTTCTATCGTAATTTCCTTGATCCCTATTCCCGTGAATGGCAAAACGGAAACAGTCGCTGGGACTTGATTGATGTTGTGCGTGCCACAGCGGCGTTTCGACCGGATGGCATCAACTGGCCATTGCGTGACGGGCGACGAAGTTTCAAGTTGGAAGAGCTTTCCGTTGCCAATAATATTGAGCATTTGCAGGCACATGATGCTCTGTCAGATGTTCGAGCAACAATTGCCATGGCAAAGCTGGTCAAGGAAAAGCAGCCCAGACTTTTCTCCCATTTGCTATCGCTGCGGGATAAGCGTCAGGTTTTAGCTAAAATCGATCCTCTGTTGAAAAATCCGGTATTGCATGTTTCAGGCATGTACGGGACTGACAGAAATAACCTGGCAGTTGTGCTGCCTATTGCGATGCACCCGGACAATCGTAACGGTGTCATTGTTTATGATCTATCCGTTGATCCGGCACCTTTACTGAAGCTTTCTGTTGAAGAAGTTCAGCAGCGAATATTTACCCCGAAAGCTGATTTGCCTGAGGGGATAGAACGAATCCCGCTCAAGACCATTCATGTCAATCGCTGCCCGGTTATTGCCCCCCTGAAAGTGCTGGATGAAAGCGATCAGAAGCGTTTGCAGCTCGACTATAAACTTTGTCAGCGGCACTACGATCAGTTGATCGGCTCTGATAGCGTGGCTGAAAAAGTACAGGCGGTGTTCTCCAGTCAGTTTAAAGACGGGAAAGTGGCAGATGCCGAACTTCAGTTATACGGTGGCTTTTTCAGTGACCGTGACCGTCGGTTTATTCGCAAGGTAAGCCGTACCGATGGTGCGGCGCTTAAGCATTTGCAGTCTGACTATGATGACGTGCGGCTGGATGCTTTGCTGTTCAGGTATCGTGCGCGTAACTTTCCTGACTCATTGTCGGATTCCGAGCGTGCACAGTGGAATGAACATTGCCGCAGCCGTGTGCTTGAGGGACAGGATGGATTTTTGTCACTGAACAGCTTTCAGAAGCGGGTCGGTGAGCTCAGGGCCGAGCTGGCAGAAGCGGATCGCCATTCTGATATACAGCTGTTAAAGCAGCTGGAAGAATATGTGTTGGCTCAATGCGAACGGGTAAAACAGCCATGAGCGGGTAAAGTAGCTATAAGCATAAAGTAGCTGATCCGGCTTATGAGCGGATCAGCTGACGGAAATGTTCTCTCAGTCGACCGGAAATGACCGGCTTTTCAATATAATCGATGGCACCGGCCTTGATGGCGGTAACAGCGCCGTTCAGGTCGCTGGGGTCGCCAAGAACGACAATCGGCAGGTCGTGTTGAGCAGCCCTGATGTCCTGAAGTGACTCCAGGTTTCTGTCTGTATTTTCAGCCGTTGATGATGTAATCAGAATAAAAGGTTGTTCGCTGCCCAGTGCCTGAATCAGACTCCGGGTTGACTCAAAGCTTTTGAGGCCAAGCTGCTGCCCTTCACAAATTTCCGAAATGGTGTGAGTGGTAGCAGTATCCTGTTCCAGCAGAAAAACCGTTGCTTTGGGTACAGTAGTATTCACGGCCTTTTAATCATCCTTCTTTTGCCTGCAAGTCTAGACATACCAATCGAGGTAATAACTGATAGCTGCGGTGAGTGGTTTTCACGATTCAGGAATATTTCTCATTTCAGTGAGTAACCCTGAGGTGAACTGTTCGATTTCAGTCTAAGAAGAAATCTGAAAACCCGGTATGCAGATATTTACGAGCGACCTTGTGGGGATTACTTAAAGGGTAAAGTATTTGTTTTGCCAGTTTTTCGTAGTCTTTTTGGCTGAAAATGCATTTATTAGTAGTGTTTGCGTATTGTGTGTGTGAAATGCTTTAGGTTTGTTTGTTTTTTGTTGAAACAGTAGACAAGCCGAACGCTTTTAAGTTTACAGGTAATGATTATTACTGTGGGGCAGGGTGAAGCCGTAACAGGGGCGGGACAGGAGCAGAAAGAAAAGGAGCTGCCCGGGAGCAGCCCCTCTATGCTGGCAGGTTTTTATACGCAATTACTTGCGGTTAAAAAACTCTTCGCCGAGGTGTTCTTTCACCTGCATCACCTGACGAACCAGGTGAGCCAGTGATTTGGTACCCATTTTTTCCATCACACGGGAGCGGTGAATTTCAACAGTACGCTGGCTCAGGTTGATGTCGGCAGCAATAACCTTGTTGGCCTTGCCCTGAACAACATGCTGCAGTACCTCGCGTTCACGATCTGTCAGGGTAGACAGACGACGCAGGATTTCCTTGTGCTCCAGCAGTTCTGCACGCTGCTTGGCATCCAGCTTCAGGGCGTCGTTAATCAGATCCAGCAGTTCCTGATCACGGAACGGCTTCTGAATGAAGTTCATGGCGCCGTCTTTAATTGCCTGTACTGCCATCGGTACATCACCGTGACCGGTAATGAAGATGATGGGCAGGATGCAGTGAATTTCATTCAGCTTGCCCTGCAACTCGAGTCCGCTCATGCCCGGCATGCGAATGTCCAGAACGATGCAGCCCGGGCGGTTCTCGTCGTACACTTCCAGAAAATCGGTCGGGGAGTTGAAGACTTCTGCTTTTTGCCCGACAGATTTCATAAGCATTTTCAATGAGTCACGTACAGCTTCATCATCGTCGATGATAAATACAGTCGGATCTTGTTGTTGCTGCTGTTGCATAATCACTCCTTAAAGCAAAGACCGCCGGTATTGAGCACCTATGACCTGAATCGGGTCTTGGATCCGGGTCGGGGTCCTGCTTGATGCTAAACCTCTGTCCGATATCAGGTAGTTGTTAGTATGCTGGCGATCGCCCGATAAAAAACCACATGATAAGGACAGGGCCGATTCAAGGTTAAACAAGCTTCAGGATCGCAAGATGGAAGGATAGCTACTCAGAGTGATCCAAGTTTAGCAAAGAGTCTCTGGTTGTCAGCAGTCTCTTTGCTGCAATCCTGCGTGTCTTAAAGCAGGTTGCCCAAAATCTTCAGCTTCCGTTGTTGCCTGCATTGAAAGCTGCCTGCAGTGAAAGAGGGTTTGCAGGCGGTTAAAAAAGCTTTCATATACCCCGGGTATTCCATCTCCGGTTGGATAATACGCAATCCCCGATTCATGGTTGGTTGCATGATTCAGGTATGCAGAAAAACTGGTCGGAAGTGCTAGTTAAAACGTTTCCGCATATGTACTACTTTGCGCGGGGTTTGTGTATAGTGGAATGCCGACAACCCTTACATTTCGCGGTAAAAGATTACAAAAACAGTGGCCGGAAAAGGCTGAACCGCTCATAACCGGTGTCAGGGGTATCCGGGGCGAAGGGATGTTGCGGCGGTATCCGGCTTTCAGGGTTGAATGAAATTAATGCCTTTAACATCAATAAGTTACTTGATAATGTAGGTCGCCTTGGCTAACCTGATCCGGATTCTTTATGTTGTATTTGCCACGCTGGAGTATGGCATTCCGGTTGATTGAAACGGCTTTCATGCCAGTATGGTATATGTGAAAGGACTCCGGCAAAATTAAGAAGCCTGTGGAACGAAATCCTTGAGGGACAATCCCTGGAGGACAGAGCCAAAAGGACTGTGATATGACCAGATCTGAGCTGATTGAACAAATAGCAGGGCTACAGCCCCAGCTACCTCAAAAGGATGTTGAACTGGCAGTCAAAGGTATTATCGAGTATCTCACCCAGGCACTGGCCAGTGGTAACAGGGTTGAAATTCGGGGGTTTGGCAGTTTTTCTCTTCACTATCGTGCTCCAAGACTTGGCAGGAACCCGAGAACAGGAACAGCTGTCCAACTGGATGAGCGGCATGTTCCTCATTTCAAACCGGGTAAAGAGCTGAGGGACAGGGTAAACAAGAGCCTGTAATTTTCCTCATTGTTGATACCAGAGACGCTGTTGATGCCTGTAACGCTGTTGTAGGATGATAGCTGTCGGCCAATTTTACTAGCCAGTATCGGATCAAACCTGAGCTGATCAGGTGCTCTGCTGTTGTATCTAGTGACCTGCTTTCGTGAATGGAGAGTTTTTGAGTGGATAAGGTCTTTAGAGCCGCAACATGGTTGCTGTACATAGTGATTACGGCAGTGCTGCTGTTGTTGCTGGTCAACTTTGTTGAAGATAACAGTCAGCCGGTTGCGCTGATTATCCTCGGCGGCAAGATACCTTCCCTGCAGATATCGACCCTGGTTATTGGCAGCTTTATTATCGGCGCCTGTGCCGGTCTGATCAGTGCCGCCACATTACTGGTACGTCACCGGCTGGAACGCGCCAGCCTGAAAAGAAAGCTGAAACGAAGGGATGCTGAAATCCGCCGCCTGCGCCAGCAAAGCCTCAAGGGACTGTCCTGATGTCAGAGCCAGCGTTATTGCTGTTGATTATATGCGCAATGCTGGCGGGTTATTTTCTGGGCCGGCGGGATAACAGGCGCAAGCCAGAAGGTCAGGCCACTTACGGTACCGAATATTTTACCGGCCTGAACTATCTGCTTAATGAACAGACTGATGAAGCAATCGAGTCCTTTATCAAGGCACTCGATCTCAACGCTGATGCTTTTGATACTCATCTGGCGCTGGGCAGGCTGTTTTGCAAGCGAGGCGAGATCGAGAAAGCCATCAGGGTCTATCAGGACCTGCTGGCAAGACCCAGTCTTCAGACTTACCAGTCAGCTCAGGTACAACTCGAGCTGGCCCGGGCCTATCAGTCAGCCGGCTTGCTTGACCGGGCTGAAGCCCTCCTTAACGAACTGACCAAATCCAGTGATGATGCCCGCTCAAGTGCTTTGGCCCAGTTGCTTGATATCTATCAGATTGAAAAGGAGTGGAGCAAGGCGCTTAAGGTTGCGGAGACTCTGCGCAAGCTGAAAGGTGATGCCCATTTTGATCATCTGATCGCTCACTTTTACTGTGAATTGGCCGAAAAGTCGGTACGCGATAATGATTATGCTCAGGCTCGCCGGCTGCTGCGCCATGCTGCAAGCCGGGACAAGAACAGTGTCCGGGCCAGCATGATTATGGGGCAGCTGGAATATAATCAGCGTAATTACAAGGCGGCTATCAGTGCCCTGCAGCGGGTGCTGGCTCAGGACGCGCGTTTTGTCCCTGCAACGCTGGGTTTGATTGAGCAAGCCTGCCAGAAGGCTGGTGATATCCGCAGTTATCATAACTATCTGTCCCGCAGTCTGGCAGCCAATGCCTCACCGGTGCTGGTCAGGGCCATGTATCTGCTGATGAAACAGACTGGAGATCATGATGCTGCCAGAGCCTTCCTGATTGAACATCTTAAACAGAAGCCATCACTGACACTGCTGGGATTACTTGTCGGCAGAATGCAGCATGAAAGCGGCAACAGGGCAGTCGCTACTGGCACTGACTTCGAACTGTTGGCGGATCTTATGAACCGCCTGGTTGGGGAAGGGGTTTCTTACTCCTGCCGTGAATGTGGTTATGATGGACGTATGCTGCACTGGCAATGCCCCAGTTGTAAGTCCTGGGGTACAGTGAGTCCGAATTAGGTATCGTCCATACCAAACATAGCCCGTATAAAGTGTTGTTGTCGTATGCGGTTGTGGCCGAAGCGGCAGCGGAAAAGTTGGCAAAGCTAGCAACGGAGAGATTTGTGAGCCACTCTGAAGTGAACGACAGTCCGCTGATTATTGCCCTGGATTATCCGGATCAGGAAAGTGCCCTGAAAATGGCCGGACAACTGGATCCAGCGCTTTGCCGGGTTAAAGTGGGGAAGGAACTTTTCACTGCAGCAGGGCCTGCAATACTGGAAAAACTGACAGGACTTGGGTTCGAAATCTTTCTGGATCTCAAGTTCCATGATATTCCGGCAACGACGGCTGCTGCTGTAGCCCAGGCTGCAGATCATGGCGTCTGGATGGTAAATGTTCACGCCTCCGGTGGTCGACGCATGATGGATGCATGTCGTGAACGGCTGGACAAGTGCAGCCATAAGCCACTGTTGATCGGGGTAACTGTGCTGACCAGTATGGAAGCCGCTGACCTGCAGGAACTCGGTTGTATTGATGAGCCGCAGGACTATGTGAAGCGTCTGGCGCAACTTGCAGATAGCTGCAAGCTGGACGGTGTTGTGTGTTCTGCCCGTGAGTCATCTATGCTAAGGCAGGCTTGCAGTGATAGTTTCAAACTGATTACCCCGGGCATCCGGCCGCAGTGGGCCGCTGCCAATGATCAGCGCCGGATTGTAACACCTGCCGCAGCACTGGAAGCGGGCAGTGATTATCTGGTTATTGGAAGGCCGGTTACCCGGTCAGATAACCCTGTTGACGCTCTGAAGAAAATCCTGGCTGAAACCGGCCTGAGTTCAGGGTTGTGATAATTTTTTACTGTTTTTAAGCTATTAAGTACCTGGACACTTAAAGCTAAATCGCCACTGGCGAATTTTACCGGCCAAACAGGCAGTAGCCGGTTTTCTATCCTGATGTGAAAGCAAGGGGAATCTTATGGATGAGTGGTATGTAATCAAGATCAAGCCCAGAGAAGAACCGCGTGCCCGGGTTCATCTTGAAAACCAGGGGTTTGACTATTATTTCCCCAAACTTGTATTGAAAAACCAGAAAGAGGAATCCTTGTTTCCGGGATATGGATTCCTCTTTCACGATACGGTTGAGAACCTTCCTTACCACAAAATTCGTTCTACCCGTGGTTTGAACGGCTTTCTTCGGTTTGGCATGGGTGAGCCGGTTAAAGTGTCTACCGAGCTGATTGATACCATCAAGCAGCAGGAAAAGCGGTTGGCAGGAAAACCGGTTTTCAGTAAGGGAGATGTTGTTGAGTTTCGTGATGGCCCCTTTAAGGAGCTGCAGGGTGTTTATCTTTCTGACTCGGGGCTTGAGCGTAGTATGGTGCTTATCAACTTCCTCAATCGAGAGCAGAGAGTACAGGTGCCTCAGCGAGTGTTAAGAAAAGGCGCCTGACGCGACACGACCAGATACAAAAATGCCGCCTGTAATGGCGGCATTTTTGTATCCCAGTCTTGTGTTTTTTGGTCAGAGTACCTGATTCAAAAAAGCCTGAAGTCTGGGGCTTTCAGGATTATTAAAGAAGACTTCCGGCGGATCATCTTCAACCAGTTCACCAGCCTCCATAAACAACACCCGGTCAGCGACTTCACGGGCAAAGCCCATTTCATGAGTCACAATAACCATGGTCATGCCTTCGCTGGCCAGTGATTTGATAACATCCAATACCTCGCCAACCATCTCCGGGTCAAGGGCGGAAGTCGGTTCATCAAATAGCATGATGCGTGGCTGCATTGCCAGTGCCCGGGCAATGGCAACACGCTGTTGCTGACCACCGGAAAGCTGCCCCGGGAAACTGCCAGCCTTGTCAGACAGACCTACCCGTTGTAGCAGTTGTTGTGATCTGCTCTCTGCATCACTGCGACTCAGACCACGCACTTTCATTGGTGCGAGACAGATATTGTCCAGCACGGTCATATGGGGAAACAGGTTGAATGACTGGAAAACCATGCCAACCTCTTCCCGCAGTTTGTTGACATCACCGGGTGTTGTCAGGGATATACCATCAACAACAATTTCACCGCCGTTAATGGTTTCCAGCTGATTCAGGGTGCGAAGAAAAGTCGACTTCCCCGAACCACTGGGTCCGATAACGGCAACAACTTCACCTTCCCGAATATTCTGGCTGACACTTTTCAGTGCGTGGTGGCCGTTAGGGTAAATCTTGTCGACATTCTCAGCCTGGATAATATATTCGGTATCAGCCGTGGAGGGCATACTTCTTCTCCAGTCTGGTAACAAGGAATGACAGCAAGCCTGTCAGGACCAGATACATCAGGGCAACAGTGAACCAGACCTCGAACGGGCTGAAAGTTACACTGATCACTTCCCGGCCAGCCTTGGTCAGATCGGTAATAGCGATAACCGAAACCAGTGAAGAGTCCTTGATCAGGTTAATAAACTGTCCTGCCAATGGTGGCAGTACCCGTTTGAATGCCTGCGGCAGGATGATGTAACGCATCGAGGCGTTATAGTCCATGCCAAGGCTGCGGGCGGCTTCCATCTGACCTTTATTAATTGACTCGATACCGGCACGAATAATTTCGGCAATATAGGCACCGGTAAATACTGCAAGCGCGGTGGCGCCAGCGGTAAAACGGTCCAGATTCAGTACTGTACCGATAAAGAAATAGATAATGAAAATCTGGACCAGTAGCGGTGTGCCACGCACCAGTTCGATATAAACAATGGCCAGATTTTTCAGTGCCGGATTGGGTGAAACGCGAGCCAGTCCGGTCAGGCTGCCCAGTAGCAAAGCAAAAACCAGTGCCACCATCGACAGCTTGAGCGTCATCACCAGGCCATCAAGCAGCGGGCCGGCTTTCCATGCCACAGTGGATGTCAGCGGGTCGCCTTCAAATACCAGATCGCCGTCATATACCAGACTGCTCTGGAATTCAGTGACCTGCTGAATGTTATTGGCGTCAAAGTCATCGGTCAGAATGACGGTATTGTCTGCGGTGATGGATACGGTGCCATCAAATTGTGCCCGAACGACATTGTCACTTTTATAGAGAATGTATTCCGGCAGGCGCTCCCAGCGCCAGGAGTAGTCAATGGACTGACTCGATTTATAGAGGCCCAGACCCACCACAAACAATATCAGGCCGAATACAAGGTTCCACAGAACCTTGTTCGGCTGACGTTCCATCTGCTTTGGCGGGTTGACGGGCTTGAAGCCCGCCATATTACTTCAGGTTCCGCTGCCAGGCAGAAGATTCAAACCACTTGCGGTAGATGCGATCGTATGTGCCGTCACCCTTGATCTGGGCAAGGTAGTTGTTGAGCCAGTTCAGGAAGTCGGCATCACCCTTGCGGATACCCCAGCCCAGCGGCTCGTAGGTGAAAGGCTGAGACAGGTGAGCAACCTTGTCGCCGTTCTGGCTGGCATAGATCGCATTGTAAGGCATGTCGTATACCATCGCGTCGGCACGACCCTGAACAACTTCCAGTGCAGCATCAGCTTCAGTTTCAAACAGACGCAGCTTGGCGTTGCTCAGGTAGCGCTTGGCAGCGAAATCACCGGTGGTGCCCAGCTTGGAGGCGATAGTGTATTTGCCTTCATTCAGATCGCGGTAGCTGGTGACTTCATCTTCCAGTCCGTCACGCAACAGAATGCTCTGACCGATGGTGATGTAGGGATCGGCAAAGTTAATCTGCAGGTTACGCTGAGGGGTAACGGTCATGCCTGACATGATGATGTCAAACTTGTCCGTCAGCAGCGCCGGAATGATGCCATCCCATGCAGTGTTAACCAGTTCCAGTTCAACGCCCATGGCTTCAGCCATTTTCTTGGCCAGGTCAACGTCAAAGCCCATAGGTCCGTTTTTGCCGGGGAGTTCAAACGGCATGTAACCGACATCCATTCCAACACGCAATACCTTGCGTTCCAGAATGCGGTCAATGGTGGATTTATCATCGGAAGCCCAGCTGGTCTGGGCCAGCATGAGCAAGGCTGCGCAAAGTGCAAGTATCTTTTTCATTATTATACTCCGGTACGACTTTATGGCCGGTATCGTTCTTATTATGAAAGTGCCGCCTGTTTCTCAGGATGCTGAGTCAGAAGTCACTTTCTGCTTTTGGCTTTTATTATCGAGTCGCTGCTGGTGGCAGGCAGAGATCATCTTGTTATCGTTTGTTCCAGCCATTTGAGACAAAAGTCCAGACTTCACGACGGCTCGATTCTACTGATTTTTTATGCGGGGTAACAGGGTTTTATACGTATAAGTCGTTACAAGGATATAAGGTGCATGCCTGCCGGAGGCGTTGTGGCAGAGCTGGAAGGCAGAAATACCTTATTGTTGTGCAAGTTGCTCTGCTCTATGCTTCGTCGCCCTTTTCTCTACTCCGGATTTTTCTGAAATTATTATGCAGTGTCGTCTTGGATGTGGTGCCTGTTGTATAGCGCCATCGATTTCTTCTTCTATTCCGGGTATGCCGAAGGGAAAACCTGCCAGTGTCAGATGCATCCAGTTAGACGAGAAAAATATGTGCCGTATTTTCGGTTCTGATGACAGGCCGGATGTCTGCAGTCAGTTCACCGCAGAAAAATGGGTCTGTGGTGAAACGGGTAATGAGGCCTTGCAAATTCTTGATCTACTCGAACAAGTCACTTAAAAAAAAGTAAGAAATGATACTTTTTGTAAGTCAAAACAACATGTTGTCGTGTGATGTAAAAAACTGTTACTCTCACGCCGGACAGCCACGACCATAGCGGGGATATGCCTGTACAGAATTCCATCTGTAGCAGACTATGCCTGCATAAAATATGAACAAGCTGGCGCTTCAGCATAAAAATAAAATTGATCGTGCTGAAAAATTTAACTGTCTTTGTAACAACGATAACATCGGCAGCCATACCCTTTTTGGTTGCCAAAGCAAAAGACAGATATTCTGAATAATCAGTCAGGAATCAGGCCGCTTTTCTATTGGCGGCGAATTGATATCCATGGCGATAAAATGTCCTGGGGGGGATAGGGATGCAGCAGAGTAATGTTGCCAGCATTGCAGAAATGTCTGGTATTAACAGCTCGGAGCGACCCGATATTGATCTGGCACATTACAATTCCATTCTTGATGTGCTGAAGGAATCCTGCAAAAAGTTCCACAACAAGCCTGCGTTTTCCAATCTCGGTCATACCATTTCATACAGTGAGCTCTATCAGTTAAGTGGCCAGTTCGCATCCTGGATTCAGCATCATACCGACCTGCAGCCCGGAGACCGGATAGCAGTTCAGCTACCCAATCTGATGCAATATCCGGTCGTCGTTTTTGGCGCGATGCGGGCCGGTCTGGTGATTGTAAATACCAACCCGCTTTACACCGAGCGGGAAATGGAGCACCAGTTTAATGATTCCGGTGCCAAGGCGCTGGTAGTGCTGTCCAATATGGCCAGTGCAGCTGAAAAAGTACTGCCCAAAACCGGTATCAAGCATGTCATTGTGACCCATGTAGGTGACATGTTGCCGATGGTAAAGCGGACGTTGGTGAACAGTGTGATTCGCTACGTTAAAAAGATGGTTCCGCAATACCATCTGCCCCAGGCCATCAGCTTCCGGGAAACATTGAAAAAAGGTCGCCAGCAAGCCTGTAATAATGTTGATAAAACCCAGGATGATCTGGCAGTACTGCAATATACCGGCGGCACCACCGGTGTATCCAAGGGAGCGATGCTGAGCCACCGCAACCTGCTGTCCAATATGCTGCAGGCGAAGGATATTATGACCGCAGCCCTGAATGAGGGCGAAGAATTGATGGTCTGCCCGTTACCGCTGTATCACGTTTATGCCTTCACCTTCCACTGCATGGTGGGCATGATCGGTGGTCAGCATAACCTGCTGATTACCAATCCCCGTGATCTGGATGGCATGGTAAAAGAGCTGCGAGGCAAACCGTTCAGTGTGTTTGTAGGTCTGAACACCCTGTTTGTCGGCCTGATGAATCACACAGAGTTCCGTAATCTGGATTTCTCCAGCCTGAAGCTGACCGCTTCCGGTGGTATGGCGCTGCAGCATGATACTGCGGCCCGTTGGGAAAGCCTGACTGGCTGCAAGGTGGTTGAAGGTTACGGTATGAGTGAAACCTCGCCGATGGTCACAGCTAACCCGCCGTCCCAGCCCCGTATTGGCTCTATTGGTGTGCCGGTACCGTCTACGTCATTGCGACTGGTGGATGACAACGGCAATGAGCCGCTCAAGGGTGAAGCCGGGGAGCTGTGGGTAAAAGGCCCGCAGGTGATGGACGGTTACTGGAATATGCCGGAAGAGTCGGCCAATGTACTGACTGAAGATGGCTGGCTCAAGACTGGGGATATTGCGGTATTTGAAGATGATGGTTTTGTACGTCTGGTTGATCGCAAGAAAGACATGATTGTGGTCTCCGGTTTCAATGTCTATCCCAACGAACTGGAAGACGTACTGGCTGATCATCCGGATATATCCCAGAGTGCAGCCATTGGTATTCCCAGTGATAAAACCGGTGAAGCGATCAAAATCTTTGCGGTACGCACCAATCCCGAGCTGGAAAAGGAAGAAGTAATCGCCTTTATCCGCAAGAAAGTCACCGGGTATAAGGTACCGAAGATTGTTGAGTTCCGGGATGAACTGCCAACAACCAACGTGGGTAAAATCCTGCGCCGCAAGCTGCGTGAAGAGGAACTGGAAAAGCGCAGCCGAATCACCATTGGTGCTCAGTAAACAGGCTTACCCCCAATAGGGAGGAACCCTGTAACAGGTGCCTTATCCCAGCCCCGCCGTTATAATGCGGGGCTTTTAGTTTCCGGATATCCATTCAGCGTGAACCAGACGCCCATTTCCCGCCAGACCCTGCAGAAACAATTATCCGAGTGCATGCTCAAGGATCAGTACCGGTTGCGCCAGCGGCTGAACCGGCTGAAGCGTGATGATGCAAACGGGCTGGAGAAGTTATCCCGGACCGTTGAAAAGTCGGTGGCACTCGCTACCGAGCGCGCTGCCGGGGTTCCGGTTATCAATTATGATGATGCGCTTCCGGTTGCTGCACGGCGGGATGAACTGCTGGAAGTTATTGGCAACAACCAGGTTATTGTGGTTGCGGGTGAAACCGGCTCGGGTAAAACAACCCAGTTGCCTAAAATCTGTCTGGAGCTGGGGCGTGGTATCAAGGGCATGATTGGTCATACCCAGCCGCGGCGACTGGCAGCCCGCTCGGTATCCAACCGGATTGCGGAAGAACTGAATACGACACCGGGTGATAAAGTCGGTTACCAGGTTCGTTTTACCGAACAGACGGGTGACAATACGCTGGTCAAGGTGATGACCGATGGTATTCTGCTGGCCGAAATTCCCCATGACCGTTTTCTTAATCGTTATGACACCCTGATTATCGATGAGGCCCATGAACGCAGCCTGAATATTGATTTCCTGCTGGGCTATATCAAGCTGATTCTTCCGCGTCGTCCTGATCTGAAAGTTATCATTACATCGGCAACTATCGACGTTGATCGCTTTTCAAAGCACTTTGATAACGCGCCGGTGATAGAAGTTTCAGGACGTACCTATCCGGTTGAAACCCGTTATCGTCCACTGGAAGAACTGGATCTGGAAACAGATGACAGTGAGCAGTTACTTCATGCAGGTCTGTTGAGTGCTCTGCAAGAGATTGAACAGGATGAACGTGCGGGCAAGGCCGCACCGCTGGGTGATGTGCTGGTTTTCCTGAGTGGTGAAAGGGATATTCGGGAGGCCGCCAAATTTCTGCGGGATGCCAAACTTCGCAATACTGAAGTGCTGCCACTGTATGCCCGACTGTCAGCAGCGGAACAGCAGCGTATTTTCCGTACCCACGCCGGCCGCCGTATTATCCTGTCGACCAATGTAGCCGAAACATCTCTGACAGTACCGGGTATTCGTTATGTGATTGATCCCGGTATGGCCCGGATCAGTCGTTACAGTGTCCGCTCCAATGTCCAGCGGTTGCCGGTTGAAGCTATTTCACAGGCCAGTGCCAATCAGCGTATGGGGCGATGTGGTCGTGTGGCTGAAGGTATCTGCTACCGGCTTTATTCCGAACAGGACTTTCTGAGTCGCCCTGAATTTACCGATGCAGAAATAAAGCGCACCAATCTGGCAGCCGTTATTCTGCAGATGCTGCGCCTAGGCCTGGGTGATGTCAGCCGGTTCCCGTTTGTTGATGCACCGGAAAAAAAGGCAATAAACGATGGTTTTCGGATGTTGCTGGCGCTGGGCGCTGTCGACACCAAAAACCATATTTCTGCTATTGGTAAGCAATTAAGCCGGTTACCCATTGATCCGCGTATCGGGCGGATGCTGCTTGCGGCCGCACGAGAGGGTGCCCTGAATGAAGTGCTGGTTATTGCCAGTGCCCTGAGTATTCAGGATCCACGTGAACGTCCGGTTGAAAAGCGTCAGGCTGCAGATCAGCGTCACCGTGAGTTCTATGATGAAAACTCCGACTTTATGACACTGCTTAACCTGTGGAATGGCTGGGAAGAGCAGCGTCAGGAGTTGTCCCAGAATCAGCTGCGGAAATATGCCAAAAGCCAGTTCCTGTCATTTATGCGCATGCGTGAGTGGCGGGATATGCATCGGCAGTTGATGTTGGCGTGTAAGGATCTGAAGCTGCCAATGAATCCTGAGCCGGCATCCTATGACGACCTGCACAAGTCTCTGCTGCCCGGGCTGCTTGGCAATCTGGGTTCCAGAGATGAAGAAGCTGACTATATGGGTGCCCGTAACCGTCGCTTCTTTGTATTTCCGACCTCTGCCCTGTACAAGCGTAAGCCACGTTGGGTGATGTCTGCCGAGCTGGTGGAAACCTCAAGACTGTTTGCCCGTACGGTCGCCAAAATTAATCCGGACTGGATCGAGCCCTGTGCCCGTCATCTGGTTAAACGACAATACTTTGAGCCGCACTGGGAAAAGCGTCGTGGGCAAGTAGTAGCCTTTGAGCAGGTGACCCTTTATGGCCTGATTATTGTAGCCAAGCGGCGTATCAATTATGGCCGAATAGATCCCAAGGTTGCCCGTGAAATCTTTATCCGCTCAGCCCTGGTTGAAGGTGAATTTATTACCAAAGGCAAATTCTATCGTCACAACCTGGATTTGCTGGGGCAAGTAGAAGATATGGAATCCCGGGTTCGGCGCCGGGATATTCTGGTCGATGAAGAGCAACTCTATGGATTCTATGATGAGCGGATTCCGGAAAATGTAACCAATGCGGTAGAGTTCGAGCAGTGGCGCAAGAAAGCTGAAAAGGAAAGCCCCGAGCTGCTTCATATGAATCTGGAACAGTTGATGCGAGAAGGGGCAGCAACCGGTTCCCAGCAGCAATATCCTGATCACCTGACATGGCAGAGCCTGAACTTCCCGCTCAAATACCAGTTTGAGCCGGGTCAAAAGGACGATGGCGTTACCCTTGAAGTGCCTGTCGGGCTACTGGCCCAGCTTCCAAAGAACCGGCTGGAATGGCTGGTGCCAGGCATGCTGCGAGATAAGTGTATCGCCCTGATTCGTGGCCTGCCTAAAGCTATTCGCCGCAACTTTGTACCGGTGCCGGATTATGTCGATGCTGCTTTGGATATCATGTCGCCGGATGATAAACCGCTGACTGAGATGCTTTCTACCTGTCTGTTGAAAATGACGGGTATCAGAATTCCGCCGGAAGCCTGGCAGGGCGGCAGTATCGAAAACCATCTGCAAATGAATATCCGGGTGCTGGATGATAAGGGCAAATCACTGGGAGAAGGTCGCGATGCCAGTGAATTGCGGGAACGCTTCAGTGACTATTCACAGGCTGCAGTAACTCGTCATGCTTCCGGTGGCATTGAAAGAGAAGGACTGACTCAGTGGGACTTCGGAGATATTCCCGAAATGCTGGAATCGGTTCAGGCAGGTATGTCGATCAAGGCATGGCCTGCGCTGGTCGATGAAAAAACGTCAGTTGCCTTAAAAGTATTTGATACCGAATATGCAGCACAACAGGCGCATGTTCAGGGTGTCGTACGCTTGATTCGACTGATGTTGCCGGAACAGCTGTTCAGGTTTGTACGAAAGGAAATCAAGCACTTTGAGCAAACCGCTCTGTTTGCCGTCAGCTACGTGGATCGCAAAGCGTTGCTGGCCGATTTTGAACTGCTGGCGATTCGAATGGCGTTTTTAAAAGATGAAATGCCGCGGACAGAAGCTGATTTCAAGCAGTTGCTGGAGCAGGGGCGAGCCGAGCTGGTGCCGGTAGCCCAGAAGCTGGATCAGTTGCTCTATGATGTTTTCCGGAGTGCTCACGCTATCAGCAAGAAGCTGAAAGGCGGTATCTCGCTCAATCATGCAGTATCACTGGGTGATATTCGGCAGCAAATGCAGGAGCTGCTTTATCCTGGATTCCTGCGCCAGCTGACACCGGAAATTCTGGAGCACTACCCGCGCTATATGCAGGCTGTCGAAATCCGGCAGGAAAAACTTGCCCGGGATCTGGCCCGTGACCGTGCAGCAACAGAAGAGCTGCAGCACTTCAGGCATATGTATGAGGAACGCAAGAAAGCGCATCAGTCGCAGCAGATCGCAGACCCTGCTCTGGAGCAGTTCCGCTGGCTGCTGGAAGAATACCGGGTTTCGCTGTTTGCCCAGACACTCGGAACGCAGCAAACGGTTTCGGCCAAACGCTTGCGTAAATTCTGGGAGACAGTAATTATACCCTGATTACTACAATATCATGACAGTATGTCGTGCAGCGGAAGCTGCACGATAGAGGGGGATAAACAGGTTATGACAACAAAAAAGGCGGTTATCAGCGGAACCGGGCTGTTCACCCCAGACAGCAGTATTTCCAATGATGAACTGGTTGAATCATTTAATACCTGGTCTCAGCAGTATAACAAGGACAATGAACAGGCCATCGCTGCAGGGGAAATTGAACCCCAGCCTGAATCCAATGCTGAATTTATTCTAAAAGCGTCGGGTATTCGCAGTCGTTATGTGATGGATAAGGAAGGTATTCTTGATCCGGAACGTATGCGCCCACGTATTCCCGAGCGCTCAAATGAAGAGCCTTCCATTCAGTGCGAGATGGCACTGAAGGCCGCAAATCAGGCCCTGGACAGTGCCGGTCGTCTTCCCCAGGATGTGGATATGGTGATTGTTGCCTGCTCCAATATGCAGCGCCCTTATCCGGCCGTAGCTGTTGAAGTACAACACCATCTGGGTGCCGGCGGTTTCGGTTACGATATGAATGTTGCCTGTTCATCTGCCACCTTTGGTCTGCAGGCAGCAGTCAGTGCCATTGAAAGTGGTTCGGCGTCGTGTGTGTTGATGGTGAATCCGGAAATTTGTACTGGCCACCTGAACTTTCGTGATCGTGACAGTCATTTTATTTTTGGTGATGCCTGCACTGCCGTAGTTGTCGAAGCAGAAGACAAAGCGCGTCTGAATAATGCTTTCCGGGTACTGGGTACTAAAACCTGGACCGGTTTCTCCAGCAATATTCGCAATAACTTCGGCTTTCTGAACCATTGCGATGAGTCCGGTATTGGTCAAAAGGACAAGCTGTTTGTCCAGAATGGTCGCAAGGTATTTAAAGAAGTCTGCCCCAAGGTGGCAGAGCATATTCAGCAGCATTTGCAGGAACTGGAGCTTCAGCCGGACGCTTTGAGCCGAATGTGGCTGCATCAGGCCAACCTCAGTATGAACCAGCTGATCAGCAAGAAAGTGCTGGGCCGGGTGCCTGAAGCTACAGAAGCACCGGTTATTCTTGATGAGTATGCCAATACCAGCTCTGCAGGTTCGATTATTGCCTTCCATAAGCACAGTCAGGATCTTGATCCGGGTGATAAAGGCGTAATCTGCAGCTTTGGTGCCGGTTATTCTGTTGGTAGTGTTGTGGTTGAACGTATATAAGTTTTCTTGATTCTGATAACCGCCGAAACCTTTCTTGTTTTGGCGGTTGTTGCCTCTGGCTTTACCCTAAAGGAAATTGCGACCCTGCCGACAGCTCGAGAATGAACCCTGCTTTTGTTCTGGAGCCCTTCAATGGAACGCCCTGTTAATCAGCTTGCCCTTGCCGCCACTATTATCTGCTTCTCTCTGGCTCTGTTGGGTTTTGCTGTCAGTGCAGAAGAAGAGCTGGTGGTTATTAAAGAGTGGATTCAGGCTGAATTCACCGATCAGGATGGTAAGCAGTCGAATAACTGACAGCCAATTATCAGACTGATGTCATATTTCCTTAAAATACACGTCATTTTTACGTCAATTTAACGTCATCCCGCTGCAACACTCTAACCGGAATATATCTCTCCATTCGGTGTGGCTTTAAACCGGAATTGCCTTCAGAGGGAACTGAGTGCATCCGGTTATCTGCTGCCCTTCCATCAAAGAAAAAACAACACAAAACCTGTTGGAGAGATTCCATAATGAAATCCAGACTGCTGCCACTGGTTGCTGCCATTGCCCTGACAACCCAGGCGACTGCCGGTGTCGTTAAAACCGATGGTGAAGACATTATTATCAGCACCAAGGGTGGACTGAAACTGGAAACCGCGGACAAGCAGTTTTCATTCAAACTGAGTGGCAAGCTGCAGTGGGACTATGCCGGCTATGACGATATCTATGCACAGGAAAACGCGGCATCTGCAACCGAAAAACGCAGTGGTCGTACCGGTTACATTCGTCGGGCTGAAATTGGGCTGAGCGGCAAGGCATATGATGACTGGAAGTACAAGCTGAAGCTGGAAAAAGACAGTGATGACAAAATAGAGCTGGGTGATGCCAAGATCACCTATACAGGCATCAAGCCGGTAGACATTACTGTAGGTCGCTGGGGCTTTGACTATGGCCTGGAAAATACAACCAGCTCATCCTGGATCATGGGTATCGAGCGACCGATGATTTACGATGCCCTGAACGGTGATGAAGGTAATGACTACGGTATTGAAGTAGCAACAGCGGGTAAAAACTATACCGTGGCACTGGGTGTCCATCGTCAGGATGAAAACAAGGATGTCAAAAACAGTAAAAAAGACCAGTTCGGATTCGCTATGAGGGGTACATTTGCGCCGGTGATGACGGATGACATGCTGGTGCATCTGGGGGTGAACTATTACAACGCCAACCCGGATAAAAATGCGGTTGGCGCAGCCAAGACCCGCATTGGTGTGAAGAAGGCTGAAAAGCAGAGTCTGTTCAGTGATATTGCCAGTGCCAAAGATGATACCGAATATACTCTGGAAGCTGCGCTGCAGTTCCAGTCACTGCAGCTGCAGGCCGAGTACTTTAATCGCAACATCAAGGCCGAGGCGGCTAACAGTGATGTCAAACTGAGTGGTTACTATGGCCAGGTGTCTTATATGGTTGACGGTGGCAAACGCTCCTATAAGGACGGAGCTTTTGGCAAGCCCAAAGGTGGCTCAATTGAAGTCTTTGCCCGCTTCAGTGATATGACCGTTGATGCTGACAGTGCAATATCCAAGGGATACAACAATAAGGATGTCGAAGTCAGCAGCTATACCCTGGGTGTAAACTACTTCCCCACCAAAAACATTCGTGCCAGCCTGAACTATGTTTCCGGCCAGCTGGATAACTATACCGGCATCAAGAATGTTGCCACTGCAGATAATGATGGCTCTGCGGTTGTCGGTCGACTTCAGTATGTCTTCTGATGTCGGGCTGATAGTCTGACAGCTTCTATCTGAAAAACTGAACCTGTCATCGTGATCAGCGGTGGCAGGTTTTTGATTTTTATTCTCAATAATATCCGCCTAATAATCTCTTTCGATTACCTGTGTCAAGCATTTTTGCCGCCTTCCTGACACATAAAAAATAAAGCAGATCAGTCGTTTGACGAGTCAGAAATCTGCACCTTTACTTAAAACTAAAGGGAATAAAAACTTCATATAAAACGGATTTTAAATTCCTCGTTGCGATAACGAGGTTTCGCTGCCTATGGATAAAATAACCCGCATACTGATCATTGAAGACGATCAAAAACGTCAGCAGGCGCTGGCTGGATTATTGTCTTTTGTGGGTTACCGAGCAGATTTGTGTGGGTCAATGGACTGGTCCCAGATGGATCGAAGCAAGACCGAAGCCGTTATTCTGGGTTCCTTTATTCACTCGGAAACAACGCTGGCGGGAATGCTGGGCCATATTCAGCAGAAGCTGGGGGCTGGCATCCCGGTTTTGCTGCTGGAACATGAAATTGACACTGCTCATTTGCCGCCTGTCTGTCGTCGCCAGGTGGTTCATACCCTGCCGGGAACCTTTAATTACAACCAGCTGATAGACGCAATGCACTACGCGGATCTCTATCGAGAACAATGGAGCAAGCGCCAGCCCATTGACGACACCCAGCTGCAGCTGTTTCGCAGCCTGGTGGGTAGTAGTCAGGCAATTCAGTCAGTACGGCAACTCATGTCACAGGTTGCCGATAAGGATGTCACTGTGCTGATTACCGGTGAGTCAGGCACCGGTAAGGAAGTCGTTGCCCGCAATCTGCATGATCACTCTCATCGTTGCAATGGCCCTTTTGTGCCGGTTAACTGTGGTGCAATACCGCCAGATCTGTTGGAAAGTGAACTGTTTGGTCACGAAAAGGGCGCCTTTACCGGTGCCATTCACACTCGTGTTGGCCGGTTTGAAATGGCCCGTGGCGGTACCCTGTTTCTGGATGAAATCGGTGATATGCCGCTACCGATGCAGGTGAAACTACTCAGGGTTATACAGGAACAGGTGTTTGAGCGGGTAGGTGGAGGCCAGCCGATCAAATCTGATGTTCGAATCATTGCTGCAACCCACAAAGACCTGGAGCATATGATTGCCGAAGGCACATTCCGTGAAGATCTGTTTTATCGCCTGAATGTTTTTCCTATCAATATGCCTTCACTGCGGGAGCGGGTTGAAGATATTCCGGTAATTCTGAATGACCTGATTACCCGGATGGAGAACCGCCATAAAGGCTCGGTCAAGCTCAGCTCCAGAGCCATTCTGTCGCTCTGTCGCAATGACTGGCCGGGAAATGTCAGGGAGTTGTCGAATTTCTTGGAGCGGATGGCGATTATGTACCCGCAGGGTGTGATTGGCGTAAAGGATTTGCCCGAGTCTTTCCGCCATTTGCAGGAAAGTCAGGATGATGACGGCATTGCCGAAATGTTTCCTGACAGCGTTCCTACCGGAGAGAATGGCAGGCTGGATGAGTTGGCGGTGCTGCCCATGTCAGGGATCAATCTGAAAGATTTTCTGGCGAAACTGGAGAAAAAGTTGATTCGCCAGGCGCTGGATGACTGTAATTGTGTGGTATCGCGGGCTGCTGACAAACTCCATATCCGCCGCACAACGCTGGTGGAAAAGATGAGAAAGTACGGCATGCAACGTTAAGGCAAAACAGAAAACTTCAGAAAAAATAAAAAAACTGGCATTTGCCAGTTTTTTTATGCGCGAAAATTTTGTTTAAATGGAAGTAACCGGCTTTCAGAAATTGGCCGGTTCGACTCTCAGCTCTTACCTGTGTATTACCCCCGAGTTGTTTTTCTGAGCGAGTGTGGCAAATATGTGATGAATTCCGTCACTCTAATAAAAATAATTGTCACGATTTTGGCAATGATGGTTATAACGACAAAAAAATAACGGCAAAAGTGCGGCTAAAAGCCGGTTTGCTTATCTGTTTTTTGACACTTTACCAGCGCCAGTATTTTGCGAATTTCATAAAGTGCTGTTTTAGCTGCCTAATTTGGAGACCAGTAACAGTCGCCTGTGCCCGCGTTCAAGTTGGCACATAACTTGAATTACTTTAGGGGACTGTCTCCATCGGGCATTCGCAAAGGCACAGGGATCGTGCCGGGCCCGGAGCATTTATTCAGGCCGGTTGTTTTTTACTGACAAGTTTGTGAAAGACAGCCGGTTATCAGGATCACAGGGAAAGGATCTGATCAATGGATGCGCTACTCAAGGACGAAAGCTCAAAAGGTACCAGTCGGGCCACGATGACTGCACTGGTAGAGAAACACACCCCTCTGGTTAAACGAATTGCCCACCACCTTGCTGCGAGAATGCCAGCCTGCGTCCAGCTGGATGACCTGGTTCAGTCCGGCATGATCGGTCTGCTGGAAGCCGCCCAGAAATATGATGCCGAGAAAGGCGCCAGCTTTGAAACCTTCGCCGGAATCCGGATCCGGGGTGCGATGCTGGACGAGATCCGTCGTGGAGACTGGGGACCCCGTTCGGTGTATCGCAACAGCCGCCGTGTAAGTGAAGCGATTCAGGTGATCGAATCCAAAAACGGACGCGATGCCAAGGATTCTGAAGTTGCCGACCAGCTGGGAGTCGGCCTCAACGAATACTATGCCATGCTGAATGACCTGCGCGGCTGCCGCCTGTTCAGCTTTGAGGAAGTGTTTGAAAGTGAAGAGTCCAGGGTTCAGCCTTCTTCCCGCGATCGTGGCCCCCAGGCTGATGCCCAGGATGAGAAGTTCATCAATGCCCTGATTGATGCCATCGAAACCCTGCCGGAACGGGAACAGCTGGTACTGATGCTGTATTACGAGAAAGAGCTCAACCTGAAGGAAATAGGTAAGGTGCTCGGCGTCAGTGAGTCCCGGGTCAGTCAGATTCACAGCCAGGCAGCCCAGCGGCTGCGGGCCAGAATGACCCAGTGGGCCTGATCCTCAGGTCCACAATATGCGGATTAGTTATGACCGAATGGACAGCATTCTGCTTAACTGAATAATACCGCTGTACATTCGAGGTGTTTATGAAATGGAGTTCACGCACCTTCGGTTGTTGCCTGATGTTTGTGGTGTCACTGCTGCAAACTGTTCCATCAGCTGCCACTGAAGCGCCTACCAGTATTAACGGTGTCATTACGGTCAATGTGCATCAGGCACGTTATCTGTATGAAGCCGGAGCCGTATTCCTTGATGTCAGACCCCAGGAACAATGGGAATGGGGGCATGTTGAAGGTGCTCACAGCCTTGATCTGGGATCGGCCTTTTCACAACTCAGCTACCGGGATGATATCGACCGGGAAACTCCGATGGTGATCTACGGCAACAGTTCGTATCACATGCAGGGTGCTTTCGCGAGTTATCTGGCATCACTCTGGGGTTACAAGCGTATCTTTTATCTGCGTGAAGGCTACTTCAGTTGGCTGTCAAAGGACTTTCCGGTGGACCTGACAGCAGAGCGTGACCCGGCTTGTCTGGCACAGGCAGAACTGCCCGCATCTGACGCCAAAACCTGCTAGTTTTTTACCCTGTCTTCGATAAAACCCGCTTTCAGGTTGTGCCTGGAAGCGGGTTTTACCTGTCCTGATTCCTTCCTTGCATAAAAATGACCTTGATCATTGCTGTTGGCAATATCTTTTTATGTATAATCCGAACCGGTTATGCAGGTCCGACCCCTCCGGACAAATGTTGGTGATGCCTTTGACCAGTCTGGCAAGACGCCAGAGTGAATGCTGCACACATATTCGACAGGACTCGTAATCTGTGCCGCTATGTACGCATTGTCATTCCCGGCAGGCGCTGTATCTTGGGTCACGTATTCTGGTCAATATTTCGTGGTCAACTGTATAAAGAGATAACTCTGGATTTGCTCAGAGTTGCGATGAAGATCAAAACCAAGAGAGCTGCCCTTGCTGGAAGTTGTCAATCTTGCCTGTGAGCGTGATGAACGCGTACTGTTTTCAGGCCTGTCCTTTACCTGCCCCAAAGGCAGTATTACCCGCATTGAAGGACCCAATGGCTGTGGTAAAACAACACTGCTGAGAATCCTCGGGGGGCTGGGGGTTGCAGCTGAAGGTGAAGTCTTCTGGGCGGGCCAGTCAATAATTGAAGAACGTCATCTCTATCTTTCCCATCTGAATTACTGCGGACACCAGCCCGGTGTGAAGCTGAGTCTCACCGCGGCTGAAAATCTGGCTTGGTATGCCGGTCTGCATGTGAACATTGAGCGCAAAGAGCTGGAACTGTTGCTGGCCGATGTTGGCCTGCGAGGTTTTGAAGATGTGCCCTGCTATCGGCTGTCTGCCGGTCAGCAACGCCGGGTTGCACTGGCAAGATTGCTGCTTAACCGTCATGTGAATAACGATAATGCCGGTCAGCTGTGGATTCTGGACGAACCTTTTACTGCTATCGATATCAGCGGTGTCCATGAGCTGGAACAGCGACTGATCGATCACGCCAACCAGGGCGGCATCGTGGTACTGACTACCCACCATGAAATGGTGCTGGACAACTGCACCTTCCAGTCAATCAAGTTGGGTGAGTTTGTGCCCACAGCTGATCAACTGATCCAGGAAGAGGAGGACTTTTAATGACCACTTCTTCCGCAACTACACATTCCACAATTACACAATCACATTCCGTATCTTCCGGTCAGGCATTTATGACCCTGCTGCGTCGGGATATGCTGCTGGCAATTCGCAACAAGGGTGACTGGGTCAATCCGCTGTTCTTCTATCTGCTGATTGTCATGTTGTTCCCGCTGGCGATTACACCGCAGAAAGATTCCTTGATCGAAATGGCCGGTGGTGCCATCTGGATTGCAGCACTGCTGTCAGTACTGCTTTCGATGGACAGTCTATTCCGCTCCGACTTCGAAGACGGCAGCCTTGAACAGTTATTGCTGGCGCCCCATCCGCTGTCACTGATGGTGATATCAAAACTGCTGGCGCACTGGTTGCTGACCGGTCTGTTGCTGACCCTGTTTAGCCCGTTGCTGGCGCTGCTGTTGCACCTCCCTTTTGAGGCTGGAAAAGCACTGTTTGCCGGTCTGCTGGTGGGTACACCCATTCTCAGTATTCTCGGTGCCATTGGTGTGGCACTGACAGTTGGTCTGCGTCGCGGTGGTGTTTTGCTATCGCTGCTGGTGATGCCGCTGTATATCCCGATTCTTATTTTTGGCAGTGGTGCCGTGCTGGCAGCGCTGGACGGTCTATCATGGGCTGGGCATATCTACTGGCTGGGTTCGTTACTTATGCTGGCGTTGACACTCGGACCTTTTGCCATTGCCGGAGCACTGCGTATCTCGCTTGAGTGATATGCAGGAATGAGACAATACCGGAATATGACAAGCACAAAATTAAATCCGGGGAGTTATGGTACACTCCCCGCAATTTTCAAGCTGACCCCTGTACGAGGATGATGTACGAGGATATGCGTACATAGCGATAACGATATGAACTGGACTTTTTTTCACAAGCTGGGCTCGCCCAAATGGTTTTATGAGATCAGTGGCCGCTGGTTGCCCTGGCTGGTGATCTCCAGTGCAATTCTGATGACAGTGGGACTGGTATGGGGACTGCTGTTTGCGCCACCCGATTATCTGCAGGGCAACAGCTACCGCATCATCTTTATTCATGTGCCGTCTGCATTCCTGGCTCAGGCCACTTATGTAATGATGGCTGTGGCCGGTGCCGTGGCACTGATCTGGCGGATGAAGCTGGCTGACTGGGCGCTGAAATGCGGCGCGCCGATCGGTGCGTCCTTTACCGTGATGGCACTGGTCACCGGCGCCGTCTGGGGCAAGCCGACCTGGGGTACCTGGTGGGTATGGGATGCCCGTCTGACCGCCATGCTGATTTTGCTGTTTCTCTATATCGGTATTATTGCCCTGCGTGATGCCTTTCCAAGTCAGCAGACCGCCAGCAAGGCCTGCGCCATTCTGGCTCTGGTCGGCGTCGTCAACATTCCGATTATCAAATTCTCGGTGGAGTGGTGGAACACTCTGCATCAGCCCGCAACCCTGAAACTGACCGAAAAGCCCGCCATGGCGCCTGAAATGCTGATCCCGTTGCTGATCTGTATGGCCGGCTTTTACCTGTTCTTCCTGACGGTGTTCTTTCTCCGCCTGAGAAATGAAATCCTGCACCGCGAGCAGCGTACCCGTTGGGTCAGAGCATTGTTTAGCTGAGGTAGTTATGGCATTCGAAGATTTTGCGAGCTTTATCGCGATGGGGGGGCACGGACTGTATGTCTGGACCAGCTATGCCGTCGCTGCCCTGGTTGTGATCTTTAACCTGGTGGGGCCCTGGCGTGAAAAGCGTCGGATTCAGGCCAGCATCAGCCGGCAAATGCGCCGGGAAACCGCTGCACCGAAAACAAAACCTGTACAGCGGTCAGCACCGATGAAGCCAGCTCACGGAGAAAGTGTTTAATGCATCCACAACGAAAACGTCGACTGATAGCTGTACTGTTGATTGTACTGGGGGTTGCACTGGCGGCTGGTCTGGTGCTGATGGCGCTGAAAGAGAATATCAACCTGTATTACTCTCCCAGCCAGATTGCGGCCGGTGAAGTAAAGGAAGGCCAGCGCCTGCGTGGTGGTGGTCTGGTAGTTCCGGGCTCGCTTAAGCGTTCCGAAGACGGACTGGATGTTGAGTTTGAAGTGACCGACAACCAGGCCGTGGTCAAGGTCAAGTACCGTGGCATTCTGCCGGACCTGTTCCGTGAAGGGCAGGGTATTGTCGTCACCGGCAAGATGGAAAACGGCGTAATCAATGCCTCTGAAGTGCTGGCCAAGCATGATGAAAACTACATGCCGCCGGAAGTACAGAAAGCGATTGATGAAGCCCATCCCGGTGCCGTCGAAAACACACCTGCGACAGGTTACGGTGCAGAAAAACCGGACGCTGAAGCAGTGAAGAAAGAAGGGGAGACCCAGCAGTGACCCCCGAGCTAGGACAACTGGCCCTGATACTGGCACTCGCCATGGCAGTATTTCAGGCAGTAATACCGCTGGCAGGCGCTTCGCGCAACCAGCCGGTATGGATGGCCATGGCGCGCCCGCTGAGCTGGGCGCAGTTCTTCTTTCTGTTACTGGCTTTTCTCTGCCTGGTGCAGGCATTTGCCACCGATGATTTCAGTGTGGCCTACGTGGCCAATCACTCCAACTCGGCGCTACCGCTGGAATACAAGGTCAGTGCCGTCTGGGGCGGACATGAAGGCTCGCTGTTGTTGTGGGTACTGATTCTGAGTGCCTGGGGCTTTGCGGTCAGTCTTTACAGCAAGTCATTGCCACTGGTGATGGTGTCCCGGGTATTGAGTGTGATGGGGATGATCAGTGTCGGCTTCCTGCTGTTCGTACTGATGACATCCAATCCGTTCCTGCGCAATCTGCCGTTCCCGCCAACCGATGGTGGTGACCTGAATCCGCTGCTGCAAGACCCTGGACTGATCTTCCATCCGCCGATGCTCTACATGGGTTATGTCGGCTTCTCTGTTGCCTTCGCATTCGCGATTGCTGCCCTGCTGGGTGGCCGTCTTGATGCCGCATGGGCGCGCTGGTCCCGACCCTGGACAACCGTTGCATGGTGTTTCCTGACCCTGGGTATTTCCCTCGGCAGCTGGTGGGCTTACTACGAGCTGGGCTGGGGCGGCTGGTGGTTCTGGGATCCGGTAGAAAACGCTTCCCTGATGCCATGGCTGGCCGGTACCGCACTGGTACACAGTTTGGCGGTTACCGAAAAGCGCGGTGTATTCAAGAGCTGGACCGTGTTGATGGCGATTCTGGCCTTCTCCCTCAGTCTGCTGGGTACCTTCCTGGTACGTTCCGGTGTGCTGACTTCGGTACACGCCTTTGCGGCTGATCCGGGCCGCGGTATGTTCGTACTGGGCTTCCTGCTGCTGGTTGTCGGTGGTTCCCTGACACTGTATGCATTTAAGGCACCTGTCGTTCGATCCAAAGGTGAGTTCTCGGCACTGTCCCGTGAAACCCTGCTGCTGGGTAACAATGTACTGCTGGCCGTAGCACTGGCGGTGGTACTTTTGGGTACCCTGTTCCCGCTGCTGTATCAGGCATTGTGGAATGACATGATCTCTGTGGGACCGAGCTATTTTAACTTCCTGTTTGTACCACTGTGCTGGTTGACCGGATTGCTGATGACCGTGGGCGTTATTGCCAACTGGAAGAAATCCCTGCTGAGCTGGCTGGGTCGTCAGCTGATGTTCTCGGCAATCGGCAGTGTAGTACTGGGGGTTGCCCTGAGCCTGATGGTCAAGGGTGACTTCACCTGGCAAGCACTGATTTCCTTTGTTGTAGCACTGTGGATTGTGGCCGGTATTCTGCTGGATCTGCGCGCCAAGACCCGTAACAAGCCAACCCTGTGGGCGGGTCTGTCATCGCTGAAACCGTCGCTGTATGGCATGCATCTGGCCCACCTGGGTCTGGCTGTAAGCATTGTCGGTGTGGTGATGACCACCAACTACTCCCAGCAGGTTGATATTCGCATGACACCGGGGCAACAGGCTCAGGTCGGCGACTTCACTTTCAAGTTTGAAGGTGTGTCTCGCGGAGCCGGTCCGAACTATCTGGCCGATATCGGTACCCTGCGGGTGTATCGTGATAACGAACAGGTCACCGTGCTGAACCCGGAAAAGCGGATGTATCAGGTACGCGGACAGGTGATGAGTGATCCGGGCATTCAGGCCGGTTTCTTTGAAGACTTGTATGTTGCGCTGGGCGAGAAAATGGATAACGGCGCCTGGTCTCTCAGGCTACACGTCAAACCTTATGTACGCTGGATCTGGCTGGGATCAATCCTGATGGCGCTGGGTGGTGTATTGGCCGTTGCTGACCGCCGTTACCGGATTGCCGTCAAGAAAAACAGCAAGCAAAAGGCCGGGAATGCAGCCATGGAAAAAGCAGGGAGTATGGCCTGATGAAACAGAATTCACGACTGAAACTGTTCCTGCCGCTGGGCATCTTTCTGGTGCTGTGCGGCTTCCTGTATGTCGGCCTGTTCCTGAACAAGACCGACCTGCCTTCGGCACTGCTGGATGAGCCGTTTCCGGAGTTTCAGGCGGTCGGCCTGAAAGATCCGAGTCAGGTGATTACCCGCAAGGATGTCATTATCGGCAAACCGGCTCTGGTAAACGTCTGGGCCACCTGGTGTATAGCCTGTAAGGTGGAGCACCCGTTCCTGACCGATCTGGCCGAGCGCGGTGTTGCCATTATCGGCATCAACTACAAGGATGACCGGGCTGAAGCACTGCGATGGCTGGATCAGCTGGGCAACCCCTACCTGTTCAATATTGCCGATGAAGATGGCCGTCTGGGTCTGAACCTGGGGGTTTACGGTGCACCGGAAACCTATCTGATCGATGCCGAAGGTGTGATTCGCTACAAGCATATCGGGATTGTTGATGAGAACGTATGGCAAGACATTCTCAAGCCCCGCTATGAACAACTGCAGGTGAAGTAAACGTGCAAGGTCGAGTATTTAATACATTGATTGCGGCACTGGCAGCACTGGTTTTCAGTGCTGCACTTCAGGCCAATGTTGAAGTTTATAACTTTGACAAGCCGGAAGACCGGGTCCGGTTCTACAGCCTGACCGACGAGCTGCGTTGCCCCAAGTGTCAGAACCAGTCGATTGCCGATTCCGATGCGCCGATTGCGACAGACCTTCGCCGGGAAGTTCACCGCATGATTCAGGAAGGTAATTCCGACGATGATATCGTCAACTTCATGGTCAAGCGTTACGGTGACTTTGTCCGCTATACCCCGGCGTTGACCAACCGCACCTGGATTCTCTGGGGCGGGCCGCTGCTGCTGTTATTGCTGGGTGCTTTTGCGATTATGCGAATGGTGCGCAAAAACCAGACGTCAGCCGTCAGTGACGAGCCTGAAGAGACCACGCAGGAAGACAAGGCAGCACGCATGCAACGGGCAGAGCAGATGCTGAAGGAGCGTGACTGATGACAGAATTCTGGATTGTTGCGGCACTGATGATCATCATTGCCGCCGCGTTTGTGCTGGTACCAGCACGGATGTATCAGAAGCGCAACCTGGCTGACAGTGCGGCCGAAGGTGTGCTGGAAGATGCCAATGCCGCGGTTTATCGTGACAAGTTGCGTGAGCTGGAAACCGAACATGCAGAAGGTCGTCTGAGTGCAGATGAACTCAGCGAGCAGAAGCAGGATCTGGTCAAGCGACTGGAAGAAGAGCTGGAAGCTGAACCGGCTGGTCAGGTAAAGACTGAATCCAAAGGCAGTTTGACGCTGCCGCTGGTTATGGTTGCGATTCTGCCACTGTTCGCCATCGGACTTTACTTCCAGTGGGGCGCTTATGATGAAGTGACCTTCCAGCAGAAAATGCAGAATCCCCAGTCCGGGCAAAGCCTGCCGGAACTGCTGGCCGAGCTGGAAACCGTACTGCAGAAACGGCCGGACAATGTTCAGGGCTGGTATATGCTGGGCCAGGGCTATATGTCTGCGCAGCAATTTGACAAGGCCGCTGCCGCTTTCCGCAAGCTGCTGGACCAGACCGGTGCTGATGCCGAAATCATGAGCCAGTATGCTCAGGCCAGTCTGCTGGCAAACGACAACCGTATGACGCCGGTCGTCGCTGAAATGGTTGAGCGGGCGCTGCAGCTTGATCCGGATAACCGCACCGCACTGGGTATTCGTGGTATTGCGGTATTCGAGAAAGGTGATTATCGCGAGGCGATCCGGGTCTGGCAGAAACTGCTGGAAGGCACCACTGCCCAGGAAGGCCGTCAGGCACTGCTGGCCGGTATTGAACAGGCCCGTGCCCGCCTGAAAGAGCAGGGCGAAAATGTAGACGATCTGCCGGTGGTTAGCACCGACAAGGCAACAGCTGGCAATGGTATTCAGGTTTATGTCGAACTGGGTGGCAAGCTGAAGGATCTGCCGCCGCAAACCCGCGTCTACCTGTTTGCAAGAGCATCCGGTGGCAGCAAAATGCCGCTGGCCGTTATGCCGTTAACAGTTGCCCAGCTGCCGCTGAAAGTCGAGCTGAATGACACTCATGCCATGATGGACGGACTCAAGGTATCCGACTATGAGAAGTTTGATATCGTGGCCAGAGTTTCACTGTCCGGTGATGTGATGAATGCGGATTATGAATCTGTTGTACCGGGATACAACAAGGGTTCTGATCAGCCAGCTCAGGTTATTATCGAGGGTTAATAGCTTACGGTATTCTGAGTAATGAAAGGCGCTGTATTAATAGTGATACAGCGCCTTTTTTATATCCAGTCGAATGGGCAAGGTCTCTACTGCCCCGGGCGCTGCTTTTTTATCCAGAGCTTCCAGCCGTGGCCGCTGTATCTGGAGAGCAGGAGTGACAGCCCAAAGATAAAACCGGGTACCAGCAGCATCATCCAGGCACCTGACTTTTCCGCCTGTGAAATACCGACAATACATCCGACCAGGACAATGATGCCAAAGACCGTAAAGAGGTTAACCACCCCCCTGAAAATACCCGCCATTACTCAGCTCTCGTAAAAAGCTCTCAATATAGCAATATCAACCTGTTGGGCAATGCGTGGATATGCTTGATGTTGAACACAGAATGCATGTTCTCTAATTTTCCACAAGTTTGAATATCTGATAGATCAGATTTGAGATGTAGTAGAGTTGTGGACAAATCAGAGCTCTTCTCATGGTTTTGTGAGTATGTATGTTCAGTCTAAGAAAGAGGTATGGTAGTCACTGTATGTATTTTAAATGAATAGCCTTATCATATTCTGACCGGTGAAAAATATTTTAAATTTACAGTTTGCTATTATGCCTCATTAGTAAGAGAAAATATTTATAATTTGAAGCTCAGTAGTGTTTCTTTAGCGAGTTGAAAAATGAATATAGTTATCTCTGAAAGTGATCTTTCAGTTGAGGTCATTTCTAAACTACTTATTGGAAATGGGTTCAGGGTCACAGATACACATTATTGGTCAAAAAATAATTTTTTTGTTGATGCAATCAAAGATAAATATGCATTTAGGGTCGTGGTAATAAAATATGAGTATGGGCGATACGCTGCTGCTAATATGTCAATAAATTTAAAGGATATATATGACGACGGAATAAAAGATACATTGAGGGTCTTGATTAACAGGCTTAATCTTGATGATTCAAGTCAGTTTGTGAGGGTTTCTGTAGAGTTTGATGATTCAATTTCTGTTCCGTCAAATGAGGCTTATATTACCACTCAAGCAAAAATAAATGCCTCTGGAATAATGGTTTTTAATCACTTCCTTTTTCAAATGAAGGAAGCATTGAGAATTCATGAGCAGATTATTGATAGCTTAAAAGAAAAAGAAGTATCTTTTTTATTGTATTCGGCATGACAGCTTTAGAAGCTGAATTTTACCAGTCGTTACATATCTATCATCATATGAATAAGCAGTAAATCTTTAATTCGGGTGGCTTCAGGTTATTCGGATTATGATATTTGGAGAATTAGTCCTATATGTTCATGATTTAATATCGCCAGATAGCAAAAAACCGCTGCTACAAACGTAACAGCGGGCTTGAAAAAGAAGTCAGGTCAGCAATTACAACAAACCTTTCTCCTTCGCTTCAGCATCCCACTTCGGCAGGATTTCTTTCTTGAACTCTTCCTTTTCTTTCACCAGTTTTTCCATATCCAGACCGATGAACGCCTGAGCCTTGGCCTTGGAAGAAAGATCCGGCATGGCAACAGCGTCGTTGATACCGTGTTTGGCCAGTACCCGGGCGATTTCCAGACGGGCTTCACCAGCCTTCTCTACAGCAGTACCCAGAATCCGCAGGGCTTCTTCAGGCGCGTGGAAAGATGCACCGTGAGAGGCAATGGAGAAGTCCCAGCGCCATTGAGCGTGACGGATCAGCTTCAGGGCGTTGGCCATTTCTTTTTCAGTTGCACCGGCATCCCAGGCAGCCTTGGCTTCGATATGCGCTTTAACCAGCAGATCTTCAGCTTTCAGCTTGATCTCGTCGATCTGTTCCTGACGGGTGTAGGTGGCTTCCAGCAGATACGCCTTGTCCTGGCTGTGGCAGGTTTTGCAGGTGCCTTCGATATCACGCAGCGGACTTACGACACGGTGGTCAGTAAAGGTCACACCCTTGTCCTGCTTCTTGGACATATGGCAGTCAGAGCAAGATACATTGTTCTTGCCGTGTACGCCCTGTTTCCACATTGCCCAGCCCGGGTGCTGTGCTTTCAGCATCGGAGTTTTGGATATTTTGTGGGTCCAGTCCTTGAACTCCAGCTCATCGTAGTACTTCTCCATATCCTCAACCTTGAGGCCGTTCTTCCATGGGAAAGTGACCTCCTTGTTGGGGCCGGCAAAGTAGTATTCACTGTGGCACTGAGCGCAGACCAGTGACTTCATATCCTGATGGGAAGCCTTGCTGATATCCTCGCCCATGCTGGCCAGACCGTCTTTCAGCCAAGGGTTGCCCGGTTTCAGCGACATGTTCTTGCCTTCACCGGCATCATGGCAGTTTACACAGCCAATTGGATTAACAATTTCGGAGCCTTTGGAGGCCCACTTGCCACTGAAGTAGTCTTCCTTGCCAATCTTGTTGATCAGGCGCGGAACGTCCGGGCTCTTACAGCTCCAGCAGGCGCTGGGCATCGGGCCGTCTTTATCAGTTTTGGGTGCACCGGTACGGAGCGTATTACGTACGTCAGTAATCGCATACATATGGCCGCGTGGCGCATTGTAGTCCTTGGAGAAACCGTAACCGGCCCACAGCACGACCAGACGCGGGTCCTTTTCCAGTACATCTTCAAATGTATTGCCGAGATGTTTGCTGTGGAAGTCCATATCAGCAGTACTTTTCCAGCTGGCATGCTGGCGTGGAAAACCTTCTTTAAACATGTCGTTGCGAGATTCGAAGGTTTTATCTGCAGGATCGGCTGCGCCTGCTGTCATGGCTACCGCCAGCAGACCGGCGAGTAGCGGGGAACCCCGTTTTATAAACGCCCGCAGTTTAGTGTTCATAACGTTCTCCTGTATGAATTGCGTGCAATTTGTCCTGAAAGGAAGTGTGTGTTGTTATGCTTTGTCGGGTAGGGAGGAGGGTAAGCAGCCCCCCGAGAATCATTAACAGCGCGCCGCTCCACAGCAGGCTGATAAACGGTATCAGTTTGATCCGTACTGACCAGGAACCATCGCCGTAGGGTTGTCCCAGCGCGATGTAGACATCTTCAAAAACGGAAGACTTGATGCCTACTTCAGTCAGTGCCAGATCGAAGTAGGGATAGAAACGCTTTTCGGAAATAACGGTGTCGGTTTTATCTTCTCTGGTGACATCAAAGAAGGCGTAATCGGACAGGTAGTTATTCACCATACGGGGTGTTGTTCCGCCGAATTCAACCTGATAGTGCCCCAGCTGGGCAGACTGCCACGGATATAACCTTTGCTCGGTTTGCTGCATACCGATCATTGAGAATGCAGAACCGGCAATAGCCAGCCCCAGTCCGGCATGAGTCAGGCAGGATGCAAAAGAGTAACCCTGTTTCCAGCGGCTGAAGCTGGCGGTCAGCACCAGCAGTGAGATGGTGATCGCTGCCCAAGCTGTCCAGTCAAAAGCTATTACGGTGCAGGTAACGGCCAGAGCCAGTGCAGCACAGCCTGTAAACTGGAGTACAAGATTTTTAATGCTGGAACCTTTCCGACCGGATGACAGCCAGAATGCTGCGCCCATCAACAATGCCAGCGGAACAAAAAAGGTATTGAAGTAAGCGGCACCCACAGAAATAGAGCCCAGCCCGGCCGCCATAATAATGATTGGGTAAACAGTACCCAGTATCACTGTGGCACAGGCAACCAGCAGGCAGAGCACAACTATCAATAGGGGAATATTGATCTTCCGGGGCAGCGTCAGTGCTTTTGAAATAACCGGAGGGCGAATGCCGTACAGGGTAAACGCGGTACCGGCAGTCAGCATCAGCAGTGCCAGAATAGCAATACCCCGGGCCGGATTGACGATAAAGGCATGAACTGAAGACAGGACACCGGAACGGACAATAAACATCCCGACCAGTACCAGCGCCAGACTGGTAATTGTCAGCAGCACTACACCCTTGATGGCTTCAGGCCAGCGCTTGCACAGTAATAACTGATGAATCAGCGCGGTAATGGTCAGCCAGGGCATCAGTGAAGCATTTTCGGCCGGATCCCAGAACCACCAACCGCCCCAGCCCAGTTCGATATACGCCCACTGACTGCCAAGTACAATGCCGGCGGTCAGGAAGGTCCAGCACAGTAACAAGTGCCGGCGGATGATAGCGGTCCATTTCTCCGCAGGCAGCTGAAGCCACATGGCGGCCATGGCGATACCGAAGATAACTGTAGCGCCGGCATATCCCAGATACAGTGCCGGAGGATGAACCGCCAGTGCCGCATCCTGCAGCATCGGGTTAAGTCCTTTGCCGTCCAGAGGAATATCCCCGGCAGTGCTGACAAAGGGAGAAGAGAGCAACAGCAGTAGCTGCATACCCAGACTGACCAGTGCCATAAACACCAGACCCAGCCGTTTCAGTGCGGCAGGCTGAATGCTGCGGGAGAGGCTGAAAGCAGCAACCCAGCCAGCCTGTAACGCAATCCAGAGCAGCAGTGAACCTTCATGCCCACCCCAGGCGGCAGTAACACGATAGAGCAAAGGCAGGCGTACACTGCTGTGACTGACGACATAGGCAAGGGAAAAGTCATGCTGCACCAGCGCCATAATCAGAATGGCCATGGCACCAGACAGAGTCAGAAAGACGAGTGCAGGCAGGTAGCTGGCAATAGCCACCGGCTTTTTCGCCAGCAACAGCAGAAGTTGCAGGGCGGTCAGTGCCAGTGCCAGCCAAAGCAGCAGGTTGCCGATTGCTCCAGACATGATCGTTACTCAGCCGGAATCGGCTTTTTCATCAGCTTGGTATTGGGCAGCTTGTGTGCAATACCCTGATGGCAGTCGATGCAGGTCAGCTTTTCATCAATCATTTTCTGGTGATTGACGCGCGCCCATTCGTACTGGTTATCCAGAGAGGTTTCCAGATTGACGTGGCAGTGACGGCAGGCAGCAGAATCATTGGCTTGCATCTTGTCCCACACCCGTTCAGCCATGGCCAGACGATGTTCTTCGTATTTTTCCGGCGTATCGATAATACCGGTGAAGTGGCCGTAAACTTCACGTGCCGCTTCTATCTTCCGCAGTACCTTGCCGACGAAATCGTGAGGAATATGACAGTCGCCGCAGGTGGCGCGGGTGCCGGTGCTGTTGCTGTAGTGAATGGTGTCTTGCAGTTCGGCGTAGGCATTCTGTTCCAGCTCATGACAGCTGATGCAGAACTCTTCAGTGCTGGTGGCACTCATGGTCCAGTTAAATGTTCCCCAACTGGCCAGACCGAAAACAATGCCAAAAATGATAAGGCCGCCAGCCGAATACCGGGCCGTTGGCTTGGAAGCAAATTGGAGCAGCTGTTTAAGAACTCTCATGGCAGATCCCTGGTGCTCGTATTGTGTGTGACTGACAGAATTAAGAATTTTTTGTGTGTAAAGGAATTGTCAGTCTTTCAGGGATTCATTACTTGATTGATGTCACAACTAGGCACGAGTTAAAAAACAAATATTCAATATGCCTGTTTTATGAAAAGTTAGTGTGTGATAACTATTCTCATTCAATTTTGAAGGAAAAGCGGGCCTGATGATTACAGGCCACGGCAGGTGCGAAGCTGCTGTCCATACTCTTTTGCGCGCCAGTGTACTTTATTGGCGACATTCAACAGCCATTTCTTCTTTTTGTGAGTGCCCCGGCGATAGCCTCCCATCCCCTCGTGATAATTCAGATAGAGATGATCTGCCCGCCACAGGGAAACACCGTTTACCTTGCGTGATTTGCGGGTATACCAGCCAATAAAATCAATCGCGTCAGCAAAGTCATCCCGTTTTGCGAACCAGCGGCCGGCTTCTTTCAGATACTCCTGCCAAACGCCATCCAGTGCCTGGGCATAGCCGTATGCAGTGGACGGTCGTGGACCGGGAATAAAACCAAGATAACGTTTTCTTGGCGGGCGGGCGTTGTGCTTGAAGGAAGACTCCTGATGCATGATGGCCATCATGACATGGACAGGCGTCCCCCAGCGTTTATTGCTTTTCACTGCAGCCCGGTGCCAGCCGGACTGGTTTTTGAACATATGACACAGGTTGTGGGGTTTGGATGGCGGACGGGTTGTCGTGCCGGCACAGCCGACCAGAATCAGACAGAACAGAATAATACTGCAAGACTTTAACCGGCCGCCCCTGTGTATCATGGTTGCAATCCATGCTCCGTTAGCAGTTCGATAAATGCTGATTCGTCCAGAACCTGAATACCCAGCTCGGTTGCTTTTTTCAGCTTTGAACCGGCTTTTTCGCCGGCGACCAGTGCGGTGGTTTTGGCGGATACACTGCCGGCAACCTTGGCACCGAGTTGCTGCAGCAGTTTCTTACCGTCATTACGCCCCATACTCTGTAACGTACCGGTCAGTACCCAGCTTTGTCCAGCCAGCGGCTGTTCTGATGCATCCTGTTTGACCGGTTTTTCCCAGTGAATACCGGCGGCAATCAGGCTGTCGATCACTTCAAGGTTATGGGGTTGTTTGAAGAAGCGGGCAATATGGGCAGCGACAATGGGGCCAACGTCGGCGACTTCAATCAGAGCCTCTTCTGTGACCACTCGCAGTTCATCAAGGCTGCCAAAGTAGTTGGCCAGGTTCAGTGCAGTGACTTCACCGACTTCACGAATACCCAGGGCAAAGATAAACCGGTTGAGGCTGGTTTTTTTGCTGGTTTCCAACGCTTTCAATAGATTCTGAGCTGACTTGGGGCCCATTCTTTCCATACGAACCAGCTGGGCTTCGGTCAGGCTGAACAGGTCCGCTGCAGTTTTAATCTGTTCCTGATCGACCAGTTGTTCGACCAGCTTGTCACCCAGACCTTCAATATCCATCGCCTTGCGAGAAGCAAAGTGTTTGATCGCTTCCTTGCGTTGAGCCTGGCAGTAAAGGCCGCCACTGCAACGGGCTGCTGCTTCGCCTTCTTCCTGTTCAATATCGGAACCGCAATCGGGACAGCTGGAAGGCAGTACAATTTCCCGAGCGTCTTCCGGGCGTTTGTCGGCCAGGGCACGGGCAACCTTGGGAATAACATCACCGGCACGATGGACGACAACCGTATCGCCAATCCGCAGATCCAGTCGTTCGATTTCATCCATATTGTGCAGGGTGGTATTGCTGACGGTAACACCACCAACAAAGACCGGCTTAAGCCGAGCAACTGGCGTTAATACACCGGTTCGGCCTACCTGAAACTCGACGTCCAGCAGTTCAGTCGTAGCTTCCTGTGCCGGGAATTTACGAGCAATAGCCCAGCGTGGGGCCCGTGCAACAAACCCCAGCTGTTGTTGCTGCGCAAGATTGTTGACCTTGAAAACAATGCCGTCGATCTCGTACGGCAACTGCTCACGCTTTTGTTCCAGCTTGTTGTAGTAGTCGACACAGGCTTCGACCCCGGAAACAACATCCATTTCCGGGTTAATGCGGAAACCCCACTGGTTCAGTTGCTTCAGAATGGCGCCGTGAGCTTCAGGCAGTGAACCTCCTTCAACAATCCCTGCACTGTAGGCACACATTTCCAGCTGGCGCTCGGCAGTGACCTTGGAATCCAGTTGACGCAGGCTGCCGGCGGCGGCATTGCGGGGATTGGCAAACAGTTTGTCATCCTTTGCCTGCTGGCGCTGGTTCAAAGCTTCAAAGCCGGCTTTGGGCATGTAAATCTCACCCCGAACTTCCAATCGTGCCGGCCAGCCGGTGCCGCGCAACTTCAGCGGAATAGACGGTATTGTTCGAATGTTTTGGGTAATATCTTCGCCAGTATAGCCATCGCCTCGAGTGGCGCCACGAATCAGACGCCCGTCTTCATATAGCAGACTGACGGCAATACCGTCGAGTTTGGGCTCACAGGCATACTCGATAGCACCGGCTGCCTTCAGACCTTCACTGACCCGACGGTTAAAGTCGCCCAGCTCTTCATCACTGAAAGCGTTATCCAGCGACAGCATCGGTATTTCATGTTGAATACTGCCAAAGCCTTCCAGTGGTGCAGCACCCACCCGCTGGGTCGGTGAATCAGATTGCACCAGTTCCGGGTGATTCTGTTCCAGTTGTTGCAGTTCGCGGAAAAGAATGTCGTATTCAGCGTCAGAAATTTCCGGCTCATCCAGCACATGGTATTGATAATTATGGCGGTCGAGCTGTTCGCGCAGAGTGGAAATACGCTGATGAGGTGAGATTTCAGTTGTATTCATGGGGATTTAATATCTTTGAACTTCACTGCAACAAGGCCGTCGGTCTGCCTTTATAACAGCTGGCCTTGTCACAGTCAGCACAGGGAAATGCAGGAAAGGACCCCTGTGCTGTTTAAATAATGAATATCAGTCGTTCAGGTTAGGCATTGTCAGCTGCTTCCGCTCATAGTCCCTGATACGCTGGCGATAATGTTCCAGTGTCTGTTGCGTAAAGACGCTGTGGTTTTCATCCTTCAGCTCGCCGTTCAGAGCTTCAGCCATACCACGCGCGGTTTTTTCCATCCGGTTCAGGGTTTTGACCGGCGCATCCGGTCCCGGCAGGCTCATAAAGAAACTGATCGCGGTGGTTTCCAGCTGCTCCATTTCATCCAGATTGAAAATGCCGGGTTCTTCCGCATTGGCCATGCTGAATTCGATCACATCCCGACCGTTCTGCTCCATGAAATGGTGGAAGATATTCATCTCACCAAAGCGCAGGCCGCGGGACATTACCTGTTGCAGCAGCTGCTCACCGGTAAATCGTTCTTCCCGGGCAAACACATGAATAATAAAATATTCATCAGGTTTGGGGCGTGGATCAGTAGCCTGTTTGGCTTCAGCCGATTTTTTGGCCGGCTCAGGTTCTGCATGACTGCGGCGACTGTCTGCAGCATCGGCAAACAGACTGTCACTACTGAGTTCTGCAGGAATCTCGGGTTCGGCTGCCAGTGGCCGGGTGATTGAAACATCTTCAATCCCGCCTGGAGTATGGGTCTCGGTTTTCAGAAAGGCGTCTGTTTCCTGTTTTACAGGCTCAGGCTCAGGCTCAGGCTTCGCTTCCGGAAATTCGAGTTGGTCGATATGGGGGGTATGCTGCTCTTTAACTGTCTGATCGTTAAAGGGCTGCTCATTGAAAGCCGGTTCATTGAATGAATGGGCAGAGAAATCATCTGAGAGGGAAACCTGGGCGTCGTCGTTTCCGGTATGGTCCCGGCTTGCCTTGTTTCCGGCTGGACGGGGGCTGGAAATTTCTGAAGAGCTGCCACCCATGTCACCCAGGGGATCGCTGAAATCAGGCTCGATACGCTGGCGCCTTTCCTGCTGGGGCTGCGGTTTGGCCTGTTCCGTGCGTGACACGCGGGCACCGCCATTGGGCAGTTCACTGCCGTAGGTTTCCGCACTGCCTTTGACTTCTTCGAGGCCGAAGCGAAGTTCATTGGCACGCTTGCGCGCCAGCCACATCCTTCGGAATCCATCCACCAGAATGCCAATCAAAACAATGACTCCAATTATTAACAGCCACTCACGTAGACTCATATCCATGCTGCCTGTCGAGTTTACCTATGGTTACCCGATTTGACCCCGGGAATCCCTGTGCCGTTCAAGCAAGCGCTCGAGCGGCACGTCATAAAATCCAACGCAAGTATAACTGACCTGATATAAGAAAGACTCGTCGTATAGCTCTGTTTTTACATATTTATGTCAGCAGCTAATCTTGTCCGTCCATGTCGCCATGCACCCTGCGGTTCGGGTAATACTTGCGTGGCGTAACTACTTCTTTTGATTAGCAAATATAATGCCGAAAAAAAATCCTGGCTGTTTGCCTTTTGTGAATAATTGGCTGCATAACTTTTACTATTTTGCAGCCCGGTTTACATTCAGCTTATCGCCATGGCAGCCGCTTCTTCAATGTCTACAGATACCGGTCGTGACACACCGGGTTCGTGCATGGTGACACCAATCAGCTGATTTGCGGCTTCCATCGCAATCTTGTTATGGGTGATATAAATAAATTGCACTTTTTCTGACATTTCTTCAACCATTCGTGCGTAACGACCCACGTTAGCATCATCCAAAGGCGCATCAACCTCATCCAGCATACAGAAAGGAGAGGGGTTCAGCTGGAAGATGGAGAAGACCAGTGCAATCGCTGTCAGGGCTTTTTCACCACCGGATAGCAGGTGAATGGTGCTGTTCTTCTTGCCCGGCGGCTGAGCCATAATGGTGACACCGGTATCCAGCAGATCTTCGCCGGTCAGTGCAAGGTAAGCACGGCCACCACCAAAGACTTTCGGGAACAGTTCCTGCAGACCGGCGTTAACCTTTTCAAAGGTAACCTGGAACCGGTTGCGGGTTTCCTTATCAATTCGGCGAATGGCGTTTTCCAGCGTTTCCAGTGCTTCCACCAGATCGTCATTCTGGGCATCCAGATACTTCTTGCGCTGGGACTGGGTATCGTACTCTTCAATCGCTGCCAGGTTGATGGCACCGAGGCGTTGAATCCGGTTACCGATTTTTTCGAGGATCTCTTCCCATTCGTTCTCGGTGGCACCTTCAGGGAGGTTGTCGATCACGGTCTGCAGATCGAAATTACTTTCAGCCAGCTGTTCTTTCAGGGTGTTACGACGTACCTGCATGCCCTGCCAGTCCATCCGCAGCTTTTCCAGTCGACCGCGAATATTGGCAGTTTCCTGCTCAGCCTGATGACGTTCCTGTTCAAACTGGCGCAGCTGATGCTCAACCCGTTCCAGTTCACGACGGGCTTCGGCCATTTCCTCTTCAACGGTCAGTCGCTGTTCCAGCAAGGCTTCCAGCTGAAGTTCCAGATCATCGGAAGGGGATTCGGCTTCTGCAAGGGAGTCCAGCAACATTTGACGCTGGGCATCCAGTCTTTGGTTCTGTTGCTGCAGTCGTTCAATACTGGCTTTGGTGGATTGAATCTGGGTGGTTGCAGCCTGCTGGCGCAGCGCTAACCGGTGAGCACGATCACGCTGGTCACGGGCCTGCATCCGCGCCTGATCCAGTCTGTCGCGCAGCACTTCCCGTTGTTCCTGCAGTTCTTCCCGGCGGGCAGAGTCATCTTCCATCCGGTCCAGCGCTTCCTGCAACAGTAACCGGGCTTCACCCAGCTTTTCCTGTTCCAGTGACTGTTGTTCCTGGATATCGCGCCGTTCTTCTTCAATTCGCTGACGCTGCAGGGTGAACTGTTCAACCCGCACTTTTTTACCGGCCAGTTCTGCCTGAATACTGGCTTGCTGCTGACGCTGTTCGTTCAGGGTGCGGCGCAGCTGCTCACGATCCTGTTCCAGCTTCTGCAATTGTTCTCGCAGGGTCTGGCGCTGGGATTCCAGAGTGTTCAGTTCATTGTTATTGCTTTCGGTGGACTGCAGCAGTTGTTCAATTTCCTGCTTGCGGGCCAGTACGCCGGATTCAGACGTATGTTCCCGGTTCAGTCGCAGCCAGTCTGATCCCAGCCAGATACCGTCAGTAGTAATCAGGGATTCGTGAGCTTCCAGTCCGGAGCGGAGCTGTAAAGCGCTGGTCAGACTGTCAGCAACATAAACCGATGCCAGTCGGGTTGGTACCGGTCCGGCGGTAACCAGCGATGCCAGTGAGGTAAGGTCAGAGCGACCGGAAGCCGACTTATGTGGGCCGGTTTCCAGCAGGGTAACCCGACCGTCTTCAAGGCCTTCCAGACCTGCGGCGAGATTATCCAGGCTATCAACACAAACTGCCTGGACGTGATCACCCAGTACCGTTTCCAGCGCAATATCCCAGCCATCCTTGATCTGGATGTTATCTGCCAGTCGGGGTTTGTTATCCAGCTGCTGGCTTTCCAGCCACTGGGCAGTGCCTTCGGAGTTGCTCAGGGCTGCCTGCTGCAGTGCTTCAAGTGATGACAGGCGTCCCTTGTCGCGGCTGAGCTGTTCCCGCAGATCATCTGCCTGAACGGCTATATCTTCCAGTGCTTCCCGGCGACTGGAGATTTGATGGTCAGTATCTTCCAGCCTGGTTTCACTGGATTCTACTTCCAGCTCGGCTTCAGTCTGGCGCTCCAGTAGCAGTTCGATTTCCTCTGCAACCGGGTCGTGCTGCATGCTATCCAGTTCTTCCTGCAACCGGCGACTGCGTTCCGCAACCCGTTCCATAGCCTGTTCCAGATGCTGGATGCGGGACTGTTCAACTTCAGCCTGACGTCGGGGTTCCTGGGCATTCTGACTGAAACTGTCCCATTCCTGCTGCCAGCGGTGCATGGCTTCTTCGGCAGAGGCCTGAAGGTCAGCCGCGGAATCATCACTGGCCTGCAGCATTTCCAGTTCGGGTGCCAGGGTTTCAATCTCGGTTTCCAGCTGAACCAGTCGTTCCTGGTCGATGGCCAGATGTTCTTTGGCTTCTTTCCAGTGCTCTTCAGCCTGGGCCAGATCATCCTTCAGCTGCTGGCTCCGCTCTTTGCGGTGCTGAATAATCTGTTCCAGTCGGGTGATTTCGTTACCGGTGCTGTAGTAACGACCCTGAACTTCATTAAAACGGTCACTGAGTCCGGTCTGTTCATCCCGGGCTTTTTCTATGCCGGTATCATTGGAGCGCTGTTTGGCAATACTGGCTTCCAGCTGAACCTCGAACTCGCGAATTGCTGCTTCCTGACTGTTGGCTCCGGTATCAATGGCCTGCCAGCGTAAGGCGTGAAGCTGGGCTTTTTTCAGGCGTTCTTCTTCTTTCAACTGTTTATAACGCTCGGCAGCTTCGGCCTGGCGTTTCAGGTGAGAGAGCTGGCGTTCAAGTTCGTCCCGCAGGTCGGTCAGACGCTCAAGGTTCTCGGTGGTGCGGCGAATCCGGTTTTCAGTCTCGCGGCGGCGCTCCTTGTATTTGGATATACCAGCGGCTTCTTCAATAAATACCCGCAGTTCTTCAGGTTTACACTCGATCAGGTTGGAGATAATACCCTGACTGATAATGGAGTAGCTGCGTGGACCCAGACCGGTACCGAGGAAGATATCCATAATATCCCGGCGGCGGCACTTGGCATTGTTGAGGTAATAGAAGTTCTTGGAGTCGCTGGTCAGCAGGCGCTTGACCGAGATCTCGTTAAAGGCCGCGTACTCGCCGGTTACCTTGCCTTCAGTATTATCAAAAATCAGTTCGACCGATGCCTTGGCGGCCGGTTTCCGGCTGTTGGAACCCTTGAAGATAACGTCCGTCATGGACTCGCCCCGCAGGTTCTTGGCGGAGGACTCCCCCATCACCCAGCGAACGGCGTCGATAATATTGGACTTGCCACAACCATTGGGGCCGACAACGCCACACATGTTGGTAGGGAAGTAAACGGTTGTCGGGTCAACAAAGGACTTGAAACCAGCCAGTTTGATACATTTGAGCCGCATCGGTTCCTCGATATATGGCGTGTGGTTAGAACACGTATCCCTGTGTTTCTAGGCTAGGGGCAAGCACAAAATCCCCTCTCTACTGTTATTTTCGGGGGGGATAAGTACAGGCTACTACATGTAAAAGGAAAAGTTTACATCCAGCGTGTGGCAGATAACAGTATGGGTTTCACGGTATATAGCGAAGCTAAGTCGATCAGTTTTATTACTGATTAGCTGATCTTGAGAGTTGAGGGCGCTGATGCAGAGCTACTATATCCAGGCAGTTTGATCTTTGCAGCTTGCAGGACCACACAAGGCAACAGCTCTGCCGGATCAGTCACCAGTGTCAGGGCTCGACATGGCATTCCGGTGATGCAATCTCAACCCATGTTCCGGGTCCGGTCAGGATGTTTTGCATCATACTGGATATGTAACAGGTTATCCCTTTGGCGCCTGGAGGATAAGTAGCGGTTGACGCAGGCATAGTTACATATTGCCACTCAGGCGTTATAAAGTGTGACTTCAGGCCCACCGCAAGGCCGTCGGTATTTCGGTTGATATATGACATCACTGAGCCTGGCTGGCTTGATTTGATCCAGCAGGACTGGGAAATCTGCCGCCCCCGGGCCACATCAACACCAATTGCAGTCGACTGGGTCAATGTATTGTGACATTCGTCCTGACTATACCAGTCAAGCCTGAGCGCATTCCTGGTGGGTGCCGGGCCAGTATTTACAACAATGCGTCCTTTGTTTTTGGCTACCTGTCCTGCAGAAGTCCACAGTACCCAGTTGTCGGAGGGAGTCGTATCCACTGTTTCGAAGCGGAGATCCAGCCCTGCAAATTCGATCCAGTCTCCCTGGTGCTGGAGGATACTGCCCAGATTTGTGCCCAGATAAAAAGTCAGCCCGTTGGGAGTGGTGAATTCTGTACTGAGTACTTTGTGCCTGACAACAATTCGAGTCCACTCAGGTGTCACCTGATATTCTTCAAAGCTAAGGTTTTTTCCATCTCCGTTACGGCTCAGGCTGGAGTAGAGGGTGCCCATTTTGTCTTTTGTGCGCACCCAGCCGGACAGTACAGCTTCCTGACCAACCATAGCTGTTCGGCTTTTAATTTTTTGTGTCAATGCGCTAACAGGGGCAGCACCGTATTCTATGTGAATGATTTTCTCCCCGGACCATTGGTAGGGGCTGCCTGGATCATCCCGAAACATCTGAGCTGTTGCTGGAGAGGGAACACCCTGTGGCGACCATAGTTGCCATTTTCCGGGAGTGGAATCAGAGCAATCCAGTAATGCCAGCATTTTTTGGCGTGGTGTGCAGAAATCAAAGTTCTGCAACAGATTCTTCTTAACACCCTGCTGTTGTGTTGCTGCATAGGATGTTTGCTTTGGAGCAGGTAGTACTGTTTTAGCCTGTGGCAGACCTTCAACATCTAACCGGCCATGAGGGGGAGTCTGAACACCGGTAAAAACCTCGAAGAGCCGAGCTGTGTCACGATTCAGCATTCCTGAATTAGCGAGTACAGAGCGAAGCTCCGCAAATGAAAACTCAACAGGCTGTGGGATGGCTCCGACTCTATAGTCGATATGTTGCTGTAGAGCCCTGCCCCTGGGAGAGCCAGCGCCTGCGGCTTTCATAAACTGAGCCGGTAAGCCCTTGGGTGTATAAGCAACATTATCTGTAGTCAGTCGCTCAGAACTGGATACTATATGAAATGTTATCGCAATGGTGTCTTCGGCATCAGGCCTGATATTGGTCTGTGGAGACAGAATGGCAACAGAAATACCGGAAAAATTCAGGTGGTTTTCGGGGCTAAGCTGCCCTTGAGTAATGCCAAGAATATCCGGAGAAATCATTCCTCCGTTATGGATGTTTTGCCAAATGCCAAGCAGACCATCAGGGTTGAAAGGGGTTTCATTGAGAGAAACAGGCAGAATCTGGGCAGCCAGGTCATCCAGAGTTGTGCCCCAGAAACCGACTTCCGCAAAAATATCCAGACTTCCATCTCCGTTTCCGGCTGAATACTGTCCCTGAGGATCGGCCCAGCTGTGTAATTTGAGCTGCATTGCTCCTGCATCATAAGCAGGACTCGCCTGAAGATGCAGAAATACACGATATTTTTTATCTGTCGGTAATAGCGTGTAGATGTAAGCCGGAAGAACCCGCTGTACTCTCGCAGCGTCCTGCATACCAAAGTCGATATAGCCAACGCTTCCGGAGAACACACTGGGGTCATAGGTGTCAAAGAATGGCGCCGGGCGAAACTCACGGTGTGAGATTGCGGGCGGGTTTTTCATATTACTAAAGGTCAGCGTGCTGAATGGACTGGCCTGAACATAAATATCTGCTGCCTGTATGCCTGATGTGGCAAAGAGCAGAAATAGAAGGAAAAGGCTTATAAATACAAGAGAGATAAAATGCCTCATTGTCATTATCTCCTGTATATGCCTGAGGAAGAAGAGGAATAGTTTGCTTTATTACCCCTGAGTTGTTATGTCTTTTACTAAATGATAAATGAAAATAAATATAAACATATTAGATTAAAGTATGATTGCTGTGACCTATCATATGAGTTGAATGTCAATATGTGACTTACTTTACTCTTTATTAAAAATTATGATTGGTAGTGAGGTTCTTTCTAGATGAGTGCTCTGTCAGAAAGCCAGTTGCCTCTTGTGTCACGGCGAAGCTCAATAAACCTTTTTCACTGGGCTTTATTAGTTGTAACCCTGATACCTTATGTTGCCCTGGCGGCACAGTTTGCTGGGGTCAGTGGTGCTACATTAACGGTCGTTATTATTGGTTTTATTGCTACTGGTCATGTGCCTGCAACAGCATACTTGTTAACAGATCCTGATATCAGGAATTATATTAGAAAATATCAGGGGCGAATGATCTATTTCTGTGTTGCCATTGTTTTGTTGAATTTTATTGTTTTTGGGCTGTTGGCTGAAAATGTTGGTGGCGGTGCACCGGTCATTGTCTATTTCTTTATGCTTTATTACACGCTTTGGCAAACGTGGCATTTTGCAAAGCAAAATTTAGGTGTTTTTTCTTTTTCATGTATATGTTCGAAACGTAAGCCTGGGTTGAAAATTGAAAGGTGGGCTGTTCTTGGTGGAGGTATTGCAGGTGTAATTGGCGTCTATCAGGCGGCTGGAGAAGGTCTAAAGGTTTATTACCCAAGTGAAAATTTATCTTACATGGATTTTTTGTTTTCACAGCTTTGGTATCTAGGGCTTTTTATATTGGTTCTCAGTATTTTTCTGGCTGTGTATTCATTATGGATTCGTCGTAAAGAGCTGAAACCAGTCAATGTCTTGTTGCTTTTATCCAGTACAGCTTTTTTTACACCATATTTTTTTACAGGAGATGCCTTGCTTGCCTTTGCGTCCTTTACATGGGCTCATGGATTGCAATATATATTGATTTTGTGGGTGCATTCGGTAAGTCGAAGAGATGTTGAAGGTGTTTCGTCTGCTGGCTTCAAGTGGCGTTGGGCTTATGTAGCAGGAGCTGCATTGTTCTTTATGCTTTGTAGTTTATTCGTTCGTGATTTGATTGTTTGGTCGACTCAGTTTGGAACTGCGACTGCAGCCCTCCTGAATATTCAGGCTAATTATCCTCTTATTTTGAATCTTGTCGTGGCGACACTAACAAGTATTACCATGATCCATTTTATATGGGATGCTAGATTGTGGCGACTGAGTGAGCATGAACCTCGAGCATGGGTAAGAAAACAATTTGGGTTTTTGTTTGAATGAATATCGCAGAAAGACGCTCGGACTATGATTCGATAAGAGCTGTTGCTGCTTTGATGGTTGCTTTTGCCCATTGGTTTATGGGCAGTGCTCTTGCAAACTCTTTTATGTTTGGTAGAGCAGGGGTGGTAGCATTTTTTGTGTTGAGTGGCATGTTTATCGGGCGTATTTTGTTTTATCAGTCCAGCATTGAAGGAGAAACAAGGGTTTCAGTTTTTTTGAAATTTGCTTTGAGTCGAATTTTAAGGATTGTTCCGCCATATATTTTTGCAATATTTTTGATATATCTCCTAGGTTATCAATATGTTCAAAGCAATATTGATGCATTGGTTTTGTTTGTAAGTAATTTCGACATGGTTTCAGGCTCTCTCTATGGTTATGCAGTTCATTTTTGGACAATTTCTGTTGAGGTGCAGTTTTATATTTTTTGGGCGGTTTTGTTCTTTTTGATGCCGTCTGAAAAACTGCGAGCTAAAGTTTTGTTATTAATGATTGTTTTTGGGTTTTTCTGGAGGCTATTTAGTAGCTATACAGATCAGGGTTGGGTTTTTTCTACTTATCTTTTGCCGGGCTGTATTGATTCTTTTGCTGTAGGGCTCCTTTTGACCAGGGAAAGAAGGGTTCGAAATAGTGGGTTAATGCTATTGTTGTCCATTGTGTTTTTACTTTCAGTCATGGCTGCTGTTGACTTTAAGCCATATGAGTCTGTAGATTCAGTTTGGTTTCCTGCCGTCCAGGATGTTTCTTTTACTGTTTTGACTGCCTGCCTGATTATTTATATGGATAATCATAAAAATTTAATTAATGAAAATTTTCTTTTCAGGAAGGTTCTTGCTCCTTTGGGACTGATTAGTTACGGGTTTTATATCTGGCACTATTTTGCGATACCTTTTTGGGCGCAGATGGGCGTTAGTTTTAATTCAGATGAGTATAAATTTTTAGCATATTTCTCTTTCTCCTTCATAGCTGCAGGGTTGTCATGGTTCATAATTGAAAAGCCAGCGATGAAACTCAGGAGAAGCATTGTGAAAGTACTGAAGATGAAGCCTGCAACAGCTGATCAATGATGATTCACGATGCCCTGTGTGAGTGTACGGGATCGTGAATCATCAAAGTAATTGGTTATTTTAGAGAGGCTTGCATACGATCAAGGGCTGTTTGCAATGCTTCTCTGCTGGTTGCAAAAGAAATCCGCGCATAACCCTCAGCGCCAAATGCCGAACCAGGCACCAAAGCAACACCCGCTTCCAGAAACATCTCGGCCAGTGCGGTATCAGATGAGATACCTTTCATTCGCATAGCGTCCCTGAAACAGGGGAAGGTATAAAAGGTACCATCGCTTTCCAGTGCATTGACGCCGGGCATTTCATTCAGGCGCTTCACCACATAGTCATGGCGTTCTTTAAACGCTTTTACCATTTCCCTGACAGGTTGCTGCGGGCCATTCAGTGCTTCAGTTGCGGCTGCCTGGGCAATGGAGCAGGGGTTGGACGTGCTCTGAGACTGAATTTTTTTCATGCTGGCAATCAGCCATGAGGGTCCGCCGGCATAACCGATTCGCCAGCCGGTCATTGAATAGGCCTTGGATACGCCGTTCAGAACAATGGTACGGTCATACAGTTGAGGGCAGACATTGAGGATATTGCAGAACGGCTGATCTCCCCAGACAATATGCTCGTACATATCATCGGTGGCGATCATGATATTTGGATGCTTCAGCAATACATCTGCCAGTGCTTGCAGTTCATTCTCGGTATAGGCCGTACCGGTCGGGTTAGACGGACTGTTAAGAACAACCAACCGGGTGCGGGAAGTAATTGCCTGCTCCAGCTGCTCCGGTGTCATTTTGAAGCGGCTTTCCTGACTGGTGGAGACGATAATCGGAGAGGCTTCCGCAATACGTACCATATCCGGATAGGAAACCCAGTAAGGAGCCGGAATAACAACTTCATCACCGGGGTTGAGCAGCGCCAGAGCCAGGTTGAAAAAGCTCTGCTTGCCACCACAGGAAACCAGAACTTGGTTAAATTCATATTCAAAGCCGTTATCACGCTTGAACTTGTGGATAATGGCCTGTTTCAGCTCGGGTGTGCCGTCGACGGCGGTATATTTGGTCTTGCCATCAGTGATGGCCTGAATAGCAGCGGCTTTTATATGATCAGGGGTATCAAAATCCGGCTCGCCGGCACCCAGACCGATAATGTCCTTGCCGGAAGCGCGTAATTCTGCAGCGCGGGTGGTTACGGCCAGAGTCGGGGATGGCTTGATAAGGCCTACGCGATGAGAAAGCTGCTGGTCCATCTGAATTCCTCTTGGTATACATGCCGGTAATCAATGCAGTTACAGTCTTGCTGGTTGTTTTAATACTGCATTGCGGGTCAGCATGATGGTGATGGATTTCGCCCTGAGCCTTTGTCGCTTGCCTGTTTGCAGTGCAGCGGCATAATGATCATAGCGACCGGTTGTGCGGCTGGTATTTTCACTTGTGGTTGTAGTGGAAAACCAGTATGAGTCCGGCGGTTAGTGATAATACACCATCCAGACAGATTGCAGGAAGAGAATGGGGCGTCAATTCAAGGTTCATTCCGCATTTAAGCCAGCCGGCGACCAGCCCGGCGCGATTGAGCAGCTGGTAAAGGGTATCGATGCAGGACTGGCCTGCCAGACTCTACTGGGGGTTACCGGTTCCGGTAAAACCTTTTCCATTGCCAATGTGGTAGAGAAGCTGCAGCGCCCGACCATTGTAATGGCGCATAACAAAACGCTGGCAGCCCAGTTGTACGGCGAGTTCAAAGAGTTCTTTCCGGATAATGCGGTCGAGTATTTCGTTTCCTATTACGACTACTATCAGCCGGAAGCCTATGTGCCGTCGTCTGACACCTATATCGAAAAGGATGCCTCGGTTAACGAACATATTGAGCAGATGCGACTGTCGGCCACCAAGGCGCTGATGGAACGTGATGACGCACTGATTGTTGCAACCGTCTCTGCGATTTACGGTTTGGGTGATCCGGAATCCTACCTGAAAATGATGCTGCATCTGAGCCGCGGCGATATGGTGGATCAGCGCGATATCATGCGTCGGCTGGCGGAACTGCAATACAGCCGCAACGATGTCGAACTGAAGCGCGCCACTTATCGGGTACGGGGCGATGTTATTGATATTTTCCCGGCTGAATCAGAAAAAGAAGCTGTTCGTCTCGAGCTGTTCGATGAAGAGCTGGAAGAAATCAGCTGGTTTGATCCGCTGACCGGTGAAGTGTTGCGCAAAGTGCCTCGCGTAACCATTTATCCCAAGTCCCACTATGTCACACCCCGGCAAACCCTGCTGGATGCTGTGGACAAAATCAAGGATGAGCTGACAGATCGACTCAAGGTACTGCGGGATAATAACAAGCTGGTGGAAGCCCAGAGACTGGAACAGCGCACCCGGTTTGATATCGAAATGATTATGGAACTGGGTTACTGCACCGGTATTGAGAACTACTCCCGCTATCTCTCCGGTCGTGCGCCGGGAGAGCCACCTCCGACCCTGTTTGACTATATCCCGGACAATGCCCTGCTGGTTATCGATGAGTCCCATGTCTCGGTACCGCAGGTTGGTGCCATGTATAAAGGCGACCGTTCCCGTAAGGAAACACTGGTAGAACACGGTTTCCGCCTGCCTTCGGCACTGGATAACCGTCCGATGAAATTTGAAGAATGGGAAGCCAGACGACCGCAGACTATTTTCGTTTCAGCGACTCCCGGCGTCTACGAGAAAGAACATCAGGATCAGGTTGTAGAACAAGTAGTCAGACCGACCGGGCTGGTTGACCCTGAAGTTGAAGTGCGCCCGGCAATGACCCAGGTAGATGATCTGTTGGCAGAGATTCGGGAACGGGTTGCGGACAGTGAACGGGTGCTGGTCACCACCCTGACCAAGCGCATGGCAGAAGATCTGACGGATTATCTGAGTGAACATGATGTACGGGTGCGCTATCTGCACTCGGATATTGATACCGTGGAGCGGGTGGAGATTATCCGTGATCTGCGACTCGGTGTATTCGATGTGCTGGTGGGTATCAACCTGCTGCGGGAAGGTCTGGATATGCCGGAAGTCTCGCTGGTGGCAATCCTTGATGCAGACAAGGAAGGTTTCCTTCGCTCCGACCGGTCACTGATCCAGACTATTGGCCGGGCTGCCCGTAACCTGAAAGGCAAGGCGATTCTTTATGCTGACCGGGTAACCGGTTCCATGCAGCGTGCGCTTGACGAAACCGAACGGCGCCGCACCAAACAGCTGGAGTTCAACAAGCAGCATGGCATTGTGCCCAAGGGCGTTACCAAGTCCGTTGCCGACATTATGGAAGGCGCCGTGGTACCGGGCAAAGGACGGGGTCGCACACAGGCAGCGAAAGTGGCCGAGCCGGCGGCCGGATATGCAGTGGATAAATCACTGACGCCGGATCAGTTGGCGAAGAAGCTCAGAACGCTGGAAGAGCAGATGTACACTCATGCGCGTAATCTTGAGTTTGAGCAGGCGGCTGCAATTCGGGATCAGATTGAGCAGTTGAAAGATCAGGTGCTGGGCGGGTGAGTCGAATCAGACAACAGGCCCCGAAAGGCCTGTTGCTTTCTCTCATACTGACTTAAAAGTTGTAATCCAATTGAATGACACTGCTGTCTGTCAGGATAAAGTGTTCGAGCATGTGCGGGTGCAGTTCAGTAGGTAATGTGCCTACAGTGCAGCAATCCGTCCAGATCAGAGAAGCAGGTGGTAGTAAGGTCCTGTCTGAAGGTTCCGGCCAGTCTGTCACCTGCAGTTTAAATTCATAATTGCCAGCCGTTGCCTGAACTTCCTCTAGAGAGGGCTGCGATTGGCCGACAGTTACGCTATACAGCCTGCCCTTAAACGGTCTTGTCATTACACGATATTCATCATGATCTTTTTCCGAGAGGGTCGAATCTCTGAGAACCCTTGATTGTGGGCTATCAAAGAGCATCAGGTTGCGACAGTGTCGCAGGTCTTGAGGCGCTACAGCCAAAACGTCCTGAATCAAGGCGCCCTGATGATGGTGCATAGAGAGACTTACCCTGCGGCACGTTGTATCTGTGCAAACATCGAAAATATCACCGAAGTTGTTGTTTTTGTATTCTCTATCGCCGTGCTCGTGATCTTTTATACGAAGCCGGGCTGAAGCCTGTGCAATATTTGTCTGCTTCCATTCCTGATCTCCCGGCTTCAGCGCGGTTTGATACAGAATAAAGGCTCTGCCGTCATCCTGCCTGCCTGCTTTTGTTTCCCTGCGTGTTGCATCCAGGCTGGCCACAATGTGGTACTGGTCATTGACGCCTTTAACAAGATCAATGCCTGTCGACATATAGCGGCGACCCGGCAAAGGGTTTTTGAGAGAGGTGGCTGTTTGTGGATTGTCACAAACTTTATTACTTCCGGGGGCAGGGAAGGGTCGTATGTTAATCGTTTGAGACTGACTTGTTGCTGTATCTGGTGCTTGCGGGGGAATATCAAGGATGAAACAGCGCTCATCGCTGGCGACAAAACAATGCGTCGCACCATCCGCTGTTTTAAAGGCGGTAGATACACTCATGGGAGAAAACAATTCCCGGGGCTTGCCTGTGGCAGAGATAATCAGCGCGCCTAAAGATGAAGATGCAGTGGCACTGTTGATTTCTGTCTGGGTTTGGTAATCAGGGCAGCCGCTGGATGCCTGGGTCATTTGGGCATGACACACATGCTTGTAGTAACCTGATGCTTCAGGTTGAGCAGTGAGATCAAAGATATAGATAAAACCGTTGGGACTAAGAAAAACAGGGTGGTTGTCATCAACAATGCCCAGCCTCGTAAGGTATTGCCGGTTCAGACCCCCATGGTGTTCGGCCTCAGGCAGATGAAGCCTGAAAACCTTTCTGTCCTGGCCAGCCTCTCCGATATTGGTGATTCTGATCAGATGGGCAACAACCCCTGATCTACCAGGTGTCTTGCTTACATCTTTATCATATGCAACAAAAAAGCCTGTCATCGCCACCGAGCAGGGCGCTATGAAGGACAGATAAAGCAGGCTGATGATTACTGCAAAACGCTTAAGCTTCATTGCTCTACTCCGTGTAGATGAGTGCTAACTGAGAGTGGCTACAGAATGAAAAGTTCAGCCTTTTTAACGAGCCGAAGAGCGAAATAAGTGAAAAGCGTAGCCATTTGGGCTTGCCTTTTTTCATATGAATCAATAAGATTCAAAACCTCTTCAGGCGGTTAGCTCAGTTGGTTAGAGCGCAACGTTGACATCGTTGAGGTCGCTAGTTCGAATCTAGTACCGCCTACCAGTTTTCCCTGTTTGAGTCTTCAGGCAGTGTCTATAGTCGGTTAGCTCAGTTGGTTAGAGCGCGTCGTTGACATCGACGAGGTCGCTAGTTCGAATCTAGTACCGACTACCATTATTTTCTTTATATTCAATATCTTACTGCCTGTGTAAGTATCCAGTCCGGATTTTTTTGGATAAATTTTGGATAAATAATTACAGCTTGATCTCCTTGAGCGGCGCTGAAACCTGCTTGAACCTTCCCTCGTGTTCCTTCAAATAAATCTCGGTTGTCTCCGGATTGGTATGACCCATGACAGCCTGGATCGCGGTTATATCTTCTCCGAATTTCTTCATGAGGTGTGCTGATAAAGCACGGATCTCGTGAAACGTTGGTTACTGCAGAGCGGGGACATCATCAAACAGCCCGGTTGCTAACCGGGCCTTCTGTAGTTGTTGTTGGGCATAGCGGAGATTGATTTGGGTTCAGTGCTCTTTGCTTGCACATCGGCAGACCATTGGATTGACAAGTTACCTGCCTTTTTAATTTATGCACTCCGAACTCTTTTTCACCTGCTTAAATGCAATTTCATGCACTTTTGTCTCATGATAATATCCGCTTTTTGTACGACATGTTGCGGTCACATTCGGGGCAGGAACAATCCATCATAGCCATGAAGGATGGCGGTAGCGTGGCTATCTCAGGCTGATATTTCGCGTGAAACAGTTCGTCTATGTGCAATTGCAGGCCTTGGATAACTTGCTGTTTTGTATATGAAATACAGTGGTATCTGAAAATCTGTTAGTTAAGCGACAAATATATGAAACACAAAATGCGACATGGCAGCTAAACGAACTGGAACAGGGAGTAAGGCGGGAAGGCTTATCAGCTCTGACTTCCAGAGAAGTGCGTCTTTCACGCAGATAGCTCGTTAAGCGAAACTGGTTCGTAAAAACAACTGTTAAGTGGCTCATCAAATTCATCATCAAGCCTTAAGGCATATTTTTAATCAATAGACAAAGTAATTTATGAAAAAGACTATTCTCGCAATAACATTATCATTGACATGCACTTCTGCATTCTCTGCATCATTAGAAAAAGCAGAGTTGCTTTCTGAACATGGATTGACCAAAGAGGCAAAAATAGAACTGATTGATGTGGTTTTTAGTAAAACATCAAATGCAAATAAATCAGCTGCATATTATGAGCTTGGAAATATCGCATTCGAAAATAATCAAGTCGCATCAGCATTAAAGACGTGGACGCAACTTGTATCTAAATTCCCAAGTTCTAAAGAATCTGAATTAGTTAAAAGCAAAATTGAACTGCTCTCCGAAATTGTTGGAGAAAGTGCCAAGGAAAACGTTGATAATGCAATTGCTGCATCTTATATAAAGCATGCTGATTTCTGGTCTTCAGACCGAGATAGTAAATTTACTATTGATTCTAGTTGGATACCTAAAGTTGAAACTGCAAATAAATGGTATGATAAAGTGATTACCGAGTTTCCGAACACTAAAGCTGCAAGGATTGCATACGAAGAAAAAATTCGTACCCTTCTTGGCTGGAAAGAAAGAGGAAAGTACGGCTCTTCATATGGTGTAGAAAAAGATTTTAATGCATATATGCCGCAAGTATTAGAGACTTTTTCTGCTCTTGAGGGTAACTTCCCCAAAGCTTCAACTTTACAAGCCTTTCGCTATCAAATTGCTCAAGCTTATTGGGGTAGAAAAGATTGGAAAAATACTCGTCTATGGTTGAATACAATTATTGAAAAATCTGGCGATAAAGATAGTTTCTACAGAGATACTGCACAACGTCGCTTACAAAAGGTTGAATACTAAGCAACAGCCACTTAGACATAATGACTCCCGCTGACGGGTAAAAGCTGGCCTCCGAATAAAACGCGGTGTTGTGGTAGTAGTCATTGCCCGGGAGCTATCGGCATTTATGTGGGAAATCATCACGAAGGGTATGGATCAGCAACTGCAGGCAACTGCCTGAGTCATCAATAGAGAAAGCCGTTAAAGAGGTTCACCCATTCTGACGCTGCAACTCCGGCCAGTGAGTAACCCTCGATCTTGTTAGGAGCTCAGGCAGTCATATGCTGAGTGCTCGATCCTAGAGAGAGGCAGGCTCACACGACGGATACATGAAAAGTGGTTTCAGCCCACGAATATCAGCGTGCCAGCCGTCGCAATTTCAGGTTCCAGTATCAGAATGGGTATTTAATATGAGTTTAAAACGAACGTATTTAAAACCCGCTTGACCGCGGGAGTCATATCAACAAGTGGTTCCAGGTGACGCCTACGGCGCACCTGAATTGGGCGTTAGATTTAACATTAAGGTAAATATGTCCAACATAATTAACATTGAAAACTTTGATTTTCCAGGCTTTAGCGGGATCGAGTCAAAATGTTCTGTCAGCTTGATTTTTCCGGAAAATAAGGAAGATTGCATTATTGTAGCTTGCACACAAAAGAAAGATTATACAGGAACGTCAATAACTAACGGTTTTGAAAACATTCTACAGAAGCTGTGCAAAGAAGGTTTGAATGGGAGTCATGGCGAAGAATTCAAGAAGCTATTAACAAAGAGCATTGAACAAGAAAGTAGCTTTTTTGCAAAGCTAAAGTCGTTACTCAAGAGTAATGTCGAGTTATCACCAAATTACCTTACCCTTTTTGAAGAAGGCATACTAATTTGGCTGGAAATATATCCTCCTGGAACAGGGATAGTAGATGACAGAATAACTGTTCAAAGAGTCTACATTACTGAAGATGGATCACCTGTTTGGAGCAATCTTTTAAGCAGAGAATACTTTGAAAATAAGCTAGGAGTGAAGTACGAAGGAATTGTTAAGTATGCCTTATAACCCTGATTATGAATGGGCTGTTCTTTTAGGGCGTAGCTTAGTTAAGAAAGCAATATCAAAGCTGGATGATGACGAGGCTGAAGGCTCAAAGGAAGTTACAGAGAGTTTTCTACAGGAAGAAGCATTGAATAAATTGCGTGCTCTTCTTCCATCTTCAAACTTAAAAAACAAAGAGTTTTCTATTCGAGATGATTTAGGATTTGAGAATTCACGGAATCCATGCGCAGATATTGTTATATTTAATCCGTGGGAGGATCCAGAAAACAAAAATGTGTATACAATTGCTGAGATCAAGCGAAGCTATGAGAGATCTTCTAATAAAAAAGAAATAATTCAGGATATAGCAAGACTTGCAGTATTAGCGAAGAGAAGAAATGTTTCAACTTACCTGTTCTTGTGTGGTCGAGATACTAATATATCTAGATTATTTAAAACTTCAGTCAATGAATTTATAAGTCAAGATTCATCTAGTCCAACTATACAATTTGAAGGAAATGTGCTTTCTAAAGATCTTGATACAATTTACATAGATGCGTTAAATAAAGCTGGTGTACAGAAAGTAAAAACAAAACTACTTCAGCCGTTTAGTCTTGATGGTTACTCGTCTTATGTATGGAGAGTGCAAACCCAACAAGATGAAGAAATTCGAGATAAAATAAATTACTGGGTATATGAGTCAAAAATCTAACAAGCGCATGCATAAGGACAGCCGCCGCTTCGCGTCGTCTGCCTATGATGCGGGCGTTAGATTTTAAGCAAACATATGTATAAATATCTAGATGAGAATGGTGTTCTCGTATTAGAACACGGGACGCTAAAATTCGGCACTGCTAGATCATTCAATGATCCTTTTGAACTAAGACCTGTTATTGACAACATTGCTAGTGACAGTGAAATTAAAAATCATTTTGAAAGTAATTTTGATGAAATAGTAGAGGATACATATCAATCTCTTTCAGAGCTAGAGAAAGCAGTCTTCCCGATCGATTTACTCAAACAAATAACTGAAGGAAGTAGTTCCTCATTATTAAGTGGAGTAAAGGCATTACAAAAGCCAGTAGCAAACCTTCTTCAAGGGAAAGCACATGATACTTTGCAGGAAACTGTTGGTGTTTTATGCCTGACCGAGAATGAGAATGATCATTTGATGTGGGCACATTATGCAAATTCACACAAGGGTTTCATGATAGAGTTCGACACCAGCAACATTTTTTTCAATCAAAGAAAAACTGAGTCTGACTCTCTCAGGCATCTTGTTCAAGTTGATTATGATCCTCAACGAAGACACTACACACTATCAGAATTAAGTGAAGAAGATCTATATACCTTCAAAGATGAAGCATGGCGCTATGAAAATGAATGGAGAATGATGGTTGCACTCTGTGATGCCGATGAGACGAAGATAGTTCATGGAGAAACCATTCACTTATTCAAATTCCCATTTGATGCAATCAAACGAGTGGTGCTGGGTGCTAACTCAGATGACAACCTTGAGAAAAGGGTTAAAGATTCTTGGAAGAAAAACTTCCCTCATGCAAGTATCTTTAAAGCGGTTGTCGATGAAAAAGAATACAGCCTGAAGTATGAGAAAATTAAAATCTAACGAGTGACTGTGGTATTTGGCCAAGATTATCCAGATGATATTCTCTTCCAAGCAAGCACCATTTTTTAAATCATATCTTGGGTATCTCGACTGCTCTTTGCATTCATGAAAAGAGAGGAAGTTTAGGGAGTCTGAAAAATCATTCGAGCATCAGTGCCAGACTAGAGCAAGATTCAGCAAGTATCATAAAATCCCGAAAGAAAATGCCCCAGAACACAGTTCATGTCTATGGCATGATACTCCTCACGCGTCTTCCAGAATAAAAAGTACTTTTAAACAAGCAAGGAGATTGCTTTATGAAAATAATAAAACTAATGGCCACCATGCTAGTTCTCACAAGTACTGTCGTGCAAGCCGAAAGCGGAGCCTCTGACCAGTCAGCAACTGCCAGCAGGCACTCTGCATTAGCCGCTTACCACGGTACGTCTGCAACAGTTAAGGTAGGCAGTGCTGTATCCGCTGTTCCTCTTGTTGTTGTGGGTGGTACCAGCCAGGCCTCAACCCAGGCAGGAACTGCGATGATCGAGTTTGCCACCCAGCCGGCGGAATTGCCTGTTACTGAGAAGACAATCACCGCAGCGCCGTCACCCCTGCAGATGATGAAACAGCAGGATGCTGCTCAATGAAGGCACTTAATTCATGCTTTGCAGTCCTGCTGTTTTCCTTTTCAGTCTTGAGTCATGGTGGCAGTGCCCAGACTGAAGATGCTGTATACAGTGTCGAGCAGATCGAGGCCTTTGCTAAATCCGTTGAAAAATATGCGGCAAAAAAAGGTGCGCAGGTCTTTATTCTCGGGCGTGTAGGTCGCAATCCTGCTGATTTGCCGAACGGTATCAACTTTACCCATACCGCGATCGGTGTTTATTCAACCATTACCCTGGCAAGCGGGGAGAAGGTCAACGGTTATGCTATTCATAACCTTTACCAGGTTGCAGGCCAGCTGGATAGAAGTGAGCTGGTAGTCGATTACCCGGTTGATTTCTTCTGGGGAGTAAACGCTCTCAGAGCGGGTATTGTTATCCCGACGGCTGAGCTGCAGCAACGGATCATGAAAGCCATTGCTACCGGTGTGCCGGCACGACTGCATAATGGCAGTTACTCGGTAATTGCCAATCCGTTTAGCCAGGATTATCAGAACTGTACTGAGCATACGCTTGATGTGATTAATGCATCGATCTATCAGACCACTGATATTGCCCAGCTCAAGGTTAACAGTGCCGCTCATTTTGACCCTCAGCATGTCGATGTCAGTCCGGTAAAAAGAATGCTGGGTAACTGGTTTGTTGATGATGTATCAACCGATGATCATGACGGCGAAATCTATACCGCTACCCTGACGACGATCGCTAAATACCTGGACAAAAATAAACTGCTGACCGATGCAGTCTACCTGCACGCAGACGGCAGTAGCAGTCGTTTATATTAACCTTGCCGGGCGGGTCAGCCCGGTTATCACAACAATAAGTCGATCTAAAAAACGGAATTTAGAATGAAATTTTTCAAGTATCTTATCGTGCTCACAATCTCCGCTGTTCTAACCGGTTGTGGAGGGCACGGCTTTGAAGGTGAGTATGAGGCCAAAGCTGATTCTTCCAACAAATTTTTGAGTTCTATGGCCGGTGCCATGGGTTCGGACAAACTGGTTATTGGTGCTGACTTTATTGAGTCCGGTGGTTCCAGAACAATGTTTGACGAAATCTTTGTGCGTGAGTCCGGCTCAGAAAAGTATCTGGTCTTCAAAAACAAGGAAGGTGAAGAGGGGTGGAAGATCGTTGATGATAATACCCTGATTCAGGGTAACGGACTGGTGAGTGTCAAGCTGACCCGTGTGAATTAAGAATAGAGGTGCATGCCGCTCCGAATACTGTTGGCAGTTGTTGAAGTCACGGTAACCGGGTGGTGTGCTCCAGTCTTTTCATAAAAGAAGCCCTTCTTGATGCAATGCCGTCAGCCCAGCGAATGGGTTCCGGCAGTCGATATTTCGGCGCAGCCTGTAATACCAGTTGTGTCGCTGTTTCCAGTGAAACCCGGTGACCGGTAGAGATATAAAGCGGTTTGACGCCGGTTCGGGTTCTCAACACATTTCCAATCACTTCATTATTATCTGTCAGCGGGCTAATTGCGCCCCGTTGATCCGGTACCGCCTGGTGCTCGCCGGTAAGCCGGCTTTTGCCAACGCCAATGGTGGGTATATTCGCCAGTATGCCCAGATGGGAGGCAACACCGAGCCGGCGCGGGTGGGCAATGCCCTGGCCGTCGCAGAAGATCAGATCGGGTTGAGCCGGAAGTTGCTGCAGGCATTCAAGCAGGGCAGGGCACTCGCGAAACGAGAGCAGGCCGGGAATATAGGGAATACGTGTAGGCTCCCGGTAAATGCGATAATCCAGTAATTCCAGCTGTGGCCAGGACATCAGGGAAATCACGGCCCGGGTTGTCTGGCCGTTATCTTCAAAACCCACATCGGCACCGGCGACCTGCCGGATTTCACCGAAGCTGTCCGTTCGAATAACTTGTTGTGCCAGCTCGGACTGCTGTTGTCTGGCCTGGGCATAATCCATAGCTATATCCAGATTAAGGTTTTCAGGATCGCCGTGGCGGCAGTTGAATTCACCGGGGCATCCCGATAACGTCATGTTACCTGCAGCAGCAGGATAAATAACAATAGTTCAGGGGGAGGGGCGGCCAGATGCGCCGGGTTATATTCAATCAGAAAGGTGGTGTGGGAAAGTCCAGTATCGTCTGTAATCTTGCGGCAATTAGTGCGTCCCGAGGGTACAAGACGCTGGTTGTTGATCTTGATCCGCAGGGTAATTCAACCCAGTATCTGCTGGGGCTGAAGGATGAAAAGCTGCGTCATACCATTGCCGATTTTTTTGAGCAGTCACTGTCTTTTAATCTGTTTTCCAAAGAGCCAAAGGACTTTGTTCATAAAACGCCTTTTGCCAATCTCAGTGTGATGCCTTCCAGTCCGTTGCTGGACGAGCTGGAGCACAAGCTGGAAACCAAACATAAAATCTACAAATTGCGTGATGCGCTGAAGTCGCTCGGTTCAATCTATGAGCGGATTTATATTGATACCGCACCGGCGATGAATTTCTATACCCGCTCGGCATTGATTGCGGCGGACCGCTGCCTGATTCCCTTTGACTGCGATGCTTTCTCTCAGCGGGCGCTGTACAGCATTCACAGCGAGATTGCCGAACTGAGTGAAGACCATAACCGTGATCTGGTGATTGAAGGTGTTGTGGTCAACCAGTTCCAGCCCCGGGTAAAACTGCCCCAGGCACTGATTGAAGAGTTGATGTCCGATGGCTACAAGGTGCTGCCGGATTATCTGGGGCAGTCAGTAAAAATGCGGGAATCTCATGGTGCCTCAAAGCCACTGGTTTATTTTGCACCCGAGCACAAACTGACCAAACAGTATGAAGCGCTGTTCGACCGGATTGAGGACGTTCAGCTTCCGCTTGAGGTCTGAACAGAAAGATTGCGGATGTGGCTTGCAATGCCGCCGCCTTTCAGCGAGAATGCAACGCGTCCGAGCAATTCGGAACTGCAATGGTGGGTCCTGTCGGTCCCCCCGCAACAGTCAGCTGTGAATCCCGCCAGGTCCGGAAGGAAGCAACGGTAGCAGTGCGAGTGTGTGCCGGGGTGTCGGCTGGCAGGATCTGCCTCCAAACTCTTCTCTACAAATTATCCTTTATATCCCTTCTTTTTTATCCTGTGTTTACTGGCCGGTTTTGCCGTATCGTGCAATTTCCTACCGAGTTGGTTAGCATAGAGTTTTTCCATGGCCCCTGTTCAATGTGCGGTTTCGCTTGATGCTTTCGCGTGGGCGCCGTTTTGATTAACAGGTTTGTTCGGAGCACTGATCCGGCTCATGAGCTATCAGGTACTGGCCCGCAAATGGCGGCCAAAAACATTCAAGGAACTGGTTGGACAAGTCCATGTACTGAAGGCGCTGGTCAATGCGCTGGATACGGGACGGTTACACCATGCCTATCTATTCACCGGCACCCGTGGGGTTGGTAAAACCACCATTGCCCGGATTCTCGCCAAGTGCCTGAACTGTGAGCAGGGTGTCAGCTCGGAGCCCTGTGGCGTCTGTTCCGCCTGTACGGAAATTGATGAAGGCCGGTTTGTTGACCTGATTGAGGTTGACGCGGCGTCCCGTACCCGGGTGGATGATACCCGCGAGCTGCTGGATAACGTGCAGTATGCACCGACCCGTGGCCGCTACAAGGTGTACCTGATTGACGAGGTGCACATGCTCTCCATGCACAGTTTCAACGCCTTGTTGAAAACATTGGAAGAGCCGCCGCCCCATATCAAGTTTTTGCTGGCGACCACTGATCCGCAGAAGCTGCCGGTGACGATTCTGTCCCGCTGCCTGCAGTTTGGTCTGAAGAATATGTCGCCCGAGCGCATTGTTGGTCATCTCGACAATGTACTGAAAGAAGAAAAGGTGAGTTTCGAGCAGGAAGCCCTGTGGCAGCTTGGTCGCGCCGCTGATGGCAGCATGCGGGATGCCTTGAGTCTGACAGATCAGGCTATTGCTTTTGGTAATGGCAATGTCACTGCAGCGGATGTCAGCTCCATGCTCGGCACCATCGATCGTAGTCAGGTACTGCGACTGGTGGAGTTGCTGATCGGACATAATGGTTCCGGCATGTTGCAGGCAGTCGCTGAACTGGCTGAGCATGCACCGGACTATGCTTCGGTGCTGGCGGAAATGCTGTCGGTATTGCATCACATCGCTATTGGCCAGAGTGTGCCAGGTGCGGTGGATAACAGTCAGGGTGACGGCGAAAAGATTAAGGAACTGGCGGGCAGGGCAACCGCAGAAGATGTTCACCTGTTTTATCAGGTCGGCATGATTGGCCGGCGTGACCTGCCTCTGGCACCAGACCCGCGCACCGGCTTTGAAATGGCGCTGCTGCGAATGCTGGCTTTCCGACCAGATGGTGCGCCGGTAGAACAGCCGCTGCTTCCAGGGGCGGATCAGCCGGATAATACCCCGCCCATTGAACCTGTTGCTGATTCCGGGGTGGAGCATACAGTACCGGAAGCGCCTGTTGATACGGGTGCAGAAAGTAATCCAGACAGCACTGCCAACAATGATGATTTATTACAGGCAGAGCCAGCTCCGGTAGTTGAAACAGCACCAGAGCCTGTAGCTGAGGTTCCGGTTCAGGAATCACCTGCCGAAGCACCGCAGCCATTGCCTGATCTGGCTCCGCAGGAAGAGCCACCTCACCCGGCAGATATGGCAGGTATTTATGACAGTGGTATGCCGCCTGAAGACAGTGCGCCTGCTGCTGATCTCAGTCAGATGCCTCCGGCTCATACTGAAATTGCACCTGAACCTCAGGTTGTTAAGCCGGAAGTTGAAACGGCCCCACCTGCTGTAAAGCAGGAGCCTGAACCAAAAAAAACTGAACCGTCTGCAGTTGCAGTAAACCCGGAACTGCCGGCGGAATTACCGGAAAAGATTACTCCAGGCAACTGGTGGCAGGTATTTGAGCTGCTGGGTCTGAGAGGTGTTACAGGCACCATTGCATCGCACTGTGAGCTGGTATCAGCTCAACCGGACCGGATCGAGTTAAGGCTGGACCAATCCCATGCCACGCTGCATAACCCGACCCATGACCAGCGAATTACCAAGGCCATGTCTGAGTTGCTGGGACACCCGGTACAAGTCGCGGTAACATTGGGCACCGTTGTTTCTGAAACGCCGGCCGCCCGGCGTATCCGGCTGAAGGCAGAAAGGCTGCAGCTGGCGAAAGACACTATTTACGCAGATAACCATGTACAGCAACTGGTCGAACGGTTTGCAGCGCAGGTTATCGATGAATCCATTGCTCCGCGGGATCCTGTCAATCAGCCCGCGTGAGCGTTAATGTGAGAATGAGGTAGAGAATGCTGAAAGGTGGTATGGGCAATCTGATGAAGCAGGCCCAGAAAATGCAGGAGCAGCTTCAGAAGGCTCAGGAAGAGCTGGCCAATGCCGAAGTTACCGGTGAATCCGGCGCAGGCATGGTTAAGGTAGTAATGACCGGTCGTCATGACGTCAAGCGTGTCACCATTGATGACAGCCTGATGGAAGAAGACAAGGAAATGCTGGAAGACCTGCTGGCTGCAGCGGTGAACGACGCTGTTCGCAAGGTCGAAGCCAACAATCAGGAAAAAATGGCCGGTATTACCGGCGGTATGGGCATGCCGGGCGGCATGAAGATGCCTTTCTGATAACTGTTGACGCAAAGTAAAACGGAACTCACACGGAACTAGACCGGAACGATATCGAACTATGTCATTCAGCCCGCTGATCAGGGAATTGATGGATGCACTGCGCTGCCTGCCGGGGATTGGTCCCAAGTCGGCCCAGCGGATGGCACTTCATTTACTGGAACGTGACCGCAGTGGCGGTCAGAGTCTGGCCAGAGCCCTGGACCGGGCAATGGACGGCGTAGGTTACTGCAGCCGTTGTCGAACGCTGTGTGAAACGGATGTCTGTAATATCTGTTCCAGTGACAAGCGTAACGCTACTCAGCTGTGTGTGGTGGAAACCCCGGTTGATGTGCTCGCGATTGAACAGACGGCTGGTTACGACGGCCTTTACTTTGTGTTGATGGGGCATCTGTCACCACTGGACGGTATCGGCCCTTCGGATATCGGTGTTGATTCACTGATAGACAGGGTACGGGCGAGTAAGGTGAAAGAGCTTATTCTGGCTACCAACCCGACAGTGGAAGGTGAAGCGACAGCGCACTATATCGCCGAGCAGCTGCGTAACGATGCGGTAGATGTGACCCGTATCGCTCACGGCGTACCGTTAGGCGGTGAGCTGGAGTTTGTGGATGGTGGCACGCTGAGCCATGCCTTTGCCGGACGTCGTCAGTTCAGTGACTGAGTCCTGAGGTTATCTTCAGACCTAAGAGCCTGTTCACAATCTTATCGTGGGCTGCAAATGCCGATAAAAACCTCAGGTGCTCCGCTTTTCCTCGTTACATAGCACCACTATGCGCCTCGAAAAATCGAAGCACCTGAGGTTTTTCTCAACATTTTCGCTATCCACGAAAGATCATGAACAGGCTCTAAACAAAAAGCCGCTCTGATTCAGGGCGGCTTTTTGCTTTCTGGCGAAGAATCTTATCCGCCCTGAGCCGGGGCTTTGGCTTTTTCTTCCGGCTTAATAACCTGTGCTTTTTTGATCAGGATATCCTGCTCTGGTACATCACGATAAAAGCCGAGGGTCTTGGTGGGTGTTGCGGCAATCTTGTCCAGTACCGGCAGGCCTTCAACCACTTTACCAAATACGGCGTAACCGGCGCTGCGGGAGCTGTAATCCAGGTTCGGATTATCAACTTCGTTGATAAAGAACTGGGCAGTAGCACTGTCCGGGTTATTGGTGCGTGCCATGGACAGAGTGCCGCGTTCGTTCTTCAGACCATTGTTGGCTTCGTTCTTGATAGGTGCTTTGGTGTCTTTCTTCTTCATGCCCGGTTCAAAGCCGCCGGTTTGAACCATAAAGCCTCTGATAACCCGGTGGAACACAACACCGTCGTAGTATCCGCTGTTCACATAATCCAGAAAGTTCTTCACAGTGATGGGCGCTTTGGCCGGGTAAAGTTCTACCACCATCTTGCCGGCAGAGGTATCCAGTTCAACACGGGGCAGGGCAGTAGCATCAGGTGCGGTCGCGGCATTGACGTGCAGGGTTAGCAGCAGGGTGGCAAAAGCCGTCAGGCAACGGAGCCAGATTGACTTCATAGCGATATCCTTGAACAGATTATAAATATAGAAAGTAACAAGCCGGCTGCTAACGAGGTTCCAGTGCGAGGTGACTGGTATCCGGAGGGGGCGGTGCCGGCGTCTGATTCTGTTCCACAATATAACCCTGTTGTGGTGAGATATCGAGATGGCCGGTGTCGGGTTCTATAAAATGTGCGGGTTTGGGTTCGCCAATGGATGTGCCTGGGGGCATCACTTCCCAATCAGGGGTTGGTTGTTGAGTACTGGGTGAATGCCCTTGGTTACTTGATTTAGTGATATCTTTTACGGCTGATTTTGCTCTGGGGCGCTGAAACTGGATTTTAGACATAACTCCAGCTTTCAGCAGAGCTGTTTTGTATTTTTCTGCGGTTTGTTTGTCCAGATTGTGTTTAAGAACAACAGGCTGTCCGGATAACATACTCTCAACTTTTTTGGCCGTTGCCTTGAACAACTTCTGTAACCGCTGGCTGGCCTGCTGGAGAGATACGCCATCGCATAACTGCCCATTGAGTATTACAGAATATTGTTCAGGCATGGTTATAAAACCTGCTTAATGTGACAGCTGAGAATACTGCATCAAGTTAATTGCCGGTGACAATTCCAGATTCCCAGAAAACATTGCTAACGGCTGACGCAGCTCCAGGGATACGCTGTCTTGCGGCAATTTCATTGATATAACTTGCAGCTTCGCCTATTGCTGAACTCCAGTCATCATCTTCCAGCCTCCAGGGGTTGCGTTGTACCTCATTAGCAAATTCCTGTGCCAGCTGTTGCAAACCGTATGCATCAAGCCGGGCTACGTCACGGTGGAAATCTTCAATGGTGTTGTAAGGCGTAGCTGTTTCGCTGTTGCTGCCAAAGAATTTTTGCGCCATAACATCTGGGCTGATTTTGGGTTGTTGTGACGCCCTTAATAATTGTTCACCTGAAATACCCTGTGTACTGGACTGGGTAACAGGCTGGCTTCTGGATGTCGGTGCAGGACTACTTGAATTCAGAATACTTAGTCCTTGAGTCAGCAGTAATTTGAGCTGCTGGGGGCTTTGAACAAACTGTTCTCCACGCTGTTTGCGTCCCTCGTAAACCAGCTCGGTTGTTTTGGTAAAGAGGTTTTCACGGGTAATTTCTCCGGACGCGATTCCCTTTTTGAGTTGATCAAGAACGATGAATGTTCCGGTTCTGCCCACACCGGCCTTACAGTGGACACATACCTTTCCTGTTTTAGGATGCTGCTCTATCGCAGTATTAAATCGTTGGAAAGCTTCGAGATTCTTTCCGGAAGGAACACCGTGATCTGGCCATTTGTGGAAGTGGAAAATCTTGACCTCTTTGGCTGGTCGGGAGGATAAGTTGGCATATCCATTGGACTTGTCACCACCCAGCTGCAGGGTTATGACGTCATAATCCGCTCCCGCCTCAATGTGCTTGGTTGTGACTTTCATGCCACCTTCAACATAAAAGCTTTTTCCCTCTGCCGGCCAGTATTTGACTTCCAGACTTTTTCCGCCGGCACCTTTGAGATCTTTGTTATTCGTCAGATTCACTACAGTATTAGTACCCTGCTCATAGAACATGTTGAAAGTGAGGTCTCTTGAGCGTGGATTTCCTGCCTCACTTGTGTTCATGACACCTTGCAGGGCAATGAAGTCTCCGACGTAGTTGGCGTTGATGGCTTCCTCTTCACCCTTTGGGCCAACTAAAACTTCAGATGCCTTGGGAGGCAGAATATTCCGGAAGCGTAACCCACCGGAAATAGTAGTTGCGTTGTGCAGGTCTTTCGCACTGTGAAGCTGTGCGCTTGCTGTTCTAAGGTCAGTAAATAGTTGGTCACTATTCTGATTGATTGATTCCTGCGATGCTGTTTCCTGAGGAACTTTACTTGCAAGTTGTTCTGGTAAACGGGGTGTTGTCTGCTGCCGGGGTGCTGGTACAGCGTTTTGAGTTGACTGTGAGCTTGCGTAGCGAATCTGGTGGATCTCTCTCAACCCATCAGCCAGTAATGGAACGTCAATGCTGCTGTAGTAGCTGATTTTATCTTGAACTGCCTGTTCTTTATTGACGATGCCGGGATCGTTGTAAATTTCATCAAGCTTTTGTTCTGCAAGCTTATTGTGAGTCAGTTTTGCTGCTGCATTAAACGTTGGCTCTGTTATCCGGCCACTTTTCAGCAGACTAGAGAGTTCGGTATTAAGCTCTTTCACTGAAGTTTGGTCGCTACCTAATGAGCGTAGCTGGGCTTGAAGGCCAACGACGCTTGGACGTTTAGTAGCTGTTAGGCCTTTAAGAGCTAGAGGGCTCAGGTTTGTTTTTTGCGGTTGTGGTGTTTCAGACCTGGTCGTATCAACCTTTCTCTGGGGTTGTGGTGACCTTCTGTGTTGTGGGACAGGTGGAGCGTCGACAGTTGGCAGATGTTGATCCAGTAATTGTGAAACCTGATCACTAAAAGGAGTATGTTGATATTCGAGTTTTAGATGAGCTGCCTGTCTTAGTAGCTGGTCTGGTGACAATGGTTGTTTCAGTAGCGCATTAACCTTGTGTTCAGCTACTTTCCCCTGAATCAGATTTGTAGCTTGACGCCAGACTTGGGGGTCAAGGTCGCTCTCGAATGCTTTATCGGCCAGACTTTCATAAAATTGCTCTACTGAGTGAGCATTCTTGGAGGTGCTCAGATATTTCTCTAAATATTGAAGACTCGGGGAATTATCTGAATCACCTTGCAGCTGCTGTAGCGCCCGATCGGCAGGGCTCAGGATCGCGGCGTATGCTTGGCCGGTTGTCGGTGCCGGCTGGTGTAACACGCGAATGGGAGAAGTTTCTTTAGAAACCTTGTATTGTTCAAGGGGCTTGGACTCTTGCTGTCGAGCTGCCGCGGCTCCTTTTTTGTTAGGGCTATAGCTTTTTTTAGGGCTGAAAAAGGATACGAAGCGCTGCTTCCAGCTTTTTGTGGCTTTTGGAGATGCCTCTGATTCCTGGTTCTTGCTTGCAATTTCAGCCAGTGGGGTTTTAATTCCGCCCCTGTAGCCTCCAACTCCACCTGGTCCGCCGCCCATTGTTTTGCTCCTGCTTTAATTTGCTTCCTGGTTCTATGTTACTGCCGGTCTTTTTTAGGTCCGGATGCGATTGTCCGGCGGGGAGTATCATAGTGATTTTCCAGTTTCTGCTTATCTATATCCAGTTGTAGCGCATCACGATTTGCATAATCAGTACTAGGGTTGTAGTCACTGAATTTCTCTGGATTTTGGTTCAAATCATCCAAAGTAGAGGGGTTCTCATATGTTCGTTCTTCTGAGGACTGTTTTCTGAGAACACTTCCTACTGGCTTCATTTGTTCGTAGGGACTGTCTTCAGGGCGAACCATGGTTTCTTGTACCAGGCGCTGGTAAATAGGCGTGTTTGAGGGCAGAGGCCTCACTGGTTTGTCATAGATAACATCTGAAAAATCAGGTGGTGGCGGAGGGGCAGGAATTGTCGGGGCAGGACTGTGAGTAGTCAGTGTCCCCTCTGTAATCGATCTTTGCTTGAAAGATATTCCTGAGTCGAGCTTAATACCAGCCCTGTCTATACGTCGACTGTGCTTGTTAAGTAATTTATCCACTTGTTGCTTGAGAAAGTCGGCCTGTTGCTCGAGTGAAGCCCCCTTTCTTTGGAGCTTTGCATGTTTTTTCTGCAACCGATTGATCGCAAAACGTACTCGCCAGGCGGTATGCTTGGCTTTCAGTTTAACTTTCAGCTCGTTAAGTGTTTGTCTTGCTTCCGTGATTTCCCGGGTGAATTTTGCAATCTGCTCGCGCTCAGCTCTGGGCACAAAGTTTTCAGGGATGGTGTCATAAACTTTATCTTCCTCAACCTGAGGTTCTGTATCAAATGGTTCTGGAGGTTCAACAAACTCCAGTTCATCACTGAAATTAACTTTTCTGGTCTCTTTTGCCTCGGGTGTTGGTGGCTGCGGAGCCGGGTGATCAGGCGGATTCGATGTGGTTTTCTTTAAAATTGACTTTTGAGTTGCTTCTGGTTGGGGTGTTATTCCCGCAGGAGCTGAATGGTGCCTTTGAGGCTGTGAAGGTTTGACCTTTTCAGAAAGCCACGCAGGTTTGGGTGGTGGTTCCGGTCTGGTCCCACGAGGCTTAACTGTTTCAACATTGGTTGGTTTTTGGCTGGAGACTGCGGTTGCTACTTCATTGGCAATTCGGGTAGCCCGCTGTTGTGCTTCTTTGGCTTCTTTCTTGTGCCCGGTTTCTTTTGGCTGAGCGAGAGTGTAGCTATCCTTGTTGCGAGTGAATATACCTTTAAAAGAGTCCCAACCTTTTGCGAGCCTCTTTCCAATGGAAACAGGGGGGCCCGAATGGCCTTCCGCCTGACGCTTGAAAGCGCTGACAAATTTTTTGCCTTCACTTTCCAGAGTCTGGGATTTGACGCTACGGGAAAAGGCTCGACCTTTTACTGGCTCTTGTTGCTCGAGCTGGTCTGGAGCTTTGTCAGTATCATTCGTCACTGACACTGACGATTGGTCGGTTGTGGTTGGCGTCGACGGTCTTATTGGATCAAGAGGCATACTGCATCTTCCCTGAGCGTATGAAATAGAAATGTCTACTTCATAGCATAGGACAAGGAGAGCGGCTGTATCCTCTAAAGTCGTTTCATTTTTTTAATCGAAATTAAAAAGTTATTTATTATTTCTTTTTTAATTAACAGCAGCACATTCTAAAGACTGTACTGCTGTTATCAGAGCGCATTACTGTGCTGAAGCTCTCATCAGCAGGTAAAGCTCGGTCACAACTTCCGGGATCTGGCAGCACATATCCTCAACCAGCTCCTTGTCCTTGTACATGGCCTTGAACTCGGGCTCATCATCGAACAGGCCGGAGGCCAGCATGATGGGCAGCAACAGTTCGCTGACTTCCTGTTCATTATCAGAGAACCAAGCCGGCTCATTGAGATAAACGGCTTCCATAAAGCCGAAGCTCCAGGCTCTCAGCTCCGATTCGTCCGGGTCTTTACCCAGAACCGGGTCGCAGGGCAGTTCGAGGGTTTCTTCCTCATTGATTTCACGGTCAATGCGGGCCAGCTGCTCCAGCAGGGCAGCTTCAACCTGTTGTTTTTGCTCCGGGCTTTCCCACTTGGGCTCGGTATTCAGCAGGCATTCCATCCATTGGGACTGAGGGACGTCTACCGGCGAAATAGACAGTGCTGTCATGAAACCATGAGCAGACAGGTAATCCAGTGCTTCTTCATCAACCCGGTCAGATAGCAGGAAATCTTCCAGAAAGGTTTCCAGATCGTGGGGTACTTCAGTGTGTTTCATCAGCAGGAACGCCACAGGAATAAAACGCTGATTGTACTGCGCAGTGCTTGCAGATCATAGTCTGATGCCTGATAACCGGAGTATTGGCAGGAATGGCGCGAGTTGTGACTGATTGTGAGTATAATAAAGGCCTCTTTCCCCTCTCTCAGTAATATGGATGCCGTATATGCCGGATGCAGCACTTGATGTTCTGCGTAATGTCTTTGGTTATGACTCTTTTCGTGGTCAGCAGCAGGCGATTATCCAGCGGCTGGTGGAAGGTGAGGATGCATTGGTACTGATGCCAACCGGGGGAGGTAAGTCCCTGTGTTACCAGATTCCGGCCAGAGTGCGTCCCGGCGTCGCTATTGTGGTCTCGCCGCTGATCGCTCTGATGCAGGATCAGGTAGAAAACCTCAATCAACTGGGCTTCAAGGCGGCATTTCTGAACTCTGCACTATCTGCGGGAGAGCAGCGGGAAATTGAATGGCAGCTGCAGCGGGGCGAGCTGGAACTGCTGTATATGGCACCGGAACGACTGCTGCAGGAAAGAACGCTGGTATTACTGCAGCAAATGCCAATATCGCTGTTTGCCATTGATGAAGCACACTGTGTATCCCAGTGGGGTCATGACTTTCGGCCTGAATACCGGCGTCTGCAGTTATTAAAAGAGCGCTTTCCTGATGTGCCCCGTATTGCTTTGACGGCGACAGCTGATGATCGCACCCGGCAGGAAATTATCAGCGGGCTGGGGCTCGAGCATGCAAAGGTCTATATCAGTAGCTTTGATCGGCCCAATATTTTTTATCGAATTACCCAGAAACAACAGGCTCGCAAGCAGTTACTGGATTTCATTCGGCGCTCCCATGCTGAGGATGCGGGTATTGTCTATTGCCTGTCCCGGCGCAAGGTGGAGGAAACCGCAGAATGGCTGAACACCCAGGGCTTCAGGGCACTCCCATATCATGCAGGGTTAACGACCGAGGAGAGAGCATCCAATCAACAGCGGTTCCTGAAAGAGGAAGGCGTAATTGTGGTGGCAACCATTGCCTTCGGAATGGGGATCGACAAACCGGATGTTCGCTTTGTGGCCCATCTGGATCTGCCAAGAAGTATTGAAGCTTACTATCAGGAAACCGGCCGGGCAGGGCGGGATGGATTACCGGCTGATGCCTGGATGGCTTACGGGCTACAGGATGTCATTCTGTTGCGCCAGCTTCGTGAACAGTCCGATTTGGATCCCCAGATCCGGCTTATAGAGCAGCAAAAGCTTGAAGCCATGCTGGCATTATGCGAAGTCACAGGCTGCCGCCGTCAGGCTTTGCTGGCTTATTTCGGAGAAACGCTGGAAGAACCATGCGGACACTGTGATCTGTGTGTTAATCCTGCCCCGGTATGGGACGGAACTCATGTTGCCCGTCAGGCGCTGTCCTGTGTCTATCGTACCGGGCAGATTTATGGTGTGGCTCATCTTTGTGATGTATTGCTGGGGAAAGAAACCGACAAGGTTGTCAGCGCCCGTCACAATCAGGTGTCGACCTTTGGTATTGGAAAAGAGCAAAACCTGAGCCAGTGGCGTTCAGTATTCCGCCAGCTGATTGCCAGAGGCTATCTCAACGTTGATGTTGACGGTCATGGCGGACTAAAGCTGAATGACAAGTGCCGCCCGCTGCTTCGTAATGAAGAAGTGTTAATGCTGCGGGAGGACAGGGGCAAGATCGCAGCAGTAAAAGAGAAGAAACAGTCGGCGGATATACCGGAAATTGAATCTGAAGAAGATCAGGCGCTTTGGAGCAACCTGCGTGAGCTTCGGCGAACACTGGCGCTTGAACAGGATGTCGCGCCCTATATGATCTTCAATGATAAAACTCTGAGGGAAATAGTGGCATTCAAGCCGACCTCTCAGGACGAGTTATTACGCCTTAATGGCGTCGGGCAGCATAAGCTGGAAATGTATGGAGATGCCTTCCTGAACCTGATTAATAATCAGAGTGATGAGGCTCGAATGGAGCGCCAGCGCCAAGACCGTGAAGAAATTGTAGTGCTGGTTCAGTCCGGCATGCATGTGGATATGATTGCTGCCCAGCGGGGAATTACCGAGAGCACCGTCTATGCCCATATGGCCGGCGCGATTCGTGATGGTGTTGCTGCGTTGCGTTCGCTGGTGGATATCAGACCGGATGATCTGTCCAGTATCCGCCAGCAGTTGGAGCAGTCCCGAGATGGCTCTACTATCAAAGCGATTCAGACGCAGTATGCAGACACTTATCCTCGGGGTGTACTGCGCTGTGTTATCGCGGATATTCAGTTACAGGCAAGGCTGAAAGAAGAATACCCAGCCTGACTCTCAAATGCTGTAAAGGCTGTCAGGTAGACTCTTTGTATTTGACAGCCTGACCACAGGATTGGCACAGGTAAACTGTTCCTCGCTTGATCCGGTTGTGTCGAATACCTGTCAGGGGAATCTCTCTTCCCGGGCAGGCACATTCATAGATATAGCTACGTCTTGTCGTATGACGTATATCGTAGGAGTGACAACGTTCGGCCGGTAAATTGAATACCTGCTGCATCACGTATTTCCATTCCTTGCCGTGGGGACGAATCCGGTCACCATATACCTCAGGTGCAATCAAATGTGCCACTTCATGGGCAACGGTCTGGTGAATAAAGTGATGTCTGTTTTCGCGCAACAAAACCGGATTCAGCCGAATCAGGTTTCTGGTGGGCCAGGCCTGCCCTGCCGCTTCACCTCTCAGGTCAAGCTGGATATCAGGCTGTTTGAACGTACGATGAAAGTATCTGTTTGCCTGTTCGAGCAGTGAGCTGACCCGTCGTTCTATCAGGAGTTTGTCGTTCAGGGTATTCATGTCAGCGCCCGTTGCTCAATTTAAGTGTTCACCAACAAATGTCGATTACCTGATTGGTTTTGGCAGGTAGCTTGTCCAGAGCACACATTTCTGAATCACAGCCTGCGGGGAAAACAGTCTATAAACTGTTATGAATCCTTGCCAGTCGCAGTGTTGCGTATTTTTAATGTGATTTGAAATATGAGTAAAGATTAGTATTGCTACTCATAGTAGAGGAAGGTTGTGAGGAATAGGGCACGGCCGTTTTGATTGAACGACCATGCCTGAGAGTTAGAGAGTATCCGGGGTTAGAGGTACTCTGGTCCGATATCCATGCCCCAGAAAATGACGGTAATTGCCAGCATGGCAACCATCATTACCAGACCGATGCACAGAATTGCACTGGCAAAGACAAAGCTTTTTTCCTTGGGTAGATCCATGAAAATGGGCAGCCCGCCATAAAGCAGCCAGACTGAGTAACTAACCGATCCGATACCGGCAATCATGGCCAGCCACAGCGATGGCCACAGGGCACTGATGCCGGCCAGAAAGATCGGGGTTGCAGTATAGGCACTGAACGCAATGCAATCAGACAACGCAGGCTTGCGGTCAAAGGTCTGTGCCAGCCACTGAATGTAGCCGCCCATAACTGCAACACCCACCATCATGGCGCACCAGGCCAGAACGCAAATGGTGAGAGCGCTGTCGGCGGTCAGGCGGTGTATCTCGCCACCACCCGGCAACGTCCAGCCGGTCATGGTGGTTCCGATATAGCCGCATACAGCCGGTATGGCCGCCAGTAGCAAAATATGGGATAAATACAGTTTGAAAATACTTGAGTGTTCCTCTCGGATACTATGCCACTCACGGTCGGGATGAGCCATCAGGCCCCAGACGTGGGAAAGGATCATGTGCGATGCCTCCTTTGCCGGCAGGACCCTCTTGAGGGTGAGACGACAGCAGTCGAGCCGGAGGGTTTAGTGTTATTATTATCGCGCTTACATTTTTCAGGAGCATTGCCAGTCCCTGGTAAATCAGCCCCTAAGATCAGACTATTTAAAAAAACCGATAATATCCAGCGGAGTGTGAATGCAACGATTTCTTTCTGTCACCACTTTTCTACTGTTTCTACTGATCTGCCTGCATTTCAGCCTGGGTGAAAAACCGGCAGAAAAACCGGAAAAAAAGGCTGAAGAGCCTGTTGTTGCTGAAATTGAGCGTGGTGAAACAGATACCGTAGAAGAGGTCGCGATCGATACCGGTGATCTGCCTAATTTTGGAGCGATCACGGACGTCAAAGAAAAGAAAGCGGCTTTTTTCGATTTCATGCGGCCTTTTGTTAATGCGGAAAACCGGCGGGTGATGTCTGATCGACGTCGTATTATGGATATACAGGATGATCTGGCGGCAGAAGAAGACGACCTTGAGTGGGTACAGGCACTGGCCCGTCGCTACCGGATGTCACCGGACCGGGTCATGGATGAATCCTGGTTTGATGATCTGCTGATGCGGGTTGATCAGCTGCCAGTATCTATGGTGCTGGCGCAGTCTGCCAATGAATCAGCCTGGGGTACCTCTCGCTTTGCCCGTCTGGGCAACAATATGTTTGGTCAATGGTGTTTTTCCAAAGGTTGCGGCATTGTGCCTTCCGGCCGTCCTGAAGGAGAAACCTATGAAGTACGTAAATTCGACTCTGTCGGGGACTCGGTTTCAGCCTACTTCCTGAATATCAACACACATCCGGGCTACCAGGGATTGCGAGAACTGCGAAGCAATGGTCGGGACAATCAGATATTTATTTCCGGCCTCTATCTGGCTCCCGGGCTGCATGTCTACTCTGAGAGAGGTGCGGAGTATGTTGATGAGATCAGTGCGATGATTCGAGTTAATGATCTGGTTCGTTATGATGCACCCATTGCAACGGCCGAGGCTGCGGAACCGAAAGAGTGGCTGGATCGCTCGTCGTCCTGAGTTTCCTTCCAGATTGCTCCGGTTTGAGGTGAACGGAGCTTTTACAGGCCTGCCATTGCTGTAATAGTATAAAACTGTTTCAGCAATGGCAGGCCTGAGGTAAGCGGGCCTGATAATACGCTTGCCATCATCGCAAGAGATGGTCGTTCATGTCCGTGATAATAAAAAACAGCTGGCGGGTTATTGTCGGGTTTTGCTTGTTGCTGTCTTTTCAGTTGCAGGCTGCTCCTTCCAGCGAATACTGGTCACTCTGGGATCAGAGTGACGAGAAATCAACTGCAACAATCAACCATTCCCTGTGGCAAGAACTGCTGGATGACTATCTGGAAGATGTTGCTGATGGCCATTACCGGGTTTTTGACTATCGTGCTGTCACCGGAGCTGACCGCAAGCTGCTGGATGACTATCTGACCCAACTTCAGAGTCTGGATCCACGCAAATATCGCAAGGCAGAGCAGTTTGCTTACTGGGTCAATCTCTACAATGCCCGCACTGTCGCCCATATTCTTGATCACTACCCGGTAGGTTCAATTACCAAAACCGGCAGTGGCTGGTTCAGCTTTGGACCATGGAATGATTCGCTGCTCAAAATTGCCGGCCAAAAGCTGACGTTAAATGATGTAGAACACAGAATTCTGCGCCCCTTGTGGCAGGATAAACGTATTCACTATGTTGTGAACTGTGCCAGCCTGGGTTGCCCGGATCTTCCGCTGCAGGCTTTGACAGCAGCCAATGCTGAGGCCCAGCTTGAAGCAGCAGCCAGTCGCTTTATCAATCAGCCGAAGGGTGTCAGCTTTGCAGATGGTCGCCTGATGCTGTCACGTATCTTTGAATGGTATGCGGATGACTTTGGTAGTAGCCGGCAGGATCTGCAACAACATCTGGCGCAGTATCTGCAGCCGGAGCACAAAGCAAGAATGCTGAAATATGGCGGCCCGCTGGAATATCAGTATGACTGGAAACTGAATGAGCCGGACAAGTCCCTCTGGAAAGAACCAGAGGGGCAGGGCAATGAGGATCAGGAGTAAACCAGAGGAAAAAGGTTTACTCCCAAGCTTCAGCCGGCAAACTGAACAATATTGACCGGCTGGGCTTCGGTCTCATCGTCATCCAGTTCTTCGGCAGATGGCTGCCAGCTGATTTCCGGAGCATCAAAGGCGGTATCACCATCTTCTACCGGTGAGCCGGTCGCTTTCAGGTTGACGAAATCAAACAGATTGGTGTCAGCCAGATGGGACGGAGCCACATTGGTCACCGCTTTGAACATGCTTTCGATACGACCCGGGAAGCGCTTGTCCCACTCGGTCAGCATCTGTTTGATGGCCTGACGCTGCAGGTTTTCCTGTGAACCGCAGAGGTTGCAGGGAATGATCGGGAATGCTTTCTGGTCAGCAAACTTGATGATGTCCTTTTCGCGGCAGTATGCCAGTGGTCGAATGACCACATGCTTGCCGTCGTCACTGACCAGTTTGGGTGGCATACTCTTTAACTTGCCACCATAGAACATGTTCAGGAACAGGGTTTCCAGAATATCTTCCCGATGGTGACCCAGTGCGATTTTGGTGGCACCCAGTTCTGAAGCAGTGCGATAGAGGATACCCCGGCGCAGGCGGGAGCACAGCGCGCAGGTGGTTTTACCTTCCGGCACCTTTTCCTTGACGATGCTGTAGGTGTCCTCTTCAACAATACGGTAGTCAACACCGATGGACTTCAGATAGTCCGGCAGAATGTGCTCGGGGAAACCGGGCTGCTTCTGGTCCAGGTTGACTGCTGTGACCTTGAAATTAACCGGTGCGTATTGCTGAAGATTCATCAGAATATCCAGCATGGCATAGCTGTCTTTACCACCGGACAGGCAAACCATGATGTGGTCGCCGTCTTCAATCATATTGAAGTCGGCAATGGCCCGACCTACGTTGCGTCGCAGGCGCTTTTGCAGTTTGTTGAAATCGGCTTTTTTGCCTTTTGAAAGCGTCGGGTTTTCAGTATTCGTCATGTAGGGGACCGTATCCTGGAAGCCTTTCCAGACCTGCAGGTGAAGCTGTTGTCATGATTGGGTTTGGGGCCATTATAAACAATTGCAGCTGCAGGGGCAGTTGCGGTGCGCCGTAGCCGGCATTCAGGGAGCGTTATGCGCTTTATGAATTTGTCTAGCGGAGGGGCGGCTACGACCTAAAATGCAAGGACGCTGCATGAAATGTAGAGGAAGAAAAATACAATGAGCCGTTTTGACAAATTTCAGCAGATCCTGACCAGCCGTCGTACTGAGCTGGAAACCCGGCTGGGTAAAATTACCCGGGATGTCAGCAAGAAGGCCAGTGCAGACTGGTCCGAGCAGGCCCAGGAGCGGGAAAACGATGAAGTGCTGGATGCGCTGGGCAATGAAACCGAACTGGAATTACGCCAGGTCGTTAAAGCGCTGGATCGCCTGAATGAGGGGGATTACGGGATCTGCGAGCGCTGCGGCGTTGATATTCCGGAAGCACGGCTCGAAATCATGCCCTATGCAGCGTTGTGCGTGAAATGTGCCAATGAAGCAAGCTGACCCGGCTTTAATGCTGCCAGGCCGTAATTTTGTGTGCACCAGTCTGACCCAGTGACTGAATCTGGGTCTCTTCCAGAATCAGGGTATGGTAATTGGCTACAAAGGCTTCAACTGTACCGTGGGCGTGACTGTGATAGTGGCGATGCCAGTAGCGCCCCAACAGGTTCAGATCTTCCGCAGCCTGTGCCGGTAGCGGGTGCCCGGTTCTCAGATAAATCACCCAGGCAATGGCGGTGGCATAGGACAGGTTAGTGGCTAGCTCCAGGTGGGGGTGAGCCAGAAATTCCCGCTGGCTGGCCAATCCCCTGATCTTGCTTGCCAATTCCGGATCCTGAGCCAGATATTTATCCCATACATTTTTATGCATTCGGGGGCTGATCTGATAGATACCCAACGCCCTGTGGTTGGCCTGTTTGAGATGAAAGCCGAGACCGGATTCCTGGGCTGCTGTACCCAGAAGCAGGTTTTCAGCGGCTTGGCTCCATTGTCCCAGGTGGCGCAGGGTTGGTCTTACTACGTAACGGCGAAGCTCGTCGGCACAAATGCCCATGACAGATTCCGTTCTTTGAGAAGATCGTTGTGTGGGATCGTTCTGATCACAGTTAGAAACAACTATCGGCCTGCCAGAATTCAACTGTAGCCAGATAAAAGAAAGGAGTGCTAAAGCAGGGAATGGTGTGGGTAGGATTATTCCTGCCAGCACCGGATTATTCAGCGCTGGCAGGTAGCAAGAAGCTTAGTGAACTGAAGTCAGTTCGATCTGATCGCGGGCTTTGCCACCGGCCATACGGCTCAGGGCCTGCGGATCAAGGATTTCGATTTCCTTGCCGACCGCATGAATCAGATCCTGCTTCTGGAAGCGGGTAAATACCCGGCTCACAGTCTCAACTGCCAGTCCGAGATAGTTGCCCATTTCATTACGGGACATGGACAGGCGGAAAGACTGGGAAGAAAAACCGCGACGACGGAAGCGGGATGCCAGGTTCACCAGGAAGGTGGCAATCCGTTCGTCAGCGTTTTTCTTGCTGAGCAGCAGCATCATCTGCTGATCATCACGAATTTCCTTGCTCATCACACACATCAGCTGGCGACGCAGTTGAGGGTGTTCTAAAGCCAGTTCTTCCAGCTTGTCGAATGGAATCTCACACACCATGGTGGTTTCCATTGCCTGGGCTGATACCGGGTAGTGATCGGTATCCATGCCGCTCAGGCCTACCAGCTCGCTGGGAAGATGGAAGCCGGTAATCTGTTCTTCACCTTCATTAGTAGAGGTGTAGGTTTTCAGGGAACCGGAACGTACGGCAAACACCGAAGTGAAAGCATCACCTTCAAGAAAAAGGTGTTCACCCTTTTTCAATGGACGACCACGTTTGATTATATGGTCGAGATTGATGATGTCTTCCTCAAAGCGCAGTGCCGTGGGCAGGCACAATGGGCTCAGGCTGCAGTCCTTGCAGGAAACATTCGTACATTGACGGACGTTGGCCTGTCTGACTGGTGTTTGGCGGAGGTTCAGTTTGGATGTCATCAAAAGAGGCCTCTCAAACAGTCATACCCAGGTACCTTGCTTTCTTCTTCGAAAGATAAGAGTCGCTGGTATGGCTAAAAAGCTCATATTGCTCAAGGTAAACGGTAGCTGTCATCGATTTACACTTCGTTTACCCGGTAGTCGCTAATACGCCGGCGAAATCATCAATAAAACGTGATGGAACGCACGGTGTTAGCGGCTTTCGAGTCGATTGAGGCCATTCTATGCGAATGAACCACAATCTGTAAGATGGTAATGACCGAAGTCAATGTTTACAGATTGTGGTAAGAATCTCAGGTTATATTGTGTGCTAAATAACCCGGGAGTATCTGTTTTTGTGTGTTTTTTTGTTCAGGTGGGCATCAAACAACATGCAGATATTGCGGATTAACAGTCTGCCTGCCGGGAGTACTGATATTTTGTTGTTAGAAAATGTCAGCAAACCGTCAGCTTGCATCTGCTCTAATGCCGGTATTGTGTCAGCAAAATAGGCATAAAAGTCGATTAAAAAGCTGCTTTCAATGCCTGATATATCAAGCTTGAAGTGACAGATCAGTTCGTTAATCACCTGCTGGCGCAAATGATCGTCGTCGGTCATCTGCAGTCCACGGTAGTATGCCAACCGGTCGCCGTCGATGGCTTCCATATAAGGCTCCATTCGTACCGGGTTCTGGACATAGCAACCGTCAACCTTGCCAATGGACGACACACCCAAACCAATCAGGTCGCAGTGACTGTGAGTGGTATAACCCTGGAAGTTACGATGCAGGGTCCCGTTTTCCTGAGCCATGGCCAGTTCATCATCCGGCAGGGCGAAGTGATCCATGCCAATGTAAACATAACCGGCCTGCTGCAGGCGGGTGGTGGTCTGTTCCAGAATCTTCAGTTTTTCTTCCGGTGAAGGCAGGTCGGCTTCATTGATGCGACGTTGGGGTTTGAAGCGTTCCGGCAGGTGCGCATAGTTGAAGACCGAAATACGGTCCGGACGCATTTCAATCACCGTGTCGACTGTTTTCAGAAATGACTCGCAATTCTGATGCGGCAGGCCATAGATCAGATCCATATTGATGGAACGGAAGCACATGGTGCGTGCGGCATCCAGAATGGACTGGGTCATTTCCTGACTCTGGATCCGGTTGATTGCTTTCTGAACCTTGATATCAAAGTCCTGAACACCAAGACTGATCCGGTTAAAGCCCAGATCACGCAGGTGGCAGATGGTACCCCAATCGGCTTCACGGGGATCAATCTCGATTGAGAAGTCTGAAGAGCGACCATCAGCCAGGCTAAAATGCTTGCCGATATGATCCATCAGGTTCTGCATCTGTTCCGGAGACAGAAACGTCGGTGTGCCACCGCCAAAGTGCAGCTGCTCAACAACCTGATCGCGGCTGAACAGGCGGGACTGCATCTCGATCTCTTTATACAGATGCTGCAGATAGGGTTCTGCCTGCTCCCGGCGTTTGGTAATAATTTTGTTACAAGCGCAGTAGTAACATATGGTGGAGCAGAACGGGATGTGAATATAAAGCGACAAAGGACTGTTTTTGTCGCGACTGCGGGCAGCTGCCTCTATATAGGCATCCGGCCCCAAATCTTCGGTAAACTGGACAGCTGTCGGGTATGAGGTATAGCGTGGTCCCGCCGTGTCATAGCGTTTGATCAGCTCTTTATCCCAAATCAGCTCATTCGTCATGGTGAAAACCTGTTCCAAGCCTTATCGTTATACTAGTACCCATGACGGGCAGTGATTGTGCTTTTCTGAAATCCTTTCTTATTCAACTAAATGAAAAACTATTACATTCAGAAAAGGCGCTGACAGTTTATAAATAAAGCCAAACACGCGTCTTGATATGTATCAACACGTACGCCATGGTCTTTATTAACTGTTAAAATAATCGGTTTTGATGCTGTAAGTCAGTTTTCGGCATCAGTATGCCAAAGTGACTACTAAATTACTGTAGGCGCATAAAAATTTATTTAGGCAATATCAGGACGATATATGCCAGAACTCAGCTTTTTTTGTATAAAAGCTTTTATATAGCTGCTGCTACATGAAAAATGCCTGATGCGGCCCCGGAATTGTCCATAACCCACATCCGATGACGATCAGTGCGGCTGTCGTGCGCACCTGACGTTTCTGCATAATCGAGGTCAGTTGGCTCGCCAGCATGCCTGTGAGTAATAGTGATGGCAGTGTGCCGAGGCCGAAGAAAGCCATCAGTATACCGGACTGCAAGCCATCCCCTGAAGATGCGCTCCAAATCAACGTGCTGTATACCAGTCCGCACGGAAGCCAGCCCCAGAGTCCACCCAGTAGCAGTGCCTGCAGCGGGTTCTTGGCGGGAAGCAAGCGGGAAGCCATTGGCTGAACCTGTTTCCATAATATGCCGCCAGCCTGTTCCAGCCGGGTCAGGATTCGCCACCAACCGCCTATATAGAGCCCCATAAACACCAGCATCAACCCGGCCAGCCAGCGCAATGCTATCGCGCCGGCAGGGTTGGAAGCTGCCAGCCAGCCAAATGAGCCAACAAGGCTACCGGCTACTGCATAGCTGAAGATGCGTCCGGTATTGTAGGCCAGCAGCATGGGTAATACTGCTGCCGAACGATGCTGGCCGGAAGGCATGCCGGCTCCGAGTGCAGTGGTAATGCCTCCGCACATGCCGATGCAATGGGCACTGCCCAGTAAGCCAAGGGAAAAGGCTGTGACAGCCTGGGCAACTTCAGGCAGTGGCATCGTCAGGATTTGTCCGTGTTACGGCTATTGTCGTTTGGTTGCTTGCCATATTCAGAGGCCAGGCTGGCCTCTTCATCATCATCGTACAGGATGCTGTAAGCTGGTCCTTCCAGGTCATCAAACTGACCATTGTCCACTGCCTTGAACAGTACCCAGACGGCAACCGCAACAAATACGACAGCAACAGGGATCAGAATAAAAAGACTATTCACGAAGCAACTCCACGAGGTGATTGCTGCAGTACCGGATCCTGATGAGTGTCTTTGTCAGCGCTTTGCTTGACTGGCATGCGGGAAAGGCGTGAGGCGTTGCCCACTACAATCAGGGAGCTGGTTGCCATGCCGATGGCGGCCATCCAGGGTGCAATCCAGCCTGCGGCTGCCAGCGGAAGAGCCAGCAAATTATACAGCAGAGCCCAACCCAGATTCTGGCGAATGATATGACGAGTCTGACGGGCAATACCTAAAGCTGTACTGATATGCGTCAAACCGCCCTGCATTAATACCGCATCGGCACTGGTTCTGGCCAGATCAGTTGCCTCTCCCATCGCAAGAGATATGTCGGCGCGGGCGAGTACCGGGACATCATTAATACCGTCGCCGACCATTAATACCCGGGCACCGCCTTCCTGCAGTTTGCTGACTCGCTGCATTTTCTGATCGGGAGACATAGCACCTTGATAACGGTCGATGCCCAGCTTTTCAGCCATAGCCGCGACCACAGGTTCCCGGTCGCCGCTCAGTAACTCAACGTTTAGTCCCAGTTGTTGTAGCTGCTTTACCAGTCCTGGTGCTTCAGGGCGAAGCTGGTCATCCAGCCTGAACCAGCAGATTGGATTCTGCTGTTCAGCCAGCAGTAACCACTGACCTTCATTTTCAGGAGGTGACAGGTTTTGGCCAGACGGTTTTTGGCCAGGTACTGCAAACTCGGGTTTGCCAATCCGGTACTGTCTGCCATCGATAACACCTTCCAGCCCCTCTCCGGTAAAGGTTTTAACCTGGTCAGCCTGTAGCTGAATTTTGGCATCAAAGGCGCGGGCAATCGGGTGTTCTGAATGCTGCTCTAGTGCGGAAGCAATATTCATCAGTTCAGTTTTTGTGAGATTGGTTCCGGAGCAGGGGTGAATCTCTTTCAGTGTCAGCTGGCCAGCTGTCAGCGTACCGGTTTTGTCAAAGACGACGTGGGTTACCTGATCCAGGGTTTCAAGTACATGCCCCCGGGTGACAAGCAGTCCTGCCTTTTGCAGTGTTCCGGTAGCGGCGGTCAATGCTGTCGGTGTGGCCAGTGACAGGGCGCAGGGGCAGGTTACTACCAATACCGATAGCGTAATCCAGAAGGCATGATCTGAACCAAGCCAGGTCCAGGCGCAGAAAACAACGACAGCGGTCAGTAGTACGGCGCCGACAAACCAGGATGCAATACGGTCGGCCAGTCCCGCAACCTGTGGTTTTTCTGCTGCAGCACGATTCAGCAGGCGGACAATGGTGGATATTCGGGTTTCTTGACCGGTCTGCCTGACTTCAAGCTCTATCGGTTGCTCGATATTGAGGCTGCCTGCCATAACCGTTTCGCCTTCACGGCGGGTGACCGGCATATATTCACCGGTCAGTGCAGACTCATTTACGCTGGTATGACCGCTCAGCAGAATACCGTCTGCCGGCATCGCCTCACCAACCAGTACTCTTACCTTGTCGCCCGGTTTCAGATCGCGTACCGGAACCCGGACAAACCGATCATCTTCAAACCGGAGACAGCTGGCAGGCATCAAGTTATGCAAGGTCTGGCCGGAACGGCTGGTACGGTGCCGGGCCCGCATTTCCAGAAAGCGTCCTAGCAACAGAAAGAAGGTAAACATGCTCACCGAGTCGTAATAGACTTCGCCGCCCCCCTGCCAGGTAGCCCACAGGCTGGCAATCCATGAACCGCCAATGGCGATGGCAACCGGTACATCCATACTCAGATGACGTACCTTGATATCACGCCAGGCGGCCTGAAAGAAGGGCGCTGCGGCATATATCACTACCGGTGTTGATACCAGAGCGCTGACCCAGCGGATCAGGCTCTGATACTGGGCCTCCATATCCTGTTGAATCGCGCCGGCATAAAGGGCGATGGCATACATCATGACCTGCATTGCACCGATACCGGCAACAGCAAGTCGTCGTATAGCCTGACGCTGTTCCTTGCGAAGCAGGTGTTCCTGATGATCCGAGCGCCAGGGATGAGGCTTATAGCCAATCTGGTGAACGGCGAGTAACAGCTTGCTTAAGCTGGTTGTTTCAGGATCCCAGCGTAGTTCCGCGCCGTGGGTACTGAGATTTACGCTGAAACTCTCAACCCCGGGTTGGGATGAAACATGATTTTCCAGCAGCCAGATACAGGCTGCACAGGTAATGCCTTCAATCAGCAGATTGGCTTCACGCAGGCCCTCGTCCTGAAGTGTGCGGACAAAATCTGCCTGAATATCGTCCCGATCCATCAGCTCAAGTTCTTGCAGCAGACGTTGATCCGGCTGCTGCTGTGAGGCGGGTTCGGTACGATACTGGTAATAATTGGTCAAGCCGCCCCCGGCAATAGCTTCGGCTACGGTCTTGCAGCCGGGACAGCACATCGGGCGATCTTCACCGTTAATCTGTGCGGTCCATACCCTGCCATCTTCGATCGGAAGATGGCAGTGGTAGCAATGGGAGTCGGAATGCGGGGCGGAATCACTCATAGGTGAGTATCCGGGGCAAGGGTGAAACTGTGTACTTCGTTTTCAGGATTTTCTTCGAACTGAACTTCCTGATCCAGTCGCCAGCCTTTGAGTGACTGTTCATGAGCCAGAACCTCTGCACCCTGCAGGGTTTCCAGCTGAATATAGCGGCGGCCGTAATGGGATTTGTTGAGTTGTCCGACATAGCTGCCGGTTGCACTCAGGCGCAGGGTGATTTCGTCATCCTGTCGAGCCAGAGTCGGAGACATGATGCGAAGCAACAGCTTGTCAGCCTGTTCCGGATTGTCACCACTCAGCCGGACATGTACTTCACCGGTCAGTCGATCCATGCTGACCACAGCTTTCAGATTCAGTTCGGCAGCGTTTTTGTCGCGGGCCAGATCGGCATTAATTGCACGTCCGGCTTTGTAGTAATTGTCTTTGACGACAGTGTCAGCTTGTTTCATGGAAACGCTGACCTGGACAAATCCCCAGGCAAATGTCACCAGCATGATGCCGATAATAAACCAGGGCCAGGGTTCCTTGTACCAGACAGAAACATCTTCGTCGCGCGGCTTTGCCGTCATTCTTTCACTACCTCGGGCTGTGCTGCAGCCTTTTTACCTGATTTTTGAGCCTGATACCAATCAGTGTGACCCCTGAAATTATAATCCTGACAGTCACACTGTTGGTTAAGGCTTCAGGAAAGCACACCCCTGCCAGAGTCAGCAGATGTGCTTTCACTTCCCTGTTATTGCGGTGCAATAAAACTGCTGTTGATCGAAATATCCGGATAGCCGTCATCGGCATCCAGTTCCGGACTGATGGTAAAGGTCAGGTTGATTGAACCGGAATCTTTCAGTTTCGCCGGATCAATTGCAATACGCACCGGCACAGTTTCAACACCGCCAGTCGAAACACTGACTTTGGTCGGGCCGTTATAAACCAGTCCGGGGAAGCCGGAAACACTCACAGTAAAGTCGTGAGACTGCTGATCCTTGTTGATCAGTTTCAGCTGATAAACGTTCTCAATCTGGCCAAACCGGTTTTCAGTAAACAGCGAGTTACGGTCTCTCTGCACACCCAGCTCATAAGGCACGCGGTGGTCGAGGTTCCAGATCAGGGTGCTGATCATAATCACCAGCGCGGTGAAGTAACCGATCATGCGGGGACGCAGCAGATGGGTCTTCTTGCCATCGAGCTCGTTGGCTGATGTGTAACGTACCAGACCCTTGTCGTAACCCATCTTTTCCATAATGGTGTCGCAGGCATCGACACAGGCAGCACAGCCGATACATTCGTACTGCAGACCTTCACGGATATCAATGCCGGTGGGGCAGACGTGAACACAGGCTTTACAATCGATACAGTCGCCCAGGCCTTTCTCTTTGTAATCCATACCGCGCTTACGGGGACCGCGATTTTCACCACGCTTCTGGTCGTACCAGATAGTCAGGGTGTCGGAGTCAAACATAACGCTCTGGAAGCGGGCATAGGGGCACATGTGCATGCAGACATTTTCACGCAGCCAGCCGGCGTTCAGATAAGTAGCAACAGTGAAAAAGCCGATCCAGAACAGAGCCCAGGAGCCTGCATCAAACGACAGCAGTGCCGGAATGAGTTCCTTGATCGGAGTGAAGTAGCCGACAAAGGTAATACCGGTTACCAGGGCAACACTGAACCAGAGGCTGTGTTTGGCGGCTTTTCGCCACAGCTTTTCAACACTCATCGGGCCCTTGTCACGCTTCATGCGCTTGTTGCGATCACCCTCGGTGACGCGCTCGGCCCACATGTAAACCCAGGTGAAGACACTTTGCGGGCAGGTGTAACCGCACCATACCCGGCCTGCCAGTACAGTAATAAAGAAAAGGCCAAAGGCACAGATAATCAGGGTCCAGGACAGCATCATGAAATCCTGGGGCCAGAATGTAATTCCAAAGACGTGGAACTTTCGGGCTGGCAAATCAAACAGGACGGCCTGGCGACCTTCCCATTCCAGCCAGAGGACACCGAAATAAAGAATAAAGAGTAACGCGCCGCCTGCTATGCGCAGGTTGCGGTAAAAACCTTCAAACGATCGCGTGTAGATTTTATCCGGCTTCTGGTGAAGAGGTATGAGTTGGGGGTCCTTTGGTGAACCGGCTTGTTTCCCGGTGCCATCCTGAGGTCTCATAGTGTACTCCGAAGCGGAATTTTGTGTGTGTATAAAAACTGTCATGGCGGGAAAACCCGCCATGACAGGAAAAACACCTTGTATTGCCTGTCACATCATAAGACAGGCGTCTGGTGCTTACTTCTCGGCTGCAGCGTCAGCAGGAGTGCCTTTGCCGCGGGAGATGCTGTAGATGTAGGCAGAAACCAGGTGAACCTTCTCTTCACCCAGAATGGCTTCCCAGGGAGGCATTACACCGTTACGACCGTTACGAACAGTGTATTCAACCTGTGCCTTGGAAGAACCGTACAGCCAGGTGTTGTCAGTCAGGTTCGGAGCACCCAGTGCCTTGTTACCGCTACCGTCAGCAGCGTGACATACAGAACAGGTGGTCTGGTACAGGCCTTTACCGGCTTCCAGATCAGCTGCGCTGGCACCGGTGTCGATACCGCTCATGTTGCGAACAAAGGCACTGACCTGAGCCACGCCTTTCTCACCAAGAACAGGACCCCAGGCTGGCATCTGACCCTGACGGCCGTGCAGCAGAGTGGCCTTGATGGTGTCGAATTCGCCACCGTACAGCCAGTCGCCATCACGCAGGTTCGGGAAGCCAAAGCTGCCACGAGCGTCAGAGGCGTGACAGATTGCACAGTTGTTGGTGAAGACACGCTCACCCATAGCCAGAGCCTTCGGGTTTTCCAGTAGCTCGTCTACAGACTTGGCAGCCAGACTGCGGAACTGTTCACCGTACTTGCGATCGTGCTTGGCCTGTGCCGCTTCCAGTTCACCGGCAGAAGTCCAGCCGAGGTAACCTTTCCAGGAACCCAGACCCGGGTACAGGAAGAAGTAAACGACAGCAAACAGCAGGGTGAGGACAAACATCCAGGTCCACCACTGTGGCATAGGATTGTCGTACTCTTCGATACCATCGAAAGCGTGACCGGTAGTTTCGTCGGTCAGTTCTTTACGCTGGCTCTTGACGGTGCTGTAAAGCAAATATGTTACCAGACCCAGGCATGTCAGGGTCAGAACAATGATCCACCCGCTCCAGAAACTACTCATTGTTGTTCTTCTCCTGCTTGCTGTGTGTTATCCCTTCTGCCAGATCGTCATCTGCAAACGGCAGGTTGGCTGCTTCATTAAAAGCGGTCTTGCGGTGGCTGCTGTAAGCCCACAGGCTTACACCGATAAAGGCGATGGCGGCGAGCACGGTCGCCAGCCCTCTGAGAGTGTTGATATCCATAATCAACGCCTCTTGTCGATCACGGTGCCCAGAGACTGCAGGTAGGCAACGATGGCGTCCATTTCAGTCTTGCCACGGACTTCGTCCGGGCCGGCAGCGATCTGTTCATCGGTGTAAGGAACACCCAGGGTCTGCATTGCCGTCATCTTGGCTGCAGTGTCCTTGCCGTCCAGCTTGGCAGTATTCAGCCAGGGATAAGAAGGCATAACAGATTCAGGAACTACGTCACGCGGGTTGTACAGGTGAGCACGGTGCCAGTCGTCAGAGTAACGCTGACCAACACGGGCCAGGTCAGGGCCGGTACGCTTGGAGCCCCACAGGAACGGGAATTCCCAAACGCTTTCACCGGCTACAGAGTAGTGACCGTAACGCTCAACTTCAGCACGCAGCGGGCGGATCATCTGGGAGTGACAGCCAACACAGCCTTCACGGATATAGATGTCGCGGCCTTCCAGCTGCAGTGCGGTGTACGGCTTGAGGCCGTCAACCGGCTTGGTGGTTTCATCCTGGAAGAACAGGGGTACCAGTTCAACCAGACCGCCAAAGCTGATAGCGATGACGATGAAAACCATCAGCAGGCCGGCATTCTTTTCTACGATGTCGTGTTTTTTCATTGATTTATTCCCCCACGTCCCGCTTAAGCTGAAGCTTCGAGGGTGGCTGAGTGTCCTTTGTTCTCCGCCGCTTTGGCCTGAGAAATCGTACGCCAGACGTTGTATGCCATCAGGAACATACCTGTCAGGAAGAATGCGCCGCCAATAGCACGAACAATGTAACCCGGGCCGCTGGCCACAACAGATTCAACAAAGCTGTACATCAGGGTGCCGTCGCTGTTCACTGCACGCCACATCAGACCCTGGGTAATACCGTTAACCCACAGTGCGGCGATGTACAGTACAGTACCGATGGTAGCCAGCCAGAAGTGAGCGTTGATCAGGGTTACGCTGTACATCTGGGTCTGGCCCCAGAGGCGCGGAATCAGGTGATACATGGAGCCGATGGTTACCATGGCAACCCAGCCGAGAGCGCCGGAGTGTACGTGACCGATGGTCCAGTCGGTGTAGTGAGACAGGGCGTTAACAGTCTTGATGGCCATCATCGGGCCTTCGAAGGTGGACATGCCGTAGAAGGACAGGGATACCACCAGGAAACGCAGGGTCGGGTCAGTACGCAGTTTGTGCCATGCGCCGGACAGGGTCATCATACCGTTGATCATGCCACCCCAGGACGGAGCCAGCAGAATCAGGGACATAACCATACCAATGCTCTGAGCCCAGTCAGGCAGAGCGGTATAGTGCAGGTGGTGCGGGCCGGCCCAGATGTAGATCGCAATCAGTGCCCAGAAGTGGACGATGGACAGGCGATAAGAGTAAACCGGACGTTCAGCCTGCTTCGGTACGAAGTAGTACATCATGCCCAGGAAGCCGGCAGTCAACATGAAGCCTACGGCGTTATGGCCGTACCACCACTGGATGGAAGCATCCATCGCACCGGCGTATGCAGAGTAAGACTTGAAAGCGGTAACCGGAAGCGCCATGTTGTTAACAATGTGCAGCATGGCAATGGCAATAATGAATGCACCGAAGAACCAGTTGGCTACATAGATGTGCTTGGTCTTACGCTTGATCAGTGTGCCGAAGAACACAAAGATATATGCGACCCAGACAATGGTGATCAGAATGTCAATTGGCCATTCCAGTTCGGCGTATTCCTTACTGCTGGTCATACCCAGAGGGAGGGTAATTGCTGCCAGCAAAATTACCAGTTGCCAGCCCCAGAAGGTAAAGGCAGCCAGTTTGTCGGAAATCAGGCGAGCCTGACAGGTACGCTGAACCACATAATAGGATGTGGCAAACAGTGCTGAACCGCCAAAGGCGAAGATTACAGCGTTGGTATGAAGAGGTCGCAGACGGCCAAAACTCGTCCACGGCAGATCGAGGTTGAGGGCCGGGAATACCAGCTGGGCAGCGATTAACAGCCCCACTGCCATGCCAACAATCCCCCAAACTACAGTCATAACGGCAAATTGCCGCACGACCTTGTAGTTGTATGTAGGATGCATTGCTTCTGTCATCATTATCCGGATCCGTGCTCGGTTTATACGTATTTTGTGCGGCGCCATTGTGAGGAAACACAGGGTCAAATTCAATGATTTGTATCAAAGACGTAAGGAAAATAACGGATCATTATAAGTAAAGAGTTTTATTCTTTTTTTTACTGTCATGAACTTGCAGGTATGTTGGCGCTAACATCACGTAAATTGGCGCGAATGGCTGTGTTTTGGGAAGGTTACCGTTTATCGGAAAGTAAGTGTTTGTAAGTGTCTTTTTAGTGATTGTCAGCTACAGATTTGCTGACAATCACATCGGTTGAGTTCCCTCTGTCAATTATTCGGAAACTGTCTGCTATTTCAATGCGCCTGTTACCCGGAAATCGGTACAGTATTTTGTTGCAGGAACTCGATTGAAGGTGCAAAGAATTCACCACCGGTAACCGCGGTGGTGTAATTCATCAGATGATCATAATGACCATGTGCGTCTGACTGCATCATGGCTGCCAGCATATCGTTGAAGATCGACGGAGTGCGGGCATAGGCAATGAAAAACAGTCCACGTTCGTCCATGTCACCATAGGGCATGCTGTGGCGGAGAATTTCCCGGCTGCGACCCTGCTCATCTTTCAGGTTGACCCGCTTGATATGGGCGGTGGGAGCCTTCTGTTCCGCGCTGAACTCAATGTTGTCCTGCTTGGTACGGCCAATGACCTCTTCCTGGTATTCAACCGGCTCATGATTCCAGCTAACCATATCATGTACATAGCGCTGCAGGCTGATATAGCTGCCACCGGTAAATGCTGAATCCTGTTCACCAACCAGAGCGACAAGTGCCCGGTTGTCGCCTTCCGGGTTTTCGGTGCCGTCCACAAAGCCGGTCATATCACGGGAATCCATGTAGCGGAATCCAGTGATCTCCTCTTCCAGCATAACGCTGCCTTCCAACTCATCCAGAATGATCGAGGCCAGCTCGAAATTCAGGTCTTTGCGGTTTGAGCGGATATGCAGAAAGATATCGCCGGGCGTTGCCGGTGCCAGCCGTTCAGCATCGCGAATGGCCTGAAACGGCTTCAGTTCAGTCGGGCGTGCATGCGGGTAAAGGGCATCCCAGATCAGACTGCCAATGCTGACAGTGCTGCTGAGTCGGGCATCCGGATGTTGAGTGGCCAGTGTTTCGGTCAGAGCAGGAATCGCGGCAAGCTGCTGCCGGATATGATTCAGACTTTCAGCGTCGTTATTGGCCAGCAGGGTGATAAACAGGGCATCGGTATTGGCTTCCGGGGTGATGCCGGACTGCGGAGTAGGCATGGGTCATTTTCCGGGTAGACTGTAAACCCGCAGAGTAAAACAGCAGCTACGCGGCACATCAAGGGCATGTCAAAACAATATTGATGTGTGACAGGATATATTCCGGATCTGTCAGAGTGTGACAGATCAAATCGTATAGCCTGCAATTGTGTTACAGTAGTTTATCCTATGACCTTTCATTGTTATGTCACTATCTCCTGAAGGTATTTCAGGAAAGTGATGCATTCTGAATCTTGACTATCTATGCTGAACTATCTTGCTGTTGCTCTGGGCGGAGCCTTGGGCGCCCTGATCCGGGTTCGTGTCTACGAGCTGTTTGCCGAGTCACGTAATGCTCATCTGTTTCCCTTGCCAACTCTGACGGTCAATATTATCGGCTCAATCCTGATTGGCATTGGCTGGTACTGCCTGGTTGAAAAATCCATGTTGCCACCGGTCTGGAAAAGTTTCGCGATCACCGGCATGCTGGGGGCGCTAACAACTTTTTCAACATTTTCACTGGACGCTTTCAGGTTGCTGCAGTCTGACCAGCCGGTAGAGGCTGTCGTGTATATTCTGGCCAGTGTATTGATCTGTCTGCTGGGAACCTGGGCCGGATATCAGGGCATTCGTCTGGTAATTTAAAGGGAAATAAAAATTGGAGCTGATTCATAACAAGCCGGATAAAGCGGGCTCTCCGGTATTGATTCTGGCTCATGGCGCCGGTGCTGCCATGGACTCTCCCTTTATGGACGACATTGCATCACTGTTGTGTGAGCAGGGCATTCATGTGGTCAGGTTTGAGTTTCCCTATATGGCGGGTCGTCAAACCAGTGGCAAAAAGCGACCACCTGATCGTCAGCCGGTTCTTTTGGATACCTGGCGCAGTGTTGTAGAGAAGGTCTCTGCAGATACCGGTGCCCGGGTATGGATTGGTGGTAAATCCATGGGTGGACGGATGGCAACAGTGTTGATGTCCGGTGCCGAGAGTGATGAAGACAAAACCCTGCCGGTAGTGGGTGTCGCTTGTCTGGGTTATCCGTTTCACCCTATCGGTAAGCCCGACAAGCTTCGAATTGAGCACTTGCCGGATATAAGTGTTCCCACCTTGATTTGTCAGGGAAGTCGCGATCCTATGGGCAGCAGGGAAGAAGTTGAGGGGTATGACTTACCTGAGCAGTTAAACCTGTGCTGGCTGGAAGATGGTAATCATGATCTCAAACCGCGCAAGGCATCCGGCTTCAGTCATGAAAAGCATATTGCAACTGCAGTGGAAACCATTGCCGAATATATACACAATCGTTAACCCGCCCTGTATTTACGATAAATAAGGATAGAAAGACAGCCTGCAGTTAGTGGAAAATCATACCTTTCCCCACTAACTGCAGGCTGTCTTTCTTTGTACAAAGAATTAAAAAAAATCTGGGATTTCTCCTGGCCAGTAACGCTGGCCAATATCACCGTGCCAATGCTTGGACTGGTCGATGCGGCGGTACTGGGGCATCTGGATTCTGAAATCTATCTGGGTGGTGTTGCGATCGGCACCACGATCTTTACCACGATTATGTGGGCCTTTGGTTTCCTGAGAATGGGTACTGCCGGGCTGGTGGCACGGGAAGCCGGTAAAGGAGATCAGACTGCTCAGGTTTCGATTTTGCTCAATTCTTTAATGCTGGGATTGGCCTGTGCATTGCTGTTGATTCCGGCCTCATATCTGCTGACTGGTCATATGCTGGGCTGGTTTGGTGCCAGTGGTGCCGTCAGTGAGCAGGCGGTGATTTATTTTCAAACCCGGCTGATCGGTTCCCCGGCTGTATTGGCCAATTACGTCATTCTTGGCTGGCTGTTGGGAATGGGCAAACCAAGGGCGCCTTTGATCCTGCTGGTCGTAGCAAATCTGCTGAATATCGTTCTGGATCTGTTTTTTGTTCTGGGACTGGGCATGGCAACCCGGGGCGCTGCACTGGCTTCTGTTATAGCGGACTGGAGCACATTACTGCTTGGGTTCTGGCTGGTGAAAGAAGTATTCAGTAATCACCAGATGGCTTTTAATCTTTCACAGCATCTTCGACCCGCAGAAAGCTGGGAAATGGTGCGGCGGGTTATCAGGGTAAACGGTCATCTTTTCGTGCGCACGTTGCTGGTGCTTTTCACCTTTGCATTTTTCACCGCTAAAGGCGCCCAACTGGGAGATAATACGCTGGCAGCCAATGCACTGTTGTTGAATCTGGTGATGCTGGTGGCGAACGGGCTTGATGGTCTGGCATTTGCCGCTGAATCGCTTTGTGGTCATGCACTGGGACAGAAAAATATCGCCAGCTTCCGTAAAACCGTAGCCCTGACAGGTGTTATGTCGTGGATTGGAGCGCTGTTGTTTACTGCCGGTTTTGTACTGGGAGGCCCACTGCTAATTGCTGCTATGACCGATATTGAAACGGTCAGAGTGGAAGCGCTGGCTTTCCTGCCCTGGTTGCAGTTGATGCCATTAGTAGCCGTAACCGGTTACTGGCTGGATGGGGTTTTTATCGGAGCGCTTCGTACCGATTTGATGCAACACACCATGATTTTCAGTGTGTTACTGGTTTTCCTGCCAGTATGGTACTTCACTCAGGATATGGGTAACCATGGCCTCTGGCTTGCTATGATAACCTTTATGTTCGGGCGCTCGGTTTCCATGCTGGTGGCAGGGCGAGTGGTCTGGAAGCAGCCACCGGTTTTACATTAATTTCTGATTGTTCCTGCCTAGGGGCTGTTGACAATTAGACATTCGACCAGTTCATCACACAAGCCCTCAGGTAAGGCGAACGGCGAAGGGCATGGTGGTTCCACGCTCAAGTCGTTCAACGCGGCATGAGGGCTTGTGTGATGAACCCGAAGGGCCGCTCATGGTTTACGCCATGCCGCGTTGCTCACTGTTTATGTGGAATAACCACACAGCACAGTTCGCGCCTAACCTGACGTAAACCATGAGCGGCTGGTCGTATGTCTAATTGTCAACAGCCCCTAGGTATGTGTACGTTATGAGTTTCTGGCTTTATGCTGGAATTTTGCTGTTGCTCATTTCGGGCAGCTCTTATGCAGAGTTGCCCGCTAAAACCATACCGTCATTGAGGGAGAGCTCAATGCAGGCAGAGACCGCAAGCAGCCATTATGCAGAACTGGGATCCGGTTTTGATCAGGCCTGGTTTTTTGCTTCAGGCTACAGGGAGTGGCTGGCAAACCGGATTTGTCTTCAGCTGCAGCTGGGAGCAGAAGATGTGCTGGTTGATATTGGTGGAGGAACCGGACTTTTTTCTGAACTGGTGCGTCAGCAGGCTGGCTTGAAGCCGGATGTTGTCTGTGTTGATCGTTGTCCGGAGTTACTGGCTGAGGCAGCGAAACGGCCGGGTATAAAAGTATGTTGTGCTGATGTGCAGCAGTATTTCATGTCACCGCTACCCGGACAGAAAATTTTACTGAAAGAAATTGTTCATCATTTGCCGCAACGGCCTCAGTTATGGCAGAACATGCATCATGCGCTGCCAGTCAAAGGCTCGGTATTGATTGTAACTCGCCCCAGACAAAGTGAATTCCCGTTATTTGCCGCAGCGCTGGAAGAATTTGCCCGGACCCAGCCTGATAGTGAAACGTTGATTGCCGAACTGCAGCAGGCAGGTTTCAGGGTTCAATGCACAGAAGAAAAATTTGAAATTAAAATGCCGACTGAGCAATGGCTGAAAATGGTGAGTAGTCGTTTTTTGTCAACGTTAACAATGATTGATGAAGAAGCTTTTCTTCAGGGATACGAAGAGTTAAAGAATCAACTGTCAGGCCGGCAGACAGTTGAGTTTGCCGACCGGATCATTTTTATTCAGGCGGTTAAACGCTAAAGGTTTATTCTGCTTTTTTTTCGAAGCAAGCTTCCTGTTTTCCGCCGCTGTTTGTGCGATAAAAATGCAGCACAGCTCCTTTAAAAGGCTGCTCCAGATAGTCTGTAGGTTTTTGGGGTTGTTCTTTGCACTGATAGCCCTGTTCCTGCATCTGTCGTATGAATTTCCGGCTGCGTCCACGGCCGGGGTCAACAATAATCACCTCACTATCAGCATGCGTATGTTGCAGAATAAAGTTCGACAGTAGTGATACATGGGCGTCTTCATAGAGAAGATCGCTGCCAATAATGACATCAAACTGTCCTAGTCCAGAATGGCGTTGGTTCCAGTCAACGCGCTGGAAAGGAATCGAGCTGCCACCATTTAACCGGTTATTGACCTCAAGAAAGTTGCCTGCTTCCGGATGGTAGTCGGTAGCAGTGATATCGGCCTGAAGATGATTCAGAGTCAGACTGGCCAGACCAATGCCACAGCCAACTTCAAGGATACGTTTGTTTTTTGTCGGATAATTCAGCAGGTAATGTGCCAGTACAATACTTGAAGGCCATACAATGCCGAACAGTGGCCAGAGGGCTGATGAAATGCCTGCTTTTGCTGCAATACCATTATGGTCGTAATACTGCTGACGGTCCCTTAATGTACGCAGGTGGATATCAATATCATCTCCCAGCTCAATGGTCTGGTAGCGTACGCGCAGTTTGTCCATAGGATCCCTGTTATGGTAGTCAGGCTGCTGTGGCCTGAGCGGGTGCTTGAATGCAATTTCTTACTACCACTTGTTCCAGACTACCGGTAAACAGCGCCGGAAGCGATAACAGGTTATGAGCTCTGGGGCGGGGCAACATAATGTTGCAGGGTCAATTCCAGGGTTGTGCTGATGTTATTGGGGTCTCTCTTTAATCAGGGTGCGTTTGGCTTTGGGTGTCAGCCGGTAGTACATGCCATAGGTACTGTTAATCGAGTGAGACTTGATCAGACCGTGATCTTCCAGCTCATCCAGTGCGGCCTCGGTTTTCAGCGTCCCCAGTTTCATCATTTTGATAACGGACGTTTTATAAAAGTAGTCGCGATCTTTTTCAATAATCCGGACAAACACATTGGCTGCAATCCGGGAGAGAGGCTCCGGAGGAACCGGTGAGGCTGCCTGCATAGCCGGTTCCGGTAACAATCCATGCATAATGATTTTGCCGGACTTGATTTTCTGCAGCTCGGATGAACAGCTTTCCAGCTGCCTTTGCAACTGAGCGTTGTTCTCCTCCAGCCGGGTGATGTGTTCATCCTGTTTGGTAAAGGCCTGTTTGAGTTGCTCAAACTCAGCGAATCCCAGTGTCCGCCCCTTCATTTTTGTTAACAGCGCTAAAATATCCATACTCTTCTGACTCTTCGTTCATGGCTGCTAAAACAATATTCCGATGCACAGGTCCCGATAGCACAGGCCCTGATAGTACAGGTCTCGCTACTGGCTCTGTGTTTGAATGGTCAGTGTGCGAATTGATTGTACTCTTAGAAGTCGACACAAACAGTCGGCTTGTTAAGTGTCTATGTAAAAGTCGAAGATATTCTCTTGTACCAGCGCAAGTCAGAGTAAAGTTATGTATTGCCGCATAAATATACGATTGCTTTGTATCCTGGTTTCTCTCTTGTTGATGGCATTTTTGTTCATTCCACAGAGCGGTTGGGGGACTGAACGTTTATCAATGAATACTCTGGTACGTACCCTGGACGGCGTGCCTGAAACACTTGATCCCCAACTGATGGAAATGGGGTATGAAGGCTGGGTAGGGTACGACCTGTTTGAAGGTCTCGTGACCTACAGTAATGAAGGCAAACTGATACCGGCACAGGCCACATCCTGGGAGGTCAGTGAAGACGGCAGGCGCTGGCGCTTTCATTTACAGCCCGGGCTGAAATGGTCTGATGGCCGGCCACTGACAGCAAAAGACTTTGAATACAGTTTCAGGCGGTTGGCCGACCCGAAAACTGCAGCGGCCTATGCCTGGTTTCTTGAAACTCTGGATGTAACCAATGCCAGTGCTGTTATTCGGGGAGAAAAACCGGTTGAGGCGCTGGGTGTTCGTGCAGTTGATGATAGTCAGCTTGAGATCAGCTTAGAGCATCCGGTTGCTTACTTTCTGGAGCTGCTGGCCTTTTATGGTTTTTTACCTGTGCCCGAGCATGTCATATCCGAAAAGGGGAGTCGCTGGATTCTGCCAGAGAATATGGTGGGCAATGGAGCGTTCAGGCTTGAGCAGTGGCGGGTGAATGAAAGCATTGTTCTCAAGCGTAATCCCCATTACCGGGATTATGAAACAGTACGACTGGACTCAGTTGCTTATGCGTTGGGTGGTGATCCTCTGGCCCGATTTCGAAGCGGTGAAGTGCATTTGAGTGGCAATATCACCCGGGAGCAACAGGACTGGGTGCTTAAAAATCAACCTGAATCGCTGCATGCTTCACCCGGCATGGGCGTCTATCTGTTATTTATTAACATCAATAGAATCTGCAGAACTCAAGATCGCCAAGCGCTTGCGCTGGCTGTCGACAGGGCAGCGATAGCACAAAGCCGAATACTCGGCCTGTCCGAGCCTGCGTGGCAGGTAGCACCGCCTCACTATGAAGGCTTTTCACCACAACTGCCTGATCTCTACCGGCTTTCGGTTCAGGAGCGAGTCAAAAGGGTAAAGCCTGAATGTCGACTTTCCAGTCTGAGAATTCTATACAGTAACAGTGCCCAGAATGATAAAAGGCTGGCCTTGATGACGCAGGAAAACTGGCAGCGTCATCTGGGTATACGGGTACAACTGGAAGGCTATGAGCGCAAGGTGTTTTACGAAAGGCTCAATGCCGGGGATTACGATGTGGTCGTGATGAGCTGGGGGGGGCCATACAACGATCCGGCTTCGTTACTGAATATATGGCATAGCAGTTCAGTGAATAACCGCAGTTTCTATCGAAGTGCTGTTTTTGATGATTTGCTGGAGCGGTCTCGTGGAGAGTTCAATACGGTACAGCGTATGTCCCTGCTGGCACAGGCAGAAGAGAATCTGATTCAGGATGTTCCGGTGATTCCGGTGGTGCACCCCAAAAATGTCAGGCTTGTTAGTGGTAAGGTCGATGGTTATCAGAGGGGGAATCCAATGGGGAGAACTTACAGTCGCTATCTGGGATTGCATAAATCCGGTAACCAGTAGCAACTGTAAGAGCCTGTTCACAATCTTATCGCGGGCTACAAATGCCGATAAAAATCCCAGATTCTCCGCTTTTCCTCGTTACATAGAACCACTATGCGCCTCGAAAAATCGAAGAATCTGGGACTTTTCTCAACATTCTCGCTATCCGCGAAAGATTATGAACAGGCTCTAAGAAGAACTTATCTTCTAATGCTGGGTCAGGTGCTGTAAATGCTGTAAACCTGAATGCTTTCCTGCTCTTCCAGCATTGGGTTAATAGTACTGATCAGTCGCTGCCGGGCTGCAGAGTGTTGCCAGGCTTTCCAGTCGGCTTCACTCTCCCATGTTGTAATCACAAGCCGGTTGCGGGGATGGTTGACCTGTTGCAGCGTAATTCCGGAAATATAACCTTCAACCTCATTCACTTCATGCAGTGTGCGCTGGATGGCTGCATCAAAATGTGTTTCCAGCCCACTGGCAACGGAACGTTTGATAATTACCTTGATCACGGTTTCTTCCCTGATATTTGTAATGGTTATCATCAACGGCTTGTCAGTAACTTCCTATCTGGTATAGCGGCGGATCGGGTGGTAGATTTAGCGCTGATTTTATTGCAGGTGCTTCAATGGATTTCAACGTCGATCATCAGCTGGATACTACCGGACTCTGTTGCCCTGAGCCGGTGATGCTGCTTCATAATAAAGTGCGCGATATGGCGGCCGGAGAAGTGCTTGAAATTATTGCCACCGATCCTTCCACTCAGCGGGATATTCCCAAGTTCTGTAATTTTCTGGAACATGAACTGTTGAAGAATGAAGCGCGGGAAGACAAATATTTTTATTACATTCGCAAAGCCGGTTAAGACCGGCTTTTGTATATGGAATAAGTTGAATTGATGAGTGTGGGGTAGGGAAAGGCAGGTATTTGTTAGTTATCAAGCAACTTGCTGAATGCTTCGATGGTATTTGCATCCCCATGCTTGATCTTGTTGGCGATCACATGGTGGAAGAAGTACTTGAAGTCTGGGTGTCTCTGGGCAGCAAATAATGAGGCATCGCCCATCAGTACCGGAGTGTTTTCCACTTTCTTTTCATCGGCCAGCATGGCCAGCAGGTCACCGTTAGCCCTGAGTTGCCAGCTGGTAACATGAATCAGGGTGATACTGCGAAAGTGATCGCTGGTCAGAATGGCGTGAGTACCTATTGGATCGGGAATTTCCTGCACAATATCTGCAGGATCAGTTGAATCATGCTTGAAATATGAAGCCGAGCTTTCAAGCTCTACCACCTTGTGCAGTGGCGCTTCAAAAAAAGCATGATCGTTGTAGGGATCAAAAAAACCTTCCCAGTGACCATTCAATGGATCCTGCAACTTCTGGCAGGGCACAATCTCGTTCAGCCAGGGCACCATGGCGTCAATGGAGCCGTCCCGGTACATGGCCCAGCACAGGATCTTCATACTGAACAGCTTGCCCGGATTGGCATCATTGGAATAGAGCATTTCGAGGCCGTCCAGCTCGGGTGCCAGCCGGACTATTTTCTGGGGTTCGTCAGCAGCCATCGGCTTGCGGGTAAACATATCAACAACATTGTTGTTGCTGTTATCCTTCCCTGAGTCGTTGGTGCCTTGCCCCATGCCTTTCTCCCTGCCATTCACATCCCTGTTGAAAAAACAGGAGCGACAGCCCGCTGCCCCATGAGATTCCTATCGGCCATGAGGTAAAGAGTGTTAGGTCGGGCTGGTCTGGGTTATCTCCCCAACTATCCCCTTGGCTATCCTCGTGAGATATGACTTGTGTCATTACTTATTGTGCAGGACTTCAATAAGCTGAACGCTAGGAATACTGCCCGTCAGTATTTTTATTCCGGTCCTCCCTCTTCCCCGGTGGTTTTTCAATTAAACGCCCCAGAGCCGGTTAAACTGACTGGCAGTGTTTTCTGGTTAATGGTCGTTGAGGATTGAGGATGAACCCCCGTTTTACCAACGCATTATCTCAAATGCCCGAAGCACTGGCGGACGCTGTTGCGCCGATGCTGACCCCCCGTTTTGCCGGGCATCTGACAGCAGGTCAGATTGAGGAACTGAGTGAAAAGTCCGGACTGAATGGTTCCGAACTGTTTCTTGCCTTGCTGCCGATCGCGGCTGCTTTAGCCTATGTCCCGATTTCAAATTTCTATGTTGGCTGTCTGGCCCATGGCGAATCCGGTGATATCTATATGGGCGCTAATATGGAACTGAGCGGCGAAGCGCTGTTCCACTCTGTTCATGCTGAACAGTCTGCTATCAGCCACGCCTGGCTGGCCGGAGAACGCAAGCTGGTGGGTATGACCGTCAATGCGCCGCCCTGTGGTCATTGCCGCCAGTTCATGACTGAAATGAACAACAATGAAAATCTGTTGATTCGCCTGCCCAATATTCCGGAAAAAACCCTGAACCACTTCCTGCCGTTCGCCTTTGGCCCTGCTGATCTGGGGATTGAAGAAGGTCTGCTGGATGGTAAGGATTACGGCATGACGCTGGAGAGTGATGATGCGCTGGTTCAGCGTGCATTGAAAGAAGCCAACCTCTCCTATGCACCCTACAGTAATACTCCGGCTGCCATCGCACTGGAAACCAAAGAGGGTGATGTATTTGTCGGACGTTATGCCGGCAATGCTGCCTACAACCCCAGCCTGCCGCCGATGCAGATGGCATTGAATGCGATGATGCGTGAAGGCATCGGATTTGATCAGATTGTCCGGGCAGTCCTTGTTGAAGGTAGCAACGGTCACGTCAGCTTTGTAAACAGCACCAGCAATGCGTTGGCTACCATCAGCTCTGTTGAGCTTGAAGCTTATCAGTGCTGATGCCTGAAACCCTGCCAGTCCTATGTCGTAAACACTGAGACTGGCAGGGCTTTTTCCTTCCCTGTTTAGACCGTACGAGGCACTTCCTGCAGTGAAGCCTTCGGACTCATCGCTTTTCTACTGACGACAATCAGTCGAGTACCCAGCAGTGCTGCAGCACAAGTTAATCCTGCCACCAGACCAATCCAGAACCCGGCCGGACCCTGAGGGGTAATGGTTTCGGTTCCCAGCCCCAGTATATAGCCGATAGGCAATCCGACTACCCAGTAAGAAATCACCACCAGAATCATCGGCCAGCGGGTATCCTTATATCCCCGTAATGCACCGGCGGCTGAACCCTGCAGACCATCGGAAATCTGGAACATGGCCGCAAACAGCATCAGGCTGGCGGCCAGGCTGATAACTTCCGGATCATTGCTGTAAATCCGGGCGATGAACTCAGGCGCTGTAACCATCAGAATGGCTGCCAGCACTGAAGCCGCTACTGCTGTTGCCACACCACAACCAGAGGCAAAGCGAGCTTGCTGCGAATCTCCAGCCCCCAATGCCTGACCTACCCGAACCGTTACGGCCATGGAAATGCTCAGCGGTATCATAAAACTCATACCGGAAAAGTTCAGGGTGATCTGGTGACCGGCCACCGTCTGAGCTCCGAGCTTGCCTATCAGCAGTGAGATCACGCAGAAAATACTGCTCTCGACAAACAACGTCAGGCCAATCGGTAATCCCAGTTTGGTCAGGCTTCGGAACGCATCCAGCTGCGGCATTTCAAACCGTTCATACAGTTTCATAGGCTGATGAATTCTCCCGTGTACGGTCCACAGCAGCATCAGCAGGAACATAAACCAGAACACAACGGCACTGGACCAACCGCAACCCACACCACCCATTGCCGGGAAGCCAAACTTGCCGTAAATAAAGATATAGTTGGCCGGAATATTCAGCAGCAGGCCGGCAATACTGATCAGCATGGTCGGTTTGGTTTTACCAATAGCGTCGTTATAACTGATCAGAACCTGGGTCAACGCCAGTGCCGGAATACCCCAGGCAATAGCATCCAGATAATCACTGGTTAATGGAATCAGCTCAGGTGACACATCCATCCAGGTCAGAACACTATCGGCTTGTCCCAGCAGCAGAATACCAATCAGGCTTACCAGCAGGGCAAGCCATAATCCCTGGCGTACCAGTGGACCAATCTCGGTATAACGCTGGGCACCGTAAAGATGTGCGACAGATGGGGTAATAGCCAGCATGATGCCGCGAATCAACAGCAGCAGTGGACCCCATACACCGGAACCAATGGCAATCGCGGCCAGATCGGCAGCACTGTAGCGACCGGCCATGGCGGCATCGACAAATCCAACCGCATGGGTTGAAAGCTGGGCAATAATAATCGGGCCCGCAAGGTACAGCAGTTCTCTAATTTCTCTCCGGCTGCGGGAGAAAAAGGTCAAATCACTCCTCATGGTTTGTTTTATCCCTGGTATAACTGGATTGAGCACAATGAGCCATGCCTTCGAAAACAAGGCATGGCTGGTTACGATTTATGAATCAGGTGACTGCCGCTGATTTGTTAAAGTCGAATTAAACGGCAATGGACTGGTCATGGATGAGGATAACAGAAACGGAATCCGATTGGACTCCGTAAATCAACGAAGTGCTTTGAGATTGAAGTTGTGCGCAACCGGATAGGGCTGACGATAAAAGTCACAAAGCACACGACACAGCTTTTCTGCTCGGGCCGGTAACCCCTTTTCAAGCCAGCGCTGGGTTTCCAGAAAAATATTCTGTCTAAAGCCGGTCAGGTCCGGTGCTGGACCATTGAGATTGTCAGCACTGACACGGAATGGATAGCCACAGCAGTGAGCCAGAATCCACTCCAGCGCCTGGGGTTTGGCTTCGACAATCTCAAAACTGGCCTGTTGACGAGCACTGCGACCATCAGGCTCATACCAGTAGCCGTAATCGACCAGTTTGCGCCGTTCGGAGCCGGCGATACACCAGTGCGCAATTTCATGCAGTCCGCTGGCAAAATAGTCCAGTGTAAACACAATCTGGTGATGCGTGCTGTGCTCGCTGGCAGGCTGATACAGTGGCTCTTCGCCATTGCCTACCAGTAGGGTATTTTCAGATATTTCAAAGCACTGGTTAAACAGCTTGACCAGATCACTGGCCAGAAAATCAGAGTCTGAGTAGTCCATTGATTATTTGTCTTTATCCGCCTGGCGAATACACTCCATCAATTTCCGGTTGCGCTTGTCAGCCAGATGACTGTTGACTACAAACAGGGCATGAATAACGCCGGGAACGATACCCAGCAGCCACAGAATCAGGTTGAGAATGGCTTGAACCGGCTTGCCGCAGAACAATACGGCCAGCGGCGGCAGTAAAATGGCCAGAAAATATAACATATCGGGTACGTTGGTTGACCTCTGTTGCTATTGGAGGGGAATATTAGAACCGCCGGCCCAGTCAGGGCAACAGGCATGTTAAATGCCGACATGTGAATTTGCAGGCATGTCCATTGAAAGTTAATCCGGATCAAGTAATGAAAATTGTCGCTGATGAAAATATTCCGTTACTCACCGCCTTCTTCGGTGAGATGGGCGATCTGGTACCACTGCCCGGGCGCAGTATGACCGCTGCGGATATTGCCGATGCTGATGTGCTGCTGGTGCGCTCGGTAACCAAGGTTAACCGGGAATTACTGTCCGGCTCCAACGTCCGTTTTGTGGCTACCGCGACCAGTGGTACCGACCACGTGGATACTGACTGGCTGAAGCAGCAGGTCATCGGCTTTTCTGCCGCCCCCGGCTGTAACGCCCGTTCAGTGACTGAATATGTTCTCAGCTCGCTGGATATTTTACAGCAGCAGCTTCAGTTCAGGCTGGAAAACAAAACGGTGGGTATTATCGGCAAGGGGGAAGTCGGATCCCGGCTGCTGGAGACCCTGACCCGGCTCGGAGTGGAGTGTCTGGTTTGTGATCCTTTTGTGCAGGCACAGGCGGAAGATGAAGATGATGTTAACTGGTGCTCTCTGGATGAGCTGTTACAGCGCAGCGATATTATTTCCCTGCATGTGCCGCTGACCACCGAGGGTGATTATCCGACCCGACATATGATCAATGCGGCCCGACTGGAAATGCTGAAGCCGGATACCATCCTGATCAATACCGCCCGGGGGCCGGTTGTGGATAACCGCGCCCTGAAAGCCTGCTTGCTGAAACGAACGGATTTAACCGCTGTGCTGGATGTCTGGGAAGACGAGCCGGTTGTTGATCCCGAGCTTTTACAAATGGTGGCCATTGGTACTCCGCATATTGCCGGCTACAGTCTTGATGGCAAACTGGCTGGCACCGAAGCAATTTATCAGGCTGTCTGTCGCCATTTCGGGCTGCCACTCAGGGTGAAACTGGGTAATGTCCGACCGATTCCGGAGCTCAGTACCATTGGCTTTTCCTGTAATGCAACGGCAGAAAAAGCAGCTTCTACAGCAATCCGGGCGGTATATGATGTTCGTCGGGATGATATGGCGCTGCGCAGGGGAATTAGACTGGGGAGAGAAGAACAGGCAATCTATTTCGACCAGCTGCGACGGGAGTACCCGGAAAGACGTGAGTTCGGAACATTGAAAGTCAATTCCAACCGTTGTCAGAATGATGTGGTTGGCAGGTTGAAGGCACTGGGTTTTGCTATGAAATAAAACTTGATGATGCAATAAAGGCCCGGAAGTTTTCTGATTTGCCTTATTCAGGCTTCCGGACCGGATTCAGAGTGTTGCACAAGTCTTAGTCTGCCTTGCCGGTGTGATTACGGATGATATTGGCCGGCGGATAAAAATTAAAATGTGAACGGCGATGCAGTCCCTGCTGAACCATAGCCTCTGTCATCGGGCACTCTGTACCATCTTCAAGGATGATGGAGCCACCATTGAACAGGTCCAGTGATGTGTCCTGTGTCTGCTTTTTGGGTTGTGCCTGCATGAGAGTTTCTCCTGTTGTCTCCTGCCAAACTGCTGTGTCACTACTTCAAGTTAGGGGGAGTACATGACAGAGTGATGACGTTGTGAATGCAATTACTCTGTCTTGTAGTTTCTACGTTATCGGATCCTCTGGCTGAGCTGCAAGACATATTCATGCATGTTATGGGGATATTTTGTGACAAATGTTATCGGGCTGTTACACCGGTGACGGGTCGTGAATAGCGTTAACGTGAATTATTATCATGCGATTCTACAGGGTCGGCAGTAGTCGGTTGCAAAAAGAGCAGGAAGTAAAAAATGTTCAGACTCGGCGTAATCATTAATCCATGGGCGGGAATAGGCGGGGCTGTGGCTCTGAAAGGCAGTGATGGTGAAGAGATTGTGCAGGAGGCGCTATCCCGGGGAGCCAAACCTGCTGCCAGTAAGAAAATGCAGCAGGCGCTGGAAGTGCTGGCTCCGTTACAGAGTCAGGTTTCTGTTTTGACCTGGGGTCGTGATATGGGTGAAGCACTACTGAGTTCGCTTGGTTATCAACCTGAAGTGTGTGGTTACCCTGAAGCAGAAGTGAGTACTGCAGAGGATACCGAACGGGCTGCAAAAGCGCTTGAAGCGGCTGGTGTGGATTTGATTCTGTTTGCCGGTGGCGATGGCACCGCGCGTAATATCTGTAATACCGTCAGTGACAAACAACCGGTACTGGGCGTTCCGGCGGGAGTAAAAATCCACTCGGGGTGTTATGCCATTACACCGCGGGCGGCCGGTGAAGTAGTGCGTATGCTGATAACCGGAGAACTGGTGAATATTCGTGAACAGGAAGTCAGGGATATTGACGAAAATGCATTCCGTCAGGGCCGGGTCAGTGCACGTTATTACGGTGATGTGCTGGTGCCGGAAGAAGGCCGTTTTATGCAGCATGTAAAACAGGCGGGCAGGGAAGTGGAAGCGCTTGTTGTACAGGATATTGCCGAAGGACTGGAAGAGGTTCTGGAAGACGATATCTATTACCTGGTCGGTCCAGGCTCTACTACTGCCGGACTGATGGACTGGCTGGGGTTGGAAAACTCGCTGCTCGGTGTTGATGTGGTGTGTAACCGCTCACTGGTTCTGCAGGATGCCACTGCTGACCAATTGCTGGAGGTTATTGCAAACAAGCAGGCAAAAATTATTGTCACTGCCATTGGCGGACAGGGACATGTTTTCGGGCGTGGCAACCATCAGTTTTCTCCGGACGTTATCCGTCAGGTTGGGATAGAGAATATTATTGTGGCGGCAACGCGTACCAAACTGAAAGAGCTGGATCAGCGTCCACTGCTGGTGGATACCGGTGATATAGAGCTGAACAAGGAACTGACAGGTTTCAGCCAGGTTGTGGTGGGTTACAGGGATGCCGTCATGTATCCGGTACAGACGGTTTAGTCTCTAATATACAAAAAGCCCCGCTCTATGCGGGGCTTTTTGTATCATACGTATGACGTTTGATCAGCTTGTAGGTTTAACGGCCGGCTTCCAGCGCTGCAATACGTTTTTCCAGCGACGGGTGGCTCATAAACAGATCGGACATGCTGCGTTTGCCATTGATACCAAAGGCAACCAGTTGACCTTCAAGCTGAGGCTCGTAGCTTTGCTGCAGACGGCGCAGGGCGGCAATCATCTTGTGACGGCCAGCCAGCTTTGCACCACCTTCATCGGCCCGGAATTCACGCAGGCGTGAGAACCACATCACGATGATGCTGGCCAGCAGGCCGAAGATCATTTCCAGAACAAAGACGGTAGCCATGTAGCCGAACATGCCCAGACCGCCTTCTTCGTCATCGCCGCGAATAAAGTTGTCGATAATGTTGGCAACAATTCTGGCAATGAATATTACAAAGGTATTCACCACACCCTGTACCAGCGCCAGGGTGATCATATCACCATTGGCCACGTGACTGATTTCATGGCCCAGTACCGCTTCGGCTTCATCCTGGGTCATGTTTTCCAGCAGGCCGGTGCTGACAGCAACCAGCGCATTGTTACGACTCATACCGGTGGCAAAGGCGTTGATATCCGGAGACGGATAGATTGCGACTTCTGGCATACCGATACCGGCATCACGGGCCTGGCGGCTTACGGTTTCCAGCAGCCACTGTTCGTTACGGGTGCGGGGTTGCTCGATGATTTCAGCACCGGTCGAGCGCTTGGCAATCCACTTGGACATGGCAAGGGAGATAAAAGAGCCGCCAAAGCCTAATACTGCGGCCAGTACCAGCAGGCCGGCCATGCTGCCCCGGTTGATACCCAGCACACTGTATATGATGCTGAGCACAATACTGAGCATCAGCACAATAGCCAGGTTGGTAGCAATAAACAGGAGAATACGTTTCATTGTTGTAATAGGACCCTTCAGTTGGGAGCAGATATCAAGTCTTTATTATGGGGCCGGGAATTACCCTTTCAACCCACTTTACATTGTAACTTTAGCAGTCCGTGGTGGCTGTATGATTACGGATGACAGGGCTTGCCGCTCTGGAGTAAGGTGCTGGTTTTATATTCAGAAAGGATCGGGGGTTTTATGTCTCGCTCTAATCACGGCCGCAAGGTACTGGAAATTGTTCGCGAAGCAGAACAGGCACTGTCCCGCGAAATGCTGCTGCAGGAAATGAACAACCGTTTCGGTGAAGGTGCTGAATTTCATACCTGTTCGGCTCAGGGCATGACTGGTGAAGAGCTGGTGGAGCTGTTCCTGGGTAAGGGTAAACTGCAGCAGGGTGAACAAGGTCTGTTTATTGGTGGTTGTGGTTGCGGTAGCCATTGATAATAAGTTATGAGCCCTCTTTAGTTTTCTCTGGAGGGCTTAGCTTCATCGTACTTCAATTTTTGATGCTTTCTTGATGAATAACTTTTTATTTCAATACTTCCGAGCGTAAAAGTATTGTTTTTTGTATAGGTCGCTAGTTAGTCAAAAAATAATTTTTAAATTTACCTTCGTTGAAGGTGTTGTGAACTTGGCTTTTGTTTTTCTTTAGTAGTGCTACGATTGTTTAGTCATGTAATTTTCCAATGTATGTTCCTTTGAATGAATATTAGATAACCGGAATCAGGTCATTCAAATGTTTTATAATTTAAAGGCCGTCTTCTCTTTTTTCCTCAAATTTATTTTTCAGTCAGTTTTATCAGGCTGGGTTGTTGTCCTTTTGTTTTTTTTTGCTGAAGTAAAAGCCGCACCAGGTAGTGCGTCAGTCATGATGCTTACAACTCGATTTAATCCAGCTGATGATGAAAGACAATTGTTTGTTGTCATGGTATACGATCAGTATCGACAGTTATGGCGCTTACCAGGAGGAGATTTGAAGCATGATGGCGAATATCATGTGAATGTGGTAGCCAGAGAAATTATGGAGGAATTAAAAATTTGCTATGGGTTTCCTGACCTGACCAATCTAAACAGAACTATTACGTATGATGGGCATACAGTATATTTGATGGGGGATGAAACGTGCAGAGGGGTGTTTTTCTGGGATGGTGTTTGCTCTGTAGATCCGACTTATAGTTTTCCCTTGAAATTTACTGCTGAAGAAATAGAAAGCAAAATTATACTGGAGCAAGATCTGAATCCTCTGGGGCCAGAAAATAAAATCTACCATGAAGTAATAAAGGTGACTCTGGTTCCGGTAAGGCGATTATGTGGCTGGTTGCATGAAAACCCGTTACAAAAACAAGAGGCTGAGCCTTTAAGTAAGTCTGTGATAATTGAAGGCCTGAGTGTTATTTCTGGGTTTAATGTTGAAAGTCGTTTGTTATGGATTTTATCTCAGGCTTCGATGATCGAATCATCAGGTATTACCTCATTAGCTATGCTGGATACGATAGCTGACCCGGCACGAAGATGCTTATTGGACAGGCTAATGGCAAAGAGTTTTATTTTAACTTATGAAGCTATCAGCCATGCTCCTGTGTTGGATTTTGATTGTACAACAGGTCATGCACCTCGCTCATTAGAAGTAACCTGTCATGAAAGCCATGAAAAAGAGGTATCAGAATCTTCATGTATTCCTTTGACTATTATGGAAGAAGAACTTAGAGACTATGTTGAAAAATATGGCGAAAAAGATAAAAAGAAAGTTTCTAAAAAGACACGCAAAAGTCGAAGGAAAGTTACTTTCGCCTCTGCAGTTAGAGAAACATATTGTGATGATCGAGATATTTTGGCTCAAAATGAATTGGATGAGGTATTGGAACTTTTTGCAGCTAAAAAATATGATGAGGTTCAAGAGTTTCTTTTTATTCAATATGTTACTGATCTGACTACATGGGCTGATGAAAAAAAACGTAAGGTTTCATATGAATGTTTAGTTGAGTTCTTGAAATCTAAAATTAGAGTAGAAGACGTTGACCAATTCGACTCTATTGTGAGAGAGGCGGAAAATAGAGTTAATGTTCAGGTTAGCTCCTCTGCAAATATTATGAATAAAAGTGGTCAGGAGTCTACATTGAAATACATTTCCAGCCTGGATGGGAAAATTGAGCGGGCAGCAACTTCTAAAGATGGATTTGCGGACGAGGCTGAAGTTGCCAGGCTTGTTTCGGAGCGTGAGGAAGCTCAATTATCACTTTTGGCGCAAAAGCAGAGAACAGTTACAGGTTGGTCGGCGAGCCAACAACTACCACCGTATGTTACTCCCCGACTTCATATTCTTAAAAAATTACTTGAAGATGGGGAAGTTGAAGATGCGCTTTCATTGATTGAAACGGCACGTAATATGGATACCGTAAAGAAGATGATAACCATGCTGGCAAGGTGTGGATACCCGCCTATCTTTACAACTGCTGCTGTACAGAGGTTACAGTATTTGCGAAAAATTGCTGAATGCCAACCAGATCACTAATAAAACAAAAAAATCCCCCATTGCAACAAGTACTGAGGGATTAATTCTGTTGTTTCAGTTTGTTGTAAGCACACCATTATTCAAAGTGTTTATAACAAGCTCTGAGGCGTCATTCCGAGCAATAAAGCCATCGCTTACAGTTTTCCAGGCGGTATAGATCATCGTGTCGATTACTGCGACAACCCAGCTCACAGGCAGCTCAGGGTTAAGGTGACCTTCTTCTTTAATTGTTTCAATGAGTTCTGTAAGAGCATCCATCTGCTGCTGATACATATCGGAAATATCAGGGAGCTGCATCGCTTTCCATTCGTACATCAGGAAGTGATAAGAGTCTCCGAGAGGAATCATGACCTGGACCAGTTCTTTCAGCTTTTCCAAAGAAGGTTTGTCTGACTCCAAAATAGGTTTGCCTACATCTCGGGAAGTCGTGAGGGAGCGTCGAACCAGTTCGGCAATCAGCTCTTCTCGATCCTGGAAGTGGCGATGGAGAGTTGCGCGTCCAATACCGGCATTGGAGGCAATTTGACTCAGGGTGGCTCCGGGGTTCTCAGCCAATAACGTAACAGCTGAATTCAACAATGTTTCCAGAGCAGGCTTTCTACGGGTCTTGGTTGTTACCTTATTCATCATAACCGCATTCTTATTGACATAATGAGGAAGAAGTCTCGCAAAAAAGAGCCAAAATGCTTAACCGCTACGGGAGCGCTACCAGTCTAATCAAAAAAAAATAAGGTGATTCGCTTTTCGAGGCTTTATGCAGTTCTGTTAGACAAGGTGCTGAAGTTAGGAGACGAACGGTTATCATTTTGGAACATTAGTTCTTCTTATACAGGTCTGTGCGGGAAAATGCACAGTGAAAGTTACTTATTGGAAACCGGGGGTGACAAACTTTATAGTGCTGCGCTTTTATCTACCGGAAAAGTAATCACCATGGCAAGTCCCGACCGTTACGATGTGGCAATAATTGGAGCCGGAGCAGCCGGGTTGATGTGTGCCATTACGGCTGGGCAGCGGGGCAGAAAGGTCGTGGTACTGGATCAGGGCAAGCGTCCGGGGCGTAAAATCCTGCTCTCCGGAGGCGGGCGCTGTAACTTTACCAATATGTATACCTCGGCCGAGAACTATCTCTCGGAGAATACCCATTTTGCCAAATCAGCACTGGCTCGCTATACCCAGTGGGACTTTCAGGCACTGGTTGATAAGTACAATATTCCTTGGCATGAGAAAACGCTGGGTCAGCTGTTCTGCGATAACAGCTCGCAGGATATCCTCAATCTGCTACTGGATGAATGCCAGGAAAGCGGGGTTGAAATTCGCTCTCGCAGTACGATTACCGGGGTGGAGCAGACACCAGAGGAATCCTTTGCTGTTATGACTGATGGTGGCTGGGTGGAAGCAGAGTCTGTTGTGCTGGCTACAGGAGGCCTGTCTTTTCCTACTATGGGTGTTTCTGATCTGGGTTACCAGATTGCCCGCCAGTTCGGGCATGATGTAACTGGCACCCGTCCGGCGCTGGTTCCTCTGACGCTGGCGCCGGAATTACTGAGCCACTACCAGCCACTTTCCGGTGTTAGTGCCGAGGTAATAGCATCCTGTAATGGTCAGTCTTTCCGGGAAAACCTGCTGTTTACCCATAAGGGATTCAGTGGCCCGGCTATTTTGCAGATTTCCAGCTATTGGCAGCCGGGCCAGAAAATCAGCATCAACTGGTTGCCGGATATTAATACGCAGGAGTGGTTGGAGCAGCAACGTGAGGAGCGCCAGAGAGTAACACTGGCTACGTTGCTGGCAGAACATGTCTCACGCCGCTTAGCCAAAGTGCTTACAGAACAGATACTGGCTGAACAGGCGGATAAACCAATAGCCCAGTGGCGCAAAGGTGTACTGGAGCGGGTTGCAGAACAGCTTGCCAATGACCAGATCCTGCCGGCTGGAGACGAAGGCTATAAAAAAGCAGAAGTCACCCTGGGTGGCGTATGCACTCGCCAGCTTTCATCCAAGACCATGGAAAGCCGGTTGCAGAAGGGCTTGTACTTTATTGGTGAGGTGGTCGATGTGACCGGGCATCTCGGCGGATTCAACTTTCAGTGGGCTTGGGCTTCAGGGTACAGTGCTGGTATGTATGCCTGATTGTATAGAGTAACTGCCACCCCTGCCTGCAAGGGCAGGGGGCACATATAATTAGATCAGTTTACCCTTCCAGCGGCACAATCATCACCGGAATCTTGCTGCGGTAAAGTATCTTGTTAGCAGTAGAGCCCATAAAGAACTTTTCCATCGCAGAGTGATGACGGGCACCCATCACAATCACATCGGCCTCAATATCTTCCGCAACCTTCAGAATGACTTTCCAGGGCAGTCCCCGCTCCACCCGGGTTTTGATATTTTCCTGGGAAAGATGGTCACTTTCTTCGAGTTCTGTGGCACAAAACCGGTCGATACGTTTGGTTACCTTGTTGCAGAGGTAATCCATACCATCCTTTTCCCGTTGCTCCAGCTCATCCTGATCCATAATATTACGTACCAGATTCTGGGCTGATGCCGGTAGTGGTTCTACCACATGCAGAAAAGTGATTTCCGATTGATAGTGTCCACAAAGGCTCATCGCCTGACGAAAGGCCGGGCGTGATCCTGGTTCCATATCAGAGGCGTATAGAATTTTCTTCATTCCGGTCAGCATGGTTGTCCCTCCTGGCCTGTTCCTGACTCTGCACAGGCAGCCTGATACTGCCTGTGGTTTTTATTGTTGTTTTAGATTTATTCTGACGTTTAATTAGCGATAAAGCAGTTCCGGCAGAAACAGGGAAATCTGGGCGATAAAAACAATCAGCAGCAGTCGTACGATATCGGCGCACCAGAAAGGGGTTACCCCCTTGAAAATGGTGCCGGTATTCACATCACGCAAAACTGCACTCAGAACAAACACGTTCATTCCGACCGGTGGTGTTATCAGACTGATCTCGGTGACAACCACCACCACGATACCAAACCACACCAGATCAAAGCCAAGGCTGGATACCAGCGGGAAGAATACCGGCACGGTTAACAGCAGCATGGACAAGCTTTCAAACACCATGCCCAGCACAACATAGATACCGAGAATCGCCAGAATCACCACAATCGGAGGTACATCCAGGTTGCTGACAAACTCCAGCAGAGCTTCCGGCAGACCTGCCCGGTTGATAAAGTCGGAGAAGATCAATGCACCGATTACCACCGCAAACAGCATGGCAGAGGTGCGCAGGGTATCGATCAGAGTGGCGAACAAAGTACCGAGTGACAGTGAACGACGGTAAAGGGCGATCACAAAAGCGCCACCTGCACCGATACCGGCAGCTTCCGTTGGAGTGAATACTCCCAGATAAATGCCGCCCATCACCAGTACAAACAGTGAAAGTACACCACCAACGCCTTTCAGCGCCTGAATACGTTCAGGCCAGGGCATCTTCTCACCGGCAGGACCAGCTGAAGGGTTACGCATCACCACATAACGGACAGCAACCAGATAAAGCAGAATACCAAGCAGGCCTGGAATAAAGCCGGCTGCGAACAATTCACGGATACTGGTTTCGGTCAGCAACCCGTAAATGACCAGAATAACACTGGGCGGAATCAGGATTCCCAGAGTGCCGCCAGCGGCAATGGAGGCCGAAGCCAGGGCATCGGAATAACCAAATTTGCGCATCGGCGGCATGGCAACCCTGGCCATGGTGGCAGAGGTAGCCAGGCTGGAACCACAGATGGCCGAAAAACCGCCACAAGCGACAACTGTTGCCATGGACAAGCCGCCACGACGATGCCCAAGAAAGGCGTACGATGCCTGATAAAGTTCCTGGGAAAGGCCCGAGCGGGTTACCAGGTTACCCATCAGGATAAACAGGGGAATCACCGACAGGCTGTACTCCTGCACGGTATCGATAACCCGGTATGAAGCCATGGACAGCACGCCGGTCCAGCGAAAGTCCGTCATGTTGTCAAAAGTCAGCCCCTGCAGCACAGCAAAGCCGAAGAAACCGACCAGTCCCATGCCGAAGGCAATGGGCACCCGAATGACAATAATCAGAAACAGGAGGATGGCAAAGCCAATAAGTACTACGGACATCAATCAATCCCCCTTATTGTTCTGTATTCCGGGATTCGCCGGAAGTAATAATTCGGTAGATGCCGTAGCTGATCATGCCGAAAGCAGTGACCCAGCTCATGGTCGCAATATACTGCACGATATATCCGGTTGGCAGCTCCAGATATTCGGTGACGACTCCGCGGCGCAGGGAGCGTTCTGCCAGCTGGAAAATGCGCACACCCAGAAAATACATCGAGGTGGATATCGCGAAAGCGGCTACCAGACCCAACACCTTGATGACGACACTGCCCAGGTATTTGTCGAGCATGTCGACAACAACATGACCTCCGCGCCAGGTCATCACCGGCATTTCTGCAAACAGCATGATGGCCAGCGCCAACTCAGTCAGTTCGGTGACACCGTCAACAGAGTTGTTGAACAGGTATCTCCCGCCAACATCGATGCAGGTCATGACCATGAGAAGAAAAAGTACGACAGCTGCCACAACTTCGAGCGCAAAGGCCAGCCATCGGACCGGCCCTGCCTCGTCGTAGTGCGCACGAACCCATGCACTCAACGACATGATGACTCCCTTTACTGCTTGTTATTTTCGGCGCTTGTTTTTTCGTAGTCTTGCGCGATGCTGCGAAGGTCAGCCAGAGCCAGCTCTGCGTTAACACCACGATCCTTAACGCTGGCGATCCAGTCTTCCTGCATGCCCTTGATCATTGTCTGGAATTCACGGGCCATGGCATCGGTTTCTGCGATTTCAATCAGGTTTACGCCAGCTTCAACTGCGGCTTCACGCCCTTGCTTGTCACCCTCATCCCAGGCCCGGCCAGCGAGCGCAGACAGCTTCTCGCCGGAAACGCTGAGAATGGCTTCACGATCACGGGCATCAAGATCTTCCAGGAAGTAGGGGTCAATAAACATGGAGAAACTGCCCAGGTACATGCCGCCCGGAATCATGGTGACGTTAGGTGCGACCTCCTTCAGGCGCAGAACTTTCTGCTCTCCCATCGGCATAAACACACCATCGATAACGCCCTGTTGCATCATTTCATAGACTTTGGGAGCCGGTGCCGCGACGGCAGTGATTTCCATGCGCTCACCGAGCTCGGTCTGGACACCGCCACCAATGCGGATCTTTTTACCCTTGATCTGATCCCATGAGGTAATCGGATCAGCAGAGTGGAGATAACCAGGGCCATGGGTAAACATGCCGATAACTTTCAGTCCGGCAAACTCGTCTGCCTGCTCAAAGTGCTTCTTGTAAACCTGCCACAGCGCTACGGATGCAGCTTCTGCACTGACTCCAAGTCCGGGCAATTCAGCGGCAACAGGTAGCTTGAAGCGGCCCGGCACATAGCCGTGATAGCTGAACGCCGCGTTGACTACACCGTCTTCTACCAGTTGAAACATGGTCTTGGGGTGGCCCAGACCATCCACGATTTTGACTTTGACCCGGCCTTCAGTCGCTTCTTCAACCCATTTGGCCCAGGTTGGCCAGACGACACTGTTTTGCGGATTGGTCGGCGGCAGCCAGGTACCAACCCGCAGTACGGTTTCTGCAAATGCTCCGGAAGACAGGGTGGATAGCGCCAGTCCCGCAACAATGGCGGCTGCTCTGGCTTTGGAAAACAGCTTTTTTATTATCATGTTCAGCTCTTGGTCTCGATTGTAAATATTGTTATGACGAGGGCTTTTGGCCTTAACGGTAGAAGGAGGGGTACCCCTTTACAGGCCACTCACTGCTTACCCGTTACCGGAAAACAGTGAATGAATGTTGTTCTTGTTGAACTTGAAAACCGGGTCGAGCTCGGTCAACTCAAAGGAGATCTGGCAATAACCGGTGTCTGTAACCGGTTTCATCCACTCACAGAAAATCGCAAAGACGGTTTCCGACACTTCCTGCTTCAGGCTGTCATCCCGACCCGGGCCGATTTTCATACTGAGGTTGATGTAGGCGAAATCCTCGCGACCATCGGCTACCCGAAAATCATCACAGCGGATCGCCCGGCTGCGAACGCCTCCCAGAGGAAAAACTCCGGTACTGACAACGTACTCATGCAATTGCTTGAACAGCGGCTGAAAGTCGAGCCTGTCGTGTAAGTTGCCTGAGTAGTCAACGATGAAGTGGGGCATATCGTTTGCTCCCTCACTTTGTTGTTATTTTTGCCTGCTTCATTTTTTATCAGCAGGATTTGCCGACAATTTATTTAACATATTAACTTATGTCAACCGGTGTATCTTTATGTGCTTTAAAATAAGGGTTATTGACTTAATTAATATGTTAAATAAAATGCCGGTAAGCAAAATAATAATCTGATGCCTGATCAGGTCTGATTCAACAGAACCTGAAACATCGAATAACAACAGGAAGCATCACCAGCATGTTAACTCCGGAACAGATTACTGCTGCCGCCAACCGGTTGCATCAGGCGGAAACCTCCCGCGAACAGATTACCGCTCTGACCCTTGAGCATCCTGAAATGACGATGGATGACGCCTATGCCATCCAGAAGGCCTGGGTGGATCAGAAGATTGCCAACGGCCGTTCAGTCATTGGTTACAAGGTTGGCCTCACTTCCCGTGCCATGCAGATGGCGGTGAATATTGATGAACCCGACTACGGTGTACTGCTGGATGACATGCTGTTCGAGGATGGCGCCACCATAAAAGCCTCTGATTTTCTGGATCCCCGGATTGAGGTAGAGCTAGCGTTTATTCTGAACAAGCCGCTGTTTGGTGAAAATGTCTCAATTTTTGATGTCTACAATGCCACCGATTATGTGATTCCGTCGCTGGAGCTGATTGCAGCACGTTGCATGCGGACCGATCCGAGTACCGGCTATACCCGCAAGATCCATGACACCATCTCGGATAATGCTGCCAATGCCGGAATTGTACTGGGTGGCCGTCCGGTCAAACCTACCGAGATGGATCTGCGCTGGGCCGGTGCTGCGTTGTACGTGAATGGCCAGATTGAAGAGACCGGTCTCGCTTCCGGTGTGCTGGGTCATCCGGCCAAGGGGATAAGCTGGGTTTGCAAGCGCTTTGCCCCTCATGGTGTAGGGCTTGAGCCGGGCCAGATTATCCTGTCAGGTTCATTTACCCGGCCGGTGCCGGTCAAGGCAGGTGACACAGTTCATGCTGACTTTGGTTCCCTCGGCGGTATCGCCCTTCGCTTTGAATAATAGCCGGAGAGCTGATGATGGATCTGCCCCAAAACCGTTTTAAACAGAAGATGACCAGTGGTCAGCCACAGTTCGGTCTGTGGCTGGGATTGCCGGATAACAGTGTGGCCGAAATTGTTGCCGGTGCCGGCTATGACTGGCTGCTGATAGACGGTGAGCACGCACCGTTTGACCTGCGCACCATCCTTGCTCATCTGCAGGCCATGGCTCCCTATGATGTGGCGCCGATTGTCCGTCCGGTTCAGGGAGACACCGCACTGATCAAGCAACTGCTGGATATCGGTGTCCAGACCCTGCTGGTACCGATGGTGGAAGATGCCGAACAGGCCCGGGGACTGGTTCAGGCTGTGCGTTATCCGCCCCAGGGGATTCGTGGTCTGGGTACATCTCTGGCCCGTGCTGCCCGCTGGAATAATGTGCCTGGTTACCTGACGCAAGCCAATGACGAAATCTGCCTGATCATACAGGTAGAAACCGCCAGTGCTATGGACAACCTGGATGAAATTCTGGCTGTTGAAGGTGTGGACGGCGTATTTATCGGGCCTTCCGACCTCTCAGCTTCCATGGGGTATATCGGTGATGCGGGTCATCCAGCTGTGGTTGAAGCTATTACCGCTGGGCTGGAAAAGATCCGCGCTGCCGGCAAGTATGCCGGCCTGCTTTGTCTGGATCCGGCACTAGCCGGGCAATATATCGACAGCGGGGCCAATTTTGTGGGGGCCGGGGTGGATACCATGATTCTTTCCCAGGGCGTCCGGAAACAGTTACAGCTGTTTCGTGGCAAGGAGCCTGCCGCTGATGAATCACCACAGGCCGGTTACTGATCCAGAAGAAATATTCAGAAGAAAGACAATATGAATAACAAGACATTGGTTAACAGCAAGCTGGTGTGCGTTGCCCTGAATGACAGGGAGCAACTGAATGCCATGGACAGTGCTTTTAATGAAGCCCCGTACAAACAGCCGCCGACGGAACCGGTGCTTTACTACAAGCCACGTAATACCTGGAATGTGGAAGGTGCAGCAATCGAATGGGCCAAAGACTTTGACGGAAATGATGTAGAAAGCATGGTTGTTGGCGCCAGTCTGGGTGTCGTTATCGGTAAGGAAGCCTGTCGCGTCAACCGTAGTCAGGCGCTGGAATATGTTGGCGGTTACACCATTGTCAGCGATTTCTCGTTACCTGAAAAAAGCTACTATCGTCCGGATATCAAGGGTAAGTGCCTGGATGGTTCTGCACCCGTAGGGCCGGAAATTATCAGTGCAGAGCAGATTGCTGATCCGGACGGACTGGTTGTTACGATTGCCGTCAATGGCGAGAGAAAAAGCCAGTTTCCTCTGCTCAATATGGAGCGCTCTGTTGCCGAGCTGATCGAAACCATTAGCCATATCATGACACTCCAGCCTGGAGAGATTATCGCTGTCGGCTTTGCCGGTGATCGTGTGCCGGTAGCCAAAGGCGACCAGGTGGCAGCGGCTATCGAAGGTGTTGGTACGCTCAATAACACGCTGGGGGGAGCATAATCATGAGACGCGCACGTATTGTTTTTCAGGGTAATGAGCTGGATATCACTATTGATGCCAACGACATTATTCGTACGTCCGCCGGTGATGTTGTTGACGTATCACTGGAGTCTGACCAGATTACCTGGCTACCCCCGGTCAAAGTGCCCGGCACCATCTTTGCGCTGGGGCTGAATTATGCCGATCACGCAACCGAGCTTGCCTTTGAGCCGCCCAAGGAACCGCTGGTCTTTATCAAGCATGCCAATACCCTGACCGGCCACAAGCAGGTGAGTTACCGCCCGGATGGCATCGAGTTTCAGCATTATGAATGCGAGCTGGTGGCTGTCATCGGCAAAACCGGCAAGAACATCAAGCGTGAAGATGCTATGGAATATGTGGCCGGCTACACCGTCTGCAACGATTTCGCCATTCGTGACTATCTGGAAAACTATTACCGCCCAAATCTGAGGGTAAAAAGCCGCGACTCACTGCTGCCTATGGGACCATGGATTGTCGATGCTGCTGATGTGGCAGATGTCAGCAACCTGCGTCTGACAACAACCGTCAATGGCGAAGTCACCCAGGACGGATCTACCAAAGACATGATTTTTGATATCCCGTTTCTGGTGGAATACCTGAGCAAAATCATGACCCTGAATCCGGGTGATATCATCGCCACGGGTACTCCGCATGGCGTAGTTGATATGCAGCCGGGGGATACTGTGGTCTGCAGTATTGAAAATATCTGCTCGCTGGAGACCCGAATGGTTTCCGAGCAGGAATATTACGGTGACAGATACTGAGTCAGTGGCTGTGTCGCGACTGGAAAGTGATTCAGCCTCAAGCGGCACTGTGCGTCATGGAATAACAACAGAAATAATTCAGGAGCTCGGCCATGAGTGATACCCAGGCAACTAATATGGAGCGCGCTGTCCAGTATCTGGAGCGTTTCAAGAACACGACTACCGGTCACTACATCAACGGTGAATTCACCCTTGGTAGCGGTAATGAGCAGTACGACAATGTTACCCCGACTGATAACACTTCAATCGGTAAAGTAGTCGCTGGCGCTGTTGCTGATATGGATGCTGCCTGTGAAGCCGCAGAGACTGCATTTGAAGAGTGGGCGGCTACACCGGGTGCCGAACGCAAACGGCTGTTGAACAAGTTTGCCGACAAGCTGGTGGAACGGGCCGATGAGATCGCATTGGTTGAATCGATGGACTGTGGTCAGGCAATCCGTTTCATGAAACAGGCTGCGGTGCGAGGCGCAGCCAATTTCCGCTTCTTTGCTGATAAAGCCCCGGAAGCCCAGAATGGTCTGGCCCTGCATCAGCCGGAACATATCAACTATACCGTGCGCAAGGCGATTGGCCCGGTGGGTATTATCACTCCGTGGAATACACCATTCATGCTCTCGACCTGGAAGATCGCTCCGGCACTGGCTGCTGGCTGTACCGTGGTACACAAGCCTGCAGAGCTAACACCTCTAAGTGCCTATATTCTGGCCGAGATCGCTGATGAAGTATTGCCGAAGGGTGTCTGGAATATGGTCAACGGCTTTGGTGAAAGTGTTGGCAAACGAATGACCGAGCACCCGGCTATCAAGGCAGTAGCGCTGGTGGGTGAGTCGGCTACCGGCTCCCATATTATGCGCCAGGGAGCAGATACCCTGAAACGGATGCACTTTGAGCTGGGTGGCAAGAACCCGGTTATTGTATTTGATGATGCTGACTTTGAGCGGGCGCTGGATGCCGTGGTATTCATGATTTACAGCCTGAACGGCCAGCGCTGTACCTCTTCCAGTCGTCTGCTGATTCAGAGCGGTATTCGTGACCGCTTTATGGAAGCACTGGAGCAGCGGGTTCGCAACCTGCAGGTTGGTCATCCGCTGGATCCTGCCACCGAAGTCGGCCCATTGGTACATACCGGTCACTTCGACAAGGTGATGAGCTATATGGATATTGCCAAAGCAGATGGTGCCACTATTGCTGTGGGCGGTAACCGTATCCTTGAACCGCAGGGTGACTTTGCTGCAGCCGGTAACTATGTAGAGCCGACCCTGTTTACCAATGCGACCAATGGTATGCGTATTGCCCAGGAAGAGATCTTCGGGCCGGTATTGACCGCGATCTCGTTTGATACCGAAGAGGAAGCTGTTGCTCTGGCAAACGACACCCAGTACGGCTTGTCCGGCTATATCTGGACCGAGAATACCGGTCGAGCGATGCGAATGGCCAAATATGTGGAAGCAGGCATGCTATGGGTGAACTCCGAGAATAACCGCAACCTGCCGTCTCCGTTCGGTGGCATCAAGATGTCCGGTATTGGTCGCGATGGTGGTGACTGGAGCTTTGACTTCTATATGGAGACTAAAAACGTCTGTATTGCCCACGGTACCCATCGTATCCCGCAACTGGGTAAATAATCTGGATAAAAACTGATTTTTCATTGCGGACGTCCGGGCAGGGAGGAGGTTTTGTGTTGGCACCTTCTTTGTGCCCGGACCTCCCATGGGAAAAACAGGGTGATGTTATGCTCACGGCAACAGCAGACTGGATACCGAATATTATCATGGGTCAAGACTATGACCGGCGGTATCTGGATGCCACTATTCACTATGCCGAGTTCGGTAATCTGGCAGTGTTTTTTGGCCGGGATATGCCGGTTCATCGGCATGCTCAGTATGTCCAGATTCATTTTATCGACCGGGGCGACATTCATTTTCATATGGATGACAAGGTATTTCACACCACCGGCCCGACCTGCTTTTATACTCCGGCCTCCGTGCCTCACTCATTTCTGACCGATGATGATGCTCGTGGTCATGTACTGACTATACATCAGTCGTTTATCTGGCAGTTGATGAAAGAGAGTCAGGATCAGCTTTTCAGTGCTCGTCTGGCTATGGGTATCTGTATCGACCATACCAGTCTGGATGATCATCAGCAGTTACAGTGGATACAGCTGAACCGGACGCTGCAGCTGCTGGGTGATGAATGGAAACGATCAGAACCCGGCAAGGATCTTGCTGTGGAAGCACTGGTGCGAATGGTACTGCTTTGTCTTATTCGCCTGTCTGATAGCAAGGCTGAAAGCACCTGTGTCAACAGTGATGACCTGCATCTGTTTAACCGTTTTTCAACCCTGGTGGAAGAGCACTATCAGCAGCACTGGCAACTGGCCCGTTATACTCAACGGCTCGGCGTGTCTGAAAGCAGGCTGAACCAGTTGTGTCAGCAAATATCTAACAGTTCGCCGAAAAAACTGATTCATGATCGCATGATCAAGGAAGCCAAACGGATGCTGACGTTTACCAAACAGTCAGCCAGTGATATTGGCTACGGACTTGGTTTTTCCGATCCGGCGTATTTCTCGCGGTTTTTTAAAAAGCATGCGGGTATCACCGCACAAAATTATCGAAAACAACAAAAAACAATTCTGTAGCACTTGGCTGGACCGTGCTTTTGGAAGCATATAGTGTAAGATCGCGCTTGTCCGGGCAGGTAAGGACTCCTGCCAGAAAAGCCAGAATGAGTGGATGCTATGCGTAAATTTCAAGATTCTATCCCCCTCAAACTCCTGAAAGCCCGTGAAGTCACCATGGGATTTTTCCGTCCGGTGCTGCAGGAAATTCCGCTGACGGAGCAGCAGTGGCGTATTATCCGGGCACTCAATGAGTATGACGAGCTGGAGTCCAAGCAGCTGGCCGATCTTTGCATTTTGTTGAGTCCGAGCCTGACCGGCATTCTTAACCGGCTGGAACAACAGGACTATATTCGGCGGCGCAAGTCTCCGGAAGATCAACGACGCATCCTTATCAGCCTGACGCCTAAAGCCAAGAAAATGTTCGATGAAGTTAGCCCCAGACTGGAAGAACGCTACAGGGCCATGACCCGAAAATTGTCTGCAAAGGACATGAAAGCGCTGGATGAGGTTTTGAATAAACTCTGCAGTATTGAACCATAAGTACCCGGCCGGGTACTTATGCACTAAAAAAACGACAGGTTTGTCCATTGACAATAGTTAGCGTATTAAATAAATTGCGAGCTAATTACTTAACATGTTAACAATAATTCGGGCTGATTTAATTCGACTGTCGTTTTTGCCGCATGTGATCTGGATACAACAGATCGGTGCTCAAGCAAAAAGCCCGTAAAAAATTATCCATAAAAACCTTCAATAACCAGAAATATAAGAGGTCACAATCATGGGGAAACTTGCACTTGTAGCCAAAGTGACACACGTTCCGTCCATGTATCTGTCTGAAATGGATGGCCCGCAGAAGGGGTTCCGTCAGGCGGCAATCGATGGTCATGTTGAAATTGGGCGTCGCTGTCGTGAGCTGGGTGTTGATACCATTGTCGTATTTGATACACACTGGCTGGTCAATGCCGGTTACCATATCAACTGTGCGCCTCATTTTGAGGGAAACTACACCAGTAATGAGTTGCCGCATTTTATCGCCAATATGCCATTTGAATACGACGGTAACCCGGAGCTTGGGCGTATTCTGAGCGACGAGTGCAAGGCTCAGGGTGTTGATGTACTGGCTCATGATGCCACATCACTGGATCCCGAATACGGCACACTGGTTCCCATGCGTTATATGAATCAGGACCGGCACTTCAAAGTCATCTCTGTTTCTGCCCTGTGTACCGTTCATTATCTAAATGATAGTGCCCGCCTGGGCTGGGCCATGCGTGAAGCTATCGAAAAACACTATGACGGTACTGTCGCATTTCTTGCCAGTGGTTCCCTGTCTCACCGCTTTGCCCAGAATGGCCAGGCACCCGAGTTTATCAACAAGATCTGGAGTCCGTTCCTTGAGACCCTGGACAAGGAAGTGATCGGCATGTGGACCCGTGGTGAGTGGAAGGCTTTCTGCGAAATGCTGCCGGAATATGCTGCCAAGGGTCATGGTGAAGGCTTTATGCACGACACAGCCATGATGCTGGGTGCGCTGGGTTGGTCTGAGTATGATCAGCCGGCGGAGGTTGTTACGCCTTACTTTGGTAGCTCCGGTACCGGGCAGATTAATGCGGTATTCCCGGTATCCCCGCAGACCGGTGCAGGAATTCCCGAACCGCAGGCATCGGTGGTTCAGGAATTCAAAGCCAACGCCAGCCGTCTCTAACAGGTGAAGGCCCGTTTCCTGATGGAGCGGGCCCTGATAATAAAAATATGACTGCAATTCCTAACCCACAACGACTACTTGTCCTGCTGGCAGCGATGCAGGCATTCGGGCCACTTTCCATTGATATGTACCTGCCCGGACTGCCACTGATTGCCGGAGAGTTGGGCAGTAGTGCCAACCATGCCCAGCTGACGATTACGTCATTTCTGGTCGGGCTGTTTATCGGCATGTTGTTCTATGGCCCTCTGTCCGACAAATATGGTCGTCGCCGGCTGCTACTGGGTGGAATTGTTGTTTATGTGATTGCCAGTCTCGGCTGTGTGCTGGTGAAAGATGCAGATCAGCTGGTTCTGGCCCGCTTTATTCAGGCGCTGGGCGGTGCTGCGGCTTCGGTGCTGGGACGCGCCATTGTGCGGGATTTGTTTCCCATCAATGAAGCTGCACGCATTCTGTCATTGATGCACCTGATCACTATGATTGCCACGCTGGTTGCTCCATTGGTGGGCAGTCTGATCATCACAACACTGGGCTGGCGGGCGTTGTTTCTGGCACTGATGCTATACGCATCTACGGTACTGATGTTCACCCTCTGGAAAATACCGGAAACCCATGCCAGCCCGTCACGAGAGCTGAGTTTACCGGCGGTATTCGGGGGCTATCTGCAACTACTCCGTGAGCCGGTGGCTGTTGGTTATATTCTGTGCATGTCACTGACGTTTGCCGGAATGTTTGCCTATATCACCGCTTCCCCGTTTGTTTATATCGAGTTTTTTGGCGTCACACCGGAGCAATATGCCTGGCTGTTCAGCCTGAATATCGGGGCCATCATTTTGTTTGTGACGGTAAACGCCAGAATAGTCAGCAGTACAGGTACGCAACGTATGTTGACTATTGCTGCATCCACTGCAGCGATCTCTGCCCTGTTGCTGTTATTGGGTGGCTGGTTTTCGACAGGGGGACTGACGCTGATAGTGATTGCCCTGTTTGGTTTTGTTGGTGTGACTGGTGTGATGGGAGCCAACTGCATGGCCAGCCTGCTGGGGCATTATCCGCAGCAGGCAGGTACTGTGGCAGGTCTGGCTATTGCGACCCAGTTTGGACTGGGAGCGCTTGCCAGCTCGCTGACAAGTGTTTTTAACGATGGTACACCGCTTCCCATGACGATGATTACAGGCTTCTGTGGGCTGGGTGCCTATGGCGCATTAATGATGGCATTGCAGGCGTTGAAGACCGTTGGAGAAGAAAAACAAAATACCGCGCAACAAAGCTGAAAAGTGCAATAAACCTGCAAAAAATTACATTTTCAGTTTGTTGTGGGTCGGGAATAATTCATCCCATAAGACTTTTGACTTGCAGTTTTTCCTGATCCGGTAAGGACTGTTCTGTTTCATAAAAACAGTCCGGTGCAAATAAAAAACCCGAATGCCATTGCAGGTTTTCAGGGAAAACAAAACTATCGTGATCGTATAATAAGAAGCAGAGAGAATAACAATGAAAAAGCAGAATCCAATGCTGGATCGTCTTACCGAGATCCTTCCTGCCATTCGCGCCAATGCCTGCAAGGCTGAAGAGTTACGTCAGGTGCCGCAGGAAAATATCGATATGCTGAATAGTATCGGCCTGCACCGTTCATTCCTGCCAAAAGCCTATGGTGGTCTGGAAATTTCCCTGCCCGAGTTTACCGACTGTATTGCTGCACTGGCCGGTGCCTGCTGCAGTACTGCCTGGGCTTACAGCCTGCTGTGTACCCACAATCATCAGTTGGCGATGTTTTCCAAGGAAGCCCAGGACGAGATCTGGGGTGAAAACCCGGACGCAGTTGCTTCCAGCAGTATTGCGCCGTTTGGCAAGCATGAAGAAGTAGAAGGCGGTGTTCGCTTTACCGGTGATATGCGCTGGAGCAGTGGTGTGGATCATGCTGACTGGATCATTGTCGGATTTAACCGTTTTAACGACGCCGGCGAGAAGATTTACAGCTTCGGTGTTATTCCCAAAAGCGAGTTCACCATTATTGATGACTGGCATTCTATCGGCATGCAGGGCAGTGGTACCAAAACTGCCAGCATCAAGAATGTATTTATTCCCGAGCGTCGGATTCAGGCTGCAAAAGATATGATGGAAGGTCGCTCTGCCGGCTTCGGTCTGTATCCGGACAGCAAGATTTTCTACACCCCTTATCGTCCCTATTTCGCCTGTGGATTCGCGGCCATGAGCCTTGGTGTCGCAGAGCGGATGTGTGAAGTTTACAAGGACATCACCAAAAACCGGGTTCGTGCCTATACCGGTGCCCAGGTCAATGCCTCAATTCCGCCATTACTGCGCATTGCCGAGTCTACCCATCAGGTAAAAGCAGCTCGTGCTTTCCTCGAAGCCACCTGGAATGATCACAAAGAGCATGGTGAGCGTAAGGAGTATCCATCTACAGAAACGCTGGCTTACTGGCGTACCAATCAGGCCTATGCCATCAAGATGTGTATTGATGCGGTTAACCGCCTGTTTGAAGCCATGGGCGCCAGCAACTGGTATCTGGACAAGGAAGGTCAGCGCCTGTTCCGAGAGTCACATATGACCGGGGCTCACGCTTACACCGACTATGACGTTTGTGCCCAGATTCTGGGTCGTCACCTGATGGGACTGGAGCCGGATCCGGCTCTGCTGTAAACGCAGCACAGGCCCGGATTCAGCCTCTTTCGAAAGAAAGGGGCTTTGTTTTCAATTTATCGACTGCATATTCAGGTGAATATCATGACTCAGGCAACCGAATTTGACTCTACTGCATTTCGTCGTGCACTTGGGAACTTTGCCACGGGCATTACTGTTATCACAGCTACTGCGCCCAATGGTGACAAGGTCGGTGTGACGGCCAACAGCTTTAATTCCGTTTCGCTGGATCCGCCGCTGATTCTGTGGAGCATTGATAAACGCTCCGGCAGTTATCCTGTCTTCAAAGAGGCAACGCACTTTGCTGTAAATATTCTGGCGGCAGACCAGATGCATCTGTCCAACCACTTTGCCCGTCCGAGTGAGGACAAGTTCGCCGGTATTGATTACGAAACCGGTTTTGGCAAGGCACCACTGTTACCTGACTGCTCTGCCGTATTCCAGTGTGAAAACCATGAAATTATTGAAGGCGGGGATCACTGGATCATGATCGGCAAGGTGGTGGCATTTGAAGATGTTGGCCGTTCGCCGCTGCTTTACCATCAGGGTAGTTACTCTGTCGTCATGCCGTTTACCCAGCAAAGCGATCAGAAAGCTGATGCCGCTGAGCCTCAGGAGCGGCTGGATAATAACTACTACTACCTGATGACCCAGGCTGTTCGGGCCTATCAGAAGAATTATCAGCCTCGTCAGCTTGCAACCGGTCTGCGTACCAGTGAAGCACGGATATTGATGGTGCTGGGACAGGATCGTGCTCTCGACAACAAGGCATTGTTGAAAGAGGTGGATATGCCGCAACAGGAAATCGAAAGTGCTACAGAAATTCTGCTTCGCAAGGAACTGATCGGTCTGGCTGACGGCAGTTACAGCATAACAGCCAAAGGCGTCGAGAAAGCCGCTGAGTTATGGCAAATCGCCGATCAGGAACAAACCAGTGTCTTTGATCAATTCAGTGCCGACGATCTGGCTACTTTCAAAAAAGTGCTTAAGGCGATCGCTAACTAAAAAGCTGAATAAGGTTTTTATTTTGAGTGACAGGCTTCTTGTTGAAGTTTGCTGTCGACCCGATCATTTCTTCAAGAGTCGGTTATGGATCTGATAAAAAACAAATCTTTGCTGTCGTGCCTGTGTGAGCCATCAGACAGCTCTATCAATGTGACAAACCCGGCAACCGGTGAGGTGTTGGGTTGCATTCCCAGCCAGTCAGAGCAACAGGTTTTTGAAGCGCTGGATCAGGCTCAGGCTGCGCAAAAGTCATGGGCAAAAACGACGGCCAAAGAGCGCTCGGCTATGCTCAGGCGTTGGTTCAACCTGATGATTGAAAATCAGGATGATCTGGCGCGGATCATGACGCTGGAGCAGGGCAAGCCTTTAGCCGAAGCCAGGGGCGAGGTGGCTTATGGTGCTTCCTTTATCGACTGGTTTGCTGAGGAAGCCAAGCGTACCTACGGAAATACCATACCGAGCCATACCGAAGACCGTCGTTTGATGACTATCAAACAGCCGGTGGGTGTTGCTGCGGCTATCACGCCATGGAACTTTCCGATTGCCATGATTACCCGCAAGGCGGCACCGGCGTTAGCTGCAGGCTGCTGCTTTATCGGCAAACCTGCGGCACAGACACCGCTGTCGGCTTATGCGGTGGTCGAGCTGGCCTGGCAAGCGGGAATACCCAGAGAGGTGATTCAGCTGGTCGTCAATCCATCCGCACGTATTATCGGTGATGCTTTTTGCAACAGCGATATCGTACGCAAGTTGTCATTTACCGGTTCAACCCAGATTGGACGTATGCTGACGGCGCAGTGTGCGCATACGGTCAAGCGGGTTTCAATGGAACTGGGTGGAAATGCGCCGTTTGTCGTGTTTGATGATGCGGATATTGATGCGGCGGTTAAGGGAGCCATTGTTTCCAAGTTCCGCAATGCCGGTCAGACCTGTGTCTGTGCCAACCGTTTCTATGTTCATGACGCTGTTTATGATCAGTTCGTTGACCGCTTTGTATCAGCAGTCAGTCAACTGAAAACCGGTAACGGTCTTGAAGAAGGCATAACCATTGGCCCGATGATCGATCAGGCTTCAAAAACCAATATTCAGTCACTGGTCGAACAGGCGGTCAGTCAGGGCGCCCGGGTTGTAGCCGGCGAGCAGCAGCGTGAAGGGCTGTTTGTGGAACCTGTGGTACTGGTGGATGTTGATCACTCCATGGATATCGTGCAGGAAGAGATCTTTGGCCCCATTGCACCGGTTATTCGTTTCAGCAGTGACGACGAACTGATCACAATGGCCAACGACACCATCTATGGTCTGGCGGCCTATTTCTACAGCCGGGATATCAACCGGATATGGAAAGTTGCCGAGGCACTGGAATACGGCATGGTTGGTATTAACGAAGGTCTTGTTTCAACCGAGCTGGCACCTTTTGGCGGTGTTAAGCAGTCAGGTTTTGGTCGCGAAGGCGCGAAGGAAGGTATCGATGAATATCTGGAGATAAAGTATCTCTGTTTCGGTGGTCTTGATAACGACTGATATTCTGCAATAGTGCGCGAAAGGACATTCCTTTCTGTATAAAAAAGGGTGCTTTCTCTCCGTTGAGAAAGCACCCTTTTGCTTAGTAAAGCTCCAGCATCAACTGACTCATATCCGGCAGTTGCTTGATTTCCTTGTGTTCTTTCAGATACTCGGCATAACGCAGGTATCTGCCCTTGTCCATGGCAGAAGGACGCAGGGCAAAGCGGTTGGCGGTGTCGTACCATGCTAGTTTATTAAGCTCGTTATCCAGCGTGCCGGGGTTGTAGCTTTTGAAAATATCCCAGGCTTCATCCGGATGGTTGGTAATAAACTGGGCACCCATTTCGACCGCTTGCAGGAAACGACGGATGGCTTCCTTGTTGGCAGTTTTGCTGTTGGCAATAAATACCAGCTCATCGTAAGCCGGAACGCCATGCTCTTCGAGGAAGAACATACGACCTTTACTCTTGTGCAGTTTCAGACTGTTCAGCTCGAAGTTACGGTAGCCGTGAAGCAGGGCATCGACCCTACCGGTCATCAGGGAAGACGACAGGTTCCAGCCGACATTAATCATTTTGACATCATCAGCGCCAAAACCGTAGGGTTTGAAAATGGTGTCGAGTACTGCTTTTTCGGTACCGGCGACGCTGAAACCGATTGACTTGCCTTTCATATCTGCCAGAGATTTGATCGGGCCATCATCCAGTACAATCAAACCATCTAGGGGTGTGGCAATCAGAGTGCCGGCCCAGGACAGTGGCAGGCCATCACTGGCAGCCTGAATCAGGTTGGTCTGGTAAAAGATGGCCAGATCCACATCGCCGGCAGCAACCAGTTTGGGCGGCAGATCAGGTTCGGCAGGCTCCTGTAGGGTGACCTTGACGCCAGTCTTGTCAAAGTAGCCCTGTTGCTGAGCAATAATGATCGGGCCGTGGTCGGGGTTTACAAACCACTCCAGCATTAGCGTCATTTCTTCCGGCTTGCTGGTCTTGGCAGGCTCACCGGCTTTGGCCAGCATGGGCAGCAGGCTGATCATTATCAGTGCAATCAGTTTTCTAAACATCGATACCTCTCATTACTTCTTGGGTAGATTGTTGGATATGTGTTTCAGTGGAATTTAATATGCTGTTTTTTGCTGCCACGGAATCAGCCAGCGCAACAGGTTGTCGGTTATGTAGTAGAGCGCGACGGAGCAGAATGCCAGTACGGTCAGGGCGGCAAACATCAGATCAACCCAGAGCCGGGCATTGGCCTGCAGCATCAGGTAACCCAATCCGGCGCTGGAACCTACCCATTCACCGACAACGGCGCCGATAGGAGCGACAACTACAGCGACACGAAGGCCTGAAGCGAGTGCAGGTAGGGCTGCCGGCCAGCGAATCAGTCGCAGCACTGAACGACCATTACCGCCCATGACATGGGCCAGATCGAGCCAGCCCTGATGGGTATGGCGCAGGCCGTCATAGCAGCAGGTTGCTACAGGAAAGAATATGACCAGTATGGTCATAATGACTTTTGAAGCCATACCGTAACCGAACCAGAGCATCAGCACCGGTGCCAGTGCAAATACCGGAATAGCCTGAGTGATCAGCAGTACCGGTAATAGCCACGGGCGAAGTCCGGCAAAATAAACCAGTACCAGTGCCATCAGCACACCAAACAGCACACCCAGGATTAAACCCAGTACCATCTCGGCCAGTGTGACCAGCGTGTGCTCCCACAACAGTCCGGCATCTGCCACCATGCGACTGAACACATCAACCGGCTCCGGCACGATATAGGGCGGAATTTCAAACAGCACGGCGGCACCCTGCCAAAGCAACAGCAGGCCTGCCAGAACAATCAGTGGCTTGATGGAATGTTTCATACACTCTCCCCGTGCTCTGCATGACGCAGGCGATCCAGCAGTTGCCCCTGCAATGCCATTAAACTGCTGTCTTCAAGTGAGCGGGGAGTCTGACCCGGGGGCTCGATAGCATCGGTCAGTTCAGCCGGCTGACCGCGCAGGTGGTAAACCTGATGCCCCAGCCGCAGAGCTTCCAGTGGATCATGGGTAATCAGAAGTACAGTACGTCCTGCCAGCAGTTCACAGGACAGGTCCTGCAAATCCAGCCGGGTAATGGCATCGACTGCGGCAAATGGTTCATCCATCAAAACAACCGGACGGTCTTCCATCAGGGTTCGGGCCAGCGCGACACGCTGGCGCTGGCCTCCGGACAGATTCTGGGGTAACTCGTTTGCCTTTGCGGCAAGGCCAACCCGTTCCAGAATAGAAAGGGCCCGGTCTTTTTGGTCCGCACTGAGCTTCGCCTTGCGGAACAGGCGGTTGCTGCGCAGCTGAATACCGGTTGTGACGTTATCCAGTACTGTGGCCCAGGGTAGCAGTGAATCCTGTTGAGACATCCAGGCAATTCGCCCGGTTAAAGGCTGATTATCACCACAACAAATCTCGCCACGGGTATTGATATTCTTCTGACGGGTCAGCCCTGCGATCATTCGCAGCAATGTGGTTTTGCCCACACCACTGCCACCCAGCAGACAGGTCCACTGGCCCGCTTTCAGGGTCAGGTCGAGATCTTGAAATATAACGTTATCCCCGTAAGCCAGTCCGGCTTTACGGAGGGTGATATCAAACACGCGAGTAAATACTCCGTCCCAAGGGCGGAGAAAGCAGACAGGAGTGAAGTCCCTTGATGCATTGTTGTTAATGCGTTGCTGTTAATACATCGTAATCAAGGGATATGCAGGTGTGCAGCCTGTCGGTTTCCTACGCCAGTATTATCTGGATCAGGTCCGTGGGTATGTCTCAGCCGCTTCGGTTTTCAGCACTCAAACCGGGCAGCACCCCAACCAACGGTGCGAAATGTATATGTTTTGTGCAAAAAGATCACCTTTTTTATCAGGGAAAAGTACTGATAACAGTAGAAGGTGAGCTTTCAATAGGGGAAAAGCGCCCGAAATCGGGCGCTGAAAGTATCACTTGGAAGAGGACTGATCAGTCGAGGTAAAGGTCGGGAAAAAGCTTGTCAGCAAGCTCAGGCTCTACGGCGTAGGAAGCAAAATCGGTGACGCCACGGCTGCCCAGAATATCCTCATCCAGCAGTGACTGTCCGGTCAGCGACATATCAGTGGTTGAAAGGATTTCATAGGCAGCATCAGCCATGATGGCAGGCTTGCGGCTGCGCTTCATAATTTCCGGACCACCGGCTTCGTACTCGATAGCCGCGGTGGCAATGGTTGTACGAGGCCACAATGAATTGACGGCAATACCATACTGCTCAAACTCTGCCGCCAAGCCCTGAGTCAGCAGGGTCATCCCATATTTGGTTACAGTGTAGGGGATGTAGGGCTTGAGCCACTTTTTATCCAGATTCAGAGGCGGCGACAGGTTGATAATATGACCGGCTTCCGATTTTTTCAGCCAGGGCAGGGCCGCTTGAGAACAAAGCAGTACTGCGCGAGTGTTGATCTGGTGCATCAGATCAAATCGTTTCAGTGGTGTAGCTTCGGCTGGGCGCAGATTGATTGCACCGGCATTGTTGATAACCGCGTCAATGCCGCCAAAATGTCCGGCCGCCTGTTCCATTACTGCATGAACCGCCGCTTCATCCCGGACATCAAGTTGCAGAGCCAGTGCAGAACCACCGGCCTCTTCGACTTCTTTGGCTACGGAATGAATAGTGCCGGGCAACTTTGGATGAGGTTCAGCAGACTTGGCGGCAATAACAATATTGGCACCATCGGCAGCACAGCGCAGGGCGATCTCGCGCCCTATACCGCGGCTGGCGCCAGTGATAACAATCGTTTTTCCCTGTAACTTGTTTTCTTTCTCAGTAGACATACAGCGCCTGTCATTGTTGTGAGTATTGTAGTAACTGCATTCTGGTGGGCAGTTTTAGAGCCTGTTCATGATCTTTCGTGGATAGCGAAAATGTTGAGAAAAAACTCAGGTGCTTCGATTTTTTGAGGCGCATAGTGGTGCTATGTAACGAGGAAAAGCGGAGCACCTGAGTTTTTTATCGGCATTTGCAGCCCACGACAAGATTTTGAACAGGCTCTTAGGGATCCTGGAACAGCATTGGCATTGCCATGTCAGTCAGTTGATCCAGCCCGAGCTGGCCGTCATCCTGATACCAGTGCGTTGTCCAGTAGAGTGCGCCGTGTACAAAACGACGCAGGATGAACGGATCTACTCCTTGTCGCAGTAAACTGCCTGCTCCATTCATTTCGGTCTGCCAGAGTTTTTCATAGGCATCGCGTCCTTCAAGCAGGGACTTCTGGCCTGACTCTGAGAGTGAGCGCCATTCATAGACCAGTACTGCAAGGGCATCCCCCTGATCTCCCCGAAGTGCCTCAAGTTCACAGCGAATCATGGCGCGCAAACGATCACGGGGTGATTCCAGCCCTTCCAGCGCCTGCTGGATTCTGCGAATCAGATTGCAGACAGACTCTTCCATCACCGCCCGCAGAATGTCGTCTTTGGACCTGAAATGGTGAAAGATACTTCCGGACTGGATACCAACCTCGGCAGCAATATCACGCACAGTGGTACGGTCAAAGCCCTTGGTACGGAACAACTGGGCTGCGCCCCGCATCAGGCGTCCACGAGGGCTGTCCGGGTCGGTAGGCTGTAATGCTAAAGCAGGTTCTGCCATTCGTTCACATCTCTGATAGTTTCAGGAAACTTCAGCCGGAGTAATTGTGGCCAGCAGTTGTTTGCTTTTAACCTGATCTCCGGCTGACACCTGTAGCTCACTCAGTACACCGTCACAGTCAGCTGTCAGGGGGTGTTCCATTTTCATTGCTTCAAGTACGACCACGGTCTGCCCTTTGGAAACCTGCTCGCCCGGTGTTGCCAGCGTAGCAATAATCTGTCCGTCCATGCTGGCGCAAAGTCGGCCGTTTGCCTTGTCGGAACCCGCTCTGGCGCAGTGCAGTGTTCTGTCCTCAAAGCAGAAATAGCTTTCACCGGTATCGATAATAATCTGACCGTTATGGTGCAAATATTTTACTGAGCGTCTAATGTCGTTTATGTGGTAAGTGACAGTGTTATTGTCAGTCGGGTAAATGGCAAGTTCTATCTGCTGATTATCCAGTGTGACCTGATAACTGTCTGGCCCGGAGCCGGTGATATCAAGGTTCCAGCTATTGCTGCTGGAATTTCGACCCGGATTATTTGCGAGGGCAAGCCTGCAACCGCGGGGTGCATTATGGGAGAAAGACCAACCGTGCTCATTTTGCGAGCGGTTATTATGGCGGCTGAGTACGGCGGCCAGAGCCAGTATCGTCAGCGGTGGCTCTCCTGATTGCAAGGCACTGGCAGAGCCGTAATGGGTCAGGAAGTCAGTGTTAAAGTCACCACTGGCAAAAACCGGATGCCTGACAATACGAGCCAGCCATGAACGGTTGGTGGTCACGCCCAGCAAGGAAGTCTGCTGCAGGGCATAATTCAGTTTACGCAGGGCTTCGCTGCGATCCCGGCCGTAGGCAATGACTTTGGCCAGCATCGGGTCGTAGTGAGGAGAAAGTGTCTGCCCTGTCTGGATACCGGCATCAATCCGGATACCGTCACCAGAGGCAGGTAACCACTGATGAATATATCCGGTCTGGGGCAGGAAGTTGCTTTCAGGATCCTCGGCATAAAGCCGGGCTTCGATTGCATGACCCTGAAGATTGATCTCATGCTGCCGTAGCGGCAGCGGGTATCCGGCGGCAACATCGAGCTGCCAGCTGACCAGATCCAGCCCGGTTACCAGTTCGGTTACCGGGTGTTCAACCTGAAGCCGGGTATTCATTTCCAGAAAATAGAACTCACCACTAGACGTCAGCAGAAATTCTACTGTACCGGCACCGCGGTAATTGCAGGCCAGTGCAGCCTGCACTGCAGCTTCGCCCATACGTGCTCGCAGCGCTTCATCAACAGCAGGGGAGGGCGCTTCTTCCAGCACCTTCTGGTGTCGGCGTTGGACCGAGCAGTCACGCTCTCCCAAGTGAACGACATTGCCATGGTGGTCTGCAAAAACCTGGATTTCAACATGGCGGGCACCGATAACCTGTTTTTCCAGAATCAGCTCGCTGCTGCCAAATGCGTTAAGCGCTTCGTTGCGCGCACTGCGCAGTAATTCGGGTAATTCTTCCGGGCTGGAAGCTACCCGCATACCGCGGCCGCCACCGCCTGCAGACGCTTTTATCATCAACGGAAAGCCGATAGTAATGGCTTCGCTGATCAGCCGCTCATCACTCTGGTCACTGTCTTCATAACCGGGAATGCAGGGGACACCGGCAGCCTGCATGGCAATCTTTGACAGCCGTTTGCTGCCCATTAATTCCACTGCATCGGCTGGTGGACCAATAAAGACGATATTCCGATCGGCACAGGCCCGGGCAAAGTCAGCATTCTCGGAAAGAAAGCCATAACCTGGATGGACAGCATCGGCTCCAGTTAGCTCCGCGGCTGCAAATATTTTTCCGGCATCAAGATAGGACTCTGTCACCGGTGCCGGGCCGATCAACACAGCTTCATCTGCTGCAGTAACATGAGGTGATGACTGGTCGGCTTCACTATAAACGGCAACAGTCTGATAGCCCTGGGCTTTTGCGGTACGAATGATTCTCAGGGCAATTTCGCCACGATTGGCGATCAGTATTTTATTGAACTGTCTGTAGCTGGAATGGGTCATTTATTTTTCTCCTGCAAGACAGTCCTTTAGTCATTCTTCTGTTGTGCTGCGTACGCCTGAACTTTGGGTGCAATGCCCATTAGTTTGGTAATAATTCCCAGCATGATTTCATCGGCGCCACCGCCAATGCCGGTCAGGCGCAGGTCGCGGTGATAACGGTTGACCTGATTATCAAACATGTAACCCATGCCACCCCAGTACTGAACACAGGTATCGGTAACTTCACGGGTCAGGCGGCCAGCCTTGAGTTTTGCCATGGATGCCAGCTTGGTAACATCGCCACCATTGATATAGGTTTCTGTTGCCTGATAAACCAGTGCCCGCAGGGCTTCGATTTCGGTTTGCAACTCGGCCAGCCGGTAATGAATGACCTGGTTATGCAGCACTGGTTGGCCAAAGGTTTTACGCTCACGCAGATATTCAATCGTGTCATTGAGGCAGGACTCCATTGATTTGAGTCCCATGGCGGAGCCAAACAGACGCTCTTCCTGAAACTGAATCATCTGCATGGTAAAACCCGCACCTTCCTGACCAATCAGGTTACGACGAGGCACTCGTACATCGTCGAAAAATACCTGAGCGGTGTCCGATGATCGCATACCAAACTTGTTCAGCTTTTCAGAAAAACTGATTCCCGGCAGGTGGGAAGGCACAACAATCAATGACTTGTTTTTGTGAGCCGGATCATCAGAGGTATTGGCCAGCAAACAGAAAAAGTCCGCCTGTGTCGCATTGGTAATCCACATTTTGGTACCGTTGATGATGTAGTCATCACCATCTTTCCGGGCCTGAGTTTTGGTTGCAGCCACATCGGAGCCGGCACCGGGTTCACTCACGGCAATCGAGGCTACTTTTTCTCCGGCAATGGCAGGAGCCAGAAATTCCTCTTTCAGTTCATTCGAACCGAAACGGGCCAGAGCTGGAGTGGCCATATCGGTTTGTACTCCGATGGCCAGTGATACACCACCGGACTGACAAAGTCCCAGCTCTTCTGAGAAGGCAACCTGATAGCTGTAATCCAGACCCAGTCCGCCATGGGCTTCTGGTTTGGTAATTCCCAGCAAACCCAGATCGCCCATTTTTTTAAATACTTCATGGGCAGGGAAGGCACCGGCTTTTTCCCACTCTTCGGTATGGGGGTTCAGTTCTTTTTCAACAAAGTCGCGGACGGTTTTCTGGATGGCCTTGTGTTCTTCAGTAAACAGCATGGGAGTGAATCCTTTTTATATCGTTATTGTTATTTAGTTCAGAACCGGCTGACGCCATAGCTGCTGGTATTTGTCTGCCTCAACTCAGATGCTTTGCAGATATCAAGTACATAAGCCAGTACCCGGCGGGTGTCGCGTGGATCAATCAGACCGTCATCCCATAAACGTGCAGTACAGGCCAGAGCTGTTGATTGAGCCGCCATCTGTGCCGCTGTTTTCTGCTCAATACCGTCGAGTAACTGACTGTTGTTTGCGTCATTAGTGTCTTGGCCACTTCGTGCCAGCTTATCTTCGGTAACGATACGCAGTACTTTACCAGCCTGTGCAGCCCCCATTACGGCAGTGGTGCTGTTGGGCCAGGCGAAGATAAAGCGCGGATCAAAACCCCGGCCACACATGGCATAGTTGCCGGCACCGTAAGAGCCTCCCACGATAATGCTGATGCGCGGTACTTTGGCATTGGAGACGGCCTGAATCAGTTTGGAACCATGTTTGATAATGCCGTTGCGCTCGACTTCGGTTCCCACCATAAAACCGGTGGTATTGTGGATAAACAGAAGGGGAATGCCGGCCTGATCACAAAGCTGGATAAACTGTGCGGCCTTGCTGGCACCCGCCGGTGTAATCGGACCGTTGTTACCGATAATGCCGCAGGTCTGGCCTTCTATTTTGATATGGCCACAGACAGTCTGGTTATCAAACTCGGGTTTAAAGTCGAGGAAGTCAGAACTGTCGGCAATACGCGCCAGAATTTCCCGAACATCGTAGGGGGTTTTGGGGTCAGCGGGAACAATGCCTGCCAGTTCATCAGGACTGTAAAGCGGTTCTTCAAATGCCTGCTGTCGGGATGGCATTCCGGCATCCCATGAGACCATGGCCATCACATCCCGGGCAATTCGAATCGCATCCCGGTCATCTTCAGCAAGATATTCACCGGTACCGGCTTGCTGGGAATGCATTTCTGCGCCGCCAAGCTCTTCATGAGTTGCTACTTCACCGGTTGCAGCTTTCAATAGTGGTGGGCCTGCCAGATACATTGTTGCCTGCTGCCGCACCATAATCACATAATCAGACATACCCGGCTGATAGGCTCCGCCTGCAGTTGCACTGCCATGGACGACTGTAATCTGGGGAATACCGGCAGCCGAGAGTTTGGCCTGATTAAAAAAGGCACGGCCGCCAGGCGCAAAGGTTTCTGCTGCATAGTTAAGATCTGCCCCACCACTCTGAGACAGCGAGATTAACGGCAGTTTATTTTCAAGAGAGATCTTCTGCAGTCTCAGTCGCTTTTCCAGGGCAATAGGCGTGATTGTGCCGCCTTTCACTGCGTAGTTATCGACTGCGACCAGACAGCGAACGCCGGATACATAACCAATACCGGCGATGCAGGCTGCCCCTGCACCGGTACCATCCTTGTCGCCATACATCTTGTATCCGGCCAGTGAAGACAGCTCCAGAAACGGACGGCCCGGGTCTACTAATAGATTGAGTCGTTCCCGTGGTAGCAGTATGCCTTTTTTCTCATAACGGGCTTTTTTCTGGTGGGCAGTGTCTTCGACCAGTGTTTCGATATCCCGAAAAGCCCGCACATGAACATCCATGGCTTCACAGTTAGCGTGAAAACCGGCTGAGCTTGTATTTATATTTGTTTCCAGCCTTGGCATAGCCTGATCCTCAACTCTCTTCGTTTTCTTTCAGTACGTCAGGCAATTCAGCCAGATGGAAACCATTGTAGGTTTCTACATTGCGGGCTTTGGTAGGGCTGGGCCAGGCAGCACTGCCTAACGGTGCGCCACCGTCGATACGGATGGTTTCACCGTTGATAAATGCAGCACCTTCGCTCAGCAGGAAAGAGATAACCGAGCTGACTTCTGATTCGGTTGCCATTCGCTTCAGGGGAACATTGTTTTTCAGGGTCGGGATAATCTTTTTCATGGCACCTTCGTAGGTGTCCATGCCACTGGATGCAACCCAGCCGGGGGCAACAGCATTGACTCTGACACCACTTGGGCCCCATTCAAAAGCAGCTGTCTTGGTTAGGTTGACCATACCGGCACGGGCTGCTCCCGAATGGGCCATACCCGGCATGCCATTCCAGTTGTCAGCGGTGATATTGACGATCGCACCACCATGTTGCTTCATACTCTGGTTGTACACTTCCCGTGACATCAGAAAGCCGCCGGTCAGATTGGTTGCCACTACCGCTTCAAAGCCTTTGGCGCTGATACTTTCCATCGGTGCAGGAAACTGACCTCCGGCATTGTTTACCAGCCCGTGAATAACACCGAATTTTTCAACAATAGAAGCAATCGCTGCCTGTACACCCTCTTCATGACGTATATCCACAGACCATGAAACAACCTTGCCGCCTTCTTCCTCAATTTCGGCGGTTACCCGGTCAAGCTTTTCCTGACTGCGGCCGATCAGAATGACCTGGGCTCCCAGTGATGCCAGTTCATGTGCAGTACAGCGCCCAATACCACTGCCTCCACCCGTCACAATAATGTTCTTGCCGACAAAAATTTCTGGATGAAGGACGGATTTATACGACATGCTTAATACCTTGTTATTGTTGTTTTAATCGCAAAGTTTTGCAGCGAGTGCTGCGGGCACCGGAACCGGAAAATCAAGCAACTGCTGGGCAAAAGCCTTGCCCTGCGGATCAATCCGCAGGCTGGCGATTCCCCCGCCCCCCAGACTGTTTTCCAGCAGGAAGTTAAATGCCTGAATACCTGGCATAGCCCAGCGGGCAACCTTGCCACTGACCGGATCCAGAACATGTTGCATCCAGTCGGCAACGGCTTGCTCTGATAGTGCAGCTGCAATATAGGGCACATAGTCAGGATGACGGGCAATAACACCAATATTGGCGTGGTTACCCTTATCCCCGGAGCGGGCTACAGCAAGCTTGATCAATGGGACGGTAGCATCAGTCTCTTCAGACACTGACGGAGTCTGTTCCTGAACAGGCGAAGGTGGTGTGCTTGAATAACCCTGCTCGGGCAGAACAACGTCAGTGATACTTCCCTCAATATCAACTTTCAGGTCGAGCCTGCTCTTCTCGACCAGGCATGACCATAACCTGATAACAGGGACAACCGAGGGGCGGCCACCCACAAAGCCTGTCATCCCTGGAGCCATGGCGGTTGCTGCCTGGGCGATTTCCCGTGAGAAGATAGCCAGGGCTTCTTTCCGGCGGTGAGCAACAGCAATTTTTACGATCACTTCACGGCAGGAGGATATGCAACTATTTGTGCCATAGGTGCTTTCAGTGCCCAGTATCTCAATGCATTCACCTGAGTAATCACCAAGCTCCAATTCCTCAAATCGCCGCCTTGTTTTGTCAAGAATTGCACGAGCAACGATTTCTGCTTTTTTATTAGCATCGATACCGGCCAGCAGAAACGATGTAGTGGATTTGAAACCATCACGATAGGTGGCAGATACCTTGTATTTATCAGTAGGAGCGTAACCTGTTGCGCCGGTTACCCTAACCCGGTTTGATCCTGTTTCTTCGAGAGATACTTGAGTGAAATCACAAATCACATCCGGGAGTAGATAAGCGCCTGGATCACCAATCTCGTATACCAGTTGTTCCGCGACAGACTCACGACATACGATGCCGCCAGTATTGTCTGGCTTACTGACTTCAAACCGGCCATCCGCTTCACAGGTGATCACAGGAAAGCCCATATTGCTGTAACCGTCAGCAACTTTTTCCCAGTCGGTAAAGTTGCCGCCGGTGCACTGAGCGCCACATTCAACAATATGACCTGCAAGGCTGGCCTGAGCCAGCTTGTTGTAGTCGGTCATCGACCAGCCAAATTCATGAACCAGAGGCGCGGTTACAACAGCGCTGTCGACAATTCGTCCGGTAATAACAATATCTGCTCCGGCTTCAAGTGCCTGAATAATCGGTGAAGCACCAAGATAGGCATTCATGGTTACCAGGCCTTTCGGCATTGCTTCTTCGCTGAACATTTCTGTCGTGCCGGCTGCTGCCAGATCACTGGCCTGCGGCATCACATTATCACCGGTGACCAGTGCAACTCTCAAACTCAGGCCGGCCTGTTTGATCACAGCTTCGAGTGCATCACGGCAGGATTCGGGGTTCACACCGCCAGCGTTGCTGATAACACGAATCTTTTTATCAGCGATATCCTGCAGCAGTGGGCCTATAACCTGAAGGAAGTCTGTTGCATAACCCAGCTCCGTTTTTTTCATTCGGGCTGCAGCCATGATGGAGAGAGTAACTTCGGCCAGGTAGTCAAACACCAGATAATCGATATCTGCTTGTTTCACCAGCTGTGCTGCCGCAGTTTCGGTATCACCCCAGAAGGCGCTGGCGCAACCAATGCGGACGGTTTCCGGTTTGTTTTTATTGTTTTTTTCCACCGTATTCCCTCGATTAAACGGGCAGAGTGGCATGTCGTAAGCGCAGCAGTTGCCATGATAAAAGCAAGTATTGGCAAAAGTTGTGCACGACGTTGTTATTATTTGTTGAACGGACTATACCAAGCAAGCGCTTGGTTTTGAAGAGTCAGGAATGCTTAGTGCATTCCTGACAATATTTGTGATGGGAAATTACAGGGAAAGAGGTTGCAGGTTCAGATGATCATGAATTCTGCCAAAATCATAAGCATGATCTGCTCCGGCAGGCACACCGATTCTGCCGAATTCAGAACAGGCTGGAACGAATCTTTTTTGGACAAATGCAGATTGTGCTGCCTCTTGATCCAGTTCCTCACCATGAACCATCGTTACCTTGTGAATGCTGACAACAGCGTCGACAGGTTGATTTCCTCTGGTTAAAGCAGCAATTTTGATGTTTGGGGAATCTTTTTGTGCGTCAAACCTGGTGCAGGCAACTATAAAGATGCCATTTCGATAAGGAATCTGCAGCCTGTTTTCCGAAGCGCGACTGACTTTATCGGCAGCCCGGATTTTGCCACTCATAAAGAATTTAAAGTGAAAACCCTCTTCATATGCAGGAGGTAGTTTGTACAGCAGAAGGGGGGAATGCCCTGTCGTGATCGGATGGGAATCCATCATAGCTTTTGTTGTAGGGATATTGGGTAGCAGCCCAATACAGTTCTGGCTTGCTTCCAGTGGAGCATAGGCCAGCTCATGATGGTGAAGCTGCATGGTCAGATAGGCCTGGTCATCGTGAACAGTCGTCAGCATGCTGTGACAGGAGTTTGCCATTAACTTTGTTTGCTCATTTGGGCGTGGCCACATACTGGTAAGGTTGGAATAGGCATGCTTTTTCCAGCGCGGTGTTGAAGATGAAGGATCAGGTTCCGTAGAATACTGACACATAATGATACCTCTGCCGTTACAACCGGCAGGTTCATTACTGGTGAGATAATCTACACCGGTAGCATACTCTCCGTTTCGACTGTCCAGAGTGACGACCAACAAAAACTCTGACTCCGTCTTCTCCCAAGAAATACCCGTAGCATAGTCAGGGAAGATTCTTGTCTGCAGGTCATCAATGTTTTTGCCCGCAGCTTCTTTTAGTCCTCCACGGGAGCGTGCATCTGTGTTTAGTACTGACGCTACAGTCCAGGGGTTGTCTACCGGAGTAACCGGGACATAGCAAACATTGTTATCTCTGTCCGGGAATGGACGTATGTCCATTCTGGGTGCATCTGTTTCGGCACCGGTGATGACAATTCTGAACACATGGTTGTCAGCAAGCGCAAATACTGCAGGTTGGTGGCCCTCTTTTTCATCACGGAATGGGCGGGAGAAATGTATCGGCATACCGAGATTTCTCAGTTTGAATGCTTCCAGCTCGGGGTTGAGCTCTTTAGAACTTGCTCCCTCGGTTTGATCTGTCTTCGTGGGGAATACTTCGTCGAGCTGTTGAATCAGGGCAGCATTCTGAAGGAGTGGCTTCATTCCGTAATCAGCAAGATTCCTGGTTTCGACCAGGCTTGCTGCCACCGATGCTACTACTCCGGCCTGTCCGGCATTTTCACGGTAAAGGTGGATCTGACCATCGATTGTGCCGACAACGTGAAGACCTTCCGAGACCTGAACGTGCCGGGTAATAAATCCACAGTTATTAACACCTGTGTGTGGCACTGTTGGTGATTTTGGAATCCCGTCAAGAACAATATCTTTGTGGTTGAGGGGGGTATCAATATCGATTATTGATCGTACAAACAGTGTTGATGTTGTTGCTTCCGTACTGGCGGATCTGGATGTAACCAGATTCAGGCCGGGACCAGCCATGGAGACCGGCACAGTAATGCTGGCAGTGATTGCCAGCAGCGCTGTGAGTTTACGAATCATTTAATCTACCTCCAGGAGTTATAGATCATGCCCAAAGGTAGACAAACAGAGGTAGTTTACAGTTCCGGCTGTAAGTTGCGTTATCTGACGGGAGGATAAGATTCCGGTCGCACCAAAACCGGGGTGGTCAGTAGGAGAGGAGGTAAGCTTTTGTCCTCAAAAGAAAATTCCGTGAAAAATGCACTCCAGCCTTTGTCTGGAAATGAAATATCGAACGTATATTTACAGGAAATGCCCTGACAGGTGGCATCGATATGCCGGGCTATATACCGAACAGGAGCTTCAGAGCCCCGGTTTATTCGAAAATCTCGAATGTCCGGACTTTCTGCCTGCCAGAAAAGTATATGATTCGGTCTTTGGGTTGTGGTCACCACAAGCTTTCCGTCTACCAGCTGCCATTTCAATTCGGGTAGCGGTGTTCCGGTGGCAATGTAGGCAGCAAAAGCAGTCAGGCTATCGGTTACTGTTGCAGCATTCTCCCGCACGATGTAATGAGGGTTATTGGGCAGAACCTGGGTATACGTTGGACCTTTTAGCTCTTTCAGGAAAAACTGCCAACTGTCCGGCAGGAAAAAGTCATCGCTGGAAGCACTGAGGACCAACTTGGGCTGGGTAATACGATTTTTATAAGTAAATGGGTCAACCAGATGGAGTAGCAGCTCAAGATTTTGCCTTTCTATCTTTTGTTGTGGTGATAGCTGGCGTCCGGGCTCCAGTAGCTGCAACATGCTGCGGTAGCTGGCCACAGCGGGTGCCCAATGTCCGGCGTAGGCCATAAACTGATGCTGCATGCTGGGCACTGTATTCAGCACATCAATGACGCCTGGCATGATGGCCACAACCCGTGGATCAAAGGCTGCGGTTAACCAGGTTATCCAGCCCCGCTTGGAGAGACCGCTGACAATAAACTTGTCGGCTGATGGCAGGTTGTGTCGGGCTAATAATGTTTGGGTAACATCCATCGCTTTCACTGCGGCTTTAAGCATCGGCAGTTGCAGTGGAACACTTGTATAAGTGTCAGGATTGGATATAAACCGCCTCCAGCTCCAGGCAATCAGGTCATCTTCCTTGTAGAAACCATGAGCGCCTCCGGGGGTGACCTTGCCTTCTTTTGTTGCTTGGGAGTTATCCTGGCTGAAACTGAAATACTGATTGGGTATGTCCTGTAAATGGACAACAATCAGCCCGGTTCTTGCAGCTATGGACTGAAAGTTAAGAGCATCTGATCCCGGTTGAGCCGGTGTACCGGCAATAGGATGCAGGGTTCCACCGTCGATATAGAAAATGATATGTCCTGAGTGTGATACTGCAGTCTGTGACTCGGGAATATAGAGTGTCAGGCGGTGTTGCCAGAGAGGAAAGTCGACCCCGGCGGCTTCACCCTCCAGCCAGCGCTGGGAAGTGAATTTGTATCCCAGCCGGCGGATGCGAAGTAACTTGCCATCCAGTTCAATTGTCTCACTGGTTTCGACATCAGGCTGCTGTGGCAGGGTAAAGCCATTGTCCTGTCGCTGCAGAAACGCTTGAATAATCTGCTCGGGATGTTGCTCGATCTGTTCGTGTGTGGCGCTGGTTGGCTGTACCACTTTATTACCCGGGTTATCCATGTCGGCTGCGGTCGTTGGTGAATTCTGTCCTGTAGCGGCTGTCTGCAGGGAGAATAACATCAGGCAAAGAACAAAAATGTATCGAGCACCGAAGGTCATGCACTTCATCTCTTTTCATAATTTTGCCTGAAGTAAAGACCTTAATCGGCATATTTCCCAGCCGGGTTAGTATAAGCATGCAGCTGGGGTGCGTTATTAGTGAACGATTGTTGATAGCGAACTATTGTTGTTGGCGAGCTATGACGCAGTGGTGTGATAGAGCCGGTTAAACAATCGGGGTTCATGCTCCGGGTTGATCCGGTAAAGTGCTGCCGGCCGGTTACTGCCATAGCGCATGGTTCCTGTAGGCTGCAGCAGGTTATCACTGAGGAAGCGGTTACGGATCGAACGCATGGGCGGAGCTTTTCCCAGCAGGGCTTCAAATACCTTGCGAATATCGGAGAGGGAGAATGTTTCAGGCAGCAGATAAAGCGGCAGGGTGCTGTACTGAACCTTTTTGGATAACCGCTCCATTGCTTGCTTTACCAGTGCGCCATGGTCAAAAGCCAGGGTCGAAGTCTCTCCCATAGCACTGACATCATGCCATTCCGCATCGGTACCGAGCTTCAGCTCGGCAGAAGGTGGAATCAGGGCATAGTAAACCACGGTCAGTGACCAGCCACGGGTATCCCGGAAATCATTGCCAATCGTAACCACCTGTTCGAGATATGTCGGAGGCGTATCCAGCAGGGTCAGTAAATGGCGCTCTGCCGTATTATCCAGACAGCTGTCCAGCTCCGGTTCAATACGTCCGGCAGGCAGAGCCGGCAGGTCGGTATCGGGCCGGCTATGGGTTAATACCTGTAACTTGTTATCACGCAGTACAAAAGCGGCAATATCTACGGATATTAATGCTGTTGAAAGAAGCATACCGGTTTTGGCATCTGCAGACAGCGTCATTCTTTGGGGCCTTTTCTGAATCTCATTTCACTTTATTATGGGTATTCTTGACAGGATAGTAAATCAGGTTCACTATGTTAGTGAATCTAGTTTCATAACCGATATTATCAGACTGCCATCAACTGCCCGACAATCTTTCATGATCTGGCTCTCCAGAGCATAGCTAGAGCATAAAAAATCGGATGGTTAAAGAAGTGATGGCACTGAGTCCCAGAACTGTGGCCTGAACAGCCATAAGCAGGATGTACCGTCACCCCCGGGCCGAGAGGCCGACGGTATGCCAAAGGTAATAAAGCAAAGCAGTATCCTATTTATGACAGTCCATCTTGGAAACCGGGAGCGTATCGCTGCCTTTGATGTTGATGCCCAGAAAGGTTTTACTCCGCTTTGTCCGGACGAACTGCCGGTGCCTGACGGTCACACCATCGTGGCTGAACTGAATGCCCAAGCTGAACTGGCGCGCTGGCGGGTTGGCAGTAAAGATGCCCATCCGGAAGTTGCCGTCTGGCGTGCAACGGAAGAAGCCCCACAACTGACACCGCTTGAAGGCGAGCATGTCGATGTTCGCTGGAACATGCATTGTGTTCCCGGCACGGCTGGCTTTGAACTGCTGGATGGACTGCCAGCCGCTATTGGCTATGACTATTTTGTCTGGAAGGGGGTTGAGCCGGATGTTCATCCTTACGGCGCCTGCTTCCATGATCCTGCTGAAACCCGTACAACAGGTGTCATTGAATTTCTGCGCAGCAACCGGGTGGAAACAGTGCTGGTGGGCGGTCTGGCATTGGAATACTGCGTTAAAACCACAGCCTTACAACTGTTGAATGCCGGTTTCCGGGTCATTGTTAACCTGGGGGCTACCCGTGGTCTGGCTGAAGACTCCACCGCTGCGGCTTTAAGTGAGATGAAACAGGCCGGCGTTGAATTTATTGAGTCGGCTTTTCCGCTGCAGAAGAAACAAATCCGGTTTGCAGAAAACAAACCGATGATTCCGTCGCTGCTGGATACTGACTTCTACAAGTTCTCGATGCAGCAGGCGATGTTCCACCGCTATCGTGATGTTCATGTCAAAGCAGAGTTCCGCTGTCGTACGCCTCATGATCTGCGTATTATTCAAAATGAATTGCAGGCCCAGATCGAAATGCTGGGTGAGCTGCGTTTCAGTAGCGGTGAAATTGATTATCTGCGTTCACTGGGCCATTTCCGGGAAGACTATCTGAGCTATCTGGCGGATTTCAGGCTGGATCCGCGAGCAGTCGTTATTGATGAAGAAGCCGGGCGTATGACCTTGGTCGTTGAAGGCCTCTGGTCAGATGTCACTCATTTTGAAATATATCTGCTGGCACTGATCAGTGAGCTTTACTCCCGCTATGATGAACATCATCAGCTGGCTGAAGGACGGGCACGCTTGCAGGATAAAGTAGAGTGGCTGCAACGACAGCTGGCTACGCCGGGTATGGAAGGATTCCAGTTTGCAGACTTTGGTACTCGTCGTCGGGCGGGTCTGGACTGGCACCGTGAGGTGATGGAAACCCTGCAGCAGTGTTCTGAAACCGCACTGGTGGGTACCAGTAATGTGATGTTTGCGCGGGAAATGGGGCTGAAGCCAGTAGGTACCATGGCCCATGAATGGGTACAGGGACACCAGGCACTGACTCATGATCTGCGCAGCAGCCAGCGTGTAGCGTTGAATGTGTGGCTGGAAGAATATGGCGGTGATCTGGGCATTGCCCTGACTGATACCATTGGTCTGGATGCGTTTCTGCAGGATTTCGATATCAATCTGGCCAACCGTTACAGCGGTGTACGTCACGACTCCGGTGATCCGATTTTCTGGGGCCAGCGCGTGCTGGAGCATTATCGCAAACTTGATATTGATCCTCGGGAAAAATCACTGGTATTCAGTGATGGCCTGAACTTTGACAAGGCTGCAGAACTTTATCGCTGCTTCCATCAGGATACACGCCTGATGTTTGGTATTGGCACCTGGATAACCAATGACTTTGGACTGCGTCCGCCTAATATTGTCATCAAGATTGTGGAAGTTAATGGTCAGCCGGTAGCAAAGCTTTCTGATGCGCCGGGTAAAACCTTATGTCGTAGTGAGAGCTATGTGGCTCACTTGAAAGAAGTATTCAAAGTAGCCTGATTCAGGTGCCTTGACTCAAAAACCAAAAGGGCGGGATATCTTTTTATATCCCGCCCTTTTGGTTTTCATACGACTTTAAGCCCCGAATATAATTCACTATGATGACTTGATTCCGAACAATAATCATAAGAATAAAACGGAAAGTCTCAGATCATGGCAAAACAGCTACAGCAATTGCAGGTAATGGAGTCCTTTCGTACTCGCTACCGAAGCAGTATCAGTTCTGGATATAACGGCTGGGTGCATATGTTGACAGTGGCTGTGACCGGCCTGGCTGTGATTTTGGCAGCAGCACTGATGCTGCAAAATGTTACCCTGCAGGAATGGCTGGTGCTGCCATTAATGCTGCTGGTCAGTAATTTTTGCGAGTATGCCTCTCATCGCTGGCTGGGTCATAAAAAGGTTGGATTCGCTAAACTTTTTTACAGTCGGCATACCGGTGACCATCACAGTTTCTTTCTGGAAAACGCCATGCCCTGGCAGTCAGTAAGGGACTGGCGGGTGGTGTTGTTTCCTGCCTATCTTATTTTTGCTTTTCTGCTGTTTATTGTGCTGCCCTGGGGCGCTTTGCTGTATTTCATGGTGTCGCCTAATGCCGCTTTTCTGCTGGCGATAGGGACGATCAGTGGTTATCTGTTCTATGAGGTGATGCACTTCAGTTATCACCTGCCGGATGGTAGTTTTGTAGAAAGGGTGCCGGTGTGGAAGCAGTTACGGCAGTTGCATAATCTGCATCACCGACGGGATGTTATGGCTAAGGTAAACTTCAATATTACCTTACCGGTGTTTGATATGTTACTGGGTACGCTTTATTGGGAGAAAAGGCCTGAGCAAAAGAATGCAGACAGGAACTCTACTAATAAAAACAGGATTGCTTCGGAAGACTGTTAATTCTGTTCGTCTGAGTCTGAGCGAACTCTGATTTTCAGGCTTTGCCCTTTATTGTTGGCAACCTGCTCACCAGTAGCCATACCGGTTCTGCGTCCAAGCCCCAGTTGTTTGGCTTTGTAGGCGTTAAGTGTGGTCATTCCCGGACGAAAGATCTTCAGTTGGCCGTCTGGAGTAGCCAGATAAAAGGGCTTACCGGTCTCCTGTACCAGTTGTGTGTCCTGCTCGGAGAAATAGCTGCGTAAATAGCCACGCGTTGCTCCGGCTGCGCCATGGGTATGCCAGAAAGCGGTTAGTTCATGGTTTTCCGGCATATTGAAGCAGATTCTGATCCGGTCCCGGTGAGCATTGCCGGCTGCAACATTAAACCGAAACCAGGTTCTGCCAAAGACTTCAGTCGTAAAGACAGCCCCCATATACTCTTTATCCTGCTTTACCGAGAGCGGATTATATTGATTAACCGCGGCCAAAACGGCTTCCTGCTCGGAACGATAGTAATCCTCGTCATTCAGTACTGCAGGTGAGCAGTTCGGAGTCTCCTGACCAATAGCCAGCGGCAAAAAGCATAACAGGCACAATACCGTAATTGCGGAAATGTAATGCCCAGCAGAAAATCGCGATAGCCCCATAATCCCCTCCGGGATGCAGAGCTATTTTTTTCGGCAGGAAATGTCGGGACTTGATGGAAGGCGTGGGATTCAGAAAGAAGAGAAGAACAGGCTTATGTCTGATCTTCTTTAAACACGTGAGGCTTATGGGTCTGGATGTAGTCCATAACCTGCAACAGACGGCTGCGCAGAGCTTCGTGGCGGAAAAATTTCGGGCCGGCATTGAGGTAGTGATCCAGAAACTCTTCTGCCTGCTGGCGACTGAAGCCGAAGAAGTGACGGAACAGGCACTCAAGGTCCTTGAAACGGCGCATCTCGGGAATCAGTTGATAACGGGCCTTTTCAAGGTCGATAAAGCGGATATCCGGGCCGGGTTTGAATTCGCCGGACAGAACCAGTGGATCCTTCTTGCTCAGGTAGCGCACAAATACATGAGTGGAATAGAGGCACATATGGCATTGCCCCTGATCATGCATATGCCGTACTGTTTCGGCCAGTTTCAACAAGGTAATCGCGATCTCGGCTTCACTGGCGGTTTGTTTCCAGTCGTGCAGGCTCTGGTAGCCATCAAGTGCCCGGCTGATAAGAATCGCCTGATGCTTGTCGCCGACTTTGCGCTCGTTGTAGTAAACCACATCCAGAGTCGGGATATCACGCTGATGAAAGCGCTGGATACTTTCCATTTCCCGGCGATAGGTGGGAACACCCTTGATCGGATGTAGCAGCGTCGGAGTATTGTGATTCTCCTGCCGCTTGATAAAAAAAGGTGCCTCAGTGCTGCCTTCAATTTCAAGCCGGCTGACGCCACTCCAGCCCTTGCGCCGGTAATTGGGCGGTTCGAACCATTCAGTGGTGCAGTTCCACAACGATTCGAAATCGTTAAAACCAGCCTGCTCAAACAGCGGCCGGTATTCAGGCATCAGAAAATTGCGGTCGGTCATTTACCCGCCAACATTAAAAAAAGCGTATTAAACCATAAACCCGGCTCTGAAGCGTATAGGGTTGACCCGCAACAGCCAGACCTGAAGAATAGGGCACACCAATAACAATAATAATATTTGAGAGGCTATACCATGCGGACACTGGAGCAATGGTTTGAAGCATACGGCAGCAGTCACCGCAATGCGGTCAACAAGGCTATTCACTGGGTTTGTGTGCCGGTCATTGTGTTTTCAATTCTGGGGATGTTGTGGGCCTGGCAGCCGTGGCTGGCAATGGCACTGATAGCTATCAGTCTGATGTTTTATATTCGGCTTTCATTGAGGCTGACGCTGGCTATGGGAGGATTACTGGCCGTCTGTATCGGCGTTGGTTATGTGATTGAACCTGTTCTGTTTTTGATTTGTTCGGTATTGTTTGTTTTGGCGTGGATTGGCCAGTTTATCGGACATCATATTGAGGGAAAAAAGCCCTCATTCTTTGAAGATATCCAGTTTTTACTGATCGGCCCGCTCTGGGTGATCGCCTTCCTGTTCAGAAAATTCGGGATTAAATATTAAGCAATTTTGTCTGTTTTCGGATTGAGCTGAAGCCACAGAACAAAATTGACTTACATCACTTGTTTTTAACTCGTTGCTTCAGTTTAATCCCTTGCCCCGCGCGACCTTCAGTCAGAATGTCGCCCTCGGAAATATTACTTTTCTGTTGAGTTTTTAAATAAAAGTTGAGCCTGAAGCTGCAGAAAACTGAGTTAGATCAGTGTTTCGTCAGAAAGTGTAAAAAACTGTGTTTTTTATGCTGATATCTCGTTTCCAGAATAATAATATCGCCGCCGTTTGAGATTGATCATACACACACAAAACAGTTCATCGTACCGGCGACGGATAGGTCTTTTACCTAGAGGTTACCCCCTAGAGACTATTCCGGGTTATCAAAAAGTGTCGGCGAATGGACAATGTTGAACACACAACACATACCTTGGAGTTCAGGATGTTGCGTAAAGCCGCCCTCCCTATGGCCATTGCCGCCGCTCTGACTGCTTCTGCTGCTCAGGCTGATTTCAGCAACTTCTACGAAGACGCTACCATTGGTGGCAAGCTGCGTACTGTTTACATCGACGCTGACAAAAAAGACGGCAAAAGCGATGCTGGTGCCTGGACTGCCAGTGCTGTTGTTGATTTCCGTTCCGGCTACATCTTCGACATGATCGGCTTTGACGCTTCCTACTACGGTGCTGTAGCGATCGATGATGGCGATACCAAAGATCCTAAAAACCTGCTGACTTACGGCGACAAAGACGGTTTCGGCAAGCTGGGTCAGGCTTACCTGAAAGGCAAGTTCGGCGACAAGGACATGGGCTTTTCTTTCAAAGCTGGTCGTACCCGCATCTACACCGGTCTGATCTCCGGTTCCGGTTCCCGTTCCATTCCCAGCTCCTGGCAGGGTATCGACACTGACTTCAACTACCACGGCCTGAACGTGGGTGTTGCCTGGGTGAACAAGGTTCTGCCTCGTGACACTCCAGACATGAAGAACATGGTTACCGCAGAAAAGGTGAACGGCAAGCGTCAGCGCATCAAGCACATCACTGGTATGGAAGCCAGCTACGCTTTCGACAATGGTCTGAAGGTTAAGTACACCAACGGCTTTGCTAAAGATTACGTAAAAGGTCACCAGTTTGTTGCCAAGCAGAAGTACAAAATGGCTGATGGCACCAGCCTGACTGTTGAAGGTAACTACCGCATTTCTCAGGAAAACGGCAAGCTGTGGACCGGCACCGGTGGCTGGGGCGGCAATGGTTTTGGCGACAAGGCTCAAACCTTCGACTTCAACGTGAAGTACGGCATGGGTGCTGGCTACGTTCGTGCAGGTCTGGGTTACACCAAGGCTGACTCCTACAAGAACGGCAGTGACTACAAGACTGCTCGTCACTACTACGATTTCGGTCGTTACTCCTACGGTGCATGGAACACCTGGACCAACTCCGGTCTGGTTGAAGAGTTCTACTGGGATGGTGAAAAAGTTATCGCTGTTGGCGCTGGCTACGACTTCACCGACCTGGGCATGCCGGGTCTGACCATCGACTACAAGTTCCGCAAGGGCTTCAGCATCGACGTAGTAAATGCTTCTACCGGCAAGGTTGACAGCGACGCTTCCGAAACCGAGCACACCTTCGACATCAAGTACAAGTTCCAGAATGTTAAAGGTCTGAGCTCTCGCGTTCGTTACGGTATCTACCAGCAGAACGACGTTCCTGGTGAGTCCGACGAGAACCAGCTGCGCGTTTACCTGGATTACAAGTTCTAAGAGTGATCCCCGTCAGAAAACCTGATTTCTGACCACGGTAAGATGCCAACCCGGTTCTGCTCTTCCCCGCAGAACCGGGTTCTTCAAATGCCATAACTGAAATGTTTTTCATTAGCGCTGTTAATGAAAAATATCTTCACGCCAAGAACTGTTTTTAAGAATAACGTCTACCAAGGATGCCTTTCATGCAAATGATGCATCGCGGGCTGAAGCTGTTTGCAGCTACAGCTATCGCTCTCTCCGTCAGTGCCTGCTCCATGCTGCAGGATTCCGGTGTCAGCTACGAACAGGACAAAACCTACAAGCTGACCGTTCTGCACACCAATGACCATCACGGTCGTTTCTGGCAGGATCGCAAGGGTCGCTGGGGTATGGCTGCCCGTATGACTCTGGTTAACCAGATCCGTGAAGAAGTTGCTGCTGAAGGCGGTAACGTACTGCTGCTGTCCGGTGGTGACATCAATACTGGTGTACCTGAGTCTGACCTGCAGGACGCCGAGCCGGATTTCCTGGGTATGAACATGCTGGGCTACGATGCCATGGCTGTTGGTAACCACGAATTCGACAACCCGCGCGCCATTCTGGAACAGCAGGAAGAGTGGGCTAACTTCCCGTTCCTGTCCGCTAACATCATCGACGAGAAGACTGGTGAGCCGGTATTCAACCCGTACACCACCTTTGAATTCGACGGCCTGCGCGTTGCCGTAATGGGTCTGACCACCACTGACACTCCGAAGCAGACCAGCCCGGAAAGTGTAGAAGGTCTGGAATTCAAATCTCCGGTAGACGTGGCTTCCAAGCTGGTACCGGAACTGGAAGAAAAAGCTGACATCATCATCGCTTCCACCCACATGGGTCACTACACTGACGGCAACTTCGGTGTAAACGCTCCGGGTGATGTGACTCTGGCTCGCAAGGTTGACGGTATCGACCTGATCGTTGGTGGTCACTCTCAGGATCCGCTGTTCGAACCGGATCAGCAGAACGGTACTTACATCGTTCAGGCTCACGAGTGGGGCAAGTACGTTGGTCGTGCTGACTTCGAATTCAAGAATGGCGAGCTGAAGCTGGTTGACTACAAGCTGATTCCGGTTAACCCGAAGAATGCTGAAGTCAAGATTGCTCAGGACGAGAAAATGCTGGCGCTGCTGAAGCCTTTCCAGGACAAGGGCTCCAAGCTGGTTGAAGTTAACGTGGGTTCCATTGACGAGCGCCTGATGGGTGAGCGTAAGGAAGTTCGTTACTTCCCGACCAACGCTGGTATCCTGCTGGGCAAGGCGTTCATGGAAAAGACCGGTGCTGACTTCGCTACCATGAACGGTGGTGGTATCCGTGCCAGCATCGACGCCGGTGACATCTCCTACAAGGACGTACTGACTGTACTGCCTTTCGGTAACACTGTGACCACCGTTGAAATGAACGGTCAGGAAGTGATGGATTATCTGGCTGTTGTTGCGACCAAGCCTGTGAAAAGTGGTGCTTTCGCTCACTTTGCCGGTGCTGAAATGGTTATCGACGGTGACAAGGTTTCCGACGTTAAAATCGGTGGTGAAGCGATCGACCTGGGCAAGACCTACAAGATGGCTATCCTGAGCTTCTCTGCAGGTGGCGGTGACAACTACCCGAACCTGAAGACCAAGCCTGGCTTCGTTGACACTGGCTTCGTTGATGCCGACGTTCTGCGTGAGTATGTTGAAAATCACTCTCCGCTGAAAGTTGCTGAATTTGAACCGAAGGGTGTTATCCGCAAGTAATTGCTGATTCTGTCTTCTGGTGATGAGAAAAACCCGGCCAAAGCCGGGTTTTTCTTTTTGCATAAAAATGTACTTTAAATGCGCTTCATCCTGCATGGTCTAGACTGGATCGGAATCCGGATTGCAGACAAGAAGTTGCAGACAATGAAGTACAACAATATCCGCCGGCTCTATTACCTTGCTGTTTTTCTGCTGATGGCTGTTTCAGTGCCCTGGTATCGTACCCCCGGGCAGGAGACTGAACTGATCCGGGGCTTTCCTGACTGGGTTGTTATTGCCTTCGGTTGTTACTTCACCATTGCAACACTGAATATGTTGTTATGGTTTTTTTCCAGAACGGAGCGATAACTCATGATCTCTCCTCTCTGGTTAATCACCACTTATTTCTGCCTGTTGATTCCGCTTTGTGTTATGGCCCGGCGAGCCAGCCGGAATGGCAGCGCCATTGACCATTATCTGGCCAGTCGTTCACTCAGCTTTTTTGTGCTGTTCCTGACCCTGTTTGCAACCTGCCTCAGTGGCAATACCCTGATGGGGCATTGTGGTCAGGCCTATTATGCCGGCTTTGTCTGGGTGCTTTGTGCCGGACTGTGGGCTGCATCGATGGGTAGTTTTCACCTGTTGGTGCCGAAAATGAGACCACTGGCTGTCCGGCATAATTTTGTGACGCCTGGAGACTGGTTGCGGTTTCGTTTTCCCGGGCAGAAGAGTGGCTGCTGGCTGCGTCAGCTGACGGCATTCTGCTTGTGTGTGGCAATGGGTAATTTTCTGTTTTCCCAGCTGAAGGCCGCCGGGGAAATTATGGCACTCATGACCAATGATCAGATTTCCTACGAACTGGGTGTCATTCTGTTTGCTGTTGTGATTCTGGTGTATGACTCGCTGGGTGGCCTGAGAGCTGTAGCATGGACTGATGTGTTTCAGGGGCTGATTATCCTGCTGGGATTGCTTTTGCTGGTGATATGGCTTGGCGGGCAGTCAGATAATCTTGCACAGTTTGGAGAGCAGGTTACCAGTCATAAACCTGAAGCGGCGCTGGTGCCAGACCGGGCGGCACAGATTAAATGGGTTAGTTTGCTGTTGATGGCCTATATGTCGGTCGTTATCTATCCCCAGTCGATGCAACGGATTTTTGCTGCGTCCAGTCATAAAGTACTAAACCGGTCTTTCGGATTAATGAGTATTTTGGGGGTAGGGTCGAGTGCGCTGGTTCTGGTTATCGGCTGGTGTGCAATATCCATGGTTGACCCGAATGTGATACATAACCGGGATCAGGTATTACCTTATATCCTCGAACTATGGGCGCAAAGCAGCACTTTTGGCCGCCTGGCTGCCAACCTGACGCTACTGGCCGTTTTTGCCGCCATTATGTCGACAGCAGACTCTTTGCTGCTGACGCTGGTTTCTATCTTCAAGCATGATTTTGTTTTGGCTTCTGACCGCCAGACGCTGAGCAAGGATTACTGGATTGCCATTGTGGTCATGGGAATTATCACTGCATTTGCCCTGAATCGTGATATTACCCTTTGGCGGTTGCTGGAGTTCAAACTGGAGCTGCTTATACAGTGCTTTCCGACGTTTGTAATAGCCCTTCACTATCGTCGCTTGCCTGCTCAACCTTATCTTGCCGGTCTGGTTTGCGGCTTGGTCTTTCTGATTGCCAGTCTGGTTTGCGGGATAACGTCGTTTGGTGGACTGAGTGCTGGATTGGTTGGATTAGCTGTAAATCTGATGGTTATTTTTATCGTGTCGAGATGGTGCCGGAATCGGGAGTGGCCGGGTAACCCTGTAGCGGATTAGCCGGGCCACGCCCTAAAAAGAGCTGATACTTCAGAGCATACGTTTCAGCGAGTCATGATCCGGGTGGTCAAACATACGGTGCTTGATCACGGCCAGTAAATGAACAGCAATCACGCCTAGCAGAACATAGGGAATCACTTCATGAATATCATGCAGCAGTGAAGCCAGCTCCTTGTCCTTCTCTACCAGATTGGGCAATACCCAGCCGAACATGGCCACTTCTCTGCCCGGTGCCGCTGCCGACATCAGGTAGCCACTGGCCGGGACCAGAAACATCAATAGATAAAGCAGTGTGTGACCGAGATGAGCCAGACCTTTTTCAATCTTTGGCATAGTCGATGGGAGGGGGGGGATCTTGCTGAATAGCCGAATTACAATCCGCAGCACCAGCAGAAACAGAATCAGTACCCCGAATGATTTGTGCCAAGGGTAAATGTCGTATTTGTAATCAACTGACTTATCCAGCCCGGCCATAAACCAGCCACTGGCAATCAATCCGAGAATGGCGATAGCCATCAGCCAGTGGATAGCTCTCATCATCAGAGAATATCTGTGAGGTGCGCTCATTTTGGTCCCTGCCGTGGTCGGTTATTTTTGTGCCTCTTCTATTAATTACCCTAGACGATTCTGAAGCAGTTTTTTGACGCTGGTTCTTTTGTAATTCCTGTCGCGGCCGATCTTTTTTGTGAATAACTCCGATTTACAGGGATGAGAAGGAAATGATGTTCAGAATTGCAGCCGCATTGTTGCTGCTGGCGGGTTCAGCAGCCCAGGCTACCAATGGATATTTTTCGCACGGTATCAGTTTGAGTGAAAAGGGTCGTGCAGGTGCTGGTGTCGCTTATGGTCAGGACAGTGTCATGGCCGGACTCAACCCGGCGGCTCTCGGGCTGGCCGAGAACGGCTATGAGCTGGGTGTTTCAATGTTTTCACCGCACCGGGAATATCAGTCCCGGGGGAATGCTTCCAGAGTCTTTGTCTCACCACAGCAGTTTACCTTCAGTGTGGGAGATGGTTATCAGCAGGCTGACAGCCGCAACACTTTCTTTGCGATTCCCTTTGCCGGTTATCGCTGGGGTATCAATGACCGCCTGGCTCTTGGGCTCTCCTTCTACGGTCATGGTGGTATGAATACTGAATTCAAGGGTGGTCAGGCCTGGATGGGACCGCAGCCACTCCCTGGAACGCTGGGTGGAGGCAAAACCGGGGTTGATATGGCGCAGGCATTCTCCAGCTTTAATGCCTCATGGAAGCTGAATGACAATGTTGTATTCGGAGCCAGTCTGATCGGGGCGGTACAGCGCTTTAAAGCTTATGGTCTGAGTCGTTTTGCCGGTTTCTCCACAGACGGAAGCCATCTGACGGATAAGGGCTATGACTACTCTTCCGGTTTTGGCTTCAAGCTGGGCGTTATGGCCAATGTCATGCCTGATGTGACGCTGGGTGCTTCCTGGCAGCCACGGATTCGAATGAGCCGGTTTGACCGTTATGCCGGACTTTTTGCCGACAAGGGTCGGTTTGATATTCCTGAAACCTGGAATCTTGGCATGGCATGGAATATTAACCCGGAACATGTAGTGATGTTTGATGTTCAGAGAATCCGCTACAGCAAGGTCAGTTCGGTCGGTAATGGTATGGATCAGCTGGTGAATCGCTGTATGCGCGGGGATACCTCAGGCTGCCTGGGTGGAAAAAATGGTGCCGGCTTTGGCTGGCGGGATATGACCGTTTACAAGCTGGGTTATGAGTGGCAAGTCAAAAATGACCTGAGATTGCGGGCTGGTATCAGTACTACAACCCAGCCGGTTCAGAAACAGGATGTCCTGTTTAATATTCTGGCACCGGGCATTATGGAAGAACATTACACCATGGGGCTGGACTGGAACCTGCAGCCTGAGAGCCGGCTGTCTGTTGCCGTAATGTATGCGCCGGAAGTGACCGTGAAAGGTCAGAATGTATTTGACCCGGCCCAGACCATTGCCCTGAAGATGTATCAGTGGGAACTGACAGTCGGCTATCGTCACAGCTTCTGACAGGTATTGATACTTTCAGATAAACAGCTCGTTCAGGGAAAGGCTGAATGCTGCAAGGGATAAATTGTCGTCTGGTAATGTCTGTGCTGCACACCCTGCTGCTTGCGGCAGGGTGTATGTTGTTTAGCGGACAGACAATAGCAAAAAAGCTGGTGCTGGATGATATCAGGCAGTCAGTAAACCTGTCCGAGTATGTTGAATATCTGGTTGATGAAGAGGCTGAGTGGCGTGTAGAACAACTCAGCCAATCGGCCCTTTCAGAACAATTCAAACCTGCTGATGGTAATACCATCAATGGCGGCATGACCCGTTCAGTCTATTGGCTGCGGCTTAACCTGATGCAAATGGCTGACGAACCGGGTGCATCTGTTCGCTGGCTGCTGGAGATGGCCTATCCGCTGGTTGATGAAATGACAGTTTATCTGCCATCGCCGAAGGGAGGCTTCACCGTTCACCAGCAGGGTGACCTGCAACCCTTCAAATTGAGAGATGTACAGCACCCGCACCTTCTATTACCACTGACTTTACCTGCAGGTGTTGAAACGCCGGTTTATATCAGGCTGGTGTCTGGTGATTCGATGCAGATACCACTGATGCTGTGGAAGCCATTGGCGTATATCGAGCATGCGTCTGCGATCGCTTATGTGTTCGGTATGATTTATGGCGTTCTGGCGGTGATGTTTCTGTATAACTTGTTCCTGTTTATCTCGGTACGGGACCTCAGCTACCTCTATTACATTCTCTGTATTGCGTCGTTTGGCTTGCATCAGGTAGCCGCCAATGGTGTAGGTTATGCCTATTTATGGCCGGACTGGCCCTGGTGGCAAAATATCTCCGGTCCTTTCCTGATTGGTGGTACAGAAGTATTTGCGGCACTGTTCGCCCGCAGTTTTCTTAATACTGAACAACATGCCCCGACACTGGATAAGATGTTGAAAGCGCTGGCTGTAGCCGGTGCCGGCGTCATGCTGGTTTCGCTGTTTGTCGATCATTTCTGGGCTATGTGGTTGGCTATCGCTGTTGCCCTGCCGCATATTCCCACCATGCTGACGGTAGGTATTCGTTGTGCCATGAGTGGCAACCACTCAGCTCGCTATTTTGTTGTGGCCTGGTTTGCTTTTCTGGCTGGTGGCGGCATATATATGATGATGCTGCTGGGGCTGCTTCCCAATAATGATTTCACCAATTATTCCGTACAGGTTGGTCAGACAATAGAAGTCACATTGCTGTCACTGGCCTTGGCCGATCGTATCAACCGGCTAAGGGAAGAAAAGATTGCTTTCGAAACCCATGCACGCGAGCAGCTGGAAGAAGTAAATGCTGCACTGCAGGAAAGTAACCGGCTGAAAGATGATTTCCTGCACACCGTAACACATGAACTCAGAACACCAATGAATGGTGTGATGGGTATGCTCGATCTGATGAAGGTCGAGGATGATCCTGAGTCTATGCAGGAGTTGTTGGGTGTGGCATCACAGTCAGCCGATGAAATGCTGCATATCGTGAACAGTATCCTGACTCTGGTTGAGCTTCAGTCAGGGCAGCAAACCAAGCAACCATCAGCCTTTACCGTTACAGATATAGTGAAACCTCTGGCAGACCGTTACCAGCCTTTGTGCAATGAAAAATCATTGCAGTGGAGGGCTGATGTCGAGGATATCGGCGAAATCAAGTTAGAGGGTGATCATGGCAAGATTTCACAGATACTGGAGTGCCTGCTTAGTAATGCCATCAAGTTTACCGAGCAGGGCGAAATAGCTTTGGAAATATCACTGGCTGAAGATGAGTCTGAAGCCGCCAAGCTGAATTTTGAAGTCAGAGACACCGGTATTGGTATGTCTTCGGAAGTAAAAGACAGCATCTACAAGGCATTTGAGCAAGTGGACGGCAGTATGAGCCGTCGCTTCGGCGGCCTGGGCCTGGGACTGGCTTTAGCCCAGGCGCTGGTGGAGGTATTGGATGGAAAACTGAGTCATGATTCGGAACCTGACAAAGGTACTGTTTTCCATCTGAGCATTCCTGTAGTCCGAACAGTTGCTTAAGCCTGTTACTTTTGACGTTATAGTTTGACCTCTCGCCATTCACCCGGTTGTAGCTTTTCCAGTGACCATGGACCTATTTTACTCCGTATCAGCCGCAGTGTTGGAAATCCTGCCGCAGCAGTCATTCGGCGCACCTGTCGGTTACGTCCTTCCTTGATGGTCAGCTCAAGCCAGCAATCTGGCACAGATTTGCGTTCACGCACCGGAGGAATCCTTGGCCAGACGGATGGCGGGTCAATTCGCTTGACGCTGGCCGGCAAAGTTATGCCATCTTTGAGCTCAATCCCCTTGCGCAGCTGTTCCAGATCACTCTCTTCAGGAATACCTTCGACCTGAACCCAGTAGGTTTTTGCCATTTTCTGCTTCGGGTTGGCAATTTTGTGCTGCAGCTGGCCATCGTTAGTTAGCAGCAACAGGCCTTCACTGTCTCGATCGAGGCGGCCCGCAGCGTAGACACCGGGGATATCAATAAAGTCTTTCAGAGTTTTCCGCCCATTCTCATCAGTAAACTGGCAGAGAACATCGAATGGTTTGTTAAAAGCGATCAGTCGGGCAGGACCCGTTGGTTTTTTATTTTGAGGACGTCGCCGGGGGTTGAATCCGGGAGTTGGTTTGCGCGGGTTTCGCGGCTTGAATGACATAGTGATGCAGCTGTACGGGTCTTTAATGATAGAGGACAGTGATTATATCAGTCGTAATGCCAAACCGGTTGAAATCACGTGGATAAATTATCGGCTCAAGGCACGGAAGTTGATAAAAGCAGAAGGTATTTGTTCGGAATCAGGTTAGCGAATCGTGGATCAGTGCGCATTTTAAAACTTTATCTGCACACCATAATAGAGCCTGTAGATAAGCGCTGTTCCGTACTTATCTCCACGGGCAGGGCATGTGATATTTAATCCCCTCCTGAATATCAGTTTGCCCTGTCATGTTCGTTCTTGTGCTGATTTGGCCCCGTGTTTAACGACACGGGGCTTTTTTTATTGCTTGTTCCTATCGTTATTCATTATTCGTAATGAAGCAGCCGCTCATCATCCAGAATTGTCACCTGACGCCCATCTACCGCAATAATATTATCATCGGACAGTTTGCGCATGATGCGGGAAAAGGTCTCGGGCTGGATTGATAAGCGGGCGGCAATCAGCCGTTTTGGAATGGGCAGATCGATTTCCGGCTGCTCTGTCCTACTCTGAATCAGGTAACGCACAACACGGTGCGTCGTATTCTTCAGCGACAGTGTTTCAATCTCATTGATTCTTTGATGCAGCCGTATACTCAGCTTTCCCAATAATGCCATGGCGAGCTCGCTATTGTTTTTTAACAGCTGCTGATAGGTCTTGTTGGAAAAGGAAAACAGCTGGGATGAAGCCAGTGCCTGGGCATTCACCAGATAGTTTTTTTTATCCAGAAACATAATGGCTTCGGCAAATGTTTCATGGGGTCCGATCAGTTCCAGCACTTTTTCATTACCGTCCGGGGAAACCCGGTACAGCTTGATCATGCCGTCGAGCAGGAAATAGAAGTGCTCGGCAGGCTCTCCCTGACGAAACAGCAGGTTGTCCCGCTCAAGATTGATCAGCTGAGCATCTTTCAGTAACAGGCCCAGTTCATCATCGGTAAAAGATGAGAAAAGATGGTGCTGGAGCAGGGTGCTGGCGTGAACACGCTTGAGTTCCATAGAGAGACAGTCCTTCGCAGTCAAACTGGTCAGGCACCAGCTTCTTCGATGATCGGTTAGTGTATTCTATCCTGCTCAGGATTGTGTACATAGATTGTTTGCAATAAAAGGCTTTTGTTTCAGCCTGTTACGGAAATATAAGGGGTGATTTTTGAGTGTTGAATAACTCGCCTCGATTATTATCAAGGCGAGTTATTTACAATGGACTGAATTTATCCGGGGCGGCCATCCACTCTGGGGCGGCTAAGAACAGGCAGATAAACGACAAAGAAAATACCATAGGCTGTCAGCCAGAACGTAATACTTGTCATCAGCCAGATATCGTACTGATAGGGCAATACAGCTGGCATCAGTCGTGCAATGGCAGCAACAATGATCAGTCCAAATGCCAGATTAATGGCTTTACCGCTTTGCAAAGGCCGTCCGGTATGGCCCAGTGATACCCGTGATATCATCGCCAGAACCAGTCCACCAATACCACCGACGGTCAGAGCATGAATCATGATGGTGGGTGCTACCGGGGCGCCGGCATAATGAAGGAAGGCAAGCAATAACCCGATTACTATAAACAGATAAGCGGCATGCAGCGACCAGAGCAATGGGATGGACAGGGTTTTTTGTCCACGCCAGGTCGCAACCCGAATCAGGTTTGCGATACCGGCCAACAGGGCACATAGTGCACTGAGTAACTCCAGCTGCTCGGCCAGTCCGGCTATAACCAGCACAGTCAACAGTACCAGTGGAAGAATCGAACCCAGCTCAATGACTTTGTATCGGGTGACCGGCGGCAAACCCAGTTTATTGGAGGTAAAGAAGGGAATCACGCGCCCGCCAAGAATAACCATCAGCAGAGTTATCAGAAAGATACTGCCATAGGCTCCCTGATACGCCAGAGTGAAATCTCCGGTTATAACACCGGCATGCATCAGGGCATTGGCCAGCGCCATCATTAACAGTACCGGCGTGAATACAAGGTTGCGCCACATTTTTACCCGGATCACATAGTTTGCCATCAGTGCTGCAGTGACCAGAGGAAAAGCGACATCGATACCGGCAATCAGAAGTTGTGATATCGAGCCGGGAAACAATAGCAGTATTCGACCCGCCAGCCAGAGTGAAAACAGCAATGCCAGCTGAGCGCCTTTAAGTCCGGGAAGGCCGGTCCAAGTCTGCACTGCTGTCAGCAGAAAGCCAGCAATAATGGCCAGAGTAAAGCCAAAGATCATTTCATGCATATGCCACCAGAGCATGCCCCCGTAAGGCGCCAGATCAAGGCCATGAAACAGGAACATGCCCCACAGTAACAGACTGATCAGGCTGAACAGGGCACCGGCCAGAAAGAAAGGGCGAAAGCCGAGACGAAGCAGAGCGGGTATCTGTTCTTCCCGGGCAGGATCCGTAATTTGCATCATGACGACAGCTATCCATATCAGGGGGAGTGTTATCTAACGGATAAACGCAAGAGGATGCAAATCAGGTTGGAAGCAAACATGATTATGGTCAAGTACAGCCTGAGAGCTGCAGGGCAGGCTAACGTATAAATAGCCTGCCAGTATAAATAGCTGTTGTATGATGCTTTATAACAGACTAACTATCGCTGCCGGATGCATCCATAGTCATATGTTCATGGTGTTTGTGCCCGGATTCAGAATGATGCATATCCTTCATATCCATGTTGTGCATCATGCCCGCCGGCTGATCGTTCAGAACCTGCAAGGTAATGTCGTCAAAACGGATGACCTTACCGCCGAAGTCTTGTGCAAATTTGTCCGCAGCGGCCTGTTCAGCAAAGCTGGCCAGGGTGGTGCCCATCGCTCCTGCTTGGCTGCTGCCGGCTACATACCAGGCATCTCTGGCATTGATAAAGGCTTCGTCATCGGGAGTATTCCAGGGGCTGACAGCCATATCATGAACAAATATGGCATCGATATTTGGCTGGTTTTCAGGTTGGAGCACCCAGGCAAACAGATCACGGGTAGAGCAGAAACGTTTTACTACTTCACTGCCTTTTGCATACAGCTCACCCTTCGGTCCCGGATGATTTTTGATAATCATACCGCAAAGATGGCAGGTGTCGCCTGACTCGATAGGTACCGGTTTATGCTCAACAACAGTTTCCGGATCGCTGCAAGCTGTTAGCAGGGCAATTAAAAAGCCTGTCAGAAGGGCAAAAAGAGTTGTTCTATTGAGCATGTTGGTAATCAGCATGACCTGCTATTCCTTACACCTATTGCAGAAAATTAGAGTGCTCTTCGGCGGAAACATATCAGGGCGATAGATACCGGCAATAAAAGCCAGGTCAACATGGCACCAATCAGCCCCCAGGCAGGAAATATGCCGCCGGATGCCACAGACATCAGACCTGTCAGAGCCTGTTCGCCACCCAATCCCTGGAGATTGAGTAACCGGAAAATATCAGTGGGATTCAGAAGTAGCAGCCAGGGAAATAACTCACCGCTGATTTGCCCGCCGGTGGCAACCAGTATGCCAAGTAACCCCATATCAAAAATCAGTACAAATAACAGCCAGATCACCAGCGCCAGACCGGCTGCTTTGGATTTTTCCTGAACGACTGCGCTGACTAGATAAGCAATACCGATAAAACACCAGCCCAGCAGAATGGAAGACAGGATAAGTAGCAGAAAGGGTTGAATCAGGCCTGTCCAGCCGGTGTCAGAGAACAGTCCCATCATTACCGCAGCTGAACCAAAACCCAGAATGGTTGAGGTGGCAAGAATAGCGCCGTGTCCCAGCCATTTTCCGAGCAGCAGCTGGTCGCGACTCAGGGGGTAGGTCAACAGCAGAAGCAGGGTGCCGTTTTCTGCTTCTCCGACCAAGGCATCATAAGCCAGCATCAGTGCAATCAGTGGAACAATAAAGACCGCCAGACTGGCAAGGCTGGCAATTGTGGTAGCGACCGGAGCGAAACCACTCTGTCCGGCAGCTGCCGCACCGAACACGGCCAGCCCGATGGCCAGCAAGGCCAGAATAACTGCGATGGCCAGCAGCCACCGATTGCGTAAACCATCCTGGTATTCTTTGCCGGCAACGATCAGCAGTGCATTCATGACTGCACCTCCCGGTTAGTGACAGGCTGACAGAAATGGTTGTACAGGTCTTCAAGATTGGGGATATGCCACTGAAAATCTGTCACTTGTTGCATGGCTGCCAGTGTTTGCATCATTTTCATCTTGTCCTGGCTGTTGCCGCCAAGTACCAGATGGTTTTCAAGATTGGAATCCCCGGTGTTTTCCAGCATATGCTTCACATCCTGCGGCAGATTGCTGAGTAAATCCCGACCTTCAATTTCCAACCTGACCGGTAGCTTTGCCTGCTTTCTTAATGTACCCAGAGAACCCAGCGCCAGCAGTTGTCCTTTACCCATAATGGCGGCTCTGTCGATATAGCGCTCAACTCCGGGTAAAACATGAGAGCAGAGGATAACGCTACAACCCTGTTCCTTGAGTTCAGCCACACTCTGATAGAAATCCTGGGTAGCAACCGGGTCCAGCCCAACGGTGGGTTCGTCCAGTAAAAGCAGTTTCGGCTCTCCCAGCATGGCCTGGGCAAGCCCCAGCCGTTGTCGCATACCTTTGGACCAGGTGCCGACCTTGCGGTTAATAGCATGGGAAAGTCCCAGACGTTCCAGCAGAGCCAGACATTGTTTACGACCAAAGCCCTTCAGTTTGGCAAAAAACATCAGTACTTCCAATCCGGTCAGTTGTTCATAGAAACTGACATTTTCCTGCAGAAAACCGATCTGGTGACGTTTGTTGAGAAATTCCTTCTGATCCGGAGCCTGACCGAAAACAGAGATATGGCCTTCATCGGGTGACAGTAATCCCAGAATCAGTTTGATACTGGTGCTTTTGCCGGCACCGTTGTGACCAAATAATCCCAGTACTTCACCTTCTTCCAGTGAATAGCTGATATTTTGAATGGCTTTCAGGTCACCAAAGTTTTTGGCCACATTTTCCAGTTGCAAGACACTCATAGTGACTGCTCCCCGTTCTGCTTGTATTCAACGGCTTGGTTTGCCACAGAGCTATCTATTGATGTGTCTGCTGCTGAAATGTTTGTGTTGCTGTCGATATACCCCTGGGCAGGATTTGCCATCAAGGGGTAGCTGTCTTTTACGCCTGGTGCCTTGAATACCGGAAACTGCTGCTGCACCCAGCGCAACACAACGACAGCGGGAGAGTTAATCAGCAGGCGTGAAGAAGGATATTTCCACAGCAGTCGATCCATGCTGTCATTGGGTTCATAAGCGGTATCACCCAATCCGTCTCCATTCATATCCCAGCCAAGGTAGTCGCTCCAATAATTGCCCCGTGAGAGATTACCGTTCTTGGCTGACCACTCCTGGGTATCATTAACGACGTATTTCACCTGGGTGCGGTTATTAATAAAGGCATTTTCATAAACCTTGTTACCTTCGGAGCCGGCTGTCAGGTGAATACCGAGATCGCTGTCGACAAAGCTGTTGCCGCGAATGGTATTAAAAGCAGAGTTATAGACAAACAGCGCCTTTCCTTCTGCTCCCAGAACAGTGCCCATACCCGGAGCGTGGATACGCTGTATCCGGTTATCCCGGATCTCGGAATAGGTAATGAAATTCATCAGGATGCCGTAGCTTTCATTATCTCTTGATACGTTACCGGCAATGAGCAGATTTCTGGATGACATCAGTGCCAGCCCGACCCGGTTATTCCAGGACTGGTTATCTACGACTTCATTGGAGTGGGAGTACATGTAGTGAATGCCGAAACGCAGATCATGCATGCGGTTGTTAATCAGGCGGTTATTCTGGCTGGAGATGATATACAGACCATCCCGGGTCTCTGAGATTTCGTTGTCGCGGACTTCAATATTCTTAACCAGTGACAAATGAATCCCATTGCCACGATCCGCTGAGCGAAGGCTGGAATTACCTTTCACCCGGTTATTTCTTATCAGGCCACCGTCGACTTTTTCGAAAAAGATACCAAAGCTGTCACCCTGCAGGGTGTTGTGTTCGACAAGGGCATTATCCGCACCTTTCTGGACATAGATGCCGGCGTTCTGGGCGGTCAGATCATCACCCCAGTTAACGACTTCCAGCCCACGCACCGTCACATTCGGAGCTGTTATACGAAGGGCGTCTTTTTTGCCGTTGGCATCAATAACTGCGCCAGATTGCCCGGACAGAACTATTGATTTTGAAACAATAAAATTACCGCGATATCGGCCTGCCTTCAGTACCAGCTGGTCACCGGTCTGGCTGGTATTGAGTAACTGTTGCAGGTCATCACCGGGAGAAACCGGAATCTCTGCAGCAGCAACTGTGCGGGTACCAAACAGTAAAAACAGCAGGTAAAAAAGGCAGACAGAATAACGCATAGTCACTTTCCTGTGGCAGACACACTATGTGCCTGCCTTACTTACTTCCCGATCAGGCTTTTTCAACCAGCATGCGACCACGCATTTCCATATGCAGGGCGTGGCAGAACCAGTGGCAGTAGTACCAGTGGACACCGGGTTTATCAGCCTTGAAGGTGATAGACGAGGTTTGCTGCGGGCTGATTTCCATGCTGACGCCGTGATTGACCAGACAGAAACCGTGAGTTACGTCTTCGACGATATCGAGGTTGGTCACAAACACAGTGACTTCATCGCCTTGCTTGACGGTAAAGTCAGTGAGGCCAAAGCTCGGGGCAATCGAGGTCATATAAACCCGAACCTTGTTGCCATCCCGAATGACTTTGTTGTCCATTTCCAGGATTACACCGTCTTTCTCGGCCTGAGCTTTGGCACCGGCAAAGAAAGGATCATCACGAGTCCAGACTTTTTTGGTCTTGACCTTGCTGCGGTGAACAATCATACAGTCGTGTGGCTCGGCATACGTCGGGCCATCATGAACGATCCGCATTTCATCGCCGGAGATATCAATCAGCTGATCGTTTTCAGGATGCAGCGGGCCGGCTTTCAGGAAGCGATCCTTGGAGAACTTGCACAGGGCAACCAGCCATTTGCCATCAGCATCGCGGGTTTCACCCATGGAGGTGTGGTTGTGGCCCGGCTGGTAATGTACATCAAGTTTCTGGCTGATGTAATTCACTTTTTCGCCGTTATAGGCGCGGACTGCCTTTTCAACATCCCACTTGACGATCTGGCTGTCGATAAAGACGGTGGTGTAGGCATTGCCACGGCCGTCAAAGGCAGTGTGCAGCGGCCCCAGGCCCAGTTCCGGCTCGGCAACAATGGTGTCACGCGGCTTGATCTTGTCGCTGAACAGGTCGTCCAGACGGGCAATTTCAATCACACTGACAGTCGGTGACAGTTTACCGTTGGCAACAAAATATTTGCCGTCCGGTGCGGTATTCAGGCCGTGAGGGCTCTTCGGTACCGGAATGTAGCGGGTCAGATCGCTGCCTTTACGGCCGTCAACAACCGGTACTTTGGAGTCACCAATAGTCTGGAATTTGCCGGCTTTGACTGCGGCTTCAATCCGGGGAATATTAAAGACCACCACCCAGTCACGCTCTGCTGAAATCATTTCCGGCAGGGTCATGCCCTTTTCGCTGTTGTAGCAGGTCGCTGCGACATACTTGCCTTGATAATCGGCATCGGTGTTGTCAAGGTTACCATCGACAATGACCTGAAATACGACTTCCATCTTCTCGGCGTCAATCACGTTGAACATGGAGAAATAGTTTTCGGTATTGTTCAGATCCCGGCCATCGTTTGGCAGTGGAATTTCATATTCACCATTAGCGAAAAGGTACTTGGTGTGCGGTACTTTTTGTACCCGCAGGCCATGAATAGCTGAGACATTCGGTACTTCGACAATTTTGTCGGTCTTCATCACATCACAACGGATCCGGGCTACCCGGGTGTTGGCCTTGTCATTGATGAAAACATACTTGCCATCGTAATGACCATCAGTCATGGACATATGCGGGTGATGGCAGTCACCGTTCAGGTACTTGGATGAGTCTCCCAGCACATCTTTACTTTCGTTGGTCAGGCCCCAGCCGGTGGCTGAATCGACATTGAAAACGGGAATCCGAGTCAGTTCACGCATAGAAGGCAGGCCCAGCACCCGCACTTCACCAGAGTGACCGCCACTCCAGAAACCGTAGTATTCGTCCAGTTCACCCGGAGCGATAACACCATGACCGGCACCTGTTTTGGATGAAGCAGCCTGAGCAGTCGGAGCCAGCAATCCTGTTGCCAGACCAGTACCGGCTGCAATCATTCCGGCTCCACCCAGTGCAGCAGCAGAACCAAGGAACATACGACGGCTTATACGAACGTGCTCGGATACATTCTTGTCATCTGGATCAATTTTCATGTCTTTTCCTTATGGGCCTTCCTGTACGAGAGGAATCTCACCATCAAACGACGGACGAGTTTTGTTGCGCTTTTTCTTTTTCAGAATCAGGGGCGGGCACTTGCTGTCGTTGTAATAGGTGATCTGACAGTCAAGGCAGTGATGGCATTCGTTAGGGTTAATCTCGCCATCCGGAGCGATGGCCTGGATTTCACATTCATTGGCACAGACCCGGCAAGGCTTGCCGCACTCCGGGCGACGCTTGAGCCAGTCAAACAGTCGCATTCGGGCAGGTACAGCCAGCGCAGCACCCAGCGGGCAGATATAGCGGCAGTAGGCCTTGCGAGTGAAGATGGAAATAAACAGGAGGAAACCGGCGTAAAAAGCAAAGCCCCACTCGCGCTGGAATTTCAGGGTGATCGCAGTTTTAAAAGGCTCGATCTCGGCATAACGCTCGGCTGTTGCCAGTGATTCCAGTGATATCGCAAACAGCACCAGCAGAATGATGTATTTGATGGCCCACAGTCGTTCGTGCACTGCCCAGGGTAATTCGTACTGTTTTACCTTGAATTTACGAGCCAGTTCATTGATCAGTTCCTGCAATGCACCAAACGGGCAGAGCCAGCCACAAAAAATTCCCCGACCCCAGAGCAGCAGCGTCATCGCTACAAAGCCCCAGAGAATAAACAGCATTGGATCAAGCAGGAACATATCCCACTTGAAACCGTTCATCAGGGCATGAATAAAGGTAAAGACATTGACGATTGATAACTGTCCCAAGGCGTACCAGCCGATAAAAAAGACGGTATAGACCAGATATCCGGTACGCACACGATGCAGCAGTTTCGGATGGCGAACCAGAATATCCTGCAGGAACAAAATAACGGTCAGGATCCCAAGCCCGATACCCAGCACTGCAATCTGGAAGGGTTGCTGTTTCCAGACTGAAACCCACAGAGGTTCAGGTTCTGGCTCTACAACCGGGGCAGGGCGGGTAATATATTTTTCGGGTGTTGTGTAATCACCATAGAAACTGGTGAAAATACTTTTGATCGGGCCTACCTGACGGCGTACCAGTAATTCCAGTTGCCAGGGGCTGCCCGGATCGAACTCATATTTGGCCCGGGCAATAAAGATGGACATCTCTCCAAAGCCTGGGAAACCGTCGATATAAACATCATCCAGACGGTAGTAGTCGGAGTCCCGGAAACTGATGCTGTTGTTATTCTGCTCCAGCTGAATCCGGTCGAAAATACCACCGCGTACATAGCCGTTGCCCTTGAAGGAATAAAGGCCATTGGCCATCACTGCAAAAGCCTGATCACCGGGCTTCAGTTCACCCATCAGCCACTGATACTCACTGTCTCCCAGCAGGTTACGACCCACTGTCGGAATATTCAGCGGAGCATAGTAAAGCTCGATAAAGGTGTCGTTCTTTTCTTCGGCTGCCGCTTCTTCAATGCCTTCACCCTCGGTTCCGACAAAGGCTTGATCGATATCGGCACGCTGGAGTTTCAGCATCCGGACTGAGCCGTCACCGGTCAGGGTCAACCAGTCAGCAGGTTGAAACAGGTCATCCTTTATTGTGGCTGGCAGCGATGCCTGGCTTGCAGCATCAATAACACCGAAAGCTGCAGCGACTTTTGCTGCAGCACGCATAACAGTTTCATTTACCACCATCACAGTAACGGTGGCACCGGTAATAGCATCGACGTTGATAACGCCTTCCTGATTGCCGGCACCCACCCGTACCCGGTCGGTGACATTCAGGCCAATATAATCCGCTGCAAAATCAAACAGGGATTGCTCCGGAATACCTACCAGAAGAATCGGCTCATGGTGCTCAAGTACTTCAGAGGCTAGAATCTTGCCATCAGGGTCGATAGCAACCAGCATATTGACCGGTTTGCCTGAGTAGGCGGGAATATCAACAACATTTTGGGTTTCAAAAGCCCAGCCAATAGTTTGCTGATCCTTTTTTATAACCCAGGCAGAGTAAGGTTCGGATACCTGAGAGAAGGATGCCTGCGGGAACTTCTGTTGTAGCAGGTTTGGTATGGTGTCCTGCGAATGGCTGAATACCGAAAAGCCTGTCAACGCACTGATCAGAACGAAGAAACGCGCTATATAGAATAATGCTGCCTGATACTGACTCTGGCTGTAGGGCTTCACCACAACACCTGTTAACTTTTCTTGATTTGCAGGTGCGACATTTTGTCGCAGTTAACAGGTGTTCACTCTTGAGCATAATCAAGGTTTGAAAAAACGGTGCGAATAGCGAGTGGTTTTTTGATTCGGGTCAATAAATAAGGTCTGTGAAATGTAAAGACATGGACATTCAGTTTTTGAAAGTACTTTTAATTGAAGAAATAATGCTGTTGGGTTTTCTGCTTTTGGAAAGCAATAGCATTTCATTCAGTCGCTTTAACTACCGGTAGTAATCACCGAAGTGTACTGTCGTGACAGCAGATCAGCTTTCTATCTTAGGTTATCAGCAAGTAAGTCGTAACTATCTGCCTGCAGACCGCTAATCTTGGTAGACTCCCTACTTTTCAGTTCGCAGGATTTTGGTAGAATTCGCGCTTTTTTGCCGGAGAAGGCCATGAGTGAACAGCTGCTGGAAAAGCTGAAACAAGAAAACCGCGCGCTCAAAGCCGAGCTGAAAGCTTTGCAAGCTGACAACCCGAAGCGCCTGAAAGAACAGAACAAGCGCCTGCAGGCTCAAAACCGTGGTAAAGATGCTGAGCTGAATCAGTTGAAGCAAAACCTGAAAAAAGTCACCAAAGAACGTGATGATTTTAATGCTGTGCTGGATGATCTGGGGGCACTGGCCACTCCCCAATGGCTGTCTGAAGACAAGTCGTGGGCGATCTACCTGTCCCGTCCCGAATTTACCGGTGAAGAACTGGCCGATGATGAACTGCATCTGAAGATTGTCGATCTGAAAACCGGCGGCGCCAAAGTCGTACATGTTGACGAAACTGAAAACGGTAACGAAGTTTCTTGGCCGCGGATGCGTACTGTACCGAAAAATGTAAAGGATGAAGTCAATAAAATCGTGGCTGAAATCTCCTGGTCATAAAGCTATTAGCTGACATTATTGGGTATCACCATATTTAAGTAGTGAATAATCATCGTTTATTTGCTCGTTGCCAGCTTATTCATTGGTGATACTCGATTTTACATAGGTACTGATATCCAAAAATGCCGAATATGTAGCAATATTTTCAGTAGTTGTTAGCACTGTGTACCAATCCCGCCGAGTGTATATTTCCTGTCAACACGTTTCTTACAAATAAAGACCCTGTGTAAACGGAATGTTGCTTTCTTGAAAGAAAAGTATGCGAAATGCCGAAATTTCGGGAAAACACCCTGCGATTTAATTGCCGCAGATCAACATTGTTAACGCTCGTATAGCTCAATATTCGGCACCCTGCTTATTCATTAGTGTAAACATCGAATTAGCGGGCTTTGAAAAGCGGTAAAACCGGTTTTTAGCGCCGTGAAAATACGTGGTTAAAGAAACATTCGTTTTGGAAACAGTTGTTTTCATGGGGCCAGGGGGGGTGGATGTTCCCGCTGGGTTTTGAATTCAGTTAAACACATTTAATCAGTCAGTTTTTTAACCGAAAGCTGGCAGGGCTTGTTACGCCTGAAAAATGTGTTGAGTCCATTTGAGTCAAAAGTAAAGAGTAAAATCCATGTGGAATAGACTTAACAAGTCCATGATGTTCTGCCAAATGATGTTTGGCCTTTCATTTTATGGCGTAATGATCATTTTGACCCGCTTCTTCCTGGAAGAGCTTCAATACAGTGAAGCTGAAACCATGATGATCGTGGGTGCATTCTCTTCAATCGGTCCCCTGTTCGCCATTGCCGGCGGTTTCATCTGTGACAAGTTCCTGGGTTCCAAGCGTTCCCTGACTCTGGCTTACATCAGCTTTGCGTCCGGTTATGCCCTGCTGGTATTCGGTGCCTCCATTCAAAGCGTTTCCATGAGTATGCTGGGTATTGCACTGGCCAGTTACGCCCGTGGTCTGATGTCTCCTTCTTACCCGAGTCTGTACAAGCGTACTTTCAAGACTCAGGAAGATTTCGAGAACTGCTACCCGATCAACTACTCCGTAAACAACGTGGGTGCGCTGCTGGGTCAATACCTGTACCCGATGTTCGTACTGTACATTGGTTTCAACGGTGGTTTTGCCCTGTCTGCTACCATGGCTGCGCTGGCTGCTGCGACCCTGGTCGTATTCCACAAGCCGCTGGTTGAAGTGGGTGCTGACATCGACAAGGAACCGGTAAGCGGCAAGAACATGGGTATCTTCCTGGCGCTGTCTGCTGCAATGCTGGGCATGGTATTCTTCATGTTCAACGACATGGCTACCGGTAAGTACATCGTATACGCCATCGGCGCTGCTGCTGTACTGTACTTCATCACTCTGATGGCCAAGGCTGACAAAGCTGACGCGCTGAAGATGGGTACCATCCTGATCATGACTGCGCTGACCACTGCGTTCTTCGTATACTACGGCCAGATGATGACTTCCATGACCATGGTAACCATCAACACCATGCGTGGCGATCTGCTGGGCTTCATCCCGCTGGCACCTGAAGCTTCCATGGCGCTGAACCCGCTGTGGTGTATCGTTGCCGGTCCGGTGATCACCGCTATATTCTCCTCTCTGGAAAAGCGTGGCATTCACTTCACCACCGCTACCAAGGTTTCCTTCTCCTTCGTACTGGCTGCGGCTGCCTTCGGCGTCCTGACCATGGCTGTCAAGGGTGTAGGTGAAGACGTTATCATCAGCCCGGATGTTTTCCTGGTAATCCACGCCTTCCTGGCTTTCGGTGAAGTTATCGTGGGCTCCCTGGTTGTTGCCTTCATCCTGTCTGTTACTCCGAAGCACATCGAAGGCTTCTCTGTCTCCCTGTTCTCTGTTGCTATGGCTCTGTCCGGCATTATCGGTGCGGTAATCTCCGGTGCGATCGCAATGGAAAAAGGTCAGGAAATCACCCAGCAGTTCGTACAGACTGTATACGGTGACTACTTCGGTATGCTGACTGTTGCTGCTGTAGCCATGGTTGCTGTAGCACTGGGCGCATCTGTTGCTATCCGCAAGATGATCGCCAACAGCGAAAAAGCTGAAGAAGCTGTTGCAGGCGCTGCTGCCCAGGCTTAATCAGCTGTCACGACGAATGTCGTAAAAAACTGACAACTAGATTCAGTTCCACCCTGCCGGTGAATGCCTGCAGGGTGGTTTTCGTTCAGGTATGGGAAATTAGCTCCTCAAGCTTGTTCAATGGCTTGGCATTACCCGTAGCCGAGAGACTGAACAGGCTGAAATAAGCTGCAGCACATCCCAGCTGCATACACTTCTCCAGCGGCATTTGCTGATGCAGGCCATAAAGTGCACCGGCACAGAATGCATCACCTGCACCTAGCGTACTGACTATATCTTCCGGTTTTACCGCATAAGCAGGTACAGAAACTGCCTGGCCGTGCTTTTCCAGGCCGGTTGCACCTGAAGGATAATGAATGATGACGGATTGCTGAACACCCAGTGTTAACAGTCTTTCTGCAAGCTTCATGAATGCTGCAGTATTACCTTCTTCCGGTATGGGAACTCCGGCCAGTGCGCAAGCTTCCTGATCATTGATAATCAAATAGTCAACAAACCTGAGGGCAGGTTTGACCCAATGCTCGAATGCTGAAATCTCCGGGCTGGATACCAGATCGACTGAAACCAGATACCCCATGCTTTTAAGTGAAGCCATAGCGCGAGCCGCCTTTGACTGGTAGTCCGGAGCATAGCATTCAAGGGCCGGCAGGCCATTGAGGTAGGCAATGTGCACAATGTGAGCGCGGGTCTGCAGTTGAGAGATAAATTGCTCTGTCAGTTGAGTATTGGTTCCCGGTAAGTGGAAGACAGTTCGATCACCGGAGCGGCTGTTAATTATTACATCTGAGAATGCAGTGGGAATCTTTGAAAGTTGATTGACAAGTGTCGTGTCAATATTGCGTTGTGTGGCTTGTCTCAGAAGAAAGCAGCCGTCTTCGTCCTGTCCTGTCAGTCCTGCCAGAAATAAAGGTATGTCTGAATCAATTGCTGCAAGGTTTAAAAGTGTATTGGTACAACCTCCACTACTGATATCAACTTTATCAATCAGTGCAACTTGGGTTTCCTCTGGATAGTGGTTAGTGACTTTTATTCGGTCCAGCAGCAGGTTTCCCGTGATAAGAATACCTTTGCGGCCTGAATTGTGATCTGCATCCATAGATATTATGAGCAATAAAAATTGATCACATTTCTATAGCGTATATCTAGCGCAGCAATATGAAAGAGTTGGAGTACTACTGGGCGTACAAGCTGGAACACCAAAGTGATCCAAGCTTGTATCTCTTTACTGATCAGGCCAGTTTGTTGCGTTCGATAATATATTGACAATCAATACCTGCAGGCAGTGCGCCAAACAGCTGTCCTCTGGACTGCGGGTCAAGTCGGGTCTGGCAGAAAGCATCGGCAATTTTGCTATCCCCATCTTGCAGCAGGGCAGATGCCTGTAATGCAACAGCCAGTTTTTCGACGATCAGGCGGGAGCGAGGCAGCATATCTTCCTGATTTACCATCTCAGACTGAATACTGTCCAGCCAGTTTGCCAACAACGGATGTTTATCCGCAGCTTTGCCGATTTCGGTCTGAACAGCTGTCAGGGTATCCGGATCTTTTTGCAGGGCTCTTAAAACATCCAGGCATTGAACATTACCACTGCCTTCCCAGATTGAGTTTACCGGAGCCTCGCGGTAGAGCCGTGGCAGAATTGATTCCTCTACATAACCGGCTCCGCCCAGACATTCCTGAGCTTCATTGATCATGAACGGTGCCCGTTTGCAGATCCAGTATTTGCCGATGGCTGTAACGATACGGGCCAGTCGTGCTTCATGCTGGTCTTGCTGCTGGTTCTCAAGTGCGGTTGCCAGCCGCATTGTTATTGCCAGAGCGGCTTCACTTTCCAGTGCAAGATCGGCAAGAACGCCTTGCATGATGGGCTGATCAATCAGGGTTTTACCGAACACCTGACGGTAGCTGCAGTGATGAATCGCCTGACTGACCGCCTGACGCATAATGGCCGAGGAGCCAACCATGCAGTCAAACCGGGTCAATGCCACCATATCAATGATAGTGGCAACACCACGGCCTTCCTGTCCTACCATCCAGGCTTCAGCGCCACGGTATTCAACTTCACTGGATGCATTGGCAAGGTTGCCGAGTTTGTTCTTGAGGCGCTGAACATAGAATTCATTGAGAGTGCCGTCTTTTTTCCAACGAGGCAGCAGGAAGCAGGACAATCCTTTTTCAGTCTGTGCCAGCGTTAGAAAAGCATCGCACATCGGTGCCGAACAAAACCATTTATGGCCGGTTAGTCGGTAAAGCTGACCGGGGCCTTCATTTTCAATAGCCGTAGCTGTTGTCGTATTGGCGCGAACATCGGTGCCCCCCTGTTTTTCGGTCATTGCCATGCCAATCGTCACGCCCTGCTTTTCAAACCATGGCTTGTTAGAGGGGTCATAGACACCGGATGTAATCAGTGGCTCCCATTCTTTCGCCAGATCTGGTTGATGCCGGAGGGCGGCTACCGATGCAAAGGTCATGGTCAGAGGACAGCAGGTGCCGGCCTCGACCTGGTTATGCAGATACATAATGGCTGCCCGGGCGGTATAAGAACCCTTGCGATTATCTGTCCAGGGAATGGAATGACCGCCTTCATTAATGGTGGCGGCCATTAACTGGTGATAAGCGGGGTGAAAATCAACCTGGTTAATACGATGACCAAAACGGTCATGGCAGTGATAGACCGGTTTGTTTTCGTTGGCCAGAAAACCCTGTTCCATCATTTCGCTGCCGGCCCGCTTGCCGTAGGCATCCAGTTTGGACAGTGCCCATTCGGCCTCACGTGCAACGGCTTCTTTTAGTGGCGTATCAAGGCTGAAAAGCTCGGTGCCTTCAAAGAAAGGAGGCTGGTTAAAAACTTCGTGAGTTTCTGCGCTACTGGTCATGATATGTACCCTGTCGTACGTAACCTGAGAGCTACTTTTTATTGTTATGGGTATTTTAAAAGCACCTGTGTGGGTACTTAAACGGAGCCGGTTAGATGACAGACTCCTCAGATCATCAGAATGACCGTGGTCTGAATCATATCTCAACAGAAGAGGAAAGGGCAGGGATGGCAGGAACGTATATGTAACGTTCCTGCCGTATAGTGGTGTGATTTTTCTCGAATTAGATATAAACAGTCGCTAACAGGCAAAGTGCAGCGAGGCCAACCAGCATGCCCAGCAGAGGCAATACAAACTTCAGCCACTTGTCGAAGGTCACATTCACCATCGCCAGAGAAGCCAGTACCAGACCTGTCGGCGTAATAAACGCCATCAGTCCCATACCATACTGATAAGCACTGACAATATTATCACGGGGCATACCCACCACATCAGCCAGCGGAGCCATAATCGGCATGGACAGTACAGCCAGGCCGGAGGAAGACGGTACAAAGAAAGAGATCCCGGCAAACAGTACCATCATTACAACGATAAACAGGCCTTTATCCATACCTTCGACCAGGCCGGCACTGGCATAGAGAATACTGTCGCTGATCATGCCCTGGTCCATCAGTACGGTTACACCGCGGGCGATGGCGATGATCATGGCAACACCCAGCAGATCGTTGGCCCCCTGCAGGAACTCACGCACAAAAGACTTTTCGTCAGTACGACTGAGCACACCGATAACCAGTGCAGAAACAAAGAACAGGGTGGTCATTTCTGTAAACCACCATCCCAGCTGGGATACGCCATACACCATATACAGGAAGGTGGCAGCAAAGACGGTCAGGATCAGTTTGATCTGGCCGGTCATTTCTGCAGGCTGGTCGGAATGTTTGCCAAGGAAGCGCTGTTCGATTTCCGCTTTCTGGCTGTAGATCAGGGACTGTGAAGGATCCGCCTTGACCTTTTCGGCATAGCGCACCAGATACCAGATGCAGAGCAGGGTACCCAGACCCAGCATAATCAGGCGTGGAGTCAGGCCTGCAGTCCAGTTAATACCGGCAGCATTGGAAGCAATAATGGTGCTGAACGGGTTAACAGTAGAGCACATGGTGCCGATGGAGGAGCCAAGATAAATCGCTGCCAGAGCGACCATGGCGTCATAGCCGGCAGCAATAAAGATCGGGACCAGAATCGGATAGAAGGCAATGGTTTCTTCCGCCATGCCGAAGGTGGTGCCACCGATAGCAATCAGTGTTGTGACAATTACAATCAGCCACTTTTCCTTTCCTTCAAAAGTAGAAGACAGGCTTTGAATACCAGAGTTGAAGGCACCGGAGTGATTGACGACACCAATAAAGCCACCAATAACCAGCACAAAGAAGACGACATCAATAGAGTCGTACATACCGGTAATCGGTGCCTGGAAGAACTCTCCGATACCCTGGGGTGATGCTTCTACATTACTGTAGGATCCCGGAATACCGACAGGCTTGTAGATATCACCGTTGGTGAACTTTTCCAGTTCAGCCTTGATGCCAAACTGATCCAGCGTTGCCTGTGTTGCAGGAAAATTCTCGGAAGTACCGTCAGCATAGGTAACGGTAAATTCGTTACTATCGTAACTGAGTTTATTGTAAGTACCGGCCGGCACAATCCAGGTCAGCATCGCGACCAGAGCGGCAACGATCAGCAGGACGGTATAGGCGGTTGGAAAGGTCAGCTTCTTCTTTGGTGCCGCATGTCCGGCGACCGCGGTCTGTGTAGTCATAATGATTCCCCCATCATTACTATTTAAAACTCTGTGTGAAAAAAGGGGAGCCACCTTTCGGTTAACTCCCCCTCTATAAAATTATTTGCTGTTACCTGTTTCAGCAGTGAGTCTGGCGATTTCGGCTATCACCTCGACACTCTTCAGTGCTGACTCAACGACCAGGTATTCATAAATACCGTGGAAGTTGTGGCCGCCGGTAAAGATATTCGGTGTTGGCAAGCCCATAAAGGACAGGCGGGAACCGTCAGTACCACCGCGAATCGGCTTTTCAATGGCCTTTACATCGCAGTTGTGCAGCGCCTGACGGGCAATATCCATAACCTGAGGTACTTTGACCACTTCTTCATGCATGTTGTAGTACTGGTCAACCATATCCAGCTCAACCCGCTCTTCGCCCAGCATTTCATTCATGCTGGCAACCAGCTTGATCAGCAGTTCTTTGCGTTCTTCGAAGCGGGCGCGGTCGTGGTCACGTACCAGATAGTTCAGACGGGAAGTGGTTTCATCACCGCTCATGCCGTACAGGTGGAAGAAACCTTCGTAACCTGCTGTTTTTTCTGGCACTTCGTCAGCTGGCAGTTCGTTGGCAAATTGTCGGGCCAGGTGCATGGAGTTGATCATCATGCCCTTGGCGGTGCCCGGGTGTACATTGCGGCCACGGAAGATCACTTCTGCACGGGCTGCGTTGAAGCTTTCACATTCCAGTTCGCCTTCTTCGCCACCATCGATGGTGTAGGCCCACTGGGCGCCGAATGCCGGCACATCAAAGTGGTCTGCGCCACGGCCAATCTCTTCATCCGGAGTGAAACCGATGCAGATATCACCGTGCTTGATATCCGGATTCTGCTGCAAATATTCCACTGCAGTCAGGATGGCGGCAATACCGGCCTTGTTATCTGCACCCAGCAGGGTGGTGCCGTCAGTGGTGATCAGGGTTTTGCCAATGTAATTCTTGAGGGAGACAAACTCCTGCGGGCAGAGCTTGATATCCTGCTCTGCATTCAGGGTAATGGCCTGACCATCGAAGTTTTCAATAATCTGTGGTTTGACGTTGGCTCCGGAGGCATCCGGCGCCGTATCCATATGGGCAATAAAACCAATGGCCGGTACTTCAGCGTCAGTGTTGGCCGGCAGGCGGGCAGACAGGTAGCCGTTATCGTCCAGAACAACCTTGTCCAGACCCATTGCTTCCAGCTCGTCACGCAGGGCAGCAGCCAGTACTTTCTGGCCTCCGGTGCTGGGTACGGTTTCGCTGGCAATATCGGAACGGGTATCAAATGACACGTAACGGAGGAAACGATCCAGGTAAGCCTGTTTCATACCGGCATAATCCATCATTCAGTAATAATTGCCGGTAATGTAACGGTCAGACAGAAAAAAAATATTGATTTGAATTAATAAGCGAATGGACTGAAGGAATTAACTTTGTTTTATTTTTTGATGTGTGAAAACACCTGATTTTAAAGCGTATGCAGATGTTTTCTTTATTTTTGGAAGTAATATCTCAGTAAAGAATTCAGTGCCTTTAGTAACCACCAATACTGCTAACAACAACGGATTTGATAACGAAAGCCAGAACACCGAGACACAGGGTTCCAAAAAGGACAAAAGTACCGAATTTACCGGCTTTCGATTTACGGGCCAGGTCATACACAATAAATGCCATAAACAGGATCAGCCCCGGTACAAAGATCTGCAGCATCAGGGTTTCAAACTCTTCTACATCCATAGGGACTCCTGTTTATTTTTCAATACGTTATTAAAGCTTTGTGTGTGAACCGCGCCATTATATCGATGGATCAGGCCCACTGCATCCATCCCTGATAGCCGGCCTCAAGCTGTTGGCTGGACAGCCGATACTGGTGATGAAGTCGAATTTCGCTGTGGCTTCAGTTTTAGTTAACGGAATCTCTCAGGAGTGCCTGACGTGCTGCCAGCTTCTCCAAAACTGAAAAAGAAGACAATTGATGAAGTCCGGGAGGAAATGAGCCGGGTGGTAGCCGAGGCCCGTCTGCTCGCGGACAAGTACGACGAACATGTCAAAACGCTTGGGCTGGATATGGATATGGTGCGGGAGTTTATCAACCTGCCCAGCTGGTCCGAGGAAGAAAAAGCAGAATCCCAGGTTGATGCGAAAGAATGGGATGATGACCTGAAGCGTGAAGTGGATAACGCGGTTGCTGAGAAAAAGCAGGAACTCAAGGCAATCCGCCGCCAGGAACGTGGCGGTACCAGAAAGAAGAAAGGCACCGGGCGGCGTCGTACCGGGTTCCTTTAATCGACTCCTTTGAAAATCGAAAATCAGGACTCAAGGTAACAGCAGGGCAGGTTTATGGTTGATCGTATTCAGGGTGGTGCCGTCGGAGGTGTGGGTCAGGTTGGCACCGAACCGACTGAAGTCAAAAAGCCGCATTTGCAAGCACTGCTCAGTGCCCGTGTCGCCGAGCGTACTAACTTGCTGCAGGAAAATGTCAGAGACTTTATTTCCCAAATTGAAGAAAGCAACCAGCAGCTGGCAAATGTGCAGGACTTAAGCAGCAAGCTGGGGCACAGCGATACTATAAACCTGTCTGAGGAAGACCGTAATCTGGCCCGATCAATGGGAATTGATGTGCCTGCCGGGCCGCTGAACAAGGATGCGCAGAAGTCACTGAAGGAAAAGCTTGAAGCCAAGGGTGAAGCGCTGGCTAATACTTCCCAGCTGCAAACAGTGAAGCTGCAGTCCAATATGAACAAGCATAATCAAAGCTTTGAATTGCTCTCCAACTTTACCAACAAGTGGTTCAATACTCTCAATAACATTGTGAATAACCTGAAGTAATCAGCGCTTTCATTTTGCCAACCTTTTTTGTTGTCGCCCGGTTACGGGCGGAAACCTCTCGCTTCGTATAACTGACAGTTTTGTCAATTCTGCTGACACTGCTATGATTCGCTGCCTTAATTGATATTGATCTCTGGACTTCCCCTGCATGAAAACCGGCGTACTTCGCAAACACCTGGAAAGTCTCAAGCCCTGGCAGCAGGCTGCTTTTTGTGTCGCACAGGCCGAACGCACCTGGCCTAATTTTGCGCTCTTTTCCGAATTAACCGGCTTCGGTGAAGCTGCCGATATTCGTAACTGCCTTGATCGGTTGTGGGAGTTTGTTGCGGGAGAACGTTCGCCCAAACAGCTGGAAAGACTGCACGAAAAGCTGGATCCCAATATGCCGGATCCGGAAGCCTTTGACGTCTATGGAGTGCACCCGGCACTGGATATGATTGTAGGGCTGACATCAGCCCTGAGCTGCAGTATTACGCCAAACTTTGATGAAACCATGTCATCAGCGCTGCTGGTTCAGTCTACTGTTGGCAAATTCATCAAGTTCAGTGAAGTGCCGGATCTGAAGGGAACCGAGCTGAATCAGTATATACACGACCACCCGCTATCAGTTGAGCAGGATGCCTTTTTCGAGGAACTGTTCGAGCTGTTGAAGCAGTATCCCAATCCCAAACCTGCGATTGCAAAAAATCTCAGACGACTGGCACAGAATGAGACCACTAGTAATATTGGTATCACTCTGGAGTAAAAGTCGTGTTGCTCAAGTGAGACAGCTGAACTAGGTACAACTGCTTAGCAAAAGCTGTTTGACGGTCAGAGTTCGAATCTCTATATTATGCCTCGTCGACAGGGCAACGCCCCAAGCGTCGAAGACATAGCGCGCTCGTAGCTCAGCTGGATAGAGTACCTGGCTACGAACCAGGCGGTCGGAGGTTCGAATCCTCCCGAGCGCGCCATATTAAAAAGCCTGCTTTTTCAAGCAGGCTTTTTTCGTTTCTGCACATCCTGTTTTTCTGCCAGTATCCTGCGAAATGTCAGGTTTATACGACCTTCCGTCACTTTGCGTGAAGCCGGCAGCGTATGTTCCCAATGCTCTTGACAATTCAGCATCAGCAGCAGGCTGTTATCTTCCAACTCAATATTAATCACCTGCCGGTTTTTTCTGTGCTTGAGCCTGAATGTGCGAGCAGCACCTGCGCTGACAGAGGCAATGCAGGCTTGATCGATCATTGATTCGTTATCACGGTGGTAACCCATTCGGTCATTGCCATTGCGGTAAAAATTGCAGAGTACAGCGTTAAAGTTAAATCCTGATAATTGTTCAACTTGGGCCCGGATGTTATTCAGGGGCTCAGGAAAGATACGGGCTGGGTGCTCTACTCCGGAATAGCGATAAGGTAACTCTCCATAATAAGCTGTCAGACGAGGAACAAGGTGTGTTTTGCCGAACATACGTATTGTTTCCTGCTGCCAGTCGATATGGTTGACTAACTCTGTATAGGAAAGCCCCTGAACTGAAGTGTTAAGTAACAGGGCCTTTCCATCATGATCAAAAAGTAGCTGCATTCAGAATGAATTATAGATTCGATGCTACTGGCAACAATACCTAGTCGACCCTGCTATTCAAAAGCACAGATTGACCAGTCATTGACAGGCACAACACACGGATGAATCACCTCTTCAGCTAACCATCGTTGTGAACTGATATCGTAGATACAGGCTTTTCCTGAATAAAACGCTACCAGATAAAGACCATCAGTACTTGGTAAAATGGCATCTATATGTAGAGGATTACTGGCCGGTTTGCCGATGTTCTTTTCTTGAGCTGTAGGTAAGTGCGGATGGGGGACCATAAATAGCTCATCCGGGTACCTTGCGTGCTTCTGTTCGCGTAACTGCCCCTGGCATTTAAAAAACAGGTTAGGGATATTTCCTGGTCCGGTACTACTGCACAGGCAGGTATTCCAGAATTCCCCTGGTTTTAAATCACCCCAAGAGGGCGTGAAGATACTGCCAGGATTATCTTCGAAGCACATTCTAAAGCGTGGTTGTTGACCTTTAGTATTTCCCTTGTCTTTATGATCATCCATTTGTGACGGCGCCAGACTGGTGAATAGGCAGCTTTTGTTCATTCCGGGAATAAAAACTGCACAGCTGCCTAGGGCAACCTGCAAATAATAGTGGCTGTTTATTTGATGGTTAAGGAGTGTGTATGAAGGCACTTTGGTTATATCGGTATCCAGCGGCCCAAAGCATCTGAGTGTATTTCCATGAGTTACAATTGTTGATGCGTTGGATGTTCTGGCTAATCCAACCAAATTGTTCGGCATCGCAGGGCCATAATCGCCGGAGCTGACATCCGAAGGATTAACAAAAGCGTATATATGACCTTGCCTTTTATGATGACGCTTGGCCCGGTCATGTATATCATGCTGCAACTGATCGTTTATTGTTTGCCAGTTATAGTCCAGGGGTAGTGTAATGATTGTGCCAAACTCATTAACCCAGCATGACAAATGACTATACCTGATATCAGCAGCTTTCATGGGGTTCTTGAATCCATGCTGATAGGAGCCAGGGCCGATAATTTGCAATTCACTTAAAGTACAACCGGGCAAATTAGCCAGAACTGCAGCAGATACTTTTTCAGCCCCACCCTCAGCCAGAGAGCATTGCCATTCATAAGTTCCCTGTAAAGCAGCTGGTACTCGCTGACATAGTACATGAACAACAGGCTGGCCGACGCCTGGGTGTACGGCAATCCTGACAGTCTGGTTTTGAAGTGCATATGCAGGTACAGCAAGTGGTACAGCTGTTTGTAATGGTACTGGCTGTGTCATTGTTGCACTGGGTGTTGTGATCGCACTCGATGTAAAAGGTGAATAAACTGTCGTGCTGGGAGTGAAAAAGGGAGTGATGTGGGGCTCAGTGACTGGCAGAGTAGAGTCAGTGATTACCGACGAAGTCTCTTCATCCATCAAACTGAGAGAGTCCGTCATATGAGTAAGGCTTTGACTGTGAATCCATGAGGAAGTGTTGCCAGGCTGATATGAAACTGAAGTGGGTGTAGTAGATCCTGAATAAAGCGAGCTACCGAGGGTCGTTGAGGTGGTAACTGAGTAACTGTCATCGTGATGCGGAGCACAGCGATGAGAGGGCATCCTGTTTTTCATTTCGCCAGTACCGCACTGGTCGCAAACTCCGGATTCAGAATCGATAGGAAGGTCGATATAAAATGTCAGTACTCCCAGTATCAGGCGTTCAACTGAACTTGGCTGGGAGTGAAAGCGGGCATGAAGATCAAGTACTTTGTTATCCGGGGCTTCTTCGGTTCCGCTATAGAGTATTTGTGAACATAGTGAGCATTTTTGCTGCTGATACCCCAAATCATTTGGGGGAGCGTCGGTGAAGGTGATCCCTTTCACGACCCTGCTGAATGCCATATCAGAAAGACAGGCTGAAAACGCCAGTACAACAAAAAGAAAAGCTGTTCCATTATGATTGATTGTTTTCATGTCACTAAGTGCTTATTACAACAGTTAAGTGCAAGGGGAACTCAAGTATGGCGCACAAGTCCCAAGTGCGCCTGTGGTCATTGTCAGGTGGTACTTTTTCCCGGACCAGTGTAGCTGATAGCCTCCTGCTGGCTATCTTCCATCAGGGCTATAAAATCCTGCTGGGTCACATGAAGCAGATTTTCATGATCCCCGGCTTCAAAAAACAGATCCCCGGTCTGTGATAGTTGGCTGTCCCAGATAGTTTCCATGCCCCAGGCTGGCCCCAGCGGGGGAATAGCGCCGGTTTCGCATTCACTGAATCGCCGGGCCAGATCATGTTCTGTGGCCAACTGCAGGCGGGAATCGGTGATTTCTTCCAGCTGGTGCATATTCAGCCTGCGGGAGGCCGGAATCACCGCCATCGTATAGTTATTGACCTGATCCTTTACCACCACGGCCTTGGCAATCGAATTCAGCGGGATCTGGGCAGCAATGGCGTTCTGAACCGAGCTTCTGGTTCGTGTGTGGTGGATGACCTCATAGTCAACATCATGGGCTTTCAGATAGTGATCAATACGGTGGGATATTGTCATGGGTGGACTCCCTTGATAACAGGGCTTGGGGGCAGGGGAAGAGATGAAAGTGTTGCCTGTCAATTATAGGTGACCATCAGGGCTATACTCAGCATAGAGGGTGAATGGAAAGCTCTCTGATTACTCAAATCTAACAGCAACGGATGCTTAACCCATGACCTCGGTGTCAGAATCCACTCCTTGTCACTGCCGGTATACAAGCCCGGAAGGCCACTCCTGCACTAACCCGCTGCATAATAATGACAGTCAGTTATGTTTTTGGCATGACCCTGGTGCAGACAAATCAGGGGATGATTTGTGTGACCGACTGGAAGCTTATGCTGCGACAGGCCAGCCAATGGATGGATTTGTGCTGCGCCATGCCAATCTGGAACAGTTGAATCTGAACCGGCTGCAGGGGCGTGATCGTTATCGCATGCGTTATGTCGACCTGTACCGGGCAAAGCTGGCCCGGGCTCATTTGTATGATATTGATCTGACCGGCAGTAACCTGATGAAATCGGACTTTTCCTGGGCCAATCTCAACAGTGCCCAGCTGGATGGCTGTAATCTGCTGGGGGTAAACCTGAAGAATGCCCGGCTGGAGGACGTCAACTGGGGCAAAAAAGTGCTGCAGGCCGCGGAAGCTGATAGGGCCAATAAAGCCGGAGATGATGCTTTGGCCAAGAGCATGTATCTGGAAGCCGAATCAGTTTGCCGTAATATTCGCCGGGTTGCAGAGCAGCAGGGGCTGGTAGATACGGCCGGGCACTTCTTTCAGCAGGAAATGAAGAACCGTCGAAACCAGTTTCCGTTGGACTCCTGGCAGCGGGCTTCATCCTGGCTGGTGGACTTTGTCAGTGGTTATGGTGAACGGCCTCTGCGGGTGATTACCTTCTCGGTGATGATGATTATGGTGTTTGCCGTGGCCTACTTCTTCACCGGGGTAAACTACAATGGTGTTGATCTGTTCTTTGACCCCCATGCCAGCTGGCTGAAGAACCTGCAAACCTTTGGCTACTGTGCCTATTTCAGTGTGGTGACCTTCACGACCCTGGGTTATGGCGATATTGTTCCGGTCAGTTCGGCCAGGGCACTGGCGGCGCTGGAAGCATTCGGTGGTAGCTTTATGATTGCGCTGTTTGTGGTGGTTTTTGTGAAGAAAATGACCCGCTGACGTACAGGGGAACTAACTTCTCTTGCTGTTGATGCCTTCTTTGTTATGTGTCATTCCTATAGCAGCACCATAAAGCTTTTCTGTATAGGTGCTGCTTTCCTGTTCTTCTTTTCTTCTTTTAATGCAAACAGTGTGTTGCCCCAGCTGATACAGCCCGGGGAAGGTTGCTACCGCTCCTGCGACTTTGTGCTGACAGGCTCTCCTGAATGCCATTCGTCCTGCCTGCATCAAACAGCTGACGGACAGGTTCATGCTGTCTGGATTGGCGGGGCTGAACATGCCGCAGTGGATGCGTGTGTCTGGGGGGCTGTGTATAACCTGAGTGCGAATAGCTGGGGCAACAAGGTTCTGATCGCCAATGGTCAGGAAGACGCAATGAGCGCTTGTTTGTCTGAGGCAGCCAAATATCCATGCTGGGATCCGGTTCTTTATCAGGAACAGGAACAACTGATTCTATTTTACAAGATTGGCATCAACCCAAGGCAGTGGCATGGTGTGTTCAAAATATCTAATGACAATGGGATAAGCTGGGAGCCGGCGGTAAAGCTGAATGGCAGGCTGGATTTTGAAGGCGTTGAAAATAAGTCGCCCAGAGGTCCTGCACACAAGCCACAAAGAACACAGAATGGTTGCCTGATTTGCGCTTCAAGTGCTGAATTGAAAGAAGAGAACAGTGGCACAATTAAATGGTGTGGTATTCATCTTGAACTATTGCCGAGTGGAGCGGCATTCAATAGCTCATGGAAGACAGTACAACTACAGGATGATCCTTACAAATTTTTTCCCATTCACCCTGTGCTGCTGAAAAAGGAAGAACGACAGTGGATTATGCTGTGTCGCAGTCGAAGTGATACAGGAAAAAGAATTATCCAGAGCATATCGAATGATGATTGTGAAAGCTGGAGCACTTTCACGGCTATTGATTCATTGCCGAATCCTGATGCCAATTTTGATGCCATCCGTCTGACCGATGGGCGGTATTTTCTGGTGTACAACCATGCAGTCAAACAGGCAGGAATAAACCGGACCGGACGTCATCTATTGAATGCAGCAATTTCTGAGGATGCTCTGGCATGGGAACCAATTCTTACGCTGGAGCATGATGAGAGCGAGAAGCTGGAGTACTCCTATCCTTCTGTAATTCAAACTCATGATGGTTTGATTCATATTTCCTATACATGGGAGAGAAGAGGAATCAAACATGTTACGTTGAGTACTGATTTTCCCGAACCTTCCGGGTCTTGAAAGTAATTAAGGGGGAGATGCAACGTCCCTGTCAGTAAACGACTAACCTTTATAGACTTCAGCTTCATCCGGATCACAGCTGATAGCCGCATGCGGCTGGCCGGTTAACAGCTTCTGAAACTGTTCCCGTTCCAGATGAACCAGCTCCCGGTGGTTACCCCCTTCGATATAGAGATCCTGAACGGCATTCAGTTCATCATCCCAGCAACAGTCCATGCCATAGGCAGAACCAATAGCAGGTACAGCGCCTGGCTCACAGTCAGGAAACAGTCCGGATATTTCATCTTCACTGGCCAGTCGAAGATGGCGGTCGAGCTTGAGGTTTATCCACCCCAGCATGACTTTATTAATGGAGGGAACAATAGCCATTACGTAGCCTTCAGCGTCGTGTAAAACAACACCTTTGGCCATTTGTCGGGAAGGCACACAGGCTGCTCTTGCGGTATTTACGGTTCGTTCTGAATAGGGGTGGCAGACAACATCATAATCGGCCTGATTTTCAGTTAGAAAGTGTTGCAGATGATTAGCAATTGACATGCTGACAGCTCCTGCCTGCCTGGGGCGTGTTCACAATTAGCCATGGGTAGTTGGTCGCATGTTTAATTGTGAACACACCCTAACTGATATTTGAGAGTTTAATTATTGGCAATTGGGTGAAAGCAGGGGTGAAAATCTGGAAAAAGTTTCAATACCAATAAATTCTATAAAGCTTCGTTAATATTCCGGGTTGAGTTTCTACTACTTATAGTGTCAACTACGCACCCTATAGGTTTTATCCCCTTGTGTTTTGTTGCGGGTATCAATTTGGAGTCACAGGGGCGTGACCTATAGCGAACCGGTTTCACTGAGAACAAACGGATAACCTCGATGATGTCAAAACGGCCACTTTTGCTGGCGCCACTCCTGCTGGCTCCTTCCGGCGTATGGGCAAGTATGCCGGAGCTGGTGGATGCCACATCCCACCCCCTCGCTTATCTTTGTATCGCCATTTTTGTCATTGCCTACCTGGCGGTTATGGCAGAAGAAAAGCTCCACCTGCGCAAATCCAAACCGGTTATTCTGGCAGCCGGATTAATCTGGGTGTTGGCAGCGACTATTGCGACTGAGCAAGGCGTAGCGCATGAAGCTGTACATAAGGCGATTATGTACAATCTGGAAGAATACAGCAGTATGTTCCTGTTCCTGCTGGTGGCAATGACCTTTATCAATGCCATGGAAGAACGACAGGTGTTTGCAGCCTTGCGGGACTGGATGGTGAACCAGGGATACAGTTACCGCATGCTGTTCTGGGTAACCGGTGTTCTTGCATTCTTCATTTCTCCAATCGCTGATAACCTGACAACCGCACTGTTGATGGGTGCTGTTATTATGGCCATGGGCTCAGGTAGCCCGCAGTTTGTATCGCTGGCCATGATTAACGTGGTTGTTGCCGCCAATGCTGGTGGTGCGTTCAGCCCATTTGGTGATATCACCACCCTGATGGTATGGCAGGCCGGAAAGATTGAATTCTTCCAGTTCTTTGCATTGTTTATGCCGTCTGTCGTGAACTTTATCGTACCTGCAGTGATTATGGGGCTGTTTGTACCCAAGGGGCGTCCACCAGCCAACGAAGGTGTTGTGGCCAGAATGCGTACCGGTGGTGCCGGGATGTGCCTGTTGTTCCTGCTGACTATCGCAATGGCAGTTACTTTTGAACATGCACTGGGCCTGCCGCCGTTTATGGGTATGATGACCGGCCTGTCGTTGCTGATGTTCTACTGCTATCACCTGAAGCGTCAGGGTACTCACAGTCAGGTAGAAAATCGCAACGATATGAACCCGATGATGCCGCTGGATGCCAACGAGTTTGAGCAGAAGAATGTTGATATCTTCACTCAGGTACCGCGGGCGGAGTGGGATACCCTGCTGTTCTTTTTCGGTATTATTTTCAGTGTGGGCGGTCTTGGATACCTGGGTTATCTGGAGCTTGCTTCGGTTCGTATGTACACCGACCTGGGTCCGGACTTCACCAATATTACAGCCGGTATTGTCTCTGCGATTGTTGATAATATCCCGGTGATGTTCGCAGTGTTGTCCATGAACCCTGAAATGGATTCTTTCCAGTGGCTGCTGATTACCCTGACCGCCGGTGTTGGTGGCAGCCTGCTGTCAATCGGTTCTGCCGCGGGTGTTGCGCTGATGGGTGCATCCAAGGGCAAGTACACCTTCCTCGGTCATCTGCGCTGGAGCTGGGCGATTGCCCTGGGTTATATCGCCAGTATCGGACTGCACTATTTGTGGAACAGTCCGGTCTGAGTGTGAAACAGCCCGGTCTGATAGCCCGGCTGGATAACACAACAAATAGAGAGTAATCGAGAAAAGCCCTGCATTTGCAGGGCTTTTTTTTGAGTTAAAGAAAACTACGAATAAATATGCGGGTAGTTGAATAAAGTAATCGAACCGACCATTTGGCTGTTATATTAATTGATACAAGTCAGCTTTTTGCTGGTTATCTTGCTTCATGTAAAAGCTGTATCTTGATGGGTACGTATTTTTACGTCTAGTATCGGTAAAGTTACGAGGCGGATCACTTCAGGTTGTGTGATCAGGCTGTCGCTTTGAGTCCTGACTGTACTTCGATCTGCTAGCTGCATTTTCGGTCTGAATGCGTGATGGCATTCTGACTTCTGATCTATCTGAAGAATCCCCCTTTGCTAACCCTGACATCCTTCAGCGTCTGTTGTGAGTGCTCGTATATATCGCAACTGTCGTCTGATGAGTGTTTACCCAAGGCTTTAGCCAACAGTTGTTAGTTGTGAAAGGGAGAGTTGGTTCGTCATGGCCAGTAAACTGCGCCTTCAGGCACTTGAACCCCGTGTGTTACTTGATGCTGCCGGTATGGCAACTGCAGCTGAAACAGTCGTAGCTGATTCCACAGCTGATGCTGTAGAGCCCGGTGCAGGCAGCTCTCCTGAGGCCTTTGGGGCCTTTATGGCAGCATCGAACCCTTCCGATCCTGCTGTTCCCGATACAGATGTTCTACCTCCGGTTATTTCTGCTGGCAGCGATCGCAGAACAACGGAAGACACTTCCCTGAGCCTGGGTGATATCTCAGTCAGTGACAACACTGAGGGCGATACAGTTGTACTGACGATCAAGCTGAGTGGCGACAATAATAACTTTGCGTCAGATGCCATCGGACAGGTGACATTTGGTGATAGCAGTGATGTCACTCTGAACCGCAATGGCAATACACTGACTTTGTCTGGTGCTGTAAACGATATAAATCAGACGCTGAAAACCATGCAGCTTGATCCGGGCGAAAACTACAATGGCGGTTTGTCGCTTGAGTTTTCAGCCGTTGACAAGGCCGGTAACACTGCTGAGTTGAAAACACTCGATATTGATGTGGTTGCTGTTAATGATGCGCCCACGCTTGGCAGTAGTTCGGTGAGTGTTGATGAAGGAGGGGCTGTCAGTTTTGGTGGCAGCTTTGATTTCAGTGACCCGGATATTGGCAGTGGCAATCAACAGGAACAGCAGATGATTGTCAAGGTTACCGGGCTTCCAGCCAAGGGTACTTTGACTTTCAATGGTTCCAAAGTCGTTGAAGGTTCCACTTTTTCCTATGACCAGCTGAGTCAGCTGAATTACCAGCATGACGGTAGTAATGTTTCTCCGGGAGACACTGACGGGTTTACTGTCACCATCAATGACGGTGCCGGACAGCAGACCAGTGACACTACAATCAATATCAATCTTAATCCGGTCAATGATGCACCGGATATCGGCGTGGTTGACCGGAATGTTGATCACCCCTATCAGGGCAGTATCAATGCTCCAGGGCTGACGGTATATGAAGGCACATCATCCCCGCTGGGTCTGAAGGTCACAGATATCGATGACAATCTTGATAACAGCACCATTACCCTCGGTAATCTTTCAGACACCCTGAAGGCCGAGGGGCAGCTGTTTCTGGATACGAATGGTGACGGTATTTTTACAGCCGGTACTGACCAGGATCTTTCAGCCGGCGGCAGCTTTAATGGCAGTGACCTTGACAAACTGACTTACAGTCATAATGGTGCAGAGCCAAATACGGCTGGAGATTACAGTTTTACCCTTAGTGTAACGGACAGCGGCGGTGGTCAGGGCCCGGGCCATGAACTGACTGTTACCAAAGAACTGTCTCTAAACATCGAACCGGTTGATGATGATCCCACTGTCGATATCAATCCAGTGGTCCTGCCCGATGATCAGAGCAGTATTGTGCTGGGGAGTGGTAGTCTGGATGCCTCTGATCCGGATAATGTGGATGCCAATCTGGTTTATACCCTTGAGCAAACACCTCAATATGGCCATCTACAGCTGAATGTTGGCGGTACCTGGTTCACTCTGACCCAGGGCACACGTTTTACCCAGGAGCAGATTAATACCGGACAGGTACGTTATATCCAGACGCAGGGTGTCGATCAGCCCACCACCGATAGTATTCAGTTCTCGCTGAGAGATTCAGTTGTTCAGGGCAGGAATGACGCCGGTTTTATCTACGGTGGTGTCAAAGACACAGACGGTAATATTGAAACCCAAACCCTGCAAATTACTGTGAATCGGGATCAGGGTGATACGGGAGGGCCGGGTACAGGCTATCCGGTACTGCAGCCAACGCTTCCGGAAAATAATACCGATCCGGGTTATACCATGCCGGCCTTTGATGAAGGCGGCAGTGTTGTTATTGAAAAAGGACTGCTGGATTACACCTTCAAATCTTCCGACGGCACCTATACTGTCCCGCCTGCAGAAACGGTCTATACTCTGACCCGCCTTCCGGCCAACGGCGTTATCAAGGTTGATGGCAAGGCCATCGGAGCCTACGGCACGTTTACCCAGGATGATATCAATCAGGGGCGGGTGACGTTTGAGCATAATGGCAGTGAAGATCATATTTCCAGCTTCAGTTATACCGTCGGTGATGGCAGTGCCCGAACAGCAACAGAAGCAAATACCGGTGAAATAACCCTCAAAGCAACCCCGATTAACGATGCACCCACCGCCCATGGCGGTATGGTTGATGTTATTGAGCAAACCAATACCGGCAAGGATGGCATTGTTAACCTGACAGACAAGCAGCTGGTGATCCGGGATCCGGATGGCAGTCTTGATCAGGAAACCCGAACCGGTGAAGGTCTGGAGGATTCGCTGTGGTTCCGGGTCAGTGATTTGCCGGACGATGGCTCGCTGCAGTACTGGGATGGTGACAGCTGGGAAGCGGTAACAGCGAATATGTGGCTCAGCACCGATGTGCTGAAACCTACAGCAGATGGTCAAAGCAGCGGTCTGAGATATGTCCATGCCGGTGGCGATGCTCAGGAAAACCTGACTGATGGTTTCAGGTTTGTCGTTCGTGATGACCTGACTGCACCTGCTGATGGCGAAGTGGTGCGCTCCGGGCAGACTGAACCGGGGCAAGGTCATTTCAGTCAGGATGCTACTGTCAGAATCGATGTGGCGGCATTCAACGATGCCCCCATTGAAACAGTCAATAACGAGCTGGTACTGACCGAAGGCGACAAAGCCGTTATTACTGCAGACAGCCATCTTGGTTATTCAGATTCGGATAACAACACTATTCAGCGCCAGTACCGGCTTACTGAAGATGTTCAGAACGGTAAGCTTTACCTGAATGGCAAACTGTTGGGCAAGGGCTCAACATTTACCCAGAGTGATATCGACAGCGGCCGTCTGAGCTATGAGCATGATGGCAGCGAGACCCAGGCTGACAGTTTTAAATTCATCGTCAGTGACGGTGCAGCCGATGCTGCAGAATCAACCTTCAATATTGTTATCCGGCCGGGTAATGATTTTGCCACCATTGATGCGCCTGATCGTGTCGATGGCTCAGGTCAGCGCACAATTGATTTTACCGGTAATAACAGTATCACCATCGGCGATGTCGATCTGGATCAGCTGGATGCCGGTGAAACAGATGAGCTGACAGTCACGTTGGCGCTGGTCAGTTCGGGTGCACCGTATGCCGGGGCTACTCTTGCAGTCACCAATAGCCCGCTGGTGCATGGCAATGGCACCAATAGTATCACTATCACCGGAACCAAAGCCCAGGTTCAGAGTTTGCTCGACAGCCTGCAACTGACGACCAGCCAGTCCGGTAATGGTGATGATGGAGGCCAGGACAAAGATACGGCGATTGACCTCCAGATCACCGTTGATGATCGCCTGTCCGGCAATCCGAATGTAGCCAATGGGGGCGAGTTTAATGATGGCGGGGAGGCTGTAGGCGAAAAAAATGCAGTAACCAAAACAGTCGAAGTACTGCTATCCAGCGTTAATGACAAGCCGGATATTATTGTTGCTCCAGGCACACCTGTTACCTTGAATGAGGATACCTCACATACCTTCGGTAATCTGATCCGGATTCAGGATCCGGATATCTTTGATAAATACCTGACGGTCAAACTGAGTGTGGGTGAAGGTACCCTGACACTGCCCGACAGTTACAGCAGTATGATCAGCGAAGGTGCTAATGGCAGCCAAACGCTGACACTGATCGGTAATGCGAGTGATATCAACCATACACTGGCTGAATTACAGTACCAGGGTAATGAGAATTTCAATGGCAATGATGCACTGACTGTTGAGGTTGAAGACACTCATGCCGGTGGTGATGCCCTTACTGATATTGAAGTTATTGCTATTCAGGTTACACCGGTCAATGATGCGCCGGTTCTTGATGTACCGGGTAAGCAGTATCTGGACAGCGGAACAAAGGTCACCTTCGGTAAGGATTCGGGTAATGCCATTGTTGTCAGTGACCCGGCTGATAGTGGTTATGCTTCATTTACCGGTCAGGCAAAAGTCACTGTTTCAATTAATGACCCGGGCGCTTTACTGAACCTTGGTAGTGTCGTTGATTCATCACTGACTATTACCGGCAACGGTACCACTGAAATCACCCTTCAGGGCTCGATTGATCAGATTAACAAGGCACTGGATGGATTAAGCTATACCGCTTCCAATCCGGACAGTGATCAGTCTTTCAACCTGAAAGTCATCGTTGATGATCTGAATAACGGTGGCGCAAATGATATTGACCCTGTTGAAAAGCAAATTGCGATTGATGTCAGTAACACCAATGATGCGCCTGTCATTACGATTGGTGATGGCACCAAATCGGTTAATGAAGATTCAACGCTGGATCTGTCGCTGATATCTGTGAATGACCCTGATTCCTTTGATAAAGACATCACTGTTTCCCTGACACCGAAAAACGGCACTGTCTCGATTGATGGACAAACCGGGACAGCAGGCAGCCCTCTGGTATTGCGAGGTACCCAGGCTGAAGTAAATGCGCTTCTGGCCAAGCTGCAATTTACGCCGACCAAAGACTTCCATGGTCAGGCTCAGATTGAAGTTACGGTTGATGATCTGGGGAATGTCGGTGCCGGCAGCGCCCGTCAGGATTCAGCCGTTCTGAATATTACGGTAGATCCTGTTAATGACCGCCCCACACTGACAAAGACCCCGATCTTTGTCGACCCGGTTAATGAAGACAGCACAGCTGTAGATCAGGGAGGCAATGTCATTATTCCGCCGGGAAGTGCAACAGAGCTGGTTGATTTGCTGGGTGACCATTTTAATGATGATACGGATGATCAGAGCGGTACTCCTGGTGGAGGGAATACTGAAACACCTCTGAGTTATGTAGCTATTGTCGGTAACTTTTCAAACAGTGACCAGGGACAGTGGTATGTCGTTATAGATGGAAAACCTGTCCAGATACCTCAGGAACCTGCTCACAGGTTGGGGTCCAGCCACGCCTTTGTTGTTCCGGCTGATGCCGAAATCATCTTCAAGCCCGCAGAAAATTTTCATGGCACCCCGGGTAAATTAACCGTCAGGGTCGCTGACGGTTCGAGTAATCTGGAAACCAGTTACGATAGTGACACTGGCCATATCAGCTATAAAAATCTCAGTAAGAATGGTGGTACCGGCAAGACGGGATCCTGGGATGCGGGGCATGTAGAAATAAGAACTCAGGTTCAGAACGTAAATGACAAGCCCGCTGGAACTGATACTTCCATGCCCGGTGTCAGTGAGGATCTGACGGAAAACAATATTCCAGGCCATACCGTACAGGATCTGTTCGGCCCTGTTTATAACGATAACACTGATAACCAGACTGGGATCAGCGGTGGTGGTGATGCCCGTACGCCTCTGGGCGGCATTGCCATTACCGGTAATGCACATGATGCCGCCAATGGCCGCTGGCAGTATTCCATGGATGGTGGCCAGAGCTGGCAGGATATTCCGGTTGATGGCTCGGGTAATGAGTTATCTGACGACAATGCCATTCTGCTGGATCTGGACGACCAATTGCGGTTTGTTCCGGCAACTGACCAAGCTGCAGATATTGCTCCACTTGAAGTCAGACTGTCTGATCAGCCGGTAGCGTCAGCAGATAATGCTGATATAGGCTCAACCGGCCAGACTGATCACTGGTCCGATGCGATTGAGTTATCGACATCGGTTATTGGTCAGAATGACAAACCGGTGCTGGGGGGAACTGCAACCAATCCGGTAGTAACGGAAAATCAAGGCTATGGCACCGGTTCCGATTGGACTGATCTGGTTGCCGATGGCTCGGCATCTGTGACTGATCCTGATTTTGATAACCCCAGCTTTGGAGGCGGGATTATTGAAGTTCGGCTGGGTAACTCTTTTACCGGCGATCAGCTCCGGCTTTCAAAGACATTTGATAGCGTACAGTCAAGTGCGTACAGCAATGGTGTACTGACAATACAGCTTAACAGTAAGGCGACTGCCAGCAATGTCGAAGCTATTCTCGAAAGTATCCAGTACAGAAGCACCAGTGATAACCCGGATAATTACGGCACCAACACCGAGCGCAGTTACGAAATCAGTCTGACCAGCGACGGTAATAATGACGGAAAGGCTGGTGGTCCTGACTCTCTGGGCAGCGACACGACCATTTCAGGCACCATTACCATCAAGGCTACCAATGATGCGCCGGAAGCTTTTGATAATATTGATAGGGCTGAAGAAGATAGCACCACGCCTGTAACCGGCAATATTATTCTGGATCGGGATTCGAACGGGCAGTCTGACAATGACCTCGATAATCATGTCGGAGATCTGAGCGTCGACAGCATCAAGGCCATTGGTGGTAGCAACGGCACGTTTGATTCTGCGGGTAATGCAACCATTCAGGGTAAGTATGGTTCGCTGACTATCAATAAAAACGGAACCTACAGTTACCAGCTGGATAATTCTCTCGATGCAGTGCAGAAGTTATTGCCCGGCGATGAGCTGGTTGAAAACTTTGAATACACCATTAGCGATGGTCAGCTGAGTAGTAATACGGCTGAGCTAATGATTATTATTGATGGCACCAATGATGCGCCGGTCGTAACAGGTTCGGTTGAAAGTCAGCAAAATCATGATGGGCAGCAGGTGGCACCGGTTGATGTTTCGGGTGTGTTTTCTGATGTTGATCAGGGTGACTCTCGTGAGTACAGCGCATCCAACCTGCCTGAAGGGTTGAGTATTAATCCCCTGTCCGGAGTGATTAGCGGAACCCTTGCGGCATCAGCGTCACAACGCAGCAGTGATACTGTTGTTGTGACCATGACCGATGGTGAGGGTGAGTCAGTTTCATACAGCTTTGAATGGTCTGTTGAAAATCTTGCTCCCGAAGCTGCGAATGACACCGCCGAAATCATTGAGAACAATGCCAGCATTGATGGCAATGTCATCACCAACTCTGATCATGACGCTGCACCGGACTCTGACCCGCTGACTGTGGTGGAAGTGGGAGCCGGCAACAGTAATACCGGCACGGTTGGCGAAGCAACTACGGGCAGCTATGGCCAGCTGACCCTGAACAGCGATGGCAGCTACATCTATCAGCTGGATAACAGCAACGCCGATGTGCAAAAGCTGGCCGGTCCGACTGAAACCCTGACCGAGACGTTTACCTATAAAGTTTCTGACGGCAATGGCGGCTTTGATACAGCAACCCTGACCATTACCATCCGCGGTACCAACGATGCCCCGATTGTGGAAACGGCACTGGGTGATCAGAGCAGTACCGATGGCCAAAGTGGTGTGGCAGTCGATATCAGCACCGGCTTCAGTGACTACGACCAGGGTGACCAGCTGACCTTTAGCGCGACCAACCTGCCACCGGGACTGAGTATCAGTGACAAGGGCCTGATTACCGGCACCCTCGATCCTTCCGCGTCACAAGGCGGAACCGATGGCAGCTACAGCGTCACCATTACTGCCACTGATAAACAGGGGCTGACAGTTCAGCAAACCTTTAACTGGAAGGTGATCAATCTTGATCCGCAGGCTACTGATGATGCCGGGCAAGTAACTGAAGATGGTGGAGCACAAACCGGTCAGCAAACTCATGGCAATGTGATCGACAATGATGCGGATACTGCTCCAGACAGTGATCCGCTGAACATTGTTGATGCCGATACCGGCAACCATAGCGGTCAGTATGGCCAGCTCACCCTGAATCAGGACGGCAGCTACAGTTATACCCTGAATAATAGTCATCAAGCAGTACAGGCACTGGCTCAGGGTCAGACTCTGACGGATCGGTTCAGTTATACCGTCAGCGACGGGCAGGGCGGTACGGCAACAGCCACGCTGGTGATTACGGTCAACGGTACCAATGATGCACCGGATGCAGTTGCCGACAGCAACAGCACTAACGAAGATACCGCGATTACCAAAGCCAACAGTGGCTCGGTGCTCACTAATGACACTGATATCGATAACAATGCCACCCAAGCGGTATCCAAAGTCACCAACCCGAATGGCGATACCGCAGTCCCGGGCGAAGCGATCCGCGGCAGCAATGGCGGTCGTTTTACCCTGCATGAAGACGGCACCTATGACTTCGATCCGGGCAATGACTTCCAGGACCTGCAGCAGGGCGAACAGCGCACGACAGAGATTGAGTACACCGTCACCGATGAACACGGTGCGACTTCAACGGCAAAACTGGTGATTACGGTCGGTGGGGTGAATGATGCACCGACCGCCGGTGATCTGACTGACCAGACGCACAACGATGGTGATACGGTCACTATCGATCTGAGTGGTCGTTTCAGTGATGTGGATGCTTCAGACAAGCTGACCTACTCACTGGCTGATGGCTCCGATGCCCTGCCGCAGGGCCTGACTCTGAATGCCGATGGTACACTTACCGGCACCATTGATCGCAACGCCTCACAGGTCAATAGCGGCCAGTACAGTATTACGGTCCGAGCCAGTGATGGTCAGGGCGGGCATGTCGATCAGACCTTTAGCTGGACGGTTAATAATCCAGCACCTGAAGCTGGCAATGACACCGCCGAGATTATCGAAAACAGTGCCAGCATTGATGGCAATGTCATCACCAACTCCGATCATGACGCTGCACCGGACTCTGACCCGCTGACTGTGGTGGAAGTGGGAGCCGGCAACAGTAATACCGGCACGGTTGGCGAAGCAACTACGGGCAGCTATGGCCAGCTGACCCTGAACAGCGATGGCAGCTACAGCTATCAGCTGGATAACAGCAATGCTGATGTCCAGAAGCTGGCCGGTCCGACTGAAACCCTGACTGAGACGTTTACCTATAAAATCTCTGACGGCAATGGCGGTTTTGATACCGCAACCCTGACCATTACTATCCGCGGCACCAACGATGCCCCGATTGTCGAAACGACACTGGGTAATCAAAGCAGCACTGATGGCCAAAGCGGTGTAGCAGTGGATATCAGCACCGGCTTCAGTGACTACGATCAGGGTGACCAGCTGACCTTTAGTGCAGCGAACCTGCCACCGGGATTGAGTATCAGTGACAAGGGTCTGATCACTGGCACCTTGGATCCTTCTGCATCGCAAGGTGGTACTGATGGTAGCTACAGCGTCACCATTACTGCCACTGACAAGCAAGGGTTAACAGTTCAACAAACCTTCAACTGGAAGGTAGTCAATCTTGATCCGCAGGCCGCTGATGATGCCGGGCAGGTCACCGAAGACGGAGGTGCGCAGACCGGGCAGAGAAACAGTGGCAATGTGATTGATAACGATGCTGATACTGCCCCGGACAGTGATTCGCTCACCATTATTGATGCCGACACCGGCAACCATAGCGGTCAGTATGGTGAGCTCACCCTGAACCAGGATGGTAGCTACAGCTACACCCTGAATAATGATCATCCGGCTGTACAAGCACTGGCTCAGGGTCAGACCCTGACTGACCGCTTCAGCTATACCGTCAGTGATGGGCAGGGCGGTACAGCAACAGCCACCCTGGTGATTACGGTTAACGGTACCAACGATGCCCCGAATGCGATTGCCGACAGCAACAGTACCAATGAAGACACCGCGATCACCAAAGACAACAGTGGCTCGGTGCTCACCAATGACACCGATATTGATAACAATGCTACTAAAGCGGTATCCAAAGTCACCAACCCGCATGGCGATATTACAGTCCCAGGCGAAGCTATCCGTGGCAGCAATGGTGGACGTTTTACCCTGCACGCCGACGGTACCTATGACTTTGACCCGGGCAATGACTTCCAGGATCTGCAACAGGGTGAACAGCGCACGACAGAGATTGAGTACACCGTCACTGATGAGCA
>CANDOC010000005.1 GCA_947387575.1 Spongorhabdus nitratireducens
GACAGTACCGACTTTATTCTCGGCGACAATGGTCAGATGCATTGGCAGGCTGGCCAGCTTGTGCAAGCTGTTTCAACTGATGCCAGCCAGAGCGGTAATGACACCATAAATCTGGGGAATGGCTCCAAGACGGTCATTGCCGGTACTGGTAACGATACGGTTACCAGTGGCCAGCAGGGCACACACCGAGTGATCGGTGATAACGGTGAAATGGTACTGGATGCCGGAGCCCTGCGTACCCTGCGCAGCACTGATGAAGCCGAAGGTGGTGATGACATCATCCGCTTGTCCGGTAATGTTAACCAGGTGATCGGTGGCGCCGGCAGTGATGAAATCACCGTCAGCTCCGGAATCAGCAAGGATCATGTACTGGGCGACAACGGCACCATGCTGTATCGCGGTAATGCCGGTAGTGAGTTCCTGTACAGCATGACCAGTACGCTGAATACCGGCGGTGGGGATGATCGCATTACTCTGGGCAGTGGCGACAAGGTCGTGATTGGCGGTGTTGGCAACGATACCGTTACAACCACGCAAAACAGCCAGGGCACCCGCTATGTATTGGGTGATGAAGGTGAAATTGCTTATGACAGCAACAACATCCTTGAGCGTGCCGTCAGCACCAGCACAGTGGGTGGTGATGACACCCTGGTGTTAGGCGGCCAGAGTAGCAATGATGTCAATGTCGTAATCGGTGGCATCGGGGCTGACAGCATCACAACTGGCACCAGCACCGACTTCGTTATCGGCGATAATGGCCGGATGACCTGGCAAAACGGTCTGGCACAGCAGGTTATTTCAACTGATTCCAGCCAGGGTGACAACGATACTATTACCCTTGGCGATGGTGCCAAGACGGTTATTGCCGGCTTTGGCAGTGACACCGTTACCACCGGTACCGACGGTGACAAAACCCTGCTGGGTGACAACGGTGTTATAACCTACGATGCTGCAGGTCTGAGACAGCGTGTAGCCAGTGATATCAGTACTATAGGTGATGTTGACCGCCTGACCACGGCCGGTGGTGACTCACTGGTAATGGCCGGTGTGGGTGATGATATTGTCGAAACCGGAACCGGCAGAGATGTAATTTTCGGCGACAATGGTGTTGCTGAATATAGTAATGGCCATGCAGTCAGCTACAGAACAACTGATACTACAGTAGCTACTTCAGGTAATGACATTCTGCGGGGTGGCAGTGGCGAAGATCTGATCTTCGGTGGTTTGGGTGCCGAACAAATCTTCGGTGGTGATGGCAGTGACCTGATTCTCGGCGACCTGGGCTTTGCTCTGGCTACCGTGCCTACGGGTAATGAGCTGGCGATTACTGAAGTCAACTCTGAAAACTCAGCCAATGGTGATGCCGATGAAATCCAGGGTGGCGCCGGTGGTGACTCCATTATCGGTGGTGCAGGCGCTGACCTGCTGTCCGGTAATGCCGGAGATGACTTTATTTCAGGTGACGGTGGTCAGGTACTGCTGACAAATGGCGGTCGCACAAGTGTTGAAACCACAGAGCTGTTTATCGGCGGAGCTGACCGGATTGACGGCGGTGCTGATAACGATCTGCTGTTCGGTGGTTTTGGTAATGACTTGTTTGTTGCTGACCTGTCCGAAGACGGTTTGATGGGTGAGTATGGCCGTGCATTGATCTCATCCAACTCTGATCAGTTTGACCAGGGAGTATTTGTTGTTCGTCTGGGACAGGGTGATCTGGATCTGATCGGTCGAACCCAGTTTGATCTCTACAACCAGCAGACTCCGGGTATCGGCTTCAGCACGATTGAGCAGGTGGTTACTACACCGGGAGAGCTGTTCCAGCCAACAGTACAGGCCTTTGATGTCGTTGCTGATGCCGGCAGGGAATCATTCAGTCGTAACAGTGACTCTGCTGTCGTGTCCATTTATGACATTATCGAGAATCTGCCGGGGACCGCAGCCGGAGATGAAAATACACCTCAGGAACCGGAAACTGCACCGGAAGAGCCAAAAGCTCCGGTAGATGCTACGGATGAAAACCGTTGTGAAGGCAATGAGGGGGCGCAGTGTGAGCCGGATCAAAACCCTGAAGAAGCGGCACCGGATGCTGAAGGTCAGGAACCGCTTGAACTGGAGCCCGCAAATGATAATGAGCTTGCAGCCGTTGCCATTGCCGGTTTTGCCGGTTGGAAAGTGGCGGAACGCAAGGGCCGGTCTGCACAAAGCCTGAACCGAAGCACAATGACTTCCGCAACAGCATCACGAAAAGACAGCTGGCTGTGGAATGAAGAAACGCAAACACTGGCTTCTCCTGACCAACCTGTTACGGTTGAATGGGAACAGGCTCTGAATCGCCAGTAATGGCTGCAGAATGTCGTTTCACAAGCCGGTTTGAAACGACATTCGAAGTGTTAGAAGTACTGTTTGTTAGAAGTACGATTAAAAACCGGTAGTAAAGGAGACGGTTTATGTCTGATAAAACCAAAAACGCAGAAACCAAAATCAAGTGGGATGATTCCAAAATGCGCAGCACATATGCCAATGTGTGCAACGTATCCAGCACCCGCGAAGAAATCACCATGCTGTTTGGTCTGAACCAGGCGTGGAATGCTCAACAGAAAGAGCTGACCATTGAGCTGTCTGACCGGATCATTCTGAACCCTCATGCAGCCAAGCGTATGGCGGTGCTGCTGAATAATGTACTGGAACAGTATGAAGAGCGCTTCGGTAACATCCCCGCTGCTGTAGATGAAAAGAAAACCACTGCCTGATAATGCCTGAACGTCAGGAGCCCGGATTATAAAAATATCAGGCTTCTGACGCTTTCTGGCTTGAAGTTGCCAGTGTAATGATAGCCAGTTCAGTTAAAAGTTGACTGGTTTAGTGAAAAAGAATCAGGCAGTAGAAGGTTTGATGCAGCAAGAAGCTCCTGTAGAGCAGTTAAAACAGCTATGGACAGAATTCAGTCAGGCCAACCGGCTGGAACACTACTATCAATCATGGCTGGAACTTCAGGCCGCCAGAGTCGGGGCTGAAGGCGCTTTATTAACCCTTTGCACTGAACAACAGTTGCAGCCGGTAGCAACCTGTCCCGCCGATAATCCTCCCGATCCTGCTCTCCTGTCATTACTGGAAGAAGTGGTTGAAAAAGACAGTGGTCTGGTACAGCCACAGGCATCCGGAATATTCATGCTTGCCCTGCCATTACGGATGGACAGTGAACTGATGGCTGTGATCGCAATGAAAATCCGTTGTGACGCAGCACGGTTGCCCGCGATTATGGAGCAACTGCAATGGGGAGGGGCATGGGTTGAGCTGTTACAGTATCGTGTCCGCAGCGAAGGTCAGGATGATGATATCAAACGCATGTCGACGGCACTGGAGTGTCTGGCTGCGGTAATGGCCGAGCAGCAATTTGATGCGGCAGCCATGGCGTTTGTAAATGAGCTGGCAATTCGTTTCAACTGCCAACGTGTCAGTCTGGGATTCCGCAAGGGTGAATACAGCAAGGTGGTTGCGCTGTCTCATTCGGCAGAGTTCGGCCACAAAATGAATCTGGTGCGCAGTCTGGGGCAGGTTATGGATGAAGCCATTCTGCAACGGACAATGGTGCAGTGGCCACCCCGGGAGAATCAGCAAACCGAATCGCTGGTGCTGCGCGAACACCGGCAACTGGCTAAAGAATATGAAACTGGCACCTTGCTCACTGTGCCTCTTCACTCGGGTGAAGATTATTATGGAGCAGTGATTCTGGAAGCGGCAGGAACAGAATCATTGTCAGCCGCACAGATCGCGCAGGTTCAGAGTGTAACCGCCTTATGCGGGGAGCTGTTACGAGATCGTAAGGAGCGGGACAGGTCAATCTTGAATCAAACCGGATTGGCATTGAAAACCCAGCTGCAACGGTTAATAGGCAAAGGCTACTTCGGTCGTAAGCTGACAGCTGCCGGTTTGCTAATACTTATTGCATTCTTTTCTGTGGCCGAGGGCGACTACCGGATTGCTGCCGACAGCACTTTGGAAGGCACGGTTCGTCGGGCCATTGTCGCTCCCTTTGAAGGTTATATTGAGACGGCTCCGGCAAGGGCTGGTGATCAGGTCAGTGCCGGTGAGCTGCTCAGCCAGATGGATGACCGGGATTTCAGACTGGATCGAATCAGTCTGTTCAGTGAGCAGGCCAAATTAAAACGTCAGTATGAAGAAGCCATGGCCAGAGGCAAGCCGGCTGAAGCCATGGTTATCAAGGCTCAGATCGAGCAGGCGGCCGCCCGGTTAAAGCTGGCTGAAAGCAAGTTGCAACGTACCCGCCTCACCGCACCGTTTGATGGTCTGATTGTCAGTGGTGACCTCAGTCAGCAGCTGGGTGGTGTCGTTGAACAGGGAGAGGTGCTGTTTGAAATTGCGCCGCTGGATTCCTATCGGGTTATTCTCTGGGTTGATGAGCATCAGATCGGCGATATCAGTGACGGTATGCCGGGGCAACTGGTGTTGAATGCGCGCCCTGATGACACTTATCCGCTGAAGGTTTCCAGAATCACTTCCATTACTGAAGCGAAAGATGGCGGAAACTATTTCCGGGTAGAAGCAGCACTGGAAAACGATGACCTTCATCTGCGTCCGGGCATGCAGGGTATTGCCAAGGTTTCTGCCGGTGATGCCAAACTGATCTGGATCTGGACCCGGCCATTGCTGCAGTGGCTTGAGCTGAAAGCCTGGGAATGGTGGCCCTGATATGTCAGGTTCCATGTTCAGTGCCGACTGGTATCGGGTTGCTGATATTCAGCCACAGTTAAGAACCCATGCCAATATTCACCGTCACAGTTTCCGCGGTAAAGTCTGGTATGTGCTGCAGGATGAAGTGTCGGGAAAATTACACCGTTTTTCTCCACAAGCCTACGCCCTGATCGGCTTGATGGACGGTGAATCTACCGTCGATGAAATCTGGCATCGTTCCGGTGAACGACTGGGCGATGATATGCCCTCCCAGGATGAGGTCATCCGCCTGCTGGGAGAGCTGTATCGTGCCGGTGCACTGCAGGCAGGCTCCATGCCGGATATTGAGGAACTGTCTCGACGGTCGCGGGATATCAAAAAAAGAAAGTGGATGGCAATCCTGAAGTCGCCGCTGGCTCTAAAGATTCCCCTGCTCGACCCTGAATCCTTTCTGAACCGCACCCAATGGGTTGCACGTTTGCTGTTTAATCCGTTAACAGGCCTGATCTGGCTGTTATGTGTCGGCTGGGCGCTGGTACAGACAGCGGTTCACTGGGATGCTCTCACCGGCAATCTGGCCGACAGGGTACTGGCGACAGAAAATATGTTGCTGCTGGCAATGATTTATCCGCTGGTCAAACTGGTGCATGAACTGGGGCATGCCTGGGCGATTAAACGCTGGGGTGGTGAAGTACATGAAATGGGTTTGATGTTTCTGATCTTTATCCCGGTACCTTATGTTGATGCCAGCAGCTCTGCAGCATTTCGCAGTAAATATCAACGAATGACGGTAGCGGCGGCAGGCATTCTGACGGAAGCCTTTATCGCCGCACTGGCAATGATACTGTGGGTGAATGCTGAGCCGGGGCTGGCCCGAAGTCTGGCATTCAATATTCTGCTGATCTGTGGTGTTTCCACCCTGTTGTTTAATGGTAATCCGCTGCTGCGGTTTGATGCTTACTATGTGCTGGCCGACTGGCTGGAAATTCCCAATATGGCCGAGCGGGGTAACCGTCAGATTGGTTATCTGGCCCGGCGCTGGTTATTGGGAATAGATACCGAAACATCGCCTGCAGACAGTCGGGGCGAAGCCCGCTGGATGGGCACCTATGCGGTGCTGGCATTTGGCTATCGTATTTTTATTACCCTGACCATTGCCCTGTTTGTAGCCAGTGAACTGTTTTTTATTGGTGTGATGCTGGCATGCTGGTCGCTGTACAACGTTTTTTTCAAGCCATTACTGAATATGCTGCATTTCTTGATTGCTGATCCGGCTATCCGCACCCGGCGATTCCGGGTATGGGGAGCCACTCTTTTAGGCCTTGGTATTCTGGCCTCAATGCTGTTTGTTGTTCCGGTTCCCAAACTTACGGTGGCCCATGGTGTGGTTTCTGCACCGGAAGGTAACCGGGTACTGTCGGGTACCAACGGTTTTTTCACTGAGCTATTGGTAGAACCCGGCAGTTATGTCACGACTGGTACACCACTTATACAACATACCAACCCCGACCTTGATGCCAAGGTAGAAGAAAGCGCTGCCCGGCTGGAAGAGTTGTTTCTGACCTATCAGACCGCTGTCTCCGAAGACCGGCGGGTTGAAGCGCGGGTAATTGCTGAGGAAGTGGAATCTACCCGGGAAGAGCTAAAAAGGGTTCTGGATGAACAGCAACAATTGACGACCCGCAGTCCGGCCAATGGCACCTTTTCAATTGCTTTGCCGGTGGAACCGGAAGGAAGATTTCTGCCCCGTGGCACTTTGCTGGGTTATGTGCTGGAGCCCGGAGAATACCGGGTAACCGTGGCCGTTGATCAGGATGAAGTACAGGATGTGCGTGCCGATGTCCAGGAAGTCAGGGTTCGATTGGCAGAACAGTATGAAACCAGTCTGCCGGCCTCTGTTATAGCGGAGGTACCTGGAGCCCAGAAGGTATTGCCCAGCCCGGCGCTGGGCGTTGAAGGTGGTGGCCTGTTTGCGCTTGATCCCGAGTCCAGGGACAAGCCGAAGGCCTTTGACCCGGTCTTTCTGTTTGATGTTCAGTTATCTCAGGTCCCGGCCCACAGAATAGGGGAGCGAGTCTATGTCCGGTTTGAACACAGCCCCGAGCCGGCAGGAATTCGACTCTATCGTCAGTTTCGACGGGTTATGCTGCGGGAACTGGAGTTCTGACCATGTCGTGGACGGCTACCTGTGCGCCGGCGGATATACGGCATCAGCCTGAAAAACGAAGAGCAACTGAAGGCAAGCTGGATCAGGCTGTGGCCTGGATATCCGGGCGTTTGCCTTTTATTGGCCTGTTACAGTTTGCCCGAAAAAAAGCCTTTCTTCGGGCGGTTCACCGGCATTCTGTGTGTATTCAGAAAACATCAACGCCTGATCTGGTATCTGGTGCTGTTGAGCTTGGTTTGCAGATACGAAGCAAGGGATTTATTGATCCGCTGGTTGCCGAATGCTTTGCCATCATTCGGGAACTCACCGGCCGTGTACTTGAAATGCGCCACTATGACAGTCAGTTGCTGGGCGGCTGGGTGATGGTCAATGGTCGTATTGCCGAGATGCAGACCGGGGAAGGTAAAACCATAACGGCTGCCTTGCCTGCTGTTACTGCGGCGCTGGCAGGAATACCTGTGCATGTGGTGACCGTGAATGATTACCTGACAGCCCGTGATGCTGAATCACTGGTACCGCTCTATCAGTTGTTTAACCTGAGTGTGGGTGTAATTACTCATGAGGTGGAACATGGCAACCGTTGCGAGCAATATCAGTCCGATATTCTTTATATCACCGGTAAAGAACTGGTCTTTGATTACTTGCGGGATCGAATGCAACAGCCCCGTGCCAGCTCTCTGCAGAAACACGCGGCTTACCTGACCGGAAAATCAGTCGAATCCGAGTTGCTGCAACGCGGGTTACACTTTGCCATTGTAGACGAGGCTGACAGTGTATTGATTGATGAATCACGAACACCGCTGATTATTTCCGGCAGTCAGTCCAATGAAGAAGAGCAGACGTTTATTCGGCAAGCCTGGGATCTGGCACAACACCTGAATCAAACTGAACACTTTCAGATTGTTCCCCGAACCAAACAGATCGAATTAACCGAATCGGGACAAAAGCAGCTTGAACAGCAGGTCAAACAGCTGGTGGAATCTCTCGGCGATCAACCGGTGGCTATTTTGTGGCGAGGTTCGGTACGCCGGGAAGAGATTATCAAGAAAGCCCTGAGTGCCCGTTTTCTGTTTGAAAAAGACCGGGATTACCTGATCCGGGAAGGCAAGGTCGAACTGGTTGATCCACTGACCGGACGGGTCATGGAAGGGCGTTCCTGGGAGCGGGGGCTGCATCAGATGGTGGAGCTGAAAGAAGAGTGTGAACTGACTGACCAGCGAACCACACTGATCAAAATGAGCTATCAGCGTTTTTTTCAGCGCTACTTCCATCTGGCCGGCATGACCGGAACAGCAACCGAAGTCTGTCGTGAGCTGTGGGATGTTTATGGTCTGAGAGTCAGCATTGTGGCGCCCAACAGGAAAAACCGCAGACAACACCTGCCGTTTCAGATTTATCCGGATGCCGATAGCCAGTGGCAGGCCATCACTGCCAGTGTCAAACAACAGGTTCAGGCCGGGCGTGCGGTACTAATCGGTACTCATTCTGTGGCCGCATCAGAGCAGGCCAGTCAGGTTCTGCATATAGCCAAAATCTGTCATCAGGTATTGAATGCCCGGCAGGATGAAACCGAAGCCGATATTGTTGCGGCCGCCGGTCAGCCCGGTCGGGTTACCATTGCGACCAATATGGCCGGGCGGGGTACCGATATTAAACTGGCGACATCGGTAAAGGACGCTGGTGGTCTGCATGTAATTCTGACCGAGCATTATGAATCCGGCCGGGTGGATCGTCAGCTGGAAGGTCGTTGTGCCCGTCAGGGTGATCCCGGCAGCTTTGAAATGATCCTGACTACAGAAGAACTGAAGCTCGATTCCTTACCGATAAAAGCCTGCCTGCAAATTATCCGGTTATGTGGCTATTCATCCCTACCGGGCAAATACGCTGCAAAATATATCCTTCGAATGCAACAGAAGCAGACCGAGCAGGATAATTACTTTGCCCGCAAGGCAACATTCAAACATGATACCAGTCAGAGCGATGCACTGGCTTTTGCCGGGCAAAGTGAATAAAAGAGAAATATAAGCAATGTTGTATACGCACACCAAAATGGGGAAGTGGCTGAGAGACAGCAGCCTGATATCAATAGCGCTGGGTATTTTTACTGTTCCGGCAGCAGCCAAAACCCAGGCAGAAATAGAAGCACTGCTGGAAATGAAAACCGGAGAAATCCAGCCAACATTATCGACACCAGTCGCCGGTGATCAGGCGGTTATGGATTGTTTGTTGGTACCCAGTGTTGAGGTTTCTGTCGCCAGCCCGGTAGTCGGGGTGATTCATTCGGTAGAAGTGCGAGAAGGGGATTATGTTCGCAAGGGGCAGCCTCTGATCAGACTTCATTCCGAAGTTGAACAGGCATCACTGGCCCTGAAAAAGGCCCAGACCGAGTTCGGTAAAAGAACCATCAGCCGGAATGAAGAGCTATACCGGCGCAATTTGATCTCGGAGCAGGAGAAGGACGAGATAGAAATCAATAACCGGATTTTTGCGCTGGAAATGGCCCAGATTCAGGCTCAGATTGATCAGAAAACAATCCGTTCCTCCATCAGTGGTATCGTGACTGAGAAGCTGCTGGATCAGGGGGAGTATGTGGGTGAAGACCCGATTATGACTGTAACCCGCCTCAATCCATTGCATGTTGAGTTGGTGCTGCCAGCCAGCCTGTTTGGCTCGGTTCAGAAAGGCAATGAAATCAGTGTCATTCTGGCTGATCCGGTGGGAGGCCATCATGAAGCCAGGGTTGATACGGTTGACGCTGTGATTGATGCCGCGTCGTCAACCTTCGGAGTTCGTCTGGTACTGGATAATCCTGAAAATCGGATACCTGCCGGATTGAAGTGTCAGGCTGATATGAAGCTGTAAACGTAAATTTGTCTGCAAAAGATTGGAACAGGTTGTTTGCTTTTCATAAGGGCCTTGTTTAGTATTCCTGTTCCAGTTTCACCATTTCATTAGCAATGCAAAGGAGGATAAAAAAATGACGTTCAACAATTCCTTTGCAGGCTCAGCCGCGTACTCGTAACAGTCACCCGGCCATCAGGCCTGCCAATTCCAGTTTTATTTCTCTGAACCTTTCTCAGGAATTGGTTAATGGACAATTGTGTTCAGGCTTTATCATTAAAAGCCAATCTTGTTGCGTCTTCCTCCAGCTGGATTGAAGGCAAGGCCATTCAACAACTGCTGACGACAGCTGAACTCGAAGACATGATTCGGGTATCCGGTATGCCGGATTTGCATCCGGGGCGTGGATATCCGGTTGGCGCAGCATTTTTTACTTCACAAAGAATTTATCCGGCGCTGGTCGGAAATGATATCGGCTGTGGAATTGGGCTATGGCAGACCTCGCTGAAAACTGCCAAATACCGTCCGGAAAAACTTGCAGCAAAACTACAGCATGCAAACCTTGAAACGCCCCTTGATGAGCAGTGGCAGGATCGGGTCAGTGCTGGCAAGAATGAGAAGGAAATCAAGACTGCTGGATTTGATGCGGCATTGGGTTCCATTGGCGGTGGTAATCATTTTGCCGAATTCCAGCAGCTTGATGAGATTTACGATCGGGAGCAATGCCATCTGGCCGGCATTGACTCAGGACGCCTGCAGCTGCTGGTTCATTCGGGCTCACGTGGGCTGGGGCAGCATATTCTGCAACAGCATGACACCTGCTTTGGGCATCAGGGGTTGGTGCAGGATACTCCGGAATTTAATGACTATGTAAGTCAGCATGACGAAGCTGTGCGTTGGGCCGAGCTAAACAGGGAGCTGATTGCAGAACGCTTTCTGCAGGCCGTTCGGAGTGATGGATCATGCCTGCTGGATGTAACCCATAACCTTGTGACCGCTGAAACTGTTGAAGGAGAAGCGGGCTGGTTGCACCGCAAGGGCGCGACACCGGCTACTCAGGGACTGGTAATGATTCCCGGCTCCCGTGGTGATTTCAGCTATCTGGTACAACCCGTTGTTTCGGAAATTTCGCTGTATTCTCTTGCCCATGGTGCAGGACGGAAATGGGCGAGGGGAGATTGCCGCAACCGGTTAACGGGTAAATATCAGCAGAGTGAGTTATATAAAACCCGCTTTGGCAGTCAGGTTGTCTGTGCGGATAAAACCCTGTTGTACGACGAAGCGCCGGAAGCCTACAAGAAATGTGACGATGTTATTCGTGATCTCGAGACTGCAGGGCTTATTCGTCCAGTTGCCCGGTTTAAACCTGTTGTGACTTATAAAACAGGTAATGCAGGTAGAGCTGGAAAGGCCAGGAAGCCAACCAGACACGGAGGTGAAGGATGATTATTCTGCAGTTATCTGCCGGGCAGGGACCGGAGGAATGTGCCAGAGCCGTTGCGCTCGGCCTGCGCCGGCTGGAAGCCGAAGCCCACTCAAAACAGGTCAGGGTAAAGATTATTGAGAGCCAGCAGGGAGCACGTTCAGGTACTTATAAATCGGTATTGGTTGCGCTGGAAGGCGAAGGCAGTCATTCGCTTGCACAACAATGGACCGGCAGTTTTCTATGGATCTGTCCCAGTCCTTATCGACCGGCTCACAGGCGTAAAAACTGGTTTTTTGGCGGGGAGTGTTATGAGGTGTCTTCGCAGGAAGTCAGTCATGAGATTCGCTATAAAACCTGCCGGGCGTCCGGTGCGGGTGGTCAGCATGTGAATAAAACCGACAGTGCTGTCCAGGCGACACATATCGAGACAGGTTTGAGTGTCAGGGTTGAGTCCGAGCGCAGTCAGCATGCCAACAAGCGGCTGGCTACAGCACTGTTGCTGCACAAGCTGGAACAGCAGGGCCATGAACAGGATGCCAGAAACCGCAATGTCCGCAGACAACAACACTGGGAGCTGGAGCGTGGTAATCCGCGACGGACTTTTCATGGTCCAAGCTTTAAAGCTGAAAAATGAGTTTTGAAACGTAAGGTAAATATACTCAGGCGCTTTAAAACCTGTTCTTTTGTACAATATCAAGCATCTTCCCTGGAAGGTGCTTGATATTCAGGCAACAGATTTGAGTTGCCTCACTGATAATATGGACCCTGCTAGTCAAAGGAATAGTAAAACAAGGAATATGAGTCAGGATCGAAAACAGACAGAACACGCCTTTTTCCACAACAACTTTGTAGCGAAAAACGGGTTCAAGGAAGCCATTGGTCGACTGGTTTTATGGTTGATGGGAGGCTGGAAAGTCGTTGGCAGTATTCCGCGAATCAATAAATGCGTCATTATTGTTGCCCACCATACGTCTAACTGGGATTTTGTGGTGGCTATTGCTGCCAAACTGATCCTGCGCCTGCGGATACGCTTCTTTGCCAAACACTCCTTATTCGTTCCACCTCTTGGCTGGTTGATGAAAGGGTTCGGAGGCATTGCGATCAAGCGTGACGAAAAGATGAACCGTGTCGAACATTCCGCCCAGGTTATTCGGGAGTCGGATAATTTTGTGTTGGTGATTACACCGGAAGGGACCCGCTCCAAAGTCAGTAAGTGGAAGACAGGTTTCTACCATATTGCGCTCAAGGCCGGTGTGCCGGTTTTACCGGTTGCCCTTGATTTTGAAAACCGCCAGGTCGTGATCGGGGAGCCTATCAGCCTGAGTGGTAACCAGGATCAGGACTTTACAGATATGCATCGTTTCTTCCTCGCTCACAAGCCCCGTCATCCCGAGCTGGGATGTAACGGACCTTTTGAAGCAGAAGATCCCAAGGCAAACTGACCTCAGAATAGTCCCAGCTGGCCATCAATCAGCTGGTCAAAGTCCAGATCGGCAAATGGTAGAATGGCATCTGCAACCGGTTTGAGTTGTTTGTCGATATAATGTTGATAGTCGGCAGGGCTGGAACAGTGTTCGACGGCTTCCGGCCCGTTCACTGTAATGATATAGCTGATCCAGCCCTTGTTCTGATAACGCAGGGGCTTGCCTGCCTGCTGATTCAACTCATCTGCACGACGGGCAGCACGGACATGGGGCGGGATATTTTTTACATACTGATCCAGCCTCTGGCGAAGCCTTTTACGATAGATCAGCTGATTATCCTTTTGTCCTGCCAGTGTCTGTTGCACCGTTTCACGCACCAGAGCTTCAGGTGACTGATCTGCAAACACCTGCTGATACAGAGATGTTTGAAAGCTCTTGGCAAGTAATGTCCAGTCGGAACGTACCGTTTCCAATCCCTTGAAAACCAGTGTTTCTCCTTTGGCATCAACTTTAAGCCCTGCATAGCGCTTTTTACTGCCGGTTTCAGAGCCCCTGATGGTTGGCATTAGAAAACGACTGTAGTGAGTTTCATATTCCAGCTCAAGATGACATTCCAGCTGATATTCTTTCTGTAAGGTTTCTTCCCAGCGCCGGTTTATATCCGCTGCCAGTGCGGTTCCAATACAGTCGGCCTGATTATGATCAAGCTCCTTGTTGAGTAATACAAAGGTTGAGTCAGTATCGCCGTAGATAACCTTATGTCCGGCCTGCTCAATCCATTGTGCAGTCTGTTTCATAATGTCATGACCACGCATGGTAATAGAACTGGCCAGACGGGGATCATAAAAACGACAACCACCGGATCCCAGTACACCATAGAATGAATTCATCAGGATCTTGATCGCCTGGGAGCAGGCACTGTCACCCAGCTGTTTGGCTTTATCCCGCTGCTGCCAGAGGGAGGAAATAATATCCGGCAGAAAATGCTGGTCTCTGGAAAAGACAGCACCGCGATAACCGGGAATACTGTCATCGGATTGCTTAAGCCCTTCAATCAGGCCCATAGGGTCAATTTTAAAGGTGCGGATAATCGACGGGTAAAGGCTTTTGAAATCCAGAACCAGTACATTGTGATAAAGCCCCGGAAAGGAATCCATCACATAACCGCCGGGAGACGTTAGGCCACCGCTTTGGGGCAGGTTGGGCGCGATATAACCGGCACGGTGCAGCTTGGGCAGATAGAGATTGGTAAAAGCCTGAACAGATCCTCCCTGACGATCCAGTTCCAGTCCGGTCAGCTGGCTGCGTAGTCGTAGAAAATCGAGCAAATGAGTATGCTCAAAAATATCGGAAACAAGACGGCAGTCTTCGATATTGTATTTAGCCAGCTTCTGCTTGTTATGGTGGAAGTCATGTGTGATGGCTTCCATGCGATTGTCCACATCTTCGGTTGCTTTGCCCCGGTTCAGCAACACCTGCGATACATGCTCCAGACTGAAACTGTCAAAGTGCCAGGTGGCAGCTTTCAGGGCATCAATACCATCAATCACCATTCTGCCGGGCAGAGTGATAAAACCCTGTTCACTCTCATCTCTCCGGTCACGCCAGTGGGCTTCCTGTTGTCCCCGTCCCAGTAATAATTTGATGCCGCGATGTTTAGCTCTTTTTACCAGCAGTCGGAAGTCAAAATTAATCACATTCCAGCCAATGATAATATCCGGATCCAGCTGGGTGATACGGTCGACCAGTGACTGTAGCAGTTGCTTTTCGCCCTGCACCCAGTGAATGTCACAATTAATATCATCCCTTTCCGGCTCGGGATCGCCAATCATCAATACTTCAGCTGTATCGGGTCCGTGCAGACCAATAGAGTAGAGCGATCCCTGCTCAGAGCATTCTATATCCAGCGAGATAACCTTGAATGACGGAGTGAAACTGTCAGGGCGTACTCTGACCTGCCGGTACTCGATATAGCCCTGGTGCTGCTCAATAGTTTCTGCAGTAAAGCTCAGGCCACCTGTAATAAACCGCTCCATCAGAAAACGGTCATGTAGCCGAATATCTGACTCATAACAGGTAATGCTGGACGTCTTTAATATGTTGGCAGCATTCCGGGCATGTCTGATGGTGTCAAAGTACAGTGCTGTTACTTGTTGCTGGTCAAAAGTTTGCAGCTCTAGTGATCTGTGATAAACGGGGATGGCTGACTGCTTCAGAAGCTTTGCAGCTTTGGTCAGGTTGCTGGTGGCAATAAAAAACACCGGCCGTTCCTGTTCAATCACCAGTCTGGCAGGTTGGTGAGCAGTCATAACCCACAGCACAATTTTTGTATAGCTCTGATCTGTAGAACTCTTATCTTTAAAGTCCTGATTTATATTGTGCTTGCAGTCATAGCTATGACGACTGAGGAGAAATCCATTCTCGATAATCGGGCTGGTGTTCAAACAGGCTCCGTAAAAGTGCTTTGGGAGTGATCAGATTATTCTAAATGATCATGATATTGACCTGAAAGATGACACACAAAAGGTAACTGTCAGCAAGTGAATTTTTTCTGGAAAAAGGTTTGACGGACGTCATTTTTTAAATGATAATAATTCTCATTAAGGCTTGGTTGAGAAGTTACTCAACACCCTGAATAGAGGAAAAAGGAACAAGCCTGGGTTGTAGGTCTGTTTATCGTTTAAAGCTTCACGGCGAGGTACAAATCGGATTTGTAGTGAATCGGTGCAGGGAAGCACTACCTTTAACGTATTTTGTGCTGTCATTTTGATCCGTTAACGCTTAACCGGTAGCGATGTACAAACAGGATTTTTGTACTGAGGCCGCAAGGAAGCGGAACCACATTTCCGCGTTTTCCGAGTAGTGGTTAGTCAGGTCCGGGCCCCATCTTCTGATCTGGTTAACCAAAAGGCTGGTCATCACCCGTGACCAGCCTTATTTTTTTGTGGCTGAAAATAAAAAAGGAGGATATTTCCTCCCCCTTTTATTACTCGGCGACTAGATACCGCCTTCTGTCAGCTTTGCCGGATCCAGCAGTTTTTCCAATTCACTGCGGGAAAGATCGGTATTTTCAAGGGCAACATCAATCACCGGTCGTCCTTCCTTATAAGCCTGCTTGGCAATCTCTGCCGCTTTCAGATAACCGATAATCGGGTTCAGGGCTGTAACCAGAATAGGGTTACGAGACAGAGCCTGTTTCAGGTTGTTTTCATTGACGGTAAAACTGCTGATGGCTTTGTCAGCCAGCAGACGGGAAACATTAGACAACAGACTGATGCTTTCCAGCAGGTTACGGGCAATGACCGGCAACATTACGTTGAGCTCAAAGTTTCCGGACTGTCCTGCAACGGTAACCGTTGCATCATTGCCGATCACCTGAGCGGCAACCATTGCCGTAGCTTCCGGAATAACCGGATTGACTTTGCCAGGCATAATCGATGAACCCGGCTGCAGCGCTTCCAGTTCAATCTCGCTGAGTCCTGCCAGAGGGCCGGAGTTCATCCAGCGCAGATCATTGGCAATTTTCATCAGTGACACTGCCGTGGTTTTCAGCTGTCCGGAGACCGAGACGGCTATATCCTGAGTACCAATATGGGTAAACAGATTAGCTGCCGGCGTAAACTGAATGCCGGTAATCTCACTTAACTCCTGACAGAAGCCGGCAGAAAAATCCGGATGGGCATTGATACCCGTGCCAACAGCGGTACCGCCCTGAGCCAGGCTTTGCAGTGCCGGTTGCATACTTTCCAGTGCCGTAATGTTCTGGTCAATCTGGGTGGCCCAGCTGAGCAGGCTCTGTTCCATTCGAACCGGCATGGCATCCATCAGATGAGTACGTCCGGTCTTGATCTGATCCTTTAGTGTCTTTGCCTTATTCTTTATTGCGGTAGAAAGGTATTCCAGTGCGGGCAGAAGCCGTTGCTCCAGTTCAAGTGCGGCACTGATATGAATGGTGCTGGGAATAATATCGTTGCTGCTCTGACCATAATTTACATGATCGTTGGGGCTGACGGCTTCAGTCGCTTTTTGGCTGGCCGAAATTTTCTTGTTGGCCAGCGTTGCCAGTACTTCATTGGCATTCATATTAGAACTGGTACCGGATCCGGTCTGGAAGATATCAACCGGGAAGTGCTGGATCAGATCCGGACTCAGCAGCAATTCGTCGACAGCATCGGATATGGCGACAGCCATTGGGCCTGCAACCAGATCCAGCCGGGCATTGGTTTTTGCCGCCGCTTTTTTCGCCAGCAGTAAAGCACGAATAAAGGCTTCAGGCATGGGCTGGCCGCTGATGGGGAAGTTATTAACGGCGCGTTGGGTCTGAGCGGCATACAATGCTTGAGCCGGAACTTCCAGTTCGCCCATGCTGTCTTTTTCAAGACGGGTTTCCATTACAGAATCTTCCTCTTGTTATGTTGAAGCACCTGTTCATAGGCGACCCCTTTTATGAAGGATCAGGAACAGGCGTTAAAAAGGCAGCGAGACAAGGTGCTACTCAACTTATGTCAGCAGAACCGGCTGCCCGTCAAATATTTTGGTCTTCTTATATCTGGTCTGCTGATAACGTCAGGTTATACAGCCCTATCGTCGTGCGAGTCAGGTGTGATCGTAGGGATTAAAAAAGTTACTGACCGTTCTGACTTCCTGCATTAACTGCCGCAGTTCAGTCTGGTTCTGTTCTGTCAGAGCCAGCCGCTGCAGTTCCATTAATGGCTGGTAAATATTATCCAGACAGAGACAGCGCCAGTGAGCCGGATTCAGATCATCGGCAAAGGCTTCCAGTAATAACCGGGTACAGGCGATATTGACCGCCCAGCGCTGACGCCTGGGTTGAGAATAGGTTGTTGCCTCCAGTTCCAGCCATAGCTGGAGAGTCGCTGGATTGTCGGGTTGCTCGGCATAGCGCACGATTCTGCGCAGTCGGGCAACAGCAGGATCATTCAGATTGGACACAACGTTCTCCCTCCGGTCTGGCTCTTCATCTCCTCACGGGGACCAAAAGGTTTTCGCAGTAATTTCTACAACAAGCTTCTCGCGGGATTGGTACTTGCCGGATAGAAACTTTGTTGTAAAAAGTACGGCGTAGAGTTTACAACGTTGCAGTTTTCTAATACAAATAATAACTGTTCTCATTTGCAATAAAGAGAAAAGTTATGTCGACCTGGCAACAAAAACTCCGGCAGGGCAATGCTGATTTCAACAGCTGTCGCTGGCTTCAGGCAGAATCAGCCTACCGGGATGCAGCCGAACAGCTGGCAAAACTGTGGGCAAGCAAGCCACAGGATACTCAGTTGATGATGGCATGGATTGTCAGTATGCATAATCTGGCATCGTTGTTTGAGCGCCTGGATGAACCGGAAACAGCCAGCCCGTTTCTGTTTCTTCCGTACCGCAGAGTACTGTCACTGCTGCAGGCCAGTGATATGTCGGAAGCATTTCATTTTGATCTGTTACGGGCGTTACGTTATACAGCGATTCCTCTGCTGGAATTTTCCCAGCGACATCCAGTCTGCCAAAGCTGTGCCGATCATCTGGAGGCTGTACGTCAATGGCTTAATGCTCAGGCAGTGGAAGTGACACCGGCTGCATCAGTAAGAGCCGGTTCAGTGGCAACGATGACAGGGATTCCATCGCATCAGTTGGCGATGGCACAAAACTCGGTACATTGAGTTTTACAGGGTTTTTGTTTCGATAAAGGCACCTGATGACAGGTGCCTTTTGTTTGGGAAAATATAAACCTTAAACCAGCTCGTCTTCGACCGGTTTTGGCTTGTTCCAGTAAAAGCGCAGGGTGAATCCGGCACAGGCCAGTGCAGCAGCAACGGCACCCATCGGGTAGGCATGAGTCGTTGATAACCCCAGCCCTTCCGGCGCCATTAGAATATAAGTACTGCAGACACCGGTCATAAAGGTTGCCGGAATCAGTGCGATCCATGCAGGACGGTTGTGATACACCATGTAAACAGCAGCAGACCACAAGACAATGGTTGCCAGTGCCTGGTTGGAAAAAGCGAAATAACGCCAGATAACGGAGAAGTCGACAAGTGTCAGACCGTAACCAAGAAGAAATACCGGAACGGCCAGCAATAACCGGTTAAATACTGGAAACTGAGACAGTTTTAGCATATCGGCAAAAATCAGCCTGATACTGCGAAAAGCGGTATCACCGGATGTAATCGGGCAGGCAATCACACCCAGAATGGCCAGAAAACCACCCAGCGTTCCTAACAAGCCCACGGCAATCTCATTAACCACCATGGACGGTCCGCCCTTGTCGAGCACTATGGATAGCCCTTGAATACCATCCGGGAAAAAGGCCATGGCCGCCGCGGCCCAGATCAGGGTAATCACACCCTCTGCCACCATTGCGCCATAGAACACCCGGCGGCCATACATTTCGGTAGAAATGCAACGTGCCATTATGGGTGACTGGGTAGCATGAAATCCGCTGATGGCACCACAGGCAATGGTAATACAGAGCATGGGCCAGACAGGTAAGCCAGCCGGATGATCTGACGGTGTACCGATTTCCGGAACAGGCAGCCCCTTGAATACCAGCATGCCGCCAATACCCAGCGCCATAAACAGCAAGGCAACAGCAAACAGGGGGTAGATGCGGCCAATCAGTTTATCGACAGGAACAATGGTCGCGATAAAGTAATAGCCCAGAATTGCCACTATCCAGAATGCTTTGGTGGCAAAGATGCCGGTAAAGCCAAGATTACAAAGCAGGGAAGCCGGGCCGACAACGAATACTGTTCCAACCAGCAGCAACAGGATAATAGACATCAGACGCATAAACTGGCAGACCCGGCTGCCAAGATAAATACCGACAACATCGGGAATACTCTTGCCTTCATGCCGCACTGACATCATGCCGGAAAAATAGTCGTGTACAGCGCCGGCAAAAATACATCCACAGACAATCCAGACAAAGGCAGCAGGTCCGTATAGTGCACCGAGAATGGCACCAAAAATCGGGCCAAGCCCTGCAATATTAAGAAACTGAATCAGGAAAATACGAGGCCAGCTCATGGGTACAAAGTCCACATGGTCTGTCATCTCGAGTGCAGGTGTTGGTCGATTCGGATCAGCGCCGAACAGTCGTTCAACCAGAGCACCATAAGTGAGATAGCCCAGAATCAGGGCCACAAGGGAAAGCAAAAAACTGGTCAAGGTACGCCCTCCGAATCATTACTGATGAAGTGACGGTCTCCTCTTAACCCGTTCTTCAACATCCGTTCTTCAACCTCAGGATCCATCGCATGCCAGAAAAGGCTGGGTATTTCTAATGATTATGTTGAATACCAAGCATAGATCCATTTTCGGGGATCACCAGTAAGAACGTTCAGAAAACAGCCGTTATTTGGAGGGCTTATTCATCTGTTGCTGCTGTAGCTGGATTTGCTGTTCGATTTGTTTCTGTAACTCAAGTTGCTGCATATTTTGTAACTGTTGTTGGCGTAGTAAATTGAGCTGTTCCTGCTGACGTTTCAGGTATTCTTCCTGATAAGCCTGAAACGCTGCAGTGTCACGAAAGTTCGGTATCTTCTGCCGGCTCTGGGTGCTGCATGACTTCTCTGCAGACAGTGCAACCAAATGGTTGTAGCGCTGGCGATAGGCATCGATTTCGATTTGTTCGGATTGGGTCAGATCCATAAAGAACCAGGGCACAAGAAAGAATACGCCGGTAATACCCAGAGCGACGTTTTTCCCGGTTTTATTGGTTTTGGGTAAACGGTGATTAATCTCGGACTCAATGGATCTTAATTCAGCTTCCAGTGAAGCACAGCTGCGATCATCATCACCAAACTGGCGGATAGTGACAGGATAGGGATCTCGTCCAGCACACCCTGTCAGCAGCGAAAACAACACAGTTAATGGAATCAGTAAAGCAGGCAGGTGTCGTGCATATTTCATTTTTCGTTCAGCTCATAAGCACCAAGCAGGAAGCATAGTAGAAAAAGAGTGATGCTAAAGAGATGTTTCTATGCCGTTATAAATGGGCTCTACGGCTATCCTGCACAGATCAAGAAAAAATCATTCATTCACAAAATAAAGTGCCTCTTGGCATTATTTATGCTAATCATGCCGAGTCCTATGGTTTACACCCTTATGAGTTGTTATGTAATTCAGGTTAATACCCGGAAGTTGGGTATTACAGGAGATCAGGCCTAATGAACAAGGCGCTGGGATTGCTGGAATTCACCAGCATTGCAAAAGGCATGGAAGCCGCCGATGCCATGACCAAAGTGGCGGCGATAAAACTGGAGGAGGCAAAAACAGTTTGCCCCGGAAAGTATCTGGTCATTGTGTCCGGTAATCTGCACACAGTGGCAACATCGGTTCAGGCCGGGGAAGACAAAGGAAAGCAGCTGGTAGTTGACCGGTTGTTGATGACTGATATTCATCCGGAAGTGCTGTCAGGCCTGAATGGCTCTGAGACTTTTCCTGACGTTGGGCCTGTTGGTGTGTTGGAGTTTTTCAGTGTGGCATCAGCGCTGGTCGCTACAGATGCTGCAGCGAAGGCTGCTGATGTAAAAATGATTGATGTCCGGCTGGCCATGGCAATTGGCGGCAAGTCCTATGTGACTATGACCGGAGACCTGGAACAGGTGCAAACGGCAGTCGATGCCGGAGAGGCTGCAGCGCGGGAAGCCGGAATGCAAATTGGCCGAACGGTTATTCCGGCACCGACGGAGGAATTCTTCCGGAAACTGGTTCGTTAATCGAGACTAGATTGTACCTTCTATATTGAACCTTTTATGCGAAAATACCCTTATAGAAGGCTCAGTATAGAGGGTACAATTTTGCCTTCAGAAATCAGACCTTGTTCTTGTCTGACTGCTGCCACAGTATTTCACCGCCGGATTCCCGGGCCGTGACCCGCGCCAGCACAAACATCAGGTCAGACAGCCGGTTCAGGTATTGCATCAGTGGAGGGTTGATATCTTCCCCCGCTTCTTTGGCCGCAATAACCCGACGCTCAGCCCGGCGGGCAATCGTTCTCACCATATGGCAATAGCAGGCTAACTGAGAACCTCCTGGCAAAATAAAGTTCTTCAGGGCTGGCAAGTCTTTATTGAACTGATCCAGCATGGTTTCAAGATCAGTTACAAAATCTTCCTGAATAAGCTGATATCCGGGCATGGCCAGTTCGCCACCCAGATCAAACAGCCGGTGCTGAATATTTTCCAGCGGCGCATGCAGCTCTTCTGCCAATAACTGCGTCGTCTTGATTTCATTGATCAGCAGCCCGACCCAGGTATTCAGTTCGTCGACAGTACCGATTGCTTCAATCCGCTCGTGGGTTTTGGATACCCGGCGCTGATCACCAAGACCGGTCGTGCCTTTATCACCAGTGCGGGTATAAATTTTGGACAGACGGTTACGGTTGTCTTGTGTCATAGGATCTTCAGGGCTTTCTGGAGTTAAAAGGTATTATCAACAAATATTACTCATTCAAGCATGCTGTTTCAGATAATTTCTGGGTGAAGCGCCATAGAACTGACGAAATAACCGGCTGAAATGACTCAGGTTCTGAAATCCCAGGTCAAAGCAGGTCTGGGTGACGGAACGGCCCTGCTTTAACATCTCCAATGATTTTTTCATTCGCTGTTGTTTTTGATATTCCGCCGGAGAGACACCCAGCTTGCGCTGAAACTCACTGTAAAGGCGGCTGCGGCTCATACAGGCAATGGTACAAAGAGTATCCATATCCAAAGGCTGTTCCGGGTGACGGTCAATGGCATGCAACACCGCGTTGAATCCGTTGGCGTCAGGTACTCTACGGCTGTAATCCAGCAACATGTGCCGGCTTTCGTCTCGCATCAGTCGGACCAAAAGTTCGGTGATACCCAGTTCAATCAAAATCGTACGGTCCGGGTTATCTTGCAGATATGTCTGCCAGATGCGTTCTATCAGCTGCTGAGTGTCTGTCGTGTGCTGTAGATGATAAAAGCAGAAATCAGAAAGTGCTTCTTCAGTAAGAATGTCTTTATCGTATAAACGATTAGCCACTTTGGTTACACATTGTCGGTCAATTTCCAATGCGAGGCAGGTAGTCGGGTTATCCATTGCCGCTTGGGGAAAGTCGATCGTTACTTCATTTTCTGGTGCCAGAATGAAGGACTCACCAGGAAGAAAGGGTTGACTGCTGCCACTGCAATGCAGCATTTTTTGCCCACTGACCATACTGCAATGTAGCAGTACGTCAGATTCAAACGTCACATTGCTTTCGGGCTGCCATGTGTCGTAAATACTCAGGGCCGAGTTGGAGCCATGAAAGCTGATCCTGTTTTCAACCAGTTTCTTGGGTTGTCGGGAGCCGGGCAGAAAATGAGCCACGATAGAATACCTTGCTTATCTGACTGTGAGGAAAACTCACAGCCGCCATTATTATTTTTGTTGTTGTCGCTATGATAATTCGCTGGACCGTTTGCTGGACTGAGAGGCAAGTTTTGCGGAATCACAGCAAAGCATGCCTTTTGTACTACCGATAACGTATAGCTGTCCATGCTGAAACGCATGCCAAAACAAAAAAAGAATAAAAAAGAGGCCGTTTCATGATCTATGCCAATCCCGGTCAGAAAGGAGCTGTGGTCAGCTTCAAGAACCGTTATCAGAATTTTATCGGGGGTGACTGGGTTGCACCGGTTAAGGGACAGTACTTTGAGAATATTACCCCGGTAACCGGTGAAGCAATTTGTGAAGTTCCCCGTTCCACTGAAGAAGATATTAATCTGGCACTGGATGCCGCCCATGCAGCAAAAGAAGCTTGGGGTAAAACTTCAGTAACCGAACGTTCAAACATACTGTTAAAGCTGGCGGACATTATCGACGCCAACAAAGAAATGCTTGCCGTGGCAGAAACCTGGGACAACGGCAAGGCGGTCAGGGAAACGCTGGCAGCGGATATTCCGCTGGCAGCTGACCATTTTCGTTATTTTGCCGGGTGCATTCGGGCGCAGGAAGGATCCAGTGCCGATCTAGATCAGCACACCATGTCCTATCACTACCACGAGCCGCTGGGTGTCGTAGGGCAGATTATTCCCTGGAACTTCCCCATTCTGATGGCCGCATGGAAGCTGGCACCGGCACTGGCCGCAGGTAACTGTGTGATATTGAAACCGGCGGAGCAAACCCCGGCTTCCATTCTGGTATTGATGGAGCTGGTGGGGGATCTGTTCCCTGCAGGTGTGATCAATATTGTCAACGGTTACGGTAAGGAAGCCGGTGAAGCACTGGCAACCAGCAAACGTATTGCCAAGATCGCCTTTACCGGTTCTACCCCGGTTGGTTCACATATTCTGAAATGTGCAGCTGATAATATTATTCCGTCAACCGTCGAACTGGGTGGCAAGTCACCGAATATCTATTTCGATGATGTTATGAGGCAGGAAGATGACTACCTGAGCAAGTCGGTAGAAGGCCTGGTGCTGGCATTCTTTAACCAGGGTGAAGTGTGTACCTGTCCTTCCCGGGCGCTGGTCCAGGAGTCTATGTACGACGAGTTTATCCCGCTGGTGGTTGACCGGGCATTGCAAATTAAACGTGGCAACCCGCTGGATACAGAAACCCAGGTGGGTGCCCAGGCCTCACAGGAACAGCATGAGAAGATCATGGGTTACCTGGAACTGGGCAGAAAGGAAGGCGTGGAGTTTCTGACCGGAGGCCACAGTGAAAGTCTGGGAGATGAATACAACAAAGGATTCTATATCCAGCCGACCCTGATGAAGGGTACGAATGATATGCGAGTTTTTCAGGAGGAAATTTTTGGACCAGTGGTTGGGATAACCACATTCAGGGACGAAGCCCATGCGTTGGAAATCGCCAACGATACCGAATTTGGTCTGGGCGCCGGTGTATGGACCCGGGATATCAACCGGGCGCATCGTATGGCACGAGGCATTCAGGCGGGAAGAATCTGGACCAACTGTTACCACGCTTATCCCGCACACGCGGCATTTGGCGGATACAAAAAGTCAGGCATTGGTCGTGAAACCCATAAACGGGCACTGGAACACTACCAGCAAACCAAAAACGTTCTGGTGAGTTATGACACCAGCCCGCTAGGTTTCTTCTAAAGGGTTTAATTTCCTGAAAGGACGAGTTCGCAGTGATGCGTATGAGGGAAGGGCAGGGAATGCTGTTTTAAAAGGGAATTTGTAAGGGCGCTAATTTAGCGCCCTTTTTTATGCGACTGAACGATTATTTCGTATATTGCTCAATCAGCTTTTTTGCTGCCCGGGGATCAAGCTTTTCATAACGCTGCAGGCTGGCATCCAGTGTGTGTTGTAGTTCCGGTGCCAAAAAACCTTTGTAGTGCAGACCCAAAGTGGCTGACAGTTGTTGCACTCGTAACTCCCAGGGGCCCAACTCATTAGCGCGCATTAATGCAGCTGTAAATTTATCATCTATCAGGGAATACTGAGCACGATCCATGGCATAGTCAGCCCAGGCATAAGGCCAGGCCGGCCGCAGTTGAATCGCTGTTTCCCAGCTGGTTAGCAGGGGAGACTGCTGCAAATCATCAACTTTCGGTTCCAGGTTATAACGCTGGCCCCACTCCAGAACCCGAGCTTTCAATACCCACTGTTCCGGTGAATCCGGCAAGGTTTCCAGTGCGCGTTCGGCACCTTTCAGCGCGACTTCATAGTCATGCGGCTTTGGCTGAAAGCCCTGAGGGTCTTTCTTTTCCTTTCCCTGCCAATATTCCAGATACTGATTAGTCTGGCTGTTCAGTGCTCCGGCCTTGATTAAAGCCAGAGAGGTTTGAGAGGCCTGAAAAAGTAATGCAATACCTGCAAGCGCAAAGAGCGCTCGGCTAGGCTTTATATCAAAAGACTTCTTATTGCTACGGGAAGAACGCCTGCGGCGTCGCCGCTTTTTAGTTGGATCAGAGTGTCTTGATTCAGCGTGGCCCGATTCAGAATGATTGGAGGAATCAATACTCATGAGGCTTCCCCAAACAGACTGGCGGTCAGTTGATGAGGGTTGGTTTCAGTTAACATCACACGCTGTGCTTCACCTACCCACTGATCCAGCACAACAGCCGCTTCACGCATAGCCGGTGGACGACGGTTAACATTGTGAGCATCGGACGCAACAAACTGGATCAGCTCTTTTTCCTGACTCAGCATCCACTGACTGATTTCCTGTGCCTGACTGCCAAAATGACCGGCAACAGATCCCGCAGTCAACTGGAACAATGCACCTCGTTCAGCCAGTTTCAGGCTGCGCTCCGGATGGCGCATAATCTCTTTGTTACGCTCCGGGTGGGCAATAATCGGGCGAATATTCTGTTTCTTGAGCCAACTTAACAGGTTCTCGATACCGACTGGCACATTGGAATGAGGCATTTCAAGCAACACACAATCCATACCTTCCCACTGGCCGATAAACGGGACTTTGCCCCGACGCAGCATAATCATAAATTCATCACTGATGCGCACTTCTGCTGACATGGCGATTTTGATTGGCATGTTCCGTTCTTTAACGGCCGCGTCCAGCTCAGCAAAAGGCGGTGCAATGGTGTCGCGGTTATTATCAAACCGGCCGGGATGCATGTGAGGCGTACAAATCAGGTGGGAAATACCGTTTTCAGTCGCCAGCTGCAGTAATTCCAGTGCATCATCAAGCGTTTGTGCGCCGTCGTCTATGCCGTGGATAATGTGATTATGAATATCGATCATCGGATATGGCAGTGCGGGTTCAAAAGTTAATCGGGAATAGTATGAGAAACGCAAGTTTCATACCATTCCCTCGGGCTTATTATTTTAATCAGCCGCGATAAAAGGTGTCGTAACAGTAATTAGTGGCTTCAATAAAGCCCTCAACGCTGCCACAGTCGAAACGGGTACCCTTGAATTTATAAGCCAGTACACAGCCTTGTTGCGCCTGCTTCATAAGAGCATCGGTAATCTGGATTTCACCACCCTTTCCAGGCTCTGTGTCAGCAATCAGATCGAAAATATCAGGAGTCAGGATATAGCGACCGATAATCGCCAGATTGGAAGGGGCTTCTTCCTTTGATGGCTTTTCGACCATATCGGTAACCCGGATAATATCGTCACGGATGGTATCACCGGCGATTACACCATAGCGGTGAACCTGATCCTCAGGTACTTCCTGCACTGCGACAATGGAGCAGCGGAACTGGCGGTAGAGTGCAGCCATTTGTGCCAGAACACCGGGGCCTCCGGGGTTTACGCACAAATCATCTGCCAGAACGACGGCAAAGGGTTGGTCACCTACCAATGTCTGACCAGTCTGGATTGCATGGCCCAGGCCTTTCATTTCAGTCTGGCGGGTATAGGAAAAGGTGCAGCGATCCATAATCTCACGGATATCTGTCAGCATGCTTTCTTTACCAGTGCCCTCGATCTGATGCTCCAGCTCGTAGTTAATATCGAAATGATCCTCCAGAGCGCGCTTGCCGCGGCCTGTTACCATACAGATTTCATTTAGACCAGCTTCCAACGCTTCATCAACACCGTATTCAATCAAGGGCTTGTTGACGACCGGCATCATTTCCTTTGGCATGGATTTAGTTGCCGGTAGAAACCGTGTGCCGTAACCGGCAGCAGGGAAGAGGCATTTCTTAAGCATTAGTACATCCTTTTTTTAAGAGGCTAATAGTAAAGGGGCATCCGGAAGTGGTAAATGAATAACGATCACAGATCGCAATATATGTGTAACAAGTGCAACAAAACTGAAACCCAATCACTTATCCTATTGTTTACTAGGCATAAATCGTGCAACCCAGGCCAAAGCCATCAAACAAACAAACATCGCTGCGTTAGCCGGAATCTGCAAATTAAAATCCACCGTTGAATGAATCATAATCGCCAGAATTCCCATAAAGCTGGCAAAACCCATTCCGATCATCAACGTGTTTCTACGTTGTTTTATGGCTTGTGCGGCCTGCCAAACAGAAGCCAGAACTATTAGTACTAGTATCAGGTACCCCGGTATACCAAACTCCAGAGGAAACTGCAGATAGTCATTATGAGCAAGATCGTAAAAACCATGCCAGCTGCCGTTGTGGTAACCAGGTAATGTGGTATAGAAAGATCCGCCACCAGAACCTGTAAGTGTGTAGTCCGATGAAATGGCATTAAGAGTCATTTCTGCAACTTCTGGTCGAGTCTCTTTATTGATGGAGGTCTGCTCCAGGCGCTGTACTACCTTTTCCAGGCCAAACCATTGACTGATAATGGCAGTATCAATGACAATCAAGCTGACAAACAAAATGACCATGCCGCGAGTCAGACGTTTACGCAGAACAACATAAAGCAGACCTGTAATCATCAGGCTGGAAAAGAAAGCAGTATTTCCCATGCGGGATCGGCTCAAAACAAGCCCTACCACCATAACGGCAAGTGCCGTACGTAACAAAACCTTGTTACTCATAAGAGTAGACAGCACCTGACGTAACCATTCACTCCAGCTGTGGGCCTTTTTATCACTGAGTTGGGCGATTAAAAGTCCCATGCCCATAGCAAGCATCATCTCCAGACCACCGGCAAATGAATTCCGGTTGACATAAGTCCCTGTTGCCACATCGAAATAGGTTTCCTTAGCACTGAATAACAGCATTTCCATTCCGGAAAGAGTGCTCAGAGAACCAAACACAGCCTGAAATGTACCCTGAATAACAAATAGCCAGGCAAAGAGCTTTGCTTTACTGGAGTCAGTGACCAAAAGTAAAGTCATGAAAAATAACAGGTAATAGGCGAGCGTTAACATAGCGCTGAGGCGAGTAGCGTGAGGATCGATAGATAACGTCGCATATTCAGGGGAGGGGAGTTGAAGAGCTAAAGCTGCAGTGTTCTGAATACTTACTGAAGTCGGTGAAACGGGATTAACCCATTCAACGGGCAACGGTACTTGTTGTAACCAGACCCAACAGCAAAAGAACAGAAAACCAATATGAAGCCATTGTGTACGGCGAAAAGCTTCAGATAATTCCAGCCGTCCCAGAGCAAAACCAATCAGCCATAATCCCGCCAGCAAGTAAGACAATGCTGCCAATAACCCCATCGCCCATTCGGGTTTACTGGCTGAAGGCAAAGGCAGCCAGAACAAAATGGCCAGAAACAGCCAAAACAGTGTTTTGTGATAAGTCATTTGTGGTCTGAAGGTAAAAACGGGAATGATACTTTTATTTTGGGAAGGGTTGAATGGTGAACAGTTAACAGTATAAAAAACTTGCACATAGCCCAAGAGAAAATCACACTAACAACCGTTCACCGTTCACCGTTCACCGTTCACCGTTCACCGTTCACCGTTCACCGTTCACCGTTCACCGTTCACCGTTCACCAAAATCAATAAGCATTAGGATTCACAAACCCCTTAAACACCGTCATAAATATAATCTTCAAATCAAACCCAACCGACCAGTTATTGATATATTCCAGATCACACTCAACCCGGCGGGCCATTTTATCAACTGTTTCCGTTTCACCCCGGAAACCCCGCACCTGTGCCAGCCCGGTAATGCCTGGTTTGATCTTGTGTCGCTGCATGTAGGATTGAACAAGATCCTTGTAATATTCATTATGGGCCAGCGCATGAGGACGAGGGCCAACGATGGACATACGCCCCTGCAGTACATTAATAAATTGAGGCAGCTCATCCAGGCTGGTGCGTCGTATAAATGCACCAACAGGAGTGATACGAGAATCACCTTTGGTAGCCTGAGTGACAGTACCTTTGTTTTCCTGATGGACCTTCATACTGCGGAATTTGTATACCTTGATGGGCTTGCCATCTGCCCCATGCCGTTTCTGCTTGAAGAGTATTGGGCCGGGAGAAGAGAGTTTCACAGCCAAAGCTACCGCCGCCAGTACGGGAGTTATGCCGATTAATATAATAGTGCTGACAACGACATCCTCTATCCGTTTTAGAATCCAGTTATGACCCTGCATCGGAGAACAGCTGATATCCAGTGAATAATACTCACCAATCGGTGTTGCCTTGTAATTCAGTAGAGGCAGGTCACGCAAACCAGGCATAAACCGAATGTCCATGGTTTGATGTCGGAGAACATAGAGCACGGGTTGAACCAGTGTACCCTCTTTGAGAGGCAGGCAAAGCCAGCATTCGTCAAAATGTTGGCCGCTGTCGATCAACTTTTCCAGCTCAATAAGCGTTGCTTCTTTAGTTGTATGTTCAACAACTGTTTTAACCCTGAACCCTAGAGCATTATGATGACTGAACTCTTCAACAACATTACTGAAATTACGCCCGGAACCAATAACCAGAACTTGTTTGACGTTATGGCCCCGCTTCCGAACACGAACTAGTGCTAGGTAAAGTCCGATTCTGATGGTGACAGCCAGTGTTATGGAGGTCAGAATCCAGGTGCCAATCCACAGGCGGGAGTAACTCTCAGTAATTTTTGTCATCACCATAAAGGCAACAAGTACTACAAAAGATATAACCCATGCCAGCCATACTTTCAGGATCCGTTCACCCAGATGACGTCCACGCCAGGAGTCGTAAACACCCAGCAGAAAGGAACACATCACTACTAACAATCCCTGAATAGTTATAATGCGATATTGCTCTATAGAGTTACTGCCAAAGCGGAAAAATTCTGATAATTCCGCACAGCTAAAGGCCAGAAGAACATCCAGAACAACAAGTACAAAAACAGGCAACTGGGAGCGGCCATGCATCAGTGAATTAGGCATCTTTTTTGTTGAATACTAAAGTGGTGATCGGTGATCGGTGATCGGTATGAATTTAAAAATTAATGTCGTTCACTGATCTTTGAATGAATAAATGTGTATAAACGTAATTAGCCCTGAAAGAGGGAACTCAATATCACTTTCTGAAAGGCTACAGGATCATCAGCTTAAATAGATTAATTTGAAGCACAGTGTTGCACTTTTCCCCAAACTTAGAAATCCCGCTCATGCTGCCTTAAACTCAACCATACTGAACTGACTAAATGCGTTATATATGTCTGTATTAGAGAGCAGCAGGAGCGAAGGGTGGTGAGATTACCTTTTCTGAAGCTCGCTGATGACTGACCTAAGGCTTACTTTCCAGTCACGGTTAACATTGCTTACTGGAAAGCTGCAGCAGTCCAGAACAGAGTATTCAGGCCGTTGCGCAGGTGTCGGATATGCACTGGTGGAGATAGCATTTAAGGCAGGTTTTGTAGCAAGAAAACCTTGTTCAAAGGCTTCTTGAAAAATAACTCGTGCAAACCCATGCCAGCTAGTTGCTTCGTCTCCACAGAAGTGGTGAATACCGAACAGAGAAGTGTTCGTGGTCTGCCCCTTAAGATACAGTGCAATATTTAAGATGGCATCTGCAAGGTCTCCAGCGTATGTCGGACAGCCATACTGGTCTGCAACCACGGAGAGTGAATCCCTTTCACTACCCAGTCTCAACATAGTTTTCACAAAATTATGTCCGTATTCACTGAAAACCCATGCAGTACGAATGATCACATGCTTAGGGTTCAGTTCAGAAACAACTTGCTCCCCTGCAAGCTTGCTATCTCCGTAAATGCTTTGTGGTGACGTGTTTGCGCCAGGTTTATACGCCTGAATGGCTCTACCATCAAAAACATAATCGGTAGAAACATGTATTAAAGGAATGTTGAGTACTGAAGAGGCTTCTGCTAAGTGTCTCGGACCCTCAGTATTTACACGATATGCCAGCTCTGTCTCATCTTCAGCTTTGTCTACAGCAGTATAAGCAGCAGCATTAATAATCAGGTCAGGTTTGTTTTGCTCGCAAAAATCAAGGACATGAGAACGGCTGGTGATATCAAGGTGTTCACGGTCAACGGCAATAACTTCCATAAGGCTGGTGTCAACGCGATCGAGAAGGCATTGCCCCAGCTGACCCTGTGCTCCGCTAATCAGCACTTTCATTCGGGACATTAAAACAACTCCTTGAAAGCAGGTGCATTTTCATCTTTTAGTGAAAGTGATGGTGACTCAACCGGCCACTGTATAGCAATGTCCGGGTCATTCCAACGGAATGAACCTTCATCCTGAGGGTCATAATAATCTGTGCACTTGTATTCAAAATCAGCTGTATCAGATATAACAACAAACCCATGGGCAAAGCCGGGTGGAACCCAAAACTGTTTTTTATTTTTTGCTGATAACATGACTCCTTCCCACTGCCCGAATGTTGGAGAACCGGGACGAATGTCGACAGCTACATCATAAACTTCTCCACTCACAACTCTGACGAGTTTTCCCTGAGGCTTGCTTTTCTGGAAGTGCAGTCCTCTCAGGACACCGGATGATGAACGGGAGTGATTATCCTGAACAAAATCATATTCAATGCCAACCTCCTCGCGATAGCGTTTGGCCTGAAAGGTTTCCAAAAAAAAACCCCTGTCATCGCCAAAAACCTTTGGCTCAATAATGATAAGATCAGAAATCCGAGTAGGGATGATTTTCATCAGATACGCCCCTCAGCAATTTTCAAGAGATATTGGCCATAGCCTGTTTTTGAAAGCTTCTTGCCTGATTCTGCAAGTTGATCGATCGTTAGCCATCCTTGCTGGAAAGCAATTTCTTCCAGTGCCGCTACTTTAAGCCCTTGCCGGTGTTCTATGGTTTGAACAAAATGCCCCGCCTCCATTAGGGAGTCATGAGTACCAGTATCGAGCCACGCAAATCCGCGTCCGAGTAGGCTGACATTGAGCTTACCTGCTTGCAGGTATGCGTTATTCACATCCGTTATTTCCAGCTCACCACGGGCAGAGGGTTTAATATCCCGGGCAATACTGATGACGCTGTTATCATAGAAATAGAGACCAGTGACGGCATAATTGGATTTTGGTGATGCCGGTTTTTCTTCAATGCTAGTTGCTTTGCCATCTTTATCGAAGGCAACAACACCAAATCGCTCAGGGTCATTTACATGATATCCGAAAACAGTGGCACCGTTTTCCTGCCTGCAAGCTTGTTGTAATTTTTCTGAGAAATGTTGCCCGTAAAAAATATTGTCACCTAGTATAAGGCTTACATTGTCATTGCCTATAAACCGCTCACCAATTAGAAATGCCTGAGCAAGCCCGTCAGGACTTGGTTGAACTGCATAGGAAATAGAAATACCGAACTGGCTCCCATTACCAAATAATCGTTGATAACCGGATAAATCATCTGGTGTTGATATAATCAGGATATCCTGTATTCCAGCTAGCATTAAAACCGACAGCGGATAATAAATCATCGGTTTGTCATAAACAGGGAGGAGCTGCTTGGATACACCCATTGTAATCGGGTGCAGACGTGTGCCAGAACCACCCGCAAGGATGATACCTTTGTATTTTTTCATAAGTCAGAAAGGGGAATTAGAGTGTGAAGTTACGAAGGAGGATAAAGAAATTTCTTAACCTAAAAGAATTAATCATTGACGCCCAAGCGGCCAAGCTGGTATTTACCAGAAAGTACTCTCTCCCACCACTGTCGGTTATCCAGATACCACTGAACCGTTTTACGCAGGCCTGTATCAAAAGTTTCTTCTGGTACCCAGCCGAGCTCACACTCAATTTTAGAGGCATCAATGGCGTAACGTGCGTCATGCCCGGGGCGATCAGTAACAAAAGTAATCAGCTCACGATATTCGTTGATACCCGCAGGTTTCTCTGGTGCCAGCTCTTCTAGCAGATCACAAATCATGTTGACCACATCAATATTCTTTTTCTCGTTATGACCACCAACATTGTAGGTTTCGCCAACCTCTCCCTCAGTCACAACTTTATAAAGTGCACGGGCATGATCTTCTACATATAGCCAGTCCCGGATCTGGCAACCATCACCATAAACAGGCAGAGGCTTACCATGCAGGGCATTCAAGATCATATGAGGAATCAGTTTTTCAGGGAAGTGATAAGGCCCATAGTTATTAGAGCAGTTAGTCACAATTACTGGCAGCCCGTAAGTTCGGTGCCAAGCTCTTACTAGGTGGTCAGAACCTGCTTTACTGGCAGAATATGGGCTGCTAGGTGAATAAGGCGTAGTTTCTGTAAACAGATCATCGGTGCCATGTAAGTCGCCATAAACCTCGTCGGTAGATATATGATGAAAGCGAAAGTTTGCGCGCTTGTCTTCAGGCAGTTTTTGCCAATAGTTACGGGCACATTCCAGCATGTTAAAAGTGCCTACCAGATTAGTATGGATAAATGTAGCTGGACCATCAATAGAACGATCAACATGGCTTTCTGCAGCTAGATGCATAACAGCATCAGGCTGATATGTATTAAAAATAAATTTTAGGTCGTTGACATTGCAGATATCTTTCTTTTGAAAAAAATAATTTTCACTTTTGAGCTTGGTAGGTATTGATTCAGTGTTTCCTGCATATGTGAGAGAATCAAGATTTATAACAGTGTTTTTAGTATTAGTAAGGATGTAACGAATAACAGCACTACCTATAAAGCCAGCACCACCAGTTATAAGAATTTTCATAATAACCTGTTATTTGATGAATTTAAGGAGTAGATTCTCATACTCAGAGAGAATTGAATCCCACTTAAATCGTGACCGAAATTGTTGAGCAGCATTTGATTTTTTTTCTTTCAGTAAAGTCTCATCATAATATTCTTTATCAAAGAACAAGGCTAAGGATTCTGTTGAATCAAAATACCAACCTGCATTACCAGCAACCCACTGGTTGAACGGATTTTTGTGACCAATCACTGCACAGCCAGCACCAAGTGCTTCAACGAGCGAAGGGTTTGTTCCACCTACCTTATGACCATGTATATAAAAGCGGGAATAAAAGCGTAATGAGGCTATCTTCTTTGCATCATATATTGCACCAGGAAATATAACCTCGCTACTAGCAATATTTCTTACCTGGCGATGATAATTATTATTTTCAAAATCGAATTTTCCAAGTACAACTAATTTTTGGTTACGTTTTTTTTGTGAAAAAGCGCTGACCACCTCAAAAATGGAGTTTTCTGGCTCTGGCCGTGCAATTAGTATTGAGTACTTATTGGCTTGTAAATCATATTCATCTAAAAGCATCTTTTGGGCATTAGTAACTTCGATAGCGCCATAAGGTATCATGGTAATTTTTTTGCTTCTTACTCGAGTAGTTAGATGGTCTTCTATTCGAGGGTGATCGGCAATGAGATGATTACCGAACCAGCAACCAAATCTTTCATTTAACCAGAACCATACCTTTGCAATTTTACCCCATTTTTGTCGTTTCCACTCAATACCATCCATATTAATGATATTTGTTCGATTAAATACACGGTGAATTAAGTTAAATAAAGCTGTGTTGTAACCTAAAGTTAAAATAAGACCTGGCTGCTTTAATGAGTGGATTATAGAAAGAAGATCAAAGATTATTGTCCCTATAGCGCCACTTAATTTTACAGGAACATGTATAAGCCGTATATTTTCCCAGCTTTTTTCATATATATTACCTGAACCATTTTCTTGACAGTAAACCGTTACTTGCCATCCTTTCTTAGTTAAATACTGACTTAAGTGCTCGGCAAAAGTTTCAAACCCACCATGTTCAGCAGGTAAGCCTCTAATGCCAAGGATAATCAATTTGTTTTTTTTGATTTCCTTCAATCTAATTAATCCTTCTTGAGGTTGAGTTTATAATTGCTAATAATAGAGCAGGAAGATAAAACGAAGTTACATTCAGCGTGTTTTCTGACATCATTGATATAGCCAAAATCGAAATCAATATCTTCGATGATGTGATGAAGTTTTTCCTACTTGAGGAAAATGTATGAATAATATAGAAAATTATCATTAACCATAGAATTAAACCGATTAATCCTATTTGCCCTATAATTGACCCTAGAAATGTGTCACTGATTTGCAATTTATTATATACAGAGAGGTCAGTGGAAAACATTTTCGTATAATTTCCAACACTACCGATTCCATAACCAAATAAGCTAATTGAAGTTATGGAATTAATAACTCCTTCAAAATGTATGTATATACCATGTAAAAGGTTTTGAGGTATTAATGTTAATAGTAGAGGGGGAATAAAGTATAGTAAGCTTCGAAACGCAAAATTGATTCTATTTTCTAATAAAATTATACCTAGGAATAGCTGTAGCATTGCTCCTTTTGAAAAGCTGAGTATTAGTCCGAGTATAGAAATCAGTATGTAAAAATATTTTTCATTTCTAGAAGCTTCTGAGTCCTCTAAAGAATATGATAGTATCAATACACATGTTGCAAAGAAATGCCCAAGACTGATAGGGTCAATAAATGTTGATGACATCCTCTTGGCATAACCAATCATTGGCTCATAAAACATATATGAAAGCCCATTACTATCTACAGGGATACCTTTATTGTTAAAGAAATCTTTTAAGTTGACATACTCCCAGATTGAAAATACTAACTCTATTATTCCAAATGAAAAAATAATTATGATTAAAGTTTTAATTTTTCTATAGGGGAAAGGCTCTGTTGCCTTAAGAGAAAAGAGTACAAATAAAATTAATATCGGTGAAAATATTTGCCTTATATTGTTGATTGGTGCTGAGTAGTTTTCATTTAAAATTAAATAGTTTAATATCAGAAAGTATAAAAACAAAAACAATAGAAAAAATGTTGTGATAAATTTTTTTGATATTGGCCAGCTTCTTATAAATAATAAGAATATAGCGTAAATAAATAGATCTTTAATTCCATATGATATGAAAGCTGGGAAGCTGAGTTTGGTTAGAATGAGTGATGCTATAGAAAATATAACTCCCCATGTAAGAAGTAAATTTGTTATAAAACATTTGTTACTCACTTTTATCATACAAAATAACCATTAACTTCTTATATAGGAATTCTGAACACTTGTTGGTTTTGTTTTCATTGAATATAGAATCATCGGTTTTTTCGAAGTTTGAACCTTCTTTTATTCTGAGCAATAGCTCACGAGTATTTGTTGTATAGTTTCCGCACAGATCTTTATAATCAAAATACAGATCTCTATTTTTAGAGATATAGGATGATAGATCTGGTGCATGAAAGATTGTCTCTTTTCCTGTTATATCAAAATCAAAGAATATGCTTGAATAGTCAGTGACCATTATGTCAGTAATAGATAAAAGCTCATATAAATCAAAATTGTCATTGGGCATTATTACTTTTAGATTTTCAGAGCTCTTAATGTTTGTGAAAAAATGGGAGTCATAAAAATGAGGTTTAAATATAAATGTAATCTTGTTTTCTTTTAAAAAGGCATCGTTTTTTAATATTTCTTTAATTACTATTTTAATAGTGTCAGCTGATTTTCCCTCATCTCTATGAGTTGGAATGTAAGAGATTATTTTATTATGCTGAGATAGTGCTAATTTTTTAATGATCTTTTTCTTGTGATTTTCATTTAAAAAAAGGCCATCACACCTTGGATATGGAGATCTAATAATGTTTTTGCTTTCAAGATTGAATGCACTTTTAAAAATTGCATCAAAAGTTCTAGAGGGTGAAACTATGTATCTATATTTGTCAATGGTTTTTGTTCTTAAATTAGATATATAGTACTTTACACTTCTAGGCTTTATAGTATCAAAGCCAATTTTTTTTATTGGAGATCCGTGCCATAGCTGTATATAAATTGATCTTGGAGTTATACAAGGATAAAAGAAATCTTTTGAATTTACATTTGAAAAAAAAACTTTTGCTGTTAATTGATGCCAGATGCCTTTTATAGATGTGGATAGATATACTTCGTAGCCATTTTTTTTTAGTTCTAGTCTTATGTCTTTGTTTTTGGTTATCCAAATTGGTCGTATTATATTAGTATTGTTTTTAGTGTACTCGAATAAATATTTTGAGTTGTCGCAAAACTTTTCTCCAAACCATTCACCGAAACACCATTTGTATTTTTGTTTTGGGATAAACAAGCTAGAAATAAATATAAGTGGGTAAAAAAACAACTGTAACATATATTTTTGTATGCTGTATGATTTGATAAAAGATCTATGATAGAGAATTGCTTATTTTGTAATGATAGCGAATAAGAAAAATTCTGATCATCATTACAAATAGCTCAGCAGTCAATAAGCTAAAAGCTAGAGTATACGGTGTGATTCTGTCTAATGCGTAGAGAAGAGCAACAACGGATAGGTGAATAAGTGAGCCTATTATTACCGAGTGGTTTGCTATGTTTATTTTGCCTATTGCGGATGCTGCCGAATAACCAAAAGCGGATCCAAAGAAATTAATTATTGTTATTATTAAAAATATATCAAATAAGCTTCCCGCATTTTTCAGGCTGTCTCCGTAAAGTAAAACTAAGAATTCTTCTGAGAATAAAGAAAATAATAAACAAATTACTGCTAGAGATATACCTGTAAACGTTATAGCATAATAAAAAAAATTCCAATCTTTTGTTCTTGCCATATATGGATACATTGCCTGGCTTAATGGCGATGTGATTGCTTGCCCACCTTTATACAGCTGATCACAAATTGAGTAATGCGCTATATAAGTACTTGAACCAGTTAGTCCTAAAATAACTATATTCGCAGTTGTGTAGAGTGAGACCGAAACTCTAGAGAAGAAAAAATGCCAGCCCTTTGTGAAGCATCCAATTATATTTTCCTTTGTAGGTGAGGAAAAATAAAAGCCCTTAGTATAAATCATATAAAAGGATAGAATGGCACCAAATACCTGAGCAAAGCCCCAAGCGTAAATTGCTAAAAAACCATCTCCTTTTTCATCAACTAAGTAAAATACTAAGAGAACAAACAGTAGTCTCACAAAAAAATGATAAATAGTCACGTTTTTCATTTTTTCTATTCCTTGAAAAAACCATGTCCATTGATATGCCTGGCCTACGATGGCGAGTGTTCCGCCCAAGAATAGGGGCATGGTATTTTCAATATTTGAGTAGTATTTTAGATATAAACCAAATAGCATTAATGACACAAAAGTCATTAATGATTTTACAATAAAAACAGAGGCTAAATAATGACTAATATGACTTTTGTTATTTTGATTTGTAGCAATCTCATAAGCACCAGATAATGAAAAGCCATAATCAGTAATGACAAAAGAAAGTTGAATTAAGGCCATTACCAAAGCAAAATTACTAAACTCATCTATTCCAAGATGTCTTGTTAGATATGGATAGACGATAAAAGGAATTATTGTATTAGAGATTTGCATAAATAAGAGTGCTACGGCGTTTTTTGTAACACTGTGAGTTTTAAGTTTTTTAATGCTAGTGCTTAACACTTGATTTGCCTTGTTTCCATTTTGGTTTTGCTAGTCATGATTAAATTGATAGCTTTGTTCAGCTTTCCCCTCTAATGTGATACTTTATAACCTAATTTAAAATTTTATCTTGTATGTTTAGTGTTCTAAAAGTTGAAGATTATAGAATGGTTTTTAAAATTGATGTTACTTCGTGATTGCATAGGCTTTATTTATTACAGATTTTCACCCTTAGATAAAAAATCAATGTAAAATTGACACTCAAATTTTACATGACATACATGATTTAAATAACCTACCTACCCTTGATGCACTGATGTTGTACTACTAATTTGATATCAAATAGAGCAAAATAGTCATCAAATATTTCGGAATAGCAGGAGTAGATCGTTGAAAATAATGGCTTGTTTCAACGTATCTATTTTTGCCCTTGTATCAGTTCTGGATAACTACAGTTTTTCAGTTAGCCTCTGTTCTTTGTACCTGGGAGAATGATGTCGTTGAGTACATCTATGAAATCTAACTGTAGTCGTGAATGTGGATAGAGCGGTAATTAGAAGCTTAATATGAATCCATTGGTGATTCATATTTGTTTAAAATTAGCAGTTAATCGGCTTTTCTCATTGAGGATTAATTTTCCTTGAGCATGAAAAGCCAATTAACAGTTTGTAATATATTGTTCGATAATTACTTTCTTAGTGATACTAAGGTTTTGTTAATTAATGTGCTTGATACACCTTTAGTATAAGGGAAATAAATTACTTTGCATGAGACCTCAGATAGATCTTTTTCGTGATCTTGCCATTTTGGTGTTTCATACCAGTCGTCTCCAACAAATAAATAGCTAGCATGATTTTTTTTTGCAGCGGCAGCTTTGTCCATATTATTTTGTGGAATAGCAACATCAACATATCGACATGCCCTAACTACTTCTATTCTCTCATGGTAAGGAATTACTGGACTTTTTCCTTTGTATGCTACAAGCTCATCTATGGTAACCCCAACTACAAGTTTGTCGCACATGGCTTTTGCATTACGTAATAAATTAACATGGCCAACATGAAATAAATCATAAACGCCGCTAGTGTATCCAATAATCATTTATATAGTACCTTTATATTTTCTTCGAACCAGATTTCGTATGAGCTAAGATGGCTTTTGTCTTTGAAAACTTTTTTAAGGTTTACAGGGAATCCAACTTTCTTTTCATACGCAAAATCATTTCCTTTGTATTTTGAAATTATATTTCTTAGAGGTATCTTTCCCAAAACATCACCCATTAAGCTCTTGGGTGATATTTTTGTCGCGATTTCAAAAGTATGTTTATTAGCAAGTGGTTCTCTTCCTTCAATTCCTGCTGCCATTAAAGCAAAATCTAATCTTCTAAATAGTACAGGCATGTGATATTTGATGAAAAACCATCTGACCATTTCAAATGAAGAGTTAACTTTTAATTCAAGGAATAGATTTTTAAACCTTTGATATAGTTTGGACCCTTTTTTGGGCGGTTCATAGCAATACATTTCTATGAATTTATCAATACAAAAATCTTCTTTTAATGCCCATTGAAATATCCTGTCATAGCCGCCAAAAAATTCATCAGCACCCTCGCCAGAAAGTAATACTTTAATTCCGTCTTTCGCGGCTTCTCTAGAGATACGGTATAATAGAACCTCGTTTGGTACTGACATCGGCTCACCTCGGAGTTCTATCAGATGTTTAAAATCATTTAAGTAACCTTCAGCCGTTTGTTCTATGATTTTTAAATTTTTTGTTTCTTCTTTTTTCAGATACTCTATATCTTCATCACCTTCGAATCCTATGGAGTAACACCTTTTTATATTTCCAAACTCTTTTAATAAATTGCTGTCTATTCCTCTGCTGAGTAATAGGCCTACAGGAGCATCCGATATTTGTCTAGTCCTGATGCCTTCTCTTATTGCAAGCTCTACATCGTTTTCCGTATTTTCAATATATTCTTTTTCTAAAAAATCACAGCAATTAAAATATTCTCCGTCAATAAAACAATTTCCTGGTTGTATTGTATTTATGCCATCAAAATATGATCCTGAAAAAATAGGAGCTCTTGTGGCTCTATATTCGTCTATTGTGTTGTGATTTACTGATAGTTTAAATATTTTTTTAAGTGTAATGGGTTCAGAACAAAAACTTAAGTACTTACCATCTCTATGGTAAAAAATAGGTTTAACTCCGAATTTATCCCTGGCAGCTTTTTGAACTTTTCCGTCTTTATTTATGTAAACAAATGCAAAAAAACCATCAATTTCATTTAGATTTATTTTATTGCTTGCTAATAAATCGCTAAGTAATTTAGTATCACTTGTATAGTTCCTGTTGAAATATTTTTTTCCTAGTTCCTTATAATTGAGTACTTCACCATTAAAAACTAGCATTCCCCCTTCAGAATCAATGATAGGCTGGTTTACACCACTGTAAACGTCTATTATTGCCAGTCTTGAATGATATGCTTTCCAGCTATTATGTTCTAATAAACCAGATGAGCAATCAGGCCCTCTGAACCTTAAGGTACTTTCAATTATGCTTAAGTGAGAGTGATCAACATTAGGGTTGTTTGTTATAAAGAATCCACACATTTTTTTTCCTGTCTGTTTTTCATTAATAGTTTAAGTTTTATGGGAGAGTATTTTGACGCTATAAAATTAATGAGATTGTTATTTTGGGTCTGTTTCGGGAGTAAGAACTCAAGTATTTTAGTTGGATTCTATATTTCATCAAAAAATCTGATTCATCGAGAAAATAATATTGGAGAAATTTTGTAGAGAAATTGATGTCTCATTAGAATGGGTTAATGATGAATGCTGTCCCTTATTTGTAACCTGATCCGTTTTTATAACTATATATTTAACATCTATATTGATAAAAGTGATAGGTAGGATTTAGTAAATTATTTTGTTGGAGTTTCTTTTATGTGTCCTAGTATTTATACTTGCTAAATGTTTCTTTATATTTGTATTTGTCAGTGATGATGATTTTTCTATTTTGGGTTTAAATACTTCTTGTCACAAAAAGTAGGTCTAATTCCTTGAGTATATATATTGTTTAATTAAATATCAGGGAAGTAGGTATCTGTTATTTTTCAGCTTGTATGTTTTAATCAGATGTTACTATTAGTTTAAGATGATAGTGTATCAAGGTGGTGCTATTTTTGGTTTTGATGGGTTTTTAATTTGAGCTTTCTCCATAAGTAAACCAAAACCAGTAGCATTGATACTCAAGGTTAAGGATTCAATACAACGATTGTTTGTGGCGACGATGAAAGCAAAAATCGAATATTTCAGAAGATAAATATGGTTACTTACCTAAATAGATTTCAGATAAACTCACTGTTCAGAATCATTATTGGGTAGTAGAGCAGACTTTCATTGCCTGAAGGATGTTGACGTTTTCGAAGAGCTACCAAAATACTCTAGCCCGTCCACGTAAAATGCATTAATGGCATAATGTTCAGACGGCTTGTGTGCTTTTATAGCTTTTGTTTAGCTACTCTATATTTCACTAAGCTATCTAGCTTAGCGTTTACAGTTTTACATGCCTTTTTAGACACGCTACCGCCCGCCGACTCATAGACGCAAATGCCGGAACTGCGATGGAGCTTATAGTTATGAATCGTATGCTTTTGAGGACGATAAAAAATGGCATCATGATGGCTCAAAATGACATCTAATTTATAGTCCGCGATAGGCTGTAATTTTCTCCGAAATCATAAAAATATAGAGGTAGGTTGTTCCGCATTTCATGATTAAAAATATGCGGTATTTTTTGAGCGGACGTATTATGACGTATACATTATCGTATGTACATCATCTTTAGCAGGCTAAAAATTATAGATCGCTTTTAGAAATTAGGAAGTGTGGATTGTACTGTTTTGGCTGGTGAATGGTCTCAATTTTATTAGACCATTCACCTTCAGTTTTTTCTGTCTAGGCTTCTTTTGAGTGGTAGCCTTCGTAGTCGTAGTAGCCCTGGCTATATCCGTAGGCGTCTTTTCTTGTGGGGTCGATTTTGTTGAGTACAACTCCTGTTAGTGGGGCGCGGGCTTGTAGCAGGCGACCAACACTGTTCTGGATGGCGCTCAGTTGGCCTCGGCCGGCTTCGATTACGTAGAGAAGGCCGTCGCACAAGCGGGAGACCATCAGGGCGTCGCTTACACTTTGTACCGGTGGACAGTCCAGAATGATGTAATCGTAGTGTTGCTTCAGTTCTTCAATAACAGCCACAAACTTTTCGGACGCTAGCAGTTCCTGTGGGTTGGGGGGGAGCATGCCGCAGGGGATCAGGTCGATGCCATCAGCATGATGTATGCATTCATCAGTGGTTGCAGTGTCTGCCAGCAGATTAGCTAAACCAACAGAGCCGCCTTTAATGCTGAAGTTTTTGCCAACGGTCGGGCGACGCAGATCACAATCTACAAGGAGGGTTTTACCCAGCTGACCGAGTGAAAGTGCCAGGTTAGATGCGGTCGACGATTTACCTTCACCGGGCATGGTTGAAGTGATGGCAAACAGTCGGTGTTCCTTGTCCATTGCCGTCAAGTTCACACTGGTGCGAATGGTACGAACCGCTTCACCAAAGCCATGCTCGTTTTTATCCATAAAGAGGTTGTGCATTCTGCCTGTTGCCTGTTTCGGGTTCAGTTTTGGCAGAATTCCCAGTACTGGCAGGTTCAGTTTGTCTTCAATATCCCGAGTGCTGCGAATAGTGTTATTGAGCATTTCAAGCAGGAAGGCGATACCGCAGGAAATCATTAGGCCAAGAATAGCTGCCAGTGCAATAATCAAGCTCTTTTTGGGTTTAACCGGCTTTTCCGGTGTGAAAGCTTTGTCTACCACACGTGCATTAGCGGTTTGTAAGTCACTGGTTGCGCTGGTTTCCTGAATACGTTTGAAGAAAGCATCATAGAGATCTTTGTTGGTGCGAACTTCACGTTCCAGTGCTCGCAGCTTAAACTGGCTGCGGTTAATTTCCTGTACTTTTGCTTTGGCTGTAGCTACCTGGCGGCTCAAGCTACGCTCGTTGGCCTTGTCATTCTCATAATCACGCTCAACACCCTGTACAATATTACGAATCTGCATTTTAATATTTTGCTGAATGCTGGCCAGTTCACTACGTGCCGAGCGCATTTTAGGGTGTTTCGGGCCATAGCGGCGGGACATATCTGAAATTTGACGCTCGATCTTTGCCTGTTCCTGTTTCAACTCCTGAATCAATGGGTGAGACAGTACAGCCTGCAGGGATTCATAATCTTCTGCCGTCCGCAGCTTGCCTGACTGAATACGTTTGTAAATGGTTTCAGAAATAGCCAGCTTACGACGTACCTGGACCAGTTCTGTGGTCAGGGCTTTCAGTTCGTTGCTGGAAAGCGTTAGTACACCTTCCAGGTCAACCAGGTTTTCCTGTTCGCGGTATGCCTGCAGGTTTTTCTCTGCAACGCGCAGCTTATCAGACAGTTCAGTCAGGCGACCCTGCATCCAGCTGGTAGCATTAAGGGTGAGGGATAGCTTGGACTCCATATAAGATTCGATATAGGCGTCCGCTACTGCATTGGCGATTTTTGCAGCCAGTTTGGCACTTTCAGAGGTAGCGTGAATCCGGACAACCTGGGTTTTTTTAACAGGAGCAATCGAGATATGTTCACTCAGGGTGTTAATGGTGTCACGTAGTGTGATGTCTTCAACATCTTCTTCAACGGGTGCTTCAAGCCCGAACCAACTGTGCCAGTTAATATAGTTAGCATACCATGCGGTTTCCTGCAGGCTGGTATTGAACTCAGGGTTTTGTGTCAGATTAAGCTTTTCAACTACCTTTTCCAGCACGCTGCGTGACTTTAATACCTCGAACTGGGTGTTCAGGTAGCTGTCTCCGCCGCCATCAATACCATAAACCTCTTCAATCGATACGACTTTGGCCTGTTCCTGTTCGATCTGAAGTACGGTTGTTGCCTGATAAATGGGGGTCAGCTTGAAGACGATTAGTGTCGTAATCAAGGTGACTGCCAGCGTAAAGCCAATAATTGCCCATTTGTGCGTAGTCAGAACATGAAAAATTTCCCGCAGGGAAATCACATCATCATCCTGTTGAGGGGCTGGGTTAGGCGAGCCCTGTCCGGGCATGGCCAGTTGCGTATCGCTACTCATTGTTTGCTTCGTATTTAAATAGAATAAATTTTAACGTTCAGGTGACTGCCCCGGTCGAGTCAGCTTGTGCTGATATACGAGGCGCTGCATCGCTCAATTAGAAGAAGCTTTCTTTGATATTGATGATATCGCCGGGAAGCACTGAATCATCCTGCTTCATGGTGCGCTCTACTTGGCGACCATTAATCTCGCGGGTTACCTGAATCGCTTTTTTGTCTGCGCGCTGCGTGAAGCCGCCAGCCAGTGCAATTGCTTTTTCAAGTGTCAGGCCAGGTTCAAATGAGAAACCGCCCGGATCTTTTACTTCACCGCTTACAAAGAACTTGCGATATTCAGTGATGGATACGTTGACTTGTGGATCTACAAAGTAGTCTGGCTTGAGTTGGTTCGTCAGGTGTTTCTGTAATTCACCGACGGTCATACCCTTAACGCGAATCTCTCCCAGGAAGGGGTAAGAGATAGTGCCGGCATCCGTCAAGCGGGTGGTCACATCCATATCATCTTCACCGAAAACCGTAATATGGATTTCATCACCGGAGCTCAGGCCGTAAGTGGAAAAGCTTACAGGGTCTGCAGCATGAATTGATGTAGCGATCAGCAACAGCGTGGCCAGCAGCATTCTCTTCAGTTGTAATGTGCTTTGTGTCAGGTATCTAATAAAAGCAGGCATTGGGTTGGTTACCTTCAGAATTGCTGCAGGCAGCATGACATTCGTTCTATTTTAATGGCGGGAGATTGTCGTTCGTTTGTATTCGGGACGCAAGCGTTTGTGAGCAAATACGAGAGGTTTATACAGCAACCTGTTACTTGTCAGGGATGGGCGTGCCAAAGGTAAAACTGACAGACCAAAAAAATACAGGCCGGATCACCGGCCTGTATTATAGCTCGCGTTGAGCTGGTGCTTGTAAATTAAATTACAGCGCCAGTTCAGCAGTCAGCATGTAAACGTTACGGCTGTAACCGTCTTCGCTTACGGTGCTTACCTTGCGGTCTTCATCACGCTTGCTGTGCTCGTAGTTAAGAGACAGGGTCAGATTGCGACGCAGTTTCCAGTCAGCACCCAGCTTGAAGGTGTTGATGTCGCGATCCTTGATGGTCTGAGCGGAACGCTGAACTTCTTCGTCGGTGTAGGTGTAACCAGCGTTGGTACTGATGCGGTCAGTCCAGCTGTGCATCCAGCTCAGAGTAGTGCTGGTGCCCTTGGTGAAGTCAGCATTGGCCGGGTTGTCAGATTCCAGGCCGTAGTCACGGGTAGTGCTCAGCTGGAATACAGAGTGATCAACCGGCATGTAGCTTACACCGACTTCCCAACCGGTGAAGTTTTCGGAATCAACACCTTTGGCGTCAGCACTGCGATGACGACGACCGATCTTGGCGTAACCGGTAGTCTTGGCAGTGGCTTCCCACTCCAGACCGACCAGGTAACTGGTGATTTCGTAGCCTGGCTTAGCGGTGTCGCCGGAACGCTTGTCATATTCCAGATCACGTTTCTTGACTTCAACCAGTGCGCTGGTCTTCGGCATTACCTTGTAGAATACGGTGGTTCCGAATTCAGTAGTCTTACGGCTACGGCCTTCATAGCTGCCGTTTTTCTTGTCGTAATCCTGGTCGTTGATGCTGGCGAAAACGTCGAAACGTGCCTTGGCTTCCATGGAACCGAAGCCGTACTTGATGTCAGCCTGCTTGCGGGTGTACTCAGGAGCGTCCTTGTCAGTAGCACCGTTAATGGTGGAACCTTCGTCGTGGTAAACGCCCAGGTCAAAACCCAGGTCCAGACGGTTACGGCTGTTGAATTCCTGGTGAACATCGCCCAGCAGCGCGTAATCGGTGAAGTTGGCATCGCTTTCAGCAGAGAAACGCTTGTCGTTTACGTCCAGAGTCAGGGCGTAAGTGCTCAGGCCTTTCTGGGCCTTGAACTCTACAGAAGGATTAATGTTGTAAACAAAAGAGCCTTTCTCTTTCAGGCCAACGGTGTTGCCGTCACGGTATACGTTGTCATCGTAACCGATGGCAGTACGCAGTTCAGGAGTCACTTCGAAGGCACCCAGAGTCAGGTGGCCGGCATCTTCAACAGCTGCAGCAGCGCTCAGTCCATATCCAGCGAGGGCAACGGCCAGGCTGAGTTTGCTTATCCCTTTCATATTAAATTCTACGCCTTGAGTTTTACGGATGAAAATAGGTGGCACATGCATTGTTGCTTATTACGAATATGTATACGAACAAAGTTTCATATTCTTAAATTTCAATGCCAACCTGATTTTGCATTGTATTATAATGGCCGGATAAATATAATTTCCAGCGTTAGAGTTTGTACAGTTCAAAAAAATTAATGTTTTTGCTTTTCCGCTACCAGCCTATCGCAGAGCGTAGTTTTTTTTTGTACATTACTCCACGCAAGTACAGGATAATAATCTAGGTAACAACAGAATTGTCTGCACTTCTGTTACCCTCGATTTTCTTGGGATGGTAAAGGAATTCAAATGAAACCAACAAAATTTGTTGCATCTGCGGCTCTGGCTCTTGCAGCAGCTATGGCCGGTGTTGCCCAGGCTGATCTGGCAACTGATTTGAACACTATGTCTGCTGACGCAGCTCTGGCTAAAGCCGTGGAAAGTGGTGCATCTGTAGAAGCGCTGATTGCTGATGCGGCAGCCCAGCTGCAGGGCAGCCCTGCACTGCTGTCTGCACTGGTTAGTGCTGCTGTTCAGGCTTATCCTGAACAGGCTGCCCAGATTGTAGGTGTTGCAGTAAGTGCAGCTCCGGCTCAGAAAGTAGCTATCACCAATGCAGCTGTCGCTCAGCTGGCTGATAACCCGGCTGCTCAGGCTGCTGTTCAGCAAGCTGCAGAGCAGGCTGCTGCTCCTCAGGTTGCAGGTAACCCGGCTCAGGCTGAAGCTGAAGCGGAAAACACTGAAGTTGAGACACCTCAGCAGGCTGCCCCGATCGCTCCGCCTCCGCCGCCTCCTGCCACTGCTCCTACTCCGGACAAGCCGCCGGTTGTCAGCCCGAACTAAGCAAATTGCATATGCTGCTTAAAAGCTCTGATTGAAATGAAATTTTGATCAGCGTCTTGATAAAAAACGCCCGAATAACCATTCGGGCGTTTTTTTATTTAATTAAAAAATGCATTACGACAAATATATTTTTTAATTAAATTATTTTTTTGTATGACCGATATTCTGAGTATGAATATCAGTTTTTTGAATTTCCGATTTTTTTCAGGCTGGATTTGTGCGATAGCGCTTATCAGCTTGTTTTATTCTGGTGCTCCCAGGGCACAAGCCTGTACTTGTGCCTCACCGTTGCCCGTTTTCGGTATGTTGGAAACCGCCCGATTGGTAAATCTGCAGAAGCTTGAAGTTGATGCTCTGATCGATACCGGTGCAACCACAACCTCAATGGATGCCCGCAATATAAGAATGTATGTGAACCGGCAGGGTAAGCGCTGGGTTTACTATGACTTTGAGCACAAGCGCAGTGGTAAAACCGTATCCATGCATCAACCAGTTTCCAGAGTCGCTTATGTTTTGACTCATAAAGGCCCCCCGGCAGAGAGAGCGGTGGTCAAGAATACAATTGCGATTGGCGATACGCTGCGATTTCTCGAAGTCTCGCTGATCAATCGGAATAAATTCCCTCAGCAGCTGTTAATTGGCAGAAACTACCTGACGGATACAGCTTTGGTGGATTCCGGAGCCAAACATCTGCGGGATAAGTAGTCTAGGTAAAAATAATCCAGGAAAATGACCAGGGAGTCTGGACTGATGAGAGAATGCAAGCTCTTCACCGGGATTGTCCTGAGTGTATTGTTCATATTCTGTGTTGTGCCGGTAAAAGCAGAACCGATTGTTCACCCGGCTGTTGCCCCGGCACGAATTAGTCTGGATGTTAATCTCAAGGGCCAAAACCTTACACTTCTGGTTTCAATCGCTTCCCGCTCTTTGCCTTACCTTTCCGGCAATATGCCGGTTGAAAAGCTGGTTCAGAAGCTTGAAAGTATCAATCGTTTAGTCATTCCAGCAAGCTCAGCAGACTGTGCTGCAGAGCGTTTTCGTATTCATGTTGATGCTCAGCATAATATCAATGGCTACCAGTCTCTTGAATGCAGCAGGCCTGAAGCATTAGAAACTATCAAACTGGAGCTGTTTGAAGTACTTCCGGAGTTGCAGGAAGTGGATGTCTGGTTGATCACAGACACCTGGCAGAATAAGCAGGTCATTCATTCAGGTAGTGAGTTACTTGTTCTCTCGCCGGAGTTGCTCTAATGGAAGATATTGGCAAGAAAGACAATGGCATTGATATTTCAGCTTTGGAGCAGAGCCATCAGAACAGTGAAATCCTTAATATACCGCAGCTACAGATACGCCCGGGGGAAACAATTTGTCTGCAGGGAGAGAATGGCTCAGGCAAAACATCTCTGTTACGGGTGATGGCGGGGCTGGGAAAAAACTGCAAGGGTTCGGTATCCGTTTTAGGCCAAAATCTGGCCAGTATTAAATACCAGGAGCTTGAGCGGCTGAGAGCTGACTATATCGGATTTGTATTCCAGTACTACCGACTTGTCCCCTATCTGAGTGCTTTTGACAATATTATGCTGCCTTGTCATTTCTCTGCCCGCCGCCGCCGGGAGGCAATAGGAAGGGCAGCAGCGAAGCATATTGATGTGCCATCTGTTGGTCAGAGAAAAGACTCTGCCATAATGCAAAAAGTATCAGAAGATGCATTTCGCCTCATTCGTAAATTAAGCCTTAAAGACCCCTCCAGACTTTCAAAAAATGCATCCGACTATAGTGCCGGACAGCAACAACGCTTTGCTATTGCCAGAGCGCTTATTGGTAATCCCAGACTGGTGCTGGTTGATGAGCCTGCTTCGGCCATGGATACCAAAGGTAAGCGGGCCGTTTATGAGTTGATTCTCAATGAGTGCCGGGAAACAGGTGCCACGCTGGTTTGTACGACCCATGATGATATGTCGGATATGGGTTTTGACCGTTACCTTGATATGGGTGAGCTAAATCTGGCAAAGGAGCCTGAAATCCGGTGATTCTTTTTAAAATCATGCGAAGCAGTCTTGTCAGACGAAAAGTAAGGCTGGTAGTGTCCACGCTTGCACTGGCCTTCAGTGTGATGTTGCTGCTGACTTTGGTACATATTGACGCTGTTGTTCACCGTTATGCAAAGCACTTGTCAGCCAGTACCGATCTTGTTGTAGGGGCTCCTGCGCAGTCCTCTCATCTGGTGCTGTACAGTTTGTTTGGTATTGGTACTCCTCCACCTGACCTGCCTTCAGATATTTATAATAATTTGAGGGATAACCCAGAGGTATCAAGAGCAGTGGCCGTTTCGGTGAGGGAAAGCCACCGCGGCTTTGTTGTGACAGGCGTTACATCGGGCTACTTCGATATGTTGCACCTGAATACTGAGGCGGGTGATGCCGATGGTTCAACGGGTTTACCTTCTTTCAGTGACAGGCTGTCCGTGTTGATAGGCTCTAATGTTGCAACCAGTCTGAAGTATAAAGAAGGTGAATTATTGACAGTTGCTGCCGGCTTTATGCCTTCATATGAAGATGAGTATCAGACTCGTTTTGTGATTCAGCAGATATTGCCGGCAACAGGAACAACTATCGATGATACCATTCTGGTACCCATAGAAGGTTTGACTTTTGCCCGGGCCCAACATGGTCTCGCAGCGTCGAATATTATCAGTTATATCATGGTTAAACTTCATAACCGGCAGGCTTTACTTGCAATGCAGCAAGTCTTTTCACGACAGGCAGGTGCCCCGGTTGAGGTCGCCATTCCTGCCGTTGAGCTGCAGTTGCTCACGGATTATGAAGAAATGATTAACACTGTAATGATGGCCATGATTGCCATTATCAGTGCTTTGGCCCTTGTTATGGTTTTCTTCAATTTATCAGCAAGTTTTGCTGAAAGGCGTCAGGAGCTTGAGCTGTTACGTATGGTTGGAGCTCGTCCGATCCAGATAGCAAGCCTGACGTTAGCTGAACCTGTGGGGCAGGTAATCGTGGCCATTATAATTGGCACTCTATCCTACTTTATTGCCTGTGCGGGACTGCACTATTTCTTTCCTGCGATGATTGGCCTTGAACTTTCACTGCAGCAGGTGTCATGGCTTCTTTTGGTGTTTATGGCGGGCTTCAGTTTTGCCTGTCTGCCCGCCTGGAAGATCTATGCGGTCAGTCGAAGGATATAGTTACCTGCTGTTGAATCAGGTAATAAAGCCTTTTTTTAATTTGTCGTCTGTCTCTGTGAAAAATATACGACCACAATCGGAACACTGAAATTTTTTTCGATTGCGGTTGGATATTGTCTTCTCAAAAAAAGTACGCTTTATTCGGTACAGCTTCGTCTCTTTATTGCAGTATTGGCACATTGGCCTTTTCCCTTCTGGCTTATCTTTATTTTATAGGGCGCGGGCAGGGTTTATTTTCTGTTGGAATTATGAATGTTTTGTTGCTTCTCCGGGGGGGGGCTGGAGCCTGATTTTATCATGAGTTACGGTCTTGGCAGTACTTCCGTCGTCATATGCCGGTTTTACCACCTGAGCCGGAGACTAAAACAGGTTAATCAAAAGAAAGATAACGGGGAACTCTACTATCTGTTGATATGGTCAAGTTCATTCATTCGTTGTTTTAACTGACGCACTGTCTCACCTAGCTGACTGACAGTATTACGAACAGTGTCCAGATTGGGGGCATCCTCTGGTGCCTTGCCTGCTTCTATATCAGCTAATAACTGCTCTTGAGCTGCCAGCTGGCTGAAAGCCTGCAGGTGTTGGGACTGAAGGTCTGCGTAAGAGGCGCTCTGTATATTTTGGGCTTGCTGAAAAAAAGGGTGGTTTAAAACCTCGATTGCGGTGGGGCGCTTCATCGGGTCCTCATCAACCATCTGCCGGATCAGGCTTTTGGCTTCAGGGTTTAGCCTGGGGTCATCCTGAATAAACTGAAGTAGCTGAACGTGGGCTGAGGGGTTGTAAACGATTTCATGCTTTTGCCCGCGAAGATAATGGTCAATCCGCTCGCCGGTCAGCAGCTCAAGTAAAACCATACCGGCAGACCAGATATCCACTTTGGTGCCGTAAGGTTGTTTGGCCATGACTTCGGGAGCCATCCAGAGCCGGCTGCCAGCCCTGTCTGAGCTGATGGCAGCATTATCAGGATCTTCTCCCGGCTGCGGTCTGTTTTGTGTGGCAAGACCAAAGTCTGCGAGGCTGACCTTTCCCTTGTGATTAATCAAAATATTATCGGGCTTCAGGTCCCGGTGGATCTTGTGCTCTGCATGCAGATCAACCAGGTGAGACATCAGCTGTAAAACAACATTTCGTGTCAGATTCAGTGGCAGGCCTATGTTCTCCTCCCTGCTTGCACTGAATTTGGATCTTTTCCAGTACTTTCTCTCGGCAGTCGTCATATTGAACATATCGGGTTTGGCGGGCATCCAGCTTTGCATTAATTTTGAAAGAGATGCGCCGCCATATTCCATTATCATGCGATGTTCCTGATACTGCTTCCCGTCATCACCTGTTTTGGGTTTACTCATTTTTTCTTCGTATATTTCAGGGGCTGACGGTGACTCCCGTTGCAGGCGGACTTCGCTATTAATCTCCCTTGTCCGGTGAGCATTATTTGCCGGTATTTTCTGGGTTTTCTCAACGTAGACTTTATCCAGTGGCTTTTCAGGCTCTTTCCCTCGTTTGTTGGTTACCAGAGAGACACTGCCAAAAGAACCTTTTCCCAGCATCTCACCCTTTCGGTGTTTCTTGAGTGTAGGAGGACTTTTCACCAGGCCCTGATACTCAGGTAAAACACCCCGGGCTTGTTCTTCTTTGCGCAGGCTGGGCATCTTGCTTTCTGGTGCTACCTTGCGCCCACGGAATAATCGCCAGAGTGCGCTGAACATGGATTTGATCCGGCGTCCAATCAGTGACCGGTTGGTTTTATTCAGGCTGAGCTTTTGCCATGTTTTTTTCAGGAAGCCCCGGACACCGGTAGATGTACTGGTTTTGCGACCAAAAGCCTGAGCGCTTTCGGATGAGGTATTGCCGGTCGCAGGGGGCTGAGGGTTAAGCCCTGCATTGGGGGTTACAGACGGGTTAGATGGAATCTTGTTGCCAGGCATATCCATTGCCGACTCTGAAAGTACTCCCGTTATTATCGGCATCTGACGGGGATGTTGAAGCCCGACAGCTCTTGAAGCCCCTGGCTTCAGGGGCTCTTGAGTGAAAAGCGCTGCATAAGAGCCGGTGCAATGCCCAGGTGCTGCAGCCAGGCAAATATTAATGTCAGACCGATGCAGACCCAGGACAGCCACATATAGGGCAGATACATCATTGTGGGGACACCGAGAACAGCCGTCATAAAGATGCCGTTATCACTCCAGGGCACCATACCGGAGGTCAGGGTGCCACCAAACTCGGTATTGCGGGACAGCAGCCGGCGATCGGCATTGATTCGATCATAACTGCCAATAAGCAGTCGAGGGGTAAGAATGAGCGAAACATACATGGCGCTGCCAAACAGATTGCCCAAAAAACCGGTTAGCAGAGTGGTCGATGTTAATCCGGCCTCACTTTGCGTCATACGCTGTAGATAGTTGGCTATAACGGTTACGACCCCAATGCTTTCCAGCAAACTGCCAAAACCCAGCCCCAGCACAATCACAACTAATGATCCCAGCATTCTTTCCATGCCGCCTTTTTCCAGCAGGTCAGCTATCAGAGGAAACTGCAGATGGTCGGGTGTTATAGGATTCCAGGCTGCCTGAACCGCATGGGAGGGATCCAGGTGTTGCTGCCAGATGCCCCACAGAATGCCGAGAAAAGCCCCGAGAGCCATAACCGGTAGTGCCGGATTACGACGGGCCAGTAAAACAACGACGGGAATAATAGGAATAAGGGTGGCAGGCGTCAGATTAAAATAGCTCTCCAGCTCAGCTCGAATAGAGACAATACGCTCTGAGTTCAATTCATTGTTGTATTCAAACCCGACTACAGCAAAAATCAGCAGGGTTATGGCCATACTGATCAGGCTGATCGGTAGCATGCCCCTGATATGACTGACAATTTCAACTCCGGACATAGATGAAGCTAACAGTACGCTGTCTGAAAGTGGAGAGAGTTTATCTCCAAAATAGATGCCGGAAAGTACGGCTCCGGCACAAAGAGGTGCCGGTATATTCAGACCTTCTCCCATACTCATCACTGCAATCCCGGCTGTACCGGCTGCGCCCCAGGAAGTACCGGTAACCAGTGCCATGGCAGCACAAAGTAATACCGACATAGGCAGGAACAGTGAAGGATCAAGAATATCCAGCCCGTAATAGATAATGGCGGGTACAACTCCCCCGGTCAGCCAGCTGCCGGTCAGGGCGCCGACAGCAAGTAGGATAAATACGGCCCCCAACCCGCGGGAGATACCATTCATAGCAGCACTTTCAAGATGCTGATAAGTGTGACCCAGATGGAGTCCCAGTAGAACAACAGGGCACCAGCCAATAAACAGAGCCAGTTGAATAGGCAGATCAAGCAAGCTGGTGAAAGAAAAAGTCAGGGACAGAAACAGTGCCAGCAGCAGGATGATTTGAAATGAAGAAGGTAACTTCGTTTGCGGCATACCTTGTCTGTTATCAGTTAAAACTTTATTTCTAGGCTAAATGACGCTTTTGTCCAGTTAGAGCCAGCATTTTTTACTTGTTTAAACATAAAACCGGAAAAGTTAGCCTGTTTTGTGAGATCTTGTGATTAAGTACCCAAGCACTTACGGGAACATGTTGAACGATGACGTTGTGCTGTTAACAGGTAAAGCTGAAACAGGCGGATTTGAAATAGTCAGGTGTGAAATAGTCAGATTCCGATACCAGGCATTGGATAATGCTTGTTTTGGTTCAGGCTGACTCTCTTTATAATGAGAATGAATATCAATAACTTATAAGTATTTGTTACCGGGAGATGTTTTTGACGGACCAACAACAAGGAGGCGAGGCTGTAGCAGGCTTGCCCGAAAATACGCGAACTTATAACTGGGGAAATATCTGGCGCATTGCACTGGAGCACAAGCGGGAACTGGTGATTGCCAACCTGATTGCTGTCATGGCAACACTGGCCAGTGTGCCAACGCCCTTGCTGATGCCGCTGCTGGTGGATGAGATTCTGCTGAATGATCCGGGTACTGCGCTGGAAGTGCTGAAGGCTGTTATTCCGGATGACCTTGAGACAGAAGTCGTTTTTATTATGTCGATTTTGGCCATCACTATTGTGCTGCGTCTTATGGCACTGGCTTTTAATGTCTGGCAGTCCCGGCAATTTACCTTTATTTCCAAAGAAGTCATCTTCCGCATCCGTAAGAGCCTGATTAACAAACTCGGGCATAGTGCACTGGCTGAATATGAGATGACGGGTAGTGGAGGTGTAGCTTCACGCTTTGTTACTGACCTGGATACCATCGATCGCTTTATCGGCTCTACTGTCAGTCGGCTGCTGGTTGCTTCGCTGACATTAATTTGTACGGCATGTGTTTTGTTCTGGCTCCATTGGCAGCTGGCTCTGGTTATTATGCTGTTCAATCCCATTGTGATTTATTTTACGACGGTGATGGGGCGTAAGGTTAAAGATCTGAAGCGTGACCAGAACAAGGCTTATGAAATTTTTCAGTCTGCTTTGACAGAAACCCTGGATGGTATTCAGCAACTGCGAACAGCCAACAGAGAACAGCATTACCTTTCTCGCCTGTTGCAGCATGCCCGGCATGTGCGTGATCACTCATCAGCATTTGAATGGAAAACTGATGCTGCCAACCGGATGAGTTTTCTGATCTTTATGCTGGGTATTGATCTGTTCCGGGCAGGCGCCATGATGACGGTACTATTGTCGGACCTGACGGTAGGGCAGATGATGGCCGTATTTGGTTATCTCTGGTTTATGATGGGGCCGGTGCAGGAACTGCTGAGCATGCAGTATGGCTACTATGCGTCCCGGGCAGCGTTAAAGCGCGTCAACAGTCTGCTTTCGATGAAAGAAGAGCCGCAGTGGGCCTGTGAGCAGGACCCTTTTGCTGAACACACGACTGCAGATGTTGATCTTGAAAATGTCCACTTCAGCTATGGTGATAAAAAGGTCCTGAAAGGTGTCAGCCTGCATATCAAGGCCGGAGAAAAGGTGGCACTGGTGGGTGCCAGTGGTGGAGGCAAGTCGACACTGGTCAAGGTCTTGCTGGGGCTTTATCAGGCTGATCAGGGGCGTATCGCCTTTAATAATGTACCGCTGGAAAAAGCCGGCCTGGATTGTATTCGGGAAAATGTAGCGACAGTACTGCAACATCCAGCCTTGTTTAACTCCACTGTAAGGGAAAACCTGACTCTGGGGCGTGATGCTACAGATGAGCAGTTGTGGCAGGCACTGGAAGTAGCCCAGCTACGTCACACCATTGAAGAAATGGATGAAGGTCTGGAGACACTGGTGGGCCGGGATGGTGTCAGATTATCTGGAGGTCAACGTCAGCGACTGGCCATTGCCCGAATGGTGATTGCCAATCCTAAAGTGGTGATTCTTGATGAAGCGACATCTGCACTGGATGCCGCAACCGAATATATGGTGTTGCAGGGACTGGAATCATTCCTGGCAGAACGCACCACCCTGATTATCGCTCACCGTTTGAGTGCAGTACGCCGTGCTGACCGGGCCTATGTTTTTGAAAACGGCATGATCAGTGAACAGGGAGAGCATGAAGAACTGATTCAGCAGGATGGCCTTTATGCCCGGCTTTATGGGGCACTGCAGTCGTAAAAGGATTTTGCAGTAAAAGTCAGTGCGTCTACTGAGGCTCTGTTCTGATATCTCTGTTGAACTCAAGGGTAGGGCAGGTAAGGTCATTGTTGTTAATGACAATATCAGCCCTTTCCCTTGGATCACATTGCTCAAAGTAAAGCTGCTGACCGGGAATATAACGCTGCAGATAGCGCTTTTTCAGGAGTTGAATGTCATCGGCCTGCTCCTGGTTACGCGCTATAGCGCGGGGTAACGAGTAGCTGAAGTCGACATCAACAAAAATAACCAGATCCCAGTAGTTTTTAATCTCCGGAACCTGCAAAAAGATACCGTCAAACAGCAGAATACTATTTTCTGCGGCCATTAAAGTGTCAGAGCATACGACCTCATCTTTGTAATGATCAAAAGCTTTAAGCTGGTACTGACGACTGCCGTCAGGTGACAGCGGTTCCAAAATGCATTGGGTCAGGGCTTCATAGTTGAAAGAATCTTCCAGGTAGCCTTTGGCAGATAAATCACCTTGACGATAACGTATGGCTCTGGGCTGATGAAAATAATCAATAGAAGAACGTATCACCGGTCGACGTTGGATCAGGCTTGCAAGCTTGTCTGCCAGCCAGGTTTTTCCTGAAGCATCGACACCATCGATAGCAACTCTCAAAGGTGTTTTAGCTGGGTGGTTTGAAATGATGTGTGCCAGTGAATCATAGCTGTCGGAATTTGTATTCACGATTAATAAGGTTATCCATTAACGTATTGCTCAGGCTTCGACAATAATCCTGAACAAGTGTTCCTTTCAAGCAATGAGTTAAACAGGTGTCAAGGTTGCAGCTGATAGACACTACGGGCATTGTCGCCGAATATAGCGGCCTGTTCCTGACTGTTGAAAGCTTCGCAAAACCGCTGTGCCAGTGCCAGCCACTGATCGTAGCTGGTGACCATATTTAATACCGGCCAGTCACTGCCCCATATCAGACGCTCCGGACCGTAGTATTCAAACAATAGATCAATCCAGGGCTGTAATCGTTCAAAACTGCTGTGCTGACCGGCTTCGGTAAGAATGCCCGAGAACTTGCAACAGGCGCTGGTTTCCTGGGCAAGTAGCTTCATATAACTGGCCCAGGGCTCCATATGGTTGGCTGCAATGGGTGGTTTTGCTGCATGATCAATCACCACTTTTAGATCCGGATACTTTTCTATTCGCTTTAGCAGCTGAGGAAGATGTTCTGTGCGTACTAATGCATCAAAGACAAGATCACGGGATTCTATTAAAGCAAAGCAGTTATCAAGAGCGGGTTGCAGTATCCAGTCTGGGTCCGGAATATCCTGAATCATGGGGCGAATGCCTTTCAGCCAGTGATTCATTTGCAGTTCATCCAGTTGATCTGCTGCATCCTCTCGGGTCATATCCATCCAGCCGACAACACCCTGAATAAAGTCATAGTGATTGGCCAGCCCCAGCAGAAACCGGGTTTCATCTTCTGTCTGTGCTGCCTGAACAAGTACCGTTCCTGCAATGCCTTCCATTTTTAGAATATGGCCCAGGTCATCCGGCATATAATCTCTGTAAAGAGGCTTCAGTTCCGGCGTCAGCCAGCCATAATCCCCTCTGGGCAGCATCCAGAAATGCTGGTGGGCATCAATCATGTCGGGGTTTTTGTTTATAGTGCCGGATTGCATATCAGTTCCTCCTCATAAAGGGACTGCCACAGCGCTTCGGGAATATTCTGGCTCAGCCACTGACAAACCTGGCTAACTTGTTCTGCACTGTGAAAGCCACAAACAACGGATGTTACATCGGGATTTCTGAGTGGAAAGTGAAGGGCTGCCTGGGGAAGGGAAATCTTGTACTGCTTACAGACCTTTTCAATACGTTTTACTTTTTCAATAATCTTTGCCGGAGCCGGTTGATGATGAAAGTAGGCACCTGCTACCGGGCCTGAAGCAAGAATTCCGGATGCAAAAGGACCAGCGATAAAAACAGCTCGTTGTTCTTTTCCGCAACGTTCAATAAAAGCGTTGGCTGGCTGTTCCAGTAGCGTATAACTACCCTGCAACATGAAGCAGTTCAGATCAGCATAATCAAGTGCCCGTTCGCAAACCCGATGACATTTAACGCCTAACCCAATGGCTTTGACATGACCTTCTTTTCTCAGTCGCATCAGCGCGTCAAAACCGCTGTCTATGGCTTGCTGAAAGTGTGCTTCAAAACGATCACCGAGAATGATGGGGTCCAGATCGTGCAGCAGCAGTATGTCGAGTTGCTCAAGCCCTAAACGCTGCAAACTGTCTTCGAAGCCTCTGACAATACCGGATGCGGTAAAGTCAAAGGCTTTGCTGAAAGGCAGGGAGCCGATGAACTTGCTGGCTTTACCGCCTCTTCCTGGAAGTAGCTGCTCTCCGGTTTTACTGCTGAGAATAAAGGAGTTATAAGGCCTTTGTCGTAAAAAGTCTCCAAGACGCCGTTCACTCAAACCCCGCCCATATTCAGGGGCAGTATCAAAACTGCGAATACCCAGATCCCAGGCTGTTTGTAAAGTGTTGTGTGCATCAGCATCTGAAATGGCATGATAAAGGCCGCCAATTGAAGCGCCTCCGAAAGTTATCGGACCGATGCTCAGCGGGAAGCCTGCAGGTGAGCGATTACTTTCAATGATGCCGGGCATCAGTTACGGCTCCAGGAATGACCATCAGGCCAGCTATGCTCTGAGATGCTTTTGTCGTGTAATTGTGCGCTGTAGCCCGGCAGCTTGGGAAGCCGGTAATGAGCATTCTTGATTCTTACCGGATCAACAAAATGTTCATGCAAGTGATCGACATACTCGACGATTTGATTCTGCTGTCCCCCGATGCAGAGCAAGTCGATAGCGGCCAGATGTTGCACATACTCACAAAGCCCGACCCCTCCGGCATGAGGGCAGACAGGAATATTATGAAATGCCGCAAGTAACAGTACGGCCAGCACTTCATTGACACCACCAAGACGGCAACTGTCGATCTGGCATATATCCATAGCGCCGCTTTGCAGAAACTGCTTGAACATAACCCTGTTCTGGCATTGCTCTCCGGTTGCCACCTTCACCGGATGAATGGCTGAGCGTATTCGGCAATGGCCAAGAATATCATCCGGGCTGGTGGGTTCTTCGATCCACCAGGGATTAAACTCGGTCAGTGCATCCATCCATTCGATCGCCTGATCGACATTCCAGATCTGGTTTGCATCCAGCATTAACTTAACATTGTTGCCCAGTGCATCACGGGCTATTCGGCAGCGACGCATATCATCTTCGAGTGACTGACCGACTTTCAGTTTGATATGGCGCCAGCCATCGTTGACCGCCTGCTCACAAAGTTCACGCAGTTTCGGGTCAGAATAACCCAGCCAGCCGGGACTGGTGGTATAAGCGGGTATGCCGTTTGACTGTAATTGTTGTAGCCGCTGTTCGCGATTGGCTCGTCGTGACTCCAACAGATCAAGTGCGGCTGCGGGTGACAACAGATCACTGATATAGCTGAAATCGATACAGCGAATGATCTCTTCGGGCGGCATATCATAAACCAGCTGCCATACCGGTTTATTTTCCTGTCTGGCTTTAAGATCCCATAAGGCATTTACCAAAGCAGCTGCAGCCAGATGAATCACACCTTTTTCGGGTCCCAGCCAGCGCAGTTGGTCATCATTAACCAGCTGATGCCAGAACTGCCCCATATTTGCCCAGATATCTTCCAGTTTTTTCCCGGTGATATGGTGTGATAACGCTTCAGCCGCTGCAGCGCAGATTTCATTGCCACGACCCAGGGTAAATGTCAGACCATAACCATGCAGGCTGGGCATACTGGTTTCCAGAATGACATACACACAAGAGTAATCCGGTGCCGTATGCATAGCATCCGAGCCACTGAAAGTTTGCGAGGTTGGAAAACGAATATCGTGAATATGAATATCAGTAATAAGAACTGACGAAGAGTTGGCCATATTTAAACCCGCCCCTCTGCCACCGCTATAGAAGAATGCTCGGCTGGTGTGATGGGTAATTCTTCCAGACAGGTTTGTTGTTCCTGAACACCCAGCCCACTGATGCCCAGTCGTATAACCTGACCGGGCTTAAGGTAAACCGGTTCCGGCTTTTGGCCTAATCCCACGCCTGGTGGAGTACCACTCGAAATGATATCGCCGGTGTGAAGAGTGAAGAATTGACTGAGATAACTGACCAGGGCTGCAGCACCAAAAACCATGGTGCTGGTATTACCATTCTGGTAACGGTGACCGTCTACTTCCAGCCAGATATCCAGATTTTGTGGATCGGGTATTTCATCGGTTGTTACCAGCCAGGGGCCAAGTGGTGCAAAGGTGTCACAGCTTTTGCCCTTGATCCATTGTCCGGTGCCTTCAAGTTGCCACTGGCGTTCGGACAGATCATTAATAATGCAGTAACCGGCAATATGGTTGATTGCATCAGCTTCAGATACATGCTTTGCGGGCTGACCAATCACAATGCCCAGTTCGACTTCCCAATCTGTTTTGGTTGAGTGAAGGGGAATCATAACCGGGTCGAAAGGACCACTGATGGCGCTGGTGGCTTTACCAAACAGTACCGGCTCTTCAGGTACCTGCATTCCGGATTCTGCAGCATGATCTGCATAATTCAGACCAATGCATAGCAGTTTGCCGGTACCACTGACACAGGCGCCAATGCGGGGGTTGCCAGTAACCGCAGGGAGTGTTTCCAGGTCAACCCGACGCAATATATCCAGTTGCCGCGGCAATAAAGTTGCACCGCTGATATCCGGTACCACTGCACTCAGGTCTCGAATTACATGATGACTGTCGAGTATGCCGGGCTTTTCAGATCCGGGAGGACCATAGCGTAAAAGCTTCACTGCGTTCGAGTCTCCGCTGCAACACCTGAGTCAGAAAACGTAGTTGGCAGCGGGAGTAAGCGCAAACTCTAAAGCGGGTTAATATTCAGCTTTCGGCTTCAGTTTGTGGGTACTTGCGTATAAGGCTTCGAAGCTGATCATAAGTCAGTCCCAGTTTTTCAGCGGCCTTGCGCTGTTTGAACTGACTGGCTTCAAGCGCACGGTTCAGTAGTGCTTTTTCAACATCAATCTGAATCTGTTTGAGATTGATTGAACAACCCTCTGTCAGCTGTTCCAGACTGCTTTCCAGTACACCCAGGTCAGGTGTTTTTTCATTGTTGGCAGCTGGTTGCGCAGGTTCTGTTTCAACACGCTGCTCCAGGCTTTTTAGCCAGGGTGAATCGAAGGGATTGAGAATAATCCGCTCGATATAACCATCTGATCCTGCATGACAAACACTACGTTCAACCGCATTTTTCAGCTCACGGACATTACCGGGCCAGTGGTGGTGTATTAACGTTTCAATAGCTGTTTCGGAGAATCCGTTGAATTCAGCATCCGACATCTCATCGGCAAGCTCATGTTGCATTCGCAGGGCAAAGTGATGAGCCAATTGCAGAATGTCATCCTGGCGAACACGTAAAGGCGGGATAGCAATCACATCAAAGGCCAGTCGATCCAACAGGTCCTGTCTGAACTTTCCTGCAGCAGCAAGCTCAGGAAGGTTTTCATTGGTTGCGGCAATAACCCGGACATCGACTTTAATAACCCGGGAACTGCCAACCCGGTAAAACTCGCCATACTCCGTTACCCGCAACAGTTTGTCCTGCAGCCGTGGCCCCATGGTGGCAAGCTCATCCAGAAACAGGGTGCCACCGTCGGCTTCCTCAAACAGTCCGGCTCGACTCTGGCGGGCACCGGTAAACGCTCCGGCTTCATGACCGAACAGTTCTGAATCCAGTAACTCATCATTAAAGGCGGCACAATTCAGCTTCACCAGATTTTGCTGCCAGCGTGGCGACAGGTAATGCAGACGACTGGCGATTTCTTCCTTGCCGGTTCCCCGTTCCCCGATAACCAGTACCGGGCGATGATGGCGGGCATAGCGGGAAACGGACTCCATCATCTCCAGAAATGCCGAGGATGAGCCGATCAGTCCTTTTCTGTGGTTAGTCATTTTATGGTTTGTAATTGTTGTTGTGATTTTCACCAAGAGTTGGTTTATCTCACCACAGGGTGGTTTTAAAAACCATGATTAAATTTAAGTAAATTTTTGGTAAAAGAAATATTTCCTTAATAAACAACAGGTTATGTTGTTATTTGAAGTTGGCACGATATGTGAAATGTATAAGGGCAAGAAGGTGAAAAAACCTTCACTTCTGATCACGGAAAGGAACACAATCATGAAAGGTCACTTGCAATCTGTTATTGTCGCTCTGGTTCTGGCGTTGCCTGTCGTAAGTCAATCAGCGGTGGCTGGTCCTGACGCCGAACCTGCCAAGGCAATTCCGCAGGATGAATTGCAGGTGCTGAAGAACGAGTCCATGGCCCGGATCGAAGAAGACATCAAACGGAGTATTCCTGCTGAAATTGCCAAGCTGCATCAGCTGATGCTGGATGCAATGCCAGAAGAGCAGATGGAACAACAGGCTGTTGCTGCAGAGATTAAACAATATTCAGAGCAGCAGCTTTAAGGAGTTAAACAAGATGAGCATCTTTTCACGCCTCAGCGATATCATGAATGCCAATATCACAGCATTGCTGGATAAAGCAGAAGACCCTGAAAAAATGGCGCGTCTGATGCTGCAGGAAATGGAAGAAACACTGGTTGAAGTTCGCACTGATGCCGCCCGGTTAATTGCTGACAAGAAAGAAACTGAACGACAGTTAATCAGACTGGAGCAAAGTGCTCAGGAATGGGCTGAAAAGGCAGCACTGGCACTGCAGCATGAGCGGGAAGATCTGGCCCGGCATGCATTGTCAGAAAAACAGAAAGTCATGCTGCAGGTAAAAGAGAAGCAGGCTTATTTATCTGAAATGGAGCAGCAGCTGGATAAGCAAGATGAAGATATCCAGCGACTGCAGGGTGCAATGAAAGATGCACGCAAGCGACTTGATTCGATCCGTCTGAGAAAACAGGTTGGCACAAACCGTCTGAAAATGCGTGAGCAGACCCGGGAAGAAAACCGGTTGCGGCAGGAAGCGCGGTTTGAACATATGGAAAGGGATATTGATGCCCTGGAAGGGCAGCTGGATGCCTTTGATATGGGCGACTCCAAGCTGAGTAACGAACTGCAGGAGCTGGAGATGAACAGTGCGATTGATAAAGAGCTGGAAGCTCTGAAGAACAGCCTGAAGCAATAACAGGCACAGCACTTCAAGTAAATATAAAAGACAGGGTTAGTCTAGAGTCCAGCGGTTATTCAGGTTACTCTGTCTGATATAAACGTCTGTTATAAAGAAATAATAAAAAGCCGTAACGAGCTGTTTGTAGATCATTGCTGTATTGAAAGAAAATGTGCAGCAAAAGAACAGCATCCGACATGGCAATTTAACTGGAGGGTTTCATTCCGGATGGAAGCCGTAATCATCGAAGAGCTTGTTCCCATCAGTGCCATTCTGGTGCTGTTCCTGTTTTTGCCCTGGCTGGTGTTTCACTACGTTACCCAGATCAGGCAATCCAAGCGTCTGGATGAAGAGTCTCAGGAGCTGTTTGAGTCCACGGTTCACCGTATGGAAGTGATGGAAGACAGAGTTCATACACTGGAGCGTATCCTGGATGCCGAAGTGCCGGACTGGAGAAACCGGGCATGAAAAGAATTCTGAAAGAGATCTTTACCCAGCAGGAGGATAGTCAGGCCTCTCCGGCTATCATGGGAGTCTGCAGTTATATTGCCAACCGCTTTCACCTGGATGTACTGGCGGTGCGGATTGCGACGGTAGGCGGAGCTTACTTTTTTACTTCGACCTCAAGAGCCATTTTGGCCTATATCACTATTGGTGTGTTGCTGAGTATGAGTGGCAGCACCACTCGCGGCTCCAGAAAGAAAAGGAAGAAGGCCAGGGAAGCAGCTCATTCAGGTGAGGCAGCCGGACAGGTAAGGCAACAAGCGGCTGACATGAGTGAACCTGCTGACAGCTATCCTAAACTGACCCGGCCGGCAGTCAAGCAAATGGCTCGTCGGTTGAAGCGACTTGAAAAAAGAGTATCAGGGCTTGAAGGCTGTATTACTTCTGGTCACCTGAAAATGGCTCGTGACTTTCGGGATTTAGATAAAAAGCGGCAGGAAAATAGCGAATCCGATACCACTGCTACTGCCTGATAGATCAAATTACTCAACGAGAAAAACATGATAATAACAAGATTCGTTAAGTGTATTTTGGTGCTCTGTGTTGTGATTCTGGCCGGTTGTTCTATCAAGGTTGGAAATACTGAGGGTGGCTCAGGGCACAAAGTCTCTGCCATAGAAAAAGCAGATCAGGTTCGCAGAGAGAAAATTTCCCGGTTGAAGACCGGTGAGCTAATGGCGGATGTCAAAGTCAAACTAGGGGTTCCTGAGTTCACTGAACTTTATAAAGTAAATAATCAGGAAGTACGGGTTCTGTATTACAGAACTCACCGGGTTAAAGCTGACAACTACACCTCCAAAGATGAATGTACTCCTCTGGTATTTATTGAAAACAAGCTGGATGGCTGGGGTAGTCATGCACTGGATAAAGTGACAAAAGGTTAAGATAAAAGATTAGGCGTTAATTACTCCATCCACCATCAATAATATGAACAGCACCGGTAGTGTATGCCGACTCATCTGAAGCGAGATACACTGCCAGCGCTGCAATCTCTTCAGCCGTTCCTACTCGTCCCTGTGGTTGACGGGCCGCAAACTGTTTTCGGTTAGCCTCAAGGTTTCCTCCCATTGCCCGGACGCGATCATTATATGAGGGTGTATCAACTGTGCCGGGGCAGATGGCATTGCAGCGAATACCCTGTTTAACATAGTCACACGCAACAGAGCGGGTCAGGCCAATGACGGCTGCTTTGGTTGTGCTATAGGCACAGCGAACAGGAACACCTTTCAGGCTTGAAGCAACGGAAGACATATTGATGATATTGCCACGTTGTCGTTGCAGCATACCCGGAAGGAAAGCCTGCAACATGTAATACATGCTGTGAACATTCAGTTCAAAAGAGAAGCGCCAGCGCTCTTCATCGCAACTGAGTAAGTCGCCATGATGGACATACCCGGCACAATTAAACAATACGTCCGGCGTATCAATCTCGTGACTCAGACAGGCGACGGCCTGACTGTCGGTGACATCCAGTGGCATGGTTTCAATACTTGAAGCTTCGGCTTCAAGTGAAAGCAGTGCCTCTTTATTAATATCTGTTGCCAGTACTCGGGCTCCTTCCCGAGCAAATGCGATAGCTGCAGCCCTGCCAATCCCTTGACCGGCAGCAGAAATCAGGATGGTTTTATTTTCCAAGCGACGGATAGGCATAATGGTTAGTGCTCAGTAGTTGGCTGACCAATATTGCGCAGGCGAGTGCCCTTGAGCAGATTCAGTTCGATCCGCTCCAGTGAAACTCCACGGGTTTCCGGGATAAAGCGCCAGAAAACATAGAGCCCGATCAGGGTTATAACAAAGAATGTCCAGAACAGGGTGGCGACACCATATTCGGCCAGTACCACCGGCAGGAAAAAGGCGACCAGTACATTCGCCCCCCAGTTAAATGCGACAGCAAGTCCCATTCCGGCACCCCGAACTCTGGCAGGAAGAACCTCCGAGGGAATCAGAAAGCAGGCCGGTCCGATACTGATACCGTGAAAGGCCATAAATAGCAGGGCGCCAGCAAACATGCACCAGGCTCTGATCATTGGATCTTCACTTAGAGTGAAAGCGCCGGCAATCAGGCCAAGACTGATCAATATTCCAATGGTGCCAAGTAGCAGGGGCAGGCGGCGACCAATACGGTCAATAAAAAATAATGAGCTGGTGGTGGACACAACCAGCATAAAGCCGATGACTGTTGTTGCGAGGGTGGCTTGAGAAGGCGTTGCAAATCCGGTGCTCTGGAACAGGGTCGGGGCATAATAGTTTATCGCATTGATGCCGACCGTCTGGGTGAAAAAGCTCACAGCAATGGCAATCAGCACGGCTTTGAAATATTGTGGCTGAAATATCTGCCGCCAGTCGCTTTTATTCTCTTCTCTGGCGACCTGCTCGATTTCCTCCAGTTCGATACATCCTTCATCATTACCATGCAAGTTGATCAGCACCTTTCTGGCTTCACTCTTGCGGTTTCGAAGTACTAACCAGCGGGGACTTTCAGGCAAGATAAAAGAGGCGAGTAATAACAATCCTGCAGGAATAATACCGAGCATAATCATTACCCGCCATGAACCGGTATCGGATTGCAGCCAGGATGAAAGAAACGAAAGAAATACACCCAGCTGAATTGAAAATACAAACAGATTAACCAGCTGCCCCCGCCGCGTCCGGTCTGCCAGTTCGGATACATAGACAGGTGCAACGCAGGAACCAATACCAATAGCGATGCCCAGTAACAGACGACCGGCAATCAGATTGTTAACAGTATCGGCCTGGGCACTGATAATCGAGCCAATCGAGAAACACAGGGCGGTTAAAAACAGGGTCATGCGCCGTCCTGCAATATCACATATCCGGCCACTGATCAGACAGGCCAGCATGGCACCAATCGGTACACAGCTGACCATAAAACCTTCCAGTGTCTCTGACATTACAAAAGTTTCACGAATAAAGAGCAGGGCGCCGGCAATAATCCCGGCATCATATCCAAACAACAGGCCGGACAGCGCTGCAGCGGCAGCAATAAGTAATGTCTGGGTTCGACTGGACATCGGCAATACCCTCAAACAGTTGATTTTATTCAGGCTTGGCGGGTAACGATTCAGTTGCAATAGTGCTGAAACATAGTCAACGGTTAAGATAAGTCCAGCAGGTAAACGCTCTCTAAATTGAAACTACCTATTGTCACTGTCAGCAGACAGGTCATAGCAAACACAGGCGAAAAAAGAGCATAGCAGGCTTTATGAACAGCAGTAGATATCAGTAAATTGCCGGCTATTTTGAAAGACGTTTTTTATTTCCTATGAAAACATAAAAATTGCCTGATGAGTTGGCAGGGTGCGTTCTGAATTCGCTTTGGGCAAGGGGTTTAACCTGTGTTTATGAACCCGTCCAGAAACCCGGCAAATAGCATTTTTACTGTTTTGGCTTATATTTTTTATCGGATTTTCTACCTGCTTTCCCTGAAAACATCGATAAGGCAAGCAGAGGGTTCTGATTGAGCTGCTTTGGGGACATAACAATGCGTACTCTGAGTCGAACCTGGCTAAAAGAAAACCTCCGGACAAAGGTTTGTTTGCCCGGAGGTTTTTTTATGGCAATCAGCCTGTCGACTTACGTGATTTCTGCTTTAAGTGCTGAACATACAGCGTCAGCTTCCAGTCCAGCCAACAAATGAATAACAGTTTCATTAATCTTCATGTTGGCTGTGATCCCGGCTTTTTTCAGTGTTTCATCAGAACCCTGATGCGCGGCTTTCAGCTCAACTCTTACCCGGGTAACTGCACAGGTTTGCAGACTGGCAATATTATCTTTGCCTCCCAGCTCGGAGATAATGGCTTGGGTATCAATATCGATCGATACCGGTGCTTTTGGTGCAGGTTGAGCTTGTGGTGTTATCGGAGCCGATGACTGAGGCTGGGGGACCGGTTCACTCTTTCCAAACAGCTTGCTGAAAAATCCCATGACTTTGCTCCTCTCAGCCTTTTACCAGTTCACGAACATCATCAGCACCATCCATTGCCAGTGCTTTTTGTGCCAGTGTCTTACAGTCAGTCAGATTCAGCTCCCGTACCCGGGCTTTAACCTCAGGAATGGAAGGAACACTGACGGATAACTCATCAACACCCAGACCAACCAGAATACCAACAGCGGCAGTATCACTGGCGAGACCACCACAAACACCAACCCATTTACCTTCAGCATGAGCGGCTTCCGCAGTCAGTGCGATCAGACTCAGAACGGCTGGGTTCAAGGCATCTGCGCGTGAAGCCATTTTGGGGTGTCCCCGGTCCATCGCCAGCGTGTACTGGGTTAGGTCATTGGTACCGACCGAGAAGAAGTCGACTTCCTTGGCAAACTGGCGAGCCATCAGTGCCGCAGCCGGTACTTCAATCATGATGCCCAGCTCAACCTGATCAATACCCAGCTTCTGTTGCTCTTCTGCAACCAGCTCCTTAACGGCACGGAATTCATTCAAACATGCAACCATGGGTAACATAATCCGTACCCGGCCATGTTTTGAGGCTTTCAGAATGGCACGGACCTGAGTGCGCAGAATTGATGGCCGGTTAATACCGACACGGATACCCCGCTCACCCAGGAACGGGTTTTCTTCTGCGGGTAATGGCAGGTACTGCAAAGGTTTGTCGCCACCAACATCAAGGGTGCGAATAATAATCGGACGTTCAGGGCCCAGGACCTTGACAATTTCACTGTAAACTTCGGTCTGTTCGTCCTCGGATGGAGCCGTAGCACGATCCATATAGAGGAACTCGGATCGCAGCAGACCAACACCTTCACCACCCAGTTCCAGTGACTCCCGGGCATCCTTGGCGCTGCCGATATTGGCAACAACTTCAATATTATGACCGTCAGTGGTCGTAGCCGGCTGGTGGGCAACAGCCAGGTCAGCCGCCTTTTTCTCATTGGCATCCAGCTGTTGTTGCTGGATAGCAGCGATCAGTTCGTCGGAAGGGTTGAGTCTAACCCTTGCCTTGTTGGCATTCAGGACAATCTGGTCTTTGGTGGTCATACGATCTAGTTGCTCACCCATACCGACCACATAAGGCAGATCCATGGAGCGGGCAATGATGGCAGCATGAGAGGTTGAACCACCTTCACGGGTGACGACACCAACCACTTTGCTGCGATCGAGGGTAATAATATCGGAAGGAGCGATATCGTCTGTTACCAGAATACAGTTGTTCGGTAATTGTCGGTCCTTGTCGCCTACGCCGAGAATATGCTTGAGTACCCGGTTGCCGACGTCTTCAAGATCGATAGCACGTCCGGCCAGCAGCGGGTTATCCAGTGCTTTCAGCGCAGCTACCTGTTCGGCAATACTTTGATGCCAGCCATATGCCGCACTTTTACCCCGGACAACCTGTTCCATGGTTTTGTCGGTGACTTCCGGATCTTCCAGCAATCCCAGGTGTGCATCAAAGATATCTACCTGGCTGTCATGACCTTGTTCTGTCAGATCCTGTTTAAGGATCTCCAGTTCTTTACGGGCAGACATCAGCGCATCGTTGAGACGGGTGATCTCGGCATCACTGCCTTCGCCCTGCTCGGGAATATCCGGGCGCCGGTTATCAACTTTAAACACTTCACCAATGGCAAGACCACCGGCCGCCTTGACGCCGACGAGAATCATTGGATCAGTATTGTGTTGACCAATCAGCGGTGCTTCTTCTGTGCTCTCTTCTGTTTGAGTCGAAACGGCTGAAACATTTTCTCCCAGACCTGCTTCGATGGCTTCCAGTACTGCTTCCAGTGCTTTTTCAGCATCATCGCCCTGTGTGGTCACAGTAACTTTACTGCCCAACTGAGTGCCCAGGCCCAGCAGTCCGGTAATACTGGTAGCCTTGGAAGATTTACCATCCAGGCTCAGGGTGACAGAACTGTTAAAACCGCGGGCAACACTGGCCAATACCGCTGCCGGGCGGGCATGAAGTCCGGCCGGGTTGGGAATAATAATATCGCCAGTGACGGTAATACCGGTGGACTCAACAACTACTTCCGGTTGGGTGTTATTTGCACCGGCGAAATCAGCTGTCAGGGCTGTATCCTTAGATGCGGTAACAAGCCCTTTACCCGGGGTAAGAACCAGACCTTCATGCTGACTGGTAATCACCATAATGGTCAGCAAGCTAATGGCATTTTGGGCAACATGGTCAGCATCAAACCGGATCAAGGGCTGACCGGCTTTAACCTGATCACCTTGCTTTACCTGTGGGTCAAAACCTTCTCCCTTGAGCATGACGGTATCAAGTCCGATATGCATCAGCAGTTCCAGCCCGGACTCATGACGCAGGGTCAATGCGTGGTGAGACTGGTGTAGTTGAATCACCTGGCCGCTGAAAGGCGCAGTGAGTGTGTTGATTACAGGATCAATAGCAATGCCGTCGCCGAGCATCTTGTCGGCAAAAACCGGATCAGGAACATCGGTAATGGGAAAAATTACACCCGAGATCGGTGCCAGTATTTGCATTTCAGTTACCTGCTTATCGGAGGGTTTTCTGCCGCTCGCCAGCTTTGATTGAGATAGTGCTGACAGGACGGTTCACTCCGTTGATGGCTGTTAAAGGGGAGACAAACAAACTTCCGGGAGGCAGTTATAGGGAGAGCATTGGAAAACTGCGGCCGGGAAGTTGGTCTATCGCCAGCTTGAGGGGCTGGCTGGAAGTATTCACTGGAGGATTGGATGACAACCCTCCAGTGAATCAGATTAGTCGGCTATCAGGCTGTCGCCAGTTCACCGGCTGGAGCACTGCCGGACTGCAGCACTTCCTGCATCTCGGTTTTGATGTTGTCAGACTTGGGTCCGAAGATGGCCTGCATATTCTGACCCATTACCAGTACACCGCTGGCACCCAGGGATTTGATCTTGTCCTGGTCGACTTTTGCCGGATCATTCACAGTGACCCGCAGGCGAGTTATACAAGCATCCAGGTTGTTGATATTAGCTGCACCACCGAAGGCAATGATCAGGTCGCTGGCGAGACCGGAAGAAGCAGTAGCAGTGTTGCTGGACTCGACCTTGTCTTCACGACCCGGGGTTTTCAGATTGAACTTGCTGATGGCAAAGCGGAATACGCTGTAGTAGATCGCGGCATACACCAGGCCCAGTGGAATCAGCCAGAAGGACTTGGTACCGATACCGGCGAACAGGGTGTAATCAATCAGGCCATGGGAGAATGAAGCGCCCATCTTGATGCCCAGCAAATTGGTAATCAGGAAAGCGCTACCCGCCAGTACGGCATGAATGGCGTACAGTACCGGAGCTACGAACAGGAAGGAGAATTCGATTGGCTCGGTAATACCGGTCAACATGGAAGTCAGTGCCGCGGAGATCATGATACCGCCCACAAGCTTCTTGTTTTCCGGCTTGGCACAATGCCACATGGCAATGGCAGCGGCAGGCAGACCGAACATCTTGAACAGGAAACCACCGGCCAGGAATCCGGCAGTCGGGTCGCCGGCAAAGAAGCGGGGAATGTCGCCGGTGACAACGGTACCGGAAGCAGTGACAAATTCACCCATTTCCATCTGGAACGGAACATTCCATACGTGGTGGATACCGAACGGAATCAGGGCACGTTCAACCAGACCATAAACAAAGCCCATGGTGACCGGGTTACCGTGAGCAGCATAGTCACCGAAAGAGTCGATGGCGCTACCAATTGGCGGCCAGATAAAGGCCAGCACAATACCCAGTGCGATGGCACCGAAAGCGGTTACAATCGGTACGAAACGCTTGCCGGCAAAGAACCCCAGATATTCCGGCAGCTTGATTTTGTAATAGCGGTTGAACATGACTGAAGCCAGGATACCCACCAGGATGCCGCCGAATACACCGGTATCAATGGAGGTGATGCCCATGATGCTCTTGGTTTCAACACCCAACATGCCAGCCATTACGCCCATGGTGCCGAGCATGACCACATAACCGACAATTGCCGCCAGAGAAGAAACACCATCGTTATTGGTCAGGCCCAGTACGGTACCGACAGCGAACAACAGTGGCAGGTTACCAAAAATGGCACCACCGGCCTGGGCCATAATCTGACTTAACAGTTCTGGCATCCAGCTGAAATTAGCTGCACCGATACCGAGCAAAATACCCGCCACTGGCAGCATGGCAACAGGCAGCATCAGTGCGCGCCCGACTTTCTGTAACAGGCCAAATACATTCATGGCTTCTGTCCCCGCTTCTCTTCTATATGGTTAAAATGTCTTTTGTCATATGAATACGGTTTGGGAGAGACAAACCGCAATCATTTCAGTGGCTGGCGCTGACAGCTGCTTTCAGCTGGGCGCTGGCCTGCTCCGGTGTCATCCGGGGTGTTTTGAAAAAGTGTTCCACGACATCAAAAAAGCTGCGTTTCACCCGTTCGTTAACCGCCATGGAGTGCACCATACTGGGTAGCAGGCTGCCGGCTTTGGCACTGGTCTCGAGCGCATGGCGGGCACTTTGGGCGCAAGCATCAACGGTTTTGCTGTCAGCTTTGGAATGTATAATCTGGCGAATCGGAATCGAGCCTTTGTAGTGGCTGAATGATTGCTGAAATTCAGGATTCATTAGCAGCCGGGCGAGTCGAGCCTGAGCCTGCTGTTGCTGCTGGTCGGTTGTTCTGAACATCACCAGACTGTCGATGATGTAGATGAAATCGTTTTCGGTGTCGGGCACGGCCTTGCAGAGAATATCTTTTCCGGGAACTTTGCCGGCAGCGATAATTTCACCCCGGGCCCAGTCGCCGGCAATCTGTATTGCGGCCTTGCCTTCAATCACCCGGACAGTTGCTGCATCCCAGCGTTGCTCCGGAGTGGAAGGTAATAAATTGCGAAGGGAAGCCAGTGTCGTGAATACAGCAATCATTTGATCACTGTCGAGCGCTGCTGAATCAAGCTCGATCAGGGCTTTACGATAAAAGTCGACACCTTGAGTACCCAGCAACACGGTTTCAAACAGGGTTGCCAGCTGCCAGTCTTCCCGACCGATAGCCAGAGGCTCTATGCCGGCTTTGCGTAATAATGGAGCCGAATCAAAGAACTGTTGCCAGGTTGTCGGGACAGGGCGGTCAATTTTGTGAAAAGCTTCAGGATTGACCCACATCCAGTTGCTGCGGTGAATATTGATAGGCGCTGCAACATATTTACCATCAACCTTGAGATCGGTTTGTAGTTGCTCCGGGATTAGCGAGTCCCACTGATCTGCTTTGGCGACCGGGTCTATATCTGCCAGCAGTCCGAGACTGCCCCATTGTTTAATCGTGGGGCCCTTGATCTGGGCTGCAGTCGGCGGGTTGCCGGATATAATCCGTGATTTCAGGACATTCATGGCATTCTCGCCACCACCACCAATGATGGCAAAATCAACCCACTCGTCTCCCTGATCGTGAACAGCAGCTTTAAGCTCGCTCAGTGCCCGTTGCTCTCCAGGTGATGTCCACCAGTGCAGTACTTCCAGCTCCGCAGCTACAGCAGAAGTGCTGACAAGTAGCGCGGTAATTGAAGCTGACAGCAGGCTGCAGAGGGTTTTCATATCTGTTTCCAGAGATAGAAGTCGAAGGTATGTGATCAGTTGTATCCGGATGTTCTGACCGGACAGGTTTATATCTGTTCACATTCAAAATGTCGGACAAATCCTATCAATGAAAAACAGGTAGAGGGGTAAGCCACTCTGTCAAAATGTAACAAAGTGACAGTTAGTCCTGCAGAGTCTGAGCGGGGATGTTGGTGACAAGTGCATTGAGCACAAATCCCTTGTGATTATTGGCTTATGGCGCGAAATCTTTTTCTTCAAACTTTCGTTTTGCAAGACTTTGTTACAATTGGCTGCTGTCTCAACAAACATTAATAAACATAAACTTTTGTTTAGTATTCTGCGTAGAATCCGACAAACTCAATTCCCCCGAACTAAGGTAGTATTCACCGGTTTTAATAGACGGTTGGGATGTTTCCATGTCGGACAAAGGCAAAATTTTTGTCGTCGATGATGATGATGCAATCCGGGAGCTGCTGGCAGGCTATTTACAAAAGAATGGCTTTGAAGTCAGTGCTTATCCTGATGGTGAAAGCTTTCTTCAAGACTTCGCTTGCCCGGAACGGAGTGAAGGGCATCAGCTTGTCGTGCTGGATATTATGATGCCCGGTATCGACGGTTATGAAGTGGTGCGCCGGTTGCGGGAACTGTCGATGATTCCGGTGATCATGCTGACAGCAGTGTCTGATGATGTTGACCGGATTGTAGGTCTGGAACTGGGAGCTGATGATTATCTGGCCAAGCCCTTTAATCCGAGAGAGTTGCTGGCTCGCATCAAGGCTATTGTGCGCCGAATTGAAGCCTACGAAAAAGTACCGGATGCAGGTAAAAGTGTGACCGACCAGCGTTACTGCCGGTTTAATCATTTCTGTATAGATACCGTGAGCCGAAATCTGACGTTACCGGATGGCCGCTGTGCAGGACTTTCCGGCTCGGATTACAGTCTATTGATGTTGTTTGTAGAGCATGCCGGTCAGGTCGTAAGCCGGGAAGATATCGCCCGGCTTACCCGCAGCCGCAAGGTGCTGCCCATGGACCGGTTTATTGATGTCCAGATCAGCAGACTGCGTCACCAACTGGAAGACGATGCCCGTAATCCGTCGATTATCAAGACTGTGCGTGGCAAAGGTTATGTAATGGCTACTGAAGTCAGTTTCAGTGATGCCTGAAGCCGCTTTTAAGGAAAAGGTCGGGCGTCGCCTGCAACGTATAACCCGATCCTTCTTAGCCCGCACACTGTTACTGGTAGCTGGTAGTGTATTACTGACGCAGCTGATTGTATGGAGTATCTGGCAGGTTGAGTGGCGGGTTGAGTCCGGTATTGCGCTACGGGAAGTGGCAACCAATATGGCACTCAGGGTATCGGCAACAGTGGAGTACTTTAACTCCCTACCCAAACGCTATCGACATATTATTCTCGACCAACTAAGGGAGATGCGTGGCGGTAGTTATTTTGTCACTCTGAACCAGGAATATATCGAGATTGAACCACTGCCCAGAGACAGGCATCAGCAACTGGTAATCAGCAGCTTTCGCCAGACCCTGCAGCAGAATATATCGGTAAAAGGTGAGATCGATATCAAATTTGCTGATCCGCGTCAGCTGCATGTTTTCAATAACCGTACCCTGCTGAAAAACCTTCCGGATTACTGGGATTCACATACTCAGCTGCTGCAGCCTTACAATTTGCCGGTGCTGGTATTGCAGATACCGATCAGTAATGAAGAGTGGTTGTATGTAGCAACTGTGATTCCCGACAGCCTGCTGCTGGGACGCGAGGCTCGTTATAACCGTTCGTTCAGAGTGTTTGGCGCTATTCTTCTGACCCTGCTGTTATTGCTGACGGTGATGAAGGTGCGGGAGATTATTCGACCCTTCAGCAATCTGGCGAAGGCTGCATCGGCCTTTGGTCGTGATCTCAAGCCGGTTCCTCTGCCTGAAAGCGGTAGCCGTGAAGTGATGGAGACAATCCATGCCTTTAACCAGATGCAGGATAATATCCGGCAGTATATGAATGAGCGTAAGGAGCTGTTCAGTGGTATCTCCCATGATTTGAAAACCCCGTTGACACGGTTGAGATTGCGGGTTGCCATGATGGATGACGATGCTGAACGGGAAGCCTTTGAGCAGGATCTGGATTATCTGGACCTGATGGTAAAGAGCGCGCTGCAAACCATGAAGGATACGGATATTCACGAAAACACGACCCGGGTTGAACTGGGGCCGCTGTTGCTGAGTATTGTTGACAGTTATCCGGAGAGTCACGCCTGTATCACCGCTAACAGGGAACAGGTTAGCCATATAACCGCTACTGTTGTTGGCAAGCCACTGGCGTTGCGCCGGTGCCTGGAAAACCTGATCGATAATGCCGTGCGTTATGGAGAACATGCCGAAATTACTTTACGGCAACTTGAAGATAACTGGCAGATATCAATCATCGATCAGGGACCGGGCTTACCGGACAATATGCTTATGGAGGTCTTCAAGCCTTATGTGCGGCTGGAACATGGCCGAAAGGTCAATCCGGAAGGCAGTGGTCTTGGTCTGATGAATGCCAGACGCCTGGCCCGTATTCATGATGGCGAACTGTATCTCGAAAATCTTGAACCGGGAGGGTTGGAAGTCCGGTTATTGCTGCCGGCTGCGCCCTGATATCTCTTCAGCAGTTATACAGGGTAATACATTGCTGAGAGGAAGGTCTTTGCTTGCTATGATAAATGATTGGTGCAGTCTGTTTAAAAAATAACAAAATAGAGGTTAAACGACATGTATAGATTAAGGCTAAATTAATATGCAGCAAGCGCCCCGATTTGGCTTTTCATCACTGCTGACCGGAATGATTGGCATCCAGCTGCTGTTTCCCTATGTCGTTCACAGTCGCTTTGCCGGTTATTTTCTCGGGATTGGCTTGTCGTTGTTGCTGATTTCCTCGGTCTATATCTTCAGTCATCAACGGCGGGTGTTGATTACCTCCGCAGCACTGGCAATACCGACATTTGGCAGTACCTGGTTTGCTCAATTGTACCCCAACCCGGTCATCAGTATTTTTGATACCGCGACTAATGCCCTGTTTTTCGGTTATGTGATTGCGCAGCTGATTGCGAAGGTGTTCAGTACCCGTCAGGTAACCCGGGACACCATATCCGGCAGTATCTGTGTTTATCTGTTGATTGGGTACTTCTGGACCTTTCTTTATCTTCTCTGTGACCATATCTGGCCGCAGTCATTTGAAGGGCTTTCTGCCGGCGTCATGGTTTCAGAGTACAACTATTTTTATTACAGCTTTGTCACCCTGACGACATTGGGATATGGCGATATTGTCGCTCGTACGCCACCCGCTCAGTCACTGGCGGTTATGGAAGCGATTACCGGGCAGATTTATCTGACGGTGATGGTAGCCCGGTTGGTAGGGATGCATATCAGCCAGGGGATAAGTAAACAGGAACAGGAATCTGCAAAACGGACAGACTATACCGAATCCTGAGACTCTATTGAGTTCTGGATAGTGGGCGATTCTTCTTCGGACTGTTTTTGAGAGCTGTTGGTTTCGTCCTGCTGCTTGGCTGCAGTTTTTTTTGCTTTGCGATTCTTATACCAGACCTGTCCTGCAGCAAGACCGGCAGCAACCAGTGCGCGTCGATAAGGTTTTTTTTCGGCCGGTGTTGAAAGACTTGCCGAAGCCATGGTCAGAGCTGCTGTTTTCAGTATTTTATTTTTGGTCAGCAGTGCAGTACCAGCTCCTACTGCGGCAAGGACGTATTGTTGAATCTGACGGCTCTCCTTGTTCAGACCATGAACGTGGCGAACAAAGTGCTCACAGTTTTCCGACATTACCCGGTAGCGGGTACCTAACAGTTTCTTTGCCTGTCTGACTGCGTTGTCGGGGTCATCTCCCATGATATCGCTGACAATAATATCCCGGCCATCCGCGAAGTCTTCCAGTGTTTCCCGGGTAACCTTGCCCCGTTTGCGGGAGTTATGAATAACGCCACCGTCACCATCGGCCAGGCCAAAATGCCAGAATGCGATACAGTCTATTTTCAATACGGTGCCGGCAGGGTAACGCTGCATGGATAACCTTCCTTGTTCAAAACGCCCAAGGTAACCCTGCCGTATGGGAGAGAATATTGTCAACTCTCCTTAGTAGAGACGTATTGCAGTAGCTCGACCGGAGCGCCATTGTCTTCGATAAAGGCAACGCGCAAGCCTTCAGAGGGGCTGGTCGGCTCGATAATAACCTTCTGACCTTCCAGAGCCTTGTCCAGATCCTCCACTTCAAATGCCACGTGGGGTACGGTCTTTACCAGTTCGGGCGTTGGGCAATCCGGCTCGAATCTCATCCATTCGATCTTCCACGGGCTTGATTCATAGCCACTGACATACATTTTCAGGTGTGGTAGATGACGCTCACCGGGCTTCTTTTCTGTCGTCGGGATACCGAGATGGTGATATTTGAGCATGGGTTTTTCTACACCTGCTTCAGGCTGTGGTCAGAACTGAAGAGTATAGGAGAGGTATTTGCTTTAGGTGTTATAGCTAGATATTTATTGAAGTTGTGGTTTTAGTGTCTGCTTTTGTGGTTTTTGGTTGGTGTAATAATCTGAAAATAATAAAAGTAAGAATAAAACAACTATTGTCTTGTTCGGGTTTTGGCGCTACCTTATGCCCCGCAAATCAAGAGGCAATTTCTTTGTCGTACAGGTGTCCTGCCTGTCTCGGTTTTCTGTGCTCCCCTGCACAGCCGTTCTCTTGTTTTCATCATTGACTCAAGTGTGCCGTTGAAGCGATTTCTGTCAGTCAGAATGACAGACCCCCTTTGCTTTTGACTGCTTTTTTCCGTCTGGTACCGGAACCCGCAATCTGGTACCAGCGGATTCTTTTGAATTTTTAAAAAGAATTTTTCAGATACGAACAAATAAAAATTCTTTTGTGTGTGATACGAGTTTTGATCGGGAGGAATCAATGTCTGTAAAACGTGAATCTCTGGCTGATATCTTTTCATTGATTTCTTTTGGTTTCATTATTGGAATGGCGGTTGAATTGTTTGTTGCCGGCCTGAGTATTGACCAGTCATTACAATCCCGCCTGATGAGTATTCCGGTAAATATGGTGATTGCCCGTCCTTACGGTATTTACCGGGACTGGCTGTTGGCCTGGGGTGGGGCTGCCAAAGGCGGTTTTCTGCGCAGCACCGTACTGGATATCCTGGCTTTTATCAGCTTCCAGATGCCGGTTTACGCCATGCTGGTAGCTGGCACCGGGGCTTCCAGAGAGCAGGTTGTGACCGCCTGTGTGGGTCAGATTGGTGCTCTGGTCTTGATGGCCCGCCCGTATGGTATGTGGATGCAGGTGTGCCGTAACTGGTTTACTGCAGGAAGCCTGAGAACCGCCTGAGCCTAAATAAGAAAGTGATGTTTTAAAAAGCCTTTACCGTAATTTCGGTAAAGGCTTTTTTATTGGTTGAGTTTGTTTAATTCTGTATTTTAAAAACAATTTATTAAATCCCATCTAACATTACACCTTTGTGCATACCGTGGTATTAATAAATTAAGTGCCCGGTCATTTTCTTTTGAGTATTTTGGCGTGTGGATTTTTTCATCCTTCAAGGCGCAGCGTCGGGAGCGTAGCAGTAGCTACGTGACCAGAGCTGCAACGCAGCAAGGGTGGAAAAAGACGCCGCCAAAATATTTGAAAGCAAGTGTCTGGGTGCTTAAGCAACGGAATGCGATATAAGGATTAATGAAATGATGCGAAGGCTGACCGGCTTTTTTGACCATTTGATGCGGCATTATCTGCCGGATCCATTCGTACTGGCCATTATTCTGACGCTGCTGACATTCGGGCTGGGTATGCTGACCACAGATACCTCCGGTTTGCAGATGGTGCAGTACTGGGGCGACTCCTTCTGGAAATTGATGCCTTTCACCATGCAGATGGTACTGGTGCTGGTTACGGGTTATGTGCTGGCTGTTGCTCCGATCGTTTCATCCTTTCTGCAGCGATTGGCCCGACTGGCCAAAACTCCGGGGCAGGGCATTGTGCTGGTAACGTTGGTGGCTTTTGTAGGTTGCTGGATTAACTGGGGCTTCGGGCTGATTACCGGAACCCTGTTTGCCCGCCATGTGGGCAAGCATCAACCGATGATTGATTACCGCCTGCTGATTGCCAGTGCCTACAGTGGCTTTTTGATATGGCATGGTGGCCTGTCCGGTTCGGTGCCTTTGACGGTGGCTACTGAAGGTCATTTTATGAAGGAAATCATGGGCATTATTCCTGCCTCTGAAACCCTGTTTTCCCATTTCAATCTGGTGATTCTTGGTATTCTTCTGGTAGTGATGCCGTTGTTGAACCGTTTGATGATGGTTCAGACCCGGGATCAGATTCTGGTGGATGCCGACTTGATTCACAGCGATACCATACGTGAACATGAAGAACCGGATACCCCGGCGGGTAAACTCCAGCACAGTCGTGCCCTTGTTATTATTCCCGGATTACTTGGGCTGGGCTATGCCATTCAGTATTTCTATTTAAATGGTCCGGCATTGACACTGGATATCGTCAACTTCCTGTTTCTGGCGCTGGGTCTGGTCTTTCATGCTCATGTTGGACGCTTTATTGCCGCGGTGACTGCCGGAGTCAAAGGCGCTGGTGGCATTATTATCCAGTTTCCGTTTTATGCCGGCATTATGGGCATGATGATTTCTTCCGGACTGGGCGCGCAGATCACCGAGTTGTTTGTATCGATTTCAACCCCGGAAACCTTCTCTCTATATACCTTTCTCAGTGCTGGCCTGCTGAATATGTTTATTCCTTCCGGTGGAGGGCAGTGGGCGGTGCAGGCACCGATTATGATTCCGGCAGCTATTGAGCTTGGGGTGGAACCAGCCAAAGCGGCAATGGCCATTGCCTGGGGTGATGCCTGGACCAATATGATTCAACCCTTCTGGGCACTGCCGGCATTGGCTGTAGCCGGACTGCAGGCACGGGATATTATGGGCTTCTGCCTGATGCACCTTATTGTTAGTGGTTTTGTGATCGGCGGGGTTTTCTTGCTGATGTGATAATGCAAGTCAGACTGCGGCTAATGGTTCAGCCGCAGTCTGAATATTTCAGGGCGTCACTTTACGAATAACATTCAGACCATCTGCGATTGGCAGGAATACATTCTCAAGCACCGGTGACTCGGCAATATAACGATTCATTTCATCAATGGCCTGATCCCGCACATCTTCCGGATTCAGTACATTACCTTTCCACAGGGCATTATCGATAATAATCAGACCACCTTCCCGTACCTTGGGCTCGGTCAGTTTCAGGTAGTTAAAGTAGTTACGCTTGTCGGCATCGATAAATACCAGATCGTAGGTTTGATCCAGTGTCGGCACTGTTTCCATGGCATTGCCGAACAATGGCGTGATCTTATTGCCATGAGGACTGCGGTCAAAGAAAGTCTGCGCAAATTCAATCGCTTTCGGGTTGGTTTCACAGCAGGTTACCTTGCCATCATCAGGCAGTGCCTCGGCCAGAGACAGGGCGGAGTAACCGGTAAACATCCCGATCTCCAGTACATTTCTGGCCTGCAGCAGTCCTGCCAGCAGCTTCAGGGTACGGCCAACCAGTCGCCCCGACAGTTTGCCCGGCCAGGCCATAACGTCATAAGTCGATGTTACCAATTCCTGCAGCAGCTCAGGTTCCGGTGTCGTTAGCTGTTCACAATAAGCTTCGACTTCAGGGTGGGTAATGGCAACGGCAGGTTCAATGGTTTGTGGCTGAGGCTGGCTTTTTTCAGCATCACTCATAGGAGGGTCTCTGAACGGGGATGGTAAAATGACGGAAGATTTTATTTATCTGCTGCTCGACTGTACAGTGTTGGCGATTGATGTGGAGTAAATCTGTGATAAGTACCGAAACCCCCAAACCTTCTGTTGCTATTGAATATTGTACCGGCTGCCAGTGGCTGCTAAGGGCGGGCTGGATGGCACAGGAGCTGTTGATGACATTCAGTCAGGATCTTGCTGAAGTAAAGCTGGTGCCAGGATATGGTGGCGTGTATCGAATCAGTGTCGATGGCAAGCAGATTTGGGACAGGAAAGAAGATGGTGGATTTCCACAACCAAAACAGATTAAACAACGGCTGAGAGATTATATTGAACCGGAAAGAAATCTTGGTCATATAGACAAATAATTAGACCTTTCTATACCTGAATATCAAGAGTGATCTCAATATGTTGCGAAATGTCATTCTCTGGAGGCTGTACTAAAAAATGAGCTGCAGGATTGGGCAGGCAGAATTATTGAGATCCAGTTCCAGACGATATCGATCAGCTTCTGCAAGAAGCAACTGCGGCGGCGGTAGAAAACAGAGCAGAGTCAGGAGTTACTCAAACCCCAACTTCACCGCCAAAGCTGTCTCAAGGAACAGAAAATCTGGATAGAAAAAGTAATATGAAGTAGACGCCAAGCTATCTGGAGCTTATCAATATCGTGTCCTGCCCCAGAACTTCAGTTTTCACGGCGTAGCGACTGGACAGCCAGTCAAAAGTGCTTTTGGAAAAAAAACAGATGTGTGTAGGGTCCCGAATATAGTGCCAGTTTGCAAAAGCCTCCCGGTTTTTGACCAGTTTTGTCATCAGCCCCAATGTTCCACCGGGTTTCAGCAGGCTTAATAGTAAGTCTATGACCTCCCCGGGACTGGCCAGATGCTCGATAACCTCGGTAGCGGTAATAAAGTCATATTGCCGTTCAAGTGTGGTTGGGTCGTTAGCATAATAAAGGTCATATACCTTCATCCTGTAGCCCGCTTCCGAGAACATTTCGGCCAGTGCCGGCCCTGGACCACAACCGAAATCAAGCCCTTCTGCTTCTGAAGTAATTCGCTCACAAACGGGCTCGTATATTCGACTGAGAAAACGGCGATAACCGGGGTCATCAACCTGGTTATTATGCTGATCATATATAGCTTTCTCATCTTCAGAAGAAAGATGAAACTCCGGTGGAACGAATACCAGCATGCAAGCAGCGCAGCGAACATAACTGCGAAACTTGTCCTGATGCCAGGGGCTGGAATCGACGTCGGAATTACATAGCGGGCAAGAATACATAACAAGCCTTGATGAAAAAATGCCGCCAGATGATTTCTTCCGGCGGCATTTATATTAAGCATTTCGAGAGCGATTCGGGGGCTGAGAACTTATACCCAGTCAGAACGCTTTTTACGCGGACGCATATTAGGCAGCACAAGACCCAGGACGACGCCACCCAGTATGGCTCCGGCTCCACTCAGGAACCAGGCTACTTTGTGGTCGCCAGCCATTTTCTGGGCTTCACCTTCAACAACCTGTAACTGGTTTTTCAGTTTCAGGTTTTCTTCAACCAGAACCTTATTACGTTCATCAATGGCAAGGCTGCTGGCTGAAATTTCCTTGATACGTCTTAGCTCGCTGGCCAGACTTTCCTGTTCGGAAGTGGCCGTAGACCAGGATTTTTCCAGGGAGCCCAGCTTCTTGTTCAGCTCCGATTTATCACTTTTCAAGGAGCTGTTTTCTTGTTGCAAACGTGTCAGCTGGGTTTTGACATTCTTGATTTCATTACGGGCTACCGGCGTATTCTGCAGATACTGGCTGCGAATAAAGCCTTCCTGTCCGTTTTCCAATCTGACCTTGGTAAAGGTTTCACCTTGTTCTACCACGGTCATCGCAGTGCCACTGGGCATGCCGCGGTGAATAATCCGGTATTCATTGCCCGGTCCGGAGCGGACCGGGACATAAAGCACATCCGTGATATAGACAGTTTCTGCCTGCGCCAGTGTCACTCCGGACACCAACGCAAAAGCAGCAATCGATTTTTTCAGGAGTCCTTTCACTGAGGAAATACCTGCTTGAACGGTTTAACAGTTACTTTGGCATAAACACCGGCTTCGATGTAAGGGTCTGCATCGGCCCACTGCTGAGCTTCTTCCAGTGAAGCAAATTCTGCAACAATCAGACTGCCGGTAAAGCCGGCTTCACCCGGGTTGTCACTGTCAATTGCAGGATGCGGACCCGCCAGCACCAGCCGGCCGGCACCCTGTAATTGACTCAGACGGGCCAGATGAGCTTCACGGCTGGCCTTGCGGCGAGGCAGGCTGTTCTCAACATCTTCACTGATAATGGCGTACAACATTGCATTATTCCTTGCTTGTTCGATTGCGGTGTTGAGATCAACACCGCGAAGATATAAAAATCAGGACTGGGTATCTTCCGGCTTGAGGTAACGGGCCAGAAAGGCAAACTGGATGATCACAAACAGGATGGTAAGGATCAGACTGCCGAAGACCTTGAAATCGACCCAGATGTCATGGAAGGTAAACGCCACAAACAGGTTGGCGGCACCCAGAGCAATAAAGAACCCTACCCAGCTCAGGTTGAGTCGGGTCCACAGGGCATCGGGCAGTGTCATGGCGTGATCCAGCATACGCTGAATCAAAGGCTTTTCCCCGATATACTGGCTGCCGAGGAAGGCAACAGCAAAGATCCAGTTAACAATGGGGGCTTTCCATTTGAGGAAGGTTTCATTGTGAAAGGCCAGCGTCATGCCGCCAAACAGCAGCACGGCAACCAGAGTGATCAGCTGGCTTTTTTCGAGTGTTCTGTGCTTCAGATACAACAGGCCATACACCAGTACGGATGCCACAATCAGTATCAGGGTGGCACTGAACGGGCCTCCCAGTTCATACTGGTTGCCGGCAACAGAAATAAGGCGCGGATCCATTTTATAGACAACGAAAAATGAGATCAGCGGAATAAAGTCGATAATCTGTTTCATCAGTTCTGGCTGTTCCACCTGATTATTTAAAGGGGCAGGTTGTCCTGATTAAGGTACACCTGCCCATTAGACTCAAATCATGCCAACATGGGGGCAAGGCTTGAGCGCAATAAGCATAGATTTTAAAGGCAATACCATTGACGTTAAACAGTCATGAGCATAGTAAATTGCACGATTCTTCCAGTGAATTATCGGATATTCGGCCCCTGAAAGTCGACCTGCACTGTCACAGCACCGCATCGGACGGCTCCCTGCCACCCTCCGATGTACTTCAGCGCGCACGGGAACAGGGCGTTTCCCTGCTGGCATTGACTGATCACGACACCACCCGCGGGGTGAGGGAACTGCTGGATAAGGGCATTCCCGAAGATATCCGGTTGCTTCCCGGGATTGAACTATCAACCCGCTGGGGTACCAAAGAGATACATATTGTGGGTCTTGGCTTCAATATCAAGGCCCCACTGCTGGAAAGTGTCGAGCGGCTGCAGGCATCCTCACGTCAGCGCCGGGCAGAACACATTGCCGGCAAACTGGGGCGACGTATGAAAATACCCGCGGAAACCGTGCTGCAGGAAACCATGGTATTCAGTGGTGGTAACCCGCCGGTGCGGCCTCATTTCGCTGACTGGCTGATAGAAAAAGGTGCAGTCTCCGAGCGGGAGCAGGCTTTTCGTCGTTATATCGGGGCAAATAAAGTCGGTAATCTGAGCAAGTTCTGGCCCTATATGTCACAGGCTGTAAAGTGGATCAAGGAAATGGGCGGTATTGCGGTGCTGGCCCATCCGGGAAAATACCGGGTATCTCCCAGTCAGCTCAGGGCCATTATCAAGGATTTTGCTGAGGCCGGTGGTGAAGCAATGGAGGTAACCGGCGGTATGCAGCCTCCCGGTCAGGCTGAGCAGATGGCCAGATTAGCGGATGAATTCGGATTAATGGCATCTTGTGGCAGTGATTTTCATCATCCCGATAGTAGTTGGATTGAACTGGGCAAAGTCGGCAAACTCCCCGAAGGGTGTCAGCCGGTGTGGATGGACGAGAGAATAAGTAAAGAGGGCTAGCCGGTTGCTCAATAGCTACAGAGTAAAGGTTGTTTCTGTACTGTTGGCGTTGCTGCTGCATGCCGGTGTGCTGGGGATAAACTGGGAGCCGGATTTATCAGGGGCCGCTGCGACGGTGGCTGTAAAGAAACCGCTGCAGATTGCGCTTGTGCAGAAGGCAGACGAGAGTGGCCTGCAGCAAGCTGTCCCTGCTGAACTTTCACCTGCTGAACCTGCACAACCAGAAATCGTAACCCGGCCAGAACCGATACCTGAGCAGGAAAGAAAGTCTGAAGATAATCCTGCTCAAAAAGTATCAGAATCTTCCGAGGCCATCGTCACACAAAGTGAATCAAAAGTTGTAAAGCATGAAAAGATAACGTCTGAAGATAGACTTCCATCTACTCCAATAGAACCGGTAAAAAGTCCCCCTGTGCTGGAGATTGCTGATCAAGATGTAGTAAAAACTGATAAAGCCAGAATCAGGAAGGAAGATACTGAGCAGCCCTTGCAGGATAAAAATCCGACTACGGGTACTGATGATACTAATCAGGCTGCCATTCAGGCCTCAATGGATATAAAGACCGACAGTCAGCCGCTTGCGGCTGGCAGTAACCAGAGCGATCAGGATATATCCTACCGTCAATTGCTGCGTAGCAGGATTGAACAGCACAAAAGATATCCGCGGATGGCTCGCTTGCGTCATCGGGAAGGAAAGGTAAAACTCAGGCTGCAGATTGAAGGTGATGGTCAGGCCAGTGTGTTGGAAATGATAGAAGGTGACTCGCTGTTTGAATACAGCAGTCTGCAGGCTGTACGGGAAGCGCTGCCATTACCGCCACCTGACGGTGTGATGATACCAGTACGGGTGGATCTGACTTTGTATTACCATTTATAGATCCACATCGGAATCGGGACTGCCGGATTTGAATTTATACGCCCGGCCCCGGTTGGCGCTTGAAAAATGGGCTTTGTATAAAGCTAGATAATCGTCGTTTACTTCGGTGGCATTGATTCTTACCCAGATATAGCAAAACCAGTAACTGATTTTGACGCCGACCGCAACATGATCAGGATACCGTAACACTCGAATACGCTGCACCACCGAGCTGCCTTCAGGAAGCGTAATCCGCAAACAGCGCTGGTTATAGGTCTGGCTTTCAATGGTATAGGGACATTCAGGATACCGGTCTTTCTTCTTGTCACCGATTTTAAGAAAACAGAGCCCTTCATCAGCCCCGGAATCTGTTTTTATCAGCACTCTGGGGTGAAACACAATTTTCTTGATGCCCAGATTTATGCAGCCCACGGCTTTGAAGTAAGCCTGCCTGGCACTGAGAACCTGGATATCGGCAAAACCGATATCAGCCGCTTTGCTGTAGAGTTTATAGATACCGGGTTTGGGAATAATGCCAAAAAACTCTGTCAGTTCTGCCATATCTGCACACTCACAACAGCCAATATCAGACGGTCAATGTGTGAATGCTATTTTATGTTAACTGAATAGATTCTATTAGTGGGCAAGATAAGTGAGGGTAAAATCAAGATAATCGGTATTTTTCAGGGTTGAAGTGCATGAATATTCGTTGAAGTGAGTTCAGACATCCCGTTCACCAGGGTCAAGAAAGCGGTACTCATGACCAACCACCCTGTCAAAAGCTGTCATATAAGGTGCCAGATAATCTTGTTCAGCGGCTTCACCACTGACCCGAGCCCAAACATATGCTGGACTAAGGTTGATCTTGACCCCGACAGCGACAGAGTCATCGTAAGATACAATCCGTACCCGTTTCAATATAGGGCTGGCATTTTCCGGTAATACGATACGCAGACAACGACGTCCATAGACTTTAGAGTCGATCGTGTATTCACAGGTGAACTTACTGCGACCCATCTGCATATCGCAATGTCCTTCATCTGCGCTGATATCATCCATTTGAATACGGATTTTGGGATGAAACAGGGGGAAGGGACGAATCCGTCCGACAAGCTTGAAATAGGCATTGCAACTGTTGAGCGTGTGCAAATCGACAAAGCCAACACTGTTTTTGCAGCCAAAAATCATATTATACAGTCGGTAAGTTCCCGGGCCAGGCATCACCGCAAAAAACTCTTTCATATTGGCCATGTTGTCACTCACCTAAATACTATTTTTCTGCCACCTAAAAATAGAGCATGAAAATGTTATTAGAGTTTTCTGAGACTAAGATAATACCGATCTTTCCAGTTATAAGTGAGAAACAGCAAGTTAATGGCAAAAGTGCTAAGAATAATGCCCGGTGCGAGCATAACACCGTGGTTGCATAGCCATTCCAGCAACAAGGGGGTCAGGCCGCCGAAGAGAGAAAAGGCAAGGTTATGGCAGAAGGCCACCCCGGAGTAGCGCGCTTCGGTAGGAAACAGTTCTATCATTGCGGCCTCGTAAACACCCATAACCAGCGACATTGACGTCGCAATAAGAATAAAACACAGCCAGATATAAAATTCGCTTCCCGAGTTGTTTAGCAAGTAAAAACAGGTAAATGATGCCGGTGTGAGTAACAAGGCACAGGTATTGATCAGTGTCAGCCGGCCGCATAGATCGGAAATAATAGCAACAGGAATCGATAAGGTGACGACCAATAAAAAACCGATGCTGGTAATTGAAAAAGAGGTGATCAAAGAGTGGTTCAGGTAGTGTTGCTGGTAATGCGGAAAGAACAGCAGTACTGAAACAAAAACGGCTGGTACTGCAGCAAGAAAGGTGCCTTGCCAGAGTGCTCTGCCATGCTGTTTGATCAGGGCTTTGGCTGGCCACTGTTGCTGTTTTTGCTGTAATTGAAGGGTTTTGTAGGCACGGGTTTCTGTCAGTGACTGCCGTAGCCAATAACCAATTAATCCCAGGATGGCTCCAGCAGCAAACGCCAGCCGCCAAGCCCAGTCATAAACGGCAGCCTCCCCAAAGTAACTGAACAAGCTCATCACAAAGACTGAAGCCAGTACATTGCCCAGAGTTACACCACTGACAATTAATCCGGTAACAATGCCCCGCTTACGCGCCGGACTGTGCTCTGCAGCAAAGACAACGGCGCCGGGTATTTCTCCACCCAGTGATATGCCCTGCAGCAGTCTAAGAATGAACAGCAGGCAGGGGGCCAGACTTCCCAGCGTTGCATGAGTAGGAAGCAGGGCGATACCCAGCGTGCTGAAGGACATCAGGATGATGGAGTACTGATAGTAACGCTTTCGCCCGAAGCGATCGCCCCAGTGACTGAACAGAAACCCTCCGGCAAAACGAGCCAGATAACCAGCGAAGAACAGCATCAATACCGGCATGATCTGATCCAGCCCCGACTGATCGGGAAAGAAGTTGCGGGCCAGTACAGGAGCGAGAAAGATCAACAGGGTGAAATCAAAAAACTCCAGGGTTGAGCTCAATGAGGTAATCAAGCGCAGTCGTATAAGAGAGTTCAATGCGGTCTCCATCTTTTGCAGCCGGACTTCCGATTCTAGGAAGTGATTTTTCTGCAAGGGGTTGTTGACCCGATGGATTGGGTAATTTTTCCGCTGAATGGTCGGTTTCGTGGACTAGACTTGCAGCCAAAGTTATCCGGTAGCGGCCGGATCAAAAGAAAAATACTGCGGCAGGAATGCGCTATGGGTACAGTGAATGTGCGGGCAAGATTTCTCGTTATGTTGGTTGCCGGATTGCCAGGTCTGAGCTTTGCCGGATCTGATGATGGCTTGAATGAAATCGTGATTGAAATTAACGCACCGGCCGAACCATTAACTGCCGGGCAAAATCTGTCACTGGAAGGTCTCAACCTCAATAGTGCTGCAGACATGGGAGAAGCCCTGAATAATGTGCAGGGACTGGAGTCGGGTCGCAAGGGCGGGCGAGGATTTGAACCGATCATTCGAGGTCAGCAGCAATCCCGAATCAGCATTCTGACTGATGGTACCCGTGCGGCAGGTGCCTGCCCTTCAAGAATGGATCCGCCGGCAGGGCAGTTCAGTCCTGCCGGATATGACCGGGTAACCGTGCTGCAAGGTATATCAACACTGCAGTATGGTGCCTCACCTTCCGGAGGCATTGTTCTTTTTGAACGTGATCGCAGGCATTTTTCTGACTCAGGCACTTCCGGACGGATATCGACAGCCTATAAAAGCAACCGTGACAGCTGGCATAGTGAAGCCGACTGCAGATTTGAATCGCTGACTGGCCAGTTACGGCTTTATGCAGAAACTACGGATCAGGGTAACTACCATGATGGCAATGGCAATATGGTCAGTGCCGCATGGAAAGGAAGTTCCGGAGGATTGCTGTTTGCACTGCCACTGGCTGGTGGTTCAAGACTGGAGCTGAATATCGAAACTGTAAATGATAAAAACCTGCTGTATGCCGGTAATGGTATGGATGCACCCTATGGCGACAGTGAATCCTGGCGATTGATGTGGCAGGGAACGGCAGGGTGTTTTGACAGTGTGGAGGTTAATTTCTGGCAAACTGCAGTCAGGCATTTAATGGATGATTACACCCTGCGAGATCGAAAGCCTGGCAGTCGCTATGGTGTGCGTGCACCATCAACAGCAACAACGACAGGCTTCCGAGCTACCGGTTTGTTTAATCATGATGCTGCTGTCATAACGTGTGGTGTCGATTGGCTAAGGACTGAGCAGGATGCCAGTCGTTGGAAAGTGGATAAACAAGGCGTTATTAATAATCGTCTGGTGTCGATGTTGTGGCCGGATATTGAAATACAGCAGGCTGGATTGTTTAGCGAACTGGATTATGACATTGATGCCCGCAACAGTTTTAAAGCCGGGTTGCGCTATGACTATGTCGAAACCCGAGCCCGGAACGCGGTAAAACCTGAATTAAAGCGTGCCAACCCTCAACGCCTTTACAATCAATACAGTGGTTCCGGCAGACTGTCGCGGCATGATAATAATATCAGTCTGCTATTGGGCTGGAGTTGTGAGTTAAGTTCGCAGGACACCTTGTCTGTTCAAACCGCACGTACCCGTCGTAGTCCGGATGCTACTGAGAGTTATATTGCATCATTCGGTGGATGTTGCAGTGGTAGTGGCAGCTGGGTGGGGAATCCCGGGCTGAAACCGGAAACCCATCAGCAATACAGTATGGAATTGTTACACCAACAGCAAAAGCTGGAATGGCTGGGGACCATTTGGTGCGATGATGTATCGAATTATATCGAGCGCTATCAGCACCAGGGTGTGACCCGCTATCAAAATACTCGGGCCAGACTCTGGGGAGCAGATCTTGGTGGCAGGTTTGCTTACAGTGATTCCTGGAATTATCGTGCGGGTTGTAGCTGGGTTAAGGGGCGGGACACCTCAAATCATCATGATCTGGCCCAGATACCTCCACTGACACTTACATTGGGAGCGGATTATCTATATCAAGGGCTGCGTTGCAGTGTGGACTGGTGGTTGGCAAGGCGGCAAACAAAAATAGACAAAACCAGTGGTCTGGATGCTAGTGAAACACCTGGATATGGTGTGGTGAATTTCAGTAGTGAATATAAAGTAACTCCGTCACTTGCTTTGCAGGCGGGCCTTGAAAACCTGTTCGATAAAACCTGGGCGCGGCATATCAGCAGTATTTCCAGAGATCCGTTCAGCCCGGATGCGGTCCGGGTGAATGAACCCGGACGCAGGCTGTGGTTGAAAGCAATCTGTTACTGGTGAGGGTATTTTATCTACTCTGACATCAGAGGAGCGGATCAATTTTCCAGTGCTGACTGATTAATCAAAACGGTAGTTTTTACCTGCTGTCCTTCTGACAGGTCAAAGGCTTCTGTCTTGCCAACCTTGTCGAGCTCACTGGTCTTGTGAGGATCTCCAGAGCTGGAAATTTTGGCTGTCACTCGAACACGGTCAGTCCCTGCAAGGGTCAGGTTCGGTAGAATATACATATCTTCAGTCAACAGAATAGTATCAGGAAGATCGGCTACGGTTAGCTGAGCTGAAGTCAATGGTATTTTATTACCCGGGTGGGATGCATAGACATAGACTGGCCATGATGGATCCATACTGGCCTGCAGCGATTCTGCCAGTTGTACCCTGACCTCTATCTGTTTTCCATCTGCTGCGACAGTTGTCAGGGAAAATAATACAGTGAACAGGAAAGTAATCAGACGCATGGTGTCTTCATCTCCAACGGATTAGCAAGTGTCAGGAGAAGCCTGGTTAAGGCTTCCCCCTTCAGGTCAATAATCAGAAATCTACAGTGACGTTTGCAAACAGTTCCCTACCGGTATCTGAATACGTTCCGGCAATGCTATTCTTGTCTTTCTCTGCCGGGTACACGTCAAACATGTTTTTAACCCCGAAGTTGACTGATACGTTGTCGTTAAACCGCTTGTGGAATGACAGGTTAAACAGGTCGTAACCGGGGATCTTGGCCTTTATGGATCGGGCATTCGGGCCACGCACTGAACGGGTCTCATATTGAGAGCCGATATACTGCCAGTCGAGTTTGGTCTTCAGGCCGAGAGCTGCCATCTTGTAAGTAACTGCAGCAGATACTTCGTGATCAGAGCGTTTTTCCAGTCGCTCGTCAGTATCCTTGTCTTTCGGATCAAGGTAGGTGTGGCTGAAATCGAGCTGGATTGCTTCATTTACCCGATAGCCTGCTGTGGTCTCAATACCCTTGATTTTGGCGTTATTGACGTTGGTGTACTGTAACCGGACTACTCCCTGAGCCGGATCAAAGCCCAGTGATTTAGTTGTAATCAGATTTTCCACATCATTGTAAAACAGGGTGGTGGAAAAGTTCAGATCACCGGTATGAATGGATAATCCGGCTTCAAATGTTTTGCTGGTTTCAGGCTTCAGGTTGCCGTTACCGATAATCTGATAGCCGGCGCTTTTATTGGTGTAGATATAGTTCTCTGAGCCTTCGTTGACGGAAGGTGACTTGAACCCCTGTCCATACCCGAGTTTGAATCCGATGGCATCATTGAATGCATAATTCAGATAAGCCTTTGGACTGAACTTGCTGCCGTACTGCTTGTGATCATCGTAGCGGGCACCCGCTGTAAATGTCAGGGAATCAGTCAGGGCAATACGGTCTTCTGCAAAAGCTGACAGATTAGTGAACTTATCCTTGAAGGAAATATCAGTACGTTCGGACTCTTCTGTAGAGTACTCGGCTCCGGCACTGAGAATCTGGTTATCAGTCAGATTTCCGGTAATATCCAGAGTTGCCATATTCTCGGTGATATTCCGGTTATAGCCGCCGGATATGTTCTTGTTTTTGGACTGACTCTGATAAGCCAGTGCCTTGACATCGAAACCGGCCAGTGATGTTTCGTATCCGACACTTACCTGATGACGTTTGATATCGTAGTAGGGGGTTGATGGGTGATCTTCCCTTTCTTCCTTTCCATAAATAATACCCAGTGTCAGCAGATCGTTATTGGGCAGATTGATACCGGTTTCGGCCAGAATATTGGTCAGCTTTTTACCCTGTTCCGCAGATTTCAGCTGGTTGCCGTTAACATTGAATTCTTTCTGGAATGGATCTGATTTCCGGTGCTCAATGGAAAACTTCAAATCTGCTTTGTCAGATAGCGGGCCACGTGCACTATAGCTGACCGCATATTCGTCACCACCATCTGCAGAGTGTATTTTTGATGCTTCGGCACGGGCTGACTGCTTCCACTCTTTTCCCGCACCTTTAGTAATGATGTTGATAACACCGCCGATAGCGGAAGAGCCGTAAAGATTGGACATCGGCCCGCGAATAACTTCGATGCGGTCAATCATGCCGACAGGTACCCAGTTATACTGGAAATTTGAAAACGGCACTGTGGCATCGGTGTCACTGATTCTTTTGCCATCCACCAAAATCAGGGTGTGATCAGTTTGCATGCCACGTATTCTGATCCCTTCACGGCCTGAGCCTACCCGGCTGGTGGAAAGGCCTGGCAGGGATTCAATAGCTTCCAGCAGATTGGTGGCTCCACTCAACTCAATATCTTCCGCAGTAACAACACTGACAGTACCGGCAAAGTCTTCGGCAGAAACCGGAGCCTTGGCTGTTACAACAACCGGACTCAGTTCAGTCGGGTCTGTAGCTGCATGGGATTGCAGGGTGATAACAGCAGCTGACAGGAGTGATATACGAAACTTTGCTGGTATGGTCATGGTGAACTACGTCTTTGTGAGTATTATTGGCTCGGCAATAATACTTAAATGATAATTATTATCAATTGCGTTTGAGGTTTTTGTTTCTTGCTCTGTGCTTGCGGGTTGTCGTCATGATTAATTACAGGGATTGCGGTTGTTGTTTGTCTCCGTATAATCGCGCGGCATTGACCCGGACATAATCCGGACCGGAATGACCATGAAAACGTTACCTGTTTTCATGTCAGCAAACAGGCGCCTGTTATTGCTCGTGGTTAGATTGGTGAAGACCCGGGTGCCAAAGTGGTGCGTCAAAGGGGAGAACCAAAGGGATGAGTCAGCTGTTCAGAATGCATCCGGATACACCTCAGCCTCGGCTGATCCGGCATGCGGTAGAAATTCTGCGAAAGGGCGGTGTTATTGCATACCCAACCGACTCTGCCTATGCCCTTGGTTGCTGTATGGGTGAGAAGAAAGCACTGGACCGGATTCGCCAGATACGCCAATTGGGTGATAAACATAACTTCTCACTTATCTGCCGTGATCTGTCCGAACTGGCGACTTATGCCAAGGTGGATAACTCTCTCTATCGCCTGTTGAAAGCACATACTCCGGGTGCTTACACCTTTATCCTGAATGCCACCACAGAAGTCCCTCGTCGCTTGATGCATCCCAAGCGCCGTACCATTGGTCTTCGGGTTCCGGATCATGCCATTACCCAGGCACTGCTGGCTGAGCTGGGCGAGCCTTTAATGAGTACTTCCCTGATTTTGCCGGGTGAAGAAGAACCAATGAATGACTGTGAAGATATTCGCTGGCGGCTGGAGAAGCAGCTGGATCTGATTATTGATGGTGGTTATTGCGGACTGGATCCGACCACTGTGATCAGCCTGACGGACGCCGTACCGGAAGTGATCCGTGAAGGTGTAGGCGATGTAGAGCCGTTTGCCTACTGATAGTTATCAGGAAGCGAATATTGTTGCTGATGTCGGCCGCCTTATTTATCAGGCGGCCATTCGGGCAGGCTGGCTCTTAGCAACCAAACTTCTGCTGAATTCTTTTCACCATATCCAGAATTTCATCGATATTAAATCTGGCCACATCAATATGGTAATACTGCCCGTCCAGCCGAGGCTCTTTGACAGGAGGCTGGATGCAGGCCCCAAACAGCTCGGTCAGGTAGTCGAGAGAACGATCAACGGACGCTGAGTCAGGGCAGGTAGGTGTAACGCCAAGATTAATCGTTAACCGGTCATCAACCCAGTGATGCATTCTTACAGCACAACCTCTGGTGCCAAACGCTGTTTTAATAATTGTTGTATAGCCAACTTCTCCATGACCTCCGGTCTTGGGCTTACCTGTTCTTGAACTCAGGTCATCAAGGTATTCGGCAACGGCATACAGTCTGGAATCAGCCTCTCGTGCCATATCAGTATCATCTCTTTAATGATTAAAAGGGCGGGCAATTCTGGATATTGTCCAGATAAGAAGAAAGGGCATTTACGGCCTCTGTTTAACCGCTTCCGGTGCCCTTGAACTGAAGTCGTCACGAATCTGGATGGCAAAGTTATACCCGGCCGTAAGTATATAATTATGTAACTAATGTGATATTTACTCTGGATTGCTGCGGAAACTACTGATACTCTGCAAGCCATCTGGGAAAAGCAGTACAGAATTCGCGCTGGTAGCATTGCCCCCCACTTTACATGGCAGTTGCATCAGCCAGCGAATTGATATCGCACCAAGCAGCCGTGAGCGGAACAAGTAGCCGTGAGCAGAAAATGCAGCTCACACCGAAAAATAAACAGTGCCACAGAGCCTGATAGAGCTGCATTCTCATATTAAAAATAAAAACAAGCGATACAAGAATAAGAAAAACAAAGAGGGACAACATGACGGAAGTAACTGTTTATCCGGTACAGCCGGAGGTGAAGTCGTCAACTCTTGCGGATAATGACCGCTATCTTGCCATGTACCAGCAGTCTGTCGAAGATCCTGAAGGATTCTGGAGTGAACAGGCTCAACGTCTTGATTGGTTCAAACCTTTTACCCAAGTGAAGGATGTCTCCTTCGCCAAAGAAGATCTGCATATCAAATGGTTTTACGACGGTGAATTGAATGCGTCGTACAACTGCCTGGATCGTCACCTGGAAAAAATGGGCGATCAGACCGCCATTATCTGGGAACCGGACGAGCCGGGTGCAGAGCGCAAAGTGTCCTATCGTGAACTGCACGAAATGGTCAACCGCATGGCCAATGGTCTGAAAAGCCTGGGCGTGAAGAAAGGCGATGTGGTTGCGATCTACATGCCGATGATCGTCGAATCAACGGTAGCCATGCTGGCCTGTAGCCGGATCGGTGCTATTCATTCCGTTGTTTTCGGCGGTTTCTCACCCGAAGCCCTTTCTGGTCGGATTATTGACTCTAACGCCAAGGTGGTACTGACTGCTGATGAAGGTCGTCGAGGTGGTAAATCTGTGCCACTGAAGGCCAATGTTGATCTGGCGCTGGAAAATCCGGACGTTAACACCATCAAGAAGGTGGTCGTGTTCCGTCATACCAAGGCTGATATTGCCTGGAACGATGCCCGCGATGTGGACTGGAGTGAACTGTCTGAACAGTCTTCTGCGGTCTGCGAACCTGAAGTGATGAATGCGGAAGATCCGCTGTTTATTCTTTATACCTCTGGTTCTACCGGCAAGCCTAAAGGCGTACTGCATACTACTGGTGGTTATCTGGTTTATGCGTCAATGACTCATGAATATGTCTTTGACTACAAGCCGGGTGATGTGTATTGGTGTAACGCTGATATCGGTTGGATTACCGGTCACTCTTATGTCACCTATGGTCCGCTGCTGAACGGTGCAACCATGGTGATGCATGAGGGTATTCCCCAGTATCCGACCAAGAACCGCCTGAGCCAGATTGTCGACAAGCACCACGTTAATATTCTGTATATTGCTCCGACTGCAATCCGGGCCCTGATGGCAGATGGTGAAGAATCTGTTAAGGGAACCCACCGTAGCAGCCTGCGCCTGCTGGGTTCTGTCGGTGAGCCGATTAACCCGGAAGCCTGGCACTGGTACTACAAGCATATTGGTAACCAGTCCTGCCCGGTTGTTGATACCTGGTGGCAGACTGAAACCGGTGCAGCGATGATTACTCCGCTGCCGGGTGCGACCGATCTGAAACCTGGTTCTGCAACCCGTCCGTTCTTTGGTGTACAGCCAGCACTGGTAGATGGTGAGGGTAATGAGCTGGAAGGTGCAGTCGATGGCAACCTGATTATCAAGGACAGCTGGCCCGGTCAGGCACGGACTGTTTTCGGTGACCATGACCGCTTTATCCAGACCTACTTCTCTACTTTTGATGGTGTTTACACTACTGGTGATGGCGCTCGTCGTGATGAAGACGGTTACTACTGGATTACCGGCCGGGTGGATGACGTCCTCAACGTATCTGGTCACCGAATGGGTACCGCAGAGATCGAATCTGCACTGGTTGCTCATACCAGTATTGCTGAAGCAGCAGTGGTTGGTTATCCGCACGATATCAAGGGGCAGGGCATCTATGTGTATGCTTCCCTGTACCATTATGTCGAGTGCTATGACACTCTGGTTGCTGACCTGAAAGCCTGGGTTCGCAAGGAAATCGGTCCGATTGCTACGCCGGATATTATCCAGCTGGTACCGGATCTGCCCAAGACCCGTTCGGGCAAGATCATGCGCCGGATTCTGCGCAAGATTGCTGCTAATGAGTGTGACAGTCTGGGAGATACCTCAACCTTGGCTGACCCGAGTGTGGTTGATCATTTGATTGAGAATCGGATCAGTACTTCCTGAACACTAGAGTAACCAAAGTACTGTAAATTTGAAAAACCACATCCTGACTTGAATCAGGATGTGGTTTTTTTATGGTATTTATTTATTAATTCCGCACTTGATCTAGGATGCTAAATCATAAGTTCACTAATTGCGGAGAGAATTAATGTATAAATCAGGGGGAATACTTGTTTTATGCCTTTTCTTTGCTGTTACCGTCTCTGCAGGTCTACATAAAAATAAAACTTCTGATAGTTTTACACCTTTAGAACAAATTAAGGATTATTTTTCATGTGTTGAAAGCTCAGCATTTTTAGAATATGAAATGCTGTCGCATGTGCTAGAGAATAATTCTTTTCCTGATCTTCGTTATTTTAATTTCGCGCCGGATAGTCTTATTGCAGGCCCATTTTTGAGTTGTTGTAGGAGAAATAGACCTGAACGAAGAGTTGGACAAACATACTCATCTTCGATAGCAGAAATTTCTTATAGGGTTGAAAGAAACTCCTTAACCTATGACACTAATACTCAAACAAGAGAACTGGTTGAGGTGATTCTAGCTGAATTAAGAAATGGCTCTATCCCAGAAAGTGGAAGGGATGGAAGTATTGTGACTCTGGAGGGTGATGTTATCTATAATGAGCTCCTCTGGCCTATTGTTGTGTATGATGCATCGGTTATTACTCGAGACTCTAGAGAATGGGTTTCATTTCAACGAGAGTGTGAGTGGGGTAGAAAATTATGGAGCTATGATTTTTTTTCTGAACTATATTGTGCTTTTGGTGGAGATTTTAACACAAACGATCCGGAACCCACTTGTCAGGTTTTTTCCCGATATGATAAAAGTTTGATGGATTTATTAGTTCCTTCGGATAAATCAAGTAAATATATTGGTATTAAACCTGAGCTGTTGCTGGGATATGTTTACAATCTATTGGGTGGTATCTTAAGCCTGAATAGAGATCATGGAGCTGTTCATATTTGTCTTTTTCCTAGTTTGATTGATGTGGTTGAAGATGATAGCGCCGAAAGCCAGAGTCATGTTTTAATCGGTTGTCTTGATGCAATTTTTCCGCAAGGAACCCAGGTAAATGATATTGATTGTCCTGAAACTTTTTTACCGCCCGAGATTATATTTGGAGAAGATGAAGAACCAAGATATGAAGCATCTCTTTCTGTTTCTATGTGGCAGTTGGCTATTATTTTGGGGATGATGGCAGACATCGACTTTTTCTATCAGTTCTATTGCGGGAGTCTTCCTGATGCATTGGAAGGTCCTGATAATATAAACATGAAAGAATTTTCCCGGTCACTTCAGAAGAAAGTGACAACAAATATCCATGCTTATGGTGTTCATAATTTATATGCAAGTTCGTTAGGTCATTTGAAAGCGGAAAGCTGCTTTTACTCATTAGATAATATATCAACAAATGGTATTTTACTTATAATGGCAGCCTACCTTTTGCACCCAGATGCAAGCCAAAGACCAGGGTTGGCAGACGTGGTCACTTTCCTTAGACAGTTTTCTGACATGGAGCCGAGATTCTTAGAGCTTGCATTGTAAGACGACCGGTCATATTATTCCCCCATGGCAAGACCAAGACGCAGTGAACACAGTCGGCAATCCATTCTCGAGCAGGGAGTAGAGTTGCTGTCAGAGCAGGGCTATCACGGTACTGGATTGAAGCAGATTCTGGATGCGGTGAAAGTACCCAAAGGCTCTTTTTATAATTACTTCCCCAGCAAGGAACATTTTGTTGCCGAAGTCATACGACACTACGCGGACAGAATGACGACCCAGCTGGAGGCAGGTATCGGTGCCAGCAAGGCTTCACCAGCAGAGACAATACATAATATCTACAGTTTTATTATCCAGTACCTGCAGCAGGATGACTGTCGCAAGGGATGTCTTCTGGGTGATTTGACCGCAGAAGTTGGAGGAACACATCCTCTATGTACTGAAGCGCTGCAGGAAGGGAGACAAGCCTGGTTGTCCCATTTTGTGGTGTTAATTGAGCAGGGACAGCAGCAGGGTGAATTCCGGCAGGATATTTCGGCGGCTGAACTGACTGAGCTGTTCTGGAATTTGTGGGAAGGTGGCCTGTTGCAGATGAAGCTTGAAGGTTCTGCGGAGGCATTAAAACGGGCTCTGGATCTGACACTGAATCACCTGTTCAGGCCCTGATTATCGCGTTAAGCACCCGGATGCATATCCGGGTATTTTTTGGTCTTATTTAAAGACGACCGGTCTAATAAATGAATTGAGAGTAGGTGTGAATCATGGGTGAGAACGTGAAACTGGATACATCGCTGCAGCTGACTTCTGCTGTCACTATAAAAAACAGATTCTTTAAATCAGCGATGAGCGAGCAACTGGGAGACAAGCAGCATAATCCCAGACCTGATCTGGCCCGATTGTATGGTACCTGGGCTGCAGGTGGTGTTGGTTTGAATGTCACCGGCAATGTGATGATTGATCGTACTGCTTTGGGAGAGCCGAAAAATGTTGTGCTGGATGAACAAAGTGATCTGGCCTTGTTCCGTCAGTGGACGAAAAGCGGCACCCAAAATAACACCCAGTTGTGGGCGCAGTTGAACCACCCGGGTAAGCAGATTCCGGCTATTCTGACCGAAGAGCCGGTAGCACCGTCAGCCATCCCGCTGACAGGTGGCTTGGAAAAAGGATTCAATACACCCCGGGCCCTCACCGAATCCGAAATACAGGCCATTATCCAGCGCTTTGCGACATCCGCAGGGTTGGCAAAAGAGGCTGGGTTCAGTGGTATCCAAATTCACGGTGCCCATGGTTATCTGGTCAGTCAGTTTTTGTCCCCGCGTCATAACCAGAGAATCGACCAGTGGGGTGGTTCGGCTGAAAACAGAATGCGGTTTGTGCTGGCGGTCTACCATGCCATTCGGGAAAAAGTAGGGCAGGATTTCCCGGTAGGCATCAAGCTGAACTCGGCGGACTTTATGAAAGACGGTTTTACCGAGGATGAGTCAATGGCTGTGGTTCGGGCACTGGATGAAGCCGGCATCGATTTGATTGAAATTTCCGGTGGCACCTATGAATCACCCAGTATGATGGGTGCTAATGTTCGGGAAAGCACTCGTCGTCGGGAAGCCTACTTTCTGGAATATGCAGAAAAAGTCCGCCAGCAGATTAAAACGACACTGGTAGTTACAGGCGGTTTCCGTTCTTCTGAAGCCATGACAGCTGCCTTGCAGTCAGGTGCAACCGATATGATCGGTGTTGCCCGGCCGATGGCGCTGCAGCCTGATCTGCCTAATAAGGCAATTGCCGATAGCAACTACCGCATTGCATTCAATCGGCCATCTACTGGAGTCAAGGCGCTGGATCGAATGGCGATGCTGGATATTACCTGGTTTGAAGCACAGTTGCAGCGCATAGGCAGCAAGAAACTGCCGCAGGCTAATCTGTCGGCCTGGGTTGTTGTAGCACAGATGTTTATGAGTCTTGGCAAACACGCTTTCCAGAAGCGGAGGGCCTGAGTAATTGCCAGAATCATTGCTGCTCTGCAGAGCAGCAATGATTCTGAAGACCCTGAAAATTTTGAAATAGTTAGATCAGGCAACAGGCTCTGTTGACGGCGTGCTGTATCGGGCAAACCCGAAATCTTCCAGAATGCTGTACAGGCAGGGAATCACAAAAATAACCAACAGGGTCGAGGTGGCAATACCAAACACAATACTGGTTGCCAGCGGAATTAGCACCTGAGCCTGAAGGCTGGATTCAAACAACAGTGGAGTCATACCGGCAATGGTGGTAACAGAGGTCAGAAAAACGGCTCTGAAACGGTCATAGCTGGCTTTGATTGCGGCATCATGTACAGACAGGCCTTCACCAATCCGGCGTTTGATAAATTCAACCAGCAGTATCGAGTCGTTCACCACAATACCTGCCAGTGATACAAATCCAAGCATGGATGGCATGGTAAAACTCAGCCCCATAATCACATGTCCCCAGATTACCCCGATCAGTGCCAGCGGGATGGCAGCCATCACGATAACCGGTTCGATATAGCTTTTGAACTGAAATGAAAGCAGCAGGAAAACACCAACCAGTCCGAGCACGAAGGCTTTTAACATGGACTTCTGGGTTGTACCTGCATTTTTGATTTCGCCTTCAAAGCTGACAGTAATATCCGGGTGTTTCTCGGTGAATGACTGCAACCAGCGTTGCTGTACATCCTTTATCACTGCAGCAGTGTTGTTGACCCGGGTATCAATATCACCATAAACCGTGACCGTTCGTAGATTATTAACCCGGTTAATACTGGAATAGCCGCGGGTCTGATCAATTGATGCCACAGTAGAGAGTGGAATCTGTGCGCCTGTCCCGGGGTGAATAATCGGAAAGGTATCAAAGTCACTGAAACCATCGCGAGACTCAGGTGCCAGCTTTACAGTGATCTCATAAGTTTCCTGATCAATATAGGTTTCCAGTACTTTTGTTCCCTGAAAAGCGGCACGGGTCTGATTGGCGATGGTTTCGGCATCAATACCCAGATTCAGAGCGCCGGGTTTCAATTGTAATGAAAACTCCGGGCGACCCGGGCGTAAGTCGTTGACCAGGTTACTGACTCCCGGGTAACCACTGAGCCAGTGCTGTAGTTCAAAAGCGGCTGCAGACAGCTGCTCAAAATCATTACCGGAAAGCCGGATCTGAATCGGCCGGCCGCTGGGGCCAATAACCGGCTCCTTGAAAGAAATTGCCTGTGCCTGTGGAATTGTACCGGAGTTTTCCCGCCACAGGTTGATCAGATCCTGCAGTCGTGTATTTCGGGATTCTGCAGTTAGCAGATCAACGGCGATTGTCGCAAGATGAGGCCCGGCTTCAGTAACATCAGCGTTCTGGTTATAACTTACGGTAATGGCCTTGACCAGAGGCTTGCTCTCACTTTGAGCCAGCTCCTGCTCGGACTGTTTCAGCGCAACTAACAGCTGGTTAACAACGGTTTCTGTTTGATTCAGCGGGGTGCCACTAGGCATCAGAATGCGCGCTTCAACCTGGTCTCCTTCAATAGTGGGAAAAGCCGAGAATTTGAGAAAGCCGGAAGCAAGCAGACTGACAGAGAGAAAGAACAGGGCAAATACACCACCAATAAAAGCGTATCGATACTGCACCAGCACTTCAACGTAAGAAGAAACGTGCTGCCGAAGCAATTCAAACCGGTGTTCAAATTTGCGCCGGAACGGTTTCATCTCCTTTTCATGAGCATGGCTGAGCGAGTGGTACAGGTGGCTGGGAAGAATAAGAAAGGCTTCTACAAGCGACACTGTAATAACAGCAATCAGTACGATAGGAATAACTTTTAATATCTGGCCGAGGTTGCCTTCGAGAAAGATCAGTCCGACAAAGATACACAGCGTGGTGGCAAACGAAGATATAATGCCCCGTGCTACGGTCTGAGTGCCTTCAATAGCTGCCTGAAGGGGTGAACGTCCGCGCCGGATCTGACTGGCAATGGATTCGGCAATCACAATCGCATCATCCATCAAAATGCCCAGTGCCAGCAGCAGTGCCACCAGTGAAAGCATATTGATTGTGATACCGAGATATCCGAGAACAAAGGCTCCGGCCAGAAAGGCAACCGGTAAGCCCATGACGACCCAGAACGCATAGCGGATAGTAAAGAACAGCCACATTACAGCAAATACCAGCAACAGGCCCTGCCAGGCATTGGTTACCAGCATGCCGATACGATCCCGGACAATGCTGGTTGCATCCTGAGTGAGCTCCAGAGTGATACCTTGTGGTAATTCTGTTTGAAGTTTGGCAACAGCTGACTCAACCGCTGTCAGTACATCAAGACTGTCGTCAATGGTGTTTTTCTTTATCTTCAGTAACGCTGTCGGTTTACCATTAAAATCAATCCGGTCCTCGGCCAGCTCGAATGTATCACGGATGATGGCAATGTCACCCAGCCGGACATCATTGCCCTGTTCGCCGGTGAGAATCACCAGTTCAGCCAGTTCGGCTGGACTGCGTCGTTCATCCTTGAAGCGAAGCTGGATTTCCCGGTCAGTGGTTTCAATGGTGCCAAGAGGCAGGTCCAGATCCTGCTTTTTTATCAGGCTGGCCAGTGACTGCAGGCTGAGACCGTAACGGCGCAAACTGTAGTCTGGAACCTCAATCAATAATTGATGATCCGAAAAGCCTTGAACTTCTACCAATGGAATCATCGGATGCAGTAACAGTTTCTGTTTCAGCTGTTCGGCAAGTTGCTTGAGTTCCGGTTTGGGAATGTCGGCTGCCAACGCAATAGAGATCACGTCCTGGGTGCGATCGGTTTCGGTCACCGTCGCCAATTCGGCCTGATCAGGAAAATCGCTGATTCCGTCCACGGCGGTTTTGACATCGGTCATAAATTTGCTGAAGTCTCCGTGCTCCAGCATTTTTACTTTCATCAGACCGAGGTTCTGACGGGCAGTACAGGTTTTTTCTTCAATAAAACTGATCCCGTCCAGTGCATCTTCAAGCGGCAGACAGATACTCTGCTCTACATCCAGCGGTGCAGCACCGGGGTAGGGAACCTTGATTTCCACGGTATAATTTTTGATATCGGGAAAAGTCTCTCGCTTGATATCAGGCAGGCTGATAATACCCAACACCAGAAACAGGATCATGACCAGATTGGCCGCTGTCGGGTGGGCAGCAAAAAAACGGATCATTGCGCCGCCTCCACCCACTGCTGTAGCTGACTGGATACAGCGTTATCAGATCGCGGACTGGTTTTCATACCGTTAATGGCAGGGAAAACATCAGATACAATAACGCTGTCGTCTTCTACCAGTCCGCTTGTTGCGGGCTGCTTCAGTAGTGCCAGCTCACCCTGAAGCTGCAGGTCATCAAGTGCTATCCGTTGCAAGGTATTGTTTTCAGCCAGTCTGAATACTTCCTCGCCATGCAGTGCAAACCGGGGCAATGCCAGATACTCCTGGGCTTTACCCTGCAGGGTAACCTGCATGTACATACCTTCGAGCAAGGGTGGCCGAATACCCGGTTCGGCTTGCTGATAACTGCCTGTTACCGATACGATCACACCCACGGTTCTGCTTTGCAGATCAAGACTATCGCTAAAACGCTCGACTTTGGCCTGCCAGGGCTTGAATGAGCTGCCGGCCAGTTCAACTTTTGCGGTAAGGCCCAGGTCTGTCAGTAAACGGCTCATGCCGGGAAAACCGGCCCAGTCCTGCGTGTTTATTTTGCTGCGATCGATACCCGAGCTGAAATAGCGAAACTGGTCAATGGGAAACTGCGCGTTGATTGTGACTTTGGTGATCCCGACCGCATCAAATACCGGATTACCCTTGGCAACATACTGTTCTTTTTCAACACTGACGGTGGCGATGCGGGCATCGAAAGGTAGTTTGATGAGGGTTCGGTCCAGGTCTCGCTGACTTTGCTCAACCCGGGATCTGGCAATATCAATTTTGGTTTTCTGGACTGCAATATCCGAGGGCAGGGTGGATCGCTGGTTTTCCAGTTGCTGTACTTCCTGACGTTGTTGTAACAGTGTCTGTTTTTCCTGATCCAGCCTGGACTGGGATACCGAGCCACTGTTTTTCAGTTTCTGAAACCGCTTCAGTTCATCTTCCCGCACTTTCAGTTTTTCGTTGGCCAGTTTGAGTTCGAGCTTGTTGTTTTCAACATTGAGCTCCAGCTCTTTTAGTGCAGCCTGTGCTGCCAGCAGGTCTGAACGGGACTGTTCCAGTGCCAGCCGGTAATCCTGGTCATCAATGGTCAGGACCAGCGTGCCCTGCGGAATAATCTCCCCTTTCTTCAGGCCGGGGTGTATATAGGTAATACGGCCGCTGACTTCGGCCTTGGCCTGTAGTTTCAGGTCGGGTGCAACGACCCCGAAACCGGTAATGGCAGGCCTGATCATATGACTGGTAACCTTGATGGTACTGACGGGGACTGCAGGTTGTTGCTGTGCCGTATGCACCATCGAGGGTTGCAGTTTAACGAACAGAATGGCGATTAATAATCCGGCCGCAGCAATACCCGGCAGCAGCCATTTTTTAGACAGATATTCAGACATCGACCGGCTTTCCTGTCAGGCCATACATAAACTGGTGATAGATGTGTTCTGCCCATTCCGGGCTGGCAATTTCTGCATCTGTAATGCCCCAGGCCTGTCGTCTGACCGGGGCGCCGACAATGGGCATCACAATCATGCTGATCAGGTTGAACGCAGAATATTTGGCGTTGATGCGGGCTTCCGGGTTGATTCTTTTGGCTTCTGCCGCAATCAGTTCCGGCAGTGCTGTAGCCATTCGCTTGGGAAAACCGTCAATAATCGCTTCACTGAGGCTGGATTCCCGGTTCAGCATCTCATCATGGAGAATACGTGCCAGTCCCGCGTGCCGGGTCAGTAGCTGCAGCATGAAATGAATCAGTGACTTGACCGGGTTATCACCTGCAAAAATATCTTGTACATCTTCAAAACACTGTGAGGACAGAGTCTTGAAGCTTTCCAGCACCAGCGCTTCCTTGTTGCCAAAGTAGTAGCGAACCATTGCCGGATTAATTCCGGCAGCTGCTGCCAGCTCCCTGATCGTAATATCCCGGTAGCTCTTTTCATTCATCAGGGTCAGTGTCACCTGAATCAGCTTCTGCTTTTGCTCTTTCTGCTTTGCGGGGTCGACAGGACGGCCCCGGCTGGCAACGGGTGTCATTTTCAGGTACTCACATTTATTTATACGGTTGTGTAATTAAATACCGTAAACAGAGATATGGCAACCAAAAAGCAATGTTGGCCCGTCAGCCAAAAGAATGAACAGGTGTATCGAAAAAACTGATTGGTACTAACAAAACTGCCAATTTAATTGATGATGTGGCGAGCCGTAGAATAACTCTGATATTCATCGGGTTCGGGGCTTGTATGCGCTCATCGTTATCCTCTCTGCTTCACAACAGAAACTATTACTGCTTTTTTCTGGCCCAGGTCGTTTCGCTGGCGGGAACCGGTCTCAGTACAGTGGCTTTGTCGCTGTTGGCGTGGGAACTGGCCGGAGATAATGCCGGTTCGGTACTGGGTGTGGCGCTGGCACTGAAGATGGTGGCCTATGTTGTACTGGCTCCGGTGTTTGGTGCCTTCGCTCACAAGTTACCGCGAAAGCAATGGCTGATTGCGCTGGATGTTATTCGCCTCGGGCTCGTGTTGTGCCTGCCATTTGTTACGGCTATCTGGCAGGTTTATCTTCTGATCTTTGTCATTAATGCCTGCTCTGCCGGATTTACGCCGGTTTATCAGTCAGTCCTGCCGCAGATTCTGCCGGATCAGCCGCAATATATTCGGGCATTGTCTTTCAGTCGGCTGGCTTATGATCTGGAGCAGCTGATCAGTCCGGTACTGGCAGCAGCTCTGCTGTCAGTGATGTCATTCCAGCAATTATTTATAGCTGATGCGCTGACCTTTCTTGTTTCTGCAGCCCTGTTATTTGCTGTCGTTATTCCTGCGGCAGCTGCACCGGAACGACGTCGTGGTATATGGACGAATCTCGGTTTCGGTATTACCGGTTATCTGCGAACACCGACATTAAGGGCACTGCTGGCGACGTACATTGCTGTTGCCAGCGGTAGTGCCATGATTATTGTTAATACCGTGGTCTATGTCCGAAATATTCTTGATGGTGGTGAGGTACAGGCTGCATTGGGACTTTCGGCAGCAGGTTTCGGTTCTATGCTGGTGGCGTTGTTGATGCCATCCTGGATGAAACGGTTCTCGCCTCGAACCCTGTTGCTACAGGGTAGCTTCCTGATTGCTGTTTGCCTTTTGGCTGGCAGCCTGTTGCCGGGCTGGAATGGATTTATCTTATTGTGGGCATTGCTGGGAATGGGGTTGTCGATGGTACAGACACCGGCTGCGGCTCTGGTGAAAAATGCATGTTCAGAAAGTGATGCCCCGGCTTTCTTTGCGGCTAATTTTTCCCTGTCCCACTTCTGCTGGTTCTTTACGTATCTGCTAACAGGCTGGAGCAGCAGCCTGTTAGGATTACAAACAACATTCTTCATTATGGCTGCTCTCAGTGCCCTGGGTTTTGTTCTGGCGCTGAAGCTGTATCCCCGGAGAGAAGGTGTCGTGGAGGTGGCCAGCCCCCAGGCCTGATTTATATCTGCTGTTTAAGAAAATTACCCACAGTCTCAAGATAGGCTTGAGGGGCTTCAAGGAAAGGTGAGTGAGAGCAGCCTCGGAAGGCTTTTACGGTAGCACTGGGCATTTGCTCGGCAGCCAGGTCAGCCCAGTCGGCTTCAAGGAAATCATATTCACCGGCAATCAACAGTACCGGTATTCTGATCCGGTCCAGTTTGTCCATTCGGTTGTAATGCCGGAGCCAGCCGGATGGGCGGTAGTTGCGGGAGCCAAATACTGAAGCCTTGATATTTTGATTGTATTTGTTGAGACAGTGTCGAAACTCTTCCGGCCACTCATCCAGTCGTAGGCTGTGGCGATATTGCAGCAGTGTCAGGGCTGCCTGATATTCCGGATGATCCGTGCTGTTTTCTGCTTCCCGCAACGCCATCATTCGACAGGTTTCTCGCCCCAGTGCTGCCCGGCAGCGTTCAAAGCTCTGACAGGAGCGAGTCATGTCAAAGCTGGTGTTAGCGGCGATAAATGACCGGGCAATATTGGGGTAGGTCAGAATGTATTCCAACCCGAGGATACCACCCCAGGAGTGTCCCAGTATCTGGAAGTCTTCCAGTTCCAGAGCGAGGCGGATGGATTCCACTTCAGAGACAAACCGCTCCATTCGCCATGGATAGGGATCGACAGGTGATTCGGAATTACCTCCTCCCATCTGGTCCCAGGTTATCAGCCGGAATCCCTGTTCAGTCAGCCGGTAATGTCCCCTGTGCAGATAGTGGCTTGAACAGCCCGGCCCGCCATGAATCATCAATAAAACATTATCACCCGAGCCGGCATGATAGGTAGCGACCCGGCGGCCGCTAATGCGAATATCCTGCCGGCGCATAAACTTCTGCATTGAATGCTAATCCGCTTAAAGTGAAAAGTTATTTATTAATAGCAGACCGGAACGGTTTCTCCGGCTTTTCTTGTCGCACCAACTGTCGTACTCTGGAAGCCTTAACGTAATATACCACCGGTGCAGCTGTTCAACTTTGAATTTCAGTTGGCGCCGGGTTGTAGCAGGAGAACAAATTGGGCGCTGTTGAACCCGAATCGAGGGTATTGTCCGGTATGCGACCAACCGGACGTCTGCACCTTGGCCATTATCACGGAGTACTGAAAAACTGGATTCAGCTCCAGCATGAGTATGAATGTTTTTTCTTCGTAGCAGACTGGCATGCGCTCACCACACATTATGATGATCCGGTGGTGATTGAAGACAGTGTCTGGGACATGGTGATTGACTGGCTGGCGGCTGGTGTTAACCCGGGCGCGTCCACCCTGTTTCTGCAGTCACGGGTACCGGAGCATGCAGAGTTGCATCTGCTGCTGTCGATGATGACACCGTTATCCTGGCTGGAACGGGTTCCGACCTATAAGGATCAACAGGAAAAGTTGAAAGAGAAAGATCTTTCAACTTATGGCTTTCTGGGTTATCCGCTGCTGCAAAGTGCGGACATTCTAGCCTACCGTGCCGGACGGGTACCGGTCGGAGCCGATCAGGAAGCCCATATTGAAATTACCCGGGAAATTGCCCGCCGGTTTAATCACCTCTATGGTCGTGAACCTGGCTTTGAAATGAATGCCGAAACCGCCATTGACAAGATGGGCAAAAAAACCGCGAAGCTTTATCGCCAGTTTCGTCGTGCCTATGTTGAGCAGGGTGATGATGAAGCGCTGGAACGGGCTCAGGCTCTGTTGAAAGCACAGCAGAATATTACTCTGGGTGATCAGGAGCGACTGTTAGGTTATCTTGAAGGTACCGGCAAGGTTATCCTGACAGAACCGCAGGCACTGCTGACAACTGAATCAAAAATGCCGGGTCTGGATGGACAGAAGATGTCCAAGTCCTATGCTAATACAATAGAGCTGCGTGATGAGCCGGATACCATCGCCACAAAAATACGACGGATGCCAACCGATCCGGCGCGTATTCGGCGAAACGATCCCGGCAACCCGGACAACTGTCCGGTGTGGCAGCTGCATCAGGTGTACTCCGATGATGCCCGTTGTGCATGGGTAAAGGATGGTTGCAAGAGCGCAGGGATTGGTTGCATCGATTGCAAACAACCGGTCATTGAAGCCGTGGTGGAAGAACTGACTCCGCTGCGGATCAAGGCCCGGGAGCTGGAAGATACACCCGATGTTGTGCGCAACATTATGACCGAAGGCACTGAAAAAGCCCGGGATGAAGCCCGCGACACGCTCAGGGATGTGCGCGAGGCCATGGGTCTGGACTACCGCTGAGGACTGGCATGGACGCTGAGACCGCTGAAGTGGAAGAGAAGACAGACATGGAAGGTCATCCGCAAACCGGAGACGAGTTGCCGGCTGGCGATGAGCAGGCTGTCGATGAACAGTCTGGTGATCACCCGCATCGCCTGCAGCAAATGCGTGACCAGGGCGAGCTTGCACTGGCACTGGTGCGTGGTGAAACCGTCAGTGAGCTGCCGCAGGATCTTTATATTCCCCCCGATGCGCTGGAAATATTTCTGGATGCCTTTGAAGGGCCGCTGGACCTGCTGCTGTATCTGATCAAGCGCAACAACATGGATATTCTGGATATCCATGTGGCAGAGATCACCCGGCAGTATATGGGCTATATCGAACTGATGAAGTCCAACCAGTTCGAGCTGGCAGCAGAATACCTGTTGATGGCTGCAACCCTGGCTGAAATCAAGTCACGAATGCTGTTGCCACGACCGGAAAGTGTCGAAGAGGAAGAGGAAGATCCACGCGCCGAACTGATCCGGCGACTGCAGGAATACGAACAGTTCAAACAGGCGGCCGAAGACCTGGACAGCCTGCCGCGAATGGGACGGGAAATTCATCAGGCGGATGTACATCCGCCGGAGATCGAAGCCCGAACCGTCTATCCGGATGTCGACCTGAAAGAAATGCTGCATGCATTGTCCGAGGTATTGCGTCGGGCTGATATGTTCGAGCATCACCAGGTCGAGCAGGAAGCTCTGTCCACCCGGGAGCGGATGGCAGAGGTGCTGAGTCAGTTGACCACTGAGCGCTTTACCCCGTTTGTAACCCTGTTTCGAGTTGAAGAAGGCCGGCTAGGCGTTGTCGTAACCTTTCTGGCCATTATGGAATTGATCAAGGAATCTCTGGTTGAGCTGGTACAGAGCGAGGCTTATGGCCCCATTCATGTGAAGGCACGCGGAGAATGACGACAGAAACGGATTTTGATCAGGATGCCCTGCCGGAAAGCAGTGAACTGCCGGAACATAATCATGTAGAAGATGATTATGTAGACGATGATCAGGCACAAAGTGAGCTGTTGGAAAGCGAATCATCCGAGAGCAGCGACTTGTCAGAAACTAATGACCTGTTTGCTGATGATGTGCTGGTGGAGGATGATCCTGAACACAGGGACAGTGAGTATGGTATAGACAGTGAACACGCTGATGATGTCGATGTCACAGCTGATTTTGATGATGTAACCGAGCTGGAGTGTGAACAACTGAGTAGCGTGGAATCAAGCCGGAACGCTTCAGATTTGAAAGAGCGGCTGCGCCCCAACGGTGAACGGCCGCCACTGAAACAGATTATTGAAGCCATTCTGCTGGCAGCGTCCAAACCGATGACACTGGAACAGCTCCTGGCGATGTTTGATGAACATGAACAGCCAGATGCTTCAGAGTTGCAGGACGCCCTGATTGAACTGTCACATGATTGTGAAGGACGGGGCTTTGAACTGAAACGGGTGGCCAGTGGTTACCGATTTCAGGTACGCCAGAATCTGGCGCCCTGGGTCAGCCGGCTGTGGGATGAAAAACCGCCCCGTTATACCCGGGCCTTGCTGGAAACGCTGGCACTGGTGGCTTATCGTCAGCCCATTACCCGGGGTGAAATTGAAGATATTCGGGGTGTCAGTGTCAGCTCCAATATTATTCGGACACTGTTGGAGCGGGAATGGATTCGGGTTGTCGGGCACCGTGAAGCACCGGGCCGGCCCGCCATGTTTGCGACCACCCGTCAGTTCCTGGATTACTTCAATCTGGGCAATCTGGATGAGCTGCCAACACTGTCCGAAATTCGTGATCTGGAGCAACAGGAAGAACGGCTGAAAGAACAGCAGGCTGCTGAAGCAGCACTGCAGGCCAGCATTCCACTGGATGTTCCTGACGGTGAAGAAGGTCAGGTGGCTGCAACCGGCGAAGGTGCAGAAGAGGGTGATGAGCTGTCTTCAGATGAAGACAGTGCGGCACAACTTTTTGCCGAACTGGATGAACTGGAAGCTTCCCTGCCGGATAACTTCGATGACCTGATCAAACGGGCCGCTGAAGAAACAGCCAGGCAGAAGGCAGAAGGCGAAGCAGAGGAAGCAACCTCTGAAACCTCTACCGAGCCGCTGGATGAGGATATCTCTCCGGAAGAAGTGGCCGAGCTGCTGGCTGTTGATGAAGCTGACACTGACGCAGATGACACACATGTCGTTGCAGCTGAGGCTGAAGGTCTGGATGAGGATGAGCTGTCAGCAGAGCATCTCGAAGTAGAAAGCCTGGAGCCGGAAAGTGATCAGCAGGATGCAGAAATACTGTCAGAAAATGCTGATCTGACGGATAATGAGCAACAGCCTGTGCCGGATGCCGAGGCATCAACCGCTGCAGATGTCGAAAGCGACGATATCTGATTCTTGTTTTTAATTTGATGTTGCCCTGGATTTACATACGAAGGTAAATCCAGGGCGTGAGATGTATAAGCAGTATATGACCGATATAAACTCCCCCCTTGATGCCGAACTGCCACTGGGTGAAGAACTCGCACCGGAAGGTGAGAAACTGCAGAAGGTACTGGCCCGTGCAGGCCTGGGCTCCCGTCGTGAGCTGGAACGCTGGATTGCTGATGGCCGGGTGATGGTTAATGACCGTACCGCCACATTGGGTGATCGTGTGGTTGATACCGACGTGGTGCGGGTCGATGGCCGTCCGGTGAAATTCCAGGCTGAAGAACATCCGCGCCGGGTACTGGCTTTTAACAAGCCTGAAGGTCTGGTGTGCTCACGTCGTGATCCGGAAGGGCGTGCAACCGTATTTGATCAGTTGCCGAACCCGGGCACTGGCCGCTGGATCAGTATTGGCCGTCTTGATATCAACACCTCTGGCCTGCTGTTGTTCACCAATGACGGTGAACTGGCCAACCGTCTGATGCACCCGTCCTACACCGTTGAGCGTGAATATGCCGTGCGGGTTATGGGTAATGTCACCGAAGAGCACCTGCACAACATGTTTACCGGTGTTGAACTGGAAGATGGCAAGGCTCGTTTTACCGATATCGTTGAGTCCGGTGGTGAGGGTATTAACCGCTGGTTCCACGTTGTCATCATGGAAGGCCGTAACCGTGAAGTGCGTCGACTGTGGGAATCCCAGGGACTGCAGGTCAGCCGTCTGAAGCGGGTACGCTACGGCTCACTGATTATTCCGGATCACCTGCGTGTAGGTCGCTGGACCGAGCTGGAAGACAAGGATATCAATGCTTTGGCCGAGCTGGTTGGACTGCCGGCACAGCGTCGTGCGACCAAGCGTGCCGAGCGCCCAGGTAAGAAGCCGCAGCGTTATGGTGAGAAGACTCGTTCCAAGCATGGTAGCAAGGCGTCTGCTGCCAGTCAGCGTCGTGGTCGACAGCGCTAATATCGCTATTGTTTGAGATTAAAGTTGCCTGCCGGTCTGTTTTTTGATCAGGTGGCAGGCAGCTAGAAGCCCTAATTCTCTGCAATCTCAAAAACTTGTTGATCTCAATCAGTTTGGCATTCAAGTTTCTTCAATTGCTTTTCTACTTCTAAATAAAATCGAATAATTTTGACTGACTTTCTGCTAATGGATTGAGTGGAAAACGGTGGCAGTGATAACAACAAGTTCTCCTGCCTGTTATACATTTTATGTTCTAAATTCTGCAAATTGCAGAATTGCCAAGTAGCTTTGACGTGAGTGGATTACAGGACTCTGTCGCAAACTATGTGTATGAAAGCAAAAAATAAAACTTAATGTGTCGTTGGCAATATCAGCTAAGCTGGTTTTTCAATATTGGCCGTTATTTGTTACTGACCTTGGTGAGAGTAAAGCTGCTTGTTATGTGTACAGCAGGAACAACGCTTTCATCCCCAGTCGCTGCGGCTGATCTCATACCCGGTGATATTCTTGTTTATGAAAATATCAGAGCCACTGATATTGATGGTGATGTTGTTCATCACCAGAGAGTAAGAAAGCTGTCGTGGTTAACTTTTCATGGCGCAGCCATTCGTAAAGGTTCTGTTAGAAGCATCCACACCGCGATTGTGGTCGAAGTAACGGATACCAGCATGCTGGTGGCTCACGCCCTTAATTGTGGCATTGCCCTGGTTAGAAAAAATCTGTCTGAAAGATACGAGTCCGGGGAAAAAAGGCATGTTTTTCGTTGTGAAGGGTATCAGGCATATGCGGTATCTGCGGCTCATATTGCTCGAAGCTGGGTGCAGAACCATCAGGGTGTGGTTTCAAAGAAATCGGCTCTGGTTATGCGGGAAGAGCAGGAGTGTGATGAACATGGATTCTGTTATGTTGAATGGCAACAACAGGCTTATTCGGGCAGCATGGAGCTGTATGTTCCCAATACTTATGGTGTTCCACACTACCTTCATAACAGCGGTTATGGTTCTGGAGCAAGAGCGTTTGTAACCCGTCTGGCGACCTTTGCTTCAGATGTTCCGGCTGAATTGCAGTATCATCCCGGAACGCTGGCTGCGACCGGGATGGCCTGCACCACATTGGTGATAGCTGCCTGGCAGGCCGCACTGGGGCCGGATGACGCAAGTTGGCTAATGGCGCTGGATGCCCGTTATACCAGCCCACCGGCATTGCAGGGTTATTTGCTGGATAGTCATCACTGGCGTTATCTGGGTAGTTATGGAATCTCCGCTTCTGCAGCTATCGAATAACACTCTCAGTCCAGAGGTACTTTGCAACAAGTAATAAGTGCTATCGTTCAGTTTTCTTATGCTATGATTCTGCCTCAGATGCCGTCTGAAAAGCCTGCTCGCAGCAAAAGCTGCCGGCAGCCGGGGATATAAAGCCCTCGCTTTATCCTTCTCGTGAACTGTTAACGGGTTCTAATCACCGAGTCAGCACAACACGGGAAAGGTTGTTATGCACCAGCATGACTTTTCAGAAGGCTTCTTGGCTAACATGCTGATCTTCAGACAGTTATTACGAATCAATCCCCGCCCCCCGGGGGAAGCAGAGAGAATCGCATGCAGGAAACTCATCCCCAGTTACGTCGTCATGTTCACCTTCTGGGTCAACTACTGGGTGACACCATCCGCGATGATCGCGGCGAAGCGTTTCTGGACAAGATTGAAACCATTCGGCAGCTATCCAAGGCTGCCAGAGCCGGGCAGTCTATAGAACGTGACGAGCTGCTGAAAGTATTACAAGGGCTGAATGACGGCGAACTGCTGCCAGTTGCCCGGGCTTTCAGCCAGTTTCTGAACCTGGTTAATATTGTTGAACAACACCATGGTGTCTCCAAGGCCTGTGCTGATGGCCAGTGTCAGCCCGACCCCTTTGACAGCCTGTTTGCTCGTCTGACCAAAGAACATTCACCGGAAGAAGTGGTATCCCAGCTGGAACAGCTGGAAATTGAACTGGTACTGACCGCTCATCCTACCGAAGCGACTCGTCGTACTCTGATTCAGAAATATGAAAGCATCTATCACAGCCTTCAGGGGATGGAGATGCTCGAGGAAGGCTCAAGAGAGTATCAGGCTGAGGTTCACCGTCTGCGTCAGCTGATCAGCCAGGCCTGGCATACGCACGAAATTCGTTCCCAGCGTCCGAGCCCGATTGATGAAGCCCGCTGGGGTTTTGCTACGGTTGAACACTCGCTATGGGATGCAGTTCCGGCACTGATGCGCAAGCTGGACGAACGGGTGCAAAAGCTGGCCGGCCGGCCATTGTCCCTCAGCAGCTGCCCGGTCAGGTTTGCTTCCTGGATGGGTGGTGACCGCGATGGCAATCCGAATGTAACCGCAGCGGTAACTCGCAGAGTGTTGCTGGCTGCGCGCTGGACTGCTGCAGACCTTTATCTGCGGGATATGGACAAACTGATTGGTGAGCTTTCCATGAGCCGCTGCAGTGACTACATGAAGCGCTGTGTCGGTGATGTCAAGGAACCCTATCGTATTGTTCTGAAGCAGCTGCGCAAAAGACTCGAACTAACCCGTGAGTGGTGTGCTGCCAGCCTGAAAACAGAAACAGTCATGCCTAAAGGCGTGCTGACTTCTACTGATGACCTGATCGAACCTCTGACGCTCTGTTATGAATCTCTGGTTGACTGCGGGCTGGAAGTTGTTGCCCAAGGACCATTGCTGGATATGCTGCGCCGTGCCCGTTGCTTTGGTATCTATCTGGCGCGCCTGGATATTCGCCAGGAAGCCGGGCGTCATACTCAGGTGCTGACCGAGCTGTGTGAACATCTGGAGCTGGGTGAGTACGACAAATGGAGTGAAGTGCAGCGTCAAACCTTCCTGTTGCGTGAATTGAACAGCCGTCGTCCATTGTTGCCACCTGACTGGAAACCCAGTCAGGAATCTCAGGAGGTTATTGATACCTGTCGTGTGATAGCGCAGCAATCTGAAGAAGCGCTGGGTGCCTATGTTATCTCCATGGCCTATGAGCCTTCCGATATTCTGGCTGTTGCCTTGCTGCTGCGTGAAGCCGGAGTCAAACAGCATATGCCGATTGCACCGTTGTTTGAAACGTTGGATGCGCTGAACGGTGCCAATGACTGTATGGAAAGGTTGTTTGGTTTCCCCTGGTACCGTGAATATTGTGATCAGCGCCAGATGGTGATGATTGGTTACTCTGACTCTTCCAAGGATGCCGGTCAGATGGCGGCCGCCTGGGCGCAATACCGGGCAATGGAATCTCTGACAACGCTGTGCCAGCAGGAAGATATCAAGCTGACTCTGTTCCACGGTCGTGGTGGTACGATTGGTCGTGGCGGCGGCCCGGCTCATGCGGCGATCCTGTCCCAGCCTCCCGGTTCTGTAAACGGCAGCTTGCGTGTAACTGAGCAGGGCGAAATGATTCGCTTCAAACTCGGCTTTACCGATGTGGCGGTAAACAGTCTCGAGCTGTATACCAGTGCTACCCTGGAGGCGACACTGCTGCCACCACCGGCACCGGAGCAAGCCTGGCGGGATATGATGGACCGGCTGTCAGCCCGCTCGGTAGAAGTCTATCGCGGTATGGTTCAGGGTGAACCTGACTTTGTACCTTATTTCCGTAGTGCAACACCTGAACAGGAGCTTGGTAAACTGCCACTGGGCAGTCGTCCGGCCAAGCGTCGTCCTGAGGGCGGGGTTGAAAGCTTGCGTGCGATCCCATGGATTTTTGCCTGGACTCAGATTCGCCTGATGCTGCCAGCCTGGCTTGGTGCCGGAACCGCAATCGGTGAAGCACTGGATGCCGGTGAACGCAAAACCCTGATGAGCATGATGCACGGCTGGCCATTCTTCCGGGCAAGGCTGGAAATGCTTGAAATGGTCTATCTCAAGACCGATCCCAAGCTGGCCAAGTTCTATGATGAGCGCCTTGTGCCGGAATCCCTGCGTCCGCTTGGCAAACAGTTACGCAATATGCTGCGTAACTCCATTGAGGTGCTGCAGGAAATGAAGGGTGGTGAGGCGTTTATGGAAGGCCTGCCGGAGATTCGTCAGGGTATCAATCTGCGCAACCCCTATACCGATCCATTGAATATTCTGCAGGTGGAATTGCTGGATCGGGCTCGTCAGCATCCGGAAGGGCTGGAAGATAGCCTTGAGCAAGCGTTGATGACTACCATTACCGGTATTGCTGCAGGTATGCGTAATACGGGCTAATGCTGCCTCTGATTAAAAGACAGATATCAGTAAAATGATTATCTGGTTGGCCGTGACACCGTTCAGGTGTTGCGGCCGGCAATAATATCCCCGAAATTCCATACTCGTGGTGTGATGGATCGAGTCAGGCTATAGGCTTCAGTAGCATGCACAATACTCCAGTTCATCAGCGTATCTTCAAGGCTGCTCCATTGCTGAAACCTGAATGACCGCACTATCACTTCCAGTGGCCAGCGGTAAGTAAAACTGCTGGACATCAGGTCATCTTGCTCTTCTTCGCCTTTATCTCTGAAGAACTCAATTGAAATACCACAGATCAGGCGTTTGCTGCAGTCTTCGGTATCGGTGGTATCAAAAACATCTTTCAAATACGGGTCGCAAATAATGGTCTGATAGGGCGTCAGTGTCTGGGCTATTTCAGCTATCTGTTTTGGCATCATGGGATAAATAGCACCAATTGTTGTGGGTGATTCGCACAAATCAAACCCTTCATCTTCAGCAAGGTGTGGTGTGCTGAGCAAAACAAAATAGTGATTTCTGATGCCATAGACTCCGAAGTCCAGCGTGCGCTGATATTCATGAAAATAAAGATAATGATATGCCGCCAGTGCCAGATAGAGGCTTGAGGTCGGATTAGCGATAATTGTTTTGCCCTGCAGAAAGGAAGGTGAGGCATTATTCTGTTGTTGATTAAAGTCATCCAGAATGCTCTGATCACTGCCTCTGGCCCCTTCCGGTGGGTGATTGTCGACGGAGTCAGGTTGAGTACGAAGAACGTAAGCCATGGCTTTTATGGCTATTGCCCTGTTCAGTTCCAGGCTCATAACGGCCATTTCCTGAAGTCCCGTGTGTTTCCAGTATAGAGTGATTGGTTTGTGACGATTGCTCCAAAGCCCCATTCCATGTATCTTTTGCAGCCGTATTTGTCTGGTAATTGTGATATTTGCGTATTGTGGTTACCCGGAATTCAAAGTAATGCAGGAGCTACCAAGCCATGCGAGTGATTCTGTTGGGTGCACCTGGTGCCGGTAAAGGTACTCAGGCCCGTTTCATTACCGAACAGTTCGGCATTCCCCAGATTTCTACCGGCGACATGCTACGCGCCGCGGTGAAAGCTGAGAGCCCGCTGGGTCTGAAAGTCAAGGAAGTCATGGAAACCGGTGGCCTGGTATCTGACGATATCATTATTGCCCTGGTTAAAGAGCGTATTCAGCAGGACGACTGTGCCAATGGTTTCCTGTTTGACGGTTTCCCGCGCACCATTCCTCAGGCTGAAGCCATGCTGGAAGCCGGCGTAGAAATCGATCACGTCGTTGAAATTGCGGTTCCGGATGAAGATATCGTTCAGCGTATGAGCGGCCGTCGCCAGCATCCAGCCAGTGGCCGTGTTTACCACGTTGTCTACAATCCGCCGAAAGAAGAAGGCAAGGATGACATCACTGGTGAAGCACTGATCCAGCGTGATGACGACCAGGAAGAAACTGTTCGCAAGCGTCTGTCTGTTTATCACGAGCAAACTGCTCCGCTGGTAGGCTTCTACCAGAACATCGCTGAGCAGGGCGCTGCTACCCGTTACACCCGTATTGAAGGTGTTGGCAAGGTAGAAGATATCCGCACCAAGACTCTGGCTGCTCTGGGCGCCTGATCCTCTCCGGATTTGACTGCCTGAAAGAAATAGGGTTTTCACCGTTATAACAATGCGCTGAAAACTCTGTTTCTTCGCTCCCGGCGGTTTGCTATATTCCCCCTCCTTTATTCGTTCTCAATCCGTTTCCTTCTATGCCTGACATTCTTGCGCTTGATACTGCGACAGAAGCCTGTTCTGTGGCTCTTTATCTGAAAGGTGAACTGCACGAGCAGTTTGAACTGGCCCCTCGTCGGCATAACCAGCGTATTTTGCCCATGGTGGAGTCGATTCTGGCTGAAGCAGGTGTTTCCCTGAATCAACTGGACGGTATTGCCTTTGGCCGAGGCCCCGGTGCTTTTACCGGTGTACGGATTGCCACCGGTATTGCTCAAGGGCTGGCTTTTGCTTCAGAACTGCCGGTGATTCCGGTTTCCAATCTGGCAGCACTGGCACTACAGGCCCGACGAGAGCAGGGTGTTGAACAGATTATGACTGCAGTCGATGCCCGCAAGGACGAAGTGTACTGGTGCTGTTACGGTTTTGAAGACGGCAAGCTGCAGGAACTGTTACCGGAACGGGTTTGTGCGCCGGAAGATGTCACCCTGCCTGAAGGTTTTGATGCTTCTGCTGCCACCGGTATCGGTACCGGTTGGATTTTTGCTGACAGGTTGCCCTGCAAGCCACAGCAGATTATTGAAAATGTACTGCCCCGTGCTGGTGATATGGCCATGCTGGCAGTAGATGCTTGGAATAACGGCGTGCGGCTGGCGCCAGAGAACGCTTTACCGGTTTATCTGCGGGATAATGTCGCCGATACGATTGCCGAACGGGAAAAAGCAAAACTGGCTAAAGGCTGAATCGACCGGTCTTTGTTCTGATGCCGGTAGCGATGTCAGTAGCGTAAATCTGCGACATCGGACATATTATCATTTGGGACCAACCAACTTTACAGACGGGGCAGATCATGGATGAAATTCAGATTATTGTACTGGCACTGATTCAGGGGATTACCGAATTTCTGCCGGTATCCAGTTCGGGGCACCTGATTCTGCCGTCCGAAGTGCTGGGCTGGCCTGATCAGGGACTGGCCTTTGATGTCGCCGTTCATATCGGTACTCTGGCTGCGGTGCTGATCTATTTTCGCAAGGATGTTTTCGGTCTGGCCGGTGGCTGGCTGAATCACTGCTTCCGGGGCAAGGTGACACCGGAAAGTCGGATGGCCTGGTTTATTATTCTGGCTACAATTCCGGCGGTAATGCTGGGTGGTTTGATGTCGGCCACCGGTGTCGATGAAATGATTCGCTCAGTGCTGGTGATTATTGCCACTACGCTGGTGTTTGGCGTATTGCTGGGTGTGGCTGACCGTATGGGCTCCCGTGCACAGGATATGGAAAGCATGAGCTGGAAGCAGGCACTGGGTATTGGCCTGGCTCAGGCGCTGGCATTGATTCCAGGCACCTCTCGCTCCGGTGTCACCATGACTGCAGCACTGCTGATGGGTTTTACTCGAGAAGCTGCGGCCCGTTTCTCTTTCCTGCTGTCTATTCCGGTTATTGTTGGTGCTGGTTTGTTGCTGACCCTTAAGCTGATTGAGGCGGGTGTTGACAGTAGTCAGTGGAAAGAGCTGGCTATGGGGGCTGTTGTTTCGGGCATCAGTGCCTTTATCTGTATTCACTGGTTTATGGGCTTTATCCAGCGTATTGGTCTGATGCCATTTGTGGTTTACCGGATTCTGCTGGGCTTTGTTCTGCTTGGTGTCTGGTTTTACTGAGTAGCCTGAAAAATGGTTAGGGAGTGGTTATACAGGGTCAAGCTGCTCCCAACTGTTTTCCAGCCGCTGTTTGCCGGATAGGGTAAGTGATTCCGGGTCAAACAGCAGCAGCTGAAGCTGCATCAGTCTATCCGGGTAGTGTTCTGCCTGCGGATCCAATACCCGGTATCCTGCCCTCTGTGCTGCTTGCCGGTTGCTCAGTGAATCATCAATCAACCAGATACTGTCTGGCATATTGATATCAATATATTCGCCATGCTGTTGCTGTATATGTTGAAGCACCAGCAGGTTGATTCGACTGGCTTTGTTCATACCGGGAATATCATGACGATTGATCACCGGAATCTGCTGCTGAAGCATAAAAAAGTGTTGCAGTATTCGGTTGACGTTTTCCTGGTTCATACCGCTAAAAGTGAGTATGGCGATGTATGTTGTAGCGTTGCTTTGTTGCCAGGCATTAAAAAACCGGCTGTGTTCTGCCACATAGATCGGGCGAATATTTCTTTCCGTTGAAATAATACAATAGTCGTATTGCCCGGTGGCGGTGAGCGTGTAACCTGCCCGCTCCGGGTACAAGAAGGATTTGTTACTATCCAGATTGTGTAGCTGAACCGGGCTCAGGTTTTGGTGTCTTGCTGCGTCATACGGGTGACCAATCAGGGTTTCGTCCAGATCAAAAAAGACAAAGGACTTGTAGGCCATTGTGACTTCAGGGTCGCAGAGGTTTGTTAAAATCAAGTAAACATGTCTTTTGATATAGCCTAGATATATTTGATCAGACTGGCTGTTTTTATTGGAGTGATGTTGATTACCTCTTCTGTTTCCACAATTTCTGTGGCCGTTAACTCTGCAGCCATGCAGGATAAATCCGCCGCACTGGCTCAGCGCTTGGGAATTCCTCTGGTTGAGGGTGATCCTGCAGTACTGGATCAGTTTGATACGGTACTGATGTACGACGAACAGGGACTGGGTGCCTGGCCGACCGGTTCCGGGGCACCAGGAGCAACTCGTTGTGACTTTGTAGGTGGTGCTGTGGGACACCGGCGCAAGTTTGGAGGTGGCAAGGGACAGGCTATTGCCAAGGCTGTAGGTCTGGGTAAAGGCGTAGTGCCCGGTGTTCTCGACTGTACTGCTGGTCTGGGACGGGATGCGTTTGTACTTGCGACACTGGGTTGTGAAATGACGCTGGTGGAACGTTCCCCGGTTGTGGCTGAATTACTGGCAGATGGACTGGCTCAGGCTCAGGATGATCCCGAGGTAGGAGATATTGTTAGACGGATGCAGCTCGAGCAGGGAGCATCACTGCAGTTTTTGGAACAGTGTCTTGCAGAAGGTCGGCAGTTTGATGTTGTGTATCTTGATCCAATGTTTCCAACCCGGGAAAAGTCGGCACTGGTCAAGAAAGAAATGCGGCTGTTCCATTCACTGGTAGGACAGGATCTGGATGCGGATGAACTGCTGGCTCCGGCCCTTAAAGTGGCCCGTCACCGGGTTGTGGTCAAGCGTCCGCGAAAAGCGCCGGATCTGGCTGGTAAAGCACCAGGTTACCGGCTGGAAGGCAAGGCAAACCGGTTTGATATCTATCCGCTGAAAAGTTTTACTGCCAAATAGAACCCCATTTCAATATCTGCGGCCATACTTCAATCGTTTTATCACTGGTTGACGGGTATAGCCGCAGTGAAAACATTCTTCTTCGATCTGGATGAAACCCTGCTGGTTCATCATCTGGTTGTTAACAGGCCTGGCAAGTTAACTGCAATACAACACCAGAACCTTGAAGGTGATGATGGCAGCCATATCTGTCATATGCTGAACCAGCGGGATGGTTTGATCGGGTTGTATCCTGAACTGCATCGCCGGGTCTTCCAGTATTTGTCACTGACACGGGATGAAAATCATACCTTTCTTTTAAGCGACTCGGCTTATGACCCGGATGCAATCTGCGAGGCATTGCAGGGCATGTTTGGTGGTGGCGACTTCTTTTTTACAGTGCCGTATATCGGGCGGGAAACCTATTCGCTCAGCATTTCAAAGGGTACGCGAATCATGCATACCCTTAGATGCGAAGCGCTGGCAGAGTTTGCCGGCTGGAGCCCGGAAGCACCTCCCGGCATCTGGCCCGGCAAAAGGCTGGCTAGACATGTTCGCAGCGGGTTTCTGACACTGGCAACCGAGCCAGTCCCTCTATTGGATGGTAACGAGGTCAAACCACCTGAAAACTGCTGGTTGATCGATAATATGGAACATTGTCGCTGCTCAGCTACTTTTTATGGCATTCAGGTTATTGATCCAACGAAAGAAGACTATCCAGCCAGGCTGGAAGCAGCAGTATTTCACTGAAATGCTGATCGACTACACGACTGAATTACTATAACGTGTGGCTTTGCCAACGATACTGCCTTTTCTGCACAGGCAGTCAAAATAATAAGACACTCCCTCAATAGGACAACCATGGCAACTCTGGAACGGGATTCAAAAATACAGAATATAACTGCCGCACCGGTTTATCCGGCCAGCCTGAAGCAAAATATTGTTGATGATTATTTTGGTACCAAAGTCAGTGATCCTTATCGCTGGCTGGAAGATGATCGCAGTGATCAGACCCGACAATGGGTGCGGGCTCAAAATGAAGTAACGCAGAGTTATTTTGGCCAGATTCCCTACCGCAGTAAAATCCAGCATTTACTGCAAGATCTGATGGACTATGAAAAGGTGCTGACGCCTTTTGTTGAGGGAGATTATACCTACTTTTATCGCAATGAAGGGCTGCAGAATCAATATGTCCTGTATCGTCAGAAAGAAAACGCTACACCGGAAGTCTTTCTTGATCCCAATACTTTCAGTGAAGACGGTACAACTTCACTGGCTGGAATCAGCTTTTCAAAGAGTGGCAAACTGGCGGCCTATCAGATTTCTGAGGGGGGAAGTGATTGGCGCTGTGTTTATGTCATCGATACCGATAGCGGAGAGATTATCGAGCCGCCGTTGGAGAATGTTAAATTCAGCGACCTGAGCTGGTTTGAGGATGAAGGTTTCTATTATTCATCCTATGACAAGCCTGATGGTAGCGAACTCTCTGCTAAAACTGACTGGCACAAGCTGTATTATCACCGGCTCGGCACATCTCAGGATAATGATGAGCTGGTTTTTGGTCGGGATGAAAATGAAAAGCATCGCTATGTTGGTGGTGAAGTCACCAATGACAGTGCTTTTCTGCTGGTGTACGCGCAGGAATCAACATCAGGGAACAAGCTTTATCTGAAAGACTTGCGAGAGCAGAATTCTGACCTTGTTCCTGTTCTGGAACATATGAATGCCGATGCCTGGTTGCTGGATAGTCGTGACGATACTCTTTACCTGGTGACAAATCTGGATACTCCTAACCAGAAAGTAGTCAGCTTTTCTGCCGCAACGCCCTCTCCTGAAAACTGGCAGACAGTGATTGCTGAAACCAATCAGACGCTGGACGCCTATTCCGGTGGTGGATATATATTCGCCCACTATATGGTGGATGCGGTCTCAAAGGTTATTCAATATGACTTTGAGGGGAACCGGGTCAGACATATTGCCCTGCCGGATGCTGGAACGGCAGAAGGCTTCAGTGGCAAGCGAAAGCAGCAGACACTTTATTTCAGTTTTGCCAATTTCAGAATACCGGGGCGGATTTACCGGTTGAATCCGGAAACGGGTCACATTTCTGTATTTAAAGTGCCCGCCAGCAGTTTTAACAGTGATGACTATATCAGTGAACAGGTGTTTTATACCTCGAAAGACGGCACCCGTATCCCGATGACCATTACCCGCCACAGAGATCAACAGCGTGAAGGGAAGGCGCCGACCATTCTTTATGGTTACGGCGGGTTTAATGTCAGCCTGACACCTTACTTCAGTGCCACGATTGCTGCCTGGCTGGCAATGGGCGGAGTTTATGCTGTGGCCAACCTGCGTGGTGGTGGTGAGTACGGCAAAGACTGGCATCTGGCAGGCACCAAACTACAGAAGCAGAATGTGTTTGATGATTTTATTGCTGCGGCTGAATACCTGATTGCAGAAAAGTATACCTCCAGTGACCACTTGGCTATCAGTGGCGGTTCCAATGGCGGACTCCTGGTCGGCGCCTGTATGACCCGGCGCCCGGATTTGTTCAGGGTTGCGCTACCGGCAGTCGGTGTACTGGATATGCTTCGATACCATAAGTTCACTTCCGGTGCCGGCTGGGCCTACGACTACGGCATATCAGAAGACAGTGCAGAGATGTTTGAATATCTGCATGGTTACTCGCCACTACATAATGTCAGGGAAGGCGTGGAATATCCGGCTACTTTGGTAACTACCGGTGATCATGATGACCGGGTCGTTCCTGCCCATTCCTTCAAGTTTGCGGCTGAACTGCAACAAAAGCAGCAGGGAGAAAATCCCGCACTGATCCGAATTGAGACCAATGCAGGGCATGGTGCAGGAACGCCAACCAGCAAGATTATCGAACTGTATACCGATGTTTATGGGTTCGCGTTGTTCAATATGGGTATCAGGGAATTAAACCCGACGACTTAATTCAGATATTCCGTTCTGAGGTAACGGATAATCTGTTTTGACTCGTACAGTTCCCGGCCGGTATTGGGGTCTACCAGATAGGGTGCCGCAATTCGGCCGGAACGTTCCAGTAGTTCCTTGCGATTACGACCACAGGGCTTGTATTCGGGAATCAGTTGTTCCCGAACGACAGGCAGCAAATAGTCCTTCCATTCAGCCTTGCCAATATTATGCAGGATATAGGGAATCTCGTATTCGCTTAACAACTCACGCACCGGCCGCGAATACGGGCTGGATTCAAAACTGTAGAGCTCCAGAGGCTGTTCCGGCAGTGCACCGGGCTGACGATAGCTGATACCACGTCCCATTCTGGGCAGGGAAGCAAATACCGATGTTGTATTACTGATAAACGGTCCGTGCCCGAACGTTGGCTGAGGACGTTGGCCGTATTCCTTGTACAGGTGTTCGATAATCGTGTGGCTGTTGTAGTACACGGTATTGGTATTGGGATCATGCAACGCAGGGTATTGTGCTTTTCCACCTAAATCCTGAATCTGCCGGGAAAAACGACGACCGCCTTTCGGGCAGGGATAGATCAGGGCATCAATATCCAGTTCGGTCAGCGCCTCACGGACCAGTCTGCAGCGGGGATCACCTTCACGGTCATACAGTTCAAGCAGAAGCTCCGGTTGTTGTCGTGCCGGGCGAATATGAGTACCGCGCCATAAAGAAAGATTAGAAACCAGCAAATGTTTCCCGAGCTGAAAAGGCGACATTGTTACATCTCTTGTTGTTATGTAATTGCTGTTCACATGCACAATAACGACTGAAGATGAAATGAACAAGTGCCGGTTTCAATCAAGTTTGAATCAGCAAGCAGACCGGGGTCTGCTGCTGATTTGTGGCGTCTAGTTTGAAGCCTGTTGAGGTGAGGGTGCCGGGTTCCACTTCCGGATAGCGGCAAGTCGCAGTTCGTGGCGTTGCTCCAGCGTCAGCTTTTCTCCATTGCTGGAATATGCAGCGGCCAGTCGCTGATCCATACGCTTGATCCAGCCGGGAGGGTAGTTCGGAGCCGGAATCAGAAACCGGGTACGCCCGAGTTGAGCAATAATGGCTTTTGCCTCAACTGTGTCGGGGTTATTTATATGCTCAGGCAGCAGATCGATATCCGGCAGGTTATCGCCGATCAGCAATACCAGCTGCTCGGGTTTACCTGTGTATTGCCCCCTTTCAAGCCAGGCTCTTTTTTCCTGCTTGGCATAGCAGACTGGTCGGGTTGCTCCCGGCTTGCTGCATAAGTCATCGAACATGATCAGGTGGGTGTTATCAACCTGGGGAAATCCGGCCTGACGCATCATGGCTGCCCGGTGATTTCGCTGATCATTGATTTCAGAGCCCTGTGGTGTGGTATTGGGATGAGCGCTGATATAGAAGATGGAACCACCGCTCATACTGATGCGGTTAAGAAAGCTGATCGCACCGGGAATAGGCATCGGGTAGCCGGACTTGCCCCAGAGACAAAAGGTATTGAGAGCAGGCTCAACCCCTTTCAGAGAGGTAGCAACAATGTAGGGGCTGTTCTCGATCAGAGTATCATCAATATCAATGGATATAGCCGGGTGTTTTACCTCTGCTTTAAGCCGCTGATATTGCAGCCAGGCTCGCTGGTAGACCTGATAACCGATAGCCCGGTATTCGCCGGAGCGTTGCTTCCATATCAGGTGCTGGATATGCCCGGAAGCACTGGGGTCATTGGCTGCATCCGGCAGCTCGGATAGGGCCATCGTCTGAAGCTCCTGCCGCCGGGCTACAGCTTCCTGCTCGGCAGAGGACGTAAACTTGCCCTGAATGGCCCGGTCCCAGCTGCCATACATGGCATTGGCCTGAACCAGCAACAGGTCTCCAAAGAGACTCTGGTGCTGATCGACATACTGTTGCCAGTCTGCGGGTCGTTCCATCTCGTTGATGGCAAAGTCACTTAATTTGTCACCCAGCATTACGGCGACCTGATAGCCCTGATCCAGCACTTTTTTGATGCGTGGGTATTTGCTCTCAACACCGGTAGCGGAAAGCAGAACCTGTTCTGATTCCAGCTGGGGAAATCCCAGTTTTTTCAGGTTACTCAGGGTTGCAGCTCTTACAGCTTCAGGGCGGTTACTAAGATAGAAAATACGGCCCCCGTTAAGGTTTACATGCTCCAGGAACTCTCTGGCACCAGGCATTGCTGTTACCTGCTCATCCTTCCACCAGGTAATGGAGCGAGCCATGGACATGGCTTCATTGCGTTCCAGCAATCCGCCGAAATGGGCAGAACTTTCAGCCAGCGTGTCATCAATATCGGCGATAATAGCTATTTTGGTGCCGGGTGAAGCTTTAGCCTGTTTTTCATCAAACAGGTCGGTAGCGATATTGAATGTTTGCCAGGACAGAGCCTTGAACTCTTCAGCCTGCTGGTGCCAGGCAATAGCCATCATAAGCTCATTATTAAGATCCTGCTGATTACGTTCCAGTGAAGATGCAGGAAGGACTGTAATCAGCAGAAGCAGACTTAGTATTCTGGTGGATAATTTATACAGGGGGCTCATTTTGTCTCCATACATGTTTTTTCTTGTACCGGAGTGACCTTCGGGGCCGTTAAAAACGACCCTGAAAAGATTTAGCACATGTTTTGACCATGAAATGGAGAAAAGTGCTGGCAAAAGTAGCTTTTACCAACAATTACTCAGGCTTTTTATGTTGTTTTTTTAACTCGGCAACCGGGTCAGCATCATTTGCCAAGCCTTCGACAGAACCGCTTAGTTGTAGTCTGCGGCCCGTCTGATCCAGCTTGAAGGCATCTGCGGAGAGATAACCACCGGAGCCGGCATTCCGAATAATAACCACAACTGAAGGCATGTCAGAATCATCAGCTGTTTCAAGCACTACTTTTTCAATTGAGCCATCCCTGGGACGAATCAGACCGTCCAGAAAGTCATCGGTGGGAAATCGCGGCTCATATCCGGCATAAAGCCGAATACTGTAACTGCCGGCGCTACGGGGCTCGCGGTCACCTTCTGCAATCAAGACGACCTGTTCTCCGGGCTTTAATGACAGTTGCTGAAGAAAGCGGGAAGAATCATCGTATGATGAGGATTCGGCAGGTTGTGCTGTTGCTGTGTCATTTCTGTCAGCCGTACTCCAGGCTGAGCAGGAGGCAAGGAGTAATGATGATGCCAGTATCAGGTATTTCATTGGTTCGGGTTCTGAAGGTGACTGAAGGTAGTAAGTATATCCATTACAAGGAGTGAATAAGTTTTAAAACAGTAATCATTTTTTCAAACATTAACGGCAATTAAAATGCCTGAACAGTAAGCTATCATATCTGGCAGTGGCTTATTTCATTAAATCCTGACGTCCATACAGGGGCAGCAATGGTCAGGTTAAATCAGCTTACTGCGAGAGTTATATGAATATACAATTCTCTTCAGAGCAGGGAATAGCGCTCTTTCAGACCAGTGAATATATTAACTTCAAGCTTATTGAATCTTTTTCACCTCAGGAACATCCGACTTTCTGTGGTATTGCAGTGTTAAGAACAATATTCAATGCAGAGAGACTTTTTGAAAGTGGCTTTATTAATGATTATGAAAGATTCGATGCGTCTGTTAATAATGTTCGAAGTTTTGACAAGATTTCAGGTGTAGACAGAAATAAATATTACGCAGGTTTATCAAAAGAAGATGTATGCAAAATCGCGAACAACCTTTTTTTTGATGCAAGTCTGGTCAGTAGCACATTAACTCAATCTGTTTTTGAATCTGATCTGGCTGGCGGTTTTTCCAGTTACTACTGGATTGTTAATTTTTTCGGCAACAGTCTTGGATTAATGTCACAAGGGCACTTCTGTCTGATTGGCGCATGGAATCAAAAAGCCAATATGGTGTTGCTGCTTGATCCTGCACGGCATAAGAACGGTTGGTACTGGGTGCGTACAGCCACGCTTGTGGCTGCTATGACTGAGAAAATACCGGATACCTCTCGCATTAGAGGTTATATCAAGGTAAGAAAAAGCAGTGATTCAGTCAGCTGAGTAATAATGAAAGCCGGCAGAGTGTCCGGCTTTCGGGTTGATAAGGTGCTGATATGGCGCGCTACATATCAGCCTTAAAACAAATTATCAGCTTAGATCGGTGCCACCGACAATGCCGGCTTCCGGCTCAATTACTGCTTCCGGGTTCTTGCCCGGGTAGGGCAGCTGACCCAGCAGATAGCGCATGGCATTGATACGGGCACGTTTCTTGTCATCCGACTTTACGACAGTCCAGGGTGCATAGGCAGTGTCTGTGTAATGGAACATCTGCTCTTTGGCCTCGGTATAGTCGTCCCACTTATCCAGCGACGCCAGATCGATAGGACTCAGCTTCCATTGCTTCAGCGGGTCGATACGGCGGCGCTCAAAGCGATCATGCTGGTGCTCCTGACTGACTGAGAACCACAGCTTGAACAACCGGATTCCGTCGTGAACCAGCATCCGCTCCAGATCAGCAACCTGACGGATAAACTCCATGTACTCTTTAGGCGTACAGAATCCCATCACCTTTTCGACACCGGCGCGGTTATACCAGGAACGATCGAACAGTACGATCTCGCCCTTGGCTGGCAGGTGCTTGATATAGCGCTGGAAATACCACTGACCGGCTTCGGTTTCAGTTGGTTTTTCGAGTGCGACGACGCGGGCACCACGCGGATTGAGATGCTCCATAATCCGCTTAATGGTTCCCCCCTTGCCCGCAGCGTCACGTCCCTCAAACAGAATCACGATGCGCTGGCCGGTTTCCTTGGTCCAGCTCTGTACTTTCAGCAGCTCTATCTGGAGCTCGCGCTTCAGCCACTCGTATTCCTTGCGCCGCATCTTCTTTGGCTCTTGTTCCTGCTCGTGGCCGTGAAGTATTTCTTCTGCGCTGGGTGCAATCACGCTTTCGCTCATAGGCTGCTCCTTCCTGAGTAGTTTTTGTTTTTCTTTAGTACATCTTAATAGGTATATAGGTATAAATTCTGATCTATATCAAGGGGTATTTGATCTCTCTAGGCACTGTGATATTTGACTTGTAGCGGGGGGTGCCTACCTTCAACAGAGGTGGGGAAATATTCAACAAAAAAGACGATGAACAAAATATCGAGAGCAGGCTTCATGGCCTGTAAAGGGCTGCTTCTGTTTCTTTTTTTTGCGCAATCCTCTGCTGCAGCCTATCTGGAGCTGCGCAATGAAATCGAACATTACAGCGGCCATTATCATGGTGAAAGCAACACCATGCCATTCCTGATGTTCAGTTTCGAACCGATCTCTGATTCGCCGCTCTGGGTCGAAGGCTTCTTGTCCTATAATCGCCGCTATGGTGATAGCCACCGGCAGAATGATTTTGGCCGACATGACCTGTATCTGGGGTATCCGTTTGATTTCGGCAAGCTGAAGCTGTTTCCCATGGCAGGTTTTCGCTATGAGGATTATCGCAGCCATAAAAAGAGCACGGAATATCGCTTTTTTCCCCAGTTTGATTACTGGCTTTCCGACTCAACCCGAATACGAATGCTGGGTTTTGTAGCACCAATGAACGTCAAGGATCTTAATCGCAAACCGGACCCCGATTTCCGGTTCGATAACTTCGATTACTACGGCGACTACCGACATGAGCTGGAATTTGGCTTGGAACACAAACTGCCAAGTCACAATGCTTTTCGAGTGTCTTTCTACAGTGAAGTTTTGAAAATGGGAGATGTAACCGGCAGTAGTGAAAAGCTGAGAAATGAAGGACAGCTGCGCGTTATATATATGCAGCAATATGAACACTACACTTTTAAACCCTGGGTCAGGGTCGGTTTATACCGGATCAAGAAAAACGCCATCAAACAGCAGAAGGATGAAATCCGGCATCGGGTGGGTTTTGACTTCATTAACAAATTTGCAGAAAACACCGAGTTTATTAGCCGGTTCTATTTTCAGCAGGAAGATAAACAGACATGGAAGGGTAAATATATAGATCATAAAAACCGAACTTTTGTAAGATTGGGGGTAAGACGTTATTTCTAGTGAACTGACAGTATCGGGTGGGCAACTAATGAGTAGTAAACAGGACAAGCCTTTTTCCCAGGCCTGTGAAAATAATAAAACGCCGATTCTGGATGTTTTACAGCACTACTTTAAAAATAGCCGAAAAGTGCTGGAGATCGGCACTGGCACTGGTCAGCATGCAGTGCACTTTGCCAGGAATATGCCTTTTCTCCAGTGGCAGCCTACAGATTTAAGTGAAAATTTGCCCGGACAGCGGTTGTGGTTTGGTGAAGCACAGTTACCAAACCTGATGTCACCTCTGGTTCTGGATGTACTTGACCAGAATTGGCCTGTATCTGAGTTTGATGCTGTTTTTTCAGCGAATACAGCTCATATCATGCCGTGGACTGCTGTTGAGGCCATGTTCAGTGGAATTGGTAAACGAATGCCGGCAGGAGGTTTGTTCTGCCAGTATGGTCCGTTTAATTATCAGGGACAGTTCACCAGTGATAGCAATGCCCGGTTTGATGAGTCACTGAAACAGCGAGCACAACACATGGGTATTCGAGATTTTGAAAGCATTGAACAGCTTGCCTTCTTACAAGGCTTTGACCTGAAGCAGGATATTGCCATGCCAGCTAATAACAGGGTTTTAGTCTGGTATCGTAAATAAATCTCAGGCTTGTGGGTTGATTATTAACGAGATAGATAGCTATTTAAGTATCCTGAATTCTGCTTATTTAAATTGATTCTCTTTGGTACACTCGGCGCAAAATATATAAATATTATTGGATGTTGAGAGTTCACTGGACGTGTATAAAATTTTCAAAATTATTGTTTTCTCGGTTTTACTGACCGGATGTGCTGCTACAAACGAAATGTTCTTTGAACGCATTATTAAGCAGGCCCATGAGGGTAAAGCCAGTTCCCAGTTCTATGTAGGACAGGCTTACTTTGAAGGCAACTATACAGAAAAGAACATGCAGCAGGCTGCTTACTGGTATGGAAAGGCTGCAGAACAAGGGCATGAAATTGCACAATATAGTCTGGCCTATTTGTATCAAAATGGAATCGGGATTGAAAAGGATCTTGAAAAAGCAGTTTATTGGTATCAGAAGTCTGCCCGGCAAGGATATGCATCTGCTCAGCATAATCTGGCAATGTGTTATATGAGAGGATCAGGTGTTGAGCAGAATTATGAAAGGATGATGTATTGGCTGAAAAAAGCAGCTGAGCAGGGGGATGCTTATGCTCAGAATAGCCTGGGAAAAGTTTATCTTGATGGCATAGGTGTTGAACCCAGCAGGGAAGTTGCAGTGCAATGGTTCCAGAAGTCAGCTGATCAGAACCTGTCGTTTGCTCAGTACAATCTGGGGCGCCACTTTGACCTGAACAAAGAGTATCAAAAAGCTATTCCTTTATATGAGAAAGCCGCAGCCCAAGGTTTAAGTAACGCGCAGTTTTCTTTAGGCTGGTTATACCATCAGGGTTCAGGTGTTGTTATGGATTACAGCGTGGCCTTGTATTGGTATGAGCAAGCCGCAGCTCAGAATAATGCCAATGCACAAACCAGCCTGGCAGCATTGTATTGGAAAGGAAACGGGGTTAAACAGAGTACAGAGCAAGCCATCACCTGGTATCAAAAGGCAGCTAATCAGGGGCACAGCATAGCTCAGCGTATGTTGGGCTATTTTTATCATCACGGTGAAGGTGTCGAGAAGAATCAACAAAAGTCTGTCAGCTGGTATGAAAAGTCAGGTGAACGGGGAGATATTACGGCCCAAATGCATTTGGCCACGTTATTCGAAAGTGGCAAGGATGTTCCTTTAAATGATGAGAAAGCTGCATATTGGTATGAAAAAGCAGCTAAAGCCGGAGTGTCTAAAGCCCAGCATTATTTCGGTGATATGTTGCTGGATGGCCGGGGTGTTGAAAAAAATACCAAGGCTGCAATACGTTGGATTAAAAAGGCTGCTGATCAGGGCAGAGTTACGGCTATGTATCATTTTGGCTTAATTCATTATTCAGATGATTACATAAAGCGAGATTACGATATCGCTCGTCACTGGTTCGAGCAAGCAGCAGCCAACGGACATAGTACCGCGAAGTTTTATTTGGGAAGAATCTATGGTCAAGGGTATGGAGTAAAGAAAGACGATGTATTGTCTTCGCAGTGGTATGAAGAGGCTGCAGAAGATGGTGACTCTGTTGCCCAAAATAATATTGGATATCACTATTACAGAGGTATTGGGGTTCAAAAAAGCTACGTACAAGCTGAAAAGTGGTATTTGAAATCTTCAGCTCAAGGCTATCGAAGAGCTAATGAGAATCTATGCATTATGTTCTATCAGGATGTCGTTATGAAAAATCCTGTAAGAGCCAAAGAATATTGTGGAAAGGCAGCGGAACAGGGGAGTGAATATGCTCAAAAAGCTATGGCAGCTTTAAACGGATAACTTCTGACAGTATCCAGCCCGCATCATGTTTGAGCTGGATACTGTGTTTTCATTTGATCTTAATCTTCACTGAGGATCTGATAGCAAGGTGTATAGACTGTCCCCGGCAACTTCATCCGGTACTGATCCACAAAACTCTGCAGCAGCACATCCATCCGCTCCATCAATTCGCGATCTCCTTTTAACTGGAACGGACCATATTTTCGAATCGAAGCCACACCGTCTTCCTTGATATTACCTGCCACAATACCGGACATAGCCCGACGCAGGTTGGATGCCAGTTCATGAGGTGGCAATTTGCTGTCCAGCTTCAGGTTGGCCATATTCTCATGAGTGGGTTCGAATGGTGCCTGGAACCGGTCTTCAACTGTCAGCATGGCATTGAAGTGATAGGCATCCTGGTGCTTGCGGCGATAGCGGGTAACGTCCTCCAGCCCCTGCATCATTTCACGAGCAACTTTTTCAGGCTCATTGATAATGATCTGATAGTGCTTCTGGGCTTTCTTGCCCAGTGTTGCCCCGACAAACTCATCAATTTGCTCAAAGTAGGCACGCGCTGATTCCGGTCCAGTCAGAATAAGTGGCATTGGAATTTTTGTATTGTCCGGATGCATCAGCACGCCGAGCAGATAGAGCAGTTCTTCTGCTGTTCCCGGTCCACCGGGGAATATAATGATGCCGTGACCAAGCCGAATAAAGGCTTCAAGTCGTTTCTCGATATCCGGCAAAATCACCAGTTCGTTAACAATGGGGTTCGGGCTTTCTGCGGCGATAATGCCTGGCTCGGTCAGGCCGATAAAGCGACCGTTCTTGATGCGCTGTTTGGCATGGCCGATATAAGCGCCCTTCATTGGGCCTTTCATGGCGCCCGGGCCGCAGCCGGTGCAGATATTGCAGCCACGTAATCCAAGCTGATAGCCAACCAGCTTGGTGTATTCATACTCCTCATGCTGAATGGAGTGGCCGCCCCAGCAAACCACAATATCGGGCGGTGCCTTGGGGTGCATGGAGCGTGAGTTCCTGAGAATCTGGAAGATCTGGTCTGTGATAGCCTGATTCTTATTGGCCGCTTCTTCTATGACGGCATAGTCCTGACTGGCGACGTACAAAATATCCCTCAATACCGAAAACAGATTCTCCCGGACTCCGCGAATCAGCTTGCCCTGTACAAAGGCGCTGGCCGGGGCATCAATCAGTTCCAGTTTGAGCCCCCGGTGTTCCTGAACAATCCTGATATCAAATGTGTCGTATTCTCCCAGCAGCTCTTCGGCGCTGTCGCTTTCCTGTTCGCAGTTGAGTACCGCCAGTGCACACTGACGGAACAGACGATGCAGTCCGGCCTGACTGGTATCCTGCAGTTGGCTGACTTCCCGGGCGGACAGAACGGTCATACTGCCCACCGGGTTTACGATGGCGCTTACAACTTCTTTGTTAGGTGCCATATTGCCTCCTTGTTGCAACCATTGCTCTGTTATTGTCGCAGTTGGCTGGTCTGGATGATAGGGGCGAAATTCTGGTGTAAATGTGCTTTAGTAAGCGGTTTATCTATTAATTTGTCGTCTGTCCGCCAGCTTTCTATAGTTGTGGTGAAAGCCTGATGATGAAAGACCGTGAAGCGGTTCCCGTTGCCCCGTTCTGAAGGGCCGCCGCTTTGGATTGCTTACTGATGCCCGGCTTTCCGGCCGGGTGAGGCCGGGCACCATCCTGTCTCCGCTCCTTGTTTGAGAGGTTGCCGCTATGCCTGTACGCCAACTCACGGATTTTCTGGACGAGAATGCCATTCACTATGAATCAGTATCCCATACCGCGGCCTATACGGCGCAGGAGGTAGCGGAAAGCGCTCATGTGTCGGGGTATCAGATGGCTAAAACAGTCATCGTCAAGCTGGATGGCAAGCTGGCCATGTGTGTGATTCCGGCCACGGAGCGGGTCAATTTCAGCAAACTACAGTCGGTCAGTCAGTGTCATACTGCTGAACTTGCGACAGAAGCGGATTTCACCCGATCCTTTCCGGCCTGTGAAACCGGCTTTATGCCACCGTTTGGCAACCTTTATGGTCTGTCGGTTTATGTTTCACCCCAATTGAGGGGTGAACATACCATTGCGTTTAATGCCGGGTTATCGACGGAAGTGGTGAAAATGGCGTGGGACGACTTTGAGCAGCTGGTGCATCCGACGGTACTGATCTAACACGTTATGACCTGAACGGCTATGTTGATTAGCTGCTACATATATAGCCGTTCAGTCATTTGCTTTTACTTTCAGATACCCCATCAGCCATTCGATGGTCGTGCCCTGAACCAGCAGTGAGAACAGGATGACCGCTAGCGACAGGTCAATAATCAGTCGCCGTTCGGGAAAGTCGAGTGGAATAGAGAGCATCAAGGCAACAGGAACAACACCTCTTAGTCCACCCCAGAACATAATGGCTCGGGTTGGCCGGTCAATATGAGGACTTTTGGGCAAACGGTTGCTTATGGGGATAAGCAGGTAGATCACCAGAAAACGGGCAAGTAGTACCACACCAATGGCAATGACAAGATAGGGAACAAAACTCTCGGATCGGTCCAGATCCTTGATCAGCAGATTTTCCTGAAACCCCAGTAGCAGGAAAATAAAACTGTTGGCGACAAACGACATAAATTCCCAGTAAGGGTGAAGATAGAGCTTTACGCCGTCAGCCATTACCCGCTTGGAATAGGTACGGGTAATCACACCCGCCGCAATAGCGGCCATAATGCCGGACATTCCGAACATATGATCGGCAATCAGAAAACTGCCATAGGCAAGAACTGTCGTGTGTGCGATCTGGACAAAAACGGTTTCCCGCCCGAGTTTGAACAGAACCAGCATGGCAAATCCCAACAGGGCGCCAATAACAATACCGCCGAGAAAAACATAGAAAAACTCGAGTACGGCACGGGTCATCAGAGGTGCGTCGAAAGCATGACCCGTTTGAACGACGACCATAACGATACTGAACATCACGATTGCGGTGGCATCATTAAACAGGCTTTCAGCATCCATCAGCAGCGACATTCTTTCCGGAGCCCCCACCTCCTTGAACAGAGCGATTACCGCTACGGGATCAGTTGCTGAAATCAGGGCGCCAAACAGTAATGCTCCGCCCAACGTTAATGGTGTGAGCTCATGTGTGAGCCAGGCCACAATCAGCATCGACATAACAACACCAACAACTGCCAGCATCAGAACCGGTATCAACTCTTTCACCAAGGCCGGCAGCTTGATATTAATGGCTGCGTCATAGATCAGAACCGGAAGCAGTACATACAAAATGACATCATGTGTCAGCCGGACCTGTAGTATCGGGGCAAGCATATTGTATTGAGTTGCCAGCAGCCCGAGGGCCATGCCAATCACCACCAGACCAATGGTGTAGGGTACCCGTAATCGCTTGAGAAGAATGGCAGAGCTGGTGGTCAGTAACAGCAGGCCGGCAAAGGTCAGAATGGCGGCTGCCAGGCTGTCATCATGCATGATGGAACCCCCGGGCACATAAGGTCATATCAGTAGGGAGAGTGGTCACGGAACAGTCGAGGTGGCACAAGGTGGTGCAGCTACAAACTATAGACGAAGATGTCCTGACTGAATTCTGAACAGGCAAGGGCTGTTGTATCCATGCAGTATCCCTTATATTCGCCGGGCATGAATAAATTAAATGAAAGGACCGAGACTGAATGATCAGCTATGCATTGCTGGCCGCTTTTATTCCGACGTTTTTCTTTGTTTCCATTACGCCCGGCATGTGTATGACCCTGTCGATGACACTGGGAATGACCATTGGTGTACGCCGAACCCTGTGGATGATGATCGGGGAGCTGGTGGGAGTGGGCATAGTCGCTATTGCTTCGGTTATTGGAGTAGCAGCCATTATGCTCAATTACCCTGATGTGTTTGCAGTTTTCAAGTGGGTTGGAGGCGTGTACCTCTTTTGGCTGGGCATTCAGATGTGGCAGTCCCGGGGCAGTATGGCTATTCCTGAGGACAGTACGGCTGCCAGACAGACTTCGCGCAGGGCGCTGGCGTTACAGGGGTTTGTAACCGCCATTGCCAACCCCAAAGGCTGGGCGTTTTTCATTTCACTGCTGCCGCCGTTTATTGTGATTGATCAGCCCCTGGGGTTACAGCTGATAATACTGATCAGCATTATTTTGTTGCTGGAGTTTACCTGCTTGTTGATTTATGCCAGTGGTGGTAAAACCCTGCGCCATTTTCTACAGCGTGGAGCCAATGTTCGAATGCTGAATCGCATTGCCGGTACGCTGATGGCGGGTGTTGGTGTCTGGCTGGCGCTGGGATGATATCGCGGTTTTTTATCGGCATTTGCAGCCCACGACAAGATTATGAACAGGCTCTTAACAGTCCGGAAATGATTTCGTCCTGACAGTTATTGAAAACTGACAAGTGACCTTCATTCGCCTGATAGCAGTGGCGGGCACCAGGAATGGTATCCGCCAGCCACTGGCTGTGAGCAACCGGCATCATTTTGTCCAGACCACCACTCCATATCATGACGGGAACGGTCAGCTGTCTGGGGTCAAATCCCCAATCATTCACAAAGGCCATATCGTCATCAATCCAGCCTTCCATGCCGTTTGACATGGCTCTGGTAAATGATGCAGCGAAAGCTGAAGCAAAATCACCCTGCATGGTTTGCTGATCTTCCGGCGGCAGCATGGCAGACATTTCTGCGGCCAGCTTTTCTCCACTCAGATTGCTGAATCGGGGGCCATTATCCAGTATCCACTGCTCCAGCCCGGCCCTGTCCTCAAGTGCGTGGGTAAATATCTCATGGTTGGTAGGCGTCATGCCGGCAAAGAAATCGAGGTCAGAGGCCTGAGCCGGCCCGATACTGGTGATACAGGCTGCGGCCTTGCAACGTTCCGGTGCCAGTGCAGCCAGCGCCAGTGCATGAGGCCCGCCACCTGACCAGCCAGCAGTGACAAAACGATAAATACCGAGATGATCCAGTACTGCCAGAATATCCGGTATCACTCCGGCAATATCACGACCCGGCAGGGCATCACTCATGGCATACCCGGGCCTGCTCACAGCAAGCAGATGTGCCTGATGTTTCAGGGTTGTATCCCACCAAAGCCGGGCAACAGAGGCTTCACAAGGAGTGCCATGATGCAGAACCAGCACCGGCAAGTCATCCGGCGTGGTACTGTTTCCTGAAAAACAATACTCAACAGTGCGCCCGTCAGACAGAGGCAGGGTAGAGAAACAGGCTGCCGAGTAACTTTTCAGGATGCTATACATTTTTTCCGGGATCGCTTTGTTAAATGAAGCAGGAACTATAGCTCATGTTTTCTCAGTAGAGACTGGCAAGCTGAGTCAGCAACGATGCCTCAAACTTTCGTAATTTTGCTCTGGACTTGCCGCGTTTGCCGGGCAAATCGCTGATACCGTTAATCATCAGTACCATGGCAAGGTGACGACCGCTGCCGGTTTCCAGATAACCGGCAAGGTTGCGGACTCCGGTCATACCGCCGGTTTTTCCCTTGAATTTGCCTTTCAGGGCATTGCCCCGCATGCCCGGGTGATAGCGCAGGGTGCCGTCTTCGGCTGCTACGGCCAAAGCTTCGCGGAACTGTCTGGCTTTGGGGAAGGTGTGGGCCTTCAGCAGCAGCTGGCGCAGGGTTCGGGCGGTAATCAGATTGTGGTGTGACAAACCGGAACCATCAGCCAGATAGCTGTTGCCCAGATCAATGCCCTGCTGTTCCAGAATCTTGCGCATGGCTACAGTCCCGTTCTGGAAGGTGCCGGGGCGATGAGTCATCTGTTTCCCCAGGGTTTTGAGCAACGCGTCGGCAGCAAGATTGTCGGACTTTTTCAGTGCCCGGGCCAGCAGCTTTTCAAGTGGCTCCGACTGATTTTGAGCCACCACAGATACCGCTGTCCGGCTTTTGGGTGGGGTGCCAAGGCGCAGTTCACCCGTATGTCTGATACCGTTTTTACGCAGGGCCTGTAATACATGCCAGCGGGCATTTTCCACTGGCTTGGTCAGGGCAAAGCGCAGTGGCATATTGCGGGTTCTGGGTGGCAGGCAGCCAACCAGCTGATAGGCATTGTGACCAATCGGAGCGACTTCCAGTTCGTAACGCAGGTTACAGTCAGGGCGGGTGATCACCTGAATATCAAAGGTGGCAACATTGTTATCGGTGACCAGCCGTGCCGGCGCATCGGCAGTCTTGCCGTTACTGAGACGGGCGTTAAAACAGTTGCGGTCAATAATCGCGGCATCTACCGGAGCCGAGTAACAAATAGCAACAGCATCCCAGGACCAGCCCCGGCCATAAGCTTGCCCGCCAAAGGCATGGGCATCAAGCCAGATATTGCCGTCGATATGTTTCAGGCCATTTCCGGCCATGGTTTTGAACATCTGATGAATATCCCGGCTGGTCAGCGTCGGGTCGCCACTGAATTCCAGAATCAGGTCATCGCGGATTCCACTTTTCCCAACGGCACCGGGCTCAGCCCGCAGCAGGGTTTTAAAACTGAAATTGTCTTCCAGACTATTGAGTGCGGCAAAACCGGTCAGCAGTTTCTGCAGGCTGGCAGGCTTCATCAGCCGGTCCGCATTTTCGCTGATCAGCAGCCGGTTGTTATCGAGGTCATGAACCTCTATTGCAACCGTGGCACCGGGAGGCAGCAGCTTTCGCAGGCTTTCCGGCAACGGCTTGAGATCGGCCTGTACAGAGGTGTAAAAGGTAATCAAAAACAGCAGCAGGCAGCGACATCCTTGTCTGACCTGCTGACACACCTGATACAGAAAGTGAACGGTTTTCATTCAGAGTTCCTCTTCAGCGAAGCGTGGAAACCGGCTATCCTTGGGCAAAAAACAGAAGCCAAAAAGCTTCGTGTGAATGATAAATGGACAGATAAACAGAGAGAGGGGAATGCGATATGGACCAGGATCAGGTCGTTGATCAGGCGCCAGAGAACGTTACCGACACGGAAGAGATGGTCACCATCGTTGATGATGCCAACCGGGTCACAGGTTCTGCTCCCCGCAGTGTGATGCGCCGGGAAAAACTCTGTCACAGGGCCACCTATATTTTTGTTTTTGATCATCAGGGCCAGCTGTACCAGCAATTGCGTACTACCACCAAGGATGTTTACCCCGGCTGGTACGATCTTGCGGCCGGAGGTGTTGTGACTGCCGGTGAAGATTACGATACCGCGGCTGAGCGCGAACTGGAAGAGGAACTGGGTATTTCCGGCGTGCCGCTTGAGTCCTGTTTCCATTTCTATTTCCAGAATGATGACTGTCGGGTCTGGGGTAAAGTGTTCTGCTGTACTTATGAAGGCGAAATGAAACTGCAGCCGGAAGAAGTGGTATCTGTGTCTCGTATTTCACCGGAAAAGGTTCTGGCCAATCCGGAATTGGTGCATTATACCCCCGACACTTTGGCTGCCCTTCAGCGTCTGATGAAGTATCGGCAGCAGTCTTCCTGAATCCATAGCCGGTACTTTGAGCCGGCGACGTTTCAGTTGTATGAATCTGTCTGAGTGGTATCGATGTTTACCGGAATTATTCAGGACAAGCGTCCTGTTGTTGAACTGATTGAAAAGAAAGATCTGGTAACCCTGAAGCTGGAACTGACACCGGCGCAGTGCGAAGGGCTGCAGCCAGGCGCCAGTATTGCAGTGAATGGTGTGTGCCTGACGGTAACCGGCATCGATAATGCCGTGGTCAGCTTTGATATTATGATGGAGACCCTGCGGGTTACCAACCTGAAGTTTTTACAGGTTGGCAGTCTGGTCAATATGGAACGGGCCGCCCGTTTCGGTGATGAAATCGGCGGTCATCCGCTGTCCGGTCATATCCATGATAGGGTTGAAATCGAGTCGATCGAGCGGCCGGAAAATAACTGTATTATTACCTTCCGGTTTGACCCGCAGTGGCATGACTATCTCCAGCCCAAAGGTTATGTGGCTCTGAACGGAGCCAGCTTGACCATTGGAGAAACCGTAGACGATGGTCGTTTCTGTGTTTACCTGATTCCTGAAACCCTGAGTATTACTACCTTTGGTGAAGCTAAAGTGGGAGACAAGGTGAACCTGGAGATCGATTCCCAGACCCAGGCCATCGTGAATACTGTGCGACGGATGATGGCCAAAGATCAGGCCTGAAATCTGAATAGCTAATCCGAAGCCTGTTTCGGTTCAAGCCTTTCCCGTAACTGGTCAATGGTGGTACTGCCATTGACCAGTTTTTCCTTGTTTTCCTTGCTTAGCTGTTTGATAGCATATTCCAGTCGCAATGCCTCGGTTTGGTCAGATACCGGGCAGCTGAAAGCCAGTTGCAAAGGTCCGCGTGCTCGAAGATAGCGGGCAGCCTTTTTTCCCCCGGCCTGATGTTCCTTCAGGCGTCGCTCTACATCGGTTGTAATGCCGGTATACAGACTGTTGTCACTACAGCGAATCAGGTAAATGTACCATTCAGCAGGGCTTGTTCTATTTTGAAGGTCTGGCATTAAAAGTATTCGGAAAGTGACTGATTTTATTCGAATATTATTCCAGATGATAAATCGCCTGTCGTCTGCGGCAGGCAACCGGGAGCCGATTCATGCCCCTTGAGTTTGAGTGCCCGGTCTGTCTCAACACCGAAGATATTCTGGAAAACCGTGAGGCGCTGGATAATGTCGCCATGCTGCCGGTATGTGGCCACTGGCTGTGCCAGGATTGCCTGCATGCTATCGTCAACCCGCGACGAGGCTTTGATCCACGCCGGGTCGACTATGAGTGCCCGTTGTGTCGAGCCGGCTTTCAGGTGCCGGCAGGTAACCGGGCGCACTGGCATTTTGTCTGGGGTGACAGGATATTCCGGCCCGGCAAGGTGCTGTTTTTGGGAGAGCAGGATAACAGGCAGGAACGGCAGGGGCGGTTAATGGGTGAATATGAAGAACATGTTCTGCGACAGCTGTTTCGCAGCTCTCATGCTATTTGCCAGCAAGTACGCCTGAATCAGTTAAACCAGCCAGTGATACCTGAAAATCTGCGGGCTGATTTATCCCAACGTCCCAGTAAAATACTACGGGGGCTGGTGGTTAGTTTGCTGAAAGCTCATGCCCAGCCGGCCCTCGAAGCCCGGTTTGGGAATCCGGCTCCACCCCAGCTCAAAGCCATGATCAAGTCTTTTATCTGCTTCGGAGTGCATACTGAGCTGATCCCCGGTATAGTCCGGCCACCTTTTGATCCACGCTCCGGGCATCTGTTTCCCTGGTAGCGGCTAATCTGACAATAACAGGGAGTGTTTTCTCATGTTGCAGATCTCGGGGCAGGTCAGCCTGCCTGATGATGAAATCGAAATCCGTTTTATCCGGGCCCAGGGGGCTGGTGGGCAAAACGTAAATAAAGTCTCGTCTGCGGTTCACTTGCGGTTTGATATCAGCAAGTCGTCACTGCCGGACTTTTACAAGGAACGGCTGCTGGCACTTTCCGATCAGCGGATTACCAGCGACGGTGTGATTGTTATCAAGGCGCAGCAGTTTCGGACTCAGGATAAAAACCGGGCTGATGCGCTGGAAAGACTACAGGCGCTGATTAAAAGTGTTGCCCAGGTCAGGAAAAAGCGTCGGCCGACCAAGCCCACCAAAGCATCGCAGAAAAAACGGCTTGATAGTAAAACCAAACGCGGGCAAATCAAAAACCTGCGGGGACGGGTAAATGATTAATTATTGCCAACATAGAAATACAAACAGTTTTACTACCTCAATGAATGAGACGCCCTGGTCAGACAGAGCGTCCAGACAAATAATTATTCGGTGATAACCAGCTCGTCTGAAGCAGCCTTGTAGAATACCTTTAATGGGCTTTTGGATGTTGATACAGATTTCCCCCCGGTATCAATGCTGACCCCAATGGGAAAGGTGTAATAAACCTTGAAACCGCCTCTTTCTTCCATGCACCACTCTACTGTCGGGTCGATACCCGCTAACCACTGATACCACCCTTGTTTTCTTATTTCCTCAAGAATAAATGTGCTTAATGGGTGATATTTGCCAACAACCGCCAGGTCATCTTTTGCTGGTACCATTAAAGCCACCCATTTGTATGCGTTCATGGAGAAATTACGGGAAGGGTATTTTTTTACATTGAAGAGTTTTTTAGTTTCGACAACAGTTTGCCCGGTAATATAAGACAGCCAGCCGATGAGCTCGGGAAAATTAAATATCATCTTTTTTGATAGAGGGTATTGATAAGACCAGAACCTTTCCATAGCGTAAAGATCACCCATGCCAAATTCCGTATAACGAGAACTCCGGTGATCCTGCAGAAATGTTACGTATCCGTTTCTTGATGCTATGGCCAGAATAAAGTCCCCATCCGGAACCGTTTCTTTATAAGTCTGCATTGCGTCGAATACCTGCTGGTGAAGCTCAGTATTTTCAATTTCACATTGGCAATGATCAGAGATTTGTTTCTTTGCATATGTAAAACCGCTGGCAAGAAACAATAGAAACCATAAGCGCATCATATTAAACGAAGATGTCTTTTTTGTAGAGTGGAAATAGTATTCGGAAAATATAGTTAAATATTTTCAGTAAGGTGAAATGTTATTTTAATTGGGAATCCAAATAAGAAAATATCCTTTGAATCCCGGAGTTGAGTAAAAATTATTATCTCCGGGATTCATAATGAAAAGCGTCGTGGGGGCAGGAGCTTATTTCTTAATACCTCTGGCCTCCAGCATGGCCTGTTTAAAATCGCTGACAGCATCTTTAGCCAGCCCCGGAATCATGGCGGTCTTATCCATCCCTTTCATCTTCAGGTGATAAATCAGCATATCATCAGTAACGGTGCTGATATCACCACTATGACCCGCTTCCTCAGCCAGCTGGGCAATGATTTCAACCAAGTTCAGTTTGGAGGCTTTTTTCCATTCCGGAGTCATCAACTCCAGCAGTTCATCAATTCGATGGCAGCTCATAGGGATACTACTTTTATCCGTGGTTTGAAGATAAAGCCCGAACAGACTTGGCATGTCGGGCTTTCAATCCTTCAGGAATATGTTGGTCAGGTGCGACTCAATAGCAGGTTGCGGGCATGACTGGCACTGGTGTTCATGCAGTGACCAAAGGCAATGTGATCTTCTGTTGCGTGAATCCCGGCCCGGTTCAGCTTTTTGATCAGCCTTGGCAGCAGGCCATGAATCACCAGTCCGGTATTACGCTTTTGCAGATCCTGCAGCAGGTTTTCCATCGCCACAATCCCGCTCATGTCGAGCATATTAACATCAGACATATCGAGAATGGTAACCCGGACCTGGCTATCCATATTACGCAGACTGCCTAATGCTTTCTGGGCTGCACCAAAGAACAGGGAACCGTTGATATCATAAACGGCAACCGTCGCCGGGAGGTCGGTGATAGTGTCATCATTATCCTCACTGACCCGGTTCGCTGTTGCCAGATCACTGATACGCTTCAGCAATAACAAGGCAGCCAGCAGCATGCCGACTGATACCGCGATCACCATATCGAAGATAACGGTCAGGGCAAAACAGGTGAGCAAAACGGCTTTATCCTGACGCGGAGCGACTTTCATAATCCGGGCAAAGTGATGTGCCTCACTCATATTCCAGGCCACCATAATCAACAGTGCTGCCAGTGATGCCATCGGGATATACGATAACAGTGGTGCCAGCATCAGTACCGCCAGCAGTACAAACAGGCCATGCGTAAACGAGGCTACCGGAGAACGTGCGCCGCTGCGGACACTGGTTGCTGTGCGGGCAATCGCTGCCGTTGCCGGAATACCACCGAAAAACGGCGCAATCAGATTGCCCAATCCCTGGGCAATAAGCTCATTGTCGGGATTGTGGCGGGTGCGCGCCATACCATCAGCCACCACGGCACAAAGCAGGGATTCCAGTGCTCCCAGCATGGCAATAGCAAAAGAGGAGCTGATCAGATCGCGAATCAGCTGGTGGCTCAGGCCAATGGGCTGACCGTCGATACCGGGAAGATTCCACGGCAATACAAACCGGGGGGCTACCGGTGGAATGCCCTGACCGGAAACGCCATCAACACTCCAGCTGAAGCGGCTGCCAATAGTAGCAATCGTCGAACCGTCAATATTATGGGTGATCAACCAGGCTGCACCGACACCGGCCAGCAATGCTGGTAAGTGAGGAGGAATACTGGTTTTCAGGGATTTCCAGCCCAGGAATACCCCCAGTGTGGCGACAGCAACAAGGGTGTCCCACGGATTTAACTGGGGCAGTGCCAACGCAAGCTCTGTCAGTCGGCCAAACAAATGCTCGGGCAGGGTAATATTTTCCAGCCCGAAAAAATCCTTCAGCTGCAGACTGGCAATAACCACGGCAATACCGGAAGTAAAACCAATGGTCACAGGGTAGGGGACATACTCAACCAGTCGTCCCATACGACACAGGCCCATAATGATCAGAATCAGCCCGGCCATAACGGTAGCAATCGCCAGCCCGCCCAATCCGTAACGGGCAGTGATCGGCAGCAGAATAACCACAAAGGCGGCGGTAGGGCCGGAAATATTAACCCGTGAACCACCGGTCAGTGAAATCAGCAGACCGGCAATAATCGCCGTATAAAGTCCGTACTCCGGCGAGACACCACTGGCAATCGCCAGCCCCATCGACAATGGCAGGGCAACAATACCAACGGTGATACCGGCCAGCACATCTTTTTTAAGATGAGTGCGACCATAACCCTCGTTCAGGGCTTCTCGAAGTGCGGATGCAATCATGGCGGGATATTTTTTGAAAGGGTTAAAGCAAAAATTCTACTGCTATATGTTGGTTTGGCATATAAGAGCTATACACAAAGTTGCAGTGGTGGTTTTAAGTACTTTGTGAAGCTGATTTTGCAGAATAAAGCTCTGAGACGAAAGGGCTTATGGGGTGAACCAAAAGCCCAAGAGGGTTGCGGGTATGTCGTGCGGTTAAAGCTTTACGGTTTTTAAAGCGGCAGATGCCATAAATGTATCAATGTGATCAGCATTGCCTTCACTCAGTGCACTCTCGAGATTTGCATGGGTAAATTCATAACCAAATTCATCGATCATCAACGTTACCAGCTCGGCTGCCTGCTGATGATCTTCCATGGATACGAGTGAAAGCAGGGCCAGCCAGTATCCCTCGGTAACATTAGGCTGATTGCGAATCAGGGGTATAGCCTGCTGAAGTGTTTCTGGATAGCGCTGTAGTGCATAGTTAACTTCAGCCCTTTGATAGCGACTGTAATCACTGGCACCAATCCTTTTGTCCAGTTTATCTAATGCTTTAAGTGCCATATACGCCTTGTTTTGAGCGCTTCTGCCCTGCTGCATATAGTAATAGTCGACCTGCAGCGCCATATTGTCATGGCTGTATTTGTTCAGGGCAAAGGGCTCGAGTGCATCAAGATACTCTACCGGATCATCAGCTGATACGTGCGACAGCATGATGACCTGAAGGAAGTGGTTTTTCTGAAATCTGACAGGGAGTGCGTAGTATTGCCGTTTAACCTGCTCATGATTGCCCTGTTTTACAGCAGCCAGCAGCCGCTGCGTCCGGTTGGCGGTGGCAGCATCAGCTCTTTCCAGCTTGTAATAAAGGCGCACAAGCGAATTGGCGAGCGCACTGGCGGAGCTGCTGGCATTAAAGTTGGTCATATCCTTGATCATATAACCATTAACCGTGAGTGCTATATCCAGCTCCAGCGGCCCCCACGACCAATCCGAATTCAGCAGACTGCACTGGGCGTAGACGGTGTCAAACGACACTCGGCAACGGTTGAGATACCAGTCTCCGTCAAGCGGTTCATTCGCAATTGCTGTCATCAGCTGGGTGATAAAGTTGGGAGCCTTTAACCGGTTTCTAAGTTCTACCGGAGCATCACTGGTAATACGGATAAAGGCATCGTCTTTAATCACTGACTGGATCGCAGAGGTGTTCTGGCCATTCAGAAAGCTGATAACCGAGCGTGCCAGTTGTTCCGGGGTGTTATTCTGAAGGGGCAATAACATACGTTGGTTAGCATTGTTATTACTCTGAGCGGTTTCCGGCTGAGCAGACCCTGACAGCTCTGACTGTACCGGTTGCTGACTGGCACAACCGGTCAGCAGGCCAAACGACACCAGCAAACTGCCGGCCAGTAGCCGGCTGGCAGTGAAAAATCGGGGATACATCTTAATTACTTCCCTTTAAGGCCTCTTCCAGTTTCATTTCCAGCCGGCTGAGTAAATCCTCGCGCTGTTTGCGGGTAGACTGCAGTGGATCTTCAAACTGGAATGAATAACTCATGGCATCCTGTACCTTGGCCATATCCCGGGCATATTTCGGTGCTTCTTTTGCGGGTACCGGCTTGCCGTGCATATTCAGGGTGCTGAATACAGTCAGGGTTTTGCCCTGATATTCGGCATCGGTTTCATAGGCAAAGTAAGGGCTGGAAATCTTGCTGTGCCAGCCTTCCATATTGATTTTCAGCGGTTCCGGAAAATGGATGCTGACATTATGCTGCAGTTCGGCTTTGGATCCGGGCCAGTAAGAACCGTTACGGCGTAGACGGTCAGGCTTCACCGCATGGGAGTAAAATCCTGTGGTGTAAAAACTGGCAGAGCGGACTTTGTCTTCTATCAGCCAATACTCGGGAATGCGATACTTTTCGGTAATGGTCAATCGATTAAGCAGGCGGTTATCGGTATAGCTGACAGTATCCGCCAGTTCAATCATTGGATAAAAGTCACTGAAATAATCCAGATAGTTTTCAGAAACCTGCTCCAGGTCGGCATTAGCCAGCCGGTTACGCTGCCATTCCGCTTCTGAACCTTCAAATACTGTTGTCAGTGTCATCGCAACCGGTTGCTGATAGTCACTGATAACCACATGCTCGGAGACGGTGATTTTGTTGCGATTGCGGGGCTCAACATCGCTCAATGCTTTGGTGCCGGGGCGTAATACCAGTGCCTTGCCAAAACGGGAGGTTGCCAGCCGGTTAATATCGGTACCCTGATTAATACGGGTACCATCCAGCCAGTACTGTTCGCCTTCCAGTTCCACCAAAGTAATCACATGATCAAAAGCACCCGGGCTGGGCAGATCGCTGTCGATGGTGCCACGGTTAGCGAAGGAAACCAGTGCCGGCCAGGCATCAATACCACGGGCCCGCAGCAGGGCGGTCAGCAGTACGGCCTTGTCTTTACAGTCACCATAGCGGTTCTGCAGAATCTGCTCCGGCATATTGGGACGATGAGAGCTTTCCCCAAACTCCAGACCAAGGTAGCGGATATCTTCCTGAACACTGGCCAGCGCAGCTTCGGTATAAGCCTTGGGCGTGCTGAAGTCTTTATTCAGTTGCTTTACAAGTTGCTGGAACCGTTGACCGCCGGTGTACTTGTCCTGATACAGATCCAGTGCCCACTGGTTCACTTCTTTCCAACTGTCGTATTCACTGACAGAAAGCCAGGGGTAGGGCGTTTCTCCCGGAGGATACTGATCATCGTGACGGATAATCGGGGTCTTATCATTGGTCCACAGGTATTCTGTGTAACCGTCAGCCAGCTGGCTGATTTTGGGCTCAGTAGAGAGCTTGTGGCTCTGATACTGCAGCGGGCGCTGTTTTGGCATCAGATAGCGAATCTGCTGCTGGTCAACGGTCACACTCCACCCAAGATCCCGGTAGCCAAAGAAGCGCTTGCCCAGAACCGGGTTAAAACCGGTGATAGAGTAGCTGAACTCGAGAATGTCATTTTTGCGAATATCATTCAGCAGAATCAGAGCCGTTTTCCGACCGTCATAAATATTCCGGTCAGCATCATCTTCCTGCTCGATAATCCTGATCAGGGCTGATTCGGCCCGGTCAGAACTCTGACCATTACGAATGACACTCAGCTTGTGAATGGCAAGTTGCTGGTAGACCGGATTAAAACCGATCTCGATTTTGGATACCTGGTCCACGCCATCCGCAGAAAGTGCTTTTTCTATCGCACGGTAGAAATAAACCGGAGCAGCGTCGGTAACCCGGGTCTGGCTGTCAGAAAGAATAAACTGCACCGGCTGTTTGCGTCGTAGCGGTTGCTGCTGCCAGGGTGTATCAACGACCCAGCCCGGTACAGGCTGATTCCTGATGATCTGATCCTGATCTGATTCCGTACTGGCCTGGGCACTGATTGTCAGCAACACGCCGGTAAAAAATAGTTGTATCAGCTGGCTTAAAGCAGGTCTGTTACGCCGGGAAGAAATATCATCCGTTTGATACCGCATAAATCCTTCTTTACTCAGGCAATCTTTATTGTGTGGCTTGGCTTTATGTCTGTCCGGCAGTATGCCAGAGGCCAAATCCTTTTTCAGCACCTCCTGTTTCCGCAACCACTGATTGATGCCGGATTCAGGCCCAAGACAATACTGGATCTAACGACTGTATTCTGGAGAAAAATGCCGTGTATCTGTGACATGGATAGAAAAAACTGCTTCAAATTAGACGCCCGTAAAAGGATAATGATCCACAGAATAAGCATAAATAAACAGGGGGCCGCCATGGATTACGAAGCACGTTTTCAGCAATCGCCATTTGACCTGTTGACTGAAAATCAGCGTAACCGGGTGATTCGCGCTGCCTCTCTAAGTTGGTTCAAACCGGGTCAGAAGCTGCTCAAGGCCGGTGCCGAGCCTGCTTCCCTGATGATTGTCCAGAAAGGTGTTATTGAAGAACGTCACCACCAGGACAAACAGAAAATTTATGCGCATTACGCCGAAGATGACCTGTTTGATGTCCGTGGCCTGCTCGAAGGCCAGATCAAGCATGAATATATCTGCCTTGAAGAAGCTCTGGTGCAGGAAGTGCCGGCACCACTCTTTATTCAGTTATGTGAGGAAAACCCTGAGTTTCGCGAAGGATTGCAGGCTGATCTGAGTGAAAAGTATGACCGCCTGCATCAGGATTCCCGGCCGGGCATGACTGATTTTCTGCTAAGCCGAATAGAACCCGGCCACTGTCGTCCTGCCCGCATCGTTGCCGCCGATACCACACTGACCGAGTCCGCCCGCATAATGGAAGACGAGCATTTTGATGCCCTGTTGGTGGATATGGGCCCGGAGATTGCCGAACTGGGTATTGTAACCCGCACTGATCTGCTGCGGGCACTGGCTCTGGAAGAAATGCCATTATCAGCTGTCGTCAGCAAGGTTGCTGTCTATCCGCTGATTAATATCGAGTCAGGGGATTATCTGTTTAATGCGCTGCTGCTAATGACCCAGCGTCGTGTGGAGCGACTGACCGTATTTGATAACAGTGAACTTGTCGGGTTGCTGGATCTGAACCAGATCTTGTCATTGGCCTCAAGCCATTCTCATTTGCTGGCAATGAGAATTGTCAGGGCCAATACGATTGCAGAACTGGTTGCGCTGGCACCGGAAATCGACAAACAGGCTCGCAGTCTGTTCTCCAATGGCGTGCGTACCGGGTTTGTGATGCAGCTGGTTTCAACCCTGAATGACCAGCTGCTGAAGCGACTGTTTGAACTGCATTTTCCGCCGGAATTTCACGATAGCGTCTGTCTGCTATCACTGGGCAGTGAAGGTCGGGGGGAACAGGTACTGAAAACGGATCAGGATAATGCCCTGATAATTGAAGATGACAAGCCACGCCCGGATCAGCTGCTGCTGGAAGAGTTTACCAATCTGCTACTGGACTGCGGCTGGCCGCTTTGTGAAGGGCAGGTGATGGTCTGCAATCCGCACTGGGTGCTGACCCAGTCCCAGTGGCAGCAACGAATTGCCAGCTGGATCGGTAATACCAGTCCACAGCATATGATGGATATGGCCATGATGGCCGATGCCCGCCCGGTTGCCGGTAATGCCCAGCTGTATAAAAAGTTCAGAAAACAACTGCACAAGGCACTGGGGGATCAGGAGGCATTTCTGGCGACCTTTGTGGCGCCGGCGCTGCAGTTTGATACCCGCTTGACCTTCTTTGGCCGTATCAAGGAAGGGCGTGATCATAAGATGGATGTGAAAAAAGCCGGTATTTTCACTCTGGTTCATGGCATTCGCACCCTGAGTCTGGAGCACCGGGTCAAGGCGCGCTCAACCGTTGATCGACTAAACAAGCTCAGGGAAGTGGGAAAGATTGAAGCGGATCGTGCTTCCAAACTGGAAGAAGCCTTTCTGGTGCTAAACCGGTTACGGCTGGAACAACAGGTTGCCGGTAGCTGCAGTGGTAATGAGCTGGATCTGGATGCGTTGGATTATCGTCGGCGGGATATGCTGCGGCACTGTCTCCATACGGTGAAGAAGTTCCATCAATACCTGAGACATCATTATCATCTGGACCGCTAGCTAGGGATATCGGAAAGGAAATTGGGCGGCTGAGGGACCAGCCAGAAGCAAACGTCAGGGACGCCAGCAAGAATAACAACTATTGAGTGTAGTGATATCGGAATGAACAGCCCTGTACTGGAAAAACTGCGTTTCAGCTGGTTAAACCTGACCGCCGGGCGTAGTCATGCTGATTTCAGCCGCTTTTTTCCGGCGGCTCCTGCCAATGAATATATTAGCCTGGATCTGGAAACCAGCAGTCTGGATCCGGATACCAATGAAATCCTCGAAATCGCTGCTATCCCGATTCGTGACGGGCGGATCTATCCCGGTGAAGCTCTGGTTTTACGATTACAGCCGGAAGGTGAGCTGAATCCGGATTCAGTTCCAGTGCATCGTATCCGCGAGAAAGATCTGGAGCGGGCCATGCTGCCCAAGGAAGCACTGATACGGCTGCTGACCTTTATCGGCCGGCGACCGCTGGTAGGTTACAACATCCGCTTTGATCAGCATATTCTCAGTCGCTATTGCCGCAAGTATTTTGGCTTTAACTTACCCAACAGCATTATCGAACTGTCCCACTGCTATTACCGTAAAAAACTGCAGACCCAGCCGGAAAGTACTACTGATATGCGGTTTGAGAAAATCTGTGAGGATCTTGATATTCCGGTGATGGAGCGGCATACCGCCAAAGGGGATGCGATGACTGTGGCTTTGGCGTGGCTTAAGTTGAGTTAGCTCACCCAAAATTTATCTTCAAAATGCCTAGGGTAAGGTGCAACTGTTCAATGATAGCATTGTGCGTTTTACGACAGGCTTCGGCGTTCACAGCCTTAATTTTCCCAAAACTGGCAGGGTGGGCGGTAGCGTTGAAAAGAGTTGATTTTAGTAAGTTCGCCTATGTACTTTTCAGCTGTATCTTTAAGGCCTTGTTTTTGAGGGGAAGATACGATTTTCTGACAAGAGCTTAGTTTGAGCGAAATATATATGAATAATGAAAGGCGAAGTGTTTTATAAACTGCACGTTGAGCTAGAAGGCGCTAGGAGCCATGTGCATGATGGTGCTGCGCAATTTCGCCTTTCCCTTTAGATAGAGCGTTATACGAAGCCAGTTCGTAAAAACCTCTGTTAGGCCCTAAATAGAACTCAAGATATGAGAGAAAAAAGAAAGCTATTCACAAAAGAGATAAAGTCACTTGATGAACTTTTCAGGATTGTTGAGCGACACAGTAAACGATACAGTAATGTATTTTATAGAGGGCAAGCAAATTCAGAATGGCTCGTAACAAGTAGTTATGCCAGAAAAAGCGGAAGTATTCTTGAAAATCATGAAGAAATAAAGCATAGAGCAGAAACAATTACTGCTGAGCAAAAAGCACGAAGTAATTATCTTATATCATCATTTGATATTATTGATAAATTTATAAATGAACTATCCATCAAGAATGAAATAGACTACGCAACATATATGGGGTTGGCCCAACATTACGAACTTCCAACTAATCTCATAGATTTTTCTCTTTCTCCCGAAGTTGCTTTATATTTTGCGTTTGATTACAAAGAAGAACCTGAATCAGGTTATGTGTCACTGTATATTACAACTCCTTTATTTTTCGAGGAAGTAATCGTTAATGATATACAAAACAGGTATGCTCAATTCAGTGACAAGAAAGAGCTAGATTTACTTATTAGAGACATGATTGAGCTAAAAAAGGGAACGTATAGTATGACGATCCCAAGGATCAAAATTGCAGACTACCAAATAAACTTAAGAATTAATGCTCAAAAAGGTTGCTTCGTCTATTATCCAGAGCCGTTGCCATATGAGTCCATAATGTACAGATTAGAGTGTTGGCAACCACAAAGAGATTGGGGTTCACAATATATTATTAAAATCCCAACATCCTTGAAAAAGGATGTGGCACAATATTTAAAGTCTAAAAATATAACCAGAAAAACAATTTACCCAACAGTAAATCAAGATCATATACCAGATGGCTCAAAGTGCTTTGATCTTGCTCTAAAAAGCGCCAGCGAAAAAGTTTACCAAACCTTGGCCTAAAAAGAATAAAATAAATAGAATGAATAAAAAAGTGAATAAAATAAAATAAAAAGGACATCCATATTTTTGACAACCCCTGAGACTATTCTATCTTCCTTTCAGGTATTTATTTTCCTGACAGGGAAGGTCCTATGACTCAAGCGCGAGCAAATAAAAAGGACAAATAAAAAGGACATCCACTTTTTTGACAATCCCTGAGACTATTCTATCTTCCTTCCAGATATTTTATTTTCCTGGCAGGAAGATCCTATGACTCAAGCGCGCAGTAACCTGATAGATGCAGATAGCACTCCCTATTATCACTGCATTGCGCGCTGTGTCAGGAGAGCTTGGCTGTGTGGTGAAGATCACCTTACAGGCAAGAACTATGAACACCGTCGTCAATGGGTTGTTGACAGACTGGAGCAACTGGTCGAGATCTTTGCCATTGAAGTCTGTGCTTATGCTGTGATGTCCAATCACTACCACGTCGTATTGCATATTAATAAAGCCCCGGCAAAAGCCTGGAGCAGGGATGAAGTGCTGGTTCGCTGGACTTCACTGTTCTCTGGCCCACTGCTGGTGCAGCGATATCTAGCCAAAGACAGGTTGAGCGAAGCCGAGCTGAATCGTGTGGATGAGTATGTCGAAACCTATCGTAGCCGGCTCATGGATATCAGCTGGTTTATGCGTTGTCTGAATGAGCATCTCGCTCGTGAAGCCAACAGGGAAGATGGTTGTAAAGGGCGATTCTGGGAGGGGCGCTTCAAGAGTCAAGCATTACTCGATGAAGCGGCACTGCTCACTTGTATGGCCTATGTGGATCTCAACCCGGTTCGTGCGAAGCTGGCAGAGACTCCAGAGTCATCTGACTTTACTTCGATTCAGCAGCGATCCCGGCAGATATCAAAAACAGGAGAAAGTAAGCAGCCTGCTACGCTTAAACCGTTTCGTATGCAGGGTCAGAAAACGGATCTTGCGCTTCCCTATACCCTGTATGACTACCTTGAGCTGGTTGACTGGAGCGGGCGAGCTGTCCGACTGGATAAAAGAGGGGCTATTGCCAGTGACTTGCCTCCAGTGCTGGAACGGTTGGGAATCAATCCTGATGAGTGGCTACAGACTATGCATCAGGGTAACCGCTTTTGTCGTGCTGTTGGCAGGCTGGCGGTGATGAAGGCTTATGCATTAAAAACAGGTCGACAGTGGGTGCAGGGTATGAGTATTTGTAGCCGCTTGTATCGACTCAATTAAGTTCAGTTATTAATTACAGGTTCAAGCGTTCAGCTTTATTCTTCAAATTTACCTTTCTTTTTTCATCCTCTTTTTTCTTTTTCTCTCTTATCTTGTCCATTGATTTATACCATAAGTCTGTATTTTAGCGTTTGTATTGCCTGCCCTTGAAAAACATCTAAGCTAATTATACTAGCTAAATTGGAGAGGGGAGTCGTTTTGCCTTCAGGAAGTACTTCATCTTATGCCATTGCCCAAGGCGACCTAGGGGCATCTCGACTCGAACTTCTGACCCAGTTAACCTGGCAATACAGTCTTCGCTTTCTAAGGAAACAAATATCGCTTGAAGGGAAACAATGTCTTGAACCAGGCTGTGGCACAGGAGCCATTAGCGCTCATCTTCTGAAGCTGCTTGGTAATGAAGGACGTCTGACAGCTTTTGATATTGACCCTGCATCCATAGCTCAGGCTAAACAAAATATTCCTGATCCCAGAGCCGAATTCAAAATTCAGAACTTGTCGGCAATCACTCCGGATGACAGTGAAAAATACGATATAATTTATTGCCGCTTTATTCTTGAACATATCCCTGATCCAGTTGATGTCATTCACCGACTCAGGAGCTTGCTAAAAGCAGGAGGGCTGCTGATAGCTGAAGATATCGATACAAGAGGTTTCTTTTGCAGCCCAGACAATGAATATTTTCAACAGTTCGCTGAATTGGTGGGATCGGCTATTAGTGTGCGAGGTGGCAATCCGCGTCTGGGGCCACGACTGCCAGCTATTTTTCAGGATGCAGGTTTTATTGATCTGGATGTAGAGGTTGTGCTGAAGCTGATAATTTATGGATGTCCTTTTTCTTTTATTTCTTTTTTTTCTTTCCTTTTTCTTTCTTTTCTGAAACAACATTGAGCTACGAATAATGAAAGCCAGCCTGAAATTATCTATTTTGTTAATTGTTATATTTATTTCTGGATGTCAAAAAAATGAAAAGCATGACAGTATCAGAATGCCTTTGTACCAAGAATGTATCGAAAAAGTTCTTCTCTTCAAAGTAGAGCTCACCCTTCTTTTGCCGGAATGGTAATTATATCCGGAAAGTCATTAGACCTGGATTTGGAGGTATATGCGAATACGATACGTGGGCTGTGCTATCCTCAAACATCTTTAACTGTTGATAATGATGAGGGCGGTCTAAAAATAATTAATATACGCATGAGAGGTAATCAATTAAAAGGTATTTATAATAATTATTTCGATATTTCAGATGATAAAATAACCCTGTTTTTTAATGATGGGAGATATGCTCGAGAACGAGGAATGTAAAAGTATAAAAGGAGTAGTGGGGCGGGTCTTGCATCTTGAAGATAGACGTCTATCGTTACGCTATTTCCTAATCTGGTTGTGACGAAAAAATAAAAATAAATCCATATTTCTATACTCTTACAACATTTGAGATCCAGAGATTAAACGCCATACCACCAAACGATATTATGCTGTGGCGGTGACACTGGCATGGCTAACTCAACCAGCTTGCCCCTAATCAAACAAAACCCGATACCGCAACCTGAACTCATTCAAAGGCTCCGGCATATGCTCAAAAAATGATGAATTATTCCTCCGACTAAGATCATCCAGCGTCCGGCGCTCTTCAATCTCAAAGGCGGTATCGATTTCCTCTTCCGGCCCCAGCGTCAGCTCCAGGGTTCTGGTTTCATCAAACTCAAACAAGGGTAAGACCGGAATCTGGTGGGTCGGGTCATCGGTGATATACAGTGGTCGGGCAGGCTGCATCGGCATATCTTCCTGTGCCGATACACAGGGGGAGAGTAAAAAATATATTGCAGCGAGTAGGGATGCTTTGTGCATGGGGGATTTACCTGAACGGCATCGAAACAGCCTGAAAAGCTATTTCCGATTGTTCTATTTTAGCGTTTGAGCCCCGCGGGTGTTGTATTATTCGTACGGCAGTGGTTATCTGTAGCTATGCTTGCATAACAATAATCATCACAAGCAGGTAGCTCATGGCAGTTAATGGCGTTCCCGCCACTGGTTCCAGTGATGGCGACAATACCCGAATTAATAACGTCCCGATTGATCGTGCCTGGATCAATGCCCGCCTGTCCGACCGGGATGATCAGCTTTATATCATTCTGACCCGGTCAGGCCTGATTCATGATGTGATTCCCTCTTCAGCTGAAACGGTAGCCGCACTGCAATCCAGTCTGAATGCCGCATCGATTATTGATGTTGCGGGAGGTTGGGTAACCCCGGGTCTGATTGATTGTCATACCCATCTTGTTTTTGCCGGTCATCGCGCCAATGAGTTTGAGCAGCGATTGCAGGGCGTCAGCTATGAAACCATTGCCCGTCAGGGTGGTGGCATTATGGCAACGGTACAGCAAACCCGAAAGGCCTCGTTTGATGAGCTGCTGAAGCTATCCATGCCCAGAGTGCAGGCGCTGATCGATCAGGGTGTCACCACGGTAGAAATCAAATCCGGCTACGGGCTTGAACTGGAAACCGAACTGAAGATGCTGCGGGCTGCCCGGGAACTGGAATCCCGCCTGCCGGTCCGGGTTAGCACCACTTTTTTGGGTGCCCATGCACTGCCTCCGGAATACCACAATAATGCTGATGGCTATATCGATTTTCTCTGCCGTGAAGTGCTGCCTGCGGTAGCTACCGAGCAGCTGGCAGATGCGGTCGATATGTTCTGCGAAGGCATTGGTTTTTCGGTGGAACAGTGTCGGCGCCTGTTTGAAGTTGCGGCAAAGCATGGGCTACCGGTAAAAGGCCATACGGAACAGCTCTCCTGTCTGGGGGGAACCCGACTGGTTTCGGAATTTAAGGGCTTGTCTGCAGATCATCTGGAATATCTGGACGAAGCCGGTGTCAAAGCCATGGCGCAGGCGGGAACGGTGGCGGTGTTATTGCCGGGCGCGTTCTATTATCTGCGTGAGACAAAGCTGCCTCCCATAGAACTGCTGCGGCAATATGGTGTGCCTATGGCGATTGCGACAGATTTTAATCCGGGCTCGTCACCGCTGCTGTCGTTGCGATTGATGATGAATATGGCCTGTGTCCTGTTCGGATTAACACCGGATGAGGCTTTGAAGGGCGTTACCGTCAATGCTGCTCAGGCTCTGGGACTGCAGGATATGACCGGGAAACTCCTCCCGGGTATGCAGGCCGATTTTTGTGTATGGAATATCAGCTGCCCGGCCGAACTGGCTTCGGAACTGGCGGTGAATACGTTGCACCAGCGGGTCTTTGCTGGTGAGCCTGGTTAATAACACCAGAGACTACTCTATCGATGTAATTTTGATTTACAGAATCTAAAAGGTTTTAGCGATGAACAGAAATGACTCTGCCACTGAATGCTATGATGCAAACCGGGTAATTACAGCGCCCCATGGTTCCAGTCTCAGATGCAAAAGCTGGTTGACTGAAGCGGCGATGCGGATGTTGATGAATAATCTTGATCCGGAAGTGGCAGAGCATCCTCAATCACTTGTCGTGTATGGCGGTATTGGCCGGGCAGCCCGTAACTGGGCCTGTTATGACAAAATTGTCGAAGTGCTGCAGCGGCTCGAGGATGATGAAAGTTTGTTAATCCAGTCAGGCAAACCCGTTGGTGTTTTTAAAACGCATAGTGATGCGCCCAGAGTACTGATTGCCAATTCCAACCTGGTTCCGCACTGGGGTAACTGGGAGCATTTTAATGAACTGGATAAGAAAGGCCTGATGATGTACGGCCAGATGACGGCCGGTTCCTGGATCTATATCGGCTCCCAGGGCATTGTGCAGGGCACTTATGAAACCTTTTGTGCGGTGGCGACCAAACATTTTAACAGCGATGCCAGTGGCCGCTGGATTCTGACCGGAGGTCTGGGTGGCATGGGCGGTGCCCAGCCGCTGGCTGCGACTATGGCTGGCTTCTCCATGCTGGCAGTGGAGTGTGATCCGTCACGGATTGAGTTCCGGTTGAAAACCGGTTATCTCGATGCCAGAGCTGATTCTCTCGACGAAGCCCTGCAGATGATTGAGCAATCTGTAGCAGATGGCAAAGCTATATCTGTTGGCTTGTGTGCCAATGCTGCCGAAGTATTCAGTGAATTGGTTGCCCGCAATGTAACGCCGGATGTGGTAACAGATCAGACCAGCGCTCATGATCCGCTCAACGGTTATCTGCCTCAGGGCTGGAGCCTGGAATATGCCCGGGATATGCGAAAGGATCATGAAGCGGCTGTGGTTAAGGCGGCGAAACAAAGTATGGCAGTGCAGGTCAGTGCCATGCTGACGCTACAGGCCCGCGGTGCAGCCACTCTGGATTATGGCAATAATATTCGGCAGATGGCGTATGAAGAAGGCGTACGCAGTGCGTTTGATTTCCCCGGGTTTGTACCCGCCTATATTCGTCCTCTGTTCTGTCAGGGTATCGGCCCGTTCCGCTGGGCGGCGCTGTCCGGTGATCCGGAAGATATCTATCGTACCGATGCCAAAGTGAAAGAGTTAATCCCTGATAACCCTCAATTACATCGCTGGCTGGATATGGCCCGTGAACGCATCAGTTTTCAGGGCCTGCCGGCCAGAATCTGCTGGCTGGGTTTGAAAGACCGGGCCCGTATCGGTATGGCATTTAACGAGATGGTTGCAAACGGTGAACTGAAGGCCCCGATTGTTATTGGTCGGGATCATCTGGACTCAGGTTCAGTGGCCAGCCCCAACCGGGAGACTGAAGCCATGATAGATGGTTCTGATGCGGTATCAGACTGGCCATTGCTGAACCTGTTGCTGAATACTGCCAGCGGTGCCAGCTGGGTATCGTTCCACCATGGTGGTGGTGTAGGTATGGGATTCAGTCAGCATGCCGGCGTGGTTATCGTGGCGGATGGTACGGATGCTGCCAAACAGCGGCTTTCCAGAGTTCTGTGGAATGATCCGGCGACAGGTGTCATGCGTCATGCGGATGCCGGTTATGATCTGGCGGTAGAGTGTGGCCGTGAGCATCAACTCGATCTGCCGATGCAAACATAAGGATACGATCTAACAACTTGTAACAATCCAGTAGCAATCCAAACCGGTCAGTTAGCTTTGCAAATTTATTGCAATGCGGCTGACCGGATATACAAAAACAAAACCCCGCATAGTGCGAGGTTGTGAATTTATTATTTTTATTATTCAGCTTTTTTGTTTTTGCTTTCAGAAGCGCGCGTCTTTGTATCACTGTTACCAGTGGCAGCGGGCTTGCCTCTACTGCTTAAGCAACCCTTCCTGAGGTCGCAAAACCATAATAAGTATTTTCCGTTGACGATTGATTGATTTGTATCAATAGTTGCGCAGAATACTTATTTTTGGTTCTGTTTTGCGATTCTGGTATCAGGGAGTTGCCAGTTCCATAAGGGATAGTAGCAGGGTTAACATGGCGAAGCCGGTGGTCATTTTAGCCAGAAAAGGCCATACCGGATTACCCCTGAACCGGTTCGCGGCTCTGAAAACACCGACGGCAGCAGCTGTCAGGTAACCGGCCTGCAGTGGAATAAACAGACATCCGGCATAGCTGCCAAGCAGGGTCACGGTGATCGGCTCAAGTACCTCGTTGATGGCAAACATGGCAGCGAGGCCATACAGCCAGTAGGTTTTGGCCAGACCATAATGACCGGCAATCAAGTTCAGGAATATTTTTTTCAGAGCCGGAAAATACATGGGAAGATTAAGCAGGATAAGTTCGAAAAGCTAAACAGGCGCGTAATCTAAGGGAAAATCCGCTGCTGCGCCATACGGACTCTCCCTGTTTAATTTTTAGTCTATCGTGTCGTAGGTTTGGCGCTTTTATCCGTTAGACAGATTTGATTCGACTCGTTCCCAGGTCTGGGAACGTCCCAGCAGTGAAAAGCCGATAAAACCTCGCACTTCCAGTTTCTGTCCCTTGTCTTTCAGTTTCATGGTGGCGCTGTATTCCTTGCCGCTTTCCGGATCAAGGATAATACCATCCTCGTACTTGCCATCCGTGCCGTGCATATTGCGAATAATAGTCAGTCCCTGAATGGGTTGGTTATGCAGCTCACCCTTGCAGGCTTCACACACCTTCTGCCGTTTGGCCGGGTCCAGTATCAGCGTCACTTGACCGCTGAGAGTGCCTTTGTCATCAGCAGTAATGGTGACAATACTTTTTGGCTTGCCGGTTTCATCATCGATTGTACGCCACTGCCCCAGCGGACTGTTCATATCGGCGGCCTGTGCCATAAAGCTGATGCTGGCCAGCAGCAATGTTTGCAGCACGGTCGGCAACAGTTTGCGTCGTAACATAGTAAGTTCCTTTACAACAGAAATAGATCAGAAGGAGCCGGGGAGGAGGGCTGCATTCTATCCGAGTTGACTGACCTCCGACAATTTTTGACTACGAGCCTTCGGCCTGCGCCGAGTTTTCCCTGTTGTGGAACCGCTGGTTTAAGGGTGGCGTACCACCCGTCAGTATTGTGGTCTAAGACAAGTGGCTTAAGCTAAATGATTAAAGACAAGGGGCACTCGGTTAACGCATTGCATCCACAACCGGTTTGCTATCAACAAACTGTTCAAAGGCGGTAATCTTGCCTGCATCCAGGGTCCAGATGTGGGTCACACGGGCGCTGAACGCCTTATTTGTAGAGCCGTAAACACCCTCGTAGGTACCGTATGCCGCTACTTTATTGTGTTGGGCGATATAGCCTTCAACGACAAAGCGGTACTCGCTCCAGTCAGCTGCGATACGTTCGAAAACATTCTTTCTGATTGCGTCAGGCCCGACATAAACACCCGCGAGCGGGAAACCATCAGCTTCACGCCATTTTGCATCATCTGCCAGATGCTTCATCAGGTTACGACCGTTCTCTTCAGCAGTCTCACCTTCATAGGTACTTTTGACGATATCGAGATTGGTCGTTGCCTGTGTGTCAGCAAAGCTCAGTGTGCTTGCAACAAGTGCACAGCCCATTACCAGGGAGCGAATCAGTTTCATCGGTCTTCTCCAGAATATCTGCTTTGTGTGGATACCGGTTATCCGGCTACTGAGGAGAAGCATAGGGACGGGGCCGAGTGGGAAATACCGGATACGGTGCAATAGACTATTGCACCAATCGGTTTTTATAGATCATAAGCAGGCTCTTTAAGGGATGTACCATCGTACGCTATTGCCCCAGTGAACTGTTCATATCGGTGGCTTTTTGATTACAGGATCTGATCCTGTGGCCCGGATAAATGGAATAGTTTTCCCCGGACACTGCGACGATAGTTGCTGGGCGTTTGTCCTGTAAGCTGGCGGAACTGACGACTGAAATAAGTACTGTCGGTGAATCCGGTCAGGCTGCTGATATCGGTGATCTCCAGATCCGAGTTCTGCAGCAGTTCACTGGCACGGCGAATACGTTGCCGTTGCAGATATTGCAATGGAGAAAAACCGGTCGCCTGGCGGAAGCGGCGGGTGAAGGTGCGCTCATTGAGTCCGGCCCGGGCAGCCAGTGATGTCTGGCAGTAGGCTTCTGCAAGATGATCGGTCAGCCATTGCTGGGCAATCATTACCGGTTCGTCATCGTGATTATTGGCTTCGTCCTGAATATAACAGCTGGTATCAAACGGGCGTCGGCTTTCGGGAGAAAACTGCTGTTCAATATGACGGGCTGTCGCTTCATCAAACAGCTGTCGAATAAGATGAATGGCAAGGTCTGCGGTCGCGTTCACACTGCCAGCGCAATAGGTGCGATGACCGGCGGTCAGCAAATGTCCCGGTTTGAACTGAATTCGCGGATAGCGTGCCTGCAGCTTTTTTAAGTAATACCAGTGGGTGGTCGCCGGCTGGTCATCCAGAATGCCTGATTCTGCCGGCAGGCAAAGGCCGGTGCCGGCACAGCAGATTGTCGCGCCGGCATCGTATTGCTTGCGAATCCACTGAATCACACCGGTCAGCTTGGCCAGCCGGGGTAACGGGTTCCGCCACAGGGCCGGCACCATCACAATATCGGTACGGGCAATATCGGGAATTGCGATATCGGGAACCAGTCGAATGGTGCCACGAACCTGCAGCGGGGTATTGTCCTGGGCCGCCAGTTGAAACTGCACATCCGGCCGGGCCCGGTGCTTGGCCAGCGAGTATTCGGTGGCGGCCTGTAGCATTTCCATCGGCAGGGTGACACTGGAAGCCATCATGTCTTCCAGCCCCAGCAGGGTGATGTGTTTCAGTGGTCTGTTCATCTCAAATTAAGCTTTTGGCCTGATTGTTCATGCATGTGACCTGATTATACTGCTTCGAGTTCCGTGGGCGTCATAGAATAGTCATAAATATTATCAGGACCCCGCTATCGTCTCAGTCCGCACAGAACGGAAGAAGACGTCAGGGTGTGTTTACGATCGTTGGAATTACGGAGAACTCCCTTGTCTCGACTGCCCGTTATTGTTGCCCAGGGTGGCATTGGACCTGCTGGTCGTACTTCAGGATTTATGGCTTACCAGCGTCTGGTTATGGACTGCCTCAGTCAGCAGGACCAGCAGCAGACGGTACAAAGCCTTGCTGCGCTGATGGGACTGCCGGAAGTTTCCGAGCCGCTGGAACTGGCTGATGCTGTGCGTGAAGGTACACTGATTCGTCCGCTGGAGAATTTTGATCCCAAGCGTGTGACCGGCCACAAACGCATCAAGGTTTCCGGGGGCGAGATTGAACTGCCATCCCGTCAGGTGCCGTCACCGCTGCCGGCCGGCTGGGATATTATCAGCGAGCAGGACGGCATGATGAAGATCCGTCTTGGCAGTGTTGAAATGCTGATGGAGCAGGAGCGGGCATTAACTGTGGAATCTGCCGGTCAGCTGCCTTCCGGTTTTGATCCGGCCAAGCGCTATCCGTCCCGTAATCATCCCCGAGGCCTGCAGATGACCGTGTTTGGTGCCTCGGATGCGATCCAGTCCATGGGTATGAACTGGGATGACATTACCTCAAAGCTGGCGCCGGACCAGGTTTCTGTTTATGCCGGCAGCTCCATGAGCCAGCTGGATTACAACGGTAACGGCGGTATGCTGCAGGCGCGGTTGCTGGGCAAGCGGGTGACTTCCAAGCAGTGCCCACTGGGCTTTGCTGAAATGCCGGCAGACTTTATCAATGCTTACGTCACCGGCACCTTTGGCAATACCGGTACCCGTATGGGTGCCTGCGCCACCTTCCTGTATAACCTGCAGAGTGCTGTGGATGATATTCGCAGCGGTCGTTGCCGTCTGGCGCTGGTAGGCTCCAGTGAAGCACCGATTATGCCGGAAACCATCGATGGCTACAGTGCCATGGGTGCGCTGGCGACGGTTGATGGCCTGCGTAAGCTGGACGGTATTGACCAAGGCGAATATCCAAACCTGCGTCGTGCCTGTCGTCCATTCTCTGATAACTGTGGCTTTACCCTGGCAGAATCTGCCCAGTTCTTTGTACTGATGGATGATGAACTGGCACTGGAAACCGGCGCCGATATTCTCGGCGGAGTGATGGATGTATTTGTTAATGCCGACGGCAACAAGAAGTCCATTTCCGGTCCGGGTCTGGGTAACTGGTTCAGTGTTGCCAAGGCGTTGGAAAGTGCACGTCAGCTGGCAGGTAATGATCTGCAACAGCAGCTGTTTATTCAGGCCCATGGTACTGGTACCCCGCAGAACCGGGTGACTGAATCCCGCCTGCTGGATCAGTGTGTCGAACGCTTCGGTATGACCGATGTTCCGCTGACCGCGATTAAATGCCGACTGGGTCACTCGCTGGCATCTGCGGCTGGTGACCAGTTGATGGTAACCCTGGGTGCCTGGAACAAGGGCTGGCTGCCGGGTATTGATACCATTACCGGTCTGGCTGACGATGTCAGCAGCAGCTGCCTCAATATTCTGCAGCAACCACTGCAACTCGATCCGCAGCAACGCACCCTTGCGCTGCTGAATGCCAAGGGCTTTGGTGGAAACAATGCCACTGCGCTGGTGGCGGCACCGTCCAGGGTTGCTCAAATGCTGGAGCAGCGTCATGGCAAGACGGCTATGACCGAATGGCAGCACCGTAATGAACAGCTGGCAGACAGTCAGCAGGCCTGGCTCGACAAGTGCAGCAAGGGTGAAGATCAGCCCATGTACCGCTTTGGCGAGAATGTGATGGATGAAGCACATCTGGAATGGCAGGGTACTGAACTGGCGGTACCCGGTTATGGCAAGAGCTGCTGAAAAGCTGGTTATGATTCTGGCTGTGGAAAGCCCCGGTCAGTCTTACTGTCAAGAGTGTAACGAGCGGTATATTCGCGTATAAAATGCGTGAAAAGCCTGTCGGGGTGCTTGCGGAGAGTAAAAATAAGAGTAGGATCTGCAGTAACCAATCATGATGAGATCAGGCTCCTGAACAGTCAGGATCCCGACTCGACACAATAATAAAAACGCTGGCAATTTAATTATTGCCGGCGTTTTTTTTTGGTGGTTTTTCCTGCATCCGGTGCTTTGCGTTCCGGTCGGAATATGCCATGTTGAGGGGATCAGACCGTGAAAACCTGTCTCTTTATCACCGAGTGTAATAAACGATGGAATTTGGAAACCTGAGTACCGATCAGGTACTGGATCAATTTATGCAGGGGTTTGCCCGCCGTAACCCCGGTGAAGAAAACTTCCAGCAAGCTGTACACGAGCTGGCCGCCGATATTGTGCCGTTTATGATGCAGCACCCCAAGTATCGCAAGATGCACCTGCTGGAGCGTCTGACCGAGCCCGATCGCATTATTACATTTCGGGTGAACTGGGTTGACGACCATGGATGCATACGTACCAACCGGGGTTACCGGGTACAGCACAATAACTCCATTGGCCCTTACAAGGGTGGCCTGCGTTTCCACAAGGACGTAAAACTGGACGACCTGAAGTTTCTGGCATTTGAACAGACCTTCAAGAATAGTCTGACTGGTTTGCCGATGGGCGGTGCCAAGGGTGGTTCCGACTTCAACCCCAAGGGCAAGAGCGACCTGGAAATCATGCGCTTCTGTCAGGCGTTTATGACCCATCTGTACCGTTATATCGGACCTCATACTGATGTTCCGGCCGGTGATATTGGTGTCGGCAGTCGTGAAGTCAGCTTCCTGTATGGTCAGTTCAAGCGGATGACAAACGAGCTGACCCCGGTATTGACCGGTAAGGATCTGGCGGTAGGTGGATCCCTGATCCGGATGGAAGCGACCGGTTACGGTGCGGTTTACATGGCAGCCAATATGCTGGAAGCCAAAGGCGAGAGTCTGGCAGGTAAAACAGCGATTGTATCCGGCTCCGGTAACGTCGCGGTTTATGCGTCTGAAAAACTGATCGAGAAAGGCGCGAAGGTGCTGACTCTGTCTGACTCTGCCGGCTTTATCTTTGACAAGGACGGCATTGATTCAGAAAAGCTGGAGTGGATCAAGGAGTTGAAGTTTGAGCGTCGTGGTCGTATCAGCGAATACGTCGACCAGTTCCCTAATGCGGAGTACTTTGAAGGCGAGCGTCCCTGGAAGATTCAGGCGGATCTGGCATTTCCCTGTGCGACCCAGAATGAAATCGACGAAGCAGATGCCAAACAGATGATAGCGAATGGCTGCCAGCTGGTGGCGGAAGGTGCCAACATGCCTTCCAATGAAGCCGCGATTCGGGTCTATCAGGATGCCCGCATCATGTTCGCTCCGGCCAAGGCGGCTAACGCTGGTGGTGTTGCGGTATCCGGTCTGGAAATGGCCCAGAACAGTATGCGCTATCACTGGTCTCGTGAAGAAGTGGATACCAAACTGCAGACTATTATGGCTGATATTCATAACCGAATGGTGGAATACGGTACTGAAGGTGATTACATCAATTACCAGAAGGGTGCCAATATTGCCGGCTTTATTAAAGTAGCTGATGCGATGTTGGCGTTGGGTGTGATCTGATCACATTCAGCAACAGAGCACCCTGTTAAAGGGTGCTCTGCCTGTATAATATCTTTTGATTTAATCCTGAAATCAGACCACATGCATAATGAGTTTTGGTTTCTATAATTATGGAGTCTTGGAAGGTTTAGTTTGTAATCCATCACCAGAGATTCAGAGCAGATATGAAAATCTGTCCGAATAAAAACATCTTCTTTTTCCCTTTTGCTTTGTTCTGGTTGGTACTTTTCCTGCTTGTGCCTAATGTCAGGGCTGATGAACTCTGTGGGACGTGTGGCGCAGTAATGGTTGCTGTTGATCAGTCTCCGGCAGGGGGGAGGTTATATTGCCCTCAATGCGATAAAGATGAGTACGAGCATGAAAAACAACAGATGGAATCAAGGCATGAGAGCACCTTTTTTAGTATGCTTGCTGTTTCCGGCCTGAGCGAAACGCAGATAACCAATTTGACAGTGCGCTTCACAGGAGGTGAGAACTATCTGGAAATAATGAGGGAAATGAAAAGTGTGGCTCCTCATATTCTATGGACAGAAGAGCAAGAACTTTCAATGTTTCATGCTGCAACTCCTCCCGTTCTTCTTTCACCTACACCAACACCTCAGGTAGAGAAAGTAACAAGTGCCGTTAATGATCAGGCTCATCATCTGAAAAGAAAGGAGGTGTATTCCATAACGGCTTCAGCGCATGATATAGCGCTACTTGAAAAATTTTCTAAATGTTTTCATAAAAGAATAGAAAAAGTATATCCTGCTTTTGATCATGCTATGCATGAATACCAGATGGATAAACTGTTTTCTTTTTCAGCTCTTCCTGATGACGCTGAAATACTTGCCAAAGGGTATCTCGATAATAAAGATGTACGTTTTCTTCACTTTGCAATCATAGTCGATGATCATTTATGTCCGCTTACAGGAACAGTCATAAAACTATGGGCTGAGACACAGCAGGTTCCGGGTGGAATCTATTTTTATGTTTTAGGTCAGAAGCAGCCTGTACTCGTGACGGCCGACTCCGTCTGGCCTTTTATGAAAGGTTTCTATGATCGGCTGATTAGCGCATCAGCCAATTATAACCGTGTTGTTGATGTCGACTTGTATGTGAAATTCAAAAAAGGCGCAGGTGACTTCCAAACCCGGCAACAATAATAAACCTTTGTTTAATTTATGAGAATGGCTGATGACACATTGCAATCAGCCTTATCGAATTATTATTTTAACGGCTCAGGTATTTCATTCCGGATTCAATACCCTTTACTGTAAGGGGGTGCATCCGGCGTTCCAGCAGATCCAGTGTCATCTGCGTCGACTGAACATGCTTCCAGTTGTTTTCCGGATAGGGGTTCAGCCAGATCACCTTTTCGAACTTATCCATCACCCGCTGCATCCAGACACTACCGGCTTCTTCGTTCCAGTGCTCGACACTGCCGCCGGGCATGGCTATCTCATAGGGCGACATTGACGCATCGCCGACAAAAATAACCCGGTAATCACTGCCATAGCGATGCAGGATATCCCAAGTGGGAATCCGGTCCTGATGACGACGGAAGTTATCTTTCCAGACTGACTCATAAATAAAGTTATGAAAGTAGAAAAACTCCAGATGCTTGAACTCGGTTTTCATGGCTGAAAATAGTTCTTCGCAGACTTTGACATGGGCGTCCATGGTGCCGCCGATATCCATAAACAGCAGCACTTTGACGGTATTATGCCGTTCCGGCACCATCTTGATATCCAGCAGGCCGCCGGAGCGGGCAGTCGAACGGATGGTATCATTCATGTCCAGCTCTTCTTCGGCTCCCTGGCGGGCAAAGCGGCGCAGCTGACGCAGGGCCAGTTTAATATTGCGGGTGCCGAGCTCGACATTATCATCAAGGTTGCGAAATTCCCGTTTGTCCCAGACTTTGACAGCACTGCGGTTACGGGAGCCATCCTGCCCCATACGGATGCCTTCCGGGTTATAGCCATAAGCGCCGTAAGGGGAGGTGCCTCCGGTTCCAATCCATTTATTGCCGCCCTGATGGCGCTTCTGCTGCTCCTCAAGCCGTTGCTTGAAGGTTTCCATCAGCTTTTCGAAGTCACCCAGGCTTTTGATCTGAGCCTTTTCCTCATCCGTCAGCTGTTTTTCAAATGCCTTGCGCAGCCAGTCATCCGGTATCAGGGTATCCAGGATATCTTCAACCCCTTCCAGCCCTTTGAAATAGGCTGAAAAGGCCCGGTCAAACTTGTCAAAGTGGCGCTCGTCCTTGACCAGTAAAGCCCGTGACAGAAAATAGAACTCTTCCTGGCTGGCAAAAGCCAGCCGTTGTTCCAGTGCGCCCAACAGATCAAGGTATTCGCGGATACTGACCGGTACCTTGAACTTTCGCAGGGTCTCAAAAAAGCTTAAGAGCATGTTATTGCCCTCAGCGCTGCTGGCGGCGATTCATAAAGGCCAGGCGTTCCAGCAGCTCTACATCCTGTTCATTTTTAACCAAAGCACCATGAAGTGGCGGGATTGCTTTGCGGGTGTCGTGGGTGCGCAGAATATCGTCCGGGATTTCATCGGCCAGCAGCAGCTTCAGCCAGTCGATCAGTTCGGAAGTGGAGGGCTTTTTCTTCAGGCCCGGCACCTTGCGGACATCAAAGAACAGTTCCAGTGCGTCCTGTACCAGCTCCTTGCTGATTTCCGGGTAGTGAACATCAACGATCTGCTTCAGGGTGTCATGGTCTGGGAAACTGATGTAATGGAAGAAACAGCGGCGCAGGAAGGCGTCAGGCAGTTCTTTCTCGTTATTACTGGTGATAATAACAATCGGGCGCTGTTTGGCTTTGACAAGTTTTTGAGTTTCATAAACATAAAACTCCATCTTATCCAGCTCTTGCAGCAGATCGTTGGGGAACTCGATATCGGCCTTGTCGATCTCATCGATCAGCAATACGACCTGTTCATCAGATTCAAACGCTTCCCACAGTTTGCCTTTTACGATGTAGTTGCTGATGTCGTGTACCTTGTCATCACCCAACTGAGAGTCCCGCAGACGTGATACGGCATCGTATTCATACAAGCCCTGTTGGGCCTTGGTGGTTGATTTGATATTCCACTGAATCAGGCGCTTGCCCAGCGAGTTGGCTACCTGCTCTGCCAGCAGGGTTTTACCGGTTCCTGGCTCGCCCTTGATCAGCAAGGGACGCTGCAGGGTGATTGCAGCATTAACGGCCATACTCAATTCATCGGTCGCGATATACTGCTCGGTGCTGGTAAATTTCATCGGTCACATGCCTTGTTTTTATCGCTCTGCCGGCTTCAGAATATACCGTTTGCAGAAATTTTCTGATTATTCTGGCGCATACTTTAATGAATTCATACGGTTGTTTACAAGGCTTTTGATTTTGCAGGATCGATTGATGATATAATTTACTCTTCGGGATGGAACAGTTGGTGAATAGTTTCTTTGCTCTCGGCATTAGAGGATGCAAAATAATCCAGGAACAGCTCCTCCATATTGCCAATATTGAGTGTTACAATCATTTGTTGAACATATTCACAGTTGACTTCATAGCCTTCAATAATGAGTGTGAACGATAATATAAGAGATATAAAGCAGTGCACTCTTGCCGTAGGGTGTATTAAATCAAAATAAAAATGTTCCTCCGGATTACCCTTCAGAACAATGTCTTCCAGGCTTGCTTTTCTGACATTGACTCTTCCTTCGCAGTAATCACAGTCACCAAACGTAAGATTTGAAAGTGCCTGGTTTACTTCTGTGAATCCAAATGCGTGAGCGTTCTGGATCAAGAACTCAAGGATTCTTTCCCCGTCGAGAAATATAAACCGGACATCTTTGATTGTATTCTTTAAACGGTGAAACTCTTCTCGTATACGCTGGTTATAGTCTCTGACCATAAGGGAAATATCATCTCTACGCTTACCGCTGAAGCATAATGTGTCCGCTGGGTTGGGTACTGTTCCCCAGCAGATATGTTCAACTCTGGCAGTTCTGATCAGCCTGAGTATGATGTTTCTCTGTTCTGTATATACAGCTTTGGCACTTTCAGGCCGGTTGATAAAGTCTGATCCGCCGTTCCCGATTACAACAAGTCTGTTTGCGGGTGTTGGAACCGTCCGATTCTCTATAGTGTGGATATAGTAATCAACCATTTTGGACATGGAGGGGAACATCCATGTCTTTCCTGTTTTAACATTATGAGAAATATCTACCAGATTACAGTCTCCAGCCTCGTATCTTGTGGGGGAGAACCATGAATGGAACCATTTGGAAAACTGGCTAACCACAGGTCGAAGCATGCTGCCACTGTATGCATAATTTAAAAATTCTTGCTTGAGGTCATAATCAAGATTTAAACATCTCAGTATATGATCAGTGACAATGTCGCCATTGGAAAAACGCCCGAACTGACAGGGGGCCGGAGGTATTGGTTGGAGAAAGTCTTTCAGTCTGTGAAAGGTCAGCAGTCTGAAATAATAGTAATAGTTTGAAAATAGTTCAGGTGGAACATCAGAAGCACCACTTAAGTAACTTGTGACTTCATATGTATTTTTTGTATCACTAAGACTATCACCAAAGAGAATGACCTGATCAATTACTATACCTGCATGAGGCTTTTGAGAGTGAGTTAAAAGCAATATTAATGCATAAAAACTAAATCCCGAGAGTTGACACAAAAAATACTTAAAGAACTGTCTCATTCTTATCCCGTTTTTATCTTGAAGCTAAAATGGTCGTTTTAGATCGATGTCAGAAATGCTTTTAAGTGATGGGATTTTAATTTTTCAAAAATATATGGAAAAGGAGTATGTAGATAAAAGGTCAATTTGATGTGTTGCATGGCACGAGGAATATGGGGTTGATAGGTCAGTTTTCTAATCTTCTCGCTAGTCTAGGCATAAATTTTCTGAATATTCTTGCAGCAGGGGAGCAATAAGTGACAGATTGCTGCTGTTTACTGTGGAGTGTTGGCAGTTATTGTTTTTATTAGGCAGAATATTACATTCAAAATATGTGGAGTTGTCTCAATGGGATTTGAAATAACGGCAATTGCTTTTCTTGTACTGGTAGCTGTTTTGATTTCTACAGGTATCAGAATGGTTCCACAGGGTTATAACTACACCGTCGAACGTTTTGGAAAATATACCCGCACCTTGTCCCCGGGACTGCACGTTATCGTGCCAGTCATTGATGGTATCGGCAAAAAAATGAACATGATGGAGCAGGTGCTCGATATTGTTCCCCAGGAGGTAATATCTGCCGATAACGCTCAGGTGACTACTGATGCTGTCTGCTTTTATCAGGTGCAGGATGCCGTAAAGGCTTCCTATGAAGTTAATGATCTGCCCAGAGCCATGCAGAACCTGGTGATGACCAATATCCGTGCGGTACTGGGTTCAATGGAACTGGATGAGATGCTGTCAAACCGTGACCAAATCAATTCACAGCTACTGACCAAGGTGGATGAAGCTACTGATCCCTGGGGGCTGAAATGTACCCGTATCGAGCTGAGAGATATCACCCCGCCTTCTGACCTGGTTGAGTCCATGGCACGCCAGATGAAAGCCGAGCGGGAAAAACGGGCCCAGATTCTGGAAGCCGAGGGTGCACGGGAAGCGGCTATTAAAGTGGCTGAGGGTGAAAAACAGGCGCAAATTCTTAAAGCCGAAGGTGAGCTGGAAGCTGCAAGGCGTGAAGCGGAAGCCCGTGAGCGGCTGGCCGAAGCGGAAGCAAAAGCAACGGAGTCTGTATCCAAAGCGATTGAAGCCGGTGACAGTCGTGCCATTAATTACTTTGTGGCTACCAAGTATGTCGATGCCCTGAAAGAGGTTGCAGCATCGGATAACAGCAAGGTTATCATGATGCCACTGGAAGCCAGCGATGTGATTGGGGCTATCGCCGGTATCAAGGAACTGGTAGGCGAGACATCAAAAGCAAAACAGGGAAAATAAATGGAATTTTTTCAGCAAATTGAGCCCTGGCACTGGTTGATTGTGATGTTTGCCTGTCTGGGCATGGAAGCACTGGGAGCCAGTGGCTTTTTGCTGGGCAGTGCATTTTCAGCACTGCTGCTGGCGCTGGCACTCTGGCTGTTGCCTGATATGGGCTGGGCGGCTCAGTTGATCTGGTTTGGTATTGGCAGCCTGGTGTTCTCACTGGCGTACTGGAAGTTTTTTCGGAGTATCAACGAGAAGAATGATCATCCGGAACTGAATAATCGTGCTTCCCAGTTAGTAGGCCATGTTTTTGTACTGGCTGAAGATCTGCCCAACGGACAGGGCAGGGTGCAAATTGGTGATACCTTCTGGAAAGTCCGTGCAACTGAAACTTTGACAAAAGCATCTTCAGTAAAAGTTACAGGCTATGAAGGCATGATACTCATGCTGGAAAAGCATGATAGCTGAAACATAGTTGGCAGCTTGAACCCCGCTTGATGCGGGGTGCTTTGTCAACGGTTGCTTTAACTCACTAACTGGCGTGGTCCAGAACCTTCTTCCTGTAAAATATCTTCAGGGTTTACCAGCCTGCACTGTTGCATCGATAGACAACCACAGCCGATGCATGATGATAAATTGTCACGAAGGTCTTCCAGTCGACTAATCCTGTCATCCATTTGCTTGCGCCACTGAGTCGCCAGTTTATCCCAGTCCCGTTTGGTTGGTGTGCGATTATCCGGCAGGGTGGAAAGCGCCTGTTTGATCTCTTCCAGTGTCATTCCCAGTTTCTGGGCAACCTGAATCACTGCAATACGACGCAGCATGGATGAGTGAAACCGGCGCTGGTTGCCATTGGTACGGTAGGAATGAATCAAACCCCGTGACTCATAAAAGCGTAGCGCTGATGCAGCAACACCACTGCGTTCGACGGTTTCGCCAATGGTGAGGGAACGTTTGATAGAGGTCGTCATAACACTGATTTCACAAGCCTGTTCTGGCGCTAAAAGTAACACAGAAATAAATTCTTGACCTCAACTTAACTTTAACTTTTAGACTGCTCTCCATCATTTGGGCAGCGGTGCTTTATATCAACTTTGAGGCTGCCTTTTCGGACTCTACCTTTCAGACCATAGAAGGAGCTGATAATGAATATTGACAGGTTTTTGAGCCGCATTGGTTATATCGGTAATACCGAACCGAGCCTTGAAGTATTGGCTGCACTGCAGCAATCATTTTTGTTAACGATTCCGTTTGAGAACCTTGATATTCATCGGGGTATAAAGCTGGATTTCAGTGAAGCGGCTGTATACGAAAAACTGGTGATGCAGCGCCGGGGTGGTGTTTGCTATGAAAATAATGGTCTTTTCCATGACGCACTGAAGGCTTTGGGATTTGAGGTTGAGTTTATTGCTGCAGTGATGTTTCCCAAGGTTGGTGTGACCGTACGCAATGATCATATGGCTTTGCTGGTTCGGGTTGAAGGGAAACAGTATCTGGTTGATGTTGGTAACGGCAAAGCCTTTGGTGATCCGGTACCTCTGAAGAGTGATCACATCAGTCTGAGTGAGAATGTCAGCTATAGAGTTGCTGCTTTTGATGAAAAGCGACTGGCGCTGTTTTCTCGCGATCTTAACAGCGATGATAGTGAGTGGTTGCCTCGCTATGCATTTACTGCTGATCCTGTATCACGTGAAGATTTCCTTGAAGCCTGTGAGTATATCGAGACTTCACCGGATTCTGTATTTACCCGTTCCCGAATAGTTTCTCTGCTGACTTCTGATGGACGTATAACACTGTCTCAACGAATGACCAGTGAATCTGATGAAGTTAAACAGGATCAGTCTGAGATTGTGCTGACAACTACAGTTGCAGATCAGGCTACGACAGAAGTCATTACTCAGGAAGAAGAAAGGGAATTACTGGCAGTCCAGTTCGGTCTGGTTTTGTCAGAAAAAGCAAATGCCAATGAAAGCGTATTGGTATTGAATTCCAGCATTCTGGGTAAAAACAGTTCATCCAACAAGCTCACCGAACATTACATCCGTGCCTGGCAGAAGTTTCACCCTCATGGTAAGGCGATCGTACGGGATCTGACGGTTAACCCGGTGCCCTCACTGAAACCCGAGTCGTTTGCTGCATGGTCTGCACCGGCAGACGAACGCAGCGGTGAACAGCAATATCTGGCAGACAAGTCCAATGAGCTGATTGATCAGGTAAAGGCTTGTGACACGCTGGTTGTTGCTGCGCCAATGTATAACTTCAGTGTTCCGGTGGAACTCAAGAATGCCCAGGATAATATGGCCAGAGTGGGCATTACCTTCCGTTATACCGAGCAGGGGCCGGAGGGACTGTTGGGGAAAGGGAAACAGGTTATTGTTGTTCATACCCGGGGTGGACAGTTTCAGGGTACACCGGAAGACGGTATTACCCCCATGTTCGACAGCTATTTTCGAATGCTGGGGTTTGAGCATATCAAGCATGTCTGGGCCGAGGGGCTGAGTCTGGGAGAGGAAACGGCTGCTGCGGCAATGGGCGCAGCAGCCGCGGAACTGACGCTGTTGGCGGCCTGAGCTATCCAGTTTGAACTATCTAGTCTGAACTACCCCGGGGCGGAATGGTTAAACGACCAGTCCGTCCCGGAATACCAGCATGTCACCTGGTTTCAGATGAGTCCACTCTTCATCGGTTGTCAGCGGATCGGTGGCAATCACGGTGACGATATCGTTGGGAGTGGTTTCCTTCTCAAAGTCCACACACAGCTCGGTGTCTTTCAGGGATGCTTCCTTGAACGGCGCACGGCGGGTAATCCAGCACAGTTTGGTGGTGCAGTAACAGCCCAGATCACGGGAGTCGCTGAGCAGCATATTGAATACACCCCGTTCCCGCAGTTGATCACAGAGTGTTCGTATATAACGCCAGAGTGTTTTTGAACGAGGAGGCTTGGGGAAACGCTGTTGCAGGTGATTCATAATCCAGCAGAATGCCCGTTCGCTATCGGTTGTTCCGACCGGCTGAAATGAACCTTCCATTTTCAGTTCACGACTGCCTTTCAACTGGCCGTTATGAGCATAGGACCAGTAACGGCCCCACAACTCCCTACGAAAGGGGTGAGTGTTTTCCGGGCAAACCCTGCCCGAGTTAGCCTGACGAATATGGCTGATCACAATCTGGCTTTTAATCGGATGGCGTTGTACCAGCTGGGCAATTTCAGAACTGCAGCCAGGATTGGGATCATGAAATTCTCGCAGTCCCTTGCCTTCATAGAACGCAATACCCCAGCCATCGCGGTGAGGACCTGTATGGCCACCACGCTGCATCAGCCCGGTAAAGCTGAAGCAGATATCGGTTGGGGTATTGGCACTCATGCCCAATAGTTCACACATGATAAGTTACAACTTCTATCAATTTGAATAAGACAGTGTTCTTGATGGCGCAGCTATCAGCTAAAGCCGCCGACTGTGGGTTCAACCCGTCCCGTTGATGTCCGGGCTTTGGTCTCCGGGTGCCGTTTTTGATCACTGTCGTCAGACTTTGGCTGCTGCTTTTTGCGCGGGCCAAACACCGCCAGTACAACCGCCAGACCGGCTGCAATACCGACGCTTTCTGCAGTACGCATCATGGCTTCAGGGCCATAACTCAGGCCATCAAAGATCATGATAAACAGTCCCGGTCCGAGCCAGGGCTCTTCCGGTTTGATAAACGCAGGTACACAGACCAGTACAAAGGGAAGCCAGCGAATCAGGCGTCGGAAATAACCGGGTTGCATGGCGCGTGTCATTCTGAACCATACCAGCAAGCAACCAAGGGCTGCGAACAGGTATACTATCCAGCCTCCGAGATATTGCGTTGTAGTCATATCCTGTTATGAAACCTTTTGGCTTTTTGCCGGTTATGATAAACGATATCCACCTGAATACAGCTGGATAAATTAATTCAGTTCAAGAGGGTGTGGGAGATAAATCCCGAACAGCCCTATAAATTACCGGCGACTATAAGGTGATGCCCGGTGTTTTTCCATTGTAACTTTCCATTCTAACTTTTGATTCTAACAAGGAGACAGGTGTTGACCCAGCGTGCCCCGCAAATTCCCGAAAAACCTTTTCAGATCACGCTTCACGGCGATACCCGTGAAGATCCGTTTCACTGGTTGCGTGAAAGGGATAACCCGGATGTGATGGCCGTGCTTGAAGCCGAGAACGAGTGGACAAGTTCTCAGTTGGCAGATACCGAACAGCTGCAACAGACATTATACGAAGCGATGCGTGCCCGGATTCAGGAAGATGATATGTCGGTTCCGGTGCGCAAGGGGAAGTATGAATATTACCTGCGTACCCATGCTGGCAAGGAGTATCCCAGCTACTGGCGTCGCAGTGATGGCCAGGACGAATGTCTGCTGGATGTTAATCTGCTGGCCGATGGACATGAGTTTTTTGAAGTTGGTGACGTTGCTGTCAGCCCGAATCACCGCTTTCTTGCACTGGCGGTCGATAAAGCGGGTGATGAACATTACACCCTGAGTGTACTGGATCTTCAACAGCAACAATGGCTGGATGATGCACCGGGTGAATGTGCCGGCGAACTGGTCTGGACTATGGACAGCGCAGGCTTTTATTTTACCCGGCTGGATGACCAGTGTCGGCCGTGGCAACTGGTTTATCACCGGCTGGGTGGTTCGGAAAACGAGCTGAAGTTGTGTATGGAAGAGCCGGATCAGCGCTTCTATATGGGCATCGGTCGAAATGTAACGGATGAAATGGTGCTGGTTACGCTGGCATCCAATACAACATCGGAAATACATTATGCCTCGGCGTTAACCGGCGGTGTGTCGTTTACCTGCCTGAAGACCCGCCAGCAGGAACTGGAATATTACGCTGACTTTGATGGTAAACAGTTCTGGATTCGGGCCAATGATACCGGACCGGGTTTCAGACTGGTAACTGCACCTGCTGATCTACCAGATCAGTGGCAGGAAGTAATTCCTCACCAGTCCGGTATCACGCTGGATGATTATGAAATATTCAGTGAGGGGCTGATCCTGTTCCGGCGTTTTGCCAGTGACGGTTGTGTGCGGATGGAAGTTCGACCAACCAATGCGCCTGCCTATTCTGTGGTGTTTCCTGATCCGGTCTACAGTGTCGGGGCCTTCGATAATATTCATTATGAATGTGATGTTGTTCGCCTTGGGTATGAATCTCTGACCCGACCGGAATCAGTATTCGAGCTGAAAATTACAGACGGAACGCAACAGCTGTTAAAGCAGAAAGAAGTGCGGGGTGGTTATGAGCCGGCTGAATATCTTTCCCGTCGTATCTGGGCTGTTTCAGCTGATGGCGAGCGTGTGCCGGTCAGTGTTGTCGGGCGAAAAGAGAGTTTTTATCAGCCGGCACCACTGTTGTTGTACGGTTATGGCGCTTACGGTGAAAGCCTTGATCCCTGGTTTTCTTCCGGTCGGCTGAATCTGCTGGATCGGGGAATGATGTTTGCTATTGCCCATGTGCGTGGCGGTGGTGATCTGGGAGAACCCTGGTATCTGGCCGGTAAAATGGAGCATAAGGAGAACAGCTTCCATGACTTTATTGCCTGTGCTGAAGCGCTGATTCAGGACGGCTACACCGCATCGGACAAGCTGGTGATTACCGGTGGCAGTGCTGGTGGTACGTTAATGGGCGCAGTAGCTAATATGCGGCCGGAGCTGTTTCATGCAGTGGCAGCCGATGTGCCCTTTGTTGATGTTATCAATACCTTACTGGACGACAGTCTGCCATTGACTGTGACTGAGTACGAAGAGTGGGGCAACCCTAATGAAGAAGAGGCGTATCAGCGTATTCGGCAATGGTCTCCCTATGACAACATAGAGCAGGCTGATTATCCGCATATGTTGATTCAGGCAGCCATGAATGACAGCCGGGTACCTTACTGGGAGGCGGCCAAATGGCTGGCGAGACTGCGTCAGAATAACAAGGGTTCCAGACAGCAGCTGTTGCATACCCGAATGGATGCTGGTCATGGTGGTGCTTCAGGGCGTTATCAGGCGTTACATGAAGCGGCATTTGAACAGGCCTTTATCCTCAAGGTAATGGCGCTCGATCATCTCTGAGGGTTTTCATGGTGATATGATGCTCTGTCATAACAATAACAGTCAAAACAAGAACAAGAGTAACTTATCACCGTGATAAAAGATGATGCGTTTCTGGTTGAACGATTTCTGTCGGGCATTCCCCATGCCCGGCAATTGGGAATCCAGCTGCTACAGGCTGATACCGATGGTGTGGAGCTGGAACTCCCGTGGAGTGAACAGCTGGCAGGAAATCCGGATAGTGGTGAAATCCATATGGGTGTTGTCACTGTTCTACTGGATACCATTTGTGGTCTCAGTGTGGTGTGTGGGCTGGATGATATCGAGATCTGTCCGACGCTGGATCTGAGGTTGGATTACCTGGCTCCGATTTTTGGCACCGACCCACTGTATGCCCATGCCAAAACTTATAAAGTGACTCAGGATGTAGTGTTTACCCGGGGCACTGTGTGGCAGCAAGATCGCTCAAACCCTGTAGCCAGTGCTACCGGGGCTTTTATGAGGATGGGGAATGATCCCCGGTTTAATATCAGCAAGCTGGGGGGCGGCCAATGAGTATCCACGAAGCTATTAAGCAGGCCCGCCAGACCGGTGATTTTCAGTCGGTTAACCAGATGATTCCCTGGGCATTGCAGCTGGGGATGGAATGCCGAATTGAGAATGGCAAACCGTTGTTCCTTATGCCGCCCAAAAACACCAATGTGGGGAATCCTATTCTGCCGGCAATTCATGGCGGAGTGGTTGGCAGTTTTATGCAGCATGCTGCCGCGATGCATCTATTGATGACACTGGATCTGGAAGCATTGCCCCGAATGATCAACTTTTCCATTGATTATCTGCACTCGGCCCGGCTCGTCGATTCATGGGCCAGCTGTACGCTGGAACGGCAGGGGCGGCGGGTTGCCAATGTCGGCATAGTGTTCTGGCAGGATGATCCGGATACTCCGGTGGCAAAGGGCAGAACACATTTCCGGATCTGAAGGGGTTGAAACTTTCAACCTCCGTCCCCACCTAATGCTTCAAGTTGATAATTTTTCTGATTCACTGAGATCTGCACTGGCAGAGGATCTGGACACATATGACTGTAGAAGCTGGTAAAGAAACCCTGGGTTTTCAGACTGAAGTGAAGCAGCTGCTTCACCTGATGATTCACTCCCTTTACTCTCACCCTGAAATTTTCCTGCGTGAGCTGGTATCCAACGCATCTGATGCGTCTGACAAACTGCGCTTCAAGGCACTGAAACAGCCTGAACTGCTGGAAAGCGATCCCGAACTGCAGATCCGGATTGGTTTCGACAAGGAAGCCAAGACTGTAACTATCAGCGATAACGGTATCGGTATGAACCGTGCTGATGTGGTTGAGCATCTCGGTACCATCGCCAAGTCCGGTACTTCCGAGTTCCTGCAGCAGCTGTCCGGCGACCAGAAGAAAGACTCTCACCTGATCGGACAGTTCGGTGTGGGCTTTTACTCCGCCTTTATCGTTGCTGACAGGGTAACCGTTGAAACTCGCAAGGCCGGTGAAGCTGAAGCCGTACGCTGGGAATCCGAAGGCACAGGTGAGTTCACCATTGAAGCCATCGAGAAAGCATCCCGTGGTACCGCTATTACCCTGCATCTGAAATCAGATCAGGAAGAGTTCGCTGACGGTTGGCGTCTGCGCAACATTATTCGCAAGTACTCTGACCATATCTCCATGCCGATCCTGATGGAAAAAGAGAGCATGGGGGCAGAAGAAGGCGAGGAAGAGAAGAAGGACGAAGCGCCGGAATGGGAAACTGTGAACACCGCCAAAGCACTGTGGACCCGTTCCCGCTCTGACGTTAAGGAAGAAGAATACAAGGAATTCTACAAGCATATCAGCCACGACTTTGCTGATCCGCTGAAGTGGAGCCACAACCGGGTAGAAGGCAAGCTGGAATACAGCAGCCTGCTGTATATTCCTGCCAAGGCACCGTTTGACCTGTATAACCGTGATATGCAGAAGGGTCTGAAGCTTTACGTTCAGCGCGTCTTTATCATGGACGATGCCGAGCAGTTTATGCCGATGTACCTGCGCTTTATCAAGGGTGTGGTGGACTCCAATGACCTGTCCCTGAACATCTCCCGTGAAATCCTGCAGCAGGATCCACAGGTCGAGAGCATGAAGAGTGCCCTGACCAAGCGTGTGCTGGATATGCTGGAGAAAATGGCCAAGAAAGAGCCTGAGCAATATGCCAGCTTCTGGGCTGAATTTGGTCAGGTGCTGAAAGAAGGCCCGGCTGAAGATTTCAGTAACCGTGAAAAGGTTGCCGGTCTGCTGCGTTTTGCCACGACTCATGACGATGTGGTTACTCAGGCGCAGTCACTGACTGACTATGTGTCCCGAATGAAGGAAGGTCAGGAAAAGATCTACTACATCTGTGCTGACAACCATACTGCGGCGAAGAGTAGCCCGCACCTGGAAGTATTCCGCAAGAAGGGTATCGAGGTTCTGCTGCTGTCTGATCGTATCGACGAGTGGCTGATGTCTCACCTGACCGAGTTTGACGGCAAGCAGTTTGAAGATGTGGGTCGTGGTGACCTGGATCTGGGCAAGCTGAATGACGAGGACGACAAGAAGGCTCAGGAAGAGTCTGCCAAGGCCAATGAAGATCTGGTCAAGCGGATTCAGAATGTGCTGGGTGATGATGTTGACGAAGTGCGTGTCACTCACCGTCTGACCGACTCTCCGGCCTGTCTGGTTGCTGGTCAGAACGATATGGGGATGCAGATGAAGCGTATCCTGCAGGCTGCCGGTCAGGATGTACCGGAATCCAAGCCGGTCTTTGAAATCAACCCGGAACACCCACTGGTAATCAAGCTGGATAACGAGCCGGACGAAGATCGTTTTGCTGATCTGACCCGTGTCGTTTTTGACCAGGCTAACCTGGCGGCTGGTGGTCAGCTGGAAGATCCGGCCAGTTATGTTCAGCGTTTGAACAAATTGTTGCTGGAGCTTTCCCATTAAATAGTCATCCAGCGACAGAAAAAATAGCCACCTTGTGTGGCTATTTTTTTATAGCATGTTTCTTTCAGTTTGCAGGATCGACCGCATGGGCCGCCTGAGTATGGGGGCAGAAATCAGTTTTCCTTGATCCTGTCTTTCATAATACTCACTGTCTGACATTGCATACCAGGTTATTTTGACAGGGTGATCTAAAAGAATGAGTTCGTGTACCATATGAACTTTTGATCCGTTCATATCGACAATGAAGTAACGCCAGTAAAATAATTTTCTTAGAGACTTCAATGTTGGGGTTATTTTATAGCATGCTGCGTTAAATTCACCTTCATATCCTTCTATGGTGATATTCCAGGATTTAGGTTCTTTTCTTATCACTTCAACTGGTTTTCCTGCTGAAATATATGGATCAAAGACAACACCTCTTCTAATGCTATGTTGCAGCATGAAATCAAGAATATAGACTGCACTCTCTGTTCTTTCTTCCATGTTCCTTCCTATGCCATCACCCCAGTTGAGCGCTATTCGAGTGGTGCCGTCTGAGTCGGGATCATATCTTTCACTTATAATACTGCCGCTACCATCAGGTGCTTTTCTCAAGTACCGCAGGTATGGTTGATTAAGACCTGCCGGAAAATACTCCAAATCGTCTCTGTGCCGGTTTTCGAGTAGTGTCATTACGTTATAGGCAGATTGAGAAGATGATTTTTGGGTTGTATCGACTCTGACAATACCATCGGCATAAACATATTCCCTGAAAGGACAGCCACAAATCAGGCGATAAATTGATTTGTGTTGGCATGAGACTTTAAATTTGTAATAGGCTGTCGTAGGTGCGGAAAAAGCATTTTGATGAATATTAAAGGAAATTAATATTATGCAAAGTGATAGGAGTATGTTGATGAAGTCAGTTAAAGGTAGAGAGGGTGCTTTTTTATGTTTTTTGTTTATGTCTTTCTTTCTGTTATTGAGAAAAAACATATTCTGATTTTTTGAATTTATGATTTATGATTTTAGCTCTCTATTTTTTCAGCACAAAATAAAAAGGTGGGCGAATTAAATTCGACCACCTTTCCAGATTAATTAAGCCATTCAGGCTCAATATCACGCTTCAATTCATGCTTCGTAACGATCAAAGATTAACGTTGCATTAGTACCACCAAAACCAAAACTGTTGCTCATGATGCGATTCAGTTTGGTTTCGCGAGCTTCACCGTAAAGGATCGGCAGGCCCTGAGCGTTTTCGTCCAGTTCTTCTACGTTGGCAGAAGCGGCGATAAAGTTATCACGCATCATCAGCAGGCAGTAGATAGCTTCCTGAACACCGGCGGCACCCAGAGAGTGACCGGACAGGGACTTGGTGGAACTGATGGTCGGCGCATTGTCACCAAATACTGCACGGACAGCTTTCAGTTCGGCAATATCGCCAACCGGGGTGCTGGTGCCGTGAGCGTTGATGTAATCAATCGGGCCATCAACAGTGGACATGGCCAGCTTCATGCAACGCTGTGCACCTTCACCGGAAGGAGCAACCATATCGTAACCATCGGAAGTGGCACCGTAACCGGTGACCTCAGCGTAAATCTTGGCGCCACGCGCTTTGGCGTGCTCCAGCTCTTCCAGTACAACCATGCCGCCACCGCCAGCGATTACGAAACCGTCACGGTTTGCATCGTAAGCGCGGGACGCTTGTTCAGGGGTTTCATTGTACTTGGTAGACAGTGCACCCATGGCGTCAAACAGTGCAGTCTGACTCCAGCTTTCTTCTTCACCGCCACCGGCAAAGATGATGTCCTGCTTGCCCAGCTGGATCTGTTCTACTGCGTTACCAATACAGTGAGCACTGGTAGCACAGGCAGAAGTGATGGAGTAGTTGATGCCACGAATCTTGAATGGAGTCGCCAGGCAGGCAGAAACGGTGCTGCCCATGGTGCGCGGTACCCGGTAAGGGCCTACACGTTTGACGCCTTTCTCGCGAACGATATCGGCAGATTCCACAATATTGGTGGAAGATGCACCACCGGAACCGGCGATCAGACCGGTACGATCATTGGATACCAGGCTCTCATCGAGACCAGCGTCTTCGATAGCCTGAGCCAGGGCGATATGAGTATAAGCTGCTGCATCACCCATGAAACGCAGCGTGCGGCGATCGATATGCTCGGCAAAGTCGATATCGACCTTGCCACAGATCTGGCTGCGGAAACCCATTTCCTTGTAGGTTTCGTTCAGGCTGATGCCGGAACGGCCTTCCTTCAGGGCCTTGGCGACAGTTTCAATATCATTGCCGAGGCAGGAAGTGATGCCGATCCCTGTGACCACAACACGTTTCATTCTGGATATAACCTGTATTCAGTTCAGAAAGAGTCTGTTGACTGGAACAGACCGACACGGAGGTTTTCAGCCGTATAGATTTCACGGCCGTCAACACTGACACTACCATCGGCGATGCCCAGTACCAGCTTACGGGCAATAACCCGCTTGATGTGGATATGGTAAGTCACCTTTTTACTGTTCGGTAGTATCTGTCCGCTGAATTTAACCTCTCCGCAACCCAGTGCGCGCCCGCGCCCGGGGTTACCGAGCCAGCCGAGGTGAAAACCAACCAGCTGCCACATGGCATCGAGGCCGAGGCAACCGGGCATAACCGGATCTCCGGGAAAATGGCAGTCAAAAAACCACAGCTCGGGCTTAATATCAAGCTCGGCGATGATTTCACCCTTGCCAAATGCACCACCATCTTCCGCGATGCGGTTGATTCGGTCAATCATCAGCATGTTCGGGGCTGGCAATTGGGCGTTACCCGGGCCAAACAGTTCCCCTTGAGAACAGGCTAACAGGTCTTCTCTATCGTATTGAGATTTTCTCATGCACGCATCCTGGACTATCGAACCACTTCGATCTCTTCCTGAAGTGGCCTGGTTTCCGTTGCCCTGTGCTTGTCGCCCGGGCGTGATTGTCGCTGAAAATCCTTCAGCAACATGTTTGACTGCCATCTGGCCTTGTTATCACCCGGGCCAGGGCTGACGCACTATAACACCCGACTCACAGCGCTTTAATGGTACGAGAGCATTCATAACAAAAAGGATACATTTCACAACAGAAGCATGCGTAAACGTTAATATATCCCGCCTGTTCTACTCTGAAAGAGCTTGCAACAGAAGTATGAAGCTACTGTGAACACCCTCCGGATACCCCGAAATGGAATAAATCTGCCTGCCCGGCTATTAAAACAACGTTAGAGCAATAAATGCAGTTTCCATGGTAGTTAGAAGATAGAAGGGTTTACGCCAAATTACCTGTGACATGGTGCTGTGCGGAAGGGTAAAATACGCGTTTTACCACGCACTGGCTGTTCATGGTGCCGGTCGTAAAGCCACTTATTCCGTACTGATACGGATTTGGGAATCTAGCGAATATTATGAAGTCCTCCAGGGAATCCACTCTTACCCCCTGCCGCATGCTGGTGATTGGTGGTGGCAGCTTCGGAACCGCGATTGCAGAAGTTGCAGCCAGTAATGGTCACCAGGTCACACTTTGGCTGCGGGATGAATCCCAGGCGACTGCGATTAACGAACAGCACGAAAACTCACGCTATTTGCCGGGATATGCACTGAATCCGGCAATCAGGGCCACCACGGATTCTGAGGTTGCAATTGAAGAGGCGGATGTGATTTTTGTTTCTGTTCCCAGCAAGGCTTTCCGGTCGGTTGTTAAGAGCCTGAAGCTGGAAAACCGTGGCAAACTGCTGATCAGTTGTACCAAGGGAATAGAGCGGGACAGCTTTGACCTGATGAGTGAGATCCTGCATCAGGAGGCATCAGGCAATCGCATTGGTGTTATCAGCGGTCCGAATCTGGCCAAGGAAATTGTGGCTGGTGTACCAACGGCAACCGTAGTCGCCAGTGAAGACCATGAATTGTGTGAAGAGATTCAGCAATTGCTGACTTCGGAATCGTTCCGGGTTTATACCAACCCTGATCGCTACGGGGTCGAACTGGGTGGAGCACTGAAAAATATTTACGCCATTGTTGCAGGTATGGCATCGTCCATGGGGTTGGGCGAGAATACTCACAGTATGCTGATTACCCGCAGTTTGGCCGAGATGGGCCGGTTTGCAGTGCAGATGGGAGCCAACCCGCTGACCTTTCTTGGTTTGGCCGGTGTCGGAGACCTGATTGCCACCTGTACTTCACCGTTGAGTCGAAACTTCAGGGTCGGGCTGGCGCTGGGTGAAGGAAAGAGTCTGGAGGAAGCAGAAGAGGTGCTGGGGCAGGTTGCCGAAGGCATCAATACGCTGCGAATGGTAAAACAACAAGCGGACAAAATGGGCATCGTCATGCCAATTGTTTCCGGCCTTTATGAAGTGGCATTCAAACAGCGTGATGCCTGGCTGATTGCACGGGTTATGCTGATGCGGGAACAAAAGACTGATGTCGAATTTATTACTCAACGGGATGGGAAGGCTGAAAAATGAGTGACTTCAAGACAAACCTGTCAGATGAGGCCTGGTGGCTGAGACTGGTATATCTTGTCGTGTTTTATCTGCTGGCAGGTCTGGCGATGGCATTGGTGGCAGTGATAGCACTGATCCAGCTAGCCTTGAGTCTGGTTTCCGGTGAAGGTAATGCCACGCTGGCTTCGGTTTCTGGAGGCGTAAACCGGTTTCTGTTTCAGGTGATGCAATTTATCTGTGGTAACAGCCCGGTCAAACCGTTTCCGTTCAGTGACTGGCCTGATGCTGAAGAGATTTCAGAGCCGGAACTGGTTCCTGACGAACCGGAGCAGCCTGAAAAGCCCAGAGAGATGTAACCGTGTTGCAGCTCACAATTATGCGTCATGGTGAAGCTGAGCCTATGGCGCGAGGGGTAAAGGATGCAGATCGCAAGCTGACACCTTATGGGTTGAATCAGGCTGTCAGAACTGCCCAGCAACTGGTTGCACTTGAGCAGACTCCTGAAACCATCATTTGCAGTCCCTATTGCCGTGCCCAGCAAACGGCCAGAGAGTGTGCTGATATTCTGGGTATTGAAACCCTGCAGTTGGATGACGGGTTTACTCCGGATGCTTCTGTAACTGAGGCCATAGAGAAACTGCCGGAAACCGGCAATGTACTGCTGGTGAGCCATATGCCGCTGGTAAGTTATCTGACAGGTTTGCTGATTGATGGTAACCCCTATGTTGGTCCTGGGTACGGTACGGCATCAGCAGTGGTGATAGAGCTGGAATATCCCGCGGCAGGACTGGGTCGATTTATCCGGCGTATTGATTCAGTCGTTTAGTTTTGAGTTGAATCGCTGTTGAGCTAATAAATAGGAGCGTTAACTCAAAATCGGAACGTAATGCCCGGCTGGATTTCAATCCGGCTCGGGCTGTCTGTCGTTAATACTCTGGTGAGATTCAGCAGCTGTTGTTTCAGATTTTTCAAGATGACTAATAATGACCGCCATCATATGAGCTATCACCATTCCCATTAGCCATATAATCGTGACCTGTCCTGCCCAGCCAATAGCGATAACATCCCAGGACTTTGCCAGATCATTGTGGGAAAAACCCAGCCATAATGGCCAGTCAGTGAAAGCAATAACAAAAAATGCCGCTGAGCCACTACAGGTCGCAGCAAGATTTGAAAAGCGCATACGTACGTGGGGCTTAAGGCTGATACACTTGACCCAACGGAAAACCTGAATATCGATATACCCTCCCAACGTTACAGCAACAAGAGCACCCCAAAAAATGGGGTAGGGTAGCCCTGCTGTCAGGGAGCATATCAGTGCAACCGTGCTCGGAATCAGCAACATATGCCAGAGCGATTTCTTGAACTCTACTTCTGCCAGTTCTGAATAGTGCTGTACAAATGAACGGGAGACATCAAGTAATGGAATGGTACTTATTGCGGAAAAGGGAACCCATAAATCTACACCAAACCAGGTTCCCAGCGGAAAGGCATATTTAGAACCATATTGAGAAGCAACCGACGCAGCAGAGAAAAATAATAGCCAAAACAAGTACTTTTTGATGGGTGACATAATCTTGCTCCGGCATAAAAGAGATAGAGTATAGATGCTGTGCAATTGTTAGTTGGACAGTTAAATAAAACTTACAATTCAGCATCAAAAATAATAAACAGATAATTAGGACAACAAATGGCTGCTCTTGATGGGGTGCAATGGTGGCTGGTGGCCGCTTCTTTTTTTACTTCGTTGTTAACAGCTTTATTCGGTACAGGCGGCGGTATCATGCTGATTTCTCTAATGCCGGGATTATTACCTGCCGCTGCTATTGTGCCAGTGCATGGTGCGGTGCAGCTAAGTAGTAATGCCAGTCGTATGATTTTTGGCTGGCGTTCCGTTCGCAAGGATATGGTGCTGCGTTATCTGACGGGTGCGGGGCTTGGAACGTTTTTGGGGTCACAATTGGTGCTATCTCTGGAGGCAGCTTATATTCCTACACTTCTCGGGTGCCTTATACTGGTTGTAACTTGGTTACCCCCATTGCCTCTGGATCTCATCCCTGGGCGTTTTACCTCGTTTGGTGTTGTGCATGCGCTTCTGGCTACTCTAGCTGGTGCAACGGGGCCGCTTTCCGGTGCATTTCTATCGAGGCAGGGATTGAGCAGGGATCCACTTATCACGACAGTGGCTGCTTATATGACAGTGACCCATGGATTAAAGGTTATTGTATTCGGAGTACTTGGCTTGGATTTATCAGCATATATTCCGTTAATTATTGCCATGTCCCTGAGTGTTATTGTGGCTTCATGGGTTGGAACCCGATTACGCAAATATGTGCCTGAGATGTCATTTCATTTACTGTTCAAAGTGATCATTACGCTGCTGGCAATAAGGATGATTGTGCTGCTTTGATACCGGTTCGATCCATACCAAACCAGAGCTCTCTGGACTGGGAGCCAGGTACAGTCATACCATAGGTTCCTAGCTGCAGCAGCAGGTTGGTACGATTTCGGGCTGATCGGTTTGGGCCACTGCCATGACGTATTTTCGGATTGATGATAACGATATCACCCGGGCTACAACTCAGGGTGTGTGGAAACGGATGCGTACCGTAGCGATGTTTAAGTCGCAAGAAAGCGGCTCTCTCCGGAATTCTATGTGACCCCGGGTAAACCATTGGTGCCCCGTTATGTTGATCAAATCTGTCCAGTGGAATAAAAATCCGTAGAAACCGGCTACTGGTAAAGCTGAGTATATTATTGCGCATAAAATCACGATGCCACTGCACTTTGGGACCGATATAAGCCGGTTTAAACAGCAGGCATGTGTTGTGATAGCTGAGCTGACGGTTTTGGAGCAGGCGGCTTGCCATTTCCCACAGACATTTGAGTGAAATAAGACTGTCAAACGAACGGCTCAGCAGAGGTATACCTTCAATAAAGTATGGAGTATTTCGTTTCTTTGCATGTAATGAGGTTTCAGTAGTAACCCAGGGTAACTGGTGAATATATGTTGTGTAAGGAATGACAGTGGAGTCATTATCACAGGCACGTTGTTCCAGCTTCTCTGCTGCTCGCTGCAATCGGGATATTGAATCCGGAGATATGAAGTTTTTTTTGATCAGAAATCCCTGGGTAGAAAACTGAATACCCTCACTGGCACAAAGAATACGGTTGTGACTTATCATTGTTCAGGCCTGCATAGATGAGAGAGATACGGAAAAATATCGCTCACGCTAATTTATAGCAGATTGATTACTCAGGGTTTCCAGATAGGTTAAGAGCCTGTTCATGATCTTTCGCTATCCACGAAAGATCATGAACAGGCTCTAAGAAAAGTCAGGCACTAGAACAGGAAGCAAAATAACCGGTATCCGATCATTTTTCGCTGAGAATAATGAATAATTACATTGCTCTGCCAGCGATAATAATTATTTCAATAGGCCCTGAGTGGTAACTCAGGGTTATTTCCTGTCTTTTGCAGAGTCCGATAAATGGTGATGCAACTTGCTTTGGACGCACTATGCTGAGACTGACTCAGATCCTTGAGAGATGTGTTCGGGGAAATGTTGTGACTCATCACCTTTGATACTTGAACAACCCGTTGTCGTTGTTGCAAAAGATCAGTACAGAAACCGAAAGAACCAAGGGTAAATTTAAAGCCAGAATCGCGTCGTTCTGAATTGACAATATGGTATCGGGGTGGGTCATTACAGTAAGCAGGAGCAAAACAGTATGAGCACCCCAGCGAGGCAGTGGCAGGCTTGCCTGATTTACGGGGTTTCATCCCTGTTTGTCGGGTATCAGTTTATTATGCAGGGCGCCGTAGGCGTCATGGCGCAAGAACTGATGCAAACACTTGCACTTGACCACCTGCAGCTTGGCCTGTTGTCGTGTAGTTTTTTTTATAGCTATGTGCTGTTGCAGATACCAGCCGGTATTGCTGTCGATCTTTATGGCCCCCGTCGGGTGCTGGCATTCTCACTGCTTCTTATGGGGTTTTCCTGTCTGTTGTTTTCGCAGGCCGAAACTTTGTTAGAGGCCACGCTTGCTCGTATTCTTGCAGGAACAGCCTGTGCTCCCGGGATTGTTTGTACCCTTTATCTGGGACGGCACTGGTTTGCCGCGCGTCTGTTTCCGTTGTTGCTGGGCATTATGGAAATGGTCTGTATGAGTGGTGGGGCAACAGGTGATTATCTGATCCCATGGTTAATGGAAGGCACAAGCTGGCGCCATGCCATGCTGGTATTTGCCGGACTCAGTATGCTGTTGCTGTTGATTACATGGAGTGTGATAAGAGATGCTCCAGCGGGAGTACGGAGAGTTACCGGTCGTGCCGGGAACCTGTGTCTGAAACCGGTATTGACCAATACCGCAGTCTGGAATGCAGGCATTATTTGTGGATTGATGTATGCCATTATTTCAGCTTTTGCTGCGCTATGGAGTATTCCATTTTTACAGCAAGCCTATCCGGGTAGCGGTCACTTTCCGGCCTTTGCTGCAGGTTTGATTTTTCTCGGTGCTGCAGTGGGGGCGCCTGCCTGTGGTGCTCTGGCCAGTCAATTTGGTAAATCAAGGCCGGTAATCATTGGCAGTGCCGTAATAAGTGCAATCCTGATTATAACGGTGTTGTTCTGGCAACCGGGCGAATCACTGACCGCAGGTCTGCTGCTGTTACTGGGAATTGCCAGTGGCGGTTATGTGCTTCCTTTTGCACTTTCCAGATGTATTGTTGATGAGGCTCATCAGGGTGTGGCCAATGGCGTGATCAATATGGTCGCGAATGCGCTTGGAACGATTGCGCTCCAGCCATTGATTGGGTGGCATCTGGGACAAACGGAGGGGCTTCCGGTGCTGGCTGATTTTCAGATGTCGCTGGTGCTTTTGGCGTTTTGCCCGCTGGCTGCAATGTTACTTGCTTTGCAGTTTAGAGAGACAGACATTACAGATGATGAACCCTATGCGTCCTCATCAGGCATATCGCACACCTGAAATCCAAAACTGTTTAAAGAAACTGGTAAGAGTGCACCTTGGCGTCTAAACATAAGCAGTTGCTACAGCCTTAAAAGCTCCATAATTCAGTTTTGCTGGTTAATAACAACAGCTGGTTAATTACAACAAGGGGGATTGCAATGATAATCCGGTATCTTGGCTTTCTGGTGTTAATTAGCGTTGAGTTGTTTGCTCATACTGTTTTGGCTGAACAAAAGCCGGTAGAGCTATTGAATGTCTCCTATGATATCGGTCGGGAGTTGTTCCGTGATATTAATGCCGAGTTTGAGCCTTGGTGGAAGCAAAAATACCAGCAGAAAATACATATTAAACAGTCCCATGCGGGTTCAACCGGTCAGGCCCGCTCGGTTGTAGAAGGGCTGCAGGCTGATGTTGTGACCTTTGTACAGTGGCCTGAAATACAGTATCTGTATACTGCAGCCAACCTGTTACCGGAAGACTGGCATCAACGTTTTCCTCATAACAGCTCGCCCTATTACTCGATTCCGGTTTTTATGGTCAGAGAGGGCAACCCAAAAGCAATCAAAAGCTGGGGTGACCTAGCACGGCCGGGGCTGTCCGTTGTTTTTCCAAACCCCTCAACCTCCGGTAATGGCAGATATACCTGGCTGGCGGCCTGGGCCTGGGCCTGTGATCAGGGAATGACAGAGATGCAGGTCGAGGATTTCATGCGAAAGCTGCTGGGCAATATCCGGGTATTTCCTCCCGGAGGACGAGCGGCTACCACGACATTTGTGAATCGGCGACAGGGCGATGTGTTGATCACCTTCGAAGCCGAGGTACTGGCGTTGCTGAAAATGAAGGCTGCAGAAGGCCTCGATATAGTAGTGCCTGACTGTACTTTACAGGCTGATTTCGTTGTTGCCAGAGTCAATGCTGTAACCAGCAGAAGGCAAACATCTGATGAGGCGGATGCGTATCTGAATTTTCTTTATGCCGAGCAGGCTCAGCAGATTATCGCCCGAAATTATTATCGTGTGCGTAATCATGAAGTGATGAAACAATGGGCTGGGCAGTTCAGGCAGACTCGATTGCTTAGTGTTGAATCGGTCTATGGCTCATGGCCCCGGGCGACAGCACAATTTGAAAAGGGTGGTGCATTTGAAAAGCTGCTGCGGGAGCGTGGGCAGCTATCCAGCAAGGTGAAGTGAGTGCCGGGAAGGTTTTTCACTGCCATGATAACCCTGCTATTTATTGTGCCGGTTATCGTGATGCCTTTTGTTGCGCTCTTGTTATGCTGGTTTGATAGCGGTCTATCCCAGCTACTTGAAACGATATTGGATACAAGAGTGCTAAGTGCCTTGTACGTTTCCCTGGTATCGTCTCTGGCAGCAGTACTTATAAATATGGTGATCGGGTTACTCCTCGCCTGGGTGCTGGTTCGTTACAGCTTTTTCGGCAAAAGGTTGATGAATGCTGTAATCGATCTTCCTTTGGCATTGCCTACTGCTGTAGCCGGTCTGGCACTGCTCACACTGTGTGACTCCAGTGGAGCTATTGGCGTTTATTTTCTTCAATGCTGGGGGATTGATCTGGTCTATAACCAGACAGGAATGGTAATGGGCATGGTGTTTGTAACACTGCCTTTTGCTGTTCGAACAGTGCAACCTGTGCTGGAAGACATTCCTCAAGAGGTGGAGGATGCGGCAAAATCTTTGGGTGCCTTGCCTTTCGGTATTTTCTTCAAAGTGATTTTACCCCGGCTGATACCACCAATGAGCACTGGCGCTTGCCTGGTGTTTTCCAGGGCATTGGGTGAATTTGGAGCCATGGTCTTTCTGGCTGGAAATATCATGTATGAGTCTGAGTACCTGACGTTGTTGATTGTGCTGAAGCTGGATGAGTATGACTATGAAGGTGCCTCTGCAGTGGCTCTTTCACTGACAGTTTTGGCTCTGATCTTTTATCTTCTGAGCCGTTTGGTTGTATCCATTTCCTGCTCCCGAAGTGAGCAAGGCGGAGCGGAATATGCTCGTTAGTGTTGGGCATATCTTCCGTTTAATGATATCAAACTGGCAAGCCAGACTGTTGATCAGCATAGCGTGGTGTTTGACGGGATTGCTTTTGATAGCTCCAGTGTGCGTCATCGTCTGGTTCGCTGTAAAAAGTGGTGGTGCAGAGTGGGTGCAGACGTTATCCAGCCCTGAAACAATCAGCGCGCTGAAGTTGACGCTGCTGTCTGTGCTGGTAGCTATCCCGTTGAATATTCTTTTTGGACTGGCCTGTAGCTGGTTGCTGGTGATGTGCAGGTGTCCCGGACGCAGAATGCTGGAACTGATTGTAAGCCTGCCTTTATTTGTCTCTCCTGTGGTTGCAGGACTGATGCTGGTATTGTTGTTTGGGAGAGGTACGCTGCTGGGAGACTGGCTGGAAACACACAATATGCAAATTGTTTTTCATGTTTCAGGTATCCTGCTGGTTACTGTATTTGTGACCTGTCCCTATATTGTCAAGGAACTTGTGCCGGTAATGGAAGAATGGGGCTCTGACCGGGAAGAGACGGCTTTGTTGTTGGGGGCAAAGGGTTGGTCGCTGTTTCGCCATATTACCTTTCCCGGAGTCAGGCATGGCCTTTTTTATGGTGTGTTGCTCTGTAATGCCCGGGCACTTGGGGAATTCGGTGCAGTTTCGGTTGTCTCCGGTCATATTCGAGGAGAAACGCTGACACTGCCATTGCAGATTGAGCAGTTATATAATGAGTACAATACTGCCAGTGCGTTTATTGTGGCGATGCTTCTGGTGTTGCTGGCACTACTGATGCTGGTATTGCAGTCAGTACAGGAGTGGCGTGAAAAAACCGGTGCAAAACCAGCAGAATCAAGATAACTGCTGGTCACAGCTGGTTGAATACAGTAGATTACGCCGTTTGTCTTTTTCCGGGGCTTTGGTAATTCGTTAGCCGCAGGATCAAGACTTCGATTGAATAAAGTACAAGGTGGTCTGATGTCGAAATTTTTTGGTGATGCGTCTATGACAATGGGCCAGATTGCAAGCCAGAACAAGCAGTCTTTTGAGCGGACCAAAGAAGTGCGTCTGGGTACGCCAAAGAATCCGGCCCAGCTGGTGGTTCAGACTGAAGAACGGATGAAGGAGCTGGAAGCGCTTTGTCTGGAAAAGGGCTGGAATGTAATCTTTGAAGTGAATGAAGAAGCGGAAGAAAATATCAGTGATCTTGATATTCTGAAGAGCCGTCCTGAATCCGTAGTGGTAGAGAAAACTCCGGGCCGAAATGATCCCTGCAGCTGTGGCAGCGGCAAAAAGTTCAAGAAGTGCTGCGGTTGATCTGATCTGCACAATTTTCCCGGCCGGTTTGAGAGTATAAGCTGGCCGGGGAGCTATTATATTCAGATTTAAAATTCAAAGAGAATCTGCCAGACGGCGATATTCTGCAGCAACAAAACTGGGTTGCATCTTTTTAAATCGGCTCAGGCTATAATCAAAACAATAGTCTGATTTTAGTACCTGTTTCATCTTTACTGCCAGGTTGGAACAAACTTCTACATCATCTTGACCATCGACAATATACTGCGGATCAATGAACTCTTCTGCAGCGGCATAGCGAGTCACAATAACCGGAGTACCAAGGCACAGTGCTTCGATAGCGGAGTAGCCCATGGCTTCATGGTAAGAAGGCAGTACTAACAGAGCTGAATTTTTTATGAATGGCTTCGGATCAGCAATATAACCTTTCATTATCACCCTGTTCTCAAGATGATGTTCCGAGATCAGTTTTTTCAGCGGGTTTACAGCACTTCCATAGCCAATATATACAAGCCGGTTCTTAAGCCCCGATTCTATATAAGCATTAAAAAGTCTGAATGCACCTTTCATTTTGCTGACGTTACCGACAAACAAAATATCAGCACCTCCTGTATTTTTCTGCTCAATTTTTCCGCCATATGGGAGTGGGTTGTAAATGACGTTGCGTACAGAAAGGTTTAACTCTACAGCATCACTTTGTGTTGCTCTGGATACCGCTATACGGCACGTATAAGGATCTTCCCGATGTTGTTTTACTTTGGGGATATGCCAGCACTCTGATAATAATTGGTGAATGACTCCCGTGGTCGGGTAGTTATAAATAGATGCTGGAGCATCTGTTGTAAAATCCTTGATAATCAGGTCGATCGGTGTAGCGGCATGGATTTTTTGTAACGACTTTTCTACTCGATGCTCCCGGACTCTCCACTCCATACGTTTAAACCATCTCGGCAACAACTTCTGAACCATCAATAGCCTCAGGACACGAAGGGCAGGATTTGTTCTGGGTCGGTGCAGATAAGTTATAGAGAGTTGATCCGGAATAGTAATCTCTCCGGGTTCACCCATACAAAGCAAAGTGACATGCTCTCCAGATGCCTTCAGTGCTGTAGCGAGGTTTACTGCCCAGGTTGAAACCCCGGACATTTTCATGGTGCCAATTAAAATAACAAAAGTCTTTTGTTTCTGTGGATTATTGGCTTGAGGGTTTAGAACAGGCTTGGTGGGGGTCGTGTGCATACAGAGAACATCCGCCTGGAATATTATTTTTTATTTGCAATGACGCCAGTATAGCAACTTGAGTGGCTCAGGCTTCTGCCGCAATCTTCTTCTTGAGCCGGGTGAATGGAGGCTTATATTCATTTTTTCTTTTTCTAAATCCAGATTCATCATCTCTTGCTGAATGTCTTTCCAAAGAAGGAGAGGGTAACTGTGCGTCACCCTTAAGTTTTTGTATGGCTGCTTGTCGCTGTAATAGACGTTTCTGAAATTCGGAGCCGTAATCAATAAAAAGTTCAGAGTTTTTTTTAATAACACGCTTTGATACGAAAACTATATAGCTCATCTGGTTCGATATAACTGCCAGTTTTTCAAGATTGCGAGGATGGTCCGGATCGATTTGATGTTCCACAAGTCGATCGGTATTACAAAGACTCAAAAGATTCCCAACCTGATACGGGTTGATAATCAACAGCTTGCGCTTTTGATGACCGGTAGTATGACAATAATCCATAACGGCAGCTCCCTGATGCCGCTCCAAAATTGACTGTTCCTGCTTATGACACAGCATGCCTCCATAGGCACCCAGAGGCATGAAAGCGGGAATATCCTGTCGGGCGAACAGTCCCAGCTGTCCTGCCAGTGCTCCTCGGGCGTCGGTATCAAGAATCAGGGCAGGGTAGGTCAATTTGTTAAGATGACTATTTTGATCTCTTAACCCCTCCAGCATAAAACTTTCCACATTTGCGTGTATCTCTGCACGATCTTCAGAAGAGGCCTTGATCATCTCTCCCAGCAAATTAACCGTGAGGCCCTGACCACAACTATGAAAACTTTTTTCGGCCATTTCCGATACTGAAGGATAAACAGGGCCTCCAGTATAGTAGCGATGCTCATCGGGCAGGTTTGGTGACCCTGGGAGGATAAGAGGTAATGGTGATGTAGCGGAAACTGCCTGTTCAAGCCGTTCAACCCTTTGTTCGAACGTTTCAACATGCACTGTACTTAAGAGAGGTGAAATTTGCATACAGGGTGATTGAGGTTCAAAAGGCTCAGCTGAAAATATCTGATTCAACAAGGGGCGTTGGTATTGTGAATACATCCATTCCAATAGGTTGCCGCACAGTGCTCGTGATAGTTGAGATTCAGCTAATCCCTGGGCAGGGTGGACAAGAATACTGAAAAATCCGGGTCGATAGTAATCCTCCATTAAACTGATGCTGCTGACATGATTTTGGTAGCACATCCCGGAATGTCCCATTAAATGTATGGAGGTTTGGCATTGTTCCGGCAGGATAGTTTTTCGACTTGTTATAAAGATAACTAACTCTTCCAGCCAGTCCAGAGCAGGGCTATCGAGGGCTATTTCGTGAGTAACTGGGAGAACTGTTTCGAACGGGAGAGGGCTACATTCTTCGGGCGTTTCTCTGACCGAAATATATTTCAGGTTTCGGCCGGATAGCTTCAAATGTACCAGGGAATGCGGGGTAAGATGCCAGCAGAAACCCTCATCGGGGTGGCTTAACATGGTCCGGCTTGACTGATCTATCAAGCTCTTTATTTTAAGTTTAAGTTTTACTGTTCCGGGGCGTTTAGCTCTGGCATATAACAAAAGCGTGAATGAAGTGCCGTCATTCAGGCTAACGGGGAACTCTTGCAGGCTACGCAATATCATTTTCAGGCATAGAGGATGTTCAGGAGAGGATTCGATGGGGGCTGTCTGAAGCCAGTGAAATACCATGGGCTCTGTGCGGCCGCTGAAAGCCAGTACAGAATAGGATATGCAAAAGAGGCACATGATTATTCTGTGCATTTCATTAACAGCGGCTTCTCCGGAATGACTGGTTTTTGATGTTATTGCTGTACAGTGAAAACGTACTCTTGTTCTGATATTTATTTACTTCTTTTGGTTCCTATCTTTTTAGCCGGGACCTTCTTTTTTGTTGTTTTTTTGCCAGAAGTTAATTTGGCCTTGTCTACAGCCGTTTTCTCAGGCTGACCTCGTTTAAGTCCGCGCAGTATGTCCTGAGATGTGTGAGTTCTGAGCAATCTTGGGGTGATGTTATACAGATGATGAGGAATTGCCTGAAAAACCCGGGGTGATGATGGACATACCCCTTTTGATCCCAAGTGGCGATCCAGCCTGGATTGAACTTTTGTTCTGATATGACAGTACTTATTGGGACAGTGCAGGGTGTCACCCGTTGCCGTGCGTTTTAGTTGGACATGTTCTGTTACTGCATCGGCTGAGGAGAATTTTTCCGGGCATTGATGAGTCGGGCAGCTGGCAGGCAAAAGCTCTGGTGCTATTGATTCGGTGCAGCTGTGAGGAACTTCCGGGCGGGAATAGATGTGATGGCACAATTTATTTTCACATACTTTTAATCCCAGCCCCTGTGCAACACGTTTGATCATTAACACATGATAAAACCAGTAATCATAACTGCTGAAAGCACTGCTACATCCCTTTACGGGGCAGAACAGGCAGGGTGTTGCGTGTGATGATGTGACATGCGAAGCCAGCTTTTGGCCGCCGTCAAATGTAGCGGCACAGATCGGGCATATATATGCTGATTTAATACCTTTACCAAGCTGGGTCCAGTGAAGATTCCAGCTTTGGAGTATTTTGCAGTTGCTACGGAAAGGTAATGAGTACACGGAGCGTTTGCGATGAGGCTGTTTGCAGTGTTTCTGAAATAAATCCAGTCGCGGGGAGCCGTAATGACAATCAGCTTCCTTGCATAAGTGATTACTCTTTATCGTATGTCCAGCCCGAGCCTGCTGAATGTGCTCCAGATATTTATCAAATTCACTGACCTTGAACACAGACAGGCAATGTACCACAGGACAGATAAAAGCTGGTTCATTGTGGCAAGCGAGCATGTGATAAATAATTTCATAGGGAGAATACCTCCTGTCGCATTGCTCACAGGCGTAGTTCAGTCTTCGTCGGGAGTCCGTACGGCTTTGCTTTGACTTGATCAATGTCTGGGGGAGGGTTGAGCTCTCTTCGGAACCTGTTTCAGACCCTTCACCAAGTTCCATTGCTTCATATCCAGTCTCGGATTGAGTGCTGGAAATGCTGATGATACTCGCACTGTCATCGAAATCGTCACTATTGTCTGGCGGGGTTTCATGATCACTGCCCTGTTGGAGAGCAGATTGAATGACACCTCCATAATCACTTAATAGCTCGGTATGAGCAGGTATATGTTCGGATGTAGCAAAAACAATATAACTGATTCCATTGTATCTGACGCCGATTCTGTTGAGATTTCGTGGGTGTTGAGGGTCAGGCTGGTGTTCCCGCAGGCGATCCGTGTTGACCAGACTGAGTAAATTACCTGTTTGATAGGGGCTGATAATCAACCGGTTGGAACGGCTGGGTCCCGTATCGTGAATATAATCTGCTACTTCCAGACCATAATAACGTTCAAGTGCCTTCTGCTCTTTATGGTGGCATAAAAAACCACCATAAGCTCCAAGGCAGACATATCTGTCCAATTGACGGCGTGCAAACAATCCAAGCTGACCCCTGAGTGCTGATCTGGGGTCAGTATCCAGTATCAGGGCGGCATAGGTTCGGTGTGACAGATTTTGATTATGAAAGTCTGAATCTGTATCAGTGAGTAAACCGGAGAGATCGGTCTCCAGTTTGCGACGGATTTCATGTGGCTTGTCAAGAAAACTACCCCATGAATCTACTTGCAGGCTTTTGCTCTTCGTCTGGCTTACGCACGTTGCCAGGGTACTTATCATTGAATAAACCGGCAAAGAGGTGAAGTAGCGATGCCACGGTCTTGATTCCGGATCAGAAAAGTCCATTCCGTGGTTGGCTAAATCAAGCGCCGGTTGCAATTGCTGTTTCATTTCTTCTATTGAGGAAATAGCGACTGTTTCAAGCGGATCAGGAGCATACTCATACAACGAACTGCATGTAGACGGAGGTTCATCTGCTGTCAGGGCCTTGAGCTGTAAATTCAGATCAGCCATTTCGCGGTCAAGCAACTGACGTGCAAAGTCTGGGGTGAGTATCTGCTCTGTTTCCGATTCACTACCCGGGCAGTAAATGCTGAAAAAACCGGGGCGAAATCTGGTCCGTGTTCTATTGGGTGGAGAACAACAAAATTTTTGGCCGGACAGGTGCATTAGATGGACATAAACGCTGTCAACCGGAGTCCATGTGCCTGGGACGCTGATATAAATTGTTAACTCTTCCAGCCATTGCAAGTCAGATGCATCAATCGGTACTTCATGATAAGCAGGTAATATCTGTAAAGTTGTAGTGTTGGAGGAGGTAGTAGTTCTTGATATCAGAACCTGTTGCAGCTTACTGCCGGTGATGGTTGCTCTTATCTGCCCACCTGCGGGTAAATTCCACTCACAAAAACTATCACCCTGTTCACATTGTTCAATCCCGGAGTGGTGAGTCAGGTTAATGATGTCGAGAGAGACTTTCAGCTTTCCTTCCCTGCGTGCACGGGCAAAAAGGTGAATCTTTAATCTTTCTTTCAGCGCAACAGGATGTTGTTGATAACTTCGCAGGATAGTATTGACGGCCTGAGTTATGGCTGCCGTGTGTACTTCAGATTGCCTCCAGTGGAAAACCAGTGGCTCAGGCTTTGCCGCAGAACATGGATAGGTAAGAAAAAATACCAGCCCAATCAGAACGTTAAGATACATTGAAGTATTGATGTGTTGATATTGTTGACTGATCCTCCGTGACCAGTGGGTTAAAGCGTATAAGAATAAGGTGATTATAGTGGCTTGAAGCGGGATTTTATTCAGGGAGGCTTTGTGTGATGGGAGTAGCAGGCACGATCTTGTGCCTGCAGGCGCTAAAGTTACTTATTCATTAATACCCAGCAACTCCACCTCAAAAATCAGCACAGAGCAGCGCGGGATACTGCCAGCGCTTTGAGTGCCATATCCGAGATTGGAAGGAATAAAAAGACGGTACTTTTCGCCGACGGACATCAGCTGTAAGCCCTCAGTCCAGCCGGGAATAACCTGGTTGAGGCCGAATGATATCGGACTGCCACGTTCAACCGAGCTATCGAAAACAGTGCCATCGATCAGTGTGCCGTGATAGTGAACCCGAACCCGGTCAGTAGCCGAAGGCTTGTTATTGTTGTCCTCAACCTGTTGTAAAATCTGATATTGCAAACCGGAGTCAGTACTGAATACCCCCTCTTGTTCAGCATTCTTTTTCAAAAACTCCTGACCTTCTTTAAGGTTTTCTTTGGCCAGTTGCTTGATACGATCCATCCGGCGTTTGCCCCAGAACAACATGGCGGCAATAAAGACCAGCAACAGAATATTGGTCACAATGTTTCCTCCTGACATAAGTATTGGTCGGAATCCTATAAGTTTTTTCTTCCCGGCAACAGAGGAACCGTTTCTTGGGGAAGGTACTGAAGGAAGAGATGGTTCCAATTCGATACAATCGGAGCACAAAGTCTGCGGTGCACTGAAAATTTTGGTAAAGTGCATGGTTTCGTATTTTGGTACTGCTACTGAAGACTGTCTGGCAGCGGGGGGACTGCTCGATAAGGGGAAGTTTCTGGATGCCGCATTAATGGCCGTTTCAGGTAGGCAGGATGTTACTCAGGCATAGAAATGTTCGCACCAGCATATTATCGGGAACGACTGTCCAGCTTGCCCCAGGTGGCGGTTGAAGCCGGTGATTACAGTATTATCAAATCGACCAGCGCCTTTCGGGAACGCCTGCTGGAGTTGATTCAACAGGCATCACACAGAATTTACATCACGGCCCTGTATCTCGAGGCTGACACTGCCGGGGAGCAGGTGTTGCGGGCTCTGCTAGAAGCTAAACAGGCCCGGCCGGAACTGGATGTTCATATCTTTGTTGACTTCCACCGGGCACAACGGGGACGTATCGGAGAAAAGGCTGCTCAGACCAACCGGGACTTTTATCAGCGTATTTGCGCCGAATATCAGCATCCGGTTTGTATCCATGGAGTACCGGTAAAAAATCGGGAAGTGTTTGGCGTGCTTCATCTCAAAGGCTTTGTCTTCGATGATACGGTGCTGTATTCAGGGGCTAGCATCAATGATGTCTATCTTCACCAGGCTGAGCGCTACCGTTACGATCGTTATCATGAAATCTGCAGTCAGTCGTTAAGTGACAGCTTTGTCCGGTTTGCGGATGAGCACCTGCGTGAAAATCCAGCGGTAAAACCTTTAAATGATGCTGAAAACTGTCAGCACAGGAAGATAAAGCCGGCCATTCGACGTTCACGCCGTATCCTGCGTAACGCAGAGTATGAGTATGCTCCTGATCATGTGGATGGTCAGATCGGCCTGACGCCGTTATGTGGTATCGGAGCTCGCGGAAACCGGTTAAATCGGGCTATCAGTGATCTGGTGCGTTCAACCGAGCGCGAGCTGTTTATCTGTACGCCCTATTTTAATATGCCCCGGTCCTTGTCCAGGGATATCAACGGGTTATTAAAACGCGGGATTAAAGTAACGATTGTTGTGGGTGATAAAACCGCCAACGATTTTTATATTGCGCCGGACCAACCGTTTTCCACAATTGGTGGCCTGCCTTATCTGTATGAGCACAACCTGCGCTCATTTGCCCGTCGACATCAAAATGATATTGATTCCGGGCTGCTGAACCTGATGCTGTGGAAACACAGTGACAATAGCTATCACCTGAAAGGCTTGTATGCTGATGGCAAGCGGGCAATGATAACCGGCAGCAATCTCAACCCCAGGGCATGGGGGCTGGATCTTGAGAATGGAATTCTGGTGCAGGATAACGGACAGCAGCTGCAGGCAGAGTTTGAACATGAGCAAATGCTGATTCTGGCCAATGCCCGACGCATTGATAATTATCGCCAGCTGGAAAAAGTACGCGATTATCCTGCAGAAGTGCAACAACTACTGAAGCGTATTCGACGCTTGAAGGTGCAGGTATTGATCAAAAAGATCATTTAGTCTGCACCTCTGACTATCACTAAAACTACAGAACTACAGCTCCCGATCCTCGATAATATGAGGTAAAAACCGGGAGCTATCTCTGGTAATGGCTGTGCTGTCTTCCCTGATCCCGATGCCGGCAGCACGATCGCCAATAACCCAGCTGCCAATCAGGGTATGGTTGCCGTTGAATTGCGGTACCGGATGGTATTGTTGAAGAATGCAGTTATCTGTGCAGTAAGGACCATCAACCCGAGTAGTACATTGTCCTTCACTGTATACGGAAATATTCGCCCCTTCTCTTGAAAACAGCGGTTTTTTCACAAACCGTGATCCCAGATCCGAGCTTTTTTTATCTGATTCAAAATAACTCGGCAGCAGGTTAGGGTGCCCCCGGTATTCCTGCCAGAGCAACGGCAGAATTGCCTTGTTGGAGAGAATGGCTTTCCATGGCGGCTCCAGAAAAAGTGTTCCGGACTCTTCCAGATGACGACCATAGCTTTCTTCAAACATGAACTCCCACGGGTACAGTTTGAACAGTGCAGGAATCGTCATGTTATCCAGATCTGTATACTGGCCATTAGTACTGACGCCGATATCTTCTACATAGATAAATCGGGCATCGATACCCGCCTGAAGTGCGCAATCCCGAAAGTACTCTACTGTTCCAAAGTCCTCAGCTGTGTCCTTACAGCTGGAAAGATAGAGAGGGTTGTCTCCAAGCCGGTTTTTTTTCAATAACACCAGCACCTCAATCAGCATTTCCTGAATTAGGTTGAATTGATCCGACTCTGGGGGCAGCTTGCCGGTATTGACCATTTCTTCCAGCCATAGCCACTGAAAGAAGGCTGACTCATAGAGTGAAGTTGGTGTATCGGCATTGTATTCATAGAACTTTGCTGGCCCCCGGCCGTCATAGGCAAAATCCATCCGACCGTAGAGATGAGGCTCCCGGTCAAGCCAGGAGTTTCGTACCAGATCCCAGTGAACAGCCGGAATACAAAGTTGGTCCATCATTCTCTCAGAGTGGACTGCCTTGTCGACAAGTTGCAGGCACATCTGGTGGATCTCTTCTGTCGGAGTCTCGATATCATTCTCTATCTGGCTGAGGGAAAAGCGGTAACAGGCTGATTCATCCCAGTAAGTATCACCATTCATGCTGTGAAAGCTGAAACCGAGGGACTCTGCCTGTCGTTGCCAATGCTTTCTGGGCTCCATGCCGATCCGCTGCACCGGCTATCCTCCCCAGCTGCCGAAAGACGCTGCCCGACTACCAAAACCGCCCCGGGTCATGGTGGTGGTTTTGACTGTAGGCTTAACGGTTTTGTGCTTCGGCACCCTGATTTTGCCTGAGCGGGAACGGCGATCTATATCCTGATAGTCACCGGTTACATAATCTCCATCGTCGCTGAGATAGAGGGGTACCGGAGCAAAGGACATACCCTGATCCCGCTGTTCGCGGGTTGCCAGCATATAGCCCTGCATGGTTGGAATATAATCACCGGTCGTTTGTCGTTCACAGGTAGAGCCAAAGTCATCAGCACAATGCATCCGGTATTTGTAGCGGGGTACAGTGCGCAGATGAGTCCGGTAGGCCTGTTTGTATTCGGAAGTACAAAGTGCAGACGACAACTGACCGTCACGGGCGCAGTCTGAAGCATCAGGGTATATCAGCGCATCCTGTGAAGGGGCGCCACATCCGGCGAGCACAAAAGGAGTCACACCCAGCAATGAAAGCCGGAGGCTTTTTGAACGTTTCATTCCTTTGACTCCGCTCAGTAGGTCAGGCAAGCGGCATTAAGGATACCGGCAGCAATGGATACAGTGCCTAGCCAGATGCCGGAAGCAATTTCATTGTTGGCAATATGCTCGGAGATTCTGGGAATAAAAAGACGCAGGGTATAGAAGGTGAGCAGCTGAACCACAAGTGCCACAGCACCCCACAGGATCATATCCGGCAGGTCAACCGAATTGGCAATAACACTGGCAAGCGGCAGTACGAAACCGATCAGACTGCCTCCGAACGCCAGTGCTGCAGCAGGGTTATTCTGTTTGATCAGCTCCATTTCCTTATGAGGGGTGATCAGGGTGTAAATAATAATGTAGAGCGCTGTCAGACCGGCAGCAGTACCAAAATAGGCCAGAAACAGAGGTATGCTGGCGAGGTATTCAAGAAGGTGCGGCATTATTTTTCTATGCTTCCAGGCAATCAGGTTGTATTGCAGATTATTTTTGCCGAATAACACGGTGCAAAATGCAGCGCACAGCATACTGTATTCTGCAATAAAATATAATGCTGCAACTGAGCGTAAAACTGCCGCTTTCAGATATCGAGTGCTATAGTTTGCGGGTCGTTCGTACCACTCCTCTAGAGCGGGTACTGATGTCAATTTACGATAGAGAATGAGAATTATGGCAGCAATTGAAACACTGCAGGCAGGTGACAAGGCTCCGGCATTTACCCTCAATGATCAGAATGGTGAGCCGGTATCACTGGCAGATCAGCAGGGAAGCAAAGTGCTGGTCTACTTTTACCCCAAGGCATCAACACCGGGCTGTACTGTTCAGGCTTGTAGCCTGACAGAGCACAAATCCGAGTTTGATCATTTGGGAGTTAAGGTTTTCGGGATTAGTCCCGATCCGGTAAAGCGCCTGAAGAATTTTGAGACAAAAAAAGAGCTGGCAATTACCTTGCTGTCTGACGAAGACCATGCGATTGCTGATGCTTTCGGTGTATGGGGTGAAAAGAAATTTATGGGCAGGGTTTTCGATGGCATTCACCGAATCACTTTCCTGATTGATGAAAATGGAATGATTGAGAATGTGTTTAACAAGTTCAAAACCAAGGATCATCATCAGGTGGTGCTGGATTACTTTCAATCATAGTTCAGAAAAGAGCAGCTATTAGTTCTTTTCAGGTTTGTTTTATTCAGCATTCTCAGCATTGATCTGTTGTGTCGTTGAGAGTGCTGAATCAGAACTTACCAATATTTGAGTTGTAGTGCCTGTAACTGCTAGTCAACGGAACCTTTTTGATAACCTGTTCTGTTTACCATTTTTCATTAGTGAACACTAAATCAATAGTGTCTTTGCATAGTCTATTCGGATGTAGATTGTTCAGACTAACCTCGTGGCCCTCTTCTGAATAGATGAACCGGTAGCAAGCCAGACTCGACAGTAATGCAGTTAGTTTAGGATTAACAAAGCGGTTGCTGAGTAGGGAAATGCCAGACTTTGACTCCAATTTATTGAGATGCTTGCCCAGCCACTGGTTTGAATACTGTCTGAAATATGCCTCTCTGAGAAAAGGGGTATGAAGCGAAAGGTGTAGTGTTGGCGTATGCTCTGCCAGCCAGTTTCTAATCTGTGGCAGTAGCGCAAACTCCCCACCCTCAATATCGATTTTCAGAAAACCGATATCAGATATATTGTTCTGCTTAAGGAAGGCTTCCAGTGTCTGAACTTGAACCGATTGCTCTAAACCGCGATCTTTTGTGCGTGATAAAAGGCTCGAAGCCGAATCCCCAAAGTTCCGGCGGCCATAGAGTGTGGCTGTCTTGTTTTCAGGCCCGATGGCAACCGGGTGGGCAAAAAGGCGGTTAGAATATTCAGGATTGAGGGAAAAATTATGAGTCAGTTCTGTATAGCTGGTCTGATCCGGTTCAATGGAGTGAATCTCGCCACGGGTGCGTGTTGCAGCATAGAGTGACAGCGGACCGATCCATGCCCCCATATCAATGACGGCTTTGTCCGGGTGAATAAAGCGGTCAAATACATTCAGGGTATCTTTCTGCCAGTCTCCCTGCTGCCATGCATCCCACACCCAGTCAGCACAGCCACGGGATACAGTGAAAGTTTTATCATTAATATGGACAGTTCTGTTTTCTGACATCACAAATGCTTTGAAAATAGTTATTGCAGTTGTAGATACGAAAAAAATGAAAATGTTCAATCAGGCAAAGTATCTCTGATAGGGAGCCTTGCCTGATTGATCAGTGCCTAGCTGTTTGCCGGTAGAATGAGCGACTGGACATGACCAAAGCCGATATGGGCTGCCCCGTCTTTCTCACACCAGCCTCTCATGGTGATGCTGTCACCATCTTCCAGAAAGGTGCGCTGCTCACCGTTAGGTAATGTGAGTGGTTGCTTGCCTCCCTGTGAAAGTTCCAGCATTGACCCTGCTTCCTCCGGCTTCGGGCCAGACTGGGTACCGGTTCCCAGCAGATCGCCGGGCTGCAGGTTACAGCCATTCACCGTATGATGGGTGACCATTTGGGCTGCGGTCCAATAGGAGTGCCTGAAGCTGGACTGCGATAGCTGTGTTGGCTTCTCTTCTGTCTGGCGCATCTCCGGGGTTTCCAGCAGTACTTCCAGCTGAATATCGAGCCCGCCTTTTTCAGAATTATGTTCCGATGAGAGATAGGGCAATGGTTGAGGATCTTCCGCGGGGTGGCTGAATGCTGTCCTGAACGGTGCCAGTGCCTCAAAGGTTACAATCCAGGGCGATATTGTCGAGGCAAAGCTTTTGGCCAGAAAGGGACCAAGAGGCTGATATTCCCAGGCCTGCATATCCCGGGCAGACCAGTCATTCAACAGGCAAAGCCCGAAAATATGGCCTTCGGCCTTGTCGATGTTGATGGGCTCTCCAGCGGTATTGCCGGAACCGATAAATATTCCCATTTCCAGCTCATAATCCAGACGCTTGCAGGGCGCAAGAACCGGCGCTTCTGCATCAGGTGGTTTTATTTGCCCTTTGGGACGATGAAATTTCTGACCGGAGACAGCAATAGAGGACGCCCGGCCATGATAGCCAATCGGCACCCATTTGTAGTTTGGCAGCAGTGGATTATCCGGCCGGAACAGGGAACCAACTGCAGTAGCATGATAGATCGAAGAGTAGAAATCGGTGTAGTCACCAATGGTGCAGGGCAGGCTGTATTCCACCTCAGCCTGAGGAATCAGACACCGCTCAAGTTTGGATTGAGCTCCGGAACCTGTTCTGAGTACCCGGGATAGTGTCAGCCGCAGGGCAGACCAATTGGGCCAGCCAAGACTCATAAAATGGTTCAGTGTGGGTTCACAACAGGCCTGGATAGCTTCCTGGGATACACCGGTTAAAATATCGGTATCGCCTGCAGCCTGCAGATCCAGCACCTGATCACCAATAGCGACGCCTGCCCGAAAACTCTCGTGACTGTCCTTGCGCCTGAAAATAGCAAAAGGCAGGTTCTGTATCGGAAAGTCAGTATCTTTCGAATTGGCGGATTCGACCCAACTGGTCAGTGCCGGGTCATGGGTTTCATTCAGTTGAGGCATAGGTTATCCGTCGTTTTTACCATTAAAGTGCTTGCTCAATCCCTGCCAGCAATCAATATAGTCATTCTGTCGGGCCGGTGTGTCGAGAGCAAAGCGGGTAGGCGTAAAGGGATGGCGGGATTCGAACATAAACGCCATGGTGTCCCGGTAACGTTCAGGTTGAAGGTTTGCCTGAGTGGCCTTTTCAAATACACCAGCTTCCGGGCCATGCGGTGACATGCAGTTGTGCATACTGGCACCACCGGGAACAAAGCCTTGTTCCTTGGCGTCATAGATGCCATGAATCAGCCCCATAAATTCACTCATGATATTGCGGTGATACCAGGGCGGGCGAAAAGTATCTTCAGCCACCATCCAGCGGGGAGGAAAGATAACAAAGTCCAGATTGGCAACCCCGGGTGTATCTGACTGGGATGTCAGTACGGTAAAGATAGACGGGTCAGGATGGTCATAGCTGACAGTATTGATTACGTTAAAGCGGGACAGATCATATTTATAGGGGGCTGATGTTCCAACCCAAGCTACAACATCCAGCGGTGAATGTCCTAGCGTTGTCTGATACAGACGGCCGGCAAACTTGCTGACAAGCTCAAAATCACCCTCACGATCTTCAAACCAGGCCACAGGGTATTGAAAGTCCCGGTCATTGGCATAACCGTTGGCCCCAACCGGGCCTCGTTCAGGAAGGGTCAGGGGCGCGCCATAGTTTTCACAGATATAACCACGGGCCTTGCCATCTGTCAGTTTGACACTGAATTTGATGCCTCTGGGAATTACGGCAATTTCACCGGGCTTGATAGATAGCAAACCACATTCCGTATACAGCATCAGATCACCGCTTTGCGGAACAATCAGGCACTCACCATCAGTATTACAATAAAACCGGTCAGTCATATCCCGGTCAGCCTGATACAGGTGAACGCCACAACCGGTCTGGCTCAGGGCATCACCATTGACAGCCATCGTGATCATGCCATCGATAAAATCCGTGGGCTGTTCTGAATCAGGCAGTGCCTCCCACCGCATCAGATCGGGCAGGGGAGGGGACTCGCCATGAGGAGCCGTTCTTACTAACCCGGTATCGACAGGCTTATAGTGCCCCTGAACAACAGAGGGTCGAATTCGATAAAACCAGGTACGTCGGTTCTGATGCCGGGGGGCAGTAAAAGCGGTGGAAGAAAACTGTTCGGTGTAAAGCCCGTAAGGTGTTCGCTGAGGATTAAAGCGACCAACCGGCAGGGCCCCGGGCAGAGCTTCGGTTTCATGCTCATTGCCAAAGCCCGTCTGATATTCGAGCTTCTCGGGGTCGATCATGGCATTACTCACTACGTATTTTGATTTTTTATTGTTATAGCTGAGTCTGTACGGACAACATGTGTCCAGCATTCTGATAATCAACTATCTGACAGCGTTTGTCAGCAATGTTGATCCGGAATGTTTGTCAGCAACCTTTGTATAGCATAAGCTTCGCACGCTCAAATATTATCCATATTGCCCGGTATTACTTTTCTCCGGGGCAGTATGTCCTCAAGGCTTCAGGGATATTTCATGCCGCTGCTTCAAATTGAAAACCTTTCTGTTGCATATGGTGCCAAGCCATTGCTGGATCATGCTGACTTTTCCATTCGCAAGGGTGAAAAGGTGGCACTGATCGGTCGTAATGGTGAGGGCAAATCCACTCTGCTGAAACTGGTTTCCGGTCAGATCATGCCCGATGACGGTACCATCTGGCGTCGTCCCGGTATTCGTATCGGCATGCTGAATCAGGAGTTACCGGCGGCGGATGATCGCTCGGTATACGAAGTGGTAGCATCCGGACTGGAAGAAGCCGGCAAATTGATCAGCCGCTACCATGAGCTGGTGGCCCATGCGGATGATCCGGCCAGTCTGAAGCAGCTGGAAAAAGTGCAGCAACAACTGGAAGCGGTAGATGGATGGTCGCTGCAACAGCGTGTTGACACCATGATTGAACGTCTGCGGCTGCCGGCAGACAAGATGATGAAAGAGCTCTCCGGTGGCTGGCGCCGTCGGGTTGAGCTGGCCCGGGCGCTGGTGGTGCAGCCTGACCTGTTACTGCTGGACGAGCCGACTAACCATCTGGATATTGTCGCCATTGACTGGCTTGAAAAACAGCTGGCCAGCTACGGTGGTGCACTGCTGTTTATTACCCACGACCGGGCATTTCTGAAACGGCTGGCCACCCGTATTGTGGAACTGGATCGTGGTCAGCTCTCCAGCTGGGATATGAAATATGACCAGTATCTGGCTGAACGTCAGCATCGACTGGAAGTAGAGCAGCAGCAAAATGCCGAGTTTGATAAAAAACTGGCACAGGAAGAAGTCTGGATTCGTCAGGGTATCAAGGCGCGACGAACCCGTAATGAAGGCCGGGTGAGGGCATTGAAAGCGTTGCGGGAAGAACGTCGGGAAAGACGTGAGCTGCAAGGCAAGGCAGGTTTCAGTCTGGACAAGGCCTCCAGCAGTGGCAAGCTGGTTGTGGAAGCTACCGACCTGAAGCATGCCTACGACACTCGCAAAATTGTTGAAGGATTGGACTTTACCCTGATGCGGGGTGACAAGGTCGGTTTGCTGGGAGCCAACGGTACCGGTAAAACAACACTGTTGCATATTCTGCTGGGTAAACTGGAACCGCAACAGGGCAAGGTCAAGCATGGCACCAAGTTGGAAGTCGCTTACTTTGACCAGCTACGTGATCAGCTCGATCCGGATAAAAGCATTATTGATAATGTGTCAGAAGGACGTGAAGCGCTGACCATTAATGGCAAGGACCGGCATATTATCAGCTATCTGGGCGATTTTCTGTTCCCGCCGGAACGTGCTCGTACGCCGGTAAAGGCCTTGTCCGGTGGTGAGCGTAACCGGGTCATGCTGGCCCGACTGTTCAGCAAGCCTGCCAATGTACTGGTGCTTGACGAACCGACCAACGACCTCGATGTAGAAACGCTGGAGCTGCTGGAATCCATTCTGGTCGATTTCCAGGGCACCGTTCTGCTGGTCAGCCACGACCGGGATTTCCTTGATAATGTGGTCAGCAGCACTTTGGTGTTTGAAGGCGATGGTATCGTCCGTGAGTATGTGGGTGGTTTTGATGACTGGCTGCGTCAGGGCGGTTCGCTGGAAATGCTGGATAGCGAGCAGCGTGAACTGGAGCTGAAAAAGCAACAGGAAAAAGCAGCAGAGAAACCCAAAGAAGTTAAGACTGAAAAATCTGCAGAAAAGCCAAAGCCTAAAAAGCTCAGCTACAAGTTACAGCGCGAACTGGATCAGTTGCCTGCGGAACTGGAACAGCTTGAAGCCGAGCAGGCTGAACTTGAAGAACAGGCAAACGATCCGGGCTTTTATCAGCAGCCCCAGGAAAAGTTTCAGCCGATTCTGGACCGAATGACTGAACTGGCTGAAATTGTCGATAGCAAGCTTGAGCGTTGGGAAGAGCTGGAAGCCATGCAGTCTGGTGACTGAAGCAACTGATATGTAAAAATGAAAAAAGCCAGCCTGTTGATTCAGACTGGCTTTAGTTTTCAGGTCACTGTGAAGCTAATCAGCACTTTAACAACAGCGCCTGTCTTGAAATTCTGCTGCCCGTTACGGATTTAATACCGCAATCGGGTAGCAGTGCTACAGCAAAACAAGCTCAATGCTGTACACCAAACCCACAGCCAGAAGCGTATTTAAATACAGCCGCTCCACATCTACCCCCTTCGCAGCTTGTACCCTTAACTCTGTTTCGAGTTCAGTTGAGGCCGCTTTGTTATTGTTATGAATTTATTATAGGTTTCGGATTCTACTTATGTCCAGTAACCGAAGTCTAATGTCGTTTTGTTATATTCTTATCCGCTGTCATTATGCGACGCTGAACGTGCGATGTTTCATCTAAATGACTAACTTTTATTTCAAAACTGAAAGCAACTCTGCGGGTGTACTGAAAAGATAATCCGGCTTGCCTCTTTCAAGACGACTCTTGTTATGCCAGCCCCAGGCAGCACCCATACTTTTCAGTCCAGCTTGTCGGGCTTCTATCATGTCACCAAGAGTATCGCCTACGTAATATGCAGGTCGGCATAAGCTGTTGCTTGTAGCTAATGCCATCTTCTCTGTTTTTTGCAAGCCTTTGTCGGCACCTAGTACTACTCTGAAACTGTCCAGTAGCTGGTGTTGATAAAGCCAGTGGCTGACGATATCACTGAGATTGGATGTGATAATGATCAGCTCATAATTCCGTTCGTTCAGCGTTGTGACGGTTTTTTCGATACCGTCACAGGGAGGAATATTGATAAAGCGATGCTCCAGCTTGCTTCCCACCTGTTTCATCATGACTTGAATCTGTTCCGGAGATACTCGCCAATTCAACAATGATAGATAAAAATTGTTATCGAAAAGTGACAGGAAAGTTTCCCTTTCTGCCAGTCGCTGCAGGCCGTGCTCACTGAAAACTTCAAGGCATGCCTGATGAAAAACGTCCAGACTGTCTGCAATCACACCGTCAAAGTCAAATAGTACAAGCCCGGGCATTGTTCGATCCTGAAATGTTAAATTTTTGATACAAGGCAATGCTTGTTGTTTTGGATCTGTGCAGATTATCCAGAATAGTTAGTTTTAACGAATCTTGATAGCAGATGTCTTTGTGCTCAGGAATGAGTAACCCTGTCTGCTATTAATATCTGCTTACTCCAGTAATATCAGACCGAAAATATGACCAGTATCATCAGTTTCTATTCGCGTTTTAAAGACGATATTCGCGCCGGGCGCAAAACCATCACTATCCGAAATGAGGCAGAATCCTGCTATCAGCCAGAGCAGGTTGTCAGGGCGATAACCAACCCTGAGGAAGAGGAGATCGCCACGCTGAAAATTACTCATGTGGAACCAATCACTCTCGATCAGTTGAATGAGCATCATGCCCGTCAGGAAAATATGCCTCTGCAGGAATTGCGTGAGTTGATCCCTCAGATTTACCCGAATGAAAGCCGGTTTTATGTGATCAGTTTTCAGGTGACTGACTGACGGGCTGCTTCAGGCCAACTGTCAGGAACCACAAAGAAAAACAGATCGTTATTTGTCTCAGGTACTTGCATATAGATCATGAGGGGTGAGAACTCGCCCCCCTGATCTGAAAAGTAATCTGATAACTGTTGTGAGGAGTAACCTGGCTCGAAGACTGGAGCCAGCCACTCTGACCTTTGCAGACACTGGTATGTTGCAATAGCAGGCTGGCTATCTAAAAAGGGCTCCAGCTCTGCCAGTGTTATCCAGACACCACGCTGATGATTGCAGGCAATACCGGCAGGTGGAGAGACAACTGTTTGCCATGGATAAAACAGTCGACCCTGAACCAGAGCTTTGGCGTTAACGATTGTACTGGATTCACCCATTAGCTGGTTCAATGTCGCAAGGCCTTCGTTTGTGGCCGATAAACCCAGCTGATGTCCCAGCAACCGTTCAAGCTTGATATCCAGCCTGTCTCTCAATCCGGGCCCGACCCATTGCCGGGTTAAGGAAACCGAACTGTCATCAATTGGAGTGGCAGGAACACCCAGATAAAATTTGATCGCCAGCTCAAGGTGTATGAATTTGTGCTGGTGCTCGCAGATCAAATCAAACTCTCCCAGTGTTCTGCTGGTATCTCTTACTGGTAGATTGGCTGCCAGTACGGTTGTATCCGGCAAGTGTCGCAAAACAAACCCCCACAGGGCTTCGTAATAAATCCCCAGCCGGCTTGATCGTCGTTGCTTCAACTGTTGTTCAAACTCATCCCTTAGAGGAGCCAGAGAATCGATTGTTGATTCGAGTAAAGTTGAAGGAACCAGTTGGTCAGAATGAAATACCGGCTGAGTATCGGAGGTGGCCAGCAGGGAAGGGCTGGTCAGCAGAAATTCAAGATGTTTTCTGAACAGTTTGTCGGTCATCTTATCCTCTGAGGGCGCTGGCATTCAGGCGTATCTCCGCAGAAACTAACGGTTTATACTACGCATACTATTTTCTGGGATAATCGTTGCAACTCCATGGAGCAATTCAAGCATATCGGGGTGATCGGGCGTCCGGGCAGTGATCGGATAGAAGCAACCCTCAAGCGCCTTTGTACATATCTGCTGGGGCGCGGGGCGCAGGTGGTGCTTGAAGAACCGCTGACAGAGCTGATGCCGGACCACGGGCTGGACACCTGCACTCGGGACAAGATGGGGGAAATCTGTGATCTGGTGATTGTAGTCGGTGGTGACGGCAGCTTGCTGGGTGCGGCACGGGCTCTGGCCAAATATCAGGTGCCGGTGCTGGGCGTTAACCGTGGACGGCTGGGCTTTCTGACCGATATCTCTCCGGATCAGCTGGAAGAACAGCTTGATGAAGTGCTGGATGGTCGTTACATCATGGAAAGCCGGTTTCTGCTCAAGGGCATTGTGCGCCGTGATGGTAAAGAGGTCGGCCGGGTTGATGCCCTGAACGAGGTGGTACTGCATCCGGGTAAAGCGACTCGCATGATCGAGTTTGAAGTCTTTATTGACGGCCAGTTTGTTTACAGTCAGCGTTCTGACGGACTGATTATCTCCACACCTACAGGCTCAACGGCCTACTCCCTGTCCGGTGGTGGACCGATCATGCACCCACGGCTGAATGCGCTGGTGCTGGTGCCCATGTTCCCCCATACCCTGGGAAGCCGGCCGCTGGTTGTTGACGGTAACAGTGAAATCAAGCTGGTTATCAGTCATGACAATGAAGATTGTCTGAATGTTTCAAGTGACGGGCAGGAACTGGTATCCAGTGCCCCCGGTGATACGGTGACCATTCGCAAGAAAAACCACAAACTGCGCCTGATTCATCCGCTTGACCATAACTACTATGAAATCTGTCGCAGCAAGCTTGGCTGGGGCCATCGGCTGGGAGATTAAGATCGATGGCACAAGTATTTGCCGGTTTCGATCTGATCGGTGATATTCATGGTTGTGGCAATGCGTTGTGTTATTTGCTGCAGCGACTGGGATATCAGAAAAGGCACGGTGTATGGCAGCATCCTGAACGGCAGGCCATTTTTGTCGGAGACATTGTTGATCGTGGTCCCCGGGTGCGGGAAGCACTTTATATCGTAAGAAATATGGTCGAAGCCGGGGCTGCCCAGATTGTACTGGGGAACCATGAGTTTAACCTGCTCTGCTATCTGACCCGAAGCCGGGATGGAAAGTCTGACAGCTGGTTGCGCCAGCATACTCCGCGTAGCACTCGTCAGGTTCAGGAAACACTGGATCAGTTCGAGCATCATCAACAGGAGTTACAGACCTATCTGCGCTGGATGTCGACATTACCGCTGTTTCTTGAATTCGAACACTTTCGGGTGGTTCATGCCTGCTGGGATGACACTATGATTAACCGGTTTCGTCAGCAGTATGGCGGCAACCGAATGACCGAAAGTTTTCTGCACGCCTCAGCTCAGCCCGGTAGTTTTGAGTGGCAATTGGCGGATCGGTTGTTGCGGGGAATTGATCTGCCGTTACCGGAAGGCATTAGCATTACCGGACATGATGGCATTGAACGCCACTCGTTCAGGGCCTGCTTCTGGAAAGAACAACCGGCCAGTTACCGGGAGTTGGTATTCCAGCCGGACCCGCTGCCGGAAAAGTTAGCCTGTGAGACTGTACCCGAAAAGGTACTGGAGAAAATTCCACTCTACAGTCACAGTGAAAAACCATTATTTATTGGTCATTACTGGCGCAGTGGCAAGCCTCGATTGATACGATCGAATATCGCCTGTCTGGATTACAGCGCGGTTAAATATGGCAAGCTGGTGGCTTACCGAATGAATCATGAAGCCCAATTGCAACCGGAGCATTTTCTCTGGGTAGACGTTGATCCGGCCGAACCAATGCGCCCGAGTATTGAAAAACTGCCCCATTAATAATATCTCTGGTGTGAGTTCGAATAATTGCTGATTTATGCCACGGGCATTAACAATAGTTGGTTACTGTTAATTTCAGGGAGCTAAGTACCCATAGATGATTCAGATACTGGAAGTGCCAGGTGAAACAGATCTGCGACCTTTTTCAGCTTTTCTCTGGTCCCGACGGATTGCACATCGCATTACCGAAGACCGGGGACAGCAGGTATTGTGGCTGGGTGATGAGGAAGCAAAAGAGCAGGTATTGAATTGGTACCGTGACTGGGAGTCCGGTGTTATGCCGCTGCACGGGTTTGCCGAAGCGTTGAAGCAACGAGCTTCCGCCAGATCAGGCGTAAAGCTTCAGGGGCCGCTGGCGGACTGGAAGCGGATGCCGGTGACCATGCTGTTTCTGATCGTCTGCGGACTGGTGGCGATCTATACCGGGCTGGGACATGATGTATCGGTTCTGATGCTGACATTTACGCCACCCATGGCAACGGCTATGGGAACCCAGCTTGGAACGTTACAGGATACGCTGGTTTCAGGGGAATACTGGCGGTTGTTTACGCCGGTTCTGTTGCACTTCGGTATTATGCATTTGATTTTCAATATGCTGTGGCTGTTTGATCTGGGGCGCAGAATAGAGATTGTACAGGGCAGCTTCAGACTGCTTTCCATTATTATTCTTACAGGGCTGTTGTCCAATATTCTGCAGTATCTGAGTGGCCCACAGTATGCGCTGTTCGGCGGCTTTTCAGGTATTGTCTATGGCCTGCTGGGCTATTGTCTGGCCAGAGAAAAATTTGCCGGAGACCAGCTGGGTGTACCACCGGGTGTTTATGGCTTTATGTTAGTCTGGCTGGCGGTTGGTTATACCGGAATTCTCGAAGCTATTGGCTTCGGAGCCATGGCCAATGCCGCTCACCTTGGCGGATTGCTGGCCGGTCTGCTGGGTGGCTGGCTTACTGTTGTACTGGGAAAAGGGAGTAAGGGGGATGTCTTCGATGACAACTGATTTTCGTACTACTGTTGAAACCATGTCGGCTGATGTCTATGCCAGCTTGAAGCGCGCAGTAGAACTGGGCAAGTGGCCCAATGGCGAAAGGTTGAAGCCGGAGCAGGTTGGGCTTTGTCTGCAGACAGTCATTGCCTGGGAGCAGATTCATGCCCCGGAAGAGCAGCGTACGGGTTATATGGCGCAGACCTGTCAAAGCAGTAAAGAAGATGAACAGGAAAAAGATGAATCTTCAATTTTGAGATTTGAAGTTTAAGCACGCAATTACAGGTATTAATTTTTGAATCCAGAACAACTGATCACCCTCGAAGCAGGGCAAGTACTGCAGGGTGGTCTGAGCAAGATGCCAGCGCAGTTAAGTGAACAGGTGCAATACCGGCTGCAACTGGGAGAACAGCAGGTTGCAATGAATCCTCTGCTGGGTAAGCGGATAAGGTTGCAGTGGCTGGGTGATATCAATTGTATTCACTGTGGCCGGGAGTCAAAGAAGAGTTTTTCCCAGGGTTACTGTTACCCTTGTTTCAAGAAACTGCCCCAGTGTGACAGTTGCATTATGAGTCCTGAAAAGTGCCATTTTCATCAGGGTACCTGCCGTGATGCGGCCTGGGGCGAAAAATTCTGTATGACTGATCATGTTGTCTATCTGTCCAATACGTCCGGCTTGAAAGTAGGCATAACCCGGATCAACCAGATTCCCACCCGCTGGATTGATCAGGGTGCCGGCCAGGCCATTCCCCTGTTCAGAGTTGCTACCCGACAGCAATCTGGCCTGATTGAAGATGTTCTGCGACAGCATGTGGCGGATAAAACCAACTGGCGCACTCTGCTGAAAGGTCCTTCTGTTCCTCAGGATCTGCATGCAGCAGGCAGGGAACTTCTGTCGTCTTGTCAGGCTGAAATTCAGGCCATGCAGCAGCGGTTCGGATTGCATGCCATTGTGCCGGTGCTGGAAGCCAGTGAAACCATTCTTGAGTATCCGGTACGTAACTGGCCGGTTAAGGTATCTTCCCTGAGCTTTGATAAAACGCCTGTAATCGAAGGCAAACTGGAAGGTATCAAGGGCCAGTATCTGATTATGGATTCGGGTGTACTCAACATCCGCAAGCATACCGGCTACCATGTCTCGTTCAGCCTGTTGGCTGCCTGATAATCCTGCGGGTTGTTCTCGCTTGGCCATCTGATCCGTTGGTCATGCAAGCGAAGAACACCCTCTGATGAGATTGATCATCTTTGAATATAAGGAAACATCAATGAAAGATGCACGTCCCCGCGCGATAAATCTGAAGGACTATCGCCAGCCGGACTACTGGATTGATCATACCGAACTGCGTGTTGAGCTGGGTGAGGAAACCACCAAAGTCAGCTCCCGTCTGACCATGCGCCTTAACGATGCTCACGAACACGAAACCCAGCCTGATCTGATGCTGGTGGGTGCCGAGCAGCAGCTGGAAAGTATTACCCTCGATGGCAAGCAACTGGCTGCTGATGAGTATGTGCTGACCAGCGACAGTGTACGTTTTGCGGTCGACAAGCCGGAATTTATTGTCGAAATTGTCAGCCTGATCCGTCCCCAGGACAATACCTCACTGGAAGGTCTGTACAAGTCCAACACTATGTACTGCACCCAGTGTGAAGCGGAAGGTTTCCGCAAGATCACCTACTATCTGGATCGTCCGGATGTAATGTCCCGTTTCAAGACCACAGTGGTTGCGGACAAGAAGAATTATCCGGTACTGCTGTCCAACGGTAATGATATCGATCGCGGCGACCTGGATGGTGGCCTGCACTTTGTGACCTGGGAAGATCCGTTCCCCAAGCCCAGCTACCTGTTTGCGCTGGTAGCCGGTGATCTGCAGCATGTGGAAGACAAGTTCACCACCTGCAGTGGCCGTGATGTCACTCTGCGTATGTTTGTCGAGCCGCACAATATCGACAAGTGTGAGCATGGTATCGAGTCCCTGAAGAAATCCATGAAATGGGATGAAGAAGTCTATGGTCGTGAATACGATCTGGATATCTTCATGATTGTTGCAGTCGACGACTTCAACATGGGTGCGATGGAAAACAAGGGACTGAATATCTTCAATTCATCCTGCGTACTGGCCCGCCCGGATACTGCGACTGATGCGACTTATCAGCGTATTGAAGCGATCGTAGCCCACGAATACTTCCATAACTGGTCCGGTAACCGTGTCACTTGTCGCGACTGGTTCCAGCTGAGCCTGAAAGAAGGCTTTACTGTATTCCGTGACTCTGAGTTCTCGGCTGATATGAACTCTCGTGCGGTGAAGCGGATTGAAGATGTTTCCGTACTGCGTTCTGCCCAGTTTGCAGAAGATGCCGGTCCGATGGCCCATCCGATTCGCCCGGATTCCTATATCGAAATCAACAACTTCTACACCCTGACTATTTACGAAAAGGGTGCTGAAGTGGTGCGGATGATTCACAACATTGTCGGGCCGGAAGGTTTCCGCAAGGGTAGTGATCTGTACTTTGACCGCCATGACGGTCAGGCTGCAACCTGTGATGATTTCGTCAAGGCGATGGAAGATGCCAACGGTGTTGACCTGACCCGTTTCAAAAACTGGTATTCTCAGGCTGGAACACCGGTACTGAAGGTAAGCGATAACTATGATGCTGAAAAGCAACAGTATCAGCTGACCATCAGCCAGAGCTGCCCGGCAACACCGGGACAGGCTGAGAAAAAGCCGTTCCATATTCCGTTTGCACTGGGCCTGATTGACCCGCAGGGCAATGATCTGTCACTGGATGCGGCAGGCAGCACTACCCAGGTTCTGCATCTGAAAGAAGCAGAAGAAACCTTTGTCTTTGACGGTATTGCTGAAAAGCCGCTGCCTTCCCTGCTGCGTGGTTTCTCAGCTCCGGTCAAGGTTGAATACGACTACAGTCGTGATGACCTGATGTTCCTGATGAGCCATGACAGCGATGGTTTCAATCGCTGGGATGCGTGTCAGCGTCTGGCCGTTGATGTACTGCTGGATCAGGCTGACAAGATTCGTGACGGTGCTGAAGAAACGATTGACGGACGTCTGGTCGAAGCTTTTGGTAAAGTACTGGATGATGCCGAACTGGATGCTGCGGTGATGGCAGAAATGCTGCGCCTGCCGGCAGAGTCCTATCTGGCTGAACAGGTTGCAGAAGCCTGGCCGCAGGCAATTCATGCTGCCCGAGACAAGGCGCGTCTGGCACTGGCTGAAACCCTGCAGGACAAGCTGCGGGCTACTTATGACCGCTGCAAGGTAGAAGGTGAGTATCGTCCTCATGCGGATGATATTGCCAAGCGCAGCCTGAGAAATACCTGTCTGGGTTATCTGGTGCTGTTGGATGGTGAAGGTGTTGTACTGGCTCGCGATCAGTATGATTCAGCCAACAACATGACCGATCAGTTTGCTGCGCTGGCAACTCTGGTTAATGGCCCGGGCGAAAAGGCTCAGGTACAGGCGAAAGAGTGTCTGGAACTGTTCTACCAACAGTGGAAGCACGATGCCAATGTTATGGAACAGTGGTTTGGCGTTCAGAGCAGCAGCCCGGAGCTGGGTACGCTGGATTACATCAAGTCACTGCTGGAGCACCCGGATTTCGATATCAAAAACCCCAACAAGGTACGTTCCGTTGTCGGTGGTTTCTGCATGCGTAACCCGGCTCAGTTCCACCGTGAAGATGGTGCCGCTTATCAGCTGCTGGCTGAGCTGATTCTGAAGCTTAATGAACTGAATCCGCAGGTGGCTTCTCGAATGCTTACTCCGCTGACCCGTTGGAAACGTTTTAACGAGACAGCGCGAACCCATATGAAGTCCGCATTGGAATCAATAAAGGCTGGTGGCAATTTGTCTCCAGATGTGTTTGAAGTAGTATCAAAATCTCTGGTGTAATTAATTAAAATGTTGAACATGTCATAATGTTTTTAATTATTATGACATGTTCATCTAGAAACATTTTTCAGAAAAGCTCTCATCTTATTCTAAACTGGAAACTTCCCGAGCAATTGCTTCATGGGTCTTGCTAATGAAGATTGATTTTCAGTGTTATCTTGCCGCAAGGCTCACTCTCATTTTATTTCTGGCTTTATTATCTCATCCTATCTATTCAGCAACTAATGGAACCTTGGGGCCAACATCAAAAGCTTCATTTGAGATAAATTTGGTGGTTGGGCCATCGGTTCGTATAGATGGTGTTTCAGATGTGTCATTTCATCAGATTCCTGCAGGGAGCACGCCAGGGCCGGTACGCAGCAAGGCAATGAATTTTAAAGTGTTTTCCAATGACTCGGGAAGAGTGACGTTGACATTTAACAGCAGCAACCCTGAACCAGAATTCAAAATGACTATGAATGGTGTCCCTGCCACTGAAGAGGATAAAGCTGTGGTTGTCAGTATTGATGTGTACAACCAGACTAATGGGCGTGGAAGGGCAACGAGTGTACGCAGAGATGGGGACACAGTTACCCTTACAAAAACATCAGATCTAACTAATACTCCTGAAAATGCTTCATTGATTGTATCGGCTAATATTCCAGATGAAACTGATTCAGGAAACTATAGTGTAACAATATTAATCGTTGCGAGTCCTGGCTGAAAAGTAACTAAAAAAATTGATGATTGCTCCTTTAATTAAAAGAAAGTTTCAGATCCTGTTATGTAGTCTTGCGAGCATCTGTTTTATCAGCTGCTCAACTGTATATGCAGATCGATATGTGCTGAAAATCAGAAAATTCAGTTTTCGGAATATGATGGGTGAATGGAATGGAGTAAGGAACTTTGAATGGGAGGAAGGACGGGATATAGATATTTTGAGTTTCTTTGTTTCCCGGGATGATGACTGGGACTTTCTTGATCGCATCATTTTTAGTGATTTTAGGTACAGGGAAAGATATCCGGTGCCACATAAAATGGAGATTATACAATGGGCAAGGGGGCGTGAACTCTGTCTGCGCCCGGAGGGGAGGGGACACCATCATCATGATCACCATCACTCGCGATACAGGCGACATATCCTGCCTGTCAAAATCACTTTCAAACGTATTGCCTCAGGTACCATCTATGAATTTACTCAAAGCCGTGATGTTGTTAATGTCGCTGCCCCGCAAATCAGGGCAGGAGGGGCTCGTGACGGATATATTATCAAGGTCGATATTCATCGTAACGATTTATTGAAAGCTGCTGCCGGTGACTGGTCCGGTGAGTTTGATTTGCATGTATTTAGTGACTACCTTGATGTTTCAGAGACCTTCAGACTGAGCATCAGGATTCCACCTCTTGTGAAAATTGGTGTTGCTTCTGATCTTTATATTCACCCAGGAAGTGTGGCTTCTCATGGTGCAAAAGAAGGTTACACTGATATTTGTATCTTCAGCAATAACTCATCACCTAGATATAAAATCTGGATATCCGACAGTAGTCATTACCATTGGCGAAATCGATTCAGATTGTGTTTAGATGGTGACTGTCGTGCGGGTCATATTCCTTATTCAATTGGTTTTTATGTGACATCCAATAAAAATGGTTTTTGTTTTGACTATCTGAATCAAAAAAAAACATTTAGACATCATTGTGATCAATGGTTCGATCGTTGTGATTCAACGTGTGCTTGCGCAAGAATCTGGGCAATGGTTTTTAACCGGGATCTTCACAGAGCTACATCAGGAAACTATTCGGATACTGTGAGTATTACGCTTTCACCGGATTGAATAATGAAAAATCTATGGATTATTTTTCCGGTCTTGTTGTTACCGATAGGATCAGTCTATCCAGATTTTATTGAAACTTATCCACCTTCAGGTTATGAATCGCTTTTCACCCTGAAAGAAGCACCGGTTGATATATATTTTGGTGGGCATTATCGAACCACTGTAATTGCAATGTTCAATATTGAAAAGATCCAGTTTAATGATGCTGTGACTGTTACTGACAGTATCCCGGGTCTGTCCAACCCGGAGTTGATTCGTGATACTTTATCCAAACCTATGGATACTAATGCTGAGTATGTCTGTGGGCGTGGTTACAGTCCCCGCTGTGGACGGCTCTCCCCGGATATTGCCGGAGTTATTTTTGATGAGAGTACATACAAGGTCTTATTGTTTATTAATCCAGCTTACCTGATTCAGGCTGACAGGGTTTCCGACCTCTACCTGCCATCATCTGATGCACAGCAGCCCGGGTTATTGCAGGAAATAAGACTTAATGCGACAGGGAGTCATGGTGCTACTACCAGCAGTAGCAACTGGTCATTGTATGGGAATACACTTCTGGGCTGGAAGGAAAACAGGATAGAAAGTGACTGGACTACAGACAGGCACAATGCAGTTTCGTTTGGATCTTTATTAGCCGCTCATGATTTCGCCGGACATTATTATGCCGGAGGCTATCTTTCGAGTACCTATAACTTTTCTCGATTTACCTATAGCCGCAAAATTCTGGGCCTTCAATTTGGCAGTTCTCCAAACACACTGATCAATAACAATTCAAGCAGCACCAGTCCGATCGATTTTTTTATGCCGGAAGAGGGGCTGGTCGAGGTTTATCGTGATACTCGTCTGATATCTACCCAGCAATTTGAGGTGGGGAACCGAATGCTGGATACAAGGTCCTTTCCGGGAGGAACCTATGATATTGAACTTGTTGGTCGTTCTCGCTCAGGTCAGGAGCTTTTTAGACAGTCAAGGCTTTATGTGAAGCGTAATCGATTGCCTGTTAATGGTTTCTATGACTACTTTCTTGAGTTTGGGGATATGACAAGTTTCTCTGAGTCGGGGCTGCCAGAGCGATTACACTGTTACATTTTTCGTGGTGGCTGGCAGCAGGGAATTGGTTCCCAGTCCGGTTTTTTTACGGCTTTTTCCGGTACGGAACGAGAGCAAGTTGGTGAGTTTGGGCTTGGGTACAGTTTTCGTAAATTATGGCTTGAGGCGACGAGTCTTGCCGGGACTCAGGATCAATATGGCTTTAATACTCAGGCAGAGCTGGATACGGGGTTTTTAACTGGGCAGGTGGAGTGGAAAAAGTTCTGGCACCTTCCGGCTGAAAGAAAGAAGTTAAAGGCAATTGCTGCAAAAAAGCGTTTCTCACCTGATGAGCAGGATATGTACCTGACTGGCTTTCAGCGGGAATACTCCAGCATTTCTCTTAGCAAGAGGTTATGGGAAGGGCATGCAGCTGTAAGATATAGTGAACGGACAGAAAGAGATAGGAATTTTTATTCCGGGTCGCTGGCTTATTCAACGGCTCTGTTTCGAGAGGCTCACGGCTTTTTGTCACTTGGTTTTGATGCCGGTCGTATTGATGGGAGTTTTACTTTTCGCTGCACGTTGAGTTGGCACTTTAGCGACCTTGAATGGACACATATTGCTGCCGCAGGTTATACCCGGGAGGATCCCCGACATGGAGATAAGGTTGCCTCATGGAATTCGGGTATTCAGACCAGTTGGAATAATTATGATTCCTACCGGATGGCAAATACTTTCTGGTCAATGGGGGCGAATTTTAGTGAGCATAGCAAAGCTGTTGATGGACGGTTTGCATATGGAGGTGAGCCTGGCAGTGGGAATATTTATGTGGCTCACAAGGAGAACAAAGAGCAGAAAGGAACGATTTACTCGGCGGGTCTTGTTACCACCTTGTCTGTTGATAACCGTGGTGTTGCCATTGGTGGTGCTGAACAGAGCGGGGGGAATTGTGCTGTTGTGGTGATTGTTCAGGGCGCATCCGCCACAGACCGGTTTCAGGTATTGATAAACAACTATCCCAGGGCTTTTGCCAATGGTGGAGATCAAGTTGCTGTGCCGCTAACAGCTTTTGCGTCATATCGTGTTGCATTGCGTCCTGTTGGAAATACTGTCTTTGATGGAGTCGAGCGGGTGGAGACTGTTACGCTTTACCCAGGGAATGTCAAAACACTGATTTTTGAACTCTGGCAACGAAAAATAGTTATAGGACGCTTGCTGGATAATGGTGGGAATCTATTACCCAATGTGTGTGGCAATTTTGGGTCAGTACCTGTTTGTGCTGATGAGAGAGGAGTATTTCAGGCTGAAGGACGTAGCAACATAAAGGAAATCATTTTCAATCTGATTGATACTGGTAAAACCTGCCATATTACTGTGCCAGAAATTAGCGAGCATGAACTGCTGCTGGACCTTGGCGATGTGGTGTGTGATTGACCGTAGTGAGATCTCTGGTATCAAAATAGCGAATATTTTCCTTGTAACCATCAAAAAGTCCAAGGCGGGCAACTTCGTTATCCATTGCGTCAATTGTCCAAGTTTGTCCAGCGTAAATTCGTTCGGATAAATTATTTTGAGAACATTCTGAAGGTTTACTTCGGTTACAAATACTGCCGTTTCTGATCAAGACGTTTATATTTCCCAAGTTCGAAAACATGATTTGTTTGCCATCGCGCCGAGCCTGAAGATCATAATGAGGGTTTTCCGGTCGAATAAACACCAAAACTTCATAGGATATCAGGAGTTTGACCCCTTGTTGCCCCTCTTTTATCGGGCCGGTTTCGGGGGTAAATAGTACCCTGTAAACCGTTTCGGTTGCGTCTGGTTTACTCCGTGAATAAAGCCTGAAAATGCGTTGGGTTTGGGGCGGCATAACCGCTTTATGGGGTGTTACGAGTAGCTGAATCTGATCACTGCTTGAAGGAGGAACCCTTTTTTCATTATCTGTACCCGGGTTTAATACTCTGAATACATCTGTTTTCAGATAAAGGTTTTCAGGATCTGGGTTAAATACCTGAATATCCTGTAGTCTCGCATCCTTTGGTTCGAAATAAACAATGATGCGATCCAGTACCATAGCTGACTGTACTGGTAGACTGCTCAGGGTCAGCAGTACCTGAATCACGATAGTGATTTTCCAACAATCGATGATTTGGACAATCCGAGCTGAAAGTTTATACATTTGAATGCAATTCGAACCTGAGTTTATTGTGTGATCCATTCAGCCCTAGGGTTTCATAGAGTTCTGATTGCACCCCAATTGCTGCGTAATTGATTCTAGACTCAAAAATGATATTGAACCTGTGCGTTGGTGGTGATACGACATCGACTAGCCGTGCTGCTCTGGTCTGCATATAAACTATTTTGCCAGTACAGGTTTCTTTGCTGCGACGATGAGTTATACCCAGTGTCGAAATAATCTGAGCCTGATTTCTCGTATCTATTGTTGTTGGAAAGACCTTTGTTCAATTTGTCGCTGATGATGCGATAAAAGTGATCAGTCAGATAACGTGAGAGGGTTGAGGTAATAATAATCTAGGTGGTCATTTGGGCGTTACATAGAGCCATGCCACTCTCCTTCTACTTGAGATGGTAAGAGGGGAAAACGACCGTTTTAAACGTAAATATCATTTTATTATTCTTTTCTTTGTACTGATTGGTACAGGAAGTTCGGTTTTTATTTGGATTTTAGTACCTTATCGATATAATGCCGTCACAGATAATAATAAATAATATAAAAAAGGGGTACTCATGAAACCTGAAGTTTGGCTGCCGGCTTTTGCCAGGCGGGTTTCTGCCTTGGGGGAGGCAACCCGATCAGTCAAGAGGTATAAGGCTGCTGCTGTATCTCTGCTGATAAGCACTTCTCTTTCATCCTTTCCCGTGGCTCAGGCTTCGACTGTTGAAGCCAAATTAACCGAGGCTAAACCATCATCTGAACTTGCTATGCCGACTGAACTGGCAAGTCGCTCTTTGCTCCTCGATATTGACCGATTGCCTGACAGCGAACGCCTTGTTGCTGTGGGTGAGCGAGGTCATATTGTGTTTTCTGATGATCATGGCATCAGCTGGAAACAGGCGACTGTTCCTACCCGGCAGATGTTAACTGCGGCAGTATTTCCAACAGCTGATATTGGTTATGCCGTTGGTCATGATGCGGTGATCCTGAAAACCGAAGACGGCGGAAAGAACTGGAACAAAGTCTACTCCGATCTTGAGCTAGAAAAGCCATTGATGGATGTCTGGTTTCGTGATGCCGATTACGGTATTGCTGTCGGAGCCTATGGTCTGATTCTGCGAACCCGGGATGGCGGCAAAAGTTGGGAAGATCTCTATGATGCGGTGGAGAATGAGGACGAATTTCACTACAACGCCATTGCGCCTTTGGGGGAAGGCCTGATGATCGTGGGTGAAGCCGGCACGCTGTATCGCTCACGGGATGAGGGCGAAAGTTGGGAAACCCTTTATGGTGAATATGATGGTTCCTATTTTGGCTTGATCAGTCTACCAGGTGAAAATCAGGCGCTGGCGCATGGTTTGCGCGGTAATGTATACCGTACCCGTGATGGCGGAGATAACTGGCAGCAGGTCGAGCTGGATACTGATCAGACCCTGTTTGGTGCTATCGCTGTAGAGGGTGATGTGATGATGGTGGGTTATTCCGGTGTTGTAGTCAAAGGCCAGGGTGTTTCCTCGGCAACACCGGAATACAAAAGTCATACCCGTGCTGATCGTATGACCCTTAGCAAGGTTACGCTGGCAGCCAATGGTTCGCTGGTTGCAGTAGGTCAGGGCGGCGTCCATATTTTATCACCAGCCAGCAGCACCACCGGTGTGCAGTAAAAAGACCGGAGAATAATAACAATGACAAATACTCATCAAAATGATCTTGAGCCGTTTCTCGAGCGCTGGATTTTCAGTCATCGGGGTTTGCTGCTGATTGTCTTTGCGCTGGTAACACTGTTTCTGGGTTATCAGGCCAAATCGATTCGCCCGGATGCCAGTTTCGAAAACATGATTCCGTTGGAGCATCCTTATATCGTCAAGATGCTGGAGCATCGTGAAGATCTGGGTGGCGGTGGAAACACGATTCGTATTGCAGTAGTGGCAAAAGAAGGTGATATCTTCACTCCGGCCTATCTGGAAGCGCTGAAGAAGCTGACCGATGAAGTTACCTTTCTGAAAGGCGTGGATCGAACCGGTCTCAAGTCTCTGTGGACACCCAATGTGCGCTGGCTGGAAGTTACCGAAGACGGTTTTGTCGGTGGCACTGTTGCCCCTCAGACCGACCAGTGTAATGTCAGTTGTGCAGATGAAGTACGGGCCAATGTTCTGAAATCGGGACAGATTGGGCGGCTGGTGGCGAATAACTTCGGTTCCAGCATTATTGAAGTGCCGTTGCAGGAAGTCGATCCGGTTAGCGGTGAACGCCTGGACTACCCCGGATTTTCAAAGCAACTGGAGCAGCTGCGTGACCGTTACCAGACAGAGCATGGTGTCAGCCTGCATATCGTCGGTTTTGCCAAGGTGGTTGGAGACCTGTTTGAAGGTGTAAGCGCTGTTGTCGTCTTCTTCCTGGCTGCGATCGTAATTACGGCTGTACTGCTGTTCTTTTATTCCCGTTGCTACCGCTGCACACTGGTACCTTTGATTTGTTCCATCATTGCGGTTGTCTGGTTGCTGGGATTACTGCAGGTGCTGGGCTTTGGTCTGGATCTGTACTCGATGCTGGTGCCGTTCCTGGTATTTGCCATCGGTGTCAGCCATGGTGTCCAGATGATCAACAATATCGGGATTGAATCGGCCAAGGGTATCTGCCCTCTGACAGCCAGTCGTCATACCTTCAGAGCGTTGTACATTCCGGGCATGATTGCACTGGTTTCCGATGCTATCGGCTTCCTGACCCTGCTGGTTATTGATATCAACGTGATTCGCAGTCTGGCAATGGCAGCGAGTATTGGTGTAGCAGTTATTATCCTGACCAACCTGATTCTGCTGCCGGTGCTGATGTCCTATGTGCGGGTCACTGACAGCGGTATCCGTGCAGCGAAGAAAGACCATGGCGGAGATGGTGGCATCTGGAAGCTGGTGGCCCATTGTGCCAGTCCGGTTGTCGCGCCGGTGATGATTGTGGTTGCTGTTGTGTTTGCCGGAGCAGGGCTGTATCTCAGTCAGGATCTGAAGATTGGAGATCTTGACCCGGGCGCACCGGAGCTGAAACCGGACTCCCGTTACAATCTGGACAATGGCTATATTACCGGCAACTACTCCACCAGTGCTGATGTCTTTGTCACCATGGTTGAGACCGCACCTCAGCAGTGCTCCTCATTTGAGACCATGGATGCCATAGATCGCTATATGTGGACCATGCAGAATGTGCCGGGGGTTCAGTCCACACTATCGCTGGTGACTGCATCCAAGCAGGTTATCAAGGGGCTTAACGAAGGTAATCCGAAGTGGGAAGCACTGTCACGTAACTCTTATGTGCTGAACAGCTCACTGCAAGATGCCACAGCCCTGTACAATACCGACTGCAGTCTGGCACCGGTGATGATCTATCTCGACGATCACAAGGCCGAGACCCTCGAGCGTGTTGTTGCAGCGACAGAAGCGTTTGCACTGCAGAACAATACCGACACCCTGAAGTTCCAGATGGCGACCGGTAATGCCGGTATCGAATCAGCCACTAATCAGGTGATTGGCAGTGCCCAAAACCAGATGCTGGTCTGGGTTTACAGTGTGGTGGCTCTGCTTTGCTTCGCGACTTTCCGCTCACTGAGAGCGGTGTTCTGTATCATTATTCCGCTTTCTATCACCTCAGTACTGTGTCAGGCGTTGATGGCCCAGCTGGGTATCGGTATCAAGGTTGCTACCCTGCCGGTTATTGCCCTGGGGGTAGGTATCGGTGTGGACTATGGCATCTATATTTATAGCCGCCTGGAAGGATTCCTGAAGGAAGGAATGCCGCTGGAGCAGGCTTACCTGATGACACTCCGTACAACCGGCAAGGCGGTGGTATTTACCGGCGTCACTCTGGGTATAGGTGTGGCTACCTGGGTACTGTCTCCAATCAAGTTCCAGGCTGATATGGGATTGTTGCTGACCTTTATGTTTATCTGGAACATGGTGGGTGCAATTTGTCTGTTGCCAGCGCTGGCTCGTTTTCTGCTTAAACCCGGAGCCCATCCACGGGAACTGGCTAATCCTGCAACTTAATAGCTTTTTCAAACATAAGTTTGAATTACAAACAGCCAGCAGTTTCTTGCTGGTTGTTTGTTCTTGCTAACGTTCAAGCGCCTTTTTTATTCATTCAAAATTATTCCAACCTGAATTTCATATAAGAAATATGGTTTCCTGTATATATGCCAAAGTCGAAGTATCAGTGGCTAGGAAGGGGTAGTTGATTATCGCGGAAGGAATAAAGTGATAATGACTCAAGGAATCAAGGGCGGAGATTTTTTGTTAGGAGTTACTATCACTGAAACAAGCTTGTTTTTGTCTGTTTGTTAAAAAATACAGAAATAAAAAAGCCGACTAATTAAGTCGGCTTTTTAAATTCGGGTATGGCTTAGTAGCGGTTGCCACTGTTGCGGTTGAAGCCACCTTCACGACGAGGACCGTTATTACGCGGACGCTCGGTTGCAACGCTTACGCGAACGTTACGACCACTAACCGGGTTGCCGTCAACAGCTTCCAGAGCAGCCTGCGCGTCGTCAGCCTGGGTGAAGGTTACGAAAGCGAATCCGCGGGAGCGGCCGGTTTCGCGATCCATGATAACCTTGACTTCTTCCAGTTCGCCGTAAGGAGCAAAAGCTTCTTCCAGGTCAGCTTCAGTAGCGGTGAAAGCCAGATTACCTACAAATAACTTGTTGGACATGTCGTTCTGTACCTCAATGATGCGTCTTTCTGGTTGTCTAGCTTCAAATCATCATTGGGAACGTTGATTATTCACTAACACGAAAAGAACACTAAATATTTTATGAGTTAGTATTTCAGTTCACGCCGTGTGCTGGAATACTCGCTATTCTAGACCACGGTGGTCACTATTTGTTCCAGAACTGCCTGTAGCGGTATTGTAATCTATTCCGGATACAGGCTGTCTGAATAGCCATTGGCAGCTTCCTTGCCAATATTGCCGGATTTAATGTCACTCAGCCAATTATCAAGAGCCCGTTCCAGCTCTGACAACTCCCCATGACCCGTCTGATTATATAGAGCTTCCTCAAGCTTGTGAAAGGCATTTTTCATTTGATTACCACCGGGACAATGCAAACATTCTTCCAGTGAAATCAGAGCAGGCTGGTTAAATTTAATCCGGCACCATTGAATTATTTTTTGGCGAATCTCTGCCGGATTAGCATTTTTAATGGCGCTCTTTAACTCCCTGCGACATTCTTTTTCGGTTTTGTTGTTGATTTCGTGATTTATTACCGTTGTTTTTCCAACATTTACGGCATGTTTCGAGCTTGAATCCAGATTTGCAGATCGGGTCAAGAGCGACTTGTAATGAAATAGCAAAAACAATGTGCCTAGCCAGAGCAGGGCAAATAACAAGGCAAGTCCTTGCCACAGCTTCAGATTTTGGATTGATGTAGCTACAACCTCTTGGTTTAGGTCCTCAGCAACAGCGTTATCAGCAACTTCGGTTGTTGAGGCAGGAATTTTTGAGGTAGCCGGGTTTGAAGCAAGGGCGGCTTTAACGGTAAGTGTTCGGCCTTCTGTCCTGGCGACTTCGACCTGACGGGAAATTGTATTGAACCAACGCACTTTTACCGAAGGAACAGTGATACTGCCACCCTGTTCAGGAATCAGGGCATCAGTTTCAGTTCTTCGGCCTACCAGACCATCACTGGTTAGCTGGTCATTGCTGGTTGCTTTATCCGGATAGCGGCGAATATGTTCAATATTATCAATATGGAGTGGTGGCAGCTGATCACCGGTAAGCCCTTCAGCTGTAACGGTGATTGTTCGGGTCAGGGCGTCACCGGCAGCAGCATCTTCGGCATTCTGGCTCCACTGGGTTTCCAGTGTCAGTTTTCGAGCAGGCAGCCAGGGGCCTCCAGGCCAGTTATCGGGAACCGGCTGTACATTCAAAGTTATTGCGGGCGACCGGATTTGAATAGGTCGACCACTCTGCATACTGAAGAAACCGCCTCCGAAAGGATCGTTACGACTGACGATAGCACTGGCAAAGGTTTGTCGGGGCAGCTCAAGCTCACCACTGGTCTGGGGGAATATGGCATATCTGACTTCGTAGACGCCCAGTCGCTGGCCGTTCACCACCGTATCATAGGACTGGGCATCTCCCAGTTGTTTGACCACCAGATTGTCGTCTTCCAGGGGCGTCAGTTGACTGTTGGAATCCAGTTGCACCGAGTAAAAAATCTTCAGGGTCAGAATTACTTCTTCCTGAACATAAGGGTGATCCTGACTGACTTCCGACTTGATAAATACGGGTGGCAAACTTTTACCCTGTGACTGTAGCTGGGCATTGGTATCAAGCACCTCGATAGTGATAGGGTCGGTTTTATATTGCCCACCCTGCAATGGCGGTATAGTAATCCGGCCGGTTGTCAGCGGAATAAGAGAGATCAACCAGTCGGTAGTGTGGCGGGATTTACCATTGATATTTTCATAGGACTGGCGGGTGTTGACTCCCAGTACTTTAAAGCCGCTGGCCAGTGGTGACAGATCCGGTTCAAGATCTCCTCCCTGTTCACTGCGAACCGTTAGTTGCAGCACTTCACCTTCATTCAGAATGGTTCTGTTAACCGTAGCAGTCAGCGGCTGGCCAGCAGCAAATACGGTGGTAGCCGGCAATAGAAGCAGTATAAGCAGGTACAGTACGGTATGAGGCAGGCTGAAGTTATTGGTTGTCATCGAGCCTGCTCCTGTCGCTGCTGATGTTCCAGCATAAACTTCCTGCGCAGAAGTCCACCGGGATCATCGGGGATTTTCCTTAACCATTGTTCCATTGCCTGCTGCTCTTCAGTTGTCAGGGGTGCATATTCCATTTCCCCAGAGCTGGTCGAAGTTGTCATATTGTCTGTGCTTTCATCGTCACCGATACTATCACTGTTGTTTGCTGCAGCGCCTGAGTCGGGATCCTGATCGGATTCCTGGTTTTCTGGTTGAGATGTGGTGCCTTGCTGGTCACTGTCTTCGTCAGCATCAGTTTGCTCATTATCTGATGCTGATGCTTGTTGCTGATCGTTTTCTTCGGAATTCTGCTGGTTGGTGGCAGAGTCCTGCTGGTTTTCTCCAGGCTGATTTTGTTGTTGTCCCTGAGTGTCTTGCTGTGACGGGTTTTCAGAACCAGTCTGTTCTTCTTTAGAGTCGCTCTGCTGACTGTTTTGTTGAGATTGATCTCCGGATTGCTCGTTGCCTGACTTATTACTGTCCTGCTGCTGATTACCCTGATCTTGCTGGTCACTGTTATTCTGCTGGTTGTTATCACCTTTCTGCTGCTTTTGCTGTTCCTGCTGTTGTTTGAGTTGTTCTACCAGCTTGCGATTAAAGCTGGCATTCTCCAGCTCAGGGTTTATTTCCAGTGCCTTGTCATATGCCGTCAGAGCCTGATCCAGTTTGCCTGATTTGGCCAGCACATTGCCCTGGTTATAATAACCGGCAGCACTGTTGGCACTGGCGAAGGCCTCTGCGGCGGCTTCCATATCACCATGCTGCTGCTCTGCCTGTCCTTGCCATAAGGGATTTTCAAATAGTTCGGCTGCCTGTTTACTGTCCCCGGCTTCCAGTGCTGCCTGACCTTGCTGATCCGGGGTTTGCCACAGATTCTGCCAGCGGAAGTTGTCCCAGGGCGCAGCCATTGCCGGATCTGAAGGCAATATCACGATCATAATAATCAGTAGCCAGCCTTTCCTGAAACCGGCTAGTGCCAGCAGCAGGAGAGGGAAAACCAGCATCCAGCCATTATCCTGCCAATGGTCGAACTGCTTCAGGGTTTCTTCAGCCTGAGATACATGCTCATTGTTCTGAACCAGTGCATCAATGTCGGCATCGCTAACGGCCATTTCACGGTAAATGCCACCGGTCTGATCTGCCAGAGCCTGAAGTGCTGAGCTTTCAAGTTTGGGAATGACAATATTGCCCTGCTTGTCTTTAAGCAGTTGACCATCCGGCAGTTTCACCGGGGCTCCGTCAGGAGTACCAATACCAAGAATTGCCAGCGAGGCAGAAGTTGATTGCAGCAGTTTCTCGATTTTTTTCTGTTCCCTGCTGTCGATCCCTCCGGTTACCAGCAAAATCTGCCCCCGGGAATTGCCCGAGCCCTGCTGCAAAAGCTCAACTGCTTCCCGAATACCGGCTGCTGGACGATTACCGGCAACAGGCATCACGTCAGGATTCATGGCATCCAGCAGATTGGCAATGGTGCGGGAGTCATCAGTTAAAGGAGATGCAATATGGGCATCTCCGGCATAGCCAATCAGTGCCGTGTAACCATCCGTTCGCTGGCGCAGAATATCGTGGATCTTGAAACGGGCTCTGGTCAGTCGGTCAGGTTTGACATCTGTCGCATACATGCTGTGGGACAGATCCAGCACAATAACCAGCGGATCATCGCTGCTGAATACGGGTACTTCTTTCTTCTCCCAGCTGGGGCCGGCCAGTCCAAGGCAGGCGAAAATCCAGCCAATAGCAATCATTGCAAACAGGCGACGATGAGAACGAACTTCGGCACCCTGTAACAGGGCCGGCAGCAATGCGGGATCAATCACCCGTTGCCAGGCGTTGCCGGACTCCCGGCGCTGATAGATCAACAGCCACAAACCCAGTGCCGGTATCAGCAGCAGTAATAACAGCGGACGCAGAAAGTGAAAGTCTGACAGCATTTCCATTTACTGATTGCGCTCCTGCCTTGCTGATGTAAACAATGCTCCGGGGTTTGATCGTAAACCGGTTATGACTTGCCCGAGCGCCAACATAAAACTCAGTAACAGTGAGATTCCCAAAGGCCAGAAATAGAGTGAACGGGTAGGACGGAATACCCGATCTTCCTGTGCTACCGGTTCCAGCTGCTCGATATCGGCGTAAATATTGACCAGTTGCTCCCGGTTTTTGGCTCGGAAGTATTTACCTCCGGTCATCTTTGCAATCTCTGTCAGGGTCTTTTCATCAAGATCTGCCGAGGGATTAACTTTTCGTGCACCGAAGGCACTGCCAAAAAAACCTGGCTGGACCATTTCATCGGCACCAATACCGATGGTATAGATTTTAATGTTTTCCTGTTCAGCCAGTCTGGCGGCCTGTAGGGGAGAAATTTCGCCTGTGGTATTGGCACCGTCGGTCAGCAGAATCAGGACTCTCGAATCGGCAGGCCGCTGGCGTAAATGTTTGACTGAAAGTCCGATAGCATCACCGATGGCCGTGTATTTCCCGGCCAGACCAATAACAGACTCGTCCAGTAATTGCTTTACGGTTTCGAGGTCGTAGGTGAGGGGTGTCTGCAGGTAAGCCTGTGAGCCGAACAGAATCAACCCGAGTCGGTCGCCCTGACGTCGCAGGATAAAGTCATTGACGACATCCTTGGTTACGGTCAGGCGGTCAACAGCCCCGCCTTTCAGTGTCATATCTTCAACCTGCATGCTGCCTGACAGATCGACGGCCAGCATCAGGTCGCGGCCGGATGTTGGCAGGTTGAGAGGTTCCCCAATCCATTGCGGGCGCGCTGCTGCCAGAACCAGTCCCAGCCAGATAAGCGACATCATTAGCAGGCGAATTTTGGGGTTACTGCGGTTTGATGCTGATCCCAGTCCGACAGCCTGTAAAGAGCTATAAAAGGGAATCCAGAGTGCGCCCTGGCGTTGCTCCGGTGCAGCAGGTACAAATTTCCAGATCAGCAGTGGAATAGGAATCAGCGCAAGCATCCATGGCCAGTGTAATTCAAACATGATGTTTCCTGATCCAGTGGCTGGCCAATCGATACAGACCCTCAATATCAACTTCCGGGGCAGGGGCAAACCGGGTGCTACCCAGTGCCCGGCCATGACCATGGGTAAAGCCTTTGGTGTTGGCCGAATCATCAAGAAAACTCAGCCACTGAGAGCCATGCAGGCCGGCAATGTCCTGATCCGGGAAAGCGGCGAGGGAAGCCTGTTTGAGAATTCGATTGTAATGCCCCAGCAATTGCGCCGGTTTCATCTTTTCAGCGGATTGGTGTAACCGCTTTACAGCCTTTAATGCCTCGCGTCGGTAGCGGCGGTGAATATAAAAGCGAATAAGCCGGTAACCAAGAAACAGTACAACCAGAATGGCAATACCTGCCAACAGCCACCAACCAGGAGCCGGGGGCCACCAGTCGACCGGCTCGGGAAGAATGTCCGGTCGCAATTGTTCAAGTAACGGATTCTGTGTCGGTTGGAGTTGAGGACTAGTGCTCATGACTGGCGATTCCTGCCAGACTTGAGGCCCAGACCAAGCTGTAGTTGTTCCAGCAATGGCGCAGAGCTGTCGATAGCCAGACAGGTGATGTTATGGCTGGCCAGCGATTGTTGCAGAGACTGTTCTTTTTCCTGCACTGTTTTCTCAAATAATATCCGGCGTTCACGATCCCTGCTGTCGAGCCGGGAACGGTTTTGGCCATCAGTGACTGTATATATACCTGCCGGGGGCAAAGACAGTTCAAGCGGATCATTGGTTTTGAGTACAACCACTTCACTGTGTCGGGAAAGTTGAGCCAGCTGCCGCTCTGTTTGAGTGTCATAATCAGCCAGGTCGCTGATTATAAATACTGCAGAACCGGGTGTGGCCAGTCGCCGGGTTTGACGCAGAGCCTGAATCAGAGGAGCGGTTTGCTGTTGTTGAGTCGGGGCGGCTGTCAGCTCGGAATTGCGACTGTGAATTTCATGTAACAGCTGTAATACATTGGAGCGATTGCGACGAGGGCGAATCTCTCGAACCTGATCCTGATTAAACACAATACCGCCCACCCGGTCGCCATGATTCAGGGTGGCCCATGCCAGTAAGGCCGCTATCTCGGCAGCAGCAACTGACTTGAAACGGGTGTGGCTGCCGAAAAACATATTCTGGCTCTGGTCAACCAATAGGAATACCGGCTTTTCCCGCTCTTCCCTGAACACCTTGGTATGGGTTCGACCACTCCGGGCGGTTACCCGCCAGTCGATGGTGCGGATATCATCACCAGGCTGATAACCCCGCACTTCCTCGAATTCAATTCCCCGGCCCTTATGCCAGGCCGTATGCTGACCTGCCAGTCTGGCCCGGGCTCTGCCACGCTTGAACAGCGGCAGTTGTCGGGCCGCCATTTGCTGGAGTAACAAGTCATGCAGGGTGCAGTAAACGCCTTTCATCGTCGGTTACAATCCTTGGTTTCCAGCCCTCAGGCAATCGGCACAGTCTGCAAAATACGGTCAATCACCTGATCGGTGGTGATGCCTTCGGCTTCGGCTTCGTAACTGAGAATAATCCGATGGCGCAATGTGTCGTGAGAAATGGCCTGGATATCATCCGGTGTTACAAATACCCGTCCCTGCAGCCAGGCTCTGGCCCGGGCACAACGATCCATCGCCAGTGTGCCCCGGGGGCTGGCGCCGTATTCAATCCAGCGGCCAAGTTCCTGATCAAAGACATCCGGCTCACGGGTACAGCGAATCAATTGCACCAGATACTCTTCCAGTCCGTCATCCATATGCAGCTGCAGCACTTCACGGCGAATATTCAGGATTGTGGTTTCGCTGATTAATTGCTCCGGACGCGCGACATCCTGCTGCAGGGCTTCTCCCCGTACCAGTTTCAGAATGGCACGCTCAGCAGACGTATCCGGATAGCTGACCCGGACATGCATCAGGAAACGGTCGAGCTGGGCTTCCGGTAACGGATAGGTACCTTCCTGCTCAATCGGGTTCTGAGTGGCCATAACCATAAACAGCTTGGGTAACTGCCAGGACTGCCGGCCGACACTGATCTGGCGTTCTGCCATGGCTTCCAATAAGGCCGATTGTACTTTGGCTGGTGCCCGGTTAATTTCATCGGCCAGCACAAGGTTATGGAAAATAGGTCCGGGCTGAAATTCAAAACTGGCCGTTTCCGGACGGTAGATATCGGTACCGGTGATATCGCCGGGCAACAGATCCGGCGTGAACTGGATCCGATGGAAATCTGCTTCCATTCCTCTGGCCAGTTCATTGATGGCTTTGGTTTTTGCCAGCCCCGGAGGTCCTTCAACCAGTAAATGGCCATCTGCCAGCAGGGTAATCAGCAACCGCTCGACCAATCCCGGTTGACCGATAATGGTTTGCTGAAGGTAACTCTGCAGATGTTGCAGTTGTACATTTTCTTCTGTTTCAAAAGTCCCGTTCATGATTACGGCATCCAATGGCTGCTTGTTATCGCAATTGTTTTAGGTTCTGTTGACATAAGTTTGCTGCACTCAGCCAAAGCGAGAGTTTTTGTGGCAAGACGCAGCAGCGCCGGAATACTCATGTCTTTCAAGCTGTTGCAACGCCGTCCACGGAAGCTCTCGCTTTGGCCCTTCGGGTGGCCCGTAAAGCTGCCATCCGGCTGCGTTGGACTTATGCGAACATAGAACCACTATGTCCAGCACAAGCCCGCCTTGCGTATGGCAGCTTTACGGGTCACTGAGTGCTGCAAACTTATGTCAACAGAACCTTGCATGTGTAGTATCAATTGCCCCCGGGTTTGCACTTTTACATACTGCATACACAGTTATTATTTCCATAGTGTCATGCAGAACAGTGGCCGAAGCAGGGCATCCTTTACATCATTTTTACCTGCTACTGATACTTTGAAGCATCAGGCCTGTGTCATCAAATCGGCAGTGGCAATTGAAGAAATGTTTACGTTTTCTTGACCGAACAATGCCGATTGAGTTCCGTCATCTCTGTAGTCAGTTCTGTTATTACGCCTACGGCAATTGTAAATGGTACGTAAATACCTGCCTTTTTCAGCAAAAAACGCAGCGAAAGTTATCCTTTAACTACGGAAATTACGCTCTGTGACGTGGTGGGGCGGTCTGTATACTGCGTTTCCCGATCAAGTCTTCTTTTTGTTTTGTTTGCAAATCCTTTTCCCTTTGAGGATATCTGTTATGAGTCTGTTAATGAGCCTGGTTGGGATGGTTGCCTTGATGGCCATCGCATTCCTGCTTTCCGATAATCGCAAGGCAATCAACCTGCGTACTGTTGGTGGTGCATTCGCCATTCAGGCCGGCCTGGGTGCTCTGGTGCTGTATGTTCCTGCGGGTCGTGAGATGCTGCTGGCTGTCAGTGAAGCTGTCAGCAACGTAATCGGCTATGCCAACAACGGTATCGGCTTCCTGTTTGGTGATCTGGGCAAGTTCAAGCTGGGCTTCATTTTTGCGATCAATGTTCTGCCGATCATTGTCTTCTTCTCCTCTCTGGTTGCCGTACTGTACTACCTCGGCATCATGCAGAAGGTTGTTTCCATTCTGGGTGGTGGTCTGAGCAAGCTGCTGGGCACCAGTCGTACAGAATCCCTGTCTGCTACCGCTAACGTATTCGTTGGTCAGACTGAAGCACCGCTGGTTGTTCGTCCTTACATTTCCAAGATGACCCAGTCCGAGCTGTTCGCCGTAATGTGTGGCGGTCTGGCTTCTGTTGCCGGTGCGGTTCTGGCGGGTTACGCCAGCATGGGTGTTGAGCTGAAGTACCTGATCGCAGCCAGCTTCATGGCGGCTCCGGGTGGTCTGCTGATGGCCAAGATCATCAAGCCTGAAACCGAAACTCCGCACGATGGCGGCGCTGAGGACATGGAAGAAGATGACAAGCCGGCCAACGTTATCGACGCTGCCGCATCCGGTGCTTCCAGCGGTATGCAGCTGGCCCTGAACGTAGGCGCAATGCTGCTGGCATTCATCGCTCTGATCGCCATGGTTAACGGTCTGCTGGGCTGGACCGGTGGTCTGTTCGGCATGCCTGAACTGAGCATGGAAATGATTCTGGGTTGGGTTTTCGCTCCGATTGCCTTCCTGATCGGTATTCCCTGGTCTGAAGCCATTGCTGCAGGTAGCTTCATTGGTCAGAAGCTGATTGTAAACGAATTTGTTGCTTACGCCGGCTTTGTTGAAGTGCGCGATACCTTCTCCGCTCACTCCCAGGCTATCATCACCTTCGCTCTGTGTGGCTTCGCTAACCTGTCTTCTATCGCTATCCTGCTGGGTGGCCTGGGTTGCATGGCTCCGAACCGTCGTGGTGACATCGCTCGCATGGGTCTGAAAGCTGTTGCTGCCGGTACCCTGTCCAACCTGATGAGTGCGACTATTGCAGGTCTGTTCCTGTCCCTGACTGCATTCTGATATCGGTTGAAAGGTTCAGGTCAGTTTATCTGATCTGACTATCAAAAAAGGCAGCCTTATGGCTGCCTTTTTTTGTTTTTTCGGGTAGGGAAAATTGGTAAAGAAAACCCCGGTTTCGGCTAAAAATACAATACAGTGATCTTTATCAATTTTTTACCCCTGAAATAGCTGTCAACAGTTGGTAAATAGCGGAATTCATTGATCTGACAAGTGTTCTCGACAATAATTGAGTGCTATTCTCTCCCTACTGGCTAGGCAGTTTATCAGGCCATAAACGTTTCTCCTCCCTGAACTTGTGGATACCCCCTGCTATAAAACTTTCATCAAGAAATTTCTGATGACTGAACTGCTGCCGTTTATATTGAATGTCAAAGGATACTGAAATGCCAAACCGTCGAGCTATTATTCTGGTTCTGGACTCTTTTGGTATTGGCGCAACCGCAGACGCAGAAAAGTTTGGTGATAAAGGTGCCGACACCCTCGGTCATATCGCTGAAGCCTGCGCTGACGGTAAAGCCGATGAAGGCCGTCAGGGCCCGCTGAATCTGCCACATCTGGCCCAGCTGGGATTGCTGGAAGCATCCCGTCTGAGCACTGGTCAATATCCGAAAGGTATGGAACCGGTAACTGCAACAGGCGCTTGGGGTTATGCCGGCGAGCTGAGCAGTGGCAAGGATACACCAAGCGGTCACTGGGAAATGGCCGGGGTACCGGTTCTGTTTGACTGGGGTTATTTCTCTGAAACCGAAAATTCTTTCCCGGAGCCTTTGCTGCAGGCTCTGATCGAAGAGGGTGAGCTGCCGGGTGTACTGGGTAACTGCCACTCTTCCGGTACTGAAATTATCGCCAAGTACGGCGAAGAACACATGAAGACCGGCAAGCCGATCGTTTACACCTCTGCTGACAGTGTCTTCCAGATCGCTGCCCACGAAGAAAGCTTTGGTCTTGAGCGTTTGCTGAAGCTGTGCGAAACCGCTCGCAAGCTGCTGGACGAATACAACATTGGTCGTGTTATTGCGCGTCCGTTTATCGGTTCCAGCCCGGAAGACTTCAAGCGTACCGGTAACCGTCGTGACTACGCGGTACCACCACCGGCAGCAACCCTGCTGGACAAGCTGGTCGAGTCCGGCGGTGAAGTTGTCAGTGTCGGCAAGATTGCTGATATCTTTGCTCACCGTGGTATCACCCACAAGATCAAGGCGACCGGCCTGGACAACCTGTTTGATGCGACCATGGACGCTCTGCGCGAGCTGCCTGAACAGGGTCTGGTCTTCACCAACTTCGTAGACTTCGACAGTGAATATGGTCACCGTCGTAATGTTGCCGGCTATGCCGATGCGCTGGAGCGTCTGGATAGTCGTCTGCCCGAGCTGCTGGCACAGATGCAGCCGGAAGATGTACTGATTATTTCTGCTGACCATGGTTGTGACCCGACATGGGTCGGCACTGACCACACCCGTGAGAATATTCCGGTGCTGGTTTACGGTGAAAAAGTGCCGGCTGGCAGTCTGGGTGCCCGTGGTACCTTTGCCGACATTGGCCAGTCACTGGCCAGCTGGTTTGGAATCGAGCCGCTGGAATACGGCAGTTCTTTCCTTGCGGATGTATAAACCGTTTCAGGTTTGGTGACCCGCTTTGCGGCGGGTCCTTCCGCGTTCCCCCCTCCCTTTTAGATAATTGCAGGTGATGTATGCCTACTCCTCATATTAATGCTCAGCCAGGTGCTTTCGCTGAAACTGTTCTGCTGCCGGGTGATCCGCTGCGCGCCAAGTTCATCGCCGAGAACTTCCTGGAAAACGTTGAGGAAGTAACCAATGTCCGCAACATGCTGGGTTACACCGGCGAGTACAAGGGCAAGAAAATTTCTGTGATGGGTTCCGGCATGGGTATTCCTTCTGCCTCCATCTACTACAAGGAACTGATCACCGAGTATGGCGTGAAGAACCTGGTTCGTGTCGGCAGCTGTGGTGCTGTTTCCAAGGACGTTAAGGTACGTGACGTTGTTATCGGTATGGGTGCCTGCACCGACTCCAAGGTTAACCGTATCCGTTTCAAGGATCACGACTTTGCTGCTATCGCTGATTTCGGCCTGCTGGAAAAGTCTGTTGCTGCTGCGCGTGAGCAAGGCGTCAACATCATGGTCGGTAACCTGTTCTCTGCAGACCTGTTCTACTCTCCAGACGGCGAAATGTTCGACGTAATGGAAAAGTACGACGTTCTGGGTGTTGAAATGGAAGCTGCCGGCCTGTACGGCGTATGTGCTGAATTCGGTGCCAAGGGTCTGGCGATCTGCACCGTAAGTGACCACATCCGTACCGGTGAAGCGCTGGATGCTGAAGCTCGTCAGGTTTCCTTCAAGGAAATGATGGTCGTTGCACTGGAAGCTGCTACCCAGTTCTGATCCTGACGGCTGAAGAGTTCGGGCTATAGAGCTCCCGGACTTATTGGCTGCAAACAGAATGCCCGCATATCGAAGGATGTGCGGGCATTCTGTTTTTAAACCGGGTTAATTTCCGGCGTGATGTTCTTTTCTACCAGTTCATCAATCTTGGATTTCAGCTGTTGGTAAAAAGCCTGACACAACCGTGAAGAGGTGTGTAGTGCTGGCAGAATAACAGCAACATCAAAGGTGATATCCGGTTCAAAAGGCTTCAGTACAATCTGGGAGTCACTGCGGCGGGTAAAATCACGGGCGGTAACCGGATCAACCAACATGCTACCCATGCCTTCGTTGACCATCGACAGGCCGGAAGGAAAAACATGAATTTCGGCGATGACATTAAGGTTGCAGCAGGCTTTACGAAACAGGGTGCTGATATCACTGGTAACCGGATGACTTTCTTCCAGGGTAATCATGGGTTGTTCATGCATATCCTGAACCGTAATCACCTCTTTTTGTGCCAGTGGCGAATCAATGTGGACGGCACATAGCATTTTTAGCTGATAGCTGTGAGTAATCAGGTTAGTTGGAGTTTCGGGCATTTCAGCAATACCGATATCGCAGTGTCCGGCTTTAACCCAGTTCACCACCTTTTTCGAGTCGAAGGTTTTCAGTGCAATCCGGGCTTCCGGATTTTCAGCATGGAATCCCGATATTACCTTGGGCAGAAAACTGTACGACAATCCAGGCATACAGCCGACCTGCAACTTGCCAACCCGTCCGTTTCTCAGTTCATCTGACAATCTTTCCAGGTTTCTGCAGGACGCAAGAATATGATCAACGCTTTCTGCCATATGCCGGGCTTCGGGTGTCAGTTCGGCAGCATATTTGGTGCGCTTGAATAACAGGAAGCCAACTTCGGACTCCAGGCTTGATATAGCACTGCTGACAGCAGGTTGAGTCAGCGACAATCGTTGTGCGGCGCGTGAAATATTTCCACAACGTACGACTTCAAAAAAGATTTCCAGTTTTCTCAGATTGAAATTCATAACAAACCTGAAATGTTCAGATATAAATTCTGTTTATGAATTTATAAGCAATATTAAATGTATTTATGTTTGAGTATTTTGCACAATCATTACCGAACACACTACAAAAATAATTTTTAGCAGCATCACAATAAGTTACGAGTGATCGATATGAGCCTTTCCGGTAATCCTGCAATGTTGTCAGAGCACCCAAACAGTCAGTCCCGGCATGATGATATGCCTGCTCTCATATCAGCAAGCATGGTTAATCTGTCTGGCTTTTTTGTACTGGATGGCCGGAGATGAAAACAATGCTGGCTCGATATCGTGGTGAGTGGCTGACATTGACGTCTTTTCTGATTTGGGGATTGCTGCCGCTGTACTTTCAGCAGCTGGCTGAACATAGCGCATCCACCATTCTTGCCGCCAGGGTACTTTTGTCAGTGCCGGTACTGGCCATTGTGTTTTTTCTTGTTCGTAAGAATCTGAAGCGTCCCTCCTGCTCTCAGGCAGGCTGGGCTCTGTTAGGTGCTGCATTAATTTCGACCAGTTGGTTCGGTAACCTGTGGGGAACCCTGAATGGTCAACTGCTGGCTGTCAGTCTGGCTTTTTTTCTGAGCCCGATTCTGACCATTGTGGCAGGGATGCTTTTTTTCAATGAACGCCTGTCAGTGCAGCAGTGGCTTTCGTTTGTTATCTGTGTTGTTGCTTTTGTTTTCTATTGCATTGCTAACGGTGAGCTGCCCTGGTTGACGCTGATGATTGCGTTTGCCTTCGCATTGTTCAGTGTGGTCAAACGCAAGGGGCAGGTCAGTGAGCTGGCAGGGCTGGGTGCTGAAGTGGTGCTGATGCTACCGGTAGCACTTTTCATTCTCTGGGGGACCACTCCAACTATCGGTTTCAGCTGGAGCAGTGATCTCTGGCTGCTTTGTATCGTTCCGATCTATTACCTGCCACTGGCACTGTACGGTATGGGTGTTCGCAGTGTCAGACAGATTACAACAGCCGGACTGATGACGTATATCGAACCCGTCATCATGTATGTGCTGGCATTAACAGTCTTTCAGGAAGAAATAAGTCCTTTGAAGCAGATAGCCATGTATCTGGTATGGCTGGGGGTTCTGGTCTCATTTCCGTTTAAAAAAATCAGATTGGGGCGCAGATCCCATACCTATGAATCCGGCCATTAAATGTCATGGTCAGTCAAAGCACCAAGTGCATTATAAAAAATTATAACAGGGGTATTGCTGTTGGAAATTCTCTATCTTACACCTGAAGATGTTCTGGCAACCGGTATTACCAACCAGGAATTTCGTACCCTGGTCGCCGGTGCACTGGCACAGCACGGACGGAAAAAAGTTGAAAATCCGCCCAAGCCGGGTATTCATCCGCTGCCGCAAACTTTCCTGCATGCCATGCCGGCTTATCTGGAAGAGACCCGTGAAGCCGGTATCAAATGGGTCAGTGGATTTTTCGATAATCCTAAACAGAACCTGCCGGCTATTATGGGACTAATTGTTCTCAATGATGCCGATACCGGTGCACCCACTGCCATTATCGACGGAGGCTGGATCACCAATATGCGGACTGCAGCCGTAACCGCAGTCGCAGCTGAGCAGCTGGCACCGGCTAATGTTCGTTCTATCGGTATTGTCGGTACCGGGATGCAGGCCCGTTATCACATGCTGATGATGCAGGATATGTTCCCCCAGCTGGAAGTGGTCAAAGGCTTTGATATTTATCAGCCAGGCCTGGAGAGCTTTGCTGAAGATATGAAGCGCGAGCTGAATATCAATGTGCAGCCGGTGAGCTCGGTATCCGAGGCGGTTCAGGGCTCTGACATTGTTATGACCTGTACCGGTGTTCTGAAAGAACCCATTTTCTTCTGGGATGATGTCAAGCCGGGTGCGCTGGTACTGCCGGTGCACGGTGGTGGCTGGGAGTTTGATGTAATGAACAAGGCAGATGTGCTGATTACTGACAGCCATCAGCAGGTTGCCTCTTTCCTCGATGGCAAATACAACATTCCTGAATCATCCCTTGAGCTGGGTGAAGTTGTAGCCGATCTGAAACCCGGCCGGGTTTCCCAGGAGCAGCGCATTCTCAACTTCAACCTTGGCCTGGCTATTCACGATATTGCGATTGCCCACCGGGTTTGCGAATTGGCCCGGGAAAAGGGGCAGGGTGTCAACCTGCCTTATGACCCGGGTGTCTACCCGGTACCGGGAGCAAAGAAATAATTTACTAACTGGTGTACATAGACCAGCAGTGGAATAGGCAGCCTGCTGTGCTGTCGTATTCAGAATTTTGTGGTGAGGCAAGTGACTGCTGTCTTGCCGGGGCTGTCACTGTCATACCTGAAAGGTATTGAGACAGCCTGCTCACCATAAACGTTGAGAGGAATAAATATGGATAGACGGAAAATTGATGTCGTTTTATCAACGCTGCTAATCATTATCTCCGTAATCATTTTAACCAATGACAATCTGGTTGAAGGTGGCGTTGAAACCGAACTGGGTTCGATGTTTCTGCCGCGCATTGTTGCCGGCCTGATTATTATTTTTGCCGCCGTGATGGGCATTGAATCACTGCTGAAACTGTTGCGGCAGGCGAAACAGGAAGAGTCCGAAATTATTGTTACCCAGGGTTTCTCCGGGGTTCTGGTTTATATCGGTATTTTTATCGCTTACTGGCTGGCTGTACCCCATGTCGGCTTTCTGGTGGCAACACCTTTCGTGATGTTCAGTGTGGCTGTGTTGCTGGGTGGTCGTAACTGGATACCTATAACACTGGTATCTGTTATTACGCCGCTGCTTATCTTCTATGGTTCCAGCCACTTCCTCCGGGTTTATCTACCAACCTGGACCCTGTCCTGACGAGAACTGTTCCTATGATTGAAAATATTATTGGTGGATTTTCTTCGATTCTCGCGGTCGGGCCCATACTCGGTATTATTGCCGGCGTTATTGTCGGTATCGTATTCGGGGCGATTCCTGGCATTTCAGCCATTATGGCCATTGCCATTATTCTGCCGCTGACGTTTTATGTGGATCCGATTATCGGCATCACCATGCTGCTGGCAGTTTACAAGGCCGGTATTTATGGTGGCTCGATCTCTGCCATTCTGATTAATACCCCCGGAGCTGCAGCATCCTTTCTGACGGCAGTTGATGGCAATGCCCTGACCAAGGCAGGTAAATCAGGTAAGGCACTGGATATCTCCCTGTTCTCCTCTGTTTCCGGTGAGGTCATAGCCACTCTGGTGCTGATTCTGGTTGCTGCACCGATTTCTGCGATATCGCTACAGGCCGGTCCGATTGAGAAGGTGTTCCTGCTGCTGTTTGCCTTTACCGTTATCAGTACTCTGGCTGGACAATCGATTTCTCGTGGTTTGTTGTCCTGTACGCTCGGTATGCTGTTTGCCATGGTTGGCTTGTCGACTATTACCGGTGCTTCCCGTTTCACCTTCGGTATCACTGAGCTGATGTCCGGGTTTACATTCACTCCGATGCTGATCGGTATTTTGGTAATGCCGGAAGTGTTGAATGTAGTCAGACAGCGAAAGAAGTCACACAGTGATATGGCCATTACCCGCTCGCCCAATCCGGCTGATAACCGTATCAGCTGGAAAGAGTACCGCTCGGTGTTTGGCACCATTCTGAAATCCAGTGGTATCGGTACCTTTATCGGCGCGTTGCCGGGTCTGGGCTCCAGTACTGCTGCATTTATGGCTTACGGTGAGGCGAAGCGTACTTCCAAAAAGCCGGAAGAGTATGGCAAGGGTTCGATTGAAGGTATAGCGGCGGCAGAATCAGCCAACAATGCGGTTTGTGGTTCCAGTCTGATCCCGATGCTGACCCTCAGTATTCCCGGTGATGATGTCGCGGCACTGCTGATGGGTGCGTTCCTGATTCACGGCCTGACACCGGGTCCGCTGATCTTCTTTGAGCATACTGAAACCATCTATGCCATTTTTGCCGGCTTCCTGATTACAGATCTGTTCCTGCTGGGTATTGCCAAGTCCGGGTTCAGTTTCTTCGTCAAAGTGGCTTCACTGCGGCGCTATTATATCTTCCCGTGTGTGACCATTTTTGCCTTCACCGGCGCTTTCACTGCCGGTCAGAATATGAACGACATCCTGATCCTGATCGGCTTTACCGTGATGGGTTATGGCATGCGACTGGTTGGACTGAACCCGGCCATCTTTATTATCGGATTTATTCTGACCCCGTATCTGGAACAGAACCTGGATCAGGCACTGGCGATTGTCGGTACTGACTACCACCTGCTGTTTGCTTCCCCCTTCTCATGGGTATTTATCGCGCTTTCGATCTTCTTCGTATATTCCAGCGTGTATATGAAAAAGAAGAAAGCCGGCAACTCAACTCAGGCGCAAGAGGTAACGTCGTAACCAGAAAAACAATAACAGACACAAGGAGCATGGCACCTGCTTTATCTTTCCCTTTTTCACAGGCAGCGTGCCGTACTTTGAAACAAACGATGAACCTATAAGAAATTACTAGCAGGCATTTATTATGAACAACATGAAAAAATCACTGACCATCCTCGCTGGCGCTCTGGCCGTTTGCTTGTCTGCGGGCGCTGCTCAGGCTGGATATCCGGAGAAGCCGATCAAGGTTGTTGTACCTTACGGTGCGGGTGGTGATTCCGATCTGACAACCCGGATCTGGGCTGATGCTGTCGAGAAAGAGCTGGGTGTGCCGGTCGTTGTCATCAACAAGCCCGGCGGTGGCGGTATTGTCGGTACTGCTTTCGTGGCTAACTCCAGAAAAGATGGTTACACCCTGATCAATGCCGGTCTTGGCAATATGCTGGTAACCCCTAACTTCAGCAAGACGCCCTACAGCTTTGACAGCTTTACTCCGGTCGTAAAAATGACCTCGGTACCGCTGGCTGTTGTTGTAGCCAAAGACAGTCCGTACAAAACCTTTGATGACTTTATCAAGGGGGCAAAGAACAAAACTGTGACTCAGGGTTCCTGGGGTGCTTCGTCCTCTGGCACCATTCTGGCCAATATCATTGCTGACCAGGCCGGTTACAAGCCCAAATATGTCCATGCCAAGGACGGTGCAACCTCTATGGTTTCCGTGATTGGTGGTCACATTGATTCAGCTGTATCGTTCCCGCCGATCTTTGGCCCGCACCTCAAGTCTGAGCGCGCCCGAGCGCTGGTTATGAACCAGAAGATGGATGCATTCCCGGGTGTTCCGACCTTTGCTGACTACGGCATTGAAGGCAGCTTTGAAGGCTGGTCCGGTATCTTTGCACCTAAAGGTGTACCAGAGGAAGTCGTCAAGAAGCTGACCGAAGCAACCAATAAAGTGATGAAAGACCCGGCTGTAATCAAGGCCTACCAGAACATCGGCGCGACGGTTGATTATCGCTATGGTTCCGAGTGGGTTGACGGCATGCAGGTGACTTACAATATTATGAAAGATGCCGCAGACAAGATGAAAAACTGACAGGCTGCTTTAATCTGTTGAAACAAGCCCGAATGCTGCGGAACATTCGGGCTTGTTTGGTTTCAGGCTATTGAAAAATAGGAAGAGTCAGAAAGCCTTGAAGTACAACGGCATTGAGCGTGTCAGTAAACACCGAGCCCAGCAGTGGCACAATCAGATAAGCCTTGGGTGAGGGACCATAGCGGTGAGTCAGGGTGCTGACATTGGCCAGACCTACGGGTGTTGCTCCCAAACCCAGGCCGACAAAGCCGGCGGTAACCAGACTGGCATCATAATCCCGGCCGGCGGCGCGGAACATGATGTAATAGGCAAACAGGCAGATGACAACGGCTTGAGTCAGGACAATGATAACCACCGGACCTGCGGTTTCCGCCAGCCGGGTCAGTTTCAGTGACATCAGACTCATGGCAATAAATAGCTCCAGGCTGATATCACCAAACAGGTTGATAAACTGGTCGTTAAACTGGAATTTCATTATGTCGGCGATATTGGCCGCAAACATACCCAGGAACAGCACCGGCAGATAATCCGGCATCACAATACCGTAAGAGCGGAATATGCCATTGATATATTTGCCGGCAATAATACAGGCACCGATTACCAGTACGACTTTCAATACCTGATGCATGCACAGGGTAATTGCCCGGGTTTCGATACTTTCCGGATCCGAGTGGATGCCCATATCGGCATCCTTGGGGTCGAGTCGGTAGTTTTTAATCAGCTGGTGAGCAACCGGTCCACCCAGCATACCACCCATGATCAGCCCCATTGTGGCCGCAATCAATCCAAACTCAGTCGCACCGGTATAACCTTCACTTTCCAGAAATGCACCCCAGCTGATAGCGGTGCCGTGACCTCCAGCCATGGTGATTGAACCCGCAATCAGTCCGTGAATGGGTTCGTCACCAATCAGCATCGCCATAGACAGTCCAACGGTGTTCTGTATTACCAGAAAAACAGCAATAATACAGAACAGCAGTGGCAGGGTTTTGCCTCCACTGATCAGTAGTCTTAGCCGGGCATTCAAACCGACAGTGCAGAAGAAAATCAGCAGTAGTTGGTCACGCAGGGCGAGATCCCACTGAATGTCGAAGTCGATAAACTGGCTGGTAATAGCAATAGTGGCACTGGTTAAAAGACCACCGGTAACCGGGGCGGGAATATGATATTCATCAAGCAGGCGTACATGGCGAGTCACAAACCAGCCCAGGAAGTAAACCAGAATGGCCATGACAAGAAGGGAGAAGCCCGAGATATGGATCATATACGCGTACCCTGTGATTCATTATGATTTCGGCACTGGTGGATGCTTCTTGATGCGTGGCTTCAGGCTCAGCAGCTGATATAACCTAATAAAAACAATGCCTCTTAAAACCTTAGCAGTGTATTCCAGTCCTTCTTTGTAGTTATTGGGGATTTGTATTAAGAGAATGGAGGATCAATAGTAAATGCGTTACTTTTTGTTTCTTGTGCAAGTCGTTAAAAATAAAGCATATTTTTTACATATATAACTTCGGTATTCTCTGTCGTTGGTGTGCCGTTATCTTCCCTGTACTTTCAGGCCATGCTTCTCCAGAAAGCTGACAACCTTGTCATGGCGTGCTTTGACATCGGGATGATTGATATTGTCGAACCAGTACTCCCACAGCATGGCATCATCACAGTCTGCAGCCTGGGAACCATTCAGTGAGAAAAACAGTGTTTCGCCACTTTCCAGCTTCAGAAAGTAGGAAGCTCCACATAGGGAAGGAGGAATACTTTCGCACTCAAGCGGGTGGTCATACAGGCTGATATTGCGTTTGTCACTCAGCTCTGATTGGTAGATGGCTTGCTCGGCCTGGGTTCTGCGCTCTATTCCGGACTTTGGATAGACTACAAATAACTCCACTTCGGGCCCGAACCGGGCCAGCTGCCGAAGGGTCAGGGTTCGGTCCCTGACGGTTTTAAGTCTTTTCTCATCCGCCTGCATGGTGCTGTGAATACTGCTGTCCAGAACCTGACCTGACTGATTGCACAGAGGAGTGGCCGGCCGTGGCGTATGAATAAAAATCCGGCAGTGCTTTAACTGTTTGTTATAGAGCTTCTGCAGTAATGAGGCTTCAAATGCTTTCTGAAAGGTCACAGCGACAGGACGTATATCGGTATCGAGTCCTCGCAACTGGACATGGGACTGGCTGGCATTACGGTGACGTACCACATCTGATTTAACATGCTTCTCGGTAACCGAGTGACTCAGCGCCAGCAGGTTACTGAAAACCTGTATCGCAGCCGGATTGACCAGGTTTTCAAAATGCAGATCCTGCAAGTGGTCAGAACCGATAAAATCCAGCAGATGAGAAGGTGCAAGCTCTGTATTGAAAGGAGAGGATGTCAGTCTGGAAATGACCGGATCCGGCCAGATGGCCTGATTTTCAGCACTTTGCCAGATTTCAGGCAGGCGATGGCACTCTCTGTTGTATGGAGAAGATAGATCTTGGGATAGCTGGGCAGATAGCTCGGCAGTAACCTGAAATGACAAGAGAAACAGGTACGATGCGATCAGAGCTGTTGTGGTCAGACAGAGCTGACTTCGAAATGTAAAAGCAAATAGTCCGGCTGGCCTCATACCACATCCCTGCCTGTTTTTCGTATATGGAAATGGTTAAGGGATAGGACAGTATAGGCCGCCAGCAGTTCCTGACAGGGTGATTTTCAGCAGATAACGGTGACTGGCAACCGATTAGTCTAAAAACCTGTCGGTTTGTAGCCGGAGGTTTTCAGAAAACCCTCAATTTCCTGTTTTCTGCGTGCCGGAACTATTTTTTGGGTGCTGCCAAACCAGTAGCGCCAGTACATATTCTTGCTGCTTTCCAGCGCCTGCATACCATTATTGCCAAAGTACAGTTCGCCACCGGAAGGGGTTGTCAGAATATAGGATGAGCCACTGATTTCAGCAGGCACCGCGTCGCAATTCAGTCTGGCATCGGTCAGGTTACAGTTTTCAGGTTTCAGCGTTTCCTGCAGGTAAACCTGTTTTTCTGCTGCGGTTCTTTTTTCCAGTCCGTCCCGGGCATAGGCAATAACAAGTGATAAATTACCGCCGCAGCGAGCCATTTTTCTTACAGTGATACTGCGGTCGGTGATTGTTTTAAGTCGCTGCGCATCCTGGCTCATATCGCTGGCTGCAGTACCGGGCAAAATTTGCTTTTGAGGATTGCAGAGCGGGGTTGTCGGTTTGTCGGTATGGATAATGGCTACCGCTCTGGTCAGTCCGGGATGCTGACTGTTGCCGAGCTCGACTAGCGTCTGCTCAAAGGCTTTTTGCAGGTTAACGGCAACAGGGCGGGTGATTTTGTCTTCCCCGGTCAGGAAAATCGCTGACTCTTCCTGCAAGGGTTCAATAGCCTGAGCTGTCAGCCGGGTTTTCAGCTCGGGGCTCATCTCGGAATCCTGATTGATACTGTCCTGGATCATACCAAGCATTTGCTGTTTGAGATCTGCGACTTCGGACTCGGCTTTATCAACTTGTGCGGGAATCGATGCTGTTTGCTGGTGAGCTGAAGGAGCTATTGATGGAGCAATTGGAGAGTGGCTGGCACAGGCGGCAAGCAAACAGATCAGGCAGCCGGTCATCAGGTATCTGAAACCGGGAGAGATCAAACCAAAATGCTGATAGCCGAAAGCCCTGTTTTTTCTCATTACCAAACCAGCCACTACAGTATGTTTTGTTAAGACTGAGAAAGAGGCAATAAAAAACTGCAGCCAAGCCCATGTTGGCTGCAGTCCGAAAAAGCATAGTAAAAACTGTCGAGGATTGCTGAAGAAAAATATACGGCAGCGGAATTCTGGTTTTCAGGTTATGTCAACAAATACATAAGTATCTTCTTTATCTGATAACGGTTTCAGTTTGCGATCCGAACGTTTAAGCCGATCCTGTACAGCTTCACGCACCAGGGGCTTTATCTGATTAAACTCGGGTAAATGCTGTCCTTCCTGTAAAAGCATAAATAATGGCAATGGAGTGTTTACCTGCAGTGGATATCGGGCTTTTTCATCCGGATCGAGCCGAAGCTGTTTAACTTTGTCATCCCAGGTCAGGTTGGCTCTTAAATGGGGAGCCAGTGGACGTTTAATCACAACGCTCTGATCAGGAGGCAGTTGCTGCAGATTGATAATGTCATCAATAATTGACTGGGACTGAGTATATTGCTGTTGCAGATGACGAATAGCCGCTTTGGCTGTCAGCCTGACACTGCCGCAGGTGCCTTTGGCCCAGCTGAAACCCGCGCGTTTGGGTGGAACCGGAAACAACTTGAGCTGGCGGTAGCATTGCACAAAATGCAGATGATGCAGCTTCAGATTTCCCAGCAGGGAGTCGCGCAGCTCCCGAGATGAAAACTCGATAGTCTCAATACTGGAAGCGCCAAACAGTTTTCGATAGTTGCCTATGGCCTGTTTGAAGGCGAGCTTGGCTTCATTCAGTTGTGTGCCTGCTTCCAGTGTTTTCTGGGATATTCCCACCAGGCCATAACACTTGGCTGTTTTCTGTTTTTTCTGATCAGGTCGATAGGTCAGACGGGCGGCAGCATCAGCGGCTTTCTCACGTGCAGGGCGAGTATCTTCCGGGTCTTCATTCATAACCCAGGCTGGTAGCTGTTTGTCTCCCAGTAAAAGCTCACTGAACTCCCGGTTTTGTTGCTGTAACTCCAGCAGAGTATCGCGAATAACCAGTCGGGCTGCTGTTTTGTCAATCATATAATATTATGCAATCATATATTCATTATCTCAGCATCTTACATTAGCTGATTTCTGATAAACAACAGTCTCAAAGGGGCTCGTAGAAAAGGGTTTTTGGGAAAAGTTGTACCGAATAGAGATGATAGGTAATGAAAATAGTTGAGAAGCCGGAAGAATAATAACGAAAGGCAGTATTAAGGTATCTATAGATCCGGCTTCATGAGTTGATTCAGTGTTTTGCTGAACGGTTTCAGCTATTAACCATCTCCTTAAGCTTGCTGCCGGCTTTGAACTGCGGCACCCGCATGGCAGGAATATCAATTTCGGCACCGGTCTGGGGATTGCGTCCTTTACGCGCAGCCCGGTTGCCTACAACGAAGCTGCCAAATCCTATCAGCTGAACAGTTTCGCCTCGCACCAGTGCATCCTGTACATGATGAATAAAAGCATTAAGTGCATGTTCTGCCTTGCTGCGGGAAAGACCGGCATCTTCGGCAATCTGCTCTACCAGCTCTTTTTTGTTCATGATGGTACCTGAACCTGTATGGGGTGAATCATGTGATGAAAGAGGGGGGCAGTCTGGCAGGCTGCCTTTACCCCGGACCTGGTATTCGCCTTCGGACAGCAATAATGGACTATCAAAATATCCAACAACTGCCGAAGACTGATTTCATGACGAACCTGCATGCATGACTGCGCTGCAGGCCGAATACAAAGCAAAACCAAGATTAGATCAAGTTTCAAAAAAGTGGCAATGCCATAACGACATTGCAGGTAGGTATTTTACTTGGATACCTTGGCAGTTAGACGACAGGGTAGCGCTCTGTAGTGAATATTACCGTCAAATTGAGTGGTAATAGTGTTCAAAACTCATTTCAGGCCCGGGCTGGCTGCGACCAGTTCGGATGAGCTGCGAACCTTTTCGCCACCCATATTCCACAGCATTTTGATCCCGAGCTGCTGGCAAAGTGCAACTTCTGGAACATTGTCCAGTTTGCGGTCACCGCCATTGGCAAAATAGTCAGGCTGAATTCGGCGCAATGCTTCGCATACGGAGTTGTCATCGTCGTTTACAGCAACAGTCCGGGCCACACAGCTGAAGCCTTCAATCAATTCGCAGCGATCGGTGAACGGCATAAAGACATAGCCCTTTTTACGCAGCAACCACTGGTCGGAATTTACAATGACCACCAACTGACCATAAGTGGCAGCCTGCTGCATCATTCTCAGGTGGCCAATATGAACCGGATCAAATCCGCCGGAGACGCAGATGGTTTTGGTTGCTGTGGCTGTCATCATTGCTCCTGTATCGCTGCTGATCGCTACTGGTTAGTTCAGTCAAGGCCGTGCTCCCGGGTCAACTCCCTGAGTCGTGAGCGTTCCGGGGTGTAATACTGCTGGGTGGTTGTGATGGCTTCGTGGCCGGCAAAAATAGCCAGATCCTCGATATCCATATTGCGTGCCAGGTGAGACAGAGCAGTATGTCGCAGCGAGTGAAAGCTTTTTTCCAGTAACCGCTGGGCCAGCTCCGGATTTTCCTTGTCGACACTGTCGGCACAATGAAGCATAAAACCGGCAAACCATTTGCGAATCTGACGGGCAGACATTCGGCCATAGCTGCCATCTTTCTTTACCGGGCAGATGGTGGGGGCCAGGGGAAACCCGTCGCGGCTGAAGGCTTCCTGCTTATGATGCTGGCGATAGCGAATAATAATATCCAGTGTACGATCATTGACCGGTAACCGCCGCTTGCGCCGGCCTTTACCGCTGATATGCAGTTCCAGCTCACCATCCGGTCCGGGCAATATATCAGCACAGCTGAGGCGTTCGATTTCACCCTGACGCATTGCAGTGGCATAGGTCAGCCCAAAAATAAAATTCAGCCGGGCTTTTTCACCCTGCTGGCGTTTAGTGTCTTCCGGATAATGTTTTAAACAGGACTTCACCACATCCCATTCATCGGCATAGAAGTAACGCACTTCGCCGTGGCCGCGGGCATGGCGCTCACCGCTTTTATCAAAGCCATGAACCGGGTTGCCCTGGATATAACCGGTGGCATGCAGGTAATTAAAAAAGCTGTGTAATACCGTAATAACTTGGTCAGTACTCTTACCCGGCTTGATAGCATTGGGAAAGTAAACCTTGTCAGGACGACTGCGATCAATTCCCGGTTGTTGCCAGTGAGGCCAGGGGGCATTCAGAAAGGTGACGTAGCCTTCAATATCTGCCACTGTAATCTGGTCATAGTTTTTCAGTAGCTCCTTGCGGCAGAAAGCCGTAAACCGGACGAGTTCACGGGTATAGCGCCGCAGGGTTTCTGCCGAGCGGCGTTCAGCCCGGCGCAGAAACAGTGCCAGCGCATCGGCATCATTGCCGGTGCCCAGTCGGCTGGTGGGTTGACTGGTTGCGGTCTCGGATAATGCTCCGGCAGATGCGGGACGGAGTAGAGGGGCTTCCATGGGCTCTCTGTTCACCATGTTTATCGGGGAGCGTATCGGTAATGCAAATAGCAGGTCGATAAAACAACTAAACCCCGATTAAATGTAATTGATCGGTCTATATTTTGTTGAGGATATAACAAAAAGTTCTCCAGGAGGGAAACATGGCTTTGTCGGTAGCCGGCAGCAAGGAAGCTCTGCTTGAAAAACTACTGGCCGATGTCAGTGAGCAGAGGCCAGAGCAAGAGCAGCAGGCACTGGCGATGTTCAGGGATCGCTACTGTTTGCTGGATACAGCAAGGGATCTCGAACAGGAAAATCTATCAGATCTGACGGGCTCACTGCTTTCCTTCTGGCACTTTATTCAGCAGCATGATCCTGCTGCTCCCAAAATTACCGTCTTCAATCCTGATTATGAACATTATGGCTGGCATTCGACCCACACCGTGATCCAGCTGGTTCATATCGATCAGCCTTTTATTGTTGATTCCATTCGAATGAAGCTGAATGAGCGTGGTTTGACTATTCACCGGCTGCGTAATGGCATTATGAATTTCAGGCGGGATGATGATCACAACATGCTGCATGATGCTGACAGTAAGCAACCGGAAGTGCGAGAGGCTTTTGTTTATCTGGAAATTGACCGGATTGAAGAAAGTGATGGACTGAAGCTGCTGCAGCAACAGCTTGTTGCCGTGTTGGCTGATGTTCGGCGGGTGGTTGATGATCATCAGGCCATGCGAGATCAGGTCAGTAAACTGATTTCAGTTCTGAGTGATGATGAGCAGGAAGAGCGGGAATTCCTTGATTGGCTGTTGAGAGATAACTTTACTTTTCTTGCCTGTGAGGAATTAAAAGTCAAAGGGCAGGGTAAAGACCCGGGTAGTAGTCATCATCAGATAGTCAGACCTGCCCGCAGCCTGTTGGGGCTGCTAAGACCGGTCATCGGTGGCGAGCTGGATCAGCAACAACTGGAACCGGTGCTGGACAGTGACTTTTTCAGCTGCAAGGAGCGGCTGAGTTTCTCCCGGGCTGCTGCACGCTCCAGTGTCCACCGTCCTGCCTATCCTGAATTTATTGTGATGCGGCATTTTGATGAAAATGGTGAAGTTACCGGTGAATCACGCATTATGGGACTTTACACTTCACCGGTGTATCAGCAGAGTCCAGGCAAGATTCCCTATGTCAGAAACAAGATAACCAGTATTACCGCGGCGGCGGGACTGGAACCCGGCAGTCATCATGCCAAGGATCTGGTGCAGATTCTGGAAGTGTTCCCACGGGAGGAACTGTTCCAGATGTCGCCTGAAGAGTTGTTTGCCACAACCCAGGGCATTCTGCAGATTCAGGAGCGGCATCAGATCAAGGTCTTTCTGCGCCAGGATCGTAATGGCCTGTTCTGTTCGGCACTGGCTTATGTGCCCCGAGATATCTACAGCACCGGCCTGCGTCGAAAAATGCAGCAGATTCTGATCGAGCGTCTTAATGCACTGGATTCTGAATTTACCACTTACTTCTCCGAGTCCATTCTGTGCCGGGTGCACTTTACCCTGCGGCTTGATCCTGAGCAGCAGACTGAATTTGATCTGGATGCGATTAACGAGGAGATTATTCAGGCAGCTCGCAGCTGGGAGGATGAGTTCAAGGCCAATCTGCTGGAAGCCAGGGGAGAAGCCAGTGCCAACCGGTTGTGGCAGATTTACAGTGATGGTTTTACGGCGGCTTATAAGGAATCGTTCAGTCCGCAGTCAGCAGTCGTGGATGTGGACTATCTGGATGAGCTTAGTGATGATCGTCCGTTGACCATGAGCTTCTATCAGTCGCTGGGTGATCCCCGCCACTGTATTCGCTTCAAGGTTTACCATCACAGCACACCACTGCCTTTGGCTGACCAGATTCCGATTATCGAAAACCTTGGGCTCAAGGTAATCAGTGAGTATCCCTACAAGATTGACCGGCAGGACAGTTCCAGTATCTGGATTCATGACTTTGTGCTGGAGTACAGCCATGATGCCGGAATTGATGCCCGCCGGGTCAACCAGATTTTTCGCGATGCATTTGAGAATATCTGGTTTGGGACAGCAGAAAATGATGCCTTTAACCGTTTGGTGCTGGCTGCCGGCTTTAGCTGGCGACAGGTTTCAATTCTGCGAGCCTATGCCCGTTATATGAAACAGATCCGGTTTGGCTTCAGTCAGGCCTATATTGCCAATACGCTGTTCAATAACATTGCCATTACCCGCAAGCTGATGGAAATGTTTGAGAACCGGTTTAACCCGGAGTTGCTGTTAACAGCCGAACAGCGTCTGGCGCATCAGCAACAGTTACAGCTGGAGTTAATGGAAGCGCTGGATGATGTTTCGGTCTTGAGTGAAGATAGAATTCTGCGCCGAATTGAAGACCTGATCCGGGCGACGCTTAGAACCAACTATTACTGCATTGACAGTGATGACCAACCCAAACCCTATCTCTCCCTGAAGTTTGCGCCGGAGCTGATTCCGGATCTGCCCAAGCCTGCTCCCCGGTTTGAAATATTTGTCTATTCACCGCGGGTTGAAGGGGTGCACCTGCGTGGTGGCAAAGTTGCCCGGGGTGGATTGCGCTGGTCGGACAGACCGGAAGATTTCCGTACTGAAGTATTAGGGCTGGTCAAGGCTCAGCAAGTTAAAAACGCGGTCATTGTTCCGGTGGGAGCAAAAGGTGGATTTGTTGCCAAACGTCTGCCGGAAGGTGATCGTGATGCCTTTATGAAGGAAGGTATCAGTTGTTATCGCACCTTTATTCGGGGCTTGCTCGATTTGACGGATAACCTCAAGGATGGTGAAGTTGTCCATCCTGAAAATGTCATATTTTATGACGAGCAGGATACCTATCTGGTTGTTGCGGCAGACAAGGGGACCGCAACATTTTCAGATATAGCCAATGAGATTGCAGCGGAATACGGCTTCTGGCTGGATGATGCGTTTGCTTCCGGTGGCAGCGCCGGTTATGACCATAAAAAGATGGGTATTACTGCCAAGGGTGCCTGGGTCTCGGTTCAGCGTCATTTCCGGGAATGCGGCGTTGATGTGCAACAGGACCGGGTAACGGCTGTTGGTGTGGGTGATATGGCCGGCGATGTCTTTGGTAATGGTATGTTGCAATCCCAAAGTCTGGCTTTGGTCGGTGCATTCAATCATCAGCATATCTTTATTGATCCGAGCCCTGATGCCGAGGCTGCATGGGCCGAGCGCAAGCGTCTATTTGAGCTGCCTCGTTCCTCCTGGTCTGATTACAACAGTGAGTTGATATCTGCGGGCGGCGGAATCTTCTCCCGCAATGCCAAATCCATCGCTCTGACGGATGAAATTCGTCAGTGTCTGGGAATTACCGCCTATAAGCTTACACCTTCCGAGTTGATAACTGCCATCCTGCAGGCACCGGTTGATCTGTTCTGGAACGGTGGAATTGGAACCTACATTAAATCCGAGCAGGAGCAGCATGCAGATGTGGGCGACAAAGCTAACGATAACCTGCGGATTAATGGTGCCCAGTTACGCTGCAAAGTCGTTGGCGAAGGGGGCAATCTGGGAATGACCCAGCTGGGCCGAGTTGAATATGCACTGAGTGGCGGTGCACTGAATACTGACTTTATTGATAATGCCGGTGGCGTTGACTGCTCGGACCATGAGGTCAATATCAAGGTGCTGTTGAACGAAGTTGTGGCGAATGGTGATATGACCCGCAAGCAGCGGGATGAGTTACTGGAGGCCATGACGGATGAGGTTTCCCAATTGGTTCTGGGCAATAACTATCGTCAGGCGCAGGCCATTACCATGGCTCTGGATGATGCTGCCAGAGGTATGGAGGATGCTATTCGTTTTATCGAGCAGCTCGAAAGTGAAGGCAAGCTGGATCGGGTGATTGAGTTTCTCCCTGATAACGATGGTTTGAAGGAACGTTTCTTACAGCAGAAAACTCTGACCCGACCGGAACTATCGCTGCTGGTTTCGTATGCGAAGGGCGATCTGAAACAACAATTAATTAACTCTGACATTGCTGATGATGCCTATGTTGCCAGAGAGGTTGAAACCGCATTTCCGCAAACGCTGGTCAGCCAGTTCAAACCGCTGATTGATAATCACCGGCTGCGGCGCGAGATTGTTGCAACCCAGATATCCAACCATCTGATCAATATGATGGGCTTTACCTATTTGCAGCAGATGCAACGGACGACAGGGGCTTCGGTAGAAGAGATTGCCAGAGCTTTTGTTATCAGTCGCGATGTGTTCGGGGTGGAATCTGTATGGCAACAGATTGAGGCATTGGATGGTCAGGTAGATAGCAATCTGCAGCTGGAAATGATGTCGCAGCTGACCAAACAGGTGCGGCGTTCCAGTCGCTGGTTTATTCGTCACCGGCAGGATCAGGATTCAGCAACCTGTGTCTCTCACTTCAAGCCCCGGGTAGAAGAATTCCGGCAGCAGTGTGAGCAAAGATTACCTGAGGTTTTGATCAGTCGGGTTAATGAAGATGTGGAACGCTATACCACTGCAGGAGTGCCCGAATCACTGGCTAAACAGGTTGCTGCCTCTCGTTATCAACTGAATGCACTGTCAGTAATTGAAATTGCTGACCATACCGACCAGCCACTGGAGAGTGTGGCCGAGCTGTATTTTGGTATCGACAGCTATCTGCAGTTGCACTGGTTTATTCAGGAGCTGGGTCAGATTGAAGATGATAACCACTGGCAAGTTCTGGCCCGTGACAGTATTCGGGATGAGCTTTACTGGCAGCAGCGGGCGCTGACGATGGCGCTGATAGCGCAGCCGGACTATCCCGACAGTACTGCAGAAAAATTGTTGCAGTGGCTGGAGAGTCATCAGGTTCAGGTGATGCGGTGGCAGGACATGATGACAGAACTCAGTGCCAGCAAGAGTCGGGAGCTGGCAATGTTTACTGTGGCCATCCGGGAATTGGTGGAGCTGGTTCAGCTGACAGTGAAGTGACTCTGAACGAATGATCTAACACTGGTATGATATTCAAGAGGCCTGAAATATGGCCTCTTGTCGTTTTCGGGGTTATCAGGTCGTTATGGCAGTTGTGAGTGATGAAGTTATCTGTCGCAAGGGGCGTGACAGTATCAAACTGGAATGTGACAGCTGGAGCCTGCGTCTGTCATGGCACGGCTACTGGTGTACATTTCGGCAGGGTGACCGGTTTTATCGCCGCTGTATTGATGGCTCCGTTGTCGAGGGTTCCAAACAACTCAACACTTGTGAGTCGGAGGTTGCGGACTCCATTGCCAGTGCCGTCCAACAATGTCTGCACCAATATGCAATAAGGGCCGGGTCTTCAGAGTGGCTGGAAACGGCTCTGGGCAGAACCTGCCAGGATTATCGTTACCAGCAACAGCTGTTTCAGCGGCTTTATCCTGAAGGTATTCCTATTCTGCCACCGGATCGTTATCGGGATCTGGTCGTTCATCCGGCGTATGGCTGTCCCAACCGCAAGTGTACCTTCTGTATTTTTTACCGGGACAAACCTTTTTCTCCCCTGTCTCTCGATGCTTTTAAAAAGCACTGGGAACAGTTGCAACAATTCTGGGGGCCGGAACTTTATCAACGGGATGGACTGTTTCTGGGATCAGCTAATGCTTTGGCATTATCACAGCGTCGTCTGGTTGAGGTGCTGGAGTTTATCAGGCAGCAATCATTAGAACTGAAACGTGGCATTTCCTCTTTTCTGGATTCGGATTATGCACCGGCACGTTCTCCTGAGCAGTGGCTGCAGTTACACCAGTTGGGACTCAGGCATCTGGTGATTGGACTTGAAACGGGTTGGACTCAATTGCGGCAGGAGCTGGGCAAATCAGGTTCACTGGAAAGGGTAACCGAAGATGTCAGAAATGCTGCGGCAGCCGGTGTCGCTTCAGGGTTGACTGTACTGGTGGGCGCAGCTGGTAAATCAGGCTCCGATACTCATGTTCAGCGCAGTTGTGAATATATCCATTTGCTTGGACTGGGTCGCAAAGATCGGGTCTACCTGTCGCTGTTTGAGCCGCCGGTAACAGATTTTAACACCGAACAGCGGGAATCAGACAAAGACTGGATGCAGCGCGAGTTGGAATCATTTAAAGTGCAGCTTGGCCGATTGAGTGATGCACGCGTGAGTGCCTACCCTGTCAGCGGCTATCGCTATTTTGCCTGAGTTGTATTACTGCATTTCAGGCTACTGGTTATGAAAAGCACCCTCTCCCGGGGAGTACTCCCTGGACCCTCTGAGATCGTGAGAAGTATAAATGTTCCAGATTGATAAAAGTGATTATGCGGATAAATCCGCATTTTATGAGCGTTTGCAACAGCAGGCAGAAGCGCTGGTTTCAGGTGAGCCGGATGCCCTGGCCAATGTTTCCAATATTGCTTCCCTGCTGTACCACTGCCTGCCGGATGTAAACTGGGCCGGTATCTATGTGTTGCGTGACAATATGCTGGTGCTGGGACCGTTTCAGGGGCTGCCGGCCTGTGTCCGGATTCCGCTGAAGCGCGGTGTATGTGGTACTGCCGCTGCCGAGGGTCGGGTGGTACGGGTTGCTGATGTTGATGAATTCCCGGGTCATATTGCCTGTGACAGTGCTAGCCGCAGCGAGATAGTGTTGCCTCTGTACGCTGAAGGAAAGGTAATCGGTGTGCTGGATATCGATAGTCCGGAACCCAACCGTTTTGATGAAGAAGATGAGAAAGGCCTGACTCGTCTGGCAGATTACCTGAATAGTGTTATTGACTTTAAGCACCTCTAAGGCGGCTCTCTAACTTCCTTACTCCTTTGCAGTAAGGAACTCATCCCCGGTCATCATGATCTACTTTTAGCAGGAGCCGTTCGCCTGAAATGGAATATTTCGGTAATGGCCTGTGGTTTAAAAAGAACTGATTACCGGGGCTGTTGCCGTGAAACTGATTGTCTTGATGGGGTTGCCGGGTTTTATCGCGCAAAGGATGAGCAGAAAAGCAGCATTAGTATTGCTGCTGTTGATTGGCTGCACTGCCATTCCTTTTGATGTAACTCTGGCTGGATTCTGGAGTTCAGAACCCAAAATGCCGGTACTGATGGAGTTTGCCGGAAAAAAATACACCCAGGACGAACTGCCAGTGGGACAGGCCCAGCAGTTCTACGATATTGCTTTCTCTGCTTGGGAAAAACAGCAGCAGGCGCTGGCAGATGCGGCGATCGAGCTGTATATGCAGCAACTGGCCGCCAGAGAAAAGGTAGAACGGGAAGAGATTGAAAAACGCTTTTTTCCCGATGTTCCGCCAACCGATGAAGATATCGAACTGTTCTATAACGATAACAAGGAGCGGATTCCCTATCCGCTGGAACAGGTGCGTACCCAGATTACCGAATACCTGACCAACAATCGCCGGGAGCGCCGCAAGCAGGAGCTGATTGCCACGCTGGCACATACCGAAGGGTTCAGAGCGGTTATGCCTGAACCGGTAGCGCCCAAAACCATTCTCAAAACAGAAGGTTTTCCTTACAAGGGGAAACCGGATGCCCGGGTAACCGTGGTTGAGTTTGGTGACTTTCTCTGTGCCCACTGCAAGACCGCTGCCGAAACACTGGGCGACTTGCAACGGGAATATCCGGATGATTTGCGGGTGGTATTTATTGAATTTCCGCTTAGTAAGGCTTCACGAAGAATCTCGTTGGTAGCGGCCTGTGCCATGGAGCAGGGGCGTTACTGGGATTTCCATCAGGCGGTATTTGATCAGCAGGCACGGCTGGAAGGTGATACGGTCAAGGAGATTGCTGAAGCGATTGGTCTGGATATGGAGAAGTTAAATGCCTGTCTGGACAGTGACCGGCCTGAATGGTTTGTCAGTCGTGCTGAAGCAGAAGCCAAGCGACTGGGGCTGTCGGCAACACCCATGATTTTTATGAATGGCCAGCGAATACAACCACCTAATCATGAAGACAGTCTGCGAAGTATGGTTGAGGCCGTGTTGAAAAAGAAGTGACAAGTCAGGGCTTGTCACTTCAATACTGAAACAATGCTGAAATATCAGTCCTGTAACGAGTCGACCAGCAGTCTGATACGTTCCAGTCCCTGCTGCAGGGTGCTGCGGGGGCAACCGAAATTCAGCCGCAGGTAATCGCTGTCACCAAAATCGGCTCCACTGTTCAGACCAATGCCGGCTGCTTCAAATACGCTCTTTGGATTCTGTAATCCCAGTCCGGACACATTGATCCAGCCCAGATAGGTGGCCTGGGCCGGAATCTGGGACAGGCCGGGCAGGCTATTGATGGTCTCCAGCATCAGTCGATGATTTTCCCGCAGATACTCAAGCAGCTGACTGTGCCATTCATGGCTGTCACGATAGGCTGCCAATGCTGCGGTATAAGCCAGTGCATTGACGGAAGGTACAATCGATTTTCTGACTTGCTTGAAGCGGTTACGCAGTTTCTTGTTGGGAATAACAGCAACAGAACATCCAAAACCGGCAATGTTGAAGGTTTTGCTTGGCGCCAGCAGGGTGATGGAGTTTTCTCTGGCGTAGTCGCTGATGGTGGCGTAGGGAATATGTTCTGCATCAGGATCCAGTAGCAATTCACCATGGACTTCATCGGTGCAGACAAACAGATTATGCTTCTGGCAATACTCGTCGATAGCGATCAGTTCTTCCCGGCTGAAAACCTTGCCGGTAGGATTCTGCGGATTACACAGCATAAACAGCTGGGTATTGTCGGTGATGTCGATACCTTCCAGATCCATTTGCCACTGCTGATCTTCTGTTGCTTTCAACGGTGCGTCGACCCGGTGACAGCCGGCCAGGCTGATAGAGGACAGGAACGGCGGGTAGATTGGCGTCTGGGTGATCACACTTTCCCCCGGGCGAGTCACACTGCGGACGCTGATATTCAGGCCGCATACCAGGCCCGGTAACCAGACCAGCCAGTCAGCTTCAATATCCCAGTTGTACTGGCTTTTCATTCTTTCGATAAAAATGTCGACCAGTTCATCCGGCGGGCTGGTATAACCGAAGATGCCGTGATCGACCCGCTGATGCAGTGCCTGAATCACTTCCGGAGGCGACCGGAAGTCCATATCGGCTACCCACATGGGTAACACTTCCCGCCCTCTGTACAAATCCCACTTGTCGCTGTAGGTGCCCTTGCGGTCAATGACCTGATCAAAATCATAACGGGGAGCCTGATGCTCGCCGCCGGTTTTCGAACTGTTATTGTTTCCCACTGTAACTCCTGATGGGTCGGGTATTTTTAGCGTTTGAGTTGTTGGCATTTGAAATTGATTTTACAAGCTATTGTCTACTGTTTAATCGACTGAGTGAAGATCCGGAAAGATCACTATGTTCAGAAACCGGTTTACCAGACCGTTGTTGACCCGATTATTGGCGTGGCTGGTTATGTTGATCGCCCTGTCAGGTTTTGCTGCAACCCTCGAGCTGGATGCATTGCTGCAGTTAAGTGAACAGCTGAAGCATGACGGGCGCTGGAAAGACAATCTGGTGTTGGTCAGGGAAGGCGTATTGCAGGCGCAGGATGTAGGTGATCAGGAAAAGGAGCTGGTGTTGACGCTGCAGGCTGTATCGACAGCATTTTATCTGGGTGATTATGACCTGGCAGGACAATTGGCGGAGTCGGCCAATCGGTTGGCTGGGCAGCTGAAGAGCAAAGATCCGGGTAAAACACGGTCGGAAATAGAATCTCTCTATCTGTTGTCTGCGGTAGCCCGGGCTCGTCACCATGACGGGGAAGCTGTCGCAAGGGGAGAGCAAGCGTTGGCCCTGTGCCGGGAAGCATTGAAGCCCGGAGATATGCTGGAAGCCAAAGTTCGGTTTAATCTGGGCGCGGCCCTGACCGATGCCGAAACACCTGATCTGGTCCGGGGTATCAGTCAGCTGGAGCAGGCACAGGCTATTTTTGTCAGTAACAATAATAGCTCTGACACTTTGCGCGTCGCGCTGAGGCTTGCTCGTGCCAATCTGATGCTGGAACAGCCGGACAAGGCGGAGGCAATACTGCTTAAGGTAAAAAATCTGCCTGAGTCACTCCGTAACCTGATGCTGTATCAGTATCAGTGGGCGAAAGTCTGTCTTGCCCGGGGGCGAATTAAAGAGGCTGGAACTGTTGCGGCAGAGGCAGAGCAGTTAGCTATAAAATTAAATGCAAGTAAAGACTTGGAACGTATTAAAACATTACAGCAGCAGCTTGCAGCAAGTGTTGATGCCTGAATGAAACACCCGGGCCGGAATGCCCGGGTGATGAATCATTAAATATCAGGCTTTGCTGGTGATTTTATGATGCCAGTCACGCGCTGTTTCAATCAGCTCGCTTTCGTGCATGCGGGTCAGATTACGGTCATCCAGCAGCAGCTGGCCTTCGACCCAGACATGGCTGACCTGATTGCGAGTTGAAGCGTAGACGATCTGGGATGCCGGGTTATAGAGCGGTGCACATTCCAGTACATCCAGATCAATGGCGGTAATATCGGCTGACTTGCCCACTTCCAGGCTACCGGTGGTTGCATCCAGACCCAGAGCTTTGGCGCCGTTCAGGGTGGCGCACTCCAGTGCCTCGTAGGCTCCCATGGAAGACATATCCTTACCGACCACCTTGGCCAGCAGTGCTGCAGTACGCATTTCACCCAGCATATCCAGATCGTTGTTACTGGCGCAGCCGTCGGTGCCCAAAGCAACATTAATGCCTTCTTTTTTCAGTCGGGTGACTTCACAGAAGCCGCTGCCCAGTTTCAGGTTGGATTCGGGGCAGTGCAGAATATGGCAGCCGTATTCGGCAATCCGGCGAATATCGTCATCATTAAGCTGGGTCATATGGACACACTGCAATCGGGGTGTCAGTAATCCCAGTTCTTCCAGGTAATGCACCGGGCGCTTGCCGGTACGTTCACGAATCTGGCTGACTTCATCTGCGGTTTCACAGATATGCATCTGTACCGGCAGGTCCAGCTGGTCGGACAGTACCGCTACCTGTCGCAGGGCATCTTCACTAACTGCATAGGGCGAGTGGGGGCCAAAAGCGACATTAACCAATGGCTGATTACGGAACTGGTCGTTGACTTCCAGCCCCTTGTGCAGATGTTGTTCTGCATCCTTGGCCCAGCGGTTGGCAAAGTCGATGACCGGAAAGGCGATCTGACAGCGGATGCCGGCTTCATGTGCAGTAGCTGCCGAGACATCCGGGAAAAAATAGTTATCACTGAAGGTCGTTGTACCGCTGCGGAGCATCTCGGCGATAGCCAGCCGGGTTCCGTCATGGACAAACTGCTCGTTGACCCATTTGGCTTCGGTGGGCCAGATATGGTTGTTGAGCCAGTCCATCAATTCCAGATCGTCGGCCTTGCCGCGCATCAGTGACATGGCTGCATGGCCGTGAGTATTGACGAAGCCGGGAATCAGGGCGTGCCCCTTCAGGTCTTTAATCTGTTTTGGCTGATATTGTTGTTCCGCCTCGGCCCGGGGAAGAATGGCCAGGATCTTGCCGTCATGGATTGCGAGACTGTGATGTTCGAGGATATCGCGGCTGGAATTAACCGGGATAATCCAGCGGGCATGAATCAGGGTATCTATCTCTGACATTGGGGAGTATCCACTTCTTATGTCCGGCAAGTATATCCAATCCCGGCGTAAAATCAGCACTGATGGGGTTAATACTGAGGCCTTCACGAGGTTTTAGGTCGCGAATAACGGTCATCATGTGGTATGATTTCGAGGTTTAAGGCTTTCTGTTCGACTTCGCCCCACCACTTGATGGTGCGGCCATATTGCTGGTCGGCAAGAGAGCTGGTAAGCCCGGTCAGGGGAAGGGCCGGGTGGTGACAGGAACAGACTGGGAACGACGGGTCTTTATGACTGATATCGCAAATGAAATTCTTCCGGTAAATATCGAAGACGAACTAAGGCAGTCCTATCTGGACTACGCCATGAGCGTTATTGTCGGCCGAGCACTGCCTGATGTCAGGGACGGACTCAAGCCGGTACACCGCCGCGTACTGTTCGCGATGAGTGAGCTGGGGAACCACTGGAACAAACCCTATCTGAAGTCCGCACGTGTGGTCGGTGACGTTATCGGTAAATACCACCCTCACGGTGACAGTGCGGTTTACGACACGATTGTGCGGATGGCACAGTCATTCTCCATGCGTTACATGCTGGTGGATGGTCAGGGTAACTTCGGTTCCATCGACGGTGACTCTGCTGCGGCGATGCGTTACACCGAAATTCGTATGGAAAAGATCACCCACGACTTGCTGGCTGATCTGGACAAGGAAACCGTGGATTATGTGCCCAACTACGATGGCACCATCCAGATTCCTGAAGTCATGCCGACCCGGGTACCGAACCTGCTGGTAAATGGTTCTGCCGGTATTGCCGTAGGCATGGCAACCAATATTCCTCCCCATAACCTGAAAGAAGTTATCGGTGGCTGTCTGGCACTGCTGGATAATCCGGAGCTGACCATCGATGACCTGATGGAATACATTCCGGGGCCGGACTTCCCGACAGCGGCCATTATTAACGGTCGTGCAGGAATCCTGCAGGCATACCGTACCGGTCGTGGCCGGATCTATCTGCGTGCCCGTGCTGAAATTGAACGGGACGAGAAGAAAAACCGTGAAACCATCATTATTTCCGAGATTCCTTACCAGGTTAACAAGGCGCGGTTGATCGAAAAGATTGCCGAGCTGGTTAAAGAGCGCAAGATCGAAGGCATCAGTGAGCTGCGGGACGAATCCGACAAGGATGGCCTGCGGGTTGTCATCGAACTGCGCCGTGGTGAAGTGGGTGAAGTGGTACTGAATAACCTGTACGCCCAGACCCAACTGGAAAATGTTTTCGGGATCAATATGGTGGCACTGGTTGATGGCCAGCCCCGCACTCTCAACCTGAAACAGATTCTGGAAGCCTTTATCCGCCATCGCCGGGAAGTAGTAACCCGTCGTACCGTTTATGAGCTGCGCAAGGCGAAAGAGCGTGGTCATACGCTGGAAGGTCTGGCGGTTGCCCTGTCCAATATCGATCCGGTGATCCAGCTGATCAAGGAATCTCCGTCTTCTGCTGAAGCCCGAGAAAAACTCACAGCTGTAACCTGGGATGCCGGTCAGGTGCTGAATATGCTCGGTGCGGCCGGTGCTGACGCCTGCCAGCCGGAAGATCTGGCTGAAGGTTTTGGTCTGGTGGACGGTGACCGTTATCGTCTGTCTCCGGCTCAGGCTCATGCCATTCTGGAAATGAAACTGCACCGCCTGACCGGTCTGGAGCAGGACAAGCTGCTGCAGGAATACCGTGAAATTCTGGAACGTATTGCCGAGCTGACCCTGATTCTGTCTGATCCGCAGCGTCTGCTGGAAGTTATCCGGGAAGAGCTGGAAGCCGTGGTTGAAGGTTATGGTGACGAACGCCGTACTGAAATTACCAGTTCCCGTCGTGACCTGACTGTTGAAGACCTGATCACTGAAGAAGATATGGTTGTTACCCTGTCGCATCAGGGTTATGCCAAAACTACGACACTGGATACCTATCAGGCGCAGCGTCGTGGCGGTAGAGGTAAGGCTGCGGCTTCGGTGAAGGAAGAAGACTTCGTCGAACACATGCTGGTGGCCAGCACCCATACCCAGATTCTGCTGTTCTCCTCTTTGGGTAAGGTCTACTGGCTCAAGGTGTACCAGATTCCGCCAGCAGGTCGAACCTCCCGTGGTCGTCCGATTGTTAACATCCTGCCACTGGAAGAAGGTGAGCGCATCACCACCATGCTGCCGGTAGACGAGTATACTGAAGGCAACTTTGTCTTTATGGCGACCCAGCGCGGCACTGTGAAGAAAGTACCGCTGGTGCAGTTCTCCCGTCCGCGTTCTGTTGGCCTGCGTGCGATCGAACTGGAAGAAGGCGATACCCTGATGGGTGCCGAAATCACCGATGGCAGCAAGCAGGTTATGCTGCTGTCCAACGGAGGCAAGGCAATTCGCTTTGAAGAAGGCGATGTGCGTGCCATGGGTCGTACTGCACGTGGTGTGCGTGGTATTCGACTGCTGGATGACCAGAAGGTAATCTCGCTGATTATTCCGGAAGACAATGCCCGCATTCTGACGGCCAGTATCAATGGCTTTGGTAAACGGACTCCGGTTGAAGACTTCCGGATTACCGGTCGTGGTGGTCAGGGTGTGATCGCGATGCAGATGACCGAGCGTAACGGTGAAATCATCGGTGCGACTCAGGTGCAAGATGGTGAGGAAATTATCCTGATCTCAGACCAGGGCACGCTGGTACGTACCCGGGTTGATGAAATCTCTGTCATGAGTCGTAACACCCAGGGTGTTACCCTGATCAAGGTGGCGTCGGATGAAAATCTGGTTGGCGTAGCCCGGGTTGAAGAGCCTGAAGAAGTTGCCCAGTCAGAAGAGGGTGATGCTGAGGCTGAAGCAGCAACAGATGACGCCTGAAACCGATAAAGTCAGTCGTTATTGATCACCGAACGCCGGGCTCTTACAGAGTCCGGCGTTTTTGCATTATTTGAAAGCCTTTTCGGTTTTTACGGTGTAGTATTGTGACCTTGGTGCATATACCTGTTTCAAAAGAAAACTCCAGCTGAAAGTGTAAGTTAAATCTGTTATGAGCCGAGCATTTAATTTCTGTGCGGGACCGGCGGCTTTGCCAACGGAAGTTTTGGAGCAGGCTCGGGATGAGCTGTTGGATTGGGGCGGACGAGGCCACTCGGTAATGGAGTGCAGCCATCGTAGCCCGGACTTTATGGAAATGGCTGCAACAGCAGAAGCCGACCTGCGTGAATTGCTGAAAATCCCCGATAATTATAAAGTCCTTTTTCTTCAGGGTGGTGCTACCCTGCAGTTTGCCATGGCACCACTTAACCTGATGGGTAAATCAGCCAAGGCTGATTATGTAAATACCGGACACTGGTCCTCAAAGGCGATTTCTGAAGCCAAACGTTTTGGTGAAATCAATATCGCTGCCAGTAGTGAAGCTGAAAACTATACCTGTGTCCCGGCGTTTGAATACTGGAAGCTGTCGGCTGATGCCGCCTATGTTCATTACACTCCCAATGAAACCATTGGCGGGGTAGAGTTCCCGTTTATTCCGGATACCGGTGATGTACCGCTGGTGGCGGACATGTCATCCAATATTCTGTCTGCACCTCTGGATGTTTCCCGTTTTGGCATTATCTATGCCGGAGCGCAGAAAAATATCGGTCCGGCGGGGCTGACACTGGTGATTGTTCGGGATGACCTGCTGAATCAGGCCATGCCCCAGTGTCCTACGCTGATGAACTATGCCAATCATGCCGAGCGTGACTCCATGCTGAATACCCCCCCAACACTGGCCTGGTATCTGGCCGGACTGGTGTTCAAATGGCTCAAGCGTCAGGGTGGTCTTGAAGCGATGGCCCGGATTAACCGGCGCAAGGCAGACAAGCTCTATCAGGCGATTGATCAAAGCAGTTTTTACAGCAACAAGGTTACCGTAGAGCAACGCTCCTGCATGAATGTGCCGTTTATTCTGGCGGATGATGCGCTGAATAGTGTCTTTCTGGCTGAAAGCAAGGCTGCAGGCCTGCTAAACCTTAAAGGCCACAAAGCCGTCGGTGGTATGCGGGCCAGTATCTATAATGCTGTACCCGAGGCAGCAGTTGATGCGCTGATTGATTTTATGGCCGATTTTGAACAGCGAAACGGCTAAAACTGCCGCTGTTGAATGATTCTGCAGTTGGAAGGTCAAAACAGTTGCAGGAATAATAATCCGGGCTTCGGGCCTGAGGGACGTTACCCTGATTGCAGGTTCCGAGGTCAGGCTGAAAGAACATGTGAGAATATAAATGAGTAGTGATGGTAGTGGAGACAGCGCGATAGACAGCTGTGACAAGAATCAGGACGCAAGTCAGCTTCAGTCATTGCGAGAGCAAATTGACGGTATCGACCGCAAGTTGCTGGAGCTGATTTCCGAGCGTGCCCAGTGCGCCCAGTCGGTGGCCCACGTCAAACAAGCCTCCGAGCCGGGTGAGGAAATCCTGTTCTATCGTCCCGAACGGGAAGCACAGGTGCTGCGTAGCATTATGGCACGCAACAACGGCCCGCTGGCTGATGAAGAAGTCGGTCGACTGTTCCGTGAAGTGATGTCAGCCTGCCTGGCGCTGGAACAGCCCACTAAAGTGGCTTATCTGGGGCCGGAAGGTACCTTTACCCAGCAGGCTGCGCTGAAGCATTTTGGCCATTCCGCTGTCAGTGTACCGCTGGCTGCCATCGATGAAGTTTTCCGTGAAGTTGCTGCGGGTGCGGTCAAATACGGTGTGGTTCCGGTTGAGAACTCTACTGAAGGCGTAATCAACAGCACTCTCGACAGTTTTATGGATACCTCGCTGCGAATCTGTGGCGAAGTGGTACTGCGTATTCATCACAATATGCTGGTATCCGAGAATACCCGTCGTGATAAAATTACCCGGATTTATTCTCATGCCCAGTCATTTGCCCAGTGTCGTAAATGGCTGGATGCTCACTGGCCGATGGCCGAGCGGATTGCAGTCAATAGTAATGCTGAAGCGGCCCGCAGAATTCGTGGTGAATGGAACTCGGCGGCAATTGCCGGCGATATGGCTGCCCGTTTGTATGATCTTGATATCATGGCTGACAAGATTGAAGACCAGCCGGATAACTCAACCCGGTTCCTGATTATCGGCAACCATGATGTACCGGTCAGCGGCAAGGATAAAACGTCTATTGTCGTTTCAATGCGAAATCAGCCGGGTGCACTGCATGATCTGTTGCAGCCGTTCCATCAGCACGATATTGACCTGACCCGGGTTGAAACTCGCCCGTCCCGTACCGGTAACTGGAACTATGTGTTCTTTATTGATTTCCGGGGCCATGTTAATGATCCGGCAATCAGTGCAGTGCTGGAGCAGGTGGGAGAAAATGCTCACGACCTGAAAGTGCTGGGCTCCTACCCTGAAGGTGTACTCTAATTGTCCTTTATGAGTACCGGAGTTGATTGTTTGAACAGGGTTGATGCAGAAGCGGCCAGCGTGTTGCAAGATAAGGTTCTGCTCGTTGTTGGTCTTGGTTTGATCGGCGGATCGGTGGCTGCCTCGGTTCGTAGTGCCAGTGTTTGTCGCAAGGTGCTGGGTTATGATGCCAACCCGCTGTCCCGACAGCGGGCTCCTGTGCTGGGTGTTGTCGATAAGAGTTATGACCGCCTTGATGTCGCTGTTGCTGAAGCTGATATCATTATGCTGGCAGTGCCGATGCTGGCAATGGAATCCGTTCTGGATCGGTTGTCGGGGCTGGATCTGACCGGCAAGACGCTGACAGATGGCGGCAGCTGCAAAGGCGAGTTTGTTGCTGCTGCGCGCAGGGCGTTAGGCGATTCCTGTTGTAATCTGGTGCCGGGGCATCCGATTGCAGGTTCGGAACAGAGTGGTATTACGGCTGCCCGTGATGGCCTGTTTCGAGATCATATGGTGATTGTGACGCCTTTGCCTGAATCAGAAACACTGCATTTGCAGCGGGTCAAGGCGTTGTGGCAAGTTTGTGGTGCCCGTGTTCTGGAAATGCCGGTAAATCGCCACGATGATGTGCTGGCAATGACCAGTCATTTGCCTCACTTGCTGGCATTTTCACTGGTCGATACGTTGGCAGCCAATCCTGACAATATTGATATTTTTCGTTATGCCGCGGGCGGGTTCCGGGACTTTACCCGAATTGCTGCCAGTGATCCGACCATGTGGCATGATATTTTTCTTTCCAATAAAACCGCAGTATTGAGTGCGCTGGATGCCTTTTCCGGTGATCTGGAACGGCTGAGGCAAGCAGTGGCGGAAGATGATACCCGTCATCTGCTGGGCGTATTCAGCCGTGCCCGCGCGGCCCGTACTCACTTTTCCCGGATTTTGGAACACAGAGCGTATATAGATAACATGAGCAGTAGTCATCCGATTACCTGGCAGGCCGCAAACGGCGGTCCGATTCAAGGGGAACTGCGGGTTCCCGGTGATAAATCCATCTCCCACCGTTCCATTATGATGGGCTCCCTGGCTGAAGGCACAACGCACGTCAGTGGCTTCCTGGAAGGTGAAGACAGTCTGGCTACGCTGCAGGCTTTTCGTGACATGGGTGTGGTTATTGAAGGCCCTCATGATGGTAAGGTAACCATTTATGGTGTCGGTCTGCATGGTCTGCAGCCGCCTCCGGGTGATATCTATCTCGGTAATGCCGGTACCGGCATGCGACTGTTCTCCGGACTGATGGCCGGGCAGAAGTTTGATACCCGCCTGACTGGTGATGAATCACTGTCCGGTCGTCCGATGAAGCGTGTTACCGCTCCTCTGAAAGAGATGGGTGCTGTGATCAGTGCCGACGAAGGTGAAACCCCTCCGCTGGCAATCGAAGGTGGCAAGCCGCTGCAGGGCATCGAGTATGATATGCCGATGGCCAGTGCCCAAGTCAAATCCTGTCTGCTGCTGGCGGGTCTGTATGCAGATGGCAAGACTACCGTGACCGAACCTGCACCGACCCGTGATCATACCGAGCGTATGCTGCAGGCCTTTGGTTGCCCGGTTGAAGTGGATGGCGACCGGATTTCGGTGTCTACCTGTGAAGGCCTTAAAGCCTGTGATATTGATGTACCTGCGGATATTTCATCAGCAGCCTTCTTCCTGGTTGCGGCTTCTATTGTACCGGGTTCTGACTTGCGCCTGATGCATGTGGGTATCAACCCGACCCGGGACGGTGTCATTAATATTCTGCGGCAAATGGGTGCCAGTATTACCGTGGAAAATGAACGTATGGTCGGTGGTGAGCCTGTGGCAGATCTGCGAGTACAGGCCGCACCGCTGCACGGTATCGAGATTCCTCAGGATCAGGTGCCACTGGCCATTGATGAATTCCCGGTACTGTTTATTGCTGCTGCCTGCGCTGAAGGCAAGACTGTACTGCGTGGTGCTGAAGAGTTACGGGTCAAGGAGAGTGACCGGATCCAGTCCATGGCAAACGGATTGCAGGCGCTGGGGGTTGAAACCAAAGTACTGCCGGACGGTATTGAAATTACCGGTGGTTCGATTGGCGGCGGTACGGTAGACAGTTACGGTGATCACCGTATCGCTATGGCATTTGCTGTTGCGGCGCTGAGAGCCGAGGGAACCATTAATATTCATGATTGCGCCAATGTAGCGACATCATTCCCGAAGTTTTCCGACCTGGCCAACGGGGTCGGGTTTAATATCAAGACCATTGGCAGTGAGCATTGAGATTTCGGCCACCAAGTCTGCGGGGCGTTTAAGTCCGGCAGGCTTGTGGTAATTGATGCCTCTTTGCCTGAACAGATGAGTACTCTACGTGACTAATCCAAAAAATCCTGTTGTCACCATTGACGGCCCAGGCGGTGCAGGTAAGGGAACCCTGGCGTCACTGCTGGCCAAAGAGCTTGGCTGGCACCTGCTGGACAGCGGTGCACTGTACCGCCTGACAGCACTGGCGGCGATCAACCATGGTGTCGCTGCTGAAGATGAAGAAACCCTCTGTGTGCTGGCCGGCCATCTGGATGTCCGGTTTGTGGCTGCCACTGAAGACAGTGATGCCCAGATCATTCTGGAAGGTGAGCAGGTAGAGTCCGCAATCCGGGCTGAAGAAGTCGGTAAGATGGCTTCCCGTATCGCGACCCTGCCACGGGTTCGGGATGCGCTTTTACAGCGCCAGCGGGCATTTGCCGAACGTCCGGGACTGGTTGCTGACGGCCGGGATATGGGAACGGTGGTATTCCCTGATGCTGTGATCAAGTTCTACCTGACCGCCGAGGCCGAAGAACGGGCTCGCCGTCGCATGGAACAGTTGAAACAGAAGGGAATTGATGCTAATTTTGACCGTCTTTTGAGCGATATAATCGCTCGGGACGAGCGGGATATGAATCGCGAGATTGCCCCGCTCAAGCCGGCTGATGATGCGATCATGCTGGACAGCACCCGTCTGACCATTCAGGAAGTGCTGAGCCGAATGCTTGATCAGATGCGTCAGCAGGGCATTATTTAGCTTTTTATCAGCTACTTTTAACAAGTGGCTTTTTCAGTTTTGATGGGTTGCGAGCCAGGTTTTTGCCCGTCATTACTTCCAAAAACAGACCCATGTTCCTGGTACATGGCTGAGGTTGTGTGGATTCCCCAATCAGTTTCACTTTATATACACAGAGTGAAGCCGCCGGGATGACATGCCGCCGATAAAGATGCAGGAAAGACAATGAGCGAAAGCTTTGCTGAACTCTTTGAAGAGAGCCTGAAAGGGCTGGAAATGCAGAACGGTTCCATCATTACTGGTACCGTTGTTGACATCGATAAGGACTGGGTCACCATCGACACCGGTCTGAAGTCTGAAGGTGTTGTTCCGGCTGAACAGTTCCTGGACGAGAACGGCGAACTGTCCGTTAACGTTGGTGACGAAGTACAGGTTGCTCTGGACGCCGTTGAAGACGGCTTTGGTGAAACTCGCGTATCCCGCGAAAAAGCCAAGCGTATGGAAGCCTGGAAAGAACTGGAAAAGTCTTTCTCCGACGAAGAAATCGTCAAGGGCATCATCAGCGGCAAGGTCAAGGGTGGCTTTACCGTCGACATCAAGAACATCCGTGCGTTCCTGCCGGGTTCTCTGGTCGACGTTCGTCCGGTGCGCGATACCGTTCACCTGGAAGGCAAAGAGCTGGACTTCAAGGTTATCAAGCTGGACCAGAAGCGCAACAACGTTGTTGTTTCCCGTCGTGCTGTCCTGGAAGCCGAAAACAGTGCAGAGCGCGAGCAGCTGCTGAGCTCCCTGCAGGAAGGCCTGGAAGTCAAGGGTATCGTCAAGAACCTGACCGACTACGGTGCGTTCGTAGACCTGGGCGGTGTAGACGGCCTGCTGCACATCACCGACATGGCTTGGAAGCGTATCAAGCATCCGAGCGAAATCGTGAATGTTGGCGACGAAATCAACGTCAAGGTTCTGAAGTTCGACCGTGATCGCAACCGCGTATCCCTGGGTCTGAAGCAACTGGGTGAAGATCCGTGGATCGCCATCAAGCAGCGCTTCCCGGAAGGTACCCGTGTATCCGGCCGTGTAACCAACCTGACCGACTACGGCTGCTTCGTTGAGTTGGAAGAAGGTGTTGAAGGTCTGGTTCACGTATCCGAAATGGACTGGACCAACAAGAACATCCACCCGAGCAAAGTTGTTTCCATGGGTGATGAGGTTGAAGTTCAGGTTCTGGATATCGACGAAGAGCGTCGTCGTATCTCCCTGGGTATCAAGCAGTGCAAGGCTAACCCTTGGGAAGAGTTTGCCAGCACCTGCAACAAGGGTGACCACGTTTCCGGTAAGATCAAGTCTATCACTGACTTCGGTATCTTCATCGGTCTGGAAGGCAACATCGACGGCCTGGTTCACCTGTCTGACATCTCCTGGAACGAGACCGGCGAAGAAGCCGTTCGCAAGTTCAAGAAGGGTGAAGACGTTGAAGCTGTAATCCTGGCGATCGATCCTGAGCGTGAGCGCATCTCCCTGGGCATCAAGCAGATGGAACAAGATCCGTTTGCCTCTTTCGCTGACATGAACCAGAAAGGCGACATCGTCACTGGTACTGTTAAGGAAGTAAGTGCCAAGGAAGCTCTGATCGAGCTGGCTGAAGAAGTGATCGGCCGCCTGAAGGCTACCGACATCAGCCGTGATCGCGTTGAAGACGCGACCAACGTCCTGAAAGAAGGCGACAGCGTTGAAGCCAAGATTGTCAGCATCGATCGCAAGAGCCGCGTAATCGGTCTGTCCATTAAGGCTAAGGACGAAGTCGAAGAGAAGGCAGCGATGAAGGAACTGCGCAAGCAGGAAGTTGAGACCGCTGGTCCGACTACCATCGGTGACCTGATCAAGGCGCAAATGGACAAGTAAGCAGCTATTTATAGCGAACGCTGAATTGTTCTGAAAAAGGGCGGTCATTATGACCGCCCTTTTTTTATGAATAAAAATACCCGGAATTGTTTTCTGCCTTTAATCCTGTTTCTATATTAAAGATATAAAAATTGCGACAGGGATTGTTGGCAATGGGTGATTCTCCGAGGATAGGTGGCTCCAGCCATAATGTTAATCAAACAGAGCTCCAGCCTCTCCAGCAAGAAGAGCTTCAAGAAGGTGTCAGACATGATGAAGGAAGTTTCAGGCATCGTATTGTCAAAAGAATAAAAAAAGCCATTGTATCCCCGATCCGAACTGCCATTCATCAAGCCCGATACCATCCTAAAGGCACGGTCCCTCGTCCGCCACTCAACCGCCCAATAGAATCTCGAGATATCCAGCATTTAACCGAATCGCGTCAATTACTTAGTGAGCAAAAAGTCTTTGATGACGCAGAGGGACATACACTGGCAAAACTGTTTACCCTTGAAGAACGTCACTATGACTCTGCATTAAGAGTGCTTGAGCTTTGGAAAGATACTCAGGCGGGAGGATATTCGGATAAAAAGATCCTGAATCTTGAGCAGCAGCTGAAAAATGAAAAAAAACTCCAGCGGGAGCAGCTGCTATTAAAGGGGGAGCAGGGCGCTTCTAAGCCAGATATCAAACATGCTAAAAAACTGGGTGAGAATCTCCGTTCCAGACTAGCGAGCGCCGGGATTCCAGAAACTGTAGTTGACTCAAACTATAAATATCAACTCAATAAAAAACTTAATGAGCGCGAGTGGAAAGTCCTGCATAAAGTGCATGACACAAATGCGGGACGCCTTGAACATAGACAAGTCCCCGCAGCCAAAATGCAGCTGCAGGGAGTTGATGGGGCGCAAGGGGGGCGTGATATTCATGAAGAATCTTACGACGGACTGGGTGGGATAAGCTCACAGACAACAGATTCAAGGGTACATGCGGTTGATTTATGGACCTCCTCATTTAAAACACCAAAAGGTAAATTTAATTACAATGGGGTTCGGCATGGTATTCACTCGGCATTTGGTATTAAAGATGCCGCAACAAGGAAAGAGGCAAATATAAACCGGGCTAAAGAGTCGTTGGTTGCTGCCTTGACATTAAAACCGGAGTTACTTGGAAAAGCGCTTGCCAATCCTCAGCAATCTATACAACTTGATCTGACTTCCACTTCGTTGGTGACACCTGATGCCATCAGAAAAGGAGCCAAGAGTGAAGCCAAAATGCTGAAAGAACAGATGGAGGCGTTTGATCAGCTGTCGTCTCAGCGGCCATTGAAATTAACAGTGGTTGATCAGAATGGCAAAGCAACAACAATAAGGGTAAATTTTCGCATGGCAACCTTTAATTTTGGTGTAAATAAAGGAGCCCAGAAAAAATACCTTACCCCTTTTGTGGGCGGCTGGAAAACATCAGACAAGTATAACAAGCAGGGCTTAACCAATCTGCTGGGTAGTACCAAACCGGGTGAGATAAAAGGTATTGTTGGAGATTATCTAGCCAAACAGCAAGCGCAAATTAATGAGCTGACTGCAGAGTATGCCGATGACAAGGTTCCTATTGAGAAAAAAGCTGAAATCAGTGCAAAGATTGGCGACATGCTGAATCAGAGGCGTGTAGTAGAGCAACTTGCAGCCCAGACTCGTTCTATTTTCAATAGCAAGGCTCATCATAGTGAAGGACATGACACATATAAGATGCCTGCCCGTATTCTGCTACTAACAAGCCTGATAGAAGGCGTTCCCTTATCAAACTGCAAGAGTGGTAAAGACCGTACCGGAATGCTTGATGCTGAAGTTAAATTGCTGGCAACGATGACAGAGCGTGATGGTAAGGTGCCTGAGCCTGGTGCACGGTTATCTCCTGAAGATGCAGCCCTGTTCAGGGAAATCCTGATTCACAGTCAAAACCTCAAGATACAGGAATATAATACGGGGGCTGAAGGGTACAAGACTGAGGGTATCGATTCTATTGATGAGCACATCGGTAAAGAATATCTCAGTAAAGAAGAGTTCAAGGCATATCGAGCTCGAGTCAGAGGACTATCAGGCGCTGTACAGGCTTGAGAGGTTTCTAGTCTTCAGGTGTGTTCTGGTCTTTCAGCTCTTGAACCCACCTGAACACCTCTGCCACAGGCTCAATCAGATCTGCCGGAATATAGGATGCCAGTTCTGCATGAGCCATCAGGTTACGAGCCAGTGGTACATTTTCCATAACCGGAATATCGTACTTCTTGGCGATTGCGAGGATATATTTAGCATTGGTATTCGTTCCCTTGGCCATTACGATCGGTAGAGGGGTTTTACCTTTTTTATAGTGCAGGCCAATGGCGATTCGGGTCGGGTTTTTTATGACAACATCTGATTTTTTGACATCATCAGTGGAGTTAATCATCTCCTGATGAATCTGCTTCCTCTTACCCTTAATTTCCTGGTTACCTTCAGATTCTTTGTGCTCGCGTTTTACCTCATCCTTGCTCATCTTGTTTTGTTTGGTGAACTGTTGTTTTTCAAACATGAAATCAGCAACGGCAATAATGACAAAGGCGATCATGGCGTACATCAGCAATTTTTTCATAAGTACGCCGACAACAGGAAGAATGCAACTTGAGCCGCAATAAGGCAGATTGATCAGATCGCCAATACTGCCATGGATTACGTAATAGACAACAACGGATAGAAGGGCAATTTTTAGAATTGACTTAAGAAACTCAACCAGGTTTTTGATCGCAAAGATTTTCTTTACACCAGCAACCGGGCTGATTTTTTTGATATCCGGTTTGATCGACTCAAAAGCAATCAGAAAACCAAACTGCATTACATTACCAATGATCGCTGAAAACATGGCAACAACAACCAGCGGTAAAATCAGTGTCAGGGCCTGTTCGAGAATACCTTCAACCACAAGCTCAAGTGCCTCAAGAAACTCTTCGTTATAAACGCTGGGTGGTAGCAGCAACATTTCTTTGATGGCATTCATGTAGGTGTCGCTCATGGCCCAGAGCAGGCCCAGGACAGCAACCATACCTACGGTACCCGATACTTCCTTGCTTTTGGCGACCTGACCTTTTTTTCGTGCATCTCGCAGTTTTTTCGGGGTGGGTTCTTCGGTCTTTTCACCGCTCATGATCTCTTCCCCCGGTTACTGGAACAGGACTTTCAGTTGATCGAAAATACTGCCAAGACTGCGGGTCTGATGGCCTTTGGCCAGCACCATCAGGGATGATACATAAACCACCAGTACAGCGGCGGCCACGCCACTCTTGATCGGCATGGCCAGTACAAACACGTTTAACTGGGGGGCAGAGCGGCTGATCAGGGCAACGCCAAATTCGGTGATAAACATACTGATAGCGACCGGAGCCGCCAGCCACATGGCAATAGTAATCAGCAGGTCAAACTGGGTCAGGATAAACAGGGTACCACTGCTTTCCATTGATGGGTAAAACGAAAACACCGGCCACATGGCATAGCTTTTAAATAGATGTTCCAGCAATAACAGAAACAGCCCGCTCAAAATAAAAATGGTATTGAACGTCTGGGAGAAAAGCAGGCCCATCGGCGATGTTTCCGAACCAGACATCGGGTTCATGGTACTGGCCATGGAAGCACCCCGCTGGTTATCAATAAAGAAACCACAGGCTTCCAGCGCCCAGAAGGGAATGGCAATACAGAAACCAATGATCATTCCAATCATGGTTTCCTTCATCACAATGGCAAAATACATCCAGGCATCAAGATCGACTTCAGGTTTGCCGGCCTTGATGACTGGCAGAACGCAGAGTACCAATGCAGCAGCAACACCATTGCGGTTCATGGTGCCGCCCATAATCTTGCTGTTAAGAACCGGTACAAAAGCAAACAGGGCAAGGATGCGTGGCAGCCCCATGGAGTAGGCCGTCGTCCAGTCCTTCATCTGGACGACCATTTCAGCCGGAGGATCAAACACGGTTACTGGATCTCGGGGATCATATCGTACAGCCTGACCGAAAAGTTATAGATCTCAATCCCCAGCCAGCGCGCAGTAGCAAAGATGCTGATAATTACTGCAATCAGCTTGAAGGCGAAAGGCAGGGTTTGCTCCTGAATCTGGGTCAGTGCCTGCAGCAAACTCACCAGCAGGCCAACACCGGCGGCGGCAATAATGGGTGGCATGGACAGGATCAGGACCAGCAGCAAAGCATGTCCGGCCAGCGTCAGAACGTCTGTTTCAAACATACACCGCCTCCTTGCAGTGGTCAGTAGTAACTCAATACCAGTGAGTGAATCAGTCGGGTCCAGCCATTCAGCAGCACAAACAGCAGCAGCTTGAAGGGCAGTGATATGGTCATGGGCGACACCATCATCATACCCATGGCCAACAGAATATTTGAGATAATCAAATCGATAACAATAAACGGCAGATAGAGCAGGAACCCGATCTGGAAAGCGCGCGTCAGCTCGGTAATACAGAATGCCGGCAGCAGGATCAGCATGCTGTCACCGGTTAGCTCTCCCTGATACTTTTTGGGCCACAGGGTGCGGGCGGATTTCAAAAAGAAATTACGCTGTGCAGCGCTGGTATGCTTGATCAGGAACTGGCGATACGGAACAGAAGCATCATCAAAGGCTTCTACCCAGGACATGTCATTAAAGCTGAACTCCCGGTCTTTCAGGTCTTCGTAGGCATCAAAACCAATGGGTGCCATGATGTAGAGGGTCAGGATAATAGCCAGTGCATTCAGGGCCATGTTGGGTGGTACCTGCTGCAGACCGGTCGCATTTCGCAGGATATTGAACACTACCACCAGCTTGAGGTAGGACGTCCCCATAATGGCGATAAACGGCACCAGCGATAATGCTGCCAGCGGCAGCATTAAATAAAAGGGACTGGTAAGTGAATTCAGATCCATGAATTGCCTGCCTGTCTGCCGGGGAACGTCCTTTTACTGCAGGCCCCTGTTATCCTTGCTTCGGTTACCTTTGAGTACTCATAGTTGCCTATGAGCGCATGCGGGTAATCCTGGCGCCGATATGGCGGTTCACCTGAACCAGTTCACACTCGGCAATAATTTTGCCGTTGGCCCGAATGATCACCGGGCTTTCAGCATCCCGATCCAGCTCGAAGGTCATGCCGGGACGACAGCGTTGCAACTCGTCGAGGCTGATTTCCTTGTGCCCAATATCGAATGTCAGCTGCACCGGCAGTTCTGACAGATTAACCGGAGCTTCTGCCGCTGACTCTTCAGCCATATGCTCCATGTCATCGACCATTTCGTGCTGTGCTTCCAGAGCCTCTTCCGGGGAGGCCATTTCTTCTGACTCTTCCATGGCGTTGTGAACCCTTTCACCCAATGTGATTGTGTTGCCGGAAAGCGAGCCATCAAACAGCAGGTGATTGGCTATCGACACTTTAACTGTTGATTCGTCCTCAAAGTCACAATGTGACATTAAAACAATATCACCGGTCCCGAGGCTTTTAAGTTCTTCACCGTTAATTGTGCTTTCACCGGCACGACAGTAAACCGGTACGGTAATATCGGGCTGCCAGCCTGCTGCCGCTGCAGGCATCTGTTCCAGCAGTTTTTCCAGTAATGGTGTGTAGGTGAGAAAACCGCTGGTAAAACCCTCATCGGTACGGATTTCCAGTAATACTCCGGCTTCTGCTGCATCATGGTGCTGCTGGTCAGTACCGGCATTTTGTATCGCAAACTGAATACCCAAAGTCTGGGCCAGTTGTCCAAGGGCCTGATCAAAGCTGTAACTGAGAGCAGCCAGCATCAGCTCTTCCGGCATCTTGACTGCATTCTCGGCGGTCAGTTTGCCGGGCAGAATCAGATCAAAGCACTGTTCGCTCAGACGCAGGCTCTGGGTGGTATCGTCCTGCTGAAAATCAATACGGTACTTGTAGTCATGACTGGGGCCCGCTGGCTGCAACCGGACTTCAACATGGTGTTTACCCAGCTGCAGATCGAACGGCTCTCCATGCCGGCAGATCAGGTTGTCCAGTCTTACCTGCTCGGTTGCCAGCCGGGGCAGGGGAAGCGAGCGGGCGGCTGCCATCAGCTGTCATCCTCGTCTTCTTCGTAGTCACGCTGATCACGGGAACGGCCATCAGGATCATCCTGATCCCGGTCATTGCTTTCCATTTGCAGATCAACTGAAACTTCACCGAACTTTTCTTTCAGGTTGCTGAGCAGTTGTTCCTGTCCAGCGCTGATCACCTGATGGGCGTCAGGGTTGTTGGTGACAATGTTGACTTTCAGCTCACCATTAACCTGTTTAACGGTGATGTCCGTACCGGGTAGAAAGTCATTCTTGAGGGAAATTTTAACTTCGGAGGTGCCTTTGGCAGCATCGGCAGTGGTGGCAATTCTGTCGGCCAGCTGACGCATATCATTGGCCATATTCTCACTGCCGCGAGCCTGCTGAACAGCAACCTTGCCGGGCATCATTTCACCGGGGCCTGTTTGCATCTGGCCACGGGCTTCAATGCCGACCATCTGCTCTTCCATGCCCTGACTTTTCTTCTGCATCGCCCGCATCAATTCTTCCGGGCTTTGCTTTTTCAGCTTGGCTTCATCTTTCTTGCCGGACTTTTTACCGTCTTCTTCCATGCGCTTGCTGAAGTCGTCACTGTCCTTCTGACTGGCTTCTTTCGGCTCATCGGGCTGATTATTCTGTTGAGGCGCACTGCTCCCGTCAATTCTGCTCATTGCTGCGCTCCTTGCAGTCCCTGTATGTCACTGTCCATGTGCTAAAAATGCCCATGTGCTAAAAGTGATTGGGCTTGACGGTGAACTCTTCCAGTTCCAGTTCTTCAAGCCTTTCCTGTTCCTTGCGCTTCTCTTCGTCCAGCACCCGGGTAAACTCTTCAAACTTTTTGGTGGCCTGCATTGCCTTGCGATACGCTTCTTCAGCGGCGGCCAGCGTTTGCTCTGCTTTAACGACTTGTCCCTTGGCGTCATCTATCGCCTGCTCAAGCTGAAAGTCCTTTGCCCGCAGGTTGGCGACTTTTGCTTTCAGGCCACTCAGGTCGTTTTGTTTAACCTCTGTATTAATAATATTATCATATAAGCGCTGTTCTTCTTTATAGCGCCAGATTTTGTACTCTTCCAGTTCCTGTTCCCGCTTCAGTACTTCGGCCCGTGCTGCATCCAGATGATGCCGGCACTTTCTGACTTCATCCTGGGCTGACTTCTCCCGAATACGTTTTATCTTCAACAGATCATGCAGCATAACTCAGTCCGTTATCCGATCAGCTGCTGCAGCTGTTCCACATTGGTCTCAAAGGGAGACAGCTCGTCAGTGCGTTGCTGCAGGTAAGCTTTGATCGCATCGATTTTCTGCAATGCCTCATCGGCAACCGCATCAGCGCCGGCCTTATATTCGCCGACCTTGACCAGCAGCTCGATTTCTTCGTACTTGGCCAGCAGTTCCCTCAGCTTGCCTGCTGCAGCCTTGTGTTCATCAGAAGTGATGGCATTCATAACCCGGCTGGCGCTGCTGAGTACATCAATAGCCGGGTAATGGTTGGAGGCTGCCAGCTTGCGGGAAAGAATAATATGGCCGTCGAGAATTGATCGGGTTTCATCCGCGACTGGTTCACTCATATCGTCACCTTCTACCAGCACGGTATAAAGTGCGGTGATCGAACCCTTGTCATTCATACCCGCCCGTTCCATCAATTTAGGCAGGGTGGCAAATACGGAGGGTGGGAAACCCCGACGGGTTGGAGGTTCACCGGCTGCCAGACCAATCTCACGCTGGGCCCGGGCAAAACGGGTGACTGAGTCCATCAGCAGCAGTACACGTTGTCCCCGGTCACGGAAGTATTCAGCTACTGCTGTGGCGGTATAGGCGGCTTTGGCTCTTTCCATGGAAGAGCGGTCCGAGGTGGCGACGACAATAACCGATTTTTTAACACCTTCGGGGCCGAGATCGTGTTCAATAAATTCTCTTAGTTCCCGTCCACGTTCACCGATCAGGGCCAGCACCGTAACATCGACGTCCGCTCCCTTAACCAGCATGGACAGCAAGGTACTCTTACCTCCGCCGGCTGCAGCGAAGATACCCATCCGCTGGCCTTCGCCACAAGTCAAAACACCATCCAGTACTCTCAATCCGAGTGGCATCGGGCTATCGATGATTTTTCGTGTCATGGGGTCGGGGCAGGGCGCATATACCGGATAGAATGCATCAGGCTCGACGTCGTGAGGGAACAGATCAGGGTTGATCGGGTTACCCATGCCATCAAGTACCTGCCCCAGCAGGTGGTCGCCCACACCAATATGGTGGACCTTACCAGTAGGAATAACCTCGGTGTTGGAAGAAACTCCCATCATTTCACCAAGAGGGGAAAGAATTGCATCGTGCTGCTGAAAGCCAACCACTTCGGCATAGCTGACTTCAGTTTCTCCGGGGGTAACCAGCTCGCACAGTTCACCAATCTTGGCGCCCGGTACAGCAGCCTTGATAATCATCCCCTGTACTTCTGTCACTCGGCCACGAATATCGACCAGGCGACTGGTAGTAACCGCCGTTTCCAATGCTTCGGTGAGGTAATTCAATGCCTGTGACACACCGGACTCCCTTTCCCGTTCAAGATATCCCTGATATACATCGGCGGGCTGACTGATTAGATAACACTTGGGTCGCCACTAACATCTTCATAGCTTGCCAAAAAGAAAGGGCAGCTGAAGTGCTGCCCTTTTTGTGTTGCGGTGAAGTCTGCTGGATATAAATGGTGGTTTAAACCATCATGCCCATGTCATTGCCCGGTCCCGGAGGCGGAGTCTGGGATGGGGCCTGACCGCCGGTGCTACTACCGTCACCACCTTCAAAGTTGTCGACTTCGGTGACACTCCATTCCAGCGTATTAACAAATTTTTCCAAGGTGGATTCAAACTGGCCGTAATCGATTGAAGCGACCATAGAGCGAATCAGCAGCATTTCTGTCTGGTCGTGATTCAGCGCCAGGAAGGCACCCTGCATACTGTGATGTTGCAGATTCAGCGAAAGCAGATGTTCGTACTGGGCTTCCTTGCCTTTGGCATGTGCTTCCATTGGCTTGACGGAAGATACAAACACCAGCGCTTCATCTTCTTCCAGGTATTCCATGTTGACGATCAGGGTTTCATCAAAACACAGACCACAGGCGCCGTGTTCGTTGAGGCTCAGTTCTCCCAGACCGATGGTCTCGGCAAACTTTTGCAGGTTTTCCTCAACATGGGACTTGTAAGACATTGAACATACCCTCCGCTGGCATGTAACTGGGCAATTTGTTGCTTCCGCTGTCTGACCTGTTGCTTCGGGTATGAGGCTGTATCGGGTTCAGGTAATCAGACTGGAATAATAGTACCTTTGTTTTAGTATATATCGTGATTCCGGGAGTGTGGGGTTTTCGGCGGGTAGTTGTCGGCTCCATACGTGATCCGGTGCTGATAATCTCGCTTTTTTCATATCCTCGCTGCAGTCGAATTTTAATAAAATCAACAGGTTGGCAGACTCTTTTCAACAACAGGGTCAGCTATGGCATTGAATTTCAGAGCAGGGCATGACAATACAAAAAACAGATCAGGAGTGGATGGCTTACGCCATGCAGCTGGCGGCCAAAGGGGCAGAGGCCGGGGAAGTCCCGGTTGGTGCGGTTATCGTGCATGAGGGCAAAATTATCGGTGAAGGCTGGAATGCCCCAATCAGTAATAATGACCCTACTGCTCATGCCGAGATTACCGCACTGCGTCAGGCGGCTGCGACAATTGAAAACTACCGGCTGAGTGGTTGTACCCTCTATGTCACCCTTGAACCCTGCACCATGTGCGCCGGGTCCTTGATTCACAGCAGGATAGACCGGCTGGTTTACGGCACAACCGAGCCCAAGGCGGGTGCCGTCGTCAGTATGAGTCAGGTGCTGGAGCAGTCACATATGAATCATCAGGTAGAAGTTACCGGTGGCGTGCTGGCAGACGAGTGCAGTGAACAACTCAGTGCTTTTTTCCGCCGCCGCCGGGCCGAGAAGAAGGCATTGAAGCGGGCTGCTGGTTCAGCGCCAGATTAAATGAGCGGATCTGTTCTACATATTTAACCGGTTCCCGCCCACGGGCATAACCATAGCGGGTTTTACCATGCCACTGCGGATCCTCCAGCAGTGGCAGAATATGCATGACTTCATGCCAGTGGTTGGGGTTCATGCCTTTACGGCGTGTCAGTTCACGGGCATCCTGCAGGTGACCATAGCCGACGTTATAGGCTGCTAATGCCATCCAGGTACGATCCGGCTCCTGGATTTCCTTTGGTAGCCGATCATGCAGCTTTCTCAGGTAACATGCACCGCCCTTGACACTTTGAGCCGGATCCAGCCGGTTATTGATCCCCAGTTCTTTGGCCGTCTGGCGAGTTAGCATCATCAGGCCACGTACACCGGTGGGTGATTTGGCTTTTGGGTGCCAGTGAGATTCTTGATAGCTGACTGCAGCCAGCAACTGCCAGTCCAGCGCATATTGATGGGCAGCTTGGCGAAAAAGTGATTCGTACTGAGGCAGGCGCTGTCTGCAGCGCTGCTGCAGGATCTTTTGCTCTGCAGCTGACAGTGGGCGAGGGTGAAAGCCGGCCAGACCGGCAGCAACGCTGCCCCGGGTTGTTATTGTCAGGGTCGGGGCGTGTGACAGGTCGCCGGAAAGCGAAGCCCGGCAGGGAAGCAATATTAATCCGGCCAAAAGCATCAGCTGGCTGAGATATCTCAGAAGCTGCCAGCCATGCGCCGTTTTTTGTCGACCAGTCCCTGTTGTCATGCCCGATTTATTTCCCGATTCAGGAATAATTTGGACTATAGTTCACTGTTTTTGTTCCTGATCCCTGATGTTATGCCGGTTTGAGGGTTAATACCTGTATCGATAAGGAGGCGAGCAGGAAACAGGGCTTTCGTTCACGGCATGGCGCAGGTATCATACGCGTCCATCACTACTCTTGTTGCAGGCATACCGGCCGCACAAGATTATCCCGTGATAGAGCGACTTTACGCCTTCATGTAACAGGTCGGCTCAGGGGCACAGAAAAGCCATAAGAATTATGAGAACAGCGCTAACACTCCAGCGGGTATAACACCGGGCCTATATTGCACGGCCTCTGTTTATTGTGATGTTACCGGACATCGCAAACTGGCAATCAAGTGATGCTGAACCTGTCGCTGTCGTGAAGGTGGTTTGTCTGACTGATACCAGAGGACACTCAAAGCCATGCTGATCCTGCGCGGCGCGCCTGCCTTGTCTGAATTTCGCCTGCAAAAAAAACTGGACGTCCTGAAAGAAGCGGATCCTGCCGTCAGGGGGTTATACGCTGAATTTGTTCATTTCGCCGATGTGGCGCAGGAACTGAGTGATCAGGAGCTGCAGATTCTGCAGCAGTTACTGACTTATGGCCCTTCAGCTCAGCAACGGGAACCGGCTGGTCAATTACTGCTGACTACACCCCGTCCCGGCACAATCTCACCCTGGTCCAGCAAGGCCACCGATATTGCTCATAACTGCGGACTGAACAAGATCCGCCGGTTGGAGCGGGGTATTTGCTGGTATGTGGAGTACAGTGAAGCAATTTCCGAAGATGCCCGGCAGCGACTGGCTGCCGTCCTGCATGACCGTATGACCGAGATCGTACTTGGCAGCCCGGAAGATGCCGCCGTACTGTTTGAACAGTATGAGCCGGCTCCGATGGAGACTGTACCCGTCATCGCTGAAGGCCGTCCGGCACTGGAAGCTGCCAATATTCGGCTGGGCCTGGCCCTGGCTGATGACGAAATTGACTATCTGGTCGAGAGTTTCGAGGGTCTTGAGCGCGATCCGTCAGATGTTGAACTGATGATGTTTGCCCAGGCTAACTCTGAGCACTGCCGTCACAAAATTTTCAATGCTGACTGGGAAATTGATGGTGAGCTGCAGGACAAGTCCCTGTTTGCAATGATCCGCAATACTCATGAAATGCATTCGGAAGGTGTTCTGTCTGCCTATAAGGATAACGCTTCTGTTATTGAAGGCTCCAAAGCCGGGCGCTTTATGCCGGACAGCGACTCAAAAGTCTGGGGTGCGCAGGAAGAAGATATCCATATCCTGATGAAGGTGGAAACCCATAACCACCCCACTGCTATCGCGCCGCATCCCGGTGCTGCCACCGGCTCAGGTGGTGAGATTCGTGATGAAGGTGCAACCGGCCGCGGCTCCAAGCCTAAAGCCGGTCTGACCGGTTTTACTGTATCCAACCTGAATATTCCGGGCAAAGAGCAGCCATGGGAACAAGGCTACGGCAAGCCTGAACGGATTATGTCCGCGCTGGATATCATGCTGGAAGGCCCGATTGGTGGCGCTGCATTCAACAATGAGTTCGGTCGTCCCAACCTGTGTGGCTATTTCCGTACCTATGAACAGAAGGCCAATGGTGCTGCGGGTGCAGAAGTGCGAGGCTACCACAAGCCCATCATGATTGCGGGCGGTGTCGGTAATATCCGCGCCGAGCATGTGCAGAAAGGTGAAATTCCGGTTGGTGCCAAGCTGATTGTGCTGGGCGGCCCCGCCATGCAGATTGGTCTGGGCGGTGGTGCTGCCTCCTCAATGACTTCATCTGACGGTCAGGAAGACCTCGACTTTGCTTCGGTGCAGCGGGAAAATCCGGAGATGGAACGCCGCTGTCAGGAAGTTATCGATCGCTGCTGGCAGATGGGTGAAGCCAACCCGATCTGCTTTATTCACGATGTCGGTGCGGGTGGCCTGTCCAATGCATTCCCCGAACTGGTGAGTGATGGTGGTCGTGGCGGCCACTTTGAATTGCGCAATGTGCCCAATGATGAGCCGGGTATGTCGCCGCTGGCGGTATGGTCCAACGAATCCCAGGAACGTTATGTGATGGCTGTGGCGCCGGAGGATATGGATACCTTTGAAGCTATCTGTATTCGTGAACGCTGCCCGTTTTCTGTAGTCGGTGAAGCAACAGAAGAAGAGCACCTGCTGGTGACTGACAGTCACTTTGAAAACAAACCGGTGGATATGCCACTGGATGTGTTGCTGGGCAAGCCGCCAAAAATGAAGCGGACGGTTGAGCGGGTCAGTGTTTCTCACCAGCCGTTCGATACTGCTGAACTGGACTTGAATGATGCTGCTGAACGCATTCTGCGTTTGCCCACCGTTGCTGCCAAAAACTTCCTGATCACCATTGGTGACCGGACTATTACCGGGCTGGTGGCACGGGATCAGATGGTTGGCCCCTGGCAGGTACCGGTGGCTGACTGTGCGGTGACAGCATCATCCTTTGACAGCTACACCGGTGAAGCCATGGCGATGGGTGAACGGACTCCGGCAGCATTGCTGGATGCACCGGCTTCCGGCCGAATGGCGATTGGTGAGTCCATTACCAATATTGCTGCCGCCCGGATTGGCAAGATCTCTGATATCAAACTGTCTGCCAACTGGATGGCTGCGGCTGGTCATGCTGGTGAAGACGAGAAACTGTATGACACGGTAAAAGCTGTCGGCATGGAGCTTTGCCCGCAGCTGGGCATTACCATTCCGGTCGGTAAGGACTCCATGTCCATGAGTACTCGCTGGAAAGACAATGATGAAGACAAGTCGGTCACTGCGCCGCTGTCGTTGATTATTTCTGCCTTTGCTCCGGTGCAGGATATTCGCCGTACCGTTACACCTCAGTTGCGACTCGATCAGGGTGATACAGAAGTTATCCTGATCGATCTGGGTAATGGCAAGAACCGTATCGGTGGCAGTGCGCTGGCCCAGGTCTTCAATGAAACCGGTTCCCGCGCGGCGGATCTGGATCGTCCGGAACAGCTGGCGGCCTTCTTTGAAAGCATTCAGTCACTGTTGCAGGACGAACTGCTGCTGGCCTATCACGACCGTTCCGACGGCGGCCTTTACACCACTCTGATGGAAATGGCTTTTGCCGGCCATGCCGGTATGAATATCCATATCGATAAACTGCTGACCGGTGAAGCCACTCCGGCTGAGGTCCTGTTCAGTGAAGAACTGGGCGCTGTCATTCAGGTGCGGAGCAAGGATAAAGGGACGGTTAAGGATCGTCTGGCAGAAGCGGGTCTGGGAGATTGCACCCATACCCTGGGCAAGGTCGACAACAGTCAGCAGATCCGGATTCTGGCTGGCAAACATGAGCTGCTGAGCTGCAACCGTATCCGCTACCAGCGGATCTGGATGGAAACCACTCATGCCATGCAGTCACTGCGGGATAATCCGGAATGTGCCCGTCAGGAATACGATAACCTGCTGGATGACAGCGACAAGGGTCTGAACGTATCGGTTCACTGGGATATCAACCGGGATATTGCAGCGCCTTATATCAACTCCGGTGAGCGTCCCCGGGTTGCGATTTTACGGGAGCAGGGAGTTAACGGCCAAACTGAAATGGCAGCGGCTTTTGACCGTGCCGGCTTTGAAGCTGTTGATGTCCATATGAGCGATATTATCTCCGGTCAGGTTCAGCTAAGGTCGTTCAAGGGCATGGCGGCCTGTGGTGGCTTCTCATACGGTGACGTACTGGGCGCCGGTGAAGGCTGGGCTAAATCCATCCTGTTTAACAGTCAGGCGCGAGAGCAGTTTGCGGCTTTCTTTGACCGTACCGACAGTTTTGCGCTGGGTGTATGTAATGGCTGTCAGATGCTGTCTAATCTGCATGAGCTGATTCCGGGTGCCGAGCATTGGCCACACTTTGTTCGTAACCGTTCAGAACAGTTTGAAGCCCGACTGGCGATGGTTGAAGTTCAGTCCAATAACTCGGTATTCCTGAGTGACATGGCTGGCGCCAGGATGCCCATTGCGGTGGCCCATGGTGAAGGACATGCTGAATTCAAACGTCCGGCTCAGGTGAAGGCGCTCGAAGCCAGCAACCAGATTGCCCTACGTTATATCGATAATGCGGGTCGGGTAACCGAGCGCTATCCCTACAACCCGAATGGTTCTGTGGCGGGTATTACCGGTCTGACCAGCAGTAATGGTCGGGTGACCATTATGATGCCTCATCCCGAACGGGTATTCCGAGCCGTGCAACATTCCTGGAAACCGGATGGCTGGCAGGAAGATGGACCATGGATGCGAATGTTCCGTAATGCCCGGGTCTGGGTTGATTAACCGCTGAAATAAAAACTCCCGCTTCTGGCGGGAGTTTTATTATGAGTGAATAAAATGTCGCGTTGCTCAATATGAAAGCCGGTGTTTTATACCTCTTCACCAAAACCGGGGAGGTGTCTGAAAACAATGCTTGAAGCACTGGGTTCACTGAAGTTGGGAACAGTCTTTGCGTGATGATCCTTTACCAGCTGGTTGGATTGAAGGCGTTGGTTTACAAACAGGCAGGTATCCTGAAGAGTCACGGCACTTCGCTCCGTCAGTGATTTCACCTTACGACCTGTCAGCTGGATATCTTTGTCAGAGTTTGCTTTGGGTAGAGAGTTTAGCCATTTCACAGCATCTGCTTGCTGGCTTTCATTTTTTAACTGAATATCGTTAATAGCCCGGTTAACTTTTTTGCCAACGAGAGGAACGAATTGCAGCACTGTATAGACACTGCGAAGGAACCAGGCTTTTTTTCGTGATTTCTGGCCTAGATGTAACTGTCCTTTTTCATCCATTCTGACAGTCGAAGCCATTGCTTTGGCTTTTCTGCCTTTATTTTGGGTATTTCGGGCAACCATATCGTCCAGTTGCTGGAGCCTGGAACGATCTGTATCCCCAAGTCTGACGCTGGGTTTGAGCATGAGCTTATCTTCCCTGATAAGAGCAGGAGCTGTTTTTTATTAATATAGAAGAATTTCGAAGAGCTGAATTATTGTAGAGATACTCCTGATTAATTTGGATTGACCTTTACCTATATTCAGTGATCAAGCGTTAATAAAGTGATCATACAAAAAACTGGAATCCGGCATAGATAATGCTAAGTATCAAGAGGGTATCCTTCTTACAGGATACCCGAATGAAAAGACGGATCAGAGTAACAAAATACTTCCTGTTTCCAGAGGAATATCTTGCTGTTTTCTTTCTTCTTCCGGAAGGATATCCAGACTGGGCCAGATGCCGGTTATGAGCGTCTGGTGATAACCAGCTTTCAAGCCCTGTTTAACCATAGCCTGAGCGGCGTCTTTAAAGGGATATGAAAGCCGCTCAAGCCGGATGTCCAATCCCGAATTTTCAGCTGAAGGAGTCAGCAGTGCATACCAGCCATCAGGCGTGCCATCGTTTGCCGGCATACCAATAACACCCGGGTTTAGCCAGAGCTTGTCACCAATTTGTTGATAAAACGGCAATCCACAATGTCCACCAATAATGACATCTGTTCCAGCCTGTTGCAGATTCCTTCGTTTTTCTTCCTCAGATGTTGAGGCAAAAATATAATGGTTATTCTGCTCCATGCTGCCGTGAATAACAGTAAAGCGCTTTCCCGCCAGAGAGAACAAAATCTTTTGTGGGCGTGTTCTTAGCCACTGACGACTGTCGTTGCTTAATCTGGATGCAGCATATCTGTACCACTGCGCTGACAGCAGGTCACACTGGGTACCGCTCTCAAAGCCGCAGCCACAGTCGCCCAGATCATTACCGAAGGACTCTTCACAGTTGCCTTCAATAACGGCAATGCCCCATTCCTTGATCAGTTGAACGGTTTCTTCCGGCTCAGCACAATAAGCCACGGTATCGCCGGTACAAATAATATTCTGTACCGGGATATTATGCTGTTCAGCTATGGCTTTGATCGCTTGTGTAGCCTGAAGGTTACTGTAGGGGCCACCAAAAACCAGTACGGGTCCATTCAGTTCGCCTAAATCCTGCGTCCGCATCAATCAATACTCCGTGCAGCCGATGTCCGATGACCGGTCATCAAACCCAGCAAGAATGCACCACAGCCAGCGAACAGAACAGCAATGCAGATCACCAACAGCTTGGAATATTTATGACTGATATCCAACATTGGGCCGATCAGGTCGGTATGGCCTGAAGACTCGGTAAAATAAAGTGCAGCCCCGGCCAGTGCGGTTACAAAGGCAGCCCGGTAGCTCCAGACCGGAATATCTCTCTGGTTACCCCAGAGTGAAAACAGAATAACCGGGGTGAGGTACATGGAGACCGTACCGCTGACGGCAACGGCACTGAAAATATCCTTGTTGCCAAGAAAGACCAGGCCCAGACCGGCCAGCATAAACAGCGCCATAATCAGACGGCCATTGGTCACGCTGGCATGAACGCATTTCATATCAACAGCAACCAGCTTGGATGCACTGGACAGGGTGGAGTCGAGGGTAGACATGGCCGAGATCACCAGCGCCAGGCTGAACAACAGCATTGGTGTTTCGCCCAGCAGACGGGTCAGGGTAGCATTCATATCTTCACCGCTGACGGTATTGGCGCCGGCAAATACACCCAGTAATCCGAACAGAATGATACAGAGGGTTGCCAGCCAGCCGGCATGAAGAAAACTCTTGCGGGTTGTTGCTCGATCAGCCAGGAAGCCGCGATCCATCATGACTGGATCATGCATCGGATAGCTCCACACCTGCAGTAGGGCAACGGCTATCAGTACCGGACCGGGTTCAGTGATATCAAAGGGTTTGAATAACAGGGTGGCGGTGGAGAATTCACTATGCCCGAACATCAGCAGTACCAAAGCTGTCAGTACCACCATAAACAGACTCATCTGCAGGACATCGGTTTTCAGGGATGTCTGCAATCCTCCCAGTGCGGCATAAGCCAGCGTGATAATGGCAAAACCGACAATTGCAAGGGTATAAATCTGACTGCCGGCAGCCCCGAACAAAATGCCAATCACCAGCAGGTTGGCAAAGACTTCGCTTACAAGGCGGATACCAATGACAAAGTTGTAGCAACGAGTGCCGGTTGCACCGAAGCGGTCTTTCAGAAACGCCTGCACTGAATCATATCCATGCCGGAAGCGCAGGCTGTCGATAATCATGCCACCGGTAATAAACGACAGATAGTAAGCTGCATAAGCCAGTGTGCCCCACAGGCCATAGTAGTAACCAAGAATGGCAGCGTTCAGCAGTGAGCGGGCAAATATCCAGGTTGTAACTTGAGACAATACCAGTGTCAGCAACGTAGGTGCTTTTCCGGTTGAGCTTTTACCGTGAAAAAATGATTCGGACTGATTACTGGGTCGTGCAATAAAAAACGACAATAAAAGTATGGCGATCGACGCCACCGGCAGAAAATAGGACATACAGACGGAATTCCTTGTGTAACAGCCACGCTCTTTTTACCGGCGTGTCAGATTTAACAGTCGACTACTGTCTGTACGTCAGCAAACCCGTTTCGGATTCAGATTATTTACGATAAAGCCACAGGCAAATAGTGGTGTTAATCGCTGCAGCAAGACAGAACAGCAGTAACAGTGTTGATGTTTCCATAGTTTCCCCCCGATTGTTTTTCATTATCAGGCTGATCAGGGTATGCCCTGATTCGCCTTGTTGTTATTGAAATTGCAGCCTACTCCTCTGGCGAAGGTAAATGCTTTGATATGTCTCAAGGATTGGTGACCGGTTTACTCCGGTCAAAAGCGGGCTGGAACAAACGGTCGCGGATATAACAGGTGTTGTCCTTGCCGGAAATGGCCAGTGATGTTTCATCGGCGTAGTACCAGCTCTGGTTATCCATATTGGCGGAGCCGACGACCACCATATGATCATCAAAGCTGGCAAACTTGGCATGGCTGGCGCCTCCTCCCGGTTTGTTCTCTTCTACTGGCATGGTATCGCCGGGAGGTACATACCAGCGGATATCCAGATTGGGGTTGGGGTGACCACACAGCTGAAACAGTTTGGAAACAGCTTCGGCATTGGTGCCACCGGCACCCAGAGTACTTTCCCGCTGCTCATTGAACCGTTTGGATAGCAGCAGCTCTACTTTCACCCCACGTTCAACTGCTGTCGCGAGCGCCTTGATCAGTACGGTGTTATTAAGGTTGGGAGACTGGATTGCGATTCGCTTTTCTACTTCGTTGATTGCAGTGAGAAGTCCCTGACTCTGGGGGCAGTCAATCGAACGCTCGGCAATATTGGGATTGGCCTTGCGGGTCAGTACGGTAATGGGTGTCGCAGTCAGTTCCGGGTCCCGGGAAAAATCCGGTGGATACCGGAGTGATCTTACCTGCCGGTTTGGCTTATCCCGTGCGTCCAGACCGCGTACCCAGTTATGCATAAAGCCGCTGCGCAGCGCCATACCAACTTCGCCCCTGACAACAGTACCGGTGTCGTAAGCTGCCAGTCCCCGTCCTTCAGTACCGGCATGATTACGACGCTGAATATTGGCACCGGTGATGGCCGCACGACATCCATCAGCAACCACTGTCTTGCTGTGGAGGCCATCAGTCAGCAGGTTGGCATGCACTCCGCCGCGAACATCCAGTAACCGGCGATCGGGTTTGAATCCGGGAAGCAGATTTTCAATTGTTGGCGCCCGGTTACCCTTCTTGCGTTTCATAAATTTGGCAGCAGGGCCTCGGGCCTGATTTACCAGAATCTTGATTTTCAGAGGTAAGCGAAACCGTTCCGGATGCTGATGCGCTTCCCGCTGGAGTGCGCGCAGGGCCGGAATGATATGCTTTTGTACCCCCGGAGAATTGGGCTCCCAGGAGAATGTCTGAATCAGAACTTCCTGACGGGCCCCCCGAATCACATCACCAAATGAGGCGAAAATTTCATCTCCGCCAATAGCCACTGATTCCACGGTATTGCGATAGGTCGTAACGAGAGACTCGGGAATTGAGCCGTTCTGGCTACAGCCTGTAGCTGCTTCAGTGACCGCTCGCTGCATCGGAACAGCTTCAGGGTTAATGGGGCCCGGCCCTTGTTGTTCCGGCCCCCTGACTAAATGTTGCCGGTTGGGGCGAACAACAAAGCCACGCCGCTGACGAATGCCAATAGATTCAGGCGGTACGCTGAAGTCAAAAAAATGCGGCTGCTGTTTCTTTTTGACGAAGGTTATGGTCGGAAACCAGTTTCTGATCGTCCTGAATTGCCTGGCAATAAAGGCTTTAACCTTGCGTCGTAATGATGGCTTGGTTTTTTGGTCATATTCAGGAGTCGCTCCGACCGGGCGACTTCCCCCCACTCTGTGATCCGCCATTACTTGCCAGCAAGCCTTTGTTGTTTTAATCCCTTAACTTCAAGTTAAGAGGATTTTGATCTGCGAATCAAAAAGGTGCCGGGCAGCTGAAGTTTATCTCTTGCCCTGTAACCGGGTGAGTCAGGCTCAGGGAGGTGGCATGAAGATGCAGCCTGTTAGCAGCAGCACAGGCTTCAGGGTGAGCATAGAAAGGACAGCCCAGAATCGGATGCCCCATTTCAGCCATATGTACCCGCAGCTGATGTGAACGGCCGGTCACCGGCTCCAGACTGACCCGGGTTGAGTTCCCGGTATGGCTGATTACCCTGAATCGGGTATGGGCTGATTTGCCCAGCTCAAAGTCAACCATTTGCTTTGGCCGGTTGGGCCAGTCACAACGTAATGGTAATTTGATTTCACCTTGCTGTTGCTCAGGGTGTCCCCAGATATCGGCAGTATATTCCTTACTGACTTTACGGTCCTGAAACTGGCGGCTCAGATGGCGGTGACTGTCTGCATTCAGTCCCAGGATCATCAATCCGGAAGTGGCCATATCCAGTCGGTGTACAACACGCGTTTCCAGTTCAATTTGCTGTAACCGGCTGAGAACGGAGTCACGGTTGGCTTCATGACGCCCCGGCACACTCAGTAAACCGGCGGGCTTGTTAACGACAACAATTTGGTCATCACGATAAATTTCCTGCAAAGATTCATGGCAGGGCGGGGCAATAAAGGGTTGGGAGTCAGCATTATTCATGGCGAAGGATTATCACTGATTCCCGTTTGTTGCGGAATGGGGTTTTGTCGTGATTCAGTGGCGGTTTTTTCGAGCCAGTTTTTTCAGACTGAAACGGTCATAGTGCCAGATCCAGTGTTCGGGATACTTCCGAATCACTGATTCCATCCGATCCATCAGTCGCTGCAGATTTTGTTGAGTATCATGATCGCGGTCATCGGTTGATTCAAGCTCAAACGCTTCAAAGTGCAGCTTCCAGCTGTTTTTGCCATTTGGCGTGGCATAGTGAAACAGCAAGGGTTGCTGCTGCGCCAGTGCCAGACTGATCACACTGGCCGGCGCCCGCACCTTGCGACCGAAGAAATCTACTTCAGCATCCCTGGCTCGCATATCATTGTGAAAGGTAATGCAGTGTCCCTGTCGCAGGCTTTTCATTAACAGCAACGGATTGCCACGCAAGAGCGGCTGTAACCCATACCAGCCCAGAATATGACGACCAAAGGCATTAAAGCGGGGACTCCTTTTTCCTGCCCCGATCAGTACTGCAACCGGATACCCAAGTTGTTGCAGTTGCAGTGCTGCGGCTTCCGGAGGTCCCATATGCAATGAAGCAATCAGTAGTCCGTGGTCAGGATCGTAACACTGTTGAATAACGTCCTTATTTTCCAGTGTGAACTTCATTCTGTTCAGGCGGACAATCGAGATAGCACCGGCAATCATATTTCGGGCAGCGCGGGAAGCAATTCTGCTGCGCTCGGCAGGTGATTTGGCCGGGAAGGCCAGTGCAAGTCCTTGCCGGGCAGTTTTATATAAAACCAGATCAAGTACCTTGCCGGTAAACCCGATAAAAACATTGAGCACCGGGCCGGGCAGGTAATGCAGTAGTCGGGCAAGCAGTAGCCAAGGGTGATACCAGCGAAGTTTAGTCATTGTCTGTTCAGTCCTTTTCAGTAAGAACAGACCTGCAGCCTGTCAGCCAGTTCCTTCCAACAGTTCAATAAAGGCCTGAGCAGCGCGGCTCAGGGTACGGTTTCGATGATGAATATAGCCCAGCATTCGATGCAGGTCTGCTCCTTCTGCAATGGGTAACTTCACCAGCGACGACTCGATCATGGTCTCAGGCAATACACTCCAGTAGCGTCCCAGTCCGACCAGCATGCGAATGGTTTCCAGGTAGTTGGTGTACATCGCAACCTGAAATGACTGTTGCTGCTGTTCAAATAACTGGCGCACAAAGTGGTGGGTGAACGTATGGGTTCCCGGAAAGACTGCCGGATGATCGGCCAGGTCTGCCAGCGACACCTGCTCTTTTTCCGCAAGAGGATGTTCCTGTGAGGTAACAAAGCACAGGTTATCCCGCCACAGTGATTTGCTTACCAGTTGGGTGGATGAATCAGGAGAGAGCGTAATCACTGCCAATTCAATATCACCGGCAATCACGGCTTCGCAGGCTTTTTCCGAATCCAGAAATTGGATGTCCAACTGCACCTGGGGGTGAGCCTGAGTAAAGTGACGCAGTGGCTCGGGCAGGCGGTGCAGTCCGATATGGTGGCTGGTGGCCAGTGTCAGACTGCCGCGCACCTGTTCTGACAGATTGGTCAGTTCACTGCGACAGGCGGCCAATTCCTGCATAATCCGTTGCGCTTTGGGCAGCAATAGCCGGCCCGCTTCAGTCAGGGTGATTTTACGCCCGAACCGGTCAAACAGCTTGCAATCCAGCTGGGATTCCAGCGCTGCGATACGCTTGCTGATAGCGGGCTGGGTCAGGTGCAGTTGTTCTGCCGCAAGCGAAAAAGAGCCGGATCGGGCAACGGCTACAAAGGCGTTAAGACTGTTAGTATCCACTAAATCAAAGTATTCCTAAAATTCATTCCAAATATAAAATATATGAATTTGAGTTATTCTTCACGCTCTATTACGATGCACTCAGCCATGAGCGGAAAGTACGTACATCAGTTCAGTAGATCCTGAAAGTACGGGCACGATTTCAACCAGGCACAAGTCAAATAACATCAGGTTCAGGTCAAGGTTCAGGTTAAAGGAAACGAGATATGGCAGGTAAAACCCTTTACGACAAACTCTGGGATGCCCATCTGGTTAAAGAGCGGGATGACGGCTCTGCCCTGCTGTATATCGATCGTCATCTGCTGCATGAAGTGACCTCCCCGCAGGCGTTCGAAGGCCTGAAGCTGACCGGACGCAAGCCCTGGCGGCTGGAAGCTAATGTTGCCACCCCGGATCATAATGTGCCGACCACCCGGGATGAGCGGAAAGAAGGTATCAACGGTATTGTTGACCCGGTATCCCGAATCCAGGTTCAGACTCTTGATGAAAACTGCAAGGAATTCAATGTTCTGCAGTTTGATATGCAGGATCAGCGGCAGGGTATTGTTCACGTTGTTGGCCCGGAACAGGGCTCAACCCTGCCGGGTATGACCGTTGTCTGTGGAGACTCCCATACTGCGACTCACGGTGCATTTGGCGCATTGGCCCATGGTATTGGTACCTCTGAAGTGGAGCATGTTTTGGCCACTCAGTGTCTGGTTGCCAAAAAAATGAAAAACATGCGGGTCAGCGTTGAAGGCGAACTGGGTGCCGGCGTTACTGCCAAAGATGTGATTCTCGCCATTATCGGTGAAATCGGCACGGCGGGTGGTACCGGTTGTGCGATTGAATTTGCAGGCTCGGCCATCCGTTCCCTGTCAATGGAAGGTCGAATGACCCTGTGCAATATGGCCATCGAGGGTGGTGCCCGGGTTGGTCTGGTCGCTGTGGACAACAAAACTCTTAACTATGTTGAAGGCCGTCCCTTTGCGCCAAAAGGCAAACAGTGGGAACAGGCTGTCAGCTGGTGGCAGACACTGGTCTCTGATGATGATGCCGTGTTTGATCACGAAGTGGTGTTAAAAGCTGAAGATATTCAGCCCCAGATTACCTGGGGTACCTCACCGGAAATGGTGGCTCCGGTAAATGGTCTGGTACCTGATCCGCAGCAGGAAAATGATGGTGTGAAGGCTGGCAGTATCCAGCGGGCGCTCGATTATATGGGGCTCGAAGCCGGCATGAAGCTGACGGATATTCAGCTGGACCGGGTCTTTATCGGCTCCTGCACCAACTCCCGAATCGAGGATCTGCGTGAAGCTGCGGCAGTGGTGAAGGGGCACAAGGTGTCTTCTGTGCTGAAGCAGGCGCTGGTGGTTCCCGGTTCAGGTCTGGTCAAGGCCCAAGCTGAAGCAGAAGGACTGGATAAGATCTTTACCGATGCCGGACTGGAATGGCGTGAGCCGGGCTGCTCCATGTGTCTGGCTATGAATGCCGACAAACTGGGGCAGGGCGAACACTGTGCCTCGACTTCAAACCGTAACTTTGAGGGACGTCAGGGTTTCGGTGGCCGGACTCATCTGGTCAGCCCGGCCATGGCGGCAGCGGCGGCGATTGCAGGACATTTTGTTGATATTCGGGAATTTGAAGGAGCCGGGGCATGAAGGCATTTACCGTACACAGTGGCATTGTCGCGCCAATGGATCGGGCCAATGTCGATACCGACCTGATTATTCCCAAGCAGTTTCTGAAATCCATCAAGCGCACCGGATTTGGCAAGAACCTGTTTGATGAGTTGCGTTATCTGGATGAAGGTCAACCGGATCAGGATTGCAGTGGTCGTCCATTGAATACTGAATTTGTGCTGAATCAGCCCCGTTATGAAGGTGCTTCCGTTTTGCTGGCCCGGGAAAACTTTGGCTGTGGCTCAAGTAGAGAACATGCGCCCTGGGCACTGGATGATTATGGTTTCCGCTGCGTTATCGCTCCCAGCTTTGCGGATATTTTCTTTAACAACTGCTTCAAGAACGGCTTGTTACCTGTTGTTCTGGAAGAAAAAATTGTTGATCAGCTGTTTGCTGAATGTGCTGCCGATGAAGGCTATCACCTGACCGTTGATCTGCAGCAGCAGGTCGTTAAAACCTCCAAGGGGCGGGTGATTCCATTTGAGATTGACCCTTTCCGGCGCCACTGCCTGCTGGAAGGGCTGGATGATATCGGGCTTACATTGCAGGCCGAAGATGCCATTCAGGCGTTTGAGCAGCAGCATCAGCAACGCTGCCCCTGGTTATTTCAGCACTGAAAATAATACTGACCGTTATGCCGGATTCCTGAAACAGAATTCGGCGCGGCAATAAACATGCAGGATGTCACGCTATGAGCAAGGTTCTGGTTCTTCCCGGTGATGGTATCGGTCCGGAAATTACCACTGAAGCGATTCGGGTACTGGATGCAGTCAAAGCTAAGTTCGATCTCGATATTGAAGTGGACTACGGGTTAGTCGGCGGCTCGGCTATTGAAGAGCATGGTTGTCCGTTGCCGGTTGAAACCATGGAGAAAGCCCGGGCTGCGGATGCCATTCTGTTGGGCGCTGTGGGTGGTCCCAAGTGGGATCATCTGGAAATGGCCCGTCGTCCGGAAAAAGGTCTGCTCGGTTTACGAGCCGGATTAAACCTGTTTGCCAACCTGCGTCCGGCCATCCTCTATCCGCAGCTGGCAGAAGCTTCCACTCTGAAGCCTGAAGTTGTGAGTGGACTGGATATTCTGATTATCCGCGAACTGACCGGCGGCATCTATTTTGGTGAGCCCCGCGGTGTGCGTGCTCTCGAGAATGGCGAGAAAGAGGGTTTCAACACTTACGTTTACCGTGAAAGTGAAATCCGCCGCATCGGCCGCGCCGCTTTTGAAGCAGCACGGAAACGCGGTGGTCGGCTGTGCTCGGTCGACAAGGCCAATGTGCTGGAAGTCACCGTACTGTGGCGTGAAGTGATCGAAGAACTGGCCAAAGAATATCCGGATGTCGAGCTGAGCCATCTCTATGTAGACAATGCGGCAATGCAGCTGGTGCGAGCTCCGAAACAGTTCGATGTGATGGTTACCGGCAATATGTTTGGCGATATTCTGTCCGACTGTGCTGCCATGCTGACCGGTTCTATCGGCATGCTGCCTTCAGCTTCGCTGGATGAAAACAACAAGGGTATGTATGAGCCGGTGCACGGCTCGGCCCCGGATATTGCCGGGCAGAACATTGCCAACCCGCTGGCCACCATTCTCTCGGTTGCCATGTTGCTGCGTTATTCCCTGGGTGAAGCTGAAGCGGCAGATGCGATTGAAGCAGCCGTCAGCTCGGTGCTGGATCAGGAACTGCGGACCGGCGATATCATGTCCGAAGGTTGCCGTCAGGTTAATACCCGGCAGATGGGTGATGCGGTGGTTGCCGCTATCGCGGGCTGAACGGAAAAGAAAAAGCCAGCCGGTTAAGGGCTGGCTTTGCGGTTGATGACAGCGTAATTAATGGCGACGGGGCCGCTGCCGTGGAGGATGCTCCTCTACAGGAATCCTGACGTACTCGGGTTCGCGCAGAGCAGGGTTAACCCACTCCGCCAGCATTTGCCAAACAGACTCGAGCATGGCCAAAGATTCCTGCATGCGGCGGCTGATCCATCGGGAGAGTCGTTTTAACAGGGACATCGTCCTAGGCTCCTGTTTCGGTTTATGCTTACGTGCCTATGATAATACCGTAACATTCGGCTTTGTGTATTGGAAATTGAGAATTAATTGCAGGCCTATTGTCCTGAGGCAATAAAACAAACCCCGGACAATAATGCAGCAGATTTCAAAAAGTGCTGGAACAGGCGCAAGAATATAACAGGAGTGTAGTATGGCAATGACCTTGGGGATGATCGGCTGGCGGGGCATGGTCGGCTCGGTACTGATGCAGCGCATGCGAGAAGAAGGCGATTTTGCTCTGGTGGAACCGGTATTCTTTACCACCTCTCAGGCGGGACAGCCGGGTCCTGAAGTTAATGGCAGTTCAACGCCACTGATCAGTGCTTATGATATTGACCAGCTGAAACAGATGGATGTCATCATCTCCTGTCAGGGTGGTGACTACACCGGTGATGTGTTCCCCAAGCTGCGTGAATCCGGCTGGCAGGGCTACTGGATTGATGCTGCTTCCAAGCTGCGGATGGCGGATGACAGTGTGATTGTGCTGGATCCGGTCAATGGTGACGGGATTCGTCAGGCGCTGGATACCGGTGTTAAAAACTTTGTCGGTGGCAACTGTACCGTCAGTCTGATGCTGATGGCGATGGGCGGACTGTTCCGGGAAGGCTTGGTGGAATGGACCAGTGCCATGACCTATCAGGCGGCCAGTGGTGCCGGTGCTCGTAATATGCGGGAGCTGCTGAACCAGATGGGTTCCATTCGTGATGCTGTAGCCGGTGAGCTGGCGGATCCGGCCAGTGCGATTCTGGAAATCGATCGCAAGGTGGCAGCGACTATTCGTAATGATTTGCCGGTTGATGCCTTTGGGGTTCCTCTGGCGGGTAGCCTGATTCCCTATATCGACAGCCAGCTGGAAAATGGCCAGAGCCGGGAAGAGTGGAAAGCCCAGGTGGAAACCAACAAGATTCTGGGCAACGAACAACGGGTACCGGTTGATGGTATCTGTGTCCGGGTCGGCGCCATGCGCTGTCACTCCCAGGCACTGACCCTGAAACTGACCCGCGATGTTCCCATGGCTGATATCGAATCACTGATTGCTGGTGCCAACGACTGGGTTGAGCTGGTTCCCAATAGCAGGGAAGACTCCATGGCTAAACTCAGCCCGGCCGTGGTCACCGGAACCCTGAATATTCCCGTAGGTCGGTTGCGCAAGATGAATATGGGGCCGGATTATCTGTCTGCCTTTACTGTCGGCGACCAGCTGTTGTGGGGTGCTGCCGAGCCGCTGCGACGGATGCTGAGAATCCTGCTGGAGAAGTAAGCGAACGCTGGATTTGAGCTTAAGACAAGGCTGCCATTTGCAGCCTTGTCTCTTATTAAAGACTGACCAGTACCAAGCCGGTGACGGTAAGTAATACCCCGACCCATTTGGGCAGACAGGATCTTTCCTTCAGTAATATCACGCCCAACAGAGCCCCCAGGGGGATACTCGCCTGCCGCAGTGCCACGATATAGCTGACATCTTCCGTAAAACTCATCGCTGCCAAGACCAGTCCGTAAGTCAGATAGACAATCAAACCCGTTGTAATCAGGGAGCTGGCATGTTCATGCCATAGAACCGTTATTTGTTGTCGTTCGGAGGGCTGGGGCAGAACAAAAATCAATAGCCAGCAAGCCGAACCACAGGCTTGCAGGATGATATAGACGGTAGCCGCAACAAAGGGTGCGGATGTTGTTGCGACTATTGTTGCGAACTGGTTTCTCAGCTGCTCCAGCGCGGTATGATCAATAATGGAATACCCGGCTGTTCCCAAGGCGGCCAACAGTGCAAACACTATGCCTGTCCGCTTACTATGACACAGTGGCAGCTCGCCGAAACTTTGCATTGGCAGTAACAGGCAACCAGCCACAATCAACCCCATTCCCTGCCAGTGTAACGCCGACAGCGAAACGCCCTGGCCCAGCAACCATACCAGTGGCGGCACCAGCAATACCGGTACGGCCCGGGCAAAGGGATACATAATAGACATATCCTCTTCGCGGTAAGCGAGGCTGAGAAAGTAGTAATAAATCGCCTGACACAGACTGCTGAAAACCAGTAACAGCCAGATCCCGGCGGGAATCGATTTAATCTCTGCAGTGAAAAACAACAGCAGGGGAACAATCAGGATGCAGCCGCCACAGATTGAAATCGTGAAAGCTGCCGGAGATGGCTCGGTGCGCTTGCCCAGATAATTCCATCCGGCATGCATAAAGGCGGATATCAGCACCAGCGAAACAGCTGTCAGTGTCATAAATTAATATTCTGCGTCTTTGAAGGTCGTGACGGGTTATGTATGCCATTCCCAAATACCTGCACTGGATCTGGCTGGGCGGCAAGCTTCCCCGTCACCACTTGAATAATATGCTGAAAATCATGGCGGCTAATCCGGATTACCAGATATTTCTCTGGTGTAATAACGCCGGGGTCTATTCCGACTTTACTGACCTGTCTGACAAATTGGCGATATCCGGTGCATCCGGTCGCACTCATATTCACCGCATCAGTGAGGTCGAAGCGTTCCGAATCCGAAACCGTCAGGGTGAAAATCTGATGCCCTGGCTGGCAGGTATAGTGGCGAGAGAATCACAGGGGGTATTTCCCAACTTTGCCAGTGCCAGTGATATTCTGCGGTTTCTGATTCTGTATCTGGTGGGCGGCGTTTATCTGGATGTTGATATTCGGCTGCATTCTCCGCTCGGAGAGCTGCAAGCCGCCATGGGTACTTTGTTGGGGCCGGCTTATTTTGATGAAGGACAGTTCACTTCGTTTGGCGTAGGTGCCGTTGCTTCGGCACCCGGAGCCAGGCCTTGCCTGTGTTATTTGCTGGATGTGCTGCGAACCTATCGGGTAAGGGATCGGCGAATACATTTTTCGGCCTGGGACTATGATCACCATGGCAGTGAATATGAAGTGATCGAGATGATGCCGGCCGAAACCTCATGGCTGCAAAAACGGATACCATCCGGTAATCCGGGTAGCCTCAGGGAAGAAGCAACGTTCAGCTATACCGGCGTTGCCGGTGAAGTTTTCGGCAGACTGGCGGGTTATCCCCATGCCTACTTTTTTCCGGTCAACCTGATTGCTGACAGCCCGGCAGAAGGTGCATGGTCAAGGCATACAGGGGTGATGAGGAAAGCTGTTGAATCGCCGATATAAAAGCCGTTACAAGGCTTCGGTTTGGGTTATTCTGTATTCAAGGGCGTAGAACTTAAACGAACTAAAAACAACCAGGGAATGGATTGTTAGTATGACAACACAGGAACGTGTCACCCGGAGATTTTCTTTTAGCCTGTTGATAGCAGCGCTGTTGATGTTAGTTTCCTTTTCAAAAGCCATTGCTGAACCGGTCAAGGTGGCGACGGTTATGTGCCCGCCGTTTGTAATGGAAAAAAACGGCAAACTGGATGGCGTCAGTGTCTTCCTGTGGGAGCAGATTGCAGATCAGCTGAATATTGATTATCAGCTGGATCCCAAAAAGACCATGAAGGGGATGTTGGAGCATGTAGCACAGGGGCAGGATGCAATCGGAATATCATGTCCTTCCATTACCCCTGAACGCGAAGAGTTAGTCGATTTCTCCCACTCCTATTACGAAACCAATCTGGCGATTGCGGTTAAGCAGCAGGGGTTTCTGGGTGTCCTGAAAGGTATTCTGACCGATGCCAAATTGCTGATAGCTGTCGGTATCGTACTTCTGGGTGCAGCCATTGTCGGCGGGATTCTGTTTTCTCTGGAACACCGGGTTAACGATAAACTCTATGCCATGAAAACCCTGCCCAGTCGAATGGTGGAAGGTTTTATTCTGGGCCTGCTGTTTATTGTTAAAGGGCCGGTTCACTATTACGAATTCAAAACCCTGACTGCACGGGTAATGGCAGCGGTCTTTGCTGTTTTCAGTACCTTCTTTATTGCCAGTATTACGGCGGGTCTGGCAACCGTGCTGACCATTGACCACCTGCGTTCCCAGATCAAGGGGCCACAGGATCTGACCAAGGTTGAGGTGGGTGCTGTGGCAGATTCAACATCTTCCCGTTATCTGGAAGGTAAAAAGATCGCCTACCATGCCTATGAAGATCTGGAGACCATGCTGGCTGATCTGGAGAATGGCACTATTGCAGCCGCTATCGGTGACGGTGCACTGCTGAAATATACCCTCAAGCATGAGACCCAACCAGGGCAATATAAAAAGCTGTCAGTGCTGCCTTATCAATTTGAACGCCAGAACTATGGTGTTGCCCTCAGTGAGGACAATCCGCTGCTGGAATCGATTAACCGGGCACTGTTGAAAGTGCGAAACAGTCCGGAATGGGAACAGAAGCTTCAGGATTACTTCCGTTAATCCGTAGCCACTGTTGAGATTGTTTAAGCATTACAATGCCGTATGAGTGCGCTGCCAGGTTTCCAGTGCGCTCTGCGGTGTTGGATGCTGGCTAGCCAGTTCGGTAGCATCTGCTTCCGGCACACCATTGGACATCAGAATCCGGGCACCTCGGCGACGTAACTTCTGGCTACCCTGCATATTCATATACATCATACTGTCCCCCTTGACCCTGCCCAGTTGAATCATGGCGGTGGTTGATACCATATTCAGCGCCAGCTTTTGTGCAGTGCCGCTGGTAATGGTTTCCAATTCAGCGTCGTCCAGATCTTCCAGCTCGATTTCAACCGGGCTGTCGGCATACTGGCTGAGTGCTGTGCCCTTGCGACAGACAATACAGCCGGTATTGATATGGCGGCTCCAGGCAGCTTCCAGTCCGCCAATTACATAGGGAGATGGTCTGGTCGAAGCAATGGCAAGCACAAAATCTCCGGGTACCGGATTATGCTGTTGTAAATCTTCCCAGCATTGTTCAAGGCTGGTTTCGGCTGCCTCCGGCGAGCCTTCGCGGACGGAAGTGGCACCACCGGCAATAACCGGAATAACATTTTCGAAGCTGTAGGTTGGCAGCAGTTCGGAAGCATCCAGCATACCCCAACCGCCACTGCTTCGGGTTTCTATATAAAATACCCGACCACCGTTTTTCAGGGTTTCGGTAACCTCTGTCGTCAGCTTGGTAAGCCGGGGAATGGAGGCTGATACACACTCCGGAACCCGAGCACAGGATTGCTGAATGGATAGCACGCGCTGATTCAGCGTTGCTTCGGAATCAACAGGTTTGATGGCTGTATCTGTTTGCAACCTGGCCAGCTGCAGGGCCGGACTGGTCAGCATATTAAGCACCTGGTGTTGGGCCGAACCGGCTTTCATTCGGGTGCTGCCGCTGATAATTTCAGGCCCTGTAATGACCTCGACACAATGGTTACTATGAGCAGCCATTCCCGAGCCGGGATTACAGACAATGCTGGCGGTAACAACACCATTTTGTCGAGCCTGCTGCAGCGCGTTCAGAACATAGGGTGTACTTCCGGATGCTGATACGCCAACAAGGTAATCTCCTTTTTGAATACCCAGTAGTGACAGCTCGTTCCAGCCAGCCTGAGCGCTATCTTCGGCTTCTTCCCGCGAACGGGTAATGGCGTAATCCCCACCGGCAATCAGGGCATTAACCGGTGCGCGGGAAGAGGGTGAGCCACGGTAATAATTGGATACTGTCATCACCGATAACCGTCCGCTGGTGCCTGCACCAATATAAAACAGTCGTCGTCCCTGTTGCAGTTGATCAGTAACCTGTAGAGCAAGTTGCTGAATAACTGGTAGCTGGCTGGCGACAGCTGTCGTCATTTTGATATCTTCACGATTAATACTTTGCAGAATATCTTCAACCGACATGCTTTCCAGTTTGTGGTAATCGGACGGGGCTTCTGTCACCTGAATATTTTCAGAGGATGTTCCCTGCATCTCCGGCGCAGCGACTTTATGCGTCGGGGCAGGGTAGCCGGCATTTGCTGGCAAACTGGCAGATAAAAGGAAAGTACATAAAGGTATTTTGATCAGGGCCCGGACGAACTCTCGGTTGGTAGTTCTTGAACAAGGGGGCGTGGCTCTGATTTCAGGTCTGGGCGCTGGCACTTTCAGCTTCCGTCATTCACACTGGACTGTTGAAGATATAGGTGCTGGCAGCCGTTCTGTCTATGGAAAAGGTTGCTGTTACTGTTGCGGGGCGTTAGAGTGCGCGCCCCGTCACATTGCCTCTACTATCAAGAGCTATCAAGCGTTATCAAGGATATTTACAGTTCAATGAGTAAGACCCAGTTCAATATTGCCGTTGTCGGTGCCACGGGTGCGGTTGGTGAAGCGATGCTGGACATCATGGCCCAGCGTAAACTGCCCGTTAAACAGGTGTTTGCCCTGGCCAGTGAGCGCTCTGCCGGTGATTCGGTGATGTATAACAATCGCCATATCAAGGTAGAGAATCTGGCCGAGTTTGATTTCAGCGAAGCCGATATCGCCCTGTTCTCCGCCGGTGGCGATGTTTCCGCCGAATATGCGCCGAAAGCCGCGGCTGCCGGCTGTGTGGTGATCGACAATACCTCCTGCTTCCGTTACGACGAAGATATCCCGCTGGTGGTGCCCGAAGTCAACCCGGAAGCCATGGCCACTTACAGCAAGCGCAATATTATTGCCAACCCCAACTGCTCCACTATCCAAATGCTGGTAGCACTAAAGCCGATCTATGATGCAGTGGGCATTACCAAAATTAATGTCGCCACCTATCAGGCGGTCAGTGGTGCCGGCAAGGCCGGTATCAGCGAGCTGGCGGGGCAGATGAGCAAGCTGCTGAACGGCCGGCCGGCAGAATCCGAGGTGTTTACCAAGCAGATCGCTTTCAATGCTATCCCCCATATCGACAGCTTTGAAGATAACGGTTACACCCGTGAAGAGATGAAAATGGTGTGGGAGACCAAAAAAATCCTCGAAGATGCCGATATACAAGTTAACCCGACCTGTGTGCGGGTTCCGGTGTTCTTCGGACACTCTGAAGCCGTGCATATCGAGACCCGTGACAGCATTACTGCCGAGCGTGCTCGCGAGCTGCTGGCAGAGGCACCGGGGGTAACGGTTCTGGATGGCCGGGAAGACGGTGAATACCCTACAGCAGTAGGTGATGCTTCTGGCCAGGACGATGTCTATGTAGGCCGTATCCGCCAGGATCTGAACACAGATAAAGGGCTCAGCCTGTGGGTTGTGGCTGATAATGTCAGAAAGGGCGCGGCTTTGAACAGTGTCCAGCTGGCTGAACTGTTGATAGCTGTATTATCGAAGTGATACCTTGAGGTGATACCCTGCAGCGAGCTTGAAGTTGTACTGGCAACCGGGATCCGGTAACCAAGGGCAGTACAGGCGAAAGCTGCGCAGGCGACAGCGGGATGCTGATGCCTTCCGCTGTCGGGACCATAAAAGGATTGAAACTATGCTACGCAAGCTTGTCGTGGCCATGACCATAGCAGGGGCGGTTAACTACGCCAATGCGCTCGGACTGGGCGAGATCCGGCTGAAGTCGGCGCTGAATCAGCCGCTCGATGCCGAGATTGAACTGGTCCAGGTCAGAAACCTGTCGAGCAATGAAATCCTGCCTAACCTGGCAACCCGGGAAGATTTCCGCAGGGCCGGGGTGGAGCGTCCGTTCTTCCTTTCTGGTCTCAAGTTTCGATCCATTGTCCGTCCTGACGGTACCGCTTATATCCGTATCACCAGCGAGCGTGCGGTACAGGAACCTTTTATCAACTTTCTGGTTGAGGTGCACTGGCCCCGGGGACGCCTGCTGAGGGAATATACCCTGCTGGTGGATCCACCGGTGTTTGGTGGCGACCGTGCTGCACCGGTCAACGTGCCGGTTCCAGGCGCACCGGTTGCTGCTGTGCCGTCACCCAATGCTTCCAGACCTCAGTCAAATTCTCCCTATCCGGCACCAACACCGCCTCCTGGCAATGCCCGCCAACAAGAAGGTAAGATTTACCGACAACCACAGCCGGCAAGTGGTGCTGTCGCCAAGCCGCTGTCATCCAATTATTACCGGGTCGGGCCGAATGACAGTCTGTGGAATATTGCCAACCGGATCCGCCCCGATAACAGCGTAAATTTGCAGCAAACCATGGTGGCCATCCAGCGGGCAAATCCCCGTGCGTTTATGAATGGCAATATCAATCGCCTGATGAAAGGCCAAGTTTTGCGTCTGCCGAGTAAGGATGAAATTCTTGCCGTGCGTCAGGGGGATGCACGCCAGGCTATTTCCCGCCAGAACGACCAGTGGCAGGGCAAATCCCAGCAAATTGATGCTACTCCTCGCAGCCGTCCTGAAGCGGCGCCTTCAACTTTGGCAACGCCTGAAAGTCAGCTGAAGATTGTTAACGCCGTTGATGAAGAGCTGGGACAAGGTGGCGTTGAAAATAATACCGGCGCTACTGCCGGCTCACGCCGGAATAACAGTGATCTGGAAAACCGGTTGACCATGGCAATGGAACGCATGGATCGACTGGCGGATGAAAATGAAGATCTGACCAGCCGTCTTACTGATCTTGATACCCAGATCAAAACGCTGGAAAAACTGATCAGCCTGAAAGATGAACAGCTGGCCATGCTGCAGTCCGAACTGGCCAAGCGGGATAAAATGCTGGCAGAGGCCCGTAAGGGGCAGCCAGTGGCCGCAACCGGTAATGTCCCTCAGCAAACTCAAACTGCTCCTGCTGCAAAACCAAAGCAGGAAATCGATTACAACTATCAGTCTGTCCCTGAAGCTGCTCCAGCGAATAATGCTCAGACCCAACAACCAGAAACAGCTCCCGGTCCAAAGCCCAAGCCGAAGCCCAAACCGCGGCCTCAGGTGAATTACGACGAACCGGTTTATGTTGATGAGGGGCCACTCTCCAATCCGCTTTATCTCGGCGGGCTGGGTGCATTGCTGCTGGCTCTGGTTGGCATGCTGGTGTACCGGAATCGCAAGAATGCGGCAGAAACCCCCGTTAAAGCGAAGAAGGACAAAGGCAGCAAGAAAAAAGATAAGAAGGTTGCAGCAGAGGCAGCTGAAACCGGAGCTGACAGCGATGCTGAACCCGCGTCAGAAAAAGCCGGTAAAAAATCTTTCCTCGATGGCATAAAAGGATTCAGGGAAAAGCTGAATACTGGCATAAGCCTGGGTGCACTGGCGGCATTATTCTCGTTCGGTAAAAAACAGGATGACGCCAAACCTCTTGAAGAAGAGGATGAAAATGCACCGGTGCCCCTGTTTGCTGACTTGCCTGATACACCCCAGGTAGCTGAAACCGGACTGCAACAGAAAAATGCTGCCAAACCGGCACCGGTTAAGCAGGAAACGGTAGCAGAGCCTGAGGCTGACACTGCTGAAGAAACAGAAGAAGAAACAGTTGAACAGCAAACCGATGATGTCCTTAGTGAAGCAGATATCTATCTTGCCTACGGTCGACTACCACAGGCATCCAACCTGCTGCTGGAAGCGATCGGGCAGGAACCGGATCGCAGTGATCTGCGACTGAAACTGATGCAGGTTTATGCACAGGGTGGTGAAACCGAGAAGTTTGAAACCCAGCTCAATGAACTGAAAGCTCTGGGTGATGAAGCGGCGCTGGCCAAAGCCGATGAACTGCGGGGCCATTTCCCTGAGGGCCTGGCAGCAGGAACAGGTGATATCTCGGCAGACACCGAATTTGCTCTGAGTGAAGAAGATCTGGCCGATATCGAGCTGGATCTGGATGCGGGTGAATCTTCAGGTAGTGAGCAAGCAGCTTCTGTTGAATCAGATGCAACAGCACCTGCTGATGAACTGGATGATCTGGACTTGAGCTTTGAAGATCTGGAGCTCGATGTAGACAGTCTTGAAGCGGAAGCCGATCCACCTTTGTCTGACCCTCTTACAGAGCTGGAAGAGCCGTCCCCGGAGCCCGTTGAAACCGAAGTCGTACCTGACGAACAGCCTGCGGCATCAATCAGTGAGATGGAAGAGATGCCATCGGCAGTGCCGGAGCAGGATCAGGCCGCTGCGGGCAACAGTGATGATTTCGATATCACACTGGATTCGATGGAGATGGAAGACCTCGATCTGGATCTGGACCTGTCACTGGATGATGAACTGACGCCAGAAACTCCAGATAACGCAGCTGATCAGCTGGATGACCTGGAGGCGCTTCAAGGGCTGGATGATCTGGAGCTGGATGAAGCTGCACTGGCCTCAGGTGATGATGCCAGCCTGGATGACCTGAATCTGGATGTCGATCTGGATCAGCTGAATCATGATCTGGACCAGTTATCCGACGAAATTGATGGTACCGGATCAACTCCGGCTGACAACCAAGGCTTTGGCGATAACACCAGTGAACTGGATGAGCTGTCACTGGAGCTGGATGAAGATCTTGTTAACGCACCGGCTGCCGATGGGCTGAACCTTGATGACGAGCTGCCAACCTTTGAAGCCGATGATGCCGAGCTGGCACTGGATCAGGAGGAAGCGGGCGATGACTTCCAGTTCCTGGCCGGTACTGACGAGGCTGCCACAAAACTCGACCTGGCCCGGGCTTATATGGATATGGGCGATGCTGAAGGTGCCAAGGAGATACTGGGCGAAGTGTTGCAGGAAGGTGATGAAGCGCAGCAGAAAGAAGCCCGTGATCTGCTGACCCGACTTGATAGTTAACGCTCCCTATATTCCGGCAAATATCACTGCTATAAAACACGTTTCCAGCCTGATAAGATGAAAACTCCGAACCTTCGACTCCTGCGGGCCGAAGGTTTTGTTTTTTCAGGGTATGATTTCCAAAGCAGTGATGTTCCCCAATGACCTCCAAGAGTGATACAGCAGTAAACAGCCATGAGGATTCGTCCGCGCCAGTTCAGCGTCTGGCGGCCTGTGTTGAATATGATGGCGCCCGTTACCATGGCTGGCAGTCACTCAAATCCGGCCTTCCCACGATTCAGGCTGAAGTCGAGAAGGCGCTGAGTATTGTTGCTGACCACCCGGTCAGTGTGGTTTGTGCCGGTCGCACCGACGCCGGTGTGCATGGCAGCAACCAGATTATTCATTTTGATACCCCTTCCATTCGGCCGATGCGCGGCTGGTGCTTTGGCGGCAATACCAAACTGCCGGACAGTATTGCCCTGCGCTGGGTAAAACCGGTAGATCCTGAATTTCATGCCCGTTTCTCAGCCCAGTGGCGTCGTTATCGCTATGTGATTTATAACGGTCCGATCCGACCGGCCCACCTGGCCAAAGGTGTTACCTGGAATCACCGGCCACTGGATGTCAGCAGAATGCAGCAAGCGGCGAAATACCTGGAAGGCCAGCATGACTTTACCTCCTATCGGGCGGTACAGTGTCAGGCCAAGAACCCCGTTCGTCATATCATGCATCTGAATGTGAACCGTTATGGCGAGATGATTGTCATTGATGTAAAGGCCAATGCCTTCCTGCATCATATGATTCGTAACATTGCCGGGGTACTGATGACCATTGGTTGTGGCAAGCGTGAACCGGTCTGGGCAAAGGAAGTACTGGATGCCCGCGACCGCGCCAAAGGCGGTGTAACTGCGCCACCATGGGGGTTGTACTTTGCCCAGGTAGGCTATCCGGAGCAGTTTGAACTGCCGGAACTGATGCCGGGACCAATGTTTATCAGTCCGCTACTGGATACGCCCGGCAACTAATTGTTACCATCTTTTTCTTTTTCTGATGCAGGAGTTCGCGGATGATAGGCCGGGTACGCACTAAAGTTTGTGGAATTACCCGTATAGAAGACGGTCTTGCTGCAGCCGCTGCCGGTGTTGATGCGATCGGATTTGTCTTCTGGCAACCGGCCGGGCCGCGTTATGTCGATCCGGAGCAGGCAAGGCGAATTGCTGAACAGCTGCCACCGTTTGTCACGACCGTCGGCCTGTTTGTGAATGCAACAGAAAAGGAAATCAGACAGGTGTTGCAGCAGGTCCCGCTGGATATACTGCAATTTCACGGTGATGAAACACCGGAAGCCTGTGCCGGTTTCGGCAAACCCTGGATGAAGGCCATCCGGGTTAGACCTGAAACCGACCTGAGAGCTGAAGCAGAAAGATACGGACAGGCTTCAGCGCTGCTGCTTGATACTTACCATCCGGCTTTACCCGGAGGAACCGGCGAGAGTTTTGACTGGCAACTGATACCGGAAGATCTGGGTATGCCCGTGGTTCTGGCGGGTGGCCTGAATGCCGGTAATGTGGCGGATGCCATCGAGCAGGTAAAACCCTGGGCAGTGGATGTCAGTGGTGGCGTCGAGCAGAGCAAGGGAATCAAGGACGAAACGAAAATCACGGCATTTGTAAACGAGGTGCTCAATGCCGGATAACATGCGTGACAGCAAAGTGCGTAATACCAAAGAGAGTGAAGTTCGTTTGAACGATACGATTGATAGCTCAATAGATGGCTCAAAAAACAGTGCATTAATGAACCAGGGCGACGACAGCAAGCCCTGGCTTAATACCCCGGATCTCGAAGGTTATTTCGGTCCGTTTGGTGGTCGCTATGCTGCAGAAACCCTGATGGGTGCGCTGCAGGAGTTGGAAGACAATTTCGAGAAACTGTGGCGAAGCCCCGGTTTTCAGGCAGATTTTGACCGCGATCTGCAGCACTATGTGGGTCGTCCTTCACCATTGTACTTTGCTGAACGCTGGTCTGAGGCACTGGGTGGTGCCCGCATCTATCTCAAGCGGGAAGATCTGAACCATACCGGTGCCCATAAAATCAACCATGCTGTTGGTCAGGCTTTGCTGGCCAAACATATGGGCAAGACCCGGATTATTGCCGAGACCGGTGCCGGTCAGCACGGTGTTGCAACCGCGACTGTTGCAGCGCGCCTGGGGCTGGAATGCATCGTTTATATGGGTGCTGAAGATGTTCGCCGTCAGGCACTGAACGTTTATCGCATGAAGCTGCTGGGTGCCAAGGTGGTACCGGTTGAACACGGCTCCCGCACCCTGAAGGATTCCATTAACGAAGCCATGCGGGACTGGGCGACCAACGTCGACAATACCTTCTACATTCTGGGTACCGTGGTAGGCCCACGTCCGTATCCTAAGATGGTGCGGGCTTTCCAGAGTGTGATTGGTCGTGAAGCCAAGCAACAGATTCTGGCTCAGGCCGGTCGCCTGCCGGATGCGGTGGTTGCCTGTGTTGGTGGTGGCTCCAATGCCATGGGTCTGTTCCATGAGTTTGTACCGGAAGAAAGTGTCCGCATTATCGGCGTTGAAGCCGGTGGTGAAGGTGTGGATACCGGACGTCATGCTGCCCGCCTGAGTGCAGGGGGTAAAACCGGCGTACTGCACGGTAACCGGACCTGCATCATGGCTGACGACGACGGTCAGATTATTGAAAGTCATTCTGTCTCTGCGGGTCTGGATTACCCTGGTGTTGGTCCCGAGCACGCCTGGCTGAAAGAGTGTGGCCGGGCGGAATATGTCGACGTGACCGATGACGAGGCACTGGCCGCATTCCGTGGCCTGACCCAGATGGAAGGCATTATGCCGGCGCTGGAAAGCAGTCATGCCCTGGCACATGTTGAAAAACTGGCACCGACCATGAGCAAGGACGAAATTATTATCGTCAATCTGTCTGGTCGGGGTGACAAGGATATTCATACTGTTGCCGCTATTGACGGCATTGAAGTGTAAGGAGGCTGCAGCGATGAGTCGTATTCAAACCTGTTTCGATGCGCTGCAGGCGCAGGGCCGCAAGGCACTGATTCCCTACTTTACGGCCGGTGATCCTGACAAGGCCAATACCGTCGCTATGATGCACGGCATGGTAGAGCAGGGTGCGGATATCATTGAATTGGGTATTCCGTTCTCTGATCCGACGGCGGACGGTGTTGTTATTCAGCAGGCCCATCTGCGGGCGCTGAAAAACGGTGCCAACCTGAGCTGGGTGCTGGAAACTGTCAAGACATTCCGTGAAACCAACAGTACGACTCCGGTTGTATTGATGGGTTACCTCAATCCTATTGAAATCATGGGATACGAGACATTTGTCGAGACAGCTGCGGATGCCGGTGTTGATGGTGTGCTGTGTGTGGACCTGCCGCCGGAAGCAGCGGGCCGGTTCCGGTCACAGCTGGTCGAAAAAGATATCGATCTGATCTTCCTGATTGCGCCGACGACGACCGATGAACGTATCGGCAAAATTTGCAGTCAGGCCAGTGGATATATTTATTACGTCTCGCTGAAAGGCGTCACAGGTTCAGCAACCCTGAACACTGAGGAAGTCAGTCAGCGGGTACAACATATTCGAAACTATACAGACCTGCCGGTGGCGGTGGGTTTTGGTATCTCCGATGGTCCGTCGGCTCGTGCGATTTCCAGCACGTCTGACGGCGCTATTGTGGGAAGTGTTTTGGTTAAGGAAATTGCAGCTGCAGCGCAGGCCGGGCAACCGGAAAGCGCGGTCGGCCGGGTGGGTGAAAAACTTGCCGCCATGCGGACTGCAATGGATAACGGATAAAAGGATGATGCCGGATGCCGTAGAGACGGACCGTTACGGCATCCTGAATCAGTAACGGGAGTAAGCTTGTGAGCTGGCTGGATAAACTGCTGCCTTCAATGTCGCGTTCTGTCAAGACGGAGCCTAGCAGCGTACCTGAAGGTCTCTGGAAAAAATGCGTCAAGTGCGATGCGGTACTGTATCGCCCCGAGCTGGAAAAGAATCTGGATGTGTGCCCCAAGTGTGAACACCACATGCGGATTGGCGCTCGTGCCCGTCTGGGGTACATGCTGGATGAAGACGGCCGGGAAGAAATTGCTGCTGATCTGGAGCCGAAGGATATTCTGAAGTTCCGCGATACCAAGAAGTACAAGGATCGTCTGGCCCAGGCCCAGAAGCAGACCGGTGAGAAAGATGCTTTGCTGGTTATGAAAGGCTTTGTCCAGGGTCAGCCGGTTGTCATGGTTGCCTTTGAGTTTGCCTTTATGGGTGGCTCCATGGGTACCATCGTCGGTGAGAAATTCACCCGTGCCGCTGAGCTGGCGCTGGAAGAAAAGTGCCCGCTGATCTGCTTCTCTGCCAGTGGCGGAGCACGGATGCAGGAAGCTTTGTTCTCCCTTATGCAGATGGCCAAAACCAGTGCTGCACTGGAAAAGCTGAAGCAGAATGGCCTGCCTTACATTTCTGTACTGACTGATCCGGTTTACGGTGGTGTTTCTGCCAGTCTGGCGATGCTGGGTGATCTGAATATTGCCGAGCCCAATGCCCTGATCGGCTTTGCCGGTCCGCGGGTTATCGAGCAGACTGTACGGGAAAAACTGCCGGAAGGATTCCAGCGCAGTGAATTCCTGCTGGAACACGGTGCTATCGACATGATCGTCAAGCGCAGTGATATGCGTGAGACCCTGGCTCGGATGTGTGGTGCCATGTTGCACTACCAACAGCCTCAACCGGTGGAAGAAGAGATTCAGCAGCCGCTGGATTTCCCTGCCGCCTGAGACTGATGTCAAATGTCCGGTCCGGACATCCGTAAGCCATGAGCTAAAAAAATACGGCCATTGCCTTCCAGCAATGGCCGTATTTGTATATAAGAGACTGCCCTGCCTGTTTATCTTCGACTACAGTAAACGGGCACTATGAAGTTAAATTGTTCGGGACAGAATACGTGAAGCAGTTTGAGACGTTGGGTGAGTGGTTACACTGGCTGGAAACACGGCAACCGGAACACCATATGAAATTCGGTCTGGAGCGGATCAAGGAAGTCGCTGACCGACTCCAGCTAGCCAAACCTGCGCCACTGGTGATTACCGTCGCCGGCACCAATGGCAAGGGCAGTACCGTTTGTTATCTTGATACTATCTTGCGTACAGCCGGTTACAGGACTGCCGCTTTCACCTCGCCTCATTTCCTGCGGTACAACGAAAGAATTCAGGTTAACGGTGCACAGGCTTCCGATGAACAGATCTGTGATGCCTTTAACCGTATTACTCAGGCCCAGAATGATACTTTCCTAAGTTATTTTGAATTTACCGCACTGGCGGCATTCCTGATTTTCAGTGAAGCCGATATTGATGTTGCGTTGCTGGAAGTCGGGCTTGGCGGACGACTGGATGCAGTCAATATGATTGATCCGGATATTGCTATTGTCACCTCCATTGCTCGAGATCATGAGCAGTGGCTCGGCAGTGATCTGAACGGTATTGCCCGGGAGAAGGCCGGTATCTTCCGTACCGGGATACCAGCAGTCAGTGGTCAGGCCGATGCTCCTAAAACCATTGAGACAGTAGCCATTGAGGTGGAAGCACCGCTTTATCGCCGCGAACGGGAATTTGATATTACCCGTGGTGAAGCCAGCTGGTCATGGAAAGGGCGGGGTGCCTGTGGCAATGAAGTGATTATCAAAGACCTGCCTTATCCCGAGTTGCCACTGGATAATGCTGCAACTGTGCTGCAGGCATTACAGTTTACCGGTTTGAGTATTACTGAGAGTGATATCCGAAAAGGGGTTGGTGAAGCGCGCCTGACCGGACGTTTTCAGAATAAAACGGTGACCAACAGCCGTGGTGAGCAGGTTCCGGTTATTCTGGATGTAGCACATAATCCACAAGCGGCGGAGATGCTGGCATCTCGCCTGAAGATCTCTTCGGTAGAAGGGCAGACTCTTGCCGTATTCGGCGTGCTTGATGACAAGGATCCGGAAGGCATAGTTGAAGCTTTTCTGTCACAGATTGACAAATGGTTTATTGGTACTCCGGAATCACCGAGAGCGCTTAATCCTACTGAGCTCAAGCAGTATTTAGAAGGCAGCAAGGTGAACTTTGTAATGTCCGGGACAATTCCTTTTGCGCTGCAAAATGCTTTGGAAAAGGCGACAACCAAAGATCGAATTGTTGTATTTGGTTCATTTACGGTGATTTCTGAAGTGTTGGATGAAATATCTTCCAGATGATTTCATCTCCATGAAATATTGAACCTTATTTTTATTTTATGAAGAAGGTAATTTTCCTCCGAAAAGCCCTTCTTCATACAATGAGGTAAATTTCATGACAAAGTGTGAAAACAAAACAGTTACCTCGCTTGAATCTGAGGGAATTTGATCCGGTAAACTTAGTAGCTCTGTAAAAATGGGGTGTTGTTTTAAGGTTTCGACCGTACCATTTCGCAGAACGATTTCTTCACAAATTGGATATATTTTACTCACAACCATCTCATAGTGTGATTTTACTTGTTCGTCGATATTTCTGCCCAGCTCTGCGATAATCAGATCAAGATACATGAATAGTTGGTCTGTAACCTTGATGACTTCTGGGCAGCAACAGCAGTGTTCAGGCATAACCTGCTGGTAAAAATAGAGCCATGCCAGAGATATCATCTGGTTTGGAGGTAGCTGTGGAATGCTGGGGGTTTTAGAAATGCGTATCAGGTGTTTATCCGCGCCTGATGGAACCTTGCAAGCAGGCCAGGGGGAATTATATGTGTGTTGAGGGTCTTGCAGGCAGGCTACAAGGCTTTCTCCTGTATCCCAAAGAATATCGAACTTAACAGGTAATAACAGTTTCCTTATGTCATCTGATATCACTTCAGGAATATATTTCGGGGACATGGCCTTTTTCTGATGATCCCATTTCATAGTACCCATAAAGCGAAAACAAGCGGTATGGCTATGAGCCCACTCTGGAATGATTAATGTGCCTCTTGTCGTATCAATCCATTGAAACATAATACCTGCAATGATATCTAATTGCTGTATGTCTCTGAAATCATGCGCAAATGATGTTGCCCGAGCCATAATGCCCGCAAATTGCTTGAATGTTGAAACTGCCTTTTCCACTTCTTCCTTGGACATGATTCGGGTGCTGGCATCTAGCTGGGCATAATATAACTCGAAGAGGTCCTTTATATCTTGCGATGCACTAAACAACTTATCCATTTGCATCTTCAGTGCATCCATTTTTCTACTCTCAGGCAAAGCAACTAACCTTCCCTCTGTGCCGTCATCCTCATTAAAAACCTTTCCTATGAATCCTTCCCCGGCAGTAACATACCTTAATAAATCAAGCGCCCAGATTTCCGATTGGATAGAAGATTTTTGGAATTGAACATAAATTGGGGAATAAAGACATCTCAATTTGAAAAGTGTTGATAAGGGAGCGGGTAATAGCTCTCTTTCAATAATAAATTGCGTATCAATGAAGGGAATAAATAAATTGGTCATCAAGTCAAAGCTGAAATCATGAAACACTGATTTGGGAGGGAAATCCTCTGCATCACCAAGTTCTGTTATGGTCTTCAGACTTTCTGTCAATAAATGATCTATAAGAAAAGGCTGATATTCCGGATAAGCTTTCAACAGTGCTTTTTTTAAACTCTGGAGGTCATTCTTTAAGCTGACTACTTTAGTAGCCTCAGGGTGGGCTTTAGATTTTCTGGGGGATGATGCATTGTGCAGATAGAAAAACTCGGCGTAAATTCTCAAGATAAGCCTTTCCAGAGTGACTCCTTCAGATTTTATTGCTATGTAGCTTTTGGCCGTCACAGGTAGCTGGTCGTAAAGCTTACGTAATCGGTTCATGGCTTCAAAGCAGCTGGCACAGGAGGTATCTTCAACAATGCATTTGGGCAATGGTGAGGGCTTGAAAGGGGGGGGCGGACTGGCTGTAACTACTTGTCTAGTGGGGCTCAGCGGACGTCTGGATTTTACAGCTTGGACACTGTTTGTCATCAAAGTCATATAAGTTTTTTTTTCAATTTGCCGGGCTCTGTTTCTTATTGGTGTTCTGGTTTCTTCCCGATTACGGAGCAGTCTTGTGAAAACAACCTCTTCTGAAACTGTAGGCTTCAATAAATCAGATTCTGACCGGATTTTAGGAAGTCGGCCTGGAACTCTTAATAAATCTGGTGCAAGTGGGCAATCAAGATTGCTTTCTATAGGAGAATCCGGCTGACTGGTATCTGAATCCGCATCTTGCACCTGAATGATAATTTCAGGTGCTGGTGAGCCGGAACTCATCGAGCGCTGATGGCATTTGTGTAATGCTTTTTTTGTTGGCGATGCTTCAGGCGGGGCTGACGGTTTCTCAAGTGGATCTTGATACATGCCAAGCACCTGAGAACTTCCAATGCTCAGGCACCATAGCCACCAACACATACTCTTCACGAACGACAATTTGTACATCTTTTATTAGATCGCTTTGAGTGTGAAACTCTAGTCTAGTCAGAAGCCCTGTCACAAAATGTGATACTTATGACTTTTGTTTAATGGATAGTTTAGTTTTGTGGACGTGTGTAACAACGCCTCAGAAATGGTAGAATTTACAACAAGAATGCGTTAGCTATTTTATTCATATGTTTTAAATAATCACCGGTTATGACACTGCCATAGAATGAAACGATTTTATGTTTTCCTGACCCTCCTGCTAGCCATCGTACTGCTCCCCATGGCACTGGACTACCGCAAAACCCAGATGCAGGTGGCACAGATGCTGGTGCCGGAGCCACCACCAATGGCAGAAATGCCGGATTACATCAATGTGCTTGATCAGGCTCCGGAACCGGTAATGATCGGTCGCCACAGCACCGAGCCGGCCGGCAATGATGTCGATGAGATTTCTCTCAAGCTGGATGACAAGGGATTACCCGTGGCCTGGTCGCTGTGGCTGGCAGATTTTCCTGACTATGACGCAGCTGAAGCGCTGCGGAACAAATTACTGGAAGCCGGATACCGCGCTTATCTCGATGACCTTGCTGCTGCAGATCAGAGTTTGAGCTATCAGGTGCTGGTTGGCCCGGGGTTTCGTCCGGAGCGGTTGCGGGAGCTGGTTCCGGGGCTTAAAAAAGATTTCTCACTTGAGCCACGGCTCGAAAGGTATTACCCGTAAGTGCCTGTTCACTTAGCTGAAAAAGGAGCTGACGCGAGTCAGTAACAATGAATTAAGTCGTGTTATCCATGCGTATTGTTCTTGGGTTGGTATCACGCATTTGTTAGAATTTCGTCCCATATTTCCGACCGGGATAAACCGATATCGTGGACTTCAACTGGGTTGATCTGGCCATTCTTGGCATTATTGCTGTTTCCGCTCTGCTAAGCCTCGCTCGTGGCTTTTTTCGCGAAGTACTGTCACTGGTGACCTGGGTGGTTGCTATTGTCGTCTCGTGGCTTTTTGGCGGGAGTCTGGCAGATCAACTGCATACAATGGTTGAGTCACCGTTATTGCGGGAGAGTGTGGCCCGTCTGATTCTGTTTGTACTGGTATTGATTCTTGGCGGCCTGGTGAACCGGATTGTCGCCGCGCTGGTCAAATTTACCGGACTGACGGGCACTGACCGCATGCTGGGCATGGTATTCGGTGTCATGCGGGGGATCTTGCTGGTTGTGGTAGCGGCAGGTTTGCTGTCCTATACACCCGCCAGACAGGAGAGCTGGTGGCAGCAGTCAACGCTGATACCAGACTTTTTGATGATGGCTGACTGGTCCAAGCGTACAGTCATAGAACTATTCCAACCGCTGCTGGCACAACAATCATAATCCGGCAGCGATAATATGTACGTCTGTTTTATTGAGGTGAGTGCATGTGCGGCATTGTCGGCCTTTCGGCGCATAGTCCCGTCAACCAGGGCCTGTTCGACGCCCTGACGGTATTACAGCATCGGGGGCAGGATGCGGCGGGGATTGTGACCAGTAATGGTCGCCGTTTTTCCCTCCGCAAAAGTAACGGGCTGGTCAAGGATGTATTCCGGACCCGCCATATGAAAAACCTGACAGGAAACACCGGCATCGGCCATATCCGCTATCCTACCGCCGGTTCCTCCAACTCTGCTGAAGCCCAACCCTTCTACGTTAACTCCCCTTACGGTATTGCCCTGGCCCACAATGGTAACCTGACCAATGTCGAGGCCATCAAGGAAGACCTGTTCCGCAGCGATCTTCGCCATATCAATACCCAATCCGACTCTGAAGTTCTGCTAAATGTGTTTGCCCATGCCCTGCAGCAGAATCGGAAGTTCCGCCCGGAACCGGAAGATATCTTTGCCGCAGTAAAGCATGTTCATTCACGTTGTGAAGGCGGCTATGCGGTTGTAGCGATGATTAATGGCTACGGCATTGTCGGCTTCCGTGATTCCCACGGTATTCGTCCACTGGTTTACGGCAAGCGGGAAACCGAACAGGGCACTGAATACATGATCGCTTCTGAATCCGTTGCACTGGATGCCTTGGGCTTCCAAATGATTGCCGATGTGGCGCCGGGGGAAGCGGTCTATATCGATGAAAACAACCAGCTGCACACCTTCCAGTGTGTGGAGCAGGCCAAACTGGCACCCTGCCTGTTTGAGTATGTCTACTTTGCCCGTCCGGACTCCAAAATTGACGGTGTCTCCGTTTATCAATCCCGTGTCAGCATGGGCCGCAAGCTGGCTGACAAGATCAGCCGGGAATGGTCCGATCACGATATTGATGTAGTAATGCCGATTCCGGATACCAGCCGGACCTCTGCACTGGAACTGGCTACCCGGCTGGGTATCAGTTATCGCGAAGGCTTCGTTAAAAACCGCTATATCGGTCGCACCTTTATCATGCCGGGTCAGACCCTGCGCAAGAAGTCAGTGCGCCAGAAACTCAATGCCATTGGAGAAGAGTTTGCCGGTAAAAATGTCCTGCTGGTGGATGACTCGATTGTTCGCGGTACGACAAGTAACCAGATTGTGGATATGGCTCGTGAAGCGGGTGCAAAGAAGGTTTACTTCTGCTCTGCTGCACCGGCGGTGCGGTACCCCAATGTTTACGGTATTGATATGCCGGTCGCCTCTGAACTGGTCGCTCACGGCCGTTCCACCGAGCAAGTCTGTGAACTGATCGAGGCCGACAAGCTGATCTATCAGGATCTGGATGATCTCAAGGCAGCCGTGGCTGAACATAATCCGGAAATCGTTCATTTCGACAGCTCGGTATTCGACGGTGAGTATATTACCGGCAATATCGACGCTGCCTATCTTGACCGAATCGCCCAAGCGCGTAATGATGCGGCCAAGCAGGCGGAAGAAGACAGCGAGAATATCGATCTGCACAACGATCCGTCCGATGACTAAGCTGTAACGCAGGCAGCGCTCTGGCGCTGTCTGTTTATCCTCCCATATGATCTACCGGGTTAAATTTACAGTGTCCCGCCTGCCTCTTCGCTTATAAACCAGCGATCCTGAGCAATAATAATCATCAGTTCACCAGATTCGGGATATGTTATGACAGTAAACAAGGCCGAACAGCGCCAGGGGTATGATGCCGAACTGGAAGGCTGTGCTCCCCAGACCCTCGCTGTTCGCAGTGGCCAGCAGCGCACCGATGTGCATGAGCATTGCGAACCGATCTTTACCACCTCCAGCTATGTGTTCCGCACAGCCGCAGAAGCGGCAGCCGTCTTTAGTGGCGAACAACCGGGCAATGTCTATTCACGCTATACCAACCCGACCGTTGCTGCGTTTGAACAGCGTATGGCCGCACTGGAAGGCGGTGAGGCTGCAGTCGCTACCGCTTCCGGTATGGCAGCTATTTTGTCGGTGTGTATGGCGCATCTGAATCAGGGCGATCATGTTATCTGCTCCCGCAGTGTGTTCGGTACTACAACTACTGTGTTCAGCAAATATATGCCGAAGATGGGAGTTGAAGTTTCCTTTGTGGACCTGGTTGACCCGCAGTCATGGGAAGCGGCGATTCGACCTAATACCCGTATGCTGTTTCTGGAAACACCTTCCAATCCACTGAGTGAGCTGGCCGACCTGAAGCAATTGTCACAACTGGCGCATACCAATAACGCGTTGTTAGTGGTTGATAACTGTTTCTGTACACCGGTGCTGCAGCAACCGTTAAAACTGGGTGCCGATATTGTGGTGCATTCAGCCACTAAATATATTGATGGCCAGGGGCGCTGTGTTGGTGGTGTTGCCATCGGTTCCGCCGAGCATATGAAAGAGCTGACACTGTTTATGCGTGCCTGTGGCCCCAGCCTCAGTCCGTTTAATGCCTGGATTTTGCTGAAAGGTATTGAAACCCTGCCGCTGCGCATCAAAGCTCACTGTGAAAATGCCGGTGAGCTGGCGCAATGGCTGCAACAGCAGCCGGGCATCAGCAAAGTTCATTACTGTGGGCTGGAAGATCATCCACAGCATCAGCTGGCAAAGCAGCAACAGAATGGTTTTGGCGGCGTACTGGCGTTTGAAGTGGAAGGCGGGCAGGAAGCAGCCTGGCGCTTTATCGATTCAACCCGGCTGGTTTCTATTACCGCAAATCTGGGTGATGCGCGCACCACAATTACCCATCCGGCATCAACAACGCATTGCCGGTTATCTGATGAAGACAAACAGAAAGCAGGGATTGTTCCGGGTCTGATTCGGGTTGCTGTAGGGTTAGAAGATATCAGTGATTTGAAAAAAGATCTGGTGCGAGGTCTGGCAGGACTGTAACCGGGATAAAATAAAATCCTGTCGCGCTCGGGAGCGGCAGGATTCGTTTTCCGGTGATTTATTGTTTTGTTGTTGAACTGTAAAATAAATTGATCAATTACAGGCAATAAAAAAGGCATATATAAAATATGCCTTTTGAATCACAGAGTATCGATTTTTTAGCAAGACTAGTAGCGGCGATGACCGGTATTGCCATAGCTCTTGTTACCAGCCGGCTTGCGACCACCTCCACCGCCATTGTTATGACGCGGACGCTCGGTAGCCACATTAACCCGCATCTGGCGTCCGCCCATATCCTGTCCGTCCAGAGCCAGTGCAGACTCGGCAGCGTGCTGGGTATTGAAGGTAACAAAGGCAAAGCCTCTTGAACGGCCGGTTTCCCGGTCGGTGATTACCTTGATTTCATCCAGCTCCCCATATTCGCCAAAGGCGGTTTCCAGTTCTGCTTCAGTAACCGAGAAGGGCAGGTTGCCGATGAACAGTTTATTCTGCTGCATTGAAATATATCTCCGGAGACAGGTACTGCCAGTTATCCCGCCAGCCTGACTGCTACTTCATTTGGCCTTTCACACCGGAACACAGCTTGATTCTTTCGGCCTGAGTTTGAATCCCAAGCTGTCATTCATCAATCATATTCAGGGTGAATATTCAGGCAGAGTGTTTATTGTTCAATAAGTGAAATTTCAATGTAGCACAAAGATATCAATGGCAACGGAATCAGCCGTAGTTATTTTGTAATCTGTGCCATTTCACTACCACTCAAGGGTTTACAGCATATCTTTTCAGCAAAAATGGCAGACGATAGTACCTTTACTGGCAGTGCCAGATTGCCAGATTAACGATTGGAAAAAGCCAGATATCCTGAAGCACAGAGCAGGGCAGAACCTCCGGCCCGGTTAATCAACCGTGGACGGGACTGCAACACCCCTAGCATCTTGCGGGCAGACAGGGCATAAATCATCACCCAACTGAAATCCAGAATGGCCATGGTGGCACACATCACTGCCATCTGGGTAAACAGAGGCTGGGCGGGATCAATAAACTGGGGAAAGAAAGCAGTAAAGAAAACAATAGCCTTGGGGTTACCGGCAGCAACCATAAACCCGCTGGCAAACATTCTGCCACCGGAAATCTCAGACTGCTGTTCGGAGTTCTGTGGCAACTGTGGTTTTGCCATCATCATTTTCAACCCCATATACAGCAGAGTGACAACACCAAACAACTTGATCACCTGAAAGGCAAATTCCGAGCTGGCAATAATTGCACCCAGCCCCAATCCAACCAACACCATCTGCAGAAAGTTGGCCGAGATATCGCCCAGAGCAGTCAACAGGGTTTTTCGTACACCGTAATTAAGGGAGTGAACCACCGCCAGCAAAATGCTCGGACCGGGTGTGATGGTAAGAATTAGTGATGCTAAGACAAAAGCCAGCCATGTATCCAGATTCATAATGTACTTCGCGTGTGTCTCTCTGATTTGGGGCCCTGATATCTATTTCGCGATACAGGGCTCAACAGAGATGAGTTTATATTTATATTTTCAGCAATATTATATCTGGTAATTCAGGGCAGTGCTCTATCTCTGGATGTTGCAAGGTTTGGAACTGATTCCGAAATTTCCAATCATCAACACCCTGGAATTGTTGCTCATGAACTGTTTGGCTTTTAAATTGTCTAAATACTAATGCGGTATGTTTTTTCAACAGTATCCAATGCTTCAGGATTTCAGCGTATTAGGTCTCATTTTTTATCAATGAAAGATGCATTCAATCTGGTTGATATTATAACAATTACTTTGCTTTTTAGCATTGGTGTGAATGTTGCGTTTGCTGATAATGTTGAATCCCGATGCGTCGATGTAGATACATTCGGAACTGATGCGGACTACGAGCCACCACTCCCCCTTTTATCTCCCTCATCATTTGTTTATCCCCCATTTAGTCCTCATCTGTTTGAGGATGATAATGTCAGTGAAACTACAGAGGTAGTTGATGACGCTGACTCCCCTGATCAAGTTTTGTTACATAACTATCTGGACGGATTACCCTGTACTTCATATCAGCCTTTAAGGTGTGCTGATTTATATAGAAATAATCAGCAGCTGGACATGGCAAGACAACATTGCAGGCAGGCTTGCCCTGATAGCTGGCTGGATGAGGGGGTATATATTGCACCGCGTACGGTGGCACCGCCAGAATTATCTGTAGAAGGGCTCTGTCAGATTTGTCGGGACCATTTTCATCAGTGGCGCCCGCTTGTACTTTTGATAGGGCTTGAATATGACGATATCAAAGAAATCTGGTTGGGTGAGCAGAACGATGAAGCCTGTTTTCGCACTGCACTTAATCTTGCTCAGGAGAAAGGACTTCTGAATTGTACTAATCTGTTGCCGGCTATTCAGTTGATAATGGGAGATCTGATTTGCTTTGCAGTGGCAGATTGCTATTTTGACCCTTATTTAATTTCATCACCCTTATTTAAGGGATTTAGCCATTGTTTAGACTGGCCACTAAAAAATGTACAACAGGGCGCACTCATTGCTCAAAGTATTGCTCTGCATGGGGGGCTGGATTTTTGTAAAAGCAGTGAAGAGCTCAGGCTACTGGCTTTATGCATGGAGTGTAGAGGCCACTACATTGAGAGATTATTGGCAGAGTCTGAACGGATGCAGCGAATGCCAATACTGCTTTACTGTTTGCTGGTCTATATGGAAAGGGAGGGTAAAAGACTTGATCAGTTTATTTATGTGGTTGAAAGACTGCAGTTGCAATGCAGAAATGATTTAAGAGAAATAGATAGAAAGCAAAGTGATATTTTAGATGAATATGATCATTCCCTGCTGCTTAATCATATTCCGGTTGCTTCACTTTTTCCTTCAGCCTGTACTACATCAGGGGATCCTGAAACTATCTATTGTCAGGAACTGGAGTGCTGCCATATATCAATTTTGTTGGAACGATTCGGTATTTCGCCAGCTTTATTTTCTCAGGTAATAGGTTGCTATGATATCTGGCGTGATCTTGAGGTTGACAGTTCCGGTTTAGGTTGGAAAGAAAAAATAAGAAGGCTTATTCAGGGATCCCTGAATCGTAATCATAAAATCACAGTGCGTAATATTCTGGATACTTTTTGTCATCCCGAAGTGCAGGATTATACTGCAGCCAATAGCTTGATGGATGCTTTAACAGGTAGTCCGCGGAAGGGCTCCCTGGGACAGCAGTTAATATCAGGAGAAAGTTTGTTTGAGGAAACCCGACATTATCTTGATAAATTAAAAGTAAGCGGTCTTGTTTCTGATGATGGTGATTTTGATGTCATGCTCTATGGCGAAAAGTTTGGTTTTCCCAGATACCAGCTGGATAGAATTCAGAGATATTATAATAAGAAGCAAAGAGTTGTTCGTTTCTGGAAACTTTGCTGTCAGCAGGAAATGGTAAGCAGTAACAGCCTGAAGAAAGTCTTTACTGAACTCCCCGCCGACTTCTGGCATGGAATTACTGAGTATCACTCTCACTTGGTGTTTCGTTCGAAGTGCCTCTTGAAACAGCAGCCGGATGGTGGTTTACCATTAACTGTAAATCATTGTGCAGGGCTCAAGCTATCTCATCTATGGCAGTTGCTTTGCTTATGTTTAGGGATACCTGTTGAAGACATCGTTGATATCAGGAAAAATTATCATACGGATAGAGAATGCCTTTTGGCCGCAATAAACAAAATTGAGTGTGTCTGGAACGGAAGCGTTGAAATGGGGCATTTGTATAAGACTGTCCAGTTTCTGCAGAGCTATGATCCATTACTCACATGTTTGCATGGCTCGGCGCTTCGTCCGCCATCTGTTCCATTATCACATATCATTCCTGCAGCCCGTCTCAACAAGGGGAAGCTGCTGGTACAGCTTGCGCTGAGACTGAGGGAGCATGAAGAGGATTTAATTGCTGCTCTGGGGTTAAATACATACACAACACCTTTTCTGCCAGTAAAGCGTATTCCTGAGGCTATCGATGTCATCCTTGTATGGGAAATAATGCATCCTGGCAGTATTGACCGTTTATGGGAAAGGTATTCTGGCTGTTATCAGGTTAATACACAAGGAGAGTTCGAGTTGCTCTTAAACGGCGAGATAGACGGAAGCGACTTTGCGGTTGAAGTTGCAGATACTTTAAAAAATCTCGGGTCTTAGCTTTAGCTTAGAGAAGTTAAGGAGAAATTGACTAAATGCCACAGTCACTTGTTATAACTCGTTTGCAATATTTCTTGAGTTGTAGGTCTACACTCTTTATATGCAAGCATGGCATACCCTGTCTGCGCATGATTTGAAGCAAGCTTTACTTGTGAAGATGAATTTATTGAAAAATAGTCATTGTATATTTGAGGATACTTAGCATCCAAAATATTAAAGCTAGCATTGTCAAACAAGTATTTAATGTTTTTAAGATTGACTGGGATTGCAAAAATCGCATCATTTTCATGTATGTCTACACTCGTGTTTGAATAGTGCTCGAAGAACTCCTCTGATGTCATTTCGAGATTTAGACTAAATAGAAAAAATGGTTGTGCTCTTTTAAGGTCAAAGAAATAGCCTTGGCACTCAATTTTTTCAATATTATATAAATCTTTGTCAATATTAATCTCGTCTAATAATGAGCGAGAAGCAGTTGCGAAAGGAGTAATAACTTGATCTTCAAAGCAATCACTACTTTCATGTTTCAGTTCAGATCTATACATCCCTTCTGCTGCCGATAAATGGATGTAAAGCTCATTCTGTTTTTGTTTTCTCGCCACTAATTGTCTTCGAGAGCGAACGGAACATATGACATAGTTATCACTCGTGATAACAAGTGTACCTGTACCTACTTTAAATTGGCAAAATGGAAAATCTTCTAAAGAAGAAATGCTTAGCTTACGCTTATCTAATGATAAAAGTTCTCTTAGCGTGTGTTTTTCCTGAGTATCCTCATTATAAAATCTTTTTTCAAGGCACAGATTTGGAAACACAAAGTCGAAGTATTTTGTAGGTTCTAAGATTAGCTTGTAGTTATTTTCTCTTTTGCCATTTTTACCTTCTGGCCGACTTACATCAATTCTTCTCAACGCAAATGAAGCATTATTGTCTAATGTTATCCCTCGCTTTGATGCATCTTCTTGTCTTTCTTTAATTTCATTGCTTTTAAGGTGCTCTATTTGATCGGGCAACCTGCAATTATATGAAATGATTTCAGAATCAAAACGTTTATAGTTTAATGGTTTTTCTATAAATGAATTTTCAATTCTAATGTCATCCACTGATAGAATCTGAAAACACTCATTAAGACTTATCGCATTTTTATCTCTATTTACTTTTTGTATAGGTTCAACAAACCATGCTTTGACATTGTTTTTTACATCTCTGGGCGCAATGGCGAAAAATGCAATTATTCCAAAGATTGATCCGATAATACCAATTATTTCAATCATCTTAATACTTATCTATTCCTATATGTGACGATCTATGAATAGAACTATAACATTACTGGGCGTGGATAAAAAAATCTGCATTGCCACAAAATGCGTCATCCCAAGGCGATGGGAGGTGAGGAGATCAGTCAGTTTCTGAGTTTTCTCGCTGTCAAACTTCAGGTGGCCGTTAATACCCTGCAGCAGGCTTCAAGTGCAATTGCTTTTCTGTATAAAAAGGTTTTAGGCAAGGATGATCTTGTCATCAATGACTGGCTTAATACAAGACGTCCGAAACGGTTGCCTGTCATGCTGTCTGCACGTGAAGTGGAACTCATTCTTACACATTTAAACGGGACACCCTTGCTGATTACAATCCTGATGTATGGTGCTGGCTTGCGTTTAATTGAGGCTTTAAGTCTCAGGGGCAGGATGTTGATTTTCATTGCAGGAAAATTATGGTTCGAGACAGCAAAGGAGGCAAAGACTGACGTACATTGTTTCCGGATAAATCAATTGAGGGTTTGCGTTCCAGCATAGAGCATTCACGACTTCTACATATTAAGGCTCTGAATGCTGGTATCTCTAACGTACATATACTTCAGGCCCTTGCCAGAAAATATCCCAATGCTTGAAAAGAGCTGGCCTGGCAATTCACTTTTGCAGCAATTACCTGAGTCGTGATCCGCGTAGCGGGAAGTAGGGGCGGCACCATATCCATCCTCGATCGGTTTAGAGAGCTGTTAAAGTGGCGATTCAGCGCGCAGGAATTAACAAGCACGCCAGTTGTCATACTTTCCGCCACAGTTTTGCTACTCATTTGCTGGAAAATGGCTACGATATTCGCACAGTGCAGGAGTTACTGGGGCATGCAAAGTAAATACCACAATGATCTATACCCACGTCTTGAATCGCGGGGGCAGGGCGGTGCAAAGCCCGATGGGCAAGATTACTTAATGGCTATCTGTTCGGTACGCTACCGCCGGAGATTTATTACCGGATAGTCGGTAAATAGCAGAGTTCCCTTTAGCTTACAGAGTCATATTGTTGAAATAGCTATTTTGCCAGTAAACATGCCTGAAATACAGGCGACACTGATTCGATGTTACTCCGTTCTTAACCACATACGCGCAGTCCGCCCGGGCAGATAAAAATTATGCCAGTGATCATTTACATACTGTTCATCGCCGGAGAGGGTGTCGATATATTTCACATACCAGTCAAGTTCGAACAGGCTGGTATTAACCCAGTAATCGGAGCCTTCGATTCCTTTGTTAATACCCACAATACCTTTCTTGCCCAGTTTAAAAATCAGCAGGCATTGCGTCGCGCCAATCAGCTGCATTGTCTCACCACGGGTTGCATTGTGAAATGTGACCATGCCCGGCATCCAGCCTTTACTGTGAGCATCCACCCAGCGGCCATTATCACCGCTTTCATCATGATCGGAATAAATCAGCGGTGTGCCAATATCCCTGCCCAGCAGATAGGCATATGCCAGTAGCTCATCGACTTTATCCATCAGCAGAAAGCGCAGATGCTGGTTATTGGGAAAGTCGTGGGTCACGGTGAAGGTGATGGCCCGGTCATGATGTAATGCCTGACCGTCTGCCAGCGGGTTTATCAACCATTCCAGGCTGCCATCGTAGGCCAGTGCTCTGCGCAGAAGACTGAACAGGGGAAAGTCGTAAGCTGCATGACCGGTATACTCAAGGTAAGGGTTCAAAAAGCATTTGACGTCCTCGGAACCTATGCCGCCATCGGTAATGATATCTCCGAACACATCCATCCCGGACTTTATCTCGGCCGTGAAAACCTGATTCAGATGATAAATTTCCATATGTTTAGCGGCATCTATCCTGAAGCCCTGGACGCCCAGTTGTTTTAGCTGCCGCAGGTATTCTCTTTGTTGCCGAACTACCCAGTCATTGGGTTTCAGTTTGGGTAAGCCCTGATCAAGGCCTCCGGCTGATAGCCAATGGTTCTGAACACACCAGACATTGGTGTATTCCCAAAGGCAGTAGCGGCAGGTAAAGTCGGTAACGGAGAATAAATTTTCGGTTAAATCGCCGAATAATTTCCAGCAGTCAATATCGTGTTTTCTCTGGTACTGATCCAGTACCAGATGGCCGGGATAATTCAGATCATCCTGGCCGCGCTTGTTTGCTTCATTAGCCATATGATTCAGGACAATATCGGCATAAACCCTGATGTTGAGTTTCTGTAATGCCTGAATCATTTCAACAAATTCAATTTTGTTGCCGGAAGGATTATCAATGACCCGGTAATCCTGGGGTTGATAACGCCCCCACCATTTATCGCAAGTACTTTTTAATGGAGGTACTACCAAAACTGCGCGATAACCCAGCGCTGCGATTTCCTGAGCCCTTGCGGTAACTTCGGAATACTTCCAGTTAAACGCATGTAAAATAACATCCGCACGCGTGGATAGAGCGAGCAATAATACGCTCAACTGAACTATCAATAACAGAATTCTTGTCATTAATGCTTGACACAACCTGTGTAGAAATCTTTTTATGTTCTGTTGATTTTAAAACTGTGAACCCGGAAAGGTCCGGCTTTGCTGAATAAGTATGGTTTATCAGAGCGAGGGCAACGTAGCAGGATTAACCACCACAAGGTTATGAGGATGATTATATTTACTGGGGGGGCGATCCCGGCGCCGACTGATATGCAGGAAGCGGAGACAGTCTCTGCGCCGGGGGCAACACTCAAGCTTTTATTCAGTTGACGCTCACCCGCGCTTTCTCTGCCATTACCGGAGCGGTGCCATACTTGCCACCGGCAGCGGTTATTTGAGGTACGCGGTCTTCATCGGTATCACCGGAATCGCTGCCCTTGATCCGGTTTTCTCCACTGTCTCCAAGCCACTCGGCCAGCTGCATGCCGCCGTTTATGACAGTGCGGAACCATGCGACATAACGGTCGGCCAGATTCTGCAGTTCCAGCGCCTTGTCATTTTCGCCTTCCTGATTGCGTAACTGCTGAATAGTATCCCGAAGTCCGCCTGAGACGGCTGCAACAGTGTAGGGCGTATAAAGGGTGGGCTGGCCGGGGGTTGTTGCCCAGGTACCCAGCTTTTCGTCATACATCTGTTTCTCGACAGCCAGATACAGTTTGCGGGCTTCGGCTCTGTACTTGGGATTTTTGGTCGCCAGAAAAGCTGTAGACAAACCGCGCAATACGGCGAACTGGGTACCGAGAGACTGGGTTTTATCAATCTTGCCTTCGAGCTCCATACTGTCAAACGCCAGACCGTTCGGACCTATCAGGTTATTCAGAATGAAATCAGCCTGTCTGGTAATTAATTCCAGCGCCTGTTTCCCCTGTGGCGTTGCCAGATTCACAGCACTGTCACCCGCGGCAGCGTAGCCAACAGGCAGGGCATCTTGGGAACGTTCAAAGATAGACAAGGCGACCAGCACATAAGACGCATCATAGGTGTCGACATCATTGCCCTGGTTGTTATCGGCAAACCGGGTCACAAAGGTGCCGGCCTTGCTGTTGAAGTGGAGGGCAACAAGGTTTTCGAACAGAATATGGGACATATTGCTGGTCACCGAGAACATATCTGTACCAACCACATCATTGGTTGTTTTGTCGTCTGTATTTACAGCCGGGGCCGCTGCAAAGGGTGCTCCATCAAATACAGCCAGAAAGGCCGGATTTTGTGCGGTATTGCGAGTGCGCTGATCACTGAAAGCAAAGAGTTCACTGACGGGCCATAACATTAACCAGGTGTCACGCAGAGTGGAAGCGGGGTCGGTAACGGTCAGTTCTTCAATAGCATTAACGCCGTTGGCTTTGCCTTCTTGAACTTTCACCTTGGCCGGAAACCATATCTTTTGTTTGGCCGGATCATAATCGGGGCCAAATTTTACTCCCAGCGTTTTGCCATCAAACCCCATCTGATCCTGCATTATCAGCAGTTTATCGAGCGAAAGTTCGGTCAGAATCATGCCATTGAAGCCATCGGCTGCAGATACACCAAGACTGTGCTTGCCGTCATGATTCATTTTTGAGGATTTTGCTTCCACCTCTTCGTCAGTTGCCGTGACATGCATACCGCCCAGAAAATCCTGGGCCCACATCACTTCTTTCAGCAGAATGCCTCCGGTTGTCGCCGGGCTGAACGATTTATCGAAAGTTGCCGGATCCCAGGCCAGTGTCTTGTAATCCCGGAAGTAGGCCGGCGTTACGGTTTGAACCTTCTTTTCAACGCCTTTGGCGGTGACGATTTCTACCTCATCAGTATTTACGACCGTCATGTCAGGCTTGTTCAGAAACTCGGGGCTACCGGAAACGTACGGCAGTGAGATCGGAAACATATTCAGGGGGATTTCGCCAGCCGGAAAACCAACAGCCTTCGCCATTTCCAACAGACGCTTACCCAAATCCTCCATCTTGCCACCACGGGCTTTGTTCAAAGGGCCATTAACCAGATGGGGACCCATGGTGGACTGATAATTCAGTGCATACATTGCCTCTTCAGAGTATTCATAGCTCCCTATACCGGCCATAAAGTCGAACGCTGTCGGTTGGTTAGCCCGGTTGGGATCTAGTACATCCAGATCCAGCCCCAGTCCTTCAACAAGAGGTTCTCCGGAAAGCTCGAACTCGGTATATGCCAGAAACTGACCGGCTGGATAGTGGGTTTTGTCCAGCACTGTCACCTCGGCTGCATTCAACGTAGCGGAGAAAACTGCAGCAGTCAGAAGTAGATTTTTCACAATGACACCCTTGGGTAAAATCCTTCTAGTTATAGGTAAGAATCCTGTCACTGTTGTAAAAGTATTCTATTCTGCCCCTGATGAATTAGTCGGGCATATGCAGGTCCTTTCTAAAACCGAAGAGATACTTTGGCAGGTGGTTACTATTAAGCCTTAGCAGGATCCAGATAGTACAACTGTTTAATGCAGCACCGATCAGTAATGCAGCAGACTGCCAGGATGTTTGTGCAAATACTGATCTCCAGATCAAAAGTCCGGCAAGTCCTGATATAAAAGGAATGTAGAAAAATCGTTTCGGTAATTTGTGATAAAACAAAGTCAGCAGCAGGGGAGGAAACAGTGTGGGTGCCCAGGCTTCAAAGGTGTTCAGCAGAATATCCAGAATATCATTCACATAATATGCAATTGATATGGCTCCCACACCAATAATGATTGTTGCCAGTCTGCCGAATATGAGCTGTTGCCGGTCAGTCAGTCTGTGACAGGCAACGGGCAGGATATCATTTGAAAAAGCGACGGCTGCAGTATTCAGATAACTGTCACAGGACGACATCACAGCAGCAAGAAAGCCTGCGAACAGAAAAATACCCAGCCAGTCCGGTGCGAACAGGATAATAATGTTAAACGTCTCACTGGCATGACGTGATCCGTCCAGCATTTGCGCAATGGTGCCCAGGGCGCCACTGGTCAGTACAACCCAGAACACAACAAATGCTGTCAGCAGCAGAGCCGATCGAGCCTGGGTTGCACTTCTGGCCATGGTAATTCGCTGGATAGAAACCGGAATCAGGACATCACCAAACAGGAAGCATAAAAATAATATGAGCAGTTCGGGTGAGGATTCCTGTTTCAGGCTCTGAATAAGTTCAAGATTGTATTGAGTAAAAGATTCTATCCCGCCAGTTTCTTCTATCCCCCAAACCAGCAGGGTCGCTATTGCCAGCAATAATGCCCAGGCCTGAAATATATCGGTGCTGACGACAGAGCGAACACCACCCAGACAGCTATAGATAATGACGGTGGCTGTCAGTAACACTGCGATCAGGGTTTCATGCTGGGGTATCAACATATGTGAAACCCGCTGCATGGCAACAACCTGGGCACTGATAATCCCGGTACAGAAAAATAGCCAGATCAGCCCTGCTATCAGTCGGATATCATTGCCGCCATAAGCCTTGCTCAGGATTTCCCCCGAAGACAGGCACTGTCGCCATTGGTAAACCCGTGGCGCCAGCCATGCAACCAGCAACAGCTGCAACGGATAACCAAGGCAGCCAATAGTGTAATACCAGCCGGTTGCATAGGACTTTTCTGCAGCTCCCATCAGATGGCCGGCACCAATGCCGCTGGCAAGGAAAGTGCAGTAGATAGCCACCACGCCAAAGGCATTACGATCCAGTGCAAAGGCCGAGAAATTACCAACTTGCTTGATCTGCAGGATACTGTAAACAAGGAGCAGGGCTGCCAAGCTAAAAATGATGATAATACTCATGGCAATAAACTGCGTGCTTATACATTCATGAGCCATGAAGTGTATGTCATTCCTGCCTGAGCAGAATATCGCTGTAGGTGGTGGCATAAAAAAAGGGCTACCACCCGGAGGTGATAACCCTTTTGTTTATTGCTTTAAGTCAGGCGTTATTAGCCTGCCTTGGCAATAATCTCGTCAGCGGCTTTCTGGTAGCTGCCCATCTTGTCGAAGTTGAGGTAGCGGTACACTTCACTGGACATGGAATCCAGGTTCTGAGCGTACTGCATGTACTCATCGGCAGTCGGGATTTTGCCCAGAATTGCACCAACAGACGCAAGCTCGGCAGAGCACAGGTAAACGTTGGCACCATCACCCAGACGGTTCGGGAAGTTCCGGGTAGAAGTGGACAGTACAGTAGAACCAGCTTCTACACGTGCCTGGTTACCCATGCACAGGGAGCAGCCCGGTATCTCGGTGCGGACATTGCTCTCTTTGTAGATGTTGTAGTAACCCTCTTCTTCCAGCTGGGCCTTGTCCATCTTGGTCGGAGGCGACATCCAGAAGCGGGTCTTCAGCGGATCACTGTTCTGCTCCAGCAGTTTACCGGCAGCACGGAAGTGACCGATGTTGGTCATGCAGGAACCCAGGAAGACCTCGTCAACCTTGTCACCGGCAACGTCAGACAGGGTACGGGCATCATCAGGATCGTTCGGCGCACACAGGATCGGCTCCTTGATATCAGCCAGATCGATCTCGATCACTTCAGCGTATTCGGCATCAGCGTCAGCACGCATCAGGGTCGGGTTCGCCAGCCACTCTTCCATCTTCGCGGCACGACGTTCCAGCGTACGCGGATCACCGTAACCTTCGCTGATCATCCAGCGCAGCATAGTGATGTTGGACTTCAGGTACTCAGCGATGGACTCTTCAGACAGGCTGATGGTACAGCCAGCTGCAGAACGCTCGGCAGAAGCGTCGGACAGTTCGAATGCCTGTTCAACGGTCAGGTTTTCCAGACCTTCGATTTCCAGAACCTTGCCGGAGAAGGCGTTCTTCTTGCCTTTCTTCTCAACGGTCAGCAGGCCTTGCTTGATGCCGTACAGCGGAATCGCGTGTACCAGATCACGCAGGGTAATGCCCGGCTGCATTTCACCCTTGAAGCGAACCAGAATGGATTCCGGCATATCCAGCGGCATAACGCCGGTGGCAGCGGCAAAAGCTACCAGACCAGAACCGGCCGGGAAGGAGATACCCAGCGGGAAACGGGTGTGAGAGTCACCACCGGTACCGACGGTATCAGGCAGCAGCATGCGGTTCAGCCAGCTGTGGATGATGCCGTCGCCCGGACGCAGGGCAACACCGCCACGGTTCATGATGAAGTCGGGCAGGGTGTGATGGGTTTCAACGTCAACCGGCTTCGGATAAGCGGCAGTGTGACAGAAAGACTGCATCACCAGATCGGAAGAGAAGCCCAGGCAAGCCAGGTCTTTCAGTTCGTCACGGGTCATAGGACCGGTGGTATCCTGAGAGCCAACAGTAGTCATCTTCGGCTCACAGTATGTGCCGGGACGAACACCTTCAACACCACAGGCCTTGCCGACCATCTTCTGGGCCAAGGTGTAACCCTTGCCGGAATCTTCCGGAGAAACCGGACGACGGAAGATGTCAGAAGGACCCATGTTCAGGGCTTCACGGGCACGGTCGGTCAGACCACGACCAATGATCAGGTTAATACGACCACCGGCTTGTACTTCGTCCAGGATAACGTCGGACTTGAAGCTGTACTCGGACAGGACTTCACCGGACTCGGACAGGATCTTGCCGTCGTAAGGGCGGATTTCAATCACGTCGCCCATGTTCAGCTTTTCAACCGGGGCTTCAAATACCAGTGCGCCGGCATCTTCCATGGTGTTGAAGAAGATCGGTGCTACCTTGCCACCGATGCAGATACCGCCGGCACGCTTGTTCGGTACGCCAGGCATATCATCACCGAAGAACCACAGTACGGAGTTGGTGGCGGACTTACGGGAAGAACCGGTACCGACTACGTCACCCACGAAAGCAACCGGCAGGCCTTTGGCCTTGATTTCTTCGATCTGCTTCAGCGGGCCTTTGACACCGTGCTCTTCCGGCTCCAGACCGTCACGGGTCATCTTGTACATGGCGTTGGCATGTACCGGAATGTCAGGACGGGACCAGGCATCAGGTGCCGGAGACAGGTCGTCGGTGTTGGTTTCACCGGTAACCTTGAACACGGCAACCTTGGTGCTTTCCGGAACAGCCGGACGGCTGGTGAACCATTCAGCTTCAGCCCAGGATTTCAGAACGCCAGCAGCGTTGCTGTTACCCGCCTTGGCCTTTTCTTCCACATCGTGGAAGGCATCAAAGACCAGCAGGGTCTTTTTCAGCTGTTCGGCAGCCAGTTCACCCAGTTCGGCGCTGTCCAGCAGGGTAACCAGGGTTTCAATGTTGTAGCCACCCAGCATGGTACCCAGCAGTTGAACCGCTTTTTCAGCGTCAACCAGCGGGCACTCAACTTCGTTTTTGGCAACGGCGGACAGGAAACCGGCCTTAACATAGGCCGCTTCGTCTACACCGGGGGGAATACGGTTTTCCAGCAGGTTCAACAGCTCTTGCTCTTCACCGGCGGGGGGATTTTTCAGTAACTCAACCAGACCGCTGACCTGTTCAGCGTTGAGAGGTTTGGGAGGTACACCTTCAGCTGCACGCTCGGCGACGTGTTGGCGATAAGCTTCTAGCACTTTGTTATACCCTCTTTATTGGACCTGCCGGGGGCGGCGGATAGGCGACTGGTAATAAGATGAAATGAACCGGGATTAATTGAGTTTTGTTGTTGTAGCCCGGGAACGGCACAGGCTGGCATCACAAGCAAGGCTGGCTGGGGGCGGGCTGTATTGTACTGCAATAATCTGGATCTCCGGTCGGCTACTTCCGCGGCTGGCAGGGCAGGTTGCTCTGTCAATACGCTTCTAATAGGCGGGCAGAGTATAGCGAATACCCGCAGCCAAGTTAAGGGTATCTCGAAATGGTCATTATTCAGCCGGTGAATGAAGCCCGGCTTTATGCGTTTTTTACGCGATGAATGATTGTTTCTGTCATGGCTGGTGTTGGGTATGGCTTGGCGTATATCCTATAGACGTTTTCCAATTCTGCTCTATATAAGCACCGGATTTTAGATTATTACTTACTGGGGGATGATAACGATATGACCAGCCCGGCAGCATTTCTGGCGTGCCCGACGCCTGATGCCTGGATCGATATGGCACTGCAGCAGCAGGAAATTTTGCTGACAGATCACGCCAACTGTGAAAAGAAAGCAGCCGCGACGGCGTTGAACCTGCTATTCAGGTATACCTTTAATGACGATCTGCAGTACAAAATGTCCCGTCTGGCGCGGGAAGAGCTGCGTCATTTCGAGCAGGTTCATGCCCTGATGAAAAAGCGGGATATCAAATACCGTCCACTGAGTGCATCCCGTTATGCCAACTGGCTGCGTGAACATATCCGGAAGGAAGAACCCGGCCGGCTGGTGGACACTTTGATTGTCGGTGCCTTTATTGAAGCCCGTTCCTGTGAGCGGTTTGAAAAGCTGGCACCACATCTGGATGAAGAGCTGGGCAAGTTTTATGTATCACTGCTCAAGTCCGAAGCCCGGCACTATCGTGACTATCTGGCTCTGGCAGAAGAAGCGGCGGGTGAGTCGATTGAAGAGCGGGTGGAGTATTTCCGTCAGGTAGAGCGGGACGCGATTGAGTCACCTGATGAGGAGTTCCGTTTTCATAGTGGCAGCCCGGCTGCAGCATAAATGAAAACAGTTTTTCAGACTGCCGGAATAACAAAGTCCTGAAGTTTGAAGCCTGCAGCATCATGTTGCAGGTACCACCCCTTACGATCCCAGTCTCCCAGAACGATACGCTGAGTGTCTGCTATGCCGGTGGCATGAACTTTGGCCCGATGTGTGTGACCATGAACCAGTGTGGTTGCACTGTGCTGTTGTAACAATTGATCAACGGCCTCGGGTGCAACATCCATCAGGCTGTAATCCTTGCTTTGATTCATGCTCTTACTGTCTTCACGCAGTCGGCGGGCGATTCTTTGGCGCAAAAAACGGGGCAGGGCAAGGAAGGTTTTTTGTACGATCGGGTTGCGCACAATGCGACGGAAGTTCATATAGTTTTCATCGGTAGTGCACAGGCCGTCACCGTGGCTGATTATCACGGTTTCGCTATCAAGCTGAATAGTTTGCGGGTCGGATAGCAGGGTACAGTTACAGGCGCGGGCAAAACCCTTTCCAATCAGGAAATCGCGGTTGCCAGGCAGAAAATAGAGTTTACGACCGGTATCGGTATAAGCTTTCAGACAGTCAATCACCTGCTGCTGAAATTCATCAATACTGTCATCACCAATCCAGTATTCAAAAAAGTCGCCGAGGATATAAAGGCTGTCGGCCAGGATGGCGGTACGGGACATATAATCCTGAAACGCCCGGAATATATCCGGGCGTTTCGGGTGCAGATGCAAGTCCGAGATAAAGTGGACTGTCAAATGCTTACTCCACGACTTCCGCAGATTCGATCAGTACGTCTTCAGTCGGAACGTCCTGATGGAAGCCGAAGTTGCCGGTCTGGATCGACTTGATCTTTTCAACCACGTCCATGCCTTCAACAACCTTGCCGAATACTGCGTAGCCCCAGCCCTGCTGGCTCTTGCCGCTGTGGTTGAGGAAGCTGTTGTCAGCAACGTTGATAAAGAACTGGGCGCTGGCAGAGTGCGGGTCCATGGTGCGGGCCATGGCTATGGTGCCGGCTTCGTTCTTCAGGCCGTTGTCCGCTTCATTTTCAATCGGAGCGTCGGTATCTTTTTCGTCCATGCCCGGTGCATAGCCACCGCCCTGGATCATGAAACCGTTAATGACACGGTGAAAAATAGTACCGTCGTAGTGGCCTTTCTTCACGTAGTTGATGAAGTTGGCTACAGTCTTCGGAGCTTTTTCCGCGTCGAGTTCCAGTTTGATATCGCCGAAACTGGTATGAAGAATGACCATGTAAGGTGCCTGTTGTCACATCAAGTTAAAGTGGCAATTCTACCTTGTCAGGCGGGCAAGTACCATTTTCATGGTAAAATAAACGCGGGCAGCGATGTTTTGCCGGCGATTAACCGAAGTTATACTGTTATTTCCCTTGCTGATCAGTAAGATGATCTCTTTTCCCAATTAAATCAGACACTTCTGTTGTTTCTGTTATTTATGGTTATAACAGGGCTGTGCTCTGGTTCCTGCTATTTACACACAATGAGGTATGTTTTCATGCGCAAAGCGGCAGTTCTCGCGCTGGCTCTGGCATCAGGTTCGGTCATGGCAGAAGCGCCGTACTGGTATCAATGTACCCATCAAGGCAGTGAGCGTCAGATCGTAGTGTCCTACCCGGCCCAGCCGGCACCGGTACCTTGTGAAGTGCGTTACAACAAGCTGGAAAAAGGTCAGGCCGACAGCAGTGCCGTGGTGTGGAGTGCCCAGTATCAGACCGGTTACTGCGAAAGCAAAGCTGACTCTTTTGTTCAGAAGCAGCAGAACTGGGGCTGGCAGTGTCAGCGCATTGAAGGTGTGCCTGCGGCAAAATAACCGGTTAGCATAACGGACACCCTGCGGCAGGGTAATCGACGGGTCATGTCGGTGAACAGGTATGCTACTTATATAGATGTACTGATATAGATGTACCTTGTGAGTGTACCTCGGCATGGCTTGGTGGTAACCTCTGCCGTTTCTGATATCGCTTCAGGTGAAGGGATCTTGCCCTGAACGATACCGCTGAAGAGGCTTCATGCCGCTGAACAGCTTCAGTGTTATTCTGAAAGACTTCAACGCTGCCTGCTTACGATTGCCTGTCCGCATTGAGACCGGTAGAGAAAGCAGTTGTATCAAAGCCTTCTTTAATTCACAGCCCTCTTTATTCAACAGACAGATATGAGCGAAACAGAGAAAGAGAAGCCTGCCAATTTTATTGAGCAGATTATTGAAGCCGATCTGGCGGAAGGCCGGGTATCCAGTATTCATACCCGTTTCCCGCCGGAGCCCAATGGTTACCTGCATATTGGTCATGCCAAATCCATCTGTCTGAACTTTGGTCTGGCCCAACGTTTCGGTGGCAAGTGTAACCTGCGTTTCGACGACACCAACCCGGCCAAGGAAGACCAGGAATATGTTGACGCGATCATTCGTGATGTCAGCTGGCTGGGTTTCGAGTGGGACGGCGACGTGCGTTATGCCTCTTCCTATTTCGATACCCTGTACCAGTGGGCGCTGCACCTGATCCGTGAAGGCAAGGCCTATGTCGATCAGCAGGACGCGGAAACCATGAGTGCCAACCGCGGTACCCTGACCGAGCCGGGTGTTGATGCACCGAACCGTAACCTTTCCGTAGAAGACAACCTGGCGCTGTTTGAAAAAATGCGTGCCGGTGAATTCGACGAAGGTGCAGCGATTCTGCGTGCCAAAATCGATATGGCACATCCGAATATGAACATGCGTGACCCGGCACTGTACCGGATCCGCAAACAGTCCCATCACCAGACTGGTGACAAGTGGTGCATCTACCCGAGCTATGACTTTGCCCATGGTCAGGAAGATGCCATCGAAGGGATTACTCACTCTATCTGCACTCTGGAGTTTTCCGACCACCGTCCGCTGTACGACTGGTTTATTGAAAACCTGCCGGTGCCGGCCAAACCGACCCAGTACGAGTTTGCACCTCTGAACCTGAACTACACCGTAACCAGCAAGCGTCGTCTGAAGCAGCTGGTGGACGAAGGTCATGTGTTCGGTTGGGACGATCCGCGGATGCCGACCATTTCCGGTCTGCGTCGTCGTGGTATTCCGGCCAAGGCGCTGCGTAACTTCTGTGACATGATCGGTGTTACCAAGAGTGAAGGTGTGGTGGATGTCAGCATGCTGGAATTCGCCGTACGTGAAGAACTGAATGCCAATGCACCACGTGCCATGACAGTGCTGCGTCCGCTGAAGATGGTGATTACCAACTATCCGGAAGGTCAGTCCGAGAAGTTCTCTGCGCCGGTTCATCCGCAGCACGAAGAGCTGGGTACCCGTGAAGTGCCGTTCAGTCGTGAAGTGTGGATTGATCGTGAAGACTTCATTGAAGTGAAGCCTAACAAGCACTGGAAGCGTCTGTTCACCGGTGGCGAAGTGCGCCTGCGTTACGGTTATGTGGTTCGCTGCGACGAAGTCATCAAGGACGAATCCGGTGAGATCGTTGAACTGCGCTGCAGCTACGATCCGGACACCCTGGGCAAAATGCCGGAAGGCCGCAAGGTGAAAGGTGTTATTCACTGGGTGAGTGCCGAACATTCCCGTCCGGCAGAAGTGCGCCTGTACGACCGTTTGTTCAACGACGAAAACCCGCTGGGCCATAAAGAACGCGACTTCAAGGAATTTATCAATCCGGAAGCCCTGCAGGTACTGGAAGGTGCCCAGGTCGAGAACTCTCTGACCGAAGCAGCAGAAGGTACTGTATGGCAGTTCGAGCGTGAAGGTTACTTCACCGTTGACCCGGACACCACCGCTGACAAGCTGGTGATTAACCGGACCATTACCCTGCGTGACAGCTGGGCCAAAATTCAGTCAAAAGCCTGAGGATTAGACGTGCCATTGCAGATTTATAATACCCTGACCCGTACCAAGGAACCTTTTCAGCCACTGAACGGCAATCAGGTTCGCATGTATGTCTGTGGTATGACGGTTTACGATCTGTGTCACATTGGTCACGCTCGCACCGTTACTGCTTTTGATGTGATTGCCCGCTATCTGCGCGCCAGCGGTTATGACCTGACGTATGTCCGCAACGTGACTGATATTGATGACAAGATCATCAAGCGTGCCAATGAAAACGGCGAAGCTTTTGATGTGCTGACCGAGCGTATGATTGCAGCGATGCATGAAGACTTCGCCCGGCTCGGTAACCAGGCACCGGATCAGGAACCTCGTGCGACCGGTCATATCACTGAAATGTTGCAGATGATTGAAGGCCTGATCGAGAAGGGCATGGCCTATGCGGCAGATAACGGTGACGTTTATTACCGCGTCCGCCGCTTTGCTGAATACGGCAAGCTGTCCGGCAAGGTGATCGAAGAGCTGGAATCCGGTGCTCGCATTGAGGTCGGTGAGCAGAAAGAAGATCCGCTGGACTTCGTACTGTGGAAAGCGGCCAAGCCCGGTGAGCCGAGCTGGACTTCACCCTGGGGTGAAGGACGTCCTGGCTGGCATATCGAGTGCTCCGCCATGGGCAAATGCTGCCTCGGCGATACTTTCGATATTCATGGTGGTGGTTCCGACCTTAAATTCCCGCACCATGAAAACGAAATTGCCCAGAGTGAAGCGGCAAACGACAAACCTTTCGTAACGACCTGGATGCATTCCGGTGCGATCCGGATCGATAACGTGAAGATGTCCAAGTCGCTGGGTAATTTCTTTACCATTCGTGAGGTACTGGACAAGTACCCGGCTGAGATCGTTCGTTACTTCCTGATTTCCAGTCAGTATCGCAGCCCGGTGAACTACTCCGAGGACAGCTTGAAAGAAGCGGCCGTTCGTCTGGAGCGTCTGTACACCGGACTGAATGGTCTGGAGCTGGAAGGTGTCAGTATGCCGGAAGACAGCGAGTGGAAAGCCCGCTTCTTCAAGGCCATGGATGATGACTTCAACACCCCGGAAGCACTGGCGGTATTGTTCGAACTGGTACGTGAGCTGAACAAGGTTCGCAGTACTGACGAAGCAGCAGCTCTGCCGCTGGCTGCCACTCTGCGTGAGCTGGGTGATATTCTGGGTATTCTGCAGGATGATCCGGCAGCATTCCTGAAGTCCGGTGGTGACGATATCGACGAAAGCTGGATCGAATCCATGATCGAGCAGCGCAAGGCCGCCAAAAAGAACCGTGACTTTGCTGAAGCCGATCGCATTCGCGAAGAGCTGGCAGGCAAGGGCGTGATTCTGGAAGACAGCCGTGCCGGTACCACCTGGCGGATTGAGCGTTAATTCAGTTTGATCTGCTAACTGAAAGGCTCCTCTTTGAGGAGCCTTTTTTGTATCTGAGCTCTAATATTTATGGTTTTCGAGCATTGAGCTTGTTCAGAAATGAGCTTATTCAGAAAATAGTGTTAAAGCTTGATTCGTGTGGCTGCAAGATATCTTTTGAACGAATAATACGCAAAGAGTACAAATGCACTATGGTAGCCTGCAAGCGCGACCTGACCGGCCAGTTTGAACTGTTCCTTGGTTTCAAATTCAAACCCCAGCAGGCTTTTAATATCCACTACCAGTTGATATGCAGGGTAGGCAAAGCAAAACCACATAAACAGTAATAACTGAAAGAGTATGAAATAAAGACGACAGAGTTTGTTTTGTCTAAGGTAAATCAGAAAGTTAATAAGCCGGGACATGATTTTACAGGTTTTGTTTTTTGTTTCTGCAAGCTATCAGAGATGTGCACGGGCAGCTAGCAAAATTCCTGCCGGGAAGGTTGTAGTTGTTTGTAAAGGTATCAAAATCGTCTTTATGTAGAGTGAAACGGGAGTGATTATTTGACTATGCAAGCAGTTAAAGCATAAAAAAACACACAAAAATTGCTGTTTTCATGGTTATTATTGCATTTTTATTAAAAACGACATTTTTTTTCAAAATTTGGACATTTTGAAATGTCAATGTGGTTTTTCAGCGCTGAGTCAGTAGATTGTAAGCTCCTCTGTAGTAGTTACTACGTACTTTCTTGCGATAAAAGACGTGGGTCGTAGTACGTAATCCCTGGCAGGCTTTGGCCAGACAGTACGCTATGGATCACAGTGACTTGAGTGAAGGATAAAAATAATGGATAGGAATATTCGTCAACCCAGTCTGGTTGATGCTTTATTGCCGGTTATTACCCTGGTTTGCCTGCTCTCTCTAGCCGTCTATCTCTTTTCTGATGACTCCTCTTATGGACCTAACCAGATTGCGCTGCTGCTCTGTGCCGGTATTGCCGCTCTGGTCGGCCTGAAAAATGGCCATAAATGGAAAGATATTGAAGCCGGTATCAACAAGGGCATTAATATCTCCCTCGGCGCGATTCTGATTCTGCTGGCAGTGGGTTCTTTGATTGGTACCTGGATTCTGTCTGGTACAGTACCCACCATGATTTATCTGGGGTTGAAACTTCTCTCCCCTGAACTGTTTTATGCTGCAGCCTGTGCCATGTGTGCGCTGGTAGCAATCAGTATCGGTAGTTCCTGGACTGTTGCAGGCACCATCGGTATTGGTCTGATGGGCATTGCTACCGGCCTGGGTATGTCTCCGGCGATTACTGCCGGTGCGGTTATTTCCGGTGCCTACTTTGGTGACAAGCTGTCTCCGCTGTCCGATACCACCAACCTGGCTCCGGCCGTTGCTGGCAGTGAGCTGTTCAGCCACATTCGTCACATGCTGTGGACTACCGTACCCAGCTTGGCGATTGCTCTGGTGCTGTTCCTGTTTATTGGTTTCTCTGAAGAGTCCGTTAGCAGCAGCTCTGAGCTGAATGCCCTGATCAACGATCTGGACCAGCAGTTCAATCTGGGCTGGCACCTGCTGATTCCGATGGCAGTCCTGCTGTTTATGGCAGTGAAGAAAGTACCTGCTTTTCCGACCATTCTGGTGGGTGCTGTTCTCGGCGGTATTTTTGCGGTCATTTTCCAGCCTCAGGCTATCGCCAACCTGGCGGGTGGCAGTGAAGACTTGAGCCCGGCACTGGCAACACTGAAAGGCGTCTGGATTGCATTCTTTGACGGTTACTCTTCCGACACTGGCAATGCTGTACTGGATGACCTGCTGTCCAAGGGCGGTATGAGCGGCATGCTGAATACTGTCTGGTTGATTATGTGCGCCATGACCTTTGGTGGTGTGCTGGAAAAACTGGGCCTGCTGGAACGTCTGGTACGCAGTGCACTGAATCTGGCTCGCAGCACCGGTTCTCTGGTTGTGACCACCATGGCAACTTGTATCGGTACCAACATCATTACTGCCGATCAGTATATCTCTGTGATCCTGCCGGGTCGGATGTATCGTGCCGAGTTCAAGCGTCGCAAGCTGGCTGCTGTTAACCTGTCCCGTACCCTGGAAGATGCCGGTACCATCAGCTCTCCGCTGATTCCGTGGAATACCTGTGGTGCCTACATGGCAGCAACTCTGGGTGTAGCCACCTTTGCTTACCTGCCATTTGCATTCTTTAACCTGGCCAACCTGGTGCTGGCGGCTGTTTACGCCTACGCCGGTTTCAAGATCCTGCCGCTGGAAGATGAAGAAGACAGTGCTGCAGATGACAAGCAAAACCTGCAAGTGCTGAACGAAGCCAAAGCTTAATAGCTATATCGCTTTCTCAGCAAAACATAGAAAACCGCTCAATCGGTTACCCGGTTGAGCGGTTTTCTTTTCATTATGTAAGCAAGCTGTTTGTAAATTTATCCAGAGCGTTACATGGGTTGTTTGATGGTTTTCCTTGCTAGCGCTGTGTTTTAAGCTTGCTTTGTACACAGCTAGCTCGGTAAAACAAATTTTAGAACTTTTGAATGTATGCGCTGAGTCAATAAATCGTCAAATTCAAAGGCAAATCACTAAAAAAACGATAACTTTGTGCCTAGTTTTTTGCTGTAGCTCAATTTTTTTTGTTCGTTGCTCACGTAGTCTCCGCAGCTCACACACACGAACGAAGTAGTCTTTTATGAGTAACGTGCAAAAAGCCGCTGCCGCGCTGACACTTTCCGCTACCCTCCTGGCGGGAAATGCAGCCTTTGCCGCCTCTAATGATCTGACTGATGTGAAGTGGAGCTTCGCTGACGTCAGTGTGAACCTGCTGGACTGGTCCAAGGGCACCGAAAAGCGCAACAACCACTTCAAGGAAGATTTTGTATTCCTGGAAGTTGAAGGTGGCGTTGGTTTCAGCTGGGGTGAGTTCTACGGTTTCTACGATCTGGAAAACCCGGGTCACAGCCGTGACAACGACAAGCACAAGGACAAGCGTGTCGCTACCAAAGGTACCTTCCACTACTACCTGGGCGATTCTCCGTTCTCCCTGTACTCCCAGGTTTACCACTTCAACTCCAAGGGTTTCTATGAAACCAACACTGTCGTAGGTCTGGGTTACCGCTACCGTAGTGATAACGGCTTCTGGATCAAGCCGTGGATTGGCGGTCACTACGTGGACAGCGACCGTGGTTACACCGGCAAGAACGGTGTGATGGCAGGTTGGGTCTTCGGCTACGACTTCACTGCACTGGATCAGAAGTTCTCTGTAACTGACTGGACCGAAATCGAAGTGATGCGTGCTGACGAATATAAGGATGTTAACGGTTCTACCGGTGTAAACGGTGCGATTGCACTGTGGTGGCACCCGTTCAGCAAGATCAGTGCCGGTATCCAGTACCGTTACGCCAGCAAGAAGCTGGGCTACGATGGCTACAATAACGCCATGATCTACACCCTGAAGTACAACTTCTGATTGCTAGGCTAGCTAGGTAAATAGCCAGGCAAATAGCCAGAGTAATCGTTTAGGGTGAAAAAAAGGATGCCATATGGCATCCTTTTTTTGTTGCTGGTAATAATAAAACTGTAAAGCAATAAATAGTTATGCTGGTTCAGCCAGATCAAAAGCCAATTGTTTTTCGATACTCAATAATTTCTGCTTAACCGGCAGGCCACCACCATAACCAGTGAGCTGACCATTGCTGCCAATTATTCGGTGACAGGGAATAATCAGTGCAATTGCATTCGCACCATTGGCGGCGGCAACGGCACGGACTGCTTTTTCATTATTAATATCACGTGCCAGATCAAGGTAACTTGCAGTTTCACCGTAGGGAATATTTATCAGCGCTTCCCAGACGCTTTTTTGAAAATCGGTGCCAACAGTGAGCAGGGGAAGATCAAATGATTTACGCTGGCCCTGCAAATACTCATCTATTTGTTTTCGTGTTTGTTGCAGAACAGCATCATCCTGCTCGACAAAATGGGCGCCAAGACCATTTTGTAAACGGTTGTCTACTGTTTCCCGCATTTTCCGGTATCTGAAATCCAGCAGGCAGAGCTTGCCCTCATAAGAGCCCAGAATAAATTCTGCCAAACCTGTCTTGTAATACTGAATATTGATCTGGTTCATGCTGCTCCGGCTGCTATTGATATTCTTTCATCTACAAATGCTTTGCATACTATCACGAAGATACCTGAATGAACGGTGATTCGATATTGAATCATCAGGATTATCAAAAACTAATTCTGATATAACGCGCAGATTTTATTTTCTTAATTAGACTTATCAGCTTGTTCCTCAGATATCTTTTCGAGGTGATGCTGGTGGCTGCAGCAACTGAAACCCAACCGTCGTTGTTCAAGATGTGGGCTGGCAAGCTGCCGGTTCCGTTGGCATTTGTCAGTCTGTTGGTTGTATTGATGTTGCCACTGGAAGGGCTTTCTTCCTATGGTCAGATCGTGCTGGCCGTGTTGGTCATGGCAGTCATTCTGTGGGTGACAGAAGCACTGGCCTATCCAGTCAGTGCTTTTCTGATAGCCGGTGTGCTGGCGCTGCTGCTGGGGTTGATACCGAACAGTGAAACCGGACAGGTACTGGGAACCAGCAAAGCGCTGGGGCTGGCTATGAAAGGCTTTGCTACCAGCGGTATTGTGATGATCTCCGGGGCACTGGTTATGGCTGCGGCGATGCAGGCGACGGAGTTGGACAAGCGAATAGCGCTGGGGATTTTATCCAGAGTACAGCCTAATGCTACAGCTGTGCTGGCAGGGTGTTTGTTGATCGGAGTGGTGTTGGCTTTTCTTGTACCTTCGCCGACAGGACGTACAGCTGTTCAGGTGCCGATTCTGGCCGGGGTTGTTGCAGCCTTAGGTTTGTCTGAAAAAAGTAAAATGGCGGCTGTGCTTGTTATTGGCGCTGCCCAGGTCAGTACCTTATGGAATGTCGGGGTGATGACAGCCACCGTGCACAATGTGGTCGGACTGGAGCTGATGGCCGAGCATAGTGGTTATAGTATCAGTTGGAGTCAGTGGTTGATTTATGCCGCTCCTTGGTCAGCTGTGATGACCCTGATTCTGTTTTTTATTTTGCGGCGGGAATTATCAGGATTTGAACTTCCTGCCAGTAGGGTCGCTTCATTAAATACTGAGCTGAAGCCCTGGACGGTAAAGCAGAAGAAAATGGCAGTTTATAGTGGGCTGTTGTTACTTCTCTGGATTACCGAAGGCCGGCTGCATCATATTTCTGTATCCGCTTCTATTTTATTGATGTCTATTTGCCTGATGATGCCGGGTATGGGCGTTTTTAACGGCTGGAAAGATGTTGAGCACCGTATCCACTGGGGGGTGCTGATTATGTTTGGGGTCAGTATAAGTCTCGGATTACAGCTGGTAAGTACAGGGGCAGCAGCATGGGTAGCAGATTTCTGCTTCTCGGGACTGGACCTGCAGATGGTTTCTTTATTGATGCTGGTGTTATTGATGACTGCATTCACGACAGTGATGCATCTGGGATTTGCCAGTGCGTTGAGTCTCACTGTAGCCATTCTGCCCGTATTTCTTGCTTTTGCTGATACTCTGCCGGAGCCGTTGGCTCAGAATGGTATTTCGCTGGTGTTGCTGCAGTTGTTTGCGGTCAGCTTTGGTATGATTCTGCCAGTCAATTCTCCGCAGAATATGGTGGCATTTTCGACAGATACTTTCTCTGTCCGGACTTTTGTTCGTATTGGTCTGATGTTGACGGTTGCTACTTTGGTAACCTTTGCACTGTTTTCAGTTAGTTGGTGGCAGTGGACGGGGTTGTTACAGGGTTAATCAAGCAAACCTGAGTTCGATACTGCTCTATGATCCTGGGGGAGGGAGCAGTTCGATACCTGAGTCGCTTTTCAGCTTTCTCTGCTCAGGTGGTGTTTTTTGGTTTGAGGGGGCTGAGGGCGGGTCGAGTCGAAATGGCGTCTTCAAATCGCAACTTGAAGGTAGCGAGTCTTCTTTTCCCCTTTCGTGATGTTCATGCTGTAATGGCTCTTCCGTTGGCTCCTCGCAAATGATGCCTTCATCCTCGTCCCCCTTTTCTGAAATTTTGTGAGAAGGATCTAATTGGATACTGTTCAGCTCCAGATAAGCAACATCTTCAGAAGGTCGCTTAAGTTTGGATAATAATGTTTGCTGCATATTGAGCAGGATCGGGAGGTAAAATTCCGGGGACAGAGAAGAGCCGTGAGCTGTTTGAGTGTCAGATCTGAAAGTTGTTACCCCTGAGGCAATAACTGATTTGATAGAGGTCACAGTTACTGAGCCGGAAAAACAGGAAAGGGCGGGGCAAACCATTGGATCTTGTCCATAGGTGAGCAAAACAAGCTGGGTAATGGCAAACATTATTTCACTGTCGTCGTCATGATAGATGCCGACGAATTTTAGTAGCCAGAAAAAACGGCTGAGTGCATCATACACCCCTTCCGAAGACCAGGTAGTCAGTCCGGTTATTTCTTCTTTAAGATTCTCAAATGCTGCTGTTTGAAAAGCTGGCCAGACTTCAAGCGGTAATCGGTCGAGTGTTATGCAGCTGTATTGAGAAAAATCCAGATGCGTATATTCCGGCAGTTTCTCAACCGGAGTTGTGAACGCTGACTGACACAACGTTGAGTCTTGATTGAACGTGCATATGATGGATGTTTTTTTATGCTGCCGAGCTCTACTTCGGTTGGTGAGTGTTATAACTTTGGAGTAGGTGTCAGAGCAATCTATCACTTCCTGGATTTCATCCTCTTCAATCTCGGGTGCAAACTGATATTTTTCAGGGTGTTCTAACCTTCGCTGATGTACCCCAGTGACCTCTTCTATTTTAAAGCACAGCTTGTAACAGTCTTCTGGAGAAAACTCTTTCGCGGTATGGAATATCATCAAGGCTGTAATAACCTGCTCCCAAATTGCATTATACCTTTGCATTGTAAATAGGTAGCTTTGCTCCTTTGGGGTACCTTTAAACGGAAGGAGTCTGTTAAGTCCGTCAATATCTCCGACTAGAGGAGCCATTCTGCCGCTTTCTATTAGCTCAAGTAATAAACTGATGCCTCGTCCGGGATTGAAGAGGGGGACCAGTGTTTTATCAAAAATTGCTCCAGAGGTACCTGATTCTGAGTTGTCAGTGTCAGTGGGGCGAGAGAGAGGCAATGAAAACTCAGGTGATGATTTGATTGTTCTCAGCTGGGCATGAGTGGCTGTAGCGGACTTTGTCGCTCTTGAAACAGAAATAGCACCTCTACGGCGGGTGTTATTCTGGTCCGAATCACTGCCACTGCTATATCCCCTGCGGCGGAGTTCTGCGGTGACTTCCGGGCGAGTTGTGTGGCTTGAGCCATGATAGGTGACTCTTGATTTTTTGGCTTGCTTTGTAGGGGCGGTCTCTTTGGTTGATAGCGCTTTTTTATCAAATGTAGAGGTACCGTCATCCGGGTTGTTGTCTTGTGACAATGCAGAGAGGGGAATGCCGGTTATCAACAGGCTTGAAAGAAACACCGTGATTAATCTGATCCAATGCTTCTGCCGCACAATTCGGATACTGTTCAACCAAGCTGTGTTTAATTTAGCACACTGGTGTATGTCACAGATCCAGAATGGTTGTTTTAACCAAGCATTTGTTTGGGTTGATGTCCCGAAGTGGAGAGATAAGTGTTTTCCATCAGTGAGGCTACCGTCATTGGACCTACCCCGCCTGGTACCGGAGTAATCCAGGCAGCACGTTCTGCTGCTGTATCAAACACTACATCGCCTTCCAGTGTGCCATCGCTGCAACGATTGATGCCTACATCAATAACTACAGCGCCGGGCTTGATCCATTCCCCCTGTACCAGACCGGGTTTTCCTGCGGCTACAACAACTATATCTGCATGTTTGAGAACCAGGGGAAGGTCTCTGGTAAAACGGTGAGCTGTTGTCGTGGTGCAACCTGCCAGCAACAGTTCCAGTGTCATCGGGCGGCCAACAATATTGGAGGCGCCAACAATAGTGGCATTCTTTCCTCTTATTTCCTGTCCGGTGCTTTGCAGCAGGGTCATAATACCTTTTGGAGTGCAGGGGCGCAGGGTCGGGATGCGTTGTGCCAGACGACCAATATTGTAGGGGTGAAAACCGTCGACATCTTTAGTCGGGTGAATTCTTTCAATAATATTTTCTGTATTGATATGAGCGGGCAGCGGAAGCTGAACCAGAATTCCATTTACTGCGCTGTCAGCATTCAGCTGATCTATCAGTTTTAAAAGCGCGGATTCGGTGATGCTGGCAGGCAGGTGATAGTCGAAAGGGATAATGCCAATCTGAGAGCAGGCTTTCTTCTTATTCTTTACATAGGTTTCGGATGCCGGATCGTTACCGACAAGAATGACTGCCAGTCCCGGTGGCTGTAATCCGCGGGATTGTCGTAACTGAATATCCTCAGCCAGGCGCTGCAGCATATTGTTGGCTATGGCTTTTCCGTCAATCAGCTGCGCGCTCATGAATCAGTTCCCTTCAGAGTATGGTATCAGGCTATATATAAAATCAGGAATACAGGGCAAACATAGCAGTTTCTCTGCGAGGTACCTTTAGCTGCATTTTGCTGTCGTATGACCGGTAATTCCGGGCAGAGTTCCTGCTATCGGGGATAACGGGGAAAAAATATGCCCTCTGCAGGTAATAAGGCATTGACGGATGCCGGAAGTTTGGTAAGATTCACCCCGCTTTCGACAGGGCGCTGCCGCTTCAGGCAGAAATAGCCGAAGATGAAAGGCATCGTTAGTTAACGTTGCTTCGAGGTCTTGATCGAAAGCGGGTAGTATGATGATATGTCATCGCGATTTCGGGGTATAGCGCAGTCTGGTAGCGCGCCTGCTTTGGGAGCAGGATGTCGGGAGTTCGAATCTCTCTACCCCGACCATTTTTACGAGCCTGTGTTGCAAGCCGTATAAGATTGACTGTAAATTAATAGTCATCTTTATAGTTTGTTGTGCGCCCGTAGCTCAGCTGGATAGAGCAATGGCCTTCTAAGCCATCGGTCGCAGGTTCGAATCCTGCCGGGCGTGCCATTTAATCAAGTTGAATATTTGATCTAAAGGGCAGGTTTACAAATTCTGGTTCTGTAGTCTCAGGGTTCAGGGTTTCGATTTTAAGTGGTGGGCGTAGCTCAGTTGGTAGAGCTCAGGATTGTGACTCCTGCGGTCGTGGGTTCGACTCCCATCGTCCACCCCACTTAATTTTCTTGCAGAATATGCGGAAGTGGTGGAATTGGTAGACACGCTGGTTTTAGGTACCAGTGCCGAAAGGCGTGAGAGTTCGAGTCTCTCTTTCCGCACCAGTTCTGTATTCAAAATTAAGTGAAATGTCAGTAACTGCTGGCATTAAAAATTGCATATTAAACGGGGATAAGCATCGCTTATCCCCGTTTTTTGCATCTGGGTTCCACGTGATTCGAGCAGATTTGGCTGATTTCGGGTTGCGTAAAGGGCCCTTGTTTGCGGGTTGTCGCGCTGCTGTAACGGTATTGCGATGATCTTGTAGACCCTGTTTCCACCTATTTATGAAATAGGGTCATCAAATAGCCTGAACAGAGTATTGCAACAACAAATAATCTGCTAGGCTATTGCGCTTTCGTTTAGAGATACTCGGTTTTTGAGGATTTCCCATGCAAGTTTCCCTTGAAACGACCTCCGGCCTGGAACGCCGCCTGACCATCACGGTGCCCGCTGACCGGATCGAATCCGCAGTGAACAAGCGGCTCCAGCAGTTGGCCAAGGACGTGCGTCTGGACGGTTTTCGTCCCGGCAAAGTGCCGTTCAAGGTGGTTAAGCGTCGCTACGGTGCCGGTGCCCGCCAGGAAGTTCTGGGTGATGTTATCCAGTCTTCTTTCGTTGAAGCAGTAACTCAGGAGAAACTGAATCCTGCTGGTGCTCCGTCCGTAGAACCCCGGGTATCCGAGCAGGGCAAGGACTTTGAGTACATTGCTACCTTTGAAGTATACCCGGAAATCGAACTGGGTGACTTTACTGCCATTACTGTAGAGAAGCCGGTTGCAGAAGTTGTTGATGCTGACATCGACACCATGCTGACCACCCTGCGTGAGCAGAACAAACAGTGGAATGAAGTTGAGCGCGAAGCTGCTGAAGGCGACCGCGTAACTATCGACTTCAAGGGCTCCATCGACGGCGAAGAGTTCGAAGGTGGCGCTGCTGAAGGTAACGTCCTGGAACTGGGCTCAGGCCGCATGATTCCTGGTTTTGAAGATGGCATCGCCGGCATGAAAGCTGACGAAGAAAAAACCATCACCGTAACCTTCCCGGAAGACTACCAGGCTGAAAACCTGAAAGGTAAAGAAGCCCAGTTTGCGATCAAACTGCACAAGGTAGAAGAGTCCGCTCTGCCTGAAATGAACGAAGAGTTCTTCAAGCAGTTCGGTATCGATGAAGCGACTGAAGAAAACTTCCGCGCTGAAGTTCGCAAGAACATGGAGCGTGAACTGAAGCAGGCAGTACGTAACAAGGTCAAGAACCAGGTTATGGACGGCGTACTGGAAGTGAACGAACTGGACGTACCGAAAGCACTGGTAAGCCAGGAAGTTGACCGTCTGCGTGAACAGGCTGTTCAGCAGTGGGGCGGTGCCCAGAGTGGTATGGACGCTTCCAAACTGCCGGCTGAACTGTTCGAGAAAGACGCTGAGCGTCGTGTAGCTCTGGGCCTGCTGGTGGGTGAGATCATCCGCGAGAAGGAGCTGAAGGCTGACGAAGATCGTGTTCGCGTAATGATCGAAGAGATTGCTTCCGCTTACCAGAAGCCGGAAGAGGTTGTTGAATGGTACTACGGTAACCAGCAGCAGCTTTCTCAGGTACAGAATGTTGTACTGGAAGATCAGGTTGTGGATACTATTCTTGAAGCCGCTCAGGTCAGCGATGTAACCTGTAGCTATGAAGAAGCGATCCGTCCGGCCCAGCCAAAGGCTGAAGCTGAAGAAGAAGTTGCTGAAGAAGCAGCTGAATCCGAAGCTTGATCACCGGCGCGGAATGATGCTTGCGGGCATGGCTCTTTGAGTCATGCCTTCTCTTGATCAAGGAGTTGACACAAACGCTATGAATTCCGTGCGACATCAGGGGTCACTTGACGTGACCAACTCTGGCCTAGTTCCCATCGTTGTTGAGCAGTCTGCGCGCGGCGAACGTTCCTACGATATCTATTCCCGACTGCTGAAAGAACGAGTGATTTTCCTTGTGGGTCAGGTTGAAGACCACATGGCGAATCTGATCGTGGCTCAGCTGCTGTTTCTCGAATCAGAGAATCCTGACAAGGATATTCACCTCTATATCAACTCTCCGGGCGGTTCTGTAACTGCAGGCATGGCAATCTATGACACCATGCAGTTTATCAAGCCCAATGTCAGCACCATGTGTATTGGTCAAGCCGCCAGTATGGGCGCGCTGTTGCTGGCTGCCGGTGCTGAAGGCAAGCGTTACTGCCTGCCACACTCCCGGGTGATGATTCACCAGCCACTGGGTGGTTTCCAGGGCCAGGCATCCGATATCGAGATCCATGCCAAGGAAATTCTGACTATCAAGTCCAAGCTGAACAATGTGCTTGCACACCATACCGGTCAGCCACTGGATGTGATTGAGCGTGATACCGACCGTGATAATTTCATGGATGCCGAGCAGGCCGTGAAATATGGTCTGGTCGACAAGGCGCTGGATCGCCGGATCATGGAAAGCTGATCCGGTATTGAACCATTCGGATTCTTGTTGCTCTTAATGTGTATACGCTGAGATATGTGTAAATAAGGGTGATGAGGGTCCGGCCCTTTCTTCTGATAGCTGATTTTAACGATTAACAAAAGCACCGCTGTGGTGCCTTGCTTTCAGCGGCATGATGCACTGCAAGCCGCACAGATGTGTGGGCAGGATGCCCTGTATGCCTGTCACTCGATGTCAGGAAAGACAGCCAGCCCGACCCTCCCGACCTGACGGGAAATTATCTGTAAAAAATGTGCTCAATACTTGAAAACTCCAGATAATACCTGCATCTTTGTGCTTAAGATGATCTTTGTTCTTAAGATAAAGAGTACCTACTCGAACAGGGTAAGCGAATGACAGACCAAACCACCGGCAAGGGTGATGATAGCGGAAAATTGCTGTACTGCTCATTTTGTGGCAAGAGCCAGCACGAAGTCCGTAAACTGATTGCCGGTCCTTCTGTTTTCATTTGTGACGAGTGCGTTGACCTCTGTAACGATATTATTCGCGAAGAAGTTCAGGAAGCAGCGCCCGAGTCCAGTGGCGACCGTCTGCCGGTGCCGCGTGAAATCAAAGCCATTCTGGATGACTATGTCATCGGTCAGCAGCAGGCCAAGAAAGTTCTTTCTGTTGCTGTTTACAACCATTACAAGCGCCTGCGTTCCGGCGATAAAGCCAAAAAAGAAGATGTGGAACTGGGCAAGAGTAATATTCTGCTGATTGGCCCTACCGGTAGCGGCAAGACCCTGCTGGCTGAAACTCTGGCCCGACTGCTGAATGTTCCCTTTACCATTGCTGACGCCACCACTCTGACCGAAGCCGGTTATGTCGGTGAGGACGTCGAAAATATTATTCAGAAACTGCTGCAGAAGTGTGACTACGAAGTCGAAAAAGCGCAGCAGGGTATTGTGTATATCGATGAAATCGACAAGATTTCACGCAAGTCCGACAACCCGTCCATCACTCGTGATGTGTCCGGTGAGGGCGTACAGCAGGCGCTGCTGAAGCTGATTGAAGGCACTGTTGCCTCGGTTCCGCCACAGGGCGGTCGCAAGCATCCGCAGCAGGAGTTCCTGCAGGTTGATACCTCCAATATCCTGTTTATCTGTGGTGGCGCCTTCGCAGGCCTGGACAAGCTGATTCGTGCCCGCTCCGAGAAGGGTGGTATCGGTTTCTCTGCCGAAGTGAAGAGCAAGGACGAGAACAAGAGTGTTGGTGAAGCCTTCCGTGACGTAGAGCCGGAAGATCTGGTCAAGTTCGGTCTGATTCCCGAATTTGTCGGTCGTCTGCCGGTTATTGCCACACTGGAAGAGCTGGACGAGGAAGCGCTGGTCCGGATTCTGACCGAGCCGAAAAACTCGCTTACACGCCAGTACAACCGCTTGTTCGAGATGGAAGATGTTGCCATCGACTTCCGCGACGAAGCCCTGCGCGCTGTTGCCCGCAAGGCGATGGAGCGGAAAACCGGCGCCCGCGGCCTGCGTTCCATTCTGGAAAATGTGCTGCTGAATACCATGTATGACATCCCTTCCGAGGATAAAGTGTCTAAAGTGGTAATCGATGCGTCTGTGATTAAAGGTGATTCCGAGCCGCTGCTGATTTATGAAAATAATGAACCTCAGCAACGTGCATTGCCGGATGATGCCGGAGCCTGAACGACGCCGGAGACTGAATGATGCTGGAACCTTGTAATTTGTAACACTTGGAGCCGGCAGATTTCATCACCAGGCTTTTATACAAGGGGGCCTTTTATGGCCCCCTTTTTTTCAAAAAGACAAACCCTGAGTACCCAACGTAACTGAACCTTTTGTGTCAACAGAATGCGCCGGATAGCTGTGTACTTGTTTTTCGCCGGTGCTTCAGACCAATAGCCAGAAAACTGTTTAAGCAGGGGGTGATTTATCATGGATATAAAGAAAGCAGGCCTGACGCCTGAGCAAATTGATTTGCCACTGCTGCCTTTGCGGGATGTAGTGGTCTATCCCCATATGGTGCTGCCCCTGTTTGTGGGGCGGGAGAAATCCATTCAAGCCCTGCAGGCCGCGCTGAAAGAAGGCAAGCGTATCCTGCTGGTGACCCAGCGTAATGCTCAGGATGACGACCCCGGTGCAGCCGAGCTGTATGAAGTGGGAACGGAAGTTGCGATTCTGCAACTGCTTAAATTGCCTGACGGCACAGTCAAGGTACTGGTAGAAGGCCAGAGCCGGGTTAAATTTACCCGTATTTACGAGCACGATGATTATGTACGTGCCGAGGCGGGTTTGCTGCCGACTATCGGGATTCAGTCAGAAGAAGAGGCGCTCGTCACTTCGCTGATGTCCCAGTTTGAAAACTATGTCGAAACCAGCAAGAAAATCCCGCCTGAAGTTGTCTCCTCGGTTTCCGAAATTGAAGATCCGGAACGACTGGTTGATACCATTGCCGCTCATCTCGGAGTAAGGGTCGAAGACAAGCAGAAGCTGCTTGAGCTGGATGATCTGACCGAGCGGCTGGAACATCTGCTGGGGCTGATGGCCAGCGACCTGGATCTGTTGCAGGTCGAAAAGCGTATCCGTGGCCGGGTCAAGAAGCAGATGGAGCGCAGCCAGCGCGAGTACTATCTGAATGAGCAGATGAAGGCCATTCAGAAAGAACTGGGCGATATGGAAGAAGCGCCCGGTGAGCTGGATGCACTGCAGGCCAAGATCGATGAAGCGGGTATGACCGAAGAGGCCCGGGACAAAGCCCAGGCCGAGCTGAACAAGCTGAAATCCATGTCTCCGATGTCAGCCGAAGCCACAGTTGTCCGCGGTTATATCGACTGGATGATCAGTGTGCCGTGGAAAGAGCGCAGCAAGGTCAGACACGACCTGAAGCGTGCCGACAAGGTGCTGGAAGAAGATCACTACGGCCTGTCTGAAGTCAAAGACCGGATTCTGGAATACCTTGCTGTTCAGAAGCGGGTACGCAAGCTGAAAGGCCCGGTGCTGTGTCTGGTTGGACCTCCGGGGGTTGGTAAAACTTCTCTGGGACAATCCATTGCCCGTGCAACCAATCGCAAGTATGTGCGAATGGCACTGGGTGGTGTTCGGGATGAAGCTGAAATACGCGGCCACCGTCGTACCTATATCGGTTCCATGCCGGGCAAACTGATTCAGAAAATGTCCCGTGCCGCAGTGCGCAACCCGCTGTTCCTGCTGGATGAAATCGACAAGATGGGTTCCGATATGCGTGGTGATCCGGCATCCGCACTGCTGGAAGTACTGGACCCGGAGCAGAACAGCAGCTTCAGCGACCACTATCTGGAAGTGGATTATGACTTGTCAGATGTGATGTTTGTCTGCACGTCCAACTCCATGAATATTCCGGCGCCACTGCTGGACCGGATGGAAGTGATTCGAATCCCGGGATACACTGAAGACGAAAAACTGAATATTGCTATCCGTTACCTGATCCCGAAGCAGATGAAGAGCTGCGGCCTGAAGAAGGATGAGGTAAAGGTTCAGGACGATGCGGTAATGGATATTATTCGTTACTACACCCGTGAAGCCGGTGTCCGTAGCCTCGAGCGTGAGATCGCCAAGGTTTGCCGTAAGGTTGTCAAGGAACATGCACTGGACAAGGTTGAGCACAAGGGTGCGATCACTCCTGAGCTGCTCGAGCATTATCTTGGCGTGCGCAAGTACAAGTATGGTCTGGCGGAAGAGCAGGACCAGGTAGGTCAGGTGACCGGTCTGGCCTGGACCGAGGTCGGTGGTGAGCTGCTGGTGATTGAGGCTGCTGCAGTACCAGGCAAGGGTCGTCATACCACCACCGGTTCGCTGGGTGATGTAATGAAAGAATCCATCCAGGCCGCGCTGACAGTTGTCCGTAGTCGTGCAGATAGTCTCGGTATTACGGCAGATTTCCATGAGAAACAGGATCTGCACATTCACGTGCCGGAAGGTGCAACACCCAAAGATGGCCCGAGTGCCGGTATCGGTATGTGCACCGCCATGGTTTCTGTTCTGACAGGCATTCCTGTGCGCTCGACTGTGGCGATGACCGGGGAAATTACCCTGCGTGGGCAAGTGCTGGCGATTGGTGGCCTGAAAGAGAAGCTGCTGGCTGCGCATCGCGGTGGCATCGAGACAGTTATTATTCCTCAGGAAAATGTCCGCGACTTGAAAGAAATTCCTGACAACATCAAGGAAGATCTGGATATCAAGCCGGTGCAGTGGATTGATGAAGTGCTGGAAATTGCTCTGAGTTACCAGCCTGAACCAGTGGATAGTGATACAAAAGTCACAATTAAGAAAAAAACCACTGGCGAAGCACACGAGCAAAATCAGGACGAAAGTGCTGAAAGAGTCAGCACACATTGATAAAATGCCCGCAAACCCACGGTTTTTCTGGGATTGCGGGCTTGTTCAGCTTGACAGTGTTTTCGGGTGGCTGGTATAAATTCGATTCGCTCTACTGCATTCCTTATTGCGCAGCTGTTAAGAGTTTTCAGATCTTTACCTATATCTGTAAACCCAAGACTGATGTCGTTGTGCCGGTTTGTATGGAATACCTGAGCAAACCTTTTCCAGCGTACAGACCCTTGGCTGTCAAAGTAAGCAAAGCACCTGACGCTTGTTGTTATTAACCACTGTTTTGGTGACAGGTAGCAAGAAGCATTCACATTAAGGGGATTAAAGTGAACAAATCTGAACTGATTGATGCAATTGCAGAATCTGCTGATCTGCCGAAAGCCGCTGCTGGCCGCGCACTGGATGCCGTTATTGAAAACGTCAGCGGTGCCCTGAAGAACGGCGAACAGGTTGTTCTGGTTGGTTTCGGTACTTTCTCTGTTAAAGATCGTGCTGCCCGTACCGGTCGTAACCCGCAGACTGGTGAGCCGATTGAAATTGCTGCTGCTAAAATCCCAAGCTTCAAGGCCGGTAAAGCCCTGAAGGATGCGGTAAACAGCTAATTCATGATCCGGGGTAGTCTGGCGACTGCTGAACAAACTCCGTTCATAGCGGGATTGTAACTGGCAGAGCCGGATTATCTCAGAAAGCGCATCTCAGGGTGCGCTTTTTTATTGTCGGAAGTTTATATATCGCATTTTATATGCAGTCTCCGTTAATCTTGTAATACTGTATGGATAACGTAGCGCAGACGTAGCTGAGGTTAATATATGCTGCAAACCATGAGGGAAAATGCACAGGGCTGGATCGCCAAGGTCGTCGTTGCCGTGATCGCATTTACTTTTGCCATTTTCGGTCTTGAGTCTCTGGCTCCCAATCCGGGCAACCCGACAGTTGCTTCCGTCAACGGTGACGATATCACCGAACAGCAGCTGTACCAGGCCATGGAGCAGCAGCGGCGCATGATGCAGCAGCGTTTTGGGGCGAACTTTGATCCGTCTTCTCTGGACGAAGCGATGCTGCGCCAGGCTGCACTGGATCAGCTTATCACCCGTACCCTGCTGACCCAGAGTATTACCGACGCCGGACTGGAAGTTTCCCAGGAATCCCTGGATAACCAGATCCGTAACACGCCGGTATTCCAGAATAATGGCCAGTTTGATCCGGACCGTTTCCAGGCAATGGTGCGTGGCGCCGGCATGACACCGCTTCAGTATCGTGCAGCCCTGAGAGAAGATCAGCTGGTAAATCAGCAGATGAGTGGTATCTCCGGTTCCGAGTTTGTGACTCAGGCAGAACTGAATACCCTGCTGAGCCTGCAGAACCAGAAACGTGATATTGCCTGGCTGACCCTGAACTTCGACAAGGCCCAGGCGGCTATCGAGGTTTCTGAAGAAGACGCCCGTCAATACTATGATGCGCGCAAGGAACAGTTCATGACACCGGAAACTGTTTCTGTCAGCTACATCGAGCTGAACCGTGAAGCTCTGCGTGACCAGGTTGATATCGATGAGAACGATGTCGAGCAGCGTTATCAGGCAATGGTTGCCGAGCTGGAAGCAGAACGTCTGCCTCAGGCTGCTATCGTGCTGGTTGAAACCAATGACGACCGTGATGAAAGTGCTGCCAAAGCCCGCGCTGACGAAGCCTATGCCAAGCTGCAGGCCGGTGATGACTTTGCAGCTGTAGCCATGGAATTTTCCGATGATGCTGCGTCTTCTACTGAAGGTGGCAACATTGGTGCGGTTGAAGAAGGTTTCTTCGGTGCTGCATTTGACGAAGCGCTGAGCGCACTGAAACCGGGTGAATTTTCCCAGCCGGTCAAGACCGAGTTCGGTTACCAGATTATTCGTCTGAACGGTTATGAATCCCAGAATATTCCGGCCTATGATGATGTCCGTGACGAGCTGGTGCAGGAAATTCAGGACAGCGAACTGGCGGGCCTGTTTGTAGAAAAGTCCCAGAAACTGGCAGATATCAGCTTCGAAGCAGCTGACCTGCAACAACCGGCTGAAGAGCTGGGTCTGACGATTCAGAAGACTGACCTGTTTGGCCGTAATGGTGGGGCTGAAGGTATTATTGCCAACCAAAAGGTTGTTGATGCAGCATTCTCTGATGATGTGCTGAGCCTGGGTGCCAACAGCGAAATCATCGAGCTGGACCCTGATCACATTATCGTGCTGCGTACTCGTGAGCATAACCAGCCGGAACAGCGTACATTTGAAGATGTACGTGACACTATCTTCGATTTGCAGCGTCGTGATATCGCAGGTGATGCACTGCAGCAGCAGGCCGAAAAACTGCAGCTGGCGCTGGAAAAAGGTGAGAGCCGTGACGCTATCGCTGTCGAAGCTGATGCCGAGTGGACTGCCCTGAGTGGTGCAGAGCGCTTCAGCAACGATGCACCTCAGCAGGTACTGCAGGAAGCCTTCCGTCTGCCGCATCCGCAGCAGAATGGTGCCAGCTACGCTGTAGTTGAGCTGCCATCTTCCGATGTGGCGCTGGTTGCACTGACCAATGTTACTGCCGGTGAGGTTGATGCCGATCAGGCGGACAACACCCGTCTGGCCCGTATCCTGGCTGTCGGTGAAGGACGTAACCTCTATAGCGAACTGCTGCGCGATCTGCGTGCAGAAGCAACTATCAAGATGAAGTGATGAAGTAAGGGACAGGATTTCCGGTAGATTGCAGTGCAGCCTGCCGGGTCTGATAACCTGCTTTTTCGGAAAGGCCGCCGATCCATGATCAGCGGCTTTTTTTGTGATTAACAGAGACTATGAAAATACTGGCTTCTTCTCCGGAAAAATACCGGCTGGGTCGAGCATTACGGCCGTTCTCCTACAGTGTGGCACTGATTGTCTGCGGGCTGGGGGTAGCTCTGGCCTGGGCTCATGATCAGGGTGATATTGCACGCTCGATTGTGGTGGTGCTGACCGGTGTGCTGCTACAGGCCGCGGTTAACCTGTTTAATGATCATGCGGACCTGGATTACTGGCAGCCGCGCAAGGATGATACTGCCCGGCGGGTAGTGACGATGATCAAACTGAATACCCGTATCGCCATAATCTTTACCCTGCTGGGAATGGCGCTGGGTATCTGGCTGGTGACACAAGTAGGTTGGGAACTGTTTGCGCTGGGGCTGTTCGGGATTCTGGGTGGCTATGCCTATACTGGTAAGCCCTTTGAGTACAAGAACCATGGCATGGGTGTGCCGGCGGTGTTTGTCTTTACCGGGGTTCTGATGGTGGCCGGAGCTTACTATGCGGTTGCCAGAGAGTGGCATATTCAGGTGGTGCTACTGGCTGTGCCGGTCAGTCTGCTGTCATCGGCGCTGCTGCTGGCAAACGAGCTGCGTGACTTTAATGATGACAAGCTGGCGGGTATTGGTACTTTAACGGTGAAACTTGGCTGTACGCCGGCCAGAACCATTTATCTTTGCTGCTTGCTGTCGGTTATACCGCTGAGCTTTATGTTTCACTGGATGGATATTTTGCCGGGCTGGTACTGGACTCTGCCCTCACTGCTGGTGTTGGTGCAACCATACAGAAAAGTCATCAGCATGGAACAGTTACAGGAACTGCCACCGATGACCGGACGTTTCTTTATGGTGTTTGGTCTCGGGTTTATTGCGGCGGTATTCTGAGCAGCAGCAAAAAATCAAAATCGGTGACTAGGAAGAGGTTATGTAGTGAAAAACTGCATAACCTCTGAACGAACAATAAAACATCAACAGCTGCTAAGCCTGTCCGGGCTCTTTTCTTTGTACAAAGATGCTGAGTAACGCCAAAGCGCCCGAGGCCAGCATCAATAGCAGTGACACTGCGTTCAAAACAGGTGTCGAACCTTCCCGCATTCGGTCAAACATGGTAATGGTCAGTGGTGCATCACTGCCGACCAGCACCAGAGTGGTGTTGAAGTTTTCGAATGACATCAAGAAAGCGACAATAGCCGAACCTATCAGAGCCGGTTTCAGCCAGGGAAGGGTGATGGTACGAAATACATCGAACCGGCTTGCGCCCAGATTGAGAGCGGCTTCTTCCAGCTGAATATCAAATTTGCGCAATCTGGCAGAAATAACCAGGGTGCAAATGGTACTGATAAAAGCGAACTGACCAAGAATAACCATGGTCAGGCCGGGGCGCAGAAACTCAAGTTCAATACCATGGTTATCTTCCAGGCCATTGGCCACATTACTGCCGAAAGCCAGAATCGAAATACCCAGAATAACACCGGGAATTACCAGTGGAATCAACATCAGGCTGTACAAAAAGGATTTGCCACGGAAGTTCTGCCGTTCAAACAGAAAGGCATTGGACAGTGCCAGCAGTACTGACAGTATTGCCACACAGGCTGCTACCAGAATACTGGTGCCCAGACTCTCCATGATCTTGTCGTCATGGAACAAGCCCTGACGCTCGACATTGTCAGCAAAAAACCAGTCCAGTGTGAATCCCTGCCAGGGCAGGGAAGGGAACAGACTGTCGTTAAAGGAGAAGGCCGCAACGACGACCAGAGGTGCCATCAGGAATACAAAGAATATGGAAATATAGGCTTTGTAGGTGCGCTGAAAAGCGCGGCTCTGGGGAATGGATGCAATCATGTATTATCTCCCCACGGTTTCACTGAATGACTGGCGACTGAGTTTCAGCCCAAGCCAGACCATTAGGGATGAAAGTGTCAGCAACAGAATGCCGAATGCCGAGCCCTGTTCCCAATTAAAGCGGGTAATAAACTGGGTGAAAATCTGTTCGGTAAACCAGAGGCTGTCTTTACCTCCCAGCAGGGTAGGAGTCAGATAATTACCCAGCGTCAGCATAAACACTACAATGCAGCCGGAAACAATGCCGGGCATGGCATAGGGTATAACGACTTCCTTCAGGGCGTTCCAGCCATTTCCACCCAGGTCATAGGCGGCTTCGACCATGCTGTCATCCAGCCCTTCCAGCGTGCTGACCAGCGGTACAACCATAAACAGCATGGAGGTATAAACCAGACCGACCATAACCGTTACATCGTTGTACAAAAGCTCAACCGGGCCATCCACGACACCGATAAACTGCAGCAAGTTGCTGACAATGCCTGTTTCCCGCAGCAAAATCATCCAGCCATAAGTGCGCACCAGCTCACTGACCCAAAATGGAATCAGGCAAGCCAGGAACAGCACGCTTTTGGAACGACCGCGGGCCACTTTGGCAATATACCAGGCCACTGGAAAAGCGATGACCAGCGTAATCCCGGTTGTCAGCACTGACATCACTGCAGTTCGCAAAAAAGTGAGCCAGTACAGGGGTTCGGAAAAAAACTCCTGATAGCTTGCGAGGCTGAATTTATAAACGCCGTAACTGACCCGCTCTCTCAGGGATATATTCAGAATTTCCAGATGAGGCAGGAGGATGAGTAAAAACAGATAAAGTAACAGCGGCGTCAGCAATAAAAATAACGCCAGCCGTTTGCCGGTCAGCGTCCTCATGCTTCGCCCCTTTCATTTGTATCTAGAAAAACATGGCTCTGGTCGGCTTTCCAGCTCAGGAACAGCGTATCGCCCTTGTTGATATCTGAAAACTCACTGGTTTGCGGATGTACCACCTGAATCTCGGAGCCGGATGATGTTTCACGAATAAGCAGGCGACTGTTGCCGCCATCAAACAGAATGTTTTCGACCTGACCGGTCATGCTGTTATCAGTACTCTGTTGTGGCTCCCTGCTTAAATGGATCATTTCAGGGCGTACAAAGAGCTCTACTTTTTGTCCTGATGCCAGGTTGAGATCCACTCGTTCAGAGGCATGAAGATGTTGTCCACATTCTGTTTTCACCTCAACGATATTCCCGGCTCGACTGACAACGGTTCCCGAGAAGCGGTTACTTTCCCCGACAAAGCCCGCCACAAAAGCTGTGGAAGGGTTGTAGTAAAGATCCTGTGGAGAACCGACCTGCTCAAATCGACCGCTATTCATTACCGCAACATTGTCGGACATCACCATGGCTTCAGACTGGTCATGGGTGATGTAGATAAAGGTGGTTCCGAACGCCTGTTGCAGCTTTTTCAGCTCCACTTTCATATGTTCACGGAGCTTGAGGTCCAGTGCACCCAGCGGTTCGTCGAGCAGCAAGACATCAGGTTCAAGCACAAGACATCTGGCAATGGCTATACGTTGCTTCTGGCCACCAGAAAGCTGACTGATAGCGCGATCACCTACGCCGGGAAGCCCTACACGTTCCAGTGCATCTGCAACTTTGCGTTTGATTTCGGCAGGTTTCTCTTTTCGCCGCCGGAGTCCGTAAGCGATGTTTTCCGCTACGGTCATCATGGGAAACAGGGCAAGGTGCTGGAAGACCATGTTCACCGGGCGCTTGTTGGGAGGAATACCCAGCATGGAGCGACCTTTGATTGTTATATCTCCTGAGCTGGGCTCAAGGAACCCGGCCAGCATTCGGAGCAGGGTGGTTTTGCCGCAACCGGAAGGGCCCAGAATAGAAAAGAATGAACCGCGGGGAATCTCGAAACTGACATCCCGAACAGCTATAAAATCATCAAAGGTTTTATTGATATTGCGGCAACTGAGATCAATCTCACTGGTCATGAATACTTCCTACATGAGAACAGGAACGCAGGCAGCGGTTAATTGAATAAACGCTGCCTGAAAGGACAGGGGCGGATTTACTGGGCGGCTTTAATACGGTCCAGTACCTTGCCTTCGATTGTTTCCAGTCCTGCAGGAACCGGCGGGTACCACTTGATATTATCCAGCGCAGCTTGGTTAAAGCTGGCTTTGTAGCTCTTGCTCAGACCTTCTTCCACAAAGGCATCTGCACCGGCCGATGCAGTGAACTGACCGGCTGAAGCTGTAATCAGTGCGGCAATTTCAGGGCGGTTGACAAAGTTGATCCACTTGTAGGCGGCATCGTCATTTTTACCCTTGGCAGGGAGAACAAAGGTGTCGATCCATCCCAGTGCGCCACTTTTCGGTGCCACAAAGTTAATATCCTTGTCTTCCTTGTTCAGTTTCCAGCCGCCGGCATCCCAACCCATGGCGAGGGTTACTTCACCACTGCGCAACAGGTTGATCAGGGCATCACCACCGCTCCAGTAAGCTTTGACATTGTCCTTGCAGGAGATAAGGCGATCCTGAACCTTTTCCAGGATTTGCTCGTATTTGGCCGGATCACCGTAGGCTGCAAACGGGTCTTCACCCATATCAAACGCAAATGCGATCAGTGTCGGGCGCTTCAGGCGGTATGAAACCTTGCCCTTATAATCATCGGAGCAGAGATCGGCAAAGCTGTACTGGGTTTTGCCGGATGCTGTGTTGGCAATCAGACCGCTGGTTCCCCAGACGTGAGGGACACCATAAGGCTTGCCGTTGACTGAAGTGCTTTCCTGAGTGGATTTCAGCATCGACTGGATATACAGGGATTGATCCAGTTTGCTTATATCGATGGGTTTGTAGATACGAAACTCTTGCTGGGCACTTGCGACACGGTCCTGACTGGGCTGAGCCAGATCAAAACCGGCACCACGGGTTGCCCGCAACTTGGAGATCATATCTTCGTTATTTGACAGGGTAACTTTTACCTCTATGCCGGTTTCTTTCTCAAACATGTCAACGACTTGCTGCGGGGCATAGCCGCCCCAGGTCAGCAGACGCAACTCTTCAGCCTGCGCTGAAACACTGAAAGCCAGTCCTGCGGCGATGGCAGCAGATGTTACTTTGGTTGATAATTTCATGTTTCCCCCGGGCCCTAATCTTTTTTATGGTCACATTGCTCGTTGGCATGAGGCATGCTGCTTACGTTATATGACGCTTTTATGACGGAGTGCTTTAGTTATTATTTTTGCCGCTTGAATTTGTCACGGCTTTGCAAAATTAACATAGAAGGGCGGTATCGTATATGCTCGCCGGTGCCTCAGTGATGGTCGGTTAGTTACAGCGATGCAAGCACTGCCATAAATAAGTTTTCAAAGGGGATGTTTTATGGAAAGTAAAGCAGTTGAAACAAGTCTGAGGCCTCTCTTCTGGTAATAGTATTCATACCAGAAGAAAGACCCCCAGTCAGAAGTTACTGAGAAGAGGCAGCACTTTGTACTTTAGATTGATAGAGCGGGTTTTTTAGCACCATTCTGACAATATATGGCAGCTGTTCGATATCCAGACTGTCGAGCAGGTTCTTGATACCGAGTCCCAACTCAACACTGCCTTCAATAGACAGCTGGCGCTGGAAAAACAGCGTGTCAGGATCTTCTTGGCGGGTTGCGAGTTTGACAAAGGCATCCACATTACCACGCATGGTAACATCGGCTTCCGCGCCCGGTGGCTCGATAACCAGTCTCTCATCTACGCAGGTGATAGCAACACCCTGGGCCACATCGGTCATTTCGATCTGAACCCACTGGCCTTCGAGAAAATCAAAGTCACCGTCCTTCAGTGGCTGTTTCAGTAGCTTGTTCAGTGCCAGCTCCAGTGGCCGGGATTTAAGTTCAAATGGCACCAGTCGCAGCGGTTGCATCAAGTGGGCCAGCTTTGGCTGGGGTAACCGCTTGAGAGTCTCTTTCAATAGTGTTGGTGTCATAGTCTTTATCCTTAAAGCAGGGCTTACTCAGAGAGGTTCTGGCATTCAATCACCAGGTGCTGCTCAATATCCTCAGCAGTCAGGGTATAAAGTCTGTCCAGCATCTTCAGCTGCAGACTGCCGGGTCCGGCAGACTCTTCAGCAGCCAGTTGTCCGGCAATACCGAATACTGCCAGTGATGCGACTGCCGCCAGCCACGGATCCTGCTCAATGGCCAGGAAAGCACCGGTAATGGCTGTAGACTGACAACCGGTGCCGGTCACTGCAGCCATCATTGGATGACCGTTGCTCAGCTTGGCCAGACGCTGTCCGTCAGTGACATAGTCATGGCGGCCGGTAACGGCGAACACCGTCTGCAGGTTACGAGCGGCCCGGTGTAATACCGGCAGGACTTCATCAGAAGAGTCGTTGCTGTCGACACCGGAACCACCACGCTGATGCAGGGCAATGGCAATGGCTTCGGAAGCATTGCAGCGAATAACCGCAGGTCGGAGATCAAGCAGACGGTTGGTCACATCGAGCCGGAACTGGGTTGCACCCGCACCGACCGGATCCAGTGCCCAGGGCTTGTTGCTGTCGCGGGCGATACGAGCAGCAGTGAGCTTGGAGGCAACAGTCACATTGTCCAGAGTGCCGATATTGATTACGGTGCTGCTGACAGCCATGCCCAGTTCTTCCAGCTCTTCCGGAGCGTGGGACATGATAGGGGAGGCACCGATGGCAAGCAGGGCATTGGCGGAAACATTCATAACAACCTGATTGGTCAGGTTGTGCACCAGCGGCTTGTGATCCCGCAGCTTTTGCAGAACGGAAGCGATCTCTGATGCAGTGAACTGTGCAGTTGTCATGGCGATTTTATGGTTCTCTGAATTTGCCTCAGTCTAGCATCCGGTTACAGCGATTTACTTGATTGAAATCACCGGAGCCAAATCCATTTCGGCGTTTGCACGAGTATGAATCTTCATGCTCATTTTCAAGTCGAACGCACCACTATTTCCAATAGTGAATCTATTGTCAATGGATGGGGTTAGGTGGAAGTACTTATTGCGCAAAAGGGTCGAAATGTTTTGAAAATAAATAGCCTGTATTGTAAATAAGGCGTATGACGTTTGGATGAAGACTAAAACCACAAGTTAAATATTTCATCCAGCCTCATCAGGTAGCCGGTCATGTTGCTGCGTTGCTGAAATATAATGACAAGAATCAGGGGGCTATCTTGAGTAAAGCCACAGGATCTCTGCTGGAGATCAGAAGTCTGTGCATCGAGTTTCCGTCACGGCACGGGGTTGCCACGGCGGTCAGCAATGTTTCTTTCTCGGTTGAGAAAGGCGAGATTGTTGGCCTTGTGGGTGAATCCGGTGCTGGCAAATCTACCATTGGTAATGCCGTTATTGACCTGCTCAGTCCTCCGGGGCGGGTAGCCAGCGGTGATGTACTGCTGGAAGGCGAGAATATTGCCAATCTGCACGGTGAAGCCATTCGCCGTATTCGCGGCCGTCGGATCGGATTTATCTTTCAGGATCCGATGACCTCGCTCAACCCGCTGCTGACCATTGAAACCCAGCTGGTTGAAACCATTCTGGCCACTCTGGGCGGTACCCGTGAAGAGGCACTGAACAAATCGCTGGAACTGATGAAGTCGGTGGGTATTCCCGAGCCTGAACTGCGTCTGAAGCAGTATCCGCACCAGTTTTCCGGTGGTATGCGTCAGCGGGTAGTTATTGCCATTGCGTTGGCAGGCGACCCCGAGCTGATTATTGCCGATGAACCTACTACCGCACTGGATGTTTCGATTCAGGATCAGATTCTGGAACTGATTCGTACCCTCTGTCGTGAACGACAGGTGGGCTGTATTCTGGTAACCCACGATATGGGTGTTATTGCCAATGTCACCGACCGGGTTGCGGTGATGTATAAGGGTAATCTGGTGGAAATGGGCTCCACTCAGCAGATACTGGAACGTCCGCAACACGAATATACCCGCAGTTTGATCAGTGCGGTGCCCCGTACCGACGTCAAACTGAAACGCTTCCCGCGAGTGGAATATATCGAGCAGGTTCAGAGCCGCAGCATCGATGTTAAAAATCACTGGCTGGGTCAGCAGGATGAATCCTTTGCCGCGGAACATAAAGCGGAAAATGGCATTCTTTTGAAAGTGGATGATGTCAATCTGCGGTTCCAGACCCAGTCCGCATTCCTCGAAAAAAATCGCCGCTATGTCAAGGCATCGGACCATGTCAGTTTTGAAGTACGGGAAGGAGAAACCTTTGGTCTGGTGGGTGAATCCGGTTCCGGTAAGTCGACCATTGCCCGGATTATTGCCGGCCTGTATCAGCCGGATAGCGGCAGCATTAATTATGCCGGTACCGACCTGACCAGACTCAGTGACAAGCAGCGTATTCCATTCCGGCGCCAGATTCAGATGGTGTTCCAGAATCCATATTCCAGCCTGAATCCGCGTATGAGCGTGCACGATATTATTGCCGAGCCGATCCGGTTCCATAGCCTGGCGCGTCCGGGACGGGAAACTGATGGTATTGTGGCTGATCTGCTGGATCATGTAGGTCTGGGCGCTGCATCCGGCGTCAAATTCCCCCATGAATTCTCCGGTGGCCAGCGGCAGCGTATTTCCATTGCCCGGGCACTGGCAACCCGGCCCCGGTTCCTGATCTGTGACGAACCCACTTCAGCACTGGATGTTTCGGTTCAGGCCCAGATCCTGAATCTGCTGAAAGACCTGCAGGATGAGCTGGGACTCACCATGATGTTTATCAGTCATGACCTGCCGGTTATTCGCCAGATGTGCGACAGAGTTGGTGTGATGCGCTATGGCAAACTGGTTGAAGTCAATGAAACCGAAACCCTGTATGCCAGTCCGCAGCATGAATATACCCGTGAGTTGCTGTCACTGATGCCGCACCTGGATAACCTGTCCCGTGAAGGGCTGGAAACCGAACCCGAAAGGGAAGTCGCTCTGGCATAACAGCCATTGGGGCTCTAGCGCAGGCCCGTTGAATACTGTATTAGTACCCGGCGGGTTATATCGGGCAAGTGTCCGTTGATAACGAATAACAAGAAGTGAATGACACTTCGGCATTACGACCATTATTACGATAACTAAGGGGTACGTATGAGAAGTCTGATTAAAAAGGGCATCGCAACAGCGGTGATGACTACCTCCCTGGCTTTCGGAGCCCAAGCTGCCAGCCTCAAGGTGGCTTATGATGCCGATCCGGTGTCGCTGGATCCGCACGAGCAGCTGTCGGGCGCTACCCTGCAGATGTCGCATCTGGTGTTTGACCCATTGATCCGCTGGAACAAGGATCACAGTTTTGAGCCCCGTCTGGCTGAAAAATGGCAGCGCGTAGACGACCGTAAAGTACGGTTCCACCTGCGCAAGGGCATCAAGTTCCATTCCGGTAACCCGCTGACTGCAAAAGATGTGAAGTGGACTTTTGAGCGTCTGAAGAGCAGTCCGGACTTCAAGGCGGTATTTGAGCCCTTTACCTACATTGAAGTGCTGGATGATCACACCTTCCTGCTGGTGACCAAAGAAGCCTATCCGTTGACTTTGAATGCCGCGACCTATCTGTTTCCGATGGACAGTGTTTACTATTCCGGCAAGGATGAGAAAGGTCAGCCCAAAGATCAGTTGAAAAAGCACGGTAATACCTTTGCTTCCCGTAATCCTTCCGGTACCGGTCCGTACACTGTCAGCTACCGCCAGCAAGGTGTAAAGGTCGAGTTCCGTCGTAATGAAAATTACTGGGACAAGGAGTCCAAGGGTAACGTCGACATGATTACCCTGACCCCGATTAAAGAGAACCCGACCCGGGTTGCAGCACTGCTGTCCGGTGACGTTGACTTTATCTTCCCGGTACCGCCGACCGACCACAGTCGTATCGAGCGTAACACTGCCACTGATCTGGTTACCCTGCCGGGCACCCGGATTATCCAGCTGCAGCTGAACCAGAACCGTGTTGAAGCCTTCAAGGACAAGCGCGTTCGTCAGGCCGTGGCATATGCCATCAATAACGAAGCCATCGTCAAGCGTATCATGCGCGGTTTTGCGACCGCTGCCGGTCAGCAGGGTCCGGAAGGCTACGACGGTTATGTTGAAGATCTGGCACCGCGCTATGACCTGAAAAAGGCCCGTCAGCTGATGAAGGAAGCTGGTTATGAGAAGGGTTTCCGGATCAGCATGATTGCGCCGAACAACCGTTACATTAACGATGAGAAAATCGCCCAGGCGGTAGCCGGTATGCTGGCCAAGATCAACATTAAAGTTGACCTGAAGACCATGCCGAAAGCCCAGTACTGGCCGGAGTTTGACAAGCGGGTAGCGGATATCCAGATGATCGGCTGGCACTCTGACACCGAAGATTCTGCCAACTTCACCGAGTACCTTGCAGCCTGCCCGGACGAAGAAACCGGTCGTGGTCAGTACAACAGTGGTGGCTACTGTAATCCGAAGGTCGACAAGCTGCTGGCTGATGCCAACAAGGAAACCAACCTGTTGCTGAGAACCAAGCTGCTGCAGGAAGTGGAAGAGATTCTGTATGAAGATGCAGCTTTCATTCCGCTGCACTGGCAGAACCTGGCCTGGGGTGCCAAGAAGGAAGTCAATATTGCCGACGTAGTCAATGTGATGAACTTCCCGTACCTGGGTGACCTGGTAATCGAAGAATAATCGGGGCTGGAAATACCTGATATTCGCCCGGTAATTCGGTAACGAGTTACCGAATTACCGGGCATCAACGAGATAAAGTTTTGCGAAAGCAGTTGTGCAACAGGCAGTTTGCAATAAAACAACTGCAGAGAGTTATCTGTAACCCGCTGGCTGGTGGCATGGATTGAGAACGCTCTTTAGAAGCCGCCTGCAGAATCGATATCTCCCGTCGTGTGCCATGGTTTGCAGTTTTTTACAGAGAAAGGGACCGTCAGGGTGTAGCCCTGACCTTTTAAATAAATAAAACCATAGGTCTGACATGCTGTTATTTCTTGCCCGCCGCCTGATTCAGGGGCTGCTGGTGATGCTGGTCATCAGCTTTATAAGTTTTGCCATCCAGGATAATCTGGGTGATCCGCTGCGTGAAATGGTCGGCCAGTCAGTGTCCGAAGCCGAACGTCAGCAACTGCGTGATGAGCTGGGGCTGAATGATCCGTTCCTGGTGCAATATGGCCGGTTTATGGCCAAAGCCGTTCAGGGAGATCTGGGTACTTCCTACTTCTTTAAAGAACCCGCTCTTGATGTGATTCTGGGCAAATTGCCGGCGACTTTGGAGCTGGTATTTGGTGCCACCTTACTGATTATCGTGTTGTCTATTCCGGCCGGTGTTTACTGTGCCATTCACCCCCAAAGCTGGTTTTCCAAAGCAATACTGGGCTGGAGTATTCTGGGTATCTCGATCCCGGTATTCCTGACCGCGATTCTGCTGATTTATGTATTTTCCATTGAACTGGGCTGGCTGCCATCCTACGGGCGCGGGGAAGTTGATCTGATATTTGGCAGCTGGGAAAGCGGCTTCTTTAACAAGGATGGTCTGCTACATCTGGTTCTGCCCTGCATTTCCCTTGCCAGTATCATGCTGCCATTGTTTATCCGGCTGATCCGGTCGGAGATGGTAGAAGCACTGCATACCGAATATGTGAAGTTTGCCAAGGCCAAAGGCCTGAAACTGACCCGTATCTACTACCTCCACGCCCTGAAAAACACCATGCTGCCGGTCATTACTGTAGGTGGTGTCCAGATCGGAACCATGGTCGCCTATACCATTCTGACTGAGTCTGTCTTCCAGTGGCCCGGTATGGGCTTTATGTTCCTGGAAGCGGTAAACCGGGTTGATGCTCCGCTGATCGTTGCTTACCTGATTGTGGTGGGCGCCATTTTTGTCATTGTAAATACGCTGGTGGATCTGATTTATGGTCTGATCAATCCTACTGTTCGTCTGGCCGGCAAGAGCGCATAAGGAGTGAATGTCATGAATGAAGCTGTAGTTCCTGCGCGCCCTGAAACCCGCTGGCAGCGTATTCGTCAGTCGAATATCTATTACTACTTTTTGCGGGACAAGGTGGCCATGGTGTCCGCCGTAATCCTGCTGCTGATGGTTGCCGGTGCACTGCTGGCTCCGGTGCTGGCACCGCAGAATCCGTACGATATGGCACAGCTCGACATTATGAACTCCGAGCTGCCGCCGGCCTGGTCGGAAGAGGGTGACAGTCAGTTTCTGCTGGGTACGGACGATCAGGGGCGTGATCTGCTGAGTACCATTCTGTACGGCACCCGTATTTCATTAACTATTGGTCTGTTTGCCGTGATACTGCAGGCCTTTCTGGGTATTGTCGTTGGTTTGACTGCCGGTTATTTCGGTGGCCGTATCGATGGCTTCCTGATGCGTCTGGCTGATATTCAGCTGTCGTTCTCTACCATGATGGTTGCCATCATTGTGCTGGCGGTATTTCAGGCGGCATTTGGTATGGAGCTTTACAGCCGAATGGCGATGTTGATGCTGATTCTGGTCATCGGTATTGCCGAATGGCCACAGTATGCTCGTACCATTCGTGCCTCGGTGCTGGCCGAGAAGCAGAAGGAATATGTGGAAGCAACCCGGGTAATGGGTTTTGGTCCCGGTCGGATCATGTTCCGTCATATCCTGCCCAACTGCCTGTCACCGATACTGGTTATCTCCACCGTACAGATTGCCAATGCCATTATCAGTGAAGCGGCGCTGTCGTTCCTCGGGTTGGGTATGCCGCCGTCACAGCCAAGTCTGGGAGCACTGATCTCCAGCGGCTTTGAATATATCTTCTCCGGTACCTGGTGGATTACAGTTATTCCCGGCATTGTACTGGTAGTGCTGGTATTGGTGATGAACCTGTTGGGTGACTGGCTGCGGGATGTTATGAATCCGAAGTTGTATAAAGGCTGAGTTCAAAGCTTAAAGTATCCTGTTTATCAAGAACCCTCTTTGTTCGTTTGATCGGGCAAAGAGGGTTTTCAGTTATAGGTTGATAGGTATTTCTCCCTGCTGGGCTCTGGATTTTCAACGATGGAGAAGGTAATCTGTCCCCCGCCGAACCGGTCTGTTTAGAGTTGTTACTTTTCGAACAGCTAAACCTGATAGTAAAAATTACCGAATAAATGTATCCGGTTCCGGCATGGAAGCCTGCTTTATGGATTTTATCTGGTTGATTGTCGCCACTGCGGTGGCAGTAACCCTGTCAATTATTTTTTATACGCTGAAACTGGGGATTGGCCCTGTGCCGACGGCCCAGCCTGTACGCCATGGTGTTGCTGCGCTGCTGGATTCCGCGCCCGGACTGGATCGAAAGCCGGAAACCGTGCTGGAATTGGGCAGTGGCTGGGGAGGTATGTTACTCTGGCTGGCCTGTCGTTATCCTCAGGCCTGTATTATCGGCTATGAGCGCTCCCTGATTCCCTGGTTTGTTACCTTACTGCGCATTCGTTTCAGTCGCTTGTCCCATCGTGTCCGGGTCGAGCGGAAAGATTTTATGCAGGCGAAACTGCCTGCAGCCGGACTGATCTATTGCTATCTGTATCGTGATGGCATGCGACAACTGGCGGACAAGTTTGAGAAGGCACCGGCAACAGACAGCTGGCTGATTTCTTCTACCTTTGCCTTGCCGGGATTTACCCCAGCAGCAGAACAGCGGTGCGGTGATTTATACCGTACGCCCGTTTATGCCTATCGCCTGGCTTCCTGACAGCTGTCATCGTCAGGAACAGCAGTGAAACCCGGTATGGTTTTTTGTGCTGTCGAACTAACGACAGTGTTGTATTCAGTAGTGACTATAGAGGTTACACATGAGACATCCCGTACGCGTTGCAGTGACCGGAGCCGCCGGCAGCATCAGCTACTCCATGGTTTACCGTATTGCCAGTGGTGAGATGTTCGGTCCTGACCAGCCGGTTATCCTTCAGCTGGTTGAACTGCCGGTTGCCATGAACGCCCTCAAGGGTGTTGCGATGGAGCTGGCTGACGGCGCTTACCCGCTGCTGCACAGCGTTACCCTGCACGACAACGTTCAGGAAGGTTTCGCCGGCGTTCACTACGCTGTTCTGGTAGGTGCCCGTCCTCGTGGCAAGGGCATGGAGCGTCAGGATCTGCTGGAAGCCAACGCAGCAATCTTTGCCGAGCAGGGTAAGGCACTGTCTGACTTCGCTAACCCGGATGTACGCGTACTGGTTGTTGGCAACCCGGCTAACACCAACGCGCTGATCGCAAGCCGTAACGCACCGAACCTGAGCCCGTCCCAGTTCACCGCGATGACCCGTCTGGACCACAACCGTGTTGTTGGTATGGTTGCTGAAAAGCTGGGCGTTAATGCTGGTAGCGTTCGTCGTGCCGCTATCTGGGGTAACCACTCTGCGACTCAGTACCCGGATCTGCATCACGCTGTACTGGACGACGGCAGCTCTGTTATCGATCAGCTGGACGCTGCTGATTACCGCGAGAACCTGATTCCGGCGGTGCAGAAGCGTGGCGCTGCAATCATCGAAGCCCGTGGCCTGTCCAGCGCAGCTTCTGCTTCCCAGGCTGCTATCGATCACATGCGCGACTGGGCGGCTGGTTCCGATCGTCACGACTGGGTCAGCATGGGTATCATCAGTGATGGTTCCTATGGCATTGCCAAGGGTATCTTCTACTCTTTCCCGGTACAGTGTAACTTCGGTGCCTACCGCATTATTCAGGGTCTGGAAATCAACGAAATGTCCCGTGAACTGATGCAGGCTACCGAGAAGGAACTGCTGGAAGAGCGGGCCATGATCGAGCACCTGCTGCCGAAAGAGACTGAAGAAGCACACGACAACTTCTCCTACTCCAGCGAGCCGCACAAGCCTGCTCATCAGGAACTGACCTAAGCTTGCAGATGTTCTGATCAGGTTTTCTCAAATCTGATCAGCTGGCAAGGTAAAGCGTCATGAAGAGTGCCTGCACATTTGGACACTGTTATTTTTAAGTAACGGGTATCCGGGGTGTGCAGGCATTTTCATTGATCTGGATACCATTTTTTTTTCACTCACCGACTCTATAATGCCGGTTTTTTACGTGGTTGGCCGGAACGGGTAATGGCACAGTCTCTCTTATTATATGCATCACATGACGGCCAGACTGCCCGTATCATGTCGAGTATTGCCGCTGAACTTCGGGCAAAAAATATCGAAGTTGACCAGTTGCTGCTCTCTGCCAACGCACCACTGCGTCAGCTGACAGCGGAAGATCTGCTGGAATATTCTTCGGTACTGATCGGCGCACCCATTCGCTATGGTCGCCATATGACGGCAATTCAGCGCTTTGTTGGCGAAAATCATAACTGGTTGAACCAGATCAAGAGTGGTTTCTTTAGCGTTAACCTGACTGCGCGGAAGCCAGAGCGCAACAGTCGGGAAACCAATCCCTATCTCAAACGGATGCTGTCCCAGGTGGGCTGGCAGCCGGATATGGTGGAAGTATTTGCCGGTTCACTGCAGTATTCCCGTTATCCGTTTTATGACCGGCTGATGATTCAGCTGATTATGAAAATGACCGGGGGAAGTACTGATACCTCAAAAGATATTGAGTATACCGACTGGAACAAGGTCAATGATTTTGCAGATCGCTGGGCAAAGTACATTGCACCCTCTGCCCCTTGATCCGCTTCTTTGCAGGAAGATAAAAACTTTGGCTTAGTGATGGTGCAGGGCTTTTCTGTGCCGTCTGCGGGCATCAAATAACATTGGTATCAGCACACTGATACCAAAAGCCACCGGAAATATCAGTGAAATACTGAGAATAATCATATCCATGATGTGCACCTCAGGCAGTTAGTTAAAACAGCTTAAAGGGTTCTGTAAATATAGTTCGTTGCGAAAGCTATTTCGACTGTAATCCTCCTCCCGTACGACCAGATATCAAATATTTCCGGTATTTCAGCCTGTTGCCTTATCTTCATGAGTCCTGCATGTTATTGGCTATCAGATGCCGTTTGATTGCATGGAGGAGTAAGTGAAAAAGTTTATCAAGGGTTGCCTGATGCTGGCCCTTAGTTTTCATATGACACCCACCTTTGCCAGTAAAAGTGACTGTTCGCCACAAGCATTGAGTCAGGGCGGCTTGCTGTTGGCTCATGCACCGGAAGGTGCGGAGATCTTGTACCAGCAAAAGCCGGTGGCAGTCACCGATGAAGGCTTGTTTGTGATCGGCTTCGGGCGTGATGCCGGGTCGGAACAGTCATACCAGATCAAACACGCTGACGGCAAGGTTACCCAATGTGATCTCACTGTGAAGCCGCAGGACTATGATATTCAGCGAATAAACGGCATTGCCAAAAAATATGTCAGCCCGGCAGAGCGCGTCCTGCAGCGGATTCGGGAAGATAACCGCAGTGTGCGTCAGGCTCGGGAAGTAATGACTGATGATGCTCTGTTCCTGCAGGGGATGATCATGCCGGCCAAAGGCCCGATAACCGGTGTGTATGGCAGTCAGCGGGTATTTAATGACAAGCCGCGCCGGCCTCATTTCGGACTCGATATTGCCGGCCCGGTGGGTACTCCCATCATGGCTCCAGCTGACGGTTACATTACTCTGGCCGAGCCGGATATGTACTTTTCCGGTGGGACTCTGGTGATTGATCACGGATTTGGTCTTAGCAGTTCGATGCTGCACTTGAGCAAACTGCTGGTAAAAGCCGGTGATGAAGTAAAGAAAGGGCAGGTAATTGCAGAAATGGGCGCTACCGGAAGGGTTACCGGGCCGCATCTTGATTGGCGAATTAACTGGTTCCAGGTACGACTGGATCCGCAGCAGGTGATGAAGGCGCTGGCTTCGCCATTACCCGCAGCGGCTAAACGTTAAGACATTGGTTGATTATAACGTGGTATGGTTTTCAGGATGGCTCTAGGGAGCGTTCTCAATTAAACATATGACCAGTTCATCACGCAAACTCTTAGGCAAGGCGAACGGTGAAGGGCATGGTGGTTCCATGTTCGAGCCGTTCAACGCGGCATGAGAGCTTGCGTGATGAA
>CANDOC010000006.1 GCA_947387575.1 Spongorhabdus nitratireducens
CTCGCCGATGGTAGTGTGGGGTCTCCCCATGTGAGAGTAGGTCACCGTCAGGCTCTTAATTAAAAAGCCCGATAGCTAGCGCTATCGGGCTTTTTTCATTGCTGAAGAAAAATAGTTAAAAATAAAAACCGGCAGATAAGCTGCCGGTCAAACATTACGCACTTTTAATATACGCGTACTCTTCTTCCATCTGTTTGGTTATTTCATCACTGACAAAGCCGGTTACAGCCTTGCCAATAATCGGAATGATTGAGCTGGCTTCAATGCGAACCTTATTTACACAACCTTCTTCAGTGGGGCAGAGTCGCATTTCACCCTTGATCTTTACCGGTACGCCATCCAGTTCAACCTGCAGTTTACACAAACGGCTACCGTCTGATTCCTGAGTCCAGGTTTCCCGCTGACGTACCTTGTTCCACTCACCCAGCAGCTTGAATAGCGTCGCTGGCTGGTGCTTCACGCAGCAAATCGATCTTGGTGGTATTACCACATTCGGATTTGGACTTCTATTGATTTACGATATCAATTTTATAGATATAATTTACGCTGTAACCTGAAGCAAAGATTTATATGCTTCTAAGGTTTGATTCAAAACTCTATCGTTAGAATACTTTGATAGAATTAGACGTCTACCCTCGATACCCATCTCTTTCATTGTTTCAGGATTATTTAATAAGTAAGTTATTGCTTCTTCCAGTTCGGGTATAGAGTTCGGATTAACAGTGAGTCCTGTTTTTCCATCTATTACTGCCTCTTTACACCCAGGAACATTAGTCGTAATTACTGGTTTTTCACAGGCCATTGCTTCAAGTATGGTTCTTGGTAAACCTTCTCGTGTCAGGCTCGGTTGACATATTAAAGTCGCTGAAGCCATTAGTGTGGGCATGTTTTTTACGTTACCCAGCCATTCTATTTTTCCTTCGTTTTGCCATTTCTTTAACTGATCTTCAGAAAGGTTACCAGAGGCTATATCGTTATCAATGGCTCCAGCAACTAACAGCTTGATTCTTAAGCCTTTTTTTCTTGCTTTTTCTACGGCGCTTATTAATACGGTAATTCCCTTGTTTTCGTAAATTCTTGATGCGAAAAGGATTGTTGGAATGGCTGGTTTTTGATTAGCTAAGGGCTTAAAAATATTAGGGTCAATACCAGCTCCTGCTGTAATGACTATTGATTGATTACTTAAGCTGGTATGTTTTTTTATAAAAAATGCGTCATCCGAATTTTCAAAAAGTAATTTGCTTTTATTGTCTTTATAAATCAATTTTATAAGTATCAATATTATTTTTTTTAAAATCTTAGATTTTTTGTTATTTGATATAAAAATAAAGCCTAACCCAGGAAAGGTGGCTATTTTGGGTAGCGAATACACTTTAGCTATTAAGCCGGCATAAATATTGGGTTTTATAGTTACTGTATGAATAATATCAGGTTTGATGGTTGACATTATTCTGAAAATGGAATTAACGCTTTTTAATTCAGAAAAAGGGTTGATGCTTCGTCTGACAAGAGGAAATGGATGAAGTATTACACCAAAAGACTTTATTTTTTCAATATTGCTTTTGTCAGTGATAGATGTTGCAAGATGTACTTCTATCCCATTTTGAATAGCAAAAGAAGCTCTGGCGGTCCAGTGAAGCAGAAAGTAAGTATCTACATTAATTACCAGTAACAATTTTTTTGCATGGCTCATGCTGATTTATTCGTTTTATAGAAATTATTACTTGTATTTAACTAGCAGTTTATCACTTATGTTCGACGAATGATAAGAGCCAAACAAATAATGTCAGGTCCTTATCATTCATCTATATGGTAACTATGAGCCACTATTTTTCTGAAAAATGCTTGGCATTTCTGGCATTTTGTCCATGTTATGTTTTATCCATTCTGCTGTTTTAGTAAGACCCTCCTCAAGATCCACTTTTGCAGTAAATCCGATTAAGTCAGTTGCTTTATGGGTGCTTGGTATTCGAAGTTCTATATCAGCAGACAGGGCATCGCGGAAAATAATTTTTGATTTAGACCCCAGTACACGACAGATAGTTTCTGCTAAGCCAAAGATGGTTGTTACCGCACGTGCATTTCCAACATTGAAGGATTCACCTACAGCTGCTGGATGCTCAAGCCCTTTCATGATCGCATCGACCATATCATCAACGTAACACCATGCCCTTATCTGGCTACCATCACCAAAAATATAAATATCTTCATTCATGAGGGCTTTTCGAATCATAATCGAAATCGCACCCTCTCCCATTTGTCCGGGACCATATATGTTAAATGGCCTGACTGTGACTGTCGGCAAAGCATGTTCGCGATGATATGCGTGGGTCAAGTGCTCTCCTGCAAGTTTACTCACAGCATAGGACCATCGAGCTTCTCCTACAGCTCCTGTGACTGTTTGATCTATCTCTTCAGCCTTAAAAGCGCGGGAGCCGAACACTTCGGAAGTTGAAAACTCAAGAAAGCGTTCAATACACCCGGTTTGGCGAGCAGCCTCTAGAGCATAAGCTGTACCGAGCATATTAATTCGCATGGTTTTTACAGGATTTTTTACTGTATTATCAATTCCCGCTATAGCTGCAGCATGAACAAAAATATGCGAATCTTTTGCTGCTTTTGTAATAGCGTCCTGATCTAATATGTCGCCTTTGACCTTACTAAGGTTCGGGTGATCTGCATAGGTCGTTGTAGATATTGTGTCACGGGAAAAGTTGTCATATATCGTGACTTTATTTTTATCCAATAGTTTTCCGGCTAAGGTTGATCCAATAAAACCGGCACCGCCCGTAATAAATATTTTTTTACCTTCGATCATCTCGCCACCTTATTGTGATTGGGTTTAGTTTTGGCAAAGTTACGTATGCGGTCAGAAAAACCTTGCTTATCAGCTAGTTGCAAACCTTTTGCTCCGTACTTTGAGATATAGTCACTTAACCCCTGGCGCAGGTTGCTTTCTGAAATGCAGCATCCATGAAGATAGGTAGCCTCTCCGGGAGACAACCACCAGTTATCAGGGGGGGTAAACAAAGCCCGTAGATAGTTTTTTGCAATTTGTTCTGGTTTCCAGTATTTAGATACAAACTCATGCATTTCTCGAGCTACTTGGGATCGTAGATCTTTGTTCGTAACCAGTTGAAAAAGTGCAGTATCAAGCTCATCAGGATGACAATAGTATGTCGGAGGGAGCTCGACAGGATTCATCCACTTTTTCCACTCTGTGCTGGCATATCCGCATACAAGAACCGGTTTTGATAGCCAAGCTGCTTCTGTAGCCAATCCCGGCATTGCATAGTCTGCATAGACTTGATCAACGATCAAATCTGCTCTGGAAATTTCTTCGATAACTTTGATGTTGGGAACACCTGAAAGTTCGATATAATCAATCTTTAGTCCTTTTTTTATAAGTTTTTCTACAGACTTTCGAATAATAGGCGTGCCTTTTGCCTCAGGCCTGCTGGGACAATGCAATACTCGTATATAATTTTTTTTATTATCAGTTTTATCATTAACAATTGGGTAGTTATATGGATAACAGCATAATCCAATATTTAACCAATTAATATATCTTTTTTCACACAGTTGGGCTTGCGGAGGAATGTTGACGACGATGTCTGCATACCTCTCTGTTATACGCATTACCTTTTTCTTTATGTATGTGGCTTTATATAAGGACTTTAGAGGTAGTAGCTTGCCTTTATTGTATGCGCCATCAAGGTAGGGTGCTCTTGAATCACATCCATGCATCTGATAAATAATTTTCTTCCCGAACAGCTTTAATATAGGCAGATCAAGAAAAGCCATAAAACTGCGGTTGGCACAATATATGTAAATATCATGATGAGGTAGTAATCTAAAAAAAAGTATAGATTGCAAAAAAAACTGCAGAACAGAAAATAGGATCTTGGATACTGGGTTCTTCGCCTTGCGCCTTTTAGTATCAGTTTTTTGTACTTGTCTGATTGGCCATATCTGATCATCCAAGTCGAAACCGAAAGAGTGCTCACTTAAGTTTATAAAAGTACATTTTAAGCCAAGCCTCTGAAAACCCAATTTCAGGCCTTTATAGTGACCGGCAACTTCAGACAGTCCTATCAGCAATCTAGGGTGTTTCATAAAGGATCCGTCTCTTCTTGAAATTTTTCTCAGCCTGTTTGGCTGCCCTGGCCATGGTGTTTTTTACTCTCTCTTTGGAATGCTCTTTTTTTACCCATTCTCGAGATAGTCTGGATAGTTCACGCAATTGCTGTCGGTCATAATATAGTGAAGATATATGTTCAAAAATATCGTTATCTTCAGATGCTGCGAGAATGGGGGGGTGATCTTTAAAGCACCAGGAATTTACGCTTTTGTCGTAGGATGTAACTACAACGGCGCCGCATGAAAGAGCTTTTGGGGTGATTAAACCGAATACACCTAATTCGTACTGATCAAGAACAATGTCCGTAGAGCTAAAGTATTTGATAAGACCGCCTTCTGAGACAGGTTTTATCCATTTTACAACATCTTCAATTCCCAATTTTTTACAATATGACTTACTTTCTTTCACTTCCTGACCCCAGCCAGGAATAACAAGTTTTACATCCATACCATTATTTTTACACTTTTGTATGGCTCTAAAATACTTATCATTACCCTTAACGGCCCAATTTTGTCGAGCTGGAGCAAATAAAACGAGAGTATTGCCTGAAACCTCGAAAAGCTTTTCGCGAGCAAGATCTCTTGCTTGTCCAGTCAGAGGTTTGTAACGGTCTTCATCAATAGGATGAGGGCAAAAATCATATCTTTTTAGCCCTAACTCGAGAGCTTTTGAGCGAACATCAGGATTTGTAATAAGTACAAAGTCTGCTTCCCGATATGATTGGGCTAATAACTTTCCTCTTGAGGATCCTTCAAAAGGAATATCTCTCATTGTTCCTATTTCAATGGCCACGTATGGCTTATTATGATTTAGCAGCATATATATAGGAGATAAGACATAGGCAAAAACAATATCTGCGTTAGCGGTGGCAATTTTCATCCATCGTACGTGAAATTCATATGTTTTGCAGTCTTCTTTCTCAATCTCCCATTTTTTGCCATATAGTTTTGAAACTTCTATTGCATAATCAAAACCTGTGTTGGTCTTTATTTTTTGTCTACTAAAAAAGATGAAGCCATTGAAGTAAAAGTGTTTTAAAAACCGAACCATAAAAGTAGGAAGCTTCCTGCTATATGGTATTGCTTTGAATATGAATTTTTCTGCGATATGGTGAAAAAAAGACTTTTTTATAGAGTCTTTATGAGTTACTTCTTTTTTTGAGTTGACTAGTTTCTGCTCTATTTCATTTTCTTTATTGAGCAAGAGATTAAATAATGATCCAGAATGGTACCATTTTGGGCGTTTATAGTCTTTTAGGTTTGCACTATTTGAGTAGAAATTGTTTTCATCTGGAAAATCTTCAGAATTCAAATCCAAATCATCCCACTCTGGCTGGCTCATGATATGTGTAATATCGTGGCAGTATAGCTCTATCTGGCATCCAAACTGGTTGAGGATTTTACAGTTTTCATAAGCTACATTAGCAATGTTGCATGTATGAGCTGTAGTTATCTTTCTGAGGTATTCGCTGTTCTTAGACATTATTGCTGTACCTCAGATATCCTCTGAATATAGTCATAAAACTGTCCAGATTTCAGTTTTATAGAATACTCTTCTGATGCCTCAGCTTCTTTCGTTGTTAACCAGTTATATAAAGATTTATCTTTTGGCTTGTTTATACTATTTATTAAGTTTCTAAAAACGGCTAAAAAATTACTCCGACTAAATAAATTCCTACTTAAAAAGAAGCGTCTGAACCCCTCTTCTTTGCTAACTATTTGTTCTGGCATATCTGGTCTGTCTATATAGACTTCGAGCGGACTGATACCATTAAGGTATTCTGTTGCTGACTTATTAACTCCCTCAAAAGTTACATTATCTATAAAGATCAGATCGATAACACCATAGTCGCGACATCGTTCACTGTTATATATAACATTCCAGATGTCTGTGACTGATTCGCAAACTATTTGTACGTAGTCGTATTGGCCTTTCTGTTCGAAACTAGGCCTTTCAGTAATATTGAATAATTCAGATATATCTTTAATTAATGGGGGGTAAGAGTCTGTCCCATTTTTATGGTTTTTAGAGCTTATTATCGCACCCTTATTAAGTGAAAAACTTGAAGGAAGAGATTTAATGCTCAGAGCCGATCTTTTCAGTATGTCAATACTTCTGTTTGACACTACACTGTCATAGAATGATGCGACGCTTAATAGATGAGACTCAATATCATTAATTGTATTGTCTAAAAGAGATTTCTTTTCTGTTACTGAAAGTGATACACCAGTGTTATCATTTTTTTTACCAATAGTGACAATGTTTAATCCAGGTTGTCCATCAAGAGATTTTTCCAAATCCTGTAGAGGTACTCTGTAATTTTCATCGAGCAACATATCATAAAAATATGATATCTTCTGGTTTGTAAATAAATGCTCTATTCGGAAATGCTTTCCGAATATTTCAGGCATTGTGGCATAATCAAAATCGGTATGATAGTCATGCTCTTCAGGTTCAATTATGGCTGAAGTATTGTTTGCAATATGTATAATATTTTTCAGGCAGAGGTGAAGAAAGCCTAAAAGTGGATTTTTATATGAAAAGTTTCTTTCGTTAGGTTCTCGGCAAATAACCTTTCCTTGATCTTTTAGTACACGATGTATTTCAACTAAAACATTATCTACATTTGGGAAGTGGTGCAGCATACCACTGCATAATACTATATCAAAGTAACCTTCTGGAAAATCAATGTTTTCAGCATCGCCAACCTGGAATGACATTTCAGGATATCGTCTAATTGCTTCTCGCACCATGCTTTCTGAAATATCAATCCCGTAATATTCAATTTCTTCTATTATTTTCAAGTGTCGAACCATTGATCCTGGTCCACAACCTAAATCAAGTATTCTTATTTTTTTTTCTTTATTGTTTAAGCTGCTAATGCTATCTATAACGATATCTGTAAGATATTCGTCCATTATTTGATAGCAGACTGCATCATGATACTTGGCATCATAGATGTTGCCATATTGTGCTTCATAGATGATCTCGCAGCGTTTCTGTTTTAAAGAGTCAAATTCAGTTATATTACTTCGCTCAAACCCGAGTATTTTTTGCTCTAGTTCATCCCAGCTGATTTCATCAATTGTTTTTGAGTTGAAATCTAAAGACAGCAGTTCTTTCTTAATTTCTTCAGAATCAGCAATAATGTAAGAAGCCTTTTTTAATGCATAATGTAAAATCCGGAAACTTTGATTTTCTTTACTGTTTAATATTTTTATTGTCTGCTTGGTGCAGCAAGCTATATATCTGACCTGTGCGTGAAGCATAGGTATTGCTGATAGCTGATCGAATGCAAAGATGCAGTCGATATCTAAAGTATTCTTCTGTGCAATCTGTTCTGCTATAAATTTATGCCGATAAATGCATTTTTTATCAAGTACGTATTCTTTACCGTCTCTTTTAGAGTCGTTTATCAGTAAATTAATCCATTCATCAGATATTTTTGTGTTAGATATGTCTAATATTTCTTCAGGATTAACAGTTTCAATATCAGAGCTTTCTCGAAGAGTGTTCATACTCTCTGTGTCTGATTCTTGAAATATTTTTGAGTCCAGGATAATAGTAGTGCTTGATGCCACGTTATCATCTATATAAGATTCTGAGGCATTAGATATAGTGCTAATATCCTTTAGTATTAGTGATTTCATACATTTATAGATTTGTTTTGGTTTGTGTTAAGAGCATGTTCATAGATAAAATCTTTGACCTTATGACAAGGCGACCAGTCTAGGTCTTTCTTTATTAAGCTGTTGTCAGAGAGCATATCACCAATATCATTATCTCCCTGAATGCACTTCGCATTTTTGTTGAGTGCTTGGGAGTATATGTCAACGATTTCTTGAAATGATAATATCTCATCACCACATAAGTTATAAACTTTTAGCCCTGAAGGCTCCTTTGCCAGCAGTTTATGTAAGGCTGATATTATATCGTTGCAGTGCAAAGGTTGAATTTTTGGAGCTCCATCAATATTCAGGATCATTTCTTTTTCCTCCATAATGCTGTTTTTTATGAAGGTAAAGAGTCCTTTCTTTTGAAAAAGCGAAAATGGAAAGTATAAGCGTAAAATTGTACAGGGGATTGCATATTGGTCACAATACATTTTTACAAGGTCTTCACCTATCCGCTTTGTGTGGCCGTACACACCAAAGGGGGTTAGTCTGGAGTCTTCGGAAAAGAAATGTTTTTTTCTATACCCATAAACACCGCCCGTTGATATGAAAATAAAATGCTTTGCTTTTGAAATTCGTGCGAGTTCAAGAAGCTTTCTTGTAACCTCTACATTAGCCGTCCAGTATTTATCCAGGTCATGCTCGTTGATTGCGGCAGCGGCGTGAATAAATGTAGGTGAATCAGGAAACTTGCAATCTAATATTGATTCGTCGTGTAATTCAGGGACAATCCTTTGCTCTATTTCAGGCGCACCTTTTGATTTCCTTCTATTGATAGCAATTACTTTATATGTATCATGAAGAGACTTGGCAATTTCGCCACCGATCATGCCTGTTTGTCCAGTAAGTATGACTGGTTTTTTGTTAGTTTTGCTCATAGCTCTCTACTTCTATTAAGGACTCCATGTCTACCAAGCCATTTATTGGAGTATGATTCTTGATACTTATGAGGATCGGTGTGTCAGAAAATAATCTGGTTATAATTTTCTGATTTTGTCTTACTTCAGTTGCTCCGGCTCGAATTAGATAGGAACCTGGGGCGTAACGGCATTTAAACTTGAAATTAACAACTTTGATTTCACCTTTTTTAGATGAAATCTTGACTCCTTTTTCATACGTGGTATCACCAAATAGCACAATACCCGTATCTCTTTGAGCCCTGAACCCTAAGTTTAAGTTATCAATGTCTTGCCTGAAAAGATATTGAATACGGCAGGTGTAGTGCAAATTCTGGCATAGCTCTTTCACTGGTTGGCCTTGCATATCCAGAAAAGATAGATCTTGAAGGTCTATTCCATCTCCTGACTCTAGGCAGGTATTCTGAAACTGGCTGTAGTCGCGATGCGAGGTTGTGGAAGAATCAGTTTGTTTTGACTCTTGCTTGTTACTGGTGACCTCAATACGAGAACCTCTTTCATTACTTAAGAGTTTCTCGTATAGCATGCCAACTTCTTTAACGCTTCCTTGCTGAAGTAAGCGTCCTTCGTGCAACAATAAAGCACTTGTACATACTTCGTATATATGTGATAGAGAGTGAGTGACAAGCAGGACTGTTGAGCCGCTCTGGCAAATCTCTTTTAGCCGGGTCATGCATTTCTCTTGAAAAAGAGCATCACCAGTAGCTAATGCTTCGTCTACGATAAAAATATCAGGGCGAATGCACATAGCAGTGCTAAAGGTTAGTCGGCCTTGCATGCCGCTGGAATATGTCTTGAATGGATGATCGATTACAGCTTCAAGCTCGGAAAAAGCGATAATCTCCTCCATTTTTTCACTGATTTCTGATTTGCTCATGCCGAGGCACATGCCACCCATTATGATGTTTTCCCGACCTGTATACTCTGGATGGAATCCTGTACCTAATTCCAATACTGCAGAAAGCTTGCCATTTATCGTAGTGCTTCCCTCGGTGGCATCAAGTGTGCCAGCTAATATCTTGAGCAGCGTGCTTTTTCCTGCACCATTTCTGCCTAAAATACCAACAACTTCTCCTCTTGGGATATCAAGGGATATTTTGCTTAAAGCCCATTTTTTTTCATGCTTTTTTTTTCTTGTTATTGCCTCCGCAAACATATCAACTGGTGCTTTGTAGTACTTGTAGCATTTTGAAACTGAGTTGATGCTTATAGCGATATTATTATCTTCTTTCATACGAAGTTGGCCAGCATATGTTTGATTTTACTAAATAATAAGGCACCAACCCCGTATGTTGCTAAGCAAAGGAGTGGCCATGCAAACCATGACGTTGGATGTTGTAACTCACCATAAAAGAAAACATCTTGATATACCCATATCATATGGCTGAGAGGATTGACATCGAGGGCTGTTCGCATCCAGTCAGGAACCATTTCAGGAAGATATATAATGGGCAATAAGTAAAGACCAATGGTTGAAAGTAACTGTACTATGTCTTTTATATCCCTGATAATTGCTCCGAGTATGGAAAATATAAACGCTATTCCTATCAGGAAAAAAAGTTGTAATACCAATAGTGGTAGAAGCATTATCCAGTTCAGTGTTGCATTTCCTGTATCTATAAAGACATATACCATATATAGCACCCAGAAAATTAGCTGGCTAAACATGGTGGATATGACATTTTTAATTGGTAAAACTTCTACTGGAAAGACAACTTGCTTCACAAGAGCTGTATTACTGCTGATGACGACGCAGCTTTTGCTCAAAACATCTATAGCTCCTAGCCAGGGAATGAGTCCTGCAAGTAGGTAAGCGCTATAATCCAGAGGCATCGCTTTGTCGAAGCGAAGCCCGAAAACAAGCCCAAAAACGACAATGTATACACACATTAAGAATGCTGGATGTAATAAAGCCCATACACTTCCAAGTGTTTGTCCTGCATACCTATCCGATACTTCTCGTTTGGAAAGCTCATATACTAGCTCGCCATAATCTCTGACAAACTTGATAGTTAACATTGCTGATCCTGTAATTGACCTGGAAGCTGATTCGTATGCCTTTTTGTTCTCCTGAGTGACTTTCATTCCTTAAATATTTCATATATCGAGATTTATTTAAGGTTGAAAGCCTAGCTTCAGTATTTATTAACGTTAAAAATCAATGATTACTACATCTGATCAGTTGTTTGATCTGTGGTCAATAGTATTGGTTGAGTTTGCTAGTCGAAATTATTATTTTGTCAAGATTTTGGTGTCAGGCCTCAAACTTTATATCTTCTATAGTATTGTGTTCGTCTTCCCCCTTTATATGGGATTAGACAATGAAATATCCTTTCTTCTCCAGCCATATGGCATAACTTAACAATTATATTTATATGATATTGCGGCTGAGTTTGCAGCCAGTTCGTGTGTCTCTCACTGGTCACTTTGTAACCTTCATTATGTATGCTTCTGGCTAATCTCATCGTTCAAGTAAATAATTAAGTAATACTTATTGTGCTTTTATATTCTTAGAACTTATATGACCCCAGATAATCTGACTTTATTACAAGATCATTTAGCCTTAGTAGGCAGTTTGGACTTCCGGTCTACCTTGATAATTTCAGGAGAAGTGGCTTGGTGTCGAGAGACGGCCGAAACCGTTTTAGCTCATTTTGGCTGGACCGATTGCCTCAGGCTATCTGATCAAGAGGAAGCTGGCACGGCAGACATTTTTGTCGTGCCAATGAAAAAAAGTCGTTCTCTGCTGGGACAGGAGTGTGATGCGTTATTTTTTGATGCACACAGCGGTTTTGATGCTGACGCTTTTGGTATTGCCGCGGGGCTGATCAAGAAAGGCGGCTTGCTGATTTTATTGACGCCGGCATTTGATGCCTGGACTCAAGCTGAAGATCCTCAGGCTAAACGACTTGCTGTTTATCCCGAAGCCAAAAACCGTGCAGATAACAATTATATCCAACGGCTGTTAGATATCCTTTCTGAAGAACCTTCAGCTGTTGTATTCAAACAATCTGAACAGATACTGGAAACGCCAGAGTCATTGCCTGCTCCAGCTGCAGGCCAATTGGAAACCGGTGGGAGTATAGAAAGTGAAGACCCTGCCTGTCTGACCTGTGATCAACAGCAAGCTGTTCAAGCCATCATTAAAGTAGCCCGTGGGCATCGTCGCCGGCCTCTGGTGTTGACTGCTGATAGGGGCAGGGGCAAGTCTGCGGCATTGGGTATCGCTTCAGGCCGGTTGCTGGACGATGGCTGCGGAACCATCATTGTGACAGCCCCCAGTAAAGATGCTGCCAATGTTATCTTCACTCAGGCTGAGGCCAATTGTAAAAAGCTGGATAGTCGTCTCCGGTTTATGGCGCCGGATGAGCTGATGCTGGAGCAGCCGGATGCTGATCTGGTGCTGGTTGATGAAGCCGCTGCTATTCCGGTCCCTGTTCTGACCAAACTGCTCAAACGGTATGCCCGGATTGCCTTTGCCTCAACGGTTCATGGTTATGAGGGCGCAGGCCGGGGCTTTGCGGTTCGATTCCAGAAAATACTGGATGATATTACTCCCCAATGGCGAGCAATGAAGATGGAACATCCTGTCCGCTGGGCACTGGGTGACCCGCTGGAACAGATGACATTCCGAATGTTGCTGTTGGATGCTGCACCGGCTGATATTTCTGGTTTTGACTCACTGGTTGCTGGAGATTGTGAAATTCAGAGGCTGAATCGTAAACAGCTGGCCAAAGATGAGCCACTGTTACGACAGATCTTTGGGTTGCTGGTGCTGGCACATTATCGAACAAGCCCTCAGGATTTACGGATTCTGTTGGATGGCCCCAATATCAGTGTGATTGTGATGCGCTATCAGGGGCAGGTTGTTGCGACAGCCCTGATTGCAGCAGAGGGTGGTATCGATTCAGAGTTGGCCGAAGCAATCTGGCGTGGAGATCGCCGGGTCAGAGGCCATTTGCTACCACAAACACTGGCCCATCATGCCGGGTTCCCCGATGCTGCGAGCCTTAAAGGTGAAAGGGTTGTTCGAATCGCGGTTCATCCTGAGTTGCAGGGAAAAGGTTTCGGTAGCCGGCTGGTTAAGTATCTTGCTACCCGTGCTGCCAGCAGCGGACTGGATTGGTTTGGTACCAGTTTTGGAGCTTCCCCGGAAGTTGTAGGGTTCTGGCAGTCCTGCAATCTGCAACCGGTCAGGGTTGGAATTACTCGTGAAGCATCCAGCGGCAGCCACTCTGTGGTGATGATACGGGCACTGACGCCGGGATCACGGCAGGTTTTTGAGGCGATGAGACGCCGCTTCAGTGAAATTTTGCTTGATGACCTGGGTGGGCCGCTGGATAAAGTTGAGATTGAAGTTGTCTGGCAACTGTTCCGAGGTTTGTCATCTTTGATTAGCCAACCTTCTGATGTTGACTGGCGTGATGCCCGCTCATTTGCCGAAAGCCGAAGGGGACTGGATTTGTGCCGGCTGGGTATTCGGCGAATTCTGACCGCATTTCTGGCCGCAGATAAGCAACCTGAAATGACATTCTCCGGGTTATCTGCAGCGCAGCAGGCGCTGATTATGAAAGTTTTCCAGCATGCCCGCTGGGATGAACTGGCGCGTTTTCTTGAACTGACCGGGCGCCGACAGGTTGAACAAGCGCTGCGGGAAGCGATGAAAGTCTGGCTGGAGCAATATCCGCCTGCATAATATTCCTCTCTCAAAGGAGCCGCTTCAGGCTCCTTTTCTACCTTGAGTCATGCTACATTTTCCCCGCCTAAAAATAACACTGGGGTAATGACCCGTGAAATTCCGTCCCTGTATTGACCTCCATAACGGTAAGGTAAAGCAGATTGTCGGCAGTTCTCTGTCCGATGAAGATAATTCTGCCAAGGTGAATTTTGAAAGTGACCGCTCTGCTGCAGATTTTACCGAATTGTATTGTCGGGATAATCTACGGGGAGGCCATGTTATCAAGCTGGGACCGGGTAATGAGCAGGCTGCTGCGGAAGCACTGGCTGCATGGCCAAAAGGGTTACAGATCGGCGGCGGAATAACCGCTGATAATTCAGCGGAGTATCTTGCTCTTGGGGCTTCCCATGTGATTGTTACTTCTTATGTCTTCAGGGACGGTAAAGTCCATCGAGAGAATCTGGAGCGACTTTTTGCTGCGGTAGGAAAGGACAGACTGGTACTGGATCTTTCCTGCAAGGAAAAAGACGGCAAGTATTTTATTGTGACTGACCGCTGGCAAAAGTTTACCGATACTCAAATCACTGCAGAAACATTGCAGGAGCTGGCAGCATACTGCGACGAATTTCTGGTTCATGCCGCTTCAGTAGAAGGGCTGATGGCTGGGCCTGACTTGCGACTGGTGAAACTGTTGGCTGAGCATTCTCCTATTCCTGTAACTTACGCCGGCGGTATCGCTTCACTGGACGATATCGAGGCGGTCAGGGAAGCGGGTCAGAACCGGATTGATATTACGATTGGCAGTGCGCTGGATATTTTTGGTGGCAAGCTAGCGTATGACGAGGTTGTACGTTGTTGCTCTGACTAAATCTGATCAAATTGGATGGTTTTGTTTTACCAGGCACCAGATTTCCTGCAAATCTGAAAATCTCTGATACGCTTATCTCACTTGGTACGGCTGGGTTATTGCAGTCTGCACGGCGCCAGATGAAATAAGAGCCTGATGAAACAAAAGCCGGATAATAAAATCCTGAAGGAGCCGAGCGAAGGCACAGAAGAAGGTACGAAAACAGTACCGGCTCCATCTGTTGTATCGCGTCGACATGTTGTTGCAGGCTTGTCTGTCGTGATGGCGGGTACGTTGCTGACAGGGTGTGGCACGCTGATACAGCCCGGTGGTATGGCTTCGGGAGAGGTTTCTACGGCGGAAGAAGCATGGCGACAGTCTTTGCTGCGGGAGATTCATGATATCGCTCGCCAGTGGCCGGAAATGGATGACCGTACCCGCCAGCAGATAGAAGATCAGGCAATAAATCCGTTACGGGACAATGAACATATCCTGATTGCCGGTTTGGATCAGTATACCCGCCCGGTAGCTATCGAGTTTCAGGCCATGTTTGAACTGGCTCTGAGTCGCAGGCTGCAGCACAGCCTTGTAAAGTCGGTTACGCTGATTATCCATACTGACCGACCGGCAACACCCCTGTGCCATCCCAAGGGACAGGTCTTTGCAGATGCACTGCCAGAAGCCATTCGTAATGACACTCGAAGACTCATGACAATTCTGAACCGGACTGTAACTTTGCGGTCTCTGTGTTCTATGGCACAACCGGAATTTCGCTGTATTACTGCATGGAGTCGGGGAGGAACGGGTCAGCTGGCTGCTACTGAGCGGAAGATGTTTGAACAGGCCATTGCCGACAACAGTCTGCCAGGCTTAATCAATATGCCCCTGGAGGCCGCCAGCATTCCTCCTGAGCTCAGTGGCGCAACCTGTATTGTGACAGGGCAGGGAGGCGAGGAAATTGTTTTTGCCCTTAATGGTCAGCAGGTATGGAACAGTGAACGCAATGCGGTCTGGCAGTATTGGTTCGGAGGTCGAAGACATGAACGCATTAACCGTCACTTGAGCAGACTGGATCACTTTCTGCAGCAGGCTGGCATTACAGTGCCTCAGCTGGGTGGAAGGGGGCCCGCAGTATGAATATAAGGAAGATTCTGCAAGTTTGTCATCACTGTAAGCCTGGGCAGCAGTTGTTCCGGGTGGCTGGTTTGTGTCTGCTATCCATCATTCTTATGACCGGGTGTGCCCGTCATCAGGAGCCTATACAGCCTGTTCAGCAGGAGCTTGCCGGTTGTGAGGCCTGTCAGGGCGAAGCTGAAGCCTTGAGGCAGGGTATGCTGAATACTATTTCCGAACTGGTTTCAGCAGATAACGAACTTGAAGAGTGGCAGAAGCAACAGATTCAGGCACAGGCTATTCTGCCATTACGCGAAGACAATACGGTTGTTGTAACGGGTATTGACCATCAAATTGAACCGGTTGCCCATGCGGTTGCCAGTGCCTTTGAACAGGCTGCAGAAATACTTTCCCGAGATGCTGACAATGCTCATCCGGATCAGGAGCACCCGCTTCGGTTTGAGCGTCTGTCTGTACACTCAGGGGAATCTGGCAAGGTTGCCTGGGTTGTATTGTCAAAAGAAGGGGTGAAGCTGGTTTTTGAAGTTGAAGAGCAAAAAAGCTGCAGCCGGTGTGACAGTGTGATCTGGAATTACCGCTTTGGTTGCAGTCCTGATGCGCCCGTTATTTTACAGCAAGAGCAGTAATTGAAATGCTGTCAGGCTGGCACCTCCCCCGGCACTCGCCTCGAAATAAATCAGTTATTAGCAGTTTATTTTTTAATGCCGTCGATTTAGACTGACTACTTCCTCATGATGTCCATAGAGTCTATGTATTTGAGTCGATCAGCAATACTTTGCCTGACCCGATGACACAGTATTAGTGATGCCCGATATGAGTGTTTCCTTTAACCAGCTTGCTCCATCCAGAAGACACAAGGGTCTTGTTGTCATTCTGTTTCTGGTGATGCTGGTAGGGATGTTGTTTTCAGCAGTCACCACTCATAGCTTGCAGTCTCACGTTATGATCGAAACCCGGGGACAGCTTTCTGCTGCGCAGCAGATCATCCATGTACATGAGATCAGCAGTACAGACAGTACTTATCTGTCTCACTCCCACTCTACTCCCCACGGGCACAGTGAACTGTATCAGCAGCGCTCGATCAGTGACTACCTGAATCAGCTGTCCCGAAACACCTCCCGGCAGTATCTGGCTTATTGCCTCAGCCTCTATCAGCAGATTCTGCAGGAACCCCCCGAACGCCCTCCGCAACCATTCGCGGTTTCTTGATATTCGGCCGCGAAAGCGGGCCGCACACTTTTTAAATTTTCAAGAATCCATTGGTGGAAGCTTAATATCGTGTATTCCCTTATTTCTGCGGGAAGGGATAACCCTGCCCGAACAACAGCCTTCTGGTGGCTGCTTGCATGTGCTCTCATATTACTCTCGATTCCTGATTCGAGCTTTGCCCATGGTGTAGCCGTGGGTGACCAGGGTTATATTCAGGAGGTAAGCGGAGTCAAAGTACTGCCGTTTATCTACCTGGGAGCCAAGCATATGGTGACGGGTTACGATCACCTGTTGTTTTTGTTTGCGGTTATTTTTTTCCTCTACCGGCTGTCGCACATAGCCGTCTATGTCAGTCTGTTTGCCATTGGTCATTCCACGACACTGCTGTTGGGTGTCTATCTGGATATTCAGGCCAATGCCTACATTATCGATGCCATCATCGGCCTTTCTGTGGTGTACAAGGCGCTGGATAATCTTGGTGCCTATCAGCGCTGGTTTGGCTTTCAACCCGACACCAAACTGGCAACCCTGATTTTCGGCTTTTTCCATGGCTTTGGTCTTGCGGTCAAGATTCAGGAGTTTGAACTCTCGGCGGATGGTTTGCTGCCAAACCTGATCTCTTTCAATGTGGGTGTTGAAATTGGTCAGATGCTGGCACTGGGGATGATTCTTATTGTGATGGGGTACTGGAGAAGGCACAGGTTTTTCTTTCGTCAGGCTTATTTATCCAACGTCGCCTTGATGACAGCCGGCTTTATGTTGACCGGTTATCAGCTTGTCGGCTTTGCCGTTTCCTGATGCACAGAATTTTCCTGAAATTTTAACAACTCCAGAGAGATCATTATGTTTAATACAGATTTACCGTCACGTGCAGAATTGCCTTCCAGCCGTCAGCTGATCGTTTCTACCCTGGGTGCCATTGGTGTGGCTGCAGTTATTCTGGTTACCACTATTCTGCCGGCTGAATACGGTATTGATCCGACCGGTGCCGGGCGAGTGCTGGGTTTGACTGAAATGGGCGAAATCAAGGTATCACTGGAACAGGAAGCTGCACAGGAGCCGGTTGAGGCTGTATCGGTAGTTGCAGCGCAGCCAGCACCTGTTGCGAGCAAACCTGAGATCAAGCCAGAGCCGAAGCCTGAAAAGCAACCTGAGCCGGTGATCAAGGGCAAGCAGGATCAGGTGAGTATTACCCTGGCCAATGGTCAGGCGGCAGAGCTGAAACTGGTAATGGATAAAGATGCAAAAGTTGCTTACCAGTGGACAACCGAGGGGGGCAATCTCAACTTTGACACTCATGGTGACAAAAAAGGCGTGTCCTACTTTGGTTATAACAAGGGCAAAAATGTACCAGGTGACAACGGTGAGCTGGTTGCTGCTTTCACCGGTTATCATGGCTGGTTCTGGAGAAACCGTTCCGGTGGCAGTGTAACCCTGACCCTGAATGTTGAAGGGGATTACAAGGATATCAAGCGAGTCAAATAAACCATAAAAAAGCGGGTACCTTGTGGGGTACCCGTTTTTATCTGAGCCAGGAGACTGTGACTACAGGGAATTACTGACCTGAGGTAATCACATCTTCATGACGGGTATAGGTTCTGTGGACATACTGTTCAATCATGTCCTTGAACTGCTGACTGATACCTTCACCATGCAGGGTTGTCACCTTTTCACCATCCATAAAGACCGGTGCTGATGGGGTTTCGCCGGTGCCAGGCAGGCTGATGCCGATATTGGCATGCTTGCTCTCACCCGGGCCGTTGACGATGCAGCCCATAACCGCGACTTTCATCTGCTCCACACCCTTGTAGGATACAGCCCACTCACTCATCTTCTTGCGCAGGAAACCATCCACATCATCGGTCAGCTCCCGGAAAAAGGTGCTGGTAGTCCGGCCGCATCCCGGACAGGAGGTAACTTCAGGGGTAAAGTTGCGAACACCGATGGCCTGCAGAATCTGCTGGGAAACAATCACTTCTTTATCACGGGACGCACCGGGCTCCGGTGTCAGTGAGGTGCGGATGGTATCGCCAATACCGTTCTGCAGCAGAATACCCATGGCAATACTGGAAGCGACAATACCCTTGCTGCCCATACCGGCTTCGGTCAGACCGAGGTGGAGGGCATAGTTGCAGCGCTGTGCCAGCATGTTGTAAACCGAAACCAGATCCTGAACCCGGGAAACCTTGCAGGAAATCACGATCTTGTCTTCACCCAGGCCACGGGCTACCGCAGCATTGGCACTGGTAAGAGAGGACAGTACCAAGGCTTCATGCAGAATTTCTTCCGAACTTTTCGGACGTTCAGCCTTTGAGTTCTCATCCATCAGCCGTGTGGCCAGCTCTTTATCCAGGCTGCCCCAGTTAACACCGATTCGCACCGGCTTGTTGTGGCGGATGGCAACATCAATCATGGAGTTGAAGCGGTCATCCTTTTTGTTGCCGAAGCCCACATTACCGGGGTTAATCCGGTATTTTGCCAGTGTTTCGGCACAGCCCTGGTATTTTTCCAGCAACATATGGCCGTTGTAGTGGAAGTCACCGACAATCGGAGTGTTATAACCCTGCTTTTGCAGGATCTCGTAGATTTTTGGAACGGCAGCAGCGGCTTCTTCAGTATTAACGGTAACCCGGACAATTTCGGAACCGGCATCCGTCAGCAGTTTGATCTGGTCAACGGTACGATTGATATCGGCCGTATCGGTATCCGTCATGGACTGAACGACCACAGGCGAACCGCCGCCCATGGTGATATTACCAACCTTGACGGAATGGGTGTTATGTCGACTTTCGATCAACTTGTCATCCTCGTAACAGGGGCTTGGAAACCAGGCTGCATGCTTTCCGGTCTCCGAGGTTGTTTTTCATCAGTCCTTTAACTCTTTCCCCTGCTTACATCATGTGATGTGAAACAGGAATACACTCTTGCCCGGCTGATGGTCATGATAGTCATAATGTACAGCAGCCAGCAGGGTTGCTTTGCTTTCAGTCTGATAATCCAAATACAGCCAACGATTATAACGCAAATCAGCGATTTCGCTTGTGGCTGTATGGGGCTGATAGCCGTTCCGGCATAAAAAAGGCCGCTTTCATATGAAGCGGCCCTGATTTTCTCGCAGATGGAACAGAAAAAGATTAAACCTCTTCCTCCTCCCAGTTGCGGCTGCGCTCTACGGCGCGCTGCCAGCCACGGTAGCGTTTTTCACGCTGCTCTTCTTCCATGGCGGGTTCAAAGCTGCGGTCGGCACTGATATTTTGCTGCAGATCTTCGGTGTTCTTCCAGTAACCAACAGCCAGACCTGCCAGATAAGCAGCACCGGCAGCGGTGGTTTCAATCACTTTCGGACGGACAACCTGAGTATTCAGGATGTCGGACTGGAACTGCATCAGGAAGTTGTTGGCAACAGCACCGCCGTCAACATTCAGCTGGTTCAGTGGCAGGCCGGAGTCTTTCTGCATCGCATCCAGTACATCGCGGGACTGATAGGCGAGAGATTCGAGGGTTGCACGGACAATATGGTTACGGTTGGCGCCGCGGGTCAGGCCAACAATAGTACCGCGAGCATAGGAATCCCAGTAAGGTGCGCCCAGACCAACAAAGGCCGGTACAACATAAACGCCGTTGGTATCCTTGACCTTGGTAGCGAAGTATTCGGAGTCGGCAGCATCACGGATCAGGCCCAGTTCATCCCGCAGCCACTGAATGCTGGCACCGGCAACAAACACAGAACCTTCCAGCGCATAATTCACCTTGCCGTCCAGACCGTAAGCGATGGTCGTCAGCAGGCCGTTCTCGGATTTAACCGGCTCTTCGCCAGTGTTCATTAACAGGAAGCAACCGGTACCGTAAGTGTTCTTGGCCATACCTTTTTCCAGTGCCAGCTGACCGAACAGGGCCGCTTGCTGGTCACCGGCGATACCGGCGATCGGTACCATTTTGCCGTTCACACTGGCTTCACCATAAACTTCGGAACAGGACTTTACTTCCGGCAGCATGGAGCGTGGAATATTCAGTGCTTTCAACATCTTCTCATCCCATTCCAGGGTCTTGATGTTGAACAGCATGGTGCGGGAAGCGTTGGTGTAATCGGTGACGTGAACGCGACCTTCAGTCAGCTTCCAGGTCAGCCAAGTATCGATAGTACCGAACAGCAGGTCTCCATTCTCTGCCTTTTCTCGTGCGCCTTCGACATTGTCGAGAATCCAGGCCACCTTGGTGCCGGAGAAGTAAGCGTCGACAACCAGCCCGGTATTTTCGCGAACATAGTCTTCCAATCCGTCACGCTTCAGCTGTTCGCAGATGCTTGCAGTACGGCGGCACTGCCAGACGATGGCGTTATAAACGGGGCGACCGGTGTTTTTGTCCCATACGACGGTGGTTTCGCGCTGGTTGGTAATACCGATGGCGGCAATTTGCTCCGGCTTGATATCTGTTTTAGCCAGCACGCCTGCCAGTACGCCACGCTGGGTAGACCAGATTTCCATCGGGTCGTGCTCAACCCAGCCGGCCTGCGGGTAGTGCTGGGTGAACTCCTGCTGGGATACACCGACAATTTCACCGTTGTGATCAAAGACAATAGCGCGGCTGCTGGTAGTGCCCTGATCCAGAGAAAGAATGTACTTGTCTGTTGTGCTCATTATTCAGTCCGTCAAATCTTATAGGATGTTTGATGCCGGAAGTCGCTTCCAAATGGAAAGGGTGACTTCCTTCAGAAATTATTTGGATGCCAGTATTTCAGCAACAGATACGTCACCCTGAGCCTTGGGATCTTCACGCAGCTCACAGCCGGGTGTTGCACATTCCTTCAGATCCAGCTGGGTTTCAATACCGCGGGTGTAGATGAAAGCACCCAGACAGGCACCGATAACCGGGGCAAAAACAGGCACCAGGAAGTAAGGGATATCGCGGCCACCGGTCAGGGCAATTTCACCCCAGCCATTGAAGAAAGCAAACAGTTTGGGGCCAAAGTCACGAGCCGGGTTCATGGCAAAACCGGTCAGCGGGCCAAAAGAGGCACCGATAACGGTAATCAGGATACCGATCAGCAGCGCGCTCAGGGCTCCCTTGGGCGCACCGTTACGGTCATCACCCAGTGCCAGCACGGCACACATCAGCAGTGCGGTAATAAACACTTCTACCAGGAATGCCTGACCGAAACTCAGGGTTTGCATGGCATAGGTAGAGAAAATACCTGCAGTGGCCAGACCTTCAGGGCTGTTGCGAACCAGATTATGAGCCGCATCAAACTCGGCAAACAGCGGCTGATACATGGTGTAAACCAGTGCAGCACCAACAAAAGCCCCCAGCATTTGTGAACCGATATAAGGCAGTACCTTGTGACGTTCAAAACCCTTGAACAGGGTCAGGGCAATAGTCACTGCCGGATTGATATGAGCGCCGGATACACCACCGGTAACGTAAATAGCCAGTGCAACACCCATCCCCCAGGTGATACTGATTTCCCACTGACCGAAAGAAGCACCAGCGAGAACAAGAGAGGCAACTACGCCAACGCCAAAAATTATCAGCAGGGCTGTACCCAGAAACTCTGCAAAACATTCACCCGGTAGTGTATTTCGGCGCATGGTGTTCTCCGTTTTTATCGTAATGCACAACCAAAGTTGGCTAGCTGGCTGCGTAAAAAGTAATGAACTCGGGGCGTGTTTTATCAGAGATGTTTGTTTTTGTTGTTTGATGTTTGTCAATGAATGAGTTGCTGGCAGATCGAAATTTACAGTTGTTCTGCTTTAGATCATGAGAGCGTTTTGTCACTGTTCAAGTTGAAAAATGTTTTGTTCCGTATCAAGAAATCAGCACCGGCTGAGGAGTAGCATGGGGAGCTCAGCTTAACAGGCGTTAAAAATATGAGACGGATGGAGGCGGATGTTGTCGTCATTGGCGGGGGGGCAACAGGAGCTAGTGTTTTTCGTGACTGCAGCCTGAGGGGAATGCAGGCCATTCTGGTGGAGCGGGGTGATATCGCCAGTGGCACCACCGGGCGCAACCATGGTTTGTTGCATTCGGGGGCTCGCTATGCCGTTACCGACAGCCATTCAGCCAGAGAATGTATCTCTGAAAACAAAATCCTGAAACAGATTGCCGGTCATTGTGTGGAAGCTACAGATGGCCTGTTTATCTCGTTGCCGGAAGATGGTCTCGATTTTCAGCAGCAGTTTATGCAGGGCTGTGCAGATGCCGGTATTCATGCTCAGGAACTCTCACCCAAACAAGCCCTTCAGCTTGAGCCTGCGGTGAATCCGGCACTGATCGGTGCTGTACGTATTCCTGATGGTACCATTGATCCGTTTCGTTTGACCTCCGCTACCATTCTCGATGCCCGCGAACACGGCGGTGCGTTGCTCAATTACAACCGGGCGGAAGGCTTATTGATCGAGCAGGGAAGGGTACAAGGCGTTCGTTGCCGGGATCTGCGTAATGGCGAACAATTCGAGATTCGCTGTCAGGCCGTAGTCAATGCGTCTGGAGCCTGGTGTCATGAAATCATGGAGTATGCAGATCTTTCCGTGGATATGTATCACTCCAGAGGAGCCCTGTTGATTATGGGGCACCGGATGAATGGCATGGTGATTAACCGCTGCCGCAAACCCGGTGATGCCGATATTTTGGTGCCTGGCGATACCGTCTCTGTTATCGGCACAACATCGACCCATGTCGGTCGGGATGAGCTGGAAACGCTGGAAGTCACTGCAGACGAAGTCAAAACCCTGCTGCAGGAAGGCAGTAAACTGGCACCTTCGATGCTGGATGCCCGTATCCTGAGAGCATATTGCGGGGTACGACCATTGGTTGCGGAATCTTCTTCCGGTGGAGACCGCTCTATCAGTCGTGGGCTGGTGGCCATTGATCATGGTGAACAGGATGGCTTGCCCGGGCTGGTCACGATTACCGGCGGGAAATTAATGACCTGTCGTTTGATGGCTGAAGTCGCAACTGACAAGGTGGCTCGTCTGTTGAATATCAGTGTCCCCTGTGAAACTGCAAGCCGGCCTTTACCGGGTGCCCATCTGCCTGAACCTATTGGTCGCAAAATGCGACAGGGTCAAAGCCGTTACCGTTTGCCTGACTCTTCCCTTCCCAACAGTATTGCCGGTTCTGCAGTCTATCGTCACGGTGACCGGGCCCGCAGCTTTATGCAGGAAGACGATCACCATAATAATGCCGTCGTCTGTGAATGTGAGGTTGTTACCCGTGGCGAGATTCTGTACGCCATTGAAACACTGAATGCTCGTTCCATGTCAGATCTGCGGCGTCGTACCCGGGTAGGAATGGGACCTTGTCAGGGGGAAATGTGTGCCTGTCGGGTTGCAGGGTTGCTGGCGAGCCAACAGGAAAACGGTGATGAAGTGCTTGGCAGTTTGCAGGACTTTGTGAATGAACGCTGGAAAGGAATTCGTCCGGTACTCTGGGGGGATGCGCTGCGGGAATCCGAGTTCAGTTACTGGGTTCAGGAAAGTCTGCTGGGGCTGAGCTCACTGCAACCTGAAGGCAAAGCCGAAGATAACAGGGATCTGTACCATGAATTATGACTGTCTGGTGATCGGTGGAGGACTGGCCGGTCTGACTACCGGAATACGCTGTGCAGAAGCCGGCTTGAATGTAGCTGTTATCTCCTCAGGTGAAAGTGCGCTGACTTTTTCTTCCGGAGAAATCGATGTGCTGGGAACGGATCTCTCCGGTCGTGCAGTGCAGAATCCATTCACTGCATTGGAGTCACTGGTTCAGCATCAACCGGATCATCCTTATGCCCATGTTGGTACGGGAAATGTTGCCAAGTCACTGGACTGGTTTCAGCGGGAAATAGCAGAAGCCGGGCTGCCAATGGTGACTTCCGGAGGTCTGTGGGATAACCATTGGCGGCTGACAGCGGCCGGCGCATTGCGACCGTCATGGTTGAGTCAGCAGTCTGCAGGTGCCTTGCCCTGGGGGCTGGAAAATATCCAGCGGGTTGTGTTTGTCAGCTTTACCGGTTTTCTGGATTTTATGCCAGAGTTGGCGGCTGCAGGGTTGAAAACCCATCCGGTATTCCAACAGGCAGAAGTCCAGAGCCTGAATATCGAATTGCCATTGGAGCATGGCAGGGGGGCAACAGCGGATACTATGAGAGCTCCGCAGCTGGCAAGAGCTATTGGTGAAAGTGATGTGGAGTTGATTTGCACTCGGTTACTGGAGCAAGTCAATGACGCTGATCTGGTAGCACTGCCGGCTTGCTTGAGCGCCGGCCGCAAGAACTGGCTGACAGTTCTTCGCCGCCGTACTGGATTGCGGCTGGTGGAGGTTGCCACCATGCCACCTTCGGTGCCCGGAATAAGAATGTTAAGCGCGCTGAAACGAAGGCTGACAGCCGTGGGTGGATTTATGATCCCAGCCATGCCGGTGATTACCGGTGATGTCAGCTATGGCCATGTTGCTTCAGTCCAGACGCCGGATGATGAACTGCATGCGAAACAATATGTACTGGCTTCGGGTAGTTTTTTTAGTAAGGGACTGAAAAGTCATGCTGCTGGCGAAATCAGTGAGCCGGTTTTCGGGCTTGATATTGATGTTCCGGAAACGTTAAGTGGCCAGTCATTTCTGGTGCCGGAAGGGCATGGTTTCAATCGTGCCGGAGTCCGGGTAAACGTCCAGCTACAGCCCTCGCTGAACGGTACAGTCATTGAAAACCTGCATGTAGCAGGCTCTGTCCTGGCCGGTTATGACCCGGTCATCGAGGGTTCCGGCGGCGGTGTTGCCATCAGCACCGGCTGGATGGCCGCCAATGAAGTAATTAAGAAGGTTGCTCTCCCATGAATCTGTTAGTGGCAACGGACCGTTCATTTGACAGCTGTCTGAAGTGCACCGCCTGTTCTTCCAGCTGCCCGGTCGCGGCAGTACTGCCTGACTTTCCCGGACCAAAACAGTGTGGTCCTGATGGTGAACGGCTGCGGTTGAAAAGTCGCGATTTTCTTGATGTAGCGCTGAAGTACTGTACTGGATGCAAGCGCTGTGAGGTTGCTTGCCCATCGGATGTTCAGATCAGTGACATTATTGCTCAGGCCAAGGTGAAGTATGGTGAGGATAAGTTCAGGTTACGTGAGTTCCTGCTCAGTCATACTGACTTGATGGGAGCCCTGACCCGAGGATCAGCTGATCTGGTCAACAAGCTGACCGGAACCAGTGTGGTGAAATTCGCCATGGATAAAACGCTGGGTATCGACCGGCGGCGTCAGTTTCCCGCTTATGCTCGCCAGAGTTTTCGTAGCTGGTACAAGCAGGTTGAGGAAAAACAGCACATCTATGCCCGTCAAATCAGCTATTTTCATGGCTGCTATGTCAACTTCAATGCACCTGAGCTGGGACAGGATCTGGTCACTGTACTGAATGCAATGGATATCGGAGTGAAGTTGCTGGCAAAGGAAAAATGCTGTGGCGTGCCGCTGGTTGCCAATGGCTTTCATAAAAAAGCCCGCAGTCATGCCGAATTTAATACCCGTGCCTGCCATACTGCCCTGAAACAGGGCAGCGAATGCATTGTTTCGACCTCGTCTAGCTGTGCTCATATGCTGCGGGAAGATTATCCGGCCATGCTGGGGCAGAGTGAACAGCAGGTACATGAACATATTATTTTTATTACCCGCTTTCTCTCTCATGAGTTCCAGCTGGGCAACAAACCTGAAATGAAACCTGTTCGGCTGAAAGTCGGTTATCACAGTCCCTGTCACCTGATTCGCAGCCGGGGTGTTTTGCATACTCTGAATATATTGCGGGAAATTCCCGGGCTTGAATTGCATCAGCTTGACTCCAACTGCTGTGGAATTGCCGGCACTTATGGTTTCAAGAAAGAGAATTACACGACTTCACAGGAAATCGGTCAGCCGTTGTTTGACCAGATTGAAGCGGGAGAGTTTGATTATATTGTTACCGATTGCGAAACCTGCAAAATGCAGATTGAAATGAGCACTTCCCTGCAGGTATTGCACCCGGTGACCTTGCTGGCAATGGGGATGAGCCGCGGAAAATAACAGCTCAATGAAATCGCGGTGGATTTGTGTGACAGCCTGCGTTGTTTTATAACAGGAAGATTGCAGCGAAGCTTGGAGGTCTGGCGGTTAATCTTCGGTGCAGGAACAGCGGCACAGATTTGTTTGGAACTTTTGGGTGAAATAGAGAACGCATCAAGCATTAAGGCGCTTTTGTAACATCAGGTTTTAAAAAGCGTCTTGTTTTGTTGTTGCTCCTCTTTGATACAGTGCCGACTGCTACCTTATAAACGTACCATAACCGCGGGAGCGATCATGTCGGCGAACAACCTCACGGTAGTTCTGACCTTTGCTGTTTATTTCGTAGTCATGCTGGCCATCGGCGTTATTGCCTGGAAACGTACCGTCAGTTCAACCGACTACTTTCTGGGTGGACGCAGCCTCGGCCCCTGGACCTCAGCCCTGAGTGCCGGTGCATCGGATATGAGTGGCTGGTTGCTGTTGGGCCTTCCGGGGTATGCCTTTGCCGCCGGGTTTGAAGCGTTCTGGCTGGCAGGGGGGCTGCTGCTGGGAACCTGGCTCAACTGGTTGCTGGTGGCTGGCCGACTGAGAGAATACAGTGTTGCTGCAGGTAACTCGCTGACCCTTTCCGAATTTTTTGCCAACCGTTTCAAAGATCGCAGCGGCCTGCTGCAGCCGGTTTCTGCTTTTTTTATCCTGCTGTTTTTTCTGTTTTATACCGCATCCGGGCTGGTCGCCGCCGGCAAACTGTTTGAAACCGTTTTTTCCGTCAATTATCAATGGGCTGTGATATTTGGAACCCTCAGCGTAGTGTCCTACACACTGTTCGGGGGCTTCCTTGCGGTATGTTGGACCGATCTGGTCCAGGGCCTGTTAATGGCAGCTGCACTGGTGATTGTGCCTGTAATCGCGGTTCAGATGGCCGGTGGGGGAGGGCAGTTGCTGGTTAATCTGGAGCAAATTAATCCTCACCTGCTTAACCCCATGACATCCTCTACCGGTGAAGCGATTGATCTGGTCGTTATTATTTCACTGCTGGGTTGGGGGCTGGGTTATTTTGGTCAGCCTCATATTATTGCCCGTTTCAAGGCCACCCGATCAACCCGTGATATCACTATTGCCCGGCGGATTGCCGTCAGCTGGACCGGGGTGGGGATGGTCGGCGCGCTGCTGACCGGACTGGCAGGTTTGATTTATACCCGCTCTCTCGGCGTTGCGGTTGATGATGCTGAAGCTATCTTTATGTTGCTGGTTAATAGTCTGTTTCATCCGGTTGTCGCCGGTATTTTGCTGGCAGCCATTCTTGCGGCAGTAATGAGTACCGCGGATTCCCAGTTACTGGTTTGCTCGACGGCCTTTGCGGAAGATTTCTACAAGGATATATTCCGTCCCGAAGCTTCAAGCCGGGAAGTTATTCGGGTCGGTCAGCTGGCGGTGGTGATAGTGGCAATACTGGCCACACTGATTGCTCTTGATCCTGATAGTTCGGTACTGGGAATGGTGAGTTATGCCTGGGCAGGCTTCGGTGCTGCTTTTGGTCCGGCACTGCTGATGTCGTTGTTCTGGCAGCGGATGACAGAGTGGGGGGCGTTATCGGGTATAGTGACCGGTGGCGTCACAGTCTTGCTCTGGAAACCGTTGAGTGGCGGGATCTTTGATCTGTATGAGCTGGTGCCCGGCTTTATACTGGCTTCAGTGGCGGTTTATCTGGTGAGTTGCCTGGGGCCAAGGCCAGCGACGGGGGTTGAAGAGCTGTTTGGAAAAATTACCCGGGGGCCGGATAATTCCAGTGACCCGGCCTGGTAAATAGCATTGCTGATGCGTAGCAGCCTGTTATTTCGCTGCTACGCTCATTTTAATTTCTCTGGAGCTCAGCTCCACAGCGTATAAAACGGCCAGATAATAGCTGCAGCGGTGAGCAGCCAGTAGGCTATGTCTCCGATGGCGTGCTCGATAGATATCAGTCTTTGATTGCTGGTCATGATGGCGGTAACTCCCTGTACCTTCTGTCTTTAAAATAAATCCTTAATCAGGCCTTGTTGTGGCCAAGAGAGGTCTTTAGTAACTGCATTCAAGCCGGAATATAAGCCTGATGGCATCAGGTCTTCACAGTTGCAGGCAGTTATTCTGTTTCGACCAAGACGAGCGTTTCTTTTGAACTTTTGTTGCTCTGGACTAGCTTCCTTGTCCTTGAATGCTCGCACGACGCACTATATTTCCCTTCTCACAGATAGTGAGTTTTTCTAAGGGGAAATTTAAGCGTAGCCCATTACGCTTTAAAGGCGAGGGAGTGACGATTTAATGAATGCCTTTGCATGAGAACAAAGGCATTGAAGCTTATGATTCGAGGGAAGATCAGATAGGGACTACTTCTTCTGGGTGTGTTTCTTTATTTCATGATCGCGGTAGTGCTCATTAGTCCAGCAGGCAGGGAGGGGTTCTCCGGAAAGGAAGCTGAGGCAGGTTTTTTCAAAAATTTCCGGATCTGCAGGATCTTCCCCCCACTGCAAGCTGCCCTGGATTGAATGGTGGAAAGGGTCGATCAGGGTTGCCATCTCGTTGATTTCAACGAGCTTGCCAGAGGATTTATCTTTTAACAGCATGGCATGGATATTCCGGCGGTTAATGATGGGACAAACACCCAAGGGGACTGAAGTGCGATCTGTTATTCAGCAAGTGAAGAAAGCACTCCAGCTCATGGGGTATAGATGATAAAGATAGCCTTATAAAAGTAGTCAGTGTCGGGAAGTGGATGTCATTACAAACGGGTTAATAATGGTCGAGTCAGATCCGGCCAGATCAACCTGAGGGTAATAATAAGCCAAATGACGGCGAACCGAGGCTTCTTCTGCACGGCTGGTGTCTACCATGATCAGGTATTGCCCGGCTTCCAGTGCATCATGAAAGCGGGAAATCTTGTAATTCTCCCGGGCTATTCCAACCAGACCGCCGGACCAGGCACCAAAGAATCCAAACAGGACAACTATAAAACCAAGGGCCATCCAGCTGGGTTCGGGGCCGAAGAATTGAGAGTGGTACAGGGTTGCAGCAATTGCGGCACCAATGATGCCGCCGATTGCAGCGCCTTGCTCACCACAATGAATAATGTCCAGTTCATGGAACAGGTTGGCACCGTGGATTTTACGCCGCTTCAGCTTTGCTGCGTCCTTACTGACGACATGGAAATTCCAGTCGGTAATACCCTGACGATGCAGGTCGGCAGAAATCCGGTCTACGTCATCGATCTGGTTAGTCAGGAAATAAAGTCGTTTCATCTGCGTCCCTCCCGCGAAACTGCTGCCCGGAGGTGGGCTGTAATCAATTAAGTATAGAGTTGCACTATGGGAGAGAATTAAGCCTGCTTAGACGGATTTACCGTCAAAAACAGGCTTTTCAGAAAGGAAAAGTGTTAAAACAGGTTAGTAATTACTTTGAGTTATTTGCAGCTCTGTTTTTACGACGTTGCTTTTCTAACAGGATAACTCTAAAAGCCATCCTTTTACTTATGAGTGCCGTGTCTGGCTCAGCAATTGCTGAAATCTGGCCCGCTTTTCTTCCGGGGACAGTGCTGGAGCGGTTTCCTCATCACCTGTCGGGATCAGCGGAGAGTAATCAAGCGCAACAGCGTCATCCGCAGCAGAGGCCTCGGGTGTTGCTGCTGTCATATAGCCGTCCATCACATCCAGTGCTTCCAGCAGCCCTCTGGCTTCCTCTTCCTCGTCATCCGGTAATGCCGCCAGGCGTTTTGCAATATTCTGCCGGATCTGGGCCAGTCTTTCGGGGGTAGAGGTTTGTCCGTTTTCTGCCAGCCAGCGTCGGGCTGACTCTCCATTTGTTGCCATTACCGATCCACTATTTGAGTTCAGTTTGAATATTATCACCAGACATTATCTACTGCCTAAAATCATCTGTGATCGCAGGTGAAATCATTCGCGGGTATAAACCTGAAGATGCAGGCAGGGATACTCATTTTTCAGCCGGCTAAAACACAATAAATGTCGTCAACTTGTTGAATCTGATATCTCTGGTTAATTGATGGTGTATGAAATGAATTGGGACTGGTATAAATCCCGGCCTGTCAGTAGGATTCCCCCTTTTAAATTTGTGGTGCGTTAGTACCGGAGTGAATAGATGCCTGTGAGTGCCCTTTTTGGCGAAAGTCTGGCCAGAATGGCGAGTCAGCTTGAAGATGCCCGGTGCAATCATAAAACGACAACGGGTGAATTGATTCGGCTGGAAGTGGCCTTTCCGGCAATGGATCTTGTCAGCTGGCTTCAGTCTCAGGCAGAGGCCACCCGTTGTTTCTGGGCTGATCGTGACAATAATTTTCAGATGGCCGGGCTGGGTGTTGCAGAAACTCACACTGCCGCTTCAATGGAAGAAGCCAGTGTATTGATGGATGTTTTGTCGAGAAGACTTCAGCCCGTTAAAGCAGAGACTCCGGCTAGATACTATGGCGGGGTTGCCTTTAATAAAAACAGCAACAGGCTCTGGTCGGGCTTTGGTTATACCCGGTTCATCTTACCCCGGCTGGAACTGGTCCAGAGTGGTGACAAATATCGTCTGATCTGCAACCTGCATAACAGCAGGGATGAGTTTGAGCAGGCATTTGAAGCACTGGATCAGCTTGTCTTTCCGGAAGTACTGCCGGAGTTTAATCCAACCGAAAAGATCAGGGAGGTGCTGGAACCTTCCCATGGTCAATGGCTGCAACAGGTTGATCATGTGCTGACAGCGATTGCCACAGGGCAGGTTGATAAAGCGGTACTGTCACGTCGCAGTTCGTTCTCTTTTATGAGCCCGGTGCCGGCCTGGAGTATGCTGGCACGCTGGGGTGCAACCCAGATTGCCAGCTACCAGTTTGGTTTTCAGTTTGATAACAGTCCGTGCTACATCGGCTGCAGCCCCGAGCGTTTGTTCTGCCGGGATGGACGTCAGGTAACCACTGAAGCACTGGCAGGTACCATGGCCTGCACCACTGATCCGGAACAGAATGACCGGCTTGCCCGCCGCTTGTTGGGGGACAGAAAAAACCTGCATGAGAATGCACTGGTACTGCAGGATATTCGCCACCGGCTGCAGCCTCTGTGTCAGGATCTTATTGATGATGGCGATCATACGGTATTAAGGTTGCGCAACCTGCAACATCTGCGGTTTGCCTTTAAAGGGGTGCTTAAGCTGGAGATTACCGATGGCGAACTGTTGCAAACCCTGCATCCGACACCTGCCGTCGGAGGCTATCCCAGACAACCGGCCAGCGAGCTGATCTCAACGCTCGAAACCCATACCCGAGGCTGGTATAGCGGCGCCTGTGGCTATATCGGTGCAGATAAAAGTGAATTTTCAGTAGCGATTCGCAGTGGGCTGGTGGAAGGCAATACCGTCCATCTATTCTCCGGAGCAGGGCTGGTAGCAGGCTCTGATGCCGAGCTGGAGTGGGAAGAGCTCAATGCCAAGATTCATACTCCGGGCGAGGTGCTGGGTATGGCACGACAGGGCGCAGATAACCGTTTTATGGAACGGTCGACTGGCTGACTTGCGACGACAGGCCAACTTCAATATGGATATCGCTGTATGACCTTTGCTGTTGAACATGCTTCCCTCAATACACTTTGGGCCAACCTAATTATTGAAGAACTGAGCCGACTTGGTGTACAACACTGTTGTGTTGCTCCGGGCTCACGCTCGGCGCCCCTGACGCTGGCGGCGGCTGAAAATGAAAGTTTGCAGAAGCATGTTCACTTTGATGAACGTGGATTGGGTTTTTATGCGCTGGGTCTGGCAAAGAGTACCCAAAGTCCGGTGTTGGTTATCACCACTTCGGGCAGTGCCGTAGCCAACCTTTATCCGGCTATTGTTGAAGCCTCCGTAACCGGATGGCCGTTGATTGTGCTGACGGCTGATCGCCCGCCAGAACTGATTAACTGCGGTGCCAATCAGGCTATTGTGCAGGAGGGGATTTTTAGCCCGGAGTATGTGAAACAGCTATCACTGCCGTGCCCTCAGCAAGAAACCGGTCCTCACTGGTTGCTGGCAAGTCTTGATCAGGCCTGGCATCAGGCTGAAGATGTAGGCAAATGTCTGCATATCAATTTGCAACTGCGCGAGCCGCTCTACCCGGGTACCTGTCCGACTGATTTCACCCACTATTTAAAGCATGTTGAACGCTGGCTCCACTCCGCTTCCCCGTGGTTTGAGTATAAAGCGGCAGACCGCCCGTTAACTCTGAATACCGAGGACTGGAATCAGTTTGCTCAAGCTTCCGGAGTGGTAATTGTCGGCCAGCAAACCAGGCAACAGGATGCCGAAGCTATCCTGCAACTCTCCCGTCAGCTTGGATGGCCTGTTATTGCGGATGTGCAGTCAGGCCTGCATGGACATAAAGAAACGATCAGTCGTGTTGATCTGATGCTGGAAAGTACTGGATTTACCACAATGTTGAATCGCTGCCAGCATATATTGCAATTCGGGGGACGATTGGTCAGCAAGCGGTTGCAACAATGGCTGGAGAGCCGGCAGCTCAATAATTACTGGCTGGTGGATCAATGTGTTACCCGACTAGATCCGGGGCACTTTATCAGTCGTATATACCAGCAGCGACCGCAGGAGTTTATCGCTGCGCTACCGAAGACTGCAATTCCTGAAAATAAAGATGAATGTAATTCGTCGTATAAGGGATTGATGGCCCGGCTGTATGATATGATTGACGACTTTTCCGGGGCGGAGCTGAATGAGCTCACCGTCGCACGGGAAGTCAGCAGGCATGCCGGTAAAGCTGAAATATTTGCCGGTAACAGCCTGTCAATTCGACTGCTGGACTGGGTCGGAGGTCAGGGCAGGGAAATGAAGGTTATTTCCAATCGAGGGGCCAGTGGGATCGATGGGTTACTGGCAACGGCATCAGGTTATGCCGAAGGCAGCAACAAGCCATTGATAGCCCTGATGGGGGATCTGTCATTTCTGTACGACCTTAACTCGATGACGCTCGCAGCGAAACTGAAGACACCACTGGTGATAGTGGTACCCAATAATGACGGGGGCGGCATCTTTAATATGATGCCGATTCCGGACGCAACTACAGCAACTACCTATTTCAGAACGCCACATAATCTGGATATTAGCAAGGTAGCTCCGCTGTTCGGGGTACAGGCGGCCACACCGGCGACGCTGCCCGAATTTCAAGATGTACTGCAGCAGGCTCTGGATTATGCCGGCTGCACCCTGATTCAAATCCGGACGCCTGATGACGAAGCACTCAAGCTGATGATGGAGCTCAGGTCGTGTGTTCGGGAGAGTGGAAGTTAATGACGTTGAATTATAAAACCTGGGGAAGCCCGGAGCAGCCGGCTCTGATTATGCTGCACGGATTTCTTGGTAGCGCGGCCGAGTGGGAGCCCGTAGCAAAACAACTTTCAGACCAGTTTTACTGTATTGCAGTTGATCTGCCCGGCCATGGTGAAAGTAAAGCCATCAGCCTGCCGGAAGACAAGGCTTTTGAAGCATTCGATGAACAGCTGCTGGTGCTGGCTGATTCCCTGCGACTGGAAAAATATAACTTGCTGGGATATTCGATGGGCGGGCGTCTGGCGATGAACCATATGCTGGCTTATCCGGATCAGGTCGAGCGTGTGATTGTCGAGTCTGCCAACCCCGGCCTGTCATCGGAACTGGAACGGGGCCGACGTCGAATGCAGGACCAGCAATGGACTCGCCGGTTGCGCGATGAACCGCTGGAGGAAGTGCTGCATGATTGGTACACCCAGTCAGTTTTTGCCGATATGACTGAAGAGCAACGGCAGCAGCTGGTTGAACAGCGCAAGGGTGCTGATCCGGTGGCGCTGGCTGATATGCTGCAGGCTACGTCTATTGCCCGTCAGAAAAACCTGTGGCAGTTGATGACCCGTGGTGGCTTCTCGCTGGGTTATATCTGTGGCAGCAAAGACGCCCGTTACCGTGAAGTGGGCCGTCGTCTGCTTCAGCGCAGCCCCGGTGTTCTGCGTGAACAGGTTGCCGGTGCAGGCCATAATGTCCACCTCTATCATGAAGAACAGTTTGTTCAGGCCTTCCGGCAGTTGTTCAGTGCGCTGCAGCAAGCCTGAGTTCTCAGACTTCATTTAACCTCATAATGCTTGCGATACCGGCTCCGGTAACAGCAGGCATTTGTACTTCAGAACGAGACTGACCATGAGCCAGATTATTCCTGCGCTTGACTGGGGCCAGCCGGCATCCGGTTACGAAGATGTGCTGTATCAGAAAGCTGAAAGCATTGCCCGTATCAGCATCAATCGCCCCGAAGTTCACAATGCTTTCCGGCCTCTGACGGTGAAGGAAATGTCACGGGCACTGGAAGATGCCCGGATGGATGAAGCAATCGGTGTAATTATCCTGACCGGTGAAGGTGGTCGTGCGTTCTGTAGTGGTGGTGACCAGCGGATTCGTGGTGATGCCGGCTATAACGATGACGCCGGTGTGGAGCATCTGAATGTGCTGGATCTGCAGCGCCAGATCCGCACCTGCCCCAAGCCGGTGGTGGCGATGGTTGCCGGCTATGCCATTGGTGGTGGTCACGTTCTTCATGTTGTCTGCGACCTGACCGTTGCTGCTGACAATGCCCGCTTTGGACAGACTGGCCCGAAAGTTGGTTCTTTTGATGGTGGTTTTGGTGCCAGCTATCTGTCCCGAATGGTTGGCCAGAAAAAGGCCCGCGAAATCTGGTTTCTTTGCCGTCAGTATGATGCGCAACAGGCGCTGGATATGGGACTGGTCAATACCGTTGTGCCGCTGGCGGAGCTGGAAAAGGAAACAGTTGACTGGTGCCGTGATATGCTGCAGCACTCTCCGATGGCGCTGCGTTGTTTGAAGTCTGCCCTGAATGCTGACTGTGATGGCCAGACCGGTCTGCAGGAGCTTGCCGGCAATGCAACCATGCTGTTTTATATGACGCAGGAAGCTCAGGAAGGGCGTGATGCTTTCCTGGAAAAACGCTCCCCGGACTTTGACAAGTTCCGTCGCAAGCCCTGATGTTTTACCCCCTGGCTGCAGTGGCACTGTTCCGCTATCAGCTGCCGCTGAAAGCGCCATTGCGGCTGGTCTCAGGCACCATAGAATACCGGGAAGGTGTTTTATTACAGCTGACATCCAGTGATGGTAATGTCAGCTGGGGAGAAGCCGCACCCCTACCGGGGTTCAGTCCGGATTCTATTGAGAACGCAGTCGTTTCATTACAGGCTTTGTGTGAGCAGTGGTCTTCAGCCGGTGGCATTCAGTGTCACTTGCTGTCAGGTAAGGCCGAAGGTTTGATCAGTGCCTGCCTGGATGCGCCCGTGTCGGTACAATGTGCCGCCGACTTTGCCCTTAGCCGACTCTCGGCAGATCAGATACCTTCCAAAGCAGACAGCCCTTGTCCTTTGCTGACTGGTAAGAATATTCAATTGCAGTCCCGACTGGAACAACAGGAATATCACCCTGATGTGGTCAAGCTGAAGGTGGGCTCATTCGCAGTCGCAGAGGATATTGAGCGACTGAACCAGGTACGGGACTTTTATAACGGCCAGATTCGCTTCAGGCTTGATGCCAACCGACAATGGACGCTGGAGCAGGCACTGGAATTTGCAGCAGGGGTTGATGGAAGTCTGATTGATTGGATTGAGGAGCCTATTGCTGATGCCCGGCAACATATCAGGTTCTATCAGACCAGTGGTATCGGCTATGCGCTGGATGAAAATCTGCGCGACTTTGGAACAGTGGCTACTGGCTATCCACTGCAGGACTCTCCCGGACTCAAGGCGATTGTCATCAAACCTACGATGAGTGGTGGGCTGAATCAGGTATCTGACTGGATAATCAAGGCGAGAGATGCGGGCATACCCAGCATTATCAGTTCCAGCTTTGAATCGAGTCTGATGTTGAATCAGCTGCAGCAGCTACATCAGAAGCTGGAGTGTCTGGCTCCGCCCGGACTTGATACGGCAGGGGTGTTTGGTACAGATATTGTTCTGAAGCAAAACCGGATCCAGCAGTGTGGTGATAATAGTGGCAGTCTGAAACTGACTCAGCTATTTAATTACCAGATTCCGGTATCATCAGGATAGGGCAAGCCTACTCTAGTTTGTTGCCTCCTGCGAAACAACTGTGGTGTCGCTGAGAGTAAATGGCGGTGCAATGCCACTGCCATAGGATGCTATCCCCCCGACACAGGCTGCCAGAGCATAGGCCAGTACAACGCGCCGGCCGATTGGAAACACCATGGTGATAGCCCAGCAGGCCATCAGCGGTACAGCAATATATCCCAGAAAAAACGTCAGATAGTAGGTATGTGGTTCCACTATGTCATATCCTTGGTCTTAATCGATCCTGCGACTGCCTTTATATTTGAATTGCGGCCATCAGGTTCACCAACAAAGAATCGGCGCAACCAAAAATATATTCACTACTATTTGGCCCATTGGAATATTTTTTAATTACCACTGCATGATTTGTGTTATCTCATTCAGGCTTTTCAGCTTTTCAATCCAAATGAAAAGTTGAGAAAGCTTCATGCATCATGGTCTGGAATGCCGGGTTAAATGTGAGTCGTGCATGAGTCTTTCCACTCTCTTCATAGCCCCAGGCACTGAACCAGATATCCTTTCCTGCCTCACACATTGCTGTTGCTGCCTCGTCTTCCTGACCGTTGTCACACACTTTCTCCGAACCATTAAAACCGTAATAGGGATTATTCGGATCAAATAAAATCCCCATATGCGACATGTTGCTGACTCTCAGTTCCGGAACCCGGCTATTGATATAGCGTATACGTCGGGTCTGTTGTTCCGAGCTGGAGCCAAACCATATCAAACGGCTGTCCGGATGAGTAAATCGCGCGGTAAACAGATCTTTAATGCCTGTTGTATCCAGTATGCTGTCATCTTCACTGGCAGCGATGAATACCGGACGATTAAAGGACTTGTGCTCAAGACTTTTTAATACGCTCTTACTTGTATGATAGTACTGAGCAAAGCCATTTGTTGGCATGGCGGAATATTTTGTGTAATCAGTGGCATCATCGACGTCATCATATTCCAGCCAGCGAGCAACAGAAGAAAGAGCCGGTGTGACAGCGATGAGTGGTGTCACCGATTTGAAACCTGGAGAAAAGAACATAAGCCCCCGAATTTCAGCATCATTGGCTGCATGGAGGTAAGCCAGATTTGCCCCAGTTGAAAACCCTCCCAGATAAACTTCCTTAACTTCCTGCTTCAGTAACTCCACCTGACGGCTAACCAGTGCCTGCCAATCCGTATGGCTTACATCGAGCATATCTCCCGGACGAGTGCCATGGCCCGGTAAAAGCACTGTTCTGACCAGAAAGCCCTTGTCAGCCAGAGCCTGGCTGATATCAACAAACGACCAAGGCGAATCACCCAGACCATGGATCAGAAGTATGCCTTTGTCGGCAGGAAGTGTGCTGTCAGGCTTGACTTCAAACGGCAGGTTGGCTTTTATCTCCTGCTCCCGGTTCGAGGTCAAAAAATATCGGTTTGCTTTGAGCATGCTGGCAGTTTGCTGAACATAGTCATCAAAAGATAAGTAATGTTCGACAGGAGCCGCATCTGAAGGCGTTAACATCGGATGTTTTACCGGGGACTGACATCCTGTCAGTACGATCACGGGCAGCAATAACAATAATAAAAACCTGAACATGGGATCTCTCTGGGGTGATGAAGTAATCAGATTACCAGTTGATTTGTGAACCAGTAATCAAAACGCTTCATCAAGACTTGCAGAATCTGAACCCTGTTCTGCGACCGTGATAGAGCTGACATTGCGAGGAATAACCTGAAGTTGTACAGGTTGGGCCCTGCCGGTTTATTTCCGGTTGAAGTTGGCCCGGTTTTGGCATGTCAGTAAAAAAATACTTAATAAAAGCGCAGGTATAGAATTTTGAGCAAAAAGACACTGATGAAACTGTTATTGGGGGGGCTGCTGGCCGGCATTGCCAATATTTCTCTGGCAGCAGGCTGGCTTTATCTGGGAGATGAAATTGTTTATCGAACAGACCATGAAGCAACTATCCGGGTTGATTCCAGCAGAAGTTTCAGCAAATTACAGTTCAAGGTCAAAGGCGTACCGCTGCATTTCAGTCGAATGGCAGTGAAATACCGCAACGGTCAGAGTCGTATTATTCCTATTAAAACCTTTGTACCCAGTGGCAGCAGCACCGGTTTTATTGATTTGCCCAGGGGCGGTGCTATTGAACAAGTCACATTTCTCTATTCTGCCCAGGGGCCGGGAGACTTGAGAGCGACTGTTGCTCTTTGGGGCGAATCCATTTGAGTTCTTGAGAATAATAAAAGCAGCCTGGCTAAGGGCGCTGTCAACTTAAGGCTATAGAGCCTAGAATGCCAGACTGCTATTCCTTTCTGTTTTCACATCTATGTCTTCTATTTACTGTCCTTTGAGACACAATGCCATTCACTTCCCGAATCATACTGCACTGGCTTGCGGCGAGAGTGTACTGAGTTATCAGCAACTGGATTATCAAGTCGAAGTCTGTCGGCGAGTATTGAGTCAACATGGCGTAACTGTCGGGCAACGACTGGGCATTGTCAGCCATAATTCGCCGCAGCTGCTCATCCTGTTATTGGCATGCTGGCGAGAGGGGGTTGTTGTTTGTCCGCTAAACCCCAGATTTTCCGTTCAGCATTTAAATTCGCTGATTCTGCAGCTGGATTTACAGGCTTGCTGGCTTGAAGAGCCTGACCAGAATGCCGGAATAATGGCCAATCTGTTGAATTGGAACGGTACCGCCAGAGATCCGGGCGATCGTGATGCGCTGGCTGAACTGCAGCTGCAAGATTCCGATATCTGTACATTGCTAATGACTTCCGGAAGCAGTGGTAAAGCCAAGGCCGTGGCGCTTTCTCTGGCGAACTTTGTGGACAGTGCCCGTTGTTCCGAAAATATACTGGACTTGCATGCCGGTGATGGCTGGCTGTTTTCTCTGCCGTTGTTTCATGTCGGCGGTATGGCGATTATCTTCCGCTGCTTGCTGGCTTCTGCGGCACTGATCCTGCCAGAGAAGACAGCAGAGCTTGCAGGTATCCTGCGCCAGCAGCATGTCACCCATCTGTCGATGGTGAATACTCAGCTGTACCGGTTGCTGGATTCAGATCTGGACTGGTCGCAGACATCAGCCAGGGTCATGCTGCTGGGTGGCAGTGCGGTTACGCCTTCACTGGTGCAGCAGTGTCGTTCAGCGGGTTTAAAAGTGCTGACCAGTTTCGGTATGACAGAAACAACCGCACTGGCCTGTTGTGGGGAGCCAATTGATATCAACGGGGTGCTGACTTCCGGAGCTCCGTTACCTAGCAGGGACATAGTGTTGGCTGACAATGGCGAGATATTGCTAAGGGGGCCGGGGGTATTTTCAGGCTACTGGATAAATGGTGAATTGGATTCAGTTCGAGATGAAAATGGCTGGTTTCATAGCCGCGACAAGGCGCGCTGGGTTCAGGGGCAGCTGTTGGTGGAAGGGCGCTTGGATAATATGATGATTTCCGGTGGAGAAAATATTCAGCCGGAAGAAATCGAGCGAGTGCTTCAGGCGGATCCGGATATTGCCGAAGCGCTGGTTGTACCAGTTAACAGTCAAGAGTTCGGTCAGCGACCGGTTGCTTTTATCCATCGTAAAAACTCCGGACTTGAAGCCCCACAGATAGCTGAACGACTGGCAGCAGCTCTGGCAAAGTTTAAAGTGCCGGATTATTTTATTCTGTGTTCCGGGCCACTGGCTGATTCCGGGCTGAAAGTTAATCGTCGTCACTACAAAGAGCGTGCGCTGGAAATCATGTCTAATGGTGAGAAGCATACGCTCCGGGATGGCTTTATTGTTAATAGTTGAACTGCTGTGTGTCTAAAACCGGAGTTAAGCTGGCGATATTATGAGAGCATTTATAGCGATCAATCTGACAGCAGAACTCAGCAGGCAGTTACAGGCTGAAGCCATGCTGAATGACTTTGGTTCCGGCTTTCAGAAAATGCGCTGGCTGGAACCGGGGAACTGCCATATAACCCTTCGCTTTCTGGGAGAAGTACCAGAATATCTGCTGGAGTCATTCTGGGATGATGCCCGGTTGTTTTTACAGTGTCAGCCCGCACTGAAACTGGAGTCAGGCAAGATGCTACTGCTGCCGCGGGGTAAACACCCCAAGGTGTTGGCCGTTGCAGTCAACAGCTCGCCTGAGCTGGAGTTCATGGCAAAGCGGCTCGAGGATATTGCCAGAATACATGGCCTTGCTCCTGAGCATAAACGCTTTCTACCTCATATTACGCTGGCTCGTTTTTCGCGTGGAGCAAGTGTTGAATACTTTGGCCTTGATGATGTGGAATCCTGTCTGTTTCAGGTCAGCCAAGTTGACCTGATGCAGAGCCGGCTGGATTCAGCCGGGGCAAAATATCAGGTATTGGACAGTGTGGTACTGACCGGTTAGCACGCATTACAGTACTTCAAAGCCCTCATCATCTTCGCTGGTGGCTGTTTCGGAAATTGCCCGGATCAGTTGCAGCTGTTCAAAAGCCTGCGTCCCGGTTTCAGGATTAAATTCTGCAGTAAAGAACTCGTGGTTGAGTGTTTGGGCCAGATCCCGGTTCATAATCATGCGACTGCTTTCAACGTTGGCGGTATAACCCGGAATCAGATCAAGCGTATCCCGCATCTGTCGCATAGCGGTGGGAATATCACCTTTGGATTCGGTATAACGGGCCAGATGCAGGCCGGAAAAAATTGCATCGTAAAGTGGTGAATCCCGTCCGGGAAGATGACTGTCGTAGGGCTGGAAGGCTTGTCTGACCTGACGATAGTCTGGGCTTCTGGATCGTTTCCGTACAATCAACGCATAAATTCTATGCCCGCTTTGAATCAGGGTTAGCGCTGCTCTGGTATAAATTCTGTCCGGAATCTGGTGAGTCAGCAGAATATCACGAATGGAGGGCGGTGCAGTGGCCACTGCATCGCTGGTCACTGCAGGGTGGTTATGAAAGTTTCCTACCACCCGTTGTCCTGCTCGACTTGTCCTTATCATTTGGTCAATCCCCCGGAAACCACATTCGCCGATTTCATGGGTGGTCTGGGGCCGCATGGTTAACAGGGTGTTATGGACGACCAGTCTGCTGAATACAGGCTGCCCGGCAGTTTGTGCTGAAATCATCGAATGTAGACACCGGGCGAACTCCGGGCTTAAGGTCAGGACTGAAGGTGATGCTATACGGCAGCCTTGGGCCAGTTGATCAATATAGTGATCCAGTTTCATTCTATGCTGCAACTTTATGTTGTATAGAAATAAACCATGAGGGGAATGCCTGATTAACCGTATATAACGGGCTTCTCTATCCGGTTATTTAGAGCCTGTTCACAATCTTATCGAGGGCTGCAAATGCCGATAAAAAACTCAGGTGCTCCGCTTTTCCTCGTTACATAGCACCACTATGCGCCTCGAAAAATCGAAGCACCTGAGTTTTTTCTCAACATTTTCGCTATCCACGAAAGATCATGAACAGGCTCTTAAACTTATTTGGAAAATATTTATATGTGGCAACAGCAACGGATTCAGCTCAGACCTTATTCCCGTGGCTATCACTTGATTACCGATGAAATTTTGCGAAATTTGCCTCAACTGCAGGGTTACAGGGTGGGGTTGGTGCACCTGTTTATCCAGCATAGCTCGGCCTCACTGACGATCAATGAGAATGCGGATCCGACTGTCAGATCTGATATGGAGCGACATCTGAATAAACTGGCGCCGGAAAACGAGCCGCATTACCAGCATACTTACGAAGGGCCAGATGATATGCCTGCTCATATCAAAAGCAGCCTGATGGGGTGTGAACTGACGATACCCGTTACTAACGGACGGCTGTCACTGGGAACATGGCAGGGCATATGGTTGGGAGAGCACAGGGATCATGGTGGCAGCCGAAGCATAATAGCTACTTTGCAGGGTGAATCCCGTTAACCTTGCTGCAAGGGAGCATTGCCTTAGGTGAATCTGGGAATGTGCGTCTGATAGACAGGAGAGGATACTGCAACCTTCGATAATAATAGGGTTGCAGTGCATGCAGGGGATAGTAAGTAGAATAAAAATCCGGGGGACGGAAATACTGGGTCTGGTTACTGTCTGTGCAGTGATGTTGTCTGTAGTCAATCCGGTGCTGGCAAAGGAAAATCTGATTATCCGGCAGCGACAGGATCATGATCGTCATGCTACGGACTATGGTGTCAATGTAACCACAGAGCTTCCTGCTGCAACTATCAAGCGTATCGAGGGTACGATTCAGGGCAATTTTTATCGCAGTGGACGGGCCGCAGGTTTGTCGCCGAAGGTTCTTCAGCGATTTGTAACCCTCTTTCAGCGACAGATCGACTTCAGTCGTGATTTACGAACGGGTGATCACTTTGAAGTGTTGCTGACAGGGACATCAGGCAGTAATCCGGAATTGCTGGCCGCACGGCTGCATTTAACCAAAGGCACTTTTACGGCACTGAAAGATCAGGACGGGCAGTTTTACACTGAGGATGGTTTACGACTGGGTACTTCTTTTTCCCGTTACCCTGTCGGCAAAGGCTTTCGCATCAGCTCTGATTTTAACTTGCGCCGGGTTCATCCTGTAACCGGCAAAATATCACCCCATAAAGGTACCGACTGGGCGGTGCCTGTGGGTACTCCGGTAAAGGCGACAGCAGCCGGAGTTGTCGTACGGGCTGTAAAAAACCACCCGCAGGCCGGAAACTATATCGAAATCAAAACGGCCGGACGCTATGTCACCCGGTTTCTGCATCTCGACAGCCTGAATGTTAAAAGCGGGGACCGGGTTAAAAAAGGGCAGATCATTGGCCGTAGTGGTAACAGTGGTTTGTCTACCGGGCCCCATTTGCACTATGAAATGTCTATAGACGGGCTGGCTGTTGATGTAATGAAAGTCAGGCTGCCGGATGACAGCCTGTTAAGTGATACCGAATTGGCCGGGTTTAAAGCACGCACTGAAAAATTAGTGGTGTTAATGGACTAGAGCTCTCCCGCTTTGTTGATTATTCAGCAAAAGACAGCAGATGTTTCTTGACGGCTTCAGATGCAAAAGCCTGATCAACACTGGTCCGATAAATCCGGAAGTAATCTTCCCGGCTCAGATCAAACTGCTCCATTACTTTGCGAACTTCTTCGGTCATCGTGGTATTGGATACAGTCCGGTTATCGGTGTTGATGGTGACCGGTAACTGATCCTGGTAGAAGGCCCCGAAGGGGTGGCTTTCGAGTCGTTCTACAGCTTTGGTTTGAACATTGCTGGTCGGGCAGGTTTCCAGTCCGGTATTGCGGGATTTTACCAGGGCATAGGCTTCAGCGTGACCGGTAATATGAATGCCGTGACCCACTCGCTCGGCACCCAGCAGTTCGATGGCATCATAGACGTTTTGACCGACACCTTGCTCACCCGCATGAATGGTGACGCGGTAGCCTTTCTCCAGAGCGTACTGGGCGTAGGGAATAAACTCATGGCAGAAACCGGGTAATTCACTGGCCGCCAGATCAAACCCGACCACGCCGTCGTTCAGGTAGCGGGCACCGGCATCGATAACATCATTGATCCGATCCTTGGGCATGGTTCTTAAAATAGACAGAATGCAGTTGCCGTGAATGTCGTACTGCTGTTCTGCTTTCTTGATGCCTTTGACGACGCTGTCAATAATCTGATCCAGTGTCAGTCCCTGCTGCATATGGAGCAAGGGACCAAAGCGCACTTCCAGATACTTGACGTTTTCCTGTGCCGCATCTTCGTACAGCTCAAAGGTAATGCGCTCGATGGCCTCAGCGGTTTGCATAACGGCAACTGGCAGTGCGAAACGGCTGATGTATTCGTCCAGGTTTGGGCAGTCGTCAGGAACAATCAGGTGAGGTTTGAGTTCGGCGACATTATCTGCAGGCAGAGCAATACCCTGTTCAAGCGCCAGGTCAATGATAGTCTGGGGGCGAATGCTGCCATCGAGGTGGCAATGTAGATCTATTTTGGGCAGGTCAAAAGAATTCATATTCTACTCAGGGGGTATGAAACAGTCGCAGTAAGCTTGCTGCAGCAACAGTTGCATACTTCATAATCAGGACATTTACGGTGCCTGGTAGAAACTCCCGAACCAGATTAACGGGATTATATGAAGTCATTTTGACGTCGACACACAGCCTAGCACTGCCGTAATACATGGATCAACAGGGACTTTTCCTAATAAGTGTCCGGTAACCAGTATAAAGCCTTGAGTTGACAGATATCACAAAGTGGCCGGTTAGTGCTTGCTAGTATCCGCCATAATTTGTATCCGGAGTATGAATTATGGAGCTGGTTTGTCCGGCGGGCAGCCTTCCGGCACTGAAGGCTGCTGTTGAAAATGGTGCCGATGCCGTTTATATCGGTTTTCGGGATGATACCAATGCCCGGCACTTTGCCGGCCTCAACTTTAATGAGAAAAGAGCACAACAGGCGCTGGACCATGCTCGAAGCCGCGGTGTAAAGCTGCTGGTGGCCATTAATACCTTTCCCCAGCCGGGACGCTGGGACAGCTGGAAGCGGGCCGTAGATAGTGCGGCCGATCTCGGCGCGGATGCCATTATTGCAGCAGATACCGGTGTGCTGGATTATGCTGCCAAACGTCACCCTGATACCTCGCTGCACCTGTCAGTTCAGGGTTCGGCAACCAGCAAGGCTTCACTGGCTTTCTATCAGAAACACTTCAATATCAAGCGGGCGGTACTGCCCCGGGTTTTGTCCCTGAAACAGGTGATCAAGCTGGCTGAAAATACGCCGGTTCCTCTTGAAGTCTTTGCCTTTGGCAGCCTGTGCATTATGGCTGAAGGTCGTTGCCTGCTGTCGTCTTATATGACCGGACAGTCACCCAATAATTTTGGCGCCTGTTCGCCGGCATCTGCGGTACGCTGGGAAGAAAAATCCGATGGTAGTCTGGACTGCCGTCTGAACGGTGTACTGACCGACCGTTTTGCGCCGGGAGAGCGTGCTGGTTATCCGACACTGTGCAAGGGCCGTTACAACTGTGATGGTAAAACCTTCCACGTTATTGAAGAGCCGGTCAGTCTGAATACCATGAACCTGCTGCCACAGTTGATGAAAGCAGGTATCTCTGCAGTGAAAATTGAAGGACGTCAGCGCAGCCCGGCTTATACGGCTGATGTTGCTCGTGTCTGGAGTCAGGCCATTGCCCGCTGCAAGGCCAACCCTGAAGGTTTTACTGTTGATAGTCAGTGGGAAGAAACCATGGCAGGCCTTTCCGAGGGCTCACAGACAACACTCGGCGCGTACAGCCGCCCCTGGCAGTAATAAGGAGAAAGGGATGCAGATTACACTGGGAACCATGCCATTCTTCTGGAAGCGGGATGAAGTACTGGCCTTTTACAATAAAGTGGCCGAACTGCCGGTAGAGCGGGTTTATTTGGGTGAGACCGTTTGCTCCAAGCGACGTGCACTCAATCTGAGCGACTGGCTGCAACTGGCAGAAATGCTGCAGGCTGCGGGTAAGGAAGTCGTGCTCAGTACACTGGGGCTGATTGAAGCAGAATCCGAGCTGAGCATGCTCAAGCGTATCTGTGAAAATGGCCGGTTTACCGTTGAAGCCAATGATATGGCGGCTGTTCACTACCTGTCCGAGCAGGGGCTGCCTTTCAGCTGTGGCCCCACCATGAATATTTACAATATTCACTCCCTGTCGCTGATGGCAAAGCTGGGCATGACCCATTGGGTGCCGCCTGTGGAAATGTCTGCCGAGCAGCTGGAGCTGTTGCTGGCAGAGGCAAAGCAGGCCGGGCTGAATATCAAGACTGAAGTCTTCAGCTGGGGCTTCCTGCCACTGGCCTATTCCGCTCGATGCTTTACCGCCCGGGCACGCAATACCCCCAAGGACAGCTGTGGCTTTGTCTGTGGTGAGTATCCGAAAGGCCTGCCAGCAGCCAGTCAGGAAAATGATGACGTATTTACCCTGAATGGCATCCAGACCCTGTCCGGTCGCCACTGTGACCTGCTGGGACAATGGCAGCAAATGCAGAAAATCGGCGTCACCGGCATGCGGATTGCGGCTGAACTGGATGCACCGGAAACCATTGAGCGCCTGCAGGGGTTATTACAGGGCAAGCAGGATTCAGTCTTGCCGGTCAATGCCTGTAATGGTTACTGGTTCGGTGATGCCGGCATGGAGCGGGTCAGCCTGTCCTGACTTCTGTACGAAAAAATGAACCCTTCGGCTGGCGGGATGGTCTTACTGGAAATACAGTTTAAGTAATGACACGTCCGTCAGACGAGGTGGATAGATGAGACAGAATACATGGATGCTGGCGTTGAGCGCCGTGATGGTCATGTTACTGGCCGGCTGTATGGCCGATTTGACTGGTACAGCTTATAGCCGGGGTGAGGCTCGTCAGGCCCAGACCGTACGCTATGGTACCGTCAAGGAGCTGGAGCTGGTCAAGATTGAAGGTACCCAAAGTGGCATCGGTGCTGCTACCGGCGCTGCGGTTGGTGGCATCGGCGGATCGGGGCTGGGTGGTGGCAAGGGAACCACAATTTATTCCATTGCCGGAGCGCTTGGTGGTGGCTTGCTGGGCAACTGGGCTGAGGAGCGGCTGACCCGTAAGCAGGGTGTGAATATTACCATTCAGCTGGACAATGGCGGCTACCTGTCGGTGGTTCAGGAAGTCGACCCGGCACAGAATTTTGCCATTGGTGCCCGTGTCAAAGTGTTGGATCAGGGCTCGGCAACCCGTGTGGTTCTGAACTGATCAGAGCGTCAGGGTAATACTCAAAGGCCCCTGTGATAATTGCTATCACAGGGGCCTTTTTGTCTAGTCGGATAAATAAGCGCGTGTCAGCCCCGTTTTTCCCTGGCGGCGTACAGACCAAACTGGCTGGCAGCCAGTATTTCTCCCTGCATCACATTGATATGGACCTTGAGTCGGCTTTTTCCTTTACTGTCCAGCCCCTGGTTAAAACGTTCAACCGACTCCTCGGCTGCCAGAGTGGCGACCACCTGAAAATCATCAGTGATGGGCTTGAGGTAGTCGATATTGCTGGATGCAATAACCACTGTGGCATCGATATTGTTATGAGCGGCCAGCAATGAAGTCAGCCCCCAGCCAGCCAGCGTGGCACAGGATACAATGCTACCAGCAAAGCCGGTGCCTTTATCATTGCTGTTGGGTGTGAGCGGGCAGGTAAGAGTGAGTGAGGGTGGTTGCAGAGTGAAGCCACTGACCTGAAGTGACATGGCCCGGCTCAATGGAATATTGTCCAGAATAAACTGCTCGAGTTCCTTTGCTGTCTTCATATCTGCTATACGCCTTTTCTTTCTGCTGTATACCCGTTGCAGGCATACTATGTAATCGGTGAATCAGGGCATTCACATCATTTATGAATCTGTGGCAGATGGTATGATCACGAGGCTTCTGTCGCAAGCTGTGACAGGATCAGGCCATAAAAAGCATGCGCTGGGTCAGCTTTTGAAAAGTGCCATCCAAGGTGATTCTGGCACTGGTTACAAAGTGCTATCTGCCAGCTGTAACCGGCAAACCAGCTGAACTCACGACTGACTGGAGCTGCCAGACGACAGCCGGTCGCTATCTCAAAGCAGCCAAAATGAAACAGATATCCGCCGGGGTTGCACTGGGTATGCAGATGCGAATCCTGCACCACAATACGCTGCTGGCTGGAGGTGATTTTGGCCTCACAGTGACGGCACAGTAGCCACTCTTCAGAACGACCAATAATGGTTTCAGAGGATGTTGACGAATGCTGTTGCGGAGCAGAGACTGGTGTCTCATTTGCCGGATGTCGTAGAAACAGTACGCTCATGGCTTCAGGGATCGTAGCGGAAACAACCATCAGAACATATACAAGACAATATCAGGTGCAATGAAATGCCGAAAAGTTATGTAATTGCTGCAGTGATTCTATCAATTCTGCTGCTGATACTCGGAATCAGTATCTGGAATACCGGCAGTGACCAGCCGGAGCCGGTAGAAATTGTACCGGAAGAAACCATCACTACCAGTGATGAGGCCGATAACGACTATTCTGCATGGCAGGAATTGCCGGAAGAAACGGAAGAACCTGAAACTCAGGATGTTACCCGGATTCTGTTTGAAGGCTTTGATGAAGAGTCTTTAGGTGAAGGGGCGCTGGATGGGGTCAATGTCCGGGAAGAGCTGTCTGGCAAGGTCTTGCTGGATGAAGAGATTGTTGAACAGGCCGCGCTTGAAAAAAACGAGTCGGAGCAGAACTGATGCACAACCCGCAACCGGATTGTCTGATCGAAGCAGAAGAACTGGCCCGTGCGCTGGAGCAGCAACAGCGGCTGGTTATTCTGGATACCCGCTTCAGCCTGATGGATAAAACCGCCGGATATCAGGCTTGGCAGCAGGCTCATATTCCCGGTGCTGTTTATGCCCATCTGGATGATCAGCTGTCATCACCCGTTATATCCGGAGTTACTGGTCGGCATCCGCTGCCGAACCCGGAACAGTTGGCCAGACTCTTGGGAACCTGGGGCATTGATCAGGAAACACCGGTTGTTATTTATGATCACGGTGGTGCAGCTATGGCCGCGGCCCGGGCCTGGTGGCTGTTGCGCTGGCTGGGGCACAGCAAGGTAAGAGTACTGCACGAAGGTATGAGCGGCTGGTTGAAACGTGAGCTGCCCCTGTCATCAGAGCGTGCTGCTGTTGAACCAAAACCATTTGCTGCTTCCGAGCAAACAGTGATGTTGGCGGAAGCCGATGAAATTGCAGCCTCTCTGGATAACGGCAGTATAAGGTTGCTTGATGCGCGCGGACCGGCCCGGTTCCGTGGCGAAGAAGAACCCATTGATCCGGTTGCCGGGCATATTCCCGGAGCTGTGTGCGTACCGTTTACCGATTGCTATGACGCCGATGGCCGGTTTCTTTCTGCAACTGCGTTGAAACAGCTGTTTGGCGAAGCCATTGCCGGCGCTGAAGATGTAGTCTGCTACTGTGGTTCAGGCGTAACTGCCTGTAATCTTCAATTGGCCATGGCTGTGGCCGGACTACCGGAAGCCCGGCTTTATGCGGGCTCCTGGAGTCACTGGATTACTGATCTTTCCCGTCCTGTCGCAACAGGCTCCTAGCGGCGGCAGGGCATCAGTTCACGAATACTGGAAGAACCGGCCAGGGCCAGAATCAGGGACTCTTTCGGTTGTGATCCCTGCAGGCGCAATGTGACCTCATACTGATCACGTTCGCCTTTCAGCTCTGCATCAAAACGGGTGATATTGAAACCCTGGCTCACAGTGGATTCCAGAATTTGTTCAAGACTGCCCGGAGCATTGTTGGCGACCAGCTTCAGGTTAAATTCGCTCATTTTCTTCCTTCCAGTTAAAACAGTGGCCATTTAAAAATTGAATGGCCCTGAACGACGAAGCCCCCGGACCTTGCGGTGCGGGGGCTTCGTGGTGTTCTTTGCTTCGGGTTTCAGTTTTTACCCGGCCACAACATGCCCCCGCTTGTCCCCATAATGGACATGCGTTTGGTCATCTTGGTGGTGCCGGTGATTGTTTTCATTATTTTGGAAACTGTTCTCGAAGCGTTATGTTTCGGTTAATACTGACGTTTTTGTCAGGTGCTAATCCCATCATGTTCACTGCAGGATTGCAAGCTCTTATTTGTCATGCCGGCTCAATTGTAGCAGCTAAACTGATGGACGACATTCCGATGGAGGTAATGGCATGCTGAGAGAAAAGCACAACCTGAATGATGATTTTCCCGGTCATATGGCCAGAATCACCGAACTGAAAGCAAGCGACGATGGCTTCAGGCAGTTGGTCAAACAGTACCATGAGCTGGATCACGAGGTGAGGGGGCTTGAGATGCGGGATGTTCCCTCCAGTGATGCCTATTTTGACGGTTTGAAACGACGCCGTGTCCATCTTAAAGATGAAATCTACCAGAAACTGTCCCGCTAGCTGATTGTCAGGCTGTCAGTGGCAGCCTGAACCCGTATGATCAGTCCTCTGTGTGACGGGGCTGTGCACTGCAACATTTTCTATGACTTGTTGTCCCAATATATATGACTTTTCAGACCCTTATTCGGGAAAAAGCCAGTAAGTGTACATTTTGTGTGGCTAGTACAGTTTTCCACTGTAGACACCCATATTCCATGCAGTAGACTAACCAGACAGTTAATTACGGCAAGGCTACTCTGAGTAACCCTGTCGTGGACAGTGTCTTCATTGCGCTGTCGTTTTGAGAGAAGTTGAGGAATCTAATGGGTTTATGGAGTCCCGAATCCTGGAGAAGCCGTCAGGCATATCAGATGCCTGAGTACCCCGATCAGGCTCGTCTGCAGGATGTGGAGTTGGAACTGGCAAAGCAGCCGCCGCTGGTTTTTGCCGGTGAAGCGCGCCAGCTGAAATCCCGTCTTGCCAGTGTTGCTGCTGGTCAGGGCTTTTTGCTGCAGGGTGGTGACTGTGCGGAAAGTTTTAGCGAGTTCTCGGCCACCAATATTCGGGATATGTTCAAAGTCTTGATGCAGATGGCGGTTGCCCTGACTTTCGGAGCCGGTGTGCCGGTGGTGAAAGTCGGGCGAATGGCCGGTCAGTTTGCCAAGCCACGCAGTAATCCGCTGGAAAACCGGGACGGGATCGAACTGCCGATTTACCGGGGCGATATCATCAATGCCACCGGCTTTACCAGCGAAGAGCGCATTCCTGATCCGCAGCGAATGCTGAAAGCCTATCACCAGTCTTCTTCTACCCTGAACCTGCTGCGCGCTTTTGCCCAGGGTGGTCTGGCGTCTCTGGATCAGGTTCATGCCTGGAATCTGGACTTTGTCGCTTCCAGCCCCCAGTCCGAACGCTACCAGCAGCTGGCCGAGAGAATCGATGAAGCGCTGGCCTTTATGAGAGCCTGTGGTATGACCACAGCCAATACCCCGGCACTGGCTGAAACCGATTTTTATACCTCTCATGAAGCACTGCTGCTGCCCTACGAACAGGCACTGACCCGTAAGGACAGCCTGACCGGTGACTGGTATGACTGCTCTTCCCATATGCTGTGGATCGGTGACCGTACCCGTCAGCCGGATGCGGCACATGTAGAATTCCTGCGTGGAGTTAAAAACCCGCTGGGACTGAAAGCGGGTCCGACCTTGCCGCCGGAGGAGCTGATTCGACTGCTGGATACCCTGAACCCAGACAACGAACCGGGACGCATCACCGTTATCGTACGAATGGGTGCCGGTAAAGTAGAGGAAGGACTGCCTCCTCTGATCCGGGAAGTTGAAAAGGAAGGTCGTAATGTCGTTTGGAGTTGTGACCCGATGCACGGCAATACCATCAGTACTGCCAACGGTTATAAAACCCGTGAGGTGTCTTCCATTCTGAAAGAAGTGAAGCATTTCTTCGAAGTGCATCAGGCTGAAGGTACTTATGCCGGTGGTGTCCACTTTGAGATGACAGGTCGCAATGTTACCGAATGTATTGGTGGCGCTCACGGCCTGACTGCAGAAAGCCTGTCCAGCCGTTATCACACTAATTGTGATCCGCGCCTGAATGCGGATCAGGCGCTGGAACTGGCTTTCCTGATCTCCGAGACCCTAAAAGCCTGCCGCAAGACTCAGCAGGCCTGAGGCATTTAACAGGATATTTGTCGGCTGGAAACGGGGTTCGGATATTACGCATCAAGAACCCTTTGACAGTCGGCGTTTGATCCTTAAAATACGCCCCATCTTTCGGAGCGTAGCGCAGCCTGGTAGCGCACCACATTCGGGTTGTGGGGGTCGGAGGTTCAAATCCTCTCGCTCCGACCATATTTAAAAGCCCTGCTTGATTTCAAGCAGGGCTTTTTTCGTTCAGGTCTATCAAGAAAATAATAAATTAAGAAATAGCCTGTACGAGCTTTCCGATTGAGTTATAGAGCACGGCGCTAATACCGAGATTCTGAACTTGCCTGTTTGAACAGCAGTAGTACATTAGAGTTATTGGCTTGCAACAGAGAAGGATCTCATTATGCAGACCGCTTATATGACTCTGATATTAATTTTAACCCTTGCCGTATTGGGAATAGGGATTCTGGACGTAAATACAGGTTCAGGGCATGCTTCGACCAATATTGAAGTTGCAGCCAGGATGCTGGATAGCAAGGCTGAATTTTGTCGGAGCTGCCGTTGATGAAGCGGCTCAAGGCGCTGTTAAAATATCCGGAATATTTGCTGTTTGGCTGTTATTACCATGCCTGTGAAATTATTGAATTCTGGCGGGTGGTATGGCGCTACTATCGGTATCCACGCTTTGCTCTTGCGGATAGTTTGATTCAGTTAAAGTATCTGTTCACCAACTCCGACCGCATCTGTTTCAATTACCTCAAACGTTTTTCTACCCGCGATGTTCAGCGCTGGTATGGGGAAACCTGGCTTTCTACATTTTCCAAAATATCTAAAGCAGCTGATATTAATCGTGAAGATCATTTATATGAGCTTGGATGTGGCCGTGGACGACTGGTGTTCTGGGCCAGTGAGGTGCTTGGGGTTAAAGCAACAGGCATTGATCTGAATCCGGTTTTTATTCGGAGGGCGGAATCTGTGCGATGCAGAATCAAAAGTCATCTTGCTCACTTTCGTTGTGAAAATATTATGCAGGCTGATCTTTCTGCCGCGACGGTTGTCTATCTTTACGGCACAGCATTTGAAGAAGAGGCTTTCCCGGGATTAACAACGCTACTGAAAACAACGGCTTCGGGCACCCGGATTATTACTGTGAGCTGGCCTGTGACTCGTCTGGTAGATGATGGCAGTTTTTCGACAGTTAAAGAAATCAGTGGTCGTTATCTTTGGGGAAAAGGGACGATCTACATTAGTGTCAGATCGTAAAGGTTTGCTTCGACCATCCAGAAAAACAACCCAGAATAACAACCGGAAACGAACTGATGCTTTATGTGGCCAACTGCGGATCCAAAGGGCGAGGCGTGCTCTCAACCAGAAAAATCGAGAGGGATGCATTAATCGAGCGTTGCCCGGTACTGGAGCTTCCTGCCAATGAACTGAAGCTGGTCGATAAAACCATGCTTTACCATTACTACTTCAGCTGGGGCAAGCAGGATAGCTGTGGCGCAATCGCACTGGGTTTGGGCTCGATGTACAACCACTCTTATACGCCCAATGCTGTCTATGTGCCAAAAATGGATGATCAGGTTATCGAGTTCATTGCAATTAAAACCATTCAGCCCAATATGGAAATCACGATTAATTACAATGGCTCACCCAATGATCAATCCCCTTTATGGGATAGCGACAAAATTCGGTGGGAAAAATAAGCGTTGGGATTTAAGGTCTGAGATGAAGGGATGTTATGCCGGAAGTTGCTGCGCGCATAAGTTCCGGCATGGCAAAGCTATTTAATAAAGCACTTAAGAGCGTTCTTTCAGGTGCTTGTCTGCTTCCTCGCAGAAAGTAGACAGGTTGCCCCAGCCTTGCTTCATTTGAGACTTTTTGTATTTCAGCAGCAGTTCAAAAGCGGCAGTTTTGTTCTTCAGCTCAATCCAGGTGGCAGCGGATTTCATGAGGGTACTCCAGAATTCTTGTTTTCTTCCATGATGGCTGGAAGGGGATGGTTTGAATTATATGGACTGCAATACCAGCTGAATAATCAATATAAATTCGAGGACCTATAAGCGCTGCTTATAAGTTAAGCGTCAGGGTGTTGTAGCCCATGCCAGACGGGAGTAGTGTGTGCGACCTGAGTTATTTGTGAATGCAGACATTAGTGACAAATGCATATTACCCTGCGCCAGCTACAGATCTTCAGAGCCATCGCCCAGAACGGTCGGGTGACCGCTGCAGCGAATCAACTGAGCATATCCCAACCAGCTGCCAGCATGGCGCTGAACGAGTTGGAAAAGCACTTAGGTCCACTATTTGACCGGCATCAGGGCGCATCCCTGACATTGAATGATTCGGGAAGGGCGCTGTTATCTTCCGCCAGTGAACTGGTTGACCGGGCTCAGGAAATTGAAAGCCAGTTTGTAGGCAGTGGCTATGAAACCGGCACTTTGAAAATCGATGCCAGTTCCACCATTGGCAATAACATCATGCCCAGGATGCTGGTGGCTTTTTCCGACCTGTACCCGGGCATTCATACCGATCTGCATATTGATAATACCCAGCGTATTGTCGAGCGGCTGGCGGGTTTCAAGATTGATATGGCTGTGGTGGAAGGTACCTGTCTGCACCCGGATATCGAAGTCCAGACCTGGGGAGAAGATGAACTAGTGATTATCTGTGCGCCGGATCACCCTTTGGCCAATACCGAGGTGGAGTTGGAGGCATTGCGTGATGAGCGCTGGATATTACGCGAGCCCGGTGCAGGCACACGTGATTTGTTTAATGAATTTATTGCTGGCCGGCTCGGTGCACCGAAAATCTGCTTACAGCTCAACCGTGCTGAAGCCGTTAAACAAGCTGTTGCGGATGGTCTTGGTCTGGGTTGTATTTCAAAACTGGCAGTGTGGCGGCTGGTGAAGGCCGGAGAGCTGGCCATTATCAATGTCAGTGATCTGGTGTTGAAGCGGCATTTCTATCTGTTGTTCAACAAAAAGAAATACCGCAGTGGTATGATTTGTAACCTGTCAGAATTTATTCTTCGACATCAGCCGTCAGCCGGCATGACAGCAGCAGATTTTCAATTTCATGCCACAGAGTCTTCTGCGCCGAATCTGTCGAATCAATAACCTCGATCCGACTGTCTGCGGCTTCGTCCAGTTCCAATACGCTTAACACGCCTTCCTGCATATTGAAGCCGCGGACACCCATATCGGTTTTAACAACCGCTTTCAGTCGCTTCACATCCAGGCTGTTAAACAACAGAAACAGTCTGTTAAAGGAAAACGCTACCGTATCTGCAAACAGCCAGCCGCAGCTAAAGTGAGCCTGTCCCTTGTTTTCCCGGCGCAGGAATTCTTCGCCCGGCTGTAGCTCAAGCGGGCCGATATCCGGCATGGCCTTATGATGCTTATGAGCGTCGGGCTTTGCTGCAGCGCGTGTTATCGCTGTCAGGTCAAGCCAGTCTTTATTGAGTTCGCCTTGAGAAACCTGGGTGACCAGTGCTTTGGGAGGCTGCTGATTGCTGCCAAAATCATCAAATGCCTGCAGCTGTTCTTCGGTACACTGGTCAGCTTTATTGGCAATCAGAACATCGGCCATGGCAATCTGATCCCTAAAGTTATCGTTTTCCAGATAACGCGGTTCTGCCAGCTGCCGCGGGTCGACCAGACAAAGCGTAGCCTTCAGATCCAGCACATCCTGATAATATTCCCCATGCAGAATATCCAGAATCTGGGCCGGGTGACCCAGACCTGTGGGTTCTATCAGAATCCGGTCGGGCTTGCTGCGGGCAATCAGCATATTCAGTCCGATCTGCATCGGCAGTCCTGCAACACAGCACATACAACCACCGGGCACTTCACGGATCACAGCACCTTTGCCCTGCATCATGGCACCATCGATACCGATTTCACCAAACTCGTTGACCAGAACGGCCCAGGTTTCATTTTCCGGTTTGTTTTCCAGCAGATGAAGAATGGCGGTTGTTTTACCAACACCAAGGAAACCGGTAATCAGATTGCAGGGAATAGGGTGTGACATGACTCGGGTACCTCTGAGAATGTTATAGTATAACGATTTGAGGTTGTGGCTGACTACCTGATGTTGAGTATATAAATCAGGCCATCTGACCTGACAGCGACATAAAGGCTGGTTAAGATAGCGCTCTTTTCAGACTAGAGATTTGATGTAATGGCAATTAACTGGTTTCCCGGACATATGCACAAGGCCCGCAAGGAGATTCGGGAAGCAATGCCGCAGGTGGATCTGATTATCGAGGTGCTGGACTCACGCTTGCCATTCAGTAGTGAGAATCCGCTAGTGCCCGGGCTGCGTGGTGATACCCCCTGTATCAAGATTCTGAATAAAAGTGATCTGGCAGACCCAGCGGTGACAGAAGCCTGGGTGAAAACCCTGGAACAGGATCGCGGTGTAAAAGCGATTGCACTGACCCAGCAACAGCCGGATAAAATCAAAAACCTGTTAAATGTTTGTCGTGAAATGGTGCCGGAACGTGAAGGTGATCTGAAGCCACTGCGGACCATGATTCTGGGTATTCCCAATGTGGGAAAGTCGACGCTGATCAATACCCTGGCAAACCGTAATATTGCCCGCACCGGCAACGAACCTGCGGTCACCAAGGCGCAGCAACGTATTCGCCTGGCGAACAATATTGTGCTGCATGATACCCCCGGATTTCTTTGGCCCAAGCTGACTCCGGAAGCCTGTGGTTATCGACTGGCCGTCAGTGGTGCGATCAAGAATACCGTGATCGAGCTGGAAGATGTGGCAATGTTTCTGGCGGAATATCTGCTGGAAGCATATCCGCAGCTGCTGGTAAAACGCTATAACCTGGATGAAGCGCCCCAAAGTGGTATTGAGTTGTTTGATGCGATTGGTCTGCGCCGTGGTTGTATGCGCCGGGGTGGTATTGCGGATACCTATAAAGTGGCCGAGATTCTGATCAATGAATTCAGGGATGGAACACTGGGCAATATAACTCTGGAAACGCCGGAGATGGTTACATCTCAACAGGCGTAACAGCGTCTTTTAAACACTGAAAAAAGCCTCAGACGAAAAATAATAATGGAGGCTTTTTTGATTCATTTTCATTCCACATCCGCTAAGCATAGATAGCTATCCTTCCCTGCACGCTATTACAAAATATAGGTTTGCCATATGTGTCATCAAACATTGGCAATATTTAAATATGCGCTCTCAGGAACACTGGCATTTATGTTTGTCAGTTTGTCATGGGCAGGAGTGCCTCCTCCAAATAATCCGGTTCAGCCTCTGGCAATATTGCAGGATCAGGATGCTATTCAAAAACTGTTGGGTGTTGATGAGGGCGCCAAAAGCATCAGGCTGACCGAGCTTACTCAAGATATACTCAGCTTCAGATTGGTTGCACCCTGGCATGCAGAATATATTGAATCCTGGTTGAAGCGGGAGTATGTAAAAGAGCTGGTTTGCTGGGGGCTTGAGCTTAAATGCCCGGAAAGTTTGATTGGTCTGGAGTCAGAAGAAAGATCAGAACCCTCTCACTATGTTAAAGGTAACGGAATATCGCTAACGCATGAAGATCTTGCAACGTTTAAAAGCAAGGTAGACTGGAATTCTTTTGTAAATATCTATGAGCCTCAGCGGCGGGCGGTCATTACCTCAGAGACCAACGCTTATCTGCTGCCCGGGGCATTGACCATTACCAAGCCACTTCACCTGTCCAGTAATGTTGCTGCAGATGACAAGAATGTGCAGGATCACTGGTACCACGGGCAACCGGTTTATATTCTGGGTGCGACCAATGATCAGCAATGGTTGTACTTGATGGCCGGGATAGATACGTCCGGCTGGGTTCATCGCAGGCATGTTTCTTTTGTGACTGATGATGTTATCAAAACATTCACTGCCAATATGGTGATGACCAAGTGCTGTGTGTCCGGTGTAAGCGAAAAATTTGGCAGTGAAATCAAACTGCAAAGGACGTCTCTTCTTTCAAGGCAGGGCGAACATGCCCCCTTCACTTATGTAACCGTTGTTCAGCACGTCTGTATTTCTGAGCGTGACAAACACCCGTTTAAAATTTTTCCAGCACAAATCGATTCTGTCACCCTGGAAGACTCAACATTTTGCCCAGTAACCGATGATGCACTGGTGCTTATTGAAGATCACCCTAGAACTCGTGATTTCTTTTTTGAGCGTTTGTTTGCTGTTATGCAGGGGATTGAGTTTTCCTGGGGGGGAGGGTGCAGGGAAGATGCGGTGGTTCCGGCCTGTGACACATCCAAATTTGTTCAAACAGTATGCCGGGATTGTATGGCTGTCGATATTCCAAGGAATTCCCAAGGTATTATTGAGCAGGTAAAGGGTGGTGATTTATTCGACCTTCCCTATGGAATGGCTCTGATTCGAAGCTATGAACATGAGGGTACCCTGATAATTGCATCAGCTGCTGCCTATGGATCTGAGCCTGTTACCAACTATGTAATTAATCTTCCCGGGGAGAGGAAGCAGGCAATCGGTTTATGTCATTCAAAACTGCCAACAGTCATTGGAAGCACGGATCAAAATATATTGCATAGACAATATGTCGTGGAGTTAATCCGGGAGCTTGGAACCACAGGTGATATTTTCGGTGGGCCCGGAGGAAAAATCTTTGTTTATCTTGGCAGTACAACAATCAATGACATCAGGCTCTTAGCAGAAGAAAAAATGACTGATGTCGATCGTGTATCGATTTTTTTTCCTGACGAGGATGGCTCTCAATCTGTACTACTGATGTCAGGGTGTCCGCTTGGAGGTTGGGCTCCGGACAGAAAGGCATGGGATATTACCGGTAGAGCCCATATTTTTGGTATTACTCCCGCCAGCCCTGTTGTGAATGTCTGGCTGGATAGCAAAATTCATGTGGTCAATGTATTAAAAGAAAGCTGGCTTGAGAAACTGTGGACGAAAAAGAAGGGCCACTCCTCAGATGCTGGTTAGGGCTATAGGGAGTTATCCTTTAAGTGTTAAAGCTGTGCGGTATTTCAGTGCCATATATCGGGCTATCCTCAATAGCCGTTTTCTGGAAAAATACCCGCCTTTCTGAAATGACGCCCCTTGAGTGCCCATGACCAAAACTGCTTCAACTCCTGATCTCTTCTCGTACCCCAAGTACTGGGCGGAATGCTATGGCACAGCACCGTTCCTGCCTATGTCCCGGGCAGAGATGGATGAACTGGGCTGGGACTCCTGTGACATTATCATTGTGACCGGCGATGCCTATGTCGACCATCCCAGTTTTGGTATGGCGGTGATTGGCCGTTTTCTTGAATCTCAGGGCTTCCGGGTGGGCATTATTTCCCAGCCTGACTGGAGCAATACCGAAGACTTTATGAAACTGGGCAAGCCGAATCTGTTCTATGGGGTGACGGCCGGCAATATGGACTCCATGATCAACCGCTATACCGCTGATCTGAAAGTCCGTAATGATGATGCCTACACGCCCAATGCCGAGCCGGGCAAGCGGCCAGATCGTGCTGTCATTGTATACAGTCAGCGCTGTAAGGAAGCCTACAGTGATGTGCCAGTGGTTATTGGCGGTATTGAAGCCAGCCTGCGCCGTATTGCCCAGTATGATTACTGGAGTAATGAGGTACGTCGCTCTGTATTGATGGATGCTACTGCAGATATTCTACTTTACGGTAATGCCGAGCGGGCAATGGCTGAAGTCGCCGATCGACTGGCTGCCGGGGTGGATATCAGAGACCTGAAGGATGTTCGTGGTACTGCTGTTATCCAAACTGCTGTGCCGAGCGGCTGGACAGAAATTGATTCGACCCGGATTGACTGGCCAAAAGATATCACCTCGATGGAGGAAGCTTTTGGTGGCAGCCCCTATGAATACAAGCAGGAATCTGAGTGTGACCAGAAGAAGACTGATGATGGGGTAGAAGCGGTAAAGATTATTCCGATGCCTCTACAAAGTCAGGTGCGTACGGAAACTGAAAATATCTACATTCGGCTGCCGTCGTTCGAGAAGGTGCGCAAGGATCCCTCTCTCTATGCCCACGCATCTCGGGTATTGCATCAGGAATCAAACCCGCATAACGCGCGTACACTGGTACAAAAGCATGGTAACCGTGAGTTGTGGGTAAACCCGCCTCCTATCCCGCTTGAAACCGAGGAAATGGATGGGGTTTTCGATCTGACATATCAGCGGGTACCGCACCCGTCTTATGGTAAAGCCAAGATTCCGGCGTACGATATGATCAAAACCTCGGTCAATATCATGCGTGGCTGTTTTGGTGGCTGTTCATTCTGCTCCATTACTGAGCATGAAGGCCGGATTATCCAGAGCCGTTCTGAAGAGTCTGTTCTGGCCGAGCTGGAAGATATGCGGGACAAGGTGCCCGGTTTTACCGGTCAGGTATCTGACCTCGGCGGACCAACAGCCAACATGTACCACCTGAATTGCAAGAGCAAGGAAATTCAGGCCGGTTGTCGTCGTCTGTCCTGTGTATTCCCCAAGATTTGCAGCAACCTTGAAACATCACACAAGCATACGACCCAGCTGTATCGGAAGGCGCGTGCTATTCCGGGTATCAAGAAAATCGCTATTGCCTCAGGTCTGCGTTATGACCTGGCGGTTGAAGATCCGGAATATATTGAAGAGCTGGTAACTCATCACGTTGGTGGTTATCTGAAGATTGCACCGGAGCATACCGAGAAGGGTACGCTGGATCTGATGATGAAGCCGGGCATGGGCACCTACGATGCCTTCAAGAAGATGTTCGACTTCTACTCAAAGAAAGCAGGTAAGAAGCAGTATCTGATTCCGTACTTTATTGCTGCTCACCCGGGCTGTGAAGATGAGGATATGCTAAACCTGTCGCTGTGGCTGAAGCGTAACAAGTTCCGGGTTGACCAGGTGCAGACCTTCTATCCGTCCCCAATGTCGCTGGCGACAGCAATGTATTACTCCGGCCGTAACCCGCTGAAAAAGGTCAGCTACAAGAGTGGTAAGCTTTATACGCCAAAGGACTATGAGCAGCGTCGCTTGCAGAAAGCCTTTCTGCGCTACCATGACGACAAGAACTGGGGCTACCTGCGCAATGCACTGAAAGAGATGGGCCGGACTGACCTTATTGGTAATGGTGATAACCAGTTGATTCCGGCTGAGGAGGGGCATGACCGGAATCGTCGGGGTGGTCATAAAAACACTCGCTCCAAAAAATCATCCGGTGGCTTCCAGAAAGCCCGTGGTGGACAGTGGGATGCTCGTAAGCCTCAGGGTAGAAAGCAAAGCCAGAGCAAATCAAGCTCCCACTCTGGAGGGGGTAATGGTTCAAATAAGAACCGAAATCAAACTGGGCGGAAAAGTAAAACAGGGTATCGTCCAGCCTAGGGCTTGATGATCAAAGCTGTAGTTTAAGAGCAGTATAAAAAATGGCTTTTTCCGGTTGTTCTAGGTAAAAGCCATTTTTTCAGGGAAATTTCGCTGTTATTGATTTATTATACACGTCAATGATCGACTATATTGTGGTGTAAATTATTAAAAACACACAAATTATAGCTGGAAAGAATAAAAAGTTTGGCCTATATCTATGTGAAAGTGTTAATAACGATATTAATTTTTAATAATGATGACGACTCTATTCCGTCTTGTTTGTTTTTTTATGGTCTTTTTTCCTTTTTCAATATCTGCTGATTATCTCTCTATTGATGAAGCCAAATATAATAAATTAATGTATTACAGTCTTTTAGATAAAAAAACAGGCGCTTTATATTTGCTTTGCAAAAGAGACACTAAAGAAAAAAATAAAGTCGTCGTGGTTCCTCCTGACAGATATGAATACATTCCGGAAGAGATGGTAAATCATTATTCTTTCTGTGTTCTGCCTAGAAGTGATATTGATATAGCTGATGTGCTCGAAGATTTTGTAGAGAATTGCTCAGTATATTTTTTGCCCTCGACGTATTATTTATCTCGTCCGGTGATGGTGCAGCTTGGTAATCAATATATAGGTGTAGAAGATCCAAATTTTAAAAAAGTACACAGAGTAATAAGCTGTTATGAATTATTCGGTTTATGCCAGCACAGTTATAAAGGGTTTGGAAGTGAGTATTATGTTGTGGCAGACCCTGAGAAGAAAAAAGCACAATCTGCTAGAGGAGTACCTTGCTTCATTGCAAAGGGGGAAGCTTTTAAAAAGGATCCGACTTTGTTTCATATGAGTTCTGGTTCATCTATGTCAATGTTGGATTTATCCTTGCCTAGTTTGTCTGTTGCAACTGTTTTGATGACCCGATTGCCTCTGGCATGTCAGGATGAACACATCAAACTATGTGATATCGCATTTGTTGGAAGCTATTCTGCTGGGTCTGCAGATTTGACTGAGAATGCAGATTTTATAATAGATAACTCTGGTAGGGATGCTGTCATAACAGAGAAAATGAAGCAGCGAAGGCAAAGTACTCATATCACTCTGGAGAAGGTGGATCTACTAAGATCTCTATCATGCTTCTTGCATGGAGCGAGTGGAAAGCCGTTACTTTATGAATTGCTAAAAGTATTTGCAGAATGGATTGATGCCCGACATCCTTACGTTATCCCTCTGTTTTGTCAGGCTCTCCAGCATAGTTTCTTTCCAGATTTTCCTGCGCTTCCAAATTCGAGGAATCCATGGCTGCAACCCTCGGCCCTTGCGTGTGTTCGAGGAGCTTATCATGCAGGTCTTGATATTGGAGATATTGATGAAGGTTCAGCGATGTCTTTTATTACAGGTTTTCTTGGTGTTGGAAGTTTATCTGCGTCCAGTAAAGTAATTGTTCTGGAGCTGAATGAGCGGTTTTCCAGAAAAAGGGATATGAGCAATTTTTCATGGCTGCTATCTGGCGGGGGAAAAGCTTCAATTATTGATTTTAAATGTTTGCAATATGAAAAAGTATCTTTGCAGTCAGATTGCTCAAGACCAACTGCAGCATCGGTTGTTGGTGTTGAAACAAACTCTCCTTTGGTTCTCAGTGATGGTGACTTCAGAAGATTGACATCACACTTCCCTCCACACCTCAAGATGAAAGCAAGGCAGGGATTTGATGAAGTAATTGGTTGTGTACTCTTTAGTGGGAGTAATAGTGAGATTAAATCTGAGGGCAGAATGACTTTTTTTCGAGAAGTTAACTCAGGGCTTGCTACAAGCTTTATTGATTTTTTTATTCATTCTCATAGTGAAATCAGGGCTCAAATTCAACCCATAATCCAGAGATGGAGGCCGAGGGTGTTGGATGAAGAGAGTGGGATATTAAAAGGATCAACTGCCTATCGCCTTCTGTTTTCAATTTGCACTGAAATGAAAAAGGCGGGACATACTTCGTTCCGATTACAGCAGTTTTTAGGTTTGCTTGATTTTTTTGATGAGGGAAGTTTCAGGTTATTAATTCTAGAGAAGCTCAATCAACACCTATGTAGGGTTCCTGGTGTTAATCAGGTGAGAGGTGATAGTTATGGCAGAGATTTGAGTCTTATCTTTGCAAATAAAGAGGCGGCTAAGAAACTGGAAACATTTTTGGGAAGCCAGCGTTACTGGAATGATTTGACCGACCCCAGAACTGAAGATTACAGTGAAGCCTGTGTCCTTCATCAGTTGTTGATAGCTTACGTATCGAATGTTGACGGGATATTAGTTGAAAGGTTATTTCAGTCATGGAAGGTACAACTTGAAACCTCCCTGAAGCGAACTCAATCCATGCGTAGTGTGCGTGATGTCTCAACCAGTAATCTTAAATTCTCAACTGGAAGCCTGGACCGAAAAGACTGGAGATCCAGCTCTTTACGACTATCTCAACCGTTTCATTCTTCGAAAAGTGGTTCAAGTAATGGTGCGGGAACTCATGTAAGCCTCTCTGGTACTGAGAAGCGTCGAGCAGTAACAGCGAAAGAGTCAGTGGGTTCCAGAACCGATGCAGAGACTTTGACTGAAACTGTGAAGGTGCTCATACGAGCTACCAATGCAAAGGATCTTATATATAAACTGCTGGTAGATCTCTGCCTTAAACGTGGTAAAACCATAGAGCTAGCTCAGGCACTGAAAGATGGTTACGGGTTGATGCCTGAAACAGCAGAAGCTGTAATTGCGCTGAAGGGTAAGCCAGAAAGGAATAGATTAACCATGCTGATTGACGGATTTTTTGAAGCAGGGGGAGATGCCAAAGAACTTGTCACCGCACTACAGAGCGTACTCAAAGGTAACGCTCTGGCCATTAAAAACCTGTGTTCATCAGCCATCATGCTTCAAAAGGATGTCGGGATTTGATGTAGGGGCGGTTACTTTTCTTATAATAATAGTAACGGCCCCTGTAGGATCAGTTTATCGTGCGGGCTACGCCCAATAGTGCATTGCCTAGCTTCAGATTGGCTTGATCGACTGCTTTTCGATTGATAGTAATTGTTACCTTGCTGCCAGTTCTGATCAGGGCAATCATTCCGCCCTGGGTCAGAAACTGTTCGGAGTCCCCAATAGTCAGTAACGGATAGTTACCTATACGCTGCATGATGGCATTGAGATCCAGTTTGGATGCGTGGGGAATGTACAGCATGTCGCATAGCCGATGAAGGGGCGCTGAGGTTTTCTTGTGTGTAACGGATATACGGCGACCCTCGGTTAATTTTCCATCCATCTTTTTCAGTGCAAGGTTGATATTTTCATCTCCCATCAGGCACACCGACAAGTTGGATATGCGCTGTGGCCAGGTAATCGATTGGGTGATCTTAAAAACCATTGCAGCTTTGATTTTTTCTTCTTTCGAGATGGCTGTTGCAGCTTCTGCCCGAAAAGTCAGAAAGGCAAAAATCAAAACCAGCGCAATTGCGGTTGCCAGATGAATGACCGAATGAGTTGTCCGTGGTCTAGTCAGCATGTCACTGATCTCCTTCATTCGGTTAGAACTGCCAGCGAATCTGGGCGTACCAGGATTCTTCGATCTGGGTTGGTACTATTCCGGTGAAGCTCTCGGTGAACTCTTGTCGGCGATTTTCAAAAATATTTTGACCAACCAGAGAAACCTCAATATTTTCATTGATCTGTTTTGCAATCCGTAGATCAAGTGCGGTATTGGCTTTGACTCTGGCGTTCTTCAGATTGTCGATATACCGCACCCATGCATCAAAGTACCAACCATTGGGAAGGTTCATGCTGGAACGTAGATTGGCAACATTATGAGCACTCAGGTCTTCAATCAGGTTTTCGTTTTCCTGAGGAATTGTGCCATTTTTCGGGCGTTTGGCGTCTACCTGTAACCAGCTGTAGTTTACCTGCAGCTTCCACCACTCATTTACCTGCCAGTCTGCAGCGAACTCCAGACCATAGGTTTTGGCTTCGAGGTTATTATTAAAAGTGGTCGGGAAATCCAGATAGGCTGGATTCAACGGGTTATTCGTACAAGCTGTTACAGTCAGTGGTGGATTAGCTGTATCAGGATATGGGAAGGCAATAGCGTTATTGAATACACATTGATTTGATCCAATGTACTGAATCAGGTCTTTGTATTCGTTATAAAAGCCGGTGATATCAATACGAAGGTTATCTGCGAACAGCTCCCGGTAACCCAGTTCAAAAGCCGTCAGCTTTTCGGATTTGACATCATCATTACCCTTGATCGAGAACATGGTAGGAATCGGCAGAGTGCCTACCCGGTAAAAGGTAATGCCCTTGGTTTCGACGGCATGTTCACTGACAGAAGGTGTTTTGACGGCTCTCGATACAGCAGCCCAGAAAGTGCGGTTTTCAGTGGCTTTCCAGGCAATACGGGCATTGGGTTGAAATTCATAACCAGTGTAATCATTGTGCTCCAGTCGACTACTGAGAGTCAGCGTCCAGTCCGGGGTCAGGGTGATATCATCCTGGATAAAGGCACTGTACAGCTGGTCAAACCGGTGCTTGTCCATTTTGTTTTTGTCGTACAGCGTGATATGACGCATATCGCTGACTTCATACCAGGTACCGCGGTAGCTTAAGCCCCAAACCAGATCGTGACTGCCCCAGAGCTTTGCATAATGCTGAAATTCTATTTCAAAGGTATCGCGCTTCTCGGTAATGCGATAATCAAAATTCTGATAATTATCGTAAACGGCACGGATGGAATAATCACTGGTATCGCTGGGAGCAAACTTCCAGTTTCCAATCAAATTGCCACCCTTTTGGTCCCGGTCCTGATCAGTAAAGGTCTGAACCCCTTTGGCCGGCTGGTTTTCATCAAAGATCATCAAGGCCGGGCGAGTAGTACCTTCATAGATATCACCCTGAAATGACCAGGATGTGTCGTCATCTGTTTTCCATTCAGCCTTGAAGCCGGCCCGGTCCATCTTCCAGTCATCGCGGGCATCAGAACCGTCGGCATTGGCATTTCCATCCCGGTTAAAAGTTTTGACGTAAACCCGGTAAAAGCCTTCGGTCCGGTCCGAACCGAATGTGCCGCCATAGCGATAAGCACCAAAAGCTTTTTCTTCAGAACCACCACCGGCAGAAATCAGACTTCCCTGGGTATCTGCAGCTTTTTTGGTAATAATGTTGATCACGCCATTAACAGCATTGGAGCCCCACAGGGCTGCTCCGGGACCCCGAATTACCTCAATCCGGTCAATATCTTCCAACATGGTGTCCTGAACATCCCAGTTCACCCCGGAAAACATCGGAGAATAAATGGTGCGGCCATCAATCAACACTAATAGTTTGTTGGCAAATACATAGTTGAAGCCCCTGGAACTGACACTCCAGGTATTGGCATTGAGCTTGGCTACCTGTAGTCCCGGTACCATCCGCAGGGCATCCGGAATGGTGGTAACCCCCGAGCGGCGGATATCCTCGTCAGTAACCACATAAATCGCGGCAGCAGAATCCATTTGCCGCTGCTGCTTGCGCGATACCGAGGTGACATCGGGAATATCAAGAGCTATCAGCTCCTGCAGGCTGTATTCAAAGAAGTCATCATCCGCAGTCTCGGCCTGAACTGCAGTGGCCAGGGCAATACTGGCGGCCAGAAGTGATGGCAGGGCGCGCTTGCTCAATGTTCCTCTCCATGGAATCGCTCGAGCACAGCTTGAAGCTTCGGGCAAATTAATAAGGGGCTATTATTAAAAATCTAGTGCATATTCCCGGCCTCTGCCTCAACATCCCATAACTCTGATCACCGTGTTTTTACGGTTGTTTTGTTCGGCTACCCCTGTAAGATTCAGCCCATTTTCCCCCAGTTCTCCGGATTTGATAATGGAAACACAGACCCAGACAGCGGAACAGCCGCAGTTCAGCACGCTTGGCTTGCATGAGCGGCTGATTCGTGGCTTAGAAGATCTCAAATATGAGCAGCCGACCCCGGTACAGGCTCAGACCATCCCGGCAGTGCTGGAAGGGACTGACCTGATGGTGGGTGCTGAAACCGGCAGTGGTAAAACAGCAGCGTTCATCCTGCCGATTTTGCACCGGCTTCATACCAATCCTGCGCCCAAATCCGGTACCCGGGCGTTGGTACTGGTTCCTACCCGGGAGTTGGCCCGGCAGGTGGAAAAGCAGTGTGAAAAGCTGGCGCGCTTCACTTATATCAAGTCAGGCATGATTATCGGTGGTGACAGTTTCAAGTTTCAGGCTTCCATCTTCCGTAAAAACCCGGAAATCATTATTGCGACCCCGGGACGCCTGATGGAACATCTGGAAAAAGGCACCCCGGACTTTAAGGATCTGGAAGTGCTGGTACTGGATGAAGCAGATCGAATGCTGGATATGGGCTTTGGTGCCGATGTGCTGACCATTGCCGGCCGTTGCCCTGAAGCCCGGCAAACCCTGCTGTTCTCGGCCACGATGAAACAGAAGGGCATGCAGGATATGACCGAGCAGGTACTGCAGAACCCGCAGACCATTATTCTGAATACTGCCCGTGATCCGCATGAGAACATTCGTCAGCAGATTATTCTGGCAGATGATCTGCAGCACAAAGACAAGCTGCTGGACTGGCTGCTGAATAACGAAACCTATGAAAAGGCTGTCGTTTTCACCAATACCCGGGTTCAGGCCAACCGTCTGAATGGCCTGGTGCGCTATAACAAGCACCGGGCTGCTGCTCTGCATGGAGAAATGACCCAGGATGAGCGCAACAAGGTCATGCAGAACTTCCGTGAAGGCCGGATTAATGTGTTGATAGCCACAGACGTTGCAGCACGTGGTCTGGATGTGAAGGGCATTGATCTGGTTATAAACTTGGATATGGCCCGTAATGGCGATGACTATGTTCACCGTATCGGGCGTACTGGCCGTGCCGGTGAACAGGGACTGGCGGTGACCTTTATCAGCCCGCCCGAATGGAATCTGATGGTTGGCATTGAGCGCTACCTGAAGGTGAAATTCGAGCGCCGGGCGATTGAAGGACTGAAAGGTCATTACAAAGGACCCAAGAAGGTCAAGGCTTCCGGCAAGGCCGCGGGTCGTAAAAAGAAACCGGGTGGCAAGAAGCGTCAGGAAGAACTGGGCAAACAACGCCATCGGGATAAAAAGAATATTGGCAAACGTCGTACACCTGCGGTCAAGCCTCAGGCTTCAGGTGGTGAGAACAAAACCGCTGACGGTAACGCTCCTGTGCGCAGGAAGAAGCCTGCAGCCAAGCTGGTTGATGCCGGTTTTGAACCGATGAAGCGTAAAAAGAAAGATTAAGGCTCGATACCTTAAACCAGATCACCGTGCTAACCGGTGATCTGGTGCTTTGTTCTCAAGATTTGATTTTTATTTCAAGTACAGACTGCATTCCACTGCGAACCGTGGTTTCTGCAAGCTCCAGTCCACACTTATCCAATAGCGCAGTAAATCTGGGTAGATCAATCTCCCGACCACCGATCTGCATCATCAGTAAGTCATACCAGTTGGCATGGGCGTGTTCCGGGCCATCACCGGCAATATGATCAATCACAAACAGACGGCTGTCGCCATGCATGGCTGCCTGACAGTTTTGTAAAATACGCTCGCATCTATCCTGGTTAAATCCGTGAAGAATAGCTTTGAGGATATAGACATCCTGCCCTTGGGGTATGTCCTCAAAGAAACTCCCGGTGACTAACTGAAAATGGGATGAATGATGCTGAATATCCTCGCTCCGGGCAGCCCGTTCGATTTCAACAGGTTGCTCAAGTAGCGTGCACTGGATACCCGGATAAACTGACAGCAACTTCAGGAGAAAAGCGCCGGTTCCACCTCCAAGATCTGTGACGGTTTCTGTTCCGGCTAGAGGAAGGAGATCAACAGTTGTTTCTGCACCATAGCTGGTGAGTTGCTGCATCACCCGGTCAAACAATGCGTTTTCTTCATTATGAGTGCCCAGATACTCATAGATCTCCTGATCAAAACGACTTTTGAAGGGGGATTGATCTGATGAGGCCTCCAGACTGTCAGTCATATTCAGCCAGGCATCACTGATCCACTCTCTGGAGTTCATAATAATCAGATCTTTCATGGTGCCGGCGATATTGGAACGCAGATAATGACTGGCCTCATTGTTACTGAACCGGCCGTCCGGCAGGCGGTTGAAAATACCATCGGATGCCAATGTCCGTAATACCCGTTCCAGCCGGTCACTATTCAGCCCTGTATTGGCTGCGATATCAGCTGCACTCAGGGGCTGGTCAGCCAGTTGATCCGCAATACCGAGTTTTGCTACGGCGAGGGTGGTTTGAAACTTCCAGTGTCCCATCGCCATTTGATAAAGAGTGGTTCTGTCATATGCCGTCATCAGCTATAGCCTGTCTTGCCTGAGATAAAGCAGTCCGCCGGCAATAAGCCGGCGGATAAGTGTTATTCAGGAGATAGTTATAGCCAGAATATCAATCAGACGTGTCAGAAGATGACTCAGCGGTATTGTCAGGTGAGGACTTGTCTTCAAGTTCCAGTGACTGCAGGGCTATGACGGCCTGAGTACGGCTGCGAACACCCAACTTGCGGAAAATAGCCGTAACGTGAGCCTTGATGGTTGCTTCAGAAACTTCCAGATCATAGGCGATCTGCTTATTCAGCATGCCTTCACTGATCATGCCGAGTACCCGGAACTGCTGTGGAGTCAATGATGCGATACGAGACTCCATATCACTGACAACCTCGGTCTGGGCACAGGCTTCGGTAAATCCGGGAGGGAACCAGCGTTCGCCGTTATTGATGGCTAACAACGCTTCTTTAATGGTTTCAGGGCGGGCAGATTTGGGAATAAAGGCTCTGGCACCATGGCGGGCAGCCTTTTGTGCGGTGGCATCGTCCTCATTGGCCGTAATAACGGCTACCGGGACTTCAGGATAACGACCATGCAGGAAAACCAGGCCAGAAAAGCCATGAGCACCAGGCATATTCAGGTCAAGTAAAATCAGATCCGGCTTTTCGGTGACTTCTGCTGCAGTTTGTAGCTCTGCAATGGTCTCAGCCTCAACGAAGGCGGGTTGATCGAAGACCTGATCCAGCGTCAATTTCAGAGCACTGCGGAACAGCGGGTGATCTTCGGCAATAATTATGGTTTTAGCAGCATCGGCAGCAGATGAGGTCATAATCTACGCATCCTTGCGTTTGGCCGTTTCCTGACAGGGCTTTATTCAAGCATAGCCTATGGCAGGTCTGGCTTATTGCGTCACCGGTTCTGATCATTGCTATCGGGTCAAAGCCTGCATTTCACCCTCTTCATTGATGCAGTTCTCACAGAACTTTTCCGGGTGCTTACCCTGAATATCCTGATAAAAGTGCTGGATTGCAGCCATATCGCGCTCCAGATCGCCCGTAGGGCGGAAGCTCGGGCCAATGCCGACTACTTTCCGGCCAAAATCGAGGTAACCCAGTACGATAGGCACGTTGGCTTCCCGTGCGATATGATAAAAGCCGGTTTTCCAGCGAGATACCTGGGAGCGGGTGCCCTCGGGAGACAGGGCAATAATCAGCCTGCGGTTGGTACGAAAGGCATTCACAGCCTGACTGACAATGCCGGTACGACGCTCACGATTCACCGGAATGCCGCCCATCCAGCGCATGATTGGACGTAGCGGGCCATAAAACAGGCTGACTTTTCCGAGCCAGTTAATACGCATACGCAGTATCATGGAAGCACTGATGGTCAGGGCAAAGTCCCAGTTACTGGTATGGGGAGCGCCAATCAGAACATAGCGTGCGCTTTTGGGTGGCTCTCCCTCGACCTTCCAACCCAGCAGCTTCAAGGTCAGCCAGGCCAGGCAATATAGCAACTGACTGATTATCGGCGTATTGAATACGGTAAATCGCATCGGAAATCTCTTGATGATCTTACAGGACGAGGAAAAGGTGCTTGAAAAAGGGAAGGCCGCACAAGGACGCAAGGTGATTCACGCGGATTGTGACTGCTTTTATGCAGCGGTTGAATTGCGGGATAACCCCGATTTGCGTGGTCGTCCACTAGCGGTAGGCGGTATGCCTGACAAGCGTGGAGTGATTGCTACGTGTAATTACGAGGCGCGGGAGTTTGGAGTACGGTCGGCAATGGCTTCAGGTCAGGCATTACGCTTATGCCCGGATTTGCTGATTGTGCCGCCGAGAATGAAACACTACCGGGAAGTTTCCCGGGAAATTCATGCCATTTTTACTGATTATACCGACCTGATTGAGCCGCTTTCTCTGGATGAAGCCTATTTGGATGTCTCTGATAGCGAGCGCTGCCGGGGTAGTGCCACCCTGATGGCCAAAGAGCTGCGACAGCGGGTCAGAAAAGAAGTTGGTATTGTGATCTCTGCTGGAGTCGCGCCGAATAAATTTCTGGCCAAGATTGCCAGCGACTGGAACAAGCCGGATGGTTTATTTGTGATTACTCCGGATCAGGTGGATGAGTTTGTAAAGCAATTGCCGGTTAGCAAGCTACATGGTGTGGGCAAGGTTACTGCAGAAAAACTCCGCAAGAAACGCATTGAAACTTGTGGAGATCTGAGAAAGTATTCAAAGCTGGAGCTGGCGAAATGGTTTGGTCGTTTTGGTGAAAGGCTACATGAGCTTGCTTACGGGATTGATAACCGTGCTGTGGAAACTTCCCGTCGGCGTAAATCGCTTTCGGTCGAGCATACGTATGATCATGACTTACCGGATATCAAAGCTGTCCAGAAAGAGGTTTTCCCATTGCTTGAAAGCCTGGAGTCACGCTGGGAGCGAATAAGTAGAGAATACTTGCCGACCAAGCGGTTTGTAAAACTGAAGTTTAATGATTTCACCCAGACAACTTTGGAAACATTGCTTCCGGCTGGGGAGTCACCCTTTAGCCCGGCTGAGTATCAGAAACTCTTTAAAGAGGCTTTTGAACGGAAAAAACTGCCGGTACGGCTGGCTGGCATTGGTATTCGACTGCATGACCTCAAGCCGCCCGAGGGTGGGCGGCAGTTAAGTCTGTTTGACGAATAATATTGGTTCTTACATTGAGAGCCATTTTGTGAATGCCCAGCCCTGAAGATTGGATTCCGGGTAATTTTTTACAGTGGGTGAAACCAGTCGGAATTTAGGGCCTTTAAATAGAGGTATAACAGGTACCTCTCTACAAATAACCTTCGCAGCCTCTAGATAACAAGTCTTTCTTCCCGACCAATCCGCTTTCTTACAACGAGCCTGGTAATAAAGCGTATTCAATTCTTCAACGGGGTGACACGGAATCATTCCAAACATTGGAGCCAAAGGAACGATAAAAGCTGATGGCTCATTATAGGCTGCAAGCCAACCCCAACCGAGTAGGTCAGCATTTTCTACTCCTTGCCTGAACTCGTTCCAGGGCAATGTGTCAGATATAAATGAGAGTTGTCCCCCTGCATCCTGAAAGCGCTGATTAAGATGATCAATGATTTTCGACATCACACCGCCTGGATCTTCACGCTCTGGTGTCATGCAAATAAGTACTGTTTTACCCGGGTGGCTAGTGAGCCAGTGATCACACGCCTTTTTAATAGCGGTATTCTCAGCAGCCTTGTCTCGTGCTGGGGGCTGCTGAAAAGGATGAAAGTCGTCAAAATCAGGAATAAAACTGGTTGCTGGTGACAGATAGTCCTGCATTCCAAGTTCTTTGATTATATCTTGCAGTTCCAATGCTGCCGCTATCGCCTGTATTAAATCCTGATGCTCAGGCATCGGTATCTTTTGCGTTCGAGGCATAAGAAAACCGGTAGCCAGCATATGAATAACCTTCATATGGGTTTTATCCAGATGAGCAAAGTCGCTGGTGGGTAAGCCCTTTGTTATCTGAAGCCTTTTGGCACGGAATTCAGCTTCCTCTGTTTCCAGGTTAGTAATTCCGTGCCAGCTCACCTGAGGAATAGTCACACTTTCAGCAGAGTGATAAGAAGTATTTTTACTCAGTGTTAAACAGGGCGCTGAAAACTCGCTGTCACAAAGTTCTACTGATACCAATTTATAAGGGCCACAGCAGATCAAGCTATTGCCCGGCTTTTCCCATTCAATAGGGTATAACCCCACTCCTCTCATGCTGGAGTGAACAGGCAGAAAAGATGGAAACGCCAACAGAGCAGGAAAAATTTCCTCAATAGGTGGGATATTTTCATCAAGCTCAATAATGACTGTGCGGTCATCAGGTGCACTTACTCCCAACTCTTGATGTGAGCATGATCCAGCGAGTATTTCCGCTGCATTTTTAATGCCTGCAACAATAAGATATTTAGCGTAAATGGATTTCTTGTTCTTGCCTAAAAGCGCCAATCGTCGAAAGCTTTCTACAAAGTCTGTTGCTGTCAGGGGGGACCCATCAGACCACTTTAGTCCTGCCCGGAGTTCAAAGATCCATTGTTGGGGGTTGGAGGTATCCTGCTTGAATGTTTCAGCAAGTCCCGCCACAATCTTTCCTTCAGGACTTTGGGTTACCAGTCCTTCAAAGAGATCGTACATGACAGAAGCTTCAGGCTCGCCATGAAAATGATGAGGGTGAAGGGAGTTGATGGTGCCACCATTACTTCTATGAAGATGGTTGGCACTAACCTGAGAGACAAGTCCGATACATAGACAAAGAGCAAATACAGGAATCCATCTCATTGGGAATTATGGCTTTTGCTGTTGAAGTGACAGTTATAGACCATAGATCCCGGAAAGGTTCTTAAGCCCCATCTGTTTTTTCTACAGGCGCAGTAATAACCGGTGTATTCGGCATTATGGTTGCTGATAGTACGGACAAGAGACAGTATCCGGTGAAGAACCAGAAGCCACTATGTAGCTCAGCGTCAAACTGCAATATACCCTCCGCTCCCTGACTGGCTTTGGCGGCCAGGAACGCCACCAGAATACCGGCAACAAAAACATCCGCCATGGACCATTTGCTCAGCACATTAACACCGGATTGAAGGCGGTTTTTGGCTTTCCCCGGAGCCATAAATACTGAAGCCAGCAGAACTATCCCTTTGATCACCGGTATAACAACTGAAAAAATAACAATCAGCAGAGCAACGGGAGGATGACCGTTATTCCATAAATCCTGTGCGGTTCCCAGAATGTTACGGGTCTTGTTATAAACTTCACTTTTACCTTCAGCCTTCACTTGGGCCAGAAAACTGTCTGCCATATTGGCCAGCATGGGAGGCACATCACTGCGCTGGGTAATTATTTTACGGCCTTGCTGGATCAGGGATTGATGATCCAGCTCTCCCTTGAGAGTAAAGAAGGGCTGGGTCAATCCGGGCAGAAGGAATAGAAAACCAAGAATAAGAATTATTGTGGCAGTGAATGTTCTATTCATGGTGAGATTCGCTTTATTATTAACTTACTTAAAAAATCCTAGCATATGATCAGTAACTTTATTTTGAACTGTTCTTTGTAGACATAGTTACACAAATAAATTTATTCATATTTTTAATATTTTTTAAAGATCGAATTCACTTAAGTGATCAGGAATTGTTTTCATTGTTCCGGAAATGGGAGTCTATATCGTCTTTTAATATATGGTTTTTAATTATTATCAAAGTACAGTTTTTTTGAAAAAAGATGAATAGTGTCTAGTCTGAATTCCTTGAGTCGTTTTAAAAAAATGATTCCGTTTCTTTTTTAAATCAAATAATACAAAAATATATCGAGAGTGCAAGAATGATTTTTTTAAAATCAGTTTTGATTGCTTTTTTATCCCTGTTTTTGGTATGCGGATCTTCCTGCTTGTACGCTATGAAGGGGGTTTTACTGCATGTTGTTGAATATGATGTTGAGAATGAATATGGGTGCCGCAAGATAGTGTCAAACAGGGAGAGTCTTGTTCGAATCAATAAGGATTTAAGTCATTCTTTAGCGAGAAAGTTACAGAAGAGTGAAGAAGGGGGGGATAGTTTTAATCGTCTGGCTTTAGTTAAGTTAGATTGCCCTGCTACGGCCTCACAAGGTGATTTTCCGAGAATAGATCTTGTCTTTAAGGAGGCTAATGGATCTTTTCGCAAGCTGGGTGGTGTCCCCTTTGCGGACTGGACTATGAGAGTTTCAATGACCTCCGGTGCAGAGTTACATGACTTACGCAATCTGACGGCACCTGATGGTCTGAAAGTAACGATTACTTTTATGTGTTTTGCAACAGATGAACAGTGGGAAGAGCACTGGGCATGTGCAATGGCTGAACTGCCCAAAAGTTGCGTACAAGACGGTAGAGATCTTGATGAGGAGGATCCTCCTTTCATGTATGAGAAATTAAGTGGTCTCAATAGAGCTCATAAGGGATATCGGCGCTCTAAATTACGCCGAAACCCGTGTTATTCAACTCTGTGTGGTCAGGTTGATCAGGCTTTACTTTCCTCATCTAATATCCAGGATAATCTGCCTAGAAAATTGTCGTCCAGATGGCTACCTATTGCTCTTGACTACATTCTTGAAACAGAGCACCAATCACAATCTGTAGTATCAGAGGAAAGCCTGCCGGTTGAAACAGAAGACGATACTCAAACCGTCCTGGTTGAGCCTGACAGAGATAATCATACTGAAACGGGTCGGCTCAAGCTGCCGCTATTGACACCCCCTGACTATGTACAACGAAAAGGAAAAACGACTACCTGTGACGAACCTCTGGTCGTGGCAGATGCAGTTGAACGTACTGCTGGCAGTGAGCTCCATTCTGGTGTTGATGTGCAGGGTGATGCAACGGCAGAGCTCCCTTTTAAGGCACCGATGCCTGTTGTTCCGGCAAGATCTCCAAAAGTATTGGAGGCTGGGAGAGAATTCCAGCCTCAAGGCAAGTCATTACAGCATAACCCGGCCTTCTCGTTGGATACTCATACCTCTCAGCCTGCTTTACATAGCGAGAGGGAGCATGAAGCTGCTATTGAAGCAGCGATTCGAAAGGGGCCTGTGCCAGTCCCTCGACGAAAGCCTCTAACTAAGCTTGATTCGGAAGAGTCTTCTGAAAATGCCGAACCCAATTTTATGGAATCCTGGGTGAAAGGGCAGCCATCTGGATTGGTAAAGGAACTCAAGCAATTTGATCCCGGTTCATTAAGAAAAGTTGAGCTTGAAAAGAGAACTAGTGAGGAAGCTCCTGTGCGGTCAGATTCTTTTTCCGGTGGTGTTCAGCTTGGATGCAAGGAATCTGGATTGGACGTTGGCAGACTCAAAAAGGTGCCCGTGTCTGCAAGGCCGTCTGAAACTACCATGTCTGCCCCGCAGTTTCTTCAGCAGCAGAGGCAGCTTTTACGACCTGTAGTTACCACAGTAGATAAAGGGCAGCCTCTGAGTGATTCCAGCGTGCACTGTGACAGTCATTCTGAGTCACAACAGCCACCTTTGAAGGATCCCGTTAGCTTTGCTTCGTCGCAACAGGTTAAGGCTTCTGGGAGGAAAATGAGTACCGTTGTAAAACCACTTCCTCCGGTAAAATCAGCTGCTGTCTCACGTGCAGCTAGAGATAAACTGGCGATCATTCCGAATACTTCTGAATGGGGCAGGAGAGATGAGCCTCTTGCCGGGGTGCGAAGGAAACCTAGTGTATCAGCCTCTAAGCCTGCGGATTCCAAACGCCCATGGCAAACAACTCCAGTGGATGGGAAGCTGGTGAGGTCACGGTTGATGTCAGAAATCAAGGCGTTTAGGGAAAGACAGCATTCTCTCAGGCATGTGGATCCGTCAGTAAGGGATCCTGCGAAGTGGCGTACAGCAAGTGACAGCAATGAGGTAGCGAGTATTCTTCGTAGGAGAGTGCCTATAGGGCAGTCATCTTCAGAAGACGAGTCAGCCTCTGGTAATGATAGTGACTGGTCGGATTAGATTACTAGTGCGTGTTCTGTGAAAATCCCGAAGAAGCTTCATAACCTTCTTCGGGATTTTCACAGAACAAAAGCTTCAGAAGCAGATACCTATCCAGGCTCAAGGTAATCTACCAGTAACTGCAAGTTATCATTCCCCCGATAGTGATTTACATCCAGCTTGTAAATAACCCGTGCCTGCTGAATAGTCGGATCAGGCCTGATCCCGATATCCACATTGAAGGTGATGGTATTAATCCAATAAGCATGCCTGCGGGCTGTTAAAATCACTTGAACACCCTGAATCAGGAGGTGAAACTGAATCAGATTCAGACGTTGATTCTGATTCATGGCAGTAAAATTATGAACTATCGTACTTTTAAAGAGTCATTAGCTGGCAGACAAAAATTATTTTGAAGAGGCAGAGTGGGCTCCACATTGTTTCTATTCGGAATATATGGAGAGTCCTTAATATGCGATCGGTTAGAAAATACTCGTTATTTATCATAGTGATGCTGTTCTTTTTTTATCATAAAGTCAGCGCTGCTGGGGTTTTAGTCAGCTATGTACAGCAATCAGTTGCAGGTGTCGGGGTATTACAGCCTATTGGTGGAGGTACCCTTACTTTTACATCTTCATTTGATGATGTCCTGTATAAACAAATAAAAAAACAAATGTCTGTAAATGGTTGCAAGAGTCTGAATATTATCAGTTGCTGTTTTGAAGAAGATGAGGCCTTCGACTATTCAGAAGTAATGGTTATTCAGGTCATTGGCCGTTCAGGACAAGTTATACGAGAAGAACAAATCACCCTTGAACCTCCCTATACCATGCTATGGATTGAAAAAGGTTGTAATTATAGAGTGAAAGCAACCTCGCTTTCCCAGCCAGCCAGATTGCTGTTTGCTCATATTGGAATGCAGCCTGATTCAAAAAAAACTCAAGCAACTCCCGATGAAAGTCAGGCGAGCTTCACTTTAATTAAGCCCCATTCAGCACCCGTAACTACGCAATATCACCGTGCTCAAATAGAGAGCATAGCGAGGTCATATAGCGCAGAGGATATTATGTCAATTCTGGGTGCTGTAAAAGTGTCCTTTGGGGAGGCAGAAGCTCAGGATGTACTGCTAACATCGCTATTAACCAGCTGGCTACCACTATTCCCGCTGCTTGTCAGGAGTAAGACATTAGTCACTGCATGTCCTTCTCCCCTGACCCCTGACAATCACCCCGGTCTGGATGGGGTAGATAATCTTCTTACCAGCTTCGACTCTATGTCTGTGGCCGGCCCAAAGCCGTCAGCGAGGATTCCGCATTCCAGTGGCACTCAGTTTGCTGTAACGCAATCTGAACTGAACTCTGTCAGGCTAAATAAAGCGGCTGTATCTACAATGCAGCCTGAACCTACAATGTCTGCCCAACAGTTTCTTCAGCAGCAAAGAAAGGGTTTGCGATCTGTCGTAACATCTTCGGAGGACCCTGTTAGTCATACTCCGTTGCAATCGGCTACAACTTCCGGAGGGAAGTTAAGCGCAGTTGCCAAACCTGTTCCTCCGGTAAAATCAGCCACTGTATCACTGGCAGTCAAAGAGAAAATAGTGACCACTCCGAAGACTTCTGAATGGGGCAAGAGAGAGGTGCCTCTTGCGGAGAGGCGAATGAAGTCCAGAGTATCAGCCTCTATACCTGCAGACCCCAAGCATCCATCTCAAACAACTCCGATGGGGATGGTCCAGCAGAGGTCACTGTTGTTGTCAGAAATCGAGAGATTTAAAGAAAAGCGTACTCTCAAGCATGTAGAACCGACAGTCAGAGACCCTGCTAATTGGCGTACAGCAAGTGAAAGTAAAGAGGTAGCGAGTATTCTGATGCGGAGAGTGGCTGTAGAGATGTCATCTTCAGAAGACGAAGCAGCCTCTGATAATGATAGTGACTGGTCGGATTAGGTTATTAGTGTGATATTCATTGAGTATTCCGAAGAAGGTTGTGAGGCTTCATAACCTTCTTCGGAGAAGTTATCTTTTACAGAGCAAAAGCTTGAGAAGCAGATGCCTAGGCAGGTTCAAGGTAATCTACCAATAACTGCAAGTTATCATTCCCCCGATAGTGATTCACATCCAGCTTGTAAACAACCCGTGCCCGCTGAATTGCCGGATCAGGCCAGATCCCGGTATCCACATTAAAGGCAATGGCATCAACCCAGTAATCATGACCGGTGGGTTGTAGTGTCATTTTCAGGTGGTGTTGACCCACAATACGCTGCTGAACAATTCTGAAGGTGCCGTCAAAGCAGGGTTCGGGGAAATTTTGCCCCCATGGGCCACCATTTTTCAGTTGTTGTGCCAGGTTCAGGTCGAAGTCTTCAATGGTCAGTTCGCCATCTGTCAGTAGCACGCTTTGCAATGCATCCTCATCCAGATGGGCGCGAGCTTCAGCTTCAAAGGCTTCAGTAAATTTGGGCAGATGCTTTTCTGCCAGACTGAGCCCTGCGGCCATGGCATGTCCACCAAACTTGGGAATCAGCCCGGGGTTGGCAGTGGCCACAGCATCCAGTGCATCTCGAATATGGAAGCCGGGAATGGAACGGGCAGACCCTTTCATCATGCCGTTATCGTCCGGAGCAAATGCGATGACAGGGCGATGGAAACGTTCCTTTATTCGGGATGCAACAATACCGATAACGCCCTGGTGCCAATCATTTTCATAGAGGCAGAGACTCCAGGGTAATTGCTTGCCATCTTCCAGCTGGATTTTTTCCAATGCCTTGATGGCTTGTTGCTTCATGCCTTCTTCGATTTCTTTCCGTTCCCGGTTCAGGCTGTCCAGTTCAGAAGCCATGGCTCTGGCACGGTTAATATCCTGACAAAGCAGCAGCTCAATACCCAGAGACATATCATCCAACCGTCCGGCAGCATTCAGGCGAGGAGCCATGGCAAAACCGAGATCAGAGGTAGCCAGTCGTTCCAGGCTTCTTCCCGCGACCTCGGCTAATGCCATAATGCCCGGCCGACATCGCTGAGCCCGCATAATTTGCATACCGATGTGAACCAGGGTGCGGTTGTTATTATCAAGGCTGACAACATCGGCGACAGTACCGAGTGCGACCAGATCCAGAAAAGACTTCATATTGGGTTTGGAGCGGTTATCAAACCAGCCCTCTTGTTCCAGCAGTGTCCGGACAGCGCACATAACATAAAAGATAATTCCGACACCGGCGGTATTCTTGCTGGCAAAGTCACAACCGGGCTGGTTCGGATTTACGATGGCATCGGCATCCGGCAATTCACGACCTGCAAGGTGATGATCTGTCACAACGACCTGCAAACCGGCCGCTTTGGCTGCTTTCACACCTTCAATGCTGGAAATGCCGTTATCTACCGTAATCAGCATATCCGGCTGCAAGGGCAGGGCGGCAGCAACAATTTCCGGGCTCAGGCCGTAACCATATTCAAACCGGTTGGGAACCAGGTAGCCCGGATCATTGGCTGCCATGGCCCTAAGAGCAGAAACAGCCAGTGCACTGCTGGTAGCACCATCGGCATCAAAATCACCAATGACCAGAATACGCTTGCCTGAGGTGATGGCTGCGGTAATCAGCTCTGCTGCCTTGTCGATACCTTTCAGCTGGTGATAGCGTGCCAGACCGTGTACTGAATAGTTCAGTTCAGCGTCCGAAGTAATACCCCGAGCGGCATAGACGCGCTGCAACAGGCGGGGAATCTGGCTGGAAAAAGACGTATCGGCACGGCATTCACGCTGAACGATTTTTTTAGGCATTGGCAGGAAAAGTCCGGGAAAAGTTCATCAATCCTGACCTGATCGTAACCCGTAATGCAGGTGGGCTGAAAGGGTGGCTGTTTAAAACGTCAGTGGAAGTTTATGAAAACCTTTCTGGATCAGGGTTTCAGCCTTGATGTAGGGTGATGGATCTTCCGCAAGTTTTAGTCCGGGCATTTTGCGAGCCAGTGTTTTCAGGGCGATGGCTAAGTCCAGTCGAGCAAGACGTGCGCCCAGGCAAGTATGAATACCGTGCCCAAAAGAAATATGCCGCGATATTCCCCGGGTAATGTCAAATACTTCCGGGTCTGGATTTACTGCCGGATCACGGTTGGCTGCAGCCAGCCCGAGGGCAATATAATCTCCGGCAGGAATGATAGTACCGTTATAGTCGATATCCTTGAGAGCTTTTCTGAATACAAAAATAACGGAATTATCAAATCGCAGCATTTCCTCAACGGCAGAAAAGGCCAGTTCAGGATTACGGACCAGCAGATCCCACTGCTCCGGATGTTCAAGCAGCTGGCAAATACCATTACTGAGCATATCGATTGTGGTGACATGACCTGCTGTAACCAGCAGACTACAAGTAACGGCAAGTTCTTTCTCGGTTGCAATACCCTGATTGAGAGCGTCAGCAAGTACACTGATCATATCATTTCCGGGTTGTCTGGCCCGTTCGCGAATAAAACGGGTAAACATTGCCCGGTTCAGAGTGGAGTTATTCATGGCCTCTTGCGCCATCGCATTTTTATCGCCTTCCACCGGATGGCCAAAAAATGCCAGCACTTTTTCCACTCGCTGCAGATACATCGGGCGTTCAGCTTCAGGAAAATCAAACAACTCACAAATGATTTCAAATGGGTAGCCGCGGGCAATATCACTGACCAGATCAAAATTTCGGGTATCTTCCGCTCTGGCTAATATCGGTTCCAGCGTGTTATCAAAGACTTGCTGAATCATTGTTTCCCATCGGGCAACCGCTTCCCGACTGAAGAGAGGATTGGCAATCTTGCGCAGCCGGGTATGGTCTGGTGGCCCCATGCTGAGCATGGACGAAGGCATGCTTTTCAGGCGAGAGAAAATTTCAGGGTTAGCCTGCTGCTCCTCAGCATCAAACAATGTGCTTATTGTTCGAGTACCAATATCAGGGTGCCGCATTAAAAAAGAGGTGACATCGAAACCGGTTGTTACCCAGCACTGTTTCTGTGAATCAAAATACAGCGGATGCTTTTCACGAATACGCTTAAAAACCGGGTAGGGATTTAGCAGAGTCTCTTTGGTAAACAGGCTGGTTTCAGACATGAGCTGCTAGCGTTAATTCTGCTTCAGAATATTCAGCATAGCAGCAGATCAGAACCAGCTGTTCAGCGCATTATCCAGTTGATAAATATCCTTGCGGAATCGAACCCGACCCTCGGCGTCAGGCCAGGCAGTGAAATAAACAAAATAGATGGGAATCTGTTCCGTCAGTTCTATTTTGGTCGTGACTTCAGACTGATGCCCTGAATCAAATTCAGCCGTCATTCCCAGATGCTGTCCCATCCGGTTGATAAGGACATCTATGTTGTGAACCCGGGTGCAGCCGGAACTCAGGCTACGGGCATCTTTGTCAAACAGCTCTGGCTTGTTGGTATCGTGAAGGTAAACACCGAACTGATTGGGTAAGCCCAATTTGTATTTTCCCAAACGGTTATCGACGCCGGGCAGTTGTTCCAGTCGATAAAGAAAGTTGCGGGCTCTTAGTTGTTGCCAGTTGATATTATCCGGATTCAGCTGAGGAGCATTGTCATTCCAGCTCTGGTAAACCAGAAAGCCTTCCCGTTCCAGAAACTCCGGGTCAGCTTTGATATTACGTAGCATGCTGCTTGAAGCAATGGACTGGGGCACTTTCCAGATCGGGTTGAAAGTAACACTGTCAACCGCATGACTGAAGACAGGTGTCTGCTTGTGTGGCATGCCGACAATGGCTTTATGGTAAAAGTTCTTTTCCTCAGTTTCAGCCCAGACCACATTGTATCCGGCAATATCGACCTTGATATGAGGGTAGGGTAACTGTCTTGGCATCCAGCGCAGACGTTCAAGGTTGGTTTTCAGGGTGCGGATATGCTGGTTGGTAATGGCAATCAGTGCCTGCCGGGTCAGAGCGCCCAAACGACCATCCGGCATTAGTTTGAATTGCAGCTGTACCTCGGTCAGTACATCTTTATGAGCCTGGGTGTAAATATCATCGGGTAGTGAATCGGCCAGATCGAGAGCTCGTAACCAGCGATTCAGCTTTGGTATTGCGGCATGGGTGTCCCCCTTGAACAGAATCAGATCATCAGGGAAATCATCAGGTGCCGATTCTCTCCATCCTCGCAGCTCTTCAAGTGCTTTCATCAATATCCGGTATTCAGGCTGTGAGGGCTCGAGGCTGGCAAGTAATTCTTTGGTTAGTTCAGGTGTGCTTTCCGATAGCCTTGGTGTATCGGCAATTCTCCAGCCGGGCTGGAACAGTTTGCGATCAACCTGACCGGTATCCATATAGCGAGCATATTTTTGAGCCAGTTGCTCTACGGTTTCCGGAGATGGTTCACGAACCAGTATCACCCAGTCTTTCTGGGCGACATTGATTCCGTGAGAGGGGAGGCGGCTGAGCCAATCAATATAAAAGCGGGTATCGGCAATAGCCTGGAAAGAAAAAAGGAACAGCATCCCTGCTATAAAACAACGCATGACATCCTCTGGATCTGCGACTACGGGTCAAGTCCTTTTGACCCAAAACCTGCGACTTCAAGCGCATGTACACTGCATTATTTTTTACATGCCCTTACTTAAACTAAAGTGCAGATTTAGAGAAATGCCAAGCTCATTTTAAAATAAAATTTGCAAGCCCGAAAACTCGGGCTTTATTTCGGTCAAACTTCGGCTTCAGTCAGTACTTGCTGACGCAGTTCCCGCTTGAGAATTTTGCCGGTAGCGGTCATTGGAAGTTGATCAAACGTTTTGACCAGACGTGGATATTTGTGAGAACCCAGTAGTGATTTTGCCCAGTCAGCAATTTCCTCGGTACTGCTTTGTGCACTTTGATGTAGCACGATGCAGGCCATAATCTCTTCACCATAATGGTCATCCGGTATGCCGATAACTGATGCGAGCATAATATCCTGGTGAGTCAGTAACACTTCTTCCAACTCACGCGGATAGATGTTGTAACCGCCTCGAATAATCATGTCCTTGAGGCGATCCACAATATAAAGATTGCCCTTTTCATCAAAACGACCAATGTCGCCGGTATGGAACCAGCCATTACGAATGGCTTCGGCTGTTTGTTCCGGGCGTCCCAGGTAACCTTTCATAATATTATGGCCTTTGATCACGACCTCACCTATTTGCCCAGGGTGCAGAGGTTGATCGTTTTCGTCCACAATACGCATTTGCACCCCGGAGATGGGTCGGCCGACCGAACCTGGCAGTCGCTCATGTTCAAGTGAGTTGAAGGCTGCGGCAGGAGAGGTTTCTGACAAGCCATATCCCTCAAGCACACTGACGCCAAACTTTTCTTCGAATTCGCACAGTGCTTCAACGGGCAGTGCTGCACCACCGCTGATGGATACCCGCAGATTTTCGGCAACCTGATGGGTCAGGTCTGTCTGGTCATGATTAGCTGCTTGGGTAAGGGCGATATACATGGTGGGAACACCGGCAAACAAAGTGATTTTTTCGTCTGCCATCAACTGTAATGCTGAATCGGGTGCAAAGCGGGGCATCATGACGGCAGTACCACCACAGGCAACCATGGTTTGCATTTGTACGACAAGAGCAAAGCAGTGAAACAGAGGTAGTGCGATCAGTGTTGTGTCCGTTGACGATGCTTGCAGGAAGCTCTGGCAAGCCAAAGTATTCATGCCGATATTGTAATGTGTCAGTTCGGCACCCTTGGGTTGCCCTGTTGTACCCGAGGTGTAAAGAACCAGTGCTGTGTCATTCGGGGTGCTGGGGTAGACACTTTCCATCGGAGCACCGGTCATAAGGTGTGCCAGTGTCTTTTGGCTATTCCATTCTCTGGTTCTGACGTTCTGGGTAATGGTATAAAAGTGCTGGCAGCTGGCAGTGTTCTCAAAAGCAGCCAGCCCGGTGGTGCCGATAGGGATATCCTGGGTTCCTTCAAAACAGAAGTAAGCTTTGGCGCCACTGTCTTGCAGGTGATATTCCACTTCGCGGCTACGCAGCAGGATATTAAGGGGAACGACAGAGGCTCCGGTCGCCAGAATGGCATAAAACACCATGGCGAACTGGGGAATATTGGGACAGCTCAGTGCCACTTTGTCTTCAGGGCCAATACCCTGTTGCTGCAGGTTGCGGGCAATTTGCAGGGCCGTATGTTGCAGCTCTTTGTAGGTCAGGCGGCTTTCTCCGCAAACGATTGCGGTTTTATCGGGATAGACGTCTGCGCTGCGACAAAGGAAATCACTGAGATTGGACATGAAAGAAACACCTTCAAATCGTTATTATTGTTATAGGCCAAGATAATCCGGGGGAATATTTACCGTCCCCTGCCGGATTATAAGTATCCGATCAGATACTGACCTAAAGTAATACACCCGGAGTAGTGAGAGCAATGAAAGAACAGGTACAGGACTACTATGGCAAAGTACTGCAAGGCTCTGATGACCTGCAGACCAATGCCTGCTGTACGGATGATGCCATGCCACGGTTTATGAAAAAGGCACTGGCCAATATTCATGATGAAGTCCTGACGCGTTATTACGGTTGCGGGCTGGTATGTCCAGAGCAGTTGAAGGGATGCCGGATTCTGGATCTGGGCTCAGGCTCTGGCCGGGACTGTTATGCGCTGGCACAGCTGGTAGGAGAAGAGGGCTCTGTTGTCGGTGTAGATATGACCGATGAACAGCTGGAAGTGGCGAACCGTCATATTGAATATCACCGTGAGAAGTTTGGGTATGCCCACGCCAATACCGAGTTTCTCAAGGGGGAAATCGAGAAACTGCACGAACTGGATTTGCCGGACAATAGCTTTGACATCATTGTTTCCAACTGTGTGATCAACCTTTCTACAGATAAAGAGGCGGTTCTTCGTGAAGCCTTGCGTCTGCTGAAACCGGGCGGTGAGCTGTACTTTTCTGACGTCTATGCTGATCGGCGAGTGCCAGCTGAGCTGGTGGATGATCCGGTGCTTTATGGTGAATGCCTGAGTGGCGCGTTGTATTGGAATGACTTCCTTAATCTGGCCAAAAAAGCTGGTTTTGCTGATCCTCGTCTGGTTGAAGACCGGCCAATTACTATCGACAACAGTGCGATTGAAGAGAAAGTCGGTCATATCCGGTTTTTCTCTGCCACCTATCGTCTCTTCAAGCTGGAAGAGCTGGAAAGTCACTGTGAAGAGTATGGTCAGGCCGTCATCTATAAAGGCACAATTGACCACCGTCCGGAGGTGTTTGAGCTGGATGGTCACCACGCTATTGAGCGGGGCAAGGTTTTCCCTGTATGTGGCAATACCTGGCGGATGTTACACGACACTCGTTTCAAGGATCACTTCGAGTTCATCGGCAGCTTTGATACTCACTACGGTATTTTTGCCGGTTGTGGTCATGACCTGCCTTTCACAACAGCGACTGCAGAAGCAGGTGGTAGCAGTGGCGGATGTTGCTAACGTGTAGATCACAACTTTAAGGCTGATATAAAGAGCTGTCTGTATATGCAGGCGGCTCTTTTGTTTTTAAGGGGGCAGCGCAAGGCTTGTGATTGGTGTCGTCTTGTTCTAGTCTCTTGCATGTGTTCGATGATTACATGCGAGATAAATATAACAATGCTACACAAATCCCGCTTGATGAAATTCATGCTGTCGATGTATCCCCCCTGGTTGGGGGCGGGGATTTATGTGAAATCACTGTCGCGGGATTTTCGTCAGGCAGAAGTTGGTATGAAGCTGCGCTGGTATAACCGCAATTATGTGCGAACCCAGTTTGGCGGCAGCCTTTATTCCATGACTGATCCGATGTATATGCTGATGTTGATGCATAATCTCGGCAAGGATTACATTGTCTGGGATAAAGCTGCGGCGATTGATTTTGTCTCACCGGGTACTGGTGAAGTGCATGCGTGCTTTGATTTAACTGAAACTCAGATCGAGCACATCAGGCAGAAAGCAGCTTCAGGCAAAGCATACTTACCTGAGTTTAAAGTGGCGGTAAAAGACAGAGAGGGCAAGCTGGTGGCAACAGTAAAGAAAACACTCTATGTGCGTCTGAAGTCAAAGCCTGCCGTCTGATTTTTTTATAACAGAGGTTGCATTAAAGACATTTACAGTCGTAATCAACCTGATACTGCCTGTCACCCAGAAAAGAGACCGCGCGATCAATAATGGTGTAACCTTTCGGGCAATAGTGGTTCTTTTTAACCCATTTGTTCATCATCTCCAGCCGTTCATTTTCAGCATCAATTGCCATTGCCGTACGGCGACCGGAGTTCTCGGATACTATGGTAAATCGCCCTTCCCCATCGGGGGGCGATTCCGGATAGTACATCGTTATGGGGGCATATTCCCCGGGGGTTTTGCAGCCAGCAAGCAGCAAACCCATTAAGAGTAATATTTGTTTTTTCATTGTTGAGGAAGTGACGTCTTTTTTCAGAATTATCCCTTAATAACTTAATTGTCTCCAGAGCATTTTTCTGTCTTGGGGAATATAAATAGAAAGGGATAAAATCAGGACGATTTTCCTTTTAATCAGTAATAAAAAAGCCGGCAAGAATACCGGCTTTTGAATTGATTTGAAATTGAATCAGGATCGATTAGTCAGATAATTTTGTACTGCTTGTAAGTCATTATCGAGAACGGTGTATTTCTCATCCCGCTGATGTAAGTCAGCCAGGTGAGGCGGCAAGTCCGGCGCTTTCAGATCAGCTTTAACAATGGCTTGAGGGAACTTCACCGGATGTGCTGTAGCCAGCGTGACAACCGGAGAAGTCAGTTTAGCACCACATTTTTTGGCGGCATAAATGCCGGCTGCAGTATGAGGATCTGCCAGGTAACCTGAATCCTGCCATACCTGACTGATAGTGGCACAAATGGTTTCGTCGTCTGCCCGGGTACTGTCGAACAGTTCGAGAGCCTGTTGCCAGTTGGCATCATCCAGCTTCAATTCACCATTGGTTTCAAAATGCTGCATGACTTCAGCCAGTGCGGCACCATCCCGCCCATGCAGATCAAACAGCAGCCGCTCAAAGTTGCTGGAAACCATAATGTCCATACTGGGAGACAGACTGTGATGCAGGGTTTCCTTGCGGTAATCATTGGCGGCAAAGAACCGGTGCAGAATATCGTTCTGGTTGGTTGCCACAATCAGTCGATCAATCGGCAAGCCCATACCTTTGGCAATATATCCGGCAAAAATATCACCGAAATTACCCGTAGGTACGGAGAAGCTGACCGGACGGGCAGGTGCCCCCAGCGTCAGTGCTGCATGGAAGTAGTACACAATCTGGGCCATGATGCGGGCCCAGTTAATGGAGTTAACGGCAATCAGCCGGGTTTTGAGGCCGTTGGCCGGATAGCCATCCAGAAATGACTGGTCGGCAAAAGATGCTTTGACCATCGCCTGACAGTCATCAAAGTTACCTTCAATGGCCAGGTTATGAATATTGTCACTGATCAGGGTGGTCATCTGCCGGCGCTGGACATCGGATACCCGCTGATGCGGATGCATGATATAGATATCAACATTGTCACAGTGACGGCAGCCTTCGATCGCGGCAGAACCGGTATCACCGGATGTTGCTCCGAGTACTACACCATGTTCATTACGGCGCTTGAGAATATGGCCCAGTAAACGTCCTAACAACTGCAGGGCGAAATCCTTGAAAGCCAGGGTCGGGCCATGAAACAGTTCCATAACATAGTTGTTATGATCCAACTGTACCAGTGGTGCAACTGCGGCGTGGTTGAATTCGCCGTAGGTCTCATCCACCATATTTTTCAGCGTGTCATGGTCAACGGCATCGGCGACAAAGGGTTGAATAATACGCAGGGCCAGATCCGTATAAGGCAGGCCACGCATAGCTTTGATATCAGAGGCTGAAAACCGGGGCAGGAATTCAGGAACATAAAGGCCGCCGTCACTGGCCAGACCGGTCAGCAGAACATCTTCAAAAGACAGGGCAGGTGCCTGCCCCCGGGTGCTGATGTATTTCAAGGTGCTGCTCTTCTGTTAATTCCAGGTGCTGCCGGGCAGAAGAAGCGGCAGCAATACCTGTTTATTCTGTCGTTTATTTTTTTGATAACCAAACCCGGTCTTCGAATGGATAAAACGGATGCCGGGTTTGGTTTATGCCGGGCCTCAGCCCAGCGGGTCGAGACGAATGCGGGTGATCGAACCCACAATGTCATCATGCTGTTCCATTTCTGCAATCGCCGTATTCATATCGGCTTCCAACGTCTTGTGGGTCAGCATCACAATATCGGCGCAGCCGTCGGTATCACGGCGTTCACGCTGGATCAGGGCATCGATATTGATATGGTAGTTGCTCAGAATCCGGGTAATGGTTGTCATCACGCCGGGGTGATCCTTGGCATGGATGCGCAGGTAATAACCGGTTTCTACTGCATCAATCGGCAGTACATTCAGATCTGAAGCCGAGGCAAAGCTGAGTGGTGGAACCGCCGCTGTCGGATGATCTATCAGGCGGGCAATATCCAGAATATCTGCGACCACGGCAGAACCGGTAGGCTCTGCACCGGCGCCGGCACCGTAATACATGGTTTGTCCTACGGCATCGCCCTGTACCAGTACTGCATTCATTACACCATCCACCGCTGCCAGCGGTTGCTGCTGGGGAATCAAGGTAGGGTGAACCCGCAGCTCGACACCACTGTCCCGACGTCGGGCAATGCCCAGATGTTTGATCTGGTAGCCCAGATCCCGAGCATAGTTGATATCGTGCGGTGTCAGCTGGCTGATACCTTCGGTGTAGGTGTGATCAAAGCGCAGCGGCATACCAAAAGCGTTGGCTGCCATAATGGTCAGTTTGTGTGCGGCGTCGATACCCTCAACATCAAAGGTGGGATCCGCTTCGGCATAACCCAGCGCCTGGGCTTCTTTCAGGACATCACCAAAATCCCGGCCCTTGTCCCGCATTTCTGACAGGATAAAGTTACCTGTGCCGTTAATAATGCCGGCCAGCCACTCAACCTGGTTTGCTGCCAGACCTTCCCGCAAACTCTTGATAATCGGAATACCACCGGCAACGGCAGCTTCATATGCGACCACAACGCCTTTGGCTTCTGCTGCGGCAAAGATTTCGTTGCCGTGCTCTGCAATCAGGGCCTTGTTGGCGGTTACTACATGTTTGCCATGATCGATGGCTGTCAGTACCAGTTCGCGGGCGGTGTCATAACCACCGATCATTTCTACCAGAATATGAACATCCGGATTCCGGGCAACATCGAAAATATCGCGGGTAATGTTAATGCCGGTTGTGTCACAGGCCGGATTGTCACGACGGGCACCAATCTGGGTCACTTCAATGGTGCGGCCCAGTCGGCGGGTAATGACATCCGCCTGACGCTGCAAAATGTTAAAGGTGCCACTGCCGACTGTACCCAGTCCACAGATGCCTACTTTTATGGGTGCCGGTTTATTTGACTTCGGACTGCTCGCTTTCAAGTGCATACCCTGTTCTGGTTGTTATCGCCGCTTTAAGATGCTGTCGGATACTGCTTGTCAGTGCAGCGGATTATAGCCCTATCCGGCAATATTTAGCGAGAAGAAAGGAACCGGGAAGAAGCAGACTAAACGATATCCCAACCTGTAGCCTGAAGTTCGGAAAAACCATCTGATTTTGTGAAGTAAGTACGGGATCTGATCATTCCTGCCAGTGAATGAAGGGTAGAGCAGAACCGGGTTGTTTTTGCATCAACAGCATAAAAGCCTTTGGCAAATGCATTATCCAGATTCGGTTTCTGGTCATCGAAGAGGTATACCATCTCGGGAGCAATCAGGCCCTTCATATGCTCTGCAACCTGTACCGAGGTTTCCAGAGGGCTATCCCCCGAGTTAAGTTTTTGTAGATATCCATCAATAGCGCCAGCGCGGTCTCCGTCAAAAGACATGCCCCGGTCACTTTTATTGGCACGGGATACGACACGAATACGAGCTACAACCGCATCTGAAGCATCGTATGCCAGTTTGAAAAAATCCCGGACAGACTCAGGTATATATGTTCCATTGGTAATGACAACGAAGAAAATACAACTGCTTAAAAGGTCAGAGTTGTCGTTTAATGCGTCGATCAAATCTTTCATATGTCCACCGCCCAGCGGATAGTGATAAGTTTCTTCAGGCTCTGCATTTCGTCTGGGGCGGGTCATTACGGTGATTTTTTGTTTTCTGACATGGAGCTGCTGGCATTCGGACAAACTGCCTTCTTTATCAAAGAGGCCTTCAGGAACACCCTGGGCACCTTTCATACAGGCCAGAGTATCATCAAAGTCGGAGACAATCAGAATACGCATGGGTGCGCTCTTGATATCCAGAAGAGAATCGAAACGGGTTAGCGCAATTATAATCGGTGGTAACGAACAGGAGGGTGCTTATGCACCCTGCATAGCGGAATTTTCTCGCGGTACAGCCTGTTCTTTCTTTTGTTGAACCCTGAGTCCCAGCTTTTTGGCAAGCTGTCTTGCTGTCTGATAGCCCGGTAATACTTCACCAGAAGGTAGAATAACGGCCGGAGTACCATTAATGCCCAGTTCTTCTCCCATTGCTCGGAACCGGGCAACAGGATTGGGGCGTATGGCTGTGGAAATCATCTGGCCGGCGTTAAGCTGATCGAAGGCTTTTTGCCTGTCTACTGCACTCCAGACTGCCTGCAACTGCTTGCCAGCAGGTGAATCAACGCCTGCGCGGGGATAGGGCAACCAGCAGACCTTGATACCATATCGGTGCATTTTCTTGAGCTCTGCATGCTGCTTGCGGCAATAAGGGCATTCAACATCGGTAAAAATATAAACAGTTGCCTTGATTTCCTCCGCTTCCGGCGCAGAAACAATCATATCTTCATCAGGCAGCGCAGCCAGCTGCCGGGCAACTTTCTGTTGTCGCTCCAGCGTAGTGAGATTAATCACCTGTCCCTTGTCGACCATGTGCATTTCCCCCTGCAGGATGTATTTACCATCAGGGCTGATATAAAGCACACCACCGGGCACCTCAACCTGCAGCAGGCCGTCAATGTGGCTTTGGTAGATACCTTTGATTTGAAACAGAGGGTCAATAGAGTGCAATGATTCGGTCACAGCCCGTTCCTCAGCCGGTGATGCAGGCAGCAGGCTACCATCATCGTCCACGATTGAACTGGCATGGCAGACAAGAGATAGCAATGCTGAAATCAGACCGGCTGCAAGTCGAGCCATAAGCACCCCCGACAACATCATGATAATACGGAATTATGCTATTTCTGATTGCCTCAGCAGGTGCATAGTTCCCGTCAGGCTGAAAAAATCAGCCCCGTGGGTGATGCTCGGCATGTAGCTGTTGCAGCCGGTGATTGGCCACATGGGTGTATATCTGGGTGGTCGACAGATCACTGTGCCCTAATAATAACTGTACAACCCGCAGGTCAGCACCATGATTCAATAAATGGGTTGCAAAGGCATGTCGCAATACATGGGGCGAAATATGGGCCTGAATCCCGGCTTCCAGCGCATGCTTTTTGATTCTGTGCCAGAATGTCTGTCGGGTCATGCAGCCACCATTGCGACCTGGAAACAGCCATTGGCAGGAAATATCCGGTGCCAGTGCCGGGCGGGCTTCACGGATATATTGCTCTATCCAGTCAATGGCCTGCTCTCCCAGCGGAACCAGTCTCTCTTTATTACCCTTGCCAAAAATACGAACCACGCCCTGCCGCAGATTGATTTGATCCAATGTCAGCCCGACCAGCTCACTGACACGCAACCCACAGGCATAGAGTACCTCCAGCATGGTGCGGTCACGCAGGCCAAGTTCTGTTTCTATATCTGGCTGCTGGAGTAAGCGGTCGACATCTTTTTCGCCAAGGGACTTCGGCAGGCTGCGGCCGGTCTTTGGTGCAGTTAATCGGGCTGTAGGATCTTCGCTGATAATGCCTTCCTGCAACAGCCAGCGGTAGAAACGCTTGAGACCGGATTGAAGCCGGGCAATGGAACGCGGGCTTGCCTGTTGCTCCTGGCGCCATTTTATCAGCTCGGATATGTGCTGGTGTTGGACGTTACTCAGAGATGTACCTGATTCATTCAAATCCAGGTAGTGTATTAACAACTTGATATCCCGCCGATATGCCATGCGGGTATTCTCGCTAAGGCCATGCTGCAGCCAGAGATGTTGCAGGTATTGCTCAACCAGCGTTTGAGTATCCGGAATGGGAGTCAAAACTTTCCCTGTAAAAAATTAATCACACTGGTGAGATTATTCAATCACCTTGTTATCACAGTCAATAGACGACGTATGGATTGATACAGCGGCAATGAGAAAATCTGCGTCTAGAATCAGTTTTAATCTGAATATTCCAAATTGCCGGATAAAGTATGTTCCCTGCAAAAAATAACATCAAAATAATTGCACAGATTCTGATTGTTTTTATCATGACTGCTGTTTCAACATTATCGGATGCAGGAAGAAAAAGGGATAAGGTTTGTGATAAACAGTCATTTACTAAACCTTTTGACCCTCCAAAGAGAAGCTGGCTGGATTTTGACTCTAAAATTGAAAGTCCGGATATGGCAATATGGCGTGAAAGAATGCAGGCAGCAGGAATGGAGTTTAGTCTTCTTTATCATCATCCTGATAAGTGCCCTGAAGGTTTTCTTTCTCCTCTTTTATACGAGCTATTAAAAGATTTTGATTATTGTGCAACACGCTGGGTATGGAGCCATGAAAGTGAAATTAATTCTAAAGGGGAATGGAAGGTAAGAATAAAAAAGAGCAGAGATCTATGCGGAGAGTTAGAGGATGCTGTTGATATTTTTTATCAAAATACTCTTCCTGACCTTTTATCTTTGATGCTTCATTATGTTTTTTCATATCCTGAAAAACTTTCGGAGGAAAATAGAAAATTTATAAATACATGGCTTCTATGGATTAATGAACAAATCTTGCCAAAGGGAATGGAGATTGACTGGAGATCGCGGTATCGAGAGCTATGGGATGCCTCGAAAAAGTGGAAAAAACCGGATAAATATCATTCGTTATCTATGAAGAGGACCAAGCCGGAAATCAAAAGCTGTATCAGTACACACTTTTCAACACAAAAAGAAAAGGTGTTCAAGCACCTTCATGCTTCCAGTCTGGATCCTGAGCTGGATATGGTGATGATTTGGGATTTACCATTCCACCATTATGGGACCAAAAGGGTATACTACTGTAAAGATCCTTTAATTGGCTTTTATAGTTTCGGGCTATTCAAGATTTTTCTTTGTGATACTGCTTTCTCTAAACCATGGGAACGTACTCTGGCTGTTGCATGGTATCAATGGTTCATGGCTGAGTGTCGGGCAAAAAAAAGACCACCGACTATTACTAATGATGAGATGAAGTGGTTTCATCGAGTCTACAGTGACTCATTGCCTGAAGTCAGTGATCTTGATACGCCTATTCCCTCAGATGATATGATGGTAACGGGGGCGAGACTTGCTGGTCAGGAAGGTCATCAATGTCGGAATTTAGAGGGGGATGATATTCATGAGAAAGATGAAAAAGATGAGCAAAGTGACGAGAATGAGGTTGTGGATAGTGGGGCCCCTCCACCACAAAGTATGCCTGAGGCCGATGAGTTAAAGAAAGTTGATATATGGAGTCCGCCCCGGTCCACCTGGCTTGATCTACGTACAAGCCTTTCGCTGAAAGAACGCGCGCAGTGGGAGGAGCGAGTAAAAGAATGTGGAATTAAAGATACAAAAATCCTTTTCAATCCTCCGTCCCCTGTATGTCCTCGATGGTTTAAGTCTGAGATATTATATGAACTGCTTTATCAGTTTTATCGGTGTTCAAAACTGTGGGTTATAAACCATAATGATGAGATTGATCCATCTGGGATATGGAAGCAAGAGCAAAGCAATGAACAATTGTTAGCTCATATAGGCGCGATTGAAGACTATATGTGCACTTATTACGATAATAATATGGCAGATGTGCTCTCCTATCTTTTAAATTCTATCTTTTCACCTCCTCTTCTTTTAGATGAAGTAACAAGAAGTTATACCAACCTTTGGCTTTCATGGATTAATACGCGAATTTTGCCGGCAGGTGTAAGATTTAACTGGAGAGATCGCTATTGTGAGTTGGCGAAAGCTTCTTGGGGGTGGGGACTGAAAGAAGGTGCTTCTTCATCATATGATTCTGCTTTGAGAGAGGCCGATTGGAGCCGAAAAACAGAATACTCTGGATACAATGCTTTGACACAAATAAGGACAACAGTTGTTCCAGGGGAAGGGGCAAAAGGTAGCAGGGATGCTTTGGAAGATTTCAGAAGGTGCATTACTGACCATCTCAATGAACATTATACAGATGATGCGCCCAGCATCACTGATAGTCTTGATTGCTCTCAATATGATCAGAGTACAGGGCTATGGATGATTACCAGATCACTGTTTCGTCAGTTCAGAGACTCTGAAAGCAAACGTGAATCTTATTGTAATGACCCTTTGTTTATAGCGTACCGGCGTGCTCTATTCAAAATAACTATGTGTGATCCTTTATACGATACCAAAATCAGGTTGATAGCGGTTTGCCTGCGACAGTGGTATTTAGGGGAATTCAGGTATGTTGTTAAAAAAAAGCTGAGGGGCGATGGCTGGAGTTGGTACAAGCCTACAATGGATTTTGTTTTTCCTGATATACCTGAAGATGCTCAGGCTATACCTATACCCTATGAGCCTGATGTTTCATCCCAGCCATTGTTGGCGGCGAATGATGAAGAGCCAATGGAGCATAGCTCTTCTACAGTAGTGAGTGATTCTGGACAAACTATGAAGCAACCGGAGCTGATGAGGCAATTTCCTGATGCTGGAGATACATTAGATGTTACTCCTTCGGCCGTATTTATCTGTGATAGCCCAACTGAGACTAATAGTCGGCGTAAGCGCTCGCGCTCTGGCTCCCCGGAATTAGGTCCAAAGTATCCAAGACAAACAGGCTCTGATGGTGAGGAAGATGTCTGGGGCTACAGAGGTAGCTCTCCTGAGCGGCGTATGCAAACAGTGGACGTCGAGCCACAAACACCATCTGCCCCTCACTATATGCCAGGCATGGCACTGGGTGAACTTCCCTCCGTTATGTAGGATCAAACAGACTGAAAGATGATGGTTAACTCCAAGAGGTTGTATCATGATTCAGTTACAAGGCTGTGCTGCTGTAAAACGAAGCTGTCTGATTTTATTGTTATCATCAATCAGTTTGCTTTCCTTTGCTGAGACATTTCGGGAAAAAGAGAACGCCGCCACCATGAACAGGAAAGAACAGCAGGATCGAATGATGGCTGCCATGCTGGCGCCTATTGTTGCTGATGCTGCAGCACTGGGCAGTCACTGGATTTATGACAGTGAAGAAATGAAGCGACGCTATCCGGACGGATTAAAAGGATTCGAGCAACCGGTAGCCGGTCATTATCATGCCAATCGCAAGCCGGGAGACAATACTCATTATGGCGATGCTTCCCGCTTGTTACTGATATCTGTTGCTGATAACCGCGGCGTACTGCCAACAGTTTTTACCCAGAAACTGATCACTGTATTTGCTGATCCGGAGTACCCGGGTTTCAGGGATCATGCCATGCGTGACATGTTGGCGAACTGGAAAGAACAGGGTAAACCGGAGCTGGATGCCAGGTATTCAACTGTACTGTTCAGCAGTGATGCAGATGACTCTGCTGACAGCGTGATGTCTATTGCACCCGTTGTTGTGGCTTATCTTGGTAAGCCGGATTTGCTTCAGCGGGTAGACACCATTACCCGGGTCAGGCAGCAAAATCCAGAAGCTATTGCCTATACCCAGGCTCAGGCGTTATTGCTGGAAAGTTTGCTGTTGGGCAATGATATGAACAAGGCTGTTGAGTCCGTATCACAGCGAATGGAACCCGGTGCCGGTCGTGACATTGTGCTGGCCAGTATTCAGAAGGCTCGACAGGAAAAGAGTAAGAATGTCACTGATGCAACTGCAGTCTGTGGCGCTTCCTGTGCACTCGCCAAATCCTTTACGGCAGCATTTCATGCCTGGTCAGCCAATCCGAATGATTTAAGAGTCTGTACATTGGCGATTCTTGAGGCCGGTGGTGACAGTGCTGCGAGAGCATCAATGGCGGCAGCATGGATTGGAGCCATGCAGGGAATGAAATCCATTCCTGCTGAATGGCTGGTGAAGGTGGATCCTGATGGCATATTGCAGGATCAGGCAAGAGATGTTGTAACCGCCTTATGATGGTGCTTTGTTCTTTTCTTTCAGATACAAAAAAAGCAGCCTGAGCTGCTTTTTTTGTGTGTCAATTGACACCATCGACTTGGCCGAAAACCGATAGTGGCAATTACTTGCTGTTGAGCTTTTCCTTGATGCGAGCAGCTTTACCGCTACGCTCACGCAGGTAGTACAGCTTGGCTTTACGTACATCACCACGACGCTTAACGGTGATGGAGTCAACCACAGGGCTGTAAACCTGGAATGCACGCTCAACGCCCATGCCGCTGGAGATCTTGCGCACGGTGAATGCAGAGTTCATGCCGCGGTTACGCTTGGCAATGACAACGCCTTCGAACGCCTGCAGACGCTCACGGGAGCCTTCCTTAACTTTAACCTGTACTACGACAGTGTCACCAGGGCCGAAAGACGGCACCTCTTTGTTCATCTGTTCAGCTTCGAGCTGCTGAATGATTTTGTTCTTGCTCATCGGTTTGCTCCCAAGTTGCAAAAGTTTCCGCTAAAAATGATTCACTAAGTACAAAGACTTAAAGTACAGCTGCTGTCCGGTTCACTGCTGCCTGAAACGGTTAAAGCCGCTTCAAACCCGCCCGTCGTTATCCGCATCATGATGATCGCGAATAAATTCGGCGAGCAGCTTTTCTTCCTCACTGCTGAGCTGGCGCTTTTCCAGAAGTTCCGGACGGCGCAGCCAGGTTCTTCCCAGTGCCTGTTTGAGACGCCAGCGGCGAATTTCACCGTGGTTGCCACTCATCAGGACATCGGGGACACGCCGGTCATCAAAGACCTCAGGGCGTGTGTAGTGAGGACAGTCAAGCAGTCCGTCAGCAAATGAATCTTCGAGGGCGGAATCCTTATGACCCAGGGTGCCCGGTACAAAGCGTGAGACAGTATCGATCAGGGTCATGGCCGGCAGTTCACCACCGCTCATGACGTAGTCACCGATTGACCATTCTTCGTCAATCTCGGTTTCCACAATCCGTTCATCAATACCTTCATATCGCCCGGCGATCATGATGATCCGCTTGCGCGCAGCAAGCTCCTTGACACCTTCCTGGTCGAGTTTTCGACCCTGGGGTGACATGTAGATCACATGACAATCCGATCCTGCAGCTTCTTTTGCTGCATGAATTGCGTCACGCAGAGGTTGAATTTTCATCAACATGCCGGGACCACCGCCAAAAGGTCGGTCATCCACCGTTCGGTGTTTATCATGGGTGAAATCCCGGGGATTCCAGGTTTCCACATCAATCAGCCCCTGCTTTACCGCGCGCCCGGTGACACCATGCTCGGTGACTGCCCGGAACATCTCCGGAAAGAGGGTAATAACACCAAACCACATAACTTAAAATTCCGGATCCCAATCGACCCGAACCTGACCTGTTTCCAGATCAGTATCTTTTACTACGTCGCCCGGTAACCAGGGAATCAGTCGTTCCTGACGGTCGAGGCTGCCCTTGCAGGCGCGTACTACCATCACGTCGTTGGCACCGGTTTCCATCATATGATGGATCTTGCCGAGCAGAACCTCGTCTTCACCCTGAAGGGTTACAACATTCAGTCCTTCCAGCTGATGCCAGTAAACTTCATCCTCTGCCGGAGCGGGCAGCAGGTCTGCCTTGACACGGATTTCAGCACCACAGTATGTGCGGGCTTCTTCACGGTCATTGCAGCCTTCTATCTGGGCAATCAGGCCCTTTCCGTGCCTGCGTCCCTCGCTGACCTTAACCTCGCGGATCTGGCCATCGAGCAACAGAGACCATTGCTTGTACTTGAGGATGTTTTCCATCGGGTTGGTCCAGGAGTAAATCTTGACCCAGCCTTTAATGCCGTAAACCGTGGTAATCCGGCCCAGTACGACGTGTTCCACGCTACGGTAATCCTCTTTCCGGTCTCAGTGTGCGTAAGACAATTCTGCTAGTGCAGTGTCTTAGGCAGCAGCGGTCTTCAGCAGCTGAGCTACGCGATCGCTGACAGTTGCACCCTGGCTCTTCCAGTATGCAATGCGCTCTTCGTTCAGGCGCAGACGCTCTTCCTGGCCACGAGCGATCGGGTTGAAGAAACCAACGCGCTCGATGAAACGACCACCGCGGGCATTACGGCTGTCGGTTACGGTCAGGTGGTAGAACGGGCGCTTCTTGGAGCCGCCGCGAGCGAGACGAATCGTTACCATTAACTTCGTTTCCTGTTGTTGATCCTGAAAACTGCCGTTGCATAACCCGGTACATCAGGTGAGTACACCTAACCAGGGAGCAAAGGCAGCCTGTACCCCGAAGGGTGTGCTCAGGCTCGATTTTCGGCCAAAGTGCCGCTCATCATCCGGTATAACCCGGTGTCAGGCAACACAAAACGGGCACTGTGCATCCGCAAGTCCCCGTAAAGGGCGCATATTCTATTTCAATTCAAGGTTTTTGCAAACTGTTTTAATGCGAAGGTCGAGTGTGGTCTGGCGCAGACTGTGGCAGCGCAATCAGGAGTTGTGGCTATGATTGACCCGACAGCCTGATAAAAGCAGTAATAAAGGTGCGCCAATGAGAGTCAGAATTGTTGTTTTGTCGCCCGGAATGGCCTGTTTTACGCTTTTGTTATCTTTCTTTAATGCGTTTTCCTGCGCGAATGCCGGCCTCTCGAACCAAATGGTTCTACGACCACCCGGCTGGTGTTGGGACAGCCACTTTCTGGATACAGGATTTCCCTCCTGCCTGCGGGCTCCGCCTTCCGACGCTGAAGAATGTAGATTGAATCTTTATGATATCCCTGATAACTGGTACTCATCAGAAGTAATAAAGCAAGCCTGTGAAAAAGCAGAGTTATCAGAATACTCACCGTTGCTCCCGGTCAGTATGCGATTGGAAGACATCTCCGAACTTGGACTTGATAGCAGGCAGACTTTTGCCGCCGTAAAATTGCCGAAAGAAATAGACAGTTGGCCAGCTGTTTTCCTGATACGTGTTGATGACTCTGAAAGCTCGGAAACCTGTGCAATAACGGTCCGGCAGACTGAGATCAATGAACCTTATGACTATCGGTGCAGAGGTGTCATATCTGCAGTGCCTGACAGTGGCTTGCTTGAGTCCGGGGCTAACTATGCATTTGTTGTAATGAAGAGGGCTACAGATAGTAAAGGAGAGGAGACTGTAGATAGATCATGGCTGCAGCAGTTGTTAGATCCGACCCAGCCAACAAAGTGGAGTTATCCAGCACATTATCGTCAGGGCTACCAATGCTTTCGATCCTGGTTGAAAGCACATGATTGCCCTCCGGAGAGAATCCTAGGCGCAGTGTGTTGGAAAACCGGCCACCCCGAGCAGTTTCTGGTGGACTTCATAAAGCATATTGATAGCAATGATGGGCTGACGGCAGAAGAACTCACTTTGGTCTACTCCGAACATGACTCGGGCAGGGATTATGATGTCTACAAGGGGGAAATGAAATGCCCTCTATTACAAAGGTTAAGCCGCCCTGCCAGCTTTCTGCTTTCACGTTCCGGGTATGAGATTGAGAAGGAAGAAGAGGGTCAAAAGTATAAAAGTCATGGAATGAGACGGGTTCCGGTTACTATCACTATTCCCAAGTCAAAAAGTTGTTCTGATGGACCCATTGATCTTGTGCAATTACATCATGGCACGGGAGGTGGTGCTGATGAACCGTATATCCGTGGCCGAAAAATGCCAAACGGGAAGTCCACTCAAAACACGCTGACATCGAATCTGATCCCTGAGGGCTGGTCTGTTATCTGTGCCGGTACATTTATGGGCCGGGAGCATGAATATCAGAAAGAGGTAAGTTATACCGAGTCATGGATGATGGCCGGTTTAACCTGGTCGATGCAGCACTGCACAGACTTTAGCCTGGAGTTGAATCATACCTTTTATCGCTATGCTCACCTGCCATCGATGGTTTCAAATCTGTTGCAATCCCTGCTTGAACGCCGTGTGCTGGATAATCTGATTATCAATCAAAAAGTGAGGATCTCAGGTGGAGGAAGGGATGACATACTCCAGGTCGGGCAGCATGTTCTGGCAGGCCATTCTTTCGGTGCGATGACGGTAGCCAGCTTTATAGGGCAAGATGCCAGCCGTTATCAGGGTGCTATTTACTCCGGGGCGGGAAATTTTGGGATTGGTCTTCCGGTTAATTTTTTGGCTCCCATTTATGGCTTGAATGAGTGGGCGGGTACCTGGAACTTTGGAATAAAACCCTCTGAACTCTTGCAGGATTTAACCCATCCGGTCTGGATGCTGGCGGAGCTGTTTCTTTCCAGGGTCAGTCCGGTACTGATGCTGACGCGTACCAGACTGGATATGCCGATGCTCTTTATTTCCGGTATTGATGATAATCAGGTGCCTGACTTTATGCAGCGCCCATTCCTGCAAGCCTGTGGGATGGATATCGATAATCCTGATGAGACTGCAGGTGAATGGAAGGATGAATTATCGTCAGGGCGAAATCCTGCGGTCTGGGTGGGACAAGAACTGGCGAGAAAGAATAAAGTCCTGGTGAGATTCAAACAGGACCGTTTTTCAAGAGGCCGGCCCGTCAACAGTCATAATGCTCTGTTTCAGTATGATGTTGCCGGGCAGCTCTGTGCAGGATTCGTGCGGCATGTATCCGGACTAAGTGCAGGCAGCTAAAGCTGCTCAGTCTTCAGACAGTTCATTGTCATCTTCGTCCGGCATCCAGTCACCAATGATATAAAAGTCTTCCATATCCAGTGAGAGCGGCGGTTCACCGGTTTCTGCCGCTTCCTGACGAGCGGTAGTGAAGACTTTTTTGCAGCGCTCCCTCAGCATGGGGCCGGTAACATCAATTTCCGGAATATTGTGGAAGCGTTCAAGCATATCCGTACAGCCCAGGGCGATATCCTTCTGGCCGCAGAAACCCCAGCAGTCTTCCCGGGTTGCACCATAAACAATACCGTTGAGCGGAATATTGTTGCAGACAATGCTCCAGTAAAGCGCCGCCATACCCAAGGCTTCCGGCTCTGCCGTGGTGTAGAGGGTCAGATCAGCGCCAGGCTTGATACTGTATTCCGAGGCCAGCATATGAATGGCCAGCCCTTCGGCGGTAAACAGCGGGCTGATATGGGTAGCATTGGCCGCTGTGACTAACGGGGTTCCATCGGCACTGACAATACAGGCCGCAAAGGGCCAGGCCGGGTTCAGTTCCTTGCCGACATTTAACAGCTGGCCGATCAGGAATTCATCCGTCATGTGTGATACTCCGATGAAAAAGATGAGAACAGGTTGTGCAAACCATAGACCGGTTACGGGGTTTCCGACAGATTAAATCGGGTTCAGGTTCCCTGATCTGGCGACAGATATTTATGACTTTTTGGAGTATCAGTGAAAAGCTTTGGCAACAGTCAGGCTTCAGGGAAGGGAGCGTTTGAAAGGGGCTAGTTAAATCAAGAGGTTACAGGGGGTTGTTAAAGCAGAAAGGAGTGCCAGGGGCACTCCTTTCAAAACGGCAAAATTACATTCCCGGGAATTTCTTGCCACCGCCAGGAGGCAGCATTCCGCCACCCGGCATGCCACCACCGGGCATCTGACCTTTCAGTGCACCCAAGCCACGCATCATCTTGGCCATGCCACCCTTGCGGGTCATCTTGCGCATCATCTTGCTCATTTGCTTGTGCTGCTTGATCAGGCGGTTCAGATCCTGGATCTGGGTGCCGGAACCCGCTGCAATCCGCTTTTTGCGGGAGCCGTTGATGATATCCGGGTTACGACGCTCTTTCGGGGTCATGGAGTTGATGATGGCTTCCATCTGGACGAACATCTTGTCATCCACCTTGCCCTGGGCCATCTGGGCCATATTACCCATGGCACCCATACCCGGCAGCTTGTCGAGCATGGCGCCCATGCCGCCCATGTTCTTCATTTGCTGCAGCTGGTCGCGGAAGTCTTCCAGATCGAAGCCTTTACCTTTCTTCAGCTTGGTCGCCAGCTTGTCCGCTTTCTTGCGGTCAATCTTGCGCTCGGCTTCCTCGATCAGGGACAGTACGTCACCCATGCCGAGAATACGGGAAGCAACACGATCCGGATGGAATGGCTCCAGCGCATCGGTCTTCTCACCCACACCGAGGAACTTGATCGGCTTGCCGGTGATATGACGCACAGACAGCGCCGCACCACCACGGGCATCACCATCGGCCTTGGTCAGAACCACACCGGTCAATGGCAGGGCTTCATTAAAGGCGCGGGCAGTATTGGCTGCATCCTGACCGGTCATGGCATCGACCACGAACAGGGTTTCGATCGGGTTGATCGCTGCGTGCAGCTTCTTGATTTCGTCCATCATGCTGTCGTCGATATGGAGACGACCGGCAGTATCGACAATCACCACATCGTGATGCTTGATTTTGCCTTCATGAATTGCTGCATTGGCAATATCGACCGGCTTCTGGTCGGTAGAAGACGGGAAGAAATTGGCGCCGACTTCACTGGCCAGGGTTTCCAGCTGCTTGATCGCCGCCGGACGGTAAACGTCGGCACTGGCAACCAGCACAGATTTTTTCTGGCTCTCTTTCAGCCATTTTGCCAGCTTGGCGACAGAGGTGGTTTTACCCGCACCCTGCAGACCAGCCATCAAAATAACCGCGGGTGGCTGCTGGGCCAGGTTCAGGCCGTCATTGGCGGCACCCATAACCTCGACCAGTTCGGCCTGAACGATTTTAACAAAGGCCTGACCCGGGCTGAGGCTCTGCTGAACTTCCTGGCCGATGGCACGTTCCCGTACCCGGGAAACGAAATCCTTGACCACGGGCAGGGCAACATCTGCCTCGAGCAAAGCCATGCGGACTTCGCGCAGGGTTTCCTTGATATTGTCTTCGGTCAGCTTGGCCTTGCCGGTGACCGTTTTAAGAGTACGTGAGAGGCGTTCGGTTAGATTTTCAAACATCCGCGTTACGAATCCTGCCGCTGGGCTTGCGTGGGCCGGTTTTGTATAAGATCGCGGTTAACATGGAACATATGTCCATTACGCGCTGCGTTATCAAAACAGGTCCTGAGTATAAAAAGCCAATCCTATAACGAATAGCTACCGGATTTCACCGTTTTTGGCTTCTCTATTATAGGTTTTCTTTTAAAGGCAGGCACGTTATGCCAAGATGCAGCAGGGAGTGATCATAATTAGAGATGTGACCAGCCACTCCTGGTTAATCATGAACACTTCCCGAGATTAAATGGTCAAAATGCCGGCTGCATTTTGTTGTAACCCTTCGTGGTATCTGCATTGGGACTTGTATGAGCGCCATTACCTCCAGCGTTTTCGCAACTTTATTCTATTTACTTGGCACGATTACCCAGGGGCGGTCGCTTCAGGGGCATGCGGTCAAGCGCTCGCAGGTGCAGCTGTTGGTGCTGGCCGGCGCTTGCTTACAGGCGTTAAGTATTTATCTTGTCATTCACAAGCCCAGTGGAATCAACCTGAATTTCTTTACCGTCGGATCATTGAGCTCCTGGATGGTAATTCTGGTGGTGTTGCTGAGCAGTCTGCGCAAACCGGTTTCCAACCTGTTTATTGGTTTGTTGCCGCTGGCAATGATGGCGGTGATTTCGTCGGTTCTGTTTACCGGACCGGAAGATTTATTGAAGATCAAATCACTGGGCATGATCTTTCATATTGTGATTTCAGTACTGGCCTATAGCGTATTAACGGTCGCTGCATTCCAGTCGGCACTGATGTCCTATCAGGAGCACCAGCTTCACCGTCGCCAGTTTGGTGGCATTATCAAGGCTTTTCCTCCATTGCAGACAATGGAACTGTTGCTGTTTGAATTCCTCTGGGTAGGCGTAATTCTGCTGACAATTGCTTTGGGCACCGGCTTCTACTTTGTTCAGGATATGTTTGCTGCGGGCGTTATTCACAAAACCGTATTGGCAGTATTGGCCTGGATTATGTTCTCGATATTACTGGCTGGCAGACACTGGCTTGGCTGGAGAGGACAGACTGCAATGAAACTTACACTGAGCGGTTTTGTACTACTGATGCTGGCCTATTTCGGTAGCAAATTTGTAGTAGATTTGGTGCTGACTCGCGGATAGAATCGAAGAACATAATAGACTTGAGGCTGTAAACTCCTTGGACACGGTACCCCTGAGCCTGCTTTTTGCCGCTCTGGCCATTCTTCTTGTTCTTTCTGCGTTTTTCTCCAGCTCTGAAACCGGCATGATGGCGCTGAACCGTTACCGGTTGCGTCATATGGCTCGTAAGGGCCATCGTGCAGCGATGCGGACATCAGAGTTGATTGAGCGCCCCGAACGACTGATCGGGGTGATCCTGATCGGTAATAACTTCGTTAATATTCTGGCCTCTGCGATTGCTACCGTTATTTCGGTGCGTTTGTGGGGTGACGCCGGTATTGCGATTGCTACCTTTGGTCTGACCCTGATCGTACTGATCTTTGGTGAGGTTACACCGAAGACTTTGGCGGCCCTGCATCCGGAAAAGGTTGCGTTCCCGGCTTCTCTGGTTTTGAAACCGCTGCTGTTCCTGCTTTATCCGGCGGTTATTGCGGTGAACTGGATTTCCGGCCACATGTTACGCCCGTTTGGAGTCAAGCCGGGAGATACTACTCAGGACCAGCTTAATGCCGATGAGTTGAGAACACTGGTACATGGCACCGGTGTCCGTATGTCCAGTTCCCGCAAGAATATGCTGCTGGGTATTCTGGACCTGGAAAAAGTATCCGTTGACCAGATTCTGATTCCCCGCAACGAAGTGCAGGGTATCGACCTGAATGACGATATTGACGATATCCTGAATCAACTGCGTACCAGTCAGCATACCCGCCTGCCGGTGTACAAGGATGACCTGAACAATATCTGCGGTATGCTGCATATGCGCAAGGTAGCGCGGATGCTCAGTATGGGTGATGTGAATAAGGCCATGCTGATGAAGGAAACCGAAGAACCTTACTTCGTTCCCGAAGCGACACCACTGCATACCCAGCTGTTTAATTTCCAGAAAGAACGACAGCGTATTGGTGTTGTAGTCGATGAATACGGCGATGTTCAGGGACTGGTAACGCTGGAAGATATTCTGGAAGAGATTGTCGGTGAGTTTACGACAGATGTTGCGGATAGCAGCGATGATATTACGCCACAGGATGATGGTACCTATATTATTGACGGTACCGCCAGTATTCGTGAAATCAACAAAATGCTGGAGTGGGAGCTGCCGCAAGATGGTCCCAGAACACTCAATGGTCTGATTACTGAAGAGCTGGAAGCCATTCCCCAGCTGAGCGTCTGCCTGAGTGTCAAAAAGTACCGGATTGAGGTGCTGCAGACCAAGGATAATATTATTCGCTCGGCCCGGGTCTGGGTTCGAAATGACCAGCTGCCTGCGGTTCAGGAAGAGTTGGAATAAAAGCTGATATGACAAAAAAGCCCTCTTAAAAGAGGGCTTTTTTGTTGCCTGAAATTATGTGCTGCCGGGGGGATGTCTCAGTCGTCTATCTGTTGTGTGTTTAGTGATATTTTTCGAGTTGGGTTCAGGTTTTTTCATGCTTTAAATTCTGCATTACTTCCTCTTTTGTAGTTGAGTTAAGTGTAATTGGAATAAGTGGTGTATTTTTCCGCTGTATTTAAAGGTTAATTGCGGTGAGTTTACCTATCGAAAATGTAACGTTATTTAACTAAAGTTCTCGCCTGTTTCGAATGTAAACACCTAACACATAACACGTACAGAAAGAAAAAGTCCGATTATGAAAAAACAATTCTTGGCTATTGCTGTTGCTGCATCCCTGATGACCGGTTGTGCCAGTAACGGGGGCGAGCAGGTTAACTATGCAGAACTGCAGGTTGTCGGCCAGGATCTCTATGCCCAGTCTGTTAAAGACAGCTACCAGCCTTCTCTGATTGAAGATGTTGAAGTGGTACGCACCTCTGTAAACGCTGTTTTCCTGATTGCCAAACCTGCTTACGAGCAGTACACCGACAAGCTGTTGCAGCAGGTTGAAATCCAGACTTACTTTGCTGCTGTTGAAGCTGCTGACTCGGAAGAAGACAAGCGTGCTATCTACGACAATCTGGATCCGGAAACCAAAGCCAAGGTTGATGCGTTTGTAAACAGCGACCAGAGCCAGCAAATCATGGCCAGCCTGGCTGAAGCCTCTAAAGTTGCACTGCAGAATATTGCCCTGTTCAAGCAACTGGATTCTGCTGGCCTGCTGAAGCAGGTCAGCTTCTCTGACCTGATGGCAGAAAAAGACAAGCTGGCATTCACCGGTGAGCAGATTGTTTACCTGAATGACACCGTAGTTTCTGCTTACAAGAACTACCAGCAGATTTCTGCATTCAGCAAAGCCCAGTAAGGGTTTCCTGACGCCCGGTTCCGGGCGTCTTTTTTTGTCTTCACCACTCCTGTTTAACGACACACTTCAACAATGAAAAAAATTATTCTGACTGTACTCATGGCAGGGATTCTGGCTGGCTGTCAGACAACATCCGGGCTGAAAATCAATTCTGAAGCTGATATCAGTGCCAATACCCTGATTGAAAAAGTTGACCGTGAAGCGCTGATGGACAGCAAAAATATCGAGCTGCCGGGCAACTACGATGTGCGAGCATTTTCCAAGATCAGCCTGGCGGCTTATATCGACAATATTGCATTTGAAAAAGATGCACTGGCCACCACTATCAATAACGGCATTGTTGCCAAACTGCTGGAAAACGAGCTGGCTCGAACCAAACGCTTTGAGGTGCTGACCCGTAACTGTGATGCCTGTGAATATGAAATCGCGTTCCAGGCTGAAAACACCGTTGATGAAGGTGCGATTCAGCAGGGGGAAAAGCTGAATCCGGACTATGTGCTGGAATCATCCATGGCGCTGGGCACCGTATTCAAAAAGAAGAGTGATCACAGTGAGATCATCTTCCGCTCTCTGGTTACCACCAAAATCGTAAACCCGACCACTGGTGAAATTATCCACTCATTCGAGCCGATTCGTTTCAACATGCCGGCCAAGCGTTTCTTCTCTATTGAAGGCAAGTTCCTGGGTGGTTTCGATTATCGTAAGCCTAATGAGCTGCAGGAAGCCTACAGGGAAGTTGCCCAAAAGAGTATTCAGGCTCTGGTAAATAAAGTCATGAACTATTACCCGGTGGGTGGTCGTGTGACTAACCTCCGCTATGGTCGTTTTGCAATTGATTCCGGTATTAATCAGGGTTTTGCAGTCAAGCAACCGGTTGTGCTGTTTCTGAGTGATGATGGTCTGGATATTCCGGTAGCTTCTGGTGAAGTTACCCCGAAGCAGGATGGTGGCTCAGGTCTGCTCTTTATCTGGAAGGAGAATGAACCTTTCGCAGCTGAAGTCCAAAAGAAACTGGAAGCCATGGGTAAGGAATACCTGAAACGAAACAAGATTTATGCGGTTTCTGTGGGTACCCCTGAAAGCTGGAAATTCTGATTTATGCAGTCACAAGTCATCAAAAAATGGCGACTGGTGACATCCCTGTTTCTGTCCATGGTGCTGTCGCATACAACAGCCGCAGCACCGATGGATGATGTGTTTACCCTGCTGGATTCCGGCGGTGGTGTCAGAAGCGGGCATGATACAAGTCAGGGCTACTACATTACAGCGCTGGGCTTTTCCAATCGTTCCAACGAAGCCAAAGGCTTTGAAGAAGCACGTATGGAAGCGCTACGCCATCTCAATGAAATGGTGAATGGTGTCACCATGAGTGGCAGCACCTATAGCGCCAGCCAGTATGTTTCCGAGACGGTCGACGAAGTAACATCAGAATATTCGTCTGAAACATTCCGTGAAGTGGCTGAAGTTGCCTTCAAGGGACACTTGTCTGCAGTCAAGGTGCTGAAGAAAGGGCGCTATGACGATCGGTATTTTGTTGCAGTTGCCATCAGCGAACAAGATTTGGCTCATATCTCAGGCCTGAGAACCATCCCGTCCGGGGCAGGTTCAGCAAGTGCGACTGTGATTATCTCCACTGACAGCAATCGTAGTATCGCACAGTTTGGAGATCAGGCTAAAACCGTTGAAGCCAAAGGTCTGGCTTCGATGAAATATGGTGAACAAAAGGCAAGGGAACTGGCGCTGCAGGATGCGATGCGTAATGCGGTGCAGCAGGTGCAGGGGGTTATGTTACAGGGCAAGTCCGGTGCTTTTAATGAAGCGCTGTCGTTTGCACTGGAAACCAGAACCGAAGGCTATGTCGGCGGTTATGACATCGTTGATGAGGATATTGCCAGAGGCAGTTACTACATCATTATCATGGCCAGAGTGAATGCCGGGCAGCTGTTAAGTGATGTCAGTTTCTATCTTGATGCCCTCAATGAACCGGTATTTGCGGTTAAATCCTCAAGCAATGCACGAACTGACTGGCTGACAGATGAACTGGAACGTCTTGGTTTTGCCATAAATGACGGCAAGGCCGGAACCTCGCATACCTTTTATCTTGAGCAGTCACAGCGCCAGGTGCAAAAGCATAATGGCAAAGTCGGCATGGAAACTTCGCTGGTTCTGAAGCTCAAGGATAATGCCAGTGGTGATGTGCTATTCACCATTATGAACGATCCGCTGAAGTCCCGTATTTATGTCTCTCCTCTGGAACGGTCAGCCCAGGTTTCTCAGGTATCAGCCTACAGACAGCTAGAGAAAAAGCTGGGTGTTGAGGTTATTCAGGCTTTGGCCAGATTCGCTAACAGGGAGCAGCGCTATCAGATCGTCATTCGTGGAGCCAAACGTAATGATGTGGATATTTTCAGACATGTACTGAATAACGGTACTTCCGGTCATGTTGAAACCCGGGGCTGGTCAGCAGCCGGTAAAGAAATGACCCTGGATTTCCTGTTCAAGGGCAAGCTGGGTGAAGCCATGGATCAGGGACTGCAGCAGATCTATACCGCATTCAAAAAGGAAGGCCGCTCCAGACGACCTCATCTGATCAGACTGGGTGACAGGGAAGCAATATTTGAGATGGTGCAGAAATGATGGTTGGATGTACTCGACTACTGACGCTATTGGTGGCCATATCCGCTCCTGCTATGGCGTTGGATACGCCTCAACTGCATCAGCTTTATCAAGAACAGTTGGGTGCCGCTGAAAGTGGTATTTACCCACTTTCAGACAACATTGTGGTTAAAAATAATGTTGCCAGAAATAAAGGTGAATCAGTTGCACAGGGGCGTTTAAGAGCCCGGGCCGGTGCCTATCGGCTACTTGCTCAAGAGCGGCACAAGCTCTTGCAGGCGCGCACTGAAAACAGTCTGCATATCAAGTTGCTGGCACGTAAGGGAATAACCGCCAGCTTCAAAGGGCAGGGCTTACAGGTTGACAGTCACTGTGATGACAACCGCTGTACGTATGCCTTTGCTGTTGATGCGGAAATGCTGAACCCGAGCTGGACAGTACCAGGCATTGAAGACCTTGGAACTGAGCTGGGTGAGCTGTTACAGGGTGCTATTAATCAGGAGCAATATAAAGCACTCTCATCTGATTTCAGCCTTCTGGGCTATGACTTTCTGGCTGATTACTATGCACTCAGGCAAGTCGAGGCGAGTGGCTTTCTGAAAGCCAGCTTCCCATCTGTCAATGCTGGCTGGTCTGAGGCGAGGCCAATATCTGAAGCTCAAGCTACAGCGATACTTTCAGGAAACAGCATCAGCTGCTCAGCTATCGAATATCTGGCTACAGTGGCGAAAGGTACCATCAAGCTGTCACTGTCTCGCTTGTCTGAATCCTGTAACCCCTCACCGGTTCAACTGCCTGACTGGTACCAGACTGAAGATGATTTCCGTCAGCTGGTGGCTCAGGCCCTGACCGGAAATGGCTATACAGTTTTCTCTGCAGACAACCTTTACGGCAGCGCTAAAGTGGCCGCCTATTTTCAGCAACAGGCTGATGCTGAATTCACTGCCGGAACCCATGCTCAAAAGGCCATTGCCCTGCAGATTACTGCGTTATCCCAGAATCCGCTGAATCAAAAAGGCTGGAATCAGCTGGGTGCCGTGTTACGCGCCATGGGTGAATTGCGCTGGGCATTAGCTGCCCACCAACAGGCGGTCATGGTTGCAGGTCCTGATGCAGAAACACTGATTCATCTGGCAAAAACCAGGCAGGCAATGAACGCCCCGGGGCAGGCTCAGGCTTATATCCGGTTGATTCGTATTTTATCGCTTCCAGGCACTGATTCCGCCTGGGTTCAATCCTCGCTTAAACACTTCAATTAAAATCAGGAACACAATAAGTTGAACAAATTGTTATTGGCAATTGGGGTTGCCGTGTCACTGTCTGCGACAGCAAATGACTTTGGGGGTGACAGTGTGCAACAGCGATCTGAAGCTCAGGTACAGGAGCAGACTGTTGAGCACATGGCTGCAGAGGCCCAGCAACATCCAAACAGTAATGAGTTTGCTACCGAACCTCAGCAAGAAACCTTTGTTTCAGTTAACAATGCATTGACTGATTACATCGGCGAGAGAAAGTGGGGCAATAAATTTGAAGCCGGAAAGTTCCGTATTCTCGCGACAGGTGTTGCTTCATTTACGACCCGGGATCCAAAACGTGATCCGAAGTTTCTGGTCAAACGAGCTCAGGCTGCTTCTACTGCCATGTTGTTCGCCCAGACGGATATTGTAAAAACAATCAGAACTGAAATGTCGGCGTCAGATCAACTGGTTATGCCGGGTTCCGATATTCAGAAAGAGCTGGGTGCAGAGTATGACGCCCTGCTGGAAGAAATTGGCTCTCTCGAATATGAGGCCGGTGATCTGGCAGAGCTGTTATCAGTAGAAGAGCGCAAGGAGCTGGAACGGGAAAACTGGGATGGTCGTGCCGAAGCTTTTGTTGATGCAGTGATCAAGAAAATTGATGCCAGCTACGACCCCAGCTCCCTGCAGCAGGAGCAGGCGGAAATGGTTCAGGATATCAAAACTCGACTGAATACCGCTGAAACGCACAAGAAGGATCTGATGAAACGGGCAGAAGCAATGAAAGGCAAGATTGCTTCGACTGCCACTTTCTCAACCCGTGCTGTAGCTGAAATGCCGTTGTACGGTATTGTCAGTCTGGCAACCGAAGAAGCCTGGGATCCGAACACCCGCAAATATGAAGTGGGTATTCTGGTGGCCTGGAGTCAAAAGCATGAGCTCAAAACCCGCAAGATTCTGTTCGGGGAAATGAAGCTGGATCAGCTGTCCGGCACTGACACCGAGTTGCGTCAATACCTTGCGAATCAGGAAATTGCTTCTCTGATTGGTCCTTCCAGCTTTACCGGGAAAAATGGTGAGCGATGGATTCTGGGTGCAGCTGCAGCAGAAATTCGTGGTTCAAACAGCAAGCCAGCGATTAGAAAAGCTGACCTGCTGGCACAGACTGAAGTTGCATTCTCGCTCTACTCCTATGTTCAGACAGAAGCAGACTATAAGCGAATTATTCAGGAAACCTATGCCGGGAACGCACTGAATAACGAGACTGAAATGCAAGCGGTAGAGAGTTTCTCCGAAACCATGCGCCGTGAATACAAGGATCAGTCAGTTGAGGGAGCAACCAAGGTTTACAGCTATGAAGTGATGCATCCGATCACTGGCAAGCGTACCTATATTTCTGTTTATGCGCTGTCTGCAATGTCTTCCGGTGCTTCAAAATACATCGAAAAGATTAACTATGCGGTAAACAAGCAGCATATCAAGCAACAAAAACAGTCTAAAGCGGTTAAGCAGCAGCTGGTCCGTGAAAGCCAGCAGGCTGCAGCTGCTCCTGTTGCAGTGCCGCAACAATCTGCTCCTGTGAAAAAGCCAGCTGCCAGTACAACAAGTGCTGTTTCACAAAGCCAGGGTCAGCCGGTTGACTCTTCCCAAGGGTTCAGCATGGGGCATAAATCTGATATCGATGACGATGACTTCTAAAGGACGGGTTTAACCAAGTCTGACATTCCATCGTGACGTTTGTCTGATGTTGCATATTGTTCCAAAGCTGCATCAGGCAAATGTTCAAACAGAAGTGGAAAATGAATGAAACCAAAATATTTGCCCTTGGTTCTCATATTGAGTGTGCTTGTGGGTTGCTCAGAGTCAACAGATGAAACTCGGCAAGAGCATTCTGCAAATCCCGTCGAGCCGGTTTACGACGGCAATTTGTTTATATGTCAGTCCAGAGATGGCTCTGAACAGCTTGATCTTGTTTTTGAAGATAAGTATCTGGTGACTTTGGGTTACAGGTTGATGCTGAAAAATTATGAGCATCTGGAGCTAAAGCGACCTACCAGCAAGGGTATGGTCAGTGAAGAAAAATATACCGGCTTTTATTCAGCGAATAATGCCCGAGCTGCTGTAAATCTGGAAAATGAAGTAATGAGCATTGACTACCTTCAGGGAGAGACAAGGCTTATCGATATGCTATGCAAGGGTAATGTCGATAAATTCAAGATACATTTGTTGAAACAGATGAAACCCTGACTGCAATCTGCCGCCAGCTTTGGCGGCAGATTGTATGTTTGTTTTTATAGAATAACGAGCAGTTTTGCTAATAGAAGAGCGACAACTGTTCCCAAGGCCGTTCCGAGAATAGCCATCACCAATCCGGCCGGAACTAATGCTTTGTCGTATACTCCGGCAACCAGAGGGGCTGAAGCCAGTCCGCCAATATTGGCCATTGAGGCAATGCCGCAAATATAAAGATCCAGTTTGAATACTTGGGCCAGAATCAACAGAATCAATATGTGAAAAGTAAGGATCAGCAGGCCTGCAACGACATAATAGATAGCGTCCAAAATACTAAAAGTAGAAAAATCAGTTACGGATGCGATCAGCCCTACGACAATGTAGAGTAAGACTCCGCCCATATGATCAGACCCTTTAATTTTATTTAAGGGTGTTGTACTGGCAATAATGCCTGCCAGTGTGGCCAGAATGACTACCCAGCTGGTACCACTGAAAAAGGTTCTGATGTCATAAAGCGGGCTGTCTGATATCAGATTGCCGGGATTGATCCATTGTTTGCCAATCACCAGAGTAATACCGGATAGCGCCATTCCCAGTCCGATAGTCAGCAGGAAATCCATAAACTGGTAATCCCGCTTGTCTTCCCTTTCAGCAACGTGCAGATGAATATGGCTGATAATATTGTCGATCTTTGCACTGTCAGCGCCGGAAAACCGGTTGAAGGCATGACGCATGGGAGCCAGCCAGATAATAAATACGATCCAGCATGAGCCCCAGAGATTATCCATAAAGATGGCGTAGGTCATACTTTGCTTGCCTTCAGGAATAGCCAGCCCTTGCTGAGTAGCTGCCATATTAACCGTGCCGCCAATCCAGGATGAGCAGAGCAGGGAGAAGGTTTCCCAGGCCTCCGGGTCGAGCAAATGCTTCATCATCAGAAAAATAAGGATAAAGCCGAGCACAATACTGGTTGCTACAGCGAGAAAAGTGCCGAGTAACTGTGGCCCCAACCGGAACACATCCCGAATATCATTTTTCAGCAGCAGCCAGAACAGCAGCATCGGCAACAGATAGGACTTCAGGCTGCTGATAAAGCTTTTCAACTCCGGAGTCAGCTCCCAGATATGAAAAGTCGCCCCGGCCATACCGCCTATATAGATAAAGACCAGAGGTGGAATAATTTTGAACAGCCGCAGGTGTAACTTGCTTTCACAATAAAGGATCAGCATTAAATACAGCATCAACAAAGACAGGTAACTGAACGGACTGGTTATCATTGTTCGTAGTGCTCCCGCAGTTCGTCGTGGCGTTGCCGGAACACTCAGTCTAGTTACAGATATATAACTCGCCCCTTGCGGACTACACTTACCGGAACAATAAAAAGAGCTGTTAAATTATGGCTGTTATACATTGCAGCCCCAGCAGGAGATTGGTTTTTCTAACGCTCTTGCTGGTATTTGGCTGCATACCGCGAATAGCTGGCAGTAATGCGTTTGATGTTGAATTGGTTTCTGCCGGTCCCAGCTTCTTCCATGCTGTGGGGCTTCAGCTCAATCCGGCTCTTGAGGGTGATGAGCTTCGACATCGCTTATATCAATTTATTTCATGCACCTCGGCTGTTGATAATCCTGTACTTGATGCTCAGCTTCGTATTGAGGGTGTTAATAGCAGTATTTATGAACTCACAAGGCAGATGAGAGCAGGTAAGTCGTCGTCATGTTGCTGCCCGGAGTCGGTTGCTTTATCCCGAATGCTGGCACTGTCCATTCTGGTTATTGATCTTGATAGCCAGTGTCAGGCATCACCCAATAGTTTTCTTGTTATCAATGGACATCTGCTATGGCGGAAACAGTTGTTTTCTACGCAATTTTCCGGACCTGACATAACCGTTGTGAAGGCCGGGAATAATTTCGTTGTAGTGAAAACAAGTCAGAATGGTTACGAGTCCAGATGGTTGTTTGGATCGGGAGCATTTGCATCCCAGCTAAGCGATGCTATTTCGCAAGCTATATCTGTTCTGGGTAATCAGGAAGCGGAACACTTTGGAATTGACACCCGAGTTGAACGAGGTTGGATCAGTCCTGCGGCTACGGTAATAACTGACCCCTATCTGGTGATCTGGAGTCGAAATGCAGCGAGTCTGGCAGAGCTTGAATTCGGGTGCCTGTTCCCTCAGTTAATCAGGCATTATACCGATATGAAAGGGCTCTTGCTGAAAATGGGTAGTGAAAGGGATACCGAAATTCATTGGCAAGATGATGAACAGGCAGCTTTAAGGCAGTTTATTGACAGCCTGATAACTAATAATCAGACAGGCATAGCCAGTCATGCTATTGCAGTCAGGCTACAGCCATTACTGCACGATGCCGGAATGAGTTTGAGGAGCTTCCTGGATGCGCTGTCACCGTCATCCAGCAAAATCTGGCTAATGCTGGATTCACTGAAAAAAATCATTGAGCAGCTGCCTGAGGGGCGTCCCAGTCGCAGTCTTGATTCTCTGTGCAACGATTTACTGGCCAGTTCACAGGGCACTTGTTTGACCGGAGCCTCTGATAGTCTTGCTGTACTTCCTGCCGTTTATGGCGAAAAGCCCGGTAATAGTTCTATAAGAGTTGCTCCCGGTTGTGAAGCCATTCGGTTTGAACAGGAAAACCCTCAACACCACTTGCTATTTGCATGGTCTATAGCGAGCCGGACTTTCAGTGTTGTCGATCAACTGTTGGCGACAGTAGAGGCTGCTCTTATTTCTCCCCAAACTTTACCCTTGTTTGTGAATGGCCGTAGAGCTTACCAGGTCATTAAGAAGCAACGAGCGCATTTTTCTGATATCCAGTTTTATCTGCATGCAGCCATACACACTATTGGTCGTAATCATTTTCCGAGTTACTGGCAGCCGGATCTCTATAAAGCAGTGACCATCAAGGATAAGGATTTTGTCGTATTCCACAGCGATGATTTTGCACCCAGACAAGGCTGGCGCTGTGACCAGAAAGCTCCTGATATCGGAACACATCAAGTGACTGATGACGAATGGCTGGAAGCCATAAAACTGAAAACTGCCGAGGCTAAATAAATCTGTAACACTGGACACCTAACCTCATGCCCATAGGCAAGAAGCAATAGCCATGATCGGGTGATTTTTTCATCATCAGCGATGGAAAAATAGCATGGCAAAAAAACAATAAAATGATGGGGTTTTGATATGTTACGTAACCAATCACACGACGCGTTTCACCAATCGATTGAAGCTGTGGACAACCAGCCGGATAACCGGGCGGACAATGAATCGCTGGATCAGCTGGTGGAGCAGGGGCGGCGTAACTTTATGAAAGGCAGTCTGGGGCTGGCAATGGCTGGTTTCCTGGGTGGTACCTTGATGGGTTGTGCATCAACCGCTTCAGCACGAAAAGCAGCCTTTTCTCCGCAGATTGGATTCAGCTCTGTGCCAGTAGAGCGTGGGGCAACTTTTGACAGTGTAACCGTGCCGAAAGGTTATAGCGCAACCCCATTTTTTTCCTGGGGAGACCCGGTAGAAGAAGGTGCGCCAGAATGGCGGGCAGATGGCAGCAATAGCTGGCAGGATCAGATGAAGCAGGCCGGACAAAACCATGATGGTATGTGGTTCTTCCCGTTCCCGGATAAACCGGATTCTGCCGGCTTGCTGGTAATGAATCATGAATATATCAATCCTACGCTGCATCCGGATGGTCTGACGATCAAGGAAGACAGTGAAGGTCGAAAGCAGCGCCCGGCCCATGAGGTCAAAAAAGAGCTGGCTGCTCATGGCGTCAGCGTGATTGAAGTGCGCAAAAACAGTGCCGGGCATTGGGAGCGGGTTTACCCTTCACAATACAACCGTCGTATTACCGGTATGACACCGATGGAACTGACCGGTGTTGTTGCCGGTGATGAGATGCTGAAAACCGTTGCAGACCCTACTGGTCGCAAGGTACTGGGAACACTGAATAACTGCTCCATGGGGGTGACACCCTGGGGAACCTATCTGACCTGCGAAGAGAACTGGAAAAACTACTTCGTTAACCAGAACAAACAGGATTACGACCAGCGGGTCTCCCATCACCGGTATGGTGTTGCCCAGGGTGCCAGCAGTAAATATTACGGCTGGGAATCAACCGAACCCCGCTTTAATGCAACCCCGGATGCCGGCCAGAAGCATGGTGGTTTTGTGAATGAGCCGAACCGCTTTGGCTGGGTAGTGGAAATTGATCCTTTTGATCCGTACAGCGTACCGAAGAAAAGAACTTCTATGGGGCGACTGGTACGGGAATGTTCCACCCTGTCGCTGGGTGCAGATAACCGTATGGCATTCTACTTCGGTGATGATACCCGTGGTGAATATCTCTATAAGTTTGTGCCGGACGGTGCTTATCAGCCGCGCAATATGGCAGCAAACCGTGACCTGTTGGATCAGGGCACAATGTATGTGGCGGTGCTGAATGATGATGGGACCGGTGAATGGAAGGCTCTGATCTTCGGTCAGGATGGCCTGACTCTCCGTAACGGTTTTACCAGTCAGGCCGATGTGCTGGTTAATGCTCGTAAAGCCGCGGATGTACTGGGCGCCACCACAATGGATCGCCCGGAGTGGGTTGCAGTACACCCTGAAACCCGTGAAGTGTATGTCACCCTGACCAATAATAAACACCGGGGTAAAAAAGACGACCAGCCAACCAATGGAGCAAATCCGCGGATAGATAATCGCCATGGCCAGATTGTTCGATTCCATGAAGCGGACAACAATCCCGCTGCTACAACGTTCAACTGGGAAATCTTTATGTTGGCCGGTGATCATCCGGGGGCAACGTTGCAGGATGGCAGTGCAGTACCTGCCAATCATATCGGTAATATCAAGGGCGATATCTTCTCTTCACCGGACGGTATCTGGTTTGATTTTGGTGGCCGGCTCTGGATTCAGACTGACTATGGTGATAGCAGTGACCGTAACTTTAATATGGGAACTAACCAGATGCTGTGCTGTGATCCGGAAACAGCAGAAGTAAAACGCTTTCTGGTTGGACCGCGGGGTTGTGAAATTACCGGTGTCACTACAACACCGGATGGTCGTGCCATGTGGGTCAATGTGCAGCACCCGAAACTGAGCTACCCGGCCAGTGATGGCAAACCCCGGGCCCGCTCAACAACCGTGTTGATTACCAAAGATGATGGCGGAGTGATCGGTACCTGATTCACTCCATAATCAGGTTGTTTTCCCGGGCCCGCTGCTGGCAGGCCTGGAGAACAGCCTCTTTCTCAGCACTCTCCATTTGCGACCAGCGGGTAATTTCCTGCGCGGTACGCTGGCAGCCGATACAGATATCCTGTTCATCCAGTGCACAAATCGCGACGCAGGGTGAAGGGACATTCAGTTGATTAAGTTTCATAATGGCTGCCTTCCTTGTTTTAAAGCTTATTCCGAACGTGGGTCGACATGTAAATGCTGGCGATAACGGCGGGCGTTATCAACATAGTGTGCGGCACTGGTTTTGAGTTGTTCGATTTTATCCGCATCCAGCGTTTTAACCACTCTGCCGGGAGAACCCACAACCAGCGAGTTGTCCGGAATTTCTTTACCTTCCGGAATCAGGGTATTGGCCCCGATAATACAGTTGTTGCCAATCTTTGCGCCATTAAGCACAACGGCGTTAATTCCGATCAGGCTGTTATCACCGATAGTGCAGCCATGCAGCATGGCTTTGTGACCGATAGTCACACCCTTGCCAAGGGTCAACGGAAAGCCCGGATCAGTATGCAGTACAGCACTGTCCTGAACATTACTTTCCGGACCGATAGTAATCATTCCATTATCGCCACGCACCACCACATTGAACCAGATGCTGGCCTGATCACCCAGCTGCACAGAACCGATAACTGTTGCATTGTCTGCAATAAAATATTCACCCAGTGTGTGAAGTTCACGGTCTTGCAGTCTGAAGATCATATGTGGTCTCCCGCTAAGATGGAGTGGACAGTCCTTCGTGTCGGTACTGTTGAAGCTGTCAGTTATGTACTCTGCAGCAAGGTAATCCGACAGATGATGCACAATAGTCCAATATTGATGAGGCGCTGACAACAGTATCATAGCTATAAAAGGCAGAAATGCTGTTGTTGTGAGCCATTTTGAAGTGTGGGCTCTAAAAACGGGACGTGTAACTGCCGCAAGCTGCCAGTAGAGTCAGTATCATACAAATATCACATTGAACTGTTTATTTTTGCCGTCCTTTCAGCGAAATGAAATATTGCTAACAGTTATGAAGAGTCCTGCTCAAGTCTATAACAGATTACAGATAATAGATTTAAGAGTACCGACAAGCAGTTTGGGGTGGTATGGACTTGTTTGATTATTGAGAGGGGTAGAAGTATCAGATTGAGCTTTCGTGATAATTTGCTTCGTAGCAAAATAAAATGAAAAACAAAGTAACAGTGATTTTTTTGATGTAATGCAAATAAAACGCATCTGAATCCCTTTAAAGTGTCGACATTAAAGTGACTATTGAACTCACTTCAAGGAAAAGATGATGATACGTTCTTATTATCCTCCCTATTTTTGGCACACTTGTTGGCATATCGGCAGAACAAAAATAAAGCGCTGTATTAACCCTTAGGGTTGATTCTGCTTATTATTTTTTACTACTAAAAACTTGTTTCTGTATATGTAATTCCGGATCAGGCATTCGCTTTATCTGGAGAGATTCTGTGTGCCTAAAAAATGAAATCATTTAATTTCAATAAACGTATTCTTGCGTCAGTTTGTGCTGCCCAGGTTATGGCTGTCAGCCCGTTAGCATTAGCTTCATTTTCTGCCAATGGTGTAGCGGGCTGGTTTAAAGACAGTTCGGTTGAGCTTTCACTCTCATCAATCAGTAACAAAGAAACCGCAATCGAGAAAAGTGATTCAAATCCCCATAAAAGAGAAGACAGCTTCGATGTGCTAATCACTGAAGTCAATTTCAGTACAGGCTACATCAATGACTTTGCAAAGCTGGATCTCTCAGGTCTCAGGGTTGTCCAGCTTAGTTCAGAAAAGCCTGATTCAATCTATTTTGTTAATGGCAAGAACTATGGTCAGGCAGACGGGGCGCTGACAATTAAGCCTCTGCCGCAGCTGGAACTGACAACCGGACGAGTGAAATCCAGTCATGTGTTGCTGGGTACCGGTGACTACCGCACAACCCCCAGACGATACCAGCTGAACCGCCTTTCTTTTCAGCAAGGTATGTTCTCGTTTTCCGCTATGGAAGTTACCCGGGCCATGCGGATCAATGGCGACAGTGACTACAAAGCTTTCAAAGTGAATGGCAAAAGAGAGCCCGTCAGGATTGTTGATGCAGCGCTGGATTTTGGCAATACAGCGCTCTATGCCACTTACGGCAAGCAGACTGATAAAGAAGCTTACAGCTTTGCAGAAATTTCCTACTCTCCGGAGCTGACTGAAACTATGGGTCTTGACCTGGGTATTAACTATCGAAGCAAACAGCGGATTGGCAAGGCGCGTGTCTCCGGAGCCGATAACAATATTCATCGCTGGGCGGGTAAAATTCAGCTGAACTTCAGCAACAGTCTGGGTATGAGCCATGTAATGCTGGCGTATGCCGAAACCGAAGAAAACAAGGATATGCCGGATACTGTCGGGTTTGAGTGGAATCTGAACGATGGCATCTTTCGGGGTTGTAAAAATGGTGGCTATTACGTCACTGGCCACAAGGGCACCTTTAATCACGAAGGGGGTCGCGCCACAAAAGTAGAAATAGGCCACAGTTTTAATGGTGTGCTGGAAGGCTTGTACACTGCGGTTTATTTCGCTAAAGAGAGCAATGTCTATCCCGACGGTCAGTGGAAACATGGCCATGACCAGCGCCAGTATGAAAAAGGTGTGACGTTGCGATATAGCCCGATGGTTGTTCCTGGATTAGAGGCAAGGTTTATCTACGGCAAGAATAAATTCATGCAGGCAGGTAAATATGGCATGGATCAGCATACCGCCCGTTCAGAATTAACGCTGTCTTACAGCATCCCGCTGGAGCTGTAATGATGAGGCTATCAGTGAGTGCCACCCTGTTCTGTTTACTGCTGGCTTTTACAGCCAGTCTTTCTGCCTCTGACTCAGCCTCTGCCAATAAGCAAAGCCAGTGGGTGATAAAAGTGGACTGTTGTAAGGCCAGTGGTTGCTATGTCTCTGACCGTTTCCGTTTTGAGAAACAATTGTTCAAGGCAAAGCGTTTCAATAGTGCGAAAGAGGCAGAAGAGTATTTGAAGCAGCTGTCGTTAAAACTGAAGCGGCAGCACCCCAAAGTACTGCCCAAAGCGTGATCCGGCAATCTACGGTATGCAGCTCAGGTCTGAGGCTCGGCTTTTAGCTGCATACCTGCATCAAAGGCGACATTAAGAAACTCAACCAGAATCATGGCGGTGAGTCCCCAGATGGTGTAACCATCATATTGCCAGGCCGGAATATGGTAGGATCTGCCTTTAAAACTGATCTGGTCCGTGCGAAGCCGGCGATCTTCCAGTAGAAAATCAACCGGTACCCGAAAGATACTATCCAGCTCATCCTCATTGGCACACAGGCTGACACCTTCCGGGACCAGCCCGGTAAAAGGAGTTACCTTGATGCCGTGCCGGGACACCACCGGGCTCATTTCAGATATTAGCGATACATGGTGACGATCCAGCCCGATTTCTTCTTCTGTTTCCCGCAAAGCGGTTTCAGCCAGTGAGGCATCGGTATCATCCCGCTTGCCACCGGGCAGGGCGACCTGGCCGCTGTGAGTATTCAGATGGGCTGCACGCTGGGTCAGGATAATATCAAAGCCGCGAGCGGTGTCGGTCAGAGGGATCAGTACGGCTGCTTCCGGCATATCGGCATGCAGGGGCCGGGGCTGGTGTTGTTGCAGGCGGGTGCAGACCGTATCGAGCATGATATTCCTTTTATAGATTTTATCTGTATTCATCTGTCGAACACTGTTCAAAGGTCTGGTCTTTTTTAGCTACCAGATCAAGAAGCGAAGCGATGTGCCAGTGTTCTTGTTATTGTGACCTACGCTGAGAATGCAATTTCAGTTTCACTCATCGTCATCGCCGCGGAACCACCAGGTATCCAGCCCTGCACCATAGGTGGGCGGATTGACCGGATGTGCCAGATACTTCCAGTAAACAAACGGCCATTCATTGCTGTACCAGGCCGGAATGGCAACAGCTTGCCAGAGCAGAATACGATCCAGCGCCCGAACCCGGGTCACCAGATCTTCGCGAGATCGGGCGGCAATGATTCCTTCCAGTATACGATCAACCGCTTCCATTTGAATACCGGTAATATTTTGGGTGCTGCCATTACCGGCCAGACTGCTGTGCCAGTAATTCATAATTTCCAGTCCCGGCGCCGGTGAAGGCCAGTAACCGGTAAAGATCATATCGAAGTCATGATTGCGCAGCCGCTCAACATACTGGGCGCTGTCGACAGTGGAAATCTTGACCTGCATTCCCAACCGCTCAAGGTTGGTTTTAAAGGGCAGTGCGACGCGCTCCAGATCCGGACGTGACAGCAGAATCTCAAACCGGAATGGCTCTCCGTCATCGTCCATCAACCGGCCCTGCTGCATTTTCCATCCAGCGGCTGCAAGCAGTTGCAGGGCTGCAACCAGCTGCGGGCGAATATCTCCATCGCCCCGGGTGACCACCGGTTGCCAGGGCTGAGTAAACAAGTCGGCAGGAAGATCGGCATTGAAAGGTTTCAGCCAGCGTTCCTCCGCTTCAGTCGGCAGGCCGGTGGCTGCCAGCTCCGAATTGGAGAAAAAGCTGTAAGCGTGACGGTACAGACCATGAAACAGGTTGCTGTTGGTCCAGCCAAAATCAAAGACTTTGGACACGGCTTGCCGAACCAGCCGGCTCTCCCATGTCGGCCGACGCAGATTAAAGAAGAAGCCCTGCATCCCCAGACTACTGTTGAGGATACGCTCCATCCGCATATCACCATTCTTGATCGCAGGAATATTGTAAGCCGTGCTCCAGCGCTTGGGGTCGCCTTCAATTCTTATATCGAGCTCACCTTTTTTAAAGGCCTCCAGTGCAACCGTGTCATCCTTGAAGTACTCATAGAAGACGGTATTGAAGTTATATCGCCCGCGATTTACCGGATGATCTTCGGCCCAGTAATCATCAACCCGTAGATAACTGACTGATTTCCCCGGCTTCACCTCACCAATACGATAAGGACCATTACCCAGCGGCTTGCTCAGATCACCCCGGCTGAAATCATTTTCAGGCTTTTCCCAGAAATGCTTGGGCAGTACAGAAAGCTGAGCCAGTAAAAAGGGCAGGGCACGGTTATTGCCATGCTTGAAGGTCGCCTTGATCCGCAGCGGCGCTGTAACCTCAATGCGGGCAATATCGGCAAAATAACTGTGATAGCGGGGCGAGCCTTGCTGTTGCAGGGTTTTCCATGTCCAGGCGACATCTTCCGCGGTAATGGCCTTCCCATCATGGAACCGAGCTTTGGGATTGATATTGAATGCAACCCAGGTGTTGCTTTCCGGCAGCTCCACCGTTTCGGCAATCAGGCCATACAAACTGAAAGGCTCATCACCCGAGCGCACCATCAAACTGTCATAAACCAGATGCATCCCCTCGGCGGGTGTGCCCTTGGGAATATGCGGGTTCAGGGTATCAAAGCTGCCATAAGCCGCCTGTCGGAACAGCCCTCGCTTGGGTGCCTTGGGATTAACATAATCAAAATGATGAAAGTTTGATGGGTACTTGTGAGGAGGATGGAGGGCAATAGCTGATTGAGCAATATCATTGGCAAATAGCTTACAAGATAAAGAAAAAAATAATAAAAGAGTTAAATTGATATTATTCAGTTTCATTTTTCTATTCTGGCTTAATTAGAATATCACGGTAAATATCGTCTAAAATCTAGTTTTCTTGAATATGTTAAGTTGGATTTTTTCTAATTGAATCAATAATTTCTAATACTAAGGTCTAATTTGTTTTTTTTTATTTTTGTATATTTTTATATGATATTTTAAAAGAAATGGATCTTCAGTTTATGGAGAAGCTTTGATGTTTAAACGATTATTAACCGGCTTTATCCTATTTTTTGTTTTTATGTCGACTTCAGTTCTGGCAAGGCCTCCAGGGGCATCGGTTCTCATGTTAACCACTCGAATAGACGTGGAGGAGAATAAAACAGATTTAATGGTAGTTCTGGTTTACGATGAAAATAAAAAAGTTTGGCGCCTGCCTGGCGGGAGCATGAAGGCAGAGGATGGTGGATATCATTTCAATACGGCCATTCGTAAAGTGAGAGAAGAGTTGAAGCTTGATTTTAGCTTCAATGATATAACGAATTTAAATCGTAGCTATACCGATGGCACCCATACAGTTTATGCCGTTGGTGATGAGACCTGTCGAGGTTTATTTTTTCTTGATGGAAAAAAAGTACCCATTCAAGGCTATGTTTATCCCGCTACATTTATAAGTGAGAAAATTGAAGAGTCAATACAAACAGTACAAGCTTTAGAGTCACCTGCTTCTCCAGAGTTGCATGCAGTTAAACAAGTAGTATTGGTAGAAATAGGTCGAATTCTAACTTGGCTGAAGACAAACGATATTGCCAGCAGTGGAGAGTTTCCTATAGGTAACCCTATTGACTTTCCAACAGAATATGATCCGACTGCAACACACAAGATTGATTATTACGCCTTATATGATTTGATTCATTCAACAATGCTAGAAAGCTCAGGGTGTTCAGCTCAATGTATGTTGGAACTGATAACACCTTCAGAACAAAGAGCTTACCTTGATAGTGTACTGGCAGGTTATTTTAGCACGACTTATGAAGAAATTAGTAAGGCTCCAAAAGTAGAGTATGAAGATGATGATGAAGATGAGGATGACGACTAATAATTTAAACTTGCGTCTCAATAAATTGCAGATTTAAATTGTTTTGTGACAAATACTCACTTCAGCCTAAGAATAAAACAGGGAGGTAACACGTGATCAGGCGTAGTTTGTTTTGTCTGATAATGCTTGTTTCAGTATATGCTTCAGGTTCTCCACCTGGAGCATCTGTTTTTATGCTGACGACCCGGCTCAACCCTGTCTCACAGGAAAAAGAGCTGATGGTTGTTATGGCATATGACGTCAATCAGAAAGCGCTTCGTCTTCCTGGTGGTGTAATGAAGCCTGCCGATGGTGTTCATGTAAATACTGCTGCACGTGAAATGCTTGAAGAGTTAAAGCTGAATTTCAATGTCAAAGACCTGACTAACCTGAACCGAACTTATACATATGACGATCACACTGTCTATGTCGTAGGAGATGATACCTGCCATGGATTGTTCTTTCTTGATGGTGTGCATACTCCTGATCCGGATTACCTGTTTCCGGAAAAGTTTGAAAAATTGAGCCTGGATCGACGAATAAAACAGGCACAAGCGCGCTTTCCTATGAATGCAGCAAATCATGAGTTACATGAAATAAAACAAGTCTGCCTTGTGGAGGTGAAAAAAATACACCGCTGGATAATGACTAATAATTTACAAGATTCCCGCCTATACCCGGTTGGTCAACCTGTCATAATTGTTGACCAGGACAACCCTGCAAAAAAATACAAGCTGGATTATCAGTTTCTATGGGTATTGTCTCAAGCCTTTATGATTGAAAGTCCTGCCTGTAGTGCTTTATGCATGCTGGACCTTATGTCTGATGATAAAACCAGAAAAACTGTTGATAAAGTCCTTGCTACACAGTTCAGGGTTTCACAAGACAAAGTACTGGGTGCACCTAAAAAGAACATTAGAAAGAAAAGAGCTACCTCGGGCACTGGAGGAGCATGCTCTGATTACTCAACTGGAGTAAAAACAAGAGTTTTTGATTACAGGATTATTCCTTCAGCTTTTTCTGATTTTTATAGTTTAATAGATGTTTTTCAGTCGCGCCAAGCCATCTTTCATAATGATGAGTATTATTTTCAAAATGTTTTTCCCGGTGGTAATTGCCTTTATCTAGCTTATTTATCCGGATGGCTACACGCATTGGTTTATGATGTTGCTTCAGGGCGTAATCCTTTAGCAATTGAAGATGAAATTGGTAAATTAATTAATGAAAGGTCAGAGTTTCGCCAATATCTTGTAGAGCCTAACTCTCAAGCTGTTGGGCTGGAAGATACAACAGATGCTTTTGTAGCATTTTTGCTGGAGTTAAATCAGGTTCCAACAATGAGTCATTTGCATCAAATGATTATGCCTGACCATTTCGTGCAGATCAGGTTAGACCGTAAAACAGAATGGGCCTGGGGTGGGAAAGAAAAGGTTTTAGAACCTTTAGTGCGCTATTTCAGAAATTATGCTGTATTTCTTCGGCGTCAGGATATGCTTAATGAGCCTGATCGGCATAGCGTGATGTTAACAGCAGGTTTTTATCCAGAATACTATCAGTGCGCTGGTGCAGTAAAAAATTTTGCAGAATATTATGAAGACCTGAATTTAAATCCGATTGACCAGTTCTGGTATTTTCAGTCACAGTCCGGAGTGTGGGCCACAGATCTTGAAATGCAGATGTTGTATAACATCAGACCATTCAGCTTATGTTATCACGAATGTCATGAAGCCTGGGATGCGCACTGTGAAACCCGGCAGGGGTTTAAGCCGGGAATGTATCCTGAAGGTAGTGATATTGTGATTTTTCATCAAAAAAATCATTTTGATGTACTAATCCCTAAAAAAATGTTTATTTCAGGCTCTTAACCAGAAGTAATCCCTGTACTACATACAATAAAACCCATGAATACTACTAATGTCTGATTTATTCATTTTCTCCTGTGATTTAGTCTGGACAACTGTCAATACACTTGATGTTGCTTGGACAAGGAGGTTCTGATGCTCAGACGTGGTTTGTTTTGCTTGTTATTGCTTATCTCTATATCAGCTGCAGCGGGTCCTCCTGGAGCCTCAGTATTAATGCTGACAACTCGACTCGACCCGATTTCTCATGATCCGGAACTCAAGGTTGTGATGGTGTATGACCAGCATCAGGGATTATGGCGCCTGCCTGGTGGGGTTCTGCAGCCAGCAGACCAGTTCCATGTAAACACTGCTGCCCGGGAAGTGCTGGAAGAATTAAAGATCAGTTTAAACCTTGAGGATCTTACAAATCTTAATCGCAGCTATACCTATGATGATCATACGGTTTATATCACGGGTGATGAAACGTGCCGAGGCCTGTTTTTTCTTTCCCCAGATCAAATACACGAGCCAAACCCACAGTATCGTTTTCCAAAACTATTTGACCCTAACCAGTTAGAACAGCAAGTTAAGGAAGCTCAGTCATTGCTCCCCGTTGATGCCTCGAGCCAGGCATTGCATGAAGTGACGCAAGTATCCTTGATCGATATAAGAACATTGCGCAACTGGTTTAACTTTAATGATATTAATGATCACAGCCGTTTTCCTGTTGGAAAACCGATCACCATTGTTGATGTTCTTGATCCATCGTTGGAGCACAAGTTGGAATACAGGCTGTTATGGGTACTGTCCCGTGCAATGATGGTTGAGTGTCAGACCTGTACTGCGCTGAATATGTTTGATGTCATGATAAATGTAGAGGCGAGAAGCTCCTGCGATATGGTTCTGGCTTCTATTCTTGGTTTAACTCCAACTGAGATCAGAAAGGCTCCGTTCAGTAGCCCGGGTGTTAGTTGTATGCCTCCAAGGGAGTATTCCTTGGGTGCGGACTCTATTGCGTTAGAAAGGAGTATTGAAACATCAGCCGTTTATAATGACAGTTGCAGCAACACGTCTTCAGTAAACTCTTTTATTGGGCAATGTATCAGCTCTGAACTGTCTCAGCCGGACGTATCAGTTATTGGAGCAATGGTCGATTCTGTACCTCCTGTTCATGTAGTACCTGTTTCAACTCCTGCGGAGGTTCAGCCACCAGTAGTCATACAACCCTTGGAGTGTATCGCTCAGCATAGAGAGGTCCTGATACCTGATATCACAACGACCAGTTCAGAAAATATTGCAACATTGGTTGATATTGTGAAGGGCGAGACAGCATGGAATGAGTATCAGGGCGCGACTGCAAATGCTCACTTGATGTTCAATGGTATTAATCCGTGCGATATTTCAGCAACGGCTTTTACCAAAAACTACTTCAAGCATAAGGTCAGACTGTACCTCGCGTTGATGCAAAAATATCCACAGCAGTTTTCCCCTGAGCAGTTTGCGGTCTATGTTGCTGCTATTGATAATAAGCTGGCCACAGACTTTGCGTGTAAAGTTAAAACACTTGATCAGGTTTTACCTGAACTGCAGGCGCTTGGATTTGGAACACCAGCGGTTCAGCCGATTATGCTTTCAGATTTACAGCATGAACTTCCGGCTCCCGCGCCTGTAGCACAAGCTGATACCAATAATATCGGGGATTTTGTTCGGGCTTATGACGATAATCTGAGACCCTCTGCCATGTCTTATCTCTATAGATTTGATGAGGTCATTCGTACAGAGCAGGGCCGGTATCATAGTGATAAATACTATCTTCAGGTGATGCGTTCAGGAGGAAATTGTCTGTATCTGGCCTACTTGTCAGGCTGGCTGCATGCTCTGGTCGCGGATGTTGTTACAGGCAGAAATCCCCAGGCTATCCAGGATGAAATAGAAACCTTGCTGACAGGCCGAACAGATTTTCGTGAGTTCATGGCAACTCCGGATGTGTTCACTGTAGGTCTGCATGATACAACCGATGATCTGGTCGGCTTCCTTCTGGAACTTAATGACGATCCTACCATTGCTCACTTGCATCAGATGATTATGCCTGACCAGTGGGTAATGATGAGGACACCTGGAGGTGAGGTACCAGCGTGGGGTGGAAAAGAACAGCGGCTTGAGGCTCTGGCGCAGTACTTTCGTACCTATGCTGTCTTTCTGAAGCGACAAAGTATGCTAGAGGAACGGCTTGATGATGCCTGTCGAACAGCAGAAGCATTTCCTACTCTATACCATTGTCAGCAAGAGGTATTTGAGTTTTCTATATGTCATCACAATCTTAACCCGATCGACGCTTTCCTGTTATATCAGGCTCAACCGGGTGTCTGGGCAACAGACCTTGAAATGCAAATGCTGAATTCTATCAGACCTATTAGTTTGTGCTTTGAGTCCAGCCATCCTCAATGGGATCACCATTGTGACGATACGCAGGGATTCAAACCCGGTGTTTTTGCTGAAGGACAGCGCATCGTCATTTTGCAACGACGGGATCATTATGAAGCTCTGATTCCTGCGGATCTGTTTGCGCAATAAAATAAAAGCCTGCATTAGCAGGCTTTTTTCTTTAACTTTCATTATTTATCTTTTCTGAAAACGATGGGTTATGGTGCTCGTTACGCTTGAAATGTGCTGGGTTGATCTAAGCTTGGTGGGTGATGGGGGGGCTTGACTTCCTGGGTGCGCAAAACAGCCCTGAAGCCTAAAGTTTGCTCAGTATTTAGATTTCTGAGTAAGAGCTGAGCTATGAACCTTATTGAGAAAATTATCGAAGAAGCCAGTAATGATACTGAAGATAGCAAACATCAATCGGAGCTGATGAAAGAAATTTTCCAAAAAGCGTCGTCTGAAGAGAAAAAAGTGATCAATGAAATGCTGGTGTGTATCTATGTTTGGAGCTTCGATTCGCTTCTTGAAATGGTTGATGAGTGACGACTCCTTTCTTGATGCAATTCCGCTAACCTGGTGCCATAAAACTTGGTGTCACCATGTAAAATCTTCCATTTCATCGCCTTCATGTGGTTTTTCAGTCACCAGATAATAAAGGCGATTCACATAGTGTATGCCGTTACAAACAAATAGCTCCCCATCACAATCCAGGACTGTCCACACTTGGGCAGGGTGCATTGATTGAAGTGCTATCCAGTCCTCAGGGTGTGTCCAGCTCCAGAGCTGAAGTCACGACCGTCTATTTCATTAGAATCATCGCCTATTGGGGCTGCTACAAGAGGGTTGTCATTTATAATTTCGTCAAAATCTCTCATTGGGTAATTCAGTGCAGTTCAAACGGGAATAATAAACTTGGCTGATGACTCAATGACTATCGAGCTAAAATCCAAATTTAGAAAGTAGCCATATACTGCTGTGCTTTCAACTGACAATGATCAGTTATTAATCCGTCTAGCATAAAAAGCTTAGGGGTGCATCTGAAGTTGTAGACACGGTATAGATAGTAGCTTTCAGGATTACTTTCTGAAAAGCTCAACTCATTTGCAGATAGCCAAAATGGAGTGTTTTTTCCGTAGCGTGTGGTTTTAACTTCGATATGTCTCGGTTCACCTGATTGATTAAAAGATAAAATATCGAAACCGGTACCATCTCCAATCTCTTTAGAGGTATGTTCAATTTTTTCTGCCAGCTTTTTCTTTCCAAGGCCTCTCAAGCGTTGGTCTTCATATTCTAGAACTAGTTGTTCTCCTGCAAGCCCAAGGCTTTGATTTGCAGCTTCTTTTGCAAGCCAGTTTACTGCAGAAATTTTAGTCACTTTCCGGTTGAAAACTGTCACCTGTTTGGGAGGCTGAATGGGTGGCGGCATATCCAACCATGTTTTGAAATCGGCAGTTACACGTGATGAAACCTTGAGCTGAACATCAGATTTAATGATGTGAAGAAGATCTGGATTAGCCTCCAGCCAGGCTTCTACGGCACCAACCAAGCTTCCCTGAAAGTTGTGAAGCGGTTTATATCCACTTATAGAGGGCAAATTAAGTTGATGGAGTACGGCGCTGATGTTTTGATGCTTAAACTCTATTGAGCCCGATGATCTTAGAGGGATTTTTGTCAAAAGAGTACGGCGGTGCTGGGTTTTATTGTATTTTTTGCCAGCCAACTCTTGAGCTAACATGGAGAAATAGTCGGCAACAATTGCTGTCAGCTCTTCTGAAGTCCAGTCTTTAGACATGGCTATTGCTTGGTTGTAATAAAGTGACCAGGCTACCAGGATGCTGTGCGGGAATAAACGGCAAATTGATGATATATCGCAGCCCGTATATCTCTAGGCTGCGACAACAGAAAAAGTAGTATTTAGTTCCCCAACCCAGCCTCAGCAGAAGCCATCTGAATCAACTCAATCTTGTAACCATCCGGGTCAGTCACAAACGCGATCTCGGTGTTACCACCCAGAACCGGACCCGGCTCGCGGGAGATCTGGCCACCGGCTTCACGAATCTTGTCGCAAGCTGCGTAAATATCTTCCATACCCAGTGCGATATGGCCAAAAGCATTGCCGTGGTCGTAGGACTCGGTGCCCCAGTTGTAAGTCAGTTCGATAACCGCGCTGCCTTCGCTTTCGTCGCCGTAGCCGACAAAGGCGAGGGTGTACTTGTATTCTTCATTGGTGGATTGGCGCAGCAGCTTCATGCCCAGAATGCGGGTGTAGAAGTCGATAGAGGTTTCCAGGTTGCCGACCCGGATCATGGTGTGCAGAACTTGCATGGAGAATGTCACTTCTGATGTTGAAGAAAACAACAACGGCCATCTGATATGGCCGTTGTGAAGAGGTTCTGCAGGCAATAATACCTGATTTTTGGTTAGAGCGCTTCCCGAGCCTCTTCCAATGCTTGCTGCAGCGCCTGCGGGTTCATGCCGCGTACAATCTGGCTACCCATAATAAAGGCCGGGGTACCGGAAATACCCAGTTCAGAGGCCAGTCGATGGTTGGCATTGAGGGCCTGCTTGACGGATTCGCTTTGCAGCGCTGCTTCCAGCTTGTCCCAGTCCAGCTTCAGTTGTTCAGCAACGGCTTTGACCTTGGCGGCATCAACACCACGCTCGGACATCAGGGCTTCATGGAACGGGGTGTATTGTTCCGGCCATAGCTGGTTTACAGCCATTGCCGCCTGGCTGGCGTAGACTGAACCTTCACTCAGAATCGGCAGTTCCTTGTAAACTACCCGCAGGTCACTGTTGTTTGCGACCAGGTGCTCAACCAGCGGACGTGCACGCTTGCAGTAGCCGCAGTTGTAATCCAGGAACTCAACCAGAGTAATGGTGCCTTTCGGGTTGCCACCGACCGGATCAGCCGGGCTGTTGAACAGGGCGTCGGCATTTTCGGCAATAATCAGCTTGTCGTTCTGCAGTTGTGCCAGCTTCTGCTTGGCTTCCAGTGCGCGGGATACATCCAGCAGCACTTCCGGATTTTCCAGCAGATATTCCCTTACGATATTCTGGATTTCTTCTTTCTGGTCAGTATTGAAAAGATCGCCAGTCGTGGCCATGGTCGGGGAAACGACAACCGCCATCAGGCCGGCGAGGGCCAGTTTTCTGAGATTCATCAAGGGCTCTCTGGTCATATAAAAGAGTGTTCTAACCCTGCCACTGTAACATAACTGAACTTCGATGCGATGCCTGCTACCCGCGGCTGATTGTTAATGAATGCTGTGCAATGTAAGTATTTGTGCATAGAATGCCTGAATCTAGCTGTTGTATTAATGAGGGGGAATTGATGTCAGCAGATATTCTTAAGCATGAGATGCCGTTGCTGAATGGTCAGATGCAATCGCTGGAAGCGTACCGTGGCAAGGTATTACTGATCGTAAATACCGCCAGCAACTGTGGCTTTACACCCCAGTACAAGGGGTTGGAAGCAGTCTATGAAAAATATCAGGATCAGGGGCTGGTGGTCTTGGGCTTTCCCTGCAACCAGTTTGGTGAGCAGGAGAAGGGGAGCAGCGATGAAATTGCCGCCTTCTGTGAAAAAAACTACGGTGTGACCTTTCCGGTATTTGAAAAAATTGAGGTAAATGGCGATAACGCTGCACCTCTGTATCAGGAACTGAAGAAGGAAGCGCGAGGCATTCTGGGTACCCAGAAAATCAAATGGAACTTCACCAAGTTTCTGGTAGGTCGCGACGGTAAGGTAATAGAACGTTTTGCGCCAACGGTGAAACCGGAAAGTATTGAATACAAGATCAGAAGGGCGTTGAAAGCCTGATATCTGTGTCGTTATTCGAAGCGCCACAGCCCTGTGGCGCGACAAAATTTACAGTTTTTTTTCTCGTCTAATTGTTATTGATCATGCAATAACATTGTTTTCCCCACACAAAAAAGCCAACGAAATCAACATCATTTAATTAGATTGCTTCTTTTGATAGGTAATAGCTATCAGAGAAATAAGAAAATTTAACTTCTGCCTTAAATAACAACTTGCTCAAATCGCTAGTGAGGCGGTTAGCAGTATCTCCGCACAACAAGCAGCCTGATTATTTCAGAACAAGAACAATGTAATCAGGTGGAAAACAAAAAGCTGATGGAAACAGCAAGCAAAAACAATAGAGGACTTTCTCATGTATCGATTTGCTCGCAATACCCTGCTGGCTTTCGCCATTTCCAATAGCGTACTGGCTTCTCCTCTCACTAAAGATAACGGTGCTGTGGTGGGTGATAATCAAAACTCCTATACCGCCGGTGAAAACGGTGCGGTTTTTCTGCAGGATGTTCATTTAATCCAGAAGCTGCAACGCTTTGCCAGAGAGCGCATCCCTGAACGTGTGGTTCATGCCCGGGGGACTGGCGTTTACGGTGAATTCAAGGCCTCGCGGGATATCTCTGATTTAACCCGTGCCAAAGTCTTTCACAAAGGTGAAGAAACACCGGTGTTTGTGCGTTTCTCAACCGTTATTCATAGCAAGGGTTCTCCGGAAACGCTGCGGGATCCCAGAGGGTTTGCTACCAAGTTTTATACCCGTGAAGGTAACTGGGATCTGGTCGGCAACAACCTGCCGGTGTTCTTTATTCGTGACGCAATTAAATTTCCGGATATGGTTCACTCATTGAAACCCTCTCCAGTGACAAATCAGCAGGATCCCAACCGTTTCTTTGACTTTTTCAGTCATATTCCCGAATCAACCCATATGTTGACCTGGGTGTATTCCGATTATGGGACGCCGGCCAATCTGCGGCAGATGGACGGCTTTGGTGTGCATGCCTATAAGTTTGTTGATGCCGGTGGTGATGTTTCCTATGTGAAGTTTCACTGGAAATCACGTCAGGGTGTTCAAAACCTGACAGCGCAAGAGGCTGCAAAGGTTCAGTCCAAAGACTTTAGTCATGCTACCCGGGATATGTACAAGGCAATAGCCGCAGGTAACTATCCGCAATGGGATCTGTATATTAAAGTGCTGAAGCCTTCACAGCTGGATGATTTTGATTTTAATCCACTGGATGCCACCAAAGTCTGGCCGGATATCAAAGAAGTCAAAGTGGGCACCATGACGCTGAACCGGGTGCCGGATAATTTCTTTCAGGAAACCGAACAGTCTGCATTTGCGCCGGCCAATATTGTGCCCGGTATAGAACCTTCTGAAGACCGGTTGCTGCAAGGGCGGGTGTTTTCTTACTCAGACACCCAGCTTTACCGTCTGGGAGCCAACCATCAGCAAATTCCGGTTAACCGTCCGCGGGTTGAAGTCAATAACTGGAATCAGGATGGGGCTGGTAATCAGGGCAATCAAAAGTCAGATGTAAATTACCAGCCAAGCCGGCAGGATCCTCGGCCTGAAAGCAACGAGGGCCGTTACAGTGAGCTGCCTTTGAGCGGTAGCTATCAACAGGCCGCGATCTCCAAACAGTTACCCTTTGCCCAGGCCGGGGATCTTTACCGAAGCTTCAGTGCTCAGGAGCAGGCCAATCTGATCAGTAATCTGGCGGGTGATCTTGGACAGGTTAAAAACAGTGAAGTGAAACACCAAATGCTCAGTCACTTCTATCAGGCGGACAAAGGCTTTGGCGAGCGCTTGACCAAAGCCGTCAATGGTAATTTGAAAACAGTTGTAGCTTTGTCTCGATAAACTTGTCTCGATAAATCAGTCCCGATAACCCATAAGAGCAGCGGTACTTTGCCGCTGTTCACACTTTTCTGGTGATTTTATGCGCTGGATTTCTTTTATCTGCTGCTGTCTTGTATTTGTTATCGGAAATGCTCAGGCCGTTTCTGAATCCAACTCGAACTCAAACGATGCCAAAGTATTAACAGACTACTTCTTTGCTGCGGCTCGAACCAACGACGCTGTGTTAATCGAAACCTTTGTTTCAGAAGGGTTCCCGATTGATATCCAGAACCAAAAGGGCTACACCGCTTTAATGGTGGCGACTTACCACGGGCAACAGGATGCCTTTGATAAGTTGCTGCAATATGATGCTAATCCCTGTGTGCAGGATAACCGGGGAAATACAGCCCTGATGGCTGCCATTTTCAGGGGAGAGCTGGGTATGGCTTATCGTCTGATGAAAAGCGACTGTAACCTGAAACATGAAAACAATGCTGGTCAGACGGCAGAAGCGTTTGCCCGGGTATTTGGCCGCAAAGATATTCTGCAAAAGCTGACGGCTGCACAGCTTGTAGAGAGTACGCCGTGACTTTTGTAAGTATCAAAAAGGTGATGTTGTAAGAAGAGTAGCTCCGGACAGGCTCCGGAGCTGTTTTACGATGATTCAGGCGACGATACCTTGCTGATAGAGGCTATCAATATCTGCGGCACTGAATCCCGCCTGCTCAAGTGTTGCCGCGGTGTGTTCTCCCAGCTTTGCCCCGGCAGAACGATACTCCGGTTGACTGGAGGAGTATTTGATCGGGTGGGCGAGCTGTTGTAGTGAACCATCATTCAGCGGGACATCAACAACCATTTCCCGTGCCTGAAAATGCTCATGTTCAGTGGCTTCGCCAAGGGACAATACCGGCTCGACACAGAAATCCGCTGCACCAAATAAATCAGCCCAATAGTCACGAGTCTGATTACCGATAACCTGCTGAATATCCTGTTTCAGCTGTTGCTGGTTTTCTGCTGAAAAATCTGCCGCCCGAGCAGCCCATTCCGGATGACCTAGTGCCTGAAACAGTCCGATAGCAAACTGGGGCTCAAGACTACCAATCGAGATATATTGGTTATCTGATGTGCGATAAAAATCGTAAAACAAACCACCATTCAGGGTTTCTGTTTCATATCCCGGCTCTTCAGCACCGGAAAGATAGGTCGCACCGTTCAGTCCGTTAAGTGCCAGTGCTGCATCAGCCATACTGATATCAATATACTGACCAACCCCGGAAGCCTGGCGTTGATAAAGTGCTGCCAAAATACCCATTACTGCATGGTGGGAACCACCGGCGATATCAGCTACCTGCACACCGGGAGGTACAGGGCCACTGTCTTTACGGCCGGTATGGCTGGCCAGTCCGGAAAGTGCCAGATAGTTGATATCATGCCCGGCCCGGTCCTTTAATGGCCCTGTCTGGCCATAGCCGGTGATAGAGCAATAAATCAGTTGCGGGTTTTCGGCTTTAAGCGTGTCATAGTCCAGCCCCAGTCGTTTCATGACACCGGGGCGGAATTGTTCAACTACAACGTCGTATTCCTTGACCAGCTTTTTAACGATTTTGATGGCTTCCGGCTGTTTCAGATCAATGGCCAGTGAGCGTTTGTTACGATTAACGGTTGCATGAGTTGCAGAGATGTTTTTTGCAACGAAAGGTGGCAATGTACGCATCAGGTCGGGACGCTTGATGGCCTCCAGTCGCAGTACATCGGCGCCCATATCAGCCATTATCATGGTGGCCCAGGGGCCAGGTAATAATGTGGAAAAGTCGAGTATCTTCAGTCCTTCAAGTGGTCCTGCCAAAACAAAATCCCCCTGACTTTCTATTTAAAAAGCCTGTCTGTAATACAGACAGGCTTGATGTTGTTAATACAAAATAAATACTGCTGACTTAGTTGTCTTTAAACTGTTTATTTTCAGCAGCCATATCACGCAATAGCTTCGGTGGAGTAAAGCGGTCGCCGTAGGCTTCAGCCAGTTCATCAGCCCGACTAACAAATTTGGCGACACCGTACTGGTTGATATACTGCAGTGCGCCACCGCTCCAGCCAGCAAAACCGATACCGAAAATAGAGCCGATATTGGCATCACGAATGCTGGTCAGCACGTTTTCTTCCAGACAGCGTGCGGTTTCAACGGCTTGAATAAACAACAGGCGTTCTTTCAGGTCCTTCAGCGGCAGCAGGTTTTCACCACCAAACTGTTGCTTCAGTCCCGGCCATAGTTTTTTGCCTTGCGCTGAATAATCGTAGAAGCCCTGACCGCTGGATTTCCCGGGACGCTCCAGCTCCAGCATCTGATCCATGACAACATCAGCAGGGTGTCCTTTATATTCACGTCCCTCTGCCTCAGCATCCAGCATGGATTGACGACGGATCTTGGCCGTCAGGCTCAGGGTGACTTCATCGGTAACAGCCAGTGGCCCTACGGGCATACCCGCCAGCAGTGCTGCATTTTCAATGGCTGCTGCAGGTACACCTTCGCCCAGCATGGCAACACCTTCATTTACAAAGGTGCCGAATACACGTGAGGTAAAGAAGCCCCGGCTGTCATTAACGACAATGGGGGTTTTATTGATCTGCAATACAAAGTCGTAAGCCAGAGCCAGTGTTTCATCCGAAGTTTGTTCACCACGAATAATTTCAACCAGTGGCATTTTGTCGACCGGCGAGAAGAAGTGCAGACCGATAAAGTTGGCCGGCCGTTCACTGGCTGTTGCCAGTCCGGTAATGGGCAGGGTCGATGTATTGGAAGCAAATACAGCTGTTTCAGCCAGCTGGTTTTCTGCTTCTTTAGTGACCTTGGCTTTCAGCTTGCGATCTTCAAAAACTGCTTCAATCACTAAATCACAACCGGCTAGGTCAGCTGCTTCACTGGTTGGATGGATTCGGCTCAAAATCTGTTCTGATTGCTCCTGAGTCGTACGCCCGCGCGCCAGTCGCTTGTGCAGTAATCCGGCGCTATAGCTTTTACCCTTCTCGGCGGCTTCGAGACTGACATCTTTCAGTACGACTTCAATACCGCGTGATGCACAGGACCAGGCAATACCGGCGCCCATCATCCCGGCACCCAGCACACCCACTTTTTTGCAGGCTTTTCGTTCAAAGGCTTTCGGACGTGCAGCACCGGCCTTGATTTCATTCAACTGGAACCAGAAGGTGTTGATCATATTCTTGGAAACCTTGCCGGTTACCAGTTCAACAAAGTAGCGGGTTTCAATTCGGCAAGCGGTATCGAAATCGACCTGGGCACCTTCAACGGCGGCACTGAGAATGGCTTCCGGAGCCGGGTAGCAGCCCTTGGTTTTTTCTTTCAGCATGGCCGGCGCAACGGAAAGCTTGGGTGCCAGTTTCGGGTTGGAGGGTGTACCACCCGGAATACGATAGCCTTTCTGGTCATAAGGCTGGGTAGATTCGGTGTGAGCCTCGACCCAGGCCAGTGCTTTAGTCAGTAGTTCGTCCTGTGATTCTGCCAGATCACCAACCAGTCCGGCTTTCTGCGCTTTGGCCGGATTCAGCTGTTTACCTTCCATCAACAGCGGCAGCGAAGCTTCAATGCCCAACAGACGAACTGTGCGAGCAATACCACCGGCACCGGGCAACAGACCCAACGTCACTTCCGGCAGTCCCATTTTGATCCGCGGGTCATTCAGGGCAATCCGGTGATGACACATCAACGCCAGCTCCCAGCCACCACCGAGGGCTGCGCCATTGATTGCAGCAACCAGTGGTTTGCCCAGGGTTTCCAGTTGGCGCATATCGGCCTTCATGGATTCCACTTCATTAAAGAACTCGCTTGCCCGTTCAGGGCCGACCTGAATGATTTCATTCAGATCACCTCCGGCAAAGAAGGTCTTCTTGGCGGAGCGCAGAATAATGCCGGTCACACTGTCCTGCTCTGCAACGACGCGCGCCACAGCTGCTTTAAAATCGGCCTGGAATGACTGGTTCATTACATTGGCTGAACCGTCAGGATTGTCCATAATCAGCTGGACAATGCCTTTGTCGTCTTTCTGATAGGTAATAGAAGTCATCGGTCAGCTCCCTTAAATCCGCTCAATAATGGTGGCAATGCCCATGCCGCCGCCGACACACAGGGTAACCAGACCGTAACGCTGCTCCCGTGCTTCCAGCTCGTCCAGCAGCGTGCCTATCAGCATTGCACCGGTGGCACCCAGCGGATGGCCCATAGCGATAGAGCCGCCATTAACATTGATTTTCTCGAACGGAACACCGGTTTCCTTCTGGAATCGCATCACAACCGATGCAAAAGCTTCGTTGACCTCAAACAGATCAATATCATCAAAACTCAGGCCGGCAACCTTCAATGCCTTGCGGGCAGCCGGAGCCGGACCGGTCAGCATAATTGTCGGGTCGGTGCCGCATACTGCGGTGGATACCACTCGGGCACGAGGCTTCATGCCCAGCTTTTTACCAGCATCTTCACTACCAATCAGCAGCAGCGCGGCACCGTCGACAATACCGGAAGAGTTGCCGGGAGTATGAACATGCTCAATGGACTCAACATGGGGATATTTTTCACGTGCCACGCCATCAAAGCCGAGACCACCCATCATGGCAAAAGAAGGTTTCAGGACACCCAGTGTTTCTGCAGAACTGTCAGGGCGAATCAGTTCGTCGTGTGACAGAATTTCAATGCCATTGCGATCTTTCACCGGGATAACCGAGTTTTTGTGTTTGCCGGCAGCCCATGCAGCCGCAGCTTTCTGATGTGATTCAGCAGCAAAGCGGTCAACCGACTCACGATCAAAACCTTCCAGTGTGGCAATCAGGTCAGCACCAATACCTTGTGGCATGAAGCCGGTATCCAGACTGGTTTCAGGATCCATGGCCCAGGCACCACCGTCGCTACCCATAGGAATGCGGGACATGGATTCGACGCCGCCGGCAACGACCAACTGTTCCCAGCCGGAACGCACCTTCATGGCTGCAAGGTTTACGGCTTCGGCACCGGAAGCACAGAAACGGCTCAGGGTGACACCGGCCACATCATCATCCCAGCCAGCAGCCAGTGCTGCAGTTTTGGCAATATCAGCACCCTGGTCGCCTACCGGGGTTACGCATCCAAGAACAATGTCGTCAACTTCAGAGGTGTCCAGATTGTTACGGTCACGGAGAGAATTCAGCAGGTCAGCCAGCAGAGTAATCGGTTTGACTTCGTGCAGGGCGCCATTCTTTTTGCCCCGGCCACGGGGAGTTCGAATGGCATCAAAAATCAGCGCCTCGCTCATCATGCAGGTATCCTGTTGATGGTTTATGCATAAGTTGTCGTTCTTATTATGGAGTCATCGACAACGCTGTTAAGTACCCGGTCAGGCTAACGGATTGGCTGTGGGTCGCAATGACCTAATATGTCATCCTGATTGACAATATGTTGTACGCAAATAAAAAAAACCGCATGTTTAAGCATGCGGTTTTTGGCAGCTGATATCAGCTACTAGATCTGATAGGGGTTAGTAGTGAAATTTCAGCAGTGATTGTTCCGCTTTCAGTGCAGGTTCCTGCATCTGATGGGTCAGAAACTGAGTGATATCTTGCAATGAGCACACCTGGTTTTCTGACGGTGTCGAAATATCACAGCTGTGAAGTGGCTGGGATTCAGCTACAGTCGATGTTTCATCACTTTTGGATATACCGGAGTGAGAGGCCAGTGAAGAAGACAGTGCCGGCGGAGCCAGTGCATAGTCGGCATGTTCGCAGATAATCTGGGTAATAAACTGCTCGGCATCCTGTGACTGATGCAGCACCAATCGGGCTGAACCCATCAGCCAGTTGTACAGATACACACCAATACCCGCAGTGCTGTCGAGCGAAACCGGACATAGCAGCGTACCGTCTTCCGGCAGGCCGGCACTGATATAGATCAGCGAGGCTGCATGCAGCCAGTCGCCATGGCTGTAGTGGTGGAATTCACCATGGCCATAGAGTACAGAAAACATATCTCCGGGTTGAGGATCGGTGTACTCCATGTGACGAATCAGGCTTTTGTATTCCTGCTCTGTCCACTCGGTCGAGGTATCAAGAAACTCGATATCGGATTCTTTCTCTTCACTCAGGGATAAAATACGGCAAAAGTCCGGCAATTCCTGACGTGCAGCTTCGCACAAATGAACCCCGTTATATACCGTGCCAATATAGGCTTTTGGACGGGTATAAGCGGCGGCCTTATTGAGTTCTTCTGTCTCGATGTTGAGCGGTACTGGAGCGATAACTCCCCCAATACGAGCGATTGCCAGATAGAGGATTACATACTCGGCAATATTCGGCAGTTGAGTCAGTACGATATCGTGATTACCAATGCCGGTTTCGACCAACCGGGCTGCAGTCCAGCGAACTCTGTCTTCTACTTGCTGATAGCTGAGGCGAAGAGGGTGGCCGGTTGTAAAGTTGGCCCGATCCGGAGGGTCTGCCAGGGCAATACGTTGTGGATGTGTGGCCCAGGCCCGGCGGAACAGACTGTCCAGGGTTTCCTCGTTGGCGATATCCTGCTGTTTGAAGAGATGTCTGGAGACTTTGGAACCGGTGCGCATTGAGGTGTTTTCTCTTGGCTATGCTTCAGGTTTGACTGAAGTCCGGGACAATTACAGGAGGAACGGGACGGGGAGTCGGGAGACAACAGGAGTGATCACTACAGGCCGTCGACAGCAAACGACAGCGACTGGCAAAACCATTAATGTGATCACAACACAACATGGCCGGAATCCTGTGATTGTCCCTGTGGAATAATGCAGACACCAACATTACCAGTACTGTGAGTGTTGGATCAAGTTGCTATCGTTCCTTATATCTGCAGTGCATAAGCAGACTTATCCGGTTCTGCGACTGTTGGCCCGATAGCGGGCAATACAACTTGCCGGGGTTTCATCGGTCCATTTGCGGAATGCACGATGAAAGGCGCTGGGTTCGGAAAAGCCCAGATGCTGCGCGACTTCCTGAATCGGATACTGTTGTCGGGTCAGCAGATAAATGGCTTTATCCCTTTGCAATGACTCTTTAATTGAGCGGAATGAACTGCCTTCTGCCCGCAGATGCCGACGTAAGGTTTGAGGCGTTGTATGCAGCTGAATAGCCAGCTGATCCAGTGTTACCGCAGCCATACAGTCAGCGTCGTCCAGTAGCCGTTTTACCTGTGCCGTTGTGCTGTCATCGTTCTGATAGCGCAGCAACATGGGCCCGGGAAGTAGAGCAAGAAAATGATCCAGAGTTGCCGGTGATTGCACAACCGGCATATCGAGGTAGCGCCGGGGAAAAATCAGCTCATTATATTGCTGCCCGAACTGCATATTGCAGGCAAATATCGCTTCGTATTCTTTTTTGTAATCCGGCTTGTCAAAGGTAAACAGGATTTGGTCCGGCGCGATATGCCGATCAATCAGCCAGCTGCCCCAGCGCAAAGCCACGACAAATACAGTCTCAAGGCTGAAACGGCTGTTACGGGCCTCATCCGGCTCATAAATAGCCCTGATCCGGGCTTCATCCCCATGCTCGGTCAGGCGAAATCTGAAACTATCGGTTAGCAGCCGGTAAAAAGCACCCGCCCGTTCCAGTGCCAGCCGCAGGTTCTGGCAGTGAATGGTGGCATGACACATCATGGCAAAGCTGCCGGGCTTGATAGAGCGTGAGCTCAGTCCGAATAACTCATCATCCAGTTGGTTGATCACCAGCCGCAGCAGGTTGCTGTATTGATCAACACTCAGTCGCATTTCCGGATTGCTGAGGACTTCCTGATCAATGCCGGCCTTTCGCAGCAGTGCAGGGCGGTCTAACCCTCTTCTTGCAGCCGCATCCAGAATGGCCTGGATAAATATATTCGCGACGGTCGATCTCTGGCTCATTATTCCGGGCCTTTTTATTATTTGCTCTACAGCCGGCTTTCTATCCCCGTTCTGACGGGAACCTTTCTGCATGGGATGACTTTGTTGTGCGCCTGCAACCATCAGGGATTGTTGCTGTTGATGTCAAGCCTGATAACACACTTTTCAGCGCTGGTGGCCGATAAAACAGAGCAGGGTCTGAGAAAGAGAGCGTTATGGAAATAGGGCAGAGGTTCCGGCTGGCAGCGGCTGAAATAAAAGTCGGACACTTCCGCGAAGCCGGGCGAGTGCTGCTGGGAAGGCATCAGGGGCGACAGGTCCAGAAACATCCGGTAGAACAATCCAGCCAGCGAGGGTTCAGGCATTTTGTTGGCAAAATCTATCGCAAGTTGACCGGGCGTCAGACTACGGTGCAACCTGTTCCCGGTCAGGGATATATTCGCCAGATGTCTGCAAAGCTGGCGGCAGAGGCCCTTAATAAAAAGCTGAGCCCTGTTCGTACTGAGGGAACGCATGTCCAACCGGTGAGACAAGAGCCTACCGATCTGAAACAAAAAAAGAAGGCCTTGCCTGGCTATCATCAACAACCCGAGCGGCTAAAGCGCGATCTGAAAAGGCTGGATGCCAAAAGTCCCCATGCAATCGAAGCTTTTTCCCTGAAAATCCAGAAAGCCATAGCCGAACTGAAAGCTGATAATCCCGGCGATGATCTGGCAGCACAGGATTGGATGTTCTCGCTATTCAAGCAGGTTTCGTTCGGTAAAAGGGATTTGGCGCTGATAGCCAAGCTGCGTCAGATTGATGTGGCAGGTTATTCCAACCCGCATCTGAACAGTCTGCGAATGTTCCTGAATATGGCGGTTGCTATTGATCTGGTAAAGCAGGGGCCCAAACCCGTTGATCATAACGATGTTGCCAGAATGGATAAAAGTGGCAATCTGGCTGAAAAAAAGCAGGCTATAGCGCTGCGGGCACGTACATCATGGATGGCTCAGGCCAGTCCTTCCGAGCTGCGCCGGTTATCGCTACAGCCGGCAAAAATCAATCAAATTATGGGCTGTGCCTATGATATGCGGGCGGAGCTGACAACGTTGCAGGATGCTATTATCGCCTTGCCGGAGAGTGTTGCAGAGAACAGGCAGTTGCGGGCTATCCACTCAAAGATAGAGACACTGATGACTGACCTGGTGAAAAGAAGAGATGATTTTGCTGTGAATGCTGTCCTGCATGATTGCAAAAAGCAGCTGACAAAACTTGAGAACTCATCATCTGCAGATATGGCTGCGGTGAATTTTGCCCGGGTATGGGATCAGTGGCCTGAAAATTATGTTAAGACAGCGTGATTATCCGACCTGATAGCATCAGGCCGGATAGCATATGCGGAGGATATACCGAGGGTCAGTCGATCCAGCCGCCCAACTCTTTCCAGCGATTCACAATGGCACAGAACAGATCTGCAGTCTTGTTGGTATCATAGCGGGCGGAGTGAGCTTCGTTCTTGTCAAAATCAATACCGGCCGCATCACAGGCACGAGCCAGCACAGTTTGACCGTATGCCAGACCACCCAGTGTCGCCGTATCAAAGCAGGAGAACGGGTGGAACGGGTTGCGCTTCAGGTCACAGCGTTCAGCGGCCGCATTCACAAAGCCAAGGTCAAAAGTGGCGTTATGGCCGACCAGTACGGCACGGTTACAGCCGGTCTTTTTCACGGCCTTGCGAACCATTTTAAAAATGCTTTGCATGGCTTCGTTTTCTGCAGTGGCGATTCGCAGCGGGTGAAACGGATCAACACCAATAAACTCGATTGCGGCCTGATCAATGTTGGCACCTTCAAACGGCTTGATATGAAAGTGCATGGTTTCGTCCGGGTGAATATAGCCGGTGTCGTCCATATCAAGCGTGACAGCTGCAATTTCCAGCAGGGCATCCGTCTTGTTGTTAAAACCGCCGGTTTCAACATCGACAACAACCGGCAGAAAACCACGGAAACGCTGGGAAATCGGACTTCCGGATGAATATTCGTTATAGCTCACAGGGAACCCTTAAATACAATTGCAGTCTGGCTGCTCTATGGTGCAGTGCCTTCATTACCTGATAATGAAAGCACTGACGCTTGTTTACGACCTGAATACTGGCAGATACTTCAGGTAGGTTCGGCAAGAGTCCAGCTAAGGGACTCTCCCGCTTTCAGGGGAACAACCGTATCATTGCCCAGAGCTATCTCGGCGGGAACCGGCTGTTCCTGTCTGATTAACGTGATGGTGTCGTCATTGTACGGCAGGCCATAAAAATCTGCACCGAAACGGCTGGCAAAACCTTCCAGTTTGTCCAGCGCGTCGAGCTGATCAAACAGCTCGGCATACAATTCTATAGCACCGAAGGCAGAGAAACATCCGGCACAACCGCAGGCTGACTCTTTTGCACCTTTTACATGGGGTGCGGAGTCAGTTCCCAGGAAGAATTTGGGGCTGCCACTGATGGCAACCTGCTGCAGTGCATCCTGATGAATATTGCGCTTCAGAATCGGCAGGCAGTAAAAGTGAGGGCGAATACCACCAACCAGCATATGGTTGCGGTTGTACAGGAGGTGCTGCGGAGTAATGGTCGCTGCAATATTATCAGACGCCTGCTGTACAAAATCTGCAGCATCCTTGGTGGTAATGTGTTCCATTACAACCTTCAATTCAGGGTAACGCTCTACCAGCGGCAGCAGCTTCTGTTCAATAAACAGTTTTTCCCGGTCAAAAATATCAATGCCCGGATCCGTCACTTCACCATGAACCAGCAGTGGCAGTTGCTGTTCAATCATCGCTTCCAATGCGGGATAGATTTTTTCCAGTGCCGTGACACCGGCATCGGAATTGGTGGTAGCACCGGCAGGATATAATTTGAGCCCGATAACATCACCACCGGCTTTGGCATCACGGATCATCTCCGGTGTTGTGCGGTCGGTCAGGTAAAGTGTCATCAGGGGTTCGAAGCGACTACCTTGTGGTCGGTGAGCCAGAATATCAGCCTTGTATTCGGCGGCTTGCCCTGCATTTATTACCGGCGGCTTCAGGTTAGGCATAATAATGGCGCGGCCGAAACAACGGGCCGTTGCCGGCACTGTGTGGCGCAGCATATCACCCTGGCGCAGGTGCAGATGAAAGTCGTCGGGGCGAATTATTGTAAGTTGTTCTTTCATTCGAATGCCTGACTGCTGCTGAATAAGAAAATGACGACGAATCGTACCGAATCAGTCTCCAAAATTATACCCTGTGCACCAGAAAACAAGTGCTGAATAAAAACCCGAAATAACAGGTTTTAATCCGGGCTAAATTACTGATAATGAATAAATATTCTTTATGATGAATTCTTTTATTGCTCGTTTTTATGCTTTTTCTTGCTTATATATAGCGGTTTCTGGTTAAAATAGGGCTCACAAAAATAATGGCTACGATAAGATAAATATACAGTAGCGCAGAATAAGGCAGAAACCTGCCAAATTGATGTACCGGAGTCCTCAATGAGAGATATCAGCAAGGTAGTTCTGGCCTACTCGGGCGGTCTGGACACCTCTGTCATTGCCAAATGGCTGGAAGATACCTACCACTGCGAAGTGGTAACCTTTACTGCTGACCTGGGTCAGGGAGAAGAAGTCGAGCCTGCACGGGCCAAGGCTGAAGCTCTCGGCATTCGAGAAATTTACATTGAGGATCTGCGAGAAGAGTTTGTCCGAGACTTCGTATATCCCATGTTCCGTGCCAATACCGTATATGAGGGTGAATACCTGCTCGGTACTTCCATTGCCCGTCCGCTGATTACCAAGCGGTTGATTGAAATTGCCAATGAGACTGGCGCTGATGCGATCTCTCACGGTGCGACTGGTAAGGGTAACGACCAGGTGCGTTTCGAGCTGGGTGCCTATGCGCTCAAGCCCGGTGTGCAGGTGATTGCCCCCTGGCGGGAATGGGATCTGAATTCCCGGGAAAAACTGCTGGAATATTGCGATCGTCACGGCATTGAAGTCGAGAAGAAGAAAGGCAAGTCGCCTTACTCAATGGACGCCAACCTGCTTCATATCTCCTATGAAGGCGATATGTTAGAAGATCCCTGGAATGAGCCGGAAGAAGAGATGTGGCGCTGGAGTGTTTCTCCTGAAGAAGCCCCGGACGAAGCCACCTATCTTGAACTGACTTACCGTAAAGGGGATATCGTCGAGATCGATGGTGAACCGATGTCTCCGGCTACCGTACTGGAATATCTGAACAAGATCGGTGGCGCCAACGGTATTGGTCGACTGGATATCGTCGAGAACCGTTATGTCGGTATGAAATCCCGTGGTTGTTACGAAACTCCCGGCGGTACCATTATGCTGAGAGCGCACCGGGCGATTGAATCCATTACCCTGGATCGTGAAGTGGCGCATCTGAAAGATGAACTCATGCCACGCTACGCCAAGCTGATTTACAACGGCTACTGGTGGTCTCCCGAGCGCAAGATGATGCAGCAGATGATTGATGAATCGCAGCAGAATGTGAATGGCCGGGTCAAACTGAAGCTGTATAAAGGTAATGTCATTGTTGTAGGTCGTGAATCGGAAGACACCCTGTTTGATGAAAATATTGCGACCTTTGAGGATGATGCCGGAGCCTATGATCAGGCGGATGCGGCTGGTTTCATCAAGCTGAATGCACTGCGACTGAGAATTGCCGCAGGCAAAGGGCGTGAGCTGCTTGACTAACAGTCGAGTCTGAAAGTCCTTCTGATTACGTTTGATACTTGCAGATAACCCGGCTTTTAGCCGGGTTATTTTTATCCATCTCTGGCCGCTTCACTTCTCAGTCTTGCCTGACTATCTGTACCAAAATAACGCCCCTGACGAATCACTGACAACAGTTCGTCATATTTAAAACCAGCAAAACGTCGTTTATCCAGTTTGCGGGCGCGGTTGGTCAGCTCTTCATCACTGATTCTGGTTGTCTGCTTTAGTGCTGCCACGATGATATTACCGGTGCCGGGTGCTATCCAGACATAAAGCTGGGGAAAAATCGTGTGAATCAGTTCAATATCTTCGAGGCTGCGCTCACAAACATGCAGGTTAAAGATTGCAGCCCCCCAGGGAACGAGTCTTTGGTAAACACCAGTCAGGGTGCTTTTGGTTCTGACATCAAGAGGAATACCCCGGGTATCGGTAGATGTGGTCATATTACCCAGCAAAATATCAACAATGATCAGGCTGTACGGCCCCATATTGGGACTGGCAAAGGCTTTAAGTGCATCATCCTGAATCACTGAAATTGCAGGCGCGGACGGTAAATTAAAATACTGGCGGGCGATGGCAATCACCTCCGGATCGAGCTCGACCACATCCAGCTTCTCTGCCAACTGGTGGTGATGAATAAAATGCACCATGGCGCCGCCACCCAGGCCTGCGAGCAGAACTTTCTGTGGTCTGGGCATAAATAGAAAGGCTGCCAGAACATTGCGGGAATAGGAGCGGTTTTGCTGCCAGGGCGCTTCGCGCACTAATGTGGTCTGATGTCGCTCGGTTCCGTCCTGATTAATAAAAGCCAGCTGCCGTAACGGGCCTTCATCATAGATTTTGATCTTGGAATACTCGCTCAACACAATCAGTCCGCTCGGGGGGAGTGGTGGATACGGCGTTGTGCGTGAGTGCAGGAGAGATGTCGACGATCCGGCCGCTCCTGGTTTGGCAGGCTCAAGCCGGGAATGTGGATCCGTGGTAATAATCTCGCCTGAAAGTCCCGAATCTGCCCGAACGCAGGAGCAGCAGGCCGAAAGACTTGTCACAATTAACGTGGTCAGGCAGATTCTGATAAGAGAGCACGTATTTATTTTCATTGTGATTGAATGTTCTGTGATTGTTATTTGCGTTTGCAGCATAGACTAGAGAGCAATTCAATGTAGTCGAAAACAGCGAGTTGATCCTGTTGGCCGCGCCTGAAGCAGGATCTGAAGAAAAATAACAACCATACTCAGCTATGGAGAACAGGAGTATCTGAATGAATTTCTGCAGTCAGTGTGGTGGACAGATTGAGCGGCGGGTTCCGGCAGGAGATAACCGGGAGCGGGATGTCTGCCCGCAATGTGGCTTCATTCACTACCAGAATCCCAAGGTGATTGTGGGGTGTCTTCCTGTCTATCAGAATAAGGTGCTGCTGTGTCGCCGGGCTATTGATCCTCGCTATGGGCTGTGGACATTACCGGCGGGATTTATGGAGTTGGGCGAAACAACCTGGCAGGGAGCCGAACGGGAAACCTGGGAAGAAGCCCGGGCCAAAGTATCAAACCTTGAGCTGTACTCGGTTTTCAACCTGCCCCATATCGGCCAGGTGTACTGTATTTTTCGTAGTGAACTGGAAAAGCCGGAATTTGCACCGGGAGAGGAAAGCCTTGAGGTGGCGCTGTTTGAGGAAGAAGAAATTCCCTGGGATGAGCTGGCATTTATGACAATTTCCCGCACCCTGAAACACTATTTTGAGGATCGAAAGAGTGGCGACTTTCCGGTACGAATGGAAGATATAGAACCTTCTGTGAAACCAAAGTGCTGAACTTGCCCTTCGGAGCCCTGTCTGAGCTATGAATGATTTAACTCTATCAGGGACGGGCTATGCGCAGGGTGCAGACTATTACCGCTTACGGTGCTCATGCTGAAGGCGAAGCCGGTCGGGTGATTACCGGGGGTATTCCAGCTATTCCCGGAGTGACCCTGCTGGAAAAAATGCTGTATCTCAATCAGCATGATGACAGTCTGCGCCGTCTGACCCTGTTTGAACCGCGTGGTGGAGCTCACCTTTCAGTTAATCTGTTATTACCTCCTGTGAACCCGAAGGCCGATGCCGGCTTTATTGTGATGCAGTCGGATGAAGTTCATCCCATGTCCGGTTCCAATGCCATGTGTGTGTCTACGGTGTTGCTGGAAACAGGCATATTGTCCATGCAGTATCCGCTGACGCATTTAACACTTGATACCCCTGCAGGTCTGGTTCCGGTTCAGGCCCATTGTGCTGATGGAAAAGTCAGCCGGGTCAGTCTGCAAATGCCGGCTTCTTATGTACAGAATCTGGACTTTGTTCTGCCTGTTCCAAGCCATGGTGACGTGAGGGTCGATGTTGCTTTTGGTGGCAGCTTTTTCGTGCTGGTAGATGCCCGTCAGCTGGGTCTGGAAGTCGGTGCCAAAAATGCCAGAGCACTGGTTGCTGCAGCCAATAATATCAGGATGGCGGCAGACAAGTTGATCAATGTTCAGCATCCATTACTGCCATCCATTAACAGCATTGATTATGTGATGTTTACGGATAAAGGCGGTGACGGAAAACTGCTGAATGCCACGGTTTATTATCCTGGCAGGCTGGACCGGTCGCCCTGTGGTACCGGATCTGCAGCGCGGCTGGCCGTGATGCATGCAAAAGGGGAGATTGAACCGGGAGAGTCGACGGCGTTTTATTCAGTTATCGGTGGCTGTTTTGAGGCTCGAATACTGAGTACTTGCCGACTGGGTGAGTTTGCTGCAATTAATCCGGAAATCTCAGGCCGTAGCTGGATCTATGCGTCGGAACAGTTAACCGTCGATCCTGACGATCCGTTCCCGCTGGGGTATGTGTTATCTGATACCTGGGGGCCAGGGCTGGAAGTGTGATCTTTCAGCCCGCCTGGATTCGACTTGTCGTTATGAAATCAGCCGTGTGGCTGGCACAGAGGATCCAGCATCCATACATCGAATGCCGGCTCTTCGTAGGGATGAGCCTGTCTCATGGCTTCGACGACACCCTTGATAAAGGCATCGTCACAAACCATTTCAACCTTGTACTCGCTGACCTGTTCCACCTTGTGGTGAGAGCCCAGGGTTGGATTGCTGTTTTCCAGCGGTCGAAACTGGCCAATACCCTTGGTTTCCCAGCTACAACTGTCATAGTTGCCGATGCGGCCGGCACCGGCACTGAACATGGCTTCCTTGACCGGTTCCAGATGGGATTCGGGAATAAAAACAGCAATCTTGTACATGCCGGATTTTTGCTCTCAGGCTGAATTAATTGTTAGTCGCTGCCAGGTAATTGAGAACCGGGCGTGCATACATATCGAGCATGATGGGATGCTTTTTCTCCAGCGTATTCTGGAGGCGCAGTTCCAGCTGCTCGGTTGCCTTGCTCAGTTCTTCTGCAGAGAAATCACTCAACAGGTTTGAAACATCCAGTTCCGGCATCAGCTTCTGGCAGGCCAATACATTGACCGGGAACAGACGGTAAATCGTATGAATCTGGCGATCGATTGCAGCAGTCACAGCCTGGGCAGTTTCCAGTCCCGGTTCAAGGGTTTCACCAAAGGCGATATGAACCCGACCCTTCTGACCTTCCAGTCCGGTCATAATACTGCGCATATCTTCGCCTTCCTGCTTGGTATAGCCACCTTCGTTTTTGGTGGCATACAATTCGCGGGATTTCAGCAGATCGCAGGGATCATATTCATAGCTGATCGCTACCGGCACAATATTGAGTCCTTCAATGACTTCCGGGAAAGGACCGGCCTTGCGCTGGCTCATGGTGATCATCTTGATAATGGCGGTATCGGTACGGTCATCTCCGTCCTTGGCCCGGCCTTCACTCTGGGCAATCCACACTGAACTGTGGTCCTGCTTCAGCGAGTGATTGATATAAGCCGACAGGTTGGTCAGGGATGCCAGTCGCTCGCGGCGGGCGGTGATACTGCGCTCTACCACAAAGCTTTTGTTCAGACGCATCAGGTCATTAACAAAAGGGCGCTCCAGCAGGTTGTCACCGATCGCAATGCGAACCGTTTCCCGCTCGTTGCGGAACAGACCCCAGTTCACCAGTGCCGGGTCCAGTACGATATCCCGGTGATTGGAAATAAACAGTACCGGGCGGTCTGTCGGGACATGCTCAAGTCCGGAAAAAGTAACAGCTTCGGTAGTCTGCAGCAGCAGTTGTGCCAGCAGCGGCTCAAGCTTCTGCTGTACGGAATGTACATCATGAATCTCGGCAAAGGCTGTTTCGAGCTCTTTGTGAACCAGCTTTACCAGCTCATCTTCCGGTAACTTGCCGATATAGGGTGCTGCCGCACTGTAGCGAACCATTGCCAGAATAAATTCCCGATCCTGTAGCAATCGCTGCAGAACGGTCTGGACTTCAGAGTCGTGATAAGGACGTATCGCGTCGAAAGACGACATAGGCTTTATTCAGTTATTCCATCAATTCGTCGCATTATATACAGGCCGTTTATTAAGTTCTGTAGCGCCACTGTGGCGGAATGTAATTATATTCTACTGATGATTGCTATTTGGAGCGACAATTCGGGCAATTCTGTATTAGAAGAGGTGAATATAAGGGTTTAGTGATATGGGTAAGTGTTTTATAATCGCGGCGCAGTAATATTACGGTCTGAAACAGTCCAGGATAAGTATAGATGGCGATCAACAGAAAGATTTGTGCTCTGGCGATATTCATGTCCATGCCGCTGATGGCTCAGGCTGAAACGCCTGCCGGTGGTATTCAGGCTCCGGATATTGCGCAGCTGCAGGTGCAGGTGAAAGAAGGTGAACCGGCTGCCATGACCGAACTGGGCAAGGCTTATGCCGAAGGCACCGGGGTTGAGCGGAATGTTCAGAAAGCCTTCATGTTGTTCCAGCAGGCGGCGGGTCGTGAATATCAGTATCCTCAGGCGCAGCTGGAAATGGCCCGGGCCTACATGAATGGCATGGGTACCGATGCCAATCTGATCAGTGCCTGGATCTGGAGCAAGCTGGCTTCCTACAACGATGTTGTGCGTGATCAGGCGACGACTCTGAATCAGTCTGTGGCCGGTCGTTTGAACGATATGCAGCTGGAAAAAGCCCGTGAGCTGGCAGAGCAAGTGCGAACTGTGTACCTTGGAGCAGGCGCATAAGTAGCTGTCAGAGGAAAGCCGATGATTCCTGTTTACAAACCGGCCGATATGGTTGAAGCCCAGTGTCTTAAAGATATGCTGGAGCATCGAAAGATTCGTTGCCATATTCAGGGTGAATATTTGCTGGGTGGTGTGGGTGAGCTGCCGGCAAGTGGTTTGTTGGAGTTGTTCTGCCTGCCGGAAGATGCGGAGCTGGCGCGGGAGCTGATACAGGATTACCTGACAGCCACGCCGGTCGCTGAAACGGATTTAAGTCATGATGACTGATTGAGAACTGTCTCTGATTAAAACACGGATAAACCTGTCTTTTCTGTAAACAGTTGCAGAGCCCGGGTAGCAACCATGGAATTACCCTTGCTATTCAACCCCGGGCTCCAGGCACAAATCACCATCTTTTGTGGCACCACTGCCAGCACCCCGCCGCCAACGCCGCTTTTACAGGGCAAGCCAACGTGAAAAGCAAACTCTCCCGCCTCATCATAAGTACCGCAGGTCATCATTAATGAGTTGATGCGCCGGGTCTGACGGCTGGTAATGATCGGTGAGCGACTGGACGGCAGTCGTCCGGCATTAGCCAGGTAACTGAAAGAACGGGCCAGATCATTACAGCTCATTTTCAATGCACACTGATAGAAGTAGGTTTTCAGTACCGCGTCACTGGTGTTTTTGATATTGCCAAAGCTTCTCAGATAGCTGACTAGTGCCGCATTACGGTGACCGTGATCGTATTCGGACTGAAACACCCTTTCATCGTATTCAACGGTTTCATTGCCAGAAGTGGTACGCACAAAGTCCAGCAGCACCTGATAAGGGTTGCAGCTGTTGCTGATAATGGTGTCTGTCAGTACCAAAGCACCGGCGTTGATAAACGGATTACGGGGAATGCCGTGTTCGTACTCCAGCTGTGACAGGGAATTAAAGGCGGTACCGGAAGGCTCGACACCCACCCGTTTCAAAAAGTCATCACCAATAAAACGCATGGCCAGCGTCAGGTTATAAACCTTGGAAATACTCTGAATACTGAACGGCGTATCTGCCGCCCCGACCTGATAATGTTCGCCTTCAACGGTGTAAACCGACATGCCAAATGCCGTGTTGTCAGCTTCAGCCAATGCGGGAATATAGTCAGCAGGCGGGCATTGCCCCAGCAATGGCTGAATTTCGTCTTGTATCTGATCAAGAATTTTCTGATAGAACATATAACCACATCCATGAACGGATTAAATTTGGAGGGAATGGTAGTGCATACCTGCTCCCGCTTGCTATCAGGAGCTTCTGCAATTCTTTGTTTATTTTTGTCGGATTGATAGAGGCTTTGAACCATTGCAGGGCAGGGAATATGAGTGGTTTAAGGGTACAGAGCCTTTTTGTATTACTGCAGGTCAATGAAGAATTGTCATTCTTTATATATGTTGGCCTCTTTAAAATTGGTGTGGAGAGCTCGAAAAAATGAGAAGCAGGCTTACTGGTGTTGGCTGTCTTTTTGTCATGCTTCTGACAGGTTGTGCGACAGGTTTTCAATCCCTGAATTCTACCGGAACGTATGAAAGTAAAGAGATCTCACCGGGAAAATATAAGCTGTATTATCTGAGAAATAGCGTTACGGACCCCGAGACGGCTCAATGGTATTGGCACCATGGGGCGAGTAAATTATGTAAAGGGACGTACAGTTTTAACATATTGCATATCAAAGACTATTCGGAAGACAATTCAGGGATTGTATTGACCACATTTAGACCTGTGCCAGCCGAGCTAACCCAAGTCTATGGCATTGTGAAGTGTAAGGATAAGGGTTGAAAGTTATTTCAGGCAGAATAAAGAAAAGAGCTGAATCTTCGAAAACAGCTCTTTTCCTGTCAGGTTAGGGCAAAATGGGGGAGCTTAAATCCCCGCAACAATATCCTTACTGAAGCTCTTTTCGCAGTACTTGCACTTCAGGCGAATATCGTCGTCCTGTTTTCTGACCCGGAAGCAGGCTTCAACCGGCTCATTGTGGGAGATGCAGTTTGAGTTCGGGCAATCGAAGCCACCTTCCAGCACATCCGGTGTGGACATGGGGAATTTGCGGGTAACTTCGTAATCCTCGATGACGTTAATCGTCGCTGTTGGTGCGAACAGAGATAGTTCGTTGGCCTCTTTGGTGGTAAACAGGCGGTTTTCCACTTTCAGGATATCTTTCAGTCCAAGCTGCTCACTGGGCAGGTTGAAACCTACGGTAATGCGCAGCTCGCTGTCCAGCAGTTGCAGCCGGCGCAGAATCTTCGCACCCTGGCCTGCCGGAATATGGTCGATAACGGTGCCCTTGCAGATGGCCTCAACCTGGAGTTTCTTTTTCATAATCGCGCTTCCTTAATCCTCGGATAGAGCTTTTGACTTAAATAAAGCCGGCAGCTCAGATAGAACCTTCAGTCAAAACCAGAGCGAGCAATGCCATGCGGGCATAAACCCCGTTTTCAGCCTGCTGGAAATAGTAGGCGTACGGTGTTTTATCTACGTCGACATTGATCTCATCCACCCGGGGCAGGGGGTGCAATACTTTCAGGTTGTCTTTGGCCTCGGTCAGCATTTCGGCATTGAGGATATAGCGGGAGGCGATGTGCTTGTATTCGGTTTCGTCAAAGCGCTCTTTCTGAACCCGGGTCATATAAATGATATCTACCAGCGGAATCACTTCTTCCATGCTTTCCACGCACTGGTATTTGACGCCTTGCTCGTCCAGTTCGGCCAGCAGGTAGTCCGGCATGCTCAGGGCATCGGGAGCCAGCAGATAGAATTCACAGTTAAAGCGAGCACAAGCCTGAGCCAGGGAGTGGACGGTACGGCCATACTTGAGATCACCTACAAAGGCGATTTTCAGCCCTTCCAGTTTGCCCTGGGACTCATAGATGCTGAACAGGTCAAGTAGAGTCTGGGTCGGATGCTGGTTGGAGCCGTCGCCACCATTAATAATCGGTGACTTGGTAAACTCGGATGCCAGACGTGCTGCACCTTCCTGCGGATGACGCATGACCACAGCATCGGAGTAAGAGCCGATGACTTGCATCGAGTCAGCCAGGGTTTCCCCTTTTTTGGCCAGTGAAGTGTTGCCACCGTTATCAAAACCGATCAGCGTCCCCCCCAGGCGCAATACGGCAGTTTCAAACGACAGTCGGGTTCGGGTCGATGCTTCAAAGAAGCAGCTGGCAATAACCTTGTTTTGCAGCAGGTCGGGACGGGGTGTGTGCTTCAGCTTTTCTGCTGTGGCCACAATAAGCTCCATCTCTTCCCGGGAAAGGTCGGCTATGGAGATGATATCTTTCTGATACAGGGATGGGATCGCCATGTGAGTGCTCACCTGTCACTTTTGTCGTTGGTCGCAGGCAAAAAAAAAGCCCCTTGATAAAGGGGCTTTTTTTCTGGAATTGGGAAATAACGGGAGAAAATGACCGGAGTCGCCGTCTTGCAGCGCTTGTTGTGATGTAAAGCATGCTTCTGTAGTGAAAATACAGTCATTCGCTTTCTCTGTGCCCGGTCGATCTTGTTAATTTTTAAAATTCGGCGGGATTATACGTATAAAAATACGGCTTTCAAGCGTCCTGTGCAATTTTTGTTACGGACTTTGTTCTGTTTCCTCTTTCGGGAGAGATAATCGCCGGCAAAATGCCCAGCAGATTTTGAGAGAAACTGAAGATAATGCTGGGCAGTGCAGCCAAAGCCGAAAAGTGTTTGACCGCCAGCGCCATGGCCAGCCCGGTATTCTGAGTGCCAACTTCAATTGCAATGGTGATCGCGGTGCTATGATCATGGCCACATAAACGACTGGCCAGCCAGCCCAGTCCAAGCCCCAGAATATTGTGCAGTAATGCCGCAGCAATCAATACCAGAGACAGCTGATGCAAGTTATCTCGGTTAAGTGCAATCAGGGCGGCAATGGCAATAGCGATTCCAAGACTGGCGAAGGCCGGCAGCACCGGGTCGACCAGTCTTATCAGTTTTGGACAGAACCGATGCAACACGACACCTGCAATGACCGGAAGCAATATGAGTTGTACCAGTGACTGCATCAGTGGCCAGGGACTGATGGTGATCTGGCTGTGAAGGTAGAAAACCGTCAGCCAGGGCGTCAGCAAAATAGCTGCCAGACTGCTGCAGAGTGTCATGCTGACAGATAGAGCCACCCTGCCATTGACCAGCAGCGTCAGCATATTGGAAGCCAGCCCGCCGGGGGCCGCACCAACCAGCACCATGCCAATAGTAAGTTCGGGGGGCAGGGCGAACAGCTTTGACAGGCCAAAGGCCAGCGCCGGCATAATCACAAACTGTAACCCGACGCCAATCCACAAGGCTGTTGGATGCTGAATCACCTGCCTGAACTCTTCCCAGCCGGTATGCAATCCCATACAGAACAGAATAAATACCAGACAGGGAAACAATAACTCCTGAAACAGACTGCCGGCAGTGGGTGATATCAGCGCCAGTGTCGAGATGCTGATAATGCTGACAGGCAGCAGCAGTACTGAACCTATGCGTGAGCTCATGAGTTGTCATTTCAAGCAGGACTGGCACATGAGTGTAGTAAATATTCAAGCGCCACAGATTATTTGGCTCACCCTCTTACCGGGTGCGGTTTCTGCACATATAATGCTGCCAGAATAATCGGGAGTATCAGATGAGAAGTCTGGAAGAAATGAACCAGCTGCGCTGGCAGAGTCGCCGTGGCATGCTGGAACTGGATTTGCTGCTGGGGCCTTTTCTGGAAGAAGCATTTCCACATATCGAGGAAGCCGATCAGGAGCGTTTCATCAAGCTGCTGAAGTGTGAAGATCAGGATATCTTTGGCTGGGTAATGGAGCGTGAAGAAGCGCAGGATCCGGATCTGAACCGGATTGTTCGCATCATCCTGGATCGTGTCCAGCCGGACTGATACCTTCTCGCTGCGGGTGCGTCCATCGCGTCTGCTGTTATCCTGCTATCTGGTGATATACGCCGTCAGTCTTGTGCCTTTAGGGCTGGCGGATCTTGCCCTGCTATATAAATTCCTGCTTGCTGTATTACTTGGCGTCTGGCTTAAGTTCCAGTTGCGTCGCCATTACTTTCTGACTGATGTGCACAGTATTGAAGCGGTCAGCTTTGTTCAGGGGGAGTGGCGGATACGTTCCCGGGGGCAGTTATTCTGGTGTAAGGCACGGCTGTTGCCGACAGGCTGGCTACTCCCCTGGATTATTATCCTGCCGTTTGAAACGGATCGGGCGCCCTATCGACGTACGTTGATTCTGATGAGAGATAGTGCGCCGGATACAGCGATACACCGGCTGCGGGTATTGCTCCGAATATCTGCTTTCAAAGTCACAACTCCACCCAGTTATGGTCTCTCAGGTTTGGTATGTCGTTTCCGGACACTCATAAGAGCACGGATGAGAGCATGCCTGCCGATATTGAAGCAGTATCGGCAGGATGAGTAACACTTGTGTATTACTTACAGATGAACAGGGTAATCGGTGTAGCCTTTTTCCGTACCGCCATACATCGTGGCAGGATCAACCTCATTCAAAAGCTGGTTTTGTCTGATACGTTCAGGAAGATCCGGGTTAGCAATAAACGGACGGCCAAAGCCAAACAGATCACCATAGCCAGCATCCAGAATTCTCATTGCCTTTTCCGGGGTGTATTTGCCGGCATACAGAATACGGCCATCAAAGTGTTCCCGGGCACCCTGATAAAATGTCTCTGGCAGATCCGGGGCATCATCCCAGTCGGCTTCGGCCAGAGAAAGATAAGCGATGCCTGCATTGTTCAACAGTTTGATGGCTTCGATATAGGTTTCGTAAGGCTTGCTTTCTACCAGCCCCAGATAAACACGCAATTCATCTGTGCTTTCAAACAAGGGCGCGAAGCGCACACCGACTTTGTCTTTTCCTACCTCGTCAGAAACCGCTTCAACGATTTCCTTGAGGAACCGCAGACGGTTTTCGAGGCTTCCTCCGTACTCATCGGTGCGCTGATTGGTGTGTTCGGAAATAAACTGATTCACCAGATAGCCGTTGGCGCAATGCAGTTCCACGCCGTCAAAACCCGCTTCCATTGCATTTCGAGCAGCCTGGGCATACAGGGCAACAAGCTCTTTCACTTCACTGGTGGAAAGTGCCCGGGGTTCACTGGGATCAGCCAGATCTCCTTGGCCCGGTGCCGTCTCGATAAATGATTTCACTGCAGTTGCCCTGATTGCCGATGGAGCAACAGGCGCACCACCATCGGGTTGCAGTGAGGTGTGGGAAACCCGACCAACATGCCAGAGTTGGGCAAAGATGATGCCGCCTTCTTCGTGAACAGCTTGTGTTACCTTCTTCCAGCCTTCAATCTGTTCTTTTGAATGGATCCCTGGTGTCCAGGCATATCCTTGTCCACGAGGCTCAATCTGGGTTCCCTCTGTGACCATGAAACCGGCACCGGTTCTCTGGCGGTAATAATCAGCCATCAGATCATTGGCAATATTTCCGGGTTGAGTGCTTCTTGAGCGAGTCAAAGGCGGCAGGAAAATTCTGTTTTTGAGTGAGTGTTGACCAAGCTGAACGCTTTCAAACAGAGAATCTCTTGTAGTAACGACTGTAGTCATATGGCTTTGTGTTTCTGGCTAAATCAAGGCTTAGGGGCTGTTCAATATGGTTTTCAGTCCCGTTCACGGCAGGGTGTGAAAACTATATTTGCACCATGGATTACGCTAACGGGCAGGAATGCAGGAAATGGCCCGTTCTGTGGAAAAACTGTTGGGTGATGGTAAAAAGCGCACCATCGAATTTGAAACAAATCTTGTTTGTAAGTGATATCAGTGTGAGTAGTATCGATCGGCTTGATATTAGGCAGCTGCGAGTTTTTCGTGCGGTGCTGCAGGAGCGTAACCTTTCCCGGGTCGCCAGCCTGATGGGGCTGACGCAACAGGCGGTGAGTAGCCATTTACGCAAATTAAGGGATGTGTTTGATGATCCGCTCTTTATCAGAAGCGGTCATGGCATGATTCCTACGCCGAAGGCTGAGCAGCTGGGAGCGAAACTGGACAGCGTATTTGTTGAGCTTGAGTCGCTACTGGAACAGTCGAATTTTGACCCTGCAAGCCTGAATGGTGTTTACACTATTTGTGCGACAGATTATGCACAAAGCGTTGTGTTACCTGTGTTGCTGAGTGAAATCAGGAAACAGGCACCTCATTTGAAAATCATTGTGCGGGACTTTGAGATTGATGATCTTGATCACCTGATGTCATCTGGCGCAATTGATCTGGCCCTGACTTTCCCTGAGTTTATTCCCGCTCATTATCCCTATCAGGTGCTATTTGAAGAGCATCATGTATGCGTAGCAGGGAAAAATTCGCAACTGGCAAAAGAGCCTTTATCTATCGCCCAAATTGCGTCTTTGCCACAACTGATCGTCTCCCCTTCAAGAGCGAACTTGAGAGGGTCTCACGATCGGTGGTTTGAGCAGCGGGGAGGCAAACGCAATATTGTGATGTCAGTGCCTTTTTTTGCTGCCGCGGCTGACTGCATTAAAAATACGGATATGATTGCGTTTTTACCTTCACGGTTGCTGCCTGATGAACGTCTGACCCGGTTAGTGCTGGATGAAACTCCGCCGGGTTTTGAGGTCATTGCCGCATGGCATATGCGATCCAGTCGTGACCCTCTGCACAGGTGGATACTGGATCTGTTGAAAGCTCTGCACCATCAACTGTAAGTAGAGGGCAGAGCAATCAAAGAGGACTTATCCAGAATCAGTGCAGAATTTCCTGCACGTTAATACGCTCCAGCGGATTGGCACCTGTCACGAAAGGTGAAAGCACAGTATCTTCAGCCTGCTTTGCTGTTTCAGGGTAATCCAGCGTGAAATGCAGGCCTCGACTTTCCTTCCGCTCCAGTGCACAACGAATCATCAGGCTGGCAGTTAATGCCAGGTTGCGCAGTTCAATCAGGTCACTGCTGATACGGAAGTTGCGATAGAAATCATCGATCTCCTGCATCAGTAACATGACCCGGTTACGGGCACGAAGCAGGCGTTTGGTCGTGCGCACAATGCCAACGTAGTCCCACATAAATCGGCGCAGCTCATCCCAGTTATGGGAGATCACAACATTCTCGTTGGAATCGGTTACCTGGCTGGCATCCCAGTCTGCAACCGGTTCCGGATCGGGAATGGTATGCAGTCTTTCTTCAATATCCCGCGCTGCAGAGTGAGCAAATACAATGCATTCGAGCAGCGAGTTACTGGCCAGCCGGTTTGCACCGTGCAGGCCGGTATGGCTGGCCTCACCAATGGCATAGAGACCGGGAACATCAGTCTGGCCATTATGATCCACCATCACTCCGCCACAGGTGTAATGTGCTGCAGGCACGACCGGAATCGGCTCTTTGGTCATATCAATTCCAAACCGCTGACAGGTCTGGTTAATGGTCGGGAAATGTTCCCTGATAAATTCTTCTGGCTTGTGAGAAATATCCAGATAAACGCAGTCTGCACCGGAACGCTTCATCTCATGGTCGATGGCGCGGGCCACAATATCCCGTGGAGCCAGTTCGGCCAGTGGATGATATTCCGGCATAAAGCGGCTGCCATCGGCCCGGACTAACAGTCCGCCTTCCCCACGTACTGCTTCTGAAATAAGGCTGGCCTTGGCATGAGGGTGATACAGGCAGGTTGGATGAAACTGGTTGAATTCCAGGTTGGCAACCCGGCAGCCGGCACGCCAGGCCATGGCAATACCATCACCGCTGGCACCGTCAACATTGCTGGTATAGAGATAGGCCTTGCTGGCGCCACCTGATGCCAGCACCACGCTTCGGGCCAGAAACTGTTCTACGGCTTCGGTGCGGGTATCAAACACATAGGCACCCTTGCAGTGATAATCCCGGTGCGGCGGGTTGCCGGAAGTGATCAGGTTAATCGCCATATGGTGTTCGAAAACAGTAATGTTCTCTGCCTGGCGAACCCGTTCCTGCAAGGTGTTTGACAGTGCCTGTCCGGTGGCATCGGCAGCATGGATTACCCGTCGCTGGCTGTGACCGCCTTCACGCGTGAGATGGTAATCATCGGTATCCTGTTCACGGGTGAAAGGCACGCCGTGGTTGGTCAGCCAGTCGATACCGGCCTTGCTGTTTTCTACAGTAAAGCGAACAGTATCTTCATGACACAGCCCGGCACCTGCCGTCAGGGTATCTTCAACATGTTCTGCTGTACTGTCATTCTGACTGAGTACTGCGGCAATTCCACCCTGGGCCCAGTAGGTTGATCCGGCAGACAGCTCGGCCTTGCTCAGCACTGCTACCCGGGTATCTGGTCCCAGTTCCAGCGCCAGTGACAGGCCGGCAGCTCCACTGCCGATTACCAGCACATCAAAAATATGAGCCTTGGTCATATTGCTGTTTACTCCCCCTGAGCTTCACTGTCTTTGTTTGATCAGAGCCGATATAGCCCCATTGTCGTTTCGGGGTCAAGCTTTCGCCATTATGGTCATGCTTGTTGAAACTGCCCAATATGCAAACAAGGTGAAGAGAAATTTACATTCCCGTGACACTTACAACATGCACGGTCAGGTAGCATGTTAGGTATAAAGTGCCTATATTCTTTCAGGCATCCTGTTCGAGCTGCAGCAACATACAAAACCAATAACGACAACAGCTACAACGACTGGAAGCCATGAAAAAGATGGAAACTGTATGCGCTGTTTTGCCCCGGATTGGTTAAAATATTGATCTAGATCATAAAAATGGCGCAAAAGGATGAATTTTTGCGGAACTCTCGCAAGAGAATAGGGTCTACATGCCAGAAGCCGTCCGATGCACATTGCTGTTACAACAACTGTTGTTAATCAAATGGTTGTTAAAACAGCTGCTGTTACAAATTGCTGCTTTTCATGCGACCGGCCTTGTTTCAATCTATGGTGCAAGGTACGTCACACGGGACACAGCAACAGACAAAGGTCTAATAGCAGGCTTCCGTGCTGCGCTTCATAATGCCCCCTATCGGAGTAGATCGAGACATGGATTGATCTCCGCAGGCGGGTGCCGTGGAACTGATGGCACTCAGGAGAGATGGGTCTTTCAGGGATTAGGGACATGAGCGCACAGGAAACAGATCAGCAGCTGGTTGAACGTGTCCAGAAGGGTGACAAGCGTGCATTTGACATGCTGGTTATCAAGTATCAGCACAAGATTATTGGGTTGGTCAGCAGTTACATCCATGATTTTCAGGAAGTGCAGGATGTAACTCAGGAAGCGTTTGTAAAAGCTTATCGTGCATTAGGTGGTTTTCGGGGGGACAGCTCCTTCTATACATGGCTGTATCGCATCGCTATCAATACAGCCAAGAACTATCTTGTATCAAGGGGCCGTCGTCCACCGGACACCGATGTGGATGTATATGACGCGGAGAACCATGAAGTGGCTCCACCGCTGCGGGACAACGAATCGCCGGAAAGTCATCTGTACCGGGATGAGGTTGAATCCGTCATTCACAGCGCAATTGCCGCTCTGCCTGACGAGCTGCGTACAGCACTGATGCTGCGTGAGTTTGAAGGCTTGAGCTATGAAGAGATTGCCGCCGTCATGGGATGTCCGGTTGGTACAGTAAGATCGAGAATATTCAGAGCCCGGGAAGCTGTTGACCGGGAATTGCAACCGGTTCTGGCAAGAACCGGTTAACCGGGCCAGGTGACCAGGCAGTTAGTCACCGCCGGTGCAATATGTTTGCATAACCCTTCGGGGTCAGGATATCGCACGTTAATTGTTGCTGTAGATGTGATATCCCCCGAAGGATGTGTTTTTTGATTTGAGGTGGGTCATGACCGATCATAAACATCCGTCCGGATCCCGGGTTAAAGAGTCCGTTTCGGCGGTACTTGACGGGGAAACCAACGAGCTGGAACTGCATCGGGTACTTACCCAGCTGGATCGCGGATCAGAGGTACGTCAGGCAGCTTATCGCTACAGCCTGATTGGCGAAGTGATCCGTGGCCGTGGGGGTGAAAGTCTTTATACCGAAGATTTGTCTTCCCGAATCCGTTCAGCAATCGATGATGAGTTTGTCTTTGATGAAGCCCTTGCTTCAGATGCCGACAGCCAATCTATGGCTCAGCAGGTAGCTGCGGCTATCAATAGTGATTCCAGCAGTGAATTGAATAAAGAATCCAATGTTGTGCCCGTACGCCGTCAGTGGCTGTACAACATGGGACGTGTTGCTGTTGCGGCTTCTGTCACACTGGCTGTTCTGGTCGGTGCTCGAAACTACGATACTTTTGTTGCTCCTGACGCGCAAAATAGCGCTGCTCAACTGGCTGCGTCCGGTGTAGCTGCTCCGGCTGTCAATGCATCGGAAACCACCAGTTACGCCCCATCCTTTGCCCGCGACAGCATGCCTGTCGGAGCAAGCAGGGTACTGGCCGGTTATGATAGCAAGCCGGGCCATATGGTCCCGTCCTCTGATCAACTGGCCCGGGCAGAAGCAATTTCCTCTATTGCTGCCCGAAAACGATTTGAATCCTATATGTTGCAACACGCAGAACAGATGTCCCTGCATAATGATCAGGGGCTGTTACCGTTTGCCCGAGTGGCTGCAGCAGAGCGCTAAGCGCTAATAAAAGGTTCGTATCAAGTCCGTGCTGTAACACGGCGGGCCGGCACTTGTGGATCAATTGGATAATCAATCTGTTCACGCCGGCTGTTGGATTCAGAACCGGAGCACTGCATTACGTACGGTGCTTCGGATGGAGTTTATGACAGGTATGTTGGTGCAGATTTTGGCCAAAAGCAGAATAAAGAAGCCTTATTTGCAGGTGTTGACCGGGCTCTTTTTCTTTCCCCTTCTTCAGCTTCTTCCTGCCCAGGCACGGGGTGAAACGTCAGAGTCTTATCAGGCTCAGGCGGCTGCCGAAGCGCCTGCTGCTGACCCTGCTGTGCCGGATGCCAAAGCCTGGCTGACTCAAATGGCGCAGGCTTTTCATCAGCGCACTTACCAGGGCTTCTTCGTCTATCAAAATGGTCGCAGCCTTGAAAATTTTTCCCTTGCCCACACAACAGACAAAGACGGTGTTGAACGCTCACGGCTGGTAACGCTTGATGGTCCACCCCGGGAAGTCATACGTCAGGGTGACGAGGTTGCGGTCTATGGTCAGCAGGGCACTGCGATCCGGTTTGGCCGTAAAGGTGAACTGCCGTTGGTCGGCAGCAGTCTCGGTAACCGTCCAGAGCGGCTGGAAAAGTGGTATGACCTGAGATTGGCCGGACTCGACCGGGTGGCAGGCAGACTGGCAGTGGTGATTGATATTCAGCCTCACGATCGTTTTCGCTATGGCTATCGTCTCTGGCTTGATCGTGAGACCGCGCTGTTGTTGAAGTCGGTATTGCTTGATGAAAATGCCCGGGTGCTGGAACAGTTTCAGTTTGTGATGCTGCAGACTGCAGACCGCATGCCGGAAGATGCCCTGTCTCCCAAGTTGGAAGGTGAGCCGCGCAAGTATGAGGTCGAACGTGACGATGATGATAAAAATGATGCGGCTGCAGGTTCTGATTCAGACCGTGCTGACTCAGGGGATAACAATGGCCGCTGGATGATGGGCTGGAAACCGGAAGGTTTCAGAATGCTGTCATATACCACCCGTCCGGCAAGGAAAAATCCGGCAGAAGCACAAGCCAACCCTGCTGAGGATAAAGCTGAAAGTGATACAGCATCGGTTGATGTGATGACTTTCTCGGACGGACTGGCGGGTTTCTCTGTTTTTGTTGAGCCTGAAAACAGCTGGATGCTGTCTCAGCCCAGTCATCAGTTTGGATCGACTTCGGCGGTATCCAAAGTCTATCGCCGGGGTGAGCAGAACTACAATATCACTGTCGTTGGAGAAATCCCTATCGGAGCTGCAGAACGCATTGCGGTTTCTGTGCGCCCGATAATCAGGGCTGTGAAATGAGCAGCCCAGGAAAACAAGATAATTTCTGAAACCTTGTCAGGTTTCAGCAGCAGGTAAAACCCTATGCTAGAAGAAACAGGTAAAGTCATCTCGGTTGAGGGGCGAAACGTATGGGTTGAAACTGTACGACAATCCTCTTGTGGTAGCTGTGCTTCCGGGAAAGTATGTGGTCACAAACTGCTCGAGCAGCGCGCTGAAAGAAAAGCGATAGAACAAAAGCTGAATTTTGTTCAGGCCCGGTTGAGTGACGACTTTTCGAATCCGGAGCTGCTGGCACCTGGAGATCAGGTCAGTATCGGTATGCCGGAACAGAGTTTACTGCAGGCTGCACTGACAACTTACCTGTTACCTCTGCTGCTGTTTTTTACCAGCCTGATTGTGAGTCATCTGCTAGGCTTGGCCGAGCCTTACCAGATTGTTGCTGCCATTGGCGGGCTTTCTGCCGGCCTGCTTTTGATGCGACGTGCCGGCCAGTATTTGAGTCAGTTCACTGACTTGCAGCCGGTGGTGTTGAATGTGCTGCGGGATGAAACCCCGGTGCGCATCCTGACCCCGAACAGTGGTCTGTCCGCTGGCTGATCTTTGAATCCTTTAACCTGTTTCATTCGTATTGCGTATAGCAATAATGTGAATCGCTCTGTCTGAGTGGGGGATACGTATCCATGCATAACCGATATGTTAAGCAACTGCGTGACAGCATTACGCCCGTACTTGGGATATTGATGCTGTGCATGCTCAGTGTGCGGGCGTTTGCAGCCCAGGACCTGCCGGACTTTACCGGCCTGTTCAAGCAGGTTTCACCTGCAGTCGTTAATATCAGTACCACTTCAAAGCCCAAGGGGCGCCAATACTATGGTGGCCCGCAGGAAATTCCTGAAATCTGGCGCGAGTTTTTCGGCCTGCCGATGGATCCGGGTCCTCGTGAAAAGGCGCAGCCCCAGTCACTGGGTTCCGGTTTCATTATCAGCAGTGACGGTTATATTGTTACCAATAACCATGTTATCGAAGGTGCCGATGAGATTCTGGTGCGCTTCAGCGACCGGCTGGAACTGCAGGCCGAGCTGATTGGTGCAGACAAACTGTCTGATATCGCACTGCTGAAAGTTGAAGCCAAAGGTCTGCCTGCCATCAGCTGGGGTAAGCGCAGCGAACTCGAGCCGGGTCAGTGGGTCGCGGCGATTGGTTCTCCGTTCGGTTTTGATTACTCCATTACCAAAGGCATTATCAGTGCGGTAAATCGTAATCTGCCGCAGGAAAGCTATGTGCCGTTCATCCAGACTGATGTGCCGATCAACCCGGGTAACTCCGGTGGTCCGCTGCTGAATATGGATGGTGAAGTGATTGGTATTAACTCCCAGATCTACACCCGTTCCGGCGGCTTTATGGGACTGTCTTTTGCAATCCCGGTTGACCATGCTGAAAATGTTATCAAGCAACTGAAAGAGAAAGGCCATGTCAGCCGCGGCTGGCTGGGTGTGATCGTTCAGGAAGTGAACAAGAACCTGGCTGAATCTTTTGGTCTGAACAAGCCGAAAGGTGCGCTGGTGGCTGAAGTTGCGGCGGGTGGTCCGGCTGAAAAATCAGGTCTGGAAACCGGCGATATCATTGTTGAGTTCAATGATCGTGAAATTCACTACAGTGCTGACCTGCCAGTAGCGGTAGGTAATACCAAACCCGGTGACAAAACAGACCTGGTGGTGGTACGCAATGGCCGTGAGAAGACCCTGAAAGTTGAAGTGGGTGAACTGCCAAACGACGGCAGCCCGGCACGGGGTGCTTCGGTTCAGAGCAAGAACCGTATGGGGATTGTGATTGAACCGCTGGATAATGAGTACCGCAACAAGCTGCGTCTGAATGAAAACGTTCAGGGTCTGATTGTTACTGATATAGATGATGGTCCGGGCCGTTCTATTGGTCTGCGTCCGGGTGATGTGATCACTCACATTGATCGTCAGGCAGTAAATAATGTGAATGAGTTCAACGGCATCCTGCGCAAGCTGGAGCCGGGCAAGCCGATCTCACTGCGAATCATTCGCCGCGGTGTGCCGAACTACATTACCTTTACCTTGTCTCGTTAATTGTCCCGTTAACTGTCCAGTTAAACGAGGGCTTATTAAAAAAAAAGGGACGGTTTTCCGTCCCTTTTTTATTGCGGCGCTATTTACCTATTACCTACTATCTACGATTACGAAACCGTAATTGCGTCGTTTATGATTATTTGCCGCCAATGCTCAAACGAGAAAAACGAATATCCGGCGCATAGAAGGTACGGTCATCCGCAGGTTTCAGGATTGAGCCCAGCGCATCAACTTCATTCAGCATTTGATAGAAGTTACCGGCAACGGTAATACCCCGCACCGGCTGCACCCGCTTGCCGTCACGGCACAGGAAACCACTGGCTCCAAACGAGAACTCACCGCTGATTGCGTCGGCGCCGGAGTGAGCCCCCTGCAGTTCGATCAGCTCAAGATATTCACCGCTGGTGACTTCGCTGCTGCTGGCACTGCCAGCTGCAATCACTTTATGACGAGCCGCAACTTCGAGACTGCTTTTGGCGCTGCGAGCCGCGCTGGCGGTATTTTCTACCTTGAGATGACTGGCAGTATGGCTGTTATGCAGCAGGGTATTCAGTTCACCCTGCTGAATCAGGATATTATCCTGAGTGGCATAGCCTTCACTGTCGAAAGCACAGATATTCATACCACCTTCAATATAGGCCTTATCTGTCAGGGTGATCTGCTTGCTGGCAACCTGCTGACCGACCTTTTCTCGCCAGGGGTTAATCCCTTTCATGGCTCCGACACCGGAGAGGCATAGGCTGAAAGCACTGAACAGGCTGCTGAGAGCGTTAGTTTCAAAAATAACACTGTAACTGCCGGTCTCGACAGGCTCTCCATCCAGCAGGTCCCGCGCCAGTTCATAGCCATGGTTAATACAGAAGTCACCGTCCAGTTCATCAAAACGACGACCGTAGGACATTCCGCCCTGCATCGACTGTTTTCCATCCTGTTCGTACAGGGTGTAGGCGTAGCAGTAGAAGGCACGTTCCTTATGCTGGCACAGGGTGCCTTTGGTATTGGCGATAAGGGTATGGCTTTCGGTTTCACCAAAGCCGTTATAGGGTGAGCTGGAAACGTGAGGCTTGCTGGTCACGCCTTGTTCCAGGCTCAGTGCCAGTGCAATCTTGTCGTCTACAGGAGTGTTATCCGGCTGATAGATCTCGGCAATATCGGTCGTGATCTTGCTGTTCTGACAGCTGATTTGCTGGTGCTCGTCGACCTTGGCATAGCGGGCACTTTCCAGCGCATTGGTCAGCATCTGGTCCAGACTTGCCGGTTCCAGTGACTCGGAGTAGCTGGTTGCAACCCGCTGATCCTTCACCACCCGAACACCAATAACCTGACCGGAAGTGACTTTATATTCGTCCAGTTCACCCTTGTTGGCTTTCAGGGAAAAACTGTTGTTATTGCTGGCGATAACATCCGCTTCGGCACCCTGATCACGGACAGCACTCAATACATGGTCGATGGCCTGCTGCAGTTTTTGCTGTTCGCTCATCAGTTACCACCTCCTACCAAGATATTGTCGACTTTCAGTGCCGGCTGGCCCACGGTTGTCGGTACGGCGCCACTGACGGAACCGCACATGCCGGCGGCCAGATCCAGATCGGTGCCGACCATGCTGATCTCTTTCAGTACCTTGGGGCCGGTGCTGATCAGGGTGGCTGTTTTCAGTGGTTTGGTGATCTTGCCGTTTTCGATCAGATAGGCTTCACGCACGGCAAAGTTAAACTCGCCAGTGCCTGGAGAAACGGAGCCACCGCCCATTTTCTTGGCATAAACACCACGCTCGATACCTGCAACCATCTCATCCAGTGAGCTGTTGCCGGGTTCAATGTAGGTGTTACGCATCCGCGAAGTGGGTGCAAACTTATAGCTTTCGCGGCGACCCGAGCCGGTGCGGGCATAGCCGGTTTTCAGACTGCCCATTTTGTCGACCATAAAGCTGGTCAGTTTGCCATCCTTGATCAGCTGGGTGTGCTGAGTCTCCATTCCTTCGTCGTCTATGTTGATGGAGCCCCACTCATTGGTCATGGTGCCGTCATCAACTGCATTGACTACCGGATTGGCAATCATCTGATCCATCTTGTCGTGGAATACAGAGGCTTTCTTGGCGACAGATGTCGTTTCAAGTAGATGGCCGCACGCTTCATGGAAAATAACGCCGCCGAAACCATTGCCGATCACCACCGGCATCTCACCGGAAGGGCAGGTGTCAGCATTCAGCTTGACCAGTGCCTGGCGGGCAATTTCATGGCCCAGTGCCTTGGCATCCAGCTTGTCATGCAATTCCCAGCCGGTCAGGGCGCCGGGAGATTCTGCTCCAGTGGCTTGTTCGTTGCCATCCTGGGCCACAGCGTTACCGGCAAACCGGGTGTAATGGCGAGTGTCGCCGATATGCAGGCCTTCGGAGTTAAAGATTTCGATCCGTTGCTCGCGCTGCAGAATAGTACCCATAAACTGGGAAATTTTTTCATCTTCCTGCCGTGCGGCAGCATCCGCCTGACGCAGGAAGGCAATTTTGGCATCCAGATGGGTATGCTGGCTCAGGGCCTGTACACAGGGATGCTGATCCTGATAACGGTTCAGGTTCAGGGCGCCGGCCGTGGCGATCTGATCACGCTTGTCTTTGGCAGCCAGTAGGGTAGTGATGCGCTTGAGTTCCTGTTCCTCGGCGCTGTTGGTGTAGCCATACAGTACTTTATGACCGAAAAACAGCCGAATGCCGATACCGAAGTCGATACCGGAATTAACCTTGTCGACTTCGCCGGATACCAGTTGTACGGTTCCGGTCTGGTGATGCTCTACGAATAACTCGGCAAAGTCGGCGCCGAGAAAAAGGGCATGATCGATAACTGCTTTCGCAGTAACGGGATTTAGCATTATTGCTCCTTGCCTGGTGATTTTTACCCGGTTTATCTGATGTTGTTATTGGGAAAAGATCAAGACTGACTCAGTGCTTGTGGCACATATCAGGCATGAAGATCACAGTGTGAGTAACCCAGGTCCAGTGATTGTTATCTAATTAGTGAAGGGCAACATCAACTATTACCTTAATCGATTCGGTAGCGGGTGTCAGCATCGCCGGGGTGTCGTGCAGTGTCTGCACTATTCAAAATGTTCAAAGCCGTTTGTGGTTACAGCTTGTTTTCAGAAGCCGCTTGAGACATGCGAACAAACGTGCCAACTTCATGTAAGGACGACCGGTTTATGGCGCTTTTAGCTCTATTCCGATAGAATCCGCCGATTATTTGACTCTCCGGTCTATGGTTAAAACGTGAGCGATCTTCGACATATCCGCAACTTCAGTATCATTGCCCATATTGATCACGGCAAATCCACTCTGGCTGACCGCTTTATTCAGTTCTGTGGAGGCCTGAGTGACCGTGAAATGCAGGCACAAGTGCTTGACTCCATGGACATCGAGCGTGAACGCGGCATTACCATCAAGGCGCAGAGCGTGACGCTGGATTACAAGGCGCAGGATGGCAACACCTACCAGCTGAACTTTATCGATACTCCCGGACACGTGGACTTTTCTTATGAAGTGTCCCGCTCCCTGTCTGCCTGTGAAGGCGCGCTGCTGGTTGTTGACGCGGCCCAAGGTGTGGAAGCCCAGTCGGTAGCCAACTGCTACACCGCTATTGAACAGGGTCTGGAAGTGGTACCGGTACTGAACAAGATGGACCTGCCCCAGGCCGAGCCGGACCGTGTTGCCCAGGAAGTTGAAGAAGTTATCGGTATCGATGCCACCGACGCGGTGCGCTGTTCAGCCAAGAGCGGTCTGGGTATCGAAGATGTACTGGAACGCTTGGTGCAGGAAATTCCGTCGCCGGAAGGTGACCGTACTGCGCCGCTGCAGGCGCTGATCATTGACTCCTGGTTCGATAACTACCTCGGCGTTGTCTCTCTGGTACGGGTAAAAGAAGGTGCCCTGCGCAAGGGTGACAAGATGCTGGTCAAGTCTACCGGTGATGTTCACCAGGTGGATGATATCGGTATTTTCTCGCCGAAGCGGACCCCGACCGGCATTCTGCAGGCGGGCGAAGTGGGTTATGTGGTTGCCGGTATCAAGAACATCCACGGTGCACCGGTAGGTGATACCCTGACCCTGAACAAGACCCCGGATGTTGAGCCGGTTCCGGGCTTCCAGAAGGTGAAGCCACAGGTTTATGCCGGTCTGTTCCCGGTCAGCTCTGACGATTTCGAAAACTTCCGGGAAGCGCTGGAAAAACTCAGCCTGAACGATGCGTCCCTGTTCTACGAGCCGGAAAGCTCTGATGCGCTGGGCTTTGGTTTCCGTTGTGGTTTCCTCGGCATGCTGCACATGGAAATCATTCAGGAGCGTCTGGAACGGGAATACAATCTCGACCTGATTACCACGGCTCCGACCGTAGTCTATGAAGTGGTCATGAAAAACGGTGACACGGTGATGGTGGATAACCCGTCCCGTATGCCGGACCCGGCTTCCATCGACGAAATGCGCGAGCCGATTGTGCAGGCCAACATCCTGGTGCCACAGGAATATCTCGGTGCAGTGATCACCCTGTGTGTCGAGAAGCGTGGTATCCAGAAAGACATGCAGTTTATGGCCAATCAGGTATCGTTAACTTATGAACTGCCGATGAGTGAAGTAGTCATGGACTTCTTCGACCGTCTGAAGTCTGTAAGTCGCGGTTTTGCTTCACTGGATTACAGTTTTATCCGCTTTGAAGCGGCCAAACTGGTGCGGTTGGATATCCTGATTAATGGTGAGAAAGTGGACGCGCTGGCAATCATCGTCCATAAAGATAACTCCCATGGCCGTGGTCGCAGTCTGACCGAGCGAATGAAGGAAATCATTCCCCGGCAGATGTTTGATGTGGCAATTCAGGCGGCGATCGGTGGTCAAATCGTTGCCCGTCAGACCGTTAAAGCCCTGCGCAAGAACGTAACCGCAAAATGTTACGGTGGTGATGTCAGCCGTAAACGCAAGCTGCTGGAAAAGCAGAAAGCGGGTAAGAAGCGCATGAAGCAGGTCGGCCGGGTAGAAATTCCTCAGGAAGCGTTCCTGGCGGTACTAAAAGTCGAGAAATAAACGCATGGATTTGAACTTTCCGTTGATTCTTGTGCTGCTGGTTTTCGGCAGCGGGCTGATTGCCCTGTTTGACCGGCTGGTGCTGTTGCCCCGTCGCCAGCAAGCGGTAGCCAACTACCGTGGGCAGGTGGGTGATAAAGCCGAGTTTGACGTCATTGAAAAGCTGGAAAAGGAAAACGGGATTGTAGAAACTTCCCGCTCCGTTTTTCCGGTGCTGCTGTTGGTATTGGTGCTGCGCTCGTTTCTGTTTGAGCCGTTCCAGATTCCATCCGGTTCAATGATTCCGACCCTGCAGGTCGGTGACTTTATTCTGGTTAACAAGTATGCATATGGCCTGCGGTTGCCGGTGGTTGATACCAAAGTTGTTGAAATCGGCGAACCCAAGCGTGGTGATGTGATGGTGTTCAAGGTGCCGGCCGGGCCGGGTATCGCCAAGCCGGGCATCAATTACATCAAGCGGGTCATCGGGGTACCGGGCGATACCATTCGCTATAAAGACAAGCGACTGTATATCAACGGAAAGATGGTGCCTGAAAAGTTTGTGGCCCAGCTGACTGAAGAACGTTTTGTCTACCGGATCTATGAGGAAACCATTGACGGTGAAACTCACCAGATCCGCAAGGACATGATGATCTTTGATCCGCGGGCGGAAGGTCAGTGGACGGTGCCGGAAGGTCATTACTTCATGATGGGTGACAACCGCGATCGTAGTAATGACAGTCGTTACTGGGGTCTGGTGCCGGAGAAAAACATCGTCGGCAAGGCGGTGTATATCTGGATGCACTGGCCCAGCTGGACCGATATTCCTAACTTCAGGAACAACGGCGCCATTCAATAAGCGGATAATTTTTTATCCTGATACCGGAACTGACGGTTAACGTCTTGAGCCATATCGGAGTATATTGGTTCAAGGCATACCGGGTTCCGGTTTTCTGCTTTCTGAAATAGTGGCATTTTTTGTGCATCAGTTATCTATGAGTTGTGCATGAACTGTGCTTGAGAAAGTAGAGCGGAGAACTCCGGACAGCCTGTAGCTGGCAAGTTGGTATCCAGTCAGCACACTAAAGAGTGTTCAGGGTTGACAGGGAGGAAACCGGTATGACACGGAGTGTTGTAAAACAGCGAGGCTTTTCCGGCCTGCTATGGCTAATCTTTCTGCTGCTGGCCGGTTTTGCGGGGCTGGTGGGAATGAAAGCCGGGCCAACCTATTATGATGACTATGCCATTGGTCAGGCTGTAGCGTCCGTCGCAGAGCAGCCGGAACTGGCCACGGCAAGCCGGCAGGATGTGCGGGCATGGCTTGAGCGGGCACTGCAGACCCAGCTGGTCGAACTGCCTGAAGATGCTGTCCTGGTCTCCGCAAACCGCAATGATGTAAGTATCAGAATCGATTATGAACGTCGGGTGAATTTACTGATGAATATCGATCTGGTCATGACGTTTGAACATCACAGAGTATTCAATCGGTAGTGAAATCTGTTTCTCTTGAAAAGCTGGAGCGAAAGCTGGGGCACCATTTCAGTGACCCCCAGCTCGCCATTCTGGCCCTTACACACCGCAGCTTTGGCAGTCGCAATAATGAGCGGCTGGAGTTTCTGGGCGATTCCCTGGTTAACTTTATTATTGCCGAAGCCCTCTATAAACAATTCCCCCAGGCTCGTGAAGGTCAGCTGAGTCGTCTTCGTGCCCGCATGGTACGAGGCAAAACGCTGGCAGAAATCGGCCGTGAGTTCGGTCTGGGCGACTTTCTGCGCCTCGGTTCCGGAGAACTTAAAAGTGGTGGTTTCCGTCGTGAGTCCATTCTGGCTGATGCTGTTGAAGCCCTGATCGGTGCCATCTATCTGGATGCCGGCATGGACGTCTGCCATGAACGGGTCAATGCCTGGTTTACCACTCGACTGGAAGAACTGTCGGTGACGGATCAGAGCAACAAGGATCCGAAAACCCGCCTGCAGGAACTGCTGCAATCCAAGCAGCAACAGTTGCCGGAATACGAAGTTCTGAGCATCGAGGGCGTTGCCCACGATCAGGTCTTCACAGTGAACTGCAAGGTGACTGTACTGGAACAGCCGGTGGTCGGTACCGGTTCCAGCCGTCGTGGCGCGGAACAACAGGCTGCCCGCCTGACCCTGAAAGCTCTTGGAGTGGAAGAGAATGACTGAAGCACATGATGTACCAGAGCTGGAAGTGGCTGACTCCGGTGAAGAGCAGACCCGCTGTGGTTATGTGGCGATTGTTGGCCGTCCCAATGTGGGCAAGTCAACCCTGATGAACCGGATTCTGGGACAGAAACTGAGTATCACTTCCCGTCGTCCCCAGACCACCCGTCACCAGATTCTCGGCATCAAAACTGAAGCCGGTGTCCAGACCCTGTATGTAGATACACCGGGACTGCACAAGGATGACAAGAAAGCGATCAACCGCTACATGAACCGTGCGGCTGCAACTGCGGTGCAGGATGTTGATGCCGTGGTATTTATCGTTGATCGTGACCGCTGGACTGACGAAGACGAAATGGTGCTGCGCAAGGTGCGTCGCAGTCACTGTCCGGTCGTGCTGGCCGTCAACAAGGTCGACCGGATTCAGGACAAGGAAGTGTTGATGACAACGCTGCAGACCCTGAATGAAAAATACGACTTTGCTGCCATTGTTCCGCTGTCTGCTATAAACGGCAAGAATGTGGACGAGCTGGAAGAAGTACTGAACGGTTATATGCCGAAAGGTATTCACTTCTTCCCGGAAGACCAGATTACTGACCGTAGCTCCCGCTTTATGGCAGCAGAGCTGGTGCGTGAAAAAATCATGCGTCAGCTGGGTGATGAACTGCCTTACCAGATGACGGTCGAGATCGAGGAATTCAAATACGAAGACCGTGGTGACAAACCACCGCTGCTTCACGTCAGTGCCCTGATTCTGGTTGAACGTTCAGGTCAGAAGCGTATCGTTATCGGTGACAAGGGTGCGCGGATGAAAGTCATCGGTCGTGATGCCCGGACCGATATGGAAAACATGTTTGACTGCAAGGTGATGCTGAACCTGTGGGTTAAAGTGAAATCCGGCTGGTCCGACGATGACCGTGCACTGCGCAGTCTGGGTTACGATCTCGAGTAATCATTAACAGGGAAGCCAAATGTCGTCCAGGGAGCATATTGCATTCATACTGCATACTCGTCCTTATAAGGAAACCAGTATTATTGCAGAGCTGCTGACGGCAGAGAATCAGCGCCAGCCGGTGGTTATCAAGAGTGTGCGCGGCCGGCGCTCGTCACTGGCAGCCCATCTGCAGCCGTTTGCCAGTCTGATGCTGGAGTGGCGTGGCCGGGGGGCAATGAAGAGCGCCTCCCGGATTGAACCTTTGCGGATGTTTCGTCTCAAAGGTCAGTCACTGCTCTGCGGTTTTTATGCCAATGAGCTGATCTACCGGCTGATGGCCCAGGGGCAGGCGGCAGAAGACCTGTTTGAATACTACTCAATGCTACTGACCGGGTTGGCCGCAGATGAACCTCCGGCACCGTTATTGCGCCGGTTTGAACGGCAACTGCTGGGATCTCTGGGTTATGGTGTGTCGTTGACGCACGATGCCGACGGTGACCTATTGCAGGATGATCAGAATTACTGTTTCATTCACGAAACCGGGTTTCAGCCTGTCTATATTCCCAAGAATACGACGTTACTGTTCAGTGGCCGAGCATTACGGGCCTGGCGGGAAGATGATTACAGTGATCCGGCGCTGAATTACCAGCTTAAACTGCTGGTTCGGCAGATGCTGAAGCCGCTGCTGGGTTCGCGCCCGCTGCGCAGTCGGGAACTGTTGCAGCCCGGCAAGAAACAGGAAGTAAGCCTGTCGTCTTGACGGATAGAACATGGCGACAGACTGATACCGTCTTTATTATATGGCAGGGAGCAGGCACGCTGTTTTCTGACCGATGCAATACTGTTGCAATACAAGAGTTAACATGACAGCACATTTTTCCCAGCGTACACTTTTCAAACGTCCGCTACTTGGCGTCAATATCGATCACGTTGCCACCCTTCGCGAAGCTCGCAAGATTACCTATCCTGACCCGCTGCAGGCCGCCCTGCTGGCTGAAGAAGCCGGTGCAGATGGTATCACCCTGCATTTGCGTGAAGATCGTCGTCATATCCAGGATCGTGATGTCGATGTGATGCGTGAAGCGCTGCAGACTCGTATGAATCTGGAAATGGCAGTAACCGAGGAAATGGTTGCGATTGCCGAACGGGTGCGTGCACCGCATATCTGTCTGGTACCGGAAAAGCGGGAAGAGGTCACAACTGAAGGTGGTCTCAATGTTACCGGTCAGCTGACCCGTATTACTGAAGTCTGCAGTCGTCTAGCGGCGGTTGGCAGTGAAGTATCACTGTTTATCGATCCGGATATTGAGCAGATTGAAGCCGCTGCCAAAGCCGGTGCACCTGCTATCGAACTGCATACCGGTGCCTATGCCGAAGCTGAAACACCGGCGGCCCGTGAACATGAACTGGCACGGATCAAGGCTGGCGTTGAAGCCGGTGTTGCGCTGGGTCTGATTGTAAATGCCGGTCATGGCCTGAACTATCAGAATGTTGAACCTGTAGCTGCTATTCCGGGTATCAACGAATTGAATATCGGCCACTCCATTATTGCCCGGGCTGTCTTTACCGGCCTGAAAGACGCAGTGAAGGAGATGAAGCAGCTGATTAATGAAGCTGCCAGCCGTCGTTCATGATTATCGGAATCGGTACTGACATTATTAAAATCTCCCGCCTGTCCGGTATTCTGGACAGGCAGGGGGACCGTTTTGTGCAGCGTATCCTGACTGAAGCAGAGCAGGCCGAGTTTCAGCGACGCAAACGTTCGGTTGTCTATCTGGCATCGCGCTTTGCGGCCAAGGAAGCAGCAGCAAAAGCACTGGGAACAGGTATTGGCCGGGGGGTGTCGTTTCAGCAGCTGGAGGTCAGTAATCTAGAGACCGGACAACCGGTACTCACATTGCATGGATATGCTGCTGAATTGTTTAAGTCAAAAGGCGGAAAGGTGATCCATATCAGCCTGTCTGATGAAGAGGATATGGCAGTGGCTTTCGTGACCCTGTCAGGAATAAGCCCCGACGGATAGCTGTGCTGTGTGCCGATTTTCGGCACAACTTATGCTTGATGATCGAATGGTCGATAGCTCCTAACTTTCCGGTGGCTTTCTTCCTGTCATCTGCTGGAAAGCTTCCGGGCCAAAAACTGCCAGTAAGTCTTCCTCGTTGAATGCTTCCATCATACTTTCACTCAATTCTATTGCCCGGGAAGGATCTTTCCCTGCAACTACATCATGTAGCTCGGCCACAAGCTCATTGAACGAGTCTTCACTCATATTCATTTGGCTGGCTGTAATTGAATCCTCCTGACTGCGCGGAATACCATTAACTATTTCCTGAAATTCTGGTTCCAGCATGGAGTCAGTGATGGAATTGCCGGAACTACTGCTGATGCTGCCTTCCATATTGTTGGCCCGGTCAATCACTCGCGCCATTTCTGCTTCCTGCTGATCGAGTGTCTGTAACTGCTCGATAAGATCGTCACGGATTGTATCCAGTTGTTTCTTCATGTCTTTCCAGGCGGTGGCAGATCCAACTTGTTCCTCCAGCATTTCACTGGCCAGAACAAAAGGCGTGGGCATTCCCGGCCTGGAGGGAGGTAAGGGGTTATTCAGAAATTTCTTTTGCGGCAGTTTGCCTGCGGCGCCAAGTTTGCCCATCAAATCCAGTTGTTGGGCAAAATTCTCTTTAAGTTGCTGCTGTAATACCTGACGGGACATCTGGAGTGTGGCATGACCTGAGATTGTCGAGGGACCTCCGGTCCCGCTTCCTGCTCCGGGTTTGATATGACGTTGGGATAAGGGTTGGGTATCCCCCGGATAATGAGGCTGTCCGGTATCGATATATTTTTTCTCGGGTCTGAATTTGCTGACAAGGCGACGAATACCATTCATCAGCCATTGGCCGACACGTACAAAAGCCTGTTTGACTTTTGCCCCGCGACTGAGAGGTTGCGTGGGGCGATTCCCCGGATCAATACCAATGGCCATGACTTGTCCCTGTCCGGCATAAGATGGTTAATATATAACTTATAACAACTCTCGAATAAGGCGTAAACGGGAAGAGCGGAAGCAGAATTCTCTATCGGGTGTGGGAAATCTGTACATTAGTATTTTCTAATATATAATTGCCGATAAAAACCAACCATAAAAAATGGCTGCATGAAACGCTTTATTACCGAGATATCGCTTAAACATCCCAAAGCAGTGTATGTCACTGTTTTGCTGCTGGTATTGATATCAGGCGGCATGATGCCCTTCCTGACAATTGATACCGATCCGGAAAATATGCTGTCGGAAAATGACCCGGCAAGGGTTTTCCATAACCGGGTCAAGCAGCAGTTTGCCATGTATGACCTGATTGTGGTCGGCGCGGTAAATACAGAAGAGACCGGAATTTATAATCCGGATTCCCTGCAGGCACTGGCCCGATTATCGTCAGGTATTCTGGGTATTGAAGGTGTGCTGGCAGAAGACCAGTGGGCGCTGGATACGGTCGACAATATAACCCAGGAAGGGCAGGGCGAAATCGGTTTTGAATGGCTGATGCAGGAGGCGCCGGTCACCCAACAGCAATCATACAACGTGCGCCATGCCGTCAACCGCCTGCCAATGCTGGCCAATACGCTGGTGTCCGGTGATGGTCAGGCGGCTGCTATCTATGTACCGGTCGAGTCGAAGGATTACAGTTACCGGATTGCAGAAGAAATTCGTACCCTGATCAGTCAGCTGAATAGCAGTGACGAATATTACATTACTGGCTTGCCAGTAGCTGAAGATCAGTTCGGGGTGGAGATGTTTGTCCAGATGGGCATTGCTGCACCGATGGCCGGTCTCGCCATCTTTGCCCTGATGTGGTGGTTTTTCCGCAGTATTGCGCTGGTCACCGGGCCGATGATTGTGGCGATGGCCACCGTGATTATTGTAATGGGATTGCTGATCGGCATGGGCTTTACCGTGCATATCATGTCGTCAATGATTGCCATCTTCCTGATGCCGATTGCGGTTGTTGATTCCACCCATATCCTGTCCGAATTCGCTGACCGTTACCGTAAGGGTGCTGATCCGGGAGAAGTTATCAGGGAAGTAGTCGGTCATCTGTTTACTCCGATGCTGTATACCTCAATCACTTCAGCAGTCGGCTTCCTGTCGCTAATGCTGACCCCGATTCCTCCGGTCAGAATCTTCGGTGCATTTATCGGCTTTGGTATTGTGCTGGCGTTTGTGCTGACCATCTTCTTTATCCCGGCCTATATCTCCCGCATGAAGCCGGAAACGCTGGCATCCATGCAGCAGGCTGTTCATAAGATGGAAGACGGTGGCCGGATTGGACGCTGGTTGCCCCGACTGGGTTTATCCGCAGTTCGTTATCGCAAAACCATACTGGCCGGATTTGCGGCTCTGGCGCTGGTGAGTATTGCCGGTATCAGCAAAATAGAAATCAACGACAACCCGGTTAACTGGTTTAAAGCGTCCCATGAAATTCGTGTGGCTGACCGGGTGCTGAATGATCACTTTGCCGGTACTTATGATGCCTGGCTAGTACTCGAACCCGAATCTGAACAAGAGTCGATACAGGAATTTGTGAATGCAGCCAAAACGATCTCTGAACAGGCTGAAGCACAAAATATTTCGATAGAACTGCCTGACTTTAACGGCTCAACTGAAGCATTTGAAAATAACCTGCAAGACCTTGCGGCAAGTCTTGATGACAGACTGTTTGATGCTGATGAAGCCGAAGCCGCCTGGCTTGATAAGCTTCTGGCACTGGTAGAACAAACACAGGAAAGCCGTCGCCTGTTTCTTGATCCGGACACACTAGCGTGGATATCAAAGTTTCAGGAAAGTCTGGTTGCCAGCGGGCTGGCAGGCAAGGTCAATGCTTTGCCGGATGTGGTTAAAACCGTAAACCGGGAGCTGCACAGCGGTGAGGATGCCGATTATGTGCTGCCCCAAACCCCTAACGGTGTGGCGCAAACCCTGCTGCAGTACCAGTCGTCTCATCGTCCTCGGGATCTGTGGCACTTTGTAACCCCTGATTACCGTTCAACCCTGCTGTGGTTGCAACTGACCAGTGGTGATAACAGCCATATGACCGAAGTCGTGGATTTTGTAAATGACTACATTGAGCAAAACCCGCTGCCAGCCGGTATTCGCTATGGCTGGGCCGGAAAAGCTTATCTTAATGTGATCTGGCAGGACGCGATGGTCAGCGGCATGCTGAACAGTTTGCTGTCTTCCTTTGCTGTTGTCTTTCTGATGATGCTGTTGCTGTTCCGATCATTTAAATATGGTGTGCTGGCCATGTTGCCACTGACACTGACCATTACCTTTATCTACGGCATGATCGGCTGGGCCGGCAAGGACTACGATATGCCGATTGCCGTACTGTCGGCACTGACACTGGGGCTGTCGGTAGACTTTGCCATTCACTTCCTGGAGCGGTTTCGGGAAGCATTGCGTACAACCAACAGTACATCGGCTGCACTGCAGGTGATGTTCCAGGAACCGGGCCGGGCCATTACCCGCAATGCCATCGTTATAGCGGTCGGGTTTACCCCGTTATTACTGGCACCACTGGTGCCGTATATCACTGTAGGCTTTTTCCTCGCCAGTATTATGGCGGTTTCCGCACTGGTCACACTGGTTCTGCTGCCGGCATTGCTGGGAAATTGCTGGGAAACGGTAACGGCGTCAAGTAAAAGGAATTCAGGATGAAAACAATAAAGCAACTTGTTTCTGTGTTCTTGCTGGTGGCTCTGGCGCCTTATGTGTCGTCGGCTACAGAACAGGCTGAAACCAAACAGCCGACACTGACGGCGGAAGAAATCGTCAGCCGGGCCAGTCTGGCTTCTTATTATGCCGGTGCCGATGGCAGTGCCGAGGCCAGGATGAAAATTGTTGATGCCCAGGGGAGGCGCCAGTTACGTCAGTTCTCCATGTTAAGACGTAATGTCGAGCCGGGTGGCGATCAGGACCTGATGGTATTTTTCAGTCGTCCCAGTGATGTGCGGGGAACGGTCTATCGGGTTATCAAACATCCGGGTAACGACGATGATCGCTGGCTGTATCTGCCGGGACTGGATCTGGTTAAAAGAATCTCTGCAGGAGACAAGCGCACCTATTTTGTCGGCTCCGACTTTTTCTATGAAGATGTTTCCGGCAGGGACCCGAAGGCCGATAGCCATCAGTTGATTGCCACAACACCGGAGCTGTTTCAGTTAAGAAGCACACCCAAAGACAGCAAGAGTGTTGAATTTGTGGAGTACACCAGCTGGATTGACCGTAAAACCTTTCTGCCGGTCAAGGTTGAATACACCGATGCCCGCGGCAAGGTGTATCGGCGCATGGAAGTGATCAAGACAGAAGTGTTTCAGGGCTACCCGGTTGCGACCGAGGTGAAAATTTCCAGAGTTACCCGGGGCACCTATACCCTGATGCAGATGCGAAGAGTGCGCTTTGATATCGGACTACCGCAGGATATTTTCAGTGAAAGAAGCCTGAGAAACCCTCCAACCAAATGGCTGAAAGCAAAGTGATGCAGCATTCAAAACTGAAAATGCTGGCACTGCTGATTTCTATGCTCAGTGTACAAGCTGTGGTTGCGGCAGATAGCCCGAATGAAAATGATTGGGAAGATGACAACTGGGAGAGTGAAGGCTGGGAAGATGAACCGGATTCACCCTGGCATTGGAAAGGGTTTGCCGAGGCTGGATATGGCTCGCGTCTGCACCATAACGCCGCATTACCCCGGGATAAAACCTACAGCGAATTTCGAACCCGGCTGGAACTGGATTATCAGGCTGAAAGCTGGCAGTTACAGCTGAAGGGCGATGCCGTCTATGACGATGTGCTGCATAAGGGACAATGGCGAACCCGCACCGCCGCTGTCGCTTTTTCGCCTGCTGAACAGCTGGATATAAAAGTCGGGCGGCAGGTACTGACCTGGGGTACCGGTGATTATCTGTTTCTGAATGATCTGTTTCCCAAGGACTGGCAATCATTCTTTACCGGGCGGGATGATGAATATCTGAAAGCACCATCAGACAGTCTGAAAGCCAGCTGGTATGGTCAGGACTTTAATCTGGATCTGGTCTGGTCGCCAGAGTTTACGGCAGATCGTATTGTTAATGGTGACCGCTTCTCTTACTTCTCGCCAGCGCAGGGTAAAAATACAGCGGCTCATACGCATCCGGATAAACCCGATGGCGATACGCTGGCCGTAAGACTGGCAACAAGTCGCAATGGGGTTGAATATGCGGCTTACGGTTATCATGGCTACTGGCCAACGCCGGTGGGCATCAATAAAAAAGGACAGATGACCTATCCATCGCTTAATGTCTGGGGCGCCAGCGCGAGAACGCCGCTGGGCAAGGGCGTATTTAATTCAGAACTGGCCTGGTACGACAGCCGTGAAGATCGAAAAGGCAATAACTCGGCCATTGCCAACTCCCAGTTTCGAGGCCTGTTGGGCTATGAACAGGAAGTGATAAAAGATCTGACGGCGGCAGTTCAGTATTATCTGGAGTGGACACAGGACTACGACCAACTTAAAAAACACTCTCCCAAGCCTGCCTACGAACCTGAAGAGTACCGTCAGTTACTGACGCTGCGCTTAACCTGGCGCACCCTGCAGCAGAAATTACAGTGGAACCTGTTTTCTTTCTGGTCATGGACCGATCGTGATGCCTATCTGAAACCTTCCGTTGTTTACCGCATGGATGACCGCTGGACATTCTCTGTCGGCGCCAATCTGTTTTATGGTCGGCACCGGTACAGTTTTTTCGGGCAGCATGAAGATAACAGTAATATTTGGGGTAGGCTAAGAGTCAGTTTTTAGGTGTTTGGTATCAGGGCTGTTTCTGACAGCCTGCCGGGAAAGTTTTTGCCTGAAAGGAAGATAGAGCGGGCTTTGGGGGTATCAAAAAATCGGGCAAAAATACGGCTGTATTTACTATCTTCTTTTATATTTTTTCTCGCTGATAGGCCACAAACTCACTGGCCTCCTCTTGTATGGATTTTGGAAAAGCAGGGTTGTTGGCAATTTCTAATAGTATTTCCAATATTGGCCTACCATCAATAGTTTGAATACCACTGTTTAATAATCGATTCAGCATAAGTACGCTCAGCTCGTGAGGTTTTCTTAATGCGGAGGCAGCTAGTTCAGTCTCATATCCACCTAAACTCTCTAAAGCATGAACAATTGACCAAAACACACCATAACCATCATGATCCTGATTACGCTCTAACAATCCAAGAAAAGGTTTAACAATCCTTTGATCACTTGCGTTGCAAGCTTCGTCTATTAACTCATCAAGAGGTTCCCAGTCATCGTGGACCGGCAAATATCCATCTACATCTTCAATTACTTCTTCGATACTTCTCATGATTCGTATACCTAGCAGAGGTTTATTCTGAAAGAGTAATTTAAAAGGAAATAATTTGGATACCCATAAGTTTCCACATCTGGGGCCAGATAAAAGTCAGTTTCTAGCTATTTGGTATCAGGGCTGTGTCTGACAGCCCTGCAACTCTTACATCTGATTCAGTCCTTCAAGCAACCTTTTACGGCTGATCAACAGATGCAAACGACTGCCACCGGTCTGGCGCCATAAAATCGCTGAACGTATACCGGCAAAGATCAGAGCACGAATTTTGTTGGCATTGGCTGGCACCTGCAGATTACGGCGGTCACCGGTTACCTGGATTCTTGATTTGAATGAACTCATAGTATCCAGATAGGTACTGGCCAGGCTTGATATGACCACCTCATGTGTTGCACCAAAGTGTTCAGCCTGGTCTTTACTGCGCTCCAGTCGCTGAGATATTACGCCCAGCACTTCAGGCCTGCGAGCGAGTCTGCGTTCAAGGTGAGTCATGCCCAGTGCGTAACCTGCTACACGGCCCGATGTTGGCTTGTTTCTGTGGGTAAATACGTCCTTTATGACCTGACGGCCGGTAGACAGTTTCCCGTAGTTACCATACACATCGACAACAGTATCAGGGCTGGTAATAAAAAGGCTCTGGATGATAGTTTCCAGCGGCTCACTTTCAGCTGTGCCATGCACGGCTATCTGATCGATCAGGCTGGCCGCCTGGAAAACCCCCGATAGTGCGGTGACTTGATCCTTCGTTGTGTACTGCATCCGTTGCTCTTTCCCCAATTACACTGAATTATTTTTCACTTCTGCAAAATAGAGGTAAATACTCCCCATTACCGGGCATAAAATCGCAATGCATACCGAAATTATGCTTTTGATTTTATGTCTTCTTTTCCATGTGAGGGCGTAGTATCCAAGCGGAAGAAGATAGAGGATAGCTGTAGAAATCCAAAATAACGTTCCAATTGTACGATTGAATATAAAATTTGAAACTATCTCAGGGCTAAGAAACAGTGGGCTTATCATCATAAAAAGCAGTAAAGCTACCCAGGAGAAAATCAAAATTCTCCAGTAGAAAAACATATAAAACCTCTAGTATTTACAACTTTATTTTTCGGGGATATTACCCTTTCTCCAGGAAGAGTAAACTGGCACTATCGTAACCGAACCTACACAAGAACAACCTCATTTTCTACGAGTCAGGGCATAAAACCACCCATGCCCACCTCACAGCATTACGCATACCCGCCAGATCAGGTATCATCGCCGCTGTTTGTCCTGAATTACAGACGTGCGAGGGGGCGTCTGCTGCTGTCATGCAATATCCCACAATCGAACAACTGGTCGGAAACACACCGCTGATTTCTCTGCAGCGGATGAACAATACCTCCAATACGGTGCTGCTGAAGCTGGAGGGCAATAATCCTGCAGGTTCGGTAAAGGATCGTGCTGCCTTGAGCATGATTGGTGAAGCCGAGGCCAAAGGGCTGATCCGTCCCGGAGATACCCTGATCGAGGCTACCAGTGGCAACACCGGTATCGCGCTGGCAATGGCGGCGGCGATTCGTGGTTACCGGATGGTGCTGATTATGCCGGATAATATGAGTCAGGAACGCCGGGCTTCCATGCAGGCTTATGGTGCCGAACTGATCCTGGTTTCTGCTGCCAACGAAGGTATGGAAGGTGCCCGTGATCTGGCGCTGCAGATGGAAGCCGAAGGCAAGGGCAGGGTGCTGAACCAGTTTGCCAATCAAGATAATCCGCTGGCCCATTATCAGGGCACCGGCCCGGAAATCTGGCAGCAGACCAGTGGCACGGTGACTCATTTTGTCAGTGCCATGGGTACCACCGGTACTATTATGGGTACCTCGCGTTTTCTGAAAGAGCAAAACCCCGAGATTGAAATTGTCGGCCTGCAGCCGTCCGAAGGTGAGAGTATTCCGGGTATCCGTCGCTGGCCTGAAGCCTATCTGCCGGAAATCTACGATGGCAACCGGGTGGACCGGATTCTTGATATCAGCAACGAAGAGGCGGTTGCCACCATGCGCCGGCTGGCGCAGGAAGAAGGCCTGTGCTGCGGTGTATCATCCGGTGGTGCGGTGGCTGGAGCACTTCGGCTGGCGCAGGGGTTGGAAAACGCGGTGATTGTCACCATTATCTGCGACCGGGGGGATCGTTATCTGTCTACCGGAGTATTTGATACTCCCTGAACTCCTGTTTGAAACCCTGTTCAATGTTAAAATCCAGCGGCTCTCGGCGCCGTTCCAAGCCGACAACCGAGCTTAAGCTCAAAGTTCACGGACTGAGTCATGACGGGCGGGGTATTGCCCGTCACCCGGCAGGTGGCAGCGCGCAGCGCCAACGGCTGGGTGGACTCAGAAATTCCAGAAATAACAGTGCCGGAGACGGCAAGGTTATTTTTATTCCGGGTACCCTGCCCGGAGAAACCGTTTCAGCCCGTATTACCGAGGCCGGGCGCAAGTTTGATGAAGCGCGGTTGCTTGAGGTGATTGAACCTTCAGCTGACCGCACTGAACCTGCCTGCCAGTATTTCGGCCGCTGTGGTGGCTGTGTCTGGCAACATGTTGACCATAAGCGACAGTTGCATGAAAAGCAGCAGCAGGTATTGTCTCTGTTACAGCGCCAGGAAAAGCTGGCACCTGAATCTGTAGCTGCACCGCTCACCGGCCCGGCTTATGGCGTTCGTTCCCGGGCAGGTCTTGCTGTTGGCTGGCACAAAGGAAAGTTGCGTTTTGGCTTTCGCGAACTGGGCAGCCATTCTATTTGTGATATTCAGGCCTGCCCGCTACTGGTCGGTGCGCTGCAGAAATTATTGCTGCCGCTTCGCGATGTATTGAATGAACATGGTCGTGGTATTCAGCGTATCGATCTGGATACCGGGGAACATGCCACTGCCATTCTGATTGAACCGTTAAAGAAGCTGAGCCGCAGTGACAGGGCGGCATTTATCCGCTTTGGCGAGCAGCATCAGGTTTATGTGTTCCAGAGAAATTCTGACGGTGGCAGTGAATGTCTTTACTCTCCCCGGGAAAATGAACAGCAAAATGATAGCTGGCTGAGCTACGAGCTTGAGAAGTTTGAGCTCAGCCTGAAATATCTGCCTAGTGACTTTACCCAGGTTAACCGGGGCATTAACCGCGATATGGTGAAGCAGGCAATCGACTGGCTGGACTTGAAACCGGGCGAGTCGATGCTCGACCTCTACTGTGGTCTTGGCAACTTTGCCCTGCCAGCGGCGCGACTGGGCGCGAAAGTGACCGGGGTTGAAGGTGCGGAAAGTTCGGTCGAGCGTGCCGGAATGAATGCCAGTGCCAACGGTTTGGAAGGCAGCTTTCATGTGGCAGACCTGAGTCGTTTACCTCAGGGCGAGTGGGCGGATCAAAAATACGACAAGGTGCTTTTGGATCCACCCCGTGCCGGTGCCGATGCTGTTTTGCCCTGCTTTCAGCAGTGGCAGCCGGAAAGAGTTGTTTATGTTTCGTGTAATCCGGGAACCTTTGTCCGGGATGCGGCTCAGATTGTAAGGCAGGGATACCGAATGGAGCAGCTGGGGATCATGGATATGTTTCCCCAGACCGCGCATGTGGAAACCATTGCGCTTTTTTGTAAAGAGAATACGTAACAGAAAACCTGTCCGGTGAAGGCAGGGTAATTGACAGGTGCTTCGGTGGGCTGTTGCTACAATTTTCTGTGAGACTGTTAACAGATCATCACTGCTGAAAATTGTATTGGGAATGAGAAGTCTGCCGGGGACTTGAATGGAACAAATTGAATGGTCAAGGTAAGAGAAGATCAGCCGGTCCACATCGACGGCAGTGTCAATATTGAAGCCTGGCTTGACCGCCTGGCAACTCAGGTTACGTTGCGTGATCGCAACCTGGTGCGCGATGCCTGCGAGTGGATTCGTGATGCGCGCCATAAAGAAGGTATCGGTACCGATACCTGGGGCAGTGAATCCGGTTTTGACTGTTTCCATGTGGGACTGGAAATGGCAGGGATTCTGGCCGAGCTGAGACTCGATCAGGACAGCCTGATTGCTGCGATCCTGTATCGTGCGGTGCGTGAGTGCAAGCTGGATCAGGAAAAGGTTAAAAAGCACTTCGGCAGTGCAGTCATCAAGCTGATTGTCGATGTTCAGGGCATGGCGGTTATCAGCGGCAATACCGGGGGGCGCACCCAGGTGCTGGATCAGCGTCAGGACCAGCTGGACAAGATCCGCAAGATGCTGGTGTCGATTATTGATGATGTCCGGGTTGCGCTGATCAAACTGGCGGAACGGACCTGTGCCATCCGGGCGGTAAAGAATGTTGACCGCGAAAAACGCCGCCGGGTTGCCCGGGAAGTGTTTGAAATCTATGCCCCGCTGGCTCACCGTCTGGGTATTGGTTACATCAAGTGGGAACTGGAAGATCTTTCATTCCGCTACCTGAAACCCCAGGACTACAAGAAAATCGCCCGGCTGCTGGATGAGAAGCGGCTGGATCGTGAACAGTATATTCAGGATGTGGTTTCCACCCTGAAAACCTCACTGGGGCAGGCCGGTATCGAGCCGGATGTATCCGGTCGAGCCAAGCATATCTACAGTATCTGGCGCAAAATGCGGCGCAAGGGGCTGGAATTCCGCGAGCTGTACGATATTCGTGCGGTGCGGGTGCTGGTGCCGGAAGTACGTGACTGTTATGCCTCACTGGGTATCGTGCATTCGCTGTGGAGTCATATTCCGAAAGAGTTTGATGACTATATTGCGACGCCGAAAGAAAATGGCTATCGCTCCCTGCATACTGCGGTGCTCGGGCCGGAAGGTAAAACCGTTGAAGTCCAGATCAGAACCCATGATATGCATGAGGAAGCTGAACTGGGTGTCTGTGCTCACTGGAAATACAAGGGCACTGACGTCAATAGCAAGAGCGACAGCTACGAAGAGAAAATTGCCTGGCTGCGGCAGGTACTGGAATGGCATGAAGAACTGGGCGATCTCGACGGGCTGCCGGATCAGTGGCGTGCGGATGTCGAGCCGGATCGGATTTATGTCTTTACCCGTGATGGTCATGTCATCGATCTGCCAACCGGTGCGACACCGATCGACTTTGCTTTCAGAATTCACTCTGAAGTGGGCCGTAAATGCCGCGGAGCAAAGGTCAATGGTCGTATTGTTCCGCTGAACCATACGCTTAAAACCGGCTCTCAGGTTGAAATTCTTACCGCATCCAATGCGACACCGAGTAAGGACTGGCTGAACCCGAACCTGGGTTACGTCAACACCTCTCGTGCCCGGGCCAAGATCACTAACTGGTTCAAGAAGCAGGATCACGAGTTCAATGAAGCCAACGGTCGCCGTATGGTGGAAGATGAACTGAAGCGTCTGGCGCTGATGGATGTGGATCTGGATGAACTGGCAATCCAGGTCAACTATAAGGAACCGGCTGATATGTTTGCCGCGGTCGGTGCCGGCGATCTGCGAACTGCCCATGTCGTCAATGCCGCCCAGCGGCTGCTGGAGCCGGAAAAGAAAAGCGAGGAAATTCCCCGCTTCCGTCCCCAGACCGAGCTGCGTCCGGAAGGCGATATTTCCATCTACGGTGTTGGCAACCTGATGACCCAGATGGCCAAGTGCTGCCATCCGCTGCCGGGTGATCCCATTATGGGCTATATCACCATGGGGCGGGGTGTAACCATCCACCGTCAGGACTGTAATAACGCCCTGCAGCTGCAGGATCAGGAACCTCACCGGATTATCGAGGTCAGTTGGGGTGATGACACCGCTGAAACCTATCCGGTAGAAGTATTGATTCAGGCCTATGACCGTCCCGGACTGCTGCGGGATATTACCCTGCTGCTGGCCAATGAGAAGATCAATGTCCAGTCGCTGACAACCCGCACCAGCAAGGAAGCCAACCTGGCCAATATGGTGCTGACCGTGGCGGTAACCGACCTGTCGCTATTGGGCAAGGTACTGGCCAAGATTATGCAGCTGCCGAACGTAATCGAAGCTGTGCGTTATCGTAAATCAGGATGATGACTAAACCGGGATGAAAGCCGAATGACGGATCGAGCCTCGCTGGAGGAGTTACAACAGATACTGGCTATGCTGCGGGATCAGGATAAAGGATGTGCCTGGTCCCGCGAGCAGACGTTTGAAACAATTGCGCCCTTTACTCTGGAAGAAGCCTATGAGGTGCTGGCCGCAATTCGGGACAAACAGCCGGAACTGTTATGTGATGAACTGGGTGATCTGCTGCTGCAGGTCGTCTTCCATGCCCGGATGGCAGAAGAGCAGGGGCTGTTTGATCTGAGCGATGTTATCGGCAGTATCGTCAGCAAAATGCGGCGGCGTAATCCGCATATATTCGGCGCTGCAGCAGATGAAGAGACTGCTGGTGATAATCTGTCGCAGCTGGATGCGGAAGCTGTGATGGATCAGTGGCGGGCGATCAAGCAACAGGAAAAGCAGGGTTGTGCAACTCAACCCGACAGTGTTCTGGATGGTGTGTTGAAAACACTGCCGGCATTGAAGCAGGCACAACAGATTCAGCTCAAGGCAGCCGGTGTCGGCTTTGACTGGCCGGATAAAGAACCGGTGTTTGCCAAGATCGAGGAAGAAGTGGCTGAACTGCGGGAAGTCAGTGATGATGACCCTGAGCGGAATAACCGGGATCGTCAGGAAGACGAACTGGGTGACCTGCTGTTTGCGGTGGTTAATCTGGCTCGCCATCACGGGCTGGATGCCGAGCAGGCACTGTTGCGTGCCAATACCAAATTCAAACGTCGGTTCCTGTCTATCGAACAGGCACTGGCGGCAGTGAACCGCTCTCCGCAGGAGTCGACACTGGAAGAAATGGAAGCCCTCTGGCAGTCTGCCAAGGCGCAAGAGTAATCGCGGTAAAGGAGCTGTGTTAATGACACAAGCAATGATGGCGCTGGCCAAAAAGGAACTGACTGAAGCGGCAGAAGTGGTGACTCGTTTTCTGGAAGACGACAGTAATCTGGAAGCGATTGCCGCTGCCGCGCAACTGATTGCTGACAGCTTCAAACAGGGTGGCAAGGTGCTGTCCTGTGGTAACGGTGGTTCCCACTGTGATGCCATGCATTTTGCCGAAGAATTGACCGGACGTTACCGTGATAACCGCCCGGCCTATCCGGCAATTGCCATCTCGGATCCCAGCCATATGAGCTGCGTATCCAACGACTTTGGCTATGACTTTGTTTTCTCCCGCTACATTGAAGGTCTGGGGCAGCAGGGTGACGTGTTGTTCGGTATCAGCACCAGCGGGAATTCCGGCAATGTGATCAAGGCTGTCGAAGCCGCACGTGCCAAAGGCATGAAAGTGATCCTGCTGTCCGGTAAGGACGGTGGCAAACTGGCCGGTCAGGCTGACGTTGAAGTCCGGGTACCGCACTTTGGCTATGCCGACCGGATTCAGGAAGTACATATCAAGGTGATTCATATCCTGATTCAGCTGATTGAGCAGCAAATGGCCTGATATAAATAGCTCGAACAGGAAGGATTCTATGTTGCCAGCAACAGAATCCTTCTTTTTCTCTACTGCCAGACTGGATTAAAAACCCGAATGCTGGCAGAATCCTCCTCCAATAAGTAAAAGCCGAAGTAGCTTCTACCCTATCTCCCTTAGCATTTTCCCGATCTGAAATAAATATCAGACAAGGTATAAATATTTGATTATTTATGCAGGATTCTGCGAGCGAATTTCATTATAATCATATAAGTAAAAGTTCTAACGACTGCCCAGATACTACAGGGGCTACATATGTGAGTGTCGCGGTCGGGCCAACTTTTTGTTCTGTAATGACCAAGGTCAGTCTGGATTTTTGACGGCAGTGTTAATGTAGTATGCCCGCCGGTCCGGAAAGATCTGCCCGGTATTTTTGATCGTAGGAGTACAGTTCCATCACCGGGGGGGAGAACGCTGTATTCCTTCGTTCATGGCTTATCAGAGCCAGGCATTAGCTGACAGGAGTGACGCAGCGTGCAGGAACATGCTCAATCTCTAAATGACGCATCTGCGCCGGAAACATTTGCCAAATATCTGAAACAGGAGCGCAAGGGGCGAAAGCTGACCCAGGATCTGCTGGCGCAGCACCTCAGTGCCCATTCACGTGTGCTTTCAGGTATCGATGCGGTAACAATCAGTCGCTGGGAACGTTCCATGACGGAACCGACTCTGGAGCGGCAACGTCATGTGATCAGTTTTTTCGGGGGGAATCCTGATCATTACCTGCCGTTCCGTGAATCCCGACGTCGCAGCGGTCCACGCTCCGACTGCCTGAGTTATATCGTGCGCCACTTTATGTCCTCTCCACGGATTGGAGCCAAAGTCGGTTCATTTCCCGAGCTGCGTTCAGCGAACTATACAATCGAGCCATTGCCGGGCCATGCGGAAGAAGAGTCTTTCCTGCATCTGATTCTGGAATATCAGCAGTCCATTCATTACTGTGCATCCAGTTCCATGTCACTGGAGCAGCTGAAGGGATTGCTGGCAGCTCACCGTGGTTTTTCTGTGGTCTGTACCCGTTATCACCATTATGTGGGTCATGCAGTGGGTTTCAGTGTCAAACCGGAGGTGTTTGATGACCTGATTCATGCCCGGATGAAAGAGTCCGAGCTTGAACCGAGGCATCTGGCCAGGCATGGCGAACCTTTTTGCTTCTATCTGTATTCAACCTATGGTGGTACCAAACTGGCAGCGGCGAACCTGTTGCTGAAGCTGGTACGCAATCTGCCTCGCAGTGGCGATAACCTGAAAATGATTGGTGGTACCAGTCTCACCAGCGACGGTGCCCGACTGATGAAAGCCGTGCATTTCAAACCGGTACTGGCGGGTCATGATGTGCAGGAAAATGGCGTGCGTTACCAGGGCAGGGATGTTGCTTTCCTGACTTATGCTGTTGATGCCCGCACCTTGCGGCAGGAACGGGATATCGGTTATTTGCTGCAGCAGTAAGTATGCTCAAATACACGACAAAAGACGTAAGTAACAGGATGTTGTTACAAAAAGAATACTAACTAATACCGATACCGGCCAATGGTCTGGCGTTATAGCATAGCCACTGGCCGGTCTGTTTTGTATTCAGCTATCTTGTATGAGTTTGATTGAGCCGGGCTGACACCCTTTCGGGTTTATGGCTTGTCAGCTGCTTTCTGCGCTGAAGTCAGAATACCACGCAGGATTCTGATTTCTTTCTGTTCCGGACGGGAGCGGTTAAAGAAGCGGCGTAGCCGGGTCATGATGACGCCCGGGTGTTGCGGCACGATGAAGCCTATATCATACAGCGCCTTTTCAAGGTGCTGGTAAAAGCGCTCCATATCTTCTGTGTGAGGATAGGGCTCTTCCTGAACAGCTGGATAGGCTTCTTGCTGCAATTCGAGATTGCTCTGATAGAGTTCATAGCAGAGCGTCTGCACCGCAGCGGCCATATTCAGCACAGGATATTCAGGGTTGGCGGGAATGCTGACGTGAATATTGCATTTGTAGAGCTCATCGTTGTGCAGCCCCATGGTCTCCCGACCAAATACCAGCGCCACCTGACTGCTGGCAGCCTCCTTTATTGCTTTTGGTGCACATTCCCGGGCAGTAAGTTGAGGCAGGGGGAAACGGCGATCACGGGCACTGGTGCCGATGACCAGAGAGCAGTCGGCAATGGCCTCGTCGAAAGTTTCGACAATATGAGCCTGTTCAAGCAGATCGGTTGCTCCGGCAGCCATTGAGGTTGCCTCCGGAGCCGGAAAGGTCTGGGGTTGTACCAGCCACAAGTTTTTCAGACCCATGGTTTTCATGGCGCGAGCGGCTGAACCGATGTTCCCGGGATGATAAGTGTTGATCAAAATAACGCGGATATTGTCCAGCATATATAGTCAGCCGTTTATGAAGTAAGTCTGTGAGGGAGCGGCATTATAGGTTCTGCAGCCACAAGTTTATAGAACCTGAAGTGCCGGCCTGCATGGACACAGGAGTGAAGTAATGTTGGAACACATCACCAACAACGTGACAGGGCTCGCTGCATAATGAACAGTGCAAGGGAGCGTGAAGTCTACCGCTGGCTTGGCGGGCTGGTCAGCCATGCCGGGCTGTGGCCACGGCTGGTGGTCGCCAATGGGGTATTAACCGGTTTGATTATTATGGGGCAGGCGTTATTGCTGGCTCATATTATTCAACAGGTGGTGATGGAAGGTGTCGGCGTTGATCGTCTGAGCTTTCCGCTGGTGGGGTTTGCCCTGCTGGTGCTGATGCGTGCCGGACTGATTTTTCTGCGTGACTTTACCGCCTTCAAGGCCGGTGCCGCGATCCGGGTCGAGGTGCGCAAGCAGTTGCTGGAACGGTTCCGGGAACTGGGACCGGTAGGTTTGCGGCGGCGTTCGGCCGGGGCCTGGACCACCACGGTGCTGGAGCAGGTTGAAAAGCTGCACGACTTTTATGCCCACTATCAGCCGCAGATGAAAATTGCGGTCTTTATTCCCACCCTTATTTTTCTGGCCGCCGCCAGCCAGGACTGGATTGTCGCGCTGGTGTTTGCGGTGACAGCACCGCTGGTGCCGGTATTTATGATTCTGGTCGGACGCAAGGCAGCTCAGGCCAGTCAGCAGAACTTCAATGCCCTGGCCCGAATGGGCGGCCATTTCCTCGACCGGTTGCAGGGACTGGGCACACTCAAACTGTTTAATCAGGCTGAAGCCGAAGGTGTTGCTGTCAGCCGCGCAGCAGATCGTTTTCGTCAGCATACGATGAAAGTATTGCGACTGGCGTTTCTGTCATCGGCGGTATTGGAGTTCTTTACTGCACTGTCGATTGCACTCACTGCGGTTTATCTCGGCCTGAGTTATCTGGGGCATATCAATTTTGGCGCGGCTTCGGAAATGACCCTGTTTACCGGGTTGTTCCTGTTACTGCTGGCGCCCGAGTTTTATCAGCCGTTGCGAGATCTGGGCTCTTTCTATCATGCCCGAGCAGAAGCGATCGGAGCGGGTGATGCGATTCTGGAAGTGCTGGAGCTATCGAACGATGATCAGGAAGAAGCTGAAACTGAAGCCAGATCGTCCTATCCGGTTCAGTGGCAGGGCGCGCGCTGGGTGCTGGCTAAAGATCTGACAGTGTACAGCACCAATACCGGGGCAAAGCTGCTGGATAATATCAGTTTTGAAATCTATCCCGGCCAGAAAGTCGCGGTTGTCGGCGCCAGTGGCGCCGGCAAAACAACACTAGTTGAAACCCTGCTGGGCTTTCATGAGTTCGGTGGTCTGCTGGAGTTTGATGGCCGTGATGCCGAGCGGCTACAGCCGGAGAACTGGCGCCGGGGACTGACCTGGATTGGTCAGAATCCGTTACTGATTCAGGGCACGGTGCGGGAAAATGTGACTCTGGGTCGTCCCGAACTGGATGATCATGCGGTGCACTCGGCACTGGTCTGGTCACAGGCATGGGAATTTGTTGAACGCTTGCCACAGGGAATCGATACGCCATTGCAGGAAGAGGGTAGCAGCTTGTCGGTAGGGCAGGCGCAGCGTATTGCGTTGGCCCGTGCGATGGCTCATAAACAGGATGAACCGCCGGCAGGATTGTTCATTATGGATGAGCCGACTGCCAGCCTGGATCGTTACAGTGAAGCCAGAGTGCATCAGGCACTGAGAAAGCTGACGCGGCAAAGCACGGTATTTATGGTTACCCACCGGTTTGATCTGCTGGATGATGTCGACACCATTCTGGTAATGGATCATGGTCGTATTGTTGAGCAGGGCACGCTTGCCACACTGAAGCAGGACAGCGTGATCTTCAACCGGCTGCTGGCTGAATGGGAGGGAGAGCAGGCATGATGCATGAGTTATGGCCGTTCCTGAAGCTGTACCGGCATCAGGCAGGGCGTCTTTCTCTGGGGATGTTGCTGGCTTTTATTACGCTGGCGGCCAGTGTGTCGTTGCTGGCATTGTCAGGCTGGTTTATTACAGCAACTGCTATTGCCGGGCTCAGTTTTGCCACGGCTCAGTCATTCAACTTTTTTACCCCCGGTGCGGGTGTTCGCGGTTTTTCCATTCTGCGAACTGCGGGGCGGTATTTCGATCGGCTGGTAAGTCATGATGCGACTTTCCGGTTGCTGGCCTGGTTGCGTACCTGGTTTTACTATCGGTTGCTGCCTTTTTCTGCCGGCGAGCTTTCTATCTGGCGCAAGGGTGAATTGCTGAACCGGCTGGTGGCGGATATCGATGCACTGGATCAGCTGTATCTTCGTCTGTTGTCGCCTATCTTTGTGGCTTTTCTTGCGACACTGACTCTGGGCGCCTTGCTGGCTGTATTCAATGCCGATATCGCGGTACTGATTGGCACAGTATTAATGGTCTTGCTGATCGTCACTCCGTTTGTGGTCTATCAGACCAGCCGCAAGCCCGGTGAAGCCATGGCGCATCAGCAAAGTGAAATGCGTACCCGTTTGCTGGATTACCTGGGCGGGCAGGCTGAACTGCTGATTTTCGATGCCGAGCAGCGTTATCGGGATGAGCTCCGGCATAAAGAGCGTGAGCTGCTGCAAAGCCAGGAAAAAATGGCCTGGTATGCTGGCTTGTCACAGGCGATGCTGATGCTGGCCGCAGGCGCTACGGTGCTGCTGGTCATGTATCTGGCAGCGGAAGCGGTGCATAAAAACTATATTGATGGCCCGGTGATGACCCTGATGGTGCTGGGTACGCTGGCTGCGTTTGAGGCCTTTCATATGCTGCCGGGTGCTTTCCGTTTTCTGGGATATACCCGGACATCCGCACGGCGATTGCATGAAGTGGTTAAAACACCATCCCGCATTGTATTTCCCGACGAAGAGCACTCACTACCCGATATCAGTCAAGGTTCTGTGACGTTGGACAATATCTGGTTCCGTTATCCGAACGGACTGGAAGATACGGTGAAAGGGCTGTCACTACAGGTTGAGCCGGGCGAGCATGTAGCGATTCTGGGACGCACTGGTTGTGGCAAATCAACCCTGTACCGACTGTTAACCCGTGACTGGGATCCCGACCGGGGGGTGATCAAGATTGATAGTCATCTGCTGGAAAGCTATAACGAGGTCCAGCTGCGTCAGGGCATGCGTGTTGTACCACAGCGTGTGCATGTATTTGAAGGTACCCTGCGGGATAACCTCAAGATCGGTGACCCGGACGCCAGTGACGGCAAGCTGTATCAGCTGTTGAAGGATCTGGAATTGTCCCATATGGCCCATTCACCACAGGATCTGCTGAATATCTGGCTCGGTGCCGGCGGGGTACGACTGTCCGGTGGTGAAGCTCGAAGACTGGGTATTGCCCGGGCACTGTTGCAGCCGGCGCCGTTACTGTTGCTGGATGAGCCGACTGAAGGGCTGGATACCGTTACCGCAAACCGGGTTATGCAGGGTATTTTGAAAGCTGCTGAGGGTCGGACGTTGCTGTTAATAACGCATCGTCGTACAGCGCTGGAGCATATGGACCGAATTGTCAGAATGGATGCAGGTAAGCTTCTATAAATAACATTCTGTATTAAGCTGATAACTTGCAGGATTAAAGATCCTGCACCATGCTGATTGCCTTCCTGAGAGCATTTCATCTTTTGATGAAATGCTCTTTTACTTTCTGGTGGACTGTACTCCGGGAAGCATGATGTGCTCAGCGTTTCTGTGTTTCATTAAAAGAACAGTTCTAGCAGCAATGGTTTGCTGGATGCTTCTGTTAACAGAAGTACAGTTTGTTTTGGCGGATGAGAATGAACGCTGGGGCATAGGTCAGACTGCAACGCCAGAGGAAATTCAGGCCTGGGACATCGCCATCAGACCTGATGGAAAAGGACTCCCTCCCGGGACAGGTAATGTCGAGGAAGGCAAAACTCTGTACTTGCAGCGATGTGCGCTCTGTCACGGAGCTGAAGGGAAGGGGGGCTTGAACGACAAGCTGGTGGGTCGCTTACCTTCCGGTGAATTCCCGTTTGCTGAACCCGGCGCGCCAAAGAAAACCATTGGCAACTACTGGCCCTACGCCACCACACTGTTTGATTATATCCGCCGCACCATGCCTTATCAGAATCCCGGTAGTCTGACGGATTCTGAAGTTTACAGCGTAACCGCCTATCTGCTTTACCTGAATGAAATTATTGCAGCTGATTTACAGCTGAGTGCGAATAATCTGGCAACCATCAAAATGCCGGCAGTGGTACGGTTTGTGCCGGATGACCGACTTCAAACATCAAACGTACGCTGAAAAAATATGACTCGTTTGATCAAAAATATTAAGCGTCGTGAATTACTGCGACAAGGTGTGACGGCGACCGGTGCCCTGTTGGCAGCATCTGCCCTGCAGGCCAATGGCCGCTATATGGGACCACCTGTTTCTGTATCGGGCGAAAGAGCCGCTGAAGTTAACCTGAAGCGGCAGACGCTTGCACTGACCCATTCTTTTACGCCATTGCAGCAACTGCACGGAATCATTACGCCTTCAGATCTGCACTTTGAGCGGCATCATTCCGGTGTGCCGGATATCAGTGAAGAAAACTATAAATTGCTGCTGCACGGGCTGGTGGAAAGACCGTTGAAGTTTACTCTGGCAGAGCTCAAGCGCTTTCCGGCAGTATCACGCATCTGTTTTATCGAATGTGCCGGCAACTGTCAGGATTACTTTTCCCTATCAGCCGAGACAACAGCACAACGACTTGCAGGCCAGACCAGTCAATCAGAATGGACCGGTGTTGCGCTATCGACATTGTTGAAAGAAGCCGGGCTACGCCCGGGCGCAAAATGGCTGTTAATGGAAGGTGGAGATGCTGCGCTGATGACCCGCAGTGTCACACTGGAAAAGGCGATGGACGATGCCATTATCGCCTATGCCCAGAATGGCGAACCGGTAAGACCTTCCCAGGGTTATCCGGTTCGACTGGTACTGCCGGGATGGGAAGGCAGCAGCTGTGTGAAATGGCTCCGGCGTATCGAGGTCGGTGACCAGCCATGGATGACAAGGGAAGAAACGGCAAAATATACCGATCCTCTAAAAGACGGGACTGTGCGACAGTTCAGTTGTGTTATGGATGCCCGTTCGATCATTACCTCACCCACTTTCCCGCAGCAGCTGGAAAAAGGCTGGCATGAGATCCGGGGATTGGCGTGGAGTGGTCGTGGAAGAATCAGTAAAGTAGAAGTCAGTGTTGATGGCGGTGGCAGCTGGGAGCCGGCGGAGTTGCAGCAGCCAGTACTGGACAAGGCATATGTAAGGTTCAGAAAAATGTGGCAGTGGGATGGCAAAGAGCGGTTGTTGCTTAGCAGGGCAACCGATGAAACCGGTTATATCCAGCCCCGGGTGAAACAACTGATCGATATTCGGGGGCAGGGCTCACTGCGGTATCACAATAATGGAGTGATTGGTTGGCGGGTGAACCCGGATGGCTCTATCTATTATGATCCTGTCGTTTGATCATGGTTGTTTGTATTGTTATTGCTCCCGAAATGGATTTGCAGGATGTTGAGTCCAGTTAATAGCGGAGTTGCCAGTATCAATTTCGGTCATCGTAATACAGTCAGGAATAGGGCAGGTAATCTGGCATAGATTACAGCCAACACATTCCTCATCAATAATGGTGTACTGTGTCTGGTGCAGGTTGTCAGGCAACGGTGTCATCGAGACAGCCTGATGGGCAGTATCTTCACAGGCGGCAAAACAACGCCCGCAGTGGATACAGGTATTCTGGTCGATATGGGCGACTGTCTTGTAGTTCAGGTTCAGATATTTCCAATCAGTCAGCTTCGGTACTGCCTTTCCTCTGAACTCATCTATCGTTCTGTAGCCTTTTGAATCCATCCAGCGAGACAGTCCGTCAGTCATATCACCAATGATTTTGAAGCCGTTTAGCATGGCGGCAGTACAGACTTGAACGGTACCAGCTCCCAGGGCGATAAACTCAGCCGCATCATGCCAGTCAGATATACCACCAATAGCTGATATCGGTAACGTTGCTGTCGCCGGATTGCGGGCTATTTGTCCGACCATATTCAGGGCGATGGGCTTTACTGCAGGGCCACAGTAACCGCCACTGGTATACTGGCCATCAATCGCGTGATAAGGCGACAGAGTATCCAGATCAATTCCGCTGATTGATGACAGGGTATTGATTAGCGATACCGCATCAGCACCGGCATTCATCGCGGCCTGTGCCGGCATCAGGATATCTGTGATATTGGGTGTCAGTTTAACGATAACCGGTACGTGAGTGTGTTGCTTGCACCAGCCGGTGACCATTTCGATATAGTCCGGTACCTGACCCACTGCTGCGCCCATGCCTCTTTCCGGCATACCGTGAGGGCAGCCGAAGTTAAGCTCGACACCATCGCAGCCGGTATCCTCAACCTGAGTGAGAATGCTTTTCCAGCTGGATTCTTCACAGGGCACCATAAGTGAAACCAGTAGAGCGCGGTCTGGCCAGTCTTTTTTGGTTTGTCTGATTTCTTCCAGATTAACTGCCAGCGGCCGGTCTGTAATCAGTTCGATATTATTGATGCCCAGTACTTTGCCCTGAATATCCCGGTGTACCGAATAACGGGAGCAGGCATTGACCGGTGGTGGATCTTCTCCCAGGGTTTTCCAGACCGCACCACCCCAGCCCGCTTCAAAAGCACGGTAGACATTAAAAGCCTTGTCTGTGGGTGGTGCTGAGGCCAGCCAGAACGGGTTGGGTGAATGAATGCCCAGAAAGGATGTACTCAGGTCAGCCATTTTTAATCCGTTTGGGAGTTGTTCTGTTCGGGTGCTGTCAGAAAGCGGTGAATGGATTCGGCGGCGATCTTGCCATGTTGTACGGCATGGACTGTCAGGTCTTCCCCTTTATTAACGCAATCGCCACCGGCCCACACGTCGGGTAGAGATGTATGATTATCGGGAGTAACCGTTATTCGTCCATGACTTGTATCCGGCGGGTGCTGACTATTGGCAAAGCAGTCAGTCAGAAAGTACTGGCCAATGGCTACATAGACCATATCGGCTTTGAGGCTGAAGCTCTCGCTTGTTGCTTTCAGACCTCCCTGCTCATCAGTTGCCGTCTTTTGAAACTGAATACAAACACCCTCAGGCGTGGCTTCAGCTGCAACTGGCTGTGACCATTCGAGAATGCGAACGCCGTTTTGTCTGGCAAATGCCTGCTCATGGGGAGTGGCAGACATCTGTTTAGTGCTACGCCGGTAAGCTATTGTGACGTCAGTTGCTCCCAACCGTCGCATCTGACAGGCAATATCAATCGCAGTATTACCTCCACCAATCACAATAATACGGTTGCCAACTTTTAACTCTGATAGCTGTTTGCTCTGTCGAATATGTGCAATTTCATCCACTGCATACTGAATATGCTTGCTGTCTTCGCCGGAAATATTAAGTCTGCGATGACCCTGAAGCCCGATGCCGAGAAACACAGCATCAAATTCAGAGCGAAGTTGATCCAGCGTGACTGTCTGTCCCAGCGAGGTTTCATAACTCCAGTCAATACCTCCGATCTCGGTAATAAAATCAATTTCCCGCTGGGCAAAATCATTGACCAGCTTATAGGCGGCAATCCCGTATTCGTTCAGCCCTCCGGGCTTGCTGTGGCTTTCAATGATGGTGACATTATGACCGTGCCGGGCCAACCGGTGAGCACAGGCCAGACCGGCCGGGCCTGAGCCCACTACAGCAACGGATTTGCCGCTGGTGGCTTCGCGGCTAAAGGGGTGGGGATGAAGTGTGCTGTTGTCGATAGCAAAGCGCTGGAGTGAACCTATAGCAACCGCTTTGCACTCTTCCGAGTGATGGCGGACACAGGCCTGTTCACATAAGACTTCTGTCGGGCAAACCCGGGCGCAGCTGCCACCCAGAATATTCGATTCAAGAATGGTTTCTGCTGCACCCTGAATATTGTCAGTAGCAATCCGGCTTATAAATGACGGAATATTTATTTCTGTCGGGCAGGCAGAGATACAGGGGGCAGACTCGCAATAGAGACAACGGGCAGCCTCGACTTTTGCCTGATAGTGACTGAGTGCCGGTTTGATATCGGCAAAGTTCTGCTGATACTGCTCCGGTGTCAAACGGTTTGAGGCAACAGGTGCATTGCTCATGGTTATCCTGCAAACCAATCAATGAAAGCTAACAGGATAGACCTTTATTACGGATACATGGCTACAGGCTTGTTTTCAGCATCAGGAAAGCACAAGGACTCGTGACCTGCTAGGTGAAAGGTTGGCGTAACCTGCGAGGTTTTTGTCATCTCCTGCCAGTGAAAAAGATACGGAGTATTTTTATGCTCTGTCAGCAGTTTCAGGTTGCAACAATCTGTTTTGTTTCTGGCACTTTGTATTTGCCTGGTACAGGCCACTTTTCAGGAAAGAATTAATATGCAGACATCCCGAGAGACATCCGATGTTACGCAGCGAGCCATCGATACCCTGCTTCACGGCTGTGCCAGACCAACCCACTCTCCTATTCTGAAAACGCCCGCTGATTATGGTTTGTCATTTGAAGATATTACGTTCAGGGCCAGTGATGGCTTGATGCTGGAAGGATGGTTTATTCCTGCTGAGTCAGACCGGCTGATTATTTCGAACCATTTTTCCCCCGGAAACCGTTATGGTTATGCGGGGCATCTGGATGAATTTAAAAATCCGGCTGGAGAGATTAACGCTATTCCCCGTTACAAAGCTCTGCACGATGCTGGCTATAATGTTCTGACTTATGACAGCCGGGGGCATGGTGCAAGTCCGGATCCTGAAGATGGCATTATTGGGCTGGGTCTTAAAGAATGGCAGGATGTAGCAGGCTCTTTGCAGTTTGCCCAATCTGATGATCGAATGAAAAAGATGCAGATTTCCATGATGAATATCTGCATGGGTGGCAATTCAGCTCTGATTGCCATGGGGAAGCGACCAGAATTGTTTAAGCAGGTTAAGAGTCAGATTCTGATGCAGCCATTTAATATGCGTAGCATGGTTGAAAAAGGCTTCTCGCTGATGAATGCTGATATTGCCAGACTGGCTGAATTCGAGGCACTTTATGTTCAGACTTCGGGTTACGATCTGGATGACCATGATATGAGAAAACATATCAGCAGTGTCACTATGCCAACCATGCTGGTTCAGGTCCGGGGTGATGTCAGTATTGATGTGTCCTACATAGAAGACATCTACAAGGCCTTGCCCGTAGAAGATAAGACCATGTTCTGGATTGAAGGTTCTGTTCTGCGCTTTGATGCTTATAAGTACTTTTCAGAAAAACCAGCAGCCATGATCAACTGGTTTAATCAGCATATGCTGTAAGAGCCTGTTCTCAACATTCTCGCTATCCGCGAAAGATTATGAACAGACTCTAAAGATTTTGATATCAGGTGAGTTGTTTCAGGTTTTGTCGATACTGACCCAGAGACTCACCTGTCCAGCAACGATAAGCCCTGATAAAAGAGTTAGCATCCTGAAAGCCCAGTAGAAAAGCTATTTCGGCCTGCGCCATATCAAGTTTCCGCAGGTATTGTCTGGCAATTTCCTTTCGGGTCTGTAATAAAACCTCGTTAAAACTACAGCCTTCCTGCTTTAATCTTCTTTGAAGCGTACGGGGAGAAACTGTCATTTTATCGGCAACTGTAGCTAGACCAACCTCCCCCCTGGGAAGCAAAGTAACCAGAAGAGTTTTTACCCTGTGCTGGAAACTGCCATTTGCATCCGAAAACTCCTCAGCCAGTCCGTTTTCAATAGTCTCCATTATCATTGAACTGGTAGTCCGAAATGGTTTTGATGCATCTTCTCTGGAAAAGCTGATTGCTACCCGGTGTGACTGTTCTACCGCAACACCAAAATAGGCTTCATACAGTGCACGATGCTCAGGAACATGTAATAGCTGAACCCTGGTTGGTTTTATCGCACTTCGTAGCGCCATTCGTGCAAACTGAGTAAAGAAGGCCAGTTCAAAAAGGCAGTAGGTATCAGGCATCGTACCGATGCTGGTCATCAGATCAAATTCGATAACAAACTCTTCGTCATGCTCCTGAGCTGTAACCTCTATAGGGCAGGTGATTAGCTTGTATTTTGTAATCAGCTGCACGGCATCTATCAGGCAGTTACTGCATAGAGCAGCGTAAACTGGCGGGTCAAAAAACTCTACAGAAAGAGAGTTTGCCAGTAGCAGTGGTAACTCATGATCAACAGCCAGCTCATTTGCAGCTTGCCAGAAATTAAAATAATCAGCAGCAGGCAAAAATACAGGTTTGTCTCTTGTGAATAAGTCTTGCGATAGATTCGCCTGTGTTAGAACTTTCTGTGCACTCAGGCCGGCATCTTCAAAAAGTAAGGCCCAGTTGGCAGATAATGTAAACTCATCCGGCTGTTTCATATTTATGATGATCGCGTAAGAAACGTATTGCTCCAAAACCTGCATGAATCATTAAACAGGAACCCATTCAATACAAGCAAAGAAAGGCCAGTAGATGGTTCGTACACTTTCCATGTCTGGCTATTTTAAACTCTTGAGAGACTAATCTTGGCCTGATGGATATTAACCGGAGATAGCTTCCCTATACGGGAACATTATTGGCAGCCAAACAGAAAAAGCGCCATAAAGGCGCTTTTTCTGCTCAGTACCGTTAATTTATGTCAGCTATGACCTTTTAGTGATCAGTGAGCTGCACGCTGGGCACCAATGCCTTCCTCAACCGGTGCACCGGCACCGCTCGGGATACGGATGTTTTCAACCAGATCCTGAATGTGCTTCGGCGGAGGCGCAGTCAGGTGGCAGACAACCATGGATACAGACAGGTTCAGCAGCATACCCAGGGTACCGATACCTTCCGGAGAGATACCGAACAGCCAGTTTTCAGGGTTGTTGTCACCCGGGTTGATGAACTTGAAGTACACGATATAGCCGAAGGTGAACGCCAGACCAGTGATCATACCGGTTACCGCACCTTCACGGTTCATGCGCTTGTAGAAGATACCCATCAGGATCGCCGGGAAGAACGATGCTGCTGCCAGACCGAAGGCGAAGGCGACAACCTGTGCCACAAAGCCCGGAGGATAGATACCGAACAGCCCGGCAATCACGATAGCAACCGCAGCAGCCAGACGGGCAGCCAGCAGTTCCTGCTTGTCGGAGATATTCGGCATCAGGTTCTTCTTCAGCAGGTCATGAGACACTGAGGTGGAGATTACCAGCAGCAGACCCGCCGCAGTAGACAGTGCCGCAGCCAGACCACCGGCAGCGATCAGGGCGACTACCCAGCCCGGCAGCTGTGCGATTTCCGGGTTGGCCAGTACCATGATGTCACGGTCAACATACAGTTCGTTTTCACCGGCAGTCGGGGTGTTGGTCAGCATACGCTGGCCGTCTTCACCGCGAGTTTCAGAGAACTGGGGCTTGCCTTCCATTGCCTTACCGGCAGTGTACTGGATCTTGCCGTCGCCGTTCTTGTCCATCCAGGCAATCAGACCGGAGTTTTCCCAGTTGGAGAACCACTGGGGCAGTTCCTTGTACTCGGCTTCACTTACAGTATCCAGCAGGTTGATTCGAGCGAAGCTGGCAACCGCAGGAGCAGTGGTGTACAGGATAGCGATAAACAGCAGGGCATAACCGGCTGATTTACGGGCATCGCGTACAGTCGGGGTGGTGAAGAAACGTACGATTACGTGTGGCAGACCGGCAGTACCGACCATCAGAGCCATGGTAATAAAGAACATATCAACGGTGGATTTGGTACCATCCGTATATTGATTGAAGCCCAGTTCGGCTGACAATCCGTCCAGTTTCTCAAGTACAGACTGTCCTGTCCCGAGAACTTCACTACCAAAGCCCAGCTGTGGAATCGGGTTACCAGTGATCATCATAGAGATGTAAATCGCCGGAACCATGAAGGCAAAGATCATTACACAGTATTGAGCAACCTGAGTGTAGGTGATTCCCTTCATGCCACCGAGTACGGCATAAAAGAATACAATTGCCATTCCGACGATAACGCCCGAAGTGATATCAAGCTCAAGGTAGCGAGAGAACACGATACCCACACCACGCATCTGACCGGCCACATAAGTGAACGAGATAAAGATTACGCAGATTACAGCGACCACACGGGCCAGCTGGGAGTAGTAACGGTCACCAACGAAATCCGGCACGGTAAACTTGCCGAACTTGCGCAGGTAAGGTGCCAGACACATGGCCAGCAGTACATAACCACCGGTCCAGCCCATCAGGTAGACGGCACCGTCACGACCGATAAAGGAGATAATACCGGCCATTGAGATAAACGACGCTGCAGACATCCAGTCAGCACCGGTCGCCATACCGTTGGCGATAGGATGAACCCCGCCGCCGGCAACATAGTAATCTTTGGTTGATCCCGCGCGGGACCAGATTGCAATCCCGATGTACAGCGCGAATGTCGCACCGACAAAGAGATAAATCATCATCTGTGTGCTCATTCTGCTACCTCTACTTTGCCGGAAACACCTGCTTCATCTTCATAAACGTCATATTTACGATCCAGCTTGTTCATGCGCCAGATGTAGAAGAAGATCAAACCAAGGAAGCTAAAAATGGATCCCTGTTGGGCAAACCAGAATCCGAGGGGGAAGCCTCCAAATTTGAATTGGTCAAGATAATCAACAAAGAGAATGCCGCAGCCAAACGAGACTACGAACCAAATCACCAGCAGGATCGAGAGAAGACGTATATTTTCTTTCCAATAGGCGGCGGCCGCCGCTGACTTATGGTCAGGCATGGCAATGCATCTCCATTTGCGAAGGGCCGGGCATAACTTCTGTACTACTGAAACATCTTTACAACGAGGGCATAGAGGTGCTGCAGATATGAGAGTACAACCGGAACTTCTTGTTTTTTATTGTTATTGGTACTGCGGGTATTACCTTATCACGTTACGTATAAATGTCAGCAGGGAAACGTAAAAAAATTTACACAATGTGGATATTTTTTCTAAACCGAGCGGTCAGTACAGAAATATGGAATTCTTTTGCGGTTGTTGCTGGCGGTATCCCTTATCAGCTGTCAGAATCGCAGGGTTATCAATGATTTACCGGAAGCCATACGATGAAATTCGTTAACCGCTGTGTTGTAACCCTGACCCCGGGTGAGAAATTCCGTGAGTGGGTAAAGGAGAACGGTGATGAGGTGCCTGAAATCTGGGACTTCGAAGGTGGCGCTTACCTGATGGACGATGTCGAAACCGAAGAGGATTTCGACCACCTGCTGGCCGAGCACGCCAAGGCGATGTTTGAAAACGAACTTTCCACCTGGACTGACGATGAGAACTGCTGGCCGGAACAGCGGGATGACAAGGCTCTGAAGCAGTGGTTCAGTGTTCAGTGCTGTGTTGCCAGTTTCGATCTGGGCAAGGACGAGCTGATGCGTGCTGATCTGGATATGATGGAAGTCGGTTAATTATTCGCTGTACCATCAGGAGGAATATCAGATCATGATATTCCTCTGTTTTGAATAAATGGTTTTTGAATAAATAGTTTCTGAATAAATAGTTTCTGAATAAATATTGTTCAGGTTAAAAAACAGTCTTTAACTATTTCCTGATTTTCTCGCAATAGAATAAAAACTGGTCCAATGGATTCAAACGCCAGATTTCAATGGCGTAATAATCTTTTCCAGACCGTTAATACGAATCTCCAGCGCTAGCTGCATCAATCTGCCCAGTTCTCCCTTGGGAAATCCCTTTTTGGCAAACCACAGCAGATATTCTTCCGGCAGATCGATCAGTACCCGGCCGGCATATTTGCCAAACGGCATTTCCATTCGGGCCAGTTTTAACAGGTCTTCCTTACTAAACATTAAATAGCAACAAACTGAATGAGTGAGAGCACCATTCTAGCCTGTCATTGCAGCTAGCGTAATGGGGAGTGTCGGGTATGAAGGGAAGGATGTTATGACAGGGCCGGGGTAAGCCCTGTCATAACTTATGCTCAGATATAACTGGAAGACTCAGCTATCAACTCGGCAGGAACTCCTTGCCCCAACCCAGGCCGGCAATACCGCGATCGATCATGGACTGTACTTCCTCCTCGGAGTAACCGGCTTCAGCCAGAATCTCGCGGGTAGAGTGTCCAAACCGTTCGGTTGGGGTAGCTGCCACAATATCTGCTTCAGTCGGCCGGATTGAGTAGTGGTCAATCTGGGTAATGCAGTGACCGCTGGGGTGATCCGGGTAAATAGAGAAGGCAAAGCTGCCCTGGTCCACACCGGCCTTGTTATCAGCTACACGGCTGTTATCTGCCCGCAGGTTTTCAATGGCCTGAGGCTCGGCAGAAGCGACATCCACCTTGTCCAGTGCTGACTTCCAGTAGGATGCCGGCGCCTGCTGCAGTGCCTGCTTCAGGAAAGCGGCTCTGTCGCTGGCCTCAGTAATACCCTGCAAGCCTTCGACCTGTTCAAGCTGTTCCAGTTCGCTGTCGTTTGAATCCAGGTAGATCCAGCCTTCACTGGTTTGATAGAAGTGAGACAGGGCATTGTAACCCAGTGCTTCACGACCGGAAGGCTCATTGAACGGCGCACGTCCATCGTAATCAAAAGCAAACGATACCTGAGCCAGGTTGGTTACTGCTGACAATGAGGTACGGGAGCGGGTCGGTTGTCCGGTGCGCTGGCGGTGATACAGGGATACCGCCATACCGATACCGGCAGAGAAACCACAGTTAACATCCAGAGTACCCAGGTGAGCATGCTCCTCCGGTGTGGCAGGTCCACCGAACCGGCTCATGATGCCACTGTTGGCCTGAATAATATCGTCATAGCCGATGTAATCTGTCTTTGGACCGCGCAGTGGGCCACCCAGACAGTCGAGACGACAGAACAGTACGCCGGGATTGATTGCCTGCAGTGATTCATGATCCAGACCCAGCGGGATCATCTGGCGTTCCGGCGCATTGATAACAACCATATCCACTGAACGTACCAGTCGGTTGAATACCTCGCGGCCTTCATCAGACATAATATCAACCAGCGCACTGCGCTTGCCGACACCGGTCTGGAAGGTAAACAGGGTACCAATCAGTGGATCGTACAATGGGGTGACCGGATCCAACTTGATGACTTCGGCGCCGAAGCGGGCCAGGAATGCGGTTGAATGTGGACCGGCAATAACGTTGGTCAGGTCGAGAATCTTCATCCCTTGCAGCCAGCCGCCGGATACGGCTTCCGGAGCCGGTTCAGGTAACGTGTGGCCATGTTGTTCGGTGACATCGTTCAGCAGCGTCAGGGCTTCATCAAAGCTGACATCTTTTCTCGGCTTCGGGGTGACCATCTGGTCAGCAAACTCTTCCAGCCAGGTAATCGGTCCCGGCTGTTTCATCAGACCGTATTCCGGATCGTTCACTTCAACAATCAGGCCGGCAGTGTTGGTGTGAGTATCGTTAACCCATTCCTGAGTGGTACGGTGAGGTGCGCCGGGAATCTGGCCTTCACCAAAAATACGACCCCATTCGTCAGAAGTCTTGGTCAGGAACACCTTCTTCATTTTGGCAGAAATAATATCCGCCCATTTTTTCGGCAGCGGATAAACGCCGATAGAGGTTTCACCATCCCATTCGCTGATCGGCTGGTGAAGATCTTTTACATCCGGCAGGCCTTCTGCAACCAGTTCATCATAAATGCCCAGTGCCTGCAGGCAGCGACGGGCGTGATTGCGGTGAGACGGGCAGACGCAGTAGAACATACGACCATCGGCGCATTCATAGGTGCGGTAGAACGGATCCAGGTATTCCTGCAGCTCTTCATAGCTGAGGTCCATCTGAATATCGTTGTTCTTGCGATGCTCGATTTCATGCTCACGCATGGTCTTGTAGCGCTCAGGCAGGCCGTCAATAACATAGGAGTTATACGACAGGCCTTCCATCATTGCCGCGATAATAGGCACTTCAATATGGTCACCACGGCCGGTCTTTTCACGAGATGTGAGCGCCAAAACTACAGAGCTGGCAGCCAGCGAAGTTGCATAGGAAGAAGCCAGTGGCAGAGGAGAGAAGCTCGGGTTCAGACCCATCAGTACCCGGTTAAAGCCCATATCAGTGAAGGCACCGGCAGTCGCGGCAACAACGGCTTCAGTTGCCTTCCACTCTCTGCGCAGTTGGTCATTGCTGGCAAAGCCAGGAACAGAAAGGGTGATCAGAGCCGGGTTCTGCTCTCGCAGCTGCTGGAAGTCCAGCCCGAGGCGAGCCAGAACGTCAGGGCGGAAACTCTCGATTACGATATCGGCTTTTTCAATCAGGCTCAGCGCCTGTTGCAATTCGGTTTCTTCTTTAAGGTTCAGTCGCAGGCAGTTTTTGTTACGATTCAGCACTGCATTGGCGGGGTGGTCCCACAGCGGGCCTTCCGGCGGATCAATATGAACAACAGTTGCTCCCAGGTCAGCCAGAATCATGGCCACGGCCGGGCCGGCAATCTGCTGGCCGAAATCTACTACGCGAACGCCAGTCAATGGCAGTTTATTATTGTTTTGCATCAGGTAATCCCGTGGAAGCGATCTGTCGCTTGTCATCAATCGAAATCAAAACGGCTTGCGCCGGATGCTGGTGGTGAGTGCCAGTTGAGGAAATGGTAAAAACGGGAAAAATATTCGACCAGCAATAAAAAATGACCCTATGCCCATGTTTTTTTTATTGCTGAGAGTGGGAGCCGGTTGCAGCCTGATTTATCTGCACTGCAGGGTTTGTAAATGCTTATATTCCCGATAGCTACTGATTGTATGGCTTGTCGCAGTTACATAAGTTTCCAAATAATCGACGGTATTGTTGCAATAGCGGGAAAATGATTTGTCAGCCATAAAAAAAACAGGGTCTTTGGTGTCTGTTTTATTGCTTCTCATCTCTTTCGGGGTTCTGGAATAATGACCGGGCACTCTGGGCTCTGTTGATATAAGTAGCTGGATTAAATCTATTTATACCAACCGAGCCACAAATATGTGCCTGAGGACAAAACAATTATTACCTAAGGCAAACAATGAATAATAAGTATAAAAATATTTTGATCCCGATAGATATGAGCTGCAAAGGCTCATGGGAAAACTCACTCCCCATCGCAATTGAACAGGCCAGAAATCATCAGGCGACACTGCATGTATTAACCGTAGTGCCTGAAGCAGAAATCCCTGCTGTTGCAGCACTGCTGCCAGCCGGTCTCGATCGCAGGTTGCGAGACCAGGGCAAAATTGCACTTCATGACTTGATAAAGGAGGATATTCCGGCAGATATCGTGACTGAAGTCCGGGTTAACCAGGGGCAACCCTATAAAGAAATCTTGCGGGCTGCCAAGGATATTGAAGCTGACCTTATCGTAATGGCTTCTCATCGCCCGGGACTGTCTGATTATCTGATCGGGGCCAATGCGGCCCATGTCGTCCGCCACGCCAAGTGCTCTGTGATGGTGGTTCGTGAACCTGCAGAGAGTAAACACCATGAAGAATAATAACGTGACAGCAGCCTCAGGCATGCTGGCCGGAGCGAGCCCTGTGATGGCTCTGGGTTCGGCACTGCTGGTGCTGGCCTTTATTCTGTTTACCGTTGTAGACCCGGTCTACGCTGATGGTATCTACAATACTGCCAAGAACTTTATCGCTTCCGATCTGGGCTGGTACTACGTCGGGTTGATATCGTTTGCCCTGTTTTTCTCGGTCTGGCTGGCATTTAGCCGCTATGGTGATATCCGGCTGGGAAAGGACGACGATCGTCCGGAGTTTAATAACTTTACCTGGTTCTCCATGCTTTTCGGGGCCGGTATCGGTATCGGTATTCTGTTCTGGAGTATTGCCGAACCTATCTACCACTTCCAGAGTAATCCGTTTATTGCGGCGGCTGATGCCAAAACCGTTGAAGCGGCACAGGTCGCGATGCGGATCTCAATCTTTCACTGGGGTTTGCATGGCTGGGGATTATTTGCCCTGACCGGTCTGATTCTGGCGTTCTTCTCCTATCGCAAGGGGCTGCCGATTACCATTCGTTCCAGTCTCTATCCGATTTTTGGTGACAAGATTTATGGGCCGATTGGTCATGCAGCAGACCTGTTGGCAGTGTTTGGTACGGTATTCGGTATTGCAACATCACTGGGACTGGGCGCCCAGCAGATGAATGCCGGTCTGAATTACCTGTTGGGGATGGAAGTTTCAACCAATAACCAGATTATTCTGATTGCGATTATCTCTGTGATTGCGACTGCGTCAGTACTGACCGGTCTGCACCGTGGTATCCGGATTCTCAGCGTGTTCAATATGCAGTTGACCATGGTCATTCTGGGGCTGTTTATTATTGTGGGTCCTACCGCATATGTGCTGGGTGCTTTCTTCACCAATGCCGGTGATTACCTGCTGAATGCTATATCTCTCGGACTGTGGGTTGACCCGGATCCCGAGAGTCAGTGGCAGGGCTGGTGGACTATCTTCTACTGGGGCTGGTGGATTGCTTGGGGTCCGTTCGTAGGCATGTTTATCGCCCGAATTTCCAAAGGTCGTACCATCCGTGAATTTATTCTGGGTGTGCTGATTGCACCAACGACACTGGCAGCATTCTGGATCACGATTTTTGGTAACAGTGCTCTCTATATGGAACTGTTTGGCAATGGCGGTATTACTGAAGCCGTAAACAGTGATATTACCACTGCATTGTTCACTACCATTGAAAATCTGGTTGAAAGTGAGTGGCTGGTAATTCTGATGGCCAGCATCTGTACTGTCATGCTGATCACCTATTTTGTGACTTCGGCTGACTCTGCCACCCTGGTTATCTGTACTCTGGTATCCATGGGTAACGAAAATCCGCCGGCCCGTTTCCGTATCTTCTGGGGCCTGAGCATTGGTGCAGCTGCTGCGGTACTGCTGTTTGCCGGTGGTCTGAAAGCGTTGCAGACAGCATCTATTGTGGCTGCGCTGCCGTTCTCGATTATTATCATTCTGGCGACTTACGGCCTGGTCAAGGCGCTGCGTCAGGAGGCCCTGCCGGGTAAAGAGAAGGTGTATCAGCCGGCTGTCGAGTCTTGATTCCGGGTTAAATTGCTGGCGGCATCACTCTGACACCCCCCATAGGCGGGGTGATGCCAGCCAGATTTTTGATAGATAAAAAAAACAGCTTTAGACAATTAGATAACCAGATAACAAACTTACAACAGCGTAAAAGAACAACAAGAAAGTGTGAGGTGTGATATGTCGTCCACTCAGGTCGTTTTACCCCGTATTCTGCAAGTCGGTGCAGATGCCAGCCAGCAGCTGCCCGATGTGCTTGCCAGCCTGGATTGCCGCCGTCCTCTGATCATTACCGACAAGATGATGGTGCAGCTGGGTTATGTTGCTTCCATCCAGAAAGTACTGGAAGGGCAGGATATTCAGTCCGATGTATTTTCTGACACGGTGCCGGAGCCTACCGTCAGCTCCATTATGGCCGGTGTAACCATGGCCCGTGAAGGCAACTATGACTCGATTGTTGCACTGGGTGGTGGTAGCCCGATCGACAGTGCCAAGGCGATTTCCATTCTGGCTCGTCATGGCGGGGAAATGCGGGACTATAAATTCCCCCGCATTGTTAATGAAGCCGGTCTGCCGGTGGTTGCAATTCCTACTACGGCCGGAACCGGTTCCGAAGTGACCCGAGTGACTATTATTACCGACGAGACCTGCGATGAAAAAATGCTCAGCGTGGGTGTTGGTTTCATGCCGGTTGCAGCCCTGGTGGATTACAAGCTGACCCTGAGTGTACCGCCTCGCACTACCGCAGATACCGGTATTGATGCCCTGACTCATGCGATGGAAGCCTATGTCAGCAAAAAGGCCAGCCTCTATAGTGATACCCAGGCTCTGGAAGCAATGCGATTGATTGCGCCCAATTTGCGCCGGGTCTATCACGATGGTTCGGATGAGCAGGCACGGGAACAGATGATGCTGGGTTCAACCCTGGCCGGTGTTGCCTTTTCCAATGCATCGGTTGCATTGGTGCACGGCATGAGTCGTCCGATTGGCGCCATGTTCCATGTACCACACGGGCTGTCCAATGCCATGTTGTTGCCGGCGGTTACTGAATACTCCATTCCGGCCGCATCTGAGCGTTATGCAGATTGTGCCCGAGCCATGGGTATCGCCGATGCAGCGGACTCTGATGACGCTGCCAATGAAAAACTGCTGCAGGAACTGAAAGCACTGAATGAAGAGCTTAAGGTTCCGACCCCTGCCGAGTTTGGTATCGAGAAGGACCACTTCTTCAAAGTGGTGGAACAGATGGCTGAACAGGCGCTGGCTTCAGGTTCTCCGGGTAACAATCCGCGGGTGCCTTCAGCCGAAGAAATTGTTGAGATCTACCGCAAGCTCTGGTGACAGAACCATTGCCGTCTTTTCCAATTTAATAAAATAAGCAGAGAGTAAGAAAATGAGCACAATCGGCCACCTGATTAATGGTAAGGCAGTCAATGATGATGTACGTCATCAGGCGGTTTACAACCCGGCAACCGGACAGGCAGAAAAGCAGGTTGCACTGGCCTCAAAAGCGACTGTAGAAGAAGCAATTGCGGCAGCAGAAGCGGCTTTTCCGGCATGGCGTAATACTGCCCCGATCAAGCGGGCGCGGATTATGTTCCGCTTCAAGGAGCTGCTGGAGCAGAATGCGGAAAAGATCTGTGAGCTGATTGGTGAAGAACACGGCAAGATTCCTCACGATGCCATGGGCGAACTGCAGCGCGGTATCGAGAATGTTGAATATGCCTGTGGCGCACCGGAACTGCTGAAAGGCGAGCACAGCAAGAATGTGGGCCCGAACATCGATTCCTGGAGTGAGTTCCAGCCACTGGGTGTTGTTGCCGGTATTACCCCGTTCAACTTCCCGGTCATGGTACCGCTGTGGATGTATCCGATGGCGATTGTCTGCGGTAATACCTTTGTGCTGAAGCCTTCCGAGCGTGATCCAAGCTCAACCCTGTTTGTCGCCCAGCTGCTGCAGGAAGCCGGTTTGCCGGACGGTGTTATCAATGTGGTAAACGGTGACAAGGAAGCGGTTGATACCCTGCTGCACGACAAGCGGGTAGAAGCAGTCAGCTTTGTAGGCTCTACGCCTATCGCGGAATACATCTACACCACTGCCAATGCCAACGGCAAGCGTTGTCAGGCACTGGGTGGCGCCAAGAACCACGCAATCGTGATGCCTGATGCGGATATGGACAATGCTGTAAACCAGCTGCTGGGTGCTGCATTCGGTTCTTCCGGCGAGCGTTGCATGGCACTGTCTGTAGCGGTGGCCGTGGGTGACCAAGCAGGCGATCTGCTGGTAGCCAAGATGCAGGAAGCAATGCAGAACCTGAAAGTGGGTGCCTATACCAACAGTGACAATGACTTCGGTCCGGTGATTACCCGCCAGCATCAGGAAAAAGTGGTGGGCTATATCAACAGTGCTGAAGAGCAGGGTGCCAGCATTGTTGTTGATGGCCGTCATCCTGTCGTTGAAGGTCACGAAGAAGGTTACTTTGTCGGTGGAACCCTGATCGACAGCGTGACGCCGGAAATGACCAGCTATAAAGAAGAAATCTTTGGTCCGGTACTGCAGGTGGTGCGGGTTGATACCATGCAGCAGGCGATGGACCTGATTGATGAGCATGAATACGGTAACGGTACCTGCATCTTTACCCGTGACGGTGAAGCAGCACGTTACTTCTCCGACAACATCAAGGTCGGTATGGTCGGTATCAACGTACCGCTGCCAGTACCTGTCGCCTATCACAGCTTCGGTGGCTGGAAGCGTTCCCTGTTCGGTGACCTGCATGCCTACGGTCCGGATGGTGTTCGTTTCTACACCCGTCGCAAGACCATTACCCAGCGCTGGCCGTCTGCCGGTGTCCGGGAAGGTGTTGAATTCTCCATGCCGACACTGAAGTAAGCGATCAGCTTTACCTGTAGGGGCCACAGTCCGTAGTCGTGGCTCCCTCTTCTTTATCATGAGCTTTCATTGTTACTGTCGTAACAAAAACTGAACTGAGTTCAGCTTTTGACAGGCAGATACTGGGGCGTGTCCATTTGTGTATGCCCTGTAGTGAATAACAACAATGAAGAAGCGACTCCCTCCACTGAACTGGCTCCGTTCCTTTGAAGCTTCGGCGCGCTCTCTCAGTTTTACCCATGCTGCCGGTGAATTGAATCTGACCCAGGCCGCTGTCAGCCAGCAGGTAAAAGGGCTGGAAGCTCAACTCGGTGTTGCCCTGTTCACCCGTTTACCCAGAGGTCTGGCTTTGACTGAAGCGGGTCTGGCCTATTTGCCTGTAGTTCATGAAGCGATTGGTCGTCTTGCCGTTGCGACGGAAGAACTGTTCGGGCAGGGAAGGGATCGACTTTTGACAGTCCGGGTTAACCTGGTATTTTTCACGACCTGGCTGGCACCCAGAATGGCCCGCTTTCGACAGCAGTTCCCCGATATCGGCATTCGCTTTACCAGTAATATCTGGGCCGCCGATCAGGACCGGGAAGCAGATCTGGATATTCGTTATGGCAAAGGCAGCTGGCGTGAATTCAAGGCTGACCGGTTGACCTACGATGAACTATTTCCGGTATGCAGTCCGGGGCTTGCAGCTGTAATGCCAGACTCCCCCGCCGGGCTATCTGACCATACCCTGCTGCATGTTATCGGCTATGAAGAGGGCTGGGGCTACTGGTTTAAACAAACCGGCCATTCGTTTGAAGAAAAAACACCCGGACTACAGTTTGATACTCTGATAACTGCACTGGAAATGGCGCGCTATGGTCAGGGGCTGGCCCTGGGCAGAACCTCTCTGGTGAAAGGCATGATTGGTAGTGGTGAGCTGGTGGCACCTTTTACCGAGCGGGTAAAAACGTCAGAAGCATTTTATCTGACGTATCCCTCGCATCAGTACCTGCATCCCAAGGCTGAAGTTTTCCGGCGCTGGCTGTTGCAGGAGTGTGAGCAGGGTGATTACAGCTGAAGCGCAGGTATTATGCCTGCCCAAGGTATATTCGACCGACGGAAACGATTAGACTGAGATACCCCCTGTGGTGATGTATGAACCCCGGTTCAATACCAAAGGAAGAATATGCCGCATCCTATAGAAACAAAACTGGTTATTGCCATCTCGTCCAGTGCCCTGTTTGACCTGTCTGAGTCTCATGCTATTTATGCCGAGAAAGGGCCCATTGCTTACAAGGCCTTTCAGGAAGCCAATATGGACAAGGTGCTTGGCAAGGGCGTGGCGTTTCCTTTTATTAAACGCTTTCTGAATATCAATAATCGCTTCCCGGAGCAGGAGCCGGTTGAAGTTGTGCTGTTGTCCCGTAATTCGGCTGCCAGTGGACAGCGGGTGTTTCGATCAATTGAACATTACGGCCTGAATATTTCCCGGGCGGCGTTTATGGAAGGCAAATCGCCCTATAAATATATTCCGGCATTTAATGCTTCCCTGTTTTTGTCTGCCAACCGTCAGGATGTGCAGTGTGCAATTGATGCGGGTTATCCAGCGGGTGTCGTATTGCCCGGTAAAGTAGTCGATGACGAGTCGGATGAAGAGCTGCGGATTGCCTTCGACTTTGACGGGGTTATTGCCGATGATGAGGCTGAAACCATTTACAAACAAGGTGATTTGCCTGAGTTTCATCGCCATGAAATCGCAAAATCCCATATACCTCACAAACCCGGACCGCTGGCAGAATTGTTCAAAAAACTCTCGTTTTTACAGCAGCTGGAAGATCAGGAAGCGGGTAAAAACAAAGACTATCAGCGTATTCTACGCACCGCGATTGTTACTGCCAGAAGCGCGCCGGCCCATGAACGGGTAGTAACCACCCTGGATGACTGGGGTGTCAGCGCCAATGAAACATTTTTTCTGGGTGGCATGGTTAAAAACAGAATTCTGGGCAGGCTACGGCCGCATATCTTTTTTGATGACCAACAGGGGCATCTGAAATCGGAATCCGGTGATATCCCGATGGTTCATATTCCTTTTGGTATTGCCAATCGTCAGAAAGAAGCTGCCGGCACTAAAACCAACCCTTGTGATTGAGAACGCTCCCTAGGGTCTTGATTCAGCAAGATGGAAGCTATCGATGTATTACCTCTGTCACTTCTGCCTGTAACAGGTAGTGTGCATCCTTTGGTACTTCCAGTTTCAGTGCTTCTCCCTCCCGTTGTGTGCCTGGTCTGAAGTAGGTATCCGCCATTCGTTTGATGGATATCCAGATCGGCCACTCTCCGCTGGCCAGTTCGATATTTTGCTGATCCAGCAGTTTGTAGCTGATAACAACCTTGATAATCGATTTCTTTCCCTGATTGGTCAGGCTTGCAGGAATGATTAGCCGGTTATTTTCGTAGCGGGCAGGCTTGAGTAAAACATCCGCACCACTTTCACTGAGTTGAAGGATATTTTTGCTTTCACCCGGAGTGACCTTCACATATCTGACCGGCGGCTTGGCAACCGGAATAGCCTGCTCGGCAATAATCGGAACGGCAGCTATGCCGGTAATATTACCTTCGGCAGAGGCTTCAGCTGCTGCTTGCGATTCAGTCGTAACATACTGCCAGGTAAAGTCATCTCGCAGCATAACCTGCCGGCCATCCTTAAGCTGAATGATCTGGTCTGCAAAAACAGTGCTGCAGAGGACTGTCATGAATGCCAGCAGAAGATTCGGCCATGATTTTATTTGCATAATGCCAGTGCCTGAGTCTCTTTGAGCGGGAAAGCCGAATACAGCTCAAACCCGGGTGGACGGTATAAAGGTATAATGTATAGCCGAAAGTTTTGTGTTCTGACTGATTGTTGTTGTAAACCTGATGATAAATAAGATGGTGGGTGACCTGACCGGTCACCGAATTGTAGTAACGGGCAGTAAAGGTTTACTGGGCTCAGGTATTGTGTCGTTTTTGCATCAACAGGGGTGTAGAGTCATTGCTGTTGATCTTGAGCCGGCACCTGTTGATCTTGATCCTGCTATTGAATGGCACCAGCTTGATTTAAGTGATTCAACTGCCATTGAAGCTTTTGCTGCCGGATTGCAGCAACCACTGCATGGTCTGGTCAATAATGCTGCTGTCAGTAATCCCTACAATGACCCGGTTGCAATGCTCGATCTTAGTGACTGGAACCGTGTCATTGCCATCAACCTGACAGCACCAATGCTGCTGGTAAAGCATCTGTCATCATTGATGGTGGATGGCAGTAGTATCGTGAATATTGCATCGACCCGGGCGGAGCAGTCAGAGCCACACAGCGAGGCATATGCCGCATCCAAGGGCGGATTGGTTTCCCTGACCCATGCACTGGCGGTAAGCCTGGGGCCGAAGATCAGGGTAAACTGTATCAGCCCGGGCTGGATCAGTGACCAGCAGGGGTTAACAGAAACTGATCATCAGCAGCACCCGGTCGGCCGGGTAGGGAATGTAGATGATATCAGTCATGCTACGGCCTTTTTGCTGTCATCCTGCTCCGGATTTGTGACCGGGCAGAATTGGGTCATTGCTGGCGGTATGACCCGTAAAATGATTTATGAGGAATAAATAGAGATCGAAAGATGCCAGTGAGATATTTTCTAACTGGCACACTCTTTTCCCTCCCTCTGGCAGGCTTTTGAAATCACTGGCAGCTTTAACGTTTGTAGCATCAGGCAAATGGCAATAAACAGCATTCCAAACCAGCCAACAGCACTGAACGCTTCCTTCACAATAATGACTGCCAGAAAGGTTGCAACGACCGGCTCCAGTAAAGTGATCAGCGTAGCTCGGCTGGCTTCAAGATGTTGTAATCCGTAACTGAATAACAGGTAGCCTGTAAACATCGGTATCACCGCCATATACAGGACAACAACGGTATTTGTTGTCGAGGCAAATAAATCATCACCGGTAAAGAATAGGGTAGGCAGCAGGATGAGTGCTGCAATACCAAACATACCGGCCATTGAGGACTCGGAACTGATCCCGCTGTCTATCATTTGCCGGGCTGCCCAGGAGTAGGTTGCATAGGTAAGTCCGGCAACGCCTCCCAGTATGATCCCTGAATATTGAAGCGTTATATCGGTTTCAAGTGCCATGTCTGGCTGTTTACCCAGCGTGAGGAGAAGAACACCAATAGCTCCAAATCCAAAACTGATGATCCATTGCAGTGATATCGGTCTTTTGTTGATGAGACGCTCCAGTAGAATTGAAAAAAAGGGTGCCGTTGCAAGTGATACAACTGTACCGATCGCTACCCCGGCCCAATTCATTGAGGTATAAAATGCCAGTGGATAAATGGCGATAGACAAGGCTCCGCTGAACAGTAGCTTTGGACGGGCAGCTAGTTTGTTGATTTCCTCTAATAAAGCTATACGTGCACAAAATAAGAGCAACAGGCCAGCAATACCCATAGCAAAGGCACCGGTGGCGAGCGGGCTTACATTCGGGGTAAAACTGGCAGCTGTGCCTGTCGTGCCCCATAAAAAGCTGGCGAGAGAGATAGCAATTACCCCAGTTGTTGTTTCATTTTTCCAGAACATACCTGCTTCACAATTCGTTGGATTATGAATCGCAGTATAGGGTGGAGAGATGTTATTAATTTTGCTGAAAGGACGCTTTTGTCTGCTGTGTGGACGCAACTAGCAAGATATTTTGGAAGGCGGCAGACCAAAATATTGAGAGAAGCGTCGGCTAAAGGCTGAGTAGTCGTTGTAGCCAACCTTTTCAGCAACAATCTGATTGGGATAATCGGTATGAATCAAGAGTGCCTGTGCTTTCTCCATGCGAAATTTAATGATGTACTGAATAGCCGTTAACCCTGTTTGCTCTTTAAACAGCTTTTTAAACTGGGTCGGGCTCAGGCATGCGACACGTGCCAATTCATTTATTGGCAGTTCATCGGTGATATGGGCTTCGATATACTCGACAGCTTCCCGAATCCGGTGATCAAATTGCTTGAATAGCCTTTGTTCACCCAGCATTTCAAAAAACAGGTGATAGCTAAGCTGCTCCAGATTTTTATTAATCTGATATTCCAGCTGAGACTCTACAAATCTTAGAAAATGGCTCAGGGGCTGAGTAATCGAAAATACAATGGTATTTGAGCAGGAAATATTTTCCGGCAGCTCATCCATATCAGCCACCACAAACCTTGCCTCGGTATCAGCAGTAAACCCGTGTGTGCTGCCTGCTTTAATAACAAGGCATTCTCCCGGCGTAACTTTCCCCCTGTATCCATTCACTTCAATGTTAATTACCCCTCGCAAAGGCAGCACCAGCTGATGATAGCTGTGTGAGTGCTGCATTTTCTGACGGCTGTATGAGCGAATGGATAATGTATTTGGCATCTGTGTAAAAGGTCTTCAAAGTAAAAAGGCCTGAAAGCATATGCTTTCAGGCCTTTTGGGTTTTGCTTATGACTACTTTCAGCTTTGCCCTGCTGGTTGGAGCTTTCCGGCAAATCGCTGCTCAAGGTATTCAGCAATGGCGGAAGACTCATACATCCACTGCACACTGCCGTTATCGTCGGTAATTTTCAGGCAGGGAACCTGAATTTTACCGCCGGACTGTTCCAGCTCGGCACGGTAAGCTGGATTGTTAGCCGCGTCACGCAGTTCGATGTTGAGATTCAGCTTGTGAATCACACGCCGGGTCTTGATACAGAAAGGACAGCCGTTGAACTGGTACAGCTTCAGGTTTTTAGTCGCCTGATCAACCTGTGCCTGTTCTTCTGCAGCCCGTTTCATCTTGCGGGGGCGGGTCAGCAGATCAATGGCAATCACAATATAACCCAGACCGTTGCGAATCAGCTTCAACAACATGGGGGATACTCCATAGCGTCTTTTTTTGTCCCGCCATTGTACGTATATTTAGACTGAACTGAAGTCTATTTACGACACCCGCAGGCTGATATGAGCAAACTGTATTCTATTTCTGCCACTGTTTCTGCCGTCTGCGTGGTGATGATCCTGATCTTTGTTCCCCCGCTCGTGGAAAAGGCCCGCAACAAAGTAGCTCCCCACAAACCTTTTGTTATTTCTGAAAAAGCTCAAAAACTGCATCAGAATCTGCTGGTAGGTGACCTGCATGCAGACAGTCTGCTGTGGAATCGCAATCTGGCTGAACGGGCTGACTATGGCCACCTTGATTTGCCGAGGCTGCGTGAAGGTAATGTTGCTATTCAGGCATTTACCGCTGTTACCAAGTCGCCCAAGGGGCAGAACTATCATTCCAATCCTGATGATGTGTCTGACAATATTACTCTTCTGGCTCTGGTGCAGGCCTGGCCGCCGAACACTTGGGACAGTTTGCTGCAACGGGCGCTGTATCAGGCTGAAAGATTGCAGCAGTTGGCACAAAAGAATCCGCAACAGCTGAAGGTTATTGCAACGCGTCAGGATCTGGAACAGGTACTGGCCAGCAGAGCTGAAGGCAGTCAGCAAATTGCCGGCTTCCTTGGTACTGAAGGCTCTCATGCACTGGAAGGTAAGCTGGAAAATATCCAGCGTCTGTACGATGCAGGCTATCGAATGATGGGGTTGCAGCACTTTTTCGATAATGAACTGGGTGGTTCATTACACGGTGAAAGTAATGCAGGTTTGACCAGGTTTGGACAACAGGCGCTGCAGGAAATGGAGCGGCTGAATATCATTGTCGATCTTGCCCACTCGTCGGAGTCGGTAGTCAGGGATGTACTGGCCCAGGCAAAACGGCCGGTCGTGATCTCCCATACCGGCATAAAAGGCACCTGTAACAGCCCGAGAAATATATCAGATCAACTGATGCAGCAGATTGCTGCCAAGGGCGGGCTGATCGGTATCGGTTTCTGGGATGCTGTCTGTGATGTATCGCCCGAAGGGATTGTCAGAACACTGCGATATGCTATCGACCTTGTCGGCGTAGAACATGTGGCGCTGGGATCTGACTTTGACGGCAGTGTTACTACAGCACTGGATGCATCGGAACTGGCCGTATTGACACAAACCATGCTGCAGCAGGGCTTTACAGAAACAGAAATTCGTCGGGTAATGGGAGAAAACCTGCGGGACTTTCTGCTGCAGTATCTGCCACAATCGTAATAAAACAAATAATTAAATGCGCCAGCTGGCGGGGAGTACCTTCAGTGAAACTCAACTGTGATATGGGTGAAAGCTACGGTAGCTGGGTGATGGGCAATGACGAAGCGGTGATGCCCTGGGTTGATATGGCCAATATTGCCTGCGGTTTTCATGCGTCTGATCCCCAGACCATGTTCCGAACCATTCAGCTGGCGGTTAAAAATCATGTGACTATTGGCGCCCATCCGGGCTATGACGATAAACAGGGCTTTGGTCGTCGTTCAATACCCCATACTCCGACAGCGATTACCTCGCTGGTGGCTTACCAGACCGGCGCCCTTGATGCGATCTGTCAGTTTCACGATACTAATGTCAGCTATGTAAAACCGCATGGCGCGTTGTACCACGATATGATGGCGATCCCCGAAGTGTATGAAGCGATTCTGCAGGCGGTTGCGGGACTGGATCGCAATCCTTCACTGGTCATTCTGGCCCGGCTGGATAATCGGGAATATATCGATCTGGCGCGGGAGTATGGTGTGTCACTGATCTTTGAAGCTTTTGCTGACAGGGCTTACAGTGATGATGGTTCGCTGGTAGATCGTTCTGAGCCGGGAGCGGTATTCCATGATGAAATCAGGATTCTGCAACAGGTACAGGGACTAGCCAATGGTGAAGTGATTACCCGGGAGGGCAATACTCTGGAGCTGGAAGCCAATACAGTTTGTGTACATGGCGACAACCCGGAGTCAGTCGCGCTGATCCAGCGGATTTATCAGGAGTTAAACAGATGATCCGGATTGCTCCGGTGTCGGAGTGTGAGCTGCTGATCACTCTGGGAGAACGTATTGATACCGGGCTGGCGGAACAGACCGGCCGCTATGGAGAAATAATACGTCAGTCATTCGGTAGTGAACTGATTGAAGTTATTCCTTCCTATACGACAATTTTTATTCAGTATCATCCGCTCAAAACAGACTTTGATAGTCTGCATCATAAGCTGCAGCAGCTACTGGGTAAGTCATTCAGAGAAAACTCTGAATCAAAGTTGGATGCTCTTATCCTGCCAGTATTTTATTCATCCCAAACAGGACCTGATCTGGAAAATATTGCTGATCAACACAATATAACGGTTGAAGAAGTGATCGAGCGCCACTCTCGGCAGGAATATACCGTTTGTGCCATTGGCTTCGCGCCCGGCTTTGCTTTTCTGGCATCGGTCGACCCGATAATAGCTACACCACGCCGGGCTACTTCCAGAGTGAAGGTGCCTGCCGGTAGTGTCGGTATAGCCGATACCCAGACCGCTGTTTATCCTGCCGAAACACCGGGAGGCTGGAATATTATTGGTAACTGTCCGGTATCTCTTTTCAGTCCGAACAGCCAGCCTGTAAGCCCGTTTATTGTTGGTCGTAAAGTACGTTTCAAACCCGTGGATCAGCAGGAATTTGTACAGCTGGGAGGTACGCTGTGTCCCGACTGGAAGTAATCTCACCCGGTATACTGACCTTATTACAGGATACAGGACGTTTTGGTTATGGCCATTTGGGTATGGCCCAGGGTGGGGCGCTGGATCTGCAGGCTTATTGCTGGGCCAATCATCTGCTTGGGAATAGTATGGATTGCCCTCAGCTGGAAATCACTTTAGGCCAGGCTGCTTTCAAGGCACATGACGATATGCTGCTGGCACTGACCGGCGCTGATATGAGAGCTACTGTGGATGGAGTTCCCCTGAAACCATGGCAAACCTTTGAATTACGCAGAGGGCAGATCCTGAAGTTTCAGTTCGCCACCGAAGGAATGCGTGCTTATCTGGCGACACCAAGTGGATTTAATACTCAAAAAACCTTCGGCAGCGCAGCAACAGTGACCCGGGACAAGCTGGGTGGGCTGATGGCAGAAGGTGCTGATATTGGAGAAGGAATGCCTCTGCAGTCCGGAGACTGGCTGCAAGTAGAAGGCAGCAAAACAACGGATTCCAGATTTTCGAAAATGGTACCGGCAGACTGGGTTCCCAAATATGGTAATTCGGTTCAGCTGCGCGTGATTGAATCTTACCAACAGGATCAGTTCTCAGCTCAGCAGAAGCAGCAGTTCTATAACAGTACCTTCACAATATCCCCTGACAGCAATCGTATGGGCTGCAGATTAAAGGGTAATCCGGTGCTGGCTGGTGCTCAGGGGATAATCTCGGAAGGTATTGCCCTGGGAGCGATCCAGATTCCTCCGGATGGCCAGCCGGTAATACTAATGAATGACCGGCAGACTCTGGGCGGCTACAGCAAGTTGGGCTGTGTTGCTCGAATGGATTTGCCAAAGCTGGCTCAGGCGAGACCGGGGCAGCAAGTGCAGTTTGTCTCGGCAGATCATCAGCAATTGTTGAGTGAACTAAAAAAGTTTATGAAATTTTTTTCGTTATGATGCTTTCATTTTTTAAACGGGTTGTGATATAAAAAATACTCACTTAATACAGTGCTATTATTTTTGTGCTGTTAATTACTGAATCTCTTAGTTAATACATATAAAAAGGTAGTCAGCCTATATAATAAATACCCCTAGCAAAAAAAATATGGCTCCCGGGAATAGAAAAAATGTATCAACCGGAAGCTGAGGTCTCTATGACTGTCAATGTAAGGGTTATCAATGACCCACCTGCTGCATTAGTAGCTATTGTTATGATCCCCGCTGTAATCGGTGGGTTGTGCTATTTGGCATATAACTTGATCATCGATTTTCAATCCTATAGTGCACCGTATAATGTGCTGGTAGGATTCTACTATTATACCGTTGTTTTACCTTTTAAAAGCATTGGTATGGTGTTTGGGTTCCTGAATAATCTTGGTATTACGCCATTTCCCAATTTGAATTTCTGTATAACGCTGCTGCTAACTGTATTCTATATTTTCTTTCAGCTTTTTATACTCGCGTGGATTTGTGAGACGGTTGGAGAGGGAATGGTGCCAGTGTTATTTGTTTTACCTGGTCTTCTTGCATTAGGTTTACTGATACTGCAGATTCTATTCCTCTGGTTATTTGCTATCTGATATTGCCGGGTATTTAATCTCTATTGAAGACATCGGGAGTTCGATCTGATGTCTTCAAGAATTACTTCCGAGTCAAAGTACTGTTCCTGAAAAGCCACCTGCCGCATGATTACTGAGGTGGTCAGGCTGGAACCGCTAACTGATAACAACAGTTTGTCTTCGACATCATTTGCCCGATGTATGACTGCGTACAGCTAGCCTCAATCGTTGTGGCGGGCTTGTTCAGTCCCGGAATATAAGCATCAACTCCATCACCATCTCAGGCTTTAGTGCCCGGGATAATGCCATAGTTGACCGGATAGATATATCTGAACTTCGGGTGCCTGCTACCCAGTGGGTGCTCCACTTCAGCAGTAACGATCTTTCCCAGCCAGGCCAGATAACTGGTCTTTTCATTGTTCACTTTCATTTTGTTATCGGTCGTTTAGGGTAGTTCTGTGGCGTCTCTGAATTTGTCAGTCTGATATTGCTTTTTTGGTATATAAATATTGCTATTCAGCGAAAAAGTACGTCAGCTTTTATGCCTATACATGTCCGTTCTGTTTGGTACATCCAGCTGTATTGTAAATATCCCTTCAGTCCGAAGTTATGGCGCGCCATGGGCGAGTGGCGGGGGCCGTGGGTTTATCATGAAACAAAAAAGAATCATGAGGAGCGAATGCGGGTTGTCAGAGTGACGGAGTTGCGGCGTGCGCTGGATGTAATGAATGAATATCAGGTTTCTGAAAAGAATCTACCCGATGCCAGAGTCAAACTACTGAGTTTTATCGAAGAGCTGTATCGTGTGAATGAGGGGAAGTATGTCTGTATGTCGTATGTTGGCTTTTCGGACAAACCCAGAGTATTGAAACGCATAGAGCTGGAAATCCCCATCATGCCTTATGGTGAAAGTATTGTTGAAGAAAGTGAATTCCTGACGATATGGAGCCATGGCAGGGGTGTTGATAACAAGTCAAAGACCAGAAGGCATACTTCGGTGGGGGAGCTGGACTTCTCCGAGGTGGCCGGGGTCACACCGCAGGCCGATTCAGAGCAGGCTGGATAAGGCAAAAAAAGTGGCTTGACCTTAAAGTTGGCAACACTTTAATGTCATTTATTGAGTTTTCAAAACTCAAACCGCCACCATAAAACACGGAGACGTTTATGAACAGCTATGCAGGGATTGCAGCAGGCTTGATTTTATTCAGTGGTAGCGTTGTTGCGGATGGTATATCGGTCGGACTGGGCAGCCTGGGGGTAGGTGGTCAGTATGTCCATACAATCAGTGACAGTCTGGATGTTCGTCTTGCTGTCAGCGGGTATAACTATGACCGTGATGTGAAGCCCGACTCTCTGAAATATAAAGCCGAGCTGGAGCTGATGGGTGCTGGTGCGGTACTGGATTATCGCCCCTGGCAGAGTGGGTTTCGGGTGAGTGCCGGTGTTTATCATAATGGCAATAATTTCAGTGCCAAATCAAAAGGCGGAACCGGTACGGTCAAAATTGGTGGCACAACATACAACCTCAATAACGTTGGTACCCTCAAGGCCCAGGTTGATTATAAATCGGTAGCCACCTATGTGGGCATGGGTTATGACTGGCGCCTTGGTGACAGCTGGTCAATGACAGCGGATGCCGGTGCTTATTTTCAGGGCAATCCCAGTGTCAAGTTCAAAGCCTCTGGCGCAGTTGCTGCTGCAGATCTTGAGAAGGAAAAAAAGGAACTCAAAGACTGGGCGGACAAGCTGAAAGTATATCCATTACTGCAACTTAATCTGATGTACAGTTTCTGAGTCATATTTAATCCGGAATGAACCTGTGCCTGCCGCTTTTGTAATAGCTGTTGATTAAGAGGGCAGGCTTTGGTGCAGGAAGCTGGTTCGGGTTACCGGGTTGAAGGTCATGGGCCTCAACCTGTTTGCTCCCCGGAGTCTGGGAGATATCCCGGATAGCTGGACTGTGTTGGGAAACAATGCCAATCCGTTTTTGACGGTGCTGGAGACGCTGGGTAAGCGGGAGCTGGCGTAAAATCTTGGTGAATTATTTTATTCATGATGAACAGACCGAGCAGGAGGGCGTATTCGCTCAAGACAGTCTTGACCCTGAAGCTATTTTTATTTATACGCTCACCTGCTTCTAACGAGAAAAGGATTTTATATGGTTATAATCCTTTTCTCGTTAAAGATAGATTATAAAATTCTGAATGCTATCAGGTACGAATGAGAGTCGAAGATATAAGAAATAAAACGTATAAATCTACCGGGATAAACTAGTTTGATCTTAGGGGGGAAATCAAAATAGCTGATTTTTGTCTGTGTAATTCTATGTAACTTTTAAGGTAAGTCGCTATTTTTTAATATTGCAATCCTGATTAATCTTCGCTGCTCTTAATTCAAGTGTCTCGCTATCAAGGCGTGGGTTTTCAGGAATAAATAAGTAAATGAATTTGATTAAAGCTACTGCAGTGGCTCTGATGGCTATTCCCGCTATTTCTTTTGCTGCTGACAGCGGTTTCTATGTATCAGGCCAGTATGGTGTATCCAAAGCTGATGCAGACTTTATCGACAGAGCTGAAGATTTGGGTATCGATGTTGATAAAGAAGATAAAAGCTATCGCTTTAACCTGGGTTACCAAATTAATAAAAATCTTGCTCTGGAAGCGTTTTATACAGATCTGGGTGAAATCTCAGGTCAGGCGATTGTTAACGAGTGGGATGAAAAGGTTGAAATGTCTGCAAAGGGCTATGGTTTGCAGGTTGTTGGTTTTCTTCCTGTGAATGAATATGTCTCCCTGTATGGCAAGGCCGGAGCTATTCGCTGGGATGTTGATGCTGAAAACAAATCACACCATCCAACATTTGGTGATGAGCAAAGATCCGCTTCTGATGATGGAACCGATGTTGCTTTTGGTGTAGGCGTTGACTTTAATATCAACAAGAGTTTTGCTGTTGGCCTGAATGCTGATCTGTACAAGCTGGATGATACAGATGTTTCTGTATACGGTGCCAGTGTGAAGTACAAGTTCTAAAGACAGTTTCTTCCCCCGCAAGCGATTATTTGCTGCGGGGGAATTTTGTATAATTTATGCGATATCTTCCTCTATCAGAGTTTGCAAGTCAGTATTGCTGAGACTTTCCAAACTTGCTGTTCCACTACAAATCCGTTGTTCCTGAGCCTGCACTGCATACTCAAAAAGGCCATATGCTTCTCTGGCGTTGCCAAAGTTTGAAACCTTTTCGGATTTGATTGAGTCCATTTTGGATTCAATAATGCTTTGTATATTGTCATCCAGTATGTAGCCGTTGTCAGTCACAATTTTTTCAAATATCGCTACAAGTTCAGATGTTGTGTAATCATCAAAGTGGATGGTTCTTGTGAATTGCGATGCAAACTCTGAACCAGAGGCAAGAAAGTCATTCATTTCTTTAGTATGGCCGGCAGCGATAACGATCAGGCTATCCCTTTTCTCTTCCATGTGCTGTGAAAGCGCTTCGGCCGTTTCCGTACTTTTGCCACTAAGTGCGTAAGCGTTATCAATTAACAGCAAACCACCTTCTGCAGAGTTAATAACTTCAAGTGTTTTCAGGGCAGTTTTGCCTGTATCTCTGGAGACCAGTCCGGAGGCGTCAGTTTCAATAACTTTCTGCTCGCTTATGATACCAAGCTCAAAAAGTATTTTGGCAATGATTTTGGCCACAACTGTTTTTCCCGTACCTGGATTACCGGTGAAAACCATATGATAGGGACGGGTGTTGCCAGTGGGTAGCCCTCGTCTGATGCGCTCGTTTTTGACTTTCATCTCATTGATAAGAGATTGAACGTTTTGTTTAACATGGGTTAGCCCGATCAAACTGTGAAGCTCTGAGATAGCATCATTCTTTTGGTGGGTATCTGATTCTGTCTCACTTTCTATCGCACGGAATATTTCTGCTGCGTGTTCATGGCCCTTGTCAGCAGCCCGTTTAGACCATTTGTAGGCCTCATCGATATTTTTATCAATACCGGTGCCAACATGGTAACACTGGCCCAGCATATACTGTGCATCGATATGGTCTTGTTCTGCCGCTTTTTGAAACCAGAGAACGGCTTGTTTTGTATCCTCTTTAACACCCTGACTATAGTAATGGCATCGGCCCAGGTGATATTGGGCTCCGGAGTGATTATCCCCAGCTGCTTTCATGAACCAGTAAACTGCTTTCTTATCGTTTTCTTCAACTCCCTGGCCATGGTAATAGCAGACCCCAAGTTGATACTGCGCTTCCGTATGATTGCGCTTGGCCGCTTTCAGAAACAGTGACGCAGCCCTTACGTCGTTTTCATAAACACCGTCTCCCCGGTAATAACATAACCCCAGCATGTATTGTGCATCGAGGTGATTCTTTTGAATGGCTCTCCGGAACCAGAAAACTGCTTTTTCGTCGTTTTCTTCAACCCCTTCACCATAGTAATAGCAACTGCCAAGCTGATATTGTGCGGGTGCGTGATTATGCTCGGCAGCTTTGGCAAACAATGAAACAGCTGTGGCTTTATCTTTCTTGACACCGTCCCCACGCAGGTAACAGAGGCCTAGAAGATGCTGAGCATTACGGTTGTTGCTGTCAGCAGCTTTCAGCAGCCATGAGACTGCTTGCTCATCGTTTTCTTCGACCTCATAACCATAGTAATAGCAGCGCCCAAGCTGAAACTGGGATGCAGGGTGGTTGTGCTCAGCAGCTTGCCTGTACCAGCAAATGGCTTGAGTCCGGTCCTTCTTGATACCATCTCCCCGGAAGTAACAGACGCCCAGCATATATTGCGCATCACGGTTGTTTTTGTCTGCTGACTTCTGAAACCAGGAAAAAGCCAGCTCGTTATTTTCTTCAACACCGTGGCCATAGTAATAGCATCTTCCAAGTCGGTACTGGGCTTTGGCGTGATTTTGCTCAGCTGCTTTCAGGAACCATGCAGCAGCCTCGCCGTTGTCTTCTTCAATTCCATGTCCCAGGTAGTAACAAAGACCCAGCATATATTGAGAATTGAGGTGATGCTTGTCAGCTGCTTTTCTGAACCATAGAACAGCCTGTGACTCACTTTCTTCAATACCCTGGCCATAGTAATAACAATATCCAAGCCAATATTGAGATTCAGTGTGATTATTTCTGGCGGCTTTCTGAAACCAGACAGCGGCTTGCTTGTCGTTTTCTTCGTAGCCTTCGCCATAGTAATAGCATCTGCCAATATGATACTGAGCTTTGGTGTGGTTCTGCTCGGCGGCTTTCAGATACCATGAGGCGGCCTTTGTATCGTCTTCCTCTACGCCTTCACCCTGGTAGTAACAGCGACCGAGTATATATTGCGCTTGAGGATTGTTTTCTTCCGCAGCTTTTGAAATCCATGATATGGCCTGCTTTTTGTCCTGCTCAACGCCAGTACCATGGAGGTAACATCTTCCAAGTTCGCACCGGGCTTGATTGTGCCCCTGTTCCGCCGCTTTCATAAACCATGCAACAGCCTGTGCTTCGTTCTTCTCGATTCCAATACCATTGAAATAGCAAGCGCCTAGCTGATACTGGGCTTCAATGTAGTTATTTTCTGCTGCATTGCGAAACCAGTGAGCAGCCAGCTTGTGATTTTCTTCAATACCGTTGCCTGAGAAATAACACTCTCCGATTCGGTATTGGGCTTTTGTATGCCCTTGTCTGGCTGCTTTCAGGTAACAATTTGCAGCCTGTTCTTTATCTTTAAAGAAAGAAGAATAAAGCACGGCTGCATCATACTGGGCGTCACTGTGTCCTTCTTCTGCCGCTTCCAAATACCATTTCAGCGCTGTTTTTCTGGCTTCTCTTTCGCCTTCCTTATCGGCATCGGCTCTCATATCGGCCAGAAATTGATAGTGCCCTCCAAGCCAGTATTGGGCCTCCGAATTATTCTGGTTCGCTGATTTCAGAAACCAGCCATAAGCTCTACCGATACTGCGTCGAACTCCTCGTCCACGGGAATAACATTCCCCCAGCCTGGATTGTGCTTCACTGTGCCCCTTGGATGCTGAAATATAAAACAGGCAAATTGCTTCGGTCAGGCTTTTGGTATCTTCTTTGGTCTGATAAATCTGCATCCCAAGATCATAATAAAAGTCAGAGTGCTCACTGTAGTGGTTGTTCTTGATCTCAAAATCCAGTGTGGCTGGATTAAACGACTCAAAATGCTTCATTGAATGAAATTCTTATGCTTGATAGCTGCGACTTGCAGGAAAAGTATATGAGACACAAGGCTTCATATCTGTGGACATACTACCGTCCGGAGATATGGCCCTGGTTTGTTGTTGAAGGACGAAACGTGGGTCTCGATAGCTTGTCTGACAGGTTCAACAGAGAACCTGGAACGAACTGAATCTGGACTGGATTGTAACGACCTGTATCAGGGCAGGCTATGGAGGAAAATATCTACAAGGCAGTCGTCGTCTGATACTCAAGGTTTCGGTTTGGGAACAGTTTAATGTATGACTTGGAGGAATTGCTTGTATTGAGGGAAAAGTGAAAAACAGGAAATAGAAAAGCTAATGAGTAAATAAACAAGAAAAGGGGGGCGCTCGTGTGCTCCCCTCTTTATTATATAATCTAAACTTTCGGGCCGTTATTGCCTGTCGGCCGGTTTATTTCAATGAACTGTAATAAGCGGCCAGATTTGCGAGATCGGTATCATCCAGGGACGCTACCATGGGATACATCAGTGCAGACTGACCACCGGTCCGGCTTTTATTTTTGAAGGCTTTCAGGGATGACAGAAGATAAGCCTCATGTTGCCCCTTGAGGTTCGGATACACAGGTATTTTGGATACCCCGTCCATACCATGGCAGGCAGCACGCATTACAGCTTTGGCTTTTCCGGCTGCTACATCGGCACCATTAGCGACCATCGGTAACGTCAGTAACATTGCTACTGCAATAAAACGTCTTTTAAACATATCAAACTTCCTTTTTCTTATTTTGGGTGGCCCCGGTGTTAAACCACGCAGGCAGTGTAGCGTAAAGGCTATTATCACTGCCAGATGGGATTCGTGTTGGAGTTTATGTTGGCGGGATTCAGTATGACTAGTAAATGTAACTGGGTCGTATGTGAGGCTTATAGAGGATCAGGTTATTACAGAGCAGATTCCAGTGGAACACTCATTTTGAAATAGGGCACATCACTTTTGTAAAACCGCTCACCATAAGGCTTCATACCAAAACGCTGATAGAAGCCCATGGCTGATTCTCTGGCATCACACCAGAACCGGCTGAAGCCGTTGCGCTTTAGTTCGGACAGGATATGCTCCACCATTCGGGTGCCGATACCTTGCCCCTGTAATCCGGTGGCAGTGGCAAACTTGCGGAGCCGGGCGCTGTCTCCGTCCGGGTAAACAGAAGCTACAGAAACAAGTCTGCCGGCATGAAAGGCACCGAAATGCCAGGCATCTTTGTCGCCTTCAACATGACAGAATTCAGGTGCCTTTTCTGGCCAGAGCACAGCATGGCGGAGTGGAATGGTTTCTTGCCACTGAATTCGGCAGATTTCCATGTATAAAGATCCTGGAGAGATAACAGAAAGTGGAGGCATAGCATAAACAACGGTTACATCAGGCGCGCTGCCAGAGGTCATGCAAATGACTGATATCTCTCAGGCCCGTTCAGACAGTTGTTGTTTGCGAGCTTGTGCTTAAAAGCAGAATTTCCTCACCATTCCATTCAATAGGCTGGCTGTGCTTCAGTCCCAGCTTGTTCAACAGCTTAATGGAGCGGTCATTTTCCTTGATGGTAATTGCCAGAACAGGGTCCAGTGCCAGCTCGTCACGGGCAAATTTCATCACTTCTTCAGAGGCCTCATACGCATAACCCTGCCCCATATAGTCAGGCAAAAAGCCGAATCCGATATCGGCATGTTCCAAACCTTCTCTTCGCACCAGTCCGGACATACCTATTACCTCACCGGTAGCTTTCAGCTCAACAGCATACAGGCCGTATCCGTGCTCCTGATAACTGCTGATGAGCTTGTTAACCAGGAATGTTTCTGCATCCTGTACAGACTTTATATTTCGGTCACCGATATTCTTTATATAAAGCGGTGAGTTCATTAATTCATAGAGAAAGGATGCATCATCGGTATCAAATTCTCTGAGCTTCAAACGGACTGTTTCAAACATTATTGTTAGCTAAATCCTTGAACTTTATTTTTCATATTTTCGGGGCTACTGACGGAGTATCAGCGAAATGACAATTTTGATGTCTTTAGCTTTTATTGGTCAACCATTGCACCTGATGTGATGGCGGGTCAGAAAGATCATTTTCGGTGGTGAGAGGGGAAGGAAGTGAAGCTACACAAAGTTTGCAAAACAGTTAAATGTCGGGGAAACAAAAACGGGCCAGAGATCTGCAGTGAACTGCGTTGATCTGTAGCCCGTTTACTTCAATATTGTATTGTCGTTAGTAGCGCTGAGGCATTAACAACCAACAATCAGTCTTCTTCCAACTCTTTAAGCTTATTCTCAAAATCATGATCGTGGAACTCATACCACAACACATTAATAATGCCGAAAGAGCAGGCGAGCAGTACGCCGAGAATCCATGAGAAATACCACATTGTTCGGTTCCCCCTCAGTAAAGTGAATGACTGTTTTCAGCAATATGCTGACGGGAAATACGTCCCCACAGCTGATAGAAGCACCAGATGGTATAACCCAGAATGGTCGGAACCATAATACCGGCAACAACGGTCATAATGCCCAGCGTCAGGTAGCTGGATGTGGCATCCCACAGGGTCAGGCTGAATTCCGGCTGACTGCTGGATGGCAGAATAAACGGAAACAGTGAGAAACCGGCGGTCATAATAATACCGGCCTGTGCCAGTGCACTGCAGGTAAAGTTCAGACCGGCCTGACGGGTAGCAGACAACAGCAGTACACCCAGCAGACCGACAAAGCCTAATACCGGAGCCACCATCATCAACGGGTACTTGCTGTAGTTGGCCAGCCAGGCACCTGTGGCAATCACTTCAACAGTTTTGCCTGCAGGGTTGGATGCAGCATTACCATCAATCACGCTGGTGATTTCATAACCGGGAATATTTCCAACCCATAGACCGGCTACAGCAAACAGCACCAGTGTCAGCAGCGCACCCAGACGGGCAATGCGGCTGGCGCGCTGGGACATTTCTTCTTCTGTTCGCAGCTTCAGCCAGCTGGCACCGTGCATGGTCAGCATGGATACACTCACCAGACCACACAGCAATGCAAACGGATTCAGCAAGTCAAAGAAGCTGCCGGTAAAGCTGGACTGCATATACTCGTTGAAGGTGAATTCGTAACCCTGGAACAGGTTTCCGAAAGCCACACCAAAAATCAGTGAAGGTACAAAACCACTGATAAACAGGCTGCGGTCACAGATATTGCGCCACTTCGGATCATCGATCTTGGAGCGATAATCAAATGCAATCGGGCGCAGAATCAGTGCAAACAATACCAGCAGCAGAGCCCAGTAAAAGCCGGAGAAGGCGGTGGCATAAACGGTTGGCCATGCGGCAAACAATGCGCCACCAGCCGTGATCAGCCAGACCTGGTTGCCATCCCAATGAGGCGCAACGGCGTTAATCACCAGCCGCTTTTCCATTTCATCCCGGCCCAGTACCGGTAATAAGTTGGCAGCACCGATATCATAACCGTCGGTAATGGCGAAGCCGATAAACAGGACGCCTATCAGCACCCACCACACCAGCCGGAGTATTTCGTAATCAATCATTGTCTTTTACTCCCTGATTTATCGGGCGCTTGCCGTATTGTTTTCGATTTGCTCGTGATGATAGCGACCAGTGTGCAGGCTGCTCGGACCTTTACGGGCAAACTTCTGCATCAGATACACTTCAACCACGGCCAGTCCGCCGTAGAGCAGGGTAAAGATCGTCAGGCTCAGATAGATATCTGCAGCGGTCAGATGTGACGTAGAGATATAGGTTGGCAGAATACCGGAAATGGTCCACGGCTGACGGCCAAACTCGGCAACAAACCAACCCATTTCAGAGGCAATCCACGGAAGTGGCAGGGCGAACATGCACAGCTTGAGGAACGTCTTGCTCTTGTATTCGGTACGGCGGGCTGTCTTGTAGAATGCCGCAGCAAACAGCAGCAGCATCAGCATGCCACAGCCGACCATAATACGGAAAGCAAAGAACAGCGGCCATACGGTCGGAATGGACTCGCGGCTGGCGGCTTTTATCTGCTCTTCGGTGGCATCAGTTACGTTAGGTGTGTAACGCTTCAGCAGCAGGCCATAGCCCAGATCATCCACATATTGCTTGAAGGCTTCCCGGTTTTCCGGCGTATCTTCACCCGTTTTCAGTTTCTGCAGCAGGTCGTAGGCGACGATACCGCGGCGGATACGGGCTTCACGGTTAACGATCAACTCGCGAATGCCCTTGACTTCCTTATCCAGTGAACGGGTCGCAATGATGCCCATAATGTAGGGAATCTTGATGGCGTATTCGGTTTCCATGGTTTCCTGATTGGGGAGACCGATCAGGGTAAACGGTGCCGGTGCTGGCAGGGTTTCCCATTCTGCTTCGATAGCAGCCAGTTTGACTTCCTGTACGTCACCCAGGTGGTAACCGGACTCGTCACCCAGTAGTACGGTAGACAGGATGGCAGCCATGCCGAAACCGGATGCGACCGCAAAGGAGCGACGGGCAAAGCCGACATCGCGGTTGCGCAGCAGATAGTAGGCACTGATAGACAGCACGAACACAGAAGCGGTGGTATAACCGGCGGCTGCAGTGTGAATGAACTTGACCTGGGCTACCGGATTGAAGAACAAGTCGGCAAAGCTGGTCATCTCCATGCGCATGGTTTCAAAGTTGAACTCGGCACCCACCGGGTTCTGCATCCAGCCGTTAGCGATCAGAATCCACATCGCGGACAGGTTGGTACCAATGGCCATCAGCCAGGTACAGGCCAGGTGCTGCACCTTGCTCAGGCGATCCCAGCCAAAGAAGAACATGCCGACAAAAGTCGACTCCAGGAAGAACGCCATCAGGGCTTCGATAGCCAGCGGCGCACCAAAGATATCCCCCACATAGTGAGAGTAATAGGACCAGTTGGTACCGAACTGGAACTCCATGGTCAGGCCGGTGGCGACACCGATGGCAAAGTTAATGCCAAACAGCTTGCCCCAGAACTTGGTCATGTCCCGGTACACCTGTTTGCCGGTCATGACGTAGACCGACTCCATAATGGCCAGGATAAAGGTCATGCCGATTGTCAGCGGCACAAAAAGAAAGTGGTACAGTGCCGTTATGGCAAACTGAAGGCGGGATAGATCGACGACTTCTTCAGGTATCATGGCGCACCTCGGGCATCCTTCTACTCGGTTGTGAACAGCAATCGTTAACTTCCCCGAACTGAATCGGGCTTACAGGTCATGTTGCTGCTCCGAGCCTGGACTCATTATGGCTGCGAGCTGCAAATATCGACAGTAATCGACAGGATTTGTTTTACAGAGTCCCCTAAGGGCAAAGTGTTGGTCGCCCTCGCTGCCTGAGCTTTTCTCTGCGCATTTCACAGATTTGATGCTCTGGCCGCTTCGGTATTCCGACAAGAAGGGAGCGGATTATACGAGGCTGCCAGAGCTGAAACCTGTGACCCAGGTCAAATTTTTATGTCTTGGGAATGTAAATCTGGGAGGTTTTATGTCAAGGGCAATTGGCTGGTTAAATCGATTTGCAAAGTGATATTGCATATCCTGAGGCTCTTTTGTGGCGGGTTCTTGCTGAAGTTAGCGGCGTATCAGGGAAGTACTAATAGTGGCAGTGAGCTGTAAATATAGCGGTTACAAAGAGTGTTTAACTGGCCTGCCAAAATACCTCAGAAGGATACGAAAGCAGGCATGGTGATGTAGTTCCGGGGAAAATCAGGCGGTGCTGGATCAGCGCAGCTAACTATCTATGACAATCAATGGCAATAGAGCCTGTCAGGCCAGGAAGACCTGATGTGGAGTGAGACGGGAAGTAATACTTTAGTATTATATCCTTTGTGACTATAAACCTAGGTCTAATATAACCTAGAGCCATATAACCGTATTATTCCGTTCATCACTACTTACACAGGGAGTTCGGAAATGAGACGGAAAAGCCGACAGTTTACATTCAGGTTGGTCCGGGTACTGCTGCTGCAGGCTATCATAACGCCGATGGCCCTGTTACACGCAGAAGAAGTACTGGAGCCTGATCACAGTGTTATCAGCTGGGATTGCCGCTGGGTTAACACCGCTTCTACTGCCCCCACTGCCTACTGCCGCCTGAGTGAGTAATCAGACCAGACCGCAGGGTTTGAGCTGCTTACTCGCTTTATCTGTTACAAACACTTGTCATCAATCCCCTCCAGCTGATAGAAATATAAGAGTAATGTGCTGAAAAAAGTAACGCTTGACGGTTTATTCACCTGTATTGCTGTCCGCCGTCGGGAGTTTCGGCATCGAACCCGCATCGACAGCAGGAAAAATCATAATGAGTCACAGGGATGAGACCGAGCTTCTGCAGCCTGTCATTGAGAGTAATGACACGGTGCTGGCTTCCGCCATGCTGCGACTGGCGGCGTGTCGGGAAAAATCAGCACTGGATAACCTGTTGGTAGAATTGGTCAGAGAAAAAATGAAAGGTGCGCCGGTGGCTCTGGTGAGTCGTGATTCATCCGGCAAGGGAAAACCCTCAATTCTGGCTGTCAGCGGCGTCAACTCCCGCCAGCAGAAACAGTTTCTTGGCAAAAAGAATCTCACCCTGCCGATGCCGAGCAGCGTCAAGGATGAAGAAAGTCCCTGTGTATTACTTATCGGTGTCAAAGATGAAGAGCCTTCAAAAGAGCTGATCCTGCTGATTCAGATGTACCACTCGGTGCATGAATTGTTGGCCCGTAGTACTCATGATCGTCTTACCCGCCTGTTTAACCGTCACAGCCTGCAGGAAACCCTGGAGCATATCTATGGCCATGCTCCGGAGCGTCGCAAGGGTGCTCGCAGCCAGACCGGACGCGAACGCTGGGTGATGGCGCTGCTGGATCTCGATCACTTCAAGCAGGTTAATGACCAGTATGGTCATTTAATGGGTGATGAAGTGTTACTGGCTTTCTCTGATTTGATGCTGCACAGCTTTCGCCAGCATGACCGGTTATTCCGCTATGGTGGGGAAGAGTTCGTAATTCTGATGGGCGATATTTCACTGGATGATGCCAGCCGGGTACTGAACCGATTCCGGGAACAAGTGGCCCGGTTTGATTTTCCCCATAGCCAGAAACTTACTGTCAGTATCGGATTTGCTTCGATGGATCTTAACTGCCCGCCGGAGTGTGTGCTGGAAAAGGCGGACCGGGCATTGTATGAAGCCAAAAACAGTGGCCGTAATCGGGTTGAATGGGCGAAGGAAGAACCGCCTGCCTGAATAACCATTGATGAGTGAGATAAGCCGTAATCTGAATGCCGGCAGACTCGGAATCTGCGTCGGCGGATATTCCATGTTTTTATTCAAAATAAAGAGATATTATTTCATTTTGACTCTGTTTTAACGTGTTTGCTGTCGTTCATTTCCTTTGTTGACAGGTGTCAGATTTCCCGCCGCAAGTTTCTGAATAATACCTCCCGTAATTCCGCTGAATCCCGCTTCCATAGCTGAAGCTGGCTGGCGGGTAATATCTGTATCCGGCATTCGAACCGGCGCAGAAAAACAATCAGAGCCGGGTTAATGTCGTGCCGGTTTGGGGGAAGTCATGCTTTCGGTTTTCAGGGAACATACCAAAACATTACGCTTAATGTATTTGGTACAGGTTACAAACGGATTTGCCTATTACGGCATGTTCGGCCTGTTGGCGGTGTATCTGGTTAAAGGGTTGGATTTCAGTGAGCAGACGTCGTTTGCAGTACTGGGTTCGTATGGTGCGCTGGCCTACTGCATGTTGAGTCTGGGTGGTTATATCACCGACAAGTATCTGGGAGCCAAGCGTGCTTTGCCGCTAGGGCTGGTACTGTTGATGAGTGGTTATGTACTGCTGGGTATGGCTGCCATTCAGGGCGTGCCGCAGTTTGCCTATTTTGCCCTGGCCTGCACCTGTATTGGTCGCGGTCTGGCCAATACCTGTGCGCCGACGCTGATTGCTCATTCCTATCCGGAAGCGGACACCCGGATCGATGGTGCTTTCACCATGTTCTATATGGGTAACAATCTGGGCTCTTTCTCTGCCCGAATGCTGTTCCCGATGATTGCCGCGGCACTGTCCTGGAGTTTCGCCTTCTTCTTTTCCGGTCTCAGTCTGGCAGTTGGCCTGATCAGCTTCCTGATGCTGCGACATACCATTAAGGAAGTGGGCACTGCGGTTGATCATCAACCCCTGAAGAAGTCCAACCTGATGATGGTGCTGGCCGGTTGTATCGCCATGATCTTTGTTGTGGCCTGGTTGCTGGATCATACCAGTGTCACCCGGATGATTATGGGCGTTGTGGCGGTACTGGCACTGGGCTATTTCTTCCTTGAAATGAGCAAGGAAGGCGCCCGTTCCCGCAAGCAGATGATTGTGGCGCTGGTGCTGTTGGCCGAGTCTGTGCTGTTCTTTGTGATGTATAACCAGATGTATACAACACTGACTTTCTATAGTCTGCGCAATGTTGATCCGACCGTATTTGGTATCACCATTAACCCGATCTCCTTCCAGGCGCTGAATCCGCTGTGGATTATTATCCTGGGGCCGGTATTGAATATTATTTATCGTAAGCTGGAAGAGTCCGGTCACCATGTATCTACGGCTACCAAGTTTGGTGTCGGTATGCTGTTCAGCTGCGGTGCATTCCTGACGCTGGCAGCTTCCAGCCATTTTGCCAGTGCGGAAGGTATCGTTAACTCTAACTGGATCGTACTGGCTCACAGCCTGCAGGCGATTGCCGAACTGATGATCAGTGCACTGGGTCTGTCAGTGCTGGCTCAGCTGATGCCGAAACGAATGACCGGTTTTGCAATCGGTTCCCAGGCGCTGACCAATGCCGGTGCTTCCATTCTGGCTGCAATGCTGGCCGCTTTTGCAGCGATTCCAAAGGAAATTACCGATCCGCTGCAGACAGTGGATATCTATGGTAACTACTTTATGTGGCTGGGTGTGGGCGCTGGTGTGATTGGTGTGCTGATGGTGCTGGCAGCCAAATGGCTGGATAACTTTATGCAGGAAGCGGCAGCAGAAAAGCAGGAACTGCTGGAACCGGCTCAGGCATAAAAACTCATTAGATAAGGATTAACAGCGGATGATATCTGCCATGATATCATCCGCTGTTGCTTATTCAGTTTCTGTTAAACGACCCTTCTCAAGTTTCATTCTGCGGTTGGCCATGGCCTTGAGGGTCACCGGGTCATGACTTACCAGTAGAAAGCCACTGCCGGTTTCTTCCCGAAAAGCATTCAGCAGTTCAATAATCAGCTTGCGAGCTGTTGCATCCAGCGATGCGGTTATTTCATCACAGAGCAACAGTTGTGGTTGGCTGGCAAAGGCACGGGCAATAGCAACCCGTTGCTGCTCACCCCCTGATAATTGGGCCGGATAGTGCTGGCTGTAATGGGTCGGCAGGTTAACCCGGGCCAACAGCGTGGCGATATGGCGGCGACACTCTGCCAGTCCCAGCTGACGGTATAAGGTCAGGGGAGCCTGTAGTATCTCGGCAATACAGTGGCGGGGGTTTAGTGCCGAGGCCGGATTCTGGAAAATCAGCTGGATTGATTTCTTTAATTGCAGGGAGCGTTTTCCCAAAACCGAAACCGGGTGTCCCTGAAATAAAACCGATCCACTTTGTAGTGGATGCAAACCGGCGACAGTTCGCAGCAGCGTGCTTTTGCCACTGCCGGATGGCCCGTAAATTGCCAGACATTCACCTTTGCCAAGCTCCAGATCAAGATTGCTGAAAACCGGATTGTCGGGAGCACGGTTGAACCAGCGTCTTTTACCCCGTGTTACGCAGGTGTTTCTGCACTGTAATATGGGCCTGGAGGCGGAAATACACCGTAGTGCAGGTAGTGAGGTAGCTGTTGTCAGTTGACGGGTGAATGGATGTTCAGGTTGCTGAAGTAGCCTGGGTAAACTGCCAGACTCAACGATTTCTCCATTGCGAAGTACCAATGCCCGGCTGCATAAAGCGGCGGCGGCTTCCAGATCATGGGTGACCAGTAACAGGCTGACCTGATGTTGTTGCCTGATCTGCTGTAACAGCTTGAAGAACAGCCGGCGGTTAAGAGGGTCCAGCCCGCTGGTCGGTTCATCCAGCAACAACAATTCAGGCTTTCCTGCCAGCGCCATGGCAATGGCAACCCGCTGCTGTTGACCTCCTGACAGCTGGTGGGGATAGCTCCGCAGGATAGTATCTGCATAGGGCAGACTGACTTGTGAGAGTAACCTGTGTTGTTCATTCAAACGCTGTTGCTTGTTCAGCGTCGTATGCAATATCAGTGTTTCATCCAGCTGGTTACCAATTCTGAGCGAAGGATTCAGGCAGAGACCGGCATTCTGGGGAACCAGCGCCATAGAGTGGCCTCGCAGCTGACGTAACCGTTCTGCACTACTTTTGAATACGTCATCAACCCCCAGCCGAATACTGCCATGATCAACCTGGCAGCCCGGCCTTAAATGCCCGAGAATACAGTTCAACAGGGTAGTCTTGCCGCTACCTGATGCACCAATAATACCCAGACTTTCGCCACTGAATAGCTGGAAGCTGATATCTCGAAGCACCGGTATATTACCTGGCTTATTAGTTGTTTGTTGCATCAGGGTAAGTTGAGAGACATCCAGTAATGGCGTGGAGCCTTTATGTCTGTTTGTCACTGGGCAGACTCCTGATCAACAGTGCGTGACAGGTTGCCGGGCAGAGCCTTGTCGATGGCATCTGCCAGTAGGTTAATGCCAATAATCAAACTGCCGAGGGCAATAGCCGGTGCCAGTGCCGGCCAGAGGGATACCGCAATGTAAGGTCCGTTTTCTGCAATCATCAGCCCCCAGTCGGCACTGGGTGGGCTGGCACCAAAACCTAGGAAGGATAGCGAGCTGAACCTTAATAACATCCAGGTCAGTCGCATAGCGGCTTCAACCATCACAATGCCGGTGATGTTTGGCAGGATTTCACCGGTTATCAGCGTTGTACCCGATGTACCCCGCAGTCTGGCAGCAACAATATAATCCTGGTTCACCTGGGGGCGGGTTGCTCCCCGTATTACCCGGGCAATATCAAAGGCATCAAACAGCCCCAGCACCAGAATCAGTGTCAGCAAACTGTGCCCGAACAGGGCGATGACCATTAGTAATGGCAATATCCAGGGGATGGCTCGAAACAGATCGGTACAGCGGCAGACAACAATATCCAGCAAGCCGCCATAAAGCCCGGCACTGATTCCCAACAGTAACCCCAGCATCATCGACAGCACGGTTGCCAGCACGGCTACCTGCATGGCTTCTGCACCACCCAGCAGGGTACGTGCCAGTACATCCCGGCCCATGGCATCGGTACCCAGCCAGTGCTGCATATCCGGAGGAAGAAAAATCCGGTCAGGGTGCTGGCTGGCATAATCCAGAAATGAAAAACCGAATGGAAGCAAACTGTGGGCTGAAAGACAGATAACAAGATGCAGTGTAACCAGGAATAATCCCAGTCGGCCGCTGCGGTTGCTGAGGCACAGCCTGGGCAGCTGGGTAACTGTCAACCGGTTATGATGCCAGGGCAGTGTCAGGCTGGTATTCATTAGGCGCACTCCCTCTGTCTGGGGTCAAACAGCTGACCGCACAGATCACCACAGAACGAACAGGCAATGCATATCAGGGTCATCAGCATGCAGGTTACCTGGATTACCGGATAGTCCCGCTCACAGATAGCATTGACCAGTAACATGCCCAGCCCCGGGTAGTTAAAAACCTTTTCGACGACGACCACACCGCAGAAAATCCATGCCATATAGAGTGATAGTGTTCCTGTACAGGGAGCCAGTGTCGGGCGCACTGCATGGCGCAATACAATGGAGGTGGGGGTAACACCTTTAAAACGTGCCATCTGGATATAGTGACTGTTCATCACATGGATCGTGGCACTGCGCACTGTGCGCATAATATGGGCGTTGACCAGCAGGGCAATACTGAGCGCGGGCAGAATGGCATATTGAATTTGCTCGGAAACAGGCTGAGCGTCGTATAGCAGAGAAACCGCCGGGAGCCAGCCGGTTGCAAAGCTGAATAGATACATCGGGCCAAGAGCAACCACAAACTCGGGCAGGGCCATGGCACCAATACTGGCCAGAGAAATCCAGTTGTCAGACTTGCGGCCAGGCCTTAAACCAGCCAGAAAACCCAGCACAATAGCAAGCGGAATACTTAAAAGCGCTGCCAGTGTCCCCAGCAGTAATGTATTTGATAGCCGGGGCCAGATAATTTCACTGACCGGACGACGCTTTGCCAATGACCAACCGAGGTCACCTTTGAGCAGATTACTGGCCCATACCACAAAACGTTCACTGGATGGCAGGTCCAGTCCCAGTGATTTACGACACTGCTCAATGCGTTCAGGCTGGGCGTCCTGTGCCAGAAGTGCGGTGCAAGCATCACCCGGTAGTTTCTCGACCAGCATAAAGACCAGCACACCCATCAATAGCAGGGAGCACAGTGAAGACAGCAGTAGCTTACTGACAAGCCTTAGCATCAGCTTTTTCCTATCCGGTGCCAGTGAATAATTTTGGTTTCGGTTGCCGGTACATTAACCAGTTGCTGACTGGTGACCCGGATATAGTTGGGAAAGTAGGGAAGATAGACGCCACCGTCATCCTGCAGTATCTGTTGTAACTGGCTGTAGAGCTGATGTCGTTTTGAGCTGTCGGCTTCGGCACGGGCAGCGTCGAGAAGCTGATCAAAAGCGGAATTGCGATAACCACTCTCGTTCCAGGGGGCTCCACTGCGAAACAGTTCATTCAGCACCTGGTCTGCATGTCGCTGTCCCCAGCGTGTCGTCATGGCAGGTACTTTCATCCAGACGCTTTGCCAGTAACTGTCACTGGGAATACGGCGAATTATCACCCGGACCCCGGCTTCCTGAACCTGCTGCTGATAGGCTTCGGCCAAAGGGATAAACTCCGGTTCGATATCGCAGGTGTGCAGCTCAAACTCGATGCCGTCTGGATAACCGGCTTCTGCCAGTAAATTTCTCGCCTGCTGAATATTTTTTCGACAGGTAGATGAGTAATGGTACCCGTCTCCCGACCAGACCGGATTATCACAGCTGATTTGGCCACCTTCCTTGCCGGATACCAGCTCCATAATTGTTAACCGGTCGGTTGCGATTTTCAGGGCCTGTCGCACCCGGGCATCGTTAAAAGGGGGCTTGTCTATCCGGAAAATGATGCCGCGCCATTCGCCGCAGGGAATGGATTGTAGTCGCAGCTGTTGCTGCTGGTGGAAAAGTGGTTGCTGACGCGCAGAAACGGCATCCAGCCAGTCAATCTGGCCCGCCAGCAGTGCCTGAACCCGGGCCTGGGAGTCAGGAATGCAATACAGCTCTACACCTGATAATGCCGGCTTTCCATCCCAGTATTCGGGAAATGCTGTCAGTACCGTTTTGCCTTCCGGGTCCAGAGACACCAGTTGGAAGGGACCGGTGCCAATTCCGCTGCGGGCAATATGAGCACTGCTACCGGCCGGAATTATACGAATGCGGTAGTCTGTTAGCAGTAGAGGAAAATCATGATGAGGTGAACTGAGCTGGATTTTCAGAGTGTATGGCGTTGGCGCTTTTATTTCTGAAATCAGCGCCAGCACCGCTGAAGCCGGCGAGGCCAGTTCGGGATCCTTAACGCGCTTCAGGCTGTAGAGCGCATCTTCAGAGGTAAAGGGTTTGCGGTTATGAAAAATTACATTCTGTCTGAGCTTGAAGTTCCAGACAGTACCCTCAGGATTTGAACTCCAGTGAGTAGCCAGTCCCGGGCTGATCTGTCCGTCATGCTCCAATCGTAGCAACTGATCATAAAGCATCAGGTTAACTTGCCAGAACCGGTACGGGGAGAGTGGGTCCAGATTATCGGCTCCCCCGAATTCCAGCGGATGTGGCATTCGCAGGATTCTATCGGATTTTTTCCAGTCCCTCTGCTCGCAGGCAGAAACCACCAGGCACAGAAGGGTACCCAGTATCAGGCAGCAACATCGATATAGCACCCGTCAGCTCCTCTGCAGCAAAGGGGGCATGCGCCGTTTATTAGTTATTCAGGGATTGGCCGGGATCTGATAATCCGGAAACACTCATGGCTGTTCCAGGGAAATCATCCAGTGGAAGTCCGGCAAGCAGGGCAACTGTCGGTGCAAATTGTTCAGCTGAAGCATGATCTGTTGTTCCCGGATTGATATCGGGGCCATGAAACAGGGCAAAGCGGTCATCGGCCGGACAGCCAAAATAAAAGCCGTGGCTGGAACGGTAATGGGATACACCGGTTGGCTCTTTACTGTTGTTATTGCCGGCAGTTTCAAATACCCAGCCGTCAGGCGCCAGTAATGCCATCATGTCGCTGGCATGGTCATTTGGCAGGTGTTGGGTGCCAATATCGATCACGCCAAAAGGTGACATGGACTCGGCCAGTTGCTGTCGTTGCTGTTGATTCTTAACTATCAGGTGAAGGATGCCAGCCTCACAGGCATAAGGGATGCCATCGGGAATAATTTTATCCGGATAAATGGCCTCCTGTACCAGAGCATGGCCATGGTCACTGGCCAACACCAGATTCCAGTGCTGGTTTGCAGCATCCAGCCAGCTTTTTAGTAGTCCGACCTGTGCATCAATCCAGAGCAGATTCCACTGCACTTCAGGACTGTCCTCGCCATAGTCATGCAACAGGTAATCGGGCATGGCCAGTTCGGCAAAGATTAACTGTGCCGGTTCATCACCCGTTATCCCGGCGTTTACTGCCTGTTCAAGCAACAGGGTATCGTTCATCAGCCCCCTGAGCCGGTAGTTATCCCGGTCGGAATAAGCCGGCATGGTGACAGGAAGGGGAGGGAATAGTGCTTCACCATATTCTCCAGCCCAGGAGGGGGGCATATAAATATCGCACTCTGTTTGAGGTAGCATGCCAAAACCGATACCGGCAACTTTGATGCCGTGATCTTGTGCCCGGCTGCCCAGAGTAGGAATACGCAAATCATTCGGTTGGGCATAACCGAATCGGTCGTCCTGCTTACGAATCAGATTGCCATAAATGCCATTTTTACTGGATGGGTACCCGGTCAGCATTGAAGCCCTGCCGGGAAGGGAGGTGGCACATGTTGCCGGGGTAAGGCGTTTAACCAGATGGCCTTCCGTGACCATTCGGGACAGGCTGGGACAGCGTGACAGGCAGCGCTGAAAGCAGTCGGCCCCGATACCGTCAATAAGCAGAACCAGAAGCGTGGTCATATCAAGCTTGATACTGGCGGTGATGTTGATGGCAAGTATAGGTGAGACAGTGCTGTGTGTTGTTGAAATTCACTCTGTTATTTGCATCGATATTCATGGTTAAAAGTGACTGAAATGAGTCATGGCATATGTAACCCGTTCCGAAACAGCGTTATCACCACTTTTCAACGTTTCAATCATTTCCAGTCGTGATCTCAGGCCTGAGCCGTTGGCAATCTGGATGGCCAGTCCTGGGCGGGCATTCAGCTCCAGAATCAAGGGGCCTTCATTCTGATCCAGTACCATATCGACTCCTAGATATCCCAGTCCGGTCATCTCATAGCAGCGGGCAGTCAGCGTAAGCAGTTGTTTCCAGTGAGGAACACTGAGTGCTGAAAAGTCCTGCATGGTATCCGGATGATGTGTAACGGGCTGGTCAAACTGAACTGCCCTTAGACTTTGTCCACTGGCCATATCAAGACCAACACCGACAGCGCCCTGGTGCAGATTGGCCTTGCCGTCAGACGCTTTGGTTGCCAGTCGCAGCATGGCCATTACCGGATACCCCTTGAAGACAATCGTTCGAATATCCGGTACCCCTTCATGGCTGTAACGCTCGAAGACCGGATCAGCTCTGATCAATGACTCAATCAGGGCGACATCGGTTTTGCCTCCCAGCGAATAAAGGCCTCCCAGCGTATTGGTTACGTGACGTTTAACATCGGCGAAACCAAGCTTCTCACCACTGCCTTTAACGAAGTCACTTCCGTCCCGGCCGGTAATAACCAGAATACCTTTACCTCCACTGCCATTGGCGGGTTTGATAACAAATTCACTCAGATGGTCCAGCAATTTATGTAGCTGCTGGACATCATGCTGATACTGAATAACACCCAATAGTTTGGGGACGGCCACGCCGGCTTTTTCTGCCAGTCTTTTGGTCGACAGTTTGTCATCTACCAGAGGTAATAAGGAACGCTTGTTATAGCGACTGACGTAACACAGGTTGCGCCGGTTCATACTGAGTACACCTGCATCTAGCAGTGCATGCGGGCGGGCAAACCATTTGAACAAGTTCACTGGCATACCCTCTCAATATTCTGCAGGATGTTGTAAAGGCTTGCCGATCAGGGATCGGAACCGCTTTAGTTCCAGCAGGCGATAGCCGGTGTACTGACCCAATAGTAAGGTGGCCGCCAGAACCAACATCAGCAACTCCGGGAAGTTAAACGTCAGGTATTCAACATGCCGGTTGGTCATCAACAGATAGCTCAGGGAAGCAACCAGCAGGCTGCCAAAGCCTTCGATAAACACATCCCTCGGGCCTTCTTCTTCCCATAGAATGGACATCCGCTCGATGGTCCACGCCAGAATAATCATCGGGAAAAATGTCACGGTTAAAGCCTGGGTAATTCCCAGCTTCCAGCTGAGAATACTCATGGTGACCATAATGCCCACCACCATAATCACAACGGAGCCCAGCCGGGCAACCAGCAGCATATTGAGCCGGCTCAGAATAAATCTTAACCACAGCCCGACAGTGACAACGGTAATAAAAATTACCAGACCGGGCAGCCAGCGAGTTTGCAGAAAGGCAACGGCAATTAACACGGGCATAAAGGTTCCAGAGGTACGCAGCCCGACCAACACCCGCATTACCAGCACAACAAGAATACCGATAGGCACCAGCAGAATGGTCTTAAATGCGTTCTGTTCTTCCAGTGGCAGGCTGTAAATGGAAAAGTCCACCATGCTGATACCGCTGGCGGCTTCTTCCAGCGCCAGCTGCTTGGTAGGAATGGGCTGGGATATCATCGAAAACTCGACCCGGGAATGGGATCCTCCCATAACGTCCAGCAGTGACTTTCCACCTCGTTGCCACAGGAAAAAATTATCCGGTGCACCGGATGCGGCAGTATCGGGATTAAACAGGATCCAGTGCCAGCCGTTCCAGATTTCCACCATATCCACAATCGGTTGTTTACGACGACCGTCTTCAAGTTGCAGGCCTCGTACCATACGGGCATGAATGCCTTCCTGATGCAAAAGATCCAGTATCAGTTGTACTTTGTCATTGCGGCTGGTGAGGTTGCCCAGCAGCATATTGGTATTCTGATCCGGGTCGACGGAGTTGAGTTCCTGCAGCAGGGTGCCGGTGAAGCTTTCATTATCAGATGACTTCTCCCTAATTGTTGCGAGTAATGTTTTGGCTGCAGTGCTATAGGGCTCAGTCAGTACCGGGGTGTCAGGTTTATCTGATGCGGGCTCGTCTGCAGCTTTGGTCAGGTGCTCTGGCTCAAGCCTTAGTTGAATCCGGTAAAACAGGGTTTGCCGCTCTTCAGCCTGACGAATACTCCATACGGCCTGTCGTTGGCTGCCCTGTTTTTTGACATTGATGCCATAACCGGGCGAGGAAAAGAACTCATCCAGAACAATGGCTCCGTCCTGTGCTGCCGGCAGGGTCAGAATCGCCTGTGCCGGTCCGTCTTCAGCGTCAAAGTTGATTTGGGCTTCCAGTGTCCATACCGGACTGTGTCGACCGGGCAGAAGAGGAAAGCCCAGCGTCATATGCTTGTAAAGCGTCAAACCGAGACCGGCTACCGTCAGCAGTATAACGACCAGTGCCAGTTGAGTGCGGGCGGTATTCATTATGTTTCCTGTGAGCAATTAAGGTGTACCGGCAGCATGCTGCCGGTATGGCAATGAGGTGTTGGTCAACTGCTACTGGGAAACAATAGTCAGTTTGAAGTCATGAGGCTGCGAGATATTGAAAACTAGTGCAGATAAATGAGATGGGCTCGTTGTTTGAAAATATCGGTTAGATAAGGCTGACTGACATCTACGAGTGCCCGGTTCTCCAGAAATTCATAACCCAGCAGTATCGGATGATCGTATTCGCTGCGGTCACGCAGGGTGAACTCGGTTTTACGGGACACTGAACCCACCCGGGTTTGCAGCTCAATCACTAATCGGTGATCCCAGTCGGCACCGTGGCGCTTGATTTTTACCCGTCGTTTAACCGGGACTTCCAGTTTTATCATCGGGTTGTTGGCGGTTGGCCCGGGTAACTCAAATCGCACCCAGTGTTTATTGTCACGTTTAAATCGCTGGATATTCCGGGCATCCAGTGATGATGTTTTGGCGCCGGTATCAATTCGGGCATCAAAACGCAGGTTTTGAGTTGGAAGAAATACCGGCTCCACACTACCGAAAATAGTATCTCTTTTTACCCTGACCGGCTGTTGGATTATTTCCGGGCTTTTGGGCGGTTTTTTATCGACTGCGATCTTGAGCGTCACGTCTTGCTGCTTTAACAGCTTTGGTTCAGCGATATGGTGCTGGCCGGAATCAATAATGGCCAGATCCTTAAGAAAGGTACGCCCAATAATTAACGGGTATTCATACTGCCTGCGGTTGGTCAGGCTGAATTCCTGTTTCTGGGTAATATCACCAACCCTGACGGTCAACAATACTACCGGACGCTGAATGGCTTTGAGGCCGGGGCGCTTGATATACACAATACGCTCGAGCGGTCTTTCCAGCGTCTTGTGACCTTCATGAGCCCGGTTGATATCAAATCGAACCCACTTTTTCCCATCCCGCTCGAAACGCTGGATATTACGGGCATCCAGTGATGAGCCTTCTGCTCCGGTATCCATTTTTGCTTTCATGCTCAGCCTGGCATCGAGCAAGTAACCGGTCTCGGTAATGCCCAGTACAATCTTGTCGTTTATTCGGGCAGGAATCTGTTCTATTCGCCGGGTGATGGTGACCTTTTTAATTTGTTGTTGTGAAGATAGGCCTGAAGCTGCATTGTTCATATCAGGCTGAACACTGACTGAAGATGAATCGGGTGCAGGCTGTTCTGCCGTAGTAACAGCAGGCTTTGATGGCTTGGAGGTAGAGATCGCAGGGGACTGGCACCCGGCCAGCAGAACTGAGAGGAGCAAAGACACAAGCCAGAATTGACGATGATGCATTAATCTTCCGGTGATACAGGGCAGAACAAAAGCTCTGAAACAGTAGGAACACTGTTTCAGAGCTGCTGTGGCAGGAATTCTAATATATTCGCCGTAGATGTTTATATACGGGGACTTAGCGGTAATGTCAGGCGTACAATCAGAGCGCCGGCGATTGTTATCGCAGTACAGGCCAGTGTTGGCACAATCCAGCCCATATGATGTCCGAAGCCTGGCAAGTAGCTGAAGGGTGTCAATAAAGCAGACTGCTGTAACCCCGGCAGAGCAACCTGAAGTCCGTCGACCAGACCGACCACAAAAACGGTTGCCAGTGTCAGCCGGCTGGTGACTACAGGAGAAGGTAGCCAGTCCCGTACCAGCGCCAGAATGATCAGAACTATCGAGACCGGATAGAATGTCAGCAATACCGGAATAAACAGTTCAATCAGATCATTCAGGCCAAGATTGGCAAACATCAGTGAGCTGACGCTGATCAGGGTGACATACACCTTATAGGGGATAGCTGGCTTGAGGCTTTCAAAATATTCTGAAACTGCAGTAATCAAACCTATCGCTGTAGTCAGACAGGCCAGTGTGACTATGCCGGACAACAGCAAAATACCGCCCTTACCAAAGGTATGATCAACAAAGGTGGATAACACCTGTCCGCCATTCTCTGGATTCGGTATCAGTACATGGCTGGTGGCTCCCAGGTAAAACTGGGAGATATAGACCAGAGACATGCCGATAGCTGCAATAACACCGGCCCGAATGGTATAGCGGGTCAGAGCCTGACGGCTGCTGATACCATGGGAACGCAGGTTGGTGATAATCACCATGCCAAACAGCAGTGAAGCCAGGGTGTCCATGGTCATATAACCATCAACGAAACCCTTGATAAAGGCGTCACTTTGGTATTCTGCCGAAGGTGCGGGGATCGGTCCGGGCGGAGCCACCAGAGGGGTGATGCCCAGAATCAGCAGAAGCAGCACCAGTATTGGTGTCATCCACTCACCGATGCTTTCCATCAGTTTGCCCGGGCGTAGTGACAGATACCAGGCCAGAGAGATAAATACCAGAGTGTAGACCAGCTGGGCTCCATCATGATTACCGGTAAAAGGCACCAGACCTATTTCGTAGGCTACGACACAGGTTCGTGGAATACCATAAAGAGGGCCGAGAATGAGATAGATACTGCAGCCCATCAGTGTAATCATCGCCCGGGGCAGATCGCGGGAGATATCGTTGAAGCCACCACCGACGCGGGCCATGGCAATAATACCGGTCAGCGGCAGGCCAACACCGGTTATCAGGAATCCCGCAGCGGTAATCCAGAGTTCAGTACCGGCTTCCAGACCGGCCAGTACAGGGAAAATCAGGTTGCCAGCACCCAAATACATTGCAAATGTCATAAACCCCATTGCCAGCATCTGCTGCCACGATAATCGGTCTTTCATGATTACTGCCCGTTTATTCAGAGATAGAAATGACCTGCCTGTCAGACAGTATTGGACAGAATTCCGAATTCCGATAGCGCACGAGTGCCAGAAAACGTCGCAGATCCGTCTGTTCAGAGGGTATACATAAAAGCTGACAGTAAATACTAACAGTAGTTCCAGCTGCGAAGCGGGCTTGTGGGGGTTTATGAGTAGGCTACTCTGTTCAGATCATGAGGAAAATCTGAACATAGCAGAGTCAGAGCTGTCCTATTTAAAACCACAGCAAAAAATGTACATGTTGTCCGGTTCAAACAAAAAGCCTCCTTTACCCGAAGTTGTCAGACAAGAAATGGATCACACACTTTCAGTTCAGTCACCCCGGCTTTCAGCCCTCTTGCCGCTGCTGCTGTTTCTGCTGATATTTGTTGGCAGCGGGCTGTATTACACCCTTCAGGGCGTTGAGTTTGCCTTTTACCAGGTCAAGGCTCCTGTTGCGGCTTTACCGGCCGTGTTGCTGGCTTTGCTGGCAGGCCAGTATTCCTTTAATGAAAAACTACGGGTGTTTGTGCAGGGTATTGGCGACGGCGGCATTATCACCATGTGTCTGGTGTTTCTGCTGGCAGGGGCCTTTTCTTCCGTGATGCAGGCGATTGGCGGGGTTGAGTCCACAATTAACTGTGGTCTGAGCATTATTCCCTCGAGCTTTGTTTTGCCCGGACTGTTTGTGATTGCAGCCTTTATTTCGACATCCATGGGTACTTCCATGGGAACCATTGCAGCCGTTGCGCCTATTGCGGTGGGATTTGCCGGGGCAACCAGTCTGACTCCTGCGCTGACAGTGGGCGCAGTGGTTGGCGGTGCCATGTTCGGTGATAACCTGTCGGTTATCTCGGATACCACCATTGCCGCAACCCGCACCCAGGGCTGTGCCATGCGGGACAAGTTCAAACAGAATGCCCGGGTGGCAATTCCTGCCGGATTATTAACATTACTGCTGCTGTTCACCCTGGGGCAGGGGGCCGAGGTGCCGCCGGTTGAGCCCTGGCAGTTTGCCCGGGTATTGCCCTATCTGGTGGTGCTGATACTGGCCCTGACCGGACTGAATGTTCTGTTGGTATTGTCTGCCGGTATTGTGCTGGCGGGTATGACCGGTATTGCGGTAGCACCCGCCTATACGCTGGCAAGCTGGGCAGATGATATCTATCAAGGATTTGGCAACATGCAGGAGATTATGATTCTGTCGATGTTTATTGGCGGAATCGCTGCTGTGATGCAGGCGCAGGGTGGACTGGAGTGGATCAGCCGGCTGGTGAGCCGGTTTATGAACTATTGTCGTTTGAGTGGCCGCAAGGGCGGAGGTCTGGCCATTGGTTTGCTGGTTTCGCTCTGTAACCTGTTTACTGCCAACAATACTGTTGCCATCATAATCAGTGGTAGCGTTGCCCGGGATATTGCCCGGCGCAATGAGGTATCCCCCCAGACCAGTGCCAGTGTGCTGGATATATTTTCCTGCGTTGTTCAGGGGGTGATTCCTTATGGGGCCCAGATTTTGCTGGCGGGTTCGATTGCAGGATTGTCTCCGCTGCAATTGTCAGGGCAGATCTGGTACTGCTGGGTACTTGCAGCGGGAGGCCTGCTGATGATTCTGATGGACAAGAGTGACCGCAACAGCAAAGATTTTGAAGGTTAACGTTTGAACGTTCTGTGTGAAATCTGGCTCTTAACAGGTTTTGTATAAGACTTTTGCTGATTTTGTATAAGTGTTTTTATAAGTTTGTTTAAAGTTTATAAAGAGTGTCATTGAATCCTCATCTTTTGCTGCTGCTATGAATATGATCCTCCTGCTGAATGTAACTGTCAGGGGGAATGACTCAGGAATTTTTCAAGGAACCGGAATTTATGGCTTATCGGCGTACCAAAATTGTTGCCACTCTCGGACCGGCAACAGACAGTCCGGAAGCACTGGAAGATTTGATCAAGGCTGGCGTTGACCTGGTTCGCATCAACTTTTCCCATGGCGACAGGGATGACCATATCCGCCGGGTTCGGCAGGTTAGAGAAACGGCTGATCGGGTGGGCAGAACGGTTGCAGTCATGGGTGACCTGCAAGGCCCCAAAATTCGAATTGCCCGCTTTAAAGACAAGAGTATTGAGCTGGCGGAAAATGACAGTTTTATTCTGGATGCGCAGCTGGAAAGTGATGCGGGTACACAAGCATGTGTCGGCATTGATTACAAGCAGCTGCCGAATGATTGTCAGTCAGGTGACGTGCTATTGCTTGATGATGGACGTATATCCCTGAAGGTTGAAGAGGTTGAGGATAGCAGGGTGCATTGCCGGGTTATCAACGGTGGCATACTGAGTAATAACAAAGGCATTAATCGCCAGGGCGGCGGACTCAGTGCTCCGGCGCTGACCGATAAGGACCGGCAGGATATTGTGCTGGCTGCCGAAATGGACGTGGATTATCTGGCGGTCTCTTTTCCCCGTGAGCCAGCCGATATCGAACTGGCACGGGAGCTGCTGCAACAGGCCGGTGGCAAGGCCTCCATGGTGGCCAAAATTGAACGAGCCGAACTGGTTCAGGATTGTGAGCTGATGGAAGGCGTCATTCGTGCTTCCAATGCTGTTATGGTGGCTCGTGGTGACCTCGGCGTTGAAATCGGTGATGCTGAACTGATCGGTGTGCAGAAGCGGATTATCTCGCTGGCCCGACACCTGAATCGTCCGGTTATTACTGCGACCCAGATGATGGAGTCAATGATTCACAACAGTCAGCCTACTCGGGCGGAAGTCTTTGACGTGGCCAATGCCGTGCTTGATGGTACTGATGCGGTCATGCTGTCGGCAGAAACAGCCACAGGTTCCAATCCGGATCGAGTGGTCGAAGCAATGGCCAATATCTGTCGTGGTGCTGAAAAACAGCCGGGTGCCAAGGTGTCCCGACACCGGATGGAGTTTACCTTTAGCCGCAGCGATGAAACCATTGCTATGGCCACTATGTACGCTGCCAACCATCTGCAGGGTGTAAAAGCCATTATCTGTTTGACCGAATCCGGCTCAACACCGCTCTGGATGTCTCGTATTGATTCCGGGTTGCCGATCTATGCCCTGTGCCGTTCGGAAAAAAGCCGGCGCCGGGTGGCACTTTATCGTGGTGTATCCTCCGCGCTGTTTGACCCGTTTGAATGGAAGGACGGAACGGAAGTCAACCGTAAGGCGATAGAGCTGTTGTTGGCAGATGGTGTGGTTAAATCGGGTGATCGTGTGGTTATGACCAAGGGCGATACCCTGGCTGTTGTCGGTGAAACCAACACCCTGAAAATACTCACCGTCTAAATCTCCTTTACAGCGATTAACAAGCCCGGTGTTAAAGATAATGCCGGGCTTTTTGTATCTGATGCAGAACTAAAGTTTCAGGTACAGCGAGAACAAGAAAACAGGGTATAAAGCTGAGATAACGTACCAGCTGATGTATTATTATGGCTATTGGCAGGGTTTGACTGGCTGGATGATATGAGTATACAGAACAAGATTGAAGAGAAGCTGAAGCAGGCAATGGAGCTGTCCTATCTCAGCGTTGAAAATGAAAGTCATATGCATAATGTACCACCGGGCTCCGAGTCTCATTTCAAGGTGGTACTGGTAAGCGAGGAGTTCGAAGGCAAGCTGCCGGTAAAGCGTCACCAGAGTGTATACCGGGTTCTTTGTGATGAAATGCAGGGTGCTGTGCATGCGCTGGCACTGCACACTTACACGCCTTCAGAATGGCAGAGCCGGCAGGGTGTTGCCGTAGCATCACCGGATTGCCAGGGTGGCGGCCACTAAACTCGGGAATTGGTAAACCAGGATTTAGTAATTAATGTGTGGCGGTGTTTCTTTCAGGGCTGATGGCAAGGTCATCAAGACTTTCTTTCCCAATCCCAAAGCCAGATTACCGGTAAAGGGGCGTGATGGTCAGCTGATCATGTTGCCCTGGGGACGGCGGGAGAATCAGGCGGGAGGCGCACCGCAAGGTGGCTGGGCCCGACTGGAATCAATTCATGAAGGTCGCTGGGAGAAATACCGGCCGCAGCCAGTCAAGATTGTGGTTGATGCCTTTATGGAAAAGGATGACAAGGGCCTCAGTCACTGGTTTGATATACTGCCCGGGCAGTATATTCAGGGGCTGGTTGCAACGGATGGCGTATTTACCCGGCTGTATGTTGTGACAACCGAAGATGAAAAGAGCTGTCATATCTCTGGTCGCTGGCCGCGTATTGTCGGTACGCCGGAACCCGGTGCTGTGGCATTTTCGGAATCAAAACCATCTCCTCAAAGTGATCTGTTCTAGTTTTTAACCTCCATTAGTCTGAATCTCTTTTTATTATGGTGAAAGCACCTGCAGAGTTTTCGCCTGCAGTTACCTTTAAGTCTTATCATGCAATCAAAACGTACGCGACTGGATCGCTTTATCAGTAAAAAAACCGGGATCAGTCGCGGGTCATTACGCCCTCTGTTCGCCAAGGGAATGGTATCCGTTGATGGTGTAGTAAACCGGGATACCCAGTATGTGATTGATGAGTTTTCCAAAGTCAGCTTCGACGGTGAAGAGCTTCAGAACAATACACCTGTCTATATCATGATGCATAAGCCCGCGGGTGTAGTCAGCGCTACAAAGGATGAGCAGCATAAAACGGTTATCGACTTACTGGAGCGGCCAGACAAGAACACATTACATATCGCTGGCCGACTTGATCTGCACTCTTCAGGCTTACTGCTATTGACCAATGACAGCCGCTGGTCAAGCAGACTGACTTTACCCGAGAAGAAGGTCCGTAAGGTCTATCGGGTAACACTGGCCAACCCCCTTACTGACGCGTATATCGAGGCTTTTGCCAAAGGAATGTACTTCGGCTTTGAGGATATTACGACTCGCCCTGCTCAACTGAAAATACTTTCAGAGTATGTTGCTGAAGTAACACTGGAAGAAGGGCGCTACCATCAGATCAAGAGAATGTTTGGCCGCTTTCGTAACCCGGTAGTGAAACTGCATCGATTGTCTGTGGGTAATCTGGTGCTGGACGACAGTTTGCCTGAAGGACAAAGCAGGGAACTGAGTGAGTATGAAGTCTGCCATATCAGTTAGAATGCTGTGGCATTATGTATTTGCAGGATAGTTATGAGTCAGGAACAACCGAATAACCCGTTGCATGGTATTACACTGGAGCGGGTGGTTACCGAGCTGGTTGAGATGTATGGCTGGGATGAACTGGGCGACAGGATTAATATCCGTTGCTTCAACTACGACCCCTCAATCAAGTCCAGTCTGAAATTTCTGCGCAGAACCCCCTGGGCCAGAAAACAGGTTGAAGATCTGTATATTGCTTCAATCAGTAAATAATACTTGCCGCATATTTCTGTAAAACAGATCTATGCGGCACTTTCACCATTAATCAGGCCAACCCTTTTAAGGGAAGCAAGTCGTTAACGGGATGTATGTAGCCCGCACTCGCGGTTTCCCAGCACCTTGGTTGGATCGTAGTAATCTTCTTCGATTGGCAGATCGTTCTCTACCAGAAACTCTTCCAGATCCAGTTCAGTCCAGTGGAACAGCGGAGCAACACGCAATACGTTGTCGCTGGTTTCAGTCAGGATATCCAGATTCTGACGGAAAGCGGTCTGGTCCTTGCGAATAGCGGTCAACCAGATCGCCGGTTGTTCGGCTTCCATTGCGCGCTGGAACGGTTCCAGTTTGACCTGACGGGTAAACTCGTCGTGTTCTGGAGTATCCACCTCAGGTACACCACCCATGGTGGCGTCACGATAGGCGCGGCTGTATTCGGGGTGGTAGACCCGGATATTCAGGTCCAGCTGTTTGATCAGCTTTTCAGCAAATTTGTAGGTTGCGGCAGTGCCGTAGCCGGAATCGATCCAGACTACCGGAATATCGGGTCGGACTTCAGTGCAAAGTTTAAGTATTGCAGCTTCATGAGGACCAAAATTGGTGGTCACAAGGGTTTTCTGATCCAGAGACAGTGCCCAGCGAATAATTTCACGGGGATGTTGCCCGGCAAGTTCTATATTAAGTTCATTCAAATTCAGGTTGAGGGTCATGCTTGTTGTACTTTCGTGTTTATAGGCCTGCAATGGGCACAGCATAGGGGCAGCGCAATACCCATGCAATATGCTCAGGAATAACTTATTTTTATGTGCTTATGCTTTTTAATATTGAATCATTTGAGGAGGGTAAAATGACGAGCCTGAATGCAGCAAGGCTCATGCTAGGGCTGGTGCTTATTGCACTGCTTCTGGTGAGCCGGACCTACGCCCATGATTCAGCGGAAGATACTCTGGTCTGGGTTGCCATGAAACAGGCATCGCTGGGCATCAAGGAGGCAATCAACAAGGCAAAAGTGGAACAGCCGGGGCGAATCATCAAATTTGAAGCCGATGATGAAGATGGCAATCTGGTTTATGAGTTCAAGTTGCTGGATAACAAACTGGAAAATGAGCATGAACTCAAGATCGATGCCAACAGTGGCAAGGTACTTTCCCATGAACGGGAACCGGCAGAGAAGTGGATGAAAAGACTGCAGTCGCAGGACTTTTTCAAAACCACCCTGAATATGTCAGAAGCGATTGATGCCGCCAACAAGGTCAAGCCCGGCATGGTTATAGAGGCTAAAATGAAGATCAAGATGGGTGTGCAGATTTATGTGATGGACATAATCAGCGAAGGTCGGCGACTGCAGGTTTTGATTGATGCCCGCAGTGGTGAAGTTATTCCGGCTGTCCGGCGTTGATCCCGCGTTGAAAAGAAATAAATATCTATGGATAGAAACTAGCCCTGTTTATGGCAGGGCTATTTATATTCAGGTCAGATTCAGGCAGCTAATAAAGATGAATCAGTGTTGTATTCCCCTTCTTCCCTGCAAGCCTCCGGTATGAACAAGTAGAATGCGCTGAATATTGTTTGCCGTCAGCATGGCCTGTTTCTGTTTCAGAGCATTGACCATTTTTCCGGTATAAACCTGATCAAGGGGGATTCCCGTGTCCTGTTCAAATTCATCAATAGTTTGCAGCAGCTCCGGGGAGACCTTGCCATACCCGCCACAGTGATAGTCAGTTTCAAGTACCCAGTTATTCAACGAGCCACCAGAATAGTGCCTGATATCATCGCGCAGAAAATCTGCACCCTTGAGTACTGCAACACCTCGAACCTGTGTGTCAGGGGAGGCTGAGCGGGCTATACCGGATAATGTTGCTCCCGTACCACAGGCCAGCCAGATTTCTTGATAGTCACGGGCATCGATATTGCCGGCAGCCAGAATATCCTCACAACCACTAATGCCCAGATCACCCGATCCTCCTTCCGGAGCGATCAGTACCTGATCTGATGGCAGTCGTAACTGTTGCAGTAATCGCTGTTGAAATTCTGGAGTATGTTTGTGCCGGTAATCAGCTCGGCTAACAAAATGTAATCGCATCCCCCAGGCTTCAGCATCCTGCAGTGTGGCTGATAACTTTTCCGGTCTTTCGCCACGAATCACACCGATCGTTTTAAAACCCAGATGTTTTCCGGCAGCAGCTAGGGCATGAATATGGTTCGACCAGGCGCCGCCAAAGCTGAGCAGGGTTGAAAGTCCGAGGCGCTCTGCCTGCTGCAGATGACCTTTAAGCTTGTACCATTTATTGCCACTGATTTGCGGATGGAGCTGATCCAGCCGCAGCATATCCACCTGTATATTTGAGCCGGCCAGCCAGCGCAGATTCAATTGATTGACTTCTACCCGGGCATTCAGCAGTTGTTTCAGTGTGACTGTCATATTCTTAATTCAATCAGAGCGTCAGTATTCTGAGTGCGACAGCAAGCAACACTACCCCGAAGATTCGGTTAATCAGCCGCTCGTGACGTTTCAGTGCCGGTAAAATGCTGCCATGCCCGGCAATAGCCACAATCAGGACATACCACATTACGCCGCAGATTGTCGGGATCAGAGCTATTAAAATCCGTGTTACCAGAGTAGTGGACTCGGGGGGCACAATCTGGCTGAAGAGGGCCAGCAGGAACACGGCAATCTTGGGATTTAAAAATGAAATCAGAAAACCATCCAGCGCGGCCTGTTGCAGCGACAGTTGTCGTAAAGTCTCACCATTCACTGCTTCCGATGAAGGTGCTGCCGTTATTGTCTGGTACCCCAGCCAAAGCAAATAGGCAGCACCACACCAGGTTATGACCGTGAATAACCAGCGTGTTTCGGTAATAACAACTGCAATACCGGTCACAACCAGAAAAGCATAAAGGCCTATCCCGGCAGCATGGGCAACCGCTGTCACCATGCCATGTCGTCGGGAGCCCTGCACGGTATTTTTCATAACCGCTGCCAGACTCGGCCCCGGGGACATGGCTCCAACAAAACAAACCGCAAGCAGGGATATCCATGATGACGTTGGCATGGAGCAGTTCTTGGTTATTACCAACAGGGAAAGAGAGTAGGGAGTATAGCGTTTTACTTGAGAACGGTTTTATTTCAAAAAGCGTTAAACTCTTGTCAGCAAATTATCACGCAGTCCGTTCCGGACAAGTACAAAACTGTTCCGGAACGGCTTGTTATGAATGCCTACAGGATTAAAACATCAGAATCCTGAGGGCAACGGCAAGCAGCAGCACACCGCAAATGCGGTTAATCAGCAGGGCCTTGCGTCTCAGAACCGGCAAGATGCTGCCATGTCCGGCAACAGCCGCAATCAGCAAGTACCACAGGCCATCGCACAGCGTTGCCAGCAGTGCCATTAAGAGCTGAGTATTCAGAGTGGACTCTCGCGTTACAAACTGGCTGAACAGCGCCAGAAAGAACACCGCGATCTTGGGGTTCAAAAAAGAAATCAGGAAACCGTCCAATGCTGCCTGGGGCAGTGATAAGTGTTGAGCGTTGTTCTGATCACCTGTTACAGGAGAAGAGCTGGATGTTAAAGACTTGTAGCCAAGCCAGGCCAGATAAGCCGCACCGCCCCAGGTCATGATTTTAAACAGCCAAGGTGTCTCAGTAATAACAACGGCAATACCGGCTGCTACCAGAAAGGCATACAGACCAATCCCCGCGGCGTGGGATACTGCAGTTACCATACCATGCAGTCTTGATCCCTGAATGGTGCTTTTCATAACAGCGGCCAGACTGGGGCCGGGAGAAACTGCGCCAAGGAGACAAACGGCCAGCAGGGAAAGCCAGGATGAGACAGACATGAAAGTTTACTTCTTCGAATTCAAAAATTTGGAGAAGTATAACCATACAAGAGACAAAAACGACATAATCAACAGCGGTGTCATTCAGGAAGCTGGATCGTAAAAAGCTACAGGTATGTTGATATCTGATAGCTAAAATGGAGAAGGAAACAAAGAGAGGGAAGTACTATGGACGATGTTTAGCTCAACTACCGCCCATAATACTTTTTATACCCGAAGTGCGTTAGATACCTATGCGTTGTACCCAGTTCGGGCCTAAAAACTCACGTATCATTTCAATTACGGCTTCTTTTTGCTCAAGCTCAATATATCGCGTTAGCTTAGAGAGCTGTTCTGGTGTCAGGAGATTTCCAGCCTTGTCTTTCACGATGCCATATGCTTTGTTAATTACAACGTCACACATATCGTCCTGATCCTGGTGAGCATCAGTAGAATACTCGATATAATCAGCAAATAAAGTAAATGCCACTGCAGGGTTTATTGTTTCAAGACCTCGCTGTAAGTGACCTGCCCTATTGTATATCCTTCGTTTTTTGGCCTCAGCAATCATCCGATCAAACTTCCAGCAAAGGTAATCTTTGTGCAAGGCTTCCAGTTCGTCATAACGGGTATTGAACTCGGCAGGATCCTCTATTTCATCCAGTACTTGAGACTGTTCAAATGAAATTAAGTTATCCCTTACCGAATTAGTAACTTTGGTTCGAAGACGGAGGATTTCGTCAGGCAGTGCCTCTTCATAGGGCTTGAACTCATCAAATAATCCCATACCGCCATCTCCCATAGCGTCGTGATCCATGGTAGAAAGGAAAATCAGATAATTTTCAAGCCATATATAGACATCCCTTGGATCTTGCGCTGGTTTCTTAAGGAGTTTTTGTGTATAGGCACAAAGTCTGCTATCTATATCTCTTGGCAGTGTAATCAGCCCAGTTTGCTGCATAGCCAGCAGTATAGGGGCAAGGTCAAATTTATTTGTAAATATGCCAGCCTGTCGGTACTTTTTCAGAGGACGTAAGTGTCTTCGTAACTGTCTGGCTTCATCATCACTTGTATCATCTTCACTTTCTTGATCCAGGTCATCATCAAAATCACCATTCTTCACTTTTACAACAATTTGCTGCCCACGTGATGGATGAGTAAGAAAACCCAAAAGCTGGCTGATTTGAGTATCAGGTGTCATTGCATGCGGATCAAGGATACCTGAGCTTGTGAAAATTTGAGGGATTACTGACAGAGGCACTGTAAGAACTCCCCTGTCCAGTAGTCCGAAATTAAAGATTTCATGATCATCCCCGGTGGTAGGGGACAGGTTGTAGTTGTGGCTGCAGAGTATGCGCTCTGGTGAAGACCCACCCAGCCAGGCAAGTGCTGCAAGTTGGCAGGGCATGGTAGCAGCATTCTGACAAAATCCGTCGACTCCCGCTTTAAACATATTTTCAGGGTAGAGACGGTGTACCGTGACAACAGTGTCATATCCTCTTTGGGCTGACCCTGATGCTGTTCTGATGATTGACAATACTTCAACGCGCTCCCCTGGCATCATGCCTGTCATGGCAAAGTCAAAAGGTTGGTGAGAGCCATCATCTTTTAGAACACAGGGCATGGTTTCCAGACCATCCACTCTGTATATAAATGAGTCAGACAGGTGATGATCAGCTGATTTATCTTGTTTTAGCTGAATGTTGAATGGCTGAAAAACACCAGCTATCGCAGTTTCTATACGGCAGTTGTCTGACCCAATCCAGGTGCCGGGATGAAGTCTCAGCTGTGAGAAGTTGATATTCGTCGGTAATGACTGCATGTGAACCATCAGGCGGCATGATTGAATATTGCCCAGCATTTCCTGAATATTGGGAGCGTTCGGTATTTGCAATACTTGCAGGTCAGCAGCTGATACAAGACCATAATCGATAAATCCAACAGTTTGAGGTTCTGCTGTTTTCTTGGTGTCACCTCTTTTTAAAGTGAAATAGGGAGCCAGATCATGTTCATCAACAGCTTTGAGAAGGTTTTTTGTGCCTGATGTGATGATATAGGTATGATCTGGTCTTCTTCCTGCCCTGATTTCAACCGGTGCTGTTTCAAGTACATTGAATGTTTTTGTCGGCGAAACTGTGGCTTTTGATGGCTGTGTGTATACTGATAAAGATTTGGCACACGCACCGCCTCCTTTAGTTGTTGCTATTGCTGATGCTCTGGCAAGACTGCTACCCGAGAAATCCTCTGCAGCATGCTCCAGGAAGCACTCTTCCATATGTGGAAAATAAGGAGCAAGGGCAAGGTCACAATGAGTTCTTGTTCTGGGATCATCCATAATATTAAACATGGCACCTGCCGGGCAGGTAGGGCTTTCAATCATATGTCCATAGTACAGGGTTTCAAGAAAGTCATAGTCAAAGAGATATACACTGGTGGGATCCTGAGGGTCTGTGACTTGGACAGGTTGGCCTACAGGAAACCTTGTGGTATTTGTCAGATTATTATGTGCAAGCCAGGCGCGTAATAACCCCAGTCTTACCAGCTTTACATCGGTGACTTCATGGCAACAGGCTGTCGTGTTAGGAATCATAGCCTGAGCTGTTTGTATCTGTTCCAGAAGTTTGTCTGCTGAGAACTTTTCAGGGAATGCATACTCCTTCCTTGGGAGTTTACCCTCTGCCAGAAAAAACAACCCTTTACAGGTATTGTCGCCCACCACATAAACGGTCTTGTTGTTGTAGGTGTAACTTCTATTCAGGTTAGTCAGATCGTATATGTTGAAGGACTGATGCAGCTCTTCTGAAACTTCTCTTGAAGCAGCGTTTACATGCATATTACTGTCAGATGGCCTGATGGAACCACCGGGGATTCTCCATACACCGGTACGCTGATCAAAAACAATAACTGCAAACAGTTCTTTTTGGTAAGCAGGTGCATGCTGTTGAGTTGTCAGCAGCAATATAGAGCCTTTTCCCGGATGTGCTTCTGCAACAACGGCAAGGAAAAATACTAACAGAATACATATACGCCTGATCATTAAAATCATCCTTGTTCTAATGCTTTGGTATGATATCTAACATGTTGATATTGCTAGATATTGCTTATTTAAAAAATCTATTTTGTTTTCAGACATTCAATGGCAGCGTGAGTTCACTAAATAGGCTGTAATGTAGACAAAGGTATGAATAGAAATCATTGGTTGAAATTATTTGGCAACAACGCTTTTTTTGTTTTTTTAGGATAAACAAGCGGTATTTTGGATAATAAATAATAAAAATTGTTCACTATGGAGCATCAATACAATGGGTATGCGGGGCATGTTCGGCCAGATCGTAGAACATGCCTGATCCATATTTTTTATAGATTCTTATGCTTTTTCGTGTGAGGGAGGGCCAAACAGAATCCATGCTTTAGCTCTTATCCCCTTTGCCTCATGGTATTTACGAAACATAAAGCGCCACTGGTGAAAGATCATATTGAACAGGTTTTTCCTTTCCATTTTACCGACGATGCCATAACGGCAAGGCTCATTCTGTTGCTCAGGTTCAAAAGTGCCGAATAGCCGGTCCCAGATAATCAAAACACCGGCAAAGTTTTTATCAATGTACTGCGGGTTAGTAGCATGGTGAACCCGGTGGTGGGAGGGTACATTAAAGATAAGATCAATCACCGGAATTCGCCGGGTATATTCGGTATGCACAAAAAACTGGAAAGCCAGGTTGGTGGCAACAATAGCAATTACAATTTTCGGATCAAACCCGACCAGAATCATCGGTGTCCAGAATAACCACATTCCGGCGACCGGATACATCAGGCTTTGTCTGAAAGCAGTACTGAAATTCATCAAATCAGAACTGTGGTGTACTACATGAGCTGCCCATAACCAGTGCACCCGGTGCGAACAGCGGTGGAACCAGTAATACAGGAAATCCTGTAGCAGAAAGGCGCCCAGCAAGGTTTGCCAGTTCAGGGCAATATCAAACAGCCGGAACTGGTAAAGCCAGTAGAACAACGGCATCAGTAACAACAGGGAAAGTGCTTCAACACCCTGGTAACTGGCAGCCAGAAATGCATTATTCAGACTGTCACGAATCGCGTAGCGTTTACGCTGGTGAAAATACTCCAGTGCAATGCCTAAAAAGAAAACCGGAGCAAAGGCCAGCTGAATCAGTTCAATCGGCATGGTAATACCTCCGCAGATTTTTCATGGCGGCCTTGATATCTTTGCTGATCACCCAGCCAACGATTCGGGTTGGAATCCAGTTGGCTGATTCACCGTTGATACAGTAATGAATCTCTGTACCTTCAGGGCGAGGGGTGAACTGAATATGACCCTGGTGCCCGACAAGTGGCCCGGGACCTTCAATACAGTAAACAATGCCCTGATGGCTGGCTGAGACGATACGCTCCCTGAACTTGTTGCCCCGGGTTGATACCTGCCGTAAAGCACCTTTGCCTCCTTCAGGCTCGCTGGGCTCAGCAGGTTCTAGGAGGCGAAAGCGGGCATTGAAAAAACGGGATAAATGCTCGTGATTCAGCAGTTCTTCCAGCAGTGCCGCAGGGCTGGCGCTGATCACTGTTCGAATATCTACAAGCTTCATGGTTGTTATTATTTTTATTGAGCTTAACGCACGATAACGACTCTGCAGTCAGGGTTCAAATATTTTGCCCTTTACCTTGCTGCTGCTATCTTGCACAGTCATGCATGTCAGACACCTGCAAAAGCAGTCAGATAAGGATAAAGGCATTACCATGGCAAAAGAGACAACAGTCCGGGCCCGTATTGATATCGAACTGAAAACGGAAGCGGAAGAGATTTTGCATCAGCTGGGGCTGACCACCTCTCAGGCGATCAATCTTTATTTTTCCCAGATTGTGCTACAGCGGGGGCTGCCTTTTGGTATCAACTTGCCTGGCTCTGAAGAAAAAGATCCGGCAGAGTAACCCAGTGTCATGAAATTCAAGTGTTGGGTGCTTTGAAAGGGCTTTGAGTGTTGGGTTTGACAACAAGTGCTTCTGTTTCATCCCGAATAACATCAAGATCAGTGATAGAAACCTCATCTATTGAATCGCAGGAATCAGCGGCTTCCACATCAAGAATTGCCTTGTGCTTCCTGCGCTTTTTGCACTTTTTTTTGCAGGCGTTAACAATGGGATCGAACACAGCTACCAGGCTGGGACCATGAGAAGCATTAAAAAGGAAGCCGCTGATACCTGCCAGCGTGCTTATAGAAATGACTTGCAGATGATTAAACTCAAAGCAGTTATCACTGGTCATTCTGTATATCAGTATGACCAGCGTATTGCCTAAATAGAGGGTTGCTGCAGAAACGCCAAGTATATGAGCGCCAACAGTTTTACAACTAACAGGTTGGTGTTTCTGACAGGTGACTCTGTCCCAGCCAAACTGCAGAGTGGAACCGACGGTGTCAGCGCCATGCTGGGCTGCGGTAAGTCCCTTTGAGGTCATTGCCAGCCAGGTTCCTGCCTGAAGAATAACATAGCCTGCAGTATTACCTGCGCTCAGACAGTTGTAATCGGCATTATGGCTGACTCTTAAAACAAACCAGGAGACGGTGCTGGAATCAGTCATGATATAGGCAGCAGATCCAGATGCGCAGCATAATAACAAACCGATATTTCCCACTACAGCTGCGGTAGATTTTTGGCTTTTCTTATCTTCCTTATAGAGGTGCATCAACAGGGGTTCATGATAGGAACCCTCTTCAGGGAGCATATCCAGTGTGTTAAGTATTCGATATTGGGTGGATTTAACACAAAACCAGCGTGCAGCAGCTTGTGCGATTGTCTGATTCTCAACTGAAACTAGGTTGTCAAAGATATCATGTCTGGAAGCTACTGCTTCCTCGCTCTGATCATCCCATGCATACTCAGTAGCAAGAACTCTTTCGACGATAACAGGGCCAAGTTCTACTGTGCGTTCCAGAATATCTCTGGTTTCGGGGTTTTGACCTCTTAATCTGTAAGACAGTTTGTGCAGGGATACGAGAAGTACAGCCGTCAGGCATCCAGCCATTGTGAGTCCTGCCACGCCTCCCAGGCCATAACCCAACCACGCCACAGACGCGGGAAGTAGCTGTACAAATGCTTCAACCGTCATAGTACCGTCAATCAAGGCCGCAAGGGCTGCATAACTGATACCACAGATACATAACCAGCTTTGATACCCTTCCTGCTTGAGGTTACGAATCGCATAAGCCGCAACCATATTGCTGCTGACCCAGGAGCCAATAGCCAGCGTCCAGCTTACCAATTGGGCAGGGGCTTCACCCCACCCATGCTGGTCATGGAGGATGATGTAACCAGCCGAGGCGGCAGCCAGCTTGTTGATACCGCCACCGACGGCGGCAACCTTGGGCAATACTGCGCGTAGTAAAGTGTGATGCTGTCTTTTTTCGGGTGGAATATGATCGCGCATTTCTTCAACCAGCCCGGATACAGCGTTGATAACAGCAGCATCATCTGACCCAAGCTGTTCAGATTGGTCCCGGGTCAAACCGTTCTCGAGAAGTAACTTTACGACCTCTCCATCATTGCTTAAATCGTCATAATCATCACAGCATTTTTTTCTACAGCAACAAGTGAAAGCATATGCGACACAGCTGGCGCCGGCTTTAACGCCTGTCCATGGCAGCGTTACCCAAAAATAGTAATCAATTGCTGCAGCCCGAAGCGGGAACAGTAACAAGATAGAGAACATAGCCAGCACGCAGGTTTTGCGCGTCATACGTCACCCTGAAGTAAAGAGCATATGAAGGGATCTATGGCATGCTTATGGTCATGTTTTCAGTAATGACAGAAAAAAGGCTGGTGGATGGTTTGGTGGGCAATCATCCGGAAACTCCGCCGTGCTTGCAGGATATAGTGACTGGTCATTCATGACATCAGATTTGTAGTTGGTTATTTATGCTGGCTAGTGTAGTCCGCTTTTAACCTCGTAACATGTTGAATATTCTGGAAATATGTCAGGCATTCTGGACGCTGAATTTCCACTTCAATGCCGGGTGGGTAATTACTGAAAAAACATAATAACCGGCGTCCTTATGATTCAAAATTGTTACTGATGTTTCATTTAGGGTGTCTATGCTAAAGCTTTTCAGGTATTAAAAACCAAGAGGCTCAGGTGAAGTACTGTTTCCTGCCGACTCTTAAAATACTGCTTGTTGTGCTGCTGTTTTCCGGCTTTCAGGCTTCGGCTTCTCCCAATACGGCTATTGCCCCCATGGCATTGCTGCAGCAACACGTTGTGGTTGAAGCGCTGCTGGGAATGGAAGGGCGGAAGGAGCAACCTGTTACCTCTGTTGCGGGTGATCTGCAGTCCCGGCGTCTGGTAGCCCCCTGGAATAATATCTATGTATCCGAGCGGCTGCAGGCGGTTCGAAGCCGGTTTGAGCAATATCTGGAGTATGAGTGCCCGGCCAGCTATGACGAGCCGCTGCAGGATAAACACTATATTCTGGCTAACGGCCTGCCGCTGCTGCAAAAGCAGATCAATGAGTGGCGGCAGCAGGTAAACTGGGACTTCTTCAGCGACCAGTTCGACCCCGGTCGGCGGGTTGTCATTGTCGATGCCTGTAATGTTCACCGCTTCCCCTGTGCAGACCTGATGAGCAAACAGCTGGATCAAACCAGTAATGTGGCATCCGATAACAAGAATATTGAAGATTACTGGTTTGCCGGGCAGCCCGCTTATATTGTGGCGGCAACCCGTGACCGACAGTGGCTGTTATTAATGGGAGCGATGCAGGAGGCTCAGGGCTGGGTTCACTGCCGTCATGCGGCATCAGTATCCGCAGAGCAATGTGAACAACTGGCCAAGTCTCCCGCGCTGTTACAACAGGGGCTTTCAGGTCGTTGTGAAGCGCTGAACTTTGATAGCTACTTTCAGGCGGGCACCTTGCTGATACAGAATCCATCAGGCTATCAGGGGTTACTGAAAAAAGTGGCTCCGGCAGAGCGGGCCAGACATTCCTTTGATTTGTATCCGGCACAGTTTGCTGATATTGAACTTTATGACTCGGCTGGTAAAACGTTGCCGGAAGTTGCTGTTCGGTTGCCACTCTCCAAGACAGCGGACAAGCAAAATCAGGCCATGTTTATCCAGTTGCTCTGGCCATTACTGGGCAAGGACTTTGCCTGGGGCGGCTGGCAGCTGCAGGATCAGACCCGACTCTCGTTCGACACCTCCAAATTTATTCAGATGTCGATGCGGTTGTGTGCCGGTGTCGAGATTCCCAGAGATTCCCAGGGGATTCTGGGCGGCCAGGGCGATGAGTTGTTTGATCTGGACTATGGCGTCGGGATTATCAGATCGTACTACTTAGACGATCAAAGCAAGCGCATTATTGCCTCAGCCCTTAATGAAGAAACTATCGGGGAATATGCTTTTAACGAGCTAACAACAGAAATAAAGCATAGCTCCAAGCTACGTCCGTTATCTTCATCAGCAACAGCACAGATCCAGTGCCGTCAGCAGATTATTGCCCTGATTATGGAGCTGGGTAAAACCGGTGATATTTTTGGCTTTCCTCCGGGCGGAGAGTTTATCTATCTCGGACATACGACAAAGGCTGCCATCGAACAGCAGGCAGTGTCCCAAAATATCGATCAGCCTAGAGTCAATGAATTTTTTCCACATCAGCAGAATGATGAACCAGTACTGTTATTTGCCGGTTGTCAGTTAGGTGGTTCTACACCTGGTGAAAATCTCTGGAGTATTACCGGATGCTCACATGTTTTTGGGGTTTCTGCCGAGAGTCCGTATTACGGTAAGTGGCTGGATCGAATGGTTCATTTGGTGCGGCCTTTTAAAAAGACAAAATTTGACCTCAACTGAGATCGTTCAAATTGTGGTTGCTCTCGGAGAAATGGTTTAAGAGCGGCCACAATTTATGAGGTTTATACTTTAACTCAGGCTAAGGATGCGGTGCCCCACCGCACTTTTTTGGCACTTGTTCGCGGTAACAACCAAATAGGTATTCTCTTTAGATACAGGAATACCAATGTGCTGATAGAGTTCATCTGATGTTTCGTAGATGTACTCAACTCCCCATTCCCACGTACTACAGCTGTTGTATTCGGACTCGATTACAGGGGCTGCATAATTCCAAAGATCAATTATCTCCATCGCCCCAATGTTATAAACTGCACGACATAAAATTCGCAATTCCATAACAGCGGTATTGTGTCAGGACATGATCGTTTTTTTTCAGGGAGCAGCTTTTTGTGGGTATGACTTTGCTAAGGCGTATATTGATAGTTTTTGTAGCAAGCAGTGCTACTGCTGCAATAGCAAAAACGGCTGATATTCCCGGCCCACCATCATCTTTCTCAAAAGCCAAAAGAATCGCCGCTCAGGTTTATGCGACACATACCAAAACCTTCTACTGCGGCTGTGATTACAATACCAAAGGTAAAAAGCTGATACCTGCAGATCTGAAATCCTGCGGCTACGAAATCAGAAAACAGGTTAAACGGGCCAACAGAATTGAGTGGGAACATGTGGTTCCGGCCTGGGACTTTGGCCATCAGCTGCAATGTTGGCAAAACGGCGGGCGCAAGAACTGCAAGAAAAAGAGTGATGTTTTCCGCCGGATGGAAGCCGATTTGCATAATCTGGTGCCTTCCATTGGCGAGATTAATGGTGACCGATCCAACTTCCGTTTCGGAGTGCTGGACTATATCTCGGATATGTATGGCCAGTGTGACTTCAAGGTAGATTTCAAGCAACGCCGGGCCGAACCACCAGAGGCTCAGCGAGGCAAAATCGCCCGCACCTACCTCTATATGGATGACCACTATTCTGAGTTTTCACTGGGTAAACAGCAGCGCCGGCTGATGGAGAGTTGGAATAAAATGTATCCGGTAACCGACTGGGAGCGGGAGCGTAACCAGCGTATTGCCAGTATTATGGGCTGGGGCAATCCTTATATCAGTCAGACCCGATAGCTTGACTGTATTGGCCGGTGCATTAGAGTGTGCAGCTTGCATTAAAGTTAATGCCAGAACAATCAAAAGCAACAACAGTATTCTGCGGAGAAACCGATGTCGGTATTAAAAGTGGTGGTCAACGGTGCCAGAGGCAAAATGGGACAGACAGTTGTTGATTTTGTTGAACATCACAGCAAACTGCAGTTGGCCGGTCAGGTCGATCTCGGGGATGACCTGGGTGCCGTTATTCAGCAAGGTAGCGCGGATGTTGTCGTAGACTTTACCCGCCCGGAAATTCGCATGGATACGGTGAAAACCATTCTGTTTTCCGGTGCGGCTGCGGTTGTCGGTACCACCGGCTTTACTCCGGAAGATCTGGAAACCATTCGTGGCTGGGTAAAAGAAACCGGCAATGGCTGCTTTATTGCCCCGAATTTTATTGTCGGTAATGTATTGATGCAGCAGTTCGCCAAGCAGGCGGCGCGTTATTACGAGTATGCTGAAATTATCGAATACCACCATGAAAACAAGGTGGACTTCCCTTCAGGAACCGCGGTTAAAACGGCAGAACTGATGGCGGAAGAGCGTGAGAAGTTCAATGTAGGTACCAATGATCAGGTCGCTAACGTTGAAGGTTCTCGTGGTGGTGATTTTGCTGGTATCAAACTGCATGCGGTCAGAATGCCCGGCTTTGTTGCATCTCAGGAAGTCATTTTGGGTGACAAGGGCCAGTATATGACCATTCGTCATGACTCCATCGAGCGCACCAGCTATATGCCGGGCGTACTGATGGCCTGTGAGCATATTACTGCCAATGCAGAACTGGTTTATGGTTTGGAGCATATTCTCTGATATGGTTGTAATGCCATCTGAAATGATTCAAAACTGGTAGATCCCGCCATTTAAGCTAATACTCAAACCACTGCCCGTTCCGGGCTACCGGCACTCTCCAAATCACTGACAGGGAGTGTGCCGGTTAAAGCTGAAACCCTCTTCAAACAAGGCAGCCATTGCACCTGCCTGACTCCCTTCCTTCCGAAACTAATCGTTATTGATCGAGCCTGTCATGAGCGCGTTAAAAGCAAGTTTTGGTGTTCTGCAAAAAATCGGGAAATCGTTGATGCTACCGGTATCGGTGCTTCCGGTAGCAGGGCTGTTACTGGGTGTCGGGTCGGCAAATTTTGCGATTCTGCCCGATGCCTTTAATGATGTGATTGCTCAGGCGGGTGGTGCTGTCTTTTATGCCCTGCCGCTTATTTTTGCTATCGGGGTCACCGTCGGCTTTACCGATAATGACGGTGTTGCAACGATGGCCGCTGTCGTCGGTTATATGGTGATGCTGGCGACAATGGGTGTCTGTGCTGCACTGCAAGGTGATGCGACGGTCAAGGTCATGGGGCTGGACTCGGTTGACACCGGGGTGTTTGGCGGCATAGTGATCGGCATTATTGCCAGCGCCATGTTCAATCGTTTTTATGATATCAAGCTGCCTCCCTGGCTTGGTTTCTTTGCCGGAAAGCGGTTTGTGCCCATTGTGACCGCGCTGGCGGCGATTATCTGTGGCCTGGTGCTTTCTGTTGTGTGGCCGCCAATCGGGCAGGGTATTGCAGACTTTTCGCTGTGGGCCTCCAGTGAAAACCCGGCACTGGCTTTCAGTATTTATGGCTTTGTTGAGCGGGGGCTGATTCCGTTTGGCCTGCACCATATCTGGAATGTGCCGTTCTTTTTTGAAGTCGGAGAGTTTATTGACGCAGAAGGTGATTTTTTCACCGGTGAGATTGCCCGTTATGTGGCAGGTGATCCCAGTGCGGGCAATATGGCAGGTGGTTATCTGTTCAAAATGTTCGGTCTGCCGGCGGCAGCGATTGCCATGTGGCACTGTTCCCTGCCGGAAAACCGTACCCGTACCATGGGTATTATGCTGTCTGCAGCGCTGACTTCTTTTGTGACAGGTATTACCGAGCCGATCGAATTTGCTTTTTTGTTTGTTGCTCCGGGATTGTATTTCATCCATGCACTGCTGGCCGGATTTGCCTATTTCATTTGTATTGAACTGGGGGTTCGCCATGGCATGACATTTTCCCATGGTCTGATTGATTATCTGGTGCTGTTTGGTCAGTCAACCCGAGGGTTATGGATCATCTGGTTGGGGATGATCTATGCGGTGGTTTACTATGTGATATTCAGAGTATCGATTCTGCACTTTGATCTGAAAACACCGGGCCGTGAAGCTGAAACCGTTGTAGATGATGGCGTCATGCATGCTGATGAGCGCGCCCAGACCCTGATTGCGGCTTTTGGTGGCCGGGATAATATCCAGAACCTGGATGCCTGTATTACTCGGTTACGTATCGGTGTTTATGACGCTGAGAAAGTCGATAAGGAAGCGCTGAAAACTATGGGCGCAAGTGGAGTGTTGCAGGTCGGTGACTGTGTGCAGGCAATTTTTGGCCCGCAGTCAGATCACCTCAAAAGTGATATGCAGCGATATCTGCAACACCATCCAGCTTGAAAACCCAGAGCCTGATTCTGTACAGACGGGTACCACTGTTATAATCAGTCTCATAATGACATGGCGGTTATAAATGAGACTGTTTATTGCGGAAAAGCCCAGCCTCGGGCGTGCCATTGCCGAGGTACTGCCGGGAAATGGCAGAAAAAATGATGGTTATATTGATTTTGGTTCCGAAGGCTGTGTGACCTGGTGTATTGGTCACCTGCTGGAACAGGTGGAACCGGATGCCTATGACGCCGCCTGGAAACCCTGGCGGCTGGAACACCTGCCAATAGTTCCGGAGCAATGGCAACTCAAACCCCGAAAAGGTGTGCAGAAACAGCTGACTGTTATTCGCAAGTTGCTCAAGAATGCCACCGAAGTTATCCACGCTGGTGACCCTGACAGGGAAGGACAGTTGCTGGTGGATGAAGTACTGGCTTATCTGAAATTGAAAAAGTCAGTGCCGGTGCAGCGCTGTCTGATTAATGACCTGAATCCACCTGCGGTACGCAAAGCCATTGCCGGACTGAAAGATAATCGCAGTTATGCAGCCTTGTCCCGTTCAGCTCTGGCCCGCAGCCGGGCAGACTGGCTTTATGGTATTAATATGACCCGGGCGCTGACGGTTTCAGCGCAGAAGAAGGGTTATAACGGTCTGTTATCCGTTGGCCGGGTGCAGACACCGGTATTGGGATTGGTGGTACGACGTGATATCGAGATCGAAAACTTCAAACCTCATCCTTACTATGAAGTGCTGGCCAATCTGAAAACAGCGGCCAATGAAACTTATCAGGCCCGCTGGAAACCCAGTGAAGCCTGTCAGCCCTGGATGGATGAAGAAGGACGGGTGCTGAACAAACAACTGGCTGAAACCGTTATTCGCCGTGTAACTGGCAAGGATGGCACGGTAGAGAAAGCCGAGCAGAAAGCTATTAAAGAACAGCCACCACTGCCTTACTCATTGTCTTCACTGCAGATTGATGCGGCCAAGCGCTATGGTATGAATGCCCGCAAGGTACTGGATGTTTGCCAGAGCCTGTATGAAAAGAAGCTGATCACCTATCCCCGTTCTGATTGCCGTTATCTTCCGGAAGAACACCTGGGGCAGGTTGCTGGTGTTACCAATGCCATTTCCTCCGGGCTTGATGAAGCACAACCCTGGCTGGCAGGCGCTGATCTTTCGCTGAAAAGCCGGGCATGGAATGATAAAAAGGTTGAAGCCCACCATGCGATCATTCCAACCCAGCGATCCCCGTCAAGACTGGTACATGATGAGAAAAATATCTACAGCCTGATTGCCAGACAATATATTGCCCAGTTCTATCCAGCCTGCATCAGTCAGGAACGACGGATTGAGATAAGGATCGATACCGGATTATTTGTTGCCAGTCGTCGTGCAGTTGAAAAACCGGGTTGGAAGACGCTTTATAACCGCGATAACAAGGAACGGGAAGACAGTAAACCGCCACTGCCATTAGCCAAAAAAGGTGATATTCACCTGTGTGAAGGTGGTGAGTTACTGGAAAAGGAAACCCATCCGCCACTGCCGTTTACCGATGCATCACTGCTTTCTGCCATGACCGGTATTGCCCGGTTTGTGAAGGAACCTGAGGTTCGGAAGATTTTGCGTGAAACCGATGGCTTGGGAACAGAAGCTACTAGAGCGGGAATTATTGAACTGTTGTTCAAACGTCAATATCTCAAAAGGGAAGGGCGCAGCATCCATGCTTCAGAAACCGGCAGAAGCCTGATCGGCAGTGTACCGGAGTCGGTCAGCCAGCCGGACCGTACGGCCCGCTGGGAATCCCAACTGGACTCAGTGGCACGTAATGAAAGTCGTTATGATGACTTTATGGTGCCACTGGTGCAGGAGCTTGGTGGGCTTGTTAGTCAGGTATCTCCGGTCAATATGCCGGTTATTGCAAATGCAGCCCGGAAATTTAAACGCAAGCGTAAAACCTCTCGTACAGGCTGATCGTATCCCCGGGAAACTATCATTGAGCACAGGTTTTTTTCCGGGATTGCCTTATGGAGGCTTTGGCTGCTCCATGAGTCAACAATAGAAATGAGGACTTCTCCAGTCCCAGCCACAGGTTGGGGAGAGCTGTGTTCAGATCATCCATTGTTAAAATATGTGTTTGGAGTCCAGATGATGAAACTGTGTATTCAGTAAGTGTGGCCACTTCGGGTCTGGAGGTAAAAGCAATCCGGGAGGGATCAATATGAGTCTGGATATAAAGGCATTGGTAATAATTCAAATATGTTCCTATTACTACCACACAGCCACCTTGAGCTATCCGTGATGTGATTTCAGAAAGAGAAGAAGCATCAGATATTTCCAGTGGCTCTGTCAGCTCCAGCTCCGGGTGCCTTTCGATGACTTTCAGCATTTTCTCGATGCTGCCTGCAGGAAGATCAGACTTGAATGTTCTGAGTGTTGAAATCAACAGGTCAAAAAACGGTCTTTGGTCGTTAACTAATAAATTTGACCGGAAGGCGCCAAAGAATTTCAGGTAACATCCCTGAAAGGTCAGAGTTGATTTAAGGCGGATTTCAACCTCTTCTACAGGGCACTCGTAAACCTTACCCGAGAATTTCAACAGTGAGGTGCGATAGGTCGTGTAATCAAGATCCGAAGTTACTGTTTTTAAAAAGTCTATTAAATCACTGTCAGGTAATGCATTAAGGATAATATTCAAGGGTAAGGTGTCTCCACCCATTGTTTCCGCATGAAACCCTTCCATCATCATTACCAGGTTTTCATCAATAGTTTTGAAGATTTTCTCCTTCCAGCCCACTGTACCATCCGGTCTCCTGTGGGAGCTGATGGCTGGGTCAGCAGGTATAGTGGCTGGAGAGGCAAAGCTTGGCTGGGAGGAGCATGTAGGACAGATGAAAAATCCCTGATCGAAAACCATTTTGGCTTTACAGTCCGGATTTTCACATAATTCTACTATAGAAGATGGGTTAAAAGTGTCTTTAGTATTTGATGCCGAAGCCTCTGCCAGAGGCTGAACCTTAGTTACGGGTTTTCCTGCTTTGATGCAACCTTCATGCTCACAAACAAAATGACTGCCTGTGTCAGTCATTTTATTCAGGCAGCCTTTGCAAATCATTGACCATGCGTTAAGTGAAAACAACAATAAGGTCGGTAAAAAAATAATGAATGCCAGCTGTTTGTTTCGTTGAAACGAGCCCATCATCATCTCCTCTTTCCAAGCCAGATAAAGAGTAGACGAAAACAGGCCTATTTCGGTTTTATTATCAGGGAATAGAAGTGATTTTGTGTGTTTGTAAATTCAGCTTCCATTTTGGGTGCTGACGACAATATTCAATTGTCTCTTTTGTAACATTATCTTGATATAAAGAATCACCAGGTTGCCATTGCGGTGAAGCCATCGGACTCAGGTAATAATGAGTCGCCTTGATATTGGTAAAACGCTCCGGCATGGCTTCGGGCTGAGGATAAACCAGCTTCAGCTCATCACATTGGATGACAACAACTTCTGCAGTACCCTTCGGGCTGACACAAACCCAGTCAATACCTTCGGGAATGTGCTTGGTACCATTGGTTTCAATGGCAATTTCAAAACCTCTGGCGTGCAACGCATTAATAAGCTCCCGATCCAGCTGCAGCAGTGGTTCACCACCGGTGCAAACAATAAAGGGATGGACGCCACTGTTTTCAGGCCAGTAGCCCAGCAGAGTCTCTGCCAGTGCTTCAGCGGTTGCAAATTTGCCTCCACCTTCGCCATCGGTGCCGAGGAACTGGGTATCGCAGAAATTACAGATCGCACTGCTTCGGTCCTGCTCCCGGCCACTCCACAGGTTACAACCGGAGAATCGGCAGAAAATTGCCGGGCGGCCCACATGGGCGCCTTCTCCCTGCAGGGTGTAGAACATTTCCTTAACGCTGTACATAGCTCTGGTTTTACTGCCGGTTAGAAAAGGGCGGCTAGTCTACCGCTTTTTGTAGCGGGTGCAAATCAGGTTAAGGCTTGCCTTTTTGCTCAAAGAAATCGATGCGTTCGCGAATAACTTTGGTTGCAACTTCTTCCAGCTCTTTCCACTGAGGGTTGTAATCGGTGTAATAACCCATTTTCTGCATGGTCAGCATAAAACAGCCGAGCTCTTCGGCTGTTTTAATCAGCAGCGGAGATTCATATAGACCCATTCGCTTTTTCGGCAGCCAGATGGTTGCTGGCAGATTGTCCTTCATATCACTGTGTGGATTGGCCGAATCGGCGCCGTGATGAACCATGTTTTTTCCAGGTCCACGATCAAGAATCCGGTTAATTTCATCGGCAACCCTGACCATGCGCTTGCTATAGATGCCAAGCTCGTCATGAAAGCCGTGTTGTTTGTCCTGCTGACCCAGATCGACTTTGTGATAGGGGGCATCTACAAATAACAGATCGAAATCCGCCGTCATCGGCCCATATTTCTTGTCAGCCAGAACCTTCAGTGGTTCTCGCCCGGCATCCGTTATGACATAAATATCCCACCTTTTATCGTGGCGCTGGTGGGCTTCAAAAGATCGGGTGACCTTTCGCTCCTGATATTCTCCAGTGTCCAGCAAGTCTTTTTTGCAGAGGGTTGATTCGAATGATGCTGCATGAGTGTGTCCCGGAATAGTTTCTATACAATGGATTATCTCCAGAATGCCCAGCTCTTCCAGTTCAGTCAGCCTGTCAGTAGAAAGTACCAACTGCTGTGCCACAGCCCATTTTTGCGCAATGCACTCTAACGCTTTCAGGTTGTAATGTTCGACTTTCTCAGGCAGTCCGGCGTTTTTACTGAGAGCCTGATCAACCGGAAGAAAGCCGGCCTGAGGCCCCCAGTCAGCACTTTTGGCCTTGATCAGAAGTGGTTTCGAAGCATACAGCTCCAGTATCAGGGTGCGGCAAATTCGGGCGACAGGTCGAATAGCAATAATGACATCCAGCTTTTCAGCCACAAGCTGGATTTTCTCGATGTAACTGCGGGGAATGCCTTGGTCGGCATCTTCGGCCACAGCGTCAATACCCATCAGACAGTCACGCTGAAACCGGCTTTCCCAATGCCCCATAGCCATTAATGAACGTTGCTTGAGCATAATAAGCTCAGCAATCTCTCTCAGGCTTCCCCGACGGGAAGAGGGCGCTTCGGCCTGTTTCGTTTTCTTTAACGGGTGCGATAAAAAAGGGTGGTCATAAAGTTTCAGCTGGCTGCAATCTATGTTGTCTGAGGTCGGCCCGGTGGCTTCCTGGACCCTGATGACGGGGGGCGATTTGTCTCCTTCGCTTGAGGTATGGTCATAGACTGCGATTGATTAGTCAGTTGTTTCGGTGTCGAAGTGCAAAGTACAAGGGCTTCCAGCGGGTAGGGAATATCTCTTTTATCACACTCTTCATTGAGACAAATGACTTTATTGTTTGGCCGGGCCTCCATCGTACTTCCGCACCAGGGGCAGTTGATGGTAGCGCTCGCTACTATTGGCAAGGCCATGACAACCAGCAGAACCACCACTTTCCCTGCAAAAAATCCAGTGCGATAGGAACAGGTCATTTTGCTTTCCCCGGGTTATCCAGAGTGTGAATGTAAAAGTAGACCTAATCGCAGTAGTGGAGGTGTAGTTTATTACAGACGAGTGATTGGGGAATTTTTTATAGAGTTATTGTTGGAATCTTATGGAACTCTTATGGAGCGATCGGGCCTTTTTTTTCGAAGTAAGAGATTTTTTCCTGCACCGGTTCGGATGCTACCTCCTTCAGTCCGTTCCAAAGTGGATTGACATCCATTTTGTATCCCATTTTTTGCATAGTGCGCATAAAACGCGCCAGTTCGACCTGGGTTTTAATCATCAACGGAGATTTGTACATCCCGATTTGTTTGGCCGGTAATAAAATAGTTGTCGGTAAATTCGCTTCCATTTCGGTGGCGGGATTCGATGTGTCAGCGCCGTGATGTACCATATCCCGACCGGGGCCACGATCCAGAGCCTGATTGATATCCTGCCCGACCTTTGACATTCGGTTGCTGTAAATCCCCAGTTTGGGGTCAAAACCGTGGCGCCGGTCCTGCTGCCCGAGATCAATATCCTCGTAGTGGGCATCGACAAACAGCAGATCAAAGTCCGCTGTCATGGGTCCACCTTCCTTGTCTGCCAGTACTTCCAGCTTTTCCAGTCCATCCTCACCGACCACAAAAATATCCCACTGGCCGTCACTACGCTGGTGGGCCTCAAATGATTGAGTGACTCGACGACCATCGGCCTCGAGGGTGGACTCAAATGCTTCTGCTCGCTGATAACCAGCTTCCGGTGCAGTTTCCCGGGTATTCTTCAGGGTGCCCAGATCTTTCAGCTCCGTAAGGCGCGCCGTAGACAGGGATAGCTGCTGAGCGACAGCATCACCCTTGTCTATGCATTTCTGAGCATAGGCATTGTATTTCTCTACCTCCGAGGACAACCCTGCTTTTTTGCTCAGAGCCTGGTTGACAGGAAGAAAACCGGCCTGTGGTCCCCAGTTTGCACTTTTGGCTTTGATCGTAAGGGGTTTCGATGCATAGCCTTCCTCAATCAGAGTACGGCAGATCCGTTCTACTGGTCTGATGGCAATAATGACTTTGTCTTGCTCTGCCACATCCTGCATCTTTTCCAGATAACCCCGGGGAATCCCCTGATTTTGATAGTCGGATACAGCATCCAGTCCCATCAGGCATCCCTGCATTAAAGAGCTTTCTTTGGCACCAAAGGCTTTGCTGACCTGATTCTGTTTGGAAATCTGTAATGCCGCGTCCTTGAGGCTGAAACGGCGGGAGGCATTGGTTTTTTCGGGTTTGGTTGATTTGAGCGTACGATCTTTGAGAAAGGGGTTACTTTTTAAATCCAGTTTGCCTCTGTCCACGCCGGAACGAGCTGCCATTTTTCTGGCCGGACTCTGATTGCTTTCTGGTATTGCCGGGCTTTCGGGGGCTTCGAGCCCGGGTTGTTTCTTCGGGTCGGGTATCACCGTGATGGTGAAGTCTTGCAGTGCCCTCAGCCTTTCCGGGAATGCTGGAAAGGGTTTAACAGCATCTGTCAGACTGATTGTCGGCTCGGTTTGGGTCAGGGTGCGATTAAACGCCTTTCCTGCGGCCTTGTTTTCAACGGCTGCAGGAAGGGCGTGACTTTCTATTGATTGAGTACTTGTACTGCCACCGACCCTAGTGTTTCCGGCCACGGACTGATCCCTGATCTTTCAAACCATATCCTTAAAGTGTAGCCAGCACCGGTAGATGTTCTTTTATTCGTAGCTGAGAGGGTCTGTGCTGTTATTCAGCTCAAAGGCTTCAAGCCGTTCCTGACAGGCACCGCATTTGCCACAGGCCTGTTCCCGACCGTTATAGCAGGTCCAGGTCTGGCCATAGTCCAGCCTCATGGAGAGACCATCGCGCAGAATCTCGATTTTGGAGTCGTAAAGATAAGGCGCCATGATTTCCACCGGCTGCCAGTCAGCAATTTTGGTGACATTATTGACGGCTTCTACAAACTCCGGGCGGCAGTCAGGATAAATCGTATGGTCACCGGAATGAGCGCCATAGAATACTTTGCCGGCTTTCAGAGAGATTGCATAGGCGGTTGCCAGTGACAACAGAATCATATTGCGGTTGGGCACCACAGTAGATTTCATATTGTCTTCTTCATAGTGCCCTTCAGGGATTTCGTCTTCGGCATTGGAAATCAGTGAAGAGCCGCTCATCAGGGTGTTGATGGCCGTGATATCCACGATCTTGTGGGGAATGCCAAGGCTGGCACAAACATTGGCGGCATATTCCAGCTCTTTGGAATGCTTCTGGCCATAGTTGAAGGACAGGGCATGCAGTTCATAACCGGCTTTGTGAGCCTTGTTCAGAACGGTAAAGGAGTCCATACCGCCGGAATAGATAACAACGGCTTTTTCTTCCGGTCGGGCTTTCAGTTCGCTCATTAACACTGCTTGGTTGAAGTGAATCGTGGCGCTATTTTAGCAGCTGCGGGATAAAAGTCAGATTCGTATCAGCCTTACTATCCGTGCTTCAAACAATCCGGTCTATTTATATATCTTTATATAAATTGCAGTCGCATGAAGGCGTGATATTTTGAAACGGGTTCAGAGTGTCTAATAAGGCTCGTTTTTATGTTTGTGTTAACGATTGACTGGACCCAGGCCAACTATAAAGAAATCATTGGTTTTGCCGCAGCTTTTCTGGTGTTTTTGACGTTCTTTGAAACCAATATGAGGCGTCTCCGGGCCGTAGCTATCTGTAGCAATCTCACTTTTATCAGTTACGCCATAATGAGGGATTTGTTACCGGTGATTCTGTTGCATTCCTGTCTTTTACCACTGAACTCATGGCGGTTGTACCAGCTTGTCTTCATAGAGCCTGAAGACCGCCATGGACAGAAATAAATGCAGTATCAGTTGAAGCATAAAAAATGCCCGCTAAAAAGGGGATTTCAGTACAGCATTGGCTTTTAACTGGAACCATATGCTTGCTTCAGGCTGTCTTCCCGCTCCGGGGGAAGCGTGGTGCTGCTTTAGCCGTCTTCTGTCAATTTTTTACAAGATCATTCTGATTTACGGCAGTAATATCTGTTAAAACCGGTTTCCAATGTAAAGGTGTTTCAGATGACGCCCAATCAACCAAAAATTGTGACATTTGCCGAAGGCGGGCTTAATAACCGGAGTCCGGTTGTTACTGTTATTGATATGGGGGCAAGGCAGGGGATAGTGACAGCCAGTACACCGTTCCACCCGATTGATTACCAGTGGCCAGATCAACCGGCAGACAGGGGGATGCTGAAAATAAATGATCAAACACTGGTTGTCGTCGACTGTATTTGTGGAGCTTGTTCACTTGATACCGGTGAATATTTTACCGGCAATTCAATACCCGTGAAAAAAGGTGCTGAGGGCTGGGATTTTTTTGTGGTACATGTGCTGGAGTCTGATATCCCGATAAAGGAAGGGCAGGTAGCTGACATTCAGGTTGATACGAGCTATCGGCACAGTCTTAATACGGGACATACGGCCTGCCATCTTTCTGCGCTGGCTTTAAATCAGGTGTTATCCGGTTACTGGAAAAAGGATCCGGGACGACATGATGCAATGGGAAGTCCGGATTTTGATCAGCTAGCCATTCAGACATCACGAATTATAGAAAATGGCAGCAATGATTTTTACCGGCTTGGGAAGTCTATTCGGAAAAAGGGATTGCGCGCTGCTGATGTAATGGAGGCATTAGTGGATATCGAAGAAGAAACAAACCGGATCATGATGGAATGGCTGGAAACCGGTGCGACGATCAAAATGGTAAAAGAGGGTGAGGAGTTGCTGAGCCGGCGTTACTGGCACTGCAATTTTGCCGATGGCAAAAAGGTGGTTATTCCTTGCGGGGGGACACATGTGCAGAATCTGAATGTGTTTGAGGCAATCGGCGTAACACTCATTCCTGTTGATGAGTGGACATTTCGCTCAGAAACGAGGGCGATAGTAGCAGCGTAAACCTGTTGTTTTTAATGAGTGGGAAACTGCCCGTATTACGCAGGCAGTTCCGTGTAGTCAATGCGTTTTATTTGGACCAGTATGCTTGTTCCAGACTGTCTTCACGCTCTGGCAAACTGCGGGAGAGGCGAGGGGAGCTCTGGGCCAGTACCTGATAGCTGACACGGTTCGCATACTTACAAGCCTGAGCAAAAGAAGAGTAGGTCAGGAAGTTGCGCACATGCTTGCTTGAAGTCGGCACGGCCTGGCGGTGGAAGCAGTTAGCCGTCATATCATGAATAATCGCAGCCAGTGCACCGTCACCGGCACCATTGGTATTCATAATCTTCTCGGGACCGCCCTGATAAGGGTCGATTTGTGAGAAGACCTGCATCGGGTCATCACAATCTTTCTTGCGCAACGGGCGACTGAATTCATAGCGGTTGAAGTCGGTAATGCTGCCGGACTGAATCGGGTTACCGGTTTCGCGTGCCATGGAGCGTTCGGTATAACCACACAGATAAAGACCTTCAGGGCCTGCCGTTAGAAGAATCATGTCGCAGTATTCCAGCGCTGCTTTTGAGGCATCCAGCGGGTCTGTGTGCCCGGTCAAGGCTTTGGCTTCTTCTTCGTTCATTGCCAGTAGAGTGACGTAGCTGCGAATAAACTGTTCCAGTTCATCCCGCAGACGTTCCACCAGGAAATGGGTACCCAAAGTCAGCACAACAGGTACACCGGCTTCAGAGGCAACACGGGCGGCCTTGCAGGTAGCTTCATAAATCGGCAGTGACTTGTCGCCCAGAGTGTAGGCGCAGATCACCAGGGCAGAACTGCCCTGAATCAGCTCTTCCGGAATAAAGTCGGCAGACAGTTCATTAACCAGGCCCGGGCTGATACCGAAAGTGCGCTCACCATCCGGAGTGATCAGGGTGAAGCAGCGACCGATCGGTCCGGCAACCGGCTGCAGATAGCTCAGGTCGACCCGGCTACTGGTATTGCACAGGTAGCGGTAGGCATAGCTTCCAATGGCAACGGTTTCACTCATAACACCCAGCTGTACAGAACGGTCATCTGCCAGGGTGGAATAGTTGTGCAGGGTGTTGCCGATGGTACCGCCGGCAAACTGGTTCTCTATAAGGTCGTGATCGCGCAGAAAGTTATACAGGTTCTCGGCAGTGTCATCGTCAATCAGCTGTGAGGCACCACGGCTCAGGCCAAAATCATTCAGCACGCTTTCTGAAACATGGGCTGTGATATCAACCAGGTTCTGGTCAATACCGGTCACATAGGTATTGATATGGGCCAGCGACTGACCACCACGGTCAAGCCGATTGTTGGTATTGACGGGAAAGTAATGCTTGTACTTACGGCGTCCGGGAAATTTCATAGGGGCAGGGTGTCGGCATCAAGAAAGAATAGTGTGGTATGACATTATACTCCGTGTTTTACAGAATTTTATAAGGGTTCGCTCTCAATCAAGTCGTAAAGTACGAAAAGCTCTGATTGGTTACCTGCCGGGGCTGAAGCTGGCAGGTAACCGTTATGCAGGATTGTTTAAGCTTTAAAGCGTTTGATTAAACTGGAAGTCGCCGCGTCAAAGTCATCACTGTCTCCCGGGTGCTGCAGGGCGCTATAAATCTCGTCTCCCAGCACCTTACCCAGTTCTACACCCCACTGGTCAAAAGCATTGATGCCAAAGATAACACTCTGGACATAAACCTTGTGCTCATACAGTGCCAGCAGAGCACCCACTGTTTCAGGGGTAATATCCGACATCAGCAGGATATTTGAAGGACGGTTGCCAGGTACCATTTTATGAGGCGCTAGTCGTGTAGCTTCAGCAGCATCCATACCTTTAGCTATCATCTCCTCACGTACCTGATCTTCAGTCTTGCCAGTCATCAGTGCCCGGGCCTGAGCCAGGGCATTGGCAAACAGCCATGTGTGCTGGTCGCCCTGAGGGGCTGGTGATTTCAGGGATACAATAAAGTCTGCCGGAATCAGACGTGTACCTTGGTGTAACAACTGATGATAGGCATGTTGACCGTTGGTGCCTTCGCCACCCCAGATAATGGTGCCGGTATTGTCGTCAACAGGGCTGCCATCCAGTTTGACGCCCTTGCCAACACTTTCCATATCCACCTGCTGCAGATGATTCGGCAGCTGGCGCAGGCCGTGAGCATAACTCAGAATGGCATGACTTTCGGACTGAAAGTAACGGTTGTACCAGACGCTGAGCAGTCCCATCATCACGGGCATGTTTTCAGCCAGTGGGGCAGTGCGGAAGTGTTCGTCCATTGCCTGAGCACCGTTCAGCATACGCTCATAGGTATCGTAACCAAGCAGTAGAATGGCACCGAAACTCACCGCGGACCAGAGCGAGTAGCGGCCACCAACCCAGTCCCACAGTGGCAGAATATTTTCTTCGGCGATACCAAAAGCAACTGCCTTGTCGACATTGGCAGAAACGGCAATAAAGTGCTTGTGGAAATCAGATTCCGGGCAGCCCTGTTCGTTCAGCCAGCGGCGTGCGGTCAGTGCATTTTCTTTGGTTTCCAGCGTGCCAAAGGATTTGGAAACAATCACAAACAGGGTGGTTTCCGGATCCAGCTGATCCAGCTTGCTGCTGATATCAACCGGGTCAATATTGACGATATAGTGCAGGCTGAGGTCGGGATTGGCATGGTGAGCCAGTGCGTCAGTGACTACGTTGACACCAAGATGGGACCCACCGATACCAATACTGGCAATATGACGGATGGGTTTGCCGGTGTAACCTTTCCATTCCCCGGAATGGACCTTGTCACACAGCGCCTTGATCTGTTGCCGGGTGGTTTCTACATCCGGCATTACATTACGGCCGTTGACCTTGATATCACTGCCGGCTTTTGCCCGAATTGCAGTATGAAGCGCCGGGCGGCACTCGGTATTATTGACGTCACTGCCACTTTGCAATGCTTCGATGGCCCGGGCCATATTGCACTCTTCAGCCAGTGCCGTCAGCAGTTTCAGGGTTTCATCGGAAGCCCGGTTGCGGGAGTAGTCAAGAAACAGCCCGGCAGCTTCGATGGTGTAGCGTTCTGCACGACTGGTATCACTGTCAAACAGAGTGTTGATATTGAGGGAGGCATTACTGCAGTGCTGCTGCAGCTGCTGATGAAGGGAGCTCATAATCAAATCCGTTTATGGCGAATAGCCCAATTATAGAGAGCCAAAGAGGTATTGCTAATTGCCTGCATAACCCGGCGCTGTCCGCCGGATCCATAAGCAGGGCAATAACGAGGGAAATATGAAGTACCGTATTTTATCCTTGTGACAGATAAAAGGGTATGATCCCGGACATGATTAACCTGATGGTTTTGTCGCATCCACGAACAAGGCCTGCCGAGTGAAACCTGTGATCAGCTCGCCATGCTGTTGTTCCAGCTGCGCTGTTATTTTCCGGACTTCGTCTTCCGGATTGATTCCCTTGTTCTGCAACTCAAACCAGAGCGGAGTACCGCAAATATAGGCTTTTGCAGTATCCAGTGGAGTCGAGGCAGGAGATGCTTTGGTGACAACATCAATATGAATGTCAGTGAAACCGGTTTGCTCCAGCTGGCTCTTAAGCAGATCGAGGCTATGGCAGGCATGGGCTTTTTTCTGGAACTCCGGCATTTCCGAGCCGATATCAGGTGCAATCAGATTGGCGAAGTGCTCAGTCAGGTTGCAACGCTCAAATTTATCCCATACAGCCATCAGTAGATGACCTCCAGGCTCAAGCACCCGCCGTGCTTCAGACAGGGCACGTAGCTGATCCTGAAAGAACATATATCCAAACAGGCAGACGATGGTATCAAAACGGGGTTCCTGCCATGGCAGCTGGCAGGCATCTGTTTCAGCGAAGCTCATGTAACTCCGGCTGCTCAGGCGTTTTCTTGCCTGTGCAATCATATCCTCACTGATATCGGTCATCAGATATTCGCGGCAGCTCAGTCCTGATAACAGGCACTCGGTTGCCGCACCACTGCCGGCAGCGGTTTCCAACACTCTTTCGGGAGCAAGCAGCTTGAGGTGTTGAGCCATTTCCTGAGCAAACGGCTCAATGTTCAGTGGATAGATATAGCGATCGTAGTTCTCGGAAACAGTGCCTGAAAAGGGATTTTTTCCGACCGACATGGCTGTTGCCCTGTGCTTGATGCAGGAACTTTTAGAGTAGCAGTCCGGACGTACAGATAAAGAATTCTGGAGAGAGAAAAGAAGGCATAAAAAAAGCCCGATTCATATGAATCGGGCTTTTCTGATATGGCGGTGAGGGAGGGATTCGAACCCTCGATACGTTTCCGTATACACACTTTCCAGGCGTGCTCCTTCGGCCACTCGGACACCTCACCGTGTTTTGTTTCGCCCTGTGCTTCAGGACGGCCGCTACTTTAATACAGCGAATCAGGCATGGCAACCTGCGGTTTTCCGCATTTGTATGCCCTGTTTGCGGAGATGCCTTTAATTTGAAGCAGGGTATAGTGGCTTTTGATAAATCGCAGTTGAGAGGATCGGGGAGTACTGCTTAAATAGCATCAGTTGTATGACCCGGTGGCGACAGCAACTGGCTGCTGCCTCCATGATTCGCATCAAGAGCAGGACTGACCTCCTCGCCAACCTGCCTGGACCTGGGCAAGGTGGCTTTCGGTACTCTGACAGCGATATCGGCAAAAATGATACCGGCAAAACAGAGTATCGGTGATGTGGCTTTCGGCATGTGAGCCTGCAATGGCTGGCATCGATAGCAACAGGACAGGTCTCGGATTCTGTTCTCCTCAACGGAGAAAGGTTTGAATGTATAAGGAAGCAACCGCGGTTATTTTCAGCCGGCCCGGCAAAACAAAGAAGAATCTCTCCAGGGCCGAAATCAGTCCATTGCAGATTGTTGCGTCTGCTCCTGTAACGCCTGATCTTGACGGTTATACCTGTCATATTGAACATCAGCGCTATCAGTGCCCGGTTTATGTCTGGGTGTCAGCTGCCACTTATCGCGTCTCCTCAAAAGATCTGTATTCATCAAAGCCGTGTTTTATTGTGTATGTTGAATACCGGGGCAAGGACCGGGCCAGCCGTTATATTGAGCAAGCGTTTTTAACGCTTGATGAAGTCCGTGAGTTCATTGAAACCGATGCCGGAAAAGTTGAGCTGCCGGATATAGGCGTAGAGATGACTCGTAAATACCTGATTAGAGGTGACAGGTATACGCTCAGCAGTCAAAGTCTGGCTGTGTGATTTTTAACCTGTTAACGGCAGTTATGGTCGTGGCTCGGAAAAACCTGTACTGATTAGTTCAAAGTCTCTGAAAAACACAGCGAGATCACCTTGGCAAACATTACGAATGGTTCTTATGTCAGCCTCAATCTGGCCTGTTTCGGCGTCGTCTCCATAAAGCCCTGAGAGAATATCTCTGAGCTCATCAATAGTGTGCAGACCCTGGCCGAGTGTCAGGGGGGTAACATAATTATTAGCTTCGTATAACTTGACCAGTTGATTTAGACCGTATAGCCGATAAAGCTGAATCATACTCGTAGGTACCTTGCTGGTCTGTGACCTTTGAGCCAGAGGCCGCTGGTGGCTTTCTGGTAGATGGCGAGTCGAAACTGTAGCGGTTTTTCGGGGCTGTTTATGTCTACTGACATCAAATGCTGCAGGATCGGTGATCCATGTGGGCTTTCTGAACGTAATTATGGTTTTCAGCTGATCGCATAGTAGAGGGTTTGTATCTTTTAGCCGACTGATGAGTGTATCCAGCCAGGCTGCAATCACGGCTTGTCTCTCGACAGATTGGACTCTTGATAGCAGGTAAAATAACTGTGCAAGATTATCGGGACCCGCTTCCAGCGTGACAGAGAAAATGTCGTCAGCCGTTACGATTTCATCGCTTTCTGAAACAAGCTCATGGTCTGACAACAGATGCAGGAAGGGCTGTTCTGACAATACACAGGTAAAATCTGGCAACTCAAGATTCAGCTGTTTGCACAGGGTTACCAGTTGCTGAAGGTTTTCGCTGGCATTCTCTTGCAAGCCTCCCAGTGGGGGAAACTGATCAGGTGAAGGGAGGGATGATGCAAGAATGAGTTGCCTGATATGAGAAATTCCCTGGGCGTCGCACTGTTTAAGAAAAGTCTTTCCTGCCTCAGGGATAGCAGTCAGGGTTTCAAGGATGATCAGTAACTCATCCGTCTTTCCTGTTTTTAGCAACTGTAAAACATGTTGAGCCTGCCATCCAAATTGTTGATGCCTGACTCCAGAAGGAGGACGAAAATAAATGCTGACAGTTGCATTGACCTCCCGCACATGCGCTATGCGTAGCATATTAATTGCGCTTTCTAGCTCTTCGGCTATGGCCATCACCCTGGTCTGCAGAGAGCTGGTGTCGCGATGTACCACGGCATAGAAACATCCAAGCGGTCCCAGTATCGGGTAACGGCTGATTGATTGCTCAAATGCAGATGAATTATGGGTCCAGAGAGATGTGGGTAAGTGTTTGAATTCAGGGCATAGCTGACATAAATCAGGCATTCCATTAAGTGGCATTGTCATTATTCCCGGGTTCCACTCTACATGTGTTTCCAGGCAGTGCATGAAACTCGCCACAGATTGTTGCTTGAAATGATCAAACGTTACTTTGGGAACAATCGTCAGAGGCAAAGGGGCCATATTCTGGAACTTGTGGCGCTGTAATTCATGACGCAGGGTTGCCTGCAGCCGAGAAAAGGGGTGCAAATTGCCAGTACAAATGACCCATCGAATAAAGAAGTCATCGCCCTTGCGGGCAATGCATTGCAATAAAGGGCCTGCCCGTTTTTTCGAAGTGTACCTTGCAACCTGATTTAGCTCGGAGTGTGAAAGGAAACCACTGGCAAGCAATAATTGAAGGCTTTTATCTGAAACTGGGGTCCGGTTGTCAGTCAGCTGACCTATGAGACTGGGATCAAGGATGTAATCCCGAACAACTCGAACGGGCAATTGTGATTGAAATGAACCCAGTGAGTTGAAAAGAGCAGGTACAGAGCTATGCATCCATTCGATATACTCCACGGCATTAGCCGAGGCTTCAGGTGGTAACGGACTCATGACCTTTGCAAGCTGCTCCAGAATCTCATAGCTACCGTTAAAGAATCCAAGGGACACTACCAGCAGGTTGATGGGGTCAGAGTCACCTTCACTCCTGCAGTCCAGAACTCTGGGAATAAAATTAACAAGGCATACATCATTATTTTTGTCCCATTTTCTCAAGTGATAATCGAGTTCTTTCAGCCAGGTCTTTTCTACTCTCGATCTGAAATTCTTATAAACGGGGCTGGTTAGTGAGAGTTCTTTAAGTAGCTTGTCCCATATATCTTTTTCATTTGTCCCGGTTTCATCATTTTCGGGCTCGTTGAATTCTATAAATTGATAAATAAACCACAGGGCAATTAACTGGGTCCAGAGGTGCTCACGCTGTTGACCAATGCAACAAGTGCCGTTAAACAAATCTGCAAGGTCAACTCTGTCAAGGCGGGGGAATTTTTGATGGATCCGGTCATTCTCAAAGGCGGCTGTTGTTTTTAATAAAAGCTGGATGCCGCAGTGCTCTTGCAGTAACTCAGTGATCCATTCTCCTAGATCATCACCCGGGTTGTCCCCGTCACTTTCTTCCGGGCCGGCTAAAAGCCGTTCAAGTACATAAGACTGGGATTTTTCCAGCAGTTTTTCAAAAGCATTAGAACCTGCTGTACTGCGAGAAGGGTGAATATGCTCTTTCGGTGGTGGCAAACTACTGCTAAACCCTTCAGAAAAGGAAAACTGCGAACTATGAGCTGCTGCACCTCCAGGAGCAGACAGGCGACCACCCATTCTTGTAGAGCCTTCCTGATCATAACTGAAACATTTACCCGAAAACTGAATCAGTATCGTCACAAAGACTGTGATAAGGCTCAGAAGGAGAGACTTCATACCACTTTGACCCGAAGCTGATAGCTAAAGATCTGTTGTAAAATATTACTGATTTTTAGATATAGCAGATTAAGTGTTGTTTATTTTTAAAAAATAAAAATTAATTGATATTTGATGTAGTTGTTTGGTAGTTGTTGTTTGGTTATAACCAAAAATCACATGAATGAATGTTAAACAGCTATTTCTGTATTTTTTAAAGCTGAATTTTATATCTTTTGTTTGATGTCAGTATTATTGTTGTTTTTTTCTACTCAACGGAAACTAATTTAAGCGGTAATTGTTTTTTTAACAGCCTCAATTTGTTGAACCAGATCAATATTCCCGAAATAACTCCGTGATACGTTCATTGCGTCTGCAGCGCGTCCAGCAATAACAACGTCCCGCATTTTTCACTTCTCTTTTTCTGCAGGCAGCACTGAATACACAAAGGAGTTATCCGTGCCCAGCTTTGCTTCAAAGCTCCCGACTACCGCACGAATCCTGATTCTGCGTCAGTTTCTGTGGGGAGCCGCCTTCTATGGCGTTTATGTCCTTCTTACCAAATATTTCCTTAACGAACTTAATTACAGCGAAGCTGACACGATCATGATGCTCGGTGCCTTCGGTGCCGTGGGTCCTGTATTCTCTGCTGTGGGTGGTTTTGTAGCTGACCGCTATATCGGTGCATTCCGTGCGGTTTATATCGGTTACACCATGTATGCGGTTGGTTTTTTGATGCTGGGTATTGGCGCGTCAACGCTGAATATTCCGATGAGCATCTTCTCTATTGCATTGATCGGTTATTCCCGCGGACTTTCTGCTACCTGTCCCACCGTTTTGCTGGGTAATTCTTTCCCGGCAGACAAGCGTGAAGATTTCCAGGAAGGTTTGACCGTTAACTACTCCATTAACAATCTGGGTTCTTTTCTGGCGCACTACCTGTTTCCGTTCTTTGTCGCTTACATCGCTTACCAGGGTAACTTCTATATCTCCTTTGCCCTGATGACCTGTAACGTGATTATGTTCTGGATCTTCCGCAAGCAGCTGACTGCAGTGGGTAATGAGATTGACCAGCGTCCGGTCAGTGCAAAAGTATGGGTGCTGTTTGCCTTAGGTTCTGCAGCCATGCTGGGTCTGGTGTTCTGGGTGTTCGATAATCTGAGCGAAGGCAAGTACCTGCTGTATACACTGGGTGGTTGCGCCATTCTGTACTTTATTACCCAGATCTTTAAAGCGTCTCCGGCTTACAAGTACAAGATGTGTTCTGTACTGATCATGCTGTTCATCATGATCTGCTTCTACTTCGGCTATGGCCAGATGGCAACTTCAATGAACATCTATGCCATCAACCTGATGGGCGACCGTCTGCTGGGCTTCATCCCGATTCTGCCGGAAGCCAATTCGGCCTTTAACCCGCTGTGGTGCTTTGTGCTGGGTGCGCCGGTTATCTTCGTTTACTCCTGGCTGGATAAAAAAGGCTACTCTCCTTCCATTCCGACCAAGTTTGCCGGTGCATTTATCTTCAGTGCCATCGCTTTTGGTTTGCTGGCGCTGTCTACCCAGTTTGTCAGCGAAGAAGGCAAGATCTCTGCTGACTGGGTAATGATGGTTCACTTCTTCCAGGCGATTGCTGAACTGATCGTTGGTGCGCTGGGTGCCGGCTTTATTCTGGAAATGGTGCCGAAGAGCGTATCTGCCTTTGCCGTAGGTCTGCGTGCGGTAACCCTGTCTCTGTCAGGTATTCTGGCAGCCGTTATCTCTACCAAGATTGCCCTGCCTAAAGATGTCGAGCTGACCTCTGAAATTATTAACGGTGTCTACACCGGCTACTTTACTAATCTGGCACTGGCTGCCGTTGGTATGGCCTTTGTGACCCTGTTCCTGTCCAAAATTATTGCCAGACTGGTTGCCAAGGGCGAAGAGCTTGAGCAGCAGGAAACCGGCATGCAGACTGCACCTGTAGTCTGATATTGGCTGGATATTAGCTAATAGCATCCGGTTTTACTGATTACAGATTGGATGAGGTAATCAGGTAAAACCATTAAAAAAGGCGCTCTGTTCAGAGCGCCTTTTTCATTACTTCAAACATGCTTATTTAATCAGTCTTACCAGCAGAGTACCCGGTTCACGTAACGGATCCTGCATGACGCTGAGCACATGGCCTGAATCAGGCGCATGGTATTCTTTTACCGGATGACCGAATGCATCAAACTGGCGGCAGATCAAAGCACCTTTCTCGACATAGTCGCCCAGTTCCACTTCAGGAATTGCCATGCCTCCGGTTTCTGCCCGAACAGATATCAGTGTATCCCCTTCAATTGTTGAGCCTGATGTTTCGGCTGCGGAGTGGGCCATCATTTCAAAGTGACCCAGCACAGCTTTGATACCCTCTACAGCTCTGGAAACAAGTTCCGGCTGGTGGATTTTTCCGGCACCGACTTCGACCGTAATGGTCGGGATATCATGTTCATTCAGTACTGTTTCAAACACACCAGTATCGCCGGGATCATTCAGGATGACATCAGGTTGCATCCAGCGTGCCATATTCAGTGCGGCCGGGATTCGATAATCAGCGAAGACATACAGTGGGTAGGTTGCGCCCCGGGTCTGGGTATGAAGATCAAGGCAATAATCGATATTACCCATCAGCAGGTTGTTCCAGAAAGCATGCAGAAAACGCTGAGCACCATTACCATTCTGTTTTCCGGGGAAATGCCGGTTGAGGTTAACCGGAGAGGCATCCGGGTCGCTGGGAATAAAATCTCGGGTGTGATGCAGCACACCACTCAGGTTAATCATCGGCAGTACGATCAGGGCTCCTTGCTCTATTTTGGGACCCGCTTCACGCATAATCTGCTGAGCTGTCAGTACACCATTTAATTCGTCGCCGTGGATACCAGCAGATACCAGTACTCTTGGACCTTCCTTGGCTGCTTTGAAAACAGATACCGGTAACAGTTGGTCCTGCCCCAGCCCGTTGGGTGTGGCCCGGAACCAGAGGTGATATTCACCCGGGTTGAGAACGCTGATATCCAGCCGGTCGACAATCGCTTTCCCCTGATAAATCTCGGACATTGCTTTACTACTCCTTACCTCTGATTTGCCTTTGATATCAGCCTTCTGTCGTGCTGTTGATTTGCTGTGTTGTCGGGCAAAGACTCTATGTGAGGAGGGTTTTTGGCATCAATGTCAGAGATCAATAAAAGGCTCGGGATAGCAAATAAAAGCCGTAGAATAAAAAGCAGAGAGCACCCGGTACAGGAAATGCTCTCTGGATAAAACTGTCAGGTGAGTAAGTTCTCAGCCTGCCTGAACCATGAAAATATCCCGCAGAATCGGTTTCATACCGCCGACAAAATATTCCACGGCGATAACCATAACGATCAGACCCATAATCCGCATCAGCACCTTGTTGCCACTGTCTCCCAGCCTCGCCATGATCTTTTTGGCAAAGCGCAGGAACAGATAGGTAATGGTGCAGACAGAAAGAATGACGCTCAGCAGCACGGCTTCTTCCGCGTGGCCTTTGGCCTGGTTCATCAGAATGATGACGGTGGCTATTGCACCGGGCCCACAGATCAGCGGGATAGCAATCGGCGTAATGGCAACATCATTGGTGTACTCATCAATGGCCTGCAGGTTCTGGCTGTTATCAAACTGGGTGCGGTTAAGCTTGGCCTGCACCATCTCATAACCCATCAGAAAGAACAGTACACCGCCGACAATCTTCAGGCTGTTGGTGGAGATCCCGAATATCTCAAAGATTGCTGAACCGGTCACTGCAAAAATAATCAGGATCGCAGCAGCGGTAATCGTCGCCCGGCGGGCAACATTACGGGATTGTTCTCTGGGCAGTCCGGCCGTCATCGAAGTGAAAATCGGCGTGATGCTCAGTGGGTTGATCATTGTAAACAGAGAAGTCAGGCACAATAAGCCAAACTCCAGCAGATGATTGTCAGTCATTGCCGTATCCGAAAAAGTCAGTCAAGGTTGTATCGGGCAGGGGGATTTCAGAGCGAAAGAGACCCGTGCGTTATAAATTCTGATTGTTGTTAGCCGGGATTGATTAAAACCGGGTCGAACTCAGTGGCGCGGGAGTATAATTGGAAAATATCGCGGGACAAGTCCGCGCAGATCACATTATCAGGCGCGAAATACTTATCCGTTTTTGAGTAATGAATTCTGGCAGCAAATTGCCGATAACAGTTGATTCAATCTGATTTTCTGAAGGTGACGACAGCTGTACTGCTCAGACTGAGCCAGGTCTGATAGCCAAATAGCTGTTATTTACAGATTGATTGCGGTTATACCCTTGCAAAATGACATCTTGCCCTTATTAGAAAATCATAAGTCACTACAGGTTTGTACGAATGAGCGAACAGGATAAAGATCCCATCGAAGTCGATGCTGAAATCCTTGATGGTGAAGAGGTCGCAGAAGAATCCGGTACCGGGTTGGTACTGCCCAATGAGGCCCTGCCGGACAAGTTGTATCTGATGCCGGTGAACAGCCGTCCTTTCTTTCCGGCTCAGGTACAACCGCTGGTGTTCCCCAGGGATCAGTGGGATGACACCCTGCAACGGGTAGACCAGACTTCCCAGAAAGCGTTGGGGCTAGCCTGGGTTGGTGGTGTTTCCGGTCAGGAATCGGGTCCGGATGATTTCCCTGAATATGGTTGTGCGGTAAAAATGCACAATCTGTTGAGCGAAGGCGACCAGCTACAGTTTATTGCCCTTGGCCTGCAGCGTTTCAGAATTAAAAAATGGTTGCGTAAAACGGCACCCTTCCTGGTGCAGGTTGAATATCCCCAGTGTGAAGAGAAAGACAGCGAAGAGCTGAAAGCCTATGCTATGGCTCTGATTAAGTCGATCAAGGAACTATTACCGCTGAATCCGCTGTATACCGAAGAACTGAAAGGCTACCTGAACCGATTCAGCCCGCGGGATCCATCACCGTTATCTGACTTTGCGGCGGCGATTACCACCGCTTCCGGTCGCGAACTACAGGAAGTACTGGAAACCCTGCCGCTGATGGAGCGAATGAAAAAAGTCCTGGTGCTGATCCGCAAAGAGCGTGAAGTAGCCCAGTTGCAGCGGGAAATCAGTGAAGAAGTAAACCGCAAAATCACCAAGCACCAGCGGGAATTCTTCCTTAAAGAACAGCTGAAAGTGATCCAGAAAGAACTGGGTATTTCCAAGGACGATCGCACGGCTGAAATCGAAGAGTTTGAAGCCCGTCTCGAGGGTAAAACAATACCGCCCGATGTACAGGTCAAAATTGACGACGAGCTGCATAAACTTTCCATGCTGGAAATGGGCTCGCCGGAATTCAGTGTAACCCGTAACTATCTCGACTGGGCGACATCGGTTCCCTGGGGCATTCTGTCTGACGACAACCTGGAACTGAAAAATGCCCGCAAGGTGCTGGATGCAGACCATGAAGGGCTGGAAGACGTCAAGGACAGAATTATCGAGTTTCTGGCCATCGGCGCCTGGAAAGGGGAAGTGACCGGCTCCATTATGTTGCTGGTAGGCCCTCCCGGTGTGGGTAAAACCTCTATTGGCCGCTCTGTTGCCAGATCTCTGGGACGCAAGTTTTACCGCTTCAGCCTTGGTGGCATGCGTGATGAGGCCGAAATTAAAGGTCACCGCCGTACCTATGTTGGCGCCATGCCGGGTAAGCTGGTACAAGCGTTAAAAGAAGTCGATGTCTCCAATCCGGTTATCATGCTGGATGAAATTGACAAGATGGGTTCCTCTTTCCGTGGTGACCCGGCTTCTGCCATGCTGGAAATGCTGGATCCGGAGCAGAACAGTGAGTTCCTGGATCACTACCTGGATATGCGGATTGATCTGTCCAAGGTGCTGTTTATCTGTACCGCCAACCAGCTGGATACCATTCCGGGGCCGTTGCTGGATCGGATGGATACCATTCGTCTGGCAGGTTATATCACCCGTGAAAAACTGGCGATTGCCAAGAATCATCTGTGGCCCAAGCTGCTGAAAAACACCAGTCTGAAAAAGAGTCAGCTGAAAGTTACCGATGCTGCCCTGAAAACTCTGATAGAAGGCTATGCCCGTGAATCCGGTGTCCGTCATCTGGAGAAACTGCTGCAGAAGATTGTGCGCAAAGCAGTGGTGAAAATGCTGGAAGCACCGGACAGCAAGATCAGTGTCGGAATCAAGGATCTGGAAGAGTACCTTGGCAAGCCATATTTCCGTCCTGAAAAGGTTATGAAAGGTGTCGGTATTATTACCGGTCTGGCCTGGACTTCCATGGGCGGTGCTACCCTGCCGGTTGAAGCTACCAAGGTACACAGCCAGCGGGCGGGCTTCAAACTGACCGGTAAACTGGGCGAGGTTATGCGGGAGTCTGCTGATATTGCCTGGAGTTTTATTACTGGCAATGCCGAGCAGTTTGGTGCTAATCCTGAGTTCTTTAACAAGAACTTCCTTCACTTGCATGTACCGGAAGGTGCTACGCCCAAGGATGGCCCCAGTGCCGGTGTGACCATGGCTTCGGCCCTGCTGTCATTGGCTACCGGCAGACAGCCGAAGCCTATGGCAATGACAGGTGAACTGACCCTGACCGGTCAGGTACTGGCGGTTGGTGGTATTCGGGAGAAAGTTATTGCTGCCCGCCGTTCCGGGATTATGGAAGTGATGCTGCCGGAAGCGAATCGCAGGGATTATGATGAACTACCGGATTATATCCGTGAGGGCATGACTGTAAACTTTGTTGAGCATTTCAGGGAAGCAGAAAAAATTGTTTTCCCTGCGGCCACCGCTGGAAAAACTGCTGCAAAAAAAGCAGTGTCCAGGAAAACAGCAGCTAAAAAACCAGCAACAAAGCGTACGACAAAAACCGGATCTCGCACCAAAAAATAAAAGGTGCTGACCATCCCGTCTTATACCCTGCCTGTAAAACAGGCGGGGTGTCATCAGATTTCCTGATTTTCAGGCATTAAAAAAGCTGGTTACCGCTTGGTAAACCAGCTTTTTCTTTACAGCTACACTCAGCGAAAGAGACTTCCGCTTGGACACTTTAGCGAGCACTCTATTTATAGAAGCTCATGGTTCGGTTTGCCACTGATATGTTAGACGTTGTTTTTATATTTGTGCGAACTGTAATAACTCGCACTATAACGTAGCGTGTGGAGCGGTTGTCAGGATAGGCAGGGTATCCGTTTGAGTAGGACATTGTATTTATCCGGGTTGCAGCATTCTTTAATTCGAATGTGAAAATAACGGATCTTTTGCACCGGCTCTTCAGGGTACATTAGCCGTGCTGACAGAGAAGGCTAGGACCTGATCACGGCGTGAAACATTGTGCCACATGGATGTGGCTCCATACCCCTCTTTGCTTTCCCTCAATTTTTCCTGTTTCTCCAAGTCTGACTCTATGGCGTGATGACTCCAGCCATGTCAGTCCCATGGAAAAACAATTTCCTGGTCATCTTCTTCCAGATAGAAATCCGGTCTGATCAGGCTGTCTGAGCGAATATAAAAGCAGGCAGAGCAGACCTTGGCGCTTTGCTGTTGCAGTAGCTCGATAGCCTCAATCAGGCTTTTGCCGGTTTCGAGTCGATCCTCAATCACAAGCAACTTTTTCTCTGTAACCCCTGATGGTAGTGAATAGGCTTCCAGTTGTTTTCGCTCCACATCCCTGTAGCTCAGGCCAATACTGGCCATGCGCTTGATTTCCAGCTGGCGGGCAAGCAGACGAGCCGGAATCCAGCCACCACGGGCAACAGCGATCAGCATGTCGGGCATAAATCCTGAAACTGTAACCTGATCGGCAAGTACTGAGACCAGCTGCTCACAGTGATTCCAGTCTACAGTTTTCATTGTCAGAACTCCTGAAGCAAAAGTCTTGATTTGGGTAGACATTATTACAGGAGGTTTTGTTTCCGGGACGGGAGCAGTCCGCTACAGACAGGCTGTTAGCGGACTGGAATGAAGCGTACAGAACTACAGCAGGAATCAGGCTGTAATGGTTTCGGTAAAGGCAGGTTTCTCTTCAGCGACAGTTTCAGGAGCAGCATTCACCTGATGCAACTGTTTGATTTCAGCTTCGGTCATATGGGCATAGTCTTCCTGCATGTAGACAAATGTCTTGTACAGCATAAAGGACGTCAGAATCAGCAGGGGCAGAGCGAAAATAAGAATGGCTGACTGCATGGAGCTGACCGGTGCATTAACAGAGATGAATACCGCTGGTATCGCCACAATTACCAGACACCAGAAAATCTTCAGGCCGGTAGCCGGATTGTTCGTCTTGCTGAGCTTTTTCTGGGTCTGACAGGCGACAGTGAATACGGAACCATCCAGTGTCGTCACCAGTAGCAGGAAGGTGGAAATAATAAATACAAACAGAATGATGGAGGACAGTGGCAGAGTGTTCAGTGATTGAACGATGGACTGACTGGCCTGGCCATCGGAAACCATCTGGCTGATATTGACCTTGCCATCCAGCTGAGTCTTCATCATAAAGGAACCGACAATGGAGAACAGTGCAGCAATACCGGCGGTGCCACCACCAATCATGCAGACGATAACTTCACGGATGGTTCGGCCTTTGGAGACCTTGGTCACAAACACGCACATCAGCGGAATAAAGATCATCCAGTAGGCCCAGAAGTAGGCGGTCCAGTTCTGCGGGAAACCGTTCTTGTTTACCGCATCGGTATACAGGCTCATTTTGACAAAATTGGATGCCCAGATCGCAATAGATGAACTGGTATTTTCAAGAATGAACTGGGTCGGACCAAACACCAGAATATAAAGGGCCAGCGCCACAATGCAGTAGGTGCCGTAGCTGCTGATATTCTGCATGCCTTTTTCGATACCAAGGAAGGAACTGAAGATCAGCAGAGCGGCAACAATGCCGACCATACCCAGTTTAAGCGCCAGGGTATCTTCAAGACCGGTCAGTAGGGATACTGCTGCAGAAATAATCGGTACACCCAGGGACAATACAATAATCAGACCGAAGACCAGTGCAATCGGGTAGGTGATATCAATAATCCGGGCTACAACAGAACCGGTAGCCTTGCTGCCAATCATATTCTTGACGATATCACTGATTTTCAGTGAACCGGTTTTGCGAATGTAGAACGCATACATAACCGGGATAGCAGTAATGGCATAGATCGCCCAGGCAGTAATGCCCCAGTGATGAAGGCTGTAGGTTACTGCCCATTCATGTGCCTGCACGCTGTTGGCTGCAATCTCGAACGGGGGCGTCTTGATATAGTAGGACCACTCCAGAAAGGCCCAGTAAACGGTACCGGAACCGACACCGGCCAGTGCCATCATAGTGATATAGGAAAAGGTGGAAAACTCAGGCTTTTCATTGCCCATACGGATACTGCCGTATTTGCTGAAAATGAAAAAGGCGCCGATGATCACCAGCGCAAAAGCATACCAGAGGATGGGGGTGCCTAGATTACTGGCGATCAGAGTGAAAATATCGCCGGCGACACTGATGGCAGTTTCAGTATCGGTAAGAAAAAACAGGGAAATGGTAGATACAATAACCATCGAGACGGCTATCGTAACCTTGTCGTAATTTCCGGGGATTTGTGTCGACATAACTTATCTCCTGCCATACCGGACCAGCTTCCCTGCTGAATCGGTACTGCGTGTTCGTTGTTATTTTTATTCGATGATATAGCTCTGAATGGAAGCGTCGCGTACTGCGGCCCAGTCCATCTCAACCCCGAGCCCGGGGCCTTCCGGTGCGTGAACGTAACCGTCCTTGTCGGTACGGATTACGTTTTTGGCACCGTATTCGAAGTTCTCGTAAGGGAATGCCTGCTCGAAATAGACGCCGTTGTTATGGGCCAGTGCTACATGCAGGTTGGCAGCCTGAGTGATGGTGTAACCCCAGGACTGGATTTCCAGCGGTTTGCCATGAGCTTCGGCAATGGCAAAGCATTTGTTCAGTGGAGTAATACCACCGCAAACGGTTGCGTCCTGACGTACGTCAGACCACATATCATTTGCGAGAGCATGCTCAACTTCAGGCAGGGTAAGCAGGCAGTTACCATGGCTGGAAATCTCGATATTGGTTTCTTTAACCAGCTTCTGGTAAGTCTTGAAGTCATAGTCGGAGCAGGGCGCTTCGTACCAGTACCAGCCCAGTTCATCCAGCAGTTTGGCCATCTTCAGTGACTGTTCGCCGTTGTAGTACATGGCCGTGTCGAGCATCAGCTCAATACCACGCCTCTTGAACTGTTCACTGACGGCCTTAACCAGCGGCACATCTTTTTCGAAGATGCAGTGACAGTGAAGTTTGACAGCAGTAAAGCCTTCATCAATACATTTCTCGATAAAGTCGAAGTATTCCTGATGGCTGTGAAACAGCGGGGTTGAGGCATACGACAGCATTCTGGTGCGGGCACCGCCCAACATCATATAGATAGGCATATCGAACTTCTTGCCCTTGATATCCCAGGCCGCGATATCAAATGGTGACTTGGCTACCAGACCACCCCAGGTGCAGCGTCCCTGCAGCCAGCTATGAAACTCCTCGGTCATCAGTGCATTCTTGCCGATCATACCGGGTGTAACGCTCTTCATGGCTTCCAGCACACACTTGTCGAAGTCCTGTTCGGTGTAACTGATCGTGGCGCCAACGCCTTCGAGACCATCGTCGGTTATCAGGCGAACAATATTGTTGGTGTAAAACAGTGGCTCCTGATCATCGGCCCAGGGTACCGGGTCAGCTTTTCGGTCAGCGACAGCGTACAGCTCAATACGTTTTATATTGCTTTGTTTCACTCTCTCTACTCCATTTTGGACAAACAGGCTTCCTGCGCAGCAGTCCCCCTACGAACTGCTGAACAAAAAAATCAGGTCTTGAATGCGCTCAGATACGGCTTCCGGCCGCTGTCATGCGCTCGCGAACGGCTTTCCCGCTGATTTCGCGGAAGCCGGTATTGTTTTTCAGGGAGAGGACACAGGCCTGACCGGCGGCATGGCCGTATTCAAAGGTCTGTGCGGTGACCCGGGCAGAAGCCAGCGCTTCGTGCTCGGCAGACAGGCAACGTCCGGCGACAATAATGTTCTCGCCAAACTTTGGCAGCAGCGTGCCGTAGGGCACGTCGTACCAGTCTTCAATCAACCAGTGCAGTTTGGGTTTGGTGCCGGAATGCAGCTCGATGGGCCAGGGACTGCGGCAGATGCTGTCTTCGTTCTTACGACAGTTGACGACATCTTCATTACTCAGTTTGCTGACACCCTCGATGGAGCGAGTCTGACGAATTCCCACTTCAACACTGGTATCAACCACATAGGACGATTCACAACCCGGTACATGGTTTTTCAGGAACCGGGCATATTCCCGCATTTGCTTGCGACCAAAGATTTCAGCCTCGGTAAAGTCAACCGGATCGATAACATTCAGTACCCGGCCATCCTGGCCAGCAAGGCGAGTGGCGTTGACCATCAATTCGCCAGGGCGGGTGGTGGGGAAGATCCAGATCTTGTGGCGGGGCAGGTCGTATTCGCCGGATGCGTTCAGTTCCAGAATCTTGCGGGTCATATCCGACGGGCAGATGGTGTCTTCGCCGTAGTATTCGAGATAGGTGCTCATTTCGACACCACCAAGGCGGAAGAACATAGTCGGGTTCTGGATAATGCCGTTATCACCGAAGAAATACTCACCTCCGGCGCGGGCGACAACGGCTGCATCGCCGCTGGCATCAATAATCCGTTTGGCTAGGAAAATCGTGCGGCCAGCATTGGATTCAACGACAACACCCTTATAGGTCTGATCGTCCATAACGACACCGGTTACCGCCGAGTGATAGAAGATTTCAACCCCGGCTTCCATCAGCATCTCGTCGGCCACTTCACGCCACATTAGCGGGTCGTGGGTGACGGTATATGTTTTGCCATAGCGCTGGGGTTCGGTAACACCTCCCTTGGCTTTCAGTCGTTGGCGGAACTCTTCGGTAAAACCGTAAACCACCTGTTGTGGCTCTTTGCCACAGTCATCGCTGGCGAGATACATACCGCAAATTGTGCCGGACATACCGGCTACCGCTGCGCCGCCACAAAAGCCATATTTCTCGATCAGAGCTGTCTTCAGGCCATTACGGCCACAGGTGGTGGCAGCAGCAACTCCGGCAGAGCCACCACCCACGACCAGAACATCCAGCTCTCTCAGAACCGGAAGGTCTGTTGCAGAATCAAATCGGCTTTCCAGCTCCCAACCTTTCATCTCGACCTCTCAAATATGCTGTAAAACACAGCTGATATATCAGTGATATTTCAATGGTATGCCTGTTGTTTTTTGAAGTGATTGATCCAGGTCAATAAAGGCAAGAGAGAGGAAGCTGGCAGGTTCAGGTGAGGGGGCCGTAAACAGGGCCTTTAAGCCCTGCTTAGTGAGACAGAAAATAGGTAAGAAAAAGAAAGAAAAGGCGACACAAGCAGGCAGGAATAAGTAATATTGCAGCAAGATTCATGATATCGGGCTGATATATCATTGTCCCGGTAAACGTATTTCCAATACAGAGAAGTTATGGGTGCAGAAAAGTCGCTGACAGACATAGCCTGTGAACAGCTTGAACGAATGATCGTCTTCCAGCAGCTCAAGCCGGGTGTTATGTACTCGGAGAAAAAACTGGCCGAAGCGATTGATATGGGGCGAACGCCGGTCAGGGAAGCACTGCAGAAGCTGGCCTGGGAACAGATGATTGTAATCCATCCCCGTTGCGGGATTCAGGTTGCCAATGTGTCGGTTGAAAGCCAGCTCAAGTTACTTGAGGTTCGTCGTCCACTGGAAGCCCTGTGCGCCAGACTGGCCGCACAAAGAGCAACACCGGAGCAGAAAGCTGAAATGGCAATACTGGGCGATGCCATTCTGCAATGCGCTCAGGATCACGATGACGAGAAATTTATGGAGTGCCTGCGGGGCTGCCACGCAGCTCTGGTTGAAGCGGCACGAAATGAATATATCAGTAAGGTGATGCGGCCGTTGCAGGGGCCTTCACGTCTGTTCTGGTTCCGTAACCGGGAAATGGATACCGCTCATCCGGCTAGGCTTCATGCCAAGATTATGACTTGTGTTTCAAGAGGAGACAGTGAGGGTGCTGAAGAAGCGTCCAATATGCTGATTGAATATCTGTGTGATTTTTCGCTGGCACGGTTGAAAATGTAAGCAAAACAGGCTGGTGGCATGTTATTGCTACCAGCCTGAAACCCTATTATTTGAAGCGCTTTCTATTTAAACCGATAGTTATATTCCAGCAATACCCTGCAGCCATCCCGGTCACCTATGGCACCACGCTCCAGTAGATAGCCTGCACCGAAGGTCAGACCTTTGAGCGACGGTGACTGAAAATCATAGGCAAACCAAATATCCCGCTCCCAGTGTACATCCAATGCCGGATTGTCTCGCTGACTGGCTGATTTTTTATAGTTATCAGCATGAGTGTACAGCACAACGGTTGTCAGCCCGGGCAGGCCGTAGTCCTGCAGATTGTATACGGCGCCTCCCGTCCATACATTGATATTGTCCTGATTGAAATACTGCCAGAAGCCCTTGGTCATTGGTTTCCAGCCTTCTTCATGATCATCTGGCCCCCACGACATTTCGAACTCTCCCTTGCGAATCCGGGTGCAGGCCAGCCAGGCTTCCAGCGAGCCGGTGTTGACGATCAAATTGTAATTAGTGGCACGGGACTCATGGTTGGGATCACGATACACCGATGAACTGCCACCGAGAGCTGATTGCTTCCAGTGACGTATATCTAGAGTGATATCCAGCTCCGGATTTACAGGGATTTTCCAGGCCGCAGTGGTGAAGGTTTTCTTCATATAGTTTTTGCCTTCAGCCCACTCATAACCCAGGGTGATCCCTTGATCAAACTGATACTGGCCCCCCAGATTGAGAATGTAATCAATGTAATCCGGTTTGCCTGATTTCTGATTGGCGCGGATTCTATCCATACTGCTGGACCAGCGGGCACTGGTGCGGTCAAACCGCTGCCCGTAAAGTTTAAGATTGCCTGAATATCCTTCCAGATAGCCGCCCTGAAAACTGGATTCAGTCATGCGAGAGGTATGACTGGTAACCAGCTGGGTGTCAGAAGTCATACGCCCAAACCGGGCCAGCAGGCCGGTATCATCATCACCGCAGTGCAGCTTGATATTGGCTACACCTATTTTGGATATATCGTAGGCATCACCACCATGCCGGTCTTTATCTGACCAGAATGAGCCGTAGGCGTTGGCCGAGGTGGTGTAGGGTTTGGCGTAATAGGCTGTGGCATCAAAACCGAAGTGATCATTCAGCCAGCCTGATTCGTATTGCAGCCACAGGGCGCTACCGAAGTCGCGGTTTCTGAATTGTTTCGGCTTGTGGCTGTCGACGCGGGTGCGGTAATCAGTGCGGAATTTCAGGTTGATATTACTTTGATCCCAAAAGACTGAAGAAGGTGGATTGAAGTCATGCCCGGTTGTGGCTTGGGAGCAAACCGGCATTGCTGACAGCGTAGCCATCAGAATACCCTGCCACCAACGGCGTTCAGTCCAGTGGGTATTGCGGGATAAATCAGTAACAAGTTGGCGTGGGGGAGGCAGTATTTTTTGAAACATGATTTCTTCCGTTCGGTAAAGAATGACTGCTGTGCGAAAAGCACACCGGAAGAAAGTTAGTTCAGCAGCAGGGGATTAACAGGCCAGACGACAGTGAAGAGGCGGAAGACATGGGCAAAAAAGCTGAGAAGCCCATGAAAGCTTCTCAGCGATCAGTCATGATCAGGCTACGATATCCAGCAGCTCGACATCAAAGATCAGAGTGGAGTACGGAGCAATCGCACCGCCGGCACCGCGCTCACCGTAAGCCAGGTTGTGCGGTACATACAGACGCCACTTGGAACCAACCGGCATCATCTGCAGCGCTTCGGTCCAGCCGGCGATTACGCCATTTACCGGGAATTCAGCAGGCTGGTTACGCTCTACGGAGCTGTCAAATACAGTACCGTCGACCAGAGTGCCGTGGTAGTGGGTGCGTACCTTGGAGGTAGCAGTCGGCTTGTCGCCTTCACCGGCAGTGATGATTTCGTACTGCAGACCGGATTCGGTCACAACAATATCTTCACGCTGGGCGTTTTCAGCCAGGAACTTCTCGCCTTCAGCGCTCATTTCCTTGGCACGTTCAGCTTCTTCAGCCTGAATGCGCTCGTGCATTTCATTGAATGCAGCTTGCAGGGCAGTGTGCTCAACAGCGCTCTCGGCACCGTTCAGAGAGTCAGCCAGACCGGCCAGTACCGCGTCGATGGACAGACCTTTGATCGGAGTGGAGGACAGCTGGTCGCCCATCTGGCGGCCGATGCCGTAGCTTACTTTTTCTTCAACTGTGTTGTATTCAGACATTTACTTCAGCTTGATCTGGTAAGTGAAAGGCGGGCATCTTAACACATTCATTAACACAAAAGCCCGGAACATATGCCAATGTCCCGGGCTTTTAGCGTGGCTTTAGATGAGAACGTTATTTGCCAGTCAGCAGTAGGCTTTCCGCATGCTCGACCTGTTCGCCGTCACCGCGCACCAGAATGATATCGTTTTCCTGCAGTACCTGATCCAGTGGATCAGACATCGTTCGGCTCAGACGTTTTACGGTATCGAGTGTCACTCCGGTGTAGTCCAGATCGATCTCGCTAAGCTTCTTGCCATGACACCAGGCCTTGCGGCTGACCGGAATACCGTGCAGCAGGCTGCGCGGCTGACCGGACTGGTCAAACAGCGGTTCGGTCTGACCCAGATAGCAGGCGTTTACGGTCTGATAGCGTTCTGCCCGGACATGCTGAATCTTGTTACGTACCACGGCGGGATCCTGTCCCAGGTGCATCAGTACATGACCGGCAATTTGCAGACTGGACTCCAGCACTTCCGGAATAACGTTGGTTGCCCCCATTTCCATCAGTTCATCCAGATGGGAGTCATCACGGGTTCTTACCAGAACCGGTACATCAACACTGTGTTCCCGAATCATTGCCAGCACATTCTTAACTTCTTTGCTGCTGTTGATGCAGAGTACCACCAATCTGGCTCGCTTTAGTCCCAGTCCCAGCAGCATATCGGCCCGACGGCAGTCACCGTAAAAGACCGGTTCGCCAGCTCTGGTAGCTTCTCGCACATGAAGCGGGTCGTCATCAATTGCAATCCAGCCCAGCTGCTCTTGGGAGAGAATCCGGCTGACGGCCTGTCCAACCCGACCGAAACCACAGATCAGGGTATGACCCTCAACATGGCCGCAGGCCTGTTCCATCATTTCCTGACTGGTAAACACCTGTTCCTTGTTACCAAAGACCTTACGCGTTAACTGGGGTGAGAAACGAATCAGCAACGGTGTCATGGTCATCGAGATAATGGTGACCGCCAGCACAATTGATGATATTTCATCACTCACCAGATCATACTGGGAAGCCAGTGCCATCAGTGCCAGACTGAATTCTCCGGCCTGAGCCAGTGCCAGCGCAGCTCTGAAAGTATTACTTCGCTTGTGCCCCATTAGTTTGCCGAGGGTGAAAATAAGCCCCAGCTTGAACAGAATCAGTCCGGCAGAAGCCAGCAGTACCCAGTGAATATTGCCGGCAAAGTCGTTGACATCAATCATCAGACCGACAGAGACAAAGAACAGGCCCAGCAGAATATCCCGGAATGGACGGATATCAGCCTCAATCTGGTGACGGTAATGACTTTCCCCCAGCATCATCCCGGCAACAAAACCACCCAGTGCCATCGACAGATCCAGTACATGAGTCACCCAGGCTGCCAGCAGAGCAGTCACAATCGCACTCAGGACAAACAGCTCCTGGGAGCGAACCTGGGCAATTTCGTGGAATACGGCAGGCAGCACCCATTTACCAATCAGCATCATGACCACAACCAGCAGGGTACCTTTCAGCAGTGCCATGCCAATTGGTAGCAAAATATGGCTGTCGGTACCGGCAAGAGCAGGAATCAGAATAAGGAACAGAACTGCGGCGATATCCTGAAACAGTAAGACGCCGATAGCGAGCTGACCATGAGGCTGAATAATCTCATTACGCTGTGACAGTTCCCGCGATACGATGGCGGTTGAGGAGAGTGAAAGTCCTGCGCCCACCACAACCGCCGTTGTGGGAGGCAACCCAATAGCAATGGCTATGCCCGAGATAAATAACGTGGCCACCAGTACCTGCAGCCCGCCAAGGCCGAATACAACCTGGCGCAGGGCCACCATCTTGGCGATTGAGAACTCCAGCCCCAGGGTGAACAGCAGGAACACCACCCCGATCTCGGCCAGCAGCGAAATATCAAAATCGCTCTCGATAACACCGGTGAGCGACGGTCCAAGAATAATGCCGACGGCAAGATAGCTCAGGGTGTCCGGCAACCGGACACGGTAAAACAGCGCAATACAGATTACCGACAGGGACAGGATAATCAGCAGCTGGTTAAAAAAAGTGAAGTCCATTCGGGGCCTCGTATCAGGACGGCATCTTGGTATGATTTATATTTACCCTGGGAGAAATTTCATCCATCCGGAATAAAATTTCTTTACGTTCAGTGGCTTGTGTTCATTCTTTATAAGCAAGTGTTATTAACAAGCCGGGACTATTGTTGTTAGTCCTGAAAGTAATTATAAATCAACTTTCTATCTCTAAACTGAAAAGTTGAGCGTTTAATGCAGACTTTTATTCTTTATTCCACCGAAGGGTGTCATTTGTGTGAACTGGCCGAGGCCGTTATCACCCGTTCACCCAGCTTTGGCAGCTTTGCCTGTGCGGTTGAAGATATTGCCGACAGTGACGAACTGATGGAGCAGTATGCAGTGCGTATTCCTGTATTAAAGGATGAAGCTTCCGGTGCTGAGCTGGGCTGGCCTTTTGACCAGCAGCAACTTGAAAGCTTTATTCAGCAGTGTCGACAGATCAGCAGCATTGCCTGAGATGATACTTATCAGACAACTGATGGCATGGCTGCCGGTTTTATTTGGTCTGTGCTTTTCCATTCCGGCGTTATCGGCTTCGGCCCCTCTGCGAGTGATTACCCTGTCACCTCATACCACGGAGCTGGTTTATGCGGTCGGTGCCGGTGATCTGTTAGTTGGCACCGTCGAGTCTAGTGACTATCCAGCAGAGGCGCTTGAATTACCTCGAGTGGGTAAGGGGCCAACGCTGAGTATTGAAAAGATTGCGGCACTGCGTCCTGATCTGGTGTTTTACTGGCCTTCAGGTAATTCACCGCAGTTGATTGAGCAGTTGCGTCAGTTCGGAATCAGACTAGAGCCCTCCGACCCCCAGGGATACGAGGGGGTGGCTGCTGATCTGCGACGCATTGGCAAATTGCTTGGCAAGTCGGAGCAGGGCGACCGGGTGGCGAATGAACTGCTGGCGGGCTTTTCCCGTCTGACAGAAACGTATCAATCCAGAGCGCCGGTAAAGCTGTTTCTGGAAATATCGCATAACCCACTGATTAGTATAGGGAAAGGTTCGTTTATTAACCAATCGGTTGAGCTGTGCGGCGGTCAGAATATTTTTCAGGATGTTGGTCAGGGCTGGCCTCATGTCACACTGGAATCGATACTGAACAGGCAGCCCGAGTTGATAGTGACGACTGATCACAACCAGCAAGCCTTTATGGCATACTGGCAGCAGTGGGCTGATCTGCAGGCGGTCAAAAATAACCGGTTATATTTTATTGATCCGGATCTGCTGGTCAGGCAAACCCCCCGACTTTTGACCGGAGCTACCCGTCTGTGTGAAGTCCTGCAACAGGTACGTGCGGGCCAGTAAGCACATAAATGGCGGCGATATAATTAAACACCAATTTTCCTTCAGCAGTATTTGGTGGTTCGATTACACCGACAGGGATGTAACATCAGTCAGGATGTCCATATTTCATGATCGAAAATAATGACCGTGTGCACTATAACCCGGACCAGAAACGCTGGATCCGGTTTGCCTCTATTGCTTCAGTCACCACCGCAGTTCTGCTGATTGCGGTTAAGCTGGTGGCCTGGTTTATGACCGGGTCGCTCAGTGTGATGGCAACACTGCTGGACTCATTGCTGGATGCTGGCAGCTCCATTTTGACGCTGGTCGCTATCCAGATTGCCCTCCAGCCCGCAGACAAGGAGCACCGCTTTGGCCATGGTAAAGCAGAACAGCTGGCAGCACTGGCCCAGGCTGCTTTTATAAGTGGTTCCTCCATCATGCTGCTGTTTCAGGTAGTCGATGGATTTATCAGTGGTCCTGCAGTACACAATGAAAACCTGGCCATGGGTGTAATGGTGTTCTCCATTGTCGCCACCATGATTCTGTTGATGATTCAGCGTGAGGCTGTGCGCAGAACCGGTTCGGTGGCGATTCAGGCCGACTCGATGCATTACCGGGTGGATATCATTACCAACCTGACGGTTGTTGCTGCACTGGTGCTTTCATCCTGGGGCTATCCCGATATGGATGCGCTGTTCGCGCTACTTATCGGGCTTTATATGATGTACGGGGTCAAAGAGATTGGCTGGGAAGCAATTCAGAACCTGATGGATCGTAGTCTGCCGGAAGAAGATGAAACAGAAATAGAACGATTGGCGCAGGCCGTTCCCGGAGTGGAAGGCGTGCATGAGCTGCGTACCCGTCGCTCCGGTACCCAACCGATTATTCAGCTGCATCTGGATGTGCCAGGCAGTATCAGTGTGCAGCAGGCTCATGATCTCAGTGATCAGGTTGAGGAGGCGATTCTGCAGTATATGCCGGGGGCAGATATTATCGTCCACCATGACCCTGTGTGATCCTGTATTGCACTCGTTCTGACCGCGTGCCTTGAACACATGCTTTGGGCGCGTGTTTGAAGGCGTGATTGAACGATCGTAGCGCTGTACAGCATGGAGGTGGCGGGTATAATACGCCCGTTCATTTCCGTGCAGCCTTTTCGAGGAGTTCCGATGTACCGTCTGGCCCGAAACCTTCTGTTCAAAATGCCTGCCGAAACGGCTCACGAACTGACGCTTGATCTGCTCAGTGCAGCGTCAAGACTGAAACTGGCCAGTTTTCTAAATACTCCCGTTCCCGATCAGCCTGTCGAAGTCATGGGGCTGAAATTCCCCAATCCTGTTGGTCTGGCTGCTGGTCTGGACAAAAACGGTGATCATATTGATGCGCTGGGCGAGCTGGGTTTTGGTTTTCTGGAACTGGGTACCGTCACTCCCCGTCCTCAGCCTGGTAATCCCAAGCCACGTCTTTTCCGACTGGTAGAACATGAAGCCATCATTAACCGGATGGGCTTCAACAATATGGGCGTTGACCATCTGGTTCGTAATGTTAAACGCAGTAACTATCGTGGTGTGCTGGGTATCAATATCGGCAAGAATCTGGATACCCCGGTTGAGAAGGCCGTAGACGACTACGTGATTTGTCTGCATAAGGTCTATCCGGTCGCTGATTATGTCACGGTCAACCTGTCTTCACCGAATACTCCCGGCCTGCGTAACCTTCAGTTTGGCGATATGCTGAAAGAACTGCTGGCAACCCTGAAACAAGAACAGAAGCAGTTGGAGCAGAAGCATGACCGCTATGTGCCGGTTATGATCAAAATTGCTCCTGATATGACTGACGAAGAGTTATATGAAGTCGCCGATGCGTTGCTGCTGGCAGAGATCGACGGTGTGGTTGCAACCAATACCACCCTTGAAAGAGATCCCGTCAGCGGACATGAGCATGCCTGTGAAGCGGGTGGCCTGAGTGGTGCTCCACTCACAGAACATTCCACTGAAATTGTGCGCAAGCTGGCAGAACGGCTGGCCGGTAAAATGCCCGTTATTGGTGTCGGTGGTATTGTTGATGGTACCAGTGCCGCAGCCAAGTATCAGGCTGGAGCCAGCCTGGTTCAGATTTACAGTGGCTTTGTATTCAAGGGGCCGGAACTGGTTGGTGAAGCGGTGGATGCGATTACAGCCTGCATGAAGTCAGAGGTGAAAACTGACAGTGAAGTGAAGCCGGAAGCGCATAAGGTCGAGCAAAGCCCGGAAGAGTAACGAGGTTGGAAACAGTAACTGGCAAGAAAAACCCGCCGTTGCGGCGGGGCAATCAGAAGTTAACAGAACAGGTATCGGTTACCAGTGATTGACCTTTCCGTGGCTTGTCACTGATTCAACACCGGTAAAACCCTCCCACTGATCAATTCGGCCCTGACGCCAGCCAGCCATCCAGGCCTGACGCGGGGCTTCAGTTTCGTGGGGGCACAAATCCTGTGACCGGCCGAGGGATCCAGCTTGATATCCCTTCGTGTAGGCTCGTTCTGATTTGTCTCTTTTCTGTGTTTTCATCATGTTTATGACCTCTAACTGACCGAAGCTTTCATGCTTCAATCACAACAGTCAGGGCTTTAAGCCCTACACTATAAATTTCTAAATGACTGACAGGCTGCTGTCGAGTAACTTTTGAGCATAAAGATATAGCCTGATATCCACAGAGGTTCTTTGAGGTGCTGTACGACAAGCCTCAGAGCCGGTTGAATGTCTTGCGTAAAGCGAAGGGGCGCGGCAGAATGCGCAGCCTTTTTTACAATGAATATCTTTTCATCTTCGTGGTGATGAAAAGATATGTCTTTCGCCCAAGGCTGTTATTAACGCCACAGCCCCTTCCCGGAGTTGATTTTGCAAACCTATCAGACCATGTATGACTTTTTTGTCAGCTGTCCGAAAAACGTCGAGTCGCTGCTGGCGCAGGAACTAACAGCGCTGGGAGCGGAGGATGTCCGGGAAACGGTTGCCGGTGTGTCATTCCGGGGGCCTTTAGAAACAGCTTATCGAATCTGCCTCTGGTCCAGACTGGGCAACCGGGTGCTGCTGCGTCTGGCCCGTTTCGAGATTAACGACGCTGATCATATGTATGAGCAGGTGAAAGCCATTGACTGGTATGACCACCTGGAACTGGACGGCCGTTTCTGCGTTGATTTTATTGGTACCGATAAAAATATCCGCCACACCGGGTTTGGTGCCCAGAAGATAAAAGACGGTGTGGTTGACCGGATGCGTGACAGTGAAGGTGCACGTCCTACCGTAAGCACTGACCGACCGGATATTCGGATTCACGCCCACCTGTCCAAAGGTAAACTAAGCCTGTCGCTGGATCTCAGTGGCGGCAGCCTGCATGAACGTGGTTATCGACAGCAGGTCGGTAAAGCGGCGCTGAAAGAAAACCTGGCCGCAGCGATTCTGGTTCGTAGCGAATGGCCTCGACTGGCACAGGAAGGTGCGCCGCTAATCGACCCCCTGTGTGGCTCCGGTACCCTGCTGACTGAAGCGGTCATGATGGCAGCTGATATTGCCCCGGGACTGTTGCGGATGCGATTTGGCTTTGAGCGCTGGCCCGGTCATGTTCCCAAAATATGGCGTGATCTGATGGAAGAGGCTCGTCAGCGCCGGCAGGAAGGGCTGGAACAGTTTGATAATGTCGTTCGTGGTTTTGATGCGGATCGTCGTGTTATTCAGCAGGCCAAAGCTAATGCGGAGAGAGCCGGGCTGAAGCGCTTTATCCAGTTTGAAAACCGTGATCTGCAACACTTCTCGCTGGATGGGCTGAAGGCTGAAAAAGGTCTGGTACTGACCAACCCTCCGTACGGTGAACGTCTGGGAGATCAGGCGTCGGTTATCTATCTCTATCGTAATCTGGGTGATGTATTACGCCGTGACTGTCCGGGCTGGGAAGCGGGTATTTTCACCGGTTCTCCGGAACTGGGTCGTAATATGGGGATTCGGGCCCATAACCGCTATAACCTGTTTAACGGCACTCTGGCTTGCCAGCTGCTGCGATTGAAGGTTGAAGACCCGTGGCTGGTGAAAGCGAAAGCTGAAGCCGGTAAAGAATCCGCTGAAAAGGCCAATGAAAATCGCGCACCCTTGTCTGCCGGTGCAGAAATGTTTGCCAACCGGTTGCGCAAGAACCTGCGTCTGCTGGGCAAATGGGCACGTAAGGAGCAGATCAGCTGTTACCGGATTTATGATGCAGATATGCCTGAATATGCCGTAGCGATTGATCTTTATAATGATCAGGTGCATGTGCAGGAATACCGGGCACCGGCTTCAATTGATGAGCGCAAGGCAACTGAGCGACTGCACGAAGTTATTTCCGCGATCCCGGTAGTACTGGATATTCCCCAGCAAAACGTGGTGCTGAAACGCCGTGAACGACAGAAGGGTGATAGCCAGTACCGTCGCCAGTCCGAACAGGGGCAGATGCTGGAAGTCAACGAAGGTGGATGTCGTTTACTGGTTAATCTGACCGATTATCTTGATACCGGCCTGTTCCTTGACCATCGTCCGGTAAGACTGCGGATTCAGCAGGAAGCCAAAGGCAAGCGGATGCTGAATCTGTTCTGCTATACCGCCAGCACTTCGGTTCATGCTGCTCATGGTGGTGCGGTAACAACCACCAGTGTCGATATGTCCAAAACCTACCTGGGTTGGGCCAGAAAGAACTTTGAACTGAATGGCATGGGACCAAAGCATCGACTGATCGAAGCTGATTGCCTGCGCTGGCTGGAGGAAGCTTCCGGTGAGAAGAACCCACGCAGCAAGGCGGTTGAAACCGGCCGCTATGATCTGATCTTTATGGATCCGCCAACCTTCTCCAATTCAGCCAAGATGCGTGGTGTACTGGACATTCAGGACGACCATATTCGACTGGTGCGTCAGGCAATGAAACTGCTTGCGCCGGGTGGTGTGCTGTATTTCTCCAACAATTACCGCAAGTTCAAGCTGGATCCTGCTGTTGCTGAAGAGTTTGAGGTAGAAGATATCAGCGCTGCAACCATTGATAAGGACTTCCAGCGTCGTCCGGGGATTCACTGTTGTTTCCGGATTCATCACAAGCGTTAAGTATGCAAAGTAGCTACCCCGTCAGGGGTAGCTCTGAATCGTGGCAAGAAAAATAATTATCTTTTTGGCATTATCTGCATCTGAATATCAGCCTGATTGTTTCACATGACTAAAAAACTACTTTCTGTCCTTGGTCTTACGCTTCTACTGACCGGTTGCGGTAGTGATGAAGTAGGTGATGTTTCTTTGGGGATGTTTACTACCAAGGATATCAAACTGAATGTACTGACTGATCCCAAAGTTCCTGGTGTGACGTGCCATGTAGCGAGTATTGAGGACAATCTGAGTATGTCAGATCCTTCTGACTCCTCTATCTCTTGTCGCCAAACCGGTGAGATTACGCCTGAAATGATAGCCAGTATCGACCGTTCTGATTCAGGAGAAGTTGTCTTCAAAAAGTCGAAAAGCATCTTTTTCAAGACGATGAAGATTCGACGTATCTTTGATGCTAAAAACCAGACACTGCTGTATGTGTCGTACTCGACCAAAGAGACGTCAGGCAGTTACAAGCACAGCTTGTCGACAGTTCCTCTATGGGGAACCAAAGCCTATCAGGTAAAGACTGCAACTCAATAACCGACAAAAAAGCCGCTTCAAGCGGCTTTGGTTTGTCATCCCCCTGCACGTTTGCGATCATTGAAGCCGAACATATCTATAAAACCTCTCGGAACTCGTTGATGTTCAGACCTCTGGCCTTTTTTATTGGCTTGCGCTACACCCGTGCAAAGCGGCGCAACCATTTTATTTCGTTTATTTCGCTGACATCGATGCTGGGTATGACGCTCGGTGTTGCGGTGCTGATTATTGTGCTTTCGGTGATGAATGGCTTTGACCGTGAGCTCAAGCAGCGGGTGCTGGGCATGGTGCCCCATGCAACGCTGACGGATGCTGCTGGCTCCATGAGTAACTGGCAGGAGCTGATCGATCAGGTTGATGGTGAACCCGGCTTTGTGGGAGCCGCGCCCTTTGTTAATGCCCAGGCCATGTTGACCTATCGTGGCGCGGTCAAAGGAGCTCTGGTCAATGGTATTGATCCGGCTATGGAGGCGAAGGTTTCCATTGTTGATGAGAACATGAAAGCCGGCTCACTGGAGAATCTTGAGCCGGGAGAGTTTGGCATTGTGCTGGGAGAGATTCTTGCCGCCCAGCTGGGAGCGAGGATGGGCGATAAGGTCACTATGGTCTTGCCCGAGGCATCGGTTAATCCTGCCGGTGTATTTCCTCGCCTGAAGCGTTTTACGGTTGTTGGCCTGTTCGGGGTAGGTGCTGATCTGGATGCCAATCTGGGGTATATCAATATTCAGGATGCGGCTCGCTTCAAGCGTTTGCCCAAAGACAGCGTAGAGGGGATCCGACTGGAAACGGCAGATCTGTTTGAGGCGCCGAAACTGGTCTGGCAGTTTGCCAACAAACTCTATGGCCGTTATTACATCAGTGACTGGACCCGAACCCATGGTCAGTTGTTCCAGGCTATTCAGATGGAAAAAACCATGGTGGGGCTGCTGTTGACCATTATTGTTGCTGTAGCAGCGTTCAACATTGTCTCCACGCTGGTAATGGTGGTAACTGACAAACAGGCCGATATTGCCATTCTGCGTACCTACGGCCTGACACCAATGCAGGTAATGCAGGTGTTTATGGTGCAAGGGACTCTGATAGGGGTTACCGGTACCGTATCGGGCGTTATTCTGGGTGTGCTGGGTGCATGGAATGTTTCAGCAATTGTCGCCGCGATGGAAAAAATGCTGGGTGTCCAGTTCCTTAATCCGAATGTGTACTTTATCAGCTACCTGCCTTCCCAGTTACAGTGGCCTGATGTGGCGTTGATCAGTGTTGCCGGTTTGATTTTGTCGTTTATTGCCACGCTGTACCCGGCCTGGCGCGCTTCCCGTACCCAGCCGGCGGAGGCGCTGCGTTATGAGTAATACCGTTTTGAGTAATGCTGAAGAACAAGGTCCGGTACTGGTTTGCAGTAATGTGGCCAAGACTTACGAAGAAGGCCCTGAAACGGTTCAGGTGCTGAGCGATGTTAATCTGGAAGTTCAGCCCCGGCAGCGACTGGCGATTGTCGGTAGCTCCGGTTCAGGTAAAACTACACTGCTGAATATTCTTGCCGGCCTGGATTCACCGACCTCCGGTAGTGTTCTGTTACAGGGTGAAGAGCTTTCTTCTCTGAATGAAACCGCACGAGCCAGGCTACGCAACCGAAACCTTGGATTTGTATATCAGTTCCATCACCTGTTGCCCGAGTTTTCCGCACTGGAAAATGTGGCCATGCCGTTGCTGATCAGAAAAGAACTCAGTGTGAAAGAAGCGCAGCGCCGCTCTGTTGAGCTGTTGGAGCAGGTTGGACTTGGGCACCGGATCAAACACCGCCCGGCAGAGCTTTCCGGCGGTGAGCGTCAGCGGGTTGCTATTGCCCGTGCTCTGGTAGGAAAACCTTCACTGGTTTTGATGGATGAACCTACAGGGAATCTGGATCCGCATACTGCTGAGAAAGTGCATGAGGTGCTGGTGGCCTTGACTCAGGAAGTTGCGACCAGTTTTATTGTTGTGACTCATGATATGGAGTTTGCCAAAACGATGGATGATGTTTATCGGTTATCTGAAGGTAGCTTGGCATTATCATAGTCTTTTAACTAGCCTCTCTCATGATATGAGAGAGGCTAGTTGTTTTAACGATGAATAGAGAATATGCCACAGCAGCCAGGGGTTGGGCTTGTTGAACGATATGTCGTGTAATTATGTAGTTGCCACTCTTTGCGACTACTTCTGATGCCTCCTCTATCCATATAATTTCCCCCCTCAAGCTCTTCCTCGAAAGGTATTGTGAGGACTGGCTTGTCGCTGAGGTCTTCTTCCGGTTTGTACTCTGTTGTTAGCTCTCCCCGGGTTGCTGCTAAAACTAACAAAGCCCTCATTTCTCCTGGTTGTTTTTTTAAAACAAACATCTTGCTTTTTATTTCTGTATTTTCAGAATATTCATAATGAAATCGGGCTTCTAAAAATGCAGACATCTCCGGAAGTATAACTTCTATAGTAGTTTTAATTCCATGCTCAGCCTTGGATAATGGATTTGTTGCTGCTGTTCTATTCATGATAATTATTTTTGTCTTTTCAGGCATATATAAGCTTGATGATAATAAAAAATCCCATAAAGCTCCGTGCTCTCTGCTTTCACTGGTAAAGTCAGGGTTAAGGTATAGAAGTATGCAATGAGACAAAAATATCAAATTAGGTATTGATTCAGAATCGTCGTGCTCTTGATCTACCATGAAAGGAGAGTCTGGGTATAAAGTGAATTTTTCAGGAAGGCTACATGTTCTCTTCAGTCGTGAAGGTGCATCTTTTGGATTAGTAAAAGCAGCAGTAATAGTCGTTTTTTTCTTGTTTTTTGGTTTGGTAAAGGACAAAGAAAAACATGGAGATTCATTTTCTTCTAGTGTTATTTTTTCTTGCCACGGGAATAAATCGTGATCAAAGGTCATCGCTGCACATTCACAGGGAAGTAAGATGATTAGAGCTAATAAGAAATCAAAACTTCGCACATAATATCTATGGGTAGGTTTTTTCATTACCAACTCTTTCCTTTTAAATAAAGAAGGTAATGTTATAAATAGCAGGCAAGAAGAAATTTGATTGTTTTTTTCTGTAGTGGATTACTTGAAGGATTCACATTTAAATATGGGGTATTGAATAAACAGTACCCCCATGAACTTAAGACTTTTTAACCCTGCTGAAACGTCGCCGGATCAATAGCAATCCCCAGTGAACGTTTGTCTATCCGCAGTTGTTTACCTTTCTCCTGGAAGCGGAAGCAAATGTAGTCACCTTCCGAGACATCCAGTGTTTTATCTCCGGTCAGATACTGATACTCAGTGTCTTCTACCGTGAGGGTGTGAATATAGTATTCCGGCATCCCCAGCCAGTCGTTGAACGGACCTTCGGTGGTGACGCTCTGCAGGGTGCCGCGTCCCTGTTGCTTCTGTACGCGGCGACGCCCGGCATAGCCTTTGTAGCTCATAACAAATCTACCGTGAAATGGGTATACCGCAGGCGGGTATAACGATCAAAACCTGCTTCAGTGGGATTTACGCGAGTGCTTGCTGCACGGGGCGGAGTCCCTGAAACGTTTATTGATGCGGGCCCGCCAGCTGCGTATGACATGAATGCGCCAGTAAACGCGGATCAGGACATAACTCAGGCTGCCGAAAATCAGCCCGCATACAATCGACCCCAGATACAGGGGTTTCCAGATATGCTGCAGCCCGGTGGTCAGCCAGTCAAGTGACATTTCAAATCCTGCCTCATTCACTGGCGTGTTGAGCAACAGGCAGCCTACCTTGTAGGTAAAGTAGAACATGGGGGGCATGGTGAGCGGATTGGTAATCCAGACCAGTGCAACCGAGAGCGCAACATTGGCCCGGAAGACCAGTGCCAGCACCGCGGCAACCACCATCTGAAAAGGAATAGGGATAAAGGCGGTAAAAATCCCGAGAAAAAAAGCGCTGGCAACTGACCGGCGGTTAAAGTGCCACAAGTTGGCATCATGTAGAAAGCGACCCAGAAAACGCAGAGACTTGTGGCCCCTGATTTTTTCCGGATCCGGCATATAGCGCTTGATCAGTTTCTTTGCCATGAATCTTTCTGTCGGCTAAATCCTGAAACCCTGTATTGTCCGGCGGACAGGCTGAAGGCGAGCTATTATGCCCGTGCCTGAACAGAAACACTAATGGTGTGCGGAAAATAGCACACAGCACAGTATTTTTACCGGAGTCAGTCCATCTATGCGTGCAGGGATGTTGGCATTTTCCCTTGGTATTTTGTCTGCTGCGATATTATCTGCTTCGACAGTAAGATCAGTTGAAGAACTTCTGCCCTGGTTGCCGCTTTCTGCCTGCCTGATTATTTTGACGCTGCCATCGCGGTTCAGGTTCCAAGGTCTAATGATAATTCTATGTTATTTTTTGGGACTGCACCGTGTCGTTTCATGCAGTAATGAATATTTCAGTCGGCTGTTGCCGGAGTCACTGGAAGCTGTATCCCTGAATGTGTCTGGTACCGTGCTTGATGTACCTCGCTGGCAGGGTGATAAAGCCCGGTTTCTTTTCCATGCAGAAGCTGCTCAGGGTGAGCAGGGTGAGCAATGGTCAGGTATTACCCTCCTGAATTGGTATGAAGCACCTGCTTTGTACCCCGGTGACTTTCTGCAACTGACCGTCAAGTTACGGCGGGTTCATGGTTTTGCCAGCCCGGGAGCAATGGATTATGAAGCCCGAATGCTGCGCGAAGGTGTTCTGGCAACCGGTTATGTTGTTCAGGGGCAAGTGGTTGGAGCCAGTGAGTCATTCAGGTTTGCCCTTCCGCGTATCCGGCAACACATGGGCCAGTGGTTCATCGATATACCGCAGCCGGCAGGTGGCTTGCTGAGAGCCTTGCTGACTGGCGACCGGCAGGATATTAGTGCAGAGCAGTGGGAAGTGTTGGGTAAAACCGGAACCGCTCATCTGGTTGTTATTTCGGGGCTGCATATCGCGCTGCTTGCTGCGTTGGGATATGGCTTCACCGCTTTATTGTTTCGGCTGGGGCTCTGCCCGGGCTTTATGCCGTTGCCTCGTCTGGGTGCTTTGGTCGGACTGGTGCTGGCAGTGGGTTATGCGCTGATAGCCGGGATGGGGCTGCCGGTACAACGTGCCTTGATTATGCTGGCTGTTGCCTTGTCAGGGAAAATCACCGGGCTTGAGTTCAGGCCTTCAACCCTGTTGCTGGTGGCCTTTTGTCTGGTACTGGCAATTGATCCGCTGGCATTTACCTGTTGCGGATTCTGGTATTCGTTTGTGGCTGTCGCGGCGTTGCTGCTGGGACTCTCGGGGCGGCCGGGTTTCAAATCAGGCTGGTTATATCCTCAACTACTTGTTTTCATTGCTCTAACATCCCTGCTGGCTACAAATATGCAGCCGGTTTCCCTTATATCGCCTTTGATCAATCTTGTCGCCATTCCCCTGATTGGACTGGTTTTTGTTCCCTTGCTATTGCTCTGGGCTTTTCTGCAGAGTGTACTGCCTGTCGATATCAGCTCCGGACTGCTGTTGCTGGCTGAAATCCTGAATATCGGATTTGGTTGGCTTGAGTACTGCGCCAGCGACTTGTGCTCGGGGGCATCACTGCCAATGCCTGGTTTAACGGCAATGATCTGTGCCCTGGCGGGTAGCTTACTGTTACTGCTGCCGGCAGGTTCGGGGTTGCGCTGGATTGCATGGATATTCTTTCTGCCCTGGTTGCTTCCTTCACTGCAACGCCCCGAACATGGCGGAGTACGCCTGACTCAGCTGGATGTAGGGCAGGGGCTCGCTTTGGCTCTTCAGACCAGAAATCATGCACTGCTTTATGACACCGGTGATCGTTTCAGTGACAGTTTTACGGCAGCAGATGCAGTTGTTCTACCGTATTTGGCATCAGTCAGGCAACGTGACCTGGATATGCTGATCGTGTCCCATGGTGACCGGGACCACAGTGGTGGTGTGGACGCTATCTGTAATGCTTTAAAGCCTGTTCAGATTTTAGCGGGTATGCCGGAATTACTGCCTCAACGAATAGCATCCCGCCAATGTATGCCGGGACAAAGCTGGGAGTGGGATGGTGTCAGTTTTCGTATTTTGTCTGGCAAGGCAGAAGGTATAGCTAATGACCGTTCCTGTGTACTGCTGGTAGAGACAGGGAGCGGTAATATATTGCTAACCGGTGATATTACCCGCCGGCAGGAAAGGTGGCTGGTAAACAGCTATCCGGATTTGAAGGCGAAAGTCATCACAGTGCCGCATCATGGCAGTAAGACGTCATCATCCGATGAGTTTCTGGATCAGCTTCAGCCGCAGCTGGCACTGGTTTCTGCCGGGTACCGGAATCGCTTCAGGCATCCCGCTACGACGGTAATGGATAGAATGAGTGAACGGAATATCTGTGTGATGAAGTCTGCAGATCTCGGGTCGCTGGAGGTGAGCCTGGAAAATAATCAGATTTCAGTGAAAAGTTACCGGTTTGCGATGGATCGTCTCTGGTGGAAGGCGCAGGGTTTCACAGATAAAAGATGCACTCCGGGCCAAGAGAGTAGAGTGCCCGTCAAAAATAATGGCTGATTGCCGCAGCTCATACGGAAATCCGGATTAATATGTTAGAGTCTGATTTTCTGGTTTTATTATAATGCTGCCTGTTTTGCCGGATGTGGGTAGTGACAGTTCAATATTGGATTTCCTGCAGGACAAGAGAACGGTTCAGATCAGAATCGTGTTCTGAGGAATATCACCAGGGAATGGTTTCAATATTAGGGAGAGTACAACTCAGTGCTGCAAATCGTACAATCCGGTGGCTGGCTGATGCTGCCAATTATTCTCTGCTCGGTGATTGCCACGGCAATTGTCATCGAGCGTATGTGGACCTTGCGCGCGAACCGGATCGCTCCCCGGGACTTGCTGTCCAGAGTCTGGGAAACAGTAAAGCATCGTCGCATGAATCAGCAGCAGTTGCAGACGCTGCGTGATGGCTCTCCGCTGGGTGAAATTCTGGCAGCCGGCCTGGGTAATGCTCGCTACGGCCGTGAGATTATGAAAGAGAGTATTCAGGAAACCGCCAGCAAGGTGATCCATGACCTTGAACGTTACCTGAATACCCTGGGTACTATTGCTGCTGTAGCTCCATTGCTGGGTTTGCTGGGCACAGTGATCGGTATGATCAAGGTCTTCACTGCCATCATGCTACAGGGAACAGGTAATGCCCAGATACTGGCAGGGGGTATATCCGAGGCGCTGATTACTACGGCTGCAGGCTTGACCGTAGCGATTCCTGCACTGTTTTTTCATCGCTTTTTCGTCCGCCGGGTTGAAGAACTTGTCGTTACCATGGAGCAGGATGCGACCCGACTGGTAGAAGTGGTGCAGGGTGAACGCCGGGCAGAAGGTGCCAAGGGGATTGATACAGAAGGGGGTGACCATCAGGCTTCTGGCCATGGGGCTCACTCATGAAGTTCCGGCGACAGGTGCAGCAGGAAGTCAATATCAACCTGACCCCGCTGATCGATGTGGTATTCCTGCTGCTGATCTTCTTTATGGTCAGTACCACATTTACCCGGGAAACCCAGTTAAGCATTGATTTGCCCCAGGCGTCCGGACAGGAAGCCCAGCGTGAGCCAAAACAGGTTGAAATTGTTATTGGTCGCAGTGGCGACTTTGCAGTGAATGGCAGGGCGCTGGTCAATAGTAAAGATACAACCCTGAAGGCAGCCATTGAATCAGCTTCCGGTAATGACAATACCTTGCCACTGATTATTACTGCTGATGCCACCGCCCCCTATCAGGCTGTGGTGACAGCGATGGATATGGCGGGGCAGCTTGGCTTTGTCCATATCAGTATGACCACCCGCAAGCCTTCAGGAGAAGACGGGTAGTGATCGAAGGAAAGATGTTTTCGGGTTCATGAAACAGATTGAACAGCTTATTCTGCGCGGCTGGTATCAGGGCGCCTGGTGGATCATTTTGCTGGCTCCGCTGGGCTGGCTGACTGCTTTTGTAGCAAGGCGCCGGTACCGCAAGTATCTGGCGGAACGAGATAACCAATATAGACCGCCTGTTCCCGTTGTTGTGGTGGGCAATATTACTGTTGGCGGAACCGGCAAGACGCCGTTTGTTGCCGCGCTGGTGGCGCAGCTGAAGCAGCAGGGGCTGGCACCGGGCATTATCTCCAGAGGCTATGGCAGCCAGACCGAACAATACCCTCGACTGGTAACCGCTGCTGATGATGCTTCCGAAGCGGGTGATGAGCCGTTAATGCTGGCCCGCATGACCGGGGTACCGGTTGTGATTGATCCCAACCGCCTGCAGGGACTGAAATATCTGCTGGAGAGTCAATCCTGTGATGTGGTTATCAGTGATGACGGGCTGCAGCACTATAGCTTACCCCGGGATCTGGAAATTGTGGTGCTGGATGGGGAAAGGCAGCTGGGAAACGGTCGTTGTCTTCCCGCAGGTCCTTTACGTGAACCGGCAGAGAAGCTGAAACAGGTTGACTGGTGTGTGACCAATGGCATTGCGCAGGGCTGGAATAATCGGGTGCCTGTGCAGCAAATGACTCTGTGTGCGGGTGAACTGGTTTCGCTGCAGACAGGGCAGAACCAGTCAGTAGATCAGCTGCAGAAACAGTACGGTACGGCCCATGCTGTCGCGGGTATTGGCAACCCTGAGCGCTTTTTCAGAAGCCTTGAGCAGGCCGGTTGGACTATCATTCGTCATCCTTTTCCTGATCACCATGCCTATGAACCGTCAGATCTGGCGTTCGGGGATGAACTACCGGTCATAATGACTGAAAAAGATGCGGTAAAATGCCATCACTTTGCTGCTTCAGAAGGGCTGGAAAACAGCTGGTATTTACCGGTTGAAGCCAGATTTGAAGCGGATTTTATGCAGACCTTGACCGGGCAGATAATGAACCTGGTTCAACAAAAACAGTCCAAATCCTTTGAAAACAGGGACTGTTGAGGCAAGGTCCGTTGCAGATTGATATGCTGAGCCCCGGGTATCAGGGGCTGTTAGGGAGTTGATTTTCGTGGATAACAAGCTGTTTGAAATCCTGGCCTGCCCTTGCTGTAAAGGGGCTCTGAAGTTTGAACGCGATAGCAAGGAGCTGATCTGCCGCCCCTGTGGTCTGGCCTATCCGATTCGTGACGATATTCCGGTGATGCTGGAAAATGAGGCCCGCACCCTGTCTGCTGAGGAACGGGTGGACTGAGCCATGTCATATTCCGTAATTATTCCGGCTCGCTTTGGTTCCAGCCGGCTGCCCGGCAAGCCATTAATGGATATTGCCGGCAAGCCGATGGTGCAGCACGTATGGGAGCGTGCCTGTGAGTCCGCTGCCGAGCGAGTGGTTATTGCCACTGATGACGAGCGTATTATGCGTGCTGCCGAGGGTTTTGGTGCCGAGGCTGTATTGACGCTGGCTTCACACCCTTCAGGTACTGACCGGTTGCATGAGGTCGTTACCAAACTGGGGCTGGCTGACGATGAAATCGTCGTTAATGTTCAGGGTGATGAACCGCTGATTCCGGCAAAGATTATTGATCAGGTGGCCGGTAACCTGCGCCAGCATGAACAGGCTTCCGTCGCTACCCTGTGTGAGCCGATCCATGATGCCCGTGATGTTTTTGATCCTCATATCGTCAAGGTGATTACTGACCGTGACGGTCATGCCATGTACTTCAGCCGTGCGGCAATGCCCTGGGCTCGTGATGCATTTGCGGTCGAGCGGGAAAACCTGCCGGAAAGTCACCTGTTCCAGCGTCATATCGGGCTTTATGCCTACCGTGTCGGCCTGCTGAAAGAATATGTCACCTGGGGTACCTGCCCGCTGGAAGAGCTGGAGTCACTGGAGCAACTGCGAGTGTTGTGGAATGGCCACCGGATTCACGTCGATGTTGCGCTTGAAGCTCCGGCTGCCGGTGTTGATACCCAGTCAGATCTGGAAAGTGTACGACGTCTGGTGGAGGCTCGTGACGCACTGGCATGAAAAAACGGATTTTATTTGTCTGTCTGGGGAATATCTGCCGTTCCCCGGCAGCCGAAGGCGTATTCAGGGAAAAGGCACGTCGTGCCGGCCTGCTTGATCAGCTTGAAATAGATTCAGCCGGAACTGGTGCCTGGCATGAAGGTGAAGCGCCTGACCGGCGGATGCAAAAAGCTGCTCGGGCACGAGGTTATGATCTTTCACCGTTGCGTGCGCGACAAACGACAGCAGATGATTTTTCCGGTTTTGATTATATCTTTGCAATGAATCGGGAGAATCTCGCCAACCTGAAGCAACAGGCGCCGGCGGATTGTCAGGATCGTATCAGTTTGTTTCTGGCACTGGCTCCTGAGCTTGATATCAGTGAAGTGCCGGATCCCTACTATGGCGGTGCACAGGGATTTGATCAGGTGCTCGACCTGGTTGAATCCGCTTCCGATCAGTTAATCCTTCAGTTGCAGGAAAGCAAATGACGGCCTCTGAATCTGCAACCCTGCAGCAGAATGTTTCACTCAAACCCTTCAACACGCTAGGGCTTGATGTGCCCGCCCGCTATTTCTCCGAAGCCTCTTCTGTTACCGATATTGTTGCGTTGTCAAAGCAGGCAAATGCCCTGGGTGTACCACTGGTGCCTCTGGGTGAGGGTAGCAATGTTGTTTTGTCCGGACCGTTGAATGCGCTGGTGATGCCGATTCGGCTTATGGGTAAGTCGTACTCTGAGGGTGAAGGCAGTGATGAGGTGATTGTAGAAGCGGCTGCCGGTGAAAGCTGGCATCCCTTTGTGCAGTGGACGCTGGAGCAGGGCTTTTACGGTCTGGAAAACCTGTCTCTGATTCCCGGTACAGTGGGGGCTGCGCCGATTCAGAATATCGGTGCCTATGGCGTTGAGATCAAGGACTGTTTCCACAGTCTGGATGCGCTGGTGCTGGAGACCGGCGAAGTCGTTACTTTCAGTCTGGAAGACTGTGCTTTTGGTTATCGTGACTCTTTTTTCAAAAATAAAGGGAAAGACGGTTACGTTATTCTCAAGGTGCGTTTTCGCCTGAGTAGAACCCTTAAGCCCAAACTGTCCTACGGCGGACTGCAGCAGATGCTGGCAACCCAATTGGGTGACGCTGAGCCTTCTGGGCAGGATATCAGCGATGCGGTGATTTCAACCCGTAACAGCAAGTTGCCTGATCCGAAAACATTGGGAAATGCTGGCAGTTTTTTCAAAAATCCGGTTATTGCATCGGACCAGGCTGAAAAACTGAAAGCAGAATTTCCCCAGTTGGTGATGTTTCCGGTATCTGACACAAAGGTCAAGCTGGCTGCTGGTTGGCTGATTGATTACTGTGGTTTCAAAGGTTATCAATATCAGGGAGCTGCCGTTTATCACAAGCAGGCGCTGGTACTGGTGAATGAAGCGGGTGCTGAGCCAGATTCAATTCTTGGGCTGGCTGTTCTTATTCAGAAACAGATAAAAGAAACCTTTGGAGTTACCCTGGAAATAGAGCCCAGAGTTTATTGAAGCGAAACCACTGACAACAAGACAAATAAAAAAGGCATGCCAGTCTGGCATGCCTTTTTTATTGGAGAGGGAGCTAGCTCCCTCTCATCTTACTGCTGCTGAGTTTCAGAAGCGACATTGTCGCTCTTTTTCTCAATCACGACTTCGGTCGTAATAGTTGCAGTTTCTGCAGCAGGTTTCTCGGCATCAGCTTCGACAGTCACTGCTGTTTCTGCTTCAGGTGCCTTGATTGCTGCGACTGTTTCAACTTCAACTGTCACTGTTGCACGCTCTTCAGGTTGTTCCTGAGCAACAGTTGCTGCTTTGGTTTCAGTAGCCGGGTCAACAGCTGCTTCAGCTTGAGTCGGTGCGGTTTCAGCCGGAGCCTTGCTCTCTTCTGCTTTCACTACTTCAACAGCCGCTTCGGCGCTGACAGCTTCTACTGCCGGAGCAGGCTCTACAGTTTCACTCTGAGCTTCTTTTGCAGTAGCTTCAGCTTCACGCTGACGGCGCATCATTTCACGTGGGTCGTTATGAGCACGACGAGTGCGGCGACGACGAGGTGCAGGCGCTTCGGCTTCAGTAGTGGCTTTTGCTTCAGGCTGCTTAGCTGTTTCAGTCTTCTCTGCAGTTTCTACTACTGCGGACTGTTCCGCTGCAGGAGCTTCAGTCTGAGTTGTAACTTCAACAACAGTTTCTGCTTTCGCTGCTGGTTGCTGAGCTTCCACTACAGGCTGCTCATCTGCCGGTTGCTGAGCAGGGGCTGTTGCTTCAGCAGGTTGTTCTGCTACCGCAGGCTGCTGTTGCTCGGCTTTCTTGGCTGCTGCTTTTTGGGCTGCCAGCCGCTCGGCCTTTTCTCTTCTGGACGGACGGCGCTCACGTGGCTTGCGTGGCTGGGCTTCAGAAACTTCTTCAGCAACAACCGGCTTGGCAACTTCAGCTTCAGACTGTACCTGTTTCTGCTCTGGCTCTGCGGCCTGAACTGGCTGCTCGACTTTTGCCTGAGGTTTGGCTTGAGCTTCAGCCTGAGGCTGAGTTTCAACTGCAGCGACAGGAGCAACGGCTTCAGGTGCTGCTTTCTTTTCCTGTTTGGGCTGCTGAGGTGCCTTCTGCTGCTTGGCCGGCTTGGTTTCAGCAACCGGTTTGGCAGGAGCCTGAGCTTCAGGGGCCTTGTTCTCTACTACAGGCTTTTCAGCAGCAGGTGCTGGGGCTGCAACAGGGGCGACTGGCTGCTGTTGTACCTGAGTTTCCACCTGAGGAGCCTGAGCTTGCTGCTGTTCAGGCTGCTGAGTCTGAGCCTGCTCGCGCATGGACGGACGGTTGTTGCGACGGCGACGGTTCAGGTTGCGTGGGCGACGCTGACGTTCCGGCTGGCCGCTTTCTACAGTCACGTCCTGGGGCGGCTGCAGGACAAAATCGGTCTTCTGCTGTTCGGCCTTCTGCTGCTTGCGCTGGCGAGGCTGACGATCCTGTTTGTCCTGCTTGTCACGACGGTTATCGCGGCGATTGTCACGACGGTTGTCGCTACGGCCTTCAGCATCCTGGCGGCGTTCGTCACGACGTTCATCGCGGCGCTCATCCCGACGATTATCCTGACGGCGTTCATTGCGCTGGTTGCGGCGATTTTGCTGGCGGTTCTGGGAACCACGCTGGCCTTGCTTCTGCTGTTTTTTCTGAGACTGTTCAGGCTGCTCTGCTTCGCTGCCAAAGATGCGGCGCAGACCCTTCATCAGCCCGCTCAGCAGACCTTCGCTTTCTGCCGCTGGCTTCGGTGAAGGCGGAGTCGGGGTGACCGCTTTAACTACAGCTTCAGGCTTCTTCTCAACCTGACGGGCGCGGGTCAGTTCCGGCTCGCTTTCTGCACCTTCTACTTCGGTGCTGATGGCATAGCTGGTTTCAGACAGAGACACATGATCATCACGCAGGCGCTGTACTTCAAAGTGCGGCGTATCCAGGTTGGCGTTTGGAATAACGACAATGCGGATCTGGTGGCGCTTCTCGATACGGGCAATACCCTGGCGCTTTTCGTTCAGCAGGAAGGTGGCAACAGAAACCGGTACCTGGGCACGGATTTCGGAAGTGCGTTCCTTGAAGGCTTCTTCTTCCAACAGGCGCAGGATAGACAGGGCCAGAGATTCGATATCACGAATAGTGCCCTGACCATTACAGCGAGGGCAGACCACACCGCTGGTTTCGCCCAGAGATGGACGCAGGCGCTGACGGGACATTTCCAGCAGGCCAAAGCGGGAGATGCGACCCAGCTGCACCCGGGCACGGTCAACCTGCAGTGCATCACGAATGCGGTTTTCCACTTCGCGCTGGTTACGGCTGTTGGTCATGTCGATAAAGTCGATCACGATCAGGCCACCGATATCCCGCAGGCGCAGCTGGCGGGCAATTTCGTCTGCCGCTTCAAGGTTGGTATTCAGTGCGGTTTCTTCAATATCGCCACCGCGGGTAGCGCGGGCCGAGTTGATATCGATGGAAACCAGTGCTTCGGTAGGATCGATAACGATAGAGCCACCGGAAGGCAGCTGCACTTCACGTTGGAACGCGGTTTCGATCTGGGCTTCAATTTGGAACCGGTTAAACAGCGGAACGGTATCCTGATACAGCTTGACCTTGTTTTCGTACTGGGGCATGACCCGACGGATAAAGGTCAGCGCCTTGTCATAGGCTTTCTGGCTGTCGATTAGCACTTCGCCGATATCCTGACGCAGGTAGTCACGGATCGCGCGAATAATGACATTGGACTCCTGATAGATCAGGAACGGTGCCTGGTTAGCTTCAGAAGCATCCTTGATGGAGTTCCATACCTGCAGCAGGCAGTCCAGGTCCCATTGTAGCTCTTCTGCAGAACGACCCAAGCCTGCTGTACGGGCAATAACACCCATGTCAGCCGGAGTTTTAAGCTGGCTCATGGCTTCCCGCAGCTGGGCACGCTCATCACCTTCAATGCGGCGGGAGATACCACCGGCACGAGGGTTGTTGGGCATCAGCACCAGGTAGCGGCCGGCAAGACTGATCAGGGTAGTCAGAGCAGCACCTTTATTGCCACGCTCTTCCTTATCTACCTGAACAATGATTTCCTGACCTTCCTTGACTACGTCACGGATATTCGGGCGGCCACCACCGGTATTACGGTTCAGGAAGTATTCGCGGGAGATTTCCTTGAGAGGCAGGAAGCCGTGACGCTCGGCGCCGAAGTCAACAAAAGCGGCTTCGAGGCTGGGTTCGACGCGGGTGATGCGTCCTTTATAGATATTGGCCTTTTTCTGTTCCCGTGCCCCGGATTCAATATCCAGGTCGAACAGGCGCTGGCCGTCGACCAGTGCAACACGCAGCTCTTCTTGCTGGGTTGCGTTAATCAGCATTCTTTTCATTGGGTACCAGTTTTTTCATGAGGGCTGTCCTGCCTCAAGTGGCACCACCTGTCATACCTCACTCCACAGAAAATCAGGTTGGTAAACCTGGTGGAGTGTCGGCTGACGGCCATCAGTCCTGCTTCCGGATATGACGCGCCGAGTTTTTATAACCGGCGCCGGAGCAGCGATATGAGCTGTCAGGTATAGCTGCCTGATTCATGCTGTTTCAGGCAAAACAGTAAAGATGCTGGGACAGTTGATATTACCTGTTGTCGCCGCGGTGTCCCGGCTTGGTCATCTATATGCAATCGACCAGCTATTATGGGCACACCATTCTTTCTGAGCTTCCGCTTCTGTCACCCGGGCGATGTCTGCTGCTGTTACGGATCGGCGTTACCTGCAGTCAGAACACCCATGCTCCGGGGCTGCTCGTGGCTTTTGAGTCTCTGTCCTCTGACACTCTGCTGTTTCACGGGATCTGGCCCGTGACATCACTATACTTTTTAAGACATTCTGGCGCCTGCTCGGGGCAAGGCAGCACGTTAACCTTAAATTTCCAGATTACGCTTGCCAATTTAACCTGTCATCCACGACCAAACACCCATTCATCCCTGCTGCCATTCCGGCCATTCAATGTCGCGGTGCAGGAGGAATAAGGGCGGGCGAGAACCTGGAAATTGGCAATCTTTCCTTTCATTCTCCGGGTTGATCACGGTGCGCTTGCCGATAATCACTTCCAGCATGAATGCTTCCAGTGAAAGTATCGACATCTGCATTGCAATGCCTGTTCTTCAGGGTTGACCGCAGTGTACTGGCTATCCGTCCCGGATTTCTTGAATCAATGACCGTGCCGGATTAAAGAGCTTTTCGGCTGGTCGGTAACTTCCCCGCTGTCAGGCAGTACAAACCTGTAATTAACTTTGGGGTAGTGAAGCAAATATAACAACAATCCCAAGCCCCTTCAAACAATGACTGTTAAATGCTGCGAGTTGTGCCGTGGTGTTCCGGGGCGTTAATCAGGCGTCAAACCTGATAAGATAGCCTTATGATGAGACAGAATTCTTCCGAATCCACCCCCGCAGCATCTGCTGGTGTTCGTCGCCTGACAATTGATGCTGACCAGGCCGGGCAACGCCTGGATAATTATCTCAGCTCCCGTATGAAGGGAGTTCCGAAGTCGCGCCTGTATCGCCTTGTCCGAAAGGGCGAGGTCCGGGTTAATGGCAAGCGGGCCAAGCCCGATACCCGACTGGAGAATGGTGATCTGGTGCGGATCCCGCCGGTCAGAGTGCGTGAGAGTGCACCTGAGCCTAATGTGCCGGACAAACTGGCGCAGAAGCTGGAGCAGGCCATTCTGCTGGAAACACCTGCATTGCTGGTACTTAACAAGCCTTCCGGGCTGGCAGTCCATGGTGGCAGTGGTATCAATCTGGGTGTAATTGAAGCCCTGCGCAAGATTCGCCCGGATGTACCGGGTCTTGAGCTGGTACACCGGCTGGACCGGGATACCTCCGGCTGTCTGGTGGTTGCCAAGAAACGCAGTATGCTGCGTCATCTGCATGCCCAGTTCCGCGATGACAAGGTACAGAAAACCTATCAGGCTCTGGTTGCCGGACGCTGGCCGGCCCGTCGTCAGTCAGTAGCTGCACCCTTGAAGAAAAATGAACTGAAATCCGGTGAGCGGGTTGTACGGGTCAGTCAGGATGGCAAGGCGTCCCTGACCAACTACAAAGTTGAGTCACGTTTCGGCGATATCACGCTGGTACAGGCGATGCCAAAAACCGGACGCACCCACCAGATTCGGGTACATTGCCAATATGCAGGGCATCCGATTATGGGTGATCCCAAGTATGGCGATGACCGCTCAGAGCAGCAGACCAAAGATGCCGGTTTGAAGCGCCTGTTCCTGCATGCTGCCAGGCTGGAGTTTGCCCTGCCTGACGGTGAGGAGGTTGTCGTGAATGCTCCGCTGGCGCCTGAGCTGAAAACTGTGCTCAAGGGGCTGGCGCAACGTCGCAGCGATAACGGTCAAAATAGCTAAAAATTTGATGATTCGGTTTGCTGGTTTCAAGTGCCAGCAAACCACTGTGCAAGTGGTAACGGGGGTTTCCATATGGGACTTTGGCGCTCTTCTGCCAATAATAATGATGAGCTGATGGCGGGAACCTCCGGTTCTGAGGAATCTCGCCTGTTGCGTGAACTGCTGGTGACTCAACAGAAAGATCAGCGTCGAGATCGTCGCTGGCGGATCTTTTTCCGACTGATGGGCTTTGGCTGGTTGTTCCTGATTACCTGGGCGCTGATGAGTGGTGGCAGCGGCGTCAAGACGTCAGCTGCAACAGAGGCTGCGACACATGTTGGTCTGGTTGATGTGCGTGGTCCGATTGGTGCAGCCGAAGAGGCAAATGCTGATCTGATCGTGACAGCACTGCGTGGTGCGTTTGAAGCGCCGGCCAGCAAAGCGGTTGTGCTGCGAATTAACAGTCCGGGCGGCAGTCCTGTGCAGTCTGGTTATGTTTATGATGAAATCAGTCGCCTGAAAGCGTTATATCCTGAAAAAAAGGTTTATGCCGTTATCAGCGATATCGGTGCTTCCGGTGCGTATTATATTGCTGCCGCAGCAGATGAAATTTATGCCGACAAGGCCAGTATGGTTGGTTCTATCGGAGTTGTTTCTTCCGGGTTTGGTTTTGTCGAGGCGATGAAAAAGCTGGGAATCAGCCGTCGTACCTATACCTCTGGCGAGTACAAGGATTTTATGGATCCGTTCCAGCCTCAGGAAAAGGCAACGGTTGCTCATTGGCAGAGCACTCTGGATAACGTGCATCAGCAGTTTATCAAGGCGGTACGTGACGGGCGAGGCGAGCGTCTGAAAGAAGATAAAAAGACCTTTTCCGGTCTGGTCTGGACCGGTGAACAGGCGCTGGATCGCGGGCTGATTGATGGGCTGGGTAGTACCTCATTTGTTGCCCGGGAAGTTATCGGGGTTGAAAAGTTGGTTGACTATACCGTAACTCCGAGTCCGCTGGAGCGTTTTGCCAAGCAGTTGGGAGCGGGGGCGGGACAGGTGTTGGCCACTTCGCTGGGTCTCGAGAATAATATTCTATTGCGCTAATAGTGCTATCAAAAGCAGCAGCCGGAAAGGTTGCTGCTTTTTAACCCTTATCTCTCTTCTGTTGCTCTCTCCCTCACCCAGTACTTTCATATAATCTGATCAGATTGTTCTATATTCCTTTAGCTGGGCGCTCAAAAACAGAAAAAAAATATGATTTTTTTTAATCGGTTGATGAAAAGTTCTTTTGGGAGCTTTTTGTTTTATCTGTTTTTAATACCTCCTCATGCGTGGAGTGAGGGGTATAGTGTTTGGTTGTTTGAAACTGCTCAAACTTGCAGCTTGTCAGAAATGAGTGAATGGCCGACAGGCCGAAGGTGGCTGGGGGCAGCCTTTGTCAGAGTAGAGCGTTCTGCAAAAGGGTTCGGATTGAATCTTCAGTATAAGAGTCTTGCAAGAGAAAAAGATCGAATTTGTCAGGGGCTGCCGGCCAGCATCGCAGGGATAAGTCTGAATCAGTCTGCAAAAAGGAATACTGTTTTCCACTCCTTTTGTTATGAGCAAAGAACCGGGGGCAATGCATCCTACATTATCCCTATGCATGAAACATTTTATTTGAAGTTTCCTCTTGCTGAGTCATGCGGTTCGGTCGAAGCAAAGCGGCCTTTTCTTATATATAAAAGCTGTTTTACCACTGGGGAGGGTGCTCAGTGTCATTTTTTTCCAATTCATCTGTTTTTGGTTCACAAAATATCTGAAATAGAAATATGCAGAGACTATTTTTTGAATCAACTGGGGCTTCAGGATGTCTTTTTTTTGTATACCGGTAATACGGGATGGGTTCAGGCTATTAACAGAATTGAGCGATTGGACGGAAAAATCTTACCGGTTGAAATATATCATGATCAATGGGAGTCGAGGCAGGCGATTATCTACCAGTTTTATTATCAGGATGCGTTAATGGCGAGACATCTTGTCGCAGAATTGGCAATGGAAAATTTGCCGGGAGATATAAGAAAAACGCTCTATTTTAATTTCATGATTCCCGGGGGGCGCCAGCTATGGTATTCGCGCCTGCCACGGATGCTCCCACTGGAAGAGTATAAAGAGAATCTGAGGATACGGCAGGAAAAGCTGCAGTGTATGATCGATTCATCAATCTCTGTGGTTGATAATACAGCTTATGGTGCGTTTGCTGTGAAAGATGGGGGGGCTGGAAGTGAACACTGTACCAGCCCTGTAATGCATCGAGATGTCTTTGTCCGCCCCCCGGAAAAAGCTACTCTGGCGTCAATTCAGGAAGTTGAAGGTTCTGATTACGTAACACTTGATCCGGGCTGGAAGGAAAGGGAAAGATCAATGCAGGCTGAAATGCCTTTACAGCAAGTGGATTCAAAGTGATATGCCATGCTGTTGCAAGAGTGTTGTTAATTGAATAAGTGGCAAGCCAACCAGTGAATTCGGGTCAGACCCATGGATATACTCCAGCAGGGTAATGCCAAGTCCTTCTGTTTTGATGCTTCCGGCACAATATAGAGGTGCATCTTTTTGAGTGTAGTCCTCAATTTGTTGCTGGTTTAGATTGCGGAACTTTGTGTCGCAGGTATCAAGTATGTAATCAGATTTTCCAGTTGCGGTGTTCCATACGCATAGTCCGGTCATAAAGCGCACAGTTTTTCCTGACTGAGCCTGCAGTTGTTGTATGGCCTTTTCTTTTGTTCCGGGTTTTCCAAGAACTTCACTACCGAGCACCGCCAACTGATCCGATGCGATAATCAGTGCGTTGTTATGGCGTTGAGCAACAGCAGCCGCTTTTTCTATGGTCAGTCTCTGCACAAGTGATATCGGTTCTTCTCCCGGTTGTCTGGTCTCATCAATATCTGGTGAATCGGTAATAAAAGGAACCTGGAGTTTTTCAAGTAGCTGTTTTCGATAAATAGAACTGGAAGCCAGTACCAGCTGTAAAGATGGGGTGGGGGTTGCGTTGTCTGCCATATAGAAGGTGTCTTGTATGGGGTCGTGAAATTCAATCAGAGTATTATAAGGGTTTTTCTGACCGAGGGTGACGCCAGTATGCTTCTGGCTTGAGCAGAGTTCAGGTCTGAACATCTGGTAAGTAAGGACGGTCGGCCACCAATAGTTAAATAATGTCGGCACCCGTGATAGTCGGTCTAAAATGAGCAGTAATTCTGAAGTTTAGCGCCATCAGTCTGTGAAGTTTCGAGCTGTCTGGCCTGATGCTGCAAGTATTCCAGCTGCCTCCTGCAACCCTCTTATGCGGGGACTGCCAGCCGTGTTGTTGAAAATACCTGTTCATAGCTGCAGATCCTTACCCCAATACTTTTGACAGAACAAGGGCTTGCCCCTATTATTGCGCGCTTATGTTAGACGGGCAGATACCACATACAGTCGAGCCGAGGAAATTAGCCCGGCAAGACGTTCGGTTTGATGGCGAAGTGGCCGTAACCGTGCTGAAACGGTTGCAGCAGTCTCTGGTTGACTCCGATGGCGCTATCCGCGTGCAGCTTCACTTTTTCCGCGATCTGGAAGGACGAACCTGCATTGAAGGTACGCTCGGGGGTGAACTGGCGATGGAGTGCCAGCGCTGTCTCGAACCGGCAAAGGTGAACGTAGAGTCAGAAATCAGTCTGGCGGTGGTGTGGAATGATGATCAGGCCAAAGCCCTGCCATCCCACCTGGAACCGCTGGTCGTGACCGAAGACAGTACAAGCCTGTGGGATTTGATCGAGGACGAGGTCATTCTTGCCTTGCCGCTGATCCCCGGACATGATGACGACGCCTGCCGGGCCGGACTCATATATACCACTGATCCTGAAGGGAACCTGTATCCCGAGGAAGAGGTCAGTGACAAAAAACAGAACCCTTTTAGTGTGCTTGCCGGGCTGAAGCCGGGTGGCAACGACTGAACTCAGGAGAATCAAATGGCTGTTCAGAAGAACCGTAAAACTCGTTCCAAGCGCGACATGCGCCGCTCCCACGACGCGCTGACCGCTCCGGCCCTGTCCGTAGACGCCAGCACCGGTGAAACCCACCGTCGTCACCACATGACTCCAGACGGTTTCTTCAAAGGCCGTCAGATTGTTGCAGGCAAGGGCGAAGAGTAATTCTTCCTGCCAGGCCGGCAGCCGCCGGCCTGCATCCTGCTTTTTCTTTTTCTGATCCTTCCCTGCTGTGAGTCGTTGAGCTCACATTTTGTATATAGTTAATGATTTTTCGAAGCGATACACAGGTATCGTCAGACTGTAATCATATATATACATAAAATTACTCATTTTTCTCCATTCTTCTCTTATAATGGCCGCTCAAAATTGCAGGCTATATAGCACGGATATGACGCAGATTACCGGTTTTGTTTTTCCTGGTCAGGGCTCTCAGCAAGTAGGAATGCTGGCAGAACTGATAGAAAAATATCCCGTTGCCCGGGATACCTTTACTGAAGCCTCTGAAGTCCTCGGCTTTGATCTGGCAGGTATGGTAGCCAATGGCCCTGCTGAGCAGCTGAACGAAACAGCCAATACCCAGCCTGCATTGCTGGCAGCCGGTGTGGCTGTATGGCGGGTATGGAATGAGCTCGGTGGCACCAAGCCGGCTTGTCTGGCCGGTCATAGTCTGGGTGAATACACCGCCCTGGTTTGTGGCGGTGCAATCAGCTTCGCTGATGGTCTGAAGATTGTACGTCTGCGTGGTCAGTACATGCAGCAGGCAGTACCTGCCGGCGTTGGTGGCATGGCTGCGATTATCGGTCTGGACGATGATGCGGTAAAAGAAATTTGCACCAAAGCTGCCGGTGACAAAGTAGTTGAAGCGGTTAACTTCAACGCACCGGGTCAGGTCGTTGTTGCCGGTCACGCTGAAGCAGTTGAACAGGCTTCTGCGATGGCGAAGGAGAGTGGCGCCCGAATGGTAATGCCGCTGCCGGTAAGTGTACCGTCGCACTGCTCGCTGATGACCGATGCTGCTGAAAAACTGGCAGCAGCGCTGGCTGATGTCGAGATCAAACTGCCGGAGATTCCGGTACTGCACAACAGCAGTGTTGCTGTCGCTGAATCTGCAGACGAGCTGCGTGCCCGTCTGGTAGAGCAGCTGCACAGCCCGGTACGTTGGGTTGAGACTGTGCAGAAGATGATCACTGAATACCAGATCGAGCAGTTTGCTGAATGTGGTCCGGGCAAGGTGTTGTCTGGTCTGAGCAAGCGTATCGCCCGTCGTGCTCCCATCGCTGTACTGGAAAATGTAGCTACGCTGGAGCAACTGGCTCAGGGTAGCGAATAACACCGCTCGACAGACTCGTCAGATCTGAGTGAATTTCCCCGCAAAACTGCTGTCTTTGAATGCAGCAGTTTTGTGTTTATCAGATTTTCGGAAACGGATTAGAGAATATGAGTGCTCAGGAAGCAAAAGTTGCCCTGGTAACGGGTGCCAGCCGAGGTATTGGTCAGGCCATCGCTCAACAGCTGGCTGCACAGGGTTTTAAAGTCGTTGGTACGGCTACCACTGAATCAGGTGCCGAGCGCATCACCGCTGCCTTCGCAGAGAAGGGGCTGGAAGGTCGTGGTTGCTGCCTGAATGTCACCGATGCTGACTCTATCGAAGCGACACTGGCTTTCGTTAAAGACACCTACGGTGTACCGACTGTACTGATCAATAATGCCGGTATTACCCGTGACAATCTGCTGATGCGGATGAAAGACGATGAGTGGGAACAGGTAATGGAAACCAACCTGTCTTCTGTATTCCGTCTGTCCAAGGCCTGCATGCGCGGCATGATGAAAGCCCGCTGGGGTCGTATTATCAACATCGGCTCTGTTGTAGGTCAGATGGGTAACCCGGGTCAGAGCAACTATGTTGCTGCCAAGGCCGGTGTGGAAGGTTTTTCCCGTGCACTGGCAAAAGAAATTGCAGGACGCGGCGTAACGGTAAATACTGTTGCACCGGGTTTTATTGACACAGATATGACCAAAGCGCTTCCCGAAGCGCAGCGGGAATCCCTGACTCAGGCTATTCCTGCTGGTCGACTGGGTTCTCCGGAAGATATCGCTGCCGCTGTACTGTTTCTGGCCAGCGATGCGGCATCTTACATCACCGGTGAGACTCTTCATGTAAATGGCGGAATGTATATGGGCTAATTTTCGTAATTGGTTGCAAAACCAGTACGAACTTGGCTTGATATTGTTCGGATCGTTTATATAAACTAGCGCTTTTTGCGACTCCGGTCGCATGTGAATCTTAACAGGAGCTTAATTAGGCATGAGCACCAGCATTGAAGATCGAGTTAAAAAGATCGTTTGTGAACAGCTTGGCGTTAAAGAAGACGAAGTAACCAACGGTGCTTCCTTCGTTGAAGACCTGGGTGCTGACTCCCTGGATACCGTAGAGCTGGTGATGGCCCTCGAAGAAGAATTCGAGACCGAAATTCCTGATGAAGATGCTGAGAAGATCACCACCGTTCAGGAAGCGATCGATTACGTTAACGCTCACGCTTAATTCTGCTCTTTGAGCTGTCTTAAGCCTGATCGCTTGATACGTATCGAAAGCCGCGGCATCTTTTGAGGTGCCGCGGCTTTTTTGTGTCAGTCGCAAACTGGTATAAAAAAATAATTAAAAGCAAAACTATTGGAAAATGACCGAGTATGTAGCGCTAAGCCTGTCACCCGGAGCCGGATATCCGCAGGTGATGAGTTTATCGGTATAAATTTTGTCATCAAACGAACGTACAAACTAAATTCCAGAGCTTATAAAGCGTCACGGAATGGCAGAATAGAATGACAGACAGAAAAGTTGTTGTTACCGGTATCGGCCTGGTCACACCGCTGGGGGCCAATATAGATTCGGTCTGGGCAAAAATTGTTGCAGGACAGAGTGGTATTGGCAGGCTTGAGCATGAGCAAGCGGATTTGCCGGTGAAAATAGCCGGCCATGTAAAAGACTTTGACCCGCTACAGTGGATTGATCGACGGGATGTTCGTCGTACCGATCCCTTCATTCACTATGGGCTGGCGGCGGGTGCGCAAGCTATTGAAGATGCCGGACTGACCCTGTCTGAGGATGAACAATACCAGGCAGGTGTCGCTATTGGATCCGGTATTGGTGGCATCAGTATGATTGAAGAAAATGCACTGCTGCTGCGAGATAAAGGCTCCCGCAAGGTTTCACCATTTTTTATTCCCGGCTCCATCGTCAATATGGCGGCCGGTATGCTGTCTATTCAGTACGGTTTGAAAGGCCCTAACTTTGCCACCGCAACGGCTTGTACCAGTGGGGGTCATGCTATTGGTCTTGCTGCACGGGCAATTGCCTGTGGTGATGCTGATGTGATGGTGGCGGGCGGCACCGAAAAAGGTTCCTCGCCACTGGGAATGGCAGCGTTTGCTGCAGCCAGAGCACTGTCCACAAGAGATGATCCCCAGTCAGCCAGCCGCCCCTGGGACAAGGATCGGGATGGCTTTGTAATGGGCGACGGTGCCGGAGTGTTGGTATTGGAAACTAGGGAGCGGGCGGAAGCCCGTGGCGCAAAAATCTATGCCGAACTTTCCGGGGTCGGTATGACTGGCGATGCCTGCCATATCACCGCACCGGATCCGGATGCCAAAGGTGCTGCAATGTGTATGCAAAAAGCATTGCGGGATGCAGGACTGGAGCCGGGGCAGATCGGTTATATCAATGCCCATGGGACTTCGACACCGGCGGGTGATATTGCAGAGTCCCAGGCCATTGAGCGTATTTTTGGCGGGTCTGATGTTGCACCATTGGTTAGTTCTACCAAGTCGATGACCGGCCATATGCTGGGAGCTGCCGGGGCGGTAGAAGCTATTTTCAGTATTCTGGCGCTGCGAGACCAGATCGCTCCTCCTACTATTAATCTCGACGAGCCGGGAGACGGTTGTCGTCTTGATTATGTGGCGGGTCAAAGTCGCAAGGTTGTAACGCAGCATGTGCTCTCCAACTCGTTTGCCTTCGGCGGTGCCAATGTCAGTCTGCTGTTTTCCGAGAGTCACTGATTATGGCTGCAGCTGAAAACCTGCCGTTGACCTGGGTGAATGGCATTGCTGCAGGGCATGTTGATCTAGCCGATCGCGGTCTTGCATATGGTGATGGACTGTTTGAAACCATTCGGCTGCATCATGGTGAACCCGTCTGGCTTCCACAGCACCTTGAGCGATTGAGCCGAGGTGCAGACCGCTTGCAGATCCCGGTAGATATGTCGCAATTGATGACCGAGATCGAGCAGTTTCTGCAGCCGGTATCTTCTCATGGTGTTTTAAAGCTGATGGTAACCCGGGGCTCCGGAGGGCGCGGTTATGCGCCTCCCCTGAGTGATGATGCAGCTCCGGTCAGAGTTCTGGGACTCTATCCACTGCCAGTTTATCCCGGAGAACCCGCGACAAATGGTATTGCCCTCTTTCCCTGTCAAACCCGTCTGGCTCATCAACCGTTACTGGCAGGCATGAAGCATCTTAACCGGCTGGAGCAGGTACTGGCTCGTGCCGAGTTGAGAGGTGAGGAAGCGAATGCTGCTGCAGGTCAACACACCTGGCTGGAAGGGGTTTGCCGGGATTATGATGATCATATTATCTGTGGCACTATGAGCAATATATTTATTCGTGCTGACAACAGCTGGTTTACCCCGAGGCTGGATCGCTGTGGAATCGAAGGCATCTGCCGTCGCTTTGTAATGGATACAGTCGAGCGACAGGGTGAGCAGGTTGCTGTACAGAACTGTAATGATCAGTTATTGCTGCAGGCCTCGGAAGTATTCGTCTGTAACAGTGTATTTGGTATCTGGCCGGTGACTGAATTTGCCGGCCATCGCTGGCCAGTCGGGAAGGCTACCCAAAAGATACAACAAAGCTTTAATGAAGTGCTGAATGGTTAAACGCTGGATTCATCGTCTTTTTTTTCTGGGGCTGATAGCTGCACTTGCAGGAGCCATGGCCATCTACTGGCTGTACCACCATTACCCCGATACCCAACTGGACATACAACAACCTTCCCTGTTTGAAATTGAGAAGGGTGAGTCGCTGGGTACTGTTGCCCGAAAGCTGGAGCGGGATGGTATTATTCCCTACAGCATTTTGCTGCGGGGATATGGTCGATTGTCGGGATTGGCCTCAGGACTTCAGGCGGGTGAATACACACTGCAGCCTGGCGTCAGTATTGCCGAACTGCTTGATATTTTTATCGAGGGGCGGGTTAATCAATACAGTGTGACGCTGGTTGAAGGTCTTACGGTTGCCGAGATGCTGACTGATCTGCGTGAGCACCCAAAACTGGAGCAAAGTCTGCAGAATGCAACAACAGCAACCTTATTGAGTACGCTGGAAGCTGATACGGAACGTTCAATGGCGGAAGGGCTGTTCTTTGCAGATACCTATTATTTCCATGCCGGAGATACGGATCGCTCTGTTTTATTGCGAGCCCTTAAGCGTACGGAAGAAGTGCTGGCAGAAGAGTGGGCAAAGCGTCAGGAAGGGCTACCCTACAAAACGCCATATGAGGCTTTGGTAATGGCTTCTATTATCGAAAAGGAAACTGGCGCTGCCTATGAGCGCCCGGAAATTGCCGGTGTCTTTGTGCGACGGCTGCAAAAAAGGATGCGGCTGCAAAGTGATCCGACTGTAATTTACGGCCTAGGTGAAGCTTATGATGGCAATATCCATCGCCGCGATTTACGCCAGTCGACGCCTTATAACACTTACGTTATTCGTGCTCTGCCTCCGACCCCGATTGCCCTGGTAGGTCGTGAGGCAATTCATGCCGCACTGAATCCTTCACCGGGTTCAAGCCTGTATTTTGTTGCCCGAGGGGATGGTTCGCACCAGTTTTCAGATACACTGGAAGAACATAACCGGGCTGTCCGGCGTTATCAGTTGAAGCGTCGGGCCGATTATCGTTCGTCTCCGCCACCGGAAGCGGCGGATGACTGACTGTAATGAACTAGCAAAACAGTGAAATCAGACTGATGCCAATGAATTCTCAGGGTTGTTTTATCACAGTGGAAGGTGGCGAAGGCGCCGGTAAAACAACCAATATGACGTTTATCAAGCAGTGCCTTGATAACTGGGAAGTGCCTTATATCCATACCCGGGAGCCGGGTGGAACCGAGCTGGCAGAGCAAATTCGTGAATTACTACTGAACAAGCGGGATGAAAAGGTTGCTCCGACAGCTGAGTTATTGCTGGTATTTGCAGCCAGAGCCCAGCATCTTGCCGAAGTTATTATTCCGGCATTGCAGCAGGGCAAAGTTGTACTGTGTGATCGCTTTACTGATGCCACTTATGCCTATCAGGGCGGTGGCCGGCAGCTGGATGTCAGCCTGATTCAGGATCTTGAACAACGGGTTCAGGGGACACTGCGTCCCGATCTGACCCTGCTGCTGGATGTCTCGATAGAAACGGGTATGGCTCGTGCCGGGCAGCGCGGCGAGCTGGATCGCTTCGAGCAGGAAAATATTGCATTCTTTAACCGGGTACGTGAAGCCTATCTGGCGCGGGCTGCAGAATACCCCCAACAATTTGCCATTATTGATGCGGGCAAGAGCCTGAATGAAGTACAGAAGCAAATTAAATCTGTGCTGGCAAAACGGTTGAATATATCCAATGAGTGACATACCCGGAAGCCTGCTGCCATGGCAGGCGGAGCAGTGGCAGGCTTTTGTTGACCGGTTTGACCAGGGGCGGCTGGCTCATGCCTGGTTGCTGCGCGGGGCGGCCGGGGTTGGCAAGTTGCATTTTGCCAAGGCCTTTGCTGCCCTGGCGCTATGTGAGTCTGATGCCAGTGAGATTTCGGGGCAACCCAGAGAAGCCTGTGGCTACTGTCAGGGTTGTCGTTTGATGCAGGCGGGCAGCCATCCGGACTATATGTTGCTGTCACCGGAGCAGGCAGGCAAAGCTATCAAAATTGACCAGATTCGCCAGCTGACCGGGTTTACTGAAAAGACCGCGCTGCGGCAAGGGCGTCGGGTCATTATTATCAGCCCTGCCGAGCAGATGAATCACAATGCGGCTAATGCGCTGCTCAAGTGCCTGGAAGAGCCTGCCGGTGATACCATTTTTCTGCTTGTCAGCAGTCAGTTGTCACTGCTCTTGCCGACTATTCGCAGTCGCTGCCAGCAGCTGGTTTTTCCTGTGCCGCCACATGACACGGCAAAAGACTGGTTGGAAAAGCAGGATACAGTTGTATCCTCTGCGGCAGAATCATTGCTGGAAATGGCCGGTGGTCGTCCGTTACTGGCCAGGGAATATGCCAGCAAGGATATTCAGCAACAACAGCAGATATTAATTGATGGTTTGCAGGATGTATCAAGCGGTCGCCGAACACCGGTTGAAGTTGCTGCTGACTGGTTGGATGTACCCCAGGATCGCCTGACAGGCTGGATGCAGCAATGGCTGTATCAAATGGTACGCTTTGCTGCGGGAAGCAATACCGGGCTTGAGAATCAGGTCGGGGGCAAAATGCTGGTTTATATTGCCGGGAAATCTGGCAGTAAAAATCTGGTGCAGTTATATGACTGGCTGCTGCAGCAAAATAACATTATGAATCGGGGCATGAATCTTAACCGCCAGCTGTTTTGTGAACAGCTGTTGATACGCTGGTTGCATCTCACTGTTAGATAGTATTCAAAAAGAACAGAGGCCTAAAAAGCTGTCTTGCTTGATTTCATGGCAGGATATTGATTTGCTGTTTTAAAAGCTGCTGCAAAATAACCAAAACAAAAATTGCATGGAGGCAATGATGGCCGGAGCTGCAGGTGGAATCCTCTCGCTGACAATCAAGGATACAGCGGTGCTTTATGCCGCCTATATGCCTTTTATCAAAAATGGCGGGTTGTTTATTCCCACAACCCGCGACTACAAACTCGGTGATGAAGTTTTTCTCCGTCTCAAGTTGATGGAAGAGTCAGATCAGTTGCCTGTGCCGGCCAAGGTGGTGTGGATTACGCCCAAGGGAGCCCAGAATGGTGGTGCGGCAGGTATCGGCGTACAGTTTATTGATGAAACTGATGTAGCCCGGACCAAGATCGAAACCTATCTGGCAGGCGCTATCAAAGCCGATCGTCCCACAAATACAATGTAGCCTGCTATCTCTGCACACCTTTTAATATGTGCATGTTTGGTTATCATGCACGACCTCCTTCTCAATATTGAAACAAACAGATGATTATTGATTCCCACTGTCACCTGGATCGTCTCGGACCGGATATGTCTGATGAGCAACTGGATGAAATTGTTGCTGCGGCCGACAAGGCTGGAGTAAACGCCATGTTGTGTGCCGGTGTGACGCTGGAAGCTTTTCCGGGACTGCTGAGGGTTGTTGAGCGTTTCGACAATGTAGTGGGAGCCGTGGGCGTTCACCCGCTGGAAGATGAAGGATGTAAAGAGCCGGACGTTGAGAGCCTGGTTCAGATGTCTGCTCACCCCAAAATTGTTGCCATTGGTGAAACAGGGCTGGATTTCTATTACAAGCCGGATTCAGAAGCCATGCAGCTGAAGCGATTTGAAACTCAGCTTCAGGCAGCGCAGCAAGCACAGTTACCTGTCATTATTCACTCCCGTCAGGCGCAGCAACAGACTGTGGATATGATTCGGGCACTGAAACCGGAAGCCGGTGGTGTGCTGCACTGCTTTACCGAAAGTGAAGAGATGGCACGTCAGGTGCTGGATGAGGGCTTATATATATCTATTTCGGGTATTGTAACCTTCCGTAATGCAGCAGCTCTTCGTGACGTCGTGAAAATGGTTCCCCTTGATCGCCTGCTGGTGGAAACGGATTCACCTTATCTGGCGCCGGTACCACATCGTGGCAAGCCTAACCGCCCAGAGCATACCGCTGTTGTTGCCCGATACATTGCTGAATTGAAAGGTGTCAGTCTGGAGCAGATTTCAGAACAGACAACCGCTAATTTCTTCAGCCTTTTTCCTAAAGCCCGGAACACCCTCAAGCTCGCTGAATAATCAGTGAGCTTTTCTGCAAAAAGTGGTTAATACACGGTTGACAGAAATTCATTTGTCCGTAGAATGCGCTCCTCATTGCCGGCCACATTGATTGATTCACAGCGAATCATTGAGTGACCGGATGTTGATTCAGGCGCTGCCAAACACAGTGCTTGACAACAAAAACGGTCGCGGTAAGATAGCGGCCTCGCTGAACGGCCTCACACATCACGAGGCGATCTGATCGGAAAGATCAAGAGTCAGCAGCTTCTTCGGAAGTCAGTTCTTTAACAAGATAATCAAGTAATTCGTGTGGGCACTTGCTTGTAATGGATGAATAAAAGATTTTCATCGAAGCAAGTGTTGTTCAAAGATTCGTCTTTGGATAATCACTCGATCAATTCAAT
>CANDOC010000007.1 GCA_947387575.1 Spongorhabdus nitratireducens
GTCTTCCGAGTAGCTGGCTTCTTCTTGGCTACAGTCTTCTTAGCTGCAGTCTTCCGAGTAGCTGGCTTCTTCTTGGCTACAGTCTTTTTGGCTGCAGGCTTGCGAGTAGCTGGCTTCTTCTTGGCTACAGTCTTTTTAGCTGCAGTCTTCCGAGTAGCTGGCTTCTTCTTGGCTACAGTCTTATTAGCTGCAGTCTTGCGAGTAGCTGGCTTCTTCTTGGCTACAGTCTTCTTAGCTGCAGTCTTCCGAGTAGCTGGCTTCTTCTTGGCTACAGTCTTCTTAGCTGCAGTCTTCCGAGTAGCTGGCTTCTTCTTGGCCACAGTCTTTTTAGCTGCAGGCTTGCGAGTAGCTGGCTTCTTCTTGGCTACAGTTTTTTTGGCTGCGGTCTTGCGAGTGGTGGTTTTCTTGGTAGCAGCTTTCTTTACGGCAGGCTTCTTGCGAGTAGCAGTGGCCTTTTTAGCTGGGGTGCGTTTAGTTGCAGTCTTTTTAACAGCCGGCTTTTTAGCCACTGTTTTTTTAGCTGCGGTCTTCCTTGTTGCCGGCATGTTGATCCCTCAATTTAGAGTTTATTGAGTCCAAAACTGCATGACACTCAAATTGGATATTCCTTTATCCGTATTAACTCTGAAAATAGACCACTTTTTTAAACTACTGCAAGTTTTTTTAAGAATTTTATGCCGTTTTTTTATATTACGAACGAAACATCTCTTTTAAAAGAGAATCAAATCGTTAAATAAATGCGCCATTAATAACAACTTTAACCTACATTAATTTGAGTCTGCTTCTGGTAAAAATGATTAATAAAGCAACAGGCAGGTTACAAGGATCCTCTTGCCATCCTGAACAAATTACTAAAAGATGAAGCAGTTCAGATAACTAAAAAACTGAACTTTGATTAACAAAGGACAACTCATGAAACTGAAAACGCTTGCTGCAGGGCTGCTAATCGCTACTTCCAGCTTCAATCTTATGGCGGCCGATGCCAGTACGGAAGCAACAGGCGCCAAGCTTGAAACCGACCAGCAAAAGCTGAGCTATGGCATTGGAGCCGTCCTGGGAGAAAGAATCCAGGCCGACTTTGGTGAGCTGGATATTGATATGCTGGCCATGGGCATCCGTGATGCAGTCCAGGGTAAAGAGCTGGCCATGAGCCAGGCTGACATCCAGGAAGCTATCAACAAGGCCCGTCAGGCCAAAATTGAAGCCCAACAGCAGGAAGCACTGGCCAAAGCTGAGGAAAACCTGGAAAAAGGTCAGAAGTTCCTCGAAGAGAACAAGAAAGCTGATGGTGTCATCACTACTGACTCCGGCCTGCAATACCAGATCACCAAAAAAGGTGACGGCATCAAGCCGGCCGCTTCCAGCGAAGTCGTTGTACATTATGAAGGCAGCCTGCTCGACGGCAGTGTATTCGACAGTTCAATTGAACGTGGCGAGCCGGCCCGCTTCCGTCTGGACCGCGTAATTCCAGGCTGGACTGAAGGTCTGCAGTACCTGCCTGCCGGTAGTGAAGCCACCCTGTGGATTCCGGGTGACCTGGCTTACGGTATGAATGGCGTACCGGGCACCATCGGACCTAACGAACTGCTGAAGTTCAAGGTGCAACTGCTGGAAGTTGTTCCTGAAGAAACTGCTCCGGAAGCAGAAGCACCTCAAGGCTAATCTCCAGGCTTGTTATCAAACAAGCTCGAGAATAAAAAAACCGCCGGCTTACCGGCGGTTTTTTTATTACTTCAGAAAGACTTAGTTAACCAGTTCACGGTGTCGGTTATGCAGCACTTCTATCAACTTGTCTTCCATTTCAAAGCGGTCTGCCAAACGCTCTCCCATTTTTGAAAGCTCGTCTTTCATATGAGTCAGGCTGGAGAAATTACCGCAGCTGTCATTAAAGTCGAGACAGATCTGGGTATTGTCTTCAATAGTGGGGAAGATATTGCGAGTTTCTTCAATGCCACCATCATCAAATTCATGCCCTTCTCTTACCAGCTGTTCATAGACCTCAAAGTGACCGGCAGAGACATAATCAACAAGCAACTGGCAGAACTCTTCAAGCTTGTCCTGAACCGGACGCTGATCTTCCTCGGGTGTCACACCATTGATGGAGCAATACAGCACTATCAGATCCTGACGCTCATTTAGCCAGCGGTCGACAATGTCAGACACACCGCCCCAACGTTCCCTGGCTGTTTTACAACCCTCCAGCATGCTCATCCCCTCACAAGTTTTCCTGGCTGACCCAAAACGCACCCTTTGCATATGTTCGGGCTCCACAGAAAACTTGATCCCAAACATACTCTTCTGCCCTGTATCATTTTGATGACACAAAGCAGTCAATTACCCATCGGCTTTCACCGAAAAAATCACACAGCTTCAGCACATCATTATCACTCCGCTCCGGAGCAATAATCGCTAGGGTATGACAGCCGGTTTTCAACAGCAAGGGGGTTGATTCAGGTCAAAAAGTATGGCTTGTGAAAATTGTTTTTAAGGAGTTGAACAAGCTTAATTAACGGTTATTACAACCTATTTTTAATCAGATTTTATAATAAAAAAACAGTTTAATATTATAATTAAATCTTTACGTTTGATGCTGCTGTTTGTTTTTCAGCTCGTTTAATAAATAAATTTCATCCGAATCAAAAAACTTCAGATTCAATTGTTTTTGTTTTCTTTGTTTACGCCTGACATAGCAATCTATCAAGGAACAAGAAATATAAAATAAAAAAATCATGCACTATGAATTCTGGAAAATTCAGTTATCCCAGTGGTTATTTCTATACATTCTTTTCACGCTTTCGCAGCAACTCAAAGCAGCCAAATAACGCATATATAATAAAAGCCACCAGCGTCCAGCCGGGCATGGATATACCCAACATTTCCCATTTCACTTTGGCACAGTCCCCGGTACCGCTGAACATGATCGTCAGCAGTTCAGTAAATGGCAGAACTTCGATTAAATATTCAACACTGGGAAGGCAAGCCGGAACCTGATCAGACGGCAAGCTCTGAAGCCACAACTGGCGAGAAGCCAGTACAGCCCCGCCGATGCCACCCAGTGCGGTGAGCAAACCATAAATTCGAAGGCCTTTGGGGCCAGGATTATGCAGTACGACTGAGAGACTGAATAATGCAATGACGATCACCACCAGCCGTTGTGAAATGCACAACGGGCAGGGCTCCAGCCCCATGCCATGCTCGAAGTAGAGTGCCATTCCGGTAAGGAAGGCACAGCCCAGAAAGGACAACATGAACAACGGGCGGGAACCAGGTATCTGCATTATTCAGGCACCTTTAGCCGTTAAAGCCTTTTTGTTTTTCGATGCCTCTCAGGAGACATCAGTGAAATAGCGCTCCAGGTACTCCTCAAAACTGCAATCTGAATCCGCTTCAATACCGAGCTGATCTTTCCATGACTGAACTACCAGCTCACGGAAATAGTCACGACGAGCATCGTCCAGCTCAACTGTCTGCAAGGTATCAGCATGACGAGCTGACAGTTCAAGGTTAAAGCGAACAAAGCTGTCACCGGCCTTGTGGATCCCTTCCATTACTTGCGCTGACGGTGTCTTTTGCGGATCAAGCAGACGTTCCTGCATCATACCCAGAGCCTGAGTGTAGACACTGGATTCCCAGGCTTCGTCCAACAGTCGCGCTACCGGCTGCATCTGCTCCAGCAACTCTGATCCGAGCTGTTGCAGAGAAACAAGCCCGTTATGACCTTGCAGCTGCAGCCCGGGACGACGACCTTCGGTCACTACCCGGTTAAAGTTACAGCTGATGCGACCACATTCATCAGATTCTATCGCCGGGCTGTCAGACAGCGCGCAGTACAACAGGAAGGTGTCCATAAAGGCGACCTGCTGCTCATCCAGTCCCAGCGGCATAAATGGATTGATATCCAGACAGCGTACTTCAATATACTCTACACCGCGGCTGCTAAGGGCATCGACCGGCTTCTCACCGGAAGCCACAACCCGCTTGGGACGAATGGTGCTGTAGTATTCATTTTCGATCTGCAGAATATTGGCATTCAGCTGGCGATATTCATCACCCTCTTTCACACCAATAGCCTCATATTCCGGCCAAGGCGTTTTCATCGCCTGCTTCAGACTGCCAACATACTCATCCAGCGTGTTGTAACAGATATTCAAGCTCGCCTGCGCCTTGTTATCGGTATAACCCAGATCACCCATCCGCAGGGATGTGGCATACGGCAGGTAAAAAGTATCCGGGCTGAGCTGGTCCAGATTATGATCCATACCCTCAACAAAGCTGGCATCCAGCGCCGGAGAAGCGCCAAAGCCATACATCAGCAGCCAGGCATGACGACGGAAGTTGCGCACCAGCCCCATATAGCTGGCTGATTCAAAACTCTTCTTGTCATCGTTATTGCCGGACAACTGCTGCACCGCTTGCCAGACCGAACCCGGCAGCGAGAAGTTGTAATGAATACCGGCAATCGCCTGCATGGTGCGGCCGTAGCGATGCGCCAGCCCCATACGATAGATATATTTCATCCGCCCGGGATTGGAATCACCGTAACGGGCAATCGGAATGCTGGCATCACCCTGCAGCTGGCAGGGCATGCTGCTGGCCCACAGCTGTTCTTCGCCGATATTCTCCAGCGTGTAACGATGCAGCTGCTGCAGGAACGACATAGTTTCATCAATACCGGCATGAACCGGAGAAATAAACTCCAGCAGCGCTTCAGAATAGTCTGTCGTCAGATAAGGGTGCGTCAGCGCTGAACCCAGTGACTCGGCATGAGGAGTCTGAGCCAGACGACCATCGTTAGAGACTCTGAGACTTTCTTTCTCAACACCCCGTCGCAGACGACGCAGCTCCCCCAGTTGTTCCGGACGCGATAAATGCGCCAGCCGAGCCTTTAGTAGTTCAGTCAAAACAGAATTACCTGTTTAAGCAGCCAAGAGGACATCTGAAAAGTCATGCACGATTGCGGTTTCGGCTCAGACCTTTCAGATGGACTCTACAAGCCGGAAACACCATTTATCTTCCACCGGGTAAGTATCCGGTCGACGCAGTCTTTCCGTGATGAAAAGTAGCGGCAGACTATCAAACTGCCATTAACGAATAAATACAGTTTCCTGCAGCAGCACCGCAGGAAACCGTATCACGCTAACAGACAATTGTGTCAGAGTGCCGCCTTTACAAGATCAGCGACGCAGTTTTTTGGCAGAAGCAAACAGGTCAGCGAAGGTTCCGCCTTCCTGCTGCTGTGCGCGCTGGCGCTGCGGTTTACCTGCAGGGCGTTCATTACGGCCATTGTTGCGGGTATTGTTACGGGCACCATTATTAGCACCACGCTGAGACTGCCTTCTTTCCTGCGGCTGGGCAGACTGCTCCTGACGCTTTTCAGCAGAGTCACTCATTCGCATCGACAGACCAATCCGTTTGCGCGGAATGTCCACTTCCATCACTTTGACCTTGACGATATCGCCGGCCTTCACGACTTCACGCGGGTCCTTAACAAATTTCTCTGACAGGACAGAAATGTGTACCAGACCATCCTGGTGTACACCCACATCAACAAACGCACCAAAGTTGGTAACGTTGGTCACAACACCTTCCAGCACCATATCCAGCTTCAGATCCTGCATAGTCAGGACATCATCCTGGAATGCAGCGGTCTTGAATTCCGGACGCGGGTCACGGCCCGGCTTGTCCAGTTCACTGATGATGTCGGTAACAGTCGGTACACCAAACTTGTCGTCGGTGTAGTCAGCTGCATTCAGTCCTTTCAGGAACAGGCTGTCGCCGATCAGGGCACGGACATCTTTTTCAAAACGAGCTGCAATACGCTCGACCAGAGGGTAGGCTTCCGGGTGAACGGAAGAGCCATCCAACGGGTTGTCACCGCTGTTAATGCGCAGGAAGCCTGCGGCTTGCTCAAAGGTCTTGGCACCGAAACGGGTTACGTTCTGCAGGCTGTCACGGCTATTGAAGGCACCGTTTTCATCACGATAGCGGACAATGTTTTCAGCAATGCTCTGGTTCAGACCGGAAATACGGGCCAGCAGCGGAGCAGACGCCATGTTCACATCCACACCGACGGCGTTTACACAGTCTTCGACAACAGCTTCCAGCGAACGGGCCATCTGGGTCTGACTGACATCGTGCTGATACTGGCCAACACCAATGGCTTTCGGTTCAATCTTCACCAGTTCTGCCAGCGGATCCTGCAGACGGCGAGCGATGGATACAGCGCCACGGAAGGAAACATCCAGTTCAGGGAATTCCTTGGCGGCCAGCTCAGATGCAGAATAAACCGACGCACCGGCTTCGCTGACAACCACACGAGTAATACCCAGTTTCGGGTACAGGCGCATCAGTTCAGCAACCAGACGATCGGTTTCACGGGATGCGGTACCGTTACCGATACTCACCAGCTCAACCTTGTGCTTCAGACACAGTTTTGCCAGTACGCCCAGAGACGGGTTCCACTCTTTCTGCGGCGCATGCGGGAAGATAGTGGTGTGATCAACCAGCTTGCCAGTGGCATCAACAACGGCCACTTTCACACCGGTACGCAGGCCGGGGTCCAGACCGATAGTCGTGCGCGGACCCGCCGGGGCGGCCAGCAGCAGGTCTTTCAGGTTATCTGCAAAGACCTTGATGGCCTCTTCTTCTGCAGATTCGCGAATACGGCCCAGCAGATCAGATTCCAGATGGCTTCCCAATTTCACCCGCCAGGTCCAGCGCACGACATCTGACAGCCATTTATCAGCGCCACGACCTTCATTGCTGATATTCCAGAACTGGCCAATGGTCAGTTCACACGGATGCAGCTTGCTGCGATCATCATCGTCTTCACCGACGCGGATGCTCATCTGCAGCACGCCTTCATTGCGGCCACGGAAAATAGCCAGCGCACGGTGAGACGGTACGCCCTTCAACGGCTCATCATGTTCAAAGTAATCACGGAACTTGGCACCTTCCTGCTCCTTGCCAACGACCATACGGCTGCTCAGCTGGCCTTCTTCCCACAGGAAGTCACGCAGCTTGCCCAGCAGCTCGGCGCTTTCGCTGAAGCGTTCCATCAGGATGTACTTGGCACCATCCAGCGCTGCTTTGATATCGGCAACACCCTTGTCTTCGCTGACGTAGGTTTCAGCTTCATGCTCCGGATTCAGCTCCGGATTGTCATACAGCGCATCAGCCAGCGGCTCCAGGCCCGCTTCACGAGCAATCTGGCCTTTGGTACGACGCTTGGGCTTGTAAGGCAGGTATAAATCTTCGAGGCGGGTTTTGGTGTCCGCATCTTTGATATCTTTTTCCAGCTCCGGCGTCAGTTTTTCCTGTTCGCGGATACTGTTCAGCACGGTTTCCCTACGTTCTTCCAGCTCGCGCAGGTAGCGCAGTCGCTCTTCCAGTGTACGTAACTGGGTATCGTCCAGAGCTCCGGTGACTTCTTTCCGGTAACGGGCGATAAAAGGCACGGTCGATCCTTCATCCAGCAGGTTGACCGCGGCGTTTACCTGACGCAGGGCAACGCCCAGCTCATCGGCAATACGCTGAAAGATAGTCTCCATTATCATTTCACTCTGTTCAGTTTTATTGACCATGACACACCCCTGTCACCCTCGAAAGATGATGAGAACGGCATGACTTCACTCATGGCTGTTTGCAGAAGCAAGGATTATACCCAAGACCATTTCAAGACAAGATCTCCTGAAATCTGCGCTAAATAGCTTTAACCAGAAAATTATTTAATACCAGAACCGGCTGACATTAAAGCTGTCGAAGGGGGGAACTGACGCCAAGCTGGCACTAAGATGTTAATTACTCTAACAAGAACTATCTGGCAGATTTTCCTCACTCTTGTTTTATTCAACATGATGACGGGCTCTGTAATGGCTGGCAAAAAGATAATTATTGATACCGATATGGCCTATGACGACTGGCTGGCCATTCTCTATCTGCTGGGGTGTGAAGATGTAGATGTTGTTGCCATTACCGTCTGCGGCTCAGGCGAAGCCCGGCCAGAACCTGGTGTGAAAAACCTGTTAAAGCTGTCACACGCTGTCGGAAGAACCGATATCCCTGTCAGCACCGGGCAGGAACAGCCACTGGAAGGCACGAATACGTTCCCCAAGCGTATTCGGGATAGCATTGACGATATGCTGGGCATGAAACTGGAAGATCCAGACCGTGGATGGGACCAGCGTGGCGCAGTCACCTTGCTCAGAGACACCCTCGAAGCCAGCGAAGAAAAGATCACCCTGTTTACTATTGGGCCACTGACCAATATTGCATTGCTGCTCCACCAGCATCCCGAGCTTTCAGCAAAGCTCGAGGAAGTTTTCTGCATGGCTGGAGCCATTAATGTTCCCGGAAATGTCACCGACTGTTTTGAAACCAGAAAACTGAAAAACAAAGTCGCCGAATGGAATTGCTATACCGACCCCAAGGCACTGGGAGAGGTCGTTCGTATTGCCTGTGAAAGAGGCGTGCAGGTAACGCTGTTCCCTCTGGATGCAACCAACAAAGCTCCTATCAATGAACAGTTGCACCTTCAGACAAAGCGTCAGAGTCATTTCCGCGCCAGTGAAATAGCCGCAGAGATTATCCTTAGGAAGCGCCAAATATTGCAGGATGGTTCCAGTTCCTGGGAAGGGCGTTACATGTGGGATCCGGCCGCTGCTGTAGCGCTGATACATCCGGAAGTTGCTACCTTTGAGACTATCCATGTGGAGATAGATACCGATCCTGACTCAGACTCAGCAGGGCAGACTCAACGTGCTGATAGTGAGACGGGACTGCATGTCAGGTTTGCATCCGATCTGGACAAGGAGACATTTGAGAGCTGCTTTATTAAAGGCATTCGCCATCCCCAATCTGCAACTTCCGCTGCTGAACATGATGGCACCTGAAAATTCCTGAAAAACTCCCTTGACTCTATCAGGGGAAATCCGTTTAATACGTTCCGCAACGCAGCAGCTTGCTGTAGTGATGCCTGGGTAGCTCAGTTGGTAGAGCAGCGGATTGAAAATCCGCGTGTCGGTGGTTCGATTCCGCCCCTAGGCACCATCTTTTAAAGCCCTGAACATTTCAGGGTTTTTTCGTCTTGGACGAAACCAAAATTCGGTTTGCCTGGGTAGCTCAGTTGGTAGAGCAGCGGATTGAAAATCCGCGTGTCGGTGGTTCGATTCCGCCCCTAGGCACCATTTTTTAAAGCCCTGAACATTTCAGGGTTTTTTCGTCTTGGACGAAACCAAAATTCGGTTTGCCTGGGTAGCTCAGTTGGTAGAGCAGCGGATTGAAAATCCGCGTGTCGGTGGTTCGATTCCGCCCCTAGGCACCATCTTTTAAAGCCCTGAACATTTCAGGGTTTTTTCGTCTTGGACGAAACCAAAATTCGGTTTGCCTGGGTAGCTCAGTTGGTAGAGCAGCGGATTGAAAATCCGCGTGTCGGTGGTTCGATTCCGCCCCTAGGCACCATCTTTTAAAGCCCTGAACATTTCAGGGTTTTTTCGTCTTGGACGAAACCAAAATTCGGTTTGCCTGGGTAGCTCAGTTGGTAGAGCAGCGGATTGAAAATCCGCGTGTCGGTGGTTCGATTCCGCCCCTAGGCACCATTTTCTAAAAGCCCAAAGATTTTTTCTTTGGGCTTTTATTTTTTCTGCCGAAGATACTCCCTTCTATATTCTCCGTTCAGCACAACCTGAAAGTCTGGTTTCTCTGCCTAGTCGTTCTTCGTATCAGCCAGCCCACTTGCCAGCACATTATTTTCATCCAACGACAAGCTCAACGTCATCTCCATGGTGCGAGCCAGCATCGCGCGCGAATTATGATTGGTTTCGACAACTACAGCGTCATCCAACCAGGTCAGATTGTGTTCAAGCATAAACTGATACATGGCATGCCAGGCCGCGAAATAGCCTGACTCGCTGGCAATCCTGACCTTACAGCTCAAAAACCAGCCTGCAGGAATAACCTGATTGGCTGATGCACCACTCTCTCTGTAACCCAGAAGAAAGGATGTTTTGCCATAGTCGATATCGACCTCACTGGAAAATGTGAGCATGACCTGCTCATTGATATCTTTGGGCGCTATTTTTTTCCAGAGCTTATCGATGTCCGCAAGCCCCAGACCCGAGTGGCGCCGGGTTTTAAAATACTGCTCCGGATGTTTGATAACCGAAATATTCAAATCACTGGCCAGCCTTTCTTCCATAGGCATCTTCACACTGTTACCAGGCGTACCCAGTTTGCTGAAAATAACCGGCCAGTTCGGATCAAAAGGATCGATACCCTGACTGCGAATATCTGAAGCTGTCATGCCCAGATCACGCCTTAAAACCTTGGCAAGCGCCTGAGAGGAAGAGAAGCCAACATCACAGGCAATATCCAGCACAGGCTTTTCCGGATAGATAGCTAAAAGGTAACAGGCTTTTTTCAGTCGCATTCTTCGCAGATACCGACCCGGCGGCTCATTGAAGATAACCCTGAACATATGCTGGAAGTGACTGGGAGAAACCGCGCAGTGCAGCGCCAACTGATCCCAGTCGATAGCTTCGGAGAGGTGCTCGACGATATACGTCAGAGCTTTATTAAAACGCTGTTGCCAGACAGGGGAAAGGGATGCTGTTAGATAGTCTTCAGGAACAAGGCTAAAGATTTCAGCATCCTTTTGGGTTGTATTCACAGCGTGCTGTCCGGTTGTTATCCACACTGTGGATTTTCAACAGACCGCCGCTGCAGTCAATATCGTATTTCTGCCCAAGAGGGTTTAACCGTCCTGACTCCGGTTCAAAATACCATTCAGATCGCGATCAAGGGCGATCCGAATACCTGAGCCCGGCGGCACACAGGTAAATGTCAGCGTGTTGGCTCCCGAAGTTGCGAGATTTTGCAGAGCTTCTGATGAAACAACTCTCTCATTTTCGCGGTCGGTCTGATAGGTTTTCCGGTTAGCATCATAGAGATAACCCACGCTCTGCCCATTAATGACACCACGCGCTACCAGCTCACACTCTTTGACATTACCTCCCAGAAGTTTCGAGATGAACGGCGCTGCTGCCCGGCTTTCCAGCAGTTTCAGACGAGACAAAGTACCCGGATTATGTTGCTGGCGATTCAGAGTAATCTGTTGCCCGACAACCGGTGCCAGATCGGAATCAAATGCCAGCAGGTATTCCACCAGCCCCTGACGTACGCCGTCATTGGGAATACCGACCCCCGGTAAATTAAAGTCACAGCCATGATCTTCCGGCAGCCCTTCATCATCACAGCTGACATCACCGTTATCAAATACCCGGCCACCGAGGAAGTTAAACAGCAGGTCAGTCGCACCATCATGCAGGAAACCAAATCCCCGCACCTGATTGCCTTGGTGCTGACTGGTCTGGGTCGGGCGGTAGCCGTAATGATCCGGCATGCCAAACATGCCTACTTTCTGGTACAGGTTACGGAAGTGAGGTGTTTTCAGAATCTGCAGCTCACCACCATGTGTTACCTCGCCATTACCGCCATAGAAACCTTTCGCCGGGTTAAATTCATGGCAGCCATTGCAGTTCACGCCGACAACATCAGGTTTCAGCTCAGGAAACCAGTAAGGACGATCTTTCTTTAGCGGAAGCCCTGCCGCAAAGCGTCGACCGTGGAAAAAGGCCTGCCCTGCCCGAGCCTTCGGGTTCAGACTGTTGTCCAACCCACGGATCGGATTCGGTGGCAACTGTACCGACAACATAAAGTCTGCAAACCGGTCCATATCCTTTTCCAACTGCTCGACCTTTGCTGACTTATTCTTGCTGTCAACACTTTCCGGCAAGTCAATATCCATCCCCTGCAGTCCTTCAAAAGCCACAATGAAGTTTTTGAAGGACATTTTTTCATCAAGGGTTTGCTTGTCATCAATCCCGAAGTAACCATTGGAACGGTCACCACGCCAGTGCATATGCCCCTGATGCGTCATGCCCCGCATGGTCTGGGTAGTCATCGGCCCCTTCATTGAAGCAAATGTCTGCAAGTCACCATTACCGTTGATGATCTTGGTCAGGTCACAGTTATCACTGTTAAACATGCCCAGTTCACAATCAATCTGGCTGAAGCGTATCTTTGGGAATGGCTGGGGGTTGCGGGTATTGGGTGCGTCCGGGTTGCCGAGGTTCCATGCCAGCTGGTCCATATCACCGAATATATGACAGCTGGCACAGGATGCCTCACCATTGGAAGAGCCATAGTCAGCGTCGTATAACATGGAGCGACCCGCTACGACTTTTTCAGGCTCCGGGTTATACATGGCAACCGTCTGGTGAACTTGCCCATCTTCCAGACCAACCACATTGACTGCATTGTTGTAGCGGCTGAAAACATACAGCTGCTTTTTCTTCTCATCCAGCAGCAGTCCCATCGGACCATTGGGAACCTTGATATGGCGGGCACTGGCTTTGGCTGGGTCAAAGCCTTTGCCAAGCTCTGCCCAGAGTCGGTCATTTTCCAGGTCAGCAGTGTTATAGACGGCGATTTTGCCGGAGCCAATGGCAGTCACATAAAGTGTTTTGCCATCAGCACTGACACGCATTTCCGTCGGCTGGGCAACCGTATGTTGTTTGACGGAAGCAGGCGCCTTCAGAACCTTATAATCAATATGCCGGTTCAGATGACGTGGCTTTACTTCCCCTGTCTTCGGATTGATGACCGTAATCCGGGCCCGAGCAAGATTTCCCTGTACCGTGGAGCCACCAAACTCACCGGAGCCCTCAAATCGGATGTGGTTCTGGGCATCGGTATTGGAAACATAGATATTGCCATTGACCGGATTGACCGCCATGTTGAACAGCGTTGTACCGGCATGGGCAAAACTGTTCACCTGTTTCAGGCTGTTGGCATCAATGGCAAATACATCGAGATCAGGCAATGTGAAACGTACAGCATTGGAGAAGTTTCTTCCCTTCACATCACGCCACTCACCACTTTTGCGGTCGTACTTTACAATAATGCCGGTCCATGGCTGATACTCACCCTGTTTGTTTTTACCCGGACCTGCCCGACCACCGGGCAACATGCCATCAGGCAAACCATGAGGCGAGGTGATCTTATCCATCACCTGACAGGGTTCTGTGCCTATATAGCCTTCATCCCAGCCGTAATCATCGAAACCATTACATAAAGCGCTTTCGGTAATGGCTGTGGTCTGGTTACCCGAGTTAAAGATCGCCGCATAAACAGTATTACCATCCGGGCTGACAGACAGCGCTCTCGGGGTATCACCAAACAGTTCGATAATCTTTTCCGGTTTGCCACCAAAAGCCTTGCCCTGATTCTTGCCATCAAAGACCCAGATATCCGCCCGGGGTACACTGGCGGTATAAAGTTGAGGATCTCCCGCTCCCGGTACATCAGCAATAGAAGGATCAGTTCGCTGTTGCCCTCGGTGCGCCGTGGTTATAAATGCCCTGTCGCGGGCAAAAACGATATCCCTGGGCTCATCACCCACCAGCAAGGTACGTTTGACCCGGTAAGGTTTGCTGGAGAGTTCAACAATACTGATCGAATCAGAAAGATGATTGACCACCCAGGCTTCGGGACCATTGCTTCCCTCCCGAACAGCTACCGCTACAGGCTCCATTCCAACATACACAGAAGCATCGGGCTTGAGCCTGCCGTTGCCATCTATAGTGAAGATTTCGAGTACATTATCCGGAATGTTAGTCACCAGCAGTTTTTGCTGATAACGGGCTACCGGCCTGACAGGCGCGGACTCAAAGGCAATAAATGAAGGTGAATCCGCCGCGCTGCGGGTACTGCTCATACAGGCAGATGAGAGCAGCAGGCTCCATAACACACAGTATTGAAGGGAGTTTTTTATTTGAATCATCTTGGATACGGAAATCTGTTCCAGCCGGTATTTTATTTAGCGAATCACTTTACTAAGACCGCCCGGCTGTCACGTATCCATTTTTATGGTGTTGCGTCTTTTGTCCTCGCAAGTGCTGTTTTCATTCATTTCCTGAAGGTTACTCTTAACCAAGACTATTCTTAACCTGCCTGAAAAGCGGTAGTCTTGAAATCCGCCCCTGCACAGCACGTCCGTCAGGTTAAGAATAATAAGTCTAAGTCGTACAATGATCCGAAAAAAACTTGCCGCTATCCCGGCCTTAATGATGGCCGCCGCTGTCTCTACCCAGACCGCCGCTCTTGCCATCACCCCGACAGCCCAATCGTTCAATGAATATTGTGAAGCTGAACTCAGCGAGGGTCGCAAACTGCTGAGCCAGCTTGAGTCCATTCAAGCGCCCTACACTACCCAAAACCTGCTGCAGCCAATGAACGCATTTCAGGTTCATGTTGCTGATGCATCCAGCCAGTCCAGTGTCTACCTGGCCGTTCACCCGAATGCCAAGGTGCGTAAAGCGGCTGGCGAGTGTGATATCAAACTGGGCAAACTGTTTAATGAATTCAGTCTTTCCCGCCCGATTTACAATGCCCTGCAGCAGGTCGACCTCAGCAAGGCTCCTGTAGACACCCGCCGCTTTGTTGAGCTGACGCTGCGTGACTTCCAGCGTTCCGGTGTGGATAAAAGTGATGCTGTTCGCCAGCAGATCAAAACCTTGCGGGAAGATATTTCCCGGGTTGGCCAGCAGTTCGCAACCAATATTCGCGAAGATGTCCGGACGATCAAACTAGACTCAGCCAGCCAGTTGAAAGGGCTACCCACAGATTATATTGCAGCTCACAAGCCGGATGCGGAGGGCAAGATTACCCTGACAACTGCGTATCCCGATTACCAGCCGTTTATGCGCTACGCCGAGAGTGATGCGCTGCGTAAAGCTTACTTCCTGGAATTCTCTAACCGGGGTTATCCACAGAACCGCGAAGTACTGATGGAGCTGGCGCAAAAGCGGTTTGAACTGGCCCGGTTGCTTGACTACAAAAACTACGCCGAGTTTGTAACTGCTGACAAAATGATCGGATCTGCCGGCAATGCCCGTGACTTTATCGAGAAAGTATCCGGCTTTGCCCGTGCCCCGATGGAGCAGGACAAGCAAGAGTTTCTCAATCGCCTGACTCAGGAACAGCCTCATGCAGACAAGGTTTATCGCTGGCAAAAGCCTTACCTGCATGACCAGATTCAGAAAGAGCGGTTCCGCCTCGATTCACAGGAAGTCAGACAGTACTTTGCCTACAACAAGGTCAAAGGCGGTATCCTCGATCTGACCCAACAACTGTTTGGTGTCACCATCAAGAAATGGGATACCCCGGTCTGGCATAACAGTGTTGAAGCCTACGAAATTTACGACGGCAAGCAGCTGGTCGGTCGTTTCTATCTCGATATGTTCCCACGGGAAGGCAAGTATCAGCACGCTCGCCTTTCCCCGATTCAGGTAGGCGTGAAAGATCAGCAGGTACCGGTTGCAACCTTGATTACCAACTTCCCGTCCGGTGAAAACCTGATGGGTCACAATCAGGTCGAAACCTATCTGCATGAGTTCGGCCACCTGCTGCACTATATGTTCAGTGGCAACCATCGCTGGGCTGCTCTGAGTGGTCTGTCTACCGAGTGGGACTTTGTTGAAGCACCATCACAGATGCTGGAAGAGTGGGTCTGGGATCTGGAGACACTGCAGAAGTTTGCTACCAACAGTGAAGGTAAACCGATTCCGGCGAGTCTGGTTGCCCGCATGAAAAAAGCCCGCAGCTTTGCCCGCGGCTTCGATACCATGCAACAGCTTTACTACGGATCACTGTCACTGAATCTGTATGACCGTTCGCCGAAAGGATTGAATATTGATCAGCTGGCTAACAACATGCAGTCCCGATACTCACCCTATCCGCTGGTTGAAGACAGCCACTTCTATGCCGGATTTGGTCACCTGTATGGCTACTCCGCCATTTACTACACCTACCAATGGTCGCTGGCGATTGCTTCCGATATGTTCACCCGCTTCAAGGCAGAGGGACTGAACAATAAGGACGTTGCCCGCGATTATCGTGAAAAGGTTCTGGCACCGGGTGGCTCCAAACCGGCAGCCGAGCTGGTTGAAGACTTCCTTGGTCGCCCATACAACTTCAAAGCATATGAAGAAGTGCTGACTGGTAAAGGCTGATAAACCAAAAGCCCGGAGCGAGTCTCCGGGCTTTCTCTCATACGCTGTTGGAGATTCAGGCTGAAGCAGGCTCGAATGTAATTTTAACTTCCAGCCCACCACCGTCAGGTGTCAGAAACTCGATATCTGCATTATGCAGCTGCACGATATGAGCCACTATCGATAGTCCTAACCCGGAACCGGAAACATTAGAACCATGACGATCACCGTCAATCCGGTAGAAGCGGTCAAAAACCCGGACTTTCTTTTCTTCCGGAATACCCGGTCCGTTATCAACAACCCGTAGCGTCGGTTTGCCCTGTTCCAGACAGGCACTGACCTGAATACTGCCATTCGCCGGAGTATAGAGCTCGGCATTACGCACCAGATTGGAAAGCATGATTTCTATTCCGGTGACATCGCCCTGAACCCAGACAGCATCATCGGCTTCCAGAGAGATATTCTGGCTCTTATCCAGTGCCAGTTGAATATTGTCGGCGATCACTCGCTGGCAAACCGGTTGCAGATCCAGTTTCTGGAATCTGGCCAGATAGCTCTCCGGTGTTGTTTTTGCCAGCACCAACAACTGTTCAACCAGATGAACCATGCGGTGATGGGCAACCCGGGCCATATCCAGAGCTTCAGTTTGTTCTTTTCCTTCGCTTGAGGCCGCATTTTCAAGATGAACACCCAATCCGGCCAATGGTGTCCGGAGTTCATGGGCCGCATCTGCAGTAAACCGCCGCTCACGGGTAAAGGCTGCTGCAAGCCGGGACAATAGACTATTGACCGATGTCGCCAAAGGCATCAACTCTTTGGCAACTTGCTTGATATTTATTATCTCAAGATCATTAGCTTTCCGGCGTGAAACTTCTTTGGCCAAGCTACGCACCGGTTTCAGACCCCGCCCCACCAGCCACCAGATCAACAGCAGCAGAACCGGCAGGGTCACGACAAAGGGTGTGGTTCCCTGCAGGGCAATAACTTCTCCCAGTTCATCGCGGATTTCCTGTTCCTGAGCGACCAGAATCCAGTGTTTATTCTTCTTGTCGTAGAGGGTAAACATGCGCCACCAGCAGTCATCACCCTCAACTCGACTGAACCCTTCCCGAAACTTGATCCGGTGAAAATCCGGCGCACTGTCAGACTCAACCAGCAAGCGTCCGTCTTCAGCCACTATCTGAAAGAACAACTTGGTGTCGTACTTCTCTTCACAGTACTCGGCATCATCTCCCTTGCAAGCTTCAGGCAGCAATGCAAAAGGCACCGTAACGACTTCCAGCTCTCCCGTTTCCGGGGCGACCAGTTGCTGCAGCGACAGGGCGTACTGCACTAGTTGTGCGTCCAGCAGCTCCTGCACCTCATGCAGGCTTTCCCGGTGCCCCCAATATGTCATCACACTACCGACAACCGTGACTGTCGAAAACAGGCTGACCATCATGAATTGTCGTATAGATGATGTTTTCATTTAGGCATTCTTTTCCACCAGCCAGCCAACACCACGCACAGTACGAATAAAGTCAGAGCCTGTTTTCTTGCGCAGGTTGTGCAGGTGCACATCCACCGCATTACTGGCCACTTCATCATCCCAGCTGTATAGCTTGCTGTTCAGTTGTTCCCGGGAGTAGATGCGTCCCGGGTTTTCCATCAATACCCGCAGCAGGGCGAATTCACGGCGGGGCAGCTCAACTTCATCGCCACCGGCAACCTGCATTCTATGGCTGGCCGTATCCAGACTGACCTTGCCCAGCTGAATAACCGCCGTTTCACCATACCCTGCCCGCCTTTCGAGTACCCGCAACCGGGCAAGAAGTTCGGCTACTTCAAAAGGTTTGGTGAGATAGTCATCACCACCACTATCCAGTCCTGCCACCTTATCATTGATACCATCTCGAGCCGTCAGAATCAGTACCGGCAGTGGCCTGTCATAATCTTTCCGACGTAATTTGGGTAAAAGCTCCAGACCATCCATATCCGGTAAGCCAAGATCCAGAATGACCAGATCAGGAGCAGCATCCTTCTGCCTGACCATTGCCAGGGCCTCACTGGCCCGGGCAACATGATCAACAGCATAACCTTCCCGTACCAGAGCTGCGTGAATACCTTTTGCCAGCAGCTCGTCATCTTCAATCAAAAGGACTTTCATCGATACCGGACCAATCAGAGTTCTGCTTTCAGTGCTTCAATCAACTGGCTGATTTCCTGCCGCCGGCCTTTGTCAGCGAGAGGACGATCTATACGAGTTGGCGCTTGCAAAGCCGTTTCCAAAATTTCCAGCGCCCGGCGATATTCACCCTGTTGCATCAGGAAATCACCATAAAAGTAATTGGCATCGATACTCCGGGGATTCACAGCCAGACCACGTTCCAGCAGTTCCCGCGCCTTGTCATCGTCGCCAAATGCCAGCGGCCAGCCAGGTACCTGATAATAAAGTGTTCCCAGACTGGTCAGGGCCGAACCATCCAAAGCGGTTTTATCCAGTTCGATAGAACGCTCGAAATCTTTCCGCGCTTCTTTCACCAGTGACAAGGCTCCCAGACCACCTTCAGCCCCGGCTCGGGTCGAACGGATAATGCCACGCCATGCAAAATATTCGGCACTTTGTGGATATTTGTCCACCAAAGCTGTCGCCTGTTTTTCCAATGCGGCAAATGCATCGCCTTTGTCTTCAGACTGACCATATTGAATTTGAGCCCATTGTTTCTGCAGCACCAGCAATTCATCACTGTTTTCTGCCTGAGCTACACTGCTCAGCCCTACGCCACTCAAACTCAGACTACATGCGGTGATTGCGAGCCACTTTTTTATACGTTGCTTCATTGCTTTACTCTCAGTTCTGGTGATTTAGCCGGGCATAGCGACGGATAGTGGGCAGCTGTTTTTTAAGCGCACCATCAACCAGCCCCGGTGCCAGTCCGTTCAGACGGGCAAAAAACTTTTCCGGCCAGCCAATAGCCCGGCTGCTGCTTGAAGGCCTTTGCAGCAAATCAACCAGCTCGGTTGCAACCCGCTCCGGGGAATCTGTCACTGTCCCCAGCTCCCGGTTCAGTTCATTAACCGCCGAAGTATTAATTTCGGTCGATGTGGCACGAGGTGCCAGGTAGTGCACCTGAACCTGCGTGTCAGCCAGTTCACGGCGCAGACTTTCAGTAAACCCGCGAATCGCAAATTTCGAACTGCAGTACAGTGAGTAACCGGGATAGCCAATAGCACCAAAGGCTGAACCTACATTGACAATGGCTGCTTCATTTTTCTGCTGCAGCAGAGGCAGCAAGCTGTGGCACAGTGAAATGGGTATCTCTACATTGGTTGCCAGCATGCGCTGGATATCCTGTTCGGAGCTGTCTGCCAGTAACCTGAAGTCGCTTATACCGGCATTGTTAATCAGCACATCAACATCTTCAGCAGCGTCAAGCAGCTGTTGTCGTTGCACCGGGTCACCCAGATCAGCAACCACATAATGATGCCCGTCACCGTACAGTGTATTGATAAGCTGCTGCAGTGGTTGCTCACGACGACCGGTCAGCAGCAGGGAAGCGCCTTCAGCTGCCAGTTGTCGGGCAATGGCCGAACCAATGCCACCAGAAGCACCTGTCAGAAGTATTGTTTTACCCTTCAGATTCATTATGCAGCCTCCTTCACAGCAGGCAGGGTCACACTATCCAGATTGCGGTAGATATCCCCATATAGGCGATAAACCATTTTAGAGCTGTGGATAATTGCCGACTGATCCGCCGGATCTTCAATCTTGTTCATCAGGCTTTCGAAAAACTTCATGTGCTCTATATCCAGTGAGCCATGAGAGCTGAGATAGCTGAACGCACTTTCCGGTAAGCCCAACGCCTGTTGGATAACACCGGCACCGGCTGTCGCCAGCTGAATACTGGTGCCTTCCAGCACATGAACCATGCCAAACAGGCCGGCCGGGTTATTGCGATTAATAGTGTCGTACAGATAAGCCACCATCAGTTCGGTTTCCGGCAGCGGCTGACTGTTGCGTACTTCTTCCTTGTCATAACCGCAGGCAGCGATGTCATTCAGGATCCATTCCTGATGCCCCATTTCTTCTTCGATATATTCACCAATAGCGGCTCGCAGCCATTCCTGACGTTCCGGAATACGGGCACCGGCTGCCATGAGCAGGGGAATGGTGTGCTTTACGTGGTGATAGGCCTGAGTCAAAAAGGCGACATAATCCTGCAGCGTAATATCACTTTCAAAGCAGCGTTTGATTACCGGCGCATTGAGCAATTCAGCGCGCTGTTGCTCGGTTGCCTGTTGCAGCTGGTCAAAGAACTTCATGCTTCACACTCCTTTAATTCGGTATAGAGCTGTTCAATTTGTTGTTTACAGATTTGATTAATCACTTCCCGGCGTGGACGCCCGTTAGCGGTCCAGGCACCGAGAGCAAGATGGTTTTCAGGTAACAGTGCCCACTGCTTTATTCGGGCATAGTCAGGTAATTCGCGGTTGATCCGGGCTATGGTGTTATCCACAGTTTCTTTGCTGACACCAGGCTGCAATTGGCAGAGTGCGACACAGAAAGGTTTCGCATCTCCTGCCACAACACAGTGACTAAACAGTCCGGTTTGCAGCAGCTCGCTTTCCGGCCACTCCGGAGAGATATTGCGGCCGAAAGATGAAATCAGCAGATTCTTGCGTCGACCGGTAATATGGAGAAAGTTGTCTTTATCCAGATGCCCGATATCACCGGTATGCACTGTGTCGTCTGATGAGCCGGTAGCGCCCAGATACCCCAGAAAAGCAGCACCTTTCACAACGACCTCATCGTTTTCAATTTCAACCCGGCAGTGAGGTAATGGTTGGCCGGTACTACCTGCCCGGCGGGCCGCCGGAGTATTAAGACTGACGACTGATCCACATTCAGACAGCCCGTAGCCTTCATAAACCGGAAGACCCAGTGCAGTAGCGCGCAGCAGCAGTTCGGGTGAAACCCGGCCTCCGCCGACAGCAATAAAAGTCAGGCTGGCAGGAGGCACCCAGCCACGCTCGGCAGCAATAACCAGACCGAGCAATATCTGCGGAGTCAGAATCACGCTGTCCGGCTGGATACGGCTGATGGCCTGTAGCATGACCGGTAAATCAAGCGATGAGCTGCCATTCAGACCCAGCTGAGCCATGGGTGAGACTTCAATACACATACCTCTCAGCAGCGGTACATAAATGCCGGCAATATTTTCCAGCAGCGTACTCAGCGGCAGCAGGCAGAGATGACGCTCGCCCTTCACATCTGAAATCACCTCGGCAATTGCAGATGCAGTTGCCTGTTGATGTTCAGCCGACAGACAGACACCTTTCGGGTTTCCGGTGGAGCCCGAGGTAAAGGTAATTTTCTGGCAATCTTGTGGCAGTTCCGGGGGAACACCCGAACCTACGCGAGCCAGCGCCATACCTTCTATTTCACCCAGCGCAACACCTGTGGATAAACTGGGACTCAGCAAACCATCAACACCCGCTTCAGCCAGCAGATGGTTAACCTGAACTTCTGAGAAAAATGGCGGAACCGGCACACAAACCGTTCCGTTCAGCAGGCATGCCAGATCTGTTACCACCCAGCCGATTCCGTTATCTGCAGCCAGAGCAAGACGCTGTACTTGATGTTGTTGCAATGTTTCAGCGGCCTGCTGAACACGCTGCCATAACATTTGCCATGTAAGATGCTGTTTGCCCTCTGCCAGTGCTACAGCTTCAGGCCGGGAAAGTGCATGCTGCTTCAGAGCGGTCAGAACGTTATTCATTGTTCTGTCCTCCGTTCAGCTGTAACACCATTCGATTCAGTTCTTGTTGATAACCAAGCAGGCTGTTGCTGAATACTGGAGAACTATGAACATGCTGACTGGCCGAACCCAGGGAGCCGGCAATAATTCGGGGGCTGGAGTCATAATAATTACCCCAGTTCTGCTGCTGTTCACCCAGTCGGCTGCCATCGGCATACCCCAGCAACATGGGTTCAAATTTCATCATCCGCAGCTGGCGTTCAACGACGGGAGTGACCGTACAAATCACCCAGCGGAAACCTGCCAGATATAGAAGCTCGGCCAGCATTACAAACAGCAGCCGACAGGCTTCTTTATTGCCGGACGCCAGATTGCCAATTTCAATCACCTGATTCCGGCTTACTGGCCGAGCCGCTTCACGGGCAATGGCTTGTTCAGCCGGTATATCAAGATAAGTTTCAGTAAAAAGACCGGAACGCTCTTCCGCGAAACCACATGCCATATCAAGTCCGGCAACTGCAACAGGCTGGTCATTTTTCCAGGCTGCAACCATCACCGGCATAAAACGGAAAATGCGCGCCTGATGATGTTGCATAAAGTTGTGATAAATCAGCGTTTCCAGCAGTTGCCGGTCGTTATCACCCTGCAGGCTTAATCCAAACTGATAATGTGCTTCAGGCTCTGCCTGCGTATAACTGGTGACATAGTGTTCCGAGGACACAAGCGGTGCTCCCGTGTAAACCTTCGATGCTATTCAGATTACGGAAGCAGAATTAAGGCAAAATTAAGTGCTGAAAAATGATGCGCTTTCTCTATAAGAAGAAGCGCTTTTGCTGAACGGCTTCAAAATGCGGAAAACCACAATCACAGATTCATTAGCAAAAGGTTGACTCCCCCACCGCTAATCCTTAATATCCCCCCGCATCTTCGCTGCAGACAACGCAGTGACGAGATAAGGCCCAGGTGGTGGAATTGGTAGACACGCTAGCTTCAGGTGCTAGTGCCCTTACGGGCGTGGAAGTTCGAGTCTTCTCCTGGGCACCAATACTTATCTCAGCTGTTTGAATTGACGAAGATAGATAAAGCCCAGGTGGTGGAATTGGTAGACACGCTAGCTTCAGGTGCTAGTGCCCTTACGGGCGTGGAAGTTCGAGTCTTCTCCTGGGCACCAATACTTATCTCAGCTGTTTGAATTGACGAAGATAGATAAAGCCCAGGTGGTGGAATTGGTAGACACGCTAGCTTCAGGTGCTAGTGCCCTTACGGGCGTGGAAGTTCGAGTCTTCTCCTGGGCACCAATACTTATCTCAGCTGTTTGAATTGACGAAGATAGATAAAGCCCAGGTGGTGGAATTGGTAGACACGCTAGCTTCAGGTGCTAGTGCCCTTACGGGCGTGGAAGTTCGAGTCTTCTCCTGGGCACCAATATTTATCTCATCTGATTGAATTCGATAGATACTGCCCAGGTGGTGGAATTGGTAGACACGCTAGCTTCAGGTGCTAGTGCCCTTACGGGCGTGGAAGTTCGAGTCTTCTCCTGGGCACCAAATTCCGAAAAAAGCTGAATCATTGATTCAGCTTTTTTTATGCCTGAAATCCGGGCATCGCCTTTATTTTCCCCCTTATTACCTCTCTTTTATTACTCTTCAAAAGTCCAATATTGCGGCTATCAAAGTACAAATCTGTCGACACACGACGTCTTTGTGAGACATATCTCACACGCTATCGAGCGATAAGCGATGTTTTTTCATCAGATTTGGTTCCAATAATAATTTCAGGTTGACCGTTTGTTCCGGATGAACAAGACCCGTGTTCAACCCGTGGTCAGGGATGGCTGCTCCAGGTGACGTCGGATCCTATGGACCGGATCAACACACTTGCCAGGGAGGCGAGTGTGGGACCTGTCCCTTCCTTCACTTTCACCGATCATTTCCGGTTACCCCAGAAATGAATGCTTTTCTGCTAATATTTTCCCCGTTGCCGGTATAGCTCAGTTGGTAGAGCAGCGCTCTCGTAAAGCGAAGGTCGGAGGTTCAAGTCCTCTTACCGGCACCAGTTAAGCCAACAACCTAACCGTTGAATATACCAAAATATATTTGTCACTTCGCTTCACTCATCTAAGACCGTAGCGAAGTGCCTATCGAGTGCAGGTTAATCGCACAAAGCGGATGTTAGCGAGTCAGTCAAAATGCTTTCCCATTCAGTTTCAACCTGATCGCCAATAATCAAATGATCAATTAGCCCTTGATAAGTCAGATCTAGAAAACGCCGAAGATCAGACTGCCTATGGGACCACTGCTCCTTGCCGTCAAGAAAAACTACATGAGTCACCACGTCGCCTCCCTTTTCTTCATACTCTCGCAACTCTCGACCTACAAGCTGACATTCATAGACCGCATCGCTCATCTTGCTGCCACCCTTCGTTTTTCCCCAATATTCTTTGATCTCCCAAATAACATTAGGGTTCACAAGCCCGGGAACAGCTCCATCTAAGTTTCGTGAAGTAATATGAAGTGTTTCATTATTTAACCAAACACATCGGTTCTGAGGGTCAGGATCAAAATCCAAACCTTTTTCTTCACAAACTCTTTTAGCGACACCAGTCACACTAGAGATCATAGCTTTGGAAGATTGATGATGGTCAGTGCTTTTAGTTTTCGTGGTTCCTACTGAGAGCTGATTTCTTTCACAATAAGAGCGAGCCTCTTCCTCAGTCCGTAAGGCAGATTCAGCAGATAAATATATATTATTCTCTACATCCAGATACTGGAACAGCAAGTCAACCACTTCATCATGTATTGGCAATCTCTTCTCACCCAAGGACAATGTCTTGTCACGAGATAGTTCATCAAGAAATGATTTTTTAGCATTCTTGCCACGTAACGCTCTGTAGTAACGTACTACTTCCCACACAGGATGACGCCAAGATAGCTCCTTCCAAACCCCCGTTCTTTGCATTAAAAATAATCCTTGTAAACCGTATAGTTAAGGCCGCAGTCATTCAGTAGCGACAATTCAAAATTAACTCTTTGCTTTATTATTTCTTCACAGTCATCGATTTCAAAACCAATAGAATGCCGCCCTGCATTATTAGCAGCAATCATTGTTGCTCCACTTCCCATATATGGATCAAGCACAGTATCACCAGCATACGAATACATTCTGATAAGGCGATAAGGAATTTCCACCGGAAAAATAGCACGATGATAATCAAACTTTTCGGTAACGCTCTCAATACGCCACCATTGCTGTGTCCATGCTCTCCATTCTTCTAACGTAACCCTGCTTTTTTTGCGAATATCATTTTTAGTTTTTCGCTTTCCAGGCTTTCGCAACACATAAATATATTCAAAATAATTATTATTAAATATCGACATGGGGTAAGGGTAGCTACCTAGAAGAGGGCCACCAAAATTACGAGTAAACCCTTTATCCCAGATATAACGCTCTAACAGCCGAAAGCCTGTATCTTGTGCAATCTGAAAGGTGTCAGAGCCAAAAGGGACGCGTGAGATGGTATCTTCATCATCATATCTGTACTTTGTTATTATATCTGCCACATTTAAAGCGAACCGTCCCCCGGGAACAAGCACCCTATAAAGCTCCTCACAGACCTCCTTAAAATGCTCAAGAAAACCATCATAGTCAAAGTCCTGCCCCTTCTTGAACTCTGTGGTGACATAGGGAGGACTGGTTACGATAAGGTGTACAGAGTTGTCTTTCAAACTCTTTAAATACTTGTTGTCTGCCTGATAAACAACATGCGAACACTTAGTCATGGAACTTCAACAACTCCCAAGGCTCAACATCAAGAGCTTCGGCCAAATGGTAAATAGTTGAGAGTGTTGGATTGCGCTCTCCTCTCTCAATACCTCCCATATAGGTTCGATGAATATTGGCATGAAGCGCAAAAGACTCCTGTGAATACCCTTTCGCTTTACGTAGATTTCGTATCTTCTGACCAAACTCTACACAATGTTCTATTTTCTCGGTCATCCGTTTATCAGGCTTGTTATGATCATCGCAAGGATATGAAATGCTACTTGACAGTCCACATACTATAAGTATCATTATTATCCATGGAACAGGTAACACTACTAGAAAACGAATACTCAACGGTCAAGCCTTTTATAAAATGGGCTGGCGGCAAACAGGCGCTTGCAGAAAAGTTAATCCAACACTTTCCTTCTGATTTCCATACGTATTACGAGCCGTTTATTGGTGGTGGTAGCATTTTTTTTTCTCTAAGCCCTAAAAGAGCTGTAATTGCTGACTACAATTCCTGGCTTGTAGACACATATAATGCGATAAAAAAAGACTGGATAAAGGTCGCCGAAATTCTCGATACCCTTCCCAATAACAAAGAGGATTATCTTGAGATAAGAGCAACCTTACCAGAGACTCTTCCTACCTATAAAAGAGCTGCGCACTTTATTTATTTAAATAAGACCTGTTTTCGAGGGCTATTCCGTGTCAATCGAAAAGGAATGTTTAATGTCCCCTACGGTGCTTATGATCGACGCTATTATGATCCTGAGAATCTCAGGCAGACGTCTTTACGACTTAGAAATACAGAGATTCGACAAGGTGATTTCGAGCTAAATTTATATGGTGCCAAGAAAGGTGATTTTGTCTATCTTGATCCACCATACTATAAACTAGGCGGACACTCAGATTTTAATCGTTATACCGATCAGCAGTTCCGCGAAAACGATCAAATTCGTCTAGCAGCTCTCTGCTCTGAACTAGACACACAGGGTGTTAAGTGGGCATTAAGCAATAGCAATACTGACTTTATCAAGCGGCTCTACAACTTTTTCAATATACATGAGATAGATGCCCGTCGAGAAATCAATCTGAACTCTAGTAACCGAAATATTAAAGAGCTTTTGATCACCAATTACTAAAATATTACGTTCTTTGTGTCTTCACCACTTCATCATTGCTCTTAGAAAAGAGATGAAGTGGCTAGATAGCTCTAGTGACTGGGCACTGGGTGGTATGTGGCTTCAGCTCTACTAACTAGGAATACGGTACAGACTTATATTTGGAAGACGCAAACTATGCGTTTTTGCTCTCTCACCAGAGCTATCTTCGAACACAAAAAATAAGTATTTTTACGATTATGCCAATATCAGCCAGCCTTGGCTGTTGACAGCGCAGGCAAGGCTACATATTATCTCGCTCGAAGTTTGCCGGTATAGCTCAATTGGTAGAGCACCTGCCTTGTAAGCAGGGGGTTGGGGGTTCGATTCCCTCTGCCGGCACCATGATTTAAAAAAGCCGATGATTCAGATCATCGGCTTTTTTTATGCCTGTATGTTTTACCTCTCTTTCCATCTTCTGGTTCCTGCCCATTTCTTTTGGAAGGGACATACGGATAAACCTTGAATAAAGTTCAGCACAAAAAAAGACCGGCACAGGGCCAGTCCTTTTTACTCACTCAGAACAATTATTCATATTCGGAAGAATAGGTTTCTTCGTAGGTGTGTGAATAAAGCTCAAACAGGTTACCAAACGGATCTTCCAGATAAACCATCTTGGCCGGCTTATTATCATCTTCCGGATGATAACGCATGATATCCATTCTTGTTTTACCGCCAAACTTCTCAACTTTTTCGATCACAGCGTCAAAGTCATCTGTCTGGAGGCAGAAGTGGAAAATACCCAGTCGGGAGAAATCCACTTCGTGACGTTCCTGCCGTTCTTTCATTTCGAACAGTTCGACGCCAATACCATCCGTTGTTACAAGGTGTGCAATATTGAAGCCTTTAAAACCTTCACCAAAAACTGCGATACACATTTTACCAATAGCAGTTTCGCGCTCTTCAACAACTTTGGTGTTGCCCATCACAACTTTAAGGCCCAGGGCATTGGTATAAAACTCTACAGCTTTATCCATATCGCCCACCATGATACCAACGTGATTCATTTTCATAATACTCTCCAAACCGGGATGACTGCGGCGTGACTGGTTTTGATGGCGGTGAGTATATGAACCCGAAAATATTATTTGAAATTATCAATTGTTATCCAAATAATAATTCGAAGTTATCATTTGGATGGCAAATATCAGCCTATTTGATTACGTACCATTAACAGGGTTGCAATAACCCGAGCATCAGTAACAGCGCCTCCGGAGATCAGAGCATCAAGCTGGTCAAACCCGAAGCGGTGCAGAATCAATGGCTCAGGTTCGTCTCCTGCCAGTTTTTCTTCATACAGTTCAGTGGCAACAACGGGCTGGATCGTATGCTCCAGATAGGTGGATATTGTCAGCATTGGCAGCGGTTTCAGTTTATGAGCGCCATAACCCGCTTCTTCTTTCAGCTCCCGGTTTGCTCCTTCCAGAATATCCTCCCCGGGTTCGACCAACCCCTGGGGCAGGATCAGCTGATAGTCTTCGGTGCCAGCGGCATATTCTTCCACCATCAGAAAATCACCATTTGCGGTAATCGCCACAACCATAATCGCCTGCACATCATGGTGTGACCGGCAAAGCCGTTCGTAGGTACGCTGTTCGCCATTACTGAATTCGAGATCCAGTTCTTCAACACAGAACAGACGACTTCGGGCAGCAATACGGCGGGCTTTGATTTGCGGTTTTACAGGCATTATCGGGCACTTCCGGATGATGAATTACCAATAGGCAGAGCCGGTGATTCGCAGTAAAGTGAAGCTATTCCCTCTGAATCTTTCTTCAAAGGTCATTTCAATGAGCCTCGACTGGCACTCTGTTGATACCGTTCTGCTGGATATGGACGGTACCTTACTGGATCTCCACTTCGACAACCACTTCTGGCTGGAGTACGTTCCCGAGAAATATGCTGAAAAGCATGGCATCAGCCTCAACCTCGCCAAGAAAGAACTGATGCCGCGTTTCAACAGCAAGGTTGGTCAGCTGGACTGGTATTGCCTGGATTACTGGGGCAAGGAACTGGAGCTGGATATTCAGGCACTCAAGCGCGAGCTTCAGCATCTGATTGCCCTGCGCCCCGGTGTTGAAACATTCCTTAAAGCGATTCGCGCTGCAGGCAAGCGGGTTGTAATGATTACCAATGCTCACCCGGGCTCGCTGTCACTGAAGATGGAAACCATTAATCTGGAGCCTTACTTCGATCGTCTGATCAGCTCCCATCACTACGGTTACCCTAAAGAGACACCGGCATTCTGGGATGCCCTGCATGCGGATATCGGTCTCGATCCGGCACGCAGCCTGTTTATTGATGACAGCTGCTCTATCCTGCAGAGTGCAAAGGACTACGGCATTCGCCATAATCTCTCCATCGTTCAGCCGGATCTGCGCAAGCAGCCAAGAGGCGAGCAGGAATTCGAAGCGATTGAGCACTTTGAAGATCTGCTGCCAGTTCCGGCCTGACAGAGACAGCAATAACCGGATTGATCGAAACGGGCATAATGAGTACAGGAAAAAACCAGACAGGTAACGAAAAGGTTCGGCTGGACAAATGGCTGTGGGCGGCCCGGTTCTTCAAAACCCGGGCTATTGCCAAGAATGCTATTGAAGGTGGCAAGGTACATCTTAATGGTGTTCGCGCCAAACCCAGCAAGGAACCAAGGATCGACGATGTCATCACCATGCGTCAGGGCTGGGACGAAAAGACTGTTGTCATCAAAGCCCTGTCCGGCAACCGTCGCGGCGCACCGGAAGCCCAGTTGTTATATGAGGAAACACCGGAAAGTCTGCGCAAGCGGGAAGATGCTGCCGCCAACCGCAAGGCATTGAAAGGTGCAGTGCCTTATACCGAAGGTCGTCCCGACAAGAAGCAGCGCCGGGATCTGATCCACTTCAAGGAAGTGAACCGTCAGGATCACGAAGAGTAATCAGCCTGCTTCGTTTATCACCCCCTGCATAAACTCATGGCAGAACCTTGCCGTGAGTTTCGGGGCTTCCAGCATCGGCGCATGGCCAATGTTCTTCATAATAATGATTTCCGCATCGGGCCGAACCTGTTTGATCACTTCGGTGCTGGAAACATGCAACACCTGATCATCCTGCCCCCACAGCGCCAGAATTTTTGACGGACCATCTTCCAGCAGGGTCTCGAATCGTGGATGCCCTTCTGTCAGATCTTCAAAGCTTTCAATTAGATTGGCAAAGATTGCATCATTAAGTGCTTCCCGGTTCAGCATTTCCCGTTCCATGGCCTTGAGAGCGAACTTGGGAATCCAGGGTTTACGTGCCATCACCAGATTCAACAGGTCATCCAGATCCTGGCCCGGACGGTGAACCAGCCGGTTTCTGCCGGTTTCCAGTACCTCCTGCATAAACGGGCCAAGTATGGGTGGTTTTATTCCGGCATTGGATATCAGGGTTAACGACCGGACTCTTTCGGGATGCTTCCAGGCATACCAGGCCGCAATCCCTCCTCCCATCGAGCTCCCCATAATATGGGCCGATTCAATGCCTACCGCATCAAACCATTCATCCAGCCAGTCCACCATCGATTCCAGCCGGTAACAGTGATGAGTGCCGGTTTCGCCATGACCGGGCAAGTCGGGAATCATAATGTTGTATTCCTGCCCCAACAGTCCGGCCAGTTTGAGCCAGCAGGTTTTGTCGGCACTGAAACCATGCACCATCACCACCGGCTCACCCTGAGGATGCTTGCTGGCATACCAGACGGCCGGCTTGTTTCGGACTTGACCGCTGAACCGGTCCAACCCGGCACGATGCATTTCCGCAGTCAGAAACATATTAAACAGATTGTCTTCGACCGATTCATGCCAGTTGGAGAAACGGGACTTGAGAGAGTGCGGATCCTTCGCCATGGTTTTGTTATTCCTGACCGTTCCGGCTTTCACGTGCTGAACTGCCACGAATGCCAAATATTCCTTCACTACCTAGATCAACAGGAATCAGCTGTGAGTTCAATGGTTAAAACGAACGCGGGTATTGACCAATACGACCCCTACTGGTCATTAGCCTGTGGTACAGACTGATCAGTTTTTTCCCTGTACCACCAGGTTCTGAAACTGGTGGCATATTTCGGCAGGGTTTCAGGCATGGCAAAAATATCCCGGCAGGCAACTTTCAATGTCTTCGGGCGCCAGCGGGGGATGGCATAGAAATTCCAGAGTAGAACCCGATCCAGAGCACTTACCAGTGTTTCCAGTTCTTCCCGGCTCTGTGCGCGTGGAATGCGTTCGGTAATGAAATCAATCGCCGGATGACTGACACCAGACAAATTGAGCGTACTCGGGTCATTCATACTCGATGAATGAAAGTAGCGCTGTAACTCGATATCCGGGGAGAAGGTCTGGGGCAGAATATTACCCACCATATCAAAGTCGCGCTTTTGCAGACGTTCCATATACTGCGCCTGATCCATCACCTGAATGCGAAGGTCTATACCTACCTTGGCCAGCTCATTGGCAAAAGGCAGAACGTATCTCGTTGCTGTTTTGGAGGGAGATATGTATTGGACTTTAAATACTTCACCCGTGCTTTGGTGGATCAGCTCTCCCTTTTTATACTGCCAGCCTGCCTGCTTGAGCAAAGCCAGCGCCTGATATCGCTGCTCCCTTAAACCATCATCCTCACCACTATTCACCGGAAGCTGATATCGCTGAGTAAAGACCTCTCCTGGCAGTTGATCCCGCCAGGGTTCGAGCAATTGGATCTCACGACTGCCAGCAATCCCCTTTGCACTCAGCATATGAGGAAAATAGGAATTTATACGGCGATAGGCACCATGGAACACCCGCCGGTTAACTGATTCGAAATCAAACAACAAAGTCATTGCCTGACGAACCCGAATATCATTGAAAAACGATCGTCGGGTATTGAAAAAGAACATCATGCTGCCGTAAGGCACGCTGTAATCGAGCTCATGACGCTTCACAAGGCCTTTACTGATCGCCGGAAAGTCATAAGCCAGGGCCCAGTTTTTGGCAACCATTTCAGCATGCAGGTCATGCCCTCCCGCTTTGAAGGCTTCAAAGGCGACATCCAAATCCCGGTAAAAATAAACCTTCACCTCATCAAAGTTATATTTTCCGCGATTTACTGGCAGGTCTTTTCCCCAATAGTCTTTCACTCGGGAAAAAGTGATCGACAGCCCGGGTTCCATAGCGGTTATACGATAAGGACCACTATTCAAAGGAATCTGAATAGATGACCTGCCCAGGTCACGCTCTTTCCAGTAGTGCTCTGGCAGTACGGGTAACTCTGCAACCCGGAAAAGTTGCGCACGGGTTCCTGCAGAGGAGAAGTAAAATTTCACCCGGTGACGATTCAATACTTCCGCTTTTGTGACCGATTCAAGCTGCATTCTGAATCGGGGATGCCCCTTCTCTTTCAGTTCATTCAATGAGAAGACAACATCAGACGCTTCAATTGGATGGCCATCATGAAAGCGGGCTTCTGGTCTCAAGTTAAAAATCATCCAGCTGTTGTCTTCAGGGTACTCAACCGAAGCAGCAATCAAACCATAAGCTGAGTGAAACTCATCACCAGAAGGGTCGTATTGCCCAGAGCCAACCATCAGCGGTTCGTTAAGCTCTGAAAATCCATAGTGCAGTACCCGGTACATCGGGCTTTGAGATGGCGTCAGGCCTTTGGTGGCATAAGCATTGAGCGAATCAAACGACCCAAATGCAAACAAACTGATATTGCCCGCTTTGGGTGCATTCGGGTTTACATAATCAAAATGACGGAAATCTGCCGGGTACTTAAGGTCATCAAAACGGGCAATACCATGAGCTACCGTGATAACCGGAGACGCTGAATCTGTCTCAGCAATGGAGAAGCTCGATAATATCTGGGCAAGGAGAAAGAGTATCAACGTCCTCATGTTATATCTCCAAGCCTTATAAGGTGCAATTGTGAAAATAATAGATGAGTTATGACTCACCTGTCGTTATCAGGGTTGGCTTTCTGATGGTGTTCCCCGGTACCACCAGGTCCTGAAACTTGAAGCATAGCGTGGCAGATGTTCCGGCCAACCGAATACATCACGATAGGCAACTCTGGTTGTATAGGCACGCCACAATGGAATGCTGTAATAATTCCAGAGCAAGACCCGGTCCAGCGCATTAACCAGGGTTTCCAGTTCCTGACGGGATTTCGCCAGAGGAATCTGCTCTGTCAGGAAATCGACAGCCGGGTGATTTACACCGGCAAGATTTAAAGAGCTCGGGTCATCCACACCGGAAGAGTGAAAATAATTTTGCTGTTCAAGATCAGGAGAATAGCTCTGCGGCAAAATCCGATGAACCATATCAAAGTCATGCTGGCGCATACGGAGCTGATACTGGCTTTGGTCAACCAGTCGGTAATTCAGTTTGATACCGACAGACTCAAGGTTCTTGGCGTATGCCAGAACGTAGGCCATAGCCCCCTTGGTATAATGAATAAAGTCGAATTCAAATGGCTTGCCACTTTTACTATCAATCAACTTGCCGTCTTTATAAATCCACCCCGCCTGCCTTAGCAGTTCAAATGCTCGACGTTGCTGCTGTCGAAAACTGCTATTTCCATCAAACACAGGTAGCTCAAAAGTCCGGGTAAACATTTCTGCAGGCAGAACGGAGCGCCATGGCTGGAGGTACTTTTGCTCTTCAGGGTCAGGCAAATCTGTTGCACCAAGACCATCAGCCGGGCTTTCAAGTGATTCACCAGGATAATAGGTTTTTAACCGGGTATAGAGACCATAAAAAATTCTCTCGTTAGTTGTTTCAAAGTCAAACAGAAGTGCCAGAGCCTTTCGTACCCGGATATCCTTGAATAAAGGCTTGCGGACGTTGAAAAACAAGCAGGTGCATCCATATGGCATATGGTTTTCAAATGCCCGGCGCTTCACCTCACCGGTTTTCATGGCCTTGAAGTCGTATCCCTGAGTCCAATTCTTGGCAAACATATCCACATAGACATCATATTTACCTGCCTTGAAAGACTCGAAGGCGATATCAAAATCACGATAGAACTGGAGCTCTACAGCATCAAAATTATATTTACCGCGATTGACTGCCAGGTTCTGCCCCCAGTAATCCTTGACCCTGCTCAGGGTGACCGATACGCCAGGATCAACCTTGCTTACCCGATAAGGCCCGCTGCCCAGGGGAGGTTCCAGTGTTGTTTTCTCCAGATTACGCCCTTTCCAGTAATGAGCAGGTAATACTGGCAGATTGCCAGCCCAGAACAGCTGGGTGCGGGTGCCGGCTTTTTGAAAGTCAAACCGAACCCGGTGAGAACCTTCAGCAGTCACACTTTTGATGGGCTCAAGCTGTAACTTGTATGATGGATGCCCCTTCTCTTTCAGCACCCGAAAAGAAAACACTACATCTTCTGCCGTCACCGGATGACCATCATGAAAACGGGATTCAGGACGCAAATTGAAAATGATCCAGCTGTTATCAATCGGATATTCAACCGAGCCAGCTATCAATCCGTAAGCAGAATGGAATTCATCACCCGATGGATCATAGGAGCCATACCCCACCATCAGCGGCTCATTAAATCCAGTAAAGCCGAGAGACTCAGCTGCAAATATGGCATGTCGAAATGGCAGTTCTCCCCCGGTTGCATAAGGATTCATGGAATCAAAGGTACCACGGGCATAAAAGCGGGCAGTCCCGCCTTTGGGAGCATCGGGGTTTACATAATCAAAGTGGGAAAATTCGGCCGGATACTTCAGATCATCAAAGCGGGCAATACCGTGAGAAACAACCACTCCAGTTTGTTCACCCGCTATAGAAGCCGTATTCCACAGCCCTCCGATACAACCCAGCAGCAACAATAAAGCCCGCATATTATTGATTCTTTAATTTCTGGTTATATTGTTCAGACAAACACCGGCATTTTTTATCACCACGGTTTATCCATAATTTCAGCCAGTTCCCTTCAGGCGTTATACTGCACCGTTTATTAAAAGATTGAATTCACTCTCCCTGATGACTGACAACAGCATGACTCTTACTGACAAGGCTCGCCGCTTCGTTTTCGATAACACCGATATCCGCGGTGAAGCTATTACCCTGAACAGCAGCCTGCAGAGCGCCCTGGAAGCTCACGCTTATCCGGAATCCGTCAGCGTATTGCTGGGAGAGATGGCCACCTGCGCCCTGCTGCTGAGCACCACCCTGAAATTTGAAGGCACCATGACCCTGCAGGCCCGCAGTGAAGGTCCGGTCAGCCTGCTGGTCGTAGAGTGCACCCATAACCGCACCTTCCGTGCACTGGCTCGCTTCGATGACACTGCTGCTCTGAGCGGTGATATGCACGAACTGATGCCTAAGGGCCAGCTGGTTGTGACTGTTGACCCAGAGAAGGGCAAGCGTTACCAGGGCATTATCCCGATGGAGCACGAAACCCTGGCTGGCTGCTTTGAAACTTACTTCCAGCAGTCCGAACAGCTGCCAACCCGTCTGTGGTTAAGCTCCAACGGCAAACAGGCTGGCGGTCTGCTACTGCAGGCGCTGCCACCTCACGAAGAAAAAGATGACGCCAAGCGTGAAGAATCCTGGAACCGGGTAACCATGCTGGCCAACACCATCACAGCCGCAGAGCAGCAGACACTGGAAGTCGAAGACCAGCTGACCCGTCTGTTCCACGAAGAAGACGTGCGTCTGTTTGATGAAGAAACCATCAACTTCAACTGCTCCTGCTCCCGCGAACGTACCGGCAATGCACTGTTTAATCTGGAGCGCGCCGAAGTGGACCAGATTCTGGAAGAAGAGGGCGACATCCATATGGATTGCCACTTCTGCAGCCGCCGTTACACCTTCACTCAGGACGATGTTGAAAAGCTGTTTGCTTCTCACGGCAGCAATACCGGGCAAACATTGCACTGATTCTTTCTTGAATCTTTTCAAAATTAAAGCCGGCTAAAAACAGCCGGCTTTCTTTTAATGATCACTTCCAAACAAATAACAACAAACAAAGGACAAAAAATACCAATTCATTTCTGAAATAGTATTTCTTCATCTATTCCTGTTTGGCATAATTCGCACCGCTCAGATAACAAAAAAGGCCGGTACCTTTCTTCTTCAGGACTGATCTCAGCCCGGGGTGCTGGTTCCAGAGGAATAAACAGAATGAACGAAGGAAAAGGCGGCCCGTCCGTTTTTACCGATCTTGGCGCTGCTGCACTGGTAGAACACGCCATTAACCGTGGGGAAGGAAAACTGGCAGCTAACGGTTCGCTGGTTGTTGAAACCGGACACCGAACCGGACGTTCGCCGCAAGACCGGTTTATTGTTGACGAGCCCAGCACTTCCGATGATATCCACTGGGGTCCGGTTAACCGCCCGTTCGATCCAGCCAAATTTGATGCCCTGTGGGATCGTGTTGAAACCTGGCTGCAAAGTCACGACCGTTTCGAACAGCACCTGCACGTAGGTGCCCATCCTGAACACTACCTGCCTGTTGTCGTAAAGACCCAGACTGCATGGCAGAACCTGTTTGGCCGTAACCTGTTTGTTCGCCCGGATGTTTTCAATCCGAAGGACAAGGAAAACTGGCAGATCCTGAACGTGCCTGGCTTCGTTTGCGATCCGGAACGTGACGGTACCAACTCCGACGGCGCCGTAATTATCAACTTTGCTCACCGCAAGGTACTGCTGGCTGGCATGCGCTACGCCGGTGAAATGAAGAAGGCCATGTTCTCGGTTCAGAACTTCCTGCTGCCCGAGAAAGACGTAATGCCGATGCACTGCTCTGCCAACGTCAGCGAAGAAGGTGAAACCTGCCTGTTCTTCGGTCTGTCCGGCACCGGCAAGACCACCCTGTCTGCTGACCCTGAGCGTTTCCTGATTGGTGACGACGAGCACGGCTGGGGCAAGGGCACTGTCTTCAATCTGGAAGGCGGCTGCTATGCCAAGTGCATCGATCTGAGCAAGAAAAACGAGCCGGTTATCTGGGACGCGATCCGTTTCGGCGCGATTGTTGAAAACGTAATGGTTGATCAGGACACTCGTCTGCCGGATTACACCAACACTACCCTGACCGAAAACAGCCGCTGTGCTTACCCTCTGGAGCACGTTGAAAAGCGGGTTGAAGAAAACCGTGCCGGTGAGCCGAACGCTATCGTGTTCCTGACCTGCGATATGACCGGCGTTCTGCCTCCGGTATCCATTCTGAGCAAGGAAGCGGCCGCATATCACTTCCTGAGTGGTTACACTGCGCTGGTTGGTTCTACTGAAATGGGTTCTGCTCCAGGTCTGAAGTCTACCTTCTCCACCTGCTTCGGTGCTCCGTTCATGCCGCGTTCTCCCGGCACATACGCTGAACTGCTGATGAAGCGTATCAGCGAATTCGGCAGCAAGGTTTACCTGGTTAACACCGGCTGGACCGGCGGTTCTTACGGCAAGGGCGGTGAGCGTTTCAGCATTCCGGTAACCCGTTCCGTCATCGCAGCCATCCAGAGTGGCGCACTGGCTGATGTAGAAACCGCTCATATCGACACCATGAACCTCGACTTCCCGCTGGAAGTACCGGGTGTTGACTCCAAGCTGCTGAACCCGCGTGCAACCTGGGCTGATCAGGAAGCTTACGACGCTGCAGCGAAAGATCTGGCTGCTCAGTTCGTAAACAACTTCGAGAAGTTCGAAGTGACTGAAGCCATCGTTGAAGCCGGCCCGCAGAAGGGCTGATTCACCGGCTGAATTCAGCACTTTATAAAAAGCCGGAGCTATCAAGCTCCGGCTTTTTTATTTGTCTTTTCCAGCTCCCTGCAATTGCAGGCATGACTCCATGAAAATAACAACAACACGTACTCAACTTGAGATTCTGGACGCAGCAGACGCCCGGTTGATGCTGGATTACCATCATCAAAACAGAACCCATTTTGCACCCTGGGAACCCAACCGGGACGAAGAGTTTTATACCCTTGAATACTGGCGCAACCTCCTGCCACAACATGCAGAGCAGTTACAAAACCAGACTGCTATCCGATTTGCAGCCCTGACACCTGACCGCTCGGAAGTGATTGGCACCTGTAATTTCACCGGCATTACCAAAGGCGCTTTTCAGGCCTGCTTTGTGGGTTATTCAGTTGCCGAAAAGTACCAGGGACAAGGTTATATGCCGGAAATTCTCAAAGCGGCCCTGGGCTATGTTTTTGACACCGTAGGACTACACCGGGTGATGGCAACCTATATGCCATCCAACGAGCGCAGTGCAGCGGTATTGCAGAAGCTGGGTTTCCAGCAGGAAGGGCTGGCAAAGTCCTATCTGAAAATTGCCGGCCGCTGGGAAGATCATGTTCTGACTTCGAAAATCAATCCGGCACAGTAGCCGGTTTCCTTTCTTCGAGCCCGGAACCCACATACCGGGCCAGAAAGGCTGTGGCATACATTGCCAGTAACGGCATCATCAGGAAGTGGAAACGACTGGTGCCAAAGAACACCAGATAGATCAGCGTAAACCAGAGTACTGCCGATATGGGAATTGCCTGACCATTGAGGAAGAAATGGATGCGTTCACGCCAGATCAACACAACCAACCCAAACCAGGAAAGCAGCGCCAATATGTAGTAGTAAAAGTTGCTGACTTCCTTGAACCACACCACCAGGTCACGGTTTGTGGTTACAACCTTTTTATCCAGTCCCTGCCAGAACCAGCTGTATCCTTTACCCTCTTCAAACGAACCACTGTTTTCCCTGAAATACAGCGAAACCAGTTTCGAAGGTAGTCGTGACAAGGTTTCCAATGGGTGGTGCTGAATATATTCCCGTGCTTCCTTCCAGGCCAGTTTATCGCGGGCAACTTCATCGTCCATCGCCAGAAACTCTTTCAGCCGCGGAACCTCCTGATAGGTGCCACTAGCCTCAGGGTTGTTGCCAATATAAATATTGATACCACTGTTGGTAGAGACCGGAATCCAGGCATCAAGCTGTTGCTGGTTTCGCATCACCCAGGGCATAACAAATACAGCTACGACCATATAGATCACAATAATGCGGGCCCAGTGCCTGAACGAAGTCAGGTGCCAGCCGTGGTAACCAAACGAGAACATCCAGCAGATCCCTGCCACGGCAACGGTCTGAGGTTTTACCAGCATGGCCAGCCCGGCAGCCACACCACAGGCAAGCGCAATATGCACACCCCGGCGCATGGAAAGATCAATAACAATTAAAACCAGTGTTAGCGCCAGCATTTCACTGGCCAGAATCATGCTGAAAAACCAGTGCGCCGGATAACAGGCCAGAATCAACAACAATAGCCGGGCAGCTTTTTCACAACGAAAAAGACGACGACTGATGTCATAGCAAAGCCACATAACCAGTGCCGATAAACCGGCATTGGCCATTTCGCCAACCATGACATTAGGGCCGAATAACCAGTAGAAAAATGCCAGAAAAGCCGGATAGCCTACCGGCCAGTAGGCCGTAGGTTGTTGCGTACGCAAATCCAGATAACCCCGACCTTCTGCCAGCCAGATAGCAAACTGGTGATAAGCAGCCGAGTCACTGACCGGTACGTTCTGCACCAGATAAGCCATGAAGAGCCGGCCAGCCAGGGTAGCGAGAATGATAACCGGCACAAAACCTCGCCAGTTCATCCACCACCAGACATGCCGGTCGATCAGCTCAATACGGTTGTTCATTAACTTCGTCCCTGAAGTCATATTCTTTGTTCAGCCAAGAGACATACGCTTGAAGATGGTTTCCGGAATCATGCAGATTGCCATCATAATCCAGCGCCAGAACCCGGGCAGATAAACCACATCCTGTTTCCCTTCCAGTAATACTCTGGCCATACGACGCCCGACATCGTCAGCACTGGCCCACAGCGGACCTTTCTCAAAATCAGCGGTCATCGGTGAGATCACCAGCCCCGGCTTGATTGTCACTACTCTGACGCCCGCTTTATCCAGCCGGTTTCTCAGTCCCTGCAAATACGTCGTAAGGCAATTTTTGGCAGCACCATAAACGTAGTTAGACTGTCGCCCTCGGTCTCCGGCGACAGAGCTAATCGCAGCAATTGTCCCTTGTCCCCACTGTTCAAACTGATTAGCGACCCGGGTCAGAAATGCGATCGATGACACAGCATTGGTCTGCAGTGCTTCGATAGTTTTATCCACATTCTGTTCGCACTGCTGCTGGTTCGGTAACGTCCCGTGTGCCAGCAGTACAAGATCAAGTCCATCCAACTCTTGATAGGCTGTTTCCAGCACGGCTTTATGGCGAGATAGATTATTAATATCCAGTGTCATTGCAGACACAGAACCAGCTCCACGTGCCAGCAGGTCATGTTTCAACTCTTCAATTTCAGCCATTTTCCGGGCACACAGAAACAGACTATGTCCCTGTTCAGCCATGGCCCGGGCACAGCCTTTGGCCATGGCTGAGGTTGCCCCTATGATCAGAATCCGTTTCATCTATCTTCCATCATCCGCTGCCAGAAGCAGGAGTTGATTGCCGGGTCTCGCATTGCTTCATGCTGCTCCCAAGCAGGGTAAGCCATACGAAAGAAATCCGGCGACATATGGGCATCCTTGGCCGGATACAAAGCACCGCCAGCCGCCTGAACGCAGTCATCCATCTTTTGAAACAGTTCGGAAAGTCCCTGTCGGTTGGGAAAGTCCAGCGCCAGAGTGTAACCCTCACGGGGAAATGACAGGGCACCAGCAGCATGGCGGGAACCAAAACGCTTCAGCACTGCCAGAAATGATCCCTGCCCGGCAGATGCAATCAGGCTTAGTAGCTCTCTGATCACATCTTCTGCATCGCCGTCAGGCACCACACACTGATACTGTTGAAAACCAGCCGGACCATACAGGCGATTCCATCCGGACACGCTGTCCAGTGGATAAAAAAAGCGCATGTAATCCTGACGATACGAATTTCCTCGCCTGTAACCCAGATGAAAAATGGTGTTATTGAATAATTTCAGGGTCAGTGAATTCAGGGGAGAGAATGGCAGCGCAGGAGCAGGAATATTTATTCTGGATGGCACCGGCCGCTGGTCTGCTATAGATCGGGCTCGAATATACCAGCCACGACCAAGGCTGTTTTTCGGCGCAAGGCAATCAATCCATGCCACCCGATGCTCCCACTCATTACCGGTTTCCTGCTCCAGTGCAAAGTAGTCAGCAAGCTGCTCCATTCTGGTTGGCTCCACATCGAACCATGGTCCCGGAGTACGCTTCAGTGCCAGCTCAATTTTGGTAATCGTGCCGGTCAATCCCAGTCCGCCAATGGTGTGATAAAGCCAGTCAGTATTCTCTTCAGGACTGCATTCAATCACTTCACCATTACTGCGCAACAGCTGAAGACCGGATATATGATGTCCGAATGAGCCTTCTTTCAGGTGGTTTTTACCATGAACATCATTGGCCACTGCACCTCCCAGAGTTACCCGACTGGTGCCGGGAGTAACCGGAAGTCCCCAGCCAGTTGCCATTGCAATTCGACTGATATCTCCCAGCCGGGCACCGGGGCGAGCCACCAGCCTGCCGGTTGCGGGATCAAATGAAATCAGACTATCCAGCGAGCCGAAATCAAGTAACTGGCCACTGGCAGCAAGGCAGCTGTCCCCGTAACTGCAGCCATTTCCGAATGGCAAGTAACCCTCTCCCCGAAGTTTGGCAATACCAGCGCCAATGTCCGTCGCATTCCAGGCGACTTCTGCAGTCTGTTCAGATTGAGGGTAACGACCCCATGACTGATATCGGCTTCTGCTCCTTGCCATGGTTATATCGCCAGCAGATAGATGATGCCCATAATCAGGCAACTGATCAGGCTTGAACGATCTCTTGCCGCAAACACAATGGGATCCTGATTCATTCGCCCTCTATGTGTCAGCAGCCAGACCCGGCTGATCCAGTACAGTAATACCGGACACAGCAACCATATCAGCCGGGGCTCTTCGTAGAGTGTTGTGACCTTGTCACTGCTGGCATAAAGCGCCAATACCAGTACCGACATATAACCACTGGCACTGCCCATCATTACCAGCAGCTGTAAATCCGTAGAGTGATAGCCTCGAATCTTCTTTTTCCACACACCTTCCGCACGTCTGGCATAAAGCTCTGCACAGCGCTTAACAATCGCCAGACTCAGGAAAAGAAACATGGAAAAGGCCAGTAACCACATGGAAGGAGCAACCATAATTGCGGCAGCACCGCCAATAATCCGGCTGGTATAGAGTGCGGCCAGAATAACCACATCCAGCATCGGCACCTGTTTCAGGCGGAATGAATAAAGCAGCGTCAAAATAAAATAGAGTACTAATACACCACAGAACCAGGTGTTAATCGAAGCGCTGATAGCAATACTGATCAGCAACAATACCGGCATTAAAAACAAAGCCGCACCAACAGAGAATGTACCGGCAGCCAGAGGTCGATGGCGCTTGATCCGGTGCTTTCGGTCATCTTCCAGATCTAGCAGGTCATTCAGCAGATAAACAGAAGAAGCACATAGGCCCCAAGCCAGAAAAGCCATGCAGGTGGTGATAAATGAGGATACGGACAGCAGGGGATGAATTGCCAGCAGCGGAAAAAATATCAGCAGGTTCTTTGACCACTGATAGGTTCGCATCGCTTTCGAAGCGGTAGCCAGCTCTGGAGCCATGGAGTCAAACACATGAGCAACATTAGATGATGCTTCAGCCGCTTTGATTGTGCGGGGATTGGCATTGACGACGATGGCATCCCTTGCCGCCTGCCAGACCGGCAGATCGACTTTGCTGTTACCGGCATAGTCAAAACCCTGTTCACCAAACCGCTCCAGCAAGGCATCCCGTTTGCGGGTTCCGGTCAGGTTATGATCGCCACTACTGGCCATAACCTCGTCAAACAGCCCAACATGTTCAGCGACTTCATTCGCCAGCTTTTGATTACTGCCTGTGGCCAGAATCAGGGTTCGTCCCTGCTGTTTCTGATCCTTGAGCCATGCCAGAAACTCCCGATTCCAGGGCATCAGATCCAGGTTCGGTCGATAGTCTTCTGCCAACCGTGCTTTCATCCGGGCCTTGCCGGAACCCGCCATGCTAAACAAACTGAAAGCTGATACCGGTTTTTCCTTTAAATTATGCGCCAGCGATTCCACTGCCAGATCTGACTTGAGCAGTGTGCCATCAAGATCAACCACCAGAGGACAAGAAGACATTGCGGCTCCATCCATGAAGCATCTGTTTTATTAAACGCCCTATTTCCTAACTCTAGACTGTCGGCCTTCTCTACAGGGCTGATCAGGACTGCCTCTGGGCTATTCTTTTACAAAGCTGTTCATTTAATTTCCCACAGAGTGGCAGGGACTGCCAATGCGAATCGCTTTTTTTTGTCTGTTCGTTGTTTTTACGATCACAGTTCGTGCAGATAACGTCCTGTTTGAATCAGAGACAACACCACTGCAGCATGATCTTGAGCAGCTGACACCAGTGACTGGCAGTGAGCTGGTTATCAAAGGCATTAACTCGTACTCAAAACCTGTCATTTTCATTGTCAGAATCGATAATGACGCCTCTAAAAATTATCGAACCCGGGTGAATCAGGAGTTCACCATTCAGCCCGGTGAGTTCAATGTTCAGCTACCGCTCAGCAGCCTGAAGATGTCGGGGGGCGGCTTTCTTGAAGCTCCCTACAGTCAGCTTCATATCTTTGCTGCAGATCCCAAAGCACCTCTTGAGTTGCATCAGGCTTCTATCACCACACCGGTACCGATACCCGATAATACCCTGGCCCTCGACTTTGGCCCGGAAGGCAGCCCGGTTTTTCCCGGTTTCAGACCCATCCTTCCTGATTCCCCCATGATCACCGGCTCTCTCAAGGGATTGATTCGCACTTCCGGTGACGCCCTGATTAAAGACGGCATAAAAGGTATTACCCGCTTCAGAACCAGCTGGCCAAATGGCCAGTGGCTGTTGACCCTGTGGACTCAGGATCAGGGCGAATGGGAGTACCTGCCTCATTCCCGCAGTCGAAAAATAACCGTCAACGATAACCCTGTTGTTAATCACCAACTCACACCACAACAATGGGTCGATCAGGTCTGGTTTGCCGGAAAAAAACTGGAAGGCGGTATTGATGGCGATGCCTGGGAAACGATTGGCAAACGCCGGGATGGTAAAATTCAGATGCCGGTTACCATTACCCGCGGCGACATCGATATTCAGCTAATGGGTGATGCTGAAGGCCGATACCTCGCAGCGTTGGTACTCGAACCAATAAATAACAGTTATGCAGACTCTATCCAGCAGGACAGAAAACAACGATTTCTGGCTCAGTGGCCGGTTGTTTCATCCCAACCGTTCGAACGGAATAACGAACAGGCCATAACCCTTACAGATATCAGCAACCAGTCATTTATTCAGGAAGAAAGCAGACGTATTTATTCTGTCGCCCGTGATACCCGTCTCAACCTCGTTTTTGAGATTTCATCTAACACCAGTGACAAACACCCGGTTGTTGCCGTAGGCACTCCCCGTCACTCTTCCGGTTCAAGTCTGCAAACCGATATACGCTATGGCTTCTGGCGTTTTGAACGGCCTCAGCCCAATGCGACTCAACTGATACTTGATGACAGCTATCTGAGAGCAGATCTGGAGAGTATGAGGCTGGATAAAAGTACGCCACGCCGAATTTATCTGCAGCTCGATATTGATGATGAAGCCGAGCCGGGACGCTATGACGGCAGTCTCCAGCTGGTCACAAACGGCAAACTGATTCAGCAGCCTTTCAGCATTGATGTTCTTCCGGTCAAACTGCCGGAACTGAAATATGCCTCCGGTCTCTATCTCGAACCAGCCCCTTGGTATCACTGGTTTCCGGCATTGAGTTTACAAATACCTTCATCGACTCAATGTGACCTTGAGTTTATGCAAAACCTTGGGTTCACCACGGTTGCTCCGGCACTGGCCACACCAGATTCAGCCCTGAACAACCAACTCTTTGTTCAACAGCTGAACCAGATTGAAAAGGCTGGCTTTAATCCACAGGTGCTTGCTTATACCCCGCTGAAGCGACTTGTCCACAATCGCCCGGATGCTGAAATCACCTCGGCTTTAAGGGTGCTCAAATTACAACTGGAAAGTGCCGGACTGCCTGCACCCTATTGGTCCCTTTTCGATGAGCCACGGGGAGAGAAAAAGCTGCAACAGATCCATCAGCTGGCCAAGCTGCTCAGGCCTCAGCCACTGGGTTTGAAAATGGCCGGACACCTGAATCACACCGAACACCACAAATTGTTATCCACAGTTGATCTGACCATTGCCAACCATGCCTACGGTATCAGCAAAAAAGAGATCACCCGGATTAAAAAGAAGAGCAAGTTCTGGATGTATAACATGCCCCGTCCAAGACTGGCCGCAGGTTTCTTTTTATGGCGCTCAGGTGCGGATGGTTATATTCAGTGGCATGCCAGAATGCCCACCGCAGACCCTCTCGACCCTACCGATGGCCGTGAAGGTGATGTGATTTATATGTATCCGTGGAGTGGCAGCAGTTGTCCTCAGGTGATGGATATTCACAAGCGTCTGCTTGTACTGCACGAAAGCACACTGGATTTACGCTGGCTGCAGTGGCTGGATCAACAGGCAAAAACCAGCAGCAAAGCAAGTAAATTGCGGAAGGATATCGAAGAGCAGATACCAACCAAATGGTCGGCAGCCAACAAGCGGCTGAAAGAAGAGCAGCTGATTGAAATGCGCCACCGGATTATTCAGTTTGCACGAACCCGGTGACACCTGAGCTAGGGAGCGTTACTCGGAAGGCGGCACGTAGCCCTGGGCCTTCTCGTAATCGTCACCGGCAAAAAACAGATCCATTTGCTCGGCCAGAAACTTGCGGGATTCAGCATTGGCCAGACTGAGATGCTTTTCATTGATCAGCATGGTCTGGTGTTGCTGCCACATTCCCCAGGCTTCCTTGGAAATATTCTCGTAAACCCACTTACCCTTTTCACCCGGATAGGGCGGTACCAGCAGGCCTTCAGCTTCTTTCTTTAATTTGGCGCAAAATACCTGACGCATAGATAAATCCTCTATCAAACAGATTCGAGACTGTTTTTCTCTTGCAGGAGTTACAGACTCTTCTGAAGCTTTTTCAGTAACCGGCTTACCGGAGCAGCAAGGCCCAGTGCGGGTGGCTGGTCAAGGTTATACCAGAGAGCCTGCTCCGGTTCCAAAAGCTGTGGATAACCGCCTTGCGATACAAAAGCCTTAACCGGGGTAATATCCAGATGAAAATGGCTGAAAGTATGACGTACCTGACTCCACTCTTCATAACCTGAAAGTGACATACCGGTGTCAGTTTCAGCCTGTTCTTCCAGCTCGGGTTCAACAGACAGTTCAGGCAGGCTCCATAATCCGCCCCAGATCCCCTGCGGCGGCCGCTTTCGCAACAGTACCTCGCCCTGTTCATTCACCACCAGCAACATTCTTACTGAACGCACCGGCAGTTCCTTGCGGGGTTTGGGCTGTGGATAAAGCGACTGTTCATTGTTTGCTTTCGCCACGCAGCCGTCTGCAATGGGGCACAGATCACACAGCGGACGACTACGGACACACAGCATGGCGCCCATATCCATCATCGCCTGAGTGTAATCAGCCACTCTTTCTTTCGGTGTATATAACTCCGCCAGTCGCCATAATTCTTTTTGAGTCTTCGACTGCCCCGGCCAGCCGGCCACTGCATGAAAACGTGCCAGTACCCGCTTTACATTGCCATCCAGAATCGGTGCGTGAATGCTCATACTGATCGCTGCGATGGCTCCTGCGGTTGAGCGCCCGATACCTGGCAGGTCAGCCAGCTCTTCTACCGATGCAGGAAATACACCCTGATATTTATCCACAACGGTTTTGGCGCACTTATGCAGATTACGCGCGCGGGCGTAGTAGCCCAGTCCACTCCAGAGTTGCAGCACTTCATCTTCCGGCGCAGTGGCAAGATCCTCTACAGCCGGAAAGCGGGAGATAAAATTCTCAAAATAGGGAATGACAGTAGCAACCTGAGTCTGCTGCAACATCACTTCCGACAGCCAGACCCGGTAAGGTGAAATATCCTGCTGCCAGGGCAGGTTTTTACGGCCATGCTGGTCAAACCAGGCCAGCACGGCATCACTGAATTGGCGGGGGTGCTCTTCAGAAAAGCTTGGCATTCCCTGTTGTTCTCCTTCCGACCCGACATATAGGTCATGTAATACAATCCCCACAGTATGCCAGATCAGAAGGTATTAGAGCTTATTTGCCGAAGAAACCTTTCAGGGCATCCTTGATCTCTTTGGCTCCTTTTTCTCCCAGCTTCTCATTCAGCTTTTCCTGAATCTTTTCTTCAAGCTTGCGCTCGACTTCCTTTCCTGCCAGTTCTGCTGCCAGCTTGGCCACGCGGTCATAGTCGATACCACACTCAGCCTGCTGCAGGCTTCCCTTGCAACGTACCGGCCAGCTGATATCGGCATACTTTTCATTGATACGGCAGGCAGGATCAAGATCCGGTGCTTCATTACCGGAGATCACCAGACCCAGACGATAATCCAGCTGCTGCTGCACCAGATCCACATCGCCATCACCATTCAGGTGCAGTGTAGACAGCTCTGCCTTGAGGTCACGGTTACGGGCAACACCGTTCTGGATCTGAACCGTTCCACCCAGTGATGTGAACTTGCTTTCCTGCGGCCAGTCCTGACGGGTCAGATCCTTTTTCCGCACCTTGGCTACGGCTTCACATACCAACCGGTTAAAGTTGGTTCCCTTGAAAACACCATCCGCAACATTAAAGCCGACATTACCATTAAGAGCTTTGGTCAGCTGACGCTGGGTCATGCCGTTGGTCGCGAGGTTCATATCAAAGTTGGCTTTGCCATCAACCTGTTCCAGCTGCGGCATAACCTTGGCTAGAGCCCCCAGATCGACACCATTCATTCTGGCTTCCAGATTCAGCTTTGGCTCACGTCTCGCATCCACTTTACCGCTGGTGTTGATGGCACCTTCATAGAAACCGGCCTGCAGTTTTCTCAGCTGTAATACGCCGTTATGGGCATTGATCACTAGCTCGGGGTTAGAGAACGCCAGCTTTTTGGCAATCAGCTGTGACAGGCGTAACTGACCATCAAAGTTCAGGCTGCGAATCAGATCGACCGGAATCAGGGCAATATCTTCACTGCCGCTTGAAGCTGCTGCGGCAGAAGGAGCCGACGTGTTTTCTGACTGTGATGCCGCACCACCTTCGGTAGATGCTGCGGGCTCCTCAGCTGCTCCCGGGAGATAGTTATCCAGATTCAGTTCATTACCTTTCAGGTTAAAGACCAGCGCCTTACGCTTGATATCCGATACCTGAATACTGCCATCCATCTGGAAGTCATCAATGGCAAGCTGCACCGGTTCAAGGGAAGCAACATTACCTTCAGAATGCAGGGTACCTTTCAGGCTGACTTTTTGCAGTGCATTCGGATCACCGGTTTCCAGCGGCGGCAGGTTAAGCTGGGCCATCAGCTTGCGGGCATTGAGTTGCTGCAGTTCAAATGTGCCGTCCAGCCGCATCATCTGGTTGCGGTCCTGAATCCGCATATCAGTATTCAAAGTCACCATTTCAGGATCCTTGGTATTCAGTGGTGTAACCTTGATTGTGAACTTCTGCAGCTCATAATTTTTAGCTGCCAGATCCAGTGTTACATCACCATTCAACTGAAGTCCCAGTGCCAGTTTCTGCTCCACCGCTTGCATGTTAAGTCCGGACTTGAGGTTGAACTTTTCTCCAAGGCGGATAGGGCCGGCATTCAGGTACATATCACTGAGGATATAGTGACCACCCTGCTGCAAGTCACGATAGTCAACGGCCAGGTTTTTGATATCCAGCTCGGCGATATTCAGCTGGATTCCTGAGCCACCGCTCTTCTCTTCTGCCGGCTGATCATCGGTATCAAGATCAACAGTTACCTTAACCTTGCCACTATCCTCAGCAGGTGTAGCTTCCCAGTTACCTTTGCCGTTTCTGTCTTTCACCAGAGTCAGTACCAGACCGTCCAGTGTGACCGTATCCATCTCAACCTGCTTTTGCAGCAATGGCAGCAAACGCACACTCAGCTCAGCCTTGTTCAGTTCTGCCAGTGATTTGCCATTGGTTCCGGAGACCTGAACCTTCTCTACACTGAAACCAACCCAGGGAAATACGGACCAGGCAACGGGCCCGTCAATGGACATTTTCAGTCCTGTTTTATCCAGTACAACTTGTTCAAGGTCTGCCTTGTAATCATTGGGGTCAATAACTTTTGGCAGTACAAAGACCGCAGCAATCAGCAAAACCACTAGCAGGACGACAAACACGCCCAGCCATTTAAAAACGGCGTTCATACAGACCCTCTCAAGTTATCAGGCAGAATTATGAGTTTAAGCTCAAACGGCGATGAGCAAAGAAATGAAGACTGATCAATTCTAGACTAATGTCCCAAATGTCAGTCAATAGCACGAAGGGAATTTAGGGGGTCTATTAAGCGTATAAGCTCGATTTAATGACTAAAGCGACGCCACTTCCGAAGCAGCAAGCTTTTTCAGCCCTTTGAAGGAACGGGTCCAGGGGTTAAGTTGGCGAGCCAGATCACGCCAGCGCTTGGATTTGAGGAAGCCAACCGCCTGACGATTGTTATCAAACACGCCACTCAGCAATACATACCAGTCTTTGCCTCCACGCTGGAAATGCACAATCCGGGCATCGGCAAGTTGTGGATAGATTTTTTTGAACTGCTGTACTTTCACCAGCTTATTATCTGCAAACCATTGAATGGTAAAACTGTTATCCGGTGATTGCAGTAATCGTGCAGTCGCCTTGTCCTCAGGTTTCAAACGGGCTTGTGCCCGAGTATCAGCTTGCACCCTAGTATCAACAACGGGCTTTGCATTCACCACGGGTTTAACGGGTCTGAACTGTGCTCTTGGTGGTGGAGCAATACGCTGTTCTTTTTGAACTGACGGCGGAGGCAGAGTAATGACCTGAGGCTTTTGCACCACCTGACGACGGGAATCTTCAATCGACTGCAGCATCCGCAGACTGGCTATCGGGCGAACCCACGGACTGAGCATATTGGCAGTGCGCGCAATATCAGGCTGTTGCAATGCTGTTATCGCCTGACGGTTGTCCCGATAAACACCCTGCAGCACCAGATACCACTTCCGTCCCTGATTGCGAGTCTGGGCAATTAATGTATGTTTCAGACGCGGATTATGAGCTTTAAACTTTTGTGCTTCAGCCAGCGTTTCAGCAGCATACCACTGCACGGTATGGCTTCCGGGCGCTGACATTTTCAGCGATGCAACCGAGAGAGCCCGATTCATAGATCTTGGCATTGCCGACAGGGTTTTGTTTGGCACTAAACCCGGGGTCGGTACTTGAACCGGTAACCCCGGAGCCATCACCGGTGCCTGATAATCCTGGGTAATAACGCTTTCCTTGCGCACATAACTGATTCTTGGTGTCAGGGAAACCGGCCGCACCGGAAGCCGATCTACTTTTGCAGGTGCGGAAGTATTCTGAATCGTTACTTCGGGTTTGCTCACAGCCAGCTGCTGAGCAGTGCGTTTGATGATGCCCTGCGCAACCACTACAGAATCAGGTTCTACTGTTGGAGCTGCATCTGTTTTTGGTAAGAGCGGAAGATTGGCTGCGATTTGTCTCGAAAGGTCGGCAGAATTGGCTTTCAGCCATGCTAGAGTGCCGGAAATCTTTTCCCGGCTTTCAGCAATCTGTTCAAGTGACTGCTGGTAGTTATCATTCTGAGAAGTGCGGCAACGCCAGTCGCCATTGTTACTGATTTTGCAATCCCAACCGGAAGCATATCCGGCTGCCATCAGTGATCCGGACTGAAACGCAAGCGCAACAACGACAGCTGATATCAGCTGTAGCTTCTGTTTGCATCTGCGGCGTCCGTTCATGCAGTCAACCTGCTTTAATGGTTTCTCTCACCAGAGGGTATCGGAATAGATTTTCAAAACTTTTGCTCCAAATCGAAATAAACACGGATTCAAGGCTCAAAAGGTACGTTCTACACTTCAGGGAAAGCACACAGGGAAAAAGAGGATATCCATAATGTCGTTACCAGAACTTCAGTCCCTGCTGAAACAGAACCAGAACGAGCACCAGAACTGCCTGCAACAACTGGCAGTTTATCTTGAGCGGGGAGAAAGTAATTCCGAACTGATCAAGTTAATAGAAAGCTATCACTACGACGTGCTGCGTCACGAAGCCGAAATCCGCCAGTTGCTGGCAGGAGCCCCGATGCAGCAATCCTCAAAGTCACCATCCCATGACGAAAGTCTTGAGGAGACCATGGGCCGCTGGTAAAACAGCAGCCCCGGTATTCAGGCTTTTAAACTCAGTGCAGGGTTTCTTCAACCTTCTGCGCCAGCCAGTCTGACTGCTGGACATCCATTGGCCGGAATCTGAGATCAACAGTATCAGCCTCGGCCTTTGCCGCTACCAGTTTCAGTAACCGGCTGCCAACCCCCCGCTCCCGGGTCATCTTGCGCACACATAGACTGTGCAGCAACCAGCTACCGTCATCCTGAACATCAATCATGAGCGCACCCAGCAGGCGGTCATTGAAACGTGCGGCAAAAATGCGGCGGGTACTGGTGGTGATATCCAGCATTCTTCTTACGGCATCTTCACGATCAGTTTCTTCCGGAGAGCCCAGCATCCAGTCCGGCGCATCCCGGTAGATCTTGACCAGATCTTCAGAATCCTGCCCCTGAGGCTTGCTGACTTCTTCCATTGTCACAGGCATTGGCGGTACCACTTGTTGGTTTTCAGAAAATATTCACCCGGCTACAAACCATTCTGTGATAAAACAGTCCAAATCTTTACATCCAGGCTTTGCCACCTGATTGTAAGTGCCCAGGCAGTTGTTTTCGAATATTTTGGGGGAGTGGATTTTTTCACCCCTTCAAGGCGCAGCGTCGGGAGCGTAGCTGTAGCTACGTGACCCTCGCCAGGAAACAACAGCTGCAACGCTGCAAGGGTGGAAAAAGACGCCGCCAAAATATTTGAAAATAACTGCCTGGGTACTCGTGCAGTCACGGACTGAATTGCACAGCAGGTGCAGTTATACGCACCAATACTTATAATACGCTCCGGCTACACCACCGTAGCTTCACCGCAATGACGCCTGAGAATGCAGCAATGACAACAAGAGAAGCCAGAATCAGTCGCGACACGCTGGAGACCCAGATCACGGTCAGTGTCAATCTGGACGGAACCGGCCAGTCAAAATTCGATACCGGTGTTCCCTTTCTGGATCACATGATCGACCAGATTGCCCGCCATGGTCTGATTGACCTCGATATCAAAGCCAATGGTGATCTACATATTGATGCTCACCACACCGTGGAAGATATCGGTATTACTCTGGGTCAGGCATTCAACAAGGCTGTCGGTGACAAGAAAGGCATCTATCGTTACGGCCACGCCTATGTTCCTCTGGACGAAGCCCTTTCCCGGGTTGTAATCGACTTCTCTGGCCGTCCCGGGCTGGAATACCATGTGGATTACACCCGTGCCTCCGTTGGTGGATTTGATGTCGATCTGTTCCGGGAGTTCTTCCAGGGGTTTGTGAACCACGCCGGGGTGTCTCTGCATATCGATAATATCCGTGGCTTCAACACTCACCATCAGGCTGAAACCATTTTCAAGGCTTTCGGCCGGGCACTGCGTATGGCGCTGGAACGCGACCCCCGCATGGCTGGGCAGATGCCTTCTACCAAAGGCTGTCTGTAAACGTCAGAATTTTGACACCTTACTTTTGCCACCAAGATGATGTCAGTGGTCATGGAGCAGTGAATGGAAACGGTAGCAGTCATTGATTACGGCATGGGCAATCTGCACTCTGTCGCCAAGGCGCTGGAGCATTCTGCACCAGCCAACACCCGGATCGTTGTTACGCCAGACCCTGATGTTGTGCGTCATGCGGACCGGGTGCTGTTACCTGGCGTGGGTGCAATCCGGGACTGTATGGCCGAAGTAAAGCGGCTGGGTGTTGATGAGCTGGTTAAGGAAGTAGTGCAACACCGTCCCCTGATGGGCATCTGTGTCGGTATGCAGCTGCTGCTGGAACACAGTGAAGAAAACGACGGTGTTGATTGCATCGGGCTGTTACCCGGCAAGGTTAAATTCTTTGGCAAAGAGCTACAGGACTCTAACGGGGAACGGCTGAAAGTGCCGCATATGGGATGGAGTCAGGTCCACCAGCACCCGCATCAGCTGTGGCAAGATATTCCACAGGACAGCCGGTTCTATTTTGTCCACAGCTATCACGTTCACAGTGATGAACAACTGGTGGCCGGTGAATGTGAATACGGAGTCGGTTTTCATGCAGCGCTGGCTCGGGATAATATTTTTACTACCCAGTTCCATCCGGAAAAGAGTGCAACAGTCGGACTGCAGTTACTGGCCAACTTTTTGCGCTGGAAACCATAACCTGCAGCAATAGCCAACGGAGGCCATCAGCAGAGTAAATGAGCGATCCCTCTTTCAATAACAAGAAGAATACCGGCTTTCCGGAAAATCTTATGAATCGAGATAATCGGGACAGTCTCAACCTGGCCATGCTGGCACACTTTCTCGGCATGCTCTGCCTGCTGGCTCCGCCGTTCAATATTATTTGTCCGCTGGTGATCTGGCTGTTTAAACGGAATGACGATCCCTATATCGAGTTCCATGCCCGTGAAGCCCTGAACTTTCAGATCACTCTGGCGATTGCCGGATTCGTATTCTCGATTCTGGCCTTCCTGTTTATCGGATTTATTCTGATGGGCTTCCTGGCTCTGTTTGCACTGATATTCGGGATTCGGGCTTCCCTCAAAGCCAGCCGTAACGAGTTTTATCAATATCCTTTCACGCTCCGATTCGTGAAATAGAAGTAGCAGGAGATCACCATGGGACTGGCCAAGCGCATTATTCCCTGCCTCGATGTGGATCAGGGGCGTGTTGTAAAAGGTGTCCAGTTTGTGGATATCCGTGATGCCGGTGACCCGGTCGAAGTAGCTCGGCGTTACAATGACCAGGGCGCGGATGAAATTACCTTTCTGGATATCACCGCCAGTCACGAAGACCGGGACACCATGGTTCATACCGTGGAACGTATGGCCAGTGAAGTATTTATTCCGCTGACCGTTGGCGGCGGTATTCGCAAGGTCGAAGATATTCGCACCATGCTGAATGCCGGTGCAGATAAGGTAAGCATCAATACTGCAGCCATCTTTAATCCGGAAATTGTGCGGGAGTCAGCCGAACGGTTCGGCTCTCAATGCATTGTGGTTGCAATCGATGCCAAGAAAGTCAGTCAGCCGGGAGAACTGGATCGCTGGGAGATCTTTACCCACGGTGGCCGCAAGCCGACCGGACTGGATGCCATCGAATGGGCGATCAAAATGGATCAGCTGGGTGCCGGTGAAATCCTGTTGACCAGCATGGATCAGGATGGTGTTAAAAACGGCTACGATATTGGCGTCACCCGCGCTATCAGCGAAGCCGTCGGCATTCCGGTGATTGCTTCAGGTGGTGCAGGAAACCTGGATCATCTGGTAGAAGGTATAAAAGAAGGCAAGGCTGATGCGGTGCTGGCAGCCAGTATTTTTCACTTTGGCGAGTATTCGATTCAGGAAGCCAAACAGTATATGGCTGACCGCGGGATCGAGATGAGAATCTGAAAATTAAAAAGCAGGGCTAATGCCCTGCTTTTTAATTCGACATTACGCCTTGCGCACAAATACCCACTCTTTATCAGAGCTCATGGCTTCGTTGTACTGATAGCCATCGGTATCAAACTCTTTCAAACCTTCCGGATCAGTAATCTGGTTATCAATCATGTAGCGGCACATCATGCCCCGCGCCTTTTTGGCATAGAAGCTGATAATTTTGTACTGGCCGTTTTTCCAATCCTTGAAAACCGGAGTGATAATTTCACCCTTAATGTCTTTGGCTTTAACCGCTTTGAAATATTCATTGGAAGCCAGGTTAATCAGCATATCACTGCCTGAAGCCTTCAGATCCTTGTTGACCAGACCGGTAATAATGCTGCCCCAAAAAGCGTACAGATCCTTGCCCCGGGTATTTCCCATTTTGGTACCCATTTCCAGTCGGTAAGCCTGCATCAGATCCAGCGGACGCAGCAAACCATACAAACCGGACAGAATACGCAGATGCTGCTGGGCAAAGGCAAACTCATCGGCACCCAGAGTTTCAGCATCCAGCCCGGTATAAACATCGCCTTTGAATGCCAGTACCGCCTGCTTGGCATTGTCTTTATTGAAAGGGCGGGACCAGGTCTCAAACCGGGCTGCATTGAGCTGCCCCAGTTTGTCACTGATTTTCATCAGGCTGCTGATATCAGCCGGCGCCAGTTTGCGTGCTTCTTCAATCAACAACTCTGATTCATCCAGCAGTCTTGGCTGGGTTGATTTGGCAATAACCGGTGCGGTTTCATAATCGAGAGTCTTGGCAGGAGAAATAACAGCCAGCATGTTGTTTGCTCTATATCTGTTTGTGTTTGATGTCATCATAGCGTGGGCAGCTGTTTCGAGTACACTTGCCACAGCATCAATAATTTCTATTCCCCTGATAGATATAGATACAGGATGGTTGCGTTATGCGTCTGATTTCACTGCTGGCCTTCAGCCTGCTGATAACCGGCTGCACCATGATGCAGTCAAAGCCCAGCTTCGATTTTAAGCAGGTCACCTCGGCAACCTGGCAGCTGGAAAGTATCAATGACAAGCCGGCAATGGAGCCCACCAGAAGCCGACTGGTGTTTGATGCCGGTACCGGTCGCCTGTCAGGCCGCAGCTGTAACAGTTTCTTTGGTAGCTATGACCGGGAAAAAACAGGGGCGGATCAGGAGTCCGGCATGCTGACGATTAAAATTGGCGGCACAACCCGAATGGCCTGCAAATCCAACCTGATGCAGGAAGAGCAAAAACTGTTCACCCAGCTGGAACACACCCGGCGTTTTGAGATCCGTGGCAACAAGTTATATCTGTTTGGCAATGACGGTGAAGTTCTGATCTACAGCAAAAAGAAATAGTCCCGCTCATGCTTGCCGGCCAAGTCTGAAGCTATAAAATGGCCGCTTCACTGAAGGGTCATCCATGATTAGGTTAGAGCAAGTCAATCTGCAACGTTCCGGCAACTACCTGCTGGAGTCTGTTTCCCTGACACTGAAGCCCGGTTACAAAATCGGGCTGGTCGGTGCCAATGGCTGTGGCAAGTCCACGCTGCTGGCACTGATCCGTGGCGAGCTACAGCCGGACCGGGGCGATGTTGTGGTCAGTCGCGGCCAGCGCATTGCTCATATGGCACAGGAAGTAGAGCATCTTGAACGTTCGGCGATTGATTTTGTACTGGATGGCGATACCGAATTGCGCCGGATCCAGAATGAACTGGCCGCAGCCGAAGCCAGCGGTGATCACAATCTGAGCGCCACGCTTCATACCCGACTGGCAGACCACGACGGCTATACCGCTGAAAGCCGTGCTGCGCGACTACTGAATGGTCTCGGCTTTAAACAGGAGCAACTGGGACTACCAACCCGCAGTTTCTCCGGTGGCTGGCGGATGCGTCTGAATCTGGCCAAAGCTTTGATGATGCCGTCTGATATTCTGCTGCTGGACGAGCCCACCAACCACCTGGATCTGGATGCCATTCTCTGGTTGCAACAGTGGCTGAAGCAGTACCCAGGTACTCTGGTTGTTATTTCTCACGACCGGGATTTTATGGATGACGTAATCGACCATACGATCCATATTGAACACCGTCAGGCATTCCTTTACAGCGGTAACTACTCTGCCTTTGAACGCCAGCGTGCAGAGCGTCTGGCACTGCAGCAGTCTGCTTACGAAAAACAACAACGTCAGCGCGCTCATCTGGAACAGTTTATTCGCCGCTTCAAGGCCAAGGCGACCAAAGCCAAACAGGCCCAGAGTCGTGTTAAAGCCCTGAGCAAACTGGAAGATCTGGCACCAGCCCACATTGACTCCCCGTTCAATTTCACCATCCCGGAAGCGGATAAAACCTCTTCACCACTGATGCATCTGGAGAAAGCCGGTGTCGGTTATGGTGATGTTTCCATTCTGCATAACATCACCCTGAATATTCAGCCTGGTGACCGGATTGCTCTGCTCGGCCCCAACGGGGCCGGTAAATCCACCCTGATTCGTGCGCTGGCCGGAGAAACCCGACTGATCAGTGGCAAACGTGTTGACGGCGAACATCTGTCTATTGGCTACTTTGCCCAGCACCAGCTGGAAACACTGGACAGCAACGCCAGTCCAATGCTGCATCTGCAACGCCTGAGTCCGGATGCCCGGGAACAAACCCTGCGTGACTTTCTCGGCGGCTTTGATTTTCATGGTGATCAAGCCACTGACAGCATCGCCAGCTTCTCCGGCGGCGAAAAAGCCCGACTCGCGCTGGCACTGATTGCATGGCAAAAGCCCAACCTATTGCTGTTGGACGAACCGACCAACCACCTGGATCTGGAAATGCGGTTGGCACTGACACTGGCACTGCAATCCTTTGAAGGCGCAATGATTCTGGTATCACACGATCGTCACCTGATTCGCAGTACCGTTGATTCCCTCTACCTTGTTCACAATGGCCGGATGGATGAATTTACCGGTGATCTGGATGAATACTCCAGCTGGCTGGAAGAACAACGGCGGGAGCAGCGCAAGCAGGAAACGGTTGAAGCCGAACCAGCAGCCAAGCTCGACAGTGCCGCTGATCGCAAAGCCCGTAAACAGAAAGAAGCTGAAATTCGTCGTAAGCTGAGTCCGCTTAAACGCAATGCCGACAAGCTGGAGCAGCAGCTGGAAAAGGTTCAGGAAAAACTGGCAAGCGTGGAAGAAGCGCTGTCTTCATCTGATATCTATCAGGATGAAAACAAGGACAAGTTAAAAGCGCTGCTGGCCGACCAGACCGAACTCAAGCGTCAGGAAGAAGAAACCGAAGAAAGCTGGATGGAAGCCATGGAGGCTTACGAAGAACTTAAGGCAGAACTGGAATAAATACCCTGAAAATCAAACAGGCAGGTTAAAACCTGCCTGTTTACCAGTCATTCATGTTGGAAGGTCAGACTGGAAACTGACTTTCAAACAGCTTCAGCTTCCTCAATACCTTCTACATCTTCAACTTCGGCCAGTTCTTCGGGAAGGGTGTCCAGTTTTCCCAGCAGGCTGGCAACACGGTCACCCCAGGCCTGCAGCTCTGCACGCAGTTCAGCGTTCTCTGCGGCCATACGCTCGTTGGCATCACGCAGTTCTTCCATTTCCATTTTCTGGAGGCTGATAGTATCAACAGCGTTCTGGATTTTGTTTTCCAGCTGGGTCAAGGTTTCAATCGACATGGTCATCCCCTATGCAGAATTCTGTTCCGTGAATATAAAGCCCTAACGGATCGCTATTATAGTGCGCTGCTCATACCCTGACTATGCAACTGCAAGCCAAAAGCGCGGGATCACAAGAGCCGTGTACATTACGTCAGTAATATTCTTTCTAACACACCCGCAACAGTAATCAATAACCGGTTCGGGCAATTTTCGAGTTATTGACAATTGACGGTCATTTCCGAGGAAAAAAACGTGCAATGCCCAGAATGTCTATACTTCAGATAACGCAGTAGTATGGTGAAGATGGACGCAAAAGCAGCTTGCTCTACCAACAGGCTGTACGACCAAGTTAAACAACAGCTTTCTGGTATCTCTGCATCATAAATGTCCACGTACCACCATACATCCGATTCACAAGGAGATTTTTTTCACCCGCTTCGACTCACCGTTCAAGGAGTGCAGCCCCATGACGGCTACGAGCTCTTGTCCGAAAATAATTTCCCGGCTCAACGTCAAAGACGAAGCCTTGAGGGCCTTCTATATTTCGCTCGTAAAAAATCAAAGTGTTGATGATTATATTTCTGCCCGTCGTCTTCATTTTTCCTCACACCAGATAGAAAGTATTTTCCTTAATCACTATCTGGCTCTGACGGAGCTGATTCTCGATCGCTGCAGTCCGGCTGATCCGACAGTTCCTTCCCTGCACTAAAGCCTGCTGTTTGCCGGTGTTTTCTGCCCGGTAACCGCTTTTACTGGTCATTGCATTACTGACAAGCCCGAGGCTTACCGATACACTCAGCGGCCAAGCAAGAATAATATAACCGCGTTACCTATGCCGGAGTTCATACCAGAAGATTCAGTCGGGATCGTTACACCCCAGCATCTGCATTTCTCCGAGCCACTTGAACTCAAGTGCGGGAAGGTGCTGCCGGGTTACAACCTGATGATTGAAACCTATGGCCAGCTTAACAGTGACCATTCCAATGCTGTGCTGATCTGCCATGCCCTGACGGGTGATCATCATGCGGCCGGCTATCACCGCATGGAAGATCGCAAGCCCGGATGGTGGGATGTTGCCATCGGCCCGGGCAAAGCCATTGATACCAACCGCTTGTTTGTGGTTTGCCTGAATAACCTGGGAGGCTGCAAGGGTTCTTCCGGTCCGTCCGATACCAATCCGGTGAATGGCCTGCCCTGGGGACCGGAGTTTCCACTGATAACAGTTGATGACTGGGTTGAAACCCAGGCCCGGCTGGCAGACAGACTCGGAATCCAGCAGTGGGCCGCTGTTGTTGGCGGCAGTCTCGGCGGCATGCAGACACTGCAGTGGGCTATTACCTACCCTGACCGGTTAAAACATGCGGTCGCGATTGCCACTGCACCAAAACTGTCAGCCCAGAATATTGCCTTCAACGAAGTTGCCCGTCAGGCCATCATGAGCGATGAAGCCTTTCATGACGGCCACTATCAGGCCAAAGGTACTATCCCCAAAAAAGGGCTGATGCTGGCACGCATGGTGGGTCATATCACTTATCTGTCCGATGATGCCATGCGACAGAAATTCGGTCGCGAGCTGCGTGCCGGCAATCTGAATTTTGATTTCAGTGCTGAGTTCCAGGTTGAAAGCTATCTGCGGTATCAGGGTGAAAACTTCTCCAGCCGGTTTGATGCCAACAGCTATCTGCTGATGACCAAGGCACTGGATTACTTCGATCCGGCAGCGGCTTATAACGACAGCCTGGCCGCAGCGCTGAGTTCAACTGCCGCCAAATTTATGGTGATGTCCTTCACTACCGACTGGCGCTTCTCCCCCGAACGCTCACGGGAAATTGTAGATGCCCTGCTGGCTGCCGGCAAAGATGTCAGTTATCTGGAGATTGATGCCCCTCAGGGTCACGATGCCTTCCTGATGGATATTCCCCGTTATACCGAGGGTCTGAAAATCTATATGGATCGGGTAGCAAGGGAGGCTGGCTGCTGATGCGTAGCGATTTCGAAAGTATTATTCCCTGGATTCAGTCGGAATCACGGGTACTGGATCTGGCCTGCGGTGACGGCAAGCTGCTCGACACCCTCAAAAAACAACGCCAGATCAGCGGTTACGGACTCGAAATTAATCCTGACAATATCGCAGCCTGTGTTAAACGGGGCGTGAATGTTATTGAACAGAACCTGGACAAGGGGCTGGGCAATTTCAGCGATAACAGCTTCGACACCGTGATCATGACCCAGGCATTGCAGGCGCTGAAGTATCCACATCTGGTGATGGATGAAATGTTGCGGGTCGGACGGGAATGTATTGTCACCTTCCCTAATTTTGGTCACTGGCGCTGCCGGCTTTATCTGGCAATGAACGGCAAGATGCCGGTCTCCAAGTTTATGCCCTACAGCTGGTATGATACGCCCAATATTCACTTCTGTACTTTCAGGGATTTTGAAGCGCTGTGTCACAGTCGCAACTGGCAGGTACTGGACCGCCTGGTTGTTGACCAGTCTCACCAGGGGCATTGGCTGACCAAACGCTGGCCCAATATGCTCGGCGAGATTGCGATTTATCGCCTGACTCAGCAGAGCCCTAAGTAAAAACTCAAACTGATTTCAGGAATTATTAATGCTCATGCAGTCATTTTTTAGAAGACATCTCAAAAAAGTCTGCGGCCTGATGCTGCTCACCAGCTTCATCGCTCTGACCGGCTGCAAGGAATCTCGCCGGGAAGCACTGGAGGCGGAAGTTCATCAGGGTGATGACCAAACCACTAAAACCTTTGGTGAGTACACTGTTCACTACAAGGCTTTCAACAGTACCTTCCTGCAACCGGACGTTGCTTCCGTTTATGGTTTTGAGCGTAATCCAAAAAAAGGACTGCTGAACGTAGCCATTTTAAGAGACAATAAAACTGGCACTAAGGCTGTTGAGGCCAAATTTGTAGCCCACGCTGTCAGTCTGGCCGGGCAAACAGAAAAGCTGGAATTCAAAAAGATCGATGAAGGCGACGCTATTTACTATCTGGCACCGTTCACGTTCTTTAATGAAGAAGTGCTAAAATTCACCGTCGATGCCCACCCGGAAACCGCCCCGGCTGAGAAATTCACGGTTAAATTCCAGCAGAAATTCTATCAAGATTAATTCCCAGGATTCACAAGACTCTTATGTCCGGAAACATTCATCAGGTAGTGCTCGCCAGTGGCAACCACGGCAAACTTAACGAAATGCAGCATCTGCTGGGTGGCCTGAATATCAAGCTGCTGCTGCAGAAGCAGATGGGAGTTGAATCTGTTGAAGAAACCGGACTGACTTTTATCGAGAATGCCATTCTCAAAGCTCGTCATGCTGCACAGGTAACCGGACTGCCGGCACTGGCAGATGATTCCGGGCTAGAAGTCGACGCCCTGAACGGTGCACCCGGCATTTACTCTGCCCGCTATGCCGGCGAAGAAGCCAGTGACTCCGACAATAATGAAAAGCTGCTCAAGGCTTTGAACGGAATCAAAACCGGTGACCGTACTGCCCGTTATCACTGTGTGCTGGTTTATGTTCGTCATGCAGAAGATCCGACCCCGATCATTGCCATGGGCCAATGGGAAGGCTTTATTCTGGAAGAGCCCCGGGGCAGCCATGGTTTTGGCTATGACCCGCTGTTCTTTGTGCCGGAAGAGCATATGACCGCTGCCGAGCTGGAATCCGATCACAAAAACAAAATCAGTCATCGTGCTGTTGCCATGCAGCAACTGATTCAACAGCTGCAACAAAAGCTGGCCTGATATTGTCTCTCCTCATAGCCGGATGTTTTCCGGCTATGCTTCCTGTTCGCTGTAATAACTCAACATTTCCCCACCATGAAAAGTGTTTATTTTGGAATCAAATATCATCCCGATAACAGCAACCGGGGTGTGATCGAGGCATTTGAAAAATGCTTTTCAAAGCATGGTTACGAGTCTTACTGTGTTGCCAGAGATCTGGAGCAGTGGGGGGCAGCCTCTTTTTCAGCTCAGGACATCATGCAGGATACCTTTGCCAAAATAGATGCATCAGATCTTGTGGTGATTGATGTCACAGAAAAAGGTATCGGCCTGGGCATCGAGGCCGGATATGCCAAGGCGAAAGGCAAGGCTTTAATTATCGTGGCAAGAGATGGTGTCGAAGTAAGCACCACCATCAAAGGCATCGCTGATCAGATTATTTTTTATAACAACATCAGTGAAATTGAATTCTAATATCTGATATATCAATTTTTCAGACTGCTATCTCCGGAGCACCCTGCCCTTGCTGAAACGTCCTCCCCTGAGCCTCTATATCCATATTCCCTGGTGTGTCCGCAAGTGCCCGTACTGCGACTTTAACTCGCACGCTCAAAAAGATGGCTTGCCGGAACAGGCTTATACCGAAGCTCTGCTGGCTGATCTGGATAACAGCCTGCCCAAAGATGAAAACCGGCCGCTGGAAAGTATCTTTATCGGTGGCGGCACCCCGAGTCTGTTCAGCGGCAATACCTTCAACCACCTGTTGAAAGGTGTTCAGCAACGCCTGCAGTTTGCTCCTGACATTGAAATCACTATGGAAGCCAACCCGGGAACGGTTGAACATGACCGGTTTGCCGCTTATCGCGAAGCCGGCATCAACCGCCTCTCCATTGGGGTACAGAGCTTTAATAACGACCATCTGACAAAGCTGGGCCGGATTCATGGCCGTGATGAAGCTTGCAATGCCGTTGCTCTGGCACGCGAAGCCGGGTTCAATAATATTAACCTCGACCTGATGCATGGCTTGCCCAACCAGACCATAGATGGCGCCATGAGTGATCTGCTGCAAGCTATCGATCTCAGCGTTGAGCATATTTCCTGGTACCAACTGACACTGGAACCCAATACCGTATTCCATGCCCGGCCACCGGTGTTACCGGAAGATGAAACCCTCTGGGGCATACAGGAGCAGGGACAGGCACTGCTGGCCAGCGCCGGTTTCGAGCAGTATGAAATCTCCGCCTACGGCCGGGGCAGACAGTCCCGCCACAATCGTAATTACTGGCAGTTCGGTGACTATATCGGTATTGGTGCCGGTGCTCACGGCAAACTGACGGATATTGAATCCGGCCTGATTCAGCGCCACTGGAAAACCCGTCAACCGGAAAAGTATCTGGCCCGCACCGATTCCTTTATCAGCGGTGAACGTACACTGGCAAACGATGAACTGCCGCTGGAATTTATGATGAATGCCTTACGCCTGAACCAGGGGGTACCTACGGCTTATTTTACCGAGCGAACCGGAATTGAACTGACGGCAATAGAAACTGAATTGAAGGAAGCTGTTAGCCGCGACCTGCTGGATGCCGACTACCTGAACAGACTACGTCCGACAGCCAAGGGCCGGCTGTTTCTCAATGACTTACTTTCGCTGTTTGTCTGAGATTATTTTAATTTAGCCAAAGAGAATCGAGTTTGATTACTCCCGAATTTATGCGAGCCATCGCCACCATCATTGGCGGTGAGTACGACGAATGCCCACATTCCATTCAGGCAAAGAAGCGATTTGGCCGGAGTGTTCTGAAGATCGAGTACACCACCAAGGATATCGATCACGGGTTTCCCGTCGAAGCCGGATCAGTATTTCTTTACGGGGGAGCTGTCCCAAACAATGGAACAATCTGGAAAGATCTCGGTTTTAAACAGGGTAAAACCACAGGGAATCACATGTGGGTTTACACAGGTCATCTGTCACCTGCGGCCATCATTCCACTGGTAGCTTCCAAAATTAATGCGATGTAAGTCTTAAGGAAATCGAGCAATAAAAAAGGGACATCCACACAAAACCGAACTAAACCACGGATGTCCCTCTCGGAAACTATTTCAGAAAACTAAAAACTCCTCAGAACAACCAGGTGTTATGCCATATCCAGCTCGGTCAGCAGATTACCCAGCAGGCTGGATGCACCAAACCGGAAGTGATCAGCACAGATCCATTCTGTTCCCATGATATTTGCAGTCAGGTTCAGATAATCATTGGCTTGAGCCGCATCACGTACACCTCCGGAAGCCTTGAATGCGACGTTAGAATCATTTTCCTTAATGACCGTCAGCATCACTTCTGCGGCTGCCAGCGTGGCATTTTCAGCAGTCTTACCGGTAGATGTTTTGATAAAGTCAGCGCCGGCATCAATTGAAATCTCGGTAGCCAGACGAATCAGCTCAGCTGTTTGCAGTTCGCCTGATTCAATAATTACCTTCAGTTTCACTGCATCTCCGCAGGCTTCCTTGCAGGCTTTGACCAGTTCAAACCCGATGGTTTTATCGCCAGCCATCAGTGCCTTGTAAGGGAACACAACATCAACCTCATCGGCACCATAAGCAATGGCGGCCTGAGTTTCTGCTACTGCAATATCAATATCCGGATTGCCATGGGGAAAGTTGGTAACAGTGGCAATTTTGACCGACTCTGCACCAATAGCTTTCAGGGTTTTACGGGCAATGGGAATAAAGCGTGGATAAACGCAGATGGCAGCAGTGTTGCCCGCTGCACTTTTGGCATCGTTACACAGCTGGATAATAGTGGCTTCGGTATCCGAGTCATTCAGCGTGGTCAGATCCATCATATTGATGGCTTGCTGCGCTGCGGCTTTGTAATTACTCATGACTTTGTCTCCCGATCGAATGGCGGGTACTCCGGAATATGCTGCCTCCGGAGCCCTGAAACTTGCTGCGCATTTGATCACGGGATAGGCTGCCTATAACAGATACACAATGCAGTTTTTGACCTATAACAGATGTCTAAATATGAGCAGCTTGCCACTGAGCTGAAGGCCCAAATTCATCAGGGAGTCTGGCAGGCTGGTGACAAGCTTCCCTCCCTTCGGCAGACAGCTATCGACTCCGGCCTGAGTTTGATGACCGTACTGAATGCCTACCAGTTACTGGAAAGCCAGGGCGTGATAACCGCCCGGGAAAAGTCCGGCTATTTTGTTGCCCCCCAACACGAAACCCTGAGTTACCCACAGCATCACGACAGGATGTATCTGTCGGACAAACTGGATATCAATGAATTTGTCTTCTCGGTGCTGCAGTCTTCGAAACAGGCTGGCGTGGTTCCTTTTGGTTCTGCATTTCCCGATCCGGCAATGTTTCCACAGCAGGCGTTGAGTCGTTCGCTGGTGAAAGCAACCCAGAAGATGTCTGCCACTTTTGCTGCGGATAATCTGCCACCGGGAAACCTGGGATTGCGTAAAGCAATCTCCCAGCGTTATGCCAAATACGGCATGTCAGTGGCGCCGGATGAAATTTTGATTACTTCGGGAGCAATGGAGGCACTGAACCTCAGTCTGGAAATGCTGACCGAACAGGGTGACTGGGTCGTTGTAGAGTCACCGGCATTCTATGGTGCACTGCAAGCGATAGAGCGACTTAAACTGCGGGCAATTGCCGTTGCCACTGATCCTCAGCAGGGTATCGATCTGGAAGCATTGGCCGATGTGCTTGAACAGTATCCGGTCAAAGCCTGCTGGTTAATGAGCCAGCATCAGAACCCGCTGGGCTGCACACTGTCGGATACCAACAAGCAAAAACTCTATCAGCTACTGCAACAACATGATGTCAGTCTGATTGAAGACGATGTGTACCAGGAGCTTTACAGTAACGGCACGGGCAACCGTCCGGTCAAGGCTTATGACTCTGACGGCAGGGTTCTGCATTGTGGATCGTTCTCCAAATCACTTATTGCAGGTTACAGGGTTGGCTGGGTTGCGGCGGGCATCCATGCTTCAAAAATGCAGCGACTCCAGCTGATGTCGACGCTGTCCACCAGTGCACCCATGCAGCTGGCTATCGCAGAGTTCATTCAGTCGATGCAGTACGAGCGCCATTTGAAGCGATTGCGAAAACAGCTTCATGACAGAAAAACTGCAATCTACACGTTATTAAGGCAGGCCCTGCCAGACACTGTAAAAGTAAACTTCACTCCCGGCGGGTATTTTTTATGGCTTGAACTGCCGGAGCATGTGGATGCCACTAACCTGTACTATCAGGCAATAGAACAGGGTATCAGCATTGCTCCGGGCAGCTTGTTCAGTACCGAGAAGCAGTATCACCATTACATGAGGATGAATGCTTCTTTTGAGTGTACGGATAAAATCAGAATTGCCGTCAGAGATTTATCAAAGCTCATCAGGCAAATGATTTAGTCGCTTACACCGTCAGATAACCACCATCCACATTAATACAGCTACCAGTCGTATAACTGGAGGCATCAGAGGCAAGGTAAAGCACTGTACCCGCCATCTCGTTCGGATCAGCTACACGACGCATGGGGATATGCTGCAATGCATGGTTAAGAATGGATTCGTTTTTGGTCAGGGCAGAAGCAAATTTTGTTTCCGTCAGACCCGGTAATAGTGCATTCACGCGGATTCCCAAACCTGCACACTCTTTGGCAAAGGCTTTGGTCATGGAAATAACCGCAGCCTTGGTCACCGAATAAATGCCCTGAAAGTCTCCCGGTACCACACCATTCACTGAAGCCACATTAATAATGCTGCCGCCATTGCCTTTATCTCGCATAGCCCTGCCGACAGCGGCAGACATCATAAAGTAGCCCTGAATATTTACATCCACTGTCTTTTTAAAGGCACTGAGGTCGGTATCAAGGATATGGCCAAAGTAAGGATTGGCAGCGGCGTTGTTGATCAGAATATCAATCCGGCCATGCTTGGCGACCACAGTATCTACAGTATTCTGTATCGCCTCGGGGTTTCCGATATGACAGGACATCGCCTTGGCAGAACCTCCGCTATCACGAATGGCGCTGCAAACTGCTTCACAGCTTTCAACCTTGCGACTAGTGGCAATAACATGGGCACCCTGCTGCGCCAGAAGTCTGGCAATGGCTTCACCGATTCCACGGCTGGCTCCGCTGACGAGAGCAATTTTCCCATCCAGATCGAACAGTTCAGTTTTGGACATCTTCGGTTTCCTGCTTTTTCTTATTATAAAACCGGCTCGGATACGGACTCAGATTGTTGGTTATGCTGTTTCTGTAACGCGGCTTGAACAATGGTTTGGCAGCGTTGTTCAAGCTGAATCACCATCTGATTAAACACTGCAAACCGCTTGTCCTGTGTCTGTCCGTGGTAATAGCGATAGTAGATTTGCTGCACAATTCCGGCCAGACGGAACAGGCCATAGACCAGATAGAAGTCAAAGCTCTGAATCTTCAGACCTGCATGCTGACAATACCATTCAACGATCTGGTCACGGGTCATCATGCCGGGAAGATGGGATGGCTGAATTCGCAAAGCCTGTGAAACCGGATCGTCATCCGCCTGAATCCAGTAAGCCAGCGAACTGCCTAAATCCATCAAGGGATCACCCAGAGTACACATTTCCCAGTCGAGCACTCCGATAATCTGCACCGGGTCGTCCGGATTCAGAATGACGTTATCAAGCCGGAAATCATTGTGAATCAAACAGGTTTTGACGTCTGCCGGCTGATGTTTATCCAGCCAGACCATCACATCTTCAAAGTCGGGCACATCCGGTGTTCTGGCCTTGCGGTATCGATGACTCCAGCCTTCAACCTGACGTTTAACATAGCCTTCCCCCTTGCCAAGTTGCTCCAGCCCCAGAGCTTTATAATCGAGGCTATGTAGCTCCAGCAGTTTTTGCAGCACATTGCTGCACATCTGGCGGGTCTGTTCTTCTGTAAACTCAAGCCCCTTTGGCATCTCCTTGCGCGGAATAATGCCGGTGACCTTCTCCATCACATAAAAATCGCAGCCCATAATGCTGTCGTCCTGACAGAACACCAGCACTTCAGGTACCGGATAATGGCCGTGCAGTGCGGACATGACCCGACATTCACGCCCCATATCATGGGCAGATTTCGCTTTGGTACCAAAGGGCGGACGACGTAACACCAGTTCCCGGTCATCATATTTCAGCTGGTAAGTCAGGTTGGATGCACCACCGGGAAACTGGGTCAGTTCAAGGGTGCCGGTCAGACCGGGAATATGTTGTTTCAGATAACTATCCAGAACCGCCACATCCAGTTCTTCCCCTGCCCGGACCGGGCGAGGCTGATCTATGACCTCAGCCATCAAGCATTCTCCACTGTTTTTCTTGTTAGTATTCGGGAGTACTGTTTGCGTAATTGCTTTACAAACAGGTCAGGCAAATAGCGTTTTATACGCCAGGCCGTGCGCGCCTTTTTGTGGGGCAGAATCCAGAAGGTTCGAGTATCAACCGCCCTGAATATCTCATCTGCAATGTCTTCTGCAGTGATATCCGAACTTGCCAGCAACTTGCCGATGCTCTGCTTCATTGCTTCGCTCTCAGTGCGGCTACTTTCCAGCAGGTTGGTCTGGAAAAATGAAGGGCAGACTACAGAGGTCGCAATACCATCGCCTTCCAGTTCCACCCGCAGGGTTTCTGACAAACTGACCACAGCAGCTTTGGTTGCGTTATAGCTGGCCATCAGCGGAGCAGACATCAGGCCAGCCATCGATGCCACATTGATAATATGGCCACTACCTTGCGAGACCATCATGGGAGTAAAAGTCCGACACCCCCGCACCACACCCAGCAGGTTAATATCAATCACCCACTGCCAGTCATCCATGGTTCCCGATTCAATCCGGCCGCCGGTTGCAACACCTGCATTGTTTACCAATACATCCAGCTGACCCCAGCGTTGCTCAATAGCTTCGCGCACCGCTGCAAAGTCAGTGTCACTGCAGACATCACAGGTCATATAAAAGGCATCAACACCTTTGGCCTGTAACATCGCCTCAGTTTCTATTCCACGCTTGGCATTGATATCCACAATGCAGACATCGTAACCGGCGTCAGCAAAACGTGCGGCAATGGACCGCCCCAGACCACTGGCTCCGCCAGTCACCAGAATTGATGGCATCGTGATTTCCCCCTGATCAGCCTGCCGGATTTTTTATATTCTTCTTATCCACAACACCGGCTATCGGTATTTTTTCAGCTCCAGCCTGGCGATCAGACTGCGATGGACTTCGTCCGGGCCATCTGCCAGCCGCAATGTTCTGATCGCACCGTATAAATAGGCCAGTTCAGTGTCATTGCTGACGCCCATGCCACCATGTATCTGAATCGCTTCATCCAGAATTCTCAAAGCCACATTGGGCGCGACAACTTTAATCTGCGAGATTTCGCTCATGGCAGCCTTGTTGCCGACAGTATCCATCATCCATGCCGCTTTCAGTGTCAGCAACCGGGCCATTTCAATATCGGTTCTGGCATTGGCAATCTTGTCCGGGTTACCGCCCAGTCGCGCCAGTGAGTCGCGAAAAGCGCTACGCTCAAGCCCCCGCCTGCACATCAACTCCAGTGCTTTTTCAGCCACACCAATAGTTCGCATGCAGTGGTGAATTCGTCCCGGTCCCAGGCGGCCCTGGGCAATCTCAAAACCTCTGCCAGGGCCGGCGATAATATTGCTCACAGGTAAACGTACATTGTTGAACGTCACTTCACCATGACCTTCCGGTTCATGATATTCATTGAATACCGGCAGCATCCGCTCGATTTTTACCCCCGGAGTATCCAGTGGTACCAGCACCATGGAATGACGACGATGACGGTCTTCACCCAGAGGATCGGAAACGCCCATAAAGATACCGATGCGGGCATTGGGATGACCGACATTGGAACTCCACCACTTGCAGCCATTCAGCACCACCTCGTCGCCTTCGACAATACAGGTTGCCGCCATATTGGTAGCATCGCTGGACGCTACACCCGGCTCAGTCATAAAGAAAACCGAACGAATATCACCTGCCAGCAACGGCTTGAGCCACTGCTCCTTTTGTTCTTCGCTGCCGTATTTCCACAGCAATTCCATATTGCCGGTATCAGGTGCGTTACAGTTGAACACTTCCGGTGCATGGCGCTCACGCCCCATCAGTTCGGCCAGCGGTGCATATTGGAGATTGGTCAGGCCGGCACCATATTCATTGTCCGGCAAAAACATATTCCACAGGCCTTCGGCTTTTGCTTCAGCCTTGAGCTGCTCCATGATTTCGGGCTGAACCCAGTTTCGGAAGTCAGGTCCCTTGACCAGTTGTTCCTCAAACTTTTCACTGGCGGGAATAATTCGGTTATCAATAAAATCACCGACACGCTTCATCCACTCCCGGGTTTTGGCAGAGTATCCGAAATCCATTGTTGTTCTCCTGCAGTGTCGGCAGCCAGAGAATGGCTGTGTCGTTTTAAGTTCTTGTTATTTCGCTACCCGATGGTAGAAAATCGCCTCACATATCACCAATGAATAGTTCTGATAAAACACTATAAATTTCATGCATGAACTGTCCCGCATTGATCTGAACCTGTTTCCGGTACTGGATGCCATCGCAACCGAAGGCTCTATCACCGCTGCAGCTAAACGTCTGAACCTGACCCAGCCTGCCGTCAGTCATGCACTGGGCAGGTTACGACAGCGGTTGGATGATCCGCTGTTTATCCGTCAGGGACACACGATGCAGCCGACACCCTATACCCGGCGGGTGTTACCTGAAATCCGCCGGGCAATGGAAATACTCAACACTACCCTGATCGAAGACAGTGGTTTTGACCCGGCCACAGCTGAACGCACTTTTGTTATTGGCATGCGGGAAAGTTTTGAAAAGGTGATTCTGCCGGGTCTGGTTCAGCAAGCCATTCAGACTGCCCCGGGCATTCGGTTTGAAGCGGTGCATATCAACCGCCGGGATCTGGAGAAAGAGCTCAAGGCCGGGCATATCGATCTGGCCATTGATGTACAACTACCGGTCAGCGATCAGATCAGCACAGCATCACTGCCACACAGTGATCTGGCCGTTCTGGCAAGACATGACCATCCAAGGATTCGGAGAGGACTGGAGCTGGAGCATTATCTCGCCGAAGAGCATATTCTGGTATCAGCCCGCCGCCGGGGAACAGGTTATGAAGATATGGAGCTGGCCCGGCTCGGGCACCAGCGCAAGATCGGTCTGAGATGCCAGAGCCATTTTACTGCCAGCATGATTGTCAGCCAGTCGGATCTGCTACTGACCCTGCCAGCAAGCCATGCCAGAACCCTGAACAGACAACAAAACAATCAGCTGTTTCCCCTGCCACTGCAGGTGCAGGGGTTGATATCATTCTGCTACTGGTATCAGGGCAACAGCACTGACCCCGGCTTATGCTGGCTGCAACAGCAGGTTATGCAGGTGACACAGTCTCATCAGTACAACACTCATGCTGCAGAAAACAGACGACATCGGTAAGCCGCCGGTATTCCGCCACACAATACAGCGTACGTCCTTCCCGGCGCTGGGTAATCAGTCCGGCTGAAGCCAGGCTGGATAAATGATGCGACAGGGTTGATCCCGGAATACCCAGCTCTTTCTGCACAACACCAACAGCCAGCCCCTGATGGCCTGATTTTACCAGCCGCTTGAAAACCGCCAGCCGGGTTGGATGTCCCAGTTCTTTCAATGCCTTGGCAATGTCTTCCAGTTCAGCCATGTGGTACTTCCCGTAATACTGTGATGGAAAATATATTTCGATATTAATAGAAATATCTTGACCCGCCAAATCCTGAAGTCATATATTTCGATTATTCTGGAAATATAGATTTGAAGATGTGAGGCTAGATATGTCTATTACACAATCCATGGTGATGGAAGCATTGGATATGTTTCTGTTCCTTGCTGCTGAACTGACGGTGTTGTTTCTTGCTATCAGCTACCTTGTTGGCGTATTGCAGGAGTTTATTCCACCGCAGAAAATCCAAAGCATCCTGAGCAGTAAAAACGGTAAGGGCTATGTCATTGCCGGGTTTCTCGGGGCGATTACGCCATTCTGCTCCTGCTCGACCATTCCTTTTCTAAAGGGGTTACTGCGAGCCAGAGCCGGCTTCGGCACCATGATGGTGTTTCTGTTTGCCAGCCCGCTGCTGAACCCGATTATTATTGGCCTGTTTGCTGTCACCTTCGGACTGCAGGTTGCCACTTTTTATTTTGTGATGGCGATGGGTGTTTCCATTATCGCCGGGTACACACTGGAAAAACTGGGCTTTGAACAATATGTGAAGCCGGATGCTTACAGTGAGCCCGCTAAAAAGAAATGCTGCGGCAGCAGCTCCGGTAAACCAGAGCAAGAGATCAGCAAGTGGCGCAGAATCTGGAATAGTACCTGGAAAGACTTTATTAAAGTGCTGCCCTACCTGATGTTCGGTATCGGTCTTGGCTCAATGATTTATGGCTTTATGCCCACCGAGTTTGTTGCCAGAGTGGCCAGTGATTCAAACCCGTTTGCCATTCCGGTTGCAGCAGTCATTGGTATTCCACTTTATATTCGGGCTGAAGCGGTTATTCCGCTTAGCGCGGCACTGGCTGCAAAAGGAATGGGGCTGGGTGCAGTAATGGCACTGATTATCGGCAGTGCCGGAGCCAGCCTGACAGAAGTGATTCTGCTGAAGTCGATTTTCAAAAACCGGATGATTTATGCCTTTCTGACAGTGATTCTGGGCATGGCTGTCAGCGCCGGTTATCTGTACAGCTATATGTTTTAAACCGGTTGATTTTATGGTCGGGGCTTCCGGCCATAAAAACATGATCACTGTTCACTCATGGACACATAGATCAGCGTCATAAACAGCAATGAGGCGATCCGAAAGCCCGGCTGTATTCCGTTCCATATCGGTGACTGCCAGGCCAGAAACCACTCCCCGGAGATCGCCATAAAAGCCAGAAACCAGAGCAATACACCCAGCGTCAGCCCCAGAATGGCGGGTACCTTGGCGTGAGAGAACAAGGGAGATTTAAGCTGGCGAATCATTCTGGCAGCTGCCACCCAGCACAACATTGCGATAACAACTTCAACCGCGATAATAACGAAGTATGCCAGCTGCCATATCAACGGTTCATGGATTGCCCGCCACTCAGCCTGAATGGCATTGCCGGTCGTGTCCATCGTCATGACATGCATCACATAAAGATAATTACTCTGGTAATCCACCAGATTATTGAACACGACCAGAGTGCTGAAAAACGCAGCACCTGCAACCAATACCGTTTTGCTGAGCCTGACTGCCACAATATTATTCATGGCAGTCAACATAGACGAAAATCAGTCGAACTGCGGCATCAGCGGGCGGGCACAACGATCCAGCAGATAGACAACTGAATGGTAAGGCACGCCACTGTGATGACTGAGACCAATTTCACAGGTGCGGTTGGAAGAAACCCCTTCACGACAACTGGAAGGCACCTGTTCTTGTAGCGGCTCCAGTGCACTGGCATTCAGTTCCGGTGCAGTGAAACCCTTGTCTCCGGCAAAACCGCAGCAGGTGATACTTTTGGGCACTACCATCTGTGTAGTACAACGACTGACAATGTTCTTCATCTGTTCGGCACCACCCAGCTTCTGCAGGCTGCAGGGCAAGTGAACCATAACAGGCTCATCAGTCTGCTGAATCGTTAACTGGTCCAACAGATTGTCATGAATAAACTCCACCACATCATAGAGTTTGAGTTCACCTGCACCGCTATCCTTTTGCTGCCAGGTACAGCTGCTGGTATCGGAGATAACCGGCCACTGGCCTTCGTTACTGGCAGCCCATAACGCCCGATGCAATTCATCAGCCTTGCGCCCGGCTTCTTCCGGCTGCCCCTTGGAAGCAAAGGGCTGACCACAGCACAGTTCAGGTAGACTGGCCGGCATAACAACGTTGTAGCCCGCTTTCTCCAGCAGCCGTTTCACAACAGTTGCCATCGCCTCCTGTTCAAAGTCCATTCGGGATGGACCCATATTGCGACTGGCGCAGCTGGGGAAGTAAACAACTGTTTTCTGGTCCGGGTTAACAGCGGCGGTTGATTGTTGTACTGGTTGCTCAAGAGGCTCCTGACTGGCAGCTTTGGGCATGGCATCAACCCACAAAGGAATCCGGTCACCCGATATTTTCCGTGCTGCGGATGTCACTTTTTCCATTGCACTGGTGCCGATCAGACCATGAGTTACATCAGCCAGTTTTAATCCGGTTCGTACAGCTTTGGTTGTTCCGGCAAAGTGCTGACCCAGCCATTGAGCCTTGCCTTTATGGTCACAGTTTCTTTCTGCCCGCAGCTTCAATGTCAGCTTGCCGGTATTGATGCCGACCGGACAGCGGGTGGAACAAAGACCACAGGCAGCACAGGTATCAATGCCCTGCCAGGCGTACTCCTTCTCCATTTCTTCCAGTCGTTTCAAGTCGGCTACAGATGTGGCTTCACGTCGCAACTTGCTGATTTCACGCCAGAGCACAATCCGTTTACGCGGAGTCAGCGTCAGATTCTGGGACGGACAGGCCGGTTCACAGAAGCCACACTCGATACACTTGTCCACCAGATCATCAGCAGCAGGCATCGGCTTGAGGTTGGTAATATGGGCATTGTCATCTTCATTGATAATTACCCCCGGATTCAGCAGCGTACACGGATCAAACAGCTGCTTGATATCCTTCATCAGCCGATAAGCATCGCTGCCCCATTCAAGCTCTACATAGGGCGCCATATTACGACCGGTGCCATGCTCGGCTTTCAGCGAGCCACCAAACTCAACCGCAACCAGCTGTGACACATCATCCATAAACTGGCGATAACGCTCGATCTCTTCCGGCGTATCAAACGCCTGCGTGAAGACAAAATGGAGATTGCCCTCCAGCGCATGACCAAAGATCAGCGCTTCGCTGTAATTGTATTTATCGAACATCGCCTGCAATCGGATGACTCCTTCAGTCAGCTGTTCGATCGGAAACGCAACATCTTCAATAATTACAGTCGTGCCGGTCTGGCGGACGGCACCAACAGCCGGGAACAGGCCTTTTCGAATAGCCCAGAGCGCCGCATATTCTGCTTCGACTTCAGTAAACTCAACCTGCTCCAGTACCTCAAAGTCAGTGACAACCGCTTCGATATCCTGAATCTGCTGCAACAGTACGTCACGGGTTTCTGCCCGGGTTTCAATCAGCAGTGCACAGGCATCGGCTGCCAACTGATCATTAATAAAAGCAGGCAGGCCGGGTTTACCGGCAACTGAAGCCATCGCCCGGCGATCCATCAGTTCCACTGAAGAAACCGGTGCTTTTTTCAAAGCGGTAACAGCCCGACAGCAAGTGGCTACATCAGGGAAAACGACCAATGAGGAAGCCTTGTTGGCATGATCGGGCACGGTGTTATAAGTCACCGATGAGATAAAGCCGAGGGTACCTTCCGAGCCCACCAGCAGGTGCGCCAGAATATCCACAGGATCCTTGAAATCCACCAGAGCATTGATACTCAGGCCAGTGGTATTTTTCAGCCGGTACTTGTGACGAATCTTGTCAGTCAGCTCGGCATTGTTTTCCACATCCTGAGCCAGAGCTGCTAGGTCATCCAGCAGGGTTTTATGGCTTTGTTGGAATGCCGCTACATTTTCAGGGTCGCTGGTATCAAGCAGTGTGCCATCAGCCAGAATCAGACGAATACTGTCCAGCGTGTGATAGGTATTCTGAGCCACACCACAGCACATGCCGCTGGCATTGTTGGCCGCAATACCACCAATCCGGCAGGTATTGATTGATGCCGGGTCAGGGCCGATCTTGCGGCCCAGTGGAGCCAGGATGGCATTGGCTTCAGCACCGATAACACCTACCTGAAGCCGGATCTTTTCACCACCGTTAATCAGTTCATGTCCGGTCCAGCCCTTGCTGGCAATGACCAGTACCGAATCAGTAATCGCCTGTCCGGACAGGCTGGTTCCGGCCGCCCGGAATGTCAGCGGCACCTGACGTTTGGCCGCTTCGGCTATAACCTGCTGAACTTCCTGTTCCGATTCCACCAGCACCACCAGCTGGGGTATCAACCTGTAAAAGGAAGCATCCGTACCAAACGCCAACAGACGCGAGGCATCTTTCAGCAGACGCTTCGACGGAATGGATGCTTTGATGGTGTTATAAAAATCGGTAACAGCACTATTCATTTGTTGTTCTCTCTCGCTGCCTTAATTGGCAATCAGCAGCACAATCAATTCGCGCGGACCGTGAGCACCATAAGCCAGAATGCGGGCAATATCAGCGGTTTTGGACGGGCCGGAAATCAGCAGGGCATTGGTGGGCATACCGTCAGCCCAACCTTCAGCTTTCATTACATCGGTTAAAGTGTTGTGGATATCACTGGCACGCAGCAGGGCAAAGTGCACCGGTGGCACCAGCGACATGGCGCGGGGTTCTTCATGATCCGGCCACAGCACCAGACTGCCGGTTTCGGCAATCGCGCCGCGGCAGGTGGTCAGGGAGGCATCAATATCGAAGAACAGCTCATCTTTCAGGTCACGGGGATTTTCCGGTATAGAGACCTGATCTATTTCATCAACATGCTGTAATGCCTGCCCGGTTTCCCGAGCGGGCGACACCAGCAGTTTTTTCAGCTGCTTTTCCCGCAGCAACAGCTGCAACAGTACCGGCCAGTGTGATGCTGTTGTCTGATGTACCTCGGTTTTAACCGCAGTCATGGCGTCGGTAAAGTGGCGAACTTTCTCTTCCTGACTCCAGTCGTAGTGAGCCACATCACCACAATCATCAGCAGTGGTTCGTGGCTTGCTGTCACCAATACCGGCTCTCAAACGGGACAGGATTCTGTTGCGGGCATCAATGCTCATCCTTTATCTCCTGCCTGTTTTTCTGAATACTGGTCTTGCTGTTTACGATATTGCTTAACCAGACTGTGAAGACTTTTCTTTGCCGGTTTCGGCGAAGTTCGGTAATCAGTCCAGCCCTTCATTTTTGAAGGCGTCAGCCCCCGCAATAATGTGGCTGATAAAGCAAAGGTGCGATACATCGCCGGCGAGCTGTAAAGCTTGCTCCAGCTCAGCCAGGCCGCTTTTTCGGTATGGGTATATTTGGCCCCGTGACCGCGAATTACCGGAGCTTCATCTTTCTTCAGCTTGCGCACACCTTCATGGCGCAGACGCCGCAGCAAGTCCGGAATCGGAATTCGAACCGGGCAGACTTCACCACAGGCACCGCACAATGAGGACGCACTGGGTAGGTCTTTAGTCTCTTCAAGCCCCAGCAAATGCGGAGACAGGATAGAGCCGATCGGACCAGGATAGGTGGTGCCATAAGCATGCCCACCCAGACGGGTATAAACCGGACAGTGGTTCATACAAGCAGCACAGCGAATGCACTGCAGCGTCTGGCGCATTTCTTCATCGGCATAGGGGATGGTGCGGCCGTTATCCAGCAGTACCAGATGGACTTCTTCCGGACCATCTTCATCCTGCTTGCGCGGTGAAGAAATCATATTCACATAAGTGGTGACCGGCTGTCCGGTGGCAGAGTTTGTCAGCAGCGTCAGCAGTGGCGGCAGATCATCCAGCCGTTCAATTACCTTTTCGATACCGGTCATGGCGATATGCACTTTGGGTACCGTGGTCGCCATTCGACCATTACCTTCATTTTCAACCAGCACCAAAGAGCCGGTTTCCGCCACCATAAAGTTCACCCCGGTCAGACCAATATCTGCCGCGTGAAAACGACGGCGCAGTTCTTTCCGGGCAGACTGGATCAGGGTGTCAACATCTTCGGTGTATTCGCAGTCATCCAGGTTCTGCTCAAACAATCTGGCGATATCTTCCTTGGTCTTGTGGATCGCCGGCATCACGATATGGGACGGCTTGTCTTCTGCCAGCTGCAGAATGAATTCCCCCATATCTGCTTCGATAGCCTCGACGCCGTTATGCTCAAGAAACTCGTTCAGTTCAGTCTCTTCACTGACCATGGACTTACCTTTGATCATGGTTTTCGCACCATGATGGCGGGCAATATCCAGCACTATGCTGTTGGCTTCTTCCGGCGTTTCAGCCCAGTGAACCCGAATACCATTTTCCCGCAGCTTGCTTTCCAGTTGCTCCAGCAGATCCGGCAGTTTTGACAGTGCCCGCTTGCGAATGCTGGAACCACGGTCACGCAGTAACTGCAGCTGGTGATCATCCGTAAACCGGCCTTTCCGCTTGTCCATCAGAAAGTCCATGGCTTCACGGAAATTATGGCGCAGGGCAGGATCGTTCAGATCCCGGTCAACCCGCTCCTTGAAACTCAGGTTATGTAACGGGATACGTTCAGACATGCTTTTCTCCTGTCGTACGCTCCCAGAGATAACTGGCGAGGTGTTCACCCCTGATTTTATGCTGCTGGAATTCCAGTGCACCGTTAATATTCATCAGGCAGCCGTAATCCGCACTGATCAGTCGATCAGCACGGGTGTCGGTAATCGCTGTCACTTTGTCATTGACCATGGCTCCGGAAATATCCGGATAGCGGACACAGAATGAACCACCAAATCCGCAGCACTCAAACTCATGGTCGTGGACCACACGTTTTACATTCCGCAGCGCATCAACCAGCGCCCAGCCGGTATGGTGCACATTCATCTCCCGACGTGCTGCACAGGAAGTGTGTACCGCAACCGTTTCCGGCTCGCCCTGGTCTTCCGGCTGATAACCCAGCACATGTACCAGAAACTCAGTGAATTCGAAAACCCGTTCGGCAAAAGCCTGAGCCTGCTGCTGTTCCGGCAGTCCGGTAAACATTTTTGGGTAGTGATGATGCATCATGCCGCCACAGGAACCGGACAGCACAATCACCGGCCAGTCTTCCGGCATGGCCTGCATCTGCATCAGCGCCACTTCACGGGCCTCGTCATCATAGCCTGAGGTATAGGCTGGCTGGCCACAGCAGGTTTGCTGTTCGGCAAAGACCACATTGATGCCTTCCCGCTCCAGCAGCTTCAGCGCATCAAGGCCGGCTTGTGGTTGCAGCAGGTCAACAAGACAGGTGCCGTAAAGATAAACCGTATCGGGACGGTCAGGATAGTTTCTGTCAGGATTGCTTCTTGGTTTGGATGATTCGGATGTGACGGGCTCCGGCGGGTTACCGGTATCTCCCATGGCATTGACGAAAAGCTCGGACATGATCGAAAACCTCGAGAGCCGGAGTCTTGCTGACTCCGGCTTTGCGCTAGCTGAGGAACAGCTGCTGATTAACCAACCAGCGGGTCGGAAACACCCAGCAGGGTCAGGGCAATTGTCCCCAGAATACCGGCAAACAGGACATAGTAAATGGTGGGTATGATGGTCATTCGCAGGGTCATGCCTTCACGCCCCAGCAGGCCGACAGTTGCAGATGCCGCAACCACGTTGTGAATGGCAATCATGTTACCTGCGGCAGCACCGACCGCCTGCATCGCTACCATCATGGCACCGGATACCGACAGGGCTTCAGCCACACCAAACTGGAACTGGGCCAGCATCATGTTACTGACAGTGTTGGAGCCGGCGATGAAGGCACCCAGGGCACCAATGGCCGGAGCAAACACGGTGTACATACCGCCGAAGGTGTCTGCAACATAGCGGGCCATTGCCACTGGCATACTGCTCAGGTCAGCTGCATTGACACCGGAGTTGATCAGAATCCGTACCATCGGGATGGTGAACATCAGTACGAAGCCGGCACCCAGCAGAGTACGGGAAGATTCACCCAACGCCTCTTTCATATTCTTGAGAGAGATACGGTGCAGCAGAATGGTCGCCAGTACCACCAGCACCAGAATGCCACCAGGCAGGTAGAACGGCTGAATGCCGGCACTGATGCCTGCTTCACCCAGAATGTTGCTGAAGCTCAGGGAAACAGACTTGCTCAGAGCTTTCACACTGTCGCTGGTGCGGCTCAGTACCAGCAGTACAGCAACCAGTACATAAGGCATCCAGGCTTTAACCAGGGACATATCCTTGCCCGGCGCCATGCTGTCCAGCTTCACTTCCAGCTTGCCAGTCCACTCTACCGGCCACTTGTCCGGAGAAGCAAACTGCCAGGTCTCTTTCGGCATCAGGAAGCCCGCTTTCGCTGCGGTGGTCACAATGGCCAGACCGATCAGGCCACCCAGCAGTGACGGGAATTCCGGTCCAAGGAAAATGCCGGTCAGGGCATACGGGATGGTAAATGCCAGACCGGCGAAAATAGCAAACGGCAGTACCTGCAGGCCTTCCGCAAATGACTTGTTACGACCGAAGAAGCGGGTCAGCATCATCACCATAAACAGCGGAATCAGGGTTCCGACGACGGCATGAATAATGGCGACTTCACTGGTAATCAGCTGCAGGAAGATATCCCAGCTGGAACCTTGAGCTACCAGTTGATCTCCGATAGAAGCTGTATCCAGACCCTTGTTAACACCGATGATGATCGGGGTACCGACCGCACCGAACGATACCGGAGTACTCTGGATCATCATGCCGACCATAACTGCCGCCAGTGCCGGGAAGCCGATGGCTACCAGCAGTGGTGCAGCAATCGCTGCCGGGGTACCGAAACCGGAAGCACCTTCAATGAAGGAGCCGAACAGCCAGGCCACGATAATCGCCTGAACCCGCTGGTCAGGTGAGATACCCACAAAGCCGGCCTTGATTGCAGTGATGGCGCCGGAGTGTTTGAGGGTGTTGAGCAGCAGAATGGCGCCAAAGATGATCCACAATACTGCAATAGTGATAACCAGTCCCTGCAGTGAGGAAGCCAGTACCCGATTAAAAGACACTTCCCAGGCAAATACGGCAATACCGGCGGTCAGCAAAAAGACAGCAGGCATCGCTTTTTTGGCAGGAAGACGGAACCCGAGAAGCAGCACAGCGGTGAGCAAAATGGGCGAGAACGCGAGGAATGCTTGAATGCCAGGGGACATATAAGAGACCTTTTGTTGTTTTTATTGAAATTGGTAAGACCAATTATCCAGTTGGCGGCGAGGATAATAATCAACCACAATCCTTGTCAATGTTTTTATGTTTGTTTTTGTTTGATTATGAACATCAGTTGCATCTGCACGGCGGTATCGTTTCAATAGACTGCAGGGAAAATAGACTTGCGGCGTTCAGTCGTATAAATCACGGGAAATGTAGTGAAACAGCAGACACTGGCCGATAGAATCACAGCCAAACTGGAGACCATGATTGTAGAAGGGGTTTACCGACCGGGAGAGCGTCTGCCGGCAGAACGAACTCTGGCCCAGCAACTCGAAGTATCACGCCCATCGCTGCGATCGGCCCTGCAGACGCTGGCCGCAAAAGGAATTCTGCGCTCACGTCAGGGCGGTGGTCATTATGTAACCGATTCGTTAACACGTTCACTTTCAGACCCGCTGCTGGATATGTTGGGGAAACACCCGGAAGCCCGGGATGATGTACTGGAATTTCGCTACCTGCTGGAAGGTGCATGCGCTTTTTACGCCGCCCAGCGTGCAACTGATGTCGACAAAAAAAACCTGCAGCAGGCCTTCGAAGCTCTTGAGCAAAGTATGCAGGAAGACGACAGAATCAAGGAAAGTCAGGCCGACCTGGCATTTCATCTGGCCATTGCCGAAAGCTCCCACAATATGGTGCTGTTACATACCATGCGGGCTATGTTCAATATGCTGAAGCACAATATCCACACCAATATCGGTGGTCTGTATAACCGGGATATCACCGGTGAGCATCTCTGCGAACAGCACCAGGCCATTCTCGAAGCAATCCTTGCCGGCCAGCCTGACAAAGCCAAGGCCGCAGCAGAAAGTCATATTCTGTATGTTCAGGAAACCCTGTCCGATATGGAGCGGAAGCAGATTCGTGCGACCAGAGCCAAGCGTCGTTCCGGGGAGCTGGCGCCTCTTTGATCACTATCGCAATACAAGAAACTATCACTACAACAGTTTTATGACGAAGACAGGAAACAAATAACTATCATCCCGTCCTTTATCCGTCCCTGTCCTGATTGCATCCAAAAACGGTTACCCGGCGTAAAAATAAAGTTATGCCGGGAGACCAATAATTATGATTACAACAAACGATGCATCCGCTGTAACTCTGGAAAATAAAAAAATACTGGTGGTCGAGGATGAGCAGGAAATAGGCAACCTGTTATCACTCCACCTTGGGGATATGGGAGCAGAAATCCATCATGCTTCCGATGGTTTTACCGGGCTTGAACTGGCAACTCAGCAGCCGTGGGACCTGATTATTCTTGATATTCAGTTGCCGGGGCCAAGCGGACTGGATATCTGCCGCCGGGTACGCAAGACCAACCGTCAGGTTCCTATTATTCTGCTGACCTCACGTACCACCGAACTGGATCGGGTAGTCGGACTGGATGTAGGTGCTGACGACTACATTTCCAAACCTTTCGGCATGATGGAATTGATTGCCCGTATCAAGGCTTTGCTGCGCCGATCCGGTACTCAACCTGCCCCTGAACTTCCACAAAGTAATCCGGATCTTCCTGTCCGTATCAACAACCTGGAAGTGAAGGAAACTTCACGGCAGGTGCATCTGTCCGGCAAAGAGATTGAACTGACGGCCAGAGAATTTGATCTGCTGATGCATTTTGTTCGTCATCCCGGCCGGGTTTTCAGCCGAACCGAGCTGCTGGATCAGGTCTGGGGTTATAACCACGAAGGATACGAACATACCGTCAACTCCCATATCAACCGACTGCGCGCCAAACTGGAGTCGGATCCACGTAACCCGGAGTACATCGTGACCTGCTGGGGAGTGGGTTACAAACTTCAGGACCACCGGGTCTGAGCGGAGTGACAGAGCATGATAACCACACTGAATCGAAAGCTGTCGCTTGCTTTGCTGGCAATTGTCTCCAGCGTCGGTCTGGCAGCACTGATAATCGGCCAGCTGGGAATGAAGCTCTACTATGAAGAGCTAACCCAGAAACTGAACAGCAGCATTGCCATGTATGTCACCGACGAGTACGAGTTAATCAAGGGTGATGTCGACAGCAACGAAGCGATCCAGCAGCTGGCCCGTCAGGCCATGATTATTAACCCTGCCGTTGAGGTATACCTGTTAAGTCCCCAGGGTCGTGTTATGACTCACAGTGTTCATGACCAGACGTTGAAACGGCAAACTGTGGATCTGACGCCTATCCGTGAGTTTCTCTCAGGCAAGGGCAACTTCCCGCTACGCAACTATGATCCCCGCCACGACAATCTGAAGAAAATCTTTTCTGTGTCAGAAATCAGGGAGGGTTCCGAGTTAAAGGGTTATCTGTATGTTGTATTGGGAGGCAAACTGTATGACAACCTCAGCAGTCAGATTGCCTGGAGTCATATCAGTATTCAGACCGCCTGTGCACTGGCCATCAGCGTTATCAGTTGCTTGCTGGTTGGCCTGCTGATCGTGCGGATACTGATCCATCCACTGTCCCGCCTATGTCACGATATGAACAACTTTGCCCGCTCTGAACTCGGTACCAAGGAGTTAATGCCGGAGCAGTCCTGCAAAAATACAGATGAAGTCAGCCGCCTGGCTGTGATCTATCAGGCCATGTCACGCAAGATCTCTGATCAGCTGGCCCAGTTGCGCACCAACGACAGGCTGCGGCGGGAACTGGTATCCAATGTTTCCCATGACCTGCGGACACCACTGGCGACCATACAGGGATATATTGAAACCCTGATCGTCAAACAGAACTCCCTGAGTCGGGAGCAACGGCTGGACTATCTTTATTCGGCCGAGAATGGATGCCATCGGCTATCACGCCTAATCTGTGATTTGTTTGAACTGTCGAAGCTGGACTCGGGCAGTAAGCAACCGGAGCTTGAACATTTCTCGCTGGCAGAGCTGGTTCACGATACATCGCAGGGGTTCCGACTGGCTCTGGAAACCCGGAATATCGCCCTGAAGATCGAGTGTCCCCAGTCTCATGCGCTGGTGCTGGCTGACATCGGCATGATTCAGCGAGTGCTGGATAACCTGCTGCGTAATGCCATCAGTCATACGCCGGACAATGGTCGTATCTGCGTTCGAATCAGTGAAACATCAAGCGGAGTTAACCTGACTGTTGAGAACTCCGGCAGTTATATCGCCGAACAGGACCTGCCCCATATCTTCAACCGTTTTTACCAGAGCTCGTTATCAGCAGAAAAAGCGGACAGCAACCCCGGTGGAACCGGGCTGGGACTAGCGATAGTAAAACGGATTCTGGAAGTACACGGCAGTGTAATCGAGGTGCGCAGCAGTCAGCGCTCGGGTACAGCCTTTGCCTTTACCTTGCCGGTTTAGCCCGGCATATAACCGCAAATTTGTATAAAAAAAATCACGGAGTTATCACAGCGAAAATCGGGAAATTTGAAATCCCTGTGATAATTCCGTGAGATCTGCCTGACAGGATTCCAGTTACTCATTATTCGGGAGGAATAAAAATGAGGCTGGAATTGGACTACAACAAGAATTACAGAATTCCACAGTCACAGGCGACACGGTTTCATACGCTCAAACATAACCGTATCAAGCCTGCTTTTAACCGGGCAGCAATCAGCAATCTGAGTGCGACTGATCAACTCAGGTTTGAACGTTATGGCCAGGGACCTGCCAGAACCATCCCGTACCACACTATTCATCAAGCCATTGAAGCCCAGTGCCTGCAGCATGGTGATCTGATTGCTGCCCGTCATCTGGATCAGCAAATCAGTTACTCCGAACTGAACCGTCAGGCCAACCATCTGGCCGCTCATCTAAACCGGATCGGCATTGGCCGGGGCGATAATGTTGGCCTGTTTGTCGAACGCTCGATTCCAATGCTGGTCGGTATTCTGGGTATCCTTAAAACCGGTGCCGCCTATGTTCCGCAGGATCCGAAGGTAACTCCTGCCCCGATGCAAAGCCGGGTGATCGAGTCCGCAGGGCTTAGAGTGATTCTTACTTTGTCCCACCTACAGGATCGTATTCCTGACCAGTCAGACAAAACCATTCTTGCACTTGATACGCTGACTACTCTCTCTGGCAATACTGTGGCCAATCTTCATCTTCCACGGGCACCGGTTGCAGACAGTGATAACTGCTTTGTGCTGTTTACCTCGGGTACAACCGGTAATCCCAATGGTGTACAGGTGACTCACAGTAATGTCTGCAACCTGTTGCTTTCGCGCCCGGGAGACTTGGGAATCAAGCCCGGCGATAAAGTGGCTCAGTTGCTTAATATCGCGTTTGATATGGCAGCATGGGAAATTCTGGGGTGTCTGTCCCACGGTGCCACCCTGATTATCCGTGACAGGGATTTCACCGCTGCCGCCAGTAAGAGCAACATTATTATCGCCACGCCCAGTATTCTGGGGCGGGTCGATGCGGATGCCTGCACCGAAGCAAAAACGGTTGCCGTTGCCGGTGAGCCCTGCCCTCGCCCATTAGCAGAGACCTGGGCAAAGAAATGCCGCTTCTATAACAGCTGCGGCCCGACCGAAACCACCATTATCAATACCGCCCAGCACTTCCAGAGTCACAGCCGCCATCTCACCATAGGCAAGCCAACCCCCAATAACACCATTTATATTCTCGACGAAAACCTGCAGCCGCTACCGATTGGCGAAGTAGGAGAAATCTGGGCCGGAGGTCAGGGCATTTCTTCCGGTTACATCAACAACCAACAGCTGACTGATGATCGCTACAAACACGACCCGTTCCTGAACGATGGCCGCATGATGTTTCGTACCCGCGACCTGGGTCGCTGGAACGAACAGGGGGAACTGGAATATCTTGGGCGCACTGATGATCAGGTCAAAGTTCGCGGTTTCCGGGTGGAGCTGGACTCGGTATCCGGTGTACTGGAATCCGTACCCGGCTGTCAACAGGCCGTCACCCTGAAGCTGGATAAAGACAATCTGGTGGCTTATGTACGACCGGCAACGGTGAATATCAGCCAGTGCGAACAGGCAATTAAAGCGGCCCTGCCTTACTACTGCATGCCGGCAAAAATCCTGTCGCTGGACAAGCTACCGGTAACCAGCCGCGGCAAGATCGATAAGCGACTACTGCTATCCGACTCGTTTCTCGAACCCGGTAAAAGCACACAGTCGTCAGAAGGAGCCGCATCATGACGGATACAGTCGCTACTCAGGAGAATATCTCCCGGCCGGGGTTACTGAGCAGGATTCTTCGCCACCGTTATCTGGAGCACTACAACCGGCTGGTATTTCTGGTTCTGGCCGTCAATGCCGCATTTCTCTGGCATGGGCTGCATGAGGGGCAGTGGTGGTCAGCTTCAGCAATCAACCTGAGTGCTGTTGCCAATATGGTACTGGCCAACTTTGCACTGGCAGTACTGATTCGCCAGCAATATGTGATTAATTTTTTATTCTGGCTGGCAACTCGAGCGCCTGTCAGCTGGCCTCTGGCCATTCGCTGGACACTGGCCAAGGTTTATCACTTTGGCGGATTACACAGTGGTTCGGCGATGGCCGCTACTCTCTGGTATGGCGTCTTTGTTGCCGGGTTGCTGAACAATCCTGCTGCAGCTCCCGAGTCCGTGGTTACGATTACCTGGATTATTATGGCGCTGCTGATCGGTATCATCGCTACAGCAATGCCGGGCTTTCGCCAGCGTTATCATAATGCCTTTGAAATAATTCATCGCTTTGGTGGCTGGTCGGTACTGGCACTGTTCTGGATGCAGACTGTTTCGCTGGCAGACTTTCACCAGACCTCGCTGTTAACCAGTGTCGATTTCTGGGTGCTGGCAACCGTCACTGCCAGTGTCATTCTCCCCTGGTTGCGGCTGAAAAAAGTTGAAGTGGATATCAAATCACCATCCAACCATGTAGCGCTGGCAAAGTTTAATCATGGAGTCACACCGTTTCCCGGCTCATCTACCACCATCAGCACCAACCCACTGCTCGAATGGCATGCCTTTGCCAATATGCCTTCTCCCAATGAAGACGGCTTCCGGCTGGCAATTTCCCGTGCAGGTGACTGGACCGGAGAGTTTATTAAGCAGCAGCCAGAAAAGGTCTGGGTCAAAGGTATTCCTACTGCAGGTGTCGCCAATATTGAAGTGTTATTCAAGAAGGTTGTTTACGTTGCCACCGGCAGTGGTATCGGCCCTTGCCTGCCACACTTGCTGGCTGGACAGGTACCTGCCCATCTGATCTGGTCAACCCGCAATCCACGCAATACTTACGACGATGAGCTGGTTGATGAAATTCTGGAAGCAGTCCCGGATGCACTGATATGGGATACCTCAACCCGTGGCAAACCGGACCTGGTGGAACTGGCACTGGAAGCCTGCCAGAAATACGACGCTGAAGCAGTGATCTGTATTGCCAATCAACCACTGACCCAGAAAGTTGTTTATGGCCTTGAGATCAGAGGCATACCGGCCTACGGCGCTATCTGGGACTCCTGACAGCTGTTGAACTGTCACTTACAACTCTCGCTTATCAATAATAAAAACGGAAGAACACCATGACCATTCTTGTAGAAAAACACGACCGGGTAGCCCTGATTAAACTGAACCGCCCTGAAGCCCTGAATGCACTGAATTCGGAAGTACTGCGGCAACTGCTGGAAGTAATGAAACCACTGGATAATGATCCGGGAGTGGGCTGTTTTGTTATCACCGGCTCACACAAAGCCTTTGCTGCTGGCGCCGATATTCGCGAAATGGCGGATCAGTCCTGTGTCGATATGATTCGACAGGATTACTTTGCAGCCTGGAAAGAGTTTACCGATCTTCGCACTCCGAAAATTGCAGCCGTTGCAGGTTATGCCCTTGGCGGTGGCTGTGAACTGGCAATGATGTGCGACACCATCTATGCCGCCGAAAACGCAAAATTCGGACAACCGGAAATCAAGCTGGGGGTTATTCCGGGAATCGGCGGCACCCAGAGACTGACCGGTCTGGTGGGCAAAGCAAAAGCGATGGATATAATTTTGACGGGCAGAATGATGGGGGCAGAAGAAGCAGAGCGGTCTGGATTAGTTGCCAGAACCTTTGCTGATGATCAGCTTATTCCCGAAACACTGGAAGCCGCAAAAACCATCGCAGGATACAGCAAGCTGACAACCAGTCTGGCGCGGGAAACTGTTGACCGGGCACTGGAGCTGAGCCTGCAGGAAGGCATTCTGTTTGAGCGGCGGGTATTCCACTCATTGTTTGCCAGTGCAGATCAGAAGGAAGGCATGACAGCCTTTATCGAGAAAAGAACACCTCGGTTCGAGGGCAAATAATCAGTGTATATTTTCTGATTTGAGAATCCGGGGCTGTGATTAAACAACCCCGGATAAATGCATCAGATACGCTCGAACACCAGATCCCAGACACCATGTCCGAGACGGTGACCACGCTTTTCAAACTTGGTCAGCGGACGGTAGTCAGGGCGTGGTACGTAATCCTTTTCAGCGGTATTACGGAACAGCGGAGACTCACTCAGCACCTCAAGCATCTGCTCGGCATAGTGTTCCCAGTCTGTTGCCAGGTGGATATGTCCACCCACCTTCATATGCTTCGCCAGCAGTTCCAGGAATTCCGGCTTGACCAGACGACGCTTGTGGTGACGCTTTTTGTGCCACGGATCAGGGAAGTAAATCTGTACTCGGTCGAGGCTCTGTTCCGGCACGCACTGCTTCAGTACTTCAACCGCATCATCACAATACACCCGTACATTGTTCAGGCCGGCTTCATGGACTTCGTTCAGCAGACTGCCAACACCAGGACTGTGAACTTCAACGCCAATGTAGTTTTTATCGAGGGCGTTCCCTGCCATTTCGGCCAGAGAGTGGCCCATACCAAAGCCAATCTCCAATACTACCGGCGCATCGTTGCCAAATACTTCAGCAGGCTCGATCGCACCATCTTCAAGCTTGAGCCCGAATTTTTCCCAGCATTCATCAAAGCCACGTTGCTGTGCCGCTGTCATCCGGCCGGTACGGCGGACAAAGCTGCGAACAACCCGGCGATGAGCTGGCTGCTGTTCATTATCATTATGAGTCATTTCGAGAGACTGCTGTTCAGAATGCTGCTCTTCAGCCATCTGCTTTTCGTGCATCGGGAAATTACAACCGGATGAAATCTTAAGTTAAGGTAAGTGCCCAGGCAGTTGTTTTCAGATATTTTGAAACATCTGCATGGTACTAAATAGCATAGTAAGCGTGAAATCGCGTCGGGATTCCATACGCGATTTCACGCTTTCATCATGTCAGTTTTTCTTCAGGGCATGCATCATCAGACACAGCCAGCCGGCAATCATCGCCACACCACCAAAAGGTGTAATGATGCCGAGTCCGCGGATACCAGTGAGAGTCAACGCATAAAGGCTGCCACTGAACAGCAGGACACCTGCCAGCACCAGCCAGCCAGAAGCTTGCAACAAGCGAGTCACACCCTGTGATCTGGCAATAATACCAATCAGTACCAGCAACAGTGCATGAACAAAGTGATAATCAACAGCTGTCTGGTAAGTCACCATCAGCTCGGGAGCCATACTGCCTTTGAGGGCGTGGGCACCAAAGGCGCCCAGACTGACAGCCAGAGCGCCCAGCATGGCGCCTGCAGCGGTAAACTTCATGTTGTGGTTATATCCTTTCTGAGCTGGTCTGTTCCGGCATCGGCAGCTCCGGTACCGAACCTGTAACCAGTGTCAGGCCTTCCCGGAAATAGCTGGAGCTTTTTTCATACTCACCCAGGTGAGCCAGCAGTCGACCCAGTTCGTTGTAGGCATCAGTACTTCGGTGCAGGCTCAGACTGCTTTCGAAATATTCCTGAGCTTTACCCCAAAGCTTGTTACGCAAGCTGAGACGACCCAGTGACAGCATCAACCAGGCATCGTTAGGGCGTTCGTTTACCAGTTTCTCAGCACACTTCAGCTGACTGCTGCTGTCAGCACCGGCAATACGACCATACAACAGAATCAGTTCACGGCTGTAGGTTTTCCCTAAATGCTCTCGCAGCAGGGCTTCAGCTTTCTGTGGGGCATCCAGCGCTACCAGACATTTGGCATAGCGATACAGCAAACCGGCATCACGCTTCTGTCCCATGGATAATTGCTGCCAGACACTCCGGGCCGGTTCAATCCGCTCATCCAGACCAACCAGATTACGACCCTTGTTATATGCCTGATCAAACAGCGCGCCCCATACCCTCTGCTGCAGATCATCATATTCTTTCTCAGCAATGACCTTGCGTTTCTTCAATTCAGGCAAGAGTTCAGCCAGTGCCTGCCAGTCACCTAACTTGAGATAGGTTTCCTTCAGCAATTTGAGCACATAACTGTGCTTGGGTGAGCGTTTGCGCAGCTGGTTGAGCGTAGCCAACGACTGCTCCAGCTGACCGCGGGCCAGATGCATTTGCGCCTGGGTCAGGCCTACAGCCATATCTGCATTGGGAGTACTGGCATCCGCCAGTCTCAGATATTCACTGCAGGCTTCATAGTCACCGGCCTGATTGGCCGCATGAGCCGCCCCCAGATAGTTCAGCAATGGTGCTTCACCATCGGCACCGGCCTGGGAAAGATGTTTATGGGCCGGTTTCCAGTGTCCACCAATCAGCTCAACCAGGCCCTTGGCTGAAAGCCGGCGGCCACGACGCTGACGGGCAGTATGGGTCATCGGGTAAAGCAGGTTTACGCTACCGAGTAACAGCTGCAGAATCACTCTCAGCCCGAGAACCACCACGGCAAAGCCCAGCAGTAACAGCAAAAAGCTCCAGAAGCTGCTTTCAAAGGTATAGTTTTTCCAGGCCAGCAGCACATAACCACTGTCATCAACCAGCCAGGTTGCCGCAGCAAAAGTACCTGTCAGCAGAATCAGGAAAACACTGAAAATTTTCATTGTTCCCCCTCAGCGGCGGTTTCTGCCGGTGCCTTATCTTCCTTTACAGGTTCTGCCGGAACAGGTTCAGCCAGAGGAATAGCACCGTTATTTTCTGCAGCCGGTTCCGGCTTTTTCTGAGCCTGTGGCTGCTGCAGCGGCAGACGGCGATCACTGGCAATATCATCCAGATAAACTTTCAGTCGGGATAACCCGCGGGAGACATCCGGCAGCCGCTGCTCAATTGGCATCTTTTGTAGTTCGGCCAGCTGATCAATAATCGCCTGACTCTTGGGCTTATCGTGGGAGAAGTAACGTTCCACCCATTCGCTGGCCTGCTGCAGACTGGAAACATAAACTTCCTTTCTGCCCTGCAACATGGCCAGTCGGGCCTGTTCCAGCATCAGCCGGGCATTCAGGCGCAGGGCAATTTCATCATCCACTGATGGCAACGGTTCTACCGGCGCATCGCGGCGGGTAATCCGGAACTGAGTCGAGAAAACATTCCAGGCACGCTCAACCGAGTTTGCCAGCTTGGCTTTCCAGACTTCATACCAGGGCATATCAGCGGTATTCAGGGCAGCATCTGACGACTCTTCAGCGGCCGGCTGAGTATATTCTATTGATCCGGAAGATCCCGGAGCAGCCGGAATTTCAGCAGGGACGACCGGCAACATGGCGATCTGTTTTTCAAGTGCTGTCAGCTGTAGCCAGAGCCCGTCCCGATCCAGTGCCGGCACTGATTTCAGCGCAGTAATATCTTCCGCCAGAGCTTCACGTACCGGGAATAAGGAGTAGTCATCAATGCTGACAATCAGCTGATCCGCATCCAACAACAAGGTTTCTGCACTTTTAACATCACCCTCGGTACGAAGTCGCTGATTAGCCAGCCGCATCAGGTATTCTGCTTCAGCCAGCAGCCAGCTTTCCCGGTTGCTGCCCTGCAGTTCCCGAATCTTTTTCGACAGACTTTCCAGCTGATCCAGCACCACATTCATCTGTTCGCGCTGCTGCTGTTCCTGCTGCGGTACAGATTCCAGTGTGGATTTAACTGACTGTTGCAGTTGCTGCAGCTGTTTCTGCAAGTCGGCAGACGACTTTTCGATGTGCTGACTTTGGGTTTTGTTGCCCGCTGCTTGTTGCTCCAGCACTACCAGCTGTTGCTGGGCCTTATAGCCATACCAGCCAATGGCGCCTGCGCCACCCAATGCGGCCAGAGAAACCACCAGACTCAGAACAGCCAGGCTGTTACCTCCGGATTTTCCGGTGTGAGCTGACTGGGCAGAGGTCTTTTTCTTTTTTGGTGTACCGGAGGTCTGCGGTACATCCTTTGACACTTCTTTTGATACTTCCGGCTGGTTTTCTACCGACCGATTTTCTGCTGAAGTGTCTGCACCTGACTGGTCAGATGCCGGGGATTCTTTTCCGTTTTCGCTCACTATCGTGCCTATTTTGTACAGTGATACGCCGGCGTGGATCCGGAATAGAGTGAGGGCTGCGTCTTACAGCCCCTGAAGTGCCCGTATCATGCTGGCGTCATCTGCACCGTCGGCAATGACTATATTGTGGAATCCGGCTGTCTCAGCCGCTTCTGCAACCCGAGAACCGGGTACCAGCAGATTTAGTTCGGACGATTGTTCTGGATTAAAATAATGTAATAGGTTAGCGAGCATTTCGCTACTGGTGGCGATCATACAATTGATATGGTGATCGGTAAGATGGGCCGTTACCACCCCTGTTTCATAGCCAGGACAGTAGCGTTCATAGAGTTCCAGCCGTTCAACCCGGGCGCCTCTGGCAGCCAGTTCATCCTGTAGTAATGTTCGTCCGCCCCTGCCACAGACCAGCAGAATGCGCTGGTCATCAACCTGCTGCATCGATTCGAGTGCCAACAGGGCTTCACTGTCAGACTGACCATCAGCCAGTATTGGTTGAATATTTTCCTGCTGCAGTTTTTGTGCGGTTGCCGGCCCGATGGCGTACCACTCTGTGCCCACCGGTAACTGGGGCCACCACTGGTCTACTTCATCCAGCATGGCTGCGGCTGCCGTGGCACTGATGCAGATGACCTTAAGATACTGATCCAGCGACAGCACTCTGGTCCGGTCACTGTCAGTCAGTGCTACCCGACGAGTTTCCAGCATCGAAAGCTGCCATGCCTTGCCACCCTGCCGGGTAATTTCAGCAGCCAGCTTCTGACCTCTTTGCTCCGGACGCAGAATCAGCGCCCGGATATCTGCCAGCGTACCGGTCTCCGGCATCAGTGTTCCCCGGTAGCAGGCGCGTCTGCTTCACCGTAAACAGCCTGAAGAATCTTGTCTGCACCCTGCTCCAGCAGTGACTCGGCTACCTGAATACCCAACTGCTCGGCTTGCACTGCAGGACCACGAACTTCACTGCGCAGCATAGTTTCGCCATCCGGACTGCCTACCAGACCCCGCAGATAAATATTCTCGCCTTCCAGAACGGCAAAGCCGCCAATCGGTACCTGACAGCCACCATTCAGCCGCTTGTTCATGGCGCGCTCGGCCAGAACGCAGCTGGCGGTCTTCTCATGATGCAGCGGCTTCAGCAGTTCCAGCATTTCGGCATCGTCTGTGCGGCATTCAATACCTACAGCACCCTGACCACCGGCCGGCAAGCTCTGCTCGGTTGAAATGTAATTACGAATCCGGTCAGCCATTTCCAACCGGATCAAACCTGCAGCGGCCAGAATAATGGCGTCATATTCACCTGCATCCAGTTTTGCCAGACGGGTATTTACATTGCCCCGCAGGAACCGGATTTTTAAATCCGGGCGATCAGCCATCAGCTGACACTGACGACGCAGACTGGAAGTGCCAACAACAGCACCTTCAGGCAACTCATCAATGGAGTTAAAGGTGTTGGACACAAAAGCGTCGCGAGGATCTTCCCGTTCGCAGATCACTGCCAGTCCCAGTCCTTCTGGAAACTCCATGGGAACATCTTTCATCGAGTGAACAGCAATATCCGCCCGGTTTTCCAGCATGGCGGTTTCCAGTTCCTTAACAAACAGCCCCTTGCCGCCAATTTTGGCCAGAGGAGCATCAAGGATTCTGTCGCCGCGACTGGTCATGGCAACCAGTTCAACTTCGAGATCGGGATGGAAGAATTCCAGGCGCGCTTTGACATACTCTGCCTGCCATAAGGCCAGCGCGCTTTTGCGGGTAGCGATGCGAACTTTTTTCACGGGGCCCTGAACTGCTGGTTAAAAGGGCCACCATGATATGACAGAGTCTCTGGTGAAGCTATCCATAAACTCACGATTAATACTGGAGGGAAAGCAGCTGCCGGAGCTGCTTCAGAGTTCACTCATCAGTTTGCGCATACCGGCCACATGACGCCGACTGACGCCGAGCGGTGTTTCAACATCCTTGAGTTTGACGGTGTACTGCCCCTGATCACAGCGACACAGGCCTTCAATCGCATCCCTTGCCACCAAGGCGTTGCGATGGATACGAACAAAGCGCTGGCCAAATTCGTTTTCCAGCTCTTTCAGGGTTTCATCAATCAGCACTTCACCATGAAGGTGATGCACCGTGACATATTTGTTATCAGCAATGAAGTAGCGGATATCTGCCAGCTCAATCAGTTCGATACCACGATGGGTTCGAGCACTGATATGAGTGCGGGAACGGGAAGTATGGCGGCTGTCATCAGTAAGGCTTGATGCCTGCAGCTTGTTAATTTTTCGGGCCTTTTCCAGTACGGTTTTCAGTTCTTCCTGCCGCACCGGTTTAACCAGATAGCCAGCAGCATGAACATCAAAGGCAGCCAGTGCATACTCGTCATAGGCTGTACAGAACACCAGCGCCGGCGGACAGGAAAGTTTCTGCAAACCTTCGGCAACCTCAATCCCGCCCAGGCCGGGCATGCGAATATCCAGCAATATGATGTCGGGCTGAAACTGTCTCGCCAGCCTGACAGCTTCATCTCCGGTACCGGCTTCCCCCTTGCAGACATCATAGCCTTCAAGGTGCTCCAGCATGTGGCGTAACCGGTCACGCGCCAGTGGCTCATCATCGGCTATCAAAACCTTCATGCACCATGTCTCTCTTGATTGTGATCAGTTATTGCTCGGGTCTTGTCCTGAAATGGCAGCGGGAAAGCAATCTGGGCAATAAAATACGGTCTTCCGCCCCGCTCATAATTCATCGTATGCAGACTCGCCTGATTACCATAATGAGCCTGAAGCCGATCAGTAATATTATCCAGCGCCAGATGACTTCCTTCGATTGCTGCCATTTGATCCGGCTCTTCAGGTACCGGATTGATGACCTCGATCATCGCATGACTGCTGTTACGGTGAAGCCGCACCTCAATTGTTCCGCCTTCAGGCAGGCACTGAATACCGTGACAAATGGCGTTTTCGAGCAACGGCTGTAAAGACAGTCTTGGAACTTTCAGACTCGCCGGCATGTTATCCAGTTCCCACATAATTCCGAGCCGGTCACCAAACCGCTGTTGCTCTATTCGTATATAACGTTTGCAGAGCCCGATTTCTTCCTTCAGTGAAACCTGTTCTCCGGCTTCCCTCAGACTGGCCCGAAACAGATCACACAGATCCTCAACCGCCTGTTCAGCCCGCTCTGGTGCTACGGGAATCAGGCTGGCAATAATATTCATACTGTTAAACAGGAAGTGGGGCCGGATCCTTGACTGCAATGCCTGAATACGTGCCTGCAGTTCAGCTTCCTGTTTTTGCTTCAGCTCTTGGGCCAGATAAAAGTAGCGCATCACCATGCCACTGACGATGAGAGCTACCAGCAGGTTTCGAAAAATAGGCCAAGGCTGCAGCAAGGCGATAGAAATGGATGATATGCAATAATAGCCAGCCAGGGTAAAAAACAGCGTCACCATCTGTACCACAAACAACATCGCAATTATTGCTACCGGCACCGGCAGCCGTGACATTAAAGGCCGCAGTTTGCACATCATGGCGGCACTGGTCAGCACGATCCATTGCACAAACAGCGAAACCAGTGCCAGTTTGTGCCAGTCGATACCAAACACACCAGTTTCAGCCAGCACCATAACGCAGACCATAAGCTCCGCTACCAGCACCAACAGAAAAACAGCGCCAGCTGTACAGAGATCAGGCAGGAAGAAGCCTCTGATGGCCTCCCGTTCAGTGACGAATCTGGCCGGTTTCATCGTTATCCATAATTTTTTTGGCAACCAGCTGAATAAAAATACAAATAAATCTTTTAATTATTCATATGGCAGCCGCAATTGCGGCTGGTATACTCACCTCAACCTGTGATCTGATACAGGTTCTATACGAATATAGCGGCCACGAGATATCCCGCATAACGAATGCTGCAAATAAAACAGTAACTAGGGAGCGTTCTCAATCAGACATATGACCAGTTCATCACGCAAGCTCTCAGGCAAGGCGAACGGTGAAGGGTATGGTGGTTCCATGCTCGAGCCGTTCAACGCGGCCTGAGAGCTTGCGTGATGAACCCGAAGGGCCACTCATGGTTTACGCCAGAGCTGCGTTACTCACTGTTTATGTGGAACATCCACACCGCACAGTTCGCGCCTTGTCTGGTGTAAACCATGAGCGGCTGGTCATATGTCTGATTGGGAACGCTCCCTTGCGGAAACTCATCAAGCAAAATAAAAAATGGCGGTATTTCCATGACCACAGAAACCGGAAAGCACACGGCAGAATCACCGGTAACCTCAGAAACCACCAACCAGCAATGGGGCGGGCGCTTCAGTGAGCCAACCGATGCTTTTGTTGCAAGATTCACAGCCTCTATCGATTTTGACTGCCGCCTGTACCGCCATGATATTCAGGGATCCATTGCCCATGCCCGAATGTTGGGTCACAGCGGTATTCTGACTGCCTCCGAAGTTGAGCAGATCATTACCGGGCTGGAACAGATTCAGCAGGAGATCGAAGCCGGTCAGGTTGAATGGTCAGTAGAGCTGGAAGATATTCACATGAATATCGAATCCCGACTGACACAGAAGATCGGTCCGGTTGGCAAAAAGCTCCACACCGGTCGCTCTCGTAATGACCAGATCGCCACGGATATTCGTCTCTGGTTACGGGACGAGATTGATGTCATCAGTAAAGAATTCAGACGTTTTCAGTCCGGTTTGCTGCAACTGGCAGAAAAAGAAGCGCATACCATTATGCCGGGCTTTACCCATCTGCAAACAGCTCAGCCAGTGACATTCGGACATCACCTGCTGGCCTGGTATGAAATGGTCGAGCGTGATTACCAACGGCTGCAGGACTGTCGCAAGCGAGTAAACCAGAGCCCATTGGGTGCTGCTGCGCTGGCCGGCACCACGTTCCCGATTGACCGTCATTTCACTGCTGATGCCCTTGGCTTTGACGGTCCCACCCGTAACTCACTGGACTCCGTCAGCGACAGGGACTTTGCCATCGAATTCTGCTCTGCTGCGGCCATTGCCATGACTCACCTGTCTCGTATGGCAGAAGAGCTGGTGCTGTGGACTTCAGCCCAGTTCAACTTTATCGAGCTGCCGGATCGGTTCTGTACCGGGTCGTCCATTATGCCGCAAAAGAAAAATCCCGATGTTCCTGAACTGGTGCGTGGCAAGACCGGACGAGTCAATGGCCACCTGATCAGCCTGCTGACTCTGATGAAGTCACAGCCACTGGCCTACAACAAGGACAATCAGGAAGATAAAGAGCCTCTGTTTGATGCTGTCGATACGCTTCGGGACAGTTTCCGGGCCTTTGCCGATATGGTGCCGAATATTCAAAGCAAACCTGAAGTGATGCGGGAAGCCGCGCTGCGTGGTTTCTCTACCGCAACTGACTTGGCCGACTACCTTGTCCGCAAGGGACTTCCTTTCCGCGATGCTCATGAAGTGGTTGGTAAAGCCGTAGCTTTCGGCATTGAAACTGAAAGGGATCTGGCTGAACTGAAGCTGGAAGAACTGAGCACTTTCAGTGATCTGATTACCGCCGATGTTTTCGATGTACTGACGCTGGAAGGTTCGGTGAATGCCCGTAACCATATTGGCGGCACGGCACCGGAGCAGGTTTTGAAAAGTGTTGAGGTACTTCGCGCTCAGTTAGGCTAAACGCCAGACAGTCAAAAAAAGCGGCATGATGTGGGAATATCATGCCGCTTTTGTTTAAGGCTATAGACCTACTATTAAATTTCATAATTAAGGAATACACCAAAATCCTGAAGCTTTGTACTATTCGGCTTCGAATCAACAAAAGCTAGAAGTGCAAAATGTTATTCAAAACAGGGATGAATCTTACCCTCTCCTATCTAGTGCTGATTATCGCACTTCGATGGCCACCGGATATACTTTACCATCAGCTTCAAACAATGCCTCTAAATGAACTAGGAGATTTTTTTGCCGGTTTATTCAGCCCTGTCGCATTCTTGTGGCTTATTCTGGGGTTTCTTCAGCAAAGTAGGGAGCTTGGACAAAATACTGAAGCACTATCAATGCAGGCAGATGAACTCAAAAAAGCAGTGAAGCATCAGAATGATATGGTTCTGATTTCAAAGAGACAAATGCAAGAAGAGAGAGAAAAGTACCGCAAATCTATATCGCCACACTTTATTTACGTGGACTCCTTACTTCGTATGGAAAATTCTGACGGAATGATTCCCTTTGAATTGCAGATTCAAAATTCAGGCAAACAGTGCTCGCATACCAACATAACAATAACTGATGTAACCAATCAGATCATATATTCTAAAAATTACCCTTCCATCCCTTCTGGCAAGATCGTGTATCTTGATTGGGAAATATCATCTTCTCTTATTGATAGCCATCAATTTATTACACTCCACACATCATCTTCAGTGATTGGTGGAGACTTTATTCATGAGCAAAGCTTTGATCTTGAGCTGAAAGAGCAAAATGACACATCCAAACTGTCTAGTGGAGAGATTATAGAAGAGGAGAGACTTTATTCCTATGAACCAATCATCTGGTCTACTTCTCACTAACTAACACGCAAGGCCTTCATTAGGTCAACGAAAAGATGGCGCCCCCTATTCTCGCCATCTTTTCTTGCCTTAGGCTGACTCTACTTATGCCACGCTCAAGGCTGCTTGGTAACCAGAATATCTTCCATCACCAGATACTGCAGATCCGAGCCGAAAAACATATTCAGCGCATCTTCCGGAGTACAGGCAATGGGCTCACCGCGGCGGTTAAGTGAGGTGTTGAGCAATACTCCATTACCGGTTTTCTCTTCCACTGTTTCCAGCAGCTCATAAAACCGTGGACTGCCTTCCCGGCTCACAACCTGGGCTCTCACTGTTCCGTCACTATCAATGATTTCAGGAACTCGCTGCTTCCATTCATCCGTGACTTCAGAAACAAACGTCATGAATGGTGACGGGTGATCGCCCTTGAACATCTGAGGCGCAACCCGGTCAAGCAGACTGGGGCAGAAAGGTCTCCAGCGTTCACGGAATTTCACCTGCTGGTTTACCTTTTCAACAACACCTTCGATGCCAGGGCAGGCCAGAATACTGCGCTGACCAAGAGCGCGTGGACCAAACTCCATCCGGCCCTGGAACCAGGCGACCGGATGGCCTTCTGCCAGCAGTTGCGCTGTTTGTTCCAGCGTATTATCCAGCCGGGTAAACATGGGCTTTTCCGGATGCTCTTCACAGATTTCGATAATCTGATCGTTATCGAAATCTGGTCCCAGGGCAACATGAATCAGGGGTTCAACCCTCTGACTCTGCTGTTCTGAAGCATAGACAGCGGCACCAATGGCTGAACCGGAGTCACCGGATGCCGGCTGAACAAACAGTTCTTTCACATCAGGACGATTGATGATCTTCTGATTGAGCCGCACATTGAGCGCGCCTGTACCGGCAAAAGCGACTTTGCCAGACTCCTTCAGCACATCCCCGAGATAGTGATCCATCAACTGTAATGTGGTGTCTTCATACAGTTTCTGCATCGCCGCCGCATAATGACAGTGAGGGTCATCCGTCAGATCACCTTTGCGGCAGGGTCCGAGCCACTCCACCAATTGTGGTGAGAAGGTGCAGCCCTGATTGCGCTTGCGGTAACGTCTCAGCCCAACCACATTGGCCAGTTTGGTATTGACCTCAAAGTTCTTGCCATCAAACGACAACAGACGAGAGAAGTCATAGCGATCAGGATCGCCCAGGGTCGACATCTGCATGACCTTGTATTCACCATCAAGCGGATCAAATCCAAGGTATTCAGCAATCACAGCATACAGTCGACCCAGCGAGTCAGGATCATAAAACTCTTTGATCTTGTGGATTTTCCGGCCTTCACCATAACCGAAGAATGTCGTGGCATGACCACCGGAATTATCCAGCGTCATAATCGCTGTTTTTTCCTCAAAGCCACTCAGGTGATAGGCACTGGCGGCATGAGCCAACTGATGATCAACCGGAACCAGTTGATACTGGCCGGGAATAATGCCGGCGTTCTCCAGCATCTGCTGCAGATTCGCGATATAACGGTTGTAGCGACGATTGTCACACAGCAACGCTTCCAGCGAACGCTCCGGTGCATACCAGTAACGCCGGATATAATGCCAGCGGGAACGGGTGAAAAAACCGGCAGGGGCCACCGGAATAGCCACGGCATCAACCTGATGCGGTTTGATCCCCGCGTGCCGCAGACAAAAGCGGGTAGCTTGCACCGGCATGCCGTTGCGGGCATGTTTCTCCCGGGTAAACCGTTCTTCTTCTGCTGCAGCAACCAGCTTGCCGTCAACCAGCAAAGCTGCAGCAGGATCATGATTAAATGCTCCCGACAGTCCGAGAATAACCATACTTAGCGCCTTTTAACTGCCGCTCCGAATATAAACAGGAGCCGACAGCACTGCATTCAGTCAGTGTGTTGGTGTTAGAGGTTGGAAAAGTGCCTGAACCCGGCGGTTGTTGACCCAGTTACGGTTGAAACGCTCCAGGTCTTTTTCTCTGGCCGCTGCAAACCCGGCTGAATTCTTGTACGACTTCATTGAGTCGAGGTCAACCAGTAACACTTGTTTGTCAGCCTGATGCACCAGAAAGTTATTGGCCTTCAGGTCACCATGAGCAACCAGACCCCGTCCGAGTGACTCGATAATCATAGCGGCCTGTTCGGCAATCTTCTGTTCTTCAGCGGAGTCATGGGGAAGGACTTCGCCCTCCTCACGGCCAAAATAATTCATCAGCTGTTCGTTGGGAACCCATTCATTCACAACATAACTGCAGGTCACTAGTGGGCCGGTTCGCAGCTCGAGCATGGCAAGTGGTTCTGCTGTCGGAATACCCAGCATTTTTAACAGGTGCGCACTCTTCCAGCTCTGCTCTGCCCGAGAAGTCCGCAGAGTTCTCAACATGGTGTGAAGCCAGTTTTTACGACTGAGATAGCGCTTGGCGACAACCTTGCGACCATCTTTCAAAGCAAACACTGCCACCGTATTGGTGCTGCCGGCCTTGATCACATGTTCGGGCTTGAAGTAACTATCGGGATCATCAAGAAAATGCCGTAACGCCTCGCTGTCCTGATCACGGCGAACAGAGAAGAAGCGGGATGCAGTTTTTTCGGTAAGGAAATCGGTGCAGGTACGCAGCGTTTTTTCCAGGAAGCGTTCTCGCCACTTGCGCTGACGCTGAATACGTTCGAGCAGTTGTTCCAGTGAATCCGGCAAAAATCCGGTCTGCTCACACCATGCCGGATAAACCTGTTCCAGCAGGCGATCATAACGCGGAAAAAATACCGCAAAGAAGCGAGCCAGATTTTCCTTGGCTTTTACATCGGTCAGCGGCTTGTTCTGTTTGTAGCTGCTGATATCTGCACCACCGCCATCAATCATCCATAACTTGCCCTGACTCCAGAGCAGATTATCCAGGTGGATATCATCCTGACAGACACCGGCCAAATGCAGTTTACCCAGTAAATGCACGGCAGCAATCATCCACTCTACTCGCTGCCTGTCATCCGCATTCTCATTCCAGACAGAGGTAAAGCTGACCGCTTCCGGTAAATATTCAAAGCTTACAAGCTGCATATCACCCGCAGTATTCGGGCCACTGGTAACAATCCCGGGGGTCTGGATATCAGCCGCGGCAAATGCCCTTGCCCCGGCAACTTCACGCCGGGCATGACGTTCCCTTGAATCACCAATAAAACATTTAACCAGCAGTGTCCGATCACCCGAGCGGCATTTACCCACAATACGTTTGCCCGGCAGGAACCTCAGAATGGACTCCATTACCAGACCATCACCAAGATCAAGCGGGACAGAAGGTTTCTGTTTCAGTGCAGCCAGTTGATGTCCGTTCATCATTCCCGTCCCTCAAAGAACCGTACGACCTTCCTTGCCTGTTGCTTGATTTCCGGTGTCAGACTGTTGCTCTGGTGGTACTCCAGCAAGAAGCGTAGACGCTGGGTTCGGGTCAGCTGATATTTGGCCACTTTGTCCAGACAAGCCAGATCCTTGACTATCCGATATTCCAGAAAAGGGGGATGCCATTTCTGCCCTGCCGGGCAATCAATCAGGAAGGCTTCCGGCTCGGATGTCGGGGTAATCAGAATATTACGCCACTTGAAATCATTGTGAACAAAACTGTTTCTGTGCAGGGTGCGGGCAATATGAGCCACTTTGCAGCTGATCTTCTTAACCCACTTGCGATCCCGGAACAGCGGCGAGCCGTTTCGCGCCAGTTCGGCCAGGTCAATGGTGCCTTCCAGCGCTTCAGTGATCAGAACTCCACGCTGGGTTTTGGAAAAGATGCGCTCCTGACCATAGGCCACAACCTTGGCAGCTGGCAGCCCCAGTTTGAGAAAATACAGCTGGTTTTCCCACTCTACCTTGATCCGGCTCCAGCCCAGATAACTGCGTAATCCCTTGGTGGCGTGGTAACGCTTAACATAGTAGCGACGATCACCCACCTTGAATGGAAAGACACAGCTTTCAGAATCAGCAGCAACAATCCGTCCTTCCAGTTCAAAGACCTTTTTCAGCGAGCTGAAGATTTCCGCTTCCGGCGTATTCTTCCACTCGTCGGTAATGGTCCATTCCGTCGTTAACAACATTACTTGATCTCCGAACCCTTGCGCTCGGTTCGAGCCTGCAGCTTTGCTGCTTTCTTCATCAGCGGTTGCCACAGCCAGTCAAACTGTTTCAGGGCCTGTTTCAATGGCAGCCCGGTATAGATACGGACAAAACGCAGCAGATCACGGTCGCTGAGGCCAATATCCAGCGCTGAAAAATACAGTCCGGACAAATCCTTGATTACCCACCGTTTCGGGGTGCTTTTTCTAAGCTGGCTACGGTGCAGGTCGATCAGGTACAGATCAAGGTTGTCAGCAGAAGGCTCGCCCTTTGACAGATCCAACAGGAAATGACACAGGTAATAATCGCGGTGGTTCATACCGCTTTGATGCATACGGCGACTGATATCAGCCAATTTGTGAACCAGAGCTCGCTTGAGACTGAACGCGGGAGGGCTCTTGTCCCATCCCATACAAAAATCTTCAAGGCTGACCATATTGGCCAGCTCTTCCGTCACAATAAACGATTGCTGTGCTGCCGGATTACTGCCCCGCTTGCCGTAAGCGACAGTATGCATGGTACCGATGCCCTGCTGCTCCAGATGAGCGATAGCCTGCCATTCATTTTCTGCACCCAGTACCGGCATACGCAGCCGGATCAGGTTTTCCACAATCTCCAGCCAACCGACACCACGGTGAATCTTGACGAAAAAGCCCTTGCCGTTGAGCTCAAACCTCAATGTCTTGCGTGCTTCAAGCTGGCGATACACTTCACCCTGCAGGGTTTCCACCACTGCAAAAGGGTCCTGCTGCTTCCAGGCCTGACGAAACTCCTCATTCAGATACAGCATCAGTACCTCGCTCACCTGACGCTTCAATCACTTCCACTGCTCGCAGTGGCATATCGTAAATATCCGCATCAGCGGCATAGGCCAGCGCATTCTGCTGCCATTGCTGACGTTCCGGGGAATCCAGCATTTCAGCAAGCGCACGGTTCAGCTCATCCTGCTTAAAAGGCGATTTGATCAGCTTGCCAGCCTTCGCTTCGTCAATGTAAGCGGCATAACCACAAACATCGGTAACCAGTACCGGCAAGCCTGCAACCAGTGCTTCCAGCAGGACGGTTCCGGTGTTCTCGTTGTAAGCCGGATGAATCAACACATCAGCGCCCAGCAGAAACCGGGGAACATCATCCCGGCCAGAGAAGAAGGTAATGTGCTCTGATACTCCCTGCTTGCGGGCCTGTTGCAGAAACGCTTTGGGTTTGTCCTGCCCGATAACAAAAAAGCGGGTACGTTTTTTCTGTTGCTCCGGCAGTGAGGCCAGTGCCTGAATCGCGCGATCCAGACCTTTGGTACGAAAGCCTGAACCGACCATCAGCACCAGCCGGTCATCATCACTCAAACCAAATTCCTGACGGAACTCTGCCCGGATCTCATCACCGTTTTCCGGACGACAACGATCACGGGCAATACCTGGCGGCAGCAAAAACATACGTTCTTCCTGCGTCCGGTAATACAGTTTGAACAGACCTTTCTGAATGGCCGAAATCAGCAGCACCCGAGTGATTTTATCAGCACCGAAGACCTCACGTTCCCAGCCGGAAAACTGGCGATAGCGTTCGGTCTGGCGATAGAGCCAGGAGCGCTGTTTCTGCGCTTTTTCTTCAAAGCAGGTATCGGCGGCATAGTAAACATCCAGCCCGGGCATCCGGTTAAATCCAACGACCTGATCAACCGGTTCAGCCTGCAGTGATTTCATCACCTGTTCATGGAAGCGTGCATTGCGGGTTGTTGCTGCAAAGCCGGAAGCAGGCAGAATGCGGATATCAAAACCTTCCGGCTGCGGCCCTTCCCAGGCCATGCAGTACACCCGCACCTGGTGTCCCCGTTCATGGCAGATACCGGCAATGCGGATAAAATCCCGCTGCAATCCGCCAAACGGAAAATATTTAAAAAGAATAAATGCCAGTTTCATATTGAGGCTCGATCCAGCGCTGGTTGCAGCGCATCCATCACAATATCCGGAGTCAGTGGAGCAAATATCTGTGGTTCAATATCCGGACAGTTAACCGGATTGCAGTCTTTTGCTACCAGATGCTGCTGATTATCACCGTAGGCGCCCACCAGCAACGGGCGTGTCGGCCCGTAAAGAGATACTCCCGGTACTTCCAGTGCTGCAGTCAAATGGCCAAGCCCGGTATCCACGGCCACAACGGCCTGCGCTCCGGCAATAACCGATGCCACCTGACGCAGTCTCAGTCTGGGCAGGACTGTAACACCCTTACAGCTTTGTTGGATTCTCTCCGCACGCTCGCGTTCAACCGGATTACCCCAGGGCAGCACAATGTTCATTCCACGGGCCGCCAGTCTGTCCGCCAGCTGACACCAGTAGGACTCTGGCCAGTGTTTGTCAGGCCAGGTTGTGCCATGCAGAAATACCACATATGGACTGGCAGGACGCAAACCCTCACGATCTTCAAATACTTCAGCCGAAAGGCTGAAATGACCTTGCTGACCTTCGGGCAGGCTATAACCCAGCGATTGAGCAAACAGCTGCCGCACCCGTTCAACCGCATGCTGCTCTTTGGCAACAGCCACCGGATGATCATAAAACCTTGCAGACAGCGGTTCCCGGGCAGAGTTTTTATCCAGCCCGTAACTTGGTCCCCGGCCATAACGCACCAGGAAAGCACTCTTTAGCAAACCCTGGGCATCAATAACCGCATCATATTCCTGAGCCAGCAGCGCCTGTTTGAAAGCACGCCACTCCCCACTGCGCCATGTCTGCAGAATATTTTTGCGCCAGCGTCGTAAGGCTACCGGCAGTACCCGGTCAACAGCAGGATGCCAGGCCGGAATCTCGGCAAAACCTTCTTCCACCACCCAGTCAAAACGAATACCGGGGATGGCTGTCACCGCATCCGTTAACGCCGGCAGGGTGTGAATAACATCCCCCATTGAGGATGTTTTGATAACAAGTACTTTCATTCTTCAGTACCTGCCATTTTGACAGTTGCCGGCGCCAGCTTGTCCAACGCTTCAATCACCTGCTCCGGCATCAGTTCTTTCAGACAGCGCAGATGACCCAGTGGGCATTCCCGCTTGAAACAGGGGCTACATTCAATGCCAGTGGAGACAATGGCCTTGTTTTCATTCAGGGGAGGGGTAAATTCAGGCGAAGTGGAGCCATAGACCACAACCAGTGGCCGTTCGAGGGCCGCGGCGATATGCATAAGCCCGGAGTCATTACTGACAACAGCATCTGCAACAGACAGCAAATCCACCGCTTCAGCCAGTTTGGTCATGCCAGCCAGATTGACACATAGATGCTGCAGCTCTTCCGGCAGGCTGTCACGAATATCTTCAGCAACCGGTTTGTCTTTTTCCGAACCAAACAACCATACCTGCCAGCCGGCTTCAGCCCGAACTCTGGCAACTTCGGCGTAGTATTCTTCCGGCCAGCGTTTTGCCGGGCCGAACTCTGCTCCCGGGCAAAGCGCCAATACCGGACGGTCGGTTTCCAGATGATAGGTTTCCAGTGCTGCCGCCAGAGAATCCTCAGCAATCTGCAGCGCCGGCCGAGGCAGCTGTTCCGGCAGTTTTGCCTGAGCGGGCAGCCCCAGAGCAACAAAGCGCTCAACCATCAGTGGATAACGTTTTTTATCCAGCAGACGAATATCATTCAGCAAGCCGAAGCGCATTTCACCACGCCAGCCGGTTCGTACCGGAATACCGGCGAGCCAGGGAATCAGTGCAGACTTCAGTGAATTGGGCAGTAGTATCGCTTCATCATATTCATAACGAGCCAGCTCCCTCGCCACCTTGCGGCGCATGCCCAGATCCAGCTTGCCATGACCTACCGGCATATTGATGCTGGTGTGGACTTCGGGCATTCGATCCAGCAACGGGCGACTCCAGGCGGGTGCCAGTACCTCAATACAGCAATCGGGGTGTTGTTGTTTCAGGGTCTTGAACAGGCTTTGAGCCATGACCATATCGCCAACCCAGGACGGACCTACAACCAGATATTTCACAGAGTCTCCACATTACACCGCGGGTAAACCGGGGCACCTAAACCTAACCAGCCAGCTGCATGAAGAAAAAAGGGGCTTTCCCCCAGAGCGTTTTCCCCAGAGCAAAAAGCAGAAAAGGCAGCCATTCCCCCAGAATAAGGGTAAATGCTACCTTTCCAAGAACTGAAAATACTTATTTTACCGCGATCAACTGCTTTTACTACGACATTCCTGCCTCAGTGCTCCGGTCAGATACCCGCTAAGTCAGGAGATTACGGTTGTCTGCCATTCCGGGTAAGCATCACGGCGACCACACACCTGATCAAAGTACATCCGCTGCAGCTTCTCTGTCACAGGACCACGCTTGCCACTGCCAATCACCCGGCCATCGTGCTCACGAATCGGCAGAACTTCAGCTGCAGTACCAGTGAAAAAGGCTTCATCCGCGACGTAGACTTCATCCCGGGTGATTCGCTTTTCCCGCACTTCAAGGCCGATATCTGCACAGAACCGCATGATAGTGTCGCGGGTAATACCTTCCAGGCAGCTGGTCAGTTCCGGTGTATATACGACACCATTTTTGACCAGGAAAATATTCTCGCCACTGCCTTCTGCCACATATCCTTCGTTATCCAGCAACAGAGCTTCCTCGCAACCACAATCCAGTGCTTCTTTCAGTGCCAGCATGGAGTTCATGTAGTTGCCGTTCGCCTTGGCCTTGCACATGGTGATATTCACATGATGCCGGGTATAAGACGAAGTTCTGATTTTAATCCCCTGCTCTTTGGCAGCCGGATCCATATAGGAAGGCCATTCCCACGCCGCCACAATGACATGGGTTTTCAGGTTATCTGCCCGCAGCCCCATACCTTCGGAGCCATAAAAGCACATGGGGCGTAGATAGGCTTCGGTCAGATTGTTTTCGCGGACAACAGCCTTTTGCGCTTCCATCAGCTCGGATGCATTGAAGGGCATGTTCATATTCAGAATATGGGCACTGCGGAACAGTCGCTCGGTATGTTCCTGCAGTCGAAAAATGGCTGGCCCATTGTCAGTTGCGTAGGCTCGCACGCCTTCAAACACACCCATTCCATAATGCAGGGTGTGAGTCAGTACGTGGGTCTTGGCCTCACGCCAGGGTACCATTTTTCCATCAAACCAGATGAGTCCGTCACGTTCAGCAAATGACATCCTAAACTCCAGCATTTTATTTGCCGCAAAGCCTGCCCGTTACCTGCATTTGTTTATCTGCTCATTGGCAGAGAGGGCAGGGCTTCAATTTTGGCGATTTTATTCTGTGTAAGAGACTCTTTTCGATGACAAGCTCTGTTCGATAACAAGCTTGGTTCAATAATAAAGAGTCCCCTGCTATTTATGCTTTGAGAGCCGGCTCCAGGTGTTCCTGCCAGATACGGATCACGCCCTGACGGTATTCATGAAACCGGTCACCACTGATTTTCGCCTTCTTGTTTTGCAGCGCCAGACGGTGGATTTCCTGCCGGAAGGCCTTGTAAGCCTCTCGCAACAGGCTGGCATCTGCTTCAGACAAAACATCTGCCTGTTGCAGCTGTTCTGTTATTCGAATGTTGTCTGTAAACCGAAGCAGTTCCGGGTAGTTATGAGCCCGGGCCAGTACGGCGTATTGCACCATAAATTCGATATCAACGATACCACCTGCATCGTGTTTGATATCAAAAATACCTGTCGCATCCCATGCTGAAGGTTTAGAGCCGGCAGCGGTCTCCCGGGTTCCCAAATGATCACGCATTTTCTGCCGCATCGTCCGTACATCCAGCTGCAGCTGGGCAATATCGCGCTCCTTGCTCAGCACCCGGGACCGAACCTTCTGGAAAGCCTCTCCTACCCGCAGGCAACCGGCTACTAACCGGGCTCTGACCAATGCCTGATGCTCCCAGGTCCAGGCACTGTTCTGCTGGTAGTTATCAAAGGATTTGAGCGAGGTTACCATCAGACCTGACTTGCCGGATGGTCGCAGCCGCATATCGACATCATAAAGCTGGCCCGAGTTGGTTCGGGTCGTCATGATATGCAGAATGCGTTGCCCCATCCGCATAAAGAACACACCACTGTCGATTGAGCGTTCGCCATCAGTCGGTCGCATCTCTGCGCCATCATGAAGAAATACCAGATCCAGATCAGAGCCCGGCCCCAGTTCAATACCTCCCAATTTGCCATAGGCAATAATGGCAAAGCCGGGATCACACAGTGAACCATCTTCCCGCTGCGGCCGTCCGTAACGGCTTGTCATATCACGCCAGGCGATATCCACCACAGCTTCCAGAATGACCTCGGCGATATCGGTGAGATAGTCACTTTCCTTCATCAAAGGCAGGCTGCCTGCCAGCTGAGCAGCGGCCACCCGAAGCACATGCGCCATTTTGAAATGACGCAAGGCTTCCATCAGGTTTTCCAGGTCGTCTTCCTGAATATGCGCCAGCTGCTGTCGCAGCTCATCCCGGAGTTCATGTTTACGAGGTGGATCATAAAGCGCACCCAGGTTCAGAAACTCATCCAGCAGCACCGGGTGACGGATAATCTGTTCTGCAATCCACGGACTGGCTACGCAAAGCCGGATCAAATGTTCCAGTGCATCAGGGTTTTCCTGCAGCAGCACCAGATAGGCTGTCCTGCGCAGCACCGCTTCAACCAGTGGCAGCAACCGCTGCAGGGCGGTATCCACTTTTTCATGATTAGAGACTGCCTGCAGCAGCAACGGCATAAAGGCTCGTAACCGGTGCCGACCTTCCCGCTGAAGACTGGATACAACCCGACTGTCCCGCAATTTTAATAACCGATCTCGAATATCTGCCGGATCGTCAAAACCGTGACGTTGCAGCAAAGCAACTTCCTCTTCATCGGTCAGACGCTGATCCCAGAAATCTTCCCACTCTTCCCGCTCGCTGCCGGCTTCATTTTCTTCATCAGGGTCTGCAACCACATGATCAAACTGTTTTCTGACCTTATTGCGATGTTGCTCCAGCTGTTCTGAAAAGGCTTCCCAACTGTTATATCCCATGACCCAGGCCAGCCTTGTTCTGGCATCTTCTGCTTCCGGCAGCGTCTGGGTCTGGGCATCAGCAACGGCCTGCAGGGCATGCTCTGCATTACGCAGGAAAAAATAGGCTGCTTTCAGATCCTTTACTGTTTCCGGTTCCAGATAACCTTTGTCACCAAGTGTTGCCAGCACAGTAAGAATCGAGCGGTGTTGCAGATTAAAGTCCCGGCCACCGTGAATCAGCTGAAAGGCCTGGCCAATAAATTCTACTTCCCGAATACCGCCGGCACCCAGTTTGACATTCTCCTGCATACCACGACGTTTGACCTCACGCTGAATCAGGCGCTTCATATCACGCAAAGCTTCAATGGCACCAAAATCGATATAGCGTCGATAAACAAACGGTTTCAGGGTTGCCAGTAGTTCACTGCCGGCCTGCCGATCCCCAGCAACAACCCGGGCTTTGATCATGGCATAGCGCTCCCAGTCCCGACCCTGATCCTGGTAGTACTGTTCCATTGCACCAAAGCTCAGTGCCAGCGCACCGCTGCTGCCATAAGGGCGCAGCCGCATATCCACCCGGAATACGAAGCCGTATGCCGTCTGTTGGTCCAGCACCTTGATCAGGCGCTGCCCCAGTCGTACAAAAAATTCCTGGCTACTCAAACTGCGCCTGCCGCCTTTGGTCTCACCCTGTTCGGCAAAGGTAAACATCAGATCAATGTCTGATGACAGATTCAGTTCATACGCACCCAGCTTACCCATACCCAGCACCACCAGACGCTGTTGACCGGACTCTCCCCAGGGCGTACCAAACAGCTTGCACATATCCTCATAAAGCCAGTCCAGTGCTGCATCAATACACAGCTCTGCCATCAAAGACAGATCTCGTGTTGTCTGAACGGTTGTCGCCTTACGGGTCAGGTCGCGCCAGATAATCCGCACCATCTGCTGCTGCCGGAACTGACGCAGCCGTATCATCAGGCTATTTTCGTCGGTAATTCCATCCAGCAGTGCCTGCTTGTTTTGACGATGAATATCCAGACCATCGGCGGTATCCAGTGCCTTGCTATCAATCAGTTCCAGTAACTGCTCCGGTATACGCTGGCATTGCTCGGCAACATAGTCACTGCCGCCCCAGACCGTTACCAGTTCAGCAAGCCTTTCTTCAGACAGGCTCTGCAGCTGCGATAAAAGTTCTTGGTCACTGGCACGTTCAATAAATGTCTCCCAGTGATCGGCGACCTTGTTTCGCACGACAGCAGGCAATTGATCATCAAACGGCAGGTGTGGAATGTCAGGTTGGGCAGGCGTATTACTGGCATCAGTCATGATTGGAACCCGGATTTAAAATATGAGGAGCATTTTTTTTAGAATTTATGAAACTTTTTCTTCAACGGGGCGTCAAAAGTTTTAAGCCGGTCAGTTTTCTGGCTTGCGTGTTCTACTCCTTGTGTGTGTTTTGCTCTTTTTAAGAGCGTGTGTTGGCATTATTACTCCGTTCGAGCCCGTTGCTCACGGAGACTCTGACTCCGGATTCCTTCCCCCCAGGGTATCCGGAGTTTTTTTATGCCAGCAATCAGCTTTCTTCGTGAAAATCTTCTTCCTGATCGACTTCAGGCTCTTCCGCCACAAGCCATTCATCCAGCCTTGCTGCCAGCTTATCCACACCGGTTTTTTTCAGGGCTGAAAACAACTGAACACTGACTTCACCGCCCATATCGCGCAGCTTATTCTGAATCAGGTTCAGTTCACGCTTGGCGGCACCGGATTTCAGCTTGTCTGACTTGGTCAGCAAGACGTGCACCGGCATATGGGACTGGCGGCCCCATTCCAGCAGCATCTGGTCAAATTCTTTCAGCGGATGACGAATATCCATCAGCAGCACCAGCCCTTTCAGGCTTTCCCGCTCACTCAGATATTCATCCATATGACGCTGCCATTCCCGCTTCATTGCTTCAGGAACCTTGGCATAACCATAACCGGGCAAATCGACCAACCGGATATCTTCAGTGATAGAGAAAAAGTTAATCAGCTGGGTGCGCCCGGGCGTCTTACTGGTACGCGCCAGCTTGCTGGAACCGGTCAGGGTATTGAGGGCACTGGACTTGCCGGCATTGGAGCGGCCTGCAAAAGCAACCTCCCGGCCGGTATCAGGAGGGCAGAGTTTGAGCTTGGGGGCACTGATCAAAAATTGAGCAGTTCGGTAATTCAGGCCTTGGCTTTCAGAAGTCATAGTCTTATAGAGTTCAGCTTTAAGGCACGGATAGTATATACTGCCGTGGTTTTAACAAGTAAAAATATAAGAGTCGCTATCCTGCCGCCGTATTTCATACTCAAATACAACGCACCGGCAGGTCGGTAACCTGCGGGAGAGGGGGGTTACGACAGGCTGTTATATTTTACATGGACTGTTTTACATGGCCTTTATAACTCCTGCTAAGGAACAGCCGGGGTTAATACAAGCGATGACTAGCCGTGGTTGGGTTGAGTACATGAAAAAAATCATACTGAGTGTTGCCATTACCCTGGGGGTCAGCAGCCTGGCGATGGCTGAGGCAGAACCCAGTGCTGAACGAATTAAACAATTAACAGGAACCTGTAGCGCCTGTCACGGAGCAACCGGACAGAGTGTTGTTCCGAACTATCCGAATCTGGCAGGTCAGGGCACTCGCTATCTGGCAACCCAGATCAGCGATATTCGTGACGGTAATCGTTCCGTTCCGGAAATGACAGCGTTTGTCAGCAACCTGAGCGACTCCGAGATTCAGGGTATTGCAGCTTACTACGCGAAGCAAACTCCGAAGACCAGCGCAACTGATCCGAAGTTCGTTGCCCTGGGTGAGAAGCTGTACCGCGGTGGTGATCTGGAGCGTGGCATTGCAGCGTGCAGCGCCTGTCACTCTTTCTCCGGTAAGGGTAATGCACCGGCTGGTTTCCCGACTCTGTCCGGACAGCACCCGCAGTATATTATCAAGCAGCTGACTGACTACCGTGAAGGTGATCGCACCAACGGTGGCGAAGCCCAGATCATGCAGACAATTGCTGCCAAGCTGAGCACCAAGGAAATTGAAGCACTGGGTCACTACGTCAGCGGTCTGAACTGATCTCTGCGACCTGTCTTCTATAACCGGCAGCCTGCAAACGGCTGCCGGGTTTTCATTTCCGGTTTACGTTTTTATCACTTCTTGCGTCACACTTCTGCTATAAACCCGACAGGGTTCCCACATTCCTTCCTCCCGGCCGATAAGGTACAGTAGCCAGAAAACCAGACCTGACCTGTTTATCGGGGAGTTATATGCGACAATCCTTTGCCCGTTTAGTATTCCTGTTTTCCCTGCTGCTGCCGGCAGCCATGTCTGTACAGGCAGCAGAAGATGCTGCTTTCAAGGAAGGGGTTCATTTCAGAAAGCTGTCCTCTTCCCAGCAGGATGCCAATGCCCCGATCGAGGTAAAGGAAATTTTCTGGTATGGCTGCCCTCACTGCTTCCGCCTTGAGCCATTTCTGGAAGACTGGACTAAAGAACTGAGCCAAGACGTAAAGTTTGTCCGCTCTCCCGGTGTATTCCGCCGCGACACCATCTGGGAAAATCACGCCCGTCTGTTCTTTGCCCTGCAAAGCATCGGCGGCCTGTCTGACGAAGCACATGCTGATATTTTCCAGGAAATCCAGGTTCGCAAGAACCGCCTGAAAACCCCGGATGATATGGCCGACTTCCTGAAGAAGTACGGTGTAGACGGTCAGAAGTTCAAAAAAGCCTACGCTTCCTTTGGCGTTCAGCGCCAGATTCAGAAGACCATGACCAATGTTCGTCGCTACGGCCTGACCGGCGTTCCGGCTCTGGTTGTTGCCGGCAAGTATGTGATCGAACCACGCGGTGCCGGCTCTGTGGAAAACATGCTGACAATCGCTGATTACCTGATTGAAAAAGAAAACAGTCAGCGTAAACAAGCGGCTCAGTAATCAAGCCTCTTTATATAAAAAAAGCGGTGATGGTTTGACCATCACCGCTTTTTTTATGGCTGGAAGACTCATCGACTCAAGGCCAGATACACTCCGGCTCCCATCATGAGACCGCCGGCAGAGTAGTTCAGCCGCCTGACAGCTTTGGTTGTTTTCAGCATTCTGGCAGCCCGGTCCGCAGAGAATGCAATCAACATCAGACCCGACATTAATGCGATTAACGACAGTGCTGCCGCTAAAGAGATATCGCCGGCATCCAAGGCAGACAGATCCATAAAGGTCGGCAGGAAAGCGATATAAAACAGAATCACTTTGGGGTTGGAAGCCGAGATCAGTAACCCCTGAAAGAAACTCGCAAACTGAGACCGTCTACCAGATTTCTCAGCCACAGGCAGATCTGTCGCTGAAGATGACGTGATCAACTTGTAACCCAGATACAGCAGATAAGCCGCACCAGCAAAGCGAACCAGGGTAAACCATTCCCCCCAGTGCTCGGCAATGACAGCCAGACCGAGACAGGCAAAAACCAGATAGATAATGTCACTGACCGCCATACCCAGCGCCAGAAAGAAACAGCTCCGGCTTCCCATGACCATGGCCCTGGCAAGAATTGCAAAAACGCCGGGGCCCGGTGTAATGCTAAATATAAAAATGGCGATAAAAAAAGTGATTGCCACTTCAATCGACATACTATCGCTCCTCTGGCTTTCAGCTCATGGGCTTTTTGTTTGGGTTATGTATTATAAATAGAAGGGCTTCTCCCGAAACAGCACTCAATGACTCAACTGCTTCCTGAAAAAGTCCGCCTGCTGACTTTCAATGTCCAGGTCGGAATTCGCACCCAGCAGTACCATCACTATCTGACCCGCAGCTGGCAGCATTTGTTGCCCCATGGCAAACGCTCCAGCAACCTGTCGAATATTTCCACACTATTGCAGGATTATGACCTGGTAGCGCTGCAGGAAGTGGATGGCGGCAGTCTACGAACCAATTTTATCAACCAGACTGAATTTCTGGCCCACAAGGCAGGATTTCCTTACTGGTATCACCAGACCAACCGTAATCTGGGCAAGCTGGCTCAGCACAGTAATGGGCTGTTATCGCATTATCAACCTGAAGTACTTGAAGATCACAAGTTACCCGGTCGGATTCCCGGACGCGGTGCAATCCTGGCCAGTTTTAACTGTAGCAATAACAGACAGCTGGCCGTTGTTGCCATGCATCTTTCACTCAGTAAATACAGTCGCAACCTGCAACTGGCTTATATTGCCCGACTGATCCGCAAGTTTGATTATGTGGTGCTGATGGGCGATATGAATACAGCCTCCGTCAGCCTGCTTCACGGGTCACCGCTGGAAGGCTGCGGGATTACCTGCTTTCAGGATCTGAAGACATTTCCCAGCTGGCGCCCAAAGCGGGCTCTGGATCACATATTGGTCAGTCAGAATATCAAAGTGCATTCCATGCAGGTGCTGAACTGCACAATATCAGATCATCTGCCGGTCGCAATGGAACTGGAGTTACACGAATAAAAACAGGCTGAATAAAGTAAGAAGGGAAAAAGCAGAATTAAAAAAAGCCTGGCAGTCTAAGAGGGGGGAAGGAGGCGACATACCAGGCTCAACATTCTAACCGTTACCAGTGTCTTGCCTCGCAGGCAGTGACTCCGGCAACAAAAGTCAGGGAGTAATGAAAAGCAGGGCCATTATCCCCAGCTGTAAAAAATGTCACAAGTCAGTAGTTTTACCCAACCGACTCGCCATTACGAAACCATCTTCTAAAATGAATTACGGACAAACATACCTGCGGCCAACCATGAGCCGAAGACCCGTCACGCTTTAATAGGTAGATCTCCCTCGAAGCTGTCAAACTCGTTTTATCTATAAAACCAGAAGCCCGTTTTTGAAAAAGTGACAATGTGTGAAGGAGGAGAAAAGAGCCCTGATACCAATGTGCAAGAGGAGGAGGGGAAACAGCGTATCAGGGCTGTCAGACAATATCGTTAAGGAACACCCTAACTGTCATTCAGACTATCAGGCCACCCCGACCCCGCCATGAGTAATTACTGCACAACCATTACGGACTTCACCTAGAACATTAATACACTTATGCTTTGCTGCTCGGATCACTCTGACTGTTACTGCGAAATGGTCTGTAAGTCAGCTTGCAACTGCCGGAAAAGGGCAGGGATCCTTATTTTTCATTATGATTCAGCTCATAACTTTTGAGCACGGTAAAAATTTCATTCGTGACAGTGACTAAATCTATTGGCGTACTGGGGTCCGCTTTTGACCCACCGACTTTGGGTCATCGTGATGTGATTGAGCAGGCAGCAGCACATTTTGACCTGATATTACTATTACCCTGTGCAGCACATGCTTTTAACAAGCAACCGTTACCATTCGATATTCGGTTGGAAATGCTGGAAACCTTTGCCAAAGAACTGGGTGATTCAGGCATTGCGGTGGAAGTCAGCGATATTGAACGGGATATTGCACATCAGAATCCCAAGCAGGCTGTCAGAACCTGGGATGTAATGACCTGGCTGGAGAAGCTTTATCAGCAGTCAGGTGAGTCAGTATCGCTCAGTTTTATTCGGGGCCCTGACAATGCGAATCCGGCAACCTGGCAGCGTTTTTACCGCTGGCAGGATATTGAAAATAACTGGTCACTGTTTACCGCGGAGGAGCGGGTTGCAGCCAGAAGCAGTGAAGTACGCAGCCTGGTACAGCAAAGCTCATCACCAAAAATCGAGCATCTGGTCACACCGGCCATCTGTCGCTACATTCTTGAACATCAACTCTACCAGCCGGAGTCAGCACAGGGCTTATGACATCAAACACTGAATTTAGCCAGCAGGATATCGATATTGAAAATATTGATACGCCATTTTCCGGTCATGTTCGACTGAACTGTTATCAGCTTCGGCATCGCCTGTATGAAGGTGGATGGAGTGCCTCAATTAACAGAGAGGTGATGGTGCGCCAGCCTGCAGTCGGAGTATTGCTGTTCGATCCTGAAAAGCAGCAGGTGGTGATGGTTGAACAGTTCCGCCCCGGAGCCATGGCAGCCGATGACCCATCGCCCTGGCTGCTGGAAGTGGTTGCCGGACTGGTTGAACCGGGAGAATCGGCTGAAGATGTTGCCCGTCGTGAAGCCGTTGAAGAGTCCGGTTGTCAGGTTTCAAAGCTGATTCCTATTACCGAGTATTATCTCAGCCCCGGTGCTTCGAACGAAAAGATCACACTGTTCTGTGGCCTGACTGACGCCTCTGGAGCCAGTAAACAGGCTGGACTGGAAACTGAACATGAAGATATTCGGGTACATACTTTTTCAGTTGAACAAGCCTTTGAACTGATGCAGCAGGGCAAGATCAACAATGCAACAACTCTGATCGCCATGCAGTGGTTACAACTCAACCTGGATAAATTGAAGCCATGAAAAAAATATCCTTCGCTTCATTTCTGACATTTTTCGTCCTGTTGCTCACAGCCTGTAGCAGTGCACCACCATTACCTGATGCCAAAGCCAGCTGGACCATCTATCCCTTTTACGGTCATGTAGAAAATGATGAAGCAACCGATCAGGTTCAACGCATGCTGACCGTGCTGGCTCCAGCTCAGGGTATCAAGAATCTGGAACTGCCTCCGGCAACCGAAGTGTCTTCTACAACTTACCTGCTATCTCAGGCACACCGTATTCAAAACAGCCGCCAGTGGGCTGAACAGCATCAGGTCAAATATGCCTTTGGTGGCACCATTGATCGCTGGGAAATTAATGATGATGGCAAACCGGTCGTTGCCCTGACACTGGATGTGCTGAATGTGGCTGATAACAGCAAGCTGGTCAGTACCACCAGCAGCAGCGAAGGCAAGCCTGGCGACGATTTATATGAGCAGTCGCGCATATTATTACGTCAGATGCTGCAAAGTCTGCCTATCATTCAATAATGAGGAAGCATTAAAAAGGATCACACCATGCTTTACGTGCTCAAGGACGAGCAGGGAAAAATTAATGCCGTATCCGAACATCCGGTCAGCAACGACTGGGAAGCCGTTGAGCTGGATGACGAAGCCCTGCACGCTTTTATGCAGAATAACCCGGTACTCGGCAACAAGGTCATGCAGGAGACCGACGCCGAATTTATCCGGGTACTTGAAGACGTTATTGACCTGCTGATAGACAAGCAGATCATGCAGTTTACCGAGCTTCCCGTTCCGGTACAGACCAAGCTGCTTAATCGTCGTCGGTATCGTGAAGAGCTGCGGGAAGCAGCTGATGATACTACCCGCCTGATCAATGATGACGATGACGACGACTCCATTTTCTAGGAGTCGTTATGTTTTGAGTTCTTGCAAAGGTTTAGCGGACAGGAGAGAGCGCACCCCGAGGTGAATTACGGGCGGCAGCGGTTGGCCAGTCATCTGCCCACTCATCCTGTTTGAAGATGGCTTCATTGGGAATGATCAGCCCCGGATCATCAATCCGCATGGTAAACAAAATACCATCCAGATGATCAAATTCATGCTGGAAGACTTTTGCTTCAAACCCTTCCATCGCTTTTTCTATCGGTTCACCACGCTCATTGAATCCAGAGACCTCAATCCTGTGATGGCGCTGAACCCAACCACGCACTCCAGGTAGTGACAGGCAGCCTTCCCAGCCCCAGGATGTTTCATCACTTTTGACTTCGATTCGCGGATTGATCCAGTACTGAAAATCAATATCCGGTGCCGCGGGATAGCGTTGTCGGTTAGCTTCGGAAATACCAATGGTCAACACTCTCACACCCCAGCCGATCTGTGGTGATGCAAGGCCAACACCAATCTGATCAATATGGCTTTGTTCCATCACCTGCAGGTTGTGCTGAAACTCATCCGTCAGGATATCTGCAGTTGCCACTTCCGGCTGCATCTCAAACAGCAGTGGATGCCCCATAATCAATACTTCAGGATTTTCCGGCAAGCGCATATACAACCTCTTGTTTTAATCGACCTGCAGATTACCGTCACTCAGCAGCTGATTGATTATATCCGTATCAGATGATCCGTATGAGGATAAATCCACACCTTCCAGAGTGATTTTCTGGGTGACATCGCCACCTGCAGCATTGCTGACTTCGATTGTGGTATCACCATCATGGACATCAAAATGCAGATATTGATCCAGTGCATTGGACTCTTCATCTACCAGAAGATCTCTCAGATCCAGCACATCACCCTGCTGCCCGACATGGAAGTCGGTAATGGTATCCTCTTCAGGATCGCCTGCTGTTCCCTCATCCCCGAGGTACCAGGTAAATACATCGCTATCGTGACCTCCGGTAAGAATATCATCGCCTTCACCACCGGCAATCAGGTCACTCTGATTAGTGTTCACTGTTTCCTGCGCCACCGACTCTGTTGTAGTGGCTGTCATACGAACATTATCAAAGACAATCTGGGTACCACTGGTTTTATAGAGTTCGATGACCAGCGGCTGGCCAATTGCAGCGGAATCAGCACCAATGGAAGCACCATCAAGATTCAGGGTCAGTGTTTCGTACTCACCTTCAGCCGGAGTGACTGAACCGTTACTGGCCAGTATGACACCACCAGCCTTGATCCTGACTTCATAATCACCCAGCCCGGCCTGATCTTTTCGGTTACCGATATCAACCTGCAACTGGTAGCTGGTATTACGACCAAAGCTTTCACTCAGAGTCTGGGTTATGGAGCCACCATCACTGTTGATAAATGCAGCGTTATAGCCTTCGGTTGCCTGTTCGCCAGAGGCATTGGATGACTGGTCATTGAATGCAATCAGATCGAAATCATGGATACCGTCATCATAGCCAGTCCCTTTATTGAAACTCCATGCACTGGCACTCGGATAATGAACATAACCACCATCACTCATTACACCGACACTTTCAAAGCTGGCATCGGCTATCGCAACTGACCTTTTGGTTTGCTTGGTTGCGCTGAAAGTCAGGCTGTCATCCCAGTTATTACCGGAGCCACTCATGGTCAGCCCACTCAGGTCCGAGCCTTTGAGCGTCCATGTACCGTCACTGTTATTGGTACCGGCAGAAAGCGTCACCCCGTCAGCAACATCAACCGTAATGTCAGGTGTTGGCAAAGCATAATAATCCTGCCCCGAAACCTGTTCTGCTCCTGCGGGCAAGAATTCATAGAACTGGAGATTTCCAGCAGAACTACTGGTGATATTTAAATCGGCACCACCATTACCTTGCCAGTAAACCATTTCAACTTCATACAAGCCGTCCTGCGGCGCCGTAAAGTTTCCTGAACTGGTTGCCACCCCTCTAGGGGCTGTGTATTCCGTCACCAGTTGATTATTTATTTTCAGGTGAAAACCATCATCCGAAGCCACATTAAAATCGTGGGTTCCCGCTGCCAGACGGATATAACCGGTGAATTTAAGTGCAAAAGTCTGATCAGACGCATTACCATGACCGGTAAGACTGGACGCATCACTGCCCAGAAAGCCGGCCAGCGTACCGTCAGATTTCACATAGTTAAATCCGGAAGCGGTGAAAGTCGCCTTGGGTGTGGTGTTATTCAGCAGATCAACCGCCTGACCCAGGCTGGCAAAAACGATTCCGGTATCAAAGAATTCCCCTTTCAGCCCTGTAGCCGGGGGTAGTGATGTTTGGCTGACCTGTGTAATAAACGCTGAATCCAGCTCAACAGGTACTGCCTGCTGAACATCATCACCAACCAGAATATCGTTTCCGGCAGCACCGGTAATCGTTTCAGCAGCATTCGACCCGGCGATAATATTGGCCGTTGCATCACCTTCCAGTTGATTACCATCCAGCGGTCGAATACTGATTTCATCAATAAGAGGCCCTACACCGTTGTTCTGACCACTGGCCTCCCTTATAGCCAGCTGAGTTGTTGCCTGATTCGTATCCGGCAAAGTAATTTTGATTTCTTCCCAGCTGGTTGCCGGATCAATGGTTTGAATGACACTACCATTCCAGACGACTTCGATATGATCAGATCCGTTGTAACCGCCACTACGCTCTTTTACCCACAGGCTTACTTCATGATCGTGAGACTGGCTGGTATCCAGGGTGTAATACAGCGCATCAGCAGAGCCACCACTTCCGGCATCCAGTTCCAGAATCTTTGAACCACTGTTGGAGCTGCCCAGCGGGCCGCCATCACTGTGAGTTTCAAGGCTGTTTTCCGATGTCCAGCCGGATTCCAGTCCATTATTGAAATTCATGGAAGTAACAGCATCACCCGTCGTACCCTTGATATTCAGGGTAAAGGTCTGAGGATCACTGGACAGACCTCCATCGCTGACTGTAAAGCCAAAACTGCTGCTGGTGCTCAGCTCTGATTCAGGCGCCTCAAAAGACAGTCCGGGTATATCTGATTGACTGATAACCTGATTAACCGAAACAGCTACACCATTAAGAGTCAGACTGCCGGATGCCGGCAGAGAAGTTATAGTAATGGACTGGAGGCTATCTCCTGCATCCACATCTGAGAAATTGAAGTCTTCCGCTCTGAAGTGATAACGACCTTCACTGGCGATTAACAGACTGTTGTCCTGAGCCTCAGGGTTATCATCTACAGCCTGAACTCGAATCTGAATATTCTGGCTGGTCGATGACTGGTCACTGTTAGCTGACTCGGTAGCCGTTGTCGTGACTTTTAGCGTGAAATTATCAGTGGCATCAGGAGGTGGTGTTACCGACAGGCCTGTGATATCCCAACCAGAGATATCCACATCAGCACCACTTGCAGTGACCGTATTACCGCCACCGTCACTGATCACTGCACCGACAGGAAGCCCGGCAACAGCAATTGTCTGGCTCTCCGAACCATCTGTATCAGTCAACAGTGATGACAGATTAATCAGTGCTGCATTATCTTCATCAACGCTGTAGTAGGGTTCACCAACAACATGCTGGGTAAACACCAGATCATAGATATCCAGATAGTGACCATCACTTCTGACCAGCTCCATATTGGTACTGTCACCGTCCGGTATCGGCAGGTTGATCGTCCCTGTGGATAACATGGTATGGCTGGTATGTACTGTAAATGAGCTGACCAGTTCACCATCCCAGTAGACATGAATCTTCGGTCGGTCGTAGCTGCTTCCGGTCCAGAAGTGCCCACCTTTCAGAGAAATCTCTACTGAGTAGTCACCACTCTCTCGATCTGACGTATCGAAAGCTTTGGTAATGCTCGGTCGGGGTGAAATAGAGTTTGTCCCCAGTACATAGTTGTAGGGACCGCCACTGGCAGTATCATAAAAGCCGCTGCCACCGGCATTACCATGACCAAAGTTGGCATCATAGCGGACAGTATCAATGATCTCGTTACCGTCCTGATTATTGACCTGTAGATCCGGTGCATCCGCTACGGCATTGACATCAAAGGTCAGGCTATATTGGTTATCTGAGTAAACCGTCCCATCATGGACTTTAAAGCTCATCGCAGCATAAGCACTGCCGGAAGCATTATTCTCGGGGGTGAATGTCAACAAGCCGGCATCTATATCGGCCCTGCTGATAACCTGATCATCAGTAACAGCAACACCATTAAGCTGCAATGTACCGTTAGCAGGCAATTCGGTAATCTGAACCTGCTGGAGGCTGTCTGGCGAATCCTGATCAGCAAACCCGAAGTCGGCCACTGCAAGTGTCAGCGTCGAATCCTCATCCACTGATAACGTATTGTCTGCTGCCGTTGGGGCATCATTGGCATTAGTCAGGTAGATGGTATAGCTACGGGTACTGGCAGCTAACCCGGCATCCTCAACTCTGACAGTTATGGTGTGGGACAGGCTGGCTTCATGATCAAGCAGCGAACCATCAGCAACACTGATCTCACCGGTACTACTGTTGATTGCAAAACGACCACCGGCGTCATTTGTCAGAGAGTATGTAAAACTGGTGTCTCCAGCGTCGACATCTGACGCAGAAACTGTGGCTACTGCAGTCCCGTTTGCACTATTTTCAGCAATATGGAAGCCGTCTCCGACCAGGTTATCCACAGAGTCAGCCTGATACAGTAACTTGACCTGGTTAGCATCGAGCGCTGTATCAAACACGGCAAGGTCATCAACAGCGCCATCCAGATAACCGTCAGCCCAGTGACTCTTACCGACATAGTTGTTATTGCGCACCATTTCCGGAGGCACAACGCCCTGAGCCTCACCTGCCAGATCGCCATTCTTGTACACCCGCATCATGCCGGAGTCATCAATGGTAGCTGTTATATGAACCCATTCACCTGCAGTGAAAAAATCAGGAATGGTAAGCACACCATCAGCAGGTGAACCGGCACCATCATAAACTTCAAACCCCAGATCGTTGGATGTCCCTCGGTGAGCCAATAAAATATTGTTATTTGCTGATCCATTACCAAAATCAACGATCCGTGACCAACTTTGGCTAAAACTGTCATATCTGACCCAGGTCGAAATGGTCATGGAACCGCCGGTAGTAAGCCCACTGATTTCACCGGCACCACTACTGCCATTCATTTCAAATGCAGTACCGGAATCACCGTGACCGCTTCCCAGTGTGGCGCTGCCACTCAGTGTCAGATTGTTGCCATTGCCAGATTGATCTGACTTATCAGTAAAACTGTAAGCTGCGGTCACATTACCCATCAGCGGACTGGCAGCCAGAACCGGCACATCATTAGCACCCGTGACGGTAATGGTGACTGTGCTGGTAGAGAAGTCACCCTGACTATCCGTGCCCCGGTAATCGAAGGTGACATCTCTGGTTTCACCCTGCCCCAGATCCTGAAAATCATTGCCCGGATCAAAGCTATAGCTACCATCTGAATTGAGCGTCAGGCTGCCTGAAGCCGGGTCATTTTCTACAGTGAAGGTCAGTATTTCTCCGGCATCACGGTCAACCGCAGTTAACTGACCAACAATTGCTGCGTCATCTTCACCCAGGCTGGCCGTACCACTCAGCGCCTCCGGAACCCGGTTTACATCAATGGTCAGCGTCGAGGTTGAATCGTCAGTACCGTCAGAGACGGTGTAGCTGAAAACATCCTGCAATGTACCGGTTTCAAATTCGTATCTGAGAGCATTTATCTCATGTCCGGTTAGTGCCCGGTCGTAGATACGGGCCTCATCGATCAGGCCATCAAACCCGTAAACATCGGATGGATTATCCACCATTCCATCATGGAACTTGGTGCTGCCCCGGGTGATATTGCCGTTATTGTCATGCAATGAAATGCTGCCGAAGGCACTCTCATCACCATGGGTTCTCATGGGCGCAGAAGCATTTCCTGAGTCCACCAGCACCCCATCCAGATAAGCCTGCAGGGAGTTACTGTCGGAGTTCATAACCAGAGCAACCTGATGCCAGCCTGATGAATCCATGCCACTGATATCTGTACTCAACCAGGTACCTGACCAGCCATTTCCTTCTGCCCAGGCTCCAACATAAAGCGTGCCGTTATCGATGTAGAGGTTATAACCGTTGGTACCGCCACCTTCTTCATAAAGAATCTGGCGGCCACTGAGATCGTTATCACTGTCGAGCTTGAACTCGAAGTTTATTGTGCGCTGGCTTTTATTTTCGGTATGAGTATTCAGCTCAGTTGAATCAACCAGTTCGACAATTGCTTCATTGCCGTCAAACTGCACAGCATTACCGTCAACACCACCGCTGACAAACGTCGCATTGTGCTTCAACAGGCCATCATTGGCATCGGCATCACTGGCTGCAATGTCGGTTGCTGTTGAACCACTCGATTCATTGAAGGTCCAGTGGGCAATCAGATCAGAATCAAGATCCAGGTCAGCAGGGTTATATGTCCAGTTTCCATCTGGGCTGATCGTTAATTCACCATACTGACCAGAAATAACCGTTGAGCCGGATACTGATACTCCATTAACACCGGTAATAGAGAGGCTGTCACCTTCTTCATCAGTATCATTTGCCAGTACCGAGCTTGTTCCTGTCACTGCAGCGCCTGCTACCGTCGCATTCCCGATATCACTGTCAGCTACAGGTGCCGGAGCATCATTTACTCCATTGATGGAGATTGTAATATCGTGAGTGGTGCCATCGACGGTTGAAACACTAATTGTGTCTGTAAGCTGGTCACCAGCACCCAAAGCTCTGACTGCGGATTGAGTATTATCTGCGGTATAAGTCCAGCTACCCGAACTATCAATTGTCAGGGAACCATAAGTACCAGACAGGGTTTCGGCATTAAAGCTGCTCTCGCCTGCATCCTGATCAGTCGCAATCAACTGTCCAACCCTGACCAGATTGTTGCCACTTAGTTCTGCATCTTCCTGAATACTGACACTACCTGGAGTACTGTGAGTCTCGAGTGTCAGATTATCGACTCTGACACCCTGACCATCTCCCAGAATAAACACCCCATTCCAGTTATCCGGATTGGTATGGTCTGCGCCGGACGCATTGAGCTGGGCGTTTATATTTTCCAGACCGGATACTGTATTCCAGTCAGTATCCCCTGCGGAAAGATCCTTGTATTTGACGGTAACAGCACCTTCACCATTATTTGCCGTCAAATCTACCTCTACTCTGTAGCGTGCCCAGCCACCACCATCAGCAGCCGGGAAGGCAACGGTCTGAGTGGAACCATCTGCGAGTAAAAGCTGCAGCTGATCATTGTGATCCGATGCCCTGACAGCAATAGCCAGTTCATTATCAGTACGACCTATCTTGCCATCACTGTTGTTATCAGCACCGATACCAACCTGGGTGCCCCACCAGTTTTTGCCCATATCAACTTCAAAGGCAAATAACTGTGCATTACTCAGATCGGGAATTTCATTCAGTTTCGAGGCACTGGCAGAAGCTGAAACCTGATTAAACCAGAGTGCAGAAGTACCATCCTGTCCGGAACTGGTCACTTCCATTGGTACGGCACTGGTTTGTTCTGTTATCCAGCCATCCTGACCATTCAGGTCACCTGTTGTCAGGTTGTTGAAGTCTTCAGCTCTGGTTTCCACTGCTGAGATAATGGCAGCATCATTAGCATCTTCCAGCTGGATCGTATAATCCTGCGTAGAAGTGGTTTGGCCATCACTCACCTCGACTGTAATGGTATGAGAAGCTTGAGATTCGTAATCCAGCTGAGAGCCATCAGCCACTGAAACTTCACCGGTTGAGCTATTGATACTGAAACGACCACCCGCATCATCACTCAGACTGTAAGTGAGATTATCGCCATCAACATCTGTCGCGGTAACCTTGCCAATCACCGTGCTGTCTACACTGTTCTCAGCGATGGAGAATGGCGCCAGATCCTTGCCGTTTACCGTATCAATAAACCCTGAAACGGCGGGTCCCTCATTGATGGCTATTTCACTGATGCCATAGCCACCCTGAGAATTAGAAGTCGCAACACTCTGCTGTGTTCCAGCATTTTCAAAGTAGGTAGCCTTCTGTTCGCCAGACAAGCCGTTCCAGGTGCCAAGCCCCGTGTATTTGGCTTCAAGAACGATGATATTGACAGTTCCATCCTGATTATCAGAGATCTGTACCTTGACCCCTTTTCCATAGCCGCCGTCAGTTTTAGTTAACCAGACCGAACCACCCAGCTGAAAATCTTCCGGCAACTCATAGGATGCAGCATTTTTGTCAGAGATAGAGCTGCCACCCCAGACAAAGTCAATCTGGTCAATAACGGCAGCAGGCTCATTGGGTGCATCATTAACACCGGTAACTGTAAGGGCAAAATCAGCAGAAGAACTGCTATTGTCGTCACTGGCAGTAACCCGCACCTGAATGGTTCCAAGATCCGGATCATCCGGCGTGCCACTGAATGTTCGGGAACCCTCATCAAAGCTCAGCCATGCCGGCAGTGGATCACCGTTAACCAGCTCAGCACTGTAAGTCAGCGTATCGCCATCCAGATCCCTGAAAGCATTGGTATCGAGGGTATAACTGAAGGCACTTTCTTCGGCTGTTGTCTGATCGCTGAAACCAACATAAGTGGACTCTACCGGACCTGATCCCGACGGGACATAATCGACATCATCTGAAATGACGATTTTATCGATTGCTGTTCCATCTTCGCGCATCCAGAGATTAAGCTGGTGAACACCCGGTGCGTCAACATCGATTGTGACACGGCCAGCACTATCCATTCTGTCACCAGCCCAGTCGTGACCACTTTCACTGAAATCAATCCGTGATCCGGTAGCCACCGCCTCACCATTCAGGCCGATATGAACACTGTCACTTCTGCCATCGGGCGCATCGCCCCGCAGCCAAACATAATAAGTGCCGGCAGTTTCGAACTGGATATCATAGGTCAGTTCAGAGCTGACACCGGTATAGCCAGTATCAAAGCCATCGGCATTATCGTTCGAGGTGTTTACCTGCTGCCCTCCGGATGCACTACCATCATTTTCAATAACCCAGGCATTACCACTACGACCAACATTACTGCTGAAGTGCTCTGCTTCAATTGAAACAAGGCCACCTGATTCGGCAAAAACCGGAGACGGGGAATCATTGACGTTATTAACCACCAGATTGAACAACGCATCAGTGGTTTCATTATCCTCATCAATCGCGGTTACTTTCAGACTGAGAGAGGCTACATCATCGTTATCCGGGGTACCGGAAAATATTCGGGTTTGAGAATCAAATGCCAGCCATGTCGGTAAATCAGAGCCATCAGCCAGACTTGCCTGATAATCCAGCGTATCGCCATCACCATGGCTGAATGTATTGGCCGGTACCTCAAAGCTGAAGGCCGTATCCTCATTTACCGACTGATCTGCTATCGGGTTAGTAACGACGGCATCATCATCAACAGCAGTTACATCCAGTGTTGCTGTAGCTGTTACCTCATCACCACTTGAGCCGTCAGTGACCGTAAAATTGAAAGCAACATCGCTGCCGTGGAAATGCTCTGTTGGTGTATATGTCCAGGTTCCGTTCCCGTTGTCTGTCAGAGAGCCATGTGCTGAATCCTGTAGCGCCACATTTGTGACGGTAAGGCTGTCACCATCGACATCTGAAGCATTCGCCAGCAACATTGCTTCAGTAATAGTGAATGCCGTATCTTCATCTGAGAGGCCAAGATCTACTGTGCCGGCAATCGGAGCATCATCAACAGCCGTGACCGAAACAGCAATAGTCGAATTAATAACCGACTCTTCACCATTTCCCTCTGTTGCAGTCACAGTCAGAGAAAGATCGAAATCATCATGGTTGTTCGCCGGTGGCAGCAGGCTCAGGGTTGAGTAACTCCAGCCTGAAATATCCAGCGTACCACTGGTGACCAGTTCAGAATTGGTACCATCACTGATCGTTGTCCCGGAAGGAATATTACCCAGCACCACACCCAGTGTTTCTGATCCATCCTGATCAGTTAGTTCCGCTGAAAGGTTAATGGCAACAGCAGTATCTTCATCAGTGTTGTACTGCGGGCTGGCATAGTCGTTAACGTTGGCAATCAGCTTCGGTGCCGTTATAAAGGCAGGATAGGTCTGTCCGGAACCCGATGGATAGCGCAGCATCAGCTCCGTACTGGCATCACCTGTTGCCGGAAGAGTGAAGGTACGGTCGGAGAAGCTGTTCCAGCCTGTCGTTGTGGTCGCCACAACATTTCCACCCCAGACAATTTCCAGCGTACCCCAAATACGGCTTTCTACTTCAAAGGTATAATTTTCGACATCACTATCGGAGGTATCAATCGTTCGGCTGATGCTGGTACCGGCATTAAGCCCCGTGGAGACACCCGTGGAAGCCCGGCCATCCCACAAGTCATAGAGACTACCGCTCACACTCCAACCCTGCAGGTTATAGCTATGGATACCACCGTTCTGAAAAACAGTAACCGGGTCAGTGCTATAGTCATCAGCCCCGCTAAAAGACACATCAGGCGCATCTGCAATAGCAGTAATATCAATAACCGCAGTAGCTGAAGCCTCATCGCCAGAACTGCCATCAGATACCGTAAAGTTCAGTGCAACATTTTCAGCACTCAGGTTTTCAGCCGGCGTCAGGCTCCAGGTTCCATTACCGTTATCAACCAGTGTTCCCTGAGACGAATCAGCCAGAGTCACAGCACTCACACTCAGAGTATCACCATCAATATCCGAAGCGTTGGCCAGCAGCATGGCCTCTGTCACAGTAAAGGTGGTGTCTTCATCAAACTGCCCAAGATCAACACCGGAAGCTACCGGCGCATCATCCGTACCATTGATGGTAATTCCAATCTGGTGGGTGGTACCGTCTATTGATGAAACAGTCAGGGTTTCTGTCAGCGCTGCCCCCTGAGCCAGCTGCTGAATATCGCTCCGGGTGTTGTCTGCGCTGTAACTCCAGTTACCGGCCGTATCGATGGTCAGTGTGCCGTAGATACCATTGACGGTTTCCGCATTAAATACCGCTTCTCCGGTTTCAACATCAGTAATATCCAGTTTCCCGGTTGCCGTCAGTGTTGATGCGGCATCTTCAGTCACTGCGCCACTGTCATCACCACTGATAACTGCCGCATCGTTAACAGCCTGCATTTCGACCTGAATACTTTGCGTTGTGGTTGCAGTATCACCGGAGGAAGGCTCTGTTGCGGTAGCTGTAATCGTAATTGTGAAGTCACTGTTGGCATTGGCTGCTGGCGCAAGCGACAAACCAGCTAAATCCCAGTCCGATATATCAATCGTGGCGCCGGAGGAGGCTTCGGTATTCAAACCATCAGTCAGGATATAGCCTGCCGGAATCCCTGACAGCGATACCGATAATGATTCAGAGCCATCAAGATCATTCAGCGCAGCCGAAAGACTAAAATCAAAATCGGTATCTTCCGTGGCACTGATAATGTTCAGCTTGTTGATGGCTATATCATCAAGCAGCGCACCGTAATCATCATTCTGGGAAGAGAGCTCCCGTAGTTCCAGAACACCACTGGATGCTGCAAGGGCTGGCAGACGAAGAGTCATGAATTCCCATGAGCCGGTTGGGTCTATTGTCTGCAGTACCTCACCATTCCAGACAACTTCCATTTCGCTGGTATTGCTGGCTCCCGGGCGTGAACGCACTTTAAAGGTTATTTCATGATCAAAACCATCGCTGGTATCGACCGTATAGCGCAGAGCATCGGTCGTTGAAGCCGCAGCGCCCTCATCGTCATCCAGGTCCAGAATTTTGCCATTGCCGCCAGATGAATCCGTCACACTGTAGACGCTGGCATCGTTGATTTCAGGCGTATTTTCGGAACTCCAACCGGCTTCCAGACTGCCACTTTCAAAATCCATGGCCGTCACTTGTTCAGACGGCTGCAGATCAATTGTCGGCGTATCTGCAACAGCATCGACAGTGACATTAACCTGGCTGGTAACGGTGGCCTGCCCATCAGAGACATCAAACAACAACTGGCCGCTACCACCCCAGTCACTATCCGGTGTTACTGTCCATGTGCTGTCACCATTATCACTCAGCGTTAGCTGCCCCGAGGCAACTCGGACATTGCTGACAGTAAGGGTGTCACCTTCAATATCTGCAGCTGTATTGGCCAGTAACTGAGCCTGTGTCAGAACAAGACTGGTATCCTCACTGGTGGTGCTTTCAATTGCAGCACCGACAACCGGACCATCGTTGGTACCGTTGATGGTGATTGTAATATCCCGGGTTGTGCCATCAATTGATCTCACAATCACGGTGTCAGTGAGATGATCACCGGTCCCCAGAGCCTGAATTGCAATCTGGGTATTGTCTGCCGAGTAGCTCCAGTTTCCGGCAGCATCGATTGTCACAGAGCCATAACTGCCATTTACAGTTTCTGCGGTAAAACCTGCCTCTCCGGCATCAGGGTCAACAACATTCAGAACCCCGGAAGCGGTCAGGGTTGCTGCACTGTCTTCATTAACTGAAGCAGTATCGTCACCGGAGATCACCGCGGTATCAGCAACAGCGGTGACATTCACCCGCACCAGATTATTAACTTCGTAACCCGGAGTGCCGTCACTGACGACATACAACATTTCCAACATGCCGTTGTAGTCAGGAGCGGGAGTCAGAGTCCAGGTACCATCGTTATTATTGGTAATAGTGTGCCCACCACCTGGCAGTGCAATATTACTCAGTGTAAGCGTGTCTCCATCGGGATCAGAAACAGCATTCAAAATGGAAGATTCGTGAATGATCAGGCTGTTATCTTCTGCCAACGTACCCAGATAAACCGGAGCACCACTACCTTGGTCATTGGCACCCTGAATGGTGACAGTAATATCATGCGTCGTGCCATCTACAGCGCTGACTGTGAAAGTATCATCCAGTGTCTCGCTGACACCCAGAGCCTGAATGGTTGAGGACCTTGAATCCGCAACATACTCCCACTGACCGCTGTTGTTGATCGTCAGCTGGCCATATGATCCAGTCAGTGTTTCAGCTACAAAACTGGCTTCGGTATCAATATCCGAAATTGTCAGAGCCCCGTCGGCAATCAGCTCCTGCTGACCCAGAGGACCATAACTGCTGAAGTTATCTTCAGTCACTGTTCCGGTATCAACACCACCGATCACAGCTGCATCATTCTGAGGCTGAATATCAATTCGAATGTGGTACGGATATGGGACACTATCTCCGTTCGATGCTTCTGTTGCGGTAGGAATAACATAAACAGAGAAATCATCTTCCCGATTCGGAGGAGGTGTCAGAACCATATTGGCCATATCCCAGCCATTGATATCGATCTGACTGCCATCCGAGGTCACAGTGTTTACACCATCACTCAATACTGCCCCCGCAGGTACCAGATCCATCACTACGCTGAGTGTTTCTGATCCGTCGGTATCGCCCAGTGCCACATTGATATTCAGTGGAATAGCTGTGTCTTCCGGGGACTGAACATAGTACTGGTCGGCATTTCCATTGACGGTAGTAATCGGGAGATCTGCCTTGGCATCAACGGTCAGCTGCAGTGATCCGGGGGCGGTTACCGTGCCGTCAAAAACATCAAACGCTATCTGGCTGACACCGGACCAGTCTTCTGCCGGTATAAATGTCCAGGTTCCGTCTCCATTATCTGTAACCGTTGTACTGCCACTTTCTACCCGAACATTTTGCACTGACAGGACATCACCATCGATATCTGCAGCATGCTCAAGCATCTGGGCTTCGGTCAGTGTGAGACTGACATCTTCATCAGTAGTTTTATTCAGTGTTGCACTGACTTCAGGGGCATCATTCACTGCTGTAACGGCAATTCTGAACTGGGCAGAGATACTTTGATCGCCATCACTGGCCGTTACCCTGATCATCAAATTGCCAAGATCAGGGTCATCCGGTGTTCCGGAGAATGTCCGGGTGGCCGGATCAAAGGTAACCCAGTCCGGCAGATCACTGCCATCGCTCAGTGTTGCGGTGTAAGTGAGAATATCCCCTTCAACATCAGCAAAAGCTTCAGCCGGCACCTGAAAACTGAAAGCCTGCTCTTCGACCGCAGTCTGGTCGCTGATACCGGCATCAACTGTGGGTGCATCATTGGTCCCATGAATGGTGATGACGATATCGTGCGATGTGCCATCAGATGAGGTGACGGTGAAGGTCTCTGTCAGGGTGTCACCATCATCCAGTGCTGCAATTGCCGGCTGGCTGTTATCCGCGGAATAATTCCAGTTACCGTTACTGGCAATAGTCAGGGTTCCATAGGAACCATTCTGGCTGCCACCAGTGAACAGGGCTTCGCCGGTATCCGTATCAGAAACTGTTAACGTTCCTGAAGTCATTAATGTTGCTGCACTGTCTTCCGTAACCGCACCGGTATCAACACCTCCAATAACAGCACTGTCATTGGTACCGTTGATAGTAATCGTCACTGTATGTGCCGTACCGTCCAGGGCGGCAACGACAATCGTTTCTGTCAGTGAATCGCCATCTCCCAGTGTCTGGATATCAGTCTGGGAGCTGTTTGCCGAGTAACTCCAGCTACCAGAGGTATCAATGGTCAGATCACCATAACTGCCAGTAACCGTAGCTGCATTGAAACTGCTTTCGCCGGTATCCGTATCAGTAATTGTCAGGGTGCCAGATGTTGTCAGGGCTGCCGCACTGTCTTCAGTCACTACACCGGTATCTACACCACCGATAACCGCAGCATCATTGGAGCCATTGATAGTGACCGTGACCTGATGTGAAGTACCATCCAGCGATGCAACATTGAATTGTTCTTCAAGGCTGTCGCCATTTCCCAGTGCCTGAATATCTGCATGGCTGGTATCTGCGGAATAACTCCAGTTACCGTTACTATCTATGGTAAATGAGCCATAGGTGCCATTCTGACTGCCATCGTTGAACAGTGTTTCACCGGTATCAGCGTCAGAAATCGTCAGGGAGCCGGATGCGGTCAGGGTTGCTGCACTGTCTTCAGTAACAGCACCGGCATCAACACCGCCAATAACAGCGACGTCATTAGTACCATTGATTGTCACAGTGACGGTATGAGCCGTTCCGTCAAGCGCGGCAACAGCAATCACATCGGTCAGTACATCACCATCACCCAGAGCCTGAATTGCTGCAGTGGAACTGTTGGCTGAATAGCTCCAGTTACCAGAGGTATCGATCGTCAGATCACCATAGCTGCCACTGATCGTAGCGGCATTGAAGCTACTTTCTCCGGTATCCGTATCGGTGATGGTCAGGGCACCGGATGCTGTAAGGGTTACCGCACTGTCTTCGGTTATTGCTCCGGTTTCAGCACCGCCAATAACAGCAGCATCATTGGTACCGTTGATAGTAACCGTGATCTGTTGGGAAGTGCCATCCAGTGAAGTGACTGTGAATTGTTCTTCAAGGCTATCGCCATTGCCCAGCTGCTGGATAGCGGTCTGAGTATTGTCTGCGGTATAGCTCCAGTTACCGCTGCTATCAATAACCAGAGAGCCATAACTTCCATTCTGACTGCCTGCTGTAAACGCCGCTTCACCGGTATCCGTATCAGTAACCGACAGAGACCCACTGACCGTCAGCTCATTCTGGGCATTAACATCATCTTCGGTAACAGAGCGTGCAGTTGTACCGCCAATAACAGCAGCATCATTGGTACCGTTTATAGTAACGGTAATATCATGCTGGGTGCCGTCCAGAGCCCGTACAGTAATGATGTCAGTTAGTTGATCACCCGCAGCCAGCTGCTGAATAACACTCTGATTGCCGGGTGCCGAATAGCTCCAGTCGCCGTTGGCCGCCATAACCAGATCACCGTAATTACCTCTTACGGTTTCAACAGTAAAGGCGGCTTCGCCGGTATCAGTATCTGCAATGGTGAGGCTACCACTGGCTTGCAAGGTGGCAGCGCTGTCCTCGGTGATAGTTGCGGTATCAACGCCACCAATTACCGCACCATCATTTACCCCTTCCAGCGTCAGGGTAATCTGATGAGTTGTGCCATCCATAGCACTGACACTGATAGTTTCTGTTAGCGTATCGCCTTCCGGCAGTTGCTGGATCACTGCCTGACTGTTATTAGCGGTATAACTCCAGTTGCCATTCGCGGTAATGGTCAGACTGCCATAACTGCCTGTGATTGTTTCTGCAGTAAAAGAAGCTTCGTTACCATCATTGTCTGTTACTGAAAGCTGCCCACTGGCCACCAGATCGTTCTGGTCATCAATATTGATATCTTCCAGCAGTGTGGCAGAGTCGGTACCACCAATGACGGCCGCATCATTAGTACCGTCAATTCTGACAGTAATGATGTGAGTTGTGCCGTCCAAAGCTGAGACTGTCAGGGTCTCGGTCAGGCTTTCACCATCCTGCAGCGCCTGAATTACCCCCTGACTGTTATCTGCACTGTAACTCCAGTTTCCGCTGGTATCGATGGTCAGGTCGCCATAACTGCCATTAACGGTTTCAGCATTGAAGGAGGCTTCACCCGTATCGGTATCAGCAATATTCAGACTGCCGGATGCAGTCAGCGTCGCGGCACCATCTTCATTAACCACTGCACTGTCTGTACCACTGATCACGGCAGCATCATTGGTTCCGGCGATAGTGATCGTGATGTCATGGGTGGTGCCATCAGCTGTCGTAACAGTCAGAGTATCGGTCAGTGTGTCACCATCACCCAGCTGCTGAATAGCTGACTGAGTATTGTCTGCCGTATAACTCCAGTTGCCGTCGGTGCCTGCTGTCAGCGAACCATAGCTGCCATTGATGGTGCCAGGAGTAAATGTTGCTTCGCCGGCATCAACATCAGTAACCACCAGCACACCACTGGCGGTTAGCTGACTACCTGCATCTTCATGAACAGTACGAGCATCAACGCCACTGACAACAGCTGCATCATTGGTACCATTTATCGTGATGACAATATCGTGAGGTGTGTCGTCCAGTGCGGTGACCGTAATGGTCTCTGTCAGAGAATCACCACTGCCCAGTGCCTGAATCGCACTTTGACTGTTGTCAGCTGTATAGCTCCAGTCACCAGCAGTATTGATCGTCAGGCTGCCGTGGCTGCCATTGATGACTTCAGCATTAAACGCCGACTCACCGGTGTCGGTATCCGTAATATTGAGGCTGCCACTGGCAGTCAACGAAGCTGCAGCATCTTCAGTCAGTACAGCTGTATCTGTTCCCGAGATAACAGCTGCATCATTAGTTCCGGCAATGGTGATAGTAATATTGTGAGGGGTGCCGTCCGTACTGCTTACGGTCAGCGTATCTGTCAGCGTATCGCCGTCACCCAGTGCCTGAATATCAGCTTGGGAGGAGTTGGCGCTGTAGGACCAGACACCGGAGGCATTGATAACCAGATCACCATAACTGCCATTCACCGTCTCAGCAGTGAATGACTCCTGACCGGAATCTGTGTCTGTTATATTCAGCGTGCCGCTGGTCGTCAGGGTTACAGCTTCATCTTCCGTTACGGTGCGAGCATCAAGCCCTGAAATTACTGCAGAATCATTGGTACCGGTTATCGTGATAACAATGTCATGAGCTGTTCCGTCCAATGAGTTTACGGTGATGGTTTCAGTCAGGGCATCGCCATCACCCAGGGCCTGAATCGCACTCTGGCTGTTATTCGCCGAATAATTCCAGTTTCCACCAGCACTAATCGTCAGGTCACCATAACTGCCACTGATGGTTTCAGCGTTAAAGGCCGCTTCTCCGGTGTCAGTATCAGCAATATTCAGGCTGCCGCTGGCAGACAGTGTTGCAGCGCTACCTTCTGTCAGCGTGGCAGTATCTGTGCCGGATATCACCGCAACATCATTGGTACCTGAAATAGTGACAGTAATCGTATGCTGTGTTCCGTCCACACTGGATACAACAAGACTATCGGTCAGGGTGTCTCCGTCTCCCAACGCTTGAACATCATTTTGATTGCTGCTGGCAGAGTAACTCCAGCTTCCACCTGCATTGATTGTCAGATCACCGTAACTGCCACTTACGGTTTCAGCTGTAAAAACAGCTTCTCCTGAATCTGTATCCGAAATATTGAGATTGCCGCTGGCAATAAGGGTGGCTGACGCATCTTCAGTGACTGTATCGGTATCAGCACCCGTGATCACGGCCACATCATTGGTGCCTGCGATCGTGATCGTAATAGTGTGGGTTGAGCCATCAGCAGTGGTGACTGTCAGTGTGTCGGTCAGACTATCCCCGTCACCCAGTTCCTGAATCGCACTCTGAGTATTGTCTGCAGAGTAGCTCCAGCTACCGGCTGTATTAATTGTCAGATCACCGTAACTGCCGCTGATGGTTTCAGCATTGAAAACAGCTTCACCGGTATCAGCATCGACAATATCCAGACTACCCGTCACTGTCAGCGTTGGGGCTGCATCTTCACTGACTGTCGCAGTATCGGTACCTGAGACCAAAGCACCGTCGTTGGTACCCGTCAGGGTAATAGTCGCAGTCTGGGAAACACTGCCACCATTACCATCAACCACTTCATACTGATAAGTGATGGTTTCAGTGTCACCATCCGGCAGGTAGTCATAGGCACTGGAATCGACAGACAGGGAATTACTATTGATGCTGACGCCGGAGTCATTACCGCTGACCAGAGTAATATTGCTGGCTGACAACACATCACCAACATCCTGGTCCGATGCACCTTCCAGCAAATCAACGGTGAACAGACCACTATCTTCGACGCCACTCTCCTGCACGTCACTGGCAACCGTGGGATCTTCATTAACATCCAGCACCTGAATGGTGAAGTTCTCCACATAGCTCAAACCACTGGCATCAAAAACACTGACTTCGATTTCCCGGTTACCAGCTTCGTGATCAAGAGAGCGACCATCTTTCAGCTTCAGCCGATAATCATCGGTGACTTCAAAATCCAGGTCATCAACGATAAAGGTGTGGGTATCACCTGCATCAGGATCAGTAACAGACAGGGTACCAACAACCGCTCCGGGGCTGTTTTCAGAAACAGTTAAACCGGACAGGGAGATATCTTCAGGGCGATCATTGACCGCTGCGACGGTGACCGTACTGGTAGCAGCCTGACTGGCATCTTCGCCATCAGTAACAGTAAAAGAAATTGTTCTGGCTGAGGTATTAGGCGATTCTGAGTTATTGGAATAGGTGATACTTCTAAGTGCAGTCCGGTAATCAGCAACCGATGCGCTGCCGCTCAGCGTCAACGTTCCCGTTGTAGAATTCCAGCTGCCACTAATGCCATTCTGACTGGTGAAGTCGAGCCGATCTTCCGCTGAAGTGTACTGGCTGCTGATGGAGACAGTGGCTCCATCAAGCATCGTATGATCTGCATCACTGAGCGTGATTGAACTGTCTACAACCTGAGCAGAGTCATTCTCGGTAAAGGCCAGTGTCGAACCGGCTGTGATTTCCGGCGCATCATTCGTGCCATTGATCGTGACTGTAATGGTATGCGATGTACCATCAACCGAGGTAACCGAGAACGCATCCTGTAATGAGTCACCGCTTCCCAGTGACTGAATAGCACTCTGGGTATTATTGCCACTCCAACTCCACTGACCCGCAGCATTCAGGGTCAGATCACCATAACTGCCATTCAGAGTCACAGGCGTAAACTGCTCTTCACCCGTATCGAGATCATCGATTGTCAGTGTGCCACTGGTACTAATCTGATCACTGCTGACACTGATATCTTCTATCACACTGCCGGTATCAACACCACTGATAACAGCCTGGTCGTTGCTACCCGTAATGGTAATTGTGCTCTGCTGGCTAACCGAGCCGCCATTACCGTCGGCAATATCATATTCATAACGGATGACTTCAGTCTGGCCATCTGCCAGATAATCATAGGCATCCGGATCAATCTGGAGGTTGTTGCCATCAGCAGTAATGCCAACAGCATTGCCACCGACCCGGGCCAGATTGACCACACCCAGCACATCCCCTATATCCACATCACTGGCACCAGCCAGTAGATTAACCGTATGTGCAGCACTGTTTTCAGCCAGCGTTTCAGCAATATCTTCGGCGACGACAGGCGCATCATTGACGGCTGTAATATTGATTTGCGAAGTCCGAACAGCACTGGATCCCAGCCCGTCCGATACTTCAAAACTGACTGTTCGGGGTGATGTATCTGGTGACTCGGAACTGTTCTGGTAAGTGATAGAGCGCAGGGCTGCCTGATAATCAGCAACCGATGCAGAACCTGTCAGCGTCAGTGTGCCGTTGGCACTGTCCCAGCTACCACTGATGCCATTCTGGTCTGTGAAATCAAGCTGATCTTCTGAAGCTGAGAAGTTACTGCTGATAGAAACTGTTGCACTTTGCAGTGTGGCCGAGTCCACATCCGTTAAGGTCAGTGCAGAATCAACGGCCGCCTCACCCTGATTCTCGGTATAGGCCAGCACTCCACCTGCTGTAATCTCAGGAATATCATTAGTGCCGGTTATGGTGACCTGTGCAGTCTGACTGACAGTTGCACCATCAGGGTCGGTAATATCGTAATCAAAGACCAGTGTTTCAACCTGACCATCTCCCAGACTGTCATAGACACCAGGATCAATCGTAATCTGGTTGCCGCTGTGCGACACACCGGACATATCACCGCTGGTCATGGTGAAGTTAGTGACACTCAGAGTGTCGCCATCTTCATCGGAAGCATGTTGTAACAGGTCCACAGTAAATAGGCTGCTGTCTTCAACTGCTGCATCTGTCACCGCAGTAGCCACTACCGGCGCATCATTGATATCAGTGATATAGATGGTGTAATCACGACTGTCCGTCAGTTCACCATCAGATACCTGAACAGTAAGGGTATGAGCATCATTGGCTTCATGGTTTAATCCGGAGCCATCCAGCACCCGGATTTGCCCGGTAGCACTGTCAATTTCAAACCGGCCACCCGCATCGTCAGTCAAACTATATGTCAGGTTATCGCCATCAATATCAGCCGCACTGACACTGCCAACAACAGAACCATTGGCACTGTTCTCTTCAATATGGAAACCATCTGCCAGCAGATTATCAATTGAACCAGCCTGATAAAGAGCCTGAACCTGATCAGCACTGAAAGCTTCCGGCGCGATCACCACTTCATCGATTGCACCATCCAAATAGCCATCAGCCCCCCAGTGACTTTTACCAATATAATTATTGCCACGAGCCATTTCCGGAGGAACAACACCCTGCACTTCTCCGGCCAGATCACCATTTTTGTAAACCTTCATCATGCCGGTGCTATCGACGGTAGCCGCTACATGAATCCATTCCCCGGCCGTGAAAAAGTCAGAGATAGTCAGCATGCCATCAGGAGGGTAACCAGTACCATCATAGATCTCGAATGCCAGATCACTGGTCGTTCCCTTATGCGCCAGCACAATATTGTTGTTTGCGGAGCCATTACCGAAATCAAAAATCCGCGACCAACTCTGGCTGAAGTCGTCAAAGCGAACCCAGGCCGAAAGTGTCATGGCACCGCCGGTTTCCAGTCCGGTGATTTCTGCGGCACCACTGCTGCCATTCATTGAGAATGCACCACCATTGCCATCAAACCCGGTAGATGTGGAGGCATTGCCAGACATGATCAACTCATGACCGCTGCCACTCTTATCTTGCAGCACTGTTCCGGAGTTGAAATCGAAAGCCACATCCAAAGAATCAAACAGTGGAGTGCCTGACAGCTCCGGCGCATCGTTTATCGCCTGAACCTCAACCTTGAGTTTGCGTTCAATTGTGGCGGACTGGCCTGTGGCCGTTTCTGTTGCCGTTGCTCGGAAGGTGAGGTCGAAGTCATCATGACTGTTTTCCGGCGGAGTAACCTGCAGGCTACTGTACTCCCAGCCGGTAATATCAATCGGGCTGCCATCTGCTGTGACAGAAAAATCACCATCACTCAGAACAGCTCCGGCAGGTATACCTGCCAGCTCGATAGCCAGCACTTCGGAGCCGTCGGTATCGGTCAGGGCAGTAGATACATCAATAGATAAGGCAATATCTTCATAGGCATACGCGGCATGATCATAGTCTGGATCATCCGTGTCAGTAACCCCCAGACTACGAATCTGAATATCATCCAGCAGCGGGCCAACACCATCGTTCTCTCCCGCCGGCTCCCGAATAATCAGCGCTGTGGTTGCCTGATCCATTTTGGGCAGGAGTACCTTGTACTCCCCCCAGGTCGTTGTCGGATCAAATGAAGCAATGACATTACCATTCCAAACAACTTCTACATCATCGGTATGGTCGTAGTTTCCACGCTGTCTTATCCACAGGCTGACTTCATGATCCTTGCCATTGCTGGTATCAACATCATATCTGAGAGCATCCGGAGCAGCAGGGGAACCATTTTTATCCAGCTCAATAAACTTGTTGCCGGAATGAGGGTCGCCAACAACACTGCCCTGACCATGCTTTTCCAGTGCATTCTGTGAAGACCAGTCTCCCAGCCCACCTTCGAAATCCAGCGTAGTGACAACACCTGAGTCACTGGACAGGTCAAGTTCCGGTGCATCAACAACCGGAGTGACATTAATATCCACAGTCTGGAGCTCAGACAGCAGTTCACCATCCGAGACTCTGAAATCAAAGCTGGCGTAGTTATCACCACTTTCATTGGAAGCAGGCTGATAGCCAAACAGCCCGGCTTCTATATCAGCACGAGATACAGTGTCACTGGTATTAATTACCAAGCCATTCAGCTGAAGCTCACCGGCAACCGGCAATGTTGCTATCTGAATCGATTCCAGCTGATTGCCGTCATCAACATCAGAGAAAGCAAAGTCAGCCAGTCCGAAAATATAAGCCGTGTCTTCCTGAGTGGTTATTGTTCGGTCTGCACTGTCCGGTGCTTCATTGATATCATTTACCGCAACAGTGAAATCCTGACTGAACTGTGCACCACTGTTGTCTGTGGTGGTGACTGTCAGCGATACCGCGTCTTCTGTCTCATGGTTGAGGGAAACACCATCTTTCAGCTTCAGCTGATCTTCGACAACCTCAAACCGGTTATCGCTGACTTCATAGGAATGGGTATCCGAGTTGTCGATATCAGTTGTGGATAATGTACCAACCACTGCACCGGTATCATTCTCATTGATCTGGTCACCCGAAAGCTGAATTGCCTCCGGAGCATCATTCACACCCTGAACGGTAAAACTGGCAGTTTGTTCTACTTCTCCACCCTGCCCATCGCCAATTGTGTATTCATAGTTGATTGTTGCTTCTTCACCGGCTGCCAGATGGCTGTAGGCCGATGTATCCACTTCCAGCTCATTGTCCTGCCAGCTAATCCCTGATGCATCACCTGCTACAACCTGCAGCCGGACAACCTGAAGCGTATCAGTGATATCGGTATCAGAGGCATGTTCAAGCAAATCAGCAACAAGGTTGCCATCATCTTCTGTCGAGGTGACAACAATATCCCTCGATACTGTTGGTTCATCATTACTGCCGGTTACCGTAAACCGGGCTTCCTGCTCGACTGAGGCTCCCTGGGAATCGGTGACTTCATAGCGATAGATAATTTCTTCAGTCTCACCCACCGCCAGATAGCGGTATGCGGTGGTATCAATATCCAGGTGATGTCCGTCCAGACCAAACTGGACACCCGCTTCATTGCCGCTGACAAGTCTCAGTCCTGCGACTGACAACGTATCATTCTGATCAATATCAAAAGCGCCTTGCAGCAGATCCGTTGTAACACTACCGGCTTCCTGACCGGCTTCATTCACGACAGCCTCAGCAACTTCCGGAGTATCGTTAACCCCCTCGACCAGAAAACTCATACTGCCGGTGCCCATGGCTCCGGCTGAATCAGTAACTTCATAGGTAAAGGTGACGGTGCGTGACTCTCCTGCACCCAGATCTTCAAACTCGGTTCCGGGAGTGAAGCTATAGCGGCCATCACTTTCCAGAACAAACTGACCACTGGACGGGGGCGTCAGCAGACGAAAATAATGAATATCCTGCTGGTTAATATCACGAACTTCGATCTGACCGGTCAGCGTATCGAAGTTTTCATTCAGTACCTGATCCTGCTGAAAGGTTTCCGGCCCGGCATTAACCGGTCCTGTAGCAACATCTGCTATCGGCTCGTTCTCTTCCCCGGCCTCCTCATCTTCCTCTTCATACTGAAGAGCAGAAGATGACGCTGTTAATCCGAAAGCGGCCTCTTCGGCTGTTGCTTCCGCTGCTTGCTCTCGCTCTTCAACGTCTGCATCACGTTCAATAATAGGGATATCATCAGGAACAGGGCTGCTATCAGGTTCATCCTGAGGCTCGCTCTCCTCACCCGCTTCAGGCGCTTCGGCAACGGTTACAGGATCAGCCCCTTCAGCAAGTGCCTGCTGAATCTGATCAACTTCATCTTTTTTGGCGTCAGCTTTATCTTCAGTAGTTTCTTCAGCCGTCTCGGCCATTAACTCCAGTGCCGGCATCATCGACTGATCCAGCACGACCTGATCACCGGCACTGACACTCACCGGATTCCCGCTGCTGAGTGTTATCTGCACCGTCCCGGTTGCAGGCGATATAACCCGCTCATTGAGGTAAACCGGATCACCTTTGTGAGCCACACGCTGGGAACCGTCGCTGCCGACGATCAGTGCGCTGCCTTCAACATTTGTGATGGTTCCGACAATTTGTTCCGCTGCCACCTGTCACCTCGTCCCTGAGTAAAAGGGGGGATATCAATCGAATCATCGGCATGGAACAGCGCAACTGGAGCCGGAATGGCTCCAGTACAGGAATATTAGGGGAGGGTTTGAATCAGCGTTCAGTCAGGGCGTTGGAGCGGGCACGCAGGATTGGCTTCATCAGATATCCCATGATGGTTTTCTTCCCTGTCATAATATCGATGTTGCTACGCATACCGGGAATGATCTCCAGAGGCTTGTCTTCACTTCCCAAATGACTTTCATTGGTTCTGACCCGAACCAGATAATAGCTTTCGCCTTTTTCATCCTGGATTGTGTCAGCACTGATATGATCCACAGTACCTTCCAGCCCGCCATAAACAGCAAAGTCATAGGCGGTGAACTTGACGACAGCTCGCATGCCGGTTGCCAGGAAACCAATATCTTTGGGGTTAACCCGTGCTTCTACCAGCAGGTTATCCTCCAGAGGTACCACTTCAATCAGATCCATACCCGGCTGAACAACACCACCGATAGTGGTGACATTAATCTTCTTCACCACACCGGTTACCGGTGAGCGCACCAAAGTCCGACTAACCTGGTCTTTCAGTGAAGTCTGGTTTTCACGCACCTGTCGCAGTTTAACTTCAGCTTCATTCAGCTCGGTCAGCGTTTCTTCCCTGAACTTCAGCGTCACTTCACGTTCCCGTGCCCGGGCCTCTTCATAAGCCTGCTCAAGCTTGGGCATCGACAGCTCGGCCATAATCAGTTCACCACCCAGATCATTAACCCGCTGCTTCAACTGAATCAGTTCAACCTGCGAAACAACGCCTTTATCTGCCAGCGGCAGGGTCATTTGCAGCTCCTGCTTGCCCAGCTCATGACTGGTTCGCAAGTAGTCAGCCTGCGCTTCAATCGACACCAGCTCCTGCTTGCTTTGAGCAGTTTGCCTGGCAGCAATTTCCTTCTCGGCATTCAGGTTAGCCTGACGACTTTTGAACAGCGCCAGCTCTCGGGAAACATAGTTAGGGAAGTTATCCAGTTCGTCAGGAAACTGTGGAAGAGTATCTGCAATCTCAGCTTTCAGCCTGCTAACTCGAGCCAGCTCACTGAAATATTCAATCTGGCCACCACGCATATCAGAACTGAAGCGGGTATCGTCCAGCTGCATCAAAGGCTGCCCGGCATTAACGTGCTCACCTTCAGCAACAAACAGCTGCTCCAGTATCCCGCCTTCCAGGTTCTGTATTACCTGCAGTCTGGATGAAGGAATTACAGTGCCATCTGCCCGGGTAATTTCATCAACCTCAGCCCAGAAGGCCCAGCTAACCGCTATAACCATAAACAGGAACATAAAACCCAGCAGCATGCGACCACCGCGGGGCGTTTTCAGCAGCATCGCCGCGCTGGTGTCGGACATAAATTCCAGTTCGGCTTCAGGTATTTCTTCTTGCTCAGATTCTTCCTCTGGTGATGCTTCATCTGCATCATCAGATTTTGATTCATCTTCGGCAGTGCTTTGGTCTGCTTCCGGCTCACTCTCATCCTCGGAAGCATCTTCATTCATGGCAGGTTGCTCTTCACCAGCCTTATCCATTTCAGGGCGGGCACTGGCGAGTTCGACAATATTGGAGCCAGATTCGTCCTGTCCGCCTTGTTGCACCGGTGACTCAAATTCCAGCTGATCCGGATCCACTACAGATTCTTCATCACTGAATACAATCTGACCGGACTCCATCTGCTCCTTCAGCTCTTCCAGCGGATCCAGCTCCGGTTCTTTCTTCCACAGCCGGCTGATTGCCCATAACCTTGCCAACATTATTCGATCCTCAGCTTTCCTTGCTTCAGGGCTGCATGTACCTGAGCTTTCGGTCCATCTGCCACTACCCGGCCGTTATTAACTACGATCAGACGGTCAACCAGATCCAGCATGGAAGATTTATGTGTCACCAGAATCATGGTCTTGTCTGCAAAGTGCTCCTTAAGCTGGTTCTTCATCCGCAGTTCGGTGGTGTTATCCATACTGCTGCTCGGCTCATCCAGCAGCAGAATTGGCGGATCAAGTAACAGGGCCCGAGCCAAAGCAATACTCTGACGCTGGCCTCCGGAAAGGTTTTCACCACGCTCCGCAATTTGCATATCCAGCCCCTGCGGATGGCGATTGGCAAACTCCATCACACCCGATGTTTCTGCAGCTCTCAGGATCGCAGAGTCATCCACATAGCTGGCACCCATGGAGATATTATCCTTGGCGGAACCGTAAAACAGGGTAATATCCTGCGCCACACAGCCAATATTCCGGCGCAAATCCGAGGGGTTAATCTGTCTGAGATCAATGCCATCGACTCGAACCGCACCTTCATCCGGGTGATAGAGTCCGAGAATCAGCTTCTCAATGGTGGTCTTTCCCGAGCCGATACGGCCAATAATCGCCACCTTCTCGCCAACCCCGACCTTGAACGACACATTATCCATGGCTTTGATTTCCTGTCCCGGATAAGTGAAGTTGACACTATCGAATTCGATATGCCCGCGGAATGCCTGACGCTGAACAAAATCAGCACCATCCGGCATTTCAACCGGCATATCCATAATCTGATTCAGACCGTCCAATGCGGAAACAGCCTGCTGGTAGCGGGTAGATAACCCGGCAACCTGAGCCATCGGCGCCAGACAGCGGCCGGATAACATCACGGTTGCAATCAGTGCGCCCATACTCAGCTCGCCTTCAGTGATCAGGCTGACACCAATCAGAATCAGGGCAATAGTATTCAGCTGTTGAATCCAGGCCGAGAATGAGGTCGCAGAAGAAGTCAGCAGTTTGGTTTTCACACCCCAGGTTGCCAGATGCCCTACCATCTTCTCCCACTTGTGCTGAATATCGCTTTCAGCACGGGCAATCTTCAGCGATTGAATTCCTGTCAGAACTTCCACCAGAGTGGCATTTTTCTGGGATGATGTACGCAGCGTCTTTTCAATCGAACGGCGTAGGGGTCCCTGAATAAAGAAGCCGTAGCCTGCAATCAGTGCCATACCCGCCAGAGGTATAAACACCATCGGTCCGCCGATAATGGCAATCACCGCCAGCACAATAACCACAAAGGGCAGATCCACCACCGTTACGATGGTGGAAGATGTAATAAACTCACGAATACTTTCAAATTCCTGCAGGTTCTTGGAGAAAGAGCCTACCGATGCCGGCCGAGAGCCCATGGTAAGCCCCAGCACTCGCTCCATAATGCGCGAAGAAAGCAGGACGTCCGATTTTTTACCGGCGAGGTCAATAAAATAACTTCGCACCATCTTCAAAATAAAATCGAATGTAAATATCACAAAAGCGCCAATTGAAAGTACCCACAGGGTTTCCATGGCATTATTTGGCACTACCCGGTCATAAACATTCATGACAAACAGCGGGCTGATAACAACAAAGATATTAATCAGGAAGGAGGCAAGAAGAACATCACGATAAATACGCCAGGATAATGAAAGCGTGCCCCAGAACCAGTGCCTTGATTTTAATTTAACTTTACTTGGCGTCCGGTCATCATACTGATGTTTTTCACGCACATATAAACAGTAACCGGTGTAAGCTTCATTCAGCTTTTCAATTTCAATATATCTTTCGCCTTCACCGGATTCAGGCTGAATAACCTTGGCAATACCTTCTTCATGATCAACCGACATCAAAATGCAGGCCTGACGTCCTTTTAATAGAAGAACTACCGGCGTTACCATGGCCGGTATCTTGGCCAGATCACGTTTCAATAACCGGGAAGAAAGCCCACCCCGTTCAGCAGCCCTGATAAAAAGCTCAACCGTGAATTTTCCGTCCTGCAAAGGCAGACCAGCTCGCAAGGTTTCACGGGTATAGGGGTTGCCGTAAATACGGGTAAGAACAGTTAAAGCATCAAGTAACGGATCCAGCTGCAATGAATCATCAGCCGGAATATCACTATCCCAATCATTTTGGGTAGCTGAGGCGGGGGCATTCATTTAATTGAAATTCCGTTTTCGAATTAAATTTCCGCTTGATATTTAAAATGCAATATCTAATTAAAGCGACTCCTTAATAAACGATAGCCCATTAATTTAAAACAATTTGAATCGGGGTTATTTAATATTGATATGAAGGGTTTGAAAACATGAATTAAAAAGCAAAACTATTGATTTTTAAAGGTGATAGAAGAGTAATGCACAAGCATTACTCTTCTTTATTGCCACGCAGGTCGAAAACCTCTTCCTGCATCCGCTTCAGGCCCAGATGACGCACATCCGTACCTTTCACCAGATAAATCACATATTCGGCGATATTGCGGGCATGATCGCCGACCCGCTCCAAAGAGCGCAGAACCCACATGATATTGAGCACTCTGGAAATAGAACGAGGATCTTCCATCATATAAGTAACAAGCTCACGCATGGCGCTCTTGTATTCGCGATCAACGCTTTTATCTTCTTTAGCCACCTGCAGTGCCAGCTCGGCATCAAACCGGGCAAAAGCATTCAAGGCATCCTGCACCATCTTGCGTACATGGCCACTGATATGGCGGACTTCAATATAACCGTGGGTACTTTCGCCCTGCTCACACAGGTTGATAGTAAAGCGGCCTATCTTGGAGGCTTCATCACCAATCCGCTCCAGGTCGGTTGCAGCCTTACTGCAGGCAATTACCAGCCGCAAGTCACTCGCCGCCGGCTGGCGGCGGGCCAGAATACGGGCACATTCGTCATCCACGGACACTTCCATCCGGTTAATTCTGGAATCCCGCTCACGCACATCCTGTGCCAGTTCACTGTCCGCCTCAATCAGCGCATGAATCGCATCAGCAACCTGCTTCTCTACTTCACCGCCCATTCCCAGAAGCTGACTGCGCAACTCTTCCAGATCATTATTGAACTGCTGGGAGATATGATGCGATATATGATCGCTCTTGATATCCATGGAACTCCTGTTAGCCATAACGGCCAGTAATATAGTCTTCAGTCTGCTTCTGACGGGGGTTGGTAAACAGCCCATCGGTATCGCCGAATTCGATCAGCTTTCCCATATACATAAACGCGGTGTAATCAGATACACGCGCCGCCTGCTGCATATTATGGGTAACAATAACGATGGTGTAGCGTTCTTTCAGCTCGTTAATCAGCTCTTCAATTTTCAGGGTTGAAATCGGGTCAAGAGCAGAGGCAGGTTCATCCAGCAGCAGTACTTCAGGCTGCACGGCAATGGTACGGGCAATAACCAGACGCTGCTGCTGACCACCGGACATACCCAGTGCGCTCTCATGCAGGCGGTCTTTCACCTCATCCCACAGCGCTGCACCTTTCAGCGCCCACTCAACCACTTCATCAATCACCCGCTTCTTGCGGATGCCCTGAATACGCAGGCCATAGGCTACGTTTTCATAAATACTTTTCGGAAACGGATTCGGCTTCTGGAATACCATCCCTACCCGGCGACGCAGATCCGCGACATCAACAGAGCGGTCATAGATATTCTGGTCATCCAGCATGACTTCACCGCCCACCCGGCAACTGTCCACCAGATCGTTCATCCGGTTCAGACTGCGCAGCAGGGTAGACTTGCCACAACCGGAAGGCCCGATAAAGGCAGTTACTCGCTTCTTGGGAATCTTGAGTGAAATATCATGCAGTGCCTGTTTTTCATCGTAATGCAGGTTCAGCCCGCGAATATCAAAACAGGTTTCTTCATCTTCGATTTCCAGCTTGCGCCGGCCACGTCCAAGGTTATCCATGCTGACCCCATGACTTCTGACTTCCCGGATCGACACCTGCGGATTATCTGTGCGCGTTTTATCCTTTTGTTCGAAAGCCACCGCAACGTTCTCGTTCATTTCCGCCACCTTATTGTTACCTTATGCTGTTTATGTCGCCAGTTAAACTTCAAGCGACTTATATTTCTCACGCAAATGGTTACGGATCGCGACGGCTGAAAGGTTCAGCACCGCAATAACAATAACCAGTAGCAATGCAGTCGCGTAAACCAGCGGGCGCGCTGCTTCAACATTGGGGCTCTGGAAGCCAACGTCAAAAATATGGAAGCCCAGGTGCATAAACTTCTGGTCCAGATGCAGATAGGGGTAGTTGCCATCCAGCGGCAGGTTCGGTGCCAGTTTCACCACACCGACCAGCATCAGCGGCGCTACTTCACCGGCAGCTCGGGCTACCGCCAGAATCAAACCAGTCATCATCGCCGGGCTGGCCATGGGCAGTACGACCCGCCACAGGGTTTCAGCCTTGGTTGCACCCAGCGCCAGACTGCCTTCACGTACAGATGAAGGAATCCGCGACAGACCTTCTTCGGTCGCCACAATAACCACTGGCAAAGTCAGCAGTGCGAGGGTGATTGCCGCCCACATCAGTCCTGGCGTGCCAAAAGTCGGAGCAGGCAAAGCCTCCGGGAAGAACAGCTGATCGATCTGTCCACCCAGGAAGTACACAAAGAAGCCCAGACCAAACACGCCATAAACGATGGAAGGCACACCTGCCAGGTTATTCACGGCAATACGAATCAGTCGTGTCACCGGTCCCTGCGAGGCATATTCACGCAGGTAAACTGCCGCAACCACACCAAACGGAGTCACCAACACCGACATCAGGATCACCATCATTACGGTGCCGAAAATAGCCGGGAAGATACCGCCTTCGGTGTTAGCTTCACGGGGGTCATCACTGACAAATTCCCAGACCTTGTCGAAGTAAAACCCGATCTTCTGTGTCGTTGTCATCGCATTGGGCTGGTAGGCCCGAACAACTTTACCCAGTGACAGCTCGACTTCCTGGTTATCCACAGTCCGGACTACGACACTGTCACGGTTGAAGGCTTGATAGAGTTCACCCAGCTCTTTCTCCAGTACCGCATACTCCTGATGCAACACTTTTCGGTCAGCTTCGATTTCGGCCAGCTTCAGCGGTGTCAGTTTGTTTTCCAGTTCCAGTTTGCGCTGTTCAAGACGCAGCCGCTCCAGTCTGGAGTTAACCGAGCCAATGGCCTGACGCTCGATATGGTAGATATCTTCATGGATTGAAAGCGCACGGTTGATACGCTGCTGGAAAACATCCCAGCCCGCATTGCCAAAGGCGATATTTTGGCCATCTTCTTTTACTTCAACCAGATAGCCGTAGAAATCACCCCACTCACGGCGTTCGATCGCCACAACATCTGCCGGGTAGCTGATATCAGCCAGCCAGGCATCGATTACCCAGCTAAAGTCACTGCCGGATACATCCCGGTTACCCACTTTCAGCAATTCACGCTGAACCGTTTCCCGGTCCGAATCAATCGGCAGCCCGGCACTAACCAGCTGTGCCACCGGCACATCTTCAACCTGCGTTACCTGCCCCATTATCGGGCGGGCAACCTGACCCGGCACCTGATATTCCGCCACCAGAATATTGCCCGGCCAGAAATGGCCCAGACCGCGGGCAGCAATCAGCCCAATCAGTCCGATAACCATCACCAGACTGATTGCCACTGCACCGGCATTCATCCAGACCCATGGAGAGCCACTTTTTACCCAGCTGTTAAGTGTTATCTTTTTCATTATTTATTCACCTTCACTTACAGCGTGCTGTACTTACGACGCAGTCGATGACGCACCATCTCGGCGATGGTGTTGACCACGAAAGTGAACATAAACAGCACCAGCGCCGCCAGGAACAGAATCCTGTAATGGGTGCTGCCAACTTCAGACTCCGGCATTTCCACAGCAATGTTTGCAGCCAGTGTCCGCATACCTTCGAAGATATTGGCATCCATAATCGGGGTATTACCGGTCGCCATCAGTACGATCATGGTTTCGCCTACCGCCCGGCCCATACCGATCATCACTGCCGAGAAAATACCCGGGCTGGCGGTCAGTAGTACCACCTTGGTCAGGGTCTGCCAGGGTGTTGCACCCAGCGCCAGCGAGCCATAACTCAGATGTTTGGGGACACTGAAGACAGCGTCTTCGGTAATAGAGAAGATGGTGGGGATAACCGCAAAGCCCATCGCCAGACCAACAACCAGAGCATTACGCTGGTCATAGGGAATACCCAGATCGGTTGTTACCCAGGTTCGCATATCGCCACCAAAGAAGGCATGCTCCATCCACAGACCAGCTTCGATGGAGAACCAGCCGGCCAACAGCACAACAGGAACCAGTAGCATCGGTTGCCAGCCATCCGGAACCCGGTGACGAATATTTTCCGGCAAACGATCCCAGCTGAATGCAAACAACAGCATCGATACCGGAATACAGATCAGTAATCCGAAGATACCAGCCAGATTGGCTTCGATATATGGCGCCAGCCATAGCCCGGCAAGGAAGCCAAGAATTACGGTAGGCAGTGCTTCCATCAATTCGATAACCGGCTTTACCTTGCGACGCATTGCCGGTGCCATAAAGTAGGCGGTGTAAATCGCGCCACAAATCGCCAGTGGTGTAGCCAGCAGCATGGCGTAGAAAGCTGCCTTCAGGGTACCGAATGCCAGTGGCATCAGGCTGAATTTGGGTTCGAAATCATTGTTGGACGCAGAGGACTGCCAGATATATTCCGGCTCATCGTAGGATTCGTACCAGACCTTGTCCCAAAGCGCTGACCAGGAAACTTCCGGATGTTCGTTATCCACTTTCCAGAAGCTCTGCCCGCTTTCAGTATTGACCAGCAAGGCATTGGCACGGGGAGAAATACCCAGCGCGATAACCTGACTGCCAAGATTTTCTTTCAGCAGGGTGCGACTGGATGTGGTGCTGAAGATACCCACCACCCCGGTATTGTCAGCAGCAAGGAAGCCTTTCCGCCGATGCTCAGGCTCAATAACGGTAACCGGCGCAGAACCCAGAGAGAAGCTGCGGGCGCGTTGCAGCATCTGATCACCCTGCTCGTTACGGGCATGGAACCACTGGGAGATCTCACCGGAAGAATCACCAACCAATACGGAGATCCCACCAAGTAGGAAGGACATGCTGGTAATTTCTGCCTTGTTTCTGGTCACTGTCACCACTTGTGAAATTTTCGGTGAACCAGAAAGTGGCACGTCAAGCACGGTTAGCTGATCAGTTCCGGTCTGCACATAAAGCCAGCTCAGATCCGGCGACAGCAACATTTTACCGAGTACACCCTCAAGGCGAGGCACATTAACCGGCTCCGGCTCCAGCGTTACTTCTTCAGTCAGGAAGTCCACTTCCTTAACAAGGCGGGTCATAACCAGTTCGCCCTGACTCAGCCCTGCGATCAGCAATTGTTCTTCACTGTCCTGCAGCACCAGGCCATCAACAGCAGCCGGTGCCAGTGCAATCGGATCGGAGCCAAATGGCCATTCAACGGCCGGAGTGATGACCCGTTTATCATTCGGCCAGCTGGTACGGTAAATATGTTTGAGTACCAGCACCTCACCATTACTCAGACCTGCCGCGACCAACTCGCCGGCTGCTCCGGCTGAAGTGAAAGAGGTAATGGTTGTACCGGCAGGCAGGGGAAGACTTTCAGCAAGCAGCGTATCGCCACTGCGGGTATCAAAAAAACGTAACCCGCCATTGCTGTCGATATTCAGGCCAATCTCGGCCTGCTCTTCCATGGTGGTATAAAGAATTTTGCCGGAAGAAGCGTTTGTAGTGGCAACCGGGTAAGTTGTAACCCGCTCAACCTCCGCCGAGCGCATCAGCGGAACCACTTCATACAGCAAATAAAGAAAGATAAGAAGGATCGCGACAATGACACCGATGCCGCCAAACGCCACACTCCAGCGAGCAAGCCAGTCCTTGCTCTTGCGAATGCTCCGGTGACGCCGCAAAGCGGGTGTGTCCATGTCAACTCTGGGGGAGGCACTGAGTGCTTCTTGATTCATTGGTATGCGCCAGCTCTGTTTCCCGATGCTACCTTAGCGGTGGCGTGTGACATTAATATGACAGGCCTGAAATAAAAAGACCGCGCTACTGCACGGTCTTTTTAATCATTACCGGACTATCCATTTCCGGTTTTTTTTCAACTTAAAGTCCCAGTTCCTTGCGGTACTTTTCAGCCACTTTTGCCGGCAGCGGAATGTAGCCATCCTTGACCACAACTTCCTGACCCGCCTTGGACAGAACCATCTTCACAAACTCACGCTCCAGCGGCTGCAGTGGCTTGTTCGGCTGCTTGTTCACATATACGTACAGGAAGCGGGACAGCGGATAGCTGCCGTCTACAGCGTTGTCCGGAGTCGCATCAACAAATGGCTGACCAGGCTTCTTGGCCAGCGGTACAGTACGTACGCTGGAAGTCTTGTAACCAATACCGGAGTAGCCAATACCGTTGATAGATGCAGATACAGACTGAACCACAGAAGCAGAACCCGGCTGCTCATTTACGTTGTTACGGAAGTCGCCCTTACACAGCGCTTTCTTTTTGAAGTAACCGTAGGTACCGGATACCGAGTTACGCCCGTACAGCTGGATATCACGGTTCTGCCATGACCCATCGAGGCCGGCATTGCCCCAGGTTTTAATATCCTGACGCTCACCACACTTGCGGGTAGTAGAGAAGATGGCATCAACCTCAGCCATGGTCAGGCCTTTAATCGGGTTGTCCTTGTTAACAAATACGGCCAGCGCATCGATAGCAACCGGGATTGCGGTTGGACGGTAGCCGTAGCGCTTTTCAAACGCTTCCAGTTCCTTGTCTTTCATCTTGCGGCTCATGGGGCCGAGGTTTGAAGTCCCTTCAACCAGAGCAGGCGGTGCAGTAGAAGAACCGGCAGCCTGAATCTGGACATTGACGTTGGGGTAGAAGCGCTTGAAGTCTTCAGCCCACAGGGTCATCAGGTTAGCCAGAGTGTCAGAACCCACACTGGAGAGGTTACCGGAAACGCCACTGGCCTTGGAGTAAGTTGGCAGGTCGGCGTCAACACTGGCAGCCTGGGTGGTTGCTGCAGCCGCTGTCAGTGCCAGCGCGCCCATCAGTTTTTTCAGTTTCATTATTAGTGATCTCCCTAACGAAGCTCGTTTATTCCTGTTTCAAACGCTATGAGCGGTTATCAGCGAACGTGCCTTTTATCTGATTCCGATAAAACGTTCTCTTTGATGTTGGTCATCGTAGGGGGCGAATATGACAGTTTCATGAATAGTTGATACTAAACAAAAGAAGTTTAATTGCAGTAAAATGCAGCGAACCAAAGGGTTATTCGATAATAAAAATCACGAAAATGTAAAAAGACTGATTATTAAATACATTTCAAAAACAACTCGAATATCTCTCTGGTAATAAAAACAAGCTTGTTTTCGCAGCATTTTTTAATGCGGCAAAACGCGGGGGGAAGTAAATCAATGCAACAGTTATCTTCACTGGACCAACTGTTTGTCAAACTGGAAAAGGGTGCAAACCATATGCATGTGGGTTGCCTTTCCATTTATGACCAGTCCACTGCACCGAAACAACCGGTGCGGTTCAAAGATATCATAAAGTCCATTAAAAACCGGCTCCATGCGCTGCCTGAATTGCGTCAGCGCTATGTTTCATCGCCGGCGGGACTGGATAATCCTTACTGGATTGCCGATCCGAATTTCGATATCGAATTTCATCTGCGCCATATTGCTTTACCGGCACCGGGAGACTGGCGCCAACTTTGTATTCTGGCTGCACGGCTGCATTCACGACCGATAGATCTTAACCATGCGCCCTGGGAAATCTATGTTATTGAAGGTCTGAACAATGTCGAAGGTTTGCCAGAAGGCAGCTTTGCCATGTTTATCAAACTGCATCACGCGTTGTTTGATGGTCAGGCCATTGCCCGCCTGATGATGGCCATGCACGACGATAAACCGGTTCTGCCACAAGCTCCGGAGAACCAGCAACTGGTTGTCGACCGGGTTCCAACTACGATTGAAATGTTGGCAAAAACACCGTTGAATTACTCCAAAAAGTTATTCAACAGCAGCAAAATTGCAGCGAAGTATTCGCTACCATTAACCAGGTGGGCGCTTTCGAAACAGGCTCGTCAGCAACTGCTGGGCCGTGAAAAATTTGCGCTATCCAGTGTGCCCCGTACCCGCTTTAATCAGGCCGTTTCGCCTCACCGGATTATTGAGGGCATAGATTTCGATCTTGGAACCATTCAGGCCATACGCAAGGCTTTGCCTGGTATTACCGTCAACGATATTGCCCTGGCAACTGTCGCTGGCGGTTTGAAGCGTTACCTCGAAAGTAAAAACGAGTTACCGCAACAAAGCCTGCGCAGTGCCATGCCGATTAATGTGGCCGGTATGGGAGACGGGGCACATGAAGGCAGTAACAAACTGTCTATTTCCATGACGGACCTTCACACCGATATCGAGGATGTTAAACAGCGGCTGGTCGCTATTCATGAATCAGCGGCAATGTCCAAGATCAGGGAAAAGTCGTTCGGTGGCAGAATCCTGATGGATCTGGTTGAGGTACTCCCCAGTAGTGTCAGTGGCATGCTGACTCAGCCCGGTATCGCCGATAAGTTCCCGGTTCTGGCCAATACCGTAATATCCAATGTAATGGGCCCGAACAAGCCGATTTACCACACTGGCGCCAGACTGGTTGGCACCTACGGGTTTGGTTTACCGGTTGACCTGACAGGACTGTTCCACGGTATTTTTGGCTATGACGGCAAACTGTTCTTCGGTATTACCGCCTGTCGGGAAATGATGCCGGATCCGGCTTTTTATAAGGAATGCCTGCAGGAAGCTTTCGATGAATTGAGCGACGCTATTCTGATAGATCCTGAATCAGAAGAGCCCGAAGCCTTGTCGGCCTGATCTATTTTCCCAGACTACCCATAATAAAAAATCCCGGCATATTGCCGGGATTTTTTACACACTCAGATAACGCTTTTCTTGCCTTTCAGGCTGCTGTGATTAGTGAGAAGAAGCAGTTTTCGGCTCACCTTCACGGGCAAAGTATTCACGCGCCAGCTTGAATACAACCGGGCTCAGCAGCGCCAGAGCAATCAGGTTAGGCACAGCCATCATCGCATTCAGGGTATCCGCTACCAGCCAGATGAAGTCCAGGCTCAGAACAGCACCGGCAGGAATCGCCAGGATCCACAGAATGCGGTAAGGAACTACAGCTTTCGCACCGAAGAGGTACATCACACTGCGCTCACCGTACAGCGCCCAACCCAGAATGGTGGTGAAGGCAAAGATGGTCAGAGAGATCGCAATGATGTAATTACCCAGACCCGGTAGTGCCTGTGCAAAGGCAGCAGAAGTCAGGGCTGCACCGGAAACGCCGGAAGTCCAGACGCCGGAAGAGATAATTGCCAGGCCAGTGATAGAGCAGATGATGATGGTATCAATAAAGGTACCCAGCATCGCAACCAGACCCTGACGCACAGGATCTTTGGTCTGTGCAGCGGCGTGAGCAATCGGGGCAGAACCCAGACCGGCTTCGTTAGAGAAGATACCGCGAGCTACACCGAAGCGAATCGCCATCCATACAGCCGCACCGGCAAAACCACCTTCAGCAGCAGATTCGGTGAAGGCATAGGTGAATACCAGGTTAATAGCATTCGGCAGCTGCTCAGCATTGATAGCCAGAACCGCCAGACCCGCAATCAGGTAAGCAACCGCCATAAATGGAACCAGACTGCCTGCTACTGCACCAATACGCTTGACGCCACCCAGCAGCACCGCACCAACCAGCACCATGATAACAACACCAGTCATCCAGGTAGGGACGCTGAAGTTGGCTTCCAGCACATCTGCAACCGAGTTGGCCTGAACAGTGTTACCGATGCCGAAAGCGGCAATGGCAGCAAAAGACGCAAACACAGTACCCAGCCAGGCCCACTTGGAACCCAGGCCATTCTTGATGTAGTACATCGGGCCGCCGACATAGTTGCCGTGCTCGTCAACTTCACGGTATTTCACCGCCAGAACAGCTTCAGAGAATTTGGTGGCCATACCTACCAGAGCGGTACACCACATCCAGAACAGCGCACCGGGACCACCCAGAAATACTGCAGTCGCAACACCGGCAATGTTACCGGTACCAACTGTTGCAGACAGGGCTGTCATCAGGGCCTGGAAAGGCGAGATTTCACCGGAATTGGCTTCTTCAGAAGTGGTTTTCTTGCCACCCCACATCAGTTTGAAGCCAGTGCCCAGTTTCAGAATCGGCATCAGCCGCAAACCAAGCATAAGGAAGAGGCCGGTACCGAGAATCAGAACCAGCATTACTGGTCCCCATACCACCCCGTTAATTGCATTAAATAGATTGGTGAGTGCTTCCATCATGGAACTACCTTTTATTTTGTAATTTTTATTGTCTTTTAATAAGACAGTCGTAGTTTATCTTTTTTTTGAGCCTGATCTGAATAACTGCTTGATATTCAACCCCCCACGATAAAGCTGAAGCCAAAATATCGTATAGGAAATTTTGTTTCAACTAAGAAATAAAAAACACTCTTTAATTAATGCATATCCAATCGCTTATTCACAAAAGGAAACTTGTTTCATATCCCTTGCGAATCAAGGGATATCGCTATTTCATAATTACTTATTCATCATTTTTATTTCCAATAATAAATTGGAGTTGATTATAGGAAACAGAGCCATTACAGTTTATTAAAAGCGAAGGATGACAATAAAAAACTGTCGCCTGATGCAGCACCAATAACAACACAGGCCATGACTTGAAAACTGTTCATGGCATAAAACTGCAACCAGGAATCAAGCATGAGCAAGCCTTATCAATCAGAACAGCTGCAAGGTTTTTTTTCCAAGTCACTACAGTTTGCCGATGCTGCTGTAATGGAAGCGGTCAACCTTGAAGATGATCGTCAGAATAAACAGATTGAGCTGATTGCTTCCGAAAACATTGTTTCCCGTGCAGTGATGGAAGCGCAGGGTACTGTTCTTACCAACAAATACGCTGAAGGCTATCCCGGTCGTCGTTACTACGGCGGCTGCGAGCATGTGGACAAAGTTGAAGCGCTGGCTATTGAACGCGCCAAGCAGCTGTTTGACTGTGAATACATCAATGTCCAGCCTCACTCCGGCGCGCAGGCCAACGGCGCAGTTAAACTGGCTCTGTTGCAGCCGGGCGACACCATTCTGGGTATGTCTCTGGATGCCGGTGGTCACCTGACTCACGGCGCTCGTCCGGCCCTGTCCGGCAAATGGTTTAATGCAGTTCAGTATGGTGTTTCCAAAGAAACCCAGCGTATTGACTACGATGCCGTGGAAGCACTGGCCGTTGAATGTCAGCCCAAGATGATTATTGCCGGTGGCTCCGCCATTCCGCGTGAGCTGGACTTCAAACGTTTCCGTGAAATCGCTGACAAGGTTGGCGCTTACCTGATGGTTGATATGGCTCACATTGCCGGTCTGATTGCAGCTGGTCTACACCCGAGTCCGCTGCCGTATGCTGATATTGTGACCACCACCACCCACAAAACCCTGCGTGGTCCTCGTGGCGGTATGATCCTGTCCAACAACCTGGATATTGGCAAGAAGATTAACTCTGCTGTATTCCCAGGTCTGCAGGGTGGCCCGCTGATGCACGTTATTGCGGCCAAAGCGGTAGCACTGGGTGAAGCGCTGGCTCCTGACTTCAAACCTTACATCGAATCTGTCGTAACCAACGCTCGCGCTCTGGCTGAAGTCATGATCGAACGCGGCTGCGATATTGTCACCGGTGGTACCGACACTCACCTGGTATTGGTTGACCTGCGTCCAAAGGGCCTGAAAGGTAATCAGGTTGAAGAAGCGCTGGAACGTGCTGGCATCACCTGTAACAAGAACGGCATTCCGTTTGATCCGGAAAAACCAATGGTAACTTCCGGCATCCGTCTGGGTACTCCAGCGGGTACCAGCCGTGGCTTTGGTGAGGAAGATTTCCGCCAAATAGGTCACCTGATCAGTGACGTACTGGACGGTTTGATTGCCAATGGCGAGAACAATCAGGAAGTTGAGGAACAGGTTCGCCAGAAAGTAGAAGCTCTCTGCGAACAGTACCCGCTGTATTCTTGAGAAGGGATAATCTGAACAGTAAGCGCTTCACAGGGAAGCGCTTACCTATGCAGTGACCCACAAGATAGTGGCATCCTCATCACTGAGGGATGTCACTACATGCCCCATGGCAGCGTCATAATAGGCACTGTCACCTTCTTCCAGCTCCACAGGCTGGTAAAACTCGGTGAACAGGCAAACCTTGCCGCTCAAAACCAGCATGAACTCTTCGCCTTCATGGCGAACCCAGTCAGGATAGTCCTCAAATGTGCGCGCCCTGATGGTGGCCCGGTAAGGAATCATCCTTTTGCCAGACAGTTCAGCCGCCAGAAGCTCGTGATCATACGTCGCGGTGGGATGCAGCTTGCCCTGTCCCTTGCGGGTAATATCCCGTCGTCCACTTGCCTGTGTTTCGGGTATCGCCGGGCTGAAGAGCTGGGGAATATCAATACCCAGTCCATTCGCCAACTTGGTCATGGCGGTAAAGGTGGGTGATATTTGCTCGTTCTCGATTTTTGACAGGGTAGAGCGTGCCAAACCGGTCAGGTTACTGGCTTCTTCCAGTGTCAGGTTACGACCCAGACGAATTTCCCGTACCCGCTTCCCCAGCTGCAACGGTTCGACAGATGAACCTGCCTCACCCTGCACCTTGCGGCGCTGAATGGTTACGGCTTCTTTTTCACGCCTGAGAAAATGGGCTTGTTCCGACATTCATTCCTCGACAAAACAGACACATAGGTGTCGTTACAGACAAAATCACGGCATTTACTATATCGTGCAAATGGCCCGGGGAACACTCAAACAACTTTGAACATTCAGCATTTCCCAGACCAGCTTCCAGTGAAAGCCGCAACAGAACTATTCACTATACTGCCCGAGACTGCAAAAAATTGATCTGCGCAGCGCTATTTTGACAAAAAGTTTCCTATAAGAAACTTTTTTATTGAACAGAAAAAAACAGCCTGATAGTCTCTTTTTAACCATAAAACATACTAATACACGTACTAGTGTTATCCGGACAGGAAACACGCTAACAGCCAATAACGGAAATTCGGGCCTTCCCCAAAACAGTCCGGCTTCCATGGCAACTGATGAAACGTGAGGAATTCGATGGGGCTGAGTGTACTGGATCTCTTCAAAATCGGACTGGGACCGTCATCGTCACATACTGTGGGACCGATGGTTGCAGCCAACCGATATCTGGAAGAGCTTAAACAGCAAGACCTGCTGCTGCAGACAGCCCGCATCCGGGTCGAGCTCTATGGCTCCCTGGCCCAGACCGGTGAAGGGCATGCGACCCATACCGCGGTAATGCAGGGACTTTCCGGCGAAAAGCCTGAAACCATTGACCCGGACTATGCCGTACAGCTGGTTCAGGAAATCCGGGAGCAAAACCAGATCCGACTGGATGGATCTCACACCATTCCCTTTACCGAAGCCAACGATCTTATCTTCTGCTTTCAGGAATCCCTGCCCCAGCATCCGAACGGAATGGCCATCATGTCTTTTGACAGTGCCGGCCTAGTTATCCACAAGCGTCGCTATTTCTCCGTCGGTGGTGGTTTCGTGCTGAGCGAAGATGAAATCGGCGCCGATAGTCCTGCAGAAGCTGAAGTTAATATCCCCTACCCGTTTGAGAATGCCGAGGACCTGCTGATCATCGGTGACAAACACAATCTCAGCATTGCTGAAATTGTTCTGACCAATGAAAAACATCTGCCTCGCAGCAAGTCTCCCCGTGAAGATCTGTTACATATCTGGGAAGTCATGAAAAGCTGTATTGACAGGGGCTGTAGCCAATCCGGTATTCTTCCCGGCGGTTTGAACATCAGGCGACGCGCCCATGACCTGCACCAGGAACTGCTGGGCCGGCCTGAATATGACAAAGACCATTTTGAAGCGATGGACTGGGTTAACCTGTTTGCCCTCGCCGTAAACGAGGAAAATGCTGTGGGCAGTCGTGTGGTGACTGCACCCACCAACGGCGCTGCAGGTGTAATCCCGGCTGTACTGGCCTACTTCCTGCGCTTTATTAATGGCCGCGATGAAGATGATATTGTCACCTTCCTCGCCACCGCAGCCGCTATCGGCATGCTGTATAAGAAGAATGCCTCCATCTCGGCTGCCGAAGTTGGCTGCCAGGGTGAAATCGGCGTTGCATGCTCCATGGCTGCCGGTGCGCTTTGTGCCGTACTGGGCGGAACCAACCGGCAGATTGAAAATGCTGCCGAAATCGGGATGGAACATAACCTTGGCCTGACCTGTGACCCGATTAACGGTCTGGTTCAGGTACCGTGCATTGAGCGTAATGCGATGGGTGCGGTCAAAGCGATTAACGCAGCACGTCTGGCTCTGCGGGGCGACGGCGAACATATGGTTCATCTCGATAATGTGATAGAAACCATGCGCCAGACCGGGCTGGATATGCAGAACAAATACAAGGAGACCGCCACCGGAGGTCTCGCCGTGAATGTTGTTGAGTGCTGAGTTCAGCGCCTGATCAACAAAAATGAAGTGAAATGAAGGAAACAGACCATGAGTGATTCTCTGAGATTTGCAGCTTCCCACGAGTGGGTTCGGGATAACGGTGACGGTACTGTGACTGTTGGTATCTCCAACCACGCTCAGGAACTGCTGGGAGATGTGGTTTTTGTTGAGCTGCCGGAAGTCGGTGCTGAAGTTGAAGCCACCAAGGAATTTTCCCTGGTTGAATCCGTAAAGGCAGCATCTGATGTCTACGCGCCGGTATCCGGTGAAGTTGTTGAAGTTAACGAAGCACTGGATGATGCTCCGGAAACTGTTAACGAAGCACCAGAAGGTGAAGGCTGGATTGCCAAAATCAAACTGAGCAATGCTGCCGAACTCGAAAACCTGATGGATGAAAATGCCTACAAGGCCACGCTTGAGGAATAACAGACGTTCCTGAAGCCTTGCCTGCTGGCTTATTCCTAGCGATATATTTTTTGGCTAAAGCCTATAGCCACAGACAAGCCAGCAGGATTCGCTGCTTAAGCAAGAAAGCGAACGCGAAGAACTGATAACAACCGAAGCCCGGTCATACGGGTTTCAGCAAATATAAAGCCTGTTGCTTCTGCTCACATGATTCCTTCGGGAATACACCTTATGCAGGATGCAGCCGGTGACCAGAAGGAAAGAACATGGCCGTTGAACAACAGGTACACGACGGACAGGCGCCGCTGGCAGACCTGACCACGAACAACGCTTTTGCCCCTCGTCATATTGGCCCGAATGCAGCTGAACAACAGGCCATGCTTTCCGAACTGGGAATCGAATCCCGGGACAAGCTGATCTCTGACACCGTACCGGAGAGCATTCTGCTGGACGGTCTGAATTTGGAAAAAGGCAAGAGTGAACAGGAAGCTCTGGCTTACCTGAAGTCGCTTGAAGAGCAGAACACCGTTAACAAGTCATACATCGGTGCTGGCTACTACAACACTCATACCCCGAATGTCATCCTGCGTAACGTGCTGGAAAACCCGGGCTGGTACACCGCCTATACACCTTATCAGCCGGAAATTTCCCAGGGCCGTCTGGAAATGCTGCTGAACTTCCAGCAGATGATCATGGATCTGACCGGCATGGAAATCGCCAACGCTTCCCTGCTGGACGAAGGCACCGCTGCTGCAGAGGCCATGACCCTGTGCCGTCGCGCCAACCGCAGCAAGCATCAGGTGTTCTTTATTGCCGATGATGTTCATCCGCAAACTATCGACGTCATCAAGACCCGTGCGGAATATCTGAACATTCCGGTTGTTGTCGGTAACCCGGCAACCGACCTGGACCAGCACGAAGTGTATGCTGTTCAGCTGCAATACCCGACCACTTACGGTGATATCTCCGACATTCAGGCCATCGCAGCCAAAGCCAAAGAACAAAAGGCGATGGTATCTGTTGCCACTGACCTGCTGGCACTGACCCTGCTGAAATCACCAGCCGAGCTGGGTGCCGACGTTGTCGTGGGTAACAGCCAGCGCTTTGGTGTACCGATGGGCTTTGGTGGCCCGCACGCTGCATTCCTGGGTGCCAGTGAAAAGCTGAAGCGCTCCATTCCGGGCCGTATTATCGGTGTATCCAAGGATGCCCGCGGTAACCAGGCACTGCGGATGGCAATGCAGACCCGTGAACAGCATATCCGCCGTGAGAAAGCGACCTCCAACATCTGTACCGCTCAGGCTCTGCTGGCCAACATGGCTGCAGCATACGCCATCTATCACGGCCCTGAAGGCCTGAAGATGATTGCCGAGCGTGTTCATCGCTCTACTTCCATTCTGCAGAAAGCACTGACCGCTGCCGGCTTCGAAACCAACAACACTTTCTTCGACACCCTGACCCTGAACGTCGGAGACAAGCAGGGCGCGATTTATCAGCGCGCACTGGATAAAGGCTGCAACCTGCGTCCGGTTGGCAATGACCGTCTGGGTATCAGCCTCGACGAAACTACCACTGCAGATGATATCGCCGAACTGTTCCACATCTTTGCCGGTGACGATGCCAGCTTTGACCTGAACGCGTTCGATCAGGCCGTTATCGGCGGTGAAGCAACCGGTATTGCAGTAGATCAGCGCCGTACCGATGCCATTTTGACCCACGAGACCTTCAACAGCTATCACTCCGAAACCGATATGCTGCGTTACCTGAAGCGTCTGGAAAACAAGGACTACTCTCTGGTGCACGGCATGATCCCGCTGGGTTCCTGCACCATGAAGCTGAACGCTACTGCACAGATGATTCCAGTGACCTGGAACGGCTTTGCCAACGTTCACCCGTTTGCTCCACGTGATCAGGTTCGTGGCTATGAAGCCATGCTGCAGGAACTGAGCGATGCACTGGTTGAAATCACCGGCTACGACAACATGTCGCTGCAACCAAATTCCGGCGCCCAGGGTGAATACGCCGGTCTGCTGGCAATTCGCAAGTACCAGGAAGCCGAAGGTCAGGGCAACCGCAATATTTGCCTGATTCCATCTTCCGCTCACGGCACCAACCCGGCTTCTGCCGCCTTGCTAGACATGAAAGTTGTCATCGTTAAATGTGACGAAGACGGAAACATTGATGTTGACGACCTGCGCGCCCGGGCTGAAGAGCACAGCGACAACCTGTCTGCCCTGATGGTTACCTACCCGTCTACTCACGGTGTTTTTGAAGAACAGATCCGTGAAGTCTGCCAGATTGTTCACGATCACGGCGGTCAGGTTTACATGGACGGCGCCAACATGAACGCTCAGGTCGGTGTTTCCAAGCCGGGCGAAATAGGTTCCGACGTATCTCACCTGAACCTGCACAAAACCTTCGCTATTCCTCACGGCGGTGGCGGTCCGGGCATGGGTCCGATTGGCGTCAAGAGTCATCTGGCACCTTACCTGCCGAACCACGTTGTCAGCCCGATTGAAGGCAACAACGAAGGTATCGGCGCAGTTTCTGCTGCACCATTTGGCAGCGCTTCTATCCTGCCGATCAGCTGGATGTACTGCCTGATGCTGGGTCGTGAAGGCCTGCGCAGCTCTACTGAAGTAGCTATCCTCAACGCCAACTATCTGGCTGACAAGCTGGCTGCTCACTACCCGATTCTGTACCGTGGCCGCAACAACAAGGTCGCTCATGAGTGCATCATCGATATTCGTCCGATCAAGGAAGAAAGCGGTGTAACCGAGGAAGATATTGCCAAGCGTCTGATGGACTACGGCTTCCACGCTCCGACCATGTCCTTCCCGGTTGCCGGCACTCTGATGGTTGAGCCGACCGAGTCCGAGTCCAAGTACGAGCTGGATCGTTTCATTGAAGCGATGATCTCCATTAAGGAAGAGATCACCAAGGTTCAGTCCGGTGAATGGCCTGCCGACAACAACCCGCTGGTTCACGCGCCACATACTCTGGTTGATCTGAGCAATGCCGAATGGGATCGCCCTTATTCTCGTGAAGAAGCAGTGTTCCCGTCCCAGGCTACCAAGCTGTCCAAATACTGGCCGACTGTGAACCGGGTCGACAATGTTTACGGCGACCGCCATTTCATTTGCTCCTGCCCGAGCATCGAAAGCTACATGGACTAAGGGCCATATAGAACCAACGCTTGCTCCGTGGCGGCCGGTCTTCCCTTGACTCAGGACCGGCCGCCATTTCCAGACTTTTTCGAGCTTAGAATTAGAGGAAGACTTCATGTCTGAAGCTGTACTGAATAAAACCCCGCTGTTCGATCTGCATGTGTCTCTGGGCGGTAAAATGGTGCCTTTCGCCGGTTACGAAATGCCGGTTCAGTACCCGCTGGGCGTAAAAAGCGAACACCTGCATACCCGTGAAAAAGCCGGTCTGTTCGACGTTTCCCACATGGGTCAGGTTATCCTGAAAGGCGAAGGCGCAGCTGCCATGATGGAGTCTCTGGTACCTGTGGATATCATCGACCTGCCTTCCGGCAAGCAGCGTTACGCGCTGTTCACCAATGAAGAAGGTGGCATTCTGGATGACCTGATGGTTACCAACTATTCCGGCGAAGCAGGTGAAGAGCTGTACGTTGTCGTAAACGCCGCATGCAAGGACCAGGATATTGCTCACATGCGTGCTCACCTGCCTGAAGGTGTAGAGCTGGAAGTTCTGGAAGACCGCGCACTGGTTGCCCTGCAGGGCCCGGCTGCTGCTGAAGTGATGAAGCGTTTTGCGCCGAGCACTGCCGAGATGGTCTTCATGGACTCCCGCAAAATGAGCATCGAAGGTATCGACTGCTTTATCAGCCGTTCCGGTTACACCGGTGAAGACGGTTTTGAAATCTCCATCCCGGCTGCCGATGCTGAAAAGCTGTGCCGCCTGCTGCTGGATCAGGAAGAAGTCGAAGCGATTGGCCTGGGTGCCCGTGACTCCCTGCGTCTGGAATCCGGTCTGTGTTTATACGGCCACGATATCGACACCACCACTACACCAATCGAAGGCAGCCTGATCTGGGCTATCAGCAAGATTCGTCGTAATGGCGGTGACCGTGCGGCAGGTTTCCCGGGCGCTGACAAGATTCTGGGTCAGATCGAAACCAAAGAATTCGATACCAAGCGTGTGGGTCTGCTGGGCTCCAGCCGTGCGCCTGTTCGTGAAGGCACCGAGCTGGTAAATGCTGATGGCGAAGTGATCGGCAAGGTAACTTCCGGCAGCTTCGGTCCGACTATCGGCGCACCGGTAGCCATGGCTTATGTTCAGAAAGCCTACTCTGCACTGGAAACTGAAGTATTTGCTCTGGTACGTGGCAAGCAACTGCCGATGACTGTCAGCCGTATGCCGTTTATCGAGCAGCGTTACTATCGTGGCTGAGCGTGGCTGAACATGATTGAGCGCGGTTGAACATAACCAGCCGCGACTGAGCAAGAAGATTTACCTGCAATAAAAAACGCCCTCTGTTTAAAACAGAGGGCGTTTTTGTTTTAAGAGTCGCTTTATTTTCTGGCGCTTAAAAATGTATCAACAGAAATTTTTCCAGCGCCCCAGAGTGCAACAACAGCTAACAGCAATCCCCAAATAACATGCAGATTAAAAGCTGCCGGTGCCATTTCAGAAAAGCTCAATACCGCTACAACATTCACCGCTGACAATCCCAGCGCGCCAACCCGGCCAAACAATCCGAATGCCAGTAATACCGGGAAGATTAATTCACCTGCAGTACCCAACCATGCGGCAACAACCGGTGATAACAGTGGCACTTCATATTCCAGCTCAAACAGGAACAGGGTTGTTTCCCAGTCATCGATTTTAGTCAGACCGGATGCAAAGAAGACCCAGGCAACATAAAGTCGTGCAGCCAACAAGGCAACAGGTTGCAAGTAGTTTAGTAATCCGGACAAACCGTCATTCAGGCCAATCAGTGTCGACCAGGCAGAATTAGCTTTATTCATTGGCGTTGTCATCCTTTTCAATCGTTTTCAGGCGCTGCATAGCCGATAACAATATGGTTTTCGATCGCGTCCGGAAGCCAGCTTTCAAACTGAAAAGAGTGACTGTCTTCTCTTTGGCTCAGGTCTTCGAAAGACTGATCGATATTTACTTTTCTTTGCTGGCATTCAATCCAGACTTGTTCTGCCGAACTGACTGCCCTGATTTCTGTACGCCAGTGTTTACGCCAGATAATCACTGTCTCGCCAGCCCGGTCTTGTAACTTCTTTCCAGCCTGCGTCAGCAAGGCTTGTTGCTCACTGCCTTCGACATTATGAGCCAACCAGATTGAGTGAACCGGATATTCAGATACCAGTAGTCTCAGAGCCGGATTAATTACCAGATGTCCGGCTCCTGCATTTGAAGCCGACAGCTGTTGCAGTGATTCAAAATTGAGCTGTGTGTCCTCGGTTCTGCCAAGCTGATGACTGAACCAGTCTAGCCGCGCCATATCCGGCAGATACGGTAGTTGCTCAGATAACCCGGACAGTTCCAGCCATTCAGGGAAGCTGTCACCCCATTCAGCCCAGTCTCCCGCCACTAGCGGCGAATGTCGCAGGTACTGGCGACAGGCGTCTGCAAACCGTGTTTCACCCAGCAGCTGATGCACCACTGGAAAACTGATGGCTAATGCCCGCCTGGCATTGGCTTCAAGGTTGCGCCTGTATGCCTCCAGCCCGCGACGATCAAACTCATGATGATCGGAATCATCCAGAATTGCGCTCAGGAGACCGGGCTGAAAATCGCTGCAGAGTGTCACACCGGTTGCTCCTGAAATGAGTTCTCTGATAAAGCGTTGCACGCCTTTTCCGCAATCCGACGGGCCTTATTCGCCTCATTCAGCAGTACCTGCCACTCTGGCAGCTGGGTATCCCACTCGATCAGGGTCGGCACCTGGCCGAAGCGGGTAATCGCATGGTGATATCCATCCCATACGGTGTCAGAAACTTTCTGGCTGTGATCATCAATGACCAGCCCGCCTGGCTGTGCCGGTGTGCAGCCGGCCAGATGAATCTCGCCAACATGGGTCGCAGGAATCTGATCCAGCCACTGCTTAATACTGACCGCCACATTTTCAATGCCGGTATTGACCGCGTTAACGGCCAGATTGTTAATATCCACCAGCAACCGGCATCCGCTTCGCTCAGCCAGCTCTGTTAAAAATTCTGTTTCGGTTAAAGTGCTGCCCGGCGGTTCAAGATAGGCACTCAGGTTTTCAACCAGAATCTGTCGTCCCAGTCGTTCCTGCACCTGCAGCACATTCTCGGTCATTACCTGCAGCATGCTTTCGTTAAAGGCAATGGGTAACAAATCACCGGCATGAACCAGTTGTTCACCCACAACCCCCTGCCCGAAAGCCGCATGATCAGAAATCAGTGCCGGAGATATCCGGTCAGCCAGCTGAACCAGGGAATCCAGGTGCCGGGGGGAGATACCGGCAACCGAGCCCAGACCCAGAGAGGTCCCGTGCAAGCTGACCGGATAGCGTCCGGCGACTTCTTCCAGTACCCCCAGTGTTGCGCCACCGCGGGCAAAGAAGTTTTCAGAATGGACTTCAAAAAAATCGATATCAGCCGGGGCGGCCAGCGCATCATGATAATGAACATGCCTCAAGCCTATTCCGACAGGCGTGCGATCTGAAAACCATGTTCTGCTCATAATGCCTGGCCCCCCAGCCAATAACTTCAAAGCGGACGAATTACTTCTCGTTCAGTTGCTCTTTCAGACGCTTCTGCGCTTCTGCCTTGGAGAAACCACCCAGGTCATCACAGGTGCCTTTGGCTACAGCCATCCATTCACCGATATCATTATCGGTTTCAGCCTGACCGGCACAGGAGTGAGTTCCCGCCAGGTTAGCGCAGTCATTCTGACCCGCTTTGGCGACGCCATAGCATTTCTCTTTGGAGCCCGCCTGAGCTGCAGAGATCGCACCCATGGAAATAACCGCAGCCAGTCCGGCAGAAATCAGGGCTTTGTTGTTCATGTTTCATTCCTGTATTTAATTTGTTTTATCCACAGTGGCTTTTTACTGCAGCCAGACTGATCAAGAGACAGATTCGAGGTGCTTGTTCAGCCACTGACTGACACCCGCTTCAGGTTGAGCACCAACCAGTTGATCCACTGGTTTACCCTTGTGCAGCAGCACCAGAGTTGGTATTCCCCGGACACTGAACTGGCCGGCTAGCGCCTGCTGTTCATCAACATTGACTTTGGTGGTCGTGAGCTGATCTGCATATTTCTGTGCCACACTGTCCAGTACCGGCAGCATCATTTTGCAGGGGCCACACCAGGGAGCCCAAAAGTCCACCAGCGTCCAGTCAGAATCCGAACTGACCTGTTCGAAATGGGCCTTGTCCTTCAGTTCCAATACACTCATCTCTGTCTCTCATCCCTATACTGTTAATCCGGCGGTATGGATTCACACCGCTTTCAAAGAATTATTTTTCCAGCAGTTCTCTGGCAGAGATTTCCCGGATGCGCGGCCATGCTTCATTGGCTGTGGAGATGTAACCGGGCACATCGGTCAGCCACTTGTTCTGCACTTTCTTGTTCAGGTTCAGATAGAGCTTTCCATCAACCACCTTCCAGGCATTCGGATCACCATCAAACTTTTTCTCTACTGATGCACCGAAAGCGCAATAGCCACCATACTGAGGCGCATATTTGGTCGGGTTGGCTCTGAAAGCATCCCGGTTTTCTTCAGAAGAGAATTTGAAAATCGCGTTCTTGTAAGTCGCGGTGTATTCAAAGGAGCCTTCAGTCGGCTTGCCTGCAGTGAAGTAACTCACCGGGTCATAACCGTGCAGGGCAATATCATTGTTATCAGCGTTGATATCTGCATCAGCAGCGAATACGCTACCGGCAAAAGCCAGAACTGATACGGCCGCAAAGGTTTTGAATGAGGTCTTCAGGAAGGTCATGGCTGTTCTCCGTCATGTTGTTGTCTGTCCATGTGGAGAAGAATACTCGGGGCTTTGATATTGTTTGGTGCAGATCGTCTTTAAGTTGAATCCGAAAGTCCAGCCGGCCAGTAAAGAGACAAACAACCAACTGCACTTTCGTTAATCACAGGTAATAAACTGATGGACCAGCTGTCCCGCGTACTTGAGCGACTTTCAGTCTCCGCCGGTGTTTTTTATTCCGGCAAGCTCTGTGGGCTTTCCGCTTTTGATGATCCCGGCAGCACAACAGGTCATATTCACTTGCTGAAAACCGGACAGCTGACAGTAAAAGAAAAGAATAAAGAACCTGTCGTCCTGACAGGCCCGGCGCTGTTGTTTTATCCCCGGCCTTATCCACACCAGATCACGGCAGAAGAAACAGATAACGTCGAGATTGTCTGCGCTTCCGTAAACTTTTCTTCCGGAGCCGCCAGCCCTGTTGCTGCATCACTCCCTCCCATCATCTGCCTGCAGCTGGATGCCAGTGACCGGATAAACTCGGCAGCACAATGGTTGTTTGAGGAGGCATTCGGTGATCATGACGCACGCCAGACCATGATGAACCGACTTTGTGAAGTACTGGTGCTGGAGCTACTGCGCCATGTCATCACCTCAGGAAATATCAGTAGCGGTCTGCTGGCAGGACTGGCAGATACCCAGTTAGCCCGGGTAATAGACACCATTCATCAGCAGCCGGAAAAGAACTGGACTCTGGTTGAACTGGCTGAAGTTGCCGCCATGTCCCGCTCACGTTTTGCTGAACACTTCAAAACCGTGCTGGGACAGACACCGGGAGATTACCTCACCAGTTGGCGCATAGAATTGGCAAAAGGATTACTGAAAAAGGACAAGCCTGTCGGCTTTGTTGCCAATGAAGTGGGTTATGAAAATGCATCGGCCCTGGCCCGGGCATTCCGCAAGAAGACAGGCTTTTCACCCAGAGAGTGGCTGGATAACTCTGAATCACGCTGACCTCCGCAGGTACGGCATGACTGAGTTACCCAAACCATTCCAAACCTGCTAACCACAGAGCCTGTGGTTAGCTCAGGTCTTATTGAGCAGCAATAACACTCAGCTCAACCAGAATTTCCGGACGGGCCATACGCGCTTCAACACAGGCTCGAGCCGGCTTTGGCATATCAGCAACCCAGGCATCCCAGACTTCATTCATGGCAGCAAAGTCTTTCATATCGCGCACATAAATGGTGGTCGACAGGATCTTGCTCTTGTCGGTACCGGCTTCAGCCAACAGGCCTTCCACCTTTTCCAGACAACGACGGGTCTGCTCGGCAATATCCCACTGCGCTTCACCAGCAGTCTGACCACACAGGTAGACAGTGCCGTTGTGTTTAACAATCTTGCTCATGCGCTGGGTAGAACCAATGCGTTCAATGCTCATTATTTCAACTTTCCTAAGCTAGGGTTTGGCAGAGATTAGAGGACTTTGCGCTCAAACCGGTCAATACGGAATGGATGTAGATCAAAGCCAACCTTGCTACCGGTCACAAGATCAGCCATTACCTGACCGACAATCGGTCCCATCTGAAAACCATGGGCCGAAAAGCCAAAGGCATGCCAGGCATTTTCAGCATTCACACTGGCACCGATCACCGGCAGGTTATCCGGCATATAGGCTTCCAGTCCGGCCCACATTCGGTTGATTGAAGCAGTTTTCATAATCGGGAAAAACTCGGCAACATTTTTCGCTCCGATAGCCAGCTTCTTGTAATCCAGCCGGGTACGATTGTTATCCCGGTCAGCAAAGCCCTTGGAGCCACCACCGATCAAAACAGTGCCATTTTCAAACTGTTTGAAAGAAAGCGGTCGGCTGACAGCACCCACAACCGGCGTCGCAAAGTGGGGCATGCGGGTTGTAATCATCAGCATCGGTGCGCTGTGAGTCAGTGGCACATTATCACCGATCATTACCGACATTTTTTCTGCCCAGGCACCGGCGCAGTTCACCAGATGTTTGCATTCGTAGCGATCATCTCGCGTTTCTATCAGCCAGTTTGGACCTACTTTTCTGATACGTTCTACGGCCTTGCCTTCAACAAACCGGGCTCCATGACGTTCAGCGGCACGGCGAAAAGCCAGTGTCGACTGATAGGGAATGGCATAGCCATCTGTTTCTGAAACGACCCCGCCCACACAGAAAGGTGAAACATGCGGCAGCCGTTCCCTCAGCTCCTTTTGATCAATAATCTGCTCATGGGTATAGCCCAGACCATGCATGACTTCACGACGCTTATAGAGGGTTTCCATATCCGCTTCATCCGCCGCAATATTAATCAGTGAGCGGGCACGAAAACCGGTATCAGCCTCAAGTTCTTCATCCAGTGTCGGCCATAACGCCATCGCCGCTTTGCTAAGTGGCACCTCAGCTACGTCACGACCAAGGAGACGTACACCACCAGCATTCACTCCGGATGCATGACGGGACACCCAGTCCTTTTCCAGCACCGTAACCTGCACACCCCGTTTCGCCAGATGATAGGCTGTAGAGCATCCCTGAATACCGCCACCGACAATAACTACTTCGGTATTCATACGGCCTCCTTGTCAGCCATCGCATCTTCGTACACTGGTCGGGGGGTTATTTCCGAGAAAGCACTCATCTCGGTCAGGCTCAATAGTTTCATCGGTGAACGCAGCCGGTAATAGCCAACATCGGCAACAGGTTGATTTCGCCATTGTGCCAGCAGCTCACTGACTGTATGGCCACATTGCCGCCCCTGACAGGGTCCCATGCCGCAGCGGGTCATACCCTTCAGATCATTGGGTCCTTTGCCGCCCAGTTCAAAGCCCTGCTTCAGATCTGCTAGTGTGCGTTCTTCACAACGACAGACAACGGTGTCTTCCTGCTGAGGAATGCGACACTCATCAATCGGACGATAAAGGTGGTCTATAAAGCGGCGAAAGCTGTTCAGACTGTCCAGAGTACGCTGGCTTGGGGTCGCCCTCTGGTTACGCTCCTGCTCAGATATTTTTTCCAGCCTGAACAGCTTGTTCAAGGCAACGATGTCTCCCATCGCTGCGGCACCATCAGCACCGACAATACCACTGCCATCACCGGCAACCGCAACTGATGGCACCGAACTCTGTCCCCAGGTATCCAGCTTTGGCTTCCAGCATAACTGCTGTTCACTCCATTCCAGCTCAAGGCCGAGAGCTCGGGACATATTAAGATTGGGGATAACGCCCTGATGCAGGAAGAAATGATCCGCTTTCAATTGATAGTTTTTGCCACCGGATTCAAACCGAATACTTGTAGCTTTCCCTTCACCGGCAATAGCAAGCCCGGTTGCAGCGCGATAAACAGGAATACCGGCTTTGGCGATTTTTCCAAGTAGCCCCAGCCCTTTCACTACCATTCCCGGTTTTGTGGCCGCATCAAGCGTATAGCGAGCTGATGAGGCATAGGATGACCAGGGAGTGGTATCAATCAGCGCCCGAACCGGAACTCCGAGATCAATATATTGCGCAACAATCTGATAGAGCAGCGGGCCGGTGCCAACGAAAATAGCATCATCACGAACAATGCCTTCCGCCTTTAACATGACCTGGGCACTGCCGGCAGACATCACGCCAGGCAGGTGCCATCCAGGTATCGGAAAAGGCCGCTCCATCGCACCGCAGGTCACTATGATTTCTTTTGCAGCCAGGCGACGAGTTTCATTGTTGTAGGAGAAAAGAATCTCGCCGTTATCACCAACATGCCAGACGGATGCCTGATACAGTTTTTCGGCTGCACAATTGTCAAAGGCTTCGATCAATTGCCGGCCTTTCATATAATCAGGCCCCAGTACTTCCGGAGACGGCAAAGGACTGGCCGTTACATTGCGGTAGATCTGCCCTCCAGCTCTGGCTTTTTCATCCAGAACTATGACTGAAGCGCCACCCGCTGATGCTGTAATGGCAGCCGACATACCTGCAGGGCCGGCTCCGATAATCGCAATATCGAAACAATCACTCACAGCCCTGACCTCCGGCTGCATCAATAATTTCAGGGCAGGCAATACTCTGTTCGGTAATGGCCTGATGTTTCACCTGCATCCCCTGCCTGACTTCAACCAGACAGGCCTGCCGGTTGGGTATGCCATCAATTTCAACCAAGCATTCAAAACAGACACCCATGGCACAGTAAGCCGATCGCTCCTGCTGTGTAACAGGAGACAATCGGGTATGGGTATCACCGGCAAGGACCATGGCAGCCCAGACTGACGAACCTTCGGAGACGGAAACGGTTTGGCCGTTAATGTTCAGCTCTACTTCTGGCTTTTTATCAAGGCGCAATGAACGGAACATGGCGCGAACACCCTGCTGGATAAGCTATCTCTGGATTAGGAAAAGGTGTGGCGGGGAGTAGTGCCACACCTGCGTCGACTATTAGTTATTTAGTTGTTGATCTGGCTAAGGATCTTGTTACCCCAGTCTTCACCAACATCTTTCAGGATTTGCGGCCAGACTTCCTTGCGTACTTTTTCCGCAGCAGCGGCCAGTTCGGCATCAGAAACCTTGACGATCTTGGCGCCGTTGTCAGCCAGCTTCTGCTCAAAGGCAGTCTGGTCAGTTTCGGCCTTGGTCCAGCGCTTGTCTTCAAAGGCAACAGCCGCCTGCTGCAGCACTGCACGGTCCTTGGCATCCAGATCATTAAAGGTCTCGGTGTTAACGATCATGTACCAGACTTCAAAGTGAGTATTCACCGGAATATAGGTCTTGGTCACATCACGGAAGGAAGCGTAATAACCTTCAGCACCGGAACCGACAACACCGTCAACAACACCGGTCTGTACCGCAGTAAAAGCTTCGGAGAAAGGAATCGGTGAGCTGATATAACCCAGCGCATCACTGGTCAGCTGGAAGCTTTTGATGCCTGGCACACGAACCTTGATGCCTTTGTCCACAGACACATCACCCGGTGATACCGCATCTCGGTTCAGGGCGACGCCACCGAAGTAAACCGGATAGGCTGCCAGCATGGTAATATCCTGCTTGGCATACAGCTCTTTCATCGCACCGTAGATTGCACCACCTGGGCCATAGATATCCCGCGCCTGCTTCCAGTTTGCAGCAATGTACGGGAAAGCACTGATCTGCATCTGGCGGGAAGCTGCAGTAGCTGCCGGCTGTACCGCCATATCAATGGCACCCAGAGAAATACGCTCCTGCACAGTGGTGTAGTCACCCAGTGCGCTGGCGGCATAAATTTTAACTTTTACGTTGCCGTCAGTAGCCTGCTTTACTTCAGCAGCAAAATCTTTCAGCTCCACATCAACACTGGCACCCTGGGGGCGGATGTGACTGATCTTGAGGGTTTTGGCTTCTGCAACAGCGGTCAGCCCCATAGCACTGGCCAGCAGTGCAGCGCCTAAAATGCGATTAAACTTCATCTGACTTCCTCGGCTTTTGTTCTTTTCGTTTGTTATTGTTTTTGGTTACTGCTCTTTTCCGGAGGCTGTAACCACAGCCTCCTTAATTTCGTTGTCTATCAATACCCGAAGAAACGGGGCAGGAAGAGTGACAGGTCAGACCAGAACGAGGTCAGGATTACCACCGGCAGGTAACCGGTCAGAATCAGGATCATGGCCGGTTTAATGACTTCGGTAACTTTCACCTGGCCGATACGGGCACCCAGATAAAGAATCGATGCATACGGCGGAGTCACGCCACCCATAGCGGTGTTAACCCCCATGATCGCAGCGAACTGAATCGGGCTGATTCCCAGTGCTTCCATCAGCGGCAACAACAGCGGTGCAATCAGGATGATGGCGGTCACATCATTCACAACCATGCCTACCAGGAACAACAGCACGTTGATCATGATCAGCAGCAGCACCTTGTTGTCTGTGATCGAGAAGATGGCTTCCACCAGCTCCTGCGGCACATCTTCCAGTACAAACATCTGGGACAGGATCATACTGAACAGAATCATCAGCATGATGGCACCAACAGACGTTGAAGCTTCTTTACCGGCACCCAGAAGGGTTTTCAGGTTAAGGCCCTTGTAGATCAGGAAACCGACCGGAATGGCATAGATAACAGCAACCGCAGCGGCTTCGGTCGGTGTCATCACACCGCCGTAAATCCCCCCCAGAATAATGACCGGCATTAACAGGGCAGGTGTTGCCTTGAAGCCACGGTTACTGACTTCTGCAATAAAGTCACGCCCCTTGGGACGATCTTCAAGCACCAGCGGGAAGCGACGAGACATCCAGATGTTGACCAGGGAAAAGTTGAACATAATCAACAGTCCCGGGCCGAGTGTGGCAAGGAACGATGCCAGAATGGAGGTATCCGTCACCCAGCCATAAACGATCATGGTCACACTGGGTGGAATCAACAGTCCCAGCAGGGAAGCATTGGCAATCAGTGCTGTCGCATAGGCTCGGGGATAACCCTGCTTTTCCATCTCGGGAATCAGCAGCGGGCCAATCGCCGCAACACCGGTCAGACCGGAGCCGGAAATCGCACCAATCAAAGCACAGCTGATGGTTGCAACAACACCCAACCCACCCCGCAGGTGGCCCACAAAGATATTCACAAACCGCAGCAAACTGGCGGCTATTCCACTGACACTCATTATCGTGCCAGCCAAAACAAATAGCGGAATCGCCAGCAGCACCGGATTACCCAGCTGCTGGAAGCCCCACAACATATTTCCCTTCATGACCACATCGCCCATGAAGTACATCACCATCAGACCACCGCCGAAGCAGTAAGGCAGTGGTACCCCAAGGGTCAGCAGAATAACCAGAACCAGAACGGCAAACAGGGCTACTTCAATCATCTCAGCGCGCCTCCTCAACAAACAGGCTGCGAACGTGACGACCGAAGTGAACAGCGGTGTACAGCATCATCAGCACCAGACCGGTAAACAGCGCAACGTCGACATAGAAAGTGGGGATATAGAGGGTCGGGCTTTCTTTCCAGACTCTCCACGAGTAGCGGGTAAAGTCCCAGGCCCAGGTAGTGAGCCAGATACCGATACCCAGACTCAGCGCTTCACCGATGACGGCCAACACTTTTTCCTGCCGCTCGGTCTTGAGGAAAATTTCCAGCACATTGGCACGGATATGGGTATTCTCGCGGGAAGCATTGACTGCCCCCAGCATGTAGAGCCACAGAGTTGGATATAACAGACTCTCTTCAAGCCCCAGAACCGGAACTTCGAGAACATAACGGGTAATAACCTGAACGAACTGCCCCAATGCCACAAGACATATCAGCCCCGTCAGGAGATAGCTGGCAAATCGATTCATTAACTGAACCTCATTGTTATTTTTTGGTTGTGAAAGATTTTTTGTTCCTGCGGGGGAGGAATAAAAAACTACATCTTTCACCCCTGATTTTTTATGAGGCACAAGGTAATAATTTCAGGCTATACAATCAAAGCGATTATTTTGATGCCTTTATAAATTATTTTTATACTCTTGCTGACTGAAGTCCGCAGACGTGCAGCAAAAACAATGAATAATCTGACCATCCGCCAGCTTGAAGCCTTCAGGGAAGTTATTCGAACCGGCTCCATATCCGAGGCTGCCAGAGCCCTGAACCGAACCCAGCCCGCCGTCAGTACGCTGATATCCAATCTTGAGGAAGAGCTGGGGATGCAATTGTTTGAGCGCAACCGCAGCCGCCTGATAAAAAAGCCGGAAGCCCAGCATTTCTTTGAAGAGACCGAGGCCATTCTGGAGCGGCTGGCGCGTGCTGCTCACACCATGCGCGATCTGGCGGCACTTCAGGAAGGTCACTTGCGGATTGCATGTATGCCGGCTTCTTCACAATTCATCATGCCGGGACTGCTCGCCCGGTTTGTGAAAAACAAGCCGAATGTCAAAGTCTCGTTAATGATGCGGGCATCGTCTGTCATTGAGCAGTGGGTGGCATCACAACAATACGATGTCGGCCTTGCAGAAACTCCTCCGCCCAACCGGGCGCTTGAAATCATCCCTTTTGAACTGCGATGCGTTTGCGCAATTAAAAAGGATGATCCTTTGACTGAAAAAGAAGTCATTACACCAGCCGATCTGGATAACCGGCCAATGGCAACATTGCAGGAGGAGCATCCGAATCTGATGGCGACTCGGGATGCTTTTAAACAGGCTGGCGCAAAACTGAATATTCGGTTTGAGCTGCGTAACTTTCAGCCGGCACTCAAGTTGATTGAAGAAGGGTTGTGTTATTGCATCTGCGATCCGATGACTGCCTGTAACTATATGGATTACCAGAGCGAAAACCCCAAACTGATCTTTCGCCCCTTTGCGCCGGCAATCAACCTTTCGGTTTCAATTCTAAGGCCAGCCCAGCGAGCCAGCTCATTGCTTGCTGATGCGTTCACAAGCAAGCTGGAGCAGGCCCTGTTGGATATCAATAAAGTCAGTGAGGGCAAGGGGTTACAGTTGTAAGAACTGCTAGCGATCCCCAGTCTGTTCCCAAAAACCGATAGAGAAATCTTCAACAGGAGGGTTCCCCTGTATTACAGGCTCATTTGCGATCCAGGCACCTGATCCAAAGTCATAAATACTGACAGTATTATCAGGGTGGAAGGCTAACAGGTGACTGCCGTCTGGGGTGGGGTAAATACCACTAATGGCCAGATGCCCCTCAGGCTTGAAAATCTCCTGCTCAATAGCTGAATCCAGATGTGGATTCACTACAAGAATAATGCGTACATGTTCTGGCCTGTGATCACGGCATCTGAGCATTTGCTGCCTCAGGAAGACCAAACAATATTCACCAGTAACTTTTTTAGTCGCTCTTAAGCATGAACTCCAGAAATAATAATAGTATTTGAACTCACCCCATTTCGGCACTCTGAGATCACCGGGGTTACTTTCAGAAAAGTACAAAAAACGCATTTGCTCCCTGGTCTCACCATGACTCTCCTTCTGGGTTGGCCCAATACTTATATAGACATCGTATTCATTATTTTCAGGGTTCCACACTGGGCACATGCCCTGTGGCTCCTGCATATAGAGCCATGGTTCGGCTTTTTGGGTAGGCAGGTCAATACATCGTGGGCTTTCAGTTATTTGAGCCGAATCAGGGTAGCAGTGAAGTACATCGAGATGTGTAGCAAAGAGAGCTCCACTATCGAGCAGGCACAAGCTGACCCTGTTCAATGGGGCATCAGTGCCTCCATAACCTCTGTTATAGTCGGGCTGTTTACAATAGGAAAGGCCGACATAATAATCTTCTTTCAGCTCAGGGGGCAGTTGATGATAAATCCCTTGCGTCTCGGCAACAAAGAAATCATGACGCACTGTCTCTTCTACTTTGGCACGACCATAGCTTCTTGCCTGATCATGGAGCACAGGCATTTTTTCCACTCTGCCAGCAGAACTTACCCAACAAGATTCATGGCTTGTCTCATAGGCTGCCTCAGCCATTGGGTTACTGAAGCCAAAATGCACACATCCCTGCTTATTACATACAACACTGGAAAGCCGGCAGTCCGGTGTTTCCTGGGTAACTTCTTCAGAAAGGACAATCTCAGCTCCTGTGAACTCCCATTGATATCCGCCGCCTGCCACTCCTTGCTTTCGTTCCAATCTGAGACGCATAACAGGATCATGTGGATTGTTTTGCCTGAATAAAAGCAGAGCAGGAAACTTCAATGAACCTACTGGCATCTGTTGCACCGGAACAGTATCACCTGAACCTAAGGAGTCATAAGCGTACTGGCTTTTATCCGGAAAAATGAACCCTCTTAAATTAGCGGGTAATGGGGAGCAAACATGAGAGGAAATATCCTGAAGAGCCAACTCGACACCACAGCTCTCGCAATAACCAGGATCAGTTGGCTTGGAGAGTCTTCTGAAGTAAAAAAAATTCCCGTTACTCTCTATCCTTTCATAAACGAAGCGCTTCTTATCATGACTGTCAGAAAATGTATGCCTGGAAAGAATACATCCCTTGGGATCTGTTTGTGTATACCCAAATACTACTGCCGAGCAATCACTACACTTGTATTTCACATAGCCGAGTTCATCTTCAGGTTGTGGCGTAAACGTTAAATTTAAAATCTGTATATCATCATCGGCTTGCAAATATGTTGGAACTGCAATTAACCAGAGATAAATAAGCGGTATCAGATAATATGAAATACTACTTTTTTTCATTTCTTTAACCTATAAAGAAATATTCAAATCCTATCCTAGGTTGATTTTTTAGCAGACTTTTGAAGACGCGGCTTAAAAACAAATTACCACATCCATTTTATTGCACTCCATTTTTATCAAGCTCATTCAGCAAGGTCGTAATCCAGTGGCTCCGCAAGGGTGATTCAGCACAAAGCCAGATGCTCTGGATACATTCGTAGGGGCAACCACTGACTGAAATAATTTCCATTGAAGATCTATCTACCAGATACTCCGGCAGATAGGCTAGCCAGTAGCCAGTTTCAATAGTGGCTTTCAATGCTGCAAAGCTGTCGACCCGTGCCCCGATCTTTCTGGGGAAGTCTTCTTCATGCCAGCCATCAGTGCTCAGGGGGCTTCCGGTATCACCATAAATCATGGTTGAAGGGGTTACGAAAGAGTATTCGAGAACATCTTCAACCGCACAAGCCTGCTCAGCTTTCTCTAGCTGCCTGTTTCTCACCAAAGGATGTAAAGGTGAGGCCACAACCACAAAGCGAAGATCCTGTAGCTTGTGAAAAGCGAGGCCGGCAACAGGTGGCGGTTCGCCTGTCGTACTCACCAATGCCAGATCAACCTGACTACGTCGCAGTTTCTCCAGCCCCTTATCCTGAAATGTTTCGAAACTGAATTCTCCAAACCGGGATCTCAGTGGTTCAATAATGGCACGCAAGTTATGTGCTAAGAGAATAGCCGCGCCACTGATTTTAATATGCAGGCGACGTGGCTTCCCCATTTCTTTTTCGATCGTGCCATGCAAAGCCAACAGCTCCCGAGAGCGTGCCAGCAATTGGTGCCCCGCAGCCGTCAACTGCCAGCTTTTCCCCGAGCGATCAAACAGCTCACACTGATAATAAGCCTCAATCCGCCGAATGGCTTTTGACAGGGTTCCGGGCTGTAAATCCAGTTTTTTTGCAGCATCACGAAGGCCATTGTGACTCGTAACCTCGGTGAAAAGAGATAGATCATCAATACGCATAACGTTTCCATTAAAGAAACACTTGTTGAAATAGTGTTTCCCAAAAGCAGGAGAAAAAATCGTAAGCTAGGCGACAAATCAAGCATTATCAAGCAGTTAAAAAATGAATGGACTTCGGTTTAACCCCTTACAGATATCTGATGGTCTGACCCTTGAAAATCGTCTGGTGGTGCCACCCATGGCATCACAAACGGCTGATACCCTAGGATTGGTAACGGAAAAAACATTGGAGCATTACAGCCGACTGGCAGAATCAGGAGCCGGGCTGGTGATGGTGGAGTACAGTTTTGTTGCCCTGAGCGGCCGCAGTGAGCCTAACCAGCTGGGAGCTCATCATGATGACTGTCTTCCCGGTTTGAGTGCTATTGCTACCAGATTGCATCAGGCGGGTACCAAAGCAGGCCTGCAGCTGACACATTGTGGCGGCAAGGGTAGTTACGATATTGCTATCGATCTGATGGGACCTTCAGGTATTAAAGTGCCAGCCTACGACCGGGATCTGGAACAACCCCGGCCAATGGATATGCAGGATATTCAGTACTGGAAGGACAGTTTTATTAATGCTGCTATTCGTGCTGAGAAAGCAGGCTTTGATCTGGTAGAGATCCACTGTGCTCATGGCTATGGTATCAACCAATGGTTGTCACCCCTGACTAATCAGCGAGATGACGAATACGGCGGTTGTCTGAAAAACCGGAGCCGTTTACTGCTCGAAATTGTTGCTGGTATCTCAATCCATGCACCGAGCCTGAGCATTATGACACGCATACCGGGTCAGGACTTGTACCCGGAAGGACTGACCCAGAATGATATGAAGCAGGTAGCACAATGGCTGGTTGATGCCGGTGTTTCGATTCTTGATATTTCCTCCGGTATCGGCGGCTGGAACCGCCCTAAATCGAGACGCGGGGAGGGTTATCTGGTGGAAGAGTCAAAAGCACTTCAGGGCCATACCCATGTTCCTGTCATTGGTGTTGGCGGTATACAGGGCGCTGACTATATCGAGCAGGCGCTTGAGAATAACTGGCTGGATCTGGCAGCAGTCGGCAGAGCAATTCTGCAGGATCCGGCACAGTTCAAAGACACTCATATGTCCTCTTAAAACCTGACCCAAGGGAGGTCTGCCTTGTGCTCAGACCTCCCTCCAATCCTGCTACCATCAAGCATCTCCGCATTATTAAGTGACCTGTTTTCTGTACTCGTGATAAAGTAAGGCCGCATTTTGTAAGCAACTGTAATATCAGGTTGCTTTAATTCTGTACCTGTTACACACAACCTTGTCTCAGGTACAGTAATTGCAGCTTTCGCACTGACAACATGCTTCATATAAGAAAAACATCCAAGAAAAGCGTGAGATCTCATTCAGGGGGGATAGATTAATGCAGCAGCTTTCTGCACTGGATGCCGCATTTGTGAACATGGAAACAGGTACGGCGCCTTCTCATGTGGGCAGCCTGGGTATCTACGACCAATCCACAGCGTCCAGTCATCCGGTCCGGTTCAAGGACATTATCAAAGCCATTAGAAACCGTCTCCACAAACTGCCCGAACTACGACAGCGGTATGTGGGTGTGCCTATGGGGCTGGATTACGGTTACTGGATTGCAGATCCTAACTTTGATATCGAATTCCATCTGCGCCATATTGCCCTGCCGGCTCCCGGAGACTGGCGCCAGCTTTGCATTCAGGTTGCCCGTCTGCATGCCCGTCATCTGGATATGAATCGTCCGCCGTGGGAAATCTATATTATTGAGGGGTTGGACAATATCGAAGGCATTCCCAAGGGTAGCTTTGCTGTCGTCACCAAATTCCATCATGGTCTGATCGATGGTCAGGCCGGCGCCAAGCTGATGGGAGCCATGCATGACCTGGTCGCTGATCCGGTGCTGCCTCCTTGCGAAGAACCGCTGATTGCCGACCGTATGCCAACTGCAGTCGAGCTACTGGCCAGAGCCTCAATCAACAATTCCAAAAACCTGCTTAAAAGCAGCAAGATTGTTGCCAAGTATTCATTGCCACTGGCTCGCAAGGCCACCAGTGTTGTCACCAAAAAGCTCACAGGCAAGAAAAATTCATCGCTGATTCCAAAGCCGCCACGGGTACGTTTCAATCAGAAAATATCCCCACACCGCTCTTTTGAAGCCATTGATTTCAAACTGGATGAAATTAAGGCTGCGGCAGCAGCATTGCCTGGACTGACCGTAAACGATATCGCACTGGGCATTATTTCCGGTGCCCAGCGTCGTTACCTGGATGATAAAGGCGAGCTGCCTGATGCTTCACTGAATGCACTGGTTCCGGTCAATATCGCTACTGATGGCCGGGATGTTGAAGGTAAAAACAAAATCTCCTTCATGTTTCCCAACATCCATACCAACATTGCAGATCCCAAAGAACGTCTGCTGGCAATCAATTCCGCCAGCAAGACATCCAAATCCAACAACAAGGCCATGGATGGACGAGCACTGTTGGATGCAACCCAGTTGTTGCCGAACTCAGTAACCAACCTGATTATTCGCAACCTGTCTCACTATAACTTGATGCGTCACCTGCCACTGACGGGTAACTCGGTTATCACCAATGTGATGGGCCCCAAAGTGCCGCTGTACTTTGCCGGCGCCAAGATGGTGCGCTTCTACGGACTGGGGCTGCCACAAGATAATGTGGGTCTGTTTAACATCATCTTCACCTATAACGGCCTGCTTTCTATCAGTGCTACCAGCTGCCGTGAAGTGATGCCGGACCCGGCTTTCTATATGGAATGCATGCACGAATCTTTCGAAGAGATCAAAGCTGCATTGTTTGCAGAAGAAGAGCCGGTCGAAACAGAAGCTCAGGTAGATCAAGCCGAGGATGAACAACCGGAAGAAGTCGTTGAAGTTGCACGGGCTCCAAAGGCTGAGCCGGAAGTTATTCTTAAATCCGAGCAGACCAGTACTGTTCAGCCGCTGAAAAAAGAGCGTCCCAAAAAACGCTCTCAGGTTAAGCCGTCCGAAGCGGTTGAAACTGCAGAATCAGCTTGATGCGATAAGTCCTTACTACCCCTGCAGGCCATTCTGCGGGGGTAACTTATTCCCTTTCTTGAGTGACATTATTACTCATTCTTCTCTGACAAAAGCGTTTAAAATTCCTGATCAAGCACAAAAGTGCTAGAAATCAGCCGCAATTCGCCATATAACAACAAAGTAGAAAGATAAAAAATATCTCTGCCAACAGAGATAGCAGCATGACATTTCATGCAATACCCGGGTAACACCGAGGAAATAACAACATCATGAGTAATGTTAAAAAGCCCTCGCTACTCGACCTGGCCATGGATCTGACCCAGGCCGTTTCCGATGTCCGAAAAAGTAAACGTTGGGACAAACTGCAGCAAAGTCTGCCGCATGGTGATGGCCACACAGTCATTGTGCTGCCGGGCTTTATGACCAGCGACCGCGCCACCACAGTACTGCGCGAAAGACTTATCGCGCTGGACTATGATGCGCGGCCATGGAAGCTGGGACTGAATTTTGGCGAGACCAAACAGCAGGATGTGCTGGAGCAGCTAAGTGATCAAATCAAGCGGGCTTATATAGAAAGTTCACGCCCGGTCAGCCTGGTTGGCTGGAGTCTTGGCGGACTGCTGGCAAAAGAAGCGGCTCGCATGCAGCCTGATCTTGTACGTCAGGTAATCACCCTTGGCAGTCCGATTGCCGGCTTTCCCCAGCATGCCAGCATCTGGAAGTTGTATGAAATTATTACCAATGTACTGAACCGGAAAAGTCCTCACGTAGCTCAGCCTCAGGAGTTCCTGAAAAACGTACCAGATGTGCATGTTACGTCGATCTTTGCCAAAAGTGACGCTATAGTGCCACCCCATATCGCCCGTCAGGAAGAGAGCGAACATACCGAGAATATTATGGTTGCCGCCAGCCATTTCAGTATGACGCTGAGCCCCGGCATATTTGAGATTATTGCCGACCGGCTGGCACAGCCTGAAGATAACTGGAAGCCTTATAAATTCAGTGCTGCATCATAAGTCAGCATTTCGGACACACTCCGGATGAATTCCGGACAAGAAGTAAAATAATGAACAGGTTACCCGCCGTACTCGCGTCCGCCAGACAACAGACTCTGCCTGCCGGGCAAACAATTTTCAGTCTGGGCCAACCCTGTAACAGCTATGTAGTTTTGATGTCTGGCAGTGTCAGAGTATTTACCAGCTCGGAAAATGGCAAAGAGCTGGTGCTGTACCGGATTCAGCCCGGTGAAATATGTGTCCTTACAACCTCCTGCCTGCTGGGAAATAAACATTATCCTGCAGAAGCTATTACCGAATCTGAAATACGCATCTGCATGCTGAGCAAGGCAGAGTTCAATAACTTGATTGCCACAGACAGCGAGTTCAGGGATTTTGTTTTCCAGAGTTTCAGCCAGCGACTGGCGGATTTGATTACCCAGCTTGAGCAGATAGCACTGGAGTCAGTGCCCTGGCGCTTACAGCAATACCTGCTCAAACATGCTGATAACGATAATCTCGTTCATGCTACCCACCAGACCATTGCCGCCGAAATCGGAACCGCACGGGAAGTGGTCAGTCGTCATCTAAAGACACTGGAAAGACAACAAAAGATTCGCCTTGGCCGGGGCTCTATTGAAGTAGTGGCATCGGAACTAAAGGACGCCTGCCCGGTGTGATTAACAGGTCTGTGACTTTGTCACTGAGGTAAACATACAATCCCTTTAAACTCCCCCTGTCGCTGCCTGACAGCAGAAAAGTTAACCTCAATAACAGGCCGGGGTGAAAAAATGACAAAGAATGCAGGAAGTATTGATCGTGCCGTACGGGTTGTACTGGGTCTTGTTCTGATAAGCCTGGTTTTCATCGGTCCGCAGACACCCTGGGGCTGGATTGGCGCTATTTTTCTGGTGACAGGTCTGGTTGGAATGTGTCCGCTTTATTCAATCTTCGGAATTAATACCTGCCCGCTTAACAAGCGTTCCTGATTTTTCTGACTCAGGCTGCCGTGCGCAGTCAGGTTAAACCGGATCAGTTTTAGCGAATGAAACCCCGACTAATCCCCCACCGAGGGGTTTCATTCCTTTTCATTTTGCATTATTTGCCTCCATCTCCCGACTTCTTGCCTCAAGACTTACTCAAAATCATAAAAAAGCCTATCATTCGACCTGTTTTTGATTTGCATCAGAATACAACAACAAGCGACTGGCCTAGCATGTAAGTTAGAGTCATACGCGAATCATTATTATCGGCATGACGTGCAGCCCGTTTTTTCGAGTCCGGGGGGAATCTGAAAATAAACATAACCCGAAGATTCACCGCCTGCAGCTTCATTCAATAACAACACTGCAAGCGTATTCTGATTTCGGGACAAATGTCAGGGCAACAGACGCAGGACATGCCGGATTAATAAAATTCGAGGGGGGAAACACATGAAGCAGTTATCAGCGTTTGATTCTGCGATCATGAGCATGGAGACAGGCACCACACCGATGCACCTGTCGAGCCTTGCTATTTACGATCAAAGCACTATTCCCGGTGGGGACAAGCTGCGCTTTAAATCCATCATTCAGCACTTTACCAGCCGTATTCACAAGATACCGCAACTGCGTAACCGCTTTGTGGAGGTTCCATTCGGGCTGGATTATCCCTATTGGATTGCTGATCCGGATTTCGATATTGAATTTCACCTGCGCCACATTGCCCTGCCGGAGCCAGGCGACTGGCGTCAGCTTTGTATTCAGGCAGCCCGGATCAATGCCAGACCATTGGATATGAGTCGTCCACCGTGGGAAGTCTACATTATTGGCGGGCTGGATAACGTCAAGGATCTGCCCAGTGGCTGCTTTGCCATGATTCTGAAAGTGCATCAGTCTCTGGTTGACTGTGATGCGGCTCAGGGTCTGATTGCTGCTCTGCATGATCTTGATCCGACTACACCGCCGCCGCAAATGACTCAGCCTTGGGTTGTTGACCGGGTTCCGACGTCTGTGGAGTTACTGGCTCGCGCAACGGTCAACCGGCCCAAACGTCTGATGCAGGCAGGTAAAGTGGTTGCCAGATATTCTCCGGCGCTGGTTAAAGCCAGTGCCCGCCGGCTGTTTTCAAGCAAGGGTTGCTCTATCGGTATGGCACCCCATACCCGGTTCAACGACAAGGTATCACCACACCGCGTCTTTGAATCTGCCGAGCTGGAACTGAAAGAGTTTAAGCAGCTGATCGGTATCGCACCGGAATTTACCCTGACAGATCTGGTCAGTGGTGTGATTTCCGGTGCCCTGCGGCGATATCTGGCCGACAAGGGTGAGCTGCCTCAAAAATCACTCAATGCCATGCTGCCGTTTACAGTTAAAACTCACGAGCACCGGATTAAAGGTGACGCAGCAACATCCTTTATCTGCCCCAAGCTGTACACCAATATTGCCGACGTTCGTGAACGATTGCAGATGATCAGCATCGCCAGTGAACATGGCAGACAAAATACGTCAGCGCTGGGCGGCAAAGAGGTCGAAGACGCTTCCGTGTTGTTGCCAAACACGGTGTTTAACCTGATGGTTCGCACCGCATCACGCTATAACGCAGCCAACCATGTGCGCCCTCCGTTTAATACGGTGATTGCCAATGTTGCCGGTCCGCAGATTCCCTTGTATATGGCAGGTTCAAAGCTGTTGCGATTCTATGCAACCGGCCCCTGCTGGGAAACTGTCGGCCTGACACATCTGGTTTATGGCTACAACGGCAAGCTGACGATCAGTATTACCAGCTGCCGGGAAATGTTGCCCGATCCTTCTTTCTATGTTGAATGCCTGGAAGAGTCTTTCAGGGAAATTCAGAAGGCACTAACCATGCCTGAAAAGGAAATCAGGCCTGAACGTGAAGTTGTACCGATCCGAATCAAAAATGCAGACAACGATAGCAAAAATGAGGCAATTGACGTCTGATTGATCTGGATCGCTGGGAATATTCTTGCACATCAATACCATAAACGTACGTTTGTGCTAGAATGGCGATCGTTGGCTTCCATGGTCAACGACATTTTATTGAGGGGGACTTATAAAATGTACGATAAAATCTGGCTGGCCGGTCTGGGTGCCTACTCTCGCTATGAAAAGCTGGGCAAAGATGGCAAGAAGCTGTTCGAAGAGCTGGTAGAAGACGGCGAAGCCGTTCGCGAACGCGCTACCGGTAAAATCGACGAGCTGAAAGATGCAGCCAAAGACAAGGTTCAGGACAACATCAGCCGCATCAAGGAGCTGTTGAACCTGGAAAGCAACTCCACTTCTGACGACATCAAAGAGCTGACTGCTCAGGTTGAAGAACTGAATGTTGCTGTTAAGGCTCTGGCTCAGGCCAAGCCAGCTGCTGCTCGCAAGACCAGCGCTTCCTGATTACAGTTTTCAACTGTAAAAAAAGCCGAACCTGAAAATCCAGCGTTCGGCTTTTTTGTTAGATCGCTTTTATAAAATAAATTCCAGCGTTTACTCCTGCTCCTGCATCCGGGACTGGAACCCGGTATAAGCATTGGCTTCATACAATCCGACTTCTTCACTGACACCAGTCAGAATCGCCACGGCGCTATCAATCAAGCTGGTGCAGGCGTCATGTATATGAGCACTGTCATTCAGCAGCGAGCTGGCAATATAGGAGTCAACCTGCCGCCCACGCAATAATTCGTTGAGCCGGTTATTGGTTTGAGTATCCTGCCGGTGCAGAACCCGCTTCAGGCGCCGGGCCCGGGACAGAATCTCATCATGCTTGCGGCCTACACCCAGTTCATCAATCTGCTTCAGGACTCTGGCCACTCGCAGACGTAGCAGATTGTATTGTTCTCTTACCTGGCGGTTATCCGACTTCACATGTTCGCCAACATTTTCATAAATCAGTGCGACCTGCTTGATAGACTGTACAAAACCCCGGCTGGCAACCTTGATAGCAAATAGCTGAGAAGCCTGTTTGGGTGTCATCCGACCTTCCAGCGTGCCGGCAAAACGAATGATATCGGCATAAACACCTTTCACATGGCGCTGATACAACTCGTCAATGGTCCAGTCCTGCTGTGGACGGACCCAGTTATTCACAAGCTCTTCCAGATCATCCGATTCCCGCAGTTTTTCACCCGAGAGATAAATGGCATAACTGATAATTTCCAGTGTGTTGCGATAAAGGTGGGCACACTCTTTCCGCATTGCCCGCAACGCAGCGTCGGGATAGCTGAACACAGCACGATTGAGATAGTAGGCTCGTTCAAAAGCACTGGTCCGGGTTTCATGTTCCAGATCGAGCAGTTCACGGCTGTCACTCTTGTCGAACAAGCTGTCGAGCCAGGCCACCATTACCTTGAAGAAAGGCAGAATCAGAAGCACCCCCATAATATTGAAAATACTATGGAACACCGCCAGCTTCAGCGTGTAATCCTGATCATCAATCGACATCAGGCTGGAAATACTATCCACAGCCAGAATCAGCTGTGGCAGGAATGTGACAGCGGTAACCGCCGTCACCACATTAAAGATCAAATGCGCTGCAGCCAGGCGCTTGCCTTCGGCACTGGCACTTAAAGCCCCCAGAACAGCGGTCACCGTAGTACCAATATTTGAGCCAATCGCCACTGCAATCGCATTGGTATAGCTCAGGTTTCCGGCAATCAGGGCAGAGAACACCAACACCATCGTGGCATTGGTTGACTGCATGATAACGGTCGCAGCCAGTCCAATAAAAATGTAGATAAGAACACCTGCCAGCCCCTCCATCTGGAATCTGGCCAAATCAAGTTCACTGCTGAAGGCTTCAAACCCATCTTTCATATAGTGGATGCCGAGCAGGAGGAAGCCGACACCCAGCAGCAGGTAGCCTAAACCGGAAATTTTTTTGCCAGACTGAAATTTGAGCATCAGCCCCAACACCAGCATCGGCATGGCATAGGCTGACAGCTTGATTTTCAAACCGAACAGCGCCACCAGCCAGGCACCGGCAGTACTACCAATATTGGCCCCGAGCACAATACCAATACCCTGATTCAGCTTGATCAGCCCGGCACTCAGGAAGGAAATAATGATGACGGATACCAGCGAGCTGGACTGTAACAGTGCAGTGCTGAAAACCCCGAAGCTGACACTTTTCCACAGTTTATCCGTGGTACGGTGCAGCAGTTTTTCCAGCAGGCCTCCGGTAAATACCTTGAAGCCCTGCTCCAGATAAACCATGCCCAACAGGAAAATCGCGATGCCTGCCGCAATAACACTGAACTCAGGACTGATCCAGAAACCATAGACCAGCAGAATAGAGATGGATGGTAGAAACAGTTTATTGAGCATATCCTTGCGCCAATCTCCCTGCGCCTCTTATTCCATATATGAAAGCTCCATACATGAAAGCTTCATATCCGGAAGCTATTTGAGCCTCTAACGGATACAGGACTCAATAAGAATAATGCTAGTACAAATGACCAGCCATGCCGATAATTACCCTCTTAATTAAGACTTATCGTGCCAAAGTAACAGTTATTTTAATAACTTATTAAAACAATCACTTTACGTTTTATTGTTAGCCCCTATTAAAGGGGGGGTTCAGGAGTGAAACAAAAAAATCTTTTGTTAAAAATTGCTGCAATCATTCCTATTTACTAGAATTCCTGCTGCCGATTCATAACAGGTTTATAAGATGAATATTTTTGAAGAAGTCATTCACCGCCTTGGAAGTAAAACCCGTATTCGGTCGCTATTTAAGGATGTTCATCTCGAAGACATGGAAAGTATGATTTCAAGAATGAACGAAGTTCTTGAGGAAAAGTACCAGCACAGGAAGAAAGAAGAACTACGCCGTCAGGAAAAACAAAATAGTATTGAAGAAATCAAGAAAGTGATGGCCCATCACGGACTGACACTGGACGATTTTGGGGATAACCCTGAAAAAGCCACCGTTCCGGCACGTAAAAAACGGAACATCAAAAAATTTACCTTCGAGTATGTTGACCAGGCTGGCGATACTGTCCAGTGGCATGGTTCAACCACTGGACGTCTTCCCAAGGACTTTCAGGTCTATCTGGAAAAAAGCGGCAAGAAACGCACTGACTGCGTTGTGGAACAATAAGCGCAATTCGATAACAGATTCTGCCCGACAGGATATTTAATACCCATACGGCCCGGAATCACTAAAGCTCCAGGACTTCCATAACTACAGGCAATCAGTGCCATCCCATATGCCCGTCATCACAGTGACAGCTTATCGGAAATAAACCGGAAAAAATCGTTGCGCGTTTCAGATGTTTCATTCACAAGATGATGTCCTGCGCCCGGCAAAATCAAAATGTCGGGTGCAGCATACAACCGCTTCAGGACTTCCATATTGTGACGCCAATCGACAGTAGAATCATTGTCTCCCTGAACAACCGCTGGATGGTATGGGCTTTGAAAAGCCAGATGCTCGATTTTTTTAATCCAGTTTCTTAAAGCACCAACCCAACTGACCGGCACAACCCGGCTTTGCAGTGGATCCATGCCCCTTACAAACTTTTTGAAATTTTCATCCCGGGTGTTGTTACCAAACTTTCTTGGGACTGCTTTTATCAGTTTATTAACCAGCAAATATTGCAGTGCGGCTTTTTTCCAGTGAACAGGTCTTACCAGCGGAGAAAGCAGAATTACTTCTTTTATCGGGCTGCTTTCCGGCTTAATTTCTTCATGTGTAAGATAATCAGTAATTATTGCTCCACCGGTACTTTGTCCCATCAAATACCAAGGCTCAGGTAACTGCTGTCGGGATAAATCGAGAATGGATTTCAATACCTTCCGGTATTCACTAAAACAGTCGATAGCTACCCGGGCACCTGATGAAATCCCATGCCCCGGCAAATCATAGGCTAATACCGTAAAGCCCTGCTCCAGCCAGAAACGAAAGGCATGCCCATATAACCCACAATGATCATAGTAACCGTGAAGCACAAAAACAGTGCCCTTACTGTGGGCAGGTTGAAACAGGTTTACGGCAATACGATAGCCTTCAAGCTCAAGCCAGCCTGATTTCTGGCTCACACCCCCTATCTGTTCACCCAGATCAATCTGGTAGTAGCGTTGATAAGCCGCAATTTCCTCGCATACCTCCCGGGTTTGCTCAAACTCGAAGGGCGGCAATAAGGGAGACAGACGCTCAAATGAAAAATCAGGCGCATCGGGAGACAGTGAGGCAACAACTCGAGGCATAGCAAGGCTTCCAGCCAGAAGTAAAAACAGAAACAACCATGTCAGGACTCAGCTCGCTGCTTCCATTACGGTGTTTTTATAAAGGCAGCATACCGTGAATCACAAATATAAAAAGGGCGGTATAAAACCGCCCTTCTCTCCGCGCAACAAGCTGCACAATAAAAGTACTGTGCAATTAATTTATTGCCGAATGTTTACAGCACGTCAACGCTGTTCAGGTCACGGTGAGCCTGTTCCAGACGCTCAACCATGGAAGCCTGACCGGCACGCAGCCATACACGCGGGTCGTAGAACTTCTTGTTCGGCTTGTCAGCACCTTCCGGGTTGCCCAGCTGGCCCTGCAGGTAAGCTTCTTTCTCTTTGTAGTAGTTCAGAACACCTTCCCAGGTCGCCCACTGAGTGTCAGTGTCGATGTTCATCTTCACTACACCGTAGGACACTGCTTCGCGGATCTCTTCCAGAGTAGAGCCAGAACCACCGTGGAATACGAAGTCCAGGGTCTTTTCGGCCAGACCGAACTTCTCGGAGCAATACTTCTGGGAGTTGTCCAGAATCTTCGGAGTCAGTTGAACGTTACCCGGCTTGTATACGCCGTGTACGTTACCGAAGGAAGCAGCGATGGTGAAACGCGGGCTGATCGCGCTCAGAACTTCATAAGCGTAAGCCACATCTTCCGGCTGGGTGTACAGCAGGGAGCTGTCCATATCGGTGTTATCCACACCATCTTCCTCACCACCGGTGCAGCCCAGTTCGATTTCCAGCGTCATGTCCATCTTGGACATGCGCTTCAGATACTCGGCACAGGTCTGGATGTTTTCTTCCAGAGACTCTTCGGACAGGTCGATCATGTGAGAGGAGAACAGCGGCTTGCCATTCTGCTTGAAGAACTCTTCACCAGCGTCCAGCAGAGCATCGATCCACGGCAGGAGCTTGCGGGCAGCGTGGTCAGTGTGCAGGATTACCGGGATACCGTAGGCTTCAGCAACAGCGTGAACGTACTTGGCACCGGCAATGGCACCCAGGGCACCGGCAGGACCTTCAGTCTTCAGACCTTTACCGGAGAAGTAGGAAGCACCACCGTTAGAGAACTGAACGATAACCGGAGACTTCACCTTGGCGGCAGCTTCCAGTACACCGTTGATGGAGTCAGTACCGACAACGTTGACAGCCGGCAGCGCGAAGTTGTTGGCCTTGGCGATTTCAAAAACTTTCTGAACGTCGTCACCGGTGATAACGCCAGGCTTTACTGCATCAAGAATCTTCTGGGACATGGTTAAATCCTGTTTTCACTAAATTCAGTCAGAGAACCAATAAAAAAGGGACGTGCACAACGTCCCTTTTCTTCAATTACTTCGCACGCTCTTCCAGCATGGCAACGGCCGGCAGTTTCTTGCCTTCCACGTACTCGAGGAACGCACCGCCACCGGTAGAAATGTAGGATACCTGCTCCTTGATGCCGTACTTGTCGACAGCCGCCAGGGTGTCACCACCACCGGCAATGGAGAACGCCGGAGATTCAGCGATTGCCAGAGACATAGCCTTGGTGCCTTCGCCGAACTGGTCGAATTCAAATACACCAACCGGGCCGTTCCATACGATAGTACGGGCATCTTTCAGGATGTTGGCGAACAGCTCGGAAGTCTGGGGACCAACGTCAAAGATCATTTCGTCTTCGGCAACGTCGTCAGCCATTTTGATCACAGCCGGCTCGTTCTCATCGAATTTCTTACCCACAACCACGTCGATCGGCAGCGGAATGTCGCACTTTTCCATCAGGGCTTTAGCCTGAGGAATCAGATCTTTTTCGTACAGAGACTTGCCAACCGGCTTGCCAGCAGCCGCCAGGAAGGTGTTGGCAATACCGCCACCCACGATCAGCTGGTCGCAAACTTCAGACAGGGATTCCAGTACGGTCAGCTTGGTGGAAACCTTGGAACCGCCAACAATGGCAGTCATCGGCTTGGCCGGAGCATCGAGCGCCTTGGCCAGTGCATCCAGCTCACCCTGCAGCAGCGGGCCGGCACAGGCAACCGGAGCATACTGACCAACACCGTGGGTAGAAGCCTGGGCGCGGTGAGCGGTACCAAAAGCATCCATCACGTAAACGTCACACAGGGCAGCCATCTTGCGGGACAGTTCTTCGTTGTTCTTCTTTTCACCAGCGTTGAAGCGAACGTTTTCCAGAATAACCAGTTCGCCTTCAGCCACTTCAAAGTCGCCGTCCAACCAGTCCTTGATCAGGCGAACTTCACGACCCAGCAGGTTACCGATGTAGTCAGCAACCGGCTTCAGGGAGAATGCTTCGTCGTATTCACCTTCAGTCGGACGACCCAGGTGGGAAGTAGCCATCACACGGGCACCGCTTTCCAGCGCGTGCTTGATAGTCGGCAGAGAGGCCAGAATTCGGGCGTCGCTGGTTACCTTGCCATCTTTTACCGGCACGTTGAGATCTTCACGGATCAGTACCCGCTTTCCGGACAGATCCAGCTCGGTCATTTTGACGACGGTCATAAGTGCAATTTCCTCGCGTAAGACAAGCCTTGCTGTTGTTCTGTGCCATAAAACTCTGTTCTCATCAGATCGAAAATGAAAACAAAGTCGCTTCATTCATGGTTGTTTGCGGGGGATTTTGTTAATTCGATCAAAAGCTCACGACCTCAATACAATTAACAACATTTGCAAAACAAACAGAACAGCAGAAAGGATTCAAAAGCTGCGCTACATTAGCATAAACTCAAATCAACCGGTATCCAGTAAATACCCGTTATTGATATCAATTTGATTCAGACAAACTTTTGATCATATACCCTGTTGATTATTTAACCTGCTGTAGCCAGATTTCACTGACGTCCAACATTCGATTGGCAAAACCCCACTCATTATCGAACCAGCACATCAGTTTCACCATTCGCCCACCACTCACACAGGTCTGGGTTCCATCAACAATTCCGGAACGCGGATCATGGTTAAAGTCAACAGAAGCATGAGGCTCTTCGGTATAACCGGTAATCCCCTTTAATGGCCCCGCAGCCATTTCCCGGAATAAACGATTAATTTCACTGGCGGTTGTTTCCTGGCGGACATTAACCGTCAAATCCATAACAGAGACATTAATTGTAGGCACCCGCATCGCCAGTGCATGAATTCTTCCTTCAAGTTCCGGCAGCATCCGGTGAATACCTTTAGCCAGACCTGTTTCAACAGGAATAATAGATTGCAGCGCACTCCGGGTCAGACGCATATTGGTTTTATGGTAAGCATCAATAACCGGTTGATCATTCATGGCCGAGTGAATGGTTGTTATCACAGCACTGTCGATTCCCACCGCATCATTTAATGTTTTCAGAACCGGCACAATACAGTTGGTGGTACACGAAGCATTGGACACAATCGTGTGCCCGGCTTTTACTGCCGACTCATTGACCCCGTAAACAATGGTTGCATCCACATCCGGCTTTGCTGGCTGAGAGAACAGCAACCGGGGCGCACCGCTTTCTATATGCTGCAGTGCCGTTTCCCGGTCAGTGAATGAGCCGGAACATTCCAGCAGCAGATCAAACTCCTGATCCCGCCAGTTCAGCTTGCGAGGATCCGCTTCGTTGAAGCACCGGATGCGGTCACCATTGACCGTGATGGATTCAGCATCATGGCTGACTTCACAGGGAAAGCGACCATGGGTTGTATCGTAGCGGGTCAGATAGGTCAGCGTCTCAATATCGGACAGTTCATTAATAGCAACAACCTGCATCCTGTCACGGTAACCGTTTTCATATAACGCGCGCAGAACACACTGACCAATACGGCCATAGCCATTTATTGCCAGTCGCAGAGGTTTATTCTTAACTGAAGTCTCAGCCATATTGATTCTCTGACTATTCTCGAAAAGGACAGATTCCGGCGGATAGTAAACGGCTTGGCATCACTTATCCAATACATAAGAGGGCATGGAAGTGCAGCATCAACCCGTCCCTGAAGTATGGCTTCAAAAAACTGGCTCTCTGGATAGCTTCATCACCGAACTGACTCCGAAGCAGCAAGCTTTATTGAAACAGGCGGCCTGTGACACAGACTCGACTGGCATGTCAGCATTTCAGGATCTTTGTGTAGATATCCTGAGCTGGCAATCCGAGGTGCTGTTCGGTAACGGGCTGCTGATTCTGCGAGGTTTTCCTGTCGATGAGCTAACGAGTCAACAACGTGATGCCCTGTATCGTAAGCTCGGTAAACAGTTAGGTGAGCTGGTCCCACAGGATTTGGAAGGCGAATTGTTCGGGCGGGTCGAAGATGTCGAGGGTGAGGTACCTCATGCCCGGGGATACTTAAGTCGTAAAGCTCTGTCACTACATACTGACCGGGGCGATATCGTCAGCCTGCTGGGTGTCAGGTCAGCGGCAACAGGCGGTGTAACATCCTTTATCAGTTCTTATGCAATTTATGATGAACTACTGAAACAGGCACCGCACGTATTACCTGTCCTGTGCGATGGCTTTCACTATGCTTCGCCCTATCAGAAAAGTGGTGCAACTGATTTCAGAATTCCAGTTTTTTCATGGCACGAAGATGTTTTGAGCTGCTACTGCACCCGGGCATTTATTGAATTCGCTGCCGAGGCTCGCAATATTGCCCTGACAGCCAAGGAGATAGAAGCACTGGACTGGTTTGAAGCTATCTCTGGCAGGGAAGATATGGTTCACAGCATAAGACTGCAGCCGGGGGACTGGGCTATCTGGAATAACCATACCATTATTCACAAGCGAACGGCCTTTGAAGCGGTTTCAGAAGCCTCTCAACAAAAAGGTCGTTTGTTACTTCGACTTTGGTTAAGTGTCGGGGACAGATGGCCACTCTGCCCCGTACTGAAACATTATGTGCAGTCAGGCATTACATCAGAGTGCATGCATTTCAATCCCTGACTGAAGTTAACCGAATGTTTCTCAGGCGGCCACTTCCTGCTGCTCGGCATTGATATCATCCACAATATCCTTCGGCCTGCGCATCAGCAGCAATGACAACACGGCACCCAGGCCACAGAAGGCCATGACGGCAGCCATCGGAATTGCAGTACCGTTATGCAGTCCACTCACCGCAGCAGAAGCCAGTCCGCCAATCGAAAACCGCATCATGCCACCCAGTGCATTGGCAGTACCGGCCATTTTTGGAAAGTATGATAAAGCGATGGCGTTGGAGTTAGGTCCGGTCAGACCCATGCAGCCAACATAGATGACAACAGGAACCACAATACCAAACAAGCCGGCAACATGGGTGTATGCATTCAGCAGTAATATTGATGAAGCCAATGCCACAGTGATGCACCCGGCGCGTAATAGACTGAACAGTTCAACCCGACCTATCAGGCGAATATTCAGCATATTTACAACACTGATTCCGATAATGTTGGCGCCAAACAAAAACCCATAGGATTCAGCCGGAACACCAAACAGTTCAATGTAGACAAACGGCGAGCCCGTAATAAAGGCAAACATACCCCCAAAGAAAAATGACTGGCTCAGCATGGCTCCCATTGCCTGACGATGACTCAGAACGCAGGCGTAGGCACTGACCAGCTTGCGAGGAGAAATTTCAATTCGCTGCTCGGGTTTAAGGGTTTCTTTCACCCGTAAGATGACCAGCAACAGAGTGAAACAGGCCGCAACGGCAAGAAAAAGAAACAGACTCTGCCATCCGAAACGTAGCAACTGCCCGCCCATTAATGGTGCCACCAGCGGCCCGGTTGTCATCACCATCATGATGGATGACATGGCTTTCGCACTCTGTTCTCTTGGGAACAGGTCCCGAATCATGGCCGGAATCGTCACCATCACAGCAGCACCGGAGAGCGCCTGCAATACCCGAACAATACTGAGCTGGGTCGCATCGGTGCAGAATGCCGCAAGAATATTGGTCAGGATATAAAACACCAGCCCGGGCATCATTACCCGAACCCGCCCAAAGCGGTCAGACAATGGTCCGTACAACAATTGCCCAATAGCAAAGCCGACAGTGTAGGCACTGAGTGTCATCTGAATCCGGCTGAGAGGCTCTCCCATATCTGCCGCAATTGCCGGCAACGCAGGAAGGTAGAGGTCGATAGCAAGCGGCCCCAGAGAAGTGAGTGCGCCTAAAGTCAGGATGAGAAGCAGCCGTTCCCTCCGGTTATCAAGGTTCTTTATCATAATTTATGGCCCGGTCTGTAACAGGCTCGGCAAGAAGGGAGAAGAGAGCCTGTACGGCACAGAAGAAAGATGTGCCGGGTTGTTGTGTTATACCGGAAGATGCCATTAAAACGATGAGTTATATATAAGATATTGCCCTGTCATTTTTGTTTTCAGGCAGGAAGCACTTTGGCAGTAACGCGGGATATGGCGCAGGCAGGCTTCGACTTGTAGCCCGAAGGCTATCTCATAGAGAGAGAAGGTATTCGGTAGAACGAAAAAGGCCGGTATAAAACCGGCCTTTTTTTATCTGGATTAATCGATCAGTGAAAGATCAATCAGTCCATCAGCTCTTCAGCAGCAGCTACAACGTTATCAACGGTGAAGCCGAACATCTTGAACAGTTCACCAGCCGGAGCAGACTCACCGAAAGAGTTCATGCCGATGATGCGTCCGTCCAGACCAACATACTTGTACCAGTAGTCAGCAGAAGCGGCTTCGATAGCAACACGGGCAGTGACTTCCAGCGGCAGTACGCTCTGACGGTATTCTGCGTCCTGCTTTTCGAAGACGTCAGTAGACGGCATGGATACAACGCGCACCTTGCGACCGGCAGCAGCCAGCTTGTCAGCAGATTCCATTGCCAGACCGACTTCGGAACCGGTAGCAATCAGGATCACTTCCGGAGTGCCTTCGCAGTCACGCAGCACGTAACCACCACGGGCAACGTTAGCCAGCTGAGCTTCGTCACGCGCCATGTGCGGCAGCGCCTGACGGGAGAAGATCAGTGCAGTCGGGCCGTCATTGCGTTCTACGGCAGACTTCCAGGCAACAGCAGATTCAACGGTGTCACACGGACGCCACATGGACATGTTCGGAGTGGTACGCAGACTTGCCAGCTGCTCAACAGGCTGGTGAGTCGGGCCGTCTTCACCCAGACCGATGGAGTCGTGAGTATAAACGTGGATCGCACGCTGCTTCATCAGGGCAGCCATACGCAGGGCGTTGCGAGCGTATTCCATGAAGATCAGGAAGGTCGCGCCGTAAGGTACGAAACCACCGTGCAGGGCAACACCGTTCATCATCGCGGTCATGCCGAATTCACGCACACCGTAGAACATGTAGTTACCAGCCGGATCTTCCTTGGAAACGCCTTTGGCACCGCTCCACAGAGTCAGGTTGGAACCAGCCAGGTCAGCAGAACCACCCAGGAATTCAGGCAGCAGCGGACCGAAAGCGTTCAGGGTGTTCTGGGAAGCTTTACGGCTGGCAACAGTCGCGCCTTCTTCTTGCAGCTTCTGGATGTAAGCCTGAGCTTCTTCAGCGAAGTTCTCCGGCAGGTCGCCCTTAACGCGACGCTCCAGCTCGGAAGCCAGTTCAGGGTGAGCTTCTTTATAAGCAGAGAACTTCTCGCTCCAGTCAGCTTCAGCAGCGGTACCCTTTTCACGGGCATTCCAGGAAGCAGCGATAGACTCAGGAATTTCGAAAGGACCGTGAGTCCAGCCCAGACGTTCGCGGGTCAGCTGAATTTCGTCGTCGCCCAGAGGTGCGCCGTGGCAAGCTTCCTTGCCTTCCTTGTTCGGGGAACCGAAGCCAATGATGGTCTTGCAGCAGATCAGGGTCGGCTTGTCAGTGTTAGCACGTGCCTGTTCAATGGCAGCCTTGATCTGTTCCGGGTTGTGACCGTCTACGCCTGGAATAACTTCCCAGCCGTAGGATTCGAAACGCTTCGGCGTATCGTCAGTGAACCAGCCTTCAACTTCACCGTCGATGGAGATGCCGTTGTCGTCGTAGAAGGCAATCAGCTTGCCCAGACCCAGGGTACCAGCCAGGGAGCAAACTTCGTGAGAGATACCTTCCATCATGCAACCGTCACCCAGGAATACGTAGGTGTTGTGGTCAACGATGTCGTGACCCGGACGGTTGAACTGAGCAGCCAGTACTTTTTCAGCAGTCGCCATACCAACTGCGTTGGCGATACCCTGACCCAGAGGACCAGTGGTAGTTTCAATGCCCGGTGCATAACCATATTCCGGGTGACCGGCGGTCTTGGAGTGCAGCTGACGGAAGTTTTTCAGGTCATCAATGGAGAGGTCATAGCCGCTGAGGTGCAGCAGGGAGTAGATCAGCATGGAGCCATGGCCGTTGGAGAGCACGAAGCGGTCACGATCCATCCAGTCGGGGTTGGCGGGGTTGTGCTTGAGGAAGTCTCCCCACAGCACTTCTGCAATATCCGCCATGCCCATCGGGGCGCCCGGGTGGCCGGACTTAGCCTTCTGAACGGCATCCATGCTCAGTGCACGGATCGCATTGGCACGTTCGAGACGGGAGGTCATCTGATCAGGACTCCTGAATAAACAGCCGGGGACTTCACAGCAACAGGAAGGTCACAAATTGTCGCTGTCATGGTTCCCGGTGAGATGAGGTAAAATTGAAGCCGCGTATTGTATCCCGATCTGCGCTGTTCTTGAACCTGCCATTGCAAAGAATCAACCAACACTGCAACTCATGTCAGTTATCTATATTCTCACCGAGCAGTCCGCGGAAATAATCCAGGTAACCCAGTCTTTTCCAACTGATACATCCCCGCACATACCTTTCAAGGGTCCACGGCAGGGTTGTCCGGGCATCCAGTGCCAACATCAGGTTGCTTCGCTGCTCCCCCATAACCGTCTGATAAGCCGCTATGACAAACATGGAGCAGAACATTCCCGACAGCGGCCCGCCTCCCTGTCTCAGTTCTGACGGAATATCCGTCACACAATTCTGGCTGAGATAACGTACATAGCTACGTGCACCGGAACCGAAAGAGGATGACCTGAATGCCGCGATATAGGGTTTCAGCTGGCTGAAAGCACCTTTTACCGTCACGACATTACCCGTCACAACCGGATCGACCAGCGTATCTTCAAAATCAGTGATATCTGCACCGATATCATCCTTACGGTGAAATTCTGCATCCGTATTCAACAGGGCCCAGGATTTTGCTGTGCTGCCAGCCGTTGTTGCCAGAAACTCATCTTCGTCATAGCGCATTCTGTATGCCAGATACGCAAAGCCCTTGTATTCATATTTGGTGATATTGATCGGATTGAAGATCAGCCCCTGTTCCGAAATATGCGCCAGCCAGGGCACACCGCCACTGATACACCCCACAATGGCAACATGGGTAATCGATACACACTCACTCGCAGGCCGCCCGCCCCGGGCCACTGCCGCCCGGGCTGCAGTAACCCGGGTTGGATGGCCCAAGGTGTCATAAAAAAGGATGTCTCCAACTCTGAGGTCTTCAAACTTCATGGTTTTTCTGGCCTCTGAACCCGTGGCAGCAAGATAAAAATAGTCAGGATCCGGATTGGGATATGGAAAGTTAATGTCTCAATAAGAAGAAGCTGAAAATCTATATCAAAATATTTTGATATAGACTGATGTAATTGCTAGACTCCACACCATGAACGTTAAGCTGGCAAAAAATTCTCTCCAAAACTCTCGCTCAAAAGAGAACAAGGGCATGGAAACCGAAGTTTCCCCCTGCACTGAACTTGCCGCGTTACATAAAGCAGCAGGAGACACCCTGCGTCTGGAAATCTTGCGACTGCTTAAGACCGAGTCGCTTGGTGTACTGGAGCTGACCCGGATTTTTGCCACCAAGCAGTCCGGCATGAGCCACCATTTGAAGATTCTGGCCAATGCCCGACTCGTGACAACACGGCGGGAAGGCAATGCTATTTTTTATCGTCGTGCCCTGCCGCCGACTTCAGGGCCATACGCTGCTGTTATTCAGGCATTGTTTGAAACACTGGATCCGCTACCACTTCGAGAAGAAGTACAGCAGAAACTGACTGAAACCCAGAAACAGCGGGCCCTGCAGTCACAGACATTTTTTACCCGCAACCTGCAGGCTTTTCGCAAGCATCAGGAATTGATTGCCGACCATGAGCTTTATGCCCGGGGTGTTGAAGACTTGCTGGAACGTTCTGTTTTTCCGGAACAGAACACCGCTATTGAACTCGGGCCCGGTGAAGGCGCTTTCCTGACCACGTTGTCCAGCCGCTTTGGCAAAGTAATTGCACTGGATAACTCTGATGAGATGCTGGCACTGGCACAACAGACCAGTGACCGGGAAAAGCTTGAGAATGTCGAGTTCCAGCTTGGCGAGCTCGATTCACTGGTCAGACAAAAGCTACAGGCTGACTGTCTGGTAGCTAATATGGTGTTACATCACGTACCGACACCATCTGACATATTTATCGCCGCCGGCAAAGTACTGAAACCCGGCGGCAGTTTGTTTATCAGTGAGCTGGGTGAGCACAACCAGCACTGGACCCGGGATCTCTGCGGAGATTTATGGCTTGGCTTCAGTGTTGATGAACTAACAGCCTGGGCAGAAAGCGCCGGGCTAAAGCCTGAGGAGTCGCAATACCTCGGGCTACGCAATGGTTTCCAGATCCAGGTGCGGCGTTTTATTCGCCCGGTTTAGCCCTGAGTTTTTAGACATTGCTTATTGAACAAGGTTTTTCCGGCAAGGCTTTGCTGACGTGGAACCCGACTTTTACTTTCCTGACTTGTAAGGATAGAAATCAAAATGGCTGAGTACTCCCTCTTTACCTCAGAATCCGTATCCGAAGGTCATCCGGACAAAGTGGCTGACCAGATTTCTGACGCCATTCTGGATGCCATGCTGAAGGATGACCCGGAGTCTCGAGTTGCTGTCGAAACTCTGGTTAAAACCGGCATGGTTATTGTTGCCGGTGAAGTTCGCACCAGCACCTATGTCGATATTGAAGAGCTGGTTCGCAAGGTTGTGACCGATATCGGCTACAACCACGGTGACCTGGGTTTTGACGGTGAGTGTGTTGCGGTTCTGAACGCGATCGGCAAACAGTCTGCAGATATCGCCATCGGTGTTGACGAAACCGAAGAGAAAGAACAGGGTGCCGGTGACCAGGGTCTGATGTTCGGTTACGCCACCAACGAAACCGACGTTCTGATGCCCGCTCCGATCACTTACGCTCACCGCCTGGTTGAACGTCAGGCGCAAGTTCGCAAGAGCGGCGCTCTGAACTGGCTGCGCCCGGATGCCAAGAGTCAGGTAACCCTGCGTTACGATGCCACTGGCAAGCCTGTTGCTATCGATGCCGTTGTTCTGTCTACCCAGCACAACCCGGAAGTTTCCCAGTCCGATATCTACCAGGGCGTGATGGAAGAGATCATCAAGCCAGTACTGCCTGCCGAGTGGCTGCATGCAGATACCAAGTTCCACATCAACCCGACCGGTAACTTTGTAATCGGTGGCCCGGTAGGTGACTGTGGTCTGACCGGGCGCAAGATCATCGTTGACACCTACGGTGGTATGGCTCGTCACGGTGGTGGTGCCTTCTCCGGTAAGGATCCGTCCAAGGTTGACCGTTCCGCTGCTTACGCCGGCCGTTATGTTGCCAAGAACATTGTGGCGGCAGGTCTGGCTGACAGGTGTGAAATCCAGGTTTCTTACGCGATTGGTGTTGCCGAGCCGACTTCTATCTCCATTAACACCTTTGGTACTGGCAAGGTTTCTGATGATCGCATCAGCGAGCTGGTACGTGAATACTTTGACCTGCGTCCGCACGGACTGGTTGATATGCTGGATCTGAAGCGTCCGATTTATCTCCCGACAGCAGCTTACGGTCACTTCGGCCGTGAAGAAGCTGATTTCACCTGGGAGCGGACTGACAAGGCTGACGCACTTCGGGCGGCTGCCGGTCTCTGATCCTGCTAAAAAGGCGTCGCATGACGCCTTTTTTTATAATAAAAACCGTATGTCCTGCTGATAATAAAAAAACACAAGATCCTAAACACTCAGTACAAGAACGGGATTATGACAATGACAGACTATAAAGTGGCAGATATCTCTCTGGCCGAATGGGGCCGTCGGGAAATCCAGATCGCTGAAGGCGAAATGCCGGCATTGATGGCCATTCGCGGCAAGTACGAAGCTGCCCAGCCATTAAAAGGTGCCCGTGTTATGGGCTGTATTCATATGACCATCCAGACTGCCGTGTTGATTGAAACACTGGTCGCACTGGGTGCTGAAGTGCGCTGGTCTTCCTGTAATATTTTCTCTACTCAGGACCATGCTGCCGCCGCTATTGCTGCTGCCGGCATTCCGGTATTTGCCTGGAAGGGTGAAACCGAAGAAGAGTATGACTGGTGCCTGGAGCAAACCGTTGGTGCGGACAAAGCTGACTGGCACCCAAACCTGATTCTGGATGACGGTGGTGACCTCACGGCACTACTACACAACAAGTATCCGCAGATTCTGGACGACTGCCACGGTATCTCTGAAGAGACCACCACCGGGGTTCATCGCCTGCTCGAAATGCTGGAGAAGGGCGAGCTGAAAGTTCCCGCTATTAACGTCAACGATGCGGTCACCAAGAGCAAGAACGATAACAAGTACGGCTGCCGTCACTCACTGAACGATGCTATCAAGCGTGCGACCGACCACCTGCTGGCTGGAAAAAAAGCACTGGTTATCGGTTACGGCGATGTAGGTAAAGGCTCTGCGGCTTCCCTTCGTCAGGAAGGCATGATTGTAAAAGTGACCGAAATTGATCCGATCTGTGCCATGCAGGCCTGTATGGATGGCTTTGAGGTTGTATCCCCGTACCTCCATGGTCTGAACGACGAAACCGAAGCCTGCGTTGATAAGGCCCTGCTCGGAACCATCGACCTGCTGGTCACAACCACCGGTAACAAGCATGTGTGTGACAGCAATATGCTCAAGCATCTGAAGAGTGGTTGTGTCGTCAGCAATATTGGTCATTTCGATACTGAAATCGATACTGCATTCATGCGGGAACAGTGGGAGTGGGAAGAAATTAAACCGCAGGTACACAAGATTTACCGTAACCGTGCCAACGACAACCACCTGCTGCTGTTATCGGAAGGCCGTCTGGTGAATCTTGGTAACGCAACGGGTCACCCGTCACGGATTATGGATGGCTCTTTTGCCAACCAGGTACTGGCCCAGATCCATCTGTTCGAAGCAGACTTTGCAAACCTTCCAGCCGATCAGAAAGCATCTTCGCTATATGTGAACGTACTGCCCAAGCAGCTGGATGAAGAAGTTGCTCGCTATATGGTGGAAGGTTTCAGCGGGGTTATTACCCGACTGACATCTGAACAGGCTGATTACATCAATGTATCTGTTGATGGCCCGTTCAAAAACGATGACTACAAATACTAGATCATCATTATTCAGGTAGCTGGTTGCTGCAGCTACCTGATATTGAATCAGGCATAACGCCCGGATTATAAAAACAACAGGTTTCGCAAATGACGCTCGTTAAGAACAAGGTACAGGTCAGCTTTGAGTTTTTTCCGGCCCGAACTGAAGAGGGCGGCGAGAAACTGATTAAAACCGCACAACAACTGGCTGGAGTATCCCCCGAATTTTTCTCGGTAACCTATGGCGCCGGAGGTTCAACCCGCGATCGTACCAAAGGTACTGTCAGCCAGATTATTGAAGCAACCGGTATTCCCACAGCGCCTCACCTGTCCTGTGTAGGTGATACCAGGGAAAGCTTGCGGGAGCTGTTAAGTAATTACAAAGACCAGGGCATTAACCGTATTGTTGCCCTGCGAGGAGATCTGCCTTCAGGCATGGGCCGGTTTGCTTCCGGTCATCTGCAGTATGCCAATGAACTGGTTGAATTTATTCGGGAAGAGACGGGTGACCACTTCCATATCGAGGTTGCTGCTTACCCTGAAGTGCATCCGCAGGCTCATGGAATGGATGCCGATCTCGCAAACTTCAAACGCAAGGTTGAGTCCGGTGCAACATCCGCTATCACCCAGTATTTCTTTAATGCTGACAGTTACTTTTACTTTGTGGATCGCTGCCGCAAGGAAGGTATTGATATCCCGATTGTGCCCGGCATTATGCCAATCACTAATTACATCAAACTGGCCCGGTTCAGTGATGCCTGTGGTGCCGAAATGCCACGCTGGATTCGCAAACAGCTGGAGTCCTATGGTGATGATTCCGCCAGCATCAAGGCTTTCGGTGAAGAAGTCATCACCCGCTTATGTGAGCGCCTGATTGAAGGCGGTGTGCCTGCCCTGCACTTCTATTCCCTGAATATGGCCGGTCCCAGCCTCAAGCTGGTTCAGAACCTATCCTGACCTTCCTCTCCAGCCACAATGATTTGCCCCGTGAACACTTTTGTTCACGGGTTGTGGAATCGGCGGGGAGAGATAGAAGACAACAAATCGGGGTAAGCTTGCTCCAGATAAACAGGCAAAGGCCTCTCCATTACCAGACTGGCCATAATTCCCGCCAGGGGTTGGGCTGTCTGAATACCATAGCCACCCAGCCCGGCCAGCCAGAAGAAGCCCGGAATATCAGGATCTTCTCCAACCACAGGTACTTCATCCGCAGCAAAGGTACGCAAGCCAGCCCATTTATTGTTTATTTTGCGCACATCAAGGTTCAGGTACTTCATGATGTGGTCTGCAGCCACCGCAACATCCAGCTCTTCGGGCTGGGCATCACAAGGGATATCCGGTGATGCATCTTCCGGTGAAACAAAGAGCTGCCCCGCATCAGGTTTGAAATAAAGTTCTTTTCCAACAACCTCCAGAAAGGGCCAGTCCGAAACATCGATATTCTCGGGTGGATCAACAACAATCACCGTACGTCGCTTGGGTACCATCTTCAGCGAGTTTGCACCGGCCATTACTGCTACCTGATCAGCCCATGCCCCTGCAGCATTAATGATTCTTGGAGCCTGAAACTGTCCCTTTCCTGTTTTGATCACAAAACCCGCTTCACATGCAGTGATCTGCTGTACTCGGCTGTCAGTAAAAAGACTGCCACCCTTTTGCCTGAAACCTTTAAGGAATCCATGCAACAGGCTATGAACATCTATCGCTGCGGCACCCGGCTCCCATATAGCTTTTCCCAGCAAACCCTTTTTAAGCAGCGGCACTCTACTCATGATTTGCCTCTCACTCCAGAGTTCGACCTTTGATACCTTGCAGGCTTCTGCAAAAAGCTGCTCAGCCAGGGACATCTCATCCGGACTGTAGCAAAACAGGGCACCGGCTTTTTGTAGAATTGGAGAATCAGCAAAACCTTCAGGTGTTTGTTGAAAAAAACGGTTGGCAGAGCGGATCAGTGCCCGGTTCAGGGGATCGCCATAGAGTTCCGAGAACAAAGCAGCTGAGCGTCCGGTTGCGTGGTAGCCCGGCTGTTCCTCCTGCTCAAGCAGTAGCGTATTCATATGCCCGGACAGTTCCCAGGCTGCAGCTGCTCCTGCAATCCCGGCACCAATGACAATCACATCAGCTGTGACCGTTTTCATCAGGCCTCCACTTTTGTTGTTATCCGTATCAAGTTTATCTGCTTCGCGACAGAAGCATAGCAAGCCGGAAGCAGAGTGTTATCAACCCACTCTGATACAATACAGGTTTTCCCGCTTTGGATAGCCAGACCGGCCTGCTATTGGTATGCGAAACCCAAGAATTTTTACTCCCCAACCGCTGTCACTGAATACAGAAGTGCAACTCGCTGATGATGCCGCCAACCATGTTGGCCGGGTACTGCGAATGAAACCCGGTGAACCGCTGGTTCTGTTCAATAGTGAAGGTGGTTCATATCAGGGAACAATCAAAGCTGTTAGCAAAAAAAGTGTCAGCGTGACACTGACTGAGCACCGGCCAGATGATAACGAGTCCCCTCTGAGAATCGAGCTAGGGCAGGCCCTGAGTCGTGGTGAACGAATGGACTGGGCGATTCAGAAAGCAACTGAAGCCGGTGTTACAGAAATCACTCCGCTGTTTACTGAACGCTGTGAAGTCAAACTGAACAGTGAGCGTCAGGAAAAGCGGTTACAACACTGGCGCAAGGTCGCAATCAGTGCCTGCGAGCAATGTGCCCGCAATAGGGTTCCGGTAATCAACCCGCCACAGCAATTAAATGACTGGCTGGCAGCACGTCAGACCAAATTAAACTTTGTGCTGCATCACCGCACTGAAAGGAAGATATCCGGTTATGAGGTACCCCAGTCAGTTTCACTGCTAATCGGTCCTGAAGGTGGATTATCGGCAGATGAAATTGCACAGGCAGAAAACAAGCAGTTTAATGCATTGGCGCTGGGTCCACGGGTTCTCAGAACCGAAACAGCGCCTGTGGCTGCCATTTCACTCATGCAATATCTGTGGGGTGACTGGTGAAGCGTTAACTCGCTTCATCCAGCACTGCACTGATTGTTCCCAGCAAAGTTGATTCGGAAACCGGTTTGGTTAGATAGTCGCGAGCGCCCTGGCGTTTGCCCCAGACCTTGTCGGTTTCCTGATCCTTGGTGGTCACAATAATAACGGGAATATGCTGGGTACCCGGATCACGATTTAACTGGCGGGTGGCCTGAAAACCATTCAGCCCGGGCATGACAATATCCATCAATACGACATCGGGCAGTTGATCCCGACACAGGGCTACACCATCAGCACCATTATCAGCTTTTAAAACATCGTGGCCGTTTTTTTTCAGAATATCGCTCAGCTTTTTAGTCTCAGCGGGAGAATCATCAACAATCAGTACTCGAGCCATGTGTCATCCTTTTGTACTTCTTATGATCTTGCCTGTGGACTACAGGCATAAGTACCTGGGTACTTGCGTCTACCGCCGTGCGGCTATGGTCTTATTCAACTACTGATTCTTGTACCATACATCCAGACCGCATTGCCATAAGGCTCACCTGCAAGCTCCCACCTCATCTTTTACCGCCTACAGCCGATACTCCCCCTTAGATTTTTTCATTTAAATGTGTGAACCATGGAAGGAACACCATAATGAAACCGAGAGCGCTCAGTGTATTCTGTCTTCCTCTGGCTTTGATGATCAGTACAACTGCTGATGCAGCATCACTGGAAGAGACTATTCGCATGGCGCTGCAAACCAACCCGACGGTGTTGGCAGAGCAACATCGCCTCTCGGCTTCCCAGGAATCAACATCTGCAGCACTGGGCGGATATTTCCCCAGTCTGGATGTTGCTGCAGGCATTGGCTCACAGCGCAAGGAAGGTGACCGCAACAGCAATCTGCCAAAGAAGCAGCGGACCCGGAAGGAAACCTCGGTCAGTCTGAACCAGATGCTGTTTGATGGTTTTTCAGTTTCCAGCAGCGTCGCTGAAGCCAGTTATGCAGAACAGGCTCAGCTTTATTCTCTACAGTCTGCTACAGAGAACATGGCACTGCAGATTGCTCAGGTTTATATCCGGGTACTGGAAAATCAGGATCTGGTTGCCATGGCAGAAAAAAATCTGGAAGTGCATGACAGCATCTATGAGCAGGTCAAACTGCGCACAGACCAGGGTATCGCCAGAAGCTCTGATCTGGCACAGATAGAAGGCCGAAAGGCCAGAGCCAATGCTAACCTGATTAATGCCCGCAATAATCTGGAAGATGCTATTTCAGCGTTCTATGCAGTGGTGAATACTTTACCGGAAGAGTTGACCCAGCCGGGTTCAGATAGCTTTGAAATGCCGGAAACTCTTGAAGCAGCTATTACCACAGCTCTTTCCAATAACCCCAAACTTAAAAGTGAAGAAGCCCGCATTCGGGCAGCAGAAGAATCTTACGAAGGCCGTAAAAGCAGCTTCTTTCCACAGTTTAATATTGAAATTCAAAAGTCATGGAATACCGATGCTGATGGTGTAGCCGGTACAGATGAAGATCTGACCGCCATGGTGCGTATGCGCTATAACCTCTTTCGCGGTGGCTCAGACCGGGCTCGCTTGAAAGAAAGTGCCTGGCAGGCCGAACAGAATCGCTCCGATAGAGACCGGCAGGTTCGTACGGTGACAGAAGATGTCAAAGTGGCCTGGGCAGCACGCAGCTATATCAAGCAGCAACTGGAGTATCTGAAAGTTCATCTGGACTCCAGCTCCGCGACCGTAGATGCCTATCGCGAGCAGTTTAATATCGGCAAGCGCACCCTGTTGGATTTGCTGGATAGTGAAAACGAATTGTTCCAGTCGCAGCGCACATTTATTACTGCTCAATATGATTTGGCTGAAGCACGCTTTCGAATTTTGACTCACATAGGAATGTTACTAAAGACAATGAAATTGGAAACCAATTTCACTGAAAAATGACCAAAAATTAAGCCACTTTAAATAAGGTGGCTTAATATACTTTTCTTGTTTTAAATATTCTAATCCACCAGATAGGTTCGTAATCAGTGGTAGGATGGAAGATTGGCTTCCAAAATAATCGCCGGTCTTTTAAAGGATAGATGTTCACTCTCAGGCCCAAGGTAACCGTCATAGAAAAAGCAATAGGGTTCATTAGAAACAGGGTGTAGCCCTTTAAGGACAGTAAAATCAAAATCTACGCTTTTATCATGTGACTCAAACTTGAATACATGTGCATGCCCATAGCAAAAGACGATCTCTCGTTGATCATCAGGAACAGGTATTTCTATATGGTCAGGATATTGCTCAGCCGAGAATGAAGCTACGTAAAAGCATCGACCAACACTATTATCCAGCAAACCTTGGAAACTAACTTCAGCTCCAGCTTTAGGAGGATGAAAGCTACCTTTGCATGGGTGCCAATAAAAATTGAAATAGGTATTACTCGGCTGCCAATCTAAAACAGAGTACCAAGGGTAACATCTGCGATCACTAACGATTAGCATATCAACACCCTCAGTATCAGCCTCCAGGCGCCGCTCCATTCTGAAACTTTGAGGCTTTCTCTTATTATTCAACAAATATTCTTTTACATATGCTGCTATGCCTGTTTTTTCAACAGCATCTGGTTCCGTACTGCAATCTTCTTCAGGGCAGCAAACCGAAGTAAATAGACCCGGATCAGATTCAGAATCATAATTTTTTAGATCAACTATATATATTATATCTCCCGGTTTCTGATCATTAAAAGATACGCGAAAATAAGCTCCGAAAGCATTCGATGCCAATAAAATATATATTGAAAGTAGCACTCCCAAAAAAAACCTAAACAGAAACACTTAAAACCTCTTTAAAAATTTATACGTGTTCTCACTACATGCATGCGATCCCAATATTTAGTCCTCAGGAAGTAACAACAGTTCAAACCTCCCCTTCCAATAAATTCCACTTTTAACCATACCTTCGATGTTGGAATAGACCCTGTAAAGTGAGAAAAAAGCCATTAACTCATCCAACACATCAAAATAAAGCTCGTTTTATGGTAAATAGACCCTCACGATCTTAATATCCTGGATAACATAGAATGACTATTCGCCTCGGCATCGTGATGGACCCCATCGCAGGCATTCACTACAAGAAAGACACCTCACTGGCCATGCTGCTGGCCGCCCAGAAAAGAGGCTGGGAGCTGTACTACATGGAGCAGAAAGATCTATTCCAACGCGATGGCAAGGCGATGGGTATGATGTCATCCCTGAGCGTGCAGCTGGATCCTGAAAACTGGTATACCCTTGGCGAAGAAGTATCCCAGCCTCTGGCCGAGCTGGATGTGATCCTGATGCGCAAGGACCCACCATTCGATAACGAATATATCTACAGCACCTATATTCTGGAGCAGGCTGAGGTCGAAGGCGTGCTGGTAATGAACCGCCCCCAGAGCCTGCGTGACTGTAACGAAAAAGTATTTGCCACTCAGTTCCCTCAGTGCATCCCCCCTGTACTGGTCAGCCGTCGTCAGGATCTGATCCGGGCATTTCATGAAGAACATGGCGACATCATTCTGAAGCCACTGGATGGCATGGGCGGCAGCTCCATCTTCCGGGTCAAGCAGGGTGATCCAAATCTGAGCGTAATCTGTGAAACACTGACCGAACATGGACAGCAGCAGATTATGGCGCAGAAGTTCATTCCTGAAATCAAGGATGGCGACAAACGCATTCTACTCATTGACGGTGAACCAGTACCTTACGCCATGGCCCGCATTCCGGCTGCTGGAGAAACCCGCGGCAATCTGGCTGCCGGAGGCAGTGCGGAATGTCGTCCACTAACAGATCGTGACCGCTGGATTGCCGAGCAGGTCGGCCCGATTCTGCGGGAAAAAGGCATTATCTTTGCCGGCCTCGATGTGATCGGGGACTGGCTAACTGAAGTGAATGTCACCAGCCCGCTGGGTATTCGCGAACTGGACAAAGCCTTTGACCTGGATATTGCCGGTCAGCTTATGGATACCATTGCCAAAAAACTGGTAGCCTGATAACTCACCTGCCCTGTATTGGCTCAAATGCAGGGCAGCTCCTGAGAGAACAATAACCGAGTGGCTCTATGGCAGCGGTGGCAGCAATCAGACCCGGCTCTGCGGATCGTCTTGGATTCGCAGTCTTCCTGGCACTGGCAGTACACGGCATGGTATTGCTGGGACTTGGATTCAAGCTGCCAGATCATGCCAAACCTGAAAAGACACTGGAAATAACCCTCGCCACGTATAAAAGTGAGAAGGCACCGGATAATGCCGACTATCTTGCCCAGATAAACCAGCAGGGTAGCGGTACACTGGATGAAAAAGCCCGCCCTTCCAGCGACCAGCAGGCTGAGTTTCAGGACAACAAGATTAACGAAGTTAATATTGAGCCTCAGCAGGCGGCGCAGCCTGAACAAAAAAACCTGACAGCCAATAAAGTCACAACTCAAAAACCCACCGAAAAAAGAATAAAAGTCGAGCAGCAGCGGCAGGATGAAAGTCAGGCTATCAGTGAAGAAAAACCTCAACGCAGAATCGATCTGACAGCTGAAGTTGCCTCTCTGGAAGCAGACTACTTTCGCAAGCGGCAGGAATATGCCAAACGGCCCCGGATTCAACGCCTCAATGCTGCTTCAACCCGACAGGAAAAAGGTGCCTTTTATCAGGAAGCATGGCGCCGGAAAGTGGAGCGTATCGGCAACCTGAATTATCCCGAAGCCGCACGAGACCGAAGGTTGTATGGGGCATTGAGACTTAAAGTGACCATTCGTCGGGATGGTACGCTCAAGAATGTTGCCATCAATGAGTCCTCTGGTCAGAAACTACTGGATGATGCCGCCATCCGGATTGTGAAGCTGGCAGCGCCCTACGCCCCTTTCAGTGACGATCTGAATGAGTTTGATGAACTGGAAATTATCCGGACCTGGCGTTTTGAGCCAGGCGATCAGCTTTTCAGCGAGTAAACAACACCGTGTCATACGAATTACGTCGTTTCAGGTTGTTTCACATATACTAACGAATCATGTTCCGTGGCCGGATGTATCAGCTCCATGGAGAATTTTGCCAGCAGCAGCCTCAGGAACCATTTCCTGATCGCCATGCCTCAGCTGTCTGATCCCAGTTTTACCCAAACCCTGACCCTGATCTGTGAGCACAATAAACAGGGTGCCATTGGTATTGTACTCAATCGGCCAACAGAGCTGACTTTAGGTGATGTTTTCAAACAGATTGGAATAGAAGAACTGGATGAAGATTCCACCTGCCTGCAGGACACTATTTATGTAGGCGGGCCAGTCGCACAGGAAAGAGGCTTTGTGTTGCACAGTGGCCCGGACCCTTGGCAGTCATCACTGGGAATTACTACCAACCTGAAGCTGACAACATCCCGGGACGTACTGGAAGCACTGGCCAAGGGTGATGGCCCGGAATATGCGCTGGTCGCTCTGGGCTATGCTGGCTGGGGCGCCGGACAACTGGAAGATGAAATTCTGCAGAATGCCTGGCTCACTTGCGAGGCAAAACAGGATATTATTTTTCGCACTCCCCCGTTAAAAAGGATGGCGGCTGCCGCCGACCTGATGGGCATTGATCTGCATTTGCTGTCCGGTGAAGCCGGACACGCATGATTCGAATACTGAAAGAGCCTGAATGGATAACTCAACCAGCGATACCAACAAGACCAGTAATCCCAAGCCAGAAGTAAAAGTTGTGATGGGCTTTGACTTCGGCACCAAAAATATCGGTATGGCTGTCGGTCAGCTGATAACACGTACCGCCAACGCCCTGCCCTCAATTCCTGCCCGTGATGGCATTCCCCGTTGGGAACAACTGGAAGCCATTATCGAAGAGTGGAAGGTGGATGCTTTTGTAGTAGGTATTCCACTGAATATGGATGGCACTGAAAGTGATATGTCCCGTCGTGCCCGTAAATTCGGGAACCGATTAAATGGCCGGTTCCGTCGTCCCTGGTATCCAGCTGACGAACGCCTTTCCAGCTTTGAAGCCAAGGACTGGGCAGGCAAGCTGGGACACTCCGGTCATTACGGCTCCAACCCGATTGATAACCTGGCCGCCCAGATTATTCTGGAAACCTGGCTCAATGATGAGAACTGCCCGATTTAATCTGATGTCCTGCTAGCTTTAGCCGATATATCAGTCAAATTCCGACATAAATCTGATATATATGGTTACTGTAGAGGCTCGATGGCAGCATGATTATGCTGCCATGAAAAATCCGTTTTCCTCAAAAGCCTCAGAAAACGCTGAGGCAAGCACAGTCGCAACAAAGAGCCAGCCTAAAACCCATTTTGCGTCTCCCTCAGATCGTACGACCCGTAAAGACCCAAAATCTCTTCATCAATATCAGGTGACATCTGCGCCAGAAGAAACAACATCTTCAATCCGGGTATTAACCGCACCACTCGAACGCAAGAAACACGTCCCCTTTTATCATCTGTTCCATCATATTCAGGCAGGTATAAACAGATTACGATGCAAAGTTGCACATAGCATTTCACTCAAAGCTGTTGAGCATAACCTCAAAACTCTGGACGGAATGTTACAAACCCGATGTATAGGAGAGATATCTCCTCGCAGTGTGGATGCGATAATAGCCTCGGTACAGCAGCTACCAAAATTTGAACGTAAGAAGGTACCTGACTCAGAGCTGGAAGCAGTGCTGCAATCATTAGCCCGGCTTCGTACCATGATTGAGTGTATGCAGGGGCAGGCTCATATCGAAGAGTTAGCACAATATGGTGCAGTAGAAAAAGACCTTCATTTACTGCTGGAACAAGTCAAATTAATGCCAGTTACTCCTGTAACAGCACAGCTTCGCAGTCAATTAGTTTCAGTGACCGAAATGGACGAGCATGCCCCTCTTTCCAGGCAAAGCACACCTTCCAGAGCTAATGATTATCTTCACTTCTTAAGCGAATTGCATAAGGCTGGCATTCCTGACCATACCTGTAATGAAATACTGCAAGAGACTGCCCAGAGATCTCCTGTCCACAGACTGGAACGTCGCAACCTGATCAGAACCCTCTATCGAGCCGGATATCCAGATGCAGCCAGAAAAATAGCGGATAAAAGTGAAGATCAGCATGCCTATTGGATTGCAACCTCTGATGTAGCCAGTCCAGAAAAGTGGATATGTGATGTGAAACTAGCTGACCTGCAGGAGCTATTAAAAGACTCTTCTTTGGATTGGCAAGGCATTGGGCTCAGACTTGGACTAAAGATTCACTCTATTCAGGGAATTTATCTTAGTAACCGTGGTGATATCGATCGCTGCAAACGGGACGTTTTGCAAGCGTTTCTGGATGGAAAGGATATGGTAGCTGCCCGGCATAATGGCAAATTTGATAGAAACCTGTTCTTAAAACTCGTTCATGCGGATCCAACTTTACCTCCACCCGACTTTTCAGACAGGACACCAGCCGCTTCAAACGAATCCAAAAGTTACTATGTTACCCAGGCCAGCGAAGACCCCCACGGAAGGATTAACCACCCGCAAGTTCTGGTAAAGACGCTTCTGAACTCAGTTGATGCCAGAGGCAAGCCTGCTATATCCCACTGGAAAGCTATTGCCAAAGCTTTAGATGTGGATATCAGACAAGTTTCAACCCACCTGCACAATGACCCGGTTGCTGCTGCAATTTCTGTCATTGACCTGTGGACATCCAGAGATCTGAAAGCAACAGAACATCGCTTCAACAATGTAATGACAAACCTTGAACTGAAGCCTTATTCCAGAAGTGATGACGTTCCCCCTTATCCCGTTAGCTCTGATGATATTGTTGCATTTGAAGACATTCACCCTGCCAGCTGGCAAGCCATGGCAATCTCTTTGGGATTACCCATCTATCAGGTCTGGACAATAGACATCGAAAATCACAGCCATGTCCAGATGTGCAGATGCACACTGGAAAAATGGTTAAGTTCTTTATCCTCTCCGCCAACCACAGCAACACTTTATCAGGCTCTTTTAACAGCAGGAGATGAGAAAGCAGCGGCAAAACTGAAGCAGTTTTGTTCCCGATAGAAATAAGAGAGACATTACTCTCGACTATTACTTCATAGCAATTCTGGCTCAAATCTCCACTCATGGGTGTTTTCTGGTTTTCAGCACTGAAGCGAGCATTGTTTATTGAGCCCCCAAATGGCCGATAACCAACCATAATCGACAATTCTCAAATGAATTCAGTATATGGCTATCACTCAGGCCTGCTATTCCCATAGCTATAAAACAATGCAAGATCCTTTCGGTCTGACCACAGGGACAGGGGCAACGAAAACGTCTCGCTCATCTCCGGAAGGCATTGCCTACATTGGTAAGCAGCGTAATGATTTTTCAACCTTTCGAGAAAGAAGGGGGCTGGAAAAGTGTCGAATAGAGGTCGCTAACCCCCAACCCACATCAGGGCTGAGGCTTAGGCAAAGTTCAGCACCTTCTCATAGGTTCGGCCCGCTATCGACCCTGTTTCACAAGATTGAGGCTGGCATTCGTTCATTGCGCTGCAGCATGGCCAAATGTGTTTCTCTCGATATTGTTGAGAACAACCTCCTGCATCTACAACAACAGCTCAAAAGCAGGCCATTCAGTGAAGTTTCGCCCCGGTCGGTTGATGCTCTCATTGCATCAATTAATCAGCTGCCAAAATTTGAGCGCAAACGTACAGAATCAGCAGATCTTCAACAAACAGTGGAAACTCTGGCAAAAATTCGGGATATGTTGCGATATCAGACAGGAGAGATATCTCTGGCCGAGCTCAAAACCCATAACATCAGTAAGAGAGATTGGAGCTGGTTTGCTCCTCAAGCAACAGCTATTGCTGCATCCCAAGCGAATAATCCCGGTTTGCGCTCTATCGCTATTGAGCTGCTAAGTGATCCACAAGTTCAGCACGCAGTGCCACATCATCACGAACTGCTCACCCAGTTGTTTCCGTTCCGACCAGAGTCTTCTTCTCTGAATATTTCAGAGCAAGACAGTACATATGATGAATATTCTCTCCCTCTCACTAGCACGACCAAAGCAGAATACTTCACACATCCAAAGGTCATCGATCCTGATCAATGGAGATGGCAATATTTTGAAGCAGATGAAATCAGTTCACCCATGACTTATGAAGATGAGGATGGTCAGGAAAAGCAGATTGATGTTGCAAAAACTCTTGCACCGCATTGGCAAACGCTGGCAACAATGGCGGGTTATACACCAAGAATGATCGCATCTTGTGAGCAGGATAATGACTTTAATGATGCTAATTGCGCACGACAGATACTAAAAGTTTGGGCCAATAATGGATCTAGAACAGCTCTGGGAACTCCACTGTGGGAACAGTTGATTAATATTCTTCGTGATGAGTTCGAGATGCATGACTACACCGATCTTGAGCTGATCCCAGCCTTGGAAAAAATGGCAGAAAAAGGACAGATTCAGGGCTTCAGTCCCAAATCCAGAACCATTGAATTTCAACCCATCCATGATCCAATCCCTCAAGACTCAAGCCGCGACTATCAGGATAGGTGGGGACCAAGATATGTGACTCATTCCCGCCTTGCTCATATGGTATATACCAATTATGCCGGACATAATGTGAGGCTAAGTATCAATGATGAGCTTGCCATAGAATGGAGAAAACTAGGTGAAGCAATCGGAATGGAAGGCGATCAACTCATAAATATTGAACAGAGCTGTGATAATAACCACGATCGTCTCAGAAGAGTTCTCAAAAAATGGACTGATAATGGCATTGCAATGAAAGGAGGGTCACCAACCTGGAACCGGTTTATTGAAGTACTGTCGAAAGACCTCGACATGGGTGATTACGTCGACGAAAAGATCATTCCAATGCTCAATGCTTTGGAAGAAAGACAAAAAAGCTGACTGCGAGAAATCATCTATTCAAATGAATCACTACCCTGAATTCTGAACTTATCAGGCTGATTCGCACTCTCTTCGGAACCAGACTCCAGTTTTATCATTAACCTCAAGTCATTGGCAGAATCAGCATGTGCCAGTGCATCTTCATAAGTGATGATACCTTCCCGGTACAGTTTGAAGAGCGCCTGGTCGAACGTCTGCATACCACTTTCAGTTGATCGCCCCATTAATCCCTTCAGCAGATGTACATCCCCCTTGCGAATCGTGTCAGACACCAGCGGTGTGTTTTGCAGCACTTCCACCACAACTCGATAGCCACTGCCATCCGCTTTCTTAACCAGCTGCTGAGCAATCACAGCTTTCAGATTGAGTGACAGGTCCATCCATACTTGAGCATGCTGATCCGGCGGGAAGAAATGGATGATACGTTCAAGCGCCTGATCTGCATTATTGGCATGGAGCGTTGCGAGACAGAGATGACCTGTTTCAGCAAAGGAAATGGCGTATTCCATCGTTTCTGAAGTGCGCACTTCACCAATCATTATCACATCCGGGGCCTGACGCAGGGTGTTCTTCAGCGCAACCTCAAAGCTGGCAGTATCAATGCCTACTTCCCGCTGGGTGACGATGCAGCGGTTATGCTCATGAACATACTCAACCGGATCCTCGATACTGACAATATGCCCACTGGCATGAGCATTACGGTGCTCAATCATTGAAGCCAGTGACGTGGATTTACCAGCACCGGTGGCACCAACAAAAATCACCAGTCCTCGTTTGGTCATCGAGAGATCTTTAATAACGTCTGGTAAATACAATTCATCAATGGTCGGGATATGGGTTTCAATCCGGCGAATAACCATCCCTGCCAGATTGCGCTGGAAAAAAGCACTGACCCGGAATCGGCCTACACCTTCCGGGCTGATAGCAAAGTTGCATTCATGAGTGGTATTGAACTCCTCCCTCTGGATGTCATTCATCAACCCGTGAACAGCTTCCAGCGAATTTTCGGCTGATAACACATTCTTGCCGATATTCATCAGCTTGCCGTTGACCTTGAGGCTGGGAGGAAAACCTGCCGTGATAAACAGGTCTGAAGCCTTCTTTTCTGACATCAGCTGCAACAGCCGGGTCATATTGATTGCCATGGCAGGCGCTCTCTCAATCCTTTGAGCTTAAGAAATACAATCAGGAAAAGTTTTCCGGATTCTTGGCTTTTTCTTTGGCTGTATCGTTAGTGATCAGGCCCTGAGCTACCAGCGTTTCCAGACACTGATCCAGCGTCTGCATCCCCAGCCCGGCTCCGGTCTGAATCGCAGAATACATCTGGGCAATCTTGTCTTCCCGGATCAGGTTTCGAATGGCAGAGGTGCCGATCATGATCTCGTGTGCTGCCACCCGGCCACCGCCATTCTTTTTCAACAGGGTTTGGGAAATAACCGCCTGAAGCGATTCAGACAACATGGAGCGCACCATGGCTTTTTCTTCAGCCGGAAATACATCCACAATCCGGTCAACGGTCTTTGCTGCCGAAGTCGTATGCAAGGTTCCAAAGACCAAGTGACCTGTTTCTGCTGCGGTCAGGGCCAGTCGGATGGTTTCAAGGTCACGCATCTCGCCCACCAGCACGATATCCGGATCTTCCCTCAGGGCCGAGCGCAGGGCATTTTCAAAGCTCTGGGTATCCCGATGAACTTCACGCTGATTCACCAGACACTTTTTGGACTCATGGACAAATTCGATAGGATCTTCGATGGTCAGCAAGTGCTCATATTTATTTTCATTAATATGATCCAGCATTGCCGCCAGTGTTGTACTCTTGCCCGAACCTGTAGGTCCCGTCACCAGAACCAGTCCCCGCGGGGTATCAGCAATCTTCTTGAAAATCGGCCCCATCCCGAGGTCTTGCATGCTCAGGATTTTGGTCGGAATGGTACGGAATACCGCGGCAGCACCACGATTTTGATGAAAGGCATTGACCCGGAAACGGGCAACCCCGGGCACTTCAAATGAGAAATCAGCCTCCAGCTTGTCTTCATACTCTTTGCGCTGGTGATCATTCATGATGTCATAAATCAGTGAGTGCACTTCTTTATGATCCAGCGGCGGCAGGTTGATCCGGCGAACATCACCATCTACCCGGATCATGGGTGGCAGTCCAGCCGACAGGTGGAGGTCAGAGGCATTCTGTTTGGCGCTGAAGGCGAGCAGTTCCGTGATATCCATATCAGTATCGGTTATCCGTCCTTGTTCTGATACTCTGTTACCGCTTTGATGATTTACAGTACCGTATCTATTTAGCCTAGCAGCCTGTGTTATTTTGAGGCTGCAATGATGTCCGAGTTCATACTTGATGGAACCCATACAACAGAACATTGAGCAGGTCAGAAGCCGCATCCAGTCTGCTGTCAGCAACAGTGGACGTACCGATGAAGTCATTTTACTGGCGGTGAGTAAAACCAAACCTGCCAGCCTGATTCGTGAAGCCTGGGAATGTGGCCAGCGCCACTTCGGGGAAAACTACCTGCAGGAAGGGGTGGAAAAAGTCACTACGCTGGAAGACCTGAGCGATATTGTCTGGCACTTTATCGGCCCGCTCCAGTCCAACAAAACCCGGTCTGTTGCAGAGCATTTTCACTGGGTTCACAGTGTTGACCGGCTAAAGATTGCCCGTCGCCTGAGCGATCAGCGTCCAGAGCATCTGCCGCCGCTGAACATTTGCCTGCAGGTGAATATCAGTAATGAAGCCAGTAAATCCGGGCTGTTGCCGGAAGAAGTACCCGTAATTGCAGCTGAAGTGATGCAACTGCCGAACGTGCAGCTGCGCGGACTGATGGCCATCCCGCAACCCTGTGATGACCCGGAGCAACAGCGCTTGCCTTTCTGCAAAATGGCCCAATTATTAACGCAGTTACAGCAGCAATTTCCTGACCGTCCGCTGGATACCCTGTCAATGGGGATGAGCGGCGACCTGGAAGCTGCCATTATGGAAGGCTCAACCATGGTGCGTGTGGGCACTGCCCTGTTTGGCGCCCGCAGCTATTCCAATAGCGACCTCAATAGCTAGCCGCAGTCCCGACTGCTTGCTATACAGACAGCCTTACAACAATGACAGGAGACAGATAACCTATGTCATCCATTGCTCAAACTCTGGGCGTAATTCTTCAGACAGTGGTCGGACTCTATGTGATCGCGATCCTGCTGCGCTTCCTGCTACAGCTGGTAAAAGCTGATTTCTACAATCCGCTGTCGCAGGCTATCGTCAAGGCCACCGGGCCGCTGTTGAATCCTCTGCGCCGTATTATTCCCGGCATCGGCGGTCTGGATTTCGCATCGCTGGTACTGGCTTTTCTTGTTGAGGTAGTACTGATCTATGGCCTGCTGGCACTGAAAGGTTTCAACCCGGCCCAGGTACCACCCAATCTGGCAATGGGTGCGGCCCTGATCGGCCTGATGGACAGCGTGCTTAATATCTACACCTTCTCCATCATCATTATTGCGATTGCCAGCTGGATTGCTCCCCAAAGCTATAACCCGGCGCTGATGCTGATGCACCAGATTATCGAACCTCTGGCGGGTCGGATTCGTCGCATGCTGCCCCCAATGGGCGGCCTGGACTTCTCGATCATGGTTCTGCTGCTGATTATTTATGCCCTCAGAGGGATGTTTGTAACACCTCTGGCAATGGCTATGGGCGTTGGCGGGTTACGTCTGTTGCTGTAAAGCTGCTGCAAGTTCCGGATAGCTTTGTAGACAGTATTAAGCTATCCGGAACAAACCAATCAGATTCTTGCTTTGGGGAGAAGAGAAGATAAAAGAAACAGTGCAAAACCGCTGACAACCACCGAAGGTCCGGCAGGCGTATCCAGATACCAGGACAGACTTAACCCGCCAATCACAGCAACCATCCCTATCAAGCTCGCACCAAAAGCCATCTGCTCCGGAGAACGGGCAAAACGTCTCGCTGTTGCAGCCGGAATAATCAGCATGGCAGTAATCAACAACACGCCCACAATTTTCATCGCCACAGCGATAACCATTGCCACCAGCAGCATCAGCATTAATTTAATGCGTTGAACCGGCACACCTTCTACCTGAGCCAGTTCTTCGTGCACAGTTAACGCCAGCAAGTCCCGCCAAAATACCTTCAGCAGCAGTAACACTGCCAAGCCACCACCGTAGATCCAGAACAGATCGGTGGTACTGACAGCCAGCAAATCACCAAACAGATAGGCCATCAGATCAATGCGGACCGAATCCATAAAGCTGACGGTCACCATCCCCAGAGACAAACTGCTGTGAGCCAGAATACCCAATAGAGTATCTGTCGCTATAGCCTTGCGGGTTTGCAAACACATCAGTATCAGGGCCAGCATCACACAACAGAAAACAACGGCCAGATTAAGGTTGATATCCAGCAGAAAGCCCAGCGCCACACCCAACAGCGCAGAATGTGACAGCGTATCGCCAAAGTACGCCATCCGCCGCCACACGACAAAAGAGCCGAGAGGCCCCGCAATCAGGGCAACGCCAAGACCTGCCAGCAACGCATAAAAAATAAAATCAGGCATCATCGGCAGCGACATTTCCATGCAAATCGTGAGAGTGGTCATGATGATGGCTGTAAACTGCCAGTTCATCAGACTCCTGACCAAACAGTTTGAGATAGGCGGGATGCTTGCTGACCTTGCTCGGATGACCTGAGCAGCAAACATGCTGATGCAGACAGATCACATCATCGGTAGCCGCCATTACCAGATGCAGATCATGAGATACCATCAAAACGCCACAGCCGAGTTCATCCCGTAGCTGGCGAATCAAACGATAAAGTTCCCGTTGTCCTGTTACATCAACACCCTGTACCGGCTCATCCAGAACCAGCAACTCGGGCTTCTGCAACAGTGCTCTGGCCAGCAGTACGCGCTGCATTTCACCGCCCGAAATCGTTTGCAGCGGGCTGTGTGCCAGATGGGCAATGCCAACATATTCCAGCGCTTCCCGGGCCGGCCGTTCACAGTGGCGGGCAAGTTTCAGAAAGCGTTCAACCGTCAGTGGCAGCGTGGTTTCGATATGCAGCTTCTGGGGCATATAGCCAATACGCAGGCCTGATTTGATTTCACGCTGTCCCCGGGTTGGCTTCATCAGGCCCAAAACCACTCGTACCAGTGTGGTTTTTCCGGCGCCGTTGGGCCCGATCAAGGTAGAAATTTTGCCTCTGGAAAGCGTCAGATCGATATCTTTCAGGATATCCCGCTCTCCGAACCGGACATGAACACCTTCAAGCCGAAGCAATGAGTCACTGGTCATCAGGCCGCATCCCTGCAATTCGGACACAGCCCGGTCACTTCAACCATCGCCTGCTGCGGCAGAAAGTCATGCAACCCTGCTTCAGTCCTGATGCTTTTCAGCAACAGGTCACTGTCCACTTCCAGCGTGGTTTTACAACGATGGCAGATCAGGAAACAGCCTTGATGATTACAGCCCGGTGCAGTGCAGCCAATATAGGCATTAAGCGAGTTAATACGGTGAATAAGCCCCTGCTCCAGCAAAAAGTCGAGTGCCCGGTAGACTGTGGGCGGAGCCGCATTACGTCCTTCTTCTTTTGCCAATTCGGCCAAAAGGTCATAAGCCCCGACTGGTCGGTGGTGTTGCCAGACCAATTCAAATACGCGCCGGCGTAAGGGGGTCAAACGGACATTTTTATCCCGGCAGACCTCATCTGCCCGAGTAACTGCGTCATGAATACAACGCTTGTGATCGTGTAATTCATAAACCGCCGTCGCTTCATCAACCATGGAAAGAGCTCCGGTCGTTAAAAATGTTACAATGTAACAGCTTTGACAGCCGGATTCAGCGACAATTCACCACAACAGTTTACTGCAGCTATTCCACCCTTTTCCGTGCAAGGATTCGAACCTGATCCTGCGGGCCATGTTCTATCAGCGGGTAATGAGGCGCAGGGCCAAATTCACAAGTCAGCAGTTCAAATCCCATCCTCTCGAATACCACTCCCAACTGATCAGCAAGAAAGAAATGAAAACATCTGCCGGGTATCTTCTGAATATGCCCATCGATCATCTGTTTGACTTCAGGCTCATCCAGTCTCAGGGCCATAGCTTCCAGCAGCAGCTGTACATAATCCATATATCCCGCCAGCCGTTCCGGATTGCGATATTTCTGCCGCTCAACCCGCTGTTCCAGCTCGGTATTTCGAAGGATATGCAGTTTTGCAGATATACAGGTCAACGCCAGTAGTCCACCCGGAGCCAGTAACCGGTGCAACTCCCAGACCGCAGCAATAACATCCGGGTACCGCAGAAAATGGAAAACCTCGGCACATAAAATCCCGTCAAAGCTATTGTCATCAAACGGCATGGCATCAGGTAACAGAGCATGCACCAGCGAAAGCCGGTTACCGTACCGCCCTCCCCACTCCGGATCATCCTGCAGCAAAGTCAGTCGACTCTCGTCGATTTCTGTCGCTACAACCTCGGCTCCGGCTTCCAGAGCCACCCGTGAGTTACAGCCATTACCACATCCAATATCCAGCAATGGCCGCTCTCCACGCCAGCATTGGATCCAGTCATCGATAAAGACACAGGGAGTACCAAAAGCGAACCCCTGTCCATTGGGGTTCGGCTCAAACATCACATTGTTATTCTGCATCGTCGGTTATCCCTTGCGGTGATATCAGTCTGATGACGATCCAGTATAGGCGGCCTACACTTCACCCTGTCATTCTCATCTGCCCGTTTATCTCCTTCTGCGCCCGCCTGTAATGGATCATTGCCATGAAAGCATCTGATTTGCTGGTCAAATGTCTGGAAACTGAAGGTATCACGCATATTTTCGGCGTCCCCGGTGAGGAGAATGCTGATTTTATGATGTCGCTGGAAGCCTCGGACAAAATCCGCTTCATTCTGACCCGGCATGAACAAGGGGCTGCTTTTATGGCCGAGGTATACGGCCGTCTGACACACAATCCGGCCGGTTGTTTGGGTACCCTGGGACCGGGGGCTACCAACCTGATTACCGGCGTAGCTGATGGCAATATGGACCGGGCTCCCATGCTGGTGCTGACTGGGCAGGGCTCAACCCGCCGGCTTCATAAGGAATCCCATCAGGTCATGGATGTGGTAGAGATGTTTCGTCCGGTGACCAAGTGGGCCGCCAGCATTCGCCATCCGGATAATATTCCCGAAATGGTACGCAAGGCGGTTCGCATTGCCCGGACAGAGAAACCCGGAGCCGTGCATCTGGAGCTACCGGAAGATATTGCTCAGCAACCCACCGATGCCAGCCCTATTCAGCCTCAACGTTTCAGCCGCCCTATTCCGGCACGTCAGCAAATTACGCAAGCCATGACGATGATATTGCAGGCAAAACGGCCCATTATTCTGGCTGGCAATGGTTGTATCCGGTTACGGGCCGCTCATCAGCTGCGCCGTTTTTGTGAGCTGACCGATATCGGTGTAGTCAGCACCTTTATGGCCAAGGGCTGTATCGATATGGACGACAGCCATTGCCTGTTCACCGTCGGGCTCGGACAAAAGGATATTACCAACTGTGCTCTGGATGGTGCTGATCTGGTGTTAACCGTCGGCTATGACATGGTCGAATATCATCCAAGCCTGTGGAACCCTTCCGGTGACAAGCCCATTATTCATGCTGACTATCTTCCCACTGAGATTGATGAACACTATCAACCAAAGCTGGAACTGATTGGGGATCTGGCTCATACCCTCGATATGCTCTGTGACATGCTGCAGCAAAACCCGGGATATCACTGTAACCGGGAGCAACAGCTGGCCACACGCCGGATGATGCTGGACGAGTTTGAACGACACAGAAATGATGAGACAGAGGGCAGCATTCGTCCCCAAAAGGTATTAAGCGATGTACGCAGTGCCATGGGACCTCAGGATATTCTGCTGTCCGATGTTGGTGCTCATAAAATGTGGATTGCCCGCCACTACCAGTGTCACGAGCCCAACACCTGTCTGATTCCAAATGGCTTCTGCTCCATGGGCTTCGGCTTGCCGGGCGCTATTGGTGCCGGACTGGTTTATCCGGAAAAACGGATTATGGCTATCTGTGGTGATGCAGGCTTTTTAATGAATGTGCAGGAGATGGAAACCGCGCACCGGCTACAGAGCCCGATTGTTGTAATGGTCTGGGAAGATAAGATGTACGGCCTGATTGCCTGGAAACAGCAGAACCATTTTGGCCGCCATACCAAACTCGATTTTGGAAACCCGGACTGGAAACAGCTTGCACAGGCTTTTGGCTGGAATGGACATCTGGTCAATCACAGCAGGGATCTGAAGAACGTTCTGGAGACCGCTTTCAATGAAACCGGTCCCAGTCTGATTGTGGTTCCTATCGATTACAGTGAGAACCTGCGGCTGACTGAAAGCCTTGGGCAGGTTGCCTGCCCTATTTGATCAGCTATTTAATCAGGCAACCGGTATAACAAGTCAGACTGGGTGTTACTTCCACTCCATAATCTTCCACGAAGGTATCAGCATATCCGGCTGCCCTGCCCTGACAAAGTTGCCCTGATGATCAGCAGAGATCAGGTAATAGGGAGGGCCAACCTTTGGCACAACTTTGATGGCATAGAGAATACCGTTGGCCCGAAACTCCTGAATCATGCCATGTTGTGTCGGTCGAATAACCACATCGGTAGAAGGTGAGCTGATACCCTGTAACTGTAGTTTTTTCTGGATATGTTCCGGGACTTCAGGTGGTATATCTTCAGTAACATCAGATGTGGTGGGCACAACAGTATTACCTGTACCGGTAACACCCACAGGTTTATCCACACCACTGCTCTCGGTAAAAACAGTACATCCGGAAACCATCAAAGCGACCAGCACACCCATTGTTGTTTTGTGCAGTAGAGCGGTCATTGGTTATCCCCTTCCACCATGAGTAGAATTATCAGTTTACTCCGAATTCCCCACGCAAGGTATTAGGCAACGCTTATGGCAGCAAGTGAGAACAGTGAAAATTCACCACTGGTTCTGGTTGACGGATCATCCTATCTCTACCGTGCATTTTTTGCTTCCCAGCAAGCTGACCTGCGCAACGCAGCCGGAGAACCTACCGGTGCCATCCGGGTTATGGTCAGCATGCTGCGCAGCCTGATGAAGGACTATCCGCAGAGTCAGATTGCGGTGATCTTTGATGCCAAGGGTAAAAGCTTTCGCAACGATTTATATCCAGAATACAAGGCTAACCGTTCTGCCATGCCGGATGACCTGCGTAGTCAGGTTGCTGCTGTGCATGCCTGTATCCGCGCTATGGGACTGCCGTTATTGATAGAAGAAGGCGTTGAAGCAGACGATGTCATCGGCACACTGGCTCTGCAGGCAACCGAAAGCAAGCTGCATGTGCTGATATCCACCGGCGACAAGGATATGGCCCAGCTGGTCACTGAACATGTCGAACTGATCGACACTATGAAAAATGTTCGCACCAATATCGCTGGTGTTGAAGAAAAGTTCGGTGTGCCGCCCGAGCTGATTATTGACTATCTGGCCCTGCGCGGAGATACCTCGGATAACATTCCCGGTGTTCCCGGCGTGGGTGAAAAGACTGCCATTGCCCTGCTGCAGGGACTGGGCAGTATCAAAGATATCTACGCCAGCCTGGATAAAGTACCTGCACTGGGTTTCCGTGGCTCCAAAACGATGCCGAAGAAGCTGGAAGAAAATCGTGAAATGGCGGAGCTGTCATACAAGCTGGCAACCATCAAGACTGATGTTCCGCTGGATGTGCATGTCTCTGAATTGAAGCAGACACCTCAGGATGATGATGCTCTGCTGGATCTGTTTAAACAGTATGAATTCCGCAGCTGGATCAGGGAGCTTGAAGAATACGGTTCAGCGCCTGCCGGAGGGCTACAGGCAGGAGCCCCTCAAGAACAGGCGGCCACAAAGGAAACCGAATACGAAACCATTCTGACCGAAGCCCAGTTCGAACGCTGGCTGGGTTGCCTCAATCAGGTCGAGCTGTTTGCCTTTGATACTGAAACCACCAGTCTGGACTATATGCAGGCGGATCTGGTCGGCCTGAGTTTTTCGGTTGAGCCATACCGTGCCGGCTACCTGCCACTGACTCATGACTATATGGGAGCCCCGGAACAACTGGACCGGAAATGGGTACTGGATCGTCTGAAGCCGCTGTTGGAAGATGAAAGCCGGAAAAAGGTCGGACAGAACCTGAAGTACGATAAAAGCGTATTAGCCCGCCATGGCATTACCCTGCGCGGTATCGCCTTCGATACCATGCTTGAGTCGTATGTGTGGAACTCTACCGCCACCCGCCACAATATGGATGCGCTGGCAGAAAAGTATCTGGATCACACTACGATTCATTATGAAGATATTGCCGGAAAGGGCGTCAAGCAGCTTACCTTTAACCAGATTGAACTGGATAAGGCCGCGCCTTATGCCGCTGAAGATGCTGATATTACACTCCGTCTGCATCAGGAGCTGTGGCCAAAGATCGAAGCAGACAGCGATCTCAAGCAAATCTTTGAAGATATAGAGCTGCCTCTGGTACCGGTGCTGTCTCAAGTTGAGCGCAATGGCGCACTGGTTGATGCCAATTTGCTCGGCAAGCAGAGCCTCGAGCTGGCAGAGCGCCTGGAAAAACTTGAGAAAGAAGCCTACGAAATTGCAGGCGAAGAGTTTAACCTCGCATCGCCCAAGCAATTGCAGGCGCTGTTGTTTGAAAAGCTGGAACTTCCGGTACTGAAGAAAACCCCCAAGGGTGCACCTTCGACTGTTGAAGAAGTGCTGCAGGAACTGGCACTGGATTATCCATTACCGCGCATCATTCTTGAGCACCGCAGCCTGAGCAAGCTCAAGTCGACCTATACCGACAAGCTGCCTCAGCTGATCAACCCGGAAACCGGCAGAATTCACACCTCTTACCATCAGGCTGTGACGGCAACCGGTCGTCTGTCTTCTTCTGACCCTAACCTGCAGAACATTCCGATCCGCACCGAGAAAGGTCGTCGCATTCGTCAGGCGTTTGTTGCTCCTGAAGGCTACAAGCTGGTTGCAGCTGACTACTCTCAAATCGAGCTGCGCATCATGGCGCATCTTTCCGGCGATGACGGGTTGCTGACAGCTTTCAGAAACGGACAAGACGTTCACCGGGCTACAGCTGCTGAAGTATTTGGTGTGACACCGGAACAGGTAACATCTGATCAGCGCCGCAGCGCCAAGGCGATTAACTTTGGTCTTATCTATGGCATGTCAGCATTTGGTTTGGCCAAGCAGCTTGGCATCACCCGTCAGTCCGCCCAGGAATATGTCGACCTTTATTTCCAGCGTTACCCCGGTGTTCAGGATTACATGGAACGCACCCGGGCACTTGCTCATGACAAGGGTTATGTTGAAACACTGTTTGGTCGCAGACTACATCTACCGGAAATCAACGCCCGCAATAAAATGCGACAACAGGCGGCAGAACGTACCGCAATTAACGCCCCCATGCAGGGCACTGCCGCAGATATTATCAAGCACGCGATGATGCTGGTTGATCAATGGCTGAAGGAGAGTGGACTCGATGCACGCATGATCATGCAGGTGCACGATGAACTGGTGCTTGAAGTTGCAGAGAAAGATCTGGATGCAGTATCACTGGGACTGAAACAACAGATGGAAGCAGCAACCGAACTTGCTGTTCCGCTTGAAGTCGAAGTCGGTACAGGCAACAACTGGGACGAAGCACACTAAACGACAAAATATTTTTATTATTTTTTGTGCGCTACAGGCCCCGTCATTCGGGGCTTTAGAAATTATTTTGAATTTTTTGCAATTTTTTTCGATTTTTTTGGAACTTATTGGAAAACCACGAGTCAGAGTATATGAGAGCTGCGAAAAACGGTTCTCACCTACTCCTTGTGTGTTTTGTGTTGGCATCGCTTCGTAGGGTTGTGTGTGCTTTACGAAGTTTGTATCTTGACCCCATTGCTTCCCCGGCAATGGGGTTTTCTTTTTTCTGCTGTACAGTTTCTGCTCTGATATCTTTATTAACTTCCATTGAGCTACTGGCTCTTCTCGATCAAAGTAATCTTGTTTCCATCCAGTGAACTGCCTGCCAGTACATTTTTACTGTCCATCACAAAGCCAATTACAGATTTACTTCCGGTTTCTGAACTGATCCGCCCACCGGACTCAATGGCTGCCATAGTCACAGAAAGCTCTTTGCCAATACTCCATTTGTCCTGACTCAGAAAACGGTTCAATGTCTCCTCGTCCATAAACATAATGACATAGGAACGAGACAACACACCTGCCCCTGCCTTCAAGCCAATAGATTTAGCTGAAGTTTTGTACCAGGCCCGAATCTGGTGGCTCATCAACAGACCACCCTCTCCAGAATCTCCACCTGTCACCATGCCTCCTTTAACTACCTTTGGAAAAACCAGCAATGCTGCAGCTTTATCTCCCAGTATTTCAGCTGCAGGATAATCTCTGTAGAGCCGATGTAAGGTATGACTGATGGCCAGCTCCTGATCAGCTCTCGATGTTGCAGCATGTGCAGTAAAAGTCAGGCAGGAGAAAAAGGAAACAACAGAAAGAAAGGCAGTGAAAAGACAACGATATAAAAGGCAAGGCATCAACTTCGCCCTCATGGCAGCATTACTTACAAAGTAGCTGCAGATGCAAAAGAAAACCTTACAATTATTTTTGGATAAGACAGGAACTTACTCGTAACCCGACACTCAAAGTAGGTGAGTGGTCATCATAGCGATGGTGCTCATTCTACTCCTTGTGTGTTTTGTGTTGGCAAATTACTTCGTAGCAAATATTGCTGGCGAAGCTTTTAACCCGATTATTCTCCCCCCGGAATATTCGGGTTTTTCTTTGCCTGTTCGATAGCCAGCTGCCTGAAGCCCGGCATTTCTACTCCACTCTTTGGTACCAGACCAAGCTCTTTCTGTATCTTCTCAATGTCTTTATTTTCCTCTAACTCTTTGAGCATCCCTGGTAATTCCGGAAATACTTTTTCGTGATAGCCAAAGCTACCCTTGGTGTATTCATCAATTGCCTGATTTGCCGTCCACCCCTGAAATACCATGCGATAGGCCGCACACATAAACCCGGTACGATCAGATCCGTGCAGGCAATGGATATAAATTTTCTTGCCAAGCTTCTGCTGTTTGTGAATTTCTCTCATCACATCAGCTACAAACGGCTTGGGCGTTTTTGTCGGAACCTTGAAGTGAGACCCGGCAAAGTCATCTCGCCCGACAACAGAAAAGTCCGAGTGAAAATGACGCAGGTTGATGACGTGGTACCCTTCTTTTTCAAGCCGCTCCAGAACCGCTTTGTCCGGTTGGGCACAGCGGAACATTTTGTCATCCAGCTTGTATGAGTTAATCATGCCTGGCTGCGGAAAAGGCTGAGCCCACTCATTGGTTCTTTTGTCATTCGCCGTAATGGTATTGATCAACAGTGCAGCAAGTCCGGGCGCTTCCCTGCGAATCTGGGTATAAAGTTTCTGTGCCGCGTCCAGGTCAGGATTCTGCTTATCCATGGCACGGTCAAGTAACGCATACTGATCATGGGTCATTAGATCATTCAGCTTGCTGACTTGCCGGCTTTGAATCCATTTATCATCCGGCTCCACCATTTTGATGTGTTCGAGCAACTCTCGCTTGCGCTCCATGGAGAGCTGACCAGCCTGGATTTCAGATCGCTCTGCAGGTTGACGGCGCACCAGCCGGTTGAGCCACTTGCCCACCCGGGCAGCGGTGTCCTGAATCTTGCGTCCAAGGGATGTTATCGCAGCAGTCAGCGTCCGGGCTGAGGGGGGCAAACCCACGGGCATCTGTCTGAATCCTTTCAGTTTCTGTGCTTATTTGTTTAAGTCTAGCCAATCCAAAGTGACATCAGGATCAACTTCGCACTCAAACATTGACCTGCGCCAATGACGCGTAGAATTTTCATGCTTACCAATTAGTAAAATCTTTAACTTTAGTTGAATACAAAAAGTTTCTGGTGTATTACTACGCGCGTAGACAAACCCCGCAATAATCACTAAGCGGGATTCGCTTTTATCTCGCCATCACAGTAAAAGCAGAAACGCAGTGTTCCTTGTACTCAGGCCTTACCTAGCCGACCACATGGTCTGTCGCATGCCTGAAACCACGGAGCCGACGCGGTACGACCTATACTGAAGCCTGTTATCAGCACCGTCGCCATCAGTCCGGCGATTCAGGTCGATACCCTCACAAATACAGACCAGAAGGACGGCCCACAAGGCCTGGAGCATTTATATGCAGCACGACATCGATCCTGTCGAAACTCAGGAGTGGCTCGATGCACTGAATTCAGTGCTGGAGCAGGAAGGCGAAGACCGCGCCCACTACCTGCTGACCCGTCTGGCCCAGACTGCTAACCAGAAGGGTACGCAGCTTCCGTACGCCATTACGACGCCGTACCGCAACACTATTCCGCCTGCCAAAGAAGCCAAGATGCCGGGCGACCTGTTCATGGAACGCCGTATCCGCTCCATCGTGCGCTGGAACGCACTGATGATGGTAATGCGCGCCAACAAGAATGACTCCGAGCTGGGTGGTCACATCTCCAGCTTCTCTTCCAGCGCGACCCTGTACGATATCGGTTACAACTACTTCTTCCGTGGCCCTCAGAACGGTCACGAAGGCGATCTGGTTTACTATCAGGGCCACACTGCTCCGGGTATCTACTCCCGTGCTTTCCTGGAAGGCCGTCTGAGCAAAGAACAGATGGATACATTCCGTCAGGAAGCGAACGGCGAAGGTCTGTCTTCCTACCCGCACCCATGGCTGATGCCTGACTTCTGGCAGTTCCCGACCGTATCCATGGGTCTGGGCCCACTGCAGGCTATCTACCAGGCGCACTTCATGCGTTACCTCGAAAACCGCAACATGATCGAGGATCACAACCGTAAGGTCTGGGCATTCCTGGGTGACGGTGAGATGGATGAGCCGGAATCCCTAGGTGCGATCTCCCTGGCCGGTCGTGAAAAGCTGGATAACCTGATCTTCGTTGTTAACTGTAACCTGCAACGTCTGGACGGACCGGTACGTGGTAACGGCAAGATTATCCAGGAACTGGAAGGCGTATTCCGCGGTGCTGGCTGGAACGTCATCAAGGTAGTCTGGGGTCGTCACTGGGATCCGCTGTTCGCTGAAGACAACAAAGGCAACCTGCAGCAGCTGATGGACGAGTGCGTCGACGGCGATTACCAGAACTGCAAGGCCAAGGGTGGCAAGTGGACCCGTGACAACTTCTTCGGTCGCGACCCTGAAACCCTGAAGATGGTTGAGAACATGTCTGATGAAGACATCTATCACCTCAACCGTGGTGGTCACGACCCGTACAAGGTATACGCTGCCTACCACGCTGCCGTGAATACTACCGGCAAGCCGACTGTTATTCTGGCCAAGACCGTTAAGGGCTACTCTTTCGGTGAAAGTGCCGAAGCCGCCAACGTCAGCCACCAGGTCAAGAAGCTGAGCATGAAGGACCTGAAAGCCTTCCGTGACCGCTTCAGCATTCCGGTTAAAGATGAAGACCTGGAAGACCTGCCATACTACAAGCCGGACTCCGACAGCCCGGAAATGGTTTACATGCGCAAGCGTCGTGAAAAGCTGGGTGGCTTCATCCCGCAGCGTCGTCCGCAGACCTCTGTTGAGCTGAAGACTCCGGAACTGAGTGCTTTTGACGCTGTGACCAAAGGCAGCGGCGAGCGCAAGATTTCCACCACCATGGCGTTTGTCCGTGTCCTGAACGCGCTGGTTCGCGACAAGCAGCTGGGCAAGCACATCGTACCGATCGTACCGGACGAAGCCCGTACCTTTGGTATGGAAGGCATGTTCCGTCAGCTGGGCATCTACTCTGCCGAAGGTCAGAAGTACGAGCCGCAGGATGCTGATCAGGTCATGTTCTACAAGGAATCCAAGGCTGGCCAGATTCTGGAAGAAGGTATCAACGAAGCCGGTGCACACGCTGCATGGGTTGCTGCTGCAAGCTCCTACAGCAACCACGACATGCCGATGATTCCGTTCTACACCTTCTACTCCATGTTCGGTTTCCAGCGTACCGGCGACCTGGCCTGGGCATCCGGTGACCTGCAGGCACGCGGTTTCATGATCGGTGCAACTGCCGGCCGTACCACCCTGAACGGTGAAGGTCTGCAGCACCAGGACGGTCACAGCCACGTACTGTCTTCCACCATTCCGAACTGCGTCAGCTACGATCCGGCTTACGGCTATGAACTGGCTGTGATCATTCAGGACGGTCTGCGCCGCATGGTTCAGGACCAGGAAAGCGTGTTCTACTACATCACCACCATGAACGAAAACTACGTTCAGCCTGCCATGCCGGAAGGTGATGAAGTGAAGGAAGGCATCATCCGAGGTCTGTACTGCCTGGATGAAAACTCCCGCGACAAGGGCCCGAAAGTCCAGCTGATCGGTGGCGGCACCATCCTGCAGGAAGTCATTGCTGCATCCGAAATCCTGCGCAAGGACTACGGCGTTGAATCCGATATCTGGAGCGCCACCAGCATGAACGAACTGCGTCGTGACGGTCTGGCCGCACGTCGTCACAACATGCTGCATCCTGAAGCTGACAAGCAGACTTCCTGGGTTGAACAGTGCCTGGCCGGTCGCAAAGGCCCTGTTGTCGCAGCTACCGACTACATGAAGCTGTACGCTGACCAGATCCGTGACTTCGTACCGGGTACTTACGTGACTCTGGGTACCGACGGTTTCGGTCGCTCCGACACCCGTGCTGCACTGCGTGAATTCTTCGAAGTGGATCGCAACTTCATCGTTATCGCTGCCCTGAACGCGCTGGTTAAGGATGGCGAAATCGAGCCTAAGGTTGTTGCTGAAGCACTGAAAGCTCAGGGCATCAACCCTGAAAAAGCTGACCCGATGTACTGCTAATTACTGCTGATAGACGAGGAATATTCATGACCGAGGAAATCATCAAGATCCCGGATATTGGCAGTGACAGCGCCGAGGTGATCGAAGTTTGCGCCAATGTCGGCGACAAGGTTGACTCTGAAGACTCCCTGATTGTGCTGGAGTCCGACAAGGCTTCCATGGAAGTGCCTGTATCCGCTTCCGGTACCATTGTCGAGATTCTGGTAAAGGTTGGAGACAGTGTCTCCGAAGGCATGCCGATGGTGAAAGTAGCAGTGGAAGGCGCCGCCTCCGCTGCAGCTGAAGAAGCACCTGCGGAAGAGCCTGCTGCCGCGCCTGTCGAGGCGCCTGCAGAACCGGAAGCACCGGCACCCCAGGCTGCTGCCGCAGTACAGAATCAGGAAATTACCGTTCCTGATATCGGTGCCGAGAATGTTCCGGTTATCGAAATCTGCGTCAAGCCGGGCGATCGCGTTGAGAAAGAAATGCCGATCGTGGTACTGGAATCCGACAAGGCGACCATGGAAATTCCGTCGCCGGAATCCGGTGTTGTGACCGAAATTTGCGTGTCCGAAGGCCAGCAGATGAACCAGGGTGATCTGGTTCTGCGCATGGACGTTGAAGGTGCCGCCCCGGCTGCACCTGCAGCTCCGAAAGCCGAAGCGCCAAAAGCAGCAGCTCAGGCACCGGCCAAGCCTGCACCTGCTCCGGCAAAACCGGCTGCAGCAGCACCGGCGGCCAGCCATGAGCAGCCACGTGACAAGAACCGTCGCCTGCATGCCGGCCCGGCTGTACGCCGCCTGGCTCGCGAATTCGGTGTTGATCTGGCACTGGTCAAGGCAACCGGTCCACGCGGCCGTGTTGTGAAAGAAGACATTCAGAACTTCGTGAAGCAGAAGCTGAATGAGCCTGCTCCAGCAGCTGCTGCTGTTGCCGGCACCGGTATTCCGGCTGTGCCTGCAGTCGACTTCAGCAAGTTCGGTCCGGTTCGTGAAGAACCGCTGAACCGTCTGCGCAAGGTTGCTGCAACCAACTTCCAGCGCAGCTGGCTGAACGTACCGCACGTAACCCAGTTTGATGAAGCCGACATCTCCGAGATGGAAGCTTTCCGCAAGGCCAGCAAGAAAGAAGCTGAACTGCGCGGCACCAAGCTGACTCCGATGCCGTTCATGGTTAAAGCCTGTGCGGTTGCCCTGCGGGAAATGCCACAGTTCTGTGCGTCTCTGAGTGCTGATGGCGAGTCCATGATCTACAAGGACTACGTCAATATCGGTATGGCAGTTGATACGCCGGACGGCCTGCTGGTTCCGGTCATCAAGGATGCTGACAAGAAGGGTCTGTGGGAACTGTCCGAAGAGATTCTGGAACTGGCCGCCAAGGCACGTGATAAAAAGCTGAAGCCGGCAGAAATGCAGGGTGGCTGCTTCACTATTTCCAGCCTGGGCTCCATCGGTGGTACCGCATTCACTCCGATCGTGAATGCACCGGAAGTTGCCATTTTGGGTATTTCCAAGGCGCAGATGAAGCCGGTATGGAATGGTCAGGACTTTGATCCGCGTCTGATGCTGCCGCTGTCACTGTCTTACGACCACCGTGCAATCAACGGTGCTGACGCAGCGCGCTTCACCGGACTGGTAAGCCACCTGCTGAGCGATATCCGTCGCCTGTTGTTCTTCTGATATACCCGTCAGCCAAATACGGCTGACGGTTTGTAAACTATTGAATCCCTCTCAAAGCCCGGTATCGGTTCGCTGATATCGGGCTTTTTTTATCGCTTTATTCTGTTCCTGTTTCAGTATTGTTCAACTGGCTCAATACCTGCTGCAGTAAAGGATTGGCTGTGCGATTGCTGGACCAGGCCAACCCCACCTGACGGTAGTCAGACGGACCATCAAACGGCCGGGTTACCAGCTCAGGCCATTCTGCCGCCATACCCTCAGGTAAAAACGAAACTCCGACCTGAGCCAGCAGCAGCATTGCTACCTGATTTTTAGTTGCAGCACTGGCAACAACATTGGTTTTGAAACCCTGCTGTCCGACCAGTCCCAATGTACGCTGATGCGCTTCACAGGGCGGGCATATAATAAATGGTTGGTTATCCAGGTCAGCGGGAACAATCGTTTCCTGCTCTGCCAGCAAGTGATCCCGATGCAGACAGAACACATACTTCTCCCGCCAGACAGGAAGAAAAAGTTCATCATCGTCTTTCATAACATCCAGCAACAGCCGTACATCACACGCTTCTTCATGACGGACAATTTTCAGATGTTCATGGGGCAGGATGGTTTTTATTTCAGCCAGCAATTCGGCCACATGCCGGTGAGGCAACTCCGGCATCATACCGATCGTCAGAGTGCCAGTATGCTGGGTCTGTTTGAACAATTTGGGAATACTATCCAGTTCCCCCACCATCCGGTTGGCCATCGGATACAGCTGGTCAGCTTCCGGTGTCGGGATCACGCCCCGCTTGCTACGGTTAAACAGCAAGCAGTCGAGTTCATCTTCAAGCTGACGAATCGCATTTGACAGTGCAGGCTGGGATACACAGCAGCGCTCCGCTGCACGGGAAATATTCTGCTCTTCATAGACTGCCACAAACTGCTTCAGCAACCTGATATCCAATGCCTGCTCCTGGACATAACCTGAGGTTATGACTGATCAAATTAAAAGGTATTTCATTAAAAACCTTGTTAGCCCTACATTATGCGGCATCAAAACGAAGTGCCCGGCCGTAACCCGCGACCCGGAGCTACCGCCCTTGAAAGCAGGGGCGCACAAGTTTACAGGAGAGAAATAGCATGACCAAACCTCTGGTAGTTGTAACAGGTGCAAGTTCCGGTATCGGTGAAGCCATCGCTCGTCAGTTCAGCGAGCAGGGCCACGCGCTGTTGCTGCTGGCTCGTCGTATCGAGCGTCTGGAAGCACTGGATCTGCCGAATGCCATGTGCCGCAAGGTTGACGTGACTGACCGTGAAGCTGTTGCAGCAGCCATCAAGGAAGCTGAAGCCCAGTACGGCCCGACCGACTGCCTGGTTAACAACGCCGGCGTAATGCTGCTGGGCTTTGCTCACGACCAGGATCCGTCCGAGTGGGACAAGATGATCGACGTTAACATCAAGGGCGTGCTGAACGGTGTTCACGCTGTTGTTGGCGCCATGAAAGAGCGCAAGGGCGGCACCATCATCAACCTGAGTTCTGTTGCCGGTATCAAGGGCTTCCCGAACCACATGGCTTACTGTGGCACCAAATTTGCCGTTCACGGTCTGACCGAAACCCTGCGCGAAGAAGTTGCTGACGACAGCGTACGTGTGATCACTATCGCTCCGGGTGCAGTACAGACCGAACTGCTGGGTCACACTACTTCTGAAGATATCAAGGCAGGCTACGAAAGTTGGAAAGACAGCATGGGTGGTGTAATCGTTCCTCAGGATATCGCCAGCTGCGTATCTTTCGCTTATAACCAGCCACAGAACGTGTGTGTGCGTGAGATTGTTGTGACTGCTACCCGTCAGCAGCCATAAAAGAATCGAAGAAAACTAGTTTCTTCGTGTGTGTGAAAAAGGACCGGTTCGCCGGTCCTTTTTTTATGGGGAAAAGCTGAATCAAAAATTAATCAAAGTTTCTATCGAGTGTTTTCATCACATTCAACATTTTGGCCGCATCCAGAGGCGGACGAATAAAGCCGTGGTAATCACCCTTCGGGTTCACAACAAAAATATTGGCACTGTGATCAACCAGATAGAACTCATCTGACTGCTGCGCAACCGGACTGAAAGGTACATTCAGCTGGCGGGCAAAGTTATACAGATACTTCATTTCCCCGGTCAGACCTACAAACTCCGGGTTAAAGTAAGGCATATACTGGCCCATTTGCTCGACAGTATCCCGCTGCGGATCAACCGTCACCATATAAACTTTGATCTTCTCTGCCAGCTCGGGATCTTTCTCAGCCAGCAGTTTGTGGAACTGATTCATTTTGGTGAGGGATACCGGGCAGATATCCGGGCAGAAGGTATAACCGAAATACAGCAGAGACCATTTGCCATTGAAGTCATTCTGGTCAAACTCTTCGCCGGTATGCTTCAGCAACTTGCCGGTTTCAAAAGAGCGCGCCGCATCAAATACGACAGTACCTGACTGCCTTAACTGCTCGGTACTCATGGGCGGCTTATAAATAGTGCGGTAAAAGGTCAGCCCCACTACCAATGCAATTATGCCAACCAGAGCAAAAACCGTTAGCTGGACTGACTTTTTCATTTCCTACCTCATTTTATAAATCTTTATATCGGTTTATCCGGGACATCGTATTAAAGCATGTAGTGATCTACCAGCAGCAAGACAAATAACAGCATTAAGTAAGTGATAGAAAACTTGAACATCTTGATTGCAGCATGTGGCCGGGATTTCCTTAGCAGAGCAATCGACCAGTACAAAAAGCGCCCCCCCAGAATCATGGCGCCCACCAGATAAACAATCCCGCTCATTCCGGTTACAAAGGGTAGGGCACTGACGGCCAGCAGCACCAGGGTATAAAGCAGACTGTGCAGCGCAGCATAACTTTCACCATGGGTTACAGGCAGCATGGGGATATCCGCCTTGGCATATTCTTCTTTACGGTGAATGGCCAGCGCCCAGAAATGAGGCGGCGTCCAGGCAAAAATAATCAGTACCAGCAGCAGGGCATCCGGTTCGAAATGTCCGGTAACGGCAGTCCAGCCCAGCAGGGGAGGGGCGGCACCGGCCAGACCGCCAATTACAATATTCTGCGGTGTGGCTCGCTTCAGCACACCGGTGTAGATCACCGCATACCCAACCAGCGAAGCCAGTGTCAGCCAAGCCGTTAATGCATTAACCATTACCAGCAAGATAGCCATCCCGGATACTCCGAGTGCCAGCGAAAACAGCAGTGCACTCCGGGAATCAACCCGCCCGGTAGCTACCGGACGGTTGCGGGTGCGCGCCATAATCTGATCTATCCGGCTATCCACCACATGGTTGATAACTGCAGCCGAGCCAGCGCATAAGGCAATTCCCAGGTTGCCAAAGATAAGAGCACTTAACGGCACCCAGGTTGCTGTCGCCAGACACATACCTATGATCGCCGTCAGGATCATCAGTGCCACAACACGGGGCTTGCACAGTTCGAGATAATCGCGCCATCCTGCACGCAGTGTCAGTGTATTTTCCTGTGACATTATGACGTCCTCCATGCGAGACGATAATTCAGGCCAATAACACTCAGCAGTAACAAAGCACCGCCAAGGTTGTGTGCGACAGCAACCTGCAGGGGAAGATAGAAATAAACGTTGGCCAGCCCGAGAGCCAGCTGAACCAGCAACATAAACAGTACGGCAAGCGCAGCACCCTTAATCGGGTTTCTGCCAGAAACGGAACCATCGACGTATTTAAGTGACGCCATTATGAGCCACAGCAAAAACAACGTAGTTATCACTGCGCCTATCCGGTGAGCCATATGAATAGCAACACGGGCTTCACCATCAAGTTGGCCCCCCAGATAGTTCGGGCCAATAGCCTGGGTGATATCAAATCCCTCATCAAAATCCATTTCAGGCCAGACCTTACCCTGACATAGCGGTAGATCAGGGCAGGCTAGGGCGGCATAGTTGGAGCTGATCCAGCCACCCAGTGATATCTGCATTACCACTACCACAACTGCCATACCGGCCAGCAACCTGAGCCGCCCCAACCCGCGGCTACGGGTCAAAGGTTTCCAGCGTTTTCCGGACAGACGAAGCGTTAACAGGAACAGTAAAGACAAGGTAGCAAAACCACCCAGCAAATGAGCCGTAACCACCTGAGGCCAAAGCTTCAGGGTCACAGTCCACATGCCAAATGCGGCCTGCAGCAGGATCAAACCAAAAATAAATATCGGATGAAACAGTGGTTGCCCGGGATTATGGCGGTTTCTGACGGCATTAATCACCAGCCCCAGCACCAGTAAAACCAGTGATCCGGCAACATAACGGTGGATCATTTCCGGCCAGCCCTTTTCCACTTCAACCGGTGCATCCGGGTAAAGGCTTTCAGCAAGCTGAATTTCTGCAGCGGTTTCCGGTACGGTCAGAAAGCCATAGCAGCCCGGCCAGTCGGGACACCCCAGTCCGGCATGCACCAGACGGGTATAGGCACCGAGTACTACGACAACCACTGCCAGCAAAGTGGCCAGCAGACATAGCCAGTACCCGGGTTTTCGTTCTATTGATTCATATGGACTCATTCGCCGCCAACCCCTTCGTTATTATTGTTTTCTGTATTGGCAGGTTTGCTTTTTATCAGCCCCATGCGTTTCAACTCTTCAGCACGGTTTTGCAGCATGGTTTTAAGACGGCCTCGATTTTGTTGCGCCGCCTCGGTTCCCATTTGCCGTATTCGAGTTGATATCAGTGGCTGTAATTGTAGAAATTTCTGTCCTGTTTCACTCCCGTAAAACACTAACATGTCGTTTAATTCAGCTTCAGTAAAGCTCGATTTATAAAGTTCCGCGATTTTTGGCTGCAAAACCTCCCAACCCGTAACCTGTGTTGCCCATTCACGGATTACATCTTCAAAGTATTCAAAATGGTCGATCTGGTCTTTCTGACTTGCAACAATCTTCTCGACTTCCCGGCGATACACCGCCGGCAGGTTTATAAGTGCAAATAAAGCCTGCACTTTTTGTTCATGGCTGGCTTGATTATGGTTTTCTTTTTTATAGCTATCCGGCGACTCCTGACTGGCTGAAACATAACCTGCTATAAGCAATAGCGGTAACACAAAATGCAGCGCTTTCAGGTCATAAACTGTTTTTGATAGCAACCGGATAATGTGCATGAACTTATCCTATCTGTGACAGCTTCAGCAGTTTCTGAATATCTCGCAAAATTTCATTGCCACTGTGCTCCGCGGTGTAGTGCATCATGATGTTTCCGAGGGGGTCGACAATATAAAGGTGACTGCCCTCAGAGCTCTTCGCTTTCTGCAGTAGATACTCCCGGGTTTTCAGCAAATCGGTATTCAACCACTCCATGGCTGGATGCTCTTGTTCCAGCGCCATGTCTTTATCTACACCATTATCCTGCACAAACAGCCGTACCACCCTGTCAGACTCACGTGCCAGTGCAATATGTGCCTGCCTGCTGAGATACAGCAGTTGTTCACAGTCATCACTGCAGGTTGAATCTGGTGTCATATCGGGGACTATCATCAAAGCCCAGCGACCATCGAGCTCTTCCATTCCGAACGCAATATCCGTACTGGTGAGATTCAGCCTCGAAAACTCCAGTGGCGGCAGAATCAGACTGCCATTATTGGTGCGACCTTCAGGCACATAACCGGAAAAATACATCCAGGTTGAAAGCCCCATACCCAAAGCCGGCAACAACATAATGCAGAACAGGATGATCCAGGTTCGGCGTTTTCGAGCTCTTTTTACAGGCTCATTGGCTGGAGAGGTCAGTACATTATTCATTATTGTTATTACTCCCGTACTTGTTTTCTGCCGGTTTTATAAATCCTGTAAACAACCAGAATCAGCAGACAGGCTGCCATCAAAAACCACTGCACGGCATAACCCATATGTTTTGCCGGAGACATCACAACCGGCTTGAAAAAATAGTTCAAACTGCCGCTCTGCTGTTCATCCAGTACCAGAAAATAGGGTACAAGTGGCTTTCCCAGCAGATCCTGAATCCGTTCCATATCCAGCGCCTGCATACGCTGAGGCCATTGCGGTGACCAGGTTTCATGGCCCAGAACAAACGCTTTACCCAGAGGTTTGTACAACTGTCCCTGCAATCTGGTCAGCTCAGCATAGACCGGAATTTCCGGTAACACCGAACGATCTTGCCCACGGCTGATCCAGCCCCTGTTAACCAGCACTATTTCTCCCGTTTGCGTAGTGAAAGGCGTAAAAACTTCATATCCGGGCTGGCCGTTATTAATCCGGTTATCCAGTAAGAAGGTATGCTGATTATCGTAATAACCGGAAAGGCTGATGCGACGGTAACGGGGGTTCTGATTCTGCAAAGCAATATCAAGACTGACCGGAGCCTCGGTGAAACGTTTTTCAAACTGTTCCATCAGGGCTTTTTTTTCGGCATAACGGGAGAATTGCCAGAACCCCAGACTCAGCAACAGGGGAAACAGCAGAATAAACAGAATTGTCAGCTTGCGCCTGAAACTCCACACCATACTGCTACCACTTGAAAACGCTTTACCACCTGAATACCAGACTGAATCTGAAATGAAGAACACGTATCTTTATGCTGATGCTCTTCCTGACAACTCACTTCCTGGCAACACTCTTCATAGCGAGTCTGTTTCACCCTGTATATGATGGTAGACACATCAAATATTCAGTCAGGGAAACGCCATGTGGTTAAAGACTATTATTGTTATTTTTCTGATTGCCATCATTGTCAGCCTGGCAACCGGCTTCTACTTTCTTCTAAACGACAAAAGCCAATCAAAACGACTACTGACTTCTCTCAAGGTGCGAATCACACTTTCCGTACTGCTGATGCTGTTAATTACCCTTGCCTGGCTACACGGTGATATCACCAGCCATGCACCCTGGCTACATCCAGACAAGGGACAGCCGGAACAGCATCAAACCAAGTAAACAAAGACAAATAGACCAATCCAGACCACATCCACAAAGTGCCAGTACCAGGATGCGGCTTCATATGCGAAATGCTTTTCCGGGGTAAAGTGACCCTTCATAACCCGAACCAACATGATAGTCAGCATTATCGCACCCAGCGTTACATGAGCACCGTGAAAGCCGGTCAGAATAAAGAAGGTTGAGCCATAGATTCCTGAAGCCAGCGTCAGACCAAGGTTATCGTAGGCTTCGATATACTCTTCCGCCTGAAAGAACAGAAATGCAAAACCCAGTATCAGTGTTGCTACCAGCCATAATTTGACCTTGGTCCGTTCATTATTCTTGAGGGCATGATGGGCAATGGTTGCAGTGACACTGGAAGCTACCAGCAGCAAGGTGTTCAGCAGCGGAAGATGAAACGGGTCAATAACCCCGCTGGCACCCTGAAAAGAGGTGTTATCCGGGTTTTTCATCAGCGGCCAGTGGCTGATAAATTCCGGCCACAGCAGCATATGGGTCATTTCTCCGGCACCTTCTCCCCCAATCCATGGCACAGAAAAATGGCGCACATAAAACAGGGTGCCAAAGAAGGCGGCAAAGAACATCACTTCGGAAAAGATGAACCAGAACATACCCCAGCGGAAACTGCGATCCATCTGCTCGCTGTAGAGCCCGGAACGACTCTCCTGAATCACATTGCCAAACCAGCCAAACAGCATATAAGCCATGATCAGGCCACCGGCAAACAACACCCAGTGCCCGGTAGAATCTTTCACTCCGGCACTCATATCATTCATCATGATGCCGGCGCCGACCACCGTCAGAAACAGTCCGATTGAGGCAATAATCGGCCATTTGCTCTGGGCGGGCACATAGTAGCTGCTTTCACCTGCCATGTTTTTTCTCCTTGGGTTGCCCGTCACATGTCGGTTACATCAAACAGTGTGTACGAAAGCGTAAGTTTCTTGATGTACTTGGGAAGATCCTGATCAATGATGATCTTCAGCGGCATATCAATTTCTTCACCGGCATCCAGCGTCTGAGTGGTAAAGCAGAAACACTCGGTTTTATGCAGGAAATCCGTTCCCTTGAATGGCGTTACACTGGGAATAGCCTGAGCGGTCATTCGCTTGCCGGTGGGGTTACGGGCGTAAAAACTCAGAGAGCCCACTTCGCCCGGATGCACTTCTATTTCTTTAACTGTCGGACCAAACTCCCAGCTCATAGCCGCATTGTTTGTGGCTATAAACTGGATCTTAATCTTGCGGCTGGTATCGACTTTGGCTTCTACAACCTTGTAGGGATTTGGGTCGGTTTTGCCGTTAATGCCGATCGCCTTACACATAACGTCGTAGATCGGCACCAGCAGAAAACCAAACCCGAACATAGCCACTGCAACCAGCGCCATACGAGCCGCCGATCCGGTTTTTCCCTCCCGGCGAAAAATACTGTCTTCAGACAGCAGCTTCGATCGCAGAAATGAAAATGCCATAGTCCGAACCCCGCCTTACTTCACATCAGGCGGAGTAGAGAAAGTATGGTAAGGCGCAGGCGAGGGCACGCTCCACTCCAGACCATCAGCACCTTCCCAGGGCTTGGCTGCGGCTTTCTTGCCGCAAATGACACACTTGATCACAACGAACAGGAACAGTAACTGGGTCGTTCCAAACAGGAAGCCTCCGGCAGACGCAATCATATTGAAATCAGTAAACTGCAACGCATAGTCCGGAATTCGTCGAGGCATACCGGCCAACCCGAGGAAATGCATCGGGAAAAAGGTCAGGTTCATCCCGATAAATGACAGCCAAAAATGGGTTTTGGCCAGCGTCTCGTCATACATATGGCCGGTCCATTTGGGCAACCAGTAATAAACCCCTGCAATAATCGCAAACACGGCACCGGACACCAGCACATAGTGGAAGTGAGCCACTACAAAATAAGTGTCGTGATACTGGAAGTCTGCCGGCGCAATCGCCAACATCAAACCGGAGAAACCACCCAGGGTAAACAGCACCACAAACGCCAGTGAGAACAGCATCGGCGTTTCAAACGTCATGGCGCCACGGAACATGGTAGTAATCCAGTTAAAGACCTTCACCCCGGTTGGCACCGCAATCAACATGGTGGCATACATAAAGAACAGCTCACCGGTAACCGGAATTCCCACCGTAAACATATGGTGTGCCCAGACAATAAACGACAGAAATGCAATAGATGCAGTGGCGTAAACCATCGAGGTATAACCAAACAGCGGCTTACGGGCAAAGGCCGGAATAATCGCAGAGACAATACCAAAGGCCGGCAGAATCATGATGTATACTTCAGGATGCCCGAAGAACCAGAACACGTGCTGGTAAAGCACCGGGTCACCACCACCGCCAGCATTAAAGAAGCTGGTGCCAAAATGGATATCCATCAGCATCATGGTGACGGCACCGGCCAATACAGGCATTACGGCAATCAGTAGATAAGCCGTTATTAGCCAGGTCCAGACAAACAACGGCATCTTCATTAACGTCATCCCCGGCGCCCGCAGGTTCAGGATGGTCGCAATAATGTTAATCGCTCCCATGATGGACGAGATACCCATCATATGAATGGCGAAGATAAAGAAGGTGGTCGATTTCGGCCCGTAATCTGTGGATAACGGTGCGTAAGCTGTCCAACCAAAGTTGGGACCACCACCTTCCATAAACAGGGTGCTCATCATCAACGCAAAGGCAAAGGGCAGAATCCAGAAGCTCCAGTTATTCATTCGCGGTAGCGCCATATCCGGCGCTCCAACCATCATCGGAATCATCCAGTTAGCCAGTCCGGTAAAGGCTGGCATTACCGCACCGAATACCATGATCAGACCATGCATGGTCAGCATCTGGTTATAGAATTCCGGTTCGACAATCTGCATTCCCGGCTCAAAAAGTTCTGCCCGGATTACCATGGCCATAAAGCCACCGGCCAGAAACATGAAGAAGCTGAACCACAGGTACATACTGCCGATGTCCTTGTGGTTGGTTGTCAGCACCCAGCGCATCAATCCTTTGGCCGGACCGTGGTGTGCATCAGCGTGCCCGGTATCAGTCATAGCACTCATGATTAACCCTCCGTCCCTTTATTTGGCTTGATCGCCGGTCTGTGGCAACTGACCGGTTTTCTTGTACTGAAGGATATCCACAGGCTTCACCATCTGCCCGGTATTGTTACCCCACGCGTTTCGCTCGTAGGTAATGACAGCCGCAAGATCAGCTTCATTCAGCTGTGGTCCGAACGCCTGCATGGCAGTTCCCTTCTTGCCATTCACCACAATATCCACATGTGCCGTCAGCTGATCTTTTTTGGTTGTCATCGGCGTTCCCTTCAATGCCGGGAAGGCTCCGGGAATACCCATACCATTTGCCTGATGACACTGAGCACAGACTTTGTTGTAAACACCCTTGCCGCGATCATAGAGTTCGTCATAACTCCAATCGCGTGCAGTCAGGGCGCGAATGGCTTTCGCTTCTTCACGTTTTTCACCGAGCCAACTGGCGTAATCTTCTTCAGAACGGACATCAAGCACGATCGGCATAAAAGCATGATTGCGGCCGCATAATTCCGCACACTGTCCCCGGTAGATTCCGGGTTTATCAATGATCGTCCAGGCTTCATTAATAAAGCCGGGGATGGCATCTTTTTTAACTGCGAGTGCAGGAACCCACCATGAGTGAATAACATCGCCTGCGGTAATCAGGAATCGAATCTTTTTGCCCGTTGGAACAACTAATGGTTCATCAACTTCAAGCAGGTAATTGGGATTCTTGCGGCGAACGTTATAAATCTGTTCAAGTGGTGTCGATAGATTACTGAAGAATGAAACGCCTTCTCCAAGATATTCATACTCCCACTTCCATTGATGGCCGGTGACTTTGATATCAATATCGGAATCATCCGCGTCATACATATGGATCAGGGTTTTGGTTGCCGGAATTGCCATCCCGACGAGAATCAAAAAAGGAATCGTGGTCCAGAGTATTTCTACCAGCGTACTTTCATGGAAAGTTGCCGGTTTAACGCCTCGTGATTTCCGGTGCATTATGATTGACCAGAACATCACACCAAACACAATCACGCCAATAATGACGCAAACCCAGAATATGGCCATATGGAGTCCATAAACATCCTCACTGACGGAGGTGACTCCCCGGGTCATATTGAGACCCCAATCAGCCTGGGACATGGCCGACCCCAGACCCATAAGCCCCGCAAGAATACGCACGCTGTGCTTCATTCCCTTAAACCCTCTGGTCTGCAATGAGACACGTACAAGGTTGTCGTTATTGGTAACCCATCAGTTCCAATCAGAATGAAGAGTGTGGAAAACGCCCGGACAGCGGGACAGGAAAGAAATGCGGCAGGCCCCTCAGGTCAGCGGATGGGCTGGCTACAGCGCGCATTGTTATTGTTACCACTGTGCTGGCCTGCACTGATAAAGTACAACTTGCCTGGGAAGTGCACCATCATGGTGACTGAAAGGGCGGTGTGTACTGTTATTCCAGTTAACTCGGTTAGCTCAGTCAGCTCGGTTAACTCAGTGCTATCCTGCGCAATGAGCAAGGCTTGCAACTGCCAGGTTCAGTCTGAACCTGTCCTGCCCAACCTGCATCACGTACAGCGATGACATTACCTGTTATCCAACTGCTCAAAAAACACCGACCCCTGTGGAAAACTTTATTAAGGTTCCCTTTTGCCTTTCGGCTGTTCTGAATATTGTCATTCAGAACCACAGGCGCTGACAGCATTTCAAGCGATTACTGCTTTATACTTCCGAAGGCAGGTCAAATTGAATTACAACCCGTTCCTGCCAGGCGGAACACACTCCACAGTCTGACACAACAAACAACGTCACTGAGTATAGTCCTGAGCTTTCATTAAACAACATAAGACATGAAAAGCAAACAAAACCCTTAGCTTTTGGTTATAAGCCTTTCAACCTGGACCTTTAAAACTTGTACTTTTATTCAAGATTCAAACCGGCTTTTAAAAACGACAGCCGTCAATTAAAAGCCTGTTTTAATTGACGCATTTTATTTTGCATATAACACCAGAATTTTGTTTCAGCAATACCCGTCATAAATAAAAAAATCTTGAGACTTTTTTATCTTTTTGAGATAAAAATTTACCCGGATGCGCGATATTTTTTTGGCGCCATAAAAATGACAAAGGCAAAAAATTGACACTTTTTAAAAACATCACTGTCATTTTTTTGCCATCAGGGAGCATATCTTGTGGTTTTAAATTTCTCTCAACACAATTCTCATTTCAGCATCATATTCAACTGCTTCAAGCCGGTGGAATAGTAATTGCTTTGAATTTATAAGGGCATTTTTTCATATGAAAAAGTGATATTTCTAAACCGGTTTTTGCTATGTTGCAGTAAAACTCCAGCCCACAGAAAACAAATAAATCCAAGGACGTGCTGGCTGTCATGGAGACCCTGATGAACACACACCCAATTCGCGAGTTGATTGAAGAGGCCAAGCGTCACGAGCAGACAACCCTGCAATTCAAGTCCCTTATTGACGAGCTTATGGACGATTGTTCCAGCCTGATCAGCATACCTGCCGACTGTAATTCCGAATTGCTGTATCGTTTCGCCTGTGACTATATCGAGCAGTCTGTTGTTTTACTTGAGCAGTTCAGTGAAGCCGCCCGTAAAAGCGGTACCGAAGATTTTGTTTACCCGTTTCTGGAAGTAGCACGTAGTTACCTTCGCTCCCACAAGCGTAACCCTATTATGGAGGATTTACTGGACGACGCTTATCTTATACATCGGGTTGCGGAGGAAATTAATGACATCTCAATGGCCGCCAGTGGCGTGCCGCTTGTTAAACTGAATTCAACTTGGGATAGCCTGATTATTCACACCCTGCTGGGTGAAGACTTTGCCAATCAACTGGATTTCATTGTCGAAGACCTGCTTGCCAAAATGAATGGTGTACGCCCGGTATTCACCCGTCCAGGAATGGGTTCCTTTGCTAAATCGAACCCGTTTAATCCACTGGCTACCGTGCATAGCCTGGCAGACCGGAATGGTCTGGAAATGAGAACCACACCCGGTCTCTACTGATACCCGCACTGTTTATCACGCATAAAAAAGGCCGGATAATCCGGCCTTTTTGTTTTGCTCTTGATTTATATCGGCTTAACTATCAAGCCCGACCAGCTTCACAACCTCGGTTGCCTGTTCCGACTGACCTGCTTTGGCGGTCTGGTCGAGCCGGGTGGCCGGCTGATTAACGGCAACTTCGTAGCGCATGGCATCCGTAAAGCCACAGGAGACACATTCCCGGACGGACTGGTCATCCTGATCAAACATAACGATACGGTCCATTTCGCCACATTTGGGGCAAACTGCCCCGGCTATAAAGCGTTTCTTGACTGTCATGCAGCTTCTGTCTCGCTGGCAATACCACAATGCCGCAGCAGGGCATCGATCTTCGGCTCACGTCCGCGGAAGCTGACAAACAGCTCCATCGGCTCTTCAGAGCCACCCTTTTCCAGAATATTATTCAGGAAAGACTCACCGGTTGCATGGTCAAAAATGCCATTCTCTTCAAACAGTGAGAACGCATCCGCAGACAATACTTCCGCCCACTTGTAGCTGTAGTAACCGGCCGCATAGCCACCGGCAAAGATATGGCTGAAGCCGTTCTGGAAGCGGTTAAATACCGGCGGTTTGATCACAGCCACTTCATCCCGCACTTCATCGAGTACTTTCTGCACACTGATTCCCGGCTGATATTCACGATGCAGACGGAAATCAAACAGGGAGAACTCCAGCTGGCGCACCATCATCATTGCGCTCTGGAAGTTCTTGGCAGCCAGCAGGCGTTCCAGCTTGTCATCAGGCAGCGGTTCGCCGGTTTCAACATGACCGGAAATCAGTGCCAGACCTTCTTTTTCCCAGCACCAGTTCTCCATAAACTGACTCGGCAGCTCGACCGCATCCCAGGCTACCCCGTTAATACCGGATACCGCAGCATAATCGACTTTAGTCAGCATATGATGCAGGCCATGACCAAACTCGTGGAACATAGTGACCACTTCATCATGGGTCAACAGTGCCGGCTGATCACCAACGGCCGGCGTAAAGTTACAGGTGAGGTAGGCCACAGGCAGCTGAACACTGTCATCAGTCAGACGACGCACCCGGCATTCATCCATCCAGGCGCCGCCGCGCTTGTTTTCACGGGCATAGTTATCCACAAAGAAGCCGGCAATAGTAATACCGTCACGCTGAACTTCGTAATACTGTGCATCCTTGTGCCAGATATCCACAGTCTCAGAGCCCTGTACAATATCGATACCGTAGAGTCGCTTGACGACGGTGAACATACCCTTGATCACATTGTCCGCCGGGAACCAGGGACGCAGCTCTTCCTGGGAAATAGCATAACGATGCTCACGCAGCTTTTCGGAATAGAAGCCAATATCCCAGGCTTCCAGTTTATCCACACCATATTCTTCAGCGGCGAATGCCTGCAGCGATTCCAGTTCCTGCTCGGCCTGAGGCTTGCTACGCTCGGCCAGATCACGCAGGAAGTCGACGACCTGCTGCGGGTTCTCAGCCATTTTGCTGGCCAGAGACAGTTCAGCATAGTTTTCAAAGCCCAGTAGCTGAGCCTTCTCGTGGCGCAGCGCCAGAATCTCATCCATCAGCGGGCCATTATCAAACTGACCGGCAGTCGGGCCCTGATCAGAAGCCCGGGTGTTGTAGGCTTCATACATTTCACGACGCAGCTCCCGGTTGGCACTGTAAGTCATCACCGGGAAGTAACTGGGGAATTCAAGGTTAAACAACCAGCCACTGTCATGGTCTTTGGCCTGCGCCTGCTGACGGGCAATATCCCGCGCGGTTTGAGGCAGACCTTCCAGTTCGGATTCTGACTCAATCAGTTTGCTCCAGGCCTGTGTGGCATCCAGTACATTGTCAGAAAACTTGCTACACAGTTCAGACAGCTTTTTGCTGATTTCCTTGTAACGATTCTGCTTGTCTTCCCGCAGTGCAACACCGGCCAGACGGAAGTTCCTAAGGGCATCCTTGATCGCTTTCTGGCGGCCATTATCCAATTGCGCAAATTCAGGACCGTCAGCAATTTGCTGATAGGCTTCAAACAGAGGCTTGTGCTGTCCCACCCAGGTGGAATATTCCGACAGTTTCGGAAGACAGCTGTTGTATGCATCACGAAGTGCATCGCTGTTCATCACAGCGTTCAGGTGGCCTACCGGCGACCAGGCCTGACTCAGTTTGTCATCAATCGCTTCCAGCGGTTGCAGCAGGTTATCCCAGGTGTAAACAGTATTTTCTGCCAGCAGTCGCTCGGTAGCGGCGCGGGCCTCCTGCAGCAGCTGGGTAATAGCTGGCTCCACATGCTCCGGCTTGATAGCAGAGAATGGCGGCAGGGTATGGGAGACCGTTAGCGGGTTACTCATAGGTCAGAATCCGGTTAGTTGTTATATTTCTCAGATGGGTATATCACCGGTGGATTTCAACTGCCAGCAATAAAAATGAGGACGCTGCACATGTCGAATAATTTACGGCCCCACAAAGGTATCACACCTGTACTGGGGCAAAAGGTTTTTGTGGATGAATCCGCTGTAGTGATTGGGGATGTCGAAATTGGTGATGACAGTTCAGTCTGGCCTGCAGCCGTAGTCCGCGGAGATATGCACCGTATCCGTATCGGAGAGCGCACCAGTGTTCAGGATGGTGCCGTTCTGCATATCACTCATGCCAGCAGTTATAACCCGGATGGCTTTCCACTGACCATCGGCAGTGACGTGACCATTGGCCACAAGGCCGTACTTCACGGCTGCACTGTACATGATCGGGTACTGATTGGTATTGGTGCAATTGTTATGGACGGCGCCATTATCGAATCCGATGTTTTGCTGGCAGCAGGAGCAATGGTGCCTCCGGGAAAGACACTGGAAAGCGGTTACGTCTATAAAGGCTCCCCGGCGAAACAGGCGCGCCCTCTGACCGAGAGTGAGCACAAGTTTTTATCCTATAGCCCGAAAAATTATGTGCGGCTAAAAGATGAATATCTGAACCCGGAGTCATGATCTCAGAGCGCTAACCAGCAAAAACAGATAGTAGAGGGAGGTTGCCTGCAACCGGTCAGGAACGATACAGTCCGGCGCCAATAACGCCTTTTCTTTTATAAATAACAAGATAATAGCTGTATGGATATTTTTGCATCGGCCCTGATGCTGTTCCTGATTATGGATCCGCTGGGCAACACCCCTATATTCCTTTCCATTCTGAAAAATGTGCCACCGGAACGACGGCGCAAGGTACTGATTCGTGAATTGCTGATCGCGCTGGGTATCCTGTTTATCTTCCTGTTTGCCGGCCAGCAGCTGCTGGATTCGCTGAACCTGAGGCAGGAAACCGTCAGTATTTCAGGCGGTATTATTCTGTTCCTGATTGCGATTCGTCTGATCTTTCCGCCCGAGCGTGGCAGTCTGATGGGCGATACGCCGGATGGCGAGCCAATGATTGTACCGCTGGCCACGCCACTGATTGTGGGGCCATCAGTACTGGCTGCTTTGATCCTGTTATCCAACCAGCACCCCAATGAATACCCGGCCCTGATGGCCGCAGTATTACTGGCCTGGGGCGGTGTTGCGGTGATCCTGCTGCTTTCCAACAGGCTCTACAAACTGATTGGTGAACGCGGTCTGTTTGCCATGGAACGTCTGATGGGGATGCTGCTGATTATGATAGCGGTACAGATGCTGCTGGATGGGCTTCGGGTTTATCTGCTGTAGCCTCGAAGCGATAAACAATATCCAGAAACTCCGAACGGGAGAGCAGTGCCGGGTGAGAGCCCGGTGCGCCTTCCGGTACAGGCTTCCCTAACTCGTCAAAATAGTCCTGCCACCACTTCAGCATGCGCCCGGTTTCAGCATCATGAAACGACATGGGTGACGGTTGAAAAACATATTCGCCATCATTGGCAAAACGAAAAGCCTCCAGTATCAGCTCACTGCAGTACCAGCTGTCATGCTCCTGACTAAAGCTGATGTTATACGGCAGCCCGGATTGCTCTTCCGCGAAAACGAGCGCCTTCGGTATCAGATGATGTAACGATGGTTTAAGGCGGCCCACAAATGTAGTGGGCATATTTGAGGTAACCGGTTCGGACTGAAGGCAAAAATCCTGCAGGGAAATTGTCGTCACGCAGGGATCAACCGCTTCAAGCAATGTGCTGTCGTCATTGATACACAGGGCGACATGATTAATATGCCAGCCATAAATACCCTTGTAGACCTGACTGATCGCACGCCCGGCATCACCTCTGGCGCGCTGCTGAAAAACCAGATCTCCCGGCTGAATCGTAAATGGTGTGTTTGGCATAAAGCATCAGACCCGTATTCGATTCAGCCGTTCCCGCAAACTGCGATCAGGGCATCAATACCAGTCGGGTATCAGTGTGGGACAACGCCTTGGCCGCACGACCTTCATTGCCGATGCCACGCAGTACCCGCACGCCGCCATCAATGACTTCCATCAGCTGCTCAAGGTTGTCGGACTCGACATAGAGCAGGGTGTCGTGACGTCCCAGCACACTGTGGGCAGACAGAATTTCATCGTGATGGGCAATCAGCTTTTCACCGGCGTGGGCTCCGGCAATGGAGATATCAGCAAAAATCCAGGCCGCTGTTCTTTCCGGATGACCAAAGTTTTCTGCTGTCAGCGGCTTGCCGAAAGCTTCCATGGAGACCAGCGTCTCTGTTTTTACAACCGGGTTAAAGCGATCGTAGTGAAGTGTAGCCAGCTTGTCGCGAATAACGCCATGCAGCTCTTCAAAGCTGCCTGCCTTGCCGTAGCAAATCAGATCGGTAGGGCCGATCAGACAGTGTACCAGCTCGATCTGGTCAACTTTCAGCAGCTCCTCACGGATTTTATGAACGTCGCCTTCACCGGCATCAACCAGCACAAAAAAGCCCAGCTCACCGTTTACAGCCATGGTTGTTACCCCTCAATGAATCCGGATTGATTCGATTTATAATTGCATACTTTTGCTAGTTATTTTGCATAATAATTTTTAACCAGCTTTTCTTACCATACCTTATTTTTTGACGAATTGCCGCCTGTCCCATGCCTGAAGCAGACATTAGGATTTTCGAATATAAAGAGGTTTTTCCAAACAGGATATATTTGCTTCGAACTTTCAAGAGCGGCAGGGAAGGAGTTTCGACAGGCAAAATGAAATTTGCCTGTCTCATCACTGAGTATCTTACCCCAGTTCAGTTCTTACTTTTTCAATGACAGGCTGTGTCTGCGGGCGAATACCCCGCCAGATATAAAAGGCTTCTGCCGCCTGCTCCACCAGCATACCCAGACCATCCAGTTGCATACCGGCACCATTTTCACGGGCCCAGCGATTGAACGGGGTTTCCACAGCACTGTACATCATGTCGTAACACACAGTGTTTTCAGACACGACAGAGTCCGGCAGGGGAATTGCGGCTCCCTGCAGACTGGCAGAAGTACCATTGATAATCAGATCAAAATGGCCGCGTAACAGTTCAAACTGTAACGCGACAATGTTTTTGTATTCACAAAACTCTGCCACCAGTTGCTCTGCTCTAGCCTGAGTGCGATTGGCAATAACCAGCTCACTGGGCTCTTCTTCAAGCAGCGGCTGTAACACACCCCGCACAGCACCACCGGCACCTAATACCAGTACACGTTTATCCTTGATAGTAACCTGATTGTTTTGCTTCAGGTCGGTCAGTAGACCAATACCATCAGTATTGTCGCCATGCATCACCTCTCCGTTGTACCAGAGGGTGTTCACAGCTCCGGCTTTTTCAGCTCTGGGGGTCAGCTGATGTGCCAAATCCAGTGCCTGGTGCTTGAACGGGACCGTGATATTCAGACCTTTACCGCCTTCAATAAAGAAGCAGCTGGCTGCTTCATCAAAGCCGTCTTCCTCAGCCAGAATGGCCTCATAGCCGAGATGCTGGCCGGTCTGCTCGGCAAACAGGCTGTGAATCATTGGTGATTTGCTATGGCCGATGGGGTTACCCATTACGGCATAACGATCAGAATCAGTTGCAGTCATAATGCATTACACCCAGTCGCGTACTTTCAGGAAATCAGTATACAGGCGAGCTTCTTCCGAACCCGGTTCCGGTTTCCAGTCATACTCCCAGCGAACCATTGGCGGCAGAGACATCAGAATTGATTCTGTACGGCCTCCGGACTGAAGTCCGAAAATAGTTCCCCGATCCTGTACCAGATTGAATTCAACATAGCGTCCGCGGCGATAGAGTTGGAAGTCACGCTGTTGTTCCGTGTAAGGCAACTGGCGGCGCTTCTGCACAATCGGCAGATAGGCTTCAACATATGAATTACCCACCGCCTGCATAAATTCAAAGCATTGTTCGAATGGCCATTCATTCAGGTCATCGAAAAACAGGCCGCCAACACCGCGAGGCTCATTCCGATGCTTGAGGAAAAAGTATTCATCACACCATTTTTTGTAACGCGGGTAGACCTCTTCCCCGAAAGGCTCACAGGCATTACGTGCGACACCGTGCCAGTATTCACAGTCTTCCTCGAAACCGTAATAAGGTGTCAGGTCGTAACCACCACCGAACCACCAGACGGGATCAGCACCTTCTTTTTCCGCTACCAGCATCCGGACATTGGCATGGGATGTGGGAACAAACGGGTTTTCCGGATGAATCACCAGTGAAACACCCATGGCCTGAAAACTGCGTCCGGCCAGTTCCGGGCGGCGGGCTGTGGCTGCAGGCGGCAGTGCATCGCCTTTGACATGGGAGAAATTTACCCCGCCTTTTTCAAACACATTCCCTTCGGTGATTACACGGGCGCGACCACCGCCGCCGGAAGTGTGCTGCCATTCATCCTGACGGAAAGTAGCTTTGCCATCTTCCTGCTCAAGCGCAGTACAGATTCTGTCCTGCAGACCCATCAGCCAGGCTTTTACGGTTTCGATATTGCTGTTATCAAGGGGAGATTTTGTCATTGGGTGCTATTCAATTGTCAGACTCTATTTTTACAGAGAGGTATTTTAAGCCCGGCCAGCCTGCAGGAGGCACTCCTTTTAAACTGAAAGGCAAGTCTTTTATAAGCTGGTATGTTTGAAATGGCATACCTGATCGATGCCGTATAAAAATATGTGAGTGGGCAAAGCCCTTGACTGTTCTGTCAACGGCAGAATTTATTTTGATTAATATATCCCACTGCGAGGTATCAGCGACTTCAGGTAACTCCGCCAAAAGCGCTTTCTCAGTTTTATGGCGCAGATTTTTTTCATCCCAGTCAAAACTGGTTGTAAAAAAAAGTAGCTGAACAATGCCATCTTCAATCCAGTAAGGGAATGTATTGACCGTCAGCTTTTGCAGATCATTACTTTGCTTTCCTGCAGCACATGCCTCTGCTGCAGCATCTTCCATCCCGAACATGGTTACCAGAACACCAACTTCCGGCGTTTTTCCAGACGCTCTGAGGTTATCCAGATGGTGATCGTAATGAGCCGTCACAGCATCAGTCCGGCTTCGGATATAATCCGGAGAATGCAAATTCTCCCAGCTGGCAGGCTCGGCCTGAAGATGGGCAATCCATCCCGAAAAGAAACAAAGAATCCATCCAGACCACAACCTGAAGTTTTGTTGTGCTGCCATGATACTCTCGTTATAGAAACTATCTCGTATAGATAGCGGGTTATGGGTTGTTCAGGCCAATATCAAAAATTACTTAACGCAGCTGCTTGCCACTCACCAGATCAAAAATACGGGAAGGTTCTGAATTCAGGCTGCCGACTTCACCGTCAACAATACAGTCCACTTCAGCACCCAGCAGATTGGCAACATCCTCACCGGTGCGCAACGGTTCATCGCCGGCACGATTGGCCGATGTGGAAACCAAAGGTCCACCCCAGCTCTGACATAGCGCCTGAACCACTGGATGGCTGCTGATTCTGACCGCAATGGAAGAGTGGCGACCCCGAACCCACTCAGGAGTCCAGCCTTTCGAATCGGGAATAACCCAGGTAACCGGTCCCGGCCAGGTCTGACGCATCTGTTCAACCTGTTCCGGTGCAAGATTCTGTAACAGTGGTGCGATGGCATGTTCATCTGCAGCGACAAGAATCAGGCCTTTCTCCATCGGGCGACGCTTGATTTCAAGGATCCGCTCCACCGCCTTCCGGTTCCAGGGATCACATCCCAGTCCCCATACCGCTTCTGTCGGATAGGCGATAACGCCACCAGAGATGACTTCTGCTGCCGCTGACTGAACGTCGGTCTTTATCCTGTCGCCCTTTACCTTGTGGCTCTTGACCTTGTCACTCTTTACCTTGTCGCTATTTGCACTGCTGTTGCTTGTCATAAATCCATTGTCATTAAAAAATGCCCCGGAAAGCGACTATAGCAGAGCCTTCCGGGGCATTCTTGGTTTAGACTGCCAGCTGGGCCTGCAGCGCTTCGTTCTTGGCCAGAATGTCAGCAGCGTTGGTCTTGCGCTCCTGTACCAGACGCTCAGCCAGAGAGGCATCGTTCAGGGCAATCATCTGGGCAGCCAGGTAACCGGCATTCTTGGCACCCGCTTTACCGATAGCCACGGTAGCAACCGGAATACCACCCGGCATCTGTACGGTAGACATCAGCGCGTCCAGACCGTCCAGTGGGCCCGCATCAATCGGTACACCGATAACCGGCTTGACGGTCAGGGAAGCAACAACACCTGCCAGGTGAGCCGCCATACCTGCGCAGCAGATAAACGCAGCACAACCACGGGCGTCAGCATCCTTCACAAAGCTGTGAGTAGCGTCCGGGGTACGGTGAGCGGAGTGAACCCTTACTTCCACTGGAACTTCCAGTTTCTTCAGTACATCCACCGCAGCCTGAACTTTAGGCAGGTCGGAATCGGACCCCATCAGAATAGATACAAAAGGCTTGGACATAGGATAGTTCCCCTCTTAAGCAACCCGTGTGCACAATCAGTGCAAAGTGGGTTCAAAATATCCATCCGGAAGAATTTCCGTCAGGCAAACCGACAGGTATTCGAGTGATACCTTGAAGCCGGAAAATCGTTATTCGAATATTGGGGGCGAAATTACCCCAACCCGGTTAAGCACACAAGTTCCAGTTATCGAAAATTACAAACTAGTGAAAAAAGGTTTCAAGCCTGAAGCGCGACGCCTCCCGGTACGGTTTTTATCAACCCTTCAAGCTCCAGTTCAAACAGCATCGTAGTCAGGGACTGGGTCTCAAGCCCGGTGATATCAGAGAGTTCATCCGGGTGATAGCTGCTGACAGCAGACAACGCCTGCAGAATTTTTCGCTGCTCGGGAGTGCAGGCCAATGCATCGATCCGATTTGATAAACTCTGAGCCGGCTTTGTTGTTGTCATAATACCCAGCGGCCCTTTCAGCTCCTCCACAATCTGCTCAGGATGATGAACCAGCATGGCACCTGAACGAATCAGCTGATGGCAGCCAATAGCCTGATCATTATGAATACTCCCGGGCACCGCAAAGACTTCCCTCCCCTGTTCCAGAGCAAAGCGGGCAGTAATCAGTGAGCCACTTTTCTGTGAAGCTTCGACCACCAGCGTTCCAAGGCTCATACCACTGATAATCCGGTTTCGACGAGGAAAGTGGGTTGGATGTGGTGGAGTATCCGGAGGGAACTCGGAGACGATAGCTCCATGCTGAATAATCTCTTCAGCCAGCTGTTTGTGTCGCCGCGGATAGATATATTCCAGCCCCGAGCCTAGAACAGCCAGAGTATTACCACCTACACTCAAAGCCCCCTGATGAGCCGCGCCATCAATACCAATAGCCAGACCACTGGTAACGGTAAAACCCTGCTCATGCAATGCACGGGCAAACTGACGGGCATTTTCAATGCCCTGAGGCGTTGGCTTGCGAGAACCCACCATGGCGACTTGGGATGTATTCAACAGTAAAGGGTTGCCCTTGATAAACAGCAGGGGAGGGGGGCTGTGAATTTCCAGCAGTCGTTGAGGGTAATCAGGAGAAAAGGGGAACAGCAGTTCATAGTCAGGTTTCTGCCTCCACTGTAAGATCGACTCGGTACACTGATCCAGTTTTTTGTCCTGCAGCCCCCGAATAAGCTTTGCAGCAAAACTTCCAGATAGTTTTTCCCTCAGTTCAGAGTCGTTGGCTTCAAGTACAGCCAAGGGTGACGGAAATACCGCCAGTAATGACCGGAGTCGGTTTAATCCAATACCCGGTACCAGCGACAATCTTACCCATGCTTCCTGATTCTGCTCGGTATCAATACAGGAGCTAAAACAGTGTTGTTCTGCAGCCAACTCAGACAAAAGGAATACTCCGGTACTACTTATCCTGAGGATTCAAAGTAAACGCTGACAGGGGAAGTTCAAGGGAAAGGGAAAACGCAGTCGAGCAGGGAAGAGCATATCCCCGCTCGATTACTCACGGGTTCTTAATCATGTCACCAATTTTCAATGGCTGATGCGCTTCCATCACAATGGCATAGGAGATTTTGTCAAAGGGGCGATAAACCATCAGCAAACCAACCCGTTCTGCCGGTAGCCGAATCTCTTCTTTTCTGATCTTGTCCACAATCTTGAGCTGACGGTAAATGGCGAGGACATCGCCTTCTTTCATTCCATCCCGCACACCCAGATTAATCAGTACGTTGTTAAATTTACCAATACTGGTAACACCGCTATCAACACCGAGAATTCTGCCGCTGACAACAGCTTCCGGTTCCTTGGGATAAAATACCGGAGCCAGCCGGCGTTCTTCTGAAGGCAGCAGCCGATCGCCAATACGAATTTCTTCTCGGCTGCCAGTCACTTTCAGGGTGGCAATATCACCGGTTATTTTTCTGACTTTTACGGCACCAATTTCCTGAGCAATCACACCGAGTACTTCACCACTGTCAGGGTCGAATACCGGATCACCCCGGCGATAAATACCGTAGGCATCTTCATAGCCGTTTTTAAATTCGCCACGGGCATAAATCTGGTCACCGGTACCGCTGATAACCTGATCCTGATGAGTTGCTATTACATAGGGCGCAGTTTCCAGCTCTTTGCCCACTTCCAGAATCCGGTTATTGCGCAGGAAGCTGTTGATCTTTTCCAGAGGAATGGCCGGAATGGCTGAATCCAGCGGAGTAGAGCGCACTTTGGGAGAAAGTTTGATGGTGCGGGATGCATCACCGCGGGCAGTAATCGTTAATCGCTGCTGGCCATCAATATTAATCAGGCTGACAGTGTCACCGGGAAAAATCAGATGGGGGTTTTCAATATCAGAGTTGTTATGCCAGACCTGAGGCCACTGCCAGGGGTTTTCCAGAAACAGTCCCCCGATACTCCACAGGTTATCACCCTGCCGCACCCGGTACTGTTGCGGGTGGTCATCTTTCAGTATGCCCTGCGCAGCCTGAACCAGCCCGACCACCAGCATCAGGGTTAATCCCGCTATACATCCATGCAGCACATTTCTCATGACCGTTCCCTTTGTCATTTCGTAATGCTTTTTTACACGCTATCGCCCTGAGTATCGGCTTCCCTGTGTCAAATTGTAATCACCACACCGGATACTTAGAATTACGAATACATAGAACAAGGACGCTATCTGTACAATTTTTATACAGCATTACAGATAACAACGCATTATTTAATTCAGGAAGGTCTTCTGCTTCATGGCACTGCTTGAAATTCTTCAGTTCCCCGATCCCCGTCTGCGTAACAAAGCTACCCCGGTTACCGAAGTTAATGACACTGTTCGCCAGCACGTCGATAACATGCTGGAAACCATGTACAAGGCTCAGGGCGTTGGCCTGGCCTCCACCCAGGTTGATATTGACCAACGAATTGTGGTGATTGATGTCTCCGAGGAAGGTGACGACCCGCTGGTTTTCATCAACCCGAAAATTACTCCACTGGAAGGCCCCACTTCAGAAATGGCTGAAGGTTGCCTGTCTGTGCCGGGCTTTTACGAACCACTGGGACGTCCGGAAAACGTTCGGGTAACAGCTCTGGACAGAGACGGTGAAGAGTTCAGCATGGACTGTGACGGTCTGCTGTCAGTCTGCATTCAGCACGAATGTGACCATCTGGATGGCAAGCTGTTTATCGACACTCTGTCCTCACTCAAACGTACCCGTATTCGCAAGAAGCTGGAAAAGAACCGCCGTCTGGCTACTGCCTGATCTGTTACCTTCTTCCCCCGCAGGTGTTACCCGAAACCGACTTCGGGTAACACTTACAGCCACTCATTTTTCTCTCGTGCCAGACCAAAACAAGATAACTTTCTGTTTTATATGGATTTTTGGCTTTTTGGCACGGTCTCTGCCTTATTTCAGGCACAATAAAAATAATAAATTCCGGTACGGAAATAATAAAAACAATATTCCAGACCGAAAACATAATAATAAGAACAATTGGAACAATAATAACCAGCCAGGGTAAGCAAAGATTCCACAGGGCCGCCTAACTGAAAAGTTAAGCGGCCTTTTGCTATGCAGTTCAGATGAACTTTTATCGGTACGCTATGCTCAATTGTCCTATCTATTGGTGACTTGAGTTCAGCCAGTGTCTTACAGCCCATCCGATTACGAGCTGATCAACCTGCTTCAGTCAGCGCTGGAGCCTCTGAACCAGATTATGGTCTGGCTGGCATGGGCCGGATATTCCCAAAGCTACCTGCTGGTTGTTGCCATCATCTACTGGACTGTATGTCCCCGTCAGGCATTACGCCTCGGCTGTATCATTTCGATAAACTGTCTGGTCTTTGCCTTTATCAAGGTTTGCCTGAAAGGCCCCCGCCCTTACCATGCCGACCCATCGCTACTGAGAGGCCCGCTGGAGTCCGATAACGGGATGCCATCCGGCCATACCCAGACAGCAACAGTATTCTTTGGTTATCTTGCCGTGCAGCTGCGCCGCCCGATCTTCTGGCTGCTTGCTGTTGCTGCGGTAGCGACAATAGCGGTCTCCCGCCTCTACCTCGGGGTTCATTTTGCCGACCAGATTTTCGCTGGCCTGCTGTCAGGAGTAGTGATTCTGCTGTTGTTCCTGTGGCTGGAACAGCCCGTTACCAAAGTAATTATGAGTATGCCGCTATCACAGGCACTCATCTTTGTTACCGCCGTATCGCTCTTATTGAGCCTGATTCATATTGCTGTGGGAGTGACAACTACCTTGTCCTGGCGTTCCATCGGTCTGCTGACAGGAATGACGGCTGGAGGACTTGTTGCTTTCCACTTCGGGTTGTTTGACGGTCATCGCCGAACCGGTATCAAAATCTTGCAGGCTATAGTAGGACTCGTTGCTGTTATCTGGTTCTGGAATGCCATGAAAGCAGGATCCCGGGAGCTTTCCCTACCTGCTAAAGATGGCTGGATACTTGTTCAGGGCCTGATTGCAGCACTCTGGGTCACCTGCATCTGGCCTGCCTGTACCCGGTTTGCCTGTTTGCAGCTGAAAAAACGCAGGAGCAGCGAAGTCGCCTGAACCATGCTGGAAGATTATCTGTATCAGATTTATTATTGCCGCCCTCTACCAAGCTATGAGCCCAGACCAACCATGCCGCAGCCTGACAGTACTCAGCCCCTGAGGATTGTATTCGCCGGAACCCCGGATTTCGCCGCCGCCCACCTTCAGACACTGCTGGACAGTCGCCATGAAGTCATCGCGGTCTATACCCAGCCAGACCGTCCTGCCGGCCGTGGTCGTCAGCTGGCCCAGTCTCCGGTCAAACAGCTCGCAGTAAAACATGATATTCCTGTACTGCAGCCCAAATCCCTTAAGGGCGAACCGGAGCAACAGGAACTGGCTGCACTCCAAGCTGATCTGATGGTCGTTGTCGCCTATGGTCTGATTCTGCCGCAGGTAGTTCTGGATACCCCCCGTTACGGCTGTATCAATGTTCACGCTTCCATTCTGCCCCGCTGGCGTGGTGCTGCACCGATTCAGCGTGCGATTGCTGCCGGTGATGCCGAGTCTGGCGTGACCATTATGCAAATGGATGCCGGTCTCGATACCGGCGATATGTTGATCAAAAACATCTGTCCGATCCATGACACCGATACTGGCAGTGATCTGCATGACCGTCTGATTGAAACAGGCAAGCCGGCACTGGAACAGGCGCTGGCACAGATTGCTGCCGGCACATTGCAGCCGGAATCCCAGAACAATGAGCTGTGTACATACGCCCATAAACTGACCAAGGAAGAGGGCATGCTGGACTGGAGTCGTCCGGCCCTTGAGCTGAAGCGTCAAGTACAGGCACTGAATCCCTGGCCGGTTGCCTGGACTGAAATCGACGGTGAACGTGTCCGGGTCTGGACTGTGGATCTGGGTAGCAGCACAGCGACTGCCGAGCCCGGTACTATTCTCAGTGCTGATAAAAGCGGTATTGAAGTTGCCACTGCAGAGGGTTCGCTGTTACTGACCCAGCTGCAACCTTCCGGCAAACGTGCCATGAATGCTGCTGACCTGCTCAATAGCAGACGTGAGCAGTTTGAATCCGGCAAGCGTTTTGGCTGAGTGATATCCAGATAATGGCAAAACATATTTCTGTCCGGATTGCTGCGGTTCAGGCCGTAATGGCTGTTCGCTCCGGAGAATCCTTATCCACAGCCCTGCCGGCTGCTCAGGAAGGCCTGTCCCAGCGTGACCAGGCTTTGCTGCAGGAAATCTGCTTTGGTGTGATGCGTCACTTCCACCGGTTGCAGGCTATCAGCCACAGCCTGATGGATAAGCCGCTCAGAGCCAAGGACAAAGATATCGACTCACTACTGCTGACCGGTATCTACCAGCTGTTGTATACCCGCATTCCACCACATGCGGCTATCGGGGAAACGGTGCAGGTTACCCGCACGTTGGGTAAAGCCTGGGCCAGAGGGCTGGTTAACGCAGTATTGCGCAATGTGCAGCGACAGCAGGATTCACTGGACGAAAAGCTTACGACACCGGCAGCAAAGTATTCCCACCCACAATGGCTGCTGGAAAAACTGCAGAAAGCCTGGCCGGATCACTGGCAATCAATTGCTACCGCAGCCAATACTCATGCTCCCATGACCCTGCGGGTAAATACCCGGCACCAGAACAGGGAAGAGTACTTTCAGCGATTGCAGCTGGCAGATATTGAAGCAACTCCCTGTTCATTCTCGGATGTCGGTATTTCTCTGAAAAAGCCCTGTGCTGTGGATAAACTTCCCGGCTTTGAAGCAGGGCATGTCAGCGTGCAGGATGAAGCCGCTCAACTGTCTGCAGCGTTGTTACCGCTGGAATCCGGTATGAATGTACTGGATGCCTGCTGTGCACCCGGTGGAAAAACCCTGCATATGCTGGAGCATTGCGCAGGCCTTTCCATGACTGCACTGGATGCAGATGCAGACAGACTGCAACGGGTACAGCAGAACCTGGAACGTACCGGGCTTAAGGCCAAACTGATTACCGGTGATGCCGCCAAACCTGATGAATGGTGGGATAAACAAGAGTTTGATGCCATTCTGCTGGATGCGCCCTGTTCGGCAACCGGCGTTATACGTCGCCATCCCGATATCAAACTGCTGCGCAAGCCGGGAGATATCAAACCTTTGGTACAGCTGCAGGGTGAGATTCTCAAAGCTCAGTGGCAACTGCTGAAGCAGGGCGGACATCTGTTGTATGCCACCTGTTCCGTTTTACCGGATGAAAACAGCCAGCAGATTCAGTCATTTCTTGCAGCTGAACCCGGTGCAGAGTTAATTCCTCTGGACGGTAACTGGGGCATTGATACCGGCTTCGGTCGCCAGCTGTTGCCACAGGAAAACGGGCACGACGGATTCTTTTACTGTCTGTTAAGAAAAAACGCTTAAGAGCCTGTTCATAATCTTTCGCGGATAGCGGAAGTGTTGAGAACAGGTTCTGAGCAGTAGAATCCTTTTTTAACCTGACAGTCGTTATCTCCGGCAATAAGAAAACACACTTTTTATTGCCCGGAGTGCACTGTGTCGGGAAAAGTCATTCCTCTTCCCCCGCAGCAGGCATAGAATAAACGGAAATATGCTTGGGTACCGGCTGCTGCCAGTCGGTAACATAAGGCCACAAATACGATGAAAATTATTATCCTCGGCGCCGGTCAGGTGGGCGGCACTCTGGCTGAAAACCTCGCCAGCGAAGAAAATGATATTACCGTTGTCGATACCGATGGCGAGCGCCTGCGCGAACTGCAGGACCGAATAGATATTCGTACCCTGCAGGGCAAAGCTTCATTTCCCTCCATTCTGAAGCAGGCCGGTGCTGACGATGCAGAAATGCTGGTTGCAGTAACCAACAGCGACGAAGTGAACATGGTCGCCTGTCAGGTTGCCTATACCCTGTTTCAGACACCAACCAAAATCGCTCGCATACGTCAGTCGGCGTATATGACAAAGGACGAACTCTTCAATGATGAAGCCTGTCCGGTAGATGTACTAATCAGTCCGGAGCAGGTAGTTACCAATCATATTGTTCGTCTGATCGAACACCCTGGTGCGTTGCAGGTCATGGACTTTGCTGGCCGCAAACTGCAACTGGTTGCGGTTAAAGCCTACTATGGTGGTCCGCTGGTTAATCAGGAACTGCGTACAATCCGGGAACATATGCCCAATGTGGATACCCGGGTTGCGGCAATTTTCCGACGCGGTAAAGCGATTGTTCCCGAAGGCAGTACCGTTATCGAAGTAGACGACGAAGTATTTTTCATTGCTGACCGCAAGGATATCCGTGCGGTAATGAGTGAAATGCGACGTCTCGACAGCGACTATAAGCGCATCATTATCGCCGGTGGCGGTAATATCGGCCTGCGGCTGGCAGAAACCCTGGAAGGCCAGTACAAGGTCAAGGTCATCGACCATAACCTTGAGCGCTGCCACTATCTGTCTCAGGTGTTGAACAAGGCAATGGTTTTCAACGGCAATGCTTCTGACAAGGAATTGCTACTGTCAGAAAATATCGAGGAAACCGATGTTTTCTGCGCCCTGACCAATGATGACGAAGCCAATGTGATGGCTTCCATGCTGGCCAAGCGGCTGGGTGCTCGCAAGGTGATGGCACTGATCAATAACCCGGCTTATGTGGATCTGGTGCAAGGTGGCGAAATCGATATCGCGATCTCTCCCCAGTTATCCACAATCAGTAGCTTGCTGCGCCATGTGCGAAAGGGAGATGTGGTCAATGTTCACTCCCTGCGCCGGGGTGCAGCAGAAGCTATTGAAGCTGTGGCTCATGGTGATGAGCGTAACTCCAAGGTTGTGGGTAAGAATATCGGCGATATCGAATTGCCTTCCGGCACAACAATCGGTGCAATTGTTCGTAACGATGAAGTGCTTATCGCTCACGACCATATCAAGATTGAATCAGAAGACCATGTCATCATGTTCCTGACCAATAAAAAGAAAATCAAGGAAGTGGAAAAACTGTTCCAGGTCGGGCTGGGTTTCTTCTAAAACCTCACCTGTTACCTTGTCTGTATAGACCGATCCATTCTGGATCGGTCGTCCTGAAAAACCGCATATATTTTAGGGATAAATAAAAATAATTTATTATGTCCTGCGGTTATTTCGTATAAGCAGAAAAACACCCACAGGGACACTATGCATCTGTCGCTTATATTCAGGGTGCTCGGCATACTGCTGATGTTGTTCAGCCTGTCGAGTCTACCCTCCATGCTGGTCGCATGGATTTATGATGAGCCTGAAATTGCAATTTTCAGCTACACGTTTCTTATCACACTGTTAACCGGTTTCGTGCTCTGGACGCCTTTTAAAAATGCACGTCAGGAGCTGCGTATTCGGGATGGCTTCCTGATCACGGTACTGTTCTGGACGGTACTGGGCTGCTTCGGTGCCTTGCCTTTCCTGTTGATGGAAACACCGGCTTTGAGTGTTTCCGACTCACTGTTCGAGGCTATTTCAGGGCTGACTACGACCGGTGCCACCGTCCTTACTGATATTGAAAGCCTGCCCAAATCAGTGCTGTTCTACCGGCAACAGCTGCAGTGGTTTGGAGGGATGGGGATCATTGTACTGGCTGTTGCTGTCTTACCACTGCTCGGCATTGGTGGCATGCAGCTTTATCGCAGTGAAACCCCCGGTCCGATCAAGGACAGCAAGCTTACTCCCCGTATCACTGAAACCGCCAAAGCCCTGTGGATAATTTATATGGTGCTGACACTGGTCTGTGCAGTGGCTTATTGGGTTGCCGGCATGTCTCTGTTTGATGCGATCAGTCACAGCTTCAGTACTGTGGCGATTGGCGGCTTCTCAACCTATGACAGCAGTCTCGGGGCTTTTAACAGTAGCCTGATAGAGATTATTGCCATTGTGTTTATGGCAATTAGTGGCATGAACTTCGCGCTGCATTTCTTTGCCTGGCGCCAGAAAAGCCTGAAGCATTATCTCAAAGACCCTGAACTCAGGGTGTATCTGCTGATGCTTGGCAGCGTCAGTTTGCTGACAGTTGTAACACTGGGCTTTACCGACCATATGGACTGGAGCGTAGCGCTACGACAAGGTGTATTTCAGGTTGTTTCCATTGCCACCACCACCGGTTTTGCTACCGATGATTTTTCCAGCTGGCCGGTATTTTTGCCCATGCTGCTGTTTATGACCGCCTTTGCCGGCGGCTGTGCCGGTTCAACCGGTGGCGGCATGAAGATCATTCGAGTGCTACTTATCCACAAGCAGGGAATTCGGGAGCTGCAACGCATGCTGCATCCGAATGCCATCATCACCATCAAAATCGGCAACAAGCCGGTGGATGACAGGGTAGGGGGCGCCGTCTGGGGGTTCTTTGCTGCCTATATGGGCGTGTTTCTGGTGCTCTATGTGGCAGTAATGGCAACGGGAGTGGAAATGATGACTGCATTTTCCACCGTAGCATCCTGTATGAACAACCTCGGCCCGGCATTGGGTGATGCAGTAGCCAACTACGCTACCCTGCCGGACAGCGCCAAGTGGATTCTCAGCTTTGGTATGCTGCTGGGACGGCTGGAGATCTTTACCTTGCTGGTGTTGTTTACTCCGGCGTTTTGGAGATATTAATTCGATAAAAAGGTCTGCTTATTTCTTCAAAAAGCAGACCTCCAAAACGATCTATAGCTCTTCTCCCAATACACTATTGAAATAATAGATAGCCTTACCATGGGTAATACTATTTAAAATAGTAATCAGCTCTTGAATGCTAGTTCGGTATGTTGAAAGGGTATCTCTGGATAGCTTGATCAGTACATTATTTTTTTTGGATACGTCTATATAAGAATAGCGGCTTGGATCAAGTCTGCTGAGATGGGATACCAGTTGTGCTGTATTTCCAGCAAAATGATTCCTGATTATATTTTCCATAATAGTTTTAAAAGATTCAAAATCATTTCCCAACATCATGCATTCAAGGTGGCGATAGAGCTTACCCAATCCTCCATCTCTGTCTTCCTGTTGGGAGTCAGGAAAAGGAAAAGAACCATCCACTGCAGTATGAGGTGATCCTTTTATCATATCCAACCTAATCGGCAGTGGGTGAATTGGTCCACTCGTCGTACTAGAGTCCAATCTCATAGCAGATGAGGACTTTACTCTTCGTTGATGAAGCTTTGAGTGCGTATGGTTATGCTGCCTATAGTTTCCTCCCCTTTTTATGTTAGTTCCATATCCTCCTGACTTGGATCTGCCAAGTTCATCACTACTACCAGCACTGCTATATGATGATTCTCGTGAATGCCCTGTACTTACTGACTGTCGAGGCCATCTTGGACCCATCGAAGTCGTCACTATTTGACCGACTACTTTGGTTCCCACTACAGATTTTGTTTCAGGTTCAAGTTCTCCCACATAATCACTAACTCCAGCTCCAATAAGGGTTGTGAATAACTGTTCCTGTCCTAAGGAGTGTGATCGTCCCGGCCTCCTGCGTATCGCCCTATCTTCACTTGTATCGCTAAATATCCATTTAGAGGAAGTAGTATACCCCCCCCCTATGCTCGAGAGACTCCCTCTACTGTGGTGATGGCTTCCCTGTATACCTTTTTCTTCCTCTTCTTCTTCTGAGCTTGATTCATCCTGATCTGAATATCCCCGCTTTAGATGTTCTGAAAGCATATCTTCCAACGACTTGGTTCTATCTCCATCCCAGATCTCCGAGCTTTCCACCTCTCCAATAGCACCTCCAGTTCCCGTATCTATTCTCAAGTGGGTAAGATTTGAGGCACTTCTAGAGTATGTCGTATGTAGCCTACGGGCTTTTGATACTGACTCAGGGGATGACCCTGATGAAAGCTGATTGCGACTCTTCCAGCGTTGCTTCAGCTCCTTAATCCCTCTAACAAGTCGATTGTCTGTAAGGCTTCCCATAAAGCCTGTACGCGAGCCATTTGACTCGCTACCTGAATGAGTATCTGACATTCTCCGGATATCAAGCTCTGTTGATACCCCCTGGAGGCCAAATCCAGTTTGCCCCAAAGGCGCAGAGGTCGACCAATGAGACGAAAGTAGCTGACTGGGTGATGTTGTGGCTGAAATTGAACGCGTATATAGCCTACCAGTCGCCAGGTGTTGTGAGTTTACTTCTCGGGAAACAGCTGCAGGCTCTGATCCTGAGTAACTGTGATATCCGCTCGTATGGCTTCCTGCCTCACTGGTTACAGACAGCACAGGAGGTCCCAAGGTTAAAACTGGACTAGAAGCCCCCACATCTTCTTCATTTAATATGTCAACAGATTGCATACTACTGTGAGCTGTACTGGATTTATCAGGATGTTCGAAAGGAATTAGGCAGCAAAAATCAAAGAGCATAGCCTCCATAATTTCAAGACATTGCTTTTCTTCTTTAACAGCAGTTAAAGCACATTCAAGCACTGCAGCTAACCTTTTCTTAGCACTTCCATTGTCAAAACTTTTACTAGAATTTAGCGAAAACAATCGATTGGTGTTTTCAAGAACAAAATATTCAATACCTGTGCTGCTTTTCTTCCATAGTTCCCAAACACTTTTCTGTATATCTTTATAATATTTATTTTTTAGCTTTTTAAACCCTGGTTCAATAGTGGCTATAGAGTTACAGCCTGAAATGAAAACAGCTACAATTACAGATTGAATAGGTCTCAGACCTACATTACATTCAATTAATAATTCTGATACGACTCTTGCAACCTCTGAACGGGAATGATCCAGCCACACAGTCGTCGGTCTGTAATTAGCTACTCCTGTCAAAAATCGTTGATACGTTTGATTCAAATCATCACTTTGAACAAGGACCTGTTCTGAATAATTTAATGCTTGATCCATAAAGTTCAGGCACTGTTCATAATCATTTAATCCATTTTTAAATCCACCTGCAACCTTTCGACATATTTCTGTAGCATGTCCAGAGCAGTCACAGGAAAACCCAAATGTAGTAACAAAAGGAACCGCGAATAATTGAGGTGCTACTCTTGATAATCTGATATGTTCATCAACCATAAGGGCCGATCTTAACCTTAAAGCAAGTACGTATTTTAGCGCTGCTCTACATGTTTCAAAATCTACCAGAAGAGAATCGGGAGATGAACCTGATCTAACAAAAGGGTTATCTGCACGAAATTGATACCGGCTTTTTGATTTTGAAGCCTCTACTTTTACAGGTCCTCCTCCCCCCTTTTTGAAACCCATATGAGCAGTGCTGGTTACCAAAGAAGCGGCTGTCTCAGGATCCTGGGCAAATATTCTACGAACACTAGGGCTTCTTACAGCCCAGGTCATTTCAGTCGGTGTTGATATAAGTTCCTTACTAATCCTTTTGACTTTTTGCTTTGGTATCGAGACTTTTCCTCCACGACTAATTTCCAGAGCGTCTCTGAATTTGTCACATGTTATTCTGAACCCGATATTAAAACCAACCACAGCATATCCACGCCCGGATTTTTTAACCAGGCAGCATGAATCCAAAACACATGAAGCAGGAAGTTTGATGAAATCGCCGGCAGAATTTTTACCTGTTACATCTATCCTAAGTTCTTTTGCCCATTTTCTTTCAACTTGTACAGATTTAAAAGCAACGGATGTACTGACTTCATACATCGGAGTCTGACTATCAGAAACAGCTTTAACTCTTAGAGATCCTTTATCATTCACGTTATCAGATACAGCAAAAGGTAAGCCTTCATAGTATTTGTAAAAAAGGGCATTTTTAAGATTATGAGCAATAATTCCAAGCTTTTCCTGATGTGCAAGCTGACTGATCAAATACCACGAAACAGGCTCCATGTTTTGGGATTTCAGTTGCTCTACCAGACTTCTGTCTCTTTCTGCTAAATCTTTATAACGGTCACCAACTGCCTGAGAATAAACAGGGACTAATCCTTCACCACCATCAAGAACCATATTATTTCTGCAAGCATCACCAAAAAGGTTATAACCCACATAAACCCAACCGGTTTTAAACAGTTCATCACACTCCTTGATAGCCTTCACATCCCTGACTTCACAGGTATCAGGGCAAACCATATAAAATTGCCTTTGACTTCCAGTATTCAATAGTTTGATAGGATATTCAGGCTCAAGAATCACTTTATTTAATGAAGGAAAGCTGCTCCTCAACAACATGTAGTGCTCTGGTTGAAGTTGTATTTCCTCACCGTTCATCTCAACGGTAAAGTATGCCTTACCAACTTCCACTCCTCCACGTTCTTTTTTATCTGCTCTTCTTAGAGAACTGTGGTGTTCAAACTTTTTGACCGAACTGGTTGATACTGTTGATACCCTGCCAACTTTCTCTACACTACTTGGACAAACTCCCACAGGTAAAGGACCTGGGCAGAAGCCACTTCTTGGGAAAACGGTTTTTTCTCCCTCAGGCATAAGTAAAACAAAGCAACCATTTTCGCCGGTAATATGTGCTTCTAAAGTCATTTCCCAAGAATGGTAAAAGTACTGATCAAAGCATTGAGCCCCTCCTTGCTCCTCTATGGTACAGCTCCACCACTCATAAATATCCTTATAAAATTCCTTAACTCCAAACTGGCATGTGTTCAGTTGAAGTACATTCTGATGTCGAAAGTTGATACCTTTTATTACTACCTGCAAAGGTGTAGAGCACATTAAGGGTGGACCTGTTTCAGCAGAGCATAGGCTGGCAGGAACAACTGACATGATCGAAAAATCAATGCTTGCACAGGTTTCTTCATCATGACTGAAAACAGGTTGAAAAGAAGGTTCTTGGCTTGATTTCACTAACCATCGATCAGGACAAAAACATCCACCCTGTATAGTTAAAGTAAGTGTTCCATTTCTCAAAGGCAAATCACAATAAAAGGAATCACTAGATGATTCAACTGTTAATTCATCATCTCCATCTAATAATAAAAACTCTTCATCAGGTAAGTATTTTCCTTTTAACCTCAGGATACAGTCTTCAGACTCATTCAACCCGTCAACTATTAGTGTTACTGACTTAGATCTGACATCATATTCGAACTGAAGCTCACCATATTTCACCAAAAAAGAATTTCTTTCCTTACTGTCAGCGAGAGGAGGCAGTCCGGGTATTGTTCGTATCCGTAGTAAGGTACAGGTTTCATCGGGCGGAATATGAAAAGAATTTACCCCTTTTTTTTGTTCATAAATTATTCTTGGTGTTTCGGTAAATAAAGTAAAACTGCCCTCTTTTTTAAAATGTAATTCCGCACCTTGATTCATATTACAAAATACAGCAACTTGAGTTTCCAGCTTTACATCGGTATTAAATAATTTTGCAAGTGAATTTCCTGAAGAAAAAAATAAAACAAAAAAAACTATGACTTCCGTCTTGAATATTTTTTTAAAGAAGAATTTCATCAGTACCGTACATCATAAATGATACAAACCAAGCGTCCGTGCCACCCCAAAACACTCGCACCAAGCGTAGTTGGTTTATTCCATCCCGCCAGTTTTTAATTCACTAAAGTTCTATAGCGGCTGATCTACCGCAGAAAATGCGGGTATAATCCCTTCCGACCAACAATTTACCCTTAGCTTTATGCTGCAACGCTGTAGCACCCGAGGTAAAACAGTGACTCACCAGACAAAACCTGATGTCAGCACCTTTCAGGGCATGATCCTTGCCCTGCAGCAGTACTGGGCCCGCCAGGGCTGCGTAATTCTGCAACCACTTGATATGGAAGTGGGTGCGGGAACCTTCCATCCTGCCACTTTCCTGCGCGCTATCGGCCCGGAGAAGTGGAGTGCTGCCTATGTTCAGCCCAGCCGTCGTCCTACTGACGGCCGCTATGGCGAAAACCCCAACCGCCTGCAGCACTACTATCAGTATCAGGTTGTCATGAAGCCGTCTCCGGACAACATTCAGGAACTGTACCTCGGCTCCCTGAGCGAACTGGGTGTTGACACTTCTGTTCACGATATCCGCTTTGTTGAAGACAACTGGGAATCCCCGACTCTGGGCGCCTGGGGTCTTGGCTGGGAAGTCTGGCTGAATGGTATGGAAGTGACCCAGTTCACTTATTTCCAGCAGGCAGGCGGCATTGAATGCTTCCCGGTGACCGGTGAGATCACCTACGGTCTGGAGCGTCTCGCGATGTACATTCAGGGCGTAGACAGCGTTTACGACCTGATCTGGACCAAAGGCCCGCAGGGCACTGTCACTTACGGCGATGTATTCCTGCAGAACGAAGTTGAAATGTCTACTTTCAACTTTGAAAAAGCTGATACTGAAGAACTGTTCCGCCAGTTTAACTTCTTTGAAGCTGAAGCCCAGCGTCTGGTTGAAGACAAACTGCCGCTGCCGGCTTATGAATACACACTAAAAGCGTCGCATACTTTCAACCTGCTGGATGCCCGTCACGCAATCTCTGTAACCGAGCGTCAGCGCTTTATTTTGCGGGTAAGAACCCTGGCCCGTGGTGTTGCCCAAGCTTATTTCGACTCCCGTAAGGAAGCCGGTTTCCCGCTGGCAGATGACGATATTCGTAAACAGGTAATGGCCCAGCTGGCTCAGGAGGAAAAGTGATGTCCAAGCAGGATTTTCTGATTGAGCTGGGTACCGAAGAACTGCCACCAAAGGCGCTGGCTTCCCTCAGCAAAGCCTTTGCTGACGGCATTCTGAACGGCCTGAAAGAGTCCGGCCTGGCTTTTGCCGGCAGTGAAATGTTTGCCAGCCCCCGTCGTATGGCAGTACTGATTCGTGAACTGGAAACCGCTCAGAAAGATCAGTCTGTCGAGCGTAAAGGTCCTGCGCTGCAGGCTGCTTTTGATGCCGAAGGTAAACCGACCCGTGCGGCTGAAGGTTTTGCCCGCTCCAATGGTGTCACCGTTGACCAGCTGGAAAAGCTGGAAAGCGGCAAGGGCGCCTGGCTGGTATTCCGCTCCGTACGTGAAGGTCAGCAAACGGCAGCACTGCTGCCGGGTCTGGTTGAACAGTCTCTGGCCAAGCTGCCTATTCCCAAGCGTATGCGCTGGGGTAACCGTCGTGACGAATTCGTGCGTCCGGTTAAATGGCTGGTAATGCTGCAGGGTTCTGAAGTCATTCCATGCAATATCATGGGTCTGGAAGCTGGCCGTACTACCCGCGGTCACCGCATTCACTGCAGTGAAGACCTGACGATCGACAGCCCGGTACAATACGCCGAGCTGCTGCGTGAGAAGGGTTATGTTATTGCCGACCAGAGCCAGCGCAAGCAGGTGATTCGTGATCAGCTGGCAGCGATGGAAGCTGAAATCAGCGGTAACATCATTATTGATGAAGACCTGCTGAACGAAGTATCTGCCCTGGTTGAATGGCCGGTAGCTCTGGCTGGTAAGTTTGACGAAGCCTTCCTGGAAGTTCCGGCTGAATCCCTGATCTCTTCCATGAAAGAACACCAGAAGTACTTCCACGCTGTGGATGCTGAAGGCAAACTGCTACCGCGCTTTATCACCATTGCCAATATCGAAAGTACCGATCCGCAACAGGTGATTTCCGGTAATGAAAAGGTTATCAGCCCGCGTCTGGCCGATGCTCGCTTCTTCTTTGAAACTGACAAGAAAACGACGCTGGACGCTCAACGCGAACGCCTGAAATCTGTCGTATTCCAAAACAAACTGGGAACAGTTTACGACAAGACCGAGCGTATGGCTGCTCTGGCTGCCGCTATTGCTGAACAGCTGAACAGCGACGCTGAAATGGCAGCCCGTGCTGCAACCCTGAGTAAAGCGGATCTGGTTTCCGAAATGGTACTGGAATTCCCGGAACTGCAGGGCATTATGGGCCAGTACTATGCACGTCACGAAGGCGCTGCAGAAGATGTTGCCCAGGCTCAGAACGAACAGTATATGCCGCGTTTTGCCGGTGACCAGCTGCCGACAACCATGACCGGTTGCGCTGTAGCTCTGGCCGACAAGCTGGATACCCTGGTGGGTATTTTCGGTATCAAGCAGCCGCCAAGTGGCAGCAAGGATCCGTTTGCCCTGCGTCGTGCCACTCTGGGTATTCTGCGTATTCTGGTTGAAAAGAAGCTGAACCTGGATCTGGAACAGCTGGTTCGCATCGCCTACAAGGGCTACATCGACAGCGGTGTAGAGCTGCCGGCAGCAGAAGAAGAACTGGTACAGCAGGTTGTAGACTTCATGCTCGACCGTTTCCGTGCCAGTTATCAGGATCAGGGTATTCCGGCTGAAGTGTTCCTGGCGGTACGTGCTCTGCGTCCGACCAGCGCACTGGATTTTGACGCCCGGGTTAATGCTGTGGATAACTTCCGCACTCTGGCCGAAGCCGATGCTCTTGCTGCTGCCAACAAGCGGGTTGCCAATATTCTGGCGAAGAGCGACAAGCCAGCTGACGCTGAAGTTAACACCGGTTTGCTGCAGGAAGCTGCCGAGAAGGCACTGGCAGAAGCCATTTCTGTCCGCGTAGCGGAAGTTCAGCCTCTGCTAGCCACTCATGACTACCGTCAGGTGCTTGAGTCTCTGACAGCGCTGAAAGAGCCTGTGGATACCTTCTTTGACGACGTTATGGTGAATGCTGACGACCTGGCCGTTCGTGCCAACCGTCTGGCATTGCTGCAACAGCTGCGAAACCTGTTCCTGCAAGTAGCGGATATCTCTCTGCTGCAGAAAGCCTGATAGGTAGTAGAGTAGCATCGTAAAAAGGAGAGCTCATGCTCTCCTTTTTTTTGCCTGTATAACAGCAATTGAACCAAAGCTGTTTATGCTGTTCGTAGTTTACAGGTACAGAATCAAGCAGGTGGATAGCCTTCAGGCACAGAAACCTATCCAAAACCAAACAAGTACGGTAGTTTTACTTTTGCGGTAAACCTGCCCGGGCTTACCAGAATTAATAGAGATGCAAAGAGACTTTATGAAGCTGGTCATTCTCGATCGTGACGGTGTGATCAATCAGGACTCTGATAATTACGTTAAGTCTGCTGCCGAATGGATTCCTCTTCCCGGCAGCATTGAAGCCATGGCCCGCCTGAGCCGGGCAGGTTATCAGGTAGCTATTGCCACCAACCAGTCCGGGTTGGGCAGGGGACTGTTCCCGGCTACAGCACTGACAGAAATGCACAACAAGATGAAAACCCTTGTTACAAAGGCCGGTGGTAGAATCGATGCGCTGGTCTGGTGCCCCCATACCCCGGACGACCAGTGCGACTGTCGCAAGCCCGCCCCGGGACTGATCTACCAGATAGAGCAACACCTTGGCCTGTCCGCCAAAAATGCATGGATTGTCGGGGATTCCCTGCGTGATTTGGAAGCCGGCATTGCAGCCGGCTGTAAACCCGTTCTGGTGAAAACCGGAAAAGGGCTGCGAATGCTGGAAAAAAACAGCGAATCTCTTAACGCGCCGGTATTTGATGATCTGGCCCAATTCGTTGACCAGCTACTTCAAACCGAAATTTCAGAGTAAAGGTTTCCAAGAGTTTAAAATGGCAACGGCATTACCTTTTATCAGGACGATAGCTTTTTATTTAACGCTGATCTTGTGGACTATTCTCTGGGCCGGGTTCAGCACTCTGGTAATTGGCTTTCTGCCGTTGCGGCTGCGTCATGGCTTTGCCGTCAGAACCTGGAACCGGATGGCGCTCTGGCTGTGTAAAATCATCTGCGGTATTCGCTGGGAAGTGATCGGGAAAGAGAATATTCCGCAAAAACCCTGTGTGATTGTCAGCAATCACCAGAGCACTTGGGAAACCTTTGTCCTGCAGACTCTGTTTTCTCCACAGAGTCAGGTGCTGAAAAAATCCCTGCTTTCCATTCCTTTCTTTGGTTGGGCATTGGCACTGACCAAACCCATTGCTATTGATCGTTCCAACAAGCGGGCTGCACTGCAGCAGGTCATCAAGGATGGCGGAGACCGGATCAAACAGGGGTTATGGGTTTTGATCTTTCCGGAAGGTACCCGCTGTCCTCATGGCAAGCCTGGTAAATTTTCCCGGAGTGGGGCGGTTATGGCCTGTAACAGTGGTGCTGATGTGATTCCGGTGGCTCATAATGCCGGTACTTGCTGGGTACATGGTGAATGGCTGAAACGTCCCGGCACCATTCGGGTAGAGATCGGAAAGCCTATTTCTACCGAGGGAAAAAGCCACAGTGAAGTGCAGCAGGAAAGTAGTCAGTGGATTCTTGACCGCCTGAGTCAGATGTAAACGCCACATATAAACGACAAAGTAAAAATAAAAAGGCCAGCAAATTGCTGGCCTTTTTATTACGCGATCACGGACGTTTATTATACATCCAGATTCGCCACGTTCAGGGCATTATCTTCAATAAAGGCTCGACGAGGTTCAACGTGGTCACCCATCAGAGTGTTGAAGATCTGGTCAGCAGCAATTGCATCTTCAACCCGGACCTTGAGCATGCGGCGACCATCAGGATCCATAGTCGTTTCCCAGAGCTGCTCCGGGTTCATCTCACCCAGTCCCTTATAGCGCTGGATGTAATGACGCTTGGTGGACTCGCGCATCAGCCATTCCAGTCCCTGCTCAAATGAATCAACCGACTGCTGGCGCTCACCTTTCTGAATCCAGGCACCTTCTTCAACCAGCCCCTGCAGCTGTCCACCCAGAGCAGCAATATGCTGATAGTCAGAAGACTCGAAGAAATCAGAACCAATCAGGTAGTCAGTCGGAACACCGTGCTGGACTACAGTCATTTTCGGAACCCATACCTGATGCTCACGATCTTCCTTTGCAACGACTTCTGCTCTGGCACCGGACGGTAGCTTGGACATCACTGCCTGCTGCAGCTTGCCTGCCCACTCGGCCATGGCACTTTCATCTTTCAGCATATCAGCATTGACTGCGGGCAGATAAACCATGCTCTTCAGGGCTTCGGTAGAGTAGAGACGGGACATCCGGTCAACAATGGATTCAACCTTGCGGAAGCCCTTCACCAGTTTTTCCAGACCTTCCCCGGAAATACCCGGTGCGTCAGGGCCGGTATGCAGACTGGCATTTTCCAGTGCCGCAGAGGTCAGATATTCCTGCAGGGCAGGATCATCTTTGAGGTACTGCTCATGCTTGCCCTTTTTGATTTTATACAACGGCGGCTGAGCAATATAAACATGGCCACGCTCTATAATTTCAGGCATTTGACGGAAGAAAAACGTCAACAGCAGAGTACGAATATGGGAACCGTCCACATCCGCATCAGTCATGATGATGATGTTGTGGTAACGCAGCTTTTCAATATTAAACTCTTCACGGCCAATACCACAGCCCAGAGCCGTAATCAGGGTGCCGACTTCTGCTGAGGACAGCATCTTGTCAAAGCGTGCCTTTTCCACGTTCAGGATTTTACCTTTCAGTGGCAGAATGGCCTGAGTCTTTCGGTTACGTCCCTGCTTGGCAGAACCACCCGCAGAGTCACCCTCCACAATATACAGTTCGGACAGGGCAGGATCTTTTTCCTGACAGTCCGCCAGCTTGCCCGGCAGACCAGCGATATCCAGAGCACCTTTACGACGGGTCATTTCCCGTGCCTTACGAGCTGCTTCACGAGCCCGTGCTGCATCCAGCATCTTGCCAACAATCGCCTTGGCTTCCTGTGGGCGTTCCAGCAGGTAGTCAGTCAGATACTTGGCCATCTCCTGTTCTACCGCGGTTTTTACCTCGGAAGAAACCAGTTTGTCCTTGGTCTGGGAGGAGAATTTTGGATCCGGCACCTTAACCGAAATAATCGCCGTCAGACCTTCACGGGCATCGTCGCCGGTAGTGGAAACCTTCTGCTTTTTACCCAGACCTTCGCGCTCGATATAAGCATTCAGACCACGGGTCAGTGCTGCACGGAAGCCCGCCAGGTGAGTACCACCATCACGCTGGGGAATATTGTTGGTAAAGCAGAAGATATTTTCCTGGAAACTGTCATTCCACTGCAGGGAAACCTCAACACCGACGCCGTCTTCACGGCTATTGGTATTGAAGTGGAACACATTGTTCACAGGGTTCTTGTTCTGGTTCAGGTACTCGATAAAAGCCTGCAAGCCACCTTCATACTCGAAACGCTCCTCTTTGCCACTGCGCTCATCTTTCAGCACAATGCAGACACCGGAGTTCAGGAAGGCCAGTTCACGCAGGCGCTTGGCCAGCAGATCAAAGCTGAACTGGATATTGCTGAAGGTTTCTTCAGACGGGATGAAGTGGATTTCTGTACCGCTGGATTCGGTTTCACCGATCACTTTCAGCGGCTCTTTCGGTACACCGTGGAGGTAAATCTGTTGGTGTACTTTACCGGCACGACGTACAGTCAGCTTCAGTTCGCTGGACAGTGCGTTTACTACAGAGACACCCACACCGTGCAAACCGCCGGATACCTTGTAGGTGTTATCATCGAACTTACCGCCTGCATGCAGTACGGTCATGATAACTTCAGCAGCAGAGACGCCTTCTTCTTCATGAATATCAACCGGAATACCCCGTCCGTTATCACGTACGGAAACAGATTCATCCGGATGGATAATCACCTGAATCTCGGAACAGAATCCCGCCAGCGCCTCATCGATTGAGTTATCAACGATCTCAAACACCATGTGATGCAGGCCGGTGCCGTCGTCCGTATCACCTATATACATGCCGGGGCGCTTGCGCACGGCATCCAGACCTTTAAGCACCTTGATATTCGATGCGTCGTAACTCTGCTCACTCATCATTAAATCTCCGTTAGACCGGCTAGCTGTCATCAGGGTCTGATGCCCGGTAATTATCCTGTTACATCAAACCTGGCAGTTAGCCAGTGTTTGGATTTCGTCATATTCCATGACATTCCCGTGTTCCACGTGAAACAGTTTGGCGGGACCGGCGCCAACAAAATCAGCCAGTGATTCACGCTCAACACAGGTAATGAAAACCTGGAAGTCCAGATCTCTCAGTAATTCACAGACCAGCCGACGGTGGGTTTTATCCAACTCTGACGGCAAGTCATCAATCAGGTAAATACAGGGGCGTTTGCTTTCTTCAGTGAAAAAAGCCCCCTGAGCAATTTTTAGTGCCGATACCACAAGCTTCTGCTGCCCTCGCGACAGATAGTCTGCCGCATTAGCCCGTCCTATTTTGACCCGCAGATCGGCTCTTTGCGGTCCATATTGGGTGAACCCCTGCGCTATATCGCGATCCACGCTGGCAGCCAGTACTTCGCTGAAGTCGGCGGATCTATCCCAGCCCCGGTAATATGACAGGCTGATATCAGGTACATCGAGTATCTTGGCTAAAACGGATTCCCACACGGGAATAAAGCGTGCGATATAGTCGGCGCGATAGTTATCGACAAGATGGGAGGCAGAAATAAATTCAGCGTCCCAGACAGAAAGTTGCGATCTGTCTATATTACCACGGCGCAGCAACGTATTCCGCTGTTTCAGCGCCCTTTGCATGCGCTTCCAGGCAATATGAAAGCCTTGTTCCACGTGGAACACACCCCAGTCGAGAAACTGTCGCCGCAGCTTCGGAGCACCGTCCAGTAATGAAAACGTAGAAGGTGTAATCAACTGCAAAGGCACTAGCTCGGCCAGCTCATGTAACCCTGAGGGCGTTGAACCATTGATATGAACCCGCAGTTCAGCCTCTGTTCCACGTGAAACACCCACAGAGTATAGACCGCTACGATTATCAACCTTTGCAAAAACTGTGCACTGAGAGTGGTCATGCTGGATCACCGGCTTGATCCGGTGACTGCGAAAAGAGCGGGCCAACCCCATCAGGTGAATCGCTTCCAGCACACTGCTTTTGCCACTGCCGTTCTCACCAAATAGTAAATTGATCCCCTTAACCGGCTGCAGTTCAACGGCCCCGAGATTTCTGAGCGAAGTTATTTTAAGGGTTTGGATGGTCATGTTTTCTTTTTAATCCTGGCCAGGGGCTGACCAGCGGGTATGGTGGTGCATTCAGCCCTGAAAAAAATATGCCTGTCAGCAGGGACAGGCATATAGAGGTATTAAGCAGGACATGCTTGCAATCAGAGACGCATCGGCATAATGACGTAGACAGAGTCGCCCTTGTCATCCGCTTCCTCAACCAGCGCACTGCTGTTGGGATCAGACAGGGTCATCTTGATAGCATCACCGGACAGAACAGACAGTACATCCATCAGGTAATTGACGTTAAAGCCAATCTCCAGACTGCTACCGGCGTAATCAATGCTCAGTTCTTCTTCTGCTTCTTCCTGCTCCGGGTTATTGGCAATAACCTGCAGAGTGCCATCCGTCAGCATCATGCGAATACCGCGATACTTTTCATTCGACAGGATGGATGCACGCTGGAAGGCCTGGCGCAGCAGGTTACGATCACCGATCAGGATCTTGTCACCACCACGCGGGAATACGCGCTCGTAGTCAGGGAACTTGCCGTCCACCAGCTTGGAAGTAAACAGGAAATCACCGGTGCGGGCACGGATATGGTGCGCGCCAAGAGTGATATTGGCCATCTCGCCACCTTCGGTCAGCAGACGAGCCAGCTCAAGAATACCTTTACGTGGAACAATCACCTGGTGACGTTCCTGCTGGCTGATATCGGCTTCAACGGTACACATTGCCAGACGGTGGCCATCAGTAGCTACAGCGCGCAGAGCATTGCTGGAGACTTCCAGCAGCATACCGTTCAGGTAGTATCGAACGTCCTGCTGAGCCATGGCAAAGCCGGTACGATCAATCAGGCGGCGCAGGCGAGACTGTTCCACGGCGAAAGTAATGGAACCGGCTTCTTCTTCAATATTCGGAAACTCGGAAGCGGGCAGGGTAGACAGGGTAAACCGGGATTTTCCGGAACGCAGCACCGCACGCTGATCCTCAGCGGTAAATTCCAGTGTGGCTTCTTCCGGCAGGGATTTACAGATGTCCATCAGCTTGCGAGCAGGAACGGTAATCTCGCCGCTTTCATGAACCTCGTCCAGTTTAACAGTACCTACCAGCTCGACCTCGAGATCGGTACCGGTCATGGACAGCTGATCACCATCAACCACCATCAAAACATTGGACAGGACTGGCAAGGTTTGCCGACGTTCCACAACACCTGCCACCAGCTGTAATGGTTTCAGCAAGGCTTCGCGGTTTATGGTGAATTTCATGATTTTCCTTTCTCTCGCCAAATGTAATTCAAGTCGTCAAAACCAGCACCCAACTTCTTACCTGGAATACTGCTTCCTTTATATAGGCATACATCAGGGCAGTCGATCCCGGCCTGACTCAGCTGGTGAGCAACCTTTGCAGATTACTGTAATCTTCACGAATCTCACTGTCGGATTCAATCAATTCCTTAACTTTCCGACAGGCATGCAATACGGTGGTATGGTCCCGGCCCCCATAAGCATCGCCAATCTCCGGCAAGCTATGACTGGTCAGTTCTTTTGACAGGGCCATCGCAACCTGCCGGGGACGTGCAACAGAACGACTCCGGCGTTTTGATAAAATATCAGAAATTTTGATCTTATAATATTCCGCTACCGTACGCTGGATATTGTCGATGCTGACCTGCTTGTCCTGCAGCGCCAACAGGTCTTTCAACGACTCACGAATCAGTCCGATATCAATCGGTCGACCCATAAAGCGGGCACTGGCGATTACTCGTTTCAGGGCACCTTCCAATTCACGCACATTGGAGCGAATACGCTGGGCAATAAAGAAGGCTGCATCGTGGGGCAGATCAATTTTTACCTGCTCTGCTTTCTTCATCAGAATCGCCACCCGGGTTTCCAGCTCCGGCGGTTCTACCGCAACCGTCAGACCCCAGCCGAAACGGGATTTCAGTCGCTCTTCCAGCCCCTTGATCTCTTTCGGATAGCGGTCGCAGGTCAAAATCATCTGCTGACCACCTTCAAGCAAGGCGTTAAAAGTATGAAAGAACTCTTCCTGAGAGCGTTCCTTGCCTGCAAAGAACTGAATGTCGTCTATTAACAGGGCATCAACAGAACGGTAGTAACGTTTGAAATCATTGATCGCATTCAACTGCAGCGCCTTGACCATATCTGCAACAAAACGTTCCGAATGCAGATACACGACACGTGCATTTTTATTCTGCTTCACCAGATAGTTGCCTACTGCATGCATCAAGTGCGTCTTACCTAGACCAACACCGCCGTATAAAAATAATGGGTTATAAGCAGCCCCGGGGTTCTCTGCAATCTGTCGTGCAGCTGCGACAGCAAGCTGGTTTGACTTACCTTCTACAAATGATTCAAAGGTAAAACCATCATTCAGTGCACTGTTGTGTTTGATCCCGCCTTCCACATCAATCTGACGTGCTGGCTGGATAATGGGAGAACTACTTTCCGGAGTGTTCTTTTTGAACGGATTTTTCAGTGGTGCCGCTTTAGCCTGAGTGGTCCCACCCTGATCTGCAGTATGGGCCTGAATTACAGCGGAAATATCTTCCGGCATCAGATCATGAGCCGATGTCTTCGGATTCGGTTGATGCAATGCTGGTAACTGAGCCTCTGCAGGGTTCAGCATATCATCAGTCAGCAACCTATCAGACACTTGTTGCTTTTCTGCCGGGCGGGTTTCTGCAGGAGAAAGCAGACTCGCAGTATTACCCTGTACCGCCAGTGATACCTCAGGTTGCTGCAGAGTCTGCGGTTTCGGCTCCTGTCTCGCAGTTTGAGCCAGTGGATTTTGTAACCGAATACCACCCGCAGAAGATCCAGCCTGTTCGGGTCCACCCATTACAGGCATTCCACTGCCATGAACACTTTCTGCAGCACCACCGGCTTCTGTTTGATCGTCAAACTCAAACCGGGACTGCATTCTTGCCGCAGTAGCTGTACCCGGTGCGGTCAGTTCTGCCGCTGCTGCAGGTTGATGAGCTGCAACAACCTGCTCTCTTGGCGCTTCAGCAACTTTAGGCTGGTTAAAGGGGTTGGTTAATGTTGCTGCCGGTTTTACGGCGGCTGCAACTTCACTGGTATCTGCGATTGCACCAGTATCCGGTTTACTGCCAAACAGATCAGCAGCAGGTTTGGTAAACCGTGATTCACGACGACGGTTCGTTGTTGATGAACGGCTGGTCTTTTTGCGGCCAAATTTCGGACGGCGGGAGCTGACCGCCAGCGCCAGTGCTGGAGGCTCACCGCCGGACAACTCATCCAGCAACTCTTCAATACGAGGCAGGTACTTCTCCTTGACCCAGTCCAGAACGAAACGGTTAGGTGCAAGCAGGCACAGGTCCTGATCGTCACCCATAACCTTGAGAGGACGTACCCAGGTGTTGAACTGTTGTGAAGGCAGTTCATCCTGAAGTAGTTCCGTACATTTATGCCAGATATCCAGTGGCACAGGAGCACTCCGCTGTTCGCTGTGGATAAGTAATCAAAAGAGAGGTATGCAGCAGATTCTACCGGTACGGACGGAAGTTATCCACACCTTTAAAAACAATCCACAGGCAGACTCTCTGGGTATAATTACTTATGTTTCAGATAGTTATGTTTTTTATTGTGTTATACACATATCCGAAGACAACCAGTGGAAAAGAATAGCCACTGTGGATAACGTCGTGGAAAAACTGTTCGGGTAGCAGTGTATGAAATGTCAATAAATCCAAGAAAATTTTTATTCTTATTTTTATCCCCACTTATCCACTGCTGAAATAACAACTTTCCAACAGTTAATAAGGTAAATATAGACAAGGTTATTCAATCCTGCAGACGAATAGCAGAGCGGCTGGAAGGCTGTTATCCACAGAAAGGGGGCTTACTAATAAAAATAACTTCAATAAGAAAAGATATATAAAAAGATATGTGTATATTTTTTCTCTACTTTATTAACAACAAAGCAGGACGAAAGTTTTGAATAATTGGAAAGCAAAAAATCTAAAACCTGAAAATGAAGAAATTGTGAATTAACAAACTCATTTGTACTGGTTGTTGAAATAAAACACAGGCAGGAAAGAAGTGCAGGGATCAAAATTCAGGCAATCACCAGAGAATGAATTCAGACAGGTGTGGATATATTGACACTTTGATCAACAGCGCCAAGCATTCGACACACTCTGATGACAGAATCAAAAGTGAATACTGTACAAAGGGAATATGGGCAGATGACAACAGAGAATATTCAGACCGTTATTCACATTGGCCTAATCACCTAATCTGGTCAGACATTGATCTCAAACTGTATCTATACACAGCTATCGGTTATCAACAACCGGATACTCCAAAGCAATGCTTATACCTGTTTACCTGTGAATAACAGCTATGATATTGCTGCTCTCCCCCACCAGAAGCCTGTCCAACTTGAAAGCGACCCTCATAAAAAGCGCCCAAAGCCAGCCTGGAAGTGCAAACAGAGCTACCCTGATAACCCCGAATAATAAGGGCTGAGAGCGAAAAGTGGTTATAAAATCACCAATCAAATTGACGCTCGAAATACAATTCCTTAGAATTACCGCCTTTTTGGCAAGCTAGAAATTTCAGGTATCTGAAACATGAAAAGAACTTTTCAACCAAGCGTACTAAAGCGTAAGCGTGACCACGGTTTCCGTGCCCGTATGGCAACCAAGAGTGGCCGTGACCTGATCAAGCGTCGTCGTGCCAAGGGTCGCAAGCGCCTGACTGCTTAATAGCTGTCAGGTTCTGCCGACCCGTCCGGATATTACCCGGGTTCAGCAATTCGATACGCAAGCAACTGAAGGCTTAGCTAATCCCTACCTTCCCCGATAGCTTGCCGATGTTTTCAGGTATTACGTTCACAGTGCACCTGTTCGGTTACTGTGGAATGTTGTCGTTACCTGCAGGCCCATGTGGCCTGATATGGGTAGCGCGTAGTGGATTCAGGGCTGTTTCGCTGTAATGTCCGGATATGGGTTCGGTCGTCGTCTGCGACTACTGAAAGCGGCTGATTTTCAGCGCGTCTTTCAGCGGGCGACTTATAAGTCTTCTCACCGCCAGATTCTGGTGCTGGCCAGGCCGGCAGTAGGGGATCACCCCAGGCTGGGGCTGGTAATCGCCAAGAAAAATATTCGTCTGGCTGTCGATCGCAACCGGGTCAAACGTTTGATCAGGGAAAGCTTTCGTCACAGGCAACATGAACTGGGGGCGATAGATTTTGTGGTACTGGCCCGACGTGGACTCGACGAGCTGGATAACACAGCTATTCAGCAATTGCTGGAAAAGCAGTGGCGCCGGATTATCAAACAATCCACAAAGCAGCCATCGCTCAACGAAAAATAGTTCAACGAAAATCTGTATTCAGCCCCTCGTGGCCACCCGGTTTTCGTCTAATAAAACGTTGAGTTTCCTAACTCACCTCAAACGAACGGGTGACATGCCATGAAAAGGCTGCTCCTGCTTCTGATCCGCTTTTACAGCTACGCAATCAGCCCGCTGCTGGGCAAAAATTGCCGTTTTTACCCAAGCTGTTCCTCTTATGCTCACCAGGCCCTTGAAGAATATGGACTTCTGAAAGGTGGCAAGCTCGCGTTTTTGCGTATAATGCGTTGTCACCCTTGGCACCCCGGTGGCTTCGACCCTGTTCCCGGTAGCAATAACAAGCACCCTTCAGCGTGTGTAGCCGGCCAGGAAAAAACTTCACTCAGTAAAGATTGTACAACGGCCCGTTAATCATGGATTTGCAAAGAACGCTCTTGATTGGCGCGCTGGTGCTTGTTGGAGTTCTCACGCTCCAGCAATGGCAGGAAGACTATCACCAGCGTGAACCTGTACCCGTATCCCAGACACTTCGTCAGGCTGATCCGGTCATTGAAGTCGGTAATGCTACCGATGCTCCCTCCGTGCAAAGCAGCACCGGTATTATTGATGACAGTTCTGCCGCCGTGCGGGAGCAGCTGGTAAACATCACTACCGATGCCCTGCAACTGCAAATCGATACCCGCGGTGGTGATATCGTATTTGCAGCCCTGCCAAAGTATCCACAGGTGAAGGGCAGCCCTGAACCTTTCGTGATTCTGCAGGATAATGCCCAGCGCAACTTTATCGCCCAGAGTGGTCTGGCCGGAGCCAATGGCCCGGATAGCCGTGGCCGTCCGGTATACGCTGTGGACAAAACCAGCTTTGAACTGGCCGAAGGCCAGCAGCAGCTGGTTGTTGACCTGAAGCTGAACGATAACGGCGTTGATATTATCAAGCGCTACACTCTGCAGCGCGGTTCCTACGAAGTGCGAGTTGATTATGTGATCAACAACACCACTGACAAAACCTGGCAGGCTAACTTCTATGCCCAGCTGAAGCGCGACAACAGCGAAGACCCAAGCAAGCAGCAGGGTTCCAGCATGGGTGGCGTCAGCACTTACCTGGGTGCTGCGGTTCGCAGCAGCGAAAAGCCATACCTGAAGCTGCCGTTTGACGAGTTCAGCAAATCCCAGTTCAAGGACACTGTGGAAGGCGGTTATGCTGCAGTGCTGCAGCACTACTTCGTGACTGCCTGGGTACCGACCCAGAACGAACAGCATACCTATACAACCCGCAATGCCTCTGATGGTAACCACATCGTCGGCTTCTACGACAGCGCGGTACGGGTTCAGCCTGACCAGTCTGTTGAAACCGGGGCTGTATTGTACGTTGGTCCGAAGGCTCAGAAAGATCTGGGACAACTGGCCGAAGGTCTGGAGCTGACAGTAGACTACGGCTGGTTGTGGTTTATTTCCCAGCCGCTGTTCTGGCTGCTGCAGACCATCCACGCGCTGATCGGTAACTGGGGCTGGAGTATCATCCTGCTGACCGTACTGGTGAAGGGTGCCTTCTTCCCGCTGTCTGCTGCCAGCTACCGTTCCATGGCCAAGATGCGCAAGCTGACTCCGAAGATTCAGAACCTGAAAGAGCAGTACGGCGACGACCGCCAGAAGATGTCTCAGGCGATGATGGAGCTGTACAAGAAAGAGAAAGTGAACCCGATGGGTGGCTGTCTGCCGATTCTGGTACAGATGCCGGTATTCATCGCACTTTACTGGGTACTGCTGGAGTCTGTTGAACTGCGTCAGGCACCGTGGATGGGCTGGATTACCGATCTGTCCCAGATGGACCCGTACTTCATCCTGCCGCTGATCATGGGTGCTTCCATGTTCGTTCAGCAGCTGCTGAACCCGACACCTCCGGATCCGACCCAGGCCAAGGTGATGAAACTGATGCCGGTTATCTTCACTGTATTCTTCCTGTGGTTCCCGGCTGGTCTGGTACTGTACTGGGTAGTTAACAATCTGCTGTCCATTCTGCAGCAGTGGATTATTACCCGTCAGATTGAAGCCGATCCGAACGCTTGAAGCTGACCTGTAGGGTTTGTTCCTGAACCCGAATATCACAGAAAAGGCGTGGCGAAAGTCACGCCTTTTCTGTATCTGGTATCCTTCCCCTCACTTTTTGATTCTGCTGAAGCCTGATCATGCTGATAAGTCGTGTGATTGACTGTCAGATATTTTTTGAATCAGGTTTTTTAATAAATTTAACGATAGTAAGTACTTGCATATGTCTGAGCTGTCAGCCCTCTCCAAAGACACCATTACTGCTGTTGCTACTCCGCCAGGCCGGGGTGGAGTCGGTATTGTGCGGGTCTCAGGGCCTGCTGTAGCGCAAATAGCGGACGCCATTATTGCGACACCCCTCAAACCCCGATATGCGCATCACGGGCCGTTTATGGGCGAGGACGGTGAAATAATCGATGAAGGGCTGGCGTTGTTCTTCAAAGGCCCTCACTCGTTCACAGGTGAAGACGTACTGGAGCTTCAGGGACATGGTGGCCCGGTTATCATGGATCGGCTGCTAAAACGCGTCACGGGCCTTGGAGCACGTCTGGCGCGCCCGGGCGAATTCAGTGAGCGGGCTTTTCTTAATGACAAACTCGATCTGGCTCAGGCGGAAGCTATTTCGGATCTTATCGAAAGTACTTCAGAACAGGCTGCGCGCAATGCAGTGCGGACGCTGCAGGGTGCATTCTCGAAGCGGGTACATGAATTGACTGAAGCGCTGATCCGGCTGCGAATCTACGTTGAATCCGCTATCGACTTCCCTGAGGAAGAAATTGATTTCCTGGCTGATGGGCAGGTTGAGCGCGATCTGCAGCAGGTTATCGACAATCTGGAGCAGGTTTTTCAGGAAGCACATCAGGGCGCGATTATGCGTGATGGTATGACCGTGGTAATTGCCGGCCGCCCCAATGCTGGCAAATCCAGCCTGCTTAATGCGCTGGCCGGACGGGATACTGCGATTGTGACTGATATTGCCGGTACCACCCGGGATGTACTGCGCGAACATATTCACATTGACGGCATGCCGCTGCATATCATCGATACGGCAGGCCTGCGGGACAGTGATGACTATGTAGAGCAAATTGGTGTTTCCCGCGCATTTGACGAAATAAGCCAGGCTGACCGGGTATTGCTTATGGTCGATGCGACTACAACGGATTCTGAAGACCCTCACACCATCTGGCCGGAGTTTGTCGATAAACTGCCAGCCGGTGAAAAAATCACTGTTATTCGCAACAAGATTGACCTGAATGATGAAACTGCAGCCATTGCTGAAAACGATGATCTGGCTGTGATCAGGCTTTCAGCTGACAGTGGTGCCGGCGTTGATTTGCTGCGCCAGCATCTCAAGTCCTGCATGGGTTTCAGCAGTACCGTGGAGGGCTCCTTCAGTGCCCGCAGACGTCATATCGAAGCACTGGAACAGGCCAGAAAGTATCTTCTGACCGGACAGGAGCAGTTGCTGGGTTCCAGTGCTGGAGAACTGTTAGCTGAAGATTTACGACTGGCACAACAGTCTCTGGGTGAAATTACCGGTGAGTTCAGCAGTGATGATTTGCTGGGCAGAATTTTCACTTCATTCTGTATTGGCAAGTAATCCACAGCTTTTCCAGTATTGAATGTGGATTAAGTCTAAATACCGCTAACTTAAGGAAAAAAGTTATCCCTTGTGGATAGCCTTTACCATCAAGGCCTGCAGCATGACTGCGGGCTTTTTTTCACCTGTTTGGAACAGCTTATACACAGCATACCCACGTTATTACACACTATTCACGCCTTATTCACCTGTTATCCACTAGGACATTCACACTATATGGAACATTCACACCAAGTTGTTATCAACTTGTGTGAACCTTGTTGATCCCTTGTGTGAAGCCGGTGTACAGAAAATGGGTGTGGGTAAGGCGGTGGAAAACGGGGGGATAAGCATTTGTGCATAGGTTTGTGGATGAAATAACTTATCCACTTCTGGCAACAGGATAAGCACCGTTTCCTCACGGTTTAGTGACAGGGTTATTCAATATCTACCTATATGATTTATAAGAAAAAAAAGTGCTTACCCACACAAACTGTCAACAAGTACCAGAAAAATCAGGGCGCAAACGCAGGTCAGTTGTGGACTGTGGAAGAAACTGTGTGAAAAACCGAGTGGTGAATTTTTAGCCAGTCGAATCCACTGCCGGTATACTACGCGCCCGAATTCTTCGAATAAGCTATTGAAAGCCAGAGGTAAAGAGTCGCTGTGGATTATCCTGGACGATTTGACGTAATTGTTATTGGTGGTGGTCATGCCGGTACCGAGGCTGCACTGGCCGCAGCCCGCATGGGCGTCAAAACCCTGTTGCTGACCCACAATATTGATACTCTGGGACAAATGTCATGCAATCCGGCCATTGGCGGGATTGGCAAAAGCCATCTGGTAAAAGAGATTGATGCGCTGGGTGGTGTTATGGCCCGGGCAACCGATCATGCCGGTATCCAGTTTCGCACTCTCAATGCCCGCAAGGGACCTGCTGTACGAGCGACCCGGGCCCAGACTGACCGTGCGCTGTATAAAGCCTATGTGCGTGAAACACTGGAAAACCAGCCTAACCTGTGGATATTCCAACAGGCTGTGGATGACCTGATCGTCGAAGGTGAGCAGGTTCGTGGTGTGGTCACTGCTATGGGGCTCAAGTTCCACGCCAACAGTGTGGTTTTGACCGCAGGAACCTTCCTTGGCGGTCATATTCATATTGGTCTGCAAAACTATCCTGGCGGCCGTGCCGGAGACCAGCCTGCGATTGCTCTGGCACACCGACTGCGCGAAATGCCTTTCCGGGTTGAACGCCTGAAAACCGGTACTCCGGCACGTATTGATGCCCGCAGTGTCGATTTCTCCGTGATGGAACAGCAGCCGGGTGATACCCCGACACCGGTGATGTCCTATCTGGGCAGTCAGGATGAACATCCGCAGCAGGTAAGCTGTTTTATTACTCATACCAACGAACGTACCCACGATATTATTCGTGGTGGACTGGACCGTTCACCGATGTACACCGGTGTGATTGAAGGTGTGGGCCCCCGCTACTGTCCTTCCATCGAAGACAAAATCATGCGTTTCGCCGACAAGAATTCACACCAGATTTTTGTCGAGCCGGAAGGTCTGACGACACATGAACTGTATCCCAACGGCATCTCTACCAGCTTGCCGTTTGATGTGCAGATTGAGCTGGTTCGTTCTATCAAGGGCTTTGAAAACGCGCATATCACACGACCGGGTTATGCTATTGAGTATGACTTCTTTGACCCGCGCGACCTGAAATATTCTCTGGAAACCCGCTTTGTTAACGGCCTGTTCTTTGCCGGTCAGATCAACGGTACCACCGGTTATGAAGAAGCTGGTGCACAGGGTCTGCTGGCGGGTATGAACGCTGCTCTGCAAGCACTGGACAAGGACGCATGGTGTCCTCGCCGTGATGAAGCTTATATTGGTGTTCTGGCGGATGATCTGATCACCAACGGTACCCAGGAACCCTACCGAATGTTCACCAGCCGGGCAGAATACCGCCTGATTCTGCGGGAAGATAATGCCGACCTGCGCCTGACTGAAAAGGGCCGTGAACTGGGCCTTGTAGACGACGAAAGATGGTCAGTTTTCTGTGCCAAACAGGAAGGTATCGAGCAGGAAGTCAAACGTCTAAGTACTACTTTTGTGCACCCGGGCACTGAACAGGCAGACAAGCTGCAGCCAAAACTGGATAACAAGTTGCAGCGTGAATACAGCCTGATGGAACTGATGAAGCGTCCCGAGCTGGGTTATGCCGATATTTGTGATGCAACAGGTGAAGTTCTGGATAACTCGACTTTGGTGGGCCGTCAGGTCGCAGAGCAGGTTGAAATCAAGGCCAAATATCAGGGCTATATCGACCGTCAGGCGGACGAAATTGAAAAACTGCGCCGTCATGAAGCAACCAAACTGCCGACAAACTTCGATTATGCTGCCATTACCAGCCTGTCTAATGAAGTCAGACAAAAGCTGATTGAAGCACAACCGGAAACACTGGGTAGAGCATCCCGTATTCCTGGTGTAACACCGGCTGCCATATCACTGCTTTTGATTCATTTGAAAAAGTGGGCGTAAGTCGTTTAAATAAAATTGTGAAAGCGTGATAGTTCTAACTATCACGCTTTTTTTATGTAAAAAATAAAGCTGTATTGTTTTTAATCTGTATAAATAGCTTTCTACCTTACAAGAAAAATTATTAAGGCAAAGAGCAATAAAGTTATCTTTTTATTATTAGAAAAATTTCAAAAATAAAATTTAGATCGCGAATTTTTGTCTACTCTTATATTTAGAACCAACGTTGCATTTAATGATATTTGTGTTTGCTCGTACTGCTACAAAAAGTATCTATAGATAGCATTTATAGAGAGCAGATCCAGAAATAATTTTAAAAGCAGCTACAGCAAGTCACAGAACTTTCAGAGATAAATACAAAAACACATTTTAAGTGGTGATTTAATTTTTGCTGTTAGCCCTTTTCGAGAAAACTGAATTATCTGTCCTTTTTTTACTGGGCTTTCTGAGCGTGTTTTGCTGACTTTTTTGCAGTGTATTTCCAGAGTTTTTTGTCTTTCCGGGTATTTTTCGCTTTTTGCTCCAATTTGGGGTGTTTTAGTCGATAAAACAAAAGTACCAATATCGTATTTCGTATGACTGCCAAGCTTTCTATTTTAAGGCTCTACTGATCGTTTTTTGATCACCACCTGATCATTATTTATACAATTTAATATTTTTAAAACCAATAAAACCATATTTGTATTTATGGTTTTATTGGTCTTGCCGTGGTCTTTTTGTTTGAGTCGACAAAGTAGATAACTCACTGTGCATCCCTTAAACTCGAGGCCAGTTTTTCCTTCCTCAAACCAATATTTGGGTAACCTTGCGTGAATAATCTGCAGAGCCAGCCAGTACTGGAGCAGCGGCTGCGTGCCGGTATTGCAGCAATGAAACTGGATTTATCAGAACAGGCTATTGCCGGACTGATGCAGTATCTGGAGCTGTTACAGAAGTGGAACAAGGCTTATAACCTGACGGCCATTCGTGATCCGGAAGAGATGGTGACCAAGCATCTGCTGGATAGCCTGAGTATTACCGGGTATATAAAGGAAGGACGTGTTCTGGATGTAGGTACTGGTCCGGGACTGCCCGGAATGATTCTGGCGATTGTGCGGCCCGATCTGAATTTCACCCTGCTTGACTGTAATGGCAAGAAAACCCGCTTTCTTACTCAGGTCAAGCTGACCCTTGGGCTGGATAATGTTACCGTGTTAAATGACCGGGTTGAGGCAAGACCTGCGTCCGAGCGCTACGACTGTATTACCTCCCGCGCATTCAGTGCACTGGAGGATATGATTGAGTGGACCGAGCATCTGCTGGACGAAAATGGATGCTGGTTGGCGATGAAAGGTGTTTATCCACAGGATGAGCTGGCCAAAGTGCATCAGCGCTGGCCTGACATCAAACTGGAAACCTGTGATGAGTTGAGGGTTCCGGATTGTGATGGAGAACGCCATCTGGTCATTCTTCGCCGCTGATTAATCATTGAGAGCAGCGCAGAGTTGCCTCTGTAAGCAGCCATGAGAGGACAAAAAAACCTGTCGAGAAATATCCAACAGGCAGGCTCATGGCACATCCATCATTCTGATCAGGTTACAGAACAAACGTGGCAAAAATCCTTGCAGTAACCAACCAGAAAGGGGGCGTGGGTAAAACAACAACCTGCGTCAATCTGGCAGCTTCACTGGTCGCGACCAAGCGTCGTGTATTGCTGGTTGATATGGATCCCCAGGGCAATGCCACTATGGGGAGCGGCATCGACAAGCATGCGCTGGAACGCTCGGTTTATGATGTGCTGACCAACCAGTGCACCATCAAAGATGCTATTTATCCAACCCCGGAAGCCGGATTTGATGTCTTACCATCAAATGCTGACCTGACGGCGGCTGAAGTCGAGCTGATGGAAATCGATGATCGCGAACATCAGCTGCAGAAGGCTTTAAAAAAGGTCGGGCGCATCTATGATTATGTGCTGATCGACTGCCCGCCTTCACTCAATATGCTGACCGTCAATGCCATGGTTGCAGCCGAAGGCGTAATTATTCCCATGCAGTGTGAATATTATGCACTGGAAGGTCTGACAGCATTGATGGAAACCATTAATGGTATCGCTTCATCCGTAAACCCCAAGCTGCATATTGAAGGTCTGCTGCGAACGATGTACGACCCACGTAACAGCCTGACCACCGAAGTATCCCGTGAACTGATTCACCACTTTGGTGACAAGGTTTATCGCACGGTGATTCCCCGTAATGTACGATTGGCAGAAGCCCCGAGTTTTGGCCGGCCGGTTTTGAAGCATGACCGACATTCCCGCGGTGCGATCGCCTATCTGGCGCTGGCTGGTGAATTGATCCGGCGACAGGAAAAGGCAGAGAAAAAACAGGCTAAGCCTGCAACTGCGAACGCAAGCTGATAACTGACATCATGGTAAAAAAACGCTTAGGCAAAGGACTCGGATCTCTGGTTGGAAGTGCCAAACTGGCAGCATCAGTTGATGAAGCTGTGGCACTGGTTTCGACCGAGCAGGCGAAAGTTGTTGCAGAAAAGTCTGCAACGGCAGATAAACCGGTTTCAGATAATGAACTGCAGCACCTGCCGGTAGAGTTTATTCAACGCGGCCAGTATCAGCCGCGTCGGGATATGCGACCGGAAGCACTGGAAGAGCTGGCTGACTCGATCCGTCGCCAGGGCGTGATGCAGCCCATTGTTGTTCGTCCAGTTTCTGCAGACCGTTATGAAATTATTGCCGGTGAACGGCGCTGGCGTGCAACCCAGCTCGCCGGGCTGGACTCTATTCCGGCGGTCATTCGTGATGTGCCGGATGAAACCGCAATTGCACTGGCGCTGATTGAAAATATCCAGCGGGAAGACCTTAACCCGATGGAAGAAGCGCTGGCGCTGGTCAGATTACAAAAGGAGTTTGAACTGACTCAGCAGCAGGTAGCAGAAGCTGTGGGCAAGTCCCGGGCAACGGTTGCCAACCTGATGCGCCTGACCAACCTGAAACAGGAAGTCCAGAAACTGCTGGAACATGGTGATCTGGAAATGGGCCATGCCCGTGCCCTGCTGTCACTGGATGCCGGCACTCAGCTGGAAGCGGCCCGAATGGTGGTTGCCAAGGCGCTGTCTGTACGTCAGACCGAAGCATTGGTCAGACGCCTGTTGCAGGAAAAGGAAAACAAAAAGAAAGGCACCAAACAGCGTGTTGATCCGAATATCCGCAAATTGCAGGATGACCTGTCAGACCGGGTCGGCGCTCAGGTATCCATTCAGCATACCGCTAAAGGCAAAGGCAAGCTGGTCATCAGCTACAACAGCTTGGATGAGCTGGATGGTGTATTGGAGCATATCAACTAAGCGTCTGGTGATTTCCTTCCTTTTACATCAGTAGTCGTTCTGCCCTAAGCTGAAAAGTGAGGGGCAGAAGCTGGTGATATTTCTCTCCTGCCCTGCTAAATACCATTCTGTATCTGTTTTTTAGTCTATCTTTTTGGACTGTAGTTTTTGCTTTGTAACCGCCCGACTGACTTTCGGCGGCAACCTAATAAATACAATTATCAGGATCAGCTTCTTTTAAAGGAGTTCGAGGTGCAGGACAAAACCGTCAGTGAAGAACAGAACCGGCCACATCATATTATTGTTGTTGGAGGTGGAGCCGGTGGCCTGGAACTTGTAACCCGGCTGGGGCGTAAAATGAAACATCACCGGAATAAATGCCGGGTGACGCTGGTTGATGCCAATATGACCCATATCTGGAAGCCGCTGCTGCATGAAGTCGCTTCCGGTGCTCTGAATTCCTTTGATGATGAGCTGAGCTATATGGCTCAGGCGCGCTGGAATAATTTCTCCTTTGTTCCTGGCCGTTTGGCTGGTATTAACCGTGATACCAAAACTATCCAGATAGAGCCCTCTCAAGATAAGAAAGGTAATCCAATCGGTACTGCCCGTGACCTAGCTTACGACACGCTGGTGATCTCGATAGGCAGCAAAACCAACGACTTTGGAACCAAAGGTGCAGCTGAGCACTGTCAGTTTCTGGATAGCCGTGAGCAGGCCGAACAGTTTCATGCCAGATTGCTGAGCCGGTATTTTCGGGCTCAAAGTGAGTCAGCAGAACAACAAAAACTGAGAATTGCCATTATCGGTGCCGGTGCTACCGGTGTAGAGCTGGCTGCAGAGCTGCGTCATGCCTCGGAAGAGTTAACCGAGTGGGGGCTGGATGCCATCACCGCAGATAATGTTGAAATTAACCTGATTGAAGGTGCCAACCGGGTTTTACCGGTGTTATCTGAGCGCATCAGTAACGGGGTTCAGCAGGAACTGCAAAAGATGAATATCCGTCTTCATCTGAACACTCTGGTTAGTCAGGTAACAGCTGAAGGGCTGGAAACTCATGGTGGAGAAGTGATTGAAGCAGACCTTAAAGTCTGGGCTGCCGGTATCAGGGCACCTTCTTTCCTGGCTGGCTTTGGCGGGTTGGAAACTAATCGTTTGAATCAGCTGCTGGTGAAGCCAACATTACAAACGACGATGGATGATAATATTTATGCCTTTGGTGACTGCGCCTCTTGCACGATAAAGGACAAAAAAGGCAATGACTTTACCGTGCCCCCCAGAGCTCAGGCTGCACACCAGCAGGCATCGCTATTGACAAAATCGCTTGCAAACCTGGTATTAAAAGGAAAAGAACCCAAAGCCTATTGTTATCGGGATTACGGTTCACTGGTTTCTCTTAGTAACCGTTCAGCAGTGGGTAACCTGATGGGCAGTCTGACCGGAAATATCAATATTGAGGGTAAGCTGGCGCGAATGTTTTATATCTCTCTTTATCGCATGCACCAGCTTACTTTATATGGAAAGCGTCGTACGGCTTTTTTGTTGCTCAGGGATTTGCTTGAGCGTTCGACACAACCCAGGTTAAAGCTGCATTAAACCACATCTCTCATGATTCAGTATGAGTCGATAGGTAAGAGCTGGCTGGACAAGCGGCCTTGAACACCTTCGTATTCATAGTGCCCATCCACGTATATGGGATAGATACCTTTATCGAATTCACTTTGATAAACCCGACAGGAGCCATCAGAGCTTTCTTCCTTGAAAATTGAATTATTTACTGGATCGGGAAGAGGAGTAGCCCCTTTAGTTTTGCCCATCAAACTAATTCTGGCGAAGGTAGGGTCTTGTTTGGGTATTTTAACTCTTGCTGTCCTTGTAAAACCCCATGATGAGGTTTGCTTAAGATCATAAGGTGCTTTTAATTCCGTAAGCTTTTGCAACATAGAGCACCTGAGCGCTTCAATAACATCCCGTTCATCGAGATCACCTTCCTGCTTTTGTACATAAATGCGAAAGTCTGCACGGTGCTCTCCATCAACTCCTGCTGGCTCTTCTAAATTCTCGAGGAAGTGAGTACATAACATTGAAAACTCAACAACATCAGGAGCATGCCAGTGATAAGGTTGTGTGACCTCAAGAATGAACTGAGCTCTCTCCTCATCTTCTAGTTGCTCAAGGAGGGCTAGCAGTACAGGCTTTTCACTGGAACTTAAAAGCCGCTTGGCTCCGGCTCTGACTTGCTTGACTCCAGGGATATTATCCCAGAAAGAACTTCCTTCTTCTTGAGTATTGTTAATCACTGCTTTTGCTACTGCTCTTAGCCCTTCTTTCACTTGACCTGAGCCGATAACACGCTTAAGTCCGTTTGTAAGACCACTTCGCTCGTATGCTATGGGAATCACTCTATCTACACTAGGAATTGCTCTGGCCAGCAGTGCAACTCTTCCAAAGGGCTGATAACCCGCTATCCAGATATGTTTGGGAGAAATACTGTGTTGGGAAGCTAGCAGGTCGATCAGTGCTCTTAAGGCTGCAATTATTTGCATTTCAGGCATTTTTTTTGCGTTTTCGTCATCGTCTCTTCTTTGAATGAGAGACCAAGCGTTTTGCATTTTAGCCAAAGCTTTTGTGATAGCCTCGGAGCCGCACATAGCTACCTCCGGTAGCAGATTGGAAATTGTGGCTAAAGCGAAGGTTTTTCCCAGCACTTCATGGCCGAGAAGCTCGAGTAAAGCTGTGTACACTTTTTCCGGTTGCAGGTGTCCGGCACAACCATCCGACGAATTCAGGACAAGAATAAGCGTATCTCCAGCCCATTGAGAGTGCTTAAGAAGTGTTACGTCTCGACAAAAACTTTCTAAAGTGCCTTCTGTACCTGAAGCTTGGAATCCGGATTCTGCAAGAACTGAATGGTTGTAGAGAAAGGAATATTGCTGAGAAACAATACCTGATACGGGCTCGTCTGTTTTTGTAAGAGACAAGGAGGCTTTATCCATAGACGGAGCTGACAGCTCTGTTATTTTGGCTGCTGTTATGACTGCGAAAGTATTGCTGGAAAGGAATAGCAGGAAAAGAGAAAGAGTTATTGAAACTGGCTGGAGAAAATTCCTGAAAAAAACTGATAACACGTTTGACTTACTCATTAGTAACCTCGTGTTAGTGCTTTGTACTCAAAATGATAGAAAGACTGAGCTGACAGCCCAGTCCAATACAAAAAAGAAATACAGAAGTGAAAGATAGACAGGTTAGTCTAAAAACCAGCAGGTGTGGTGCAACTAATCAAACGACAAGACTCAGATGATGCATTATGAAAACGATGGGGCCTAGTGCTTTCAAAATAATAGCTTTCCCCTGCAGAAAGCCGGTACACCTCACCATTAATGGTTATTTCAATCTGCCCTTCCAGCACAATCCCGGCTTCTTCTCCATCATGCTTTAACAATTCTTCTCCGGTACCAGCACCCGGTTCATAGATTTCTTCAAGAAATGACATGGCTCGATTGGGAAATGATTTCCCTACAAGATTCATGGTTATTCCACTGGCACCCACATCAATCATATCTTCACGGGAATAAATTACCTGACTGGTCTCTTCTACTTCCATGGAAAAGAAATCCACCATTGAAATGGGAATACCGTCCAACACTTTTTTTAATGAACTGACCGATGGACTGACATTATTTTTTTCAATCATGGAAATGGTGCTGTTGGTTACACCTGCACGTTTTGCCAGTTCCCTTTGGGATAAATTGTGCTTTATTCGCAGGGCTTTCAGTCGAGTGCCTACATCCACAGCAGTAGCATCCTCAATTGTGTTTGTGGTGATTAATTGTCGGGGATACCGCGGCCGGCGCCGGTTGGGGTTTGTTTGATAGTCAGTAAAACAAGGTAGCATAGCTGTGGCAGCATGCTGTGTTTTTGTTTGATTCGTAACTGTATCGCGCAGAAATTTGCATTTATACAGACAGGTTTAGTATTGCCGGTATTGAATATAAGCAGTAATACTCATATAATGCCGGCCGCAACGCCGTCAAATAAAGAATGGCAGAGTAAAGCAATAAGAAGCTTAGAGAGAACACACAACTGATATGCCCCCAGGAGAGTGGCAATCAGGGAGGTAGCTCAGGAATTATGCAGATGCCTCATTTGCAGAAGCCACCTGTATACAGAGTGGTATTCGTGCAGGCGGTGATGACAGTGATTATTGCGGCTATTCTGCTTCCCGCAGGCCATGTTGCCGCATACTCTGCCCTGCTAGGTGGAATGATATGTGTTGTTCCGAACATATGGATGGTGAGACAAACGTTCCGCTACACTGGTGCACGTGCTGCCAAAGAGATTATCAATTCTTTTTATAAAGGCGGAGCAGGCAAGTTTCTGCTGACAATCGCTGCTTTTATTCTGGTTTTTACTCAGGTCAAACCACTCAATACTCCGGTGTTGTTTGGCATGTTCATGCTTGGACAGGCCGTTTACTGGGTAGCGCCTTTTTTATTAAAGGTAAGACGACCACAGCAGCGGGTAGCCCTCCGATAACGACGCAACGGTCTTCGTGATCGGTTATGAGCGATTAAAAAACTGAAGCTGGAATAAGCATGGCAAGTGAAAATCCGACAGCAACCGAATATATAGTGCACCACTTGCAAAACCTGACGTATGGCAAATTGCCTGAAGGTTTTGAGCGGTATGACGGCTCGATCGTAACCGAGCCCACCTGGACCATTGCCCATGGTGCAGCTGAAGCTAAAGCGATGGGGTTCTGGGCAATTCATCTGGACAGCATGTTCTGGTCTATTCTGCTGGGTGCCATTTTTGTCATCCTGTTCCGCAGTGTTGCCAAGAAAGCTACCAGTGGCGTTCCCGGTGGACTGCAGAATGCCATTGAAACCGTTATCGAAATGGTAGACGGCAGTGTTAAGGATACCTTTCATGGCAAGAGTGGGCTGATTGCACCACTGGCTCTGACTATTTTCGTCTGGGTATTCCTGATGAACCTGATGGACCTGGTTCCTGTGGACTGGATCCCTGGCCTGTCGGCACTGCTTGGCATTCCTTATATGAAGGTCGTACCTTCAACCGACCCCAATATCACTCTGGGGATGTCGTTGAGCGTGTTTTTACTGGTTATTTTCTATTCCATCAAGATCAAAGGAATTGGTGGATTTGTAGGCGAGCTGACACTGCACCCGTTTAACAGCCCGAACAAAGTGGTTCAGGCGATTCTGGTGCCGTTCAACTTCCTGCTGGAATTTGTAACCCTGGTTGCCAAGCCGATCTCTCTCGGACTGCGTCTGTTTGGCAACATGTATGCTGGTGAACTGCTGTTTATTCTGATTGCCCTGATCGGTTATTTACAGCTTCCCCTGCATTTTGGCTGGGCGGTGTTCCATATTCTGGTCATTACCCTGCAGGCTTATATCTTTATGACACTGACCATTGTTTATCTAAGCATGGCGCATGAAGATCATTAAGTCTCTGATAACCCGTAAATAAACTTTTTTATCTGACACCATCACACGACATATAAAAGTCGGGAGGAAATATGGAATTTGTAGTTGGTCTGACTGTAATTGGCGTAGCAGTAATGCTTGGTCTGGCTGCTCTGGCAACAGCTATCGGCTTCGGCATGCTGGGTGGAAAATTCCTGGAAGGCGTTGCACGTCAGCCAGAAATCTCGCCAATGCTGCAAACCAAAATGTTCATCGTTGCTGGTCTGCTTGACGCCGTACCGATGATCGCAGTAGGTATCGCTCTGTTCTTCACCTTCGCTAACCCGTTCATTGATCTGGTGAAATAAGTAGACGTTAATGTCTGGCAGTGAAGTCCATTAAAAACTGTGAATCCTGTTTACAGAGAAATAATCGATCAAGTCACTGCCAGAACTCTGCTTTGAGAGTAAACGACATTAACTGAAACACGAGGTGTTGGCGTGAACATCAATGCAACCCTGATTGGTCAGACGATAGCCTTCGCCGTCTTTGTGTGGTTCTGCATGAAATATGTATGGCCACCAATGATGCAGGCGCTGAACGATCGACAGAAAAAAATTGCTGACGGTCTGGCCGCAGCTGACCGCGCCAGTACTGATCTGGAACTGGCACAGCAAAAAGCTGCCGGTGAACTGCGCGAAGCCAAAGAGCAGGCTCAGGCAATCATCGAACAAGCGAACCGTCGCTCTGTTCAGATTGTAGAAGAAGCAAAAAACCAGGCTCGAGAAGAAGGCGAACGACTCAAGGCAGCTGCCCAGGCTGATATTGAGCTGGAAGCCAACCGTGCCCGTGAAGCACTTCGCGCCCAGGTTGCAGTACTTGCAGTCACTGGTGCAGAAAAAATTCTGGGTCAGCAAATTGACCAGGCCGCTAACAGCAAGCTGATTGACCAGCTTGCCGCAGAACTGTAACGGGGCGTACCAATGGAACAGACCACCGTTGCCAGACCTTATGCCCGGGCGGCGTTTGAATATGCACTTGAGGCCGGTGTCCTTGCTGAGTGGGCCGACATGCTGTCGGTCAGCGCAGCGGTGGGGCGGAACGAAACCGTGCAACAGGTGTTGGGTAATCCGGCACTGACCAGCAGTCAGCGTGCTGGCGCTTTTATCGAAATCTGTGGCGATAGCCTGAACCAGCAGGGACAGAATTTTATTCATACCCTGTCTGAAAATGGCCGTCTGCCGCTCCTGCCTTATATTTCAGAACAGTTCGAGCTGCTGAAAACCAAGCATGAGCAGAGCGTAGACGTAAACGTGACAGCGGCCTATCCGGTTGACTCTGCCAGTCAGGACAAGTTGGCGGAAAAACTGGGCAAGCGCCTGGGACGCAAAGTGAACCTGCAGTTCGAGCAGGATCGCGACCTGATCGGAGGCCTCGTCATCAAGGCCGGAGATCTGGTGATTGATGGCAGTATCCGGGGCAAGCTGCATAAGCTGGCAGAAGCAGTCGACGCCTGAGGCGTCGCTGTCAGTGCACCAAAAGACACTGACCAAATAACTGTTAATCCCTGGAATACAAGCCGCTGAGAGCGTGTGTAATACACCGCCACCTCGAGACAGTCATAATCTCGGGGGCAGGCAAAAGGTCTTGAGCGCTTACAGCTATGTGCAGAAACCATTCACTGCCCTGAGCCGTGAACGTTTCTGCCACGGCAAAAAATAGAGAACCGCCATGCAGCAACTGAATCCTTCTGAAATCAGTGACATCATCAAGAGCCGAATCGAGAGCCTTGAAGTGTCATCCGAAGCCCGTAACGAGGGCACTATCGTCAGCGTTTCTGACGGTATCGTACGTATCCACGGCCTCAACGACGTTATGTACGGGGAAATGATTGAATTCCCTGGCGGCGTTTTTGGTATGGCGCTGAACCTGGAGCAAGACTCCGTTGGTGCAGTAGTACTGGGTTCCTACAAGGGCCTGCAGGAAGGCCAGAGCGTTAAATGTACCGGTCGAATTCTGGAAGTACCGGTTGGTCCTGAACTGAAGGGCCGCGTAATTGACGCACTGGGTAACCCGATTGACGGTAAAGGTCCGGTTGAAACCAAACTGACCTCTCCGATTGAAAAAGTAGCACCGGGCGTAATCGCCCGTCAGTCCGTTGATGAGCCGGTACAAACCGGTTACAAGGCGGTTGACTCCATGGTACCGGTTGGTCGTGGCCAGCGTGAGCTGATCATCGGTGACCGTCAGACCGGTAAAACCGCTCTGGCTGTTGACGCCATCATCAACCAGAAAGATTCCGGCATTACCTGTGTATACGTTGCGATTGGCCAGAAGCAGTCTTCTATCGCCAACGTAGTACGCAAGCTGGAAGAGCACGGTGCACTGGAAAACACCATCATCGTAGCGGCCGGCGCTGCTGACCCTGCTGCAATGCAGTACCTGGCTCCGTTTGCCGGTTGCTCCATGGGTGAATACTTCCGTGACCGCGGTGAAGACGCCCTGATCATCTATGATGACCTGACCAAGCAGGCTTGGGCATACCGTCAGGTATCCCTGCTGCTGAAGCGTCCGCCGGGCCGTGAAGCTTACCCGGGTGACGTATTCTACCTCCACTCCCGTCTGCTGGAGCGTGCAGCGCGTGTAAACGCTGAATACGTTGAGAAGTTCACCAACGGTGAAGTGAAAGGCAAGACCGGCTCCCTGACCGCACTGCCGATCATCGAAACCCAGGCCGGTGACGTATCTGCGTTCGTACCGACCAACGTAATCTCCATTACCGACGGTCAGATCTTCCTGGAAACCGACCTGTTCAACGCGGGTATCCGTCCTGCTATGAACGCCGGTGTCTCTGTATCCCGTGTAGGTGGTGCAGCCCAGACCAAGATCATCAAGAAGCTGGGCGGTGGTATTCGTCTGGCTCTGGCTCAGTATCGTGAACTGCAGGCATTTGCCCAGTTTGCATCTGACCTGGATGAAGCGACCCGTAAACAGCTGGAGCACGGTCAGCGCGTTACCGAGCTGATGAAGCAGAAGCAGTATGCGCCTCTGTCTGTTGCTGAAATGGGTCTGGTTATCTTTGCAGCTGAAAAAGGCTATCTGGAAGACGTTGAACTGAAGAAAGTTGGCGACTTCGAAGCCTCACTGCTGAGCTATGCCAACTCCGAGCACAGCGAACTGATGGCTCGTATCAATGAAGCCGGCGATTACAACGGTGAAATTGAAGCAGGCCTCAAGGCAGCAATTGAAGCGTTCAAAGCCACCCAGACCTGGTAATAAGCCGTAAGTCATTCGTTGCAGGTTCAGTGTCTTCTATATAGAAAACGACAACCTGCAACGAACCTTACAGCTTGCAGCTGAGGATAACGAAATGGCAGGCGCAAAAGAGATACGGACGCAGATAACGTCCATTAAAAGTACGCAGAAAATCACCAGCGCCATGGAAATGGTGGCGGCGAGCAAAATGCGTAAGGCTCAGGACCGGATGCAGACCAGCCGTCCCTATGCCGAACGTATCCGCCAGGTTGTGGGCCATGTGGCTCATGCCCGTGCTGAGTACAAGCACAGCTTCATGGAAGAACGTGAAGTTAAAAAGGTCGGATATATCATCGTATCCAGTGACCGCGGTCTGTGTGGTGGCCTGAACACCAACCTGTTCAAGCAGACTGTAGAGAATATGAAGGAATGGAGTGATCAGGGTGCAGAGATTGATCTTTGCCTGATCGGCAGCAAGGCCGTTTCCTTCTTCCGCAGTTACGGCGGCAATGTTGTTGCAGCACTGACACATATTGGCGATGAGCCTAATATTGCTGACCTGATCGGCGGTGTAAAAGTCATGCTGGACAGCTATGAACAAGGCAATATCGACCGTCTGTTCGTTGTTCACAACGAATTCGTTAACACCATGACCCAGACTCCCCAGGTGCTGCAGCTGTTACCGCTGGTACCGGATGAAGATGAGTCACTGAAAAAAGGCTGGGATTACCTGTATGAGCCGGACGCCAAGCATCTGCTGGACGGTCTGCTGGTTCGTTATATCGAATCCCAGGTGTATCAGGCGGTAGTTGAAAACAATGCCTGTGAGCAGGCTGCGCGAATGGTCTCCATGAAGAGCGCCACAGACAACGCCGGCAACCTGATCGATGATTTGCAGCTGGTGTATAACAAGGCGCGTCAGGCGGCGATTACCCAGGAAATCTCCGAGATCGTAAGCGGCGCGGCGGCCGTCTAAAAATATTCAGATAAGGGTGAGGAAACAGCATGAGTAGCGGTCGTATCGTTCAAATCATCGGCGCTGTTGTCGATGTAGAATTTCCGCGCGAGTCCGTGCCTGAAGTGTATGACGCACTTACAGTAGACGGCAAGGATCTGACACTGGAAGTCCAGCAGCAGCTGGGTGATGGTGTCGTGCGTTCTATCGCACTGGGTGGTACCGAAGGTGTTTCCCGTGGTGTGAGCGTAACCAACACCGGTTCCCCGATTCAGGTGCCGGTAGGTACTAAAACCCTGGGACGTATCATGGACGTTCTGGGTACTCCGATTGATGAGAAAGGCCCGATTGGTGAAGAAGAGCGTGCTTCTATTCACCGTGAGCCGCCTAGCTACTCCGAACTGGCAGCGTCCAACGACCTGCTGGAAACCGGTATCAAGGTAATCGACCTGGTCTGCCCGTTTGCCAAGGGTGGTAAGGTTGGTCTGTTCGGTGGTGCCGGTGTAGGTAAAACCGTAAACATGATGGAGCTGATCCGTAACATCGCGATCGAGCACAGTGGTTTCTCTGTGTTTGCCGGTGTGGGTGAGCGTACTCGTGAAGGTAACGACTTCTATCACGAGATGATGGAATCCGACGTACTGGACAAAGTTGCCCTGGTTTACGGTCAGATGAACGAGCCGCCAGGAAACCGTCTGCGTGTAGCGCTGACCGGTCTGACCATGGCTGAGAAGTTCCGTGACGAAGGTCGTGACGTACTGTTCTTCGTAGACAACATCTACCGTTACACTCTGGCCGGTACCGAAGTATCCGCGCTGCTGGGTCGTATGCCTTCTGCGGTAGGTTACCAGCCTACTCTGGCGGAAGAGATGGGTGTTCTGCAGGAGCGTATTACCTCTACCAAGGTTGGCTCTATCACTTCCATCCAGGCTGTATACGTACCTGCGGACGACCTGACTGACCCGTCTCCTGCGACTACCTTCTCGCACCTGGATGCGACTGTAGTACTGAGCCGTGACATCGCTTCCAAGGGTATCTACCCGGCGATCGACCCGCTGGACTCCACCTCTCGTCAGCTGGATCCGCTGGTAATCGGTCAGGAGCACTATGATGTTGCTCGTGGCGTACAGACTGTACTGCAGCGCTACAAGGAACTGAAAGACATCATCGCGATTCTGGGTATGGACGAACTGTCTGAAGAAGACAAGCAGACCGTATCCCGTGCACGTAAGATCGAGCGTTTCCTGTCCCAGCCGTTCTTCGTAGCGGAAGTCTTCACCGGTTCTCCAGGTAAGTACGTTTCCCTGAAAGAAACCATCCGTGGTTTCCAGGGCATCCTGAGCGGTGAGTACGACAGTCTGCCGGAACAGGCGTTCTACATGGTCGGCAGCATCGACGAAGCTGTAGAAAAGGCCAAAGACATGTAATTGCGGATGGCGGGTGAAGCGTTCACCCGCCATGACGCCTGATATACAGGGGTAAAATATGGCGATTACAGTCCGTTGCGATATTGTAAGTGCCGAGGAGGAAATCTTCTCCGGGCTGGTTGAGATGGTTGTCGCCACCGGTGCTTCAGGTGATCTGGGTATCTGCCCGGGCCACGCACCGCTGCTGACCGAATTGAAGCCAGGTCCGATTCGCCTGATCTGTCAGAATGATAAGGAAGACGAGATTTTCTATCTCTCTGGTGGCTTCCTTGAAGTACAGCCTAACAGTGTGAAGGTACTGGCTGATACAGCTCTGCGTGCAGAGGACATGAGTGAAGCGGCTGCCGAAGAAGCCAAGAAGCGTGCTGAACAGGAACTGGCCAACCAGAATGGCGAGTTTGACTACAGCCGTGCTGCTGCACGTCTGGCTGAAGCTGCTGCCCAGCTCAGAACCTTGCAGGCTGTTCGCAAGAAGCTTGGCAAGCGATAAGACAGCTACTGTCTTTGTATTGCTTTGCAGTAAAAAACCCGTCTTATTGGCGGGTTTTTTTATGGCTGTATCTTTTCCAGTAATGCCTGGGTTAATTCCGGAAATTCAAAGTTATGTCCTTCCCTGCCTGAAAAGTGTCCTCTGTCGTTAAATTCGAAGTATTCAGTACTCAATGCTTTGGCAACAAAACGTGCTTCAGAGATTGGAATACAGTGGTCGTTGGTTGAAGCAAACTGAAGAATCCACTGCTGGTTCTGTTTTATCTGCTGCCAGTCCCAGGGTTTGTCATACCAGCCACCGGCTTTTTCATTTTCATCGTCCAGATCGGTATAACAGGCTGCCACCAGTACACTGCCAACAATTAGGTATTGCTCGGCAAAGCGCATAGAGGCTACGGCACCTGATGAGTGGCCCACCAGAATACTATCGTCTCCTGCTTCCAGCTCATCCCGAAGAAAAGGTATCCAGACACTCATATGAGCGACTTTGTTATCTGGAAAGGTTGTTAGAACGACATCAAGCCCGGCGGCTTCCAGTTGCTGAGCAACGGAGGGATACCAGTGCATTTCGGCGGTACAGCCACCGTTCCCGTGAATAAAGATAACTTTCATATCTGCTGCACTCAGGCTGGGAGAGATGTTAGCTTTAAATAAGGCTGTTTCGATTTATAGATGCATACTCAGCAGTGTAAAGGTTGTATTTAGTCTCTGCTGCTAAGCTGAAGTTAACACTTTGGTGAGGTGAAGGGATTGATGAAGCCCAACCGCTTATTGCAGATTGCACTGACTTTATTGTTATCAGGACTGTTTCTATCAGCAGCTCAGGCAGAAGAAAACAAGAATGAAGAGCAGAGCCTTCGCTTTGTCAGTTATAACCTGTGCCCTTTTGCCCAGCGGGTTATGGTGGTGCTGAATCACAAGCATGTTCCACATACAGTGGAGTGGATTGATCTGCGCAATAAACCGGACTGGTTTCTGGATATCAACCCTGACGGCCAGGTGCCGGTTTTAATTGCAGGAGATCAGGTACTGACAGAATCCCAGGTTATTAATGAATTTCTGGATGAACAGTATCCAAAACCTTCCATGTATCCTGATGACCCTTCCCTGAAAGCACTGTATCGGGTTATGGCAGGTAAGGCTTCAACTGCAAACAGTTACCTCTACCGAATCAGCCGCGCCAGCTCAAGAGACGAAGCACGGGAATCAATTTATGAACTCAGTGACTGGTTGCACAAGATAGAATCGAGAATGAGCCAGCTCCCGCCTTTCGAGGGCGAAATGTCCCTGGTTGATGCCGCATGGGCACCCTTTCTTATGCGGGTAGATATTATTTCAAGATCTCAAGGTATTGATCTGATTGATAATTTTGAACAGATAAAGAAGTGGCAAAGCAGAGTTCTCGCATTACCGGCGGTACGAAAATCTGTTGTGGATAATTTCGAAATTCTCTATTTATCTTCTCTGCGAAATAATGAAAGCTGGCTGACACCGAAGAAGGCTATGTTACCGGCACCTGAAAAACCGATTTCGGATCCGCCTTTATACTGCCATTAATGTGGGTGCTAACCTTGGCATCCTACCCCCATCTCGGGCAAAATTGCTTTTTAAAAACGCACATATTCCCGGATACATGAAAAAATATCACGTCTACGGACTTGGCGCCGCGTTGGTGGATACCGAGATACAGGTTAGTGACGCCTTTCTCCAAGCCAACAATGTCGAAAAAGGATTGATGACACTGGTAGATCAGTCCCGACGCGATGAACTGGTAGCTGCAATTGGGGGCGACTGTTCTGCATATAACAGAGCATGTGGTGGATCCGGTGCAAATACAGCCATTGCTGCCAGCTGTTTTGGTGGTAACGTTTTTTATTCCTGCCGTGTCGCTACAGATAATAATGGCGACTTCTTCCTTGAAGATATGAACAATGCCGGTGTTGAGACCCGCGGTCTGCGCGACGAAGGGATAACCGGCAAATGTCTTGTACTGATCACCCCTGATGCTGAACGTTCCATGAATACCTTTCTTGGAGCCAGCGAAACGGTCAGTGTTGTCGACCTCGATAAAGAAGCACTGCAAAACTCCCAATACCTTTATATCGAAGGCTATCAGGTGACTTCTGACTGTGGCCGTGCTGCTGCAGTAGAAGCTCGCAAGCATGCTGAAGCTCATGGTGTTAAAACAGCGTTGAGCCTTTCTGATCCCTCCATGGTGAAATTCTTCCGCCCGGGAATGGAAGAAATGATTGGCGATGGTGTTGATCTGATTTTTGCCAATGAAGAAGAGGCGCTGCACTGGGGTGAAACCCGTGACCTGAATGAAGCGATCGAGTCACTGAAAAAGATAGCCAAAACCTTCACTATTACTCTGGGTGCCAGAGGTGCGTTGGTATATGACGGTACTGAAGTTCTGAAGGTAGAAGCAGCTAAAGTCAAAGCTATTGATACTAATGGTGCCGGCGATATGTTCGCAGGTGCTTTCCTTTACGGTATTACTGCAGGCTACAGCTTCCAACAGGCGGGTGATCTGGCCAGTGCTGCTGCGGGTGCGGTGGTATCCGGGTATGGTCCTCGCCTGAAGTGCGAACAGCATCTGGTTATTCGTGACACTGTGCTGGGACAACAGAAAACGGCAGTAAACTGCTGATGATTGAAAAAGCCGTGCGTATGCACGGCTTTTTTATAGTGTGTGGCTGACCAGAAGTTAATTAACCTGTCGCTCCTGATCCTTCCAGTAAGTAGCCCTGAGGTCGACTTTTCGTATTTTACCCGCCCCGGTCATTGGGAAGGGTTCATCGCGAAACTCAATACTGCGCGGACATTTATACCCTGCAATCCACTCCTTGCAGTGTTCTTTTAGCTGATCTTCCGAAGCCGTTTCACCTGGCATCAGTCGTACAATGGCATGAACCTGTTCGCCCCATTCCTCTGAAGGAATACCGACAACCACCACTTCGTGTACGGCATCATGCTTGGCAACAGCATTTTCGACCTCGACCGAGAAAATATTCTCGCCACCGGACACAATCATGTCCTTGACCCGATCAACCAGATAGATGAAGCCTTCCTCATCCATATAGCCGGCATCACCGGTATGAACCCAGCCATCAACCAAGGCCTCGGCTGTCTGCTTCGGTTTGTTCCAGTAACCGAGCATATTATTGGGCCCCCGGGCCACGATCTGGCCTACGGAGCCCTGTGGCACTTCATTATGATTTTCATCCAGAATTCTGACATCCACACTGAATGATGGACGACCGGCAGACCGCAGGTATTTAGAGCCTTCTCCTTCCAGTATGTGATGCTCGGGCCGTAGTACTGAAACAATCGGAGCCATTTCTGTTTGCCCGTAGGCCTGATAAAAACCAACGCCGGGAAGCTTGCTCATGGCGACTTTAAGCGTTGACTCTGTAATCGGCGATGCACCATAGATAACCGTTTTCAGAGAAGACAGATCAGCACTGTCCAGTGCCGGCTCAGCAATCACCATGGATATCATGGTGGGTACCAGCAGGGCGTAGGTCGCTTTATATTTTTCAATGGCCCGAATGGTACCTTCCGGTGTAAATGCAGGAATAAAAGCCTGAGCTACACCACTCAGGGTTGAGGTGTAAGACATGCAGATATCGGCCAGATGAAACATCGGGGCTGCATGCAGGTAAAGTTCGTTGTTGCCACCGGCCAGATCAAAATTAGTGATACTGGTTGCACTGCTACTCCAAAGTGCCTGATGAGACAGCATCACGCCTTTGGGAAAGCCGGTTGTTCCACCGGTATAGAAAATTCCGCAGAGTGTTTCATCAGACCGACCGGAGCAGGTAACAGGCTCGTTATCTGAAATTAATTGGTTCAGCGATAACATGCCCTCAGGTGTTTCTTTTTCTCCGGCATAAATCAGGGTGATATCTTGCTCTGTACGCTCCAGAATCTGTTCTGCTATTGAAAGAAAAGTGTCGTCAATAATCAGAAAGCGACTACCCGAATCTTCCAATGCATAGATGTTCTCAGGAACAGACCAGCGGATATTCAGCGGAACAATAATGCCGTCGGCCCAGGGGATAGCAAAAAATGACTCGTAATAATAATCAGAGTTCAAAGACAAGATAGCGACACGATCATCCTTCTCTAGTCCTGCCTGCTGTAGCCCGCTGGCCAGCCGGGCTACTCTGTTGCGGGTTTCTGACCATGTGTGGCTGCGGCCGTTGCACAGCGTCGATGTTTCATTGGCACGAACCTGAGCATTATGCTCAATTGCCTGAGTTAAGCGCATTGTAAGTCCTGATTTTTGTATTTCTTGTTGGGTTCAGGTTTTTATTGTTATGGGGTACTGAATACAGCTTTTAAGATGACAATGTTTTTCTCCTGATCTGAGAGCGTTATTTCTTTTTATGACGGGTCAGAAAACGATCCAGTGCATCTGCAAAGACTTTAAGATCGTTTTTACCCAGTGGTGCAGGCCCTCCGGTTTGCACACCGGAACTGCGAAGCTGTTCCATAAAGTCCCGCATATTCAGCCGTTGGCGAATATTCTCCGGAGTGTAAAACTCCCCCCTCGGGTTAAGGGCATGCGCTTTTTTCTCAATCACCTCGGCAGCCAGCGGAATATCGGCAGTAATAACCAGATCACCCTCTTGAGCCTGCTGAACAATATGGTTGTCAGCAACATCAAACCCGGAGGCAACCTGAACTGCTTTAATAAGCTTGGAAGGTGGTGTACGAATATACTGGTTGGCAACCAGCGTTAACGGAGTACGAGTGCGCTCGGCCGCACGAAACAGAATGTCTTTGATAACATTCGGACAGGCATCTGCATCTACCCAGATATGCAGCATGAAGAACTCCCTGAGCCAGCTTGCAAGATCGATATAAAATTTATGGCCCATAATCACGACTTTTAGACCGCTTGGTCAAGTTTTCCGGTCCTGGCCTGAGATACAATCAGGTGCAGATCATGCGAAGAAAATGATGCGGAAGGTATGCAATGAAAAAGGCGACAATGTTTTTGTTAGCGTCAGCGCTGACGACAGGTGTTATGGCACAGGAAGCCGTGCCGGGTGCTCATTTCAATGTCAGTGGTAAGGGAGAAGCCAGCCTTCCACCCGATCAGGCAACGGTTCATGTTGAAGTACGCCGGACTGAAGAGACCGGTGCTGATGCCAAGCGTCAGGTCGATCAGACGGTTGATATGCTGTTAACCGAACTGGAAGCGCATCGCTCCGGACTGAGCCGTATTGATGCGGGCTCTCTGCAACTGCAGCCCCATTATGAATATAAGAACAATGAGCGCCATCAGGAAGGCTATCGCGCCACAAGAATTGTCGAGCTCGAAGTATCCAACCTTGAAGTAATGGACAACATTCTCGAGGCCGTAGCCAGACAAAAAGCGACTACGATTAACAACGTAAATTATGGCTTCAGCGATGGTGGTGCGCTTTGTCAGCAGCAGGCACTTGATGCTGCCATCCAGAATTCACGTCAGAAAGCACAGCAAATGGCCAAAGCTTATGAGGTCAAGATTGACCGGATTTATTCTGCCAGCCTTGGCGGAGGGTATCCTGTTGCTTATTCCCGAATGGAAGGTTTGGCCATGGCTGCTGATGCGGGTGGTGCCCCTTCATACCAGTCCGGTGATTTAACCTGTCAGGCCAATGTATCTGCAGTTTTCCTAATTAAGGACTAATGGACCGATGAATAGCTGTATAAGCAGTCGAATGAAGTTCTACTGTACTGCCCTATTGGCTGGTGTGTTTATGAGCCTGGTCGGTTGTGCAAATACACAACCCTCAATCAGCCAGCAGGTCACAGAGGAGCTGGTTGGCTCAACCGTATCTCCTGATGAGCTCAGGGTTCAGCTTGAGCGACTGGGGGCTGAGGGTGTTTTGAGTCAGGTCGATATAAAGGAGACTGATCCTCCTTTATATAGGGTTACTGGCCCGCAACGTGTTATTCAGTGTCTCAAAAGTTCTCAGGGTGTCTGGAGAGAGGACTATAAGGAATGTGAGTTTATGTCGCTCCAGACCTGTGAAGCACTGGGTGGCAAGTTTAACGGCTGTGCCTCCCCGTGCCGGCATCAGCCCGGCATGGCTTGCATCACCATGTGTGTGCCTGTCTGTCAGTTCCAGCAACAGTAAAGTTATAGCTTGAAGCTGTCCCCAAGCTTACGGCAAGTGTCGTGCTGGGGGCAGCTGACCAGATGATCATTGACCAGCCCCATTGCCTGCATGTAAGCATACATAATGGTGCTACCAACAAATGACATACCCCGTTTTTTCAGATCCTTGCTTAGTGCATCTGATATAGAAGTATGTGCAGGTACTTCTTTTAACGTCTTCCACTGGTTCTGTATCGGCTGTCCATCAACAAACTGCCATAGATAGTGGGCAAAACGGCCATGCTCTTGCTGGATCTCAAGAAAGGCTTTGGCATTATTTATTGCACTGGCTACTTTCAGCCGGTTGCGAATAATCCCCGGGTTTTGCAGTAGCTCGGCCTGTTTTGATTCATCAAATTTGGCTATCTGTACAGGATCAAATTGAGCAAAAGCCTGACGATAACCCTCTCTTCTTTTAAGAATAGTAAGCCAGTTCAGCCCGGCCTGGGCTCCTTCAAGTATCAGGAACTCAAACAGTTTGCCGTCATCAGTGGTGGGAACACCCCACTCTTTATCGTGATAACGTTGGTACAGTTCATCGTTACTGCACCAGGGGCATCTCTCTGTTGTTGTCATTGTTGCAGACTCATATGTAACCCTGGTGCTTATCATGCAATCGAATCAAACCGTCGTGCAAACTTCAGGGTTAAACAGGTTGAGGAATCGGAACCGACAAGTGTCCATGGTGTGTCAGCCATTGGCCACCCGGTTCTTGCTGTAAAAAGAAAGTGGTTCTCACAGGCGATACCGGGCCTGCTTCTTTACAGGTGATAGTGGCGTAAGCTGTCATACAAGCCAAAGTACCACGCTGAAAAACAACAGGCTGGGAGAAAATGACACTATCAGTCTGTTTTACAACGTCCTGAATTCGATTCAGGTGTTCCTCTTTTGATGTAATTACAGGCTGATCCAGCGGTCCCCAGTACAGTGCACTGTCATAACTGTTCAGAGATAACAGCAGATCGATGTCCTTAGTCGCAAATCCCTGAGTCCGTTTATCGAGTTGCTCCTGAAACGGAACCAGATCATTACCGCTTAGCCGGTCAGGAGAACCTGTATCAGGGGTAAACCGGGCCGGGATGTCTTCTCCTGTCCAATTAAAAGAACGGGGTACACCCTGACTGAGATGACCGTGACGAATCTTAAGCTCGCCACCTTCTATACACAGAAACCAGCTCAGGCGTAAATCCGGTTGTGACAGGGTTTGGCCGGACTGCAGTGTGTGAGTCATGCTGTAGTCACATACCAGGCAGACAGCCTTGTCATTCCAGAGAGCTAAAACAGGTGTCGACTCAGCCTTGGTAGATTCTATCTGGGCTTTATAAGAGTCGAACTTCATATCGATGGTATCGATATGCTCATGAATATCGTTTGGATATAACCCCCAGCCCGTAATGTCGTCCTGCATATTCAGGGCTTTGATGCCTGCGGTATCCCGTGTGTTCATACAGCGGATAAGCTTGGCATTAAAACGATCTATAGCTGCTTGCATGGTGATATACCTTTAATGACGCTGACAGGGCATAAATGATCCCTAAGCAGTATGGTTCAGAACAGGAGTGCTGCAAGCTGGCTAACGCCACTCGCCAGTTTGTTTCAGATAGCGTATCGTGCCGCCTTCAGGAATTTCAGTATCACAGGGTGAAAGCCATGAATGAGCTTGTTGTACCGGATATGGCTTCACTGGAAGCGTGGGTGAAGCAGGCAGGGTATGGATCCTGGCAGTGCGACCAGTGCAACGGGTTGCATATTGATGCCTTGCAGGAACTGGAAGGCGTGGTCGACAGCCGGCTGTTTCTGGAACCGTTCGGCATTATCTTTTCTACCGAACTGGATATTCGCAACTCAACAGTGTTGGCCGTTGCGGCTGACCTGGGTCGCTTGAATATGACCTTCCCCACAATGAAGCTGTTTCTGGATGTTGTTGATGACGGCACACCATTGTTTGTTATGTCCCAGTCGTTACTGACAGCTCAGGGTGTTACCTATAGCCAGTTTGCCAACTACCTTGAATCTGCCTTATACGCCAAGCAGCAAATTATTGCTGAATGTAAGGAACTGCATTACCTGTTTAATGGTGATGAAAGCAATGAAGCTGGTGATGTAGCCGCATTGCGTCGCGAAAACCAGTTGCTTCATTAATATAAAAAAGCAGCTGTCTATATAGGGCTCTCATATACTGGTGGAGAAATTCTCAGTGGGGAGCAGAATTGTGAGTGAGCATACTCCTTTTATTATGCGGGCAATCGAATTGGCCGGTCAGGCAGTAGAAAAAGGAAACCATCCTTTTGGTGCTGTACTGGTGCGTGATGGTCAGATCGTTCTGGAAGCAGAAAACACCGTCCATACAGATAGAGATGTGACTCGTCATGCAGAACTGAACCTGGTGAGTAATGCCAGTAGCAGGTTCTCGCTGACAGAACTAAAACAGTCAACACTGTATACCAGTACTGAACCCTGTCCCATGTGCTCGGGTGCTATCTATTGGGCGGGCATATCCCGGGTTGTCTATGCTTGTCCAGCTGCAACGCTGCAGGATATTGCTGGCCCCGGAATGGAAGTGCATTGTCGTGAACTGTTTGAGCGTAGCCACAAGGGGCCGGAAGTGATTGGCCCTTTAAAGGAAGAAGTAGCTAGTGAGCAGCACCTTTCCTTCTGGCCGCACCCCTCTTAATAGGCGGTCACCGACTTTTAATAGAATGTTCCGGTATTTGTATAAATACCCCTTGCATCCTGAGCATAACGCCCTATAATTCGCCGCTCTTTGTGAGGCCGCTTCGCAGCGACCCGGTGGTTAACCACTTCGAATTGAATTGATTTCAGTTCCGGTTGACAGAGCATCGAAACGCTGTAGAATGCGCCCTCCATTGACCGGCCACGTTGATTGATTCGAAACGAATCATTGAGTGACCGGATGTTGATTCAGGCGCTGCCAAACACAGTGCTTGACAACAAAAACGGTCGCGGTAAGATAGCGGCCTCGCTGAACGGGGTGACGCACTCTGAAGCATCAGCGAAAACTTCTTCGGAAGCTGTTCTTTAACAAGATAATCAAGTAATTCGTGTGGGCACTTGCTTGTAATGGATGAATAAAAGATTTTCATCGAAGCAAGTGTTGTTTAAAGATTCGTCTTTGGATAATCACTCGATCAATTCAAT
>CANDOC010000008.1 GCA_947387575.1 Spongorhabdus nitratireducens
TGGGCCATGGAGATGGCATCGTTGGCATTACGCATTGCCACGTCCATACCATTGGTCTGGGTCTTCATCCGGTTGGAGATCTGCAGACCGGCAGCATCGTCAGAAGCTGAGTTGATACGCAGGCCAGTGGAGAGACGCTCCATGCTGGCAGACAGGCTGTTCTGGGTCTGGTTCAGATTATTCTGAGCCATCAGAGCAGAGGTGTTGGTGTTAATGGATAGCATGGTGACTACTCCTTATTTGCTTTCGCTAGAGGAGTCGACTTTTGTAGTGAAAAATTAAACATCCGGTGAATGGTTAAGAACGCCAATCACCGGACGTTTAATTACCATCTACGCTTTACCCAGCATTTACTGGCTTCAGGAGGCTCATGATTTGACTGTGACTTCCCCATCCCATATCAGCGACTTTTTCTCGCAGGCTTTTCAGGTAGGTGTTGTTGTGGTCGGCACTTCGTGCGATAGAGTGTATGACACCGATCAGTAATGCCTTGTGGTCGTCAGTATCTGCGAGCATCAGCAGATAGAAGCGGATGATCATATATTTCAGCACGAATTCGGCATAACCGTGTAACAGGTCATCACTAGTACGACGACAGATATCACTGCTGTATAGCCAGTGCAGCATCAGGTTTACCAGTCCGTGACCACAATCATCAATCAGTGATTGCAAATGTGGTTGCCGCTCAGTCAGCAGGGCAGGAATATCGATCTCGGTATCAGTACCAAAATCCTGCTTCAGCTTTTCAACAAAGGACTTGTGATACTCCCTCATAACTTTGTTGGTACGATAAAAGCTGTTTTCCGTAACCAGTTTTTTCAGCACCCAGGCCTGCCCTTTAACACCCGGCGTCAGCTGCTGCCAGACCTGCCGAAGCTGACCACTTTGCTGCATCTTGCTGAACTCCTGACAGACCAGAGACAGGTCTTGGTCATTTTGCTGCCGGCTGGCAATCAGGTTGAAGAACACGCCCAGATTAAACAACCGCTCATCCAGACTGTCCTTCTCTCCCAGAACCGACTGGAATGCCGTTTGACGGATTATATCGAACTGTTTGGGCACAGCACCTACTGCCGTGAAAGGAAGATTTGCCGGCAGGGCATCTCCGGTATCAAACATCATGGCAGAGGGATCAAGCAGAATCTTTCGGGCCGCTTCCGGGCAGGACAGGGTCAGGCTTGGCTCCATTCGGTCCACCAGCCGGGTAATACTGCGAGGATAGGTCTGGCAGGTACGGGACAGCATTTTTGGCCCATGATTACAGTGGATATAACAGGTGCCATCCTGATTCTGCAAAGGGCAACTGCCGTCTTCTTTCAGGACAATACGACGATAATCATTATCTGTTTGGTTTCGAGGGCGACCCATCTGCTTTTCAGTGATCTCTTTCAGCACTGGATCCTTGCTTTTTTTGTAAGCCTTGTAGGTTTTGCGATCGATAGTAATCCGCCAGTTCTGACAGCAGTCATGCTCACATTCAGGGCCGATACATGAGAAGTCACGGTAAAATTTGGGATAGAGAACAGATGGTTGTGTCGCAGTCATGACTACACTCTGGACTAATAAACTATTGCCATACTGGATAGCAATAATCAGACCAGCCTTTAATCTACTGCAAACATGGCTTTCCCCCTTGAAAAGACAAGAGAGTAACCGTAGATAGTATTGTGTGGACAGATATGCCTGAAGAACCGAGCACAGGCATTCCCGCTTTATTGCCCTGACAGCCCTGCCGGGTAATATCATTCGTCATGCTTTCAGGGCTTCGGGAAAACATATGACAACAAACTACACTCCCCCTGCTGTCTGGACTCAGGATGAAGAAAACGGTGGCCAGTTTGCCAGTATCAATCGACCAACAGCTGGCGCTCGCTTTGAGAAAGGTTTACCTGTTGGTAAACATCCATTACAGCTTTATTCACTAGCCACTCCAAACGGCGTAAAAGTCACGGTAATGCTGGAAGAGCTGCTGGCCAAAGGGCTAACCGGCGCAGAGTATGATGCTCACCTGATCCGGATTATGGAAAGTGATCAGTTTGGCAGTGGTTTTGTGGCAGCTAACCCGAATTCCAAAATCCCTGCAATGGTCGACCATAGCGGTGACAAGCCGGTGCGGGTTTTTGAATCCGGTTCCATCCTTCTTTATCTGGCGGAGAAGTTTCAGGCCTTTATTCCAACAGATGCATCAGCCCGAACCGAATGCCTCAACTGGCTGTTCTGGCAGATGGGCAGCGCTCCAATACTGGGCGGTGGTTTCGGACACTTCTACGCCTATGCGCCGGAAAAGTTTAAATACCCGATTGACCGCTACGCAATGGAAGTGAAACGCCAGCTGGATGTACTGGACCAGCATCTGGCAGATAACAAGTATATGTGCGGCGACGAATACACCATTGCCGATATGGCAATCTGGCCATGGTATGGCGTACTCGCACTGGGCCGGATTTATGATGCCGCTGAGTTCCTGCAGGTTGATGGCTACAAGCATGTTGTGCGCTGGGCACAGGAGATAGAAAAAAGAGAGGCTGTACAGCGTGGCATGATGGTAAACCGCACCTGGGGCAACCCCGAAAAGCAGTTGCATGAACGCCATGATGCCAGTGATTTTGAGAATCACACTGAAGACAAACTGAATCCTGCGGATTAATTTCAACACGGCTTGAGTAAAGGGTACTGAGCTCTGCAAATTAAGGCTGAGCTCAGCCTTTTTATTTATATAAACCCAGCTGTTCCGTCATAGCATCCATATTACTTTCAATACGCCGGTGATATGTCGCGTTTTCATCTTTGCCTATTTTTTTCTGTGCCCGCATCGTTAATTGATGAATACGATACAAAGCATCAATACGATCCAGAGTATCAAGACACTGCCTGACAGCTTCCTGCTGCTCTTTACCTGATGCATCCAGGCTTGTCGCCACCTGAGACAAATATCTGGAAACCGCACCGCCATCAATAAGACTGAACAGCTCGGAGGATCGTTCGGGATCCAGGTCCTTAGCGGCCATGATTGATATCAATGGCGTTGCAACAGCTTCAAATACCGATGGGGCCTGTGTCATCATCAGGCTCTTCATAATCTGAAGCGCCTGATGGTCGTAGCAAGCCAGAGCCATACCCATCCGGGGGATCATACTGAGATATACCGATGACACAGCTACGCTGCCCTCAAAAACATCCCCTGATGTTCGACAGTAATTGGGAACATTGACGATACCTGAGCCTTCCGCACGAAAATTATCGGGAGCAATGTACTCGATACAGGTATTGCCATCGCCTGTTCTCAGTAATGGAGCAATCATTGCCAGATCAGCCCATGCGCTCATCTCTCCGGTTTTAACCGCCTTATCCAGGTATTTAAAGGCCTGGTAGATCCTGTCTCTCTGGATCATGACCTCAGCTTCCAGCAGACCCAGCATATTGGCAGCAATGTGAGGTACCAGAAAAAAGCCGGGCGTACTCCAGGGCATAACGGTATGACTGAAGAAACCGCCGGAATAAAGCCTCGTGTGTAGCATGCGCCGGTAATACCTCATCATACTGGAGACATCACACAGGGCCTGAGTAGCGGCCCCCAACCGGCAGACCAGAGGAAAAGAGGAAGGAACAGCTTCCTCGAGAAGATAACCAACAGAAAAATTGAAACTGATCACATGCTGATCAAACTTCATTTTTTTTGTCGCCTTATTCACTGGCTGCCAAAGGACTTTATTTCCTTCCGGATATATTTCATCGGAATCCAAACAAGGCTGACTGGTTTCACAGACCAGAAATAAACCATTTCGGTTCGGATTATCTTCTGTTGGATTCCCTTCTATTTCCGCTTCAACCACATGGATGAAATAAGGAGCAACACCAGTACCGACCTGATCCGGACTGCAGAGTGTTCGAACGATCTTTGCTCCTTCCAGATAATAAATTCCATCATCAGGTGACGGCATTGCCCGGGTATGCTTTCCTCCGGGGCTCATACTGCTATCAGCATCTTGCAGACAAAGGGTTGCGATCACCTCGTTTCTGGCAAGCATAGGAAGAATGCTGTCTTTCAACTTCGCTTGCCTGCACAGTGAAATCAATGTTGCTGCAGTCCATGATGCTGCAGGATAAACGACTTCTGAAGTTTTCACTTTGGCTGTCATTTCTGCGGCATAAGGAAAACAGGATGGAGGCAGCCCAATACCTCCATAAACATCAGGTATGCACAGATAGGGAAAACTGGCAGCAATAAAATCTGCACTGCGGCTATCGACCTCCTGCTCAGGGTTCAGCAGGCTGTCCACTGCATTGTTAAAAGCAGCCAGCTTTGCTGCAGATACGCCTGACGATCGCCAGTAGCGCTCTGCTCCAGTCTTCCCCCTGCGAACGAAATTGATATCGGCTTCAGGCGGACCGCCCCTGAATACATCATCAAGACTGATTGGTTTCGGGCTGTCTACCTCACCACCCCTCTCGGATGTTGTTATGTCGGGTGGATTAAGGCTGGCTTTTGGTAATTCTATGGACATGAGCATGGCCGGAAATGTGTGCAGGTTTCTAAAAGTCTGCTTTCTGGCATTCACACTTTGTAGATGAACCATCTGAGGCAGTAAAACTCGACGCTCAAGCTGACCGGGATACGGGACTCTGTGCTTAACGTGCGAGGCAGCAGTTCTTAGGCCCACTGTCCGGTACATGCTGGTCACATAAGAAAAAAACGACGTTTTTCCTGCATGTGCTGAAACGGGTAATAGCAGGTAAATCAGAAAACAGACAAACAAGCACCTGGACATTTGCTGTTTAATCACAGGGATGCCACCCGATATTTGATAAAAAAGAAACAACGACACAAAACGATAATCATCACCAAGCGTAGCAGCCTGCATACTGAAGGTGCCTGAGTTTCTTTTCCTTCAACAACTTTGCCGATCCGGTAATTACTGCCTGTTACCCAAGAAAGCCCTTATTTTTTGCTCTTGTGCCTGCCGCTACTATCGACTGAAAAACTGTCGTTGATTCTTTCTCGCTTCCATAACAACAAATCCCGATAATTTCCGGAGTAGCCATGCCACAGGCACGATTCACCCAGGGCTCGACAATGCGCCATATTCTGCTGATGAGCCTGAGCGGTGCGGTTGGCATTACCGCGCTGTTTGTGGTGGATATGCTGGATATGTTCTTCCTCAGCCTGCTTGGGGAAAAGCATCTGGCAGCAGCCGTAGGTTATGCCGGAACCATTCTGTTCATAACAACCTCTCTCGGAATTGGCCTGTCGATAGCGTCTGCAGCTCTGGTTTCACGGGCTGTCGGGCAGCGCAATAATGCTCTGGCCGGGCGCTATATGGTCAATATCTCGGTATTGTCGCTACTGGTTGCAACAGTCTGCGCTGTTGCCTTCTGGTTCTGTATGCCGTCACTGCTTGAGATGATTGGTGCCCGCGGCGAAGTACATGCACTGGCAATGGATTACCTGCGTATTCTGGTGCCTTCGGTTCCGGTGCTGGCATTATCCATGAATTTTGGTGCTGGCCTGCGATCTGTTGGTGATGCCCGACTTTCCATGCTGTCGACACTGGCTGGCGGCGCTGTGAATGCAGTATTTGATCCGATCTTTATTTTCGGACTGGATATGGGCATTGAGGGGGCAGCACTGGCTTCAGTACTCGCTCGTTTCACTATTCTTGGCGTATCAGCCTGGGGAATCATTGCCAGACACCGGCTATTTGGTCGCTTCAGTACGACCCATTTTTATGCTGATCTGGGTACGATTTTGAAAATTGCATTACCTGCAATCGCTACAAATCTGGCCATGCCGGTCAGTAACAGTTTTATTACCCGTATCATGGCACAGTATGGTGACGGTTATGTGGCCGGGTATGCGGTTGTCGGGCGCATTATTCCTGTTGCCTTCGGTATTATTTTTGCGCTTTCCGGCGCTATAGGGCCAATTGTCGGTCAAAATTATGGCGCGAAGCTGATCGGGCGTGTGCGTCAAAGCCTGAAAGATGCCTACCTCTTCACTGCTGTTTATGTGCTGGCTGTTTCAGTCGTTTTATTTCTGCTGCAGGATGCTCTGGTGGGTATGTTTAACGCCCAGGGAAATGCTGCAAGCATGATTCGCTTCTTCTGCACCTTTTATGCTGTCAGCTTTATTTTTAACGGCTGGCTATTTGTTTCAAATGCGTCGTTTAACAATCTCGGAAAACCGGGCTTCTCCACATTATTAAACTGGGGAAAGGCAACGCTGGGAACTATTCCTTTTGTCTGGCTTGGTGCTCATTATGGTGGTGCTTATGGCGTTCTGACAGGTCAGGCCATCGGCGGCGTTATTTTTGCGCTGGTAAGTATGGCCCTGGCATCAAGGCTGGTTAACAAGATGGAGCAGCATCAGGAGGAAACGACAGCCAGAAATCAGGAAGCGCCGCTCCCCTGCACTCTCAACCCGTTATCATCTGAATGTACGCAAATGGGAGTACTGGCAGAAGAAGCTGAGTGTGAGGAGCAGGCTGTGCTGGAATCTAAACCGACTGCTGAGCCTCAGGTCTTATCCCGCTGACAGGATGAAGAGCGGCAAATAATATGATCTACTGCCAGCAGTCCACCGCCATGCCTGATTAAATAAAGCAGGGCGACCGCCCACATGATATGGGTTGGCCAGGCATCCGGATATACCAGCAGCTGAATTACCAGTGTCATTCCCAACAAGGCCAGGGCACTCAGCTGCGTTGCCAGTCCAATCAGGATCAGCCCGGAGAAAATGACTTCACTGTAGGCTCCCAGCCAGGCAGCAACAACCGGGGAGATGACCGGCAGGGCATACTCATACTCAAATAATGCCACTGTGCTACTGCTTATTTCCCACCCCACCAGCTTGTTCTGGCCGGAAACCCAGAACACACGAAAGATCGCAATCCTGGCGATCAGTGCAATCAACCAGTCCGGCACAAGACGGCAAATTCCATTGATCAGACTCAGCAGCGTTTTCATGATAATGATCTCTTATAACGGTCTCTTCAGAGTGGGTGGAAGGATTTTAGCGGGGTTATTCCAACGGTCTGATAAACAGGCCATGTGCGATAAGTTCTGCCAGCACCTGAATAACATCAGGCCGAGTCAAATCCGGCGCTTCAGCTGAATCAACATCAGCAGCCCTGTTGATAGCCTGCAAGACACTGTAAACATCACTGGATAACGCACGAATTCTGGCGGCCTGTTGATAACAGAAAATCAAGGCATACTCCGCCCCGGTATCAAGCCTGAGTTGCACCTGACTATCATCTTCCCGGTGGTGCCAGTGCTGCTGCCAAACCGATACTACAGGCCATGGTGAAGACATCAGCCGACAGGAAGGATGCAGGGCAAGATGATCAAGGCCGGCCTCTATCCCTGCAGCCACCTGACTTGCTGTCAACGAAACTGCTGAAGGTGCATTAAAACTTTCCACCATCTGCCACTCCAGCCTTGCAACATCGGCCAGCCAGGGTAAATGCTGCAGTTCGGGCAAGTTATCAATAAAAGTCGGAAAATATTTGCCATAGAGTGACAGTTGTTGCAAATCAGGAGGGCGTTCAGCAATAAACCTGACCACCATTCCGGTAAAACAGTCTTCACCGACTACACGACAAACAGTTTCAAAATTATCAGCCAGTGTTTCGTAACAGACAGCCCGGACATTATTTCGATAGATACCCAACTGAGGTCTGGAAACATCTAACAGGATATTATGTTTGTCGGCTGAGTCAGCTTTATACAGAAGATAGTCAGCCATTGATTGTTGGTACTTAAGCAGGTTCGAATGAGCTCCATGATTTTTAGTCATGCACAAGACCTGCTTTTATCCGTTTCCGGGTTATCCACATAACCAGCCCTGGCTCTGATTGTTCGTGCTATCTCAGCCTCAGCCAGTAACTCATCAAGTGGAGGAAAATTACTGTCTCTTTCAATGATGACCGGGCACTCCGGAAAGCACTGAATATGGCGGCTGTACAGAGACCAGACATCACTGGCCACTGCAGCGTCATGGCTATCAATAAGCAGCCGCCGGTCACTGCCTTCCAGCATTTCACCATCCTGACGCTGATGTCCTGCCAGATGAATTTCCCCGACACATTCCGCAGGCAATGCCTTGATGTAAGCATCCGCATCAAGGCCATGATTGATCGAGTTGATATAGATATTATTGATATCAAGCAGCAGGCCACAGCCGGTACGACGGCATATTTCAGTCAGAAACTCAGTTTCGGGCATCGACTCCTGAAACCGGATATAAACCGTCGGATTTTCCAGCAGAATTTGAACCCCCACACCTTCCTGAATCTGCTGAATATTACGACAGACAGTTTCCAGTGATTCCGGGGTATAAGGCAGTGGCAGCAGATCATGAAAATATGTCTGACCAAGGCGGCTCCAGGCCAGATGCTCAGAGATATGATATGACTGATAGCGATCAGCAAGCGCTTTCAAACGGGCAATATCTTCCGCTGGCACACATTCCGCCGAACCGGGGGAAAGGCTGACTGAATGCAATAACAGTGGATAATCACTCCTTATTTTTTCCAACCAGAAGTGTGTCCCCCCGGCGCTGTAATAGTTTTCCGGATGAATTTCAAAGCAGCTGACCGGTGGAGTTGAAGCCAGCACATCATCATAGTATGCCGGCCTTAACCCCAGCCCGATCATTTCATGAGCCACAGATTAAACTCTGTTATTTCTTATCAGGTGCATCGCCTTCTTTCAGACTGCCTCCAACAAGTTTTTCACAGGTTCCCTTGGGCACCAGAAGCCAGGCATTTTTCTGGCCGTCTATTGTAGACGTACCTTCACAGGTTGTTCCCTCCCCTGCCTTACACTGGTTTTTACCTGCTTTGGCAACGCCGTAGCATTTTTCCATGTCCGCCGCCTGCACCATTTCTACTGTAGCGGCCATTCCCAGTGCGGCCGCAACTGCACAGGACAACATCAGTTTGTTTTTCAGAGAAGCTTTGCTTTCCAAGGGCTTATTACCACCACAGGACATGGCTGAAACCTCCGGGCATAAACAGATAGCAAGTGTTGCTGTCAGTCAGCCGAACGACACCGCTGCTGCAGACACAACAGTATGCTGAAAACAAGATTGTCGGATATAAAGTGGCCGGGCAGGCCACTTGTCAGGATGACCCTGCCGGATGATTTAACAGTCTGGCAGGGCATAGTACAGGGTAGGACAGATTTCAGAATTCAAAAAGTCAGGAGCGAAAAGATTTAGGATCACCTGATATTCGTGTGCACTTTATTGACCAGCCGCTGACCAGCCAGAATAACGACAGCTGCCATCAATTAATGTCGCGAATGAAAATCAGGCAATCTCGCTCACCTGTTTCTCATAATCCTTCCATTCTAACTTACTCTGCCAGCTGCAAAACTCGCGCCTGCCTGATCGCATACAACAAACTGGAGTGATCAGCCTTGCCTGTACCTGCTACGGGAAAAGCTGTTCCATGATCCACGCTGGTACGAATGAAAGGCAGACCTACGGTAACGTTAACACCGCCATCCACTCCGAGATATTTCACCGGAATCAGGCCCTGATCATGATACTGTGCCACGACAATATCAAAGTCTCCGTTACGGGCCTGCATAAAAACAGTATCGCCGGGCCATGGCCCGGAAGCATCGATGCCTTCTTGCTGCGCTGCAGCAATTGCAGGTTTTACGACCTGGTCATCTTCATCACCAAACAGACCACCTTCACCGGCATGTGGATTGACCCCGGCCACAGCCACACGAGGTTTCTCGATACCCAGTTGGCGAGCAGCGGTATGAGCCAGTCGAATCGTTTTCAGCTCTTTTTCAACCGTCAGGGAGTCCAGCATATTTCGCAGTGACTGATGGATTGTGACCAGAATGACCCGCAACTCATCATTAAACAGCATCATGGCATAGTCACGGGTACCAGAGCGGTCTGCCAGAATTTCCGTATGGCCAGGATATTTAACTCCCGCACGAGACAGGGATTCCTTGTGAATCGGAGCGGTTACCAGCGCTTTGACCTTACCTTTCATCGCCAGATCAATACCGGTGCAGATGAAGTCATAAGCGGCCTTGCCGGCACGGGCATCAATCTCACCATAAGGCAGGTCCGCTGGCAGCAGATCTGATGGCATGATCACATTGACTACATTCCGTTCCCATACAGCTTCATCCGGAGATTCAATCCGATTAAAGCTCAAGCCAGCCTGAAGCAAACGGTTAGCCCGCTCGAGCTGCCCGATATCCCCGATCACAACAGCCGGGGTTTCCAATACTGTAAATTCCGGATCAGCAAATGTTTTGACAACGATTTCCGGACCGATACCGGCTGCATCTCCCATTGTGATCGCCATGGGAGTCGAGTAGAGAATTCTGTCTGTTTTATCCACTGCCGTACTTCGTCTGTCTGTTTATATCTGTTCGACCCGTCAATCAACTCACAGTTTCCCTGACGGAGAAAAAACTGCTTATGCCCGAATAATCATGTATAAACAAGCACCTTCGATGATATACCCAGCGAAAAACAGGCAAGAACGGTTTTTCAAACAAAAAAAGCCTTACCTGAAGCGCAATTTGATGCAAGACAATGCCGCATGTTTGTTTTGGCATTAGTCTGCGCCAACAAAACAGGCATAAACAAAAAACCTCGACTCCGCGTGGAATCGGGCGCTGTTCAAACGCAAACAAGCAAATTGCCTTCTTATTTTCATTTTTAAGGTTCGCTCGCACTGATGAAAACGCTTGCCAAGCTGCATGCCGAAAAAGGCATCTGGATGGATGAAAAGCCGGTTCCTGAATACGGCTATAACGATGTCCTGATTAAAATCCGCAAAACTGCTATCTGCGGTACCGACATCCATATCTATAACTGGGATGAATGGTCCCAGAAGACCATTCCCCAGGGCATGACTGTCGGCCACGAATTCGTCGGTGAAATCGTGGAAATGGGCGAAGGCGTTAAAGGTCTGGACATTGGTCAGCGTGTTTCCGGTGAAGGCCACCTGGTTTGCGGCCATTGCCGTAACTGCCGTGCCGGTCGTCGTCACCTGTGCCGCAATACTGTTGGTGTCGGCGTAAACCGTCAGGGTGCCTTTGCGGAATACCTGAGCATTCCTGCTGCCAACGTTTATCCGGTACCGGACGATATCAGCGACGAAATGGCGTCCATCTTCGATCCGTTTGGCAATGCGGTTCACACGGCCCTGTCTTTCGATATGGTGGGTGAAGATGTACTGATCACCGGTGCCGGCCCGATCGGTATCATGGCTGCCTCTGTTGCACGTCATGCCGGTGCCCGTCATGTTGTTATCACTGACGTTAACGAATACCGCCTGATGCTGGCTTGTGAGCTGGGTGCTGTGACCCGTGCAGTCAACGTAACTGAACAGTCCCTGCCGGAAGTCATGAAAGAGCTGAACATGAAGGAAGGCTTTGATGTCGGTCTGGAAATGTCCGGCAACGGCATTGCTTTCAATCAGATGCTGGAAAACATGGACAACGGTGGCAAGGTATCCATTCTGGGTATTCCAGCTCAGGACACACGCATTGACTGGAACCAGGTGATCTTCAAGATGCTGCACCTGAAAGGCATCTATGGTCGTGAAATGTTTGAAACCTGGTACAAGATGTCCAGCATGCTGCAGTCCGGCCTGAACATTGACCCGATCATCACTCACCAGTTCCATGTGGATGAGTTTGAAGAGGGCTTTGAAATCATGGCCAGCGGCAAATCCGGCAAGGTTATCCTGAACTGGGATTAATGTCCGGCTGACGCTAACTGATTACAGGAAACCTTGCGGGTATTGAAATGCTTTTATTGAAATACCTGACAGGGTTTCCGGTACACAGGCCTTGAAAAATATAATTACTCATATAAAGTGCATTTTAATATCAAGATAACATCGGGATATATCACGCCATAAAAATAAGCATTACCCGAAGGCAAGATCCGCACATACCGCAGAAGCAAAATTCCCTTGATCTACAGCACATTCTGCTCCCGCCAGAGTGAGTAGGATTTCTTTACATCATCTTTACATACAACATTCAAACGACCATACGCCTGCAGTTTCCAGCACCTCACATCGCTGTGCAAACAGTTGTGTAATCAGTGCACCGGAAACAGTGATCAGGTGCACAGATAAAAGGGGATTGTTGTGGACACCGCCGCAATTGAACATGCGCCAAAGAAAAAGGCGTTCCAGATGCCAACGGTATACACCATACTGTTTGCAATTATCGCGATCATCGCAGTTCTGACTCACATCCTGCCTACCGGCCGCTACGATTACACCACCGCTGATTCGAACCAGCTGGTTACTGCTGCTGAAGTTGCCGATTACAGCGGTGGCGAGAAGCTGCTTCCTGTTCCGGGCTCCTTTACTGAGCTGGAAGGTAATCCACAGGGTGCCTGGGATATTCTGCTGGCCCCGATCAAGGGCTTCCACAACGCTGCTGATATCGCCCTGTTCGTACTGGTGATCGGTGGTTTCCTGGGCGTTATCATGAAGACCGGCGCTCTGGATGCGGGTGTAGCATCCGTCGTCAAACGCTTTAAGGGCCGGGAACAGGTAATGATCCCGATCCTGATGATCCTGTTTGGTCTGGGCGGTTCTTCCTATGGTATGGCAGAAGAAACGGTAGCTTTCTGGGCACTGATTCTGCCGGTAATATCTGCCGCCGGTTATGACCGCATGGTAACCGCCGGTATTATTCTGCTCGGCTCCGGTGTTGGTGTACTGTCTTCTACTGTAAACCCGTTTGCGACTGGTATTGCTTCCGGCTTTGCTGGTATTCAGATTGGTGACGGTATCGTACTGCGCGTGATCATGTTTGTGATCTTGGAAGCCGCTGCCATTGCTTACGTCATGCGCTATGCCGCCAAGGTCAAAGCTGACAAATCCCAGTCAGTACTGGCTGATCTGGAATTCAACGACGAATTCAGTCGCGAAGTCACCATTGAAGAATTCGACGGTCGCAAGAAGCTGACCATGGCCGTATTCTTCGGTGCCTTCGCCTTTATGATCTACAGTGTTATGCCGCTGGAAGATCTGGGTATCACTGCAGTACCAACTCTGTGGTGGTGGTTCGATGAACTGTCTACCCTGTTCCTGACTGCTGCAATCATTGTTGCCCTGATTAACCGCATGCCGGAAGGCGAGTTCATCAAGAACTTCCTGGAAGGTGCCAAGGATCTGATCGGCGTTGCCATCGTCGTTGCAGTTGCCCGTGGTATCTACGTTGTCATGAACGACGGCATGATCATCGACAGCATCCTGTTCTGGGCTGAAGGCATGGTATCCGGTGTAGAGTCCAGCGGTGTATTTGTGACCGTGACCTACTTCGTTCACATCATTCTGTCCTTCTTTATCCCGTCTACTTCCGGTCTGGCTACTGTATCCATGCCGCTGATGGGACCGCTGGCTGACTTTGCCGGTGTCGGTCGTGAACTGATTATTACTGCTTACCAGTCTGCTTCCGGCTGGATCAACATGTTTGCTCCGACTGCCGGTCACCTGGTTGCCGGTCTGGCGCTCTCCAAGATTCCTTACGAGCGTTTTGTTAAGTGGGTAATGCCGTTTATCGTATTCACCCTGATCGCTTCTGTAGCCATTCTGTTTGTTGCTTCATAACAGTCATAAAACAGTAAAACAGCAAGCTGTTAAAAAGCCCCTGACGGATATAACCGTCAGGGGCTTTTTTATGCTCCCCAGAGCTGTCAGTGCAGCATTTTCTCGACGTCAGCAATCAGTTGATCAAGACCGGACAAATAGTTTTGCTTCGCCTTACCGAAATCAAGCGGGCCATCACGATAGACCGGATTACCAAAATCAATCATTTTGACCTGAGTATTAGCGGGTTTTTTTTCATCGATAACTACCAGCACGCTGCTATCAATAAATGTGACCGGTGCCTGTTGCATTGCGTCTCTTATCTGGTGCAGGTCTGCAGCAATTTTTTCCAGATTCTGACGGGCAGCCGGTTGGGGTAACACCAGAGCTTTCTTGAGCAGCATTCGGGTCTGCATACCTAGCAGGGCTCTGCCACCAGGTATTCTTTTATTGTTAACCTTGCCTCCCACCAATCTAAATCCCCGGTCAAGGGATCCTGTAATCGCATCAAACATCTTCATACGGGCTTTTTTTCGGACAGGTGATTTATGGCCTGTACGCTTTAACTGTGCCTTGGATGCAGTCGAGTGGCCGATTTTGATATCAAACTCGCGTTTATAACGGGGATCAATATCAGCCCCCATCTTAACCATCGAGACGATAGCCTGCCCTTTGGTGGTGTTTTTTTGCATGTCCACAAGCGTCTTTTTGACTTCATCAGACATTAATTTCGAGGCCCGCCCTTTTGCTGTCGGAATAACATGCTCAAGACCCAACTGCTTACAGTCCCGATAAACCCTGCTCTCAGCAACGGAGGTTCGCTTGACCAGCATGTTGTGACCCACCAGCTCGATAAAGTTTTCAGCATGTCCTCCCAGGCCATCAAATCTGGTTGCAAATCTGTCTGGTTCTGTAGAGGCCTGACGCTCGGTAATTCTGGTACTCTGGGGTAAAGTGCGATCGCCCGGAACCGCTGTACTCTTTGGAGGAATATGGGGGGAAGCGGGCTTGTCAGCGTGAAGCAGTTTGACTTTCCAGCGACTGAAAGCGCCTTCAACTGCTTCGTATGCCGATTTCAGCCGGTCACCAGCCTTTTGCCAAAAGCTGGTAGCGCTGGCTGAAAGGTTGTTTCCGGTTTTTTCCGACATGGATCGTCCGTGTTTACTTTTTCCTGTCAGGTATTATCGGCAGGTTCTATCAGGGGTAAATAAGACGGCCTGCTGCTGCCATGCGACCCGCAATCTCATACATATTGGATAAGCGCCCTGTGTGGAGCAGATCCCGGATCTGCAGATGTTCCACACAAGTGCCACTTAGAATTATATCAACCCCCTGATCAGCCAGCTGGCTCAGTACCTTGTCAGCCCCGGAGCCCTTAGTCGCCAGCAAAACCGCTGTGTTATAAAGCACCACTGCTGCCGGTTTTTTGTCGAGATCACGCAAAGCATTGATATAGGCATTGACCAGCATCTGACCCAGCTCATTATCTCCCTGTCCCATCACATTGCTTTTCAGTACCACAACGTAATTATCGTTCTCAGCACAAGTGGCACATTTCGATGCCTTCTGTACTGCCGGTTTTTCCCTTACGGCCGTGACAATCCAATCATCATTGTCCTGTAGCGTGACCGGCTCGGCATTTTCACTGTTTAAAAAGGCAATTACGTAGGTCAGTGCTGTTTCATTATTCAGCAGGATCCTGATCTGTTCACCGGGCTCCAGCGTTTCCCACAGCTTGCGTGTCTTGATCAGCGGGCGAGGACATGGGCAGTTGCGAACATCCAGCATATGGCTGGCCTGATGCTTGTCGTTCATTGACACCTCTTCAGCAGTACTGAAAAAGAATAAAGCCAGCGTCAGCCCTATAATTCAGATCAGGCAATGCCGGCATTGTGAATTATCAAACAGATACCCAAGACCTTTTACCAGTGTTTTTGTTTACATGAACAAGGCACAGACATAGCTTTTTTACGTATCAAACGCCCAAAGCCAGTGATTTAGCGCAATTTTTTGACTTCTAACAGGGAACAGAGGTAGAAACCCGGATTAAACTCTGCCCCGATTAATCAAGTCCATTTATTACAGAACAGGCATTTCAGAATGAGCGCCTTAGAGCAACTGTCCCCAAGTCTGCTGTGGAAACACTTTGCAGCAATCTGCGAAATTCCTCATCCGTCCCGTCACGAAGAAGCCATTCGTCAATATGTTGTCGATTTTGCCGAGCAGCGTGGACTCGAATACGAGATTGATGAAACCGGTAATATTGTTGTGCGCAAGCCGGCAACTCCGGGTATGGAAGACCGTCCGGGCGTCGTCCTGCAGGGACACCTGGATATGGTGCCTCAGGCTGATGAAAACGTTGAACACGATTTCCTGAAGGATCCTATTCGCCCGCAGATCAAGGGTGAATGGCTGACCGCAACCGGCACCACGCTGGGTGCTGACAACGGTATCGGCATGGCTGCAGGCCTGGCCGTGCTGGAAGCAGACGACCTGGTTCACGGACCTGTTGAAGTACTGCTGACCGTTAACGAAGAAGCCGGTATGGTCGGCGCCCAGGGTCTGCAGGGCGGTTGGCTCAAAGGCGATATCCTGATGAACCTGGATACCGAAGCTGAAGGCGAGCTGTATGTCGGTTGTGCCGGCGGTATCTTTATCCGCGGTGAAGCCTCCTTCGAAACTGAAGCGGTTCCTGCCGGTTACATCACCCGCACCGTCAAGCTGAGCGGCCTGAAAGGCGGTCACTCCGGTTGCGATATCCACCTGTATCGCGGTAATGCTATTCGCCTGCTGACCCGTACCCTGAAATCTCTGGAAGGCTTCAACCTGCGCGTAGCCAGCCTGCGTGGTGGCAGCGTTGCCAACGCTATTCCGCGTCTGGCTACCGCTGTTGTTGCTTTCCCGGAAGCACAGCTGGAAGCCGTTGAAGCACACATCGACCAGTACTTCACTGTACTGAGCAATGAGTACAGCGTTGCTGACGAAGGCCTGAAGCTGGAACTGCTGGAAGGTGAAACTGCCGAAGTTATGGCAATGGCAGAACAGCGCCGTTGGCTGGATACGCTGCATGCTTTCCCGAATGGCGTGCTGCGTATGAGTGACAGTGTTGAGGGCGTGGTTGAGACCTCCGTCAATCTGGGTGTTGCCAAAATCATGGACAAGTCCGTGACAATTGAAACAACCCCTCGCAGCCTGATCGACAGCGCCTGTGAAGATGTCCGTCGTACCGTACATGGTCTGCTGAATCTGGCGGGTGCTGAAGTCAGTGAGCGTGACGGTTACCCGGGCTGGAAGCCTTCTGTTGAATCCCCGATCCGTGATGTGATGCAGGGCGTTCACAAGGAACTGTTCGGTAAGGAAGCTGATATCAAGGTTATCCACGCCGGTCTGGAATGCGGTCTGCTGGGCAGCAAATACCCGCAGTGGGATATGATCTCCTGTGGCCCGACTATCCAGTTCCCGCACTCTCCAAGCGAGCAGGTTCACATTGAAAGTGTGTCCCGCTTCTGGGATCTGGTGAAAGGCACTCTGGCTGCAATTCCTGCCAAGTAAGTCTTTCATGACTCATAAAAAACGGGCTGCTTTTGCAGCCCGTTTTTTATTGCCATCTCATCTATATTGCAGCAAGAGGGAACACCTGTGCGACCCTAGTGTCGAAGATGCCTAATGCTTCATATTATTTTCTGACAAGGGTTTCGAAGTCATGGTGCATGCTGTAAGGCTTGGATATTCAGCATTTCTTCTTATCACAGCAGTTGTGTTATCAGCATTAACCATTGCAGCAGAGGCGGTAACCGTACCTTTGGTTTCAGCCACCTTTCTGGATGACTTGTCACCGGCAGATATACGCCATGAATATCCTGACGGCATTCAGATCTACGGTAATACCTTATCCCCTGTTTTGAAAAAACAGCTCCAGGATATGGCAGATAGCGGCTTTCAGGTCATATTCCTGGAAAATGATGATTCAGTTTTGCAGCAAATTACTCATGATGTTCTGACAACCGCCCAGCTGGAGCAATTCTTGTTAAAGGTCTATGGCACACCTGAAAGCAGCAAAGCCTTCCTTTATGACGAAGTTCTGCCTTACTGTCTGCGTCGCCCCGGATATGAATCACCACAATCTGCACAGGTTCTGATTAACTTTCAGCCTGATGTTTATACAAACGACTTCCCCAGACACCACCTGTGGAAAAATATCGGGTTTAAGAATGAAAATAGTACCGATAAAAGCGTGGTAGGCTGGGTTAATGAACATGCAGAAGCTACCGAACATTTACACGACTCCGGCTTCAGAAGCTGCGGTCTGGTTTTATCCAGAGAACAACTACGTATCCTGAGCCGTATGATTGCACTGGACTATCTCAGTAACGCTGTTAGAGGGCGCTTCTATCTGGCGAAAGGCAGTGAAATAACCTATTACCGTCAGCTTGCTGTGGAGACGCTTCGCCCCCAGCAACCTGCAGGGAATCCGGTAGAAAACAAACCTGCAGATACCGTCGAAGAAACCCACTAGACTCAAACTAGGGGCTGTTGACAATTAAACATGTGACCAGCCCCTAGACATAATATAAAGAGTTGCTAAACATACTCCGAGTAACATAGCCTCACTTCTCAATAGGATCTGGCTCATTACTTAATCTTTGCCATAGGGTCGGATCCTGCTGAAATTTCAAAAAATAACTCAAATATGTCCCTGCTATTCACACGGCAAAGTACTTAAAAACAATTCCATTACGATGAGGCAGTATGCAGAACGCAGCGTTGTATATTCTGACGGTATTGATCTGGGGTACAACCTGGTTTGCAATCAAGCTACAACTGAACGGCGTCGCTGTAGAAGCATCAATTGTTTATCGTTTTACTATTGCCGCTACTGTCCTGTTTGCCATTCTGTTGTTCAGTCGCAAGCTGCAATCACTTTCACTACGGACCACTTTTTCTGTGTGTTACAGGGCGCGTGTTTATTCAGCCTCAACTTTTATTTCTTTTACAGTGCAACCGAGCATATTGTCAGTGGCTTGAGTGCAGTCGTCATGTCTGTTTCTCCGGTTTTTAACAGCATTAATCTCTGGCTGTTTTTCCATCAACGCCCCTCTGTCAGGGTTTTAACCGGCTCTCTACTGGGAATGGCTGGAATCTGCACCATGTTCTGGCCCGAAATCAGCATGGCAGCGGATCCGGACGAAACAGTCACCGGCATTCTTCTGGCCACAATGGGAACGACGTTCTTTTCTCTGGCCAATATGATTTCTATCCATCATCAACGCAACGGGCTGACGCCTCCAACAACTAATGCCTGGGGAATGCTTTACGGCGTTATTATTCTGACGCTTATCGCGCTTTTACAGGGCGTACCCTTCACGATCGATATGCACCCGCAATATCTGGGCAGTCTCTTTTATCTGGCCATTCCCGGTTCGGTTGTAGCCTTTACAACATACCTGTTGCTGGTTGGACGGATTGGAGCAGATAGGGCAGCCTACAGCACAGTCATGTTTCCTGCTGTTGCCCTGACGGTTTCGACGTTTTTTGAAGGGTATCAGTGGACGATGATGGCTGTCGCCGGTTTTGTACTGGTAGTGGCTGGAAATATTATTATCTTTGCCCGGCGTAGAAACGGGTGAATGGCATTCACCATTCACCACAATGACCTGTCAATAAATCAACAGATACAAATAACGGGCAATCACACCGGCACAGATACCTGCCACCGTGTGAGCAAGAATGGCCTTGGAGATCAAACGACGCTGTCCGAGCGTATCAAGCATTGCGGTATGAGTGCTCAGGAAACCACTCCAGCACATGCCCATGGCAGTCAGCACTGCAATCTCACTACCGGTGATAAAACCCTGTTCAGCGAATACCGGCATCATTGACAGTGCCGCACCCACAGCACCCAGCGATGTCATCGGAAATGCAATCAGTTCCCCATGCTCAAAGCCGAACAGTACATAGAACAGTCCGGAGATATGCTCTGCCAATGCCGGCAGTAATTTGACGCCCTCAAAAGCTCCGCCGGTATAACCGGATTCACCAGGCCCGAAGGTCAGCATCATGACAAATGTGCTGATGATCAGTACCCCGGGAATAATCGCCATTCCCAGCTCTACCCCTGATTTGCCTCCATCGAGAATTGCGTTCAGGAAGCGGGCGTTGGCGCCATCATCAGCTTGCTCTGTGGCAGATTCCGCAGCTCCACCTTCCAATTCAGCACTGTTGCTGTCTGGCAGCATATCGCGGGTCAGCAGCTGCATCAGTCGGGTAGAAATAATACCGCCACCCACAGCCCCCATTACACCCACCATGGCCGGGCCAAAGTTACTGCCTCCGGTGCCAAAGTCTTTGGTTGCCATATAAGTGACAACAATCAGACCCATCCCGAATACCGTGCCAAAGTTTGCCAGAGAGATCAGTTCGACCGGTTTGAAACTGCGGCTGAAACGTTTGTCATGCGCCAGACTGATAATAGCGGGGTTGTCCGAGAAGAATGTCATCAGTCCTGCCAGCGCAGCCTTGCCCGGCAGATTGAACAGTGGTCGCATTAATGGATAGAGAACTTTTTCCAGCATGTTAACCACGCCATACTCAATCAGAATCCGGCTCAGGGCTCCAGCCATTACCGTAATCCCCATGATAAAGAAGACAGTATTCAGCAACAGCTGATGTGCCGTGTTCATCATGGTATTGATCATATTGGTCAGTCCCATTACAGAACCGAGATAACCAAATATTGAACCGATTATTGCCAGACATATAAACGGCTCTAACCGTTTTAATAATGAAACCTGATTGATACTTCCCTTATTAAGGGAACTGGATTGAACGGAATCCATGCCGATTCACCTGATACCGGAAAATGCGAGAGCGCTATTAAATCATGGCCTTATTTTTATCGGCATAAGTATTAAACGCTGACAAATTACTGACACTAAAAAAATAAAATGCAGAGTTTTTTATCGTTATTTGTTTTTTTTCTTTTTGTTATTACTGAAACAATGACAGAATAAAAAAGAAGGTTTAATTTTAAATAAAAAAAGGCCTGCTTTATAAAAAGCAGGCCTTATCAATAAAATGACCGGACACCGTCATTATTAATTTCCGAATATAACCATCCCCGAAAATATCACCAGATCAAGATCTGAAATACCGTCAGGTCCCCCCTTTGCGGTTACATCGGCTTGCCACTTAGTTGCTGCCAGTGGTTTGATCGGGTCCGGTCAGAAACCGGATAGACAATTTTTCTCAGTACAATCTGTTCTCAGTACAATGCATTTTCAGCAGTTTGTGTCTGATGACTCGTTTGCCCTGAACACGCGGCTATTCTATTTTGTTCGTACTTGTGCGTATATTGATCAGAAGCAATATTTACGTCAATTAGTCATCTGCTAGATAAATTTAATCTTCCAAACCTTTACACCAGTTAAAAAACTCAAATAAAAATTAACAGAAAGGATTTATCTATTTTAGTTTTATAAAAAACTCCAGAAAAAATCACAAAACTGTTCAGAAATGAAATATAGAAAATTAAAAATACTTACAGAGAACAAACATGCAGTGAAATGACAGGAGCTTCTTAAAAAAAGCTCCTGCAAACAAGAGAAAGGAATTAAATATAACTGAATAAAGACAGCTGGCTGACCATGGCATAGCTCTTCTGGGATGCCTGAAGCGCTGTCACTTCATGGGTATATCGTGTTGTAGCCTCAATATAATCGAGATCTTCCAGTTGCCCTCTCTGAGCATCAGTCACCGTTTTAATATCACCGTTAGTCGCTTCAGCCCGGTTAAGCGCATTGATTCGAGTACCAACTTCAGTCGTCGTCTGCCCAACAGACGCCAGAGCAGCATCAATATCCTTCAATGCCTGATCAGTATCGAGCTCACCATCCCCCTTGAGCCCTGCAGAGAGTTTACCCAGGTTATTCAGCGTATCCGCCAGCTTCATCTCTCCTGCAGTATTGCCCAGCTCTACTGTTTGAGAGCTGCTGACATCCAGTTCACGCACATCATTGCTGCCCTGATATTCCCACTCACCCGTAGTTTCATTCTTGACCATGGGCTGCTGATTGCCTTTGGTTCCTGCGAAAATATATTCACCGGACTGGGATTTTGTGTTTGTCAGCGATGCAAGCTGTTCTGTCAGTTGATCCAACTCTTTGGCAATAGCTTTTTTATCTTCAGGGGACAGGGCATCACTGCCAGCCTGAATAGTCAGCTCCCGCGTGCGCATCAGCACATCATTCATATCTGACAACTGAGTTTCTTCAAACTCAGCCATACTACGGGCAGATTTGATATTCTCGGCATACTGCTCCAACTCGACCAGTTGGTCTTTTACTCCCATCAACTGGGATGCAGCTCTTGGATCATCAGACATATCAACCATGCGCTTGCCAGACCCCATCTGCAACAGTGTTTTATTCACTGTATTAGTGGCCGACTGCATGGAATTAGTCATTGAATTATGAATTTGCTGGGTACTGATACGCATACTGTCTTAACCTTTTAACTCAACAAAGCTTTCAATTCTTTTCAATCAGAACTGCTCAGAGTGCAAGAATGGTGTCCAGCATTTTTTGCGAAGCTGCTATAACTCTGGCATTGGCCTGATAACTTTGCTGATAGCGGATCATGTTCATCGCCTCCTCATCCATATTCACCCCGCTGACACTAAGCTCTTTGCTCTGGGCGTGCTGATAGAGCTGTTGCCCGGCATTCAGCTTCGATTTTGCAGAGGCAGAGGTACCAATCACATCCGCTGACATCTGACTCCAGCCTTCACTGATGGAGTACTCACCTCCAACCAGCTTTTTATCCTTGAGATCAATAAGCTTGTTGAGCACATCATTATTGCCGGTAGCACCCTTTTCTGAGGAAAAGGCCAGTTTCTCCGGGGAAATATCGTTAGACACACTCACGCTGGAAGCAAAATTGCGGGTTGGCTCAACAGTAAAGGAATCTCCCGCCTGGGCTTTACCCTGCGGCACAGAAATCGAAACACCATCGAACTCAATCGGCATATCTGTACCCGTCGCTACAACCTCGTCATCAGAGCCACGTGTTACACGATATTCAATCTTTCCTGTGTCCGTGTTCTCAATAAAATCAACCCGGTAGTCACTGGCCGTCAGCTTCGAAGTATCTGAGATTTCGACATCCAGAACCGCGTTACCTTTATTATCAGCAAAAGCCTTGGCCCGGTTACCAACATTATTGATATCAGTAAAAAGTGCCGTGCCTTTGTCACCGTTTAGGTCATAGCCGTCTTTCAGCTCGGAGTTAATCGCATCGACCGTAACCAGGGCCAAACGCCCCAGCTCACGCATTGCGGTGTCCAACTCATTATCACGAAACTCCAGCAGTCCCTGAATGGAGCCCCCAACCTGACTGACCGGTTTTTCTGCAGTACCGGTTTTCAGTACCAGCTGCTTTGCTTCAGGATTGGAATTACCAGGTACCAGCGCCAACGTATTGGCCTCATTACCCATTACCAGCATATCGCCATTGGATAGTGACAGATTAACACTGCCGGTGTCGGTAATTTCAGCACGAACATCCATCAATTCAGAAACCTGCTGTACCAACTGATCCCGGGTATCAACAAGGTTGTTAGGCACTCCACCACTTTCAACTGATGTTTTGGCAATAGCTTCATTGACATCTGCCAGTTGCTTCAACAGTCCGTTGGCTTCACTGGTAACAGTCTCCAGCTGGTCGTTGACCTGCTTGTACTGTTTTTGCAATTGTGACTGTAAAGTATTGAAGCGGCTGGCCAGACTCTCGGCATTGCCCAGAACCTGCTGACGATGAGGAATATCAGCAGGGTCAGCTGCTGCATCATTCAGGGCACCAAAGAATTCATTCAATGCCGGGGAAAGACTGGTGCTGTCAGATGTAATGGTCTTTTCCAGCAAAGTCGCCTGTGAACTGAAACTGAGGCTATAGCCATAATCAGAGGCTGACTCCCACACTTGAGAGGTTAGAAAGTTATCACTGATTCGCTGCACATCACTGACATAGACAGTCCCGGTCGGGGAGGTTGAGTTCACAACCTGCTGGCGCGAATATCCAGGCACTGAAGAGTTGGCAATATTTTTACTGGTTATATCCAGAGCCGTTTGGGCAGAAGTCAATCCTGCCATGGCGTTGTACATCATGCTCATGGTAATTCCCCTGCAGCAGACCGTCTCATCCTGCTCAAACAGGCGCGGCTGAATACCTGCTATCAAATTCGAAACGCTGCAACAGTAGTCGACCAAACCGGCAAAGTATTAACATCCATCGCAGCATTCAAGGCGTCTGATGGAAAAATATGCAGGAATTGTTCCATACAAACCCTGCGTGACAGGCCTCAGACAATACGATAGGTTCTGGTTATGTGCCTTGATTTTTATTTTCAGGATGAAAGCTAAATACTCCCAGTTTCTGACCATCCCTTCACAGCAAATTCTCAAACATTCAGACAATACTCCTGCTTTCAGAGTTTTATCACTGTCCGGCTGACACTCTTCTACCAACCCGCTGACTTTCATTATCAGATCTCTGTGATCTGAATAAAAAATCCATAAAAAGGGAATCAAGTATTTTCCCGGGAAGGTAAAAATGAAAATCCGGAAACGGAAAACATCCGGTATGACCTCTGAAAATCTGGCCGACCCTGATCGCCTCAAACAGACATTCTGGCGTTATACCTTGCCTGCCATTCTGGGGATGCTGGTCAGCAGTATTTATTCAACTGCCGACGGTATATTTCTTGGCCAGGCAGTAGGCGCCGAAGGGCTGGCAGCTATCAATATGGTATGGCCAGTTTTCAGTCTGTTTATTGGCCTTGGGCTGATGTGCGGTCTGGGGGCCGGAACACTGAGCTCTATTGCCCGGGGTGAATCAAAACCTGAGCTGGCCCGGAAAATCCTCGGTAACACTGTGCCCTTGCTAATGCTGTTGAGCCTTATCAGTGGGATCCTTCTATTCACATTCAGAGCACCTCTGATGAGCTTGCTGGGAGCCAGTGGTAATGTTTTGAGCATGGCAGATGACTACCTGCTTTACATTAGTATTGCTGCTCCTGCAGGTCTCTTCGGCGCAGCAGTACCACTATTGGTACGAAATGATCAGAACCCACGGCTGGCGACAATCATCATGATTACCGGTGCTGTTATAAATATTATCTTCGACTACCTCTTTATCATGGTATTGGATATGCAGGTTGCCGGAGCGGCGATAGCAACAATCATTGCCGAAAGCACTGTAATGCTTTGGGGGCTGGGTTATTTCTTCAGCCGTTCCGCCAATATGCGACTGGATTTATCCAGTTTGAAACTGCAATACCGGCTTTCGATTAAAACACTCTCTACCGGAGCTTCCGGTTTTTTCATGTTTATGTACTTTGGCTTCATTATGGCAGTACATAATCTGGTTTTTATGGAATACAGCGGTATGGTTGCCGTCGGCGCCTATGCCATTGTCGGGTATATCCAAGCTATCTACTACATGATTGCAGAGGGTATTTCGACGGGAATGCAGCCATTATTGAGCTTTAATAAAGGTGCAGGAAACTATAACAATGTGCGCAAAGTGTTTGCCATGGCCATGCAGGTGGTAGTGGTTACCGGCCTGCTCACAATCCTATTGGTTAATCTTTATCCGGAACAGATTACCGCGATATTCAATAACTCGGACGATGAACTGGCATCACATACAGTGCTTGGGCTGAGACTGCATCTGGCTGCAATTTTTCTGGATGGTTTTATCTTTGTCAGCGCCGCTTATTTTCAGGCACTTGCCAGGTCATCACTGGCGACCACCATTACCATTGGCAACATGCTGGTACAGATACCGCTGGTATTGCTACTACCAGTCTGGTTTGGTGTGACCGGTATATGGATAGCCGTACCGATCTCCAATATTCTCCTCAGTGCTATTGTGCTGGCTTTGCTGATCGTCGATTTTCGACAACAAAGCCTGCAACCAGTCAGGGCATCACTCAAAGAAAGAGCAGAGGCCTTGCCGAATGAGGTCTAGACCTTATCTGACAGTTTGCTCACCAGCATATCTGCCAGCCCCAGCCCCTGTTTACTGGAGAGATCCTTGGCCAGTAAACCGTCAAACCAGTCTCGATAGAATCGTTCCTGACGACTGTTGAAGGGGCTGTCTTCATCAGCAATAGCATCACTGGCTGCACGCATACTTTTCATCATCTGCTGCAAAAACAATGCTTCAAAGTCTTCCGCAACTTCTCTCAACTTATCCTGCTCGGAAGTGTTGGGTTGCCCGGCAACATTAGTGGGTTTGCGAGATATTCCAGTCGTTAGGGCCGGCATGCCCAGTTGTAAGTCGAGACTGTTCATCAGATCACCACCAGTTCAGCTTCCAGTGCTCCGGCACGTTTCAGTGCCTGCAATACGGCCATTAAATCAGTAGGCGTTGCACCTACACTGTTAACAGCATTAATCACATCCTGAAGTGAGCTGCTACCCGGCATCATGACAATGCGTTGTTGCTGTTCATCGACCTGGATATTGGTTTGAGGCAGCACAACAGTTTTACCCGCCTGTGCACCATCCCCATAATTTGACCCGGGCTGAGACGCCGTCAAACTCTCCCTGATAGTCACAACCAGATTGCCATGACTGACTGCAGCAGGCTTCACCCGAACATGCTCATTCATGACAACAGTCCCGGAGCGGCTGTTTATAATCACCCGGGCAGGAGTGCGCCCGATATTAACATCAAGATTTTCCAGCGCGGCCATCCAGACTACCCGCTGACTGGGGTCTGCCGGTGCCGAAATTTCCACAACAGCACCATCTAATGCCCATGCAGTTTTAGCTCCATAGATATTATTCACCGACTCAACAATATTGCGGGCCGTGGTAAAGTTCGGACTTTTCAGGCTCAGCACAATATTCTGACCGTACTGAAACGAACCCGGCACACTGCGCTCCACGATGCCACCATCAGGAATCCGGCCAACAGTCGGGACATTGGACGTGACACTACTGCCTGTCTTGCCATCCACACTGTAACCCGAAACCAGCAAGCTTCCCTGGGCAAGTGCATAAACATTCCCATCAGCACCCTTTAACTGGGTCTGCAGCAACACGCCTCCTTTCAGGCTTACCGCATCCCCAATAGACGACACGGTAACGTCTATTGACTGACCTGGACGAGTAAAGGGCGGGAGCGTGGCTGTGACTGAAACGGCTGCTACGTTCTTTAATTTTGGATCTACATTGGACGGTAGTTGAACACCCAACTGCCGCAACATGTTTTTCAGCGACTGGGAGGTAAACTGTGTCTGACGTGTTTTATCACCACTGCCATCCAGACCGACAACCAGACCGTAACCAATCAGCTGGTTGGAGCGAACCCCCTGAATATCAACCAGATCCAGTAATTTCCGGGTGCGATCTGCTGCAACCGATACGGTTGATGACAAGACAATCAGAACGATGCTTAAAAATGTTCCAAATGCCCTGATCTTTTTAAGTGGCATCATGTTACCCAAACTTTTCATTACATCGGGAACCACGGGCTGTTGAAGAATTTGGTTAACCAACCTGCCTCGCTGGCATTCGCCAGTGTTCCGGTGCCGGAGTAGGCGATGCGGGAATTGGCCATACGCTGAGAGGATACGACGTTATCAGGAGTAATATCTTCCGGTCGCAGCATCCCGGCAATCCGAATATATTCATCTCCCTGGTTCAGCTTGATCCATTTCTCACCAGCAACCTGCAGGGTGCCATTGGGCATGACTTCCATCACAGTTACAGTAATCGAGCCTGATAGCTGATTACCCTGACGACTGGAAGAGCTTCCCTCGAAGGAGCGCTTGCCAGTACCTTTCTGAGCCAACGAGTAACCACTTCCAAAAACACTGGCCATGGTACGCCCGAAGATTGTCATATCACTCAGGTCCAGGTCGTTATTTTTGTTAAAGTCGGTACCCGCACTTTTGCTGGAGCTGGTGCGTTCTTCCAGTTTGATCGTAAGAATATCACCGACCCGGTAAGCCATGCGGTCTTCAAACAGGCTTGCAGTCCGGCCCTGCTGGAACAAACTGCCATGTACAACTGGAGTCTCTTTCGCCGCCGGTAGCTGTGGAGGTTGCCAGGCTTCATCTCCGGGCTTTGGCGTCTTATCCATAGAACTGCAGCCAGCCAGTATGCAGGCCAGAGCAATAACAAGTATCCCGTCACCAAACCGCATTATTATTCCCTCAAGCTTTCCAGAAACAGTTCACCCCGGCAAAAGGTTACTGCTGTTTAAAGCGTTTGATTGACGTACTGCATCATTTCGTCAGTGGCGGAAATCACTTTGGAGTTCATCTCATAACCACGCTGAGCCGTGATCATGGCGACCATCTCTTCCACCATATTGACGTTGGATTTTTCCTGCGCAAATTGCTTCAGGGTACCGGTGCCATCTTCTCCTGGAATCGTATCAACGGCTTCACCACTGGCAGGGGACTCACGATATAAATTCATACCGGAAGCCGTAAGACCGGCCGGGTTTACAAAATTGGTAACCGTAATCTGGCCCACTTCTTCCGGTTGGGTTTGTCCCTGAATAGACACACTGACGGTTCCATCATTACCAATCGTTACCGTGGTAGCATTATTTGGAATGGTAATTTCCGGATCCAGCAAGAAACCACCGGCAGAAACCAGAGAACCGTCGGCATTAACATGGAACTGGCCGTTGCGGGTAAAAGCTGATGTACCGTCCGGCATAGTCAGTTTAAAGAAACCATGCCCGGTAATAGCGACATCCATAGGATTAGTGGTGGTTTCAATCGCTCCGGTAGTAAATACCTTCTGGGTACCTACTACCCGAACCCCGCTACCCAGCTGCATACCCGCAGGTAAATCACTGTTCTCACCATTGCTGCTACCCGGCTGACGCTGAACCTGATAGAACAGGTCTTCAAATACCACCCGGTCTTTCTTGAAGCCGACGGTGTTCACATTGGCCAGGTTATTGGCAATGGTATTGAGCTGGCGGTCCTGAGCTGTCAGTCCGGTCTGACTTACCCACAGAGCAGGATTCATCGGGGTTCACTCCACCCGGACAACTGTCTTCTGTCCGGTATTACAATTGATCTTGTTCGTGTTATCAGCAGTTCACTCTGCTGCACGTCCTGTGTTTTATCGACGCTGGCCTGGTACGTTATCAATCACGTAGCCTAGTCACGTAGCAATGCATCGCCGGCCTGAGCAATATCATCTGCCGCCCGCATAACTTTTAGTTGCAGTTCAAACTGGCGAGTCAGCGACATATACGACGACATTTCCATCATGGGCTGGACGTTACTGGACTCAAGGTAGCCGGAAGCAACCTGAACATTTTCGTCCTGATCAGGAATACCGGCTTCAGGGTCTCGGGGTCGAAACAAACTGTCAGGCCCTTTAACCATCAGATCGGGTGGATTGACCAGTTTGAGCTGTGCCAGTTCGACCAGGTTGGTAGCCTCATCTCCCTGACCAACAATACTGATCATGCCGTTCTCACCAATCACCAACTTGTCATATTCAGGAATATCAATCGGGCCATCAGCACCCATCACTTGCAACCCATGTCTGTTCACCAGACGACCATCAGCATCAACATGGAAACTGCCTGCCCGGGTATATGCTTCCTGCCCATTGGCATCTTCAACAGCAAACCAGCCATCAGTATTCAGTGCCACATCCAGTTCACCGCCGGTAAACTCGAGCGTACCGGTACGGGTATCGACAAAAGACTCACCTACACCGGCCATTACCCTGGACTGCCAGCCGTCGCCCTCTACCTGTTTAGCAACAGCTGTCGCAAAGTCAGCGCGATAACCCAGGGTATTCATGTTGGCCAGGTTTGAGGTGTGCTGACGCTGCATCAGCAACGTTCGACTTGCACCACTCATAGCGGTATAGACGAGTCTATCCATGTTTCAGCTTCCGTTCCGGTTAAACACTCTGCAACAGTGTTTGGGTAAGACTATTACTGGTTGTGATCATCTTGGCATTGGCCTGATAGGCACTCTGCACTACAACCATATTGACCAGTTCTTTAGCCTGATCCACATTGGACTGTTCAACAGCACCGGCAATAGTACTGCCCAAACCTGCTGTATTTGGTAAGCCATAGAGTGCTGCACCGGAATCCCGGGATGCGACCCAGGTAGTGTCACCGTTCTGTTCCAGACCATTGGGGTTGGCGAAATCTGCCAGAACAACAGCGCCCATCATTCGACGTTCGCCGTTACTGTATTGGGCATATATTTTCCCTTCCTTACTGATTTCAATGCCCTGATAACTACCAGAAGGGTTACCATTCTGCTTGTTGGTGTTCACAGAAAAGTCTGACCCGAATTGAGTGAAGGAAGACACATCCATGGCCACCTTCAGTGGAGCTGCACCACCCGGCAGAGAACCTGTCAGGTCAACAGTTTTCTTACTGGTATCACCATCAATGCTGGCCAGGCTGCCATTTTCATTGAACTTGAGGTCAGCAGTGCCGATTTCATCTTTGCCGACCATATAGTGAACATCCCAGCTGTTATCGCCCTTTTTTACATAATAAGCGGTAACCGTATGGGAATTACCCTGACTGTCATATACCTGGGTTGAGCTGGTGCTGTTATAAGAGGCCGGATTAGAGGAATCAAACGTATCAACTTTTGGTTTGTCCTGACGAGAATCCAGGTTAATGCCCAGCTCAATGGATGAGGTTGGTTTGGCAGGCATATCACTATTGCTGACTTTCAGATCCTGTGGTGCACCAGTAACCAGATTGCCATTCGCATCGGCTGGATAGCCTTGAACCCGCAATCCCTGGTTGTTAACCAGATAGTTATCCTTATCCATTTCAAAATGGCCGGCACGACTGTAGACCAGCTGACCACTCGCATCCTCAAGAACAAAAAAGCCATCGCCCTTGATAGCCATGTCGGTTTTACTGGATGTGTAGTTTATATTCCCCTGGCTCATATTCTGGGAGACATCGGCAACATAAACACCACCACCGGAACCACCAGAAGTATATAGATCAGCAAACTGAGCAGACATTGCCTTGTAGCCCGTAGTGCTGGTGTTGGCAATATTGTTGCTGATGTAGTCCATGCTTCGGGAAGCACTGTTCAGACCGCTAATCGCTGTATAAAGGCTTGGCATTTACTCTTCTCCGGAATACTCAATGTGAAACATGACAACAGGCTGGGCCACTATCCATTTCCGGACAGTGCCAAAGCTGCAGGCCCCGGTGGCAAGGCCCGGGCGCTCTGGTCAGAGCCAAATGCAGCTTTCTGAAGAGCAGATAAATGCTCCGGTGGTACAAAGAAAGGGTTGGCTCCTACCGGTGCTGCCATATTTTGCACTCCTGCAGGAGCCGGGCTATTGGCAGGCTTACCCTCGACTTCAAGTAACAGCGACAGAGGAACAAGACCAATATCATCAACATCCACCAGGATTTCCTTGCCATTGCCAGGAATAACCACACTGTTGACAACAGAGCGCTGAGCCACGGCCACTTCTGTTTTCTGGCCACCGCTTTCCATCATTGCTTCAAAGCGATATTTGCCTGGTTTGAGGGGTTCTTTCAGCTTATCCAGGTTAAAGTCAACCGGTCCCCCTTTGGTCTGGGCCCCCAGTTCCAGAGAGGTAACCAGCTTGTCATTCTCGTCATAGATTTTCAGCGTTACATCATCAGCAGCACCGGGCATCATGACCTGCCCATCGACCGGAGGATCACCTTCATCAACATTGAAGGTATTAGCTACCACTACGACCTGCTGGCCAACAAGACTGTGGGCATAGAGAGACTGGGATGAATACATTTGCTTGCGCAGTGCTTCGACTGAAGCCTGGGTCTCGGATGCGCTGGCGACCATACTCAGATTGGACAGTTGAGTTACAATCTCCGAGCTGCTCATAGGCTCGGTCGGATCCTGATGTTTCATCTGGGTCAGTAGCAGTTGCATGAAAGCATCTGAATCGAGGGGGTTGCTACTGCTGCCAGATGCTGCATTATTTGATGAGCCATTAACGCTGCTAACGTCCATCGTCTCAGCTTCCCAGTGTCAGCAGGCGTTCCTGCATTTTGCGAGCTCCGTTCATAACCTCAATGCTGGTCTGGAAACTGCTGGATGCAGACATCATGTCAGCCATTTCCTCAACGACATTGACGTTGGGGTAGTAAACTTCGCCACTTTCATTGGCCAGTGGGTGACCCGGCATGTTGCGCACTTCCAGGGGGGCTTCGCTATCAACAATATCCACCAGTTTTACACTGTATACGCCTTCACCCTGGCTCTTTCCGAAGCCTTTTTTGGCATCTTCCAGTACGGCAGCAAATATCGGCTTTTTAGCACGATAGGTATCACCCTCTGCTTCACCCGTAGACTCAGCGTTGGCCAGGTTACTGGCTACAGTGTTCAGGCGCAGGCTCTGAGCACTCATGGCAGAACCTGCAATATCGAAGATAGTTCCCAGCGACATACCGTAATCCTTCTACTTATTCCTTTACTTTCCCCTAAACAATGGTTTATTCACCATTGATAGCCCGGGCCAGCCCTTTGAATTTCTTGTTCAGAAAGGTAAAGCTGGTGTCATAACTCATGCGGTTGCGGGCCCACTTGGCTTGCTGCTGACCGATATCAACTGTGTTGCCATCAGCAGAAGGTTGCAGTGCTTCGTCTTCAACGAGACCGGAAGCAGATGCTCCGCCACCTAAAGACATATGCTTCTCGTTAGTCCGGGTTAGCTGAAGCCCCTGCTTCTGTTGTTTCAGCATCTGACTGAAATCAACATCCTTGGCCTTGAACCCCGGGGTATCAACATTGGCGATATTACTGGCAAGCACTTCAGCCCGCTGGCTTCTCATTTCAAGAGCCTGAGGGTGAATGCCCAAAGCCTTATCAAAACTGATGGCCATTACAGCACCTTGAGTAGTTACAGCTAAAAGTCACAGCGAGCAGTCATTCGAGCGGCGTTGTAAACTTTGCAAAAACACGATCAGTACGACAAAAAGCAAACGGTATGCCAAAAAAATTGCACACAGGATAGAAACACAACAAAAAGGAAAGAATATTTATCTTAAATACCAAGACTTTGAGTCGACTACTGTTGGTACAGCGGAAACAGACATTCAGAGTTTCAAGTACAGCCCCCTCACTCTCATATTTATTCACTTCTCAGGCTTAACCGGAAACTCGGGAGGAACAATTTTTCCCTGATTTTTTCAGATTCTTGTCACTTTTTTCCGGAACAGTTAGCGGCACATATATACAGACATACAGATAGTGAGCAATTAACCGTAGAATACGACGAAATCTGTATAAAGAGATAAAACGTATATCTCCATGAAAAAGCATGCCCTTTTTGTAGTGGCCCTGATTTGGACACTGCTGGCTCCTGCAGCATTTCCGGTTTTTGCTGAAACAGCGCCTGACAGAGCTGCTGATTTTGCAACCCAGATTAGACATGCAGTGATAGCTGCAGTAGAACCACTGGCATCACTACAAGCAAAACAAGTAAATGCCAGCCGTTTCCAGGTGATACCCAAGCCTCTGGGAAGCCGGCTCAACCTGACTGCATGCAATGCTCCCCTGAGCGTAGAATTGCTATCAAGCCAGTCAAAGGGTGTGCAGAAACTAAAAGTCAGTTGTGACAGTCCGAAGCGGTGGAAAATTCACACTCAGGCAAGAATAGAAGTTATGGCTCAGGTGCTGTTCAGTAATACGACACTACCAAGTGGTAGCAGGGTAGATGCAGACCAGATCAGCTATCAGGAAATGGATGTAACCAAACTGAAGCGAGGCTATCTTACTCGTCCAGAGCAACTGCAAAACAAGACCGTTCGCCGAACTGTTCGCCCGAACACCCTGCTCACACCGGGATTGTTACGTGATGCGATACTGATCAAACGTGGCGACAGAATAACTATCTCATCGGGGACAACAGGTATTATTGTACAAATGACCGGGGTCGCGTTGGAGGATGGCGCAGCAGGAAAGCAAATTCGGGTAAAAAATATTTCCAGCGGAAAAGTTGTTCATGGACGGGTTCAGGATGCAGCAACTGTAGTCACGGGTAGCTGACTACAAGTCATTCAGGGGTCGGCTCCAGATCAAGACCCCACCCGTCAAACGAATGTGGGGAATAGCCATTATTGGGATAAGTCACTGGAACTTGTGACTCTTTATCTACATCCCATTTGAAGCCTACACCTCTAACACCAGATCCAGTGCGATTGGGCAGGTTCTTCCGATGGTTTCGGGCCTCTTCGGCCTTGTTATTGTTGATTTCTCTGGCATCTTCAGATCGCGCACCCTGATTGACATACACCTCCAGCGCTGAGTCACGGCTACCCGATTCTCTCCAGTCAGCACCAAATACCCACAGAGGTAAGAGAGCAAGTAGCGTACAGGCAAGCTTACTTGCACGAGATAATAATCTGGTGCTGAAATCGGCTCTACTGACCCTACTGGCTGTTTTCACTACATCACTCGATATCAGCTGATTTCAGAACCAATATAGACCAGTGCAATCCCTAATCGTTCAACCAAGTCACGTATACCATTATGATGCTGACTACGGTTTAATCCTGTGTTTCAAATGTCGACTTCTGCAGAGACAGAAGAGTTTTGATCATCATCCCCGTTAAGAGTGCAGCACGGTAAAAGAATATGGACAGCAGTCGAATTTCAGGTTCTCCGCAACCGGGCATTTTCAGCACTGGCAAGAAAACAACCCGAAAGCAGCACTCCAAGACAGGTGTGGAAGGTGATGCTGTCAACCTGAGCGAGGACATGCAGTCACTGCAACAGGCTTCTGCTGCGGCTCACAATGCACCGGAAATAGACGAGGCTAAAGTAGCCGAGATTCGCAGTGCTATTGCCCGCGGAGAGCTGCAAATCAACGCCGAACGGCTGGCACAGAAAATGCTTGATCTGGAGGAATCCCTGTTCGGGAAATAACTTCAGGAAACACAATCATGAGACTGTTCATTGAATCACTTGATCAGGACATCAGGCAGTTTCGTACTCTGACCCAGCACCTCGAAGCCCAGCAAAGAGCTATCCTTGACCGGGACACAAAGGCAATGGATCAACTCAATCCCCGTATTGAAACCCTGGCTTCAGATCTTGCTGCCAGCGCTTATCGCCGTAGTGTCCTGCTAAAAAAACATCACATGCCACTCAGCAGGGAAGGCATCAGCCAACTGTTTTCCAAGGCACGTCCGCAGCTACAACATAAAGTGCTGCAATGCTGGGATGAACTGACACTGATACATGAACAGTGCCGGGCAATTAATGAACGTAATGGTCGACTGTTGTCACTGCAACAGCAAACCATTAACAAGATACTGAATGGCGGGCAGACCCAAATGTCTGCCGGATATACTGCTGACGGTCACGACATGTCAGATAATTCTTCGCTGTCTCTGGCCCGCGCCTGAAACATTAGCTGAGCCATCTCATCACCCTGTCGCTGCTCTCTTCTGAGGGCAGCGACCTGTAGTAAATGAAGTCTTTTTTCTACCAGCCCATCTGACTGTTTGGCCTCACGCTGACAGCGAATCATCTGTTGCTGCTTGGCCTGATGATTATGCTCATGATGCTGAACTTGCTGCTGCTGCCAGTGGATTACCTGATCCATCTGACTGGCAAACATGTTAGCTGTTTGCAGGGACAAGCCATTAACCAGAGTGCCGGTTCTCGGCGTACAACTCGCGCGAAACTGCTGCAGTTGCTCCATTCGCTGCTGCTCTTCGGTAAGTTGCCGGGCAGCCTGCCCTTCTTCTACACGGGCATCATCGAATCGATCCTGACGGGTTTTCTGCCATAGTCTCAGTGCTGCAAGCTGCCTGCTCATGCGGTACTCCTAAAGCTCTATTGATAGAGCCAAACATCCATTGCTCCGCGGAGTTTAGGCAGCCAGTTACTACACCATTATGATCCAGAACAGGTTATGACCAGATTGCTCTCAACTGATCATAACTTTGCTGCCACTCCGAGCGTTCATGCATGCCCTGTTGCAACAACTGTTCCATTGCTGGTTTCATTCGTATGGCTTCATCAAGTGTCGGGTCACTACCCTTGCGGTAAGCTCCCAGTGCCAGCAGATCGCGATTGCTCTGGTATAGCGCCCAACTACGTCGGAACCGCTGCGCCATCGACAAATGATTGGAGTCCACCACCTGAGGCATAACCCGGCTGATGGAAGCTTCAATATCAATCGCAGGATAATGACCGGATTCAGCCAGAGAACGATTCAAAACAAAGTGACCATCAAGAATCGCACGTGAAGCGTCTGCTATCGGATCCTGCTGATCATCACCTTCAGACAATACTGTATAGAAAGCGGTTATCGACCCGGAGCCTGAGCTGCCATTACCAGCACGCTCTACCAACTGAGGAATCAAACTAAAGACAGAGGGTGGATACCCTTTGGTGGCAGGAGGCTCACCGACAGAAAGAGCAATTTCCCGCTGAGCCTGGGCATAGCGAGTCAGGGAATCCATCAATAACAGGACATTTTCACCCCGGTCACGAAAGTATTCGGCAATACGGTGACACAGCATGGATGCACGCAGTCGCATAACAGGAGATTCATCAGCCGGGGCAGCAATGACAACTGAACGCTGCATACCTTCTTCACCCAGAGAGTGATCAATAAATTCCCGGACTTCTCGACCACGCTCACCAACCAACCCTACAACTACAACTGTTGCACTGGTGTAACGAGTCATCATTCCAAGCAAGACACTCTTACCCACACCACTACCGGCAAACAGCCCCAATCGCTGTCCTTTACCCACACTCAACAATGAATTGATGGCCCGAATACCGGTATCCAGAGACTCTACAACCGGCTGCCGGTTCATGGGGTTGATCGTTTCGCCATGGAGGGAAATACGTTCACTGCAATTTAATACACCCTTGCCATCAAGGGGTTTGCCAGCACCGTCAATAACCCGTCCCAGCAGGCCGTCACCGACAGAAATCAGGCAGTCTTCCGCCAGCGGAATAACCCGGTCACCAGGAGCCAATCCTGTAGCCCGCTCCAGCGGCATCAGAAAAACCTTGCCACGGTCGAAGCCGACAACCTCTGCTTCCAGCTGTTGCCTGCCCCGGGTTTCAATCAAACAACGCTGACCTGTTTGCAACTTACAACCGGTTGCTTCCAGCTTGAGACCAACCACTCGCTGCAAGCGACCACTGGCAAAAGCTTTGGGCTGGCGCCTGATGGTTTGCAGGGCATGCTGCATCCCTGCAGTAAAAACACTGCCCTGCGGTTTCATTACATATTGCTCTTGATCGTTTCGAGCTTGTAGATGCCACGGGAAATGGCCATATCAGGCTGTTCCGGAATCAGCGCTTCAACACCCATGGCTTCTGCCAGATCCTGTCCCATCAATGCCGCACCGCCACCAACAATCAGTACCCGATCAAGCAGGGTCGGGGTAGAAACCATGGCTTCCAGTTCACGCAGAATGGTCTGCATGACATTGCGGGTAGCCTTTTCGATCAGGTTTTTGACTTCAATATTTTTCAGTTTGCCGGTTTTCAGCGCTTCTTCCGCCATCGCCCGAGGAATACGCTTCAGTCCAAACTCCGGAGCAGCCAGCTCTGAGAAGCGTTCAGCCACCATCAGTACGCCAGTCTGGAAACTGTCGTAGGATTCGATAGTACCGTTCGGAGTCACGACTGATACGTCGGTTGTCGTACCACCGATATCAACCACCAGAATCTTCATGGCATCTTCAAATCCCGGCTTCAGCTCACCGGAATCATCACGGATGGTATCGAACAGTGCCGGAATACCTTCCGGGTAAACCTTGCAATCGATGATCTCTGCCAGAGAGTGACCCGCGGCAGATTTGATGCCACCCAGAACATTGCGCTTTTTACTGGAAATCAGTTTCTGGTTAATCGGAGAGCCTTTAACCCGGGAAAAGAACTGACTCATCGGCAGAGTGACAGCGACCCGCACAGAATGGCCACCAAAACCACTCTGTCTCAGTGTCTCATGAACCAGCGCCCGATTTGCTTCAGAAATTTGGTAGGAGGGGATATTGGTGCGAATGATGTCATCGAAGTCACCATTGACCGTATATTCACCACCCTCTTCGGTGAAGTAGGCAGACTCGGCATAACCGTTAATGTCGACCTTGGCCTGCTCAGCGATTCGGGAAGGAACCACTCTGGTCACTATATTGCCTTCAGCCGACTTGAACGTTGCCTTGGACTGGGCAGAGCCCTCATCAATTACGACCAGCGTGGCCATTCAATACTCCTTGAACAATACTTTTTATGCGGAAACTAGAGCTATGCAGAAACAAGTGTTATGGAGAAACAAAAGTTATCGACGTATTTGCTATTTCCACATTTAATAATCTTTGCAGGCTATTGCCCCAGCGAACCCCAGGCACCGAGACTTGCCGAAGCACCGGAAGATTTTGTCTCATCCGGTGAAGCATCAGCACTCTGGTCAGAGCTGTTGGTTTCTGCTGGCGTTGCCGTCTGCTGATTACCGGAAGCAGGCGACACTCCATTACTTTCCGGAATTTGATTTCCCTGTTTTTCAGGCAAAGAGGAATGATCAGGATTCTGTGCAGGCTCGACTTTTTGTTCAGGCTCAGCTTTTTGTTCAGGTTCTGGCAGAGCAGGAGGTTCAAAGTCTGACGGGTAATCAGCCAGGAAGTTATCCACCGGGTCTTCCTGCTGCTCATCATTTTCAGCCATAAAACTGGCCCTTACTGCAGCAAGCGCACTTTCCAGACGGCGCTCCTGAGTAGAGTCAACAATGACATCGTCAGAGTAAATACGGCACCCGCCTTTGGTAATGGATGGATCAGGAACCAACTCCCAGTTTGCCTGTTCTTTCTGCTCCAGGCTTTTAACTTCAGCATGGTCACCGGGATTCAATTCAATCCGGATCTTGCCGGCGGTATCGACCATCTGCTCCAGACCTGCCAGTACTGCACGGCTGATAGCACCTCGGGCCTGTACACGCTCAACCAGCACCACCTGACGCACAATACTCTCGATCAGCTGAACCATGGATTCCATCTGGGATGGAAGCAGTGCGGAGGCCCACGGTTCGGCATGCTCCAGTACAGACTCCAGAATTTGCTGCTGCCCCTGCAGCTGCTTTACACCTTCCTGAAACCCTGTTTCATAACCTTCTTTGCGACCCGCATCCAGACCTTCCTGATGTCCCTGCTGCAATCCCTGCTCTACAGCTTCCTGCTGTATCTGCTGCTGCGCTGCCTGCAAGCCAGCCTGATAGCCACTATCGTACGCTTGCTGCTGTATAACCTCAGGAGCCTGCTCTTCATTCGAAAGGCCATCACCCGATAACACAGCATCAAGCCCGGCCATATCATCCAGGCCATCCAGATCGCCCAGATCCAGATCATCCAGCCCCAGGCTATCCTGCTCATCCAGAGCTACCTGATTAGTCTCACCGGCGAATAAATCTGCCTCATTGAAGTCTGCGTCTGCATCATTTTCCAGCAAACTTCTATCAGCAACAGGTTCAGAGAGAGACTTTACCGGAAGACGCTCTTGGGACGGGCGCCACCAGGCCTGACCCTGACCTGTTTTGTCCCGTGGCACACTCGGAAAAGCAAAAGGCCTTGCATCTGTCTCGAGTAACGATTTGGATGACTGCCGGGATAACAAGGCGGCTTTTGGCTTTGACATACAGATATCAGCTCACTGTCGCTTCATTACCCAGAGACAGCTCAATCAGCTCTTCTTCTTCCAGGTTACGGGCAACAGCAATCATTTCATCTCTGGCCTTGCGTACCTGACTGATACGAACGGTACCCAGCGACTGCATTTCATCACGCAGGAAACTGGCAGCACGACGACTCATACATTCGAATACAGCCTCTAGACGCATAGTCGGCAGACCCTTGAGTGCCATAGCCAGAACATCGGTTTCCATGCTTTCGATAATAACCCGCAGATGTTGAGGGTTAAGCTGCAACAGATGGTCAATATTCAGACGCTGAGACACGATGCTCTCAGCCAGATCAGAGTCAAACTCTTCAATACGCTGCAACAGACTGCTGCTGACTTCAGCATCCAGATAGTTGAGCATTTCAGCCATACGACCAATGCCGTTAACGCTCTGACCACCGGCAACACCCATATCATGCCGGTCAAGCAACTCGCTGATGGTGTCCAGTGATGCAGCAGGGATTTCCTTTAACTGGGACAATTTCAGTGCCACTTCTTTCTGACGGGAAGGTGCCAGCATTTTGATCACAATGGCACTGAACTCAGGTTCCATGGATGCCAGCACCACAGCTTGTAGCTGAGGATTTTCATCCCGGATCATACTGGCAACAGACTCGGGCTCAAGCCACATCAGGCGTTCCTGTACCGGAGATGAACGTCCGGAAAGCACTCCACGGGCACGTTCGTCACCCAGCGCCTGATGCAGAATATCAGCAACAAAACTGTCCGGCATCAACACCGGAGACTCTTCAAGGCTGGTCATCAGGCGTTTCAGGACATGACGCAACATACCGCGATTCACGGTTTTGCTGGTATTCATGTTGTTGGTCAGCGGAACAATCTTGCCGGTCGGCAGATGACTGATCACTCTTGAAGCAGCATCTTCACCCAGCGCGATCAGAACCGCTGCGGCCTGCTCCAGACCGGTACCGTAGGAAGCATTATTTTCTGCAGACCCGGCACTATTTCCAGCTTCTTTCTGGGGCATACTCATCGGTTATCACCCTCAATCCACTGCTGCAGGATATGAGCAACCTGATCCGGATTTTCTCTGGCCAGACGACGTACGTCATCCAGCACACGATCGGTCAGGTTAGGCTCCTGCAACTGATCTTCCTTGGCAAATGGATCCTCGCCCGGAATAGCAACCGGGTCGGGCATATTGCGTTTCTTGCGACGACGGGAAAGCATCCAGATTATGGCAATCAACAGCAGTACCGGCACCCCTGCTGCAGCAGCAAGATAAGGCGTTGGCAGAGCCAGAACCTTGGCCATCATACTACCTTCAGGTGCTACCTCAGCTGCGACCACATCAGCGATTGTTTCTTCGGCAGAATCTGCTGTTTGTCTGACCACAAATGGCAGACTGCCAATATTGACCTGATCACCACGATCCTGCTTAAGCCCCACGGCACTGCCGATGAGACGGCTCATCTCATTGCGGACATTCTCATCCCAGCCCTGCAGCGGATCTGTTGCTGCCAGACTGTTTAGCACAACCGCTACAGAAACCTGCTTGATTTGAGGCCCCCGCTGCTGAATACGACTGACAGTCCGTCCTACCTCATAATTTCTGACAGTACTGCTGCTATTCTGCTCGCTGCCTTTACCCTGTGAAGCCGTTGCACGACGATTGCTTTCAACACCGGGAACACCCTGAGCCGGCTCACTGGAACTTGAATCAGACGACACACTCTCACTGCGAATAACAGTAGTGCCGGGGTTATAACCTTCAGCGGTGCTTTCGGACACACTGAAATCAACATCAACATTCACCTGCACCCTCAGGTTCTCACTGCCGACAATCGCTTCCAGCAGGCTGTTAATGTTGTTGATATAACGGGTTTCCAGCTGCTTGACATAAGTTGTCTGCCACTGGGTCATATCCATGGTGTCACTGAGACCGGAACTCAGCAGGTTGCCGCTCTGGTCCAGCACCGAAATATCTTCTTCTTTCAGGCCCGGCACACTGCCTGCAATCAGTCGGGCTATTGCCCGGACCTGTCGAGCATCCAGCCGAGTACCCGGGTAAAGATCGATATAAACGGAAGCAGAAGGGGACTGGCGTTCACGCAGGAAGGCTGTGCGCTCGGGAATGGCAAGATGGACCCGTGCGTTACGCACCGGACGCAGGCTGATGATAGTACGGCTCAGTTCACCTTCAAGCCCTTGTAAGTAACGGGCTCGTTCAACAAACTGACTGCGACCGAAGCTGCCTTCGGTTTCGAGTATATCCATACCCGGTGGCTGTTCCGGAACCTGACCGGCAACCGCCAGCTGCATCCGGGCAGCACTCAGACGCTCTGAAGGTACCATCACCTGACCGCTCTCGGGATGAATCCGGTAAGCAATCTGGTTTCCTTCCAGCACTTCTATCACAGCCGCCGTATTATACAGCTCCTGCCTGCCATAAAGGGCCTGCCATGCCCCCTGATCACGCCAGAGCCAGGTAACAACAACGGCAGTGAAGACCAGTCCGGCAAGGACGGTATAAACGACGGACCATGGAATATTTCTGGCTGCTACAAAAGAGCCAAATGAACTTTTTTCCAGACTTTCCCGGGTTTTTGAAAGCAGGGACAAGGGTTTACCCACCCCAGAGTTTCCGGGAGCCTCTCCGGCAGGTACTGCTGACGAAGACATGAACTATCAAACCGGCATGTTGTAAACAGTTTCATAGGCAGAAACCACCCGGTTTCGTACCTGCACCAGTCCCTGGAAAGCGATACTGGCTTTTTGTCCTGAAACCATGGTTTCAATCAGGTCGATGGACTCACCTGTTTCGTAGGCTGTTTGTTTGGTAGTGGCATCCTGCTGCAACTCATTTACTTTTTCGACAGCACTGCGCAACACATCACCAAAGGATGTTGACTGACCACCCTGAGCCTGAAGCTCATCTTCACGCCCGGCAATTTTCGGCATGGCAGATGACAGCGAACTACCAGACAGTATCTGCGTATTCAAACCGAACTGATCAATCATCAAGAAAATCCCAACTTCTCTATCATGAAAAAACTTTCATCGCGGGGAGGAGGATGAAAGTTTTGCTCAAAGCTGTGCAGGACAGCTTTATGCAGCCTGACAAGCATTATGAGCTGCCAGCGCCTCCAGAAAACTATCCGTATCCACACCGTAATCACGCATCCGCGCCAGTTTGTAGCGCAGCATACGTGGCGTAATTTCTAGTACCTGAGCTGCCCGGCCACGATGGCCGCCACACTGCCTCAGGGTTTCCAGCACCAGTCTCCACTCTGCCTTGCGGCGTTCGCCTCCCGGAAGCGCATCCAGGTCCGGCAGCGGGGGTGCATCGGCTGCCGCAGCGGCTTTTTCTGCCGGTTTTTCAACTGTGTCTGTGGTCTCAGTTGATACTTCGGGCTCAATAGCACTTTGCTTCAGCAGCAAGTCTTCAGGGCTGATTTCAGTGCCGGTACACAGCACACAGGCACGCTGCACCACATTTTCCAGCTCACGGACATTGCCTCGCCATGGGTCTGCCTCAAGCATGGATGCTGTTTCATCACTGAAATAAAGCCCGTGTCGTCCACTACGGGAGGAATGTTTCTCAAGCAAGTAGCGTGCCAGCGGCATAATGTCTTCACGTCGCTCACGCAGTGGTGGAAGGTGCAGCGGGATCACATTCAGGCGGTAGTAAAGGTCTGCCCGGAAAGCACCCTTGCGGACCAGTGATTCCAGGTTCTGGTTGGTTGCCGCCACAATGCGAACATCAACCGTCAATGGCCGTGTACTGCCAAGCCGGTCAACCTCATTCTCCTGCAGCACACGTAACAGTTTGGCCTGCTGCTCCAGTGGCATTTCTCCTACTTCATCAAGAAACAGGGTACCGCTGTCAGCCTGCTCGAATTTACCTGCATGGCGGGTTGTTGCGCCGGTAAAAGCACCCTTTTCATGACCAAAGAGAATGGATTCCAGCATACTTTCGGGTATCGCTGCACAGTTCACCGCGACAAATGGCGCCTTCTGACGCTTGGACTCAGCATGAATATAGCGGGCAGCAACTTCCTTTCCTACACCACTTTCTCCGGTCAGCAAGACGGTGATATCACTCTTTGCCACTCGCCGGCCAATTCTGAGCACTTCACGAATAGCAGGAGATTCCGCAATCATCCCGCCTTCCATATCCGGCCTGCGCGGCATGATTTCACTGAGTTTTTCCAGCAGATGACGAGGCGCAAAAGGCTTGGACATGTAATCCATCGCCCCTGCCTTCATGACATCAACGGCCTGCTCCGCATCGGCATAGCCGGACATAATCAGAACCGGCAACTGTGGATGTTCAGCCTTGAGTCTCCCCAGCAGCCTTACACCATCCATTCCCGGCAAATTAACATCGGCAACAACCGCATCAAAACCACTCTGGGCTGCCTTTACCAGCGCATCTTCAGCACTGGGCACATGCATTGCTTTATAACCCGCACGGATCAGCGCTTCACGCAGAGCGTCCCCCAGCTCAAAGTCATCCTCAACAATCAGTATCCGTCCCGCGGCAGCCATCTCAATGACACCTCACTTCTTGGGAGTTATCAGATTGACGCCCACCACCAAGAGGAAGCACCAGACAGGCACGTGCACCGGCTTCCGGTCGGGCAGATAGTTCGAGATACCCCAGGTGCGAATGCGCTACCGCTTCCACCAGAGGCAGACCCGGGGTTTCTGCTGTCTGCCGTCCCTGTACTCCGGTGCCCGCGGATACCGGTACAACGCCGGCACCATCATCAATCACACAGATCACCAGATTACCCGCTTTGTGATGAAAATCGATCAGAATTCTGCGTGCACCTGATTCACAGGCTGTAGCAATAAGGTTGTGTACTGCTGAGCGCAACGAAACCAGATTACACTTGAGACTCAGCGCAGCCACGCTTGGCTCGCAGGACCAGAGAAATGAAATATCTTTCCATTCCCGGTTTTGTCTTACTTCGTTTTGGCAGGTTTCCTGCAACGCTCCGACATCGGTAAAGTCATGCAGCAACTGACCGCCCCTGGCCAGAAGCAACAGGTCATTGACCTTACTTTCAATTCTCGACAGCTGACCTTCAAGCCGGGTTGCCGCCTGACGACTTCCGGAAGATTCCTGTAACCGGTCAGCCAGCAGCATTGCCGTGGTCAGCGGAGTACGCAGTTCATGTACCAGTCCGGATGCAATCTGTCTGAAGTTACGGTTTTCCATTTCATCAACGGATTCCCGCTTCCTTGCACTGCCGATAGTCTGCTCTGCAATGACAAGCAAACTGCCCGAACCATCAGGCAGCGGGCAGGCATCAAACTTGAACATATGGCCGGCCTGAAGTATCGAACCGGAACCACTGGGAGCACCCGCAGGCAGTACCGAACGAACAGCACGCTCCCAGTTCTGCCCAAGAATGCAGGAATCAAACATACTTCTGGCAGTAGGGTTGGCTTCAGTCACCACCCCGTGATTATCCAGCACAATCAGGCCAACGGGCACAGAGGAAAAAATCGCCGGATGAACCCATGACTCCAGGTTCAACTCATTCATAGCTGCTCTTACTCTTGCTCAACACGATCTCAACCCGCCTGTTCAAGCGACGTTCTGCAACAGTACGCCCTTTGGTCAGCGGGTATCGAAGGCCATGGTGACGCATGGCAGCCAGCATTTCCCTGGAGACACCCTGCCCCAGTAGGTAGTCACGAACACTTGCAGCTCGCTGGCGGGACAGTTCCAGATTTTCCAGCGAGTTACCTGTACGGTCGGTATGGCCATCGATCTGAAACGAAACTACAGTAGAATCGCTAAGCAAATAGCGAGCCAGATCATCTAAAACAACCATACTTTCATCATTCAGGCGAGTAGTGCCTGAATCAAAGTAAACGACGGTCTTTCTTTTGTTATCAAATGTATCTGTAGGCAGCCGATTACGGCAATCATTGAAAGAAGACAACAGGTCTCTCATACCGACAGATGACAGGCTGACCTCCCACTCCGGAGCATCCTGTAAAGTCAGTTGCAGCAACCCCCAGCCACCGGCGGTCATATGCCCTAAAAGGCTTGCTGCTTCACGATGAAACACGGCTTCGACAACACCATCGTTTGTCGTCAGTGTTTCCAGCAGTAATTTGTTTTCAGCCTTCCAGGGTGCTGATTTTTGATACAGCCGTGCCTGATCCAGAATACGATTACGCCACGGGGAACTGAGATGTAATTCCAGCGGCTTACCTGCCGTTGCAACAAAAGCAACCTTCTCGGTTTCGCCCATATCCTGCTTTAGCTGGCATTGATAAGTTCCAGTTTCAACTTGCCACGGCTGGGGCTCGGCGATACCCGCCAGAACAACTGTTGGCAGCATTAGCGCCATAAAAAAACCAGCTACTCTCATGAAGCAACCCATATTCTTAGTTATTTAAACAGCCATGAGCGGAGACAAAAGCCATGAGCGGAGAATGGCGCTCATCTCAACACAGGAAAACTGCAGAATTTCCACGAAAAAGACCAGCTATTACAACCACAGCAGACCCCGCCGGCAAGTAGGTAGTGTTACAGATTCTTTTAGACGACGGAGGCATTATGATAACCTGTTAACCTTTACAATCAACAGATTTCATTTACACAACACCATGAAAAAGGAACGCAACTTGCTTGCTTCCTCGCAGTAAAGATTGCATTTTCATGGTATTAACCCCTTGGCAGAAGTGCTGAATTCTCAATCAAGAGAATGGCAAACCCGGTCATTGTCCGGTCACTGAAAAGGGCACCTGCAGTCGAAACCATCCTTTTTAAACCAGATGATGCATTTTTGGGGTTCTGTAATACACTATGGCAACGGAATATCAAAGCTCCGCTGACTCCAGCTCCGAGTCTTCGACCTCCAGCGAATACGCCAAAGACGACGTCAAACCGTTTAACCTGCTTGCAAGCAACCGGTTATACCGGATTGGTCCTGCCCTGGACGCTTTCGGAGCCAGCTGTATCATTCTGGTTGAAGACCGGTTAAGTCAATACCTGAGTTCTGATGTCTCTGCAGAACATACTCTCCAAATCAATGAAAGAGAGATTGTTTCTGCACTGGATCCGCATGAAACCACCCGGCTTGGATTTTCCATTTCCGGAACCAGCCGTCTACTCGGCACGATTTCTCTGGATAACACGCTGGCCCGGGGTCTGCTGGATATTGCCTGTGGCGGGGAAGGGGAAATGTATCCGGATGGTGGCCCGCTGACCGTTGCAGAACATGCCATGGCTGTTCGACTCGCCCGCTGGTGTGTGGAGAGCTTTGACAGCAATCTGAAGCGCACTACTCATGACAGCAGTACGTCACTGGTGTTGAATTTTCATGAGCGTGGCCAGAGTTCAACCATCAAACTGCCTGATACCCAGGAACGGGCAACCATTGATATCAGAATCACAACCGGTAATGTTGACGGCCTAATGTCAGTGGCCATGCCAGCTGACTTTATTTTCGAACGCTGGCACCTCATGGACAACAGCCAGCATCACCCGGTTTCAAGAGAACACCTGAAGCGAGCGCTAAGGAGTGTTCCTATCCCTATCAGGGCAACATTGACCAGACGTCAGATAGCACTTCGTGAAGTATTAACCCTGACTCCGGGTACCATGCTTCCTCTTTCCCGACCGGATATTGCTGATGTTCACACCCGTGACTGCAGCCTGTTTCAGGCACAGGTTATCAACCATGATGATAATCGTGCGATAAGAGTAATGTCAGGAAACAGTGCTTCATCGCCAGAACCAGCGGCATAAATTTTGCTTGAAGCAGTCATTCAGAACCTGCTTCAATCCCGTTCAGCGATTCAGACAATTTGTTGTAATTAAAACTGTTGCTTATTTAAAACGATTACTTATTTAGAACTATGGACACCCAAACCCCCAATCCGGATAACGCCCAGGACAAAGCTATGGAAAATGATATCGATATGGTGATGGATATCCCCGTCACTTTGTCGCTGGAAGTAGGCAGTGCTGAAATCAGCATTGACCAGCTGTTATCCATGGGTGACGGAGCCATTGTAGAGCTCGACCGTCAGGCCGGAGAACCGCTGGATGTAAAGGTTAACGGAATGCTGGTTGGTCATGCTGAAGTTGTCGAAGTCAAAGGCAAATACGGCATTCGCCTGATAGAAGTCGTGACCCAGCAGGAACGCCTGCAGCAACTGGCCTGATATGGAACCTGCTTTTTCTGCTGCCAGCCTGGCTCTAAAAACCGGCGGAATGCTGGTCGTTGTTATTGCCCTGATCCTGGTACTGGCCTGGTTATCCCGGAGAGCCAACATTCCCGGTATGAATAATACCCGACGGATGAAAGTGATCGACACCCTGATGCTGGGCAGAAATGAACGTATCTGCCTTATTCAGGTAGGAGACAGTTATCAGTTGATAGGTATTGCAGCAGGAAGAATTACACCGCTGGCACAACTCGACAAGCTGCCGGAACCTGTGGATAGCAGTACCGAGGCTCCGTTCTCAAAAATACTGGAGCAGATCAGCAGTTCAGGCCTTATCAAGAAAAAAGTATCAGCTTCCTCTGATTTGCAGGATAGCCCTGCTACAAGTATCCGTTAGTATTCATGCGCACTGTGTCACTGCTAAAAAAAACCGGTATCAGCCTGATACTGATGCTGCTGCCTGTAGCTGCCTGGGCTGTTGATATCCCGCTGTTCAGTGTTGCTGACGCAGGAGAAGCCCAGGAGTACAGCACGTCGTTGCAGATTATTCTGCTGCTGTCCGCCCTCTCCTTTTTACCGGCTCTGTTGCTAGCCTGTACCGGATTTGCCCGAATCATCGTGGTATTGTCTTTGCTACGGCAGGCTATGGGTCTGCAGCAAACACCACCCAATCCGGTACTGGTCGGGTTGGCTTTGTTCCTGACCTTCTATGTAATGTCTCCGGTCTGGACCACTATTTATGATCAGGCCATAACCCCCTGGGCAGAAGAACAGATTACGTTTCAGGAAGCCGCAGAACGCGCGTCAAAACCGGTAAAGGCGTTTATGCTGCGCCAAACCCGGGAGCAGGATCTGGTCAGGCTATACGACGCCGCATCAATGACACCTGCAGCTGAACTTGAAGACACGCCTTTTGCCGTATTGGTACCGGCCTTTTTAATCAGCGAGCTGAAAACAGCATTTCAGATCGGCTTCATGATATTCATCCCCTTTCTGGTCATAGACCTTGTAGTTGCCAGTATTCTGATGGCCATGGGTATGATGATGCTGTCGCCTTTGGTCATATCATTGCCCTTCAAGCTGATGTTGTTTGTGCTGGTTGATGGTTGGGGTATGACAATCGGCACGCTGGCAGCCAGTTTCAATACATTCCAGTAGGGCAGCGCCATGTCTCCTGAAGTTGTTGTTGACCTGTTTCGGCAAGCCCAATACCTGATTGTTGTTATTGTGGTTGCCATTATTGGACCCGGCCTCATTGTCGGGCTGGTCGTTGCCATTTTTCAGGCTGCAACCCAGATTAACGAACAGACACTCAGCTTCCTGCCCAGACTGATAGCCACCCTGCTGACCATGAGTTTTGCAGGACACTGGATTCTGCAGGAACTGATGGATCTGACCACCGATATATTCACCCGCATACCGATACTGATCGGTTGATCCCTGACTCTCATGTTTACTTCAGCTGAAATAACGGCATGGGTGGGACAACTGATCTGGCCCGCCTGTCGTATTGGTGCTGCGCTCTGGCTGATGCCACTGTTTGGCAATGGCAGCCTGCCACGACATATACGACTGGTATTGACTGTCTCGCTGGCCTGGCTGGCAACCGACATTGTAGATACAAGTCCGGCTGTTGAGCCGTTCTCAGCTGCCGGGTTACTGGTGTGTTTCAATCAGGCGCTGATTGGTCTGGCTTTCGGCTTTATTCTGCAACTGTGGCTGGCGGTGTTTGCCTTTGCCGGACAGTTCATGTCGATGCAGATGGGTCTTGCCATGGCGGTTATGAATGACCCCTCAAGTGGCGCCAGCACCCCGATTCTGGGTAAATGGTTGCAGACCTTTGCCATTCTGATATTTCTGTCATTGAACGGCCATCTGATCGCAGTCGACATCCTGCTCGAAAGTTTTCGCACCATTCCCCTTCAGGGGGGTGCCCTGATCAATGTTCAACTCAAGGATATGGCCATGCAGGGAGCCTGGCTGTTCAGTGCCGGACTGATTATGGCGCTGCCGGTAGTTATCAGCATGTTGCTGGTCAACCTGGCCTTCGGTGTGATGAACCGGGCCTCGCCCCAGTTCAATATTATCGCTCTGGGCTTCCCCATGACCCTGATGTTCGGAATGATCACCCTGCTGCTGACGTTCAGTTCGCTGCCGGATCTTATTATCAACTTTACTGACCATGCCCTGCTGATGATGCAGGACTTGAGTTACGGGTAACCGGAGCTTATGGCAGAGTCGGACGGTCAGGAAAAAACCGAAGAGCCCACCCAGCGAAAACTTGAAAAAAGCCGGGAAAAGGGCCAGGTCGCACGCTCCAAGGAATCAGCCAGTGCTGTACTGCTACTAACCAGCAGCGCATTGTTCATTTTGTTTGGAGGCAAACTGGCAGAAGCCTGTATTGCCATGCTCCGCTTTAATCTCTCGCTGACCCGTGAGCAGGTATTTGACCAAAAGCTGATGCTAAACCATTTGTCAGCAACAGCCATTGAGCTGGTACAGACGCTGCTTCCTATTCTGGCCATTCTGGCACTTTCAGCCATTATCGCGCAGTTGGTACCGGGAGGATGGTTGTTCAGTGCCCAGTCACTGGCTCCCCAGCTAAAGCGAATGAGTCCCACCCAGTGGTTTAGTAAGGTTTTTTCCGTCCGGGGGTTGGTAGAACTGCTGAAGTCGTTACTCAAAGTCACTCTGGTTATGGGCTGCCTCGGGATACTGCTGTACCTGTACTATCCACGACTGCTTTCACTGGGCAGTATTCCCCTGCCGAGTTCTATCTTTTTGGGGGTTGAAGTATTGGCTGTTGCCCTGCTGGCATATGGCCTCGTTCTTGGTCTGATTGCAGCTGTAGATATTCCATTCCAGTTCTGGGATCACCGCAAGCAGCTGATGATGACCAAGCAGGAGGTCAAGGAAGAACACAAAAACATGGAAGGCAAGCCTGAGGTCAAGAGCAAAATCCGGCAGCTGCAGCATGAGATGGCGAATCGCCGCATGATGCAGGAGGTACCCCAGGCTGATGTGGTTATTACCAACCCGACTCACTACTCCGTTGCCGTAAAATACGACGAAAGTCGTGCCTCAGCACCTTTTGTGGTCGCTAAAGGTGTAGATGACATTGCTCTCAAAATTCGTGAAGTCGCACGGGTTCATGAAGTTACGATCATGGAAGCACCGGTGCTGGCACGGGCAATCTATCACTCAACCCGGCTTGAGCAGGAAATTCCGGCTGACTTGTATATGGCTGTGGCCCAACTACTGGCCTATGTCCACCAGCTTGAAGCATATTACCAGGGCAAGGTAGAAGAAGAACCGGCCAGACCGGAATTCGACGTACCCTCCCACCATATTAAACCGGCAGGCTAATTGCATCATTCAGCGATTCCGCCTCAATAAAAGACAACGATTTTCTTATGACCCAGACCAGGTTTCCCGGGGAGACGAATGAAGGCTAATTCGTTACAGCAGATACTTCCCGCTACCCGTGCCAACGCCGCCACCCCGGTAATGTTGCTGGCACTGCTCGGCATGATTGTATTGCAGCTGCCACCGCTGCTGCTGGATATCCTGTTTACGTTTAACATCGCAGTTTCACTGATCGTGTTGCTGGTTGCGATTTATACCTTGCGCCCACTGGAGTTCAGGGTTTTCCCCACCATTCTTCTGGTCGCAACCCTGACCCGGCTGGCTCTGAATGTTGCCTCGACCCGAGTTGTTCTGCTGCAGGGTCATGAAGGGGGAGCTGCAGCCGGTAAGGTTATTGAGGCTTTCGGTAATGTGGTAATTGGTGGCAACTATGTCGTTGGTATTGTCGTCTTCGCCATTCTGGTACTGATCAACTTCGTCGTTATTACCAAAGGTGGTGGTCGTATATCCGAGGTTACCGCCCGCTTTACCCTGGATGCTATGCCAGGTAAACAGATGGCCATCGACGCTGATCTGAATGCCGGACTGATTGATCAGGAACAGGCACGCACCCGCCGGGAAGAAGTACGACAGGAAGCTGACTTCTATGGTGCGATGGACGGTGCCAGTAAGTTTGTTCGAGGCGATGCCGTAGCAGGTCTGTTGATCCTTGCGATCAACCTGATCGGCGGCACCATTATCGGTGCTACCCAGCATGGTCTGAGCATTGGTCAGGCTTTTGAAACCTACTCCCTGCTTACGATTGGTGATGGTCTGGTTGCCCAGATCCCGTCACTGCTGCTCTCTACAACTGCCGCCATCATGGTAACCCGGGTTTCTGATTCCCAAGCCATGGGGGAGCAGGTTGCCAACCAGATGATGTCCTCCCGGGCACTGGCTGTTACTTCCGGGGTTCTGATTGTTATGGGCCTTGTGCCCGGCATGCCTCATCTGGCATTCCTCAGCCTGGGTTCTCTGGTTGGGTACATTGCATGGACTGTTGCCAAGCGTGAGCAAAAGCCTGAAACCAAAACCACTAAAGACAAAACCTCGGAAGCAGGTCAGGCAGAGCAAACAGCACTTAAAAAGAAAGAGCTCAGCTGGGAAGATATTCCGGTTGTGGACAGTCTCGGGCTGGAGCTCGGTTATCGACTGGTTAGCCTCGTTAACCAGGAACGGGGTGGTGATCTGCTGGAGCGTATCAAAGGGGTGCGGAAAAATCTTTCCACCCGTCTCGGCTTCCTGTTACCAACCGTACACGTCCGGGATAACCTGAAGCTGGATGCTGTCGCCTACCGGGTGAACCTGATGGGCATTGCCATCAGTGAAGGCGAGATTTATCCCGAAAAACTACTGGCTCTTAATCCTGGTCAGGTGTTTGGCAAACTTGAAGGTGTACAGGGTACTGACCCCGCCTATGGGCTCCCTGCTACCTGGATCACTCAAGATACACGTGATCATGCTGTTGCCCTGGGTTATACCGTTGTTGACCCGGCCACCGTTATTGCTACTCATATTGGCAAGATCATGGAAGAGCATGCCCATGAGCTAATCGGCTATGAAGAAACCCGACAGATCGTGGATCAGCTTGCCCGACTCTCTCCCAAAATGGCTGATGAACTGGTACCAGGAAAACTATCTGTTACCGCACTGCAAGGCGTATTCCAGCAATTGTTGCTTGATGGTGTGCCACTGACTGATGTTCGCACCATTGCCGGAACCCTGATGGATGCCACCAGCCGTCATACCAACCCGGTATTGCTGGCACAGGATGTTCGGGTCGCACTGCGACGGACCATTATCGATAATCTGGTTGGTATGATGACCCAGATTCCGGTGATTACCCTGTCCCAGAACCTCGAGCAACTATTGCTGCAGGCATGGGAAAAAGCTCAACAGACAGGCCAGTTTGCACCTGATGCCGTACCCCTCGAACCGAATGTCACCCAGCAGCTTCAGCACAGTATGCCGGATGCTACCCAGCAAATGTTGAACAGTGGCAAGCAGGCCATCCTGCTGGTTGCACCTCAGCTTCGTCCGTTGCTGGCTCGATTTGCACGTCTATGTTCACCAGAAATGGCTGTACTGTCATACACCGAAATACCGGACAATCGACAGGTAAATGTCGAAATGAATCTGGGATAAAAAAACGGGGCTAATAAGCCCCGTTTTTTTTACGCAATGGTTTACAAAAGAGGAGCCAGTAGCTGCGCGGTATTCTCCCCCAGTTTTTTCATAAAAGGACGACTGGGCCAGGATTCCGGGCAAACTGCTACCGATTGTTCCAGATAGCTCTCGAGTAATGTTGCCATACGTTGACCAAAGGACTCATCGTACACAATTAGGGTTACTTCAAAGTTCAGCCAGACACTGCGCATATCCAGGTTTACTGTTCCAAACAGCACAGTTTCCCGATCGACCAATACGCACTTGGTATGCAGAAGCCCACCTCTGAAGTGCATAATTTCAACACCGGCCTCCAGCAAATCTTCGTAATAGGAGCGGCTGGCATAATGTACAAGTCTTGAGTCGTTCTTTTCCGGAACAATCAGTTGAACCTTGACGCCTCTCAGTGCTGCAGAACGCAATGCCGACATCAGTGCTTCATCCGGCACAAAATAGGGTGTGGAGATCACCAGCTCATCCTGACTCTCATAGGCTGCAGCCACCAACACCTGATGCAGCAGTTCCCTGTCGACTCCCGGACCAGACGGCAAAACATGGATACTCGCCAGATGACTATCGTCTTCTGTTACCGGCTGATAGTGATAATCCTGTTTGAATACATTGAGGCCTGCACCGGTTTCCATTTCCCAGTCCCACATAACGATACTGCCCAGCACGTGTGCTGACGGCCCCTCTATCCGCACCATGGCATCAATCCAGCTGCCAACACCAATGTTCTGTTTGAACAGTCTGGGATCAATCAGGTTATAGCTGCCGGTCCATGCAATAGCATCATCAATAACAGCTATCTTGCGGTGGTTTCTCAAATCCATTCTTTCCACCAGCATTCGCAGGGGACCTACTGGCAGGGATTCTTCAATTTGTACGCCGGCCTGACGCAAATTTTTGGCATAGTCACTGTTAAGAAATGCCCGGCTGCCTACGCCATCCAGTAAGACCAGACACTGAATCCCGCGGAGTGCTGCGGCATGCAAGGCGGTAGTGACATCATCAATCCGGCCTCCCTGCTCCAGAATATAAAACTCCAGACAGACCGATTTTTCCGCATGCTGAATGTCCTTCAACAGTGCATCAATAATGCTGTCGCAATCCTGAAATAAATGCAGCTGGTTTCCGGGCAACGCCGGTATACTCATTGAACGCTCAGCCAGATTATAAATCCGGTTATGTCGACGTGATGGACATGAGTTCAACCCGCACACCGCTTCCTGCATATGTTGCTGCCACTCTTCATAAGTGGGAGCCAGTGCATGAGCCCGGTGCAGTCTTTTGGTTCCCAGCCTGCGGGTTCCCAGAATCAGATAGGCAGCCATACCTGCCACAGGTACAGCAAACAGCAGAAACAGCCATGCCAGTGTTGAACCCACCGGGCGCCGCTTCATGATAAGCATCAGTGCAAACGCAATGATCATGCAGAAGTAGCCTGCCCCCAGCAGCAGGCGCCACCACGACGTCAGATCCATTATGTCCTCATTTGAGCGCAGAAAAAGCAGGCCGGAAAACCGGCACGATTTCTGTATCAGCAGATGTATCGCAGTGTATCAGCCACATTGAATATTGACGATAAAGTAGCGTCTTCACTAAGCTGCCTGCTCTATGCTCCCCTGGTCACCAGAAATGGAACAGCCAATGACAACGGATACTTCTTCAGATTGCTGCAGCCAGCCCGGCCTGCAACCTCTCTCCTCTGCCCAGAAAAAGATGCGGGATGCCCTCGCTGAAACACCCGCCCTGCTCACTACCGAGCAGGTACCTGTAGCCTCTGCCTGCGGCAGAGTGCTGGCCAACGATATTATCTCTCCCATGGCTGTTCCGCCGCATGACAACTCTGCAATGGATGGTTATGCCCTGCGTGCTGCAGATCTTGCGGATAATGATACGCTGCCCATTGCCGGTGAGTGTCTGGCTGGTCACCCGTTTCTGCAACCGGTTCCGGAAGGGCACTGTCTGCGGATTATGACCGGTGCTCCGGTACCTGCCGACCTGGACACTGTAGTCATGCAGGAACAGACCCAAAAAACCGATGACGGCATTCGTTTCTGCAAAAAACCTCGCGAAGGTGCCAATGTGCGTCGAGCCGGTGAAGACATTATGCCGGACAGTCTGGTGTTGCCTGCCGGTAGAAACCTCCGCCCCCAGGATTTGGGTCTGCTGGCTTCGCTTGGCATTGCTGAAGTTACCGTGCAACGTCCGTTAAAGGTTGCCATCTTCTCTACCGGTGACGAACTGAAGTTGCCAGGCCAAAAGCTTGAGGCCGGAGAAATCTACGACAGCAACCGCTTCCTGGTTCAGGCCATGCTGGAGCAAATGGGAATCGAAGTCGTGAACCTGGGATGCATTGCCGATGATCCGGAACTGCTGCGCAAGGCTTTCCTTGATGCAGATGAGCAGGCTGATGCCGTGATCACATCCGGCGGCGTTTCTGTCGGCGATGCGGACTACACCAAGGATATTCTGGAGCAGGAAGGTTCCATCGGTTTCTGGAAGCTGGCGATCAAGCCCGGCAAACCGTTCGCCTTCGGCCGACTGAAAAGCAGCTGGTTCTTTGGCCTCCCTGGTAACCCGGTGTCCGCCACCGTTACTTTGCACCAGCTGGTTGTTCCTGCACTGAAACAGCTGGCAGGTGAAACAGAAGTTAAACCGGTTCGCTACCCCGCTATTTGCCAGACCCCGCTGAAAAAAGGTCCCGGACGCATGGAGTTCCAGCGCGGTATTGTCAGCAGAGATGAGGCGGGTCAACTTCAGGTTGTCACCACCGGAAGCCAGGGCTCCGGCATCCTTCGCTCCATGAGCCAGGCTAACTGCTACATTGTGCTGGAGCAGGAACAGGGTAGTGTTGAAGCGGGCAATGAAGTACTGGTTCAGCCTTTCGACGCTCTGCTGTAGTTTTCTCTCTGGAATCTGATTTCAGCTTCAGATTTCCAAGCTGTTTAAATACAGTCCGTCTATGCTTGCTCCAGACCTTGCTCGTCAGGGACTGGAGCAAAGTCTGCAACAAGGAAAACTCAGGGAAGAAGTTTTCAAGAAAATAAATAGCCGTACTCTTTTCCACACACGTTTTCACACACCGGAGCTTACCGATGTCATTCGTCTGCATTAGCGATTTTTGCAAGCGCTTTGCGACTCATACGGTCTTCGAAAACATCAGTTGTGAAATCAAACAAGGCGAGTTTATTACCCTGCTTGGTCCCAGCGGCTGTGGCAAATCGACACTGTTGCGCTGCATCGCGGGGCTTACTACTGTCGATCACGGAACCCTGACCGTTAACGGCGAAGATATTACCAACCAGATTGCCCGTCTTCGCGGCATTGCCATGGTTTTCCAGAGTTATGCGCTTTTTCCCAATATGTCCGTTTATGACAACGTGGCTTTTGGGCTGAAGATGCAGAAGATACCCAAGGCCCAGCGAGAGCCAAGGGTAAGAGAAATATTGGAAATGGTTGAACTGGAAAGCTACCACAATCGCTATCCCCAGCAGCTTTCCGGTGGACAGTGCCAGCGTGTGGCTTTGGCTCGCTCTCTGGTTGTCCGGCCCCGAATTCTATTGCTGGACGAACCGCTCTCCGCACTAGATGCCCGAATCAGAAAAAATCTCAGAGACCAGATTCGCAGGATTCAGCAGGAACTCAAACTGACAACTATTTTTGTGACCCATGATCAGGAAGAAGCCCTGACACTATCCGACCGTATCCTGCTGATGAATGATGGCCAGATTGTACAGACGGGAACAGCTGAGGAGATTTATACCGAGCCAGCCAGTGCTTTTGTCGCAGGATTTATTGGCAACTACAACCTGCTTGACCGGCAACAGGCCCGGCAGGTTCTTGGACTGGATATTTCCCATCAGCTCGCCATCCGGCCAGAGTCTATTTACGTCAGGGAGAGTGGCCGTGACTACGGTGGCAAAGATCTGATACCTGCCTCAGGTATTGTCACGGGGCACAATCTGCTGGGAAATGTTATTCGGTATCATCTCGATATTACCGGTGTTCCTGTGATTGTGGATTTACTAAACCGTTCATCTGAACGGCTATTCACCCGGGGAAGCGAGCTTGATTTACTCTTCAACAGGGATGAAATTCGGGAAGTGAGCTAGTGACTGCTCACCATTAGACATCCGGCCAGCCGCTCATGGCTATACTGATATAACAGTTGAGAACAAACTTTCGGAGCCACTATGACAAGGATGTCAGGTTTTATCAGTGTTCTCTTGCTGTTATTCAGTTTTCAGGCATCCGCCCGACTGGTAACAGAAGAGTGCAAAATTCCTGCAGGTGTATATAAATCTACAAATACCCTGACCGGACATGAAATTGAATTTATTACCGACGGGCGTCACGGCGTATTTCAGTTACAGCACTCCGGGACAGAAAAAACCGTTTTTTTTGTAATGTCACGCCCCAAACCACCTCATTTGCGCCCTCATCAAGCTGAAGGTGAGGCACCCTCTCAGGTTACTGACGCCTCTTCAGGAGATATACAGGCTCAGAGAAGAGGACGAGGAAAGCATGGTCACCACCGTCCGGGACACAGACCTCCTCATCATCCTCCCGGCCCTCCGCCGCATCACAGACCTCACCCTCCGGGCGGACCGGGACATCACATGCCTCCACCACCGCCAATTGCCTGCAAGGGAACTCATCTGAATGTTGAGTGGACCATAAACCAAAGTATTCCTGCCGGAATCAGTGGCGGATTTGCCGGTATCTATGACCCTGCAGACAAAACCATACAGGGCGTGGGTGAGCTGAAGATTGAAGGTGCTTCCGGGAAGGGGCCAACTGTTTTGGAAGCTATAAGATAGAATGCAAAGAGCCAGCCAGACAATAACGCTGGCTCTATCAAATACTCATTTCAGATTCAGCTTGTATTACTGATTTAATCTCATCCCAACCCCATGTCTCTTCCGGTTGCTTCAGATTAATCGTTCTTTTAAGGCCGGGGGGTTGATGACCTTGCTGCTTTAAAACGAACTCTGTTACATCAGCTGTTTTATCTACAAAATAGCTATACTTATGCTGTAGTTGAAAAATAACCTTCACTTTAGCCTGTTTGTACTGTTCATTATCACTTTCCTTATCACCAAACCCAACGGACAGCTCACCATAATTACTGAGCCAAGCCAGTGTTGTCACTTTATGAAGCGATGGTGTCTGTGGCCTGCTACCGCTACTCGTATCCAGGACATTATTAAGATCAAGAAATATCAAACCTTCCGGAAAACCATTCTTTCTTAGCTGCCAGCGAGTCAGGCTGTACAGCATATAGTCCCGGCGCGACAAATAAACAATGGTATACCCTTCATCATACAAGCACCTTGCAACATGTTTCATAAAACCATTTGCAGGAGCTTGCTGACAGTTCAAAATCATATTATTGATGTCACACTTTGCAGTAAAAACAGCAGTATCATCTATATCCAATACAGCAAATTTTAATGGCTTTATATCAGGGGAACCTGATGGAGGATCAGGCAGAACATAAACGTAGCTATAACTATATACATCGTCTGTTATTGGAAGGGCTATAACATTAATACCAGTCAAAAAGCCGCCAATGGAAATTGGATATACTCCATTGGCATTACAAGAATCGAAATGCCTTGTATCATGCCCATAATTACCTGAAAAAAGGATCCTTAAATCACCAGAAAAAGAAGCACGTGCCTTCTTTATTAAAATTTCCTGATAACATCCAAAGACATAAGTTTGATTCCCATAAAGTGGCGAAGAATTAAGTTGAAGCGGACCTTCTACTTGACTTAGCCAGACGATAGTGTCGGACACACCATTTAAACTTTTTTGAAAATAGCCTACTGCATCACTCTTAGACAAGTCATGAATCCATTGTCCATGACAACCAAACATACTCAACGGCTGCGGCATATGGTCAAACTCACCACCGACCAACATTCCAGCATAAACCATTATTCCAAGGCATATAGCTGCCCTCATTATTACCTCTTGCATTCATTCTTTTTTATATAAATATTTCTTATAGACCAATAAAGGCATACCAAGCGCTCAATCTGACGAAATACTTAAAAACAAATAAACACTGCTTTTAAAACAGTTAAAAATTTGTATTAAGCAAAGAGGATTCAATTTCTTTTCTTTATAAACTCAACCTAGTGAAACGAAGAAAAATTAATTATCGAAAGATTGAAGACAGCTGGTACGGCTGTCTTCAATTCCAATTTAATTATTCAAGGTGAGCTTAGCTTTTCTTTAAAATAAGAGGGTAGTACTTTCATATCTTCCAGAATTCCATACAAACATGGCAATAGCACCAATGTAATGAACGTAGCGAACAGAATCCCAAATCCTAAAGAAACCGCCATTGGAATCAGGAATTTAGCCTGACGAGATGTTTCAAATATCATCGGTACAAGACCACCAAAAGTAGTCATTGTGGTCAAAATAATGGGTCTGAAACGACGTACCGCAGCATCAACGATAGCTGTCAGTGCACTTTTCCCGGCTTCATGTTGCTTATTGGCGTAGTTCACCAGAATCAGGCTATCGTTAATCACCACTCCACTCAGCGCCACAATCCCGAGAATACTGATAATACTCATTGAATAACCCATCAGCAGGTGGCCTGCGACAGCACCAACCAGTCCGAATGGAATCACAACCATAACAATTAAAGGCTGGGTATAACTGCGGAACGGTATCGCCAGCAGGGCGTAGATCAGAGCCAACGCCAGCAGGCCACTCAGCATCAGACTGGACATACTCTCAGCCTGTCTGGCCTGTGATCCCTGCAGGTTGATTTCCAGTCCTGGGTAGGCAGCTTTCAAAACCGGGAATACATCCTCCCGCAGCGCATTAACCACCATCGGTGTTGAAGGCCTGGGCTCGACATTAGCGGTAATATCATTGGTTCGACGACCTTCCCGACGACTGATAGTAGCCGGAGAAATACCCCTGACCACTTCAGCAACCTGATACAACGGCACATAGCTGCCATCCGGTGTTCGAATTTCCAGATGCTCGAGGTCATATTCACTCAAACGTTCCGATTCAGGCAACCGTACCATCACCTTGAACTCGTTTGCTCCCCGTTGCTGGCGAAGTGCCTGTGCACCATAAAAAGCATCGCGTACCTGGCGGGCAATGTTCTGGGCTGTCAAACCAAGGCTTTCACCGGCCGGCAGGATCTTCAGGGTCATCATGGTTTTACCGGCCGAGAACTCATCCTCGATATCAGAAACACCAACATAATCTTCCAGTGCAGTTGCCAGTTTTGCACTGGCCTGCTCCAGAACCTGAGAATCTCTGTGGCTAAGCTCGACAGTCAGTGCCTTACCACCACCCGGTCCGCGTCCGGTTGAAGAGTAAACAATACCGTTGAGGCCGGGAATATCACCGGTTTCCTGCCGCCATAACTTGACTACCTGTCCGGTGTTGATCGGTCTGATATCAGGCTCCTGCAACTCCATAAAGACCCTGACTTCACTCTCGCGAATACTGGCTCCAACACTTTTGAGTAACTGGTCACGACCATGCTTATCCGCCACTCGGTAAGCTGCAGCTTCAAGCTGCTCCCGTAATGCTTCCTTCTGAGCCAGCGGTGCACCGAAGGGAAGTGTTGCAACAACAGAAGCACGGTCTGATTCAGTACGCGGCATCAAACTGAATCCCATTCGGCCTGAACTGATAAATGCCAATACCAACACCAGCAATACCAGACCAAGGGAGACAGCCAGATACCGATGTCTGATGACCTTCTCCAGCCATGGCCGGAATGATCCCTGCACAAACCGGGTCAGCGACTTATCCACAGAACGCTGAACACGATTAAACTGCTGCACCCAGAATGACGAGCTTTCTTTTTTAAGATGCGCCAGATGAGTGGGCAGAATCAGCAAGGATTCAATCCATGAAATAACAAAGACACTGCTCACAACCAGAGGAATAGCCACAAACATTTTGCCCATAAATCCGGGCAGGGAATACAGCGGCATAAAGGCGACAATATTAGTCAGAATACTGAACGTCAGTGGAACAGCAACTTCCCGGGCACCAATGATTGCCGAGTCAACAAATGACATGCCCTGCTGCATATGCTCATAAATATTCTCACCAGCAATAATGGCATCATCAACCACAATACCCAGCGCAATAATAAAGGCGAACATGGACACCATGTTGATTGAGACATCAACAGAAGGCAGTAACAGCATCGCTCCGAGGAAGGAAACCGGAATACCCATGGTGACCCATACTGCCAGCCTGAATTCCAGAAACAGTCCCAGCACAATCAGCACCAGCAACAGCCCCAGAAAGGCATTCTTCATCAGCAAATCCATCCGCTGCTGGTAGATGACCGAATCATCGTCCGAGATATCCAGACCAACCCCGGGAGGCAGCATGGCCAGCAACTCAGGCATCACTTCCTTTACGGCATCAGAGATACCAATAGGTGTCTGATCACCTGTCCGGTAGATATTGATATAAGTCGCAGGTTGCCCCTGATAAAGGTCGTATTCGTTGGCTTCTTCAAAGCCGTCACGCACCCGGGCTATATCTCCAAGAAAAAGAGTACTGCCGTCTTTTTGAGTCAGTAACGGAATTGTTGAGAATTCCCGGGCCCACTCCTGTTTCTGGTCGACCTTCAGAATAATATCACCACTGTCACTGCGGATGGTGCCACCCGACAGTTCCAGCGCAGAATTCTGAATTGTTGCCGCGACTGTCGACAAGCTCAGATCGTAACGGCGTAACTGATCCCGGGATATTTCAACCTGAACCTCATAATCCAGCGGGTTATCAATTTCTACCTGCGTTAGCCCCTTGTGTTTGAGCAAGCGGTCTTTGACTTCCTCACCCAGCTGGCGTAATGCCAGATCTGAAGCATCACCATGAAGCACCAGCTCCATGGTTTCCCACTTGCGGGGAGAACGGGTTACTGTCGGCTTTTCGGCTTCATCCGGAAAAGTAGAAATTGTATCAACGGCCTGATCAATATCACGCAACACATTATCCGGATCGGCACCTTTCATTACCTCGGCAACAACCCGACCAAAACCCTCACTGGCTGTTGAGGTGATTTCCTTGATACCTTCAATACCACGGATTTCATTCTCTATCGCCAGTACTACGCCCTGCTCGATTTCATCCGGTGTTGAGCCAGGATAGCTGACGCTAACGTAGACATAATCAAGATCAAACTCGGGGAATACTTCCTTGCGAATCAGCAGCGACATAACCAGTCCACCAATCAGGCAGACCAGCATCAACAGGTTGGGCGTAACCCGATTACGCACCATCCATGCAATAACACCATGAGAAGTATCTTCGTCAGGTGTCTTCAATGTATCCTGACTCATAGTGATGCCACCTCCTGATCTGGCAGTTCCTTGCTTGCCAGTTCGGTTGGCATAACTTTCAGCGGCATACCTTCCACTACAACAGGCAACAGCGTTGTAATAATTCTTTCGCCGGCTTGAACTCCACCTTTCAGCACTACCTGATCGCGACCACGGAATAACACTTCAACTTGTCGTATTTCCAGTTGATCAAGATCGTTCATCAGCCATATTTTATTATCGCCATGCAGCCATTCACGGGATACCAGAATGACATTATCAAGTTCATGTCCGCTGATACCGGCCTGCAGAAAATCTCCAACCAGAACTTTAGGCAAACCATTGTTTTCAGGTTTAAGTGCCATCGGATCATCAATGCTAATGATTACTCTGGCCATACGAGTGCTTTCTTCCAAACGGGGAAGGAGGGACAGAACTTCACCAGATCGGCTGCTATTCATGTTCCAGGCCGTGTTACTGGTAATCTTGACCTGAGATCCCTGAGCTTTATCTTTCGGAAAAACAATCCAACCCAGCTGGCTTACAGGGACACTGACTTCCAGCCAGAATTCATCGGTGCTGACCAACTCAAGCAGAGCGGTACCTGTGCTTACTTCACTACCCGGTTCAATATTCCGACTCAGAATACGTGAGTTAAACGGTGCTTTAACCTGCGTGCGTTCCAGATTCAGTTGCGCCTGCTGTAGCTGAACAGTGGCACTATCAACAGCCGAGCGTGCAATCGCCAGTTCCGGCTTGCGCAAAACAAAAGCTTCGTCGTCTGCACTCAGCTTCTGACCCATCAGCTCATATTCCCTGCGGGCAATAGCCTGTTGTCCTTTCTCCTGTAACAGTTGAGCTTCTGCTTTTGTCAGTGCACTCTGCTTTTCTCTGATAGTCAGCTGGTAATCTGCCGGATCAAGCTTCAGCAAAATATCACCCTGTGCCACCAGCTCACCAGGCAACAGATCTGATTCCAGTGACTGTACTCTGCCACCAACCCGGGGGTACAAGGTCAGGGAGCGGGCCGCTTTTACTTCTCCGGAAACTTCAATGACCGGTTGGTATGAACTGAACGCAGCCGTCTCTACATTAACCAGCCGGGCTTTAGGTTCAATTTTAACCTTGTCTACCCGGGGGGAATTTTTCATCAGCAGCCAGGCCGCTCCGACACCGGCTATCAGCAAAAGTACCGGCAATACTTTGAACGCCCGGCCCTTCAAGCTGGACGCAGCATTTTTCTGTTGTGTTGAACTCATGTGTGTTCCTGAATCTTTGCGATATTACTGCGCTGATTTTGCTGAATTCATGTCGGCTGAGGCTGTGAGAAAACCGCCACCCAATGCCCGATAAAGATCAACCCTGTACTCCAGGTGCTGCACTCTGGATGTCAGTAGCTGTCTTTCAAGCTTGTATAACTGTTGCTGTGCATTCAGTACGGCCAGGTAGTTCTCGGTTCCCTTGGCATAACGCAGCCGGATCTGTTCCAGTACCTGCTTTGCCAAAGCGGTTTGCTCAAGGGTTTTATCCAGATAATGCTGTTGTGCCGCTTCTCTGGTCAGTGCAGCTTCAACTTCGCCCAGCGCATCAAGTACGGACTGGGTATAGGTATGCAGTGCTTCTCCGGCTGCAGCCTCCGCGCGGTCAGCTTCAGCAGAACGTCGTCCACCATCAAACACCGGAGCAGCCAGATTGCCTGCCAGTGCCAGTGCCCAACTGTCGAATAAATTACCCCAGCTGCTGGCAGTAGAATCAAATGATGCTTTAAGTGTTAAAGCCGGCATCCGATCCGCTTCTGCAACACCGATTTTCTGGCGGGCAGCTTCATAGCTGTACCACTGCTGTCGCAAATCAGGCCGACGGGCAATGACATTGGCCGGAATGCCAGTATCCGGTAGTACCGGTATAAGAGGTAAAACAGATGAAGGGAAGTTTCCGGATGTCTGAGGTGTATCGCCCAGAAGAATATTAAGCTGCTGCTGAAGTACATCCAGCTCACTCTGTGCCAGCACCAGATCCGCCTGCGTTGACTGCAGTAACTGTTCCTGCTGCAGCACGTCAGTAAATGCGACCTGACCATACTGATAGCGCATACGGGTCAGCTGGAGCGTATCTTCAGTACTTTCCAGTTGGGACTGAACCAGTACAACCTGCTCGCGTTGGGCCAGCAACTTGTACCATGTATTGGTAACCGATGCGGCAAGCGTTATAGCCGCTGCATCCAGTGATTCAGCACTGGCAAAATAACTGGCTCTGGCACTTTCGGCCTCTGCGGCAACCCGGCCCCATAAATCGAGTTCATAGCTGGCCTGCAAACCAAAGCTGCGTTTGTTGGTATTGCCAATATCACTGCTGGTATCCTGTCGTATACGAGATTGCCCGGCAGTCAGTGATACCGCAGGTAACCGGCTGGCTCCAGCCTTAATCGCAACGGCCTCTGCCTGCTCCAGACGTTTCCAACCGGCCTGAAGACTGAAGTTTTCCGACAATGCCTTTTCGACCAGCTGATTCAGCGTGGCATCACCAAACTCACGCCACCATTTATCTGTCAGCTGACGCTCACCTGACTGAGAGAATTCGGTTGGAACGGTAACCGGCAGAGGCTCGGATGTTGGCACAAAAGAGCAGCCACTCAAAACCAGCAGCATCAGCATCGCCTGTGCCCCAGGACGCATTATCAATACAATCTCCCCGCTTGTGTTTTATGGTGACTGTTTCATTACGACAGCATATAAATACAGTCACTTCAGCAAAGCATCTTATTTAAACGGGAAAATGTATCGAAAGTTTGTCAGTTTTTTCAGAGGTATGTCACGCAGACTTTCAGAGAGGAAAAGCAGTAGCCGGACAAATCCTAATGATCATCAGCCGGCTCGAGCACGTGGCTGACCATGTCCTTCAATACACATTCAATGTGGCGGTCATCCAGTTCATACAACATGTTTTTACCCTGTCGGCTGGCTTTCAGAATTCGCGCTTCACGTAAGTGACGTAAATGATGACTAGCCAGGGACTGAGACAGATTCGCTACAGTTGCCAGACAACATACCGGCTTGGGTCCCGACAGGCAGGCCAGTACCATTTTCAACCGGCCTTCTTCTCCCAGCAGACGGAAAATAGAAGCCAGACGGGAATGGGCCTGGTCATTTAACGGTAAGGTTGCATTATCTGATGCAGATTCGGCTGGATCCGGCATAGGGCCTAACGGGTTCTTCAAATAATCACTGAAGCCTACATCATAACAAACTCACTGCCATCAATCCCTATTGAGAATTAATAGCAGTGAGTCCGGCATACCGTGAAGATTTAGTGTGGTTCTGGTTGATCCGGTTTTAACGGGGCAATCATTGCCAATACCAATGCCAGCACAAATACGCTCCCAAGCAGTGACTCAAACCAGAACAGGGCACTGGATGGTTCGATCTCAGCTATTAGCAACATGTGCTTGACCACATACCCGTATATCCCCACTGAATTCAGCCCAAATCCAATAATCAACAAACCAGCGGTTAGCAACAGTGGAAAGCTGAAAGCATTGAAAATAAAGCCTCTGAGCATGGCTTCCAGCCGACAAACTGCCGGCTTTTTAAGCTTCAGCTCAAAATCTGAAAGGGTGGGGATATCAGCACTACACGGTACTGACGAAGAAATGGTACTTCCCTTGACTACCTGCGGGGCCTTTGACTGCATGGCTCCGAAACTCCTGTACTTCAGTCTTGGTTAAAGTATAGACAGAAGTTCCAACCATTACAGCAGCCCCACAAAAAGCAAGTGCACACTCACCTCAAAGTTCAATGCCGGGGCGAAAACATGAATTGCTGCATAACCTGACTGATAATATCCTGCACTTTATCCACCATACTGCTGTACCCCTGCTCCAGCCCGTCCCGAAAAGCCTTCGCGGCCTCAGGTAAATCACTGTCCTGCTGCCCCATAACCAGTGGCAACCTGGAATCCGGAGTATCGGTACCAGCTTTCACCAAAAGCTCTCCTACAGTAGCCGGAATCACCAAGGCCAGGCTTTCTCCTGACATGTAACCGTCGATAAAGCGTGTCCGCAGCACCGGATTATTACCTGCCCGATCTCCAATATTGGCCTGGGCAAAAAGATCAGCAGCCTCACACCAACGGGCCTGGTATTCACTCTGGACTGCTTCCGTGGCACAGTCATATGTCACCAGCCCCATGGCTTCCATGGCGGCATCATAGCCCTTGCTATAACCCAGTTCGTATTCAGCAACAACACTGGACTCTTCAGATACTTTCAAAGAACGGGCATGGTGGGCGTCATATAATCCATCTTTATATCCTTCCAGATATTTATTCCATCCCTCAGGGTTATCTGGATTCTTGGCCTGTTCTGAATATTCGTTATAACTGTTGCGAGCTGTACACCAGATCTGCTGATCCACACCTTTCGGGTTGGTGCAGTCAGGTTCTTGCGGTGAAGTTTCTTTTCGGGATATTTCTGCAGGAGTAGTTGAGGGAGAATCAACTTCCGAGGGCTGTTTGCGCTTGGTACCGGACTGTATGCCGGCCATATAGCCAACCAGCAAGGCAAGTAACAGAAAAATTGCCTGTTTCATTGCGCCACTCCTTGAGTTTTTCTATGCAGGAATGGCGCTAACTATAGTTGCTGAAACAGTTGTTGAAACAAAAGCTGCTTAAAGCCGGTTACCTAAAAACAGAGTAACCCGCGTTGCACCCAGCACTTCTTCAGGCTGCTGGGGATTCAGTCTGTTCCCGGCACAAGCGAGGCAAATCACCTTCCAGTCCCATCGCATGGCGAATCAACTTGTGTTTGACTTCCGGCAGGCGGTTGGTCAGTTTTAACCCGGCATTTCGCAGCCAGCGTACTGGCAAGGCATCAGCTCCGAACAGGTGCTGAAATCCTTCCATCGCTCCCAGCATGGCCAGATTGTCACCCATACGTCGCCGCTGATAACGGGACAGAACACTGGCGCCGGCAATATTGGCTCCCCGCTCAAAAGCATGAATCAGCTCTTCTGCCAGCACGGCAACATCCAGTAATCCAAGGTTTACACCCTGACCGGCCAGCGGGTGAATAGTATGCGCAGCATCACCGACCAGAACTACTGAATCACTGTAATAGCGCCGGACATGACGGTGTCGCAACGGATAACTGAAGCGTTCCGTAGCAGCAACAACCTTACCGAGACATCCTTCAGATGCCCGTGTCAGTTGACGACAGAATTCGGCATCATCCAGCTGCATGATACGGGTAGCTTCCTCGGGAACCTGCGACCAGACGACAGAGCATCGATGTTTTCCATCCTGATCAGGCAAAGGCAAAAATGCCAATGGACCAGTATTGGAGAAGCGTTGCCAGGCGGTATCATCATGATAACGCTCGGTCTCAATTGTGGTTACCACCGCATGATGCAGACAGTCACGGCGATTCAATGGAATACCGGCCAACTGCCGCATTTTTGATTCGGCACCATCAGCGCCGACAACCAGTTTTGCCTTATAAACCCGGCCATCGGTCAAGCCAACCTGAGTAACGAAGCCCGGCTCTATCGACTGAACCTTGCTGTCATACAGGCAGCTGACATCGCCAGCACTCAGCCGCTTGTTTAACGCGCCCTGAATAACATTGTTTTCCACAATATGTCCCAGGGAGGACAAGTGCATTTCAGCTGCACCAAACTGGATATTGCCTGTTCCCTCACCATCCCAGACATACATTCTTTTGTAGGGGCAAACCCGGTCAGCCACCATATCCTTCCAGGCACCGAGCTGAACAAACAGTTGGCGAGAGGCTTCAGTCAGGGCACAGACCCTTGGGTCAAAACCGGTTGTTACCGGCACACTGTCTGTTGGAGCCGAACCCGCATCCAGCAAGGCAACCTTCATTCCATGCCCATCAAGAGCACAGGCCAGCGCGCTGCCTACCATACCACCACCGACAATCATAATATCGAATTCGGTTGATCCGGCATGATGATTATTCAAACGCTCTGACATGCTTACCTCGCTGTCTTAACTCTTTGTCTAAATGCTGCACGCATAGGAAATTCTGTAACGGGTATATTACAACTCTGTACGGGGAGTTTTAATACTGCCAACCCCCATTGCCTCACGTGCAAATAAACGACGAAGAGGCGGTACAGCTTCCATAGCAGCCAAGCCCAAGTTACGGCCAAATGCCGGAATCATACCGGGCTCACCAAAACCTTTAACCAACAGATCACAGAAGCGCATGGTCAACAACTGGTCTCGCTGCTGGTCATCAACATAACCCAGCAATGGTTTCAGTGCTCCGGGAGACTTGCGCGCCATAACATTGTCTTTAATCACATCCGCCAGAGCGACGGCATCACGTAACGACAGATTGAAACCCTGCCCGGCAACAGGATGCATACTATGCGCAGCATTACCCAGTACCACTAAACCGGGACGTACCTGCTCTCTCGCCTGCTTCAGGCTGAGCGGATAACAGTGACGTTCACCAACCCGGGTAAAGCGCCCCATTCGAAACCCGAATCGTTTCTGCAGGGTATCAAGGAATGTGTTGTCATCCAGTGCCATCCGTTCTGCAGCCAGCTCATGAGACATGGTCCAGACCAGTGCACAGCGGCCCTCGCTCAAGGGTAACAACGCCATCGCCCCCTGATCAGTAAAGCGCTCCCAGGCGACGTAGTCATGATGTTTGCCGGGAGTCACATTAGTGATAATTGCAGTATCACCATACTCATGAACATCAGTCTCGATACCCAGTGATTCTCCCAGTGCCGAGCGGCCACCATCTGCAAGCACTGCCAGTCGCGCTCGCAGAGTGCTTACCTCACCGTTTTCATTAAGCGTCAGCGACATACCACCTTCAACCGCTTGCATCGCCTGCACTTCAGCCGGGCATCGGAACCGGATTTCCTTATGCTGTTCCAGCTGACCCAGAAGACATTGCCCCAGTAACCGGTTCTCAACCACATAGCCCAGTGCCGGAACATTGGACTCTTTATGGTTAAGCCGGGTAATACCAAACTGTCCTTTCTCGGAAACGTGTACGTGGCGGATCGGTGTCACAACAGACGACAAATCATCCCAGACACCCAGCTGCTCAAAAATCAGCCTTGCACCATAAGACAGGGCTGAAGCTCTGGCGTCATAGCTAGGTTGATAGCTGGGCTGAAGAGTTTTATCCGCCTCATCCAGCTTTAATGGTTTGGGCTCAATCACTGTAACTTTAAGTCCAGAACGAGCCAGTGGCGCTAGCGCTAGTGCCAGCGCTGCACCGACCATGCCACCACCAATGATCACAACATCGCTATCAAATTCAGTTTCCAAAGCCGGGGCTGGTCTGGACATACACTCTTTCCGATATTCTCAGTTTCGTTAGTGCTGATTATGAAGCCATCAGCTGTTCAATTTCATCAACCTGTTTCGGTACAAAAGCCGTCAGGTTTTCATTACCCGTAGCAGTGACGGCAATATCGTCTTCAATTCGAATTCCGATACCACGCCAGCGTGCTTCGACCTGTTCATTATCCGGAGCAATATAAATACCCGGCTCGACGGTCAGTACCATACCTTCCCTGAGCTCACGCCACTCGCCGTTTATCTTGTACTCACCCACATCATGAACATCCATACCGATCCAGTGACTGGTACGGTGCATATAAAACGCCTTGTAGGCACCCTCTTCAATCAGCTGATCAACGTCACCCTCCAGCAGCCCCAGTCGAACCAGTCCTTCGGTAATAACCTTGACCGTTACCTCGTGAGGATCATTGAAACTGTTTCCGGGCTGCACAGCGTCTACTGCCTGTTGTTGTGCATCCAGCACAATTTCATAGACCGCTTTTTGCTCGGGACTGAATTTGCCATTAACCGGGAATGTGCGGGTAATGTCAGAGGCATAGTTATCCACTTCACAACCGGCATCAATCAACACCAAATCACCGTCTTTCAAAGGTGCATCGTTGTCGTTGTAATGCAGGGTGCAGGCATTTTCACCGCCACCGACAATAGGATTGTATGCCTGGAACCGGGCACCCCGGAAACCGGATTCATGAATTATCTCGGCCTCCAGCGAATACTCCGACAGTCCTTCCCGACAAACCATCATCGCCCGCATATGGGCCCGGCTGCTGATCAACGCCGCATGACGCATTACATCCAGTTCTGCATCGGACTTGAACAGGCGCATTTCACTCAGGATCTGATCCAGTGAGATCACTCTGTCAGGTGCCTGTGCCGCTTCCTGCTTGAAGCGACGAGTGGATCCAAGCCACTGCTGCAGCTGTTCATCAAATGTCTTGCTGGCACCGGAACAGGCATAAACACTGTGACGGCCCGCCATCAGTTTAGGCATCTGCTCATCGCAGGCTGAAATCGGAAACGATTCATCCATGTCATATTCATTGATAGCACCCGCCTTTCCGGCCCGGCGCCCGGTCCAGATTTCCATTTCCGGATGACGTTCCCGGCAGAACAGAATCTGTTCGCCTTCTTCACGGCCGGGAATCAGCACCAGCACAGCTTCCGGTTCATTGAAACCGGTCAGGTAATAAAAATGACTGTCCTGGCGATAGGCATATTCGGAGTCACGATTGCGAGAGACCTCGGGGGCCGCCGGAATCACCACCATGCCATCCTTACTTATCAGCGACATCAGCTGACGGCGACGTCGGGCATATTCTTCTCTTGGCAGACGGATCATAAGCGGTGTAATTCCTGATTTGTTATTGCTTTAGAGCCTGTTCATGATCTTTCGCTATCCAAGAAAGATCATGAACAGACTCTTGGATGAAGGCCATCATAACCGGTAGCTTATGTCAGCCTCCATTAACCCCAAGAACGTTCTCAGTGGCGGGTCACATTATTGCCGGGAATTTGCTGTTCCGGCGGCTTTACATCTTCTGCATTGCACTCACTAAAAATCATCAACGCAGCTACACGCACATATTCACTGACTTCCAACCAGTCACGCTCGGCTTCATCACCCTCTTCGGCACCTTCGGCTTCAATCGCTGCCAGGTTGGCCAGATCTTTCAGAGAAGCTTCGACTTCCTTATTTTCAGGTTGCTTGCCTGCCAGACCAAAGCCCGCCAGAAAGCCGTTGCACCAGTGAGACAGCCCGTTGATACGCTGCTCCATTTCGGTTTCATCATCCGGCAGCAACATATCAAAGCCGAAGCCTTCGCCTTTCAGCTGACGCAGGGTCTGGGCCAGCATAATCAGTAGCTGCATCTGGCTTTTTTGCGGCATGGCCGAATCCAAGTCCAGATGCTGTGCTGCCAAACCCATCCACTGTTTGGCACTGCGACCGCCACCACACAGCCAGCCAGTCAGCAAACCATGAAGCTCAGAGGGTGGTGTATGACAGCCATGCTCCAGAAAAACATCACACAGGTCATCAAAGCTGATGGTCTGCTCGGGAGCATTCTCGGAATTCGAATCAAAGGAGGACATTCAGTAATCCAGTGTTAACCAGCGAAGGACAGTATCCCGGCGCTGCTATTTTAAACGCTGCCGGGCAACAGCACATTCTACTGCTGTTGCAGTGTGCCGTCAGCCCGCAGGCGCTTGCAACAGCAGGGAAGCCGCGGATTGTGAACTATTTTTATTAAAGCTATAGTAGCGGAAATGGGGAAAATCCTTCCGATCCGATACATCCGATGAGTGTCAGAGGTTAATGGGAGAAGATGACATCACAGGGCTGGCACGCCGGATTGACCAGCTGATTGAATTGTGCGATCAGTTAAGGCAGGAAAACCGGTTACTTCGATCCAGCGAACAAGCATGGAAGAGCGAACGGGCGCAGCTGATTGAGAAGAACGAACTGGCCAGAACCAAAGTTGAAGCCATGATCAGCCGCCTCAAAGCACTGGAGCAGGAAACATGAGCGCAAACAGCGTTAAGACTACTGTGGTTAATATTCTGGAAAAGGATTACCGGATCAGCTGCAGTCAGGAAGAAGAAGAGGCCCTGTTCGAGGCCGCCCGCTACCTGGATGCCAAGATGAGAGATATCCGTGCCGGTGGCAAGGTTATCGGGCTGGAACGTATCGCCGTTATGGCCGCCCTCAATATCACCCACGAAATGCTGCATAACAGCAAGCAATCCTCAGCGATGCAGATGAGCACCCAGCGTCATCTTCGCAACCTCACCGACAAACTTGATGCAGCCCTGCAGGACAACCTGCAACCGGAGGAGTTATAGGTTTCAGGGATATAAGATCCCAGCATCATAAATCTTATTCGGTCAATCGTGACAAAAAACTACAGACACCTGAATTCAAGCCGATATACTTGATTCAGGTTTCTCTGGGTTATGCGCCAGTCGTTACATGTCCCTGAGCTGATAATCCAGACGCAGGGTGCTCCCTGCAGAGGTGGGAGTGCATGTCCGCCGTCTCTTGTAGATGAAGCGGAAAGCCCGATACCTCTCGGCAGCGCCCAACCTTGAACGACAGTTCAAGGGCGAGAATGACAGCGGTAGTACCGGAGAAACCTTTTATTTTTCTTCCTTCCCGTCACTTATCCTCATGTGTTCACGCTCTAGTCGTTCTTTCTGGACTTGCTTGATCTCTGCCCAGCTTTTGCCAGACTGAATACCTTCAATACGCTCACGGTACTTATCCACAGATCGCTCAAACACTCGGGAAAGATCGATCCGGCCTTCCTGCTCAAGACACAGCAGCAGGTTCAGGTAATCCCAGAATACATCCCCCAGCTCTTCTTCCAGATAACCTTGCCGGTTTGACAGGTTCAGCTCTTCGGCAACTTCCCCCAGTTCCAGGCCAATTTCCCGCAGATAGGTTTCACTGCCATTTGACCAGCTACTGTTCTGGTCAATCTTGTTTTTGGCTTTGACAACATCAAGTAATTCAATGAGGTGCTGAGGATTCACTAGTTATTCTCTACTTCTTCTAGTCCGGAGTGAAAACAGCTGATGTCAGATTGCAGTGCATCCGGCAACAACAGCCGCTTATTATCAGTAACACCCGCTGCAATATCAAAAGGTACAACCCAGAGTTTCAGCTCACTACTAAAATCAAAACTTTGCTGAACCGGACAAATGAAACGACCTGTTTTCGGATAGATCAGCACCAGATTTCCCCGACCCTGAAGATATTTATGCCCATAGGCAAACATCTGATAAAAGTCGGCTTGCGACAGTCCAAACTTATCTATTGCATTTCCCCCGGAGCTGTCCAGCATCTTCCATTTGGTATCCAGCACCAGCTCTGGGCGCCCATTTGTCATTACCAGTAAATCAGGCTTGAGCCTGAACCAGTGGCTGTTGCCATATTGCACCAGCGCATGCTTGCTGGCCTGCTCTTTCAACTGCCAGGGTGGAGACAGTTGTTTCCGTAAAACATGGGCAACATAGGATTCGAATAGAGCTTCCATCGGGAAAAGCAGAGACAAAGCCCTGGTCTTTCCCTGCATTGCCAGCGGCGATAACCCTTCCAGAACAAGCCGACTCCAAGCAATAGATTGCTGGTAATGATTCATCCCCCGACCCAATTTCATTGCGGCAAAGTCTGCTGAAACATTCCGGCTCAACGGCACATCATTAAAAGCAAAGCTCAGTTCACGACACAGTTTCTGGCTGGCATTGGATCGGGTAATACCTGACACCCGCTTCAGGGCAGAATGAATAAGGCGATTGACCGGCCTGTCGAGCAAGTACTCATCATACTCCACATAAAAGTGATGCCGGTTCACCAGATTATGACGCAGCTGCTTTGTGGCCAGCAGCTTGCCTTTCATAAAACTCTGATTTTCTTCTTGTCGCACGTATTCCGATCGCAACCCGCGCTTTACCAGATGATTCACACTCTGCAAAAACTGCCGAATAAAAACTTCCAGTAGAGGCATTCTGCACGAAGCTATCTGAGCCTCAGTTGTTTCAATATGACGAAAAGCCGGCAAGTGGCGCAGCATATTCAGTAACGCCTGACGGGCATCGATATCCGACATGCTACGGGATGTTTTAGGCAGAATTTCGATCTGAACACCTGCAGGCGTCTGAAGCACACCCACATAATTCTGTACCTGCAATGCCTTCTGGCCATTCCGGGCACATAGTTTCAGAAATCCGGGACCACGCTGCAGGTCAAGGCTCAGTTTTTCCAAATACTGAAATGTAACGCTGTCTACCTGCCTGCAGTCAGAACCCGCAGCTTCGCTGAGATAGCCATATTCAGGCAGGGTTATTACCGACTCCATATTCAGGCAACAATTTTCCGGTAAGTTTCAATATTGCCAAAAGCAGCCTGATTAATACGATAGCTGTTGTTATCTTCATCCAGCCCACTATCTGAGTATTCACGGCCAAACAGAGCCTGAGTTGATACCTGCTCTTTTACAACAAACTGCATTGCCGTATCTGCTGTCTGGTTATCTGCCAGAACTAATCTGATTTTGTCCCAGTCTTCAAAAAAGTATTCTTCAAGCAGGGGAATCACTTTATCTCTGAAAACTGACTGCAACGCCTGAAACCGCTCATCCTCATCAGAAATATCCACCAGCGGCATAAAGAAAGCATGCCCCAGTGTATGCTCCCTGTCGTAAAGAAAGGTGATCCGACGATTCATCATTGCCAGCATCTGGCCAATGTTGAGTCCATAAACATCGATTGCTTCCAGCAGACGGGTGTCAGGCATCATTTCCTTGAAATCAAAACGACGACGCAATGCTGTATCCATCATCGCCAGCGACCGGTCGGCAGTATTCATGGTACCGATAATATGCAGATTGGAAGGAACACTGAATGTGTCCTTTGAATAGGGCAACCGGACACTCAGGGCTTCCGGCTGACCGGAACGCTTGGAAGGCTCGATCAGAGTGATCAGCTCACCAAATACCTTGGAGATATTGCCTCTGTTTATTTCATCAATGACCAGTACATAGTTTTCACCCTGGCCTGTGGATGACCCGGTGCTGAAATATTGATTTTGACCAGATGTTTTTTTGGCGAAGCCGTACTTTGCATCATCACAAATTTGTTTGAAGATACCGGCTTCAACTTCATAACAGATTTGCCCCGCCTCATCAGTTCTGGCTCGCAAACCTTCCACAAACTCTTCATAACTGAAGCTCTGGTGAAACGTCACAAACCGGATACGCCCGGCGGCTACCAGTTCATCGTAACGGGCTTTTAATCGCTGCCGGTCATCATTCCAGTCAAAGTCCGGATCAGCATGGGTCACTGCGGCCTCAACCGTATACCAGGTTTTTCCTGTGCCGGGAGGGCCATAAAAAATAGTATTGGTAGCGGGTGTTGCCATCGCTGGCAGCTGTACCTGCTCGCATCCCGGATCCGTTTCAACGCTTCCCTGAGTATCAGCATCCCCGGACTCAGAAGAGACTGCCATTTCATGCCCTTCTCCGGAGTTACCCTTGAACAGCTGGAATACCCGCCAGATAGCAATATTTCGCTGATAGCAATCCCACTCAACAGGAAAACAGGACTGCAGCGCTTCAAGCAGGTTGTAACTGGAAATACACCAGTTCTCATCTATTGCCACATCTATTTGAAACTGTTTTTTCAGTTCCTGGCAGAACGGCTTCAGATAAAGACCATGATTAATAAGAAGTGTCAGATGTTCCGGGTCGGCTGCAGCAAATACTCGTTTGATAGCAGACCAGTTAGTCTTTTTGAATGTTCCGTTTTCAGTCCATTGCTGCCAACTTCGGACATATGTATCCGGCATCGGGTTATTTATAATTTCAGATGTCAGCTGACGTAAAAATGACAGGTTAGCTTCAAAAGCATCCGTTTGAAGGTAGCTGCCTTTCTCACTACTTACCCCGTTAAAACGTTCCTGCCATAGCAGTTTCAAGTCATCATCGCCCAACTCTCCTCTTTGCCGAATATCAGCCACATGAAGGCAGCGCTCACGATAGGTTTCCAGCCAGCTTTGATTCGGCGTATTACTGAAGGTTTCTTCCAACAGCAATGAAAAACTGTGGCGGGTACGGCCTTTCAGCCATAACTGTTCGAGTCTGGCCAGATAATGAGACTGTACTTCAATACCGGATGATTGCGGGTTCCACTGTTGTCCCGGCATCGCAGATTTCAACAGCAAGGCAAACAGCAACCCCTGCTCACAACTCTGTCGCAACTCGTCAATACGAAACTTGATATAGCTGTGCAATTTACTGTCGTCGGACCAGTGGGGGCCTTTATAGCTATCTTTCGTTACCGTACCACTGGCTATTATTCCTTTTGGATGTTGCCCTACACCCAGTCTTACCAGATAAACCCTGTCACCTATTTGAGGTTGCTGACTGTTACAGCTCCAGCGCACTTCATCTCCGGCGAGATAATCCAGCGTGCCGGTCGCTGAACCTTCTCCACCAGTCGAATAGTGCTTTGGGTTCCAGGTCAATAGGTAGGCGGGCATTTCAGAAAGATCCTTAGAAAGTTCTGCAGGCGGGTCATGAGCTTATTCCGACAGCACGTTATCGAAACACAACCAAGGATGCCAGTTTCTAAGGAAATCTCGATTAAACTACGCCCCCATATGAAAGGGAGAAGATTAGAAAAATAATTTTCTCAGTATGCTCCACCGGCCAAACGCGGTCTCAATAAATCCATTAATTGTTTTTGTTCACCTTTAAGCTTGAAAGGTTCTCCATCATCAACCAGTGTTAGAAAATAATTTGAGCACTCATACTCTGTCTGAACTACTATCTGAAGGTTCGCCAGATAGCTAGCAGGGTTTGTTGCAGAAAAAGCCAAAATTAAATGTTTTATCGCTGTACGCTGTTGGTCAAGAATAAGAGAAGCCAACACAGTATCCAACCATTCAGACCAGTCCTGAGCATCACCTTCATGGTCTGACTGGCATGTATTCATCAGCATAAATAGCAGCTTTTCAGGTGAGTAACTCAACCATTGATGTGCTGGCCATAGCGTCAACCACTGAAAAATTTTTTGTTTAACAACACCTGTATGAAGAATATGGGTAGTACATAAATTGATCAAACCCGCCAACTGGATAAAACTCTCAACATCAAACTCAACCGGTGGCAGCTGATCAACCAGTACTACTAATTGATTACTCTGTACCTCCTCGTGCAAACCATTATTAACAAGCATTGCAGCACAACTGCTAGCATGACTGATTCTGACTTGCTCAGACTGTAGAGTTATTCGCTCGATCCAGTAGAGAAATAGTTCATTAATATCATCAAAGTGATAACCACCAATATCATAAAGTTCATCTGTTTTCGCGTAGTGATCAATGGCAATTTCAAGCTGGTCAATTAACTGCAGCTCTTCTTCTAAATCCGAAGGATGCGTCACTGCCAGAGCAGGAAAACCAGCCCAGAAAAGCAGCGCTATAAAGAGGATAAGATCAGGCACATACTTCTTCATATTGAGCCTTGGTTTTCGTTAAGAGCTGCCCACTTAATTTTAGTCCGTTTAACTTATCTTTCCTGCTGTCAGTCCTCTTTGCAGGGTGAGAAATAACCACTCAATTCCATGATGCACATCATGCAGCAATAAATATTTGAGCGTATAACAGAGGTTAAGGAAGGCTTTAATCCCAATAACCTAAGCGCATAAAGGAATGCCAATGCTGCTAGAAAAACACGACCTGTTACATGAATTTCCCGAGCACAAGGAAAAGATCCACCAGCTGAAAATCAGCGATCGTCACTTTGCCCGTCTGTTTGACGAATACCATGAAGTAAACAAGCAGGTAGTGCGATTCGAGCAGGAAATCGAGCATTGCTCGGACCAGCATCTTGAAACCGTTAAAAAGCAGCGACTGCACCTTAAAGATCAGCTGTATCAAATGCTGACCAGCTAACACCCGCAGAGCAAAGAAAAGAGGCGCTATTTCAGCGCCTCTTGATTATTTCTCACCTTGATTTCGTTTCTTTCAGCGTCTTGTTTCGAAGCTCGTCCCGATATTGATTCTCCCTGTCCAGCGGCTCCGGCACATTGGCCTCTTCACCATACAGCTGAACAAAAGGTACCGGTTTTAATCGTCGATTCCCTTTCGCATCAAACTCAATAACCCAGAGCCGGCCCGTTTCGATATCGAGCATAAACTGATCCGACCTGGAATCAGAGATTTGACCAAACATATACCGCCCCGAGGGTGTTCCCAGTATCGGTTGCTGCAGCGAAGTTACATTCACCGGTCCTGCCCATAGAGGGCAGGCAAAACTGAGCCAAACCAGAAGCGATGACAGAGGCAATAGTCTTCGTTTCAATGCTCACTCCTTACATGGGCCACGGCCCAAGGGATAAAGCCAAAGAATGCACACTGGTCTCAGCTTATACCAAATACCCAAAAACGAAACTGCAGGATTTATCAGCTTACCGGCTGCACGGCCCAGCCAGAGGGAAAACTCTTCCCGTTACGTGCTGTTAACTTGCGGTACCAACCATAACGTAACCAGGCCTCTTTATTTGAGCTGACGGGCTTGTTGTTGGCATCGTTAGCAGTCCATTCAGCCTCCCATGGAGCTTTGACCTCAATACCATTGAGATAAAAGCGTACTACATGCTGCAGCCGATCCCAGTAGCGAAAGCAAAATGCCAGTTCCGAGCTGGTAATAGGTGTGCATTTATTGAAGATTTCCTTGCGTGCAATCTTGCCTAGGTCACCCAGGCCATCCAGCAGAAAGTGAACCCGGGCTCCTGTGGCGGTAAATTCAGGTGCAGATGCAGCCATGGCTATCCCACCCTTGCAGGCCCGGCGCACAGCTTTAAAGAAATGGGCATGCGCCATATGATGCAGTTTGATCTCTTTCTTTGCTGCTCTGGAATTTACTTTACGGATTTCATCCAGTGTGTGGTGGGTATCTTTCTGAACCCGGCTGTCCGGCAGCTCGAGTGTATCAGCCGGACTGTAACGGGAGTTCATCAATCCTCTGGCATAACTGGCAAACCGTCCTGGCTGGAGATCATGGGTAGCACAGGGAGCATCAGAGTTTGCCGCTTTGCTCGTTACCATACGGGCAACATCTTCCGGTCTGGTATCCAGCAGGCCATTGCCATCCCAGGTACGACCAAATGCCAGCCCGGTACCAATTTCTGCGGCGTTATTATAATTGTCACAAATCGACAATTTGCCGGCATTGACCATTTTGTAGACATCCAGCGTGCGGGAAGGGTGAACGCCATAGAGCAGATCACCATGTGCCCGATGTTCATCTCCGACTGAAAGCTGAAAAGTAACAGGCTGGCCATCTTTCATAACACGGTGGTCTTCTGCCAGCATTTCGGCAACATCAATCCAGCCGGGATAAAAATCGATCAGATAACGAATACTGTGTTGATATTGCTGAATCTTGTGCGGAGGCATTTCGCTTAATGCCTGTTTTACCTCGGAAGCAGGTGCATTGCGGGCAACCAGTTTATTGATTGCTCCAAGTGAGCTGCCACCTTCGCGAAAAGAGGGATTATCCTGCTTGATACGCCGCTGATATTCCAGTTGGTTGAACGCCATACTGCATGCCTTCCTGTGTAAACCGGGTCGGCATAATCTCGATGGGTACAGACTGAATAATCTTCAGGTGTCTTGTCAGGGGCTATGCCGAACGAACGTCATAACCCGCAGTATAAAGAGCGCCCTTTGGCACCAATAGCAGAGCTCTGGAAGACTGTTTTGCAGTTATGCAACAAACAGTCTTAAGCAGGAAAGCAGCCATTGCCGGAACAGGTCTGGAAATTTATTTAACCAGTTTTGCAATGGCCCTGAACTGAGGCACATTGGCTGTTTTCATCAGTTCAAACAGCGCCATCTCGGTCGTGGTCAGTTTTACACCTGCCTGAGAGAGTTTATCCAGTGCAATCTGCTTGTTCTCTTCCTTGCGGGTGCCCACAGCATCCGCAACAACTTCTACCTCATAACCTGCATTGTGAAGATCCATCGCCGTTTGATAAACACAGATATGGGCTTCAATACCCACCACCAGTAGCTGCTTTACACCCAGTTTTTCCAGCTCGGCCACAAAGGAAGGTTCGCCATAACAGCTGAATGATGATTTTCTCAGTGGCTTTTGATCTGCCAGTACTTCCGAGATTTCAGTAATGGTCGGCCCCAGCTTTTCCGGTAATTGTTCCATCCAGATCACCGGCAGCGACAACTCTTTGGCACCCGCGGTCATAACCGCCAGATTTTTGAACAACTCTTGCTGCTGATGCATCAGGGTTGCCAGCTTTCCCTGAACATCAACAATGACCAGAGCGGTGTTATCAAGACTCAGCATGCTTTTTTACTCCAGTTTAGCCCGGACCGCTCTCTGTTTTTTGTTGTTGGCAGCGGTCTGTTTTTTATTCCGTAAGCCCGTCATGCTCTATTGAAAAGCAACCGGCTTATGCACTATCGTCGAAGGCTATTCTGCTGTACAGAATATGACCTCTGTCCTGAAAGCAATAACAAGAGATCAACAGGAAAATTCCAGTGATCCAAGGATACAGAACTTTGACAGTGCGGCTACCTTTTTTATTTCATCTCAGTTTTCGCTATTTCCTGCTGGGTTTTGCTCTTGTTGCAGCGGGATGCAGTACTCCGACATCACTGGAACTGAAAGATATCGCCAAATCCGATATCGATATGGTCGCCGATCTGCATATTGAGGTGACTCGCAGTCTGGTTATTGAACTGACAGAAAAACTCTACAAGCGTAACCCGCGGGAACTTAATAAAAAGCCAGGCGCTACTATCTATAGCCGCCTTAATGAACTCAAACACAATGGCCCACTGAAGTTTACTGAGCTCAATATGAAACAGGGCATAGAAGCAATGGATCTGGCGCTGTCACCGGACTTTAAAGGTGACAGGGTTTTCGCCCTGATGGCCGGGCTGATAGATATCCTGCGTCATTCTTATGGCTACCGGGACGAGTTGTTCGTGCTGGATGATCTTGACCAGCAGAAACTCTATATATGCGCGCGTAATATTGAGATTCTGATGTGGCGACTGAAACAAGCTCGGGATGAAAACGGTGAACTGTTAATTTATACCAATGCGACCGGGGCAGAGATCAATCTGAGCTTTGAAAGGTTGTTCGGCAAGTTAATTGCTCATCAGGATATGATGGCCCGCATAATGGCCGATAAAACCCAGCGGGCGATCAACAAAGTGGCTCACAGTATTGTGAGCATGACGTTTATTCCGTTGTAATAAACGTCTTTAAACAGTTAGCAATCAGAAACTGCAATCCCGACCCATATCCCAGAAGCCGACTTCAAGCCGGGTTGCTTCCCGGAAAGTTTGAGTGAGGGCTTCCATTCGTTTTTCATTAAAACGACTCTCAGCCAGCCGGTCGATCATCTCAACCTGCTTTACAGCACCGGCAATAAACTCTTCCCCCCCATAAGTCTGAATCCATTCCCAGTAGGGGTTACCTTCCCGCTTTGTTGCCGGGTCGTTGAGCAACCGAGAACCGATTTCGGCATAGCCAACAGCGCAGGGTGACAGAGCAACATACAGATCCAGAATATCACCGGCCATACCGCGCTCCAGCACATAACGGGTATAAGCCATGGTCGCTCTGGCTTCCGGCTGGTTAACAATATCAGCCTCACTCATGCCCCACTGGGCACAGTAATCCAGATGCAGCTGCATCTCGGACAAAGTCAGCGAAGCACCTTCTGAAGCTGCACGAATATCATCAAGATCATCCGCCTTATAGGCAGCCAGCGCATAGGCTCTGGCAAAATGAATCAGGAACAGATAGTCCTGCTGCAGGTAATGACGAAATGATTCCTGAGGCAAAGTACCATCAGCAATACCCTGCACAAAGGGATGGTGACAGTAGGCGTGCCAATCTTCAGCACAAGCCGCTCTCAGTTTTCCATAAAGAGATTCAGTGTTATTAATTGCAGACATACCTGCCATGGTTACAGCTCGTTCAGGTGTATGTGGATGAAGATTGTAACCTGTCTACAGCTGTTTGCCTGTCACTATTTTCATGCCCTCTTTTCATGAGAATTTGATACGATGCAGGGGACATATAAACTCTTTATTCACCCTGAAAAAGCACCAGTTCATGTCATCCAAGCACTCTTTGCATAAAGTATCTTTGTATATTGCCAATGCCGAACAGAGTCTGGCGTTTTACCAGAACCAGCTCGGTATGACATTGCTGGAATCCAGCACTGTTGACGGTGTTCAATATTTGCAATTCAGTTTTGACCCTTCACCAGAAAGAGAAGAAGCCATACTCGAGTTGATCTGTGACCCGGCCAATATTGCCTGCTTTCCAAAGGACAGAAATAGTCTGGAAGGGTACTGGAAAATTGCCATCAGCATTAAAGATGTTGATATCGCCAGACAGAAGTTGCTTGATCAGGGCGTTGAAGTCACAGATGCATTCCAGGTACCTGACGTCGCTTACCTGTGCCACTTTTATGACCCCAATGGTTACTGCCTGGAGTTAATTCAGCACAAATTCCAGCACAACCATACGACAGAGCCTGAAAATACAGATTATGTTTTGGGTAACCTTCCAGTCCTGTCACTCGTGACGTACCGCGCCAAAAACATTGATTCGAGTCTGGCATTTTATAACCAGATTCCGGGGCTGAAGTTATTATCAAAGATGGCTGTTTCCCAGCGTGGGTTTGATCTTTATTTTCTGGGCTATTCTGCGGAGGAAGTCGCGGATGTTGAAAGTCTGGCGATCAGGGAACCTCTGTGGCAAAAGAATGCGACGATGATTGAGCTTCAGCACATTTTCAAATTCAATGATGAACCTGATTTTCAGTACTGTGTCGGAGCCGAAACCGGCTTCAAAGGCCTGACACTCAAATCAGAAAAAGCACAGATCCTTCATGACCCCGATGGTTATCGTATCGAGGTCATTTAAGATTACAGTGTCTGATAATAACTACCTGATGTAGTAACCAACAGCCTTCCAGTCGCCGTCATTTTTGACAAAGGCGACGGTTTCAACTGCATCAGCCTTGTTTTGGAAAGCCGTGTTATACACAAAAACCAGATAGTCACCCTCAGGCGCTCCGGGAAAACGGGTATGATTTTCCGAGCTCACCAGTGTTCTGGTTTCAACCAGACCCATCAAGGCCCGTGCCTGTCGTATCATGGCATTCCAGTCATCACTGGCGATCTGTTGCTGGAAATAACGGGCCGACTGTTCCCAGCTTTCCTGATAGGCACCATTATCAATCAACTGTAACCAGGCTTCTGCCCTAACCTGCTCACTGCTCGCATGAGCCAGTGAGGCTCCCCAGAATATCAAGGCTGTCAAAATAGTCCGCACTTTATCCCCTCGCTGGATAGAGTTATGCTGGCCCCGACAACAAGGCTATCAACTTATCACAGCGAAAGGGCTGACTGTTTCTGTCAATATGCGCCCGTTTTACTTATCAAACCGCTCATTACATTCAGGCAGATAACAGAGTCTGATAGGCAGTAATAATATTCGAGACATCCCTGCGACCACCCTGTTGTATTCTTTGATAGTGTTTCAGTGTTCGCTGCAGATACGACTGATGCTCAGGGCGGTCCAGCTGCCACATATGTGTACCGGTGACAGAAACAGGTTCGGAGCTGTACCGGGATACATGAATCATTTCATAGTACTGCTGATTATCCTGCAGAAGCCGTTCATCAACCAACCCAAGCCCCAGGGCTTGCAGCGATACTCTGACTTTATAGGTGTGATATACCGGGCAAAGAAGAAACTCCAAATTATGCTCCGGGTAGGCTGCAACAATCTTCTGAACAAGTTCAACCATCAGGTCACCACCTATCCCGGCGATAATCACCAATTGAGACTGCTCTTTTGCCGCCAGAGGCAAGCAAGCAACATCAAGGCAATGCACCTGCCAGTTATGGTCCGGTGGGGGGAATCTTTGAGTAAGCTTGTGTTCGACCTCAGCCATCAATGACTCCACGATATCCACAAAATGAATAACATGCCCAGCCCGACGCTGTAGCAGCGCGGTACCCAGTAAGCCATGATCACAGCAGCAGTCCCAGATATGATCATAGTGGCGAGTTACCATCTGATTAATCAGCTGCAACCGCGCACTCAGTTTTACCTCTGCCATTAATTGAACCACTGCTGTTGTTCTTCGGTATTATGGAATGTCCAGCACACCATTCGACTGGTTTTCTGTCCCTGTCCCATGGAAAGCGTTTCAACCTGAACAGCTTTTGCTTTCTTCAGGGCTTTGTAGATAGCAGGCAGGTTTTCTTTTTTGGCCACAAGACTGGTAAACCACAGACACTGTTTTGCAAACGGTACGCTTTGCTCAATCATCTTGCGTACAAAAGCAGCTTCTCCACCTTCACACCAGAGTTCATTACTGCGGCCACCGAAATTAAGCACCGGAGTCCGGGAAGATGTTGTCGGCTTGTTCTTTCCGCTCTGACGACTACGTTGCAGATTACGACTTTTACGCTGGCTACCCGCCAGTGCTTCTTCAGCAGAACGATGAAACGGCGGGTTGCAAACAGTAAAATCAAACCGATCATCCGGCGTTACAATCCCGGTAAAGATATGCTTTGAATCAGGCTGGAACCGACAATGAATTGAACGGCTCAGCTTGTTTGCCTGAATGATTTGTTCAGCGATTCCCAGAGACTTCCGGTCAATATCTGATGCAGCAAACCGCCAGCCATAAAGCGCATTTCCCAGCAATGGATAAATTAGGCTGGCACCACAGCCAATATCCAGTCCACAGATACTTTTGCCTTTGGGAATCCTGCCACCATTACTGCCAGCCAATAGATCTGCAATAGTATGAATACTGTCAGCCCGTCCTGGTATGGGTGGACACAGGAAGTGCTCGGGAATATCCCAGAACTTGATGCCATAACTGTCTGCCAGCAGGGCTTTATTAAGCAGCCTGACTGCAGTCGGGTTGGCAAAATCAATAGTAATCTGTCCAGCTGGATTTTTTTTTAGATACCGCTTCAAATCAGGGCAGCAAACCACCAAAAGCTCAAAATCATAAGGTTTGTGATGCCTGCTACGAGGGTGTAATCGGCCCTCAGCTGATTTTGTCTTTTTTTGGGTTGATCTGTATCTGGAACTGGACATACATCGTTCAGGAACATGGAATGAACCGCTATTATAACGACCATTCCTTCTCCTGAGTTAAAAGATGTCTAGCTGCTCTCACCTTGAGCGATACGCCTTACACGTGTACCTGCAACTTTATCATGATAGAACAGCCGTTCTTTGTTAAAAAGCGGGTACAAAAACCCTAGACCGGCGGGAAGCAGTGCCACAAATTTAACCACATTTCGTTTTGCCGAGGTGCGAAATGTTAAGGGTTCACCATCAGTGTGAACAACTCTGACTCCCAGCAAAGCTTTCCCAATCGAGTTTTTTATGTTTGAACCTTCAAAAATAACGAAATAGACAATACATAAAATTGTCGATAAATCTCTGATTATATTTCTTTGTTCGTAGAATGATTTTTTCGCTTCATAATCATTCGGAAAGTTAACAAACTGGCTGTATACGACATCAAAGCCCTGGAAAAACCAGAAAAACGCTGCACAAAATAAGGTGATGGGGAGGACATCAATTGAAAATGCCAAAAGCCGACGAATAAACATACTCAACTAACCGTATTATTCGAATGAAAGAGTATGCTGGCTTCTCAGGTTGGATCGGTTCTATTTATTCAAGTAACCCAAGATTAGCGGCATACCTTAAGTTTAAAGGTGCCGCCAATCTATCATTAAACACTTGCCCAATAAATAGTATTACTGAACTGTTTCATTCTCACTGAACATGCCATCAAACAGGGCTGTAGACAGATAACGCTCACCGGAGTCCGGCAGCAGCACCACAATATTCTTGCCCTTATGCTTTACCTGCTCAGCCACTCTCAGAGCAGCAGCTACGGCAGCACCACTGGAAATACCGGCAAGAATGCCTTCTTCCTTCATCAATCGATGCGCAGTTTCCATCGCTTCTTCATTGGAAATTGGCTCAACCTGATCAACCAGTGTCAGATCCAGGTTGCCCGGAATAAAGCCGGCGCCAATACCCTGAATCTTATGCGGGGCAGGCTTGGGCTCTTCACCTGCCAGAGTCTGGCTGATAATAGGGGAATCAACCGGCTCAACCGCAACGGAAGTAATCGCTTTGCCCTGAATCTCTTTGATATAACGGGATACACCGGAAATTGTGCCACCGGTGCCAACACCCGCGACAAAGACATCAATTTCACCATCCAGATCATGCCAGATTTCCGGGCCGGTAGTTTCTTCGTGAATTCTCGGGTTGGCCGGATTTTCAAACTGTTGCAGCAGCAGATATTTATCCGGGTTGGTTTCTGCCAGTTCTTTTGCCTTGGCAATAGCACCGGGCATACCTTTGGCAGGCTCGGTAAGCACAATATTGGCCCCCAGAGCCTTCATCACTTTGCGCCGCTCAATGCTCATGGATGAAGGCATGGTCAGTGTCAGCGGAATACCACGGGAAGAAGCAACAAATGCCAGCGCAATACCGGTGTTGCCACTGGTAGGTTCAATCAGCTCCATACCCGGTTTGAGTTTGCCTGATTTTTCCGCGTCCCAGATCATACTGGCACCAATGCGGCATTTCACACTGTTGGCCGGGTTACGGGATTCAATCTTGGCAAAAATATTGTGACCGGAGGCGAGGCGATTCAGTTTTACTAACGGGGTATTACCAATTGCCTGTGCATTGTCGTCAAAAATCCGTGCCATCTCTGCTCTCGTTATTCTGGCTGCATGAAGCTCAAGACTATAAACGTCAATACGAAGAGCACAAAGTAATTAATTTTCATTTTGTAAGATGATTTAAGAATAAGGGGCGCTATTTAGTCAGCAAGAAGCTCGGTTGGTAGCGTGTCCAAGGCTAAAGTGGCATGCTAGAACAACGATGGAGCTATTTTGTGGTTAAAGGCTGATGGATAATAACAACACCATACAGAAGCCCGACAGCCAGGGCCGTATTGCTATTCTGTTTGATGCCGAGAATATTTCACCCCGTCATGTAGATACGGTAGTAAAGAAGACTCTGCTTACAGGACAACGTCCTATCATTCGTGCCTATGCCGATTTTTCCCGGCCGCATACCCGATCCTGGGAAGCCCCTGCACGCCGGCACGGACTACGTACCATTCACCAGTTCAGTCAGGGGTCAGGAAACAGCAGTAGCGACTTCCTCATGATGTACGACGCCTTCAAACTACTACATAGCGGCAAGGTACAACATTTTGTAATAGTCACTCACGACAGTGATTTTGCCACGCCCATTCTGCTCATTCGCCAGTCTGGCGGCTATGTTCATGGCTATGGAGAGCTGGGCCGCACACCGGAAGCGCTACCGGAAGCCTGTGATACTTTTACTAATATCCGGCCTGCCAGCCAGAAAGGTCACCGGGAATCACCTAACCAGCTTCCCATGTCTCTTATCAAAAATCTGACCGAGGCCTGTCGCGAACTTAGCCCGGATAATCAGTGGCTATCACTGTCCAAGCTGGGACAAAGCGTCGAAGCGCCACTGCAAGGAGAGGGGTATCGGTTTAAAAACCTTTCCCGAATGGTAAAAGCGACCGGAGCATTTGAAACCGATGAAACACGAGCAAATCAGTACGTAAGGCTGGTTTCCGGCTTGTAAAACCCCACCTGTTAATGGCTGCCTGTCGTCGAGCTATCAAGCTGCTGCGACAGACAGCCAACAGCCCCCAGCCAGAGCAGTGCTGCAACCAGAAATATGCCTCCCAGCCAGAACATTGCCAGCGAGAGTGAACCCATAGCAACAATCAATCCCTGTTGCATAAAGGCGCTACCTGACTTACCCAGCCGGCTTACCAGTAGTTCAATAGCCGCTTTGCCTTTATATTTTTCTTCACTGGTTAATGGCACAAAAACCATTTCCTTGGTGGCATCAAACAGGGTGTATTTTGCTGACTTGCTTAGAACATTATTTGCCAGACCAAGATAAACCGCCATGGATAACAGCTCATAAGACAAAAACCCTGTAGTCTGATGCAAGTGGCGGTTGTAAATGACTGCAATAAAGAAAGGAATTGCCGTGATAGCCATCAGGAGCGGAGTTGCCAAAGCCGCACGTTTCCAGCCTTTTCTTAACAATCGCTGCAGTACAAAACCACAGAGCAGGCAACCCAAACCATTCAGAAAAGTCAGTTGTCCCATAAAACCGGCATACTCCAGTTCGGTGCTATAAAACTGAACAACCTGACTTTTCCACGCCACTTCGACCATATTGATGCAAATACAGTAAAACAGCATGATCAGAGCAATAAAACCAAGACTGGATGACTGCATCAGAAACCGGATACTTTCAAACAAGGGCAAGTTGGTAACATGGGCAGGTTGATTTATTTTTCCCTTCCCTCTTTTTACTCTCTTTGCCCCCTTTACTTTATCTACCTGTCGCCAGCGTTTTGTACAGCTAAGATACAACAGCAGAATGAGTAACCCATTCAACAGAAAAATAAAAGTCAGCTGATCCATACTCCTCTGCCAGCCAATTGCTGCTCCCATTTCCCGGTTAGAGGATATACACACAATAACCAGTGGCCCGGCAATAATTGATGCTGAATTCCCCAGCATTGCAATCAAGGGATAGGATTTCAATGCGCTGGTTGAGCTGTGTAAATCATTAACCGTCGTCCAGAACAACAAAGCAATAACACCGGACCCCCATAATTCTGCCAGTGCAAAAAATAAGACCAGTGGCCAGTGATAAACCAGCTCAACAACAATATGCAGTTGTTCGGGTAACAACCTTGCAAGCCAGTCACAAAAACTCACCGGGGTCAGCTGATCAATAGCAGGATAAATTCCCCAGGAAAAAAACAGCATCCAAAGCAGAAAAGGCGTTATTGAAATAATAAAAAGCCGGGTACGACACAAATGATTCGCCAGCCAGCTATACCCCAATAGAAATAAGAAAGCACAAGGAACAACAACCCAGAACTTAACAAAAGGAATCGCCTCAGCCCCAACCCGGGTAACCAGTAGTGACTCTTTCAGATTCCGCATGATGTCGAAATTAATAATGGTAAAAAACAACATCAGAGCCAATTTCAGGGTTAAAGCATGAACCTCCATTACTTTTTGAATACGACCATACACAGACCCCCACTGTTTTATCATGGCTGTCACTCCAGAATACAATTGGTATTATTTCAGCTGCTATAGACCGGATCAGAACCCAGAGTCAGCGTCATTTCTCCCGTGTCGGAAGAAGGAAACTGGCCGCTGTAAAATTCAAAATGCAGCCGATTGGCCATCATTAGTCCCTTGCTGAGGGTTACCCCCTGAATCACAGTACCCATTTCAGGTGCCCGCAGCAGAAAATCGTCAAGTTTTTGTCGTGCTTTTTGTTCCATTCCACACTGCCGGAGCAGATCAACGGTATGAATCAACCCCTCATATCCGGCTCTGGATGCATAGCCAAACTGTTGAAAGTAACTGTCCAGATGGCTGTTCAGACTTGAAACTTCAGCCGGCGGTTCATCAGGAACAGGCTGCGTGACATCGCGGATCACAATCAGATAAATCTTGTCACAGGACACAACCACACCAAGATGAGCAGCTTTGTGCTGAATGCGGGAAAAACGCCAGGCCAACTGAATATCGCCATAAGAGTGCGGCACACTGGAGAAGCCGGCTATTCGGGATGGATGAACATGAGCCGTACCAATATGATCCGGCTGTGAAACAGGCTCATCATTAAAAGCAACAAAACAGGTGCTGCCCCTGATAAGAGATCCGCAGCTGATTTTTGCCTGTCTGCCGGCAGAAGGCAGAAACAGATGGCAACCATACTCCCTGGACTCTTGTTCTGACGTTTCTTTCAAAGCCTGCATAGCTGCTACGAAATCGGCTGTCAGTTTAAGCATAAAGGGAGACGGAGCTTGTGCATTGGACTGGCAGCAATATGCGACATACTCATCCAACAACATTCTTTTCAGCCCCGCTACCAGATAAACGACGCACCCTTATGCAGACTAGTTCAGCCTGCCTGCGAGGACAGGGTGATCATGATATAATTTCCGCCGCACGGATCTGACGCTACGTTTTATAAATATAAAAGCGGGCTCAATTCCAACAATAAAAAATCCACCAGACAGTTGTTGCAGGGGGAACTGCATGGAGTCTACCTTCGCCATAACGGCGACGTTTGTTGCTTATCTGTTATTAATGCTTTTTATCGGGTTTATTGCCTGGAAAAAGACGTCCGGTTCATCCGATTACTTTCTTGGTGGGCGCTCATTGGGTCCCTGGCCAGCAGCATTAAGTGCCGGAGCATCGGATATGAGTGGCTGGTTGCTACTGGGTCTGCCCGGTTATGCCTTTGCTTCAGGCTTCGAGGCTTTCTGGTTGGCCGGAGGTTTGCTGGCAGGTACCTGGCTGAACTGGCTGTATGTTGCTAAACGTCTGCGGAATTATACCATCGCAGCCGACAACGCTCTCACACTGCCCGCCTTCTTCACCAACCGTTTCAAGAGTGAATCGAAGTCACTGCAAGTTGTTTCTGCAGTTTTCATTCTGCTGTTCTTCCTGTTCTATACCAGTTCAGGTCTGGTTGCCGGCGGCAAGCTGTTTGAAACCGTATTTGAGCTTGATTACAAGATCGCGGTTGTTACCGGTGCCGGCTGTATCATTGCCTACACCCTGTTCGGCGGTTTCCTTGCCGTATCCTGGACTGACCTGGTACAAGGCCTGCTGATGGCAGCTGCGCTGGTGATTGTTCCCATCATGGCCATGCAGATTATGGACACCGGTCTGTTTGAAATGATGGGGCAGATGGAGAAGTTCAATGCTTCCCTGTTAAATCCATTTACTGATGCCAACGGTAAAGCACTGGGATGGATTTCCGTACTGTCGCTGCTGGGCTGGGGTCTGGGTTACTTTGGTCAGCCACATATTCTGGCGCGTTTTGCTGCAGTCAGAAGCAGTGAAGATATTTCGACTGCCCGTCGCATTGCAGTAACCTGGTCCGGCCTGTCCATGCTCGGCGCCATGCTGGTTGGTTTTGTTGGCCTGCTGTACGTGAACGCTCATATGGGCGGAGAACTGGGCGATGGCGAAACCATCTTCATGATCCTGGTTAATACCCTGTTCCATCCTGTTGTCGCCGGTATTCTGCTGGCAGCTATTCTGGCTGCGGTTATGAGTACAGCTGACTCCCAGCTGCTGGTTTCCTCTTCAGCCCTGGCGGAAGATGTATACCGTGCGGTGGTGAACAAGGATGCTACTCCCGAGCAGGTTATGAAAGTCGGCCGTTTTGCCGTCATCGGCATCGCTCTGGTTGCTCTCATGCTGGCAATGAACCCCGACAGCTCCGTGCTGGGTCTGGTTTCCTACGCCTGGGCCGGCTTCGGTGCCGCCTTTGGTCCGGCTCTGGTACTGAGCCTGTTCTGGAGCCGCATGAACTATGCCGGTGCGCTGGCAGGCATTATCACCGGTGGTGTGACTGTTGTTGTCTGGAAACAACTGCAAGGTGGCTGGTTCGATCTGTATGAAATTATTCCGGGCATTATTCTGGCCACCATTGCCGTTATCGTGGCAAGTCTGGTGACTCAGGAGCCTGATGATGAAGTCGTACAGATTTTTGATCAGGTAGCGGCCGAGTCCTGATAACAAGTCCTTAAAACAAGGACTAATCAAACGTCCTGATAAACAGGCAGGTTATCTCTTACAAAGAATAACCTGCCTTCACTCAAGAGGGCTGATCATAATGACTCTTTTCCGACTGTTAAGTATTTTACTGTTTACCATTCTCAGCGGGTGTGCGTCCCAGAATGTCGATTGGGATTATGATCCTGCCCACACTTTATCAAGCCTGAAGACCTATACCTGGCTCAACACCAGCCAGAACAAACTTGGTTATGACAGTGAAGGTCTTACCCGACAGCGCATTCGCACAGCAGTCGATCGAGAGCTGGCAGCAAAAGGTTTCCAACGGATAAAACTGGATGCAGGAGAAAGCCCTGCTGGAAAAGTTGATTTTCTGATCAACGACCGCACCGAAGTAAAAGTGCGACAGCAACAGGAAGTCACCAAACTCTACGGCGGTTATGGCTACTACCCCTGGATAACCGGGTTTGGAGTGGAAGCAACAACTCGTCAGTATGAACAGGGCACACTGATCATTGATGTGGTCGATCCACAAACCAGAACACTGATCTGGACCGGGCATTCATGGTCTAAATTATCCCGAAAAACTACACCTGAAAAACGAATTGCAAAGATTAATCAGGCAATCACTCTGATTCTTTCAGGATTCCCTCTGCCTCAGCAGCATTAAATGAGCTGAGTAAGGCAAATACCAGAGAGGGAGCACTCAGGCTCCCTCTAAATTCAACACTGATGCTTAGTTGTCATTTCCAAGTGACAAGAGTGTCGCATTACCACCGACTGCTGTCGTGTTCACGGTTCGGGTCCGTTCTGTCGCAAAACGGTACAGGTAGTGTGGACCACCCGCTTTTGGTCCGGTACCGGACAGCCCTTGCCCACCGAATGGCTGAACACCAACAACAGCACCAATCTGGTTGCGATTGATATAGACATTGCCGACTCTTACACCGGATGCAATTTGCTCCGCTGTCGCTTCGTTACGGGTATGAACCCCCAATGTCAGACCAAAGCCGGTGTTATTGATAGAAGTGATCACCTGATCCAGCTCTGAAGCCTGATAACGAACAACATGAAGAATCGGGCCAAAGTGCTCTTTCTTCAGCTGTTCAATGCTGTCAATTTCAAACGCTACCGGAGCGACAAAGCAACCATGGGAGCACGCTTCAGAGAGCTCGGTCTGGGCCAGGAATTTGGCTTCCTGGTGCAGGTGGGCAATATGCTGTTCCAGTCCTGCGCGAGCCTCTTCATCAATAACCGGGCCGACATCAGTTGCATGCAGATAAGGCAAGCCAACTTGCAGTTCAGCCATGGCACCTTTCAGCAGCTCAGTGATTCGGTCAGCGACATCAGTCTGAACAAACAATACCCGCAATGCTGAACAGCGCTGACCAGCACTGGCAAAAGCAGATTGCACCACATCACGCACCACCTGCTCCGGCAGCGCAGTGGAGTCCACAAGCATGGCATTCTGACCACCGGTTTCGGCAATCAGCGGCGCAATAGCACCTTCACGTGCAGCCAGAGTACGATTAATCAGTTTGGCTGTTTCTGTTGAACCGGTAAAAGCAACGCCGGCAATGCGTTCATCAGATACCAGACGATGACCAACAGTGACGCCATCACCCGGCAACAGCTGGACGACATCTGCCGGAACCCCTGCTTCCAGCATCAGCTCAATAGCCAACGCAGCAATCAGGCTGGTTTGCTCAGCTGGTTTGGCAACAACGGTATTACCAGCTGCCAATGCTGCAGTCACCTGTCCCAGGAAAATCGCCAGCGGGAAGTTCCACGGACTGATGCAGGCAAATACCCCACGGCCTTCAAGCCGAAGCGTATTGGACTCACCGGTAGGTCCCGGCATGACAATTTCATCTGCAAACTTTTCCCGGGCCTGAATCGCATAGAAGCGACAGAAATCGACAGCCTCTCGAACCTCATCAACACTGTCATGCAGAGTCTTGCCGGCTTCACGGTGACAAAGTGCAATCAGCTCGGCGCGATGTTCTTCCAGCGCGTCAGCCAGTCGCTCCAGACAGGCTGCACGCTCTGCAGCCGGGGTATCATTCCAGCGCAGGTAGGCACCGGCAGCCAGATTCACAGCTTCAGATACATCGTCTTCTGTAGACCAGCTGATCTGGCCTGTAGTTTCACTGTGGTTGTAAGGACTGTAAATAATCTGAGGCTCGGCACGCTCTCGCAGCTGGCCATTTACAATCGGGCCATAGCACCACTTTTTGTTCATAAAGGATGCCACTTCGGCATCGAATGGTTCCCGAATGGAAGCAATATCGGAATTCACACCACGGGAATTTTTGCGGGAAGCGCCAAACAAATCGCCGGGCAGAGGAATCTTGTCATTCGCCAGTGACGAACGCTGTTTCAGCACATTGACCGGATGATGCACCAGATCAGAAACCGGTGTATTGGCATCTACCAGACGATGTACAAACGACGAGTTGGCACCATTCTCCAGCAGACGGCGAACCAGATAGGGCAGCAGATCTTTATGGCTACCAACCGGCGCATAGATACGCACAGTCTGCATATCCTGCTGTTCCAGCACCGTGTTATACAGCGCATCGCCCATACCATGCAGACGCTGGAACTCGTATTCATTATGAGATGCCATCGCCAGAATACTGGCAACAGTATGCGCATTGTGGCTGGCAAACTGTGGATAAATCCGGCCTTTTGCCTGTTCACTCAACAGGAACCGGGCACAGGCCAGATAGGAAACATCTGTCGCTTCTTTGCGGGTAAATACCGGATAAGATTCGATGCCATTTTGCTGGCACAGTTTGATTTCGCTGTCCCAGTAAGCACCTTTAACCAGACGAACCGGAATCCGGTCACCCTGTTCTTTGGAAAGAGCGGTCAACCAGCAAAGTACTGGCAATGCACGCTTGGAATATGCCTGAACAACCAGACCGAAATTGCCCCAGCCTTTGATCTCCGGGTGACGATACAGTTTTTCAAAAAGATCCAGCGAGATTTCCAGCCGGTCCGCTTCCTCTGCATCAATAGTAACGCCGACATTACGCTGACGGGCTTCACGCAGCAGGTTGAGCACGGTTTCAAACATTTCCGACATCACGCGCTGATACTGAGCCTGCTCATAGCGCGGATGGAGTGCGGAAAGTTTAATAGAAAGCGTCGGAGCCGGAGACGAAGACTTCTCGTTGCTGTTCAACTCGCCCACAGCCTTGATCGCGGACAGGTAATCTTGACCGTATTTTTCTGCATCAGCTGCTGACAGTGCGGCTTCACCCAGCATATCAAACGAGTAGGTGTAACCTTTTTCCCGCGGCTTGCGGCCATTCTTGATAGCTTCTTCAATGGTACGTCCCAGCACAAAGTGACGCCCCATGATTTTCATCGCCTGGTTTACCGCCTGACGAATAACAGGTTCACCCATTTTGTTGACCAGGCGGTTAATCACACCGGAAGAAGAGCCGTCTTCATTGCGGTCCATGGTGACCACTTTACCAGTCAGCATCAGGCCCCAGGTAGACGCATTCACCAGCAGTGAATCACTTTGTTTCAGGTGTCTTTGCCAGTCAGCAACACTAAGTTTATCGCGAATCAGGGCATCAGCCGTTTCAGAGTCAGGAATACGCATCAGGGCTTCAGCCAAGCACATCAGCAGAATACCTTCATGGGTGTCGAGGCTGTATTGCAGCAACAGTGCATCCACCATATGAATGGCATCGTCGCGCTGCCGAACATCTTCAATTAACCGGGTGGCACGTTCAGTTGTGTCAGCCAGTAACCCCGGAGTCGGTTCTGCAACGGCAATCAGTTCCTGCAGCAATTCAGATTCATCAACACCGTAATGCGGCGAAATCAACTGGCGCAGGGCACCAGTCCCCTGTTCGAAAAAATCAGGTCGAAAGGCCTGTGAAACCTGGAACATATTCTTTTCCCCTTACGACACAGCACGCATATTTCGCACGGTGTCCCGGCTTTTGGCCGGCACTGTTTATTCTATTGAGCCTGACTCTAATTGCTGTAGCCTCGAGTCGTCTTGCGAAAAACTCCGGACTTTTTATTCAAATCTACAGAGCAGGGGTAAAGAATAACCAAAATCAGTGGATTGCGCCCTGATAGATACGCTCTGCTCCGGTGTTTTGTTTGCGGTAACTCAGCGGGGTAATACCCAGATATTTTTTCATCGCATGGCTGAGAGCGCTTTGGCTCGAAAAGCCGCAGCGATGTGCAATCTCGCTGACAGGATCGACCGTTTCAACCAACAGCCGTCGCGCCTGATCGAGCCGCTGGGCAATAATATACTGGTGAGGTGTTTTACCTATCCGCTCCCGAAAGACTTCATGCAACCGGCTGGCACTCATACAGGACATCGCCGCCAGCTCGGAAACCGGTAATGACCGCTCCAGATTGGCCCGGATATATTCCTGCAGTAACTCCAGATCAAATACTTTCTTTTCTGATCGCAGCCTGCTTTGTCGGTCCCTGAGTGCCAGACTTCTCAGCATACTGCTGAAAAGTGCATCTTCCAGCAGACCGTCCTCAGGAAACTGCTGTAATTCGGTACTGGCTACGCTGATTAACCGGGTCAGGTTGGCATCGACCCGGAACCAGCCAGAGCGATTCAGTAACTCCTGCTCAATAGCTGATGATCTTTCATCAATATTCAGCAACATCAGTTGATTATTGTTCTGGCCGGCAAACGCATGATGGGTCATGGCCTGTAAAATACAGCCCTGTCCCGGAGTCACTCGCCCTGACCGCCCTTCAATTTCAAAATCCGCTAGTCCCTCCAGTGCAATCACAATCTGATGATGTGAGTGACAGTGGGCATGTTCAGCTTGTGGCAGGGAAATGATCTCTATTGTTTTCATTACTCGAAATGAATGCGTGTAATTTCGGGCGCGATTCTACCTTTAAAAACCACCAAATAATGCAAAAATATTTCCTTTTTGAAAGGGGCATCTTTCAGCCCTGTGCAGGAGCTCAAGTATCAATTTAAGAGGCCACAATTTACACTGTAAAAACTGAAAACAAGTACAGAGCATTGATACTGATGGCAGCGGGCAACAACACCAATAAACGTGCAGGCAAGGCCACTTCAAAAAGCAGTCCTCAAAAAAGTAATAACCAAAAGCGCAAGGAGCTTCGACAGAAACTCCGGACAGCCAGACGTTCATTAACCCGGGAAGAACAACATAAAGCCGCACAAAACTTAGCCCGTCGTTTTTGCTCTGACCCTGCATTTTTGCGCAGCAATCATATCGGGCTTTATCTGGTTAACGACGGTGAAATAAATCCAATAGAAATTGCCAAAAAAGCACTGGCCTGCGGCAAGAAAGTTTATCTGCCGGTACTGCATCCGTTTCGTAAGGGCCACTTACTGTTCCTGCCCTGGACACCTTCAACACCCATGCGTCGCAACCGGTTTGGTATTCTGGAGCCTGATCTTCGAAGCGTTAAACCCAGACCTGTATGGAGCCTTGATCTGGTGCTGATGCCACTGACCGGGTTTGATAAAAAAGGCAACCGACTCGGTATGGGCGGGGGGTTTTATGATCGCACTTTCAGTTTTAAACAGCAGACATCCTCTCAGTCCACTCCGGTTCTGATCGGTCTGGCGCACGAATGCCAGAAAGTTAGCCGTTTGCCGGTTTCATCCTGGGATGTACCGACTCATGCAATCTATACAGATGTGAGCATTTACCCTGCAAAATAAACCAACATTGCTACTTATAGAACAGATATTATCCGACACACCAGTGCGGCATGACCGAATATTTTCTGTATTATTCAATAATGTACGTTAGCGCACCAAACCAAACACAGATGCGCAAGGACGATTATGAAGTTCGTCAAACGTACCCTGGCTGTCGCCATGATGGCAGCCGCACTGGCAGGTTGTGACAGTGATGATTCTGATGATCCGGTGCCCCCTCCTGCCGTTAATCAGGCTCGCTTCGCTGCCTACAACCTCTCTTTTGACCGCAGCTCTTATGAAACTCTGGTCACCGAACTGTCCATGACCCGACAGCAGCAGGATCAACTGCTGGCAAAATACAATGATCCTTCCAACACCCTGACCGACGCTGAAAAGACAACCGCCAAGGCTGTTATTCAGATTCGCAATGTTGCAGAAACCATCCAGCGCACTAATCCCGATGTCTTTGTTCTTGCCGAGTTCAACAACAACGGCAATGGCGACAACACCGCAGCGATTGAAGGCTTCCAGAGCAACTACCTGAGCCATGCCCAGAACAGTGCCGCTCCTGCAGTCACCTATGCTCACAAGAAGAACTTTGCCACCAACACCGGCCTGCAAAGCGGCTACGACCTGGATCGCTCCGGTAAAGTTGGTGACGGCCCGAACGATGCCTGGGGCTTTGGCTTCTATCACGGCCAGTACGCTTTCTCGGTTTTCTCCAAGTATCCGTTTGATGAGGCCAACATCCGTACTTTCCAGAACTTCAAATGGAAGGATATGCCGGGTGAAAAGAACATCGAGATTGATCAGTGCGATGACGCCAGCAAAATTCCGGCCGGCCTGAAGTGTGGTGATGCCTGGTTCCCTGCTGCCGCGTGGGAAAAGATGCCACTGTCCTCCAAGAACCACGTTGACGTTCCAGTGGTACTGGGCAACAAAACTGTTCACTTCCTGGTTTCCCACCCGGCTCCGCCGATCTTCAACAATGTTGCCGGACACAATACCAAGCGTAATCGTGCCGAAGTTGATTTCTGGAATGACTACATTGCTTCCGAAACTTACTTCTATGACGACAAGGGTAAAACCGGCGGTCTGGAAGCCGGTGCACGCTTTGTTATTGCAGGCGATCTGAATGCTGATCCGCTCAATGGTGACGGTGACCGCAAGGCGATTACCGATCTGCTGGGCAACTCTCTGGTCAACGTTCATGCCACAACCGGCAACCTGACACCGGTTAGTAACGGTGCTGAAGCGTTTATCGGCTCTGATGACTGCAAGTACCGCTGCTCTGACGATGCCAAACCGGCACAGGAGCCACGACGCATCACCAACACCAGCAGCCTGCGTTTGGACTATGTTATTCCTTCCAGTAACCTTGGTGTGAAGGCGTCCGGTGTATTCTGGCCAGCCAGCAATGAAGAAGGCTACCATCTGGTGAAAGATGCCAAGCTGGGTGTCGGCAAAGGTGTATCATCCGACCACCGTCTGGTATGGGCAGATCTTGACCTGAGCGAATAATCTGCTTTCAATTTGTTATACAGAAAGGCCCTGTTGTACAGGGCCTTTCTGTATCCGGCTATTCAACTTTTTATTCACAGGTTAAGTACCAATAATGAAAACTGAAAGTTACCAGTCAATTTATCAACGGGCCTGTGAACGCAAGGGGGGTGAACAGGCACTGGAATCCTTATTGCCCAGACCTCTCTCTACCGAAGTACTAAAACAATTGGGCGACGATCGTTACCTGGCAGAACTGACTCGCAAAGTCTTTCAGTCCGGCTTTGTCTGGCGGATTGTGGATCAGAAGTGGCCTGATTTTGAGGATATATTCTGGCAGTTTGATATAGAAAAACTGCTGATGATGCCGGACGACATGCTTGAACGAAAAGCTGCCGATCCGCGGATTATCCGTCACCTCAAAAAGGTCTGGAGTATCCGCGACAATGCTTTGATGATCGAGGATGTTCGCAAAGAGCATGGCAGCTTTGGCGAGTTTGTTGCCGAGTGGCCATCCACTGATATTACCAGCCTCTGGCAGTTCCTGAAAAAACGGGGTTCAAGACTCGGGGGAAATACCGGACCTTATGCTCTCAGGGCTTTGGGTAAAGACACCTTTTTGATGACCCGAGATGTGGAAAACTATCTGCGAACCTGGGGTATTATCGATGGTGGTGTTGGCACTCAGACATCACTGCGTCAGACACAGGCATTCTTCAACCAGCTAAGTGAAGACAGTGGTCGTTCATTAACAGAGCTGAGCAGGCTGATCTCCCTCAGTATCGGAGATAACCGGATACATGCAGAGGAAGCAGGGGAAGAATCTCTCCAAAAAATGGAAATGGCTTGATAAGACTTGCTATGTCAAACCTGTAACAGCCCGGAAACTGTATTCAGTACAGCGGCTAACTGGCCTTTTATATTGCTGGCGGCCACAGGATAACAGCCGTTCATGACGGCTGTTCCTATCGTGAAGGCTGCAGCGCCTGAGTCATAAACACTCTGGATTTGTTCCGGTGTCTCTATCGAGCCGGCAATGATGATTGGCTTTCGGGTGGCTGCAGCTACGGTATTCATTAACAACGGAATATCTGTGTCAGGCAGCGCCCGGTAAGCCAGCAGATCAAGCCCGTAAACTTCATCAAAACCGGCCAGTGCTTCGGTACTGTTTCGAATATCTTCAATCGAACCATGCAGCTCACTGGGGTGGCCGATAATCGTTCCCGGGAATGGGCAGTAGTGAATCCCGGTCTCTTTAATGACTGGAATCACATCCTCCGCCCGGGTGCCTCCCAATAGGTAATCCACGCCAATATCGACTGCCGTACTGGCTGACGCCAGTTCGCTGTCTCGATCCAGGGAAACCACTTCAAGATAGCTGGTTGCTCCGGCAGCTTTGATTTGTCGATTAAGCTTGCGCAGGGTAGCCGAAGGCACACCAATATCCTTGAAACCTATGTGTTTCACACCACACTCAAGTGCAGTTAAGACATGCTGCTCCGCATCAGCGACAGTACGGTCGTCACGGGTCAGCATAAAGATAAAATCAAAACTCATAGACTTTACCCGGAAGAATCGGTGAGCCTCCACTAGGCAGAGGCTTTTCGGATTACACTTTATCGAGTATCAGCCAGCGGCCAGTTGATGAAACCGCTGCAGAAAGGCATCGACCTGTTCAATGGTCGTATCATGGCTGGTAATCAGCCTCACCATGCCCGTGGTTTCATCATAGGTATAGAATGGAAAATCTTCCTGTAGTGGTGCAATAACATCAGCAGGCAGGTAGACAAATAACTGGTTGGTTTCTACCGGACAAAAAGCTTTCACGCCATCATGCTTTGACAGTCCCTGCCACATGCGCTGGGCCATAGCATTACTATGTGATGCCAGTCGATGCCATAAATCATCTTCCAGCAAGCGCTTGAACTGTACCGCCCCAAAGCGCATTTTGGAGTTAAGTTGCAGGCCCTGCTTCTGCAGGTATTCAAAGCCTTCTGCCAGCGCTTCATTAAAGAATACAATAGCTTCACCAAACATCAGGCCAGCCTTGGTACCACCCAACGAAAGGACATCAGCAAAACGGGCTGTATCTGCCAGACTGCAGCCCAGTGCATCAGCAGCATTGTAGAGACGGCAGCCATCGATATGCAGTAGCAAATCCAGCTCATCACACAGCTGTCGAATAACCTGCAGTTCATCAAGTGTATAAACAGTACCAAATTCGGTTGGCTGGCTGATGGTTACCAGCCTGGGACGTGTAGAGTGTCGTCCCCAACGGGACTCTTCGGTATAGGCCAGACGAATATCTTCGGGTCTCAGCTTGCCTTGTACATTTTCCTTGACCAGAAACTTCACCCCACAGGCATTAATCGGTGCAGCGACTTCATGAGTATGGAGATGAGACGTATCTGCGCAGATGACACTGTCATAACTGCGCAGTGAGCTTTTAAGGGCAAGGGTATTGGCAGCTGTGCCATTAAAGACAAAGTAGACCGGAGCTTCGGTTTCCAGCGCATTCTGTACGACTTTAACGGCTTCATCTGTTAAAGGGTCTGCACCATAGGCTGAAGCATGATTTTGGTTGGCAGCCATCAGGGCGTGCATGATTTCCGGGCAGACGGAAGCATAGTTGTCACTGGCGAAAGAGATCATGGATTGCGTGTGTTCAACTCAGTTTATTTCATTTTTGGTATCAGGCATGTGATAGCAATACGTTGCATCACATGCCGTATGTTTTAGCGATATTTCAGTACAGCACCAGCGGTGGTTCATCCAGTGCTGCCAGTTGTTCTCTTAGCTCGAGAATATGGTCAGCCCAGTAGCGCTCGGTATTAAACCAGGGGAAAGCCATGGGGAATGCCGGATCACTCCAGCGACGGGCCAGCCAGGCGCTGTAATGCATGATTCGCAGGGTGCGCAGGTATTCAATCAAGTTGAGTTCAACCGGATTGAATTCGCAGAACTCACTGTAGCCTTCCATCAATTCAGACAGCACCGCAGTCTGATTCCGACGATCCCCCGACAGGAACATCCACAGATCCTGAACTGCAGGACCACTGCGACAGTCATCAAAATCAACAAAACTGGGATTATCCTGACGCCAGAGAATATTGCCGATATGGCAGTCTCCATGCAGCCGGATAGAAGCAACATCAAACTGTTTTTCTATTTCATGAACCCGTTTCAGCAAATCCCGGCTCAGGGTTTCGTAGGCTTCCAGCAGGCTGGATGGGATAAAATCATTTTCCAGCAGGAACTCGACGCTCTGGTCAGCATAGGACTCGGTATTGATCGCAGGCCGGTGTTCAAACGAAGTTGTGGCACCAACATGATGAATGCGCCCCATCAACCGCCCAAGTATCAGCATATGATCGAGATTATCCAGCTCCGGCGGATGGCCACCACGGGCAGGAAACAGGGCAAACTGGAAGTCTTTATGCTGATGCAGGGTTTCTCCGCCAAAACGGAGTGGTGCGATAATCGGTAACTCCTGCTCCATCAGTTCATGTGAGAACTGATGCTCTTCCAGAATCTGCTCCCGGCTCCAGCGATTGGGACGATAAAACTTCACGACCAGCGCAGGCGCATCTTCAATGCCTACGTGGTAGACCCGGTTTTCATAGCTGTTGAGAGCGATAATTCTGGCATCGGTGAGGTAGCCTTTACTTTCCACGGCATCCAGCACCATATCCGGCGTCAATGCATCATAAGGGTGACCTGTCGCAGCTGCAGGCATGTGATCCTTCCAGAGTCGAGAACAAAAAACACCGGATAGTCTAGGCTCTGTTGATTCTTATTGATAGCCAAACCACCATCAGCAGAACGAACAGCCTAATCCAGTGGCGTCCGCGCCAGACACCAGATATCGACCCGCTGCACACCTGCCTGCTTCAGCACCCGGGTTATTTCTGTCACGGTCGCGCCGGTTGTTACTACATCATCCACCAGCGCCACGTGTTTCAATGACATATCCCCGTCAACAGCAAACGACCGCCGTATGTTTTTATAACGCCCGGATTTGGGTAAGCCCTGCTGCGGCCGCAGATAACGGGTTCTTCTGACAGCTCCATCGAGCATGGGAATTGCGCTTTGGGACGACAATCGCTTTGCTATCAGCTCAGCCTGATTGTAACCCCGCTGGCGAAACCGCTTCGGATGCAGGGGAACCGGGATCAGCGCCTGCGGCCATTCATCATATTCATAACTGCGTTGAATATATTCCCACAGCAGATCGGATACCGGATTGATATACCCCAGCTCTCCCTTGAACTTGAATGCATGGACGATGAGATTGACCGGATAATCAAATCTCAGCGGGGCGATGCAACGATCAAACAAAGGTGGGTGCTGAATACATTCGACACAGAGCCCGTCGACATCAAAAGGCAAAGGTTCCGAGCAGCGCTCGCAAGCATTCCGGTTTGAAGGTAAAAGGGAAAGACAGTCAGAACAGAGACGTTGTTCCAGTGGCGTACTGTTACCACAAAGCAGGCAGCTGACGCGCACCCGTTGTAATAAATTGGTCCAGCCGAAAAGTTTTTGCAGTACAACCATACCGACAGCTCCATGTCATCAATGGTGTTCTCATATAAATGTTCAGATAGTGCCCAGACATTTGCTTTCGAATATTTTGACGTGTGGATTTTTTCATCCTTCAAGGCGTAGCGCCGGGAGCGTAGCTGTAGCTACGTGACCAGAGCTGCAACACAGCAAGGTTGGAAAAAGACGCCGCCAAAATATTTGAAAGTGAGTGTCTGGGTACTTATACCGCAGAAGAAAAGTGCTTTGCCTGTTCCATCCTGAATACCGGCATGCATATTCCTATTTAAACAGTCACAGGCAAGGAAATACACCCCTGTCTGATACCCGCTTTTGCGCCTCATTACATGGCACAACATTATCAAAACACAGCAACAACAAAAAATCGATCACAAAACAACCAACTGTAAACCGGCAAAGGCTATTGATTGTTGACAGCTACTGCGTGTTGATTATGATGCCCAGTAATAATTATTTCCTTAATGAATAAGCGACGATTTCCTGCTAACACCATTACAATGTGCGCTGAATTGGAACGAAATAACAAAAACAAGATTCAAGTGCTGATGCAGGAACCCTCGATTATTCACAACCTGAAACCGGGCCCAACAAGATGACAGCTGTGACTCAGAGTGATACTCGCCATGACTGGACTACCGAGGAAGTCCAGGCCCTGTTCAATATGCCGTTCAATGATCTGCTGTTTGAAGCACAGGTGGCTCATCGCAAACACTTTAACCCCAACCGGGTTCAGCTCAGCACCCTGCTCTCTATTAAAACCGGTGCCTGTCCGGAAGACTGCAAATACTGTCCCCAGAGCGGCCATTACAACACCGGACTGGAAAAAGAGAAGCTGCTGGAAATTGAAAAAGTCCTGACCCAGGCCAAACGTGCCAAGCAAACCGGTTCAACCCGTTTCTGCATGGGTGCTGCATGGCGCAGCCCAACCAAGAAAGACATGCCTTATGTGCTGGAAATGGTACGTCAGGTAAAAGCACTGGGCATGGAAACCTGCATGACTCTCGGCATGCTGGATGAGTCTCAGGCTCAGGAACTGGCCAACGCCGGTCTGGATTATTACAACCACAACCTGGATACCTCGCCGGAATACTATGGCGACATTATTACCACTCGTACCTACTCTGACCGTCTGAGCACACTGTCTAATGTGCGCGATGCCGGAATGAAAATCTGCAGTGGCGGTATTGTGGGTATGGGCGAACAAGCCAAAGACCGTGCAGGGCTGCTGGTTCAACTGGCCAACCTGCCGGAGCATCCGGAAAGTGTACCGATCAACATGCTGATCAAAATCAAGGGTACACCGATGGAAGATGTGGAAGATCTGGATCACTTCGAGTTTATCCGCACTATCGCGGTCGCCCGGATTATGATGCCTAAGTCGTATGTTCGTCTGTCTGCCGGTCGCGAGTGGATGAATGACCAGACCCAGGCTCTAGCCTTTATGGCAGGTGCCAACTCCATCTTCACCGGCGACAAGCTGCTGACCGCAGAAAACCCGACTCGCACCCACGATATGCAACTGCTGCAGCGCCTCGGCATCAAGCCGGAAGAGCGTCATTGCCAGGTTTCTGATGAAGTACAGGAAGCCATGATTAACCAGTCTGTGGCAGCACAGCAGGTTGATTCCATGGCCTATGACGCAGCCTCCTGATGCCTTGCCATGACAGCATTTGATCTGGAAGCCGGACTGGAAGCCCGGCACAAGGCACAGCTTTTCCGTCGCAGGTTAACTCTGGAAACCCCTCAGGGCCCGGAGGTCATTATCGACGGATCACCCTGTCTGGCTTTCTGCAGTAACGATTACCTCGGGTTGGCAAACCACCCGGAGGTACTAGCCAGCTTTCAGAAAGCAGCCGCCGAATACGGTGTGGGTGGTGGCGCTTCACATCTGGTGATAGGCCACAGCCGTGCCCATCATGAACTGGAAGATGCACTGGCTGAATTTACCGGCCGCCCCAGAGTGCTGCTGTTTACTACCGGCTATATGGCTAACCTCGGCGTTATCAGTGCCTTGCTTGGCAGTAAAGATGCAATTTTTCATGACCGGCTGAATCATGCTTCGCTGCTGGATGCCGGTCAGTTATGTGGTGCCCGCTTCCAGCGCTACCTGCATGTTGATCCGGAGTCGCTCGAAACTCGACTGGCGCGCTCGGAAGCTAACCGAAAACTGGTTGTTACTGATGGCGTCTTTAGCATGGACGGCAATCTTGCACCACTCCCTGAACTTGCAGAGAAAGCCAAAAAGCACGACAGCTGGTTGATGGTCGATGATGCGCATGGTTTTGGCGTACTGGGTAAAGGTGGTCGAGGCTGTGCCAGCCACTTTAATCTGGATATGGATCAGCTTCCGGTACTGGTTGGCACGCTGGGTAAAGGCTTTGGCACATCCGGCGCATTTGTTGCCGGCTCTGAAGCTCTGATCGAAACCCTGATCCAGTTTGCCCGCAGTTATATCTACACCACCTCAATGCCACCAGCCGTTGCAGCAGCAACCTTGACCAGCCTGAAAATTCTGGAACAAGAAGACTGGCGACGTTCACATCTGAATGATTTGATTTCCCGGTTCCGCAACGGATGTGAGCAGATGGGGCTGGAGTTAATGAATTCTCAGACACCGATTCAACCGCTAAAGGTTGGCTCTGCGGAAAATGCCCTGCGCCTCAGCCAGCATCTAAAGCAGCAAGGTATTCTGGTTACCGCTATTCGTCCGCCTACAGTGCCTCAGGGTGAGTCCCGACTGCGTTTCACCTTCAGCGCAGCGCACTCTATAGATCAGGTTGACCGGTTACTGGATGCCCTGGACGAACTGGCAGCAGATATTCGGGAGGCCACTGCATGAAACCATCACTTATTCTGGTTTCCGGCTGGGCAATGCCCGAATCCGTACTGGAGCCTCTGGCTGATCAGCTAGCCGCAGATTTCAATGTCAGCCGTATGGCTCTGCCCGGTTTCAGTTCAGAGAGTGTGAATGAGTGTACTGACACTTGTAGCTGGGATTCACTGGTCAATCTTCTGCATCAGAAGGTACAAGATACAGAAGCTACTTCCGTAACACTCGTCGGCTGGTCACTGGGTGCTCAACTTTGTGCGCTGTATGCCTCTCGCTACCCGGAATCAGTCAATGCTTTGGTGACATTGGGCGGCAACCCCTGTTTTGTGCAACGGCAGGATTGGGAGCACGCTATGAAAGTTGATGTTTTCAATGCTTTTTATCAACAGTCCGAAACCAATCTGGCACTGACACTACGGCAATTTGCCGGCCTGTGCACTAAAGGCAGTTCTGCCATGCGACAGCAAAGCAGAGATATTCAGACCCAGCTAAAAGCAGCTGCTCCTCAGGATATTGTATTGGTGCCTCTGTTACAGCGACTGAACGATGACTTCCGACCGGTGCTTTCCGATGTGCAATGTCCGGTAACTCATCTGCTGGGTGAAAAAGATGCGCTGGTACCTGTTTCAGTCCGGGATGATATGTTGTCAGCATGGCCTGAACACAGGGTGGAGACCTTTGCCGGAGGACATACCTTCTTTCTGGATGATCCGGTAACCATTGCAGCAAGAATCAAGGCAGCGAGCCACTTATGATGGAACTGACCGCCGCGCCGGACAGCAAAAACCGTATCGCAGCCAACTTCAGTCGGGCTGCAGATACCTATGATGCTGCAGCGACTTTGCAGGAACGTGTCGCCCGTCACGTGCTGAACAATATTCCGGCCCTGCCCGAATGCTCTCATATCCTGGACCTGGGCTCCGGCACCGGTCATCAAACAGCCCAACTGGCCAGCCGGTTTCCCGAAGCGCAAATTATCGGGCTGGATATGGCGATGGGAATGCTGCAACACGCCTATCGCTATAATCACAATCAGAACCGGCACTGGTGTGCTGGTGATATTGATCATCTGCCGTTTAAAGCCAACAGTTTTGATCTGGCATTTTCCAGTCTGGCAATTCAATGGTGTGACTCACTGAATCATACCCTGCAGCAAGTCAGCCGGATTCTGAAACCCGGTGGATACTTTATTTTTTCATCACTGGCAGCGGGCAGTATGAAGGAGCTGCAACAGTCCTGGCGCCAGGTGGATCAAAGTATGCATGTGAACCGCTACGAGTCATTTGATGTTCAACAGCACCGTATCATGTCCGGTCCACTACAGACTGAAATACTCGAGTGCAGTCAGGAAGTCCTGTACTACCCTGATACCCTGACACTGTTGCGGGAGCTGAAGGCTCTCGGCGTTAATACCGTGCTAAAGAATAAAGCCAGCGGGTTGACCGGTCGCAAGCGTCTGCAGCAACTTCAGGCTGCATATGAGACTTTCCGGGAAGCTGATGGCCTGCCTTCAAGCTGGCAGGTAATTTACGGTGTTTTACGAAAGCCAGAGTTCCCCCAATAAGCCAGGAGTAGCGGCAATGGGAAAAACCTATTTTGTAACCGGAACCGATACCGATGCCGGGAAAACCTTTGTCAGTGTTGCTCTGCTCCACAGGGCAAAGGAAGAGGGGCTGACGACAGCTGCCATTAAACCGGTAGCAGCCGGGTGTGAAGAAACTGAAGATGGTCTGAGAAATGGTGATGCGCTGGCTCTGAGTGAAGCCATGACGTTCAATCTGCCCTATCCCGAAGTAAACCCAGTCGCAGTTGAACCTCCGATTGCACCCCATATTGCGGCTGAAGATTCCGATATACTGATAAGTGCTCCTGTACTGGCAGATCACTGTCGTAAAACAATGGCTCGCAATGCCGATTTCACCCTGATAGAAGGTGCTGGCGGCTGGCGAGTGCCACTGAACAGGGAAGAAGCTTTTTCCGACCTTCCAAGGTTACTTGATATTCCGGTTATTCTTGTCGTTGGCATGAAGTTGGGGTGTATTAATCACGCCATGCTGACGTATGAAGCTATTTGCCGGGATCGGTTGAATATTGCCGGCTGGGTCGCAAACCAGATAGATCCGGAAATGAGCCGTAAAGAAGATAATCTTGAAACACTCAAACAGCTGATTAAAGCACCATTTCTGGGATATGTTCCCTGGCTGGACGACGAAGATCAGATGTTCGCCTGTGCCGGTTTAACTCTTCCTGCCTGAATTTTTTCCTGTATTTGTGTAGCCAGTGAGTACTGGCTACATCTCAACACCAGCCTTCTGCAAACGCCCAGAAAACCGCCCCTTACCAGTTTTATCTTCTACTTAGCTGTCAGTCAGGCAGGCTTATATCACTTTTGTTCTATTACGTTCGCTCTTGACAAGATTTTTTTCTAAACGTAAGTTTCAAACAAACGTTTAAATACTACTAAAATAAATATAATGGCCGCAGAACGCTCCAAAGCTTGTGCGCACCGAATCACCACATCTCAGAGGGTATAAAAAATGCCGGACTATAAAGCCCCACTCCGTGATATTCGTTTTGTGCGAGATGAGCTGCTCGACTACCCGCAACACTATGCCTCTCTGCCCGGTGCTGAAGAAGCGACTCCGGATATGGTGGATGCAATTCTGGAAGAAGGTGCTCGCTTCACCGAACAAGTGCTGGCGCCGCTGAATCGTTCCGGAGACGAAGAAGGTTGTACCTGGAGTGAAGAAGGCGTTAAAACACCTGAAGGCTTCAAGGAAGCCTACAAGCAATTTGTAGAAGGTGGCTGGCCATCGCTGGCACAGGACACAGAACACGGTGGTCAGGGCCTGCCCAGTTCTCTGGGTATTGTCATGAGTGAATTAATGGGCTCGGCCAACTGGTCATGGGGCATGTACCCCGGTCTGAGTCATGGCGCCATGAATACACTCGAAGCTCACGGCACCAAAGAACAGCAAAATACCTACCTGACCAAAATGGTTTCCGGTGAGTGGACCGGCACCATGTGCCTGACTGAGTCCCACTGTGGTACCGATCTCGGCATGCTGCGCAGTAAAGCCGAGCCTCAGGCGGATGGCAGCTACAAAATCACCGGCACCAAGATTTTCATTTCTGCCGGTGAGCATGATATGGCTGAAAACATTGTCCATATCGTTCTGGCACGACTGCCTGATGCTCCCAAGGGTACCAAGGGTATTTCCCTGTTTATCGTTCCCAAGTTCCTGCCGGATGCAGCAGGTAATGTTGGAGAAAGAAACAACGTCACTTGTGGTTCCATCGAACACAAGATGGGTATCCACGCCAATGCAACCTGTGTCATGAACTTTGACGGCGCCACCGGCTTCCTGATTGGACCTCCGAACAAGGGCCTGAACTGCATGTTCACCTTTATGAACACTGCCCGGATTGGTACCGGTCTGCAGGGTCTTGCTCACGGTGAAGTTGCTTACCAGGGGGCTCTGCGCTATGCCCGTGAACGTCTGCAAATGCGTTCCCTGAGTGGCCCGAAAAACCCGGATGGCCCGGCTGACCCGATTATTGTCCATCCTGATGTACGACGTATGTTGCTGACCATCAAGGCTCTGACAGAAGGCAACCGTGCACTGGTTTACTACACCTCTCAGCTGGCTGATATTGTGCACCAGTCTACTGATGAAGAAGAGCGCAAGCAGGCTGATGAACTGCTGGGTCTGCTGACTCCGATTGTAAAAGCATTCATCACCGAAACCGGTTTTGAATCTGCCAACCTGGGTCTGCAGTGCTACGGTGGCCACGGCTTCATTCGCGAATGGGGCATGGAACAGAACGTACGTGACAGCCGAATCTCACTGTTGTACGAAGGCACCACCGGCATCCAGGCACTGGACTTGCTGGGTCGTAAGGTATTGATGACTCAGGGTCAGTCACTGCGAGCCTTCACCAAAATCATCCACAAGTTCTGTCAGGCCAACGAAAGCAATGAAGACATCAAGCCATTCGTTGAAAAGCTGGCGGCAATGAACAAAGAATGGGGTGAGATCACCACCAAAGTGGGTATGACGGCAATGCAGAACCGCGAAGCTGTCGGTGCTGCTTCTGTCGACTACCTGATGTATGCGGGCTATGTCTGCCTGGCTTATTTCTGGACCAATATGGCCAGAGTCGCGAAAGAAAAGCTGACTGAAGGTACTACCGAAACCGGTTTCTATACCGCCAAGGTGCAAACTGCCGAGTTCTATTTCCAGCGTATCCTGCCCCGTGCTGCGATGCACAAGAGCTGCATCGAGTCCGGTCCGGATAACCTGATGAATATGAAAGAGGAAGACTTTGGCGAACTGCTGTAACCCTTAACAGCTAGCGACATACTCTTTTAACAGTCATACAGGAGACTACTTTCATGGTAGTCTCCTGTTTTTGTATTTACTCTGACTGTTTTTTATATGCCTGAGTCCAATAACAACGTGCCGGAAAATCCTTTGACTGATGATTCTCTCGCTATCAACCAGACCCTGAATCTGCAAACGGCTCAAATCCCCTGGCTTGAGCTACAACGCTCCTATGCCCAGGGACGTGTTATTGCGGTAAGGGCAGATCTGGATCTCATCGAGACAGCTACTCTGCTGGTCGAAAATAATACTGCATTAATCGAGAAACTGATTGATCAAAAGTCCATCATGTTTGCCAATGATGATCAGGCTAAAAAGTGGTTCGAGAATGACCGCATGCTATGGGCTGTTGTGGTACCGCCATGGGTTCTGGTTCAGGATCGTGAGACAGACTAACCAAGCTAATCTCCGCCCCTTAAAAAGAAGAAAATGACCCTCCGGGACTGGTCAGCATATTGTTGCCATCAGTCTCGTATTCTTGCCTTTTATCCCTCATTTTAACCTTTTAAGAATAAAAATTTTCTGCCGATCTCGACTGCTGCAGCAATAGTGATATATTGACGTCTACATGATCTAACATTCGACAAAAAAGTTATGCTTTTTTTATAAAAACGAGATGAACTTTTTGAAATCTGGTTTGTCATAGATCATAACGGTGCATTTTTAGCAGCGGCATAATTTTAATAATTCTCACGATACACGCTTGTACAACTGAGCAGCTTACCCGGCTTCAATGATGTACAGGTTGCAGGACTGAAATATGCATTACAAAAGATCGCCTGACTTGGTTTCCGTACTCATAGCTGTTTTTACACTGGGAGTTGTTACCACTGCCGCAGCACAGATGCTGACTTTGTGAATCTGTAATCTCAAATCCTGATGGAGTGAGCCCTTTTTGAGTGACATTGTTGGAGAGACATAGTCACCACCGCTCACTCCAGTTTGCCAGTAGCAAGATTGTCCTCTCTTACTCACTGGCTGTTTCCGCTCAAGCCATCAGGCTTTTACCTTACCAAAGCGACTGCGCGCTTCAGGCACATACAGGTGCTTATACTGTAAATCCAGTATCTGCTCGAACACTTCCATCGCTTCGTCATACTGTTCATTCTCAGCCAGCTTATACAGGTGATCTCGGAGCTGTTTCATCGGTTTTTTTCCGCCAAGCTCATCAACTTTTTTCAGATCACTGATAATTTCCTTGATCTCAAGACGGGCATTACTACCTTCCTTGCCAATATTTTTCAGCAGTCCACGCAGCTGTGCTTCATGCTGCATCTTGAACTCAGCCCAGCGAGATGTATCACCATCAACTTCGTTCTGCAGTTTCCAGCCATTATACCGGGTCTGGATATACCCTGCGGTATCATCGCCAATGCGCTCATAGAGTTTATCCACAGAAGACAAGCTGGCACCGGCCTGCAGCTTGAGTTCTCCCCAGCTGCCTGCTGGTATAGATACCGTAGGACTGTTCAGACCAAGCCGGTCTCCGGCCATAATACGCAGGTTTTCCAGACGCCAGCCTTTTTCACCTTTGCCCATATTGAAAACCACCTGTACATCACTACTGAAATCCAGACCCAAATCAGGTAATACATTTTCACCCAGTGATAACCACTCTTCATTCTTGGCAAATCCCATTGCACTCATGCCAGGCGGATTACCTTTGAATGCCTTGAGTGCCGCGGATAGCATTGCCCCACCAGTCAGAGTGAAGCTGACAGATGCAGAGGTGCCGTCAAAGTCAGGGTTCGGGTGACCTTTCGTCTTCTCATACGACACTTCTGCACTGATCTCGTACTTGGTCTTGGGGATCTTGAAAGTAAAGGTACCGGTCTGCACCGTAGATTTGGATTTGGCTTTTTGTTTAGCCGACAATTCACGCAGGTTGCCCATTGTCATATTCATGCGAGGCTGGCGGTAATCCGTTTCCATGCTGTCCAGCAACGTCATGAATGCAGCATCATGGGTTACCGGTGTTTCATCCTCGTTGAAAGTCATACGATACAGCTGATCAAGTTTGCAGTGTGTGGCTATCAGCGATTTTAAATAGGTACCCCGGCCGTTGGCTCCACGCGCAGATTCCAGCCGGTGCTTGATCTTGCGAATCTCTGCCTTGTTGCCTCCCTTGAAACGCCCCTCATAACGGTTCACGACAGCGCCATAGTGATCATATTCCGCATAGAGTAAAGACATTGCTTGCTTGAGCTGATGTCGCAGAACCAGCTGTTGTTGATGCACCAGTTGTTTGTTGGGCCCTTGTGCCTTGGCATAACGTCCAGCATGGGTCTCTAACTGGCCTTTTAAATTATCCAGCTGGGCATGTCCGGCCTCACCGTCAAGCGTTTTCCCATCCCAGACCAGGGAGAATGATTTGGGTGCAATATCATCAACCAGATCAGGACGCTCTTTCAGCGCATCCATAAACTCGATCCGCTTTTTATAACGGGTCAGGGTATTTTCAATCTGGTACTCACCACTGACCATATCATCCAGCATACTGGCACCAATGCTGGCATCAACTTTCAATAATTTCGCTTCAAGAAATTTCGGTTTACGAGCGGCTTCAGCACCTATTCGATCGCCACCAGCGATAGCACCGACCTCAACCAACCGCTGCACCAGTTGTTCATTCTCAGCCAGGTTTCTGCGCTTGAGCTCATCCAGTTGTCTTACCCTTCGGGCACGGCGTGTATTCCCCGGCTTGCGGGTGAGCAACGCTGTTAAAAGATCATTGGAGTGGAATTCAACAAAGTCATCCAGGTTATTAAAAGTACGCTCAATCCCTGCGCCGCCTCCAACAGCAGCCTTTCCCTTGATCACATCATTGCCGATGGTCAGCCCGAGAGATACCGAGGTACCATGCTGGTCGCGGATTTTGCCGTCATCACCGGCCTCTGCCTGGAACTCATACTTGAGACCAATATTACCTCCCAGCAGGTTCACTCCAAACAGTCCACCATCCAGTTCCAGATCAAGATTAAGTTCAACAGATCGTGATGCTCCGGCCTCGTTCAGTCCTGCCAGCTGCTGTTTAAGCTGCTCCTTGAATTCACGCTTTACAATTGTGAGAGCATTTTCCCGAACCCGGTTCTGCAACATGGCAACAGTCTGTCGCGTTCGCTCCTGAGGCACCAGCTGTTTGACCTGCTTGAGCGCTCGAAACAAATCACTATAGGTTTTACTGCCGGGCTTGTGCTCTGCTTCTTTTATTTTGTCTTTTACTTGCTGCAGCAGAAGCTTCAATAAGGCTTTCTTGGCAAAATCCGGCTGAATACTTTTGCCGAGGTAGTCAATATATTTGGTCAGCACCGGACTCAGTTGAGCTGCATCCCCCAGATCCAGCGTTCTTCCCAACATGGCATCAGCCTGACGCTGCAGTACACTTTCCGGTCGATGAGCAATGACTCTGAGACCATTCAAACGAGCTGCCATCAGGTCAATCATTTTAAGGTCGGATTCGGAGAGTTTGTTTCCCAGTATCACCTGCTCTTGAAGGTAAGGCGTTTTTAACAAGACATCGACAACTTCTTCACTATATTTCTCCCGCATCTGGCCCGCTTGTTCCCTGCTAACCAGGCCTGACTTCACTGCTTTACCAACCAGAGTTTCATCGGAGTCCAGTGGATCTACAGGTTCGGGCTCCGGGTTACGTCGCATAAAACTCATGGTTTTGGTCATGCTGAACACAGAGCGAAAGAAGCTGCCTACTCGGCCAGGTCTGCCTTGGGTCTCCTCAGGAGTTTTTTGCTGCTCATAGGCTCTGAAATCAGGCTTGGTTTTAGTTTTATTTTTTCCTTTGTCAGCTTTGGCTTTAGTCTGACTATCTGTCGTGGTGTCTGAGACAGGCTGTTCCTGAGCTGGCTTCTTTTTGAACCATGGAATACTAAAACCTTTTTTCCAGCGACCTTTAGCTTTGGTTTTAGGTTCGCTTTGGTCTGTATCAGATAGTTTTGACTGAGGCGGCTCGGCATCTGTACGTCTGGGTACAAGAGCCATTTCGGAATGTTCCGGAGCTTCAGTTTCCTCTTCATCCGACACAGAGGAAGTATCTGAAAAAGAGCTGCCGGATCTTAGTGTCTCCTGCGTCCTCGAATACTCGGTTGAGTCTGATGATGAAAACGAATCAGTTTTTGAAACAGAGGGTTCAGGTATAACTCTGGACTGTCTTGTTCCAACCGGCTTTTGATCAGGCAAATTATCTTTATGCTGTCGCCCAATTAGACGTCGAATAGGGTCAGTGATGCCATGAACAACACGGGAGATAAAACTTTTGGCAGCCCGCCACATTTTCCGGAGCCTGCCCGGTTGTGGTGATTCTGCCTGCTGTGTTGAATGTTGGGTTGCTGCCGATGTTCTTCCCTGAACCGGATCAGCCATGTCTATTTTCTCCTGACTGCACGCTGATATTGCTGCACCAGATCTCCCAGTAATGCCGAGGCAATTATCGGGTCATCGCCTTTTTTCTGATATTCCTTCAAACGCTGCTGTATCGATGCTGCAAACCCGGTATCACCGATAGCCTTCAGCATAAGTTTCAGTTCTTTATCAGCCCCATTTTTACCATTGGCCAATTCCCCTACAAACCGGACCGTCTCAATTTCATTACCTTTGAGCCAGACCTGCCGGGCTTGTAGTTCTTTCTGCTGCTGCATCAGATTAAATCGCTTGCTGGCTTCTGTTCGATGAAGCCGATACTGAAAAGCCATAAATTCATTCAAACCCTGCAACATATCATCTTCAGAAACAGTTCCGGCGACATAGCCTTCCAGTTGCTCGCCAAACTTGACGGAAAAGTCCACCGGTATATCCCGGCGCTTTTTCATTGACTCCAATAGCACTTGCATTTCCTGATGGGCGTTGGTGCCCGGCTTTGCCATATTCTTTAAAAGGCTCAGTAACTGTTTGCGGTTCTTTTTGACAAAAGGCTGCCACAGGTTGTCGCCTCCTGCCGTTTTACCTCCGGCTGTCAGGCCGTTATAACGGGTTTGAAGATAAGTCAGGGTGTTATTTCCAATATACTCGTATCGATTATCGACCTGCCCCCTACTTCCTCCCAGCTTCAAGTGAAGTCCTACACCAGGCCCTTCTCCCAGAGGAATTTGTGGCGACGCGAGCCCGTCACTTTTTTCCTGTGTAACTCTAATGTACTGCAGCCTGGGACCTGTATCGGTTCTTATAATATTGAATTCCACCTGCATACCCGGCGTCGTTTGATATCCAAAGTCGCCCATATCAACATCACTGAACTGAAACCACGGGACGTCATCATTAAACTCAATGGATGAACTGTTAAAAGGAATCTCTCCCTTGCAGACCGACAGCAGGTCAGACATTTTGAAAACGCCACCAACCTTAAAGCTGACATTAAGATAACGCCCGTCATTGTCAGGGTTTGGATGCCCTGAAATTCTGTTGCCTTTAACCACAGCCCCGAAGCGAAGCGGTGTATAAGGAACGCCAAGATTTACAAAACCGGTCCCCTCGAGGTTGGTACTTTTAGCCTTGCTCGCATGCATTAAACAGGGTCGAATATGCTTTTCATTATTAAGGTTTAACTGAGGTGTGCGATATGCAGCTTCAATCCTCTCCAACTCGGAAAAGAAGCCGCTGTCATCAGTTACCGGAGACTCTTCCCCGGTGAAAGTATCAAGATAAACTTCTGCAAGCCTTGCATGGGTCAGCATCATGGCTCGCAAGCATTCCCCCCGACCGACAGCCCCTCGGCCAAGCTCCATTCGATGCTTCAAAAGTTGTAGCTGGGGTTTGGACTCTGCCGGCGCAGAGTCATAGCAGTTAACGGCATGAATGTAGGCCTGATACTCAGCTTCCAAAGCAGCTATTGAAGCTTTGGTTTGTTCTCTCAGCTCATGCAAGTCATGTCGTGCATCCTGCCACGCAACCTCCATACTTTCTGTCACCAGAGTACGTCGCGCCTCATCTCTTTCCATTTCGAGCTGCTTGATCTTTTGGTCACCCAGCTCTCCCGGCCAATACTGCCCCTGCAACAGGACTCCAAACTGCTGAGGTGTACCGAGCGCATGTACCAGTCCATAGTTATCCCGCAGTGTCTGAACCAGATCTGTTCTGCGGGTAAACTTCTGACGGGTTGCGGACGCAGAGACACCAGCTGACATCAGGCCTTCCAGAGCCGACATTCCCGCAGTTACTGTTCCGGCCTTGCTTGTCAGCTCGGTATAACTGGGTTGACGCTGCAGCTTTCCTATCAGCCTGTCACCCGGAGCTATCACCTTCAGTCGTCGCAGCTCATGTTCAAATCGGTTAATTTCTGCTGTAGCGGTTTTAGCTGCCGCATCTGCTTTGCGAGCCCGATAAACGCCCTTGCTTCCGGTCACTTTTTTCTGGTTTAGCAGTACACCCAGCAGATCATTGGCGTGAAAAGCTGCAAATTCATCAACATTGGGAAATACCTTTCCATCTCCAAACTCTCCAATGACTGCAGCGTCTGCAGCAATAACATCCTTGGGCCCAAGAACCAGACTGACTCTGGGGGACAGTTTATGAAGATCAACGAGGCGAGAGTCATCATTTGCTGAAACACTGAACTTGTACTCAAGCCCTGCGCTGATATCCGCCAGATGCATTCCGAAGACAGAAACTGCAGCTCCCAGCTCTATGTTGATACTGAATGAACGGGAAGCACCTCCTCGTTCCAGTTCAGATAAGCTTTTCTTGAACTGCTGCTGAAACTCCTGCTTCAGTTCGTGCAGCACCTGACTTCTGATCTGGTTTTTCAGCATGGTGACGGTCTGCTTCAACCGAGGATCACCAATACAGGCTGACATTTTGCCCAGTGACTTATATAGCTTGCCCAGATCGTCCAGACTCACTCTGTCCTGTTGATTCAACCGGTCCAGCTGGGCTTGAATTCCATCCGCTTCCGGAGCTACCTTATCAAGCTGTCTTTGAGAGAGCGCAGCCATAGCAGCAATATCACCATCCACTTCATCTAGCTCTGACTCGATTTCACTTTTCTGTTTTTGAAAATCGAACTGAAGGTCAGGGTCAGCAGGGTCATATCCGTATACCTGAAAGATGTCCTGACGCTCTTTTTCATACCCGGCCAGCTCCATTTCAAGCATCAGTCTTTTACTGTTGGCTTGCGGCATACTTTGCAGTCTGGTGCTCAGCCTTCTTATGTTATCTGCGTCCTGACATAAGCGTTGAAGCTTCTCCAGATCACGCTTTTCGGATAGAAGTTGTCGGCGTTCTAATGGCTCAACAGTTTCATACAGAACCGCGCCCACTGTTTTGCCAGCCAAAGATAACAGCGTTGAGGTTTCATCCAGATCCTGATCCTGGCCAATCAAGGCATTGGCCCACCACTCCAGCACATCATCAGGTCGCTTTTCCCTCACCAGATCAGAGAGTCTGGCAGCAGCCTTATCCAGTTGCAGTCCTTCTTTTTCAGTTAACGGGCAGGCTTGCTCCAATCGCCTTTTCATACCTTCAGCACATAACAGAACAGCCAGCGGCTTCTCTCCGTGCTTTGCCGCAAAAGCCTCAAGGTCTTTTTCCGAAAAAATGCCATTCGCGATGTAAGGCTTGGCAGCCTGCTCAAGCGACACTGAATATGTCTGAATGGGTTTAAGCGTTATGGAAAGAGCGGGAGCATGGGTTCTGGATACTTCAGGGACAGGCACAACCGGTCGTCCAAAAGCCGTTCCTGGCTCAGGAGCTCCATCTTCGAGGACATCCAGAGGCGGGGCTGATGGCACAACAACACCCCCTGTGCCAACACCTGTCGATCCTTGACTCATTTTGGCCTGTAATTACTGTTGTTATCCCTAAAAGTATAGAAATGATTGGCGAAATATATCTTTACCAAAGAAGCATTTTTAACCGTCAAATCACCTGATTAGACCTTCTTTATTTCTAATAAGGCGATACATTTATTTATATATAGCGGTTTGAAATATATCTGCAATTAGCACCCGACCGGGAAAGGATACCCTGCCATGGTGATTAAAACCGGCTACACACTGATTCTGGCCTTCTTTATCAGTTCTCTAAGCCTGTTTACCTCTGCGAGTACCAACCCGGTTCAAGACAGTACAAACTTGCCATCAATTAATGTAATACGGGACGCTGTCGCCTCGCAGGAGCAGAATAATCAGGACGAATCATCCCAGCGTCTGACAGATATCTACCAGAGAACTCTCACCCTGCTACAGCAAATACAGGATGAGCAGAGTCGTCTTACCCAACAGCAGGCTGAACTGGAGCAAGCCCCGGAAAAGCTTCAGGTTCTTCAGCAGCAGCTTGCTAAAGAGCGGGTACCAAACCAGTCCCGACTTCAACACCAATACCGTCACCTTGAAGAACAGAGTCTTAAAAAGCAGCTGGATCAACAGCAAGTCAGCCTTGTCGAGTGGCAAAACCAACTGACTCATACCCGCAATCGCCTTACCGCTGTTCAGGCAAGACCGGAGACAGCACGTACCGAGCTAACCCGCAATCAGGAAAGAGAAAAGGAGCTATCGGATCAATTAACCCAACTGTTAAGCAGTGAAGATAGTCTGCGGGAACCGCGTAAAGACATGCTGAATAGCCGGCTTTATCTGATACAGAAGCAGAACTCACGCCTCAATTTTGAAATCAGCGCTAGTACTCCATTAACCGAGCTGTTGCAGGTGCAGGGGGAGTTGCTACAGCAGCGCATTGATATTGCCAATCTCCATATCGAAGTACTTCAAACATTACTCAATGAGAAGCGTAGGGAAGCCAGTGAAGAAGCGGTTGCCGATGCCGCCAGCATGATAGAAGAGCAGGAAAACGTGCCAGCCATGCTACAGCATGAGGCTGCACGGAATGTTCAGCTAAGTGAAATGCTATTGAGATATGCCGACCAGATGGCTGAGTTGAACCATGAAAGCCATGATGTCAGCGAGCAGTTGCAGGTTGTGACCGATATTCGCCAGAGTCTGGATCAGCAAGTTGTGATTCTGGGTAACAATATGGCACTGGCCCGCATTCTCAGAGAGCAACAAAAAGCATTGCCACAGGTTACTATCAACCTGAACCTGAATGAACGCATTAGCCAGTACCGTCTGCAGCAATTCCGTTTAAGTCAGGAATTACGTCAACTAAACCGACTGAATATCTCCTCGAAAGAGGCATTGGCACGCTACCCGGGAGCCAAATCGCTGCTCTCACATCAGCAGCAGGAGCTGGGGAAGCTGCTGGAAAGTCGCCGAGAGTTATTGGATAGCCTGACCACGGAACTCAACAGTCTGTTGAGTCAGGCCCTGACGCTCCAGGTTCGACAGCGGCAATTGACTCTGACCAGCGCGTCTCTGGCGAAAACACTGGAGGAACAGCTATTCTGGGTTGCCAGTACACCACCCGTGACCCTGAGCTGGGTACAAACCCTTCCTGCCGATGTTTTACACCAGTTACGACGCTGGCCTGTCGATTCATTATGGACAAGCAGTGCCCTGTATATTGGTCAGTACTGGCAGGCGTTAGGCGCTCTGATCCTTGCAGCCGTGATGATTACAATTCGAAGACGATGGCTGCTACTGAAAGAAAGAAGTCTGGTACTTAAAATCGGCAATGTTCGCAGCGACAGCCTGCTGATGACACCTCTGGCACTATTTCTGGCTTTGGTTCGTCAACTCCCTGTCCCGCTGCTTGTTTTTGGTGTTGGCCTGAGCCTTAACACAGCAGGCATAGAGCACCCCGCCTATATGATGGCAGGAACGGCATTGCAGTATCTGGCTATGTGCTGGTTATTTATGAATATGGCTGTCCACATCACCCAATCTCACGGAATTGCCACCAGCCACTTCAGCTGGCCACCGGCACAGAACCGCAGACTACATCGACAGTTAAAGCAGATGAAGCTGATCATTCTGCCCATGGTACTGATAATAAGCCTGTCCGGACTGAATTTCTCGGATCTGGCCAGAGATCGTGCCGGGGTGATCATTATGGTGACCTGCCTCGCTCTGCAAAGTCTGGTTCTGTCTCGAATGCTGAATACCAGCCATTACCTGTTAGGGTCCCGCCTTGCTCATTTGATTATCTCCATGCTGCTGGTTGCCTTGCCGCTGTCGCTGATCGTGATGACAGTCACAGGTTACTATTACACCGCCCTGCAACTTGAAGAGAAACTGGTCCTGACCTTAATGCTGATTGCCAGTAGCTTTTTACTCCAGGCTATCGTTATTCGAAGCCTGCAGGTTGCTGCCAGACGACTCGCTTTTGCCCGGGCTCTGAGCAAAAGAGCCGCTCAAAAAGAGGACAAGGATGACAGTGACAATTACGAAGAACCTGCTCTCGATATTCAAACGATTAATCAGCACTCCCTGCGCCTGATTAATACCGGGCTGTTTATCGGTTTCTGTATTGCCCTGTACTGGGTGTGGCAGGATGTCTTCAGTCTGTTCAGTTATCTGGAAAACTTCCGGTTATGGGAAAGCTCAGCGAACAGCCAGGGGCAGCTGATTCCAGTAACTTTAAATGACCTGCTGATAGCCATACTGATATTTATTGCCAGTCTGGTACTGGCCCGTAACCTGCCAGGTTTTCTGGAAGTATTATTACTTTCCCGACTTCAGCTGCGCCCAGGCAGCAGCTACGCTACCACCACCCTGCTCAGCTATGTGATTACCGGTCTTGGTTTCTCTTTTGCCCTGTCCACCATGGGGGTCAGTTGGGATAAGGTTCAGTGGCTTATTGCCGCACTGGGTGTTGGTCTCGGATTTGGATTGCAGGAAATTTTTGCCAACTTTGTATCGGGGCTGATTATCCTGTTTGAACGCCCCGTCAGAATTGGCGACACAGTTACCATTTCAGATCTGTCCGGTGTCGTCAGCCGGATCAGAATGAGAGCGACAACAATTACCGACTGGGATCATAAAGAAATCATCATTCCCAACAAGATGTTCATTACCGAGAAGTTGATTAACTGGTCGCTTAGTGACTCAGTTATTCGGACAGTGGTTACGGTTGGTGTCGAGCACGACAGTGATCTGGAGCGCGTTAAGCGCTGTATGCTTCAGGCCGCTTCAGAAAACTCTCAGGTACTGAAAGAACCACACGCATCAGTCATGCTGGTTGGACAGGATGAAAATGCCCTGCACCATGAGTTAAGAGTGCATGTTGGTACTGTGGAAGAGCGGATTGCCGTCAGCGACAGCCTGTTGCGCCGGATTCACGAACTCTTCCAGGAAGAAGGCATTCGTCTGGCACGCAACAAGCTGGATATCAGACAGGAAGACTAAATTGCATCCGGTTGATTTGACGGCATTGCATCCTTGAAAGCCTGCAATGTGAGGCAATGGGTATTAATTGCTTCCAACCGTGGAAAATCCTGCATATCCACACCAAAGCGCTTGGCATTATAAACCTGTGGAACCAGACAGATATCTGCCATTGTCGGCTGGGCACCAACACAAAACGGGTCGCTGCCTACCTGCTGTTCCAGTGCTGAAAAACCTTTTCTTATCCAGTGCCGGTACCAGCGATTACGAGCTTCTTCATCCTGATCAAGGTTACTCTTCAGGTAGTTCAGAATTCTCAGGTTATTCAGCGGGTGAATATCACAGGCGATATGCTGGGCCAGACTGCGAATTCTGGCTCGCGCAAAACTGTCACCCGGCAACAATGAAACCTTGGGATAAGTTTCTTCCAGCCACTCCAGGATAGCGATGGACTGTTCCAGTATGTGTTCACCGGTATCCAGTGCCGGCACCAGCCCTTGGGGGTTAATCCCCAAGTAACCGTCATCGCTTTGTGCCCCTTCTCTCAGATTGACCGCCACCTGATCATAGTCCAGCCCTTTAAGGTTAAGGGCAATACGAATCCGGTAAGCGGCAGATGAACGAAAGTAACCATATAGAATCATTCCCTGTGCTCCTTTTTATAGGTGTGGAAGTTAGGGAGAGTTTGGTTTACTCAGCAGCACTATCAGTTCGGGCTGCCATGATGAAATCATTACGATGCAGTCCGCGAATAGAGTGAGTCCACCAGGTAACCGTTACCTTGCCCCATTCTGTCAGCAGTGCTGGATGATGTCCTGCGGCTTCAGCTAGTTCACCAACCCTGTTGGTAAACTCCAGAGCCTGACGGAAATTCCGGAACTTGTATCGCTTCTCAAGCTGCAAAATACCCTCGCGCTCTTCGACATTCCAGTCCTTCACCATGGACATCAGCTGTTGCATTTCTTCAGCGCTTACCTGAGGAGCACCTGACTTACAGGGGCCACACTTTTCCTGCGATAACTCGGACATCGAAAACTCCTGCCTGTGTCATTCTAGGCTGTGCAGTGATGAATTTTCTTTAATATGGTAAAACTATGAGGCTTTTCTCGGATAACGAGGCTCGAAAAGACCCAGCTCTTTTGCCCTCGCGATATTTTCAGTGATGCTGGCAGAATCAAGCGAGTGCAGCACTTCCAGATCATCAATCACGTAATAAACCGGCTGAAGAATATCAATGCGATAAGGTGTTCGTAGTACATCCAGAAGCTTGAAGGGTCTTCTCTCCGGTTGATCACTATCCAGACTGAATATGGATTCTCCCGGACTGGAAAGAATCCCTCCGCCGTATATTCGCGAACCGTCATCCGTTGCAAGTAATCCGAACTCAACCGTCATCCAGTACAATCTGGCCAGAAAGACCCGGTCCTCTTTGGATGCCTTGTAGCCCAGCTCGCCATAGACCTGAGTAAAATCGGCAAAGGCCTGATTGGTCAATAACGGGCAATGACCAAATATTTCATGAAAAACATCCGGCTCTTGCAGGTACTCGAGCTCATCGATGCTGCGGATAAAGGTTGCTACCGGAAAGCGTCGGCGGGAAAGCAGCTCAAAGAAACGGTCAAATGAAATCAGTGCAGGAACTCGTTCTACTTTCCAACCCGTAGCAGGTTCCAGTACCTGATTAATTTCATCCAGCTGGGGAATTCTGTCTTCAGGCAAACCCAACTGTTTCAGGCCATCAAGATATTCCTGACAGGCACGAGAAGGCAGCACTTCAAGCTGCCTCTCGACCAGTAGTTGCCAGATTTCGTGTTCTTCTTCAGGGTAGTGAATAGTGCCATCAGAGTCGGGCTTTCTGGCAACATACCGGGTACCCTTCATTGTCAGGACCTCTGCCAATCAGGCTTCTTCTTTCAGCACACCCCGGCGAATCTGATCCCTTTCCATGCTTTCAAACAGGGCTTTGAAGTTACCTTCACCAAACCCCTCATCACCTTTGCGCTGGATGATTTCAAAAAAAATCGGGCCGATCACTGTTTCGGTAAAGATCTGCAACAACACTCGGCCACCTTTCGAACCGTCCATCAGTATGGCATGCCGTTGCATATCATCCACATCTTCCGAATGTCCCGGCAGACGTTCATCCAGCATTTCATAATAAGTATCTGGTGGAGGCGTCATAAATTTCACTCCACGCTCACGCAACCCGTCAATGGTTTGATAAATATTGCCTGTTGTCAGGGCAATATGCTGTATACCCTCACCGTTATACTGCTCGAGATATTCTGCAATCTGGCTCTTGTCATCGGAGGATTCATTGATTGGAATTCGCAGCTTGTCGCAGGGTCCGGTCAGTGCTCTGGACTTGAGTCCGGTGAGCTTGCCGGAAATATCGAAGTAGCGGATTTCCCTGAAGTTAAACAACTTTTCATAAAAGCCGGCCCACTTGTCCATTGCACCCTGGTAAACATTGTGAGTCAGGTGATCAATCACCTGCAGGCCTTCTCCCTTATGGTCGGGGATTTCGGAGTCAGCTTCGTCAAAAGGCAGAAAATCCACATCGTAGATCGAGCCCGCATCACCATACCGGTCAACCAGATAAATCCGGCTACCGCCAATGCCCTCAATTGCCGGGATATTCAATTCCATCGGCCCAGGCAAATCCGAAACCGGTTTGGCACCCAGTTCAAGTGCCCGCTTGAAAGCATAACCGGCATCTGCAACCCGGAATGCCATGGCGCATGCACAGGGGCCATGGGCAGCAACAAAATCAGAAGCAAAGCTTTCAGCTTCACCGTTAATAATGAAATTGATATCACCCTGCCGCATCAAAATGACATTACGGGAGCGATGACGGCCAACAGCCCGGAAGCCCATTGTTTCAAACAGGGATACCAGCTCCTGAGGATCAGGTGCAGCATACTCTACGAACTCAAAACCATCCGTCCCCATGGGGTTGTGATCGGTAATCAAAGCAGTATTCAGGCGAGGGGGCATACATGTCTCCTGGATTACAGAAAGCATGTGAGATTTACCGGAGGGGTCGCCACCCGGTATACAGCACTCACAAACCGGCAGGCTTGCCATTAGTTATTGTTATTATTTATAGAGGCTGTCATACCATTATCCACCACTGCAGGTGCAGTCAATAGTAATCAACCTCTTATCGGCAAATTGTTCGATTCTGTTCCATTTTTAACATTCCATGCGGAACAAATCACCTTCCCATCTGCTCCAAATATCAGTCTACGTAGGTGAATCCTGTACAGCTACAGCATCAGAACAGGCCAATTTACTGTCTTCAAGCTGTTAACACCAAGCAACACAACAAAACATTTAAACAGGATTAAATATCGTCTGACGCGCAAAAATCAGACTAAAGTGTCTAAACAGCTTCCCAAAAACGAAACATAAACTGAAACCTAAACGATACCTAACTATGAGTAGCAGTGAGATGTCGAGCACCGCTGATCTTGATCAGGCAGACACGGATCAGCTTTATAAATATTGGCGGCTTCAGGTTTTTCTGGGTATTTATGCAGGTTACGCTGTTTTTTACATTACCCGAAAGTCATTCACATATGTGACCCCGGCCCTGATACAGGATTTGGGGCTGGACAAGGTTGATATAGGGCTGATCGGAACGCTTTTCTATTTCACTTACGGTGCCAGTAAATTTATAAGTGGCATTCTGAGTGATAATTCAAATCCCCGTTACTTTATGGCTATTGGCCTGTTTATGACGGGTGTTCTCAATGTGCTGTTTGGCCTCAGTTCATCCCTTACTGCTTTTGCCACGATATGGACATTGAATGCCTTCTTTCAGGGCTGGGGATGGCCTCCCTGCTCCAAGGTGCTGAATAGCTGGTACTCCCGCACAGAGCGTGGATTCTGGTGGGGAATCTGGAACACAACCCATAATATTGGAGGCGCTTTAGCTCCGGTGTTACTTGGCTGGCTGGTTATGACTGTAGGCTGGCAATTTGGCATGGGTGCTGCCGGCCTGCTGGCGATGGCAATGACCTTTTTCCTTATTTCCCGGGTTCGTGATAAACCTCAAACCATGGGGCTGCCCACTGTCGGACGCTGGCGTAATGATGAAAAGGAAATTGCCCATGAGCAGGAGGGACTGGGACTTAGCAATAAAGAAATTTTAGTTCGTTACGTACTAAACAACCGAATGCTATGGCTGCTGGCACTGACCTACATCCTGATTTATATCGTCAGGACTGCGATTAGTGACTGGGGTAATCTCTATCTTACAGAAGTACACGGTTACTCTCTTTTGACTGCGAACTCTGCATTATCAGCATCAGAAATCGGCGGTTTTCTTGGCTGTCTGGTTGCTGGATGGGGCTCTGACTGGTGGTTCAAGGGTAACCGTGGTCCTATGAACTTTATTTTTTCTGTTGGCGTTGGTCTTACTGTACTGGGCCTCTGGATGGTTCCAGTAGCGGATTATTCTGTCCAGCTGGGCCTCTTCTTTATGTCAGGCTTCTTCATTTACGGCCCTCAAATGCTGATAGGAATGGCGGCTGTGGAGTGCTCTCACAAGAATGCTGCGGGAGCATCCAATGGTTTTGTCAGCCTTTTTGCCTATGTCGGAGCAGCTCTGTCGGGCTATCCAATAGCAAAAATCATGGAGACCTATGGCTGGAATGGCTTTTTCTCTACGTTATCGGTATGTGCAATGCTGGTTATTTTGCTGTTTATTCCCTTTCTTCTTTTTAAAGGCCGCTTCAAATAACAGTTAATCAATTATGCTCCCCGGTAATATGTTTAGGTGCCGGGGAAGACGACTTTAAGTTTTCAATCATCCTCAGAGTATCTGGCTCTACGACGAAAACACCGCTTAAACGGGCTTGTAATACAGTGAATTGCTGCTTTTCCTCCATTCCATGTGGCTATAGTGACAACCTGTATAAAGCCACTGGCTGCAGGCAGTAGCACATCAATTCCGAGAGCTAAAGCAAAAACCGTAATGTTCCCTGTTGGAGATGGGTTTACATCTTCAACATATCCTGTTAGAGGTGTTGTCTGATTCAGCATGTCTGTTGCATTCAGCTCAAGGCATGTCTGATTTAAGTCTCCAGGAGGAGCAATAACCCCCATTGTTTCTCCTGTCACCGCTATATATGGCGATAAGGCATTCACTATCATTATCAATGATCCATTAATAAAAATAGCCAAGCCGATACCTGTCAGGTTCAAGCAATACCTGGATTCACGATTCTTACAGAGCTGATAGCCAGAAGTATAAATATTGGTTGTCCATGGTTTCTTTTTTTTACTTGTTTCAATCCTAAGGTATTTTTTAAACTTATTTGATTTTAAATATTCACTTTCTTTTTCATAACGATTAAATCTCACCAGCGATGCTACCCAGTCTCGCAAAAATTTTCTTTGTTCTTCATCTACAGAAGCATCAACAGCAGCATATTTTAGTGCTGAGCTAGAGTTATAAGAAATACTATTCAGAAATGCCTGTACATCCAGATCTCTTAAAATACTCTGCAGTTCCTCTTCGTCCAACCCTGTCTGTTCGACCAAAAGATCAAGCTTTCGCAGAGATATCGCTTCTCGATGTCTTTCTTCATTCTCTCGCTTATTATTGAGATATTTTTCGGCACATAAAAGCCAGATAATAACAGGAATCGGCATAATGATAGGGCGCAATAGCGCAGGAACCAACGAAATTGCAGAACCTATTCCAATACTGCTGACCAGCCCAATTATCGTAAGATCGAGACGACTCAACAGTCCTCCATACAGGGGACCTCTAATTGAAAAAGAAGCACCATGACTAGTCAAGCCACATACAAGGGGCATATTATTTTCAAGAATTGTTATACGCGCCCCATCAAGAACGAGACTGTTAATAAATGCCATCTCGGATATATTCAAAATACCGATCATGGAATATATAAATACATTCACCAAAACATGCATCAAGTAGTGGACATTTTGATTATGAAGCAGTTCATTTGATGATTCGATAAAACCAGCAACCCATTCCGTACGCTGGAGTTTATCAACAGTGGTAAAATGATACTCTTTTGGGATTAGATGATCATAATCTTCATATAATAACTCTCTTCTTTTGGCAGGAGGGAGTCGTAAAAAAAACTCACAAGCATTTCTAAACTCTTCACTTTTCATCGACCGGATAATTTTAGTGGAAAGCTCCGGGTCTTTGACGCTAATAAGTGCACACAGAAACTGTTTAACATCACTTGAAAAGAACTCTTGTGTTAAAACAGCTTTTCTTCTTCTTGCCAACCCCCTCTGTACTTCGTCAGCATCCATACCATCATACGTCATAGGTGATGTAGGCAATGCGTCCATTTCAATAGCTATATCGCCGGTTTCTTTCCTGATAACTGAAGGGGATGGGGATGCTTCAGAAGATGTATTTGGTGCCAAAAATGGAGATGGGCATTCATCAGCTATCACAGTAGTCAGATAACAGAACGAAAAAAAAGCAGTCAGAATGACTCTGCTAAAGAACCCCGTTATCGAACAGAGCCAAACTGTTTTTGAAACCGCCACTGTAGCGCTGAGAGCATAGTAGAAAATGTTTCCTGACTATAGCAAATTAGTCAGGAATGCATGCTGCGATCAAATAAGTACTCGAGCGATCGTCTCAAGTATGCTCAATATCAGAATCAATCATCCTGAAACTGCCCATACATTTCTGCAGCCAGATTATCAAACCGGGAAAACTGTCCCTGAAATGCCAGACGACAGGTGCCGATAGGACCATTTCGTTGTTTACCGATGATAATCTCAGCCACGCCCTTGTATTCAGTATCAGGGTTATAGACCTCATCCCGATATACAAACATGATGACGTCAGCATCCTGCTCGATCGCACCGGATTCACGCAAGTCAGAGTTAACCGGGCGTTTATTGGGCCGCTGTTCAAGGGAACGGTTCAACTGTGACAATGCAACAACCGGCGTCTCAAACTCTTTGGCCATCGCTTTCAAAGAGCGGGAGATTTCAGAAATTTCATTGGTACGACCTTCGCTGAACCCGGGTATCTGCATCAACTGCAGATAGTCCACCATGATCAGGCCAATATCTCCATGCTCTCTTACTACCCGGCGAGCACGGGATCGCATTTCAGAAGGGCTGATACCGGCCGTGTCATCAATAAACAACTTGCGATCCTGAATCAGTGTCATGGCAGACGACAGCTTGGGCCAGTCATCATCGGTCAGCTTGCCGTTTCGAACAGAGGTCTGGCTAATTCTTCCCAGCGATGCCAGTGAACGCATCATCAACTGTTCAGCAGGCATTTCAAGACTGAATACCAGAATCGACTTCTCAGTATTCAGCAAGGCATTTTCAACCAAATTCATGGCAAACGTGGTCTTACCCATTGAGGGACGACCCGCCACGATCACCATATCGGATGCCTGTAGACCAGATGTCATTTCGTCCAGATCGGTAAAGCCGGTGGTAATACCGGTAATCTGGTCACCAGCATTGAACAGCTCATCGATTTTATCGATGGTTTTGTTCAGCAGCGTTTTAACATCAACCGGACCACCCGTTTTCGGGCGTGATTCAGCAATCTGGAAGACCAATCGCTCAGCCTCATCCAGAATCTCGGCACTGTTACGCCCTTCCGGCTGATAAGACTTATCCGCGATTTCCTGACTGACAGAAATCAGCCTGCGCAGAACCGCTCGCTCATAAATAATGTCTGCGTAAGCTTTGATATTGGAAATACTGGGTGTTGCTTCAACAAGCTCGGTCAGATAATCCAGCCCACCGGCCTGCTCTAGCAGCTCCCTGTTCTCCAGATGCCCCATCAGGGTAATCGGGTCAAATGGCTTGCTTTCAGCCGCCAGCCCCACCATCGCTTCGTAGATGGTTTTATGTGAAGGGTTATAAAAATCTTCCGGCGTCAGGGTGTCAGCGACCTGATCCCAGACCTTGTTATCCAGCAGCAATCCGCCCAACAGCGACTGCTCGGCTTCAACAGAGTGTGGGGGAGTCTTCAGTGCCATCATGGCACCGTCCAGAGACAATTGCGGTTCCGGGTTGGCTTCATCCGGAATCATGGCGTCAGGAGATTGAGGGTCTAACATGGTTGCCCGGTTATCAAGCCAATGCGAGAGAAGAAATAGTCCTAGCTCTTATCATGCCATCTATGTCATATGAAACAAAATCCGGCATGAAACAAAATCGCCCGCGCCGGAACGCATCCGGGGCGGGCGACTGGCAGCCAACAGCATCAGGCCGTCAGCCGCAGATCAAGCGCAGTAACTGATTATTCAGCTACAACGTTAACCTTGACGGTAGCATCAACGTCAGTGTGCAGGTGAACAGCTACGTCGTACTCACCGACCATGCGCAGAGCGCCAACCGGCAGACGGATTTCGCTCTTGTTCACTTCAACACCGGCTGCAACGATGGCGTCAGCCAGGTCGCGCGCACCGATAGAACCGAACAGCTTGCCTTCGTCACCAGCTTTGGAAGCCAGAGTAACTTCCAGTTCAGCCAGCTTTTCAGCACGAGCTTCAGCAGAAGCCAGGGCTTCAGCAGCAGCCTTTTCCAGTTCAGCACGACGTGCTTCGAAAGCTTCCAGGTTTTCCTTGGTAGCCGGAGCAGCTTTGCCGAAAGGAATCAGGAAGTTACGGCCGTAACCAGCCTTAACGTTTACTTTGTCGCCCAGGTTGCCAACGTTGGCAATTTTTTCAAGCAGAATGACTTCCATCACGCTTACCTCTTTATCGCCACGAGTGCTGCATTATCGCCGTTTCGAGGCGTTTACCGCGCTCTAATGCGGCACAGTCACTCACGGTTTTAACCATGAAATTTTACCTGCCACCTCAACCTTGCAGTCGTTTCCGCATTCTGCCGCGGAAGTCGATCAGGCTGTCGAGGCAAGCCAGTAATACGATCAGGGGATACATCACCTGCGTCATGAACATCAGCAGCAGATAGAAAACTATCAACCAGTGATGGCTCAGTCCGCGCAGTCCCACAGTACCGTGCACCAATCCGATTCCTGCAATCAGCAACGGAATCGACAGTGCCGGCAGCAATACCGCCAGTGGTTTCCAGAGCGAGGCACCGAGCATCATGGTCAGCAACAGGGCACCGGCCATGCCGGCACTCAGCCGCAGCTGATGAAGTTCGCTCTGAAACCCGCCCGGGTTATACAGTGCCGCCTGCCAGCGTCGCGCCAGAATCAGCGCCATCACGCTTAGCAGCAGGTTAAACCAGCCCAGAACACCGATTACGATATAGCGTAAAACCAGTGCCATCTGATCCTGATCAACCCCGCTGTTTCCAAAGTTCTTCAGCTGTGTTGCCACAAACTGCTGGACCATGGAAACTAGCATATCCACTGCCTGGGGCATCAACCCCAGAATCACACCTGCGGACACAGCACTGGCTGGAATAACCAGCAACAGTGTCTGGGTCCAGGACACACTGCGACGCAGCCAGGCTGCCATCATTGCAGTCGTCAGCAGACAAATCAGTGCTGACGGTTGTCCGGTTGCTGCCCAGGCCAGAGCCGGCAGGGAAGACCACATCAAAGTGCTGACGCCTTCCCGGGATCCGAATCTGAGCCAGACCAGAGCCACCGCAGCGGCTCCGAGCCAGTACATCATGGGCAGGGCCATCATGCCTGCAGCAAATGCTACCGCCTGCCAGCGGCCACGCATGATGAATCCCGCAATACCACCCATCAGTATCCCTCTTTCAGAGGCATACGATTAGTGACGATCGCAGTACTGCAGCAGGGCAATGTAACGGGCACGCTTGATAGCAGTTGCCAGCTGACGCTGGTAACGAGCCTTGGTGCCAGTGATGCGGCTCGGTACGATCTTACCGGTCTCGCTCACGTATGCTTTCAGGGTGTTGATGTCCTTGTAATCAATTTCCTGGACACCTTCAGCGGTAAAACGGCAAAACTTCCGACGACGGAAAAAACGTGCCATAACAGCGTCTCCTTAATTATTCAGTTACAGATCCGATAGAAACGCTGATTATTCAGCAGCTTCTTCAGCCTTGGCTTCCTGAGCAGGTGCTTTTTCAGCACGCTCTTCACGACGATCTTCGCGACGGTCGTCACGACGGTCATCGCGACGTTCGCGCTTCTCTTCCTGCATCATGATGGAAGCTTCAGTGATGGCTTCGTTGCGACGAACGATCAGGTTACGGATAACCGCGTCGTTGTAACGGAAGCTGTCGGACAGTTCCTGCAGAGTGGCGCTGCCGCACTCAATGTTCATCATCACGTAGTGAGCTTTGTGGATCTTCTGGATCGGGTAAGCCAGCTGACGACGGCCCCAGTCTTCCAGACGATGAACCTGACCTTCGCCTTCAGCGATGGTCTTCTTGTAGCGCTCGACCATAGCCGGCACTTGCTCGCTCTGATCCGGGTGAACCAGGAATACGATTTCGTAATGACGCATATTTGCTCCTTACGGGTTTATAGCCTCCCGTCGTAACGGTGAGGCAAGGAGAACCGGATGCAAAATAATCCGGCCTTTACAGTCGACACTGATAAAGCCCGAAATATCCCGTTAACCTGCAACCTTGCGGGTCAAAACAGGGCGTCCGGCGATAAAAGAGCGGAAATTCTAGAGAACGGCGGCCCAAGATGCAACCTCGAAGGGCTACAGGTTTGCCCGTATAGCAAAAGGCCTTATTGCCATTGCTCGGCAAATAAGGCCACTGCACCGCCTTAGATGATTGATCAAAACCGAAGATTAGAGCTGTTTTTCAATAAATTTGTGGAGATTATCAGCAACCATATTCACCAGCCGCTGCCGTGCTTCCGGGCTGGCCCAGGCACAGTGGGGTGTCACAATCAGGTTGGGAATGGCGTTATCCAGCAGAGGATTGCCATCAACCGGAGGTTCCTGAGTCAGCACGTCAGTTGCAGCACCACCCAGTTCTCCAGCACGCAGGGCATCTGCCAGCGCCTGTTCATCAATCAGGCCGCCCCGTGCAGTGTTAATCAGCAGCGCATGTTTCGGCATCATAGCCAGTCGTGCCGCATCCAGCATATTAAGGGTTGCGTCCGTCAACGGGCAGTGAAGGGAAACTACATCGGCCTGTCTCAGGCCTTCTTCCAGTTCAATACGGTCAGAATGACTGGAGGGTGACCCCGGCACTGCAGCTTTCAGTACCGTCATTCCAATACCTTCAGCCAGTTTTGCCATCGCCTGCCCCAGCACTCCATAACCGACAACCAGCAAGGTTCGGCCAGCCAGCTCCATTGGAGGATAATCAAGACGGCAGAAAATCGGGCTTTGCTGCCACTGACCGTTCTGCATTTGCTGTTGAAGGAAAGGTAACCGGTTGGCAAGAGCCAGCATCAGAGCAAATGCATGCTGGGCAACAGACTGAGTGCCATAGCCACTGACATTGGTCACGATTATACCTCGTGCTGCAGCAGCTTCCATATCAATGATATTGGTACCGGTTGCTGTAACACCGATATATTTCAAATCAGGGAGGTGACGAAAATGCTCTTCTCTCAGGCAGACCTTGTTGGTCAGAACAACAGATTTACCTTCAGCGCGGGCCAGCAGATCATCTGGTGCTGTAACACCATACTTTGCCCACTCAACAGGAAGGTTTGTTATTGGCGACAGATCGACATCAGCTCCCAGCGTGTCGGCGTCCAGCATCACTCCCGTCAGTTTCATGACATCCCCTACATTTATAATCTGATCAGGGGAGACATTATTGGCTGTCTTTTTTCAGATTCGCAAGATGCCCGGGCGGACACCTTGCTTCAGCTTTAATCAGCTGTTGCGCTGACGTACCGCTTCAAACAGACAAACGCCGGTTGCCACGGAAACATTCAGGCTACTGACGCTACCAGCCATCGGAATAAACACCAAGGCATCACAATGTTCGCGGGTCAGACGGCGCATACCTTTACCTTCAGCACCCATCACCAGCGCCATCGGGCCTTTCAAGTTTGCCTGATAAACATTACCGCTGCTTTCACCGGCAGTACCGGTAATCCAGATACCACGCTCCTGCAGACTTTTCAGGCAGCGTGCAAGATTGGTCACCTGCACCAGCGGCACATTATCAGCAGCACCACAGGCTACTTTTCTTGCGGTCGCATTCAAGCTTGCGGATTTATCCTTGGGCACAATCACAGCGTGGACACCAGCTGCATCAGCTGTACGCAGACAGGCACCCAGGTTATGCGGATCGGTTACACCATCCAGCACCAGCAGGAATGGCGGCTCATCCAGTTTATCCAGCAGATCATCCAGATCATGCTCACGATGAACGGTTGCTGCACTGACTCGGGCGAGAATACCCTGGTGCACACCGTCAGCCTGACGATCCAGTCGGGCTTTATCTACAAAGCGAACATCGATACCGGCGGCTTTAGCCTGCTCGATAACATCTTCGATACGACCACCTTTACGGCCGCGCTGAACCTGAATTTCACGCACCTGATCCTGCTGGCGTTCCATCAGGCTCTGCACTGCATGCAGGCCGAAAACAATATCTTCACTCATAAAACGGTTTGCAATTTACTTAACTGAGAAATGAAAAGATCAATGCCGGAGGTTATCCGGCATTGATCCCGAAATATCTTTAAAAACCAATGTATCCAAAAACCGGATTCGGCGTCAGGATTTCTTCACCGGCCTTTTACGAGGCTGCTTTCCTGTCGGCTTGGCACTTGCTCTGGACGTGCGTTTAGCAGCTTTCGACTTGGTTTTCTTTTTCGTATTTTTAGCAGGTCCGCTCTTTTCGGCAGAAGAATTCGTACCTTGTGCGCTCTGAGCAGCTTGCTGCTTTTTCTTGCCCCGGGTTCTGGACTTGCGTCGTTTGCTACCGGGCTTTCTGGCTACACTGGGGAAGTCACCGGGCTTCTCACCAGTGCGCTTACCAGAGCCTTTACCCGAACCCTTACCAGAGCTATCACCTGCAGCCTGTACTGCACGAGCTGCTTCCTCCAGCAATTCTTTTTTAGTCTTGCCTTTTTTACGACGATCGGTTTGCCCGACCATATTCTTTGGCACATCCCGGTTTTTACGACGACGGCGTGGAGACGGTGCTCCGGACAGTTCGAAATCAACCTTCTTGTCGTTCATATTCACCCGGGCCACGATGATGCTGAGTTCATCTCCCAAGTGATAGGACATTCCGGTTTTTTCCCCGACCAGACGCTGGCGACTGGCATCATAGTGATAGTAGTCACCCGGCAGACAACTGATATGAATCAGACCTTCGACATAAACATCCTTCAGCTCGACAAACAGGCCAAAGCCGGTTACAGCAGAAACAACACCTTCAAATTCGTCACCAAGATGCTGCTGCATGTATTCGCACTTGAGCCAGTCCATCGCATCACGGGTGGCTTCATCCGCTCGTCGCTCGGTCTGGGAACACTGTTCGCCCAGCGCCATCATCGCTGTCGTGTCGTAAGGATAAATACGATGAGCCGGGATAAGTTTCGTACCTTCAACCCGACGAACCTTATCGGTTTCACGCTCCGAGCGAATAATATGGCGAATCGCCCGGTGTACCAACAAGTCAGGGTAACGACGAATCGGTGAAGTAAAGTGGGCATAACCGGTAAAGGCCAGACCAAAGTGACCCTGATTTTCAGGGGTATAAACCGCCTGACTCATGGAGCGCAGCATCATCACCTGAATCAAGTGGAAGTCTGGCCGATCCTTGATGGATTCCAGCAGGTTCTGAAAATCGCCCGTTTTCAGGTTGCCGCCAGGCAGTGATAACCCGAGTTCCCCCAGAAAACTATTCAGGTTCAGTCGTTTTTCCAGATTCGGGCCTTCATGCACCCGGTAAAGTCCGGGCAGCCCATGTTTTTCCAGAAAGCGTGCGGCCGACACATTGGCGCACAGCATGCATTCTTCGATCAACTTGTGAGCATCATTGCGCTCGGTAGGCACAATTTTTTCAATCTTGCGCTGATCGTTGAAAATGATCTGGGTTTCGGTAGTTTCAAAATCAATCGCACCACGCTTTTTGCGCTGCTGCTTCAGGGCATGGAACAGGTTATAGAGTTCATCAACATGGGATACTACACTGGCGTATTGTTCTCGAAGCTGCTTGCCCTTATCACTTTCAGGCTGGTCCAGCATATCCCAGACCTTGGTGTAGGTCAGACGGGCATGGGAGTTAATCAGGCCTTCATAAAAACGGTAACCGGAAAGGCGACCATTGGCGCTGATGGTCATTTCACATACCATCGCCAGCCGATCAACTTCCGGATTCAGGGAGCATAAACCATTGGACAGAATTTCCGGCAGCATCGGCACCACATGTCCCGGGAAGTAAACCGAGGTTCCCCGGTTTTGTGCCTCTTCATCAAGGGCAGAGCCAACAGCTACATAATGGGAAACATCGGCAATCGCAACAAAGAGACGCCAGCCGCCACTCTTTTTGGTTTCACAATAAACCGCATCGTCAAAATCGCGGGCATCTTCGCCATCAATGGTCACAAAAGGCACGTGACGTAAATCTATTCGGTGTCCCTTGTCTTTTTCTGCAACTTCAGCAGTAAAGCGGCGAACTTCTTTTTCTACGCTCTCTGGCCAGACATGAGGAATTTCATGAGTCCTCAGTGCCACATCAATTTCCATTCCGGGATCAGTGCGATTGCCCAGAATTTCTTTTACCAGGCCAATCGGAGGACGACTGCGTGAAGGCTGCTCCAGAATTTCAACCAGCGCAAACTGTCCTGGTCGAGGCTGCAGCGGACCTGGCTTCAGCAAGACTTCACGACTGACCCGCTTGTTGTCAGGCATTACAAAACTGGAGTCACCCTCTTCGAAATAGCGCCCAACCAATTGAGATGTATTGCGTTCCAATACGTCAACAATACTGCCTTCACGCTTCCCCTTGCGATCAACGCGGGTTTCACGCACCACCACAACGTCGCCATCGAAAACCTGACGCATTTCCCTGGCAGAAATAAACAGATCATCCGAGCCATCTTTGGGAATAACAAAACCGTAGCCATCCCGATGCCCCTGAACCTTACCGGTTACCAGGTCCATCTTGCTCAGCAGGCCATACGCCCCTCGACGTGTTTCCAGCAGCTGACCATCCCGCACCATGGCAATCATACGCCGGCGCAAGGCTTCCAGTTCTTCTTCAGTAGTCAGCTCAAAAATGGCGCAAAGCTCATGATATTTCACAGGCCCGCGGCGTGTTTCCAGCTGCTCCATAATCAGTTCGCGGCTGGGGATCGGACTGTCATATTTGTTCGCTTCAGCCGCTGCCTGCGGATCGGCGTTTTTCCACCATTGGCTCATCGGCTTACTCTGTTTTGGTCAGGGAAATAAAATTTATTCAAAAGGATTGTTACCACGGAAATACCAGGTTCTGTTGAAATAACCTCACTGCGTATTTCCTGATTTATGATTGCTTATTCAACAGATTAACACCCACACAATAGCGGGCAACAGAATTATCGGGCTGGATTATGACAGGAATAAGCGTAATACCTGAAGGCCGACCGGCCTTCAGGTATCAGATCATTATCAGGCCAGAGGGTGGCGCAGGATAATGGTTTCGTTACGATCAGGACCGGTAGAAACGATATCAACCGGAGCACCGGTCAGTTCTTCCAGACGTTTGATGTAAGCGATTGCATTGGCAGGCAGTGCGTCCATGGACTTGGCACCGAAAGTGGTTTCACTCCAGCCAGCCATTTCTTCATAAACCGGAACAACCTTGGCACAGTCTTCAGCGGCAGCGGAGAAGCCCAGTTCATTGCCTTCTGCATCCTGATAACCGATACAGATTTTCACAGTTTCCAAACCATCCAGTACATCCAGCTTGGTCAGACAGATACCGGAAACACTGTTCATCTCAACGGCACGACGCAGGGCAACCGCATCAAACCAGCCACAACGACGGGCACGGCCGGTAGTTGCACCGAACTCATGGCCTTTCTCGGCCAGATGGCGACCATTGTCGTCAAACAGCTCAGTCGGGAACGGGCCACTGCCAACACGGGTGGTGTAAGCCTTGGTAATACCCAGCACATAATCCAGATACAGCGGGCCCATGCCACTACCGGTAGCAGCACCACCGGCAGTGGTGTTGGAAGAGGTTACGAACGGGTAAGTACCGTGATCGATATCCAGCAGGGAACCCTGGGCACCTTCAAACAGGATGTTCTCACCAGCACGACGGTGGTCATGCAGGCTGTCAGCAACCGGCTCGATTATCGGCTTGATCTGTTCAACCATCGCCAGTGTTTCCTGCAGCACGCTTTCCACACTTACTGGCTCGGCTTTCAGGTAGTGTTCCAGCACGAAGTTGTGATATTCCATCACACTGCGCAGCTTGGTTTCGAACAGCTGCGGATCCAGCACATCACCCAGACGGATACCACGACGGGCAACCTTGTCTTCATAAGCCGGGCCGATACCACGACCGGTGGTACCGATCTTGTCTTTACCCAGCGCCTTTTCACGGGCCATATCCAGTGCCACGTGATAAGGCAGGATCAGCGGGCAGGAAGGGCTCAGACGCAGACGCTCGCGCACCGGCACATTGCTTTCTTCCAGCTGGGCAATTTCTTTCAGCAGTGCTTCAGGAGACAGCACCACACCATTACCGATGTAGCACTTGACGCCTTCACGCAGAATGCCTGACGGAATCAGGTGCAGGACGGTTTTCTCACCGTCGATAACCAGCGTGTGACCTGCATTGTGGCCGCCCTGAAAGCGCGCCACTGCGCTAACCTGGTCAGTCAGCAGGTCGACGATCTTACCCTTGCCTTCGTCACCCCACTGGGTGCCCAGAATGACTACGTTCTTACCCATCATTACGTCTCTGTTAACGTGAAGCGCTATACCTTCCCGGCGTAACTTGTCCCTGCATTAATGCTCAGCAACAAATCCGGGAATGATGCCAAAACCGGCACCTGTTGCCGGCAAACAGCCACAAAAATCCATTCATCGATAGTGATGAATAGATTCAATAATGTCTGCAAACCGGCTATCCACCAGTAAAAACGGCGACTGTTAAAACAGTCGCCGTCAAAAAAGCTGTGTTATGAGTCCGTGAGTGAGCTGATCACCCATCCTGCACTCGTCTGCTGCAATATGCGATCGCACCCTGCAGCTATTGGTTCCTGCATCATGCCCGGTAATACCTGAACCACCTGTTCACCGGCATTGCGCAGTTTGCGGACTTCAGCCATCGGAGCATCAGCAGGCGCCAGAATTTTACCTGTCTTCTTTTCTGCCGGCCCGACAAGCTGCAGCAACAGCCCCAGATCAGTACTGAAACCTGTTGCAGGTCTGGCTCGCCCAAAAACTTCACCAATGCCGTCATAGCGGCCACCTTTGGCTACAGCCTGTCCCAGTTGAGGGACATAGGCGGCAAACACCACGCCGGTATGATAATTGTAACCGCGCAGTTCGCCCAGATCGAAATAACAATTTACTTCCGGGTATGCCGCTTTAATTCTTTCTGACAGTGCCTTGAGGTTTTCCAGTGCAACTCTGACCGGTTCCGGAGCAGCCGCCAGAATGCCTGTTGCCCGATCCAGGACTGTTTCATCTCCGGCCAACTCTGGAAGTTCTCGCAGCATATGAGCCAGTACAGCTTCCTGCACATGATGACTAACAAAGGCATCAACTTCGGTTGCTGACTTGCGTTGCAAGGCTTCAAACAGCTCGTCCTGCTGTTCTTCATCGAGACCTGCGGCCAGCGTCAGCTGCCGGAAAATATCCACATGTCCCAGATCCAGTGTGATGTTATTCACACCGGAAGAGATCAGCGTTTCCAGCATCAGGGAAATAACTTCGATATCACTCTCGATACCGGCATGACCATACAGTTCAGCACCAACCTGAATCGGAGTTCGGGATGCACCGGGGTTTGCGGGACGGGTGTGAAAAACCCGACCGGCATAACACAGCCGACTGGGCCCTTCTGCTCCCAGTGTGTGAGCATCAATACGGGCAACGGCCGGTGTCGTGTCGGCCACCAGCCCCATGGTTCGTCCCGTCAGCTGATCTGTCAGCTTGAATGTCTGCAGGGTCAGGTCTTGTCCGACACCTGCGGCCAGCGATTCCAGATACTGAATCTGTGGTGGAATCACCAGCTCGTATCCCCAGCTGCAGTAAAGATCCAGCAGCTGGCGACGTAAATCTTCAATCTGCCACGCACCCGGGGGCAGGACTTCCTCAATACCATCAGGTAACAGCCAGCGATCTGCCATTGTCATCATTATTCTCTCGATACGGCGGTAGACCTTGTTTTCGCTGTAAGGTCAGTTCACCAGATACAGCAACACTGTACCCAGTACCATACTGATCAGCCCCATCATTCTCAGGGACCGGTCATCGGTCACAGCCAGCAACGTCACCATGCGACGCCACCGACCGGGATAAAGGAAAGGTATAATGCCCTCAAATACCAACATCAGACAAAAAGCAACCAGTAGCAGTCGCCATGTTTCCATTGAGCGCTCCTTTATCCCGAGATTGACTCATCCTGAGTCTAGGATGCGATGTAGGGGGATGCCCCATTCAGTCGCCAGCAAAAGGCTTTTGGCCAATAAAAAAACCGGGACGGGCCCGGTTTTTGAAATTCTATCACATTAACTGTGCTGGTGTATTCACAAAGCAGCTCGAACATGAGCTGCTTTTTTGTTGTACAGCCATCCCGGAAACACCTGAGATGACTGCACTCACAATTACTTACCCTGCAGGTTGTTCAGATAACGGAAGAAGTCACTGTCAGGTTCCAGCAGCATAACATCGCCGGATCCCTTGAAGGTTTCACGATAGGCTTTCAGACTACGATAGAACGCATAGAATTCGCGATCACGGTCGTAGGCTTTAGCATAAATCGCCGCAGCTTCCGCATCACCTTCACCACGCACCTTCTCGGCTTCCTGGTAGGCCTTGGCCATCAGTACGCGCTGCTCACGATCAGCATTCGCCATGATACCTTCGGCAACCTCTTTACCCTTGGAGCGGTATTCCTGGGCTTCCTTCTCACGCTCGGAAGACATCCGCTCGAATACGGAGTCACTTACCTGAGGCGGCAGGTCAACACGCTTGACCCGAACATCCAGTACTTCCACACCCATTTCTTCACGGGATACAGAGTCCAGGCTGGAAGTGATATCAGCCATCAGCTCATCACGCTGGCCGGATACTACTTCGTTCAGGGTCAGGCCACCGAACTTGTTACGCATCCGGGATTCAGCACGCTGCGCCAGCAGGCTGTTGGCACGCAGGTTATCACCGGCAGTTGCACGATAGAACTTGTAGACATCAGAGATACGCCACTTGATGTAGGAGTCTACAATTACCGCCTTCTTTTCCAGTGTCAGGAAACGCTCGGAAGGCACATCCAGAGTCTGCAGTCGGGCATCATATGCGCGCATCTTGTCAATCAGCGGCATTTTGAAATGCAGCCCTGGTTCAACATTTGGCTTGATAATCTCACCAAAACGCAGCACCACGGCACGCTCACGTTCACTGACCACATACAGACTGGAGCTTCCTACCAGTACGATAAGGCCGATTACAATCAAAAAGTTTAATGCTCTGGAGCTCATCGGCTGGTCCTCCCTGAACGGGCAGAATTCACACGTCGGCTCAGTTCGTCAGCAACCTTGCCGGCCAACTCATTCAGTTCCTGGCTGGACATCTCGTTACGTCCTGATGCACTGTCAGTGCCGGACTGCTTTTCCATCAGCTTGTCCAGTGGCAGATACATCATGTTGTTTCCACCTTCCACATCAACCAGCACCTTGTTGGTATTGCCAAGAACTTCTTCCATGGTTTCCAGGTAGAGACGCTCGCGGGTTACTTCCGGCGCACGCTGGTACTCTGTCAGTAGCTTGGTGAAACGATCAGCATCACCTTGAGCTTGAGCTACGATGGTTTCACGGTAACCATTGGCTTCCTCTGTGATCCGCTGAGCCTTACCTCGGGCTTCCGGAACAATCCGGTTGGCGTAGGCTTCCGCCTTGTTCTTGGCACGCTCTTCGTCCTCACGGGCACGAATCACATCGTCAAAGGAAGACTGTACTTCACGAGGTGGCTGGGCACTTTCCACGTTGATCCTGGAAATTTCCAGACCGGTGCCATAGCTGTCCAGATATGTCTGCAGGCGATCTTTCACTTCGACAGATAACAGCTCCCGACCTTCGGTCAGAACCTGGTGCATCTCGGAGCTACCCACCACGTGACGCAAGGCGCTTTGAGTCGCCTCTTCCAGACTCTTCAGTGGCTGAGCCACTTCCAGTACATACTGCTTGATATCAGATATTTTGTACTGAACCGACATGGAGACTTCGACAATATTTTCGTCTTCTGTCAGCATCTGCTGCTTGAGGTTATAAGTCCTCAGCTCGGTTACGTTTTCCTGATATTTGGACTGCAGTGGCGGAAAATAGAGATGAAGACCGGGGCCCACAGTTTCGGAGAACTTACCAAAAGTCAAAATGACAGCGCGTTCTTTCTCATCAACGGTATAAACCGCATTCCAAAAATAGACAATACAGGCAATCAGCAGAATACCTACAAACAGGCTTCCGCCTCCCGCATTGCCGGAGCTGCCTCCCTTGCCGCCAGAGCTATCGCCCTTGCCGCCACCGAGGAAGCCATTAAGTTTATCCTGTACTTTACGAAAAGCATCATCCAGATCAGGTGGCCCCTGATTCTTGTTACCACGTCCCCCGTTACCGCGATTACCGCCACCCCAAGGATCCTGATTATTTCCACCCGGCTCGTTCCAGGCCATAGATATCTCCGTCGCGTCAGCGTTCAATAAATGTCGACCGGCTCGCTGGCACCCGGTCAGGACGGCTACATACGGAGGCAATTGTAGGGTTTGCCCTGACTATAGCGCAAGGCAACAATATGATATGCCATAATTACCCGGAAGCAATGCGCCCTGACACAGGTCTTCCGAAATCGATATGGGGGCAAACCCAAATTTTTCTACCCCGGATATCAAGTAAACCACTAATTGGTGTTCAAGCCATAGCATTTTTATTTCTGACCGGGGTAAAAATGTTAAAAATTACAACAGTTCATCTTCTGTCTGCTCAAAGTCAGAGTAGAGACTCTTCTTGAGTACACGGCGAAAGCAGTCATCTTCAGTATCCCAAATGCTCTCCCTTTCACTCTGCCTCAAACCTTCAAGCAAGGAAGCAGACATCAACTTGAGGGTGCACCCTTCTCTACTGGGAGTTGCTCCCATGCGATAGAGATAATGTTCCAGCACCTCTCGCATTTTTTGATATCGGGTTTCATCTCTTTGTCTTCGATGCTGAGGGGGGGTGAATGTATCATGTTCAGATAGCGGCATTAGAGAATAGCTGTTTATCTGGGTTGCCCCTTTTTCGCGAACATGCACCATCGCACCGTTTATCCGGGCAAGTGTCTGCTGTAATACATATTTACGGTTAACAATCTCACAAACGACGTCCAGGCGTTGATTCAACCGGTTAAAACCAAGCCCTGAAACCGGCAGCAGCCTCTCAGGGTCAAGCTCAGAAGGAATGGAACACCGCAGATATGTAACAACAATAATATCCGATGTACCGGACCCACTGACAGACTCTACTGAAAGTCGCTTTAATTTACCCGCAGGTAGTATTTGAACCGCAAATTGGGGGGACACCATATCTGGCAATGACAGAGAGAACGAGCAGACGGTTTCATCAGATACGTCTTCAGTTGTTTGTTCTATATAATTCGCTGACTCAAGCCCATGAACACTAACACTTCCACTGAATACAAAAGTCCATTTCAGTGTGACCGCCGGCATACACACAGATTGCATAGGTGCTGCTGAAAACGGTTTGTCCTCTGGCTTCAAAGGCTCTGACAAGTCAACAGGTCTGTCTTTACTCTCAGAGTTCACAACATCGGAAGCGGAAATGATACAAAACTGGAAAATATCACCTTCTGATTCAGCATCAGGCGGGAGCAGCACGCCCTCATATTGAATCGGTGTACCAAAAGAAAACGGTTCTTGATTGACCTGAATACTGTTTGCCAGCGGGAGAATTTCTTTCCCGTCTTTAGGGGTAATCTCAACAAACCAGGCCGTATAACGATTAAATATGCCACGAAGGCCAGACGTACAATCCACATACCGGGTCAGGTATTTCTTATCTACTTCAACACGAGCATCCTGCCCGGCTACAGTCGTTACACGAACAATTCTGTCATTGTTACTACGCAAAGTGACAGTATGCCCGGCAAATGCAGTAGTGCAGTGGGTAACAAGAAGAATATACAGGCACAGATAGAGTACAACGGGATAACTGATGCCCGTATTATCCCGTACAGGCACCATGAGGTTTGGCTCCGGAATACAGCAGGAGCCATAAGACTAGCCGGAAATCAGCGCCTCGGAATCAACACCTTCCTGACTAAAGATACGATCCAGATCCGCACGAGGCATGGATACCTCAAGTCGGGTTTGCCCCTCATCGTCATACCATTCCTTGACGACGCCACCGGACTCATACAACCGGGCTCTGAGCTTGCCTTGCTGATAACCGAGATTCAGTTCACAGCGCACCAGATCATTACCCAGTCTTTCCGCAATCGCCTGATGCAGTAGTTCAATACCTTCACCGGTTACTGCAGACAACCAGACTCTGACTGGCTGGCCCTTGTCATTGTAATCGATACCAGGCTCACGTCCGGGTAGCAGGTCAATCTTGTTGTAGACCTGCAGACAGGGAATTTCATGGGCATCAATTTCTGCCAGCACCATTTCAACCTGCTCGATATTATCCCGACGTTCCGGGTCGTAGGCATCGATGATATGCAACAACAGATCGGCGTCAGTGGTTTCTTCCAGTGTTGCCCGGAAAGCTTCCACCAGCTTATGCGGCAAGTGACGGATAAAACCTACAGTGTCAGCCAGAACAACTGGGCCGATATCCGGCAGCAATAAACGACGAAGCGTAGGATCCAGTGTCGCAAACAGCTGATCAGCGGCGTATACCTCGGCATCAGTCATTTTGTTAAACAGGGTTGACTTGCCGGCGTTGGTATAACCCACCAGAGAAACCGTTGGCAGCTGCACTTTGCGGCGCGCCTTGCGTCCCTGATTACGCTGTTTTCTGACCTTTTCCAACCGGGCGCTGATCGACTTTATACGACCCCGCAACAAACGACGGTCTGTTTCCAGCTGGGTTTCACCCGGTCCTCGCAGGCCGATACCACCCTTCTGACGTTCAAGGTGAGTCCAGCCACGCACCAGACGGGTGCTGAGATGCTGTAGCTGAGCCAGTTCCACCTGAAGCTTACCTTCGTGAGTTCGGGCGCGCTGGGCAAAAATATCGAGGATCAGACCGGTACGGTCAATGACGCGGCAGCCAAGTACCTTTTCAAGGTTACGTTCCTGACTGGGGCTTAATGCATGGTTAAACAATACGACATCGGCTTGTGACACACGCACTGTTTCAGCCAGCTCTTCTACCTTGCCAATCCCGATCAGATAACGGGGGCTCGGTTCATGGCGACTGACTGTGACAAAATCGACGGCATTGACACCTGCCGAGTGAACCAATTCCTGAAATTCTCTGGAATCTTCCCGATCTTTTTCATCGGTGAATTCGAGGTGTACGAGTACGGCGTTTTCACCGCCCTCATAGCGATCAAAAAACAACCAAATACTCCTGCAGACAGAAACTGTTTAAATTCGAATTATTAAAAATAAAACTGCCTTTGAGTTTTTGCTGGCAAATTAAATTCGGAAAAACTCACAATACCATGCTATTAACCCAGCATTAAGTACGCGTGTTTAACCCAAGCCTTCAATATGCCAGCATATCATTCAGATCAGCGAGTCAGATCAAAAGATCAAACCATCGGCTGAGCTTCACCACCTTCCGGAGTCTGCATCGGCAGACGAACCGGGCGGCTCGGTACCACGGTTGATACGGCATGCTTGTAAACCATCTGGCTTACAGTGTTTTTGAGCAGAATAACAAACTGATCGAAAGACTCAATCTGACCTTGCAGCTTGATGCCGTTAACCAGATAAATAGAAACCGGAACGCGCTCTTTACGCAGAACATTCAGGTAAGGGTCTTGTAAGGAATGCCCTTTTGACATTGCTGTACTCCTATTATTTGTAAATATATAAATCTGTATTGTTTGCGGACAACGTTCTGTTTTTACTATCAGGCCAGCGCTTTCTGTTATCACTCGGTTGGAGTATCACAGGGTTTGAGGGAAAACCGGCTGCAAGATATCGCCTGGTCAATGCCAGCGCCGAATACCAGCCCTGATAGCTTCCGTTCACCAATCCAGCATAGACAACCTGTAAAGGTTGAGCACATTAATTCACGCTCTGATGCCCTTCAATAAGTAATAGCTCCTACCATCAGATATACCGCTATGGCAGGCGTTGGCCGGAATATACGCAATACATTGAACCGGCCTGCCTGTCAGACATATCCATCGCTGAATTGATGACATAATACTTTCCGCAGTATTTCCTGGTCCTGCCCACTCCCGGAATCAGGAAATGTCAGGAACATTCATACGGAATCAATGACAGGTCTGGACTTCACTGAGGGTCTGCTCAGAGCAATTGGCACCATTATAACCTGTTTTATCACCCTGCACAGATTAGGTAGACCGGGTATTTTCCACCAGTACCATGGCGTCTTCCAACAAGGTATCGGACAAACTGTCCAGCCAGTTAAGATCCGGCCAGCTTCGCAGCCAGGTAAACTGCCGTTTAGCCAGCTGGCGGGTAGCAATAATGCCTTTATCAACCATTTCATCGTAACTCAGGTTACCATCCAGATATTCCCATACCTGTCGGTATCCCACAGCTCGAATAGAAGGCAGGGAAATATTGAGATCATCCCTTTGGCGCAGAGCCTTAACCTCATCAATAAAGCCCTGCTCCAGCATTTTGCGATAACGCAATGCAATACGCTCATGCAGTACCGACCGTTCTTCTGGTGCTACCGCCAGACTCAGTATCCGGCAGGGAAAGTCATCACCACCCGGTGGTGTTTCCTGCTGCAGTTCAGTCATCGAGCGACCGGTAAGGCGATAAATTTCCAGTGCGCGCTGCATTCGCTGGGGATCATTGGGGTTGATCCGGGCTCCCGCTACCGGGTCAACCCGCTGCAACTCTTCGTGCAGTGCAGGCCAACCCTTTTCCTCTGCTTCCTGCAACAGCTGGGCACGTATTTTTTCATCTGCCGGAGGAAGAGTGGAAAGCCCTTCTTTCAATGCTTTGAAATACAACATTGTACCGCCCACCAGCAAAGGAATTCTGCCAGCTGCAACAATCTGGTTGATCTCATCCAGTGCATCGCGCCGGAAGTCAGCAGCCGAATAGGGCTCAGCCGGATCCTGAAAATCAATCAGCCGATGAGGAGCCTGAGCCAGCTCCTCAGCAGAAGGCTTGGCAGTACCGATATCCATATCCCTATACACCATGGCTGAGTCGACACTGATGATATCGCAAGGCAACTGCTGGCTGAGCTTGATCGCCAAATCAGTTTTTCCTGAAGCCGTCGGCCCCATCAGAAAAATAGCCAGAGGCTTGGTGGAAGTTTCACTCATTTCAATTAATCTGGTTACAACCTGTGTTAATAGCATCTGTATACCAGAGAAAACACGGGCTTTTCACTGGCAAATTCGATAAACTGTACATATATACATATCTTGTAGCACTGTTAAATCACCATTCCCGCAATCAGGCCGGTAATTAATCTTCATGGCCAACTTTCGAACTCATCTTTCTGTTGCTGCCGTTGGCACCGGTGCTGTAACTATGGCAGCTGTCGCCGGACTTAATATCTCTCCCGTTTACGGCCTGCTGCTTTGGGGCGCTGGCACACTCGGCGGCCTGCTGCCCGATGTTGATGCTGATAATTCGAAATCACTGAGAATTGTTGCCAATGTTCTCACTGTTTTCCTGTTCTGCTTTTTGATGGCCGGTTTTAACCATCTTGACGTTAAGCCGCTGTTAATTCTGACCCTGACCAGTTTGGTATGTCTGCGTCTGGTCATTTTGCCTCTGATCAAACGCATTACTGTTCACCGAGGCAACTGGCACTCAATACTGACAGCCACCGCTTCGACACTGGTAACAACCGACCTGTGTTACCACTTTTTCCGGCTACCCGCTCAAATCAGCTGGCTAACCGGACTGTGTCTTGGTCTGGGATTCCTGATTCATCTGATACTCGATGAAATATGGGCAATCAATCTGGAAGGTCTGACCCTGAAAAAATCGTTCGGTTCAGCACTGAAACCCTTTCAGGCCTGTACGCCGTGGTGGACATCGGCCATTGCAGCATTGACTGCCACCCTGTTCTGGATGGCACCGCCATTAAATGATCTGCGTTATGCCCTGCGCCCGTTATTGAAGATAATTTATGGCTGAAGTCGCACACGGTTTCAAACCGGTTTGCGGGCGAGATAAAGTGCCATCTGTTTCGGTGGCCCTTGTTGCTTCAACAAATCATCCTGAATTTCAAAACGTTTATCCTGGCTGCTTAACCAGACATGACTCTCGGGAATGAAGTCATTCGGCCCTTCCAGTGTAGATGCCATGATGGCAACAATATTGTCCAGCACCTTCAGTTCCATCAGCACCAGTGATCCACACTTTATACAACTGTGTTCGACTACGGGCTGACCTGAACCGCCCAGATCCTGATAAGTTCGAGTTTCTCCTGACAGGGTCGAGCCCTCCCAGGGAACCATTACAAAACCTGTACACGGCGCACTGCTACGCTTCTGACAAGCATGACAATGGCAATAGCCTGAGAATACAGGGTCACGGGAGGTTTCGTACGTTACCTCACCACAGCGACACTGGCCTTTCATTATTATTTTTATCCGGCAGTTAAAGTATCCCGATCATGTGAGGAATTGTCGTCAAAATCAATGACTCACTGCCCCCGCATGAACAGTTTGTCCAACTGATCCAGACTTAACCGAGTCCAGGTCGGGCGACCATGGTTGCACTGACCACTCCGCTCTGTGCGCTCCATATCTCTCAGCAAGGCATTCATTTCTTCAACAGAAAGACGACGATTAGCGCGTACAGAACCATGGCATGCCATGGTCGCCAGAATTTCATTGAGGTGTTCTCTGATTCGGTCACTGGTACCGTGCATCACCAGATCAGCCAGCACATCACGCACCAGTTGTTCATTATTGCCACGGGAGAGCAGTGCCGGAATCTGACGTACTACTAGAGTTTCCGGCCCCATACGCTCAATACGAAAGCCCAGTTTAGAGAAGGTATCCTGATGTTCATCAGCACAGTCAGCTTCACGACTGCTGACGGCCATCGACAATGGCACCAGCAAAGGCTGAGCCTTTAACCCTTCGCCATAGACTGCATTCTTCATATGTTCGTAGGTGATGCGCTCATGAGCCGCATGCATATCCACCAGCACCAGCCCTTCAGAGTTTTCGGCCAGGATATAAATACCTTTCAGCTGCGCCAGAGCAAATCCAAGCGGCGGTACATCATCATCGGTTTCGGGCAGCGTTGATACTGACGGTTCTGCAACGGTATTCGTAGCAGCCGGTTGATGCAGCGCCTGATAAGCGGCCATTTCCGATTTCACCGCGGTACCGGATATACCATTACCGGAGCTGAAACTGCGTCCACCGAAATCTCTGCTTCCTGCCTCGCCACTTGCTGCAGATTCGCTACCAGCGTTACCACCATACCCAGTTCGATACTCTGTCGAAGATTGCTGCGGCTGAAACGTCAGGCGGGATTGCTCCTTTAGTCCTTCAACCATGGCCTGAGCTGCTCCACCGGTAGCAGGCTGGCTCTGATTATCTCCCGATGACGAAGCACCAGTATCTATCTGCTTTCCTGGCGGCAACTGATCTTCCGGACGAATATCAGCTAACGCCCGATGCAAGCTTCGGAACAGAAAGTCATGCACTGTCCGGCCATCACGAAAACGCACTTCGTGTTTGGTGGGGTGTACGTTGACATCAACCTGAATCGGATCCAGATCCAGAAACAAAACAAATGCCGGATGTCGTCCATGATAAAGCACATCCTGGTAGGCCTGGCGGATCGCATGGGCAACCAGCCGATCACGAACTACACGGCCATTCACGAAGAAGTACTGAAGGTCGGCCTGAGCCCGGGAGAATGTCGGCAAGCCAACCCAGCCTCTGAGCTTCAGGTCAGCAACTTCCATCTCGATCCGAACCGCATTATCAATAAACTTCGGTCCGCAAAGCGATGCTACACGACGATCCCGTTCGGCATCAGTACGAGCCGGTCGCAGCTGATGAACAACCCGCTGGTTATGTCGCAGGGTAAAACCGACATCGAACCGGCTTAGCGACAACCGTTTAACAACTTCTTCAAGATGACTGAATTCGGTTTTTTCTGTGCGCAGAAACTTGCGCCGGGCCGGGGTATTAAAAAACAGATCACGAATCTCGACCGTAGTACCGATCGGATGTGCTGCCGGCGCCAGTTCTGCAGTCATATCACGACCTTCAACCCGTGCCTGCCAACCGGATTCCTGGCCTTCAACTGCAGCCGTCAGTGTCAGCCTTGAAACAGAGCTGATACTGGCCAGCGCTTCGCCCCGGAAGCCCAGTGTTCCTACTGCTTCAAGATCTTCCAACTCACTGATTTTACTGGTGGCATGACGGGACAACGCCAGCGGCAAATCCTGTTTTGGAATGCCATGACCATTGTCCCGAGTCCGGATCAGTTTGACGCCACCCTGCTCCACATCCACATCAATGCGATCCGCCCCGGCGTCCAGGCTGTTTTCAAGCAGCTCCTTTACAACAGATGCCGGGCGCTCGACCACTTCACCGGCAGCAATCTGGTTGGCAAGACGGGGAGAAAGCAGATGAATGGGCTTCATATCAATACGGAAACAACAGGTAAGTGGAATCCTGTTAATCCTATCACTACCGGCCAATAAATTGTTACGTCAGCGTCCAAAGCCCGCGCTATCTGCTAAAAACTAACTTACAGTATTCATAAACCGCCCATGCTTATGATTCAGGTGTACCTTCGTAGTGATGATACAAACCCGGCCGGCGTCATGGTTGCCTACTTTGTCGGTCTGCATCAGGAGTACTCGCTGATCGATGATCTGATGATCAGCCGTCATGGATACGGGGATTCAGCTCAATATGCAGTTGTTTGCTCGGTCATGCCCGGCGGACAGAATCGCGACCCACAATTGATATCCAAACTCCAGGTTCTTGGTTTACGATCAATATCTGTATCCTTAACCAGCCTGAAAGAACGTATCCCTGCCGACCGTAACTGCTTTCACTTTGACTCCAACGCCCCTAATGCGAGCGATATTATCCAGTACATCCTCCTTGGGCTGGCAGAGCTCGATCCCACCATTGAAAAAGACACCGTATTTGCAGCGGCTGAACGCATCCTTGAGCAGCCCTTCTGTTTCAGTGCCCAGTACCTTGCAGCCATGACAATCCTGCAGTCACTGGGAAATGATCCATGGCACAGTGGCGCTATCGATAAACTGCCTATCAGCATCAATATGAAAGCCTACCTTTACCGGCTGCCTTCTCCGGTGTTTGAGAAAGTTATCTAGCAGGCTTTGAACATCAAACAAGCACCAGTGTCCAACAAACTGATTACCCTGGATCAGGAGACTATTTCATGCATCGAGCATTATTCAATTCGACGTGTCTGCATTCATGTCTTTTGGCCATCCTGATTACTACCTGTGCACCACATCTACCGGCCTCAACTGATGCTCCGGTATCCATCATCGAGCCTGATGAAGAACACTCAGATGAAGAGCAAATAGAAGTCTGGAAAACTTTGCTGGAAAAGAACTTCCGTGAGCAACCGATAGCGGCTCTGATTACGATTCAGAATTACAGCAAGGAGGATATTGATCAGGGACAGGGTGGCAGCTATGTCACCTGGCAGCTCGAATGCTCAGTTATTGATACCTATAAAGGCATACTCAAAGAAGTCATATTGCTGCCATGGACAGCCGAATGGCTGGATGGAAATGAAAAGCCTTCGCCTCCACCAGCCGGCACCACTCTTATCGTTTCTCTTGACTATTATGAGGATGGAAACGGTACCCGACAGTACCGGTTGCCTGATGTTGCCTATGATCTGCCTGACCTGCCCGAACTGATCGAAGCAGCCCGGACTTTCAGGATCACTTCAGGCGCCGGAGCTGGCGAGAAAGAATCTGCCACTTTGCTATCGCGGTGACTCACACTGGTTCCAACACCGAACAGTGGTTACAATCGTCGCCCCCTCATTTTATCGCTTTCCATTACAGCAAGGAGCTGAATCCATATGGCCGGCAAATCAACAACGCTTCTCCTGATTCTTGATGGCTGGGGCCATCGGGAAGAAACCCACTCCAACGCCATCGCTGCTGCCAACACTCCGGTCTGGGACAAACTGTGGCAAACCCGCCCGCACACCCTGGTTTCCGGTTCCGGTGGCGATGTCGGTCTGCCCGATGGCCAGATGGGTAACTCTGAAGTCGGTCATATGAACCTGGGTGCCGGCCGCGTGGTTTATCAGGATCTGACCCGCATTGCCAAGGCCATCAAGGATGGTGAATTCCAGCAGAACCCGGCGCTGTGTGAAGCTGTCGACAAGGCCGTTGCCAATGGCCGTCCGGTTCACCTTATGGGCCTGATGTCCCCCGGTGGTGTTCACAGCCACGAAGATCATATTCATGCCATGGCTGAAATGGCTGCTAACCGTGGTGCCAAGGAAGTATATGTACACGCATTCCTGGATGGTCGTGATACTCCGCCACGCAGTGCTGCCGCCTCTCTGGAAGCCATGGATGTCAAACTGAAGCAGCTGGGTGTTGGCCGTGTTGCCAGCATTATCGGTCGTTACTATGCAATGGACCGTGACAATCGCTGGGACCGTATTCTGTCTGCATGGGAAATGCTGACTGAAGGCAAGGCGCCACACCGTGCCAAAACTGCCATTGCCGGTCTGGAAGCTGCTTACGAGCGTGACGAAAACGATGAGTTCGTTCAGGCTACAGTGATTGCCGACGAAGATCAGGCTCCGGCGTTCATTCAGGATAACGATGCGGTTATCTTCATGAACTTCCGCGCCGACCGTGCCCGTCAGCTGACCCGCACCTTTGTTGATGAGCACTTCGACGGCTTTGTCCGTTCCGCTCATCCGCAGCTGGCTGACTTCGTGATGCTGACCGAATACGCTGCCGACATCAAAACCTCCTGTGCATTCCCGCCGGAGCAGCTGGTTAACACTCTGGGCGAGTACATGTCCTCTCTGGGCAAAACCCAGCTGCGTATCGCTGAAACCGAGAAGTATGCGCACGTGACCTTCTTCTTCAGCGGTGGCCGTGAAGCCGAATACGAAGGCGAAACCCGCACCCTGATCAAGTCTCCGCAGGTTGCCACTTACGACCTGAAGCCGGAAATGAGTGCACCCGAGCTGACCGAAAAACTGGTTGCAGCTATTGAAAGCGGCGAATATGACCTGATCGTCTGCAACTATGCCAACGGCGATATGGTCGGTCACACCGGCGTATTTGATGCTGCCGTCAAAGCCATTGAATGTGTCGACAGCTGCATCGGTGAAATCACTGAAGCGTTGGAAAAAGCTGGCGCTCAATGCCTGATCACCGCTGACCACGGCAACGCCGAGCAGATGGAAAATGCTGAAACCGGCCAACCTCACACTGCACACACTTGTGAGCATGTGCCGCTGGTTTATGTAGGTCCGAAGCAGATCGACCTGAAGCCTGGTGTGCTGTCTGATATTGCCCCCAGCCTCCTGACCCTGATGGAAGTTGATCAGCCGAAGGAAATGACAGGTTCATCGCTGATTGCCTGAAACGCCTTAGCTGTTTTTTGACAGCCTTCCCCTGCGAATCTCATGATTCGCAGGGGAAACTCTGCTGACTTGTAAACCCTATAACTAAAACATCTGTACCTGCTATTTCCGTCCCTGTTGTAAATCTGTACTCTGGAAGTAAATCCGGCAACGCTACTGATTGCAGGCACATTTTTTGCTGCCGATAAGACATGGAAGCTGCCCAAGCAATGTACACCTTCACCTGATGAACTTATTGACTGATTGTCTGAATGCTCTGAGACACTTTTCACCACTACAGGGGTCTGGAAACAGAGCCGTTTATCTGGCATTCAGCGCCTGCCTGCTACTCTGTTCTCCTTCCGGAATCGCTGAAGAAGATACCGCCAGCCGTTACAAGGAAGTCGACAAGAATATTCGTGAACTGCAGACTGTTCTCGCCAACATTACCGCAGAGCGCAGCCAGAGCCAGAAGCAACTCCAGCGCGTCGAAAAAGAGATCGCATCCCTTGGCCTCGAAATTCGGGATATCAGCCAGCGTTTCCGCCAGACCCGGAAAGATTTGCGCCAACTGCAACGACAGGAAACAGAGCTGGCCGGCAACCGGACCGTGCAACAGAATGCTGTAACTGACAGTATTCGTGCCGCTTATCTTGCCGGCCCCGAGTCAGACAGCAGCGCCAACATCAAGGTATTGCTGAACCAGCAGGACCCTGCCCGCAGTGCCCGCATCCAGAGTTATGACCGCTATATCAACCAGCAGCGTACGACACAGATTACCGAGTTCAATCAGACCATTACTTCGCTGCAACAGGTTCAGCTGGAGCGGCAACAACTGTCGCAGGCTTTGTCAAAGCAACAGCAAAGCCTGAGCAGCCGGCGCGACTCACTGGGCGGTGAACAGAATAAACGGAAACAGCTGCTAGCCTCTCTGGATCTCAAGGCCCAGTCCGGTCAACAGCGTCTCAGCCGGTTAAAGGAAGAGCGGCGGGAACTGGAACTGATCATGAAGGAACTGCAGCGTCGTCAGCAGCAGCCTTCCGGGCAACCCTTTGCCAAAATTCGTGGCAGCCTGCCATGGCCTGTAAACGGCCGCATTCGTTATGGTTTTGGCCAGAAAAGTTCAGACTCGGCTTTACCACTGCGAGGCGTCTATATCGATAGCCGGGGCGGTAATGAAGTCCGTGCCGTACACGACGGAAAGGTTGTCTTTTCAGACTGGATTCGGGGTTATGGCATGCTGGTGATTGTCGATCACGGCAATAATTACATGACACTGTATGCGCATAATGCCACTCTGTTAAAACAGACCGGAGAACAGGTGCTCTCCGGTGAAGCAATAGCAACCGTCGGCAATAGCGGAGGACAACCCCGGGAAGGGCTGTATTTTGAAATCCGGCATAAAGGTACCCCCGTCAACCCCAAACGCTGGTTAAAGAAAACCTGATACAGCAGTAACAGGACGGCCATGCAGCACAAAAGCTGACTGGCTATACTCGACCACTCGGACACTCTAATTACAGAAACAAAGCAGGAGCTTTTACAGCCATGCCCAACCCCTTGATTCGACAGGTCTGCCGCGGACTTTCTCTATGCATGGCTGTTGCGTTTATGCTGCCCGCGGTTGCAGAGGACAAAGCCGCAGAGCCGGCACCGGCAACATCAGAACAATCTACCCAGCACTCTACTCAGCAAGCTACCGACACCCAGGGCAAGCCCCTGCTGCCGCTGGAGGACCTGCGGGTTTTTGTTGAAGTAATGCAGCGTATCAAAACCGCTTATGTCGAGCCGGTTGATGACAAGACCCTGCTGGACTCGGCAATCCGCGGCATGCTGGAAGGACTGGACCCTCACTCTGCGTACCTCAAGCCGGAAGATTATAAAGAGCTGGAGATCAGCACCTCCGGTGAGTTCGGCGGACTGGGTATGGAAGTCAGCATGGAAGACGGTTTTGTAAAAGTCGTTGCCCCCATTGATGATACTCCTGCTTCGAAAGCCGGTATCCTGGCTGGTGACCTGATCATCAAGCTGGATGAAGAAAATGTGAAAGGTCTGTCGCTGACCGAAGCTGTGGATAAAATGCGCGGCAAGATCGGGGAGCCGATTCGCCTCACAATTATTCGGGAAGGTGCCAGCAAGCCACTGGAGATCAGTGTTAAACGGGATGTGATTCGGGTAACCAGTGTTCGCTCCCGCTTTATCGAACCGGGTTATGGCTATCTGCGTTTAAGCCAGTTCCAGGTAGATACTGATAAAGAAGTTGTTAAAACCATTGAAAAACTGAAGCAGGAAGCCGGTGAGTCAGGTTTGAACGGACTGCTGCTGGATCTGCGCAACAACCCGGGTGGTGTATTGCAGGCCGCCGTTGGTGTCAGCGATGCCTTTATCGATGACGGTCTGATTGTTTATACTAAAGGACGTATTCCCAACTCTGACCTGCGCTTCAATGCAACCAAAGAAACCATCGCCAGAGATGTGCCTGTCGTGGTACTGATAAATGGCGGTACCGCTTCTGCATCCGAGATTGTTGCCGGTGCCCTGCAGGATCATCATCGTGCGGTCGTCGTTGGTACCCGCAGCTTTGGTAAAGGTTCTGTTCAGACAGTTCTGCCTCTCAGCGCAGATAACGAGCGTGGTCTGAAGCTGACAACTGCCCTGTATTACACACCTAATGGTCGCTCCATTCAGGCTGAAGGTATTATGCCGGATGTCATTGCCCAGCGCGCCAAGGTAACTCTGCTGGAAAACCAGCTGACCTACCGCGAAGCCGATTTGCAGGGACACCTGAATAATGGCAACGGCAAAGCCGAGGCAGACAAGTCAGAGTCTTCAGCAAAGGAAAGCGCTGGCAAGGATGGTAAGAAGAAAGAGCAGCCGCTTGAAACCCGTGATTACCAGTTGAGTCAGGCGCTGAATATTCTAAAAGGGCTGCATATCGCTAAAACTGCAGCACCTGTTACCACAACACCGGAGAAAACAGACGACCAGCCTGTAGAAGAGAAAGAATAAGATTGTCTGGCGGACAGCTTTATCTGAGTTGTCCGCCTCTTCTCTCCCTGACTCTCATTTAATCTTCCCCTGACAGCACCCGAAAAAGTTTCCTGAAAGCACGCCCGCCAAAATCAATAACATCTGACTCAGATGGAGGAAAATCATAGTACTGGGCTAACAACAGCATCATCGTAAGCATCCCGGTAAAGCCGAGCACCGAAAAGATAAGCAAGATTCGCCGCATAACCACCTCCCTGTGAAATGCAGTCACAATTCTTCACGCTCAGAATAAATAACACTATACGATAGTGATACAGGTTCGACTATATTCGCTTGTATTCAGGTTCTGCTGATATCAGCCCGGTGCTTGTCGATGGTCGCTCTCATCACTGCCAGCTGTGGCCAGACCAGCCAGTTATTTCCTTCAGGATTTTACTCCTCTGAAGCCTGTACCTTCATTACAGCCTGCACCCTGTACCGAGCCATTACCGGAAAGGTAACTATCAGTCGTGAAGGTCTTGGCGCACTGGTCACTTCAGGTGTTCTGGCCTGTCGCCAGTGGAAGACAGCACACAGTACATCCCGCTTCAGACAAATGCAGTTTCAGGCCTTCTCCTGGTTCGGGCTTGAGCGCGTCAACTTTGAATTGAGTATCAGTGCTCCGGCGACCGCGGCTCCTCAGGCAAGCTTTGAATCCAGCATTATGAGCACTATGTCTTTAATGGATGATGATATTGCCGCTGCTGCAGGTGATACCGACCGGTTTCAGGAGTTTATGACGGTGGATCCGGGATCACAGCAAAATTTGTTACAACTGCTGCAACGGGGCAGTGGTCTGGAGGAGATTTACCTGGGTGAGTGGCCTGGCCGCCATGCGATTTCCGTAGCTTATAAAAACCCCGGAGCCTGCTCTCTGATTTCCGCTATTACCGGTGGCAACAGCCATATTACCAGCCTGTTCCCAACCAGCAGTGGCGGCTGGTGTTATTTTAATTCCAAAGGGCAATCCCGCAGCTTCAAGGGATATGCCTTACAGGCTCTGAATTCAGAGGCCGATCTGGCAGAACTGGTCGACAATCTTGTTGGAGCCGAAGCACGCCGACACAGAGTCTGTAACGCCATTATCTATGTATGGAAATTGCCCGTTACTGAAAATCCGGATCAGGATTTCGACCAAATAAGCAATCCTGATCACCTGGAGCGAAGTTTTGTCATGTGTTAGCACTCGCCCGATCTGCAGGGAGCCAAAGCGAGATAACACAGGCCAGCAGCACAAAAACACAGGATACCCACAGGCAAGCTTCCAACCCTGCCAACTGGAACAACCAGCCAGACAGTATTGTGCCCATCAACCGTCCCATCGCATTGGCCATATAGTAGAAGCCAACATCCAGAGAAACAGCATCACCCCGGGCATAGCTGACAATCAGAAAGGAATGCAGTGAAGAGTTCACAGCAAATATCGCCCCGAAAACCAGCAGTCCGACAACAATCGTCAGCTGGGGGTACCACTCAAACTGAACTCCGGTTGCCACCAGCGCAGTAATTACTGTCAAAAGAAAAGCCCATACGACAGCACCGTTTTTCCCGCTCTGCTCACCGGTAATACGAGGAGCAATGCTTTGTACCACCCCATACCCGATTACCCACAGCGCAAGAAATCCGCCTACTTCGGCATGGCTCCAGCCAAACATCGCCCCCAGATAGATTGGCAAAGCCACTACAAACCATACATCCCGCGCACCAAATAAAAACAGACGGGCAGCAGACAGAATATTAATGGAACGGCTTTTGGAAAAAATCTGGCTGAACTTGGGTTTGAACTTTGAGCGCCCCATCTCTTTATCCAGCTTTGCCAGACTCAATAACAGCACAGCGACCAGTACTACAGCCATCGCAAGTACCGCCAGTTGAAAACCCAGCAGAGATAACAAAGCGCCACCGATAAAGAAGCCAAATCCTTTCAAGGCATTCTTCGAACCCGTGAGAATGGCTACCCACTTATAAAGCGTGCCTTCCTGACCACCTTTGACCAGTAATTTGATGGAGCTTTTGGCACTCATCTTGTTCAGGTCTTTGGCAATCCCGGACAGTGCCTGGGCCGCCATAACCCAGGGTACGGTCAACAGGGAAGCCGGCACAGCCAGCATCCCCAGCGCCAGAATCTGCATCGCAAGTCCCATATTCATGGTGCGATTCAGCCCCAGCCGTGCTCCGAACCAACCACCGACCAGATTGGTGACCACGCCGAAGAACTCATAGAACAGAAACAGCATGGCCACTTCAAGCGGACTGTATCCCAACTGATGAAAATACAGCACCACCAGCATCCGCAATGCGCCGTCGGTGATGGTGAAGTTCCAGTAGTTAAAGGTTACCAGCAGATATTGCCGAACCTGACGGTCCAGCTGATTCAGAGCAGCAAACATTGATCCGGCTTCCTATATTAACGGACCAGCATTAACCGACCAGTCGGGCCAGATCCAGAGTACGGCAGGCGTACCCCATTTCATTGTCGTACCAGGCATAGATTTTCACCATTCGACCCTCGACTACCATAGTGGACAGTGCATCCACAATCGAAGAACGTCTGTCACTGCGGTAATCAATAGAAACCAGAGGACGCTCTTCATAACCCAGGACACCAGCCAGTTCTCCTTCAGCTGCCTCTTTCAAGAGTTCATTCACTTCTTCTGCAGTGGTATCGCGCTGCACATCAAACACCATGTCGGTGATAGAAGCGTTGGCAAGAGGAACCCGGACCGCATGTCCATTCAGCTTGCCGGTCAATTCCGGGAAGATTGCTGTAATCGCCTTGGCTGAGCCGGTTGTGGTCGGAATCAGTGACATGCCACAGGCCCGTGCCCGGCGCAGATCCTTGTGTGGTGCATCGAGAATAGTCTGGGTATTGGTCAGATCGTGAATAGTTGTCATTGAACCACGGTCGATACCCAGTTTTTCCTGGATCACTTTAACGACGGGAGCCATACAGTTTGTAGTGCAGGAAGCAGCAGTCACAATGTCGTGTTTTTCAGCGTCATAGAGATGATGATTCACCCCCATCACTACATTCAGCACAGATTCGTCTTTTACCGGTGCGGATACCACAACTTTTTTAACGCCTTGTTGCAGGTATTGATCCAGCAGCTTTCTGATTTTGTGGACACCGGTCGCTTCAATTACGACATCACAGTCAGACCAGTCAACCTTGCCAATTTCCCGTTCGTGAGTGCACTGAACCGTTTGACCATCAATAACAACCGTTGAATCAGTTGATTCCACACTCTTGTCCCACTGACCATGCACAGAATCAAACTGCAGCAGGTGAGCCAGCGTTTTTGGATCACCTGCAACATCATTGATTCGAGCGACACTGAATTCTTTATCAGTGAAAGCTTCACGCATTACCAGTCGTCCAATACGACCAAAGCCATTAATTCCGATTTTAATCGTCATGGTGCTATTACTCCCGCTGTGACAAACAGCCCTTTAACTTGATTGACCCAATAAACTCAAACTGACAGACAAAGGGCTGTGAAAATTTTTGATGAGAGTATAGCTGCACGAAAAACAAATATATACGTATATTCGTATATATTTGTTTTCAAGATCTCTTGCCAAATATCAAGGGACGTCAGAAACGCTGGCTGAAGTTATAACTAAAAGAAGCCCGCACACCTTAGGTATGCAGGCTTCTTTCAATAGGCAGTTTTATTGCAGATTACAGAATTACTGCGATAACACGACGGTTATCCTGACGACCTTCGCGGGTACCGTTATCTGCCAGAGGCTGTTCTTCACCAAAGCCGACAGCATCAATACGGCTGCCATCAATACCATAGTCACTGATCAGCATCTGTCGTACAGAGTCTACCCGCTTCTGGGACAGACGCTTGTTGTACGCTGCAGGACCGGTACTGTCAGTGTGTCCTTCCAGACGGATTCGAACATCCTGATGACGCTTCAGGAAATCACCCATGGCGGCAATACGGCTGACCGCTTCGGAACGAATAACCGCAGAGTCGAAGTCGAATTCAACCTGCAGGTCAATCTTCTCGGCCGGTGCACAGCCCAGCTCATTGACGACAACGCCCGGAGCGGTGTCAGGGCACTGGTCCTTACTGTCGATAACACCATCGTTATCAGAATCCAACGGCTGTTTTACCGGCTCGGGAGCAGGAGCAGGCGCTGGTGCCGGAGCTGGCTGTTGTGCCGGCTTGCCCGGAGTACCAAAAGTCCAGGTCAGGGCAACATTCAGCATACTTTCAGTTTGATGGTAGTCCAGACTGCGAACAGCCCGAACATCACCACGCAGAGACAGGTATGGAGAAAGCGCTGTACGCAAACCAATACCGCCATTCACGCGGGTATCATCCCGGTCCTTGCCATGCTGAACCGCTTCATCAATTTCACCGATACCGGCAACGATGTAAGGTGTCAGGCCATCAGACCAGGGTGACAGGTCATAAAAGCCATCAAGACGGTAGTTTTTGACCCGAACATCATTGCTGCTGTTTTTCAGGTCAGTCTTTTTTTCGGAATACACAGCTTCGAGGCTGTAACGATCATTAAAGCGATAACCCAGCCCCAGCTGAGGTGCAAGAGCGTTATCAATACCACGCTGACTGTCGTAATCGTTATAGGCACCACCAATGGAAAGGGTAACGCCTTTATCAACAACTTCTTCAGCAATGGCTGTTCCACTGACAGCGGCTGCAACAGCAACACTGATCAGTGTGCGCGTGACCAAACGCACTTTCATAATAGTCCCCTCAATTCGTCTTTTTCTTGTGTGTGCTCAAAAGCCATAGGAAGCATCGTTATTCAGCCCTGAAAACGACGCTTTTATGACAAGTAATGTGTTGAGACAGTTTCGAATCTTAAGGGATCAAACATTTGTTATAAAGTGATAATCTCACACTTATGCAGGTATCATGCAAAAGTTGTCATACTGATGCCGGTTGTTTTTGTTCCAGCTTCGGTTTTTGTTCCAATTTCGGCTTATGCTCCAATTTCGACAACGCTTTTATTTTCAGTCGTTTTTTTTCTGAATTGATATATCCCGGTTGTCCCATGCGCACGGTTTGCAATACTTGCGCCGCCCACAATGGCAAATCATCAGCCAGTCTGTAAAACATTTGTTGTCCCTGTCGTCTTACATCCAAAACTTTCAGACTTCTCATTTGAGCCAGGTGGCGTGATATCTTGGGCTGGATTTCCTGCATGACGTCTGCAAGATCAGAAACGCAGAGTTCCTTTTCATCTTCAATCAGCATCAGAATACGCAGACGGGTATTGTCACTGAGAATTTTAAAGAATTCGGTGGGTATCGACGGATTTAATGTTTCAGCACCGGTATTAAGTTTCAGAAATAGCCTGATCCGTTCTTCCAGTTCATCTGCAGCGGCAGTAAAAGGCGCAATACCTGACAGGGGTTTTGGGTCGGTCAAATCCCAGTGCATCAGTGCCTGTGACGGTGGGTAAAGCTCACACTCATCCTTGGCTTTATCACACAGGGAAATCACATAATCAAAAGATTGCTGCGGCAGCTGCTCAATGGTTTTGCTGGAAAGCTCGCCACAGGGTATTCCCCTCTGCTCAAGCGTTTCATATACCCGGGGGTCGATCGTTTGTGGATCTGTACCGGCACTGAATACTTCAGCCGAGCCATCAGCCATATGCCGAAACATCACTTCTGCCAGCTGTGAACGGGCTGAGTTTCCCGTGCATAAAAACAACACTGAGTACAAAGCGGGTACCTGCTAGTTTCAAATTCCCGCTATGCTATCGACCCTGTAGCCTTTCAGCAATATTCCACAGACCCGGGACAGACCAGAAACAGCCTCATACCTTTTCTGTTTTGATGTTTCAGAATCAACTACCAGAGCCTGATTGCGATCAAGCTCTGGCAAAGCATCAGGATGCTGCTTTGGATTTGGCCGTCACCGCTTTGGCTATTGCAGTCTTGGCAGGAGCCGGTTTTGCTTTGGTTGAGGTTTTGCGGGCAGTGGTGACTTTAGTCGCCGCTACTTTTTTTCTGGGCGCCGGCGCCTTTTTGGTGCTGGTGCTCAGCTGGGCAATTTCTTCCCGCAGCATTTTTTCCCGGGCACTCAGGGCTTTGACGGATACAGCCAGTGCTTCAACCTGTTTAGTCAGCGCTTCAACTTCAGAGTGAGTATCCTGCAGATTTAACAGGTCCTTCACTTTGTCCAGCTGTTCCTGGAGCCGGCTTTTTGTTTGGCTTTTAATGTCATCAAGCTTGTCACTCGCTCGCTCGTTGACAGACTCCCCCTCTTCAACAAGCGCATCAAAAAACTTGAGACCTTCCTTACCCAGTTTTTCATAACGGGCATAGGTACCAAGACTGGCAAGAAATAGTTTCTCGTACATGTTTATTCCCCCTCATCATTATTATGTACGACCTGTCGCCTGCAAACTGTCCTAAAACAACATCTGCAGATAAGATAACTTTACCATCCTTTTCATATGACTTTTATGAAGTAACCGACAAATAAGCGATATTTCATGCCTCTTTTTGATCTATATCTGATCTGTTATCAAGGTTAAAATTCTATCAGGAAAGAACAAAATCTAATTAGCAGGTAGCATGCAAACCAATTCTCTTGATAACTCTCATAATAATTCTCTTAACACTTCTCCTAGCAATCCTCCTAACGAGTCTCCTGGCAAGTCGCATAACAACACGCTTCAGGCACGCTTTCAGGTAATACGCTCGAACAAGTTATTCGAGCTATTTGTTATCAGCATCATTATTTTTTCGGCGATGGTTATCGGGGTAAAAACATTCCCCATTCCGGATGCCATGAGTCGGATCATCGCCATTCTCGACTGGGGAATCACTCTGTTTTTTCTGATTGAAATTACCATTCGATTTCTGGCGGAAGAGAACAAGCGGCACTTTTTCAAATCAGGCTGGAATATCTTCGATACCATCATTGTCGTCGTCAGCCTGATTCCGGCTGAAGATACCGAGCTTGCCCTTGTCGGTCGCCTGATCAGGATTTTCCGGGTACTGCGTATGGTATCGATGATACCCGAGCTGCGCCTGCTACTGGGTGCTCTGGTCAAGGCACTGCCACAACTCGGTTACGTGATGCTACTGATGTTTATAATTTTCTATATCTATGCCGCTGTCGGCAGCACGTTTTTTTACAAGATTAATCCCGAGTTGTGGGGTGACATCGCCATCAGTATCCTGACACTGTTCAGAGTCATGACTTTCGAGGACTGGACGGATGTCATGTACGAAACAATGGAAGTGTACCCACTCAGCTGGGCCTACTATATCAGCTTTATCTTTTTCACCGCTTTCGCCTTTCTTAATATGATCATCGGTATTGTCGTCAATGTACTTGAGCAGGAAAGACAACAAATCCGGCAAGAGGAACAGGCGGACTCAGGCGAGCCATCACTGCAGGATATCCACAGGGAAATGCAGGAAATCAAAGCGCTACTGAGTCAGCAAAGATAAAATTCAAATAACCAGCCGGACATAAAATCTGGAAGTCATGATGACAGGATTAACTTCTATCTCTCCGATGGATCGAGCCAAGGGGGCATTGCTGGGACTGGCTCTGGGGGATGCGCTGGGGACAACCGTTGAATTCAGGGAACGGGGATCCTTTGAGCCATTAACCGGTCTTTGTGGTGGCGGCCCTTTTAATCTGAAATCAGGGCAATGGACTGACGATACTTCCATGATGCTTTGTCTGGCCGACAGTCTGTTGGCTACTGGCGAAAATGACCCGGATGATCAAATCAATCGCTATGTTCGCTGGCAACAGCACGGGGAAAACTCTTCTACCGGCAGCTGTTTTGATATCGGTTCCACTGTCAGCAAAGCTCTGCAACGATACACAATAACAGCCAACCCCCTGGCCGGTAGTACCGATGAATGGAGCGCAGGCAATGGTAGTCTGATGCGCATTGCTCCCATTGCCCTGTTTCATCACGCTGAACCGCTCCCTGTATTACTGGATGCTGCAGCTGTTTCCAGCCGGACAACGCACGGGGAAATTCGCTGCATTCAGGCTTGCCAGCTGTTCTGCTATTACCTGCAGAAACTACTTTGTTCACAGCAGACACCAGACAAGCAGCAGCTGCTATTTGAGTTTGGACGTGAAATGACGGCAGAGATGGCAGACTGGCATCCTGATATCAAACAGTTAGCCAACGGCCACTTAAGCGAGAAGTCTGTCGATAATATTAAAGGCAGTGGCTTTGTTGTTGAATCACTGGAAGCCGCCTTATGGTGTTTTCTGCATAGCGATAGTTTCGAGCAGGGCGCTTTAATGGCCGCCAATCTGGGTGATGATGCCGATACGACAGCAGCCATCTATGGTCAGCTGGCCGGTGCTTACTATGGTTATAGTGAACTCCCGAGCAACTGGTTATCGCAGTTATTCTGGTACAGCCATATTGAAAATATCGCGGTTATGCTGGTCAACTTTCCAGCAGAGCAGGATATTTTGACTTTTCTGAAGGCTGCACGAAAAGGCCTGAGTTATCTGGAAACAGAAGACAAAATATCAGACGAAAAGCTGGAGCTTGAATTTCTGACAGCAACAGCAAACCATGATATCTGTATTCCCGGTTTAAACTGGCTTGGATGGGTTGAAAGAAACGGAATTCGGCATATGCTGCCGAGTGAACGGATTGGCTGGATACAGAAAGCTGGACTGGGTGATTGTCTTGCATTTTTTACTGCGACAATTCAAGCAAAATGTTTTCTGCGTGGTGTCATTATTCTTTCTATTCGGCATGGTGTCATGAACCAGTTGCTGAACAGAATTGAATATCACCTGCATGATATCTGAAGTTAATAAATGAGTCTGACCGAAGAATTCTTTATTGAGAGAGATAAGGCCGCTGTACAGTTGAAGAATGACGGTTTCATGTCATTCGGAGAACTTGAAGCACTGCTTGGCATCTCTGAACGTGATCTACTGGAAGCCGGGTTGATTAGCTTCAAAAGTCCACTTTCTACCGCGGACATAGGCGCATTCACACTGACAGAATCCGGTAAAAAATATCTGATTGAAAGCTATCAGGAGCTGTATGTCAGGCCGGAAAGAGTCGACGAGTTATGTGCTCTGATGCAAGCCTCCCTGGGAACCAGAGAAGCTAAAGCCTCATAAGCTTTTGGCTTATGAGGCTGCATCAAGAGATTGACGACCTGAATTGTTATTTCTCAGCTGACTATTGCCCGGGCATCTATGCCAGAAATGCTTCGTATGCCGGGTTACCGGTTTCTTCCCGATAGTAGTAACCGATCTCGTCCAGAAATGCCTCAACATCCCGCCGCTCTCCTGTGGGTACCTGTAGCCCGACAGCCACCCGGCCATAGGCAGCACCATGGTTACGGTAGTGGAACATGGAGATATTCCAGCGCTCTCCAAGTTTGTTCAGGAAATTTAGCAAAGCACCAGGGCGCTCGGGGAATTCGAAACGGTATAACACTTCATTTTCAACGTTGGCAGCATGACCACCCACCATATGGCGAATATGCAGCTTGGCCAGCTCATTTTCGGTCAGGTCCTGAGCCTGGTAGCCTTTACTGTTAAGCTCCTCCAGCAGTTTTTCCCGTGGATCTTTCTCAGGGTGAGTCTGGACACCTACAAAGATGCTGGCACTTTCAGTACTGTGATAGCGGTAGTTGAATTCAGTAATATTGCGTCTGCCAATGGCTTCACAGAAGGCTTTAAAACTACCAGGGCGCTCAGGAATAGAGACTGACATGATGGCTTCACGCTTCTCACCCAGCTCTGCCCGTTCGGCAACATAGCGCAGTCGATCAAAGTTGATATTGGCACCACTTTCAATCGCCAGTAATGTCTGTCCTTTCACCTTATTCTGCTGCACGTACTTCTTTATTCCCGCAATTCCCAAGGCTCCTGCCGGCTCGGTTACAGATCGGGTGTCGTCAAAAGTATCCTTGATGGCTGCGCAGATCTCATCAGCATTTACAGTGATCACCTCATCGACACATTCACGACAGATGCGGAATGTTTCTTTACCAATCTGAGCTACAGCTACACCGTCAGCAAAGATACCCACATGCGGTAATATCACTCGTTCACCGGCCTCAAGCGCAGCTTTCAAACAAGCTGACTCTTCATACTCAACACCGATAATACGAATATCCGGGCGGATATATTTGATATAGGCCGAAACGCCAGCAATCAGACCGCCACCACCTACCGGAATAAAAATCGCATCCAGCGGGTCCGGGTGCTGACGCAGGATTTCCATTGCAATTGTGCCCTGACCGGCGATGGTATCCACATCATCATAGGGATGAACAAAGGTATAGCCGTTCTCATCCACCAATTTCATGGCATGAGCCAGCGCTTCATCAAAAGCATCCCCTTCCAGAACCACTTCGGCACCACGGGCCAGCACCGCCTTCACTTTAATTTCCGGTGTCGTGCGAGGCATAACGATCACAGCCTTAATACCCAACTGCTTTGCTGCCAGCGCCAGGCCCTGGGCATGATTACCTGCTGATGCAGCAATTACACCCTTCGCTTTCTCTTCCTCTGATAATCTCGCCACGCGGTTATAGGCACCACGAATCTTGAAAGAAAAAACCGGCTGCAGATCTTCGCGTTTGATCAGAATGTCGTTATTCAGACGCTGGGTCAGAAACGGGGCAACAGTAATCGGGGTTTCGACAGCCACATCATAGACGCGAGCTTCAAGGATCTTGCGGATGTACTGGTCAGGCATGGCACTTCACTGTTTTTATTGTGGCTGCTGTAAAACCGCTTCTGCATGCAGAATGGTCTTCCGTTGCCCTGTATTCTAATGAAATGCCATTAACTTTCTAGAACGGTGTACTTATAAGGTATGAGATCACTCTGAATCGATATGATAGTAAGGAAAAGGATAGATATTTAGGTTCGCATATCCATCCTTTCTTTGATGACAATATCTAGAGTACTGGCTGTACAAGAGGCCTACCCATAAAAGGTCCCAATAAAAAGGCATCCGGACGACCACAATGCGGATGCTCTAGCTCAGTGATACCCAGCAAACTATAAAGCTCCCGCTTCCAGTTCTGCTTGAAGTCTTCCACTATAGAGTCGTCAGGCTGGTTACTGGATGCACCCATTAATTGTATCGCTGTTTTGGCAAATGCCTCTTTGTTTTCACGAGATTCGAGATTTACCCCATACTTAGCCAACCCATAGAAACTGGCTGAATTAGCTTTTTCGCGGGTACCTTTTACTCTTGCATGCTCGACAGCTTTCCTCATAGATGCCTCAAAGCGCTCGACAATATTACCATTCTGGATCTGAGGCCCGGTCACACAAAAGCGAAGTACTGGCGGATTCTGACAAACAGTAAGTTGCCAGCCATCTTCATTCAGAGAGTCATTGACATGCAAAATGCTGACTCCTGACTTATCTTTTGCCTTAAAGCAAACCTGAGTGTATGGCACACCGATCACTTCCAGTTCAGGATAAGAGCCAATTATTTCTGCAAAATCTCTGGTTCTGTGATGTAACTCATAAGCCAGCATCTCATACCCTGCCTTTCCGGTTTTCAGCAATGCCATCCAGGCTGCTGTAAAGTTACCAACACAAGTACTGCCCTGCTGATTCGTTGTCAGATAAAATCCACCCGGCCAGTCATGCTCTACAAAAGCCAAAGCATCTTTTAGCATTTTCGTTCTGAAAAGGATGACCGAACTTCCTTTCAGCGAGTAACCATATTTATGGGTATCAATTGAAATACTGGTTACTTCGGGAATACTGAAATCAAAAAGCGGGACTTCTGAAACAAGATCATCGTCACCCTCCTGCACACCCTCCTTCAGCTGAGCCTGTCTTATTTCCTGTAACCAGTGAAGAGGGAAACCGCCCAGACAGCCATCAACATGCAGGAAAAGCCCAAACTCTCTAGCCAAATCAGCCAGAGCACTGATGTTATCTACGACACCATGCGGGTAACTGAATGCCGAGCCAACAATCAGAATAGTGCTGTGGTTAATTTTTGCACGCACATCATCAGTATCCACCTTGAAGGTTGTCTTATCCACTTCAGCATAAATCAGATCCATACCACAAGCTTCAGCACCCTTACGAAAAGCGGGGTGTGCTGTTCTGGGAACAATAACTTCAAACCGCTTTATTCCCTTATAGCGAGGACTTCTTGTTGCAACGTTCCTGCAAGCGAGCAAGGCGGCTTTGATGCTATCTGTTCCTCCTGGCGTGATAACACCTGACGGACGTGAACTAAACAAGTCTTGATCAAAGCCAACCCCAAGATCACCTTCACCTGTTGGATCTGTCACCACGACCTTTGCAGGCTCATCAGAGCTTTCTTCATCACTGTCTTCAGAGACAACTTTTTTAGGCTGTACGGGCATATTGGGCGCATGCAGCATGTTCAGCAGCATATTGACAACCTGATCTTCAAAATAGGCACCACTGACATTCAGATGACGCTGAATCAAGTTGGTATGAGCAAAACAGGTGAAGCCCTCACCCAAAAACCTGTAGTGCGCTAAATCTCCACTGTAGATTGACCCCGAAATCAGTCCTTCAACCCATTCTTTGTTTTCTTCTGATGCAAGTAACTTCACCGTTTCCAGGATAGTTTTGGCAGGTATTCCCTCTCTAGGAATATCATCAAAGCTGGGGAACAAAGAGCCTGGAAAGTAACCATAATAGTAGGATGCCACAGCACGCTGTATAAGCCGTGAAAACCCCCAAGTGCCTTTTTTCCTAAACTCGTCATTCAGTGACATTCCCCTTAAAGGCAGAGCTTTTGCCTTTAATTTATCAAACATTTCAGATTTTCTAAGAACCGTGGACATTTCGGTCAAGGCTGCCTGAGCTTCCTGTACCCGTGGGACATCAGCCAGATGCACAAACAGCTCCACAGGATAACTACTATCATTAGGCTTGAATCGGATGACAATAGCAGAGAACATGTCCGCTTTTTGATCAGGTAATAAACGGCCGGGAACACAAATCGCTTGCTCATCAGCACCACGAATCAAAAGCTGTCTGAAGTCAACTTTGTTTCTTGGAATATCAGAACAGTAAAAATGAGCCATTGATTTTGAAGAGGGAACTGTGACATCCAGATATCCATCACTGGATGAGCGAGAGGATTGCTGTAAACAGGATGCCTTCATCCTGTCCGGCAACAATAACGTGCTTAAATCAGATTCAGAATCTACACCAATAACAACGACTTCCACTCGCCCCTTGTATCTGACAGGTCCAGTGCACTTTTCTTCTGACTTGGATGATAAGCAAATAAATCCGACACCATTTCTGTTAGAGTGCTTATAAGCTTCTGTCTCCAAGTAGCCCTTTTCTTCCTTGAACAGTTTCAATTCAAGCTTTTCATCTCCAGACACTGTTTCAATATGATGATTTTCAACAATGTTGCCATCATCTAACTTCTGCTCGACTGTAACTTTCACTCCATCAGGAAGAACAAAAACCATTGCCCATGATGATGAGACAGTAAACAAAGCACATAAATAGACCAACAGAAAACTACGCCAACCACACAGTTGTTTTTTTTGCATGTGATGGACTCCCGTCTAAGTGCAAAGCAGGCCGCAAAGACAGAAGCATAGACAAAACGCAGCCTGAGCGGCATCTATCCCGATAGTCGGCATAGCCACTCTAATATCTGCAGAAGAAAACAATTTTTTACTTTCTCCAGCCCGCCTCAACTCCGTTATAATCCCCGCTTTAAACACCCATACTTTTCAGGACCGCAGTATGACCCAGGACGAACTGAAGCAAGCCACTGCCCGTGCCGCTATCGAGCTGATCAAGCCTCATCTGGAAGACGATATGATTCTGGGTATCGGCACCGGCTCAACCGCCAATTTCTTTATCGATATGCTGGCCGAGCTGAAGGATGACTTTGACGGTGCAGTTGCCAGCTCTGAGGCTTCTGCCGAGCGTCTGAAAAGCCATGGTATCCCGGTCTATGACCTGAACTCTGTCAGCAACATGCGTTTCTATGTAGACGGTGCTGATGAGTCCAATGACCAGCTACACCTGATCAAAGGCGGTGGTGCAGCCCTGACCCGGGAAAAGATTGTTGCCGCCGTGGCCGAAGAGTTCATCTGCATTGCAGACGAAAGCAAGCTGGTTGGTGTTCTGGGCAAATTCCCGCTGCCGGTAGAAGTGATTCCGATGGCACGCAGCCATGTGGGTCGTGAAATCGTAAAACTGGGTGGTGATCCGGCTTACCGTGAAGGTGTTGTAACCGATAACGGCAACATTATTCTGGATGTCTGGAATATGGAAATTATCGACCCGAAAGCAACTGAAGCGGCTATCAACCAGATTACTGGTGTCGTCACAAACGGCCTGTTTGCAGCCCGTCCTGCTGACGTGCTGTTTCTGGGCACCAAAGATGGCGTGAAAACCATCAAGCCCTGATCTGTTTTACAAGCGCTTTCATAGCCTGTGAAAGCGCTTTAGCTCTTCTTGTACTACCTCTTTATCACTCCAATTCACAAAAAGATTGCACCAGGATTAAACACGACACTTTGCTTTCAAGTAAAAATACGTAGAATGAATTCAGCTGCAATAAAACAATAAACAGCTTCAGCATAATAAAAAGCCATGAGCGAAGAAGTGCAGTGTGCATCATAAGGGATATTGATTGCTGCATTTTCCGGCAACAGCCTTCGCAGTAGGGAACGCAATAATAACAACACCAAGTGAGTGCGCTTATGATCAAAACATTCCACAAGACCCTGGCCGGTTTTGGTGCTGCTTTAACCCTGACCGCTGGTATGGTCCAGGCCGACACCATCAAGATTGCACTGGCAGGGCCTGAATCCGGGCCGGTTTCCCAGTATGGCACCATGCAGTTTATCGGTGCTGAAATGGCGGTTGAACAGATCAACAAGAACGGTGGTGTGAACGGCAAAAAGCTGGAAGCTATCCGGTTTGATGATGCCTGCGACCCGAAACAGGCTGTTGCGGTTGCCAACAAAATCGTCAATGAAGATATTCGCTTTGTGGTGGGGCATCTGTGCTCCTCATCTACCCAGCCGGCTTCCGATATCTATGAGGAAGAGGGCATTCTGATGATTACCGCGGCTTCCACCAGCCCGGACATCACCTCCCGCGGTTATGAAATGATCTTCCGTACCATTGGCCTCGACAGCCTGCAAGGCCCGACTGCCGGCCGTTATATTGCCCAGAGCATCAAGCCCAAGCGTATGGCTGTTGTCCACGACAAGCAGCAGTACGGTGAAGGTATTGCCACCGCTGTTAAAGAAACCGTCGAAAAAGCCGGCATCGATGTAGTGCTGTTTGAAGGTGTCACTGCAGGCGATAAGGACTTCTCCGCTCTGATCGCCAAACTGAAGAAAGAAGATGTCGACTTCGTTTACTACGGCGGCTACCACCCGGAGCTGGGTCTGATTCTGCGTCAGAGTGCTGACCAGAAGCTGGATGCCAAGTTTATGGGCCCGGAAGGTGTCGGCAACAAGGACATCTCTGCCATTGCCGGCAAAGCCTCTGAAGGTCTGCTGGTAACCCTGCCCAAGAGCTTTGATCAGGATCCCGCCAACAAGGCGCTGGTTGATGCTTTCCAGGCAAAAGAACAGGATGCCACCGGCCCGTTTGTATTCCCTTCATACTCTGCGGTACAGGTTATGGCCGACAGTATGAAACTGGCTAAAAGCGAAGATCCGACAGAAATCGCTGCTACCCTGCGCAGCGCCTCTTTCTCGACTCCGACAGGCTCTCTGGCTTTTGACAAAAAGGGTGATCTGAAAGACTTCAACTTTGTGGTCTACGAATGGCACTCTGATGGCTCAAAAACACCATTAAATTAATAAAAATGGTTAATTAGCCTCATACAAGCGGCAGATACTATTCATGGTATTTGCCGCTTTTGCGTTATTGGAACCAGCATCTATGCTGCCAGAAAACTGACGATCAAATTTCCCAAGCAAAATGGATTCTGCTGAGCAGAAAACAGAGGCGGTCTTTTAAATGATAAAGAATATATCCATTGTCGGTGGAACCCACGGTAATGAGTTTCTTGGACCGTATCTGATTCACAAACTGCAAAACCAAAAGACCTTCGCTGCCAGCTCAATTCCTGTCGATTTTCTGCTAGCCAATCCGGAAGCCCATAAAAAGTCAGTCCGGTTTATCGATTCCGATCTGAACCGCTCTTTTTCTGACGAGATTTTACAAACGCAGGATGTTGATAGTTACACAACTGGTTATACCGATAGCTATGAACATCAGCGGGCGCGGGAAATAAATGATCTGCTCGGACCAAAACCTGTAGATGACCGTTTTATCATCGATCTTCACAGCACTACGTCGAACATGGGTATGACACTGATTGTACGTGAAGGCCAACTGTTGAATTTACAGGCAGCAGCTTTTGTCCAGCAGACATACCCGGAAGTTCGCATTATTGTCAGTGACTCACAACGGGCAAACGGTGTCCTGAACAGTATTTCCCATTTTGGCCTGGCTATCGAAGTCGGCCCTATTCCTAACGGTGTGATACGACAGGATTTGTTTGATATGACGGAGCAGGTTATTCACAAGCTAGTGGAATTTCTGCAGCTGTCGTCTGAACAACAAACTAGCATCACTTCTGATGAACTGACTGTTTATCAATCCATCGAGAAAATCCCTTACCCCGCAGGCAGTTCAGGAAATATCAATGCAATGGTTCATCAGAACCTACAGGACCGGGATTTTGAGTATCTAAAACCCGGCGACCTGTCTTTCTATACGTTTGAGGGCGAAGAGTTACCCCATACAGGGCAAGCCGGCTTTCCAATTTTTATTAATGAAGCGGCTTATTATTATGAAAAGGTCGCTTATGTTATGACCCGGAAACAAAGCCTCAAGCTGATTCAGTGATACTCAGCAGCAACCTTTATTGCTCATAACTGTTCTCTATTTACCCTTTCGTCGAGACTGGGCCTTGCCGGACGATAGATCATAGGCCCAGGTTTTCTTTATTCCGGTAGGCATCCCCTCAACCATCTCATCATAATTGCAACCCCACATGGACATTCGGGTATAAGCCAGATAAAAGGTTTCAACGAAACTGTCTCCCCGCAAGTCATAGTTCAGGTTAATTATCCGGCAACCAAAAATATCCACATTAAAAAAAGGGCAAATGGCTTTCTCTCCGGAGTTCATGGTTAACAACCGGCACTTATAAAAGCAGCACTCAAAGCCTTTTTTTCCCGGCATCAGCAGATAAGAAAGGATATTTTCCGAGGCTTCATCCCGCTGGCGTACGACCTTTAGTGGCGTAAATCTCAGATGAGCTGCGTCCTGATTGGGAAGATTGCCGATCTGCATTCCGATCGGGCGCATGATTCTGAAATCCAGTGACTCTATGGGCAGCAAACTACCCTCAGCCTTGAATCCGGCAAAGGTGACATGAGGCTGCACTTTGAGCTCAAGATCGGGTATTGCCAGAAACAGTGAAGCCATGGCACCGCAATACACTGAAATGATTCATAAAAATCAAAGTAGTCGACAGCCGCAAGTTTCGCTACAGACCTATACGTACCAATACGGATCAAGTATGCTTCGATCTGAGCAGGCAGCTCACCGTTGCTACCAATAAAAAAATATTCGTCACGGTACGTCTAAAAGACGGCCAGAACGGAAATACTAAAAGCAGTACAATATGCCAGAATCAGCCTACTACTTTATCCAGCAGTTGCTGAACGGGCTCACCGTCGGCAGCACCTACGCACTTATCGCCATAGGCTACAGCCTGGTCTACGGCATCATCGGAATGATCAATTTTGCGCATGGCGAGATCTATATGATCGGCAGCTATGTAGCGTTTATTGTGATGGCCGGGCTGGCCATGATCGGTATCGACAGCGTCACTTTGATGCTGCTCGGCGCTTTTCTGGTCAGCATTATTATCACCAGCACCTATGGCTGGAGTATCGAACGAATCGCCTATCGTCCGTTACGGGGCGGAAATCGTCTGATTCCGTTGATATCCGCTATCGGTATGTCCATCTTCCTGCAGAACTATGTTCGACTGGCTCAGGGCAGCAAAGATATTGCAATGCCTAGCCTGATTACCGGTGGCTGGACGATTGGTCCTGCTGACGGCTTTAGCGCAACCTTGTCGTACATGCAGGTGCTGATATTTGTTGTCACCTTTATCAGCATGACGGCACTGACTTTGTTCATCTCACGCTCACGGATGGGGCGCGCTTGCCGAGCCTGCGCTGAAGATCAGGGTATGACCAACCTGCTGGGTATCAACACCAACGGCATTATTGCCCTGACATTTGTGCTGGGCGCTGCACTCGCAGCAGTGGCCGGTGTACTGCTGGGCATGTACTACGGCGTTATCAATCCCTACATCGGCTTTATGGCCGGACTCAAGGCATTCACCGCCGCAGTACTGGGCGGCATCGGCAGTATTCCCGGAGCAGTGCTGGGTGGTTTGATCCTTGGCATAACAGAAGCCTTTACTGCCGGCTACTTCAGCACGGAATATAAAGACGTTGTCGCTTTCTCCCTGCTGGTACTGATTCTGCTGTTCAAACCAACCGGTTTGCTCGGCAAGCCTGAAGTTGAAAAAGTGTAGGAGTGTGGCGCATGAAAACACGTTTCTTCAACGCCATTGCGGCTACCTTTGTCTTGTTACTGCTGACGTCCATGCTGTTGGGCCTGACGCTGGAATCAAACGGCACTGAACTTGTTATTCAGGTTGCTGAGGGCACCCGGTTATCCTGGATAATCAGCGGTGCAGTGATTGTCTTCCTGTTTCAGTTTTTTCGGAATGAGATATCTCAAGGCTGGCAAAACACCCGCTCATCTATGGGCAATGCTGTACCCACCAGTATTTCCGAGAAAGTAAAGACAACTTCTCAGCTATCCGGCTTGAAGACCACTGCACTCTGCTTTCTGGTTGCCGGCCTGATGATCTGGCCATTCTTTGCCTCCAGAGGTTCTGTCGACCTGGCAACCCTGACCCTGATCTACATTATGCTGGGACTGGGCCTGAATATAGTGGTCGGTTTGGCCGGCCTGCTGGATCTGGGTTATGTCGGTTTCTATGCCGTAGGTGCCTACAGCTATGCCTTGCTGAATATGTATTTCGGCATCGATTTCTGGACCGGTTTGCTGGCAGGTGGTCTGCTGGCTGCATTCTTTGGCTTTATTCTCGGCTTTCCGGTATTGCGACTCCGTGGAGACTATCTGGCCATTGTTACCCTCGGCTTCGGTGAGATTATCCGGATTCTGCTGAATAACTTGACCGACTTGACCGGAGGCCCGAACGGCATCAGCCAGATCCCCAAGCCAGATCTGTTCGGACTGGAGTTCTCACGCCGCGCCAAGGAAGAAGGCAATGTGCCGTTCCATGAGTTCTTTGGTATTGATTACAGCAGTGGCTACAAGGTCATTTTCCTCTACCTCGTTGCACTGTTGCTGGTTATTGCCACGGTCTTTGTAATCAATCGTCTGCTGCGTATGCCGATCGGCCGTGCCTGGGAAGCGCTGCGGGAAGATGATATTGCCTGTCAATCGCTTGGCTTGAACAAGACAGCCGTCAAACTTTCGGCGTTTACCATTGGTGCGGCCTTTGCCGGTTTTGCCGGAACCTTCTTTGCTGCACGACAGGGCTTTATCAGTCCCGAATCTTTCACCTTTATCGAGTCCGCCATCATTCTGGCGATCGTGGTACTTGGTGGTATGGGTTCCCAGATCGGTACTGTTCTGGCCGCCATTATTATGACGCTACTGCCGGAGTTTGCCCGGGAATTTAACGAATACCGGATGCTGATGTTCGGCCTGATGATGGTATTCATGATGGGTTGGCGGCCACAGGGGCTGCTACCAATGAAACGCCCCCATATTGAAGTCGAGCGCAAGCCACAGGGCGTTGTCAGCATGCAGTCAGACAACCTGACGACATCAGGCAATCAACTGGTCCGGGAGGTGTAATATGAGCCAGCCACTACTGGAAGCATCCGATCTCAATATGCGCTTCGGCGGACTGGTTGCCGTCGATAATGTTGCCCTGAGAGTTCACTCTGACGAGATTATCTCCATTATTGGACCCAACGGCGCCGGTAAAACGACAGTCTTCAACTGCCTGACCGGATTTTATAAGCCCACAGCCGGCACTATTCGCTTCAAGGGCGAAGATATTGCCGGTCTGCCCGGTCATAAAATATCCCGCAAGGGTATTGTGCGTACCTTTCAGCATGTTCGCCTGTTCAAGGATATGACCGTGCTGGAAAACTTGCTGGTTGCCCAGCACCGCCATATGAATACCAGTTTATTGGCAGGGTTGTTCAATACGCCGGGATTCCGGCGCAGTGAAGCCATGGCACTCGATAAGGCTATGCAATGGCTGGAACGGGTAAACCTGCTGGATATGGCTAACCGTAATGCCGGTAATCTGGCGTATGGTCAGCAACGTCGACTGGAAATTGCCCGCTGCATGGTGACCAGGCCGGATCTGTTGATGCTGGATGAGCCTGCAGCTGGTTTGAACCCGAAAGAAACCGAAGAGCTGGATAATCTGATCTGTGAGTTGAGAGATCATCATAAGGTCTCTGTACTGCTGATCGAGCATGATATGCAGCTGGTTATGGGCATTTCAGACCGAATCTATGTCATTAACCAGGGCCGCCCACTGGCCAGCGGTACACCGGAAAGTGTGCAAAACCATCCTGATGTTATCAAAGCCTATCTGGGAGAAACCTGATGTCTGTTGCAGCTGTAAAACCGGACCAGGCTGGTGTTTCTTCACAAAGAGCAGCAATGCTAAGCCTTGAAAACATATCGACTCACTACGGCAAAATTCAGGCGCTGGATAATGTCAGCATGGATGTCAGGCCTGGTGAAATCGTGACACTTATCGGTGCCAACGGTGCGGGTAAAACCACCCTGCTGATGACCATCTGTGGCGATCCTCATGCCACAACTGGTCGGATTATGTTTGAAGGCAAGGATATAACCCGCCTGAACACTTCCCAGATAATGCGTGATGGCATCGCCATTGTACCTGAGGGTCGTCGTGTTTTTTCACGCCTGACTGTGGAAGAAAACCTGCACATGGGCGGTTACTTCACTCCGAACGAGGCGTTTGATGAACGACTTGAGCATGTGCTCGAACTGTTTCCCCGCCTGAAAGAACGTTATCAGCAACGCAGTGGCACTATGTCTGGCGGAGAGCAACAGATGCTAGCCATTGGTCGTGCATTAATGAGCCAACCGCGACTGCTGTTTCTGGATGAACCTTCTCTGGGTCTTGCTCCTATCGTTATTCAGCAGATTTTCGAGATTATTGAAAAACTGCGGGAAGAAGGTGTCACGATCTTTCTGGTCGAACAGAATGCCAACCAGGCACTGAAACTGGCAGACCGTGGCTACGTGTTGGAAAACGGCCGGATCGTACTGCAGGATTCCGGTGCTAACCTTCTTGCGAATGAGGATGTCCGCAAAGCCTATCTTGGAGGCTAGGACGATTCCTGTCAGATATTTGATTGCTGTACTGACAATAAAAGAACAATGAAAGAATCATTAAGACAACAACTTGAAGCAGCCTCAGCCCTACTGCTGGATATGGACGGTACCCTGCTGGATTCAGAACCGCTCTATACTCAGGCCCGGGGCTGGGCAGCGGAACAGATGGGTTTTCACTACGATGACGAACTGGCCAGGATTGGCCATGGTCGCAAGTCTTCAGAGTTTCTGGATGAGCTTCGACTTCGAGCAGGAAATGACTTTGATCCGTCGCAGTTTCGTCAGCTTCAACGGCAATATCGCCGTGATAACAATGTGGATGAACTGATCCAGTTTATACCGGGAGCTGAAGCTCTTCTGGAGTGGGTCAGGGATAACAATAAACCCTCGGCGCTGGTTACTTCATCCGGTCGTACCCATGTTGACCGGATGCTTGTCCGGTTTCCTCTGCTTCAGGTGCTGAACCACACCATAACATCCGACGATGTGGCCCATAACAAGCCACATCCGGCACCTTACCTGATGGCTTGCAAGCTGTTATCGGTTTCACCCGCTACAGCCATTGCGGTAGAAGATTCCGAGCCCGGTATGCAATCTGCCCGCACCGCAGGTTGTCAGATCATTCATGTATCGGATATCAGTAACGCTTTTTAAGCATCAGGCCTCTGTAAGTACAGGGGCTCTCTTCACTGCCAGAAATAAAGCCACCTAAAAAGTCACCTAAACTGACCTCTGTTTGATCAAAAGAGTGATATGAGCACCGATGTTACTGCTTATCAATTTGAATGGTCATTAACATGCCTGTTCCTGCGCAACAGAACTTCACTGTTATCATTCTTTTCGGGTTGCCTGGCGTCGGTAAATATACCGTTGCGCAAAAGCTGGCAGAGCGGCTGAAACTGCCAAACTGGCATAATCATGCCAGTCTGGATGCAGTGACTCCGCTGTTTGCCCACGCCACTCAACCCTATTGTCGCTTACGAAACATGATCTGGTTACATGCATTTCGGCTTGCAGCGGCCCAGCAACTCAGCTTTATTCACACATTCTGTACGGAAAAATCGGTTCCAACCAACTTTCACGAACGGTTAAGACGCATAATTTTGAAAGCTGGCGGACAGGTGCATTATATCCAGCTGCACTGTCCTGAACCGATACTTGAGGAAAGGCTGGCCAATAAAGACAGGGCCAGATTCCGAAAATTGAGAGACGTACAGACATACCAACGATTAAAGCAGCAGGGCTTCTTCCATTTTGATATGCCCATAGTACCACTGATCAAGATTGATACTGCCCGGCTGGAACCGGACGCATCAGTGGAATGTATTTGTCAGGCACTAGCGAGAGAAAACCCGATTCTTTTTGGGAAAACCACAACTCCTTCTAAGTGTTAGCCTATTACTGTTCCCAACGATCTCCCCAGGCGGCACTGTAATCAGGCGCTGCTTCATTTTCGGGTGAATATTGATCGGGAATCATCTGCCCAACCTTCTGTCTTATTACCATCTCCCCCGACCAGACCGGTAAATCAATATCTTCCTTATCTTCATTAGGCCCTCCGGTGCGAACCTTGACTGAAGCTTCTTCAAGCTCAATTGAAAGTATGGTCGTGGCACGGAGTTCATTTTCAGAAGGCGGACGTACTTTATCCCAGCGCCCAGGCGCAATATGCTCCAGAAAGAGCTTGAGTGACTCATTGATTTCAGCGTCATCAGTCACCTTGCTGAATCTGCCAAAAACTACCGCTGACCGATAATTAGTGCTGTGATGAAAGGCTGATTTTGAAAGTACCATCCCGTCCAGCAAAGTTGCAGTAACACAACACTGCCCACCTTCCGTCAAAGCCTTAATCATCCTGCTGCCATTACTGCCATGGATATAGAGCCGGTTATCAACCCTCCAGCACAGCATCGGAATCACATAAGATTGCTCATCCACCGCAAATCCCACATGGGCAACATGAGCCTGATCAAAAATCTGATACAACATAGCGCGATCGAAAACAGCACGCTTTGGTCCCCGGCGAATTCTGGTTTTATCTGTTGAACCCAGTTCTTTCATGTTTTGCCCTCCTCGTTGCAGTGTGTGCATGGTGTGCATGGAAGGTTAGGTTGAATCTGGTACTCTGAAGAGAACCGGTTTTTAAAAAATAATGGAACCAGTTTGAACCCAAAAAGAATGCCACTGGCTGAAATCCGGGATATAACCCTGCAACCTGATCAACAGGTGCCGCTGTTCCAGCAGCTCTATGAAACCTTCAGGCAACGTATTCTCGATGGTCAAATGCGGGGAGGGCTTCGCCTGCCTTCGAGTCGAACCCTTGCAAAGCAGCTGGGTATTGGCCGCAATACTGTACTGGCCGCTTATGACCAGCTAACTGCTGAAGGTTATCTCCAGTCCCAGCCAGGTTCCGGAATGTTTGTAGCCGCCGAACTGCCTGAAAACTGGCATCTGGCTCCAGCAGCATGCAAGTCCAAGAAAACAGCCGAACCAGCTCTTCAGCTTTCAGGCCATCTTTCAGACTATGCCAGCCAGCTACAGCAACAAAGCATCAGCAGCCATCAGGGTAACCAGTGTTTTTGCGTCGGAATGCCTGATCTGAACGCCTTTCCGGCAAAGGTATGGAACCGGCTTGCCCAGCAAACACCTGCAGCTGGTTTTCAGCATTTAATGGGGTTCAGTGATATCACCGGTTACCTTCCTCTGCGGGAGGCCGTGGCTGATTATTTGCGAACATCCCGTGCGGTTAAATGCGAAGTAAACCAGATTGTCATTACTACCGGTGCACAGCAGGCACTGGATTTATGTGCCCGGGTTTTGCTCAATCCCGGCGATGATGCGGTTATAGAAGACCCTGGATACATGGGTGCACGCAAGGCACTGCAGGCAGCTGATGCCCGTATTCATCCCTGCCCTGTAGACCAGCACGGAATGCAAATTGATGTACTGCAGCAGATGTCTCAATCACCAAAACTGGTTTATGTGACTCCGGCGAACCAATATCCGCTGGGGTCAGTGCTTTCACTTGAAAGAAGAATGCAGTTGCTGGACTGGGCTCAGAAAAAGCAGTGCTGGGTTGTGGAAGACGACTATGACAGTGAGTATCACTATGCTCATCGGCCGCTGGCCAGCCTGCAGGGATTAGCCCGGCACCAACAGGTGATTTATATCGGCTCCTTCAGCAAGGTACTGTTCCCCTCGTTGCGCCTAGGCTATCTGGTTTTACCAGAAAGCCTGGTCGATACCTTTATCAAAGCCAAATCAGAGCATTCCGGTGAAACACCTCTTCACTCTCAAGCTGTCACTGCCAGTTTTATGCAAGAAGGACACTTTTCCCGTCATTTGAAGCGTATGCGACTGAGTTACAGTGAAAAAATGACAACTATCCTGGCGGCATGCGAAAGTCTGAAGCCCTGGTGTTCAGTCTGCTCTGGCGGCGCGGGTATGCATATCGTTCTAGAGTTTGCTGCATGGCTGCCTGAGAAAAAAATATTTGATGAGCTGCAAAAAAACCGGATTCTGAGCTCGCAGTTAAGCAGCTATTTTGTTGGAACAGACAAGAAGCAGGGACTGGTACTTGGTTTTGCCAACAGCACACCAGAGCAAATCAAAACCGGAATCGCAGGAATCAAGAAAGTACTAAGTCGTTACAGCCATCAAGCTTGAGCGCGCTATGAGGCAAATATAAAAGCAGTTTTGCTACACGAGGCATATTCTTAACCCTTTTGATGCCTCGCTATCCGGTCTTGAAAAACTGCTCCCTATGAATATTTTTCACCCGGCTGACTCGTCTTACGCTGATGCAACCGTAGCGCGCAAATATAACCGGCGATTATCCATACCAGCTATAGTCAGGCTTTCTGCACCGGGAGCCATCGAATTCTCCTTCGTGGTACTGACCTACAGTATCGACGCCTGGTTTATCAGCAAGATAGACAGCCCTGAACTGGCTGCATTAGGCATTATTTTCCCGTTCTGCTTCTGTGTTCAATCTTTCCAGTTCGGGATGAGCAATGCCGTTGTACTGAAAATTTCCGGCGCCTGGAGCAGGGGCAGCGTCCGGTCAGCCAGAAAATATGCAACCTATGGCCTGCTTTTAACTTCTGCTCTGGCAGGTGGTGTACTTGGCCTGGGACTGATGGCTGTATTTCCCTATCTGTACAGTCTCTTGCAGGTACCGGAAGATATTCATCAGTCAGTGCTTGAATACCTGAATATCTGGCTGCCAGCTCTTTTTGTTTCTGCTCCACTTTTCATCACAACAACCATTTTGCGTGCTGCAGGTATGGTTTGGGTTGCCAGTCTGCTAAATATTATAAACACCGCTATTTATACCCTGATGCTGCCGTTTTTTATCACACAGTTTGGTATCAGGGGAGCAGCATTATCTGTACTGAGCAATTCAACCTTCATGCTCTTTGTAGCTGTAGCTACACTGAATAATTTCGGCCTACTGACCCGCCCTTCTTTCAAGCTAAAATACTATAAACATGCTGCAAAGCTGTTTCTGCCTGTCGCTCTGCCTGCCAGTATTTCAATTTTGCTTGAACCGCTGTCTGCTGCAGTGATTGCCCATCAGATGCTGTTATTTGGCAGCAATATTGTTGCAGGCTATGGCATAGGAGCCCGGTTGGAGTTAATTGCGTTTATCTGCTGTTTTTCACTTCGAAAGATTTTTGCACCTTACTTGAGTTACAACCTCAAAAGAAAACAGTACGAACACATCAAACGATCGATTTTCAATGCGGTAATATTTATTTTTATTGCCCAAATTTTTATCTGTTTATGTATTGTTTTGTTTTCTACTGAAATCAGTCAAAGCTTTAGTCCAAAACCTGAAATACAACGAATAACAACCGATTTTCTTTCTATTGTCCCGTTTGGCTATATTGGGCAGGGTCTATGTTATCTTTCTATCTGCATTATTATTTCCTTCGATGCTCCCGTAAAAGCACTGATTTTCTCATTCGTCTGGCATTTTTTTCTGGTTGTTGGATTCAGCTGGGCTCTGGGAATTCTAAATGGTTATCAGGGTGCGCTAAACGGGATATTTGTTGGTAACAGTCTGGCCGGTGTTATCAGTCTGCTGTTAATGAAACATGAAGTAAGTAAAAAAATATTCCCACAAAAAAACCGGCACTGATTTTCATCAGAGCCGGTTTTTCTCCAATAATCAGGCTGAATCAACAAGTGAACCAGCCCTATCATTGTTTAGTCGTAGTAACGAACACCGTCGCGAACGTCAGCACGAACTACAGTGCCGGAGTCGCCAGTCAGGATTTCAGCAGCCTGATCCAGAGAACCGATAGCGGCCATCTTGCCACCCTTGCGAACGAAGTTGCAGCAAGCTTCTACTTTCGGGCCCATGGAGCCGGCAGCGAAGCCGAAGCTGTCCATAACGTCCGGAGTCGCACTGTGAATGTTCTTTGAGTCTGGCTGACCGAAGTTGGTTGCAACCGCAGGAACATCAGTCAGGATCAGCAGAGCGTCAGCTTCCAGGCCTTCAGCCAGTACTACAGAAGCCCGATCTTTATCGACAACCGCTTCAACCGGAACCAGTTTGCCTTCAGCATCACGGGTAACCGGCACACCGCCGCCACCACCACAGATCATGGTGATTTCACCGGAAGCAGCCAGCTGCTTCAGGGATTTCATTTCCAGCACTTCAGCCGGCATCGGGGAAGGAACAACACGACGGTAGTATTCGCCGTCAGCTTTCATGGTCCAGTCCGGGTTCAGCTTCAGCTGCTCATCAGCCTGTTCCTTGGTGTAAACCGGGCCAACATACTTGTCAGGATCCTGGAACGCAGGATCTGCGGTATCAACGATAGTCTGGGTGGAAACGGTGCAGATCTCATGACCTTCCAGCTCGTTGCGCAGCTCCTGTTCAAACATGAAACCGATCATACCCTGAGTCTGTGCACCCAGTGCGTCCAGCGGGTAATTGCCCACAGCGTCGTATGCTTCATTCATCAGCGCCAGCATACCCACCTGAGGACCGTTACCGTGAGTCAGGATAACCTGATGATCACGAGCGATACGAGCGATGGATTTGGCTGCAGTGCGGATGTTTTCACGCTGGATGTGAGCTTCCTGAGCCTGTCCCCGCTGAAGAATAGCGTTACCGCCAAGAGCAATTACTACGCGCATTGTTTCTGTCTCGATGATGTATTTCTGAACGACAACCTTCTAATAACTCGATTTTTGTCGAGTATTCGAGTGCAAGTATCCTTTTAAAAGGCGCAAGACACCCTGTCCGAGATCAATAAAAATCGGTAAAAATCGGTCAGAAAAAATGAAAACTCAAAGAAAAAGCGGTGAAGGAGGAAGGAAGAAAAGGACCTCCCTCACCGCACAACCTTAAAAAGGTTTCAGCGGTATCAGCTGCCCAGGGTAGCAACCATTACAGCTTTGATTGTGTGCATGCGGTTTTCGGCTTCGTCGAAGACGATGGAAGCTTCAGACTCAAATACGTCTTCAGTAACTTCCAGACCGTTCATGCCGTACTTCTCGGCAACTTCAGCACCGATAGTGGTGTCTTCGTTGTGGAATGCAGGCAGGCAGTGCATGAACTTGGCGTGCGGGTTGCCGGTCTTGGCCATCACATCAGCGTTAACCTGGAAAGGCTTCATCAGGGCAACACGCTCATCCCATGCTTCAGCCGGCTCGCCCATGGATACCCATACGTCGGTGTACAGGAAGTCACAGTCTTTAACCGCTTCGTCAACGTTTTCGGTCAGAGTGATCTTGGCGCCGGTTTCTTCAGCGATCTTCTGGCACTCTTCCACCAGCCATGCTTCAGGCTGGTACTGCTTCGGTGCAGCAATACGGAAGTCAACGCCCATTTTCACCAGACCAACCATCAGGGAGTTACCCATGTTGTTACGGCCGTCGCCCAGGTAGCAGAACTTCATTTCGTGCAGCTGCTTGCCACGGCCGTGTTCCAGCATGGTCAGCATGTCAGCCAGAATTTGAGTCGGGTGCCATTCATCAGTCAGACCGTTCCATACAGGAACACCGGAGAATTCAGCCAGTTCTTCAACGTGCTGCTGCTTGGAACCGCGGAACTCGATACCGTCGTACATACGACCCAGTACACGAGCGGTGTCTTTAACAGTTTCCTTCTTGCCCATCTGGGAGCCGCCGGAAATGTAAGTTACCTGAGCGCCCTGGTCGAAAGCAGCAACTTCAAATGCACAACGGGTACGGGTAGAAGCCTTTTCAAAAATCAGGGCGATGTTCTTGCCCTGCAGGCGAGGCTGTTCAGTACCGGCATACTTGGCGCGCTTCAGGTCGCGGGACAGGTCCAGCAGGTACTGGATTTCCTTGGAAGTGAAGTCGAGCAGTTTCAGGTAGCTACGGTTACGCAGGTTAAAAGCCATGTTCGTTTCCTTGATCTTCCAATTTTCCTGCTATTCACAGGAAAGAGAATTAATGCTTTTTAACAATCAGCCATGACGAGTTATCCACAGCCGACTGTCGTTTGTTTTCGGTTACATTCAGGAAATGTCGCGTGATGCTACATTCCCCGAGTCAATTCTGTCTATCTATCAGATATCGTCACGCAGCATCGGGCAGCTCATGCAGCGAGCACCGCCGCGGCCACGACCCAGGTCTTCACCCGGAATGGTCAGTACTTCGATACCGGCCTTCTGCATGTTTTCAACGGTGTGGACGTTACGCTCGTAAGTCACAACAGTACCCGGCTTCACTGCCAGTACGTTGTTGGCATCGTTCCACTGTTCGCGTTCTGCTTCGAAGACGTCACCACCGGTCGGGATCATGCGCAGGGAATCCAGATCCAGTGCACGTTTGATGGAATTGGTGAAACCGTCCTTAACCTGGGAGAAGACGATGTCTTCGTTGTCGCCCGGAGTCAGCTCCCAGCAGTTGTTACCCTTCATGATGTCCGGGTAGTAGGTGAAGCAGTCAACATCCATGTGAGTGAACACAGTGTCGAGGTGCATGCAGCTGCGAGCTTTTGGCAGCTCCAGCGCGATAACTTTCTTGGCCTGACCGGTCTTGAACAGTGCACGGGACAGGTTTTCAACACCTTGGGCAGTGGTACGCTCGGACATGCCGATCAGGACTGCGCCCTTACCGATGACCAGTACGTCGCCGCCTTCAATAGTGCCCAGATCGTAGTTGCGATCGGTGTCACCGTAGTAAGTGTGGAAGTCAGCCTGCTTGAACATCGGGTGGAACTTGTAGATGGCACGCATGTGAACGGTTTCACGCTTGCGAGCCGGCTTGGCCATCGGGTTTACAGATACACCGCCGTATACCCAGCAGGAAGTGTCGCGGGTGAACAGGTGGTTGGGGATCGGATCCAGGATGAAGTCTGTTTCACCCATCATGCCCAGTGTCGGGCTGCCGATTTCAGAACCCAGCTCATTTACAGTCAGACCACCGATCAGGTGAGATGCCAGATCTTTGTTGCTCATGCTTTCGAAGTAGGAGCGTACTTCGCGAGCCAGTGCAGGACCGTAACGGAATTCGTTTACCTGACGATCCAGTACCCAGGCTTTGGCTTCCGGGTTGGCCAGAGTTTCAGCCAGCACATCACGCAGCAGGAAAACTTCTACACCCTGATCACGCAGCACTTGCTGGAATGCATCGTGTTCCTGACCCGCCTGTTCGATACGCAGTACGTCATCAAACAGCAGGCCTTCACAGTTGGAAGGAGTCAAACGACGCAGGGACAGTTCCGGACGATGCAGCAATACTTTACGCAGTTGGCCAACTTCGGATCCGACGTAGAATTTGTTCATTTCCTGATTCCTGTTTATACGCTGATATGCCTGCTGAACCATTTTCCGGTATTTGTCACATTGTCATTAATCTTTCGCATTTAATTTCGGTATAAACCTATTAATCAGCGTATCAACCGATTAACAACAATGCGCCTTTAATTAACAACAAGCTATAACAAGGCAATATTCAACTGGATCAAATCAAAAAATCTGGCAAAACAAAAATTTAACAGATTCAAATAATTTTGAACCGCGCTTTTTATTTCGCCCGTTGAATTACGGGATCGAAAATTAGCACCGCACCTTCCCGTCAATATTGATTCAAATCAAGACAACAACCGAAACAAAAACCCGTTTTTTTGGTTTTAAAGCGTAATTAAACGGTAATAACGATTTGATTCGCACATTAATTATTCAAAATATCGAATAATTCGATCACTTATTAAGTATTTATGCATTAAGTATGCAGTCTCAACAATTTGATGCACATCAAGCAAAACAACAGCCTTATCTCACAAACTTGCCGCACATTTTCGAACGGCTTAATGCCTGCATGTTTAATTGTGTGAATGAAACAACAAGCATCCAGGTAAACAGCCCCCCTTAAAGATGCAAACCATTTAACGGCAAACATTTAATTTGTGCTGCAGAAAAAATGTTTGAACGGCTAATGGAAAAAGACCCGGGAGTTGAACATGAGTTCAGTCAAGGAGATTAAGCTGCCCTCAGCTTATACCATCCTGTTTACCATTATTGCCTTTATGGCCGCCATGACCTGGATTATTCCGGCAGGTGAATATCAAACCGTATTTAACGAAACACTTGGCCGTGATGTTGCCGTTGCAGGAACCTACGCATCGGCAGAAGCAAATCCCCAGGGATTTATTGATATTTTGCTGGCTCCAGTTACCGGTGTTCAGAGCGTTATCGATCTGGGTTTGTTCATTCTGATTATTGGTGGTTTCCTGATGGTTATCACCGCTACCGGTGCTATTGATGCCGGAATCGACCGCTCAGTGACTGTAATGAAAGGTCGCGAGCAGATGATGATCCCGATCCTGATGGCATTCTTCGCCATGGGCGGTACTGTTTACGGCATGGCGGAAGAAACCATTCCCTTTTATATGCTGGTTATTCCCGTCATGATCGCTGCCGGTTATGACGCACTTACCGGTGTTGCCATTGTCTTGCTGGGCTCTGGTGTTGGTGTGCTGGGTTCTACTATCAACCCTTTCGCGACGGTTATCGCTTCTGATGCAGCCGGTATTTCATTCACTCAGGGTATGGCTCTGCGTATTATTATTCTGGCGCTCAGCTATATCGTGGCTGTAATTTATGTCATGCGTTACGCCAAGCGGGTACGCAACAATCCGGAAACTTCACTGGTCGCAGACAAGGCCGAAGCGAACAGAAAGCACTTTCTGGAAAAGAAAGGCAAGCAGGACAGCCTTGAATTTACCACCAAACACAAAATCATCCTGAGCCTGTTTGCTGCTACCTTTGGCATTATGATCTGGGGTGTGGCTTCTGAAGGGTGGTGGATGAATGAAATGTCCATCCTTTTCCTTGCCGCTTCCATTCTGGCAGCCATCATCGGTGGCCTGAATGAAGAAGAGTTTGTGACCCAGTTTGTTGAAGGTGCCAAGGATCTGCTGGGTGTCGTGCTGGTTCTGGGTATTGCCCGCGGAATCGGTACGGTTATGGACAATGGCCTGATCACCGGTACAATCCTGAGTTGGGGTGAAGGTGCACTGGCTGAATTACCGTCTGTCCTGTTCGTCAATGTGATGTACCTGATCCATCTGGTTCTGTCTATCTTTATCCCGTCCACCTCCGGCCTGGCGGTATTTTCAATGCCAATTATTGCGCCGCTGGCTGACTTTGCAGGAGTTGGACGTGAGCTGGCCGTTACGGCCTATCAGACTGCGGCAGGCCTGATGAATCTGGTAACCCCGACATATGGTGTTGTTGTTGCTGCGCTGGCGATTGGCCGCGTATCAATTATTCAGTGGTTCCGCTTCATGTGGCCCATGCTGCTGATCCTGGGTGCAATCTCTGTCACTGCACTGAGCATCGCAGCCATGTAATAAATGCAACATTTAGTGCCGCTTGACACTATATTGTCTTAATCTGACTTCCGGGCAGGATTCATATTCTGCCCGTTGTCTTATTTGTCATTTGAAAAACGGGTAATCAAATCCAATGCGTGTACAGGATCCTACTCTGATTGAAGCATTCAAGGTTCTTTTGCAGGAGCAACAGTTCAGCTCCCAGGCTGAAATAGTTGACGCTCTGAAGGAGCAGGGGTTCGATAGTATCAATCAATCCAAGGTATCCCGGATCCTGACCCAGCTGGGAGCCGTGCGGACTCGCAATGCGCGCAAGGAAAGCGTTTACTGCCTGCCAGCAGAACTTAGTGTACCGTCCGTCAATGCCTCACTGTCCAGCATGGTGATCGGCATCGACTATAACGACCATATGGTGGTCGTAAAAACCACACCGGGAGCCGCCCAGATCATCGCCCGCCTGATGGATTCCCTGGGCAAATCAGATGGTATTCTTGGCTGTGTTGCCGGAGATGACACCATGTTTATCTCACCGGTGCGTGGTACATCAGTAGAAAGTCTCTACGAAACGGTGACAGCGCTGTTGAAGCATTGACTCGCTCTGGAAATAACTCTGGAAATTGCTAGGAAAAGAGTATCGGAAGAACCTGAGCACAACCCCATACAACTTGTGGTCAGGTCACTTCCGTATCATAAAACGGCCTGCTGACCTGTATTAACTCTCAGACACATCACCACGGGTCGCTTCACTGTCAGAGCCTCGTTTGCCACGCCCGTTACCGGCTTTGGTATCCTTGTCTGTGCTATCAGCCTTGCTTCCGCGAGTGCCACCTCGTGAACCCGCACCTTTACCGCGATTACCTCCTCGCTGGGATGCCTTGTCACCACCCTGCCCATGACCACCACCGTAACCTCCGCCTTTTCCTCCACCAGCCTTGCCTCCGCCGCCATGACCGCCACGGCCACCACCAGCGCCACCACCATGACCACCGCCGCCACCGCCCCCCTTCTGGAGAACCGTTTCATTCAATGAGCCATAGTCAAACAGAATGGATTTGGGGGTGGGGCTACTATCAGCCTGGAGCAGACTGCTGCCGGTAATAGCACCAAACAGCATCAGGGAAGGGACAAAAACTTTCAGTTTCATAAAGCCTCCATGCTTTTGAAATCAGGGGTCTTGTCTTACAGCATTTTTATTTATTGCCCGTCAGGATTCGCTCAATGCAAATCCCAGTACTCACGACTCAGCTTGCCGGTATTCCAGGTGCCCGACAAGCACCTGATATTCACTGGCTGCAGAACTCACGGTGTAACAGCTCGATGATCATTGAAGCTTCCCGGCTGGCAAGCTTGTAGTAGATAACCTGAGACTCACGCCTGGTGGCTACCAGACCATCTCTCCTCAGTACAGCAAGATGCTGGGAAAGTGCTGACTGGCTCAGATCCAGCTGATTATTGAGTTCCGATACCGACATTTCCTGCTGTCCAAGATGGCACAAAATCAGCAGACGGTTCTCGTTGCTCAGTGCTTTCAGCAGCTTTACTGCTTCGCCGGCACTCGATCGCATCTCCTGAATATCCAGTTTCTCTTTCGGAGCCATAAGTCCTCCAGTCCATTTACTTCTCTGGTACCCGGAGCAAACAATTTGCACCTTGGCACGCACACTCAAATTTATTACCGACGTGCCTATAGTGTACATGGAATCTGTCTCTATGCAGATGCCAGATCTGTACAGTTCTATCACAATCTCCAACAAAGCCGACTTTTCTGTGCAACATATTGAAAGCTGTTCTATACAGGAATAACACTGATATTTTTACTACCTGCTGAACACTGCTTTCAGGAAAATACTTCCAGAAAAAAAATGGTTGGTGTTCACCACAAACAGAACCAAATTTTATGTCGGTCAGCATTGATGTCCTGATCATAGCGGTCTTTTTACTCGCCAACCTGCTACTGGGCTTGATAACAAGTCGTGGTATCGGATCACTTAACCAGTTCTCGGTCGGCAACCGTAACTTCGGAACGTTCTCCATTCTCGCTACATTATCGGCTTCATTTATTGGCGGTGGTTACACTTTGGGAAACGCCGCCAAGGTCTATGAAGGCGGCATGCTGTTTGCAGTTGCACTGCTGGGTTTCAGCCTGAAAGAAATTCTGGTCGGCAGTTTGATTGCACCCCGTATGAACCGGTTTCGTGATTGCATCTCGGTTGGCGACATTATGGCCCGCCGTTATGGTGAAACCGCCCGGATATTGACAGGTATTTTCGCAGTGCTGGTGTGCTGTGGAATACTGGGAGCCCAGGTAGGATCTCTGGGCGCTATTTTCAGCGCTTTTTTTGAAGTGGGTGTTATTGAAAGCACTCTGGCCAGCTTTCTGATTATCATCATCTACTGCACCCTGGGAGGTATGCGGGCCGTCGTTTATACCGATATCCTGCAGTTTCTGGTACTGCTTGTCGGTTTGCCTCTGGTTTTTATTCTGGGTGTTTTTCAGGCAGGTGGTTTGGAAAATGTTGCATTGCATGTTCCGCCCGAACGCCTGAATCTGTTGCCGAGTACCGAAAACCTTGGCTTCTTTGTCGCCATGTTTATCACCTTTATGCTGGGTGAAACACTGGTTCCTCCCTATACCCAGCGCCTTTTTATGGCAGCAGATGCACGAAAAACCCGTGATGCTACAGTCCTCAGCGGTCTGCTTTCCATTCCGTTTTTCCTGATTATCGGTGCATCCGGTCTGGTTGCTCTGGCACTGAACCCGGATATGGCTGCTGATCAGGCGCTACCCTGGCTAGTTCGTAATGTGCTGCCCATAGGCGTGACAGGATTTGTTATCAGTGCCCTGGTCGCGGTCATCATGTCATCTGCAGCCGGTTTCCTGAATGCTGCCAGCGTGTCATTTGTAAACGATATTGTGAAACCACTTTACGGTGACAGGCTGGCTGAGTCCCAACTATTGCGACTGGCCAAACTGGCCACACTGGTTATCGGTATGGCTTCTGTCGGGTTCTCAATGTATTCAACCAATATGCTGGATGTTCTTTTATACGCCTACAACTTCTGGGCTCCGGTCGTGCTGGTTCCATTGCTCGCAGTGTTCTTTGATATCCCGGCTCGTTCGATCGATTTTATGGCCGGCGCACTCACTGGTATATGCTGCATGCTGTTATGGTCAACTGTGCTGGAGGGCACCCTGCACTTTACTCCGGTGATAGCCGGAGTCGGTGGCAATATGGTCAGTTTCTGGTTATCCCGCAAGGCACGCACCGAGCCCCAGCATATGATGATGAGCTGAAGTCCTGCCTCGTTTTTCACTAACTTAAGCAGGGAGTCCCTGCCCGGTGTTGCGGTATGTCATCACAACCCCATCAACACCGATGTAAGCAGTCCGAACGACACACTTCATATATCCGTCAGACAGCGTCGACATATGCCTGTATGTTGATGACTGCGTTGGCTGCACAATAACTCCCGTACCTTAGCTCTGTCACGGGTAACGCTTCACCCTTGAATTAAGGTCACAGTGCAGCCACAGGGATGTGGATCCTCTTCTCAGGAATGAAGAACCAATACAGTTTTTACACGTCTGCAGGCCAGCTACCCCCCACCCTTGTGCCTGCAGGCGTTTTTCCATTATTCGACAAACGGCTGAATCTGCCGGATTAACCGAATAACTATGCTGCTACCTTAATTACAATACAAACCCGCAGGAGATACCTCGTGGTACTGTCCCGCCGTCGTTTTGTAATTACCGCTTCATCAGCCCTGATGTTGGCTCCACCGGTTTATACCTTCAGCGCAACAGAAATACTTGCGGATAAAAAGGAACGCTCTTTCCGCGATTATGACGCTGCTCCCGAACACGTCACCCGTTTTTACGCAGAGCATCATCGCCACCAGACTTACGACTTTGCCAGCAGCAAAAGAGAAAACTATGGTCGCTTGCAGCAGGGACAATATGCTGCATGGGATATGATGGAACAGCTGGACAAGATAAAAGATGAAAGCGATCCGGATATCAGCCTGTCTCAAATGGAGCACGCCTTTCAGGTTGCCGAGAGTATTCATCAAAAAGGTCATCCGGAATGGATGGTTGTCGCTGGCTTGTTACATGATATGGGCAAGGCATTGCTGTTGTGGGGGGAACCTCAGTGGGCTGTGGTTGGCGACACTTACCCAACCGGACTTCGTTTTTCAGAATCCATTGTCCAGTATCCGTTTCTGGCAGATAACCCGGACAGCAAGGTTGCAGCCTATCAATCTGACTATGGTATTTATCACGAAGGTATCGGACTGGATAATGTCATCATGACCTGGGGGCATGATGAGTATCTCTATCAGGTGCTACGTGCCCAATCCAGCCTGCCGGAAGAAGCTTTATTCGCCATTCGTTTTCACTCCTGTTACCCGCTGCTTCAGGCCAGGGAACCAAGATATCTGGCATTGATGAATAATGATGACCGGCGACTCTTCTCTGCAGTACTGACGTTGAACCAGCATGATCTGTACAGTAAGTCTGATACCTCAGTTGCCCACGATCCCGCCCTTCAAAAACACTATAAAAGTCTGGTGGAAAAATATATCCCGGGAAAAGTCAACTGGTGAAAGCAATATCAGTGGATCACTAAAGAAGTGTTTTCCCCAGAAGTTACCATTGTGAAGCCCGTTCTCATCAAGGACACTGTGACCTACGATGATAACAACGCCTAATCTGACCCATGACCAAACCTCTACCTCTGATTGTGTACCTTCACGGTTTCAACAGCTCACCGGCTTCAACCAAAGCGCAGCAGTTCAAGCAGTGGCTTGACCGTCATCCCGGGCTGGCTGATTACTGGATACCGGAACTCCCGATTGAAGCCGAAGAGGTGGTAAAGCTGTTGCAGGCTAGATTGCTGGCAGAGGTCATGACCCGCCCGATACATATCGTGGGTAGCTCCATGGGAGGATTTATGGGTACCTGGTTGCAGAACTGGCTTCAGGAAATCAATGCTGAAAACACCGGCAGACTGGCAATCATCAATCCCGCTGTTCGTCCCTGGGAGTTGTTACGGGATTATCTTGGTACCCAGACCAATTATCACACCGGAGAGCAATATGAGCTAAAAGAGGAACATGCCGAACAGCTCAGACCACTCGAAGTAGAAACACTGAACAAGCCAAAGGATATTATGGTGCTGCTTCAGACGGGTGACGAAGTATTGGATTACCGCAATGCTGAAGCTAAATACAAAGAATGCCACCTTATTATTCAGGAAGGTGGCGACCACAGCTTCCAGGGCTCAAAAGAAATTATTCCTGAAGTCATCAGCTTCTTTGGCCTGGGGATGAGCCAAGGTACAAGCTGAAAGGCCGACCTGACAGTAAGATAGTCAGAGCGGGTTCAAGTCGTTAGAATTCCGCTGTTATTCGAATTCTCCATTGACGCGCGCCCCCTGAATCGTCTTTCATGGAAGCGTACTCACTGATATCAGCCTACAAGACGCAAGGACTCCATGCGTAACGACTATACCGCCGAATCCATAGAGGTACTGAGTGGCCTGGACCCGGTTCGCAAGCGCCCGGGCATGTATACGGAAACCACCCGCCCCAATCATCTGGCCCAGGAAGTCATCGACAACAGTGTCGACGAGGCTCTGGCCGGTCATGCCACAGAGATCAAGGTCACCCTGCACCCGGATAACTCACTGGAAGTCGTGGACGATGGCCGCGGCATGCCGGTGGATATTCATCCACAGCATAAAGTTTCCGGGGTTGAATTGATCCTGACCCGGCTGCACGCCGGCGGCAAGTTCTCCAACAAGAACTACCAGTTCTCCGGTGGTCTGCACGGTGTGGGTGTATCCGTGGTGAACGCCCTTTCCACTCAGCTGGATATCACCATTCGTCGCGGCGGTCAGGTGTACAGCATTGGCTTTGGCGATGGTCACAAAACCCGTGAACTGGAAGTGATCGACAGCTGTGGCAAACGCAATACCGGAACAAGTGTAAGATTCTGGCCAGACAGTCAATATTTTGACTCTGCCAAATTTTCTGTCCCCCGCCTGAAGCATGTGCTGCGTGCCAAAGCAGTACTGTGCCCGAACCTTAAAGTCACCTTCACGGATGTCGCTACCGAAGAAACGGTAACCTGGCACTATGAAGATGGTCTGAAAGATTATCTGCTCGGCGCCTGTGCTGATTGGGATCGCTTGCCTGAAATTCCATTTACCGGTGCGTTGGCCGGTGAAAAGGAAGCTGCAGACTGGGCTGTTATCTGGCTGCCGGAAGGCGGTGAACTGATTACCGAATCCTACGTTAACCTGATTCCTACCGCACAAGGCGGTACCCATGTTAACGGTCTGCGAACCGGTCTATTGGAAGCTATGCGGGAATTTTGTGAGTTCCGCAATCTGCTGCCCCGCGGTGTAAAGCTGACACCGGATGATATCTGGGAACGCTGCAGTTATGTGCTGTCTGCCAAAATGGCGGATCCCCAGTTTTCCGGCCAGACCAAAGAACGTCTGTCCTCCCGCGAATGCGCAGCTTTTGTAGCCGGTGTTGTTAAGGATGCCTTCAGCCTTTGGTTGAACCAGCATATTGATCTGGCTGAACAGCTGGCTGAAATGTGCATCAGTCATGCCCAGAGCCGGATGCGTAAAGCCAAGAAGGTCGCCCGTAAAAAGGTTACTCAAGGACCGGCGCTTCCAGGCAAACTGGCCGATTGCGCCAGTCAGGATGTAACCCGCACAGAACTGTTCCTGGTAGAAGGTGACTCTGCGGGCGGTTCTGCCAAGCAGGCACGTGACCGTGAATTCCAGGCCATCATGCCGCTGCGTGGCAAGATTCTGAATACCTGGGAAGTAGATTCTGCTGAAGTACTGGGCTCACAGGAGATTCATGATATTTCTGTGGCGCTGGGTGTCGACCCGGGTTCAGATAAGCTGGAAGATCTTCGCTATGGCAAGATCTGTATCCTGGCAGATGCTGACTCTGACGGTCTCCATATCGCAACCCTGCTCTGCGCACTATTCACCCAGCACTTCCGTCCGCTGGTAGAACAGGGACATATCTATGTCGCCATGCCTCCCCTGTACCGTATCGATCTGGGTAAGGAAGTCTATTACGCACTGGATGATGCCGAGAAAGAAGGTGTTCTGGATCGCCTGCGGGCCGAGAAGAAACGCGGCAAGGTTAATGTACAGCGCTTCAAGGGTCTGGGTGAAATGAACCCGCTGCAGCTCCGCGAAACCACCATGGCACCTGACACCCGCCGTCTGGTTCAGCTGACATTGGATGACCTGGAAGCTACCAAAGAAAATATGGACATGCTGCTCGCAAAGAAGCGAAGCGGTGATCGCAAGTCCTGGCTGGAGGCCAAAGGCAATCTGATTGAAATTGCCTAGGCAATTAGGCACCATTTCCTCCATACGGCTCCTGGAGCCGATATGGAGGAAACAATGGCCAGATTATCAAAAGCTGTACTCAACGAAGCAGTCAAACAAGGCCTTCTGCAACCTGATCAGGTTGCTCCGCTCCATACCTTTCTGAACAGCCAGCCCGGCCCCCGTTTTGACTTCACCCATGTGCTTTATTACTTCGGCGGCATGATTGCCATCGGCGCACTGACTTTGTTTATGAACCTGGGTTGGGAACAGTTTGGTGGCTGGGGAATTATGGCCATATCCTGTCTATATGCTGTTGCAGGTTTGGGTCTTACCAATTTTTTTCAGCGTACCGGGCGCCTGATTCCTGCCGGGATTATTGCTGCCTTTGTTATAGCACTCACACCACTGGCGATTTATGGCCTGCAGCAGGCAATGGGGTTATGGCCTGACGACCTGGCCTATCGCGATTACCACTACAAAATCAGGTTTTTGTGGATCTATATGGAGCTCGGCACTCTGGTTGTCGGTTCGCTGATGCTCTGGCACTACCGCTTTCCGTTTATGGTGATGCCGGTTGCGGTCACGCTCTGGTATATGTCGATGGATATGACATCCATGTTCTTTGGACTGGACTACAGCTGGGATGAACGAAGTCTGTTTACTATGTGGTTTGGTCTGGCAATCACCCTGCTGGCTTTCTGGGTGGATATCAGGTCTCGTAAATCACTGGATTTTGCTTTCTGGCTTTATCTGTTTGGCGTCATTGCATTCTGGTGTGGGCTTTCATCACAAAACTCAGACAGTGAACTGAACAAGTTTATTTACTGCTGTATCAATCTGGTTTTGATCGGTATTGGCGTGATTATTATCCGGCGCGTGTTTGTTATTTTCGGAGCACTAGGTGTTGCCGGGTATCTGGGACACCTGGCCTGGGAAGTATTCAGGGAAAGCTGGTTGTTCCCGATATCATTGACCTTGATTGGCCTGGGCATTATCTGGCTGGGTGTCTTGTGGCAAAAACATGAGGCCCGCTTATCCAGCCATTTGCGCCAAAAAATGCCTACAGTAGTTCGAGAATTACTGGAAAATCGAGCAGGCTGAAAACGACTTTTTTCATCAAACCCAATCAACCAGCATCAACTGGTTGATTGGGTTTTTTTATCCACTTACAGATGCGGCGCAATAAAGTCAGGAACAATACCGGCATCCGCAATCGCCTGCTCAATATCCGTTCCCCGGTAAACACCGCATTCCAGCAACAGTGTTTTACAGCCAACCGCATTACCTCCAAGAATATCGGTGTACAGCGTGTCACCCACCATCAGTACACGAGACGGGTCAGTAATACCGTGACGTTCCATGACTGTACGGAAAATGGTTTCGCCCGGTTTGCCAAACAATTCTGGTGTCGCCTGTTGTCCGGTCTCTTTAACCAGACAGTCAGCAAAGTAACCCGGCGTCGCACCCAGATGAATTTTCCCGTCGATGAAATATGGTGCACCCATATCCGGATTGCCCAGTGCCATGGTGAACTGGCGATCTTTGGCAGAAGCAATCAGGTTGGCCTGCATTTCAGCCGTCCAACCCATACCACCGACTAGGAACAGCAGGCTGTCGACTTCTTCGGGAATCACACCATTCTGGCTGTTCAGGCGAACCATACCCTGTAACAGTTCATCAGACGGGTGAACATCCGGTGCAATCACACCCCAGCGACCGGGGTTATCAATGGTTTTGAGCCAGTTCTCGGTAATATCGAGGCTGGTCACCACTTCATCACCACTGAAGTCAAAACCTCTGGCAGCATACTTTTCTGCAGCCACCGCCTTGTTGGTCATGGTGTCATTGGAAACTACACACAGCGCCTTGTTATGACGGCGCATCATGGCAATGGCATCAATCGCACCTTCAATCGGCGTTGCTCCGCGGCACAGCACCCCGTAGGAATCGAGCATAATCAGATCGAACTGATCCAGTATTTCTTCAATACCACCTACCCGAACCGAAGCACCTTCAGGGTTATTTACCGACGGGTACCAGTTCATTCTGCGGGCATAACACTGGTTCAGAATCGACAGATTAATTTCAATCATCGCGGGCTCATGGGAGTTGAATCAAAACGCCATTATATCTGAACCAGCGCTAATCTGATGGTATGTATATAGCGCGAATCTAAAGTCAGCTCTGGCAGCTCAACGAAATAAGTGTTGAAGATTGTGCCGCAACAACCCACTGATACCACTCGCCATCACTGGATTTATCACAACCGCCACAGCCTTTATCACAGGGTGATTCCATTCGAATCACCCTGCCCTTGCGCAGCCAGTGGGTTAACATCCCGGACATAACAGACTCTTCCACATCAAAGTGGTTAGCCAACTCATACAAGCTGACCATTTCTGCCCGGGACATTAATAAGCGACGAATATCACTTAGCACCGACAGCCCCTGCCATATCAGTACTCTGGCTTTCTTTCAGGCCCGCTCTGCGCAGCAGCATCAGCACTGCAGCAAACACAACACCGGTCACTAACAGAATACTGCCGGAGGCTCCGGGGTGAAGACTGAAGGTAGAAGCCTGGTAGTAAACAGTGGCAACGGTGTAAGCCATAAAGGTGGACCAGCCACCGGCCATCCACATCCACGCCCGGCCAGCTTCACGGTTGATTGCACCCATAACGGCCACACAAGGCGCATACAACAGCACCATCAGCAGATAGGCAAAAGCAGAAGCTTCGCTACCAAACTGGCTGCGCATCACACCGTAGGTGCCAACATTAACACCCTGTTCCTCAGCGGCCAGCTCAACATCATCTGTTGTCCCTACACTCAGGCCCAGCGGATCGGTCAGCGTATCAACAACACCGGACAGGTTCTCCGGAATGGTGGCCAGCGCGTCGCTGACCCCGGCCATCAGACTGAAATCAGAAGCTTCTTCCCCGGTATCTGCAGACATATTGCTGTACAGGGAGTCCAGGGTACCGACCACTGCTTCCTTGGCAAACATGCCGGTAAACAGACCTACTGCTGCCGGCCAGTTATCCTGCTCCATACCCATCGGCGCAAACACCGGGGTAATGGCCTGACCGATATGACTCAGTACCGACTTCTCGGTGTTTTCATTACCGAAGCTGCCATCAGTGCCAATAGAGTTAAGCACGCCCAGTACAGCTACTACCATCACAATAGTTTTACCCGCACGGACAATAAACGACTTCAGACGATCCCAAGTTCGTAGCACCATACCTTTCAGCGTCGGCAGGTGATAGCGCGGCAATTCCATTACGAAAGGCGCCATATTGCCTGGCAGCAGCGTGTTTTTCATAATCAGACCGGTCAATACAGCAACCAGAATACCGGTCAGATAAAGTGCAAATACCACGTTCTGGCCACTTTGCGGGAAGAACACTACGGCAAACAAGGCATAAACTGGCAGTCTAGCGCCGCAAGACATAAACGGACTCATCAGGATAGTCAGTTTACGGTCACGTTCCTGCTCCAATGTCCGGGTTGCCATAACAGCCGGGACATTACAGCCGAAGCCCACCAGCACCGGAACAAACGCCTTACCCGGTAATCCCAGTGCCCGCATTGCCCGGTCCATGACAAAGGCGGCGCGGGCCATATAACCCGAATCTTCCAGTATCGACAGGAATAAATAGAGAAATGCGATCACCGGAATAAAGGTGGAAACGGTCTGAATACCACCACCAATACCATCGGCAAGCAGGGTTATCAGAAACTCCGGTGCCCCGAGACTTTCCATCACATGGCGAACGCCATCAACGAAAACGGTACCGAAGAAAATATCAAAGAAATCAATAAAGGCACTGCCCAGATTGATTGAGAACATAAACATCAGGTACATGATGCCGAAGAAAATCGGCAGGCCAAACACCCGGCTTAATACGACAGAGTCTATCTTCTGGGTTACAGACTTACTGATACTCTGACTGCGGGATACAACACCACTGGTCAGGGCATCAATAAAGCCATAACGGGCATCGGCAAACAGGATATCAACATCTTCGTCATCAACTGCCTGCAGCTCATTGCGGGCACCGATGACTTCGGCCATGGCTTCAGCCGGCATCATGCTTTCCAGGCTCTGATCACCTTCAAGCAGGCGACCTGCCAGCCAGCGCTTGCAAACATTCAGCTCTGCCGCCTTGGCAGCAACAACCGGCTTCAGAGGCTCCAGTGCATTTTCAATGGCATCGGTGTAGCTGACTTTGACCCGGTTATCTCTTTTATTCCCTGCCAGATAGCTCTCAATTGCCTGCTTCAGTGGGTCGACACCATTACTGCGACTGGCAATAACCGGAATCACATCACAGCCCAGACGGGTAGCCAGAGCTTTGACGTCGATCTTCACGCCTTTCTCTTGAGCCACATCCATCATATTCAGAACCACCAGCATTGGCCGGTTCATTTCCAGCAGCTGAGTCGTCAGATAGAGGTTTCGTTCGATATTGCCGGCATCAAGAATATTGATATACAGATCAGCTTCATCGGCCAGCACATAGTCGCGGGCCAGCTTTTCATCAATCGCCGTATTGCCGATGCCAACATCAAGAGAATAAGTGCCGGGCAGGTCAACCAACTCGATGGAACGATCGGCATGCTCATAGCTACCGGTTTTACGTTCAACCGTTACACCCGGCCAGTTACCAACCTGCTGCTTCGCCCCGGTCAGGGCATTGAAGAGCGTTGTTTTGCCGCAGTTCGGATTACCGAGGACAGCAACAGTTACCTGCGCCATTGCAAGACTCCTTCTCTACCAGTACACACTGAGCCTCATCACGACGCAGACTCAAACTGAAACCACGAATCTCAAGCTCGATCGGATCACCCATCGGTGCTCGACGGATAACTTTAAGGCCTGTTCCCGGTGTCAGCCCCATGGCCAACAACTGGCGGCGATATCCGCCCCCACCGGCATAGCCAGATACCCGGCCGGCGTCGCCAACCTCGAGATCACCCAGCGTTAACTTCATTTGGTATTCCTTAATTCACAGATCAGGCAACTCGCCAGATGAACAAGGGCAACAGAATAATCATTCAGCGATTTGCAGTTGAGAGGATTCGCAACGGCAACTGATCAAGAACAGTCAGCATATAAAAAAGTGAGAATTGTTCGCATCAGGAGCTACCGGCAGGAAGGGTTCGATAAGCACTGATACTTTTGCAGTAAGCGAATCTTATTGAGAATCATACCCAGTAAGATTCGAAACCCTCTTGATACAAATCAACCAACAGGGTCGGATAATAGAATCTTGACGACAGGTTAAATACAAATGATTTTGAGTGAATTTTGTATTTAAAAATATTCTGATTTTTATTTTAAAATCATCAGGCCGAAATAGTACGTAATAAATTACCGCCAACAATTTGTTTTACTGCCATAACAGTAATACCTTTCAGCAAGGTACGGGAACCATTTCGTACTGCGTTACCCACAAAGTCACTACGTTGACGGGAGCGCAACCAACCATGGCTTTCCAGCATTTCCAGCAGCGACTCGGCTTCAACTTCTTGATGGTTAAAACGAATAGTGACTGAACCGGCAAACTTGCGATGCCGTATATCGGTAATAGCCGGAATCTGTTCCAGCTCCGCGATCAGTGAACGAACCTGCTCTGCATTATCCAGAATATAGTCTGAGCGAACGCGCAATCTGCTTTCAGTCTGATGAATGTAAGTGGACATGCCCGTAACCTTAATGAGAGCGATTTTCATTCATGATACTACCCAAATAACAACCCATCAATGAATGTTTGTTGATATGCCTCAAGCTGGTCACCTATCAAAAGTGCCACCATCCACTAAAATTAACCTCTCCTGCTGGTTTATCTGAATAACTTCATACCTGAAGTACCCTCTGGATTCAGACACAAGTAAGCGGGCTTTTCTCATCATAACTAAATGACAGAACTCAACGCCTATTTACTGCAACTTCGCAACCGGGTACGGCTTGCTCATCATATTCCCGGCAGAATCCGGCTGAAATTCAACTCCGGTCTGGAAACCCAGTGGGCAAATTTTAAAGCTGACAGTATGTCGGAGCAGCTGAGCCGATTTCATGCCCTGAAAAGTTATGAAGTCCACCCTGCCAGTCGCAGTGCCATTCTGGAATATGACCCGGCGATCATAGATCCACAGCTCCTTCACCGGTTATTCAGTGAAGACATGGGTGATGCAGAGAGTGCCTGCCACCAGTTGTTTCATGATGTTGTTGCTGCACATCAAATCTGAGATTTAACCCTATGAACGACAAACAACAGTTACCTCCTAACGGCTATTATCATCCCAATCCCTGGGGCTATCCTCCTCATCCGGGTTACCCACCTCATCCAGGCATGTATCATCAACATCATGGTATGGCACATGCTCACATGCCGCCTCCGGGCTACCCTTACCCGCCACAGATGCCGCCGATGCCTCAGCAAGCACCACAGCCGGCGCCACAACAGATGCCTCATGATGACCACCATCATGCTCATCACCACAACCATAACCAGCAACAGCAGGATGCTTTCTTCGCTCATTCCCAGCAGATGCTTGAAGGCGTTATGGGAGAACAGGCCGGTCTGTTTAAAGATCTGATGCACAAGCTGGGCATGGACGACAAGGAATTCTGGAAAGGCGCCATGATCGGTGCAGCAGCCGCACTGATTTTCAGCAATGAAAATGTCCGTAATCAGTTGATGGGACTATTAGGTAATGCCGGCAGCATGCTCAAGACCGGCGGTGAAAAGGTCAAACAGGGGGCCGCATCAACAGCCAGCTCTGTCAGCGACAGTGTTTCCATGAGCAGCGACGTCTTCCGCGACACATTCGCAGCAGGCAAAGCCGGCTTCCAGGAATCGGTTGAACGTCACAAGACAGCAAAAGCCGAGCAACAGGCCGAGACTCCAGCTCAGACTTCCGATGACAACAACAGCGTAGCTGGCCCCAATGAGTAACTCAGGCAACGAGCTCAGTCCTGCCAGCCGAACCATGCTTGCCAGTGCATTGTTAGGTGGCAGTGCCTCGGTCATCACCCAGTGGTCTGATTACCAGCAGGGTGAAATCGACGTGCAGCAGCTCAGCAAGAAAGTACTCAAGGATGCTGCCAAAGCCGGCGTGGCAGGCGGTATCGCAACAGCAGTTGCCAGCCAGATGGCAGGGCGACCACTACTTTCATTCACGACATTGCTGGCTGCAGGCGCTGCCGGGCTATACCTGATTGATGAAATGAAGGAAAAGAATCATGGCTGACCAGTACAACCGTAACGGCTACATGACCACACCGTATCAGCAACAAAACAGCCGCACCCATCTGCTGACCGGCATCGTTGCCGGTGCTGCTGTCGCCTACCTGCTGTCCAATAAAAAAGTACAACAGGGTATGTCCAATGTAGGTAACAAGGCATGGTCTGCCGTGCGCGGTGAAGTTGAAGAACTGAAAGAACGGCTTGAAGACACTCAGGCCGAACTGGAGTATTACCGCAACCTGCACAAGGACAAGTAATGATCTCCATCAGGCACCATTTCCCGGGGCGAATCCGTTTCAGGGTTTCCGGAACAGAACTGGATGGCTTGTCAGAGTGGTTACGTACGGGCCTCTTGGCCATTCAGGGAGTCAAGGCTGTCCGTATCAATGAGGCCGCAGCCTCGATTGTTATTGACTACGACTCCCAGTTAACTGCGCCGGATGAACTGGAGCAGTGGTTGGATCAGCTGAACTGGTCAAGTGCGACACAGTCCGAGTCGGAGCCGGTGTTTACCCGCGGTGATATTGCCCTCAACCTTCTGGGGCTGCTGGCAGCCAGCTTTATACCCAAAGGTGTAAGCGGTTTCACAACCTACCCCCTGATAGCCAATACCCTGGTTGAAGGTGTCAGCCAGCTAAGTCAGGGCAAGATAGGCACAGAGGTTCTTGACGCTACCGCCATCGGTCTGTCTGCAGCACGCGGTGATTACCGCACGGCCATGTTGACCCAGACACTACTGAGTGCCGGTGAATACATGGAGCAGCAGACCAGCCGCAACAGTGATGCCCTGTTGTCAGAGTTGATGCAGCCGCGGCATAGCAAGGTCTGGGTCAGACGGGGTGATGCAGAAGTCCAGCTAAATTCTGATGAACTGGTCATTGGTGACCGGGTATTGCTGGGACCGGGTGATGCAGTGCCTGCCGATGGCACGATTACTTCCGGCAATGCACTGGTCAATCAGGCTTCACTGACAGGTGAGTCAGTGCCTGTACGACGTGAAGACGGTGCTTATCTCTACGCCGGTACTGTTATTCATGATGGCAGGGCCGAACTGGAGATCGACAAGGTAGGTTCGGAAACGACAACAGCAAAGATTGGTGAAATCATTGCCCAGTCGTTGTCGGAAAAAAGCCAGACCCAGATGACCACCACCGAGATGGCTGAACGCCGGGTTAAAATCACCCTGGCCATCGGCTCTCTGGTGTTTGCTCTGACCCAGGACTTTGAACGTCTGGCGTCTGTTTTCCTGGTCGACTACTCCTGTGCCCTGAAGTTATCCACACCGGTAACATTCAAGTCCATCATGTATCGTGCAGCAAAACATGGTCTGTTGCTTAAGGGCGGACGGGCGATTGAGAACCTTGCCGAAGCCGATACTTGTATTTTCGACAAAACCGGCACTCTGACTTACGGCGATCTGGAAGTCACTGACGTCATCTGTCTGAGAGAACAGGAAAACGCCCGTGAGCTTCTGGCTATGGCGGCCTCAGTCGAAGAGCACTGTAATCATCCATTAGCGCAGGCTGTTGTTGATGCGGCCCATCACCATGAATTGCCTCATATCGATCATGGTGAAGTGCAGTATGTTATTGCCCATGGTCTCAAAAGCAGCATAAACGACATGCCACTGTTGATTGGCAGCCGGCACTATCTGGAATCACATGAGAATGTTGATTTCACTCTGCTCGAAGAAACAATCTGCGAGCTGGAGCAGGCCGGAAAGCACATGTTGTTTATTGCCAGCGACCAAAAGCCGATCGGTGTTATCGGGCTGAAGGACACGCTGCGGGCTGAAGTCAGGGAAACCCTGCAAGCACTGCGGGACAGTGGCATTAAAAATCTGGTGCTGCTTACCGGAGATACTGCATCCAAGGCAAGACAGCTGACAGCCGAACTTGGGTTTGACCTGTTCTTTGCCGAAGCGACGCCGGAAAGCAAGGCCAAGGTTGTGGCTGAATTGCAGCGAAAGGGGCATAAAGTACTGTTTGTCGGCGATGGTGTTAACGACGCCCCCGCACTGACTCAGGCTGATGTTGGTCTGGCAATGTCTAAAGGGACCGAGCTTGCCCATATGGCAGCTGACGCAGTACTGCTGAATGACTGTCTGGCCGGCGTCGCTGATGCACGACAGTTGGCAAATGAAGCAATTAACCTGGTTCAGAGCAATATTCGTCTGGCAGAGCGGGTTAACAGCGGCATTATGCTGGCTGCAGCAATGGGTTATCTCAGCCCTGGAATGAGTGCCTTGCTACACAATGGTACAACACTGGCGGTGCTTGCCAGAGCTGTTGCTATTAGAAACGGCTAGCCACCACGGTATGCCTCCGTAACAACAACCTGATGACACTTCAAACCTGATCACCTGAAGATTTCTTCTGACGGGTGGTCAGGCACCTGTTACAATCCCTGCCAAACATTGCGAATGCGAGCGCTTATCATTTAACTTCGCAGCAGCATAACGAATCATACAAACAGAACATTACTGCCTGTATCCGCGTAATTATGTCGTCGACCAAAAAAAAGCTGAAGAAGCTGGCCAAGAAAGGGAAGTATTACAAAAAGGCCAACCGCCAGCGTCTCTCGCTGTCTGCAGAAACCAAAGATGTAAAAATTAAACTCAAGGTGGAGCTGACCCGGGTTGGAAAAAATGCCGGTGCCAGTGCCGTACGCGAGTTGATGGCACCCTTGAATCCGTTGCTGGATTGGCTGTCAGAAGGGCTGGAGCAGCAGGGCACACCCCAGCAAGAACAGAGTGTTGTAAGAACCGCTACGCCACCCCGGAAAAATCCTGCCGAAGTCGTATCCATGGCACGCTTTCCGTACAAGTCACCACCTTGCAAAGCCTGTCCGGCTAAATCTGGCGGCCTGTGCAAGTGTGCACAGAAGAAGGCAAAACGAAGAGCCTAACCACTCTTTTTTGTCTGAGCAGGAATAAACCAGCGGTTTTTGATCTATCGCATAATCCACCTCTCCCAGCTAATTTAGCCTTAGCTAATATAACTTTTTACTCAGAGGGGAGAGCGCATGGATACTGTACTGTGGATAACCAAGGATCACCCGTTTCTTGCCCTGTTAATCGGTCTGGGATTTTTTGCCTTTATGTTCAGTGTGAAGCCCTTTTTGATGTGGCTGGGCAGCCGTAAGGGCGAATCAGGAAAGAGCTGAAAAGAAGTATTAAAAGACCATAAGCATGTTCCTGTGCATCTGCACAGGAACATGGACTGTTTTATTTCTGGCTGGTCACCAGCTTGGCTGCCAGACCGATAAAGACACAGCCTGCTACCTTGTTCAGCATTTCCTGGGAACGGCGAGAGCTTGTCAGCAGTTGCTTAAGCGAACCGGAGAGCACAGCAATCAGGCTGAAACTTGCCAGCGCCGCCACAATAAACAAACCACCCAACATGATCATCTGAACGGAAACAGAACCTGCAGCCGGGTCAGTAAACTGCGGCAGGAAGGCCATAAAGAAAATAGCCACTTTAGGGTTGGTGATATTCATAATAATCCCGCGCTTGTACAACGCGAAATTACTCACCGACTTCTTGCTGCCCTCGGCCAGTTGTGTGGAAGATGCTTTGAATGCGCCCCATGCCAGGTAAAGCAGATAGGCCGCACCCACAACTTTAAGTGCTGTAAAGGCTACAATACTGACCTGAAAAATCACTGCAACACCCATGGCAACAGCCAAAGTATGTACAATCAGGCCGGTACACAGTCCCAGCGTAACAAAGATACCGGACCTTCTTCCCATGGTTGCAGACTGCATCAGCACAAAAATATTGTCTGGCCCGGGGATAAACGAAAGGAGTGTAGCAGTCGTTAAAAATGTAATAATTGTTTCTGTAGATAGCATACGAACCTCCTTTCAAACGACAGGCGTCCATTCTTTCACAGTTTATTTTTCCCCGACATACGCCCTTACACGATTTTTTATCAAAAAACCGGGGTATTGCGGAATAAATTATCGCCAATCAGCAATCTTTACCTAATCAGCCAAAGCAGTGAAGCACCGGGTTAACCAGCATAATGATTCGAACTACAACCCTCTTGCAGCTAACCTGATGAGACTCCAAACTTCGATACACTCGGCAGACCGGCCTGCCTGAATATTTAACCGGATAAGGAAATAACACTAATGAAATACAATTATCTGGGTGGTACCGATACCCGTGTCAGTCTGATCTGCCTTGGAACGATGACCTGGGGCGAACAGAACACATCGCAGGATGCTTTTGCCCAGATGGATTATGCCGTCGAACGGGGCGTGATTTTTTTTGATACTGCCGAAATGTATCCGGTTCCCCCCCGTGCAGAAACCTATACCCGAACCGAAACCATGATGGGTAACTGGCTACAACAGCGTGGCCGCAGAGATGATCTTGTGCTGGCCACCAAAATCGCAGGCCCGGGGCTTAACTATATCGACGGCGGAAGAAAGTTTACCCGCCTGCATATTGAGCGTGCCCTGAATGGCAGCCTGGAAAGGTTGCAGACAGATTACATCGACCTGTACCAACTGCACTGGCCTGACCGTAACACCAACTTCTTTGCAAAACGCGGCTATACCCACCACGAACAGGAAGATGCCACACCTATAGAAGAAACGCTGGAAGTTTTGGACGATATGGTGAAAGCCGGCAAAATCAGACATATCGGCCTTTCCAATGAAACGCCCTGGGGAACCATGCGCTTTCTTCAACTTGCCAAGGAAAGAGGCTGGCCCAAAGCGGTTTCGATTCAGAACCCGTACAGTTTCCTGAACCGGCAGTTCGAAGTGGGGCTGGCTGAAATTGCCCACCGGGAAGACATTGGCCTGCTGGCCTACTCTCCCATGGGAATGGGGGTATTAAGTGGCAAGTACCTGGATGGTGCTCGCCCGGAAGGGGCACGTATCACCGTATTCCCCCGCTACCAGCGTTACGTCAGCGGAGCATGCGAAGCCGCTGTTCGCGATTACGTTACCCTTGCCAAAGATAATGGACTGGATCCGGCACAAATGGCGCTGGCTTACGTCAACAGTCGCAGCTTTGTCACCAGCACGATTATCGGAGCTACCACACTGGAGCAGCTCCGTACTAATATTGACTCTACAGAACTGACGCTGAGCGAAACCGTTCTGAATGAAATTGAAGCCATTCACAAACGGATTCCTGATCCCGCTTTATAACTGTTTTGGTACTTAGAGCGCTTTAAGCCAGCCATCTATTCTACGACAAACCTCTGCTATCTTTGGACAATGCTTTTCAACAAAGGCATTGTCCAATGAACTGTCCAATGGCTGCCCTGATTTCTGAGCAATAGCTTTTAGCAAAGCCCCTCCGTCAAAATCAACATAAGCCAGCCGAGTATAAATCCGGTCTTCCGGGAAGCCAAAGGCTGTACCCGGCAAGAGAGCCACGCCGGTATCTTCCATCAGTTTCACACAGAACTGGTCTGCCGTTTTTATCCCTTTTGCAGCCAAAGGCTCCCGATACTTGTCAAAGCCGGGAAACAGATAAAAACCTCCGCTTGAAGGCGCAACATCTACGCCGGAACGGGTCAAATGTTCCTGCATATATCCCGCAACGGCTTTCAGTCCCTGTCTGCAGTGCCCAAGGTAGGCCTTGACTTCCGGGGGCTGCTGATAGGCAGTGATCGCTGCATACTGAATCGGTGCAGCTACAGCACTCCAGGTTTCACTGGCAATGACCGCCATCTTGTCCTGCAGCAGCATCAGTTCGTGAGGAAAGATCATTACTCCCAGCCGCCAGCCGCCCGCACCACACCATTTACTGAGTCCACCACTGATAATCGTGCCTTCCGGGTACCATTTGGCAAGGGAGTGATGTTCGCCATCAAACCGGCATTCATCATAAATTTCATCGACAACCATGATGATCTGATTACGTCGTGCCGCTTCGGCCAGTGCTTTCAGTTGTTCCGGCTCATAAGTCGCACCGGTGGGGTTAGAAGGGTAATTCAGGATTAATAGCCGGGTAGTGTCTTTTTCCGGTGGCCCCAACTGATCCAGTTGATCCGGTGAAATGCGCCAGCCGGTATCCAGAGAAGTCGGAATATAACGTACAGGCTTATTCAGCAGATGAGCCTGGGGTTCATAACTCACCCAACTGGGTGAAGGCAGTATCAACTCACCCTTGCATACTTCCTGCAGTTGAAACAAAAGCATTTTTGAACCGGGGCCTATCATTACTGAGTCAGCGGTTCGCTTGATGCCATCCCGTTGCTGGTAATACGCTGCAACCGTTTCCCGTAAAGGCTGCAAACCTTTTACCGGTAAATAACTTTTGCTGGCGGCATGCTGACGTAATGCATCCACCACAATTTCAGGTACCGGAAAGGGAGACTGGCCAAATCCCAACCGGATGATATCCCGGCCTTCCCGAATCAGGCGCTCAGACAGTTCATTAATCTGCAACGTTGCTGAAGGCTGCAGACTGCTAACAGCGGTATTAAGCTGGCTCATGCTGACAAGTTCCTTTGAAGCATTGTCCTGTGAAGAACAGGCAGCCACTGCATTTTCAGTCAGACCAGGCACTACTAATAACCAAACAAGCAGTAACCAGACAAGTACCGCAAAGCTTGCCCGAATTCCCTGTATCCATGGATGAGAACACAGTGCCTGTTTTCTAAATAACACGCTGCAATTGGACGCTATCGACATAACACCTCCTGTCTTTCTGCATAAGCAGACAGAAAGTAATCAAACATAGTCGATAAAAACTGTTTTTCCGTAAATCAATTACAGCGGCTTGATTGAAGCCATAGAGGTTCCAACGTCCCTCTGTTCTGATCATCCTCCCTGAAACAAAAAATATACAGAACCGGCGTCGTCCGATTGGCTTTTCTTGATATGAATCAGAATAATCGTATTGGCATAAATCTAGCTTTGTTTATTGAGGAAATGCCTATTTTCAGGCTCTTCTGAATTGCCTGGCGTATTTACGCCATACCGGGGGAATAGAAGTTGAAAATAAAAACAACACTGTTGCCGCTGGCAATAGCCATGGGGGTGGCTATTGGTTCCACAGCGCAGGCAGCATACGAGGTTCAGCCTGTTGTTAAACAGGATATTGTCACCGACGGTTTTGCACCGACATTACTTCAGGCCGCAAAATATGAAGTACAGTCCAAAGTTCAGGTAGAACGCACTGAAAATGATGGTATTACCGTCAGCGATATTGTTCCGGAAATACTGGAGGTTCGGGCAGACGGAATACTGCTCAAGCTAACCAACCGAACCATGCGCCGGTTTATGGATATCAACCTGGATATCGATGGCTCGGGCATTACGCTGAATCAGCCACTGGATGACTTTACCGAGCTACAAATACTGGTTAAAGACATCACTCCTGAAGACTCATCCGATATCACCTTCCTTGATCCAGATCCTCTCTTTAATCCCAACAGCCATAATTACTCTGAACTGCTGAGTTCGCAGCAAATACTGGCTTATCACCGCATCCAGAATAACTTCAAGGTTGCCTACGGGCGGGCAGCAAACTATGAACGCTATCTGGATTACTTTACCAATGAGCGTGACGAGCCCCGTCGTAATGCCTGGGCCAAGTGGTTCCGTACCATGACCTATGACATTCCCAAGGCGCACAAGGTAACAGCTAAAACCGGAGTTGCCAGTGGCAGCTGGCTGGCGGTCGGCGGACAGCATCTGGATAAAGTTGTGACCCAACCAAACTATACCGGTGCCTATGCCTTTTACAGCCATGAATATGCTCACACCATGGGCTTCAAACACTGGTCAGGTATGGCCTACGGCTGGGATGGTCACGCGGGAAGCATTACCTTCCAGACAATTCTGGACGAGCTGACATCCAATGAAACAGTGCTGCCGACAACCAATAACTATTTCTGGCATTACGACAAGGAACAGGGACTGCGGTTGTACGCCAGAAATACTGATGGCAGCTTCAGTTTTGACCGGGTTGATATCATCTACGATACCGACACCACCAAAGTCGGCGCCACAGCTCATACAACTGACACCATTACCCTGCCAATGGCCGCCCGCCAGAGTGATTTTAAAATCCTGATCAATGCCGAAGTTGAAGGCAAACTACAGTCGGTAAACCTGATTCTTGATGCTGAGGATATTGGTGTCGCTTCTCCCGATGAGTTCGAGGCTCTGGTTGATACCACCCCGGCTGAATACGAGAAGAGAGAAATTGAGCTTGCTGAACTCAGGGAACAGATGAAACGCCAGTTCCCGGCTTCTGATCTCTGGACCTCTGATCCGGTCAGCAATCCCCTGACTTTTAAATACAAAAGCCAGCAGGTTCCTGTCTGCAAATTCCAGGAAGTTAAACAGGGACTGAAGGTTATCACCCTGTTTGGATATGTAGCCGAAGAACGCTGTACTATCGGTGAAGACAATGCCTACAAGGGAGAAAAGGGACTCTCATCTGCCAGTTTTCAGATGGTAGCAACAGACGACCCTGATCTGGCTTATGGCAACCTGAAATCTATGGTCACCCAGCGTGATCAGGTTATGGAGCTGTGCTTCCATTCCGGTTCGGATGAAAACTATGACGGACTTGGTTTTAAAAATAACGATAACGGAAGATGTGAAGCTTCCATGACCAATGCCGGTGGCAAGAACTGGAGTGAGCGCAGCTCAACTCACACCATGCTTGATACCGGCAAGCTCAGGCCTCTGCCTGAGAGTCCTTACTGGGGAGCACCCGGTACAGTTGACCAGCCACTGGTTGTATCAACCAGAGTCGGTGACAAAACCCTCTGCCGTTTCAGCTACAAGCTTACTCAGGAGTTTGGCTTTGTGACCGCTGATAACCAGTGTTCTATTGGTGAAAACAACTCGCTGGAAGGCATCAAAGGCTTTGCCAGCGATGAATATCAGGTCGTGGATGCTGCAGCAGGTGCCGCTATCTCCGGTGAAAGAATACCTGTGCCACTGCACAGCGGTCAGACAGGTTCTCTCTGTTACCGGGATGACAGCCACTGGGTCGGTGCTTCCTTCTCGCTGGACAACAGAGGTTGCGGCAAGTGGTCAACTTCCAACAAGCGGGCAGCAAACGGCCGGGGTTATGGCTTCAGTCGCGGTAATAACTTCCCGACTTTCAGCTTCTGACACCATATCTTAATCTCAAGCCGCAGCATTCGGGCATAACCTCGAATGCTGCTTATCCATTGACCACACTGTCTGCTACCAACTTCAGGGAATCCTGTGAGCGCTCCCTGAACTCTTCAAATGACATACCGGTCACATCAAACAGTCGCTTGTGAATATCGGTCAAAGGTTCGGCATGGCCGGCACGCAGCTCCCAGAAAACATAGGGGGAACGGATATAAAACGGTGCGTTACGCACAATCCTGTCAGCCACAGCACCGCTTTCAGCACGAAGCCAGGGGCGGGTTTTAAGATCATGCCGCTGCAGTGTAACCGCATCTTTCAAATGGATGTCTGCAAACAGTGCAAAGAAAACTACATCACGCTCTTCCCTGCTGAGCTGGGAAATCACATCGATCAGCTCATCCAGTGACATGGGGTCTGTCATATAATCGCCTCGGTCCCTGAGAACGACGGGTATAAAAAAGTACTGTCACCTGCTGTCTATCCATGACAGCAGCGGTGACTGTATTCGCAAATCAGCCCGGAATTATTTCAGGCTGAAATTACAGATTATCGTTAACCCTCACGACTGCCAAGAGGCCTTTTCAGGCTCGATCAATGCAAAGGTTATTCACTATCAAGCTCAGGAACAGGCAACCGCCCAATCCACGGATGTGTCAGTGATCCAAGCAGTAACTCATCACCACTTTGCTGAACCGAAGTGATCATATGCACATTTTCACCGTCAGGATCATGCAGGCTGTGGATAACTTCCCCCTTTTCATTCAGGGCCAGTACCAACCCGTACTCTGTAGGCTCCGGCCACATGCTGCGAGGCAGACTGGCAAGCGTATTCTTGATCTTCGGGTGGCGGTGCATAAAGTCCAGCACACCTTTGCGAGGTGTCGCCATGGCAACCCAGAACATGCCCTGACGATTGCTGGATATACCATCCGGCAGACCCGGCAGATTGTCTGCAAAGGTATCGTGGGTTCCGGCTTTCTCCCCCTTCAGCCAGTATCGCTTGATTCGATAACGGTAGGTTTCGTTGACCAGTACAAAGTCTTCATTGCGGGACAGGGCAATTCCGTTGGCAAAAAACAGGTTTTTCAGCAAAACCGACGTTTTTCCTGTTTTCGGGTCATAGGCCAGCAGTCGGCCGTAAGGACGTGCTTCCAGCAAATCCAGCAAGTAATCCGGCTGATGATATTTACTACTGGCATCAGAGAAATAAATGGTGCCATCCGATGCAATATCCAGATCATCGGCAAAGGCAAACGGAACACCTTCGGCTTCTGTTGTCAGAACCTTGATATTTCCCTCAGGGTCAATCGACAGCAGGCCTTTCCAGGCATCTGCGACAATCAGGTTACCCTCCTGATCGAAGTGCAGTCCCAGCGGACGACCGCCGGTATCAGCAAAAATCTCACGCTGACCATCCTGTGCATAACGGATGATCCGGCCATCACTGCAGCCACCATAGATGCGCCCCTGGTTATCACGGTCAACATCTTCCGGACCTTCACAGTCAGCGGTATCAATTTTAACGACACTTTTCAGTTGTTGATTGGGTGCCAAGACACCCTGAAGCTTCGGAGCCCGCTCCGGTAACCAGGGCGCCGAATCAAGACTGCACCCGGCAAGCCCTAAAGCCACCAATGCAGGCATTAACCTTGATAGAGGTGAAAACATATAAAAGATCCATCTTTCTTAGTTTTTATAATCAGGCATTTTTTCGAGTATAACGACTTTGGTTCGGTTTATCTGTCCGCTGTACTACCGTTATCCAGAATTGACAATTTTTGCCTGCCCAACTCGACATAGACACTTTTCACTTTGGTGTACTGACGCAATGCTTCCAGCCCGTTCTCATAGCCAAGGCCGGATGCCTTGAAACCACCAAACGGCATTTCAACCGGCGTGGCACCCCAGCTGTTAATCCAGCAGACTCCAGCCTGTAACTGGCTGGCCATGCGGTGAGCATGGCTGATATCACGAGTAAAGACACCGGCCGCCAGACCATACTCTGAGGCATTGGCTCGATTCAGTACTTCTTTTTCATCGGTAAAGGTCAGCACCGACATCACCGGCCCGAAAATTTCATCTTTTACCTGTGGCATTTCATCAGTGCAGTCAGCAAAGACTGTCGGTGCAACAAAGCAGCCCTTGGCCAGCAATCCGTCAGTGACTCTGTGACCACCGGTAATCAGCTTTGCACCGGCACTTCTTGCCTGCTGAATATATGACAGCACTTTTTGCAGGTGGCGTTCTGAAATCAGTGACCCAATCCGGGTTTTACGGTCAAGCGGGTTACCGACGACCAGCTTTTCAGTCCGCATTTTTACCCGACGCAGAAAATCATCTTGCAGTGAATGATGTACAAAAACCCGTGAGCCCTGGGTACAGACCTCTCCCTGCGTCAGAAAATTGGCCTGCACGGCTGTATCTGCTGCAACGTCCAGTTCAGCATCATCCAGAATAATTAACGGTGATTTACCTCCAAGCTCCAGCGTGACCGGTTTGTGGTACGAAGCTGCATCAATCATCACCTGCTGGCCGGTAGTCACTGAGCCTGTAAACGACACCTTGCTTATTGCCGGATGACGAACCAGCCTTTGGCCAACCATTCCGTCGCCCTGAACCACATTAAATACACCGTCGGGTAATCCAGCCTCGGTATAAATTTCAGCTAGCCGAATCGCCGTCAATGGTGTCAGTTCGGACGGTTTGAATATCATGGTATTACCGCAGGCCAGTGCCGGTGCAGATTTCCAGCAAGCAATCTGCAACGGATAATTCCAGGCGCCGATTCCGGCGCAAATACCCAATGGTTCACGCCGGGTATAGAAAAACTGCTCCGTCCCCAGGTCGTGATGCAAACCATGCAGCGTCGTCGTTAAACCAGCGAAGTATTCAATCGCATCAGCAGCCGTCGGGATATCAATCTGCAATGCTTCCTGCAAAGGCTTACCGGTATCTCTGGCTTCCAGCTCTGCCAATTCGTCTGTTCTTGCCCGCAGTAAAACTGCAGCCCGTTGCATGATTCTTGCTTTTTCAGCCGCCGGCATCTCTGACCATTCTGCAAAACCGGCCCGGGATGATGAAACAGCGTCTTCTATATCCTCAACAGAAACCTGACAGACTGTGGCAACGGTTTCAGACGTTGCCGGGTTCAGCGAAGTAAAGGTCTTTCGAGGACGTGGCTCACATACCTTACCGTGAATATAGAAACCTGAATGCTGTATCAACGGTTCTCACCTGCAAGAGTTACAACGACACAGCATCAAGGCTAATTCAAGATTGGAAAGGGTCAATAAATCAATGGTGAAGAATGAATGCAGGCTCAGCCAGACATGCGCAGCAAGTCTGGCCTATGCAAGCCAATAACTATCCAGAATCGGATCAGTCATTGCCACCCAGTGACTGCAGAATACTGGAGAAATCCAGCTTGCCATTACCCTTGCTGACATGGCTGGCATACAGACTGCGAGCCATCGCACCCAGTGGAGTGGCAGAACCACTGTGAACTGCAGTTTCCATTGCCAGGCCCAGATCTTTCAGCATCAGATCATTCATAAAGCCAGGCTTGTAGTCATTACTGGCCGGTGCATTTTCCATTACACCCGGGTACGGGTTATAGACTTCCAGCGTCCAGTTACGGCCGGAGCTGGCCAGCATGATTTCCGACAAACGGGCCGGATCCAGACCGTTATCCGCACCCAGTCGCAGAGCTTCTGAAGTACCCACCATCAAGATTGAAAGCAACATGTTGTTGCAGACTTTGGCAACCTGCCCTGCACCACTGTCTCCGGCGTGAAAGATATTCTTGCCCATACCGTCCAGCAGCGGCTTGACGCTGGCAAAGGCTTCATCGCTGCCCCCGCACATAAACGACAAGGTGCCTGCTGCAGCGGCAGCAACACCACCGGATACCGGTGCGTCGACCATGGCAATACCTTTCTCTGCAGCAGCTGCATGCACTTTGCGGGCAGTAGCTGCATCAATGGTACTGGAATCAATAATAACTGCGCTGGAATTCAGGACGTTCAGCAGTCCGCTTTCGCCCAGATACAGTCCTTCAACATGACGCCCGGCAGGCAGCATGCTGATAACAAAATCAACACCTTCAACGGCAGCCGCCGCATTTTCAGCAGATGTCGCACCCTGATCCACCAGCTGCTGAACAGCCTCCGGTACCAGGTCAAAAACGGTAACACTATGACCGGCCTTCAGCAGGTTGGCTGCCATAGGGCCACCCATGTTGCCCAGCCCGATAAACGCTACATTAGCCATATTCTTCTCCTTATCTACAAAGTTCTGAAGCAGTCACAGAGTCAAAAAATGGACTCTGTGACGCACCGCACTTGATTGAGATGACTTACTTGAGATGAATAGTCAGGTTGGGCTGCTTGCTGGTGTCACAGGGTTCACTGTAGTTCCAGCGGGCAGTGATGGTTTTGGTTTCAGAGTAGAAACGAACCGCCTGCTTGCCATAAGCATGGAGGTCACCCATAAAGGAACCTTTCCAGCCAGTGAAGGAGAAGAACGGCAGCGGTACCGGAATCGGAATGTTGATACCGACCTGACCCACTTCCACTTCATGCTGGTACTTGCGAGCCGCACCACCGGATTCGGTGAAGATAGAAGTACCGTTACCATACGGACTGCTGTTAACCAGTTCGATCGCCTCTTCCAGAGTATCGACACAGATACAGCACAGTACCGGGCCAAAGATTTCTTCCTGATAGATAGACATTTCAGGGGTTACATCGGTAAACAGGGTCGGACCTACCCAGTTACCATCCGGCAGGCCGGGAACAGTGCAGTCAGAACCGTCCAGCAGACAGGTTGCACCCTCTTCCTTACCCTTCTGGATAAAGCCAATTACACGCTCATGGGCCGCCTTGCTGATCAGCGGGCCATAACCGGCTTCAGCATCATCCCAGGCACCGGGGCGCACTTTAGACATGGACTCTTTCAGTTCAGGGATAATATTCTTGCTGTCACCGACAAACACCGCCACGCTGATCGCCATGCAACGCTGACCGGCAGCACCGACAGAAGCACCCACCAGGTTATTCACAACCTTGGTCGGGTCTGCATCCGGCATAATCACAGAATGGTTTTTGGCACCGGCGAAACACTGGGCGCGCTTCATATTGGCGGTGGAAGTCTTGTAGATGTATTCACCGACCGGCACAGAACCCACGAAGGAAACTGCTTTGGTTTCCGGGTGGTTCAGCAGCATATCAACCTGTTCTTTGCCACCGTGAATCATCTGCAGCACGCCTTTCGGAGCACCGGCTTGAACAAACAGTTCAATCAGGCGAACCGGTGTCAGCGGATCCTGCTCGGAAGGCTTGATAATGAACGTGTTACCGCAGGCAATCGCCATCGGGTACATCCACAGCGGAATCATGGCCGGGAAGTTGAACGGGGTAATACCGACACAAACACCCAGCGGTTGAATGTAGCTGTAGGTATCAATGCCACCGGCAACATTTTCGACAGTTTCACCCATCATCAGTGCCGGAATATTGGCAGCCTGTTCAACCACTTCAATGCCACGCCATACGTCGCCCTTGGCATCCTCAAAAGTCTTGCCGGTATCCTTGGCCAGCAGTTCACCCAGCTCGTCGTGATGTTCTTTCAACAGCACGGCATAGCGCATCATCAGACGGGCACGTTCAGGGGTCGCTACATTGCGCCAGGTCTTGAACGCTTCCTTGGCACTGGCAATCGCTTTTTCAACTTCAGCTTCAGTGGCGTAAGGAACTTCTGCCAACAACTCCTGGGATGCAGGGTTGGTTACAGGCATTTTCTGAGAGCTTTCACTGGTGACGAACTCACCATCAAGGAACAGAGGAACTTGTTGCACCATAATGCGATACCTCGGCAACGATACATCATTAAAGACTAACGTCGCATTTGTTGTGTTTGTTGTTTTTATTTTCAAGACGCCCTCATCCTAGCACGCTGATTCACAATTGCCCGATTGACGATCTTGCGGTGAATATGGACTATATTGCGACAAAGCCAAAAATAATCCCTGCTAGCAGGAACAAGTAGCAGAAAAAAAAGTAAGGCAGTACCGCATTATGAGCCAGCCATCACAGTGGCCTTTAACCTTTGGCGCCGTTCGTTATGTTACCCCTCGCTTTATGCTGGAGCATCTTGCGAATAACCCATTATCAAGGGCGTGCTATCCCGTTGCCTGCGGGTACTACCCTCGTGCCAACGGACACTGGATGCAGCGCCAACAGCATGATGACAACTTGTTGATTTACTGCGCGGAAGGGAAAGGTCATGTCACCACAAACTCATTTTCCGGAGAGATAACAGCGGGCGACTTGCTATTGCTACCAAAGGGCTCCAGTCATCGTTACCGGGCCGATACCCGTCAGCCATGGACAATCTACTGGATGCACTTTGCCGGGCTACAGTCGGAAAGGCTGCTTGAAGATCTGGATTACACTCCGGAACAACCGGTTGTTCAGCTTGGTCTGCAGCCTTCCTTTATGGCTGACTTTAAACGACTGCTGAGCCTGCGCCACAGTGGTTACAGTCATAATATTTTTATTTATGGTGCCAGTCTGGTGCGACAAATGTTGTGCTACCTCTCGCTTGAAGTAAAAAACACGACAGCTATCACGCGCCATAACTTCAATCTCGATGCCATTCACGGGCTGATGCTCGCCAATCTCAGCAGCAGCCTGGATCTGGATACACTGGCGGCCAGCGTTAACCTTTCAAAATATCACTTTGCCACTAAGTACAAGCAGCTGACAGGATATTCACCGATTCGCCATTTTATCCACATGAAAATGGAACGGGCCTGTGAAATGCTGGACAGCAGTCAACTATCCATCAGTGAAATCAGCAGCAAGCTGGGATACGACGATCCGCTTTATTTCTCGCGCCAGTTTCGTAAAACCGTTGGGAGTTCTCCAACGCTGTATCGAAAACAGAACAAGGGCTAATAAGATCAGGCCTTTCGTCAGGTGCTTAACCAAAAGCCAACAAGAATCCTTTACTAATGCTTGATTGAGCAGGTAATAGCACTCACAATCCTTCGCTCTCACAACAAAAACAATTCCGCATTTAGCGGTCTTACTTCAAACATAGGATCGTTTGAACATGAGATATCGCGCCCTTCTATGTGCACTACCCGTCGCACTTATCTCCATTTCATCAGTTGCAGCAACTACTGACAGCCTGAACAAGGCGTATCAGGCAGCAGTAGAAGATGCCAAGACGGCAGAACCTGATGAGATCTCCTTTGATCTGACAGCCATCTCCCGCACCAACAAAAACCTGGTCTGGAAAGAGGCATCAAAGGAAAAGCTGCTGGCTGTAACCTGGACCGGCTGGAATGGTTACGACAAGAAAGTTAACGACTCAATGACGCTGTCTCGTGATGTCTGGGTCACCGTTGCTCCCCAGCTTCAGGCATTCTGCAAGGATCTCACTTCCAGCGACGCTGATAAGTCACTGCGACTGGAACAGTTAATGGGACTGCCGCCCAATGGTGGTAAAACCCGCTTTGTTCAGCTGTGGGTTTCACCACAGGATATGTTCCGTCCCAGTCCTGACCCTTCAGTCAGCGACCACGAAGCTGAGCTGAACTTCCCGGTTTCTGCCGGTATGGAAGTCAGCGAAAGTCACAAGAAGTGGATCAATGATCTGAAAGAATCCTCATACGGCACCAATGGCTACCCCTGGACCCGCCTGGGCTATACCTATGACTGGGGCAACCCGGATTCTGAAGTAGGTCTGAGTGAGTTTGTGATAAAGGCAGGCGCTACTGTGGAAATTGAATCCACCAGCGATATTAAAAACTATTGCTCATAATTTTGAGTGAATAGCAGAAGTGAGGCTTTCAAAAGGATGAGAGCCTCACTTTTCCGAACCCGTACACTGGACGCGCTATTTTACCGCTGAGCTTTTCACTTTGGTGTTGCGCACATTTTCAATCGCATCAAAGTATTCATCACTGTAGTAGCTCAAACACTGCTGATAAGCTTCCGCCACATGCGACAGATCGCTCTGACCGACATTCAGTGCCCGGAATGTATTGATAAAAGGCACCATTGCAATGGCAGGTTTTGCGGCCAGCCTTTGAGCAATCTCAATGGCCTTGTTCAGAACCTGATCCGGTTCGACAACAGCATTTACAAGCCCTTGCTCCAGCGCTTTCTGCCCGGAAAACTCTTCAGCCAATGCCATCAACTCAAATGACTTGGCCGAACCAATCATTGCATTCATGGCCTGCAATAAACCCACTCCCGGGCCTAACCCTACATCCATCATGCGGGTACAGAAAATACTGTCAGCGCTGGTGATTCGCATGTCACAGGCCAGAGCCAGTGAAAATCCTGCGCCTACAGCGCCACCGTTAATCGCCGCAATAACGGGTACATGCAGCTTTTTTAGTCCGGTCAGGTTTCGAGTGAAGGCCAGCGTAGCTTTAATCAGGGGAACATTATCGGGACTATGCTCGGCACTAAGCCAGTCCAGATCACCTCCGGCACAGAACCAGCCACGTTTACCGGTTACCACAACCGCTCTTAACGTTTCATCTTTTCCAAGCCGATGCCAGGCATCTCCGATTTCCTGATGAAACTTGTCGTTTAATGCATTGCGGCGACCATCTTTGCGGTCAAGATACACAATTGCGACATCATCTACACGATCAATAGATACCCAGCAATTATCACTTTTTAACTGAACCGACATTAGATAATTTCCTGCTTTTTGTTGATTCTTCAGCTAATCAAGGTAGCAGGGAATTTATCCCCGTCATGTATTTTCCGATGATGGGAAATTGCTGCTGAAAGTCCCCTTAAAAATGCAGTAAATCCCTGTAACCAAAAGGGTTGTACTGCGATAACATGCCGCCCAACGTGACGGTTCAATCATCCACCGTTTTTATTCATCAGAATGTCGCTGTTTTAGATTCAAGAGGGGGCGACATTCTCTGCTAGCGTCTTCTGACCCGGACACCTGGATGGATCGAAAAAATTATAGCCAGCGGAGAAACTTCGTTCTTCAGCTCGGCAAGGCTCTGCATAAATTTGGTACCCCCGCCTTTCGACTGGAAGCTCATCTGGCCAATGTCTGCCAGAGTCTCGGCATGGAAGGTGAGTTCATGGTCAGTCCGACCCTGCAGACTATTGTGCTGTGGTCAAATGAAGACCCGGACAAGAAGAAACACAATTACCATATCCGGGTAAAACCCGGTGATCTGGACCTGGGCGCACTGGCACTGGCTGATCAGTTAGTCGATGAAGTGACATCAGGAAGCTGTGATGTCGATGAGGCCATTGCCCGGCTGGAAGAAATAAATACCCGACCTGCCCCCTACAATATATACACAACCATGCTGGCCTTTATTGTGACCAGCGGTGCCTTTGCCATGCTGGTCGGATTAAGCTGGGCCAATATTATTGTGTCCAGCCTTACCGGTCTGCTGGTTTTTGGCATCCTGTATATAGCGGAACAGAACAGTCAGTACGGTGAAGCACTTGAAGCATTGGCGGCGACAGCATCTGCACTTTTTGCTTCTTTTGTCGCTCATTATGTTCCCGGAATAAAAGTACCCCTGGTCGTCCTGTCAGGGATCATTGTCTTTATCCCCGGTCTTTCGATCACTATGGCGCTCAAGGATCTTGCCGCACGACATTTGTTGTCAGGTACCAACCGTCTGATGGATAGTTTGATGTGCCTGTGCAAGCTGTACTTCGGATCGGTGCTGGGCAGAGCTCTCGGGGAATTAATCTGGGAGCCAAAAGCACTGGTTGGTCCACAGGTCCCCATTCCGGACTGGAGTATCTGGCTGGCCGTACCATTGCTGTCGCTGACATTGATTGTCGTCTTCAAAAACCGGTTGCGAGATATTCCCTGGGGTGTACTTTCCGCACTGATAGCCTACGCCGGCAGTGTGATGGGAGCTGCTTATCTGGGTGACAGTGTCGGGCCATTTGTCGGAGCCCTGCTGGTCGGGATCTATAGCAATGCCTACTCCAGAATCGCCAATGCACCGTCAATGGTGGTCTTACTACACGGTATTGTACTGCTGGTTCCGGGAAGCAAGGCTTATATCGGATTGAATCAGGCTATCAGCCATGATGTTTTTGCAAACCTGCCCCAGCTTGGCGCACAGGCATTTATTATCTTTATGTCGATTTTGGCGGGGATGATATTTGCCAACATTATTTTCCCGTCACGAAAAACTCTCTAATCTTTAACACCCTGGCAAATGCCAGGGTGTTTTCATATAGATCAACCTTCATGTGCTGCGCGTAAATCCGAACTTTCCTCTGGATACAATAAATGGAATAAACAAAGCGATAACAATGACAGAGCAAGTAGCGAGCGTGACAAAAAAACCGTTCCAGCCATAGCTCTCCATGATCAGAGCAACAGGATAACCGGAAATAGCAGCTCCAACGTACGCAAACAGACTGACAAAACCGTTGGATGCTCCTGCTGCGCTTTTATGTGAACACTCAATTGCCGCAATCCCGATCAGCATATGAGGGCCATAGATAAAGAAGCCGAAGATAAAAAACAGGGCTATCTGGGCGATAAAACCGGCATCCGGTATCATCCAGAGTCCAAAAACCGCAATACAGACCCCAATAGCAAAAATGCTGTTCATGGGGCCACGGTTACCCTGAAACCACCAATCCGAACCCCACCCGGCTACAAGGCAGCCAATCAAGCCTCCAATCTCCGAGGCTGACAGCGCAGAATTTGCTTCCAGTAGTGAGTAGCCATGGGTCTCAATCAGATAAAGGTTGCCCCAGTCACTGATTGCCGTTTTGACGATAAATACCAGTATGTAGGCCAGCCCCAACAGCCAGAGCATTTTGTTGTTAAGCACATACTGCAGCAGAATTTCCTTATTGCTCAGCCCCAGCCCTTCCTGCTCATGAGCAATTTCCTGCTGATCATTTCGCCACTGCCCGACAGTTGGCAGTCCCATGGTTTCCGGCTTGTCCCGCACCCGATATACAATAAAAAAAGACACCAGTATGGCCAGCAAGCCGGCGGCTCCCAAACCATACTGCCAGCTTAAAATCATAACCAGCCACCCCAGAAAGACGGGAGCAATAGTACCGCCGACGCTTTGAGTGGTGTTCCATAGCCCCCACCAAAAGCCCCTTTCAGTGCGTGAATACCAGCAATTAAGCACTTTTGAACAAGGCGGCCAGCCCCAGCCCTGAAAGAAAGCACTTATCGACCAAATCGCAGCAAAAACAATTAATGAAGCACTCAAGCCCAGCAGAATATTTAGAACACCTGTAATAAAAAGGCCGATTGCCATAAAATAGCGTGGGTTAGCATGATCGCTCAAAAGGCCACTGACGAACTTACTGAGACCATAAATGAAATAAAAAAGTGTTCCTATTAATCCAATATCAGCTTTATCAAAACCTAGATCCTGAATTAAGGCAGGTGTTACATATGTGAAAGACTTGCGTGTAATGTAATACGCTACATAGCCAATATAGATTCCAATAAAAACATGCAGCCGCCAATACTGATATTGTTTATCTATATATCCTTGATTCAGATGAGTATTTAATAATACTTTTGATGTCCCCATCAAAAACACCTCACCGCCCAAAACAATATTTATGCGCATTAGATGCAATAATTATTTTTTCGTTCAACTTATTGAGTACTTATTGGTTAGGACAAGCAGGTGATGCACTGAATAAAATACAGAAAAAGGCTTTTGGAGTTCAGGAGCCTAAAAAATTAGGTCATGGACTGGTCCGTTATTGTCTACTGGTGCTGGGAAGCAAGGCTTATATCGAGCCAAATCAGGCCGTCGGCCATAATATTTTTGTGAATCTGCCCCTGGTCGGAGCACAGGCATTTATTATCTTTATGTCGATTCTGGCGGAGATGATACTTGCCAATATAATTTCCTCTTCGAGAAAGACGCTTTGATCACACATATACTCCAAAGACTGCCTCCTTCTGTCAGGGTAACCTTTGGGCAAACATATCATTCATCGACTACGATATTGCTCTGAAACAGTTTTAAAGCTCTATATCCATGAAAAAAAAGACTCATTAACAAGTCTGTTTTTCTCTTTGTTTTTTTATTTTCTGTATCCAAGCTGCATGCAGTTACGGTACAAGACTGCATTTTCGCCCTTGAGCAAACATATCAATGGATTCTTGACGAAGTAATTAAACGCCAGAGCCAATATCAACCTGTATCCCAAGAAGTTCCAGGTTATCTCAAACTCAACTCTGGTGTGGAGCTCTATATATTTCCTGCTGCAGATGAACCTGATGTAGCGTACAACGAACCTGCTTTTGTTACCGATGTCGCAATCATGATGGAGGGGCAGAGTGTTTCAAGAAAGATTTATAACCCTGATATCATTCATTACATTGAAGGAGAAATTCATCACAGTGTTGAGGTGTACTGTTATTTTAATGAGGGAGATGTACCTGTTGAATATCAGCAATTTATATTCGACCCGTCCGAGCTTGAGCAATAACCAACAGTACCTTTTTTCAACAATAAAAAAGCCAGGTCATGGGACGGGGGGGGCCGTCCGGACCTGGCAAGCGCAGGCACTCATCTACGAAAAATGGTTTTTACAAACCACAATCACTCACACACACTCTCGCGCTTTTTAGTCGGGAAACAGCAAATGCTCTCTCCCAACTAAAAACTGGTTTGCTGTTAATCGAACTCCTTTCTCAGCACAAACTTCTGAATCTTGCCGGTTGATGTTTTTGGCAGATCCATAAACACAATTTTCTTCGGCGCCTTGAAGTGGGCCATCTGGTCACGGCAGAAGCTGATCATCGCTGCTTCGTCTTCTTTGGCACCGTCCTTCAACTTGATAAAGGCACAGGGGACTTCACCCCAGGTCTCATCCGGCATGGCAATAACGGCCACTTCTTCAACATCGTGATGACGATACAGCACATCTTCCACTTCAATACTGGAGATATTTTCACCACCGGAAATAATGATGTCCTTGGAACGGTCCTTGATTTCGACATAGCTGTCTTCATGCCATACCGCCAAGTCACCGGTACGGAACCAGCCGTCAGCCATGGACTGATCAGTGGTAGTCGGGTTCTTCAGGTAGCCCTTCATTACCACGTTACCGCGCAGGAAGATTTCACCCATGGTTTCACCATCCTGCGGCACCGGCTCGAGGGTTTCCGGATCAGCGACCATCATGCCGCCCTGCATCGGTGCCTGAATACCCTGACGGGCCTTCTTGCGCGCCTTCTGCTCCAGATCCAGATCCGCCCATTCTTCCTGCCAGTCGCAGACTACGCAGGGACCATAGGTTTCAGTCAGGCCGTAGGTATGGGTCACTTCGATGCCCATCGCTTCCATACCACCGATTACAGAGGCAGGCGGCGCAGCACCAGCAGTCATAACCTTGATATTGTGGCTAATGCCTGCTTTCAGCTCATCATCAGCATTATTGAGCATATTCAGCACAATCGGCGCACCACAGAAGTGATCGACCTTGTGCTCTTTGATCAGCGAATAAATCGCGTCAGCCCGGACATGGCGGAGGCTGACGCTGACCCCGGCGGTCGCCGCAATCGACCAGGGGAAACACCAGCCATTACAATGGAACATGGGCAGTGTCCAAAGGTATACGGGATGCTTTCCCATATCCCATGACAATACATTACTGACAGCGTTCAGGTAGGCACCGCGATGATGGTAGACAACACCTTTGGGGTTGCCGGTGGTACCGGAGGTGTAGTTCAGGGAAATGGCATTCCATTCATCAGCCGGCATTTCCAGCTGTTCGCTGCTGTTACCCTTTTCGAGGAAATCTTCATAAGTCAGGTCACTAATCAGCTCCCCTTCCTGGTACAGCGGATCATCAATCGCGATAACCAGTGGACGGTGAGCCACCATCTTCAGGGCTTTCTTGACCAGTTTGCTGAACTCTTTATCAACAATAACAACTTTGCTTTCGGCATGCTGAAGGATAAAGGCAATCGCTTCAGCATCCAGCCGGGTATTGATGGCATTCAATACCGCACCTGACATGGGCACACCGAAGTGGGCTTCAAACATTTCCGGCAGGTTTGGCGCTACCACAGAAACAGTGCAACCTTCACCAATGCCATGCGCCTTCAGGGCAGAAGCCAGCTTGACGCAACGCTCTTTGGTTTCTTTCCAGCTACGGTGAACATCACCGTGGATGGTAGCGGTACGGTTGGGGTGCACCTGGGCTGCACGGTACAGGAACGAAATCGGCGTCATACTGGTGTAGTTCGCTTCGTTCTTGTCCAGACCAATGTCGTAAATATTATGCATTATCATTGTTATTATTCCCTTTACTGCAGATTACAGCTCACAGCCAGCTGGTCGTGTTTTCTTTTACTAATAACACGACCAGCCTCAACTATCAGTTTCCAGCGGCCTTAATTTTCCAAGGCCTGGCTTTAAAAGGCTTAGCTTTCAACCACTTCGATAGGTTCTTCGTCTGCGAAATCACTGGCCTTGGCATTCTTGCCACGCCATTCGATCAAAAGGTAGAGCACAACACCGGCCAGCAGACCGTATCCCGCACCGTAAACTGCGAGGATAACGCCCATGGTGCCAGCCACACCCATCTGGGTGGCATTCTTGACCTGCTCAACACCCACACTGATACACAGGTAACCGGTAATCAGCAGAGTGATAGACAGGGCAATCGGAAGAACAGGTTTGAACAGAGTGATCAGCGGCAGCACAAACAGTGCAATAAAGCCTACGATCCAGAAGATACCGGCGCCACTGTAGATGCTGTCCATAGCGTTGCGACCCTGACGGTACCGCTCGGCAATGGTCGCCATGGCGCCGGTAAACATCGGCCCGGCCAGACCAGGATAAGGAGCAAAGAAGGAGTGAATCAGGTTACGGATACCGGTAACCAGGTGCAGACGGTCAACATCCAGATCGATTTTTTCATCCGGACGCAGATGGTCAACACGATCCAGCAGGCTCTTGCCAACTACGATATCACCGAAAGCGATAATGTAGGCGATAACTGCCGTAGGAATGGCCAGTATCAGCATATCCATTGAAGGCATGCCGACAGTAAATGGCAGGTAGTCAATCATTTCGCCAAAGGCCGGTGCAGAGAAGCCCCACTGGATATCCGGCAGCGGATATTCATTGAAAGCCCAGCCAATACCCATGGCAACCAGAGTGCCCGGTACCATACCGTAGCCGGCGATAATGGTAAGAATCTTGCTCTTGGCAATCACGTCTTTAAATGACAGTGAGAACAATACATAGGCAGTTACCAGAAAGCCGATCGTCAAAGAGATCGGGGTATTGGCAACTCGTCCGCCTTCACTGATTTCACCGGTCAGGGCAGCAATACCGGCACCAATCAGGATGCCCGCTTTCATGGAATCCGGGAAAAGATCTACCATCTTGCTGCCAAGGCGGGTTACACCGAGGAAGAAAAAGATAAAGGTGACAATCAGCTGCAGGCCAACCAGAGCTCTGATTGCTTCCGGGCCAGGTTCGAAGTCACCCAGAAACAGAAGAACAACAGGAATCGCAGGTGTTATCCAGCCGGGCACCAGCGGTACACCCAGCAGGTTAGGCAGCATAAAGCCGATACCACACACAACAACGTAAGCCAGTGCTACGTCGTATGGCAGGCCAAGGTATTTTTCCAACAAAGGGATCATCGCCATGCCGACCACGAACATGATCATGCCCTGGATGGCTTCAGCCCACTCCCAGCGATAGTGAATAAAAGGCAGGCGAACGTGAAAAGGACCAGCGCTCCAGTAAGGTTGTTCCTCACCGTGCTTTCGCTTGATTACCGACATAGTACTTCCAATCGTTTTTATTTTTGTACCAGGCCAGAAAGTTCTGAATGAAAGCTTGCTGGCTCATGGTTGCTTATGTCTGCAACGACTGTTTAGCAAGCACAGTGCCAATTATCAGAAAGTGCTTATATAACGGGGTTTATCAATAAAAAAGCGAAAATAGCTGTATTGATTTACACCAGAAGCGAGCGATTTTCGCTCATAAAACTGATCGCAAATCGCTCAGTCTGCGCGCGTTTCGCGCCCATTCAGTAACTTTCTAGTAGTAAGATCGGAAGGGTAATAGACAGACCAGTTATTTAATCTGATGTTACGAACCAGACTATGAGCAGCATCTTCATCTGAGAGTACAGCCCTGGTTCTCCCTATAGCCTGTACCTGCATAATCTGATGGGTTTCAGCATTTATCCACGACTGAAATCCTTCGGGGTCTTCTGGCAGAGATAACTTCAATCCCTCAAGCGTCTGTCGAATAGAGGCCATATCTTTCTTTGGTGCCTGCTGCCATGCTTCTGCCAGCGCAATAAAAACCGTATAGGCACCCTGCGCCACAAAAGTCGGCAGGCGTTTATTACGCCGCTCAAATTCAGCAACATAAGCCATATTTCTGTCAGTGCGTGGCCAGTTCACATGATGCCGTCCTGATAGCACCAGATTTTCAGGTAACACATCTTTCAGGCGATCCAGCACAAAGTAGCCACCGCCGGTATCAAAATTCACAAACTGGGTTTTCTCAAACAGTCGTGCATTATTCGCCTGCTCTATAAAGCGCACCAGATCCCGGGTCCAGTGACCATTCACCAGAATATCGGGCGGATTTTTTGAAAGGGCTTCGATATAGGCGGCATAGTCCGTTTCATTCAGCAGACTGTAGTATTCATCTATGACCTTATATTTAACTCCCAGACGATCAAGGCTCTTTATCAGCTGCTGCCAGATCTGGTGGCCGTACTCATAGTCCGGACCGATATAGGCAATGGTTTTCCAATCTTCTTTCTGTTGCAGCTCTTTCAGATAAAGCGCTCCAACATACATTGACTGCTGGGCATCATTGTTGAGATGAAAATACCAGGGATGAAGTTCTTCCTCGGATACCCGAGAGGTACTGTGGCCGGCACCCAGAAACAGAGTTTGATGCTCTCTTGCCAGCCGGGATGTTTCCAACGCAATATTTGAGTTAACAACACCACACAGCACATCTACTTTACGCTGCTGCAGCAATTGCTGAACGATCTCCCTTGAGCGGTACTGCTTACCCATGGTATCCGCTATATACACCCGTATACGCGGCACCTGTGGATAACTTTTATTCACATGATCCAGCGCCATTTCAATACCGGCAGCCGCATCCCGGCCCCACAAGGCTGCAGCGCCGGTCAGAGGGTAAAGACATCCCACCCGCAGCTCAGCCTCAGCCTCTGAAGCGCCAAACACCAGCTCCTCGGCTCTGGTCGCTGACACGGTAAAAAGAAGTGACAGAGCCAATGAAAGAAGCAGGGGTTTCATGTATCAATGCCCAGCTTCTGCAACCGCCGTTTAAATGCATGGCGGGATATATGCAGCAATTCAGCGGCCTTGCTCTTGTGACCACCGGTTTTTTCCAGTGCTTTCAGAATGATCGCTTTTTCAGCGGATGCCAGATACTCATCCATGGATTCAGGTAAACCACTGCCGGTTTCATCATGAAACTCACTCATGCTGCATGCCTGCTGTTCTACCGCAGATTCTGACTCAACACCCTGAATTTCCGGTGGTAATTTATCTACCGTTACCAACTGGCCCGGATAGAGTACAGACAAACGCTCAACCGTGTTTTTCAGCTCACGAATATTACCCGGCCATTGAAACTGCTGCAGGATATCCAGTACATCTTCACTGAAACTGACCGGCTCGGTTCCCTGTTTTGACGCAATGCGGGTTGCGAAGTAATCCAGTAATGCGGGAACATCTTCCAGCCGCTCTGCCAGTGGTGGCAGATTGACCGGCATAATCGTCAGCCGGTAATAAAGATCTGAACGGAAATCACCGCTTTCCGAAGCTGCATGCAAATCCTTGTTGGTTGCTGCAATAACGCGTAAGTCTGCTTCCAGTTCCTTTTCGCTGCCAACCGGACGATAGCGATAGCTCTCCAGAAAAGTCAGCAACTTGGCCTGCATTGGAAGACTGAGCTCACCTATTTCATCCAGAAACAATGTGCCGCCATCAGCCTGCTCAATAAGACCTTTACGTCGTTTATGTGCACCGGTGTAGGCACCCTTTTCAGCACCAAAAAGCTCGGCTTCCAGTAAGGACTCTGGCAATGCTGCGCAGTTCACCTCAACAAAGGGGGCATTTGCAGCGCTGCTCTGCTGATGAATTTCCCGGGCAATCGCTGTTTTACCGGTACCGGAAGGACCTTTGAGAAGAATGTTTCGCGCCGGACTGCGGGCCACCATGGAGACCTGTTCCATCAAACCGGTTAAAGCCGGACTGGAGCCGACAAAGCGGCTTGCTGTAACTGGCTCCGCCTCCCCAGTATCCTGAAGCCATGGGCCGATACGCGATTTGACTGCCATCACATCAAACGGCTTGGTGATAAAGTCGTAGGCGCCCTGTTTAACCGCTTCTACAGCAATACGAATATCACCATGAGCCGACATCATCAGAATGCGGCTTTCCGGCAACATGATTTTCAGACGGTTTAATGGCTCCAGTTCATCACTGTCCGGCAGCCGAAGATCCAGCAGAATCACTTCCGGCCGTACGGCCATGGCCTGATCAATACCTTCTGCTGCAGTATGTGCGGTGACAATGTCATAGCTGTTACTGGCCAGCGCTATTTCCAGTGAGCGTACCAGTCGCTTTTCATCATCAACAATCAGAAGGACGGGTTTGCTTTTAGCCTCAACTACCTCAACCACCTTGGTCACCTTCTCGTTATTATTTTTGGAACGCCGGCTTACAGCATCAACCAAAGGTTAAACTGGCCGTTGTTCCCAGTCCGGGCTCGCTCTCCAGATCCAGCCTGCCCCCGTTCAGGCTTGCCAGCTGGGCAGATATCGCCAGGCCCAGCCCGGTTCCTGTCGTTTTTGTGGTATAGAACGGGTCCAGTACCTGCTGCAGGGAACCCTCAGGAATACCCGGACCGTTGTCTTTTACACTGATGTTTACCAGCTCTTGCTGCTGTTCACACTGAAGCAGAATGCTGCCTTCTGTCGCTTTTGACTCAATAGCCTCAATCGCATTCAGTACCAGATTCATCAGAATCTGCTGAATCTGTTCCGGGTCGATACTCAACCGTACCGGCTCCCCGGCATGATACTCCAATGCAACATTTTTCTCTGCTGCCAGCGGCCGTAACAGTTTTACTACCCGCTCAAGCAATTGCCGGACATTGATCTCACGGATTTCAGGTTCCGGTGGCCTGGAGTAATTGAGCAGGTTCTGAATCAGCTGATTAATCCGGTCAATTTCTTCCAGCATCAGCTGCTTCAACTCTGCGGCATCAGTCTGCCCAGACGGTATCGCGAGACTTTGAATACAAACTTTAATGGTTGCCAGTGGATTACGGATTTCATGTGCGACACCGGTCGCAAAATCACCCTGCACCGCTTTTCTTTCCATTTTTACTTTCGATGCCATCAGCTCGTCGAGCTGATCGGCCATCTTATTGAACGACACCGTTAACTGGGTGACTTCATCATGGCCGAAAGGTTCTATTCTGTGAGCCCACTCTCCTCTGGCAATGGCATCAGCTCCCTGAATCAGCGGTTCAAGCCGCTGGCGAGCACGGTGTACCAGTACGATAAAGAACAGTAATACCAGCAACAGTGCCATGGCACCCAGCACCAGATAAAGCCAGCGGGGATCATCAATCCATACATCTGCCACATCTGAGTCCGGCAGCATCGAAATCCGCCAGTTATTGATCACGGGTAACTGGGCTACAGGTTGCTGGATCGGAGCAATATTCTTTCCCAGCTGGTTAAAACATTGATGTACTGCAACCGCAAAGCAGCCGGTATGTTCAGTGCTGTTCAGCTCGGAGAGAGCTGTTGTCAGACTGGCAAGCCGCAGTTGAAAAGCAACATAACCGGGTGAAGGGCCAAACGGATCAGCTGCAGGCAAGGGTCGGGCAATCAGATACCAACCGGAGAGCCCTCTTTTCGGCGGTTGAGGGCCAATCAACCAGTCACTTCCCAAACGGCTGCGGGGTAAGTTCTGCAGGGAAAATTCACCCTGTCCCCAATAGGGGGAACCACTGGCGCTCTGACCTGGAATTGCTCGTTGTAGTTGCCAGTCCCGGTCAAAAAACAGGGCACCGTATATCTCGGGCTGATCGATATCGAAATAGATCAGGTTCAGGGTGCCCGCCGGTAGTGACAATTCTGAGCCGGTGCTGACCAGCTGTTCGATATCCGGTAATGAGGCTATGGCTTTAAGCGCACGCTGATGATGCTGCAGCCGGTTAATCATTTCCGTCCTGACCTGCTCCAGCTGAAACCGGTAGCGCTGGCTGACAATATTATCCTGTAGCTGACTTGTCAGGCGGTCATACAAAAAGATGGCAATAACCAGAGGAACCAGTGCCACCAGCAGGGAAATCAGAAAGTAGCGCCGAACAATACTGTTCTCCCAGAACCGGATACGGCGCTTGGGAGTAAACGACGAAAATGAAATACTGCGTTCCACTTTATTATTCAAACCTGGCGATGGAACCAACTGTCGCCACTATACCAAATGCGATAAGCAAAAACTGACGCTTAAAATACAAAACCCTGTATTGCAGAGCTGCATTACAGGGTTTGTTTTCTTGCAGACAGAAACTATCAGCGCGGCTGCATGCGGATACCGCCATCCAGACGAATGGTCTCGCCATTGATGTAGGCATTGCTGCAGATGTGAGCAACCAGATCACCAAACTCGGAAGGCAGGCCCAGACGCTTCGGGAACTGAATACCGGCAACCAGACCTTCCTGAACCTTTTCCGGCATGCTCAGCAGCATTGGGGTTCCCATAATGCCCGGAGCTACAGTGTTCACCCGAATGCCCAATTTGGCCAGATCACGGGCCATTGGCAGGGTCATACCTACAATACCGCCCTTACTGGCCGCATAGGCAGCCTGTCCCATCTGGCCTTCATAGGCAGCAACGGAAGCAGTATTGATAATAACGCCACGCTCGCCGGCTTCACCCATAGGCTCATTTTTAGCCATGGCTTCAGCAGCCAGTCGGGCGACATTGAAAGAGCCGATCAGATTGACGTTGATCACCTGGCTGAAAGCACTCAGCGCCAGTGCATCACCGTCACGGTTCAGCACCTTGCCTGCCGGAGCAATACCGGCACAGTTCACCAACATGTGAATCGCACCAAAGGTCTCCAGCACATGGCTGACACCGGATGCGACAGATTCTTCATCAACTACATTGACCAGAGCGTAGGTGACCTTGTCCGAACCCAGTGTTTCACTCAGTTCGGCAGCCGCCTGCTTGGCAGCTTTTTCATCCAGATCAAAGATAGCCAGCTTTACACCCTGGTCAGCCAGCTGCGTGCAGGTCGCACGGCCCAGACCCGAGGCTCCACCGGTAACAATGGCAACCTTGTCATTCAACTGCATCACTGAACCTCTTGTTTTTGTTGTCGTGATTTCGCCGCCCTTTATATCACAGCGAGACACTTATGCGCTGTTTTATCGGGTAACCAATTCACTGCGGTGATTATAGAAGTGCAGTGCAAGAGTGGTGTTTTTACAAAAATCAGGCCATGCTGTTCTAGGGGCTGTTCACAATTAGACATTCGACCAGTTCATCACACAAGCCCTCAGGTAAGGCGAAGGGCATGGTGGTTCCATGTTCAAGTCGTTCAACGCGGCATGAGGGCTTGTGTGATGAACCCGAAGGGCCGCTCATGGTTTACGCCATGCCGCGTTGCTCACTGTTTATGTGGAATAACCACACCGCACAGTTCGCGCCTAACCTGGCGTAAACCATGAGCGGCTGGTCGTATGTCTAATTGTGAACAGCCCCTAGTCACTTTGACATAAGTCCTCACGATGGAATAAATCAATAACATTCGCAGAGGAGCTCAAATGCCTAAAACCAAAAAGCTCAGAAATGAAGCCGCTCTGGTGAAGGAAGCGCTACGTATTGGCGCCATTTATATGGAAAAGCGGGGTGGTGTCGGCAGTTTTGACGATACCCATTCAGCTAATGAAAAAACCCGTTTCCTGTACCGTCTGCTGGTGAATGACCGACTCATCCAGCCTCTGGCCAAAGGTGAAGAAACCGAACCCAATATGAAACATAAACTGGCCCTGTGGATATCCCGCCAGTTACCCGATAATCATTCATTGCTCAGGGACTGTTGACCGCTTTATTATCTGATGGGCTTGATTCAACAAGCCCCTCTTATCACTTCCTGCATTATCGGAATATCATGGGTAAAAAGAATTCCCCGTCAGTCCCGGCAAAAACACGTATTTCCCAAGAAACTGTTGATGAAGCCCAGGCCATCGCCAAAGCCACCCAGCGTCCGGGACAGACCAAAGAGCAAACTCGCCTGATTGCCCAGGGCATTCAGAAAGGTATCGACCAGTATAAAAAACAGCAGAAAGCCAAAGCCCGCGAGCTGGACAAGCAGCGTAAAAAAGTCAGCCAGCAAAGAGAAAACAGCACAGAAGAAGTCCGGACAGAAATAAAAACCGAAATCAAATACCGCCAGTCCCCTCTTCCATGGATATTGCTGACACTGACATGGGTTGGAATTGGTATTTACTACGCCTTCTTGCAAAGCCAATGACTGTTACAATGCCCGGCTTTCAGACCCACATGAGATAGCAGGCCGATTTTGAGCGATTTTCAGTTTTCCCGTTTGTCACTGCCCCAGAGTCAGATCAAAAACCTGAGTGATCTGGGATATCACCAGATGACCCCGATCCAGCAGCAAAGCCTGCCCGCTATTCTGGATGGCCGGGACCTGATCGCCAAGGCCAAAACCGGTAGTGGTAAAACCGCTGCCTTTGCTATTGGCCTGCTGGAAAAGATTAATCCGCGCTTCTTTGGTTGTCAGGGGCTGGTGCTTTGTCCGACCCGCGAGTTGGCGACCCAAGTTGCCAAGGAAATCCGCCGCTTGGCCCGCTATCGACAGAATATCAAGGTACTGACCCTGTGTGGTGGTCAGCCCATCGGGCCACAAATTGGTTCTCTGGCTCATGGTGCTCATATTGTGGTTGGCACACCTGGACGTATTCAGGATCATTTGCGAAAACGCACCCTGTCTCTGGATGGCATCAATACTGTAGTACTAGATGAAGCTGACCGGATGCTGGATATGGGCTTTATCGAGCCAATCGAGAATATCATTCGTCATACCCCGGATAATCGTCAGACCCTGCTGTTTTCAGCAACATACCCGAAAGGCATCAAGTCTTTGAGCAGTGCATTTCAGCATGATCCGGTCGAGGTATCTGTCGAGTCGCTGCACAGCCATAACCATATTGCCCAGCATTTCTACGAAACCGATAAATCCCAGAAGAATGAAGCGCTGTTAAAGCTGCTGGAACATTATCTGCCAGCATCCTGCGTGATTTTCTGCAACACCAAACAAGCCTGTAAAGATCTGGCAACGTTCCTCTATGAACAGGGCTTCAAGCCGCTGGCACTTTATGGTGACCTGGAACAGCGGGACCGGGACCAGATTCTGGTGCGCTTTGCCAACCAGAGTTCCAGCCTGCTAATTGCGACCGATGTCGCCGCCCGGGGACTGGATATTGATGATCTCGCTGCTGTGATCAACTACGACCTGACCCGTGATCCGGAAGTTTATATTCACCGTATCGGTCGAACCGGACGAGCAGGAAAGGAAGGTATCGCTCTGAGCCTGCATACACCAGCGGAATACTACAAGCTGGATGACATCTGCTTATATCAGAACAAGACCTTTGAAGCCGCTGACCCTATGAGACTCAAGCCAGCCAACCCGGCTGGTATGGAACAGCACGCACTGATCAAAGCACCGATGGTAACGCTGGCCATTGATGGCGGTCGCAAAAACAAGGTACGTCCCGGCGATATTCTCGGAGCTCTGACCGGAGATGCCGGTATTGCCGGTGATCAGGTCGGAAAGATCGATATTTTTGATTTCGCTGCCTACGTTGCCATCAAGCGGGCATCGGCCCGCAAGGCATTGCAACAACTTGAGCGCGGCAAAATCAAAGGGCGCAAGTTCAAGGTTCGTCGCCTGTAAACACCTTCCAGACAAGCCCGGTCTGGTAACAAACCGGGCTATTCCGCAGGATTACTGGCTTTCGCGCAATCCGGTCTTATAATTGCCCCTCGATTGATAATGAGACCGGGTGCCATCAATGCGCCATACAATTTTCGACACCCCCGTCGTACGACAATTATTTCTTTTAATTTCCTGGATCGGACTCAAGCTCACTGGCTGGAAACTGGAAGGTAAACTACCAGCAAAGCGCCGCTTTGTGATGATTGCAGCACCCCATACCAGCAACTGGGATTTCCCGCTAATGATTGCCATGGCGTTCTGCTTCCGCATCAAGGTTTTCTGGATGGGCAAGGACACCCTGTTTCGTGGCCCCATGGGTCCCATTATGAAATGGCTGGGCGGGATTCCGGTTAATCGCAGTGCGCCTGGGGGACTGGTGCAGCAAGTAGTTGATTGTTATCACACTACGCGGGAGCTGGTAGTCGTTATTCCGCCGGAAGGAACACGTAGTGCAGTTCAAAAATGGAAGAGTGGATTTTACCGGATTGCTGATGGTGCAGGTGTTCCAATTGCCCTGGGGTTTCTGGACTTCAAGCGTAAAGTAGGCGGCTTTGGCCCTATGTTTAAGCCAACTGGTGACTATGATGCCGACCTGATTAATATTCAGGCTTTCTATGCCAGCATTACTCCAAAACATCACGCTAAGTATTAAGTTTCCGGCTATGCGATAATTTATTTATGGCATAGCCACTTTATACACTAGTCTCCCGCCTAAAATCGCTATTGCCGAGACTATTTAATACCTCAACTTCACAGTCCTCATCACCACTACTTTCTTCAACATCACTGTCCGGGTAAAGAACCTCCTCTTTTATTTTATTGAGCACCCCCATATCTTTAATCAACGATGCTAGATAAATAGCCATTTTTTTACGGTTCTGGGCTACTTCTCGGTACACGTATTCAAAAGCATCCAATATTGTAAGTACTTCTTCTGTTTCTTGATCAATAGTACTCCTCCGTTTGTTTCCTTTTACGCTTTCTCTGGCATTACAACAAAAGCCGTGAGCGTTATCGACCTCAAGAGCTTTTAACAATCCAACAACTTTCATTCTCGATTCTGAAGAGAGATAAATAGATACAGAAGGTTTGTCACAAATATCATCATATTCATTAACGGTTATTCTCAGGAATAAATGTATCTGTTCTGAAATCTGAGCTCGTGCTAATTCTGAAACAGAGCCACCACACCATGATTTTTTTATTTTAGAACCGGATAAAAATCGTTCATGCCCCTCTTTAGCATTGTCTTTTCTTCTTTGGCGCTCACGTTCCAGATAGTTAAGTGCTTTTAAACTACGATGCCGACTTAATTTACCCGGTTTAAAAAATAATAATTCTTCTGACATTACCTGAGATCTGTGTTCACAAACTGGTGATAGGGACGATTTTCCACTCTTCCTTTTCGAATCCTTTTGGCTAAGGAAAGTATCACTGGCAGATAACTTTGAACCAACCCCCAAAGTGGAACTAAGAGAGCCAGAACCATCTTGACTCGCAGCACTTACACTCAAAATGGATCCACTAGAAGAATAATATCCTGACTCTCTGACCAAACTTTTCCATTTAGAGCATCTGCTTCCATTCTTTTTAAGAAATGCACACACCTTACAATGCGACTCAGCTACAGCTTGACTATCCTCCAGTAGCATAAGGTGCCATGTGATTTTTGCCAATGACAAGGGAATCACTAGCACCAAAGGCTTTGAAGTCTCTACTGCTGGATTTAGTCGAATAACCAAGCCCGGAGATTTTTCACAACCAAGCACATTTAGAATATCAAAAAACCAGTAGTCTACAGAGGCACAGTCGACAGATAACCATGGAAAATCCATAACTGTTGCACTTCTCGAATGCACATCCATTACAAGCGGACAAGAAGAATCTTTTAGAGGGTGGGCAGGCGTATCAGCTTGTAGCAACAAAGTAGAGAGAACACTACAAACCTGTCTTGAAAAAAGTTGCTTTTTTCCATCCGGAACAAGTTGTCCTGTAAGGGTAGGAAAAAGGTCTGATCTCTTCATATCAGCAGTGAAACACTTACCTGTGCGCTCAGGATGATATTTTGCAACTTCACAAGCGGATGATTCAAGAAGTAGTGCTCCAGCATTATCGCTACTAAATGTTCTTTTCAGGCCAAAAAGCTCATGCTTCTTTATAATCGACCTGATATCAAACATCGTAAGGGCGTCAACCTTGCTCTTACCGGTCATAGGCAAGGGCTGGCAGAGGTGCTTCATAGAGCCATCAATACAAGCAAGCCTACCAAAAGAACCATTAGTCCCTGCAATAAGCACAGGAGCACTCTCAATCATACCGGAACAGCGAAATTGTTTTAACGTATCCCTAACGTCTGCTTTTTTTTCAAACCCCACTTTCATATGCACAGTATCTACATCCTTACTACACCCCGGATTTTTTAATAAAATCAGCCGTTGACCTGATAATATTCTATTGTCGAGTGAAGCTTCAAAACGGGTTAGATGATAATACTCTGGATTAAATAAAAACCAATTACCATGCGAATGTTGACTAATAAATTGAAGATACCTTCGTAGGGTTAAGCTAACGCCTTGTTTGAAAATCTCTTCCCCGAAATCTCCTACTAACAACCTTACAATACCACTGCTAAATCGTTCTTTTATGAACACGTCATCTGAAAGATATTTTTGAATAATCTTATATACCCTTCCGACATACTCATAAATATCCTTAAATTCTGTTGCCAGAAAATTTAGATCTATATCACCTCTTCGAAGAGAGTCAATCACAACGGGAAACAAAGAAGCTTCCATCCGGCTTTTCTCATCTTCAGGAATATCAGAGCAAAGATATTTGCACAGATCTCCAACTCTTTCTTTAACCTCTCCTGTTTCAAAATTCATATACCTCAAAACAGCATCTGAAGTTGGTTGCATTAGAGATAAGGTATCAAGAAATGATATTTTTTCTTCTTCGAGAAGAGCTTCTCTACCAACTGCCGAGCCTGACTCTGCTTTAAAAGTTGCTTTTACCTCATATTCCGTAACTCTTTCCAGAGCAAGAGAATCAGGGGTACCTCGTCCACGCAGAGTTGAAGAGTTCTGTGTATAAATCAAAACAGGAAATTTAGCTGTTCTTATAATTTTCTTCGGTGTGACAAGTGCACTTGCATAAAGAGGGAAAAGCAAAAACAGAGCAAAAAGACAAACTACACGCAAGACACGCTGATGCTGCATCTATTATTCCGTACAAGACTGATAAAATTATCAGTGAAATATAGATGCTTTATGAAAGATTGCTACAAACGTACAGATTTTTAGATGGCTTTAACCAGTGACGTATCACTCTGGCATGAAATGAAAAACTGGTTAAAGCAACATCTTTATTAAATGAAACAGCCTGTTTTCCCTGCTTGAGGCAAGGAAAACAGTATAGGTTTCATAGCCTGTAAACAGGCTAAAACCAGGGGATTAATTAGTCCTGCTCAGCCCGCGGACGACGCGGAGCAGAACGACGATCACCACGATCATTACCACGACGATCACCACGGTCACCGCGATCACCACGACGACGGTCAGAGTGACGACGGCCATTGCCGCGCTCGCCACGTTCACCACCACGCTCTTCGTACGGACGCAGGCCCATGGAGCGATTGCGGATCTTGGCGCCTTTCAGCAGTTCCAGGGTTTCACCGCTCATACCATCCGGCAGGTATACGGTAGAGAAACGATCGAACAGGCGGATGTGACCAATAGAGCTGCCGTTGATCTTGCCTTCGTTGGCAATGGCACCAACGATATCTCCCGGGGTGATGTTCTGGTCACGGCCCATATCGATACGGTAGCGGGTCATGCCTTCGTTGCTGCGCTCGCCACGCTCACGACGCGGACGATCACCACGATCACCGCGGTCACGACGCTCGCGACGTTCACGTTCCATACGCTCCAGCGGATCAGGACGCTTGTCATCCGGGAACGGACGCTCTTTCTGAGCCAGGTAGCACAGAGCTGCAGCGACATCATTCAGGTTCAGATCCTTCTCTGCCATCAGGTTATCCACAACCTCACGGAAGATATCCAGATCTTCGTTCTCTACAGTTTCAGTGATCTGTTCCTTGAACTGGCTGATGCGAATATCGCGCACATCTTTCAGAGTCGGCAGCTTCATCTGTTCGATGCGCTGACGGGTTGCACGCTCAATAGAGAACAGCATGCGACGCTCACGCGGCGCTGCAAACAGGATCGCAGTACCCTGACGACCGGCACGGCCGGTACGGCCAATACGGTGAACGTAAGCTTCGGTGTCGTTAGGAATGTCGTAGTTAACAACGTGGCTCATACGCTCTACGTCCAGACCACGAGCCGCAACGTCAGTTGCTACTACGATATCCAGAGAACCGCGCTTCAGGCGGTCAATAACCTTCTCACGATGAGCCTGACCCATATCGCCGTTCAGGGCGGCAGCAGCAAAACCACGGGCTTCCAGTTTTTCAGCCAGTTCGGTAGTTGCAGTACGGGTACGCACAAAGATGATCATCGCATCGAAGTTTTCAACTTCGAGAATACGGGTCAGTGCTTCCAGCTTGTGGCCACCACTGCCAATCCATACTTTCTGGGTAATGGTATCAACAGTTGCAGTTTTGGCCTTGATTTCAACCCGGGCAGGATCGTTCAGGTGCGTATCAGCAATACGACGAATGTCGCGCGGCATGGTCGCAGAGAACAGGGCAACCTGACGCTCCTGCGGAGTGTGATCCAGAATCCACTCGATGTCGTCTACAAAGCCCATGCGCAGCATTTCGTCAGCTTCGTCCAGAACGACGGTCTGCAGGCTGTCCAGGTTCAGGCTTTCACGACGCAGGTGATCCATGACACGACCCGGAGTACCAACGATAACGTGAGCACCACGACGCAGGCCACGTAGCTGGGCACGCATATCCTGACCACCGTAAATCGGCAGTACGTGGAAATCTTTCAGGTGACGGGCATAGCGCTGGAATGCTTCAGCAACCTGGATTGCCAGCTCGCGGGTCGGAGCCAGCACCAGCACCTGAGGCTCGGCACGGTTAATATCAATACGGGACAGCAGCGGCAGGGCAAATGCCGCGGTCTTGCCGGTACCGGTCTGGGCCAGACCCAGCAGGTCCTTACCTTCCAGCAGGTGAGGGATGCTCTGGGCCTGAATCGGAGACGGTGTTTCATAACCCACATCCTGCACCGCCTTCAGTACGGCCGGAGCCAGCGGCAGTTCGGAGAACAGGGGGGTCGTATTTTCTGCAGTTACTGCGGTGTCTGATGTAGTGTTTTCATCGGAAATTGACATGCCAGAGCGCCTTGAAATTGGGAAAAGCGGCGCATTCTAGCGCCTACGGATAGCTGAAGACAGCAGTTTGACCGGAAAAGTCGCTTTATCTGTATCTTGCCAATACAGATCGCGTGTTATCGGGTAACAATATAGGGCTAATCGTATACAGTGTATCGTGCATTCCGAAACACTCCCGAAATATCGGCGAATAAAGCGTTTCTACAGTTTATACAGTCTTGTTTTTCCAACTTTGCCCAGCTGGAACCCTTAGGTCTGGCGTGCATGATATTGGTCAATGCAATTAACTTCAATTCGTAATTAACCCTGTATTTCCATACATTTTCAAAGGCTTTTCGGGGTTTAACTCGGCATAACAATCAGGCTAATATCCTCAACACAACAATAAGAAAAAGCAGAGTATTCATCATGGAAGCCAGTTTCTGGAACGGTAAGCGTGCCCCGGGAATATCTGACCAGATTGATTCCGGCCGCTATACCAGCCTGCGAGACCTGATAAACCAGACCACCAAACAGTTTTCCGATCGCCCTGCTTATACCAGCCTTGGGCTGACCATCAGTTATCGCGAGATAGACGAACTCAGCACACAGTTTGCTGCTTACCTGCAAAATCATACCGACCTGCAGCCCGGCGACCGGATTGCCATCCAGATGCCCAACCTGATTCAATATCCAATTGTCGTTTATGGTGCCATCAAGGCCGGGCTGATTATCGTCAATACCAACCCGCTTTATACTGCGCGGGAAATGCTGCATCAGTTTAACGACTCCGGTGCCAAGGCACTGGTTTGCGCCAATATTGCCGCTCATCTGGTAGAGAAAGTCGTTCTCGACACCCCGGTTAAACACGTTGTTGTGACCGAACTGGGCGATATGCTGCCCTGGCTTAAAAGAACACTGGTAAATAATGTCATTAAGCATGTAAAAAAAATGGTGCCGGCTTACAACCTGCCAAATGCCGTACCATTCCGGGAAGCAATGAAGCTGGGTGCAGTGGCAACATACAGCGAGCCACCGCAGCGGCAGGCCGATGATATTGCGGTTCTGCAATATACCGGTGGTACCACCGGTGTTGCCAAAGGTGCCATGCTGACCGAAGGCAACCTGCTGAGCAACGTATTGCAGGTTCAGGCTCAGCGCTCCGAAATAAAATCAGACGGTAGCTCGGTCACTGACCCGGGCGGCGATGTGGTGATCGGACCTCTGCCGCTCTACCACATCTATGCATTTAACGCCCACCTGTTTGCTTTGTTTGAGCTGGGCTCTCACAGCATCCTCATTGCCAACCCACGAGACCTGGATACCTTTATCAAGACGATTCGCCCCTGGCGTTTCTCTATGTTTATCGGCATCAATACCCTGTTTGCCGGGTTGATGAATCACCCGAAGTTCAGCACACTGGATTTTTCCCGGCTGAAAACCACTATTTCCGGTGGCACTGCACTTCAGGTAGCTGTAGGTGAGCGTTGGGCCAAACAGACAGGTTGTAATGTCTCTGCGTGTTATGGCCTGACAGAAGCCTCCCCCGGTGTAACGGCCAACCCGTCAGGTGATGGAGCCCAACTGGATACAGTGGGCCTTCCCATGCCGGGAACAGCGCTTAAAATCATTGACGACGATGGTCAGGAAACAACCTTTGGCCAACCCGGGGAACTTTGCATCAAAGGGCCGCAGGTAATGAAGGGTTACTGGCAGCGATCTGATGCAACTGCAGAATGCATTGAGAATGGCTGGCTAAAAACCGGTGATGTCGCAACCATTGAAGAAGACGGCCATGTACGCATTGTTGATCGACTGAAAGATATGGTGCTAGTTTCCGGCTTTAATGTTTACCCGAATGAAATTGAAGATATTGTTGTTAAACATCAAAAAGTACAGAACTGTGCCGCTATCGGGGTTCCCGACGACAATACCGGAGAAGCCGTAAAACTGTTTGTTATACCTTCTGATAATTCCGCGACAGAGGACGAGATCAAGGCATATTGCCGCGAGCATCTCACAGCGTACAAAGTACCACGCAAAATTGTTTTCCGTGAAGAACTTCCCATGACGCCCGTGGGCAAGGTACTGCGTAAAGAGCTTAGAGCAGAGGAAAACTCAAAAAAAAAGATAGCTGAACCTGCATGATATTTATCACTGGAGTGAGATGCTCTTGGGAGCACTTCACTCCAGCTTTCCTCTACGTTATTTATCCAAGCTCCTCGATATATAAAACGCTGTTTGAAATATTCATCTGGAATAATTGAGAAATTTTTCCATAAGCATCTACTTTGTCCATGAGCGCAGCGATTTGATTTTAATAATCCACTCAGCGTCAGAGGATGTTAGCGATGCATGGACACTTTTTTCGGGGCCGCTGGTTCCGGGGGGCAGCTTTGCGCGCTTTTGCGGCAGGATTGGCACTTTCGTTTTCTCTTTCTGTTCAGGCATGGAGTCAACCTGGACATATGGTCGTTGCTCAAATTGCCTGGGATATCATCGAGCAAAAATGTCCAAACCTTATTCCTCACCTTGAAGCTTTACAAAAAGCAGTTCAGAGTTATGTATCAAAAATAGGAATGGACGACAGACAGGTTGCCACTTTTGTTCAGGCAGCAACCTTCATGGACACATATCGCTATACCCAAGGACATAGCGATACAGCTCAATGGCACTATATCAATACGCCCTACATACCTGACGGGCAGATCAACTATGTAACGCTTGAATCCCTTAATAAAGCCGTATCACTGGCTCCCAACATAGAAGTCCAGCTAGCTGTAAGCAGTGGCATTTTGAGCGCAGCCCGAGATGATATTCTGGATGACAAGCCTCCTGGTGATGCTGCCTGCCTTGCCATTCTGGAAGTAGAACACTTTGACGGTGATGAACAGCAGCCCCTTCACAACATGGAGCTGTTCAACAAGGATTTTCCAAAAGGTGATAATGGCGGTAACTCATTCAAGATTACAGGAAGGAGTGAAGAAGATGAGCTGCACGCCTTATGGGACCACATGGGTGATTTATTCCCTCCGTTATCCTGGGAGGATTCTGATTGCCTGCAGAAAGTAAAAACAATGGCTCAAACTGTTGTGGCATTTAACAAAACCTACAAGCCACCTATTGAGCTGGTTGACCTTGCAACCAGGCTGGACCCCTGGGATCACTCGTATACCTTATATATGGCTACCAAGGACGTTGTGTACAGCGGGATAGATCCGAATGGGCCAGTTTCGGCGTCTTATTTGAAAAGAGTGCAGGAATATAGCCAATTTCTTGTTTATACCGGCGGTCAGGTACTGGCAGCTCGATTAATCAGTATTCTGGCTCCATCTACAACAGGCATTTCAGCATACACCGGTATAAAGCTGAGAGATGCACAAAGTCACCACAACCAACACCAAATCAGCCATTTATTCTCTCTTTGCAAGACACATGACATTGGCAAACACTGGATCATTCAAGAGACACTGATGCAGGATGACGCTGCAGTCTGCTGCTGTTGCTGCACACCTGGATTGTGTAAGCAATTTAGACAGCATGTCAGGCGACTTATGAAAAAGCATCAAGCTGGCAGTTTCCGCCAAAGCTGGGGGGGGGTACTAAGTCTTAGCGGGACAGTGGCCAGATCGCAAAAGCACCGGGCTCGAGCGTTCTGATCACTCTGGCAGGCGCACCTCCTGCAAGGACGCCGGGGGGAATGTCCTCAATAACGATGCTACCCGGTGCCACAACGGTACCTTCGCCAATAGTTACACCCGGCATAACGGTAACCGAGTCTGCCAACCAGACATTTTGCTGCAGGATGATATCTCCATGCTGCTCCATCACGTCATGCAACCCGGAGGCATGCAGCTCGGGACTCAGGGTCATACCGGAATAGCCCATTAGCCTCACTTTACTACCAATCTGTACGCCGTCAGCAATCATCACTTTCTTGCCAACCAGAATGTCCGAGCGCCAGCCAATCCTGACGTTATTACCAATGTGCAATTCTGCAATATGGTTCTGATCGGAACGGCCATTGATCGCGATCTGGCCTGAAATGGTGCATTCATTACCAATCCAGATACCCAGCTCGCCCACCAGCTGAGGCAGGCCACCATCGAGAAACAGGCTATCCGGTTTGTTTTTCAGGCGGGTTTTAAACAGCGGGGTCCACAATAACAACCGCAGCAGGTATCGCCAGAACAGCCTCAGCCCGGTTACCGTATGATAAAGCGCATAGTGAAAACCGGGAATGACCGGAAACTCCAGTCTCCTCAATGCCTTGAACACCCTCACAGGGAGCGTTGCCAGCAATGAGTTTGAATACCTGAGCCTGTTCCAGATTCGATACATAAGCCTTATCCCTGGCCGTCAGATCGAGAGAGCGCTATTGCCTGTATGTAGTGCTTAATAAAAGTGTAGTACTTTGTCTCAAGGTACACTCCGGCTCAAATTGCCGTAATAACACCCGGGTCTGTCACCACCTCAAGATGGGAGTAATTATTGAACCGGTGGATGGCATTTTGATCATTCCGCCGAATCACTGAGGTAACCGAGGTATTGATAACCTGACGGTTAAGCAAAGCAAAATCATGATCCTGCATATTCATCAGCTGCAGTGCAATCATGGCGATCGGGCCACCTGAAGTTACGACTACGGTTTCATCACCAGGTTTCATCTCATTGGCCAGCCGGTTCAGGGCCCGAAGAGTACGATGTTTAAAGTCAGTCCAGCTTTCCTGATACTCGTCCCGGTTCTCACCCCGTACAATCCAGCGCTTCATCGCTTCGGTAAACAGCTCAAAATAGGCGGGTATAGGCTCTTTATGGTCTTCCAGCCAGTTCCGCATCACTTGCGGGTCGGCCAGCTCCGGGCGATGAGCATTGATAATCCCGATATGATCGATTTCATTAAAACCGTCATCACATGACTGCTCGATACTTTTGGCCTGAAAACCATCCAGTAAAGCATCCCGGGTTTGCTTATGACGCCGCAGCGAACCGGTCACGATATGTGTCGGCTGACGCTTGATCTTACGTAGCCATTCGCCCAGCAGCACGGCCTGGGTGCGTCCCAGGTCTGATAACTGATCATAATCGTCCTTGCCAAAAGACGCTTGTCCATGCCGGACAAGGTGAATTACAGCCATGACTTTCACACTCCCTGTTATTTTTATTACCAAAAGATTCCACTAAAGCGGGTCAGATAGCAATCCTTCCTTCAGAAGATATAGCCTCCGTCCATCAACACAGTACGGCAAATAGATGACAAAGCAGAGGCTTGGGAACTGACTATTTAAAGACCCAGACGCTGGGCAACATAGTCGGCATCCTTGTCACCACGACCACTCAGGTTGACCACGATAACCTTGTCTGACGCCATCTCAGCAGCCAGTTTCATGCCGGCAGCAATGGCATGTGAGCTCTCCAATGCAGGAATAATGCCTTCCTTGCGGGACAGGGTCATAAAGGCATCCAGACACTCATCGTCAGTGGCGCTGATGTATTCCACCCGGCCCACATCCTTGAGATAGGAGTGTTGCGGGCCAACCCCCGGATAATCCAGGCCGGAAGCAATAGAGTGAACCGGCAGCGGCTCACCCTGTTCATCCTGCAGGACATAACATTTGAAGCCATGAACGGCACCCGGCTTGCCCAGCGTCAGCGTGGCGGCATGGTCAGGCGTATCCAGTCCCTTACCAGCAGGCTCAACCCCGTAGATATTTACATCCTGATCATTCAGGAAGGCTGTGAAAAGTCCCATGGCATTACTGCCACCGCCAACACAGGCAACCAGCGCATCCGGCAGTCGTCCTTCAAGCTCCTGGATCTGGTCTCGGGCTTCCTCACCGATAACCTGCTGGAAATCACGCACCATCATCGGAAACGGGTGCGGACCAACGACAGAACCGATGGCATAGAGAGTGTTCTCGGTATCCTTTATATACTCTTCGAAAGCACTGTCGACAGCGTCTTTCAGGGTTTTGGTGCCACGGGTCACCGGTACGACTTTGGCTCCCAGGATTTTCATCTTGACGACGTTGGGCGCTTCCTTGGCAATATCGATTTCACCCATATGGATTTCACAATCAATACCCACCAGTGAACAGGCGGTTGCCATAGCAACACCATGCTGGCCGGCACCGGTTTCAGCAATAACCCGGGTCTTACCCATATGCTTGGCCAGCAGCGCTTCACCCAGACTGTGATTGATTTTGTGAGCACCGGTATGATTCAGATCTTCCCGTTTCAGATAAATTTTTGCACCACCACAGTGCTCAGACAGGCGTCGTGCGTAATACAGCGGGCTGGGACGACCCACATAATAACTATGCAGTTGCTGCAACTCTTTCTTAAACTCGGGGGTTTCTCGAATTTCCCGATAGGCTTTATCAATATCCTGCATCACTTGATGCAACTGTTCCGGCACCAGACTACCGCCGTATTCCCCAAAATAGCCCTCAGTATTGGGCATTGGCGCAAATTCGGTTAAGCCATTGTTATTATTTGTCATAAGTCATTCCGCACTGCTTTGTTCTGCTGTGCGGTGATCATGCCATGCGAGACGACAGTACAAAAGAGCAGGAATTGCTTTCTTCTGTCAGGGCTGTCGGCCATACAGCTCATACACTATTTTATGGAGCAGTCCCTGTCAGAGAGACTGACAGCCAGCCCCTTAATATCTCCGTATCGTGCATTGCTGCTAGCTCCCAAATCGTAACCAGCCTGATTCCTGCGCTGCTATTCCCTGAACATTTATCTAAGCATATAAAGCTTATTCAGCCCTGACATCAAAGCCTGTTGCTATGATGTTTACGACTGTCCGAATTAGGCTGTTACTACTGAAGTGGCTGTTAACAGGATTTGAATAATATTCCATGAGCAGATCCTCTCCTGGCTTTCTGGTAACCGCAGCATTCATAGGCCCCGGAACATTAACCACAGCTTCCATGGCCGGAGCCGAAACCGGACTTTCTTTGGCCTGGGCCGTTATTCTCGCAACCCTGATAGCGTTTATTCTGCAGGAAATGGCCGCCAGACTGGGGCTCGCAACCGGATCAGGTTTATCCGAATCACTTTGTCAGCACTGTCACAACCGCCCATTAAAATATGCAGTGGCCACTAGCATCATTATTACCCTGGGAGTCAGCAACAGCCTTTATCAGGCAGGGAATCTCACCGGTGCCATGTCAGGGCTTAGCCTGCTCTTTAATTTTTCGCCACGCACAGGACTTATTATTCTGGCCGTCCTTGTGTTTGCACTCCCGCTTTTGGGAAGTCTTGCAGTACTTGAAGATATTCTGATGGCAACGGTACTGTTAATGGCTGCCATTTTTTTTATAACTCTGATGACAGTCATTCCCGGAGCGGGCAACCAACTATCTGCACTTTCGGGGGTCAAAGAAGCTGGTTTACAACCTTTCTATATTACAGCCCTGCTCGGAACGACAGTTGTACCCTACAATCTTTTCCTCCATGCCAGTGCCTGTGCACCGTTAAAAAAAACGGGCCTTTCCTTAAAACATAAACTGGCACAGCTCCGGCTCGATGCTGTTATTTCTATTGCCATCGGAGGCTTTATTACACTGTGTATCCTGAGTACCGCGGCCTTTACTCTGGCAGGAAAAAATACTGAAAACGAATTCAGCTATCTATCCGGTATGTTATACCCATTATTGGGGGATCATGGTCGACTGTTGTTTGCCGCGGGGATGATTGCCGCAGGACTCAGCAGTGCTCTGCTTGCTCCGGTCGCAGCAGCATTTGCAATATGTGGAGTACTTGGCTGGCAGAGTCATATTCGTAGCCCCGGTTTTTATACCGTATTGGCACTGGTTAATCTGGTGGGGCTGATCATATCTCTAACGGACTATAAGCCAGTTAGTCTTATTATTTTTGTTCAGGCCAGCAACTGCCTGTTAATTCCCCTGATGACATTTTTCCTGATTATCGCTCTCAATAATAAACAGGCAATGAACGGGCTGGAAAATCGTCTACCGGCCAATATTCTGGCAATCGCTGCCCTGACAGTCACTCTCTTTCTGAGCCTCAATCAATGCCTGAAACTATTTGGTCTCTGAAACCGCAGCAGTGTCGGTTAAAAATACGAAAGGGACTTTATAGCGGAGTGACATCAGAACTCTGCCCCGGTTACCAGCAGGCAAACCTGACTGTAATTCCCTCTTCTGCAGCAACTGACTTTGCTCTCTTCTGTCGTCGAAATGCACAAGCCTGCCCGCTACTTGCTGCACTGTCGAACGGTGATTTTAACCCCCACCAGCTGGCACAGGCAGCAGATATCAGAACTGATTTACCCCGTTATCTGTTACTTAAGCATCACAATGGCAAGTTGACCGTGAAGGCTTTGGTAGATATCTGCGAACATTGGAACGTTAGCTGCTGCACATTTCTGACAGGTTGCAGTTTTACTTTTGACCATGCTCTTATCCGGTTCGGCATTATCCCACGCCATATCGAGCAAAAGACCAACGTTCCAATGTTTGTTACCAATCGCAAAACGCAGCCTGCCGGTATTTTCAGCGGTCCGCTGACGGTCTCTATGCGCCCTGTTCCACACCAGGTATTGCAGCAGGTTATTAATCTGACCCGACGCTATCCTTACGCTCATGGTGAACCTGTTGCTATTGGCTCTCCTGATCAGTTGGGTATCGAAAGTCTGGACAGGCCGGATTTTGGTGAGCCGGTATCAATAAGGAAGAGTGAGACCCCTGTTTACTGGGCTTGTGGTGTAACCGCCCAGATGGCTATACGCCATGCACTTCTTAACAAATCCATCGACTGGGCTATTACTCACCAGCCCGGGCATATGTTTATTTGTGATCTACCCGCTGCTGCTTGATGGTCACGTAAGACCTCTTGTTTTTGCTATCAGTTCTTTTATCGGATCCCTGAAAAAGTATCATGCGAAACTGAAAGTCTCTGGCTATGCTGCCAATTCCAGATTTCATCAGGAACCTAGTTCGTATGAAATTTTTCACACTGTCCGGGATACAAGCACTCCGACTTTTTCTGATCAGCTTTGCAGTAATACTAACCATTACATCAGCAGATGCTGCTGTTCCGTTGGAAAACCTGCCTTGGGAAAAAAAACTGACTTTCAAAAATACAAACACAGGTACAGAACGTCACTTAGCCTTAGGTACAAAACCTGTAATCAAACAGAAAGCAACTTCCTCACAAGATACCGCAACGCCTGTAGAGCCTTCAGACTTCGAGGTTGGCTGGACTGTAAGTGGAGACCAGAAAAGCGAAGGAAAAGGAAAAATCTCAGTTTTAGTGCCTTCGCCTCAGTTGAGGCCTTCAACTTTCTGCTTTCATTCAGATGTCGGTGATGAGCGCGGAAAAGACGAGATCTCAGCTATTTTGTTGATATGCCGAATGCTGTTCAATCAGGAGTTAGAAAGCAAAAAACCTGTAAAATATGGTGATACATCCCCATTAACAGGCACAAACGCACTATTCTACCTTGTAGATACAATGAGCTTCGGTTGGTCTTTCCCAGGAAATAAGTGCGACCTTCGAGTCAAAGTGGCGCCAGCTTTTCAAAAAAAAATTACATGCACATTCGAGTTTGGAGCTGAAAAGCATAGCTATGAACTGACCTGGGAGAGTAAGAGTGACAAGCCTGTTTTTCTAACTAAAGAGATGTCAAGATCAGGTTTTATCGTTAGCAAATAAAAAATATAAGCAGATCCAGTAAGAAGACTATTTTCCTGGTAAACCTTTATTCCGCTATGGCTGGTTGATCAATTCCTTCAACCAGCTCATCCAAGCTTATCTTGAATATAAAGCTACCAGTAGCTTATCGGATTAAAATGTTATTTTTCTGATCAGGTTCCATGAAAAGAAACTCCTCAGGCAAGTCTTCCAAGACTGATTCTGGACCCGGAATTTCGATGATCAAGCCACAATTCTGATATGGCCGGATGATTGATAGTTGAACTGATTTAAAGTATTCCAAAACAATTCTATTCAGATTTTCCTGACGACAATCAACCACCTTTTCATTGAACACAACAACCCAGCGTTTCAGTGGAGCGCTCGTTTCAGTCTCCTTCATTCCAAGAAAAAACGGAATACAAAAAACAAGCAGCAGAGCCAATATATTTTTATTCATAGTATGCTCCGAGCTGGTAACCTTGCGGTCACCAGCCTCAGTTTGCAATTGATCAGTTGAAGCTCAAGCTCCAGCTATTCAGTGTGCCAGTATCTCTCCAGGCATGATCACTCACTTTCAGTTTCCATGTCCCGTTGGCAGAAACACCCTGCGCATTTACCTGATAACTTCCGACAATATTATTCGCCGAATCATTACTGGTGTTTTTCACCGAATACTCAGTGCCATTGGGTGCAATCAGCACAATTTTGACATCTCCGCGGAAGGTGTGAGTAATATTGACACCCAGCGTAATGTTTCCAGCTTGCCCTGTATAGGTGCTATCGATGGTACTGGTTACACCGGAGCTTCTGTTGTCAGGAATGGCAACACTCTGGTTGTTGGTAAACTCTTTAACTTCAGATGGCCCGGAAGAACCTTCCTCATAATCCGCAATCAAACTGGCGCCATTAAAACTGGTGTAACCTCTGACGGTCACATGCCATGTTCCCGACTTCGGAGACGAGAAACTGTTACAGGTTTCGTTGTTACCGGAAGCCCACGATCTGCAGTCATAGGACGATGTCGTAGGTGCTGAACCGTGTCGTACATAAAGATCAGCATCACCACTGCCACCACTCATTACGAATGACAGATTGGTCGCACCTGCTGGCACGTCAAAGGTAAATGTCAGGGACTCGCCCTTGCTACCACTCAAACCGGTTTTCGCTTCACCTTTGGTCAGAACGGAATCATTCGGCTGAGTGCCACCATCACCATCGCGTGCAGCAGTAACCGCTGCAGCGGCATCCATAATACCGGTACCGCACAGTGCTGTTGTGCACTGACGCTGACTCACAGACGGGAACGAGCGGGCAGTAGACTTCAGCATGCTCTCAACCTGATCCGGGGTCAGGTCACCATTGACTGCGTACATCAGAGATGCCGCACCTGCGACATGCGGGGCCGCCATACTGGTTCCCTGATAGTAAGCGTAAGAATCGCCTTCCGGCTGCTTCTTTCCGCTGTTCAGCGTAGAAAGAATACCATCGGTCTGGACAATGGTTTCACCACCCGGTGCAGCCAAGTCAACAGAACCACCATAGTTGGAGTAGTAAGATCGCCCGCCATCACGCTTGTTGGCTGCTACGGTAATAACACCATCACAACTGGCAGGTGAGAACTTGTCTGCATTGTCATTTGAGTTACCAGCAGCCACAACAATGGTGGCTCCCGCGGCACGAACCCGGTTAATGGTGTTCTGATAGGTCTGGGAACATGGAGACCCGCCACCCAGACTGAGGTTCAGCACTTTGGCCGGATTCGGGTTACTGGGAACACCCGGTACAGAAAGACCGGCAGCCCAAAGCATGCCATCGGTAATATCAGAGGTATAACCACCGCAGCGCCCCAGCACTCGAACCGGCAGAATACGGGATGTCCAGCTGACACCAGCCACACCCTGACCATTGTTACTTACGGCAGCAATGGTTCCGGCAACATGGGTACCATGCCAGCTGCTGCTCTTATCACGCGGAGGTTCTGGCTGGCCTGTTTCAGGATTGGTACCGCAGGCACCGGCCGGAGTGAAGTCACCGGCATCACGGGCATCGCTATCCCGGCCATTGCCGTCCTGGGATACATCAACATCGGAGATGAAGTCATAACCCGGCAGCAGGTTTTCTGCCAGATCACTATGGTTCACAACACCGGTATCAATCACCGCAACAGTTATATCTGATGAACCTGTGGTGATATCCCATGCTGCCGGCAGATTAATACCACCCGCGGTTTCGAAATAATGCCACTGATTACTGTACTGGGTATCATTAGGTGCCGCCTGCGGCTTCATAATGTAATCAGGCTCGGCATAAAGCACGCCCGGCTGGTTCTGGATTTCATTGGCGATTTGGCGCATTTCTTCATTGGACTTGCGCAAACCAAGATCAAGCACCTTTGAGCCGTTCGCCATTGCCCGGACATTCAGAACTCTGGCTCCGATTGCTGATTCCAGCGATTGATTCGACATTAAACTGTCGTTACTAATATTCGATGCATACTTCACAATCAACCTGTTGGTTCCGGTCTCTGAGAGTCCTGCATCATTCATTGCCATGGTTAATGGACTGAGGAGTGCAAGCCCCATGGTAAGGGCAGCTTTTTTCATAATCATCGTATCTTATTATTTTGTTATTTAAATTCACTTAAAGGCTAAATTTGAACACTTGGGTAAAAGTGGAAAAGAAGCCAGATTAAACTAGATATAGATGATTAATCTGCTTGTAAAGCATTTGGCAAAGCATTAACAAATATAACGTTCACCATTCGGCAAAAAAATTTTTTAATTAAATCCTCCCAAAATACGATTTTTTGAAAAAAAACCACGAGAACTAAAAATAAAAAATACAATTCAACCTGGAGGCTTATTTCGAATAAAAATTCACTTTTAAAAAATAAATCAAAAACGCATTTGAAATGATACCGAGCCAGAACATTCCATTAAAAAAGGCGTCCGAAGACGCCTTTTTTTAATCACTGGTTATTGCCTGATCAGCTACCCGCTTTCAGATCAATCTGATAGCGGGCAAAGCCCAGCTCATCTTTACCCACTTTAGTCATCGGACGAGCCTTGTAGGTTTCTACAAACTGGCTGGCCAGATCACTGTTCTGGGTTTCAAAGAGGACATCCAGTGCTGTACTGGTTTCAATCACCTTAAACTTCCAGTTGTTATCCGCACGCGGGTCAACGCTGCTGTCATAGGAGCCACCGCTATTCGGCTGACTCTCTTCAGTAATGTAGGCCGCTACCGCATCACGGTTCATATCCGGGAATTCCTGCACTACAAACTCTGCACCGGTACCGGCAAACTTGCCACCAAACGCACGGTAGTTGTTGGAGACAACAATAAACTCCTGTGCAGCCAGTTCATCGCCCTGCACCTTGGTGCCGTCCGGCTTGGTCCAGGTCAGGTCAACGATACGGCTGGCGCCGGCATTAGCAACCTTACAGCTACCATCGAACTTGCTCGGCTGGGTTACATCAATCTGGTAGGTCAGACTGGGCTGATCATTAACCTTTTCACCGTCAATAACATCGAAGTTATAAGTCCGGTGACCATCCCAGTTAATCAGGGTCTGCGCAGCGGTGCTGGCCGGATCGATCTGGTTAAACTGGTTGGCAGAACATTCCAGCCAGTCCTTGACCTGAGCTCCGTTCACTTTCAGGGCAACGACAGTGTTCGGGTACAGGTAAAGGTCAGCTGCGTTCTTGTAACTCAGATTACCCTTGGCGACCTGAACGTAGGAATCAGCATCCGCCAGAGTGCTGTGGCGACCACCGGATTTAAACGGTGCAGCAGCAGACAGTACTGGCAGTGCGGCATACTTTTTATCCAGGTTCTTCTTGGCATAGGCAATCTGGGCATCAGCTACGATCTGTACGGTTGGATCGTCCTGAACCAGAGACAGGAAGCTATACATGTCGTAATCGGACTTGCCGATCGGCGCGTCCACATAAGCCAATGTGCCCGTGTGGTCAGCTTCAACGATGCCATGAATTGCGTCGACAACCTGCTGCTTTCCGGTTACATCAGCAGTTGCAACCTTTTGACCCTGTTCATTCTTTTCATAGATAGAGCGGGCTTTGGCAGTACCGGAAACGATCTTCCAGCTGTTGTTAACCAGCTCCAGCTGGAAGTCCACCTGTCCCATATTGTCACCCCAGCGACCTGGCATAACTGCAGGTACACCATTGATGGTGCCTTTCTCCAAATCCATTTTCAGATTTGCATATTTGTCGCCGGAGAAGGTTTTACCCGGGAATACAGAGTGGCTGTGGCCGAACATAATGGCATCAATGCCATCAACCAGAGTCAGCGCATAGGTCGCGTTTTCACTGGTCACATCGGACGGGTTCTCAGCAGTACCAACACCTGAGTGCGGAATAGCGATGATCAGGTCAGCACCTTTTTGCTTCATTTCAGGTACAAACTTTTTCGCTGCTTCCTGAATGCCCAGCACAGTGACTTTGGTTGAGCCATCATCATTAGTCAGATTCTGCTTATCCCACATCAGAATCTGCGGCGGAACAAAACCGATGTAACCCACTTTAATAGTGCGATCTATGCCTGCGTCGTCTTTGATGGTTTTTTCTACAATCTGGTAAGGCGTAAACAGGTTGTCGCCTTCCTTCTTGCCCCAGCAATCCCAGCCCTTGCCACAGATAACGTTAGCATTAATGTAGGGGAAATCAGCGCCATCAATGGCTTTCTTCAGAAAATCCAGACCATAGTTGAATTCGTGGTTACCAATGTTACCTACCACGTAGTCCATGGTATTCATGGCTTTATGTGCCGGATGAACACTGAATTCGTTACCCTTTTTGAATTCAGCAGCAACAAAGTCACCCATCGGACTACCCTGAATCAGGTCACCGTTATCCACCAATACGGCATTTTTTACTTCATCACGGGCTGTCGCAACAACAGCTGCGGTGCGGGCAAGGCCAATGGTGATATCTTCACGGCCTTTGTAGTAGTCAAAATCCATGACATTGGCATGAATATCAGATGTTTCCATTACCCGTAACTGGGCAGTAACTTTAGCAGGAGCAGGACTATCGTTATCGTCAGAGTCGCAGCCGGACATCAGGGCTACAGCAGAGCCAACCAGTACAGCAATCAGGGTTTTCTTCAAAACAGGACCTTGGAGGGGCAGAAGACACAGGACAAATATCAAACAAAAACGAAAGCTTCCGAAGTCAGAAAACACCTTCCCCCTATGATCGAAAAAGTTATTTCAAGCACAGAAACGTTCGTTTTATGAAGGGCATTATACGTAATCTTTGTCGCTTTTTTATGAGATGTGTCAGTATGTTGTTACTTAGAAAGCTCCGAGCTGACAAAATCTTTACAGACAATTACCCTGCCAAAGAGAGCTAATTTCATTGGCCAGTACAACAACAAGCCCCCTGCCAAACCATACATATGGGCATCAATTGCCACCCTGCCACCAATACTGCCAGCAAGAGAAGAAACATCATATAAACCGGTTTGTTCAGAAAAAACCTTGGCGATAACTGCCAAAGTCAGAAGCATCTTCCAGCCCTTGCTGTATGCAGGTTGTAGCAAAAAAGCCAGTACAAAAAGGCCATGCAGCACGCCGGAAAAACCACCATACCGGGAGATCTCCGGGTTCAATATTAAAATACCGGCACTGACCCACAGGCATAAAAACAAAACCGCCAGAACACTGCAGCGGCTGAATAAAAAACGGTGATTAATCAGACCAACAAAAGCTGTACCAAGCATATTCAGCCCTAAATGTATCGGGCTCAGATGCACAAAGTGTCCGGAAAAGACCGTAAAAAATTGACCTTCATCAATGAAGGTGCGAGTTAACAGAAAGTGTTCCCAGCTTACTGACACAAAGCAATTTCCTTACATTTTCTAACACGTAGTATCACCCGCCAGTTTACATCGCTCCATTGGTATTTATATCCCGACCCCTCTCGGTGGAGTTGATATTTTGCTATGCCGCACAATTCCGGAGTTTTTTGTGCTGAATAAGAAAACCACACACAAACTGGCGCTGAGCGCGCTGGCCACAGCCGTAATGGCTGCCTCATCTGCTGCCAGTGCGGGGCTGATTTTCAGCGAATACGTTGAAGGTTCAGGCACCGATAACAAAGCTTTCGAGCTTTACAACAGTGGATCCACCAAAATTAACCTGGCTGACTACAAAGTGGTCAAGTTCACCAATGGCGACAAGACAAAAGAAACTGTTCTGACTCTCACTGGTGAACTGGAAGCAGGCAAAACTTACGTTGTTGCTGTTAATAAAGACATTGAAGGTGTAACACCTGACACTACCAACAGTGTTGCCAACTTTAGTGGTGATGACCCGCTGCAAATTCAGCTTGTAAGCGACAACAGTGTTGTGGATACCCTGGGTGTTTTCGGTGATGTCGACTTTGGTAAAGACAAAGTTCTGTCCCGTAAGACTGACGGCCTGACACCGGCAACAGAATATGATGCTACTCAGTGGGAAACCAAGGACAAGACTGATGTACTTGGTTTTGGCTTCAAGCCAGGCGAACAGGGCACTGGCCCACAAATTCCCGACTTTGTTGACTGTGGCGCATCCACCCTGCGTATTTCTGCCGTTCAGGGCAACAGTGCTGAATCTCCGGAAAAAGGCAACTACGTACAGGTTGAAGGTGTTGTTACCCGCACTCTGTACAATCAGTACTACATCGAGCAGGTACGTGGTTCAGGTGATGCAGAAGGCACATCTGTTGCTGTCCGTGTATACGATGCCAAGAATAAGCCTGCTGTAGGTGACCGTGTCACCGTTCAGGGTAAAGTTGAAGAACGTTACGACGTAACCCAGCTGACTGACGTTAAAGATGGCAGATACAAACAGTGTGCAACTGGTCAAACTGTACCGCAAACCACTGTAAACATGCCGGCCGATGGCAATTTCGAAGCCCTCGAAAGCATGAACGTTGTACTGAACCCGATGAGTGGAGATGGCAACGGCGACGGCAAGAATGACGAAGCATTCTTTGTCACCGAAATGTACAACCTGAACCGCTACGCCGACCTCGTTGTATCCAGTGGTAGCAACCTGCACAAGCCGACCAACAAAAACCCGGCTGGCAGCCAGGCCGCTATCGACGAGCAGGCCCGTAACGACAAGAACAAGCTGATCATTGATGACGGCGATTCCCGTCAGTATCTGGCGAAGATTTCTTACCTGCCAGATCTGGATTCCCAGCACCCGGTACGTGTTGGTGACCGCATTGATTCCGGAATGGAAGGCATTATCAGTCAGGGCTTCGGTAGCTACCGCCTGATTCCTGCTGGCAACATTACTGTCGACAGCAGCGCCCATCCGCGCGTTGAAAACCCGGCTTCTCCTGCTTCAGGTTTGCTGCGTGTAGGTAGCTTCAACGTACTGAACTACTTTAATGGTTTCCGCAATGAAGACGGTACCATTGACTGGGCCAAGTCCGACAAGGGCAACTCTCGTGGTGCCAACACTGAAGCAGAATTCAAGCGTCAAAGCTCCAAGATCGTGACCGCTCTGGCACGCATGGAAGCAGACGTTGTTGGTATTCTGGAAATGGAAAACGACGGTTGGGATGACACCAGTGCTATCCATAACCTGGTAACCGAACTGAATGCTTCTTCTGAAAAGGCTACCGGCAAGGATTACGCCTTCGTTCAGACTACTGAGAAGTTCATCGGTAGTGACGTGATCAAGGTTTCCATCATCTACAACAAGGCTGCTGTAGAGCCAGTTGGCAATCCGGTTATTCTGACTGAATACCCGTTCGATGAAACAACTGCCAAGCATCGTCCGCCGATGATCCAGACCTTCAAACAGAAGAGTGATAACAAGGAAATTACTGTTGTTATCAACCACTTCAAGTCCAAGGGTTCAAACTGTAACAGTCTGGCAGACCCTGAAGACAAGTTTGGTCAGGGCAACTGTAACCGTCAGCGTGTAGCTGCAGCTGAAACACTGGGCAAGTTCCTGCAGCAGGAACATGCTAACGATGATGTCCTGATCATCGGTGACCTGAATGCTTACGCCAAGGAAGATCCGGTTCTGGTTCTGACTCAAGACGACAGCAACCGTGCTATCGAAAAGTCTGTACGCGATGACAGCAACGTCTACAGCGCTGTAGCAACAGACTACCATTTGGGTTACACCAACCTGGCCGGTACCAACCCGACTTCATACGTGTATGGCGGTGAGACCGGAGCTCTGGACCATGCAATCGGCAGCCCCTCTCTGGCAGGTAAAGTCAAGAAGGTGTATGACTGGTCCATCAACGCTATGGAACTGCGCGGTCAGGATTACAATGACGAGTTTTACCGCAGCCGAGATGGCAAGACTGTTGACCTGAAAACAACTGAAGACGGCTCTCGTGAATGGTTCGCCAAGCTGGTAGATGCCAACTCTCCATTCCGTTCTTCCGACCACGATCCGGTACTCATTGATGTTGATCTGAGCTCCGAGCCGACACCTCCGACACCGACCCCTCCGTCCAGCGGTGGCAGCGATGGCGGCAGCTTCGGCTTCCCGATGCTGGCTCTGGGTCTGATGTCCCTGCTGGGTCTGCGTCGTAAAAAGCGTTAATTAACAGCCAGATGCCTTACATTTGGTAAACCCCTATTGACAGCCACTCAGCCCGTTTGGGTGGCTGTTTTTTTATGCTGATAAATGTTCTAATCCCGAACTTTTGCGTGAAATGTCAGTACATTGTCAGCTATTTACTTTTGTCTACGGCATTTCTGTATATTTTTCGCCTGATCGAGCTGTTTTACTAATCACAACAATTTAACAACAGCCTGGCATGATTTGATGACGCCTGTTTCGACGAGACCATTTTATGTGCGCCTCTCACAGCCCCCTTATCTCTAAAATCCGGTTCTGATATGACACGTCTTGATAACTCCGAATACCGTCGTGTCATGACCTGGCTTGCTTCAAAACAGAAATCACTGGCAACCGTCATTGAATGCCTGCTGATTATAGTTTTGATGTATTTGCTGGCAGGGCTGTTCTGGCAGGTATTCGAAACCCTTTCTGAAAAACCGGCGACCAGCAGTGTCAATAATCTGGCGTCTGTTTCCAGTACTCATATTAAAAGTGAGCCCCGCTATCCGGCCCTTGATAGTTTCGAGTTTTTTGGCGCGGCGCCAAAAGCTGTTGCAGTCAAACCCGCCAAGCAGGCCGATATAGCAGCAATTCCCCGATCTCGCCTGCCTCTGCGTCTAACTGGATTACTGGCCCATCCAAATCCACAACATGCACTCGCTATTGTAGAGAACAGAGGATCCCAGCGTAGCTACCGCATCGGTGAAACCATCAGGCCGCAACAGGCCAAAGTCATCGCCATACATCCCGACCGGGTGATTGTTCAGGTTGAGGGTAAAGACCAAGCATTGATGCTTTATCCCAACCAGAAAACATCAACGGTACTTCAGGTTAATAATCGCCCGTCTTCCCTGAAAGAGCTGGCGCAGAACCCAAAGAAAATCACTGAACTGATATCCATCTCTCCGGTACGTAACGGTTACCGGGTTAATCCGAAAAAGCATCCGGAACTTTTCCAGCAAGCGGGCTTACAGCGTAATGACATTGTTGTGGCAATGAATGGCCATGACCTGAAAGATCCGGCCTCAGTTCTTGAGATTCTTAACAATATTGACACCCTGCAACGAGTCGACCTGACGGTTGAGCGTGAAGGAATGCTGCATCAGGTTGAACTGTCACTATGAAAATAAAAGCTCCCTTTATCAAAGGCCTGCGTGCAGGCTGCCTGCTGGCTTCGCTACTGTTTACCCTGCCGTCCTGGGCTGCCGGCTATGCTGCCAGTTTCAACAATGCAGATATCGGTGAATTTATCAACACCGTCAGTGCCGCACTGGGTCGCACCATCATTATTGACCCGGCCGTCAAAGGTAAAATCACTGTTCGCTCCTATGACGAGCTGACCGAAGAGCAGTATTACCAGCTGTTCCTTGGGGTACTGGAGGTTCACGGCTTTGCGGTTCTGGAGCAACAGAACAATATCCTTAAAGTCGTTCGTAACAAGGACAGTAAAACATCTGCACTTCCACTGACGTCTGATACCGGAAATGCCGATGACCGCCTGATTACTTGGGTACTGCCGGTTAACAACGTACCCGTGCGAGAACTGTCTCCGATTCTGCGACAGCTGAATGAAACTTATGGCGCTGTCGTTAACTTCAATCCTTCAAACACTCTGATCATGACCGGCCGGGCAGCCAATATCGAGCGTCTGGTCAGCATTGTTGAGCGCATCGATCAGGTCGGCGCCAAATCAGTTGAAGTTGTCAGCCTGCAGCATACTTCCCCACAGGAAATGGCCCGGATTCTGACCAGTGTATACCTGGGCAAAACTGACACATTGACCACCGTGGTAGCCAACGAACAGGGTAATCAGGTCATTCTGTCCGGCAGCGCCGTCAAGATTGACCGAATGAAAAAGCTGGCTCTGCAACTGGACTCCGAACGGGCAGTCGGTGCCGGTAACAGCCGTGTATTTTATCTGCGCTATGCGCGCGCCAAGGATATGGAACCCGTGCTGGAAGGTGCAGCAGAATCCTATATGCAAAGCGCTGCCGGCAAGAAAACCAGCAGCAAGGTGAGTATCGAGGTTCACGAGCAGAATAATGCTCTGGTTGTCACCGCGCCGATGGAGCTGATGAATACTCTGGAGCGCCTGATTAACGAACTGGATATTCGTCGTGCCCAGGTCATGGTTGAAGCCATTATTGCTGAAGTCGGTGAGGGTGACGGTATTAATCTGTCACTACAGCTGGCCAGCAAGGACGGTTCTGTTATCCAGTTTCAGGACGGCTCCACTGTACCCATTGGTGAAATCGCTGCTGCTGCAGTCAAGGCAAGAGGTGAAAAAGGAACAACCACTACCACGACCAAAAGTGATGGCACCGTTATAACCCAGACGACACCGGACAAGGATGGAGACTACTCCGCCTTGTCCAGCGCTCTGGGCAGACTTTCAGGCGCTGCGTTTGCGGTCACTTCCGGTAACTGGGCCGCACTGTTGCAGGCGGTTTCCACCTCCAGCAAGTCCAATGTACTGTCTACACCAAGCCTGATGACTCTCGATAACCAGCCGGCTTTTTTCATCGTTGGTGACGAAGTCCCTACTCTGACCGGTTCAACGTCAGGCAGTAACAACGATAACCCTTACCAGACCATTGAAAGACGTCAGGTCGGTGTAAAACTGCAGGTTACTCCTCAGGTCAACGAGGGCGATGCAGTTCGTCTCGATATCGAACAGGAAGTATCAAAGGTTAATGGTCGTACCCCTGTCGACGTTACCTTCTCGACCCGTCAGGTTAAAACATCGGTTATGGTGCGCAGCGGTGATACCGTTGTTATCGGCGGCCTTATTGACGACGACGTTCAGGAAAGTGTCTCCAAGATTCCGCTACTGGGTGACATCCCCTATGTTGGGCAATTATTTCGCTCTACTTCCAGCAAAAAGACCAAGCGTAATCTGATGGTCTTTATCCGTCCCACCATTATTCGTGATGACGATATGCTCAAAGCCGTCAGTGCTAGCAAATACAGTCTGATTCGTGCCGAGCAGCTGGTTCAGAATGAGAAAGGCATCAATATGATGCCAGATCACGATGTACCGGTTCTGCCCAAGAAGATGACCCAGGCTGAAGAACTGATGCAGAACCTGAAGCAGGAGCAAGAAAAGAAGCAAATCAAGCCTGCGCCGACAACAGCCGCTGCCCGCGGTTTGTATGATCCTGCTGACACAGTATTTCCTGGCGAGAGTAATAGCTGATGGAAGCGGCCACATCCCGGGTAGAAGGAAGACCTCTGCCTTTCCCGTTCGCCAACCGGTTTAGAGTTTTTGTCGACTACACGGGTAGCGATGGGGATAACCTATCTGCTCCCGTACTTTGCTGCGAACAAAATCCCAAGGCAGGAATCCTTGCAGAAGTGCGCCGGGTACTGGGCACTTCTTTTAGTGTCAAAAAACTGCCAGAGGATGAGTTCGCAACCCGGCTTGCAGCTATTTATCAGCAGGACTCTTCATCTGCACGACAGCTAATGAATGATATCGGCAGTGATGAAGAGTTACAGGCTCTGGCAGAAGAACTACCTGATAGTGAAGACCTGCTGGAAGCAGACGACGGCGCACCCATTATCCGCATGATCAACGCCATGCTGAGCGAATCCATTCGTGATGGTGCATCGGATATCCATATCGAAACCTTTGAGAATCAGCTGGTTATCCGTTTCCGGGTTGATGGTGTGTTGCGAGAAATTCTGCGTCCCCAGCGTAAGCTGGCGGCGCTACTGGTATCCCGAATCAAGGTTATGGCGAAACTCGATATCGCCGAGAAGCGGGTGCCACAAGATGGCCGAATTTCCCTGCGTCTCGGTGGTAAAGCGGTTGATGTGCGGGTTTCTACCCTGCCAACCCGCCATGGTGAACGGATTGTAATGCGTCTGCTGGATCGCAGCAGCGTCCGGTTTGAGCTGGGCCGACTGGGAATGTCCAGCCAGATCTGCACAAGTTTTCGGGAACAGCTGCAGAAGCCTCATGGCATTCTACTGGTGACCGGGCCGACAGGCTCCGGTAAAAGTACCACGCTGTATTCCGGCATCAGTGAAATCAATATACCCGGTCGCAATATCATGACCGTGGAAGACCCGGTGGAATATGATCTGGAAGGCATTGGCCAGACCCAGGTTAATCCCAAGGTCGATATGACCTTTGCCCGCGGACTGAGGGCCATGCTGCGTCAGGATCCTGACGTGGTCATGATCGGTGAAATCCGGGATCTGGAAACTGCAGAAATCGCAGTGCAGGCCTCTCTGACCGGTCACCTGGTGCTCAGCACCCTGCATACCAATACCGCTATTGGTGCCATTACCCGTTTGCGGGACATGGGGATTGAGCCATTCCTGCTCTCTTCCAGCCTGCTGGGTGTATTGGCGCAACGTCTGGTACGAACTCTTTGTACTGAATGTCGTGAACCTTACCAGCCTTCTGATACCGAACGTCAACGGCTGAATATGTTGCCGAGTGACACTCGCCCACTGTGGCAGGCCAAAGGCTGTAGCTCATGTCGAAATACCGGTTATAAGGGCCGAAGCGGAATTTACGAACTGTTTCTGGTTAATGACGACATTCGCCAGCTGATTCACAGCGGTAGCGGCGAGTCAGAGATAGAAGCTGTTATCCGTAATGAGTGGCCTGCTATTCAGCAGGATGGTTACAACAAGGTACTGGCAGGTATTACCACCCTGTCAGAAGTCCTGCGTGTGACCCGGGATCGATAGATGGCGCTGTATTCCTATACGGCGCTCGACGCCAAAGGCAAAACCCGCAAGGGCGTACAGGAAGCTGACTCTCCCCGGTTGTTGCGCCAGCAACTCAGGTCAAAAGGGCTGGCCCCGGTTGAGGTCGTACCGGCAACAGCCAGTAATCCTTCTGCCACCAGCAAAGGCGGCCGGCAACTGTTTGCCCGTAAAGCCAGTGTTGCTGAAGTTGCCATGATCACTCGCCAGCTGGCGACACTGGTTGCAGCTTCCATTCCGCTGGAAGAGTGTCTTCAGGCTCTGAGTCGCCAGATCAGCAAGCCTCACCTTCAGGCCATGGTAAAGGCGATTCGTACACGGGTACTTGAGGGTCATACACTGGCGGACGCCCTTGCAGCCTACCCTGCAGTCTTTGACGGCCTGTACCGTGCCATGGTGGCAGCCGGTGAGAAGTCCGGTCATCTGGATATCATTCTGGAGCGGCTTGCAGATTATACCGAGCAACGTCAGCAGATCCGCAGCAAGCTGATTCAGGCCATGATCTATCCGGCCATTCTGACGCTGGTTGCTGTCGGAGTGGTTGCCGCACTGCTGACCACGGTTGTCCCCACCGTTATTGAACAGTTTGAATATGCCGGACAGAACCTGCCGGGCATGACACTTGCTTTGATTTCTGCCAGTGATTTTGTCCGGGGTTATGGACTGTACGTTCTGGCCAGTGTGTTAATGCTGCTCGTTATTCGGCAGAGGCTGTTACGTAACGACAAACGCCGCCTGACAAATGACCGGATAATGTTGCGCCTGCCCGTGTTTGGCGCCGTATTTTCCGGGGTGGAAACCGCCCGTTTTGCCCGTACCCTGAGCATTCTGACCAGTAGCACAGTGCCTTTGGTCGAGGCGATGTCAATTTCATCCAATGTGCTGGGTAACAGCTTTATACGTCAGAAGATGAAAGCTGCAGCGGAAAAGGTTCGGGAAGGCAGCGCATTATGGACGGCACTGGAAAACAGCAACCAGTTTCCTCCCATGATGCTGCACATTATTGCCAGTGGTGAACGTTCGGGAGAATTACCTCCGATGCTGGAACGGGCTGCAGATGCCCAGGACCGGTTATTTGAGGATCAGGTCAACATCGCACTGGGCATCTTTGGCCCGGCAATGATTGTCCTGATGGCCGGCATGGTGCTGTTTATCGTGATGGCCATTCTTACCCCGATGATGGATCTGAATAGTCTGGTCGGCGTTTAACCGGCCAGAGAATGATAGTTTTTATTTAGGTAGTTTCTGTTTATGCGAAACCTGTCTTCAAAGCGTTTAAAGGCACGCCGTACCCAGCAGGGTTTTACCCTGCTGGAAATCATGGTTGTTATTGTGATTCTGGGTGTACTGGCCAGCCTGGTTGCTCCCAACGTTCTGGGCAATAAAGCCAAAGCTGACCGCCAGAAAGCCATCAGCGATATTGTAGCGCTGGAAAATGCGCTGGAAATGTATCACCTGGATAATGGCTTTTATCCCTCTAACGAACAGGGACTGGAAGCACTGGCAAAGACACCTTCCGGTTACCCTGAACCTAAAGCATGGCGTGATAACGGTTATATTCGCCGCCTGCCAACCGATCCGTGGGGCAACAACTATCACATGCAGGCACCCGGTGAATATGGTCCGATCGATATTTTCTCTGCTGGCGCCGACGGCCAGCCGGGTACCGATCAGGATATCGGTAACTGGGATCAGTAATTTCAATGCCTCACTCAAGGCTGCCCCACTCCCGGGGCTTTACCCTGCTGGAAATCATGCTGGTACTGATGCTGCTGGGGCTGTCAGCCAGTCTGATCATCCCCAGCCTGCCCACCGGCAGCGGCTCAGCTCAACTGCAAGAGCAGGCTGACAAGTTTGCATCACTGGCAAGAGCCGCTCGTCAGCAGGCACTGATAGAAGGGCGCAGCCTGGGTATTGCTGTTGAAAACAAATCCCACGGTTATCATTTTCTGTCTGTAGAGCACGGACAGTGGAAAAAGATAAACCAGAGCCGCTTATTTAAAGCAGCGGCGCTACCTGATGATATTTCAATTGCCATTACCCCGGGTGATTCTTTCTGGCAGGAAGCCATTGAGCTGGAACAGTCTGACGACCATACGCTGGCAGAATGGACACCGGTGACCTTTGACCTTGAGCCAACAGAGAACAGCCAACCGGAATCTTTGTTCAGTCACTCACCCGACCAAAAGAAGTCACCGGATATCGTGTTCTGGAGCAGTGGTGAAATCTCTCCTGTGCAGGTCAGTTTCTGCATCAAGCCCGGCCGCAAGTTATGTCGACAAATCACTCTGGAAGAAACCGGCCAGATTGGTACCGAGGTCGCTGCTGATGCCTAGACCCGGTCGCCCCAAACAGCGCCAACCCGGTTTTACCTTGCTGGAAGTTATGGTTGCAATGGCGGTATTGGCCATTGCCGGTCTGTCTGTTGTAGGCATGGTAAGGGAATCCATCAGCAATACCCGCTATCTGGCAGACAAACGCCCGGCATACTGGGTAGCCGAAAACGCCATGACCGATATTGTCTTATCCCATCAATTGTCAAAGCAATGGCCCCCGATGCAATGGCGTACCCGGCCTGTAAAACTGGCAGGAAAAACCTGGTATTTGCGCAGCCGCAGTGTTGAGACGGTGTCTGATGATCTGCGCATGATTGAAGTCGAAGTACGATCTACAAAAGACAACCGGCAGGCAGCACTCGCCATGCTTCAGAGCCATATGTTGAAGCCATGAGCCAGTGTAGTCTTATATCCAGATCAAACCGAAAGCCTGCATCCAGCCAGGGCTTTACCCTGCTGGAAATGCTGCTGGCACTGGCAATTTTTGCCTTGATTGGCATGTCTTCCTGGCAGGTGCTGAATACAGTCGTCAATGCCCGCAATGTTCAGAGTGAACATTTGCAGAAGCTGGAAGCCATGGACTATGCCTATATGGTGATCAAGCAGGATATACGACAAATTGTCAGTCGTGGCGTCAGAATAAACGGCAAAGTATCAAAGCAAGCCATATTTGCCGGAGAGATTCTGGATTCCGATGATCAGGGGCTGACTTTTGTACGCGCCGGCTGGATCAATCCTGAATCCCGTCTGCCCCGCTCCGAGCTGCAGCGAGTGTACTACCGGCTGTACGATGGCCAGCTGGAAAGAGGTTATGACCGGGTGCTTGATGCACAACCGGGAACCGAGCCTGATTATCAGCCGTTATTATCCGGCCTCAACAGTCTGAAATTCCGGTTCTATTATATCGACGACAAACAGCATTCCGGTCAGTGGCAAGACACCTTAAAGGAAGACAGCTGGCCAGCCGCAATAGCGCTGCGCATGACTATGCAGGATGCTGATACCCACAACATTTTTACTGATGACGACGATTCAGTCATCGAGCGTCGTATTCTGATTCCCGGACAGTGGAGCGAACAGAATGCGAGTTCCTAGCAGCAATAAACTTTTCAAGAATAAACCATTCAACGGTAAGCAGCGCGGACTTGCTCTGCTAAGTGTACTGCTGACACTGACGCTGGCAGTGCTGCTGGCTGCAGGCATAACGCAAAGCCTGCAACGTCAAACCCGCCTGACCCAAGGCCTACAGAACCGGGAGCAGGCCTGGTGGTATCAGATTTCTGCCGAACAGTTGGTGATGAAAGTCCTGAAACAGGACTTTAAAGATGACAAGAACATCATTCATCTTGATCAGTACTGGTCGAAAAAGCAGGGAAACTTTCCACTGGAAAAGGGCAAACTCGACGGCCGTATTCGGGATTTGCAGAGTTGTTTTAACCTCAACAGCCTTGCCGCCGCCGGGGAAGAAGGTACCGGCAAGTTGCAAAGCTTGCAGATTCTGAAAGCCCTGCTGGATAACTACAACATCGATAACCACAACATTGCCGATGCTACCCGTGACTGGGTCTACAGCCCGACCGAGCCTGCCGGCCCCGGCGGAGCTGATGACAATGATTATCTGGCTCTACCTGTCCCCTATCTGGCTGGTAATACCCTGATGCGGGATGAAAGCGAATGGCGGGCAGTGCTGGGGGTAACACCTCAGGTTATCCACAGGGTGATGCCTGCGCTTTGCACCATTCCAGTCGCCGAGCTGAAGATCAATATCAACACCATTCCCGAGAACCAGCCGGAACTGCTGGCTGCTGTTTTTCTGAATCAGATCTCGGTTAATCAAGCGCTGGATATTCTCAAGGAGCGCCCCCGTGACGGCTGGCGTTCAGTGGAAGAGTTTCTGGCCGAGCCCCTGCTCAGTAATGCCAACACTACCGATGTCAGTAAATTACTGACGGTTAACAGCCATTATTTTGAACTTGATGCCCGAATCCAGGTTGGAGCAACACAGACCCATATGCGCAGCCTGTTGGTACGAGACAAAAAAGACCAACTGTCTGTTATACGCCGCCGGACAGGAGAAATATGATGAATATGTCCAATAACAACCTGCTAGTGCTGCGGTTGCCCTCCTGCCCTGAAGAACCTGTCGTATGGTTCCAGTCAGAAGCATCCCGCGGCTCGCTCCCACTTGAAGAACTGCACACGCTTTCTGATCTATGCAACCAAAACCGTGTAGTTGTGATGGTGCCCGGGGAACACGTAACCCTGACCCGACTGCATGTCCCCGGCAGCCTGAATCAGGCCGTCCTTAAATCCCTTCCCTGGCGACTGGAAGAAGATCTTGGTAGCGATGCTGATACCGTTCATATTGCAGTTCTGTCTAGAGAAGGAGAGCAGCTCAATCTGGCCGTTGTGGATAAACACCGGATGCAGCAATGGCAACAATGGCTGAGTAACGCCGGTATTATCAGCCGCCAGTGGTTACCGGAAACCCTGACTTTGCCGCTGAGTGAACCAACAGATACGGCTATTCAACCATGCTCTCTGCTTCAGCGTGATGATCAAAGCTGGCTTATTCGTCATGGACAATGGCAGGGGGCGACCTGTGATGACAGTTGGCTTGCGCTGTATCTGGGTGATATTGAGGCCGAAGGCGCTGTAGAGCAGACAAACATTGACCAGCAAAGCTACTGGTTACAGCTGACTGATCTCATGACACGACAGAAAGCAAACCTGTTGCAGGGCGAATGGGAACCCGCCAGAGAAGCTTCAGCATGGACCAAAGTGCGCAAAACCTGGGGCATCAGTATTGCAGCCACAGTACTGATCAGTGCCACATGGATTGGATCAACCCTGTTCAACACCTGGCAACTTAACCAGCAGGCAGATGCTTACCAGCAGCAAACGCAGGCCATTTTTGAACAGACATTCCCTGGCAAACGCTCTATTCGTCCATTGTCGCAAATGAAAGTAGCGCTGAAACAACTGCGAGGAAACCAGACTGAACAGGCCAGCATGCTGGATCATCTGAATCATCTCGCCATGGAGCTGCAGGGACAGAAGGCCATTGCTCCGGTCAGTATTGGTTATGACCATAACCGTCAACAGCTGCGCATCGTGGCAGAAGCTGAAACCATGGCCAGCTTTACCAGCCTGCGTGACCGTATTTCTGCGGTCAGGGAAGTCCGGCTCGATTCACTAGAACAGCTGGAATCAGAGGGCAAGAACAAGGTAACCGGCGTGCTGATTATCGGTGAGGAAAAATCATGACAACTTCAAACCTGCAACCGGTAATCGAGCTCAAACAAAAGTTTGCCAATTACTGGCATGGTCTGGCTGCCAGAGAACGGCTTTTACTCGCATTGGCCGGAAGCCTGCTGCTGATATGGACTGTTGTGTTCGGGATTATCAAACCGGTACAACAGGCCGAGCAGCAAGCATATCAAAAGCTGCAGAACAGCCGCTCCACCTTTGAACAGGCATCTGCCGCTGCGGCAGAAATAGTTCAACTGCGCACTATCAGCGGCAACCAACAGGCGCTGATTGATGCTAACCAGCCACTGGATGCCCTGGTCAGCAAACTAGCAGCCAAAGCAGGAATTCCGGTTAAAGGCCTGAGCCAGCAGCAGAACAGCCTTCAGATTAAAGTAGATACGCTTCGCTTTGCCGATCTGCTGACCTGGCTGAAAACACTGAAAGCCAACGGTATTGTGATTGAAACCGTTGAACTGGGCAGGACAGCACAATCCGGTATGGTTGAAATCAAACAGCTGCGGGTCAGCCGTGAGGGAGACTACTGATGAAAAAGGCAATTCTGCTCTCTCTGCTGGCACTTGTTGCTTTCACAGCATCTCTGATCTTTCAGGTGCCAGCTGCAGTGTTATGGCAACAAGCACAGACTTATTTTCCCAAACAGACAGCCAGAGTTCAGCTGGAAGGTGTTGATGGCACCCTTTGGTCCGGCTCCGCTGATCGCATCACCTTCAGGGGCAAGACATTCCCCCAGCCCCGCTGGCAACTGACATCAGTATCACCGCTCGACAGACAAATCGGGCTTGATCTGCAGCTGGGGCAGAGCCGCTCTCAACTGTCCCTCAATGCGCATATAGAGATCAGTGAAGGCGAAGTAGCCATTCTGAATACCAAAGGGCGTATTGGTGGTCAGGAACTGACTCGACTGATGGGCAACCGCTTGCCCATTAATATTGATGGCCAGATCCGGTTAACCCTTGATGAGTGGCGCTTCTGGAATGGTCGCTGCCAGAGCTTCGACGGTCAGGGTCAACTGCAGAACCTAGTAGTAGACAGCAAGTTTGGATCGGTAAACCTGGGGCAGGGAAAGCTGGAGCTGAGCTGTGAAGGCGGTAAGCTTGCGGCAAAACTCACCCAGAATTCGGATGAAGTTACTTCCAGCCTGAAACTGAATCTGCTCAGTCGCAGCAGTTATCAGCTGCAAGGGCAACTTACCCCCCAGGCTAACCTCGACAAGCAGCTGCAACGTGGATTGAGCTATCTCGGCAAGCCTGAAAGTGATGGCAGCTATCAGGTCAGCTATAAAGGTCGAATATAGCTGGAGCCATATTCGACCCACGAAGGTTTAACTCTGTGCTTCAGAATGGAAAGGCAACATTGACCATAAAGAAGTCCGCACCTTCATTATCCGAGTTCAGATCAGCATTCGAGTAGTGCATAAAACCCGCTGACACTTCAAATGGCAGGCTTGTATCAAACTTCAGGCCTGCCATGCCTCTCAGTTCGAACTGAACATGGGTTCCCATATTCAGGTCTGTTGGTTTCTCTTTCTGGATATCTTTCTTTGACTGGTAACTCACCCCGGCTCCCAGATCGATAAAAGGTGTGACCAGACTATTCATTTCATAGTTCAGTCGTAGTACTGGAGAAAATCCAACCTGCCAAACTTTTTCGGCTCCGTCAGAAGGGTTATCACTTCGTGAAAGCCGGCTGCGCCACTGACTATACCCCAGATCGAAATACCCACCGGCACTCCAGTTTTCGCTTAGCTGCCAGTTTTTATTCCAGTCCCAGCGAACGCTAAGACGGGTATTTTCAAGGTTTGCGGGCAAGTCACTTCGAAATGCTTCGGTATATTTACCATAGGACACAGCAATGGCATCAGGCTTCAGGTCGAGCGCTGAAGCGGTTGAGGCTGCAACAGCCAGATAGATTGCGAGAGCGATTTTTGGTTTGTTTTTCATTATTTTTATCCCTGAACCGAGCTGAAAGAGCATTGGCTTCTTTCAGGCTCCTGCAGGCACCAAAGCTGGATTTTGGTGCTTTATTTATTGTTGTTTTTACAATCCCCCCGGATTGCTCCAGCCATCAGGAATTTCATCTCACACTGGAACTCTACTACAAAAAAGTCAACTGACGTATATATTTATTGTGTTTTAACGCATAAATAGAACCCCGCTCCAAGTCATTTCAACTAGCACCCACTGCATCTCTGGTTTATCTTAATTCTTGATTAACAAAAATCCTGAGCATTACAAGGTTTATAATGTGTCTGCAGAAAAAAAACACGTGTTACAGTTCTGCCACGGATACGGTATGCCTTTCGCGGATGTTGCCCGCCAATATGCAGCCTTGTTCGAAGGAACACCTTATAAAGTTGTAACTGTTTTTTTGACAGGAGAAAAAAACCAACAAGTGGTCGACCTTGTTGGAGGGGAGGTTATTTTTCTTGAAAACACTTCCCGGGATGTCAGAGGTCTGAAAATAAAGCAGATTCGCCAGTTACGAGAAATCTGTCGTCACCGCAGCTTCAGCTTTGCTATTGCGCACCGTTTCAAACCGCTCTACATCGCCAGTTATATCAAAGGCCTGCCTCTGGTCGGGGTGTTTCATGCATTTGGTGATTATTCCCGGTACAGTCGCCGTTGGCATGCCCGATGGCATAAAGACCGAATCAACCTGATAGCAAACTCCGACTCTGTCAGAGATGATATCCGCAGTTATCTACCTGATTTTCCGAAAGAAAAAATCCAGACCCTTTATAACCGAATTGATTACGGAAGCATCATCCAGCAACTGTATAGCCGGAGTGCCGCGCGAGAGAAGCTTGGGCTGGATAATGACAATTTTATATTTGCCAATGTTGGTCGCCTGCACCCGGATAAAGATCAGTCAACGCTTCTGAAAGCCTTTGCTGCCTGTTATCAAAATCTTCCCGACAGCAAACTGGTCATTATCGGTCAGGGCAGACTTGAAAAAAGCCTTATAGATGAAGCCTGGACACTTGGAATCAGTGACCATGTTCAATTTCTTGGCAAGGTCGAAGACGCCTGGCGCTATTTCCGTGCTTTTGACTGCTTTACCCTGAGTTCAGACCGGGAGCCCTTCGGAATGGTCCTGCTGGAGGCCATGGTCGCGGGGGTTCCGGTAATAGCAACAGACTGTGGCGGCGCACCTGAAGTTGTCAGCAACACCGGCTTCCTGGCTCCATTTGGCTGTGTCGATACCATGGCACAAAAAATGAGCATGGTTTACAACCTGCCTCTGAGTGATAGAGAGAATTTAAAGCCTGAAATGATGAAAAGGGTTGTGGACTACTTTTCTGACCACGCAATACGCAAGCAATTCTGGGAACTTAGCTTCATTAAACCGTATCAAAGCACCAGCAACTCAAATGAATGAATGGTTAAATAATGGATTTGCTCAAAGTCTGGAGGGAGGCCAAGTGGGAAGAAGTCCGGCCTGAGGTATATAGAGAAGCATGTAATAAATTTGGCTGCAGTGTTCTTACTCATCCTGATTTTATTGAGGCTGTTTCGGCCATAACAGGAATGCCGTTACGCTATCTGGCTCAATATGAAAACAGCTGTTTGATTGGTGCCATACCGCTTTGGGGGAAATATTTGGCTGGTTCAAAAATCCCGTTAAGGAAAGCCGGAAAGGGAAGAGTCATTGATACTGGCAATGCAGAAGTTATTTTACCTTTGAGCCCTCATCATCAATTTAACCTTCGTTTTAAAGGGCAGTTTCTTTCTCAACTGCACAAGGATGGTATTTCAAATATAAAGTCTATGGGACAAACATGTCTAAGCCTTGCTCGTAGCCATCAGCCCAATCAACAAAACAGCCTGTCTAAAAAATTCAAATATAATCAACGCCGGGAACTCCGGTTATTTGAAGAATCCGGGGGCTACTATCGTTCAGCAGCCGATCTTGCAGCAGCCGAATTCAGCAATATTTATACATCATTATTTTTCCGACGCTGGGGCTTCAATATTAAAGGACATGAGTATTTCACAATATTTTTAGAGAAAGTACGTCCATTACAAACAGGGTATGTACTTTTCAACGAATGCGATCAAGCAATTGCAGTGCAATGGATACTTAAAGTTGAATCTCCAAAGTGGATTTCCTGTGAATATATTAATGGTGGCATTGAGCCGGACTACTCCAGCTATAGCCCCGGCAGTATTCTAAGTTACCTGAATACCAAAACATTAGAAGATGAAGCAATCAGAAAAGAAAAAGAGCTACGGTTTTCTTTTGGTCGATCGGACCGTTCATACAAGGATCGCTGGTGCTCCCGTATCCCTGTTTACTCTACGTAAAACGAATTCACTTCATAATAAAAGCCAGTGTCTATACTTCACTGTGGAAGCATCCGGTTTAAAAACCGAAAAAGACGCAAGGAAGTCACACTGTAATGGCTGGCTTAGATAAAAATCAGACAGCGAAGTCTCTACAATATAAAAAGCTAAAGCAGAGAAGACTGGTACAAGTACTTCTATTATCTGCATGCTGTAGCAGCATAATTACTGCATATTTTAGTATTCAGCTTGGATTACTCATTCTACTGTTTGCTTATGCTCTTTATGAGTTATTGGATGCCGATCATCTTTTCTACCTGCCATCCAGCGATTATCAATATCAGTTTCAGGCAGACTATTGCCAATCAACGCCAACAGATCAAGTCTCTATAGATCCGCCCTTCAAATGCTCAACCTGGCTTCTTGCCCTACCCCTGGAAACAACCATCAGCGGTTACTGGTTTGATCCCTATATAGTTATTTCTTTTAGAAATAAACAGAAGCGGCAATATCTTGAGCGCAGAACCAACGGGTTACGTTACCTGAATCTTTCCTGCTTTGCCGAAGCACTGAACAGTGGCGACAGTATTTCGCTGGACTTCAAGCATTGTAAAGCATCTAAGTTCGACGCCAAGTTACTGGGGTTCAAGCATCCCGATTACTCTAAAAAGAGGATGCTGATTATTTCCCCGCATGCTGACGATGCAGAAATTGCAGCCTTCGGGTTGTACAGCCAGTCGAGCGATGTACATATCGTGACGCTGACTGCAGGTGAGATACAAATGGAGCATTTCCAGCACGTATACGAGAATCCAGATCAGGCTTCTCGCCTCAAAGGTCGTCTGAGGGCGCTGGACAGCATTGCCGTTCCTCTGTGGGGCAAAGTACCACAGGAAAACTGCATCAATCTTGGCTACTTTTGCAAACGCCTGAAAGACATGCACTCAGCGCCAGATAAGCCCTTTTCTTCTCTGACAGCCTCTCTGACGGATACCCGACTGTTCAGGGAATACAATTCCCGTCAATTAAGCTCAGATGAGAACGGACAGCCAACATGGAGCAATTTGGTGCAGGATCTGACAGAGCTGATTGATGCCATTAAGCCTGAAGTGATTATTACGCCCTTAACCGAGCTAGATAAACATCCCGATCATATTTATGGCTCCTATGCACTTTATGAAGCACTTTCAAAAGCAGCCGTACAACCGGAAAAAATCCTTCACTACGCCAACCATTATCACACCACAGATATGTTTCCTTTTGGACCCGAGCATGCCATTGGCGGCGTTCCTCCCTGTATGGAATTAAAACCTTCAATTTATAGTGTTGTCTCCTGGCCAATGACAATTGAGCAACAGAAAGACAAGGTTTATGCACTGGAAATGATGCATGACCTGAAGCGCCCGCAGAAGCTGAAAAAAATGATTCGAGTCCAACTTCAACGTTTGATTGGTCGTCGACCAAACCGTTATGGCGCTGAAGGGTATTTTCGGAAAGCCATAAAAAGCAATGAGCTCTTTCTGATCTCCTCAGCTCATCAGGAGCAGAAGTTTACTGACGGCACACCCGGTGCATCATAAACGAATTGATGCAAACTCATCCTGCCGCCGGAACTCGCCAGGTGACAGGCCCGTCCAGCGCTTGAAGGCTCGGGAAAAAGCTTCAGTAGAAGAGAAACCAGTGAGCCAGGCAATTTCAGAAATAGCATGCCCGGACTCTTTCAACAGAGCTACAGCAAGGCTATGGCGTGTTTTATCATGAACCTGAGTAAAACTGGTTCCCTCTTCCTGCAGTTTTCGCTTCAGCGTCCAGGAGGGTACACGTAGTTCCCTTGCTGCGCCTTCAAGACCGGCAGACTCTTTCGTCAGCATACCCGACAACACTCGCATGGTTCGGGATTCCCAGCTGTCATCCTGCCCAACTTGCAGTAAGGCTTTGTCACATAGCTCCAAGTAGAGCTGATGCTCAGCCGGTGCAGCCAAAAGACATTTCTGATCCAGTCCGCTGTTACTAATCAACAGTCGGTTATGCGGTCGCCCAAAGTAAACCGGGCAATGAAAAAATTTACTGTACATTTCAGCATAGGGCGGTGCCGGAAATTCAAATTCTACTTGTGCAACAACACGTTCGTTTCCGGTTAGCAGTACACTCAGGTGATACCAGTGACTAAGGACATAATCCACGATGAAATGGTTGTATTCATTGTAAGGTTTGATTGAGTAGAGTTGCAGACTCCCTTGCAAATCCAGCTGACGAAATACGCTTTGTCCTCGAATGCAGCTGGAGTAAAGCCTCTCAAAGTACACAAGATCTTTCAAAGCCGCCCTCAGGGTGGGTGCGGTAATAACAAGAGAGCCAACAAAACCAAGCCCCTGCAGCCCACTCCTTGAGCCAGCCACAAGTCCAATCTCAGGGCAGTTGCCATACTCAATCAGTGCCTGCCCAAGCTTCATGTAACGGGTGATAGATACCCACTGTTCTGGTTGGCTGAAGTCAATTTCAGACAGTGCATTGCGCTGCAATAATCGAGTTAGTTTGTCATCCGGAATCTCACTCGCCTCAATCAGTGGCAGCAAAAAGCCCTGTGCAATTTTCCCCAGCCCCATGATATACAGCTCCGGCAGTGTATCCTGCCAGCAGACCTGGTCAGGAAGTAATTTATTCTAAGAGCCTGTTCATGATCTTTCGTGGATAGTGAAAATGTTGAGAAAAACCTCAGGTGCTTCGATTTTTCGAGGCGCATAGTGGTGCTATGTAACGAGGAAAAGCGGAGCACCTGAGGTTTTTATCGGCATTTGCAGCCCACGATAAGATTGTGAACAGGCTCTAAGGCTGACTGTTATAGAAACAGGATTTTGGTGCAACACTATTTTTATTTTTAAAGCGAGTTATTTAGCATCAAAACGCTTCAATTATCTGACGAATCCGGGGCATTAAATGCACTTTACGCGACGTCAGGCCGGGCAATCTCACCCACTCTCCGGGTGCACTCTTATCAAAAGCAGCCTGTATCACTTTATTATCTTCAGCATCCACCCCCAAAATATTTGCACACTGTCGCTTCACATCAGTGACAGAGAAAAAGATAAAATCAACTTGCTGGTTGGCTTTTATATTTGCCAGCGCTTTCAAAAACTGATCTTTCCGGGCTAACAGTGCCGGGGCATCCAGTGTTTCAGCAACACCAAAACCGACTTTTTTACCCTTAACCACATAACGCTTGTAGTCAGTCATCAAGATATCCGCCGCCGGAAGCTTGTCCAGATCCGATTTGGCAACCAGCATACTGTGCCCAAACTCTTCAAGATCTTTAACATCTGCAATTTTGGCGAGTTTGGCGGCGATATTACGATCATATTCGGTTGTAGTGGTTTTGGAGAAAGTCAGCGTATCTGACAGAATTCCGCCCAGCAGTGCACAACATGTTTCCCGAACCGGAATAATACCCTGCTTGAAAAAATGATCAGCCACGATGGTAGAACTGGCTCCCCACGGGCGAATATCGATACTGATCGGCCCATGCGTATTGATAGTCTCACTGGCGGTTTCATGGTGATCAATAATCGCCACTACCTGATCCTGACGGATACCATCAGGTAACTGGGCAATCTGGTTAAAATCGATCAGACCAGCCTGTTTGAAAGTGACATCCTTCAGGAAGGGAGGAGGCTCTACCCGACATGTCTTCAGGACAAACAGCGTCTCCGCGCTGAGTTTTCCTGCAATAGCTGCTTGCCCGCCATAAAGTTCAGCCGCACCAATAGCAGCGACGACAGCATCAGTATCCGGAACCTGATGCCCGCACCAGACCATATGCTCATATTGCTCCGGTATGGCCTTAAACAGATCCAGCCCCCAGACGGGCAGGGCAAAGCCCAGTATGGCAAGAAATCGTCCCATGCTTATCCCTTACTCCCGATAACAAGAGGACAACGGGCTGTTCTATTTAAAATTCAGCATCCGGCACAGCCCGGAGAGATTAATGTTCCAATTCTGGCAGAAAATCCCGAGAAACAGCTTTTTTTATATCGATGCACTTTGGGTACCCGCTCTGACTGATCATGACTTTGTTCCAAGCGGTCATTGTTGCCCGTTCAAGCCAACGGTAAGTTTTAGCCATACCAGCTTGACGAGATAACGGAAGAATAAAAATGTCTCAGGTAACTTATCCACACCTTCTTGCTCCCCTTGATCTGGGGTTCACCACATTAAAAAACCGGGTTCTGATGGGCTCTATGCACACAGGTCTGGAGGAACGTCCCGGTGGCTTTGAACGCCTCGCAGCTTTCTATGCCGAACGCGCTCGCGGCGGAGTAGGCCTGATCGTCACAGGCGGTATTGGCCCTAACGCTGAAGGCGCGGTTGCGATGGGAGCCGCCAAGATGACGACACAGAAGGAAGCAGAGGCTCACAAGATCGTTACCGAGGCTGTACACCGGGAAGGTGGCAAAATATGTATGCAGATTCTGCATGCCGGTCGCTATGCCTATAATCCGAAAAGTGTTGGTCCTTCCGCAGTAAAAGCCCCTATCAATCCTTTCAAACCTCACGAACTGAGTGCTGATGAAATCGAGCAGCAGATCGAAGACTACGTAAACTGTGCCAGCCTTGCTCAAAGTGCCGGTTATGATGGCGTCGAGATCATGGGCTCTGAAGGCTACCTGATTAACCAGTTCATCGCAGAACGAGTTAACCAGCGCACAGATCAGTGGGGTGGCAGCTACGAAAACCGGATTCGGTTGCCGCTTGAAATAATTCGCCGCACCCGGGAAAAAGTCGGCACTGATTTCATTATTATCTTCCGTCTGTCCATGCTGGATCTGGTTGAAGGCGGCAGTAGCTGGGATGAAATCGTGCAACTGGCCAAAGCTGTAGAGGCAGCCGGAACCACCATTATCAATACCGGTATCGGCTGGCATGAAGCCCGTATCCCGACCATTGCTACTATGGTACCCCGTGCAGCCTTCACCGGCGTTACCGCCAAGCTGAAAGGTGAAGTATCTATTCCGCTGGTCACCACCAACCGTATCAATACGCCGGAAATCGCTGAAGAAGTACTGAGCCAGAACGAAGCCGATATGGTATCCATGGCCCGGCCGTTTCTGGCAGATCCCGAGTTTGTTGCCAAGGCAGAGGCGGGTAAAGCAGATGAAATCAATACCTGCATAGGCTGTAACCAGGCGTGCCTTGATCATACCTTCGAAATGAAACTCTCCAGCTGCCTGGTCAATCCGCGAGCCTGTAATGAAACGGAACTGAACTATATCCCGCTGAAAACCGAAGAGCCCGTAAAGAAAATTGCAGTCGTGGGAGCAGGCCCGGCCGGACTGGCTTTCTCAACTGTTGCTGCTGAACGCGGTCACCAGGTCACATTGTTTGATGCAGCTAACAAAATCGGTGGTCAGTTTAATATCGCCAAGCAGATACCCGGGAAAGAAGAATTTTATGAAACCCTGCGCTACTTCGGTAAGCAGGTCGAAAAGAGTGGCGTAAACCTGCAACTGGAACAGAAAGTTCGTGCCAGTGATTTGCTACCCGAAAATTATGATGAGGTTGTTCTCGCCACAGGGATCATGCCCCGCACACCTGAAATCGAGGGTATAGATCACGAGAAGGTACTGTCTTACCTTGAGGTGCTGCAACAACAAAAACCTGTCGGTAAGAAAGTAGCCATTATCGGCGCCGGTGGTATCGGTTTCGATGTCGCAGAGTTCATCACCCATGAAGGTCAGTCTACCAGTCTGGATAAACAGGCGTTCCTGCAGGAGTGGGGTGTCAATCTGGACGTACGTGGTGGTGTTGAAGGTGTAAAAGCTGAACCTGCTGCATCCCCACGAGACGTTTTCCTCTGTCAGCGCAAGAAGTCCAAAGTTGGTAAAAATCTCGGCAAAACCACCGGCTGGATTCATCGGGCAACCTTGAAAAACAAGGGCGTTCAGATGCTGAATGATATTGAGTATCTGAAAGTAGACGATCACGGTCTGCATATACGTCAGGGAGAAGAAATCAAAGTGCTTGAGGTCGACAATGTCATCCTCTGTGCCGGACAGGACCCACAGCGGGAACTGGAGCAGGAACTGTTAGAGTCGGGCATCAAGGTGCATCTAATTGGCGGAGCTGATGAAGCCAAAGAGCTGGATGCCAAGCGAGCTATCGATCAGGGAAGCCGTCTGGCCGCTATTATCTAATTATCTACAACCCTCCCCTTTATGAATCGGCTCCTGCTATCTTGTTTAATCATAATGGCCAGGACTGCAGGAGCCGCCCCTACTCCAGCCTTCTGTTATCTGTCACCTCTACCCTTCGGGAGCAAAGCCATGACAGGCATTAACTGGCTTGAAATGTTTGGCTATGCCGCCTCTATCATCACCGGTATCAGCCTTACTATGAGTTCGATTATCAGGCTGCGCTGGATGAATCTGACAGGCGCTTTCTGCTTTGGTACCTATGGGGTGATGATTGGTGCGCCTCCTGTAGCCGTACTCAACTACTTTATCTGCTGCGCCAATATTTTTTATCTGTGGAAAATTTATACCGAAAAAACACATTTTCGCATGCTGGCTGCTTCGGTAAATGATGTTTATATTCGAGAGTTTCTGAAATTACACCAGGAAGAAATCAGAACATTTTTCCCAACTTTTCGCATTTTGCGTGACTCTTCCTATACCGCCATGATGATTCACAGAAACCTGTCCCTGGCCGGGGTTTTTATCGGTCGCAAGATCGACAGCAGAACAATGGAAGTCACTCTGGATTATGTTTTACCAGAGTACCGTGATCTCAAGCCCGGAGAATTTATTTTCAGGGATAATATCGACTTCTTCCGCGATCAGGGTATCAAACGACTGGTATCGGATGCCGGCAATGACATACATGCCCAGTATTTGCAAAGGGTTGGCTTCAAATTACGTGGTGGCCAGCACGAGTTGCTGCTGCACTAATATTCTTTTTCACATGATTTTTACACAAGAACAACCCTGCCTTTACTCGCCAGTAATACATAACAGTGATTCTTTGACTACCTTTTAGTTTCCAATACTAACAGGGTATATCCGCATGTCTGCTTATCTGCTGATAGAGTCCCGCGACCCTTTTGAAAATAACTGTTCACGGTTTCATCAGCTGGCAATAGATCTTGTAAAGGAAGGCAATGATGTCACGCTTTTTCTGGTTCAGAACGGCGTATTTCCAGCCAGAGATTCCAGCAGTTTCGAGCAACTGGAACTGGTTTCAGATGCCGGCGTAAAAATTATGGCCGATGACTTTTCCCTGCGGGAGCGAGGCATTGCACCTGACCATATGAATACCTGTGTTCAGGCTGCTCCCCTCGACTTCGTAATTGACCGTATGGCTGAAGGCCACAAAGTCATGTGGCACTGATTTAAAGGAGTGAAGCTATGAGTGAGCAAAGAAAAACCCTGAACTTTGCCCTGATGGATGCCCCTTTTGAAAATGCGCGAACTACAACCGCCTTCAGGCTGCTTGATATTGCAGCCAACCGGGGTTATCACCTGAAAGTTTTTGCCTATGAAGGTGCTGTCGGCTTGTCATTTATCCATCAGCAGGCACACCCTAATGCTGTTCATGGCCGTGATGCCGCTGAAGAAAATCACCCGCTTCCCCGCAAATGGGTCTGTGCCCTGAAGACAACAGTAGAGCAGAAAGGTGGAAGTCTGGAATGGGTAAATTGTGGCTTATGTGTCGATGAGCGTGGCATGAACGAATCCATTGAAGGCACTCGGCGAGGGACGCCAGCCGACTTCTGGGAGTTTGCTCAGACAGCGGACAATACACTGGTTATTCCCACTTGTTGATCGTGGGGAAACAGCTAAGGAAGTCACTAAGGAAAAAGCCAGGAAACCACCAGAAAAAGCCAGGAAGATATGATGAAAGTACTGAATATTATTGAAACGGCTTATCGTGCCACACTGGAAGAACAAGACGATACTATTCTCTGGTTATCTCAGGCCATGGCCAATGCCGGCGCTAATATTGATGTATTGCTACAGGGCAATGCTGTCAGCTACGGCGTCCGAAGTCAGGATGCTTCAGGTCTGAATATCGGCCACTTCAAACAAACCCAGCCTCCGGAAATTGCAGCAGATCTGCAACGGATGATGGATAAAGATATAAATGTTTATATTGTGCAGGAAGACTTGACTGACCGCGGCATTGAGCCCACAGAGCTGATGGATGGTTTACACCTTGTCCACCGGGAGCAGCTCGCCGGAACTCTGGATAAATATCAACAGGTCTGGCACTGGTAAATTCCTGCTAAAACGGTCTGCGATATCTCCCGACTGCTGGCAATTAGTCCCGACTGATCGCCAGCAGTGGGCTTTCATCTACCTCACTAATATGAGCCTCCCGCCCGCCCAACATATTCAGAGGCACGGCCTTGTCTATCATCGCAGGCGGAGGCAGATCCAGACTATTCATCAGGTTCACATATTCAGCTTCACTGGCAACCTGTAATCTGGGATTGTGTCGTTTTTCCTCACCCAGCGTACTGACACTGCGGCCATGATAATCATGCCCGGGGTATACCAGCGTTTCGTCCGGCAATTGAAGAATAATATCGAACAGGCTGTGATACTGGGTTGCGGCATCTCCGCCCTGAAAGTCAGTGCGCCCGGTTCCTCTAATCAACAGAGTATCCCCGGTAAACAGGCAGGTTTGGCCTTCATGTGCCAGCATGTAAACACACGACTCGGCTGTGTGCCCGGGGGTATGGAGGCAGGTTAACCCCAAACGACCACAGTAATAGACTTCCCCATGCTTCAGTATTCTTGTTATTCCTTCAGCATGGGAGTTTCCTCCCATAACAACATCACAGTCGGTCAGGTCATAGAGACGACCACTTCCGGTAATATGATCAGCATGAACATGGGTATCGAGAACCCCATGAAGTTCCAAGCCTTGCTGCTCACAAAGTTCCAGATAGGAATCTACATGGGCAAGCACAGGGTCAATAATCACAGCCCAGTTATGAACAGATTCCGTAATAAAATAGCTATAGGTGCTCGACTGAGGATCAAATAACTGTCTAACCGTTGGCAACACAGTATGCCGTTTTAATTTGGATTCCAGTAATGACATCAACTCAAGCCTGATTCAGCCTAAATTCAAGAGCCTAGCCGCTTTCTAATGAATATGCCTGATTTTATTTATTCTAAAAACGAATATTAAAACCCCAAAATTACGAAAACAAACCAAATCACACAATGTCTTATTACAAGAACTTATTGAAATCAAAATAAACAAGATCGTATGCCGGAGGGTTAGCAGATGTACCAATGGAGTTTAATCAGGAATTCAAAAAAATCAGTTTCAATAATTTTTGGCCTGCTTATTTCTTCTCATGCCTTCTCGATGCTTTTATGCCAGCAGTGTCTGACACAACATAACATAAAAACAGAGCAATTATTGGTAGAAGATAAAGACTATCAAGCATCTCCAAGTTGCGAGTTTTGCTCCAAAAAAGTGAGTCCCAGAAAAAGAGCCAAGCCTCAATCAACAAGTAGCTCCGTAATAGCGGGAAAAATAGGGCGACATGTCGGTATTAAATTTTATTGTCCTCAATGTAATGAAGGAAGGCACTGCGAATACCATAAGTTTCTAAAATCAATACCAAAAAAGTTTAAAGCATCTGAGCCTCCTGTGGCTTCAAGTCAGCCTGTTCACTTCGACTCTCCTGCGGTAGAGGAAATGACAGTACAGGAAATAACAGTACAGGATATTACCCAGAACAATCACGCAGATGCTCTGATTGCAATACAACTTGAAGTTCAAGAAATGACTGATACTGTACCAAAAATAAGGTCAGCTATTCGTGCGCTTGCTCAAGGTCATTTCTCAGTGCAGCTTAGAGGAATGCCCAATACATGGAGCAGTTACCCAAGTGAGTATGTTTTTAGCTGCTCAGTAAATGAGCCTGTGAACAGTTCCTCAGCATTACCATTCTATACAAGTCAACGAGTCCAAAGTGGTGTTGATTATGCTCATCTGCTAATTGATGCACTTAGACGTATAAGAGAAATTCTTAATGCGATCAGGCATATTGAGGATGCCAATGGCGAACTCATAAATATGAGGTCCTTATTAGGTGACGGTGATATCGAGCTTAAAATGGCTCTACTTGCCTCTACTGGTAATGACATATCAGGCATAACCGGAGGTGTCTATTCAGATCCGATACCACAGGATAAAATCAATAATACTTACGCAGCTGCTGAAGATATATACCGACAGTTACTGGATTTGTTCCAAAAATATTTAAGAGAAAAAACTGGAGTAATGAATTTTCTGGAATATACCGCCGAACAATACTCAGGTTCTTTACGAGGCCTGAGTATGGAGGAATATGATGAGGCATCAGCATTCCCGGAGATCATTCAATTCAGTGCCCTGCAAAGAACTGAGCTGGAATCTGATGAGATGCTAATGCTCATGACCAGAGTAATCGCCAGCCCTCAAGGGTTTGAGGCACTTTCCTGCCCCATGCTTGAATTTGTTTCAATGCAGCTAAAATCAGAGGGTGGACGTGAACGCACTCGAGTCAAGCATGGCGAGCAGTCACTGGATAATACAGGCATTACTGAAGTTGGTTGCAATTTCAGTTATTTTAAAAACCAGTGGGATGTTTATAGGCTGTCTGAGTCAAATAAGACGGTAATCCTTAAAACTCTGGACTCTGCTGCAAGTAAATTCTGTACTCCATCGAATTTCTCAGCAACTACAGCTGGCGGAGCAAACAGGAAGCCTATAATGCTTCTGGAATTTGTTGTCATTCCCAGAGTTTATAGTATTCATATCTACACTTCTCCGGAAGGAGAAACGTTTGTTATGGATCCATTTATAAGAACTGTGATCTTTAAAGATCGGGAAGATGCCCTTGAATATGTGCTGGCGATTCATGCTATTTTGGGACTGGATCGTTGTATAGGAAACAGTACATTCACACTGCAGTGTGACGGTGATGCACTCATACCGCAAAACTATTACTAGAGATCTAAGACTTACTATCGGTAATAGAAAACTGTTCTAGAAATCATACCGCAACTTCAGGCTCACATTATCCGCCTTGAAGCCTGAACTGCGGTCATGTGTATAATCCAGCTCCACCCGGAGCTGGTCATTCACCATATAGTCCACGCCGATACCACCCTGGTAACGCCAGCGTTTACGGCGAGGACCATTCAGCTTATAGCCGTCACCACCAATCAGATAACGACCTTCAACGCCGTTCTTGCGCCCATCAAAGCCATACCATCCCATCAGGCTGACCGATGGTATTAACACACCATCTCCCAACGACATGCTGCCTTTCATATCAACACCGGCTCCAAGCTCAAGCACAGAGTATCGGTCGGCCTTGATTTCCTGTTCCAGACCAGTACTGCCCTTTTCCCTGTATTTATCAAACGACACAGTTTGCCAGTTCAGTGCCGTCAACGGTCTCCAGACCCAGTTCTCTCCCAGGGTAAAATTAAAACCGGTTTTCAGATTCACTCCCCATTGGTGGCTATCATAATTACCCGTCACTTTTGATCCACCAAGCCATTTTCTGGTTTCATTTTGACCAAAACCATAATTCAACATGGCACTGGTAAAGCCATAATCTGTTTTCATTGCACCATAGAGTGTACCGAGATAACTGGTTGTGTCTGTCTTTCGTCCGGACTGTTTACTGTCAATCCCTGACGTTGCATGGGTCAGAGCTCCGCCAAGGATATAGTCTTTGCCGGAGCCGGTATCAGCACCGATAGTCACACCCCTGATCTCAGTCTTATAGCCATAAAAGCCATCATGGCTATCACGTCCGGCCTGACTCCCTATGACCCGTGCCCAGAAGCCTCCTTTGGCGGTTGATTTCTTATCTTCTGAATCTTCATTACTGCTTTGCTGAACATCCCAGTCAGAAAAATAAACAGATTTGGGCTGATGGAAGCTGTATATATCGGATTCTTCATCGAGATGCAGCGCGACACTGTCTATTGCCAGCCTGCCAAGGTGTAGAGTGCTTTCAGGCACTGCCACACTGTCATCCGGAGCAATTGCATCGGCAACTGATTTCACAGCCTGGCTGTCAACATTCAATATATTGAATGCCTGGTTTGAGCGATTGTCGGTAGAAGCCATGACGGCTTCATAAGCTTTGATAAATGCTGTTGTATGGTTGTCAGATGTACCTGCAGCGACAATATCTCTGGATATATCGGATGAGGCTTTAGGCTGTAAAACAACCCTCAACTCATTACCCTGAAGATCTTTGGTAGCATCCAGCAACACCGTAGATGAACGAACGGAGATGTTTTCTCCCCCGACGATATTTGCGGCACGGGCAACGACTACAGTTTTGTTGCCCGCAGCCTGAATTTCCTGATGAGCCGACTTATCAGCGGCTTTTGTCTCAACTGTTGAGCCTGCACTGGCTGTAAGTGTCTGGGTAACATTAATCAGAGGATTAGCAGGGGGATTGTGATCTCCGCTATAGAGCACCGTTGTTTTTTGTGGCAGAGAAAAGCCCCCGGCTCCCGTTACCTGAAGCTGATTGACAGCTGTGCTGACCTCCAGAATATCTACAATCAAGGATTCTCCGGTAAAAGTCCCGCCATGGAATGTTGCGCTATCCCCGAAACCTGCCCGGCCAAGAATTGAACCGGTAGTGACTGCAGCATCTCCGGTCTGAACAAAGTCCAGCTTTGATTCACCGGTAGCATTTTGAAAATCAACAGCCACCGGATTGGCTGCAGTACTGATCAGCTGCCCGCTCTGATTAAGAATCTGACCAATGACTTCCCCTGCAATTTGAATCGCTGGCCCGGCATGCATCACTCGAATGCCATCTTCTATCAGAAGAGCCGGTCCAATCTGACTCGCGATCCGGCCTGATACCAGCACTCCGCCGGCAGTCACATCATGACGGATATCCAATCCAGGAATGGATGCCTGCACCTGAATACCGGCATCCAGTGCCTGAGAGGTACCGACTCTGGTAATGCTGTCACTGAGGACCTGAAGTCCGATGGCCTCGGCACGCAAGGCAAACAGAGCGCCCAGAATGGTCATTGTCAGTGGTGCGACTGCCTGATACCGGCCTTTCATCGGTTCCTCCGTGAACCTGATGACTGCAGTTCAAGCTACAGACTGCAGCAAGCAAACGATAAATCCTTCCTGATAGATGGTTATCGGCTAACTTCACACCCAGTGAAATGATCATGTGCGTGACCGGATTTTATTCTGAAAATCGGTATATGAGGTCGCAGTATGCGGGGCTTTCAGCTTACTTTCTTTACTCGCCAGGATCAGTACCATGCCGACCAGCCGTTACCAGACTGGCTGGTCAAAAAGGCCCGCAGCATGGGCTTCAGGGGAGCAACAGCCATTGTTGCCGATCAGGGGTTTGGGAAAAACCGCCACATTTATAGCCACCACATTCTGGAGCGACCAAAACAGCCGGTAGAAGTAGAGATGATCGTATCTGAGGACGAGGCCCGGTCATTTTTTGCACTGTTACGCCGGGAACAGTTAAACCTGTTCTATTTCAAGGTACCAGTAGAATATGGAATGAGCAGAGATTTTGAATAGATACAACGAAATCTGTCGATTGACAGCACAAGAAGAAAAAAGGAGATATATAAGGAAGAAAAAGAAATGGTCGGGGTAGAGAGATTCGAACTCCCGACATCCTGCTCCCAAAGCAGGCGCGCTACCAGACTGCGCTATACCCCGATGCCGCGTACATTACAGATCCCTTCGGCTGAATGCAAGTAAAAATAAATTTTAAGCTATTGAATTTCATATATTTTTATAAACTAAAACCTCGAACAACAATAAACATTTCAAACATACCTTTTTCAGCCTGTTCGAGTTCCCACTCCAACGTCTCGCGTCCCGCATAGATTAAGGCCTGAGACTACAGATAAAAACACGGCATCACCTTACAAGTTGATATACCGCAATACCTGTTCGACAAGGTCGACGTAGGATTGCGCTTAAAAGAAAACAGTTTGTACCAATATCGATCAACCGCCAAAAAGGCAAAATTCTACAAATCAATTTCATTAACAGGCTTTTTTAAATTTTTTTCCAATTGGCGCAGCAATTTTAACTAAACAGGCACTTTATCCGATACGTTCGGGGGGATTTATGAGCCAAAGCCAGCCTCTTCTTTCACGCCTTATGGGCGGTAATCTGATTCTAAAAATCGCTATCGGTATTGTCGCCGGTGGTCTTCTGGCGACTCTGGCGCCGGAAACAGCAACCGATATGGGTATTCTGGGCAGCCTGTTTGTTGGCGCCCTGAAAGCAGTGGCTCCAACGCTGGTATTCGTGATCGTAATGGCATCCATTGCCAACCAGAAGAAAGGCCAGCACACCAATATGCGTCCAATCGTTGCGCTGTACCTGATTGGTACTTTTGCAGCATCTCTGACTGCTGTCATTATGTCCTTTGCTTTCCCGGTCACCCTGACACTGGTCACCAACAGTGCCAGTGCCACACCACCAGGTGGTATCGCTGAAGTACTGAACACTCTGCTGTTCAAGATCGTCCAGAGCCCTGTAGAAGCACTGCTGACCGGTAACTTCATCGGTATTCTGGCCTGGGCTATTGGTCTGGGTATTACTTTCCGCCATGCGTCAGATAACACCAAGAAAGTACTGCAGGATCTGTCCGACGGTGTATCTGCGATTGTACGCTTTGTAATTCAGCTGGCTCCGATCGGTATCTTTGGTCTGGTATCCAAGACCATTGCCGAAACCGGTTTCTCTGCACTGATCGGTTACTCTCAGCTGCTGGGTGTACTGCTGGGCTCCATGCTGATTATTGCTCTGGTTGTTAACCCGATCATCACCTGGTTCAAGATTCGTCAGAACCCTTACCCGCTGGTACTGCGCTGCCTGCGTGAAAGTGGTATCACTGCCTTCTTTACCCGCAGCTCTGCCGCCAACATCCCGGTTAACATGCAGCTGTGCAAAAACCTGGATCTGCACGAAGATACCTACTCCGTATCCATCCCGCTGGGTGCCACAATCAACATGGGCGGCGCTGCGATCACCATCACTGTAATGGCGCTGGCTGCTGCTCATACCCTGGGTATTCAGGTTGATTTCGCCACTGCGGTACTGTTGAGTGTTGTATCTGCTGTTTCTGCCTGTGGTGCCTCCGGTGTCGCCGGTGGTTCCCTGCTGCTGATCCCGCTGGCTTGCAGCCTGTTTGGTATCTCCAACGATGTTGCCATGCAGGTCGTTGCTGTTGGCTTTATCATCGGTGTAATTCAGGACTCTGCTGAAACCGGTCTAAACAGCTCTACTGATGTTGTCTTCACTGCTGCTGCCTGCATTGCAGCTGAACGTGAAGGTGAAGTGCTCGGAGCCAAGCCTCAACAGGCTTAACTCCAGCACCGATAAAAAAGCGCATGAGAGCAATACTCCATGCGCTTTTTTACTTTAAGCACCGTAGCCCTTCTCCATCTCATTCACCATTCCCTATTCACCATTCCCCTTCCCCGCTTTATAGTCATACAAAGCTGTTCCATATTATTGATAACAATCGACAGCACCGACTGCGTGGGAAAACACCATGTCTTATCTGATCCGGCAAGGATGTCAGCTTGTTACTTTCTTTCTATCGTATTGGGTAGTAATGGTGGCAGTGGCCAATGAGGCCACAGAAGCATCATCAGACGTTGTCGAAAATACTGGTACGGATCTGGAACTGGGCAACTCATTACTGGCAATGGGTGCTTCGCTGTTGATTGTAATTGCCCTGATCTTTGCCATGGCCTGGCTGGCCAAGCGCTTTAATCTTCATCAGCCAGGATCAGCCATCAAAGGCCCGATAAAAATATTGGCTATGAAGCCTCTTACCAATCAAGTGCGGGTTTGTATTATTGAGGCCGGCAATGTTCAGCTACTGATTAGCCTGTCAGGCCAGAATGCCACAACACTGCATGTGTTTGATGAGCCAGTTATTGATAGTAACGCACCTGTTTCCGAAACAGCCGCTAACAATATATTGGCCAATACCCTCAGAAAAAAGACATAAAAAAACGGACTCTTTTGAGTCCGTTTTTTTTCAGGCTACCGAAAAATCAGGCAGCAACTGTATTGTTCAGAGCATGTGAACGTGCAGGCTTGGGCTCACCCAGCGGCAGTACAGTACGACCATACTTTTCGTTCAGTACCAGAGCAATGGCTTCATAGATGGCACTGGCACCACAGATAATGCCTACGTAACCCGCCATAATGCCGACGGCATGGTTACCGGTGAAGTCCTTGTAAGCCAACATAAAGAACAGGGTTGTCAGGGAACCGAATACAAACTGGGCTGCACGAGTACCATTCAGGGTGCCAAAGAACAGGCACAGAGTAAAAATGCCCCACAGCAGCAGGTACCAACCAACAAACTCAGCCGGTGTTGCAGCTGTCACGCCGGTTTTTGGCAATACCCAGATCAGTACCAGGGACCACCAGAACAGGCCATAGGAAGTAAACGCCAGCGTGCCGAACGTATTGCCGCGACGGAACTCCATCATACCAACCAGCACCTGCGCCATACCGCCATAGCACAGACCCATGGCCAGAATCACAGCGCTGATTTCAAACAGACCAGCATTATGCAGGTTCAGCAGAATAGTGGTCATACCAAAACCACACAGGCCCAGCGGTGCCGGGTTGGCATATTTGTTTTGCATCATTTATCCGTACAGCTTTTTCAGAATAAAAAGAGCACAACCCTCCCACACCAAAACCAATGGTTTTCGTGGAAAGCAGTCATCTTGCTCAGAGTAAAAAATCAGAAGGCGGGAAATTTTAGGGAGAGAAGCGAAGACAAACAACGGCTGCTACGGCTATTGGCAAAACAACCGTAGCAGCACCTAGTTGAGTACGAAAAAGTTACATACTACGAACCAAGCTTATTTCTGTTCTGATCAACCACTGCAACCCACAGGCATATCAGCTTGCATTGAAGACAGCAGAGATCCGGTGCTGTGCATCAGACGATACTGACTGAAGATCAGGTTATTCTGACCATCCACATAAGCGTTAATGGCATTGTAGTACTCACGCTGGCTATCCAGCAGGTCCAGCAAAGTCCGGGTGCCAAGCTGGAACTGGCGCTCATACAAGTCGCGTGACTTCTTCGCATGTTTTACGTGACCTGCCAACGGCTCCAGACGGTCTGCACCGTAGCGAGCAGCAACCCATGCCAGACGTACTTCTTCTTCCACCTGGCGCTGAGCCCGGTTCTTGATTTCCAGAGCCTCGTTCATCAGGTTGCTGGTCTGACTGCGACGAGCCTTGTCGGCACCACCGTTAAACAGGTTGTAGTTCATCCGAACCATCGCAGTGTGATCATAGGTCGTGGTGCTACCGCCGTTCTGATCCTTACCCCAGGTCGCACCCAGCTCCAGATTGAACTCAGGCAGATAGTTGCTTTTGCTGGCCTCATAGCTTGCTTCTGCAGCAGATACATCGGCAGCAGCAACTTTCAATACTGGATGATGGTTAACTGCCAGCCCCAGCGCATCTTCCAGAGAAGCAGGCATACCTTCCGGAGCAACCGGTGTTTCTACACTCCCCGGCACTCTGCCGACAACACGATGATAGGCTGCCTGAGCATCACGCAAAGCGGCTTCAGCACTGATGGTATTAGCTTCAGCTAAAACCAGTCGTCCTTCAGCCTGGGCAATATCAGCATCAGAGCTCATACCGGATTCACCTTTCTTGCGAATCAGCTCAACAACTTCCTGATGTTGCATCTGGTTTGCTTTCGCAGTCTGTACCAGCGCCTGATTTCTCAGTACGTTGACGTATGCTTCGGTAACATTAAGTGCTGTGCGCTCTGCCGCAGTACATAGATCCATATCAGCTGACAGCTTACGTGCTTCCTGCCGCTCAACTTCACTCTTGGTAGCAAAACCGTCAAACAACATTTGTGTCGCCGTCAGGGATGCTTCACGACGGGTTTTATCTGCATATTTACGACCATCATTATTTGGTGCATTCGAAACCGTCGTGCTGTTGCGGCTTTGTTCGTAGCCAATGCCAGCACTCATATCCACCCGGGGCAGATAACCTGATCGAGCCTGAGTGATCTCATCAGCTCTTGCTCTGGCCTCACTCACCCGCAACAGAATGTCCGGGTTGGTTGCCAGTGCTTCGTTAACTGACTCCAGCAAAGTACTGGCCTGTAATTGTGTCGATGTGGCAACAGCGATGGCTACTGCCATCAGTTTTGCTGCATGCTGCTTCATTATTTACTCCCCGGGTCTAATTATAATGCTGGCGGGCCCCTTGCTTTTCGGGGCCTTCTTTTCCTGTTGAGATAACTCTTGTCAGATACCGTTCATCTGGATCACACCAGAATCTGCCCGTTACTAACCAGCTCCAGCAAAACATCATTCTGGTTATTCCAGTCCCCGGTGTCGTGCCCTTTAAGAACAATATCAAGCTCTTCTTTATCAGAGCCTTGAGTCTGGTCCTCAAAGTGCAATACAGTATCACCATTTTTGAATTCTACAGACAGTCCTGCAGCTTCCAGAGCATCAACTATCTCTTGATGCGAGAGATTACCAGAGACACTAACAAGGTCACTTAAATCCAGCTTGTCAGCTTCTGCTGCATTTTGTGAATGCCGGGTGAAGTCGGTAATAGTATCTGTTTGCACAGTCCCATCACTGACCAAATCATCCAGATCAAACACAAAAGTATCAGCGCCATCACCGCCGATAAGTTGATCGTTTCCACCTTTGCCCTCAAGTGTACCGGCATTTGGATCACCGACGAGAATGTTATCATCCCCGTCACCGGTGACAGTATGAGGTTCAGGTGCTTCGGTGAACTCAATTTTCTTGATCAGATAGTCATTATTCTGGTCATCCGGGCCACCCGGAGCCTTAAAGACAATACGATCGAAGGTTTCTCCATTAGCCAGCTTCAGGGTGATAATCGGGTCGACATCGTCTTCCCCTTGGTCCCCGTTATTATTCTTGTCAGAAGAGGTTTCTTTAACGAGCTGGTTTCCACGCCAAAGCTCAATAATGGCGCTTTCCCCGTTGCCATGCCAGAGGAAGTGCACTTCGGCTTCCTGAACCTGATTATCAAAATTAACAATCAGTTCTTCCGATATACCATGATGGTATCCGGTTTCAACAGTGTGCCCTCCGGGTCCACTTCCACCTTCATAACCACCACCTTTCGCGCCAAAGCCATCCGGGTGTTTGTAGTCATACTGAGCATTAGTCTTCTCAACATGAGCTGCACTTTCTGCACTCAAAACCCACTGACCATTCTGATTCTGTACAGTGGTTTTGGCTGTAAGCTGAAACCCTTTATCTGTATCTTTGAAGTTGTTAACGTCAATGACACCGGATTTTGTGCTTTCTTTGTAGGTAAATGTCAGAGGATCACTTGCCAAAGACACATTGCCCGCCGGATCTATAATCCTTACCTGAACAGTGTTTACACCATTCTGACCATTTCCTTGTTGAACAGGGTCGTAATCTTTAGACCATGTTGCACCACCATCCAGGCTGAACTCAACGACAGAGTTACTCTCGGCAATAACTTTCAAACCAGCATTGGAGGTCACAAAGTCATTTGGATTACCTGTATCCTCAACCAGCACGACCTGAGGCTTATACTGAGTAGTATCGTCTATACCTTCAACCAGAATCCTGAGCTCTGCAGTATCAGTGCCACCCTTGCCATCACTAACGGTATAAGTGAACCGGTCAAATGCGATATCACCATTTTGTAACTCATCGGCCGCATCCTGATCAGCCACATAGGTGTAACTGCCATCAGCGTTCAGGGTCAAGGTGCCGTACGTGCCAACCAGTTTGGTGCCAACAGTTCCACTGGTACCTGACTTTGTGCCTACCTCGATAACAGTCAGGGTGTCACCATCCGGATCACGGTCACTGTCAGGCGTACCATTTTTTATCACACCATTTTCTGCCGAAACATTCAGGGTTCCATCTTCATTGACTGCATTGGCATCAATATTTGCATCCGGTTTGTCATTGGTACCGGTTACAGTGATAACAATCTCCGCAGTGTCAGTCTTGCCCTGTCCATCACTTACGGTGTAGGTAAACTTTTCCTGTGCAGTTGCACCTTCAGGCAGAGCATCCGCTGCATCCTGATCAGCAACATAGGTGTAACTACCATCACTCTGGATGGTCAATGTGCCATAAGTGCCGACCAGCTGGGTTCCCACAGTTCCGGATTTACCTGTCGTACTTTCTCCTCCGGTTCTAATTCCGGTTACAGTGAGCGTATCTCCATCAATATCACTGTCTGCCTGCGTTCCCCCTTTGATAACACCTTGAGCTTCGTTAACAGTTAAAGTCTCATCTTCATCAACTGCTCCAGTATCGTTAGTTGCAACAGGTGCATCATTTACAGGAGTGACATCAACTCTAAGGGTGTAGCTGCTGTCACTGAAACTGTTACCATCACTGACTTTAAACTGGAGCGTGGCATAGTTATTGCCATTTTCGTCATCATCCGGAACAAACCGCAGTTTGCCACCACTAATCTCCGTCGCTGTGATTTCCTGATCCTGAGTCACACTGACCCACTGTCCGCTACTGTTCTGATATTCCAGCGTGCCATCTGTCGGCAAGCTGGTAATTTTAACTGCAGCCAGAGCACTGCCTTCTTCGTCGCTATAGTTACCGAAATCATCTAACCCCAACTCTTTCGGAGTATCTTCTGCGGTAATAACGATGTCATCAGTGGACTCTGGTCTATCGTTAACAGTGGTGACATTCGGGTCATCACTGTCTTGTCCGGTCAGATTGCCGGCACCGTCATCGGTAACGGTCAGGTTCACCGGTGGCAGATC
>CANDOC010000009.1 GCA_947387575.1 Spongorhabdus nitratireducens
TGGCTGAGGTGGCAGGACTCGAACCTGCGCATGACGGGATCAAAACCCGTTGCCTTACCACTTGGCGACACCCCAGCAAAATACTGAACGTTTCAAATTATCCTAAAGAAGGAAGATGGTAGCAACGACTAGATTCGAACTAGTGACCCCAGCATTATGAGTGCTGTGCTCTAACCAACTGAGCTACGTTGCCGCCGAAACGCAGGGCGCATTTTCATGATTTGAGGGGGGGCTGTCAACCTTGAAGCGGCATTTTTTGGCCGGAATGTGGGGGTTACTTATGCAAAGGGTGGTTCTGTCGCGGATTCACACGACAATGTGTAACGACAGGGCATCGTTAGAAATAGCAGTGACTGCATACAAAAAAGGCGCCAGCTACTGCTGGCGCCTTTATAAGAGGAGCGTCGCTGTCAGCAATTAAGCTGGAGCGGTCTCCTTGGAAGCTTTGGCAGGCTTCTTCGGTGCAGTGGTTGCAGCCGCTTTAGCATTACCTTCAGCCTGAGCTACTTCACCTTCGATAAATGCCTTGCCATAGAAGCTGGCAGTCAGCACTTCTTTCAGCTCGCTGATCAGCGGGTAGCGCGGGTTGGTACCGGTGCACTGGTCATCGAAAGCTTCCACGGCCAGATTATCAACCTTGGTCAGGAAGTCAGCTTCCTGAACGCCGGCAGCCTGCATGGAGGTCGGGATTTCCAGCTCGACCTTCAGCTCTTCCAGCCATGTCAGCAGACGCTCGATCTTCTGGGCAGTACGGTCACCCGGCTGAGACAGGTTCAGGTGATCGGCAATCTCGGCATAACGGGCACGGGCTTGTGGACGGTCATACTGTGAGAACGCAGTCTGCTTGGTTGGGGTGTTAGTCGCGTTGTAGCGGATCACGTTGGAGATCAGTAGTGCGTTGGCCAGGCCGTGCGGCAGATGGAACTCGGCACCGATTTTGTGTGCCATGGAGTGACATACACCCAGGAAAGCGTTGGCAAAGGCGATACCGGCGATGGTAGCGGCATTATGTACCTTCTCGCGGGCAATCGGATCGTTGGCACCATTCTTGTAGCTGGAAGGCAGGTATTCCTTCAACAGTTTCAGGGCCATCAGCGCCTGACCGTCGGAGTATTCGTTAGCCAGTACAGAAACGTAAGCTTCCAGTGCGTGAGTCACGGCATCGTAACCACCAAACGCAGTCAGGGACTTGGGCATGTCCATAACCAGATTGGCATCGACAATGGCCATCTGCGGAGTCAGCTCATAGTCTGCCAGCGGATACTTGGTACCGGTCTTTTCATCGGTTACCACGGCAAACGGAGTGACTTCAGAGCCGGTGCCGGAGGTGGTAGTGATGCAGACCATCTCTGCCTTCTTGCCCATTTTCGGGAACTTGTAGATACGCTTGCGGATATCCATAAAGCGCATGGACAGTTCTTCAAAGCGGGTTTCCGGATGTTCGTACAGCACCCACATGATCTTGGCTGCGTCCATCGGAGAGCCACCGCCCAGAGCGATAATCACGTCAGGCTGGAATTTCTCCATGGCTGCTGCGCCCTTCTGGACGACAGACAACGTTGGGTCAGCTTCCACTTCGTAGAATACGTCGACTTCCAGACCGCGGGCCTTGAGCAGGGAAACGACTTCGTTGGCACGACCACTGTTAAACAGATAGTTGTCAGTAACAATGAACGCGCGCTTCTTGTCTTCCAGATCGCTCATGGCCACAGACAGGCTGCCACGACGGAAGTAGATGGATTTCGGCAGTTTGTGCCACAGCATGTTTTCAGCTCGCTTGGCTACGGTTTTCTTGTTGATCAGGTGCTTTGGACCAACGTTTTCAGAGATGGAGTTACCACCCCAGGAGCCACAACCCAGAGTCAGGGAAGGTGCCACATTAAAGTTGTACAGGTCGCCGATACCACCGTGGGTGGTCGGAATGTTGACCAGAATACGGGCAGTCTTCAGCTTGTCACCGAAGTACTTGATACGATCCTGGTTTACGTCCTGATTAGTGTACAGACCGGAAGTGTGGCCAATACCGCCCAGATCAACCATACGACAGGCCATTTCTACAGCCTGCTCGAAACTCTTGGCGCGGAACATGCCCAGAGTCGGAGACAGCTTTTCGTGAGCAAAAGCGTCGTCTTCAGTCGTGTCCAGACCTTCACCAATTAGTACTTTGGTAGTAGCAGGAACAGTGACACCGGCCATTTCAGCAATTTTGGTTGCAGGCTGACCAACGATTGCAGCGTTCAGATTGCCGTTTTTCAGAATGATGTCACGGACTTTATCAGCATCAGCCTTGTTCAGAACATAGCCATCGTGAGTCGCGAAACGCTCTTTAACCTGGTCGTATACTTCGTCCATAACGATAACAGCCTGCTCGGAAGCGCAGACAACACCGTTGTCGAAAGTTTTAGACATCAGTACGGAGGCAACAGCACGTTTGATATCGGCAGTTTCGTCGATAACCACCGGTACGTTACCGGCACCTACACCGATAGCTGGCTTACCGGAAGAGTAAGCAGCCTTAACCATGCCCGGACCACCGGTAGCCAGAATCAGGTTAATGTCGTCGTGCTTCATCAGGGCGTTGGACAGTTCAACAGAAGGTTGATCGATCCAGCCGATAATGTCCTTCGGAGCACCGGCAGCAACGGCAGCGTCCAGCACCAGCTTGGCTGCTTCGTTGGTAGAGTTTTTGGCGCGGGGGTGTGGAGAGAAGATGATGCCGTTACGGGTTTTCAGGCTGATCAGGGATTTGAAAACCGCAGTGGAGGTCGGGTTGGTGGTCGGTACGATACCACAGATCAGACCCACCGGTTCGGCGATAGTGATGGTGCCGCCCAGCTCGTCTTCTTCCAGAATGCCGCAGGTCTTTTCATCCTTGTACTTGTTATAAATGAACTCGGATGCGAAGTGGTTCTTGATAACCTTGTCTTCGATGATGCCCATGCCGGACTCGGCAACAGCTTTTTGAGCCAGGGGGATACGGGCACTGTTGGCAGCGATGGATGCTGCGCGGAAAATTTCATCAACCTGCTCCTGAGAGTAGGTAGCGAATTTCTTCTGGGCCGCTTTGACGCGAGCGATGAGTTGTTCGAGTTCAGCCATGTTGGTAACAGGCATAACTAACTCCTGAGTCATATTTAAAAGCCCTTCAAACAAGCTATGTCAGCTTTTGCATTTGAGGGCCGGGGGGTAGCCATTGAACAGTCAGGCGACACACTGGATCTATATCCGAAGCGATAAACAATGATCCGAGTTTAGATTGTGACGCTGACTCTTCCAGTATTCGATTGATAAGTGTCGGGCGGGTGTCTGTCTGAACGTACGCTTTAATTAAACAAAGCATGCAGCACGCGCTAAAGAATCTCTTTCGCAAAAAGACTCTTGATGAAATCTGTTGTGATTTATTTTAGGCCTTAATTTTTAATAAACCATGATTGAAGTCAGTTTCTTGTTTTATTTGATATTGCTTTAAATATCGCTTTGATTTACCTGTTTATAATTGAACTGATTGTTTTGAAAGGTGGCGGGACAGTAGTAAATCTTGTAGCCAAATGTTTATTTGGTTCAGCTTGGAGGCTGAGGCAGCCTGCAGTTCTGGTCGTTGTTAGTTAATTTTTGTTTTTGGCGCTTTCAGGGCAGTACCTGGGCGCCTTGTTGTTGCTTGATGTTTGTGGTTGTTGAAAATTTAGTTGGTTTAAGGGCATTTGAAACGAGTGTCTTGTTAATGGCCGTATAATTGTTTGTTTTTATCAGGTTACGCTGTTTGTTTGATAAAAGAAAAATATGGAAGGCATCTTCTTGTTTTTATTTGTGATATCAAAACTACTTTATGGTTTTGTAAGCAAAAATGTTCTTGTTTGTTAATCGATTTGTTTTGATTATTTAAAATAACTGATACAAAAATGCCGCTACATAAATGCAGCGGCATTATCGTGCTAGCTTATCTTAAGCTTTTACAGACTCTTGATAGCTTCCAGCTGTTCCTCAAGGCGGCCTTTGGCAACCTTGACATCAGCCAGCTTGGCACGTTCTTTCTCAACAACGGCAGCCGGAGCCTTGCTGACAAACTTCTCGTTGTTCAGTTTGCCTTCAAAGCGGCGGATTTCGCCAACCAGTTTGTCGATTTCCTTGCCCAGACGAGCAATTTCAGCGTCCTTGTCGATCAGACCGGCCATCGGTACCAGCACTTCCATCTCGCCAACCAGCTGAGTGGTTGCCATCGGCGCCTCTTCACCATCAGCCAGAGAGCGGATGCTTTCCAGCTTAGCCAGAGACAGCAGGAAGCTGCGATTGTCTTCCAAACGACGCAGGTCATCGGCAGATGCATTACGCAGAATGACTTCCAGCGGCTTGCTCGGAGCAATATTCATTTCAGCACGAATATTACGGATACCGACGATAAAGGACTTCAGCCACTCGATATCGCTTTCGGCCTGGTCATCGATCAGACTTTCATCGGCTACCGGGTAAGCCGCGGTCATGATGGTCTCACCTTCAACACCGGCCAGACCCTTGATCTGCTGCCAGATTTCTTCGGTGATAAACGGCATGAACGGATGTGCCAGACGCTGGATCGCTTCCAGAACCTGAACCAGCGTGCGACGGGTGCCGCGCTTGCGGGCTTCCGGTGCATTCTCATCCCACAGTACCGGTTTGGACAGTTCCAGGTACCAGGCGCAGTATTCGTTCCAGATAAAGTCGTACAGGTTCTGGGAAGCGTGATCCAGACGGAACTCGGACAGGTTCTTTTCAACCTGCAGTTCCAGACGCTGCAGGCTGGACAGGATCCAGCGATCCGCCAGAGTCAGTTCAACCTCACCACCGTTCTGACCGCAATCCTGATCTTCGGTGTTCATCAGCACATAGTTGGCTGCGTTCCAGATCTTGTTGCAGAAGTTACGGTAGCCTTCCAGGCGCTTCATATCCCAGTTGATATCACGGCCGGTAGACGCCAGTGAGTACAGGGTGTAACGCAGGGCATCGGTGCCGTGAGCGGAAATGCCGTCTTCAAAGGTCTTGCGGGTACGCTTCTCGATCTTGGCGGCCAGCTGCGGCTGCATCATGTTGCCGGTACGCTTTTCGACCAGAGATTCCAGATCGATACCGTCGATCATATCCAGCGGGTCCAGTACGTTACCCTTGGACTTGGACATTTTGTCGCCGTTCTCGTCACGAATCAGACCGGTGACGTAAACATACTTGAACGGAACCTGCGGCTTTCCATCTTCATCCTTGATGAAGTGCATGGTCATCATAATCATCCGGGCAACCCAGAAGAAAATGATGTCAAAACCGGTAACCAGTACGTCGGTCGGGTGGAAGGTGTTCAGGCGGTCGGTGTTTTCCGGCCAGCCGAGAGTACCGAAGGTCCACAGCGCAGAAGAGAACCAGGTATCCAGCACATCATCATCCTGACGCAGGGCAATATCTTCACCCAGACCATGTTTTTCACGAACTTCAGCTTCGTTACGGCCAACGTAAACCTTGCCGCTGTTGTCGTACCACGCCGGAATCCGGTGACCCCACCACAGCTGACGGGAAACACACCAGTCCTGAATATCGCGCATCCAGGAGAAGTACATGTTCTCGTACTGCTTCGGTACAAACTGAATGTCACCGTCTTCTACTGCCTTGATTGCAGGTTCGGCCAGCGGTGCAGCACGGACAAACCACTGGTCAGTCAGCAGCGGCTCGATAACCACGCCGGAACGGTCGCCGTAAGGAACCATCAGATCGTGGTCTTTTACTTCTTCCAGCAGCCCGGCTTCGTCAAAGTCGGCAACGATTTGCTTACGGGCAGCAAAGCGCTCCATACCGTGATATTTTTCCGGAATGGTGCCGTCGATCTCTTCGTTAACAGTGCCGTCAGTGTTAAAGGTTTCAGCCTGATCGCGAATATCACCGTTCAGGGTCATGATATTGATCATGGGCAGGCCGCAGCGCTTGCCGACTTCGTTATCGTTGAAGTCGTGCGCCGGAGTGATCTTCACACAGCCAGTGCCTTTTTCCATGTCGGCGTGTTCGTCAGCCACGATCGGAATACGACGGCCGACCAGTGGCAGAATGATATCCTTGCCGATCAGCGCCTTGTAACGCTCGTCTTCAGGGTTTACAGCAACACCGGTATCGCCCAGCATGGTTTCCGGACGGGTGGTGGCAACAACAATGTAGTCCTTGCCGTCAGCGGTTTTTTCACCGTCAGCCAGCGGGTAGCGGAGGTGCCACATATGACCTTTCACGTCCTTGTTTTCTACTTCAAGGTCGGAAATGGCGGTGTGCAGTTTCGGGTCCCAGTTAACCAGACGCTTGCCGCGGTACAGCAGGTCATCTTCATACAGGCGGACGAACACTTCCTGAACGGCTTTATAGAAGCCTTCATCCATGGTGAAACGTTCGGTATCCCAGTCTACAGATGCGCCCAAACGACGCAGCTGGCGGGTGATGGTGCCGCCGGATTCTTTCTTCCAGTCCCAGATCTTATCGGTGAAGGCTTCGCGGCCGTAGTCGTGACGGGTCTTGCCTTCTTCTGCCTGAACCTTGCGCTCGACAACCATCTGGGTGGCGATACCGGCGTGGTCGGTACCCACCTGCCACAGGGTGTTGTGACCCTTCATGCGGTGGTAACGGGTCAGGGCATCCATAATGGAATCCTGGAACGCGTGACCCATATGCAGGCTGCCGGTGACATTCGGCGGCGGGATCATGATGCTGTAGGGCTTGCCTTCACCGGAAGGGGCAAAAAAGCCCTTTTCTTCCCAAGTCTGATACCATGAGCGTTCGAGCTCGTGTGGGGAGTATGTCTTATCCATAGCCAGATCGTTGCGCCTGATGGGTAATTTGCTAAAACCGCGTATTATATAGCTCTGCAATAGGCAGAGTTAAGCATAAAGCACAACAATCACCGGCGGAGTTAAAAAGAAGGTGCCTGAAACCGGCGTATTTTTTAGAATCTGCTCCGTAATATCAGAAATAAACCGAATCAGAGTCTGTTGATGTCCGCACAATCCGCTGTTGCCACTGAGTCCGAAAACTTCCCGCCAGCTTCGTTATGGCGCCGTATTGCTGCCATTGTTTATGACACTTTTCTGGTAGCTGCGCTGATGATGATGGTCAGTGGTCTGTATCACTCCGTGGTAAATGTCTGGCTGGGCGGGACAGAAGAGGCAACAGTTGGTTTTGATCCATTTCTGTTTCTGATTCTGCTGATTACCGTATTCAGCTTTTTCACTTACTTCTGGCGCGCCAAGGGACAGACACTGGGCATGCAGGTCTGGCGTATCAGGATCGAGACCGAACAGGGTGGCCTGCCTGAGATGACTCACTGTACGCTGCGTTTCTTCAGTGCAATTCCGCTGATGGGGGCCTGTGGCCTGGGATTGTTGTGGATGCTGGTGGATAGCAAAAAAATGGCACTGCAGGATCGGGTGTCAAAATCCCGTGTGATTGAGTTGCCCAAAGGTTATTACGACAAACAGAGCTGATAAGAAAAAGGCAGCTTTTATATGCTGCCTTTTTTATAACTAATTTACTGAGAGAGTTGGTTAGCCTGCACGCCTCAGCAAAATACTGCCAACAACCAGACAGATCAGAATCGGCGTCAGCACCGCAATAATCGGTGAAAAGCCAAATACTAGACTTGATGGTCCCATCAGCTGCTGAACAATCATAAAGGCCACACCGGTGATAACGCCGGTAAAAATTCGCAGGCCCATGCTGACTGAGCGCAGAGGCCCGAATACAAATGAAATACCGATCATGACCAGAGCAAAAATCGATAGCGGCTGGAATACCTTGTTCCAGTACGCCAGAGCATATTCCCCCGCATTCAATCCCTGTTCTTTCAAGTACTTCATATAAGTTGAAAGACCACTGATTGATAATTCATCCGGATTAACGACGACTACTTTGAGCAAGGTAGTATCGAGATCTACATTCCAGATTTCAGTGAGAGCGGTTTCAATGGTGACTTTGTCTCCAGCGAAATGACTGGTTTTAACCTGTTCCAGTACCCAATGATCTTCCTGGAATAATGCCCGGCTGGCATAGCTGGCTTCTTTCAGTTGCATCTCGTCGTCAAATTTGAAACGACTTACGCCGTACAATACGCCGTTGGGTTCAACAGCGTTGAAGTACATAAACTCATTGCCTTCACGGTGCCAGATGCCGTCACCGGAATAGGTGCCTTTGGCGGAGCGGGCAATCTCACGACCCGTCTCGGCTATCTGCCCGGTCCAGGGCGCAAGATATTCTCCGACCAGGCCTCCAATCAGCATCAGCACCAGTGCCGGTTTCATTACGGCCCAGATAATCCGCTTCAGTGAAACGCCAGCGGCACGCATAACGACCAGTTCGCTGTTGGCTGCAAGGCCACCAAGACCGACAAGGCAGCCTATCAGGGCTGAAACCGGAATCGCCTGATAAATGGCTTTGGGAATATTCAGCACCGTGAACAGTATGGCTTGTGGCACCTGATAGTTGGCCCGCAGGCTTTCCAGCTGTGCCATAAAACCAAACAAGGTGTTCAATGCCACAATAACAATCAGCACCAGCAGCATGGCGCCCAGCACATTAAAGCCGATGTAGCGGTCAAGCTTGCGCATGCAGCGACTCCCTGTCAGTCAAAACAATTCTTCTCATCAACCTTTTCCATCAAACAGTTCTCAACCAATGAGCTATCCCGTCACCCTGTGACGTAAATGCCACCAGTGCTGCAGTGGTGCATAAAAATAAATCACAACACTGATAATCAGGAAAACAATATGAACCGGCCAGACACCGATCTCGGCCGGAATCTTGCCGTCTTCCACCGCACCTTTAACTGCAATCAACGTTGACAGATAAAACAGGTACAACAGGATTGCAGGCAATAGTTTGGCATAGCGACCCTGACGAGGATTCACCCGGCTCAATGGAACCGCCAGCAGAACCACAATCGGAATCAGCAGAGGAATAGAAATACGCCACTGAAGTTCAGCCTGTAACCGGGGATCATCAGAGCCCAGCAAACGGCTGGTTGGAAAGCCTTTCTCTTTGGTGGCTTCCTTTTTGACTTCATTCTGATCCATCAGTACGCCATAACGATCGAACTGGGTGGCTCTGAAATCGGCTGATCCGGCAGTACCGTCATAACGGTAACCATCATTCAGAATCAGATAGCGACCACTGTCGTCCTGTTGCTCGATAGCACCGGTACGTGCCATCACCAGCGTCATGGCCGGTTCAGTGGTAGATTTCTTGGCGTCCCTGTTGGCAATAAATACGCCATACATGGTTTCCCGATCAGCGGAAAGCTGTTCGGCATAGGTCGCACGGGATGATCCTTTCAAGGCCTGAAAACGGCCCGGAATAATATTGTCGAATTCTGTCATGGCATCCTGACGGTTCAGGATATTCTCGACATTCTGTGCGCCCCAGGGGGATACCCAGAAGCTCAGGCCGCCGACAATCAGCATCATGCCGATAGCGGGAACCATGGTCATACGCAGTAACTGGCCCTGGCTCATGCCGCAGGTTTCCAGTACCGTCATCTCGCTTTCCAGGTATAACCGGCCATAGGAAAGCATAATGCCAACAAACAGCCCGAGCGGCAGAATCAGTTCCAAAAAGCCTGGCAACCGGTATCCCATGATGGAAAACAGAAAATCCGCATTTAACGCGCCGGTTGCGGCCTGTGCCAGATATTTGATAAAACGTCCGCTGACGATGATCAGCAGCAGCACGCCGCTGATTGCCAGCATGCTTTGGATAACCTCTCGGGTCAGATAGCGAAAGATAATCAAGGCCGTTGCTTCCTTACTGAGTCTGGAAATAAGCAATCATTGGCGTAAACTGTGTTTGCGGGTTACACCTGTATTGTAATGCCGAGCCACAGTTACGTTTATTTCCTGTCCGAATGCCCATCGCAGTGAAAATACCTTCATGCTTAAAGGTTGTCTGGCCGGCAGGGCATGAACCGGTCGTATGCATGCTCAAAATTCCTGAAAAGAGTTTAGAGTCTGATATACAAAACTGGTTCACCCGTCACAAGCTGAATCGGTACCTGATTGAAAAGCAGGGTAGCCGAGGCAGCTTCTTTTCCGGTTTAAAGTAACAATTATCCATTAAACCCTGTTTATTGTCTTGTGGAGTAATCATGGAATACACCGTAAAAAACGGCGCTCCTGAAAAGCAGAAAACCCAGTGCCTGATTGCCGGCCTGTCTGCAGGTGAACTGAGCGGTACCGCTGCAGCCCTGAATGAGGCAGCTGGTGGCTTGCTGGCAACTCTGAAAAAGCGCAAGGATCTATCTGACAAGAGCGGTGATTCCGTACTGTTGTCCTACGTGCCTGAACTGACTGCCGAGCGTCTGATGCTGGTCGGTACTGGTGACAAGGCCATGTCCCCGAAGGCATTCAAGGCGGCAATGGCTGGGGTGGCTGCCAAACTGAAAGGTGCAGCGATCAAGGATGCGATGATCTGTCTGGATGACTTCGACGTTGAAGGCGTTGATGTCAGCTGGAAAGCCCGTCAGATTGCTGAAGCGGTTGAGCGTACTTTCTACGTATTTGACCAGTTCAAGTCCGGCGACAAGAAAGACAAGCCGGCGCTGACCAAGGTATCCCTGCTGTTGGCAGGCCGTAAAGACGCGAATGCTGCCAAGCAGGGTCTGGCTGAAGGTGAAGCTATTGGCTCTGGTGTCAGCGTTGCCCGTACCCTGGGTAACCTGCCAGGTAACGTCTGTACTCCGAAGTACCTGACCGAGCAGGCGAAAGAACTGGCCAAAGGCAACGCCAAGCTGAGCGTCAAGGCGCTGGGCGAGAAGGAGATGGATAAGCTGGGCATGTACTCCTTCCTGTCTGTCAGCAAGGGCTCCGTTGAGGAAGGCCAGCTGATCGTGATGGAATACAAGGGCAGCAAGAAAAAGACTGACAAGCCTTACATGCTGCTGGGTAAAGGCATCACTTTTGATACCGGTGGTATCAGCCTGAAGCCGGGTGCCGGCATGGACGAAATGAAGTTCGACATGTGTGGTGCCGCTTCTGTTATGGGCGCGATGACCGCTCTGGTTGAACTGGATCTGCCGATCAACGTCGTTGCGCTGATTGCTGCTGCTGAAAACATGCCGGCCGGCAATGCCAGCAAGCCGGGTGACATCGTGACTTCCATGTCCGGCAAGACCATCGAAATCCTGAATACCGATGCTGAAGGTCGTCTGGTTCTGTGTGATGCGCTGACTTACGCTGAAAAGAACTACAAGCCGAAAGCGCTGGTAGATATCGCTACCCTGACCGGTGCCTGCATTCTGGCGCTGGGTCATCACATCTCCGGTCTGGTTGCCAACGATGACGAACTGGCAGGTCAGCTGCTGGAAGCGGGTGAAGGCAGTATCGATCCGGCATGGCGTCTGCCCATGAACGAAGACTACCAGAAGCAGCTGGACACCAACTTTGCTGACATGGCCAACATTGGTGGTCGTCCAGCCGGTACCATTACTGCCGGTTGCTTCCTGTCCCGCTTTGCTGAAGCATATCCCTGGGCGCACCTGGATATCGCTGGTACTGCATGGGACAGCGGTAAAGCCAAAGGCGCTTCCGGTCGTCCGGTACCGCTGCTGGTTCAATACCTGATGGATCGTGCAGCTGAAGCTTGATAGTTGCGTAGCGTAAAGCCCGATTAACAGGAGATAACACAGCGTGAAAACCAGCCAGGTTGATTTCTATCTGACACCCGCCGTTGAACAGCAAGAGCTGTTAATGTTTGCCTGTCGTTTGATAGAAAAGGCCTGGCGCCAGGATTTCAAAATTCTGGTTCTCTGTCCTGATGCGGCTGCCGTAGAGGCGCTGGACGAATTGTTATGGGACTGGCGTGAGGACAGTTTTATTCCTCATACTACGTCGTCTGATAATGATTCGGTTGAGCCGGTACTGCTCTGTTCCGACGTATCTGAACAGGGAAAGGATTACACGCTGCTGCTGAATCTGGGTAATGATGTGCCGTCAGGTTTTGGTGAGTTTACCCGCATCGGGGAAATGGTTCCTGATGACGACAACGGTAAAAACCGTTCCCGCGAAAATTTCCGCTATTATCGTGGTCAGGGGATAACGCCCCGTGTCCATGATCTGAAATCACGCAGGGCCGGTTAATAGGCCATGAGTCATCAACCGTGAATCATCGAACCCTAAAGCATGAGCCATAAACAAAGCACGGCACATCAGCTGATTGATGATCTGGAAATTATCGAACAGTTACTGAATGAGTCATCGTCACAAGTTCTTCATGAACGCACTGATGATGTTTTGGCTACCAAAGAGGAAGTCATGCCGGATACTGCCGGTACTTATCAGGCTGTTATTCATCCGGCTGTCAGTACGCCTCTGGTTGTTTTACCGGGTATTCGTACAGACCGCGGTCAGGTTGAAGTTCCTTCTGCCGCTGATACCCACCCTTCTGAATTATTGAGTCAGTCTCTGGAAGAACAGTTACGGCAGGAAGGAGAAAAGATGATTCAGGATGTTATTGATGGCTGGCTGCCGAGGCTGGAATCCCGGCTGCGTTGCTGTCTGAACCAAGCGATGGATCAGTATATCGCTGAGCGAATTGCAGCCTGGCAGGATACTTCTTCAAATGTGAAGCCCGGAAGATAAGCTGCCCTCGCCGTCAGCGAAGGCAACGTTATTCGGGTATCTATATCAGGCAGGTTCCTGGGTATTACGGATCTTGTGGACGATGGCTGTAGTTGAGCAGTTATCCAGAAACTCCAGTACTGCCACTTCACCGCCATAAGAATGAACAATGGGCGCTCCAACCACTTCTTCTACGGTGTAGTCGCCGCCTTTCACCAGAATATCCGGACGGATCAGCTCCAGCAGTTTTTCCGGTGTGTCTTCGTCAAAGCTTACTACCCAGTCAACTGCTTCCAGACCAGCCAGAACAGCCATCCGGCGATCAACCGGATTAATCGGGCGACCTTCACCTTTCAGGCGGGTAACAGAGTCATCACCGTTAATGGCCAGAATCAGTCGATCGCCCTGCTTGCGAGCCTGCTTCAGATAGCCAACATGACCAGCGTGAACGATATCGAAGCAACCATTGGTGAATACAATGCGCTCACCACGAGCCCGGGCCGCTTCCAGCTGAACCAGTAACTGATCCACTGTCATGGCACCACGCTCGGCACCCTGATCGGCCTGAACGGCTTTCTGCAGTTCCGGCAGACTGGCCGTTGCTGTGCCCAGCTTGCCAACTACGATTCCGGCCGCAGTATTGGCCAGTGCTGCAGCATGGGCAAGGTCACAACCGGCAGCCAGTGCTGAGGCCAGCACGGAAATAACAGTATCGCCGGCACCTGTCACGTCAAACACTTCCTGAGCCTGTGCCGGAAGGTGCACTTCAGGCGCACCACCCTGCAGCAGGGTCATACCGTGCTCACCACGGGTAACCAGCAGGGCACCCAGTTCCAGCTCTTCAATCAGGGCGTGGCCCTTCTTGACCAGCTCCTGCTCATCCTTGCAGGCACCCACCACCGCTTCAAACTCACTGAGGTTTGGGGTGATAAGGGTTGCGCCCTTATAAATGCTGAAGTCCCGGCCCTTCGGGTCAGCCAGTACCGGAATGCCCCGGGTTTTGGCCAGTTTGATCAGCTGCTGGTGGGATTGCAGGGTGCCTTTGCCGTAGTCAGACAGAATAACGGCATCAATCGCTTGCTGTTCCAGCAGGTCATGTACCTTCTGCTCCAGTACACCGGCGCTCAGTTCAGTCAGCGGCTCTTCGTGATCCAGTCGAATCAGCTGCTGATGCTGGCTGATGACCCGCAGTTTGGTAATGGTAGGAACATTGTTCAGTTCAATGAAGTCGCAGTAGACACCTGCTGCTTCCAGCCGGGTTTGCAGACTCTGACCGGCTTCATCCTTGCCAGTGGCTCCAACCAGCCAGGCCGGGGCACCGAGGGAAGCGATGTTCAGGGCCACGTTGCCGGCACCGCCGGCACGGTCTTCAATATTGCCGACACGCACCACGGGCACAGGGGCTTCCGGTGAAATACGGGAAGTGGAGCCGTGCCAGTATCGGTCCAGCATAACGTCGCCAACAACCAGAATACGGGCTTTATCGAAGCGGGGTAAGGTTAGTTTCATCTCTATATTTACCATGGGTCCTCAGTAATAGACCCGAAACAGGCGCTTTAGTGCCGGAATTCGATCTGTCCACCGGCTATCAGGGGCTGACAGCCGGCAGAATAAAAAATAAAGCGATATCAGGCAGATGAATATCAGCTTGTCAGATGATTGTCATCTGCGTGGTTTTCTTCTCGAAACTGCATTCGGTGCAGGGTTGCATAATGGTTGCCTTTGGCCAGCAACTCTTCATGAGAGCCCTGTTCGATAATCCGGCCCTGATCCATCACCAGAATGACATCGGCATTCTCGATGGTGGACAGACGGTGAGCGATAACCAGCGTAGTCCGGTTCTTCATCACCTCATCCAGTGCTGCCTGGATATAGCGCTCGGATTCGGTATCCAGAGCTGAAGTCGCTTCGTCCAGGATCAGCAGCGGCGCATCCTTGAGAATGGCGCGGGCAATCGCCAGTCGTTGACGCTGTCCACCGGACAGCAGTACACCATCCTCACCAATCAGGGTTTCCATACCTTCCGGCAGCTTTTCCACAAACTGGGTGGCATAGGCTGCACCAGCTGCAGCGCTGATCTCTTCCGGTGTGCGGCTACTCAGGTCGCCATAGGCAATGTTGCGAGTTACGGTGTCATTGAACAGCGACACGCTCTGGCTGACCAGGGCAATCTGGCGGCGCAGATTATGCAGGGTGTAATCCTGAATGGGGGTGCCGTCCAGCAGGATCTGACCTTCAGAGTGCTGGTAGAAGCGTGGAATCAGGTTGGCCAGAGTTGTTTTACCACTGCCAGAACGACCAACCAGTGCAACTGTCTGACCCGGTTTGATGCTGAAGTTGATATCCTGCAAAGCCGGTGTCGCAGCATTCTCGTAGCTGAAGGTAAGGTTTTTGAATTCCAGCTGCCCTCTGGCCCGATCCAGTTCAATTGTACCGTTATCTACTTCAACCGGCTCGTCGATTTGCTCAAAAATACTCTCTGCAGCGGCAATACCACGTTGAATAGTTGAGTTTACTTCGCTCAGCTGACGAATAGGCTTGGGCAGCAGGCCAGCAGCTGTCAGGAAGCTGACCAGATCACCGGTAGAGCCCTGTATATAACCAGTAGAGCGCAGATACAGAATCAGGAAAATCAGACCGGCAACAGCCGTGAGAACAATCAGCTGCAGCATCGGAGTATGGGTGGCCGATACCTTGACCAGTTTGATGTTCTGGTTGGTATTTCTCTCACTGGCAGTCTGGAAACGTTCACGCTCATATTTCTCACCACCAAAGCCACGAACGACCTGATAGCCGTTAATAGTTTCAGAGGAAATATGGGTGACATCGCCCATCGTAGTCTGGATCTTCTTGCTCAGCTTACGAAAGCGTTTGCTGGCGGTAGTCACTACCAGAGCAATCAGGGGCAGGGTAGCGATAAAGACCAGTGAAAGCTGCCAATTGGTCCACAACAAATAGCCCATCAGCGCAATAACGGTCAGACCTTCCCTGACCAGCACCTTGATAGCATCGGTTGCAGCACCGGTCACCATTCCGACGTTATAGGTGATTCTGGAGATCAGGTGGCCGGAATTATTGTTGTCAAAATAGCTGTTGGGTAGGCGGATCAGGCGATCAAACAGCGAGGTTCGCAGGCTGTGAACCACATTCATGGAGACCTTGGCAATGTAATAACTACCAAGGAATGAGCCCAGGCCACGAAACAGGCCGATACCGACTACGCCGAGAGGCACAAGATATACCAGTTGGGCTTCACCGCCTTCCAGGTATTCCACAAAGTATTTGATGATGGCTGGAAACATCGGCTGGCTGGCAGCAAAAATCAGATACCCGAGTAAACTCAGGGCAAACAGTTTCCAGAAAGGCCGAACATAGCTGAGCAGGCGAACATACGCCTCAAAGCCGCCTTGTTCAGCCGCAGGGGATTCTTTGGACATGGAATGTCAGACTGATTCGTTGAAAAAAGAGGCTGAATATAGCATGGGTGCCCATGGAGGGGGTAGTTCAGCCTCTATATGACATTTTCTTAATGTCAGGGTGCACCTGCCTGGAGGATGACTGGAAGAAAATGTTGATCCAGTTCATCTCGAGTCTGCTGATTTAAAGCTCTATAGCCAAGATTATCAAAAGTCCCGGTTTCAAGCCTCTCCAGAAAACGCTGGTATATTCCTTGACCGGTATAGAAGTGTTCTTCGATCACTTTCTCTGTGGTAAACATCAATTCACAAGTATTCATAATGACCGGGCTTGAGCCCAGAGCCATTAACATTCCTTGGTACCAGACTCTCAGGGTACGTGCATTTGCATCTGTGAATGGATGAAGAAGCATGATGGTGCGTACGCACTGTGCTACCCGAGCGACTTTTTCTCTAATGGATGCAGCACGCTGCAGATTTTCTTGAAATTCTTGAAAACAAACATCGACTGCTTGCTGAGCATTTTTCTGTTTTATTCCTGTGTAATAAATTGTAGGAAAATCAAAACCCTCATGCTCATGAGTTTTATAATTGCTTATACCTAAATCAGAAGTTATTGAGCAGGTCCACAAATTAACAGCTGTATGACATTGGCATGCTATTTCCCATTCAGATGGAGGTTCAATGCCCCACCTGTCCAGTGACACAATGCGAGCTGAAAACTCTGCTTCTTTTTCTTGATAAAGAGCGTGTGCTTGCTGCTGGATAGATTTAAGTAATTGGATAAGTTGAGCTGATTTCAATGTTGCGATTTTGCATGTGTTACGACCAAACTCTAGAGACTCTTTTGCTACTAAAGAAAATACCAATTCTGTTGCTTCGGGTGAAAATTTTACTCCCTGGCGAAACTCTGAAAGAGCATCAACTACAGTTAGAGATAGACAATCATAAGGAAAAGTTGCTTCTACCAAGCATGCATGCTCAGGGTCTTCAGCTTGCATGGCAGGAATATCGTCAGGCTCCATGTGGCTATGGATTTTTCTCAGAAAATTATAACTACACATACTAGCGATGACAGAATCATTGCTGTTGGAAAGATGTTGTGTAATGAATACAAATGCTTTGTACAACTGAGTCAGTTCTTCAATATCTAATGATTCGCTTTCATGAGGACGAGGTCTCAAAACTGTTTCAGGTAATAGAATTACTGCATATAGCCATGAAGAATGGATTAGGTTTAATGGCTTTAAAGGTGAAAGTGGAGGTGGAGGAGAAGAGTAACAATTAAAGGAGAACAACGATAAAAATAAAAGGCTGAAATTTATTTTCTGAAATATTTTTATTTCTTTTTTATTTTTTGAGTGTTTTTTGTTGCAATAAAACATGTCTTCTCTGGTGGCTAAAATGAATGATTCTTGATTGTAGTTTAATTGGCCCTTTAACGAATTTTTTCAAAAAAACATGAGAATGTTTCAAATAAAGAGTAATAATTTGTTGAGTCTTTTTTGTATTGCAGGCATTTTAACTCCTGTTCAAAATGGGATTTAAGTTACATGAAGCGACTAGAGCATCTCTTCAAGCAAAATCAGGAGTGGGCTGAGAATATCAAGGCCGACAATCCTGACTTTTTTACCAATCTGGCAGCTCAGCAAACTCCGGAATACCTCTGGATTGGCTGTTCCGACAGCCGGGTACCGGCCAATCAGCTAACCGGATTGTTGCCCGGGGATATCTTTGTTCACCGTAATGTGGCCAATCTGGTGGTTCACACTGACGTGAATAGCCTGTCAGTGCTGCAGTATGCGGTGGATGTGTTGCAGGTAAAGCATGTGATTGTCTGTGGTCATTATGGCTGTGGCGGTATTCTGGCGGCGATGCGCGGAGAGACCAGTGGTCTGATTGATAACTGGTTGCTGAATGTTCAGGACGTCTATGACAAGTACCAGTCACAGGTGGATGCCATTGAAGATGATGGTGCCCGTGCTGATTACATGTGTGAAATCAATGTGGCCGAACAGGTAACCAACCTGTGCAAAACCTCCATTATCCGTGACGCATGGGGGCGTGGCCAGCAAGTGGCGGTTCATGGCTGGATTTACAGTATCTCAGATGGCCTGTTGCGTGATCTGGATCTGTGCATCGAAAAGTCGACAGAAGTGGCTGGTATTCATCAGACTGCCTGTGATCTGGCGAAACCTTACCTAAACAAATAATAAAACCTGAATTTACAAGAACTTTTCACTCTCTCCCCGACAGGAAGTTTTAGCCAAGGGCGTATTGTGGTTAAATAGCGCCCTTTTAAAATTCCTCCGCATGCAGAAACTTAATCAAGACCGCTATCAGGCCCTGCGCGAGGGATGCCGGGTCATTGAAAAGGATGGCTACGGCGATAAAGTGCTCGGGCTCCGTGACGGTACTATCCTTAAAATTTTCAGGGTCAAGCGAACACTGTCATCGGCTCGCTTTTTCCCGTATTCCCGTCGTTTTGCCAAAAATGCCGGGCTGCTTCAGCAGCGTGGTATTCCGACGATTGATGTTATCGGGCTGTATGAGCTGCCGGCCAAGGGGCTGACAGCAGTACACTACCACCCGTTGCCGGGAGATACGGTACGGCAGGCACTTCGACAGCTGGATGCCGGCTCTGAAGAGCGAGCTCAGTTATTGGAAAAGCTGGCGGCGCTGACTGCTCAGCTGCATGAAAACGGTGTTTTATTCCGTTCATATCACATGGGTAATGTGATTGTGATGCCCGACGGAGAACTCGGGCTGATTGATATTTCCGATATGCGTTGCCAGTCAAAGCCTCTGTCCGAGCGCCAGCGGTTACGCAATTTGCGCCATATGTCGCGCTACAGTGAAGATGTTTCAGCGCTTTGTGCGCCTGCTTTCACGACTCATTACGCCAGATTGGGACAGGTTCCCCTTTCGGCTGTAGAACATATATTCCAGACAGCAGCATCACCCTGCTGATATCTGATACCGGATTTTCACTGAGGTAAACAAGGCGTGCAGGAAAAACTCCGCAATATTGCCATCATCGCACACGTAGACCATGGCAAAACCACTCTGGTAGACAAGCTGCTGCAGCAGTCCGGCACACTGGGTCGAAAGGATCAGGGTGCCGAGCGCATCATGGACTCCAACGATCAGGAACGTGAGCGCGGCATTACCATTCTGGCAAAGAACACTGCCATCGAATGGAACGACTACCACATCAATATCGTGGATACTCCGGGACACGCTGACTTCGGTGGTGAAGTTGAGCGGGTACTGTCCATGGTGGATTCTGTTCTGCTGCTGGTGGACGCCGTTGACGGCCCGATGCCGCAGACTCGCTTTGTAACCCAGAAAGCTTTCGAGCAGGGGCTGCACCCGATTGTCGTAGTCAACAAGATTGACCGTCCGGGCGCCCGTCCTGACTGGGTTGTCGATCAGGTTTTCGATCTGTTTGATCGTCTGGGTGCGACAGACGAACAGCTGGACTTCCCGATCATGTACGCTTCCGCACTGGAAGGTGTGGCGGGTGAAGATCCGGGCAGCATGGCTCAGGACATGACCCCGCTGTTCGAAATGATCACCGAACAGGTACCGGCGCCGCAGGTTACCGTTGACGGTCCGCTGCAAATGCAGATCAGTGCTCTGGACTACAGCAGCTATGTTGGTGTTATCGGTGTTGGCCGTGTAACCCGTGGTGTGATGAAGCCGGGTACCAACGTCAAGGTTGTTGACCGTGAAGGCAACGCCCGTAACGGTCGGGTTCAGAAGGTCATGGGCCATCTGGGTCTGGAGCGGGTTGAGGTTGAAGAGGCCAAGGCTGGCGACATTATCTGCATTACCGGTATTGATGCGCTGCAGATTTCTGACACCCTGTGTGATGTAGATACTCCGGAAGCGCTGCCGCCGCTGTCTGTTGATGAGCCGACCGTCAGCATGACCTTCCAGGTTAACGACTCTCCGTTCTGTGGTCAGGATGGCAAGTTCGTGACCTCCCGTAATATCCGTGACCGTCTGGACAAGGAACTGCTGTACAACGTAGCACTGCGTGTCGAGCAGGGCACTGATGCGGACAAGTTTGTCGTTTCCGGTCGTGGTGAACTGCACCTGTCTGTTCTGATCGAGAACATGCGTCGTGAAGGCTTCGAACTGGCCGTTTCCCGTCCGCAGGTTGTAGTCAGAAAAATCGACGGCATCATGCAGGAGCCTTACGAGCAGGTTGTTATTGATGTTGATGAAGAGCATCAAGGTAGCCTGATGGAAGAGATGGGTAACCGTCGTGCCGAGCTGACCAATATGGTGCCGGATGGCAAAGGCCGGATCCGTATGGACTTCGTTATGCCTGCCCGTGGCCTGATCGGCTTCCGCTCCCAGTTCCTGACCATGACTTCCGGTAGCGGTATCCTGACCCATATCTTTGATCATTACGGTCCGGTCAAGGATGCAGAAGTCGTACACCGTCAGAACGGCGTTATGATTTCCAACGTGAAAGGCAAGGTACTGGGTTACTCCCTGTTTACCCTGCAGGATCGCGGCCGCCTGTTTGTTGAGCCGGGCATTGATGTCTATGAAGGCCAGATTATCGGTCTGCATAGCCGTGACAATGACCTGACTGTTAACCCGACCAAGGGTAAGCAGCTGACTAACGTTCGTGCATCCGGTACTGATGAAAACATCGTGCTGACCCCGCCGGTACGTCACACCCTGGAGCAGGCGCTGGAATTCATCGATGATGATGAGCTGGTGGAAATTACTCCAAACCACATCCGTCTGCGTAAGAAGCAGCTGACTGAAAGCGATCGCCGTAAAGCGGCTCGCGCCAAGAATCAGTAAGTTGTATGGATAAAAAAACGGGCAGAATTATCTGCCCGTTTTTTTATGTCTGAATGTCGTTATATTCCGGATAGTCCCTGATACTCCGCAACCACAAAATTATCCGTCATCCCGCTGATATAATCGATGAGCAACCGTGCCCTGTAGTACCACTCAAGGTCAGTTTTTTCCTGCGTATTGTATGAATTATCAATCTGTTCAACTGCAAGCGAGTAAGCTGCACGATATTTTCCGGGCAGGCGATGCCACAGTCTTTGCTCCAGAAAATCATACTGGCTGTCGTGTAAAATAATTTCTTCCAGCTTTCTGCGTTTAAGCTCCAGCAGCGGGCGGTAAAACTCCAGCAAACCAACCAGAGCAGAATACCCGCGGAGTTCCGGCGTTTCTTTTTCCGGACTGCTGAAAACAAAGCGGACAGTGACATCCTTTAAGGTCTGCAGTGCCAGATGCTGGTGGGAATTGCCATCAATCAAAGGCTCATCCAGCGTACCGTTGAATACCGCTTCGTGCTGATCGATATAGCGTTTGGCCGCATAGTCCACAAGATCACGTACCAGCCGGGTTCGGAGTCGCATAATAAACTCCTGAGCCTGCCGTTTTGTGGTCAGATGCAACTCCGTTTTGCGTATAGCGTCATCCATCATATCGGTCAGGTAACTGCTTTTGTTTTCACTGAGTTCGGACCAGATCAGCCTGAGGTTCTGCTGCAGTTCCTGATAGGAGAGAATATTCTTGTCAACGGCGTCTTCCAGATCGGCAATGCAGTAAGCAATATCGTCTGCTGCTTCCATGATATAAACCAGCGGGAAGCGACAGTCCTCAGCAATATCCAGCTGTTGCCAGATGGTTTTTACCAGTGCTTCCTCGGTATAGAAAAAGCCGGGTTTTTTCTTGCGATAGGCAAAGGCATCTGTCTCAGCTGGACGCGGCTGGTAGGGCGGGCGGGTGTACTTCATTGCCGCTGCCAGCTGGGAGTGAGTCAGGTTGAGGTCCTGCAGGGAGTGAATAATCCGCAGGCCTTGGGCGTTGCCTTCAAATTCACACAAGTCAGGTAGCAGAACGTCATCAAACAGGTGAGAGGGCAGTGTATTTTGGGCTGCTGCTCCATGCATCTTGCGGGCATTCTGTTGCAGCCAGCGGCTGATCGTTGCCTCGCCGAAATGACCAAAGGGCGGGTTTCCGACATCGTGCAGCAGGCAGGACATTTCAACCAGATTGATAAAGGCGCTTTCGATACCTTCCAACCCAAGTTTTTTCAGCTGCTTTGTTTCTGTCAGCTGTTTGAGAATAGTACGGGAGATATAGCGCCCGGTTTGCTGGACTTCCAGTGAGTGGGTCAGGCGGCTACGTACGCCGGCATTGGTTTCCAGCGGGTAAACCTGGGTTTTCTGCTGCAACCGACGTACAGCTGCTGACTGAATGACCCGGCCACGGTTACTTTCTGTTTCTTCCACCACATCGCGAATTTCATCAACGCTGCTTAACCGGTGACGAGTGCCTGTGATTTTTTGGCGATAGTCCATGGTTTCAGGGTTCTGCTGGCTTAAATTATTCAAGTTTCCAGCTTAACAGGTATCAGTGCCAGAGCCGAAGTCTGGTGTAGTGGTTTTTACGTGCTGGCTGTGACGATTATGCTTGCATCCCGCGTGCGTTCTTTCATACCCTGTGTTGAATATATGCCGGGGATTTGCCATGCACGTACTCTATCCGCCCCTGAAGCCCAATGCAGTACATCAGGTCAAGGTTGATCAGCAGCATACGCTTTATGTGGAAGAAAGCGGGTCGCCTGATGGCTTGCCGGTTATCTATCTGCATGGCGGTCCGGGACTCGGGGTAGATGAGAACAGTCGCCGTTATTTTGACCCGGAAAAATACCGCATTATCTGTTTTGACCAGCGTGGCAGTGGTCAGTCCAAACCTTATTGCTCTCTCGAAAATAATACTACCGAACACCTGATTGCTGATATTGAAGCGATTCGCACCGAGTTGAATGTGGATCGCTGGATTCTGTTTGGCGGTTCCTGGGGCAGCACGTTGTCTCTGGCCTATGCCCAGGCTCATCCCAAGCGGGTCAAGGGTATGATTCTCCGGGGCATATTCCTGGGGCGGCAGCAGGATATTGACTGGTATTTTGGTCATGGCGTCAGATCGGTTTATCCGGACTACTGGGATGAGTTTGTTTCCATTCTACCACCGGAAGAACGCGATGATGTGGTATCAGCCTATCAAAACCGGCTGAGTGGCAGTGATGAGGTGGCCCGAATGAATGCGGCCAAACACTGGGGACTCCATGCGGCCCGGGTTGCAACCCTGAGACCCAATCATGATGTGGAAGAAGAACTGACCAATGTTCATCATGCACTGTCGATGGCCAGTATTGAGTGTCATTATTTTTCCAACCGTTTTTTCCTGAAGGAAAATCAGCTGCTCGACAATATGGCAGTGATCAAGAATATTCCCGGCATTATTGTTCACGGCCGCTATGACATGGTGTGCCCGTTTGAAAATGCGTGGACGCTTTATCAGAACTGGCCTGAAGCGGATCTGCGAATTGTCCGGGATGCGGGTCACTCAGCACTGGAAGCAGGTATTACCGATGCGCTGGTAAAAGCCACAGACGAAATGGCTCATAATCTGCGCCGGGCCTGATTAACAAGGTAGTAATGGAAGAAGTTTGTGAAAGGTTTGATTCAGCGTGTGAAACACGCATCAGTCACTGTTGATGGTGAAGTTGTTGGCGAAATCAATGCCGGTATTTTGTTGTTACTCGGCGTTGAAAAGGATGACGATGAGCAGAAAGCTCAGAAGATGCTGGATAAAGTGCTGAAATACCGCATTTTTCCTGATGACGCCGGGAAAATGAACCTGGGGCTGGCTGATATCGAAGGCGAACTGCTGATTGTGCCCCAGTTCACGCTGGTGGCAGATACCCGTAAAGGGTTGCGCCCCAGCTTCAGTCGTGGTGCATCTCCGGAGCATGGTGAAAATATTTACAATTATTTTGTATCTGAGGCTCGTGGGCGATATGGGAAAATTGCGACCGGGCAGTTTGGGGCTGATATGAAAGTCGAGTTGCTGAATGACGGACCGGTTACTTTTATGCTGGATGTCTAAGAAAACAAAAAAAATGTGTTGCCAGTATTAAATGCTGTGCTGGCAATTCATGATATTGAATTGTGGTAAAAATAGTTTCTCACCTGTGTTGAGATAATAATCAACTACGCTTTGGGGCAATTATAACTAATAAGCTCCATGCTGATGATTTCTGTCAGGTCCGAATTCAAAAAAACTGGTGTTTTTTTTCTTTATTTGATCTGTATGGATTTGTTAGCAGGGTTTGACTACTCATTGCTAACTTCTGTAATCGAATGTTCAAGTGATTGTATTCCAGCAGATAAGGATATTCCTTGTGTTATCACACCTGACTTAATTGTGGGGCGTGGTGAATTATCCCCTTTAAAATTAAAACTGATTAATCAAAATGGTTGTCCAACAGATAAGCTTTTGGTTGAGTGGACTATTCCTGGTACTTATGAAAACTGGATACCTATAGATACTTTTTCTGGTGCAGGAGATATTGAATTATATCCATTTGCTTCAATGCTTGATAAGCCTGCAGATGTTCTATGGATTGTGATCAGAATTAGAGCTGGAGGCATAGTTATCGATGGGGCTCCTTGTACAGTCGAGCATCGTGCGGTGATATCGGTTCAGCCATCCGCCTGTGAGCTACCACAAGCTGCAGCATATGATGTTGGGGGAACCATACAACCCAAGAATCATACTGTAGATAAATTGCCCAAGGGTGAAAGAGATTGCTTTGAGCCGGTGGCAAGCTCTATTCACCACAATATTGCTCAGGGAATCTTCGTTTTCTATCTAACCAGTTTTCCTTTGGAGCAGGTTTATCACTTGAGGCAGTGGTTGATAAAACACCAGCTTCCCTGTGCTCCCATATTGATGCCAAATGTCACAGAGGTTGCAGGTAAGGGCGAAGGTTCTGATGTTGATAAGGCGTGTGGAGATAAAAAATATAGAATGCTATCCGGCATTACATCGTTGAGATGCATAGAAGCCTGGGGAAATGGGGCAGAAAAAGATATTGTTCCATTTATGCTATGCGGTATTCCTGTTGTTAATCATATTAGTTGGCCGTTATCCAAAGCTTCCAGTCCATTAAAAATGGCTAAAAATGTTGTTACAGGCTATCGAAGATTGGAGCCATTACATTTGTTTTCAGTTTGTGGCGGGCGAGAATATCCTGGAACCCGTTATATTTATGTCAGAGATGGTGTTGAGTTTGTTCGGCCTCAAGAAAGCCGTTCCCAATTAGATCATTTTCAGCAATGGGAACGTGTTCACAGGGAAGAGCTTGCACAATTCAGGTTACAAGATGAAGAACTCAATGGGTTAAATTATCCCACTGATGAGCGTCTGCTTTTGGCTGGTGAAGGTGAGGAAAGTGTTGCTTTTTCTGGCAGTACTCAAATGACCAAACCTCCTCATACATATAGGACGCTAATTCGTAATGCAATCGATGCGGCACCTCAAAGGCGCTTAAAACTGGCTGCAATCTATGAATCAATCATGGAATCGCATCCGTATTATAGAAACATAGTTAAAAAAGGCTGGCAGAATGCTATCAGGCATAATCTTTCTCTGAACAAGGAGTTTGTAAAAATCCCTCCACCCGAAGGTGCAGGTGGAAAAGGAAATCTATGGACATACAATGACGATCAAGTGGTAACAGGTAGCAAAAAGCAGAGGAGGCGGAAGTCATCCCAGTGTTCTTTGCCTTATGATGATCAGGTTGGGGAAATCACTGATAGTCAAAAACTGCATGCGGGCACAGTCAGTAATGCGCCAACAGACATAATTTATCCTCTTGGTTTGGAGGGTAGTGAATATACGTTATTTGGCGGTCAGGCTGAGGTGCCCGGGATGCCTCCTCTCAATCCAGCATCATTTGCAGACAGCCTTTTGACGACTAGCCCTTTTACAAATCCAAATTGAGGCCTATGTCAGTTAGTGAAACCGACTGACATAGGCTAGCTAAAAGCTTACATCTGCTCGACAGTATTGATACCCAGCAGGCCCAGACCGGTCTTCAGAATACGTGCAGTCAGTGCACACAGCTGCAGACGGCTGTTGCGAATATCAGCTTCCACGCCTTCCTTGTTAACCGGGCAGGACTCGTAGAACTTCATGAACGCGCCGGACAGGTCGTACAGGTAAGCACACATCACGTGCGGAGTACCTTCACGAGTTACCTGTTCAATGGCTTCACCGAACTGCATCAGTTTGGTGCCCAGTACCTTTTCGGCATCCGCTTCAATCTTCAGTTCACCTTCCAGACTGGCAGCATCAACGCCGGCCTTGCGGAAGATGCTCTGGATACGGGTGTAGGCGTACTGCAGGTAAGGTGCGGTGTTACCTTCGAAGGACAGCATGTTGTCCCAGTCAAAGATGTAGTCGCTGGTGCGGTTCTTGGACAGGTCAGCGTACTTAACCGCGCCCATGGCGATAGCCTTGATGACTTCGACCTTCTGCCCTTCATCCATATGCGGGTTCTTTTCACCGATCAGGCGAGCTGCACGTTCTTCGGCTTCATCCAGCAGGGCGGACAGTTTTACCACACCACCGGAGCGGGTCTTGAACGGCTTGCCGTCTTTACCCAGCATTACACCGAAGGCTTCGTGTTCCAGCGGTACGCTTTCCGGTACAAAGCCGGCCTTGCGAACGATGGTCCAGGCTTGCTGCAGGTGCATGGCCTGACGGGCATCGATAAAGTACAGCACCCGGTCAGCGCCTAGGTTCTCGTAGCGGTACTTGGCGCAGGCAATATCGGTGGTGGAGTAATTGAAGCCGCCATCGCTCTTCTGAACGATAACGCCCATCGGATCACCGTCCTTGTTCTGGTATTCATCCAGGAACACAACCTGAGCACCCTGGTCTTCTACCGCGAGGCCTTTCTCTTTCAGCTCGGCGATAATGCCCGGCAGCATTTCGTTGTACAGGCTTTCACCCATGGTGTTTTCACGGGTCAGGGAAACATTCAGGCGGTCGTAGCTGATCTGGTTCTGTTCCATGGTGACATCAACAAGACGCTGCCACATCTGACGGCACCAGCTGTCACCACCCTGCAGCTTGACCACGTAGCCACGGGCACGCAGTGCGAACTCTTCGTCGCTGTCGTACTTCTTCTTGGACTCACGGTAAAACTCTTCCAGGTCGGACAGTTCGGAAGACATAACTTCCGGATTTTCCTTCTGCAGTTCTTCCAGGTGGGCAATCAGCATACCGAACTGGGTACCCCAGTCACCGATATGATTGGCACGGATAACATTGTGACCCTGGAATTCCAGGGTGCGAACCACGGAGTCACCAATGATGGTACTGCGCAGGTGACCAACGTGCATTTCCTTGGCAACGTTGGGTGCAGAGTAGTCCACCACGATGGTCTGTGGCTTGTCTGCCACGTCAGCACCCAGATGGTCATCTTTCAGGGCATCTTTGGCCTGCTCGGTGAGCCACTCGTTGCTGAGGAAGATGTTGATGAAACCGGGGCCGGCAATTTCGACCTTGGCGGCCATATTGCCCAGATCCAGTGCTTCAATTACCTTGGCAGCCAGATCGCGGGGCGGCATGCCCATCTTTTTGGCAGCCTGCATGGTACCGTTGGCCTGGTAGTCACCGAACTGGGCTCGGGCACTCTGGCGTACCAGTGCACGGGTATCTTCAGGTGCACCGGCGGCGATCATGGCGGCGGTCACCTTGGCTTCGAGTAATTGAAGGATGTTCATCAATATGTCCCTTTCAATAAAGGCGGCAGTACAAATATAAAACAGCCCGGGCGGTATGCTACGACTCGTCGGGCTTCAGTTCCCTTGGAGTGTGCTACCTGCCAGGCGGTCAGGATGTCAGAAATCTGTGGCCAGCAGGTATTATCAGACAGAGCGTCGTCGGATGATGCAGCGGCGTCGAATCGTTGCGCAGTCGATTGCGTGGAAGAGAGTCACGCAGGAAGAAGTCTTCTGATCTAAAGTCAGAATAGAGCTTGCAGAGAAGCTTGCAGGGAAGCTCTCCGGCAGGATTGTTGTATCTGGGTAGCTCTGCTGGTTTTCCATGCTCGCGATGCTAGCGGAAATAGCGCCTTGTCTCAACTGTCAGGCGCAGGGATTTGATAGCGGGTATGGCAGTTGGCACCCGCAAGGGATAACGCTAACATGAGAAGGATTTTCAACAGGCTGATGATAGCAGGAGAACCAGCGTGCATTTGCCGGTACCGTTACGCTTTCAGCAGCTCCATGCTGCCGGGGAATAGATGACAGCAACGCGGAAGAAACCTGGAAAACAGGGAGCGAGTCGAAGTAAGAGTGTGCCGTTGTTTCAGCGTGTGCCGGGGTGGATGTGGCTGATTACCGGTCTGCTGGGAGGTTTCCTGCTGGCGCTGTTGATTATGCTGGCTCCGGGCGCAGGAGATACCTCGCGGAACACCGGTTCAAAGCAGGCTCCAGATGCAGCACAGCAGCCCGAGCAGGAAGAAGCGGCCAGGCAGGAACCTGTTTTTGACTTCTACAAACTGCTGCCTGAATCTGAAGTTATTGTCTCCGAGCCGGCGAAGCCGGAGGCAAAAACAACGCCTAAACCTCAACCAGCTGCTGCCTCAAACAACAGTACTGCCTCGGCAAAGAAACAGCCTGCAGAAGTGTCCAGATATCTATTGCAAACCGGCTCGTTTCGCAGCAGAAATGATGCCGAACGCCTGCGTGCCCAGCTGATATTGTGGGGGCTGGATGCCCGAATCCAGCAGATTCAGGCGAAAAATGGTGAATACTGGCATCGGGTTCAGGTCGGTCCGTTAACCTCTATGACGCAGGTCAACAGTGTTCAGAAAACGCTGGCTGACCATAAAGTGGATTCACTACTGCTCAAACTGAAGTAAAATTTTCAGGCCGGGGCTGCTTTTGGCAGCCCTTTTATCCAGATTTCCGGACTTTTCTCAGTGTTAAATAAGCGCTAACGCTTGAAAAGCCGGAATCCTCCCCCATATCCCATTTCAGATTGAAAGTATCGCCATCAGGGGTATAAAACCTTGGAACAGTATCGCGGAACGACCATCCTGTCTGTACGTCGCAACGGCAAGGTGGTTATTGGAGGAGACGGTCAGGTCTCCCTCGGCAACACCGTTATTAAAGGCAATGCCCGCAAGGTACGCCGCCTGTATAACCAGAAAGTTATTGCCGGCTTTGCCGGTGGTACAGCCGATGCGTTCACCCTGTTTGAACGTTTTGAAGAACAACTGGAAAAGCATCAGGGCCAGCTGGTGCGCTCTGCTGTTGAACTGGCAAAAGCCTGGCGTACCGACCGCAGCCTGAGCCGTCTTGAGGCCATGCTGGCGGTTGCTGACAGCAAGGCTTCGCTGATTATTACTGGTAACGGCGATGTAATGGAGCCTGAAGACGGCATTATTGCTATCGGTTCCGGTGGGCCGTTTGCCCAGTCTGCTGCCCGTGCACTGGTTGAAAATACCGATATGGGCGCACGTGACATCGTTGAGAAAGGCCTGTCGATTGCCGGTGATATCTGTGTGTACACCAACCACAACCGGATTATTGAAGAGCTGGATGCTGAACAGTAAGGCATTCGCTTGCTAACGGTTTTTTCAGAACCGCTAAAGGCTTTTCAGAACGAGAGAGTTTTTAAATGAGTCAAATGACACCCCGTGAAATTGTCCATGAATTGGACAAGCATATTGTTGGACAGGATGAGGCCAAGCGCTCTGTTGCCATCGCGCTGCGTAACCGCTGGCGCCGGATGCAGGTAGATGCTTCCCTGCGCAACGAGATCAGCCCGAAAAACATCCTGATGATCGGCCCGACCGGTGTCGGTAAAACCGAGATTGCCCGCCGTTTGGCCCGTCTCGCCAATGCGCCTTTTATCAAGGTTGAAGCGACCAAGTTCACCGAAGTGGGTTATGTTGGTCGTGATGTTGAATCCATCATGCGTGACTTGATGGATGCAGCGATCAAGATGCTGCGCGAGCAGGAAATGGAAAAGGTCCGTCACCGTGCGTTGGATGCTGCTGAAGAGCGCATTCTGGATGCGTTGCTGCCGCCGGCTCGTACTTTCGGTGAAGAAAGCAGCCAGCCGCAGGACAGCAGCACTCGCCAGATCTTCCGCAAGAAACTGCGTGAAGGCCAGCTGGACGACAAGGAAATCGATATCGAGGTCAAGGATTCCCCGATGGGCGTTGAGATCATGGCGCCTCCTGGTATGGAAGAGATGACCAACCAGCTGCAGAGCATGTTCTCCAACTTGTCGAACAACAAGAGCCGCACCAAGAAGCTGAAAGTCAAAGACGCCATGAAGATGGTTCAGGACGAAGAAGCTGCCAAACTGGTGAATGAAGATGAACTGAAAGCTCGCGCTATCGATGTGGTCGAGCAGAATGGTATCGTCTTCATCGACGAGATCGACAAGGTTGCCAAGCGCTCCTCCGGCAGCAATGCTGATGTCTCCCGTGAAGGGGTTCAGCGTGACCTGCTGCCGCTGATCGAGGGCTGCACTGTATCTACCAAGTACGGCATGGTTAAGACGGACCACGTACTGTTCATCGCTTCCGGTGCTTTCCACCTGGCCAAGCCATCTGACCTGATTCCTGAACTGCAGGGTCGTCTGCCGATCCGGGTTGAGCTGAAGGCGCTGAGCACTCAGGACTTTGAACGCATTCTGACCGAGCCGAATGCTTCCCTGACCGAACAGTATCAGGCGCTGATGGAAACTGAAGGTCTGAAGCTGGAGTTTGCCGAAAGCTCCATCAAGCGTATTGCTGAAGTAGCCTGGCAGGTGAACGAAACCACCGAGAATATTGGTGCCCGTCGTCTGCACACTGTGCTGGAGCGCCTGCTGGAAGATATTTCCTTCCGCGCAACTGATCTGGCCGGTACCCAGGACGGCGAAGCCTTTGTGATTGATGCAGACTATGTCACCCAGTCTCTGGGTGAGTTGGCTCAGGATGAAGATCTGAGTCGCTATATTCTGTAACAATTGATTGATAAAAAAGCCGCTCGGTTGAGCGGCTTTTTTGTGTCCGGGTATTCGTGCCCGGATGAAAACAAAGCTATTCGGGAAATATCGAGATGACTTGCATACCTGAGAAGGTGCATCTGCATCGCCAGTCAGGTGTACTGGAACTGACATTTGAAGGCCTGAACTATCAGCTTAGTGCCGAGTTTCTGAGGGTTAACAGCCCTTCTGCCGAAGTGCGGGGCCATGGTAATCCGGTGCTGCAGCATGGCAAAAAGAATGTCGGTATTCAGGCACTGGAGCCTGCCGGCAATTATGCGCTGAAAATAATCTTTGATGACGGCCATGACTCGGGGCTTTATGACTGGAGCTACTTATATGAACTTTCCCTGAATAAGGAAGCGCTGTGGCAGGATTATCTGCAGCAGCTGTCTGCAGCAGGTAAATCCAGAGATCCGGATGAAAGTGTGGTGAGGCTGATCTGACACCACACTTTTGCCACGGGTTTCTGGTATTTTTCACCGTGTAGCCCTGCGGTATCAGGGGGAGACTTTTCGGGTAGCCCTGTTAGAATGACGGCGCACGAATGATTCCGGTGCGATACCGCACAACTTAATTTCAGCAAGAAGTATCAATAGAAGCACGCAATATGGCCAAGCGGGAAGAATCAGGGACAGAGCAAAACGGTGATACCACCCACTTCGGGTATAAGACCGTTGAGCGCGATGACAAAGTCGATATGGTTGCCGGAGTATTTCACTCTGTTGCAGGCAAGTATGACCTGATGAATGACCTGATGTCGTTTGGTGTTCATCGTTTGTGGAAGCGTTTCACTATTGAAATGTCTGGTGCCCGCCCGGGGCAGACCATTCTGGATCTGGCCGGTGGTACCGGTGACCTGACTATGAAATTCTCCCGGCTGGTGGGCCGGAGCGGCAAGGTGGTGCTGGCTGATATCAATGATTCCATGCTCAATGTCGGTCGCGACAAATTGCTGGATCGTGGTTATGGCAGCAATATCGAATATGTTCAGGCCAATGCCGAATGCCTGCCGTTTGCAGATAACACCTTTGACTGTATTACTATCGCTTTCGGTCTGCGTAATGTGACCGACAAGGATGCAGCGCTGCGCTCAATGCTGCGGGTACTGAAGCCCGGTGGCCGGTTGCTGATTCTGGAATTTTCCAAAACCGATAACCCGGTGCTGAGCAAACTGTACGATACCTACTCCTTCAAGGCGCTGCCGCTGATGGGTCAGTTAGTGACCAATGATGCTGAAAGCTATCAGTATCTGGCAGAGTCCATCCGGATGCACCCGGACCAGAAAACGCTGGAAAATATGATGAAGGATGCAGGCTTTGTCAGCACTACCTATCACAATATGACTGGCGGCATTGTGGCGCTGCATAAAGGATTCAAACCATGAAGCCGGTCTTTCCACTGGGTGCAGTGGCGGGACTCTCAGCGCTCGAGCACCTGATTAACAAAACCCTGCAGTTGGATCCGGTAACACTGGACAAGCTCCAGCTGCTGGAACACAAAACCTTGCTGCTACACCTGACCCAGCCGGAAGTTGTGCTGGGCGTAACCTGGATTGATGGCCGCATTGTTTTGAAGGGATTGCCGGAGCAGGTTGATGCCTCTCTGATGGCAACCCTGCCTGCCGCTCTGGCGCTGCTGACGCATAAAGACAAGATTGCAGCCCTGCAGTCCGGTGATGTCACCATTAGCGGTGATACGGCGCTCCTGCAGCAAACTCTGGCCATTTTGCAGGATGCTGAACTGGACTGGGAATCTGTACTGACAGATAAACTGGGCACGGTTGCCGGTCATGCACTGGGGCAGGGGATCCGGACATTCTTCAGCTGGGCCAAAGATACCAACCAGCGCTTTAGCCGCAATGCAGCCGAGTATGTCACCGAAGAAGCCCGACTGGTTGTGTCTGCAGCAGAAGTTGAAGTGTTCTGTGAGGATGTCACCTCATTGCAGCTGGATATGGACCGGCTGAACGCCCGAATCGAGCAGCTTGAGCCTGCATCGGATACCAGTAATCACGGGAGCTGATGCGTGGGACTGAACAGACTGTATCGAATACTGCAGGTCTTCAATCGTTACCGGCTGGATAACCTGGTCGATAGTGAGATGTTACCTCCGGCAGCCCGGGGCATGTTAAAACTGCTGTCCAGTATGGGGCGTGGTGACAACAACGCACCACGGGGTGAGAGGCTGCGGGATGCGCTGATCGAACTGGGTCCGATCTTTGTAAAGTTCGGCCAGATTCTTTCGACCCGGCGGGATCTGGTTCCGGATGATATCGGAGATGAACTGGCCAAACTGCAGGACCGGGTACCACCCTTTCCCAGTGATCAGGCCATTGCCCGCATCGAGAAATCACTGGGTAAACCTGTAGATGAGCTGTTTGCCGAGTTTGACCCGGAGCCAATCGCTTCTGCTTCTGTGGCTCAGGTTCATGCGGCGACGCTGAAAAATGGCGACAGTGTTGTTGTCAAAGTCATCCGCCCCGGCATTGAAAAGGTTATCCGCAAGGATATCGGGCTGTTATACACCGTAGCGAAACTGCTGCTGAAACTGATTCCCGATGCCCGCCGGTTACGTCCTCTGGAAGTGGTACGTGACTATGAACGGACGTTGCTGGATGAGCTTGATTTGCAGCGGGAAGCCGCCAGCACATCCTTGCTGCGCCGTAACTTCCTCGGCTCCGGTCTGCTGTATGTGCCCAAAATCTACTGGGATCTGAACAGCCGCAACGTGATGGTGGTGGAGCGGATTCACGGCATTCCGGTTTCCGACGTTGAAACCATGCGTGAGCGTGGCGTCAACATGAAAGTGCTGGCAGAGCGTGGTGTCGAAATATTTTTCACCCAGGTTTTCCGCGACAGCTTTTTCCATGCGGATATGCACCCGGGCAATATCTTTATTGATACCACTAACCCGAAACTGCCGGAATATATCGGTATTGATTGCGGTATTGTCGGTTCACTGGAGCCGACCGATCAGGAATATCTGGCGCGTAACCTGCTGGCATTCTTCCGCCGGGATTACCGGATGGTGGCCCAGCTGCATATCGACAGTGGCTGGGTGCCGGAAGACACCAGTTTGTGTGAGCTAGAAGGCGCTATCCGTACCGTTTGTGAGCCCATCTTTGAAAAACCGCTAAAAGATATCTCATTTGGTTTATTATTGGTGCGGCTGTTTCAGATTGCTCGCCGCTTCAATATGGAAGTGCAGCCTCAGTTGGTGCTGTTACAGAAGACACTGCTGAATATTGAAGGGCTGGGGCGCCAGCTTTATCCCGATCTGGATCTGTGGAGTACAGCCCAGCCGTTCCTCGAAGCCTGGATGAAAGAACGTATCAGCCCCAAGGGGATGCTGCGGCGCATTCGGGATCAGGGTACGGATCTGTTGTTGCAGGGGCCGGATCTGCCCGTGCATGCGATGCAGGCTATCCAGCGGATCAGTGATGACCAGCGCAAGGCCCTGCAGGCCAGTGAACAGGCGCGGAGCCGGATGCAGCGGAATATGAGGCGCGCCGGTGGTGTTATGCTGGTCGCAGCTGCGGTTTATGGTCTGGCACCGGAACTGCTCGTATCAATCCAGTGGCCGGTAGTGGCTCTGGGCTTAACCGGGTTGCTGCTGATAAGCAGGAAAACAGCCTGACACGATATATTCCACAGCTGGTTATTCGGTGAATTTAGCCTTATGGTATCCGCTGAAAAGCAGGTCGGGCTGACACCGAACCCGAGGTAATGAAACATGAGTGACTGTTTGTTTTGCAAAATTGTTGCGGGAAGTATCCCTTCCGAAACAGTTTATGAAGATGAACATTGCCGGGTGTTCCGTGACATTCAGCCCAAGGCGCCGGTGCATCTGCTGATGATTCCGAAAAAGCATATCGAGAATCTGGATGACCTGAAGCCTGAAGATGCTGCAGTTGCCAGTCATATGCTGCTGACAATCCCCCGTATTGCGAAGCAGCAGGGCCTCGATGATGGTTACCGGGTGGTAACCAATAATGGCGAAGGCGGCGGACAGGAAGTGTTTCACCTGCATTTTCACATCCTTGGCGGTGGTGCACTCCACAGTCTGTAATGCAGTTGCCACAGGGCAATTGATAGAATGAAGTATTCCTAGAGATACAGGGAGTCTGATATGGGTTTTGGCGGCATCAGTATCTGGCAGTTGCTGATTATCTTGCTGATCGTGGTAATGCTGTTCGGTACCAAACGCCTGCGTGGCCTCGGCGGCGACCTCGGTGGTGCGGTGAAGGGCTTCAAAAAAGCTATGAGCGATGAAAAGGGTGAGGACCCGAAACAGCTCAATAATGCTGACGAAGGCATGAAGGCTGAAAAAAACAGTGCCGAAGCCGAGCCGGTTCGCAAGTAATACGATCGGGCTCTGTTATCGTCTTTGAAGACAGGCCGGTTTGATACTGGCCTTTCTTCGTGTAATTCACAGTGTGATCCATATGTGGAAGCAAGCAGGTGTTTGATATCGGGTTTACCGAACTGGTAGTAATTGCGCTGGTTGCACTGGTTGTTCTGGGGCCGGAACGTTTGCCTCACGCCATCAAGGTAACGGCCATGTGGATTGGGAAGATCAAGCGCAGTTTCAATTCTGTTAAGGAAGAGATCGAGCGTGAAATCCGCGTCGATGAAATTCGGCGTGACCTCCATAATGAATCAGTAATGGAAGAGCTGCGCAAGACGCGTGAAAAGGCAGAAAACCTGCAAGGCTCATTTACTGAAACAATGAATCAAAGTATTGGTGGTGAAAATATCATGACACCACCGGATCAGAAATCTGAAGACCGCCGTGCTGATAAAGAAGCTTCGGATACCTCTTCAGTCACCAGCAAGAAGTAATCTGATTTATGAGCGGGCAGTCATCCGGTCCGAAACAGGACAAAGAACAGCCGCTGGTTCAACATCTGGTTGAACTGCGCACCCGGCTGCTGAGAGCAGTCACCGTTATTCTGATTATCTTTGCAGGCCTGTTTTACTTTGCAAATGATATCTATACCTTTGTATCCGAACCCCTGAGAGCACTGCTGCCGGAAGGCACCAGCATGATCGCAACGGAAGTGGCGTCGCCGTTTCTGACACCGTTCAAGCTGACTATGGTAGCGGCTATTTTCCTCGCTATTCCGTTTATTTTGCATCAGATCTGGGGCTTTATTGCGCCTGGCCTCTACAAGCATGAAAAGCGTATTGCTGTGCCACTGCTGGCCGCCAGTGTGATGCTGTTCTACCTCGGCATTGCTTTTGCTTACTATGTTGTGTTCCCGCTGATCTTTGGCTTCTTTACCAAGGTCGGGCCTCCTGATGTGGCGATGATGACCGATATCAATCGCTATCTGGATTTCGTGCTGAAGCTGTTTTTCGCTTTTGGTATGGCGTTTGAAATCCCGGTCGCTACCGTTCTGCTGGTGTGGTCCGGCATTACCACTGTTGAAAAACTGGCGGCCAAGCGTCCCTATATCGTGGTTGGCTGCTTTATATTCGGTATGCTGCTGACACCACCGGATGTGGTTTCCCAGTCACTGCTGGCTATTCCCATGTGGTTCCTGTTTGAAGCTGGTGTCCTGTTCTCCCGGACTATCAAATCCCGTCCAGACTCATCTTCTGAATCTGCTGCTGAATGAATCTTTTATTGCTGCAATCCGATGACTTTGTGTCATCGGATGTTGCGCGTGTGACCGGCGCGCGCCTGAAACATGTGACTGATGTTCATCGTGCTGTACCGGGCGATACCCTGCGGGTGGGTGCTCTTGGTGGCATGATGGGTGAAGCTGTGATTGAAAAGCTTGATGCTGACTGCCTTGAGCTGTCGGTTTCTCTGGATCAACCCCCACCACCCAAACTGCCATTGACTGTTTTGCTGGCGCTGCCCCGCCCCAAAATGCTGAAGCGTACACTGCAAACCCTGAGTGCACTGGGAGTAGAAAGCATTGTACTGATGAACAGTTACCGGGTGGAGAAGAGCTTCTGGCAAAGTCCGTGGCTGGCTGAGGACAAAATCAGGGAACAGTTGGTTCTGGGGCTGGAGCAGGCCCGGGATACGGTACTGCCCGAAATTATCTTTGAGAAGCGTTTCAAGCCGTTTGTTGAAGATCGACTGCCTGAACTGATGGAAGGCAAGCGTGGACTTGTCGCACATCCTGTCGCGTCACAGGCTTGTCCGATAGCAATGAATGAACCGTCGGTGTTAGCTATTGGTCCGGAGGGTGGCTTTATTCCCTATGAAGTGGAAAAGCTCGAAGAGGCAGGGTTTGAGCGAGTTCATATGGGGACTCGTATTCTGAGAGTCGAAGTGGCGATTCCCACCATTATTGGCCGGCTTTATACCTGAGCTCAGAATAGCAGCAGTTTGTCCTTTGATGCCTTTGTGTTAATTTCGGTAGGAAAACATACTTTTAATGCCGAGGTATCAAGGAATGATTGCCCGCTTGCAGTATGTATTCCCATCTCTGATTGCTTTGTTACTCAGCTGCAGCCTGCAGGCTGAGTCGGGTAAAGCAGAACTGTTACAGCAGCTTTATCAGAAAGCTGGCCTTGAAGTGCATATGCGAACGCTGCAGGCCAGCCTGTGGCAAAGCTGTCAGGCCTATGAGGGCAGGGTTGATACCGGGCTGTTTGATTCCGTCTGCAGTTCTGAGGCAATCAAAATTCATCCTGATCAGTATCGCCAGCGTGTTCTGGCACACCTCTCACAAAGACTGGGTAAAGAGCAGCTACAGGAAGTGCTGGGCTGGCTTGAAAGTCCGTTAGGCCGTCGTATTGCCCATATGGAAAACATGGTTGAGCCAATGGCGGCGGCTATGTATATCAGGCAGAAGCTAACGGCAGCCCCTCCCCGTAAAATACGTTCGGAACTGATTGATACCCTGATTTTTCATTTGGGTGCCGTGGAGATCAGTACTCAGATTGCTTCTTCTTCGGCACTGGAAATCGCCGAACGTGTAAACGATCAGTTGCCTGGTGAACGGCAAATGGATCTTGAAGTTATTGAACAGGCCTTACAGCAACAGATGTCGACGATGAGTGCTGCCACGCATCAGGACCTGCAGCACCGTTTTCTTTACACCTACCGCACATTACCGGATGAGGAGTTGCAGGCTTACGTAAATTTTGCGGGTAGTGAGGCGATGCAAAGTTTCTATGGTGGGGTTTTTGAGGCTCTGGGAGAAATGTTGTGATCAATAAAAAAAGGCGCCCTGAAAGAGCGCCTTTTTTATTGGACGATTAAACTACATTAGCCCTGTACTGGTATGTCATTAAGCAATTGTTCCAGCTTTTGGCGATTGCCTTTTGTCAACCGGTTGAAATGCTTGCTGGTGCAATTGAGAATTGCTGTGTAGTAGTGCTGCTTGTCCTCTGCGGTAATGGTATCCATCTTTCCAAGGCGCTCTCTGATTTCTGATTGCATGGTGTCTTTCCATGCACGGGAGTCAGCCTTGTCAGATGAGTAAGGCACGGTTACTCTGGACAGCTCCTCTGCTGTCTTGGCCTGAAGATTGAGAACCTCAAGACCAACAGTTTTCATTTTGCGAGTCACAGGAGTCTGTACGGCTGCCTGATCTTTAATTTGTCGCTTCAAAGTTGTCAGCATTTGCTGAACATCTTTGTCGTTACGAGACTTGAAGTGATCTGCGGCGGCCAGATATTTGGCTGCCACATCTTTGGACATGGCTGTCTGAGGCAGCAAATCCTGAAGGCGTTGTAGTCCAGCCATACGTACATCACGTTTCTCATCGTGATCTTTGGGAATAGGCACTGCTGCCAGGTCGTCTGGCCCCATACCACCCATTTGCTTCAGGGTTCTGGTGTGAGCTTCCCGTGCTTCGTTTAGCGCCTGCTTATTGCGTATATCTCTGACGCGCTGTAACAGGTTGTCAGCTGTAGCATGAGACGCTTTTGAGGTTTTGCCTGACTGGAAATTTTTGATCGCAAGCTCGAACTCTTCGCCTATTGGCTGTCTTGTGGTTACGGCATGATCCAGCATTTTGGCGGCAACAGCCAAGCCTTCTTGACGGGCTTGTTCCTTGTCAAGACCGCCATAGTTTGCTTGAGCCAATGCTGTCAGAGCACCCTTGTCGCCCTGCACAAAACTATCGTACATACCATTGAGTTGATCTCTGAAGTCTCCTACTTTGGCACGGGCTTCATCAGCTTTCAGTTGATCGACTTTTGCATCCAGCTCACGGTGTACTTCTGCTGCACGAGCCTTGGATGGGCCAGCATTGAGTAGTTTGGTCGACCTGAACTCATCTATCTGGGCGCGGATAGTTTTGATTTCTTCTTGGTCGAGCTTTTTCATGTCCTTGATCAGCGTGGATAACTGATCCAGAGCAGCCATACGCTTTTCTTCTTTATCCGGGTCTTTCTTGGAAACAACCTGCTCAGTCATTTCGGCAGCAGTTTTCCCTGCGAATATGTGGCTGAACTCGGAGCCTGAATCGCTCTGAGATGATCTGCTTGAAGCCTCGGAAAGACTGGATTGAGAACTGATTGACCCAGTGAAAGGTAGTACTGCCTCATCATTTGTCGATGTAGTGGATGTCCTGCTGCTTTCTTCACCAACATAGGTATTTTGAGGAGTTGGGGCAGCATTGAAAGAGGCACCCGTACTTAAACTTTGAGTGAGCTCTTCATCATCACTTTCTGAAACTGATGTGGGTCTGGTACTGTTCTCACTGGTAGGACGACTTAGTTCAGGTACTGATTGGCGGTCGATGAATGATGTAGAGATATCACCTAAATTGTTATCACGCTTGAATGCATCAACATCGACTTTTACTTGGGCAAGATCTTCTTGCATCCGTTTGTATCCGTCAGGTCCCAAGCGTTGCTTGTCGACGTGAGTCATAAAGCTGTCTTCGCCATCTTCAAAAGCTTTACCCAGAGGTGAGTCCAGAGGAACACCGGGCTCGCCTGGTACCGCAGGTGATGAATGGCTCCGAGGTTTAGGAGGCATCATCGGCTGCTTGGGTTCAGCAAAGCTTTCAGTGGTACTGTGACGGGAAACAGATGTTGAAGAGCTGGGAGTATCAGGAGAAACAGATCTTTGATTTAGATCTGGAGATTTTTTGTGAAAAGCTCCAGCTCGATGGAGGTTTGTCTGGTTATCAGGGTGATTAACTACACGTCGCCCCGGTAAATGGCTGACAACCCAGCTTTTGAAACTACCCCAAGCCTTCTTTATTGGCTCAGGAATAACGCTGCTGATAGCCGAGGCGGCACTGGTCGCAGCAGAGCGTACACCCTCTAACATCTTGATATCCCTCCATGGATATTTATCGCTTTGGGCTACTACAGCCCTGCATTTGAGTCAGTTGTGTTTCAGTATAGCAAGGCTGCCAGTACCGAAGGGGCTTAACTCATATCCTGAGGGTCGATATCAACAGACCAGCGCACCTTACGGCTTTCAGGCAGGCTCTCTATTGATGATAGCGAGAAATTCAGAATTGTGTGCAAAGGTTGCCTGCTGACGGACTGTAACAGCAGTTGCTGGCGATAGCGGCCCTGTCGTCGTTCCATCGGAGCAGGCCACGGGCCCAGTAACTGCAGGCCTTCCGGACCATTGAGGTTAAGCTGTGAGGCTTGCTGCTCCAGGATAGTCCTTATCAGGCTGAGGAATCTCTCCCCTTCCGCAGGTGTGGCGGCTTCTGTTCGAATCAGGGCCTGAAAGCTAAAGGGAGGCAGCTGCATCAGCTGGCGCTCCTGAAGCAGGAGCGGGATAAATTCCTGATAACTGCCATTTGCCAGTTGCTGCAGGGCAATATTCTCTTGATCCCGGGTCTGAATCACAACTTTACCCGGTTTGTCAGCTCGTCCCGAGCGTCCTGCGACCTGGGTGAGCAACTGCCCGGTTCGCTCCAGAGCCCGATAATCACTGCTGTAGAGCCCCGCATCCATATTCAGCATCGCTGCCAGCGTTACCCGGGGGAAATGATGGCCTTTGGCCAGCATCTGGGTGCCCAGCATGATACAGGCCTTGGTGCTGTGAACCTGAGCCAGAATCTTCTCCATGGCGTTACGGTTGCGGGTTGAGTCGCGGTCTATACGAAATACCGGAGTTTTGGGAAAAAGCTGCTGCAGGGTTTCTTCAATCTTTTCAGTGCCTTCGCCCACTGCCTGCAGGTTGCTGCTGTGGCAGTCGGGGCAGCTTGAAGGTACCGGACGTCGGGTATCACAGTGATGACAGTGAAGCTTCCATGGATTTCTGTGCAGCGTCATATGGGCGTCACAGCCCGGGCAATCCATGACACTGCCGCAGCTATAGCACATTAGTGTGGGTGAGAAGCCTCGGCGGTTAATAAATACCAGCACTTGGTGAGACTGATCCAGATGAGTCTTTATTTGCTCAAGTAATGCCTCGGAAAGCCCGTCCTGAAGAGCCGCATCACGGATATTCAGTAGTTCAATAGCAGGAGCACGGGCATTGCCGGCTCTTTGAGTCAGCCTGAGGTGGAGATAGCGATGCTGGCTGGCATTATTGTATGTCTCAAGGGATGGGGTGGCACTCCCCAGTATTACCGGAATACCCTTCAATCGAGCTCTGTAGACCGCCAGATCACGGGCTGAATAACGAATTGAGTCCTGCTGCTTGTAAGACAGATCATGTTCTTCATCGACAATAATCAGTCCCAGCTTGGGTAGCGGAGCGAAAATGGCCGACCGGGTGCCAATCAGAATACCCGCCTCTTCTTTCAATCCCTGCCGCCAGGCATTATGGCGCTCGGTGTCATTAAGACCTGAGTGAAGGGTGACGACCGGTACATTAAAGCGTTCGTGAAAGCGATTGATTGTCTGTGGTGTCAGGCCTATTTCGGGCACAAGCACCAGTGCCTGTTGCCCTTGTTGTAAACAATGATCGATAGCCTGAAGGTAAACCTCGGTCTTGCCACTGCCGGTAATACCATCCAGTAAAGCTGGCCTGAATCCTGACGTTTCTTCGGTGATCGCTGCAAGAGCATGCTGCTGTTCGTCATTTAGCGTCAGGGGAGCGCATTTCAGTATCGGGTCGACGGCTTCAAAGTGGGTGGAATGTTCTTCAACCTCGGCATGCTCGACCAGCCCCTTTTGTTCCAGCTGGGACAGGATAGAGGTGGCGAAGCCAAAAGCCTTCAGGCTGTCTTCACTCAGTCCTTTGGGGTGCTCACTCAGAAAATGCCATGCCTGTTTCTGTTTCGGAGCCCGTGACAGCAATGCTTCTGCTGCATCAGCCGCTGCAGGGCGGAGTCGCCAGAGCCTGTGCCGGGTGCTTAGTGGCTTGCCCTGTCGAAGGGTAGCGGGAATAGCCAGACTGAACAGCTCTCCCAGGGGGGCATGGTAATAGCGGGAAGCCCACTCGCACAGAGCCAGAATATCCGGCTGTAGCACCGGCTCTTCGTCCAGAACCTGTAGAGCTGACTTCAGCTTGTCTTCTGCCAGTTCAGGTTTTGTAGTAGTCGATGCCAGTATTCCTATAAGCTTTCGCTTGCCGAACGGAACCTGTACCCGCATACCCGGTCTGAGCCCGTGAGACGGCAAGTTGCGTGGCAGACGGTAATCAAACAGCCGCCGTAACGGAACCGGCAGGGCGACTCTGAGGAAACAGGCTTGTGACATCTTGGCACGGGCTATCAGTTAACAAGTAAACCTGATGGTACCAGAAGGTACTGACAGGCAGGGATTTCCGTTGGAAAAATAAGCATAAATGCTGCCACAGGCTTCTGCTTCTTGCTTGGCAGGCTTTGTAGCTGGTTAACGGGATGAACCGTATAAGTCGTGAGCCGGCTCCAAGTTGCAATGGGGTTGAACTCTGGTAATATGCGCCGCTCAATCGTTTTCATGCATGCGGTATCTGATCAGATAACAGGTAATGAGGCCTGTTGAGTGAGACGAATGGCGGCATGCCTGACATGAGGACAAAGGTAAGATGAAAGCCGATATCCATCCGCGTTACGAAGAAATTACCGCAACTTGCAGCTGTGGTAACAAGATCCAGACCCGTTCCACTCTGTGCAAAGACCTGCAGCTGGACGTTTGCTCTGCGTGCCACCCGTTCTACACCGGCACCCAGAAGGTGATGGATACTGGTGGTCGCATCGAACGCTTCAACAAGCGTTTCGGTGGTCTGTCTACCCGCAAGAAAGGTTAATTTCTTGCTTTCGAAGCCAGCCTTTTTCAGGCTGGTTTCGACTTCGTTTTTATCCCCTTCCGTTTCGTTCTTTCCCTTTATTTAAAGCGTTTTCTTCGCTATATCTGCCTTGTGACTTATTAGCCTTTTCGATATTCTGCGCAATCCGCAGGTACACATCGAAAGTAAAAAAACATGGCTCAAGACATCAAGCAAGCTGCCCTGGATTACCATGCCAATCCCCGGCCCGGTAAGATCAGTGTTGAAGTGACAACTGCAGCTGAAACCTCTCAAGACCTTGCGCTGGCTTATAGCCCCGGTGTCGCCGAGCCTGTACGTGAAATTGCCAAAGACCATGACAATGCCTACCGTTACACCGCCAAGGGTAATATGGTTGCTGTCATCAGTGATGGTTCTGCCATTCTGGGTCTTGGTAATTTAGGTGCTCGTGCCAGTAAGCCGGTAATGGAAGGTAAAGCACTGCTGTTCAAGCGCTTTGCCGGTATTGATTCCATTGATATCGAAGTTGAATCTGAAAGTCCTGAAGCCTTTATTGATACTGTCAAGCGGATCGCCTGTACTTTTGGTGGTATCAATCTGGAAGATATCAAGGCACCTGAGTGCTTTGAAGTCGAAAAGGCGCTGATCGAACTGTGTGATATTCCGGTATTCCACGATGACCAGCACGGTACCGCGATTGTAACTGCTGCCGGTATGCTGAATGCGCTTGAGATTGCCGACAAGTCTATTGCAGAGGCTCGTCTGGTATGTCTGGGCGCCGGTGCGGCTGCGACTGCCTGCACCAACCTGCTGATCAAGTGTGGTCTGAAGCCGGAAAATGTTCGCATGCTCGACCGTAAGGGTGTGATTCACTCAGGTCGAACCGATCTGAATGCCCACAAGGCACAATTTGCAGTAGAAACCCCTGACCGTACCCTGGATGACGCCATTACCGGCGCTGATGTGTTCCTTGGTGTATCCGGTCCGAATCTGCTGTCTCCCGAGCAGCTGGACAAGATGGCGGCTAACCCGATCGTCTTCGCCTGCTCCAACCCGGATCCGGAAATTCGTCCGGAACTGGCCCAGGAAGTCCGCCCTGACGTGATCATGGCAACCGGACGTTCCGATTATCCCAACCAGGTTAACAATGTACTGTGTTTCCCGTTCATCTTCCGGGGAGCGCTCGATGTTCGTGCATCAGAAATCAATGATGCCATGAAGATCGCTGCTGTTCACGCCATTAAAGATCTGGCGCGTGAGCCTGTTACCCAGGCTGTAGCTGATGCTTACAATGGCCAGCAGTTCAGCTTTGGTGTGGATTATATTATCCCGAAAGCGCTGGATTCCCGTCTGCTGGGCGCCGTTTCCAGTGCTGTCGCCCAAGCGGCGATCGATAGTGGTGTTGCCCGCCTGCCTTACCCGGCCCACTACCCCCTGACAGACGCTGCTGAAGCTTAAAAACTCTTCGGCCTGCGTAATAAAAAGCCACCCAACAGGGTGGCTTTTTTTGTGGACTTGTATTGCTGAAGCCAAGAGAGAATAGCTGCTCTCTCTATGCCTCTGAATACGTCCTAGAAGATACTTTGCGGCGTATCTTCGGCTGCACCGTTGCTGGTACTGCTGCTACCGGCAGCGGCAGGGTTTGGCGCTTTCTCGGTGCGATAAACCTCAAAGATTGCATTCTGATCGTTGGCGGCAGCAGGTTCTCCTGTCACCGGATCAATTTTCAGCGTCACAATGCCCGGAGGCTGTGGTAACGGCGACTCCGGCATATCTTGTAATGCGACCTTCATGTATTCCAGCCAGATCGGTAGGGCAACATTGGCACCGTACTCCCAACGCCCAAGGGTCTGGTTGTCATCTCGGCCAACCCACACTGTAGTGAGCAGCTGCGAATTGAAACCGGCAAACCAGACATCACGGCTGCCATTGGTTGTACCGGTCTTGCCACCGAGATCATTTCTGCCCAGAGCCAGTGCCCGGCGACCGGTACCCTTGCGAATAACATCGCGCATCATATTGTTGATGATGTAGTTTTCCCGTTCATCCATAACACGCTCGGCGGGTAGAGGTGGCGTTGGTTGCAAGGGTGCAAGGGGCAAAGCCTCAATAACTTCAGTAGTGGTACTTTCTCCTTCCACCACTTCAGGAAACGCTATGGTGTCCAGTGTCAGAAGCTCCGGCGTGAGAGCTTCCGGTTCACTGCTCTCTTCAGCTTCAGTTGCTGGCTCCGGCTGGCAGTTGTAACAGGCTGTAGGATATTCTCCGGTAAAGACCGGTTCATCCAGCAGATCTATGCGTTTAACCAGGTGGGGCTGAACCTTGTAACCACCATTGGCAATAACAGAATAACCGGTGGTGACCTGCATCGGCGTCATAGCGGCACTGCCCAGTGCCAGTGACAGGTTGCTGCTGAGCGCATCTGCCGGGAAGCCAAAGGTATTTTCGAGGTAACGTAGTGCTGGCTTGATACCAACCCGTTGAAGCAAGCGAATGGAAACCAGGTTACGGGAGCGGTACAACCCGACTCGCAAGCGGGTAGGGCCCATAAACTTCTGGTTGTCGTTCTTGGGTCGCCAGGTGGCTTCCAGCTCATCGTCAGTAAATACAACCGGTGCATCATTAATCAGGGTTGAAGCAGTCAGACCACTGTGAATACCGGCGCTGTAAACGAAAGGTTTGAACACCGAGCCATTTTGACGGATGGCCTGGGTCGCCCGGTTAAACTTGCTGTCGTTAAAGTTGTAACCACCAACCAGAGCTCGAATAGCACCCGTCTCGGGATCCATTGAAATCAGTGATGACTGGGCATCCGGTGTCTGGGCCAGACGGTAACTACCATCTTCCTGCAGGGTAACCTGAATAAGATCACCTACCTTCAATACATCACCTGCCGTTTTCGGGTTGTATCCGAAGGCATTGATATTGATGTACTTCTTGGCCCATTTGATACCTTCCCATGGCAGCTCGGCAGTTGTCTGGTCCTTGAATAACAGTTCTGCTGTCTGTTCTCCAACCTGGGTCACAATGGCCGGGCGAAGGGTTCCGAGAGTCAGCACTTCTTTCAGACGGGTTTGAAGAACCTCCGGCGACATATTCGGATTTTCAGGACGTTCCAGCGGGCCACGGTAGCCATGCTTCTCATAATAAGCGGTGAGTCCGTTGAGGACGGCGTGATTGGCTGTTTTCTGGAGCGTGCTGTTTACTGTTGTATAGACCCGGTAGCCATCGGTATAGGCTTCCGCACCAAAGCGTTCGACCATTTCCTGACGCACCATTTCTGCAATCCAGGGCGCATCAAGCTCGGTTTTCAGACCGTGGTAACTGGCGGTGACCGGTTGCTCAACTGCCTGTTCATACTGAACAGAATCGATATAACCCAGCTCCAGCATGCGGGACAGAATCCAGTTACGGCGGGAAAGAGCTTTTCTGGCTGAACGAATCGGGTTACGGGTAGAGGGAGCCTTTGGCAAGCCGGCAATCATCGCCATCTGGGCCAGATCCAGTTCATTAACTGTTTTGCCGTAATAGACCTGGGCTGCTGCTTCAATACCGTAAGAGCGATTACCCAGATAAATCTTGTTCAGATAGAGCTCGAGGATTTCGTCTTTATCCAGCTCCTGCTCAATTCGCAGTGCCAGCAGGATTTCATTGAATTTGCGGGAAAAGACTCTTTCATGGCTAAGGAAGAAATTCTTCGCTACCTGCATGGTGATGGTGCTGCCACCACTCTGAATCCGGCCGGTGGAAATCAGTTGTACTGTCGCCCGGCCAAGGCCTACCGGATCGACACCATGGTGCTTGTAGAAACGATCATCTTCCGCTGCGAGGAATGCTTTCAGCAGTAGTGGTGGAGTGTTTTCAATTCGAACCGGCGAACGGCGTTTTTCACCGAACTCTGCAATCAGCAGTCCATCATCGGAATAAACCCGCAGGGGAGTCTGCAGCCGGATATCGCGCAGGGTTTCAACGTCGGGAAGGGACGGACTGAGATAGAGGTAGCCGCTGGCAGCAATAAGCAAACCACCGCAGAAAGCAAGCAACCCGGACCAGAGTAAAAATTTAAATGCTTTGTAAGCTTTCGCCATATTTTATTGATTCGACGGTTTGATAAACAGGTACAGCTCCACAGGGTTGGACATTATACGCATATTCCAAAGCAAATACCCGGGCACTTAATTGCGATTAGCCGCTAAGGATGATACTTATTTGGTAGATCAGTAGATAATAAGTCTAAAAAGAACCCGTCTGCTCAGGAAGCGCATTGTGTTGGGATTATTCAGGAAGAAGAAATCCAATACGGTATTGGGTATTGATATCAGCTCAACAGCAGTGAAGTTGCTTGAGCTCAGCCACAACGGTAAGCGTTACCGGGTGGAGGCCTATGCGGTAGAACCGCTGCCGGCCGGTGCTGTTGCCGAAAACAATATCTCGGATCTTGAAATCGTGGGCGCTGCTCTGGGTAAAGCCGCCTCAAAATCCCGTTCCAGCCAGAAAAAAACTGCTGTTGCTGTATCCGGCGCGGCAGTGATCACCAAAACTGTTGAAATGCCGGCCTCGCTCAGTGATGACGATATGGAAACCCAGATCGCGATCGAGGCGGATCAGTACATTCCCTATCCGCTGGATGAAGTGGCCATCGACTTTGAAGTTCAGGGGCTGAGTGAAAAGAACCCGGAAAAAGCTGAAGTTCTGGTTGCCGCATGTCGCCGGGAAAATGTTGAGATGCGTGAGGCTGCTCTCAACCTGGCCGGATTGAAGGCTCATGTGGTGGACGTTGAGGCCTTTGCGCTGGAGCGATGCTGTGAACTACTGCCAGTTCCTGATGAGGCTAAAGAAAAAGACTCGTTGATGGCTCTGGTTGATATTGGAGCCCTCGTAACCACTCTTAATGTCATTCAAAACGGCAAAACCATTTATACCCGGGAGCAGCTGTTTGGTGGGAAACAGCTGACCGAGGAAATTCAGCGTCGATATGGATTGTCTGAAGATGAAGCCAATGCCGGCAAGCTGTCCGGTGAACTGCCTGACGATTACGAAAGTGAGGTGCTGAAACCATTCACCGACGCCGTCGTGCAACAGGTTTCGAGAGGCTTGCAGTTCTTCTTCTCCTCCAGCCATTTCAATGATGTCGATCATATTGTCCTTGCTGGAGGAACGGCGTCACTGCCCGGGCTGGAAGAGATGGTGAGTGAAAAACTGGGAACATCGGTACAGGTTGCCAATCCCTTTGCGGAAATGGCTGTTGCCGGCAGGGTCAAGGCAGGAGAGCTGACCCGGAATGCGCCGGCTCTGATGATCGCCTGCGGGCTGGCCATGAGGAGCTTTGACTGATGGCACGGATTAACCTTTTACCCTGGCGTGAAGAACGGCGCGAAGAACGCAAAAAACAGTTTATAACCATGCTGATGGCTTTTGCCTTTGCCGGTTGTGGCGTGATTTTTGTAGCTGATGGCTATGTGTCAGACATGTTGATACATCAGCAGGGGCGTAACCAGCTGATTCAGAATGAAATCAATCGCCTGAATGGCCGTATCAAGGAGATTGATGAACTGAAGAAAAAACGGGCCGAGTTGCTGGATCGGATGGAAGTTATCGAGAGCCTGCAGGGTAACAGGCCGATTATTGTCCGGATCTTTGATGGTATAGCCCGGGCTGTGCCGGATGGTGTGTACCTGACTGCGGTAGAAATGGAAAAGACGGAGCTCTCTATCAGTGGTGTTGCCGAATCCAATACTCAGGTCTCAGCCTTTATGCGCCAGCTGGATGCTTCGGAATGGTTTGAATCACCCAATCTGACCGCGGTAAACGCTCTGGATGATGATGGACGGGATGGCAGCAAGTTCGAAATGACAGTGCAGCAGACATCACCAAAAGCGCAGGATGAGGATGAAAAGAAGCGGGGTAAAAAATGAAAATTGACCTTGCAGAATCTTTCAGAAAACTGAATGAACTCGATCTTAATGACCTGGACTTTGAAAATGTCGGCTCCTGGCCCATGCCGGCCAAAATTGTGTCCTGCATTATGGTTCTGTTGCTGGTGTTGGTGCTGGGATATCAGCTTTATCTCAGCGATACGCTGGTGGGTGTCGAGATAGAAGAAGGAAATGAGGAACAGCTGAAGCAGGCATTTCGCACCAAGGCATTCCAGGCCGCAAACCTGAATGCCTATCGCAAGCAGATGGAAGAGATGGAAACCGAATTTGCCATTCGGGTCCGGCAGCTGCCCAGTGATACAGAGGTTCCGGGATTGCTGGAGGATATTAACTTTACCGCTACAGGCAGTGGGCTGGAGATCAGCTCAATCGAATTACAACCCGAGTTTGCTGCAGCGTTTCATATTGAACTTCCGATCAAAATCAATGTACAGGGCACGTATCACGACCTGGGCAACTTTGTCAGTGGTGTTGCCAGTCTGTCGCGGATTGTGACTCTGCATGACTTCACCATCAAGCCTGTCGGTGGAGATGCTGACAGTGATCTGCTGGATATGGAAATTCTGGCCAGAACCTACCGCTACAACGACAAGGGAATTGTCAAATGAGCTGTAAAGCTGCTCACTCAAGCCTTTGGTGGTTCAGGGGAGTAATACTCTCTATTGCTGCAGTGCTGGTGGCTGGCTGTAGTGATACTGCTGGTTATGATGACCTGAACCAGTTTATGCAGGAAGTGCGCTCCAAGCCGACCGGACGCATCAAACCCCTTCCGGAATTTGAGCCGTATGAAGCCTTTACTTATGACGCTTCAGCCATGCGCAGCCCTTTCTCCCCGCCTATTCCTGCGCGTGAACTGGATCAGGAGTTAAGCAGTAATGTAAAACCGGATCCGGACCGGCCTCGGCAGTTTCTGGAAGGCTTCAGTTTTGAAAACTTTGTCATGGTGGGGACGCTGGGAAGTGATGGCAAGGTGGTCGCCCTGCTACGTGTTGAAGAGAGTGTCTATCCGGTCACAATTGGCGACTATCTGGGAAAAAATCACGGGCGAGTTACCCATATTGATGAGTCTGAAGTCCAGCTGATAGAAATTGTACCCAGTGGAAATGACCGCTGGATTGAGAGGCCGCGCACACTAAGACTGGAAAAATAGCGGCCATAGTCAACAGAACTGGTTAGCTGTTGATATAAACTATATTGCTTCAATTTATTATCTGCCCTTGTTTTTAGAAAAGTGCTTTAAGAAAACTGCTTTAAGGAAAATCTGATTGTCGGACTCTACGCGTGCGTTGTTAGGTGTGCATGTTGCTGTATTGTTGTTTGGAATTTCTGGTCTATTCGGAAAACTGCTGCCGTTTGATTCAACTGCCATTGTGCTTGGGCGAACAGTGCTTGGTGCTGTTTCGTTGGGCTTGGTGCTATTGGTTACAGGCCAACTCAGGAATACTTTTTCGGATCGTAGCTGGCTGGTCAACCTGTCAATTGGTGGGTTGCTGAACCTGCACTGGGTAACCTTTTTTCAGGCTATTCAGGTCTCTTCGGTTGCTGTGGGGCTGTTGGCCTTCTCATCATTTCCTGTCTTTGTCACCTTTTTGGAGCCTTTGCTATTTCGGGAGCGGATCCGTTTGTTTGATGTCATCACTGCTGCAGTGGTGATTCTGGGATTGTATCTGGTGGTTCCGGTTGAGGGCGATGGAACTGAAACCATTACAGGAATGATCTGGGGGATTATTTCTGCCTTTCTGTTTGCCTTGCTATCGCTGATAAACCGGTATCGTATTCGCAAGACTGCTGCTCTCCCGCTGGCATTTTTACAAAATACCGGGGCGGCCCTGATTGTGCTTCCTTTTGTGTCCATGGCAGACCTGCAATTGATGGCTGCAGACTGGCCTCTGATTATGATGCTCGGAGTCTTTTGTACGGCTTTGCCACATATGCTTTTTGTCAGCGCCCTGTCATCAGTTAAAGCACAGCTGGCAAGCCTGATATGTTGCCTTGAGCCGGTTTATGGCATTGCCTTTGCCATTTTGCTGCTGCAAGAGGTTCCATCGACCGATACCCTGTTGGGAGGGAGCATTATTGTCGGTGCCATCATTTATGCCAGTATGAAGCGTCCTGTTTCAAACCACGCCTGAGCCCTGTTTTAACAAATTGCTGAAAAAATAACCAAATGCGCCGATAGGAGGAGAGAAGGCGCATAAGGCGCATAAGGCAATTGTAGGTAACAGCGGATGACAACACGCAGGGGAGCGCTTCATCACTGGCCGGCTATTCTGCTGGGGCTGAGTTTAATGCTCGCTGCCAGTCTGGCTCAGGCAGTCACTCTCAGGGATATGGGGGTGGCATCGCTGCCGGGGGAAAAAGTGGAACTGAGGCTGGTATTTGATGGCCCAGCTCCCCAGTCAACCGGTTATACTGTTGATCAGCCGCCACGTATATCACTGGATCTCTCAGCGACCCAGTCAGCCATACCCAAATATAATGATGTTGGCTTTTCCAATACTCGTAGTGTAACTGTGCTGCAGGGGCCGACTTCAACCCGTTTGGTCGTGAATCTGAACAAGCCTTCCGGATATACCACCCGAATAGAAGGTAATGTGTTGTATCTGGTTGTTGGTGTAGATCAAAACAGTGTGCAGAAGCATGCATCCAGACCTGCAGTTCAGCCTCATATGCAGCAGGGCTACTCCCAGATGCCTCCCCAGGGCTATCCTCAGCCTCGCTATCCGGCAAGCCCGATGGCGGGTATGAATGCCATGCAACCGGTGATGCCGCCGCCAATACCCTCATCGACCTATTTGCCTCAACCCGCACCCACCATGCCTGGCGCTGGGGATGTTGTACCAGAAGGGGTTAGCAAGATTGATTTCCAGCGGGGAGAAGAAGGTGAGGGCAACATCGTTATCACGTTGGAAAATGCCTCTGTGCCGGTCGATCTTTCTGAAGAAGGAGGTCGCATCAGGCTGGAATTTACGGGTAGTGAGATTCCGAGCAAGCTAAGAAACCGACTGGATGTTGTCGATTTTGCGACTCCGGTTCAGTTTATTGATGCCAAGGTGGAAGACGGAAATACTGTTATTGTGATCGAGCCTACCGGGCAGTATGACTATCTGGCCTGGCAGGCAGACAATGTGATGACGGTGAGTGTGAAACCACTGACCAAGCAGGAAGAAGAGAAACGACGCAAGGACAGGTTCACCTATACCGGACAGAAGCTGTCACTTAATTTTCAGGATATCGAGGTTCGCAGTGTTCTGCAGCTGATTGCTGATTTTGTAGATTTGAACCTGGTTGCTTCCGACACCGTTAATGGCAATGTCACTCTGAGACTGCAAAACGTCCCCTGGGATCAGGCGCTGGATATCGTATTGAAGGCGAAGGGGTTGGATAAGCGACTGGAAGGTAATGTGCTGACAGTTGCCCCGGCAGAGGAAATTGCAGCCCGTGAGCGCCAGGTACTGGAGAACGATAAACAGATATCCGAGTTGGCACCACTTTATACCGAATTTTTCCAGGTCAATTATGCTGATGCCAAAACCCTGTTTGAGATTTTCAAGGGGGAAGGAGAAAGTGAGGGCATTCTTTCCGAGCGTGGTAAGGTCATTGTTGATGACCGTACCAACAGTATTGTGCTGACTGAAACCCAGTCCAAACTGGATGAATTCCGCCGACTGCTTGAGCGTATTGATATTCCTGTACGTCAGGTGATGATTGAAGCTCGGATTGTTAACGCCAATGCCAACTACAGTAAGCAACTGGGTGTTAAATGGTCTGGGGGCCTGAATCTATCCACTGGCAGTAAACGAAGTGTTATCGGTGGCAGCGGCTCTACTCAGCAATTTGACAGCGGTGCTGATCTGTTTGATGCCAATAACAAAAACAAATTCAATGTGAACAATGGCTCAACAGGTTTTACCGGAACCAATCCTTTTGTTGATCTGGGGGTCACCAATCCTACAGGTGCCTTGTCTGTCGGTTTTATGTCCGGCTCAGCGATTCTGAACCTGGAGCTGAATGCTATGCAATCTGACGGCGCAGGTGAGATTATTTCCCAGCCAAAGGTGATTACCTCCGATAAGAAGAAGGCCGTGATTAACTCCGGTCGTGAAATTCCTTACCTTGAAGCTTCATCCAGCGGTGCAGCCTCGATAAGCTTCAAGGAAGCGGTTCTGTCGCTGGAGGTCACACCGCAGATTACCCCTGACGGTAATATCATCATGGATATCAAGGTCACCAATGACCAGCAGGGTCGGGAGGTCTTTAACGGTGTTCCGGTCATTGATAAAAACGAACTGGCAACACAGATTCTTGTCCGAGATGGTGAAACCGTGGTGCTCGGTGGTATATTTACCCGGGATTATAGTAATACACAGGAAAAGGTTCCTTTTTTTGGAGATTTACCGGTTGTGGGGAAATTATTCCGCCGGGATATCAGTCGTGATAATAAACAGGAGATGTTAATCTTCATCACGCCGAAAGTTCTCCAGGATGGGGTTGCCGTCCGATAAAAGACCCATATGAGTTGTAGCAATATATATTTTGTCGGGCCAATGGGTGCGGGGAAAAGTACCATTGGCCGTCTGCTTGCCCGCCAGTTGAATCGCCCCTTCTATGATTCGGATCATGAGGTTGAGAACCGCTGTGGCGCTGATATTCCCTGGATATTTGATGTCGAGGGAGAAACAGGGTTTCGTGAGCGGGAACTTGCCGTTATAGATGAGCTGACCCAAATGGACGGAATCGTGATGGCCACCGGAGGTGGCAGTGTCATGCAGGAAGCCAATCGTCGGGCGCTGATCAAAACCGGTACAGTCATTTACCTGCGAGCTCCGGTTGATATCCAGCTGGAAAGAACGGCCCGTGATAAAAAACGCCCGCTACTGCAGCGACCGGACCGGGAACAGGTGCTTATCGATCTGTTCAGCAAACGCGATCCGGTTTATACCGATATGGCCGATCTGATCATTCCTTCCATTGATGTCTGTCCACGTCAGGTGATTATGGAAATCACTCGGCAGTTGGAACTCTAGACGTATTCTGATTACAGGCGGTAAATAGCATCATGCAGACCCTGACCGTAGACCTCGGTGAACGCAGCTATCCCATTTATACCGGTAGTGGCCTGCTGGAGCGCAGCGAATTACTGCTGCCCTATATCAAAGGGCGTCAGGTAGCGATTGTTACCAATGAAACGATCGCACCTCTTTATCTGGAAAAGATCAAAAGCCTGCTGACTTCAAAAGAAGTAACAGAAGTCATTTTGCCCGATGGTGAAAATTTCAAGAATCTGGACATTCTCAATCGCGTGTTTGATGGCCTGCTTGAGGCCAGGCATAACCGAACCACAACCCTGATTGCCCTCGGTGGCGGCGTTGTTGGTGATATGACCGGTTTTGCTGCGGCCTGCTACCAGCGCGGTGTTGATTTTATTCAGGTGCCGACCACTTTACTGTCTCAGGTCGACTCTTCTGTCGGGGGAAAAACCGGTGTAAACCACGCGCTGGGCAAGAACATGATTGGGGCTTTTCACCAGCCGAATTGTGTTGTGGCGGATACTTTGACACTGAATACTTTACCTGATCGGGAGTTATCCGCTGGTCTGGCTGAAGTGATTAAATATGGCCTGATCCGTGATGCAGCGTTTTATGCCTGGATTGAAACCAATCTGGAAGGTTTGCTGGCGCGGGATCCGGCATTGTTGGCTGAAGCAATCCATCGCTCCTGTGAGTGTAAGGCTGCTGTTGTAGCTGAAGATGAAAAGGAGTCCGGTGTTCGGGCGATCCTTAACCTCGGTCATACCTTTGGTCATGCCATTGAAACTGCAATGGGATATGGCGAATGGCTGCACGGTGAGGCGGTAGCTGCAGGGATGGTGATGGCTGCTGATCTTTCTGCCCGCTGTGGCTGGATCGATGCTGCTGAAGTCGAGCGTCTCAAACAGCTGCTGATCAGGGCTAACCTGCCGGTAAAAGCCCCTGAGGGTATGTCTGCAGACCAGTTTAAATCACTGATGCAGGTCGATAAAAAAGTGATTGATGGTCGTCTCAGGCTGGTTCTGATGCAAAAAGTGGGATGGGCTGTCGTCACTGATGAAGTCCCTTCTGGGTTGCTTCAGGAGACGTTGGAATATTTCACTGTGTAAATGATTCTTATTGAATTTTTATTCAGCAATGGCCGCCTTGGAGCGGCCTTTTTTTTTGATAAAGAATTTATATTCAGTGGTAATTCACGATTGTGAGTTTGTGTGAAGTATGATCTGAGTGTAGAATGACTCGCCAATTTGCCTTTTAAAAGGCAAGTACCGCAAAAAGCCCTGACAAGAAAAATCGACAAGGAAGGGGTATTTCACATCGGGTGTGCACGAGCTGGAATAAAGACACAGCTTGACGGGTGCGACTGTGTAGCCGCTGTTTCCGGTATCGCCAAAAATAGCTACAGCTAAATAAACAGCTGGATGGGTAGCTAGGTTGATAGCTGAAATAGATAGCTGAATAGAGAGCTGAGTGAGTAGCTCTGGGTATACAGCAAAATGGATAGGTAGCCGCAGCCGCAAGTCGAGTGTCTGATAATAAGAGTATTGGCTGATGAGGGTATGCCTATGAATGCAGGTTTGTATAGCCCTGGCGAGTTTCGGGATAACTGTGGTTTTGGCCTCATCGCCCACATGGAAGGGCAGAAAAGCCACGACCTGTTGAAAACTGCGGTTCACGCGCTGAATTGTATGACCCATCGTGGCGGTATTGCTGCTGATGGAAAGACCGGAGATGGCTGTGGTCTGCTGATCCAGATTCCGGATGGTTTCTTTCGAGGTATTGCCCGTCGCAAGTTTGGTGTTGAGCTGCCAGACCTTTATGCGGTGGGTATGGTATTTCTTAACCCCTATGATCCCGCACCGGGTACTGATGCCCTGACCGAAGAGCTGGAAAGTGAAGGCCTGACAGTTGTCGGCTGGCGTGATGTGCCGGTAGACAGTGAATGCCTTGGCCCGATTGCACTGGGACAGTTGCCAGTCATCCGTCAGGTATTTGTCAGCCCTGCCACAGGGCGTGATAAAGTCGATTTTGCTGCCAGACTGTTTATGGCGCGCCGCAAAGCCGGAATGCGAATGACCGACGATGATCAGTTCTATATCTGTTCGCTGTCGCCCAACGTCGTGTCGTATAAAGGCCTGATGATGCCGGCGGACCTGCCGACGTTCTACCCTGATCTGGGTGATCCGGCGTTTGAAACTGCAATCTGTGTTTTTCACCAGCGGTTCTCTACCAACACCATGCCGCGCTGGCGTCTGGCCCAACCTTTCCGGATGCTGGCCCACAATGGTGAAATCAACACCATTACCGGTAACCGCAACTGGTCTGAAGCCCGGGTCAACAAGTTCCAGTCGGAGCTGTTACCGGAGCTGGATAGTGTAAGACCTCTGGTTAACCGTACCGGCTCTGACTCTTCCAGTCTGGATAATATGCTGGAAATTCTGGTTACCGGCGGCGTTAATATTTATCGCGCTATTCGCATGCTGGTTCCACCGGCCTGGCAGAATGTTGACACCATGGATCCGGACCTCAGAGCGTTCTATGAGTACAACTCCATGCATATGGAACCCTGGGATGGCCCGGCAGGTCTGGTTATCACTGATGGTCGCCATGCGGTCTGTGCGCTGGACCGGAATGGTCTGCGTCCTTCCCGCTGGGTCAAGACCAAAAACGGCTATATTACTGTCGCGTCTGAAATTGGTGTTTCCTGCTATCAGCCGGAAGATGTCATCGCCAAGGGCCGGGTTGGACCTGGCGAGATGCTGGCCATTGATACCGAAACCGGTGAACTGCTGCAGGCTCACGATATCGATGAAAAGCTGAAAAGCAGCCAGCCTTACAAGCGCTGGCTAAAGCAGCATGCTCATCGCATGGAGTCCCGGTTCATCGAGGATGCCCACAAGGTTGAGCATTTCGACAAAGACACCCTGAACACTTACCAGAAAATGTTTCAGGTGACCTTTGAAGAGCGTGACCAGATTCTGCGCCCGCTGGCCGAGAATGGACAGGAAGCTGTCGGCTCAATGGGTGATGACACCCCGATGGCAGTACTGTCAGCCAAAGTGCGTTCGGTATACGATTATTTCCGGCAGCAGTTTGCCCAGGTCACCAACCCGCCCATCGATCCTCTGCGGGAAGCGATTGTTATGTCGCTGGAAACCCTGATGGGACGGGAGAAGAATGTTTTTCAGGAAACCCCTGATCATGCAGCCCGGGTGATTCTCAAGTCACCGATATTGTCCAATACCAAGTTCCTGAATCTGATTCATGCCCATCATCAGAACCCTGATCTGAAAGTGGCCCGGATTGACCTGAACCGTGATGAATCTCTCGGTCTGCAGGATGCAATCAAAGATATCTGTGATGAAGCCGAACAGGCTGTTCGGGATGGCTATGTGCTGATTCATCTGACCGATCATGACCTGCGTGAAGGTTATGTGCCTGTGCATGCAGCCATGGCCACCGGTGCTGTCCATCATCGTTTGATCGATCAGGGACTGCGTAGCGATGCCAATCTGCTGGTAGAGACAGCAACTGCCCGTGATCCACACCATTTTGCGGTGCTGATCGGATTTGGTGCGACCGCTGTTTATCCTTATCTGGCCTATGAGGTTATCAAGGATCTGATTGATACCGGCGAAGTGCTGGTGGATCACCTGGAAGCCTGGAAAGCCTACCGCAAGGGTATTGGCAAAGGCCTGCTGAAAATCATGTCAAAAATGGGAATCTCTACCATCGCGTCTTACCGGGGAGCTCAGTTATTTGAAGCTATCGGTCTGAGTGGTGAGGTGGTTGATACCTGTTTCAAGGGTGTTTCAAGCCGAATTCAAGGTGCCCGCTTTGAAGATTTTGAGCAGGAAAACAAGCTGCTTGCGGAGCATGCCTGGATCAAACGGAAAACTATTCAGACTGGCGGCCTGCTGAAATACGTCCATGGTGGTGAATATCACAGCTTTAACCCTGATGTGGTTCAGACCATACAAACAGCAGTAAAAACCGGCGACTATGTGATGTACAAGAAGTATGCGTCACTGGTTAACGAGCGTCCGGCTGCAACATTGCGTGATTTGTTGGGACTGAAGAAGGCCGACAAAGCTGTCGAGCTGGATAAGGTAGAACCGGTTTCAGCCATTGTACGCCGGTTTGATTCTGCAGCGATGTCGCTGGGGGCTCTATCCCCTGAAGCGCACGAAGCGCTGGCACAGGCAATGAACCGTCTTGGCGGCCGTTCAAACTCTGGTGAGGGTGGTGAAGATCCGGCTCGCTATGGCACTGACCGGGTGTCAAAGATCAAGCAGATTGCTTCCGGCCGCTTTGGTGTCACTCCACACTATCTGGTCAATGCTGATGTACTGCAGATCAAGGTGGCCCAGGGCGCCAAGCCGGGCGAAGGTGGTCAGCTGCCAGGTGGCAAGGTGAACAAGCTGATTGCACGGCTGCGTTACTCGGTGCCGGGTGTGACCCTGATTTCCCCACCGCCACACCATGATATCTACTCGATTGAAGACCTTGCCCAGCTGATTTACGACCTGAAGCAGGTTAATCCGGCAGCGCTGGTTTCAGTCAAACTGGTATCCGAGCCAGGCGTCGGCACCATCGCTGCCGGTGTGGCCAAGGCTTATGCTGACCTGATCACAATCTCCGGTTACGACGGTGGTACTGCTGCCAGCCCGATGACGTCTATTCGTTATGCCGGCTCCCCATGGGAGCTGGGGCTGAGTGAAGCGCAGCAAACTCTGCGAGGCAATGACCTGCGCGGCAAAGTACGACTGCAAACTGATGGTGGTCTGAAATCAGGTCTGGACGTAGTCAAGGCAGCTATTCTGGGTGCGGAAAGTTTTGGCTTTGGTACCACTCCAATGGTTGCAATGGGTTGTAAATACCTGCGGATTTGCCACCTGAATAACTGTGCGACAGGTGTTGCTACTCAGGATCAAAACCTGCGTGACAACTACTTTATCGGTACTGTCGATATGGTGACCAACTTCTTCACCTTTGTGGCTGAGGAAGTGCGGGAATGGCTGGCTTATCTCGGCTTCGAAAAGCTGGAAGATGTTATCGGCCGGACCGAGCTGCTGGAAGTGTTACCAGGACATACTGAGAAAACCCGTAATCTGGATCTGGAACCGATTCTGAGTCAGGCCAATATTCCAGCCGATAAACCTCTGGTTTGTCAGGTGGACCGCAACCCCCCATTTGATGAGGGTATGCTGGCTGAGCAGATGGTAAAAGACTGTCTGCCTGCCATTGAAGCAAGTAAAGGTGGTGAGTTCAGTTATGAGGTCGGTAACCAGGATCGTTCTATCGGGGCCCGTCTCTCCGGTGAGATAGCTAAACGCTATGGAAATACGGGTATGAGTGACAACCCGCTGGTTATCAATCTGAAAGGCAGTGTCGGTCAGAGCTTCGGGGTCTGGAATGCCGGTGGTCTGGATATGTACCTTGAAGGTGATGCCAACGACTATGTCGGTAAAGGTATGAGTGCAGGCAAACTGGTTATCAGTCCGCCGGCTGGTAGCGGTTTTGCTTCCCGTGATGCTTCCATTATCGGTAATACCTGCCTCTACGGAGCAACTGGCGGCAAGCTGTTTGCGGCCGGTCAGGCCGGTGAGCGACTGGGTGTCCGTAATTCCGGCGCGATGGCGGTAGTGGAAGGTGCCGGAGATCACTGTTGTGAATATATGACCGGTGGTCTGGTTGTGGTGCTGGGTAAAACTGGCCATAACTTCGGTGCAGGCATGACCGGTGGTTTTGCCTATGTACTGGATATGGATCGCAGCTTTGTTGATCGCTATAACCATGAGCTGGTGGATATTCATCGGGTTGATCCGGAATCCATGGAGATGTACCGGACTCACCTACGCGAAGTTATTTCCGAGTATGTAGCGGAAACCGGCAGCGAGTGGGGACGCGACATTCTGGAAGATTACTATGACTACATCGGCCGCTTCTGGCTGGTGAAACCCAAGGCGGCCAGCCTGGATAACCTGCTGGCAAGTACTCGCGGCAGACCGGAATAAGAGCATTGGGCCACAGGTAACAGCCTGCGGCCCGCTCTACGGTCAAACGTGAAAAAAATGTATGCGGGTACAGCAACTGCTGGAGAGGTTTTAACTGCAGAGGTTTTCAGCTGCAGAAAGCTTAAAGAGGTAAAGCGCCATGGCTGAACGATTAAATAACAACTTCCAGTTCGTCGATGTGGGGCGCAAGGATCCGTCCAAAAAGTCCTTGCGTGTGCGCAAGACCGGGTTTGAAGAAATCTATGAGCCGTTCACCGAGAAACAGGTGACAAGTCAGGCTCATCGCTGTCTGGAATGTGGTACGCCCTATTGTGAGTGGAAGTGCCCGGTTCATAACTACATTCCCAACTGGCTGAAACTGGTATCTGAAGGCAATCTGATTCAGGCTGCCGAACTGTCTCACCAGACCAACAGTCTGCCGGAAGTTTGTGGTCGGGTTTGTCCGCAGGATCGTCTGTGTGAAGGTGCCTGTACCCTGAGTGAAGACTTTGGCGCAGTCACAATTGGTGCGACTGAAAAATACATTACGGATACTGCAATTGCTCTGGGCTGGCGTCCGGATATGTCCAAGGTGGAATGGACTGACAAAAAGGTTGCAGTGATCGGTGCCGGACCGGCAGGACTTGCCTGTGCCGATGTGCTGGTGCGTAACGGTGTACACCCTGTAGTGTTTGATCGTCACCCGGAAATCGGTGGGCTGCTGACGTTTGGTATTCCGGAGTTCAAGCTGGAAAAAAGCGTTATGAAGCGACGCCGTGAAATATTCACCGAGATGGGCGTCGAGTTTCAGCTCAATACCGAGATCGGCAAAGATATTTCTATGGACCAGCTGCTGGATGAATACGACGCTGTGTTTATGGGAATGGGCACCTACACCTATATGAAAGGCGGCTTCCCGGGTGAAGACCTGCCGGGTGTGCACGATGCACTGCCCTACCTGATCTCCAATGTGAACCGTTGTCTTGAATTTGAAGAAAGTCCTGAGGACTTTATCGATATGAAAGACAAGCGTGTTGTTGTTCTCGGCGGTGGTGATACCGCGATGGACTGTAACCGGACTGCAATCCGTCAGGGTGCCAGAACGGTCAGCTGTGCCTATCGCCGGGATGAGGACAATATGCCGGGTTCCCGCCGTGAAGTGCAGAATGCCAAACAGGAAGGGGTTCAGTTTCTGTTCAACCGTCAGCCGGTAGAAATTGTCGGTAATGGACAGGTTGAAGGGGTAAAGGTGGTTTCTACCCAGCTGGGTGAGCCGGATGAAAACGGACGTCGTCGTCCGGAAGTGGTGCCGGGCAGTGAAGAAGTTCTACCTGCCGATGCAGTACTGGTTGCATTCGGTTTCCGTCCCAGCCCTGAAGCCTGGTTTACCGATCACGATATCCAGACTGATGACAGTGGTCGGGTGGTTGCACCTGAAGAGTCTTCTTACCCGTTCCAGACCAGCAATCCCAAGGTTTTTGCCGGTGGTGATATGGTACGTGGTTCTGATTTGGTGGTCACCGCTATCTGGGAAGGCCGTCAGGCTGCCGATGGCATCATGGACTATCTGAAGGTCTGATGTTTCTCTCACTGTAGCTGTTGCAAGTGACAGCTACAGTGATCCCTTCTTTATCTCGCGTTTTTCTTCTTCGCCTGTCCTTTTTGCCGTCTGTTTACAAAATCACAAGATTGGGTTGCGGCTTTCCTTCCTTTTTGGTGTTTTGTTTTCGTCGACTTTTGTTTTTCTTAGGTATTAATCGAACACTTTGTTCTTTTGGGTGAGTAACTGTGCTTGTCTGTGTCGGCAATCCGAATTGATGGGAATCAGGGGTGTGGTAGGATTTTTCGCCGGTTCAGGGGCATTTCGTCATCTGAGAAAAACATCACAACACTTTTCGCTCATGGCTTTTTGAGGCAAGGAATCTTCATTACCCATCATGGCAGAGGGAAAATGGTCAGAGAGCTTGTGAGGAAGAGATAGTGGAATCTACTCTGGTTGAATACGTCGGTTACGCGGCATCCGTGATGGTTGCTATTTCCCTGTCCATGAAGGACGTGAAATGGCTGCGCATCCTGAACTTCATCGGCTGCAGCCTGTTTGTGGCCTACGGTATCTGGATTGGTGCCATGCCTGTAATCGCTGCCAACCTGTACATTGCCTGCATCAATGTTTATTACCTGGCAAAGATGTATCGGACAAGCCCTAAACCGGCAACAGCCTGACGCCGGTTCAAATACAAGTCTGGTTTTACCTTCCCCCCGGATATTTAAACCAGACTTGTATTTAATCTCTTCCGCTCGATCTTCCCTTCTCAATCTCCCTGTTTTTCATCTGGCTTTTACTTATGCCGGAGAGTTGCTTATAGTGGCCGTGCTCTGATTGGTGCCGGATTCTACGGTGCCCGTATTTGCTTCTCGTCGGAATAAATATGAAGCCGCTACAAAACGATCGTTTTCTCAAGGCCCTGCTGCGTCAGCCAGTAGATATGACCCCGGTATGGATGATGCGTCAGGCGGGTCGCTATCTGCCAGAGTATCGGGCAACCCGCCAGCAGGCCGGTGATTTCATGAGTCTGTGTCAGGCTCCGGATCTTGCATGTGAAGTAACTCTACAGCCGCTGGAGCGGTTCGAGCTGGATGCTGCCATCCTGTTTTCCGATATTCTGACCATTCCTGATGCGATGGGACTGGGCCTGTATTTTGAAACCGGTGAAGGCCCCAAATTCCGCAAGCCGGTGGCAACCGCTGCCGATGTAGAAGCACTGCCGATTCCGAACCCGGAAGATGAACTGAAGTATGTAATCGATGCAGTTCGCGTGATTCGTCATGAGCTGAATGGTCGAGTGCCGTTGATCGGCTTCTCCGGCAGCCCCTGGACACTGGCAACCTATATGGTTGAAGGCAGCAGCACCAAGGACTTCCGCAAGATCAAAGGCATGATGTACAGCCAGCCGGAAGTACTGCATGCCCTGCTCGACAAGCTGGCAGATTCTGTTATCTCTTACCTGAATGCCCAGATTGCAGCCGGTGCCCAGGCGGTACAGATCTTCGATACCTGGGGTGGCGTACTGACGCCGGAAGCTTATCAGGCATTCTCTCTGCACTATATGCAGAAGATTGTGAAAGGTCTGGTACGTGAGAGTGAAGGTCGCAAGGTACCGGTTATTCTGTTCACCAAGAACGGTGGCCAGTATCTGGAACTGATCGCTGAAACCGGTGCTGATGCTGCCGGTCTGGACTGGACTACCGATATTGGTGATGCTCGTCGCCGTGTAGGTGACAAGGTGGCCCTGCAGGGTAACCTGGATCCTTGTGTACTCTACGCCCAGCCTGAGCAGATTCGTGAGCAGGTGGGTGTGGTACTGGAGAAGTTTGGTCCCGGTCCCGGTCATGTATTCAATCTGGGGCACGGGATTCACCCGCAGGTAAATCCGGATCACGCCAAAGCCATGATTGATGCAGTGCATGAGCTGTCAGCCAAGTATCACGCTTGATAGTTGGCTAATATAAAAAAGGCCTGAGTGCTAAATAGCGCTCAGGCCTTTTTTGTTAACGAGCTTCTGTCAGCTTATTCAGCTTCCTGCTCCCGGGCGATGGCACGGTAGCCAATATCCCTGCGGCAGAACATATCCTTCCACTGAATCTTGTCTACAGCCTCATAGGCTCGTTGCTGAGCTTCGGCAACACTCTCACCCAATGCAGTAGCGCAAAGTACCCGACCACCACTGGTAGCGACTTCTTCCTTATCATTCAGGCTGGTGCCGGCATGGAAGATATGAGCTGTCTCGTTGTTGGCGGCTTCAATTCCCGTGATGACATCGCCCTTGTTGTAGGAGGCGGGGTAACCACCGGCAGCGAGAACAACACCCAGTGCTGCGCGGGAATCCCACTCAACTTCGGTCTGATCCAGCTGACCTTTAACCGCGTCAGTGCACAGTGCAGTCAGATCGGACTTCAGACGCATCATGATCGGCTGGGTTTCAGGGTCACCAAAACGGCAGTTGTATTCCAGCACCTTGGGTGTGCCGTCTTTGTCGATCATCAGGCCGGCATACAGAAAACCGGTGTAAGGAATACCTTCGGAAGCCATACCCTGCACCGTTGGCAGAATAACTTCGCTCATAGCTCTATCGTGTATTTCAGCAGTTACGACCGGAGCCGGTGAATAGGCACCCATGCCACCTGTGTTGGGGCCCTGATCACCGTCATCACGAGCCTTGTGGTCCTGACTGGTTGCCAATGGCAGCACATTCTTGCCATCAACCATTACGATAAAGCTGGCTTCTTCACCTTGCAGGAACTCTTCAACCACAACCCGGGAACCGGCATCACCAAAACTGTTGTGCTGCAGCATATCTTCTACGGCATCAATGGCTTCCTGCTCGGTCTGGGCCAGAATAACGCCCTTGCCGGCTGCCAGGCCGTCGGCCTTGACCACAATCGGAGCGCCCTTGTCGCGAATATAAGCGACAGCCGGAGCAATCTCGGTAAAGGCCTGGTATTCAGCGGTAGGAATATTGTGGCGCTGCAGGAAGTCCTTGCAGAATGTTTTAGAGCCTTCCAGCTGGGCAGCCGCTGCAGTCGGGCCAAAAATAGCCAGATCTTCTTCCCGGAAACGGTCAACTACACCGGCAACCAGTGGTGCTTCCGGTCCAACGATCGTCAGGCCAACATTGGCTTCTTTGGCAAAGCCAACCAGCTTGTCCAGTTCCAGTACCCCGATATCAACATTCTGAATACCGGCTGCCTTTGCAGTGCCGGCATTACCCGGAGCCACATAGACAGTTTCAACCCCCTCACTCTGGGCAGCCTTCCATGCCAGTGCATGTTCACGGCCGCCGCTACCGATAATCAAGACGTTCATCTGTTACTGCTCCACCCGTTTGTAATAGGAAAGATTGGGTTGGTGAATGAGAAATAACTTTAACTACAATAATTGAACAACCCTGTGTGTACGATTCACAGGGTCGAGTTTCTAACTGTTTTCCGGCTATTAATGACGGAAGTGACGCATACCGGTAAAGACCATAGCCATGCCGGCTTCATTAGCCGCCTGGATCACTTCTTCATCACGCATGGAACCACCGGGCTGGATCACCGCAGAAATACCGGCTTCGGCAGCAGCATCAATACCGTCGCGGAACGGGAAGAATGCATCTGAAGCCATAACAGAACCGGCAACTTCCAGGTTCTCGTCAGCGGCTTTGATGCCAGCAATTTTGGCACTATAAACCCGGCTCATCTGACCGGCACCCACACCGATGGTCTGCTCATTACGGGCATAGATAATGGCATTGGATTTCACGAAGCGACCAACCTTCCACGCAAACATCAGATCCCGCAGTTCCTGTTCAGTCGGTTGACGCTCGGTCACGACTTTCAGCTCTTCCGGGCTGACAATAGCCAGATCGGCATTCTGTACCAGCAAACCACCATTTACCCGCTTGTAGTCCAGGCGAGGAGCCGGAGTTTCGGAGAAGGCACCACAGCTGAGCAGGCGTACATTCTTTTTGGCGGCAACGATTTGCTGTGCTTCCGCTGAAATCTCGGGAGCAATAATTACTTCAACAAACTGACGCTCGATAATGGCGGCAGCGGTTTCAGCATCCAGCGGGCGGTTAAAGGCAATAATGCCGCCGAAAGCAGAAGTTGGATCAGTCTGGAATGACAGGTTGTAGGCTTCCAGAATATTGGCGCCAACAGCGACTCCACAGGGATTGGCATGCTTGACGATAACGCAGGCGGGTTGCTCGAAAGATTTCACACATTCCAGAGCGGCATCGGTATCGGCAACATTGTTGTAGGACAGTTCCTTACCCTGCAGCTGTCGGGCAGTAGCAACGGAAGCTTCGGTGGCATTGGCTTCGACATAGAAGGCTGCGTTCTGGTGAGAGTTTTCTCCATAACGCATATCCTGAGTCTTGGTTACCTGCAGGTTAAAGGTGGCCGGGAATTCAGATTCGGTAGCGGCACCTTCGGATGTCCGGCAGCCAAGGTAGTTGGCAATAGCACCATCATAAGCTGAGGTATGCTCAAACGCTTTGACTGCCAGCTTGAAACGGGTGTCCTGAGCCAGACCGTTGGATGTTTTCAGTTCTTCAACTACCAGACTGTAGTCGCTCGGGTTGACGACAATTGCAACATGGTTGTGATTTTTGGCAGCAGCGCGCACCATAGTCGGGCCACCGATATCGATGTTTTCTATAGCGGTAGGCAGATCACAGTCCGGGTTGGCTACGGTGTTTTCGAACGGGTAGAGGTTAACAACTACCAGATCAATGGCCTGAATACCATTGGCGGCCATGACTTCATCATCCTGGCCGCGACGACCCAGAATACCTCCGTGAACCTTGGGGTGCAGGGTTTTAACCCGGCCATCCATCATTTCCGGGAAGCCGGTGTAATCGGATACTTCAGTAACCGCAATGCCCTGTTCCCGCAGCAGACGGCAGGTGCCGCCGGTTGAGAGGATTTCAATATCCAGAGCAATCAGGGACTGGGCCAGTTCAACGATACCGGTTTTGTCGGAGACGCTGATCAGGGCTCGCTTGACAGGGGACACGGACAGGTGATTATCACTCATGCTTTTTATTACTCACTACTGCGGGTCGCAAATCAATTCGATGTGGTGTCATCGAACAGCTATCAGAAAGCGATATAAAAAAGGCGGAATCATAATCCGCCTTTGAGTGGCCTAAATCAGGCCGTATTGTTTCAGTTTCTTCCGCAAGGTGCCGCGGTTGAGACCGAGCATTGTGGAAGCCCGGGTCTGGTTGCCTTTCACATAAGTCATCACGGCATCCAGCAGCGGGGCTTCGACTTCGGACATCACCATCTGGTAAATATCGGTGACGTCCTGCCCTTCAAGGTTGGCAAAGTAGTTGTGCATTGCTTTTTCAACACTGTCACGCAGGGTCTGGGCGTGATTCTCGGTTGAACTGACAAACTGGTGACGCGCGGCTGGCTCAGCCATGTTTCGTTCCTTGGGCGCCAGAGCTTCATGAGCCGTCATGCTGCGATGTCCTCTCCATTTTTTAAGCACGCAAAGTAGGTCGTGATCGCTTCGACCTGTGCTTCCGGGTCTTCCAATGCGTTGAACTGCTTACGGAACCCGACAGGGTCAGCACTGCTTTCGCTAACCTGGTCATTGTTGGGCCGGGCCTGCAGATACCAGCCTACATGCTTGCGGGCAACCCTGACGCCGGTGTACTCCCCGTAAAAACTGTGGAGCGCGCCAACATGGGACAGCAGTATCTGTTCAACTTCTTCAGTTGACGGTGGGGACAAGTGTTCCCCGGTTTCAAGATAGTGAGCGATCTCCCGGAAAATCCAGGGCCGCCCCTGAGCGGCGCGTCCGACCATAACGGCGTCGGCACCGGTTTTGCTGAATACTTCCTGAGCTTTCTCGGCGCAGGTGATATCACCATTGGCAATGACCGGAATCGATACAGCCTGTTTGACTGCAGCAATGGTCTCGTATTCAGCTTCGCCCCGATACATGCAGGCACGGGTGCGGCCGTGAACTGACAGAGCGTTAATACCAGCATCTTCGGCGATGCGGGCAATGTTAATGGCGTTGCGGTTTTCTGGACTCCAGCCGGTACGCATTTTGACTGTCACCGGAATATCAACAGCCTTGCGTACTGCGTGGAGGATTTCCTGTACCAGCTTTTCGTCACGCATCAGGGCCGAGCCGGCAGCCTTGTTACAGACTTTCTTGGCCGGGCAGCCGAAGTTGATATCGATAATCTGGGCGCCGCGCTCATGATTCTGGCGGGCGGCCTCTGCCATCTGCTCGGGATCGCCACCGGCAATCTGTACCGAGCGGGGTTCGGCTTCACCGGAATGATCCAGGCGCAGCCGCGACTTGCGGGTATTCCACAGTCGGGTATCTGAAGTCACCATTTCAGACACTACCAGTCCGGCACCAAGTTCTGAGCACAGGCGACGAAATGGTAGATCAGTCACACCAGCCATGGGAGCCAGTACAACCGGAGTTTCAATGGTATAGGGGCCTATTTGCAGCAAGCGAATGATGCCTCATCAATGCATTGGCCGACACGCTGCAATGCGGGAGTCCGTGCTTTTGTCGGCATTTCAGGTCACACGATCTTGTTTGCCTTTATCCCTTTGAGGCTGGCGTGTGCTGCTAACGAAGTATTAACTGACCATTTTATTGATCTGGTCAGCGGAATACTTCAAATCAGACGCGATATAATACTCTGTTGCAGCTGTTCAATAAAGCACCGGATTACGCGGAATCACCGGGGTTTATTACTGAGAACCCGTGGATTCAAGAAAAGAAAGATGATAGCTGACAGCATTTTCTCCCGGGTCAACAATATCCAGCGCCAGTCTCACCGGCTGATGGGGCTCCATTTGTTGTAGCCGTGCCGCCTCTCCTTCCAGATACGCTTCCGGGTTGAAAATCCGGCTGGCGATAACATTCCCCTGCAAATCACTAAAAACAAGTCCCAGTCGGGGAAAGGGCTGGGAGAAGTCAGCATCGTTATAAATGATGGCATCAACCCGCAGGGTATCGTCCTGATCAGGATGACTTCTTACCAGTAGCTGATCCACTCTGAGAGCATTCAAGTCGACTCGGGCTGGCAGGCTGCAGCGTGTCACTTCACAGAATACCTGGAGTACTGGCCACAACTGGTTTTTCCGAGCCAGAGAGTAACTGTTAAACCACAGGTATTGTCCGGCAAGAATTAATAGCGAGAGTGTTGTCCCTACTATCCAGAACGCTGTGCTGCGAAAAAAGGGGGGCTTGACCGGAGTGAGAGAAGGAATATTTGATGCCGCAATATCATCCAGCAGGCTGGTATCAGGTGCTGGCTTTGGAGGCTTACCCTGCTTGGGTGGCGTGCTTTCTTCTCTGGACGCGGTAATAACATCATCTTCCAGAGGCGCCGATTGGGTTTTGGACGGTTGGGAAGTAGGCGCTTTTGCAGCCGGAGTGACGGCCATATTTTTCAGCGCTGAAAAGACCTGACGGCATGATCCGCACCGGACTGAACCACTGGCGGCTTCAAGTTGCTTTGGGGTAACACGAAACGCGGTATGACAAAAAGGGCAGCGGGTCACTCGCGGTTCAGTCATGGCGTTCCGGGTATCAGGTTATGTTTTATGATTAAGCAGGCCGGTTCGAACCAACCAGACCTGCCTGAAACTGATAATGCCGGACAGGGATCAGCGCACTTTAATACCGTTGAGGCGACTCCATTCGTCATCAAATACCGGCTGATTCATATCGAACCACTCGGTGTACCGCTCCTGCACTGTACCTGCCTGTTCCCTGAGAATACCTGAAAGTCCCAGCAGACCACCAGTTTTTGTCAGGCGGGTAATAATGGGTGACAGCTCAACCAGTGGTCCGGCCAGAATATTGGCGACGGTGATATCGGCTTCCACTTCAGGTACCTGATCCGGTAGGTAAACCTGCAGCTTCTCCGGAGCAATCTTGTTGCGGCGGGCATTTTCCCGAGTCGCTTCCAGAGCCTGAGGGTCGTTATCCACAGCAATAACTTTTTCTGCCCCCAGCAGCAATGCCGCAATAGCCAGAATGCCGGAACCACAACCATAGTCCACTACGGTTTTTCCCTCAATATCGAGGCTGTCCAGCCAGTGCAGGCAAAGTGATGTGGTCGGATGAGTGCCGGTGCCAAAGGCCAGGCCCGGATCCAGCATCAGGTTTACACCGTCAGGGTCAGGCACATCTTTCCAGCTGGGGCAGACCCACAAGCGGCGACCGAACTGCATGGGATGGAAGTGAGTCATCCATTCCCGTTCCCAGTCGCGATCTTCAACGATCTCTACCCGGTAGCGAGGCATCGGCTCGGAGAACGCATCTTCCAGCCAGATGGTTACAGCATCCATCTCGGTAGCGGCATCAAACAGGCCGATAACCCGGGTTGCATCCCACAGCGGGGTTTCACCAAGGGCGGGCTCGTAAAGTGGCTGGTCTTTGCCATCCTGCAGGGTAACGGCACAGGCTCCGGCGCTCAGCAGCAGGTCTTCCAGTTGTTCGGCATGAGCCGGGGTGGTATCCAGCTTGATCTGAATCCACGGCATAAGGCGATTCTCCTGAGGGTAAACGGCGAGGAGATTACAGGGAGATGTCCGGTTAAACAATATTCCAGCCGGTATGGCAGGCAATTATAGGAGAGAGCTGGAGAGGTCAGGGGGCTGGAAGGAAAGCGAGGGGAGAGTTGAACTGCCAGGGTCAGATAACCCCGGCAGTTTATGAAGCCGGATTACATATCCAGTTTCTTCTCAAGGTAGTGAATGCTGAAGCAGCCTTTAATCACTTCCTTGTCGCGCATCAGGTCCTGATGCAGCGGGATATTGGTCTTGATACCGCTGATCATGGTTTCATCCAGCGCATTACGCATCCGGGTAATGGCGGTTTCACGATCAGGAGCATGGGTAATGACCTTGGCAATCAGGGAGTCATACCAGGGAGGAATGGTATAACCGTCGTACAGGTGAGAGTCCACCCGCACACCGTTGCCACCCGGTGCATGGTAGTAGCTGATCTTACCAGGGGAAGGCAAAAAGGTTGTCGGATCTTCGGCGTTGATCCGGCATTCAATGGCGTGGCCATTGAACTTGATATCTTCCTGCTTGATGTCCAGTGGCATGCCGCTGGCAACCTTCAGCTGTTCCTTGACGATATCAACACCGGTGATCATCTCGGAAACCGGATGCTCTACCTGAACCCGAGTGTTCATCTCGATGAAGTAGAACTCACCGTCTTCATACAGGAATTCAAAGGTGCCAGCACCTTCGTAACCAATTTCGATACAGGCCTGGGTACAGGCTGCAGCTACGTCACGACGCTTGGAATCATCGATGCCCGGAGCTGGAGCTTCTTCGATAACCTTCTGGTGACGACGTTGCAGGGAGCAGTCACGGTCACCCAGATGGATCGCATTACCCTTGCCGTCTGCCAGTACCTGGATTTCCACGTGGCGGGGACGCTGAAGGAATTTTTCCAGATACACAGTCGGGTTGTTGAACGCGGCACCAGCCTCTGACTGGGTCAGGGCAATGGATTCGATCAGGTCGGCTTCTTCATGCACTACGCGCATGCCGCGACCACCACCGCCACCGGCAGCTTTGATAATAACCGGGTAACCGATTTCACGGGCAATCCGCTTGCTGCGTGCGGCATCTTCAGTCAGCGGGCCGTTGGAACCCGGAACTGTCGGAACACCGGCTTTACGCATGGCGTTGATAGCAGAAACCTTGTCACCCATCAGACGAATAACGTCTGCGCTGGGACCGATAAATTTATATCCGCTCTGCTCAACCTGCTCGGCAAAATCAGCATTTTCAGCGAGGAAACCATAGCCGGGGTGAATGCCGGACGCACCGGTCACTTCCGCGGCACTGATCAGCGCCGGAATATTCAGATAACTTTCTGTCGCTGATTCCGGGCCAATGCAGACTGACTCGTCAGCCAGACGAACGTGCATCAGATCCTTGTCAGCACGGGAATGAACAGCAACGGTCTTGATGTCCAGTTCCTTGCAGGCCCGCAGTATACGCAGGGCAATTTCGCCGCGGTTGGCGATCAGTACTTTTTCCAACATGGCTATGGCTGCGTCACTCAGGCAATGATGATGAGAGGCTGGTCAAATTCGACCGGCTGTGAATTTTCCACCAGGATGGCCTGGACAGTACCGGACTTGTCGGCCTTGATCTGGTTCATCATTTTCATCGCTTCCACGATGCACAGTGGGTCACCTTCCTTCACGGTCTGGCCCACTTCGACGAAAGGCGCTGCAGTCGGAGAAGCTGCACGATAGAAAGTACCTACCATGGGTGACTTCACCTGATGACCGGCTGGTACATCGTCCTGAGCCGGAGCAGCAGCGGCAGCCGCTACAGGTGCCGGAGCAGGAGCAGCAGGTGCTGCGGCAGCAACCGGAGCAGCAACAGCTTGCATTGCAGGCTGGGCTACGATCTGTTGCTGGGTATGACGGGTGATGCGAACGGATTCCTCACCCTCGTGTATTTCGAGTTCATCGATACCGGACTGTTCCAGAAGCTCGATCAGTTTTTTGACTTTTCTGATATCCATGGATTGGCTCGCAGGTAAAATGTCTTGTCAGTGCTGGTTTTGCTTGTGGCTAATGTGCTTCAGCGCCGACATCAGGGCAAGTTCATAACCGTAAGCACCGAGTCCGCAGATCACACCTTCGGCAATGTCCGAAAAGTAGGATTTATGTCTGAAGGGCTCGCGCTTGTGGGTATTCGACAGGTGGACTTCTATAAACGGAATGCCAACGGCCAGCAGGGCATCCCGCAAAGCAATACTGGTATGAGTATATGCAGCCGGATTAAAGATGATGTAGGCAATATCTTCGTCTCTGGCAGCATGGATGCGATCGACCAGAAACCCTTCGGTATTGCTCTGGAAATCCAGTAACTCATGACCTTCAGCCCGAGCCTGAGCGGCCAGTTTTTCGGTAATGGCCGGAAGTGAATCAGCACCATAAATCCCCGGCTCGCGACTGCCGAGCAGATTGAGATTAGGGCCGTTCAGTAGCAAAATTTTAGCCATTACGGATTCCGGGAAAACTGGGGAAGCAAAGGTTCAGGTTATGACCCGAAGCCTTACAGGTTTGATGTAAGAGGCTTCGGTATGTTTATTCGCCAGGGAAATACCGCCATTTCGAAACTTCAGGAAGGAGGTGTTTCCCGTATATGGCTGTTTTTCAGCATTCTGCCGAAAGCACTTGTGACTGTCCACCGGTGACGTGTTACAGCACGTTATTAGCACGTTACAGGGTTTTAGCCGCCGAATCTTAGCTAAATATGTGACAGATTGTAACGGCTAAAGTTCAGTTGCTTTGCGAAGAGTGTTAGCCAGTTGCTTCAGGTCAGGTTCTCCCTGAATCCGTAGTGCCGGTTGTTCTTCACCTTCCTTCGAAAAGAAAATTAATGATGGAGGTCCGAACAGTTGATAGCGACTTAGCAGTGTCTGCTGAGCCGCAGTATTGGCTGTGATATCTGCACGAATCAGATACATTTTATCCAGCTGGGATTTCACTTCCGGCTTGGGGAATAGCTCGCGCTCCATGATTTTGCAGCTGATACACCAGTCAGCATAAAAGTCGACCATGGCCACTCGTCCCTGCTGTTGAGCCTTGACCAGCTCGGTTTGCAGCTCAGCAGGATCGGTAATGGTATGAAATACCAGCTCGGAGCTGACTGGAATGGCAGAACTGGCTACTGAACTGAATTCTGCAGTAGCCAGCGGTTGTAGCGGATCTTCGGCACCTTTCAGTGCCCCGACAAGCTGTGAAGCACCAATAACCAGCAGAATAATGCCGATGGTCTGACGCAGGGCGGCAAAGCCTTTCAAACCGGTAAAATTGAGTGCGCCAAGATAAATACCGCTGCCTGTAAGCAGGCAACCCCAGAGGAAAACACTCAGGCTCGCAGGAATCAGGCGCTCAATCAGCCAGAGTGCAACGGCCAGCAGCAACACACCAAATGCTGCACGCACGCCATTCATCCAGTTTCCGGCTTTGGGTATCAACTGACTGCCACCGATACCGATAAGCAGCAGCGGGAATCCCATGCCAAGCGCCAGGGAGAACAGTGCCGAGCCACCAAGCAGGGCATTGCCGGTTGTGCTGATGTAGACCAGAGCCCCTGCCAGCGGAGCTGAAACACAGGGCGAGACTACCAGGCTGGAGAAAACGCCCAGTAACAGTGCCCCGGAAAGGCTGCCACCCTGCTGTTTATTGGCCTTGCTTTCCAGCTTGTCACGCAGGAAGGCCGGGAGCTGCAGTTCATAAAGCCCGAACATGGAAAGGCTGAAAATAACAAACAGGATTGCAAACGGAATCAGTACCCAGGGGGACTGTAACTGGGCCTGCAGGTTTAGTGAGGCGCCGAACAGGCCAGTCAGTACTCCGGCCAGAGTAAACATGACAGCCATGCCGAGGATGTAACAGATGGTCAGCAACAGCATACGCTTGCGGCTGACTTCCCCGGCACCAACAATGATGCTGGAAAGGATAGGTACCATGGGCAGTACGCAGGGCGTCAGGCTTAACAGGATTCCGGCAAGGAAAAAACCGGCCAGAGTGGCAAACAGTGAGGTCTCGGAGAACAGGCTGAACCCGGCCGGTTTTTCTTCAGTTTTTGTCTGAACCGGCTTGTTAATAAAAGGAGAGGCCTGTTCCTGCTTAACGGCAACAGTTGATACAGATACTGCTGGCGCTGAAATACGGCTTAATGCCAGTGTGACAGTTTTCGGCGGATAACAGAGTCCGGCTTCCGCACACCCCTGGTATGTTACGGTCAGCAGTGGTTCGGTGGCTGTTGATGCGAGAGGCAGCGCCAGTGAAAAATCTTCAGTAAATACCTGAACATCCTGTTCCTGAAACTGGTCGTATTTCAGGACCGAATCAGGCCATTCAGGAGAACCAAGCGTATCCTGAGTGGAATCGGCTTTAAACCGGAAGCGGTCTTTATAGAGGTAATATTCCGGCGTAACGGTAAAGTAGAGAATGGCATTCTGGCCGTCATATGTCCCTTCCAGCTGGAAAGCTTCATCCACGCTAAGAAAGTCATTGCTTGCGGTACCTGAACCAAACAGGGATTTAAGATCCGCCTGAGCGGCGGTCATGACCATCAGGCAACCAAGGAGCAGTAACAGCCGGCTCCACAGTCCCATCGTATTATCTGTTTTATCCATGTATTCAGGCTTTTAGTTTGAACGGAGTTGCAACAATTGTAAGACGGATACGGACGGAGGCAAGTACGGTTGCTCCGGACCTGCGAAAGGTCCGGAACAGACAGGGATATGTTGCGATCAGGCGGTCTTGTAGGCTTCTACAGACTTGATGATAGCTTCGCGGGCAGCAGCGCTGTCAGCCCAGTTATCGATCTTGACCCATTTGCCTTCTTCCAGATCCTTGTAGTTCTCGAAGAAGTGCTCGATTTGCTGGATCAGCAGCTGAGGCAGGTCGGTGTATTCTTTTACGTCGCTGTACAGGCGGGTTACTTTGTCGTGAGGTACAGCGATCAGCTTGGCGTCTTCACCACTTTCATCGCTCATGTTCAGTACGCCAACCGGACGGCAGCGGATCACACTACCCGGCAAAACCGGCTGCGGAGTAACAACCAGAACGTCCAGCGGATCACCGTCATCAGCCAGAGTCTGAGGAATGTAACCGTAGTTGGCCGGGTAGAACATCGGGGTGGCCATGAAACGGTCGACAAACAGGCAGTCGCTGTCCTTGTCGATTTCGTATTTGATCTGGTTGCTGCTGTTGGCCGGGATTTCGATGGCAACGTTGATGTCGTCAGGAAGATTCCGCCCGGCAGAAATATCAGCAAAGCTCATAGGTGTTTTACCTGTGTCGGTGGGTGTAAAGCGGGGTGATTATAAGGTGGTTAAGGGTTTGCGGCAAAGGTGTCGGTAAAATCAGCTATTACTGAGTTGATGGTTTCTCAATAAATAGACTTCCAGCAGATTAATCAGGCTTCCTGCCAGTAGTCCCAATATTGCCAGAATCAGAACACCGGCTATCAGTTTATCTGTCTGAACCAGAGAGCCCGCAGTGAGAATATAGGCACCTACACCGTGTTCGGTGCCCAGCATTTCGGCGGCGACCAGCAGCACAATTGCCAGCGAGACAGAAATACGCAGGCCGGCAATTACTGTGGGCAGTGCAGCTGGCAGCTGAATATAGATAATCTGGCGTAGTGGCGATACCTGGTAACTACGGGCCATCACCAGCAATGATTGTGGCGTTGTATTCATCCCTGTCCAGACGCTAATAACGGTAGGGAAAAAAACGCCAAAGGCTATGGTGGTGATTTTGGCCGTTTCTCCAATACCCAGCCAGATAATAAACAAGGGCAATAGTGCGATCTTGGGGATAGCAAACAGGGCTGATACGCAGGGCTTGAGGGTATTTCTAAGGGCTGGAGATATTCCCATCGAGATACCCAGTAACAGCCCGGCAGAAAAACCGGTTAGCCAGCCAAGGCCTAAACGCGTCAGGGAGATCGTAATATCTTCAAGAAGCGGACCTGAAGTGAGCTCTGCCATCAAGGTTATGAGTACAGTTGCAGGTGATGGCAGCAGTGTGGGGCGAATAAGAGCAAAAGCAGTTGCCAGTTCCCACAGCAGGAATATCAGCAGAAATGGCAGAGCGGGATGAAACCGGGTCATGATGCAACAGACTCATTCATTGCCTGTCGCAGGATCCGCCACAGCTCTTGTTGTAACTTGAAGAGCTTCGGTTGGGCATCCTCAGATAACCGATCGGCAGCAACAACAGGGTTTGGAACTGACTTGATGATCCGGCCCGGACGGGGAGATACAATATGTATCTTGTCTCCCAATAAAACAGCCTCCTCCAGGTTATGCGTGACCATGAGTTGTAGCCGGGATGATGCTTGTTCAAGTAATAACTCTTCTCCCAATAGCCTGCGACTGATGGCGTCCAGCCCGGAAAAAGGCTCATCCATTAATAACAGATCAGGTTGGGTTACCATTGCTCTGGCAAAAGCAGCACGTTGTTGCATGCCGCCGGATAACTCATGGGGGTAACAGGCGCTGAACTGTTGTAAGCCGACTTGACTTAAAACCTGCCTGACCCGGGTTTGAGCTGTTTCCGAACTGAGCGGTAACGTCTTGATCATCAGCTCAATATTACTTTTTATTGTCAGCCATGGAATCAGAGTCGGTGTCTGGAAAATGAGGGCGGTACGATTTGAGCTGTCAGGTAACAAGACCTGACCACTGTCAGGCTGAATAAGCTCGGCAATAATTTGCAGCAGTGTTGTTTTGCCACAACCTGATGGCCCGATCAGAATATGAGTGAGATAAGGCTCTAGGGAAAGAGTAATGCTATCCAGTACTTTCAGCTGGTTAAAACTGTGGCTTATTTCCTGAATAGCTATTGTCATTCGTCTGTTGAGTCCGGTATCTGATCCAGCAGGTCGGTTGCAATAAACTGGCTGGAATCAATATCCGCTTTTACCAGTCCTGCTTTTTGGTACCAGCGGAGCTGACGGTGAATATCCTCTATATCAAGCCCAGCTTCAGGGTGGATATAAACGGCATTCTGACGAATCAATTCGGGTGACATCTCTGGTTTTACTGTACGACTAATGAGCTCGCTCAGGGCAACAGTTTCCGGGGTAACCGCCTGTTGATCCGGGCCAAACGCTGCATTGTACTCTCTGGCTGCTCTTGTCCATGCTCGAAGAAACCGTTTCAAAAGGTCAGGTTTATTTTCAAATAGCTGGCTATTGGAAAAAATCGCGCCCAGTTGCCATGAAAATATATCACTGATTCTTTCTATGGGCTGAGCCAAGCCAGCTTCAGCCAGCTTGCTGGCAATCTGGGGGGGCAGTATAGCGGCATCAATCTGCCCACTTTTTATTCCGGCAATAATATTTGGCAAAGTGTGAACGGGAGATAGCCTGACTTGCTCCAGCTCAAAGCCTCTATTGTCTGCCAACTGGCCCAGCATGTAGTGAAAGGTTGAGCCCATTTGGGTGATTGCAAAGCTATGTCCGGGTAGATCTTCAACCGCTGAGAGCCCGTCTTCAGTGGCTTGCTTGCTGGCAACCAGCATTGACCCGGGCCAGTCCTTATATTCTCTTGACTGGCCGCCGATGATTTTCAGGCTGCCATCAGCTGCCAGATTATAAAAGCCGGCAGTCAGGCCCGTGACACCGATATTAGCCTCACCACTTGCCACAGCTACAGCCACATGCTGGGCAGCCTGAAAACTGACAAATGACACATGCAAACCTTCTTGCTCGAAGTAGCCTTTTTCGAGTGCGATATAGAGTGGCGATGATCCGATTAATGGAACCGCAGCGACTTTCAACGAGTGAAATTCTGGAGAACCTGAATTTACTTGGTCAGACTGTTCCGACTTTTCTGAAAAAAATAAATAAGAGACAGCAAGAATAGTAATTATCAGGCTAAAAAAAATTAATCTAAATAAATAACTCAATTTAATTTCCAAAAAGTTATTAAAGAAAAGAAAATTAATCACTAATTGATCGTTTTTTAATCAAATTAAGCCGGTTTTTAATAATCATCTAACATTAATATGAGTACGTTTTGATAAAAGCGGCTTTCCTTATTGGATTTGGAATCAAGCCGTTTTGTTCAAAAATTATTGTATTCCCGCACAAGGGAACTGACGGGAAGTAGGGATACTATGAGTGGACCTCTTGGAAGAGTATCGGGCCAGGCCGGACCGCACGGCGTTTCTGCGCGTGCCGAACTCACAATTCCAAAGTCCAAAAAAGGGGTTTTCCATGGCCATAAGGTCACTAAAGCACCTCCGCAGAAGACCAAACCAAATCTTCTTAATGTTGTAAAGGACGCTCAAGCCCGGCAGAAAATCAAAACGCCTCTGCATGAGCACACTGTTTCAGAAGTTAACCCCAGGATTTCAATTAAACCCAAGGTTCGTAACCAAGGGTCGCCTGTTGATAATCCCCCGCCTCTCCAAACAACAACTCCAACGGGTTCTCCTTTGGAAGAAGAAATCAAAGAGAAAGGGCGGGATCTGTTGAGTGGTTTTCTGGAAGAGCAGAATCAAAAGTCAGGCAAACCCGTCAGACATCGTCCTAAGGGACATCGAAAACGTCCAGCAAGGCGTACGGATGGCCCTGATCTCTCCAGATTGCCTCGTGATGTCGGTAACTCATTCAAACAGCATGGTCAAAACTTGCGTGATGGATTATTTGATGTTGCGCGTAATGGTAGTCAGCGGCTTGGTGATGGTCTGAGAGATGTATCTGGAGCTATTGGTGACAGGCTGCGACAAAGGCCAGTTAATGATGATGAAGTTTCTTCCAATGGCTATGACAGTGGTTATGATACCGATGATTATGATGAATTTGACGAATACTCTGACACGGAGAGTGTGGGGAGTACAGATTCTGACGATTTATCAGTGACCGATGATTTCTCTGATGAGTATTCAGATCAATCAGGAGGCCCACGCTTAGAACGGCCTTCCAGAACTTTTTCTGATGATGAGCAGGCAAGAGCACTGGAAGAAGCCAGTACTACATCTGAACAGCCTGTAACAGAAGATGATCTGGACTCTGTAAGCGGAGACGATTTTTCTGAAAGACTGGAAGAGCCCAAGGGTGCTTTGTCAAAGTTATGGGGCTTTTTAAAGAAGCATAAAACTGCGATTTGTCTGGGTATAGGTTTGGCTGTCCTTGCTGCTGCAATTGTTGGAGTTGGAGCCGCGACGGGAGGTATAGGTTTAGGGGTTGGACTTGTTATTGCTGGATCTTTTGCGCTGGGGCTTGGGCTGGGTATGATGATAGCTGCCGAGACTAACTCTTCCCAGCCTGCACCGGCTCCTAACCCTGGTGATCCCAATACTGATAAAGACAAATCCGAGCCAGAGAATAAACCCAAGGTCAGCTCGTCTTCGTCAGACTCTTCAACGGATACCCCGGATGATACTGATGGCCTTGGTAAAACTTCTCGCAGCAGTGATATACAGCAAGACGATGCTGATGAAGAGCGCAAGCGACTGGAGCGGGAAAATGCGGCTCTACAAGCTAAACTCGATGCGCTTCAGCAAGAGGATGACTCGACTACGGATGATCTTGATGATGGCGATGATCCTGTATCTCAGGTTTCAACGAGTTCTGTTTCCACTACATCTAAATCTTCAGCCTCCTTACCTTCTACAAGCAGTACTGAAGTCGAGTTGAAACCTGTTTCCAGTACTACCACTTCTGCTCCAAAGTCTCCTCCTCAGGTTACTACAGCTCATCTGGACATTGCTGGATTTATTCCGGAATACAGTGCCGATGATGAAAAAAGAATTTTGAAAGATGCCAAAGTCAGTGAGGCAAGGTTGGATTTCTGGATCAAGGCAGTCAGAGCAGATATTGATCTGGCTTCTTCATACAAATTGACAGATAAAGATGAAGCCGAAGTGCGCCGTGCAATTCTTTCTGAGTTATCTGATGATTCAGGTCAGTTCAAAAACTATCAAAGTGAGAAATTCTCCAAAGCACTGAAGATCTATAAGTTCAGTAGCAAAAAGGTAGGAGAGTCTCTCGAAAAAATCTTTAATCAAGAGAAATTACAGAAAGAAGCCCGGAAGCAATAACTATCAGGCACAGCTCTCTCATTGAGGTGTGAGAAAACAGTGTCTTGATTCAGATGCTACAGTTAAAAATAGCTGTATGGACAGTGATCAGCTTTAGTAAGGAAGGGAGATTCCAATGGGTATAAGAGGACCTGTTGATACCCAGTCTGCACCTGGTGTCGATTTTAACAGTGTTGATACCAAGGCTTTCGAGCCGCTGGACGAAAGAGTCAGTGGAGATGGCGCCAGAAAACTGCGCCAGGCAGGCTTTTCCAGAGAAAATATCAAAACCATCCGCCGTATGGCTGATGCTGCCCAGCGTGCCCAGATTCAAAAGCAGGAGCTGGATGACCTTGAAGAGGTAATTCTAGGTAAGGTTCCGAATCTCAATAAACTTCAGGGTATTGAGAAAGAGACTGTTAAGATTCTGGGCCCATTCTTCTTGCTAAGAGCTGGTGGCAATCCGGGTAACTGGGATGGTGTTAATTACAAGGGACCTGCTCCAGATTTAATGGATAAGGTTCGTAATGGGGATGATGTTGATCTAGATAATGTCGATCTACAGTCGCTCATGATGGCTGTAATGGTCAAGCGCTCATCTCTGCTTCAAAACCAGCTTGAAGGCAGTATCAAGGGTGTTCAGGCAAAAAACGCAACACTTGATAAGGCTAACCAGATGCTGGCGCGTGCCAGGGAAAAGAAAAATCAGGCCGGTTCTGGAAGCAGTAAAATGGATCAGGATATGGTTGATTTCTGGAAGATGATGGGAGCCAAAACTGACGGAAGTGGCGGTGATAACAAGCATAATTCGGCACAGTGGGATGTTAATATTGAAGGATTGAAAGGTAAAATTGAATCTCTTTCGAGTTCTTCTCAGCTGGACTTGACCCGCCTGCAATCAACCATGAACAAATATAACCAGGCTTTTGAGCAGGTATCCAACTTCACTCAAAAGTACTTCCAGTCATTGAATACTCTGACAGCTAACCTTAAGTAAAGAATGATCAACGGAGGGTCGTATTGTGGTCACACCTGAAATGGAAAATGCTGCGAATGATGAGGGGCTGGAAGAGAAGCTCCTCGAATACTTTGGTAAAGGTGGCACATTCAAAGATTTAAAAAATATGAATGATGACACTATGGAAGCTATTTATAGTGTCGCTTTCAATCTTTATCAGGGTGGCAAGTTTGATGAAGCTCTGAAGGTGTTTCAGTTCCTCTGCTTTTACGATCACTTCAATAAAAAGTACTACCTTGGAATGGGTGCTTGCCAGCAGATGTTGAAGGAGTACGAATCTGCAATCGAAGTATTTACCTATGCCGCAGTTCTTGATGGTGATGATCCCCGTGCCATGATGTACATCGGTGACTGCCATATGGGGCAGGGTGATAAGGAAAAGGCTCGCCAGTCCTATGAAATGGCCATCGAGTGGGCCGGTGACAGTGCTGAATATGCCGAGGACAAAGCTCGGGCAGAGGCATTAATGCAAGCAGCTTCTGCCTGAAGCTGACAGAAGTGCAGGGAGTGCAGTTATGTCAGGACCTATTTCTTCCAATCCGGGATCCCAGATTCCCGGTTTCGATCCCTCCAGAGATCAGGACAAGCAGCAGAATATCCGGTCAACCGCCGATATTGCCGAATCTGCCAAGCTGGAATACGCTCAGTCGGTTCAGCGTAAAAATGAGCAGCCAGCCCAGAAAAATCTGACAATCAGTCATGCTGATACAGAAAAAACAGCAGACAATCTCAAGAACACCCCTCCTCGTCTGTCTCAGCCTAAAGTTGATGCGAATGACCCCAAAGTAGCAGCTTCCCTGAATGAGACTCTGAAAGGGCTGGATGTTAAAAGTGTTGATTCTGCGACTTTTGATAAAGCAGCTGCAACAGAGGGAAATGCCGGTGCTGTTCCTGAGGGTGGTGAGGTAGCGGAAGAGGGTTCTGTTCCCAAAGAAGCGCTGGCAGGTGGCAATGTGACTGTCGGCACAGGGAAAAAGAAAACAGACCCGACCACAGCCCAGACCAAAGCGGCTGCTGATGCACAAACTGCGGAAACAGAAGAAGCTCAGGCTACAGGCAAGGCCGGAAGTGATCTGAAAACCCAGCAAAGGGGACAGCAACTCGCTTCACAGGCACTTGACATCTATAAGCAGGGAGTGGACAAGTTCAAAAACAAACCTCTTCAATCATTGGTATTTGAACATCATGCACTTGAGGTGAGAGCTCAATTAAGCGGTTTACAGGATGGGCCTCCAGAGCTGATCAAGGAGATTGAGGGTGATTTGAAAAAGCTGCAAGCTGATATTGCTTCAGGAAAAATCACTGACCCGGAAGAAGCAACCCTCCAGTTAATGGAAATGCAGAGTAAGCTGACTGACCGACGCATGAAGTTTAGTGAGGAAACTATTGCAATCACAAAAGCCGAAAACCAGAAGTTACATGAAGATCGGATGCAGAAGATTCTCGATACAATTGCCAAAATGAAAAAGGCTGAAAAATCGGGGTTAATAGGAAAGATCTTCGGCTGGATTGCTGTTGCGGTTATGGCTGTTGCAATTGTGGCGCTTGCTGCATCGACGATTTTAACGGGTGGAGCAACCGCTCCTGCTCTGGTTGGTCTGGGTCTGATGATGGCAGGTATGGCTATCATGTTAACCATGCAGATTTCCAGTGAAACAGGTGGCTGGATGAACCAGATTTTCGGTGACTCCGAGAAAGGCCAGCTGGCTGCCAGTATTTTCTGGGCGGCACTGGTAACGATTCTCTCTGTGGGTGGTTCCATGGGCGTGGGTGCTGCCGGTGGTGCTGCTGGTGCTGCGGGCAGTGCTGCGAGTACTGCTGCGAATGCCGGTTCTACAACAGCAAATACGGCTGCTACCGCGAGTAGTGTGGCTGCAAAAGCTGCCAAAATGGCCAATATTGTTCGAAAAGTTGCCGTCTTGATTCAGGCCGGTAGTCAGGTAGGCCAGGGTTCAGCAGGTATCGCAACAGCAAAATATACCAAGGATGCCGAGATTCTGAGAGCCGAAGCTAAGGAAATACAGGCATTTATTCTTCGCAATGGCCAAATTATGGAAGAGACATCTGAGGAACTGAAAAAACTTCTTGAGGAAATGCAGGAAGGTATTGCTGCAATGACCCAGATTATTTCAGCTTCCCATGACACCAAATCACAAATCAGCCGCTCCATGCGGGCCTGAGTTTTTGAAATAAGGACGAGATGACAGGGAGTTAGGTTATGTCAGGACCGATTTCATCAGACCGCATTGGCGGACCCGATTTCAGCCCGTTACCCGGAAGTAATCCAGAGGCCGGGAAGAGTACTGAAGCCAGCACTGTATCGCGAGGTGTGTTGACCTCGACAGAGGGTGTTACTGTATCCCGGGATGGCGCAGCAGTAGCGACAGCAGGAAATGCCGCAGGCCAGGCCCACAGGCTCGATGCACCAAGTCAGGTATTAACACCCAGTAACTTTGCCACTGCCCAGGGAGAGGTGGGTGAGTTGCTGTTTGATTTTCAACCTCCTCAGCAGCGCAAAGGGCAGCCTAAAAAGAACCCTGTTGTTGCGCTGGCGGCATTGGCCGGAGAGCTGACACCTGAGGAGCTGGAAACAGAGTCCGCTGGTGGTTTACAGCAGAAACTTGAACGAAATCACAAAGACAAATCCCAGTTACGTACAGCTCTCGGTCAAAATGATCATGAAACCGGTAATAACCGCTCAGCTGACAGTTCTAGAGCTGATAACCGGGCAGAAGCAAAGCAAGGCGCTTTTTCATCTGCTCAGGCTGATGGAGAAGTAAATCCGGAGCAACTGGACTCTGCTGAAAGCACCCAGCGCCGCTTTGATCAGAGCCAGGACAAATCACAGGTTCGTTCTGCTGCCGGAGAGCAGGATACAGGCAGTGCTGAAGAAGCCAGAGAGGGTACTGATGCTTCAGCTGCCGATGGACGAAATAACAAGAAAGTCCGTAAAAACCCTCTGGCTGGATTGGCGCCAGCTCCGGGTGTTCAAACCGAAGAAGAACTGGAAGCTGAGTCTGCACTGGGTTCACAGCGTCGTCTTGAGAACAGACAGGATAAGTCAGAAGTACGCAAGGCTGCGAGTGGTGTCGATGAGCAGGCCAAAGAAGAAATCGAATCAGATAAGCTGGCCAGGCAGAATATTCCTGCCCTGGCTAACTATGATACATCCTCGGAAGAAGCCTACGTCGATATCTATCAGGTGATGGCCATTATGCACAAGATGGCTAACAGTAATCGTCAAATGGCCAAGGAATCACGGGCTGTCAGCTATGAGGCCGCAAAAAATGAAATTCTGAATCAGGCCAAGGAAATGAAGGCTGCCGCTACCAAACGCTTTATCGGTGCTGTGGTTCAGAATGCTGCCCAGATAGCCAGTGCCGGTGTGTCTTTGGGAGCATTAAAAGGTGCTGATCCGGGTTCGGCTCAAATCGCGAGCGCCAGAGCAACAGCTGCAGGCAGTGCGGTTACCGGTGCTGGTGGACTGGCTGCTGCAGCGTTTAACTTTGAGGCCTCAAAGCATGATGCCAAAGTTAAAGAGCATGAGGCTTATCAAAAGACCTATGAAAACTCGGCTCAGTCTGACACTGAATTTATGAATGCCATGCAGGATATGGTTCGAAGTGTGCAGAGTGCCATGGCCGAGATTATTCGTGCCAAGCATGAAACTGAGAAGAGCATTATCCGCTCTTGATGTTTTGACCGATAACCTCCGGGAAAAGGATGCTATATGTCAGGGATAGGGCAGATACAGGTCGGAACTCCGTCTGCTCTTACCAGTCCCGGAGGTTCTGTTGGTGAATCTGATGGTATTCAACAGACCACAGTATCCTCTCAGGGTGACGTAGCTACATTCAAGTCAGGTATTCCCTCTCCTTTAGCTGCTGCAATGAATGCTGCAGAAGAAATAGCAGCAAATATCAAATCCACTTCCACCATGGATATTGATAGTGAAGAAGAATTCGATAAAAAACTTGAAGAAGAGCTGCAGAGAAAGCTTGAGCAGGTTCCTGACCTCCCACCTTTAGAAAATGTTAAAAGTTTCCTCAAAGATGCAGCCCGTCTGAAAAATGCCTCGGCTGAAGACTTGCGGAGACTTGCCGGTGACTATTCCAGAGACCCTGGGCACCAGGATGAACTTCTCGACCTGCTAGCTCAGTTCTCTAAGGGGGATCAGGAGTATCAAGAACGGGTTCAGCAGGCTCGTGATGGACTGGATCAAACTGCGGTACAAATCACCAAAAATGTTACCCGCTCCCTGCATGACAGTGGGTTTAATGATGATGAAAAACAGTATGCCCGTGATTTTATGGGGGATACGCTGGTTGCCATTCTTGATCCGTTAAATATGTCCTCTGTTCAGCGAGCTGTATCCGAAATCAGTACCAGAGCCTCTTCTCCGGAAGAAGCGTATCGTGTAGTTGATACTGTTATGGCGGGAGCTTCAGCCGAAATGGCAGCAGAAAGCCATGCAATGGATCACGCTCAGTTATCTCACTTTATTAAAACAATGCAGGGCGGAAAAGTTATTAAAACATTTGTTGAGCTGAGTGCGATGACTGTTGACAAGCTGGAACGTATTGCAAGGTCTTCACCTTATTAAGATTGAGTGACGGGTAGGGTACAAAATAATGGCGTTAACAGCTCTTGCTCTGACAGAACAGTTTTTTCGGTTTGCTGAGCAGCAGTGGGTAACAGAAGTTGAAGTGAACCGTATTATGGATGAGCTTCAGGTTACAGAATTGCATATGCAGATTGCATTTCTGACTCAGCTGATGGAAATGGTTCGTGAAATACCTGAAGAGCTGTTTGCCGAAAGAGAGCAAAAAACAACCCTGTTGAATGTTGTACAGGAAGTACTGGACGAAAAAATAGAAATTGAAGAAGAAGGCGAAGATGAAGACGATGATGAATGGGATGATGACGATGACTTCGATTTCTGATTTGTTCTACTCATCAAAAGGGATGGGGGCTGACTAATGGCTGAGTTTATTGATAGCGCCCTGAATGAGTTCGGCCAGAATATCGGATTTGATAGTCTGGGCTTTGATGCTGCCGGGCTGGTGCACATCGACTTTGAGCACAAGGGTGCATTCTTTATTGAGAACCGGGAAGATTTTCTGCTGGTTTATCTCATGCGCCAGGTCGATACCTTCGGTTCATTGTCTGTCATGAAAAATGTACTGGAGGCTTGCCACTACAAAAAGAACCTGCCTTTTCATGTGCAGCCGGCAATGACAGAGGATGATGCCCTGATTTTGTCGGTATTTGTTACCCCGGAAGAATGTACAGCATCTGGCCTGGCCACCATGCTGGATTTGCTGGCCAGGCTCCACGAACAGGCCAAAGGCTAGAATCGCATAATAAGTCCGTGAGTATTGACTAAACTGTAATAAATATACTGGAGATTGTTGCAGTTCGACGCTTCAGGGATGGTTTCAAGAGGTGAACGGTATGGCCGATAATATGATCGGTACCGGTGGAGGCATACAACCGGATTCGCTGGAACCGGGAAAAGGTCTTGCTCCCGAACAGACACCGGATGCGGACTCGGCAGATCAGTTCGATAAACTGATGAATGCCGGGCAGCAGCCACAGGAGCAAACACCGGCAGAATTACCCGATGCAGTTAACAAACTGGATGGCACTGAGCAGGCATCCAAGCCGACTCTGGGTGATAAAATTTTACAGGGATTCCAGGGCGTCAGAGACAATATTGAAGGTCAGGCGGCCAATATTCATCAGAAAATGAATTCCAGTGAGATCATGAGTACCAAGGACATTATCGAGACTCAGCAGGCTCTGGCCAAACTGCAGGTAACAGAAGATCTGGTGGGTAAGATCGTTTCCAAGTCAACGCAGAACCTTGAATCACTGCTAAAGAACCAGTAACTCTCCTGAGTCGTGCAGCCAGGCTGCTTCAGGTGTGCTTGAGAAGTAAAGGGAATATTGCTTACAGGGAGCATACTTTGAACAGGCTGAAGCAGGCACTCCTTGTCTTTACCATGCTTTTCCTGGCTGGGTGCCGGGTTGAACTCTATTCCGGGCTGACCGAGCGCGAAGGCAATGAAATGTTTTCGGTGCTGATGGATCATGGCATCAAGGTCGAGAAGGCACTGGATAAGGACAAGATGGTCAGTTTGACGGTACCGACTGATGATGCCTCCCGTTCCATCAAAATCCTCAAGGCTGAAGGTTATCCGAAGGATAAATTTTCTTCAGTCGGTGAAATATTTCCTAAAGATGGTCTGATTTCTTCTCCGACCGAAGAACGTGCTCGCTACACCTACTCCATGTCCCAGGAGCTGTCATCCACACTCTCCATGATTGATGGTGTTATAACTGCCCGGGTGCATGTGGTTTTGCCTCATGAAGGGAATAATCTGGATGATGTCGGTTATCCCTCTTCAGCATCGGTCTTTATCAAATACACCCCTGAGCTGGAGTTGTCCGGCTTCTCTCTGAAAGTTAAAACACTGGTTGCCAACAGTATTGAAGGTCTGACACTGGATAAGATTACGGTATCGCTGTTCCCGGTTGCTGATGGTGCCGGGTTTGGCAAGTTCAATTCTGCTTCAGAGAGTTTCCTTTCAATTGAAACCAGCCCCGACAGCCTGATACGGCTGCAAATCCTGTTTGTGACCCTGTTTGTACTGCTGTTACTCGCAGTGATGGGCTGTATTGTATTGTTCTGGATGCACTACCTGAAAAAAGGCAGCAAAGATAAAGCCAAAAAGGGCAAGGGTTCTGCTAAAGCTGTAAAAGGTGGTGAAGGTGCTGGCGCATGACGGATATGGTGTCTGCGTCGCAGCTGGAGCAAATTACCAGCTTTAATTTCTGCCCGCTTGATTATATCGATGCTTCCTGGCTTGAAGATATGAAAGGCGGCAAGATGATTGTCCGCCTTAAAACCTCACCTCGCTGCGAGACACTGTTAAACCGCTTTCTTATTCGTCACTTCAAGCTTGAAAACCAGTATGAGTTTGATCTGGTTCAGGGAGTTCGCTCTGTTGCACTGCTGGATATGGATGCCATCACACAGTTGGCCCGAACTCTCGGCATGGTGGCTAATCGTAAAGTGTTAAGGGCCGTTATACGCAAGCAGGATCGTGAAGTCCTGAAAGAACATGCCGGTGAGGGCTATTACGACCTGGTCATGAAACATGCCAGCCATTTAAAACTGGAGCAGTTCACAGCCTTTGACTTCAGAATCGACTGGAATGATATGGCCGGTTTTCAGAATCAGATGCTGCGTACAGGGCTTCACTGCATGGGCGCGGCACTGTCTTCGGAATCCCGAAGTTTGAGAACCCGAATGCAATTGAAACTGCCGGCAGGCTGGAAAGCAGAGCTGGATATCGGTGCAGAAGAATTTGCCGGTGCCAGCGGGCAGGCAAGGGATGTCATGTTACAAATTCATCAGGAGGTGAACAGGGAATGGCTCGAATCCTTGTCCTGAAACCCGGTGACTTTCAGCTGGCGCCCGATACCCGGGTGATCAAGGCCAGTGAATATGCGGAACTGCAGGATGCAGAGAAAATCATTGAGGCTGCCAATCAGCAGGCGGAACTGATTCTGCAGAATGCTCGTGAAGTGTATGAAGAGCAGAAAAAGAAAGGCTACGAAGAAGGGATTCAGTCGGCCCGTATCGATCAGGCAGATCAGATGTTCAAGATGGTCAGTCGCTCAATTGAATACCTGGCAGGACTGGAAGGTACGCTGGCTAATATTCTGATGTCGGGTATTCGTCGCATTCTGGGCCAGTTTGATGATCAGGAAATGGTCATATCGCTGGTCAAGAATGCCTTGCAGCATGTACGTCATGAAAAGTCAGTCACTGTGCGGGTACCACCAACCCAGTTTGCTGTAGTTCAGGCCAGAACCAGTGAAATTCTTGCTGACTATCGTGGCGTTGGCTTTATCGATGTTGTGGCTGATGAAAGACTCAAGACTGGTGACTGTATTATTGAAAGTGAACTGGGTGTGATCGATGCCAGTATTGATGTTCAGATGAAGGCGTTGGAGCAGCGCATCCGTCAGGTCAATGCCAAGGCTATCGAGAAAGCCCAGGCGGAGGATTCCGAGTAATTCCTCCGCTGTTTTCTGCCAACTCCCTCCACTCGTCCAAATTTATTCCTTAGACTAACAACCGGGTTTACAGGTTAACTACCCGGGGTGTTATCAGGAACAATCTGACCTGCTGCTGAACATCTGAAGACTCGGACCGGAACAGTGCGCCAACGACCGGCATATCTCCCAGTACCGGTATCTTGCTGGTGGTTTCACTGTCGGACTCCCGGAAGAAACCACCGATCAACAAGCTCTCATTTTCATTGATTACGGCCTGAGTGCTAATGGAGCTGTTACTGACGACAGAATCAATGCTGGGCTTGGCATCACTGCTACCGTCCTGAACATTGACACTGAGATGAATTTTTTTGCCATACCGCTCTTCCACGATACGGGGCGTCACTCTCAGTACCGAGCCGTAGGTAACCGGGAACAGCTGGGCATCTTCCTGACTCTCTACCTTCACATAAAAGGTGCTGCTGTTATCGAGTACCGCTTCCAGATTATCCAGTGTCAGTACGGATGGGCGGGAAAGCACTTTGGCTTTGCCTCTCTCAGCCAGAAACTCGATCTTGGCCTGGAGCGAGTTGATCGTACCGGACAACACGGTAGTAAAGGCCGGAGCGTTGGTTGCGCCGGAGGGGAAGGGCTCAAATCCAAACTCGGATTTGCCGGAAGGGCGCTTGTTTGACCACTCAACACCCAGAGCATCCAGACTGGTACGGTTGATATCAATAATGGAGACATTGATTTCAACCTGGGATGTCTGCCGGTCCAGCGAGCGTATCAGCTCTTCATACATTGGCATGCGTGATTCAAGGTCATGAACAATGATGGCGTTAAGACGTGGATCAGCATTGATCATCACATCTTCAGTCCCATCGATATCACCGGCCATTGGGTTGGCTCGTCCAGGCTGCTGACCTTTATTATTTCCGGTAACCGTCTGTGCTGGTTGCATACCATGAGGCTGGTTCATGTTTTTGGCTGCTTTGGTAGAACCTGTAGTAATACCACCGCCGTTAATAATGTTCTGCAGTACAGTTGCAACACCGGGGACGGTTATAGCCTGATCGCGAAAGGCAAAGCTGCGGTCAGTCGCCCAGGCATATTTGAGTTTGAAGATCCGAACCGTCAGTTTACTGTTCTGCCGGTCATATTCCTTGCTATCCAGTAACAGTGCTGTTTCAGCCACCATATCAACATAGCGTGGTGGACCGGAAATGTAGATCAGGCCTTCATTTGGTTGTTCGCGCCAGTAGAAACGCTGATCCAGCACACCCATCCGGTTGAGAGTGTTCCGAAACTGGGGAACGGTCATGGCCTGTAGATTAATGATTCGCTTGGTGACTTCATGGCTGGCATTGATATACAGAGTGTGGCCATCGTGATACCAGATATATCCATAGATATTGGCGAGGTGGTTGAGAAAGTCCACTGGAGCCATCGGGCCAATCCGGCCATTGACCTGACCACTGACGCCTTCACTGATCACAACCGGGATATACAGGCTGGAAGCAAAGTTGCTGAGAACATCGGCAATCGGTTCGCCACCGCTGTAATAACTGTAAGGCTGATTGCCAAATGCCTGCAGAGTGGAGTTGTTGGGTGTTGTACCGTTCATGGCCGGGTTGAAACCATGCTGTGGTGCTGTTCCCTGCAGGTGCCAGTCAGCCGGAGGCATGGCTGATGATCCCATTGGAGCAGAAGGCATCATGCCCCTGTTGTTCATATTGGGCATGCTGCCGTAGTTGCCAGCAGAAGGTTGTTGCCCGGAGCCAACAGGGGGAATCATTAACACCTGACCAACCTGAATCGGACGATTAACGTTCAGATTGTTGTAGCGAACGAGCAGATCAAGTGGTACCCGGTAATCTGCGGCAATCCGTGACAAGCTTTGGCCTGGAAGCACCATATGCTCGGTTTCCGAACCGGCCTGGGCAGCAGGTAGTGCGAGCAGCAGGAACATGATCGTGGCAGCTGCCAAATCCCTCAAACCCATCAAGTTATTGCCTCCCTGCCGAAACCCCTCTGTAGAGAGGCTTCAAGCGATACATTCATTCCGTTGTCATCGTACCGCTGATGAGCATGTTAGCTGTGAGATAGCTGCAAGCAGAGTCTGATAAAGCAAACTGCTTAATTCAAAGTCTATATGCTTTTGCACTATCAATCAGTTTATCTATCGGCAGAAAGCCTACTATTAACAGTGAGATTAGGGAAAAGAGTGCAGGGATATGGACCTTACCTCATTTAAAACGGGAATCGACAGTTTTTCCTACCAGCCAATGGAGACAATGGGTGGTGATTTCCCGGATTCCAAGTCTTCGCTCGGAACCTCTGCCAAGAATGTTGTAGCTGCTGAAGTCTGGAAACTTCAGGGATTTAGCCAGAGCTCGGAGCATCAGATGCTGGTGAGTGTCGGTGCAACCAACGAACCGCTACCTTCATTTTCACCGCAGGAAAGTCAGGAGCTGGAAGCCAATACCATGCAGCTGCTGCAAAACGAACTTAAAAAGAATCCTGAAGCAGAGAATGTCATGAAAACGGCACTGGGTGTTATTCAGGATACGATTGAGCTGCGGGGCATGGTGAACCTGACCCGTTCAGCATTGCAGCAGGTATAAACCATGAAACCGGTACTCAGACAATGGATGTTATCCCAGTCTTACTGCTTCCTGCAGTACCAGAAACTGGATAAAGCCTGCGCTCTGCTTGAAGCGCTGGAAGTGCTGGATCCGGAAAATCCGGATATTCACCGCATGCTGGCATACACCTATTTGCAGCAGGGACGCACTGAAGACTGTATCAAGAGTGCCGATAAATTCAGAAGTTGTGCCGGTCCCAAAGACGACATGCGAACCATTGACCTGATCAGCAAACGGGCTCGCTACAAGGCACGGCAAAAGGGTGAAGAACAATCACAAGCTGAAGTTAAAACTAAAGTTAAAGCCTGACAGCCCGGCACCGGTATCTGATCAGACAGGCAAACGGAATCGCCTTCTATGAGTGGCATAAACGGCTTACTGCAGAAAATGGGCCAGCGCAACGATATTGTGCTGGCTTTGCTGTTGGTGGCGATTATCGTCCTGATCATTCTGCCCATGCCGACATGGCTGGTGGATATTCTGATTGCGACCAATATGGGGTTGTCCGTTATCCTGCTGATGACGGCTATCTATCTGAAGTCGCCACTGGAATTTTCATCGTTCCCTGCGGTGCTGCTGGTAACTACGCTGTTCCGACTGGCGCTTTCCATCACGACCACACGACTGATTCTTCTGCAGGCTGATGCCGGTCAGATTGTATACGTCTTTGGTAACTTCGTAGTGGGCGGTGACCTGGTTGTAGGTCTGGTTATCTTCCTGATTATTACTATTGTTCAGTTTCTGGTAATCACCAAGGGTTCCGAGCGTGTGGCTGAAGTAAGTGCCCGTTTCTCGCTGGATGCCATGCCCGGTAAGCAGATGAGTATCGACGCCGACATGCGGGCCGGCTCCATTGAGATGGAAGAAGCCCAGGCTCGACGTCAGGCAGTTCAGAAAGAATCTCAACTTTATGGTTCGATGGATGGTGCCATGAAGTTTGTAAAAGGTGATGCGATCGCCGGTCTGATTATCATCTTTGTTAACATTCTGGCCGGAGTCAGTATTGGTGTCAGCCGGGAGGGAATGTCGGCAGGAGATGCGCTGCAGTTATATTCCATCTTGACCGTGGGTGATGGTCTGATCTCACAGATTCCGGCCCTGCTGATCTCTATTACCGCGGGTATTATCGTTACCCGGGTATCTTCCGAAGACTCCTCCGACCTGGGTAATGAGATTGGGGTTCAGCTGCTGGACAAACCCAAGGCGCTGCTGGCAGGTGGTGGTTTGTTGTTCGGTTTTGCGCTGGTACCCGGCTTCCCGTTCCTGACCTTTTGTACATTAGGGCTATTAATCGCTGGTGGCGGTTATATGAAGCTGAAGAAGGAAGGTCAGGCTGGAGATATGGAAGACGATGATCATATTCCGGCTATGGCAGCAGCAACTGAATCTCCGGACAAGATGAAGCAGCGGCTGGACCAGCAAGAAGAATTCTCCCAGACCTTACCGTTGATTATTGATGTACCTGCCAGTATTCAGCAGCACCTCAAACCACAGTTACTTAATGACGAGCTGGTCAAGGTACGTAAGGCGCTTTATATGGACCTCGGGGTGCCGTTCCCGGGAATCCACCTGCGTTTTAATGAAGCGATGGAAGACAATACCTATTCAGTCCTGCTGCAGGAAGTGCCGGTTGCAACCGGACGCTTCAGGGAAGGCTATGTCCTTGCCAGAGAGACCCGCGAGCATCTGGATGTATTGAAGATTCCCTATGAAGTTGATGAAGAATTCTTGCCAAACCTTGAAACGCTCTGGGTTGAGGAAGACCTGCAGGAAACACTGGAAAAGACCGGTGTCAGTTATATGACGGCCCCGAAAATCCTGACTTTCCATCTGGCTCATGTACTGAAAAAATACGCTGAAGATTTCGTCGGTATTCAGGAAACCCGTTATCTGCTGGAGAAAATGGAAGCCAGTTTTGGTGAGCTGATCAAGGAAGTTCAGCGACTGTTGCCGGTTAACAAAATTACCGAAATTTTCCAGCGACTGGTATCGGAAGATATTTCGATCCGTAACCTGCGTTCTATCCTTCAGTCGCTTGTCGTCTGGGGGCACAAGGAAAAAGAAGTAGTACAGCTGACAGAGTATGTACGAAGCAGTTTGAAGCGCTATATCAGTTATAAATACAGCAACGGCAATAATATGCTGCCGGTTTATCTGCTGGATCAGGATGTGGAAGATGTTATTCGTGGTGGTATTCGTCAGACTTCTGCCGGTAGCTACCTGGCACTTGATCCTACTCAGTCAGCCCAGTTTGTGGAAAACGTCAAAGCTGCGGTTGGCAAAATCGGACACCTTGAAAACAAGCCGGTGCTGATTACTTCGATGGATATTCGCCGCTATGTCCGCAAGCTGCTGGAAATGGATCTGTATGAACTGGCAGTGCTCTCTCACCAGGAGCTGACTGAAGAAATTACCGTACAACCGCTGGGCCGGATTTCGCTTAACTAAACCCAATTACAAACTGCAGGCTTTCGCCTGCAATTTTCAGATTATATCAGTGTATCGAGCCGGTGTTGTGTACCGGACTAACTTCACTATATCGGAATGGAAGCCATGTCAGAGCTGATACCTCCCAAAGACCGAAAGGAGTGGATAGAAATGGTCGAAGGGAAGCACAAAATGGAAAAGTTTGTCCTCCAGTTACAGATTGACCGAGCACGGAAGAAGCTGGAGGCCGGAGATATCAACCAGGATCAGGCCATCGACGAACTGTATCGTTATTTTGAAAAATACCCGAAAGGCTTTAAGAGTGACCTCGTTGAGGTCTTCAAAAGCTGGTAAGTGAAACCCGGGACGGAATTCAAATTCAAGGAATGAAATGATGAAAAAACTACAGTCTGTCGAAGAGGTTTCACAACTGATTCAGCAGGGAAAAATACTCTCACTGGCAGGTGATCAGAGGGTTCTGGATAAACTTCCGAAAGGACAGTGGGTTGCAGGTACCACACCTTATTTTATGAGTGAAAATCAGGGTGAGTTTACCCAGGATATGATTTATGTCGATGTGCTGGGTAATCATGTATCCGGGCACAAAATCCAGAACTATAACTGCGACAATATCGATCAGATTACTGCTGACCGGTTTGATAACGGCTATACGATTCTGGTCATTCCGGCATTCTCAAAGCTGCATTCCGATTATGCCCTGCATGCACCCGACTTTGAGGGGATCTATGACTCACCAATTCTGGGATGGGTGTCGGGTATCGATCTGTCTTCCGAAGACAAACCCAGAATTTATAATGGTCTGACCGGTGAAGCATCCTCGGATGAAGCGGTAGCACTCCATATCCAGATGCCGGAAGACAAGATGGCCCAGCTGGAAATCCTCAATATCCATCAACCTGACCCTGCCAGCCCGGTAATAGAGTTTGAGGCAGACAGCTTTCAGGTCCGCCGCTGTAAGGTCGATGGGGTGGAGTACAGCTTTGCTGAGTACATTAAAGACAAGCAAATCAATATCCAGTCACCACTGACATGTGACTACTCGGGTGCTGTATTTAATGTCTGCATCAAGGAAGTTAATGAGGATGCTGGAACAGTTGACTTGTATGCGCCGGTTTTCAAGGGACGTCAATACAGACTGGCTATTCCTTTGGAAAACTATGCAGAAGAGTTTGCCAAAAGCCTGCCTCAGCAAAACAACGCTGCTGCATTCTCATGCAACTGTGTGCTGAATTACCTTTATGGTGAGCTGGAAGGCAAGCAAGCAGGTTTTCCGGGGCCAATTACCTTTGGTGAAATTGGCTATTTGCTGTTGAATCAGACAATGACCTACCTGAACATTGTAGACGTCAGCTAATCTTTATAGGCACTGCCTGCTGGAAAAGGCAGTGCCCTCTCTCGTCAAGCATCCAGCTTTTTGTAGATTGTCCCCAAAATATCCCACTTCTTCATCGCCCACTCGGGAGAAAGCAAATACTGTCGTTCACCTGATCCGGTCAGGCGATGGAATAACAGATGCTTTGGTGCTCGGCGGATAATTTCAGCCATGACATCGGTATATTCTTCCATGGTCATTTCGCGCACTTTGCCCTGCTTCCAGGCGCGAGCCAGCTGGGTTCCCTTGACGATATGCAACGGATGTACCTTGATAGCGTCAACACCCAGCTCAACAACCTTGTCAAAGCTGGTCAGTGTGGCCTCGGGCTTTTCTCCGGGAAGACCCATAATCAGGTGAGTACAGAGTTTCAGGTCAAACTGCTTGGCCCGCTGAACGGCGTCGATGTATTCACCAAAGCCATGTCCACGGTTAACAGCAATCAGGGACTCGTCATAGGTTGATTGCAGCCCCAGCTCCAGCCAGACCTCATAACCCTTATCCTGGTACTCCTTCAGCAGTGCAAGTACCGGATCCGGTACGCAGTCAGGACGGGTGCCTACTGCCAGACCGATAACGTCCGGATCTTCCAGGGCTTCATCATAAAAACGACGCAGGTCTTCAACGGCTCCATAGGTGTTGCTGTAGGACTGGAAGTAGGCAATAAACTTGCCTGCGCCGGTGCGTTTGGCAACCTTTTCCTTCCCGGCTCGAATCTGGTCGGTAATGGTGCCGGCCTTGGTTGTCTCCGGACTGAAGGAGTCGTTATTGCAGAAGGTACAGCCGCCGATGCCCTTGGTGCCATCACGATTTGGGCAGGTGAATACCGCCGGGCTGACTGAAATTTTATGTACCTTTTCACCATACTTTTCACGCAGGTAGCGTCCGAAAGTATTGACGAAGCGAGTCATATCCATAGGGTTGCCGCCTGATAGCTAGTCGAAAACAGTGAGTCTTGGAGGTGGAAAATCAAAGAAGCTGCACAACATAGCGTTAGAAGGCGCTTACTCCAATACGAACATGGCGTGGTTCTTTTTCGTTAACATAATGCAAATAAAAACCATATTGACGTTACTGATCGTTTGCCAGTATCGTTAGCCCCAATTGTCCCATAAGGACAATCCTCGTTCGTGACCAGCCTACAGGCCGGATAAAAAAAATAATAAACGCCCCTGACGTCGTACAACGGCAGAGGGAAAGGGTAAAAACTTCATGCGCAAGCCAATAACACCTATGGCGCACTATCAGTGCAGCCACCGCCGCTATTACTGCAAGAATCGTCTTTTAACTGACGCTCCTGAACGGAACTGAAGCCGACGCTGGCCAGTTAGTTCAACTTTCAACTCAGGTTTAATGATTCCCGGATAGAGGAAAGGGTATTCCTGCGTCCGGTAGCCATCCAGAAACCATTTGGAAACAATGGAGTTTCAGTTATGGGGCAGGTCTCACTGCAGGATAAGTGGGAAAAAACGTCCGGTCGTGTATATATGACCGGCAGCCAGGCCTTGGCGCGACTGCCAATGCTGCAGGCTGATCTGGACAAGAAGAACGGTTTGAATACCGCCGGCTTTATTTCCGGCTACCGGGGTTCACCACTGGGTGGTTTTGACAAAACCCTGTGGCAGATACGTGATTATCTCAAGCAATCAAGAATTACTTTCCAGCCCGGGGTCAATGAAGACCTGGGAGCGACAGCTGTCTGGGGAACCCAGCAGGTGAATGTTTTTGAAGGCGCCAAATACGACGGCGTCTTCGGTATGTGGTATGGCAAGGGACCGGGCGTTGACCGGACCGGTGACGTGTTCAAACATGCCAATGCCTTTGGTACCACGCCTTATGGTGGCGTACTGGCAGTAGCCGGTGATGACCATGCCTGTAAATCATCCACCCTGCCGCATCAGAGCGATTACGCCTTTATCGATGCCATGATGCCGGTACTGTATCCGTCCGGCATTCAGGAAATGCTGGATCTGGGTCTGTATGGCTGGGCCATGTCCCGCTACTGTGGCTGCTGGGTCGGTTTCAAAACTCTGGCCGAAGTGATGGACTCCTCGGTTTCTGCCGAACTGGATCCTGAACGCATCGACATCAAACTGCCTGAAAATTTCGAGCTGCCGGAAGACGGCGTCAATGCCCGCTGGCCGGACAAGCCGATGCAACAGGAAGCCCGTCTACACCAGTACAAGCTGCGTGCCGCCGAAGCCTTTGCCCGTGCCAACAAGCTCGACAAAACCATTATTAATGCCCCAAGGGCACGACTGGGTATTGTTACTACCGGCAAATCCTACCTCGATACCCTGCAGGCACTGGAAGACCTCGGTATCAGCCATGAGCAGGCTTCCGAGCTGGGAATCAAACTATATAAAGTTGCCATGCCCTGGCCGCTGGAGCCGGAAGGCATGCGCGAGTTTGCGCTGAACACAGACGAACTGCTGATTATTGAAGAGAAGCGTGGGCTGATTGAAGACCAGCTGCGTAATCAGCTTTACAGCTGGCAGGACAGCCAGCGCCCTGTAATTGCAGGCAAGCGTGATCTGGATGGCACCGAGCTGTTGAGCTCACTAGGGGAATTGACTCCGGCGATGATTGCCCGGGCAATTTCCAGACGTATCCAGTCATTCTATTCCAGTGATCAAGTGATTGAACGCCTGGGCTTCCTCGAGAAAAAGGAAGCCGAACTGGCTGAGCCACGTAAAACCGAAGAGCGCACACCTCACTTTTGCTCAGGTTGCCCTCACAATACCTCTACCCGTTTGCCGGAAGGCAGTCGCGCGCTGGGCGGTATTGGTTGTCACTATATGGCAACCTGGATGGATCGTGGCACCGATACCTTTACCCAGATGGGTGGTGAAGGTGCGACCTGGATTGGCCAGGCGCCGTTTACTGAAAGTGGTCATGTATTCCAGAACCTTGGCGATGGAACCTACTTCCACTCCGGCCTGCTGGCTATTCGTGCATCTGTAGCGGCCAATATCAATATTACCTATAAGGTGTTGTACAACGATGCAGTTGCCATGACCGGTGGTCAGCCGGTTGATGGTCAGCTGAGCATCCAGCAGATTACCCATCAGCTGTATGGTGAAGGCGTCAAGCATATTGCGCTGGTCAGTGATGAACCGAATAAATACCCCAGTCGGGCTGATTTTGCTGATGGTGTGACTTTCCACCATCGTGAAGATCTGATGGCAGTGCAGAAAATGTTGCGGGACACAGAAGGCTGTACCGCAATGATTTACGACCAGACCTGTGCTGCAGAAAAACGTCGTCGTCGCAAGCGTGGTCAGATGCCTGATCCGGACAAGCGACTGGTGATTAATACTGATGTATGTGAAGGCTGTGGAGACTGTGGTGTACAGTCCAACTGTCTGTCGCTACTGCCGAAAGAAACAGATCGTGGCCGTAAGCGGGCCATTGACCAGTCCGCCTGTAATAAGGATTACAGTTGTGCAACCGGTTTCTGCCCCAGCTTTGTTGCCGTAAAAGGTGGCAAGTTGCGCAAGGCGACAGCAACAGCCCAGCCGTTACCTTTCCCGTCTTTGCCTGAGCCGAAACTGCCGGAAACGAATGGTGTGTATAACATTCTGCTGTCCGGTGTGGGTGGAACCGGTGTTGTAACCGTCAGTGCCTTGCTGGGTATGGCCGGGCATGTTGAAGGCAAGGGTGTTGGCGTTCTGGACCAGATTGGTCTGGCACAGAAATTCGGTGCGGTAATGAGCCATATCCGTATTGCTCAGGAGCAGGACAATATTCACTGTGTTCGTATTCCTGCCGGTGAAACTGATGCGCTACTGGGTTTTGACCTGATGGTGGGTGCCAGCGAAGAAGCATTGGGTAAACTGGATCGTCAGCGTAGCCGGGCGGTGATCAATAATCATGAAACCATGCCGGCGGCGTTTACCCGTAATCCGGACCTGCAAATTCCCAATGCTGAAATGCAGCAGGTAATTGAAGCCAGCTGTCGGAATGCCCAGAGCACCAGTTTTGATGCCACCCGTCTTGCGACCAAGCTGATGGGGGATGGCATGGCCGTCAACCTGTTTATTATTGGTTTTGCCTGGCAGAAAGGCCTGATTCCACTGAAAAAGGAATCCATTCTCGAAGCCGTTAGGCTGAATGGTGTCGCGGTCGACTCCAATACCCGTTCATTTGAATGGGGCCGCTGTGCTGCCCACGACCTGAAAGCCGTAGAAGATATTGCGTATGGCCGTCAGGATCAGCAGGTTCAGGTACTTCATCTGATGCCGAGCCTGGAAGATATTATCCAGCGTGAGCGTAAGCATCTGATTGAGTATCAGGGCAAGGCACTGGCAGACCGTTACGAAAAGCTGGTGCGCAAAATCAATGCGGCAGAGCAGAACCTGACAGGTCGTACTGATCTGAGTCTGGCAGTTGCTGAAAACTACAGCAAAGTGCTGGCCTATAAAGATGAATATGAAGTTGCTCGCCACCTGAGCTCGGACGCTTTCCGCAAGCAGCTGGAGCAGCAGTTTGAAGGTGATTTCTCGCTTGAATTCAGCATGGCTCCGCCTCTGATCAGCCGTATCGATCCGGCTACCGGTCGTCCTCGCAAGCGTGCTTTCAGTGAAAAGGTAATGCCTGTGTTCCGAATGCTGGCCAAAATGAAAGGCCTGCGTGGTACTCCACTGGATCCGTTTAGCTGGACTGAAGACCGTCGTCTGGAGCGAAGAATTATCCGTGAATATGAGCAGGATCTGAAGCTACTGGAAAAGCACCTGGGTTCCCATAACTACGATGAAGCCTGCGAGCTGGCAAAGCTGCCTTTCATAATCCGTGGCTATGGTCCGGTCAAGGAAGCTAACTATGCCAAGGCTCAGGAACAACGTACCCGACTGCTGGATATTCTGACTTCGGATAAATACGAGCTGGCAACAGAAATTGCTGCATAAAAAGCTATAAGCGAACGAAGCTCTTTTGCTCTCCGTGTGGGTAAAAAGAGCTTCTCGATAAAAAGTATAAATAATAAAAAAGCTGTGAAAGCGCCGTGTATCAGAAACTGAAGAAAACCAGCGGCATTTTCATGGCAATAAAAGGAAACAGGCCATGAGCGTTTTTTCTCACCACGAATTCGACAAGCACCAGCAGGTACACTTTTTCTGCGACGATAAAACCGGACTGAAAGCCATTGTTGCCATTCATAACACCAACCTGGGGCCGGCCCTCGGTGGTTGCCGTATGTGGCAATACAACAGTGATGAAGAAGCACTGAATGATGTGCTGCGACTGTCCAAAGGCATGACGTACAAGTCGGCTGTTGCCAATATCGGCCTGGGTGGCGGCAAGTCAGTTATTATCGGCGATCCGCGCAAGCATAAGACCGAAGCCATGCTGGAAATGATGGGACGCTGTCTGGAAACGCTGGGCGGCTCCTATATTGCGGCAGAAGACTCCGGTACCTCGGTTGCTGACCTGAAGGTCATGGGCCGTCACACCAAATATGTTGCCGGTGTTACCGAGCGTACGGGTATCGATGGCAAACCCTGTAATGGTGACCCCAGCCCGGCCACTGCCTACGGTACTTTTATCGGCCTGAAAGCTGCAGTGAAGCATCGTCTGGGTGCAAGTAGCCTGGCGGGACTGAAAGTTGCTGTGCAGGGTGTTGGTAATGTGGGCTTCCGTCTGGCAGAACAACTACAGGCTGCAGGTGCAGAACTGTACGTCAGTGATATCCATGCTGAGTCGGTAGAACGTGCTGTCAATGAACTGGGTGCGACCGCTGTAGACGGCAAAGACATTCTTTCTCTGGATGTTGATGTGCTGGCTCCCTGTGCTCTGGGCGCAGTACTGAACGACAACACTATTCCCGAGCTGAAAGCAGCGGTGATTGCCGGTGCTGCAAATAACCAGCTGGCTGCAGCTCACAATGACCAGATGCTGAAAAACAAGGGCATTCTGTATACCCCGGACTTTGTTATCAATGCCGGCGGTATTATCGATGTTTACTACGAGCAGTCCGGTCATCAGCACGAAAACGTGCGTAATCACATTGAATCCATTGCAGATACCCTGGACGAGATTTTCCAGCGCAGTGATGCTGACGGTCAGCCTACCGGTGAGGTGGCAAACCGTATAGCTGAAGAGCGTTTTATGAGAGAAACTCTGGTCTCGGCCTGATCCGTGTGGTGCCTTGGGAGTTTGAGGGACTTAAGACAATTCTTCAGGCTTCCTGCGCAGGGGCACCTTTTATTATCCAGTCATAAAAATAACAAGCTGGAGTACATGAAGTGAGTGAAGCAACGCAAACTGCCACCGCAGGCACTGTGGCAGACGACGCCCGTCATGATAACCCGATGTGGTCTTCGCGACTGGCATTTATCCTGGCGGCCAGCGGTTCCGCTGTTGGCCTTGGTAATATCTGGAAATTCCCCTACATCACAGGAGAAAACGGCGGGGGGGCTTTTGTTCTTGTTTATCTGTTGTGTATTGCGGTCGTCGGTATTCCGATCATGATTGCAGAAGTCATGATTGGTCGTCGCGGGGGACGCAGTCCAATCAATACACTGCGGATTATTGCTGATAGAGACAAACTGAATCCCCGCTGGAAACTACTGGGATGGATGGGCATTGCCGCTTCTTTCCTGATCCTGTCCTTCTACTCCGTTATTGGTGGCTGGGCTATCAACTATGTCGGCCATGCTGCCAGTGGCGCCTTTGCCGGTGCCAGCAGTGATGCTATCGGCAGTATGTTCGGTGGTCTGCTGGGTGATGCTTCCAGCCTGCTGATGTGGCATACCCTGTTTATGGTTGCTGTGATGATGATTGTGGTACGCGGCCTGAAGTCGGGTATGGAGCGGGCAATCAATATTCTGATGCCTGCACTGTTCCTGCTGTTGCTGGTGCTGGTTGGCTATGCGGCAAGCACTGATGAGTTCAGCAAAGGTCTCAACTTCCTGTTTGCTGCTGACTTCAGCAAGCTGACGACTGAAGGCGTATTGTCTGCATTGGGTCATGCTTTCTTTACCCTGAGTCTGGGTATGGGCGTTATGTTGGCTTATGGCTCCTATCTGCCGAAGCGGGTATCCATTGTTAAAACCGCAGTAACTGTTTCTGTGGTTGATACCGTCGTTGCCCTGCTGGCAGGTCTGGCTATCTTCCCGCTGGTATTTGCCAACGGACTGGAGCCGGGCGCAGGTCCAGGCCTGATCTTCCAGACCCTGCCTCTGGCATTCGGTAAAATGGCTGGCGGTTCCTTCTTCGGTACCCTGTTCTTTGCCCTGCTGGTGATTGCGGCACTGACCTCTGCGATTTCCTTACTGGAGCCGGTTGTTGAATGGCTGGAAGAGCAAAAAGGCATTAGTCGTCTGACCGGTACCCTGATCGGTGGTGTATCCATCTGGCTGCTGGGTATTGCAACGGTTCTGTCGTTCAACGAGTGGGCCGAGTTCCATCCGCTGGCATTCCTGCCGGTGTTTGAAGGCAAGACTGTATTCGACATTCTCGACTATGTGACTGCCAACCTGATCATGCCTCTGGGCGGCCTGTTGATTGCGATTCTGGCTGGCTGGTTTATGAACAAGCAGGCGGTTGAGAATGAACTGGATATGGGTAACGGCATTGGCTTCAAGAGCTTTATGTTTGTGCTGCGCTTCCTGGCTCCGGCTGCGGTTGCTGTAGTATTTATCTATAACCTGCTCTGAGTACCTATTTGTAAGAGGGCTTGTATCATCAGGCCCTCTCCTTCCTGTATATTCACTGATCAAAATGCAGTAATACTTCGCGTTGCACGTTTAACCGATATCGCCGACATTCTGTCGTTTTGACACTATGTTCTCTGGATATATAGCACGTGCTTAAAAAGCGTCTTTTAACGTCCCTGATTGTGGCCTGTTTCCTCTCCACAGGGGCATTTGCTGCAAATCTCCCCAAAATGAAAAAAATCGAAAAGTTCATTAATGATAGTGACCGGGAGATCGGCTGTTATCACTATTTTGCGATGACAGGTAACAAGAAAAAGCAGGAAAAGTATCAAGGTATTCTTCGCTTGAGTGGCCTGTTTCACAAGATGGACGGAAGCGAAACTGACTTTGGTATTGGTTATGGAGTGGGACGAATTGAATTCAGCCTGCAGGATAAACCTGCCCTGAGAAAAGCAGTTTATAAAAAGTTGGCCAAAAGCTGTGATTAATTAAGGTGTGATTAGGGCAAGGTCAGGGCTGAGAGGTTGTGTATAAAAGAAATGACGCCTTGGAATAAGGCGTCATTTTTTCGGCGAGCCTTACTCTTCTTCGCGCTTCATGCGTTCCAATGCCTCGGCAACAATTTCCTTGGCTTCAGCTTCACAGGCTTCCATCGTTGCTTTGCCTTTGCCCGGTTTGATACGCCATTCGATGATTCTTTTGGCCAGCTTGCGGGCCATGGCACCGACTACTTCGTCCAGGTAGTGTTCATCCAGCATAGGGGAGTCGACGAAGCGAAGGTGGACCAGCAGTTTCTCCCTCTGGCCCTTTTCCTTGATATGAATTGCGAAGTCCCCGTTATCCGAGGCACTTTGGCTGATGGTGAGAGTGAAATGATCGCCGCTCATATAAGGAATCTCCACGGGTAACATTATCCTGTGTCGGCGATATTGGGCTGCGCTTTATCATTCGATATATGAAGTTTTAGATATATAAAGAGATTTTTATATTTCCAAAAAAATAGGGTCTAGACTTAGGGGTATGTGTAACCGAGCGGGCCGCTGATTCTTAGGAATACGAGGCCTGAGCAAGGCAGGAAGCCAAATGGCAAGTATTAACAGTACCGGTTCGATCGTCCCCTCTCCATCGGAGCAGATTGATGGGGTTCAGCCGATTAACCCTATCCACAAGCAGGATGAAGGGCAGGAGCACTTCTCCGAACTGATGGAGAAAAAGCAGGATCACGACAAGACTCAGGAGAAACAGGCCAAACTGGAAGGTGATGAGGCCGAGATTTCCCCTGATGAGCTTCACAAGCAGATTATGGATAACTTTGTGAAGAAGCAGATTCAGAAGCAGAAAGAGCGCATGGATGAGATGCGCAAGGACATGGAGTCCTGAGCTACTGCTGAGCCTGCTGAACAGAATCACCCCTTCGGCCAGAGCCTTGCGGCTCTGGCTGTTTTTTATTGTTGTTCGGCCTCGGCCGCATGACGCTGGCACCAGAGCAGTGAACCGGCGATAACAGCCGCAGGCATCAGAATCAGGTTAACGCCGGGAATCAGCATCGCCAGAGAAAGACAGATACCCAGCCCCAGAGAGCCTCCCCAGTCATCCTTAAGCTGTCGCAGCATCGCCTTGAAAGAGATCTGCTGGTTATCAGCTGCAAAGTCACAGTATTGAATCGCCAGCATCCAGGCCGAAAACAGAAACCACAAAATCGGCGTGATCAAGTTAATAACCGGAATAAAAGTCAGCACCAGCAGCAGAAGTGCCCGTGGCAGGTAATACATGATTTTCTGCAATTCGCGGCTCAGCGAGCGCGGAACCAGCATCATCCAGTCTTTCATACCAAATGTCTGGGGCAGGCTATCCGGTGCATGCTGTTGCTGAATCCGTTCAGCCAGCAGGCCATTAAAGGGTGCTGCAATCAGGTTGGCAACGATGGTGAACAGGAAAAATACGGCAACGGCAATTGTCAGGGCAAAAATCGGCCAGAGAACATATTCAAGAAAGGACAACCAGCCCGGAATCGACCCCATAAATCCGCTCATCCAGTCACTGAACTGACTTGAGCCATAATAAATCATGCCGCTGAATACCAGCAGGTTGGCCAGCAGGGGCAGAATGACAAAAGCTCTGATTCCGGGTTTGGGGAGCAGGCGGATGCCTGTGATGAAATATTTGACGCCTTCAGTCAGTGCTTGGCTCACAGCGTTCTCACTAATAATTATCAGTTGGATTCAAATTGGAATTGTGACTGCCTACTGCGTTTTAAATCAAGGTTATACAATACAAAAGTTATATCGCAGTGATTAAGAATAACTACTTTGTCTGACCGCAGACAGTGGTTATGATGACTGCAATTCTCTGCCTTTCAGGCAGCCAATGAAAAATAGAATTTCTGGAGTTTTCCAATGAGTGATGTCAAGCATTGTCCTCTGCTGATTCTGGGTTCCGGCCCGGCAGGTTATACCGCTGCAGTCTATGCTGCCCGGGCTAACCTGAATCCGGTACTGGTTACCGGTATGCAGATGGGGGGACAGCTGACCACTACCACTGAAGTTGATAACTGGCCGGGTGATGTTGAAGGTTTGCAGGGGCCGGATCTGATGGAGCGCATGCGCAAGCACGCTGAGCGTTTCGATACCGAAATTGTGTTCGACCACATTCATACCGTCAATGTTGAGCAGCGCCCGTTCCGCTTGGAAGGTGACAGCGGCGTTTACACCTGTGACTCACTGATTATTGCTACCGGTGCCAGCGCCCGTTACCTGGGGCTGGAAAGCGAAGAAGCTTTCAAGGGCAAGGGCGTTTCTGCCTGTGCAACCTGTGATGGTTTCTTCTACCGCAAGCAGCATGTGGCTGTTGTCGGTGGTGGTAATACTGCTGTTGAAGAAGCACTGTACCTGTCCAACATTGCCGAGACCGTTACCCTGATTCACCGCCGTGACAGCTTCCGTGCCGAGAAGATTCTGCAGAAGAAACTGATGGAGCGAGTCGAGAACGGCAATATCCGTCTGGTGCTGGACAGCGTGCTGGATGAAGTACTGGGTGACGACAGCGGTGTAACTGGTGCCAGGGTCAAGCATGTAGAAACCGGTGAAACAACTGATCTTGATGTTGCCGGTGTATTCATCGCAATCGGTCACTCTCCGAATACCGGTATCTTTGAAGGCCAGCTGGAAATGAAGGATGGCTACCTCAAGGTACAGGGTGGCTCTGAAGGTAATGCGACCCAGACATCTGTTCCTGGCGTATTTGCTGCCGGTGACGTTATGGATCACGTTTACCGTCAGGCCATCACTTCTGCGGGTACCGGCTGCATGGCTGCACTGGATGCCGAGAAGTTTCTGGATGCACAGCACTGATCAGTACTGTGCAGATATAAAAAAACCGGCATTTGCCGGTTTTTTTATGGGTTCAAACAGTCTACATGCTCAAGTAATCAGGAGGACTGTTTGACAGCGAACTCTTCAGACAGTGTGCCTTCCTGCTGATTGCCGTTTTTTGGAGCATAATCCTTGGGCGGCTCGATGGAGTCGGCATTTTCAGCCTTGGTTGCTCTGCCATTGGCCAGCGTCTGACTGGAAAGCAGGGCATCAGATACTTTGTGACGGGTCACATCATCCGTGCACAGGTCTTCAGCGGTATTGGCCAGATGTTCATTAATTTCGCGATAGTTCTCGGTCATGCGGTTGACCAGGGTCGCGGTCTTGGCAAAGTGATCCGTCACTTTTTCCTGATATTCTTTCAGCTGTTCCTTGACCTCATCCAGCTCGGACTTCATTTTCCCTCGCTGTGCAGCCGAACCACTGAACAGATGATAAAACAGTGCACCAATCAGCAGACCGGCTGAAAAGGCTGCAATCCCTACAATTAACAGCAGGTTGGTTTGTTCTTCCACGCGTGCGCCTCTATTCTTCCTCGATTCCGCTTGCAGAGAGTCATTTGGCGAGCGGATATGTGGCGGTTTAATTGATAGCCATCAATCGGGATTGTATAGGTAGATGCCGAGTCATGCCATTACCCTTTTGTAACGGCTGTAACGGTATTTGCCTGATTACGGAGGCGTGGGTAAAGTTGTCTCCATTCGCCAGCTGTACACATTGGAAAGCATACAGTGACACCAGAAGCACGCTACCGCAGAGATATGGCGCGGGACGACTTTTTTGAAGATCAGGCTCAGGCTCGGGCCGTCGGACATCTGCAACGGCTATATGAAGACCTGATCAATGCTGAAGCCAGCTATAACAAAGGCGGGGCGCTGGGAATCGTTAACCGGCTGTTCCCCCGTAAACGCCACCCGTTAAAAGGACTCTATTTCTGGGGCGGGGTTGGCCGGGGAAAAACGTATCTGGTGGATATGTTTTATGACAGCCTGCCGTTCGAGGCCAAGATGCGAACCCACTTCCACCGTTTCATGCGCCGGGTACATGGTGACCTGAAACAGCTGGAAGGTGAAAAAAATCCGCTGGAAAAGGTGGCTGACGGACTGGCAAAAGAAGTCCGGATTATCTGCTTTGATGAATTCTTTGTATCGGATATTACCGATGCCATGATTCTGGCTGGTCTGTTGCAGGCGCTGTTTGATCGTGGTGTAACGCTGGTAGCGACATCGAATATCGTACCTCAGGGGCTTTATGAGAATGGCTTGCAGCGAGCTCGCTTCCTGCCAGCCATTGACCTGCTACTGCAACACACAGAGGTTGTAAATGTAGATAGTGGCGTGGACTACCGGTTGCGGGTGCTGGAACAGGCTGAAATTTATCACTGGCCGGCAGGACAGCAGGCCGATATCGAACTGCATAAAAGCTTTCTGCAGTTATCTCCTGACAAGGATCATATTCGGGAGAGTGGAGAGCTGATTATTGAAGGGCGGCCAATTCCGTTCAAACTAAGCTGTGAAGATATTGTCTGGTTTGATTTCAAGGCGTTATGTGACGGTCCTCGAAGCCAGAATGACTATATTGAGTTGGCGCGGGAATATCACACGGTGATTTTGAGTGATGTGCCTCAAATGTCAGGTGGGCAGGATGATCAGGTGCGCCGGTTTATCAACCTGGTTGATGAGTTTTATGACCGTGGCGTCAAACTCATTATGTCGGGCGCCACTGAAATGATGATGCTTTACAGTGGCGGGCAACTGGAGTTCGAATTCAAACGCACCCTGAGCCGACTGCAGGAAATGCAGTCGCACGAATATCTCGCTCGACCACATTTACCTTAGTTCATCTCTTTATTGGGAATTCCGGTGCTGAAGTTCAGGCTTCCAGGTCAGACAGATCAATGCGATAGCCAGAACGCAGGCACCGGTCAGTACAATAAAGCCGCCATGCCAGCCCCAGAGGTCCACTACAAACCCCATCGCAATATTGGCAAACAGGGCGCCGCCTAAATATCCGAACAGGCCGGTCAGCCCTGCAGCTGTGCCGGCTGCTTTCTTTGGTACCAGATCCAGCGCATGAACCCCGATTAGCATCACCGGGCCATATATAAGGAAGCCAATGGCAATCAGGGCGCTGATATCCACCCAGGGACGGCCTGCCGGATTCTGCCAGTAAACAATCACCGCCAGCAGGGTTAACAGCATATAGACAATATTGGCGGGTGCTCGCCGCCCGTTAAATACTTTGTCACTGAGCCAGCCACAGAACAGGGTGCCTGGGATACCTGCGAATTCGTAAGCAAAATAGGCCCAGCCTGTTTCCTTTATAGAGAACTGTTTGGTTTCCGCCAGATAGGTTGGTGCCCAGTCCAGTACACCGTAACGCACCAGATAGATAAAGGCATTGGCAACAGCGATGTACCACAGCAGGCGGTTATTCAGTACATAGCGGAAAAAGATTTCGCGGGCTGATAGTTCTTTTTCATGATCGGAGGAATAGGTAAAGCTCTTGGGATAGTCACCGGTATAGGTCTCGATACTGGGCAGCCCACAGGACTGGGGAGTATCCCGCACCAGCATCCAGGTAATAAGAGCAACCAGCAGGGCAACAATGCCCGGAACATAAAACTTGCTGTGCCAGTCCATGGTCATCATCATGCCGACAATAGCCAGAGGGCCGATCAGTCCGCCGCCGACATTGTGCGCCACATTCCAGATTGCCATCCGGGTACCGCGTTCACTGGGAGAAAACCAGTGCACCATAACCCGGCCACTGGAAGGCCAGCCCATTCCCTGAAACCAGCCATTGAACATCAGGATCATGAACATCACAGGAATAGAAGCTGTTGCAAACGGTGCCATGCCCATCAGGATCATGGTCAGTGCGCTGAGTGTCAGACCAAGGGTAATGAAGATTCTGGCATTGCTTCGGTCTGAAACGTTACCCATCAGGAACTTGCTGAGACCGTAGGCAATAGATACCCCGGACAGGGCAAACCCCAGTTCGGCTTTGCTGAATCCTGCTTCAACCAGATCCGGCATGACCAGCGTGAAGTTCTTGCGAACCAGATAGTAACCGGCGTATCCGGTGAAAATTCCCAGAAAGACCTGATTACGCAGGCGTCGGTATTCAGAATCAACCTGTTCAGAAGGTAATTCAGGCTGATGGCGGGCAGGTTTCAAAAAGCTGAGCATAAATTTGGTTGTTCTTCGACAGCGTATGAAAAGTGCATCATTTTTGAGTCAGGGGAGAGCAAATAGTTCATATTGCTTGCCGTTGGCGCAGCTTTTGGCATTTGAAACAGCTTTTTCTTCAATGAGTTAGATGGGGGCTGAAAGCGGCAAATTACCTACTGTTCGTGGATTATTATTGTCGGGCGAGAGCGGGATAAGGGCAGCATAAATGCCGGTTGCGGTATCCCACAGAAAAACCTTTTGGAGAAGGGGTTTTAATCCTTGATCTTCAAGCTATAATACCGCACCCGTTTCCCAATAAAGAGCGCCCGCTATTTGAACAGCGATTCTCTGGAGCGTCTCCAATTAGCCTGGTTCGGGTGTCCCAGGGAGCAATAGTTTGAATAACGAAAGTCGTTTACCTTACGACCTTTGAGGCGAAGAATTCATGAAAACCTATAGCGCTAAGCCAGAAACAGTCAAGCGTGACTGGTATGTACTGGATGCTTCCGGCAAAACGCTGGGCCGCATCGCAACTGAGATTGCTAGCCGTCTGCGCGGTAAGCATAAGCCGGAATACACTCCGCACGTTGACACCGGTGACTACATCGTTGTTATCAATGCCGAGAAAGTACGCGTTTCCGGTAATAAAGCGTCTGACAAGATGTACTACCGCCACACCGAATTTCCGGGTGGTCTGCGTTCCATGAACTTTGAGAAGCTGATCAAGCACGCTCCTGAGCGTGTTATTGAGCTGGCTGTTAAAGGCATGCTGCCGCGCAACCCGCTGGGTCGTGCTATGCGTCGCAAGCTCAAGGTTTACGCTGGTAGCGAGCATCCGCACGTTGCTCAGCAGCCGCAGCAACTCGAAATTTAATTGGAGGAGTGCCCATGTCTGTGACTCAATACTATGGTACCGGACGCCGCAAGTCCTCTACCGCGCGCGTTTTCATCAAGACTGGTTCCGGTAGCATCACTGTTAACGGTCGCCCGCTGGATGTTTACTTCGGTCGTGAAACTGCTCGCATGGTTGTTCGTCAGCCGCTCGAGCTGACCGAAATGCTGGATCGTTTCGACATCAACGTCACTGTTATCGGTGGTGGTAACTCCGGTCAGGCCGGTGCTATCCGTCACGGTATCACTCGTGCGCTGATGCAGTACGACGAAACTCTGCGCAGCCCGCTGCGTGCAGCTGGTTACGTTACTCGTGACGCCCGTGCTGTTGAGCGTAAGAAGGTTGGTCTGCGTAAAGCGCGTAAGCGTCCGCAGTTCTCCAAGCGTTAATTCGCTGGCCTTCTGGCTTTCGCGCTTTTGCGCGATCAAAAAACGTCTGCCCTTGTGGCAGGCGTTTTTTTTTACCTTTAAATGTGTGAAATCCTGACATCAATTTCAGTCCGGATTATTTGTTCGAAAAACCAATTGATTTGGATTATCAGTCACGACTTTTTTCGTGTCGGGGGCTTATTCCTCTTGCATGTTATTCGCACTGATAAAGGTCAGTGTTTTCTAAATAAAAAGTGTGTGATCGCATGGCTGTATCGAGCCAAAGAATGTAATATTACGCACTGTTTGCAGAATGGGTGTGGTAATTGCGTAGCAAAAGGGATTTCTTTACCATGCCCACCGTTTTACTGTGAAGCTCGGTTTTTGTTCGCGGGGCAAATTGATAGGGATTGGCTGTTCTCATAATCGGTTGCTCGCATGCCTGTTGCCCGAATGGATATTCGCGGGCTGGTGCTGGTGAGAAATAGCTGTCGCGAAAACTAAAAGACCAGAGTCGCTCAGGAATGTGCACAAGAAGTAATACGAGCACATGCTCTGATGGGAGACTTGCTCTGATGGGGAGAGTTAAATGAATAACGACGGCGTTAATAAAGGCCGGCGCCGCTTTCTTGTGGCGGCGACTTCGGTCGTCGGTGCTGCAGGGGCTGTAGGTGTGGCTGTGCCTTTCCTTGGTTCCTGGAATCCGAGTGCCAAGGCAAAAGCGGCAGGTGCGCCAGTCAAGGTGAACCTGGACAAGGTAGAAGCAGGACAGCAGGTTGTCGTAGAGTGGCGTGGTAAACCGGTTTTTATTGTACGCCGTACCCAGGAAATTCTGGACAATCTCGCGAAGCAAGACGAGCGGATGCTGGATCCGTCTTCCAAGGAAGATACCCAGCAGCCTGAATATTGCCAGAACGAATTCCGTGCCCGTCAGGATCATAAAGAGATTCTGATTCTGGTCGGACTTTGCACGCATCTGGGTTGTTCACCCAAGTTCCTGCCTGAAGTAAAACCAATGGACTTCGAGGCCAAGTGGATGGGTGGCTATCACTGCCCTTGTCACGGTTCCAAGTTTGATCTGGCTGGTCGCGTTTATAAAGGGGTGCCAGCGCCTCTGAACCTGGAAGTGCCTCCTTATCATTTTGTCGATGACAGCACCGTGATCATCGGTGAAGACGGGGGTGTAAGCTGATGGGTGAAAAATTCATGGGGTGGGTGAATGAGCGCCTGCCGGTGACCCAGGTGTGGGAAGATCACTTAAGCAAGTACTACGCACCGAAAAACTTTAACTTTTGGTATTTCTTCGGCTCCCTGGCGCTGCTGGTTCTGGTTAACCAGATTCTGACCGGCATCTGGCTGACCATGAGCTATGTACCGAGCGCTGAAGCTGCTTTTGCTTCCGTTGAATACATCATGCGTGATGTAGAGTACGGCTGGATTTTGCGTTACATGCACTCCACCGGTGCCTCTGCATTCTTTGTGGTGGTTTACTTCCACATGTTCCGTGGTCTGATTTACGGTTCCTACCGCAAGCCGCGCGAGCTGGTGTGGATCTTCGGTATGGCAATCTACCTGCTGCTGATGGCAGAAGCTTTCATGGGCTACCTGCTGCCATGGGGTCAGATGTCTTACTGGGGTGCCCAGGTAATCATTTCCCTGTTCGGTGCGATTCCGGTTATCGGTCCTGACCTGCAGCAGTGGATTCGTGGTGACTTCCTGATCTCCGGTATTACCCTGAACCGCTTCTTTGCGCTGCACGTTGTTGCACTGCCAATCGTTATTCTGGGCCTGGTGCTTATGCACATCATTGCCCTGCACGAAGTCGGCTCCAACAACCCTGACGGTATCGAAATCAAGAAGAACAAGGGCCCGGATGGCATTCCGCTGGATGGTATTCCGTTCCACCCGTACTACACCGTGAAAGACATCGTAGGTGTGGTTGTTTTCCTGTTTGTGTTCTGTGGTGTCATCTTCTTCTATCCGGAAATGGGTGGTTACTTCCTCGAGCACGCCAACTTTGAAGAAGCAAACAGTCTGAAGACCCCTGAGCACATTGCTCCGGTATGGTACTTCGGTGCGTTCTACACCATTCTGCGTGCGATTCCTGACAAGCTGATGGGTGTAGTCGGCATGGGTGGCGCGATTGCCATTCTGTTTGTGCTGCCCTGGCTGGATCGTAGCCCGGTTAAGTCCTGGCGTTACAAGGGCGGTTTCACTCGTGCCCTGATCGTTCTGTTTGCCATTGATTTCATTATTTTGACATGGCTGGGAACCAAGCCGGCAACGGACACCTATACCCTGATAGCGCGTATCGGAACTGTTTTCTATTTTGGCTTCTTCCTGTTGATGCCGTGGTATTCCGTCTGGGACAAGACCAAACCGGTACCGGAAAGGGTGACAGGCTAATGAAAAAGATAATACTGACCCTCGTAATGAGCATGATGCCGGCGCTGGGGCTGGCAGCGTCCGCGGGCTACCCGTTGGACAGCATTGATCTGGATCCGTCTGACAAGGCTTCACTGCAGCGTGGTGCAGCGCTGTTTCAAAATACCTGTTCCGGTTGTCACTCAACCAAGTTTCAGCGTTATGAGCGGGTTGCAGATGACTTGGGTATTCCTCATGACCTGATGATGGATAACCTGGTCTTCACTGATGCCAAAATTGGTAACTTGATGGAAAACTCCATCCGTGAGCAGGATGCCAAGAAATGGTTTGGGGCGGCACCGCCCGATCTGACCATGGTGGCACGAGTGCGTGGTGCGGATTGGCTCTACACCTATCTGCGGACCTTCTATGAAGATCCGAAGCGTCCCTGGGGTATGAACAACAAGGTATTCCCTGATGTCGGTATGCCTCACGTTCTGCTCGAGCTGCAAGGCATGCAGATTGATACCTGTGGCAAGGATGATGATCCGAGCAGTATCGATCCGTTGACCGGCGAGAAGATGTGTGGTCTGCAGGTTGACCCGGATCGCAAGGGTTCCATGACCCCGGCTGAGTATGACCAGGCCATGTACGATCTGGTTAACTTTCTCGGCTACTCTGCCGAGCCGATGAAGATGGAGCGTCAGCGCATCGGTATCTACGTGATGCTGTTCCTGCTGGTATTCTTCATCTTTGCCTACCTGCTGAAGAAGGAATACTGGCGCGACGTTCATTAAGACGTTTCGTTAGCATTTTCGAGTCTTCAACGCGCATGCCGTTTTCGCCGCAAGGTGGAAGCGGCATGTTGCGTAGTAAGAGGGGGGCGATTTGTGCTAGTATTCCCCGTTACCTGTATGTTCCGGATTTATACGGGTTCGGACATAAATTAATTTTCAATGTGATTGTGTCAGGTTTTCAGGTCGGTTTGTTCCGTACCGCTGGTGTGCTTCGTTCAAGCTTCCCGGGTGCGTCATCTGTAATCCTGTGCATCGTTGCAGTCATTTCTGACCTATAGATATGTAGGCGGGGGTAAGTAGATGGGCGTAGTCGCCAAGCGTTCCTCGATGACCTTCTATTCTGATCCAGCTGACCATTACAGTCACCGCGTGCGCATTGTGCTGGCAGAAAAAGGTGTTGCTGTAGATATTCGGGATGTTGACCCGGAAAACAAGCCGGAAGAGCTGGCGGATATCAATCCCTATAACAGTCTTCCTGCTCTGGTAGATCGTGACCTGGTTTTGTATGAATCCAATGTCATGATGGAATACCTGGATGAGCGTTTCCCGCATCCGCCGCTGCTGCCGGTTTACCCGGTAACTCGCGCCCAGAGCCGTCTGATGATGTATCGCATTCAGCGCGACTGGTGTGTACTGGCTGATGAGATCCTGGATCCGAAAACCAAGGAAACTCCGGCTGCTCGTGCTCGCAAGGCCCTGCGTGAAAGCCTGCTGGCTGTTGCACCGATTTTCGCAGAAAAGCCATACTTCATGAGTGAAGAGTTCACTCTGGTTGACTGCTGTGTGGCACCGCTGCTGTGGCGTCTGCCGGTACTGGGTATTGAGCTGCCGAAACAGGGCAAGGCGATTCAGGATTACGCCTCTCGCCTGTTTGAGCGTGATTCCTTTATTGACAGTCTTTCAGAAATCGAAAAAGAGATGCATCTCTGATTCGGTTTGCGGTGTGTCCGCTGTTTGATATACCGCTACGCTGAAGAAAAAAGCAGGCTTTGTGTTATCGCAAGCCTGCTTTTTTTAACTTGGAATGCCGCCATTTTTATTCTTCTTTGGCAGGCATTATCTGCACGCTGACTCTTGTTGGGTGCGGAAACGATTCTGCAACAGATGTTGGGGAAGCAGCATGACAATGACGAGCAGTCGCCCCTATATTGCCCGGGCGCTGTATGACTGGATTCTGGAGAATAACTGTACACCACATATTCTGGTGGATGCTGTTTATCCGGGAGTTCGGGTTCCAAAGGCTTACGTCAAGGATAATCAAATTGTTCTGAATGTTGCCCCGGCAGCGGTCAGAAATTTTGAAATGGGAAATGAGTGGTTCGGATTCGAAGGCCGTTTTGGTGGTGTTTCTACCCGAATCGAATTTCCTGTGGGTGCCCTGATGGCGATTTATGCGCGAGAAAATGGTCAGGGCATGGTATTCGAAATTGAAACCGGGAATGAGCCACCGCCCGAAGGTGATGGTGAGTCTACGGATATCATGAAGCCGGTTGAGCCTGCGGGTGGTGATGATAAACCGCCTAAAAAACCGGGGCGTCCGAGTTTGCGGGTTGTAAAGTAAGTCGTCAGTTATAAGCAAGTGGTCCGGTCAGGACCACTTGTTGCTGAATGAATGCTAATGAGAGATTGATTCAGCGAATATATTCAAAGACCTTAACCACTTTCTGTACGCCATAGACCTGGCGAACAATATTGGTGGAGATCTGGGCTTCTTTTGGCGTGACGATACCCATCAGGAAAACGGTTCCGTTTTCTGTCAGCACCTTTACCCTTTCACCCGAGCTGTTTTCTGCAGTCAGCAAAGCTGTTTTAACTTTGGTTGTGATGTAAGTATCACTACTGCGGGTTAGCAGGGAGGTTGGTCCCCTTACTTCCAGCTCATTATAAACTTTCCGTGCCTGCTGGGTTTTTATGGCTGTCTGTTCGGCCAGCGTTTTGAGTTTGTCACTGGGAACCTGACCTGCAAGCAGCAGAATGCCATTAAAACTGACAACGACAACATGTGCCTGCTCAAAGGCCGGGTCGGCTTTGAGGATGTTCACCCCGGCTACATTTTCAATAATCTCGTCATCGATTCTGGCTCCCAGGCTTCGGGATCCCTTGTCCTGTTCTATCGGGCCTTCATTTACATTGCTGAGTATTGTGGTGCAGCCATTGAGTAATATTGAGGCTGCCAGTCCCAGCGCCAGTCCTTTCAGATTTCTTGCCATTTCAATCGTCGTGGTTTGTTGGAGTGGTTCGCACTCGCTGGTTTTTATCTTTGCCTGGAATCAACCTGCGCTTCCAAACAGGTGTTCATCGATCAGGTCACAAAAGCAATGAATCAGCAGCATGTGCACTTCGTGCACTCTGGCCGGTACACTGGACGGCACGCGCAGTTCAATATCTTCCGGTTGCATCAGGCGGGCAACATTGCCGCCATCGTTTCCAGTCAGGGCTATAACAATCATTTCCCGGTCATGGGCGGCCTGTATTGCCTGAATAATATTGGGTGATTGTCCGGTCGCTGATATTAAAAGCAAAATGTCGTCCGGTTGCCCCAGAGCCCGTATCTGCTTTGAAAAAATTTCGTTATAGCTGTAGTCGTCAGCAATAGATGTCAGTGTCGATGTATCTGTGGTCAGTGACAGCGCAGGCAGTGACGGCCGCTCCCGTTCAAAGCGGTTAAGCAGTTCGGATGAAAAATGCTGGGCATTACCAGCAGACCCGCCGTTACCGCATGTCAGGATTTTGCCTTCATTCAGCAGAGTCTGGGTCATGATCTCTGCAGTCTGGTCAATCAGCGGCGTTAAGGCTTCCGCAGCCCTGATTTTGGCATCAATGCTGTCAGAAAAATGGCGGGTAATTCTTTCCTGCATGATGACGTTCCTTGGATTGTTGTCTGCAGCAGTACGAGTTTACAGTTAAAAGGAGAATTTGATCATTCGCAAGTTGCGAAGTCCAGAGCCATATGTCTGATTACGACTCAGAATGACTGGAAAGCATCTTTTATCCAGCTAATAGCGGGGCCGGTTGGTGATCCCTCGAGGGCAATTACGTCAAATCGGCAAGACTCGGATGAAGCGTTGTGCTGTTGCAGATAATGTTGAGCTGTCTTGTAAATTCGTTGTTGTTTACGAGCAGTCACTGAATCAAGTGCGCCACCGTATTTTTGATCTTTACGGTAGCGTACCTCGATAAAAACAAGTTGTTGCCGGTCTTTCATAACCAGATCAATTTCGCCTGACCGGCAGGCGTAGTTCCGGGCGATGAGTTTCAGCCCCTTCCGGCAAAGATAGCGTAATGCCAGATCTTCACTGTTTTTCGCCTGATGGGACAGGTTTTTCAGCGTCCAGAACATTATCCCTCTCGACTCTTTTTGGCTACGATTTTTTACTGCGATGTCGATGGAATAAGCCGATCGTCGTTAACCGGCTTTGTTTCTTTTTGAGTCGCTATTGCCAAGGAATCTTGGCTGGCCGGAGCGAAACACATACCAGTCCAGCTTTCTCTGAACTTGCTGATCCTTGATATAGAGCTCTCCGGTGAAGCCTTGTATTTTGGTGCCCTGAAGTTCGGTTAGCTGTGGTATCAGAGTGTGAATAAGCCAGCTGTCGGCGCCCAGGGCGTAAAGGCTGCTGTAACTGCCCCCGGCTTTGTCTGGCCAGGTGTCTTCTATGTCAGCCTTGAGCGGAATACGCAATTTTGATCCGGGAGTAAGCCATGGCATGAGAGGAATTCTAATGCCATTGAGGTCGGCATCTCTTTCGGGGTCAGAAGTGCCTGAAAAAGTGCTGGATGTCGTATAAGTGGGCAGCTTGCCAGCATACTGGTATGCCAGTGCAGGTTTGATCTGGCGAGCATTAAATGGATTGGCTGCGATAAATACCGCGTCAATATCCTGTCGTCGACGTCCGCTGAAGTTCAAGGATTGTCGTACTACTCTTTGCAGCTGGCTGGACCGCTTGTTGCTTTCATCAACGAGAAGCAATTTGCCGGTTGTCTGAGTGATATCATCCTTGCGGTCATATGTGAGGCTGCCTGCTACAGATCCGTCCAGCTGTTCCCAGTAATCCTTGAAGCTGGCTGCAACTCGCTGGCCCCAGTCAGACTCAGGAGTGAGAATCACGACTCTTTCGTGTCCATCCAGTCGAGCCCGGCGAGCAGCCTGAATCGCTTCTTCTTCCGGAGAAAGGCCGAACTCCACAATGGCAGATGAAGGTTGTGTTTTTTGTTGCGGGTAGTTCAGGCTCAAAACCGGCAGTGGCGGTTCAAATGTGTAAAGTGACTCTACCTTGTCTTTCTCCAGGGGGCCAACCACCAGATCAGCTCCCAGATCTTTAGCCTGCATAATCAGGTTTTTGACGGGGCTGCTGTTACTGTCAAAAAAGGTGATTTCGGGACGTTCGGCTTTTGCATTGCTGGCATAAAAAGCTGCCATAAAACCGTCACGCACAGCTTCACCTGCACGTTGCAGGGGACCGCTTAATGGTAAAACCAATGCGATATGACGGGGCTGATGAATTTTGGCTTGTTGCAGCAGGTCAAGAATTTCCCGGGCCTGGGTGGATGCAGGGTGGTTGGTCCAAAGCTGCAGCCACTGTTGCAGACGCGGAATCTGTTCATCAGGTGAAGCTGCACCGTTATAGGCCAGCGCCAGATTGAGCCAGCCACGACGGTCAGTGTTATAGGCAAGGCTGGCCATACGCTGCAGCGTTTCGGGTTGAATCTGAATCAGGCTGCTCCACAATGCCTGATTTTGCTGGCTTGTCTCTTCTGCGGTTGTCGTTAATGCCAGTGCGTCAAACCATTCGTCAGCTGCGGCCCGGTATTCGCCATAAAGCTCGTATGCTTGAGCGCGAAGGTTATGAAGCCGAATTTGTGTCCCGGAGCGACTGTCATTAAGTACTGCCGGCAGATCCAGCCATAAAAAGGCATTGTTCGCTTCCAGCCGGTGAATCGCAATTTGGGCACGCTGCAGCGCATACTCAGGCTTTTCTGCCAGAGGCAGGTTGTCGTAGTAAAGTGTGCTCAGGCGGGCGGTGGCTTCACGATAGCGTTCGGCTTCCAGCAGTTTGTAGGTCTCCTGCAGCAGAGGGCGCAGGCCGGCAGTATGATCTGTTTTGGGTGTTTCCTGCTTTGATGTGCCTTGACTGATAACAGGCGCAGGGAGGCTGCCTGTTTGCTGTGGCGGTGTCGAACAGGCGGCCAGCAAGATAGTTGCTATTGGAAGAGCCAGTCGCTGAAGACGTAATCCTTTTAACATTGGCATTGTTCAGGCTGTATTTGTGTTGGGTAATCGTAAGTGCTTGCCAGTCAGTTTTCCAGACCTGTCCCTGATTGATTGGGTTGTTGTATCAAGCAGGCCCTAAAAAACTCTCGTCATTCAGGCAATACAGGTAAAATGCACGTTGATATTGAATGAGGTGACCTGATTGTGGATACAGCGCTGTATGTGGTGGCAACGCCCATTGGTAATCTGGGAGATATGACGCCACGAGCTCTGGATGTGCTCAATAATGTCGATGTTATTGCCGCTGAAGATACCCGCCATAGCAGTCGTCTGATGCAGCATTTCGGGATTCGAACCCGGCTGCTTTCCTGTCATGAGCATAACGAGTCTCAGGTTTCCGAGCGTATTGTGGGCATGTTGCAACAGGGACAGTCTATTGCTTTGATTTCTGATGCTGGTACGCCGCTGATTTCTGATCCCGGGTATGTGTTGGTTAATGCGGTGCGGGAAGCAGGCTTTAACGTGGTGACTATACCGGGAGCCTGTGCGATTGTTGCGGCTCTTTCTGTTTGTGGTCTGGCCACTGACCGTTTCACTTTCGCCGGTTTCCTGCCAGCCAAAAACAAGCAGCGCCGGGAACGGCTGGAAGAGTTGGCTGTAATGCCTCACACATGGGCTGTTTACGAATCGACTCATAGAATCGTTGCCTCGCTGAATGATATGAAAAGTATCTTTGAAGCCGATCGCAAGGTTGTGCTAGCCAAGGAGCTGACCAAATCATTCGAAACTGTGATTCAGGGTACAGCCGCCGAGCTGATTGAGTGGATAACAGAAGATGAAGCTCGTCAGAAAGGCGAGTTTGTGCTGCTGGTAGAAGGTTGTGCTTCCGAAGATGCAGCAAGTGCAGTGATGGAGCAGGATGCGCTATTGAGAGCGCTGCTGGAAGAAATGCCGGTCAGCAAAGCGGCCAAGGTTGCTGCTAAATTACTGGGTGTTAAAAAGGGCGAGGTGTATAACCGTGCGCTGGAACTGGCAGGTGATTCATAAAATATGCGTTTTGATATGAGTGCGTATTGCTCATAGCGGCAATGCCATTCATAATTGACCGGATTGCGAGCTGGCCGGGCAGTCGCTGCTGTCATTTTCATGACAGGGGAGGAAAGTCCGGGCTCCACAGGACAGAACGCCAGGTAACGCCTGGGGGGCGCAAGCCTACGGAAAGTGCCGCAGAGAGTAGACCGCCTAAGCTGTCAGGTTTCCTGATAGCCGGTAAGGGTGAAAGGGTGCGGTAAGAGCGCACCGCGTGACTGGCAACAGTTCATGGCAGGGTAAACCCCGTTCGGAGCAAGACCAAATAGGAACTCGATGGTGTGGTCCGCACTGAGTTCGGGTAGGTTGCTTGAGGTGTGTGGCGACATGCACCCTAGAGGAATGATTGCCAGCCATCTTTGATGGTATACAGAACCCGGCTTACAGGCCGGCTCGCAACCCCTCTTTTATTTCCTCTGATGTTGTTTCAGTCGTTCGTTGTTTTCATTTTTTTAGCTTTGTTTGAAATACAACGTCAGACTTTATATCTCGACTTATGCTGAGATCTGAAGGGAGTCGCCGCTATATCATTTGTCGGCAGGTTTCCGCAGGTACTTAATTTTATTGATTTTTTCTGTCCTTTCAGACTCGGTCGAAGCATATTTTTTTTATGAAAATCAATAAATTGTGAGTTTTTAGAGAGGCTCCTGACCGCTTGACGCCGGGGTTTGGCATTCCTATAGTGTGTGCTAGTGTGGTGTGAAGTGGGTGAAAGTGGTTTTTTATGGCTTTTCAACAGGGAATAGTGGAGGCCTGAAGCTTGTTTCGCGGAGTCAATGCAATCAATCTTGATGCCAAAGGCCGGTTGGCGATTCCAACCCGCTACAGGCAGTGCCTGCTCGAACAGAGTGAGGGGCAGCTGGTTGCGACTATCGATACCGACGAGCCCTGCCTGCTGATCTATCCGCTCCCTGCCTGGAATGCCATTCAGGAGAAAATTGAAGCGCTTCCGAGTTTTCACCCGATGACTCGACGTATTCAACGATTATTAATCGGCCATGCGACTGATCTCGTGATGGATGCGCAGGGCCGGATTCTGTTACCCCCTTTATTGCGTGAGTATGCAGGTTTAACAAAAAAAACCATGTTACTCGGGCAGGGAAGGAAATTTGAATTATGGGATGAGGCCTGCTGGATGAAGCGCCGGGATGAATACCTGGATGAAGCCAGTAGTGCTGATGAAACCCCTTTGGAGCTGCAAACGCTGTCGCTGTAATGAGCCAGAAACTACATACAACCGTCCTTTTGAATGAAGCTGTTGATGCCCTGATGACGGATGAATCCGGCTTTTATATAGATGGCACATTTGGCCGGGGAGGTCATACCCGCCTGTTGCTGGAACGGCTGGGGCCGGAAGCCAAAGTACTTGGTGTGGATAAGGATCCACGGGCAATAGCTACCGGAGAGCAGCTGTCCGCAGAAGATAACCGGTTCAGCATCGTGCATGACTCTTTTGCTGAAGTCGGAAAACATATTAATCAACCGGTGGACGGTATTTTGCTGGATCTCGGGGTATCCTCACCCCAGCTCGACGAAGGCGAGCGTGGTTTCAGCTTTCTGCGCGATGGCCCGCTGGATATGAGAATGAATACTTCAGCTGGTATGAGCGCAGAAGAGTGGCTGAATACGGCTGAAGAAAAAGAGATCAGCTGGGTGCTGAAAACTTATGGGGAAGAGCGGTTTGCCCGCCGTATGGCGCGTGCAATCATCGAGCGCCGGCAGGAAGCACCGTTGAAGACCACCGGAGAGTTGGCCAAACTTCTGTCTGATGCCAATCCGGCGTGGGAAAAAGGCAAACATCCGGCGACCCGCTCTTTTCAGGCTATCCGGATCCATATTAACCAGGAGTTACAGGATCTGGAAAAAGCACTGGATGAAATGCTGGAGTTGCTGCGTCCCGGCGGGCGGCTGGTTATTATCAGCTTCCACTCACTGGAAGACCGGATGGTGAAACGCTTTATTCGTGATCATGCCCGTGGTGGAGACTTGCCTCCGGGGCTGCCGCTGATGGAAAGCCAGATTGCCAGACGAATGAAGCCGGTAGGCAAGGCGATCAAGGCGACAAAAGAAGAGGTTTCCGATAACCCCCGATCACGTAGTGCTGTGATGCGGATTGCTGAAAAACTGGTTTAAACCGGTATGGATCTGACACCACTCAGAATTTTGGCGCGGCGCACTCAATACACGGTGCTGGCGATGGGAATGCTGGTGATTGTGTCAGCAGTTGCAGTGGTTTACACCGCACATGTAAACAGGGTGTTGCAGAACGCACTGCAAACTGAAGTAGGAAAGAAAAACCGGGCCCAGGTCGAGTGGGGGCAGTTGCTGCTGCAGCATAGCACCCTGACTTCACCGAGTAGAATCGACCGGCTGGCAAGGGAAAGGTTGGGCATGGAGGCCCCGAGCGTGGCTGATACCATAGTGGTTAAACCATGAAAAATAACAAGAACACTGATGTCAGGAAGAAAAAAACAGGTATGGCGCCTTATATGGGGCGGCTGTATCTGATTTTTGCTGTGTTTGCTTTTGCAGTCTCTATTATTGGCTGGAAGTTGTCCGATCTGCAGGTGGTGAATAATGAACGCCTGCAGGGTGAAGGTGACAAACGTCAGGTTCGCTATGAGACGGTTGCGGCTCACAGGGGCATCATTCTTGACCGCAATGGCAGGCCACTGGCAGTCAGTACGCCAATGATGGCTATCTGGGCCAATCCTAAGGAAATGCTTGGTAAGAACCTGAAACCGGATGAAGACGTACCAGTCATTGACTGGCATGGTCTGGGTCGGCAACTGGGTATCAAGCCTGAAGATGTTCGTCAAAAAGTTCATAGTTACTCTTCCAAAGGCTTTATCTATCTCCGCCGGCAAATGACGCCAGCCAAAGCGGCGGCGGTGCTTGATCTGGATGTGCCGGGAGTTTATTCACGAGAAGAATCCAAGCGCTACTACCCTGCCGGGGAAGTGACAACTCACCTTGTTGGCTTTACCAATCTGGACGAAAAGGGTCAGGAAGGGCTTGAGCTGGCTTATGACGAATGGCTCGATGGTAAGGAAGGCGAGCGTAGAATTATAAAGGATCGGCGCAACCGGCTGGTAAAAGAGGCCGAGACAATTTCAGGTGCCGAGCCTGGTAAAGAATTAATGCTCAGTATTGACCTGCGGTTGCAGTATCTGGCTTACCGCGAACTAAAGCAGGCGGTACAACAGCATGGCGCGCGTTCTGGCTCGCTGGTGATGGTCGATGTGAAAACCGGTGAGATTCTGGCTCTGGTGAACTCTCCTTCTTTTAATCCCAATAATCGCAAATCCATCAAGCCGGAAACACTGCGTAATCGGGCAGTCACCGATATATTTGAACCCGGCTCAGTTATCAAGCCTTTCACCATTGCGGCGGCACTGGAGAGTGGTCGATATACGCCAGGTACTGTCATTGAAACATCTCCCGGTGTTATGCGGGTTGGCCGGAACTATGTGCGGGATGTGCGTAATTACGGCCGTATCGACTTAACAACTGTGCTGACCAAGTCGAGTAACGTAGGTGTCAGCAGAATTGCACTGGATCTGGGGCCTGGGTCCCTGCTCGAAATGTTTGAGCGGATTGGACTGGGTGCCACCACAGGATCGGGTATTCCGGGAGAGCAAACCGGAGGTCTGCCGCTGATGCGGGAGCGCTGGAGTAAAATTGAAACGGCAACCCTGGCTTTTGGCTATGGCCTGTCAGTAACACCGTTGCAGCTGGCGCAGGCTTATACCGTGCTGGCTGCTGATGGTATCTACCGTCCCTTGACGCCCCTCAAACGTGATGTGGTGCCTCAGGGAGTAAGAGTGATGTCCAGCTCGGTCGTTGATCAGGTTACCGAGATGACAACCCGTGTTGTGACCCAGGGAACTGGTCGCCGAGCTAAAATTCCCTCCTACTCGGTTGCAGGTAAAACCGGGACAGTTAAAAAAGTCGGACAACAAGGCTATCTTGATAATCGCTATGTAGCGAGCTTTGCAGGGTTTGCACCTGTTAAGGACCCTCGAATTGTGACAGTTGTGATTCTTGATGATGTCGGTGGAAAAAATTATTACGGTGGTGTTGTTGCTGCACCGGTATTTTCCAAAGTGACTGGCGGAGCGTTGCGGATTCTCGGTGTAAAACCGGATGAGGTTGCGCAGGGCAGTCAGCGTAATATCGTCGCAAAGAATATCGTCGCAAAGAATAACGTCACGGTTCCAAATGGTAAGGGTTGATGTATTGGTATGACTGGGTCGCAAACAACTGGATCGAAAACAACAAAATGTACTGTCGATAAGTTATTGCTTGAAGCCGGGTTACAGTCTGCAGGGGATGACCGCCTGCTGACTGATCTGGCAATTGATAGCAGGCAGGTAACACCGGGCAGCTTGTTTCTTGCCATGCCGGGTGAAACTGTTGATGGTCGGCGTTATATCAAGGATGCTATTCAGCGCGGTGCTATCGCTGTATTGGCAGAATCGGGAGAGTTGCCGGCTGACTTGCCTGTTCCGATTTATAATGTCGCTGAGTTGCGTCCACTTGCCGGTAAACTCGCCAACTGTTTTTTCAATGAACCTTCCCGAAGCCTGAAAGTGCTGGGTGTCACTGGCACCAACGGTAAAAGTTCAACCTGTCATTTTCTTGGTCAGTTACTGCAGTTGGCCGGTCAGCCCTGCGCGCTGATGGGAACACTGGGTCAGGGGTTTCCCGGCAGCCTGGTGCCAATGAGCAATACCACAGCTGATGTGATCAGCATTCAACGTTACCTTCATCAATTACAGCAGGCCGGCACCCGCTGGCTGGCGATGGAGGTGTCTTCTCACGGGCTGGAGCAGGGCAGAGTTACGGGTGTTGAGTTCTCGACGGCTGTTTTCACCAATTTAAGTCGTGATCATCTGGACTATCATGGCTCGATGGATGAATACGCCCGAGCCAAGGCGCAGCTGTTTTCTGCCCATAAAGTACACCGAGCTGTCATTAATCAGGATGATGCACGGATAGAAGAGATGCTGAATGCTGCAGCGGCTATTCCGGAAAAATTGACGTTCAGTCTTCAGGGCAATCGTGCTGATCTGGTTGTAACGGATTTGCACTGCTCCTCACAGGGGATGCAGGCTTGCATCGAAACCCCATGGGGTAGAGGGGAAATCAACACGCCTCTGCTGGGGCGGTTTAATCTCAGCAATTTATTGGCAGCGATCGGTACTCTGCTGCTTGAAGGTTTCAAACTGGATGACCTCATTGCTTATGCTGGTCGTCTGGAGACGGTTCCGGGCCGACTGCAAAGTCAGGGCGGGAATGGCAAACCACTGGCCATTGTTGATTATGCCCACACTCCAGATGCGCTGGTGAGTGCACTGTCTGCACTGAGAGACCATTCCGAAGGATCATTAACCTGTGTATTTGGTTGCGGTGGTGACCGTGACCGGGGCAAGCGTCCACTGATGCTTCAGGCTGCTTTGCAGCATGCTGACAAGGTGGTGCTCACCAGTGATAACCCCCGCACAGAAGACCCTGAGCAAATAATCAACGATGCCCTGCAAGGCTTGTCGCTTGCTGATCAGCAGCGGGTCAGGGTTTGTGTTGATCGCCGTGAGGCCATTGCATCTGCCGTAGCAGAAGCTGATGCCAGCGAAATTGTACTGGTTGCCGGAAAAGGTCATGAAGATTATCAGGAAATCAACGGACAGCGTTTTTCGTTTGATGACCGTGATGAAGTAAAAACCGCACTGGAGAGGTACGAGCATGCTGGCTGATGTTACGCTGGAAAAACTCAAGGGAGTGCTGGAGGCGGAGTTTTCAGGTGAAGACGCTACAGTATCCGGCATCTCGACTGACACCCGTACCATTCAGCCGGGTAACCTGTATGTAGCATTGGTTGGTCCCAACTTTGACGGGCACAATTTTGCTGAGCAGGCACAAAAATCCGGCGCAGTTGCTGCTGTTGTCAGCCGTAAACTGGATATTGCGCTGCCGCAACTGGTTGTTGCTGATACCCGTATTGCGTATGGCCGGATTGGTGCCTGGAACCGTGACCGTTTCACTGGTCCGGTTGTGGGTATTACCGGTAGTAGTGGCAAGACTTCGGTCAAGGAGATGGTTGCTGCGATTCTGGCTCAGTCCGGTGCTGTTCTGGCTACCGAAGCCAACCTGAATAATGATATCGGCACACCGCTGACTCTTAGTCGTATAAATGATGAGCACAACTTTGCAGTAGTTGAGCTCGGAACCAATGCGCCGGGTGAAATTGCCTACATCGCCAACCTTGCGCATCCGGATGTGGCCATCATCAATAATGCCTCGGTTGCTCATCTGGAAAAGCTGGGATCTGTGGAAGGTGTCGCCAAAGAAAAGGGTGACCTGCTGGATGGCCTGAAAGATAGTGGTGTGGCAGTACTGAACCGGGATGATCGTTTCTTTGATGAATGGCGAACCCGTGCGCTGTCCAGACCTTCCCGTACGGTCAAGAGTTTTTCATTGAATGATGTCAGGGCTGACGCCCGGGCCAGTGATATTAGTTTCACAGCCGAAGGAATGAAGTTTCGGTTGTGGCTGGAAGAAAAAAATATTGATATAACCCTGCCGCTGCTGGGCAAGCATCAGGTCAGCAATGCGCTTGCTGCTGCTTTGGTTACAGCATCGCTTGGGAGTACACTGGAACAGATTGCTGCCGGTCTGGCTTCGATTCAGCCGGTTCGGCGCCGGGGGCGACGTTACCCGCTGCAGGGTGGTGGTGTACTGATTGATGACAGTTATAACGCTAACCCTGCATCTACCCTGGCAGCTATTGATGTGCTGGCCCAAATGCCGGCTCCGAGAATGCTGATTGTCGGCGATATGCGGGAACTGGCTACCGAATCGGAAAGTGGGCACCGGCAAGTTGGTGCTCATGCGGCTGCAGCCGGAATTGAAAAAATGCTGACGCTGGGTGAATTGACCCGTTTCAGCAGTGATGCATACGGGCGGGGTGCTGAAAGCTTTGCTGACCATGACAGCCTGATAAGCCGTGCCAAAGAATTGCAGGACGGTATGTCGACCGTACTGGTTAAAGGTTCCCTGAGTATGCAGATGAACAAGATTGTCGAGGCCATGGTTGGCCCGGCATATGCGGAGAAAGACTGACTATGCTTTACTGGCTGGCGGATTACCTGACCCAGTATTACAGCGGCTTTGGCCTGTTTAAATATCTGACATTTCGCGCCATCCTCGGCGTGTTGACCTCGCTGGGGCTGTGCCTGTGGGTCGGTCCCTATATGATTCGCAAGCTGAGCTATCACCAGATAGGTCAGGCTGTTCGTGATGATGGCCCGCAGTCACACCTGAGCAAGGCCGGAACACCGACAATGGGTGGCGCTCTGATTCTGGTGGCTCTGGCTGTCAGTACCCTGCTGTGGGCGAATCTATCCAACCGTTATGTCTGGGTTGTACTTTTGGTGACTGCCGTTTTTGGTATCGTCGGCTGGGTTGATGACTACCGCAAGGTGGTTGAGAAAGATTCACGTGGACTTCCTGCTCGCTGGAAGTTTTTCTGGCAGTCTGTAGCGGGTATGGGGGCGGCCATATTCCTCTTTATGACCGCAAAAGGAACGGCAGAGGTTCAATTGATCATGCCGTTCTTCAAGAACTTTTCCATCATTCTCGGACCGATAGCCTTTGTTATTCTGTCGTATCTGATGATTGTGGGTACCAGTAACGCGGTTAACTTGACTGACGGGCTGGATGGGCTGGCAATTATGCCCACTGTGCTGGTTTCCGGTGCTCTGGCAGTGTTTGCCTATCTCAGCGGGCATGTAAATTTTGCCAACTATCTTCATATTCCATATATCGCCGGTGCCGGTGAGCTGGTTGTATTCTGTGGGGCTTTGGCTGGTGCCGGGCTTGGTTTCCTCTGGTTTAACACCTACCCGGCCCAGGTCTTCATGGGTGATGTGGGTGCCCTGGCTCTGGGCGCGGCTCTTGGTGTGATCTCCGTTATTGTGCGTCAGGAAGTTGTGCTGCTGATTATGGGTGGCGTCTTTGTTATGGAGACTGCTTCCGTCATTCTTCAGGTGGCCTCGTTTAAATTGACTGGTCGTCGTATTTTCCGGATGGCGCCGCTACATCACCATTACGAGTTAAAAGGCTGGCCTGAGCCCAGAGTTATTGTGAGATTCTGGATTATTACTCTGGTGCTGGTACTGATTGGTCTGGCAACACTGAAAGTTCGTTAAGGAGAACCACGCGTGCAACTGGTAGGTTCGGATAAGTTACGTGTTGTTGTCGGGCTGGGAAAATCCGGATTATCCAGCGCCCGGTATCTGTATCGTCAGGGCAAGCCATTTATTGTCGTTGACAGCAGGCGTAATCCGCCCGGGCTTGCCGAAATGGCAGCAGAAATGCCGGAAGTGCGGGTCCATACCGGTAAATTTGATGCAGAGTTGTTTGGTAATACATCCGAACTGGTAATGAGCCCAGGTGTTGCATTGTCCGAACCTGCTATTGCCGAAGCCATCAGGCAGGGTTGTACAGTCGCTGGTGATATTGAATTGTTCGCACGAGATTTGCAGCAGCGCAATGTTAAAGCGCCGGTTGTAGCTATTACCGGCTCGAACGGAAAAAGCACAGTCACAACTCTGGTGGGGCAAATGGTTCAGGCCTCGGGCCTGAAACCGGCTGTAGGTGGTAATATTGGTACGCCTGCGCTGGAATTGCTGGACCAGGATGCTGACGTTTATGTACTGGAGCTGTCCAGTTTCCAGCTGGAAACAACAGCATCACTCCAGCCGGCAGTGGCGACGGTGCTTAATGTTTCCGCGGATCATATGGATCGTTACCCGAGCCTGCTGGAGTACCAGCAGGCCAAGCAGCAGGTGTATCGTGGCTGCAGGTATGCAGTTTGTAACGCCGAAGATATGCTGACTTTGCCGCTGGTGCCCGGATCAACAACGGTTACACGCTTTACCCTCAATACACCTGATCTAAATGACTTTGGCCTGATTCACGAAGATGGAACCACCTGGCTTGCTCGTGGGCTGGAAAAGTTACTTGATACCTCAAAACTGAAAGTTCGGGGCAGGCATAACTATGCCAATGCATTGGCTGCACTGGCTATCGGTTCGGCTATCAAGCTGCCGTTGGATAAAATGCTTCAGGTACTTGTGGACTTTACCGGTTTGGAGCATCGCTGCCAGTGGGTGGCGGAAGAAAATGGCATCACCTTCTTTAACGATTCCAAGGCAACCAATCCCGGTGCTGCTATTGCGGCGCTGGAAGGGCTGGGTGCCGAGATTGATGGAAAGGTTGTACTGATTGCGGGTGGAGATGGAAAAGGTGCTGACTTTACTCCACTGACAGAGCCTTTATCTCGATATGCCCGTCAGTTGATATTGCTGGGAAAGGATGCTGAAAAAATCAGTCAGGTCGCTCCCGGGCAGTTATCATGTGACAGGGCTGAAAATATGGAACAGGCAGTGCAATTGGCTCATGCGGTAGCAACTTCCGGTGATGTTGTCCTGCTTGCCCCGGCCTGTGCCAGTCTGGATATGTACACCAACTTTGAGGAGCGTGGCCGAGCTTTTAGCGAAGCAGTAGGGCAGGTTCTTAATGGTTAGTCTGCAAAATATATTTCGTCGCTTTTCTGATTTTCGTCCCACTTGGGGGCAACCGCTTAAAAACGATGCCGAGCTTGATTTCTGGCTGCTGGGTGCCACCCTTGCGGTGCTTTCACTCGGGCTGGTTATGGTTGCGTCAGCCTCCACTGAAATTGGATCGACTCCTCTGTATTACGCTATCCGTCAAGCAATATATGTTGCTGCCGGACTGATTGCCATGATTGTGGTTATGACCATAGAGCTGCAGGAGTGGCAACGGTTCAGCACCGTTTCTCTATTGGTATCAATTGCATTGCTGGTGATCGTTCTGTTTATGGGGCGGGAGATTAACGGCAGTGTACGCTGGATTAATCTGGGCTTTTTTAATCTCCAGGCATCGGAAGTCGCCAAGCTTGGGATGGTCGTATATATAGCGGCTTATCTGGTGCGTCGAAGGGATGAGGTCAGATCCCAGTGGTGGGGTTTTATCAAGCCGATGCTGGTATTGGGAGGAGCCGCAGCACTCTTGTTGGCTGAGCCTGACTTTGGTGCTGTCGTTGTTCTGCTGGTTGCCGTATTGGGTATGATCTTTCTCGCCGGTGTGCCATTGATGCAATATCTGGTGTTGATGGTGGTATGCGTAGTCGGTGTGATCGGGATTTTGTTGACCCAGGCATACCGGATTGAACGGTTGAAAACCTATCTTGATCCATGGGCTGATCAGTTTGGCAGCGGCTATCAGCTTACTCAGTCGCTGATTGCATTTGGTAAGGGCGAATGGCTAGGACAGGGGCTGGGTAACAGTATTCAGAAGCTGTTTTATTTACCGGAAGCGCATACTGATTTTGTGCTCGCAGTACTGGCTGAAGAGTTGGGTCTGGTCGGTAGCCTGGTGCTGTTGGTCATGCTGATGTTTATCTCTCTGCGGGCATTAAGTATTGGCCATCTTGCTGAGCGGGCAGGGCAATTTTTTGCGGCTTATGTGGCTTATGGCATCAGTTTTTTGATTGGTGGCCAGGTGGTTGTCAATATCGGAGTGAATATCGGGCTGTTGCCTACAAAAGGTCTGACTTTGCCCTTTGTCAGCTATGGCGGCAGTAGTATGGTTATGAATTGTCTGGCAATAGGCTTGCTGTTGCGTATTGATTATGAACGTCGCTGTCTGATGAAACAAAAACAGCGCAGGGAGGCTTCAAATGACTGAATCTGCCTCTTCTTCCATTGTTGTTATGGCTGGCGGAACAGGGGGACATATTTTTCCGGCACTGGCGACAGCAGAGGAACTGAAAAGCAGGGGATATGATATCCACTGGATTGGAACACCTGAAAGTATGGAGGCCGAACTGGTGCCAAAGCATGGCTTTGATATCAGCTATGTCTCGGTTACAGGTGTCAGGGGTAAAGGCATTATTGCACGACTACTGTCACCTTTCAGGGTGGCAGCGTCAATTTTGGCTGCGGTAAAGCTGCTACGAAAGCTTAATCCGAAGTGTGTTATCGGCATGGGTGGATACGTCACAGGTCCCGGTGGCGTCGCGGCACGAATATTGCAGATTCCGCTGGTGATACATGAGCAGAACGCTGTTCCGGGAATGACCAACAGGTTGCTGGCGAAAATAGCCAACCGGGTGTTGGAGGCCTTTCCGAACACATTTGCCGGAAAGGTTGCTGCAAGTAAAGTGACATGCACCGGTAACCCTGTACGCAGCGCTATTTCAGCTGCTGGGCTCTCCCCGGACACGGATGGCATGAAACTCCTGATACTTGGAGGTAGCCGGGGAGCACTGGCAATCAATGAGCTGGTACCTGAGGCATTGTCATTTTGTGCTGAAGACAATATTGAAGTCTGGCATCAATGTGGCAAAGGCTGGGATGAGAAAACCAGCGAACGCTATCGAAAGTTTGCTGTCAGTGGCCGGGTAGAAGCATTTATTGATGATATGGCTGCGGCCTATGAATGGGCTGATCTGATTGTTTGCCGGGCGGGTGCATTAACAGTTTCCGAGCTGGCCAATGCAGGCCGACCAGCAATTCTGGTGCCGTTTCCTTATGCGGTTGATGATCATCAAACGCGAAATGGTAACTATCTGGTTCAGAGTGGTGCTGCACGGCTATTTCAGCAGTCGGACCTGACGGCAGAGTTGCTGGCTGAAGAATTGAAAACACTGGCTGCTGATCGTAACCAGTTACAGGATATGAGCAAGGCTGCTTTGGCTTGTGCCCGGCCTGATGCGACTGGGCAGGTTGTAGCCCAGTGTTTGGAGGTAATCAATGGTTGATGTAGCCAGTAGCAGTGTACCGGTTTTTGCGATTCCGGAAATGAGACGAATTCGCCGTATTCACTTTGTAGGCATCGGCGGCTCCGGAATGTGTGGTATCGCGGAAGTGCTGCTTAACCAGGGGTACCAGATTTCCGGCTCTGATTTGCGTCCTTCGGCGGTGACACGTCGGCTGGAGTCACTGGGAGCGGTCGTATTTATCGGTCATCAGGCTGAAAATGTCGATGGCGTCGATGTGGTAGTCACATCGAGTGCGGTGTCTCAGGACAACCCCGAGGTTATTGCCGCACAGGGTGCTCGAGTGCCGATAGTCCCCAGGGCTGAAATGCTGGCCGAGCTGATGCGGTACCGTCACAGTATTGCTGTAGCGGGTACTCATGGCAAAACGACAACAACCAGTCTGATTGCTTCAGTACTGGCTGAAGGTCAATTGGATCCGACCTTTATTATTGGTGGTCGGCTGAACTCTGCAGGCACCAATGCCAAGCTGGGCGGCAGTCGTTATCTGGTTGCAGAAGCCGACGAGAGCGATGCCTCCTTCCTGCACCTGCAGCCAATGGTGTCGGTGGTAACCAATATCGAAGCGGACCATATGGATACTTATGGGGGGGACTTCAATTGTCTGAAGCGGACATTTGTCGAATTCCTGCATAACCTGCCATTTTACGGTGTCGCTGTTGTTTGTATCGATGACCCGGTTATCAGGGAGCTGCTGCCGGAAATCAAACGCCGGGTTATTACTTACGGTGTGTCTGATGATGCAGACTTCAGGGCTTGTGATATCCGGTATGAAGGCACCACAACCCGTTTTTCCCTGCAGCGTGCTGGGCGTGAAGACTCTGTAGAGTTTTCGCTGGGAATGCCGGGGCATCACAATGTCCTGAATGCGCTGGCAACAATCGCTGTAGCTTCGGAAGAAGGAATGGCGGATGATGTGATTATACGTGGTCTGGCCGGATTTACCGGGGTTGGTCGTCGCTTCCAGGTACATGGCGATTTTGATACCAACTTTGGTCGCATCATGCAGGTTGATGACTATGGGCACCATCCAAGTGAAGTGGCCGCTACGATTGAGGCAATCAGGGCTGGCTGGGACGACAAGCGACTGGTTATGGTTTATCAGCCGCATCGTTATACCCGGACCCGGGATTTGTTCGAGGACTTTGTTGATGTCCTTTCGCGGGTCGATGTGCTGATATTGATGGATATTTATGCGGCCGGGGAAGAGACTATTCCCGGAGCCGATGGCCGTAGCCTGTGCCGCAGTATTCGGCAGCGGGGGCGGGTAGAACCGATATTTTTACCCCGTGATGGCAATATCGAGGAAATATTGTCGACGGTGCTACAGGACGGGGACTTGCTGTTGACCCAGGGAGCCGGGGACGTTGGCGGTGTTGCTATCGAATTGTCGAAGTTTTTAAAACATCAGAGCGGCGAGCGCGATATGATAAGCCAAGAAGCATAATGTGTGCCTCGGGTCCGGCTGTTTTGAGATGATAATGCAGCCTTTGAGTATGATCTCTGACGGTTGCAGGTAGGTAAGTGATTAATGAAGGGAATATATCAACGCAAGGCAAGGCGGAGTGCCAGTGAGTATGGCCGGGTTGGTGTACTTTACGGAGGCAACTCCGGCGAACGGGCAGTATCTCTGAAAAGCGGGCAGAGAGTGCATAAGGCGCTGAAGGCTCGTGGCGTTGACAGTGTTCTGATTGATGCAGCCAATGATGTTGTTTCAGCTTTTTCTGATCAGGGTGTAAACCGGGTTTTTAATGCCTTGCACGGCCGTGGTGGTGAAGATGGCCGAATGCAGGGGCTGCTGGATACCATCGGGATGCCTTATACCGGAAGTGGTGTAATGGCGTCGTCAGTTACGATGAACAAAGTACTGACCAAGCAGGTGTGGATTGCGGCAGGTTTGCCGACACCTGAGTTCCGGGTGATCAGGAGTGAAACCGAGCTGTCCGGTATGAAAGAGTTCTGTTATCCCTGCTTTGTAAAGCCGGCACTGGAAGGCTCCAGTCTGGGTATGAGCCGGGTAGAGTCTTTTGAGGAGCTGCCCGCTGCCTGGCGTAAGGCGAAAGAGTTTTGTAGCGAAGTGCTGGTTGAGCAGTTTATTGATGGTGCCGAGTACACCATCGGGGTTCTGGATTCTACACCGCTACCGGTCATTCGTCTGGAAACAGATAATGTCTTTTATGATTACGAAGCCAAGTATCAGTCCAATGATACGCGTTACATTGTTCCCTGCGGGTTAAGCAAGGAAAAAGAACAGGCTCTGCAAGCAATGGCTCTGGAAGCGTTCCGTTTGACGGAATGCGAAGGATGGGGACGTGTTGATCTGATGCTGGATCAGCAGCAGAACCCGTGGTTGCTTGAAATTAATACCATTCCGGGCATGACGGATCATAGTCTGGTGCCTATGGCAGCCAGAGAAGTTGGCCTCGATTTTGATGAGCTGGTAATGGAAATTCTGGAAACATCATATGGTGGCTAAGGCCGATGCCATTCGGGCGATTCAGAGGTAAAAGCAGACGACATTCATCGTCGACTGAGAAGCACCGCAGAGGTGCGATCAGAAAAAAAACAGAGAAAAAACGCCAGCGACAGCAACTGAATTTCAGGCAAGGGTGGCAGAAGCTGAGTAACGTGCTGTCATTAATAGTAATAGCTGCTTTTTTTGTCGGCGTTATTGCTGCTGTTCCTGTTGGCTGGTTTTGGTTAAATCGACCTGTAGCGAGTATCGGAATAGAAGGTGAACTGCAGTGGAATGAGCAGGCCAGTGTGAAGGCCGCTTTATTGCCTCACATTGATCAGCGGATGCTGCAGGTTGACCTGGAAGAGATGAGGCAATCCCTGCTGCGACTTCCGGGCGTTGCTGAAGCATCGGTGAAGCGCTCCTGGCCAGACCGACTGGAAGTATCGGTAACCGATAAGGTAGCGATAGCACGCTGGAGTGGAGGTGGACTGCTGGATAAAGAGGGGCGAATTTTTCGTCCTGCCAAGGCTGGTCATGATGCCACTGCGCAGCAAAAGCTGCCGCAGTTGCAAGGGCCGGATGGTAGTCAGCAGGAGGTTTTGCAACAATATTTGATGCTGAGCCGGCTGTTACGACCGCTGGGGTTATCGCTGGACCGTCTTGAGCTGAATGCGCTCGGGGGCTGGCGACTGTTTTGTGATGATGTGGAAATTGTGCTGGGACGCCAGCGCTTGCAGCAGCGAGTCCACCGTCTGGTGAGCCTGTATAATGGTCAGCTGGAAAGACAGTGGTTGAATGTGAGGCGAATTGACCTGCGTTATTCGTCTGCTGTAGCGGTGGCATGGGTCTCCGGCAAAAACTCCGGCTGATGTCGGAGATAACCTTAATTACGGTGTTTACAGGAAAGTGCAATGGCGGCTGCGACGAACGGGAACATGATCGTCGGTCTGGATATCGGAACGTCAAAAGTGGTGGCGATTGTCGGTGAGCAGTCTGCTGACGGGCATCTGGAAATTGTTGGTATCGGCTCCCACTCCTCCCGAGGTCTTCGGCGTGGTGTGGTGGTCAATATTGAGTCCACTGTCGAGGCCATCCAGCGGGCAGTGGAAGAAGCCGAGTTGATGGCAGGGTGCCAGATTCACTCGGTATATGCGGGGATTGCCGGTAACCATATCAGCAGCCTGAACTCTCACGGTATCGTGGCAATACGTGACCGTGAAGTGACCCGGGCAGATATTGACCGAGTAATCGATGCGGCTCAGGCAGTAGCGATTCCTGCAGATCAGCGCATACTGCACATTCTGCCGCAGGAATATGTGATTGATACCCAGGAGGGTGTCAAAGAGCCTCTGGGTATGTCCGGGGTTCGGCTGGAGGCAAGGGTGCACTTGGTCACCTGTGCGGTTAACGCAGCACAGAATATAGAAAAGTGTATTCGCCGCTGTGGCCTGGAAGTTGATGACATCATTCTGGAGCAGTTGGCTTCCAGTTATTCTGTACTGCAGGATGATGAGCGTGATCTGGGTGTATGTCTGGTGGATATTGGCGGTGGAACTACCGATATTGCAATCTTCACCAATGGCGCTATTCGGCATACAGCGGTCATTCCGATTGCCGGAGATCAGGTGACCAGCGATATTGCTGTCGCTTTCAGGACGCCAACCCAGCATGCTGAGGAAATCAAGATCAAGTATGCCTGTGCCCTGCGCCAGCTGGCAGGGGTAGATGAAACAATCAAAGTGCCCTCGGTCGGTGACCGGGAGCCCAGAGATCTGTCCCGTCAGGCACTGGCTGAAGTGGTGGAGCCTCGTTATGAAGAGCTGTTCACCCTGATTCAGCAGGAATTGCGACGCAGCGGGTTTGAAGATCTGGTTCGGGCCGGCATCGTACTGACCGGTGGTACCTCCAAAATGGAAGGTGTCATTGAGCTGGCAGAAGAAATATTCCACATGCCCGTACGACTGGGCATGCCAAAAGATGTCAGTGGCTTGGGTGATCAGGTCATGAATCCTATTCATGCAACCGGTGTCGGGTTGCTTCAGTATGGTTTAAAAGCCCAGTCGGAAGGGCGTAGTCAGAGCAGTAATAATGGTGGTAGCCAAGAGGCAAACCTGATTTCCAAACTTAAACAGTGGTTTCAGGGGCAGTTTTGATGGTGGCCGGGTTGGCTTTTTTGACCATTATTCAGGCCAGACAGTTACTTTCTGACGGATTTCGAGATTAAAAGGAGAGGCGCGTATGTTTGAACTGGTGGACAACATACCTTCCGAAGCGGTAATTAAGGTAATCGGTGTCGGCGGTGGTGGCGGCAATGCCGTCAACCACATGATCGAAAGTCAGGTAGAAGGCGTAGAGTTTATCTGTGCCAATACCGATGCCCAGGCTTTGAAAGGGCAGGTAACCGGCGGCAGGACCGTACTGCAGCTGGGTGCCGGCATTACCAAAGGGCTGGGAGCGGGCGCTAACCCCCAGATCGGTCGTGAAGCCGCACTGGAAGACCGTGAGCGGCTGGCAGATGTCATGAACGGCGCCGATATGATTTTTATCACTGCCGGCATGGGCGGTGGTACTGGTACCGGTGCGGCGCCTGTTGTGGCCGAGGTTGCCAAGGAGCTTGGTATCCTGACCGTTGCCGTGGTGACCAAACCTTTCAGTTTTGAAGGTCGTCGCCGTATGGCAGTCGCCGAAGCCGGTTTGAAAGAGCTGGCCGAGAATGTTGATTCCCTGATTACCATTCCAAATCAGAAGCTGCTGCCGGTGCTGGGCAAAGATGCCAGCCTGCTGTCTGCTTTCAAGGCGGCCAATGATGTGTTGCAGGGCGCGGTACAGGGCATTGCTGACCTGATTATCCGTCAGGGCCTGATTAACGTCGACTTTGCAGACGTGCGTACGGTTATGTCTGAAATGGGCATGGCGATGATGGGTACTGGCGCTGCAACCGGCTCCAACCGGGCCTCTGAAGCTGCCGAGCAGGCCATCCGCAGCCCGCTGCTGGATGATGTCAACCTCAAGGGCGCACGCGGTATTCTGGTTAATATTACTGCCGGTCTGGATCTGTCCATGGGTGAATTTCATGAAGTTGGTGAGATCATTCACGATATCGCTTCCGAGTCCGCTACAGTCGTTGTGGGAACTGTTATTGATCCAGATATGTCTGATGAAATGCGGGTAACCGTAGTGGCCACCGGTCTGGGAGAGCAGGCTGCAGAGGCAGCACCTCAGCAGCAGCCGAAGGCCAGCACTGTACGTAACCCGGATGGTACGCTGGATCTGGACGAACTGGAGCGCCCGGCAATTTCACGCCAGGGGCGGCAGCAGGAAGAAGAGGCCAAAGCCAGCCGTCCGGCCGGTGGTCGTGATGACCAGCAGCCGAATTATCTGGATATACCTACTTTTTTGCGTCGTCAGGCCGACTAAATAGGTAAAAATCCCGGTTGTTAAGGTTTGGTTAAGAAAGAGATGTTTGCTACAATCGATGATTAGATTTCGCAGCAAGCTTTCCACAGTACGATGATGATCAGACAACGAACCCTGAAAAATATAATACGGGCCACAGGGGTCGGGCTGCACTCTGGGGAAAAGGTGTATCTGACCCTGAAGCCTGCTCCCGTAGATACCGGCATTATATTCTGTCGCACCGACCTCGATCCGGTGCGAGAAATCCCTGCGCGGGCAGAAAATGTAGGTCAGACCACACTTTGCACATCCCTCGAGAAAGACGGGGTTCGTGTTGATACTGTTGAACATCTGCTGTCTGCCATGGCAGGTCTGGGCATTGACAACGCTTATGTTGAAGTCAGTGCCCACGAAGTACCTATTATGGATGGCAGTGCCGGACCTTTTGTATTCCTGATTCAGTCTGCAGGCATTGAAGAACAGAATGCTCCCAAGCAATTTATCCGGATCAAGCGCAAGGTAACGGTTGAGGATGGTGAAAAGTCCGCAACATTTGTGCCTTACGATGGCTTCAAGGTCAGCTTTGAGATCGACTTTGATCACCCGGTATTCAAGGGTGTAACCCAGACTTCAAGCATCGACTTCTCAACAACTTCTTTCGTTAAGGAAGTGAGTCGTGCCCGTACGTTCGGCTTTATGCGTGATATCGAATATCTGCGCTCTCATAATCTGGCGCTTGGCGGCAGTGTTGATAACGCGATTGTGGTTGATGACTACCGCATCCTGAACGAAGACGGCCTGCGTTACGAAGATGAGTTCGTCAAGCACAAGATGCTGGATGCTATCGGTGACCTGTACCTGCTGGGCAAGAGCCTGATTGGTGAGTTTATTGGCCACAAGTCAGGACACGAACTGAACAACATCCTCCTGCGTCAGCTGCTGAAGGAAGAGGATGCATGGGAAGTGGTAACCTTTGAAGATGCCAAGGTTGCTCCTATTTCCTACGGTCGTCCCACGCTGGTTACAGCGTGATACCCGCAGAAAAATCGTATTAGCATAAAACAGGGGTCTTTAAGACCCCTGTTTTGTATCTTGCGGGTAACTGATGCCAATGCTAGAGTTCAGCAGATTCTAAAATTCCACACTCAGGATTTCTATTGTGCATTGTTTTGTTATGCATAGTGGGGTGTTGTTGTCAGAGGCTGGACTTTTATCGGATTTCTCCTCCTCACCCGCGGCAGGCTCTACCAGCCAACTGACAGTTTCATGTCAGGTCGTGTCCTTATACCTTGAGATGCATAACAATCCTGTTGGTTCCGGCTTGAATCCAAAGCTGCTGGCTGGGACGCCATCTGCTGGAGCTCCCTCGTAAAATGAGAATAATTGTTGTTGGTCGCGGGGAGAAACCTGCTCACGCTCGCCATTATTCCTCAGGCCCTGTTATTGCGGCTTTCTGTCTGTTTATGACCCTGTCTGCTGTATTAGGTGGTTTTGCTGTCTGGTTGACGATTGATCCAGGCAGTAATGTGCCGACAGAGGCTGTGGCAGACTGGAAGCGGGAATTAAATATCCAGAATGAGAAAATAGCCGAGCTTCAGGCTGTTTCCTCGAGAGATTTTGATGCACTGGCACTCAGGCTGGCACAACTGCAGGGAAGACTGACCCGTATTGATGCGCTGGGTGAGCGTCTAACCGAGATGGCGAGCCTGGACAAGGGTGAGTTTGATTTCAGTGAACAACCCGCACAAGGTGGGCCGGAAGACAGTGCCCAGCTAGTGTCTGATATAGAGCGGCCGGACTTCATGGAAAGCCTCGACCAGCTCGCCCGTGATATCGAGCAGCGCCATCAGCAACTACAGATTCTCGAATTGTTTCTTTCCAACCGCCAGCTTGAAGATGAACAGTCTCTGGCTGGCTGGCCCGTTGCCAAGGGTTGGTTATCTTCCCGTTTCGGAAAGCGCACCGATCCCTTTACCGGCAAGACGACCTGGCATATGGGCCTGGACTTTGCCGGCAAGGAAGGTACAGATGTACTGGCTATCGCTGCCGGAGTTGTGACTTTCTCCGGTGTACGTGGTGGTTATGGCAATCTGGTTGAAATCAGCCATGCCGGTGGTTACATCACTCGCTATGCTCATAACAAAGAAAATACAGTCAAAGTGGGCGATGCTATCAACAAGGGTCAAGCGGTTGCAAAGCTGGGAAATACCGGCCGCTCTACTGGTCCCCATGTGCACCTTGAAGTGCTGCTGAATAACAAGGCGATTAATCCCATGCGTTTTATCAGACGCAACCAAAAAAAGGGATAAATCAGTTTTGAGGTTTAATTCAGTAGAAGTCGTCCTTATATAGTACTTGTACGGGCAAAATAGTCGCACGTTCGACCTGTGGGGAGCCTTGCTTCGGTTTATCATAGGGGGCATTGGAGTTAAACTCCTAGCCTTTGTCTCCGTGCCGCTGTCTAGTCAGGGCTGTTGCCGGATAGAAGCAGCTGTGAGGGGATTTACCACCCACCCGAATATGAAAGCGGCAGCATTTCCGTGGCACGTGATCACGAGCGGGAAGTGTTATCCTCCTGGCAGTATGAAAATGGTGGCATTTCCATCGTAAATAGTTCGATTGACGGATCTTTATGTTTTCATCCCTGATTACAAAAATCATCGGCAGCCGGAATGACCGGCAGCTGAAACGGATGGGCAAGCTGGTGAAAACCATTGCAGCCCTGGAAGAGTCTTTATCGTCTCTGTCTGATGATGAGCTGCGTGCCCGGACGGATGAATTCCGTCAGCGTCTGGAAAAGGGTGAAACACTTGACGCTCTGCTGCCGGAAGCCTTTGCTGTAGTACGTGAGGCCAGCAAGCGCGTGATGGGAATGCGCCACTTCGACTCCCAGATGGTCGGTGGTATTACATTGCACGAAGGCCGGATTGCCGAAATGCGTACCGGTGAAGGTAAGACACTGGTAGCGACTCTGCCGGCTTACCTGAATGCGTTGTCCGGCCAAGGTGTGCACGTTGTTACTGTCAATGAATACCTGGCTCGCCGTGACTCCAGCTGGATGCGTCCATTGTATGAGTTCCTGGGGCTGAGTGTCGGTGTTGTTGTCCCGCAGCAGGATCCGGTCGAAAAACGTGCTGCTTATGAAGCCGATATCACTTACGGAACCAACAACGAATTCGGTTTTGATTACCTGCGTGACAACATGGCTTTCCGTCTGGAAGACAAGTTCCAGCGTGGATGCAACTTCGCTATTGTCGACGAAGTGGACTCGATCCTGATCGATGAAGCCCGTACCCCGTTGATTATCTCCGGTCCGGCTGATGATTCCTCCGAACTCTACAAGAAAATTAATCAGCTGATTCCCCGTCTGGAAAGAGCTGAAGAGGTCGAAGGTGAAGGTGAGCAGCCTGTTAATGGCCACTACTCTCTGGATGAAAAGACCCGTCAGGTTGAACTGAATGAAACCGGCCACCTGTTTGTTGAAGAACTGCTGCAGGAAATTGGTCTGCTGCCTGAGGGTGAAAGCCTCTATGCATCAAGCAACCTGAATTTGCTGCATCATGTCTACTCAGGTCTGCGTGCCCATGCTCTGTTTACCCGCAATGTAGAATACATTGTGAAGGATGGTGAGGTGCTGCTGGTTGATGAACATACCGGCCGAACCATGCCCGGTCGTCGTCTGTCTGAAGGCCTGCATCAGGCACTGGAAGCCAAGGAAGGTCTGAATATTCAGGCAGAAAGCCAGACTCTGGCTTCCACCACCTTCCAGAACTACTTCCGACTGTATGAAACCCTGTCCGGTATGACCGGTACAGCGGATACCGAAGCTTTCGAATTCCGCCAGATTTACGGTCTGGATGTTGTTGTTATCCCGACCAACAAACCGATGGTTCGTAAGGACTACAACGATCTGATCTACCTCTCCATTGGTGAGAAGTACGACGCCATCATTGCCGATATCAAGGAAACAGTGAAGGCCGAGCGTCCGGTACTGGTTGGTACGGCTTCTATCGACTCTTCCGAGCACCTGTCCAACGCCCTTGAGCAGGCTGGTATTGAGCACCAGGTACTGAACGCCAAATTCCATGAAAAGGAAGCGGAAATTATTGCCCAGGCCGGTCGCCCGGGAGCAATTACCATCGCGACCAACATGGCGGGCCGTGGTACCGATATTATCCTGGGTGGTAACTGGGAAGCTGAATTCAACAAGCTTGAAAATCCGACTAATGCTGACCGTGAACGCCTGAAGCAGGAATGGGAAGTACGTCACAAGGCAGTCATTGATAACGGTGGTCTGCATATTATCGGTACTGAGCGTCATGAATCCCGCCGTATCGATAACCAGCTGCGTGGTCGTGCCGGTCGTCAGGGTGACCCGGGTTCATCCCGTTTCTACCTGTCGCTGGAAGACAACCTGATGCGTATCTTTGCCTCTGACCGGGTCAAGGGCTTCATGAAAGCGCTGGGTATGGAAAAAGGTGAAGCCATTGAGCACCGGATGGTGACCAATGCCATCGAAAAGGCCCAGCGTAAGGTTGAAGGCCGTAACTTCGATATTCGTAAGCAGCTGCTTGAATATGATGACGTTGCCAACGACCAGCGTAAGGTTGTTTATACCCAGCGTGATGAGCTGCTGGCAGAGGCTGACGTATCCGAAAATATCAAGGCAATGCGCGAATCTGTTGTTAACAGCGTTATTGACAACCATATTCCGGCTCAGAGTCTGCCGGAACAGTGGGATGTTTCCGGACTGGAAGAACAGGTTGCCGGCGAGCTGGCAGAACGTCTGCCGGTGCAGCAGTGGCTGGATGAAGACCGGATGCTGGATGAGGAAGGCCTGCGCCAGAAGATCCTCGAGACCGTTATTGCATCCTACGACGCCAAGGAAGAGCAGGTTGGTGCCGAGTCCCTGCGCAACTTCGAGAAGCATATCCTGCTGCGTATTCTGGATGACAAGTGGAAAGAACACCTTGCCACTATGGATCACCTGCGTCAGGGTATTCATCTGCGCGGCTATGCTCAGAAGAACCCGAAGCAGGAATACAAGCGGGAAGCATTTGAGCTGTTCCAGCAAATGCTGGAAGACATCAAGCACGACACTATTCGCATTCTGAGCCATGTTCAGGTCCAGCAGGATGACCGGACTGAAGAGATGGAACGTGCACGTCGTGAGCAGATGGCTCAACAAATGCAGTTCAAGCATGACCAGGCCAATGCCATGCCGGGACAGGAAGAAGATGAAGCTCAGGAAGCAACCGCTGAAGAGCAGCATCAACCGTTTGTTCGTGAAGGTCACAAGGTTGGACGTAACGAGCCTTGCCCTTGTGGTTCCGGCAAAAAATACAAGCAATGCTGCGGTAAAATTGCCTGATAGCCTGTAACCGATACTAAAATCGAAAAAGCCTCTTGACTTGAAACGGTCAAGAGGCTTTTTTATTAGCGGCTAATTATTATTCTGTATTGATGAATAGATATCTGTGTCGTCAGGTTCCCGAATCATCAAGTTCCAGAACATCAATGTCTCTTGATAACAACACCGGCGATACTATTGGTCGCCAAATAAGGGGGATGTATGGCTGTAGGATTACCCGCTCAACCTGAAGTGAAGCCTGTGGCAGGTTTCAGGCTTGGAAGTACGGCTGCAGGAATCAAATATTCCAATCGCAAGGATCTGACTGTAATCAGTTGGTCTGAACAGGCAGCAGTTGCTGGCGTCTTTACCCAAAATCGCTTTTGCGCCGCACCTGTTCAGCTGGCAAAGCAGCGGCTTTTTGAATCAGGAAAAACGCCTCGCTGTTTTGTTATCAACACAGGTTATGCCAATGCTGGCACAGGTCAGCAGGGCATGGATGATGCGATAACCTGCTGTGACCGGGTGGCAGAAATAATGGGGTGTGATCCCGAGCAAGTGCTACCTTTTTCAACAGGCGTGATAGGAGAGCCTCTTCCGGTTGATAGAATCTGTGCCGGGCTGCCCGCTGCAGTTGCAGACCTGAATGAAGGCAGCTGGTGTCGTGCAGCAGAAGCCATTATGACCACAGATACTGTTCCCAAAGGCTATACAGTGCCTTTTATGTATCAGGGGCAGGAGCATCACTTATCGGGTATCTGTAAAGGGGCAGGTATGATACGCCCCAATATGGCGACCATGCTGGCCTATGTAGCGACCGACCTGCGCATTCCACAGAATGTCCTCCAGCAAGCGCTGCAGGTATCTGTTGAAAAGTCGTTCAACCGGGTTACTGTTGATGGCGATACCTCGACTAACGACGCCTGTATGCTGGTTGCAACCGGAGCAGGCGAGTCAGAACCGCTTATGACGCTGGAATCGGCAGATGGGGGCCGCTTTCAGCAAGCCTTAACCACGCTGTTGCAATATTTGGCGCAGGCGCTGATTCGTGATGGAGAAGGTGCCACCAAGTTTGTATCCATCCAGGTTGAGCAGGCTGCAAGCTCATCCGAGGCGCTTGAAGTGGCTTATACCGTGGCACATTCACCGTTGGTTAAAACCGCACTGTATGCCTCTGATCCTAACTGGGGCCGGATTCTTGCTGCAGTAGGGCGGGCTGACGTGGAAAACCTGGATATTAACCGGCTGCGTATCTGGCTGGATGATGTGTGTATCGTCGAGCAAGGTGGATGTGCGCCGGGCTATGAAGAGTCCAGAGGTCAGGCTGTCATGGACCAGCAGGAAATAGTAATCCGGATTGAGCTGGGATCAGGCTCTGTTTCGGAAACAGTCTGGACCAGTGACCTCTCACATGACTATGTAAAAATTAATGCAGAATACCGAACCTGAAAATAAAGTTGTTCATGTTGCCGTAGCTGTCATCCAGAGAAGTGATGGCAGCGTTTTTGTTGCACGTCGTCCGACAGATAAGCATATGGGTGGCATGTGGGAGTTTCCCGGAGGCAAGGTCGAAGCCGGTGAAACTCTGCATGAGGCTATGAAGCGTGAGCTTTTGGAGGAACTGGGTGTAGAAACAGAAACTGTTGCTCCGGTTATCCAGATTCAACATGAATACCCTGAAAAAACCGTATTGCTGGATGTCTGGCAGGTCAGAATCATTGCGGGTGAACCTCACGGTGCAGAAGGACAACCTGTTTGCTGGAGACCTGTAAATGAACTCAGGGATGAAGATTTCCCGCCCGCAAACAGGCCAATAATCTCTGCGCTAAAATTGCCTTCCCGTTATCTGATTACAGGCCGCTTCTCTGATGAGTCTGATCTGAGGGTACGTCTTGAGCATGCATTAAAGGCAGGTACACAATTGATTTGCTTCCGTGCCCCCTGGCTTTCGAATGAGTCCTATCACGATCTTTGTGAGAGGATCGTTGCACCGTTATGTGCAGAGTATGGAGCCCGTTTGCTTGTCAAAGGTGGGCTGAATGCTTTGCATGAGCATGTCACTCAGGATGTTGCCGGTATGCATCTGACATCTGCAGAACTGGAGCAGTTGCTAGTGTCTGATGTACTGGATAAGCAGTATCTCTATGCAGCCTCCTGCCATAACCTGCAACAGCTCCAACTGGCTGCAGAACGAGGTGTGGATTTTGTGACATTGTCTCCGGTAAAGAAAACAACCAGTCACCCCGGATGTGACCTTCTTGGGGAGAGTGAAGCAACAAAACTGACGCTAAAAGCGACAGTGCCTGTTTACTGGCTCGGAGGTATGAGTGAAGGTGACCTTTCAGCAGCCCAGTCAGCAGGGGCACAAGGGGTCGCAGCAATAACTGCATTCTGGGAGGGTTAGGCTGATGCTGAGTGCTGCCGGTTGGATCAAGTATCTTGGGCTCCAGCCTCATCCTGAGGGTGGCTGGTATCGTCGTGTCTATACCGCTGATTTTGCTGTTCCGGAAGGATCGCTGTCAAAAATCGGAATCGAGGATGAACGGCCTGTAACCACAGCAATTTACTACCTGCTTACCGGCGACGGTTTTTCTGCGTTCCACCGTATTCGTCAGGATGAGTTGTGGCATTACTATGGCGGCACTCTGCCGCTCAAGATTCATACCCTGTCTGATAAAGGCTATGAGTTGATCAGGCTGGGCAGTGGCCTGTCAGATGGTGGGTTGCCGATGGGTGTGGTTCCTGCCGGGCGCTGGTTTGCTTCTGAACTGGATGGCAGCTCGGGACCTGAGCCGGGGCCAGAAGATTTTGCTCTGCTTGGCTGTACCGTCTCTCCCGGGTTTGATTTTGATGATTTCGAATTTGGTTGTTGCAGTGAACTACTGCCACAGTTTCCTGATTATGCAGAACTGATTAAACAGTTCTGCATTACAGGTGACGATTGCTCAATCTAGTTTTTATGGGTTAGATCTTCGGACAGCACATCATCAAAAGTAGGGTCACCGGGAATGGAGCGCTCTTCACTGGCCCAGGCTCCAAGATCAATCAAACGACAGCGCTTGCAGCAAAAGGGGCGGTAAGGGCTTTTTTCCGAGTACTCCACCGGCTTCTTGCAAGTGGGACACTGAACGATAACTGTCATCTGGTTTGGCCGTCTTGAAATAAAAAAACGCGCAGAAGCCAAAGCTTGCTGCGCGTGTCATTCTGTCCGCTCAGGTATTAACCTGCTGTCGGAGGCTTGGGGGCATCTGCAGTCTGTTCTTCCTCATCTTCGAAAAAGCTCGGAATCTCCGGCATTTCAGGCATGGAAGGCGCTTCATCCAGCAGACCAAAGGTCATGGTGTTCCAGATAGACGGGTCAACATCACTGAATACCTTGTAGCCAACAAAGTTGCCCTGGGCATCAAGGGTCACGTGGTCAGGGTAGTTCAGGCGCAATACCTGCAGTGCTTCGTCTGCAGGCTCCTGCAGGCTCAGGTGCTGGTAGCCTTCGACCATAATGGCCAGTGCATCCGGTACCGCAGGTGTTTCAGGCATGTTTTCAACCACATAACGGCCCCGGTTAATCGCGGCGACATAGGCCTTGCGCTTCATGTAGTATGTGGCCACATGAATTTCGTACCAGGACAGGCGGTTACGCAGTGCGATCATGCGCTGGCGGGCATCCGGTGCATAACGGCTGTCCGGGTAACGGCGCAGCAGTTCGGAGAATTCATTGAAGGAGTCACGTGCCTGCCCCGGATCACGTTTGGTCAGATCAATCGGAATGTAACGCTCGATCAGACCAAGGTTGGCGGTGTTGGAAGCCAGGCCGCGCATGTAGTAGGCATAATCAACGCTGGGATGCTGTGGATGCAGGCGAATAAAACGCTCTGCTGAAGCCCGTGCGGCTTCCGGCTCAAAGTTCTTGTAATAGGCGTAAATCAGGTTCAGCTGAGCTTGTTCGGCGAACGGTCCAAAGGGATAACGGGACTCGATTTGACGCAGGGCATCAACAGCCTTGCTGTAGGTTTTGTTATCCAGAGCCTTGACTGCCTTGCTGTACAGCTCGGCTTCAGACAGACCATCATATTCGGAAAGATCTTTCTTGCCGGACGAGGAGCAGCCGCTGAGCACCAGGGTCAGCGAAAGGAACACCAGACCCGCAACTGCACGCAGGTTGGTAAGTGAACGAACGCTAATTGCAGATCGCATGAGAAGAAACAATCCCTTTGGCTCATGTTAGACTGAAGGCGTATTTAATCATACAACAGCACTAAACCCCAAGGCGGTTGATGCCAAGGTGAGTTTGAGGCGTGCAGGATGATTACTTCTTGGGGCTATCTTTATTTGAGCTCTCAAGAGCGCCTGATTTATGCCACAACCAGATCGCCATTTGCATATCCGGGATTGTTTCCGGGTAAGGGCGGCACTGCTGCTCATGGCTGTTTTCATCTGAGAGTCATTTATAACTCATTGGCTCTGATATTTCACATATCCTGATGCTTTCGGGGTATAACTTTTTTCTGTGAGTAATCGCGAGGTTTCATGTCAGAACAGATCGTACAGGAAGCAGAAGTTCCTGCAGAGCTTGGCGGCAAGCGGCTGGATCAGGTAGCAGCATCCTGTTTTTCGGATTATTCCCGTGCCCGCCTGCAGGAGTGGATCAAGAGTGGCGCCCTGACAGTCAACGGCAAAACAGCCAAAACCCGCGACAAAGTGCTGGGTGGTGAGCAGCTGGTGCTGCAGGCAGAAGTAGAAAGCGAAGAGCGCTGGGAAGCCGAAGCGATCCCGTTGGATGTGGTGTATGAAGATGATGACATCATTGTCATCAACAAACCTGCCGGTCTGGTGGTTCATCCTGCTGCCGGTAATCGCAGTGGAACGCTGCTGAACGGACTGCTGTATCGCTGGCCGGAAATCGATTCTGTACCCCGGGCGGGCATTGTGCACCGGTTGGATAAGGAAACCACAGGTTTGATGGTAGTTGCCAAAAACCTGAAAGCCCATACCGATCTGGTTGCCCAGCTGCAGGAAAGAACGGTCAGTCGCGAATATGAAGCGGTTTCCATGGGTGTAATGACCGGTGGTGGAACTGTAGATGAGCCTATCGGCCGTCACTCAACCCAGCGTCAGAAAATGGCGGTGACCGGCGGTGGCAAGCATGCTGTGACTCATTATCGAGTACTCCAGCGTTTCCGTGCTCATACGCATATCCGGGTAAAACTGGAAACCGGCCGGACACACCAGATCCGGGTGCATATGAGCCATATTAACTACCCGCTGGTCGGTGATCCGGTCTATGCCGGCCGCCATCGGATTCCCAAGGGCTGCAGTGAGGAAGTTAGTGCCTTTCTAAGAGGTTTTGGCCGTCAGGCGCTGCATGCTCGCAGGCTGGGTCTGGAACATCCCGTGAACGGAGAATACATGGAGTGGGAAGCACCTCTGCCTGAAGATATGGTGCAGCTGCTTGAGATCCTGGAGCAGGACCAGGATACCCATGAGAACCTGTAAGCGATCATAAGAAGATACAGCCTGAGCGGATTTTTCCGCTCAGGCTGAAATAATCGTAAAACAAGAAATATGGCATCGGGGCCCGGACAGAGGCATTTTTATGACAATAAACCCGCACCAGCTTCCCGGCATTCAGCCTGACTGGCCGGCACCGGCCAATGTCAAAGCATTTACTGCAACCCGTGATCTGCATCAGGGGGAGTTCAGCCTGAGTGTCAGAGCTGAAGGTTGTGATCCACAGCAAGGTAGAGACAACAGGTTATGGTTGAAGCAGCAAGTTGGTTGGCAGCATGAACCTCAGTGGCTTAAGCAGGTACATGGAGCTGATGTTGTTGTCGCGAAAGGAGATCACTCTGAACCGGAAGCGGATGCCTGCTGGACAGCAGAAGCGGGTCACCCTTGTACCGCCATGACGGCTGACTGTTTACCTGTACTGTTCTGTGATCAGGCAGGCTCCCGCGTTGCAGCTGCCCATGCCGGATGGCGAGGGCTTGCAGGAGGCGTTCTGGAAAATACTATTCAGTCTATGGGAAGTGAGCCCCGGCAGTTGATGGCCTGGATGGGGCCAGCCATTGCGTCTTGCCACTTTGAAGTGGGTAGTGAAGTCCGTGAGGCATTTATAACTCGCCATGACCAGACAGAGCGGGCTTTTACGCCATCGATCCGGTCAGGGCACTGGATGGCTGATCTGTACCAAATTGCACGTATCAGGCTGGAAGCTGCCGGTGTGACAAAGGTTTATGGGGGTGAATATTGTACTTATTGCGATAAGGAAAAATTTTTCTCCTATCGCCGTGGGCAAGAGTCCGGGCGAATGGCCAGTTTTATCTGGATTGAGAACGCTCCCTAGGTGTGAGAAAGGCCTGAATTTCTGCCAACCGGTCTTCCAGTGAGGTGCTTCCGGTGCGCAGTAGTTGTGCCGGGGAAGCCATCACCTGCAAATGGCTCTGAAGCAATTGGTCAATCGTCTGCTGAAAGGCCGGATCCATACTTCTGACGCCATCGTCCTCCAGAGGGATGGCATTGATTGGCAGGTAGATAAAATAATCAATCAGCTGGCTGCAATACTCGGCCAGCTTGAGAATATAGGGCGGAAGCTGCTGCCCTTCACGTTCCAGCCAGTGCTGCGGATAACACAGCATGGTTGCCGTGCCGGCATCAATAATCCCGTGCAGCCCCTGTTCCCGGATGTGCTCCAGCCATTGCAGCTGGGCCCCGAGTGCCGATGCAACCATGGCAGTAACAGTAAGATTGGTTTCGGGATGTTCAAGAATAATATCCCGTGGTCGCTGATACCCCAGCTCGATGCTGATGACGCGATAATAATCCGGCAGCAGTATCCATTTGTCAGGGCCGTTATCCGCGCTATTCAGCTGCTGCAGCAAGGCGCTGGATGTTGTTGTTTTGCCTGTACTGTGGGCGGCCTCAAAAGCAATAAACATATCGCATCGTTATTGTGGATTTTCTTCTAGGATAGACCTGTTTCATCCCGTTTGACTCGACACCCGGATACCCCTGACTCAACAGGTGCTCTTGAAAACATAAATCCCGTCGCCATATCAGTAGTTAAGAACGTAAATAGTCAAGAGCACGAATAACCAGAGTTCATCCCGTCTGAAGCTGTAGAAGCGGGATGAATGACAGCGTACCTGCCCTCTCGAACTCTCTGCTGCAGGGCAATGTACGAAGGAGGCGCTATGAGAATTGATCGTCTGACCACCAAGCTGCAGGAAGCTTTTTCTGATGCCCAGTCCATTGCCATTGGCAAGGACCACAGCATGATTGAGCCGGTGCATCTGATGATTTCCCTGATGGATCAGCAGGGAGGCTCAGTCCGGCCTCTGTTGATGCAGGTCGGTTTCGATGTCGCGGTAGTGCGACAGGAGCTGGATGATCAGTTACAGCACTTGGCTGTGGTGCAGAACCCCACCGGTGAAATTTCACCTTCCCAGAATACGGCACGTCTGCTCAATCTTGCAGACAAACAAGCGCAGCAAAACGGCGATCAGTACATCTCGAGCGAAACCATGGTGCTTGTCTTTATGGATGACAAGGGCCCGGTCGGACAGTTGCTGAACAGCCAGGGTGTCAGTCGCAAGGCGCTGGAAACGGCAATCAAAAACCTGCGTGGTGGTCAGGATGTAAACGATCCCAATGCAGAAGATCATCGTCAGGCACTGGATAAATACACCATTGATCTAACCGCAAGAGCAGAAGCCAGCAAGCTTGATCCGGTAATCGGCCGGGATGACGAAATTCGTCGCACCATTCAGGTGTTGCAGCGCCGGACCAAAAATAACCCGGTACTGATCGGTGAACCCGGGGTCGGTAAAACAGCCATTGTCGAGGGGCTGGCCCAGCGTATTATCAATGGTGAGGTGCCTGAAGGCATTAAAGGCAAGAAACTACTGTCGCTGGATATGGGCGCTCTGATTGCCGGCGCCAAATTCCGCGGTGAGTTCGAAGAACGGATGAAAGCGGTACTGAATGATCTGGCGAAACAGGAAGGTCAGGTCATTCTGTTTATTGATGAATTGCACACCATGGTGGGTGCCGGCAAGGCTGAAGGCTCAATGGATGCCGGCAATATGCTCAAACCTGCGCTGGCCCGTGGTGAACTGCACTGTGTCGGTGCGACGACACTGGATGAATATCGCCAGTATATCGAGAAAGATGCTGCACTTGAGCGCCGGTTCCAGAAAGTCCAGGTCGATGAGCCTTCCGAGAAGGACACCATCGCTATTCTTCGTGGTCTTAAGCAGCGTTATGAAGTTCACCACCATGTTGATATCACTGACCCGGCTATTGTTGCGGCGGCCCATCTTTCTAACCGCTACATTACGGGCAGACAGCTGCCAGACAAGGCAATCGACCTTGTTGACGAAGCAGCCAGCTGGATTCGAATGGAGATGGATTCCAAACCGGAAGAGATGGACAAGCTGGAGCGGCGCCTGATTCAGCTGAAAATTGAACAGGAAGCGCTGAAGAAAGAAGAAGACAAGGCGTCGAAGGAGCGGCTCAAGCTGCTGAATGAAGAAGTCGAACAGCTGGAAAAAGAATTTGCCGATCTGGAAGAGATCTGGACGGCAGAAAAAGCGGTGGTGCAGGGCTCGCACAAACTGAAGGAAGAGAAAGAAAAGCTGCTGCAGGAGTTGGAAGCTGCCAACCGTAGTGGTGATCTCGGCCGCATGTCAGAAATTCAGTACGGCCAGCTGCCGGCACTGGAGAAACAGATTGAACAGGCGGCTGAAGCCGAAGCTCGCGGTGATATGAAACTGTTGCGGAACAAGGTGACAGATGAAGAAATCGCCGAAGTGGTTTCCAAGTGGACCGGTATTCCGGTATCGAAGATGCTGGAAGGCGAGCGCGAAAAACTGATTCGAATGGAAGATGAGCTGCATAAACGCGTAATCGGCCAGGAAGAGGCTGTCAGTGCGGTATCCCATGCGGTGCGCCGTTCCCGGGCTGGACTGGCCGATCCTAACCGACCCAATGGCTCTTTCATGTTCCTCGGCCCGACCGGCGTCGGTAAAACAGAACTGTGCAAGGCGCTGGCTGTATTCCTGTTTGATACCGAAGATGCCATGGTTCGGATCGACATGTCCGAATTTATGGAAAAGCATTCTGTGGCTCGTCTGTTGGGTGCACCTCCGGGATATGTTGGCTACGAAGAGGGTGGTTACCTGACCGAAGCTGTGCGTCGCAAACCTTATTCTCTGGTATTGCTGGATGAAGTGGAAAAAGCCCACCCCGATGTTTTCAATATCCTGCTGCAGGTGCTCGAAGATGGTCGTCTGACAGATGGTCATGGCCGTACGGTTGATTTCCGTAATACCGTCGTCGTGATGACTTCAAACCTCGGGTCTGATCTGATTCATGATTTGAAAGATGATGACTTTGAAACCATCAAATCAACCTTGATGGATGTAGTGGGTAATCATTTCAGACCTGAATTTGTAAACCGGATTGATGAGCTGGTGGTCTTCCATCCGCTGCGCAAGGAGCAGATTGCCGGTATCGCCAGTATTCAGTTAGCTCGCCTTAAAGCACGGCTGGAAGAAAATGATCTGTCGCTTGAAGTCGATGATGATGCCATGCAACGGCTGGTGGATGTTGGCTTCGACCCGGTTTACGGCGCCCGTCCACTGAAGCGTGCGATTCAGCGCTGGATAGAAAACCCGCTGGCACATGATGTGCTGGCGGGCAAGTTCAAGCCGGAATCCACCATCAGGGCATCGGTGGAGGATGATCAGATCGTATTCAGTTAACTGATATCGGGGCAGTGATCAGTCGATCAGGCTGATCAGCTGTTCTTTTGCAGAAGCTGATATTTCAGAAATATGAAAGCCTGACCAGTGATAACCCTGGGAGCTGCTCTCGCGGCTCCACAGGCATTCAGCAGATATCACCAGATTGTCGTTCAGTGCTTCAGACTCCAGGCGACAACTGAATTGCTTGTCTTTGGGGACTGGACTGTCTCCCAGTAGCATGAACCCCTCCGGTGACAGATCTACAACCTTGCCCAGCCTTTGACCGGAATCCTGATCGAATACGTGAATAGTATGAGTAACGGGGGACCGGTCATCTCTGCGGCGTTCGGGCATGGGGCTGTCCTTTGCGTTTTTATTGCTGGTTTTTATTTTATTGTCTCTTTAATTAAGAGTAATAGCGGGTGGGTTGGCAAGTACCTTATTTGGCAGGCAGTGGTGAAATCGGTGCCAATAACTTTGTACGGTTTACCCTTAATGTGAATTCAGGGTGTTGACAGAAAATCTAAAGCCAGTATCATTCGCCGCCGTTGGTTGATGACGCAGCGCCGCTGCAGAAGCCGACGCGGTAATTCCCCGATAGCTCAGTTGGTAGAGCAAATGACTGTTAATCATTGGGTCGCTGGTTCGAGTCCAGCTCGGGGAGCCATTTTTGTTGATTGGTTGATGCGTTTGACCGGTTGACAGTCTCAAAAATCACGGTAAAGTGTGCGAGACAAAATGTGGGTCGTTAGCTCAGTTGGTAGAGCAGTTGGCTTTTAACCAATTGGTCGTAGGTTCGAATCCTACACGACCCACCACTTTTTGATCCCCGATAGCTCAGTTGGTAGAGCAAATGACTGTTAATCATTGGGTCGCTGGTTCGAGTCCAGCTCGGGGAGCCATTTTTGTTGATTGGTTGATGCGTTTAACCGGTTGACAGTCTCGAAAATCACAGTAAAGTGTGCGAGACAAAATGTGGGTCGTTAGCTCAGTTGGTAGAGCAGTTGGCTTTTAACCAATTGGTCGTAGGTTCGAATCCTACACGACCCACCACTTTTTGATCCCCGATAGCTCAGTTGGTAGAGCAAATGACTGTTAATCATTGGGTCGCTGGTTCGAGTCCAGCTCGGGGAGCCATTTTTGTTGATTGGTTGATGCGTTTGACCGGTTGACAGTCTCAAAAATCACGGTAAAGTGTGCGAGACAAAATGTGGGTCGTTAGCTCAGTTGGTAGAGCAGTTGGCTTTTAACCAATTGGTCGTAGGTTCGAATCCTACACGACCCACCACATTTAAAAGCGCTGATTCGAAAGAGTCAGCGCTTTTTTCGTTTTATCATCTTGTTACTTCTTCTTGTCTGGTTCTGTGTGGTTTTCAGTTGACCACCAGATAACCAATAAAACGGCTAAGTGCGCCTAATATCACAATAATAACAATCAGCCAGAGCAGCAGTTTGCCCGGCCTGAATGGTTTGCGCTCTGTCTCATTGATTCCCTGTTGCAGAAACTTGTCGACTTTTTGTTGATCCTTTTCACTGAGTCGGGAATGTGTTGTCACTGTCTTTAATCTCGCGGTTGATAATCGGGCCGGTGAGAAAGCCTGACCGGAGAAATCCTGTCTTCCGGTCAGGTAAGGCAGTTAATCTGCTGTTTAATCGATCAGTTCGACTGCCACAGCAGTTGCTTCACCACCACCAATACACAGCGATGCAACGCCGCGCTTTTTACCCTGGTTCTTCAGGGCATGAATCAGTGTCACAATAACCCGGGATCCGGTAGATCCAATCGGATGGCCCTGGGCACATGCTCCACCATAGACATTGACCTTGTCGTGCGGCAGGTTGTGGGCCTTCATCGCCAGCATGGTGACCATCGCAAAGGCTTCGTTGATTTCAAACAGATCAACATCCTCAGCCTTCCAGCCGGTTTTATTGAACAGGTTTTCCATCGCACCAACCGGAGCAAGGGTAAACTCGGACGGATGCTGGGATTGGGTAGCATGGCCGACGATACGGGCCAGAGGCTGCAGGCCACGCTTCTGTGCTTCGCTTTCAGTCATCATTACCAGCGCAGAAGAGCCATCGGAAATCGAGCTGGCGTTTGCTGCAGTGACGGTACCGTCCTTTTTGAAAGCCGGGCGCAGGGACGGGATCTTTTCAATGTTGGCATTGAAAGGCTGCTCATCGTCTTCAACCACCGTTTCCCCCTTACGGGTGCGAACGGTAACCGGAGCCGTTTCAGCCTTCAGGGCTCCAGCTTCAACCGCAGCCTGGGCTCGACGCAGGGACTCAATCGCAAATGCATCCATATCTTCCCGGGTGATATTGTTATCATCTGCAGTGTCCTGGGCAAAAGAACCCATGAGGCGACCGGTTTCGGCATCTTCCAGACCGTCCATAAACATATGGTCCTTGACCTCGCCATGTCCCATACGCAGACCGGCACGGGCTTTGCCCAGCAGGTAAGGCGCATTGGACATGCTTTCCATACCACCGGCTACCATCACCTTGTTGGTTCCGGCTTTCAACAGGTCGTGAGCCAGCATTACGGCTTTCATGCCGGAACCGCAGAGCTTGTTGATGGTGGTACATCCGGTAGCAGTAGGAAGGCCGGCTTTCAGTGCAGCCTGGCGGGCAGGACCCTGCTTGAGTCCGGCAGGGAGTACGCAGCCCATGATCACTTCTTCTACATCAGCTGCAGTAATTCCGGCGCGCTCAACCGCCGCTTTGATCGATACTGCACCCAGCTCCGGAGCAGTCAGACTGGCAAGTGAGCCCTGGAAACCGCCCATCGGGGTGCGGGCACCGGCTACGATCACAATGCTGTCAGTCATTTTATTATCCTTATTTGATTGTGAATGCAGGCCTATTGTAATCATGCAGGCAATAATATGCTCAGTTTTATTTTGTCATGGGCTTTGATCCTTTGTGCTTTTGTCACTGTGCTAATCTCTGGAAGGTTTTATACTTCGCCTTCTGGCTGTATGAATAAGCTTTCCTGTTCTCGGGTGAAACAGGAGAGTCTTGATATTCTGTATTCAGAATTCAGTGTTCGAATGGTATGGCCGGATCAATGTTTTAATGGGGCCCAATCGTAATGAAAAAAGAATTAACAAAGTTTATGGCTGGCGTTTGCCTGGTGGGCATGATGAGCCCAATGGCTTTTGCGGCACCGGCACAGGCACCTTCTTCACCGGTGATGTTTGAAAAAGAGAGTGATGAGGTTGAATATCGCGAGCATTTAATGGATCTGATTGGCAACTACACCGGTGCGATTGGTGCGGTAGTCAAGAAAAAGTTTCCCTATGAAACTGATGAGCAGAAGAAAAAGGTAGAAGAAGTTACTGCTGCTATTGCTGCTCTGGCATCACAGGCGTCAATCGGATTTGAGCGTGAGCTCTCTGCCGGTACTAAAGCCAGCCCTGATATCTGGAAGAAAAAGCCGGAATTCATGCAGAAAATGAATGATATGGTGACTCAGGCCAGAAATCTTCATACTGCTGCCGGCACAGGAAACTATGACAAGCTGAAAGCGGCTTTCGGTGACTATGCGGCAACCTGCAAAGCCTGTCACAAGGCTTTCAAAGAGTAACTGTCATACTCTATGGCGTATCACATAAGGGGTACGCCATATCCAATCCCGGCTGCAACCAGTGCAGCGGTAACGATACAACTCAGAGCCTGCTTCCAGGATGCCTTGTGAAATGGCTGCATTGGCTCAGGTACCGAGCGTTTGCCTGACACCATGGCATGTAGAATATCCTGCCGTTTGATCACAACATAATAAGCTACAGCTGCAACATGCAGGCCGATAAAACCGAGCAGAATATCAAACGATGCGCGGTGAATATCCGTTATCCAGTCGACCAGCCCCGAATCGATAAAACGCGACAATGGTCCTTCATATAAATAGCCATCGCCGGCGAACAAGCCGCTGACCACCTGAACCATAAGCAGAGACAGCAGAGCTACTACACTCCAGCTTCCCATGGGGTTGTGTCCGGTATGGAAGGTTTTGGTGGTGAGATATTGTTTGAGGCTACGGGGGTGTAGTGGAAAATTGACAAACCGGGCATGGTGACTGCCAGTGATTCCCCATAACAGTCGGAAGATCAGCAAGCCCAGCATCACAAACCCCAGTGGAATGTGCCAGTCCATTTCCAGTTCTTTTCCGGTAAACCAGAGCCCGGCAAAAGTGGCTACCAGTAACCAGTGAAAAAGACGCAGAGGCAAGTCCCAGACATGGAGTTTGTGTTGCTTGTTCATAATAACTGCTGAAGCTTTATTGTTTTCAGTGATTATACAATTTCATCGAGCTGCTTGCGCAGACTGGGTGGCAATTCATTGATAACCAGCTGACCGGAATCAGGATCATAGCTCAAAGTATCATCATCCAGCAGAGCGGCATCAAATGACAGGCTGATACCCTTACCCCTGCCGCTGACTCGTACCATTTTCTGCAACTGTCGCTTTTCCGGTTGCATGGTTGTGGGCATATCATAGTCCCGCAGGTTAACGAAGCGGGAGAAGTTATCGGGTTCTTCTTCACTTAAATGCGCCGAAAGGGATTCAATATCCACTTGTGCGCCGGCATCGGATTTTTCAAGGCAGTAGTCGTAAGCTTTCTGTTTGATAGCACTGGGCGCATCGCCGGTTTCACCTTCCTCGCAAAAAGCATCCAGCGCCTTCACCAGCTTTTGGCTGTCGTTGCGGGTGTCGCCGGTTTCCTCTGAACCAAGCAGTTCGCAGAAAACATCAGCAAGACGCTGACCCCGTCCGGGCTTGATCCAGGAAATATAACGGCTGCCCTGCACATTGCCTTGCCATTCGGTCAAATTGATCCGTGTAGCCAGCAGGATTTTGCTCAGATCCATATATTCTGAATCCGTGATTTCCAGTTGGTCATTGACGGTAATGCTGGTCGTACCCGGCAGCATGGCAATCAACAGATAGTGGGTCAGACCTGCCTTGTAATCAGCAAACAGCAGGTAGCCAGATTGCAGCGCTCCGGCTTTGTTAAAGCCTTCACATAACCCGCTGGCCAGTGCTGTTGAAAGTGCCAGCAGTGTTTGCTCGCCTTGCAGCATCAGATTCAGCGAGGCGGCAAAGCCGGATTCCGATTCAGGATTAAAGCGTCCGTGAGCTTTCGGAGTGCGGGAATTGTAGCGCTCCGTCAAGTCAGACAGCATGCTTTCAAGAGAAGGCGTGACGCTTAGCGGAGTATCACGCAGACGTAATTTAAGTGTGCCTGCGTTAGCGTCAATATTCAGTTCGTGCAGAATAATCGATTGAATGGCCATGGCTTGGGAATTCCGTATCAGCAGCGCAATGAACAAGAAAATGGATCACCTAATAGTAACAGAGCCTGTGATCCATTTTCACAAAGATCATTCTTAAAACAGTTTTGACTGAACAGGCGACAGCCGTCCGTAAATACGGCGCCATAGTGTGGGCCAGATCCAGAACATCCACAGGGATGCTATGAGCCCCCTGATATAAAGTCCGCTGTAGTAGGGAATAACTTCTGTTGATGAAGGAATGAAATCAGCTCCGCCGTACCAGATAAGGGAAAGCCCTCCGAGCCCGATCAATGACATGCATAACTTGGGCATAATGCCTTCAACCGGATGAAACAGGCGCTGCTCCCAGAGCAGACTGGCGCCGGCGCAGAATCCGAACAGCATGGCCGCATCATTAACCGCAATATGAAGCCGGAAAGGGGCAATCGGAATGCCTCCCGGGTGGACGCTGCGGGCATTTTCGGCCCAGCCAGGATCCGGCAGGCTCCATTGATGAAACCACTGAACAGCAAGTGTTGTTGCTGGAATAATAAGGGATAACAGCCAGAACCAGGCAATTCTGCGTCCCTGGGGGCAGGACATAAACCAGCGAACGACGGGCTTTTCGAGGCATATCAGCAGTACCAGTATCGTCAACCCGATCGTCCAGCCTGACAATACCTGGTAGGGATAGTGCACCCCAAGATAGATTCGGGATAACCCGATCAGAAAAATGGCTATGCCCAGCAATACCCAGAGCCAGGGGCAGCGCAAAAGGGTCATAACCCGCCCCCAGACTACAACAGCCTGTTGGGAGTGGCCTGAAGGCATACCAAATCCCTTTTCAACCGCTACCGCCCCGAAATCAGAAGATAAACTGAGATCAGGGTGAACCCAGTAGGGACGTGGCCCCTGAAAAACCTGTCGCAAGGTTTCACAGATACCGCCACTGATAAACAGACCACAGGCAATGCGTAACCCGTGTGCGGGGTGAAAGCACCAATAGGTCAGCGCTATCAGCATGAAGTAACACTCGTCCGAACCAAGCAGGGTAATGTGATGCATCAGATCACCCCAGTCCGGGCGGCGTACCAGCTCAATCAGCTGCAAATTCCAGTCTTGCACCGGGCGCTCCTCCACTCATGCCTGAGAAAAATTGAATCATCAAGGATAGTCAAGATTTGTACTCTTTGACCGCTACAAATAGAGGCGGGTAAAGGGATTCCAAGGAGCGGGCTCGGATGGCAAAGCAGGGCGATGATAACAAGCGCTGGCGGATTACCAGGGTGGTTCAGAATGAGCCTGCCCGGCACTCAGTACGTGAAGGAAACCAGACATCCGGTCGCAAGGGTTTTTCCCGTCGCTCTGATTCCTGGCTGCAGCAGTTATGGCGCAAACTGACTGGGCAGCAAAGCGAAGAAAATCCAAGACAGGTAACGGTATTAAAAGAAACCCCGGTACGCTATCTGCGGGGACATATCCAGTCAGTAGAGCTGGGTATGGAGAAGCTGGCCGATGGTGAAAAGGTCTTGCAGCAGGGACTGGAGGCTGAAGCCAGAGAACTGTTTGCTGAAGCAATAAGAATGGATCGTGATACCCGGGTTCAGGCTCATCTGCTGGGCCTTGGCTGTCAATATCAGAATACCCCCTCACAACAGGCATTAGCTGCCGCTATCTTTGAAACGCTGGCTACGCTTCATCTTCCGGGCTGCCTGGAGCGCTTTTCCGGACCAAGCGATTCATTGGCAGCTGATGGTGAAAGAATGTTGGTCAGCCCCAAAGTGGCCGCTGAAGCCCGTTTCAGGCTGGGAGTGATGTATTTCAACAAAGGAGCCGAGAGCTATCCCAGAGCTCTGGGGCTGCTGGAAGCGGCAAAACCCCATGATGAACAGCTACGTGCCGAGCGTGATTATCTGCTGGCGATGATTAACCTGCATCGGGCCGGTACTGAGCAGGACAAAGACAGCTTTATCAGTCGTGCCAGAAAGCTGCTCGACAGTGCTGCCCTTCATGGTTATACCCCGGCGCTGACCCAGCTGGAGTCCATGAGCTGAATCCCGCTATCGCATCAGGGATGCTATGCTGGTGCGATACTGTTTTATTAACTTCATTTATAAGAACGATTTCAAAGGCTTCACTTCCACAGGTATATAATCTGCAATGGCGGTTCTTGAGATTGTAATGGATCCCGCCCCGGTACTACGCCAGGGCACACAGCCAGTCACTGAATTTGATGATGCGCTGCAACAGCTGATCGATGACATGCTGGAAACCATGTATGCAGTCAATGGTGTGGGCCTGGCAGCGCCCCAGATTGGCAATACCCTTCGCTTGGCAGTCATGGATGTATCCATGGAGCGGAATGAGCCTGTGGTGCTGGTTAATCCCGAAGTTGTTGAAAGCAGGGGACGGCAGCTCATGGCCGCAGGCTGTCTGTCGGTACCGGGTGCTTATGACAAGGTCGAGCGTGCTGAATGGGTAAAGGTGAAAGCTCAGGATCGTCATGGCAACTGGTTTGAGATCGAGGGTGAGGGGTTAAGATCGGAGTGCCTGCAGCATGAAATAGATCACCTGGATGGCACTTTGTTTCTTGATCATCTGTCTCCCCTAAAGCAGCGCCGCCTGCGCGAAAAAATGAAAAAGACATTGAAAGCACGCAAGCGCAGGAAGAGTTAAGACATCAGCTTTTAACCTCCTGTGTCCAGCTGAAACACCTGCTTTGCATTCTTACTGGTTGCTGTAGCAATCTCTTCCGCTGTCTCTTTTCTTAATTCTGTAAGTGCTTCCAGTATCAAGGGAAGTCTTTCCGGCGTGTTGCGCAGCCCCTGAAAGCCACTCAAAGGCATATCCGGTGCATCGGTTTCCAGTACGATACTGTCCAGTGGCAAAGAGGCTGCAAGTTGTCGTGTTTTTTTGGCGCGACTGTAGGTAATACCACCGCCAAACCCCAGTCTGAACCCCAACTCAATATATTGCCTTGCCTGTTGTTCACTGCCTGAAAAGGCATGAATAATGCCGCCCGCACCAGGCTTTTTTGTACGCAGTACTTTAAGAATCTGGTCGTGTGATTTGCGGGAATGGAGGATCAGGGGCAACTTATGCTTGATGGCAAGCTCTACCTGTGCTTCAAACAATATCTGTTGTTGTGAAGAGCAGGGCATATCGTGCCAGAAATCAAGTCCAGCTTCCCCTACAGCAACAATAAAGGGCTTTCGCCGGGTCAGTAGTTGATCAAGGTGTTCAATGTCTATTGCCGAATGATCGGCAACAAACCAGGGATGAATACCCAGTGCACCATACAAGGCCGGAGTTGTGGCTGAACTCTGACTGGCATGTCTCTGCAGCAACTGATCCAGGTCGTCCCAGGAACCCCGGGAGACGGCCGGAATAACAATCGATTTAACACCGACGAGTTGGCAGTTCTCCAATACTTGCTGGCGATCATTATCAAAAGCATCAAAATCAAGGTGGCAATGTGTATCACATAAATCAAATAGTGATTTCATGAATTTATTTTTAATAGGCATATAGGGTCAGACATATAGCCATTAATGCCTTATTTTATAAAAAAGTACAATTTTTACAGAACAGTTATTTTTGCTGCATTTGTCATATTATCAGTAAAATATTTTCATGTTATTGCTTGGGTGTGCTGCTGTTATAGATATGAATTTTAAAAGCGCAGGATAAATAAATGTTTATTTTTTAAATAAATTTTAATAAGTGTCACTTAATTAAAATTTAATCAAATTGATTTAATAAGTAGTCTTCGCAGGAAATTGATTGCAGGCAATATTTTAAATTCTTTAATTAATTAAGCGCTCAATTTAGATTCGAAAATTGTTTTAGATCAATACTCGCCGCACAGTTCAGGCGCACTATTGCCGCCGAGCTAAACGACAAGGTCAACAACATTGTTGGCAATAGAGTCAAGTGGGTGAACGCGCAGATCACCGGGTGTGTTACGGGTTATTGCGCGATCTGGTAATAGCTGAGTAGCAAATCGGTAAGTAATAATGTCAGAGGTTTATGACGTCATCATCGTCGGTGGCGGAGCAGGTGGATTATCTGCTGGTGTTTATTGTGCTCGCGGCAAGATGAAAACACTGTTGCTGGAAGCCAGCAGTAATACCGGTGGCCAGTGCGCTAAAACATCTGAACTGGAAAACTATCCTGGCATTATTGAATCAACCGGCCCGGCACTGATGGATCGTTTCCGTGCCCACTGTGAAAAGTTTGGCGTTGAATTCAAGCGTGATATGGTAACCGGCCTTTCAACTGAAGAAGGCGGATTTATCAAGCGAATTGAAACCCGCAGCGGAGAAACACTGCTGGCTAAAAGCGTGATTATCGGAACCGGTGCAAATCCACGTGTTCTGGGAATCAAGGGTGAAAAAGAATTCACTGCCAAAGGTGTTTCTTATTGCGCAACCTGCGATGCCGATTTTTATGAAGATCTGGACATTGTTGTTGTTGGCAGCGGTAACACTGCAGTTGAAGAATCTGTGTTCCTGACCAAATTTGTAAACAGCGTCAAGATGATCGTACTGCACGACGAAGGCGTTCTGGATGCGGATCGCACGGCTCAGGAACAGGCTTTCGCCAACGACAAGATATCCTTTATCTGGAACTCCTGTGTTGACGAAATCTGCGGCGAAGAACTGGTAAACGGGGTCAAGGTCAAGAACCTGAAGACCGGTGAAATTACCGATGTTGAGTGCGACGGTGTATTCATGTTCGTCGGCACTGTACCCAACACCGGTTTCCTGGAAGGCACCATTGAGTTGGCTAAAGGCGGCTACATCAAGGTGGATGAGAAACAGGAAACCTCCATGCCGGGCGTCTTCGGTGCCGGCGATGTTTGCGACAAGTTCCTGCGTCAGGTGGTCACCGCAGCTGGTGACGGTGCAGTAGCCGCAGTCGCAGCCGAGCGCTACATCCAGGAAGAAGAGCACTGGGCCGAGTCTGTACTGGAAGCTGAAAACGACACTCTGGTCGCTTTCTGGAGCCCGGTAGACCAGAAGAGTCTCGAGCTGATGCCGAGCCTTGAAAAAGTAGCGGCTGACAAGGGCGTCAAGCTGGTCACTGTAGATACCTACAAGAGCCAGAACATCGCTGGCCGCTACGAAGTAAAAGAGATTCCGACAGTCGTACGCTTCAGCAACGGCGAGCCGGCCAAACGGCTGGATACTCCGGAAGCGGATCAACTGGAAAGCCTGTTCTGAGAACAGCAACAAAGTCATGAGTCATTCGGGATGAGGGTGATAACTCATCCTGAAGCGAGGGAAGAGCAATGATCGAAGTAGGCAAAGCCAATTTTGATGAAGAAGTGAAGCAGCACGAAGGTGTCGTGATGGTTGACTTCTGGGGCGAGAGCTGCGGCCGCTGCATGGAACTGATGCCAGACGTGGTTGCACTTTCTGAAAAGTACAGCGAACAGATGAAGTTCACCAAGCTGAACATCGCCGGTAACCGCCGTGTTGCCATGGGCCAGGGTGTTATGGGCCTGCCTTCCATGGTCTTCTACAAGAACGGCGAAAAGCTGGAGCACTTGTCCGGTGAAGAGCTGGATGCCCAGCAGATTGAAGAAGCTATTCAAAAGTACATCTAAGTACTATTGAAAGCTAAGTGCTAGCTACATAAAAGCTAAACGAATTTTTAAAAATTTCTTGTGTGAAGTTTTTAAAAGGGAATAACGGATTTTGAATAAACAGGTTTGTAGTCGTTTATTAAATGAATCTGTTGTTTCAGCCCTGGATTCAAAAGGTTGAATAAACCTGAAGATGAAGGTGCAAACGGTGATTTCCGAATTGATTGTGAATTAAATCACCCAGGTGATAATCAATTTTCAGACTAAACGGAAATCGTATTTTGTGTTCGCTTTATTGCGATTCTTTCAAGGTCAGATAACCATGCTGAATGCCAAGAAAGTCGTAATACTCGGCGATCGCGACGGTGTACCGGGTCCTGCCATTGAAGAATGTGTAAAGACCGCTGGTGCTGAAGTCGTGTTCAGTACAACCGAGTGTTTCGTCTGAACTAGCGCAGGCGCAATGGACCTGGAAAATCAAAAGCGGGTCAAGGAATTGTCCGAAAAGCACGGTGCCGAGAACGTAGTAGTCGTTCTGGGTGGCGCAGAAGCCGAGGCCTCTGGCCTGGCTGCCGAAACCGTAACTAGCGGCGACCCTACTTTTGCCGGTCCGTTGGCCGGAGTCCCGTTGGGACTTCGTGTACACCATATCGTAGAGTCAGAGATCAAGGATGAAGTTGATGCTGACGTATACGAAGAACAGGTTGGAATGATGGAAATGGTTATGCCGGTTGACGAGATTGTCGCCGAAGTCAAGGAATACCGCGACAAGTTCTGCAAATTCCTGTGATAGCCATTAACCCGGAAGTTGCACTGCTACCGTAAAGCAAGTGCCCTGTTATCAGCCTTTCCAACCTGTAAGTCGATTCGGACTGATAACAGCAGCTTGCCCGGTTTCCGTCCGGAAATCAGGAGCAGTACAACCGATGGGGTAGATGTATTCAGGCAGTATCGCTTTTATGCCGGCTGGCATTAAAAACGGCACCGCCTGAATATCAAACGGTAATTATATCGGCACAGCTGAATACAACTGGTTAATTAAAAGTCTGGCAGCAATAAACCAGGCAAAACCAGTGCAATCCATTAGTTCACGTTTGCCGAATAATTAATTGAAAATCGGGAATGATATTAATTCCCCGGCGGCTGCCCTGTTGGAGTTTAGTGCCGTGAACTACCCCGTAATCAAGGGCACCAGCTATGTGCTGGCCCACACACCTGATTTCATTCCGTTCGGATCTACCCAGGTCTTTGCCAAAAAGGGTGGTGATACAGAATATCTGTCCGAACTGAAAAAGCACCAGCGCACATTTGAAGACGTTGTTGCTTATCCTGCAAACCAATGTTTCATTGGTAATATCACGCCTGAAAATCTCGCCGGTATAACCGCGCCCTGGTATGAAAACCAGATGAGCAATGCGGAACGTACAGGCCGGTTCGGCGAAATCATGCCGCAGATCGAATTCTTCGGCTTGCTGAAGCACTCTGATGTGTTTGACCTGGTCAAACTGACTCCGGAATTTATCGAGCAGGCCAATGAAGCCCTGGCCTCCCATCCGCTGTTAAGTCATATCAAGCTGGATGCTGAAAAAGACAGCATGCAGGCTGTCGATATGCATGCACTGCTGGAAGAGCATGTTGCCGAGCCGCTGACCATGAATGGTGAGCTGGTAGGCTGCGTTAAACGTGCGCACGATGAAGATGAAAACCTCAGCTCCCACATTATTCTGGAAAACCTGAGCGTAAAAGCCTCCGGTGTTCTGGCAGCTCTGCACCTCAAGAATCAAGGCATCGACCTGTCCCAGGTTGATTACATTATTGAATGTTCCGAAGAAGCCTGCGGTGATATCAACCAGCGTGGCGGTGGCAACTTTGCCAAGGCGATTGGTGAACTGGTGGGTTGCGACAGCGCTACCGGCAGTGACCTGCGCGGTTTCTGTGCGGCTCCGGCTCACGCCCTGATTCATGCCGCCGCACTGGTTAAAGGCGGTGTATTCAAGAATGTCATGGTGGTTGCCGGCGGAGCGGTTGGCAAGCTGGCCCTGAACGGCCGTGACCACATCAAAAAGGGTGTTCCGGTACTGGAAGACTCTCTGGCCGGTTTCGCGACTGTTATCAGCGAAAACGACGGTGTCAGCCCGATCATTAACACTGACATCGTTGGTCGTCACACTATTGGCACCGGCTCCTCCCCTCAGGCGGTTATGACCAGCCTGATCTCTGCACCGCTGAAGCGGGTTGGCCGTACCATTCCGGATGTAGACAAGTTCTCTACCGAAATGCAGAACGCTGAAATCACCAAGCCTGCCGGCGCCGGTGATGTGCCTGAAGCCAACTACAAGATGATTGCGGCACTGGCTGTTAAAGAAGGTCAGCTGGAACGCAAAGAGCTGATGAACTTCGTCAAGAAGCACGGCATGCCGGGTTACGCCCTGACTCAGGGTCACATTCCTTCCGGTGTTCCGTTCCTGGGCCACGGTCGCGATGCCATCATGGGCGGCGATATCAACAGCTTTATGGTTGTGGGTAAGGGCAGTCTGTTCCTGGGTCGTATGACCAACCAGTTCGACGGTATCTCCACTCTGGTTGAAAAGAACCAGGGTATCCAGCAGGAAGCCGGTTTTGACGGCGACGAAGCCCGCAAACTGGTGGCTGAAGCCATGAAAGACGTCGCTACCCGTATGCTCCAGAAAGCTGGCGGTCAGGAGTAAGCGACATGGCTCATCAACAGCTTAATGAAGCTCTGGCCAGCGCTTTTAATGATATGGCCGATGGTCTGGTCAGTGGCAGCTTCGGACGCAAAAAGCGTATCGGTCTGACTCTGGTCGGCAGCGAACACGGCTCAGCCGAGCTGGTTCGCGCGGCTGAGCTGGCTGCACGTCAGTTTGCCGATATTGAACCGGTACTGATCGGGGATCTTTCTGACGCGCCCTTTGAACTGCACCCGGCTTCCGATCTGCATGAATGTCATCAGGTCATGGAAGCGCTGCTGGACGAAGGCAAGATCGATTCCTGTGTCACCCTGCACTACAGCTTCCCGCTGGGTGTCAGCACTGTGGGCAAGGTTATCACTCCGGCTGTTGGCCGCGAGATGATCATTGCCACAACAACCGGCACCAGCGACACCGTTCGCAATATTGCCATGGTTAAAAACACTATTGCCGGTATTGCCCTGGCCAAAGCCACCGGTATCGCCGAACCGACCGTCGGCATTCTGAATGTAGACGGCGCTGCTCAGGTAGAACGTGCGCTGCGTCAGTTGATCGACAATGGTTACCCGATTCGTTTCACCGAGTCTGCCCGTGCAGATGGCGGAGCCCTGATGCGCGGCAACGATATGCTGCAGGGTGTACCCGATGTCATGGTCACTGACAGCCTGACCGGCAACCTGATGATGAAGGTGTTCTCTTCCTTCAATACCGGTGGCAGCTACGAAGCACTGGGTTATGGCTATGGCCCGGGCCTGGGTGAAGGCGCTGACCGTCAGATCGGTATTATTTCCCGCGCTTCCGGTGCGCCGGTTATCGCCGGAGCCATGCGGCTGATGGCCGACGGTGTACAGGGTGATCTGATGAACCTGTACAAACAGGAAGTGAAGAACGCAGAAGAGTGTGGTCTGACTGATGTGCTGGACGGCCTGAAGCCGAAAGCTGCAGCGGCACAGGCTGAAGCCGTAACTGCCCCGCCAGAAAAAATCACTGACGGTGATATTAACGGCATCGATATTCTCGATATCGAAACTGCCCGCGATGCGCTCTGGGGTAAACAGATTTTTGCTCGCACCGGCATGGGATGCACCGGTCCGGTTGTCATGGTGGCAACTGAAGACCTGGAAGCAGCTCGACAGGTGCTGAAAGCGTCCGGATTTATTGCTTGATAAGCCGGGAACGGTCTCCTTAATCAGACACCGTTCCCGACCCAAGCTTTTCAGGAGAAAGTAATGAAGCTAGAGATTGGAAATATCCATGTGAAGGAGCTGGCGTTCGGCGAGAACACTGCTCTTTCCTCCGGTCGGGTCGAGATTAACCGTGAAGAACTGGTTGGTTTCATCCGTGAACTGGATCACCGTATCACCGAAGTGAAGCTGGACATCGCCCTGCCTGGCGAAAAGACCCGCATCATGCCGGTTAAAGACGTTATCGAGCCGCGTGTTAAAGCCGAAGGCAAGGGTTCTATGTTCCCGGGCCGTAATGGTGGCGACGAAGCGATGGTTGGCGAAGGCCGCACCCACGTCCTGAAGGGCATGGCTGTTGTAACCACCGGTAAGGTTGTTGGCTTCCAGGAAGGCATCATCGACATGAGCGGTGCCGGTGCGGAGTACACTCCGTTCTCCAAGACCAAGAACCTGGTTATCACCTGCGAAGTTGACGAAACCTGCAACCAGTACGACCACGAAGCGATCCTGCGTCGCGTTGGTATCGAAACTGCCAACAAGATGGGTGAGCTCGCCAAGACAGTTGCCGCTGACGACAGCCGCACTTACGAAACCAAGCCGCTGCTGGAACAGGCTGCACAGTATCCTGATCTGCCGAAGATCGGTTACGTTTACATGCTGCAAAGCCAGGGCCTGCTGCACGACACCTACCTGTACGGTGTTGATGTGAAGAGCATCGTTCCGACCATCCTGTACCCGACTGAGGTTATGGACGGCGCGATCATGAGCGGTAACTGTGTATCTGCCTGTGACAAGAACCCAAGCATCGTGCACCAGAACAGCCCGGTTATCCACGAGCTGTATGAGCACCACGGCACCAAGTACAACTTCATGGGCGTTATCGTAACCAACGAAAACGTAACCCTGGCTGACAAGGAGCGTTCCTCCAACTACGTCACCAAGCTGGCTGTACAGATGGGTCTGGACGCAGTCATCGTTTCCGAAGAAGGCTTCGGCAACCCTGACGCTGACCTGGTCATGAACTGCCGCAAGCTGGAAGACGCTGGCATCAAGACCGTGCTGATGACTGACGAATACGCTGGTCAGATGGGTGAGTCCCAGTCTCTGGCTGACTCCACTCCTAAGGGTGATGCTGTTGTCTCCAACGGTAACGCCAACATGGTTATCACTCTGCCGGCGATGGATCGAGTAATCGGTCACGACGTTTACGCCGACATGATTGCCGGTGGTGCTGAAGGCAGCCTGCACGCTGACGGTTCTATCACCGCTGAAATCCAGGTGATCACCGGTGCAACCAACGAGCTGGGTTACCACAACCTGACTGCGATGGCTGGTTAATAAACGGGCTGGCTAATATCCGGTTCTCGTTCCGAGCGAGCGGGATCAGGTTGGGAAAAGTTTCGGTTTACACGCTCAGTGAGCGGGTAACGCGTTTTTAGAAGAGAACTGAAAATGATCAAGATTGTTCATTACATCAACCAGTTCTTCGGTCAGAAGGGTGGCGAAGAAGCTGCCGACCTGCCGATCGAGTTGGTCGAAGGTCCGGTTGGACCAGGTACTGCACTAGCTGCAGCGCTGCAAGGCAAGGCCGAGATCGTTAAGACAATTATCTGCGGTGACTCCTACTTCAACGAAAATGAAGAAGTAGCTTGCATGGGTATTCGGGAAATCCTGGACGAAGTTCAGCCAGACCTGATCGTTGCCGGTCCTGCGTTTAACGCCGGCCGTTACGGCATGGCTTGCGGCAAAGTAGGCGAAGTTGCTCACAGTATGGGCATCGCTGCTATCTCCGGTATGTACGTTGAAAACCCGGGTTATGAACTGTACCGCAACTTCTCCTTCATGGTTGAAACCTCCAACAGTGCTGCCGGCATGCGTAAAGCAATGCCTGCAATGGCTCAGCTGGTTTCCTCATGGATCGAGAAGGAAGGCAAACTGGGTACTCCTGAAGAAGAAGGCTACATGCCTCGCGGTCTGCGCGTTAACTTCTTCGCTGAAGAGCGTGGCGCCAAGCGTGCGGTTAACATGCTGATCAACAAGCTGGAAGGTAAAGAGTTCAAGACTGAATACCCAATGCCGGTATTCGACCGTGTTGAACCTCAGCCTCCTGTGATTGACCTGAGCAAGGCAACTATCGCTCTGGTAACTTCCGGTGGTGTGGTACCCAAGGGTAACCCAGATCACATCGAATCTTCTTCTGCTTCCAAGTACGGCGAATACAGCATTGAAGGCCTGGACTTCCTGACTGAAGCGTCTCACGAAACTGCTCACGGTGGGTATGACCCGGTTGCCTGTAACCAGGCACCTGACCGCGTTCTGCCCGTTGACGTTCTCCGTGAAATGGAAAAAAAAGGCAAGATTGGCAAGCTGCACAATCTGTTCTACACCACCGTTGGTAACGGTACTTCTGTATCCAATTCCAAGGCGTTTGGTGCTGAAATCGCGATGCACTTGAAGAATGCCGGGGTTTCCGCCGCCATTCTGACCTCCACCTGAGGCACCTGCACGCGTTGCGGTGCAACGCTCGTCAAAGAAATTGAAAAAGTTATGCCTGTAGTTCACATCGCCACTGTTGTGCCGATCTCCCAGACTGTAGGTGCTAACCGTATCGTACCGGCCATCGCCATCCCTCACCCACTGGGTGATCCGAAGATGGATCCGGCAGAAGAGAAAGTCGCTCGTCGTGAAATGGTAGAAAAGGCACTGACCGCCCTGACTACCGACATCGAAGACCAGACAGTCTTCTGATGAAAAAGCCCCCTGGTACTTAGTATCAGGGGGCTTTTTTCTTTATATATACAGTCAGAGATGCAGTTTTCAATTCAATATAGTGATAACTACCGGCTCAGGTAAATATAACGGCGAATGCACTGTGTTGAATCGAAAATGTATTTTGTAACTTCAATTGCTGGATATATCACGGGTTTAAAACCCACTGCCTGATAACCATAAGAAGGCCGGTATTTCCAGATTCAATATATCTAACCACTGATCTGACAGCCAAGCCTGTCTTCCCGCAATAAAGGATGCTTTGCGCCGGCTTCTCATCCGCCTGCGTAAAACGGTAATCAACAACAAGGACTCAGAGTGACTGGCAGTTCATCGTCAGTCGGGTAGACGCTTGCCAAACCAGGTCATTAATACTGGTCCACAAGGGGGGACTCGCCGTGGATGCGATAATGTCGCTTGTTCATTCTGCCAATAGTGTGTTGTGGGGATATTTATTGATATTCCTGCTCTGTGGTACAGGCATTTACTTTACTATCAGGCTGCGCTTCGTTCAGGTTCGTCATTTCAGTCGCTCAATAAAATATGCCGTTTTCGGCACCAAAAAAGGTCAGCAGGCTGATGAGAAAGGAATGAGTTCTTTCCAGTCTCTGACCACTGCGGTTGCTGCCCAGGTGGGTACGGGTAACCTGGCCGGTGCTGCGACTGCCATTGCTGCAGGTGGTCCCGGCGCTATTTTCTGGATGTGGCTGACAGCTTTCTTCGGTATGGGCACCATCTTTGCCGAATCTGTTCTGTCCCAAGTCTATAAAGAAGACGTCAATGGTCAAACCCGGGGTGGTCCGGCGTATTACCTGAGTAAAGGTGTTGGCAGTAAGGCGCTGGGTGCCTTTTTTGCAGTGACCATTATTCTGGCACTGGGCTTTATCGGCAATATGGTACAGGCCAACTCCATCGGTGCTGCCTTTGAAAATGCCTTTAACCTGCCACCACTGTGGGTAGGTATTGTTGTTGCCATTCTGGCCGGACTTATTTTTAACGGCGGAGTAAAGGCGATAGCGTCGTTTACCTCCAAAGCTGTACCGCTGATGGCCATTATGTACATCGTTGGTAGTCTGTTTATTCTGCTAACTAACCTTGAAGCTGTTGCTGCGGGCTTCAAGATGATCTTTGTCGGTGCCTTTGATCCGGCTGCTGCAACCGGTGGTGTGCTGGGTGCCACTATCAAGGAAGCAGTTCGTTATGGTGTCGCCCGTGGCCTGTTTTCCAATGAAGCCGGTATGGGTTCCACCCCTCATGCTCATGCTGTAGCCAAGGTTGATCATCCGGTGCAGCAGGGCAACGTAGCCATGTTCGGGGTGTTCTTTGATACTTTTGTCATTCTGACGATTACTGCATTGGTCATTCTGACTGTACCGATTGATGGTTCCGTTACCGGTATCGAGCTGACACAGGCCGCCTTTACTGCAGGCATGGGCTCCTTTGGTGGCGTATTTATCGCTATTGCCCTGCTGTTCTTTGCCTTTTCTACGATCGTTGGCTGGTATTTCTTTGGTGAAGCCAATATCCGCTATCTGTTCCGCAAGGATGGCGACAAGGCCGTTAAGATCTACAGTCTGGTTGTCATGCTGTTTATTGTGCTGGGTTGTACCCTGAAAGTTGAATTTGTCTGGGAACTTGCAGATTTCTTCAATGGCATGATGGTATTCCCTAACCTGATCGGTCTGCTGATTCTGGCCAGGGTTGTAAATACCAAGCTGAAGGACTTTGAAACCAGTTTCCTGCCGCAGGAAGAGCAGGAGAAACAGGCGCCGGTAGAACAACACTCATAAAAAACACGCCCGAGAGAAGCAAAACAGGGGCATTTTAAGCCCCTGTTTTGCTTCAACTGTCTGAATCTCTAAGATGCACAAACCAGTTACTTAGCCCGACCATGACACCACCGCCAATAATATTACCAATGGTTACCGGTATCAGGTTCATCACAATAATGTTGTACATGTTGATTTTGGAGAAGTCTGCAGAGGTGTAGCCAATAGCCTGCCACATTTCCGGGGTGGCCAGATCCTTGACCATATAGCCCATGGGTAACAGATACATATTGGCAACCGAGTGTTCAAAACCAGCGGCAACAAAAGCGGCAACAGGGAGGATACAGGCGAACATTTTGCCTGCAGCTGTGCGGGCACTCAGACTCATCCAGTAAGTCAGGCAGACCAGCAGGTTGCACAATACACCAAGGATTAACGACTGCATAAAGGTATGACTGAGCTTGGCCTTGGCAATGTACATGTACGACAAACCTACAAGACCATGTCCGCTCTCCCAGGCACCGCTGCCAATAATCAGAAAGGCAAAAATCAGCGAACCTGCCATATTACCGAAGTACACCAGCGTCCAGTTGCGGGCGATATCGCCAAACTTCAGTCGTCCGGTCGCCTTGCCCATTAATAGCAGGGTATTGCTGGTAAACAGTTCGGCTCCACAAAGAATAACCATCATCAGACCGGTACTGAACACAATCCCGCCCAGAATCTTGGCAACACCATAGGGCAGCTCTGCTGAACCAGCGCCGGCTATGGCATAAAACATACCGGCAATAGCGATAAATATGCCGGCAAGAATAGCCAGTACAATGGTGATTTCCGGGTGTTTTCTGGCTTTGCCTACCGCTGCACTTTCGGCCAGTCGGGCCATTTCAGCAGGCGGTACGGCACCAAAATGAGGGGCGCTGTGAGAAGAATGTTTGGGCTGCATGGTGATATCCGGAGGCAGGCATCATTAGAAAAACAAACCTCCCAATAATAGTTGAGGCTGTTTAACTGTGATGACTGCAATCTGGTTCGGTGCCTGTATCAGGGGCGATCAGAGGCGTTTGTTTCTTGAAGGAGGGCAGGTGGGATTACCCAGCAAAAAGCCGAGTCGACTTGCAAGAGCATGCCGGTTTCTGGCGAACAGCTTGTATATAACGTCGGCAACATACCGCATCAAAGGCCAGCGCAGGGGCGCAATCCAGTATCCGCGACCAACGCTTTCCCAGGCCGCGAGGGTGGCATCAATACCTGTAACCAGACGTTCATTACCCAGTCGGGCGTGCAGCTTTCTGTCCAGCTGTTCCAGATCCAGGTCCTGATAGCTCTGCTGAAAATTCTCCTGATGAATATCGACTAATAGCAGCTTCCGATCTGTATTCAGGGATTCCAGCCAGTGAATCTCTTTCATACAAAGGGGGCAGTGACCATCATAAAACAGGGTGACAGGAAAGGTGACATCCTTGCGCTTCAGTGTCATCAGGCATTGTCCTTTCAGTGAGACTGCTGGCCATTGTGAAGAGGGTAAATCAGTTTGTCGGTATCAAAACCAAGCTGTTCTGCCTTGTCCAGTAACTGTTGTAAGGTTGCCTTATCTATCTCCGGGGTTCTGGACAGTATCCAGAAGTAGGACTTATTGGGGCCTGAAACCATGGCATGCTGGTACTCGTTATCGAGATCGAAAACGATATACGAGCCGTAAAACGGCCCAAAAAACGACACTTTCAAGTAAGCTGTATCGGACTTGCCAACGAAATAAGCCTTCCCTTCAGCCTGACGCCATCTGTTGTCAGTCGATGAATAGCCAAGGTTGAGTACACTTATCCCTCCATCTTTCCGCAAGGTATAAGTCGCAGTGACTTTACTGAGCCCTCGCTCAAAAGAATGATCCAGACGGGCGACCTCATACCATGTTCCAAGATAACGATTGATATTGAAATCTCTCACAGGCTCGATGCCTGTCGGGATTCCGACACAACCCGTCAGCAATAAAAACAACGGCAGCAGAGTGAGGCGCAGATCCATATCTGGTGTCCCTGTCAGCTATGGTGATAATTTAGTAATAGCTTAAATCTATCTGTTTTATTTATTTAATTAAATTCAATAATCGATGGCGGAAGCATATTCTTAACCTGTCTCCGGCGCACACAGCCGGGCTTTAAACCAGACCGCTCTGGAAATGAGAACAGGGCAAGGAAAGAAAATCATGTCATTAGTTAACACTGTCATCAAGCCGTTTAAAGCGACTGCATTCCACCAAGGCGATTTCGTTGAACTGACTGAAGCTGATCTGAAGGGTAAATGGTCTGTCGTATTCTTCTACCCGGCTGACTTCACCTTCGTCTGCCCGACTGAACTGGGTGACCTGGCTGACCACTACGAGCAGCTGCAACAGATGGGCGTCGAAGTGTACTCCGTATCCACTGACACTCACTTCACTCACAAAGCATGGCATGACAGCTCTGAAACCATCGGCAAGATTCAATTCCCGATGATTGGTGATCCGACCGGCCTGATCAGCCGCAACTTTGAAGTCATGATTGAAGAAGAAGGTCTGGCGCTCCGCGGTACCTTCGTGATGAACCCGGAAGGTGAGATCAAGGTTGTTGAAACTAATGATCTGGGTATCGGTCGCTCTGCCAAAGAGCTGATTCGCAAGATTCAGGCTGCCCAGTACGTTGCTGAGCATGATGGTGAAGTCTGCCCGGCCGCATGGCAGCCAGGTGAAGAAACACTGGCTCCGTCTCTGGATCTGATCGGCAAGATCTAAAGCAGTAATGGCTCCCTGCAATCGGGGAGCCTGGTTCTTCAGGTAAAGAAACCATGAGCGAAAGGAAGTTTTTTATCGCCGTGGTGATGAAAAATTTCCGCAGTAAAAACAAGCGAGTCGACCATGCTGGACGTGAACATCAAGAAGCAACTGGAAGCTTATTTCCAGAACCTGAAAACTCCTGTTGAGATCGTAGCGTCTCTGGACGACTCGGCAAAATCACAGGAAATGGCTGCACTGGTCAAAGATCTGGACACGCTGTCCGCAAATATCAGTGTACGCGAAAGTCGTGAAGACAATGAACGCAAGCCGTCTATGGCCGTCATTGGAAAAAACGGACGTAAGGCGATTCGTTTTGCCGGGCTGCCAATGGGGCATGAATTCAACTCCCTGATTTTGGCTATTCTGCAAAGTGGTGGTCATCCGGCGAAGCTGGAATCCGGTCTGATGCAGCAGATTGAACAGTTGGAAGGGGAGTTTAACTTTGAAACCTATATCTCCCTGTCCTGCCAGAACTGTCCGGAAGTAGTTCAGACACTGAACCTGATGGCGGTACTGAACCCGAATATTACTCATACCATGATCGATGGTGCCCTGTTCCAGCAGGAAGTCGATGAACGACAGGTTATGGCGGTGCCATCCGTTTTTGTGAATGGCAAACCGTTTGGCCAGGGACGTATGAACACGGCTGAAATCGTCGCCAAACTGGATGTAAATGCTGAAAAGCGTGCGGCAGAAGAGATCAGCAAAAAAGATCCATATGATCTGCTGATTGTTGGTGGTGGACCAGCAGGTGCGGCAGCTGCAATTTATGCTGCCCGCAAAGGTATTCGTACCGGTGTTGTTGCTGACCGGTTTGGTGGTCAGGTACTGGATACCATGGCAATTGAAAACTTTATTTCAGTGAAGGAAACCGAAGGTCCAAAGTTGGTGGCCAATCTTGAGCAGCATGTTCTGGACTACGATGTGGATGTCATGAGCAACCAGCGTGCCAGTGCCCTGATTGAAAACAACCGTGCGGCAGGTGAGCTGGTGGAAGTTCAGCTGGAAAGTGGAGCCGCGCTGCAGAGTAAAACGGTATTAATGGCAACCGGTGCCCGCTGGAGAGAAATGAATGTGCCGGGTGAGCAGGAATACCGTGGTAAGGGTGTTGCCTACTGCCCACACTGTGATGGACCTCTGTTCAAAGGAAAGCGGGTAGCTGTAATCGGTGGAGGTAACTCCGGTGTTGAAGCAGCTATTGATCTGGCCGGTATTGTTTCCCATGTCACGCTGATCGAGTTTGACAGCAAGTTGCGAGCTGACGAGGTGCTGCAGCAGAAATTACGCTCTCTAGGTAACGTCACCATTATCACCAGTGCGCTGACAACTGAAGTTTCAGGTGATGGAAAGCGGGTCAATGGTCTGGTTTACAAGAATCGGGAAACTGATAAAGAAATCAGGGTTGAGCTGGAAGGTATTTTTGTTCAGATTGGACTGGTACCCAATACCGACTTCCTGAAAGGCAGTCTGGAGCTTTCACCACGCGGAGAAATTATGATTGATGCTCGCGGTGAAACCTCTGTACCCGGTGTATTTGCTGCGGGTGATGTCACAACTGCCCCTTACAAGCAGATTATTATTGCTATGGGTAGCGGGGCAACAGCGTCACTTGGAGCTTTTGACTACCTGATTCGTAACTCCTTTGTAACAGATGAATCCCAGGCCGCATGAGCACTGGATCAAGATAAAAAAAGGGCTGTAGTTACAGCCCTTTTTTTATGCTTCAAGCATTAGGGACAGCATAATTTCGGTCGTACAGGCGACCGACTTCCTCACTGATCAGGCTGATCAACAAACGATAAAGTTCGTTCATGTTATGAGCCGTATAATAGTTTTCCTTGCCGGCACATCGAGTTAGGTTGTCGTTTACCTTGTCGTTATAGTCAATACCAACAACCGCTATTCTTGATTTGACCGAATCTCCTGAAGCTGATGTTTGTGAATCCAGTCTGTCCCTGATTTTGTCGCAGTAGTTCCTTTGCAGTAATCTCTTGTGATTCTCGTTCTTGTTAGTGTCGTACCAGTTGCCTGAGTCGACACCATCTGAAACGATGATTATAAGCCGGTGAGGACTATGGGTTGTTTCTGCGACCTGGGCTGCCCTGATTATTCCTTCAAAAGCAGCGGTACCATGACTGGCATACATGGATTGTATTTTGGACTTGATAACGGCCGGGTCAGATGTTGGTAATACAGTATGGAACCTCGCGCTGTCGGAATAATAACTCTTGGCGCATTTCTTTTTGGTGAACATCTTGCTCACCGTTTTGTTATGGTTGACTGAATGCCATGGCCGGTTAGTATCAAGCATTTGAGTTACTGGACAGCCATAGTTATTTCCTTCTCTTGTATAAAAATTGAAGGGCACCAGAGCCATGGTGTTTTGCAAATCAGGGTCGTCAGTTTCGGTCAGAATCTCATCAGCCAGATCCCGGACAATTGTTTTGAGCTGATCAATTTTCCTGTGTCCAGCCCACCAGTTGGTCATGGAACCTGAGAAGTCGAGCACGAGTACAACATCAATAGAGTCTGCATAGTATTTTCTGGCGACAGCCCGGGTCCGGTCGGTAACTTTCTGCTCAAACCCCAGCCCATCCTCATCCCACTGTGGAAACCAGCTGTTGAATTTGGCCGTTACTTCCAGTTGATATTCGATGAAACGGTTAGTTGGTTTGCCATCAGGTGCAGTCTCCCCACACCCGGAAACTTCTTTACAGGAGCGGGGGATAATATTGACCGAAATTTCTTCAGCGTCAGGAACCAGAGCCTGAATATATTTTCTGGCCAGTTCCCGGTTATGCTCGATGTTTTCGTCTTCCCGGGCACTGACGGCCAGACTTGCAACTTCGATGGCATCATCAAGCTGGCCTTTAAGACGCAGGTATCGTGCACCTTCTACCCCGAGAGTCATCATAGCCAGTAGTGCCGGCAGCATAATGACAAACATGATGGCAGCAGCACCTTGCTGTTGCCGGAAAGATGAAATTGATCCGGTTTTCATTCTACTGCTGCCCCCCTAGCGTCCCAACATAATGAAATTGGCGCGGACGGTAGTAAACTCAGAACCCAGAAAGTCACTCAATCTGTCGTCATCTTCATAGCAAAGACTGACCCGGTAAAGAGTTGCCTTGCGTCCCCAGCTGGTATCAATAAACAGTTCATCCATATCATCCAGCAATCGAGTGGGACGACAGTTTACGTCCCCTCTGGAACGGGGCTCATTATTCAATACTGGCCTGTCCTTGCCATCCACCTTCTGGAAACGTACCTGTTCCAGGTACATGCCCAGCTTGTCTTCATCAAAGTCTCCCATGGTACGTTCCATGGATTGGCTGACAAGGGTGTAAATCTGGGCAACTTGCTGGTTGGAGACTACTTCACTGTCGTTATAAAGCTGGGTGCGTTCCTTGATCACGTTGACTGCGGAATAACTGAGCCGTTGCAGGTTACCCTGAATGGTTTGCTTGATTGTCATGTCTGTGACAAACATCATGCACATCGCCATAAACGAGGCGATCAGAGCAAATTCAATCAGGAAGTTACCGGATTGGTATTGCATACGTTGAGAGTGACGCTTGATACTCACTTGAACATATCCCGTTCATATTCCTGGATAGTGATAACTTCCCGGGTAATGTCCATTGAAAAATCCGGCCCTGCAATTAATGAACCGAGAATCGGCTGGTAGGGATAGGACACACTGTAAACGGCAATGGGAGCGTTCTGCTGGGGGTTACAGGTAGGATTGTCTTTCTCGCAGTCTTCTGCAGTGATGGCCTGAACCGATTTATAGTAGCGGGTCTGCAGAGAAAACTCGCCGGGATCAACAAAATCAGACCAGATCGAGTTACTGCTTCTCAGGACATTGTTGAAGATAGTGTGATACTGATGACTGGGTACTGTACGGGCGTCACGGCTGGCTTCTGATACCGCCATATCAACCAGCCCGGACACAAACCCCATGTAGCTGACTTCAATCCAGTAAAAGATCATCAGCAGAAAGGCCAGCATTCCTAATGCTGTTTCTACTGCGGTCGCACCTCGCTGGCCATGTTTGGTCCGGATCATGAATACCTTTCTGTAATCGTTTACTGGAGTTGATTTGTTTTTTTAACCTTTGACGGCCTTGCGCAAGCCGGAAATTGAGCGTGCCCAGGGGGTCAGATATTTAACAAGCGATTGATATTCCGGTTTCTTGAGTGCGTCCAGTGCCTCGCGCTGGGAAGCATAATTTCCCTGAACCAATACATACCAGTCCCGGCCATCACGCTGGAAGAATATCTGTTCTGCATTACGCAGTTCGGGGTATCTACGCTGCAGCTGATCCAGAATGCGCGGTTTGTTAGCGGCCATCCACTGAATGGTGAAGCCGCCTCCTGGTGCATCCAATATGTGGTTTTCAACGGGAGGATTTATTGGTGCCGGGTTTACAGCCGGAGGGAAGGGTGAAGAAGAGGTTTCTTTTTTTCTTACCAGAGATGCAAGGTCATAATCCGGTGCCGCAGGCAGCTGATGTTTTTCGGGCTTTCTGGCTTCGGGAGTTTCAGTAGTTGCAGCAGTTAAAACCCTGAATAATTCAACGCGTTCCGATTCAGAATTTGTTTCAGAGTAGATTGTTTTGAAATCGTTATAACGACCGGTTTTTGCCAGTGCAAAAACCAGATTGGAGGTGATTTTTTCATCGCCCTGACCGGATTTGTAGAGCGGCATCAGACGATTGACGGCGGCGTCATAGTTTTCTTCAAGAATATCCAGCATGGCCAGATTGTTTTTAATCGTGGCATCATCCAGCAACCCCGCACGTGCTCTGTTGAAATAGTGGCGGGCAGAACTGTAATTACCCTTTCTGGCATGAATGACACCCAGATGATTGCTGATTCTGGGGTTGGTAGGATCCAGATCACGCGCCTTGATGGCTGTTGCCAGCGCCCGGTCAACTTCACCTGTGGCGAGTAATGCACGAGAGTGAAGTAACAGCAGCTCAGGTCGCTGATAGTTCTTTTTAAGCAGGGGGGCAATATAAAACAGGGTTGATTCCGGGTCACCGGTATCAAGATAGGTTTGCCCCAGTTTCAGGCGACTTTCATAAGCTGTTTCTGCGTCTTTGGTATTTTGCAGCCGGGTTTTGTACAGCTCGATCAGTGCTGCATGGTTACCTGCTGTCTGTAACAGGGATTCGTCCGGTTCTCTGCCGATTTTATTACTACTCTGCTTGTTCGCAGTTTTTACCTGACCTGAGGTATCTGAAGGGGATGTTGCACACCCCTGTAGCAAACCAGCAAGCAGTAATAACAGTGCTCCTGCGACAGAGAAGCGATGCCGAAAATCAGCCATGAGTCATCAACCTCATAATGCTCGGGGCTGTAATCATGACAACAATGGGGAACATGATAAACAGAACCAGTGGAACAGACATTTTGGCCGACAGTTTACCGGCTTTTTCTTCCAGTTCCATCATGCTGACTTCACGCAGGTTACCGGATAGCCTCATCAGTACTTCAAAAATGGAGCTGCCGTATAGAAGGCTCTGGTTTAATGTATAGGCAAAGCTGTGTATCGCGGGAGAAGGTACCTTGTCCTGTAGCTCTTCCAGCGCTTTCTCCATTCCGATAATCCGCGCGCGGGCATCCAGCTGACGCAGAATATAGGCGATATCCCGATCAAAACTTCTGAGTTCGTTACCGAGATAGGCAATGGCTGTTTCAATCGTCATACCTGTCTGGATGCAGACTGCCATAAGGTCAATCATATATGGCAGTTTCTGGGTGATTTTGAATGTCCGCTTTTTTTGCAGCACCCGCAGCCAGATATCCGGTAAAACAATCATTGCAACCATACCCAGCACGATAAACAGCAGCTGATGGTTCTTCTGGCTGATACCAAATCTGGGGCCAAACAGCAGAATCAGGATGGCAATGACAACTGTCAGGGCTATTTTGGCGGGCAGGTAATAGGTTGCCAGTTTGGTATTATAAATACCGGCCTGAATCAGGTTGTTCTCGATTTCCTTGCGCTGGTAGGCAAATCGTTCGAAAAAGACTGTGGCGATACGTCCCCAGCTGGTAAACCGATGAGGCAAACCTAACCAGCGGCGGCTGTATTGCAGGGAAAAGTAACCCTTGATGATGACAACCATCAGCAGTGCCAGTCCCAGTGAAGCCAGCAGAGAATAAAAGCCGGAGCTGTCACTTCCCTCAACCGGGATCATAATAAGTACTCCATCGTGTCAGCCCTTGACCCTGCGCATCAGGAGATTGATGATGCCAAGTCCCAGCAATTCGCTGATCAGAACGTAATAGAAAATCGGACGCCCGGCGTCTTCATACATTACAAACTCAAAGTTCTCCGGGCTCATGACTTTCATCATCAGCAGAAAACAGAGCGGAATTGCAGCCATGATCCGGGCAGACATACGGGCCTCAGCTGTCAGCGTCATTTTCTTTTTTTCCAGAGCACGACTGCTGAACATGATCTGATTCAGACGTCGAATGACTTCCTTCAGCTGTCCACCATGATTGATGTTGGCTCGCAGTGCGATCGCAAAGAAGTAAAAAGGCGGGTAAGGAAAACGCTCGCATGCCTGGCTCAGTACTTCATCGGGTGTTTTGCCCAGACTGAGCCGCTCGCCCATTAGTCTGAATTCACGTCCAACCATACCGTCCATGGAGTCACCGACATAGATAATGGCGTGCATCAGACTTTCCCCCGAACCGACAGCACCATTCAGCAGGTTCAGTGCGTCAGGAAAAGAGGTTTCAAACTGTTTTCTTTCATATCGTTCCAGCATTTTTAAGACAAACAGGCTGGATACAACAAGTATTGCAAGGAACAGCAGTGGCAAGGGAATATCCGGAATAAGCCGGCGTGCTCCTACTGTTAATGCGATGACAGCCAGCAAAAACAGGGTAACTTTGAGCGGTACTGGCGGTCCGATTCTGGCCTTCAGGTTTTTCACTGCAATTTTGAAGCGTGCACGCAGTGGTTTGTCTGTCAGCGTTGTGATGTTCAGAGCCCGGGTATGGGATGTTTCTCCAGCCTGTTGATCTTGGGTTGAGGTGATAAAGTCCAGCGGGTCAGACTTTTTTTCAAAATAAAGGCTGAAGCACAAAATTGCGCCGCCGAACATTATCATGGAAAACCAGATCATCGGCGCTGTCCCTGGAAGACCTGATTCAACGGTTCTTCCATACCAAAGAAGCGGGCTTTTACCTTAAGCGCAGAGCGGTTGATCAGGCCGGCAGTGACAAACTTGCCGGTAACTTTTTCTCCCGAAACCACAGCGTCAGGTTCAAACCGGAAGATTTCTTCCATGACTACGTTTTTGCCTTCAATCCCCATAATTTCACTGACACTCATAACCTTACGGCTGCCGTCGTGCAGGCGGGAGATTTGGATAATCAGGTCAACAGCGCTGGCGATATTCCGACGTATGGCATCCAGCGGCAGGTTAGGCTGGGCCATCATGACCATACTCTCGACCCGGGACAGGGCATCCCGAGGGGTATTGGCGTGCAGGGTAGACATCGAGCCATCGTGGCCGGTGTTCATGGCCTGCAGCATTTCAAAAGCTTCGCCGCCACGACACTCGCCCACGATAATCCGGTCAGGGCGCATTCGAAGTGAGTTGATAACCAGATGGCGCTGATCAACTTCGCCGGTACTTTCTGTTCCCGCAGGCCGGGTTTCCATACGGACGATGTGAGGCTGCTGCAACTGAAGTTCAGCAGCATCCTCAATGGTAATAATACGCTCGGTGTTAGCGATATGGCGCGACAGCGCATTGAGAAGTGTAGTTTTACCTGAACCGGTACCACCGGAAATCAGGATATTAAGCCGGCAGCGGGCGGCAACAGCCAGGAGCTTGGCGACTTCCGGAGACATGGAGCCGTAACCGACCATCTGCTCCAGATCCAGTTCATGCCGACCAAACTTACGGATCGAAACGACTGTACCGTCCAGAGTAATGGGGGGAATGGCAATATTGACCCGGCTACCATCAGGCAGGCGGGTGTCACACATGGGTGACAGTTCATCAACCCGGCGTCCGGCCTGGCCAGCAATACGTTTGGCAATACTGAGCAGGTGACTTTCATCAATGAAAACCACATCGGTTTTGGTCAGTTTACCGCCACGTTCAACATAAACCTGGTTAGGACCGTTGACCATGATGTCGGAGATAGATGGATCATCGATCAGTGGCTGCAAGGGACCCAGACCCTTGATTTCATCCATCAGCCGGGAAACAAACTCGGCACGCAGAAGAGGCGGCAGCTGAACCGACTCTTTTTCTACCAGTGCATCAACAGCTTTACGCAACTGGCTTTGCAGGATTTCTGTCGACATGCGGTTGACGGCTTCTGCATCCAGAGCCGCCATGATTTTGTTCCGCAGGTTCAGGTAGACATTCTGCGCTCTCATAAATACAACATCCTGTTATCGCTTCAGTAATCTTGAAAGCAGGGAAGGTTTCTGAGGGTTTTTACCGAGAATAATGCGAGACAGATTGGCAAAGGGAGCACTGAGTTTGTGCTGCTGGTCAGTAAACCGCTTGCCGGCAATCAGCCACTCTTCACAGTTTGAAGCAAAGGGGAACTCTACATCGACCTTATGTTGCAGGTATTGCTCGACGGCCTGGCAATCAATACTGCCCTTGGGACGACAGTGGTTCAAAACAACAACCAGACGAGAGTGGTCTTCGTTCTTGGCATTGGAAACATGAAACTGCTCCAGAAAAGCCCGGGTTTCATGCAAGCCTGACAATGTCGGCTGAACAACCAGCACTAGACAATCAACCAGAGGACAAAGCCAGTGTGGGTGTGGATAAAACTTGGCCGAAGCAGAAAAATCCTCAACGGTGAAGTTGGCATCCCGCTTCAGGTTATCCAGTACATTACTGGTATAAAGACGCAGGTTTTCAGCCGCAGTGATTTCGAGATCTTCTTCCTCGGACAGTTTTAGCTCAAAGCCAAGATAACTGATACGTTTTTCTACCCGTGACAGCTGACTGTGCGCCCAGGCATGGTCAAGAAAGTTGCCAAGCGTATGGTATTTGATCCCTTCCAGACCTACCTGCTGCCGGAACAAGTCCCGCTTGCCCAGCATGATATTCATATTACTGCCGGTATAACCATGGTCGACAGCAATAACCTGCTGCTTGGTCTGGTTTGCCAGTGCATAGGCCAGTTCAGCTGTAACCATGGTACAGCCACTGCCACCCTTGAGCGATACCACTGCTACACGCAGTGCCTTGCGCTGTTGCTGGGGGCCCCGGCCACGGTGCAGGTCATCGGCAAGCGAGCGGAGCATGACAATGACATCCTGCTTTTCAGCAGGCAGCATCAGATAGTAAAAACCAAGCTTTTCTACATTACGCAGTATATTAATACTGTCTTCTGTACCGATCAGAACGACACGGACATCGTGAGACAGATAGCTGCTGAGCAGTTCAGCCTGCTCCATCAGTGGGCCGCTTACTTCGACAAACAGCAGAGGCAGATTGTTTTTGGATACCGCTTCTGCCTGTTCGCTGGAGCTGCACTTGCGAACGTCCAGCAGATCAAAGCCCTCATATTTGAGGGTTTCTTTCAGCAACCGGTAACATTCAGATGTCTGATAATAAAGTCCGCAGCGACGTTCTTCCGAGGAGGAGGATTCACTGTCGGTTTTTGATGTTGTGGTCAGGCTGTCCAGATCAAGCATACATCCTCCCTGCTATACCAAAATAAAGAAGCTGGTCAGGTCGACAGTAATCACTCCTTGAATCCCCCTGAGGACAGAAGTGACAGGGCCTGCTGCTTTACCGGATGGGTGACATCTTCAAAGAATTTCGGGTCCTTGAGATTAAGGAACTGAACCAGACTTTGTGACATCTCCAAACGGGGTACCCGAATACTTTCAGGTTGAACCGGTTTTACCAGGTTGACTGTAGCAACAATCACCAGCTCGGTTTGCTGGCGCTCATCACGGGTATTTCTGAACATGGCACCCAAAACCGGGACATCACCGATAAACGGAATCTTGGACAGAGCTTCCCGGTCTTCGGAGTTCAGCAAACCACCCAGAATAAAGCTCTCTCCATCGCCGAGTTGAACAGTGGTTCTTGTTCGACGGGTTTTAAAGCCGGGCAGGTTCAAGTTATTTTTGATGCTTGGATCGATTGAGCTGACCTCAGGCATCAGTGATAAATTAATTTTTTCGTTTCTAAGGACTTCTGCAGCCAGATCAAGCCGAACCCCGAAATCCTTATAGGTCACATTCACTGCATCATCCCGATAGGTGATAATCGGCAGCTCGCCACCGGCAAGAAATGATGCCGTTTCACCGGAAATAACAGACAGATTGGGCTGAGCCAGAATTTGCCCCATGGCATCATCGTCAACGGCAGAAATATATCGCGCAATGTTGGATGAATTCAGACCATTTCCGAGAACATTAAAAAAGCCGCCGTTTCCTTGCAGGAATGCAGTACCTGTCGGATTTACAGTGCCCCACTGTACACCCAGTTGACGGATGAATGATTGGGATACTTCGGCAATGGTCAGTTTTACATTGACCTGCTTGGCTGCATCCAGCTCGATGTTGTTAACGACACCTTTATACTGTCGGTTGGTCAGGAAGCGAATGTCATAACTGTTATCACCCGACTCCCACTTCAGTTTTTCTTCTATATACTTCTTCTTCAGCAGCTCACCTACCATGTTATAGATGCCCTGCCTTTCCTGTTCGGTAGAAACCAGACCACTGAGTACGACTTCGTCACCCAGATTTGCCAGTTCAACCTTGCTGCCAGGGTAACGGGCGATAATTTGCTGTCGAATAAAACCAAGGTTTTTTCGTACGCTCAGTGTCTTGCGATCGATCGTGTTGCCATCTGAATCAAGCAATAACAGTGAGGTTGATCCGATACCTTTGCCGAATACGATAACCTGCTTGTTATTGACGACCTGATAATTGGCTATTTTCGGGTTGGCAATAAAAACAGTACCAATGGCTCTGTCATAGTTCAGTGACCGTGCTTCGTCGGTTTCCAGATGGAGGATACCTGCGGCATGGGCAAGAGAGCTGCAGAGAGTCAGAACCAACCACCCCAGTGCAGCCCAACGGATATTTATTGCTTTCTTCATCTGACAGCTCTTGCTTTTACCCTTATTCCGCCGGTATTTCCTGCTGAATATTCAGGCGGGCGTCTCCGTAATGAACATCACGCTGGTCAGCGCGCATTTCGACTATGGTGGTAAACTCCGGCAATACATCTTCCACTCGAATAGCCGGCACGGCCTGGGTGGTTGACTTGTACACATCCAGCAAACCGATACGACTGGCAACAATCATTTTGCTGACATCTTCCGGGCGCAGGGCAATGGTGACGGTCATCTGGCTGCTCATAGCCGATGGTTCCCTGACGTCTACTATTCGTCTGGAATTGAGTACAGGTGTTACTTCCAATCCCTGATACAAGTCGCCGACCGGTTTGTCTGCCAGATTTCGCCCTGGTGAAGAGATAAGTACTACATCAACTCGGTCACCCGGAACCAGACTACCGTTATAACCTTTATTACCATCAATGGTCAGTGGGTACGGTACTTTATCGGGTCTGAGCATATAGTCAATAAAGGCCGGTTGCCCCGGGCGTAGTAACTGGTGTTCAGCTACGATTGTGTCGGTTCTGATATGAGAGCCGGCGAGCATGCCTTCTTCAAGTTGCAGTACTTTTTCTGTGGTAACACCGAGCTCCCTGGCTTTGTCCAGTAGCAGCGAGCGAGGTTCCAAGTCAGAGGGGTTGATTGAATCACCCAGCTTGTAATCTTTGGTAGCAACCCAGACCTGGATTCGGGGACGTTCCTGTGGGGGAGTGACAGCAGTGCTTGTTTCGGGTTGGGGCTCAGGAGTATCGGGCTGATTCAGCAAACCAAAAATCCCTCCCGCACATAGCAGAAAGGCAATAACCAGCAAAATACGTCGATCCATGATCAACTCCTGAATCGAAAAGGGCGGTTTGGGAACCGTCTTTAGTTGTCAAATACAAAGAGGCAGCGGCAATACAGGGTCATAGCCATGTCTATAAGGAACTTGCCGTAAGCCATACACCCAGCAATCCGCCAACACCAATTGGAATACCGTAGGGTAATCCTCGTTGGCGTACAGTGCTGAGCTTTCCTGTCAGTAAGCCGTAGATCAAGTATCCGCAAGCCATAACACCACCCAGTGTTGCTATCACCAGCAGCACTACTACCCACCAGGACCTGTCAATTGCGGGAAGAAAGGCAAGTATTAACTTGATATCTCCACCGGCTATTGCATTTGCAGCAAACAGGCCGATGCCAATCAATACTGCAATCAGATAAGGAAAAGGGGCAAAAGCGGTTAATCCGGAACAGAGCAGGGAAAGCACTGCGACAGAAACAACCAGCGGGTTTCTGATTTGTCTTTTGGTGGCATCACTGTAAAAAATACAACAACAGACTGCCACCAAAATAACAAAAGCAATAAAGCTTACAGTTTCACTCAACACTACAGTGAAGCTGAATAATCAGCCGCCCAGAGCAGTCTTGATCTTGTTGAAAGCTGTGGTCATGGCACCGGTAATAGTACCGTCGCCGCCACCGCTTGTGCCAGCAAAAGCAGCAGTCAGAACAACAGCAACACCAGCAGCAATCAGGGCATATTCAATTGCAGTTACACCGCGCTGATCTTGTTTCAGAGCGTCCAGCATCATAGCGCTTTTTACATAAAGTTTGGTAAGCATCTCAATTCCACCCTACTTCTGTGTTTTGTTATAAACGTCCTTTAATTGGCTGTCCTGGCTATTGATGCAATGGCAGGGGTACTTCATATTTTGCTATGCAGGCGAGGGCAGCCTATATGGGACAAGACCTTATCGTTTTATCCCTATCAGGACAAGTTCTTTCCTGATGCTCACATTATGCCTGTGTAGTGATTAATTACATGGCATAAATCAAAAAAAATGATATTACTTGCCTGCAATTCACCGATATATCGATTAGATCATTTTAATGCTAAAAAGCATTTAATTTCAGGAGGTTCTGAGTCGATTACTTATTTTTTTGAGGGGCTGGAGTTGATGGGTGTTTTTTGTGGAAAACCAAATCCGTTAATTTCAGGGAACAAGCTTTCGACTAAAACAGAAGCAATAATGTTGTAAGTTTTTCCGTCGCATAAATGAGAAGTGCAATTGCTGGATGAAACTTGTACATCATTGATACGGGCATCCGGAATATAAGCGGCAATGTAGACGCTGACAACTTTAATATTCAGGGTCTGGTCATTACTCTGATTAATCTCCAGTGCTTTTCGGGCTGCTACGACAGCATCATTCAGTCGGCTTTTGATGTATAAATTGCGACCACCTTCCAATCCCAGAACCAGAAAATACATCAGAAGAGGCAGGACCAGGATAAACATCAGGGCTGCAACGCCCTGCTGTCGGAATACGCTTTGCGGTTGAGTAGCCATCAGGAATCCTTGATCCTGACTGGCAAGATCGCACTGGCCTGAATGCTGGAAACTGTATTCTCTCCCAGGGTGAATGTGTTGTTATTGTCGGTGTAGCATAGTGTGACTTGTAGCTGTGAAATTTTTGGAGAGCTCAAGGTTTCTGAAACACGTCGTAAAGGTTCTGTTGCATTGCAGGGCTTATCCGGTTTTGGATTTCTGCTGAAAGAAACGACGACGACACCGCTTTGCTTTATCTGCATACCCAGCGCATCCGGCTGAAACCCTTTCAGACTTCGGGACATGGACTGACTGACCAGTGAGTAAATCATACGGAATTGTTGTTCGGATATAATTGAGTCTGAATTGCTGCTGGCTGCATAGCTGCCTATATTCGCGGCATAAAAGCTGAGCCGTTGTATTACTCCCCGCTGAATCTGGAAAGTCACAACGTTTGATATCAACAGAATAGTGGCGGCTACTGCTGCAGCAATTAATGCCAGTTCAATTGCGAATGTGCCCTGCTGCTGTTTTTTTGATCTTCCTTTTCCTGGTGTCAGCATGATTGCTACTCCTGTCTGATAAACAGGGCATCTCGGAATATCAGCTTGCTTTTTACCGGCTTGCCATAAATGGCCACTGGCTGATACGGGTAAGTTATCTGACAGATAGTGACAGTCAAATTCACCGGTATTCTTTTATCATTGCAGTTTTCCACTTTCAGTTTTTTGGTATCAATCAGGCCTGCCCAAGGGGATGATTGTTGCTGCAAGGACGATTGCAGTGCCTTACCAACTTGTACTGCAGTTGTGAGGCGTGTGCTGCGGCTGGCTTCTGCAGCAGCAAAATCGACAGCCGCAGAGACAAAACCAAGCCAGCTGAATTCTATCCAGAAAAAAACCAATGTCAGAAAAGACAGTATGCCCAATGTTGTTTCAACAACAATAGAACCTTTCTGGCAGGTGAGCTGACTATTAAGATTCATTGGTCTGTCAGGCTGATAGCATTACTGGTCTTCGCAGGGTTGGCATCTATCAGTGCCCTGAATAGCTTCACATGTTCGTGTTCGGATGCTGAATCGCCATAAACACGTCTGAACTCGCTGTACATTTTTCCCTTGGCCAGAGCTATCAAAAGGTTTGCACGAATTCTTTCATCAGCCTGGCCACTGCTGTACAAGGGCAGAAGACGTTGGGCTGCTGACTCGTAGTTCTGTTCAAGAATGTCCAGCACGGCAAGGTTATTTTTTATGGCTGCATCATCCAGCATATTGATTCTGGACTGAGTGAAATACTGACGTGCCAGAGTGTAATTGTCCTGCTCTGCATAGAGCAGACCCAGCTGGTTGTTAATATCCGGATTATCGGGTTGCAATTCTTTTGCTTTCAGAGCGGCTTCCAGAGCTTGCCCGGTTTTATCGTTCAGTTGATAGGTTCTTGAATATAGAAGTAATGCTTTGGCGGTGTCGTTACCCGAAGCCGATACCTGGCTGAGATAGAACTGTGCAGACTCGGTATCATGCGTTTCAAGATAGATAGTCACCAGCTTCAGGTATATTTCGTCACGTTCTGACTGACTTTGACTGCCTTGCAGTCGAGATTTGTACAGCGCAATAAGCCCTGCATGGTTTTGGGCGGCCTGAAGCAGAACTTCGTTACTTGCCGCAGGTTCTGGACCTGAGTTATCGGCTGACTGTCGGGCATGCTGCTGAATATTCTGGAAACTACCAGTGCAGCCCTGAAGCAGTATCAAGCCAAGAATCATGATGGACAGGGATTTGATTATCTTGTGAGTGGAGTAATCAGCCATCGCTTAAAACCCTCATGATACTGGGCGCTATTATTAATATTACGATTGGAAACATAATGAACAGTGCCAGCGGCACTGACATGCGTGCGGATAACTTGCCGGCTTTTTCCTCCAGTTCCAGCATATCGATATCCCGCAGGTTGCCGGACAACCGGATCAGAACATCAAAGATGGAACTGCCATATTGCAGACTTTGACTCAGGGTGTAGACAAAGCTGCGCATGGCATTTGAAGGGATTTGTTGCTGAAGTTCGTCAAGGGCATTGTTCATGCCGATAACCCGGGCCCGGGTATCAAGCTGGCTGACGATAAAGGCCAGATCCTTATCGAAGGTTTCAAGCTCCTTGCCGAGATAGGCAACCGACGACTCAATGGTCATTCCGGTTTGAACGCAGGTGGCCATCAAATCCAGCAAGTAGGGCAGCTGTCGTGATATACGACGGGTACGCCGTCTGGCCATAAGCTGCAACACAATATCCGGAAGAATAATAATCACCACAACACCTGACAGAACGGTTGCAATCTGAACCTCCCATCTCTCAATGCCGAGGTGGGTCTCTGAAATCAGAACGACAGATGCCAGCAGGCTGGTTAACAGTAATTTCGCCGGAAGATAATAAGGCGCAAGTCGGCTGTTATAGATACCAGCCTGTATCAAGCTTTGTTCAATATCCTTGCGCCGATAGTTGATCTTGTATTCAAACAGCCCGAAAAAACGTTTCCAACTGGTAATGGTATGAGGCAGGCCCAGCCAGCCCCGGTTAAACTGGCTGATAAAATAGCGGTTGAGTCGTAAAACAAATGCAGTTGCCACTGTCAGGGAAATCAGCAAGGGAATAAAAAAGGCATCCATGCCGCTCATCGTTAACTCCTTACCCATCTCATCAGCAGGTAAATGGATGCGAATCCCACAGCTTCACTGATAATGGTGTAATAAAGTACGGGACGCCCTTCGTCATCGTGCATGATGAAGTCAAAACTCTCCGGGTTCAGGTACTGCATCGTGAACATAAAGATCACCGGGATGCACGCCACAATCCAGGCTGATGTTCGGGCTTCGGCGGTAATGGCTCGCTTCTTTTTTTCCAGTGAACGGTTATTGAACATCACCAGATTCAGGCGTTTGATGATTTCTTTCAATTTGCCACCGCGGCTGATATTGGCGCGCAGAGCGATGGCGAAAAAATAAAATGAAGGGTAAGGGAAACGAATACAGGACTGATTCAGCACATCTTCCGGCGACTGTCCCACACTCAATCGTTGTCCCATGAGTTTGAATTCCTTGCCAACCATTCCTTCCATTGAATCGCCGACAAAGATAATCGCTTGCATTAGGCCTTCACCAGAACTGACGGCACCGGATAGCAGATTCAGGGCATCAGGAAAGGACATTTCAAACTGCTTTTTTTCATAAAAGCGTAATCCTCTCAAAGCGACCAGGGCCAGTATCAAGATGATCAGGGCAAATAGTGCCAGTGGTGAAATATCCGGCGTCAGCGTGTATTCGACAGCGGCAAAAGTCAGACCACAGGCAAGGAGAAAGCCACAGAGCTTGAGCCAGAGATAATCGCCAATCCGGGCCTTGATATTTTGCAGTTCTACGGTCAATTGAGCTTTCAGGGGCGTATCAGTCAATGTCCTGATATTCAGTGCTTTGAGGTGACCTTTTTGATTGCGGCTGTCTTCCGATTCCAGTAAGAATTCCATAGGATCATTTCTGACAGGCCAGAACAGGGCTATCAGTGCCAGTGAGATGCCGATAAATAATGCGACGATCACTGAATGGTCCCTGCAAAGATATCGTCCAGCGCCTCACCCATACCAAAGAAGCGGGCTTTATGTTTCAGTATCGAGCGATCGATCAGCCCCGGGGTTGTGAACTGGCCGGTAATGCGTGCGCCACCCTGGGTTGTATCTGGCTGGAAACGGAAGATTTCCTCCAGTACAACACTGTCACCCTCAATCCCCATCACTTCACTGATGCTCATGATTCTGCGACTACCATCGTGCAGTCGTGCAATCTGTACCAGCAGATCGACGGCGCTGGTAATACTACGGCGGATGGCCTCCAGTGGCATGTTGTGAGATGCCATCATGACCATGCTTTCTACCCGCCCCAGAGCATCCCGGGGACTGTTGGCATGGAGTGTAGACATGGAGCCGTCGTGGCCGGTGTTCATGGCCTGTAGCATTTCAAAGGCCTCAGGACCACGGCACTCCCCGACGATAATCCGGTCCGGGCGCATCCGCAGAGAGTTAATCACCAGATCCCGTTGGGTAATAACACCGGTATTTTCGATGCCCGGCGGGCGGGTTTCCATTCGAATAACATGAGGCTGCTTCAGTTTAAGTTCGGCTGCATCCTCAATGGTAATCACCCGCTCGTTGTCCGAAATATGACGTGATAGCGCATTCAGTAGCGTTGTTTTACCTGAACCGGTACCGCCGGATATCAGAATATTCAGGCGGCTGTAGGCTGCGACGGCCAGCAATTGAGCCATTTCAAGTGACAGGGTGCCGGTATCAACCATATGACCGAGTTCAAATTCATTGCCACCAAATTTACGAATTGAAATAACGGGGCCATCCAGTGTGATCGGAGGTATGGCAATATTAACCCGGCTACCATCTGGCAAGCGGGTATCACACAGGGGACTCGACTCGTCTACACGACGCCCGGCCTGTGCGGCTATTCGGTGGGCGATATCCAGTAGTTGTTTATTATCAATAAAGGCGACATCGGTTTTGGTAAGCAATCCGTTTCTTTCGACATAAACACTCTCTGTGCCGTTGACCATAATGTCCGAGACTGAATCATCATCGATCAACGGCTGTAGTGGGCCGAGTCCCTTGATTTCATGAACCAGCCTTTCAACAAATTCGGTGCGAATCAGCACGGGTACCTGAATGTGATCCTTTTCAACCAGGGTATCCACAGCCTGTTTCAGCTCTTCCCGCAGTGCATCTGCAGCAAGTTCACTGACCACGGTGGCATCCAGCGCGGCAAATATTTTGCTTCGCAGCTTCAGATAGATGTCCTGGTTCTGGTACATGTATCGCGCTCCCTGCGATTAAGTCAGTAACCATGAAAGTAATGACGGCTTTCTAGGTGGTTTACCCAAAATCAGCCGGGTCAGATTTGTCAGCGGTAAAGAGAGCCGGCTACGGCTTTTACTCAGTTGCTGGCCAGATGCCAGTATCGATTCGCAGTGTTTGGTATAGGGCAGTTCTATCGCGACGGCTTGTCCGAGATACTGCTCAACGGCTTTACGCTCAATGTGAGCAGCCGGGCGGCAATGGTTTAGAACCAGTAACAGCCGGGTAGGCGTATCGGTGGCATCATTGATTTGTTGCAGTCGCTCCAGAAAGGCACGAGCTTCATTCTGGCCTGAAAGTGTCGGCTGAATAACCAGAATAATCAGATCGCTTTGGGTACAGAGCCAGTCCGGGTGGGGGTAAAAGTTAGCTGCAGCCGAATAGTCTTCAATAATAAAGTTTGCACTGGGCTGAAGGGCTTCGACGACCCGGTTGCTGTATTCCCGCAGGCTGTCGGCATGTGCGGCGGTTGTCTGTTTCTGCTCAAGCTCCAGCTCAAATCCGAGGTAACTGATCTGGTTGGCAACCGGTGAAAGCTGGCCCTGGGCGCTGACTGGGTCAAGTGTATTTCCCAGTGTAAGGTGGGACATGCCCTGGCTGTTTATCTGCTGTCGTATCAGATCCCGTTTGCCCAGCATCACCGACATATTGCTGCCGGTATAACCGTGATCGACAACGATAACTTGCTGCTGACTTTCTTCTGCCAGCTCAAACGCCAGCTGTGACGTCAACATGGTGCAGCCACTACCGCCTTTCAGTCCGACTACAGCAATGCGCATCGCCAGTCTGGCGGGCAACGCTGGTGACTGGTTGGCTTTGTGGCGCAGTGTCTGCAGAAAGCTGACCACATCTTGTTTCTCTGCCGGCCAGGGCAGGTAATAAAAGCCCAGTTCCTCTACTGCTCTGAGGGTTCGAATACTGTCTTCAGTGCCAATCAGAACGACTTTGGTTGCCTGGGGCAGCAGGCTGCGCAGTGTGCGTGCCCTTTTCAGCAGCCCGTCACTTACCTCGATAAAAATCAGTGAAAAGTCTGTTCCAGCGACATTGTCTTCCAGCGTGGCTGGCGTGCAGGAGCGAGCAACAGGGGCACCGATGCCACTGTAAAGTAATGCTTCTTCCAGCAGGCGAAAGCACTCGGGTGTTTGATAAAACAGTCCGCAGCTGGTTAGTTTCTGTTGTGACTCCGGACTTTTAGCTTGATCGGGAGCTTTGGCCTGAGACGGGTCTTCCGTTTGTTGCTGCTTGAGAATCGCTTCCTTGAGATTCAGCATAATGTCCTCCTGACAGTTATGCCCGGTAAACGTAAATAGATGCTCATCGCTTGAAGCCTGCAGCACCAAGAATGGATGTTGCTCTGCGGTTAACCGGTGGTGGCGGGGTGCCTGGCGGAGGCTTTTTCAGATTAAAAAAGCGCAGCAGGCTGTTTCGCAATTTCAGTCGAGGTAGCTGAATAGTCTGTGGCTGTACCGGCTGAATCAGATTAACGGTGGCAACAATGATCAGTTCGGTTTTCTGGCGTTCATCCCGGGTATTGCGAAACATGGCGCCAAGAACCGGAATATCACCGGCTAATGGAATTTTTGACAGGGCTTCCCGGTCTTCAGAGTTCAGCAGTCCTCCCAGTACGAAACTTTCGCCGTCACCCAGTTGGACGGTTGTTCGGGCTCGGCGGGTTTTGAACGCGGGAATATCCAGTTTGGTATTGCTGTTCTGGGGATCAATGGCACTGACTTCAGGCATCATGGTGAGATTGATCTTGTCGTCTCGCAGTACCTCTGCGGCCAGATCCAGCTTCACGCCAAATTCTTTATAGGTAATGTTCTGCGAGTCATTGACGAAAGTGATGATTGGCATCTCACCACCGGCGAGAAATGAAGCGGTTTCCCCGGATATCACTGATAAGCTGGGTTCGGCCAGAATCTGCCCCATGCTGTCGTCATTGACAGCATTGATATAGCGGGCAATATTGCGGGAGTTGAGACCGGTATTGAGCATGCTCAGAAACTCGCCGTTGCCACCTCCCAGCAGGTTCCCTTCGCTGTTAAGGGTTCCCCATTTGACCCCCAGATGCTGAATAAACGAGTGAGAAACTTCGGCAATGGTCAGTCGGACACTGACCTGCTTGGTTTCCTTTATTTCAATATTATTAATCAGCCCCCGGTAAGTTCTGCTGTTGAGAAACCGGATGTCATAACTGTCATCGTCATCTTCCCAGCTGATTGTTTCCTGCTCGAATTCCTTCTGTAGCAGTTCTCCGGTCAGGTAATAAATATCCTTGCGGGTTTGTTCCGAGGTAACGGTTCCACTGAGCACAACCTGATCGCCGAGGTTGGTGAGCTGAATTGCGTCATTGGGAAACCGGGCCGCAAGCTGCTGCCTGATAAATCGGAGATCTTTATTGATAACCAACATTTTGCTGTCGATGGTTCGGCCCCTTTCATCGAACAGCAGCAATGAAGACTGTCCCACGGCTCTGCCGAAAACAATAATCTGGTTGCCTTTTACCACGCGATAATCAGCTATATCCGGGTTGGCGATAAACACAGTATCAATGGGGGTCGCGTACTTGAGGGGGCGTGCCTCATCAATGGCCAGGTTGATCGTATCTTGCGCGCGAGCCAGAGTGCTGAAAAACAGAATATAGAAACATGATATAAGTGGTATCAGTTTTATCAGGAGGACACGTCCTGTGTGCTTGCTCCTTGTCATTATGAGGTGCTCTTGATTGTTATTTTAGCTTCAGGGTCTCGGGTGCTTCGGATCCTTCCTTGCCTCTCAATTCGATAATACTGGTCAGGTCTGCCAGTACATCACCAACTCTGGTGTTAATCAGGTTAGAGGAGCCTGATTTGAACACATCAATTTCACCGATTCGGCTGGCAATCAGCATTTTGTGAGCATCTCGCCGATCCAGTGCTGCGGTAATATAAATGCTGTCTGCCATTTCAGTGCTATTACTGTTTTCAATACTGATGATGCGTTGTGACTGCACAACCGGAATCACTTTCAGACTCTGGAAGTGATTGTTTACAGCCTCTCTGGACAGATTCTGTTCGTTTGAGGTGATCAGGATGACATCAATAAAATCGCCGGGTGACAGGCGCTCGGTGTAGCTTTTTCCGGCACTGACTTCTATCGGAAACGGTATCTTGTCTGGCTGTAGCAAATATTCTCTGTAGGCTTCCTGACCCGGTCGAAGCAGCATGTCTTCGGTAATTACAGATCCTTTTGGGATCACCGTCGCGGCCAGCATGCCTTTCTCGACAGTCTGGCTGGTACCAGCATTTATCTGCTCAACATAGGTTGTTGAACTCTCAAGTGCAGATAGTGGAATCTTTTCTCCCTGCTCGAAATCATCCTGTGCCGTCCATATCCGTATGGTTTGTTGCGTGGCTTCATCTGCAACATGAATAACGGGTATATCTGCGGGCTGTTCTTTTCGGGTAAGTAAACCAAAGACGCTGCCTGCGCAAATTATAAAGGACAGGGTGAGGAGCAACCGTCGGTTCACTGGAGAGCCTTTAGTAATTGTTATGTATCAGCTCTATACAAGCTTATGCGAGCTTGTGTTGAATTGAGTAAAAGCCTGCATTCAAGGGGCAGGCTTCCACTCGTCGTCGGCATTACTTCAGGATATCGTTCAGTTTTGATTGCAGCTTTGCAGTCAGGCTGTCAGCACCCGTGCCGGAATAAACAGCGGTCACGACGGCAGCAATAGCAGCTGCAATAACGGCATACTCAATAGAGGTGACTCCGCGCTGATCCTTTTTTAAGGAATCCAGCCACAGAGCGGTCTTGACATACATTTTCGTCAGCATGATTCAACATTCCCTGTTTGTTGTCAGATTGTAGCCAGGCAATTCCGTTGCCTGATCCACCCGAAGGTGAATAGTTCTATTGTTATTCCCCAATTAAATGGGCTTGTCAACAGCGAGGGAGTAATTGTCATAAAGCGGCCATGAGTGATAGGAATATTTCTTGATAGTGTCGGCGATGATAAATTTTCACGCCAAAAAAACAAACCCCCGTACTCAATGAAGAGGACGGGGGTTTGTAGAGAGAGAAACCACAGCACTACTAAGGGGCGTGCCCAGGTTTTCTGTGGAGGCGTTACACGATGCGCTTATAAACGCAAGGATTCGCTTCCGGAGCTGTCTCACTGACAGTCAGTGCATTACGCAGCTTCTGTGCAGCCTGTTCCCAGGCGGCTTCATCGTCAGCGTGCAGCATGGCGATCGGCTTGTCAGCGGCCAGCTTGTCACCCAGCTTGCAGATATCGGTGATACCTACAGCGTAGTTGAGCTGGTCAGTCGGAACGGCGCGGCCACCGCCCAGCTGAACAACTGTCATACCCACTTCGCGGGCATTCATGGCGGTAATGTAACCATTGCCTTCCATGTAGACGGGCTTGATGATGTTAGCCTTTGGGAGGTACTCATCGTACTTCTCAACGAAGTCAGCCGGGCCACCCAGACCATGAACCATCTTGCCGAAGATTTCAGCAGCCTTGCCGTTATCCAGCACGGTATTCAGCTTGTCTGTGGCTTCTTCGATATCCTTGGCAAGGCCACCAGATACCAGCAGCTCAGCAGACTGGGCCATAGTGATTTCGTGCAGACGTTCGTTGCGGTACTTGCCGGTCAGGTATTCAACCGCTTCGCGTACTTCTACCGCGTTACCGGCGCTGGAAGCCAGGGCCTGGTTCATGTCGGTCAGCAGTGCAGTAGTCTTGACGCCGGCACCGTTGGCAACGCGAACGATGCTTTCAGCCAGCTCAACAGACTTCTGGAAAGTCGGCATAAAGGCACCGGAACCTACCTTAACGTCCATCACCAGTGCATCCAGACCCTCAGCCAGTTTCTTGGCCAGGATGGAAGCAGTGATCATGTCGATGGAGTCAACAGTCGCGGTAACGTCACGGATGCCGTAGATGCGCTTGTCAGCCGGAGCCAGTTCACCGGTCTGGCCAACGATGGCAATACCAGCTTCCTTTACAACCTTGCGCAGCAGCTCTTCAGAAGCGCTGGTGTTGTAACCCGGAATTGCGTCCAGCTTGTCCAGAGTGCCACCGGTGTGACCCAGGCCACGACCGGAGATCATTGGTACAAATGCACCACAGGCTGCAACCATCGGGCCGAGCATCAGGCTGACAACGTCGCCGATACCGCCGGTGGAGTGCTTGTCCAGTACCGGGCCGGTCAGACCTTCGTGTTCCCACTTCAGAGTGTCACCGGAATCGCGCATGGCACAGGTCAGGGCTACGCGCTCTTCGATGTTCATACCTTTGAAGAAGGTTGCCATGGCAAATGCCGCAACCTGACCTTCGGATACGCTGTCGTCGGTTACGCCGAGGATAAACTGGCGGATTTCCTGTTCAGAAAGCTCCAGACCTTCACGCTTACGACGAATAACTTCTACAGGCAGGAACATATTAGTAAGCTCCTTCTTCTGCGCCCTTGTCTTGCATGCCCAGGGTCTTCAGCAGGTTGTCCAGCAGGCTGCTGGCGCCGAAACGGTAGTGGTTACGGTTAACCCAGTCGTTGCCCAGGATCTCTTCAGCGATACCCAGGTGCAGAGCGACGTCTTCAGCAGTACGTACGCCGCCAGCCGGCTTGAAGCCAACGTCCTTGCCGCTGTCTGCGATGCACTGCAGCATGATGCGAGCTGCTTCAGGCGTCGCGTTTACAGGAACCTTACCGGTGGAGGTCTTGATGAAGTCAGCACCGGCTTCGATGCTCAGCTCGCTGGCACGACGAATCAGGGCTTCTTCTTTCAGCTCGCCGGATTCGATGATGACCTTCAGCATCTTGTCGCCACAGGCTTCCTTGCACTGTTTAACCAGTTCAAAGCCAACAGTTTCGTTGCCAGCCATCAGGGCGCGGTAAGGGAATACAACGTCTACTTCGTCAGCACCGTAAGCGATAGCCGCTTTGGTTTCAGCAACAGCGATAGCGATGTCGTCGCCGCCAGCCGGGAAGTTGGTAACGGTTGCAATAGTTACGTCATTCAGACCCAGCTCGGCCAGAGTTTTCTTGGCCAGAGGAACGAAACGCGGGTAGATGCAGATAGCCGCAGTGTTGCCAGCCGGAGACTTGGCTTTGTTGCAGATGTCGATAATTTCCTGATCGGTTTCAGTGTTGGTCAGGGTGGTCAGGTCCATCAGTGCAATGCCGCTACGGCTGTAAGCGTTCAGGTCAGTCACAGTGTATTCCTTCAAAAAGTGGACAGGGGGGATTGTCCGGCAACTGCCTTGTGAGGGGGTAAGACAGTTGCAGACAGCTTCAAACTTAAAAAGCAAAAAGGGCGAACCTGTAGATTCACCCTTTTTTCTTTTGTTATGGGCATATGTAATTTGGCAAAGTCTGAAATCGTCGCCCGCTTCCGGCGAGGTGTCAGATTTGCCCACTGACAAAGCGACACGTCGTATCGCTTTGTGCAGCAAGCAGGGTTACCGGAGTTCTATCCGATAGTCTGCAGCGGGTTGGCAGAAATGACCAACCGCCTCAAGTTCGAGATTCTGCTCCCGGGCGATCGCCAGAAATTCGGCTTCGGCCTCGGGCTGGACAGCGACAAGTAATCCGCCGCTGGTTTGCGGATCGAGCAGTATTTTTATATCCCGCTCACTCATCGGCGCAATACGGTCACCATAACTTTGATGGTTACGCATACTGCCTCCCGGGGAGCAGCCCAGCGAGATATAGCGATCAACATCCGGAAGAAGAGGAACCTTATCCCGGTAGACAACAGCACCCAGGTTGTTGCCATCGCACATTTCCAGCAAGTGTCCCAGAAAACCGAAGCCGGTAACGTCCGTAATAGCCGTAACACCTTGCAAGGCAGCGAAAGCCTGACCCGGTTTGTTGAGCCGACACATGGTTTCTGTGACCAGTTTTTCATGTTCCGGCGTGCAATGACCTTTCTTGATTGCTGTCGTCAGTACCCCGATTCCCAGTGGTTTGGTCAGGTACAACCTGTCGTTCCGGTTGGCACCCACATTCCGTTTCAGGTGACTGACCGGAATACGACCATTAACCGCCAGCCCGAAAATAGGCTCCGGGGAATCAATACTGTGACCGCCTGCCAGTGGCATTCCGGCTTCCAGGCAGGCATCACGCCCACCTCTCATTACCTCCTTGGCAACTTCCGGCGGGATGGTGTTTACCGGCCATCCCAGAATTGCCAGTGCCATCATCGGGGTGCCTCCCATCGCATAGACGTCGCTGATGGCATTGGCCGCAGCAATACGTCCGAAGTCGTAGGGGTTATCCACGATCGGCATAAAAAAATCAGTCGTACTGATGATGGCTTCACCGTTACCCAGATCGTAAACGGCAGCATCATCAGCGGTATCGTTGCCAACCAGCAACGCCGGGTGCCCGCTGTTATCGGACAACCCTTCAAGCATCTTGCCCAGGACCCCTGGGGAAATCTTGCAGCCTCAGCCCCCGCCGTGGGAGTAACGGGTCAGACGCACCTGTTCAGTGGTTTCATCTTCCCGCACCGGGCGCAGATCGGTTGTCTTTTCACTCATTATGCATACCGTTTATTGCCATGACCTGATCTCACGCGTTCTCAATCGATGTGTTGATCTCGAGTGAGAGCCGGGTCAATCGCATCCAGACCTGATTTTAGCAACTGGTAATCAATCAGCTGAAAATCTTCCAGCGTCTTTTTATCATAAATGCGCTGGCGACTGCAGGAGATCAACGTATTAAAACGATCTATGGCGCTTTCTATGACTTCAAGCGAGCGCATATCGAGAACCCCCTCCTGATCGTCAATGCAGACTGAACGATAGGGTGACTCACCTGGTTTGACACTGCCAGCGAGAGGGTGAGTAAGCACTTTTGCGCCTGCATGAACCCGGTTTCTGACCTGATGCAGTACCTGTTCGTAACTTTCGGATTGGTGCTGCGAAATAGCCGCAAATTTATCCTGCACCCGCGGATTATTGGTGATAACTAATAGTTTTCTGGCCATAACTCAGGCTGCTCTGCCGTGTATATCCTGTTGATCTTCACTTTGCACCGGTACTTTCAGCACAATCCGGTCGTTATCATCCCGGCGCACCCAGCGATCAAGCTCCATTTTGTTCAGCAGCGGGATAATATATTTACGGCTCAGGCCGGTACGTTCACGGGCCAGAGTGATGCCAAAACGTTCTCCGACTTTCAGATCGGCCAGAATGGTCTGGATCAATTCTTGATACAGTTCGGTGGCATAGAAAATCTTGCCCTCGAGCGCAACGGTGAAACCCAGACGAGTCAGGTTTCGTAGTAACTTCTGGCCACCAACGACCTTCTCTTTATCAGCCTCGAATCCGTCTTTACCGGAAGCACGGATACGCGCCAACAGTTGTCGTCCGTCATTACCCAGTTCATCTTCAGATGCACCGCCACCGGCCATCCAGGCATCACGGCTCATGCGAATTTTGTCTTCTGATTTCAGGGTCAGCAGAATCTGCTCGAGTACTGGCGTATCGACATGCAGTCGAGTACTGAGTTCGACCGCAGTCATTGCAATACCTTCACCTTCAAGCGACTGAAGAACCTGCTCCCGTACACTGTTGCAGAAGGTTCTAGTCAGCAGCCATTGGTCCAGTGTCAGATATTCATTATTGGCAGTAATAGCTTCCTGATCCTTGACGGCACTGAGTGGTGCGTAGCCATAGAGGTTCAAACTCAGCTGCATTAAATCAGACGGGTTGAGCTCTTCCGGCAAATCACTCAGAAGGGCTCGTAGCTGTTTACGCTTTTTAGTCACAACATCATGGGTCCAGATTATCTGGCCACTGTGCACCAGCTCACTGCCACCATGGCGAATCATTGCCAGTGGTTGTCCCCAGAAACAGGCAACCGGTGTTTCCAGTTTCAGCATAGCCAGACGGGTGCCCTTGAAGTACACCAGTTGCGCCAGCCCGTTCCAGGTGCCGAGAGCCACTTCTACTTCACGATTGCGCTGGTTGGTATTTGCACTTTGTTCCAGTCGAACAAACAGCCGGTCGGTTACTTCACAGTGAGCATTCCGCGCGGTAAGGCAGCAGCCACGTTCCAGCTCTTTTTTGGTAATCCCTTTCAGGCCCACAGCTACCCGGGAAACAGGTTCAGCTTCATCGAGGTTTTTGTGGTAGGACTGAAGTGTACGCACCTGAACGTCTTTACCGGCCGGGTAGACTTTCATTTTTTCGCCGACTTTCAACATGCCATCGGCAAGACTGCCGGTTACCACTGTGCCAATGCCGTTTACAGTGAAGACCCGGTCAATATAAAGGTGAGAGGAAGGACTTAGCGGTTTACGCTCAACCTGACGTAACTGACGGAGTATCAATTGACGCAGTTTGTCGATATTGCTGCCTGTCAGTGCCGAGACGGTAATTGACTCAGGGATTTCATCAGTAATGGCGAGGCATTTTTCCAGTGCATCTTCTTCTACCATCGCCAGTGTTTCAGCGTCGACGGTATCGGACTTGTTAATACAGAGAACGATATTTCGAATACCCATCGCGTGAGCCACGCTGAGATGATCAGTGGTCATTGGCATCCAGCCTTCGTCAGCTGCTACTACCAGAACAACCAGATCCAGACTCCAGACACCGGCAACCATATTGCGAATAAAGCGCTCATGGCCGGGTACATCGATGACACCCACGGTATTTCCGCTATCATCGTCAAAATGAGCAAAGCCCAGATCCAGTGTCATGCCGCGCTTCTGTTCCACCGGACGAGCAGTGGTAATCCCGGTCAGCGCCTTGATTAAAGCGGTTTTGCCGTGGTCTACATGGCCGGCAGTGCCAATCACTGCTTTCATACGCCGAGGTAACTCCTGAGTTGTTCTGTCAGTACCGGCAATTCTCTTGGCAAAATACCTGCCATATTCAGTTGAACCCGATCATTACGAATAATGCCAATAACCGGCAGAGGCATGTCTCGAAGGTCGGCCATAATTTTTTCAGCCGGCTTATCAATCTGCAATTCCAGCGACCATGACGGGAAAAATTCGTCTGGTAATGTGCCGCCGCCAACAAGCATTTGAGAAGGAAGCAGTTTGACCTTGTCGCCCAGTGCAGCGGCCAGTTGTTCTGCCCGTTGCTGAATCTGCTGCTGTCCTGTAGCTGCTTTTTCGGCAACACCCTGACCTTCCGGAGTGCGGTTCAGCTTGCGAACCAAAAGCTCTTCCAGAATGGAATAAACCATACGACCGGGGCGGAAAGCCCGCATCATCGGGTTCTTTTCCAGCTGTTTTACCAGCTCTTTTTTGCCGCAGATAATACCGGACTGTGGCCCGCCAAGAATCTTGTCACCGGAGAAACACACCAGATCTGCGCCAGCTCGAAGATAGTGTGAGGATGGGTTTTCATTGGCAGCGAATCGTTCAGTTGAAAGGCCGGAACCCTGATCAACTGCAAGAATGACATGTTCCGGCAAGCGACGTGCGACATCTTTAATGTCGGGTGATTCAGTGAAGCCGCGCACGACAAAGTTGGAACAGTGCACCATCAGAATCATTGCCGTATTTTCGGTGACGGCATTCAGGTAATCATCTGCTGTGGTGATATTGGTGGTACCGACCTCGATCAGTTTGGCGCCCGCCAGTGCGAGAATATCGGGAATCCGGAAGCCACCGCCGATCTGGATCTGCTCGCCTCGTGAGACAATCACTTCTTTGCCCCGGGCCAGTTCATTGAGCAGCAGGTAAACAGAGGCCGCATTATTATTAACGACCAGCGCATCTTCTGCACCGGTAAGGCTGCCAATTAACTGACTGACGATACCCTTGCGCTGTCCTCGCTTGCCATCAGACAGCTTGATCTCAAGGTTACAGTAGCCGGTATTTACATCAGCAACTGAATCCCATAACGCCGGATCAATCGGGGAACGGCCCAGATTGGTATGAACAACGGTGCCGGTACCATTAATGACCCGTGCATGACGCTGATTCAATAAAAACAGGCAGGCTGATTCAAGGCTGGAGAAGAGAGCATCCTGGCTAATACCTTCGGTGCGAAAGTTATCTCGCTGTCGTATTTTGCCAAGGGTTTTACGGATAACGTCGGTCACTAGAGGACGACTGAGGCGGCGGATGTAGGGAGCAAGAAAAGGTTCCTGCAATAACTGCTCGACCTGTGGCAGGCGAACGATTCCCTTCGGGTCTGCACTCATGGCATTAACAACCCCGCATAACGGCTTGCAGCAACAAAACCTGTAGCTACAAAAATAGAGTAATAAGGGACAGAAAGAAGTGGCGGAAGAGGCAGGAATCGAACCTACCAGAGCCGGCACGGCTCACATTGGTTTTGAAGACCAAGGGGACCACCAGATCCCATCTACTTCCTGAGTACGGGACGGATTATTTAATGATGGTTTCCTGTGCGCCATTGCGGTTTTCCGTAGTTTGAGGGCATGTTGGCGCTTCTGTTGCGGTGCGTCAACTTTTTACCGGAAAAATGTCTCTGCTTAGCTCTACAGTACTGTTTACAGCAACATGAGTAGCGGAATTCTCCGCTCAGAGATCATTTGCTGAAGTAATTTAATTGATCCTTTTTATCGGCTTTTTCAGTAATTTTGATATGGAGAGCTACAGCTCTTCTATCCTGCATAGCTATGAAAAATAGCTATGAAAATCTCTGTGCAACCCAAGACTGAAGAACACGTTTTATGGCTGTCGCTGATACTTGAACTGGTATTTGGCGTCGCAGGAATCCTGCTCTCAAGAATTTGCCATTCGCAGGTTGTCCTGCTGGATGGCAGTTATTCATTTCTTTATGGCGGTCACACTTTATGTCGTCAGGCGTGTCAAACAGTTGCCAAATGCTAGATACCCCTTTGGTCAGGCTGCTTTTGAGCCGCTGTTGCTCACTGTTGAATCCATTATTCTGCTGGCGCTGTGCATTACTTTAGCGGTGCAGGCTGTTCAGTTACTGCTGAATGGTGGCGTGAAGCTGAAGTATTCCGTTGCTATTGGCTATGAAGCTGCGGGTCTGGTAACAGGATTGTTGATGTACCTCGGCCTTAAGACTGTAGGCATGAAGCTTGGCTCCCAGCTGGTGTTGTTCGAAGCACAGGAGTGGTTGCTGGATATGACCCTGAGTGGCATTGCGCTGGTGGGGTTTGCAGCGCCTATGTTGTTTCCGAAGCACTCTGCAATGGCAAGCCTGACGGATCCCGTTCTGACTCTGGCGCTATGTCTGCCTCTTATGTATTTTCCCTTGCGTTGCTTTCGTCAGAATATTCGCCAGCTACTCTGGCATGCAGCGCCGTCTACGGTACATCAAGTGATCTGTACATTGCTGGCTCGCATGGCAACCGAGCAATCCATTGCTCTGGGAACAGATATCTCAGTCGTTGTGATTGGCAGGAGTTTGTGGGTTTCCGTACCACTTGGTGGTAGCAAAGTGATGCCACCCCAAGCGCAGCTGCTATCACTTCAGTCAAAGATGGAGCAGCAGTTGCAGGATGACTTCAGGGGTTACAGGCTACATCTTGTTGTTGCCTGAAAATGGCTCTTATTATTGTTGAGATTCTGTCGCTTTATGCGGAACCGAGACTTTACAAAACCCTTCGGCCGGAACATCCAGCGCAGCATTAAATTTGCTGGAAAGGTTCTGGAAAGCGATCAGTCCTGTCAGTTCAACCACAGCGTCTTCATCAAAATGCTGGCGCAGCTGACCCATCAGTTCCGGGGTGACCTGACGGTCGCTGTAGGTAATGCTTTCAGTGTACTCGAGGACAATCTTTTCCTTTTCGGTGAACAGTTCACTGTCCCGCCAGTTATCCAGTGCTTCTACCTTGTCAGTATTGCCAGCACGCTTTGCCAGTGTCATGGCATTGACATCAACACAGAACTCGCACCAGTTAATCTGGGATACACGCACAGTGATCAATGAGCGAAGCTGTGGAGGTAAAGGTGAGCTTTTGCGATCCAGTACACCATACAAGGCTGCAACAGCAGCGAACAGTTTGGGTATTCTTGCCCAAAGCAATCCGGGCTTAAGCACCTTGCCGTAACGGCGCTTCTGACTCCAGAAAAAAGGTTTGAGCCACAGGGGGTAGGACTTCAGTGGTTTCACCGGAATATGCATTTGTGATCTGCTTTGTTTATTAATGAAACTTTCTGGCTGGTCTGCAAAGTAACAGAAATAAAATTGCTACAGAAGCGAACACATAGTATTTCGTTATGAGTATAATGCCTGCGGCTGGTGGTTTTTGATGCTGTTACCGCCCGGGGGAATGAATGAAATCTAAATTAATATCTATTGTTGTGCTGGTTCTTGCACTTGTCGGATTGTTTGCTGTGGTACAACAGTTATCTGATAAGCCATTGGGAAATGAGCTGCTGGAAACGGTCAGTGTTCAGTGCAATGTTGCTGAATCATGCAAAGCCAGATTATCTGATAACTCGGAAGTGGTGTTTGCAGTGAAACCTGCGATGTTGCGCCCGTTGGAACCATTGAGTATATCTGTTGGAACTTCGCTGCAAGGTGTCCAGGTTGCATCAGTGCGTTTTACCGGAACAACAATGGATATGGGCTTGCAGCCGGTTGAGCTGACCTTGCAATCTGAAGGCAAGTTCACCGGGGAAGGTATGATTACATTTTGTACCACAGGTTCTGCCATGGTTTGGGTTGCTGAAGTTGCCCTGCAGGGAAGTGATGGTATTCGCCGGGTGCTGTTTGAATTAGGGCATCCCGATCTGGCCTGAGTTTATTGTGCCTGATACCAACAAAAAAGCCGTACAGCACTAGCGATAGAGCTATGATGAAGAGTGCTGTAAATACTGGAGGTTATATGCGAGTCCTGTCAAAAATTAGAAATATGCGACTGTTCGTTATCCTGCTGGCCTTATTCTGGGGAAGTACATCCACTATCGTGAGTGCAATGGATCATAAGCATCATGATTCCGGTGATGTGATGGTGGAAGGCGCATGGATCATGGCACCTCCGGGACCCAATGCTGCTGGCTACCTGAAACTCACCAACAAGAGTGATAAAACCCTGAAGCTGGTAGACGCGGACAGCGATGTTGCGAAAAAGGTCGAACTGCATACTCATCTTCATGAAAATGGTGTAATGAAGATGACCAAAATGGATCATGTTCTAATCGATCAGAATCAGACCCACGCGTTCAAGCAGGGTAGCGATCACGTAATGTTTATGGGACTGAAACAGCCCCTCAAGCCGGGTGAGGTTGTTGTGGTCGAACTGAAGTTCGAAAACCATGCACCTGTAACCGTTAAACTGCCTGTGCTGAGCATGGAAGAAGCGGCCAAGATGAGCTCTTCTCACAGTCACTAATCCTGCCTTATCTCCGGATCGAAACTAGATCCAGATGACGGCAGCCGTTGCTGCCGTCAGCAATCCCATCCCGATACAAAATCCTCTCTGCTGCTTTGGTGTTTTCAGCAGTTTTCGCATAGTGCTGCCAAATGTTACCCATAAAGCAATAGATGGCAGATTAATCACCGCCATTACAATGGCTACCTGAAGAGCAGAGATCAAATATGTGTCATCTGCGTCTGTCGGAAAAACACTCATTGCAGTAACAACCATCATCCAGACTTTGGGGTTAATCCACTGGATGGTAATGGCTTGAAAAAATGATACCGGCTGCTGGTTCTGATTATCGGTTTCTGCGGTATTGTCTCTCGCCAGCTTCCAGGCCAGATAAAGCAGGTAACCAGTACAAAGCAGTCGCATTATCAGCTGCAACAGAGGATAGCTCTGAAGCAGGCTGCCGATGCCGATAGCGCCTGCCAGCATCATAATCAGAATGCCGATATTGACTCCGAACATATGGGGCAGGGTTTGTTTCAGACCGAAACGGGCACCGGAACTGGCCAGTAAAAGGGTGTTGGGGCCTGGTGAGGCAGAGGTTGCAAAGGAAAATCCTGCAACGGCGATCAGAGTGGATAATTCCAGCAACATCGTGGGTAAGCCTGAAGATTTGTTTTAGGAAGTTGCATTCTAGAGAGGGAACGATGGAAAAGTTTTCCAAAGATGGGGCTGTATTTTGATTTTTTAGAAGCTATTTTTTATTTATAAGTAATGAATAGAAAATAATTCTATGGATTCGATAGATAAGAAAATATTAATGTGTCTTCAGGAAGATGCGACGTTGCCACTGGCTGAAGTGGCTGCCAGAGTAAACCTGAGCTCGACACCCTGCTGGAAGCGCATCAAGCGGCTGGAGAAAGAGGGTATTATCCAGCGCCGGGTGACATTGCTTGATCCGGCAAAAGTGGGGTTGGGGGTATCTGTTTTTGTCCAGCTGAAAACAGCCCGGCATGATACGGGTTGGTTGCGTAATTTTGCCCAGCAGGTGGCCAGCTTTCCCGAGGTGGCTGAGTCATATCGAATGAGTGGAGAATGGGACTATCTGCTGCGAGTGGTGGTGAAGGATATTGCAGCGTTTGATCAGTTTTACAAAAAACTGGTGAGCTCTGTCGACGGTCTGAGTGATGTGACATCAAGTTTTGCTATGGAACAGATGCACTCGACGACGGTACTGCCCCTGAATTAAGGCCGGTGTAAATATAAAAAAAGCAGGCTGTTTCTTCCGCCTGCTTTGTCACTATACCTGAATGCTTACAATCAGCTTTTGGTTTTGGCCGCAGTTGAAGTGGAGATGCCAGTCACTTCCTTGCCATCAAGTGATGCCTGCCTCACCTTGATCACGAATTCGTCTTCCTTTTCCAACTGGCGTAGCTGAACCAGCAGGTAGTCCCAGTCTCGAGCCAGCCAGATCCAGGTCTGACGCTTTTTGTTTTCCCTTACCAGCTTGATACGAACAGTGGCCAGTTTACCCAGCGGAGTATCCAGCAACTCTTCACCTTCGATTTCAAAGTTCTCGGTATCCAGCTTTTTGCGGTCAACCACTCGGTAGGATAAGTCTTTGCGACCCTTCTCCATATCGAGCCTTAATTGCAGCTGGTAGGAGATATCATCAAGAGCACCTTTTTCGATAGGGAAGCGCCACTCCTTGTCATCCCGGCGGCTCTGGATTTCATTCTGCTGCCAGTTGAAATTAACCTGCTCGACCTTGCTTTTACCAAAGAAACTGCGCTTGTCGGTGTAGCTTGAGGGTTTGATCTGGCCTTCCTTGTCGACGGTAAACTTGCTTTCCTGTTTCAGACTCAACAGTACAGTGCTGGCTTCAAAGCTTAGTGACCAGTCATCACCTTCCTTTTGAAGTTTGCGTACAGCACTGCCTGAGACAGGTAAACCGCTCATGTCGGCACTGTACTTGGCTTCAAAAGGTTTGGGGGTAACCTGCGATGTTGCCGATGCTTTGGCTGCTGGTGTGCTGGCTGTGCTCTGGGTTGTAACCGGTCCATCGGCCCATACGGATGCACTCATCAGTGCCACCATACCCACAAGCAAGTTGCGAAGTTTCATACAAAGGCGTCCTCGATTCCCATGTTGCCTGATGTTATTGCCCAGCTGCTGTTACCTAGCAATGCAGGCATTCTCTATTTGAACTCTATTCTAGAAAATACTTCCTTCAGAACTATGACGCCACTTCTCGTCGAGAAGTTCACTTTTCAGCAGCAAGCCTTCTTTACTGACAGGCTTTCCATCCAGTATCGGCGTATTGCCATCCAGTCGCAGCCTACCTGTTGCAAACCATTGCACACACAGTGGGTAAATAATGTATTCCTGTTGTTGTACCCGCCGACCCAGTTCACTTTCCTGTTCTTCGGGATTGAGCGCTACTTTGGCCTGTAGCACCAGTGGGCCGCCATCAAGCTCGGCCGTTACAAAGTGAACCGTTGTGCCGTGTTCGCTTTCGCCAGCTTCAATCACCCGGCGGTGAGTATGAAGCCCCTTATACTTTGGTAGTAGAGACGGGTGGATATTCAGCATCCGGCCGGCATAGTGTTCTGTGAAGGCGGGTGTCAGCAAACGCATAAATCCGGCAAGCACAACCAGCCCCGGCTCGTAGTCGTCGATTAGTCGGGCCAGTTCAGTGTCAAAGGCCTCACGGCTGGCACAATCCTTGTGATTAAGTACCTTTACCGGAATATTTGCATTTGCTGCGCGTGTCAGACCATAGGCATCCGGCTTATTGCTGATGACGGCCCGGATCTCGATATTCAGCTCCTGCTGGCGGTCGATCATAGCCTGAAGGTTGCTGCCACTACCTGAAATCAGTACAACAATGGGCAGGGCGGACGTGTTGTTATCGGTCATGATGGTCAATACCCGGCGACTCAATGTAAAAACACCGCAAGCGTCTGAAGACAATTGCGGTGCTTGATAAATAGCTCGATTAAAAGCTCACTAAGTATGGCGCTAGACTGGATTATAAACCGGCCAGTTCCACAGCAGCTTCAGAATCCTGTTTAGCCGCTGTTTTGCCGATAACCCAGGGCTCTTCCCCGGCAGCCTTGAACAAATCAATAGCAGCGTTCGCCTGATTCGCCGGCATGGCAATAATTAGCCCGGCACCACAGTTGAAGGTACGGTGCATTTCGTCTGCTGCGACATTGCCTTGCTGCTGGAGCCAGTTAAATACGGCCGGACGTTCCCAGGAACGGGTATCAACAACGGCTTTTAATCCGTTGGGCAGTACACGAGGCAGGTTTTCCTGCAAGCCGCCACCGGTAATATGGCTGATGGCATTGACCTGCAGGTTGCGAATCAATTCCAGTACCGGTTTCACATAAATGCGGGTAGGTTCCAGCAGGGTTTCACCCAGAGTGCGGCCAGCCAGCTCCATATTCAGATCGGCTTTGCTGACTTCGAGAATTTTGCGAATCAGGGAATAGCCGTTGGAGTGAGGGCCGCTGGATTTGAGGGCAATCAGTACATCGTTTTCACTGACCTTGCTGCCATCAATAATGGCCTCTTTTTCGACCACACCCGTGCAGAAGCCGGCCAGGTCGTAATCTTCACTGGCATACATGCCAGGCATTTCAGCCGTTTCGCCGCCAACCAGACCACAGCCGGCCAGTTCACAGCCTTTGCCAATACCGCTGATAACGCTGGTGGCCACATCCACATCCAGCTTGCCAGTGGCATAATAGTCAAGGAAGAACAGTGGTTCGGCACCACAAACAATAAGGTCGTTGACACACATCGCGACCAGATCGATACCAATGGTGTCGTGCTTGCAGAGATCGATAGCCAGACGGAGCTTGGTTCCTACACCATCAGTGCCTGATACCAGTACCGGCTGCCTGTAACCGGCAGGAATTTCACACAGGGCACCAAAGCCCCCCAGATTACCTAATACTTCAGGTCGGTGAGTCCGCTGAGCGACTCCCTTGATACGATCTACCAGGGCATTGCCGGCTTCGATATCGACGCCTGCATCTTTATAACTTAGTTGGCGACTCATGGAATTATACGTATCCCTGTCAGGGGTGAAACGGATGCGGCGCATAGTAGCACGGAAATACTGCTTAGACAGTCAGGGTGAAGTAAAAAATATTGGTTGTTTTCCGATGGTGGTGTTTTTTCTGAAGAGCATGATCAAGGATCACAATATTTGCTGCAACTATCTTGTTGCGACTATTTTTTTGTCGCAGCTATGGCAGAATAAACATCTTGCATGATTCCGGGAATTTTTCGCCTGAAAAAGTCGGCCGGTATTATCTTTAGGCTGGATGTGAACAAAAAGCGGGGTTCGGAGGCTGCGAATGGTTTTTAACGGGTGTTTTGCTCCTCTTTTTAATGACAGGTTGCAGCTGTTCGGCAAACTGATACTGGCCGTACTGGTTTGGTTGTTGCTGTTGCTGGCTGCAACAACAGTCCAGGCCGCGAATCAGGTTTCTTTGTATAACTCGGTCAAGCCGGTCAGCGGACAAACTGCGGCAGAACGAGAGCAGGCTGTACGCCAATCGCTGGCGACTGTGTTTGTAAGAATTACCGGTAACCGTGAGGTGTTGACCCAGCCCTCAGTGAAAGAAGCCCTGACGCGTGCCAATGATTACGTCAGTAGCTATCACTATAATCGGGACGCAGAAAACCAGACCCAACTTGAAGTGCGCTTCGATTCCGCATCCCTGAATGACTTTCTTCGTCGTCAGGGAATTCCTTTATGGGGAAGTACTCGACCGGAAACCATGGTCTGGTTCGCGCTGGAGGAAAACGGTAAGCGCCATATTCTCGACAGTCGGCAGAGTGATGTGCTGGAAGATGCTCTCAGGGCTCAGGAAAGTGAACGCGGATTAAGTTTCCTGTTTCCGGTAATGGATCTTGAAGATGCGGCCAATGTTCAGGTTGCTGATGTCTGGGGCTTGTTTGATGAGCCTCTGGTTAAAGGCTCTCAACGTTATGGTGCTGCAGTTATTCTGGCTGGTCGTATTTATCCGCAGGGTAAGGGGTATAGTGGTCGTCTGGCCCTGTTCTTGCAGGGACGTAGAGCCTACTTTGATTTTTCCGGGCTGACATTTGAACAGTTGGCGGAACTGGCCGCGGACAGACTGGCCGTCAGCCTGTCGGATATTTATGCCGTTGTGCAGCAGGAACAAAGTGACTGGGTTGCGCTGCAGGTTGGTGGCATTGAAACCGTAAAAGATTACGCCGGTGTGCTGGAGTATTTAAAGAAACTGGCTATTGTGCGGGAGGTAGGACCTTCCCGGGCGAAAGGCTCCAGCCTGGTATTACAGGCAAGAATAGATGGTGACAGGTCGCAACTGGCTGCAGCTATTGCGCTGGAGCATGTGTTGCAACCAGTCAAGGTGGAAGGTGCTCCTGCCGGAGTATCTCCTGAAGGAAATATGCTGGAATATATCTGGCGGCCCGGTCGCTGACAAACAGACGAAATCGTGCTAGTGTCCGGCTTTCCCGGGACGTTTGTCGCGTGGTTTATTTTGCCCAGAGAGGGTGTACATTTAAGCGTTTATGAATCTTCCACTGCAGCTGTCGCTAAGTGTCCAGCTTCGCGATGACGCCACATTTGAAAACTTTTACCCAGGCTCCAATCTGGCTGTACTGGGTGTGCTCGACCTTGAAAGTCATCCGGAAGAACTTGCCGGAGAGAATGCCGTTTTTCTTTACGGCGCTGAAGGTGTTGGTTGCAGTCACCTGTTACAGGCGGCCTGCCATAAAGCCGACAAGCTGCAGTTACGCTCGATTTACCTGCCGATGGATGATGTTGTCAGTTTTACTCCCCGCATGCTTGACGGGATGGAAGAGCTGAACCTTGTCTGTATTGATAACGTACAGGCTGCTGCAGGTCTGAAAGAGTGGGAAGAAGCTCTGTTTGACTTGTACAACCGGTTGCGTGAATCCGGTACCCGACTGTTAATGGCAGCAGATAATGCGCCCCGCAATCTTAATCTGACTCTACCCGACTTGCAGTCTCGTTTGAGCTGGGGCCTTGTGTTTCAGGTAGCGCCGCTGACGGATGATGAAAAACTGAAAGCCTTGCAGCTGCGTGCTCACTTCAGAGGGCTTGAACTGTCGGAAGAAGTCGGACGCTACATTATTGCCAGAAGCCAGCGGGAAATGAGCCAGTTGTTTGGTGTGTTGCAAAAACTGGACAGTGCTTCTTTACGCGCCAAGCGAAAAATTACCATCCCGTTTGTTAAAAGTGTGATGGACTGGTAGGTCGAAAAAAGTCACTCCTGAATCCCCAAAAACGGTGTTGAACTTTATTTCAGCACCGTTTTTTGATTACCCGCCCTGGTTTAGTTGTAGGCATCTGCGGAGTATGTCAGCTCATAGTTGTGGCTATAAATTTCCAGAATATTGTCAAACGGATCTTCTATATAAATCATGTGATAAGGTTTTTCGTCCGGGTAGTAATAACGAACCGGCATTTTCTGTTGGCTTCCGGCTATTTTATATTCTCTAACTCAAACAGCTTTACACCATGCGGTTTCCGCTAGATCAATGGGCTATCCGGAATGAGGATCAGCCTTTGCGGAAAACATCAGTACACATGATATCAATGTCGCTATCATCTTCGGTAATGTGGGGGGGCTCCATAATCAGGTATCAGCCGAGTACCTTGGTATAGAATTTTACTGCGGTATCCAGATTAGGTACTTAGATACCAATATGAGAAAAGTGCAGGAGGAAGTTTGTGATATATGTCGTAACATATTGCCGAAATAGCGATTTGCTGTATTCATTTGATGGCAATACTTCATTTATAAATAAAATAAAAATTAAATTATCATGTTCATTTTATTTGTAAGTGGTTGTTATGGTTAACCCTGTTTGGCTCAAGACTTTTAAAAAGCTCGTGGAAGTCGGGCACTTTACTCGAACAGCAGAACAATTGGCAATGACTCAGCCTGGGGTCAGTCAGCAAGTCAGTAAGTTAGAAGCTCACTTTGGTTGTGCATTGCTGCAGCGTGAGGGAAAAAGCTTTGAATTAACGCCTGCTGGCAGAGCTGTCTATAAGTTTGCCTGTACCTGGCTGGAAGAGATAAAAAGTCTTGAACAAGAATTGAAAGAAGATGATCCGCATAAAGGCGAGCTGCGACTGGCGTCTCCTGGTGCTCTGAGTCTGGCTTTGTATCCCCAGCTAGTTAAATTGCAGGTGAGTCACAGCAAACTTTTAGTTAATTTTGAAGTAGCTCCTAATCATAAAATTGTGAAGGATATATCAGAAAACAAAATTGATATGGGTTGGATAACCAATAAGCCGGATTTTGCAGAGCTGGAATTTATTTCATATAGCAAGCAAGCTCTTGTTTTGGTTGTTAGCCACACTACAACAATCAGTAACTGGAATGAACTGATGAAACTGGGCTTTATCAATCATCCTGACGGGTTCCATCATGCAAGCCTTTTGCTTTCAGAGAATATGGGAAAGGATTTTCCAGGAGTAGATAAGCTGTTGGTAAGAGGGTATATCAATCAGCTTGGCCATCTGCTCGATCCTGTTGCTGCGGGACTGGGATTTACAGTCGTTCCAGAAACTGTGGTAATGAACTATCCCAAAAATAACCAGATTAAACTGGTTCCGCTTCTGCAAGAAGTCTTTGAGCCTGTTTATCTAGTCTACAGAAAGAAACAGGTTTTACCTGCAAGGTATGCATTCATCCAGAGCAACCTCAAGATTTGATGCCCGCCCGACAACGGGAGAAGAACATATAGCCAGAGAAACTGAAGGGTGGATTGAGAAGAAACTATTTTGATCTATGCTTATCTTCACTCTTTGGAGATATCCATGAAAAATGTAGTAAAAATAATCAATATTGCGTTGCTTTTGTTTTTTTTAGCATTTTCATTGTCAGCAAACTCCAGTGCTATCAAAAACAGGATAGACACTATGTTCAGGCAGTGGTTATTAGTATTGAAAACCGTTGATTCGATGGTTGTTGTTTTTGATCTTGATGAAACTTTTTATATTTTAAATGATCCGGAAATGCATTTAATTCTTGATGGTGAAAATGAGCAAACAGGTTTCACATATTTTTGCTCAATGTTCATTGCTGCAATTGCAAAGAACCCCAAAGTTTGTGTGGTTTATAGTACGGCAAGACCTTTTGGCAGGCAGACTGATTACATAGGGATTGATACATCAGAAAGCACAGCTCTCAGATCACAAGTAGCTGCAATAGGGGTAGATCTTGATGAAAGAGAGGATGTATTTGTTGGTAGTGAACGCAGATTTGAACACACAGATGACTGGTTGCTGCTTAGACAAAAGCCTGAGAAGACTGGAGCAAAAAGGCCTTCAGTTTATATTCCAGCGCCTCATATTCTGGTTTGTGGTAGCGGGAATTACATTCAAGTTGGGAAGAAGCTGAAGGAAAGTGGTTTTGATCCGGCAAAGTACAACGATATTGTTGAGCAATGGGTCAGGCAGGACATTGCAAGTATGTCTGAGGTTACCGGTTTTTGGCGCAGTTTTAATTTGCAAATTATGCCGGTAACCCCTTCAAGTTATTACAGGTTAGGAGCCAGAAGACATAATGGGAGTAACTGGGTCAATGCTGATATCCCAGACGGTTTGTCGGGGCTAAGTGCTTATAAAACCTCGTCTTTAGCATGGTTTAACAGTAACAAGAAAGGCGATGTTATAGCTATTCAGAACATGACAATAAATAAAGGTATTTCTCTGCAATGGGTTCTTTGTGAAATGAGAAATATTGGAATTTTAAAAGAGAGCTCTAAAATCTCTATTTCTGTTCTGGGTGATGGTGAAGGTGACATTCCAATGATTTGCCTGAAAGAAAGTGGCTTTTCTCTGATGCCACTTTCCCAGTGTGATGAAAGCAAAAAAAGCCTGATTAGTGGTCGGCTTGCCTGTTTGGGACTTGGCTTTGATCTGCCTGAATGGATTTGTGATGCGTGGGATTGCAGTATGATACCTGCAAAAAGTGCGCTGGCAGGCAGATTCGATAAGTTGAGTAATGATATGGGAAAAATACAGGTTGTACCTGGTGAACAGGCTGGATTGTTACCATTAATGCAGGAAACCATGAGAACATTATTGAGTAAGCATCGGGGAATTCCAATCCAGGTTGAATGAGATGCTGATAACAAATACTCGGAGCTATAGCTTTAATTCAGATATAGCCCCAAGAATCACTTATCAAAAGTCAGCTGTTTTTCCACCGGGCAAACAACATCGAGCTAATAAAAAGACCACAACTTAGAAGTGATAAAAAATACCCATATACTACATCTGGTCCGGTCATTGCATTAACAACACCTGATGTAAAGTAGAAGGTCAGTGCAAAACACAGCCATAAAAAGGGGCGAACCACATCTTTAAATATGAAAGGTAGGAACAATAATAATGGCGTACAGCGAACAATCATAACAGCTGTTGTCGCTTCTCCTGGGGGCTCCAGCCAAAGTGTCCAAAGTCCGATCACGGCCAGTATGGCAAAGTATTGTATGCGAGAAATCTGCAGTGCGTAGCGGGCTTTATCAGTTATGGTCATACTTCGTAAAAATGTCTTTATTCAGATGTCAATTTAGTGGCTATAGATGCCAGGCGAAGTCCCTGCGCCTGACAAAGCCGCTTCTCTTCTTCTGTCAGCGGTGCCTGACTCTTTTCGCCGGCAACATGAGAAGGACCATAAGGTGTTCCACCGCTGCGGGTTGAAGTCAAATCCGGCTCACTGTATGGCAGGCCGCATAGAATCATGCCATGGTGCATCAGAGGTAGCATCATGCTTATCAGAGTCGTTTCCTGGCCACCATGCAGGCTGGCACTGGAAGTAAATACAGCCGCTGGCTTCCCGCTCAGTGCTCCGGTCATCCATAGCGCACTGGTAGAGTCGATAAAATACTTCATGGGAGCAGCCATATTGCCAAACCGGGTCGGGCTGCCGAGTGCGAGTCCGGCGCAATTGCGCAGATCCTCTTCAGTGCAGTATATCGCCCCGGTACCGGGAATACCGGCAGCTGTTGCTTCACAGGTGGCAGAGACCGGAGGGACAGTACGCAACCGGGCTTCAATACCGCTTTGCTTTTCTATTCCCCGGGCAATTTGTTGCGCCATGGCCTGAGTTGCGCCATGGCGGCTGTAATAGAGCACCAGTATATAAGGTGCTGCCATTACAGAATCTCCAGCACAGATTCCGGCGGCCGTCCGATGCGGGCCTTGTTATTGGCAACAACAATCGGACGTTCAATCAGCTTGGGATGATCAGTCATTGCCTTGATCAGTTCGGCTTCGCCAAGTGCTTCATCTTTCAGATTTAACGTCTTGTAGGCTTCTTCACCTTTGCGTAGCAACTGACGTGCACTCATATCCAGTTGGGAAAGCAGTTTTTCCAAGGCATTCTGATCTGGCGTGTCTTCAAGATAAAGCACAACCTGCGGTGAAATACCCTGTTCTTCCAGCAGCTGAAGTGTCTGGCGAGACTTGGAACAACGGGGATTATGATAAATAGTGACCTGCTGGCTCATTTTTATCCTGTAAAGCATTCATCAGTGAGTCGGTATCGGAGTATTCTAATGCTTGTTGCCACGGATAAGTAGGGGGATTCCGGCATGCCCGGATGGAAAGCACGTGCAAGGGCCATATTGCCATCTGGTCAGGCAGATGAATCGAAACAGAAAAGTACAGAAATGCGCTGGGTCTGGCTGATTCGGCGAATGTTTCAGCGCTTTATGGCGGACGGTTGCCTCGATAGTGCCGCAGCGTTGACCTATACCACCCTGTTTGCGGTGGTTCCCTTGATGACGGTGACTTATAGCATTCTGGCTGGGATTCCCTCTTTTCAGGAAGCGGGAGGCCAGGTACAGAATTTTATTTTCCAGAACTTTGTCCCTGCTACCGGGGAAGTGGTGCAATCTTATTTGCAGGATTTTTCCCAACAGGCCAGAAAGCTGACAGCTGTGGGTGTGGCTTTTCTGGTTATCACCGCGTTTATGATGCTGCGAACAGTTGATACCGCATTAAACCGGATTTGGGCTGCGTCACACGGCAGGCGTCGGGTTAATACCTTTCTTCTTTACTGGGCTATTTTAACACTGGGGCCTATTTTGCTGGGGCTGGGCTTTGCCCTGAGCTCTTATCTCACCAGCCTGAAGCTTTATGCCGATGCGGCATCACTGATCGGTGGTGAAAAGTTTCTGCTTCGAATGGCGCCGCTAGTACTGAGCATTACCACTTTTACCCTGATTTATATAACGGTTCCCAATCGAAAGGTTGAGTTTCGACATGCGATTACCGGTGCGGTCTTTGTCGGTATTTTATTTGAGTTGGCGAAGGCAGGCTTTGCCTGGTTTGTTACCAATTCACCGACGTATGAACTGGTTTATGGTGCCTTTGCCGCGGTGCCGGTATTTCTGCTTTGGATCTGGATCAGCTGGGTAGTCGTTTTACTTGGTGCTGAGTTAGTGCGTTGCCTTGGTTTATACCGACAGGATATGCCTCCGGATGATCTGCCTGATATGGTGGCGCTGCTGGCTATACTGTCAGTTTTTCGGCAGCGGTTCCGGCAGGGATTGCACACAGGATATCGTCATGTGGTGGAAGCCGGGTGGGCATTACACCAGCGCCACTGGGAAGAGTTGGTTGCGCAATTACTGAAACAGCAGATACTGGAATACAGTGAAAAGGGGGAGCTGATACTGGCGCGTGACCTCTCTTCTGTATCCATGATGGAACTGTGTGAGCAACTGAAACTTGTGCTTCCCGATGAAACCGTTATGGCCACTTTTCCGGAAACCGGAACAAAGTGGCTGGAACAGCTCCAGCAAAGTGTTTCCAGTACACGTCAACACCAGCGTCAGGTTATGGTGGGAAGTCTGGCTGACTGGGTTGAGTCATAACAGACGTTGTATTGTTCAAATTGAAAGTACCGAAATGATGATACAAACAGGTAGTAAGTGGGCGTGTGGATGTTTACTTGGAGTCGTGTTGCTACTGGCTGGTTGCAGCAATAGTGCAAACCTGGTGGACCAGGATGGGAAATCGCTCGAGCCGGATCAGTTTGCCGGGGACTGGATAGCAATTAATTACTGGGCTGTATGGTGTGCGCCCTGTATCAAGGAAATACCTGAACTGAATCGATTGGATAAGGCTGATAACGGTATTCGTGTGCTGGGGGTGGATTATGATGGTGCACTGCCGGAAGAGCTGAAAGCCAATATGAAGAAGCTGGATATCCAGTTCAGGGTTTTTCGTGGAGATCCTTCAGAGGCGTTGGGCTTTACTCTACCCGATGTTCTTCCTGCGACGTATATACTGAATGCTGAAGGTCAACTGGTTAAGCAGCTGCTGGGTCCGCAGACCCAGGCAAGTCTGGAGAAGGCTGTTGGTGAGCTGAAAATGCAGGAAGGTTGATTTGTTATGGCTGTGGTAAGCAAGTGTGTCAGAGTGGAAGGTAAGGTTCAGGGCGTCTGGTTCCGGGCCTCTACCAAGGAACAGGCTGATCGGTTAGGCATTATCGGTTGGGCAAAAAACCTGCCCGATGGAGCGGTGGAAGTTTTGATGCAAGGAAGCGAAGAGAATATTGAAAGATTAACAACCTGGCTGCATGAAGGACCGCCAGCTGCATCCGTCATATCAGTCAATTTAATAGTAAATACAGAATCAGCTTCTGATTGTCAGGGCTTCCAGATTCTTTAGGCTCAAAGTAAATATTGCTGCAATTAAAATGGCCACCTCTCTTTATCTCAGAGGCGGCCATCTGTCAGCAAATTAAATGCTGACGTTTTCCTTGATAAAGGCAGGCAGGTCAGCCAGAGCCAGATCAACGCGGTCGGCTTCAGCGCGATGCTTGTATTCAACCATGCCGTCTTTCAGTCCGCGGTCACTCAACACCACGCGATGCGGAATGCCCATCAGCTCCATGTCGGCGAACTTGACGCCCGGGCTGGCCTTGCGGTCATCCATCAGTACGTCGTAGCCAGCTTCCTTCAGTTCGCTATACAGCTTTTCAGCAGCTTCGCGAACCACTTCGGATTTTTCCATCTTCAGCGGAACGATTGCAATCTGGAACGGAGCAATATTTTCCGGCCAGATAATGCCGCGGTCGTCATAGTTCTGTTCGATAGCCGCAGCGACAACACGGGTAACACCGATACCGTAGCAACCCATGGTGACAACAGCAGATTTACCGTTTTCGTCCAGTACTGTTGCGTTCAGTGCTTCACTGTACTTCTGGCCCAGCTGGAAGATATGACCGACTTCAATGCCACGCTTGATTTCCAGCTTGCCATTGCCGCAAGGACTTGCATCACCTGCGACAACATTGCGCAGGTCTTCTTCACGGGTAAAGCTGGCATCACGCTCCCAGTTAATACCGAAGTAGTGTCTGCCATCAACATTGGCACCGGCACCAAAGTCAGCCATCTTGGCTACAGTACGGTCAACAATACAAGGAATGGTGATCTTGACCGGACCCAGTGAACCCGGACCGGCACCCATGATTTCACGAATCTCTTCGTCAGTCGCAAAACGCAGCGGCTCGGCAACTTCCGGCAAATGCTCAGCCTTGATTTCGTTCAGTTCGTGATCACCGCGTACCATCAAGGCAACAAAGTCTGCGTCGCATTCTTCAGCAGCGGCAACAATCAGGGTTTTAACTGTTTTCTCGATTGGCAGATCAAACTGTTCTACCAGACTGGCGATGGTCTTGGCATCCGGAGTATCGACCAGACGCATTTCTTCGCTGGCTGCTGGACGATCACCAGCCGGAGCAACGGCTTCAGCTTTCTCAATGTTGGCAGCGTAGTCACTGCTGTCGCTGAAGACGATATCGTCTTCGCCGGACTGGGCCAGTACGTGGAATTCATGAGACTTGCTGCCACCGATGCTGCCGCTGTCGGCTTCTACCGGGCGGTAGTTCAGACCCAGTCGGTCAAAAATACGACAGTATGCAGAGTGCATATTGAGGTATTCTTCATCCAGGCTGGCATGGTTCAGGTGGAAAGAATAAGCGTCTTTCATCAGGAACTCACGGCCACGCATCACACCGAAACGAGGACGAATTTCATCACGGAATTTGGTCTGGATCTGGTACAAATTCATCGGCAGTTGCTTGTAGCTGCTGATTTCATTGCGCACGATATCGGTAATAACTTCTTCGTGAGTCGGGCCAATAACGAAATCACGGTTGTGACGATCCTTGATTCGCAGCAGTTCGGGACCATACTGCTCCCAGCGGCCGCTTTCCTGCCACAGTTCTGCCGGCTGGACTGCAGGCATCAGGGTTTCCATTGCGCCAGCGCGATTCATCTCTTCGCGAACAATATTCTCAACCTTGCGCAGTACCCGCAGACCCATCGGCATCCAGGTATAAAGACCGGAAGCCAGTTTACGGATCATGCCGGAACGAAGCATCAGCTGGTGGCTGACGACCACTGCATCGGAAGGTGTTTCCTTCAGGGTCGACAACAGGTATTGGCTAGTACGCATACAGGGAGGTACCGTGATATCTACTTTAAAAAAGCGTCATTCTAGCGCGAAAATATGTTTCCCATAACCCGTGCTTGTAAGTACCCAAGTATATGTTGGTTCATCTTCGACTTGCTGTCTGTTATTGCAGGTCAGTATATTCTTACCCTGTTAAATGAATAAGGGAGGGTCAGGTGTGGATACACTGCCTTCAATGGAACCGTTTCAGCTGGCACCCCAGCTTGAGAAAGATACGGTAGCGATTGGCGATTTTCCGCTTTGTCGAGTATTACTGATGAATGATGCCAATTATCCATGGATTATTCTGGTCCCGAGAATGGCAGGGCTGGAAGAGATTTATCAGTTGTCCGAAACAGATCAGCAGCAACTGTTGAAAGAATCATCTTTTGTGGCTCAGACGCTTAAAGATGTTTTTACTGCAGACAAAATGAATGTTGCGGCTTTGGGTAATATGGTGCGGCAGCTGCATGTGCACCATATTGTGCGATATCAGAGTGATTCGGCCTGGCCTGCTCCGGTCTGGGGGCTGCAGCCGACCAGGCAGTATGATGATTCAGCATTAAAAGCCACAGTTGAAAAGCTGCAGTCTGCGTTTGCAGCAATGCTGGTTTCCGGACAGTAGTGAGTAGTGGAGAATTGAGCTTGAGTAATGAAATGATTGAGCTGCAAACTCAGTTGACGTTTCAGGAAGATACGATTCAGCAGTTGAATGAGGTTGTCACTCAACAGCAAAAAGATATTGAGCGGTTACAGTTGCAGATGGAGGCACTGAAAGGGCTGATTCAGGGTTATGTCCAGGAACAGCACAATGTGAAAGATGATGTGCCGCCCCCCCATTATTGATTAGCAAAAATAAACCCGGAGACGAAGGAATGCGTCCCCGGGTTTGTCATAGCCGTATTATTCGGAAACTATCTCCGGTTTGGTGCTGAAATAACGTCTTCGGCTTGCAGCCCTTTCTCTTTTGATGCGACAAGAAATTCAACGCGCTGACCTTCGTGCAAGACCCTGTGGCCTTCTCCGCGAATTGCCCGGTAATGAACAAAGATGTCATCACCCTGGTCCCGGGTAATAAAGCCAAACCCTTTGCTGACATTGAACCATTTGACGGTGCCAGCCTCCCGGCCGGGATCCATGGCTTCAGCAGAAAATGAAGGGGTAACAGCAGGCGGGCCGCACAGAAAGTGCAAGAAAGTGCCTCCGAGTAACATACCGACACTGAATAAGGCGGCATCAAATGTTACCGGTTGACCAGATGCCGGAATAAGTGCACAGGCACTGCTTGCCAGAACCAGCAGGCTACCAAAGAGCTGAACTGTACGTTTGCCTCCATAATGTGCAGAAAAATAGCTTCCCAATGACAGGTTGCAGACTGCAGCTGCCAGAATTAACAGAGACTCTGACTGGGCCAGCAGGGAAAAATTCTTGCTATCCCCGGTAAGAAAGGGCAGCGCCAGCCAGCTGATGGCAAGTGCAATGCCTGCCAGAGCGTGGATGAAGCGAAAGTGTTTCAACGGTATTGTCCTTTATAGTTGTTGTCACGATTTGCCCGAACGTGCCAGGGAAATGGCCGGTAAACCTGTCACGTGGGAAGATTATTACGCGTTACAATATGTATTTAACCGCATCATCGATACTATCTCAAACTAATCAGTCTATACCCTGTTTTGGTGACAGTAGTTTTGGGGGGAATAGTTGTAGCGTGAATATGGTTAATGAAAAGAGTGCTTTGATCGTATCCTTTTATCAATCGTTTCCAGAGTTTGTTCTTAATATTGAAGAAAACTCGTATTTTAAAGGTTAATCCAATATAGCTGCCAAGTGTTGTGTAAGTGTGGTTTCAAGCTTGTACTGTTAAAAACTTCAGTTAAATTAAAAGGAGTGTTTCATATTTGTGTTATAAAAAATAAAAAATAGTTGAAAAAATGATTTTTTTATTGGACGTTAAATATACTTGGTTTATAGTGAAACCAGAGTCTGCAGTTTTGGGTTGTTGCGGACAGTAATCAGGATGATGGATCTCATAATAAATGCCAGGAGAGCACATAACATGGCAGCCCGGAAAGCAACACGCAAAACAACCGCAAGAAAAGCCGCACCTAAAAAAACTGCAGCTAAAAAAGTAGCCAAGAAGCCGGTAGCCAGGAAGGCCGCTCCAAAGAAAAAAGCTGCTCCGAAAAAAGCTGTAGCCCGTAAACCAGCTGCTAAAAAAGCTGCACCTAAAAGAGCTGCTGCAAAAAAAGCGCCTGTTAAAAAAGCACCGGCAAAGAAAGCTGGCCCTATTCAGGCACGCTACAGCAAAACCCAGATTCTTAATGAAATTGCAGCCAATACTGAATTGAGCCGTAAAGAAGTTGCTGCTGTACTGGAAGAGCTGGGCGGTCTGATGGAGCGGCATATTAAAAAGCGTGGTTGTGGTGAATTTACTCTCCCGGGTCTGCTCAAGGTTATGGCGGTTAAAAAACCTGCCCGTAAAGCCAAGAAGGGTGTGCCTAACCCATTCCGTCCAGGTGAATTAATGGATGTTGCTGCCAAGCCTGCAACTGTTGTGGTTAAAGTTCGCCCCCTGAAGAAGCTCAAGGATTATGCGTTGAGCTAGGCAATGCTCTGAAGCAATTCCTGCTACTAAAACTCTCAATAATACCGAAACCGACCTTTGAATTAAGGTCGGTTTTTTTTATGGTTTAAAAAAACCGGCTTCAAAGCCGGTTTTATCAGGTTTCTTAGATCGTTACTATTAATCGGTTATCAGAATATAGCGACATCATACTTAATGATGACCCGACTCTCTTTATTAACAGTCTCAACCCTGGCGCTGTTCCGTGCGGTGTTTTTGGCATGGACAAGATCTACAGAAAGGCCATCAACTACAGGCACCGCATAGTTTACCTTGATGTTGTACTCTTTCTCTTTTTGATCACGAACACCGGATTTGCCCATATCAATTGTACTGTCAACATACACTACAGATGAGCTCAGCCCTTCAACCATCTCGGAGAAATTGTACCCGATATTAATGCCCCAGGCGCTTTGTCCTGCGCGGTTGAAGTCACTGTAAGCGATGGCGTTGTATCCCATAAAACCGGAATTCTGCATATCACCATCATTTTCTCCGCTACCCCAGGCCATGCTGGCAGTGTTCAATCCGGTTTTGGTGTTTGATGTCGGCTGATCGACATCGGTATAGGACAGGCCAAGACTCAGGTTACCCATCGTCATTCCTGCATTTATGCCCCAGAAATAAATCGTATCTTTATCCAGTTGCTGCCCTGCAGAAACAAGTTTATTGGCTACAGCATTATCCTGAGCATCGCCTTTCATTTTCTTGGTGCCGTATTGAGCACCAAGACTCATGTTCATGTCATCATTTATAGGCATTTCATAAAGAGCATCGGTATAAAACTGGCTGCCAAACTCTTTTTGCTGGCCATACGCTGCAATAACGCTGAAACCATCACCAAAGTTATATCCACCGCCAATGATGTTTACGGCCTGTTTTTTATGTTTGCCATTACTGTCGTAAACACCATAGCTTTCATACCCTGATTCAACCCGTGCCGAGTTTTCTCTGGCATGAATACCATAGAGCCTTGCTGCACCAAATTCGCCTTCAGCCATCAAGGCTTCTGTTAATGAAGGAACATTACGGGAATCGGAATCGTTTAACAGAGGGGTATCAATATACATACGGCCATATTTAACTGTAGCCATATCCATAAGGTTGATTTTTACTGCTCCGCCAACTTTGCTGTAACTATGTGCTTTTTTCTCATTACCCTTGATTCGAAGCAAGCCAACATCAGCTTTGTTTTTGTCACCGGATAATTTAATAGCAGTGTACCAGCTGGCATCAAAGCCAATCATATTCATGAAATAGCCTGAGCTGAATTCAGCTCTTATCCCCTGAGACCAGGCGCTCTGTTTTTGAGTGTTGGTTCTTTTGTCAGTTTTGTAGTAATTCCGCAAATGGACATTCAGTGAGCTGCCTTCGATAAAACTTTCAGCTTGGGCTCCGGACGCTAATAAAATAGCTGCGCTCAGAGAACTGAGAGCTAATAATTTCATACAAACTATCCTTGTGTGTTTTTGATTTTATTTTTCTGCTACTCAAGCAGGTATCTGTGTGTAATGGAAACTTTATAAAAGCTTCCGATATTTATACTCAAGGATGGGGCGAAATATTGCAACAAGATTTAAAACGTGAAAAGAAGTGCTGATTAAAAGCTGGTAATTTGACGATTTTAAAATAAACGTCAAAAGTATGACGTTGGGTTTTACCCGGAATTAATTACTCTTGTCTTGAAATAAAAAAAGGCCTGATTCCAGTTGGAATCAGGCCTTTAATCTTGCTGTTTTATAGTAGGCGAGCTTAGAACAGAGCAACCGTGTAATCGAGGTAAACTCTGTGATCATCCCTGCTGTTCCCTTCCAGCGCTTTCTGAGTTGAACCGTTGTTGTTATTACGGTAAACGCTGTATTCATAGCTGAATGCCAGTCCCTTCAGGGCAGGCTGCTGGAAGTCGTAACTTAATACGACATCACGCTCCCATTCCTTGCCATCATCCTTTTTGGTTGGGCGGTTGTAGGCATCTTCACCATGAGTATAGGTCAGGGCTGCTTTGAAACCAGGCAGATATTGCATGAAGTCATAAGCTACGCTGGCCTGCCATACCTTTTCATTTTCATGGTTGAAGTCAGATATAGTACGGGAGGTCCAGAAGGTTCCGGTTCCATGATCCTGATTGTGCATGTAGTAATCAAAGAAACCATCTTTGGTCTGGGTATAGGAAACAGCAGCCGTTAATTGCTGATAAACCAGTTCGGCATTCAGGTTGTACAGTCTGCTTTCGTAGTTCTTTCCTTTAGCATACTTTGCCTGATCTTCAGGTTTACCGAAGCTGGCATATCCCAAGTCATACTTCTTCTTGGTATTACCTTCCATCCAGTGATACTGGCCATCCAGTTTCAGGCTGACGCCAGGCTCAAATTCATGAACGTAATAAACTTCGTTGGATGAACGCTTTTTATAATCCTTGGCTTCACCATAGGCGAATTCAAAACCGAGTCCCATATCAAACTCGTGTTTGAAGCCCAGTATTTTGACATCACAGAGTTCCATCTCTTTGCCGCTGGCGTCTTTTTTCTTGCTTACAAATTTCTCAAAGCCGTTCTTGTTGCGCTCTGATTGCTTGGTCAGATAAGAGTAATAAACATCATATCCGTAGAAATCGGCTTCAACACTGCCACCCTCGAAACTGCTGGGTGTCAGGCGGCTGCCTGAGCTGGCCATGATCGGGTTGTCCTGGGTAAGACGGCCACCACGAATCAGCATATTAACGTCGTCATCCCCGAAACGGGCTTTGATATTGGCAACGCCGATTTTGCTGTAATCCTGCATTTTGCCGGAATCAGTTTTATACAGCAGGTCGGTATTGGTGTTGCCCTTGCCGCCATCCAGTTTGAGTCCGCTATACCAGGAAACATCGAAACCAAGCACATCCCACATGTATCCGGAAGTGTAATCAAGTTGAATACCCTGACCCCACTGGCGAACACGACGCTTGGTTTGTCCTTTCTGGACATGTTTACCGTCGTTGTTGAAATAAGCGTTGCGCAGCTTTAAATCGAGCTGGCTTTCATCAAACAGGGTGGACAACTGGTCAGCCTGAGCACCACTGGACAGGCATCCGGCCATTATTGCGGCGCTCAGGGCGCCCGTTGTGATCTTTTTCATTACTGCTACTCCACGTCTTCGCTGTGCTGGGACCATTCCCCGGTCTTCCGGTAAATCAGTCCCTTGATCCCTGCATGTGCAAAATGCACGCTCCGAAACCGCTTTTTAATAAAGCTGTATCGGTTGTTGTTTATGATTTGACGGGTCTGTCACATAACAGAGCCTGAAGAGATAACAGTCACGGTCGCAGGGGCCTGACTGAAAGGGACTCCAATCCATACACGGCTAAATCCCTGCCGTTTGCATCCGAGCGAAATTATTTCTGTGAAAAAGCTAAACGCCGCTGTTGTCTGAACAACTGTGGCAGACAAGGAATGAGTAAAGACGAAGATCGGGATTTTGCAAATCTAAAGTACTAGGGACTGGTGTGGTCAAATAAAGTTCATTTATCGCTTTACAGTAATATGGATACATTGACTCAAAAAATGAACATATGCTGAAAGCAATAATGATAGTCCCTGTATTTGTGTTTCAGGCAGAGGGTCACATTAGTGCACGGTTGCGGTATAATCCGCCGATTATGCTGGACTAACAGCCGGAGCAACCGGTTTTTCCGTTAATTTAAAAGATTGTTTCAGAGTGCCCTGGCGGGCCTTTGAGGCGGTACAGGAAAGGCCAGAGCCAGTGCTACGGCCGATAGGGAGAATTTGCAGTTCTATGCCTATTTATGAATATCTTTGCCAGTCTTGCGGTGAAGCGCATGAAGCTATTCAGAAAATGAGTGATGCCCCGCTGACGGACTGCCCTCAGTGCGGTGAAGCTTCCCTGGCGAAGCAGTTATCCGCACCGTCTTTCCGCCTGAAAGGCAGCGGCTGGTATGAAACTGACTTCAAGGGCGGACGTAAAAAAGGTCTGGCAACCAGCGATAATCACTGCCCGAGCAAGGATTCCAAAAGCAGCTGTGGCGGTTGTGCTGCTACCGCTGACTGAGACTCCAAGATTTACGGCATTCGGTTTGGAATAAGCCTATCGCAAAATAATTGGCTTTCATGCAGTTATGAGCAAGGCTTAAGATCAATCCGGCAGCCGGTTCAGGCACAAAACCTTTCTATATAGATGAGTATCCGAGGTAATCATGCGCAGTCATTATTGCGGTGAACTGGATCTTTCCCTCGACGGGCAGGAAGTCACTCTGTGTGGCTGGGTGCACCGTCGTCGAGATCACGGTGGTGTAATTTTCCTGGACATGCGGGACCGTGAAGGTGTTGCCCAGGTTGTTTTTGATCCGGACACTGTTGACGCGTTTGCGCTGGCCGACAAGTGCCGCAGCGAATATGTACTGAAAATTACCGGTCGTGTCCGTCCGCGTCCGGAAGGTACTGTTAATCCGAACATGCGTACTGGCGAGATCGAAGTGCTGGGCAAGCAGCTGGAGATCCTGAACTCTGCGCTGACCCCTCCGTTCCAGCTGGACGAATTTACCGATGTCGGTGAAGACGTGCGTCTGCGTAACCGTGTTGTCGATCTGCGTCGTCCGGAAATGCAGGACAAGCTGATTCTGCGCAGCAAGGTCACCAGTCTGGTTCGTCGTTACCTGGAAGAGAAGGGTTTCCTGGATATTGAAACCCCAATGCTGACCCGTGCGACCCCGGAAGGTGCCCGCGACTATCTGGTACCGAGCCGTGTTCACGGTGGTTCCTTCTACGCGCTGCCGCAGTCTCCGCAGCTGTTCAAGCAGATGCTGATGGCGTCCGGTTTTGACCGTTACTATCAGATCGTAAAATGCTTCCGAGACGAAGACCTGCGTGCTGACCGTCAGCCTGAATTCACCCAGATCGATATCGAAACTTCCTTCCTGGAAGAAGAACAGATCATGGGTATCACCGAAGGTCTGGTGAAGGAAATGTTCCAGCAGCTGAAAGACGTTGATCTGGGCGAATTCCCGCACATGACCTATGCCGAAGCCATGAGCCGTTTCGGTTCCGACAAGCCGGACCTGCGTATTCCGCTGGAACTGGTTGATGTTGCCGATCTGATGGCCGGTGTTGAGTTCAAGGTCTTCAAAGGTCCGGCTGAAGATCCGAAAGGCCGTGTTGCTGCACTGAAGGTAACCGGTGGTGCAGAACTGAGCCGTAAGCAGATTGATGAATACACCAAGTTTGTTGGCATTTACGGTGCCAAGGGCCTGGCGTGGATCAAGGTTAACGCAATCGAAAACGGTGCTAACGGCCTGCAGTCTCCGATCATCAAGTTCCTGGGTGATGATGTCACCATGAAGATCATGGAACGCCTGGATGCCCAGAACGGTGATATCGTATTCTTCGGTGCTGATAAGGAAACCGTGGTCAACGAAGCACTGGGCGCACTGCGTTGCAAGCTGGGTGAAGACCTGAACCTGTACACCCGTGACTGGGCTCCGCTGTGGGTTGTTGACTTCCCGATGTTCGAGGAAACCGACAAGGGTGCCCTGACAGCACTGCACCACCCGTTCACTGCTCCGACCTGTACTGCCGAAGAGCTGAAAGCCAACCCGGCACAGGCGCTGTCCCGTGCTTATGATATGGTACTGAACGGCTACGAAGTCGGTGGTGGTTCCGTTCGTATCCACAAGGAAGATATGCAGCAGACCGTATTCGAGGTGCTGGATATTGAACAGGAAGAACAGCGCGAGAAGTTCGGCTTCCTGCTGGATGCACTGCAGTACGGTGCACCGCCGCACGGTGGTCTGGCATTCGGTCTGGATCGTCTGGTGATGCTGATGACTGGTACTACCAACATCCGTGAAGTGATTGCCTTCCCGAAAACCCAGTCTGCATCCTGCCTGCTGACCCAAGCGCCGGGTGAAGTTGATGCCCAGCAGCTGCGTGATCTTAATATCCGCATTCGTCGCGATCCGGCTTCTGCTACTAGCCACTAATGCTAGTGATTGAAGCAAGATTGTAACGACACTCCGAACCCCGTTTTCAATTTTCAGAAGTTTTGAAACTGAAAGCGGGGTTTTTGTATGTAAAAATCCATTTTTTCTGTTGAAGACCTGAATCCATCTGATAGGGGGCGTCGTATACCATCACGACAAGCCAATAAATACACAGGATGGAGCACAAAATAATGAATAAAAGAAAGATTACTTTTGCCAGCCTTTTGACTTTGCTGTTTTCACTGCAGGTTTTTCCGGCGCTGGCCAAAGACGAAATCTATACCAGTTTCTTCAGTAACAAAGCTGTCGGTGGCTATGACACAGTTGCCTATTTTACGGAAGGTCGTCCGGTAGAAGGCAGCGATAAATTCAGGACTGAATACAAAGACACCGTTTGGTACTTCAGTAGTGCCGAAAACTTGAAAAAATTTAAAGCTGATCCTGAAAAGTATGCGCCTCAATACGGTGGTTATTGTGCCTGGGCTGTCGGTCAGGGTTACACCGCCAGTGGCGATCCAAAACAGTGGCATATCGACAACGGCAAGCTGTACCTGAATTACGACGCAGAAGTAAAAGCGGAATGGCTGAAAGACAAAGCCAAATGGATTGAAGCTGGCGATAAAAACTGGCCAAAAGTAATTAATTGAATCCATTGTCAGAAATACGACGTATAGAGCAATAACAACAGTTAAAGAGTGGATAGTTGCAGGGGAGAGAATGCAGCTACCCATCTCAAAGCCGGAAGTGAAACCATGAAAAAGCAAATCGTACAAATCTTCAGCTGGGTTACCGTGGCCTGGATTGCCAAAGTCTTTCTTGCCTCACTGCCCTACAAGTTCTCCGGTCACCCGGATACCCAACATATCTTCGGTACTATTGGCGGCTGGATGCAGGGAGTACTGGGTGAAGGTATTGGCAGCTGGTTCGCAACCAGTGGTGCGATTGCCGTAGGTTCGGCTGAACTGGTTGTCAGCGTATTTCTGCTGGTTCCTGCTCTCTTCTTTGTGCGTGAAAAGCTGACCGGCCGCAAGCCTGTTTTCAGCCGGGCCCATTTCCATGCTCTGGGCGGACTGGCTGCTTCCGGCGTCATGACCGGTGCGGTTTTCTTCCACCTGTTTACCCCGCTGGGTATTGTCGTACTGCATGAAGGTAAAAGCGACGGCGGTTCCCTGTTCTATGCGGCGGCTTCCATTCTGGTACTGGGTCTGATTATGGCAGCAGCCAACTTCAGCCTGATTAAACAAGAAAAAGTCGAGGGTGTGCCGGCTTACTAAGTGCCGGCCTGACTCCTACTACCGGGAAGTAAGACCATGATTACTCGCTCTCTGCTGGTGCTGTTCTATATCTGGCACTGTATCTGGCTGCGTGTTCGTCCCTGGCTGTTTTTTCAGCTGAATGCAGATTACTTCAACAATGCTAAAGGGATCTTTTCCAAACTGGATATGGATCAACGTATACCGGCCCGCTGGAGACTGAACCAGTTTCGGGATAACGGTGTGCAGCAGCCTGAAAGCTTTCCGGTATTTATCAAACCGGAATGGGGACAGAACTCAGCCGGTATTACCCGGGCTGATAGCCAGATTGAACTGGACGCAGCAAGAGCAGCAAGAACTGAGGCTGACCTGCCATATCTGGTGCAGGAGAGTGCACCGGGCAAGCGGGAGTTCGAGGTTTATCTGATTACTTCCGAACTGACATCGGATCAGTTCGCCACCCTGTCGATTACCGAAGTCACCAACACCAGCGGTGAAGATCTGCCGGTAAACGGTATTTACAACAAACAAACCAGCTATCGGGATATTTCTGCCGAGTTGAGCTACGGCCAGATGCAACAGCTCTGGGATCATCTGAAAACAGTCGGTTACTTCAGAACCGCAAGGTTCGGCATTCGGGCCGACAGTGTGCAGGATCTGGTGGCTGGCGAGTTCAAGATTTTTGAAATCAATCTGTTTCTGCCGATGCCTCTGGTTCTGCACTGTGAAAATACGACAGCCACACAGCGCCTGGGGATGATTTATCGTCTCACTTATCAGCTGGCTGCCGTTACCGGAACGATTCCCGAACGGAAAAACAGAAAGTCCATTTTCTTTCGCAAACTGTTTGGCAAAAAAAGTACAGCTTCAACCTCCTCTGAAATTGCCACCCATAAGGAAGTTATTTCATGAAATTTCTGAAAAAGACCCTTTACAGCTATATCAGCAGAAAGTTCATGAATGGCTGCACCAACTATAACTCGCTGGACGTGCGCAAAAGCTGTCGTTCCAAGGAGCAGGCACGGGATACCTTCGCGGCTAATGATATTCCCCATGCCAAAGGGGAAATTTTCATAAACCCGTGGAGAGCACATCAGTTTGCCAAAGAACACGGTTTTCCGCTGGTGATTAAACCGAATGTCGGCGGGTTCTCCCGCGGCAGTTACTTTCCAATCAAAAATTTCCGGGAATTATGGAAAGCCATTTTTCTGGCCAAGATCTGGTGGCCTGCCAGTGTGGTTGAGCAGTATCTGGAGGGCAAAAACTACCGGGTGCTGGTGGCTAACGGCAAAATCGTATCGGTGATTCAGCGCTATGCGCCTTTTGTCACCGGTAATGGTAATGACTCGATCGCAACCCTGATTGATGCTGAAAACAAGATCCGTGAAGAGATGGGATTGCTGGGGTGTATGTACCCGCTGCAAAAGGGTGAGCAGACCCAGAGCTATCTGGCCAAACAGGGTTATAACCTTGATACCGTTCCGGCCAGTGGTGAGCAAGTGAAGTTGTTCCACCGTATTGCGCTGGCGCCAGGTGGTGTGGTTGAGACCATTCAGAAACAAAAGGTAACAGCAGATAACCATCAGCTGATGGAAAAAACCATCGATGCCTTTGGTGCCCGGATTCTGGGTATTGATGTCATCATGGAAAAAGGTATTGAGCATAGCCATAAAGATCAGAAGTGCATCCTGCTGGAAGTGAACTCCCGTCCCTATGTCAAAATGCACGATTATCCCCGCTACGGTGAAAGGGATGATCTGGCAGCCTGCTTTGCCGAGCTGGATCAGCTCGAAGTGGCTCAGGCAGACGTATTCTAAGAGAGTATTCTGATGACTACGGCAGTGCGCTACTTCTACAGTTTTTCCGGTATTCATGCCTTTCTGATTGGTCTGCTGCCGTTTTTCCTGCCGACCTTGCTATGGCGGCAGGGATACTCCCTGAGTGAAATTGCCGGCTTTATCTCAGTGTCAGGGCTTGCCTACTTTGTAACCCTGATTGGCTGGGAGAAATTAAGAAGTAGCCGCTGGAAACTATGGGCTGTTCGTGGCTCCTTTGTGACAGAAGCCCTGCTGGTTTTAATGCTGGTTCAGGCTGAAGCAACCGGTTTATGGTTGTTGGCAGTGGCGAATGGTGTATACGGCTGTTTTTACTGGATGTCCCAGCGTCTGCTGTTCAAGGACTTATCCAGTTACCGCAATTCAGGTAATCATTTCGGTAACTTCCAGATTGTTGTAACTGTACTGCTGAAACTGGGCATTCTGGCAGGGGCTTTCCTGCTGGAGCACAGTAGCCAAATGTTGCTGGCAGTACTGGCTGTAACAGCATCTCTGCTGGGATTACTGCATACCTGGAATAAAGAGACGAAAGCGGAAATCTTGTCAGCGCTTAAAGCCGACAGGGTGAGTCTTAAGCAAGCGCTAAACCTGAAAGACGGCAATCACTCCAAACTGGTTTTCTTTGTTGATGGCTTGTTTCTTTTTCTTGAAAGCTATTTCTGGACATTGTCGCTTTACTTCCTGAGCAGTGAAAAGCTCATGAATCTGGGGGGGATGGTTGTAGGCTTGGCAGTTGCGCTGGCATTACTGTTCTGGATGGTGAAACGTTCAATCGACCGTGTTGATGCCATCAAACTGCTGCGTATAGCAACAGCGTTGTACGCCGTGTCATGGTGGCTGCGCAGTGGTGTTGCTCCAGATATGAATCTGCTGCTTCAGCTGCTACTGATTATGACGATTGCTTTCTTTACCAGCCTGTTCCGGTTGGCTTTCAATAAGGTCTTTTTTGATCGTGCAGAGCAGGCGTTTACCCAGCAATATTTATTGGCGAAAAGTTATTACTCTCAGGCTGGTGTTTTTGTCTTCTTCGGGCTGTTAGCGCTGTTTGCTATCGACAGTGGTTCTGCAATGGAGCAATTAAACTCAGTTTATATTTATGCTTCGCTGTTGGTGCCTGCGCTGTGGCTGTACGCAATGAAAACTCAGTCACAGCAGAAGGAAGAGTATGTGGGCGTCGTGCCCTCGTAAACAGTCAGCCGCCCACTTGAGCCAGATTACGGGTCATACCGGTAATACCCTGATCCAGAAAGTGACTGGCTTCTTTTAATTTGAGCGACTCTCTCATGCGAATGACCAGTTCTTCATGCTGGTCATCACTCTGAAGTAAATCTCTTAATTCAATCCCTGAGCTGGCAAACAGGCATAACTGCAACTGCCCCTGGCTGGTAACGCGCAGGCGGTTACAGTTATGACAGAAGTCGGGAGCGTACGGCATGATCAGGCCAATCCGGCCACGATAATCATCGTGATAAAACTCCTGAGCCGGGCCTGCATCAAGCTCCCGGGGCAATGTTTTCCAGCCCCGGTTTATCAGATCATCATATATTTTCATCCCGGAAACATGATGGTCGTTAAAGAATCGGGTATTACTGCCCGTTTGCATCAGTTCAATAAAGCGAAGTGAAACAGGTTTATTGCTGACCCAGTTGATAAAACTATCAAGACTCTCATCATTGAGCCCTTTCATCAGTACCGCATTCACCTTGATTTTTGACAGACCACTGGCAAGGCCGGTTTCTATACCTTTCAGAATATCTTTAAGGCGATCATGACCTGTAATTAGTTCAAAGGCTTTGGGGTCAAGGCTGTCGATACTGATATTGACTGAATCGATACCGGCATCTTTCCATTGGGTAATACATTGACTGATTTTGTAGCCATTGGTCGTCATGGCGACTTTTTTGATGCCGGGAACCTGCTTAACGGTGCTGACAATATCCAGAAAGTCTTTTCTTAATGTGGGTTCGCCACCGGTCAGGCGCACTTTTTGAGTGCCTACTGCTGCAAAGGCCAGAGTCAGGCGACGAATTTCGTTTATGGAAAGGGCATTATTGTGGTGATGATCAAAGCAGCCTTCAGGCAGGCAGTAGCTGCAACGGAAATTGCAAAGGTCAGTAACCGACAGCCTCAGGTAGGGAAATGTGCGTCCCAGTGTGTCTTGTAATCGTTCCATAAGCGCACATGATTACACCGTATGAATTGTGTTTGAGCCCAAGGTGGACTCACTTGTTCTTCTGGCTGATATCAATAAGGAAGCAGGCTACCAGAGCGGTAATAGCAAACCCTGCGATAAATATCATAGGCATTACAGAATAGCCCAGAATATGCCAGATAACGTACTCAAGTGTACTCATAGTGACGGTGTTCCCCTTGTAGGTTAATTTGCAGAGGGTTCATTGGCTGTGAGGATTGGTTTTATTTTTTCCTGACGGACCTGCCCTCTCGGTTTGCCAGCCTTCGATACCCTCCATATCCGGCAGGCGATGGGCTATGCCCTTATGACAGTCTATACAGGTAAACTTTCCTGATGCCAGTGCAGTACTGTGAAGAGCTGCGGCACGGTTAGCCTGCAGGGTGAAATCCATAAACTCAAAGTTATGGCAGTTGCGGCATTCCCGCGAGTCATTTTCTTTCATCCGCTGCCACTCCCGTTTCGCCATTTCCAGACGGTGCTCTTCAAACTTGATCGGAGTATCAATCTTGCCGGTAATCTTGCCCCACAGCTCCTTGCTGGCTTGTACCTTGCGAACAATCTTGTGAGTCCATTCATGAGGCACATGGCAGTCGGGACAGCTGGCACGAACACCCGAACGGTTGCTGAAGTGAATAGTGGTCTTCAGCTCCTGGAACACGTTATCGTGCATTTCGTGGCATGTGGTGCAGAATGCTTCGGTGTTACTGGCTTCCATCAGGGTATTGAAGCCGCCCCAGAAGATAATTCCGGAAAAAAAACCGAACGCCAGTATGATCCATAAAGCCAGAGCGACCGGCCGGGTAAATATCTTCCAGTATCGATGCAGGAATGCAGGCAGAAGGGCTGTCAAAAAGGCAGGTAGTTTCATAACAGCTTCATTGCTTTTTCAGGCTGTCGACAGGAGAGAAAGTATTGGGAACAAGAGGCTTGGCATTGGCCTGAACAACATGGCACTGGGTGCAGTTATAACGGCTGGGAGCTACATCAGCCAGAACATTGCCATCCCGGTCCATATAGTGACTGATGCCGATCTTGGGCGCCTTCATTCGCACAGAGTTTTGCCAGCTGTGGCACATCATGCACTTGTTACTGTTAGCCGTAATTTCATACCCCCGAATTGAGTGGGGAATAGGCGGTGGCTGCCCGACATATTGCATGGGGTAAGGGTCGGTTTGTTTAGGGTATTTGGCAACCGGAGGCGGTTTACCCTCTTCATCTATCGGGGTTGGCCCTCGCAATGACTCAACCCTGACCGGGTCAGATGTTGTTTCGGTTTCACTTTCTTTGGCGGCAAAGGCAATTATGACCGTTACCAGTGTTGTCGCCATCAGTACCCGAACGATCAGTTGGGCAGGATTTGTCATGACAGCACTCCGGATATCAGACCTTTTCAACCCTTACGGCACATTTCTTGAAGTCCGTCTGTTTTGAGAGCGGGTCGGTTGCGTCAAGAATCAGTTTGTTGACGAGCTGGGAAGCATCAAAGAAGGGAATAAATGTATACCCTCTTGGCATTCTGTTTCGACCCCGGGTTTCAACCCGGGTACGGATTTCACCCCGGCGGGAAATAACTTTTACTTGCGAACCCCGGCGCACACCCAGTTCACTGGCATCGTCCGGATTCATAAACAGCAGGGCATCGGGGAATGCTTTATACAGCTCCGGAATCCGCTGGGTCATGCTGCCTGAGTGCCAGTGTTCCAGCACCCTGCCGGTTGACAGCCACATCGGATACTGTTCGTCTGGCTCTTCTGCCGGTGGTTCATAAGGCAGGGCAAAGATCCAGGCTTTTCCGTCCGGCTTGCCATAGAAACGGATATCTTCGCCATCCGGAACATAAGGGTCATATTCTTCGTTGAAACGCCATCGGGTCTCTTCGCCATCGACGACGGGCCAGCGTAGTCCACGCGCTTTGTGATACATTTCAAAGGGCGCAAGATCGTGCGCTTTGCCACGCCCGAAGGTCGCATACTCTTCGAATAGCCCCTTCTGAACATAGAAGCCAAAATGATGGGCTTCATCATTCTCCCGATCGGGATTCACCTCGGATAGCGGGAACCGGTTTATTTGACCGTTTTCGTATAAGACATCGTAAACTCTTTTGCCTTTATACTGCGGAGCCTTGGCTAGCAGCTCTGGTGGCCAGACTTCCTCCACCTGAAAGTATTTGGAAAATTCCAGCAGTTGCCATAAATCACTGCGGGCATTCTCCGGCGCTTTTACCTGCTGATACCAGAACTGGGTACGTCTTTCAGCGTTACCGTAAGCCCCTTCTTTTTCCACCCACATGGCAGTCGGCAGAATCAGGTCAGCACCTTGAGCTGTAACTGTAGGATAGGGGTCTGAAACGACAATAAAGTTATGTGGGTTGCGATAGCCGGGCCAGGTTTCCTGATCAAGATTCGGAGCAGTCTGCAGGTTATTGTTGCACATCACCCAGTAGGCGTTGATTTTGCCATCTTTCAGCATGCGGTCATGCAGCACAGCATGATAACCGGGTTTTTCAGGGATAGTGCCGTCCGGCAGTTTCCAGATTTTTTCTGCTTTTTTACGGTGTTCAGGATTGGCGACCACCATATCAGCAGGCAGTCGGTGGGAAAATGTACCGACCTCCCTTGCTGTTCCGCAGGCAGAAGGCTGACCTGTCAGAGAGAAGGGGCCACAGCCAGGCTCTGATATCTTGCCTGTCAGCAGATGAATATTGTTAATAATATTATTCATCCACACGCCACGGGTGTGCTGATTAACGCCCATGGTCCATAGCGACATCACTTTGATATCAGGGTCGGCATAACCTTCGGCCAGCTGTTCCAGCAACTCTGGAGAAACCCCTGATAACTCGGCTGTTTTATCCAGCGTATAGTCGCTGACAAAACGGGCAAAGTCTTCCAGTGATATTGCTTCAGAGTCTCCACTATCAGGGTTTTTGGCTTTTTGCTGCCGGGGATCTTCCGGTCTCAGCCCGTATCCGATATCGGTAACGCCGCGCCGGAAATGAGTATGCTTATTGACAAAGTCCATGTTGACTCTGCCAGTAGTGATGATGTGGTTACAGATATAGTTGCCAATGGCCAGATCAGTCTGGGGCTTGAATATCATCGGGTGTTTGGCAAGGTCACATGACCGGTGTCGATAAGTTGACAGAACTTCGACATTCACATGTTCATAAGCCAGCACTCGCGCAGCTATCCGTGTCCACAGCACTGGGTGGTTTTCAGCCATGTTTGAGCCCCAGAGCACAAACAGGTCGGCATTTTCAAAGTCGTCATAGCAGCCCATGGGTTCATCAATGCCAAAGGTGCGCATAAAGCCACCCACAGCAGAAGCCATACAGTGTCGGGCATTGGGATCAATATTGTTTGATCTCAGTCCGGCTTTCATAAACTTGGATGCAGCGTATCCTTCCCATACCGTCCACTGCCCCGAACCGAACATGCCAACGCCTGTTGGACCTTTCTCCTTCAGCACCTTCTTAAACTGTTTGGCCATTTCCTGGAATGCGCGTTCCCAGCTAACCGGTGTGAATTCTCCTTCCTTGTCGTACATTCCATTCGACATTCTCAGCAGCGGAGTCGTGAGGCGGTCCGCGCCGTATATGCCTTTGGAAACAAAGTAACCCTTGATGCAGTTAAGACCACGATTTACCGGCGCCTCGGGATCTGCCTTGGTGGCAACAATTCGGCCATCCTGTACTCCGATAAGAATGCTACAGCCGGTACCACAGAAGCGGCAGGGTGCCTTGTCCCAGCGAATCCGGTTTCTTTTGGTGGATGCAATCAGGTTGGTGGCGCTGGCAGGTACGGCCAAACCTGCAGCGCTGGTGGCTGCAGCGGCTGCTGACATCTTCAGAAACTGACGACGATTTCCGTTCATAGTGACTGCAACCTGTGTGCGCTGAATAAAGCTGCTGGTGGAAAATACCGCAAATGGCTGTTTGATTAATCGCAGTGACCGTAAGTAAAGGAAACATCCAGCACTTCCGGCAGATCCTGCAGCAGGGTTATTTTCCGGAACATGCGTTGAGACTGACCATTATCTTCGATGGTGATGGCAAACCTGCCGCAGTTATCCTGAGCATGAATATCCACCCCTTCCATCGCATGAAGTTGCTGCTCAACCTGATGCTGGTGTTCAGGCCTGGTAAGAACAACCAGACCACAAACTTCATAACCGGGAGATGCAGGCATTGAGATGTACCGGTGTCTGGAAGTTAATGGTGCAACCAGGAACTGCTGATTTCGTTAATCACCAGGTAGTTCATCGCCAGATAGCACGGGCTCTTGCATTTTGATGGCGGTTACCGGACATACACGGTAACAGGCCCCACATCCGGTACAGTTGTCGTCTTGTATCCGGGGAATGAAAGTGCCGTCTGTTTCTGGCGCAAGATGAATGGCTTCTGTCGGACATTCATCGACACAGGCCAGACATTGAACACCCTGAGTTGCAATGCAGTTTTGACCAATAATGGCTTTAAGTTGCCAGGGCGATGTTCCGGATACAAAGTGTAGTGCATTAACCGAACATGCACCGGCACAGTTTTGACAAAAAGTGCATTCACCCTTGTCAAAGTTAACTTCAGGAAAACCGCCACTGCCGTTAAAAAGAATGCTCTCAGGACATTCTGTGATGCAGTCACCACAACGGGTGCAGATTGAAGTAAATCTGTTTTCATTCCCGAACCAGGGTGGTCTGAGAGGAGTGGCTTTATTTCGTTTCAAAGAAAGAAATGATCGACGGCTGTGATCAATGTTTTCGTCTGCCATTTCACATGCTCGACCGTAAACGCAGAGTTGCGAAAGTATAGAGTGCAACGCCTTTTCCTGCTCAAGGCACGGTCACACTGATCTGCGTTGGTCAACATTCCTGCGGTTGCGTTATAATGCGGGGTTTGAAATCTATTGGGTGTGCTGCTTCCCCCGCAGTCTGTCAAACAGGCTGCCAGCAGCCGCGTAGTATTTGAGACGCGAAGAGGCATTTCATGGCAGGTCATAGTAAGTGGGCCAACATCAAGCACCGCAAGGCAGCTCAGGACGCCAAGCGTGGCAAAATCTTCACTAAAGTAATTCGCGAACTGGTTGTTGCAGCCAAGGCTGGCGGTGGTAATCCGGACGATAACCCGCGTCTGCGTGCAGCTATCGACAAGGCGCTGGGCGTCAACATGACCCGCGATACCATCAACCGTGCAGTACAGCGTGGTGCTGGTGGTGGTGAAGACTCCAACATGGATGAAGTGACCTATGAAGGTTACGGTCCGGGTGGTGTGGCAGTACTGGTTGAGTGTCTGACCGACAACCGCAACCGTACTGTATCTGAAGTGCGTCATGCGTTCAGTAAGCACGGCGGTAACCTGGGAACTGACGGCTCTGTTGCTTACCTGTTTGAGCGCAAGGGTCAGATCTTCTTTGAAGCCGGTGCTGACGAAGAAACCGTAATGGACGCGGCACTGGAAGCGGGTGCTGAAGATATTGTCACCAATGATGATGGTTCCATCGAAGTGCTGACTGACTGGACTGAGTTCATGCAGGTCAAGGAAGCACTGGAGCAGGGTGGCCTGACTCCGGCGGGTGGTGAAGTGGCGATGATCGCTTCAACCCAGGCGCCGATGGATAAGGATGGTGCAGAGAAGATCCTGAAGCTGATCGATCGTCTGGAAGATCTGGATGACGTGCAGGAAGTTTACACTAATGCCGATATCCCGGCAGAAGTGATGGAGCAGCTGGGTTAATTAAAACCCGGTTTGTCTCAAGATGCAGTGTTTGTTTCATGCGAACACTGCATTTTTTATATGTGTCGCAGATTACATATTCCAGCCCAGCAACAGCATAAACAAAACAGCAATGACGGCTGTGAGGGTAAGCAGGGTGTAGAAAAGGTCGTTCATTGCCATTCGCTTGATCGTTTCCAGTGTTTGTCGTTGCGGCGGCTTGTAAAAAAGTCCCTCTATCATAGCGGAGCGCCACGTAACCCCTTTCGGTATTTGGTTACGGTTTGCAACCTCTGTTGAGTTCCATGTCACCTCATGGCTTGTTTTGTGTCCTGCTGGTCACTTCAGTACATTAATAGAAACCGGAAGTCCTTTATCAGCAAAGGATAGGGCTCCAGTAAAGAGTGTTATTTTCTATAGGTTTATCAGGCATTGATCATTCTTGGGATTGACCCCGGGTCCCGTATTACCGGTTATGGTGTTATTAATGAAATTGGCAGCCGCTGCGAATATATCGCCTCAGGTTGTATTCGGGTTGGTGAAGGCGAGCTGCCTGAACGGCTGCGAATAATTCATGACGGTATCACCGAAGTGATAGAGCGCTTCTGCCCCCAAAGTGTCGGCATTGAACAGGTGTTTATGTCCCGCAATGCTGACTCGGCCCTCAAGCTGGGGCAGGCGCGTGGTGCCGCTATTGTGGCGGCAGTGTGTCAGGATCTGCCAGTCAGTGAATATTCGGCCCGGCAGGTCAAACAGTCTGTAGTGGGCAAAGGCTCTGCGGATAAAAGCCAGGTCCAGCATATGGTGAAGTCGATCCTGAAGCTGGAAGATACGCCTCAGGCTGATGCGGCAGATGCACTGGCTGTAGCTTTGTGTCATGCCCATACCCGTCAGAGCCTGGTCAAAATGGCCGGTGTTCGCAGTGTCCGTCGTGGACGTATGAGGTAAATAAAATAGTGATTGGAAGACTGAAAGGTATTCTGCTGGAAAAACAGCCACCGGCGCTGCTGCTGGATGTAAATGGTGTTGGCTATGAGCTGGAAGCGCCGATGACCACTATCTACAAGCTGCCGGAAACCGGTGTGGAGACCATTCTTCATACCCACTTTGTAGTGCGGGATGATGCCCAGCTGCTTTATGGCTTTGCCGAGAAGCGTGAGCGTGAACTGTTCCGGTTGTTAATCAAGGTGAACGGTGTGGGCCCTAAAGTTGCGCTGGCAATTTTGTCCGGGCTGGATGCCGAAACCTTTGTGGGCTGTGTACAGGAACATGATGCCATGGCGCTGACCCGGATTCCCGGAATCGGCAAAAAAACCGCCGAGCGTCTGATCGTGGAAATGAAAGACAAGCTGGGCAGCTGGCAGACTTCGGCTGCAACTTCTCTACCGGGACTGATGGAAGCGTCCGGTAATCTGGAACAGGGTCGTCAGGCTGCTGCGGATGCGGTCAGTGCCCTGGAAGCGCTGGGTTACAAGGCACAGGATGCCAGCAAAGCGATCAAGGCTGTGATGGAAGATGGGCTAGACAGTCAGGAGCTGATTCGCCGAGCGCTAAAGCAGATGATTTGATATCAAAGTAACGCTCATCTGCAGTTTTGGTTTTGTGATACTTATCAGAAACTAAAGCTGCAGAAGTCAGATTTTGGCTTTTCAGATATAAGGTGCAGATGAGTCGATCTACGGTTTTTATGGAATGAACTCTCCATGGGCATGTGCGTCATATTAGGTTCATAGTGCTGGATTTAATATAATGCCTCTCCGTTTGAAACTGAGATTTATTGCTTTTCTGTTTCCCTTATTTGCCTGTGATTTGGCGGGGGCAATAAATTGTCTTAACTGTAGCGAGTCAGGTCAGGAAATAGATAAAGCCTGCAAGGTCTGTAGTTTAACAATAAGTATGGAGGAGGTTATTTCCAAAACACTGGGAAGGCCTTTTATCTATCTGACTGAGGATCCACAGGGCTCCCTGAAGTTATCAGGTATTGCGTCTTCGCTGAATGGATTGTCTGATGATGACTGCTCATTTCAGGGCGAAGCATTCACGATCCTTCCAAGAGAAGATTTGATACGAGTACTTCATTATGTAGAGAGTCAATATTGTCAGGTCGTTATCTCAAAAGAAGTTGTTCATAACGCCCTTGTTATGACAAGTACACAGTTTCAAGAATTTCCGGAGCTAAGAAATTTAACTGAGCAGTCGCATCGATATAATATGTGGCTTATTGTTATTTCGTGGATTCTGTATCAAACGCCAGCGTTTATCGATGACGCAGGTCGTTTCATAGCTTTCTCAGCCTACAACCGATTGTCTGATTACAACCATATCGCGCTGGAAAAAATGCGAGTCTTAATGAAAGACAGGTTGGAACGAGTTACTACTGCTGTTGTGACACTTCAGCCCTGTGATGATCAACCTGAAATATCCATAGCGTATGTTCTCATAAGAGCTCTTGATATAAATGGAAGTCCTCTGCGTTGGAAAATTGGCTCATCCCTTTTGGGAGTTTCTAGGCTATCAGATAGCCAGTATTTTGTTAGTTATGAAAACAGGCAGTACTTGATCAGTGATTGCAGGGAAGTTGTTGCTTTAATATCGGGCTTCCAATTTAATCAGAATATATCGGATATTCTTGTTTCAGTTGGTTATTGCACTCATGAGATCTCCAATACGCTGACAAAGCTGCTGATTATGAGTATTCCAATTTCAGTATTGACAATGGTTACTGGAATAGAGCCTGCTGATGCTTTTCATCTGCTTATTCCATTTGTCGGTATTACTGGCTTGCCGAGATTGCAGGAATAGGTTCCGAAAGTGAGCTTTGGCAAATTCAGAATTATGGAGTGTATAGCTTTTACTAGGCTATACACTCCATAATTTTATGCCTGATTGCTTGATGTCTCTGCTGAATGAATTCCGACCTGCTTGGCCACTTCCTTATCAATAAAGTACAGGCCTTTACCTTCCGCACCGATCATCTTGATCTTGTCGACGATAGAGGCAAACAGTTTTTCTTCTTCGTGTTGCTCCGCCACATACCACTGCAGGAACTGGAAGGTTGAGAAGTCTTTGGTGGTGAACGCCATATCAACCAGCTCGTTGATCTTGCGGGTTACCAGACGTTCGTGGTCCAGAATCTGGGTGAATACGTCTTCAATACCTTCAAATTCGCAGGCCGGTGCTTCGATTGCACCGATAATGGCCATGGCACCGGTTTCGTTCACATAGTTGAAGAGGCGGTTCATATGATCCATCTCTTCAGTAGCGTGTGCACGCAGGAACTGGGCGCAGCCTTCCAGTCCCTTGTGCTCGCACCAAGAACTCATCTGCAGATAGATATTGGAAGAGTAGAACTCCAGATTAATCTGGTCGTTCAGGCTTTTGATCATGGCTTCGCTTAGCATGACGTTATTATTCCCTGGTTAAATACCCGCGCTATTTTGCAGCAGTCACAGAAAATATGCACTGATATACATCGTTACAGATATGCCTCGTTTTAAAATTCTGGTCATGTCTCGGCTTTCAGTGCTTTGATGGAATCTATGCAGACCAGAAGCACTGCGATCCAGATCATGCTGTTGGTAATCCATTGCTCGGCTGAAATGCTGTCTTTGAGCACCAATAAACCAACCAGAAAAATCAGCGCGGGTTCAAGGTAGCTCAGCAGACCAAACAGTCCCATTGGCAACTGGCGGGATGCAGAGATATAAAACAGCATGGAAATAGCATTGAGCAGGCCTAGCCCGGGTAGCAAGACCCAAAGTGAAGGGGCATCTGATGCGGTAGCAAAATCAAAGTCTATTCCGGGGATAGCAATAATAGCCAGTAACACAATCAGGCTTTCAAGAAAGAAGGAGCTCAGGGCTTCCGCACCAACCTTGCGCTTGATTAAAAAGTAAGCCGGGTAGGTCAGAGAAACCAGCAAGACTACCCATGACAGCTGTCCCTGAGTGACAAGTTCATGCAATGCGCCACAGCTGGCTGCAAAAATTGCGACTTTCTGCAGTGTGCTGACTTTCTCGCGTAGAAACATAAAACTGGTCAAGACAATTGTCAGCGGTAGCAAGAAATACCCCATGGCAACATCAAGGGTATAGCCATTGAGTGGAGCCCAGACAAAAAGCCACCACTGGATGCCCACTATCAGCGAGCAAACCATCAAACCGGCAATTTTGGCCACACTGTTAACGGCATGACCAAGCCTGCACCATTTTTTAAACAGGGTGAGAATAATGATTGCCACTGCGACGGAGAACAAAATCCGGTGGCTGAATATGGCAGTGCCATTCAGGGGCTCCAGCCACTGAACGTAGACAGGAGTGAATCCAAACAGTACAGAGGCTGAAACCGAGCAGCCAAGCCCTTTCAGGAATGAAGCATCACCGGACATATCACCAACCTGCAAACTGCACGAAGGGGCTTTCATCCCCGAAACCAAATAACCCGAATGTGAGTGTATATAGTCTCTATATGTTCAACTCACACTTTCATGCAGACCACTAGTGCTTATCACGGTTCCCGATGACCGGCTTTTTCGCTTTAGTTCCGGCACAATCTTTGAAATGATTGGAGGATAATGACACCTCTGATGACACGATTCTCAAACCAAGATGATTGAAGCGGACAGACTGGTTTCCGCCCAGGATAAAGGGCAGGAAGATTCACTCGACCGGGCGATTCGTCCCCGGATGCTGGCAGACTATCAAGGCCAGCCGACAGTGCGGGAACAGATGGAAATATTTATTCAGGCTGCCCGTCAGCGGGGTGAGGCACTGGATCATACCCTGATTTTCGGTCCTCCGGGATTGGGTAAAACTACTCTGGCCAATATTCTGGCCAATGAAATGGATGTCCAGATTCGCACCACTTCAGGGCCGGTACTGGAAAAGGCCGGCGATCTGGCGGCGCTGCTGACCAACCTTGAGCCTAATGACGTCCTGTTTATCGACGAAATTCACCGTCTCAGTCCGGTGGTTGAGGAGGTGCTTTATCCAGCGATGGAGGATTATCAGCTGGATATCATGATCGGTGAAGGTCCTGCTGCGCGCTCAATTAAACTCGACCTGCCACCTTTTACGCTGGTTGGAGCAACAACCCGGGCCGGTTTGCTGACCTCCCCCCTGCGTGATCGATTCGGTATCGTTCAGCGACTGGAATTTTACGGTCTGGATGATCTGACCCATATCGTACAGCGCTCAGCCAGTATTCTGGGGGTTGAAATGGATGAGGCCGGAGCCAGAGAAGTTGCCTGTCGTTCCCGGGGAACGCCGCGAATTGCCAACCGTTTGCTGCGTCGGGTGCGGGATTATGCGGATGTGAAAGCCGGTGGCAAGGTCGATCAGGAAGTTGCTGATGCCGCCCTGAATATGCTTGCGGTAGATGCTCGAGGCTTTGACTTTATGGATCGCCGCCTGCTACTGACAATGATTGAAAAGTTTGATGGTGGACCGGTTGGTGTAGACAGTCTGGCGGCAGCGATCAGTGAAGAACGGGATACTATCGAAGATGTGCTGGAACCGTTCCTGATCCAGCAGGGTTATATGATGCGTACCCCGAGAGGTCGGGTCGTTACCCGTCGGGCATGGGAACATTTCGGGCTGGATGCTCCGGATGCCGGATAAATAAATCTGTCATCATCGCTACCGGTTACAGAATTCCCTCAAGATCCCTTTGTACAAGCCCCCCGCATCGGAATATGATTGAAACAATGTTTCAAACTAGGTTTCAAAATCAGGGTGCGGCAGGCTTGTTCTTTGTCGAGCTATCGCCGTACCTGGCTTCAGCGTAGAAAGCCACAGAGCAGGAAGTGCCGTTTGTCTGCAGTCAGCCGATTACCTATCCGGATATATTATGAGGATACCGATGCCGGTGGCATCGTCTATCACGCCAGTTATTTACGTTTTATGGAACGTGGACGCACCGAGATGTTACGGGAGCTTGGCTTTGGTCAGGCCAATATGATGGAGCAGGGCGTTCAGTTTGTGCTGAGTGAACTGAACCTCAAGTACCGTCAGCCTGCCAGACTGGATGATCAGGTTATTGTTGAGTCCCGTATTGTTGATGTTCGCCGTACCTGGATTGGCTTTGAGCAGGCTGTTGTCAGAAATGACGCTTTGCTGTGTAAGGGAACATTCAAGGTAGCCTGTATCTCGACAGAGAGTCAGCGTCCCATGGCCATGCCGGATGAAGTCAGACAGCAGTTTGATGCAAGGGAATCCTAGCGCTGGTATTGAGTCAGAATATTTGAACAAGTGTCATAAATAGAAAGGCACAGCTTTTATATACTGCAGGATTGAATATGCCGGTGGCAGCTTGAAGCACCGGTGATGATTTCGATCAGGGCAGAAGCAAAACAGAACAATCACTGTGACTGGAGAAAATACAGTGGCTGAAAGTATGTCGATGTGGGCACTGGTATTTAATGCCAGTTGGGTTGTACAACTGGTACTGGTAATGCTGCTGGTGGCCTCGGTTGTATCCTGGGTCATGATTATGCAGCGGGTGATCCTGTTCCGTAATACCCGCCGGGCCATGGTGGAGTTTGAAGACCGGTTCTGGTCCGGAATGGATCTTGGGCAACTGTATCGAGAAGTCCATGAAGAGCCGAATCAGGACAGTGGTCAGGAAGCGATCTTTCGGGCCGGCTTTCGTGAGTTCAGCCGTCTGAGAGGGCAGGCCGGTGCTGATCCGGATGTTGTTATGGACGGCGTACAGCGCACCATGCGGGTTGCCCTGTCACGGGAACAGGAAAAACTGGAGAAAAACCTGCCGTTTCTCGCAACCGTCGGTTCGACCAGCCCGTATGTCGGTCTGTTCGGTACCGTGGTCGGGGTTATGAACTCATTCCGTGGTCTGGCCAATGTCTCCCAGGCAACACTGTCTGCAGTTGCGCCGGGTATTGCTGAAGCGCTGGTAACAACAGCGGTGGGCCTGGTTGCTGCGATTCCGGCGGTGGTGGCCTATAACCGTTTTGCAACGGAAGTTGACGCATTACTGGCGAACTACGAAACCTTTGCTGACGAATTTTCCGGTATTCTGCACCGGAAGCTGCACAGCCGTTCTTCACAATCCTGATGTGATGCTGGATTAGATCATTATGAGCGGTAACTAAAGGATTTTTCGATGGCCAGAGTTTCCCGTGGGCGCAAGCCCATGTCAGAAATCAACATGGTGCCGTTTATCGACATCATGATGGTAATGCTGGTGGCGTTTATGGTCAGTGCCCCGATGCTGACCCAGGGCGTTAAAGTGGATCTGCCGAAAACAACCAGTGCCCCGATAACCAATCAGCCCAAAGATATTCTGGTAGTATCGGTGAAGGCCGATGGCAGCTATTACCTGAATATGGGACGGCAGCAGGATAAGGCACAAAAGCTTGCCGAAGTTGCCGAAAAAGTCGGCAAGGTTGTTGCTTCAAACAGCGATATCCCGGTATTGATTAAAGGTGATGCCAAGGTTGAATACGGTGATGTTGTGCGACTGATGGGGCATCTGCAACAGGCCGGTGTCAGTAACGTGGGGCTGGTAACTGATCCGGAAGAATTAAAGTAATGGTGTCACTGAAAAGTCCGGGGGATAAAGTTAAAGGCAAGCCGGGTGCATCGGATGACAAGCCCGCAGCCAAAGCCGGCAGGTGGCATGATGGTTATGGTTTGCCGGTACTGTTTTCGCTTGTGCTGCACAGTCTGGCACTTGGCATTGCGTTGATGGCGTGGTCACCTCCTGCAGAGCTGCATGTGAATCCGGTGCCGCAACATATGGCGGCACAGCTGGTTGAACTCGAACCGGAAAAGCCCAAACCTGCCCCTAAACCACCGACAAGAAAACCAGAGCCCAAACCTGTCAGCAAGCCGGCAGAGCCGGAGAAAAAAACACCGGTAAAAAAAGACAACAAGCCAAAAGTTGATGAAAAAGCGCTGCAGCTGAAAAGGGAAAAAGAAGCTAAAGAACGTGCTGAAAAAATTGCACGGGAAAAACGCGAGCGAGAGGCAAAGGAAAGGCGTCGTAAGGAAGAGGAAAAGCGCAAGCAGGATGAAGCCCGTAAAAAACGTGAACAGCAAGAGCTGGCTGATCGTTTAAGGCGTGAACAGGCGGCGAAGGAAGCCCAGGAGAAAGCCGAGGCTGAAGCGCGCGTTGTAGAGTCCAAAGTGCAGTACTTTTCAGGGCTCTTCAGGCAAGACTTGTCGTACAATTGGTCGCGTCCACCCAGTGCTCGTAATAATATGCGAGCAAAGTTTCGAATTAGCTTGTCCCGGTTTGGTGATATTCAGACGCTGTCGCTGATCAGTGGAAGTGGTGATGCTGCCTTTGATCGTTCAGCTGAACAAGCTATTCGCAAGTCAGCACCGTTCAGTTGGTTTCGGCATCCAGAAATGGACAACAAAACATACAATCGACTCAAGCAATTTACATTCGAGTTTGATCCGGAGGATTTGGTCAAGTGAGCAGGAGCATCAGCCGAATAACTTCCCCTCGAAACACAACGGGGGAAATGGCAGTGTTTAGTCAAGGCAGGATATCTGCATGGTTTACCATGTTGCTTCTGGCCGTTCTGTGTTGGTCCAGCATGGCCAGGGCTGCCGGTAGTGAAGAGCTGGTTATTCGAATCACCCAGGGTAATGATCGGGCAGTACCGGTAGCAATCGCTCCGTTTGGCTGGAAAGGCAGAGGCTTATTGCCGGAGGATATGTCCGGTATTGTGGCTAATGACCTCAGGCTGAGTGGTATGTTTGATCCGCTCGCCAAGAATAAACTGTTGAGTTTTCCCAGTCGTGAAGATGAAGTGGTTTTTGGTGACTGGCGCAAACAAGGTGTCAATTACCTGCTGATTGGGGAAGTGAGCCTTGAGCCTGGCAATGTGTATCGGGTCAACTTCCAGCTGTTTGACGTGCTGCGTCAGAGATCGATTCTGCAAAGTACAATCGCCGGCAGTGGTGCTCAGTTCCGGGGTATGGCGCACCGTATCAGTGACCGGGTATTTGAAAAAATCACCGGCATTCCCGGAGCATTTTCTTCCCGAATTCTGTACGTGACCGCCCAGCGTCAGTCTGAACAAAGAACTGATTATCAGCTGAATTATGCCGATGCTGATGGCTTCCGGCCGCAGACCATATTCCGTTCCAAAGAAGCTATTCTGTCACCGTCCTGGTCACCGGACGGTACTAAAGTGGCTTATGTCGCTTATGAAAATAAAAGACCGGGTATATATATTCAGGATCTGAGAACAGGTAAGCGCCAGCTGGTCAGTAAGGAAAAAGGTATTAACAGTTCTCCGTCCTGGTCGCCGGACGGTACCAAACTGGCTTATATGCTGTCTTTCGGTGATAACCCGAATATTTTTGTGCGGGATTTGAGAACCAACAAACTGAGTCAGCTGACCCGTCATTTTGCGATTGATGCCGAACCTTCCTGGTTTCCTGATGGCAAGAGTATTCTGTTTACCTCTAACCGGGGTGGCTCTGCCCAGCTGTATAAGTTGAATATCAAGGCTTCGAGTGACGGCAGTGTGGTTGCCGAAGGCAAGCCGGAGCGCCTGACATACGAGGGACGCTTCAATGCCCGTGGCAAGGTATTCCCTGACGGTAAAAGTCTGGTAATGGTTCACAAGGGTAAGGGTGCCGCAGACTTTAATATTGCGGTGCTGGATCTGGATACCAAACGATTCAGAAAGCTGACTTCTACCCGCCTGGAAGACTCTCCGAGTGTTTCGCCCAACGGACGCATGCTGATTTACGCTACCCAGGGGCGTGAGCATGGTGAGCTGGGTATCGTTTCAGTTGATGGCAGTGTCCAGCTCAAGCTACCATCAGCTGCCGGTGATGTACGAGAGCCGGTGTGGTCGCCGGTTATCCAGTAGTCAGGGGTAACGCTGACGACAAACCTGTGTGAGCAGAACCTAGCTACACTATATTATCTTCATTTGGCTTTCGGAGCTTTGGCTCCGAAAGCTGAAGTGAATAAGCCGAATCGTGTCATCACTCAGGACAGGGCCGGCTTGATTTCAATGGTGCTTTTGCATTGATAAAGCGAATGCTGAAGTAAGGCATCATGGTTTGCAGGGAAGGAGTTATTTTTACGGGCCGCTACGACAAGCCGCTATGAGTTGCTACGAGCGTCGCAGTATGGCTAGTGCCAAAATACTCCAACTCTGATAATTTACGTGACTTTATACGCGTGGACACTTACGGGGATTTATTTTATGCAAATGCACAAGTACGCCCGCTCTATTCTGCTGGCTTCGGCCATGGTCTGGGTTGCAGGCTGTGCGTCAACCGGTGGTAACAGCGCTGGCCAGGTTGATAATGAAGCCAAGCCTGTTGAAGTTATCACTGAGGAAGAAGTTGTTGTGATGCCTGTGATTGATCCGGCTGTTCAGGCTGTTATCGATACCGGCAAGATTTCCGCTTCCGCTGAAGAAATTGAAGGTCTGCTGCAGCAGAACGAATACCACTTCCCGTTTGACAGCTCCGAGCTGAAAGACCGGGACTACCAGGCTCTGGATGTACAGGCTGCTTACCTGACCTCCAGCCGTGGCGCTGCTGAAAAGATCGTCATCGAAGGTCACACTGACGAGCGCGGTACCCGCACCTACAACCTGGCGCTGGGTGAGCGTCGTGCCAATGCTGTCAAGCGCTACCTGGTACTGAAAGGTGTTGCTGCTGACCGTATCGAAGTGATCAGCTATGGCTTCGAGCGTCCGGTTGATCCGGCTCACAATGAAACTGCCTGGGCTCAGAACCGTCGTGCAATCATTGTACGTGGAAACTGATCCTGTCAGTTGATCAAGCACTGAGTGGTTATCTTTAGTTAGCTGACAGCAAAGTGCTCAGAGGTAATAAAAAAGCCGGCAATTATTTGTCGGCTTTTTTGTCAGATACACCATCCATGGAAGAGTCGACAGTTCTCTCTTGGGCTTAAGCCGTTTAGAATAGCGATATATTCCAGCTACTCCCCTCGGGGGGAGAATGTTTCCTATTCAGTTAATGGAGCAGCAACAGGCCATGACGGCAATTAAAAAAGGTGTCTTGCTAAAGCGTATTGTTCCGGCAGTTACTTTTTCCCTGGCCACTGCCGTGGCTGGTGTAACGTTTGCGGAAAGCCAGGTACAGGTTATTGAATCGCAACCGGTAGGCTTCGCCGGGCCATCAACAAGTAATGTTGTGATTGAATCCACATCTGTTGCTGCAAATCCGGCTGCTCCTGCTTCTGCCTCTGGAGGAAGCGAGCTGGCTGTATTGCTGAACCAGGTTGATTTTCTGCAACAGGAAGTACTGCAATTGAGAGGTTCTCTGGAAGAGCAGGCTAACCAGATTCAGCAGCTGCAACAGGAACAGCGTGACCGTTATCTGGAACTGGATCGTCGTATCAGTCGCCTGAGTGGCGAAACCGTAACTGATCAAGTTACACCAAACCCTGTTGCACCGGCACAACCTTCCGTGAGTATCGATGCTGGTTCATCCAGTCTGATCAGCACTCCTGCCGCTGCGGGTAGTTCGACAGAACAAACCGGTTCCGTTTCAGAATCAGCCTATGAGCAAATGATCGAACTGATCCGGGAGCGTAAGTTTGATGATGCGCTGGTACAGCTTAGAGCCTATTCTGCACAGTATCCTGACAGTAAATATTCTGCCAATGTCCATTACTGGCTGGGTGAAGTTTATATCGTCAAACAGCGTCCGGAAGAAGCACGTGATGCCTTCCTGACTGTGCTGCAAAAATACCCGCAGAGTAATAAAGTACCGGATGCAACTTACAAGTTGGGAACCCTGTTTAATAAACTGGGAAATCCTAAACTGGCACAAGAGTATCTGGAAGCTGTGATAAAGCGTTATCCGGAAACATCAGCTGCCAAGCTGTCCGAAACCTATCTGCGTAACAATATGAGCTGATCGCTGTCCCGGTTTGCTAGTCCTGTGAGCTTTCTGTTCCCGCGGGTTCAGAGAGCTCTGCAATTTATTTGAAATAATCTTCTTCAGGGCTTGATCTTTCCTTAAATATCAGTAATATACGCCGCGCATCGGGTCGTTAGCTCAGTTGGTAGAGCAGTTGGCTTTTAACCAATTGGTCGTAGGTTCGAATCCTACACGACCCACCATCCCCTCCTTGTATTGTCTTTTTTCTTCATTCTCCTGTTTTTCGCTGCATCTGCGTACAGTTAATTACATTTCGTGCTTGTGCTATCATCCGTCATCTGTAAATCAGTGCCACCGGGTGAAGCTGGTTCGTCGGTCCCGGCTGGCAAGTGTGCGAAGGAACTGTTCCAAGGAACTGTTCAGGGGAGCTACTCAGAGGAACTATGGCAGAAGTAGAAATAAAACAGTTCGTACAGAATTATCTCAGCAACCCGGCTGCACAGGCAGATTCTGGTGAGATGTCTGGTGAAGAGTTGCAGGCACAGAAAGACCGTATCCGCACTTTGCTCGAACAGCAAAATGCTGTTCTGGTTGCACACTACTATACCGATGACTGGGTGCAGGAGCTGGCCGAAGAAACCGGTGGTTGTGTTTCTGACTCACTGGAAATGGCGCGCTTTGGCTATCAGCATCAGGCCGATACCGTTGTTGTCGCAGGTGTGCGCTTTATGGGGGAAACTGCCAAGATCCTGAGCCCTGAGAAAAAAGTTTTAATGCCGGAACTGGAAGCAACTTGCTCGCTGGATATTGGCTGTCCGGCAGATGAGTTTTCCCAGTTTTGTGATCAGCATCCGGATCGTACTGTGGTTGTATATGCTAATACATCCGCAGCAGTTAAAGCACGGGCTGATTGGGTTGTAACCTCCAGCTGTGCCACAGATATTGTTGAGCATCTGATCGATGAAGGTGAAAAGCTGATCTGGGCGCCGGATCGCTACCTGGGCAGCTATATCAAGAAAAATACCGATGCCGATATGTTGCTGTGGGATGGTTCCTGTATTGTTCATGAAGAATTCAAGGCGTCCGGTATTCGGGATCTGAAAGCAGTGTATCCTGATGCTGCGGTGCTGGTTCATCCTGAATCGCCGGATAGCGTTGTGGAACTCGCAGATGTCGTAGGTTCAACCAGTCAGCTGATTAATGCTTCCAGAGAGATGAAAAACCCCCAGTTTATTGTTGCGACTGACCGGGGTATTTTCTACAAAATGAGACAGTTCTCTCCTGATAAGCAATTTATTGAAGCTCCTACTGCTGGCAGTGGTGCGACTTGCCGCAGTTGTGCTCATTGCCCCTGGATGGCAATGAATTCACTGGCGGGTATTGAGCATGTGCTGAGAACAGGGGAAAACGAGATTCTGGTAGATGCTGATCTACGGGAAGGTGCTTTGAGGCCTTTGCAGAGAATGCTCGATTTCACTGCCGCTAATAAATAATTTTTCCCTCTGAAAGGTCGCACAAGTGCGGCCTTTTTTATAGGCTGTGTTCAGGGACTTGTTGCAAGTACCTCATTCAAAATTTGCAGTTTTTTGTCTACAGCAACACCTTTTGTCTATAACAACACCAAAGCCTATGACAAGACGCATTCGTGTACTCCAGCTGCAGCCTAAATATTACATCCGTGAAACCGACCTCCATGAAGAGGTTATTCGCGGATTACCTGTTTCCGAGTTTGAAGTAACCTCAGCCTATATGCGAGACAGGCCCGGTAGCGACGATCTTGTTAGCATAAGTGAGCATTCACATTATTTTGGTTTTAGTAAAAAGCAGATGTCGGGCCTTCGGCTGGGTGCGATGAAGGCGCTGTATGATTTCTGCAGGGAAAAACAGTTTGATGTGGTGGTGACCAACCGCTACAAAGTGTGCGATATGATGCTGACCCTGAACAAGCTGCTCAAAATTCCACGCTGCATCAGCGTTGTTCATGGCTTTGGGGAGTATGAACGGATATCGAGAAGGCTGGGAAATCGATTGAGGGTTGATGGCAGATGGAAGTTCGTCACTGTCTCGGCGCCGGTAAAGGATTATCTGCTTGGAGCAGGTTCAGGTTTTCATGATGCGAATGTTTGCACCATCAATAATGCCATTGATATTGATAAGACTGTGTCAGGCCTACTATCGAAAGCAGAGGCCAGGCAGTACTTTCAGCTACAACATGACGATCTGGTTATTGGAGCAATAGGGCGCCTGGTCAATGTTAAAGGGCATCGCTATCTATTGCAGGCTTTTCATCAGTTGAGCAGTAGATACCCCAAGCTGAAACTGTTGGTTATAGGTGAGGGTGAGAGACGACAAGAGCTGGAAGACTATATCAGTCAGCATAGTCTGCAGGATAAAGTCCTGCTCACGGGGCATATTGAGTCTGCCTACCGTTTTATTCCTGCGTTCGATGTATTTACGTTGCCCTCTTTATCTGAAGGGCTTCCGCTGAGTATTCTGGAGAGTATGGCTGCGAGAGTACCTGTGGTTGCATCTGATGTGGGTGGAGTAGCTTCTGTACTTGATGGTATTTCACCCGTGGTTGAGGCAGGTCAGGTTGAAGCGCTGGAACAGGCTCTGGAAAGTTTGATCCGTTTATCCGAAGAGGACAGGCAGGTAATTGGTAAGCAGCTGAGAAAACGCTTGAATAAAGAGTACTCGATCACAGGCTACCGTCAGCAATACCGGGATCTGATTAGCGGAGTCAGCTGGTAAACCACAGTAGAGTATTATTCCAACGGATAAAAACCTGAGCGGTTAATGGTGAAGCCATTGTGTTCTTTACCTGCCGGGACATGATTCAGTTGTTTCAGGTTTTCCCAGGCAGCGGTCTCGCCTCGCCGTTTATCAAGCCAGGTTGATGATTTCCAGTTCATAAAATGCAAGTACATAAACTCACGCTCACCATCCTGATCGTTAGTAAGCTGGCCATCTTTCCAGTGCCAGATCTCCGGATGCTCCCAGTTACCATTATGCCAGGGCTTGGGTGACAGAATGGTACTGTACTGCTCCTGAAAGTAGTTGTTGCGTTGATAAGGCGATGTTAACGAATAGAGCTTGCGAGCCCATGCGGGATACTTTTTATGGCGCAGAAAAACTTTGGAGTACTTTGACTCATCAATACCATGATGTTGCTCATCAGTGATTAACTGTTGCCAGTTGGGAATTTTCTGATAGGCATTGATCATCATTTCATTATTCCGGAACAGGCAAAAATGACCGGAAAGCCTGTCCCAGTGGGATGATATCAGTTGGTGATTGAGAACTTTCGGCGTTAGAAACTTGCGTAGGTTGCCATATATAACATCGATGTCGCCATAACCGTAAAAATCGAATCCGGCAATATCATCTTGGTGAATTTTTCCATAGCAGGGTCTTAGATCACATAATTTGTAACTATTGTTGGTTGTGAATTTAATGTTGAGAGTTTTTGATACTTTATTTTTATAGTTTTCAAAGGAGATAGGTACAAAAGTAATATTACTTGGACCTGTTTCAGGTATGTTGCAATCAGTATAAAACAGCCATTGAATAGTAGGGTTGAGACTGCATGACTCTATATACAGAGGAAACCATTCTGGCCAATGCCCGAAATAAGGGCTTATGATAATTATTTTCTTCACAGGGTTTTACTCTAGTAAAAGTTGTTGAAGTTTTTTTCTATAAATATATCCAATGATCAAACCTTGCGGAAGGAAGAATAATAGCCACTGAAGGCCAGGGCGAGAAAGGAATCTGTATGTGTCAGTCATCATGCCTAAAAATCCAAATATCAAGACACATATTGTTATTGCAATAAAATTTGATTTTATATGCTGAAAGCAAATTAATAATGATGTAATGAAAATTATAATGAATAATATTCCTGCAGGAATACCCCAGTTGAGACATATTTTAAATATCATATTATGTGGGTGGTTATAGGTATATTGGTCAATGACTATGTCCGGTGCAGATGAAAATCCATAACCAAACCATGGTGAGTTCAATATTTGTTGAAGTGCTTGATCCCAAATGTTAATTCGAATAAATAGTATCTCTGGGGCTGTACGTGCGAGGCTAATCAGTTGTTTAAAATTATCAGACGATATATATGCGGCGATTAGTGCCAGGGCTATTGCTATCACTGTTATAGTTTTTGTTCTCATACTGATTTTAGATATGTAAAATGCAGTGAGTATTGTTATCGCTATTGATGCTATAGGCCCTCTCGAATCTGATAAAATTATAAAAAAGATCAGTGGGATCACCAAAATAAGGCAAGGAGCAGCTTTTTTCAAAGGTGCTCTTGAAATAAAGCCGACGAGAAATGCTGCAGAAACACCATAATAGAGTGCTGCCAGTATAGGATTGTCAAAGTAGGCGTATTGGCCGACACCAAGGCTATGAATACGTTCTCCGCCAATATTCAGCATTCTAATTGATATGCTGTAATCATTAACTAGATATTGAAATAAGATGCTAGCCAAGGCAAATGTGCTGGCTACTGTTGCGCTAATAAAAAATAGTCGGGTAGGTTTTTTTGTCGAGATTACGGAAACTGCAACAGCATAAATATAAATGATAATGTATAAAGATCTTGTTAGTACTTTCTCATGTCCAGAAAAGTCGCTCTTTAAAAAAAAAGGGTGAAGTATGATCCAGGAGAAAAGTATTATTATTAGCTTAATCAGGATATGGGATCTTAGTAAAAATGATGCAGTAGAATGTGTGTAAGCATTAATAACAATGGATGCCAAGGCAGGCAGGAGGCACCAGATGTAAACTTGAGTAATATACCCGCTACTACTTTCCAGCCAAAGTAATCCGGTAAACTGGATTAGTAATCCAAACGGAATTGCTTTGGTTCTTAAGAAATCATCAATCTCGGAGATTGATATTTTCGCGTCTTTTTTTAAAAGCATATAGTGTGCAGGCTGCCTATACTTGATTTTCTTTGTCAAGATTTTTATCTAAAAATCAATCTTAAAAAACCTTTCAAAACACTTTTGTCATACGCTTTTATTGGTATTTTCTTTATAAGCTGTATTGCAAATGATTTGTCGCGCATAGATGTTTTCAAAAACATGCTCTTTAATGTTTTGAATTTGACCGTTTCGTAGTGATTGGATTCCGGATACATTTCGATTATATGTAGCAAGTTTTCTGTCATGGCACGGTGGTTTCTGTGAATATTTTTGTCATGTTTTCTGTAATAGATTAACAGGTCATTCATGCCAGCTATTTTATATCCGGCTGCTGTGGCTTTTAGCCAGAAATATCGATCTTGAATCAGCTTAAGGCTGGGATCAAAGCCACCAATCTTATCAGTTACATCTTTTCGGATCATTGCTGATGATGCGGGGATTATATCCTTTTTATCCATGAATACATCATCAAAATCAAGCGTTCTGAACTTCGAGAAACGGCGAGGGGATGCTAGTTCTTTTTTATCATTAATAATCAGCATATTTCCGCCACAAATAGCAATATCCTGATTTCTACACATGAAGCGAACCTGCTTGGATATTTTGTCGGGGAGAAATATATCATCAGAATCCAGCAGTGCTATAAATTTTCCATTTGCCTCTTTTAGCCCTGTATTAGTGGCTTCAGAAAGACCTTTATTGTACTGGTGGATAACTTTGAAATTATGCTGAGCAGATAAGCGGTTTAAAATTTCTTCAGATTTGTCAGTGGATCCGTCATTTACAACAATCAATTCTATATTTTCGTATGTCTGACCTAAAACGCTCTGGATTGCATCTTCAATATATTGGTCGTGGTTATAGCATGTTACAATAACTGACACGAGAGGTGTGTTGGTTTGACAGACATCTGCAGGAATTTTTGACACTAATGTGCTTGTTTTTGAGTTTATATTTCGAATGTTATCCTGCATATATCACCTGTATCTATCATTGTCGGTATGAAGTCTGATCGCTTTCTGACTAAGGTAACTGCCTAATTGGTTTTGAATATCAGGGTGTTTTAATCCTAGCTCGATATTGGCTATTAGAAAGCCAAGCTTATAGCCACAGTCATGACGTATTCCCTGAAAATGGAACCCGTATACTTCTTGCTCTTTTAGTAACCCGTAGATTGCATCAGTTAATTGGACTTCTCCATTTATTCCTGGGTTTAGCTGCTCTAAAAAGTTGAATATCTCTGGTTGAAAAATGTAGCGGCCAATGACTCCAAGATTAGATGGTGCAAGATCTGATGGCGGCTTCTCTACAATGCCATTCAGCCTGTATGTATCTCCTTCCGATGTAGCCGGATCAATGACTCCATAGCTGGAAATATTTGCATCATCAATAGATTCTACAGCTACGACTGAAGCATGTTTTTGTAATGCAATAGAGGCCATTTGGCCAAGACATGGTGCACTATCATTTGGTTGAATGAGGTCATCAGCAAGAATGACAGCAAAAGGCTCCGGACCAATAATATCGCGACTGCAAAGTACTGCATGGCCCAGCCCCAGTGCTTCTTTCTGGCGGACATAGAAACAGTTTATATTTGGAGGAATGATACCTTCGACCATTCTGAGCAGTTCATCCTTTCCTGCCTGCATGAGCTTATGTTCAAGCTCGAAGTTTTTGTCGAAATGGTCCTCGATGGATCGCTTGGTCCAGGAGGTAACGAAAATGAGGTCTGTCATGCCTGCAGCAATAGCTTCTTCCACTGCATATTGAATAAGAGGCTTGTCTACAACAGGCAACATTTCCTTGGGACAGGCTTTGGTCGCGGGAAGAAAACGGGTCCCCAGCCCAGCTACCGGAAATACGGCTTTCCTTACTTTCTTATATGGTTCCACAGCGATAGCTCTTGAATAATCGGGCAAGGCGACTAACTGGCCAAGGTCAGCGGCAGTGCGACTTTAGAAACCTAAAACATGACAAAAGTTCCCATTTTATGCTTGAGAGGTATTTCAGCTTAATTTCATTGTCACGGATTAAACAAAGGTTGTGAAAAGTACTTAATCAAAAACAAATATGATTGAGTCACAAAAGCGACTGCCAGTTGTTCAGCACAGCCTATCTCGCTTATAACGGATATGAATATATGTTATTGTTTGGTGATTATATGGAAATATACGAATTTTGTTTCTAGTTCATCCCGTTAGCATGTGACTTAGTTTTGTCACCGGAGCAATCTTGATCGTGCAGCCTCAGTTTCCGCTCTTCAGTATTGTTATCCCTGCCTACAACTACGCACGTACACTCCCAAGGGCTGTTGAGTCTGTCTTGAGCCAATCTGGTAACGACTATGAACTGGTGGTCGTAAATGATGGTTCAACAGATAATACTGCTGAGGTTTTAGCCCAGCTACAAACTAGGTTTGGTGACAAATTTACCTACCACAACAAGATTAATGGCGGGCCAGCAGCAACTCGCAATTGTGGCATTGACAATAGTTGTGGAACTTATCTGATTTTTCTGGATGCAGATGATGAAATGGTGCCCGGAGCTCTGGAAGCTATCAGAAAGCATATCAGTCAGAATTCTGATTCTCAGATGATCATTGGTGGCCACTACTCTTGTGATGAAACAGGGAAGGATTCTGAGCATAAAGTCAAGCCTATTCCTGAAACGCCACTGGAACGTCTAAAAGCCTATTTGCTGGAGAAAAAGCTCTCAGTTTCGCATGGCTCCATGGCAGTTCATCGAGATGTTTTCAAGCAATATCGCTACCCTGAGCATTTCAGGAATTCTGAAGATATCTCTATGTTTGCCTATATTCTCGCTAATTTTCATTGCACTGCGCTTGATTTTCCGGTCGCTCGTATTCACAAACATGGTGACAGCCTTCGGCATAATACCCAGTATGCTGAAAGCATTGGTACTGCACTGATTTCGGAGGTGTTTGACCCGTCTCGTGTGCCAGAGCCGCTTCAGGTGTTGAGAGAGCCTTATTCCGCACAGCGAAACCTGTCTCTATTCAGAACATTTTTTCTGGCAGGTAACTATGCACGTGCGCTGTCTTGTTACTTTACGGCTTGGCAGCATAGTGATGAGTTACCAAGAAAATGGAGCTATCGCAAGAAAGCAATTCAAGCGTCTTTCTGGCTTCTGATAGGCAAAAAACGAAAAAATGTTGCCACTGAGGCGGCTTAACCATTCAGGACAAAACGACAGGGGACGACCCTTGGCCGTCTCCTTCCCTTCATTGCATAACCCCTTGATGGGAGTAAAATGCCCTCTTCGTTGCGGTCTGCATGTCAGAGTTGCATCGGGAATACAACGCTTTAAGTGGAAAAGGCTGGAAAGTAATAACTTTGGACCTTTTCGGCTGCGGGTTTACCCATGTTATGAGGCGCAAAAACCGGATCATGTATGCCGCCTTTGGCATGAAACTCGAGCAAAATCCCGGATTAATCCTGTCACTTTTGTTACTCAGGAGCTCAGGGGTACTACACAGAGTTATCGCTGTTTCAGCAGGTTGCGTTTAAGCTGAAGGGCGGTAGCGTGCCTGAATTAGCTGATCCAACCCTGATATAGTATGACATCAAACAAAAAACTCAGAGTTCTGCAGTTGCAGAATAATTTTAGTGCCAACCCTTCTGATCTTGCCGAACAGATCGTTCTAGGCTTGCCGGTAAGTCAATTTGAAGTGACTTCCGCATTTTTAAAGAGAAAACCTGGACCTGACGAACTCCCCAGTGCTGCAAGTAACTCAGTATACTTTGAGTTTAAAAGTAGCCAGCTGAAAGGATTTCAGCGCTACTTGGTCTTATTCAAGCTCTATAAATTTTGCAAGCAGCAGCAATTTGACGTAGTCATATGCCACCGCTTCAAGCCGACACACTTGATGTTGTTGCTTAGTCGTTTTTTAAAAGTTCAGCGGTTTATCAGTGTAACGCATGGCATCGGGGACTATGATCGCAGCTACCGTCAGCGAGCAGTCACAAAGTATATGGATGACAAGTGGCGTTTTGTAGGTGTGTCTCAATCTGTGCGAAATGATTTGATTACTCACTGTAAAGGATTAAATGAGCACAATGCGCTGGCAATAAATAATGCGATAGATATTCAGCGAGCTCAGAGGGTACAGCTTTTCAGGGCAGAGGCCAGAGAGTTGCTCGGTATCGATCGCAACAGATTTGTTTTCGGAACCATTGGTCGTCTGGTTGAGGTCAAAGGTCAGAAATATCTGATCGATGCTGTCAGTTTTCTAAAGGATAAATACCCGTCAGTACAGGTTGTTATTATCGGTGGTGGAAGACTGGAGAAATCATTACAGCATCAGATTGATGAAGCAGGTTTAGCAGCTCATGTAAAACTGACTGGCTGGCGTGATGATGCCTTGCAGTATGTCAAGGCATTTGATGTTTTTGCCCTGCCATCGCTGAGCGAAGGTATGCCTATCTCCCTGCTTGAAGCTATGAGTGGAGGATTACCTACGCTGGGCAGTGACATTCCATCAATCCGCCCGGTCATTGAAAGTGTGGGGCAGCTTGCAGAAGTAAAAAGTGCGCAAGCACTGGCTAATGCAATGGAGTATTATCTGCAGCTCACGGCAGAGCAGCTGAAAACATCGGGTGACCGGCATTTTAAATATCTGTGCGATCACCACTCTATCGAAGAATATCGAAGCAATTATCGTCGTTTAATTGAATTTAGTTCGATCTAAAGCTTTTCTTTTCACGACTAACTTCTGACCATAATTTTGAATATGGTTGTTCACAAAATTGAGAGGCTGTATTCTTTCGATGTCTTCTTAATTTTAGTTTGTTATAAAATTAAGGTGTTTTTTATATGGTGAATGATTTAGTTAGTATAATTGTTCCAGTTTATAATGCCGAAAAGTATCTTGAAGATTCTGTAAGGTCGTTAATTGCTCAAACCTATACCAATATTGAGATAATTATTGTTGATGACGGGTCTAGTGATAGCTCTTTAACTACTGCAAAAAAAATGGCATTGTTAGATAGTAGAATTAAAGTTTATAAGAAAGACAATGGAGGAGTGTCTTCAGCACGGAACTACGGATTATCTGTTGCACTTGGAAGATATATTGCTCTGCAGGATGCAGATGATCTTGCAAGAAAGGACAGGATTGAGAAGCAGCTTTTGTTTTTAAGAGAGAATAGATTGGATTTATGTGGCTGTGCGTTACATATATTTGGATCTAAAGAGAAGGAAAAAATATATCCAGAAAAAGATTCTGATCTGAAATTTAACCTAATTTTTTTTGGTAGAACAATAGCCGGACCCAGTATTCTTTTTGATCGAAAAAGTAGTGATGGTTTGACTTTTGATGAAAGTATTTCTTTTGGTGAAGACTTTGATTTTATTTTAAGGTTTGCCTTTCAAAAAGGAATTAAAATAGGTAATTTGAAAGAGGCTGTGTATCTTTATCGACAGCACAGTGCTCAGGCAACGCAAAAGTTAAAAGCCACGAACAAAAAAAATATGATACAGATAGTTTTTAAATTTCTTGACAGTAAAAATGTGCAAGCATCTATTGGTGATGTTGAGCAACACTTTTCTATATGTAAAGAAAAGAAGCGTATATTCGATAATGAATCATATCTGATGTTTTTATATCAGGTGTATTGCTTTTCCAAAGAATACTTTGTGAATAAAAAGATGTGGGGAAGGGTTTTGTGTGAGGTTTTTCCTTTTGTGAAAAAGAGTGATCTTTCAGGAGATCAGTCGATAAAGTTTAATTTTCTGTATTCTAAGCTGCCATTGTATAAAAAAGTTGGAATTAAACTGAGAGCGAATTTTTAAATTTAAATTGAAGTTCATTTTAATTTGGCAGTGATTTTTAAAGTGGAATTATAGATTGCTTTTTTATAGTTTTATTATTTTAGGAGTTTAAATGATTATTGCTAAGCCAGTCGGAGGGTTGGCAAATCAAATGGCAGTATATGCCGCGGCAAAAGCGTTAGCAATGCACCATGGTGTGTCTCTAAAGCTTGATGTTAGGCACTGCATAGATGGGACTATTTTTGAATATAGGCTAAACCATCTTAATCTAGATGTTGAGTTTGCTACTGAAGAAGAAATAAAAAAAACAATAAAATCAACAGGTGTGTCATGCATTGACAAATTGAAAAAGAAAATTCATAAAAAAACAGGGTTTAATATCTGGGGGGAGTACAGAGAAAAAGATCTAAATTTTGATGATCATTTTTTTGATCTTCCAAGTAATATTTATCTTGTAGGAAATTTTCCTAGTATTTTATATTATGAGAGCGTAGTTAGCATCCTTAGAGAAGAGTTTCAAGTTAAAAGTACGGGGACCGAAAAAACAAAAGAATGGGAAAAGAAAATATTGGGTACTCCTGAAAGCGTTTGTATCCATGTTCGTCGAGGAGATTACAAAAATAAAAAAACACAGGCTTATCATGGTTTGTTGGGTGTTGAGTTTTTTCAGAGCGCAATAAACTATATGAAGGATACTCTTAATGATCCAGAGTTTTTTGTTTTTTCGGATGAAATCGATTGGGTGAAAAATAATTTAATCACTGACTTTCCCATGCATTATGTTGACTGCCACTCGGGATTAGAGGGGCACCTTGATTTTCGTTTAATGCAGAAATGCCGTCATTTTATCACATCAAATAGTGGTTTCAGTCGATGGCCCGCTTTTTTAAGTGTCCATCAAGGTAAGGTTGTATGTATACCAAAAAATTGGTTTGTTGAAAGTAGAATAAATGAAAATGAAATAGCGCCTGTAAGCTGGGTCAGACTGTAAAGGCGAATTCTACATAGATTGATTTTCAGTAAAGGTTCTCTCAATGAGTAAAATCGCTCTAATCACAGGCATTACAGGTCAGGATGGATCCTACTTGGCTGAATTCTTGCTTGATAAGGGATATGAGGTTCATGGTATAAAGCGCCGATCTTCGTCCTTTAATACAGCCCGAATTGATCATATTTTTGAAGATCCTCATACTGAGCAGCAGCGCTTCAAATTGCATTACGGAGATCTTTCCGATAGCTCGAATTTGACGCGTATTATCAAAGAAGTACAGCCAGATGAAATTTATAACTTGGCCGCACAGTCTCATGTTGCTGTTTCATTTGAATCTCCTGAATACACAGCAGATGTTGATGCATTGGGTACGCTGCGCCTGTTGGAGGCTATTCGTTTTTTAGGGTTGGAAAAGAAGACCCGTTTTTACCAGGCATCTACCTCTGAACTCTATGGCCTGGTACAGGAAATTCCGCAAAAGGAAACAACACCGTTCTACCCCCGTTCCCCTTATGCCGTCGCCAAGATGTATGCCTACTGGATTACGGTAAATTACCGTGAGTCATATGGCATGTATGCCTGTAATGGCATTCTGTTTAATCATGAATCGCCAAGACGCGGAGAAACGTTTGTCACCCGCAAGATCACCAGAGGTTTAAGCAATATTGCTCAGGGACTGGAAGATTGTCTGTATCTCGGCAATATGGATGCTTTGCGTGACTGGGGCCATGCCCGTGATTACGTTGAAATGCAGTGGTTGATGCTTCAGCAGGACAAGCCGGAAGATTTTGTTATCGCGACAGGCGTGCAATATTCCGTTAGACAGTTTGTAGAAATGACCGCCGGCGCTTTGGGTGTCACTGTGAAATGGGAAGGTTCCGGTGTCAATGAGCGGGGCTATGTGGCTGCTATTGAAGGTGATAATGCACCCGCGCTGTCAGTCGGGCAGTGTATTGTCGCTGTTGATCCCCGCTACTTCCGGCCGGCAGAGGTTGAAACCCTCCTGGGTGATCCCTCCAAAGCAAAACAGAAGCTGGGATGGGAGCCTGTTACTTCCTTACAGACCATGGTAGAAGAAATGGTTGAGGCAGACCTCGACAGCGCTAAACGCCATGCACTGTTAAGAGATAGCGGCTTCAAAACCTCATTGTCTGTGGAGTGAGCCGGTTGAAAATATTTCTTACAGGCGGAACCGGCATGGTGGGGCGCAATATTCGCGCCCTTGCTGATCGAAAAGGTTTTCAGGTTGATGCTCCTTCCAGTCAAACACTGAACCTGATGGATTATGAGGCCGTTCGGCAGTATCTGGAGAACAGTTCTCCAGACGTTGTCATTCATTCCGCCGGGTTGGTAGGTGGGATTCAGGCTAACATTGCTGCCCCTTATGATTTTGCTCTGATTAACATGCAAATTGGCTGTAATGTCGTACGGGCAGCAAATGAGCTGGGCATTGAGCGGCTTATTAACTTTGGCAGCTCCTGCATGTATCCCCGGGAAGCGGAGAACCCTCTTCAGGAGTCTGTGATTCTGACAGGTGAGCTGGAGCCGACCAATGAAGGTTATGCCATCGCCAAGGTTGCTGTTGCCAGACTGGCACAATATGCAAACAGCCAGTTCGGGCGTCAGTATAAAACGATCATCCCCTGCAACTTATATGGATACTGGGACAAGTTTGCTCCAGAGAAGTCCCATATGATTCCTGCGGTTATTCGAAAAATTCACGAAGCCAAACAAGCTTCTGAAGATACTGTTGAAATCTGGGGTGATGGCACAGCAAGACGAGAGTTTATGTTTGCTGAAGATCTGGCAGAGTTCACCCTATTTATGCTGAACAAGCTTGAGCAGGCGCCTGAGCTTATCAATGCAGGTCTGGGACATGACTTCAGTATTAATGAGTACTATCAGGCGATTGCGGAAATAGTCGGCTACCAGGGGCGTTTTGTTCATGATCTCACCAAGCCAGTAGGCATGAAGCAAAAACTGGTTGATACCTCGCTGCAATCCGAAATGGGCTGGAAGCCCCGTCATAGCCTCAAACAAGGCTTAAGCAAAACATACCAATTTTATCTTGAAGAGGTTATCTGATGCTTCCTCTGGCCACATCAACCTGGGATCAAAAAGAGTATGCTGCGTTGCAGTCAGTGATTGACAGCGACATGTTCAGCATGGGGAAAAAGGTTGCAGAATTTGAGACCGCATTTGCCCGCTACGTTGGAAGCAAGCATTGTGTGATGGTCAATTCAGGTTCATCAGCAAATCTGCTGGCAGTAGCTGCACTGTTTTATACGAAGCAGAACAGCCTGAAGCCTGGTGACGAAGTGATTGTCCCCGCAGTGTCCTGGTCCACAACCTATTATCCGCTCCATCAGTATGGTCTGAAGATCAAGTTCGTTGATATTTGTCCGGAGACACTCAATCTGGACCTCGACCAGCTGGAAAAGGCCATTTCGGATAAGACCCGGGCTATCTTTGCGGTCAACCTGTTGGGTAACCCGATTGATTACCAGCGCCTTGAAAAGATCATCAGTAACAGAGATATTCTGTTGCTGGAAGATAACTGTGAGTCCATGGGAGCAACCCTGAATGGTAAGCAGGCGGGGACTTTCGGGGTGATGGGCACCTTCAGCTCATTCTTCAGTCATCATATCTCCACCATGGAAGGCGGGATGGTCGTGACGGATGATGAAGAGCTCTATCATATTATGCTGTCCCTCCGCTCTCATGGCTGGACTCGTCATTTGCCCAAGGATAACCGGGTTTGTGAAAAATCTGATGACCCTTTCCATGAGTCTTTCCGATTTGTGCTGCCGGGCTATAACCTGAGACCGCTGGATATGTCGGGAGCACTTGGGTTAGAGCAATTGGAAAAACTGCCCTCTATTGTTAAAGGGCGGCAACAGAATGCAGCTGTGTTTATGGATCTGTTTGCCGACATTCCGGGTGTTTCAATCCAGAAGCAAACCGGCGAAAGCAGCTGGTTCGGGTTTGCGCTTGTATTTGAAAGCCTGGAGAAACGAACTGAAGTCGTTGAGCTCTTCAAAGCACATAAGATCGAGACTCGGCCAATTGTTGCCGGTAACTTTACCCGCAACCCGGTGGTCAAGTTCTTTGATTATGATATTCATGGTGAACTTGAAAGCAGTGACAAAGTACATGACTGCGGCTTGTTCATAGGGAATCATCACTATGATATTGCCAAAGAGCTGCGAGCCGTTGCTGACTTGCTGAAAACCCACCTCTGATAAGTTGATGTTATGCCTGTCGTAGGCAGGCATAACAAATGAACATGCTTGAATACAAAGAATTTAAACAGGTCGTTGCTTCAACCCCTCTGGTGTCTATTGATTTTTTGATTGAAAACTCTGAAGGGAAGATTTTACTCGGTTTGAGAAACAATCGTCCGGCTCAGGGGTTCTGGTTTGTTCCGGGGGGGCGTATTCGAAAAGACGAGCGTCTGGGTGCTGCTTTTTCAAGGCTACTGATGTCTGAGTTGGGTGTTGAATCTGTTTTTGACAGAAGCAAGCTGAGTGCCCCCTTCGAGCACTTCTATCCAGATAATTTTTCTGGTGCTGATTTCACGACGCATTATCTTGCTTTTGGATACGAGATCTCACTGGATATCGACCTGGAACAATTACCTGATAGTCAGCACCAAAATTATCAGTGGTATAGCAAAGATGAGTTACTCGCTTCAGAGCAGGTTCATCAACACACCAAAGATTACTTCAAATAAACAGATATGTGATTACAAGACGTGCTCATAATTTGATATTTGAAGCTTACGACTCCTCCCCCCTTCTTGACCAAAAATATGACGATTCTTCCTGTAATTATGTCTGGCGGCTCTGGTAGCCGTCTTTGGCCACAGTCCCGGTCTCTCTATCCGAAGCAGTTTTTGCCTCTGGTGAATGAGCAGACCATGTTTCAGAACACGGTAACCAGGCTGCAAGGTTTGTCCGGGATAGGTGCTCCTCTGGTCATTGCCAATGAAGAACACCGTTTTCTGGTTGCAGAACAATTCAGGCTGCTGCAGCAAAAAGCCTCTGCCATCATTCTGGAACCTGTAGGTCGCAATACTGCACCCGCTGTCGCTTTGGCTGCTCTGAAAGCTGTAGCTGAGGGTGATGATCCGGTGTTGCTGGTTCTTGCTGCGGATCATGTCATTGAGAACCAGAGTGCATTTCATCAAGCTGTCAGTGTCGCTTTACCGGCTGCCGGGGATGGCAAGCTGGTGACCTTTGGTATCGTACCTACGCATGTTGAAACGGGTTATGGCTATATCAAGGCTCACTCTCAATCGAAGAGTTTGCAGCAAGGTAGTGTTTATCCTGTTCAGGAGTTTGTTGAAAAACCCGACCGGGAAACAGCAGAGAAGTATCTGGCCTCTGGGGAATACTATTGGAACTCTGGCATGTTCATGTTCAAGGCTTCCAGGTACCTACAGGAATTGCAGAAGTTCCAGCCGGAAATTCTGCAGGCATGCCGCAAGGCTATAGCGACCGAGCATCCTGATATGGATTTTGTCAGGTTGGATGAGACTGCATTTAAAACTTGTCCGGATGACTCCATCGATTATGCGGTGATGGAAAAGACAGAGGATGCTTTTGTCGTCCCTCTGGATGCAGGCTGGTCTGATGTGGGTTCCTGGTCTTCCCTGTGGGATATCGCCCGGAAAGATCAAAACGGGAATGCTGTTCAGGGCGATGTGTTGCTGCATGACACGAGCAACAGTTTGATCCGTAGTGAAAAGAAACTGATCGCTACAGTTGGCGTAAATGACCTGATCATTACTGAAAGTGACGATGCCATACTGGTCGCCAGCAAGGATCGGGTGCAGGATGTCAAAAAAATCGTGGAGTCGCTCAAAGCCGACCAGCGATCAGAAGCAAAGCTTCATCGGAAAGCCTACCGCCCGTGGGGAGCCTACGACTCAATTGATAGTGGAGAGCGGTTCCAAGTCAAGCATATTACTGTCAAACCTGGAGCGAAGCTTTCACTTCAAAAACACTATCACCGGGCAGAACACTGGATTGTAGTTAAAGGTACCGCACTGGTCACAAATGGCGATAAGGAAATATTGCTGACAGAGAACCAGTCTACCTATATTCCCATAGGCGCTGTCCATCGCCTCGAAAACCCGGGCAAGTTTGATCTTGAGCTGATAGAGGTCCAGAGTGGCAGCTATCTCGGTGAGGATGATATCGTCCGGATAAAAGATACTTATGGCCGAAACTGATATCAGGTATAGGGAAAATGGAAGTAGATAGTTCACCGCTTGTTACTGTTTTAGTGCCATGCTACAACCATCAGGCGTTTGTTGAAAAAGCCATCCGCAGTATTGTTGATCAGACATACAAGAACATTGAGCTGATTGTTCTTGATGATGGCTCCAGTGATAACTGCCCGCAAATACTGGAAGAGATGTCCAGGAAATATGGCTTTTATTATGAGCATCAACCTAATATGGGCTTGATTAAAACGCTGAATAAAGGGCTGTCTCTGGCTAAGGGTAAATATATCTGTCCATTTGCATCGGACGATATCATGTTCCTGGATCGTATAGAGAAGCAGGTTGCGATGCTGGAAAGCAGGCCAGATGCTGCGGTATGTGCCGGAAATATTATAAATATCGATGATAATGGTGAAATACTAGCAAAACAGCGTATCCGTCCGGAAAGAGAGTTGGGTTTTGATGAATTGTTCTGGCAAAACATACCGGGGCCAGCAGCGCCAACAGCCATGATCAGAAGATCGGCTCTGGATGAGGTTGGTGATTATGATCCGGATATCCGGATTGAAGATATGTATATGTGGCTGAAACTTGCCAATGCCGGATACAAGATAGTTATTCTGAATGATCTGTTTGCTTATTACAGAAAACATGGCAGTAATACGCACTCAAACTATCGCTTTATGCTTGAAAATGAAATGAAGATTCTCAGTGCATATAGTGGCCACCCAAAGTATGAGCTGGTAAAGAAGAGGCTGCTCGTGAGCACTTTTGTCAAGGTGGCAAATCGGGATAAGTCCTTTGCGAGGGAACTTATAAAGCAGTTGTCTATTAAAGACGACCCGGTGAAAGTGCTCAAAGGTATCTTCAGAATGATTGCTTAAGCTCTTCTGCCCACTCTTATAAGAAAGCCCTGTAAACAACTTGCAGGGCTTTTTTTTTGCTGGTCGATATTGCATAAATAAAGCAAGATCAAACAAAACGCTACAGGACTAACGGAATGACAAACCATATGCAAAAAATTCAGGCAGTGGCGTGGCCAGCCTGGGTTTTGTCATTCGTCATGCTTCTATTTGTCATGGTCAGTTATGAGAAACTTGCAGTCAATATCTTTCGGGTAGCTATTTGTCTGCCCGTCCTTCTACTATGCGGTAGAAGGATGCTAGAAATGATATGGGCCAATTATTTTACCCGTATTCTTGCTCTATTTATGTTGTGGTGCCTGACTTCATTGCTTTGGTCACCTCTATCCAAGTTAGGGCAGTTTGATAATCTTGCGATAAAAATACTTTCTACTTTAGTAGTGGTTTATTTGGTCTTTTATATGGCACAAAACCCACTATCGAAAATTGTCACGGGCCATGCTTATGTATTGTCTGCGCTGATATTGTTCGCTAATGCTGTTGTTGAGCACAGCTATATGACTCATGGCTTTGGTGCATTTGATAACCCTAATGCAGTCGCTTGGTTTCTGTCGTCGGCGGCTATTTTTTCCATAGGGAAAGGCATTTTTTGCAATACCATTAGAGATAAAATTATTTATTTCGCTTTCACTGCTGTTTTTATATATGGGTTGGTAGAGATAGGTTCTCGTGCTGCTTTTTTAGGGCTAATTGTTGGGATTTTATCGTTCGCTTTTTATAGATTGGTTTCAACCAGGTCAGTGCGCTATATGTCATATTGCTTGGTCATGGTAGTGATTTTTTGTTTGTCGGCTTTTGTTTTTGATAATGAATATCTAATCTGGTTGCTTGAAAGAGGAGATAATTCACGTTTTGAAATTTATCAGAATGCGATAAATTCTATTTTTATTGATTATCACTCCTTTTTATTTGGACATGGGATTGCTGCAGATGCCGTTAACTTCACTTCGCAGCATCGAATGGCGTATTACCATTCTATTTATCTCAGTACGTTATTTTATAGTGGTCTTGTTGGTTTTTTCCTGTTTTCTTTATGTGTGTTTCGCAGACCTTTTCTGATTTTTTTCAAAGGACGAAAGGCTCATTTATGGGACTTTGTTCTAATTGGAATGCTGGCCACTTTTACTTTTACTGGAGACAGGTTGTTTACTTATCCCAATGGTTTTTTCTATGCTTTTCTTTTGCCTTTGTTATTTGCAAATGCATTCGAACCCAAAGATAAGCACACCAGTAGCTGAATAGGAGAGGTGTGCTTTTCAATGTGATTTTATAACCCAGGGATGCCTATAGGCCCCGGCAAATCCGGAATCGGTGAACAACCTGACAAAGCCAGTGCCACCATAATAATGGTCAGTAATCCCTTGCTGTTCAGCATATTCTCTTTCCCTCTGTTGTCAGAAGTCGCCCGACTCAGAACTTCATCTTTTCTTTGTAAGCCCTGACTTCTTCCATTCGACTATCAATGCGACTTACCAGCGCGTAGTTGCTTCCCGCCAGTTTCTTCGCATATTCCAGGTGCTGCAGGGCATCATCCATATTTCCGGTCAGGAAAAAGTACTCTGCGCGTGCCATATGTACGCCCAGTGTGTTGCGAGCCTTGCCCTGGACTTCGGCCAGGTCATACCAGATATCCGGGTCATTCGGACGCTTGCGGGTTAACGCTTCCAGTTCGATGACAGCCTTCTGATATTCCTTCTGCAGCTCATAGGTATTCGCCAGACTGATACTCAGACTTAAATCTCCCGGATAGATTTTCAGCGACTTCTCTATCAGGGCTTTTGCCTGTTCCGGTTGTTGGCGGGCCAGAAGGATTTGAGATTGAAGGTAAATGAAATGGCTGTTCTCAGGATCCTGTTTCAGCAGGGGGGCCAGAGTTTTTTCTGCCTGTAGTGGCTGGGCATTGCGAAGTTGTGCATAAGCCAGCCCATAACGAGTTACGTCTTTGTTGGCTGTTCGGCCACTTTCCAGCTCAGCTTCAAACCGGCGGACACTGTTTTCAGTTGATGCAGCATAGTGAACCTGCATTCGGGCACGCATCAGATGATAGGTTAGTGAATCCTTATAAGGCTTTGCTGGATACTGTTCAGCTCTGGCTCGGGAGTCAGCCACCCGGTTTTCGGTTACCGGGTGAGTGCGCAGAAATTCCGGCATGCTGCCGCCGGAGAAGCGTGCAGATTGCATCAGCTGTTCAAACATTTCCGGCATGGCTCGTGGGTCCATACCGGCATTGATCATCGTCTGGATACCAACCCGGTCAGCTTCTTTCTCAAACTGGCGACTGAAGCTCAGTTGACGGGCCTGGGCGCCGGCAATCGTCGAGGACAGTGCGGCAATACCTACATCGCTGCCGGTGGTGGCGGCCAAAATGATACTGCCGATCAGAGCTGCTGCAGTGGGGAGGCTGCTGCGTTTGGCCTCTTCTACATTGCGTGCGTAATGGCGTTGGCTCAGGTGAGCTAGTTCGTGTGCCAGAACGGAGGCAAATTGCTGCTCGGTGTTCGCATAGAGAAAAAGTCCACCATTGACACCGATAATGCCGCCGGGAACAGCAAAGGCATTGAACTGCGGCGTATCCATCATAATGATTTCAAGCCGGGGGTCGCGCACTTCACTGGCAGCGAGCAGACGATAGATCAGGGATTCGGTATAGCTTTTTATCTCGGGGTCAGGAAGTGTGCTGACCCGGGAGCGAAGTACCTGTAACCAGGCTCGACCGAGTTCATGTTCCTGTTGCTGGGAAACAATGGCAGATGTGGAGTCGCCCAGAGACGGCAGTTGCAGTTCACCTGCATTGGAGGGTGTTATAACAAAGCCAGTCCCGACAATTACTGAGCAAGCAATACCCCGGGCAACTGATTTTACAAGCTGCGTTATCATTGATTTGCTAATGGTTCCGTCTCTAGTCAGCCGTGAGCGAGATACTCTGCTCACACAAATATATGCCAAGGTCGTCAACAGCCCCTAGCCATTACAAAAAGCAGGCTGGTTCAATGCGCTTCATAGGGTACACTCTACCCTGATTTGTTGGAATGCCCAAAGAGTATCATTCGGAGTACCGCGTGCAGACTGCTCGCCGGGTAATTATGTTTTCTGTCAGAGACTGTTGTTATGGCTGATATGGATGTTCCCGTGAAGGTTGATCATGAGCTGGATGCCTCCGGAATGAACTGCCCGCTGCCGCTGCTGAAGTGTAAACAGCAGCTGAATAAAATGGAGGCAGGGGAAGTCTTGCTGCTGACTGCTACCGATAGTGGATCATGGCGCGACATCCATAGTTATATTCGACTGAGTCAGCACCAGTTGCAGTATGCAGAAGAGTCTGAAGGGGTATACAAATACTGGATTGAAGCAGGCGCTGCCAGACAGTGATGTCGGCTGGATCAGGCAGGGAATTATTCAAGCATTATGAAAAATCTAAATATGTTTAAAATTTTCAAGGGGTGGATCCAGCGTTACCTGTCAGATGAAGAAGCAGTCGTTTTGTTGCTGCTGCTGATTTGTGGCTTTGCCGTGGTGATTACCATGGGAGGCATGCTGACACCGGTATTCGCATCAATGCTGCTGGCTTATCTGCTGCAGGGGGTTGTTGGCTGGATGGAGCGGCGGGCTGCCATGCCGCATCTGTTAGCGGTAACAACGGTGTTTTTGTTGTTTGTGACGTTGTTACTCTTTTTCGTTTTCATGTTGATACCACTGCTGTGGGATCAGATAACGAACTTTGTTAATGAATTGCCCCGAATGGTCATTCATGGTGAGGAGTTGCTGCGGGAGCTGCCGCGTACCTATCCCGGTTTTATCTCTGAAGACCAGATTGAAGCACTGATTCAACGTTCTACCGCTCAGGCTGGAAAATTCGGGCAGTGGGCATTGTCATCTTCCCTGGCCAGTCTGCCGGGTATTGTCGGTCTTTTGATCTATCTGGTACTGGTTCCGATCCTGATTTTCTTCTTTCTCAAGGATCGACAGGAAATCACTGCCTGGTTCACTGCACGTCTGCCACGTGAGCGCCGGTTGCTGAAACAGGTTGCTGAGGAAATGAATCAGCAGATATCCAATTATATTCGGGGCAAGGCGGTTGAAATTGCTGTAGTGGCTGCAGTCAGCTGGATTGCATTTTTCTACCTTGGTCTGAACTATGCGGTGCTGTTAAGTCTGGCCGTAGGCATTTCTGTAGTCATTCCTTATATCGGTGCTGCAGTGGTTACCATTCCGATTGCGCTGGTCGGTCTGTTCCAGTGGGGGTGGGGAAACGAATTCTTCCTGCTGATGATTGTCTACGGCATTATTCAGGCACTGGACGGCAATGTGTTGGTACCCTTACTGTTTTCCGAAGCCGTTAATCTGCACCCGGTTGCCATTATTGTTGCCGTACTGGTGTTTGGTGGGTTCTGGGGATTCTGGGGTGTGTTCTTTGCCATTCCGCTGGCAACCTTGCTTAAAGCCGTCTTGAATGCATGGCCAAAAACAGAAATTGAAGGCGAGCCTGGGTAGCGGGAAGTTGCTCAAATAGCAGGCTTACAAGAAAGAAAAGGGCTGGTTGTCGGTGTGTGGCAACCAGCCTGAAGTTAACTCAGTCAGCTTCGGCAACTTCATCCGTTGCGGCAGGCTTCTTGGGCTCTTCTACCGGCGTCGGGTTGCACAAGGCATAAGATGCTTGCAATACATCATCTACATGACCTTTCAGACGAACCTTGCGCCATTCATGCTGCAGTATACCGTCCTTGTCGATCAGGAAAGTGCTGCGCTCGATTCCCATAAACTCTTCCCCGTTCATGGTCTTCAGGCGAATCACATCAAACAGCTTGCATAGAGCTTCATCTTCATCCGAAATCAATTCAAATGGAAAAGCCTGAGCCGCTTTGAAGGTTTCATGTGATTCAAGGCCGTCTTTTGATACGCCAAAAATGATGGTGTCATTTTCATGGAAAGCATCAAAGTGTTCGGTAAACGCCTGCCCTTCACTGGTACAGCCGGGTGTATTGTCTTTGGGATAGAAAAAGAGCACGACATTTTTACCCCGGAGATCTTCCAGGCTAACTGTCTGGTTACTTGTGGCTTTGGCGGTGAAATCCGGTGCCGGTTTTCCTAACGTTACGCTCATGATGCTCCCTTGTTCGCTCTCGATAATCGTTGTTGGTGTTAAACCCTGTCTGGATTGAGGCGCTATTCTGGAGTACGGGTCCGGGAGTACTGGCCGATCTTCCTTCCTGTACCTTTTAAAGCCTAAAACTTGCTGCCCTGCTAATTCCTTACCCGGTAGTGCATTTTTTGGGTGTTATTGTTCTGATCTATTCAATGATCTACCCACTGAACCATCCACGGAGCTTCCCACTGAACTATCCATTGAGCTATCCGGGTTACTTCAGCTGATTCTCTGTTGTGATGTATTGCAACATCAGAATGGCTCGTTGAAGGACCTTGCTCCGGGTCTCTCTTCAAGCCATGTCCCCAATAATACACTACACATCTTATGACAGCGAAAGCTCGGAATTTGCTGCATGCGAAACAGTAGGCTTTTTAGTGTTTTGCTGCTAAAACAACCTTTGCTTTGCGTTGAATTACTACTGCAGTGTGGTGTCTTGCTTGTACAAGATTATCGGCAACAGTAAGATTACGCTTTATTTCCGTGGGGTGTATGCATGATCACAGGGAGTCTTGTCGCGCTGGTGACGCCAATGAGTGCATCAGGTGACGTTGATACAGAAGCACTGGAACGGCTGGTTGATTTTCACCTGGCTAATAAAACCAATGGTATTGTTGCTGTTGGTACCACCGGGGAATCTGCAACGCTGGCTGTGGATGAACACTGTGATGTGATCCAGCGTGTTGTCAAACAGGTGGCCGGACGCATTCCTGTTATTGCCGGAACCGGTGGTAATGCAACAGCAGAAGCCATTCACCTGACCCGCAAAGCCAAAGATGCCGGCGCGGATGCTTGCCTGCTGGTAACACCCTACTACAACAAGCCCACTCAGGAAGGTCTGTTTCAGCACTACAAAGCTGTTGCTGAAGCCGTAGATATTCCGCAGATTCTTTATAATGTTCCAGGTCGTACCGCGGTTGATATGCTGCCGGAAACTGTCATCCGGCTGGCGGAGATTCCGGGGATTGTCGGAATCAAGGAAGCGACTGGCGATATTGATCGTGCCAGAACGCTACTGGAAGGCTGTGATGACAACTTTGCGATCTATTCCGGTGATGATGCAACCGCGGTCGAGCTGATGCTGGCCGGAGGCCACGGTAATATTTCTGTGACCGCAAACGTGGCTCCAAAAGCCATGAGCCAGTTGTGTGAACTGGCTATCGCCGGTGATGTGAATGCTGCCAGAGAATTGAATGAATCTCTGATGGCCGTACACCGCAACCTGTTTGTCGAATCCAACCCGATTCCGGTTAAATGGGCGCTGACTGAGATGGGAATGATGCAGGAAGGTATTCGTCTTCCCCTGACCTGGCTGTCTGAAGCCTGTCAGCCAGTTGTACGTGAAGCACTTCAGGGTGCCGGGCTGTTAAAGTCCTGATTGAATAACGATATCCGCAGCATGTTGTTTTCTTTAAAGCAGCAGGAAGGCAGTATGCTTCGGACAACAGTATTTTCCGGTAAGGAGAGCCATTGAATGAATCTGGCGGTCAAAACCCTGATCGTAACCGGTGCGGTAGTGTTTACCGCCGGATGCAGCCTGAACCCGTTTGGCAAGGAAGGCTACTTTCGGGATAAAAGTGGTGACTACGCTGAAGAGCGTGAAGCACCGGCACTGAAAATTCCGGCAGATATGGATCCTCGCGCGACTGCTGAGCTGATGCCTATTCCAGCGATTCCGGCCAGCAATAATATTGAGCGGGATAGCACTGATGTTCCTCTGCCTCAGGTTACTCTGAGAACAGATACCAACAGCTACAGCATTCAGACTCATGATGGTGTTACCCGTCTGATTACTGACCGTACTCCGGAACAGGTCTGGCCGGTACTGGTGCAGTTTGTTGAGAATACCGGTTTGCCGGTGACTGCGAGCAGCTCACAGAACGGTACGCTTGAAACAGGCTGGATGCAGCTGGAAAACGACAAGCAGGGTTTCATCAAGCGCTGGTTCACCAGCACCCCGGAAGAAGAAACTCGTCTGCATATCGAGCTGAAGCCTGATGCTGCGGGTTCTGCTGTCAAAATGAATTATGCGCGTCGCCCGCTGAATGGCCGTGGTGAAGGCTCCGAATGGAAGAACAGTGGTCAGGGGCCGACTCTGGTACTGCTGAATGAACTGGTTGCCTATATGGCTGGTGAAGAAGCAGCCGTTACCGCTTCTACCCAGAACCAGGCGCTTGATCTGAAAGCACAGACTGTACTGGCTTATGAGGGCAGTGGTGCGCCGGTACTGAAGATGAAAGTGCCGTTTGTACGTAGCTGGGCCGCTGTCGGCAGTGCGATAGAAAAATCACGTATTCCGGTCGCTGACCGTGACCGCAGTGCAGGGATTTACTACATCAAGGTCAATGAAAATATCGAGATCCCGGTAGAAGATGAAGAGCCGGGCTTCTGGGCCAATCTGTTCGGTGGTGGCAAGAAAGACAAGCCGCAGCTGAAAGATGAAGATGGCCTGATGACCTTGCAGGTATTGCTGGCTCGGGCCGGTGATGAAACCCAGGTAGTGATCCAGCTGGATGCGGATCATCTGGCACCGAACGATGTCGCTGAAAAGCTGCTCAAGGTGATCGAGCGAAATCTGGACTAACCCGTCTGTTTGACAATGAAGCCCTGGCCAATGCCGGGGCTTCGTTTTATATGACCGTGAAAAGCTGAAGCTGCCCTTAAATAAATAACAATAGGACTACTGCGGATGAGTCTTGCTGACAAGGTATTAGCTGTTAACAACGATTTGCCAATTCGTACCGACAGTCCGGTGCACAGTGGCAAAGTGCGCTCGGTGTACTGGCTGACAGAAGAAGATAGTCGTCGCCTGATCCAGGAAAAGGGCTACGATGTTGCTGCCGATGCACCGCTGGCGATTATGGTGATCAGTGATCGTATTTCTGCCTTTGACTGCATCTGGCATGGAGAAGGTGGCATGAATGGCGTACCGGGGAAGGGTGCGGCATTGAATGCTATTTCTAATCACTGGTTCCAGCTGTTCCGGGAACAGGGGCTGGCTGACAGCCATATTCTGGATATTCCTCATCCGCTGGTGTGGATTGTGCAGAAAGCCCGCCCGGTGATGATAGAGGCGATTTGTCGCCAGTATATTACCGGCTCCATGTGGCGTTCCTATGCCAAGGGGGAGCGTGAGTTTTGCGGCATCCAGATTGCTGAGGGGCTGGAAAAAGACCAGAAGCTGCCTGAGCTGCTGATTACCCCTTCAACCAAAGGTGTGCTTGAAGGTATTCCCGGTGTGCCTGCTGTTGATGATGTGAATATCACCCGTAGTGATATCGAGAATAACTATGAGGCGTTCAGTTTCCGTAGTCCGGAAGATATCGACCTGTATGAAAAGCTGCTGAAAGAAGGTTTTGACGTCATCAGTAATGAGCTGGCGAAACTGGATCAGGTATTTGTCGATACCAAGTTTGAGTTTGGCTATGTCACTGATGCCAGTGGTCAGGAAAAACTGATCTATATGGATGAGGTGGGTACACCGGACTCCTCCCGTATCTGGGATGGTCCTGCTTACCGCGAAGGCAAAGTGGTAGAAAATTCCAAGGAGAGCTTCCGTCAGTTACTGTTGAGCCACTTCCCGGATCCTGATGTACTGCTGAATAAGGATCGGATGGAGGAGCGTCAGGCCCTGGCGAAGGATAACGCGCTGCCAGCCTCTGTACTGATGAAAGTATCCGAGACCTATGTTGGCATTGCTGAAAAGATAATCGGCAAGAAACTCCAGCTTTCAGATAATCCCCGTTCCGAGATTATTGATATTCTCCGGGATGAGTATGGGCTTATTGCCTAAGCAGTGAATAGTGACAGGTGAATGGTATGAATGATGAAGCAGGTTCGAACTTCTCTTTTCATACCGTTCGCCATTCACCGGTTTCTATTAACAGACCAACCCTCTCAAAAAGTTGTCCACATAAAAACCTCAAATAATTTATTTGCGTTTTTTTTGTTCTCTGCTACTTCTGGCTATTGACCTTGTTAATTCGATCCGGTATGGATTGCCCGGGCCTTCTTATGCACATTGGATAAAAGCACAGTCTTTTTTTGCAAAAAAATTACAAGGGATGTGCATAAAGGGTTAGTGTTAGTTTTCTGGTGCTGTAACTTGCTGATTTTCATGGTTTTTTTGATTGGTTAAAAAATGATCAATTTGCTGGAAGGCAAGTGTTTACAGGCGTTTCAACCCTTTGTGCAAGATTAATCCACATACTTATCCACAGAAACTGTGAGTAACTTTTTGTTGTGGATAATGGTGGAAAAAATAGAACTCTGCCTGTGGGTAAACAGAGTTTTGAAGAGAAAAAATGAAAATTTTTTTCTTCGAAATAACAAATTTTCAATTCACCTGGTTATGGATGCGGTCAGATGATGCAGATGTCACATGTCATTGAGGTTACTGCCGAGAATTTTAGGGCAGAAGTTCTGGAAAAATCCCAGACAGTTCCCGTGTTGCTGGATATCTGGGCAGACTGGTGTGAGCCCTGCAAACAGCAATTACCTGTTCTGATGAAGCTGGTAGAGGCTTATCAGGGAAAATTTATTCTGGCCAAGCTGGATGCAGAAGCTCAGCAGGGGCTGGCGCATCAGCTGATGCAGCAATTAGGTGTGCGCAGTATTCCGACATTAATCTTTCTGGATAAGGGGCAGGTTGCCATGAGTGCCGACCGTCAGCCTATTGTGCTGGCAGGTGTACAGCAGGAAAGTGATCTGTGCCAGATTCTGGATGAGCTGACTATGAGTCCGGCTGAAAAGGTCAAGGCGGAAATTGATCTGCTACTTGAAAATGGCCAGACAGAAGAAGCGCTACAACTGTTGCAACATATTCTGGCGCAGGAGCCTGAGAATAATGCTCTGCAGGTGCTGCAGGCTGAGTTGTTGTTGAAGTTGGGACGCACCGATCAGGCACGAATGATTCTGGATGCACTGCCGGCTGATCTTGCAGAAGCTGCCGGTCCTCGCAGCCGTCTGGCTTTTGTTGATCAGATGGGTGATGCCGAACCGCGGGAGGTACTCGAAGGGCGCCTGGAAGCCAACGAAAAAGATCATGAAGCCCGTTACCAGCTGGCTATGTATCAGGTGCTGGCTAATGAGGCTGAAGCCGCTCTGGAATCGCTGCTGTTTATTATCCGGGTTGACCGTGAGTTTCGGGATGATGGTGCCCGCAAACTGATGTTGCAGATTTTCTCCCAGCTGGAAAAGGGTGACCCTCTGATCAAGCGATATCGCAACCGGTTATTTAGCCTGATGCACTGATAAGCTTTTATCCAGTCCTTCTACATAGCTACGCAGAAAGCTACATAGAAGGGCTGGATGTTAGCAGTCTTATCGCTAGTGATTACTTCTCAACTTCACCGCCGAGCACATTGACCAGTTCACCCAGAAAGCGTGCCAGTGTCATATGCATGATGCTGAAGTCGGCATCAAACTGACTGGCCCGGTCTTCACCACCCTGTTCCTCAGCTTGCTCCTGCAGCAGGTCACCAAATTTCAAGCGGCGAATAATCAGATCTTCTCCGAGTACGAAGCTCAGATCCTCATTCCATGAAAGTGCCAGGCGGTTTGCCAGTTTGCCTGCTTCCAAATGATGAGTGATCTCTTCAGCACCCAGATCCATACGGCGGGCGCGAACAATACCGCCTTCATCGCCTGGGTCGCGCAGGTCACACTCATCTCCAAGGGAGAAACTGGTGGGCATATGAATGTCACCTGCCTTGATCCACTGTGTCATTGTTGCGGTAGGTGCTGTTTTAAGCGCCGGTGGAACAACCGGCAAGCTGCCAATGGCCTGACGCAATGCTGCAGTCATCTCTTCGGCTTTTTTAAAACTGCCTGCATCGACAATCATCCAGCCGTGCTGGCGATCGATATAGGCAAAGGTTTTAGTGCGGCGGGTAAAGGCTCGAGGCAGCAAAGTCTGGATGACTTCTTCTTTAATGCTCTCCTTTTCCTTACGGAAAACCTGGCGGCCCTGTTCAGCTTCTATAAGTTGAACCTTCTCCTCTACATGTTCACGAATAACGGAAGCAGGAAGAATTTTTTCTTCCTTGCAGGCGGTGATCATTGTGCACTGACCGGCAACATGCGTCAGCATCTCGCTGTCTTCACCCAGAGGGGAAACCCAGCCATAGGTCACAGTGTCCTGGGAGCCACAGGGGCGAAAACGCTTTTCAGCCAGTTTGGTCTCAAGTGTCTCGTTATCTGTTTCCAGTGTTTGGGTAAAGCGATAAAGGATAAGATTTTTAAACCACATAAACGGATTCTGCTCCCTTGAGGGCGCCATTGTGAGTGAAGTAAAGCATGTCTGAATAAAAGACGATGCTTCTATATAGAAGAAATGAAAATCAGATACAGATAAAGCTGGTTGATATCATAAAACGTATTTACCGAAATTTGCACTTTCGGACTTGCAGTCTGAACAATCCCCTGCTTATAATTCGCGCCGTCCTGAGATGAGCGGTCAACGACGCATATCAGGGCAGATCAATTAATGATCATTCAGGGTGATTAGCTCAGCTGGGAGAGCATCTGCCTTACAAGCAGAGGGTCGGCGGTTCGATCCCGTCATCACCCACCACATTTTATTGTTTTGATTACGACAGGCAATCAAGGCAATTGAAAAAGAATGCGGACCGGTAGTTCAGTTGGTTAGAATGCCGGCCTGTCACGCCGGAGGTCGCGGGTTCGAGTCCCGTCCGGTCCGCCACGCTTTACAATATTTTGTTTTAAGCGTGTTTGATAAATCAGGTTGTTGATTTATCACAAGTTGCACGGTAAAGTGCAGCGCAGATTTCAGGGTGATTAGCTCAGCTGGGAGAGCATCTGCCTTACAAGCAGAGGGTCGGCGGTTCGATCCCGTCATCACCCA
>CANDOC010000010.1 GCA_947387575.1 Spongorhabdus nitratireducens
TCGAACCTCCGACCGCCTGGTTCGTAGCCAGGTACTCTATCCAGCTGAGCTACGAGCGCGCAAAACTTTTTACTTACTAGCTACTGAATCATCCAAATGCACTTTGGCAAGAAGAGATTCAAAGCCCACCACTATATTCTTTAGCAAGGCTATAGCGGTGAGCCCAAAAATGGCGCGCTCGGGAGGATTCGAACCTCCGACCGCCTGGTTCGTAGCCAGGTACTCTATCCAGCTGAGCTACGAGCGCGCTATAGGTTCCGAAGAATAATGTTTTTCGCCATCAAAGCAAGCAGTGAAAACCGAAAGCAATAAATGGCGGTGAGGGAGGGATTCGAACCCTCGATACGGCTACAAACCGTATACTCCCTTAGCAGGGGAGCGCCTTCAGCCACTCGGCCACCTCACCGGAACGGCGCACATAATATACAGAATCAGCCTGAATGCAAAGACTTTTTTCCCGGATCCGAATACCACAGCCAGCCTGCAGCCCTGATCCGTACTCTCTGGATACACCAGCAATTAACAAGCCAGGCTCTCACCACTACAAGACAAGTGACTTATTAATAACAACGACTAACAAATTATTTTAATGGGTGCGCCACAGGACGAGAAAATAAAAAGTGACGATTGATTTCAGCAGCCGGAATCAAGAATGACGGATCATTATTTATGCGGCATTAGAAAGGTAGTATACGGGCGAAAGCAGAACGAATTATCCTGATTTCATATAGAGGAAGACCATATAAAGGAAAAGCGCCATCAGGCGCTTTTCTTCGGTCATTGTTTCTGGAGCAGAAACACTCCGGCTGAATTTAATTTTGAGAAAAAGATCAGACCGCAGTATTGGGGGTGTCACCCTCCCGCTCTTTCTGGATGCGCTGATAAATTTCTTCTCGGTGGACGGCCACTTCTTTGGGCGCATTCACTCCAATCCTGACCTGGTTACCTTTTACGCCCAGGACTGTCACGGTGACGTCATCGCCAACCATTAAGGTTTCTCCAACACGGCGAGTCAGAATCAGCATTACAATCTCCTTATTACATCTCAAAAAGACAATGACCGTTAATCCAGCGTCCAGTGACACACAACCCACTGCCAAAGCAGTACCGCCACTCGCGCGCCTTTATTCGTGCAAAACCTTCCCTTTAAACACCAATATCCAGAGCATTCAAATGAAAAGGCCGGATTACAAAGAACTCAGCACTCAGGGTTATTTCACCCACATCAAGCGCTACCTCAAACCAGCCCTGGTCTCACAACGCATAACCGGATCACGTTCTCACAGCATTCACGTTAAGTGATAATGCAGGTCAGCTCACCCGCTTACAAAACCACAGAACTGCCAACCAAGAGCTACCGATACACAGATACAGCCGCCGCCCTATAGGATAGGGATACACCCATAAAAAGTGATAAAATACGCGCAGCATAGCAAGTTTAGACACCTGCCGCAGCATTTCCATGCGTACTTTTACCAGTAATCGCCCTATTATTGAGTCATCCACAGCCATATAGTTCACTGCATGACCGTGGATTCCAACAAAATATTGCACGCTCGTAGCTCTTGCAAGGCAATTCTGTACTCTGACTCTAAATAGAAACAAAATTACACATGCAGAAGGCTGAATCAGGCCGCTGGCAGCTGGTCCAGCTCAAACGCTGAGTGTAGTGCCCTGACAGCCAGTTCCAGATATTTTTCCGCAATAATAACGGAGACTTTAATTTCCGAAGTCGAAATAATCTGGATGTTAATCCCTTCTTTCGCCAGCGCTTCAAACATCCGGGTCGCCACACCCGCATGGGAACGCATACCAACACCGACAATGGAAACCTTGGCGATCTTGTTATCACCGTCATGTTCCCGGGCACCCAGCTCTTCAACAATCTGCGCTACGACTTCCTGTGCACGCTGGAAATCATTCCGGTGTACAGTGAAGGTAAAGTCGGTGGTGCGATCTTCAGAAACGTTCTGGACAATCATGTCCACTTCAATGTTCGCTGCAGAAACAGGACCAAGGATACGGGATGCAACACCAGGAATATCCGGCACGCCTTTGATGGTCAGTTTGGCTTCATCACGGTTAAACGCAATCCCTGACACCATTGGCTGTTCCATCTCGTCTTCCTCATCAATTGTAATCAGCGTACCGGGGCCTTCCTGGAAACTATGCAACACACGCAGGCGAACATTGTATTTTCCGGCGAATTCAACGGAACGAATCTGTAATACCTTAGAACCCAGACTGGCCATTTCCAGCATTTCTTCAAAGGTAATCTTGTCAAGCCGGCGGGCACCTTCAACCACCCGGGGGTCGGTGGTATAGACGCCGTCTACATCGGTATAAATCTGACATTCATCCGCTTCCAGAGCTGCAGCAAGTGCTACTGCAGTGGTGTCGGAACCACCACGACCTAGCGTGGTAATAGCTCCCTTTTCGGTAACACCCTGAAAGCCGGCAACAACAACGACACGACCGGCATCCAGATCCTTGCGAATATTCTCGGTTTCAATTTTCTGGATACGGGCCTTGGAGTGAGCATCATCGGTGGTAATTGCAATCTGGCTGCCGGTGTAGGAGCGGGCAGAACAACCCAGGGATTCCAGCGCCATGGACAGCAGGGCAATAGTGACCTGCTCACCGGTGGAAACCAGTACGTCGTACTCTCTGGCTTCCGGCTGATCCTGAATCTCGTGAGCAAGGGAAATCAATCGGTTGGTCTCTCCGCTCATGGCAGAAACAACAACAACGACATCATCACCCTGGTCCCTGAACCGCTTGACCTTCTCGGCAATGGCCTTGATGCGCTCTACGGTACCAACCGAAGTACCACCAAATTTTTGTACTAGAAGCGCCATCTTTTTTATAACTTTCTTTATCAATGCCGGGATCGGCAATGTATCACCAATACTCAGCGATGAAAACCATACAGCCCTGTATTTTCAGGGGCTTCAGACCAATTACTCAACAAAACTAATCTTTTTTAACAAAAACGGGGCTTTAAAAGCCCCGTTTTTGTTCACTCCGCGTGTTTACTACAGCTGTTCTGCGACCCAGCTTTCAACACTATCCATAGCGGCCGGCAATGCGGCAGCATCGGATCCGCCACCCTGGGCAAAGTCAGGACGACCACCGCCCTTGCCTCCAACCTGGGTTGCAACCATCTTCAGCAGGTCACCCGCCTTGATGGATTTGGTCAAGTCCTGGGTCACCCCGGCTGCCAGTGCAATCTTGTCACCGTTAACCGCAGCCAGCATCACAACGCCGGAACCCAGTTTGTTCTTCAACTGGTCAACCGTATCACGCAGTGACTTGGGATCAGCACCTTCCTGAATAGTAGCCAGCAGTTTGATACCGCTCACTTCTTTAGCCTGGGATGCCATATCAGCACCGGCTGCAGCAGCCAGTTGCTGCTTCAGTTGCTGCAGTTCTTTTTCCAGCTGGCGGTTGCGCTCCAGTGCAGCACGTACCTTGGATTCAACATTGTCACGGCTGGCTTTAACCATACCGGCAACAGCTTGCAGCCGGTCATCGTTCTGTTCCTGCCACAGCTCAGCGGCTTCACCGGTTACCGCTTCAATACGGCGCACGCCAGACGCAATACCTGACTCGGAAACAATCTTCAGCTGACCGATATCACCGGTGCGCTCAACGTGAGTACCACCACACAGTTCAACAGAGAAGCTGTCTGTACCCATACTCAGCAGACGAACAGTGTCGCCATACTTTTCACCAAACAGTGCCATGGCACCCTTGGCACGAGCAGTGTCCATGTCGGTGACTTCAGTTTCTACGGCAGTGTTCGCACGAATCTGGCTGTTTACCATCCGCTCGACTTCACGCAGCTCTTCCGGCTTGACCGCTTCAAAGTGAGAGAAGTCAAAACGCAGGCGCTCCGGATTTACCAGCGAGCCTTTCTGCTGTACGTGTTCACCCAGCACTCGGCGCAGAGCTTCGTGCAGCAGGTGTGTTGCAGAGTGGTTCAGAGCGGTTGCCGCACGCTGATCAGCATCAACTGTCGCACGCACATTGTCGTCAACACGAATACTGCCTTCGACCACCTCACCCGCGTGCAGGTGGTTGGCACCCTGCTTGGTCGTATCCAGTACCCGGAACTTGCCGCTGCGGGTTACCAGCATACCGGTATCACCGACCTGACCACCGGACTCGGCATAGAACGGCGTCGCAGACAGTACGATAGTCGCCTTCTGGCCTGCTTCAGCCTGCTCAACCGGCTGACCTTCAGCAAACAGCGCGCCGATGGTGTTATCACCTTCCAGCTCGGTATAACCGGTGAACTCGGTTTCACCCTTGATATCCAGCTGATCGTTGTAGTCCAGACCAAACTTGCTGGAGGCACGGGCACGTTCACGCTGGGCTTCCAGCGCTTTTTCAAAACCGTCCTTGTTAACGGTCAGCTGATGCTCGCGGGCAATATCTTCGGTCAGGTCAACCGGGAAGCCGTAGGTGTCATACAGAGTGAAGACGGTATCACCGGAGATCACATCCCCTTCCATTTTGGCGATGCTTTCTTCCAGCAGTTTCATACCCTTGTCCAGGGTACGAGTAAACTGCTCTTCTTCCTTCAGCAGGGTACGTTCGATCTGGGCCTGGTTCTTGACCAGATCCGGATAGGCTTCGCCCATCACCTTGACCAGTGCTGCAACCAGCTTGTGGAAGAAAGCACCTTCAGCACCCAGCTTGTGACCGTGACGGCAGGCACGACGGATAATCCGGCGCAGGGTATAACCACGACCTTCGTTGGACGGCATAACGCCATCGCTGATCAGGAAGCTGCAGGAGCGGATATGGTCAGCAATAACACGCAGCGAGCCTTCGGTAGTGGCAACTCCACCCAGCAGCTTGGACGCATCATTCAGCAGTGACTGGAACAGGTCGATTTCATAGTTACTGTTCACATGCTGCATGACCGCAGCAATACGTTCCAGCCCCATGCCGGTATCAACGGAAGGCTTGGGCAGCGGATCCATCTTTCCATCGGCATGACGGTTGTACTGCATGAAGACGATGTTCCAGATTTCAATGAAACGGTCACCGTCTTCTTCCGGTGTCCCCGGACGACCACCCCAGATATGATCACCGTGATCAAAGAAGATTTCGGTACACGGACCACAGGGGCCGGTATCACCCATTTGCCAGAAGTTGTCAGAAGCGTAGGGAGCGCCCTTGTTGTCACCGATGCGAATAATATCTTCGGCCGGCACACCGATTTCGTTCAGCCAGATGTTATAGGCTTCATCGTCGGATTCATAAACGGTAACGCACAGACGCTCTTTCGGCAGCTTCAGGGTTTCAGTCAGGAAACTCCAAGCATGATGAATGGCTTCTTTTTTGAAGTAGTCGCCGAAGCTGAAGTTACCCAGCATTTCAAAGAAGGTGTGATGACGCGCAGTGTAACCGACATTATCCAGGTCATTGTGCTTGCCGCCGGCACGAACACACTTCTGTGCAGTAGTGGCACGGGTATAGTCGCGCTTTTCACGGCCCAGGAACAGATCCTTGAACTGGTTCATTCCGGCATTGATGAACAGCAGGGTCGGGTCGTCATGAGGAACCAGTGAACTGCTGGCAACTACCTCATGGCCGTTTTCCCTGAAATATTCAAGAAAAGCAGAACGTATTTCATTAGTCTTCATACACAATTCCCACCGGGGGAGAAATCTCGGTTAAGTTGGCAAGCACGGAAGCTCGGGAACCGCTTGATACCGGCATATCCAGCACGTCGGTGAAGCTTCCGCTAAAAAAGTGAGTAGTATATAAGAACCGCCCGTAAAATGGGCGTATTCGGAACGGATCATTTATCGCTGAAATTCAGCGCTTCCAGCCGTGCCAGCAGGCTTGAAGTATCCCATCGACCACCGCCCATGTTCTGGACATCAGCATAGAACTGATCCACCAGCGCGGTCAGTGGTAGTGAAATGCCATTATTGCGGGCTTCTTCCAGGCAGATCGCCAGATCCTTGCGCATCCAGTCTACTGCAAAGCCATGCTCATATTCACCGGCCGCCATGGTCTGGTAACGGTTTTCCATCTGCCAGGACTGGGCTGCGCCTTTGGAAATGACTTCGACTACAGCTTCCGGGTCCAGTCCGGCCTGTCGGGCAAAATTAAGACCTTCGGACAGTCCCTGCACCACACCGGCGATACAGATCTGGTTAACCATTTTGGTTAACTGGCCACTACCAGCGGGGCCCATTAATTTGACCGAACGGGCAAAGCTGTCAATAGCCGGACTAACCTGTTCAAAGATTTCCGGCTGGCCGCCACACATAACCGTCAGCACGCCATTTTCAGCACCGGCTTGCCCCCCGGAAACCGGAGCATCAATAAAGGCCAGTTCATGCTGCTCGGCAGCAACCGCCAGCTCCCGGGCAACTGCCGCAGAAGCGGTAGTGTGATCCACAAAAACAGCGCCTGCTTTCATACTGCTGAACGCACCATCGGCACCCACAGTGACCTGACGGATATCATCATCATTGCCGACACAGGCAAACACGATATCAGCACCTTCTGCTGCAGCTGCCGGAGTGAGTCCCAGTTGGCCGTTATATTCCTTCACCCATTGCTCGGCTTTGGCAGTCGTGCGGTTATAAACACAGACATCGTAACCGTGCTTTACCAGGTGACCTGCCATGGGGTAACCCATTACACCGAGTCCCAAAAAGGCAACTTTCTTTGCTGTTGTCATTCCCTGCCCTCTGTCAGTCAAGTTCGGTGAAGGGAAAATAGCAGGTTAGATCCGCTTTGTATGCACCGTTCTCCTGATTAGAAAGCCTGACAGTTTGCCTATTTCCCGGCGTGATCCTGCAACCAGGAATTAACCAGAAAGCGGGCTATGGAATCCGGGCGAGGCAGTCTGAATTCTGCCGTTTCATCTTCCCACTCCCCAAACTGGCGAACTTCCTCCAGCGAGAACCAGCGCACATCATCCAGCTCTTCTTCATCAATGGTAATCGCGGTGGTTTTCGCTGTGGCGCGATAGGCCACCATAATGGAACCAGGGAAAGGCCAGGGTTGGGAGGCCATATATTTCACCTGATCAACAACGACACCAGACTCTTCCTCAACTTCCCGAACGACCGTTTCCTCCAGACTTTCTCCCGGTTCAACAAAGCCTGCCAATGTTGAGTACACACCTTGAGGTAACCGTTTACTGTGGCCCAGCAGACATTTGGGCTGTTCACCGGGAGCAGGTCTGTTTTCCACCAGCGTAATAATGGCAGGGTCTGTTCGGGGATATATTTCCTTGCCGCATTTATCATTCATACACTGACGCATATGACCACCACGTCGACTCTCTGTATGCGATCCACACCGTCCACAGAAGCGATGGTGTCGATGCCAGTAAAGCATGGCTCTGGAGTAAGCCATCATTGAAGCTTCTCCCTGATCCATTAAAGGGCCAATACGACGCAGGTCATACAGTTCACAATCAGGCTTCACACTTCCCGCATCTGACTCACTCAGACTGGAAAAATCAGCCGCAAAGAAGGGCTGTTCCTGCTCACATAATCCGAGAAAAACAAGATCTCCCAGGTTCGGCTGGGCAGCACGCGCTTCTGCCAGGCTCAACGTCACCAGCTTCGGGGTTGCTTGAGTATCAGGATGGGATACCAGATGCTGATACCGCCACAGTGGAACAATTCGGGCTTCTTTCCGCTGTAACTGCTGTTCACTCCAGCCGGGGGCATTTCTGGCAGCACCGGCTCGATCAAGCTGCATACCGGTATAATTGAGGGCAACAATAGTCATTAAGCACAAAACTCCGCATAGACTGTTTTTTCCAGCTTACGACCATTCAGCAAAGCACAAAAGCATTACATTCTGCAGAATATGAAAAAGCCTTTAATCCACGAGGATTAAAGGCTTTTGATTGGAAGTGGAAGGTTTACCGAATATCAGGGATCAATCTGCAGGTTACCGTCACTTAGCAGGTTATTAAGGATTTCGGCATCATTGGTACCACCGCCGTAACCTGACAAGTCGACACCCTCCAGCTTGATCTTCTGGGTTACCCCGCCATTGGCATCAGGCTTCACTTCAATAGTGGTATTACCATTCTCGAAGTTCAGGCTGAGATAGTCTTCCAGCGGTTCAGTGTCGTCCACCAGCACATCACTAAGATCAAGGATATCGCCACCCTGGCCGGCCTGGAAGTCAGTGATAGTATCTTCGGCAGGCGCTTCGGCCGTCCCCAGATCACCGCTGTTCCAGATAAATGTATCAGCATCATTACCACCGGTGAGAACATCATCACCAGCGCCACCGGTTATCTGGTCACTCTGATCGGTATTAACTGTTTCCTGAGCCACTTGCTCCGTCGTAACAGCTGTCATTCTGACGTTATCAAAGGCAATCTGGGGACCACTGATTTTAACCAGTTCAATGGTAATGGGCTGGCCAACCGCAGGCGAGTTCGCCGCAATTGAAGATCCATTCAGATTCAGGGTCAGTGTTTCGAACTGCCCTTCTGCCGGAGATACTGATCCATCGGAAGCCAGTACTACGCCACCCGCCTTGATTCTTACTTCATAATCAGCCAGACCGGCAACACTCTTGCGGTTACCTATATCAACCTGCAGCTGATAGGTCGTATTGATATTGAAGTTCTCGGACAGTGTCTGAGAGATGGTGCCACCATCGTCATTTATGAAGCCCGCATCGGTACCTTCAGAGGACTGTTCATCAAAGGCATTACTGTCGTAATCGTGAATACCGTTTGAATTCGAACCACTGAAGGTCCATGCACTGGAAGCCGGATTGTGAACATAACTGCTATCGCCCAGCGCCTGACTTTCAAAACTGGAGTCACCAATCGCAATACTGCGTTTGGTTTGCTTGTTGGCAGTAAAGGTTAAGCTGTCATCCCAGCTGTTTCCGGAGCCGGTCATGGTCAGGCCATTCAGGTCACTGCCCTTAAGTGTCCAGGTTCCATCACCGTTATCAGTACCCGCGGAGAGTGATACACCATTGGCAACATCCACAGTTACATCCGGTGTCGGCAGATCATAATAGTCCTGACCCGTTACCAGTTCGGCTCCTGCCGGCAACATATCGTAGAACTGGAACGGTTCTGCGGTGCTGCTGGTGATATCCAGATCGGCACCACCATTACCCTGCCAATAGATCAGCTCTACTTCATAGAGGCCATCCTGTGGTGCTGTAAAGTTACCTGAGCTGGTAGCAACACCCCGTGGTGCAGTGAACTCAGTCACCGTTTCGTTATTGATCTTCAGGCGGAAGCCATCATCAGAGGCCACATTAAAGTCATGTGTGCCTGCTGATAAACGGATATAACCGGTCATCTTCAGGGCAAAAGTCTGGTCAGACATATCCGCGTGACCGGTAATATCATTACCATCACTACCTATGAAGTCTGCCAGTTGATTACTGCCACTTCGATGATAATTAAATTCTGAAGCAGTAAACGTCGCCTTCGGATTGTTATTGGTTACCAGGCTGATAGCCTGATCCAGATTAGAGAACACTGTACTGGTATCGAAAACTTCTGCCTTCAGACCTGTTGCCGCAGGCAGCGTTACTGCACTGGCTGAGGATATAAAGGCCGCATCCAGATTGACGGCAACAGGCTGACCATCATCGCCCTTGATGGTGTCATCACCGGCACCACCAAAGATCAGATCCGCACCATCATCACCCAGCAAGGTATCAGCACCACCTTCGCCTTTGATGGTATCTGCCCGCTCACTACCCTGGATAATATCGTCGTCAGCGGAACCTTTAAGTTCGACATCACCAACCTTGATTACGACTTCAGAGTCATCAATCCGGGCACCATATTGACCGCCCCAGTATTCACTGTCCTTACCACCATGTTCAAAGTAGATTGAGCGAACACCTTCACCATAATTACTGAACACCTTGCTGGCTTCCTGCCAGTTGTCTTTCGCCGTCAGGGTTCCGGTATCATAGGAAGCTATGGTATTGCCACCAGCATCACGCAGCTGGACTTTCAGATAGTAACTGTCATTGGCGTGATCATCTTTATACCAGTCACTGATACTGATATCTGGTGCACTGTCCAGCTGCTCCGCTGTAAAGCCTTTGGCAAGCAAGTCAATTGTCTGCGACTTCTTGTTCCACTGGTATGACGTTCCCCAACTCTTGCCATCACCATCATGACTGGTACCTTCCGTGCCCCAGCCGGCACCACCGTTGGCGATAATATTCCAACCACTGGTACCATTTTGGGCACTGGCATTATTCAGCAAGTTATCAGACAGTGTACCCCTCACATTCAGAGCAAATGACTGAGCATCACTGGATAATGAACCATCACTGACGGTAAACCCGAAACTGGTACCTACATCCTCATCTGATGTCGGCGCTATATATTTCAGCTGATCGATATCAGCCAGGCTGATCACCTGATTAGCGGTTACTGCTGCCCCGTTCAGAGTCAGCGAGCCGGATGCAGGCAGCGTTGTAATAGTGATCGACTGCATGCTGTCGCCACTATCGACATCGGTAAACTTGAAGTCATTCGCATCAAAGCTGTAACTGTCCCCCTGGCGCAACATCAGGTTGCCATCTTCAGTAACCGGTTTGTCATTCACCGCATTAACAGTAATTGACATCGACTCACTGGTTGTCGCCGTATCACCATTACTATCAGTCGATGTTGCAGTAAAGGTCAGATTAATATCATCCGAACTGTCAGCCGGTGGCGTGATTTGCAGACTGGCAGAGTTCCAGCCAGAGATATCAATTGCAGAACCATCGGATGTTACCGTATTGGTACCATCAGTCAGTACCGCACCGGCAGGAGCACCTGTAACTTCAGCTGTCAGGGTTTCTGAACCATCAGTATCAACCAGTGCAAGACCAAGATCAGGCAGGCTCAGTGCTGTATCTTCATCCGTCTCAATCACTTTGTTGATCTTGATGTTATCCAGCTTGAAGTACATGGTGTCCTGATCAAAGCGCAGCTGCGTTGTAGGATCACCACTGGCCTGCAGGCGGATTGTCTTGGTAGACGTCACAGTACCGGATCCTGCGGACTCAGTATAAGTGGCAACTGTCTGACCACCCCATTTCACCCAGATATTGGACGTGTGGTAGGGGTTTTTGTTGTGATACAGGGTAAATGTCAGCTCGTAGGTCTGCACCGAGCTGTCACTGGTATCTACATCACGGAACACTTCACGGCCATTCCAGTTGTATAACTGGTTGTTCTGGAAGGCCGAGCTGCCACTACCATAGGGGTTATGCTCCTGCCAGCCATCCTGGTTGCCACCGTTAAAGTTACTGTTAAGCACTTCGGTACTGATATTGTTCAGCACAGGTGTATCGGCCAGCGCATTGACGTTAAATGTCAGGGTGTTTTCACTGGCCGAGAACTCGGTACCATCATGTACTTTAAAGCCGACATTCGCATAATTATTACCCGCTTCGTTGGCATCAGGGCTGAACACCAGTAACCCGGCATCAATATCCGCCTTACTGATAACCTGATCATCCGTTACCGCAGCACCATTCAGCTTCAGGGAGCCATTGCCTGGTAGAGTCGAGATCTGCACTTGCTGCAGGCTGTCACCAGTATCAATATCAGAGAAGCCAAAGTCACTGGCAGTGACTGTGCGGCTGCCATCTTCATTCAGGGTGAAGCTGGCATCAGCACCTGTCGGTCCGTCATTTACCGGCACCACATTAACGTTGATATTCTGGGTGGAGGTGCTGGTATCTCCACCCACCGATTCAGTCGAAGTTGCCGAAACTGTAATAGTGAAATCAGCATTGGCGTTAGCAACGGGTGTCAGCTGTAACTGATTCAGGTTCCAGCCGGTAACATCAATGGCCGCACCAGTAGAGGTTACAGAGTTAGTGCCATCACCCAGGCCATAGCCGGAAGGTATACCGGACAGGCTTACAGCCAGTGTTTCGGAACCATCGGTATCGGCCAGATCAACCCCGAGATTAAAGGTTGCATTGGTATCTTCATTAACCGTTATGGCACTCAGCTTGTTGATAGCAATATCATCCAGCAACGGACCATAATCGTTGTTCTGCCCCGACCTTTCTTTGAGTTCCAGCTGACCTGAGCTACCACCCTCTGCAGGCAGACGAATAGTAACTGTCTCCCAGCTGCCAGTCGGTTCAATTGTCTGGATAACTTCGCCATTCCAGATGACATCCAGCGTATCCGAGTTTTCACCACTGGGGCGCGATCGCAACTTGAAGGAAACTTCGTGATCAAAGCCTTCACTGGTATCAATGGTATAGCGCAAGGCATCCAGATTATTGGCTGCTGCACCATCATCGTCATCAAGGTCCAGAATCCGGCCATCTCCGCCTGAGGAGTCGGTTACACCATACACACTGGCATTGTTTATTTCCGGGGTATTCTCTGATGACCAGCCTGAGGCCAGTGAACCACTTTCAAAGTCCATACTGGAAACAGTGGTCGAGTCAGCAATTGAAATAACAGGCGCATCAGCATCCGGAGTGACATTGACTGTTATCGTATAGTCATTGTCAGAAACTGCATCTCCATCACTGACCTTGAAGTTAAAGGTTGTTCTGGCATTGCCGCTGACATTTTCAGCCGGAGTATACTTGAGTAACCCGGCATCAATATCAGCTTTACTGATACTCTGGTTTACAGTCACAGCCGCACCATTCAATGTCAGGGTACCTTCAGCTGGCAGTGTCGTAATAACCACCGCTTCGAGTGCATCACCGGAGTCTTCATCACTGAAACTGAAGTTTGCTGCTGTTAATGGCAGTGCAGCATCCTCGCCTGCCGTTACTGTTGCATCGGAGCTGTCAGGAGCATCATTAACGTTGGTGACATAAATGGTATAGCTGCGGCTGTCTGTCAGATAACCATCACTCACCTGAACAGTTACACTGTGACTTCCAGCAGTTTCATGATCAAGCAGCGAGCCATCAGCTACTGTTATTTCACCGGTACTGCTGTTGATAGCAAAACGACCACCGGCATTATCCGTGAGCGAATAAGTCAGGCTGTCCCCATCAGTATCACTGGCCGCAACTGTACCAACAGAGGCCGTGTTCGAACTGTTTTCAGCAATATGCAGAGCATCACCCAGCAAATTGTCCACACTATCAGCCTGATAAAGCGCTTTTACTTCTGCTGCATTCAGGGTGGAATCGAAAATAGACAGCTCATCAACAGAGCCATCCAGAGCGCCATCATTGGACCAGTTGCTCTTACCAACATAGTTGTTGGAACGGGTCATTTCCGGAGGAACCACACCATCCAGGTTTTCTCCCGCCAACTCACCATTCTTGTAGATTCTCATGGCCCCAGAGCTATCGACGGTTGCAGTGATATGCACCCACTCACCCTGGGTAAAGAAGTTTTCTATTTTCAGGACACCATCAGCCGGATAACCTGTGCCATCATAGATCTCAAAGGCGATGGTATTGGTCGTTCCTTCATGGGCAAGAATAATATTGTTATCAGCCGAGCCATTACCAAAATCAACAATACGCGACCAGGACTGGCTGAAGCTGTCGAACTTGACCCAGGTTGAGATGGTCATTTCTCCGCCTGTAGAGATATTGCCAAGATCTCCACCGCCAGAGGAGCCATTCATCTCGAATGCAGTACCGGAACCATTGTGTCCTGTACCAAAACCTGCACTTCCACTCAGGCTTATATCATTACCATTTCCCGAGGTATCGGCTGCTGTATTACCTGAACCATCACTGAAGTTGTAAGCCGCCACCACCGAATCAAACATCGGCAGCTCAGTCAGCTCAGGAGCTACATTAGTTCCGGTTACAGTGACAGTTACTGTATTGACGGAAGATTGCCCCTGACTGTCAGTTACTCTGAAGTCAAAGGTTACATCTTCCGTTTGAACAGATGAGAGGCTTTCAAAGTCTGATCCCGGACTAAAGGTGTAGCTACCGTCAGCATTAACAGTGACCGCTCCTTTAGCAGGTGCAGATTCAAGGCTGTATGTAAGTACCTCTCCTGCATCCAGATCTTTTGCTGACAGTTGTCCGACGATACTTCCTGCATCAGAACCTGAAACATCGCCACTGATGGCTTCCGGCACCCTGTTAACATCAATAGTTAATGATGCGGTAGAGGTATCAGTGCCGTCAGATACGGTATAGGTGAAGACATCCTGAAGAGTGCCTGACTGGTACTCATAATTGAGGGCATTGAGAGCCTGCTCATCCAGTACCCGGTTATAAACCCGGGCTTCATCAATTTCACCAATAAAGGTGCCACTGATAGCATCATTATTTGAGTCATCATGAATACCGTCATGGAATGCCATATCACCATGGCGGGCACCAAAATTAAACTCCTGATGCCCGTTGCTCATCTCTTTGGTACCGGTGCTGACATCGGTAACCGTGTCAGTTAACCGGGTGCCATCAAGATAAGCTGACAGTTCATTATTTCCCAAAACCAGAGACAGGTTGTGGAAGTCATGATCATCAGGTACATCAACCCTGACCCAAGTTCCATCCCAACCAATAGAGCTGTCATAACCACCCACATAAAGCTTGCCCGAATCCATGTAAGCATTCAGACCCCGGGTGGTACCACCTTCTTCGAACAGAATCTGTCTGCCGGAAAGGTCATTGGACTCATCAATTCTGAACGAGAAGTTAATAGTCCGCTCAGAGAATGCCAGCTGATCAATTTCTGCAGAGTCGTTAATTAAGTAAGAGTCACCATTATTTATCAGGTTCAGGCTGCCACCATTGAGCCCGGGGCCATTGGTCGCGGCATCGCCTTTAAGAACACCGGTATCAGTGATTGCATCACCTTCAGCACTGTCGATGGTATTACCATCAAACTTCCAGTGACCAACAAGTCCTGTTTCCAGATCCGGTGTGTCCGGGGTATAGGTCCAGCTACCGTCTGCAGCAATAACCAGATCACCATAATCACCGAAAATAGTGGTTGAACCTGAAATTGCGGTACCGTTAACCTCGGTTACCGTCAGGCTATCACCTTCAATATCCGAATCATTTGCCAACACACTTGCCGAGCCTGATACTGTCGCTCCGGCCACATTGGCATTACCTGAATCACTGTCGTTAGTTAGAACGGCGGCATCATTTACAGGCGTAACATTCAGGGTCCAGGGAATATCTGTTGTCAGAGAGCCGTCAGATGCAGAAATGGTGACCGACAGGCTGCCTACTTCGGCATCATCCGGGGTACCACTGAATGTTCGGGTAGCCGGATCAAAGCTCAACCAGTTTGGCAGTGGGTCACCGTTGGCAAGAGATGCGCTGTAGCTGACTGCATCACCATCTTCATCGGCAAAGGCATTAGCCGGAATGGTGTAACTGAAGGCAGCTTCTTCTGCTGTGGTCTGATTTTCTACAGTGCCCACCAGTTCCGGTGCTTCATTGGTATCTTTCAAGCGGACGGTGTAATCCACTGACGATGCTGTCTGGCCGTCACTAACCTGAACAGTAATAGTGTGGGAAGACGCCACTTCGTAATCCAGCAGACTGCTGTTGGCAACTGTTACTTCACCGGTTGAACTGTTAATACTGAATCGGCCACCAGCGTTATCTGTAAGGCTGAAGCTCAGGCTGTCACCTTCTATATCAGAAGCTGTCACAGTACCTATAACTGTTCCATTAGCAGTGTTTTCAACTGCAGAGAACGGATCAACATTGATACCGGATGAAGTATCCAGGAAGCCAGATGTTACCGCTCCACCATCAATTGAGACGTCACTGATGCCATAACCACCAGAGCCATTCGAGGTCGCCACCAACTGCTGAGTTCCGGCGCTTTCGAAGTACGTTGTTTTTTGCTCGGCAGACAGGTTATTCCAGGTACCCAGATCAGTGTATTTAGCTTCAACAACCTTGATATTGACCGTTCCGTCACCATTATCGGAGATCTGTATCTTGACCCCTTTGCCATAGCCGCCATCAGTTTTGGTTAACCAGACAGTGTCGCCCAGCTCGAACCCTTCCGGCAGGTCGTAGGAGGCAGCATTCTTGTTCGAGATAGATGCACCACCCCAAACAAAATCGATTTGATCAATAACCGCTTCCGGCGTTGTCGGCGCATCATTGACACCGGTGACAGTAATGCCAAAATCAGCTGAGGCACTGAATGAACCATCACTGGCAGTCACCTTCACCTGAATAGTTCCAAGGTCCGGGTCATCCGGCGTACCACTGAAGGTACGGGTGCCAGCATCAAAACTGAGCCAGTTTGGCAGCGGATCACCATTTGCCAGGGTGGCACTGTAAGAGAGGCTGTCGCCATCAATATCACGGAAGGCATTTGAATCGATGGTGTAACTGAAAGCAGACTCTTCTGCTGTAGTCTGATCAGACAATCCGACATAATCCGATTCTGCAGGACCGTTACCTGTAGGCACATAGTCGGCATCATCAGAAATAACGATCTTGTCTACGGCTGCACCATCTTCACGCATCCATAGATTAAGCTGATGAACCCCGGGCGCATCGACTTCGATGGTAATACGCCCATCATTCTCCATGCGATCACCGGTCCACTTGTGACTACCCTCATCGAAGTCAACCCGGTGCCCGGTCGCAATCGCTTCACCATTCAGACCGATATGGGCACTGTCACTTCGACCGTCAGGTGCTTCACCTCGCAGCCAGACATAATAAGTACCGGCAGAGTCGAACTGTATATCGTAGGTAAGCTCTGAACTAAGCCCGGTATAACCCTCATTGAAGCCATCGGCATCATTATTTGCGGTGTTGACCTGCTTGCCACCAGAGGCTGAGCCGTCATTTTCCACAGACCAGCTGTTACCATTTCGAGCAACACTGCTGCTGAAGTTTTCGGCCTCGATAGATACCAGCCCGTTGGACTCGGCAAATACCGGAGCGGGATTGTCATTGACGTTGTTAACTACCAGATTAAAGCTGGCATCTGTTGTCTCACCATCAGCGTCAGCTGCAGTTACTTTCAGGCTCAGGGTGGCAACATCTTCATTGTCCGGTGTACCAGAGAAAGTCCGTGTTGCAGCATCAAAACTCAACCAGTCCGGCAAGGCAGAACCATCACCCTGAGAGGCGATATAAGTCAGAGCATCCCCATCAGCATGGGTAAAGGTATTTTCAGGCACAGTGAAACTCAGTGCTGAATCTTCGTTGACTGACTGATTACCGATCGGATTGGCAACAACCGCATCATCATCCACCGCAGTAACATCAATTGTTGCGGTAGCTGTTGCCTCATCACCGGAAGAACCATCCGACACAGTAAAGCTGAATGCCACATCAGTGCCGTTATAGTCAGCCGCCGGAGTATACGTCCATGTTCCATTGCCGTTATCAGTTACCGTCCCGTGAGCACCATCACCGATAGACACACTGGTCACACTGAGACTGTCACCATCAATATCCGATGCACTGGCCAGCAGCTGGGCCTGGGTAATAACCACGGAGGTATCTTCTGCTGTACTACCCAGATCAACATTGCCTGCAACCGGTGCATCATCAACAGCAGCAACCTGTACAGAAATGGTTTTGTTCACTGTAGAGGTATCACCACCTACTTCCATGGCAGTAACAGCAAGACTCAAATCAAAGTCGGCATGACTGTTTGCCGGTGGCAATACAGAGAGGGAAGCATAATTCCAACCACTAATATCCAGCGAACCACCGGAAACCAGTTCTGAATTGGTACCATCACTGATAGTTGCCCCGGCAGGAATTCCGTTCAGAACCACACCAAGCGTTTCGGAGCCGTCCTGATCGGTCAATGCTGCAGACAGGTTAATTGCTACTGCTGAGTCCTCGTCAGTGTTGTACTGCGGATTGTCATTATCAGTAACATTGGCAACCAGCCTGGGCGCTGTAATATAGGCAGAATAGTTCTGGCCCGAGCCTGACGGATAACGCAATACCAGCTCGGTACTGTCATCACCGGTTGCGGTCAGATTAAATGTCCGGGTTGAGAAGTTGTTCCAGTTAGTCGTCATGGTACCGACTACTTCACCACCCCAGACAACTTCCATATTGCCGTAGATACGCCCCTCAACCTGGAAGGTGAAGCTGTCCACAGCATCATCGGAGGTATCAATGGTTCGGCTGATGCTGGCTCCCGGCCCTATGCCTAGCGCTTTGTTAGTAGAAGAACGGGAGTCACCGACATTGCTCAGGGAACCGCTACCACTCCAGCCCATCATATTATTGGTAGCAACAGCACCATTCTGGAACAGGGTCACTTCAGATGTCGGATAGCTATCAGCATTGGCAAACGATACTGCCGGCGCATCAACCACTCCCGTCACATCAATCGTGGCTGTCGCTGTTGCTTCATCGCCACTGCTGCCGTCACTGACAACAAATGAGAGCGCAACATCTTCCACACTCAGGTTAGCCGCAGGGGTAAAGGTCCATGTGCCATTACCATTATCTGTCACACTACCCTGGGCATTATTATCAATGGTCAGACTGGTAACGCTCAGGCTGTCACCATCAATATCCGAAGAGTTGGCCAGCAACATGGCCTGGGTAATACTGAAGCTGCCATCTTCAACAACACTGCCCAGGTCAACACCGGCAGCAACCGGAGCATCATCGGTACCGGTAACCGTAATTTCAATCGTATGCTGTGTGCCGTCGGCACTGCGCACATTGATGCTGTCAGTGAGCGTTTCACCACTGGCCAGAGACTGAATAGCTGACTGGGTGTTATCTGCTGAATAGGCCCAGTTACCATCGGCATCAATGGCAACCGAACCATAGCTACCGCTGACTGTTTCTGCGGTAAATCCGGTATCAGCAGTATCAACATCGGACACCGAAAGTGTGCCGGATGTCGTCAGGGTTGATGCACCATCTTCGGTAACATCACCTGTATCATCACCGCTGATAACTGCAGCATCCTGAACAGGAACAACATCCACTGAAATTGTCTGTGTCGTTACCGCAGCATCACTATTACTCGTTTCTGTAGACGTGGCCGTCAGTGTAATAGTGAAATCAGTCTCGGCATTCGCTGCCGGAGTAAGCTGCAGCTGTTCCAGGTTCCAGCCCGAGACATCAATTGCTCCACCTGTCGAAGTAACAGTATTGGAACCATCAGCCAGAGAATAACCGGAAGGAAGACCTGCAAGACTGAGCGTAATATTTTCAGAGCCGTCTGTATCAACCGTATCAACAGACAGATCAAAGGTAGCACTTTGATCTTCGTTGATTGTAATCGCACTCAGCTTGTTGATTTTGATATCGTCAAACAGGGCACCATGATCATCAAAGGCTCCGGCACCAGAAATCTCCCTGATTTCAAGCTGGCCACTGTCCTGCCCGTTTGCTGGCAGGCGAATGGTTATATTCTCCCATGCAGCACCCGGTTCAACGGTTTGAATGACGGCACCATTCCAGACAACTTCAAAGGTGTCCGTTCCTTCAGTGTCTGGTCTTGTACGAGTGTGGAATGTCAGCTCATGGTCAAAGCCTTCACTGGTGTCAACGGTATAGCGAAGGGCATCGATATTAGATCCTGCTGATCCTTCATTATCATCAAGATCAAGGATCTTGCCATTGCCTCCCGAGGCATCTGTTACACCATATACGCTGGCATCGTTTATTTCCGGAGCGTTCTCGGATGACCAGCCCGACGCCAGAGTTCCACTTTCGAAGTTCATGGTCGAAAGTGTGGTGCTGTCAGATATTGAAAGAACAGGGGAATCGGCAACAGCGGTAATCGTTAAATCAACCTGGCTGCTTATCGTCGCTGTACCATCACTGATATCAAACGTTAACTGCCCATTGCCAGCCCAGTTGCTGTCCGGAACAACTGTCCATGTCCCATCACCATTATCGGTAACAGAGAACTGACCACTGTTCACTGCCACATTACTGACTGACAGCGTGTCACTATCCGCATCCGTTGTATTAGCCAGCAACTCAGCTTCAGTGAGCGTAAAGCTGTTGTCCTCATTCGCTGTTTTGGTAACAGGGGAAGATGCAATCGGGGCATCATTGGCATCAGCAACATTAAGGGTAAACTGCTGATCAACACTGGCACCAGCACTATCTGTAGACGTTACCGTGACACTGACAGTACCTTCGGATTCATGGTCAAGACTGATACCGTCTTTAAGTTTTAACTGATTACCTGAAACTTCAAACCGGTTGTCACTGACCGTATAAGTATGGGAGTCACCGGCATCAACATCGGTAGTGGACAGGTTACCAACCACACCACCTGCACTGTTTTCAGCAATATTCAGTGAATCGAGGGCAATACTGTCAGGTGTATCGTTGACCGCTGTGACCGTCAGCACAAATTCATCGGATTGGCTGGCTTCGCCATCACTGGCAGTGACCTTGACGGTGATATTGCCAATATCAGCATCATCTGGCGTACCGCTAAAGGTACGGGTTGCAGCATCAAAGGAGAGCCAGTTTGGCAGTGCACTGCCATCCGGCAGAGAAGCCGAGTAGCTGAGCGTATCACCGGTATCCATATCCACAAAAGCGTCAGCAGGCAGGGTGTAGCTGAGTGCAGACTCTTCGGCAACAGTCTGGTCGGCAGGCGCATTGTAATAGTCAGACTCTGCAGGACCATTACCGGACGGGGTATAATCTGGATCCTGCGTCAGAACAATTTTATCAACCGAGATACCGGCTTCCCGAACCCACAGGTTCAGTTGCTGCTGCCCTGCAGCTTCAATGTTGATTGTCGCCCGACCGCTATGGGTCCAGCTGTTAGACTGACCGAAGCCGGTAAAGCCCCAGTTAGTATGGTTATAGTCGCCGTTAACACCTACATGCAGGCTGTCACCACCGTTAAGAACTTCACCTTTCATCCAGACATAGTAAGTGCCCGGGCTGTCAAAATTGATCTCATAGGTCAGCTCTGGACTGTCACCCTCGGTATCGTCACCGGTACGCCACATGCCACTGCTGGGTGCTTCTACCCTTTCACCACCGGAAGTGCCGCCTGCACTCTGAACAGTCCATTCTTTGCCTCCGCGCGGGATATTGCTGTGGAAATTTTCTGCTTCGATAGACACCAGACCACCTGATTCCTGGAACACCTGAATCGGGCCATCATTGACATTGGTTACATCAAGATTGAACTGGGCACTGGTCTCCATACCACCCGGATCTGTAGCCGTTACTTTCAGATTCAGGGTGCCAACATTATCGTTGTCCGGAACACCCGAGAATGTACGAGAGGAGGCATCAAAACTCAGCCAGTCAGGCAAATTACTGCCATCAGCCAGAGAGGCAGAATAAGAAAGACTGTCACCATCAATATCTGTAAAGGTATTTACAGGCACCTGATAAGACAGCGAGGAGTCTTCAGCAACTGACTGGTCACCAATTGCATTAACAACAACCGGAGCATCATTCTCGGGAGAGACATCAATCGTCAGTGTTTTTTCAGTGCTTGAATACAGTCCCAGACGGTCAGCCACATTGAAGGTAAAGCTGGTGTAATCCGCACCATTTTCATTGTTGTTGGAAAGATACTGCAGATTACCCGCCTGAATATCAGACACATCAATCACATCACCGATTCCGACAGCAGCACCGTTAAGCGTCAGACTTCCGGTATCAGGCAGGGATTCAATTCTGATTTCCGAGATATAGTCATTGCTGTTCGGGTCAACAATCGGGAAATCATTCTCGGTAAAGACATAGCTAATATCTTCCCGTGCAGACACTGAGCTGTCAGCAGCATCAGGAGCCAGGTTGTTGTTATTGTTGTATATGGTGTAGTCAACGGTGGTGGTAACCGTACCATCATTAACCGCAACAGTGATCGTATGTGAGGGTGAAACAGCGAAGTCGATCAATGAACTGTCAGCAACCGTTATTTCACCGGTTGAACTGTCAATCGCGTAACGGCCACCTGCATCATTGGTCAGACTGTAAGTCAACGCATCTTGATCACCATCGACAGCATTTGCGGTGGCGATAACTGTACCGTTAGCAAGATCATCAACCGGTACTATAAGGTTGCTGGCAACAACCGCATGCCCATTACCATCAACACCTTCACTGTGCCATGCCAGTTGCAGGCTACCATCTTCCAGTTCAACCATTGAGACATCACTGGCACTGGCTTCAGCGGTTAACGTCGTCTTGCCACCCGCTTCTGTACCATCTGCCAGGAAGCGTTGACCGTATAGACCGTCAGCTTCGTTCCAGGAGATAAACAGAGTACCATCAGTAAGCTGGGTGACAGCGACCTCACCCGCCGATGTTTGACCAAGGTCTACTTCCGAACCGTTAAGCTGGCCATTATTATCCAGACTACGAAGCTTGATCGTACCGGCATCGCTGTAAACAACAGCCATACCACCGTCACTCAGGGTTGTGACGGCCAGCCCTGATTCACTGGCAGTGAAACTGTCGGAACCAACAGCCGTACCGGTATCGTCGTACACACTGACCTTTACTTGATCAGTACGATTATTTCTGACGGTATTGGCCCAGTTGCCATCGTTCAGGGCATTAAGTACAGAGTCAACATCGCCTGCATGGCGACCAATAGATCCAGTGGTAATTACGCCGCTTTTGGCAGAACCTGAACTGTTAAACACCTGCATTTCAGTTCGTGAACCATGCCAGCTGTCATAGGCAGAAACAACATAGTCACCATTGGACAGGGTAATAACATCAGGGTGATGCAGGTTACCGGTCATTGCGGTGCTGTTAGATGAAACAGGCGACCCACTGGCATCAAACCGTTGCACTTCGATCTGCCCACGCCCCCCGGCATTGGTATCAGACCAGGCCACAACAAACGAACCATCGTCATGGACTGCAACATTGGCTGAACCCGTTTTCACCGAGCTGGTATCAACCCGGAATTCAGCTGATTCAGCAACACCATCCTTGTCATACAGACGGCCGATAATCTGCCCTTCACTGCCCTGACTCTTGTCAGTCCAGACTGCCACATAGCCACCGTTCGGGCGTACGGCCAATTCTATCCCTTCCTGATCACCGGTTGTTGCTGTGTTGAGCTGCACAGGTGTTTCAGCTCCGCGGGCTTCAATACTGACAACAGGTGCATCATTCTGGCCGGTAATATCAACACTGACTGTACGAGTGACCGTTGACTGTTCACCATTAGATTCAGTTGCTGTCGCAGTCAACGTCAGATCAAAATCGGTACCACTGTTAGCGGGTGGAGTTACCGTAATAGAAGAGTACTGCCACCCGGTCACATCCAGAGTGCCATCCGTTACTGATGCAGAGTTCGAGCCATCACTGATGGTCACGCCGGTCGGAATATTACTGATCACCAGAGAGTAGGTTTCAGAACCATCAAGATCACCAAACTCGGCCGTCATATTGAGAGGTACGGCTTCATCTTCATTGATGGTAAAGGTCGGATTATCACCCGCAGCAAAAGTCACGACAGGCGTATCGGCTACCGAATCAACCGCAAAGTCGCCTTTAACCCGCAGCAGTTTATCCCCATCAGAAACGGTGTAGGAGAACTTGCCAGTACCGGCCCAGTTAGCAGCCGGCGTCAGTGTCCAGGTACCATCATGATTATCGGTGAAGCTGGCATCACCAAGTTCAACCACGATATCCGAAATCGACAGACTGTCAGCATCATCTGCATCGGCAACATTCGCCAGCAGCTCAGCTTTGGTCAGTACCAGATTCACATCTTCATCAGTAGAGACGCTGACGGTGGGACTGGCCACTGTAACAGTAGGCCCGTCATTACGGCCATGGATAGTTATATCGATATCATGTGTCGTACCGTCGGCAGTACGAACGGTCAGAGTATCGGTAAGCGTATCAACCCGCTTGCCAAGATCGGCATCACTCATGCTGCCATTAACAGCACCATCCGGATGATTACCGGCCCGATCCTCAAGCGCCTGGGACAGGCTGTAGCCGGCAAAATCATAATGAGCGAACAAACCTGACTGGGTTTCCCCGCTCATGGCTGAAGATATTTCAGAAGCAGACAGCGCTCGGTCATAAGTCTGGATATCATCCAGCTCACCATCAAAGGCATTATCCACCCGGCCAAGGTTAGTAAAACCTGTCAGTTTGACGTCTGTCGGGGCGGTATCGGTGTGTATCAGCGCACCGTCTTTATAAAAACGAAACTCTGTGCCTTCCTTGACCCAGGTAATATGACTCCACTCGCCCTGAGTAAAGACATTATTAGCCACACCGGAATGACTGACATTATCGGTACCAAAAGATGACCAGTGCAGACTGCCATCTTCGTAGACATACATCGACGGTGAGCGGCTTGATACACCATTTGGCTCCGAGCCCAGGAATCCATGAAAGTCCGAATCAACAAGGTCAGGCTTGACCCACAGGCTGATAGTAAAGTCATCACTAGGTACAAGATCAGATTCAATGCGAACATAGTCATCCATGCTGCCATTGAGGTTCAGCGTCTGGCTCTGGCTCAGTGACTGAATCGCACTCTGACTATTATCTGCTGAATAGACCCAGTCACCATCACTGTCTATGGTGACCGAACCATAGGTTCCGTTAATGGTTTCAGCCACAAAAGATTGCTCGCCAGCATCCCCGTCATTAACAACCAGAGAACCTGATTTGGTTAGTGTTGAGCCAGCGTCCTCATATACAGAACCGGAGTCATCACCTGTCACCGTTGCAGTATCAGCCACTGGCTGCATATCAACCCGGATAATCTGACGGGTACTGGCTGTATCAGCACCATCCGTCGATGCTGCTGTCACGGTCATATTGAAATCGGTATCGTGATTCGCAACCGGAGTAAATGTCAGTGCAGACAGGTTCCAGTCGGATACATCAACATCAGAACCATCGGTTGTGGCGGCATTGGAGCCATCACTGATACTGAAACCGGAAGGAATTCCACCCAATGTAACAGCAAGAGTTTCAGAACCATCGCTATCTGACAGGGAAGCGGAAAGATCCAGAGTGAAGACAGTATCTTCCCTGTTGCTGATTACCTTGTCGTAGTCGTCAGAGTCACTATCGACCGCACCAATACGGTTCACAGTAATCTGATCCAGCAACGGTCCAACCCCGTTATCCTGGCCGGCTACCTCTCTGATAATCAGCTGTGTATTGTTTAGCCCGATATCTGGCAGTGTGACTTTAACCTCCTGCCAACTGGTGCCGGGGTCAATGGTCTGGATGACTTCACCATTCCAGACCACTTCGATTTCATCAGTACCGTCGTAGTTGCCACGCTGCTTCACCATCAGGGAAACTTCGTGATCATTACCCTGACTGGTATCAATGGTGTAATAGTATGCGTCCGGTGTGCCTGTCTCTGCATCCAGCTCCGCAACCCGGGTACCACTGGAAGAGCTGCCCAGAGGTCCACCGCTACTATGGGTCTCAACACTGTTTTCCGAGGACCAGCCTGCGGCCAGACCAGAATTAAAGTTGGTATGAGAGATCTGGGTCGAACCACCAATGGTCAACACCGGGGCATCGGCTGCTGCTGCAACAGTGATATCAGCCTGAGCACTTGTCGTCAGACTGCCGTCAGACACAGTAAAGGTAATTTGCGAGTTTCCGGACCAGTTACTCTGCGGAGTTACAGTCCAGGTGTTATCGCCATTGTCAGTCACATTAACCTGGCCACTGGCAACAGCAACATTGCTGACGGACAGATTATCTCCATCAACATCAGAGGCATTTTCAAGCAGATCCGCTTTAGTCAGGGTAAAACTCAGGTCTTCCGTAGCGTCTACCGACACAGCGCCGCTGACTTCCGGCCCTTCATTAATATCATTCAGCTGGAAGGTAAGCGGTAAGGGGGTAGAAGTATTTGTGCCATCTGATGCGGTTACATATACGGTATGGCTGGTAGCTGTTTCATAATCAAAATTGGCAGATCCGGCAGCGGTCAAGGTAACCTGACCGGTACTGCTGTCAATGGCAAAATAGCCCTCATCATTACCGCTGGAGATCGCATAACTCAGTGTTTCACCGGTTGTGTCCGGATCAGCACCGGTTACCTGCCCAAGTACCGTACCTTCCGGGCTGTTTTCATTAACGACATTGGAAGACAGAGAGACATTCGGGGCTTCGTCGTTAATATCCGCAAGGTTTACAACCAGGTTAACCGGGGTAGAGGAAAAGTCCCGGTCTGTGGCCATCACCTGCAGGGTATGCGACGTCGCTGTTTCATAATCAATTCCAGCTTCACCGGCCGCAGTAAGCGTCACCTGACCTGTGCTGCTATCAATAGCAAAATAGCCATCATCATTACCACCAGCAATACTGTAGGTAATCGGCTCTACACCGTCCTGATCGGTGTAGCTAACCTGCCCGACAACTGTATTTTCTCCACTGTCTTCAGCTACAGTTGATCCGGTTGCAGCAGCATCCGGGTCATTACTGTTAACGTAGACAACACTTTTCGACGTCGGGTTATAGCCGATACGAGTACCATCAACTTCTACCTTGATGTAATCATTATCAATGGCCGTACCGCCACCCAGCTTCGCAATCGCTTCATTTTCTGTAAACGTGCCGGTGCCCGTTTTATCAAAGTAAATGTAATCATCATCAATGGAGAAATAATCGGGCAGGCTGTTGTAATCGAAGTTATCTGAAGTGAACGCGCTGATATCAATCACATCATACTGATCACCGGATGATGTGAAGTCCCAAATCACATCCAACTCGTCGTCATCCGCCAGAACAAAGGTGTCATTACCACTGCCACCTGTCATGAAGTCCCGACCCTGGCCACCGGAAAGGCTGTCATCACCGACACCACCATCCAGATAGTCACGACCAACACCACCGATCAGGGTATCTTTACCACCCCGCCCATACAGATCCAGCCGCTGGGCTTCTGCTGTTTCGTAGGCACCAGTTTCCTTGTTGTAACCTCCGGTACTATCTGTGTAGCCGGAACCATCAAGGACATCATTACTGTCACCACCATCAACGCGCTCTACGCCGGATGCATGCAGGTCGACAGATACAGACTGGCCTTCATCTTCATTGATATAAACCCGGTCGAAACCAACACCACCATCAACCGTACCATCGGTAAAATCCAGTTTGTCGGCGATGATTTTGTCATTACCTTCACCACCAAACAGGTGGTCTGCACTTTTGGTTTTGCCTAGTCCGTCACCATCCAGAACATCATCACCGGCATTACCATAAAGTGTGTCACTACCTTCACCAGCCTGAACCAGATCACTGTCTGCCTCACCCTGAACTGTCGAGATTGCTCCGCTTCGATCCAGCTGGATATTAGTGCCATCATTCAGACGGATATTGATCAGATCATCGATATCAACCCTTTCACCAAAACGGGCCAGCTGGCTTTCTTCATTAAACTGCCCCTGACCACTGACATCGACAAAAATACCCTTGCCGGTAACTTTTACATAAGAGTGAATATTCTGTGCTGTAGCTTCAGCAGGCAGGACATCTTTCAAATCCAGCAGGTCACGGTTACCTTCACGGCTGGAGAAGTCATAGAGTTTGTCAGATTTGATTTCATCAGCACTGGACTCAAGCGTAAGGGCAAATTCATCTTCGCCCTCACCGCCAATCAGCAGGTTACGGCCTTTACCCGCTTCAATCCGGTCGCTACCAGCACCACCATCCAGAACACCACCGTCGTCGTTACCAACCAGCGTATCGTTACCATCACGACCATAGAGCTTTACTGCATGGTCAGCTTCGGAGGCACTTTGTGCGCTGTTTCTGGCAGCAATGGAAGTGGCATCCAGCTGTTCATCACCGGCACCACCATAAGCTTCCGTAAGGTTATGCTCATCCAGTCGCAAATTAAATTTTTGTCCCCGGCTACTGCGGAGAATACCGGCACCATTACCAAGCCCTGCACCGGCAGCAGGTGTATCCAGCGTCTGGGACAATAATTGTTCGCTGGCAAAAGATTCGCCTTCACCCAGTTGAACCCCGACACTGGGCACAACATCAAGAACCAATGCTGTATTTTCGGCAACATGGACCGTGATGGTATGACTGTCGAAAACACTGTCTTCAGTAAACTCGGCAACCTTGTTGGATTCAGAAAAATTGCCCTGCCCGGTTGGATCTACAAATACAGCGTCTTCAGTGACCTGAACAAAGCTTTCAACATTTTCAGCTGTTATCACCGTGCCGGCAGGCAGCAAGTGACTGATATCTATGGAATCTTGCTGGCCGTTGGTTACTTTGGCTTTTATCGTATCAACAGCATCAGTGCTGGACAGAACATAGCGGTCACTGCCCGCTCCACCATCCAGATAATCTGCTCCTGCGCCACCATCAATGGTATCGTTGCCGGCATGGCCAAGAATGGTATCAGCTGCTGCAGTTCCCTGAAGATTATCGGCCTGGGCTGTTCCGGTTATCGTATTCTCATGACCAGAGTTGTCCGTAATATAATCATGGGCATCAACCAGTGGGATGTTGGCTGTTTCTGTCCAGTTGAAGTCTATTACGGAGTTGGTTGCCGCCACCTGAATGGCTGACATAACACTTAATGGAGGGTTACCCGAGGCAAAACGCGCTATCTGGTTACCTGAAGAGAACTGCCCCTGACCTTCAGTATCAATGTAGATACCATTGGCGTTTATCTTGACGTAGTTCTTCAGCGTTGCTGCTGTAACATCTGCAGGCACAAGGGCAGAGACATCAATAATGTCACTTTGTGGACCGCTCTGGGTAAAGTGGATCGTATCTACAGAGTCGGTATCTGTAAAAACAATACGGTCGCTACCGGCACCACCATTAATGATGTCAGCACCTGATCCACCCCTGATGGTATCATCACCACCATTTCCCTGAATAAAATCATTACCAGTAGTTCCGTTGATGCTCTCCCCATCCCCGGAACCGTTTATCTGGTTATACCCCTGATCCTGTCCTTCGCTCATAGATACATCCCTTACCTATGCAATCCATTCTTGATGCTAACTGTCTTTTAAATAACCAAAGCTTATTCCTTCAAAACCCGGAACCGAATGTGCGTTTGTAATTAAAAATTACTTTTAATTAGCACTGAGTCTATGACTTATACCCTGTCATTAACGCCTGGTTGCGCCGGGTTGCAGTGTTTTAAAAGCCTTTGGCTATGAAAACATATTTCCAAAATGGCAAATCAGAATTAAAAAGCACAAACTCCGCACTTAAACCAATCTGCCGTATGAATAGATGTTAGAGAATCAAAAAAAGGAGAGGGATAACTTTTTAGAATATATATTTAGTGCTTTAAAAAAATACTGAAGAAGCCCAACAATTACTCATCGTGGCCTTCACTCTGTCTCATCGCCTGACGAATATGCTGATAGCTGAATCCACGCTGCTGCAGGTATTTCATCTGCTTCAGTTCTGCCAGCTTGTCTGTTTTGCCCGATGATTTGCCAAAGCGCTTATCAAGCATACGCATGGCCTGTTCAATCCACAGTTCATCATCTGCTACCAGATAATCATTCACCAGAGCTTCATCAACTTCCCGCAGTTTCAGTTCTTGCCGAATCCGCATCGGGCCATACCCCTTGTTCAGCCACTGGCGTACAAAACTCTCGGCAAAACGTTCATCGCTCTGCAGTTTTTCGGCTACCAGTCGGTCCAGCGTCTGCTCTACCAGCTCGAAAGGATATTTCCGTACCAGTCTTACCCGCAGTTCTGCCCGTGAATATTCCCTTCTGGCCAGCAGATTCATGGCAGACAGACGAACTTTCGGCGCGAGCTGTTCGTCACTGTTATCCAAGTCCCGTACATTGATATCCATATACCCTCCTGCACCGGTTACCATAAATAATTCGACGCCGTGTCACGTATATGTGTCACGACGCCGCTTTAGACAGATCAGGCTTGATTATGGGTCAGAATATCAGACCAGCTCACCTTCCGGTGCTTCTGAGGCCTTGGTTTCTTCCCCTTTCTCTGCAGACTGCTGTAGCAGCTCGGCTCGAATCTGACCTTCGATCTCTTCAGCAATTTTTGAGTTATCGGTCAGATACTGTGCCGCATTGGCCTTGCCCTGTCCAATCTTGGAACCCTTATAGGAGTACCAGGCACCCGCCTTCTCAACCAGCTTGAGCTTGACGCCAAGATCGATGACTTCACCCATCCGGTAAATACCCTGACCATACAGAATCTGGAATTCAGCCTGGCGGAAAGGTGGCGATACCTTGTTCTTAACAACCTTGACCCGGGTTTCGTTACCAATCACTTCGTCACCCTGCTTCACCGCACCGGTACGACGAATATCCAAACGGACAGAAGAGTAGAATTTCAGGGCATTACCACCGGTAGTAGTTTCCGGGTTACCGAACATCACACCGATCTTCATTCGAATCTGGTTGATGAAGATAACCAGGCAGTTAGCCTGCTTGATGGAACCGGTAATCTTGCGCAGTGCCTGAGACATCAGACGAGCCTGCAGACCAACGTGAGAATCCCCCATGTCACCTTCGATTTCAGCCTTGGGTACCAGCGCCGCAACCGAGTCAACAACAATCACATCAACAGCGCCGGAGCGCACCAGCATATCCGTGATTTCCAGTGCCTGTTCACCGGTATCCGGCTGGGAAACATACAGGTCGTCGACCTGAACCCCCAGCTTGCCGGCATAATCCGGGTCCAGGGCGTGCTCAGCGTCAACAAAGGCACAGGTGCAACCCTGCTTCTGGGCTTCAGCAATAGCACTCAGGGTCAGAGTGGTTTTACCGGAAGATTCAGGCCCGAAGATCTCGACAATACGGCCTTTCGGCAGACCACCAATGCCCAGAGCAATATCCAGCTGCAGTGAGCCGGTCGAAATGGCAGGAATCGCCTCACGCTTCTGATCTCCCATACGCATCACTGCGCCTTTGCCAAACTGACGTTCAATCTGGCCCAGCGCTGCGGACAGGGCTTTTTTTCTGTTATCGCTCATTTGATCTCCTAGCCTGAAGTCTGACGTTGCAATCTAAAGTAACCGAATGCAGTCTAAAGTTGCCGAAACTGTTGTACAGTATAGTACTGTATAAAAACACAGTGCAAGTTCAAAAAATGCTATTCAGAGCCGTTCCCTGACCCCGGTCAGAGCCTCGGCCACAGCTGCCAGCCTGACTGCCTGCCGGTCACCATCAAAACAAAAGCGTTTCGCTACGGCCGACTGACCTTGAACACCCCATGCAATCCATACAGTACCCACAGGCAAATCATCTGATCCACCATCTGGACCGGCAAGACCGGTTACAGCAATAGATGTACCAACACCCGAATTACGCAGCGCGCCTTCAGCCATCTGCAAGGCGACTTCACGACTGACCGCCCCATACTGTTCAAGTACAGCGGCATCAACACCCAGCATCCGCTCTTTAGTTGCATTGGTATAGGTGACATATGCCCCCCAGAACCACTCGGAACTGCCGGGAACAGCAGTCATAGCCTGAGCAATCCAGCCACCGGTACAGGACTCTGCAGTCACCAGCTGACAACCATGCTGCCGGAGTAAAGCACCGACTTCTGCGGCAAGGGTTTCCACCTGTTGCTGTGTTGCCACTTTAGAACCTCAAAGGTCAAAGGAATTACTGTAAATCGTTTATCTGTCGGGTGGAAGGAAACGACCGACAAAGATGGGGCAACTGTACCCATTATCCGCAAGCACAGCCTGCTGATCATTTTTTCACCTGCAAGCCTTTCGCCAGCCCATTTCCTATCTACCCTGAAAGCTTTTGTTGTACTCAGAGTAGAGATATGAAAACGCTTTCTGATTACAGGCTATTGTGCTCATCTGTCGTCATTTGCTGCGGTATCGCATGCTGGAGTGTCCAGGCCAATGAATCCCCAACCCATGAAACACAGCTTGTGCGAATCGAGACTGACAGCCTGGGAGAGGTCGAGGTTCCGGCCAACGCACTTTATGGAGCCCAGACCCAGCGCGCTATCAATAACTTCCCCGTCAGTGGTCAGCCACTGCCCTTTGTCTTTATTCAGGCCATTGCCGAAATAAAGAAAGCTGCTGCCGATACCAACCGTTCACTGCAACTGCTCCCGAATGATAAGGCTGATGCCATTGTAACAGCAGCAGATGAATTAATTGCCGGAAAACATCAGGACGCTTTCCCGATCGATGTCTACCAGACCGGCTCCGGAACCAGCACAAATATGAATGTGAACGAAGTCATAAGTAACCTGATAAAACGCAGTGGAGGGCCGGAGATTTCACCCAATGATCACGTTAACCTGGGCCAAAGTAGTAATGATGTTGTGCCATCTGCCATTCACCTTTCAACGGCGTTGTTAGTCCACCAGCGACTGTTGCCTGCTCTGGATCATTTGACTGAGATCTTGACCAAACGGAAAACAGAGCTGGACAAGGTCGTGAAAACCGGCCGCACCCATATGATGGATGCCATGCCAGTGACATTTGGTCAGGAAATCAGTGGCTGGCTTGCTCTCGTACAGCAAGACCGGCAACGACTGGAGCAGGTACAGGAGCGACTATATCAGCTGACGCTCGGCGGAACAGCAGTGGGAACCGGCGTAAACACCCACCCGGAATATGCCAGGCGCGTGTGTGAAAACCTCGAACGTAACACCCGCCTACCCTTCAAACCTGTAAACAACTTCTTTGCCGCGCAAAGTGTGCCAGCAACGTCACTCGAGCTGTCTTCTGTTTTAAGAAGTGTGGCCGTCAGCCTGACCAAGATTGCCAATGACCTGAGACTGATGAACAGTGGCCCGCTGGCAGGCTTCGGTGAAATTGAACTGCCGGTATTACAGCCGGGCTCCAGTATTATGCCGGGCAAGGTAAACCCGGTGATATCCGAATCTGTAACCATGGCTTCAGCCCAGATTATCGGACTTGATACCGCAATCGCGATCGCAGCCCAGTCCGGCAATTTTGAACTCAATGTCATGCTGCCGCTGATTGCCAACAATCTGATTACCAGTATTACGCTGGCAACCGGAGCCAGTACCGTTCTGGCAGATAAGGCGCTGGCCGGATTCAGGGTACGGCTGGATATTATTGAGGAAGCCCTGCATCGCAACCCTGTGCTGGTAACAGCACTGAATCCTGTTATTGGTTACCTCAAAGCTGCAGAGATAGCCAAGCAAGCTTACCGGGAGCAACGACCGGTCATTGATGTTGCAAGGGAAAAAACCGGTATGAGTGAGAAAGAACTGAAAGCCTTGCTTGAGCCTCTGCACCTTACAGAAGGCGGAATTCAGAAGTAAGTTAAACGACCTCCGGCCCGGCCGGAGGTTTATCCGACAATTCCCCAATATCTTCTTTGAAAGCACCAGATCGTGCTGTATGATTCTGCGCCCTCAAGGATAAGAATCACTATCATTTGCGATCGTATTAATGAAAACTGCGCCTTCAAAAAAAATACTGGGTTTAATGACACTCGGATTACTGGCCGGATGCCAAGATAACGGCAGCGACTCAACCCCCGCGCCACCTTTATCCTCCTTCCAGATCAGTGGCTCGGTTAGCAGCTCAAGGAATGTGAATGGCGAAACTCTGAAGGCGGTTCAGCCTGCCTCGGGTATTTCCGTTTCAACCACTGTTGCAGATGATGGTTCCTTCAAGCTCACGGTTCCAAAAGGTGCCGTTCGCGACCTGCCGCTGGAATTGACGGTCGAAGTTGACGATTCAGTCTATAAGCTGGTTACCGACAGTGCTGCCATGTTGCAGCAGAAAGCCAGTCAGCAGCAAGCTTCTGTTCAAAGCGCTCAGGCACAGCAGGCTGATACACCTGCGCAAACCGCTACACTGCCAGTCATGGATGTGATGACAACAGCACGGTTTGCCCTGACCGATACCGACCATAACGGCAGCCTGACCCGGGATGAAATCAACAAGGGTAACGAGAAAAGCACTGACGGCGACTTTGAAGCCAGAGCAGAAGAACTCGCAGTCGCCATGCTGGTAACAGAATCCAACAGCTCAACCCTGTTCTACGCTGACAGCTATAAAATGATGACAGCGCTTCAGAGTGAAGAAGAGACAAAAACCTCATTCTTTGCCCTTAACAGTGAAGCTGTCATCACCGCTCAAAAGAAGCTCCATCCTGAACAGGAGCTGATGCCAAACCCGGAAGTCACATCGTTTCTGCGTCTGGGCAATAATGCCTGGCCGGTGCAGAAGCAGGCAGCCAGTTTTACCCAAATGCCCTGGGCCTGTGTTGACGACATTCGCAGAGTATCTTCCAGAAGCTACGGTATTCGCCTGTGGCAAATGACCGACAATGTTCAGCTGCAAACCACCGATGCCATCGACACCACAATCCAGGCTACCAATGACGCCAAACTGTGCCAGCAATCACAATGGAGACTGCCGACACGCACCGAATTTGAAAAGCTGTTTAAAGATGGTGCTGTCCGCTACCCCAAAACATTCCCGTTCCTGAGCGCAGACGCCGGATACTGGGTCACCAACGACTCAGGTGTTGCCGAGGTCATCAGTATCAAGGGCACACCTGAGCAGGATAATGGCCGAATCATGCTGCACTTCTTTGAGCCGGTATCCATGTGGAGCAATCTGCCTGCAGTGGAAACTCCGGTTGATTTGAAAGCCCTGCGTGAAAGCTACTCCAAGCCGCCTGCACAATGGCCCGCCCCGACGGTAACAGAAGGTGCCGAATGGACTGAACTTGGCCTGCGTCCGGCGGTTCCTTTCCCGGAAGACAATCCCTATTCCCCTGAAAAAGTGGCGCTGGGTAAAAAGCTGTTCTTTGATACCCGTCTTTCCAAAGACGACACCGTTTCCTGTGCTTCCTGCCATGATCCGAAAAAAGGCTGGGCCGATGGTATTCGACTGGCGGTCGGTATCAAGGGCCAGACCGGTAGCCGTAATACACCGACCATTCTGAATACCGCCTACTATGACACCCTGTTCCTGGATGGCCGGGTCGGTTCTCTGGAAGAACAGTCACTGCACCCGATCAGTAATCCGATCGAAATGGGCCTGCCTCACAACGAACTGCTGGATAAACTGGTCGCTGTCAAAGAGTATGGTCCGCTATTCAATTCCGCCTTTGGTGATGAAAACGTCACTCTGGAGCGTATTGCACAAGCCATCGCAACATTTGAACGCACCATTATCAGTCAGGAAAATGATTTTGACCGTTTCCTGAAAGGCGATAGCAACGCCCTGACCGACCAGCAGCTGCATGGCCTGCACCTGTTCCGTACCAAGGCCAAGTGCATGAACTGCCACAGCGGTCCGATGATGACCAATAACAAGTTTGAGAATATAGGCCTGACCTATTACGGTCGAAGCCTGGAAGATCGTGGCCGGTTCAAGGTTACCTTCAACCCCGCTGATATGGGCAAATTCCGGGTACCGATACTGCGCGATATCAAGGCAACGGATCCGGGCACACACCTCGGACTGTTCAATGTGGCCAATATCTCCCGCTCCGGTCGTGTTACCGGTATGCTGGCCATGTACAACAACGGTATGACCCGAAACCGCAACGGCAGTTTTCCCCAGTACAAATACAAGTACGAGAAACAGTTCCCGCAAGTCTCCAATCTGATTGAACGACTTGAGATGACTAACGAGGAGTTGCTGGCTCTGAATGCCTTTATGTCAGCAGTGACTGCCGAGATTCGTCAGGATAGTGCTACGCCGGAAGAAATGGGGATTTAATGACCATGCAGGATATCAGGTAGAGCTTCTTGCTGCCCGATATCCATAAATTCGTCTCCGTTCGCTCAACAGCTTCCTTCTGGGTAACTTAAACTCCAACTCAAACAGGTCTCTTCAGCTTTGATGAGACCTGTTTATCCCAAAACACCATCTCTGACTCAGATGCTCACCCGGAGCATTTTCAAACACTTCAAATTTTTGCGTCATGCAGCCCAAAGGCTCATGGTAATATGTCACATATTGCAAAACCGCTGGGGCATAACGACTATCCTGTGCAGGTAAACATCCATTATCAATGGATAGCACATGGATCGGTCTGCATGTTGCCCCGCATATCCCCCAGGAATTCACGAAAAGTCATAAGCCATTGAAAACAGTAGAAAAAGATAAGCCTGTTCGCCATACGCCCATGATGCAGCAATACTTGCGTATCAAACAGGAACACCGGGATCAGCTGGTGTTCTACCGCATGGGTGATTTTTACGAACTGTTTTACGACGACGCTCGTAAAGCATCACAGATTCTGGATATCACCCTGACCGCCCGCGGCCATTCCGGTGGTGAGCCGATTCCCATGGCCGGTATCCCGTTTCATTCGGCGGAAGGTTATCTGGCACGACTGGTGAAACAGGGCGAGTCGGTTGCAATCTGTGAACAGGTTGGCGATCCGGCTACCAGCAAGGGGCCGGTTGAACGCAAGGTGGTGCGGGTTATCACTCCAGGTACTGTCAGTGATGAAGCACTGCTGGAAGAACGGCAGGATAACTGGCTGACAGCGGTGTTTGCCCAACAGCAGCTTTTCGGCCTGGCATCTCTGGATATTACCAGCGGCCGTTTTCAGGTGCTGGAAGTGTCAGGTGAAGAAGCGCTGGCGGGAGAACTGGAGCGATTATCTCCGGCAGAACTGCTGGTATGTGAAGATCAGCAACTGCCGGAATGGATTTTCCGCCGGAGTGGTATTCGCAAGCGTCCGCCCTGGGACTTTGATATGGAAAGCGGGGTGACCGCTTTATGCCGTCAGTTTGGCACCCGTGATCTTTCCGGTTTTGGTGTAGAAGCACTTGATGCAGCGTTGCAGGCTGCAGGCAGCCTGTTGCTCTATGCCCGTGAAACCCAGCGTACTGCCCTGCCCCATATCCAGGGACTGAGTGTCGAGCGCCGGGAAGACAGTGTTATTCTCGATGCTGCGACTCGCAGTAATCTGGAGCTGGATATTAATCTGGCCGGCGGCCGTGACAATACCCTGCTGTCGGTTATGGATCGCACCGCAACAGCCATGGGCAGTCGTTTGCTGTCTCGCTGGCTGCACCGCCCGCTGCGGAATAAAACGACACTGACAGATCGCCAGACTGCTATCAGTCACCTGTTGGAAAACTATCAGTTTGAAGCCGTTCATGAACATCTGCGCGGTATCGGTGATATCGAACGGATTCTGGCCCGGATTGCATTACGCTCTGCCCGCCCGCGCGATCTGGCCCGACTGCGGGATGCGCTGACTATCCTGCCGGAGCTGCAGACCACCATGACCCAGCTGTTTGCACCACGGCTGAATCAACTGGCTGAAGAAATCAGCATCTATCCGGAACTGACCGAGCTACTCACCCGTGCGGTGATTGAAAACCCGCCGGTCGTGATTCGTGATGGTGGCGTGATTGCTGAAGGTTACGATCCCGAACTGGATGAACTGCGCAATATCAGTGAGAACGCCGGCGGCTATCTGCTGGAACTGGAAACCCGGGAGCGGGAACGTACCGGTCTCTCTACCCTCAAGGTGGGTTATAACCGGGTACACGGTTACTACATTGAACTGAGCCGGCGTGAATCCGGTGATGCACCGGTTGACTATATCCGTCGCCAGACTCTGAAAAATGCCGAGCGGTTTATTACCCCGGAACTGAAAACCTTTGAAGACAAGGCACTCAGTAGTAAAAGCCGGGCACTGGCCAGAGAAAAAGCTCTCTACGAAGCGCTACTCGACAAACTGGCAGAGCATATTGCCGAACTGCAAACCAGCGCCGCTGCAATTGCCGAACTGGATGTGCTGGTAAACCTGGCCGAACGTGCCGACAAGCTCAATCTGTGTTGCCCGGAACTGACAACCACACCCGGTATCCAGATTGATGAAGGTCGTCACCCGGTCGTGGAGCAGGTACTGAATGAACCGTTTGTCGCCAATGGCCTGAATCTGAACAACAAACGACGCATGCTGATCATTACCGGCCCCAACATGGGCGGTAAATCGACCTATATGCGTCAGACTGCACTGATTGTGCTGCTGGCCCATATTGGCAGTTTTGTTCCAGCCAGTCATGCCAAGATCGGTTTGATTGATCGCATCTTTACCCGGATTGGTTCATCTGATGATCTGGCCGGGGGCCGCTCGACCTTTATGGTGGAGATGACTGAAACGGCCAACATTCTCAACAATGCCACCCGTAACAGTCTGATACTAATGGATGAAATTGGGCGGGGTACCAGTACCTTTGACGGTCTGTCTCTGGCCTGGGCCTGTGCCGAGCATCTGGCAGAAACGGTGGGTGCATTTACTCTGTTTGCAACCCATTACTTTGAACTGACCCAGTTACCCGGCATCAACAGTTCAGTCAGCAATGTGCATTTGAATGCCACCGAACATGGCGACAGCATTGTCTTTTTGCATGCTGTTCAGGAAGGTCCTGCCAGCCAGAGTTATGGTCTGCAGGTGGCACAGCTGGCCGGCGTTCCCCGTGCAGTCATTACCCAGGCTCGCAGCAAACTGCATGAGCTGGAAAACAAGGATCAACCCGTGAAAGCAACGGCACCTGTAGCTCAGGCTTCGCCAATGCAGAACGATCTGTTTGCTGTTTCTGAACCCAGTCCGGTACTGGAAATTCTGGACGAAGTGGCACCTGATGATATGACGCCGCGGGAAGCACTGGCGCTGGTTTATCAGCTGAAGCAGCTGGCAGGCAACTGATCTGTTCGTTTTCAGCTGAAGTATTTACTGATAGACTGCCCGCTGATTCAGTCGAGTTGGTATATATGTTCCGCTTTTATTGCCTTATAACATTGATTTATAAGGACAAGCGGTCGATAACAACCCGACAGCAATAGCCGGGCAGTCCTTCGCGTCATTTTGTGGCCGAACGGGGCATCGCCCACTAACATCAGGTCGGTCTGATTAATATGCTGGTAGTGTGAACTGCCATACCCCCGAGTTAATCAGACCCGATAAAACCTGAACGACCTTAAGAACGGAGTAAACCAGCCATGGCGTTTGTTGTCGGTGAAAACTGCATCAAGTGCAAATACACAGACTGCGTGGAAGTGTGTCCTGTTGACTGCTTCTATGAAGGGCCGAACTTCCTGGTTATTCACCCGGATGAGTGTATTGATTGCGCACTGTGCGAGCCAGAATGCCCGGCGGCTGCCATTTTCTCCGAGGATGAAGTGCCGGAAGATCAGCAGGAATTTATCGAGCTGAATACCGACTTGGCTGAAGTTTGGCCGAACATCACCGAGAAGAAAGATGCACTGGCAGATGCTGAAGAATGGGATGGTGTGAAGGGTAAACTGGAACACCTCGAACGATAAAAAACCTTTATCGTCAGCATAAAAAACCGCTCATCAGAGCGGTTTTTTGTTTTTAGGCTTTTGTTCTAGAAAGAGCGGTTATTTAAACAGCGATTCGCCACTTAAACCCTGCTTTTCCAGAATGCTGCGCAAGCGCTTGAGAGCTTCAACCTGAATCTGTCTTACCCGTTCACGGGTCAGACCAATTTCCCGGCCCACTTCTTCCAGCGTGCTGGTTTCATAGCCACGCAAACCAAAGCGACGAGCCACTACTTCGCGCTGCTTCTCTGACAGTTCACCCAGCCAGCGATCGAGGCTTTCATTCAGGTCGGTATCCTGCAGCAACTCTGCCGGATCAGCACCGTTATCATCAGAAATAGTATCCAAGATGGACTTGTCGGAATCCGGACCCAGCGGTGTATCGACAGATGTTACCCGCTCATTCAGACCCAGCATCCGCTTGACGTCATCAACCGGCTTGTCCAGCAGCTCGGCAATTTCTTCCGGCGTCGGATCATGATCCAGCTTCTGGGTCAGCTCGCGAGCAGCCCGAAGATAAACATTCAGTTCCTTGACCACATGAATCGGCAGGCGAATGGTTCGGGTCTGGTTCATGATGGCCCGTTCAATGGTCTGCCGAATCCACCAGGTTGCATAGGTGGAGAAACGGAAGCCTCGCTCGGGATCGAATTTTTCCACCGCCCGAATCAGACCAAGGTTTCCTTCCTCGATCAGATCCAGCAGTGACAGTCCGCGATTGACATAGCGGCGGGAAATTTTTACCACCAGTCGCAGATTAGACTCAATCATACGACGGCGACCAGCTTCCACACCCTTGCGCGCAAGACGTGCATAATGCACTTCTTCTTCCGGCGTCAGCAACGGCGAAAAACCGATTTCATTGAGATAAAGCTGGGTAGCATCTACAGACTTGTAGAAAGAAGCATCATCCTCACGCCGCCTGCGTCCGGCGGCAGGATCTGCTGCGGCTGGCGATTCCGTTGCGGCTGCGGCGGCTGCCGGCTGCGCGGTATCACCATTGGCATCATTACCTTCTTCTATCAACCCTGATCCCTGGGTTTCCTGATCTTCAGCACAACTGCTTAGCTCTGCCGCTTCCCTTTTTGGTGTCATAAGAGTCAGTCCTGTCCGAAAAGTCCCACTCGCAGCCGGTTTACCTGATGGATAACACCGACAACCACCAAGTCCTTCTTTTCTAGATTGCCTAACTGCACTGAAACTTAACGTGAAGGCAAGTATGCCAAGGGATTAACAGGCTTGCCATTGCGTCTGATTTCAAAGTGCAACTTAGGCTCATTCGTCCCTGTAGAACCTATTTCGGCTATCTTCTGGCCTGCTTTAACTACCTCCCCCTCACGCACCAGCAACTTGTGGTTGTGAGCATAGGCACTCAGATAGCTCGCATTATGTTTTATGATTATGAGGTTTCCGTATCCGGTAAGACCACTGCCAGCATAAACCACTTGCCCACGTGAAGACGCCTTTACCGGATCGCCGTGTTTTCCCTGAATATCAATTCCCTTGTTAACTTTCCCTTTGGTGGAAAAACGGCCTTTGACTGCTCCCTGCGCCGGCCAACCCCAGACCGGCTTTGCACTTTCCTTGTATGTAGAACTTTGTTTTCGGACTGTGCCAGCCGCTCCTGCAGCTGTATGTTTCTTACTCCCCTCCTTTTTTACCACAGCTTTTTTCGGTGTGGAACCCCTTGAGTGGGACTTGTACCTATTGTTTGTAACATGCTGTACCGGTTTCTTTAGAGTAAGTTTCTGACCGGGGTAAATGGTATAAGAGCCATCGATGTTATTAGCTTTCGCTAATTCCCTGAAGTCACGACCATACAACCAGGCGATAGAAAACAGGGTTTCCCCGGGGCTGACAACGTGTGCACCCCAGGTAACTTCCGGCGGCAGTGTCCGGTCATAAACAGGAACGGATTGCGGACCTGAAGAACATCCTGCCAGCATCAGGCAAAGTGCCATGGCTGCCAGTCTTCTGGTTGTCATCATTGTTCCCGCTCCCCCGGACATAACACCTCTCAATTATTTTCCTTTCCACGTCCTTGCTACAGGCTTTCAAAAGCACTGTTATTAGAGCCTGTTCATAATCTTGTCGTGGGCTGCAAATGCCGATAAAAAACTCAGGTGCTCCGTTTTTCCTCGTTACATAGCACCACTATGCGCCTCAAAAAATCGAAGCACCTGAGTTTTTTCTCAACATTTTCTCTATCCACGAAAGATCATGAACAGGCTCTTACTACTTTATTCCGCACCAAACTTTCGGGCAATATAATCAATCAGCAGTACCATCGCACAGGCACCGATCATCATCGCGACAGATTGAGACAGCATGGAAGGCTCGCCTGTCAGGCGCTCAAAATCCCAAGGCAGAAGATTGTTTTGAATCAGCGGTTTGACCTTGCCGCTTTCAGTCACCACCACTTCGACATTCTGTTTCCATGGCCAGATCTTGTTAAGCGAACCAAACATCAGCCCAATTAAAAACGCCGTCATCACATCATGGAAATGATGCAACAACCAGCTGATCAAACGGGAGAACAGCAACAAGCCAATACCACAGCCCACGGCAAAATAAGACAGTGTTGCAATATCAACTGAACGCACCGCATCGATAACAACTGCATAGAGCCCCATAATCAGCAACATGAAACTGCCGGAAATACCCGGCAATACCATGGCGCAGATTGCTATGGCTCCCCCCATAAACAGGAACAGTGGCGTACCTGGCAGATTGGACGGACTCAGTTCGGTTACCATCACCCCGAAAGCAGTTCCCAGAATCAGCCAGAAAAACAGTGCCGGTTTCCAGGCTTCCACCCGCCGTTTCATCAAAAACGCAGAAACCAGAATCAAACCAAAGAAAAATGACCATAACAGCAGCGGATATGTTTCCAGCAAATGACTGATACCTTTTGCCATGGAAAATACACTCAACAAAATGCCGCCAAACAGGGTCACCAGAAAAGTACCGTTAATCGCTTCCCAGAACCGAGCAAAACCTTCCCGCTTCAGCACCAGCAGCTTTTCCGGACTAAGACTCTTGAGGGAGTCGATCAACTCGTCATAGATGCCAGTAATAAAGGCAACTGTTCCCCCGGAGACACCGGGAACTACATCCGCAGCACCCATGGCCATTCCCTTGAGCAACAGCAGGGGGCCCTTATTCTTTACTTTTGTCATAGTGGTCCGTTCAATTTCCTATACCCTGAAGCATCGGCACAAAGCGCACCGGATCCAGCACTTGTCGCTGTGGCCGCCCCTGTTCATCCTTGGTAATCAGCAATAACACCTGACTGTCATCATCCCCCACCGGAATTACCATTCGGCCACCACACCTGAGCTGATCAAACAGAGTCTGCGGTACGGAAGGCGGAGCAGCGGTAACCAGTATGGCATCAAACGGGGCCTGAGCCCCCCAGCCTTCAAAGCCATCGCCATGACGCAGAAATACGTTATTCAGCCGCAGTTGCCGAAACCGCTCCCGTGCCCGCTCCTGCAGGGGTTTGATCCGTTCAATGGAGTACACCTTCTGTACCATGCCGGACAGCACTGCAGTCTGATAACCGCAGCCGGTACCGACTTCCAGCACAGAATTGACCTGCTTGCCGGCCAGCAGCACTTCGGTCATTCTGGCAACAATATAGGGCTGGGAAATCGTCTGACCCAGACCAATCGGCAGAGCTGTATCCTCATAGGCACGATGGGACAGTGCCTCATCAACAAACAGGTGTCGGGGCACCGTAAAAATGGCATCCAGAACCCGGGGGTCCTTTATTCCCTCGGCTTCAAGCCGACGGATCAACCTTTCCCGGGTGCGCTGGGAGGTCATACCGATACCAACAATTCTTGGATCAGGAGTCTTAGCATAGGACTGTATCATTGGGAGGCTCAATCGTTGTTATTTTTATCTGCAGCATCCCTGAAATCAGGTTCAACCAGTGTAGTCAGCTCGCGCAATACAGCGGTGGCATAGCTGCCACGACGAAGGCTGAATGACAGTAACAGGTCATCACCTTCAAATTGCCATTCAAACGCTGCCGGCATCAGTACCAGTGCCCGGCGCTCCTGATTGAGGCCGGCCATTTCCAGTCCCGAGGTCAGATCCGGATGCCCTTCGGCCAGCTGCTTTTCAGCCTCAGCCACGCTTTCCTGGCTCACAGGTCTGCCACGTCCCCACATAGGGCCGGTCGGCAGCAATTCATGGCTGGCCGCACGTGCTATCGCACTGTCATCAATCCGTTCCGGAAGAATCAGGGTGTCAGAGTCATTAAACATCAGAACATCACCCGGCTGATAGCGGTTCCAGCTATTATCTTCAATTCGTGAAGCCAGATGAAGGTTAAACAGCCAGGAGCGTGCTGCGGACAAATAGATGCTTCGCTTCTGACGGTTGATCCGCTTGCGGCTGATTTCCCCCCGGAACATCGCCAGCGCAGTTTCAACATTCCGGCCTTCATGACCGAAACGCTGCGGACCAAAATAATTGGGCACACCTTTAGTCTTGATATGCTGCAGCCGCTGTTCCAATTGATCGCGGTCACCATTCAGTTCACGCAACCGAATCTGAAAACGGTTACCTGTCAGAGAGCCTGTACGCAGTTTACGATCGTGACGGGCGACCTGCAGAATTCTGATGCCTTCTTCCTGCTGCTCAATTACAGAGAAGTCCGGCTCGTGCTTGCCCGGCAGATGTACTCCAAACCACTGGGTGGTCACACCATGGCGATCCTTCAGCCCTGCATACGTCACTTGACGTGGAGGCACATCAGCCGCAGCAGCCAGCAGTTTGCTGACCCAGGCGGTATTATGACCCGATTTTTCAATCTGGATCAGAATATGTTCACCTTCTCCCGAAGGCTGAAAAGGCAGGATTTCATCTACCCGAAAATCTTCATTACTCTGCTTGAACAGCGCCTGACCTTCCGGGCCACCCCAGGCAAACGCCTGATCCATTTGTATTGTCATGACAACAACATACTCCAGCACATGACACAGTAATTACAGATCTACCGATCTGACTACAGGTATTAATTCTAAACGTCAGTCTTTCTGAACCAGCACGACAGCATGAGCGGCGATACCTTCCTTGCGTCCGGTATAGCCCAGCTTTTCAGTGGTGGTTGCTTTTACATTCACATCTTCAACAGCCAGTTGCAGATCATCTGCAAGGGTGGCACACATTTTATCGATATGCGTCGACAGTCGTGGAGCCTGGGCAATAATCGTCAGATCAATATTCGACGGCTTCATCTTGCGTTCAGCCAGTTGCTGAATCACCTGTCGCAGCAACTCACGACTGTCTATACCCTTGAACTGATCATCGGTATCCGGAAAATGACGACCGATATCACCCAGTCCGGCAGCCCCCAGCAACGCATCGCACAATGCATGAATGGCTACATCACCATCAGAGTGTGCAACCAGACCTTGGTCATGAGGAATTTTCACTCCGCCTAAAACAACAAAGTCACCTTCACCGAAACGATGAACATCAAAGCCGTGTCCAATACGCAAGTTCATACATCTGTCTCCTGAGGTTCTGCTGTTTTTGTAGAAGAGATGGTTGTAGATGATACCGGTGCAGATTTTACTGTTTCTGCTTCCGTATTCTGCTGTCGCGAAAGCAAAAACGCAGCCAGTGCCAGATCTTCCGGACGAGTAATTTTAATATTGTCGGAATGTCCGGTAACCAGCATCGGCGACTGACCGGCCAGCTCTATTGCTGAAGCTTCATCAGTGACGGCAGCACCTGATTCAATGGCATTTCTTAATGCATCATGTAGCGCCTGTTTACGAAACATCTGGGGTGTCATGGCGTGCCACAGCTGGCTGCGGTCAATGGTTTCCCCGGATCTTTTGGAAGCCGCAGGCTGCTCACGCTTGATGGTGTCACTCACCGGGCAGGCCAGCAGTCCACCGGTTTCATCATTACCGGCTTCATTCAGTAACTGCTGTAAATCTCCCAGTCTGACACAGGGACGTGCCGCATCATGTACCATCACCCAGTCATTTGCTGCTGCCAGACCATCCAGTGCGGCCAGACCATTTAAAACTGACAGATAACGTTCAGCGCCACCATCAACGGTCATAATCCGTTCTAATGCCATAACCGGCAGGGAGGCATAAAGGGTATCTTCGGGACTGACCGCAACTACGATCCTCTGAATTTGTGGAAATGCCAGCAGGCGCTGCAATGTGTGCTCAAGTACAGTCTGGTCACCCAGCTTCAGATACTGCTTGGGAAGACTGCTTTTCATGCGGCTGCCAATACCGGCCGCCGGTACCACACACCATACGGCAGGCATCGCATCAGACGACAGAGGTTTACTCACTCTTTTTCCTCGGACAGGATATACAGGGTTTCGCCCCGACGCACCATTCCCAGTTCCATTCGGGCCTGCTGCTCGACACTTTCATAACCTTGCTGCAGCTCAACAACTTCTGCAGCAAGCTGGGCATTCCGCTGGAACAGGCGCTCATTCTCTTGCTTTTGTTCTGCAATCTGGCGCTTTAATCCGTACGCTTCGGCAATGCTGCCCTGCCCCACCCACAAACGGTATTGCAACACCGCCAGCATTGCCAGCAGTCCCAGCATTATGGCTTTCATTATTTTCTGCGTCCTTCTGCCATGGAACCCTGTGTCCGTTGGATTCACCAGCCAAAACGAACAAAGGGGGAGAACTGACGTTCTCCCCCTCTTTTTAACATGAGTTGTTCATTCCCCTGAAGCCATCAGGCCTCAAACCTTCGACCAGAGAGGAACTGAAATCATGCTTAGCGGCTGAATTCGCTGCGGCCACGGTAAGGAGCAGCGTCACCCAGTTGCTCTTCGATGCGCAGCAGCTGGTTGTACTTGGAGACACGGTCAGAACGGCACAGGGAACCGGTCTTGATCTGGCCAGCCGCAGTACCAACAGCCAGATCGGCGATGGTGCTGTCTTCGGTTTCGCCGCTGCGGTGAGAGATTACAGCAGTGTAACCGGCTTCACGCGCCATGCGAATAGCTTCCAGAGTTTCGGTCAGGGTACCGATCTGGTTGAACTTGATCAGGATGGAGTTACCAACGCCCTGGTCAATACCTTCCTTCAGGATGCGGGTATTGGTTACGAACAGGTCGTCACCTACCAGCTGGATGCGCTCACCCAGCTTTTCAGTCTGGTACTTCCAGCCGTCCCAGTCGGACTCGTCCAGACCGTCTTCGATAGAAGCGATCGGGAAGTCGTCGCACAGGCTGGCCAGGAAGTCGCTGAATTCGTTGGCAGAGTATACCTTGCCTTCACCCTTCAGGTCGTACTTGCCGTCCTTGTAGAATTCGGAAGCGGCGCAGTCCAGAGCCAGAGTGACGTCTTCACCCAGTTTGTAACCGGCAGCGGCAACAGCTTCAGCGATAACAGCCAGCGCTTCAGCGTTGGAAGCCAGGTTCGGAGCAAAACCACCTTCGTCACCAACGGCTGTGTTCAGGCCCTTGGCGGACAGTACTTTCTTCAGGTTGTGGAAGATTTCAGCGCCCATGCGCAGAGCTTCCTTGAAGTTAGGCGCGCTGACCGGCTGAACCATGAATTCCTGGATATCAACGTTGTTGTCAGCGTGCTCACCACCGTTGATGATGTTCATCATCGGAACCGGCATGCTGTACTGACCGGCAGTACCGTTCAGCTCAGCGATGTGAGCGTACAGCGGCATGCCCTTTTCAGTCGCAGCAGCTTTAGCTGCAGCCAGGGATACTGCCAGAATGGCGTTGGCGCCCAGTACAGACTTGTTGTCAGTACCGTCCAATTCGATCATGATGCGGTCCAGCGCTTCCTGATCAGTCGCGTCTTTACCCACCAGAGCCGGAGCGATTTTGCTGTTGACGTTGTCAACGGCAGTTTCAACGCCCTTACCCATGTAGCGGTCAGCCTTGTCACGCAGCTCCAGCGCTTCACGGGAACCAGTGGAAGCACCGGAAGGTGCCGCAGCACGACCCATTACACCGGATTCCAGGATTACATCGGCTTCGATAGTCGGGTTGCCACGGGAGTCCATGATTTCCCGGGCAATAATTTTGCTGATTTGTGCCATTTAATTGCTGCTCCGTTTAACACGCCCGGTTATCACTTCAGATCCGGTGCCGATTTCCGGCTTATCCGAATGAGGGGGAGAAGTCATAACCGGAGCAAAAAATTCTATATCAGGCTGTTTCCAGAGAAGGGAAAGATTTCACCAGATCATCTACCGCCTTCATCTGGGTCAGGAATGCTTCAAGCTGAGACAGCTTCAGTGCACTCGGTCCGTCGCAGCGTGCTGCATCAGGATCCGGGTGAGATTCCAGGAACAGACCTGCCAGCCCCAGTGCCATACCAGCCCGCGCCAGTTCGGTCACCTGATGGCGACGACCACCGGAAGCGGCGCCCAGCGGGTCGCGGCACTGCAGGGAGTGAGTTACGTCAAAGATGACCGGTGCACCACCGCTGCACTCTTTCATCGTACGGAAGCCAAGCATGTCGACTACCAGATTATCGTAGCCGAAGCTGCTGCCCCGTTCACATAAAATGATCTTTTCGTTGCCGGCTTCGGCAAACTTTTCAACGATATTGCCCATCTGTCCCGGGCTCAGGAACTGCGGCTTTTTAATATTGATAACCGCATCGGTCTCGGCCATGGCTTTTACCAGATCGGTCTGGCGTGCCAGGAACGCCGGCAGCTGGATCACATCGCAGACTTCTGCTGCAGGCTGGCACTGGGCCGGCTCGTGAACATCGCTGATAACCGGAATATCAAAGGTGCTCTTGATCTCGCTGAGGATCTTCAGGCCTTCTTCCAGACCCGGTCCACGGTAGGAGTGGACAGAAGAGCGGTTGGCCTTGTCAAAGGAGGCCTTGAATACATAGGGGATACCCAGCTTGCCGGTGACTTCGACATAATGCTCGGCAACCTTCAGAGCCATATCCCTGGATTCCAGCACATTCATGCCGCCAAACAGTGTGAATGGCAGATTATTGGCAACCGGAATTGATCCGACCTGAACGGTTTTATCAGACACTTTATTAAAGCTCCCTTCAACAATGCCCAAAGGCTACAACGCCATATGGCGACAGCACCCGAAGGCTGTGTGGGTTCGGATAGGAGGAACTGAAATACGCAGGGCGGTTATTAAACCTGCCCTGCGTGCTGCAATCAAGCCCTGACGGGCGTGAATCAGGCGTTCTTGTGATCCAGCGCAGCATTTACGAAGGATGTGAACAGCCCGTGACCATCCCGCGGCGTGGAAGTGAACTCCGGATGGAACTGACAAGCCACAAACCAGGGGTGGTCTGCCACTTCGACAATTTCTACCAGCGCCTGATCGGCAGAACGACCGGTAATCTGCAGGCCGGCCTGCTCCAGCTGGCTGATGTAGTTATTGTTGACTTCGTAACGGTGACGATGACGTTCAACAATCTGTTCCTGACCATAGGCTTCATGAGCACGGGAACCTTTCACCAGGTTACAGCCCTGGGCACCCAGGCGCATGGTGCCACCCAGGTCAGAGGATTCACTGCGGCTTTCACGCTGACCTTCGGCATCGATCCACTCGGTGATCAGACCGATAACCGGATGCGGATTGCTGGCATCAAATTCAGTACTGCTGGCACCTTCAAGCCCGGCAACGTGACGGGCATATTCAATCACGGCCACCTGCATACCGAGGCAGATTCCCAGGTAAGGTACCTTGTTCTCACGGGCATATTTAACCGCCGCAATCTTGCCTTCCACACCGCGCTGACCGAAGCCACCCGGTACCAGAATGGCATCAACATCTTTTAGCTGATCAACACCTTCGCGCTCGATATTTTCAGAATCAATATAGCGGATAGTAACTTTGGAACGAGTCTTCAGACCGGCATGCTTGACCGCTTCAATCAGAGACTTGTAAGCATCCAGTAGTTCCATGTACTTGCCGACCATGGCAATGGTGATTTCGCGCTGAGGATTCAGATCACGATCCAGCACGTCATCCCACTCACTCAGGTCAGCCGGCTTGGCCTGGGTCAGACCCAGACGCTCAACGATGTACTGGTCCAGACCTTCTTCGTGCAGCATCCGCGGAATACGGTAGATGCTGTCAGCATCGCGCAGGGAAACAACTGCACGCTCTTCCACGTTGGTAAACAGGGAAATCTTGCGGCGGGCAGATTCATCGATGTGCATTTCGGAACGGCAGATCAGCACGTCTGGCTGGAGGCCGATGGAACGCAGCTCTTTTACGGAGTGCTGAGTCGGCTTGGTTTTGATTTCGCCAGCGGTCTTGATGTAAGGCACCAGCGTCAGGTGCATCAGTGCAGCACGGGTAGAACCCAGTTCAACTTTCAGCTGACGCACAGCTTCCAGGAACGGCTGGGATTCGATATCACCGGCAGTACCACCGATTTCCACCAGCGCCACGTCCGCATCTCCGGCTCCCGCCAGTACGCGACGCTTGATCTCATCAGTAATGTGAGGAATAACCTGTACGGTTCCGCCCAGGTAGTCACCGCGGCGCTCCTTGCGCAGCACGGTTTCATAAACCCGACCGGTCGTGAAGTTATTACCCTTCTTCATAGTGGTGCGCACAAAGCGCTCATAGTGCCCCAGGTCGAGGTCGGTTTCAGCGCCATCTTCGGTGACAAAAACCTCACCGTGCTGAAACGGGCTCATGGTACCCGGGTCAACGTTGATATACGGGTCAAGCTTCAGCAGTGTTACCTTCAGACCGCGAGCTTCCAGAATGGCCGCCAGAGAGGCAGAGGCAATACCTTTACCCAATGAGGAAACAACACCGCCGGTGACGAAAATAAAGCGCGTCATTGAAAACCTGTTGAATTATAGAGCTGGGGTTGGCAGGGAATGTACGAGATGGGATCACAGGTTATCAAATTTTGTGGCACGGGTAAAATTTTCGTTAATCCTGAATGTTTCTGTATAGCAGTGTGTTATGACCACAACGCATAGCACTTTCTCTGCCTACACTTCCGGGTAACAAAAAAGTGAGAGAATAAACAATGCGTGCATTTCTGTTGCCGTCGGGAAATGTAATATTCAGAGTCGCAGGCATGTTTTTTTTCTACACGCTGATCTTCGATGTAACAAACGGCTATGCTGCCCTTCTTTTTTCAGCCCAACTGGATACAACGCCCCATGTCTTCACTTCCTCAACCGAAGACGATCCGGCTACTGTGGAGTTCCACGTCCATTCAGAACCCAGGCGTTACGAGATCATTATTACTGATTCCTCTGGAACAGAATTAAGCAAAACAACCTGCACCTCTGTTCTTGGGCTACTCCCTGTCAATGGCACCAAAGCCAGCCTGAGATTTATCACCAGCAAAACACAGTCAGTCCCTGAGAGCCTCTCTCTTTGCTTCAACAACCAAACTGAAGTATCAAAGACATGCACTGCGCTAAACAATCGCCTTTACCCTGAATTGAAAACCGATACTTTCGATCAGCCGTTACAGGAACGAAAAATCGGCGTTGTTTTTAACCCCGCAAGCGGAACGGGTGAAGGGAAAGTCATCTATGAGTGGGTCCAGAAGATCATAGGGGGGCAGGGAGGAGAAGTGCATTGGTGTGAGACATCTCGTGATGGTGAAGAAGTCAAAGCATTTTTAGAGCGAGAAAAAGGCAAGCTTGAAGCTCTTTTGATCATTGGTGGTGATGGAACAGTCAATCAGGTGTTTACCGCTCTTGCAGAATCACACCAACCTGGAGACCCCCTGCTCCATAATCTTGCAATAATTCCTGCCGGCTCGGGTAACGGACTTGCCGCAACAATGGAAACGACAACAGCCCCTCTTGCTTTCAAAAGCTTCCTTTCGGCGCTGCTGACGCCTTCTGCTGCAGGCAGACGAGTACATGCCAAACAGTACACAGTCACATGGTCTGATCAAACTGTACACACCGGTTATTTATTGCTCAGTTTCACCACTGCCGTTGTAGCCGATGTCGATATAGGTTCTGAATGGATGCGATGGCTCGGAGACTGCCGTTTTACCATCAGCGGCATCCGCTTTCTGCTTGTTCCCCGAAATTATCACCTGCAGATTATTACTGACACATCGACTTACCCGGAAGAAGAATATGCCTTCCTTACTGCCATGAATGTGACCCACGCCGGTATCGGTTATCAGCTTGCAAGCGAGGTAAAAGCAGAGGATGAGAATCTTGAACTGACTACAATCACTAGCAGAGAACTGACCAGCTGTGGCACTTTTTGCCGTAGGTGTTCAACCCTGATCAATATGGACAAAGGCGGGCACCTTGATACGCCCTACACCGTTACAGAACAAGTTCGAAGCCTGACTATTCATTCACTAGAACACACCAACAGGTTCGTCGTGGATGGTGAACTGCTGACACCACCACAATCAACAGAGCATATAATCAGGTATTCAGCTGATATTTACCCGGAGAAGATTGAGATAAATCCATCAGCTTATTCTATGACCTTGCTGGTAAATTAGCTGTCGGAGCCCAGTAAAACTGAAGATTACAGCCCTCTTCTGGCTGAACTATTCCAGAGACAAGGCCAACCCCGGGAATTGCGAACAGCTTACCCTGACAATACAGCAAAGGGACTCTGTTCCGCAGCCAGGGTGGCACTCCCGAATCCTGCAGCCAGCGCTTCAGGGTTTTGCTTCCTTTTCGCCCCTGCAGTGCAAATTTACCAGAGCTATCCAGTTCATTTCGGTAATGAATATTTAACTTTGTTTCAGCAACAACATCGCCTTTAAAAGAAAGGAGACCATTTGCGCCAAGATCAAAAGACCGGCTTTGCGCGATACTCCAAACTTTTGTTACCGGAGCGACCTCTGGTTCGACCCTGCACACAACAAGCTGCTTTTTATATCGCCGCACGATGACACCAGCCCAGCAAACTTCTGGCTCGGCATCTTCTCTGGCAACAATCACTTCCTGAAGCATCCGCTCCAGCACTACCCGCGAGGGCATCAGAAAGCCTTGCGAGTCCAGCCAGTATCGCAATACATGCCGCTGCCGAATAACTGAAAGGGACTGCAACTTGTCACAATCAAGCACAATTGCGGGGTCAAGAAACAGCCCTCGTGGAGCGGCGACACAGCGATCAAAATCTCCTCTTACCAGCTCCTGTAGTAACTGAGCAGATTCAGCACAGTCGCGAGATGCTTCCGCCAGTTTCTTTTGCCCTTCCGGCCAGCGGGATTCGAGTAAAGGCAGGATATTCAGTCGCAGAAAGTTGCGATCAAACCGGTCATCACTGTTGGAATCATCTTCAATCCATTGCAGCTGACGCTGTTCCGCTTGAAGACTCAATGACTCCCAGGAACTATTCAACAAGGGGCGCAATATATACCCTGCTCCCAGAGGTCGGATCGCGGGAATACCACTCAAACCACCAATACCGCTGCCTCTGAGCGCTCTGAACAGAAAGGTTTCGGCCTGATCTCTTTGATGATGAGCCTGTAGCAGAAAAGCATTGTCACCAATACTTGACTCAAAAACCCAGTAACGAGCTTCTCGCGCCGCCAGCTCAACGCCATCAGGGCAATGATCCGGAAGTACAACCTTACGAACAACAAGTGAAATATTTCTGTGCGCGCAGAAGCTTTCACAATCCTTAACCCATGCATCAGCCTGCTGGTTAAGACCATGATGCACATGGACAGCTCTCAGCTTTTTCAGCCTGCCTGCATCCCGCAACTGACACATGGCATCCAGCAGAACAGTAGAGTCCATACCGCCACTATAACCGACAACAAAGTCAGCTTGCTGCAGATCAGGTACAAAACGGGAAAGGGTTTGCTCAAGGCGTTGCAAAAAGTCCATTCAACTCGCTACAGAAAACGCAAAAGTACTGAATGTAACAGGAAGGAGGCAGAAAGCCAGTCAGGAACAACTGAGGGAGGACGAATCCGGCTTATTGGCAGCAGGTAGGTAGCCACCAAAAAACCGGAAACAAAATCAGGACTTATACGCGACCGTAGGAGAGCAGACGATCGTAACGACGCTCCAGCAGTTCTTCTTCACTCAGCGCCTTCAGCTCATCAAGAGAGCTGATCAGCTGCTGACGAATATTGTCGGCTGCAGTCATCGGCGCACGGTGAGCACCACCCAGCGGTTCGTCAATGATAGTATCCACCAGACCCAGCTCATGCAGACGATCAGAGGTCATACCCATCGCTTCAGCAGCATCCGCAGCATGATCGGCAGTCTTCCACAGAATGGAAGCACAGCCTTCCGGAGAAATAACCGAGTAAGTGGAATACTGCATCATCATCAGCTTGTCGCAGACACCGATGGCCAGCGCACCGCCGGAACCACCTTCACCGATAACAGTGGAGATAATCGGAGTCTTCAGGCGAGACATTACCCCCAGGTTCCAGGCAATGGCTTCACTCTGGCCACGCTCCTCGGCACCGATACCGGGATAAGCACCCGGCGTATCGATAAAGGTCACGATCGGTATCTTGAAGCGCTCGGCCATCTCCATCAGACGGCAGGCCTTGCGATAACCTTCCGGCTTGGGCATACCGAAGTTACGACGTACCTTGTCGGCAATCTCGCGCCCTTTCTGGTGACCGATAACCATAACCGGCGCACCATCCAGATGAGCAATACCACCTACGATAGCGGCATCATCGGCATAATGACGATCGCCGTGCAGCTCATCGAAGTCAGTGAAAATGTTATAAATATAATCCAGTGTATAAGGACGGCGGGGGTGGCGCGCCAACTGCGCGACCTGCCATGCCGTCAATTTGCTGAAAATATTCTCGGTCAGCGACTGGCACTTACCTTCCAGGTTTTCAATTTCCCGGGAGATATTAAGTTCGGTATCAGAGCCGACCAGTCTCAGCTCTTCTATTTTTGCTTCCAGCTCAGCAATAGGCTGTTCAAATTCGAGATAGTTCGGGTTCATTAGATGTGCACAGAAAAAGGAGCCAAAATCCCTGAAATCGTCACTAAAATACGCAAGCCCGGATGGGCTGTCGAGTTAAAAAGCGTAAGGAGTTGTTACACCTACTATGATCAGGGGCTTTAACCGTAAGTAACCCCTACAGCTTTACGCCCCAGCAACTCCTTCAACCGCTGCAACAGCTCATCATCAGCCTGTATTTTCCAGTTGTCACCGAGTCTCATCCGGGCCGAAGCATCCGGTCTCAGGTATTCAATAACAACCGGCGATTCCCCCCGGTACTCAGATAACAGACTCTCCAGCCGCTGTGAAATTCCCTTATCGCACTGCTCCTGAGTTAACAGCAGTTCAATACCCTGGGAAAAGCGGGCCCGGGCCTCATTAATACTCATCACATTGCGGGCTCTGGCCCGTAATGAGCCAGAGTAGTCGTCATGGCTAACCTCGGCTTCAACCACAATCAGGCTGTCCTTGGTCAACAGATGCTGGAACTGGTTATAGTTGTCAGCAAACAGTGAGACTTCAATCCGCCCGGTGCGATCATCCAGCGTTACAAACGCCATCTTGTCGCCGCGCTTGTTGCGCATGACCCGCAGCCCGACAATCAGGCCGGCAATATTGATCGCATCCCGGCCCGGTTGCAGTGAGCTGATACGGGTACGGACAAAATTACGAATCTCACCTTCATATTCATCAATCGGGTGACCGGTCAGATACAGACCCAGAGTATCCTTCTCACCCCGCAGCCGTTCCTTATCACTCCACTCAAGCGTGCCGGTAAACTTGCCATAGCCTTCTTCCGGTGCAGCCGGGGCCAGATCACCAAACAGATCACCCAGTCCTGCACTCTGGCTGCGGGCTTTCTGCTCTGCAGTTTTAACCGCTTCCTCCATACAGGCGTCAAGAATGGCACGACTGTGATTCAGGTTTCCGCTCTGTCCCTGATCCGGTCCGACATTATCCAGCGCACCGGAACGTACCAACGCCTCCAGACAACGCTTGTTAACCTTGCGGCCATCTACCCGCTGACAAAAGTCGTATAAGTCACGGAACGGGCCGCCACTGGTTCGGGCCTGAACAATCTCCTCAATCGGGCCTTCACCTACGCCCTTGATAGCACCCAAACCATAAACAATATGACCTTCCTCGTTTACACCGAACATGAACTCACCGCTGTTTACATCCGGCGGCAAGACTTTCAGCTTCATGTTGCGGCACTCTTCAATAAAGGTCACCACCTTGTCGGTGTTCTGCATATCAGACGACATTACTGCCGCCATAAACTCGGCAGGATAATGGGCTTTGAGCCACAGGGTCTGATAGGAAACCAGGGCATAGGCGGCAGAGTGCGATTTGTTAAAACCATACCCGGCGAATTTTTCCACCAGGTCGAAGATTTTCATCGCCAGCTCGCCATCAACCCCTTTGGATTTAGCACCCTCTTCGAAAATAGAGCGCTGCTTGGCCATCTCTTCGGGCTTTTTCTTACCCATCGCCCGGCGCAGCATGTCAGCACCACCCAGGGTGTAACCCGCCAGCTCCTGTGCGATCTGCATGACCTGTTCCTGGTACAGGATAATGCCGTAGGTCGGCTCCAGAATTGGCTGCAACCATTCATGCTGGTACTGGGCATCCGGATAAGAGATAGCTTCCCGGCCATGCTTACGGTTAATGAAGTTGTCTACCATGCCTGACTGCAGCGGCCCCGGACGGAACAGGGCCACCAGAGCGATAATATCTTCAAAGCAGTCCGGCTGAAGGCGTTTGATCAGATCCTTCATACCCCGGGATTCAAGCTGAAAGACCGCTGTCGTTTCACTTGATTTCAGCAGGTCATAGGATGTCTTGTCTTCCAGGTTAATCTGCATGATATCCAGCGGCGTTTTGCCTTCACGTTCCAGCCGCGGATTGATCATTTTCAGCGCCCAGTCGATGATGGTCAGGGTTCGCAGGCCAAGAAAGTCAAACTTGACCAGTCCCGCGGTTTCCACATCATTCTTGTCATACTGGGTTACCAGCCCCTGACCGCTTTCATCACAGTACAGCGGCGCAAAATCCGTCAGTTTGGTCGGAGCGATTACCACACCACCGGCGTGTTTACCGACACCCCGGGTCACCCCTTCCAACTTGAGCGCCATATCCCAGATTTCCTGACCAGCCTCATCATTGGCCAGGAATTCCCTGATGGTTTCTTCCTGATCCCAGGCTTTCTGCAGGGTCATACCCACTTCAAACGGAATCATTTTCGACAGTTTATCTGCCAGACCGTAAGACTTGCCCTGCACCCGTGCCACGTCGCGCACGACCGCCTTGGCGGCCATGGTACCAAAGGTAATGATCTGGGAGACTGCGTCCCGACCATAGGTCCGGGCAACATAATCGATAACCTTGTCGCGGTTCTCCATACAGAAGTCGACGTCAAAGTCAGGCATGGAAACCCGTTCAGGGTTCAGGAATCGCTCGAACAGCAGGTCGTATTCAATGGGGTCAAGGTCAGTAATCTTCTGGGCATAGGCCACCAGCGATCCGGCACCGGAACCACGGCCAGGCCCTACCGGAATGCCGTTATCCTTGGCCCACTGGATAAAGTCCATTACGATCAGGAAGTAGCCGGGGAATCCCATCTTGAGGATGATATCCAGCTCAAAATCCAGTCGTTCCCGATACAGCTTATCCTTTTCGGCATACTCCGGATCATCCTTTTTCAGAATCACCTCAAGCCGTTCAGTCAGACCATCGTGAGAAAACTTGCGGAAGAACTCGTCCATGGTCATACCTTCCGGCACCGGGTATTCCGGCAGGAAGTATTTACCCAGCAGCACATCAAGGTTACAGCGTCGTGCAATCTCGACGGTATTTTCAATCGCCTCGGGAATATCGGAAAACAGCTCGACCATCTCTTCCGGTGTTTTCAGATACTGCTCTTCCGAATAGTTTTTCGGACGGCGCGGATCATCCAGCGCCCGGCCTTCACCGATGCAGACTCTTGCTTCGTGAGCCTCGAATTCATCCCGGGTCAGGAACATAACATCATTGGTAGCAACGACCGGGCACTGCATTCTGTCAGCCAGCGCCACAGCAACATGGACATACTCTTCATCCCGTGCCCGACCGGTACGTTGCAACTCAAGGTAAAAACGTCCCGGGAAGACTTCCATCCACTCCTGCAGGCAGTCATCAGCCAGCCCGGGATTACTCCCCATCAGCGCCATGCCCACTTCCCCGAGTTTGCCACCGGAGAGAGCAATAAGGCCTTCTGCTTTCTGTTTCAGCCATTCACGCTTGATCAACGCCTTGCCGTAATGCTGGTTCTGCTGGAAGCTGTCCGAAATCAGTTCCATCAGATTGCTGTAACCTTCCTTGTTCATGGCCAGCAGCACCAGACGAGTGGGCTGCTCCTCGGTATCAATATTCTCCAGCCAGATATCACAACCACAGATTGGCTTGATACCCGCGCCCATCGTGCCTTGGTAGAAACGAACCAGAGAACACATATTGGACTGGTCAGTCAGGGCTACAGCCGCCATGCCCTTGCTCTCAACAGCCTTGATCAGCGGCTTGATACGAACAAGGCCATCCGCCAGGGAAAATTCAGAGTGGATACGCAGGTGAACAAAGGGGACCGACATGGCACAGATACTGGTACAGGAATGGATTAACCAGTGTATCAGAGGATATAGCGGGGCAGGAATACAGAAGGCAAGATTCATTCAAAGCCGGCAGCACCGACTTTGAATGAGCAGAACAGTAATCAGGCTACGGCACAGTCGTGATGTTCAATTTCACGTTCAACCGGAAGCGGCCGTCCTTCATCATCAATGGCGACGTAAGTAAACAGACCTTCTGTCACCTTGATCCGGGAATGGTTATAGGGCATACCCATAGCCCAGACTTCGATTTTGATCTGCATTGAAGTCCGGCCCACTTTAATAATATCGGTGTAACAGCACACAACCTGCCCCACCTTGACCGGCTGATGGAAGCACATGGATTCGACAGCCACCGTCGCTACCCGACTCTGGCTACGTACCTTGCCTGCCATACCACCGGCAATATCCATCTGGGACATCAGCCAGCCGCCGAAAATATCACCATTGGGGTTGGTATCGCCCGGCATTGCCAGAGTGCGAAGTGACAGTTCACCCTGAGGTTGATTCATTAGCATGAAGCTCTACAAAAAGAAGGGAGGTGTCACACATATTAGTCGTGCGACACCCACTCAACAATGCGGGAGATTACGGTGAAACCGGGGCTTCAAGCAGTTGTGCTACCGGTTTGAACGAACGACGGTAGATCGGGGTTGGCCCCAGCTTGCGCAGTGCTTCCAGATGGGTTTTGGTCGGATAGCCTTTGTGGCCGGCAATGCCATAACCCGGATACTGCCGGTCCAGCTCCAGCATTTCCCGGTCACGGGCAACCTTGGCTAGAATCGATGCGGCCGAGATTTCAGCAATACGACCATCACCTTTTACTTCAGCTCGTGCCTCACAAGGGAGCTTCGGGCAACGATTGCCATCGATCAGGGAAAGATCAGGTTTCACTGACAAACCGGCTACCGCACGCTGCATCGCCAGCATAGTCGCATGCAAAATATTGAGCTGATCAATCTCCTCGACTTCTGCCCGGGCTATACACCAGCTCAGTGCCCGCTCCTGAATAATATCGAACAGTGCTTCACGGCGCTTTTCTGATATCTTCTTGGAGTCTGCCAGCCCTTCAATCGGCCGTTCCGGATCCAGAACCACCGCTGCAGTGACCACAGGTCCACAAAGTGGCCCTCTACCTACTTCATCAACACCACAGATAATTTGGGGAGCATTCTGGACTGAATCATCAGTAGCAAACAGATCATGCTGCACTACCAGCACCTCCTTGCGGATTATCTTCAGGAGGACCTGACTGTAATGGAGTCTGATCAACCAGATTCAGCACAGTCTCTGCAGCAACCTGACTGGCGTTACACTTAAGCAGTTTATGCAGCTCCAGAAAACGTTCCTTCAGTTCAGCCCGTTCTTCCCTGTTCTGCAAACTATGCTCAATGGCTTCTGCCAGCCTTTCAGGCGTAGCATCATCCTGAATAATTTCAGGAATCAGGGTTTTTCTGGCCAGCAGGTTTGGCAGTGAATACCACTTGGTTTTCACCAGCCGCTTGGCGATCAGGTAAGTCAGGCGAGCCAGCCGATAGCTGATAACCATCGGTTTCTTGAGCAACATGGCTTCCAGAGCAACAGTACCTGATGCCAGCAGCAAGGTATCTGATGCTGCCATTACATCATGGGACTGCCCTTTTAACAGTTTTACCGGCAGGTCCGGATATTGCTTCAGCATTTCTGCCAACTGGGCATAGCGCTGCTCATTGGCAGCCGGCATTAAAAACCTGAGTTCGGGGTTATGCTGAACCAGCTGTGAGGCTGTCTCCAGAAAAAGAGGAGCCAGTCGTTTAACTTCTCCGCCACGACTGCCAGGCAGAATACCCACAATCGTCTCTTCAGTTGCGAGTTCCAGTTTCTGGCGGGCTGCTGCAGTTTCATCTTCAAGTGGCAGAGAATCTGCGAGCGGGTGACCGACAAAGGTGACCGGAACCTGATGCTCCTTATAGAAATCGATTTCAAAAGGCAGCAATGCCAGCAGATGATCACAGGCTCGACGAATCTTTTTGACCCGACCCTGTCGCCATGCCCATACCGACGGACTGACATAATGCACGGTACGAATACCCTGCTGCTTCAGGCGAAGTTCAAGGCCCAGATTAAAGTCCGGAGCATCAATACCGACAAAGACATCCGGTCGGTTTTCAGCAAAATGCTCAACCAACCTGCGGCGAATGCCAAACAGCTCCTTTATGCGACCAAGAACTTCTACCAGCCCCATAACCGATAAACGTTCCATCGGCACCAGAGACTGAAAACCCTGTTCAATCATCAATGGGCCACCGATACCGGTAAAGCTGGCATCAGGGTATTGTTTCCGGATTGCTGCAATCAGACCTGCACCGAGGATATCGCCGGATGCCTCTCCGGCAACAATACCAATAACAAGCGGACGCTTAGCCTCCTTCACGGGCATCTGGGGCATGGCAGGCTCGGTCATATCAGCGAATAATACCGCGGGTAGAAGCTTTCAGGGATTCTATATACAGCGCAACTTCAGGGATATCGGCATACTGTTCGAGCTGTTCCAGCGCCTCGGTCAGCTTCAACCCCTGACGGTAAACGATCTTATAGGCAGTGCGCAGAGTGCGAATCAGGTCTCTGCTGTAGCCACGACGACGCATACCTTCAAAGTTCATACCCTGGGCTTCTGCCGGGCTGCCTGCAGCCATAACAAACGCAGGTACGTCCTTGAAGATGGTCGCATTACCGGCACTCATGCTGTAGCTGCCAATCTTGCAGAACTGATGCACACCGGTGTAGCCACCCAAAATGACATTGTTTCCGACTTCAACATGTCCGGCCAGAGACGTGTTATTGGCAAAGATATTGTTATCACCAACCATGCAGTCATGAGCCACGTGAACATAAGCCATCAGCAGGTTATTGCTGCCGATACGAGTCAGGCTGTTGTCCTGGATAGTGCCACGATGGATAGTGCAACCTTCTCGAATGGTATTACCGTCACCAATTTCCAAACGGGTCGGTTCACCCTTGTATTTCAGATCCTGGCAGTCTTCTCCAACAGAAGCGAACTGGTAAATCTTGTTATTACGGCCGATTGTGGTTGGTCCCTTGATAACAACATGTGAGTTGATAACGGTACCCGCACCAATCTCAACATCCGGACCAATAAAACTCCACGGACCAATCTGAACGTCATCGGCGATAACGGCACGTTCATCAACAATAGCGCGTGGATCAATATTCATAGAAGAAGACGCCAAGACTACAGTTCCTTTCTGGCACAGGTGATTTCAGCAGAACAGGCGATTTTACCATCAACCCGTGCCTCACAGACAAATTTCCAGATATCGCGACGTTCAGTCACAAAGCGGGCATGAAGATCGAGACGATCCCCCGGAACAACCGGCCGCCGGAAACGTACTTTATCGGCTCCGGCGAAATAATATACGGTATTTTCTTCCCGCTCCGAGCCGCACATGCGGAAACCCAGAATACCGGCCGCCTGGGCCATGGCTTCAATAATCAGCACGCCTGGCATAATCGGGTGATCGGGGAAGTGACCATTGAAATAATCTTCATTGGCAGACACATTCTTGAAGCAGTTGATTTCATTCGCCTCAAGGTCAAGATCGACAACCCGGTCTACCAGAAGAAAGGGATAGCGCTGGGGCAAAAACTTTTTGATTTCCTGAATATCCATCATGATCTGCATATCTTATTGATTTAGCGCTATGAAACCCTGCGCCGAATTCAGCGCCCCTCTGGATACCGCACTTGAGTCAAGCGCCATGGTTCAGAGTGCATCCTTTTACAAACAGGGCCTCAGCAGATGAGAAGACCGGCTGATTTAGCAACCGGCCTATTGGAACAACGTCAAGACCACATTGGCAATGCGTTCTTTCAACATCAGGCCGTAATAAATCACTACAATATTACAACAAATTACGGCTTGCCCTAGTACTCAATGACAATTTGTTTGTTGTATTCCACTGGTGATTCGCCACGGAACATCAACATTCAGGAACTTATTCTTCAGATTTGAGCTCAGCCAATTGCTTTTCAAGCTGCTTGACACGACTGGACATGTCATCCAGTTGTCGAAGGCGTACAACCTGACGTTTCCAGTCCCGGGTAGGCATATGAGCACCGGTACCGGAGGAGTAACTACCCGGCTCGGTAATGGACTTGGTGACCATTGTCATGCCGGAAATATGGCTACCGTCAGCAACTTCAATATGGCCTACCAATCCGGCACCACCTGCAATAGTACAGTGCTTTCCGATTCGGGTGCTGCCGGAAATACCCACACAACCGGCAATGGCAGTATGCTCACCAATGACAACGTTGTGAGCGATCTGAATCAGGTTATCCAGCCGGGCACCTTGCTTGATCACCGTATCATCCAGTGCTCCGCGATCAATGGTGGTATTGGAACCAATCTCTACATCGTCTTCAATAACAACACCACCAATCTGGGCAATCTTGTGCCAGTGACCTTTTTCATTGGCGTGACCAAAACCGTCGGAACCAATAACAGCACCACTGTTAATATAAACCCGTTCCCCAATCACTATGCCGTGGGTCACGGTAACATTGGCACATAGACGACTGTCAGCACCAATTCGGCTGTCACGACCAACGACACAGCCGGCGTCTATACGTACACCGGCAGCTATACTGGCACCAGCTTCAATAACGACATTTGGACCAATACTGGCAAGCGCATCAACTGAAGCCTGCTCATCAATAACTGCAGAAGGGTGAATACCCGGTTCAAAACCGGCATACGCATCAAACAGGTGGGAAGCTTTGGCATAAGCCAGATAGGGGTTGGGTGCTACCAGGGCATTTCCGGAAAACTCACCCGCTACAGCCGGTGACAGTATCACGGCTCCGGCTTTGGTGGTTTCGAGGTGTCCCTTGTATGCAGGATTGGCCAGAAAGCCAAGCTGATCCGCCTGAGCATTCTGCAGTGTCGCCAGCCCTTTAATTTTTAAATCGCCATTCCCGTGCAGCTCGGTGCCGAGCAACTGTGCCAGCTCGGACAACAGAAATTCGGGTTGCTTCATGTAATTTCCGTGACTCATTTACTGAAAAAGAATTTTTCCTCACCCGCAGGAGACGAAAAATTCTTTTTCATTGAACAATCGCTTTGTTACCCGGTTTGCACCGGGTATCAAGGGTTTATTTCTTGGTCTGTTCGTTCAGCTTTACAATCACCTTGCGGGTGATATCCAGATCCGGATTAACATAGCGAACAGCATTTTCTTCCAACACCAGATCCAGCTTTTCAGTGGAGGCTACAGCGTCAATGGCCTGCTGCAGGATCGGACGCAGACGGCCCAGCTCTTCCTGGTCAGCCTGACCTTTTTCAGCCTGGTAGCGACGGGACTGAATCTGGAAGTCTTCAATACTGCGGCGCAGTTCCAGCTCACGCTTGTTCAGCGCTTCCTGACTCAGGGTCGGCGCTTCCTGCTGCAGCTTGGCTTCCATATCCTTGAGGCTTTTCTCCATATTCTGGAGTTCTTTCAGCTTGTCACCAAAGCGTTGCTCGGCAACCTTGGCATAGGCACGGGCGGCGTCGGACTCCATCACAGCCATCTGGCTGTTAATTACACCGATACGTGCTTCAGCAAAAGCGAGGGAAGAAGACAGGCCCAGGGCCAGAACCAAACCGGCAATAATACTACGCAACATTATTCTCCAAATTTCAGGATATGCCTGCTAGCAGACAGTGCCAGCAGGCAACAAGTTCAATATCAGAACGGTACACCCAGCGAGAACTGGAATACCTGGGTTTCGTCATCGTCTTTCTTGTTCAGCGCCTTGGCCAGGTTGAAAGAAAGCGGTCCCATCGGGGTAATCCAGGTCAGGCCAACACCGGCAGAATAACGTAATTCACTCAGTTTGGTTTTGCTGCAGGTCTTGTAGGGAGCCGTAGATTTGGAATCACCTACCTTGCCACAGTTCGAATCAAACACGTTACCCATATCGATAAACGCAGAGGTTCTCAAAGAACGCTGATCCTTGACGAACGGCACCGGGAACAGGACTTCAACGGTACCTTCAACCAGCACGTTACCACCAATTGGATCATGGTCGTCACGCTTCTTGTTCCAGGCACGCGGGCCGAGGGTATTGTCCTTGTAACCACGTACAGAACCAAAACCACCGCTGTAGAAGTTTTCAAAGAACGGATAATCACTGGTGCTGCCATAAGTACCACCGTATCCCAGTCGGGTCGCCAGACGCAGGGTAAACTGCTTGGTCAGGGGACGGAAATACTGGCCACGGTATACCAGCTTGTAGGTATGCAGATCACTGCCAGGAACGCTGGCAGAGAAAGACAGACTCTGGGAGTAACCACGATCCGGCAACAGACCACGGTTCAGTTCAGATTCAGACCACCCCAGATTAACCTTGAAGTTATTGAAGTTCTTGCCTTCCTCTTTCAGGTAATCGGTAATCACCTGGGCAGTATCAGTACCATCATTGATCTTGGTGCCGTCGAAGCCAAAGCCGAAATTAATCGCCTGAGTCTCGGACAGGGGATAACCAAAGCTCATACTGGCGCCCCAGGTATCCGAGGTATAGGTACTGATGTCAGAGTCTTTATAGTTTGAAGCGCTGTAGAAAACGTCGTAACCGCGGCTTACACCATCAACAGTAAAGTAGGGATCGTTGAAGCTGAAACGATACAGCTGGCGTACATCACTCTTGTTCAGTGCTACAGAGACCCGGTTACCGGAGCCCAGGAAGTTCTCCTGGGTAACAGAACCACCCAGCAACAGACCTTCACCCTGAGAGAAACCGACACTGGCAGTCACACTACCTGAAGGTTGTTCTTCAACGGTGTAATTAACATCGATCTGATCGCTGGTTCCCGGAACAGCCGGCGTTTCAACACTGACTTCCTTGAAGAAGCCCAGACGTTCCAGACGCACTTTGGACTGTTCAATCTGTGCAGTATTGGCAGAACCACCTTCCATCTGACGCATTTCCCGACGCAGCACTTCATCATCGGTCTTCAGGTTGCCAGAGAAGTTGATTCGACGAACATAGGCACGACGACCCGGCTCAACGAAGAAGGTCACATCAACCGTTTTATCTTCGTCGTTCTGACGGGGAATAGCGGTGACGTTGGCGAAGGTATAACCCTCGTTACCCAAACGACGGGAAATAAATTCTTCGGTGTTGGTCAGCAACCGGCGGGAGAATGTCTGCCCGGATTTAACCAGGGTCAGCTCACGGATTTCTTCCTCAGGAACAATCAGGTCACCGGCCAGGTTAACTTCATTGATGGTGAATTTATCACCCTCATCAACGTTGATGGTGATGAACACCTGTTCCTTGTCAGGAGAGATCGCAACCTGGGTAGAGGAGATATTGAAGTTGATATAACCGCGGTCCAGATACCAGGAACGCAGTCGCTCGATATCACCGGACAGTTTTTCACGGGAGTATTTGTCGTTATTGGAGTACCAGGACAGCCAATCAGAAGGACTCAGCTCGAACAGATCCAGCAGATCTTCCTTCGGGAACAGGTGAGCGCCCACAATATTCATGTGCTTGATCGCTGCAACCTTGCCTTCTTTTACATCAATAGTGATGCTGACACGGTTACGGGGGCGTGCTTCAACCTTGGTCTCAATGCTGGCACCGTAGCGGCCCTGAGCAACGTACTGGCGCTCAAGCTCGAGCCTGATTGCTTCCAGCGTAGCCTGCTGGAATATTTCACCTTCAGACAGACCGGCTTGCTTCAGACCTTTCAGCAGGTCTTCGCTTTTGATGGCCTTGTTGCCCTTGATGTTAATGTTACTGATGGAAGGTCGCTCAACAACAGAGACAACCAGAACTTCTCCATCCTGACCAAATTCGATATCGGAAAAGTAACCGGTGCGAAACAGTGCTTTGGCAGCACCGGCAACGGCTTTGCCGTCAACATCATCACCCACACTGACCGGCAGCGCATTAAAGACAGTGCCGGCTGACACCCTCTGCAGCCCATCGATACGAATGTCCGAGACGACAAAAGCGTTAGCTACGCTGGCACCGAGTGCCAGAGAGCCGCAAAGCAAAGACAACAGAGATCGCTTCATGGAATCCGTTCTTCCTGACGACAACCAAGTATTCATTTTCAGAGTTAATAAGCGCTGTGCTGCAACACTTTACAGCTATCAAACCATACCCGCATAACAGGCCATTTTTTTACAGCAAGCAAATGTACTCCGCCGACCTTCATAACCGGGCCAGATCGTTATATAGCGCCAGCAACATGAGGGAAACAATGGCAGCAATACCAATGCGTAATCCAATCATCTGCGCCTGTTCAGACAAAGGCTTTCCCCGTACCAGCTCGACCAGGTAATACAACAGATGACCACCATCAAGCACCGGTACCGGCAGCAGGTTCAAAACCCCCAGACTGATACTGAGCATGGCCAGAAAATTAAGAAAGCTTTCCAGACCGGATTTGAATGACGCGCCCGCCACTTTAGCAATCGTTATCGGCCCGCTCAAGTTTTTCACTGAAACCAGCCCCTCAATCATTTTCTTGATCGAGTCAAGTGTCAGGGTTGTCAGCGATACGGTATCCCTTAAAGCAGGTCCAAATGCAGCCAGAGGACCGTACTGCATATTGCGGATCATATCCGGTGGCATCTGCCAGGGCTCGGCGCCGGCACCGATAAAACCGATCACCCGGCCATCACCCAGATCTTTTTCTCCGGGCGTCATTTCCAGCACCAGTGGCAGGTTTTGTCGCTCTATCGCCACCTGAAGCGATTTCAAGGGAGCGGAGCGTACTTGCTCGACCCACTGCACCCAGTCAGCAACGGGCTCACCATTGACGGCAACAATTCGATCACCTGACTGCAAACCTGCTGCTGCTGCCGCGCCATCCGGCAACACCTCGCCAATCACCGCGGGAATGATCGGGCGCCAGGGTTCAAGTCCGAAACGTGAAACAGGATCAGGCTGTTCTTCACCGGTCAACCAGTTGCTTACCGGTACATCATAGGTTGTAACTGCAGCATCGGGATTATCATGGGGACGAACCTGCAGCTGGATATTGCCGGTTTCTCCCAGGGGACGCAGCAATGCCAGATTAACGGCATACCAGGAAGCGGTTTTTTCACCATTGATGGCAACGACTTCCTCTCCCGGCTCGACACCGGCCTGCCACGCCGGAGATTCCTGCCGCACATCACCAATGACAGGAACAACAGTACTTACGCCGAGTACATACATACCCCACAACACGACAATGGCAAGTAGAAAGTTAGCCAGCGGACCGGCAGCAACGATCAACATTCGCTGCCATACAGGTTTGTTATTGAAGGCTTCATGCTGTAGCTCGGGAGGTACTTCACCTTCCCGCTCATCCAGCATTTTGACGTATCCGCCAAGAGGAATCAGGGCAATAACATACTCGGTACCCAGCTTGTCACGCCAGGTATACAAAGCCTTGCCGAAGCCCACGGAAAATCGCAGCACCTTGACACCACAGCGGCGGGCAACCCAGAAATGGCCGAACTCATGAAAGCTGACCAGCAACCCCAGCGCAATAATAAAAGCCAGCAGTGTCTGCAGGTTTTCCATCAATGACTAACAACCTCTTGTTTTTTCGAAGTACCGGTTTTTAGCAAATCAAGATAATGGCACTTCCGGTTATGGCTGACACCTGTAAGGGCAACAACCATAACGCGTCACACCGGGTTATGCCAGCTTCACAATCTGCCGGTCAGCCAGTGAGCGAGCCTTAACATCGGCTTCCAGCACAGAATCCAGACTGGATGCACTGACAAAACTGGCTTCCTGCAGAGTAGCATCAATTACCTGGGCAATATGAGTGAAACCGATACGACCACCCAAAAATGCACTGACAGCCTGCTCATTGGCAGCATTCAGCATCGCTGAAGCGGTGCCACCGGCACTGACTGCATCCTGCGCCAGCTTGAGACAGGGGTAACGCTGAAAGGAAGGTGGCTGGAAATCCATGTGCCCCAGCTTGATCAGATCCAGCGGTGAAACACCGGAATCAATCCGCTCGGGCCATGCCAGCGCATGAGCAATAGGTGTCCGCATATCCGGATTTCCCAGCTGCGCCAGCATTGAGCCATCAACATAATCAACCAGGGAATGGATAATACTCTGGGGATGAACCACAACGTCAACCTGATCAGGACGCGCATTGAACAGCCAGCAGGCTTCAATGACTTCCAGCCCCTTGTTCATCATGGTCGCAGAGTCAACAGAGATCTTGCGTCCCATGGACCAGTTGGGGTGAGCACAGGCCTGCTCAGGTGTCACTCCCTGCAGCTGCTCTACCGGAGTATCCCGGAACGGGCCACCGGATGCAGTCAGCAGAATGCGGCGAACACCGACATTTTCCAGCCCCTGTTGATAGTCACGGGGCATACACTGGAAGATGGCATTGTGTTCACTGTCTATCGGCAGCAGTACAGAACCGGAATCACGCACAGACTGCATAAAGACATCACCGGCCATAACCAGTGCTTCCTTGTTGGCCAGCAGAACCTTCTTGCCTGCTTTGACCGCAGCCAGTGTCGGCAGCAAACCTGCAGCACCGACAATGGCAGCCATAACAGCATCAACCGCACTGTCAGCCGCTACCAGCGCCTGGGATTTCGAGCCGGACAACACCTCGGTTTTCAGCCCTTCGGCCTTGACCGCCTGCTCCAGTCTTGCTGCAGCCTTTTCGTTGGTCAGAACCGCATACTGAGGCTTGAATTCGCGCACCTGCTCCAGCAGTTTCTGATCCTGACTATTGGCTGTCAGAGCAAAAACACTGAATCGTTCCGGGTTACGACGAATGACATCCAGCGTACTGCAACCGATGGATCCGGTTGCACCCAGGACACATATATTTTCCATCAGATAGCCCCTCCCAGAACCAGACAGGCCAGCGAGAATACCGGTACCGCAGCCGCCAAGCTGTCAATCCGGTCCAGTACGCCACCATGCCCGGGCAACAGGTTGCTGCTGTCCTTGATTCCGGCTTCACGCTTGAGCATGCTTTCCAGCAAATCGCCCAGCACTGAAATCAATCCTGTCACCCAGGAAGCCAGCAACAGGATCAACCCGTTTCCAAATGACATTTCAAGATACAAGCCGCCAATAATCGCAAGTACGGTAACTGTCACCATACCGCCAATAAAACCTTCAATGGTTTTACCCGGGCTCACTCGTACCGCCAGTTTGCGACGGCCAAAATTCTTACCGGCAAAATAAGCGCCGATATCAGCTCCCCAGATCACCAGAAACAGATAGGCAATCAACAAGTGCCCCTGGGGGTGAACCTTGAGCTGGTTAAGCCCGACAAAAGCCGGAACCAGCACTGCCAGCATAATTGCCAGTCGTACGATCTTGGTTTGAATCCAGCGGGCGCTGTCAGGATAGGACTTCACCAGCATCAATGCGACAACCCACCAACCCAGTGATGCAATCAGAATAACTGTTGCATCAACCTGTACTGCAAGCCATAACGCAACCGCCGCCAAACCAATGGAAACCGCCCTTCCAATCTGGCTGGAAAATCCAGCCAGCGCTCCCCACTCCCAGGCTGCGACCATCAGAATCAGGGCCACAAACCAGGAAAAACCAACCGGAGGTAACAAAAAGACACCGGCCAGCGCCACAGGCGCCAGCACCAATGCAGTCAAAATTCGCTGCTTTAACACGACTCTGCCTCGATCTGCTCACTGGTCATGCCATAACGCCGCTGACGGCTGCTGTAATCCAGTACAGCGCGCGCCAGTTCTTCGGAGCCAAAGTCTGGCCAGAGCGTATCGGTGAAATAAAACTCGGAATAGGCGCACTGCCACAACAGGAAGTTACTGATGCGTCGTTCGCCACTGGTGCGGATAAGTAAATCAGGATCGGGAATGCCCGCTGTGGTCAGCCTCTCGCCAATCATTTCCGGCTCGATATCTTCTGGCTGAAGACTGCCGGCTTTGACCTTCTGTGCCAGCTGGGATACGGACTGGGCAATGTCCCACTGACCGCCATAATTGGCGGCAACAACCAGGTTGAAACCATCACAATCAGCTGTTGCCTGTTCGGCACGGGTAACATGATCACGAATTTCAGGGCTGAAACGTTCGAGATCTCCAAGAACCTGGAGACGAATATTATTCTTCTTGAGCTTGGTTGTTTCCCGCTGCAGAGCTCTTAAAAACAGCTCCATCAGACCGGAAACCTCATCAGGTGGGCGCTTCCAGTTTTCACTGCTGAAAGCAAACAGAGTGAGGGTTTTGACGCCATACTCGCCGCAGGCCTCAATCACACGTCTCACTGCTTCAACACCTGCTCGGTGTCCTGCCAGTTTTGGCATAAAGCGTCGTTTAGCCCAACGATTATTACCGTCCATGATGATGGCAATATGACGTGGAACTCTGTCCGCTGGTAAATCCTTAACCGCTTCTGAAGCCGGGCGCTCGCTTGTTGTCATGAATACCGTCGAATAACAGGTGAGGATCAACAGCCAAACTATTTAGCTATTGCCGTCTGAATTTATTGACAATCGTTGGCAAAGACAGCCGGAAAAAACCGTATTATCGTCGATAATCTCGCAAACTGCCCTGCAACTCATTTCATCAACGTTGCAGGATTGCAATAAAAAAAGCAACCCGATAGCGCTGTAAACAGCACTGTAAACAGCCCTGCAAAAAGATCGGGTCAGCAACACCGCAGTCAGGCCGGGAACCCCCCGTCCTGACCACACTGACCATCGATCAGATTTCCATCAGCTCGGATTCTTTAACTTCCAGCGCCTTGTCGACAGCAGCAATGTGCTTGTCGGTCAGCTTCTGAATGTCGTCCTGAGCGCGACGATCGTCGTCTTCACTGATTTCTTTTTCTTTCAGCAGCTCTTTGATATCAGCAATGGCATCACGACGAATGTTGCGCACTGCGATACGGCCATTTTCAGCTTCCTGACGTGCCTGGCGAATATAGCCCTTACGGGTTTCCTCTGTCAGCGGCGGCAGCGGAATGCGGATAACTTCACCGGCAGTTGAAGGGTTCAGGCCCAGATCGGATTTCAGAATAGCCTTTTCAATATCTGGCACCATCTGCTTTTCCCATACACGGATAGCCAGGGTACGGGCATCTTCGGTGGTAACGTTAGCTACCTGAGACAGAGGGGTATCTGCACCATAGTAAGAAACCTTGAGGCCATCCAGCAGGCTCGGATGAGCCCGACCGGTACGGATCTTGGCAAATGCAACATTCAGGGATTCAACACTTTTACCCATACGGGTATCCGCATCACCCTTGATTTCATTAATCATCTAATCACCCCCACAACGGTGCAGTGAGAACATCTAAAACCAACCTGAAGGCTCCGTCGAAATACTGCAACAACTGAATACAGCAATAAACGAACAGCCTTCAGACTTTAAAATTGCTGCTTCTGTTATGTCCTGAAAGCTGTCAGGAGAATAACAAAAGCCTGATAAACGGGTTAGCCGGTTATTGTACCGCGAAGTAACGCTCAGAGCAGGACAAACAAGGTTTTTTTTGCGTCCCGTCAGTTCTCGTCAAGGCGCCAGCTATCCTCAAGGCACTAGTTAACCAGTGTACCTTCATCCATACCTACGACAACATTCAACAGCGCGCCGGTTTTGTTCATATTGAACACCCGCACCGGCATCTGATGGTCACGTACCAGACAGATTGCAGTCAGGTCCATCACGCCCAGCTTGCGATCCAGTACTTCGTCATAGCTCAGGCTATCAAACTTGACGGCTTCCGGATTCTTGACCGGGTCAGCATCATAGACACCGTCAACCTTGGTGGCTTTCAGAACGATATCAGCTTCAATTTCAATACCACGCAGGCAGGCAGCAGAGTCAGTGGTAAAGAAAGGATTACCGGTACCGGCAGAGAAAATAACCACATCACCATTATTCAGGTAACGGTCTGCACGACGGCGGTCATAGTGCTCAACCACGCCGCTCATTGGAATAGCAGACATAACCCGGGTATTGATATTGGAACGCTCCAGCGCATCACGCATGGCCAGCGCATTCATAACAGTCGCCAGCATGCCCATGTGGTCTCCGGTAACACGGTCAAGACCGGCTTCACTCAGGGCCGCACCACGGAACAGGTTACCACCACCGATAACCAGACCAACCTGCACCCCGATACCAACCAGCTGACCGATCTCCAGCGCCATCCGGTCCAGCACCTTGGGATCAATACCAAAGCTCTCATCACCCTGCAGGGCTTCACCGCTGAGCTTGAGGAGAATGCGTTTGTGTTTTGGCTGACGGTCGGTCGTTGGCATAACAAAACCCTTCTGTATGGTTTTCCGTGGTCAACTTGCAAAGTTGCCTTTCAGAATACTGTCTGCTTCACCGGATATCCAAATCCGACTCAGGTCTGACTCGAAACAGTATTCTGAAATCAACTCAATGGCATGGGTATTTATGGTGGCGCCACCTGCAAAAACGCCTGATACAACCAAGGCTGCACCAGGCGTTCATCAGAAAGTCAGGGCAGGATTACATGCCAGCCTGAGCGCGTACTTCTGCAGCGAAGTCCACTTCTTCCTTCTCGATGCCTTCACCCACTTCATAGCGGTTGAAGGTCTTGACTACAGCACCAGCGTCTTTAGCCAGAGCACCGATCTTGACGTCCGGGTTCTTGACGAAAGGCTGTTCAACCAGGCTGCTTTCAGCCAGGAATTTGTTGATACGGCCAACGATCATCTTCTCGATGATTTCAGCCGGCTTGCCGCTGCCTTCAGCCTGAGCACGGAAAATGTCTTTTTCCTTCTCAACCAGTTCAGACGGCATGTCTTCCTTGTTTACAACAGCCGGGTTAACAGCCGCTACGTGCATAGCGATGTCTTTAGCCAGCTCAACGTTACCGCCTTCCAGGCTTACCAGAACGCCGATACGGTTGTTGCCGTGAACGTAAGCACCAACAACGTCACCTTCAACCAGTTCAACGCGACGAACGGAGATGTTTTCACCGATTTTCTGAACCAGTGCCAGACGAGCTTCTTCCAGCTCACCTTCCATCAGCGCAGCAACGTCAGCCTGCTTGCGTTCGAAAGCAGCAGCAGTAACTTTTTCTACGAAGCCCAGGAAGTTGTCGTCACGGGCAACGAAGTCAGTTTCACTGTTAACTTCAACCAGTGCGGCGAACTTGCCATCTTCAGCCACTTTAGCAGCGACTACACCTTCAGCAGCGGTACGACCAGCCTTCTTGGCAGCTTTAGCCTGACCGGACTTACGCATTTCTTCGATTGCTTTTTCGATGTCACCATCGACAGCTACCAGCGCCTTTTTGCATTCCATCATGCCCAGGCCGGTACGCTCACGCAGTTCTTTTACCAGTGCAGCGGTAATTGCCATTTTAGTTTCCTCGCCAATATCGCTCTGCTCCGCCTTTTACCCGGTGTCGGTCAGTGACTCCGGTAGACGAAAGCATAAGTTCCCATGCATAAGCTCCCAGCATGGCAGCCCGGGATCACTTGCTATAAATCCGGTCGCTTACAACCGGTCGCTTCATTTATAGCCAGAGAACCCATCACCAAAAACCCATGCATGGAAACTCGGGTATTCGGGTCATGTCATAGCGGGGGCTTCATCAGCAGCAGCGTGTCGCTCCACCTGCCCCGCTATCACGACAAAAGGGGTGACGGAAAACCGACCACCCCTTGAGTCACCTCAGACTGTAATTAGCCTTCGGATTTTTCTTCAGCAGCAGCTTCTTCAGCAACAACTTCTTCAGCAGCAACTTCAGCTACGTCTTCAGCAGCAGTGCGGGACGCTTCGCGACCAGCAACAACAGCGTCAGCAACGTGCTTGGCGTACAGCTGGATAGCACGGATAGCGTCGTCGTTACCCGGGATCACGTAGTCAACGCCGTCAGGGTTGCTGTTGGTATCAACAACACCGATTACCGGGATACCCAGACGGTTAGCTTCAGTGATAGCGATACGCTCGTGCTCAACGTCGATAACGAACATCGCGTCAGGCAGGCTGCCCATGTCCTTGATACCACCCAGGGAACGATCCAGCTTTTCCAGATCACGGGTACGCATCAGGGCTTCTTTCTTGGTCAGCTTTTCGAAAGTACCATCGGTGCTCTGAGCTTCCAGATCCTTCAGACGACGAATGGACTGACGGATGGTCTTGTAGTTGGTCAGCATGCCGCCCAACCAGCGATGGTTAACGAAAGGCATGCCACAACGAGCAGCTTCTTCCTGAACGATTTTGCTCGCAGCACGCTTGGTACCAACGAACATAACCTTGTTCTTGTTTTCAGCCAGCTTCTGGATGAAAGCCAGAGACTCGTTGAAGGCCGGAACGGTCTTCTCGAGGTTGATGATGTGAATCTTGTTACGAGCACCGAAGATGAACTGACGCATCTTTGGGTTCCAGTAACGGGTCTGGTGTCCGAAGTGAACACCGGCCTTCAGCATATCGCGCATGCTAGCCTGAATCATACCAATCTCCTGATGGGGTTTGGCCTCCATGTATCCCATGTGTCCGACTGCATTACCTTTATGTTTCAAGCACTTAACGGCTCAAAACCCGGCAACCCAGCACCCCGGAGCATGTGTCGATACATGTGTGGTTTAAAGTAAGGGTCTAATTCCGCAGAGCTGCTTTTCTGCCATTACCGAAGGCAAGGACAAATGAAGTCACTCAGCGGGCGCGCATTTATACCATACTCTCAACCCGAAAACCAAGAATGGTATATTCACTCACAATAGCTGTGGTATCGCCTGTTACTGCCCGGATCTGTTACTATGCTGGGATTTTAACATTACGAACGCCACGCAGCGTCCCTTCAGAATCATGGCTGTTATCATCAAAACCCCCGAAGAAATCGAAAAGATGCGTGTCGCCGGCCGCATGGCCGCCGAAGTGCTGGAAATGATCGAGCCGCATGTGCAGCCCGGCATCTCTACCGGCGAACTGGACCGCATCTGTCATGACTATATTGTCAATGTCCAGAAGGCCATTCCGGCACCGCTGAATTATCACGGTTTTCCCAAATCCATCTGTACCTCTATTAATGAGGTGATCTGTCACGGCATTCCCAACGACAAAAAGAAGCTGAAGTCCGGCGATATCATCAATATTGATATCACTGTGATTAAAGACGGTTACCACGGTGACACCAGCATGATGTTCTGTGTCGGTCAGGTACCGGAGCTGTGGCAGAAGCTGTGCCGCGTAACCCGCGAATGCATGATCAAGGGTATCGAGCAGGTCAAACCGGGTGCACATCTGGGTGATATCGGTTATGCCATTGCCAAACATGCCCATGCCCATAACTTTTCTGTAGTAGAAGAGTACTGTGGCCACGGTATCGGCAAGGTATTTCACGAAGAGCCACAAGTACTGCATTACGGCAAGGCCGGCACCGGCATTATTCTGGAAGAAGGTATGACCTTCACCATCGAGCCGATGATCAACCTGGGCACCAAGCAGTCCAAGCTGAAGCCGGACGGCTGGACCGCAGTGACCAAGGACAAGAAACCTTCTGCCCAGTGGGAACACACTCTGGTCGTCACTGCCGACGGGTTTGAAATACTGACGCTGCGCAAGGGCGAAACTATTTAATTAGCTATCTAATCAGCTAGCTAGTCATTCTTACCTTATGCCCGCAGCTATCCCTGCTGCGGGCTGTTTCTTCCTGTTTCCCCATCAAAGCAACTAGCCAGCACCAGTCTCTGGCTTTAGCATTACAGTGTTTTAATTCCATCGGCTTCGGGGGAGGCCAAAATCCGTGCCCAGACACACGCTGACCGAGTCCCAGAAAGATGAGCTGTTCAATGCCAGCCAGTTCCGGGCGGAAATGACATTATCCCGCAGTCCGCTGCCGGCCTATCGTAAATACCTTAAAAAAGCTGAAACCCTGATGCATCAGTGGTTTGACCGGAATTTACCGATTCAGACGCTGGTGCGCGGACGGGCCTGGCTGATGGATCAGTTTCTGGCCTCGGGCTGGAACCACCTGTTCGGACAGGATGCCGGTATCGCACTGCTGGCCGTCGGCGGTTATGGCCGGGCAGAACTGCACCCGCATTCCGATATTGATATTCTGATCCTGCTCGACGTCGAACCCGATACAAAACAACAGGAAAATATTGGCCAGTTTCTGACCCTGTTGTGGGATATCGGTCTCAAGGTGGGTTCCAGCGTACGTACACTGGATGAAAGCCAGGCGCTGGCCGAGCAAGATCTCACCATTATTACCAACCTGATCGAATCCCGCACCATTGCCGGCCCTACCAAGCTGCATCGAAAAATGCTGAACCGCATTTCCAAAAAGATTATGTGGGACAGTAAACGTTTTCTGCAGGCTAAATATGAAGAGCAGCGGGAACGGCACCGCAAATTCAACGACACCGAATACAACCTTGAGCCGAACCTGAAAAGTTCTCCCGGAGGCCTGCGTGATCTGCATATGATCAGCTGGGTACTGCGTCGGCACTTTATGGGTTCACGGGGCATCATCAAGGCTCTGGAAGACCATGGTCAGCCACTTTCCAACCTGTACATGCTGCATGAGAAAGGATTGCTGACCCAATCCGAATACCGGATTCAGGAACGTGCCAAGGAGTTCTTATGGAAAGTGCGCTGGGGTCTGCACCGGTTAGCGGGACGCTGTGAGGACCGGCTGCTGTTCGACTATCAACGTGCACTGGCAACCGAGTTCGGTTATGAAGATCGGGAAGGCAGCCTAGCTGTTGAGCAATTTATGCAGCATTACTTTCGTTGTGTGATGCACCTTGGCACCTTTAATGAACTACTGCTGCAACATTTCGATGATGAAATTCTGAACGCCGGCAATACTTCCAAAGTCCGGGTCATTAATGAACGCTTTCAGGTGCGGAACAACTACATCGAAATTGTTCACCCGGAAGTTTTTCAGCAACACCCCCCGGCCCTTCTGGAAATGTTTGTGCTGATGACTCAGGACTCCAGCATTCTGGGTGCGCGGGCAGCGACATTACGACAATTGCGCGAAGACCGGCATCTGGTTAATTCCGAATTCCGTGATGATCCTCGCAATGTGGCCCTGTTTATGGAGTTGATGCGGGCACCCTACGGTCTGACAATCGGTCTGCGTCGTTTGGTACGCCACGGCATACTCCCTCGTTACCTGCCAGAATTTTCCGGGCTGGTCGGGCAGATGCAGCATGACTTGTTCCATATTTATACCGTCGATGCCCACACCCTGTTGACGGTTAAGTTTTTGCGCAGTTTCAGTTACAAGGAAAACCGGGCCAGGTTCCCAATCGCTTCAAAGATCGTCCGTCAAATGGACAAACCGGAGCTGCTCTACCTTGCCGGCCTTTATCATGATATTGGCAAGGGGCGTGGCGGTGATCATTCGGATCTCGGCGCTCAGGATGCTGCTGATTTTGCCAAGCGGCATTATCTGACACAAAAAGAGACCGACTTACTGGTCTGGCTGGTACGAAACCATTTGATTATGTCCACCACTGCCCAGCGCAAGGACTTATCCGACCCCGAAGTTATTTATGCCTTTGCCAGTCAGGTCAAGACCCGTGAACGGCTGGACTTTTTATATGCACTCACTGTCGCAGATATTAATGCCACCAGCCCCAAACTCTGGAATGGCTGGCGGGCCAGCCTGCTACGTCAGCTTTATGCCGAAACCAAACGGATGCTGCGGTTAGGCCTGAGCAAGGCAGAGGATCGTGAGAAACATATCGAGCAACATCAGCAGGCAGCACTGGAAGAGCTACGCGAATGTGGCCATGATGCCGCGGGTATCAAGAAGATATGGCAGGCACTGGAAGATGATTACTTTCTGCAGCACAGCAGCGAAGAAATTGCCTGGCATACAGATGCACTGCTGAACCGTTCCCGAACAACGGAAAGCGGGCCACTGGTTCTGTTGCGAGAAACAACCGAGCGGGAGCATGAAGGTGGAACAATGGTGTTTGTCTGTGCCGATGACCGCCCTCACCTTTTTGCTGCTTGTGCAGCGGCACTGGATCAGCTGAATCTGAGCATTCACGACGCACGAATCTTTACCTCAGAACGTGGTTACAGTCTGGACAGCTTTGTTGTACTGGAAACCGATAACACGCCGGTCGGCAATAACCCGGAGCGCATTCACGAAATCAAGCAGCGAATGCAATCTGCCTTGCAGGATCCCGACAACTTCCCTGATCTGATTCGGCGCCGGACACCGAGGCAGCTGAAACATTTTGCCTACCCCCCAAAAATCATTATTACCCATGAGCCACATAACAACCGTACGGTACTTGAAGTACACGCTACCGACCGTCCGGGTCTGCTGGCACTGATTGGCCGGACATTTATGGAGCTCGGGTTGCTGCTGCAAAATGCCAAAATTATCACCCTGGGCGAAAAGGTAGAGGATGTGTTCTTTATCACCGATATGGCAGGACAACCGATTCACAGCCCGGATCAGTGCAAGGATATTCAGGATACCCTGACAGAAAAACTGCTGAACTTTGCCCGACAGGACCATATTGGATGATGGGGGCGTCATAACAGCTACTGCTTCACACAAAAAACTGAGGTAGGCTGAAAAGAATACTCAGGGAAGAGATAATAATGACAAGGATCCCCTTTTACAGCCTGCTGGCGCTGGCCGGAACCCTTCCGTTTATCTGCTGGGTGGTGTTCCGGTTGCACCATATTGAATACATTCCCTACATCGGCCATATGAGTATTGCCGGTACTATTTATACCAGCCTGATTATTGCCTTTATGGCCGGCACCCTGTGGGGAAACAGTCTCCATGTGGCAGGCCGCTCAGGTAAGATGATGCTGCTCTTCAGCAACATTCTTGCGCTGACACCCTGGATCGCAACCCTGATTTTGCCTTTGGGTGTCTATTTGCTGGCGACCTTTGCTATTTGTTTCCTGCTCTTACTGGGGGGCGATTGGGCACTGGTTCGAAAGGGACAGATTTCCGTCAACTATTTTATGACGCGTCTTGTGATTACCACTATCGTAGTTATTACACTGGTAATTCTGGGAGTCAGCTATGGAACGGCAGCTTGATATAACCGATATTCTGAGGGCCTTTGAAATTATCAGAAGCAAGGGCAAACCGTTGGGGGACGAGTACTTTTATAACGGGCTGTTTGTTCAATCTTCCTATGACGGGTATACAGTCGTTATTCGTAACCAGCAGGTTAAACTGACCATAGGCTTTCATAACACCCTGAAATTTCAGGGTGGCAGTGACCAGGATAAGGATGCATTTGCCCGGTCTTTGCTCACCATCTCTCAGGAAAAATAAAAGCAGGCCGTTATCGGGGGAAGATCACGGGCCTGCTTCAACGGATCCAGAACTACGTTAGCCCAGCTGATCGACCATCACCGCATTGGAATAGACGAGACAATCATCTTCTACCCGGTTAGCGACCAAATGAAAATGTCCCCGCTCACCTCTAGGGCTCAGATAAACTCTCAATCGACAGTCTTTTAACTGGCCGCAGTCATCGGATGTCTGTAGCTCCATTGTTGACATATCAATGGGGACTATTATTTCTGAATGGTTTGACTGCTGCAGCTCTTCTTCGGCCTGCTCCAGCAGTTTGTGGCAGTGCTCATCAACCCGAAAATGTATCGCATCAACCGGGCATGCCTGTGTGGAATCTTCCGCCTTGCACCAGCCTTCAAGTGTCAGTGTGTTCATGTGGCTGCACCTCCATTTACTACGGCGTAATCAATAAAGTATAGACGGCAGGAGACAGCATTTATGACAAGATGAGTTAAGCAGATCAGGGTTATATAAAAACAGCATATTGCATCCCATGCCGAAAGACTGGCGTCTTTCGGCAGCAAAAATAAAAGCCAACTATTTCATTGCCATCGAATGACAGCATTAGCAACACGCTTGCCCAGCTCCTGAGCTGTCAAATGGTCACTTTTGGGAGGTGTTACATCAGCACCTTCATCCGCATTACTCTGAGCCATTGCCCCCAGAAAGCTGCCAATACGATTAAGGTCTTCTTCGCTGCCCGTACTGCTGTTATTACCAGGCAAGACACCCAGCCCCACCCAGATCATGCCGTGCTGAGCCGCAAACACACTCATCTGTATCAAGGTGTTCAGCTTGTCCCCACTCCGGGCTGCAGATGTTGTAAATCCGGCAGCAATCTTGTTTTCCCAGCCACGCTGGAACCAGACTTTAGAGCTTTCATCCATAAACATCTTGAACGGACCACTAACACTGCCCATGTAGGTAGGGGACCCAAAAATCAGTGCATCTGACTGATCCAGCTGTTCCCAGTCAATATTATTGAGGTCGGCAACATTAACCGTAGCCACCTCTGCTCCTTCAGTTTCAGCGCCTAATGCAACAGAACGAGCCAGTACTTCTGTATGCCCATAGCCTGAGTGATAAACGACTGTAATTTTATGCTTGGAAGCAGCCTGCGGGCTTGTCATGAAAATATCCTTTCCGGGTTAATTGGCTTTAGTAAGCAATCTTGCCCTTCGCACCTTAAGGAAGTATTTTTCATGCGTACAATGCATTATTGGCATACTAACCATGCGTGAAGTGAATCTACGCTCTATCGATCTCAACCTGCTTGTTGTCCTTCAGGTATTACTGGACACACAGCATATTTCCCGGGCAGCAGAGCAACTACATATGAGCCAGCCTGCTGTCAGTCGCGCCTTGCAGCGTTTGAGAGTGACCTTTTCTGATCCGTTACTGGTTCGAACATCACATGGCTATGATCTGACCGAACGAGCCCGAAGCATCCAGTCTGAAATTGGCTCGCTGCTACAACAGGTGCGCCAGCTTGTAACACCACCGGTATTCGATCCGGCCACTTCCAGGCGCTGCCTTCGAATCACAGGAATGGATTTTGAAACCTCACTGTATCTACCGAAGCTAACCCGCTTCTTGCATCAGCAGGCTCCGGAAATGAGTCTGGAAATATTAAGACAGCGGGACAATCCTTTTGAGCGTATTGATAAAGGTGAGTGCCACTTTCTGTTGAGCGGTATGCTTCCCCGTGACGAAAAAGATCACCCTTACGAACTTTTACTGGACTCAATGCATTCAGCTTGTGTGATGCATCGAGATAATCCTCTTGCTGACAAACCGATCACAGTAGACAGTTATGCTGCGGCACTACATGGCATTATCAATATTACCGGCTCAGGGCCTGGCCATATGGATCAGATTCTCGGCAGGACTGGACGACAGAGAAAGATTGTTCTGCGGCTGGCCAGTTTTATTTCGGTCGGTGATTTTTGCGACGGGACTAATCTGGTTTTCACCCTGCCCCGTCGACTGGCAGAAAGAATCACAAACGAGCGTCGCTCACTCGTGATGCGAGAGCTGCCGGAAGAGCTTCGAGGGGATCAAATCCGGTTTTACTTATACTGGCATAGCCGCGACCACCATGATCCCATGTGCCAGTGGATACGCAAGGTTCTGCCTGCTGTACTGGTTTCCTGAAGATACAGTTAACAGGCAGAACAAGGAAGGTCAGAAAAAACTTACAGGGCGCGAATAATGCCACCCTCAACCCGCAGAGACTGACCATTCATTGCACGGTTACTGGTCAGATAAACGGTAGCCTTGGCCACTTCCTCGACAGCAACAAAACGCTGCAGCAGTGAAGTCGGCTCATGATCAGCAAAGTAGTTGCTAATCAGTTCTTCAGTGGACTTGCCTTCTTTTTCAGCCAACGTGTCAAAGTAGTTTTCGACACCTTCAGTCCAGGTCGGGCCCGGCAGAACCGAGTTGATCGTTACATTCTTGCTTTTGGTCAGTTCGGACAGCGCACGGGAAAGCGACAACAGCGCTGTTTTGGTGACAGAGTAATGCACCATCTGTCCCAGTGGTTTAATCGCACACTCGGAAGAAATATTGACGATACGGCCAAAATCACGCTCCAGCATTTCCGGCAATAGCGCACGAGACAAACGCACCGCACTCAGAATATTCACATTGAAGTAATGCATCCATTCATCATCACTGATGTCCTCGAATGCCTTCACTTCAAAAATGCCGGTGTTATTAACCAGAATATCGACCCCGCCTTCAGACTTCAGCTGTGAAATCAGAGCATCAGACTGTTCGGCACTGGACAAATCTGCCGCAGCAACTTTTGCCCGGCCTGCAGCATCACACTCTGCCGCCAGCTCATCAGCAATCACCTGGCAACGCTCAGCACTGCGGCCATTAATATAAACAACAGCGCCTTCTTTCAGGTAGGCAGTAGCCACTGCTTTACCAATACCACTGGTAGAACCGGTAACCAGAACGCGTTTACCTGCCAGTTCGAGATCCATAACAACACCACCAACAAGATTGGAAAACGGCTGAAGTGTAGGGACTTAGTTCGATAATAGGAAATAAGTTATTGTGATGACTTTAATAATACTTTGTTATCAAAAGTTCAGGCTTATCATGGAAGATAAGCCCGAATATCAGCATTCAAATATTATTGATCAGGCTGGCATCAGTTTTGTTTCTGAGATGCTTCAGCCCCCATCCCCAGCACAGCAAGAACCCCCAGCCCCAGAAATACAGCAACAACAAGAAATGCATCACTGAACGCCATAATGCCACCTTCGCGGGCCACCTGTTGCATAATCAGTGCAAGGTCTTGCTGATGAGTCAGGTTTGGAAGCAGCTCCTGCAACCGGCTAATGTAGTCCAGTGTCGTTTGACTGTAGGGTGATAAACCCTCAGCAATCCTCACTTCATGAAAAGTGGTGCGACGATCAATCATGGTCGACAGCAGTGCGATCCCCATAGCTCCAGCCAGATTACGGCTGGTATTGAAGACACTGGAAGCCGAAGGAATATCTTTCATCTCCAGCCGGGATGTCGTCAATACAGACAACGGAATCATAATAAAGGGCTGACCTATAGCTCTGATAACCAGACTCAACCTGAACTGATCACCGGAATAGTCCATAGTCATAAACGAGTTCATCAGCGCGCTGCCAGCAAACATCATTAACCCAAACAGACATAACCAGCGTTTGTCGAGGCGGGTCATCAGGGCTGGTAACAGAGGAATCAACAACAACTGTGGTATGCCGCCCCATAGCATGACCTCACCAATACTGAGTGAGTCGTAGCCCTGAATCTGCGACAGATACATCGGCAACAGAAACACCGAGCCATACATCGCCAGCCCCATCGAACTGTTAGCGAGAGTTCCCAACAAGAACTGCCGCTGCCCCAAAATTCTGAGGTTTAGCAGAGGGTCACGACGGGTCAGCTGGTAATAGACAAACATCGATAGAGCAATACTGGAGATAAAAGCCATCAATACGATTTCGTGCGACTCAAACCAGTTATTGCGGTTGCCATCTTCCAGTACATACTCCAGCGTTGCCAATCCAATAGACAGACTGATGATGCCCGGCCAGTCGGCATTTTTCAGTCGTTCCAGTCGCATGGGCTCTGAATCCAGAGCATATCGCAACATGGAAAAAACCATCAGCCCGGGCAGGAAGTTAATATAGAAAATCAGATGCCAGCTGAAATGTTCGGTTAACCAGCCACCCAGTGTCGGCCCAACGGAAGGTGCAAAGACAGAAGCAAATGAAAACAACGCCATACCCGCAGGCTGCTGTGATGTTGGTAACCGGGTCCGAATCAAACTGAATGCCAGCGGAATCAGGGGTGCCACTGCAACCCCCTGCAGCACCCGGAACAGAATCATCGAGTTAAGGCTCCAGGCCAGCCCACAAAGCGCGGAAGCCACCACAAAACCGGAAACACTCCAGAGCAGATACCGACGCAGACCAAACACACTGGCCAGCCAGGCACTGAGCGGAATCATCACGATTTCCGCAATCATATAGGAGGTGGAAATCCACGATCCTTCCGACACAGTCGCCGACAATGAACCCTGAATATCGGCCAGTGACGAGTTGATAATCTGGATATCCAGAATGGCAATAAAAGCACCCAGCACCATGCCGAAAACGGCAATCCAGTCCCGTTGCGATGCTTTTATTTCAATATCAGCAGTTGTCGCAGGCTCCGCAGCCACACTTGCAGACATTTCAGAGTCCTGCCAGTTGCTGGCTGTCTGCAGCGACAGATGTCTGGTTATTCTGTGTCACCACAAGCGCTTTGATATCAACCGACGCTGCACGGGTATCAACCGTTGCAACAACTGACATACCCGCCCGCAATTTACCCGCCAACGGCTGATCAGCCGGAATCACAATCTTGACCGGAATACGCTGCACAATCTTGGTGAAGTTACCGGTCGCATTTTCCGGCGGTAACAGACTGAAACGGGCACCACTGGCAGGCCACAGGCTATCGATATAACCGGTGACAGGCTCACCCGGGAACGCATCAATTTCCAGTGTTACCGGCTGACCTACCTGCATACTTCCAATCTGGGTTTCCTTGAAGTTGGCTGTCACCCAGACCGTGTCACTGTCTACCAGACTGAACAGGACCGAACCATTTTTCAGTAACTGGCCATCTTTTACCTGACGCTGACCGATAATGCCGGTACGCGGTGCACGAATAATAGTTTCATTCAGTTTCTGCTGAGCAATAGCCAGACCGGTTTTAGATTCCTGTAAAGACGCCTGGGCTGCATTTACCTGACTATCAATAACCGCCAGCTGACGTCGGGTTGATTCCAGACTGGCTTTTCGAGCCTGCAAAGTAGCGCCGGCTTTGCGTTCCGCTGCCCGGGCATCATCCAGTGCATCACGGGAAGAAGCACCCTTTTTGAACAATCGGCTAATCCGCTCCAGGTCGGCAACGGCCAGATCTCGATCCGCTTTGGACGCACTCAACTCGGCAATCGCAACTTCAATTCTGGACTGCTGCAACTGGCGCTGTGAATGCAGCTGGGTAATAGCCGCTTCTGCAGATGCCACCTCGGCCTGATGCTCGTTAACCTTGAGCCGGTAATCAACATCCTCAATCCGGGCCAGCACATCACCTTCCTCAACTCGCTGATTATCCTGAATCCAACCAGCTTCAGCGTAACCGGCCTGTTTGGTACTGATATAAACGATATCTGACTGCAGATAGGCATTGTCAGTGCTTTCCATAAAGCGCCCTGCCTGCCACCAGTAACCTCCGGTACCTGCTGCAACGGCAGCGACAAGCCCAAGTACAACCAGCTTTTTGATATTTGGCATCTGACTACTCTGAGTTAATAGCGCCCGGCAAGTGAAAACAGCGCCAGTATTGAAAGACAAGACTGCACGAATACACCAGCCAGATTCAGCGGCGTTTATTCACAGCAGAGGGAAAACGGTAAGAAAGAACCAGCATCAAATGGATAAACGAAAGCCAGCCCTGAAGATTTTGAAAAATGCTACCATTGTTGCCTGAAATAGATTAGCCAGCTTTTTTTCAACACAGCGTTCCATTCATGCAACAAAGCCACGATCTTAATGAAGCCCTGATTTTTGTCAGTATTGTTGAAGCCGGCAGTATGACAGCCGCAGCCGAACGTCTGGGTATGCAGAAATCAACTGTCAGTCGCCGCCTGTCAGCTATGGAGCAACGCATAGGTGTTCGTCTGCTACAGCGCTCCACCCGAAAAAATGTGCTGACAGAAATTGGCGAAGGTCATTACCAGCGCTGTCGCCAGATCGTTCAGGCCTTCAAGGAAGCTGAAAACATCCTGCAAACTCACAAGGAGGAACCCTCCGGAAAACTAAACGTGGTTGTACCTATCGAGGTAGGACAGTTATTCTTCGCCCGCTTTCTGGGTGCATTTGTACAACGCTGGCCAAAAGTCTCGCTCAATGTCGAATTATCCAATCGCCGGATTGATTTCAGGGAGGAAGATATCGATCTGGCGCTCGGGTTACAGCCACCCAATGACCAGAACCTGGTGTGCCGGCAGATAAAGGCTTCACCTTCACGCCTTGTGGCTTCGCCGCGCTATGTTCAGGCCCGACAAATAAGACATCCGTCAGATATTACAGCCATGAACTGTATTGCCATGAATTCAGCTCATATGGAGCATCAGTTCGACTGGATCTTTACCCGGAAGCAGGAGTCGGTTTCTGTCGACGTTAACAGTAATCTGAGCTTTAACAACATAACAGCTGTCCGAGAAGCCACGATTGCCGGTGCAGGTATTGCCCTGCTGCCGGAGCTGATTGTCGAGAAATCACTGCAGCAAAAAGAGCTGCTGTTGTTATTGCCCGAATGGTCACTGCCTGACCGTTATATTTATGCTATTTATCCGCCGCGACACTTTATGCCACTGGCTCTGCGCACCTTGCTGGATGAAATATCGGCTGATATTCAGAATTCAGAGCACGGTTATCCCGGCACTATCCAGCATGAGCAAACCCGAACCAAATAGCTGGAGAGTGTTCATAAACCTTGTTTATGAACACTCTCACGACCGGACAGGTGTCAGGTACGGTTGGCAGACGACTTATAGAGTGGAAGCACCTTTGGAATATTATGCTTTAATCCTTCAATACGAGTAGACGTCGAGGGGTGCGTACTCAAGAATTCGGGCGGGCGTTGACCGCCTCCCTTACTCATTTTCTGCCACAGGGATACTGCGGCTTCCGGGTCATAGCCAGCACGGGCCATAAGCTCCAACCCGATCAGGTCGGCTTCTGCTTCAGCTGTTCTGCTGTTGGGCAAAGTAATGGCGACATCAGCCACCTGACGTGCCAGGTTCATATGATCCTGCTCCAGCCCTGCCGCGGCACCTACTGCCATCAACCCAAAATTAACCGCATAAGCCCGGGACATGGATTCTCGACCATGTTCCCGCAGTGCGTGAGCCATTTCATGACCCATAATGGCGGCGATTTCTGCATCAGAAAGGTTCAGTTTTTTGATAATGCCACTGTAAAACATGATCTTGCCACCCGGCATACAGTAGGCATTCAGTTCATCTTTTTGCAGCAGGTTAACCTCCCACTTCCACTGTTTGGCATCACGACGGAAAGTGCCAACCTGCGCCACCAACCGGTCGGCAATCTTGTTCAGTCGTGCAACGGTTGCTGCATCACGATTGAGGGTTCGTTTCTGCTCTGCTTCAGCCAGCTGTTCCTTATAAGCCTGCGATGACATCTGGTCGACCTGTCTGGTACTCAGCAGCATAAACATCGACTGCTCACGCCCGACCCCGACGGCTCCACCCGACGTTGTACTGACCGACTGGCACCCAGCGACAAGCGAAAGCACACCGGCCATAGCAATAATTGCAAGTTTCTTCATACCACGATCCTTTCGGAATACCCCTTTATTTTGTAATGACACTATTTACTAATGTTGTTTTTGTGAAATGTTCAAGCGGCTGATAACAAAAATATTGTCTGCTTTTATTCAAAACGCCTGCTCTTTTGTTGTTGGTCGCTTGTTGATTATTATTTGACTGTCCTACCTTACTATTCCATAGCCGGCAGGTCACTCCACCAGGAGTCCGTTCCTGGTACTTGATACAATCAACATACAGGCAGTCAGGCACAATGGGTCAGCAAACACGCCAGGAAGCGATTTTAAAATATGTCACGGAGTGTGGCTTCGTCAGCATTGACGATCTGGCACAAAGGTTTCACGTCACCCCGCAAACCATTCGCCGGGATATTCAGCATCTGGCCGATGAACAAAAGCTGAAGCGCCTGCACGGCGGTGTGCAGGCACTACAGACCAGCACGGTTAACACCGCCTACCGCACCCGTCAGCAATGGCAGCGTCAGGAAAAACATCTGATAGCACAGACAGTAGCCCGTAATATTCCTGACCACTGCTCGCTGTTTCTCAATATCGGCACCACCACCGAGGCCATTGCCAGAGAGCTGCAACATCATAAAGGGCTGCGAATTATCACCAATAATATGAATGTGGCCGCGATTCTCAGTGAAAAAGATGACTTCAGCATATTGATTGCCGGAGGCAATGTCCGCAACGATGGCGGCATTGTAGGCCAGTCCACTAGCCACTTTATTGAACAGTTCCGGACTGATTTTGCTATTACCGGTGTCAGCGGAATTGCTCTCGACGGAGCCCTGCTGGATTTTGATTATCAGGAAGTGCTGGTGACTCGCACCATGCTGGCCCAGGCCCAGACCCGGCTGCTGGCGGCTGATTACAGCAAGTTCGGACGTAACGCACTGGTTCAGCTGGGGTCTCTGTCCAGTATTGATCAACTCTACACAGACCAGACGCCACCCGATGAGATCGTCGAACTAGCCAAAGGCAGTATCGATATCATAACCCCGGCTTCAGCCTGATATAGCTCAAAATCAGATTTTACCTCCTCACTCTGAACTCCAGCCAATGAGGCTGGAGCCTTCATTTTTTCCCTGTTTCTTCAGTCTGCACATTGCAAAAATGTTCATTACAGCTGATCATTTAGCTATAGATTTTCATTTTTGAACATTTTTTTCATTATTGAATCTAAGTTAAAGCCAGAAGATTGCTGACTCGTAATAATAATCCGGAGAGTATCGTGCAGACCTTATCCGAACCGTCTATTCCTTCTCCTCAGAATTCCGGACCAACAGCCCGGTTTTTACAGCAGGCCTCTGAGGGTACTGTTGAGGGCGCAATGCCTGAAACAGCACTGGACCTGCTGGTTATTGGCGGAGGAATTAACGGTACAGGAATCGCCAGAGATGCCGCAGGACGCGGGCTTTCTGTTCTACTGTGCGAACAGTCTGATCTGGCTTCAGCCACATCCTCTGCCAGTAGCAAACTGATTCATGGCGGGCTGCGCTATCTGGAACATCATGAATTCCGGCTGGTCAGCGAGGCACTGAAGGAACGGGAAGTATTACTCGGCTTGGCCCCTCATCTGGTCAAACCCATGCGGTTTATTCTGCCTCACGCTCCTCACCTGCGCCCGGCCTGGATGATCAGAATCGGTCTGTTTCTGTATGATTTTCTGGCCCGTCGTAAAACACTGCCCGGTAGCAAGGGCCTGAAATTCAACGATGACTCACCCTTGAAACCGGCTTTCCGAAAAGGTTTCGAATACTCTGACTGCTGGGTTGACGATGCACGACTGGTGGTCAGCAATGCTATCGATATTGCTGAACTGGGCGGCACCGTATTGAACCGCACCCGGTGTGTCTCGGCAGTCAGGGAAGCAGAAGTCTGGAAAGTTACTCTGGAAGACTGCCTCACCTCACAGCAACATACGGTCTACAGCAAGGGGCTGGTCAATGCGGCAGGACCATGGGTAGCGAAAGTCATCAATAACAGCCTGCAGCAGAAGTCCCGCTATGGTATTCGCCTGATCAAGGGCAGCCATATCATCGTACCCCGCATGCACAAGGGTGACCGGGCCTATATTCTGCAAAACAAGGATCGTCGTATTGTTTTTGTGATCCCCTATCTCGAAAATCATACGGTTATCGGCACCACCGATGTGGAATATCAGGGTGATCCTTCCGATGTCACTATCTCGGCAGAAGAGACACAATACCTGCTTGATGTCGTTAATGATCACTTCCGGACTCAGCTGGAAACCGGGGATATTGTGAGCTCCTATTCAGGTGTGCGCCCTCTGTGTGATGATGAGTCCAACGACCCCTCAGCTATCACCCGAGACTACACCGTTACTGTCGAAGATATGGAAGGCCACACGCCACTACTCAATGTTTTTGGTGGCAAACTGACGACCTATCGAAAGCTGGGTGAAGCCGCACTGGAACAGCTGCGCCCCTACTATCCATGGATGCAGCCGAAATGGACTGCAACAGAACCGCTTCCCGGTGGAGATCTGGGAACAGCAACTTTCGGCCAGTTTCTGCGTAATCTGAAGCGGAACTATCACTGGCTACCACCGCACCTCTGTCGTCAGTATGCAACTCGTTATGGCAAGCGCTGCCTGAAATTGCTGGAGAACACACATTCACTCAATGATCTGGGTGATTACTTCGGCGGTGGACTATATGCCCGTGAAATAGACTACCTGGTCAGAAACGAATGGGCGATGAGCGCCGATGATATTCTGTGGCGGCGTACCAAGGCAGGTCTGGAATTCAGTTCAGAGCAGAAAGCAAAACTGGAAGATTACCTGAAGCATCATCATTCACTGGAATAAAGTGAAAACAGAGACTTATTCAAGAAAGGTCAAAGGGAGCGAGCGGTCTATCCACCGCTCCACCATGAAAACAGAAACCCGCTGACAGCAATACCACCCATTACCACAATAAAAATATCCAGCAGGGGCTGCCGACATTCTTTCAGCTTCGGCACCCGATAATGGGCATACACCGGCATAAAGAACAGAATAGCGCCCAGTACCGGCACCACGACTACTTCGATCATGGCAATCACACTCCAGTTCATGCACGCCGCCAACCAGGTCGAAAGAAAAACAAACAGAATCGATAATCTGCAGGTTGCGGCATGACCCAGTGCCAGCTTCCTTTTATTTACCTGCTGGGTTATTAACCCCTGAACGCCCTCCAGGGTTCCGAGATAAACCCCGACAAACGAGCTGGCAATCGCCATAAAGCTGAGAACAGGAGCAATAACCGAGAAAAACAGATGTCCTTCCCGGTTTGCCAGCACACTGAGTACCGGTAGATTCTTTTCCCGAGCCAGTTCCACTTCTGCTGGCGTCAGCGTCAGAATGCAGGAAAATACAAACAGTAGAATAACGACCAGTAACAGGCAGGTGTTACGCCAGATAATCTGGCTGGTTTTGCGCCGACTGGCAGCAATCCCGCCAGGCATATGACGATAGGCTTCAGCCAAGGATGAGCAGACCGGAGAGTGATTAAAAGAAAACACCAGTAAGGGTGTCGTCAGGAATAGTGCAATTACAAAATCCTTCGTCGAGATGGAACGCTGAAACACAGCCGTACTCCACTCCGGAATCAGATACAGGGAAAGCAATACCAGAAACACCACCAGCGGAAAAACCAGCAGCTCTACTGCTCGCAGCATCCATTGTTCTTTGGCATGGGTGACCAGCATCAGAGCTACGACCAGCACCAGACTCAAACCCACTCTTCCCGGTGGTTCCCAGCCCAGCTGATACTCCACAAATGACTGCACCACATTGGTCAGGCCAATCCCGTACATCAACATAATGGGGTAAATCGCCAGAAAATAGGCAAATGTCAGCCAGCGTCCACTGCCGCGACCAAAGTGCTCAATTACGGTATGAGTGATATTGCCGCCAGAATGAGTACCACTCAGGCAGAACCGGGTCAGATTCCGGTGTGCCAGCCAGATCATGGGGCCAGTAATCAGACTCAGCAGGATCAGTGGCCAGATACCACCGGAGGCCGCCCCCAGCGGCAGATACAAAATTCCGGCACCAACCGCAGTGCCAAATAAATTGAACATCCAGCCGGTATCCCTGGCTGTCCACTTTTCATTTGCGGCAGACTGTTGTTCAACTAAAGATGCTTCGCTTGTTTCAGCCATAGAGTTCTCCTGACTGAAACTATAGATGCACAGCCCAACACAATGGTTCAATCCTGCAATTTTATGTTGAAGTGGTGTGAATTAACGCTGCACATAAATCATTAATACCCGCACAGGAGATGTTACGGATTAATCATGCAGTTAGCGCATTTCGAAAAGGTCGAACGACAAGCTGGCCAAGGAGCTACTGCTCTCATGACCAGCTTTAACTTCAGGGCTTATTGACCAGTTCAGGAGGCACTACGCAAGCGAGTTGCCACGTTAACCATTGCAGCAAGGGATTTGCGTACTTCATCCCAGCCTCGGGTTTTCAGGCCACAATCCGGATTGACCCACAACCTTTCAACCGGAATTCGCTCGGCAGCCTTGTTCAACAAACTGTACATCCAGTTTTCATCAGCCACATTAGGCGAGTGAATATCATAGACACCGGGACCAATCGCATTGGGATACTGGAAAGCTTCAAAAGCATCCAGCAGCTCCATATCCGAGCGAGAGGTTTCAATGGTGATCACGTCCGCATCCAGTGCAGCGATATACTCAATGATATCGTTGAATTCGCTGTAACACATATGGGTGTGAATCTGGGTTGAGTCCTTGGCTACACCGGCAGCAATACGGAAGCTTTCAACGGCCCATGACAGATATTCAGGCCATTTTTCCTTACGTAATGGCAAACCTTCCCGTAGAGCCGGTTCATCTATCTGGATAACAGAGATGCCTGCCGTCTCCAGATCAGCCACTTCATCCCTTAATGCCAGCGCCAGCTGCTGAGCAGAGACTTTTCTGTCGACATCTTCCCGGGGGAAAGACCAACACAGGATGGTTACCGGACCGGTCAGCATGCCTTTAACCGGCTTTTCGGTCAGGCTCTGGGCATAGCAGGACCAATTCACTGTCATAGCCGCCTTGCGGGCAATATCGCCTACGATAATGGGTGGTTTGACGCAGCGGGAACCATAACTCTGCACCCAGCCCAGACGGGTAAAGGCAAAACCTTCCAGCAGTTCACCGAAGTACTCCACCATATCATTGCGTTCCGGTTCACCGTGAACCAGAACATCCAGTCCCAGTGTTTCCTGCTCACGAATAACCTGACTGATTTCAGCCTGCATCCGCTCGACATAATCATCTTCATCCAGCTTGCCACTCCGATACTGACTTCTCGCCCGTCGAATATCGGCAGTCTGGGGAAACGAGCCGATTGTAGTGGTAGGCCAGGCGGGTAGCTGCAGCTTTTGTTGCTGCTGTTGTGCTCGTACCTCAAAGCCGGATGAACGTTTAGCCTGTTCCGGTGCAATATCGTTAACCCGCTGCTGCACCTCAGGCCGATGTACCCGGGATGATTGCTGACGCTGGGTAACAACCTGATCGCTGGCACTCAGGTGAGCCAGCACAGATGCAGATTCATCACCTTCGAGCAAGTTCGCCAGGGTACTCACTTCTTCAACTTTTTGGGCTGCAAATGCCAACCAGCCTTTCAGTTCATTATCCAGCTCAGTTTCCTGCGCAACATCTACCGGAACATGAAGCAGAGAGCAACTTGGTGCAAGCCATAACCGGTCTCCCAAACGCTGCTTTGTCTCTTTAAGCTCATCACTGATAGCGCGCAAATCCGTTCGCCAGATATTACGTCCGTTAACGACACCGGCTGAAAGGATTTTGTAAGGTGAAAGCTGATCAACCACTGTTTGCAGCTGCAGTGGAGCTCTTACCAGATCAATATGCAGCCCTTCTACCGGCAGGCTGCAGGCCAATCCCAGGTTGTCACCCAGCTCACCAAAATAAGAAGCCAGCAGGATTTTTACACTGCACGACTGAAGTCTGTTATAGGCAAACTCGTAACCATCTCGCCAGTCCTGTGGCAAGTCCAGCACCAGTGCCGGCTCATCCAGCTGAACCCACTCAACTCCGGCAGCAGCAATCTGCTCCAGCAGATCACTGTAGACAGCAACCAGCGGCTCCAGCAGTGACAGCTTGTCCAGCGTTTCATCACGTGATTTTCCCAGCCAGAGGTAAGTCAGCGGTCCAGGCAATACAACCTTGATACGGTGACCTGCATCCTGAGCCTCTTTAATTTCACTCAGTAGCGCGTCGGAGTTAAGACTGAAGCTCTGCTTCGATTCAAATTCGGGCACAATATAGTGATAGTTGGTATCAAACCATTTGGTCATCTCACAGGCGGCAGTGGCTTTCCCTGAAGGCGCCCGTCCACGGGCCATACGGAAATAACAATCCAGATCAGGGGCTTCTCCTTCACCCAGCCCGAAGCGCTCCGGCACCACACCCAGCAGGCAGCTAAGATTCAGCATGGTGTCATACCAGGCAAAATCGCCTACCGGCACCAGATCAATACCGGCATCAGCCTGCTGCTTCCAGTTTTCAGCTCGCAGCTGCTTGCCGACAGCCAGCAACTCTTGCTGTGGCATATCACCGGCCCAATAGGCTTCAACCGCTTTTTTCAGTTCCCGGCGGGCACCAATACGTGGATAGCCCAGAGTATGTGTTGTGGTCATGAAGAATTCCCTGTTCCTGAGTGCAGCAGAGGGGCGCGTGCATCATGGATCACATTGTGGAAAACACTTAGACTTGAATCAAACTCATAAAATTAATATAAAAATTGAGAAAAATTCATGATAGAGCGACGACATCTGCACACGCTAACTACGCTCAGGGACAGCGGCAGCCTGATTGAAGCGGCCCAGCGATTACATCTCACCCAATCTGCCCTGTCTCACCAGCTGAAAGACCTGGAGCAGAGGCTGAATCTGCAATTGTTTGTCAGGAAGTCCCGCCCGCTGCGTTTTACTACTGCAGGCCAGCGATTGCTCGCTCTGGCAGATTCAGTCCTCCCCCAATTCAGACAAACCGAAAGAGAGCTGCTTCGGCTCAGTCAGGGTGAAACCGGCCGACTGCATATTGCGATTGAATGCCACAGCTGTTTCCAGTGGCTGATGCCGGCTATTGACGCATTTCGTGATCACTGGCCGGATGTTGAAATGGATCTTGCCAGTGGTTTCAACTTCGCGCCGCTGCCCGCTTTAACCCGGGGTGATCTGGATCTGGTGGTCACTTCAAACCCGCAATCACTGCCGGGAATCTCTTATATCCCCCTGTTCAGCTATGAAGTACTGCTAGCTGTTTCCCATCGTCACCCATTGGCTGAATCAACTTTTATTCAGGCTCAGGATTTGGCTGCGGAAACCCTGATCAGTTACCCGGTAGAACGTGAACGGCTGGATATCTTTACCCAACTGCTTGATCCTGCTGGCATTGAGCCTGCTGCCATCCGTACTGCGGAACTGACCGTTATGATGTTACAGCTGGTTGCCAGTGGTCGTGGCGTTTGCGCCCTGCCCAACTGGGCTTTGGCTGAACACAGCGACAAGCGGTTTATCCGGGCACTGCCGTTGGGAGAGAAAGGTATCTGGACTACATTGTATGCGGCAGTGAGAGAGGATCAGCTTGAAATGTCGTTTATGAGGGATTTTCTCGGTATTGCCAAGGATATCTGCTTTTCCAGTCTGACCGGTGTTCGGCCGGCATCAAAAACAGTCTAGACAGTGCTTGAAACAGAAAAGCCCGCATCATTGCGTAATGATGCGGGCTTTTCTGTTTTAGCAATCAGAGATTCAGAAACAAAGCAGACTATCAGGCCAGCTCGGCATCCGGCACAACCTGGCGCTTGCGACGACGCTGAATCATAATAACCAGCGCAATCAGCAACAGTGCAGGCAGATAGAACCACTGCGCAGCAACACGGTCATTTTCGACCTGAACCGCGACAATCTGCTGATCAAAGTCCAGTCCGGCTTTAGCCGCAGGACTGCCAAAGGTCACCATATCGATCAGGGTTTTACCTTCATCGTCATACAGAGCCAAGCCGGCATCAGCCAGACGCTGTTCACCATCAGCGGCATCGGAAACCGGCAACAACACGACACTTTCCACCTGGTTGCCGTCAAAGTCTTCACTGCTGACGATCAGACGCAGATCAGAACCAGCCGGCAGTTTTTCAACGACTTCTGTAATCGCCCCGCCCGCATGGGACTCGAACGGCTCTTCAATCTGGTTCAGCCAGAAATCCGGACGTACCAGAGTGAATGCAACCAGCACCAGAATCAGAGATTCCAGCTTGGTGTTACGAGCCACAAAGAAGCCCTGAACACCAGCCGCAAACAGGCACATGGCTGCCAGCGTAATGCCAAAGATCAGCGCCGCATGCCAGAAGCTGTCGATACCCACCAGAATGATGTCGGTATTGAAGATAAACATCAGTGGCAGTACAGCTGTCAGCATCGCGTAGCCAAAAGCCTGAACCCCGGTCTTGATCGGGTCTGCTCCGGAAATCGCGGATGCCGCAAAGGCTGCCAGACCAACAGGCGGGGTAATATCTGCCATGATACCGAAGTAGAACACATACAGATGGACAGCAATCAGCGGTACAACCAGACCGTGCTGCGCACCCAGCTCAATAACAACCGGTGCCATCAGGCTGGAAACCACAATGTAGTTTGCAGTTGTCGGCAGGCCCATACCCAGAATCAGACTGATAAAGGCAATCAGCAACAGCATTGCAATCAGACTGCCACCGGCCAGCCATTCAACAAAGGCGGTCATTACTGGCCCCAGACCGGTCAGGGTTACTGCACCTACAACAACACCAGCCGCAGCAGTCGCCACACCGATACCGATCATGTTACGGGCACCGGTTTCCAGTCCGGCAACCAGATCAGCAAAACCTTCTCTGAAACCGCTGGCAAGATCACTGTGATTTCGGAAGAAACCAAACAGTGGCTTCTGGGTCAGCAGAATAAACATCATGAATGCTGTCGCATAAAATGCAGACAGGCCTGGAGACAGACGCTCAACCATCAGGCACCAGATCAGTACCGCAACCGGCAGCAGGAAATGCAGACCGGACTTAACCACCGGACCCAGTTCAGGCAGCTTTTCAACCGGGTTATTCGGATCGTCTTCTTCCAGATCAGGATAAGCTGATGAGAATTTGATCAGCCCGATATAGGCAATCAGAATGCCGACAGCAATCAGTGGCATTGCTGCTGCACCGGCCATCATCTTGATAAAGCTCAGTGCGTAATAGATGACACCGGCAACAATCAGCAGGCTGGAAATGGTAATACCATTACGCAACAGGCGCTGTTTCCAGGGCGCAAGCACACCGGCACGGGGCAGACCTTTCAGATCAGCTTTCAGCGCTTCCAGATGAATGATGTACAGGAAAGTAATGTAAGCCGCTACCGCAGGGACAAAGGCATGCTTGATGACATCAACATAGGGAATGCCGACATACTCAACCATCAGAAATGCCGCAGCACCCATGATAGGCGGCATGATCTGACCATAACAGCTGGAGGCTACTTCAACGGCACCTGCCTTGTGTGCCGGGAAACCCATACGCTTCATCAACGGAATGGTAAAGGTACCGGTAGTTACCACGTTGGCAATGGAGGAGCCGGAGATCAGGCCGGTCATACCGGAGGCCAGTACTGCCGCCTTGGCCGGACCACCGCGATAGTGACCCAACATGGCAAAGGCCATCTTGATGAAATAGTTACCGGCACCTGCTCTTTCCAGCAACGCTCCAAACAGTACAAACAGGAATACGAAACTGGTCGAAACACCCAGCGCAATACCGAACACGCCCTCGGTCGACAGCCACAGGTGGCTGGCTGCTTTGGACAGTGAAGCGCCACGGTGGGAGATAACTTCCGGCATATAGGGACCGGCAAAAATATAAACCAGGAATACACCGGCAACGATCATCAGCGGTGGTCCCAGCGCCCGGCGGGTACTTTCCAGCAGCAGCACCATACCGGCAACGGCCGTTACGACATCCAGAGTGATCGGTGCACCCGGACGGGTAACCAGTTCACTATAAAATGAAAACAGATAGCTGGCAGAGAAAGCGCCAACCAAGGCAAATATCCAGTCCTGCACCGGTACCTTGTTACGCGGCGAGGAACTTAATGCCGGAAAGGCAGTAAATGCCAGAAAGACAGCGAACGCCAGATGAATGGCCCGCGCCTGGGTATCATTGAGGATACCGAAATTCAGTGCAAACGGCAGTGGTGAGGCATACCACAGCTGGAACAGTGACCAGACAATCGCAACACCGGCAATCAGCCGGCCGGCCATACCTGCCGGGTGTCTTGCTCCGGAATCGGCTTCCAGCGCCATTGCTTGCAGCGCTTCCTGATCCGGCTGATCCTGAGTTGTATGAGTATTTTGCATTATCTGTAAACTCTTCCATTTAAAAAACAGGCTTACAAGATCATCTTTCAGATCCGACTGCTTTCAGCCTGCAGTTTCGGGAAAGACTCCCTGAGTCCAGCCGAACTGTGAAAATGGCAGCATTCCAGTAGATGAATAAGAGGAACGAAGCAACCCGGACTTAAACGTCCAGGTTGCAACGATGTCATGCCTGACAGGACAAGACTTAGTTCAGCAGACCTGCTTCACGGAAGTAACGGGCAGCACCCGGGTGCAGCGGTGCAGTGTTACCGTCGCTTACCATGTCTTTCGGATCCAGGCTGGCAAAAGCCGGGTGCAGACGCTTGAAGCGGTCGAAGTTTTCAAATACGGACTTGGTCAGCTGGTAGATGCTTTCTTCGTCAGCACCGACAGAAGTTACGAAGGTAGCCTTAGCACCCAGAGTCGGGATATCGGCATCGTTACCCTTGTACAGGCCACCCGGCACCTTGTAGGAAACCAGGTAGGACTTCTCGGCAACCATATCACGGGTAGCCTTGTCATCAGCCGCTACAATGTTGGCATCACAGGAAGTAGTCGCTTCCTGGATCGCACCATTGGGGTGACCGGCAAAGTAAACCATGGCGTCAATCTTGTTATCACACAGCGCCTGAGCCTGCTCTGCAGCCTTCAGCTCGGATACCAGCTTGAACGCATCCATGGTCCAGCCTTTCTGAGCCATCAGCGCTTCCATTGTGGCGCGCTGACCGGAACCCGGGTTGCCCACGTTGACACGCTTGCCCTTCAGATCTTCAAAGGTTTTGATGTCGGCATCTTTACGCGCTACGACAGTAAAGGCTTCGGTGTATACGGAGAAGACAGAACGCAGGTCCTTGTATTCACCTTTCGCCTTGAAAGCACCTTCGCCGTTCCAGGCGTTGAACTGCTGGTCAGACTGGGCAACACCCAGGTCCAGCTCGCCGGCACGAATGGTGTTGATGTTGTAAACAGAGCCACCGGTTGCTTCAACGGAGCAGCGGATGCCGTGTTGCTTGGTACCCCGGTTTACCAGCTTGCACATGGCGCTGCCAGTCGGGTAGTAAACGCCGGTCACACCGCCAGTACCGATGGAAACGTGAGTGGTCTGTGCCGCAGCTTGGGCACCGCCGGACAGTGCAAGTGCAGAAGCAAGGGAAAAAGCAGCACACAAAGGTGTCATCAGCTTACGCATACAGCATGGCTCCTTGGTCGTGTTTATTGTGTTCTGAAGTCGTTATTGTATTGAGGCCCAAAAACTACGCCGAAATACTAATGATCCCGACAGGGCTCAAAATGGTGTCACCGAATAAACGTCAGTCGCAGAATAATTAACTGCCAGCTGTACCAACGCAGACAACGGATTGCGGTGGTGACATGGTTTGCATCTGTGCATTTACCATTATTCAGCTAGTAGACAGCACATCAGGCGGGAGCAACTATATTGAAACTACGTACAAAAGTCGAACTTGCCGCAAAACAAAAAAGAACCTTTCAGAACAAAAAAGAACCCCTCACAACCCGACAAAAAAGTGACAAAACCTGAACAGAAAAACGATTTTAAGCGCAAGATACTAACCAAATCACGAACTTTAAACGCATAAAAACCAAAATAAAATCGTGTTCGAATGTCTTTCAACAGGAAAACAAAACAGGTGAAAATTTGATCAACATCAAATAGAAGAGTGCTACCGACATTCTAAAAAACAAGAAGTCGGCAGCTTTTATAGAAATTTTAGCCAGAAAATGATGGTTTTTTAACGTTGTCGACGTGGCCACACCAGACTGAAACGTGCACCGCCCAGATTACTCTGACCTACCAATGCACGACCGTTATGCCAGAGCATGATCCGGCGCACAATGGAAAGTCCCAAACCATAGCCTCCGGAAGCTCGCGTCCTGCTGTCATCAAGACGGGCAAACGGAGTAAAGATCCGGTCCCAGTGTTCCTCCGGAATACCAGGTCCGTCGTCGTCCACATCAACACGACAGGTATCCTGACTGACGGTAAACTTCACCTCAATTCGGGAGTTGGCATAACGACAGGCATTCCCTACCAGGTTCTGAATCGCCCGATGCAGGTAGCGCTGTTCAATATCCGCCCGGCGCTTGGTTTCAAGCGAACGGCAGGGAATGTAAACAACCTCTATTTTATCCTGCTGGCGACCATGCTCGGTGACGACCTGAGATACGACCTTGTCCACATCAACCCGGCGGAAATGGATTGTCGGGGCACCCTGCTCCAGGTTGGCATAGGTCAGGATTTCATCAACCAGCTTGTCCAGCTCTTCGATATCCTGATCCATGCCATCGAGCTGACGCTCCATCTCTTCCCGGCTTTCGGCATCAGCTACCATCGCCAGTCCGAAACGTAACCGTGCAACCGGCGTCCGAAGCTCGTGGGATACAGCCCTGATCATCTCTTTCTGGATACTCAGCAAACGCTGAATATGGCTGGCCATTCCATTAAAGGCCATTGCCAGCCGGCCCACAGAGTCTTCACCGTGCAGGTTGACCCGTACATCCAGATCACCACGGGAAATTCGGGTAGCGGCCCGTTCCATTTTTCGCAGCCGTTGCTCCAGCCCACGTACCAGAATATAGATAGCCACACTGATAGAGGTCAGCACAAACAGTGCCAGTGTGCCTAACAGCTTGACCGGATACAGATCAAACAGTGGCAATGAACCCAGCTGTAATACCTTGGCGTCAGGTAAAGTACCAAACAGTGTCGCCGAACGACCTGTTTCATCAACCTTCATCACAATCGAGCCTTTGCTCAGCAACTCCCGTTGTGAAAACTCCAGCTCCAGCCGGTTCAGGGGCATCAGTTGCAATGGATAGTCAAAGAGTTGTGCCTGCTGCTGTAACCAGTTCTGCCTCTCGCTTGCAGGCAGGGCTTGCAACAATTCACGCAACAGCTTCAGGGTACCGTGAAAGATCTGGTCAGAAAGGAAGGTAATCTGTCCTTCCAGTACCGACTCAGGGGACAGCTGAACCCAGAATCTCGCACTGCGCTCACCGGAGTGGTGCAACACGATACTGCCGGAATCCAGCAGCTGCTGTTCATCCTGAGTTAACACACCGGGTTCAGGTTGGGTTCGGTGAAAGGCAATTCCCAGTTCCTCTCCCCAGCGGGTCAGCCAGTCAGCCTGCTCGGCTGCCGATTTGTCAGCCAGTTGCCGCACCAGCAGAGTAACCGGAGGAACAACAGTTTCCTCCTGATACTCGGCGATACGGTGGCTATTAATAATGGTAATGCCCAGCCCCGAAAGGATGGATACCAGCACCAGGGTAAATAACAGGCCGGCATAAATACGAAGAAAGACACTGCTCACAGCGGGAACTCCGGTGATTATTCAGCGGAGTCACGTACAAACAGATAGCCTTTGCTACGAACCGTCTTGATCAGGCGGGGGTGCATCGGGTCATCACCGATCTTTGGCCGGATACGGGAGACCCGAACATCAATGGAGCGATCCTGACCATCGTACTCAATGCCACGCAGCTGGGAGAAGATCTCTTCCCGGCTCAGCACTCGACCGGCATTGCTGCACAGCAGCCACAGCAGATCAAACTCGGCACTGGTCAGATCAACACTCTTTTCATTCAGCCAGGCTTCACGCATGGCACTGTCTACGACCAGACCACCAAACACCAGCCGGGCAGACTCTTTCGATGCAACCGGGTCGGTGCCACTCTGGGTCCGGCGCAACAGGGCACGGATCCGGGCCAGCAGCACTCGCGGGTGTACCGGCTTGGCAACATAGTCATCAGCCCCCATTTCCAGACCCAGTACTTCATCAAGGTCATCGGTACGAGCAGTCAGCATCAGAATCGGGCCATGAAAATCAGGCCGTACCCGACGGCAAATGGAAACCCCGTCTTCATTCGGCAGCATCAGATCCAGTACGACCAGATCCGGCTGTTCATTCAATATCCGCTCAACGGCCTTTCCGCCGTCACCTTCTACCGCGACAGACATACCGTTGTTTTCAAGGTATTCCCGGGTCAGATTGGCCAGTCGCTCATCGTCCTCGATGATCAGAATTCGGCCGTTTTCGGCTGCTTCTGCCACAATATTTTCCTGTTTCAGGGAGTTCATACTTCTTGCTCCGGCATATTACCTGTAACTGTTACAGTGCCATTTACCGGATTCTCTTAACCGACTGCGTACTCTACCAGCACAGACGGTGCTGAACCATCGCATTTATATCAGACCGCGATTTCTATCGGATAATTCCCGGGGCAGGCTTGAAGCCATTTGTCAGAAAAGCCACTTCCGAAAGGTGTCCAAAATACAAAAAACAGCAAATAGAAAATTACTTTTATTCAGGTAAAAACAATTAGGTATTTATATCTTTGACCAATCAATACAGTTGCTTTTTTTTATGACCGCAGCTTCACGCAACTTCAGGTTTGCAAACACTTACACGGAGATTTCAGACCACTGACCTACACAAGATTGACCACTTTGGCAAGGGTTGCGAACATGCCAATACCGCATTATCTTGTGTTTATAGATTCAAAGTACACCACATATAGTGGTATCAGCAGCAGCCCGCACAATATCAGGGACTATGGTATTCAGGCTGGCCGGTCGTCTGCATCACTAACCGGATGAAGGATTGACATGGAGCTGTTGACCCGTACTTGCCCACCCGACTCGTCGAGTTACCTCTCGCCGGTCAACCCCAATTTAACGGTATCGGAAGCGTGACCCTGGCGCGGTCTGGAGCTGTTTGCTGCCAGAAAAGCCAGGCGGGGTCAGTTAACGGAGATTTCATGAACAAAAATATTCAGGTCACCAAACGTAATGGCGAGAAGGAACCTCTCGATCTGGAGAAAATTCACCGTGTCGTGATGTGGGCGGCAGAAGGACTGGAAAACGTATCTGTCTCGGAAGTCGAGCTGAAGTCTCACATTCAGTTTTACGATGGCATCAAGTCTACCGATATTCACGAAACCCTGATCAAGTCAGCTGCGGACCTGATTTCCGAAGCCTCTCCTGACTATCAGTATCTGGCCGCCCGGCTGGCCATTTTCCACCTGCGCAAGAAAGCCTACAACCAGTTTGAGCCGCCCAACCTGTATCACCACGTGGTGAAAATGGTTGAGCTGCAGAAGTATGACCAGCATCTGCTGGATGACTACAGCGAAGCCGAGTTCGAAGCGATGAACGGCTTTCTTGATCACAGCCGGGATATGAACTTCAGCTATGCCGCAGTAAAACAGCTGGAAGGCAAGTATCTGGTACAGAACCGGGTATCCGGCGAGTACTTTGAAAGTCCGCAGTTCCTTTATATGCTGATTGGCGCCTGTCTGTTCTCCGGCTATCCGAAAGATACCCGGATGGACTACGTCAAGCGCTTCTATGATGCCGTGTCCACTTTCCGCTTATCTCTGCCAACGCCAATTATGGCCGGTGTCCGGACGCCGACCCGTCAGTTCAGTTCCTGTGTACTGATCGAGTGTGGTGATTCACTGGATTCCATCAATGCCACCTCCAGCGCTATCGTTAAATATGTCAGCCAACGCGCAGGTATCGGTATTAATGCCGGTCGCATTCGGGCCATCGGCAGCCCGATCCGCAGCGGCGAGGCTTTCCATACCGGCTGCATTCCGTTCTACAAGCATTTCCAGACCGCGGTCAAGTCCTGCTCCCAGGGTGGGGTTCGTGGTGGTGCAGCAACCCTGTTCTACCCTCTGTGGCACTTTGAAGTTGAAAACCTGCTGGTACTGAAAAACAACCGCGGGGTTGAAGAGAACCGGGTGCGTCATTTGGACTACGGGGTTCAGTTCAACCAGCTGATGTACCGTCGGCTCATCGAAGGCGGCAATATTACCCTGTTCTCACCCAGCGATGTGCCAGGAATGTATGATGCCTTCTTTGAGGATCAGGAAAAATTCGAAGAGCTATATGCCAAGTACGAACAGGATCCGGCCATTCGCAAGAAGACCCTGAAAGCGGTAGAGCTGTTCTCCCTGTTTGCCCAGGAACGGGCCAGTACTGGTCGGATCTATCTACAGAACGTCGATCACTGTAATACCCACAGCCCGTTTGACCCGAAAGTTGCTCCGGTACGCCAGAGCAACCTGTGTCTTGAAATCGCGCTGCCTACCAAGCCGCTGAATGATTTCAACGATCCGGATGGCGAGATTGCCCTGTGTACGCTGGCTGCATTCAACCTGGGTGCACTGAAGTCTCTGGATGAGCTGGAAGAGCTGTCCGACCTGATTGTCCGTGCACTGGACAGCCTGCTGGACTATCAGGATTACCCGGTTCAGGCAGCCTATAACTCCACCATGGGTCGCCGGCCTCTGGGGGTCGGCATTATCAACTTTGCCAACTACCTGGCCCAGCATGGCGTTAAATATTCCGATGGTTCTGCCAACGATCTGACTCACCGTACTTTTGAGGCGATCCAGTACTTCCTGCTGAAAGCATCCAACGGTCTGGCAAAAGAAAAAGGCACCTGCTCCAAGTTCAATGAAACCACATACAGTCAGGGCATCCTGCCGATAGATACCTATAAGCGCGAAATTGATGAAATTTGCAGCGAATCACTGCATCTGGACTGGGAAGCACTACGCCAGGATATCGCCAGCCACGGTCTGCGCAACTCGACCCTGACTGCGCTGATGCCTTCGGAGACCTCATCCCAGATTTCCAATGCCACCAACGGCATTGAGCCGCCACGAGGCTATATCAGCGTCAAGGCCAGCAAGGACGGTATTCTGAAGCAGGTCGTACCGCAGTATGACGAGTTGCGCGATAACTATGAGCTGCTGTGGCAGATCCCGGACAACACCGGTTACCTGCAACTGGTTGCCATTATGCAGAAGTTTGTTGACCAGACCATTTCCGCCAACACCAGTTACGACCCGGCCCGGTTCGAAGGCGGCAAGGTACCGATGAAACTGATGCTGAAAGATTTGCTGACCGCGTACCGTCTTGGTGTGAAGACCTTGTACTACCACAACACCCGGGATGGTGCCGAAGACAAGCAGGACGATCTGGACGATGGCTGTGCCGGTGGCGCCTGCAAGATCTAGCTGTAAACAGCACGTCAGCGACAGGGATTAAGCCGTCGCTGACACCAACCGCCCGACTGCAGTCTCAGACAACTGAAGCTTTCGGGGAAACAGAACCAACGATTAACGCTTGATGCGCAATGGCATATACCACATTCAACCAGAACAGTTTTGATGCGACGCAGGAACCCATGTTCTTTGGCCAGAACGTGAATGTGTCCCGCTACGACATTCAAAAATACAATATCTTCGAAAAGCTGATTGAAAAGCAGCTGTCGTTTTTCTGGCGACCGGAGGAAATTGACCTATCCAACGACCGCAAGGATTTCATGCATCTGCCAGAGCATGAACGCCATATCTTTCTCAGTAACCTGAAGTACCAGACTCTGCTGGACTCGGTGCAGGGACGCTCGCCCAATGTTGCCCTGCTGCCAATTGTTTCACTGCCAGAGCTGGAAACCTGGATCGAAACCTGGGCCTTCAGTGAAACCATTCATTCCCGCTCGTATACCCATATTATGCGGAATGTAGTCACCGAGCCGGGTGAAGTATTTGACGACATTATCAGCAATGAAGCCATTACCAGCCGGGCGACGGCAATCACCCAGCACTACGATGAGCTGATTGAGGCCGTAACCCTGTATCAGACGCTGGGTGAAGGCACTCATACCATCAATGGTGAAACCGTCGAAATATCCGTCCGGGATCTTAAGCGCAAGCTCTACCTGACTCTGATGTCAGTCAATGTGCTGGAAGCCATCCGTTTCTATGTCAGCTTTGCCTGCAGTTTTGCCTTTGCCGAGCGGGGCACCATGGAAGGTAATGCCAAGGTTATCAAGCTGATTGCCCGTGACGAAGCTCTGCACCTGACCGGCACCCAGCATATGCTGCAGCTGATGGCTGAAGGCAAAGATGATCCGGAAATGGCCGAGATTGCCCGGGAGTTGAAACCGGAAGCTGAAGCCATCTTTATCGCCGCTGCCGAGCAGGAAAAAGAGTGGGCGGAATATCTGTTCAAGGACGGTTCAATGATTGGCCTGAACAAGGATATTCTGAGCCAGTACGTTGAGTACATTACCAACCAGCGAATGCAGGCCATCGGTTTCGATATGCCGTTCAAAATTCGCCAGAACCCGCTGCCATGGATGAACAGCTGGCTGGTCAGCGACAACGTCCAGGTTGCACCCCAAGAGGTTGAAATCAGCTCTTATCTGGTCAGCCAGATCGATAGCGATGTAGACACCGGTGATTTCAGCGACTTTGCGCTGTAAGAAGTTGTCTCCGGCCTGGGATTCCCGGCCCGCAGTGACAGGGCGGGCCGGAACAGACAAGCACTATGAAGGATCAAGGCTATGACTCATATCGTCAAGGTTGCAGAAGGATACAGCTTCATTCCACGGGAGGAACAGACACTGCTTGAGGCACTGGAAGCCCAGGACATTGAAGTTGAATACCAGTGCCGTCAGGGCTTTTGCGGCTCCTGCCAGGTCAAGCTGATCGACGGCAAGATTGAATACACCGAAGCACCGGTCGCCTTTGTTTCGGAAGGACGCATTTTACCCTGCTGCTGCCGGGCCAGCTCCGATATCATTATCGAAGTTCCCATGACTGAAATTCCACCTGCTACCGGCACTGACAACTAACTCGTCCAGCTCTGATCTGACATCATCTCTAGCCACATAAGTATTTTGGTTTATTATGTGGCTCAAAATACCCGAATTTCATTGCAGTAAAAGGCTCGCTGTCAGCAACAGCCTTCGGAATCGTTTATGCAAACAACAGCTTCAGATAATCCCCTGTTCAGTTTTATTAATCCTTCTGATCTTGCTTCCAGTGCTGAAGACGTGTCTTCACAAGCCGGCATCCTTACGCCGTTAACAGAGCGCAGCCTGTTATCTGCCCAAGGTCCTGATACCGAACGCTTCCTGCAAGGCCAGTTCACCTGCAATGTTGCCCGCCTTGAAAGTAATACCAGCAGACCTGGTGCCTGCTGTAATCACAAGGGACGGATGCTGGCGAGTTTTCGCCTGATTCATTCCGGCGATCGTTACCTGCTCAGTCTGCCACTGCAGCAGGGTCAGGCTTTGCAAAGCCATCTGCAAAAGTATGGTGTGTTCTTTAAAAGTGAAATGTCATTGTTAAGTGACAGCTTCGGCGCCTTAGGGGTTGCCGGTGACAGCGCAGCAGCTGCGCTGGAAGCAATGGGAATAGCACTGCCCATTGAAGAAAATCATACAACAGAAAGTGAGCACGGCATTCTGGTTCGTCTCCCCGGAAGCTTGCCCCGGTTTGAATTGTGGGTTCCGGCTGACCGGCTGGAACAGAGCTGGAACACCCTTAACCAGAGCCTGAAGCCGGTAGAACCCGGGCACTGGGAGTTGCTGAATATTCAGTCAGGGCTGGCAGAAGTCAGCACGGAAACCCGTGAAGCTTATATTCCGCAGCATTTTAACTTGCCATCCGTAGGCGGCGTCAGCTTCAAGAAGGGTTGTTATACCGGCCAGGAAATTGTGGCCCGAATGCAGAACCTCGGCAAACTGAAAAGCCGACTGTTCAGACTTCAGCTGGAAAACGACAGTGCACCGGCTATTAATGAAGCGCTGGTAAACGCTGACCAAAAAAGCATTGGTGAGATTGTTGCCAGAGCCTGGAACCCGGCCAACAATAGCTGGGAGTTGCTGGCAGTGATTCGGGAAGATGCAGCGGACAGCAAGAATGTGTTTACCAAAGACGCTGTTCCTCTGTCGGTTCTCCAACTACCTTACGCAATCGATCAAAAAACTGATCTGCAACGGGACTAGGGAACGTTTTGGATGATTCCGGTATGACCCGGAATCATCCACTTCTCTCTGAGTTACAAGCCTATCACTCTGACAGGTTGCTGTGAGCATTTAGCAGCAACAACGCCTCATCAAAGTCATAGCTGTCTATAAGGTGCTTCAACTGTTGCGCAGGCGTTTTACCAATTCTTGCAGCAAGAGCGGCTTCTATCGAATCGAAACGATCGACGACCTCAGCATCTCCCTCTGTCAAAGCTGCCTGCAGCTCAATTAAGTCACCGTCGGATAAGGGCGCTACAGCAGCCTGTTGTTCACTCGGAGAGATTGTTTCTTGTTCAAACGCTCGTAACCAGGCTTCCAGATCTGTCAGCAGTGTATCCAGGTCAGTTTCAAGCTGAGCCAGCAGCGTCTGGTTTTCCGGTTGTTTTTCCAGACGTGCAGCCAGTGCAGCAACATCATTGGCACCTACAGTTGCCGATGCACCTTTAATCGCGTGAGCTTCTCTGGATAGCAGATTCAAATCTTCCCGGTGCTGCATCAATAGCTGCAATCGGGTGCGGTGATCCTTACAATACTGTCCCAGCACCTGCCGGTAACGCTCACTGTTACCCATCATTCTGCCGAGCCCTGCACTGGCATCCAGTCCATTGATACAGATACAAGGTTGAGAATTCAGTTCTTCGGTCTGATTCTCTGCATGACACACAGAGTTTCCACCCAGCCAGGTCCGCAGTACTTTTTCCAACTGGTCCGGATCCAGAGGCTTGGTAATATGATCATTCATACCTGCTTCAAGTGATTTCTCTCTGTCACCACTCATCGCATGGGCTGTCATGGCAATAATTGGCAGTTCCCGGAAGGCTTCGATTTGTCTTAACCTGCGGGTGGCCTCATGACCATCCATAACCGGCATCTGGATATCCATAAAGACCAGATCAAAGCATGTCTGCTGAATCAACTCCAGTGCATCAAGGCCATTGCAGGCAACCGTGACATCGATGCCCATTGAATGCAGCAGCTCACTCGCAACCTGTTGGTTGATCTCATTATCTTCCACCAGCAAGACTCTGGCATTAGACAGGAATTCTGTAGCAGCTGATTGCCCCTGGGGTACAGGTAATGTCAACTGGCCTGCGGCGGCATAAGCCGAATGGATGGCTCTTGCCAAACTTCGGGTTAACACCGGCTTGATCAGCAGCGCATCAAAACCATTAGCGGAAAGATTGGCACCATGCTCAAGGCCATTAAATGCCATAAGCACAAAACGTGTGCGATCCGGCATTTCACAGTCACATTGACGTATAGCCTGGCGCAGACTGGAGGGGTCAGCATCCTGCAAGGTACTGTCGATCAATACCACGTCGGGGCAGAACATATACTGACCAATCGCCTGTTCCGCTTCACGAATAGACGAAACCGTAACAGACTCCACACCGATATTTCGACAGATAGCATCCAGCCGACGGCGCACCAGTTCACTGTCCTCTACCACCAGCAATTTTCTGCAGGCTGAAGGCATTAGCTCAGCAGGGTTATAGGGTGTTGCTGTCTCCGCAACATGCAGCACAGCAGTAAAGGTGAAAGTACTTCCCTGTCCTGGCTCGGAAGTAACACCAATTTCCCCGCCCATCATCTTGACCAGACGCTGGCAAATAGCCAGCCCCAGTCCAGTACCACCAAACCGGCGAGTTGTTGAACTGTCCACCTGAGAGAACGTCTCAAACAACATCGGCAGCTTTTCGGCACTGATACCAATGCCGGTATCCGATACGCCAAAACTCAGTGTCACCTTGTCCCCAGCCTGACTGACGCGTGCGACACTGACACAGATCTCGCCCTGCTCGGTAAATTTCAGAGCATTATGAGTCAGATTCAGCAGCACCTGACCGATACGTAGTGAGTCACCTACCAGTAATCTGGGTACATCAGCAGCAATATCGAACAAGACTTCCAGCTGCTTTTCATCAACCTTTACACCGATCAGACTGGAAAGGTGCTCAAACACATCGTCCAGATTGAATTCCGCAGACTCCATATCCAGCTTGCCCGCTTCGATCTTGGAGAAGTCCAGAATGTCATTAAGGATACCCAGCAAAGAACTGGCAGACTGCTGTATCTTGCCTACATAATCATGCTGACGCTGATCCAGATGAGTCTGTAATACCAGATGACTCAGCCCCATGATTGCATTCATCGGGGTGCGAATTTCGTGGCTCATATTGGCCAGAAATTCACTCTTGGCCCGGTTGGCCTGATCAGCCGCTTCCTTGGCCTGACGCAGTGTTTCTTCAGCCTGCTTGCGATCTCGAATATTACGACCGAAAGCGACAACATAACCTTCACCTTCATATTCCATGTAACTGGCTGTCAATTCGACCGGATAAATTTCACCGTGACGAGCCCGATGCTGGGTTTCCAGCGTCATAACCTTGCGGCTCATCAACTCCTGCCAGAAACTCTGCCAGCCTTCTTCATCATAGTCCGGCCAGATATCCGTAATCTGACGTTGATTCAGCTCATCAGGGGTGTAGTCAAGAAGCAGGCAAAGTGCTTTGTTGAAGTATTTAAATCCACCATTCTGGCGACACCACAGAATAAGGTCAGCGGCATGATCCAGCGAGAAGCGTGACATCATCAACTCACGCTCCCACTCCCGCTCACGGGTAATATCCGCCATCGTGCCAATGGCTCGGAATGGGCGGCCATCGGCATGGCGAATAACCACCTTACCTTTGGTCTGCACGGTAGCGAAGCTGCCATCTTTGCGTCTCAGGCGGAACTCAGCCTGATAAGGCTCATCACTGGCTGCTGACTTTTCATTCAGGAAGGCTGTTACCCGATCCTTGTCGTCAGAGTGAATCAATCTTCGCCAGCTGGAGAAGGAGCCGGTCTGATCATCCGGTTGATAGCCCAGAATCTGCTGATAGCGGGGGCTGAGATACATCTGCTGGTTTTCCAGATCCCAATCCCACAAGCCATCTGTTGTGGCTTCCATCGCTAACTGATAACGCTCCTCACTGGCTCGCAAGGCATCTTCAGCCTGCTTGCGAGCTCTGGCAATCGCAATCAGTTCACCTACACGACGGAGGAGTACAATATCATCGGCTGACCAGATACGATCAGAGCGGTTAGACATCTGGGCAATACAGCCAACTGCAGAGCCTGCCAGCATCATCGGCACATGCAGCACAGCGCCTATCGACTGTTGCTCCATAAAACCGCAAAGCTTTTGCTCTTCAGCACTGTCCAGTTCAATCCGCCGAATCTGACAGGTCCGCCCATGTCGCGGCTCTCGTCCCAACGGACTGCCCTGCACCGAACTCAGGTAATTGATATCGCCTTCAGCCAGAGGCTGACCATTACGACTCCACTGCTGGGCCAGATTAATTTCACCACTGGCCTGAAACTGCAGGATATACATGTGATCACCCTGCATAAACATTGCTACAGCTTCCAGTGCATGCTTGATGGCTTCATCCAGTGGCGTATCCATAAACTGCCGTGTAACACGACTCAGTAATCGGTCAGCCTGAGCCCTGAGCCTGAGTGCTGCCTCAACCTGCTCCCTGCGGGAAATTTCCCGGGAAAGGCGACGGTTCCAGTAAATAATCAGAATCAGCAGGAACAACAGCGAGATCAGACCGATAGTTAATTCTTTACGAGGTACCCAGGCACCCAGTTCGATTAGCATCCATTTCTGTTCTATGGCCCGCCGCTCATCGACCGTAATATTTTCAATGGCCTTGTTAAGCAATGAAACCAGCTCTGGTTGTCCCTTGCGGACACCAAGGCGCAGCGAGCTGGCATAATCCAGCTCAATCGCCATACGCAGATTGGTAATTTTGGCGCGTTCAATCAGATAACTGGCAGATGCCAGATCCATAATGGTCGCATCTGTCTGTCCCAGAGCCACCAACTTCAGTGCCTGTCCAGGTTCATCAGCTAAAACAAAATTGACGTCTTTCAGGCGGTTGGATACATAATCAGTAACCGGCATGCCGGAAACCACACTGACTTTCTTGCCGGACAGGTCACCCAGAGTACTGATAGTGTCGTCCGTCTCCCGGGTGATGACTACATTGGGCACTTCCATATAGGGCACGGTAAAGTCCATGAACCGACCCTGTTCTTCACTCATGTAGGCAACCGGCAGAATCTCGGTTTGCCCCTGATAGATCGCAATTTGCGCTTCAGCCCAGCTGGATGCCCAGTCCTGGGTAAACTGAATCCCCAGTTTGTCTTCGAGCAGACGCATATAATCGGCGCTGACACCTGCCATGGTGCCGTCCTGAGTCATAAACTCCATTGGTGGCATATTGCGCAATGCCATCAATCGCAATACAGGATGATCTTCCAGCCAGCGTCGTTCTCCGGGGGTAAGCTTGATCTGCATATTCTGCTGACCGTAGTAACGGTTCACCGGGTCAAATACCCACCGTTCTTCAAGCCGGGTCAGCTCAGCCTGGCTGATGGCATTGAAGCCATCATTAATTACCGGCAGCAGCTTTCGACTTCGCTCTACTTCCATCGCAGCAGCAATGTATGAGCGCACCAGAATACTGTCGCTTTGTGATACATCGCCAATCAAGCCTCGACGACTGAGCAGGTTGGATATAGCAACCGGCTCGGCCAGAATACCCTGCACTTCATCTCCAAGCAGGCCACTCAGCAAATCATCCCGGTTACCATACTGGCGAATATCGATTTCCGGCATCCAGTGGCGAATCAGCACATCAGAAGAGTTTCCACTGACGACTCCAACCACCATATCATCCAGCTCACTCAGCCCTTGCAAGACTCCCCGGGACTGAAGCTGAAACAGGCTGGAAACCATCACATAAAAAGGCTGGGAATATTGCCAGTTATCACTGCGCTCCTTGAGGGATGACATATCGCCGACAACATCAAGCCGGCCTTCTTTCAGGGCCTGCTGATTATCGAAGCTGTCTGCCATATGAAACCGGATCGGGTAGCCCGTCTTTTCCTGCCACAGTTTCCAGATATCAACAAACAATCCGGCAGGTTCGCCCAATGAGTTGATAAATGAAAACGGGGCGGCATCCATATCCAGTCCGATCCGCAGGGCATCAGCCGGGGCACTGTCTGCTTTGTGCAGCCAGTTATCACGGATCTCCAATCGCTCTTCCCGGGAAATTTTCAGCATTCCCCGCTGTACCAGACGGGACAGATGGCTGCGCTGGGCATCTACCCCGACTTTCATTGGCTGTCTGAAATCCAGCAGGATCTCTTCCAGATCATCCTGAATCGCTCTCATTCCCAGCAGATAGCCCAGTTTCAGGCGGGAGCCGGCAATAGCTCTTACTTTCCCGCGCATAAAGCTGTCAATCAGCTCCTGATCACTGGCAAACGAGACAATCTGGGTTCGAGGCTGGTGTAACTGGATCAGGGTCTGTGCCTGACTGCCGGCAACAACCCCCAAGGGTGCAGCACCATCGACAACATCAGCCTGAGAGATATCCTGCCTGGGATCCAGATACATCACCGTATCCAGCGTCCCAAGTAATGCGGTGGTATCCAGTAGCGGGCTGTCAGCCTTCTCGGCATCAACTACGGCAATTACATCCACCCTGCCATCACGCAACCGGTTCAGCGCCTCTGCTGTACCCATTGCCACAAAACGCACGGGGATACCGGTACGGACAGACCACAGACGCCAGATATCAATGACGGCGCCCTTGGCCTGACCTTTTTCACTGCTGAACATGATTGGTACATTACCGGGCTCATAGGCAATCACCAGCGGCTGGTACTGGTAACGCAGCAACCGTTCATCAGCCATGCCTTTTCCCCCGCTGAGGGAAAAAAGAAAGGCAACTAAAACTGGCAGGATAAACTGGCGCAAACAACTCATCAGCGAATCAAACACAAAAAGATCAGAATGGATAATGGCTCACATCTGATAAAGAGGGTGGAAATCCCCTCCTAAATCTGAGCGAACAGCACTTTTAATTCATTTTAACGATATAAACTACTTTTTATATTGCGTTAACACCTTACCAGCGCATTTTCCCTGTCAGGAAACTGGTATCAGAGGCCGCTATAGTCTTAGCTTTAAAGGTAAAGGAGGAATTTCAACAGATTCCGAAAGGCTTGGATAGCAGTCTGTCGGATGTTCTTCTTTTCAAGAGAGCATTTCAGGGAAGTGTTTAGGGAAAAGTACCGATGCCCATCAACTGTGACATCGTCAAGGAAGAAGATTTACCAGCCAACAAGCAGCTGCGTGAGTCAAAGTCACTCATTCAGAAGACCATGCAATTGCTGCAGAAATCCACATCTGCCATTTCCCGGTACGGTATAAACCCGGAGCAGGCCGATCGCATTCTTGCTGAATCCGAATGGCCTGATGAAAGTCAGCAGGTCATCAAAGAAGAATATGCCAAGTTGAAGGCTGACCTTAAAGGACCTGAAGCCAAGAAGAAACCACGCCGCAAGCCTCGCTCAGGCATGCTTGGCAAAAGGATGATCTAACAGGAGTTGGTGAAATGAGCCTGGGCCCGATAAACCCTTCAACAGGACAACCTCTTCCCGTCTCAGGCGGAGCTTCCGTCGATGGTATCAAGAGCCAGGGTGAAGGCGGTCTTGGGGCCTACGATCCACAAACCGCCCTGATGATTGTCAATATCAAGCGTCATAACCTGATACACGGTAACCTCCAGTCCCAGATTGGTGCGTTCCAGCAAATGAACGCCAAAATGGAAAAGCTGGGACAATTGCAAGCTTCTCTATCCGAAGCCAGCCTGCAGACACCCGAATTCACAGAAACCACCTGGTCCAGCTCCAAAGCTGATAATGGTGACCATAAGATTGATCTGGGTGACGGCTATAAAATAACCGTAAAGGATAACGATAACGCCACCTGGATTCTTGAAGATGCAGACGGCAATCAGACCAAAATCTGGGGTGACCCCCATATCAACTATGGTAACGACAGCAGCAAGCGCGATGCAGACTTCAAAGGCACCATTTCCTTAATGCTGGATAATGGTACCAAAATCACCATTGATACCATCCCCGCTGCTGAAGCAGGCCGTCCGGATCTGGGCGATCAGACCTTTTCAGAAAAGCTGACAATCACCCAGGCTAACCAAGTCATGGTTGTTGATAACATCATGTCCGGTGCCGGTACACCAACGATAACAGGTCCAAGTCTGGAAAATGCTCGCCAGATTGATGACCAGACCAACGATGGTGTTATTCTACGAGAAGGCGATAAAGGTGTTGGTCATTTTGTAGATGTCACAGGTCAGAAAGTCACCGGATATTTTGCCCAGACCACCGTTATAAATGAGCACAAAGACCAGCATGACGAGCCAGTAGTCAGCGTGGACATGCTGGATTTTGCCCGCAGCGTAGGAATTGACACAACATTTACCGACCCTTCTACCGGCCAGAAAGTTGAATCAGACGGTTTCATGACGAAGGAGCAGATCAAGATTTTCAAGGAACGGGTCAAAGGCAAGCAGGAATCATTCGGTAATGTGACCCAGCTTCAGACTGTTAAAATCCAGTCCTGGTTTAACAAACTGAATCAGTCTATTGAAATGGCCTCGAACGTCGAGTCCAAGAGCCACAACAGCAAGAACACCCTCATTGGTAACCTGAGATAACGTCATGAGCAAGAAAGAAAACACCGACGAGTTCGATCTCCAGGCACAGGTTGATGCCACTAACAAACTGCTCGCGGAAGCTCAGAGTGCGTTCGCCCGTCAAGCCAAACTGCAGCAACAACTTGGTTTAAATCCTGCTGCTGCCGAGGTTTATGAAGAAAAGCTGCAACCCAGTGAAGTTGCCATGCAGCAGGCACTCTCTCTTGCAGCCTCTCAGGGTGGCAAACCTGAAAAGAAAGGCAAGCGCAAGCGTAACAGTGGACTGCTTAAAGCAGTTACCCGTCAGGGGCGGATTTAACGACTCCAAGCCACTACAACACTTGCCCTGCCCCCATAGCTTCACAGACAATATTCCGTCTCACCGTAGCGGAATATCCCAGTGCTTACAGTCCACCACTCCAATCAGCTGGATGTCCTCAAAGACCTGCTTGTCAGCCTGATTCAACGTGATCCGATTCAGGATCCCTTCACCGATGAACAGATTCTGGTACAGAGCCCCGGCATGGCCCAATGGCTGCGCCTGGAGTTGGCAAAATCACTGGGTATTGCTGCAGGTACTGCATTTCCGCTTCCAGCCAGTTTTATCTGGGAAATGTTTAAACGTACCCTGCCCGGCGTGCCCGCACGTTCGGCATTTACCAAAGATTCCATGACTTGGAAGCTGGTCACGCTATTGCCAACCCTGCTTGATCAGGAGGCTTTTGCGCCATTACGCCATTACCTTGAAGATGACCCGGATGGTATCCGCTGCTACCAGCTGGCTGGCAAGATAGCTGACACCTACGACCAATATCTGGTTTACCGTCCTGACTGGGTTCTGGACTGGGAAGCCGGAGACGACAGAACGGATATAACAGCCGACCAGCCCTGGCAACCCATACTCTGGCGCGCACTGGTCAAACATACGGCTGATTTAGGACAGTCTCACTGGCACCGGGCCAACCTGTACGAACAGTTCACTCAACAGCTACAAAAGAAGACAGCAACAGGCGTGCTGCCAAAACGGCTGTTTGTATTTGGTATTTCCGCGCTCCCGCCCAACTATGTCGAAGCATTAAAAGCTCTGGGGGAACATATTGAAGTTCACCTGATGATTACCAACCCCTGTCGTTATTACTGGGGCGATATCAAGGATCCAAAATACCTGGCCCGACTCGATGCACGTCTTTTGCCGTCCAGCCAGAAAACATCAGCCGCTGGTGAAGCTGGTAACCCGTTACTAGCATCAATGGGCAAGTTGGGACGTGATTATCTTCACCAGCTTTATGAACTGCCCGCCGGAGAAATTGACGCTTTTGTTGATATTGACCGGGATAATCTGCTGGCCAATATTCAGGCAGATATTTTAAATCTGGAAGATAACACCGAAGTTTCATCCCCTTTTACCATCAAGGATAATGACCACTCACTTTCACTACACAGCTGTCACAGCCCGATGCGTGAAGTGGAAGTATTGCATGATCACCTGCTGGGGCTGCTGGAGCAAAACCCTGCCCTGACACCTAAAGATATTGTGGTGATGATGCCTGATGTCGACAGCTACAGCCCCTGTGTTCAGGCCGTTTTCGGTAGTGCTCCGGAGCAGCGGTTTATTCCATTTTCAGTATCCGATCTGAGCACCACCACCGAACATCCGGTACTGGAAGGATTACTGCACCTGTTATCCCTCAATACCAGCCGTGCCAGTGCTCCAGAGCTGCTTGAGCTATTGGAAATCCCGGCCATTCTTGACCGTTTTGGACTGACAAGCGGTGACTTTGAGCTACTGCGAGAATGGGTTCCAAGCGCAGGTATTCGCTGGGGCTTGAATGAAGACCACCAGACAAGCTGTGACTTGCCAGCCCGAAACAGTAATACATGGGCATTTGGCCTACGTCGTATGCTACTGGGCTATGCTATGCCGGAAGCCGCCGGACTGTATCAGGATATCTATCCCTTTGAAGCTTCACAGGGAATGGCCGCCGAGCGGATTGGTCGGCTCGCAAGCTTTATTGAACAGATAGAATACTTGTCGGAAACACTGGAACAACCACGGTCTGCACCAGACTGGATTTTGTACATTAACCAGTTACTGGAAAGTTTCTTTACACCAGAAGCACATGAATATCCACTGGATCGAGTACGGCGCCACCTGGAAGAACTGAAACAACAGCTGGAAGATGCCGGTTATACCGATACCCTGCCGCTGCCGGTTTTATTTGATTATCTGAATGAACGACTCAGTAATGAACGAGGCAGTCAGCGTTTTCTGGCAGGACAGGTCAACTTTTGCACCCTGATGCCCATGCGTTCGATTCCTTTCAAGATAGTTTGCCTGCTGGGAATGAATGATGGCGCTTATCCCCGCAGTCTGCCGCCTACCGGTTTTGACCTGATTGCCCGACACACACAGCGGGGTGACCGCTCTCGCAGGGATGATGACCGCTACCTATTCCTCGAGGCTCTGCTGTCTGCCCGACAGCAGCTTTATATCAGCTATGTTGGCCGTAGCATCCGTGATGACTCCGAGCGCACACCTTCGGTTCTGGTAACAGAGCTACTGGATTACTGCTGCCGCTCTTGCACGCTGGAAAGCGATATCGATGCCAGTGACAAGCAGATTTCAGCCAAACTGCTCCAACAGCATACACTGCAGCCCTTTAGCCCCGAGTGTTTTAAACCGGATCATCAAAGTTATGCTGCCGAATGGCTACCTGCTGCTATCAGTCAGAATGCGGAGTCGACTGAATATACAACAGAGTTTTTGAATCAGGAGCTCCCTGCAGCCGAGGTTGTCAAAGAACTGGAGCTCAGTGAACTACTTCGCTTTTACCGCAACCCCTGCAAATACTTTTTCAACCGCCGGCTGAAAGTCTGGTTTGAAGCGGAAGATGAAACGCTGGAAGAACAGGAGCCCTTTAATCTGGACGGTTTACAGAGGTACCAGATTCTGGGAGGTTTACTTGAAAGCCAGCTTAAACACGGTAACACCGACGGTTATGAAGCGGCCCTTCAGGCTTCAGGACAGCTGCCCCACGGCCATTTTGGCGACATCCTGCTGGATGACCAGAAAGAAACCATCACCGAGATGTCAAAGGAGCTTCTGCCAGCAATACAGAACCCCGTTGACGATATAGAAGTCGATTTAGAGTTACAGACTAAACAAGGCTCTGTCCGTCTTACCGGATGGCTACGGGGCTGCTATGAATCAGGTTTGGTGCGCTACCGTACAGCCCAAATCAAGGGCACAGATATTTTGCGTGCCGGTATCGAGCATCTGGCCTGCTGTGCCAGTGGTCACGACCACAAAACCCTACTGGCAGGCACAGAAGATCAGATGATATTTCATCCGGTACCACCAGATGATGCCATTAAACACCTACAGTTGCTTGCTGAATACTATCAGTCAGGGCTTGATCAACCACTGCCGTTTTTCCCCTTAACTATCTGGGCCTGGTTAAAATCCGGTGAGGATGAAGAGACTGCTCACAAAGCATTTTATGACACCTGGAACAAACGGGGGGAATCACTTGATCCATACATTGCCCGTGTCTATCCGGTACTGGAAAGCGATGTTTATTCTCGAATGAAAAATCTCGCCGAAAAACTGATGAAGCCCGTAACACAGCTGACCAGTGACAATAAGTCAGGAGAGGCAGCATGAGCACACCTAAGGAAAATTCTGCTCCTGAGATTCAGGCTTTTCCGCTTAAGCCACTCAGCTTTCCCTTACACGGCCGCCGCCTGATTGAAGCCAGCGCCGGTACTGGTAAAACCTTTACCATTGCCAGCCTCTACCTCCGACTGGTACTGGGACATGGATCATTAGTTGATGGCCTGCCGACAGCCTATCCGGAGCCACTTTCCGTCGACAAAATTCTGGTTGTAACCTTTACCGAAACTGCAACAGCAGAGCTGAGGGAACGGATAAGAGCTCGCCTGCATGAAGCCCGACTGGCATTTTTGCGGGGAAAAAGCGACGACAGTATTATCCAGGAACTGCTGGATTCACTTGATCAGCATCCGGAACGGGCAAGGCTACTGCTGGCTGCCGAGCGTCAGATGGATGAAGCCAGTATCTTTACTATCCACGGTTTCTGCCAACGAATGCTGCGCCAACATGCCTTTGAGAGTGGCACCCTGTTTACCAGTGAGCTGGTGACCGACGAATCAGAGTTACTGCAACAAGCTGCAGCCGATTTCTGGCGTAAATACCTTTACCCTCTGCCTCGCCCTCTGACCGAGCTGGTGCTCGAAATATGGAGTTCTCCGGAAGAATTACTGCGTAGCATCCGCAGCTGGCTCGGTTTGACGGGGTTGGACACTACCGTTGAAGGTCTGCCCGAATCTCTGGATGATTTCCGGGAAAAGCACCTGAAGCCCGTTGAGGAGCTGAAACAACTCTGGTTAAAAGATCAGGATAATATTGAGAAAGCTATCCAGGATGCAGGGCTGCGAGCCAAGTGCAAACCAATTACACGCTTGGAATTAATGCGTGAGTTTGTTAAAAGCGATGATATCAGCCTGTATCTGGGAGGTACCAAAAGCAAGCCGGAAAGCTGGGAGATATACAGCACTCAAAGTTTGCAAAAGGCTCTGAAAAAGAATGCCACACTTCCCGAGCACCCGATATTCAGCAAAATCGACAGCTATTCGCAGCAGCCATTATCACTGAAGAAAGCGTTTTCGGCATTCTTGCAGCATCAAGCTTTATACTTTGTACGACAGTGCCTTGCACAGGCAAAAGATCAGCGGCGTCTTATCTCTTTCGATGACCTGCTGTCAAAACTCGATAAGGCACTGCAACAGCCCAATGGTGAACTACTAGGGCGCAAAATCAGGGAACAGTTTCCTGTTGCCATGATTGATGAGTTTCAGGATACCGACCCTCAGCAGTACAATATTTTCAGTCATATTTATCCTGCTTCTGACAACTCAGAAAACAATAGTACCGATAGTCTCCTGACCGGGCTGTTTATGATCGGAGACCCCAAGCAGGCCATTTATGCTTTCCGTGGTGCAGATATCTTCACCTATATGAAGGCTCGCCACGAAGTGGACGCTCACTACACTCTGAGTACCAACTGGCGTTCATCTTCAAATATGGTGAACGCAGTCAACCATCTGTTTACCACTGCAGCCTCCCCCTTTATTTACGACAGCGACATACCATTTCTGACAGTGGATTCGGCACCCGGAGCCGACACCAAATATCTCGCACTGGATGACCAACCTCTCCCCGCCATGCAGTTCTGGCTGCAGCCATCCGAAATTGCTGTCGGCAAAGGTGAATATGAAGACACCATGGCACTGGCGACAGCCAATGAAATAAACCGGCTGTTAACCGCTGCAGATCAGGGTCATTGTCATGTTTCAGCGGGTGGTCAGTCCAAGCCACTACTGGCAGGTGATATCGCAGTACTGGTTCGCACCGGGGCGCAGGGTAAAAAGGTACGAGATGCCCTTGCAGACCAGGGCATTGCCAGTGTTTATCTGAGTAACAGTGACTCGGTATTTGCAACACAAGAGGCTGTTGACCTGCAGCGTATTCTTGCAGCCTGCCTGACACCAACCAGTGAGCGAGCCCTGCGTGCGGCATTGGCCACACCACTGCTGGATGAATCAGCCTATTCACTGGATCAGTTGAACAGCAACGAACGTGCCTGGGAGCAAGCGGTAGAAGAATTCAGTCACTACAACGAGGTTTGGAACAAGCGGGGCGTACTACCCATGCTTCGGACAGTTATGGCCCGGCGCAAGATTGCAGAGCGCCTGCTACCTCAGCCGTTTGGTGATCGTCGTCTGACAGATTTGCTGCATCTAGGTGAATTACTGGCTACTGCATCTGCCGGCCTCGATAGCCATCATGCACTACTACGCTGGTTGCAGGAACACACCAGCGAACCCAACACCAATGCCGAAGAACAACAACTGCATCTGGAAAGCGACAGAAATCTGGTGCAGATCATTACTATCCACAAGTCCAAAGGGCTTGAATTCAATGCCGTTTTTCTGCCGTTTGCCTGCACCTGGCGCCAGAGCAAGGAAGCCCTGTTCCATGATGATACAGGCCAGCCAGTACTGGACCTGACAGCTTCCTCTACCGCTGTCAGTAAAGCTGACCGGGAACGTCTGGCGGAAGACCTGAGACTGCTCTACGTGGCACTGACTCGCCCGGTTCATACCTGTTACGTGGGTATTGCCCCGGTGAAAGGTGGCCCGGGCAAAAAAGGCCCCAAAACAGATCTGCCACTCAGTGCTTTTGGCTGGCTATTAAATGGTGGTCAGGAAATTAAAGCTCCGGGGCTGACTGAAAAAATGGGAACACTAAGTGAGCACCCGGCAATTACCTGCACCAGACCTCCGCTGCACTCAGCGGCCCCTTACCAACAGCCAGCTTCACCTGAACAGGAATTGCAGGCCAAAAGCTTTACCGGGCGGATTCAACGGGACTGGTGGGTTACCAGCTATTCAGCCCTGAGCCGCAGCGCTCATAGCGCCGGCAACCCGGACGCCAGCCTTGAAATTGCCAGACTGGATACCGAGGTGAGTCAGGAAACAGCAGCCACCGCTGCCGATGAGAAGACAATTTTCTCATTCCCGCGCGGCGCTGCACCCGGAACATTCCTGCACAGTTTATTCGAGCGGTTGGATGGTCAGGAAGGCCGCCCGGATTTCACTTCCGCACACGAACCAGCATTATCACCCTTTGTTCAGGATCAGCTGACTAGCAGCGGTATCAGTGAGGAATGGACAGAGGTGCTGGTACAACTGCTGCATGATGTACTGGATGCACCGCTGGATGATCAGGAGCTCAGTCTTCGCAAGCTTTCATCCAAAGACTGCAAAGTTGAAATGAGCTTTTTTCTGCCGCTTGGTAAGTTATCTGCACCTGATCTGAACCGCACAATTCAGGCTGAAGATCCGTTATCTGCATGTTGTGGAGCACTTGATTTCAGACAGGTGCAGGGAATGCTGAAAGGTTTTATTGATTTAACCTTTGTCCATAACGGACGCTGGTATGTTCTCGATTACAAGTCAAACCATCTGGGTGATGCCATTGAAAGTTATCACCCTGCAGCACTTGAGCAGGCTATGTGCGACCACCGCTATGATCTGCAATACCAGATTTACAGCCTGGCACTGCACCGGCTACTGCAAAGCCGGTTACCGGATTATGACTATGAAAAACACTTCGGCGGTGTCTACTACCTGTTCCTCCGGGGCATGAAAGCCGGTGACAGCAACAAGCCCGGTGTCTTTTATCATCGGCCGGCCATAACCCTGATAGAAAAACTGGATCTGTTGTTTAAAGGCAACCCGGACGATTAACCGGACTACCAGGAAGCTAAAGAATGCTTAACCAACTTGCTACTCTGGCCCGGCAAAATCAGCTGCGCCCAATTGATTACCAGTTTGCCCGGTTTATTCATTCACTGGATCCGGATCCTGTACTGACACTGTGCAGTGCACTGGTCAGTTATGAACTGGGAAGGGGCAATGTCTGCTTGCCTTTGGCCCCTGAATCACAAAAGAATCTGTTCGGTCTGGCCAGTGAACAAAGCAGTGTATTACTGGATATGGCCGGAACGGTTCAGTGGGAAGCTCATCTTGAGTCCAGGCCTCCGGTTGGCTCATCAACAGAGAAAGGTAAGCCTTTCATACTGGATCAGGGACATCTGTATCTGAACCGGTACTGGCGCTATGAGAAAAAAGTGGCTGACATTATCAACCAGCCAGCCGAGGCACCTGATGATCTCGATTCAATCAGGAAAACACTGGATCGGTTATTTGCCCGAAACTATGAGTTTATCTTTTCAAAGCTAGCAGGCGTGGCAACTGACCAGTGGCAACCATTTTTAGTCAACAGCCTTGATATCGAACAACCTGATCCGGTTGACTGGTCACAGGTTGAAAAAATCTGCTCGAAGGCAAAAAAGGGGACCGATCTGGAGGCTTTGGAAAAGCTGATACCACATCAGTATTGCCTGAACTGGCAGAAAGTAGCGGCTGCAGTTGCTGCCAGCCGTCCATTCTCGGTAATCAGCGGTGGCCCCGGTACCGGCAAAACCACGACTGTAACCCGACTGCTGGCGCTTTTGGTTGAAACTGGTATAAACCGGCAGAAATGCCCCGATATTCGTCTTGTTGCACCCACCGGCAAGGCTGCTGCCCGCCTGACAGAATCTATTGGCCAGGCACGCTCACAGCTGAACTGCGATGACAGCATCAAGCAGGCTATTCCCGCACAAGCCAGTACGATTCATCGTTTGCTTGGCGTACTTCCGGGTAAACCGGGTTTTCGTCATAACCGGGATAACCAGCTTCATCTGGACATTCTGGTTGTGGATGAAGCATCCATGATTGATTTGCCATTGATGGCTCGTCTACTGGACGCTCTTCCTGACAAGGCCCGACTGATTTTGTTGGGAGACCGTGATCAACTGGCCTCGGTTGAGGCCGGCAGTGTACTGGGTGATATCTGCGGTTTTGCCGATGAGGGCTATAGTCAGGGGCAAACGGCACAGTTGGAGCAACTGACCGGCTTTAATCTGCAACAATATTCAAAGTCATCCGGTGCTCCGGTTCGGGACAGCTTGTGCCTGCTGCGAAAAAGCTATCGCTTTGATGCCCGTTCAGGTATCGGTCAACTGGCGCGTGCCGTTAATCAGGGACAAACCCGCCTGTGTAACAGTGACGCTGTCAGCACCTATGAAGATGTTCGTATTCATAGCCTGAGCTCGGATAATTATCAAAAACTGTTAAAGCTGGCTGTTAACGGTTACCAGGCTTATCTGGAAGCAATAACCAAAGGTGTGAAAGAGAGGGAGATACTTAAAGCATTTAACGGCTTTCGTCTTCTATGCGCCTTGCGTGAAGGGCCTTTCGGTGTTGACGGATTAAATCAGGCTGTACTGAAATCTCTGAGAAAAGCACAACTACTTCCATCTGATGCCGGTCAGGACAGCAACTGGTATATCGGAAGGCCGGTAATGATCACCCGAAATGATCACGGCGCAGGGCTTTATAATGGTGATATTGGTATTACCCTCCCCGACGATGAGGGTCGGCTTCGGGTTATCTTTGAAATGCCGGACGGTCAGATTCGCAGCTTTCTGCCCAGCCGACTGCCGGAACACAATACCGTCTTCGCCATGACAGTGCATAAGAGCCAGGGCTCTGAATTCAACCACACAGTTATGATACTGCCTGACAAAATGAATCCGGTTCTAACCCGGGAACTGGTTTATACCGGCATTACCCGCGCTCGGGAACAACTTGATATTTATACTCGAGAAGAAGTTATGGCTCAGGCCGTACGCCAGAAAACCCAGCGTTTTTCAGGCCTGCCACATAAAATTCGGGCTATGGAAACTTGAGTCAAAGAACAGGCCTTTCTGACTTAAAGCAAGGCCTGTTCTTAATATAAACCCGCACTGTATCAGGGGATTCAAGCAGGCTCTGCCACCATTTCAGGCAGTTTCCAGTCAATCGGAGTAATTCCGTGTTGCTGCAGATACTGGTTGGTTTTTGAAAACGGCTTGCTACCGAAAAAGCCCCTGTAGGCCGAGAGCGGTGAAGGGTGCGGCGCTTTCAGCACTAGATGGCGGCTGGTATCGACTACTGCGGCCTTGCGCTGGGCATAACTGCCCCAGAGAATAAATACCAGATTTTCACGGTGTTCGTTCAGTTCGGCTATTACCCGGTCCGTAAACTGTTCCCAGCCCTGCCCCTGGTGTGATGCAGCTTGTTTATGCTCCACCGTTAAAACGCTGTTCAGTAGCAGCACACCCTGCTCGGCCCAGTGCTGCAAAAAGCCATGCTGAACCGGCGGAATACCCAGATCTTCCTGCATTTCCTTATACATATTAACCAGAGACGGTGGCGGCTGGATTCCTGGCTGTACTGAAAAGCAGAGGCCGTGCGCCTGACCGGGGCCATGGTATGGATCCTGACCAAGAATAACGACTTTCACCTGTTCAAACGGGGTCAGATCCAGTGCCCGAAAGTATTCACTACCCTTGGGATAAACTGTCTTTCCAGCCTGTTTCTGCTGCAGCAGAAACTGCTTCAGGTGCAGCATATGATCCTTGTTGAATTCATCTGCCAGCACCTGTTTCCAGGAAGGCTCCAGCCGTATCTCTGTCATGGTTATTTGTCCCTGATTCAGAATGTGCAGCGTACCGGACGCATTTTCTTGTCGGCCAACAGGCCACTGGCCTTCACCGCTCCACCACCATGCTTACTGCGCTCTTCCAGCACCAGAAAGCCCTGTTCGCAACGGGCAACTTGGTCAGCAGGACGGGAAGACAGTTTCTGCTCGGTACCCGGTGTCGCTGCCAGCATATTGAACTCGGCCAGATAGATGGCATCGTCTTCTGCAGAGTGACGTAGATAGCCTTTCATATCCAGCATCAGCACAGTGATTACAACAGCGGCGACGACCGCCAGAATCATCTGTTGGGCATGTCCGAGTTTCATAATATCCCCTTCTCAATGTTCTGCCATCTGTCTGTCACCTCCATAGCGACAGCAGGCGGCTATTAACATAACTGATAATTGCAGCTATTCATTGGCAGTTATAAATCGGCGCCTATGATAACGCCTGACAGGGGAAACATGAAAAAAGATCGGGGAAGGTCATCGTACAAGCCGGGTTTTATTTCGCTATAGCTAATTAAACCCGGCTCTCAATACAAACGGCGAGAAAGGTCTGAACTTAGCTTCTACCATCCATCGGCAGGCGCAGCATGCATTGCATCTGGCGTTTCAGCATCGCCATGATAACAGTGTCATCCAGATCGTCAGGGTCCTGCAGCAGCCCTTCATATTCAACCCGGTTAATCACGGCAAACAACAGTTTGGCATCAATATCCGGTTGGTCAGAACCCATACGGGAGAAGAAGGCTTTCAGGTCATTCATCAAAAATTCGTGATGACCAAATGCAATCGATCTCAGGTTATCGTTGCGCAGACATTCAAGGTGGAAAGCCTGTTCGGCCAGCAGGTGGTCACGCTGGTTACGCAGCTGATGCATCACATAATGAACCGCCAGCTCTGCCATCCGGTCAGCAAATTTACGGCGTGCATTTTCATCTTCACTCAATTCTGCCAGCGCTGCCTGCATATGCTGGCGCGACTCTTCCCAGAAAATTCGGTATTTATCAGCCCCCATTTCAACAAACAGGGTAAACATGTCAGTGATCAGGTCAGAAATATCTTTGAAGTAGTAGGTCGTTGCAGACAACGGCACTTCAGCTTCCTTGGCCACGGCACGGTGTCGTACGCCTCGAACACCGTCACGAACAACAATTCTCAGAGCTGCCTCAAGGATATTCCGGCGTCTCTGCTCACTACCGGCACGACTGGTTTTTCGCCCCTGATAGTGAAGTTTGTGATTTGCTGCACTTGCAGAATTTTTTGTACCCGCTGCGGTTGGAGAGCTCATTGTTGCTTCCATAGGGAGTGCCTTATTTGCCAATTCACAGTGACCGGCATTACACCGGAGAATTGTTCAGCTTTGTCAGCAAGCATCAGAAACCTGTCGTTCTGTTGCAGCCAACATCGCACCATAGTTTGAAGCTCGGTTTAAAGCTCGAACCAGCTTAGCCTGTTTCCACCATCCTGCCAGTGAGACAAAACATTCTACCCGGCAGTCTGTGAAAACCCGCACCAAAACTATAGACGACAATAACTTAATAAAAGGAGAGACCTACCCGCTATTTAGCAACAACTGGTTCGCTATAACTCTCGTTGTAGCCAGAGTTGCTGTAACGGGGCCCCTGCCTGTATGAAGGTGGGATCAGCATGATGCACTACAGCCACCCTGCCGTAATAAGACAGGGTAGCTGCAGGCTGCTTACAGATTAAAGCACTGTGTTGCTGTTAAGCTTCTTCAGTCTTTTCTGTATGGCTGTGTTCCGGACGCATGTGCGGGAACAGGATAACGTCACGAATGGACGCAGAGTCGGTAAACAGCATGGCCAGACGATCGATACCAATACCTTCGCCCGCTGTCGGCGGCAGGCCGTATTCCAGCGCACGAATGTAATCAGCATCGTAATGCATGGCTTCGTCGTCACCGGCTTCCATTTCAGCCACTTGCTGGCGGAAGCGTTCAGCCTGGTCTTCAGAGTCATTCAACTCGGAGAAACCATTGGCAATTTCGCGACCACCAACAAAGAACTCAAACCGATCCGTTACAAACGGATTATCATCACTGCGGCGAGCCAGCGGTGATACTTCCGTCGGGTATTCTGTGATAAAGGTCGGCTGGATCAGGCGTGTTTCGACCGTTTCTTCGAAGATTTCGATCTGAATCTTGCCCAGTCCCCAGATATCCTTGACAGTAATACCCAGCCCCTCTGCAACCTTCGTGGCGGACTCGATGTTGTCGATATCAGACGCCTTGAGTTCAGGGTTGAAGTGCAGTATAGACTCGAATACGGACATCCGCGCAAACGGCTTGCCGAATTCAAAGGTATGCCCCTGACATTCAACATCAGTGCTGCCGGTCAGGTCTACCGCCAGCTTGCGCAGCATATCTTCGGTCAGATCCATCAGGTCACGGTAGTCAGCATAACCCCAGTAGAATTCCAGCATGGTGAATTCCGGGTTGTGACGAGTGGACAGGCCTTCGTTACGGAAGTTGCGGTTTATTTCGAACACTTTCTCGAAACCACCGACAACCAGACGCTTCAGGTACAGCTCCGGGGCGATACGCAGATACATATCGATATCCAGGCTGTTGTGGTGGGTAATAAACGGACGTGCAGTCGCACCACCCGGAATCACCTGCAGCATCGGTGTTTCAGCTTCCATAAAGCCACGGTCACTCAGGTAACGGCGAATACCGTCAACCAGACGGGAGCGAATCTGGAAGGTCTTGCGCGCTTCCTGGTTCATGATCAGGTCGACATAACGCTGACGATAGCGCATTTCCATGTCGGTCAGACCCTTGTGCTTTTCCGGCAGCGGACGCAGTGCCTTGGTCAGCAGCTGGAAGCGCTCCATGTCGACGAACAGGTCGCCTTTACCGGAGCGCTGCAGGGTGCCTTCAACACCGACGATGTCACCCAGATCCAGGGTTTTAATCTCTTTCAGAACATCCTTATCCAGCACCTTGCGGTTCACATACAGCTGGATACGGCCACTCATGTCCTGCATTTCCATGAACGCGCCACGGTTCAGCATGATACGACCGGCTACGCTGACACGGATACCGGCTTCGGCCAGTTCTTCCTTAGTGGAATCCTTATGAGCCTGCTGCAGATCATCAGCCAGGTTTTCACGACGAAAATCATTGGGGTAAGCGTTACGCTTTTCCTTGATAGCAGCCAGCTTTTCACGGCGCTGGGCAATCAGGCGGTTTTCATCCTGCTGTTGTTCTTCAACAACCGGGGTGTCGTTACTCATATCAGTTTGTTCCAAAAGGGAGTGATCTAAGAGATCACCTGAAATGTCATTGTATGTGGAGACTTTTCAGATGACCTCTAAAGGACTTCAGAGCGAATGACCCGCGACGGGGCCATTCGGTTCAATCAGTTCGGAGCGGAATTACAGCCCCTGTTTCAGACTGGCTTCAATAAATTTATCCAGATCGCCATCCAGTACTGCATTACAGTTACTGGTTTCCACGTTGGTACGCAGATCCTTGATACGGGAAGCATCCAGTACATAGGAGCGAATCTGGCTGCCCCAGCCGATATCGGACTTGGAATCTTCAAGCGCCTGCTTCTCGGAGTTGCGCTTCATCATTTCCAGCTCATACAACTTGGCTTTCAGCTGCTGCATGGCCTTGTCCTTGTTCTGGTGCTGGGAACGCTGGTTCTGACACTGCACCACAATACCACTTGGCTCGTGGGTAATCCGGATCGCAGAATCGGTGGTGTTAACGTGCTGACCACCGGCGCCACTGGAGCGGTAAGTATCAATCCGCAGGTCGGACGGGTTGATTTCCACATCAAAGTTATCATCCACTTCCGGTGATACAAACACGGAAGAGAATGAGGTGTGACGACGGTTACCGGAGTCGAACGGAGATTTACGCACGAGACGGTGAACACCGGTTTCAGTCCGCAACCAGCCGAAGGCATACTCACCGGTAAACTGTACAGTTGCGGATTTAATACCCGCCACTTCACCGGCAGAAACTTCGATCAGTTCACACTTAAAGCCTTTCTTCTCACCCCAGCGCAGGTACATACGCAACAGGATGTTGGCCCAGTCCTGTGCTTCAGTACCACCGGAGCCAGCCTGAATATCCAGGTAAGCGCTGTTCGGGTCCATTTCACCGGAGAACATGCGGCGGAATTCCAGTTCACCCAGTTTTTCTTCCAGATGACCCAGTTCGGTTTCGACTTCTTCCACGCCGTCGCTGTCGCCTTCTTCAACTGCCATTTCCAGCAGCTCTTCAGCATCTACAGCGCCCTGCTCCAGTTCATCAATCGTCCGGACAATACCTTCCAGCAGCACCCGTTCACGACCCAGAGCCTGAGCATTTTCCGGGTCATTCCAGACGGCAGGATCTTCCAGTTCCCGTTCAACTTCTACCAGTCGCTCACTCTTGTGAGCGTAGTCAAAGATACCCCCTAAGCACGTCAGTACGCGCCTTGATATCCTTGATATTCTGTACGATCAGATTTGTTTCAAGCATGACTTCAACTATCGTCCGGATAATAGCCTGAACACCCCGCCACAACCCGTGAGTTCGAAAGAAATCACTGCGACCGGTACACCAGGATGAGCAAAAATCAGATTAGCCGGTAATCATATCGCATCCGGGTATTTCAAGGGAATAGAGAGAGCAATAGGTATCAGTCCATCAGGGCACCGTGTTTACCCTTGCCGAATTGCGCCTTACTTGATCTACATCATAAGCCTTTGTTACGTCCGCCATAGAATAGTCACCAGATTTCACACAAAACAACACACAAGCAGAAGAACCCCAGACTATGAAAAAGCTCTCTCTTGCTATCCTCGCAGCTACTGCCGTTATGGCTTCCGGTGCTCAGGCTTACCAGACTGGCGATTTTGTTGTGCGTGGTGGTGTTACTCAGGTTTCCCCGAATGTGGACAGTGGTCTGCTGAAGCAGAACAATCAGAAAGTCGCTAACGCCAAAGTTGACGTTGACAGTGACACTCAGTTGAGTCTGTCCCTGACCTACATGCTGACTGATAACCTGGGTGTAGAAGTTCTGGCAGCCACACCTTTCAAGCACAACCTGAAAGGTAAAGGTGCTCTGTCTGGTCTGGGCAACTTTGCAACTGTCAAGCACCTGCCGCCAACTGTCACCCTGCAGTACTACCCGATGGACAGCAATGCAGCATTCCAGCCTTATGTCGGTCTGGGTCTGAACTACACCGTATTCTTCAGTGAAAAGTTCAAGGGTGCTGGCAAAACTTCAAACTTCAAGAGCCTGGATCTCGAAAGCTCTCTGGGTCTGGCTGGCCAGGTAGGCTTTGACTATGAAGTTGCTGAAAACTTCAGCGTTAACGCTTCTGCTCGTTACATCGACATCAACACCACAGCGAAGTTTAAAAACGCTGCCGGTACCAAGTTCAAGATTGATGTTGAACTGGATCCGTGGGTTTACACCCTGGGTGTAGCTTACAAGTTCTAATCGAAAAGATTGGGGCCCAAAAAACGGGGTGCATATTCTGCACCCCGTTTTTTATTTCCGTATAAGATACTTACTCAGACTTTTCTGACTCCACCGCCTTTTCAATCAAAACCGGCTCGTCAATTTCCTTTGCAATCTCTTCAGCTATTCCCTCAGCAACATCACCAGTTTCCAGTTCTGCACTTTCCAGAATACTCTTCGGCAGTTCTTTCTTGACCCGCACCCCGAGATCAGTAAAGCGATTAGCCTGTGCTATCAGATTACCGCGGCCACGTGTCAGGCCATTCATGGCTTTATCGTAAGTAGCGTTAGCGGTATGCAGCTGCTTGCCCAGTTTCTCCATATCTTCAACAAAGATACGTAGCTTGTCGTATACCTTGCCGGCTCGGTCAGCCAGATCACGGGAATAACGATTCTGTCGTTCATGACGCCAGATATTTTCGATCGTACGCAAGGTCGCCAGCAGCGTGGTTGGAGTTACTACGATAATGTTCTGTTCAAACGCATCACTGAACAGTTTTTCATCATGCTGGAAAGCCGCAACAAACGCCGCTTCAATCGGCATAAACATCAGCACAAAGTCCAGAGAACGCAGCCCTTCGAGCTGGCTGTAATCTTTCTCGCTCAATGACTTGATATGGTTGCGCACAGCATCGACATGGGATTTCAGCGCAACCTGCTGCTCTTCTTCGGATTCAGCTGCCGCATAGGCATCATAGGCCACCAGCGATACTTTAGAGTCGACAACAACATCCTTTCCTTCCGGCAGGTGAATAACAACATCCGGCCGCAGACGACGTCCATCTTCTGAAGTAAAGCTACCCTGGGTGACATACTCTTCACCCTTGCGCAGTCCGGAACGTTCCAGCACCCGCTCCAGAATCATTTCACCCCAGTTACCCTGAGCTTTCTTGTCACCCTTGAGCGCCCGGGTCAGGTTAGCCGCTTCTTCATTGATTTTCTGGTTCAGGGAATGCAGCTGCTTGACCTGTGTACGCAGTGATTCACGGTCTTTCATGTCATTGACATGATGCTCATCAATCTTGCGCTGAAAGTCACCTAACTGAGTCTTCAACGGATTCAGCAGCTGATTCAACCCTTCCTTGTTTTGCTCGGTGAACTTACGGCTTTTGTCTTCCAGAATACTCTGCGCCAGATTCTGGAATTCCTGCTTCAGCTGTACCTTGCTTTCTTCCAGCAGCACCAGTTTTTCCTGAGCATTCTGTCGTTCTTTGGTCAGCAGCGTGTCCAGTTTTTCTTTCTCTGACAGCAGTGATGATTTTTCGTCCTGCAGTTTGGTTAACAGCTGCTCCAGCTCCTTCACCCGTTGCTGTCGACCTTCATCATTACCTTTCAGGGATTCCAGCTCGGCCCGAGCCGCCGACAGCATATTGCCCTGCTGCGCCATAGCCCGCTGGCTGTTTTCCACTTTGACTTGCATGTCTTCCAGCTGCTGTCGCGTCAGCTGCAGCTGCTCTTTCTCATGCTCTGCAACCGCCTGCAGGCTTTCCATACGACGCAGGGATTCTTCCTGCAGGTTATAACGATCCTGCAGCGCTTTAAGCTCTCCCCCTCTGCTGGTCACTTGTCGCATGGCTTCAGCCTCAAGTGCCCTCGCTTTCTGCTGCTCTGCATCCAGCAAGCTTATCTGCTTTCCCATTTGAACTCTGGCAATCAAATAACCCAATGCCAGAGCAATCACTGCCACAATGGCCTGTAATATCATGCTCTCAGTCATGCTAATTCCGGTCTAACATATTGATTAATAATGAATGAGTATCAGCCTACCGATTTAACACCGGAGCATCCAGTGACAATGACTAAAGAAGGAGACAGGGAATGATGATATTCAGATGATCTGTCGAAGCTTTACTTTTACCGTAACGTTCAGAGGCTCTTTTTCTGAAATATATGCCTCCGGATTATGCAGAATTTCAAGACCGAAACCTTCCGGATCAAGCTCATACCCTTCCTGCATCATGACATTATAAATAGCGTCCCAAAGCGCAATATAAGCCGTCTCACTGGCAATCTTCACATCGCAGCAGAGAAAGCGTCCGCCGGCAAAAGTCGTTACAGCAGCCCCGCCATGATTTGCCATATACCCGATAACAGCCTGCTGATAATCATACCCTTTACCCAGATCATCAGCCTGAGTCACGATACCAAGGGGACGCTGAGAGTAGTGCAACATCTTTTTTTGGTTGGCAGTAATATAATCTGGCCAGAACTGCTTCACCCCGTCACTGACCAGATGGAATTCATCAAGATCTTCAACCCGAAAATTAATTCGTGCTGCGATTTCTGCCTCCATACATCGTACCGGTTCATTTTCCGGATGCCCCAGCTTTAACAGCAGGTTTTCTACCTCCCCACCTCGTTTCATGGATGCGGATCTTATGTCTTTGGCCGTCATGCCAGTATCCCGCTTCAAGGCTTTGGCCAGCGACTGGGATGACGAAAAGCCACAAGACAGTGCGATTTCCGTTACTGTTTTATCGGGTGCTTCCAGCAGATATGAAATAGCCGTCTGCAGTCGTAAACGCCTGACGTACTGCCCCGGGGTTTCCCTGAAAACCAGCCGGAACATGCGATGAAAATGAAACGGCGAAACGCCGCATTTTTCAGCCACCTCATTCCATGATGGTGCAGGCATATCAGGCAGTGTTTCCCTGATGTAAAGAAATGCCGTCTCCATACGCTTGCGCCAGAGCGGCGCAAGCGTAGACATCAGATGTTCTTCCGGAATCAGGCTGTCAGGTTCAGGTGGGCTAACCATGTGTACTTTTACTATACCTCTTGTACTTATGCCTCTTGAGCTACAGACTGACGGGTACGGGTTTGATAGCGCCCGAATGCCAGTAGCACCGGAATCAGAATAAGGGTTATTGGTGTTGCAAACAGTTCCCCGAACACCAGCGAAACAGCGGCCGGCTTCAGGTACTGAGCTTGTTCGGAAGTTTCGCTCAGCAACGGTAACAGACCAAAAACAGTTGTTACTGTGGTCAGAAAAATCGCCCGCATCCGGCTCTTTCCAGCCTCAATCAATGCGGCCTTGACCGGCATACCCTCACCATAGAGCTGGTTAAATCGGGTCATCAATACCAGCGAGTCATTAATAACAACGCCGGTCATGGCCATCATGCCGAACATTGATAACAGACTGACAGGAAGCCCCATCAAACCATGACCAAATATGGCACCGGCAAAGCCGAAAGGAATAACGGACATGATAATCAACGGCTGCCAGTATGATTTCAACGGTACCGCCATCAGGATATATATCATCAGCAAGGTCAGAATCATGGCTTTACGAAAGCCGCTCTGTACTTCTGACATTTCTTCAAACTCGCCAACCGCACGAATTTTGACACCCGGATAGCGTTTTTCAAGAGCAGGCACCGTTGATTGTGCCAGTTGTGCCCAGATATCTTCCGGTGAACTGATCCGGCGATCATGTCGCCAGTAAACCGTTACGACTTCATCCCGGTTACGCCGGTGAATAACCTCAGGCTCCCGTACAAAACTGAAGTCGGCAATCTCTCCTAACGATACGAAGCTGTCAGCATCGAGATGTACTTTCGTTTCCTTTAGCTGATCCATGGTTCGCCGCAGATTTTCACCGAAGCGAATCAATACCCGGGTTTCCTCTCCCTTGTCCAGCAGTTTGTAAACTTCCAGATTGCCGTAGCCACCACCAATCAGGGTTGCCAGCTGCCTCTGGGTTACCCCAAGTTGACGTCCCCGTTCATTCAACCTGATCTGCAGCTGACGCTGCCCCCCCTTGCCATCATCAAAAACATCATTAACTCCGGGTAGTTTTCCGAGAGCCGCCTTCAAGTCTTTCGCAACCATCCTTGCCAGTTTTCGATCCGGCGCAGTAACCGCAATTGCAGTGCCTCCGGCAATTTGATCTGCCGACGCAAAGCGTGTGGCATAGCTGCCCTCGAGTTCACCTGCCGCCTGCTGCCAACTGTTTAACAGCTCACCACCGGGAATTTTTTCCAGCGCCTCCGGCGTCAACTCTGCGGTAATTTCTATATAAGCCGGACTGGTAACAGCCATCAACTGCTTACTGACCGGCTTTGCACTCATGTCGAACCGGGTCATCAATTCACCATTGACCCGGTTCAGAGCCTGTTCCAGCTGAACTGCATTACGACGAGTCAGCTCCAGCGGTGCGTCCTGATCCATCGTAACCTTCGCCGTCAAATAGCGTCCGGGAATCTCGGGAAAAAAAGCACTACGGATGGTGCCGGTAAATACCAGACCATAAGCCAGCGTTACCAGTGCAATAAACACAATCAAAACCGCCACACGGTTTTGTAATGCTGACTTCAGTACCGGCTGGTAGATTCGCTCGGAAAAACGATCAAGTCCTCTCAGGCAGAACCCTCGAGCTGTAGCCAGCCATTGCTGCAACTTGTTTGGCCTGGTATCACGGCGCTCAAAACATAGATGTGATGGCAGAATAAATTTACTTTCGACCAGTGAGAAAAGCAGCGCCAGAATTACAACAGCGGAAAACCCTGCCAGCAGTCGCGCCAGCTCATTTTCAATCCACAACATGGGCGAAAATGCGGCGATGGTCGTCAGTACACCATAGGTTGTCGCCACTGCTACCTTGTTCACACCATCCAGCGCTGCAGCTTTGGGGTCAGCAATCCGGCTTCTGGCTTCATGAATACTTTCACCAACAACTACCGCATCATCAACCAGGATCCCCAGCACCAGGATCATGCCAAACAACGTGATATCATTAATGCTGTATTCAAGCCCCTGAATCCCCATCAGTGACAAAGCACCTGCCAGTGAAACCGGAATACCCAGCGCGACCCAGAAAGCCAGTTTCACCTCCAGAAACAACCCCAGAATAATCAGCACAATCAACAGCCCCTGCCAGGCATTGGTACCCAACAGATCCAGCTGATCCTTGATATAGGGTGTCATATCGGCCATAACATCCAGCGATACAGTAGTCGGCATCTGTGGTTGAAGGTCTGCCAGCACATCAGCTACCGCAGCATTTACATCAAACAGATTGTCTTTTTTGCTGGTTGAAATCATCAATGAGATTGCAGACTGCCCCTGATAACGAACAATCGAATCGTCATCAGCATACCCCCGCCGGATATTGGCAATATCACCCAGCGTCACACTGCCATTTTCAGTATTAATTATTGGCAGGCCACGTAGCTCCACCAGATTATCGGCATAGCCATCGCCTCTTAAAACAAGATAACCCTGAGCTGTTTTCAGTAATCCGCTGCGGTACTGCAGTGACCAGTCATTAATCAGTGATGACAATTCCGACACGCCGAGACCATAACGTTCCAGCTGTTCGGGAAGCGGCTGAATAATCAACTGAGGTTCTCTTTTTCCCAGATTGGCTACCTGGGAAATGGCTTGATGCCGCTTCAGGCTTTGTTCAACCCTGATCGCCGCCTGCTGCAGGACGTCATCACTGACATCACCGGAAACCATCACAAAGGAAGCCAGATTGGTGAATTCATTACGATAAATCAGCGGCTTCTCGGCCCTGACAGGAAAGCCTGCAATACTGTTAACCTGGTTGCGAACATCTTCCATCAACCGGTCAAGATCTGTACCCGTGCTTTTACGCACAGTGACCGTTGATTCTCCCCGTGAAGACTTGCTGCTGATACGACTAATGCCCGGTACCGAGCTGATCGCATCTTCAATCCGCTGGGTAATACTTTCATCAACCTGTCGTGCAGTGCCTCCCGGGTAATAGACCGTGACCTGAAGTTCAGTCGCCGGCATCTGCGGAAAGCTTTCAACCCTCAGGGTTCCCAGCGACAAAACACCACTGATTAAAATCAGCGCCATCAACAGATTGGCCGCGACAGGGTTATCAAGAAACCATCCGGTTAACCACTTCACAGCACACCACCCTGATCTTCAGCCAGACCGGGCTGTACTTCCTGCCCCTCAAGCATGGAACTTAACGGATACCGTACAACCTGAAGTCGCTGTTCCGAGACATCAGGAATCCTGACCCAGACGGTTTCGGCATCTTCATACAGGGTTTCAACAGCCGTCTGCCGGAGCACGTTTTGCTGATCCACCCGCCAGATTTGTCCATCATCTGTCAGTACCGAGGACGGTAGTTCCAGCACTGATGCATAGCTTTGCCCGGAAAACAGTGCTGTGACCTGTTGATCAGGAAGCAGTTGAACAGTTCCCTGGTATGGCTGGGCAACTTTCAGCACCAGGCTTCGCTGCCGGGTTTTCTGGTCCCGTACCGGGCTGAGATAACGCACCTCAGCCGGCCAGCGCGCTCCAGTCAAAGTAATGACTTGCGCACGTGTCCCGGGCTGAATATCACCAAGCCTTCGCCAGATTTCTCCTGACAGTTCGACCCGCACATCAACCCATTCACTGGAAGCAATCTGAAAAACTTCAGCGCCGGCTTGCAACCACTGCTCAGGAGTAACCCTGCGTGACAGAATAATGGCATCAAATGGCGAGCTAATGCGGGTGTCATCGAGTTTTTGGCGGGCATTTGCCAACGCACTTCTGGCTGCATTTTCCTCCAGTTCAGCGGCGGCAACCTGGGGTTCATGACGCGCATAAGGCGTTTTCAGCCGGGCATTTGCCGTTTTCAAGGCAACAGTCTGTTTGTGTCTGGCAGTCACATAATTCAAATGTGCTGCAGCCAGACGACTGGAAGCCGCATCGACAGCAGCCTGATAGTCAACCTGCTGTTGCTGCACCAGCAAGGTTCCTTTTGCGATCAGTTTTCCCGGCTCAAGATCAGCAGGCAGGTTTTCAACCCGTCCTGACACGGATGTGACAACAGGTGTCGACCAGAACGCTTCGGTGACACCTGTCGCTTTTACAGTAAGCTGCTTTGATTCAGGAACAGCATGAATAACAGTGACTGGCAGTAGCTCCCTGTTTTGTTTTGACACTGAATTCTCGTGACTTTCGCCTGCCAGCAAGAGCCAGCAAATAACAACCACCAGCAAAACAACTGACACGATCAGCCATAAATAATTACGCGTACGCGAAGTCTGTTTCATACTGCTCTATCCCTGTTCAAGCATTGAAGGTTGAGGTTGTGCCTGGGAGCTATTCAGACGAGAGGTAATTTCATGCAGCCTGGTAAGACTTTGAAGCGTTACCGGCAACATAAATGTAGCCTCGGCATATTCCCAGGAGTAACTGATAACAGAAAAGATCTTGCCGGCGCTCATATTCGGCAAGCTGGCACAGAACCAGAGGTTAAAAATAATAAAGCCGGTGGTAAGCAGGAATATCAGGCCATAGACCAGCGCTTCAGTATCCGAAAGACGAATCTCCCACTTGTTCATCATACGGAGGTGAGCAGCCAGTCCCTTTCTTCCACCAGACTCCAGCGTACCGACCTGTCGCTCAACCTGGCTGTTCAACGCACTGTTCAGGTGATAGAAGCAGCCATGGAACAGGCCATATAGCAAAGCCATGCCCACAACCAACGCAATTGCCGCAGCTGCGAGCATAGCGTCAAATTGCCAGAGAATTATCAGCGCAACCCCAATCTGGACAATAGCCGTAATCAGGGATGGCACATTTTCTTCAAGAAAGTCGACAATTTCCCGGGCCATATCCAGTCGTGCATTACGGGTCGATACCTGTTCTGCTTCATGGCGCCGGTCCACCTCACATCCCAGTGCAACCCGAATACGGCCATAGGCTCGGGTGTCATAAAAACGACGAAGAACGACCAGTGCCGTCAGCGCAAGAAGAACCAGCCCCAGGCTGATCAGGGAACTGAAATCACCGGCCTGCAGTCCATCGATAGCCCGGCCGATAAACAGCGGAATCAGGGCCAGCATGATATTTTCAAGCAGCACCAGCAGCCAGGTAATAAAAATCCCGCCTTTGAAAGCTCTGAAGAGAAGAGCCAGATCAAGTCGCCCGGTTAATTGCATAGTCAGCGCAGTCTGTTCAAAATCAGGAGGTTAACCTGCAGCTACGATTGATGCGTGTCCAAGATTGCTATGATGGTTTCGAGCCCTGCTCAAGCCTTTGTTTTTATTCGAAGCATGTTAATCTTTGGAAAAATAAAAATGACTCAGGTTGACCCTAATGAGCTCGCCGCCCCTGATTAGTGATCGTCTATCCGGCCACGTACTGTGGTTAACACTTAATCGCCCCGACGATTGCAATGCATTGTCAAAAGCCATGCTTTGCTCACTATCAGAGTGTATTGAACGGGCGAACACAGATGACAATGTCAGGGTGATCGTAATCACCGGCAAGGGAAAAGTTTTCTCGGCGGGACATAACCTGAAAGAAATGTCCGGACAGATTGCAGGCTGCGAAGTTGATGATGCAAAGCGGATAGACGGTATTCTTGAGCAATGCACCCAGACCATGATGTCACTGATACGCTCACCGAAGCCTGTAATCGCCTGTATTCAGGGTACGGCCAGTGCTGCCGGATGCCAGCTGGTTGCCATGTGTGATCTTGCGATTGCTCAGCGGGAAGCCAGGTTCTGCGCACCTGGAGTTAACATTGGTACTTTCTGTACGACGCCACTGGTCGGTATTGGTCGCAATATTCATCGCAAACATGCAATGGAGCTGGCTCTGACCGGCGATATGTTCAGTGCTGAAGATGCCATGCGATTCGGGTTGATTAACCGCATTGCATCCGCTGAAAATCTGGAACAGGAAGTAGAACTGCTGGCACAGAAAATTGCCTCAAAATCAGCAGTTGGTATTCGCTCCGGGAAACAGGCATTTTACCGACAGATTGAGCAGCCGATGGAAGAAGCTTTTCGTCAGGCCGGCAAAGATATGCTCCAGGCCATGCTGGCCGAAGAATGTAATGAGGGCATAAGTGCCTTTATGGAAAAACGTAATCCGAAGTGGTGGGGACTCGAATAATGGACGTACATAACTGGGACCTGCCCTCACCTTATATTCTCAAGGTCTCCGTCAGCGGCGAGCATCTCGACCGGCTGCAGCATGTTAATAACACAGAATATCTGCGCTGGCTGGAAGAAGTTGGTTGGCATCATATTACTGATCTCGGGGCATCCTGGGAGGTCTGGAAGCAGGCTGAACGGGCAATGGCAACCCATGTTTCCCATATCAATTATCTGGCGGCCGCTGTTGCCGGTGATTTTCTGCGCGTGGGCACCTGGCTGGTAAAATGCGATGGTCTTCGAGCCACACGACGGTTTCAGATTATTCGCGATAGTGACGGTGCAACACTGCTACGGGCCGAGATTCAGTATGTCTGCATTGATATTAAAACCGGCCAGCCCCGGCGCATGCCACCCTCCATGCTCAAGCCTCATCGCAAGGCAATAATCTGGAGCGAAAGCCAGCTACAGGCTCTACCTCTTGTTGAATAATCTGACCGGAAATATTTATGTTACTGGAATCTGTCATCGGCCATCGAGGCTGCGCAGCCCTTGCGCCAGAGAACACTCTTGCCGGTATAAGAAAAGCTCATGAACTGGGTATCTCTGCGGTTGAAATCGATGTTGTGTTAACAGCCGACGGACAGCTGGTTATCCACCATGACCGGACCGTTAAACGCTGTACTGACGGCCGCGGTGAAGTACTATCCCTTACCCTTGAACAGTTGCAACAACTGGATGCCGGTAGCTGGTTTGCGCCGGAATATGCCGGGGAAAAGATACCTACACTAAAAGATGCGCTGCTGTTGATTCAACAACTGAGGCTGAAGCTTAATCTGGAAATCAAGATGCATCGGCATGCTCCGGAGCAGCTGGTTGAGCCTGTAATCGGGCAGCTGCAACAATGCTGGAGCGACACTCGTAACCTGGTGATATCCAGTTTTGATCACCAGGCTCTGAAACTGTGCCACCAGCTTGCCCCCGAATACAACATCGGCCATCTGTTTGAAACACTACCATCAGATTGGGAAGCGATGGCAGCAGCAGTTCATGCCAGAAGCATTCATGTCTGTCACAAAAAACACAAGACTGCTCAGGCAGAGGCGATAAAAAAAGCCGGTTACGAGCTTTATGTCTACACCGTCAACCATACCGATAATGCAGATCACTTCTTCAATATCGGCGTTGATGGATTATTCAGTGATGAGCCACACCTGATTTCTCCACCAGCGGAAACAAAATAACCCAGGTGCATTTCAGCCAATCTGGGCGTCAAGAAAATGGCCATACTCAACACTTTCTGAAGCCATTGTATTGACGCCCTGAACTTCAGCATCCCTGCGGTTTTGGGCATTGTCATCAATCAGCCATACATCCAGCGTGGTAATATCGTAATCCGGTGGTAACAACAAATCCCGATCTTCTAGGCTACGCTGGATTTTTAATCCCTTGTTGCACGACGGATAATAGTTGCGCCACAGGTAATCCCACTGTTCAAAGCTTGCGGCATTATTAAAAAATTTCCCCAACAGCCAACAAGTTTCGTGTTGGCTGTAATTAGCCGCTGTAATGAACGCAACAGAGCATTTATCAGGACTGGTGCACGCATAGGTGAAAAATGCGATATGACGGGCGCGGTAAAGCGGGTAATAGTAATCGCCATTGAAGGCTATACCCGCCTCTTTGCACATCGCCTGAGACTGGGATGCAGACAACATCTCAAGTCGGCTTTCAATGGCCCACAGGGTCTCATCCAGATCAAAGAAATAATGCCTCATCACATATACTCCCTGATCCGGATCGAGCCGAATCACGCAATATAACGCCGGTACGGAGGCAATGAGTCCAGAATAAGCCGCCCGTAACGACGGGTAACCACACGACGATCCAGTAATGTAATATAGCCGCTGTCGGTTTCGGAGCGCAGCAAACGACCACAGGCCTGCACCAAACGCATGGCTGCATCCGGCACACTGATTTCCATAAAGGGATTACGCCCCTGCTCTTCAATCCACTCGGAGAGTGCAGCCTCGACCGGATCATCCGGTACAGAAAACGGCAGCCGGACAATAACCACATGCTCGCAGTACTGCCCGGGCAGATCGACACCTTCAGCCAGACTGGCCAGACCAAACAGAATACTTTGCTGGCCATCATCAATATGTCGACGATGTCGTCTCAGTAGTTCCTGCTTGGAATAGTCATCCTGCAACAGGATTCTGTCCTGCCACTTTTCCGGTAGCAGGGCATAGACATCTTTCAACTGACGACGGGAGGAGAACAGCACCAGTGAACCGGGGGTATTATCCAGCAGCCGAGTTAGCTGTTCTGCAACTTCCTCACTGTGGCCATCACTGGTGGGTTCATGCTCCATCGCCGGAATATTCAGTACAGCCGCCTGATCATGCTGGAACGGGCTTGGTACAACTTCACAGCGTGAGTCTTTGGGAATGCCGGCTCTCATCCGGTAGCGATCAAACTTGCCCAGCGCAGTCAGGGTTGCGGACGTCACAATTGCACCATGGCAGTGGTTCCAGAGCACCTGCCTCAGGGTTTTCGCCGCCAGGATCGGGCTGCTGGCAACTTCCAGATCTTCGCTGCCACCAAAGGTCATATGTTTCAGCCAGCGGGCAACCGGCGGCTCGCCACTCTCTTCATTTTCAACAATGGAATAGGCCATCCAGAGTTCATGGCAATTATCCAGCCGGCGAGCGATGGCACCGACTGCTGGAAACAGGGCTTCAGCTTCCCAGCTGTCAATCCCGTCCAGCTCGCCATCCATTGCATCCTTGAAGTTATCACTGGCCTTGCTGGCCAGATCCAGCGCCTTGCTGAAACCGGCTTTCAGTACTTCAGCCTGAGCGCGGACTTCTTCCGGCACCTTCCCGCCAGGAAAGCGATATTGGACAACTGTCGAGCGTTCGGTTTCAGTCGCATCACCAAATTCAGCGACTGACAGCAACAGGCTTTTCATCAATCCCAGCTGCTCTTTCAAATCGCCAAAAGCCGGTTCCAGTTGTTCCAGCCGCTCACCAATCACTCCGGGTAATGCATGCCGGGTCAACATTTGTTTTACATGCCGGGAGGCAGTCTCCAGCCAGCTCATGGTAGCGTTAATACGGGTATGACTGGCGAAATGGCCGATAGCTTTGTCTGGCAGGTGGTGGCCTTCGTCGAAAACATAAATACTATCTTTGGGCGACGGTAAAATAGCACCACCGCCCAGAGACAGATCAGCCAGCACCAGATCATGATTGGTTACGACAATATCGGCTTTTGTCAGCCCTTCCCGCGCCTTAAAAAAGGCACATTGCGAGTAATGAGAACAGCGTCTGCCAGTACACTGGCTGTGGTCTGTGGTAACTGTTTGCCAATCAAGATCGTCAATGGATTCCGGCCAGCTGTCCCGCTCACCATCCCATTTGGAAGTCGCCAGCTGTTCCAGCATTTTCTGAAACAGTTCCAGCGAGGGTGAATCTTCGGTATCAATTCTGAAGCCTTCTTCGGCAAACAGATCGGCCATAGCCTGGTTTGACTGCTGTGATTCCAGCAGCTGATCCAACTTGCTCAAGCAGATATAGCGGCCACGCCCTTTTGCCAGCAAGGCTCTGAAATCCATTCCGGTACTCTGACGAATATCCGGCAAATCCTTGTAAATCAGCTGTTCCTGCAGTGCGACAGTTGCCGTTGAAATAATCAGCTTCTTTTTCTGATGTTGTGCCACTGCCAGTGCCGGCAGCGCATAACCAACGGTTTTACCGGTACCGGTGCCCGCCTCGATGACGACAACAGCGGGGTCACCGGTTCGCACACCTTCATCGTCAGTTTTGATAGCCGCAAGATTCCGAGCCACCTCCGCAATCATGACTTTCTGACCATTACGGGCCCGCAGTGATTTATTTTCCAGAAATGTCCGGTAAGCCTGCTGGATGGTTTTCTTCAGTTGATCAGTCAGCATTCACAATAAGCCATGATAAAAAACAAATAAGCCTTCAGGTCAGAAGCCCTGCCAGAAAAAGGTTTCAGTTTGCACTCTGTCGAGCATTTCCAGTCTGCAGTTGCAATGTGGCCATATGGAACACTCCAAAAATCAGCACCATAACAACGTTCTTGCCGAGCTCACCACTAGCCATCAGGGCACGGCGCCACAACACGGCCTCAATCCCGAGAATAAAAACAATCGCGAGACCAGCCACCGGAATAATGGTGTTAAAAGGCGACACAAATACACCAAACAGACTGATAACTACCATCAACCAGAACCCGACTGTGACCAGCTTGCCCAGACCGAGCATTTTATTCATTCACGTATTCCTGCTTCATATTTATCGATTATTTTTCTTGTGCCTGTAACAGGCAGACAGCAGCATGCATCACACCTGCAGCTGTGAAAAATCAGTCATCAAGAAAGGCCAGTTTAACAGACAGGAAACCGAAGGCCATGCGTGCCAGCCTCCGGTCTTTGAGGACAAACAACCAAATGAGAGAAGCGATTTACAGCAGATTCACTGCCTGTTCCAGAATACGGGTGACCCGGATCATCCCGGTATTCACTACCTCCATCATACTTTCCAGGGTGATGGACTCATCGTCTCCCAATCCTGCAGCAGGGTTCACAACCAGACTAACACCGGCATAATCAATGTCCAGCTCCCGGGCCAGTGCTGCTTCCGGCATGGCTGTCATACCGACGATATCACAACCATCACGTCCCATCCGGTGAATCTCTGCTGCCGTTTCCAGTCGTGGCCCCTGGGTGCAACCGTAAACCCCGCCATTGCTGACATCAATCCCGGCTTTTTCTGCGCCCTGAATCAATGCTGCACGAGCTGCACCTTCGAACGGCGCCGAGAAATCAATATGCTGGTTACCGGCCAGCGGCTGCTCGGGATGATATTGGGCAAAGGTATGTTCCCGCCCCCAGGTGTAATCAATCACCTGATCAGGAACACAGATATGCCCACCTGCCAGCATGGAGAGACTGATACCACCCACAGCATTCACAGCCATGATATGTTTTACCCCAAGCAGATGCAGGGCATAAATATTGGCGCGATAGTTAATCTGATGGGGTGCCAGCTTATGTGGCTGGCCATGCCGGGCCAGAAACAGCACCTCCTGTCCGGCTACAACACCAAGTTGCAGCTGGCCAGATGGCTGACCAAAGGGTGTTTCCTGAGTTATTGTGTCTTTCAGCTCCAGTGATTCAAGCTGATTGAGACCGGTACCACCAACAATTGCAATTCGAGCCATTTCCGACATCCTGCCCGATCATTTTGACCGTAAAAACAGCCATTATAGTGCGAGATATTTTTGTCGCACAAAATATCAAACACATCCTGATGTTCTTGCCATTCCAGCAGCACCGACGTAGGGTGCGGGCCATGAATATGCCGAATGCTACTGACACCCACCACGACAGTTCAGACAGTGATATGTGTGGTGCTACCGAAGCTGCACCAGAAACGCTGCCGGTACTGTTTCAGGATGATTACCTGATTGCTATTAACAAGCCTTCCGGCCTATTGGTACACCGCTCCATGATTGATCGCAATGAAACCCGCTTTGCCCTGCAGCTGGTCAGGGACCAGATAGGGCAACGGGTTTATCCGGTACATCGTCTGGATAAACCAACTTCCGGTGTATTATTGTTTGCACTGTCCAGCGATATTGCCAGAACAGTTTCAGAACAATTCTCCAACGGTAGTGTATCCAAAACCTATCTGGCTATCGTTCGGGGTTATGCGCCGGAAAAAGGCACGATTGACCACGCACTTAAAGAAAAGCTCGACAAAATGACGGACCGTAAAGCCCGTCAAGATAAACCAGCTCAACCTGCTGTTACCGATTACCGGACACTGGCCAGAGTTGAACTGCCACTGCAGATTGATCGCTATCCCTGCAGCCGTTACTCCCTGGTAGAAGCCTGCCCCCGTACCGGCAGAAAGCACCAGATAAGACGACATATGAAACACATTGCCCACCCGATTATTGGCGATGCCAAACACGGCAAGGGTAATCATAACCGCTATTTTGCTGAACACTTTGATGCTGACAGATTGCTGTTGGCTTGCACCAAAATGTCGCTGCAGCATCCTGTTACTGGTTCGCCACTGACACTGAATGCACCACTGGATGATGTATTTCTGTCGCTGCTTGACCGCTTTGGCTGGAATCAGAGCTTGTCTTTTGAAGAAAACCATCTCTGATTGAAATACAGGTATTTTTAAATGAGCCCAACCGAAACAAATTGTTATTGTGGCAGCAATAACAATTATGAAAACTGCTGCCTTCCCTTCCATAATCAAAGTGCCAAACCGGAAACTGCAGAGCAGCTTATGCGCTCGCGTTACAGTGCCTGCTGTCTGAAGAAAGTAGACTACCTTCTCGCAACAACCTGGCCGCCGCACCAAAACCAGCTGGATGCTTCCGAACTTTCCTCCTGGCTGGATCGCACTCACTGGCATCAGCTGACAATAGTGCAAACAACCCAGGGGCAAAGTAATAACAGCCGTGGCACTGTTCAATTTAAGGCCAGCTTTTCCGAGCCTCCTTCAAAAGTTCAGCAGGAACATGACGAGCACTCGGATTTTATAAAAGAGAAAGAGCAGTGGTACTTTATTCATCCCGGCCTGACACCTCTGCCACCCGCTGTATCAGTAACTGTTGGGCGTAATGACCCTTGTCCCTGTGGCAGCGGCAAAAAATTCAAGAAGTGCTGTATGTAATACTTTATCGGGCCCGGTTGCCGGGTCCCGTGCAGTCGATGAAACTAACTTGTATCCCGCCCAAGAGCCTGATGGCCACCCAATAGTCCACACTTTGTAAGCTGTTATTCACAGAATTGAAAAAACAGTCTAAAACCTTGGTCTAATACTCCTTTTCATTATATAGCGATACACTCCCAGCCAATCATCAATCCAAGCGTCAGGGAGGTCGCCATGATTTCAGGAGCAGGTTCTGGTCCTTTATATCCGGTATTTGACCCCGGCGTATATGCCGGACCGGATCGACAGGATGTCGCCAACTTTGAGGAAGAAAAAGGGGCTTTTCTGGCCCAGCTCATAACCCAGAATGTTCAGGCTATTCCGTACAAGGAAAAGATACTACGTTCGAAACGACGCCTGAAGCGAAAGCGCAAACGGGTGAGCAAAAAAGCAGAAGCCGCAAAGCTGCACTTTCTGCGACACAACATGCCTCAGGGTGAGGCAGATCATGAAGAACGGGTATTTGCCTGAGCCAGAGACAGTTAAAACTGTCTCTGGACGGCAGCAACCGGTATCATTAGAAGGATTTAACTTTAACAGATTTCAGGTTCCAAATGCCTGCAGAGACTCCTTCTGACGCGGACTCCGGATCCGCTCGCAAACAGAAAAGCCGCTCTTCCGGATATCTACATCGTCGGCGGCGTGAAAAAAAATCCCGGGGCCAGGCCCAGGCTCAGGCCTGGGATATTTCCCAGTTCGAAGTACCGGTAGAAGAAGGCAAAACCCGCTTTCATGACTTTCAGCTGCCGGGCTCGCTGATGCGAGCCATTCATGAGTTGGGGTATCAGTACTGTACGCCGATTCAGGCTGAAGTACTGGGTCATACCCTGAAAAGCCATGATGCCATTGGCAAGGCTCAGACCGGCACCGGTAAAACCGCAGCGTTTTTGATCTCGGCGATCAAGCAGCTGCTGGAAATCCCGCCGCCGGATGAGCGTTATCTTGGTGAACCCCGCCTTGTAGTGCTGGCCCCTACCCGGGAGCTGGCACTGCAGATCAGCAAGGATGCCGAAGCCCTGACTCGCCATACCGACCTTCACGTCGTCAGTGTTGTCGGAGGCATGGAATACGACAAACAGCTTGCCCAGATCAGTCGCGACTATGTTGACATCATTGTTGGCACACCGGGCCGTTTGCTGGACTTCTGTGAACGTCGAGACCTCTATCTCGATCTGACCGAAACGCTGGTTATCGATGAAGCTGACCGCATGCTGGATATGGGCTTTATCCCGCAGGTTCGCCGTATTGTGCGCATGACCCCACGTCCGGGTGACCGTCAGACGCTGCTGTTCTCAGCGACCTTTACCGACGAAGTATTGCGTCTTGGTGAGCAGTGGACCTGGCAACCGGTTAAAGTCGAAATCGAGCCGGAGAGCGTGGCAACTGATACTGTTGACCAGAAGTTCTATATGGTTTCCGGTGAAGACAAGTACAAATTGTTATGCAACCTGGTTGAGGGTAAGGCGCAGGAAGACGGAAAACCGCTGGAGCGGGTTATCGTCTTTGCCAATCGTCGTGATCAGACCCGCCGCCTAACCGAAAGGCTGCAACGCAAGGGTATTGTCTGTGACATGCTGTCTGGAGAAGTGCCTCAGAAGAAGCGGGTTCGTACCCTGGAGAACTTCCGGGAAGGCAAGATTCAGGTGCTGGTTGCCACCGATGTTGCGGGTCGGGGCATCCATATTGATGGCATCAGTCATGTGATCAACTTCAATCTGCCGGAAGATCCGGAAGATTATGTTCATCGTATTGGTCGTACCGGGCGGGCTGGTACGACAGGAACATCAGTCAGCTTTGCCTGTGAAGATGATTCCTTCCTGATTCCTGAGCTGGAACAGCTGCTGGGTGACAAGGTTAACCTTGAATATCCGCCTGAAGAGCTGTTAGCTCAATAAAATGTCCTGTCTTCAGCAGGGCCTTTTGACAGGCCTTGCTGATTTCATATTGCTCCTCTTCCCTTCTCTCTGGCCTTACTGGCAGTCCTCCCAAGAAAATAATTCACACTTTGCCTTTTCCCTTTCAAAACAGAACCTTAGATCCAAAAACCATCCCAAAGAGCAAATTTTTCCATCAGCCATCGCTTGCCGCTGCCGATTATCTCGATTAATAATCAGATATAAGTGGTGCATAAAAATATCTGAACAAGATGGCTTGGCCCCGATGACCGTGAAGCTGTCTGTTATCAGAGTCAAACCTGAAGGTCATGGCCTGACGACCCATGAGCATATGCGGTTTTTCTGCAGGAGCGTTTCAGTGAGAAATGCTTTGAAGAACCGGGGTTTAAGCTAAAAAGGAGCTGCCGCCTATGGATGACAACGCAGTCAGACTCGAATCAAACACTGCTTCCCCATCCACCGCTTACGTTCTCGATAGTAATGTCCTTATACACGACCCCAACGCGCTTCTGAACTTTGAAGAGCACAAAGTCATCATCCCCATCACAGTGCTGGAAGAACTGGATAAACTCAAAAACGGAAAACAGACGATTGCTGCAGACTGCCGCCAGGCAATCCGCCAGATAGATCATGTACTGGGCAGCGCCGAACCTTCCGAGATTGAGCACGGTGTCCCGATTCGCCGGGGCGACAAAAGCCCACCATTGGGTACTGTTTCCATTCTGATGCACCATGCACCGGAAAACGTCACTACGCTGCCTTCCCGCAGCAACGACAACCAGATCATCAACGATATCAATCACTACCAGTCGCTGCACCCGGATCAAACCGTGGTACTGGTCACCAAAGATATCAATATGCGCCTCAAGGCCAGAGGCTGCGGTATTTCCAGTGAGGATTATCAGAACGATCAGCTGGTTTCTGATGTCAAACTGTTAAACAAGGGTTATCTGGAAGTACCGGGTAACTTCTGGTCCCAGGTAGAAAAGGTGGAAACCCACCAGTTGGACCGAGGACAGACACTTCATACCCTCCCTCGCGAAGGCCTGCTGGAGGAGCTGCTTCCCAACCAATTTATTATTGATGAACAGGGATTCTGCGGCAGGGTCATCGAGCAGGATAAGGACACCATTACCTTGCTGGATCTGCCCCGTGAGCACTTGATGAATCAGGAAGCCTGGGGTTTGAAGCCACTGGATATTCATCAAGCCGTTGCACTACAACTGTTAATGGATCCGGATATTCATCTGGTAACCCTGACTGGCTCTGCAGGTTCGGGTAAAACCATTCTGGCTCTGGCTGCTGCGATTGAGATGACCGTAGCCAGCAAGCAGTACCGACGCATTATCGCGACCCGCTCAACTCAAGGGCTGGATGAAGATATCGGTTATCTGCCAGGTACAGAAGCCGAAAAAATGGAGCCCTGGCTGGGTGCTATTACCGATAACCTGGAAGCACTCCACAGCGAGGACGAATCAACCAACGGTAGTGTGGACTATATTCTGGGGCAGGTTCCGCTGCACTTTAAGTCCCTTAACTATATTCGGGGCCGCAGCTTCCAGCAGAGTCTGATTATTATCGATGAGGTTCAGAACCTGACACCGCACCAGATAAAGACCATCATCACCCGTGCCGGCCACGGTAGTAAGGTGATCTGCCTGGGTAACCTGGCACAGATCGATACGCCTTATCTAAGTGCTGCGAGTTCTGGTCTGACTTATTTGACCGAGCGTTTCAAGAAGTTTGATCAGGGTGGCATTGTGCAGTTGAAGGGTGTTCCTAGATCACCTCTTGCTGCTTATGCAGAGGAAAACCTGTAATAAAACTAAAGAATCATTTATTACAATATAAAACGTCTGGCTAAAACCAGACGTTTTTTTTATTTCTGAAGATTTATCAACTTTGATCTGTAATTTCTATTCCCAGCTTTTTAATAAGCTCCGGGTGAAGCCAGTCGACCAGAACTGTATTCGATTGAAATCCATTCACGTATTTTAAAAGCAGTCGGTGAGTTCTGCTGTAATCATGCTCCTGAATTGAGCATAACAGCTCATCCAGAACAAACATCAATGTATCCCAGGGAATCATTTCTTCTTTTGCCTGACAGACCTTTGGGTGTTCGGTATAGGAGATTTCCTGACCTATCAGAAGCTCTTCAAACAGCTTTTCACCAGGTCTCAGTCCGGTATAAACAATATCAATATCACCATCCAGATCGAATTCATCCCGAACACTGAATCCGGATAGAGTGATCATTCGCTTGGCAAGCGTATCAATTTTTACAGGATCTCCCATATCCAGCACAAAGACATCCCCTCCTTTACCCATACTACCAGCCTGAATCACCAGAGAAGCAGCTTCCCGAATTGTCATGAAGTAGCGGGTAATATCCTTGTGAGTAACCGTAACAGGACCACCCGACCTGATTTGCTCACGAAATAAAGGAATAACAGATCCACTTGACCCCAGAACATTTCCAAAACGTACCATACTGAAACAAGTGTTATTTTCGACTGTACAGTTCCCACTGTTTGGATAAAACTCCCGAGAGTGAAACAGTTTGACTTCTTTCTGTTCATTCAGTGCCTGCAGTACCATTTCAGCCAACCTTTTTGAAGCCCCCATAACATTTGCAGGCCGAACGGCCTTATCAGTAGAAATCAGAACAAATTTATCGACTTTTGCAATGATGGCAGCTTGGGCAGCATAGAGAGTCCCTATTACATTATTTCGCAGCCCTTGGGACAGATTGTGTTCTACTATAGGCACATGCTTATACGCTGCAGCGTGATAGACTGTTTCAACACAATAAGTAATCATGATATCTAGCAACCGCTGGGCATCATTTACTGAGCCAAGAACGGGAATAATTCGAATTTTAATATTTAAGTGCTGCTCTATAGCAGTAAGCTCTTTTTCAATTTCATAGAGGTTATATTCAGAGTGTTCAAAAAGAACGAGGACTTTAGGTCCAATCTGCAAAATCTGACGGCATAATTCCGACCCTATAGAGCCACCCGCACCAGTCACCATTACAACTTTATTCAAGATACAGGCATCAAGCAGTTCAGGAATAGGGTTGACCTCTTTGCGACCCAGAATATCTGCTGTATCAACCTCCTGAATTGCATCTATTTTTAAGCGACCACTAGCAATATCCATCAAGCAGGGCATACTTCGGATTGGAATTTCATACTGCTCCAGTTCACAAATGACCCTGTGACGTTTGGAGTGGCTGCCTGGAATCGCAAGTAGTATCTCCTGTGCCATTGTCCTTTTTAGTGCATGAAGAACATCGGTGTCTGCAAAGACATGCCGTTTTTCAATAACCTGACCACAAAGTTGAGGATTGGAATCGATGAAGCCAACAGGTCTAAACTCACGTCCTTTATCGAGAGCAGCCATTAACTGTATCCCAGCGTCACCCGCGCCATAAATAAGAACAGGCTTACCCCACTCTTGCTGTGGAATGAACATTTTGCGCACGAAAGCCGGTAACCAGTGAGCATTGATTTGTCCCAACAGCCAGCTTTGAGCCAAAAACCTGACACCGAGCATCGAAATAATCAGAAATACTCCATAAAGAAAGGCAGCCGTACGGGGGAATCTGATCTCAGGAGAAATAAAGAAAACTGCAATCACCAACCCAATTGCAGCAAAAAAGGAAGATTGCACTATAGCTGCAATTGTCCATGAACCAATATATCTCAATACAGCTTGGTACAATCCGAGCTTAATAAATACAGGTATTGCAATGACGGGGGCAAGAAGAAAAAGAACACCATAATCTTGTATTGGTTCAAGAAATCTCTCTGGGTCTAAACGGAGATAGAGCGCTAGCCAAAGACAAAAGAAGACAATGCAGATATCACACAGAAGAGCTATCACTCGCTTTGCGTTTCTTGGCAATGCCTTGAAGTAGTCTCTCATATATATTTTCTATACTCAGTAGCCAGCCACACTAAAATTCTATTGAGTTAAGACTTTAATACACTACAACTATCTTGCCCGTATTTGACAACGGTACTTATACACAATGGCCAACAATACGACTTTGAACACAGGCCAAAACTATAGTTCAAACTAATCCTGTTATCTTTCTGCCACTACCCCGAAAAAGATGAACTTTCCCTTCTAAAAGAAATCCTTTTTCAGCCATAAAGGCAAGTAGAAATTGATTCTTGCTTGCTTCAAATAATATTTCCAGAAGTGTCAATATTTTTTAATATACAGCAGCTATTTCTAGACTATGTCATAGATAGCATTACCGAATGCTTATTTTGAGGTGTTGCATCAGTAAAGAGAAACTATCTAATGAGAGGGAGGTCCTGCACCAGTCAGAATCATCAACATGGTACAGGATTTAAGGCCCAGATTAGTGCTGCAGAATCTGGCTGAGGAAAAGCTTAGTTCGTTCAGACTGGGGATTGTTGAAGAAACTTTCAGGCTCATTTTCCTCAACAATCTGTCCCTCATCCATAAAGATCACCCGGTCAGCCACTGTCTTGGCAAAGCCCATCTCATGGGTCACACAGAGCATTGTCATACCCTCGTTTGCCAACTCAACCATAACATCCAGCACCTCCTTGATCATTTCCGGATCCAGCGCAGATGTCGGCTCATCAAACAGCATCACTTGGGGGTTCATACAGAGACTGCGAGCAATCGCTACCCGCTGCTGCTGCCCACCGGAGAGCTGGCCCGGGTACTTATCAGCCTGGTCGGGAATGCGGACCCGCTCCAGATACTGCATGGCAATGGCTTCAGCTTCCTTGCGAGGCTGTTTTCGAACCCAGATTGGTGCCAGCGTACAGTTCTCCAGCACCGTCAGGTGGGGAAACAGGTTAAAGTGCTGAAAAACCATCCCCACTTCCATTCGAACCTGCTCGATATCCTTCAGGTCATTGGTCATTTCCCGACCATTAATAATAATGTCGCCCTGCTGATGCTCTTCCAGCCGGTTGATACAGCGAATCATGGTTGATTTGCCGGACCCTGAGGGGCCGCAGATAACTATTCTCTCGCCCTTACGAACAGTCAGATCGATATCACGCAGTACATGGAAATCTCCATACCATTTATTCAGCTTGCGCAGCTCAATCATGGCTGAATCTGAACCCGCCATTTCGGCATTATTTACACTTGTCATCATTATGTTCCTTATGCCTTGTGGCCGGTATTAAGCCGCTTCTCCAGCGACTGGCTGTAACGGGACATGCTAAAGCAGAAGAACCAGAATACAAACCCGGCAAACACATAGCCCTCAATCGCAAAGCCCAACCATTTAGGGTCAGCCAAACCAGCCTGAACAATGGCAAGCAAATCAAACAGCCCGATAATAAGCACCAGACTGGTATCCTTGAACAGGGCAATAAAGGTATTCACGATACCGGGGATAACCATTTTCAGTGCCTGAGGCAGGATAACCAAACGCATCATTTTCCAGTATCCCAGCCCCATTGCTGCTGCTGCCTCATACTGCCCTCTGGGAATCGCCTGCAATCCGCCCCTTACAACTTCAGCCATATAGGCAGACTGAAACATTACGATACCGATCAAGGCCCGCACCAGCTTGTCGAATACGACTTCCTCAGGCACAAACAGCGGCAGCATAACCGACGCCATAAACAGTACAGTGATCAGCGGAACGCCACGCCAGACTTCAATAAATGTGGTGCAGAAAAACCGGATCACCGGCATCTCTGAACGCCGCCCCAGCGCCAGCAGCACACCGAAAGGCAAAGCCGCAACAATGCCAACCAGTGCCAGCACCAGAGTCAACATCAGGCCACCCCATTTATGGGTGTCAACCATTTCCAGTCCCAGTCCACCGCTCAGAAGAAAGAAGCTGGAAATCGGGAATATCGACAGGGCATAAATCACCCCCCATTTTTTCCCCGGCATCGACTGAGGCATTAACCACAGCAATAACAGCCCTGTTTGCAGAAACACCAGATCGACCCGCCAGCGCAGATCCTCCGGATAGAAGCCGTAGATAAACTGTTCTATTCGAGCCGTTATAAATACCCAGCAGGCACCACCATCACAGGCACTGCGATCAGAACCAAACCAGTCTGCTTCGATAAAACTCCAACTGATAACCGGTGTCAGACCGATATATAGCAACCACCCAGTCACCACGGTCAGTACGGTATTGGCAGGAGAGGAAAACAACTTCTGCCTCATCCAGCCCCAGATGCCCCTGTTTGAAGCCGGAGCAGGCCGGGCAGCAACAGGATTTTCATTAACAATCATGTCTATCCCCCTTATCGCTCGGCCAGAGCCATTTTCTTGTTAAACATATTCATCAACAGCGATACCAGCAGACTCATCAACAGGTAAACCGACATCGTGATCAGAATGATTTCTACCGCCTGACCAGTCTGGTTCAGCGTGGTGCCGGCAAACACCGCAACCAGATCCGGATAACCGACAGCCGTCGCCAATGAAGAGTTTTTAATCAGGTTCATATACTGGCTGGCCAGCGGCGGAATAATGACTCGCATCGCCTGGGGAATAATAACCAGCTGCATGGTACGGCTTTTGGGAAGGCCCAGTGCAAAAGCGGCTTCCGTCTGACCTTTGTTTACGGCCTCAATACCGGAGCGCACATTCTCTGCAATATATGAAGCGGTATACAGTGTCAGGGCAATCAGCAAGGCACACAGCTCGGGAATAACGGCATAGCCACCGCGGAAGTTAAATCCTTTCAGTGCGGGAACTTCCCAGTGAACCGGTTGCCCCGTCATAAACCAGGCCAGTAATGGCAAGCCAATGACAATAACAGCAGCGGTATAAAATACCGGGAAGGTTTTTCCGCTTGCCAGCTGACGCTGCTCTGCCCAGCGTTTGATTACCCAAACGGAAGCTATGGCCAGCAACAGTGCCACACCAATCCAGATAGCTCCTTCCTGAAATATTGGAGCAGGAATATAAAGGCCACGGATATTCAGAAAGAACGTATCGTACAGATCAAGACTCTGACGGGGTGACGGCAACGTTCTAAGAACAGCAAAGTACCAGAACAGAATCTGTAGCAGCAGCGGGATATTACGGAAGATTTCAACATAGGCACCGCAGACACGGGCCACCAGCCAGTTATTGGACAGTCGCCCGACACCGACCAGAAAGCCAACCACTGTCGCCAGAATAATACCCAGCACTGAAACCAGAATGGTATTCAGCAAACCGACAATAAAGGTTTTGCCAAAACTATGGGTTTCGTCATATTCAACCAGACTCTGGATAATGCCAAAACCTGATTCCTGACTGAGAAAATCAAAACCGGTAGTAATACCGCGCTTCTCAAGATTACTCAGGGTGTTCTCAACCACCACAAAAGCCAGCCCGAGAATGGCAACCGTGACAATAATTTGAAAAACAAGGGCCCGCTTGTCCGGGTCATTCCAGAAATAGTGGCGGGCAGGAGCGGGCATTGTATGCTTTTCCTGCATGACAGACTCCTGTTACCTGTGCTCTATCAGCACAGGTACAGCTAAAGAGGATGTTATTCTAATGTGAAGACAGCCCGGACAAGCTGATTATGTAAGGCTGTCCGGGCTGCAATACCGTATGACTTAGCGAATCGGCGGCGCGTACTGGATACCACCCTGATTCCACAGGGCATTGATGCCGCGTGCAATCTTCAGCGGTGAACCTTCACCAACATTACGCTCAAATATTTCGCCATAGTTACCGACCTGCTTCACAATCTGGTAAGCCCAGTCATCGGCCAGTCCGAGGCCCTTGCCCTTAATACCTTCCTTACCAATAAAGCGGCCTACAGCCGGATTGTCAGACTTTTTCTGGCTGTCGATATTGGCAGAAGTCAGCCCCATTTCCTCAGCATTCAACTGGGCAAACAGGCTCCATTTCACGATATTGAACCACTGGTCATCCCCTTGACGCACAACCGGTCCGAGCGGCTCTTTGGAAATGACTTCAGGCAGTACCATTGCCGAATCCGGCTTTTTCAGTTTGATACGCAGTGCATACAGCTGGGACTGGTCCGAAGTCAGCATGTCGCAGCGACCCGCCTCAAACCCGCTAATGGTCTGATCTGAAGTGTCGAACACCACCGGCTGATACTCCATCTTGTGCTGACGAAAGTAATCCGCCAGGTTCAGCTCGCTGGTTGTACCGGCCTGGATACAAACCGTTGCACCATCCAGCTCAAGCGCGCTCTTCACCCCCAGATTTTTTGATACCAGAAAGCCCTGACCATCGTAATAATTCACACCAGCAAAGTTCAGACCCAGCGATGAATCCCGGGTCAGCGTCCAGGTGGTATTGCGGGACAGCACATCAATTTCCCCCGATTGTAGTGCTGTGAATCGCTCTTTGGCGGTGAGTGGAATGAATTTGACCTTGTCAGCATCCCCCAGTGTTGCTGCAGCAACAGCCCGACAGGTATCTACATCCATACCTTTCCAGTTACCTTTGTCATCAGGGCTGGAAAAGCCGGGTAGACCTGTGTTTACACCACATTGCAGATAGCCGCGCTCCTGCACGGATTCCAGAGTTGAAGCAGCCTGAGCCGAAGAAATCACTGAAAAAGAGGTGGTAAGTGCCAGCGCTGCCGCCAGCCCCGTGGCTTTTCTCATGACTACGATCCTTGAATATTCTTATTTTTATACTGCGTATTTTTATAATTGTTTCAGACAACAGTCGAAGAGAGAGGAGGCAAAATCCAATTAAGACTGCATACCTGAGGCCCTACCTTAACCCGATTATTTTGCTGATTGCAATCAACAAAGAAGCCTTCCAGACCGCATTATTCCTGAGTAGTACTGCTGCTTTATGCACAGATAACAACAGATATTCCGGACAGTAATCACAGGTTGGTTCAGCCCCTTCCCTTTTGTTACACTGCCGCTTTTGCAGTATCCATCGGCTATAAGACGTTGAAACAGATGACCGAAATCCTGACCGGACATTACCGGGGCATTATTGAAACCCTGGGGGAAGACCCGAACCGTGACGGCCTGCGCGGCACTCCGGAGCGGGCCGGCAAGGCAATGGAATTCCTGACCCGAGGCTATCACCAGACTCTGGAAGAGATTGTTAACGGCGCAGTATTTGAATCCGACAATGAAGAAATGGTCGTGGTCAAGGATGTAGAGCTCTACTCCCTGTGCGAACACCATATGCTGCCCTTTATCGGAAAGTGCCACATCGGCTACTTCCCCAGCGGCAAGGTACTGGGGCTGTCCAAATTTGCCCGCATTACCGATATGTTCGCCCGCCGCCTGCAGATTCAGGAAAACCTGACCCGTCAGATTGCCGAAGCGGTTCAGGATGTTACCAATGCCCGTGGTGTCGCCGTTGTGATTGAAGCCAAGCACCTGTGCATGATGATGCGTGGTGTTGAGAAGCAGAACTCTTCCATGACTTCTTCTGTCATGCTGGGCCAGTTCCGGACTTCTCTATCCAGCCGTCAGGAATTCCTGAATTTCATCAGCCGATAAACGGTATCGATCTGCCACACCAGCCTGTGTGGCAGATCATGATTTACCATTCCAGAATAACCTTTCCTGACCGCCCGCCCCGCATCACTTCAAAGGCCTCAGCATAGTCGTCCACGGGAAAACGGTGGGTAATAACCGGATCCAGTTTAAGTCCGGACTGCAACATACTGGTCATCTTGTACCAGGTTTCAAACATTTCCCGGCCATAGATACCCTTGATTTGTAACCCCTTGAAAATCACATGATTCCAGTCGATGGTAGTGTCACTGGAAGGAATACCCAGCAGAGCGACTTTACCGCCATGGTTCATATTGGCCAGCATCTGTTGAAAGGCTTGCCCGTTACCGGACATTTCCAGTCCCACATCAAAACCTTCCTGCATCCCCAGACCGACCATCACATCATCAAGTGATTCACGTGCCACATTAACAACCGCAGTTGCTCCCATCTGTTTAGCCAGGTCCAGCCTGTAGTTGTTCACATCTGTGATCACCACATGGCGGGCACCTACATGGCGGGCAATAGCGACTGCCATAATGCCAATGGGACCAGCACCGGTAATCAGCACATCCTCTCCAACCAGATCAAAGGAAAGCGCGGTATGCACAGCATTACCATAAGGGTCAAAAATAGACGCCTGATCATCACTGATATCATCAGGTATCGGAAATACATTCACTGCAGGAATCGACAAGTACTCAGCAAAGGCTCCCGCTCTGTTCACACCTACGCCAACGGTATGATTACAAAGGTGACGCCGCCCAGCCCGACAATTACGACAGTGGCCGCAGGTAACATGTCCTTCGCCGGACACCCGCTGGCCTTCATTTAATCCTTTTACACCGGCTCCCATCTCGACGATTTCACCGACAAACTCATGACCTGCGGTCATACCGACAGGAAAGGTTTGCTGGGCCCAGTCATCCCAGTTGTAGATATGGATATCAGTGCCACAGATGGCGGTTTTGGTGATTTTTATCAGTACGTCATTATGACCAACTTCCGGTGTTGGCTTGTCATCGATCCAGATACCCATTTCGGGTTTCAGCTTGGCCAGAGTTTTCATTGAATCTTCCAGTCAGTGAACAGAACCCAGACACCCGGCACCGGCAAAAAACAAAGGCTGCCGTCTATCTGATGCCGGAAATATATCGTCAGACCGTGTTACAAAGGTTATTTACAGAGGCCACGGCACAAAATCAGACAGATAATTACTAAGGGTATGAAATGGAGGCTAAAACGCAAACTTGGCTTGGGTATGGGGATAGAGTGAAAGAAGAGCGGAAAGAAGATAAATAAAACCGGACTGTTAAAAGCCCGGCTTTATTGCCTTGGTCTGAATACCTTAGCTGATAATACCCAGCTCGCGGCCAACCTTGGCAAAGGCAGCGATAGCTTTTTCCACATGCTCACGGTCATGTGCAGCAGACATCTGGGTACGGATACGCGCCTGACCCTGCGGTACTACCGGGAAGGAGAAACCGATGACGTAGATACCTTCTTTCAGCATCATGTCAGCAAATTTCTTGGCCAGAGATGCATCACCCAGCATAACCGGAATAATTGCGTGGTCAGCACCTGCCAGTTCAAAGCCCAGCTTGGTCATCTCTTCACGGAAGAACTTGCTGTTTTCACGCAGCTTGGCGCGCATCTCGTCACCTTCTTCCAGCATCTCCAGTACCTTGATGGATGCACCGGCAATGGTCGGAGCCAGAGTATTGGAGAACAGGTACGGACGGGAGCGGTTACGCAGCCAGTCAACAACTTCCTTTTTAGCAGCAGTGAAGCCGCCGGAAGCACCACCCAGCGCCTTACCCAGAGTACCGGTGATGATGTCCACACGGTCCATTACACCACAGTGCTCGTGAGTACCACGGCCTTTATCACCGATAAAGCCAACAGCGTGAGAATCGTCAACCATAACCAGTGCACCGTACTGGTCAGCCAGATCACAGACGCCCTTCAGGTTGGCAATAATACCATCCATGGAGAACACACCATCGGTAACGATCAGTTTGGTGCGAGCTCCGGCTTCATCAGCGGCTTTCAGCTGCTCTTCCAAAGCCGCCATATCATTGTTGGCATAACGGAAACGCTTGGCTTTACACAGACGCACACCGTCGATGATGCTGGCGTGGTTCAGGGCATCACTGATAATCGCATCTTCAGGCCCCAACAGGGTTTCAAACAGACCAGCGTTAGCATCGAAGCAGGAGGAGTACAGAATTGTGTCTTCCATTCCCAGGAAGCTGGAGATTTTTTCTTCCAGCTTCTTGTGTACATCCTGAGTACCACAGATAAAACGTACAGAAGCCATACCGTAGCCGTAGCGATCCAGAGATACCTGACCTTCGCGAATCAGCTCAGGGTGGTTAGCCAGCCCCAGGTAGTTGTTGGCGCAGAAATTCAGTACATGCTCGCCGCTCTGAACCGCAATATCAGCCTGCTGCTGGGAGGTGATTACACGCTCTTCCTTATACAGCCCGTCAACCTTCAGCTGTTCCAGCTTTTCCTGCAGTTCGGTGTAGAAAGACTCTTTCATTTTGCCTCCGGCAAATACAACTAATAGCCTGCCACAACAGCACGGAATGTGCGCCTTGGCTGCCGGAATAGTCAGCAGTTTTCGGGGCTTCGGACAGGCACTTCAAAACGCTGCATAGTGTAATTCAGCCTTGCCCTGTAAATAAATGGACACGGATCATATTTTTTCGACTTCGCAGGTTTATATCACTAAAGACCGTGGAATGAGCATACTAGAAAAGCTGCTGGATGATACTAATGCAGCTATCTTTCACTGTTATAGCTTAAAACTGGCCAATCAAAAATGGCATACGGGATCGAACACCAACAACATCTGGGAAATCTATTAGCTCACCTCTAGGCGAGCTGATTTTGCTTTGTACTTCACGTCGATGACAAAGAGCATATATAACAAAGGTCTGATCAGCCTCCCCGAGAAATTGAAATAAATCTATCTCCAAGGAATTTCATTACGTTATGCAGTGCATCAACTGTATCAGACTTTTTAAAACAATTACCTGTATAATCGACAGTAGAATAATGTTTTACCGAATAATGCTGTGCTTCTATCAATACTTGTTTCACACATGCTTTAAATTTAGTGCTACTACCAGCCTCAGACTGGATTTTAGACAATGCACAAGATAGCTCTCCCGCACTAAACACACAGTTAGCATCCACCAGAAAACTTTCACCTTTCCTAATCAGACCAATCAGAACTTTGTATATAGGAGGCGGCATGCCTTCATCGAAAGCATCAACCATACCCTGCGATAGCAGGCCAATAACTTTCGCTATGTGATGAATATCTCCAGCTGTAGAATCATACATATCTTCTTCGCTAGAAAGCCCGTATGACTGCAGCTTTGCTACACTAGGCGGATACTGAGAGTAGTGTTCTATCTGACGACAAAATACATCCATAAAATACTCACCCAATATCCTTGATATTGAACGACACAATTTCTTAAACTCATCTACCGCTTCATCTGGACGAATAACTGCTGAGTAAACAGTATCCTCCACAGGAGTATTAAACTTTTCCAATGCTCGTCTCACACTATCAAAACGGCTATGCAGCTCAGTGGAGCCTTGATAGGGATAAAGCCAGTAATCTTGACTTATTGATGACATATATGTAGCAACATCAACTACAACTGAAGCATATCCTGGATTAACACACCCCCACCCGCTACCGAGCCTCAAGACAAAGCTCAACGATTCGAATGCTGCAACATGTACAGGGTGATCCCAGTCGTCAAGATGCTGCAAACTAGCGAACATCCTGGACGTGTATGCTCTTGGCATAACACCTCGCCGACACATAACTTTCATTATTGAAGAAATATGTTCTAGACAGCGATCGAATTCTTCCTCACTCATTCGCCTTACATGCCGGTGAATTATTTTTGGCAAATACACTCTGAGATCTGTTCTGCACTGTTTGTTTTCAAAATCTTTGTATGCAGCCCCCTTTGAGTGCGGTGCCATAGTTTTTGAATGCATATCAACTGTATGGTCCAAGCAACCTGGAGGAATCTCAAAACTCGCTGTACCAGCTTTCATATCCACATATTCATCACGTGTTACTTCAACCTGTTCTTTACAGAAACCATCAATCATTTCAGAATTAGACTGTCGTCTTACATCAAGCAGAGATACTGCACAACCAATGTTCTGAGCAGAGCCGTATAAAGGAGGGGCCATCACGGAAAATGTTGTATGAACCGTGCCCGAATCTCCAGAAAGAGCCATTTCAGGTGGAACAATTCTGCTCCCCAAAACAGCACTTTGATTATCAAAACCTGTAGCCACTCGAACGGAGCTACAGTCACTACTGGCTACAGAAGCCCTGCTACTATGAAAATCGCCACTACCTGACAAATGGCGATCAGAACCTATTGAAGAGCAATATCCGGATAGAGACGTTGTATCTGGATCACCACTGTTAGCTCGAAGCCTTTGCGGCCATACAGGTTTACGCTCACGAGAAAGCGACCCCCGTCCCGAACTACCTGCACTGTCATGATCCGATGTAGATGTGTACAACGGGTTCCAACCAGGTATATCTACCGCACTAGAGATATGCAGCTTACCAGGCAACAAACTATCAGAGCTTCTCTTGCCCCTCATAACACCTTGAATGTTTGAAAATGCATTATAAGAGCAAAAGGTGTTCTTCAGTTTTTCTTTAAGCGATGAAGGTAACTGCTTAGATGTGTAATCATCCAGAGATAGGCTTTTCTGTTTTAAATGTATCAAGAACCTCGAACTACATTCCTGATCAAGTACATCAAGGTATTTGGAAGGCACAGATATCAAATCTACCAGAAATAACTCAGCACTAGACGCTGCATCAAGAACCAGACTTGATACAATCAAATCCTGACTTGGCTCAGGAAGCCTGCTGATCTCATGCCATTTATCAGTATTCGAAACCTGAAAAATTTCATAACAACTTTTTGGGTTCTTCTTTTTTCCTCGTTTTTCCACGATAACAAAAACACATTGAGGCTTCCTACCTTCCATGGGAAAACGAAGAAGAACCTTTACGTGCTGTGCATGCCTATCAATATTATGCCGTATACCTTCTGGAAGTGATGAGGATAGCCGGTCGCTTATCAGCATGACATCTTGATCATAAGATCCAGATATTAATTCTGAGTGGACAATATCAAATTCAGAGCCTGGATGTGTCTTATATAAATATAATGGCGCAGTATTGTAGGTCATTAATGCAGGCAGTGTTTTTGATATAAATAAAGTACAAAAAAGAAGAGGGCGAAAAAGGCATATAGAAAAGTGATAATAGTGTTTGTTGTTGTGCACGAACACACCCCCCTTCTGGAACATAGATCATAAAATATTAATGCAGATAATCCGAATAAGAATATAGATCAATCCAGAAGGAATATGCTTTTAATGTTTAAAGATCCCTGAAAGCCTCCAGTGCATCTTTACGTGAGGACTTTAAATCCACCATAGGCTGCGGGTAATCAATCAAGTTAGCTTCTGATGATTCCCAGGGGGCATGAAGCACCCGTGCTGAGCAACCTGAAAGTTCAGGAACAAAATGACGAATATATTCCCCATCTGGATCAAATTTTTTACTCTGGGTTACCGGGTTAAAAATACGAAAATAAGGCGCCGCATCTGCACCACAGCCTGCAACCCACTGCCAACTCGCACTGTTATTAGCAAGATCCGCATCAAACAAGGTATCCCAAAACCACTGAGCCCCTTCACGCCAGTCAATCATAAGATTCTTGATTAGAAACGAGGCTACAATCATTCTGACCCGGTTATGCATATAACCGGTTTGCCAAAGTTCTCTCATTCCCGCATCAATGATGGGATAGCCGGTCTGCCCATTTTTCCATTTCTGTAATGCTTCATCATCTTTACGCCAGGGGAAGCTATCAAACTTGGACTGAAAATTTTTCTCAGGTAGCGTCGGAAAGTGATACAGCAGATAATATGAAAACTCACGCCAGCCTAATTCTGATTGAAAGTGATCCAGCTGTTTTTCCAACTGGTCAGACATTCCGTTCATCTGCGATTGATGCCAGACCTGATGAGGTGAAATCAGGCCAAAATGCAAATAGGGCGAGAGTCTGGAAACAGACTTCATTGCCGGAAAGTCCCTGCCAGCCTTATAATTCTGAAGGCCACTCTCAAGAAAGTGTTCCAGTTGTCTAGATGCTCCCTGCTCGCTGATATCCCAGTGTTGCAACATGGGCTGATACCAATTGATTTTCGGCAGCAGATTTAACTGCTCAACAGATTCCTGTTTATCAGGTGTAATCAGATTGAGGGACTCAGGGGCAGGCAATGGCATTCTCGGTGCTGCCGCAGCAAGACATCCTTTACGATAAAACGGGGTAAATACTCGATAAGGCGTCTGATCCTTTTTGAGAACTTCCCAAGGCTCCCAAAGCAGGGAACCATTGAAGCTCTCTACTTCAACACCTTGATTACGCAGGCTGGATTTTAATTGGGTATCACGATGGATACGCCAGGGTTCATAGCAACGGTTCCAGAAGACAGATTTGATCTTGTATTGCCTTACCAGCTCGGGAATCAAACTGGCAGCCTTGCCTTGAAGGCAGAGAAGGTTTCCGTGCAGGGATTTATCAAGATCCTGCAAGGCACGGTGCAACCAGACTTTGCTGGCTCCACCCATAGACCATGAAGTCTCTTCATCATCCAGAATGTAGACCGCCAGAACACGTCCTTTTTGACACCCAGCCTGTAATGCCGGGTTGTCTTCAGTGCGTAAATCCTGACGAAACCAGACCAGTGAAGTGTAATAACTCATGATCAGACTGTATTCCGGTAGTTTTGTCCTTTTCAGTAAAGGTTCACTGAAAAACTACCGGAGTACAAGTCAATATCCTGCTTTTGTTACAGGGTTTCGAAGCTACCTACGATTTTCTCAAAGATTTCCAGATCCCGGTCATAGTAATGCAGCTCGGGAGCACTGTAAGACAGTTCATAAAAACCATTCTCCCGGCTCAAGCCATACGCCAGAGTATTGAGTTTCAGGCCTTTGGGAGTTACTACCTGCAGTTTCATCCGGAAGCCCGCCTCTCCTGCGAGCATAGCCGGCTGAAGTTCGAGCTTCTTCACTTCCACACCTTCATGAGTCTTCTTGAACTCAGCCAGATAGTAATCCGCCAGCTCTGTTGGCAACAAATCAGGTGAACTGGACTTTTCTATGCTCTTAAAAGCATTCTTGTGGTCTACACGGTTCATGATAATCCGGTGCAGGCCGGGTCCTTCCTCGGTCAGCAATATACCCTTGTTATTAACCGGCCCCATAACCCAACCAATGGGTGCCTGTACTTTAAAAGAGCCATCCTTACTGACCAGCTCTGACTTCTTCACTACCGACCAGCTGGCACAACCGCTCAGCAGCAGAATCAGTGCTGCCAGAAATCCATATTTTAACTTATTGATATTCATTAATTTGTTGCCTTATCAATCATATCCAGATATTGCTGCACGAATGCAGCATCTGCAGCTTTTGGTGCCAGCACCAAATACTGCCTCAGCAGATTGCCTGCTTCCGGATAGTTTTTTTCTTTCAAACTGAGAAGCCCTAAAGATTTATAGGGCAAGGGAAATGTTTCGTAACTTGAAAGCAGCGAGCGATAAACCTTTTTGGCCTCATCAAGATCACCTTCTTCATTACGAAGCCGGTGGGCCTCGGCCAGATAGAAGAGATCTACTTCTGGATAAAGAGCCTTTTGTGACGGAGCTTCAAAGGTTGCAATAATCTCATTGAACCGCCCGGTCTCGAGCTTGTCGATCAGTACCTGCTGTCTTAAATCAACGACATAATCCTGATAAGCACTCGCATTGATATCCCGAGGCGTCGAAGCAACTGCGTTTTCACTTAGAGCCTTGAAGCTTTTGATTCGCTCCTGCAGCTTGGGGTGAGAAGAAAAGAACAGTGGCGATTCGGCGTCACTGGCCTTTGCTTCCCTCGCCATGGCCTCAAATGCAGCATATGACTGTGCAGGATCATAACCAGCGGCAATCAGACGCTTGTAGCCTTCAGTATCAGCCTCTCGCTCAAGATCCCTGGAATAGCCCGTTACCGTGGTAGCAAGACCCAGCGTTGCCAGCAAAGGTCCACCCGCAAGCGCACCAGCCATGGCAAGTGCTGAGGACAGCTGATTAACCTTGCGCTGCTTTGCCGAATGCTTGTTTATAAAGTGAACACCTTCGTGCGCCAACACTGCAGCCAGCTGTGCTTCATTCTCCATTGCAGCAATCAGCCCGGTGTTCACATATACACCACCGTTCGGCAATGCAAAGGCATTCAAAATCGGCTGTTTCAGAATATATACCCGAATACTGCCTTTAAACTCAGGATACAAACGATCCATAATACCCTGAAGGTATGCCTGCATCGCCGCATCGCCCTCAAGCCTGTCACCTTTCTCAAGCTGTTGTTCGAAACGTTCGGCGGCATGCCAAAGACGATTCTCTTCCCCAACGGCTTCAATCGGGCCATCGCCAGTATAGGGTTTGATATTACTGGTGACGCATCCCGAGAGAATCAGAGCAGGTAAAAGAGGAAACAGTTTCTTTTTCATAGTGTTTCCCTGTTGGATTACAGCTTCGGAAACTGTCCCAGTGTTTCTGAAACCATATCCCGGGCACCCGACTGTTTTTTCAGACTAAGACTGGTACTAAGGGCAGTATTGGTCCAGACAACATCGCCTGTTTCAATATCAATCAAGCCAGTATTCAGTACAGTTACACCTCCAGGTATTACCACACCAAATGCTGCAGCAACAACCATACTGGCAACCCTTTCTTCACTGGAAATAAGATCAACACCAGACACCAGTAACACCTGGTCAGCTCCGGTTTCCTGTTTCAGGAATTTAAGCCCCTTGCCTAACGTGTCATCCGGCTTCTTCAGCTCTTCCTTAAAGGCTTCTATATTTCGGATTGAAAGCGAATTACCGGCAACAACATCATACAGGGCAACATGCTGATCTACCTGATCCTGACTTTGCTTGGAGAAAACCGGAGGTACAACGATTTCAACATTATTCAGATTGTTCTTGATGTAAGACTTGATTTCACTATTAACGAGTTTTTTACCCTCTGCTGACCACTCAGGTACTTCTTCCACAGCGGTCATTCCCAGCTCACTGATTCTGATATCAGCAGGCAGGATCAGTACTTTCGTGATACTGGCTTCAGCAGGTTGAGAATCATGAGTATCAAAGGCTAAACCTGACTCTTTCCCGACTTCTTTTTTATCATAGGCATGATGAACATCATTATTGACTGTCGACACACAGCCTGAAAGCACTATCAGTCCCGCAACCAGCGCGGCGGCCTGCAATATGCGCATTATCTACTCCATTATTGTTTTGAGCACTATTCTGTAACAGTACGACCAACCCCAAAGGTCTTTTCCTGATTACAGACAAGCCCCACATCTTAGAGTAAAAATACAGTGCTATGTAAGTGTTTTGAAAAGTTACTGACAATTGTCGTAAAAGTTACAATCAAAGAAGCCGAAACAGAATATCTGTTTCGGCTTTTAGAAAGATCGCCAGATATTGCTATAACTTAATCAAACACTGCGCTCAGTAGATCCTCCAAAGCAAGAGCACCATCCGAAGCAAAAACGTAATCAGCCTTAACATCACCTGAGACAACTACCAGCAAGCCAGCATTTTTTAATGTATATGCCTGGTCGATTTCGTCAGGTTTGATAACAACACTCAACCCACCCCGATTGAAAAGCTGACGCTCCAGTTTCAAAGACCGCTCTTCGGCAAGATTTCCAGTAATACTTATAATTGCGCCACTATGTCCAAGCCGAGCCTTTCGTTCAGCCTGAGTCACGGGTAATACAGCAGTATCTTCAGTTTCTGCATCCTGCAGCATACCTGCCGCAACCGTTGCATTGGTCAAACGGTCAATAACAATAAAGGCTCCAGTCGCCCGGTTATTTTTATAGGCATCAAAAGGCAGTGGCCGATCAAGACTCAAACTGCACTGAGCAATTTCATTCAGCTGCAGTTGATCTGCTTCTGTTTGTTCAAGGGTATTAACATCAATCCGGTACTGGATGGCAGAAACCGTTCCACTGGCCATCAGTGATCCGGCCTTGATGGTGTACTGTTTGCCCGGTTTCATGGCTTCTTCAGCCATCCACACCAGCTTTGCATTCAGGTCACGACTGAGTTGTGGCGGGTTATGAGGGTGCACCAGCATATCACCACGACTGATATCGATTTCATCTTCCAGCGTAAGTGTCACGGCCTGACCTGCAGCTGCAATGTCGAGATTACCATCGTAGGTAACAATGCTATCAACCCGGCTGGTTTTGCGTGATGGCAGCACCATCACTTCATCTCCGGGTTTCACTTCACCGGAAGCGATGGTTCCGGCAAAACCTCGAAAGTTCAGATTAGGCCGGTTTACATACTGCACAGGCAAACGGAAATCTGCGAGATTACGATCGGAGCTGATCTGCACAGTTTCCAGAATATTCATCAGCGTCGGGCCCTCATACCAGGGCGTATTTTCACTGGGGCTGACCACATTATCGCCATCAAGCGCAGAGATCGGCACAAACTTCACATCTCCCAGCGACAGCTTCTCAGCAAAGTCGAGGTAGTCATTCCGAATCTCTTCAAAACGGTCTTTGGAAAACGCCACCAGATCCATCTTGTTCACAGCAACCAGAATATGGCGAATACCCAACAGGGAGGCAATAAAGGTATGACGGCGGGTCTGGGTCATCAGGCCATGACGGGCGTCAATCAGAATAACCGCTAAATCACAGGTCGATGCACCGGTGGCCATATTCCGGGTGTACTGCTCATGCCCCGGGGTGTCGGCAATAATAAATTTCCGTTGCTCGGTAGAAAAATAGCGATAGGCAACGTCAATGGTAATGCCCTGCTCACGTTCGGCCTGCAGGCCATCCACCAGCAGCGCCAGATCAACATTATCGCCCTGGGTACCGGACTTGCGACTATCGTTGGTAACCGCTGCCAGCTGGTCCTCATAAATCATTTTACTGTCGTGCAGCAGACGACCGATCAGGGTACTTTTGCCGTCATCGACACTGCCGCAGGTCAGCAGTCGCAGCAGATCTTTCTGCTCATGCTGATACAGATAGGCTTCTATATCCTTCTCAATCAATTCAGACTGATGACTCATTTCTTTAGGCTCCGAAACTGTTTCTTAAATTTTAAAAACTGATGAAATGAGCGAAGGGTCAGAAGTAACCTTCCTGCTTTTTCTTTTCCATTGAGCCGGCACTGTCATGATCAATAACTCGCCCCTGTCGTTCGGATGTTTTGGTCAGCAGCATCTCCTGAATAATTTCCGGCAGGGTATTCGCTTCTGATTCCACGGCACCTGTTAGTGGATAACAGCCCAGTGTTCTGAACCGTACTGATTTCATTTCCGGCTGTTCATCTTCAGCCAATGGCATCCGGTCATCGTCAACCATAATCAGAGTGCCATCACGCTCAACTACCGGGCGTTGCTGGGAAAAGTACAGGGGGACAATTGGAATCTGCTCAAGGTAGATGTATTGCCAGATATCCAGCTCGGTCCAGTTGGACAGCGGGAATACACGAATACTCTCGCCTTTTTCAACTTTACCGTTATAGACATTCCACAGTTCCGGACGCTGGTTTTTAGGATCCCAGCGATGATTACGATCACGGAAAGAATAAACCCGTTCTTTAGCCCGTGACTTTTCTTCATCGCGGCGGGCTCCACCAAAGGCTGCATCAAAACCGTACTTGTTCAGTGCCTGTTTCAGCGCCGCGGTTTTCATGACATCGGTATGTTTGGCACTGCCATGGGTAAAGGGGCCAACACCCTGTTCCACACCGTCGGGGTTGGTATGTACCAGCAACTCAAGCCCCAGCTCTTCAACCCGCTTGTCACGAAACTCGATCATTTCCCGGAACTTCCAGGTGGTATCCACATGCAGCAGCGGAAACGGCGGTTTGCCCGGGTAAAACGCTTTCATTGCCAGATGCAACATCACTGCTGAATCCTTACCAATGGAGTACAGCATCACCGGGTTATCAAACTCGGCCGCAACTTCACGGATAATATGAATACTCTCGGCTTCCAGTTGCTTGAGATGCGTCTGTACCGCACTGGAAGCTGTCGAGGCAGCTTCAGAGGAATGTTCAGCAGGCATGGCAGTGTCTTGTCTTTTAATCTTATGAAGTCCACTGAAAAAGCTTCTTTTAATACAGGCTTTTTCAATGGACGGAACTATTTACAAGGCACTATATCAGCGGGAAATTATTATAAGAACACGATTAAATATAATAATTTTGCATAACAATATCACCCGAAGCACTATTCTCCGGGTGCATTAGTTAGAGGCTATTTACCTTAGACCGGGTTATCAATATCAATAAACAGATGCTCAATACCACAGTCAGCAGCCAGCCAGTCACCGACAGCCTGAACCCCATACCTTTCTGTAGCATGATGCCCGGCAGCAATATAATGAATGCCACACTCTCTGGCCGTGTGAACCGTCCGCTCTGAAATTTCACCACTGATAAAGGCATCCACGCCCAGTGCCAGTGCATGGTCGATATAATCCTGAGCGCCACCCGTACACCAGGCAATACGTTTCACCGGATGTTCTCCACCGGCAATTAACAGCGGCTCCCGGTTCAATCCTGAAGCAATCTGCTTTCCAAAATCAGCCAGAGCAACAGGCTTATCCAGCTCACCTTCAAAGCCAATATTCTGGCGATTCTGGGGTTCCAGAGGCCCGGTAATTTTCCAGCCAAGGATATCTGCCAGTCTGGCGTTATTACCCATGGTCTGGTGAGCATCCAGCGGCAGGTGATATGCAATCAGGCTGATATCATGTTGCAGCAGTTTCTGAATCCGGCGGCGTTTCATTCCGGCAATGGCAGCATCTTCCCCTTTCCAGAAATAACCATGGTGCACCAGAATCGCGTCGGCTTGCTGCTCAACCGCGGCATCAATCAGTGACTGACAGGCTGTCACCCCCGTAACCAGCCGTTTGATTTCTGACTTGCCTTCAACCTGTAAACCGTTCGGGCAGTAGTCGCGGTAGCGGTCCGACTCGAGTGTTGTGTCGAGTTTTTGAATCAGTTCACTCAGAGAAATTGCCATGTTTATCTTGAATCCCGGTTTGAATCGTTTCAGCGGCTGATATTATACCAATCAGCGTTATTCGCCTCCGCCCCAACTGAGCGCTAGCGATTTATCAGTGAAAGCGTTGGATTTCCATTACTGCATTGGCAGAGGGATATGAAGAAATTTTTAACATATATTGGCATGCCTGCACTGGCAGGACTGGTAGTCGGCTTTCTGTTACTGCTATTGGTTCCCGAGTTTTCAGCGCCACTGAGGAATTATCTGGCAAGCCAGATTCCGGCAGCCCCCCAGGGCGATGTTGTGTCCTGGCGTGATGCCGTTGACCGGGCATCGCCTGCAGTTGTCAGCCTTTATTCACAGCGGCCACCATCATCCAGCCGTTATCAAGAGTATCGTCCTCCCGCCAGCCTGGGTTCCGGCGTTATCGTCAAGGAAGATGGCTACATTCTGACCAACAACCATGTTGTTAACCGTGCCGGTCAGATTCTGGTAGCTCTGAAAGATGGCCGTGAAACCAGTGCCACCATCGTGGGCATTGATGCCGAAACTGATCTGGCCGTACTTAAAATCAACCTCAGTGACGCCCCGGTCCTTCCGCTTGCAAATTCAGACCCGATGCGTACCGGTGATGTGGTACTTGCGATTGGTAACCCTTTCCGACTGGGACAGACAGTGACTCAAGGCATTGTCAGTGCCCGGGGAAGAGAACTTCGCCTGAATACCTATGAAGACTTTATTCAGACCGATGCAGCTATTAACCCCGGTAACTCCGGCGGTGCTCTGGTCGATGCTCGTGGTAACCTGATCGGTATCAGCACGGCTCTGCTGTCACGGGATGGTGGCAGTCAGGGGCTTGGCTTTGCCATCCCGTCCAATCTTGCCCGCTATGTGCTTGAGTCCATTATCAGTGAGGGTCGGGTTATTCGTGGCTGGCTGGGGATTGAATCCCAGCCGATAACGCCTGATCTGGCCAAAGCGCTGGGAGTTTCTCCAACTGATGGCATTATTATTGCCCGGGTTTATCCGGATACACCGGCCAGCCAGGCAGGCCTGCATCGTGGAGATGTTATCCTTTCCATTAATGGTCAGGGAGCAGGAGATCCCCGCAAGGTCATGAATCGTGTTGCTCTGCAGATGCCCGGTGACAAGATAAACATGCAGGTATTACGGGATGGAGAAAAAAGAGAAGTCGAACTTGTTGTATCCGTTCGTCCCAATGTAGTTCAGTAAATCAGATAACCCTGCAGGTAAAAGACAAAACACTTTTACCTGCAGAACTTCCGGAATATTAATTATTTCCTCTGACGCAGCTGATAGTGACCGGTTGTCACACTCACCACTTCACCCTCGGTATTTTTGAGTTCTGCTGATAGCGTAAATTCTGATTTGCCATTAGCTTTCGCTTCTGAACCAATCCGCTCAATTTCTTCAGCAGATAAAGACACTTCACAGGTAAGCGCAGTTGTAGCGGGCTTGAGAAACTGAATCGTCATCTCTTTCACAATCGGAAAGTAGCGTGTCATATCAAAGCTGGTCATGCACAGCACACCACCGGGAAGTTCACCCAATGTGAACTGAGCTCCGGCATACATAGTACCGATATGATTCAGATTGGGTTCCAGCGGAATTTCCAGTCGGGTTTTACCCGGCTCGGAAGCCAAAAGCTTGATTCCGCATCGCTCAACAAACGGAATGCCTTCTTCCACCAATTTTCTGACAAATTCAGCAGACATAGAATGCTCTCTTGTTGTTTTTATTGTTATTACGTGAATGCCGGAGTTTCCCGGCACTCAGAGCAGGACAACAAATTATTCAGAAATAATTCGATATTCAGCTGACCGGGCATGGGCTGTCAATGACTCACCTCGGGCCAGCACTGAAGCCACCTTGCCCATTTCCGAGGCGCCATCTGGAGCAAAGTGAATAATCGAACTTTTCTTCTGGAAGTCATAAACCCCCAACGGTGATGAAAAACGCGCAGTACCTGATGTTGGCAAGACATGGTTGGGCCCTGCACAGTAATCACCCAGCGCTTCAGCCGTATACCGTCCCATAAAGATAGCTCCGGCATGCCGTACACCATCCAGCCAGCTTTCCGGGTTTTCAACCGACAACTCCACATGCTCGGGTGCGATACGGTTAATCACAGCCAATGCTTCTTCCTTGCTGTTCACCTTGATCAGGGCACCACGGCGGCTCATGGAGGCGGCAATAATATCTTTACGCTCCATGGACGGCAGCAGGCGTTCAATACTACGCTGCACCTGATCCAAGAAATCACCATCTTGAGAGATTAAAATCGCCTGCGCATCTTCGTCATGTTCAGCCTGGGAAAACAGATCCATGGCAACCCAGTCAGGATCGGTTTTGCCATCGCAGACAACCAGTATTTCGGAAGGACCGGCAATCATGTCTATTCCGACCTGACCAAACACCTGTCGTTTCGCCGTAGCAACATAGATATTGCCGGGACCGACGATTTTATCCACCCGGGGCACAGTTTCTGTACCATAGGCCAGTGCCGCTACAGCCTGCGCACCGCCAATAGTGAAAATGGTATCCACACCAGCAACTCTGGCAGCTGCCAACACCATATCATTCAGTTCACCGTCAGGGGCCGGAACCACCATCACAACTTCATTAACGCCTGCCACCTTGGCAGGAATGGCATTCATCATCACGGAAGAGGGATAAGCAGCCTGACCTCCCGGCACATAAAGCCCGACACGGTCCAGCGGTGTGACTTTTTGCCCCAGTACCGTGCCATCGTCTTCCGTATATTGCCAGGATGTCTGCTTTTGCTTCTCGTGATACTGGCGAATACGTGACGCAGCTTTTTCCAGCGCTTCACGTTGCTCAAAACTGATTTTATTCAACGCGGACTCAAGCCGTTCTTCGGTTATTTTCAGAGCCTGTACAGAATCAACTCTGAAGCGATCAAACCGTGCCGTGTAATCCAGCAGAGCCTTATCACCCTGCTGGACAATAGCCGTAATTATGGCTGTTACCTGATCCTGCACCTGATGATCAGATACAGACTCCCACGCCAGTAGTTGGTTCAACTGTTGCCAGAACCGGGCATCAGAACTTTCAAGTCGCTGGGGCTCAGCGGCCACTTCACTCATAGCCTGTCACTCCTGCAGTTGTTATCCGAAATCCAATATCAGCATTCAGTCTGACGTTTTGCGATCACCGCAGCTTTGAGCTGCTCCAGCAATGAAGAGATACGCTGATGTCTTAATTTCATCGCTGCTTTATTGACTACCAGTCGCGAAGAAATATCCGCAATATGTTCTCTGGGCTCCAGCCCATTCGCTCTCAGCGTACCGCCGGTATCCACCACATCGACAATTTCATCAGCCAACCCAACCAACGGTGCCAGTTCCATGGAACCGTAAAGCTTGATGATTTCGGCCTGACGTCCCTGGCTGGCATAGTATTTCTTGGCAATATTAACGAACTTGGTTGCGACCTTGATGCGTCCTTCCGGCAGGATTTTGCCCACTGGCCCGGCAGTCATCAACTTGCAGCAGGCTATTTCCAGGTCCAACGGTTCGTACAGCGAAGGTGAGTTGTACTCCATCAGCACATCCTTGCCGGACACACCGATATCTGCAGCACCATGCTCCACATACGGCGGCACATCACTGGCCCTGACAATCAACAGCCTCACACCCGGATCGGTAGTGGGGATAATCAGCTTGCGGGATTTATCAGGATCTTCTGCCGGTTCAATACCCGCGGCATGAAGCAGCGGCAGGGTATCTTTCAGAATACGGCCTTTGGACAGGGCGATGGTCAGCTGCTCTGCAGCATCCGACGGGGAGTTTGATAATTGCATGGTGATGTTTTTATATTCAACTGCACAGACTGCAAATCCGCAGGATTTGAGAGGTTATCGTAATTTTACTTATTGCAACAGCTTTTCACCTGCATTTTACCCTGCCAGAAACAAATAAAGCCGGCTAGGCCGGCTTTATGGGGAAGAGCGGTATCAGAAGGATACGATCAGGAAGGTACCCGACGAATCTTGGCACCCAGCAGCTGCAGCTTCTCTTCGATACACTCATAGCCACGGTCGATGTGATAGATACGATCTACCACAGTGTCGCCTTCGGCCAGCAGGCCGGCAATAACCAGACTGGCTGATGCACGCAGATCGGTCGCCATCACCGGAGCCGCTTTCAGATTGGTCACACCGGTACTGATGGCAGTGTTACCTTCGATATCCATCTGTGCACCCATGCGCTTCATTTCCAGCACATGCATGAAACGGTTTTCGAATACAGTTTCAGTGATTTTACCAGTGCCTTCAGCCACGGCATTTAGGGCCGTAAACTGGGCCTGAATATCAGTTGGCATGGCAGGGTATGGAGCTGTCTTCAGGCTGATCGCTTTCGGACGCTTACCGTGCATATCCAGAGTGATCCAATCATCACCCCACTGCACATCAGCACCGGCTTCCTGCAGCTTGATCAGGATAGAGTCGATGATATCCGGACGGGTGTCTTTAACCTTGATCTTGCCGCCGGTTGCTGCTGCAGCAATCAGGTAAGTACCAGTTTCAATACGGTCCGGCAGTACAGAGTAGGAGCAGCCGTGCAGACGCTCAACACCCTGAACCCGAATAGTATCAGTACCATGACCTTCGATTTTGGCACCCATGCGAATCAGACACTCAGCCAGATCGACCACTTCAGGTTCACGGGCCGCATTCTCAAGAATACTTTCGCCATCGGCCAGAGCAGCAGCCATCAGAATGTTTTCGGTACCGGTTACAGTAACGGTATCAAAGAAGATACGGGCACCTTTCAGGCGGTCTTTCATGCTGGCCTTGATGTAGCCGTCTTCTACCACGATATCCGCACCCATGGCTTCCAGACCACGGATATGCAGGTCAACCGGACGGCTGCCAATGGCACAGCCACCTGGCAGGGCAACTTCTGCGCGGCCAAAGCGTGCCAGCAGCGGGCCCAACACCAGAATGGAAGCACGCATGGTTTTAACCAGTTCATACGGTGCAGTCAGATGCTTGATGGTGCTGGCGTGCACTTCAACATTCATCTTCTCATCGATCAGCAGCTCAACCCCCATGCAGCCAAACAGCTCGATCATGGTAGTGATATCGTGCAGATGAGGCAGGTTGCATACCGTTACCGGCTCATCTGCCAGCAGCGCTGCAGCCAGAATCGGCAGAGCCGCATTCTTGGCACCGGAGATGCGGATTTCACCTTCAAGGCGGGTGCCGCCGGTAATAATCAGTTTATCCATGAGCCTGCCCTTATTGTCCTGCAGCCTGCTGCTCAGCAGGGGTTAAAGTGGTCATGGTTACGGCATGAATAGAACCGTCAGCAATCAGGTGATTGAGGTGACCATAAACCAGCTGCTGACGCTTGACCGCAGACAGCCCTTCAAACTGACCGGATACAATAGTCAGACGAAAGTCACAGCCTTCGCCTTCTACCAGAACATCTGCACCGCCCAGTTGCTCCTGCAACAACTGCTTAACGTCATTGGCCTGCATTTATAACCTCAGAGAATAAAATCATGATTCAGGGCGTGTATACCCCATAACTACACTTCGTAGCTACGGCGGAAATCACGGCAGCAAATAAAGAGATAACGGCGAATAATATCTGACCTGTAAACCGCTGACCAGTTTCAAAGTGCGCCGTCGGCAGGAATCAAAATAAAAGTTTGCCCGAACAGGAAAAAGTGGTGATTAATGCTCCAACACCAACAGATCATCGATACCGCTGAGTGTCACCAGAGATAGCAGCTGACTACAGGGCTTGCGCAGAATGACACCAACCTGATGCTCACGGCCGTAACGGGTCCAGCTGAGAAAAACCGACAAGGCTGCACTGTCAATCCGGGTCAGGCCCGACAGATCAACAATCATACGCTTGCGACCATGCATATGTGCCCGCCCCTCGGCCTCGACATAAACGGCCTGGTCGTGCTGCAAGTCACCTTCAAGAATTAACTCACCCTCGGCACCGTGGTGAATCTGACAGGACATACCGTGCTCCATTATGGGGGTGAATAGAGGTGTGACCGGTTCACACCCCGGAAGAGTAGGAAAATCAGCCTGCAGCTGCGGCAGCAGGCTGAGCCTCATGTTGTTTTTCGATCTGCTTTTCAGTCTGCTGCTGGGACGACTTCATAATTTCATCCCAGTGTTCAATCACCTTATCCACACTGCCATAGCGCTGCATCGCATCATGGAACTGGTTTCTGAAGACAACACCGATATTGATGCCTTCAACCACAATGTTCCGGACTTTCCACTCGCCATCGTCCGACATCATCGAGAAGGAAGCCTGGTAGCTGGATCCACTGGCAGTGGAGATCACCATTTCAACCGGAACGGAGCGCACCTTGCCGGCATTGTAATCTTCCAGGCTGGCTTTGGACGCGTCCTTAACCTCAATTTTTTCGTTCTGGTATTTCAGGATACCGCGACCATACAGTCGCATGGCACTGCTTTTAACCTTGGACTCAAACTCGTGAATCTTCGTTTCAGTGGTACGGTGGGCATATTTACCCATAACTCCACGGGCAAAAGATTCACCGGCCACCTTGGGGGAAAGCGCTGTATCCAGATACTGAAACAGCTTGTCAGTATCCTTTTCGTACTCAGCCCGATTCTTATTGATATTGGCGATCAGTGCATCAGCCGTTTCACGCACCACAACGGCCGGATCGCCCTTTGCCGCTTCAGCTGCAGTCGTAACCTGTGCCACGACCAGCAACCCCAGACTAATAGCTTGAGCAGCCATCAGTGTTTTGAACGTCGACATCCACTTACCCGGAAATTTTATCCAGCGCATATCTTCAGTCTCTCTTACCCTGTCAGTTCTGATACTACTACTCTGATACTGCTATCAGAAATTATCTGCCGAACCAGAGCCTGCTGTAGCGCCACTGTCACTGTTAACAGTATTCAACAGAAACTTGCCAATCAAATCTTCCAGAATCAGCGCTGACTGGGTATCTTCAATCCGGCCCTCAGGCTGGACAAAATCAACCTCACCACCCACGCTGATACCAATAAACTTCTCACCCAGCAGGCCGGCGGTCACAATCGCAGCGGTGCTATCGACCGGGATATTATCGATATTCTTGTCAATATCCATATCAACCCGCGCCATATAGGTGCGCTTGTCAAACGTCACACTGACCACCCGCCCGATGGTAACACCGGACATGGAAACCTTTGCCCGGGGAGAAAGGGAGCCCACATTATCGAACATGGCATATATCCGGTATGTCTGCCGGGCAGAATCCAGTGACAGGCCACTCACTTTCAGGGCCAGCAACAGCAGGGCCAGAATTCCGGCCAGCATGAACGCCCCTACACTGATCTCTACGGTTCTCATCCGCATCTGCATCAATCTCCAAACATGACTGCCGTCAGGACAAAATCAAGGCCCAGTACGGCCAGCGATGAATAAACCACTGTCCGTGTGGTTGCCCGGCTGATTCCCTCTGATGTCGGGGTCGCATCATAGCCCTGGAATACAGAGATCCAGGTCACTACAGCACCGAACACCAGGCTTTTTATAATTCCGTCGCCCACATCACTCACGAAGTCGACGGAGTCCTTCATACTTGACCAGAAAGAGCCCTCATAGACTCCAAGCCAGTCAACACTCACCATGGCACCACCCAGAATACCCACCATGGTAAAAATCAGGGTTAACAGTGGCATTGAGATAAAGCCGGCCCAGAATCGGGGCGCAATAATGCGCTTGAGTGGATCGACTCCAATCATTTCCAGACTTGATAACTGCTCGGTCGCTTTCATCAGGCCGATTTCGGCAGTCAGTGCCGAACCAGCACGACCGGCAAACAGCAGTGCCGTCACCACCGGGCCCAACTCCCTGACCAGACTCAGTGCAACCATCTGCCCCACCGCCTCTTCCGATCCGTAACGAACCAGAATGTTATAGCCCTGCAACCCGAGTACCATTCCGATAAACAACCCGGATACGGTAATGATAACCAGAGATAGCACCCCGACAGCATACAACTGTTTGATTAGCAGACCATATCCACCGCCACCGGCTGCCGGACGACCAAAAATCGCCTGTACCATAAACAGCCCGGAACGACCGATAGCCTGAACAAACCCCAGCCCGGAATGACCTACCTGCTGCAGGCGATCCAGCATTGGTTTCAGCATGCTTTGCCTCCTTTACAAACCGATGCCACCTGCATCACCTCCCAACATATCCTGACGATAGTCTTTGGCCGGGAAATGGAACGGCACGGGGCCATCTGACAATCCCTGCATAAATTGTTTAACTCGTGGGTCATCTGACTGCAGCATTTCTTCAGGCTCGCCCTGACCAATCACTTTGCCGTCTGCAATCAGATACAGGTAATCTGAAATACTGGCCGTTTCATGCAGGTCATGAGATACCACAATGCTGGTAATACCCATCGCCTCATTCAGCCGCCGAATCAACTGCACCAGCATACCCATGGCAATAGGATCCTGCCCGACAAAAGGCTCATCGTACATAATCATCTCGGGATCCAGAGCCACTGCACGTGCCAGCGCAACCCGGCGCGACATACCACCGGAAAGCTCTGAGGGCATCAGGTTTCGGGCACCCCGAAGCCCCACTGCCTGCAGTTTCATCAACACAATATCGCGAATCATTGCCTCTGGCAGCCGGGTATGAATCCGCAGGGGAAAGGCGACATTTTCATAGACTGTCAGATCGGTAAACAGCGCTCCACTCTGAAACAGCATGCCCATCTTCCGTCTGACAGAAAACAGTTCGTCACGGCTGAGTTGCCCCATATTATGGCCGTCAACAATAACCTCTCCAGCATCCGGCCGGAGCTGGCGCCCGATAAGCCGCAGCAGGGTTGTTTTACCGGTACCGGACGGGCCCATGATGCCAACGACTTTGCCCCGGGGAATATTCAGATCAATATTGTCAAAAATAACCCGCTCGCCACGATGGAAAGTGAGCCCGCGAATCTCGATAAAGTTTTCGGATGCTGTACCGGACTGCTGTTGAGTCTCTACAGGCTGTTTCATTTGTGTCCAGGTCCTTTTCGTACGACGCATATTGCCTGATCAGTGATCAGCAATGTCATATAATGCTCCGTGCAGGATTAAACCCGCCAAAAGGTTAGGTGATGCTGTTCAGGAAAAACTGTTGGAAAACTGCTGCAAGTTGCCTGCGGACACGACCAGCCGCCAGACCCGGCAACCCTTTATCTCCATCTACTGTTGTCATCCCTGTTATTTTTAGCAGCCGGCGTTGTATTCAGGTTACTGATTCGTACTCTGATATCCTGTCAGAAACACTTTCCCACTCTCTCGCGACTATTTCCAGTTCCAGCTCCGAATAAAATTCCGGGTATAGTTTCGGATATAGCTCCGCTCTGAATACACGCCAATGCTTCAGCAATCTGATTCTGCATTATAATCATAAACAAGCAAAAAAATAAGCACAGGCACTGAAGACACTGACTGTTTCCAGTAACCTCAAAAACAAGCACACGCTTAAGGAGTAAAACCTCGTCAAATCAGCGTGGATAGAATTTAGAAAAGTTCTGCTCATAAAATGATGTGACACCCGATGTGACGCAAATGTGAAGAGCAGAAACAATACTTCTTACTGTAAAAACAACCATCACATTAATTACCTGCCAGACAACCTGCGATAATTCTCCACCAATAAACGACGCCAACTTATCTAGTGATACAATAACCGGGGTTAACAACAGGTTAACGAATCCAAATTCAATGGAAACATATAAATAATGCCACCAATTGTTATTGCCTCCCTGGCCATCCTGGCCGGCTTTGCTGTGTTAATGAAAAGCGCCGACTGGTTTGTAAATGGTGCCGCGGCAACAGCACGTAATTTTGGCATGTCACCCATGCTGGTCGGATTGACAATTGTCTCCATCGGCACCTCCGCTCCCGAAATACTGGTGTCATCCATGGCAGCACTGGACGGTCACAGCGCACTGGCGGTGGGGAATGCGCTGGGCTCAAATATTGCCAATATTGGTCTGGTGCTTGGTATAACGGCTCTGGTTGCACCGCTGCCGGTTCAGTCATCACTGATTAAAAAGGAACTTCCATTATTATGCGCAGTCACTGTTATCAGCGGAGTATGCCTGCTGGATGGCCGACTGGATCGTATCGATGGTGTTATTTTGCTGGCATTACTGGCACTGGTCCTGTACCTGATGTTTCGCTGGCAAAAGACACCTGAAGCCGCTGGCGAAGCTCATTATCAGGATGAAGTGGAACAGGACTACCCTGAGTTATCGCAGAGCAAGGCTTTTCTTCAGCTGGCAGCAGGATTAGTACTGTTAATGGCCAGTTCAAAGCTGCTGGTATGGGGTGCAACAACGATTGCAACCCAGCTCGGCGTCAGCGATCTGGTGATCGGGCTGACAATTGTAGCCATTGGCACCAGCCTGCCGGAGCTTGCAGCCTCGGTCGCATCCGCACTCAAAGGGCATCATGATATTGCCTTGGGCAATGTGGTCGGTTCGAATTTGTTCAATTTGCTGGCGGTAATGTCAGCACCGGCCCTGATCGCTCCGGAAGCACTCGATACGGCAGTGCTCTGGCGTGATTTCCCGGCAATGCTTGCATTGACAGCATTGCTGTTTATCATGGCTCGCAAGCAGCGCATTGGTCGTATCGGGGGTTTGTTTTTTGCCGGTACCTACGTGGCCTATACCGCTCTCCTTTTTATTATTGGCTGACATAGCAGAAGCAGGTACTGACCTGCTTTATGCCAACCGGCTGTAACCTGAGAACCGCTGCCAACCGAGACTGGCAAACGCAGATGCAAACTACAGAAGATTTTATACATTCAGCCCGCCGTACTATTTCAGTCGAGTTACAAGCTGTCGAAAAGCTGCTGCAACGTATTGATGCCAGCTTTGCCAAAGCCTGCGAATTACTCCTGAACTGTGAAGGACGAACCGTTATTCTCGGCACGGGCAAGTCAGGTCACGTCGGCCGCAAGATTGCTGCCACCCTGGCCAGCACCGGAACACCTGCCTTTTTTGTGCATGCCGGCGAAGCCAGCCATGGTGATATGGGGATGATCACCGGGCGTGATGTTGTAATTGCTATTTCCTATTCCGGTACAACCTCCGAAATTGTCACCCTGCTGCCCCTGATCAAGCGTCTGGGGGCGCCTTTGATCAGCATGACCGGCAAGCCATCATCGGCTCTGTCTCAGGCTGCTGACGTTAATCTGGATGTTGGTGTAGACAAGGAGGCTTGCCCGCTGGATCTGGCGCCTACTGCCAGCACCACTGTGACTCTGGCGATGGGTGACGCCCTGGCTATAGCCCTGCTCGAAGCCAAAGGTTTCACCGAAGAAGACTTCGCCTTTTCTCACCCGGGTGGTGCTCTGGGTCGCCGCCTGCTGCTCAAGGTTCGGGATATCATGCACAGTGGTGAGCGGATGCCACTGGTAAGCAGCGACACGCTGCTCAGCAAGGCACTGCTCGAAATCACCCGTAAGAGCCTCGGTATGACAGGCGTTGTTGATGACAACGGGCTGCTTATGGGCATTTACACTGACGGAGACCTGCGTCGAACCCTGGATCAGGGTATTGACCCGCATACGACGCCCATTGCGGATGTTATGACCCGTGACTGCATTACCATTCGAGCCGATATTCTGGCAGCAGAAGCCTTGAAAATCATGGAAGATAACAAGATTAATGCTTTGATCTGCGTTACTGAGGATGGCAAGCCTGAAGGTGCCCTTAATACTCACGACCTGCTTCGCGCCGGCGTCGTTTAGACCAAAACTTGCTACATTTGATTTACCATGAGCTAGTGCCATTCGTGCCGGCTCATGGAATAATCATATTGAATCACTGAGACTGTAATCGAGCCGGGTGTTGCTGAAAAAGTTAACAAGCCTTTTTCCAACCTCTGGCAAATGCCAGTGCATGCATTGAACAGCACTGGCTCTAAACAGGATATTTTAATGATCAGGGCCATATGAACTATCGCCATTACCTGTTTCTTCTGTTGCTGCTGGGACTGGGCGTGATTATTTACATTGCCGGCGACAACAGTATTTCCACGCCTCTGCTCAGCCGGGTGACATCGACACCGGCCGGCACACCTGATGTCTTTATGGAAAATGCCCGCATCACCCAGTATGACGAAGCCGGCAACCGCAGCAGTTTTGCTACAGCGACTCAGGTTGTCCATTACCCGGACAGTGACACCACCTGGCTGGACTCGCCCGACATCTGGAACTGGCAAGACAGCATCAACCCACCATGGCATAGTGTTTCTGAACGAGGCAAATTACTACCTGGTGGTAAAACACTGGAACTCTACGATAACGTGGTGATTAACCGGGCCAACCCGAAGGGTGGTGCACCACTGCAACTGGAAACCGATTTTCTTACAATTCATACTGACCGGGATATTGCTGAAACAGAGCGACCGGTAAGAATTTCCGATGAGTCTGGGGTCACTACGGCTGTTGGCATGACCACTTACTACAAAGAGAATCTGGTTAAATTAAAGTCAAAAGTAAGGGGTATACATGAAGTCAAGCAGCCAACGCCATAACGGCCAGTCTAAATGGCAAAAAATGACCGGACATTATGGCTGTGCGCTACTGTCTGCACTGATGCTGGCGTTTACCAGTACCAGCTGGGCACTGCCCAGTGATCGGAGCGAGCCTATCCGCATCGCTTCTGACAGTGCAGATATTGATGACAAGACAGGTACTGCCACTTATCGTGGCAATGTAGTGATGACCCAGGGCACTACCCGCCTGACAGGTGATGTCGTTACTATCAAGTCCGAAAATCGTGAAGTTGTTGAAGTGACTGCTGTTGGCAAGCCCGCTCACTACCGGGAGCAGCAGGAAGGTGAACAGGGCGAAATGAAAAGCTGGGGCAACACCATTCACTACTATGTGGCACAGGAAAAAGTTGTGCTGCTGGAGAATGCCCGGGTTGAACAAAAAACCGATGAAGTGCGCGGCAAGCGAATTGATTATGACATGAAAACCCAGCGCATTAACGCTCGCAGCCAGCGTGGAAGTTCTGGTGACGATCGGGTCATTATGGAATTCCAGCCTAAAACCGCACCGGCAACGCTTCCAAAAGGCTGAGATATTCTGATTGAGGAACCTTGGTACACCCCAAGAGTCAAACTGAAGACTTGGCTGGTCGGTTGTACCAACTATTACAGTGCGGTTGTATCAAGGTTCTCAGACAGTTCTCTACCCGCCAAAAGACTATCAGCTTAATTTGATTTCTAGTTTGGACTTTCTTAACGCATGAGCACACTGATCGCGAGAAACCTCTCTAAAAGCTACAAAAGCCGGCAGGTTGTCCGGGATGTGTCGCTTAGTATTGACAGTGGACAGGTCGTTGGCCTGCTTGGCCCTAACGGTGCCGGTAAAACCACTTGCTTTTATATGATTGTGGGACTGGTGCGTGCTGACGGCGGCCAGATCAGCATCAACGATCAGGATATCACCCGACAGCCGATGCATGGCAGGGCTCGTGCAGGTATCGGATATCTTCCTCAGGAAGCGTCTATTTTCCGCAAACTGACTGTCACCGATAATATTATGGGGATTCTGGAAACCCGGCGCGAGCTGAGCAAAAAGCAGCGTCTGGCCAAAATGGAGTCATTGCTGGAAGAATTCCATATCACCCATATTCGCAACAATACCGGCATGAGCCTCTCTGGAGGTGAACGACGCCGGGTAGAAATCGCCCGAGCATTGGCAACCGAGCCTTCCTTTATGCTGCTGGACGAGCCTTTCGCCGGTGTTGACCCGATTTCTGTGAATGATATCAAACAGATTATCCTGCACTTGCGTGACAAGGGCATTGGTGTACTGATCACCGACCATAACGTTCGGGAAACTCTGGATATTTGTGAGAAGGCCTATATTGTCAGTGAAGGCCATATCATTGCAGAAGGCGATAGCCACACTGTACTTTCCAATCAGCAGGTTCGTGACGTTTATCTTGGCCATCAGTTCAGCCTGTAAAATTTCTCTTCCGACCAATAAAGACTTTTTTTCCTGCTAACTTCATAGTTAGTCAGGATAAAGGAGTCTTTTTTCTCACCCCCACCAGTGTAAAATATAATTTTCATGCTCTCTCACAGCTATTAACATGCTGTGCCGTGAGTGTCGTTTTCTTAAAAACGGCACTATTCTTGCGAGTCAATATTGATTTTTTGCTTCGGTTTCTGAATATTCCCTATATTCTGGACGATTCCACCAATACAAAACCGGAATAACTGACCCTGTTGACCGAGGACCGTCGACGAGGAAGTATGGTGTGCCCCCGGGAGGCACACTGAAGGAGACAAGGGTAACTTTAAGATGAAACCATCTCTGGTCATGAAAATGGGCCAGCAGCTGACGATGACACCCCAGCTGCAGCAAGCCATTAAACTGCTCCAGCTATCTACTCTGGATCTCCATCAGGAAGTACAGCATGCATTGGAATCCAACCCAATGCTGGAACTGGAATCTGAAGGTCTTGAGCGTGATAACCAGAATAATAATGATGAAGCAGCTTTTGACATACCTGAAACACCCCCCAATGCTCCAGTCGATGCCTCAGCGGCCACTACAGCAACCACACAAGAAACAACGACCGAGCCTCAACCTGACTCTGAATGGGCGGAAAAAATCCCTGACGAGCTTCCTGTGGATACGGCCTGGGATGATATCTATCAACCGGCAACATCTTCTGCCGTCAGTGAAGACCGGGAATTTGATATTACGGCCCGCACCGGAGGACAGCAGTCGTTAAGAGATCATCTGGAATGGCAACTGAATCTGATTCCACTATCCGAGAAAGATAACCTGATCGGCGTGGCGATTATCGACGACATTGATTCACGGGGTTACCTGGCATCTGCCGTAGAACAGCTGACTGAGAGTTTTGATCCGGCTCTGGAGATAGAGCCGGAAGAAATTGAAGCGGTACTGAAACTGGTACAGCAATTTGATCCACCAGGTATCGGTGGTCGTGACCTGCAGGAGTGCCTGACGTTACAGCTGAGACAGCTGCCGGATGATGAGCCTTTCAAAGATATCGCCCTGACGGTTACCGAAAAGTACTTGAGCCTGCTCGGTGGTCGTGACTACAAACAACTGCTGCGCAAGCTGCGTATCAGCGAAGCCGATCTGGGTGCAGCTGTGCGCCTGATCCAGACCCTGAACCCCAAACCGGGTACCAGCATCGAAAGTGATGAGCCGGAATACATCATTCCGGACGTGGTGGTGAAAAAGCAGAAAGAGGGCTTCTGGACCGTTGAACTGAACGGCGAAGCCATGCCCCGACTACGGATTAACAATGACTATGCATCACTGATCAAGCGAGCAGACAGCAGCCGCGACAACACCTACATGAAAAACCAGCTGCAGGAAGCTCGCTGGCTACTGAAGAGCCTGCAAAGTCGGAATGAAACGCTGATGAAAGTTGCCACTTGCATTGTGGAACAGCAGCAGGCTTTTCTTGATTACGGTGAAGAAGCCATGAAGCCAATGGTACTGCATGATATTGCCGAGGCGGTTGGTATGCATGAATCAACCATCTCCCGGGTTACCACCCAGAAATATATGCATACGCCTCGCGGCATATTTGAGCTGAAGTACTTTTTCTCCAGCCATGTCAGCACCAGCAGTGGGGGTGAATGTTCCTCAACTGCTATTCGTGCCATCATCAAGAAGCTGGTTGCAGCTGAAAACCCCAAAAAGCCGCTGAGCGATAACAAAATTGCTACGCTGCTTTCCGAACAAGGCATAAAAGTCGCACGACGTACAATTGCAAAATATCGGGAATCTATGAACATTCCCCCTTCCAATGAGCGCAAGCGGCTGATGCCGTAGTTCATCTGATCATCCCGAAGGTTTTCAGCCTTCGGGATCTCCTAAAGTAATTCTCTTTCTGGTGACAAGCGCGCCAGCAAACAATTCAGAATAAACAACGGACTTGTAATAACAACCTTGCTATCAACCACCATTCTTACAATTGATTCACATCAAACGCACGATAACTTTACGAAAAAGTAACTACGCTCATAACCAGAAACCACAATCCGTGTGATACAATCAAATTGAATCGGCCAGAATTTCAAACGGCTGATGGGTCACGTTAGAGAGAAGATTAGGAGAGCGCTATATGCAAGCCAACATCAGTGGACATCACGTGGAAGTGACCCCCGCCCTGCGTGAGTATGTGACCAAGAAGCTACAGCGTTTGCAACAGCACTTTGACGGTATTACTAACGTTCAGGTTACCCTCAGCGTTGAAAAGCTGGCTCATAAAGTAGAAGCCGCTTTGCATATTCGAGGCGCCGATATCGTTGCTGCAGCGGAACAGAGTGATATGTATGCTGCGATTGATATGCTGTCTGACAAGCTGGACCGTCAGCTCGTCAAGCATAAGGAAAAGCAGCTTGACCGCATGCAAGGTGGTGCGGGTCGCTAACATTTCCGTGTAGCTCGATACCTCTGGGGTTACTCAGAGGTATCCAGAAACCTTGATATCAATCACTTTCCCCGCCTCGTTTATTTAAACCTCTCTTTTTAATCACTTCATTTCAGACTTTTCAGCCCGTTTATCCGTAGTTCTCATAATAACGGCTGGCACATTCATCCCTTAAAATCACGGCCACTTACCAACCTGCCCGACTTTTCAAGAGATCTCTCATGAAAGAACAGTGGTCACAATATCTTCAAGTTATCAAATCTGTCGTTAAACCCGCATTGGGTTGTACCGAGCCGATCTCGACAGCCTATGCCGCGGCGGTTGCGGCAGAATTATTGCAGCAGTGCCCGGAACATATTGCAGTGCAGGTGTCGCGCAACCTGTACAAGAATGCGGTAGGCGTTATGGTGCCCGGCACCGGAGAGAAAGGCCTGCAAATCGCCGCAGCGGCTGGTGCAACTGGCGGGCAGGCAAGCGCCGGGCTGGAGGTACTGAAAGGCATTACTGAAATCCAGGTGCAGCAGGCCCGTCAGTTAATTGCAGAACAGCGTATCCAGGTTGAAGCCGTCGATACCGAAGAATTTCTGTATTGTGCGGTCACTGCCACAGCCGGTGACCAAACCGCATATGTGCTTGTTTCCGGGGGCCATACCCGCCTGGTTGAAAAGCGTCTGAACAACAAACCGGTTTTTCAGCTGGACGAAAATCCGTGCAGCCAGAGCAGCAGCACTGGCAATGTCTGCAGCTGCATTGATATCGATATTGCCTCCATTTATGACTTTGCCCTGAATATCCCGGCAGAAGACATTCTGTTTATGAATGAGGCTGCCCGACTCAATAATGCACTGTCAAAGGAAGGTCTTGATAACGCCTACGGCCTGGAAGTCGGCCGGATCATGCAGGCCAATATCAACAAAGGCATTCTGTCCGAGGATTTAATTAACCGGATTGTACTGCGAACAGCTGCAGCCTCTGACGCCCGCATGGGTGGAGCAACCCTGCCGGCCATGAGCAACTATGGCAGTGGCAACCAGGGTATTGTTGCTACTATCCCACTGATCGAAGTGGCTGAATTTGTGAAAGCCAGTGATGAAGATCTGGCTCGAGCGCTGGCTATGAGCCATCTGATGGCTATCTACATTAAATCCCACTACCCACCGCTTTCTGCTTTCTGTGGCAATACCGTTACCGGTTCCGGCACTGCCTTTGCCATGGTTCATTTGCTGGGTGGAGATTTCAGCCAGTGCTGTCATGCCATGCAGAATGTAATGAGCGACTGTTCCGGCATGGTCTGCGATGGGGCCAAGGCCAGCTGTGCCATGAAGGTTGCAACTGCTGTCGGTGCTGCTGTTCGCTCCAGCCTGATGGCATTGAGTAACTCTGCGATTCAGGAACAGGGCATTATTGCCGACGAAGTTGAACAGACTATCAGAAATATCGGCGAGATGATTTGCTCTGGCATGGTCGATACTGATCGTTGCATTATCAACATAATGACGGCTTAAAGCCGTGCTGCCGGGGCGCTTCAGACTGTTTTGCGTGCAAATCGCCGACTGATCTGCTCAAATAGCACCTGACACAGGGGCATCCGCTTTTATTCCCGGGCTATAGACCCGGGAACGGATGGTATTTTTGTTGCGATTTGCCCGGTTGCGCAATCAACCGGTTATCAGCAAAGCGCATGAACTATTTAAGAGCCTGTTCACAATCTTATCGCGGGCTGCAAATGCCGATAAAAACCTCAGGTGCTCCGCTTTTCCTCGTTACATAGCACCACTATGCGCCTCGAAAAATCGAAGCACCTGAGGTTTTTCTCAACATTTTCGCTATCCACGAAAGATCATGAACAAGCTCTAACAAGCTGATCGCCACAGGGCAATGGGCATAGAAAACTTGATCTCGCCGTCACGGGCTTTGTGCAACGTACACGGCATCAGTAAAAAGCGTACTCTGGAACTGGTTGCCAATCAGTTGCATGAACAACTTCCGGCCTTTAATGCCAAGGAACTGTTTGCCAATCTGGTCAGCAGGGAAAAACTGGGCACAACAGCGCTGGGTGAGGGTGTAGCCCTGCCCCACTGCCGCTTGTCTGGTTGTGAACAGCCTGTCGGGCTGCTGCTGAAGCTGGCAACACCGATCGACTTTGATGCTGCCGACCAGCAGCCGGTTGATCTGGTTTTCGCCCTGATCGTGCCAAAGGATGCCCACGAGGAACATCTTTTGATTCTGCAGGATATTGCGACCCGCTTTAACAGTCCTGAATTTCGGCAAAACCTGCGCCAGACGGCAACCACTGACGAGCTTTTTACCGAAGCCGTCAAGCCACTGCCGCCTGAAACCAGTTAAACCACCCTTCACTATTCTCATACCGGCCGCAAATGCCACTGTGAATTTGTGGCCAAGTATGAGATACATATCAGAAAGCCTGTCCGTTCGGACAGGCTTTTTAGCAGCTTGATATGAGCCTGGGTTCGGATACAACGGTCCGACCGGCCCACTCACGCACACAGGACATCATCACCATGGCTACTGCAAATGCTTCCCAGCCAATCTCCCTGGTTATCATCAGTGGTCGCTCAGGCTCCGGTAAAAGTGCAGCGCTGAATGCACTGGAGGACCAGGGCTATTATTGCATCGACAATTTACCAGCCAACCTGTTAAGCCAGCTGGCCGGAAATATTCATGCCGAAGGCAAGCAGAAAGCCGCACATGTAGCGGTCAGTATCGATACCCGCAACGCAGTCAAGGATCTCGGCGATGTTCCGGGCCTGCTGGACAAACTGCGTGAACGGAAAAGCACAGTTATGGTTCAGGTAGTCTATCTCGACTCTGACCCGGTATCACTGATCAAGCGCTTTAACCTGAGCCGCCGGCGTCACCCGTTGTCTGAAGAAATGGGCCTGTCACTGGAAGAAGCTATCCATGAAGAAGCCCGGGTGCTCGAGCCGTTGATGTCGGTAGCAGACCTAAAACTGGACACGACTAACCTCAGCGTTCATGAATTGCGGGAAATGATCCGGCTTCGGGTTGTCGGACATGACGGTCGTAACCTGTCATTGCTGTTTCAGTCATTTGGCTTCAAGCACGGTGTTCCTCTGGATGCAGACTATATTTTTGACGTCCGCTGTTTGCCTAACCCCTACTGGGTAGAAGCACTGCGTGAATACACCGGACTCGAGAAGCCCGTGATTGACTACCTGTCACAGCAACCGGAGGTTGATGAAATGCTGGATAACATCAGCCAGTTTATTAGCCGCTGGCTGCCAGACTTTGAAAAGGGTGGGCGCAGCTACGTTACCGTAGCGATTGGTTGCACTGGAGGCCAGCATCGTTCAGTCTATATTGCAAACAAGCTGGCTGAGCATTTTAACGACCCTCAACATCCGGTCAGGGTTTCCCATCGTCAGCTGGGAGTCACTGAAAGCTTGTAAAGAACAGGCTTGTAAAAACAAGCCTGCAGGTTGTCGTAAACTGCAGAGGGAGAACAGCAACATCCCGTTCTCCCTTTTAGAATAAAGAAAACAGCAGTATCCATGCGGTAAAGAAAGCAGATATTTATGATTCAGGAACGCATTACAATTATTAACAAGCTGGGTTTGCATGCCCGTGCTGCAGCCCGTTTTGTGTCGACAGCCTCGGCTTTTCACAGCACCATTCGGGTGGGCCGGGATAACAAGATGGTGGATGGAAAAAGTATCATGTCGGTCATGATGCTGGCAGCCAGCAAGGGAACCGAATTAAACTTCGAGATTGAAGGCGAAGACGAACAGGATGCATGGCAGGCCATGTCAGGGCTGATCAATGATTATTTTGGTGAAGGCGAGTAGTTGATCGCTCTGGTGAAACCACCGGTTATTCAATTTGCTACGTCGAATTACCTCCCTGTCACAAGCTGAAACGATATAAACAGGTAAAACTGCTGTTCCTGTTGCCTGAATCATTCAATCCGTTTCAGATTCCCGCTAAAATCCCCGTTATATGAAACGATAAGTCATATCAACTATATTTGATATAACTCGCACCTCTGCAAGGTCGACGGTATGCCGCATCAGCCGCCCCTCAATACTACTGACATTCAGCTAAAAGAACTGAGTGAAGCTCTGGATGCGGGTATTCTGTCCCAGGCCCATCGCCTGCTGAACACCCTGCCATCCGAAGATATTGCCCACTTACTGGAATCCTCTCCGCCGCGGCTCAGGAGTCTGATCTGGAAACTGCTTGAGCAGGAGCAGGAAGCCGATGTCCTGCAGGACCTCAGTGAGGATGTCCGGCAGTTCTTCCTTGACCAGATGAACGTGGCCGAGCTGAAGGCCATTATGGAAGGCCAGGACGCCGACGATATCGCCGACCTGCTGCAGCAACTGCCCGACACTCTGATGCGGCAGGTGCTGGAATCCATGGACCAGCAGGACCGGCAGCGGGTAGAGGTCGTACTGCCCTACCCGGAAGATACCGCCGGCGGCCTGATGAACACTGACACCATCACCGTTCGTCCGGATAACGCCATCGATGTAGTACTGCGTTATCTACGCCGGCACAGTGATATTCCGGAGATGACCGACAGCCTGCTGATCGTAAACCGGCGTGATGAGTATATCGGGTCTCTGCCGCTCACCCGGCTACTGACCACTGATCCCTCCATTACTGTACGCGAAGTGATGTCTACAGACCTGGATGTGATTCCGGCGGATATGCCCGACACCCAAGTCGCCCAGCTGTTCGAACGTAAAGACCTGGTTTCGGCGCCGGTGGTTGATGAAACCGGCAAGCTGCTGGGCCGGATCACCATTGACGACGTTGTAGATGTTATCCGGGAAGAAGCCGAGCACTCGGTAATGAGTATGCACGGTCTGGATGAGGATGAAGATACCTTTGCGCCAGCCGTTAAAACTGCTCGTCGTCGTGCGGTATGGCTAGGTATTAACCTGATCACAGCATTTATCGCTTCATCCGTAATCGGTATGTTTCAGGAAACCATCGACAAGGTGGTAGCACTCGCAGTACTGATGCCGATTGTAGCCGGGATGGGTGGCAATGCCGGTAGTCAGGCATTAACGCTGGTTATTCGGGGTATGGCTCTGGGCCGTATCAGCCCCAGCAACACCCGCTGGCTGTTGGGAAGGGAACTGGCTGCCGGATTTATGAACGGCGTGTTATGGGCATCACTGGTAGCTCTGATTGCCTGGTTCTGGTTTAACGACCCGATTATATCGCTGGTCATTGGCTGTGCGATGGTGATCAATCTGACCATCGCCGTTATATCCGGCGCCACATTGCCCATTATTCTGAAGAAGCTGGATATTGATCCGACACTGGCCGGCACCATTCTGCTGACAACCATCTCCGATGTTGCCGGATTCCTGTCTTTCCTTGGCCTGGCGGCACTTTTCTATTCCTGACACTCAAACTGACTGAGCCTGTTATCAGACAGGCTCAGTCATTTCCCCAGTGATCAGTTACCGGCAATCATCATGCTATCAACCAGTAGCGATCCACTCTGGACATTGCCCCGGCGATCCACATCATTACCAACAGCCTGAAGACTCATAAACATATCCTTCAGATTCCCGGCAATGGTGACCTCTGATACCGGATACTGGATCTCGCCATTTTCAACCCAGAAGCCTGCGGCACCACGGGAATAATCACCAGTCACAATATTGATACCATGTCCCATCAGCTCGGTTACCAGTAATCCCTTATCCATGGTTTTCAGCAACTGCTGCAGATTCTGTTCACCGGGCTCAATAAACAGGTTATGGACACCGCCGGCATTAGCCGTACTTTCCATACCCAGTTTGCGGGCCGAATAAGTACTCAGGATATAACTGGTGAGCATGCCATCTTTCACAAAATCCTTGTCACGGGTTGCCAGACCATCATCATCAAATGCAGCAGAGCCCAGCCCGCCAACCAGACGAGGCTGTTCATGAATATGAACCCAGTCAGGAAAGACTTGCTTACCCAGATGATCCAGCAGGAACGATGACTGACGATACAGGCTGCCACCACTGATAGCGGCCAGAAAATGGGAAATAACCCCACCGGCCAGCTCTGCACTGAAAATAACCGGCAACTGCCCGGTATCCAGCTTGCGGCTGTCCAGTCGCTTGACTGTACGTTCTCCAGCCTTGCGACCAATTTCCTTCATTGAACTGAGCCGCATCGGGTCACGGGCAACGTCATACCAATAATCCCGCTGCATCTCTTCACCACTGCGACCAATCAGCACACAGCTGGCGCTGTGGCGGGTAGCATGACCACTTCCAATAAAGCCATTGCTGTTGCCATAAACCCGGGCACTCTGATGACTGCTGATGCTGGCGCCGTCGGAGTTTTCAATCCGCTTGTCTGAAGTCAGACCTGCTTGCTCACATTCCAGTGCCAACTCAATAGCCTGCTCGGCATCCAGCCCCCAGGGATGATACAAATCCAGATCCGGCAGATCGGTTGCCATCAGTGATTTATCCGCCAGCCCGGCATGAGGATCTTCAGAGGCATAACGGGCAATATCAGAAGCCGCTTTCACAGTAGCCGCTACTGCTTCAGGTGAAGTGTCGGAAGTGCTGGCAGAACCTTTTCTCAGCCCCTGATAGACTGTGATACCCACACCTTGATCACAGCTGAATTCAACCGTTTCAACTTCGCCCTTGCGGACATTCACCGAGAGGCCGGCACTGAGACTGGCGCCGACCTCGCAGGCCGTTGCGCCCTGTTTGTCTGCTTCCTGCATAATGGTTTTGACCAGGGTCTGCAGGCGCTGTTCTTCGGCCTGGATATCCAGCGGGGCTTCGGATTGATTCGCCATTTCTGCTCCCTTACAACAGCTTGACTCGGCTCACCATGATCGTTCATGGCTATTATGATTTCCATTGTACAGGGCTTTCAGGGCGCGTAAATACGCCGCTCATTCCCCGTTTCACTACTTCAGATGGTACAATGCTCCATCACCTCTTTTTGTAGTCTTTCTCTGGATTGGATCATGTCCGACATTCCACATGATGATGTATTTGACGATGATGAAGAAGAAATCATCTACGTCAGTAAAAGTGAACTGAAGCGTGATGCTCAGGAACTGCGGGATCTGGGCGTCCGTCTGGCAGAACTGAAGCCATCACAGCTGGACAAGCTGCCGCTGCACGATCGCTTGCGCCAGGCTGTTGACGAAAGCCACCGCATCAAAAGTCATAATGCCCGTAAGCGGCATTTCAACTTTATTGGCAAACTGATGCAGGATCAGGATATCGAACCGATCAAGGCAATGTTTGAGCAGCGTGATGGTAACAGCGCTGAATACAACCGCCGCTTCCATGCACTGGAAAACTGGCGTGAGCGGCTGATCAATGATGGAAACGCTGCTCTGGGTGAATATCTTACAGCCTATCCTGATGTTGATATGCAGCATTTACGACAGTTGATTCGTAATGCTGCAAAGGAAGTTAAATTGAATAAAGGGCCGACTCATCAGCGGAAGTTGTTTCGTTATTTAAGAGAAGTAGACGGCCTCTAATCAACCCCTTCAAGCGATCTCATTACGAATATTGTGATCGCTTGTTTTCCTGTTCAAAAGTCACTCGGGTTTGTCATTGAAGTGTCTACAGCTTCATCTGTGCACTCTTTAAGTACGTTGACTCCAGGTCTAGCTTCAACGAATCTATCACATAAAAATTTGAGTAAAAGCCCTTGGTCTCCCGCGTCCGTTTCGTCTTCCTCACCATCTTCTATATCACTTTGAGCTGGTGAAGACGTCACAACAGCAGCATAGTTAAATTTGCTTGATTGCTGTTTCATACTGGTAACATCCAGATGTGACATTCCCTCGAACTGCTTCCTTACTTGTTCAGCAACAACCTGTTGGTATTCAGGCTGAAACTTTCTCAAAGAAAACTCAATCTTGCTGTTAACTTCAAGTTTGAACTTTGACGCAACCTGATACAGCTCTCTTTCAGCAGGGCAAAACACATCCAGAATATCGAACTGAGAACCTCCTACCAAAACAACAACATGAATACCTATAAATTCATGTCCTAAAAATCTACGCCCTGATTTACTCTGATGTGGATCATGCTTTGTTAAAAAGGATGGCCATTTCCTTTTATCCAAAAACACTGCATGAATTGATTTAACCCGTCCGCCATAAAAGTCATCTACCAACCCTTTTTTAGCTACTTTTTTAATCTGTCTCTTTATCTCTCGAATTGTATCCCCATACAACTCAACCTCTTTTGCTTGCGTTTTAATTGCCATTTCATCCAGAATCATGCCTATCCAATTTGATAATGATCTGACCTCATAGGCTTTATCACTTTCCTGTGCTGGAACAACAAGCTGTTTTAGCTTGTCTAGCCTGTCATCAGCATTAACACAACAAACACAGGGAAACTCAGCCATTGCGGGAAAGCTTAGCAAACCCTCAGCGGTCAAAGTTGGCTCTCGACTTCGCTCATCGACCTGAATAACTTTCAGGCGTCTGGCACTGACAATTACGCTTTCAGAAAAAGGGTCCAGACCAGCTCCCCTCTGATCAGGCTTATAAGTCAGTTTTGGCAAACCTGATTTAGCATCTCTTTTCGAATCTTTACCTGCTGCCTGACTCAGCTCCTCTGGTTCCTCCCATTCGAGCTCTATATAACCAAGCTTTTGGAGCTTCATCGTCATCATACTTTTGGAACTGATATATTGTGCATACTCCAGAATCGTCGGCTTTACCGTCTCATCTATTTGAGCCAAGGTTAATGACTCTGATCTACCCTCAGTCAGATAGTCACTAAAAGGAGTTGATTGAAGGTCAGTAACTACAAACCTGACTATTGTATGCTTGATTGCGCTATCAACAGGAAAGGAAAGCAAAAAAAGAAGAAACAAGCTAGCTCTTGAGAAAATTCTTTTTAATGAATATAAATCCATTTTGTAAGCACCATATTAAAAACAGTCAAGTGCTTATAGATAGCTCAAAATATCAGAACTTAAAGACGAAAAATGTCATTTGACAGGAAGATAAATGACTATTACTTGAGACATAGCAATAGTCATTTACACAGCTATTTACTCGCTAGTACCGCCCACCGTAATCTCATCAATCTTCAACGTCGGCTGTCCAACACCAACGGGGACAGATTGACCATCCTTTCCACAGACACCTACACCCGTATCCAGCTTGAGATCATTACCCACCATGGAAATCCGGTTCATAACATCCGGGCCATTTCCAATCAGGGTTGCACCTTTAACCGGAGCAATTTTCTTACCCTTCTCAATCAACCAGGCTTCACTGGCATTGAATACAAACTTGCCGGAGGTGATATCAACCTGACCACCACCCATATTGGTGACATAAATGCCTTTATCCACAGAAGCGATAATTTCATCCGGATCGCTGGCTCCTGCCAGCATATAGGTATTGGTCATTCGTGGCATTGGCAGGTGAGAGTAGGACTCACGACGGCCATTACCGGTTGAGATACCTCCTGTCAGACGGGCATTGAGCTTGTCCTGCATATAGCCCTTGAGAATGCCATTCTCGATCAGTGTCGTGCACTGCGAAGGCACACCCTCGTCATCCATATTCAGAGAGCCGCGACAGCCTGCCAGCGTGCCATCATCAACAACGGTACACAGTGGAGAGGCTACTCGTTCACCAATTCTTCCGGCATAGGAAGAGCTGCCCTTGCGGTTAAAGTCTCCTTCCAGACCATGACCGACAGCTTCATGCAACAATACACCGTTCCAGCCAGCACCCAGTACCACAGGCATAATACCAGCCGGAGCAGGCACTGCTTCCAGATTAATCAGCGCCTGACGTACCGCTTCATCGGCATACTTCAGAGCCTGATCATCCTGCAGGAACATGCGATAGTCGGTGCGACCACCACCGCCATGTCCACCCCGTTCCAGGCGGCCATTCTGCTCGGCAATCACGCTTACATTCATCCGTACCAGCGGACGCACATCGGCAGCCAATGTACCATCACTTGCAGCCACCAATACCACTTCATGAACACCACTGATACTGGCAGTGACCTGCTTGATTCTGGGATCTTTGGCGCGGGCATGAAGGTCAACCTTGCGCAGTAATTCGACCTTCTCATCCTGCGTCAAAACATCCAATGGATTGGCATCAGAATACAGTGTCAGCGGTTGCTCCCGCTGCCAGGCCTGCACCTGCTGATCACCACCCAGTCGAGTAATACTGCGGGCAGCACCGGCAGCCGCATTCAGCGCCGGTAAAATAATTTCATTGGAATAGGAAAATCCGGCCTTTTCACCGGACATAGCCCGCACACCAACGCCCTTGTCGACGTTAAAGCTGCCTTCCTTGACGATGCCATCTTCCAGCACCCAGGCTTCATGACGTGTACTCTGAAAATAGAGATCAGCAGCATCCACACTGTGACCGAGTACATTGTTAAGCACTTTTTGCAGACTGCTGTCGGTTAATTCACCCGGCGCCAGCAGTTGCGCCCGGGCAATTGCCAGGGAATTGTCGCTCATTACCCACCTGTACTGTGGTTTAATATCGTTGCTATGGACAGAGCTATATATCGCTCTATATAGCTGTGTATAGCTCTATGGTAGGGAAGTCGAGGATGGGTCACAAGAAAGCATTTGTGGCGCGCCCGGCATTTTCTTTCTGAGCTGTTCGACCTGGGTCAAATTAATTGTCTGGAACAAGACGCCCGGCGAAAAATCAGACAGGACTTTAGTGTCTCCCCAGGGAGAAACAATCATCGAATGTCCCCAGGTTTCACGCCCTTCTTCATGTTTTCCGCTCTGGTTGGCCCCCAGTACCCAGCACTGGTTTTCAATAGCCCGGGCACGCAGCAATACTTCCCAGTGGGCTTCACCGGTTACTTTGGTAAAAGCTGCCGGAACACAGATAACTTCAGCACCCAGCTGTCGCAGTTCACGAAACAGTTCCGGGAATCGCAGATCAAAACAGATCGCCAACCCGACCCGGCCAAAGGGTGTATCAAAAACAACTGGGTCATATCCCGGCCGGTAATGATCCGATTCACGGTACTGTTTTTTGCCATCCGTCACTTCAGCATCAAACAGATGAATCTTGTCATATCGAACGACTTCATTTCCGCTCGGATCATAAACAAAGCAGCTGGCCCATGCCTTGTCACCCGGAATACCTGAATCTTTCGGAGTGCAACACGGCAGTGTCCCCGCGATCAGCCAGATACCATGCTGCTTTGCCAGTTCCGCCATAAGCTGCCGTTCCGACGAAGCGGCAGGGCCAAACCGCGCTGCATCACCTCCAATTGCGGCAAACATCTCCGGCAGCACAACCAGACGGGCACCTTTTTTTGCTGCAAAGCCTATCTGCAGCGAGGCTTGCTTGAGGTTCGCTCCAATTCCAGTACCGGAGCACATTTGCACAACAGCAGCCTTATAGAGGATGTCAGCACTCATCCCTTTTTCACCTTGTCAGAAAATACCCGATCCAGTTCAACATCCGGCTTGTCCAGACTGCCGGTAATTTTGTAACGGAGACTGGCAAACTGCTGCACTTTTTTACCCAGCAATTTATCGAACAGATAAATGGCTCCGGCAATTTGCGGTTGTCCCAGCAGCAACCCGACCAGCGGCAGATTCTCAGTCACCGGCAGAGTAACCGCCAGTTCCATATCAAGCCTGTCCTCAGGCAGGTTCATGGAACCTCCGAGAATAAAGTCTGATGAAGGGCCCGTAACTTCCAGCGGCTTAGGAAAGGAAATCACACCATGATCAAATCTAGTTTCACCCTTAATCCGATCAAAGCTAAGCCCTGAACGATAAAGATCCGAAAAATCCAGTTTCAGCCGGCGCATAATCGAATCAATATTCAGAACACCGAAAATCCTCAGGGCAGAAGTTGAAGAACCCTTGGGAAAGCGTCCGTCACGGATATCTATAGAGCTGTTACCTTCCAGGCGTGACGCATTCAGGTAAGCCGGCGAACCGGACCAGCGCAAATCACCTGACAATGTCGTTCGGTCAGCGACCATAAATTTATCATGACCAAAATCCCGCAACAGATCGCCAATCTTTCCGGTCTCCAGCTGGCCGGAAAACTGACTGTTATGAGCACCTTCCAGATAGTACCAGTCAAGCGTACCGGCCAGCTTTGCTCCTGCTCGCTCCAGGTTCAGGTCTGTGATCTGGACACCATTTTCCTGTGGCCGTGTTTTGAAGCTGAAGGAGTCAACTTTCAAGGTTCCCAGGTTAACCCTGCTCCCGGTTACATTCATTGCAGGCAGCTGTGCCGGATCCATATCTGCCAAGGCATCCTGATCGGAATCACTACTCCAAAGCTCCGACTCGACCCCTTCTTCCGCCACCAACTGCAATCGGTCAATAACTACCTGCCACGGTTTGTCTGACTTATAGGGCTTCAGCAGACTGCCTCTGACCTGCTCGCTGTTAATCTGGATATCAATGCCGTCGACCTGACTCAGAGCTGATACAGAAATATTACTTGTCTCAGTATCTCCCAACCTGAACTTGTCTATCTGCAGCTGACTCACTTCCAGCCGCATACTGCGATTGGCTTCCGGGCCTTCACGATTAATTACATCAAAGGCTGCCTGCCCCTGATTCTGCTGGATAAAATCACTCCACTCTTTTTCATTCAGTTCGCTTACTTTACCCTGCAAGCGAATAAATCCCGGGTTTAAAGTGTCAGGTCCGGAACCACCCAAACCGACACTGACAGCATTAACACCCTTATCATCATAAGACAGTGCAAGCTTTGCCAGCTCAGTACTGCTCTGGTTCAAATAGCTGCCATAAACCTCTCCACCTGCACTGGCAAAAGACAGATCAAGCATTAACTCGGCTGGGTCATTAGCTTTTTTACCAAACGGTGTCGGCAGATTAATGGCTGTACCTTGCAGCTTGCTTGAAACCATCAATCTGGCAGGCTCATCAGCGGATATAGCCAACAGACCGGAATAGTTCAGCTCTCCGGAATACAGTTTACTGTCCAGTATCGGTAACCAGGCCTTCAGTGCCTCAGCCCGGGTTTCGTGTTCAAGCTTGAACTGGTAAACCGGCTTTTGCGCCGGAGACACCGTTGTAATCGATAACTGCAGCGGGTCATTCCATAACTTTCCTGTCAGCTCATCAGCAACCAGTCCCAGTTTGGAATCATAAAACAGGTCTCCCTGAATATCGGTTATATCCAGATTCTGACGCTGTTCGGTGAAGCGGCCATTCTCTGCCTGCACATCCACTCGAACAAATTCCTCAGCCCCGTCATCAAGTGGAATATCGAGCTTTAAACCAACATCGAAACGCCCTTCCAGATTCCAGTTATCCGCTTCATTTCCCAGCAGAGTTGCAACCGGAGAGGTACGAAGCAAGGTCAAACCATCACGACCATTGGTTTTCAGATCACCTTTGACGTGTAACATCAGTGGGTGCTTATCATCTTCAATTCCCGGCACACTGACATCCACATGACTGGCAACCGTATCTTTGTACAAGCGGGCCTGGGAAGCCGTTACATCAACCCGGTCAGGATCCACCACAACCATTGCAGTAACATCTTTCAGTCGGGGCCATGCGGGGTCATAATCCAGCTCGGCATCCTTGACGTCAAAGAACAACGCATAGACATTCTCGATGCTGCCATAGCCCAGATTGCTCAATGGACCATTCATCATATAGGCGCCTTCATTAACAAAGGCAGCCTTGATACTGTTATCAAGCCACTTGACCAGACCCTGGCTCATACCTGAGCGGGCAGGAAGGTACTTACTGGTATAACTGCCGTCACCATCCTTCAGCCCGGCGGCCAGTTTCATACTAATCGGCCTGGTACTCAGGCGCCCAAAGGGAATATCCAGCTGCAGCGCTACACTGAGATCACCTTCTTCACCTTTCAACTTCAGATGATTAACATCCAGCCGGTACAGACCGTCGGTCAATTCCCAGGCCAGCCGACCTTTTGCAAGCTGGTAGTGCCAGGTATCCCGAAACAGCTCCGGCAACCCAAGGCTGAAATTTTCCGTATCGAGATCGAGGTAACCATAACGCGGCCCCATTCTCAGCTGAGCATTTACACCGGCCCCTGAAGGTGCATCTTCCCAAGCTGCAACAGATACTTCTTTCAGGCTGGCACTCAGATCAAAATCAAGATCTTTACCTTCTTGCAAAGGGCTCCATCGCAAGGTGATATGTTCCAGCTGACCATCAGGGTTAAGTGTTTCCAATACACTGCGCCCGGTACCTTCCAGCAGGGGCAAATCAAGTACCATGTCCCTGACCGGAGCCAGGTCGACACGATCCGCAGCAAGCGTCAACTGCCTTTCTTTTGAATTTGCCGCAGCAAGGTAAAACGATGCCGGTTCGATCGTATATTCACCACGCTTGAAACCCAGATCCTGAACAGCCACTTGCCATAACCAGGGATTTGAAACCTCCCCCGACTCATTCTGCTTAAAGAAACCCTGAGCAGAAAAGCTGGTTGAGAGGGACTCTATCGCTGGTTGCTCAACACCACTTAAAGCAAACTGTAATTGGGGAATATTCAAGTTGCCCTGAATCGACCACGCCTTCGGATCGAAACGTCCCCAGATCTGAGTGCCTAGGTTGAGCGGTGCCAGAGAGAATTGTTGCTGCTGTTCAGAAGGCAACAGACCTTGCAGTAAATCAGGCCGAAAACGGGAAGTTTGAAGATAGAAATTACCCGCCTCAAGTGACTTTTCAATTTCTGCACTGATATTAACAGGCTGTCCCTGCGATACTTGCAGCATCAGTTGTACAGCGGATGTTTCACCCTTATCGAGCAACTGAAAGTTCTGACCAAGCAATGAAACCGGATCACCCTGAACCGGTTTAAAATTCAGATATATATGGCTGACTTCAATATATGACTGTTCAAGAAACAGACTTACCAGGTTCCTTGTCGTCTTGTCTGCATCACTTTTGTTCGTACTGGCGGTTGCATCAGATACGGGTGGACTATCAAATCCTGCCAGTTGCCAGCCGTTATCAACAGCGTTTTGCTTCAACCGGGCTTCGAGCTGACTGATACGAAATGATCGGAAAACAGGCGACAATGATCTCAGGCTGCCAATAGAATCAAGTTCCATTACTGCATCCTTAATCACCAGTGCGCCATTCCCACTGCCGATATACAGATTCTCCATGGCAATTGCCGGATTAAACCCCTGCCAGCTACCTCGCAGCAGTCCAACCTTTACTGGCACTTCCAGCCGATCTTCAAGCAGCTGCTGAATCTGCCCCCGGTAAGCCGGAAGCTCATTGATTGCGATTCGGGTCGCAAGCAGGGCCAATGCAATGATCAACAGCATTCCCAGCTTGATAAACCACAGTCCGCGAAAGCAGTGCCAGACAATTTTTTTCATCTATCAGTGATTCTGCAATAAGGCCTCAAATCCCTGGGCCTTTTAAAAAGGAGTGCGTATTCCGCTATTAACAGAATACGCGTATATATGACTTCAGGATTTACACCAGAACAACGTCGAACTGTTCCTGTGTATACATCGGCTCAACCTGGAAGCGAATAGTCTTGTCGATAAACGCTTCAACATTGGCGACGTTATCCGACTCTTCATCCAGCAACCGGTCAACAACGGACTGCGCTGCCAGTACCAGATAAGCGTCGTTTTCATAGGCACGGGCATTACGCAGGATTTCCCGGAAAATCTCATAGCAGATGGTTTCTGCTGTTTTCAGCATGCCACGGCCATTACAAGTCGGACAGGCTTCACACAGAGTATTTTCCAGACTTTCCCGGGTACGCTTGCGGGTCATCTGCACCAGGCCCAGCTCGGTAACACCGGTAATACCGGTTTTGGCATGGTCGTTTTCCAGTGACTTTTCCAGTGTACGCAATACCTGACGCTGGTGTTCGGCATCTTCCATATCGATAAAGTCGATAATGATAATACCGCCGAGGTTACGAAGCCGCAGTTGTCTGGCAATTGTCGTGGACGCTTCCAGATTGGTTTTGAAGATGGTTTCTTCCAGATTGCGATGTCCGACAAAACCACCGGTATTCACATCAATGGTGGTCATCGCTTCGGTCTGATCGATAATCAGGTAACCACCGGATTTAAGCTGGACCTTACGCCCTAACGCCCGGGTAATTTCATCTTCAACCCCGAACAGGTCAAAAATCGGACGTTCGCCAGAGTAATATTCAACCCGGCCATCAACCTGTGGCACCAGTTTTTTTACAAACTTGGAAACCTTCTCAAAGGTCTCCCGGGAATCGATCCGGATACGTTCAATATTCGGGTTAACCAGATCTCGCATGGTACGCAGGTGAAGTGGCAGGTCTTCATAAACACAGGCCGGCGCTTTTGATTCTTTGATGGCCTCTTCAATCGTTCCCCATAACCGGTGCAGGAACAAAATATCAGCCCGGATTTCAGATTCGCCCACACCTTCAGCAGCGGTGCGCAGAATAAAACCGCCCCGCTCACTCAGCTGCTCTTCTTCAATGCACTTTTCCACCAGCTCCTTCAGCCGGTCACGCTCCTGACTGTCATCAATCCGGAGAGAAATACCAACATGGTTGTTGTGGGGCATAAAGACGAGATAGCGGGCAGGAATCGATAGGTGGGTTGTCAGCCGGGCACCTTTGCTACCAATAGGGTCCTTGGTAACCTGTACCACCAGCGACTGGCCTTCATGGACAAGACCCAAAATATTAGGCTCTCCACTTTCTCCCTGTCGCGGAGCATCCGCCTTGGCCTGAATTTCACTGACATGAATAAATGCCGCCCGCTCCAGCCCGATATCAACAAAAGCCGCCTGCATCCCGGGTAAAACCCTGACAACCTTGCCCTTGTAGACATTGCCAACAATGCCCCGGCTGCGACTGCGCTCGATATAAACTTCCTGTAGTACACCGTTTTCAACCACGGAAACCCGTGATTCCATCGGTGACACATTCATTAGAATTTCTTCACTCATTCAACATCTGCCCGCTGCTTTTCAAGGATTAGAATGCCAAAACCCTACTCCGCATGTTTTCAGCAGCTTCGCCGTCTCTGCCAGCGGCAGTCCGACCACATTGGAATAACAGCCATCAATGCGCTCAACCAGCACTGCACCCTTCCCCTGTATTCCGTAACCACCGGCTTTATCGACCGGTTCACCGGTACTCCAGTAGCGTTCAGCCAGCGCCCTATCAATCGGTGCAAACACCACACGGGTTTCCACCACCGCCTGGTGCAGCTGTTTACCATCGAAAACAGCCACACCGGTAAGAACACTGTGAATTCGGTCGGAAAGTTGTATCAACATCCGGATACCGTCTTCACGGTCAGCCGGTTTGCCTAGAATCTGTTGATCAATAACAACACTGGTATCTGCTGCCAGTACAGGGGGTAGTGGTGCTGATTGCGACGTTTCAAGTCGCTGCCAGACTGTTTGCGCCTTGGTCGTTGCCATTCGGCGGACATAAGCCTCCGGCTGCTCGTGATCAAACGGGGTCTCGTCAATATCCGCCGGGGATACTGAAAAAGGCACACCGATCTGTTGCAGTAGTTCTGCCCGCCGGGGCGATTGTGAAGCCAGATAAATCATGCGGAAATCAAAAATCTTTCAATTCCCTTGCATGATATATGAAAAACCCGACCGCAGGCCAAGCCCTTTGCGGATGGTTATAGAAATAAACGAAATGAAAGGTCGATGTGTGCCTGTAGCCACAACGGCTACAGGCACATATAACTAGGGGCTGTTGACAATTAAACATGTGACCAGTTCATCACACAAGCCCTCAGGTAAGGCGAGCGGCGCGGGGCATGGTGGTTCCATGTTCAAGCCGTTCAACGTGGCATGAGGGCTTGTGTGATGAACCCGAAGGGCCGCCCATGGATTACGCCATGCCGCGTTGCTCACTGTTTATGTGGAATAACCACACCGCACAGCTCGCGCCTAACCTGGCGTAATCCATGGGCGGCTGGTCGCATGTTTAATTGTCAACAGCCCCTAAATCAAAGAAGTAAACAGAAAGCCTGATTACGACACATTGAATCGCTGCCGCAGGTAACGCAGGATCGCGTAAATCCAGGGCCAAAGAAAGGCACTGCTTAATGCCGGCATCAGCATGTACAGTGAAGGCAGACGGTTAGCAATGGCACTTTTCACCCAGAGCTTCATCATCTCGGCAATGCCAATAATCACCAGCACCATAAAAGACTGTTGCCACCAGGGATACATACGCAACCGCTGATGCAGCTTCAGGGTAATCATACTGACCATAACCATGGTCAGCGCATTCTGCCCCAGGATCGCTCCTTCCATAACATCAAGCAGCAACCCGGTACCCCAGGCGAAAAAAAGACCATAACGTTGCGGTAACGCCAGTACCCAGTACATCACTACCAAAGCCAGCCAGTAAGGCCGGGCCGACATCAATACCTCAGGCAGCGGTACCAGACTCAGGACATAAGCTACCAGCACACTCAGCAGGACAACCCACTGCCCCCGTGCAGTCCCCATCATGACTCCATAATCCGAGTGCATCGCCACAGTTCTCCCTGAAGCGGCTTTCATCCATGAAATATATGACTCGTAACGCCAGGTAACCGGCGTCAGACAAGGCCGGTTACCAGTAAAACAAAACTATTCTGTTTCAGAAAACAGCAACAGTACCAATCGTCCTCGGTTCAGATGAGCAGCAGGAACGACCTCAATCCGGGCAAACGCCTTGCCCGGGTCATGTACAACCCGACTCACCTTACCCAGCGGATAGCCCACCGGAAACCGCTGCCCCATGCCCGAACTGGTCAGCAGATCCCCTTCCTGGATATCTGCCGTATCGGAAACATGTAACAAGTCCAGTTTGTCCGGCAATCCGGTTCCGGCCGCAATCATGCGCACGCCGGAGCGGTTCACCTCGGCGGGAATCCTGCTGCTGGCATCAGTGACCAGCATAACCCGGCTACTGAACGGACTGACTTCCACCACTTGTCCCATAACCCCGGTTGCATCCAGTACTGCCTGACCAAGGAACACACCATCCTGGGAGCCCTTGTTAATAATGATCTGCTGCACGGAGGGGTCGGGATTGACACCAATGATCTCTGCGACCTTCACCTGATCTTCCAGCGTCTCGGTGGAATTGAGCAGGGCTTTCAGGCGAATATTCTGCGCTGTCAGTGCTTCCAGTTTCAGCACTTGCTGCTGCAGAATCAGGTTTTTTGCTTTCAGGCGGGCATTTTCTTCCTGAATCAGACTGCGGGAGACAAAAGCATCGGACACCATTGACCACAGCCGAACCGGCATATCAGCCAGCCACTGAACAGGAGTAACGGCCACTGTCAGCCACGAGCGAACCGGCGCCAGATAATTCATGCGCTGATCCACAAACAGCAGAGCCAGTGACAGAATGACCAATACCAGAAAGCGAGACCAGAGGGTGCGACCACGCTTGAATATCGGTTTAATTGTCTTCTCTCCAGGCTTGCAGTGCTGCCCGCTTCAGCATGAAACAGGCAGAACCGTTTATCCCGTTATTCGGTTGAGAGCAGATCCATGCGGTGCTTGTCCATCATATCCAGTGCACGGCCACCACCACGGGCGACACAGGTCAGCGGATCTTCAGCCACAATCACCGGCAGGCCGGTTTCTTCACTCAACAGGGTGTCCAGGTCACGCAGCAGACCACCACCACCGGTCAGCACCATGCCCTTCTCGGCAATATCGGAAGCCAGTTCCGGCGGAGACTGCTCCAGAGCACTCTTCACGGCCTGCACAATGGCAGCCAGAGATTCCTGCAGTGCTTCCAGAATTTCACTGCTGTTCAGGGTAAAGCTGCGCGGAATACCTTCGGCCAGGTTACGACCACGCACATCAATTTCCAATACATCATCGCTGGGGTAAGCACAGCCGATTTCCTGCTTGATGCGTTCAGCGGTAGCATCACCGATCAGGCTGCCGTAATTGCGACGCACATAAGTCACAATGGCCTCGTCAAAACGGTCACCACCGATCTTCACGGTATCGGAGTAAACCACACCACTCAGCGAGATAATGGCGATCTCGGTCGTACCACCACCGATATCCACCACCATGGAGCCACTGGCTTCTTCAACCGGCAGACCTGCACCGATGGCAGCTGCCATTGGCTCCTCAATTAAATAGGCTTCACGTGCACCGGCACCCATCACCGATTCACGAATCGCCCGGCGCTCAACCTTGGTTGATTTGCAGGGAACACAGACCAGCACGCGCGGGCTGGGCTGGATAAAGGTATTTTCGTGCACCTTGTTAATAAAGTGCTGCAGCATCCGTTCACAGACATCAAAGTCGGCAATAACCCCGTCTTTCATCGGACGAATGGCGGTAATATTGCCGGGAGTACGTCCCAGCATGCGCTTGGCGTCGGTACCTACCGCCACCACACTTTTCTGGCTGCCATGATTGCGAATTGCAACAACAGAGGGTTCATCAAGAACGATACCCTTGTCACGTACATAAACCAGTGTATTGGCTGTTCCCAGGTCGATGGAAAGGTCGCTGGAAAACAAACCGCGTAATTTTTTCGGAAATAGCATCTGTTGAGATTACCTCGGTAATCGAGTGATCTGTTGACAGCGTTCAGTTGAAACAGCCATAAAATCCTGAATATGCAGTTTTCTTCATTCCTGACGGTCGTTCATGACGGTCACTCCTGATGAACAAGCCACTGCATGCCCGTATATATTATAAAGTGACGAACACTCTCAGCAGACCACTTCCCATAATTCTGCAAATGTATCAACGGCGCAAGTTTACAGCAACCCGGAATCATGTCCGACTTGATTTAACGCCTGATTTTTTTATTCTTTTGACCGCATATTTCTGCTGTTATCACGGCATTGGGTCAAAATCATCGTGCTGAAGTACGGAAATAACGTCCAGCACTTGAGATTGAACGGTCATACCCCTACATTAGCCTGCTGCTCACCATGAAAAAACAGCATGCTCATTCCGGTTATGGATTCGAGTATCGAGTTTTTCATGAAGTTCCAGATTACACCCAAACCTGCCTAAAAGCATTTAGCTGGTTTTCACAAGCCGGAGCGACAGCATGGCCATTGACCGAAAAGAGGTGGAAGCAGTTGCCCACCTTGCGCGTCTGTCTATAGACGAAACCCAGATTGAACGCACTACAGAGAGCCTGCAAGGCATTCTCGGAATGATTGACCAGATGCAGGCCATCGATACCAAAGGTATCGAGCCTATGGCTCACCCGCTGGATGCGGTTCAGCGCCTGCGTGCTGACGAAGTAACCGAAACTGACCAGCGTGAAAAACTGCAGCAGCACGCACCGGCCACCGAAGAAGGCCTGTTCCTGGTACCCAAAGTTATTGAGTGATGCCCGCCGCCCTGTTCCCGATTCCGGCAGCATCCTTTATTAACCTGATTACGAACCGAACCCATGCACGAAAAAACACTGGCTGAACAGTCAAAAGCGCTGGCCGCAGGTGAGATTTCCAGCGTTGAGCTGACTCAACATTACCTCGGCCGCATTGAAACTCTGGATCCACAATTTAACAGCTACATCACCGTGACCGGTGATCAGGCGCTGGAAGCGGCCCGTCAGGCCGATGCCCGCCGTGCTGCCGGAGACTTCAATGCCCTGACCGGTATTCCACTGGCTCACAAAGACCTGTTCTGCACCGAAGGCGTTCGCACCAGCTGCGGCTCCAAAATTCTGGACAACTTTATTGCCCCTTACGAATCCACCGTTACCGCCAATTTCCGCGATGCCGGTGCGATTATGCTGGGCAAAACCAATATGGATGAGTTCGCCATGGGCTCTTCCAACGAAAACAGCTTTTACGGTGCGGTAAAAAACCCGTGGGATATTAAAGCCATTCCCGGTGGTTCTTCCGGCGGCAGTGCTGCCTGTATCGCTGCCCAGCTGGCAGCCGGTGCAACCGGTACCGACACCGGCGGCTCCATTCGCCAGCCAGCTTCCATGTGTGGCATTACCGGTATCAAGCCGACCTACGGCCGTGTGTCCCGCTGGGGTATGATCGCTTACGCCTCCAGTCTGGATCAGGCGGGCCCGATGACCCGTACCGCTGAAGATGCAGCGATGATGCTGAATGTAATGGCCGGTTTCGACCCGAAAGACTCCACCTGCATTAATAAGGAAGTACCGGATTACACCGCTGATCTGGACAAACCTCTGGACGGCCTGAAGATCGGCCTGCCAAAAGAGTTCTTTGCCGAAGGTCTCGACAGCGGCGTAGAGCAGGTTGTTCGCGATGCTATCCGCGAATACGAGAAGCTGGGCGCCACTATCAAGGAAGTCAGCCTGCCGAACGCAGCACTGTCCCTGCCCGCTTACTATGTTATTGCACCGGCTGAAGCTTCCACCAACCTGTCCCGCTTTGACGGCGTTCGTTTCGGTTACCGCTGCGAAAACCCGAAGAATCTGGAAGACCTGTACAAGCGCAGCCGCAGCGAAGGTTTTGGTGAAGAAGTGCAGCGTCGTATTCTGGTCGGCACTTATGCGCTGTCTTCCGGTTACTACGATGCCTACTACCGCAAGGCACAACAGATTCGTCGTCTGGTTCGTGAAGACTTTACCAAGGCACTGTCCGAAGTTGATGTACTGATGGGCCCGAACGCACCGACTCCTGCATTTGATCTGGGTGCCAACACCAAGGATCCGGTATCCATGTACCTGCAGGATATCTACACCATTTCCCTCAACCTGGCTGGCCTGCCGGGTATGTCTGTACCTGCCGGTTTTGTAAATGGTCGTCCGGTTGGCTTGCAGATTATCGGTCGTGACTTTGACGAAGCCCGACTGCTGAATATCGGTCACAAGTTCCAGCAGGTTACTGACTGGCACCTGCAATCTCCAACTGGCCTGACAGCCTGAAACGCATCCAAGACGAGGTTTTAGACATGGCATGGGAAGCGGTTATCGGGTTGGAAATTCACGTCCAGCTCGCCACCAAAACCAAGATTTTTTCCGGCGCCTCCACCGCATTTGGTGCGGCTCCGAACACACAGGCCTGCGCGGTTGACCTGGGTCTGCCGGGCGTACTGCCGGTACTGAACGCCGAAGCAGTAAATATGGCCATCAAATTTGGTCTGGGTATTGACGCCGAGATCAACAAGATCAACGCCTTCGAACGTAAAAACTACTTCTATCCTGACCTGCCCAAGGGCTACCAGACCACTCAGCTGGAGCGTCCGATTGTGGGTGCCGGTCATGTCGATATCATGCTGGACGACGGTAGCAGCAAGTCGGTTCGCATCCATCACGCGCACCTGGAAGAAGATGCCGGCAAGAGCCTGCACGAAGACTTCCAGGGTATGTCAGGTATTGACTTGAACCGTGCCGGTACGCCGCTGATCGAGATCGTAACCGAGCCGGATATGAGTAACGCCAAAGAGGCGGTTGCTTTTGCCAAGAAGCTGCACTCTATCGTTACTACGCTGGGTATCTGCGACGGTGAAATGTCTCAGGGCTCTATGCGTTTCGACGTCAACGTTTCTGTACGTCCGAAAGGTGAGAGCAAGCTTGGCACCCGTACCGAAACCAAGAACCTGAACTCTTTCCGCTTTATGGAACGCGCCATCAACAAGGAGATCGAACGCCAGATCGATCTGATTGAAGACGGCGGCACCGTCATTCAGGAAACCCGCCTGTACAACGGCGACACCGACGAAGCCCGCTCCATGCGCAGCAAGGAAGAAGCTAACGACTACCGTTACTTCCCCTGCCCCGATCTGCTGCCGGTAGTGATAGAAGACAGCCTGCTGGACAAGCTGCGTGGCGAAATGCCGGAAATGCCGGATGCCAAGAAAGCACGCTTTATCCGCGATCTGGGTCTGGGCGAATACGACGCTGAAATTCTGTCCGGCGACCAGACCACAGCCGCTTACTTTGAAGCTACTGCCAAAACCAGTGGTGATGCCAAACTGGCTGCCAACTGGGTAATGGGTGAACTGTCCAAGTCCCTGAACCAGAATGAAATCGCTATCAGCAACAGCCCGGTTACAGCCGAAATGCTGGGCGGTCTGATTCTGCGTATCAAGGACAATACCATCTCCGGCAAAATCGCCAAGCAGGTGTTTGAAGCCCTGTGGAATGGTGAAGGCAAAGATGCGGATGAAGTGATCGAGAAGAAAGGCCTGAAGCAGGTAACCGATACCGGTGCAATCGAAACCATGATTGACGAAGTACTGGCGGCCAATGCCCAGCAGGTCGATAATTATCGTGCAGCGCCGGTTGAAAAGCGCGGCAAGATGATTGGCTTCTTTGTGGGTCAGTGCATGAAGGCCTCCAAAGGCAAGGCTAACCCGGGAATGGTTAACCAGATTCTGAAGAAGAAGCTGGAAGGATAAATCGATATAATTTCAGGGTGCCGACAAATCAGCACCCTGAATTCAAACCCTTCCAAACAATCTTGTTTATATATAATTCTTTGGTTTTTTTATACATGACAAAGCTAATTCGGTCATGTATAAAATTGAAACATCAAACACAAGATTCAACCAAATCGTATAGCTCTTTTCTTAAACTATTGATACTGATTGATTCAAGCTGCTTATGCTTAATAAGTAGACTTAGTTTTTTCACAACAGATTTAGACAAATTATCCTTGGACTTAACTTTCGGAAGAAAGTGCGATAAAGCATCCAGCAAGCAAATTCTTACCTTGTCACTACTGCCATAACTTCTTTCTAATACATCAAAGAATATTTGCTGTTGCGAAAGAAGAATATGAGTATACTTTTCTCTATCTGATGATTTGAAAACATCTAGCTCAGAGTTTCTTTCCCAAGGAGCTACGGTCAAATAAGCAGCCCACCATAACCGTGAGATGGAGTTTCTTCTTAAAGCTCCGAGCCCCCCACCTTTTTTCTCGAACCAATGCTCAAGAATATAGCTGTTTTTGCTGATTGAAGGCCAGCGAGCAAAGGTATAATCCCAGAATATTGAGTGCGTAAGAGTTACCCAGAGTCTAGTATCTGATGCTTGGGTGCGACTAAGAGAACCTAAGTATTCATATATTAACAGTGCATTCTTGGCATCGTCCTTTGCTCTAGTCCTATCAGAGGTGATATCAACTTTTAGGTTTGGTACTGTTGAAGGCACCTTTATAGTTGTATTTACGAAACAATCTTCTGTGAATATAGGTCTAATATCAGAGTTTAGATATAGCTCAGGTATATCTTCAGAATTAAGCAAAGCACTACGAAGTTTACTTAATGATGAGCTGTTTAATATTTTTAAAGAATCCATTTTTAACCCTTATCAAGAGATGCGTTGATATCAAGAAAAGCTCTCTGTAAAGGAAAATTAAGAATTTCCTGAGCAATAACATATGAAGAGCTACTAGTGATTTCCTTGTTCGAAATTATTTCTTTCAAGCGAGAAGACCAGATATTTGACTCAAACCGATCCATAAGAGATATAGCTTCAGCAATGACTGGTAAGACGATTGAGGCATGCAAAAAGGAAGGGATTCTATCCCGTATTCCAGCATACTCACTCCAGTCTTTTTCAGATAACTCAACTGTAATGAAGTCTTCTTCAAAAATAGCGTTATAAGCACCTTCTTTATGTACACCTTTTCTTATCTTCAGAATTGAAGAAACAGGCGCTTTTAAAGGGTCATAATCTTTATCTACATTAAATGTATATGTTGCTTGCGATGATAAGGTTTCGCCAGGCTTTATATGGAAAGAAGTATCACTATAATCCTGATGCATAGCAATTGGCTTATAGTTAGGCATTTCAGCATTTGCTACTACCTGTATCTCTACGTTGACAGTTCCCTCGAAATCTTGTCCCAAACAATGATGCACCCATTGTTTATCTTTAGTTGTATATGTTTGCCTGACGTATGTTCGTGGGCATAGTAATCTTATTTGCCAAATTGCTTTATTGTCACAAATCAAGTCATCAATATACTGATAATTAGTATATAAATCAGAAATATTGATTTTCAAAGTTTCATCAGAAATATCACATTCGACAATAGGGTCATGTATCTCTGATCCTATATCATCACCATTACCTAAAACTGGGTATGGATATGAAAAATAAGTGCTCATACTTAATTCCCCATTGAAAGGCAAAGCTCTGTATCAGAGTTAATATCAACTAATAAAGTTGTTTTCTGACCTTTGATTAAGTTGATGCCGAGAATTTGGCTATCGCTTACAGAAAGATGCTCACCATTATCAACAGAGATTGCTTTAGTTATATTAATGGGGTAGTCATTATCCTCTCCAATAGCTTTCAGCTTGAGTATTCCTGAAAGGTCTTTTTTTGCAGTCAAAATTATTTTGTATTTCTTATATGAAATGAAACTTCTGAAATTCACAACTGTTGAGTCAAAAACTTTTTGCTTTTTTCCTTGTCCTGCACCTTCAGAACCCGCACTTTTTCCTTTGCCTCCAGAGGGAGACTTTTCCCCTTTAGACGCCTTTTTCCCTTTCTTTCCTGAACTAGGCTTATCATCCTGTTCATTTGCAGAAGGCCTTGGGAGTTTTGCTGCAGTAACTTGGACTACTGCTTTCTTATTTCTACTTCTTTTTTCTCCAGTTTCTTGATCAGAGTTTTGGCCTGTCAGTTCATTTCCAGGTTTAGTGTTAGTACCATCATCTTCAGATGGTAAATATCTACCTAAGAAAGGAATGTCCTCCTCATCTTGAAGATTTTCACCTCGTACTTTTTTTAAGGTATTTCTCACGAAGGCATTTATACTATTTAGTACTTTTTTGGCTTCGTTCTTCTGTTCAGTAGACCAGTTTCTTGTTTCTTCTATATCCCAGCATTCATGAGTAGCTCCCTCAAGCTGAGCAAGATATTGATTACCATCCTCATTATCACAGATTAATACTGCTGCGAAGTTACTTAAAAGCCTGCTCCCATGGTGCTGAACAATAATACGAGGAGATCGCATTTTTGCCCATCTGTCTGGCATTGATTTATTTTCATTGTCTCTGTAAAGATAGAGTTTGACAGTGCCAATCTTTGCAATTTCTGTAGTAAAGGGTTCTCCATTTAGTGGAGAAACTAGGGCCTTATGAAAATAGACTGTTGAACCAAGCCCGCTTGTATATTCAGAATGATTTTGCTCGGAAAATGCTTCTTCAGCAGCCACTTTAAGATGATGGTCTAAATTTCCAGAAGATATTTCAGATAAAAGACAATCACTTTCTTTGAGCTTAACGACCAACTGATTATTTTCAATTGCAGCGAAAAAGTTCTCGAGAATAGAGTGCCTTATTGATTTCTCCCAGTCGCTACTATTGAAGCCAACAACCCACAAATCAGTACCGATGTTTTCTCTCAAAAATCTTTTGGGAATAGTGCTAGTTTGTCGTATGGTATTCCAAGATTTTCCATCTGTACTTTTTTCGCACCACCAACCCTTTGCTTGAGTGATTTCACTGCCCTCTGGGTGCGGAAAACTTGCCAGAATTGATTTAGCAATGAAAGCATTACCATCTGGTGTTTTTGTTGAATAAAAAACTGTTCGAAGTGCTGAGTGAGCAAATGGTGCTCGTTGACCTATGCCGTAAGTTCCACCACCTACCCCTTGTGCAGAACTAGAGCCTTGTTGCTTAAGTAATCGAAAAAATGGTTTTGTCCTATCACTATCATCGCCTACTAAGCCTGTAGTATTTTCATCTCCAATTCGGAGTACAGGTATAGTCTTCGAGTTTAATATTTTTATACCATTACGAAAGAACTCTTTTTCATTCCCGGTACCATCTTTCAACCCAGCTAAAACATAGTCCCTGCATGATTCAAAACATTTTTTGAACTGCTCTAAACCCGGGAACTCTTCTATAGGTAGGTGTATAAGTTCGAAGGTTGCTATTGCAGGTTTTCCTGAACCGTCACGAACATCACCAATATTCTGGCAGGTTTCTCTACCAAGTGCAGATGCTTTCTTAAAAGTCTGAATTCCAGACTCATTGAGTCCTTGCTCTTCTCCGCCTCCAAGCAGAGGAAAAAACCAATCTGACAAAGTGAATCTCCTTTCACTATAGATTACAGCTTAAAGCCTTCATCTTCGTTAGAACCATTGCTATCAAATCGAGCTTTCATCTCATCCAGAGACTTTTTAAGAGCTCCATATATTTTTTTTGCATCCTGATCTGTGTAATCATAATTACTTCTATTTGATAGATTTCCAATCAGCTTTATATCTTTTAATGCTTTATTTACGCGTTTCTCTGCCAATTCCTTGAACTTTTTTCTATCTTCTTCTCTAGCCATAAATGCCACCATATGTACAATATAAACAATAGTACACATAACAAAAAAGACTGTCAATATATTTTCGTATATATTGAAAATGTACGAAAATATATTGAGGTAAACATAAAAAAGCCCCGCGGCGTGAGCGCAGGGCTTAAATATCTATTTAAAGCTAATAATCCTTAGAGCAATTTATTCCATAGACTAAACAGTACATTAGATATATGCAGAGCCAAATAAGGTGGTACAGCATTACCAACCTGAGTTCTCTGCTGCGTAGGCTTTCCTTCAAAAAAGTAATTGTCTGGAAATGTCTGTAGCCTTGCCGCTTCACGCACTGTAAGGCTTCTGCATTGAACAGGATCAGGATGGATGTAGTAATGTCCGTCCTTTGATATATGGCAGGTAACAGTAGTAGATGGACTTTCCGCTCTTTGGACTTTGAATCGGTCTACAAAAGATTGAGTATTTTGATGATATGGCTGGAGGCCAGCCTCCTTTAAATGATCAATATTTACCCTGTCTGATATCCTGCACTTTTTCGACAGAAAATCTCTTGCCTTCATAGCGTCGAAACTAGGAAATACTGACCGTATTTTTTCCTGCATATCTTGGTATGCAACTGCATAGCAGGCAATATAGACATACCTTGCCAAGTCTGTATCCATGTGACCACGGGAATAATGGTTTATAGCTGGTAGCCCTTTGGACTTAGCTTTATACCAGTTACTTAAAAGCTCAGAGCTTGGCTGACCTGACTTCCATTGATAATCGCCTAGAGTAAAAGGAGGTTCTTTGTCGGCAGTTAAGGTACTAATTTTTCTTTCAGTTTCGGATAAAAGCTCAGTTATTCTATGTTGAAGCACTTCTTTCAACTTATCTGACAAACATCTGTCATCTATTTTTAATTCTTCATTTTCAGACATGAGATTACTGATAGATTCTAGAGACAAAGTAGAATCAGGGTGCTCAATATCTGAAATAATGTCTCTAATCAGCTGTGGTACCAATACCTTCCATTTAGCTTCAGATTCACTGGCTTTAACACTTTTTTTCTTCCCTCCTAATTCAGCCATTGAGCTCAATGTACTGAAAAGAGGTGGCAAGTCATTAATTGCAGTTCCTACTGAAACCGCATGATTCTCGGTAGATGGCAGCTTTGCATTACTTAAAACAGCCTGCTTTGAGAAACCCTCCAAAAGGTCCTCCCTTATACCGAGCAATATAACTCTATCTCTGTGCTGTGGAACACCATAGTCAGAAGCTCTGAGTAAGAAGTCTCTTGGGTCAATGCGGTCTAAATCTTCAATTTCACCGTCATAATAACAATCTTTGCCAGGTACAAGAGAAGTAATTGTATATTTCTTACCAGAGGTATTTGAGCCCAAACTTTTACTAGGGTTATGAAGCTCTGAAACAACCCTTTTCCATACTGGCTCTTTTGTTCCATTTTCAGAAGAAAATTGTGCTGAAAGCATACCTCTGACATTTTCCATGACGAAAAATGCAGGTTCATTCTGATTAAGAACCTTCAGATATTCCTTATACAAAGTAGCTCTGGGGTCTCTATCGAAAACATACTCGCCACTTTCATCACAAGTGTAGCTTTTAACATTACCACTACGCCTGGACCGACCCGCATTAGAGTAAGCCTGGCAGGGAGGGCCTCCCACCAGGATAAAATCATTCTTGGAAGCCTCATTGTTGTTAAATCGTCTTAAAGCGATCGCTATGTGCGGGGTTATATCACCTGAGTTAGAGGTATTTTTGCCACCTCCAAGCTCAAAATGCTTAACTTCTTCACGAGCATGCAAAGCAGCATTAAGTATGTCATCTAGCTCATCAGAATAGTCCTTAGAAAAATTTTGCCACCGATCTCTTAATGAACCTGCCAGTAGAGTTTTAAATTCAGAGTCAGTCTTATAGTCTTCAAGCTCAACGTGAAGAATATCCGCCAATATGTAAGCAGGAGATTTCTTCTCGTTATTTGTCTTTGCCGTTACATAATCAATATAGATTTCAGGAGGGCAGTCATACTTTTTGTTATATATAAAGAAACGCAGAAAAGCCCTCATACGTAGAGTATGAAAGGCGGACTCTTCTTTCTCTGCAGATATAATACTTCTGAATGGATAGAAATCTTCGCCCGAGGTAGCAACTGAGAACGATGAAAAGCCCTCACTTAGGCCGCCTGGCCCTGCGAATATATCCACAAATGGGATTGACTGATGCATATAAACCTGACTGATAAAATCTATAGCAAGCAGCATACCAGGTAACCCATTACAGGCCAATATGACAGATACAGTAGATAGTGCAACCCGTTCACAAAACATGTCCAGAATCAGGAGCAAAAACACAAAACCTGAATTACTCGTTCGAAAGTATCTATTTTCTTCAGGTTTCAGATACTGCCTGAACGATCGAAAATTACCAGGCCGTCCAGATATAGTTTTGCGTAAGTATAAAGCGGTAATCTTTGTCCATGGCTGCTTCTGGCATCATCATCAAGGCTGCCGACTGGCATATTCTCCAAGAAGTAGAACAGGATTCTGGCAGAAAAAATTCTCTGGCAATGTAAGCAGGGACGAAAAAGTAAAACAAGCATTATTAGAGATCGACTGGAGAGTTCTAGTCATCTGGGAGTGTGCAACCAGATCCAAAAAATGCCTAGATTATTTTGCAGAGGTTGAGAGCTGGATAAAATCATCAAGTTCATATTCAGAAATATCTGCATCAGATGAGTTGTAGAAGTTATATGCCGCCGGCTCAAGTAGTGAGACCAGCGGCAATAGAGGTTTTGCTACTGAATTTCCAGCTTCTGCGCTTCCTGAATCTTCACTTTCCACGCAGCAGGGCCAGTGGTGTGAACCGATTCACCTTTGCTGTCGACAGCAACCGTTACCGGCATATCCTTAACATCAAACTCGTAGATGGCTTCCATTCCCAGCTCAGGGAAGGCCAGCACTTCTGCATTTTTGATCGCTTTGGACACCAGATAGGCAGCACCACCCACCGCCATCAGATAGACGGCTTTGTGCTTTTTGATCGCTTCGATAGCAGTCGGGCCACGCTCAGACTTGCCGATCATTCCCAGCAGGCCGGTCTGCTCCAGCATGGTATCGGTAAACTTGTCCATTCGGGTTGAAGTGGTCGGACCCGCCGGGCCAACAACTTCGTCGCGTACCGGATCAACCGGGCCAACGTAGTAGATAAAGCGGCCTTTCAGATCGACCGGCAGTTCTTCACCGTTGGCCAGCATTTCGGTCATCTTCTTGTGGGCAGCATCACGACCGGTCAACATCTTGCCGGACAGCAGTACGGTTTCACCCGGTTGCCATTCCAGTACATCTTCCGGAGTGACTTCATTCAGGTTAACCCGACGCACATTGTCGCTGGCTTCCTGAGTAATTTCCGGCCAGTCTTCCAGGCTTGGCGGTGTCATTTCATGAGCACCGGAGCCATCCAGTACGAAGTGGGCGTGACGGGTAGCGGCACAGTTCGGAATCATCACTACCGGCAGGGAAGCAGCGTGGGTCGGGTAGTCGAGGATTTTGACATCCAGCACAGTGGTCAGACCACCCACACCCTGGGCACCGATACCCAGATTGTTTACCGCATCAAAGATTTCCAGACGCAGCTCTTCAACCCGGTTCTGCGGACCGCGCTCACGCAGCTCGTGGATATCGATATGCTCCATCAGAGACTCCTTGGCCAGCACCGCTGCTTTTTCTGCAGTACCACCAATACCAATACCCAGTACCCCGGGCGGACACCAGCCGGCACCCATGGTCGGTACGGTTTTGACAATCCAGTCCACCAGGCTGTCGCTGGGGTTCAGCATGACCATCTTGGTTTTGTTTTCGGAGCCGCCACCTTTGGCTGCTACGGTTATATCCACGGTATCCCCGGGTACCACAGACATATGAATGACAGCCGGCGTGTTGTCCTTGCTGTTTTTACGCAGACCGGCCGGATCGTGCAGGATGGAAGCCCGCAGCACATTGTCCGGGTTAGTGTAGGCACGACGAACCCCCTCGTTCACCATATCTTCTACACTCAGGGTGCTGTCCCACTGCACATTCATGCCGATTTTCAGGAATACGGTAACAATACCGGTGTCCTGACAGATCGGGCGCTTGCCTTCGGCACACATGCGGGAATTGATCAGAATCTGGGCCATGGCATCCTTTGCCGCCGGCGATTCTTCTTTCTGATAAGCGGAATAGACCGCATCAATAAAATCTTTGGGATGGTAACAGGAGATATACTGCAGAGCGTCAGCAACACTTTGAATAAAGTCCTGCTCGCGAATTATGGTCATGGTGTACTTGTTCTCCATGATTTGTTATGAGATTTGCCCCGGCGCCGATTATATCAGTCTATGGAGCAATGGTTTACATGGATTTATCAGACCAGGCTGATATACACCCTGAAGTGCTTTCCAGTGGGAAATAAAAAACGACCAAAGAGCCTGAAAATCTGAAATAAGCGACCATAATCACCTATAAAGATGCGATCACCTTGGTTATGATGCGAATCAGCCATGAACAAGAATGATACAAGAAGAGATGGGCATGTCCGGTTCAGATACTGAAACAATACCCTGGGTACAGTATGAAGGCCGGCAGTATCCGGTTAAACCGGGTCAATCGGTACTTGATGCCTTGCTGGAAGCAAAGGTCCGGGTGCCGTTTTCCTGTCGTTCCGGTCTGTGCCATGCCTGCATGATGGAGACCACCCAGGGACTGGCACCGGCTACAGCACAATCGGGACTGTCAGCAACCGAGATCAGGCAGGGGGCTTTTCTGGCCTGCCAGTGTCATCCCCGAAATAATCTTGCCATTCGCCGCCCTGACCGGCAGCAGCAGACTGAGGCCATTGTTACCGAAATCAAGGAACTCAGCCCTACAGTCAAGGCTTTGACTATCTCTCCTCGTAATCCGCTGGACTATCACCCGGGGCAATATCTTTCAGTCTGGCAAAACAAGCATGAATGTCGTGATCTCTCCATTGTTTCGCTGCCGGAAATAACCAACAACATCACCTTTCATGTTGAACGCCATATCAGCAGCCCGTTCAGCCGCTGGGTTCATGAGGAACTGAAGCCCGGGGACAAGCTGACAGTCGGTAATGTTCGTGGTGCCAGTCATTATCATCCCGGAGATACCAATGCTCCGCTTTTGTTTGTCGGATTCGATACCGGTATCGGTGCGCTTTATGGCGCGGCACAGGATGCCATTCGGCAGAAGCACCGTGGGAATATCGAGATGCTGCATGTGACCAATGCAGCGATTGATTTATATCTTGAGCGGGAAATGAAGTATATCGCCGGATTAACCCGTAATTTTCAATATCATCCGATAACCGGAATCGATCGGGTTGATAACACTGTTTCATATCTGGAAAATTATCCACAACTGCAACGGGCTGATATTTTTATCTGCGGTACCGAAGCTCACACCCAGATTGTTGCTGACTGGCTAAGCCGGCAGCAGCCATCAATTGATCGTGTATTCTGCGATCCTTTCCACCATAAGTCAGATAACTGACAGTCACTCACATAAAATAAACAAGGGTTGCACTATGAATGCTCCTGTAAAAACGACACTTGAAAATAATATTCTGACGATCAGTCTGAATCGCGAAGAAAAGAAAAACGCGCTTACCCAGGAAATGTACACAGCACTGGTCGATGCACTGGAAAGTGCATCCGCGGATCCTGAAGTGCGTGTCGTATGCCTGACAGGTTCAAAGGATTGCTTTACTGCCGGCAATGACATGATGGACTTTTTCCACAACCCGAACACCAGCATGGACAGCCCGGTAATGCAGTTTATCCTGGCTGCAGTCTCTTTTGAAAAGCCCTTGATTGCGGCTGTTAATGGCCCTGCCGTGGGGATCGGTACGACCATATTGATGCATTGTGATCTGGTATATGCCGGGCCTGATGCTCTTTTCCAGCTGCCTTTTGTCAATCTGGGTCTCTGTCCTGAAGCAGGCTCCAGTCTGTTGTTACCCAATCTTGCAGGTTATCAACGGGCTGCAGAAATGCTGTTACTGGGCGAATCGTTCAGCGCAGAACAGGCCAGAGAAGCAGGCATAGTCAATCGCGTGGTTGATGATGTCCAGGGCTATGCCCGACAACGCGCCCAGGCTTTGGCTGCACAACCACCTGCAGCGATTCGATTGGCCAAAAAGCAGATGAAGGAGCCGTTGCTTAACCAGCTGAAGGAAACTATTGCCAGTGAAGGCCAGGCTTTTGCTAAGGGGCTTCAGTCGCCTGAGGCTAAAGAGGCTATTGGGGCTTTTCTGCAGAAAAGAAAACCGGATTTTTCCCGATTCAAGTAATCCTGAATTTTTAGGTCACAGAGCGTTCTGCTTTTCATAGAACGCTCTTTAAATAACATGCTATTTACTCTGCTAACGTATTATTGCCATTCCTTGTAGAAACAGAGACTTTATCTATATTACTAGTTTTAAAAACGTAAGACGTGAAAACTGAAATGCGTAGAATAATAATGGTTATATTCCTATGCGTAATAGTATCGTCATCTCCTTTAAGCTATGCCAAAAAGCACTTTGTAATTACTCATAGAAACCAAGTCATTTCAAAAGGCTGGACTCATTTTGAAGGAAGAGGCAAAAGCCTTACACTTATCAATGATGCCATTCTAATTAAGCCCGGTACTCGAAGAGAAAGATCCAGGGTGATATTTATACAGGTCAGGCACTACAATCAATACAGCCCCGGATTTTCAGGCCCCCTGACAGATCAAGTTATTGAGCTTACCTTAAGCTTGAGCGCAGGGTTTGAAGTTCACCCATGCGATAGCGATCCGGAACAACTGGATTTTCGACATGAAAAATCATTCGATTTTTTTGAGTATTTAAAATGGTTAAATCATGATAATCCAACAATCGTTACATATTGGATAAACCACATTAAAGATCGATCGAAACGTGGCGATTTTTGGTATCCTGACGCTGACCTATATGACTTTGTTTATTTTTCAATAAAAAATAAAGGCGTTACATTGCACGATTTTGACGACCTTCAGAGAGGAGCAAAAAAAGCTATCACCGACGATAAGAGCTCTACAAATTGGAACAGTTTTATGCCTTGTTTTGCAGTAGGACCTCGTAAGATCAGAATGGACGTCAGAAAAAGATTACAATCTCCTGAAAGCGACTCTGTCCTTGATGCAGTGGAGCTTACCCAGTTTCATGAATCAGGGTCTGGAAATTCGTTTCTGACGATTTACTTTTCAAAGAAACATGATGCCCAATTTTTTTCGCATACTACAAGAGCCGGTGCTGTTCTACGTGTAAAAGGCGTTTCAGCAGCGACCCATCGACAAGTCAGAACCAATGAATCTCATAGACTTCACAGCAACGTATTAAGGCTACTGCTATCCCCTATACTGCAAGAAACTCTACTGCAAAAAACTTTTCCTTCAGCTACTAAGTGAACTGCTGACCCAGCCAAGAAGGCCATCCAGCAACATAATAGACTCAATATCTGCAGAGGCCAGATCAAGCGTTAAACCCAGATCGGCCTCCAGTTGCACAATCATTTCCATCAAATCTACCGACTTTAAATGCTCTAGCAGCAAGCTATCTCCAGACAGACTATTTATGTCGACACCTTTATGTTCCATAAACCGATAAACCAATTCTCTGACCTGGTTCATTTAGACTCCTCCTGCTCTCGGGTCGCTGCCTGCAACCCGGCAATATCCACTTTTCCGTTGGCATTTCTGGGAAGCGTATTCATCCAGTAGATCGCTGACGGCAACATATACGACGGCAGTTTATTCCCGCACAGTTTTAAAACCTGCTTCAGATCGGCTGTTTCTGACGACTCTCCTGAAACCCATACTACAACGCCTGATGCAGCCCCCGTCAGCTCATCTACCGGCCAAGGGATAGCAGCTAGCCAGCTACATTCCACCAACTCTCTGATGACGCCTTCAATCTCGGATAGTTCAATTCTGTAGCCATTGATTTTGACCTGAAAATCATTACGGCCATGAAAGATCAGTCCCTGAAACTGACTGTCGGAGGCAATATCTCCAGTCTTATACCATCGATTAAACGGATGGCCTGTCACAGTTTTTTCTACAAATGTCTGTCCGGTTTTTTCTTCATCCTTCCAATATCCTGCTACCAGCTGACTACCGGCCAGATACAGTTCACCTTCTTCACCTGAAGTCACTTCTTCACCCGATTCATTCAGTACTACAGCCCCCTGTCCGTCAAAGGGCAGCCCAATGGGCATCACCGCCTGATCAGGAACCTGATTTCTGTCGAGTTCATATGAAGTAATCGCGATAGTCGCTTCAGTGGGCCCGAACAGATTGATAACCCGACTGTTTGGTGCGGTCGCTCCCCAGGCAACAGCCATCTCGACAGGCAGCGCTTCGCCACAAAAGAAACTGAGGCGAAGACTGGGCAAATAATCCGGCTTGAGCCGGTTAAAGCGTTTGATAAAACCCAGTGTGGAGGGTACCGAGCCCCAACATGTCAGTTCATGCTTGCGTACAAAGTCAGACGGACAAAGCAGAGCCGTTTCCGGCACTACATACAGACAGGCTCCGGCCTGCCAGCAACTAAAAATATCATTGACCGAAACATCAAAAGCCAACTCATAGATCTGGGTACAACGATCTTCAGTCGTCAGAGGCCAGGTTTGCTGCATATGGTCAAGGAAGGCCCCAACATTGCCGTGGCTGACGCCGACCCCCTTGGGTTGACCTGTAGTACCGGAGGTGAACAGCAAATATGCCAGATCCTCTACTTTCAAGCTTTGGGGAGCAGACCAGCGTTCAGGAGAAGGCAGCTCATCAGCCAGTACAAACTTATGCTTTCCCTTCAATTCTTCCGCCCAAGCAGGAAGCCGGCCCCTGCAACCAAGCAAAATGACCTGGCATTCATATTTGACCACAGCCAGCAATGCCGCAGCTTTTTCTTCACAGGCAGAATCAACACATAAGGTGCGAATACCAGCCCGGCCCACAATGAAGTCAAGACGCTCAAGCGGAAAACGCGGATTCAGAGGAACATAACAGCTCCCGGCCAACAACACTCCCAGCAAACTGCAGTAAACGCTGGATGTACGGCTGGCAAAAACACCAACTTTCTCACCTGCTCTCCCTTCTCCGGTATCAGGCATTACCTGAGCCAGAGAACAGGCCTGCTGCAATACCTCCTGATAAGAAAGATATTCACCTTCAGCCCATAAAGCGGGTCTGGATTCATACTTTTTAGCAGCACTGAGAACTCTCCCGCCAAGAGTGGCCTGGAAATCCATATCGCTCTTATTCATCTTGATCTGTTCATTAAACCAGTACAAAAAATGAATGGAATGCAAAGCATAGCGTTTATTTATGCACTTATTATTAAGAATTACGCTCTTTGCCACACCGGCAGGAACTTGTCGGCCTTATGGTCGATCATTAAAAGAACATTTTATTAAATGAGTCCTGCCGTGATCTCAGACAGCAATTTAAAGCGGGTGTTACCCGCCATGAGTGCAATTTTCGTCGACATTATGTCATTCGGTCTTGTTACGCCGATGATCGTCGCTGCTTTTGCTGAAGATATCTTTCTGGCAGCAAGCCCTGATACCGTTCGGGACCTGGCTCAGGCCATTGCATTTGCCATTTTCCCACTGGGTATGTTTTTAGGAGCAGCCGTTCTGGGAGACCTCAGTGACCACTGGGGACGTAGAAAAACCCTGATGCTGTGTATGGTCGGACTCCTGTTCTCATTCGGGCTGATGGGGGTCTCCATGGCTTCTGGATTGGTATCCCTCCTCTTGCTTGGCCGGCTGTGTGCCGGACTGATGTGCGGAGCTACGGCTATTGGTCAGGCCAGTATCATCGATCTCAGCACTGAAGATACCAAGACTCAGAACCTATCCCGCATTACACTGGCCAATGTCTCCGCTCACTTTCTGGGCCCCGGCATGGGTGCGGCCCTGGCCGGATTTGGTCTGTACTGGCCTTTTGTGGCCATCAGCGCACTGGCACTGGGATCCATGATCTGGATTTATCTGAGACTGGAAGAAACGGTAACAACCAGAGCCCAGGAACCTGTTGACTGGTTACTTCCGGTCCGAACTTTCCGAGCCGCTTTTAATAACAGGAATATTCGTCGCCTCAGCCTGTGCCATATCCAGTTTCATACCGGTAACTGTATGGTGTATCAGTTCTTTTATATCTATCTGGCCAGTCACTACCACTACTCTCCTGTGGAGCTGGGCCTGTTCAGTGCAGTCTGTGCCGGTAGCGGCGGCATGATTGCCATCCTGTGGCTGTTACCCTGGCTGCAGAAGCGGTATACACCGCGGATACTTACAATAGCTTCACTATTCTGTAGTGCGATATTTTCAGTCTTGTTTGCTTTGGACTTCTCTATAGCAGCTCACTGGATAATTGCCTTGTTATGGTCCATGGCCATTGTGGTGGCTTATGTATCAACGCTGGCTCTCTTTAGTGACTGTGCCGACAGTGAAAGTCAGGGTTGGGCGATGGGCATCGCATCCTCCCTTTTTGCTTTCTCCTTTATTCTGGGAGGTCTCAGCGCCTCACTCCTGACCCTGCTTGGTGTTAACAACCTGATTATCCTCGGCGGAGCTTTCCTGGCAGGAAGCGCGCTAACGCTAAAACTGTATGTTCCCGAAAAGCTCTGCCCTCAACCCGACTCAGGCCAATTGACGTGAAGGAGAAAAAATACCTGAACGGAAACTGAAAAGGGCAAATAACAGAGCAATCATTGAAGTAGCCATTAAATATAACGCCGGAGACCTGTAGTCTCCGGTCACTTCAATAAGTGACGTTGCTATCAGCGGCGCTGTCCCACCGAAAAAAGAAAAACCCAGATTATAAGCCAGCGCAACACCACTGTAGCGAACACTGGTCGGGAACAGGTCAGCCAACATGGCCGGAATAGTCCCCGTCACCAAGGCACAAGGGATCGCAATCCCGAAAGCGGCTGGGAGTTTACTGGCCGAGCCACTCATCAACCAATGCAAAAACAGAGGTGACCCCACCAGTACAAGCAAACTCAGTGCAATAAAAAGAGGGCGCCTGAACTGACCATCCACCAGCTTACCTATCAGGCACACAGGGGATGACAGCATATAAGCCAGTGCCAATATTCCGGCAAAATGGCCGGGATCGAATTCAACATTTCGGACAATAAATCCCTGCATGTACTGGCCATAAAAGATGACGGCCGAACCACAGAAGGCCACCATAATGACACCCAGCAGCAGCTCACGGGGGTATTTCACCAGTACGGTTCTAGCCGGAATGGATTCCCTTTGCTTTGTCTGTTCCAAAAGCTTATACAAACCACTTTCATGACACTGGCGACGAATCTGATAGCTGACAAATCCCAGACAACCACCAAAAAGAAACGGAATACGCCAACCCCAGTCATGCATCATCTGTTGCCCCAGCACACTGGAGAGCAGCCACTGAATAATGCAGCACAGAGCCAGCGCATTCAGCAGTGCCATATAGAGCACGCCACAATAGAAACCCCGTTTTTCAGGTCTGGCTTCCGAGATATAGGTTATAGCGCCGGGTAATTCCCCCCCTAAAGAAAAGCCCTGCACAATTCGCAACACAATCAGCAATACAGGAGCCAGCAAACCAATCTGACTGTAATCCGGAAGGATACCGATCAGCGCTGTGGACAACGCCATCAACAGAACCGTCGTTGCAAATGTCTTTTTGCGGCCATAACGGTCACCCAGATGACCAAATATCAGCCCGCCTAACGGGCGACCAAAATATCCTACAGTGAAGGTTGCAAAGGTCAGTAATAAGGAAATGGAAGGATCATCAGCAGGGAAAAAGTGTGAAGCTATATGGTTCGCCATAATGGCGTAAATACTGAAATCATATAATTCCAGAAACCCTCCCAGTGAAGTAACAGCTACCAGTTTTCGTACCGAGGTCGATTGTCCTTCAGCCATACCTGTCACTCTTGTAGAACAGAATGTAAACCTGGAATTTTGTTATTACGTGTTTAGGGGCTGTTGACAATCTAGACAGGGAAGGGAAAAGCGTAAAGGGAATTAAAAAATAACAGGCCTGAAAAATAGAGATTCTACTTCGCAGGCCTGTTTATCAGTCAATGATTAACGAAACATTGCACTGATTGATTCTGCATTGCTGATACGACGCACAGATTCAGCAATCAGAGGGGACATATCCAGCTGACGGATACGATCAATGGCCTGTGCTTCCGGAGTCAGCGGAATGGTATTGGTCACAACCAGCTCATCCAGTACAGAGTTGGCTACGTTTTCCAGCGCACGGCCGGACAGCACAGGGTGGGTGCAGTAAGCGTAAACCTGCTTGGCGCCGTTCTCTTTCAGAGCGTGGGCAGCCTGACACAGGGTACCGGCAGTATCGACCATATCGTCGATCAGAACACAGGTACGGCCGTTAACGTCACCGATAATGTTCATCACTTCAGCACGGTTCGCTTCCGGGCGACGCTTGTCAATAATGGCCAGTTCTGCATTCAGCTGCTTGGCAACAGCACGGGCACGAACAACACCACCGTGGTCCGGAGAAACAACCATGATATTTTCGAAATTGCGACGCTCGATGTCGTCCAGCAGAATCGGTGTTCCGTAGATGTTGTCTACCGGAATATCGAAGAAGCCCTGGATTTGATCTGCATGCAGGTCAACGGTCAGTACGCGGTCAACACCAACGCTGGCAATCATGTCAGCAACAACTTTGGCACTGATCGGTACACGGGTGGAGCGGGGACGACGATCCTGACGGGCATAACCAAAGTACGGCAGTACAGCAGTTACCCGAACAGCGGAGGAACGACGCATGGCATCTGCCATAACAATCAGTTCCATCAGGTTGTCATTAGTCGGAGCACAGGTGGACTGAATGATGAATACATCCTTCCCCCGTACGTTTTCCTGAATTTCTACAGCGACTTCACCGTCACTGAAGCAGCCGACAAATGCCTTGCCCTGGGGAATATGTAAGTGATCTACAACCTTCTGGACAAGTTCCGGGTTGGAATTACCAGAAAATACCATCATCTTCGACACGGTGGTGACCCTGTGCTTTATCAGCCGGTTTAGAGTAAGAATATAGAGTCAGAACGCGACGGTTTCGTATGGCTGGGGTGGCAGGACTCGAACCTGCGCATGACGGGATCAAAACCCGTTGCCTTACCACTTGGCGACACCCCA
>CANDOC010000011.1 GCA_947387575.1 Spongorhabdus nitratireducens
TCGCCGTCTTCATCTGCAGTCGTGTAAGTGGCTGCGACCTGGTTCGCTGCGGCACTGTTCTCGGTGAAGTCATTGGCGGTGACATCGATCTCCGGCGCATCGTTGACGGTGGTGACATTCGGGTCATCACTGTCCTGTCCGGTCAGATTGCCGGCACCGTCATCGGTAACGGTCAGGTTCACCGGTGGCAGATCATTGCCAGCATTGACATAGTCGGCGCCGGCCTGGGTCAGCAGCACCCGGTTGTTGGCGGTATCCAGCTGATACAGCGGATCACCATCCGGGTCAGATGGCACATTACCGCCGGTCCAGCTGACGGTCAGGTTATCGCCGTCTTCATCTGCAGTCGTGTAAGTGGCTGCGACCTGGTTCGCTGCGGCACTGTTCTCGGTGAAGTCATTGGCGGTGACATCGATCTCCGGCGCATCGTTGACGGTGGTGACATTCGGGTCATCACTGTCCTGTCCGGTCAGATTGCCGGCACCGTCATCGGTAACGGTCAGGTTCACCGGTGGCAGGTCATTCCCTGCGTTGACGTGGTCAGCACCTGCCTGTGTCAGCAACACTCTATTGTTAGCAGTGTCCAGCAGATATAACGGATCGCCATCTGGATCAGAAGGAACAGGGCCATTCCAGTTGACGGTCAGATTATCTCCATCCTCATCACCTGTAGCATAAGTTGCCGCTACATCGTTTGCGGCCGCACTGTTCTCAGTAAAGTCATTGGCGGTGACATCAATGGTTGGTGCATCATTTACTGTGGTAACAACAGGATCATCTCTGTCCTGTCCGGTCAGGTTGTCATCACTGACGGTAAGATCAATGGTGTCTAATTGCTGCCCAGCATTAATGGCATCGACACCTGCCTGCGTCAGCTCCACACGACCATTGGCAAGTACATAATGTCCATTGGTATTGGTACCCGGAGTGAAACTTACCGTCAGGTTATCCCCTTCTTCATCACGGGTAACATATGTTCCGGCAACATCACCTGCCTGTGCCCCACTATCTTCAGTGAAGTTATTAGCGGTGACATCAATAGTCGGAGCGTCGTTGACAGTCGTCACAACCGGCGTATCACTATCACTGGCAGATTGGGAAGGATTACCATCATCGGTGACGGTCAGATCGACAGGGTCCAGAGGCTGTCCGGCATTAATCGCATCAACACCGGCCTGGGTGAGTTCTACCCGGCCATTATTAAGAACATAATGACCATTAGTGTTGGTACCGGGAGTGAAAGATACGGTCAGCGCATCCCCGTCAGGATCAGTGGCAACGTAAGTTGCAGCCACATCACCAGCAGCAGCACCACTATCTTCGGTGAAGTTATTGGCAGTAACAGTGATGGCAGGCGCATTGTTGATAACACTTCCGGTGTCATCTCCAATCTGATCTGTAATCTCATCAGTCTGGCCACCAATCCCGGTATCAACGGCACGGGTATCGGGCGTTACCTGTCGAATATCAAAAGGAATGATAACAGGCTCTTCAATGCCTCCACCGGCAGACTGCTGGCCCGCAGTTGGTGCCGGCAGGTTAAGAATGTCTTCAATGGTCAGCTCGCCATCGGCATCCGGCAGTGGCTCGGGTGTTGTTTCATTGGCAGCTAGAACCTCTTCAACCTGCTCAGCTTCAATTTCACCGGCAAATTCAAACCCGTTTTGCTGCAAATAATCTGCAAGACTGAAGTTTTGATTGGAAAAGACTTCGACTGTCTCGCCATTATTAAAATCAATATGAATGGAACTGCTGGCTGCAGTAATAATCGTGTCAGAGGCAAAGATCTTGTCTCCGACTTTTATAATCCGCTCCACGCCGTCAGGACTTCTGGCAATAACCTTACCCGTTACAAAGTGGGGAGATCCTATACTTTGTGTATTGGCCGAGATCATGGGTGAGCTCCTTATCCTTTATTCTTTTCAGTCACCCGATCTGCCCGTACCACGTCGGGTGTTTTTAAATTCTTTTCTTTGTTCCAGCTTCTGCTGACCGCTATCGCTCGGTAAAAGCTAACTGTTTTGCCCTTAAAACAGGCTTGAGCAGATAGGTCAGCAAGGTCTTTTTACCGGTCATGATGTCAACCGTTGCGACCATACCGGGTATCACCGGCTTGTTATTGCCGGTGACGCCTTGCGTTTCTTTGTCCAGGGAATTCTTTCGGGTCTGGATATGGGCCAGATAAAAACTGTCGCCCTTTTCATCCGTAATGGTGTCAGCACTGATATGCGTCAGTTCGCCCTCAAGTCCGCCATATATGGTGAAGTCATATGCGGTAAAACGGACAATGGCTTTCTGTCCCGGATGCAGAAAGCCAATATCTTCGGGGCGAATGCGAGCTTCTACTTTCAGCGTGTCATCGACCGGCACAATTTCCATCATGTTCATGCCCGGCTGCACTACACCACCTTCAGTGTTTACCATAATGGTCTTTACAATTCCATGTACCGGTGAGCGAACCTTCGTTCTGTCTACCCGATCTTCCAGTGCAGACTCCCCTGCAGACAGCTCATTGAGTTTGCCAAGTGTTTCATTCAGCTCCAGCCGTGACTTGTTAATGAATGACAATTTGGTTTCATCAACCCGCTTCAATGTTTCCTGTTGTTGAGCCTGAATCCGGTCGAGTGACTCGCTAGCCATCATCACTTCACCTTCAACATCGCTCACTTGCCGGGCAATTCTTAACAGTTCGACCCGGGAAACAGCACCTTCTGCAGCCAATTTTTTAGCCAGCTGGAATTCCTCACTCAATAACTTGTTGCGTCGCTTTAGCAGGTTGCTCTTGGCCTGCATTTCTTCGTGATCATTTTCCTGCTGTTCCAGCTGCTGCTGCAGTACACCCAGCCGGCTTTTCATCTCTTCCTTATGACTGAAAAACAGCTGTATTTCCCTTGCCGCAAGCTCCGGAGATTCATCCATAACAGTTCGCGGCATTGCCAGTTTTCGGTTTTCAACCTGGGCAGTAAGACGCGCCAGTCGTGCTTCAAGTGCCTGCTGGCTGGCTCGTTTTTCATCCCGACTGGAACTGAACCGGGTATCATCCATAGTGAGCAGTACCTGCCCCTTCTGAACGGTATCCCCTTCTTGCACCTTGATGTCAGAGATAATTCCGCCTTCAAGGTTCTGAATCATCTGGATCCGGCTGGAGGGGATAACTTTCCCCATACCCCGGGTAATTTCATCGATTTCGCAAATGGCAGCCCAGCCTAGAAACAACACCAGCGATAAAGCTGTCACAAACAGCAGCGGGCGACCGCCCCTCGGCAGAGCATCCTGAACAGCAGAACGTGCATCCTGCTGATAGTACTGCCGCAATGTTTCACTTGATGCTGTTTTTGATGTTGATGCTTCAGGGTTCTTCGGATGGTCAGTCATGGACAGCCTCCGCTTGAGTCGGGTTGGCCTGTACCACCCGGCTTTGTCTCTTCACACGCTGGGATGCCAGCATCTCCTGGGCTGCAACCTTGGCTACAACACGCCCTTTTTCCATTACGACAACGGTATCCATGCAATCCAGCAGGGAAATCTTGTGAGTTACCATAATAACCGTCTGCTCTTTCAGACTGGCCAGTGTCTCCCGGAAACAGGCTTCACCCTGGTTATCCATAGCACTGGTTGGTTCATCCAGAATCAGTACCGGCGGATTCAGTAATAATGCCCGGGCAATACCAATTGACTGAATCTGGCCACCAGAGAGGTTACGCCCACCTTCAGCCACCTGATAATCCAGTCCGGCGCCACCCGACTCCAGCAGTTCGCCAAACCCGGACTGTTTAACCGCGCGGATAATATCCTCATCCGAGGCACTACTCCGCCCCAGAGTAATATTGTCGCGAATGCTGCCACGGAACAGGTCAATATGCTGAGGCACATAGCCGACATAGCTACGCAAAATCGCCGGATCAAGCTGGCGAATATCAATACCATCGAGACTGATAGTACCGTCTGACGCTTCCCACAAATCCATCAACAGCTGCAGCAGGGTGCTTTTGCCTGATCCCATACGCCCCAGTACCGCAACCTTCTCACCCGCTTTTACTTCGATGGAAACCTCTTTCAACAACGGCTGAGACTCTGGATAAGCAAACGTCACATTATTGATATTCCAGCTGCCAAATACCTTGCCGGGTTTCAGGAAGCGGCGCTCGACCGGTCTTTCCTGCGGCAAAGACATAATACTGCCGGCATGATCCAGAGCCTGCTTGGCCCGTTCATACTGGTTAATCAGCCCGATTGCCTGAATAACCGGAGCCGTGCAACGCCCGGAGACCATCATCAGGGCAATCAAGCCACCCATGGACAGATCTCCGGCACTGATCATGTATACGCCACCAGCGATCAACAGTATTGTGCCCACCTGCATCATAAACGTGGCTAGCTGGCTGGATACAAACTGCAGCTGTCTGATTTTGAGGCCGACACTTGCCAGAAAGCGATTCATTCGCTCCCAATGGAACTGGCTCTGGCTTTCAGCCTGAGATGTCTTGATCGCTTCAAGCCCCATCAGGGTTTCAACCAGAAACGCCTGGCGTTCGGATGAAACCTGCTGGCTCTGCTCAATGTTCTGCTGCAGTGGACGGTTGATAAACCAGGCCGCTATACCGGCCAGCGTCATACTGGCCAAAGGAACAGCCACCAACGGGCCACCCACCCAAATAACCAGCGCCATAAACAACAGCACAAAAGGCAAGTCCACCAGCGTTAGCACTGTTGCCGATGTAATAAAGCTGCGGATGCTATCGAACTCTGCCAGATTACTCATAAAGCTGCCGGTTGCGGCAGGTCTGGCGGCAAGCTTCAGGCCCAGCACCTTCTCCATCAACCGGGCAGATAATGTCAGGTCAATCTGTTTACCTACCAGATCAACAAAGCGGGCACGTACTGCCTTGACGGCAAATTCGAGGGTATACGCCAGCAATACTCCAATCGCCAGCATCCACAGGGTTTCAAATGCCTGATTAGGCACAACCCTGTCATAGACATTCATAACAAACAGGGGTGAGGCCAGCGCAAACATATTGACCAGCAAGCTTGCCAACAGCACATCCCGGTAGATAGGAACGTAAGGCTTGAAGGCAGACCAGAACCAGCGACTGCGTTTAAGCTCCGTATCTTCTTCCTGAGTACCTTTGTTTAAAAGGCCGGAAGACAAATGAGGGCGGACAGTAATGATAAAACCGGTCAGTACCTGTTCAAGGTCTGACAGGCGGATGGTGTGATATTCACCTTCAGGGTCAGCAATTACGGCTTCATTATTAGAGCGGCTGATCTGAAACAGGACACAGGCCTGATCATTCTGCATCAGCAGTACAGCGGGCAGCGCATCTTCCTTCAGATTGGAAATCCTGTTTTCTGCCAGCTCTGTCTCCAGCCCCGCCCGTTCAGCAGCACGCTGGAATTCCCGCGGCATAAGGCAGCCATCACGTAATGGTAGACCTGCTGTCAGTGAGCCCTGATCAGCCCGACAGTCGAAATAAAGTACTAATTGCTTAAGACATCCAGCCAGAGGGTCTCCGGCATACTCGAACAAGCTCACCTGTAATACCCCTGCACCAATCCCTGTACTTTGTTCAGATTGTTGTATTTCAGAGCCGAATGTTTTCCGGCCAGCTACCGCATTGTTTTATTCATGCAATGACGTCTGCCCAATGCTGCAAGAGAGAAGGCAGCATGGTATCTGTTCTTATAGTTGTGATGCTTCAGGATCAAACTGAAAACATCTACGTAATGTGTATATTTAGTGGCTCACGAGTTTCACACACCGTAATCCGGCTTGTCCAGAGCACACTTAAGTTTTTAAGCCCGCTGACGATTAACGACCGCGAAGCAAACAGCGGATAATCAAGCCCGACTTCAGATAAAAGAAGATCAAAGCCGTTAATTCTTTACCATTACCTGCCTAGTTATCCTTTACTTCCCAATGTGATTTAATAGGCACGCTGGCAACCCGCAATAAGACAGAAAATAAAGGGAGCTTGTATGCCACCAGTCAGAACGCCTGCAGGTGAGGCCCGGATGCCGGAAGCAGCATCCCGGCAGATCATTCAGAAAATCGATGCATTAACAGAGGCCACCGGTCGAATAACATCGTGGTGCAATATCCTGTTGATGATTGTTGTCTGTCTGGTTGTACTTTTACGTTACGGTTTCAATATCGGATCCATAGCACTGCAGGAAGCCGCAACCTGGATTCATGCACTTATATTCATGACAGCAACAGCCTGGACGTTAAAACATAACGGCCATGTTCGGGTTGATATTTTCTATCAGCGATTCACTCAAAAGGGGCAAGCCTGGGTTAATCTGCTTGGCTCGCTGTTCTTACTGATCCCCGTTTGTCTGTTTATTCTATGGATCAGCTTTGATTATGTTGCCCAGTCCTGGGCTGTGCAGGAACGCTCGCAGGATCCTGGCGGACTGGCGGCCATCTATCTGTTGAAATCATTGATTCCTGTTATGGCCTGTACTCTTTTCTTACAGGGACTGGCTGAGTGTCTACGCAATATTCTGGTGCTGACTGATAAAGCTTCTACAAAAGGAGGGCAGCCAGCATGATGGAATATATTCCGCTGTTTATGTTTGCTGTTGTCTGCCTGGTATTACTGGCCGGATACCCTGTCGCATTTTCTCTGGGCGGCACAGCACTGGTATTTGCTATCGGTGGTATTGCCGGTGGTTTATTTGATCCTGCTTTTCTCTCGGCACTTCCCAATCGCCTTTACGGCATTATGACCAACCAGACTTTGCTGGCACTGCCTCTGTTTGTATTGATGGGCGTTATGCTGGAAAAGTCGAGAGTAGCCGAAGACCTGCTGGATAGTATGTCCCGGTTGCTCGGGCGCCTTCCCGGTGGCCTGGGTATTGCAGTAACTCTGGTTGGTATGTTGATGGCTGCCAGTACCGGTATTGTCGGGGCCACGGTCGTGACAATGGGACTACTCTCACTGCCCACCATGTTAAAAAGGAATTACTCTCCGGCATTGGCAACCGGCACAATCTGCGCCACAGGCACTCTGGGTCAGATCATTCCTCCTTCTATAGCGCTGGTATTACTGGGTGACGTCCTCTCCAGTGCTTATCAACAGGCCCAGCTCAGTCAGGGGATCTTTTCACCTAAAACAGTATCTGTCGGGGACCTGTTTGTTGGCGCTTTGATTCCCGGCCTGATTCTGGTTGCACTTTATATTATCTACATCACGGTAACTGTTTTATTGAAGCCGGAGTTGGCTCCTGCTGCATCCAGTGATGAGTCTGTAGATGATGGTATCGAACATCCAAGTCTTTTGACTTCGTTGTTTCCGCCCCTGCTACTGATCTTCACTGTACTGGGTTCCATTCTGGCAGGTATCGCAACGCCAACTGAAGCAGCAGGTGTCGGTGCGCTTGGAGCAACCCTGCTGGCACTCTGGAAAAGAGCTCTGGGTATTTCCCAGCTAAAGGAAATTGTCGAATCGACCACTCGAATCACCTGTATGGTGTTCATGATTCTGATTGGAGCCTCAGTATTTTCGCTGGTGTTCCGTGGTTATGGTGGTGATGAGTTGATACAGCATCTGTTCCAGTCCATGCCTGGCGGAAAGTTCACGGCCGTATTTGTCGTCATGCTGGTGATATTCCTGCTCGGCTTTATTCTCGACTTTATTGAAATCACCTTTGTCGTTGTTCCGATTGTGGGTCCGGTATTGCTGGCCATGGGTATTGATCCGGTCTGGCTCGGAATCATGATTGCCGTCAATTTACAAACATCGTTCCTGACGCCACCATTCGGCTTTGCCCTGTTCTACCTTCGCGGCGTAGCACCGTCGCATATTAAAACAACAGAAATATACAAAGGCGTTGCGCCTTTTATAGCAATTCAACTGATATTGCTGGCCATGCTTGCACTATGGCCGGAGCTGGCAACCTGGTTGCCGGAGCAAATCTATGGGTGATATATATGTTCCAGCGGAACCTGCAGTACCAATGGCCTCTGCACAATAAGAAGAATAAAAGAGGAGTATTCCTATGATGGATCTGCACACCGTTGATAACGAAATATTTCCCCAGCCCCAGGGTGAGCTGGTGATGCAACTGATCGCCCAGCCGCGGGACACCAATCCCGAAGGTGATATCAACGGCGGCTGGGTACTGATGCATATGGATCAGGCTGGAGAAATGCTGGCCCGTAATATTGCCGGTGGCCGGGTTGCAACCGTAGCGGTTGAAGGTATGAGTTTTGTCAGCCCGGTTAAAGTGGGTGATCAGGTCAGCTTTTATGGCGAAGTGGAAAAAACCGGTCAGCGCTCGGTGACTGTTTCCATCGAAGTCTGGAACAAACCTTTTGGTAAAGGCAGCCTGCACAAGGTGACCGATGCCCAGTTTGTTTTTGTTGCCATCGGTGGTTGTGGTCGGACACGAGCATTGACGGCCTGACATTGATGTTTGGAAGGCAGTGTTTGGAAGACTGCTATCTTCTCGATACCTGAAACCAAAAGAGCTTCGCTTACCCGATGTGTTCGAGGCTCTTCTTTCAGTTCAGTTTTGTTGTCTGTTCTTTGACAAGATGAATCAAAACTGTAATTTCAAATTAATCTTAAGCCCTCTATATTGTCGGCTAGTATGGAATTCAAACAGCCAATAATAGTGGAATTGACGTGTTGCGCAGGATCTTACACGTTTCAATATTCAGCCTTTCGCTTATTCTTTCCAGTCAGCTTTTGGCTCATCGCAATCTAGCTGTTGAGTTGGATGGAAAAGCTATTTTCTGGGTTAGGAGCTCCCCAGCAAAATCCGACACTTTGATCCTGGAAAAAGCAAAAGAACCTCCTACATCTCCGTTTACTCCTCAGGTGAATAAGATAGAAATATCTTCCTGCACAGCGTATCAGGACAATCCATCTTTATTACAGATCAATTCCGAAAACAGGTGCGTCTACCTCAAGCATCCAAAAGGGTCATGGCGACTAAAGGAAACTATTGAGTATACACAAAGAGTTATTCAGCAAAGAGACGGGATCACAGACAGGCCAGGAGAACATCTGCTTACCTATCCGTTTTTTTCACTGATGACATCATCTGAAATATTGCGTCATATTTACCTTTTGCTACAACAGTGGCCTGTTATAAACAGCTACTGCGACCCTCGATCATGGACACTTACCTGTATGATTGTTAGCCATTGTCTGCCCTGTCATTTCAGGCTGCAATTGCCAAAAGTTAAAACAAACGGGCACTATTTGATCAATGATCATGTAGCAACAACCTTTAATCAGGGGGGAGTTGCAGGCATCCAGTTATATACCCGTGCCGGTTTTCAAAGTTTAAAAGCAGCCATTGTTTTCACAACTCCAGATTTTGAAACTATCGAAATGGCGCTTGCTGGCGTCTCTGTTCCTGCTGACTTTTTCAGTAATCCTCTAGCGGATCACCATCCTTCTGCAGCTAAAGGCAGTTCTGACTTGAATAAAAAGAAAAAGTAAGGCACATCATACCCAAAAGGCCGTATTCCAAATTGTAAAATCCGGACTACATTTATGAGTCAGTCAGGCTTGATAAATGACAGCAGGGTATGATTAAAAAGAATTCACTTATCGCTAGGTATAGGGTTCAGGCGCTTGTCAGCTTTGTGATGGTATGTGCCTTGTCTTTGCCAGCAACAGCAGATAAAGCTGTTGCTCCTGATTCCCTGAATAAGCCAGCTTCAGTTGCTACCCCCTTCGATCCTCAGCAACTCAAAGGCGTATGGGTCAACCAAAGGGGCTCCACGCTGGATATTGCCAAACTGGAAAATAATGAATTCCGGGGACTCTTTACCACAGCGGTTGCAGCAACCAAAACCTGCATTGGAGCGCCGGTGGAAGTCCACGGTTTTATCAATGGTAATGCCGTATCTTTCAGTCTCAGCATGGAAAGCTGCGGCTCTCCAGTCACAATCAGCCTGGCCGGCTATATCGATGAGCAAAATCAGCTCGATGTCATGTTTTTAGTGCAGTCCAGCGGCAAGGATCAATGGAATTCCCGCGCTATCAACCGTGATGTCTACACCAAAATGAATCCATCAAAACAATAAAGAATAACGCGATGGACTGGCGCACGAACCACAGGCTACTTATCATGGAGGAATTTCCCGTTTGACAAATACACAGGTTTCCAATGACGGAACAGATCGTGCTTGGCGATGACGGAATCGAACGCCAGTCACTTCGCGCCTATACCGAAAACGCCTATCTCAACTATTCCATGTACGTCATCCTGGACCGTGCGCTGCCTCATATCGGGGATGGCCTGAAGCCGGTTCAGCGGCGTATTGTCTACGCCATGAGCGAGTTGGGGCTGAAAAATACAGCCAAATATAAAAAGTCAGCTCGTACTGTGGGTGATGTACTGGGTAAGTTTCACCCCCATGGTGACAGTGCTTGTTATGAAGCCATGGTGCTGATGGCACAACCTTTCTCTTACCGCTATCCGCTGATTGATGGCCAGGGTAACTGGGGCTCGCCGGATGACCCCAAGTCCTTCGCCGCCATGCGTTACACCGAATCCCGGTTGGATGCATATGCCAATGTACTGCTGCAGGAGCTAGGCCAGGGCACAGTAGACTGGGTACCCAACTTTGACGGCACCCTGGATGAGCCGGCAACGCTTCCAGCTCGACTGCCCAACCTGCTGCTGAACGGCACAACCGGTATCGCCGTCGGTATGGCCACCGATATTCCGCCACACAATTTGAAAGAAGTTGCCAGCGCCTGTGTCCATCTGCTGGAAAAGCCGGCTGCCACCATTGAAGATCTGTGTGAGCACATCAAGGGACCGGACTTCCCGACTGAAGCCGAGATCATCAGCTCCCGTGCCGACATCATCAAGATGTACAAACTGGGCCGCGGCTCGGTTCGTATGCGGGCCGTATGGGTGAAGGAAAACGGCGATATTGTTATCAACGCCCTACCTCACCAGGTTTCCGGCGCCAAAATTCTGGAACAGATTGCCGACCAGATGCAGAAGAAAAAACTGCCAATGGTTGCTGATCTGCGTGACGAGTCTGATCATGAAAACCCGACTCGCCTCGTCATTACTCCGGCCAAGAAGAAGTGCGACGCTGAACAGCTGATGAACCACCTGTTCGCTACCACCGATCTTGAACGCACCTACCGCGTCAACATGAATATGATCGGTATTGATGGCCGTCCACAGGTGAAGCCGCTGGATCGTATTCTGACCGAATGGCTGAGTTACCGTACCGATACTGTTCGCCGTCGTTTGCAGTATCGCCTCGATAAAGTCACTGATCGGCTGCATATTCTGGATGGTCTGCTGGCTGCGTTCCTGAATATCGACGAAGTCATCGATATTATCCGCTCTGAGGACAAACCCAAGCAGGTGTTGATGGAACGCTTTAACCTGAGTGAACGTCAGGCTGAAGCGATCCTCGAATTGAAGTTACGCCAGTTGGCCAAACTGGAAGAAATGAAGATCCGCGCTGAGCAGGACGAACTGAGCAAAGAGCGCAAACAGCTTGAGCAGACGCTGGGCTCCGACCGCCGCATGAAGACCCTGATCAAAAAGGAAATCATGAAGGATGCGGAAACCTTTGGTGATGACCGTCGCTCTCCGATTGTTACCCGCAAGGAAGCTCAGGCGCTGTCTGAAACCGAGCTGATGAGCTCTGACCCGGTGACTATCGTACTATCCAAGAAAGGTTGGGTCCGTGCTGCCAAAGGCCATGAGATTGATCCTTCCACCCTGAGCTATAAGGCCGGGGATGCCTACCTGCAGTCAGCTCATGGTCGCAGTAATCAGTCGGCCTATTTCCTCGACTCGTTCGGGAGAAGCTACACCATTGCCTCACATACTCTGCCATCGGCACGTAGTCAGGGCGAACCGTTGACCGGTCGGGTTAACCCTCCGGGCGGCTCTGTGTTCGAGCATGTGCTGGCAGGTGAACAGAAGGATATGCTGTTACTGGCATCCGATGCCGGTTATGGCTTTATCACTTCACTGGAAGATATGAGCAGCAAGAACAAGGCGGGTAAAGCGGTACTGACATTGCCACGCAATGCCCGGGTTCTGACTCCTGTACGCATGACCAATCCGGAAGAGCAGACCGTTGCGGCCATCACCAATGAAGGTCGATTGCTTATTTTCAAAGCTTCCGAGTTGCCGGTCATGGCAAGGGGCAAGGGTAACAAGCTGATCAGCATCAACTCAGCACGCGCTGCAGATCGCATAGAGTTTGTCGTCGCTGTCACTGTTTTGAGCGCAGCAGATACGCTGGTTATTTATGCCGGCCGACGTCATCTGAATCTCAAGCCTGCTGATCTGGAGCATTACACCAGCGAGCGGGGACGGCGTGGTAACAAGCTACCTCGAGGATTCCAGAAAGTAGATCGTATCACAGTGGAGTAATCCCTTCGGTAGTACCATGTGCCCTCGGCAGCAAACTGCCCGAGGGCATTGTATTTATCTGAAATGTGGATATTCATAGCATCATCGGGCTTCCAATATTACCTTCACCCTCCCCCGTTGATCCGCATAGCTTCTGATGCTCGCAAATGTATACCTTTTAGTAATCATATGTTTTTTTACAGGTACATATGACTCCGACGATGGCTCAAACTTGACTGAACCACATGGTTCATATTTTGTTGGGTCTCTCGGGTTAAAAATCAACACATTGACCTGACCTAAAACCTGACAACTCTGAAATGGCCGATAATGGAGAACTCCAAACTGAAACATAATCACAGGTTGGGTTTGCGCTCTGCTATAGTAGTCGCTCTGATGCGCATATTCCTGATGGGTAGAATAACAGGGCGTTAGTGACATACCGTTAACCAACAAAGCTTGGGACTGGTCAGGTTCGCAGCCCTGATAATAACGAATCGGAGAGGTTTCCATATTCAGTACCTGAAGGTCAAAAGCCACTTGCCCAGCACCAGCAGTTTGTAACAACCTTTCCATTCTCGGAATATCTGTATCTATTCGAGCCTGCAGCTTTTTCACTTCAAGCTGAAGCTGTGTTCTTTCTTCTGCGATAGCCTGGCTGTCTGCAGTTTGTTTCAACACCATCTGTTGCAGCTTAAGCATGTGGTCAGCAGCCAAGCCCAGAAGACTACCCAAGTCGTCAACCTTTGATTTCTGCGCTCCTATTAGACATTTAATCTGAAGCCGGGTCAGTTGCAGGTCGGAAGACATAACAATTTTGACAGGATACTGATCGCACTCATCATGATGCTCTTTCATCATTTTGATTAAAGCTTGAGTCTGACAGAACTCGCATGCTTCCAGTTGATATTCACATTCCTTAATGTGAGCTTGCATCTCATCCTGACAACGCCGTTCACACTCAAATTCACAACCTCTTTCCCGGTTAGGGCAAGGTATTGGCAGGCAGGGGCAGTCATCACGCATATGAGACACCATTTGTCCGTGTTCGGAGCGAAGCTCGAATGCATGACAATAAAACTGCTGGCATAACGGGCACTGAATACCTACAGCTCTATCCGCTGCTAACTCTCTCTCAGCCGCTTTATCCTTATTTGCTTCATGTACATTCGTCTTACATTTGGGGCATACTAAATGCTCTACTCCAATTCGACCTGAAGCGCTACTACTTTCACTCGGGTTATAGGTGCTTTGAAATGAAGTCGGGGGGCCATCTTTTTCTACATCATTTTCTGACTGACCATAGCTACCGGGGCCATCCATCTCTACAATTTGTGTATCACGACTATGAATGACTTGTTTTTGATATTGAAGAACACATTGACGACATGCTCTTTCACCACAGCTCATTTGCATGACAGGCGTTCTTAAAACACCCTCACAAAGAGGACAGATCATTCTTTGAAAATCACTAACTTCTTTTTGATTTGCACCTACAACGTGAACACTAAGCTTGGCTGTTCTCTCACCTCCTCCCAGCACAAGAGTTAATACGTAGTCAGATTCAAATTCATAACCTTTTAATTTCTCTGTGCTAGATAACAAAGATCCCGGTTTTTTTTCTTGATCTTCAGTCGTGATGTCAGTACGCGCTTTAGTGAAAGACTGTTGCGATACCATTTTCACTGCCGCCCAGTTATTCTCTGCAAGTTTATTTCTTTTTACCTCGGGTTTTTTTTTCGTTGCAGCATCTTTTTCTACCTCATCAACAGTACTGGCTTCGGAAGAACTCCTGTCTTGCGACGGTGAACCGGGCGTCGTATCCGTTGAGCCTGACTGACCGCCCTTCATTGCCAGAGACAAACCAGGAAGACAAATAAGAACCACTAACAACAAAATTCTATATAAAGGACTTAAAAAAAACATATTAATTATTGCCTTTATTAAAAACTCTTGCGCCTAGAATTTTGGATTGTAAAGCAAAAGCTGTCCATTTATTTAACAGCAATTACAATAAACAGTTTTCATGACAACATTAAATTAATAATCATTGATTATTAATTTAATCCAGACAAAGCATAAGTTGTGTTGCATATAATGAATAAGGCAATCAGAAAAATATTTTTTGTTTTTGTTTTTTCATTTTTGGCACAAGAGGAAGCCAAGCCTAATACTTTGCAATGGATGCCTTATACTGTAACTGACTCTGTTATCTGGAGATTACCCCAGCGAAAGCTGGAGGTTTCTGATATAAGGTCTGTTCTCAACAGCTGCTGTATAGCGCAGGACAAATTCACAGTAGCACTCCAAAAACTATTTTCATGCCAACCAGAATTATCAGAGACCATCGAAGCTGCTTTATTGCCACTTCTTCCAGTCTTAACCAGAACCAATCTGGTTTGCCCGGTAACCTTCAGAAATCGTGATGGACATAACCAACCTGCATTCTGGGTGTTTCAGCCTGATGGAAAAGTCCGGCATTTAACCGAGAAATTCGAAAGTAGCCAGTTCAGAGCGATTACAGGAGGAACAGAACAACTATTTATAGCTGTTTGCTACAACGCCAGACTCCATATTATCAAAATCACCTCCTTTGATATGTTCAGTGCAATCATTACACCTGTATGGCTGGACAGTCTTGAGGAGGCAGCAATCAGATCAGTTTCTCTTGCCCATGCAACAAATTTTACCGGTTACACATTAATCCGCTTGCAGCACCAAACCACGAGCAATCAGCAGTTAAAAACCTGGACTATACGGTCTGAAAGTGAAGATGGGGCTGTTATTGATTTAGATGACTTGGTTGGTGCCGTTTCCAGAGAAGCGGAAAAGCCTGTACCAGTCCCTAGAAGGGATACGTCAATTCCAAAGCATTTTATGACAACTCCAGCCCTTGATGCCTCATGCCAATTAGTGTCTGAAGACACTTATGACAATTTAAGTTTTGAAGCTGTAGCAAGCTCACTCCCCCAGATCTGGAATCAGTCCAGTCCTTTTCGTGTCAGATACAGAATGGAGCAGCTGGCTCCTTCTGCAGCCAGATTCAACCTTACTCCGGCTAATTTCAAAGCACTCGCTGCAGCAGGATTTATGCCTTTAACCACAGAACAAAAACACGATTACACCACCAGAGAAGAAGACGAACCGACAGAAGATACCGTATGCTGTATTCACTGTGACTTGCATGCCGGCTCCTGGGAAGAAGAAGACAATCCGTGGAATGAACATCAGAGACTGAGTGTCGAAGCCGACAGTCCTTGTCCTTACTCATTTATGGGTCAAACAGTTTGCCAGCGCCGGGCGAAACATATTCCTTACTTCTGTATCGCCAGTCCTCCCGATGAAGGAAGGAATACTGGTGGCATGTTGTGGTTTAGCCAGGGCACACCCTTGGTAGAAAGCTCCCTTGCTGAAATACACGTGGTACAAGACCACCGTAGCAGAAAGTATGCCTTTAAAGTGTATACCGGAGGTACTTTCTCTGATCCAGAACGGGCACAACAATCTTTTCTGATGGAGCGGGAAAACTATCTAACCCTTGCCTCATATGCCCATAACTCCAATGGTGATCATTATTCTAACAACTTGTCGTTCATCATCAGTCAGGGCATAACATGCGGGGGGATTCATGACAGCTCGTCCATTATCGTCATGGAAGCGTTAGAACAAACACTACAGCGTTATCTCAGTCATACAACACCTAACTGTACAGACCGACTCAAAGCTATCAGGGCAATGATCAACGGACTTGATTTTGTTCACAGGGCCGGGCTGGCATTGATAGATCTAACACCAGGTAATTTCATGATTACCGAAACAGGAGCGTGGCGATGGATAGACTTTTCTGAAGCCCGACCCTTGAATTCTACGGTTGAGCCGGACAAGTTTCCTCCCGGCTACAAACTCGGATTTGCCCAACGCTTGTTAGATGAGCCAGGCCAGATACTCTCTGCCCGTGATGTTGATATGATCCGGTTGGCTTTTATGGTCGGGTACACCCTTCATGGAGAATTGCATCACTCTACTGCCTGCGAAGGACAGACTCCTTATTATTTTGCCCAACTAGCCGGAGCCTCAGAATACGATACAGGTTGTTTTGTAGAGCCACAGTTTTCTTATTTATCGGAGGGCTCCCATACTACAGTTGTGACTATAAAGGAGGCTTTATCCGGGTGTGCAAACTGCATGCTAAACCCAAAAAGTTTTACCTTATCGAGCTTCAGGCAAATGCTGAAATCAGCGTTGAAAACAGCAGAGCTTTCGGCCGAAGAATTCGACATCACAACACCTGTAAGGGGTATATTGGGCCGGTTTGTCACAGATTTTTGTATCATCTGTTTTGACAGCAAAGTTGAACTGGTAAATCTGGAATGTGGACATACCAACACCTGCATGTCGTGCCTGCAACAGTGGTTAAAACGAAAAAGTCACTGCCCAACCTGCAGGCAAAGGATTACTTTTGCGCCCTGACAGGGAATGAGTGTTCTACCAAGTAGGCTACAGCAGTAAAAGGCGTTCCCACCAAAATCCATATTCTGGCGGGAACAGGAAGGAATTATTTATTGGTCGCCACGAAATACTTGGGATCTTCCACCACATTCACTTCGATCAGGCTACCAGCCTTTTGAACCAGCTGACGGCAGTCCTGACTCAGGTGAAGGAAATGTACTTTCTTGCCATTGTTCAGGTAACGCTCTGCCAGAGAATCAATCGCTTCCAGACCAGAGTGGTCGCATACCCGGGAGCCAGCAAAGTCGATAATCACATCGTCATTATCTTCACGCGGAGTAAACTGCTCCATAAAGTTCGCAGTAGAACCAAAGAATAGCGGGCCACGCACACGGTAAACAGTAGAGCCTTCTTCGTTTTCGGAACGTTCCACCATAATGTGCTTGGCATGCTCCCAGGCAAATACCAGCGCGGAAACAATCACACCGACAATAACGGCAATTGCAAGGTCAGTCAGCACTGTCACAACGGATACCAGCACCAGTACAAAGGCATCACCCTTCGGCACCTTGCCCATGATGCGGAAACTGGTCCACTCAAAGGTACCGATAACCACGATAAACATGACACCGACCAGTGCTGCCAGCGGAATCTTTTCAATCAGCGGAGAGGCAAACAGAATAAATGTCAGCAGGAACAGCGCTGCAGAGATACCGGACAGACGACCACGGCCACCGGAATTTACGTTGATCATACTCTGACCAATCATGGCACAGCCGCCCATACCGCCGAACATACCGGTTACAACGTTGGCAACGCCCTGACCCACACATTCACGGTTACTGCTACCGTGGGTCTCTGTCAGTTCATCCACCATCCGCAGGGTCAGCAGGGATTCAATCAGGCCAATAGCCGCCAGAATCAGCGAGTACGGCAGAATAATCCAGAAGGTTTCCATCGTCAGTGGCACAGATGGAATGTGCAGGCTCGGGAAGCCACCGGCAATGCTGGCAACATCACCAACAACCTTGGTATCCAGATTCAGGCCCAGTACCAGTGCGGTCACAACAATAATGGCTGCCAGTGAAGATGGAATCGCGGTAGTCAGCTTTGGCAGGAAGTGAATAATTGCCATAGTAAGGGCAACCAGACCCAGCATCAGATACAAGTCAGCACCTTCCATCCAGGCAACGTCGATAACACTGCCTTCCATAGAGGTGCCTGCTAACCAGCCTGCTTCACCAGCCTGACCAAACTGGCTCAGCTGGGCAAGAAAGATCACGATCGCCAGACCGTTTACAAATCCCAGCATAACCGGATGCGGTACCATGCGGATAAATTTACCCAGCTTGAATACCCCGGCCAGCACCTGAATGATGCCCATCAGCACTACAGTGGCAAACAGGTATTCAACGCCATGGTCAGCTACCAGGGCGACCATCACCACAGCCAGTGCACCGGTCGCACCGGAGATCATGCCCGGACGACCACCAATAGCCGCAGTAATCAAACCGACCATAAAGGCCGCATACAGACCCACCAGCGGATCAACGCCGGCAACAAAAGCAAAGGCCACAGCTTCGGGAACCAGTGCAAGCGCAACAGTTAATCCCGACAGCAAGTCATTTTTCATTGTGGCGACTTTGCTGACATGCAAATCAAACACAGTATTTCTCCAAACAGCTTTTAACAAAAAAGTACCACTTCCTCTGCCATAGAGGACGATGGCTTTCTTGCCTTACAGTTAGCGAGTCGCCGGTCTCTGACCGGTCTTTTCCTCAGGGTGAGCCCCACAAGCAAAAGGCCAGGCCGACAAACGTAAAAGTTTGTTATTGGCAGATGCATTGCGTACCTGTCGGGATACGATCCATTGGCACGCTATCCAAAGTAAACCCTCAAGCAATAAATCGGCAGGAAACCTGTCGGGACAAGGCTTGAACAGCAGACGATTTATCAATCACACATACATGAATATAAAGTGAACGGGCATACCATCATGTTCAGGCATCCCTCTGGAGAGGTTCACTGGGGGTTCAGAGAGCAAGGCACCGGTTCAGGGTTTTCCCGGCGCGGTCGATGCGGCCTGAACCTGCATCATTTTATCTTTCATAATGGGCCGGGAAGTTTAATGAAGCAGGCTGGTAAAAACAATCAGGCGTGTATCATAGTGATATGGGTATTTGCCAAATCCTCAGGCGAACGCCATGATAGACGGCACAATAATAACAATGATGTTGTGTAATGACTGACCTGAGTTCTATACCCAAGCTGCAGGCCTTTGTCGATCAGGCCTTTCCGGATTCAACCCTGATTATTGAGCAAGCTGGTGATGGTACTGCCCGAATCCGGTTTCCGGTGGAGGAACGACATCTTCGCCCTGGAGGAACCGTATCTGGCCCGGTTCTGTTCTCAATTGCGGACTGTGCTCTTTATATCGCGATCCTGGCCACCAGCCCTGAAGATATTATGGCTGTGACATCAAATCTGAATATTAACTTTCTCAGTCGTCCCATTGCAGACAAAGCCATTATTGGAGAATGCCGTTTAATAAAAAACGGCAGACGACTGGTTTATGGAGAGGTTGTTCTTTTTTCGGAAGGTGATGAAACACCGGTTGCTCATGCAACCGGTACATATGCAGTGCCTGTCAAACAGCAAGCAAGCTGATTATTTGTGGTCTTTTACTCTTTTGCTGTTTCAGTCTCTGCATCATTAATTCTTACCGGGCCAATTTCTGGTGAGATGAATAACAGTGGCCGACCTTTTTCTAATACATACGGATAGCCAATAGTCTTATTACTATCAGCTATCCCGACTTCATCCGGTGCCAGATAGATATAGAACCAACCCGGCATACGAGCACTGAGTTTCTGGTAAAAGACATGCTCACTGATAGTACGAATACCACCAGCCTGACTGATAATTACGCGGGGAAAGGTCTCATCATCACCGTGAGCTGAAAACAGCAACGCTTCTTTACCGGCAATACCGTGGTGGGTATACGCCGGAGCAACCATTTCCTTTATCGGTGGCGGTACATAGACGGTCAACACACAGTTTTTGGCACTGATATCACAGCCACTGTCCTCGTCCGACAGATACCACTGCAGCATATCAATACCATTGAGTGATGTTCTGGCGCTAAAGGGCCTTGCCTTGTAACTCATATCCCGCAGGGCGGCCATGGAGTGTTCAACAATCAGCGCTTCCATGCGTTCACGAGGAGTCGTTTCGGGGCCAGTTTCTACCGGCTTGGTGAGTTCCGTCAGCGGCATCCAGGCAAAAAAGTGGTGCTCGTGCAGATGATTATTACCGGGAAGCGCCCAACCAGCATATAGATCCTGAAACGGGCCATGAGGCCAGACTTTGAGGCCTGAAACACCGGAGGACGAACCATAAGCCGGCAGCGCAATCCGGTTCAGCTGATAATCCAGCAGTTTGCCATCACTGTCGTAAGCTTCCGGTGCCAGTGTATGGTCGGTGAGCTCAGCTCCCATGCCAGCCGCCATAGTCAGGTTTCTGGCTTTGGACCAGCGCTCATCCAGCGTACCCGGTTTCATTGATGTACAGCCGGTCAGCCAGAGTAATGCCAGTAGTGATAACAACCCGATTCTCATTTCAGCATTCCGCTTTCGATTTCATCAATTCTCACATCGGCGAAAAGGCTTCAGGCTTTACATTTAGATTTCCTGTAAAAGCAATATCAAAAAGTGTTTTTTTAGGTAAATGTCGCGATTGCCGCACTATCTGTGGATATGGGATACATTACACATCGCTTAACGGGTTTGATGAAGGTGCTCGACCGGTTTCAAAAAACCGGCCGGGTTTGGTGGTATCATGCAAAACCGTGCTACTGCCATACTGCTGTATTCCAACACCCCGGATGCCGGCCTCCTCCTGCTCCGAACCCTCGCGTGACATTTGGTACAGCTGACCTGGGCCATAACAACCAGAGCGACCTGCATCGTATTATCAGTCGCTGTTATGGCAATCCGTCAGACACCACGCATTAATGCCACAAGAGGTAAGGCTTTTGTCTTTTTCCAGTTCAACCCGTTTAAAAAAATCTGATGTGATGGCCGTTGGTCTGATGACCTTTGCTCTGTTCCTGGGCGCCGGTAATATGATTTTCCCTCCGGTATTAGGTCAGGAAGCTGGTAGTGCACTGGTTCCCGCCCTGCTCGGTTTTCTGCTAACCGGTGTTGGCCTGCCACTACTGGGTGTGGTTGCCGCGGCCCGACTGGGTGGTGGTCTGGATCGTTTCACCCAGGATCTGCCTAAAGGCGCGGCTGTGGCTGCCGGCCTGATTCTTTACCTGGCTATCGGCCCGCTGTTTGCTGCCCCCCGTACCGGTATTGTTGCTTTTGAAATGGGCATTGCGCCATTTCTGGGCGATAGCAGCGGAATGGGACTGACCTTTTTCAGCATGGGTTTCTTTGCTGTGGCCATGCTCCTGTCTCTGAATCCGGGCAAGCTGATTGATTTCATCGGCAAGCTGATTACACCGATGCTGGTTGTTGTTCTGGCAGCGATTGCGGTCGGTGTATTTATGTTCCCGCAGGGCGAAATTGACCCCGCAACTCACATGGTTAACCCACTGGTACGTGGCTTCAAGGAAGGCTACCAGACCATGGATACGCTTGGTGCACTGGTTTTCGGCATCGTTATTATCTCCAGTCTGAAGCAGCGCGGTGTCACTGAAAAAGCACAGATCACCCGCTATACCATTCAGGCAGGTCTGATTGCCGCATTGGGCCTGAGTGCGGTTTATATGACTCTGGGTTATCTCGGTGCCACCAGCTATGCCGTTGCTCCGAATGCAACTAATGGCGCCGAAATCCTGACCGCTTATGTTTCTGCCAGCTTCGGCAAGATCGGGCTGGTTGCTCTGGCTGCTTCCATCATGCTGGCTTGCTTGACCACTGCCGTTGGTCTGCTGACTGCCTGTGGTGAGTATTTCTCCAAAGTACTGCCGTTTGCCGGCTATCGCACCTGGGTTGTGCTGAGCACGCTGGTAAGTACCCTGATTGCCAATGTGGGTCTGAACGAACTGCTGTCCCTGACAATTCCGGCACTGCTGGCAATCTACCCGGTTGCTATCGCACTGATTCTGCTGTGTCTGGCGCGTGACAAGTTTGCCAACCCAACCCGCGTCTTCAGCTACACCCTGATTCCGGTTGCAGTTGTCGGCCTGACCGATGGTCTGGTTGCCGGTAATGTTGAGGCAATCACCCCAATGGCCGAGCTGTTTGGTCAGTTACCACTGGCGGCTCACGATCTGGGCTGGATTTTGCCGGGTATCGTTGGTTTCATCGCCGGTGCTGCCCCGGGATGGATGCAAAAGAAAGCGTCTTGCAGCCCTGCAGAAATAGCAAACACATAATTATTCTGTGAGAAATATCTAATAAAAAGGCGGCTTTAAAAGCCGCCTTTTTATTATCCCCTGCTCTCAACTTTATTCCTGAATACACATTGCAAGAAATTACAGCTATATAAATTGTTTCTTCCAAAATAACGATATAGAGAATAAATGGTATGAAATACTTGGGCTTAAAGGCGTTATGTAGCCTGTTCCTGTTATTCTGCTTACCATTATCAGCAGCTATATCGGCATTTATGACAGCTTACCGCGACACGAACCCGCTTGAGGGAATGCAGTGGGATCAGTCTGGAGTGGTTGCATTGGTACAAATAGTTGATGATATTGATGGTCAGGTTAAAGAACCCGTATATTATAAATTGCTCCTGCCAGGGGCTTCTCACACGGATAAAGGTAATTTACAGTTTTTACCTCGTATGAGGGTTATCGATAAGAACCACCTGATCTTTTCAAGTCCGAATGGGTTTATCTATCTGTTCGACTTAAGGGTTTCAGATGCCTTTGGAGATTTTAAACTCCACCAAACGAAGTATGACCTTTCCTGGAGCCACTGTCGTCATTTGACTCAACCTGTTTTCTATTACTGGTTACCCAAACGCATCGCAGGTCTAAAGCAATACTCACCCTTTTGTATCACTGAAGTATTCAAAACAAGACAAAAAGATAAACGATACTTTCTGGGGGCCTGTGATGATTACTCATTCCTTATCCAGCTTGACCTTACAGGCCCAGAAGAGACCGGAAGCTTTAGCAACCTGCAAGTCACTCCATACCCAATAACAAACAACTTGATCCGGGAACCGGAGCGCTGGGTCCGTCATCATTTCATTTCCGGTATGGAACTGGTTCAGGACAGCCAGCAAAAAACACACGCTCTTGTATCCATGGATCGCTATTATCCTCCCCCTGCGGACCGAGGTGGGGGGACACCCTTTTATATGGCTTCGCTCAACTTAAGCGAAAGTGGTTGCACTTGGGCTCAAAGCCCAGCATCTATTCACTCCAGCAGCTTTCCTCTTGTTTTTCATAACAGAACCTCCAGCACTTCGACTGACAGTGAAGAAGAAACGCTCTGTCATTACAACCCGGGTCGCCTATACAACCTGACAACCGATCCACGAAAAAGGGGTATGGTACTTTTTGATCTTGGAATGAGAGGAGAACATTGCTTGAGCTTTGACTCGATGTATAGCTATTCCTCTGCGTCCGAGCTCGTATCAGGCACACCTCTTATCAGGTTTCTCCCACCGAGACTTGAGTCTTCATCTCATTACACAAAGCTTTCAGGCGATCGAACAAACGAGAAGTTTCAGCCTCTTATATCTTGTTTCGACGGTCATATTTATACGGTAGTAGCCCGTTACCGGAGTGATCCCGGGCTTGAGCCGTTTAACCATGATTTATTTCTTTTAAAAGCTCCCAGCCCTGAAAAAGAGACTCAGAGCTCCGGCATGTCGGAAGCAACCAATCGGTTTCAGCAGCCTGTTTCTCTTGACTGGGAAGACGTATGCAACGTCGGGCTACCAGTAAACGAAGATGGCATCGCCAAATTCAGCCAATGCTATGATCAGCTGCTTTTGTGGGACTCCGAAGCTGAGCCATTCACAATTGATTTACCTGGCTTATAGAAAACCCCGGAAACCAAAAGAAGCCTGTTAATCAAACCATTTTATTATCGGTCAATATCACAGGCTTCCTCATATAATCGTCCCCAGTCCATTAGCATCTGGATCACAGGTTCAAGGCTCTCACCCAGTTCTGTCAGACGGTATTCAACCCGTGGCGGAACTTCCGGATAGATAGTCCGGCTGATAAGGCCATCTGCCTCCAGCGCACGTAACTGAAGTGTCAGCATTCTCTGGGTTACACGGGGCAGTTTCCGTTTCAGTTCACTGAAACGATGACAGCCGGATAATAGCTTATAGAGAATCACCCCTTTCCATTTGCCACCAATCGCATTCAGGGCAACTTCTACCGGACAAGGTCTTTCACCTGCCTCATAGGCGTCATGGATACTTTCAACACTCATCTGACTATCTCAGGGAAGCAATATTTTATTGAACGAGTCATAGTATAAAAAATGTACCTGAGTACATATCTGTATATTGCCTCACATTTCTGTGCTTTCTTCCCTACATTTTTCATCAGGCATAGAATGCCCACCAATTACCTCTATGCAGAATGAAGTCGCATTATGAACCAGGTTACACAACAGCAGATCCTCGACGCATTCAAGTTCCGTCACGCCTGCAAAAGCTTTGATGCCAGTAAAAAAATCACCGACGAAGACTTTGGTTTTATTCTGGAAGCCGGTCGTCTTTCCCCCAGCTCTTTTGGCTTTGAGCCCTGGAAATTTCTGGTTGTGCAAAACATGGAATTACGGGAAACCCTGAAACCTCTGTGCTGGGGTGCCCAGGGGCAACTGCCAACTGCCAGTCACTTTGTCATCATTCTGGCTCGCAAAGAAGCCGATATGCATTACGACTCTGACTACATCCAGAACCATATGCGTGACGTGACTCAGTTGCCGGAAGATATTGTCCAAATGAAAGGTGACTTTTATCGCCAGTTCCAGATTGAACACTTCAAGCTGACAGAATCTCCACGTGCCATGTTCGACTGGTCCTGTAAGCAAACCTATATCGCACTGGGCAATATGATGAGCGTGGCAGCACAGGTTGGCATCGACTCCTGTCCGATTGAAGGGTTTGATCGCGAGCCACTGGAAAAGCTGATGATCGAGAAAGGCCTGTTTGATGGCAAGGAGTTCGGTATCAGCTGCATGGTTGCGTTTGGCTACCGGGAAAATGAGCCCTTCCCGAAAACACGCCATCAGGAAGACGCTGTCGTAGAGTGGCTGAACTAAGCTGATAACCCGTTAAAGCGGTGGCTTTAAATAAGTCACCGCTTTTCAAAACACTGTTAGTGTTTATGCTCCGGGTAATAGGGAGCCAGTGCTTCGATACTGTTTTTAAGGGCTACAGCAAATTTCACATCCGCATTCTGCTTCGCTTTCATGGCAGCCAGCATAACAGCATGATGCTTTTTCAGTTTTTCGTCGTAGTCTTTTTGATCAGGCTTGATCCGCTGGGTTAAAAAATAATCACTGATCGTCCAGATAATTTTTTCCGCATATTTCTCCTTGTTCATCACCCAGCGCACCAGTTGATTCTGTGACTGGGCATCGGTCTTTCCAGCCATCTCAGCTATTTCCCTGGCAGACTTTTCCACTGTAGCCGCATCCTCAAGCATGGCCTGAACCCGGGCAAAATCATCATAAATGCCGCAAGGTATCTGGCAATGCGCCCGGGTAAGAGAGGGGTTAAACAGCAGAAGGCCTGAGGACATCACAACAAGGAGCAGGAGCGCATGCAGACGTTTCATGGCAGGTTACTCACAGATTACACAAAGCCGCTTCTATAAATAGCAGCTATGCTCAGGAGCACCACCTTTCTTTAGCGGTTATTATCAGTTAACTCATGGTGTAACAGCGTTATGATCCAGTTCTCTCGTTTCAGCCATATAAATATTGTCGTTGATAATATGGATAAGGCGACAGCGTTCTACAGCAAGACCTTTCAGGCTGAACCGACCGTCGAGTTTCCACACTTTAAAAACCGAAACTTTGCCCTGTCTGCTGGCTTTATGGAAAAGCCGGATGATGTGGATGTTTCAATCCGATATCTACAGATACCCACAGAAGATAATTTCACGCTGGAGCTGATTGAGTATCACAGTCCTGTCGGAAGTCAGCAGATTGAATGGAAACAAACCCATGACCTGGGAGGTCCACGCCATGTCTCACTGGGTGTCAGCAACATAGACGAAGCTTTCGAGTTTGTTAAAAGTCAGTCCGGGGTAAAAATGATTAGTGAATCTCCCGACTACAAGGCTTACCAAATCGGCCCCATTACTGACGAACAGTTCGCCCTGTTTGACGAACACCTGGATCGGGATCAGGCAACCCGTCATGACATCAGAGAAATGGTAAAACAAATCCGCTACTTCTACTTCCTCGACCCTTATGGAGTTCAGTGGGAGTTCGAGCAAAAACCATCCTGAAAGCATCATAAAGTCGCCAGAGGTTCTGGCGACTTTATCCCGAATTATCCTAGCCCATTACACGACGAAGCGTTACCAATGGGGGCACCCTTCTGACAGACCGTGTTCCCAGCCAACCCGTCACTCCGGTGACAAGTGCTGCAGCAAACGGCAGCCACCATAACCAGAGCGAAGGTTCCCAGTTGAGTTTGAATACATTCTGGTACAGCAGGTAACTACAGATTTCTGCGCCAATCAGGCCCAGTATTCCTGATAACCCGCCCATTACAACAAACTCCATGACCTGTACTTGCTGCAGCTTCAGGCTGCTTGCGCCCATGGTACGAAGTAATGCGCCTTCCCTTCGTCGTTCATCCAGACTGGTTTCAATCGCAGCCAGCAAAACCAGTAACCCGGCGCCGAGCACCGCCAGCAACATATAGTTGATTGCCGCTCCAGCCTGCTGAATCAAGGACCGAACTCTGGACATCACACTATCGATATCCAGCAAGGTAACCGACGGAAACTGCTGTAGCAGATCATTTAACAACGTCTTCTTTTCCTGCGGTACATAGAAGCTGTTGAGCCATGTCGCCGGTAAACCGTCTAGTGCAACCTGAGGGAAGACCATAAAGAAGTTAGGGCGGAAGTTCTCCCACTGCACTTCCCTGAAACTGGTCACTTCAGCGGTAACAGCCTGACCGTTTACATCAAAGGTCAACTTGTCACCCAAAGCCAGCCCCAATCGCTCTGCCAGCTCAAACTCGACAGAGACTTCGCTACCTGGCTCATTGCTCCACCACTGCCCCTGCTTCAGCACATTTTGCTCCGGCAGCTGTTCAGACCAGGTCAGATTGAGCTCCCGCTCCAGTGCATGATCCTGCACAACATCCAGTGCTGTCAGACCGTTAATTTCTGTCAGACGACCACGGATAACCGGATACAACTGACTGTCAGGCAGCTGATTTTGTTCGAGAAATGAATCAAAACCGGCAACATCTGCAGGGTCGATATTCATGGCAAACTGGTTGGGCGCATCATCCGGCAGCTGGGCTTCCCAGCGGCCCAGCAGATCCATTCGCAGGATAAGCACAATCGCCATGGCCATAAATGTCAGGGAAAAGCCCAGCAACTGAATATTGGATAAGCTGCGCTGTCGTGTCAGGCGGGCAGCCGATAGCCGTAGAGGTACTGATGAAGTATGAGTCAGAAGCTTTGTAACCAGCTTGCCAATCAGGTTCAGTAGCAAAGTCGCAGCGGTCAGAATCACACCGCCGCCGGCAACCATTGCCAACGCCATTCCCCAGCCATTGGTGTATACCCTGAGCAGAATCACCAGCACAGTAAGTGAGGTGATATATAACAACCAGGCTGCCGGAGGCAGTGGCTGGATTTCACGACGCAGAACTCTCAGGGGTGTAACACGATGCAGCTGAATCAGCGGAGGCAACGCAAAGCCGGGCAACAGTACCAAACCTGTAGCTGCTCCCAACATCCATGGTTCCCATCCCGGAGCGGGTAGCCATGCCGGCAACACATCGCGCAGCATAAGAAGCACACCTTCATGGGCTGCCCAGCCGACCAATAAGCCGGGAATAATCGCCAACACTGCGACAACCAATAACTGAATCACAAACAGCCAGGTAACATCACGTTGCGATGCACCACTGCAACGCAATAGTGCCGCGGTATCAAAATGGCGTTCAGCAAAGCGGCGGGCAGCAAGTGCAACGGCAACACCTGCCAACAATACTGTTGCCAAGCTGGCCAGTCCCAGGAACTGTTTGAGTCGGTTTACAGAGTTACCCACCGAAGGACTGTCTTCCAGAGTAGAGCGGATCTGCTGGGTCACATCCAACTGAGGCTCTGCTTCGGCACGAAAAGACTTCAATGACCTCTCGTTTCCGGCGAACAGATATTTCCATAACACCCGGCTACCGGGCTGAATCACACCGGTTGCCGGCACATCAGCCATGTTAAACATTGCCCGGGGAGAGAAGCTGTAAAAGTCGCCCCCACGATCACTCTCATATGTGATGGCCCGGCTGATCACCAGTTCTTTCTCACCCAAATAGAGAGTATCTCCGGGCTTTACCTGCAACAGGGGAAACAGCCGGGGTTCAAGCCAGACTTCTCCCGGAGCCGGGATATCCTGTGTGCGCTCATCTTCAGCAAAAGGCTGAGCCGCTGAGCGTAACCAGCCTCGCAGGGGATAGCCTTCACTTACAGCTTTGGCCGATACCAGTTGCATCGATTCCCCTGCCAGCACAACAGTGGAAAATTCCAGCACCTTTGTTCGGGACAATTTCCCGGTATCCGCCAACGTCAATAATTCAGACGGCAACTCCCTACTGGTTTTAATTATCAGATCGCCACCCAGAACTTCTGCAGCCTGACTGTTCATACCCTGTTGCAACCGGTCACCCAGCAGGGCAATGGCGGTGCTCACCGTTACCGCCAGCCACATGGCGGCCAACAGCAAACCCAAACTACCACCACGCAATTCACGCAGGGTCTGGCGCACGGCCAGACGCGAGAGGTTAGGCCACTGCATTATCTGACTCCTCAACCAACTGGCCTCCGACCAGCTGTAAGGTTCGGTCACAACGGGCCGCCAGAGCCATATCGTGTGTTACCAGAATCAATGTGGTGCCTGCTTCCCGGTTTACCTCAAACAACAGATCAATAATGTGCTGCCCGGTGGTCTGATCCAGATTACCTGTCGGCTCATCGGCAAACAGGATGCTCGGCTCGGTTGCAAATGCTCTCGCTATCGCCACCCGCTGTTGTTCTCCACCGGAAAGTTGGCCCGGATAGTGAGTCATACGCTCTTTAAGACCCACTCTTTCGAGCAGCTCCACAGCTCGTTTTTTTGCATCACGTCGGTTTTGTAACTCCAACGGCAACATGACATTTTCCAGCGCCGTCAGTGCTGGCAGCAGCTGAAAAGACTGGAACACAAAGCCTGCTGTCTTGCCCCGGATACTGGCTCGGCCATCTTCATCAAGCTGGCTCAGGCTCTGACCGGCCAGTCTGATATCACCTTCGGATACCGTATCGAGTCCAGCCAGTAGTCCCAGCAAGGTGGATTTTCCTGCTCCGGAAGCCCCGACAATGGCCGCAGACTCCCCAGCCAGAATTTGCATATTGATACTATCGAGAATGGTCAGTGAGCCTGAATGGGTGGTAACCTGCTTCCTTACTTTGATCGCCTCGACCATTACCTCAGCCTTGGCAGGTTTATTTATGCTCATTGCTTGTCGTCTTTTCCTGATGATTTTGTTGTCTGTTTTTACGCTGTCTGCTGCCCGGGCTGCGGACGATAATCAAAATACCCTGTTAGTGTTTGGCGACAGTCTGAGTGCAGCTTACGGTATGGATACACGCCAGGGTTGGGTTGCTCTATTGGAACAAAGACTGCAACAAACCCATCCGGAATGGAAGCTGGTTAACCTGAGCCTGAGTGGAGAGACCTCAGCCGGCGGTCTTCGCCGCTTTCCTGAAGCGCTTGAACGTCATGACCCCGAAGTGATTCTGCTGGAGCTGGGAGCAAATGATGGACTGCGAGGTTTGCCCGTTCCTGTTATGAAGAAAAACCTGCAGAAGATGATTCAGCAAGCCGAGGCTATTGATGCCGAAGTACTTTTGTTTGAAATGCAGATACCGCCAAACTATGGCCCACTTTATACCCGGCTGTTTAACAATACCTTTCATAAGCTGGCCGACAAAGAGAGTACGACTCTGGTACCGTTCTTTCTGGAAGATGTTGCCGGAAATGCCAAGTTGAATCAGGCCGATGGGATTCATCCATTACCCAAGGCCCAGCCAGTACTGCTGGATAATGTTTGGCCTCTGGTAGAAGATGCACTGGATGATTAACTAACTAAAAATAAGTCGGTAGAAAGGCGGGGACAACTGGAGGCGATATTAAAACCTCCAGTTAAACTCAAGTTTCACATCTCCCATGTCATAGTCAGAGCGAAAGCGTAGCGACGTTTCGTTATTCAGACAGGTTTCCATTCGAAGCTCGTTGCGGAGCTTCACTTCCCCACATTCACCGAATTCAAACTCGGTTTTCTCTTCCACATAATCAACCATGGCTTTAACTTCATCATCGAGTCCGACCAGATCCAGAGAGCCATAAAACAAAGCTCCAGCGGCTTTGCGCCCCACTGCAGCCGGATCATCCACAGCTTTGTAAACTGCACGGCCAAGGCTTTGTTCGAGGTTATGTGATTTCTTTTGGGGGAAGAAGTTGATCTCGCTGTACTTTCGACTTTGTTCAGCCCAGCCCTGTGATCCGGATGAAGATCTCTCAGCTTTGGCATCAGTTGTAACAGCAACGCAGCTAGCTGCAAGAAGCGCTGCCAAACAGCGATGAGAAAACTGATGGTAGAGAAAATGTATTGCTGACGCAGTCTTGTTTACCATAGTGCCATACTCAGATCCGTTTGTAGTATGGCCGGGTACAGCTTCCAACCCCGGTCGTATCGATATGTTGAAATACGCTCTTTGTATTTCGCTGCCTATGGCTGTTTATCGTTCATCCTGATAAAAACCATAGAGCCATGTTTCAAATGAGTTTTAAACTATCACTCTGATAATGACAGGTTAAAGACGGGCGACATGACGGTATGTCTATCTTTTGATCAAAAAGTTATTAAAAACTTTTTTTAATATCCTGAGACTATCAAAGAGGCTAAAAAATGCGCAATTTAGCCACTTATACTTTAAATTTATTACCTCAGGTCAGGTCTCGCAAGCTCTCTCCGAAGCTTTAGCCATGAAGAGTAAGGCACGAACAGGTCTCTGCCTTACCCTCCTGAATCAGCCCCGGGAATTAACCTCGGGGAGCATAGGCAAAAACATCAGAGTGCATATTTTCTTCTCTGAAGCCCGCTGCAACCAGGGCATCCACGGTTCCATATACCATCTGAGGAGAGCCACTCAGGAAAACATGAGTATTAGCCTTGTCCAGCTCATCAGCCAGAATAGCTTCATACAAAAGGCCATCACGGCCCGACCAGTCACCAGCGGGGTCAGCATCACTCACCACTGGATGATAGGTCAGCAGATTTTGCTCTGACCACTGTCGAGGCAAACCTGGCAGATAAAGACCTTCTGGCTGACGTGCTCCCCAATAGAGATGAATATCGTGAGGGTGCTGTTGTTCCAGCGCATGTTCAATCATGCTTTTCATCTGGGCAAAGCCGGTACCTGCCGCAACAAATAGCAAAGGTGCAGCGGGCAGCTGGCCAACATGGCAGCTTCCCATCGGCAACCGCACTTGCAGCTTTTCAGAGTTCTCAAGCAGGTCAAAGAGAGTGACAAGCGCAGGCTTATCGGACAGGAAATGAATATGCAGTTCAAGTTCCTGACTAGCTTCAGGCGATGATGCTATGGAGAAGGCGCAGGGCTTTCCATCCGGAAGCAAAATCTCCAGATACTGCCCTGCATAAAAGGATAATGTCTGATCACTTTCCGGCTTCAGCCCCACTCTGAACACATCGTCGTTCATCAGTTCAAGGCGGGTTACTACACAGCTGATTTCAATTGGTTTATTCATTGCCGGACTCATAGGCCTTCCGGGTATTCTTCTGTTACTTCCGTGGCAGCCATCATAAGGGAAAGCCCCTAAAGGGTCGATAGCTGCCGAAAGATATCAAAAGATGCCCAGCTCATCCCATAGATCGTCTACCCGCTGTTTCACTTCATCAGACATGGTAATAGCCTGGCCCCACTCCCGGGTTGTTTCTCCCGGCCATTTGTTAGTCGCATCAAAGCCGGCTTTGGAGCCCAGGCCTGCAACAGGAGAAGCGAAATCCAGATAGTCTATGGGGGTATTATCTACAAAAACGGTATCCCGCTGAGGGTCCATTCGGGTGGTCATCGCCCAGATCACATCCTTCCAGTCCCGGGCATTGACGTCATCGTCGCAGACAATGACAAACTTGGTATACATAAACTGGCGCAGGAACGACCAGACACCCAGCATGACCCGCTTGGCATGGCCCGGATACTCCTTGCGAATCGTCACCACTGCAAGGCGATAAGAACAGCCTTCCGGCGGCAGATAGAAGTCCACAATCTCTGGAAACTGCTTCTGCAGAATCGGAACAAACACTTCATTGAGAGCCACACCCAACACTGCCGGCTCATCCGGCGGACGTCCGGTATAGGTACTGTGATAGATCGGATCCTTGCGATGAGTAATACAATCAACCGTAAAGACCGGGAAACTTTCTACTTCATTGTAATAACCCGTGTGATCACCATAAGGCCCTTCATCCGCCATTTCACCCGGCATGATATGCCCTTCCAGCACAATCTCGGCACTGGCAGGCACCTGCAGATCATTGGTGACACACTTCACCAGCTCGGTTTTGGAACCACGCAACAAACCGGCAAATGCATATTCTGATAAAGAGTCGGGTACTGGAGTTACAGCTCCCAGGATAGTTGCAGGATCAGCCCCTAAAGCAACAGATACCGGAAAAGGTTCGCCCGGATGTTGCTGTTGCCAGTCTCTCAGATCAAGCGCACCACCCCGATGAGAAAGCCAGCGCATGATAAGCTTGTTCGGCCCCAGTAACTGCTGGCGATAAATACCCAGGTTCTGCCGCTCTTTACGCGGTCCTTTGGTTATTACCAGCGGCCAGGTTACCAGCGGTGCCGCATCACCGGGCCAGCAGGTCTGAATCGGTATTCTGGTTAAATCGACCTCATCCCCTTTCAGCACAATATCCTGACAGGGTGCTGATTTGACTACCTTTGGTCCCATGTTCATAACCTGACGGAATACAGGCAGCTTCTGCAACGCGTCACGGAAACCCTTGGGAGGATCCGGCTCCTTCAGGTAAGCCAACAGTTTGCCCACATCCCGTAACGCACTGACATCATCCTGCCCCATACCCATAGCCACACGCTTCGGTGTACCAAACAGGTTGGTCAGCACCGGCATATCAAAGCCTTTGGGGTTTTCGAACAGCAGCGCCGGGCCTTCCTTTCTTAAGGTACGGTCACTGATTTCAGTCATTTCGAGACGGGGGTCAATTTCAGCGGAAATACGCTTGAGCTCCCCCTGCTTTTCCAGTTGCTTGATAAAGTCGCGGAGATCTTTGTATTTCATGAACTGCTGAAGAGGAAATTATTATTGGAGAGAGAGGACGCCGGGTCATTAACGACCCGGCCAGAGACTCTGAAGACAAAGCAACGTTGGCAGTAATTACTTCCGCTTCATGGACTGGAAGAATTCAACGTTGGTCTTGGTGTGCTTCATGCGATCCAGCAGGAATTCCATTGCTGCAATTTCATCCATCGGGTGCAGGATCTTGCGCAGAATCCACATCCGCTGCAGCTCTTCATCGGTTGTCAGCAGATCTTCACGACGAGTACCGGATTTGTTGATGCTGATAGCCGGGAACACACGCTTTTCAGCGATACGGCGGTCCAGGTGGACTTCCATGTTACCGGTACCCTTGAATTCCTCAAAGATAACCTCGTCCATCTTGGAGCCGGTATCAACCAGTGCAGTCGCAATAATAGTCAGACTGCCACCTTCCTCGATGTTACGTGCCGCACCAAAGAAACGCTTCGGGCGTTCCAGAGCATGAGCATCCACACCACCGGTCAGTACCTTACCGGAGGAAGGAATAACAGTGTTGTAGGCACGGGCCAGACGGGTAATGGAGTCCAGCAATACAACAACGTCTTTCTTGTGTTCAACCAGGCGCTTGGCTTTTTCCAGCACCATTTCCGCAACCTGAACGTGACGGGATGGCGGTTCATCAAAGGTAGATGCAACCACTTCGCCTTTAACAGAACGCGCCATTTCGGTTACTTCTTCCGGGCGTTCGTCAATCAGCAGAACGATCAGATGACATTCAGGGTTGTTACGGGCGATATTGGCCGCAACATTCTGCAGCATCAGGGTTTTACCCGCCTTCGGCGGAGATACCAGCAAACCACGCTGACCCTTGCCAATCGGTGCAGACAGGTCAATGATCCGGCCAGTCAGGTCTTCAGTGGAACCGTTACCGATTTCCATGGTGAGACGTTGCTGTGGGAACAGAGGCGTCAGGTTTTCAAAGAGAATTTTATTGCGGGCGTTTTCAGGCTGGTCGAAGTTGATCTGGTTTACTTTCAGCAGGGCAAAATAACGTTCGCCTTCTTTCGGCGGACGAATCTTGCCGGAAATAGAATCACCGGTTCGCAGATTGAAACGTCGAATCTGGCTCGGAGAAACATAAATATCGTCCGGTCCAGCCAGGTAGGAACTGTCGGCAGAACGCAGGAAGCCAAACCCGTCCTGCAGAATTTCCAGCACACCGTCGCCATAGATGTCTTCTCCACTACGGGCATGGCGCTTGAGAATGGAAAAGATCACATCCTGCTTGCGTGAACGAGCCAGGTTTTCCAGCCCCATCTCGTTGGCAATGTCCAGAAGCTCTGGAACAGACTTTTTCTTCAGCTCGGTAAGATGCATAGTGAAATCATACGAATGACGGTGAAAGGGTATCAGCTGTCATACTTGCAGGAAGAATTTATGTTCTTATTCAGGCACTGAGCCAGTTTATTCCAGCTTAATTCAGTCCTTTAAGGACAGCGTCTTCAGCCCGTTCGGTTCAGCTTTGACAAGCTCATTGGCGAGACCAAATGGCTTTACCAAGACTTTACCAAGCTTTCCTTTGGATGTTCATGCTTTATATGGGCTTTTTGCTGCAGGGACAGCGGTGAGATTCCGGTACAGGAATCAATCTAGCATGGCCTTACAGTGAGAGTCTACTTCCTGACTCATAAAATAATCAAGTTTTTCAGGTATTGCCAACAGGGTGATGTAGCTGTTTTTACCTGAAACACTGACCCGGATACGATAATCGACCCGGTGATTTTCAGTAAGTTCCCGTCTTCCCCGACGCAAGAAAAGCTGTGAGGAAAACGGGAAGGTAACAGCAGAAATTACAGGTTGCTGTCGAGGAATGCAGTCAGCTGGGACTTGGACAGTGCGCCAACCTTGGTCGCTTCCACATTGCCGTTCTTGAACAGCATCAGGGTCGGGATACCACGTACATTGTACTTGGGCGCAGTCTGTTCGTTTTCGTCGATGTTGAGCTTGCAGATCTTCAGCTTGCCTTCATATTCACGGGCAACTTCTTCCAGTACCGGCGCGATCATTTTGCAGGGTCCACACCACTCAGCCCAGTAATCAACCAGAACAGGGCCTTCTGCATTCAGTACATCGTCCGCGAAACTGGCGTCGGTGATATTTACGATTCCACCTGTATTGTCCATCTCAGCCATGGATACGGCCTCCTAGCTAGCTTTATTTGGATCTTGAATTTTCCGATGATACCACCTGCTTCGCAGCTGACCAAACAGCTACGAAGTTTCCGCAACATACAGGGAAATATTCATCAAAGCCCGCTCTTGCGATACCCTGTACTCTGATATCCTGTTTTTATAGTTGTACCAAAAGCTGAGTTCAAGCGGTGCCTGATTCTAAAAAAGTTATACCCGTTAAAAATGACGCTGATATGAATCCGGAGCTGGTCGCAGCCATTGACCTGGGCTCCAACAGTTTTCATATGATCATTGCCCGGCCGGAAGAGCATGAAGTACGCCCGGTGGAGCGTTTTGGTGAGAAGATTCAGCTGGCAGCAGGGCTGGATCAGGATGGCAACCTGTCACAGGAAGCCATTGACCGGGGCCTTAACTGTCTGAAAAAATTTGCCCAGTACATCAACGAAATGCCGGGGGAGCGGGTCAAAATCGTAGGTACCAACACCCTGCGTCAAGCCCGCAACAAGGAAGCCTTTATCCAGCCTGCCGAAGCTATTCTCGGGCATCCCATTGATGTTATTCCCGGACGGGAAGAGGCCCGGCTGATTTACCTTGGTGTATCCCATACCCAGTCCGATGATCAGGAACGACGGCTGGTTGTGGATATTGGCGGCGGCAGTACCGAGTTTATTATCGGTGAACGGTTCGAACCCCGCCTGCTGGAAAGCCTGCACATGGGCTGCGTATCCTGGAGCTGCCGTTATTTTCCTGATGGCACCATCACCCATGACGCCTTTAACAAGGCTTACTACGCGGCTCGCCTTGAGCTGATGAATATCGAACAGGCCTACAGTGACGCTGGCTGGGTCGATGCTATCGGTTCATCCGGATCGATAAAATCGGTTCAACAAATTATTCAAAGCCATCTGCAGCAGGGCGATAAAATCACCCGCCAGACGCTTGAGCAACTCAAGCGTGAATGCATCAGCCTGCAGCATACCCGGAACCTCAACTTCCCGGGACTGAAATGGGAAAGACAAAGCATTTTCCCTGCCGGACTTGCCATTTTAACGGCAGTATTTGATGCCCTGAATATCAAGTCCATGCGCTTCTCTGACGGTGCACTGCGCGAGGGCGTGCTCTATGACATGGTCGGTCGTAACTATCATGAAGATGTACGGAACCGGACACTGGACGGTTTGATGACCCGCTACCACGTCGATCGACGTCAATCCGATCGAGTGAAAAAACATGCCTGGAACTGCTTTGATCTGGTAGCGGATAGCTGGGCTTTGACACCTGAGCACCGCCAGTTACTTGGCCATGCGGCACAACTGCATGAAATTGGTCTGACAATTTCCCATACCCAGTTTCATAAACATGGTGCCTATCTGATTCGGAATTCAGACTTACTTGGCTTTACCTGTCAGGAGCGGAAGCAGCTGGCTCTACTGGTACGGGGGCATCGCCGTGGTCTGCCTTTTACTGCACTTGCAGACTGGCCACAGACAGAATCACGTTCACTGCTGCGCCTGATTTTGCTGCTTCGGGTGGCTATCCTGCTGAATCAAATTCGTATCAGCGACAAGGTGCCTGACTACTCGATTGAAGCTGGAGAAGACACGCTGAAAGTCTGTTTTCCTGAAAAATGGCTGGAGCAACACCCTTTGACAGCCACCAGCTTGCAGCAAGAACAGGCATCCTTCAGGCAGGCCGGTTACGAACTGCTGGCCCAATAAGTGTAAAGCAGGGAAGTATCAACAAGTACTTCCCTGCTTTCACTGTTTTTAGCAGTCTCTGTCGTACAGATCATCCAGACGATCAGTGATGTTCTGCAGTGTAATATCAAAAGTATTCCACTTCTGATCGACCCAGCTGTCTTCAAGCCTGTCCACCTGACGGAAAAGATGACGGTCATCTTCGACATCCGCAATATGTCCCAGCACATCAACCAGATCACTCAGCTCTTCATCATAGCGGGAGCCCTCACGCACCCTGTTGGCAAAAAAGACATCATCAGCATAAAAGTCCGCCAGATCTGCAGCGGTAACCAATTCATTACAAGTCAGTTCTGCCTGAGCAGGAATAGAAGCAGCCAGCAACAGACCAAAAGCAATACGACGTAGCACAGCAAGACACCCAAATATAATTATTAAAGATGGGGCTATTCTATGATTTCAGTGTCACCGGTATAACAGCTAAAAGTACAATAAAAGCAGTATGATTTTTGCGTCAATGCAAAAGTAAAAGAAACCATGATCACTCCCAGCCACAAGCTGAAATCGTGTAATTCATGGTTTGGGATGGGTTTTCAGGTAGAACAAATCAAAAGCAAGACAAGGCAGATGAAGGCCAGTCGGCCACCGGGCTGATGCATTTATTTCGGAAATAAAGCCAGCCCGGTGGCAACAGGATTAATTAACAGCTTCTTTCAGAGCTTTGCCGGGCTTGAAGCCCACAGTGTTGCTGGCTTTAATTTCGATGGTCTCACCCGTTTGCGGGTTTTTCCCGGTACGGGCACTCCGTGAGCGGGGATTGAAAGTCCCGAACCCGATGAGGTTGACACTTTCTTGCTGGCTTAGTGCCTGAGTGACCTGTTCAATAAAGGCATTCAGGGCTTTGGCAGCTTTTTCCTTGCTGATATCAGCCTGGTCGGCAATGGCGTCGACGAGTTCCGGTTTACGCATGCGTCGTCTATCCCTTTTTTATTATTAGCTGTGTTAACCATGAGCATGGCGCTTTAATAAATTAAAACGCAACTTCTTCATTCATGATTGTTTCTACGCGAATAAATCACCGAATCAGAACTTCAGCATAAACGGCGAATTTCGCTTTTGGTTATCTGGATCAAACCGGCTGCAACCAGCCAGACAGTACAGCAACAGACTCACTGCAGGCAGTGATCCGATAAAGACAGGAAATATTGATATTGGATACCAAACAGCATCCCCTGAGCTGCAGGCACCGGTGCTTCTGACCGGTCTGCCACACCTAATTTGAACCCCAGTGCTAACACCATAAATCAGACAACTTCTTCAGGGCAAGCCTTTTCACACCGGTGGTAGCGGAATTCAGCCGATTTCAATCATTTCAAAGTCATCTTTACCCACACCGCAATCCGGGCAGAGCCAATCGGCAGGAACATCCTCCCAGGCAGTACCCGGCTCGATACCATCCTCAGGCCAGCCTGATGCCTCATCATAGATAAATCCGCAAACAATACACTGCCACTTTCTCATGAGGCGTCACCTCCATAAAGATAGCCATGTGTGATACAGATCTGAATTGCTTAAACAGCCGTATCCTGCAAGTCAGTTTCTGATACAGAAACCGCTTTGCTTTCATATGAAAACGGAACCCGCTTCACGGAGCAAAACAGTTCATAGGGGATTGTAGCTGCCATATCGGCCACTTCTGTCGCGGATAACAGCGGGTCGCCCCACAATGTGACTTCATCGCCAATCGCTACATCCGGTACATCGGTCAGATCGACGGTCATCATATCCATTGAAATACGACCGATAACCGGCGCTCGATGTCCATTGATAAGAACAGGGGTTCCTGATGGCGCATGGCGAGGATAGCCATCCCCATAACCCATAGCGACAACACCGGCACGAGTTTGACGCGGCGCCACCCAGCTTCCGCCATAACCTACCGGTACACCTTGAGGAATATCTCTGACAGCAATCAGTCCCGAAGTCAGCTTCATTACCGGACGCAGTGGATCAGCGGCAGGATGATGTCCAACAAAGGGTGAAACGCCATACAACATCAGCCCTGGACGCCCCCAGTCTCCATGAGCTTCAGACCAGGCCAGAAGGCCCGCCGAATTGCACAGACTGCGTGATCCGCTTAAACCCAAAATAGATTCATTGAATGTTTCGACTTGAGAGCGAGTGTACCCATGCTCCGGTTCATCTGCCCGGGCAAAATGGGTCATCAGAATGATTTCCCGCACCGCAGCCGTATCATTCAACTGGTGCCAGGCCGCCCGGTACTGATCCGGCAGGAAGCCAACCCGGTGCATGCCTGAATCCATTTTTAACCAAACCCTTATCGGGCGGGAAACCGAGGCTTGCTGCAATGCCTCTATCTGGAAGGGGTGCTGAACAACGGTGTCCAGCTGCAGCTCATCAATCAGGGGGATTTCCGAGGCTTCAAAAAAGCCTTCGAGCAAAAGAATTGGTGTCTTAATACCGGCCGCACGAAGCTCCACAGCTTCTTCAATACAGGCTACCGCGAACGCATCGGCTTCTGCTGCCAGCGCCTGGGCCACATGTACAATGCCGTGACCATAAGCATTGGCTTTCACCGCCGCAGCAATCTTTCTGCCGGTCACTTGCTTGGCATAACGATAATTAAATCTCAGGGCATCCAGGTCAATAACAACTTTTGCTGGCCGACTCATTAGCTCGCATCAATCTGTTTGAAGGATATCGCGAATGATAACAATAACGACCCCGACTCGTCCCCTGAATTTTCCACACGCCAACAACTGATTAAAGCCGACTACAGAGCACAGCCGGCAATAATCCTGACCGAAACTACCTTATTCGACAGCAGCCTCAGTAAAATACGACATTAGACAGGCAATCCCACTGATCCTGCCAATTTTCGGTAGGCTTACGCTTGAACTCACTCCGGACAAACTGGGCAATACGGCCTTCTGCTGCAGCCAGCAGCAAATTCGCTGTCATTCCCTGTGGCATGCGGGTACGCAGTTTTTGTGACAGCTCGGCTTCTTTAAGAATCTGTCGCAGTTGAGTTTCCAGACGCTCAAAGAACTGCACTACGCGCCCTCTCAGGCGATCGGTCTCTCCTGCCAGCGCATCACCACCAAGAATCCGGGCCAGACCAGGATTATGCTCACAGAAGCCAAGCAGCAGTCGCAGCACCTGCTCAAGCCGGCGAACACCATCTTCTTCCTCTGACAAGATCCGGGTAATGGTGGTAAAAACCGAGTTTTCAATAAACTCGATCAGGCCTTCAAACATCTTGGCCTTGCTGGGGAAGTGACGATAGAGTGCTGCCTCCGAAACACCCACTTCCTTTGCCAGCCGGGCAGTGGTAATTCGTTCCTTCGGTGCAGTTTCCAGCATATGAGCCAGAGTCTGCAGAATTTGCTCTTTGCGTGAAATCTTGATCGGTTTGTCCATCTGGAGGTCAACAGCTTCTTGCATGGGCTCAGTCCAGGCCCGCATGATTTATCGGGGCATCGTTCATCGGGGTATTGGTAATCAATGTGCCGACACCCGCATCGGTCAGTATCTCGAGCAGTACAGCATGAGCCACCCGGCCATCAATGATATGGGCGCTGGTCACACCTTGCTCGACTGCGCTCAGGGCGCAGCGTATTTTTGGCAGCATGCCGCCATATATCGTTCCATCTTCAATCAGGGCATCAACCTGTTCGGTTTGCAACCCTGTCAGCAGGCTCCCCTCCTGGTCCATAACACCCGAAGTGTTCGTCAAAAGTAACAGTTTTTCGGCCTGCAGCACCTCGGCCAGTTTGCCTGCAACCAAGTCTGCATTGATATTGTAGGAAGCACCGTCATCACCGACACCAATCGGTGCAATCACCGGGATGTAATCAGATTCAACCAGTGTCGAGAGTAACCCCTGCTCGATATGAGTCACCTCTCCCACATGGCCGATATCAATAATCTCCGGCGCAGTCATTTCTTCTGTCTGGTGTTTTACCCGCAGTTTTTTGGCCCGAATCAAATCACCATCCTTGCCTGTGAGTCCAACAGCCCGACCACCATGGCCGTTAATCAGGGAGACAATATCCTTGTTAACCAGGCCGCCCAACACCATCTGGACCACATCCATGGTTTCACTGTCGGTGACCCGCATGCCACCGATAAACTCACTTTTAATATTGAGCCGTTGCAGCAAACTGCCAATCTGGGGACCACCACCATGGACTACTACCGGGTTGATACCTACAGCTTTCAACAGAACAATATCGCGGGCGAAGCCATTTTTAAGTTCTTCGGACTCCATCGCATTGCCGCCGTACTTAACGACAATGGTTTTCCCTCTGTAAGCCTGCAGCCAGGGTAGAGCCTCTGTCAGTACTCCGGCAGTCTCGATCGCCCGCAACTTCTTGTCCTGCATTTGTAAACCTTGTTCTAGTGCTGTGTTCCCGGAGCAGGTGCTTCACCGGCTCCTTTAGCTCAAATCAGGCAGTTCTATTCAATCAGACACTTCCGTTGCCGGCACTGAGCAATATCAGTGCAAAGTCCGATGCCCAATAAAGACAGCTCTCAGCCGCAGTCCTGCACGGCATAACTGCCTGAATTTGAGGAGTTTTTTATTATTCTTTACCAGGCCTACACCACCAGTTGAAGATTCGACCGGTGGCAACATTCACTTAAACCAAACGCTAAATGAATCTGGCTATTCGCACCCTGGGTTAGTGGCGGCCTGAATGGCCAAAACCGCCCTCACCGCGATGACTGGTGTCAAACTCTTCCACAATTTCCATTTCAGCCTGTACCACTGGCACCAGAACCATTTGCGCCATACGCTCACCCGGCTCGATCGTAAAAGGCTCGGAACCACGGTTCCAGCAAGACACCATCAAAGGCCCCTGATAGTCAGAGTCAATCAAGCCGACCAGGTTACCCAGCACAATGCCGTGCTTGTGCCCCAGTCCGGAACGCGGCAGTAACATGGCCGCCAAACCCGGGTCTTCGATGTAAATTGATAGCCCGGTTGAAATCAACTGGGTTTCTCCCGGCTGCAACACCAAAGACTCATCAAGGCAGGCTCTCAAGTCCATACCGGCAGAACCGGAAGTCGCATACTCAGGCAGGGGAAACTCTTTACCAATGCGAGGATCAAGAATCCGGGTTTGCAGCTTTCTCATGTGTGCTCCTTTCTACCTGAAAATGCCGCTCATATCCCACAGGACGAGCGGCATTTCAGGTCATGATTACTTGTTGATACCGCTTTATTATTGTTATTGCTTTCGGGTCTGTTCAAATTGCTGGCTAATCATTTTAACCAATTGACGCGCCAATGTACGTTTGGATCCGGTCGGAATCGCTTCTTCATAGTCAGGAGCAATAACAGTGACGGCATTATTATCACTGTTAAAACCGATAGAGCTGTCGGATACATCATTGGCAATAATCATATTCAGTGACTTGCGCTGCAGCTTGCCTTTGGCATAGCCGACGACATCCGAGGTTTCTGCGGCAAAGCCAACTGTAAACGGACGTTTTCCTTCAGGCAGTTTGGCAACTGAAGCGATAATGTCCGGGTTACGCACCATTTCGATGGTCAGACCGGCATCACTGTTCGGGTCTTTCTTGAGTTTGCCCGGAGCACACTGAGCTGGACGATAATCCGCAACAGCGGCGGTACCAATAAAGATATCCTGATCATCCATATTGTCATGCACCGCTTTGTACAGATCCTCTGCACTGACAATATTCACCCTTTTTACCCGCTCCGGCGTTTCCAGATTAACCGGGCCAGCCACCAGCAGTACTTCAGCACCTGCTTCAGCCGCAGCTTCGGCCAGCGCAAAACCCATTTTTCCCGAGCTGTGGTTGGTGATGTAGCGCACCGGATCAATCGCTTCACGGGTCGGACCGGCAGTAATCATCACCCGCTTGCCAGTCAGGCACTCAAACTGAAACATCCCGGCACAGTGCTCAACCAGCTCTACCGGTTCAAGCATTCGACCCGGACCGACTTCACCACAAGCCTGGCTGCCTTCAGCCGGTCCAAACAGGGTGACACCCCGGCTTTTAAGGGTTTCGATACTTTTTTGGGTTGCCGGATCCTGCCACATGCCCTGGTTCATGGCCGGTGCCAGTGCAATTGGAGAGTGAGTAGCAAGGCAAAGGGTAGTCAGCAGATCATTACCCAGCCCTGCCGCCATCCGGGACATAAAGTCTGCAGTTGCAGGCGCTACCAACACCAGATCAGCCCAGCGCGCCAGTTCAATATGACCCATCCCGGCTTCAGCTTCAGGATCGAGAAGATCGGTATGAACCGGATTACCTGACAATGCCTGCAAAGTCAGTGGCGTGATAAATTCCTGCCCGGCACGGGTCATCACCACGTGCACTTCAGCACCCTGGCGACGCAGTTCTCTGGTCAGCTCGGCACTCTTGTACGCGGCAATACCACCAGTAATCCCCAGCAGAATACGTTTGTTTCGTAGTCGCAGCATGCGATGACCCACTTCAGGTTGAATTGGGCGATTATAATATGGGCTGTGCAGACAGTTCACCCGCTTCCTTCTCGTTCTTGCTCAGCACCTGCAGGAACTCCACTGAGCCAATATGGTCTATGCTCGTTCTCCAGTATTCGATTTCATTCGACTCACTCGGGTTTATCATCCGGCCTATTGGATAGCGAGCTTACAGTAATGAAATGCACAAAAGGTATCGGTCCCCTGAAAGGTATCGCTTCGCAGATACTCATGATCCTTCTTCTCTTTATTATGGTGAATAGTGTGGCTGCGAAGGATGCACCCTCTAAAAGCGACAAGGCTGCTGCCAACGAGGTAATGAACCAGTATATAGAAGCCTATATGAAGGCTGACACAGACAGCCTGCTCAAACTGGTAGTGAAAGAAGGTCAGATTGATGTCTGGGGCACGGGTGCTGATGAGCATACTGCAGCCAGAGATGATTTCCGCAAAGGGCTGGAACGTGACTTCAAGGAAGCCCGAACTGAAATCAAGCGCACCTACAGCAATACCATGCTGCACGGCGATGCCGGCGTTGTACTGGCGGAGTTATCCGTACGTTACCTCCCCATCGGCCAGGATCAATGGCGAACCTTCCCGCCTGTACGGGTGACTTTCTATGTCGAAAAGCACAAGGATCAATGGCTGATCCGTCATGCTCACTGGTCTACACCACTGATCGAGCAACCCACCGGGCATTCATTCCCTCCCAATAAATAATGTCGATCAGTGACTGGCCCGAAACCGAACGTCCCCGTGAAAAGTTACTGAATAAAGGTGCCGGCAGCCTCTCCGATGCAGAGCTGCTGGCTATTTTCCTGCGCACCGGCACAGCCGGCTTTTCTGCTGTTGATCTGGCACGCGAACTGCTAACTCACTTCGGTAGCCTGAGGAAGCTATTCGATGCCAACCTGAATACTTTCAGTCAGGTTAAAGGTATGGGGCAGGCTAAATATTGCCAGCTTCACGCTACTCTGGAGCTGGCACGTCGTCATTTAGCCGAAACAATGGAACAACAGGATGCTCTGACCAGCCCGAAGCTGACTCGCCAATATCTTCAGTTGCATTTAAGAGACTACAAAAAAGAAGTCTTTGCCTGCCTGTTTCTGGATAACCGGCACCGGGTCATTGCCTTCGATATTCTGTTCCAGGGCACAATCAACAGCGCCACTGTTTATCCGAGGGAAGTTGTGAAGAGTGCCCTGCACCGGAATGCAGCCGCTCTTATTCTTGCCCACAACCATCCGTCCGGTAATCCGGAGCCCAGTCAGGCTGATATCAGGCTGACCGAACGCCTCAAGGAAGCACTGGCTCTGGTAGATATCCGAGTGCTGGATCATATGATCGTGGGTGATGGCCAGACAGTTTCTCTGGCGGAACGAGGTTTGATGTAGTCCTGAGCTCAGTTTTCCTGAGCGAACTGTGGATAATTCCGACGAAACACATCCTGCCCCATGGCTTTAATCTGCAAATCTATCATTCGGTGAAAGGCTTGCTGCATCGGCTGTAATGATCCTGAGCTCTGTCCCAGCTCATGCAACAAGGTTGATACTGCTTCCAGAGTAGAAAGCTGGCCTTTGGCCGGAGCCTTGCGAATTCGATAGGCTGACTCGGCAATATCTGTCAGAGCCACTTTTGGCAGCTGTTGCAGATTACGGGATAAATGCCAGATCTTGCTTGCCTTGCGCCAGGTGCCATCCAGTACAACCACTAATGGGGCATTGCCGGATGCTACAGAAGTTGCCCTGACGTCTTCAGGTGAGCAGGCCTGCTCACCGGGAAATAGCAGCCAGACATTTCCCCTGTTAGCTTCCAGCAAGGCATTCAACTCATCATGCTCAGTAAAGTCTTCACCCCGAATGATTTGGCAGTTATTCAATCCCAGCGCCAGAATTCTGGCGGTATTCAGCGGGTGTTTCTGCTCTGACGGATGCTGCAGAATAACCACTCGGGCGCAGGTATTTACTGGCTCCAGCCCGGAGCAATAGCAATACGCTTCCGGGCGGGTACAACGGGCACAGCACTTTCTTTTAGTCACAGTTTTTTCCAACAGAGGCAGAATATTTTTTGCTGCATTAAGCAGAACTGCAGGCCACAGTTTGTTACCATACCCGCCGGCGGTGAGACCATTAAGGAGGATACCTGTTCGTTCCCCTCCGATCCCCTGATTAATGCGTATATTTTGTACAAATTATTGTCTGGGGGTGGTCTTTCTGGTATAAACCCCGCTCTTTATAGATCAGTGATGGGCCTGCCAGACTTCGGCGATGGCCGGGTGTCGATGGCCAGGTGATGGCCCGGCAACTCACTAATAAGATTTTAACTTCTGTGCTGACGCTGACTGTAAGGTGCTACACGCCCTGATTTCAGCTGACGTTACAGGTTTTTATAACCAGCCACAGCAGGCAGGCCCCTGGTTGTTACGGGAATCCGTTCGACAGGCCGCCGGATGGCTGGCACGTGGTTGGAGAGGAATCATGTCCAAGGTTTGTCAGGTCACCGGCAAGCGCCCGGTAACCGGTAACAACGTATCTCACGCTCACAACAAGACCAAGCGTCGCTTTGAGCCGAACCTGCACTACAAGCGTTTCTGGGTTGCTACCGAAAACCGCTTCGTGCGTCTGCGCGTCACCTCCAAAGGTATGCGTATCATCGACAAGAAGGGCATCGACGCCGTTCTGACCGAAATGCGCGCCCGTGGCGAGCGAGTTTAATTTAGGAGCGGTAAAAAATGGCTAAGAAAGCGATTCGCGAAAAGATCAAACTGGTTTCCTCTGCGGGCACCGGTCACTTCTACACCACGTCCAAGAACAAGCGTAACACGCCGGACAAGATGGTATTCAAGAAGTACGATCCTGTTGTACGCAAGCACGTTGAGTACAAGGAAGCCAAGATCAAGTAAGATCGACGCTTCAGAAAAAACCCGCTCCGGCGGGTTTTTTTGTGCCTGTCATTCGTGCCTTACTGATAACTGGCTAGATCTCAATCCGGCTGAAGTGTTCAACCAGCTCATCGATCAAAGCCCGTAACGCCGGAGACATATGCCTTCGGGAGCGATAGACCCCGTAAATCCCCAGTGTTTCAGGTTGATAGTCCGGTAACAGCTGTACCAAAGCGCCTGATCGAAGATAGGGACTGGCAGCATATAATGGCAACAGCCCGACCCCCATGCCTGCCACTGCTGCTTTCAGAACGATAAAAGCTTCATTCACACAGAAATTGCCGCTTACCGAAGCCACAACAGGTTCGCCCTTGTGCTCAAACTGCCACTGGCTGCCAAAATGGGAATACGTCAAACAGTTGTGCCGGGTAAGATCAGAAGGCGTGTGGATTACATTCTGTGAAGCCAGATATTCCGGGGAAGCACAGAGTACAGAGCGACACTGTCCCAGAGGTCTTGCGATCAGGTTGGGATCCAGAGCGTTGGTAATCCGGATTGCCAGATCAATCCGCTCCTCTACCATATTGACGGTCTGATTGCTGACCTGCAGATCAACCGAAACCGCAGGAAACCTGTCCAGGTATTGCTGAAGAAACGGTACCAGCACACTGTCAGCAAGAGAGGGAGCACAACTGATCCTGACCTTTCCTCCCGGAGTCTGATCAGCAGCCATTCCGACCCCTTTCAGTCCTTCTGCAAGCTCCTGCAGTTGGAGACAATGTTCCAGAGCAACCTCTCCGGCCGGGGTCAGGCTGAGCGAACGGGTCGAGCGATGCAGTAACCGGGCACCTGCCCAGCCCTCCATTTGAGACAGGTAGCGACTCACCATGGAGCGGGACATATCCAGCATATCCGCTGCTCCCGCCATACTTCCCCGCTCCACAATGGTGACAAAAACATGAGCGGCTGTGACTCTGTCCATAATTAAACCGATTAATGCAACAAACTATCGATCATTTTACGGTTTTTACACCACATAACGAAATTTAAGATAAGGCCATCTTCCAGCAGAGAACAACACAGGAAACGGCCCCATGCTGAAAAAGTTATCTCTCAAATTAATGGCTCCCCTTGCCGCTGCAGCACTGCTTTCAGCCTGCAGCATGAATGATACGGCACCAAAAGCGCCACTCAGCGTTGACACTTACAACCCAGGAACGGCCAGTTTGTTTCCTGTATCGTCAAACCTGATCAGTGGCGACAGTGAAATCATGCTGGTTGATGCCCAGTTCCAAAGCAACGATGCAGAGAATCTGGTCAATAAAATCAAAGCCAGCGGCAAAACCCTGAAAACCATTTATATCAGCCACTACGACCCGGATTACTATTTCGGGCTGGATGTCATCACCGGTGAATTCCCTGAAGCCCGTGTGGTGGCGACACCCGCCACTATCAAGAAGATCCGGGAAACCGCAGAAGGTAAGCAAGCTTATTGGGGCCCGATTCTGAAAGCCAATGCACCAGAACATCTGGTTTATCCCGAGAAAGTAAAGGGCAGCACATTGACCGTCGATGGCGAACCCATCGAAATATTTGGACTGAAGCATGACCCCAGCCATACCGTGCTCTGGATTCCTTCGACAAAGACCATCGCTGGCGGCGTTCCGGTTTATGAAAATGTCCACGTCTGGATGGCAGATAACCAGACCCCGGAGTCACGCCAGACCTGGCTGAAAACACTGGACCGGATCGAAGCCCTGAACCCGGAAAAAGTAATCCCCGGTCACTATATGGGTGAATCTGCCATGGATAAATCCAGTATCCAGTCTACCCGGGAATATATCGCAGCTTTTGATGAGCAGGCCGCAGTTTCCAAAAACAGTGCTGACCTGATCAAGCGCATGACCCAACTGTACCCGGAGTTCAGCAATATCCAGGATCTGGAACTCAGTGCAAAAGTTGTTATGGGTGAAATGAAGTGGCCTCAGTAAGCCTTCTGTAGACAAGATGTACCCCTGAAGTCTTTATCCATCTCCAGTGCGGGCTAACCAAAAGCCCGCCTCTCTTTTGAACATGAGTATTAAATGACCCGATCTGTTCTTCACTATATTGTCGAGCCTTACTGCGGCTGGACTTACGCAGCACTGCCGCTGCTGAATGCCAGCAAGAATATTGAAAACCTGGAAGTCAGGCTGCACTGCGGCGGTATGCTTGCTGCTGGCCGACGAAAGAAAGTCAGTGAGGCATGGAGAAGCTATGTAATACCTCAGGATCAACGCATTGCCCAACTCAGTGACCAACAATTCGGAAAGGACTACTTTGACGGGTTATTGAGAAACACTCAGGTTGTATTTGATTCCGAACCACCCTCCGCCGCCATTCTTGCTGCCGAAAGCCTGGGTGGCTGCGGACTGAAACTGTTGAACGCTATCCAGCAGGCTCATTATGTATCAGGTTTGGATATTTCTCAGGAATCAACACTACTGGCTTTGGCCGGAAACATAGGCATTAATGAAATAGCCTTTGCTAAAACCTTCCGCGTTCTTCTGGGACTAAACACCCACAAACATTTTCATGCATCCATGCAGCTGATGGAAAAGGTACAGGGTAATGGCTTTCCCTCTGTCGGACTGGAGGCTGATCAGGGATGCTTTAAGCCCCTACCCCTGAACCAGTTCTATGGCCAACCTAAAGAATGGCAGCGCTATTTGATCAACAATACCCTCTGAAATTTCACTGTTTAATACGCTTTCTCCAAGGCTTTGAGGCTCACTACGAGCCTTGCTTTTTATCTACAGGCAATGACATCGGATCTATCGGGTAAATTACGACTACTTTTTCATCGTTCCAACCCTGCTATAATTCGCCTCCCCTAATAGCCATGAGCGAAAAGGATACCCCTGCAAGGTGTTCTTTTACGGTGAATAAATACTCGATGATCATGAAGCCTGAACTGCTATCCCCTGCGGGTACGCTGAAGAACATGCGCTACGCCTTCGCGTATGGCGCCGATGCGGTCTATGCCGGCCAGCCACGCTACAGCCTGCGGGTACGTAACAATGACTTCGGTCTGGAGAATCTCGGCAACGGCATCGCGGAAGCTCACAGCCTCGGTCGCAAATTCTATCTGGCCAGCAATATTGCTCCTCACAACAGCAAGGTGCGCACCTATCTGCGTGATATGGAACCGGTAATCGCCATGAAACCGGATGCGCTGATCATGTCCGATCCGGGCCTGATCATGGAAGTCCGTGAGCGCTGGCCTGATCAGGAAGTTCATTTGTCGGTACAGTCCAACGTTGTAAACTTCGCAACTGTTAAATTCTGGGCCAGGCAGGGTGTCAGCCGGATTATTTTGTCCCGTGAGCTTTCTCTGGATGAAATTCAGGAAATTCGCGAAGAGTGCCCTGACACCGAAATCGAAGTATTTGTTCACGGTTCACTGTGCATCGCTTACTCCGGTCGCTGCCTGCTGTCCGGCTACATCAACAAGCGTGACCCGAACCAGGGCACCTGCACCAACTCCTGCCGCTGGAAGTACCAGGCTCATGAAGCCAAGGAAACTGCCGGTGGTGATGTCATTCCGGTACAGACTATTGAACCGGAACAGATCAAGCCACAACCGACTCTGGGCGAAGGCGAAACTACGGATGAAATCTTCCTGCTACAGGAAGAAGGTCGCCCGGATCAGTTCATGCCTGCGTTTGAAGATGAGCACGGCACTTACATCATGAACTCCAAGGACTTGCGCGCAATTCAGCACGTACAGCGTCTGACCGAGATGGGTGTTCACTCCCTCAAGATCGAAGGCCGTACCAAGTCTTTCTACTATGTAGCACGTACCGCTCAGGTTTACCGCAAGGCAATTGATGATGCCGTAGCCGGTCGCAAGTTCGACATGTCTATGATGGATACGCTGGAGAATCTGGCCAGCCGGGGTTACACCGAAGGTTTCTATCGCCGTCACGTTCACGACGAATACCAAAACTATGAGCAGGGCACCTCAAAAGGTACCCGCCAGCAGTTTGTTGGCGATATCGTAGACTGCAACGGTCAGGTAATGACCGTTGATGTGCGTAACCGTTTCGAGAAAGGCGATACGCTGGAACTGATGACCCCGGAAGGCAACCATGTGTTCGAGCTGGATGCGATTGAAAATCGCAAGGGTGAGTCAGTGGAAGTTGCACCGGGTTCCGGTCACCAGGTGAAGATCCCGATGCCGGAAGGTAGTCAGCCGGGAGACTTCTCTCTGCTGGTTCGCAACCTGCCGGGCGCTGCTGCCTGATAGCTGCTCGTCATTTTTCCAGCATGTGCCGACTTTCTGGTCGACACATGCTGGCAATAACACTCACTTCTTTTTGACCCGATAGATTTCGCGGGAATACATCCTTCCACTGGGATTATTCACACTGACACCGCCCAGCTCCGGCCGAACCAGATAGAGGTTATAGTTCCAGTACACTGGAGCCACCGGTACATCATTCGCCATTACAAGTTCAGCTTCAGCATATAAACGGTTCCGGGCACTTTCATCTGCAGTACGCCGTGCCTGACTCAAGAGCTGGTTGAATCTTTCATTATTGTAAAAGCTGCTGTTATTCGAATGCTGTGGCGTATGTATCCCCAGCATGGTCGATGCATCATTGTAATCACCCTGCCACAAGGCGCGCGCCACCTGATAACGGCCATTGCGCTTCATATCCAGATAGGTTGCCCATTCCAGCGATTGCAAAGTGACATTTACCGGAAGATGGATTTGCCACATGGCCTGAATCGCAATGGCAATCATGCGGTTAATATCCGTCGGGTTGTAGATATAGGTAAACCTGAGAGGATTGGATTCGCTGAAACCAGCTTCCTGTAACAACTGACGAGCAGTTTCTTCCCTCTCTGCTGCACTCATGCGCTGATATTCAGGTGTTGGCGGAGTAAAGCCTGCAACGATTTCAGGCGCGAAAGTATAAGCTGCTTTCTGCCCCTGCCTGAGAACACTGCCAACAATCCGCTCACGATCAATAACATAAGACAGTGCCTTTCTTACCCTGACATCATCAAACGGCTTTTCACGGGTGTTGAAGGTAAGGTAATAAGTTTCCAGTAATGGAACAGAGTGGAGGTGATCCGGGAGTTGTCTGGATAACTGGTCATAATGGCTGGCCGGCAGATTGGCCATAATGTCAATTTCACCAGCACGGTAGCGGTGCAGCGCAGCTGTTTCCGAAGGCAACGGCAAATAGGTCACTGTATCGAGAACAGTATGCTGACTATTCCAGTAAAGCGGGTTGCGCTGTAGCACTATGCGCTCGTTAACCACTCGCTTTAGTAGTTTGAAGGCACCATTAACAACAATATTCTCGGGGGCAACCCAGTCCCGATTGAATTTGTCCACTGCATGGCGGGGAATCGGTGATACAGCACGGTGAACCAGAAGGCGAACCAGATAGGGCACTGGATAGGCAAGCCGAAGCTGAAGCTCATGTCCGGATATTGCTTTGACTCCGAGTTCAGCAACAGGCAATTTGCCACTGATAACTTCACCCGCATTCTCAATACCCATCGCTTCCAGATACCAGGCATAGGTGGACGCTGTTTTCGGATCAGCCAATCGCCTCAGCCCATATTCGAAATCACGGGCAGTCAACTCCTGACCATCTGACCACTTCAGTTTCTTGCGGAGGGTAAAAGTCCAGGTCTTTCCGTCTGCAGACGTTTCCCAGCTTTCAGCTTGGGCCGGAATAATGTCGCCCTGCAAATTCTGGGTTACCAGCCCTTCAAACAGATCCTGAGTAACATGGTTGCCGGGAATACCGGTTACCAGTTGAGGATCAAGAGATTCGGGATCACCCCGCAATGCTCTGGTGAGCGTCTGCTTTTCGGCCAACTCTACATCTGGTGGAGGTGTTGCAGCCTGAGCAACGCTCCACACAAATGTCCCACAAACAAGAGCGCCACAAACAAGGCTTTTACGCCTGATCCATCCGAACATGGTAAGGGTCTCGCTATGCTGTGCTTATTGGAAGTTATCGCAGCAATACTGTTTTTCAGATTACCCGCCACAGCAAGAGTTCACCAGAATACTGAATAAAAATTACGCCACGTTCTGCACTACTCACTAACATACATTCCTGTATGTTAGTATTCTCCTCAACTAGACGATAGTTCCTTGTTGGCGTAGCCTGCCTCTTTCCCAGACTTCTTAATTTCACTGCCTGCTCTTTGAAAACAGCAGAGAAATAACAATGGCTAGTCCCCTGTTGCTGCAAGGGGCTATTTGACGCTTTGCTCTAAGAGCCTGTTCATGATCTTTCGTGGATAGCGAAAATGTTGAGAAAAACCTCAGGTGCTTTGATTTTTCGAGGCGCATAGTGGTGCTATGTAACGAGGAAAAGCAGAGCACCTGAGGTTTTTATCGGCATTTGCAGCCCACGATAAGATTGTGAACAGGCTCTAAAGCGCCATGGATGACCAACAGAACAAAACCCCTTTAAAAAGCGGGATGCCCATCAATTGAGGGACGTTATGCATATACCCGGAAAACTCGCCTTTAGAACTGCCTCGCTGATTTTGGGGCTTGCCTTTTTAGCCGGTTGCTCTGATGAACAAGCAACAACTGACGCTGAATTCCAGATGCCAGCCCCGGCTGTTTCTGTCATTTCTGTTCCGCTGGAGCCGGTCGGTGAATATCGTGAATTCGTCGCCCGAACAGAAGCCAGTGAAACAGTCGAGTTACGGGCAAGAGTTGAAGGCTTTATCGAAACACGCGGCTTTACTGAAGGCGCCAATGTTGAAAAAGACCAGCTGCTTTTCCGAATCGATCAGGCACCGTTCAAAGCAGCACTCAGTCAGGCCAGGGCCAGTCTTGCCAGTGCCGAGGCTGAAGCCATTCGAGCTAAAGCTGACCTTGAGCGTGGTCAGGAGCTTTATCCAAAAGGTCATATGAGCAAAGCTGACCTGGATAAACTGACCAGTGCTGAAGCACAGGCCAAAGCCAATGTGCAGGTAGCCAAAGCACAGCTTGAAACAGCTGAAATCAATCTCTCTTACACCGAAATTCATGCGCCTTTCAGCGGCAAAATTGGTAAAGAGACCTACAGCGTTGGCAACCTGGTTGGTCCCTCAAGTTCTCCTCTGGCAGAACTGATTCAAATTGATCCAATCCACGTTAATTTCCAGGTCAACGAGAAAGAACAGATTACTTATCAACAGTCTCATGCCCGGAATCCTGATGCCAATGATGACTTCAACCTGAGCCTTAAACTGCCAAATGGCAGCGTTTACGATCAAAAAGGTAACTTTGACTTTGCTGACATCAAGGTCGATGAAGCAACGGGTACAGTAAACATTCGGGCCAGTTTCCCTAACCCCGACAAACTGTTGCTGCCGGGCCTGTATGTAACTCTTGTTGCTGACAGCACCAAAAAACAGCCAATGCCGCTTATCCCCCAGGCTGCAGTACAGGAAAACCAGCAGGGACGTTTTGTCCTGGTTGTCGATGAAAGTAATCAGGTAGAAACCCGGATTATCGAGACAGGTCGTCGTATTGGCCCGATGTGGTCTGTTAAATCAGGCCTGAAAGCAGGAGAAAAAGTCATTGTTTCCGGCCTGCAGAAGGTTCGCCCTGGTATTGCAGTAAACCCGGTACTTAAGGTTGTGGATAAAACCACTGGTGTTATGCATGACGCCGGTAATGCACCGAACAGCGAGGCGAACTAAGTCATGCTGTTCAGTCATTTTTTCATAAGGCGCCCCAAGTTCGCCTTTGTCATATCAATCGTTATAACACTGGCAGGATTGCTCTCACTGTTTACCCTGCCGGTTAACATGTACCCGGAAATTGCACCACCACAGGTGCAGATTACAGCAGTTTATCCAGGTGCCAGTGCCCAGATTGTTGAAGAGTCCGTTATTCGCCCCATTGAAGAACAGGTCAATGGGGTGGAGGACATGCTGTATATCGAGTCAACCGCCAGCAATAATGGTGCAGCCACAATAACCATTACTTTCAACCCCGGTATTGACGATGATATCGCCCAGGTGAACGTCCAGAACCGTGTATCTCTGGCAACACCAAAGCTACCGGAAGAGGTCAGGCGCCAGGGTATCAGTGTACTCAAGCAGTCAACCAATATGCTGCTGGGTATTAACCTGACATCGCCCAATGGCACCTATGACAATCTGTTCCTGAGTAACTATGCCACCAACTATCTGACTGAACCCCTGGCCCGGGTTGCCGGCGTCAGTAAAATGCAGGTAATGGGTGAGCAAACTTACAGCATGCGAATCTGGCTGGATCCGGATCGGATGAACTCACTGGGTATTACTGTAGGTGATATTCAGCGCACTCTGCAGGAGCAAAACCTGATTGTTGCCGCTGGTAAACTGGGAGAGGGACCTACTCTGCCGGATCAGCAGTTTGAGTATACGATTCAAACCCAGGGGCGCCTGAAAACTGAAGCAGAGTTCGGTAACAGTATTATCCGCGCCAACACCGATGGCTCTATTGTCCGGATGCGGGATGTTGCCCGAATCGAGCTGGGCTCCAAGGCTTATACCGGCAAAGCATTGCTGGACAATGCTCCGACCTCTTTTATTGTTGCCTATCAACTGCCCTCAGCGAATGCGACACAGGTTGCCGAGGGTATCTACAAAGAGATGGAGCGCCTCTCCCAAAGCTTCCCGGAAGACCTTGAATACGACATCGTATACGACACTACAAAATTCATCGATCGCTCTATTGAGGAAGTAACCACAACCCTGTTTCAGGCTGTAGCTCTGGTAGTACTGGTAGTATTTCTGTTCCTGCAGAACTTCCGTATGACCCTGATTCCAACCCTTGCCATTCCGGTCTCCCTGATCGGCACCTTTGCTGTGATGAATGTGTTGGGATATTCGATCAACACTATCTCTTTGTTTGGTCTGGTGTTGGCCATCGGGGTTGTAGTAGACGACGCTATTGTTGTTATTGAAAACGTCGAACGGCATATATCGGAAGGCTTGACGCCAATAGAAGCCGTTCGAATCACGATGAAAGAAGTGACCGGGCCGGTTATTGCAACCACTCTGGTACTACTGGCGGTGTTTGTTCCTGTAGGCTTTATGCCGGGTATGACCGGAACACTGTATAAACAGTTCTCCGTCACGATTTCTGTTGCGGTTATCATTTCATCTATCAATGCACTGACTCTCAGTCCGGCCCTTTGTGCCACTCTGCTGCGTGCGGACAAGATGTCCCACCTGGGCTTTATGAAGCCTCTTGAGCAAGGCATCACCCGCATGACAGCCGGTTACTCCGGTGTGATTGGCTGGATGCTGAAACGTTCCGCCCGTATCGGCATTCTGTTCCTGGTAATTGCGGCTGGAGCCGGCTATCTGCTGAAAGGTCTGCCTTCCGGTTTTGTGCCGAACGAAGACCAGGGCTTTGTATTTGTGAACGTTCAGCTGCCGGATGCTGCATCCATCAACCGTACCGATGATGTGATGGAAAATATCTCGGTCATGATCCGTCAGGATCCCGCGGTAAAACACTTCATCGGTATTTCCGGTTTCAGTATTCTGGGTGGTGCAGGTTCAAATAATGGCTTCGGTATTGCGGTACTGAAGGACTGGGACGAGCGGACAACACCGGATATGCAGCCGGAAGCTATCGTAGGCCGGATGCAGGGCATGTTGTGGAGTCTGCAGGATGCTCAGGCATTTGCCTTTGAGATGCCACCCATTCCAGGTCTCGGTTCTACCAGTGGTTTTGACTTCCGGCTGCAGGACACCATGAGCCGGGATCCGAAGGAAATGGCCCAGATCATGAACGGCCTGTTGTATGAAGCGAATCAGCAGCCTGAACTAAGCCGGGTATTCAGTACATTCCGGGCCAATGTGCCCCAGTTCTACCTTGAGGTTGACCGGGATAAGGCCAAGGCCATGGGTGTCAGCCTGTCAGAGGTGTATCAGACTCTTCAGGCACAGCTGGGATCACTGTATATCAATGACTTCGCCCGTTTTGGCCGGATTTATCAGGTCGTGATGCAAGCTGACAGCGAATATCGCACCAAGCCGGAAGACCTGCACAACTTCTTTGTCCGTAACAGCAAAAACGAAATGGTGCCTCTGTCCACCATGGTGGAGATGAAGCCTATTCAGGGTCCAACGACTATCAGCCGGTTTAACCTGTACCGTTCTGTAACAATTAACGGTGAAGCCGCTCCCGGCTACAGCACCGGTGATGCCATCAAAGTTATGACCGAGTTGGCAGAAAAGCTGCCAGACGGTTACACTTTTGAATGGGCCGGACAGACCCGTCAGGAGATCACAGCCGGTAATCTGGCACCGATGTTGTTCGGACTAGCAGTTCTGTTCGTCTACCTGTTCCTGGTGGCACAGTATGAGAGCTGGAATATTCCGTTCTCGGTTATCGCTTCTGTACCGATTGCGATCTTTGGTTCGGCGGTAGGTCTGACCCTGACCCATATGGTCAATAACATCTACGCCCAGATCGGTATGGTGTTGCTGATCGGTATTTCGGCAAAGACCTCGATTCTGATTGTTGAATTTGCCATGACCAAACGGGATCAGGATGGACTGAGCATTGTTGATGCCGCACAGGCTGCAGCAAAACTGCGTTTCCGGGCGGTATTGATGACAGCACTGTCGTTTGTACTGGGTATTCTGCCTCTGGTTGTGGCTACCGGTCCGGGTGCTGCCAGCCGGGTATCACTGGGTATGACAGTACTCTGCGGTATGCTGGCGGCAACCATTATCGGTACTCTGATGACTCCGGTTCTGTACCGGATAATCCAGGGTATGCGTGAAAAGGCCAAAGGCGGTATTGAGCATATGCAGCACTAATGCTCCTTTACCTCCTTTGAATACAAGAAACCCGGCGAATGCCGGGTTTCTTGTTTATACCGAATAAAAAATTAATCAGTACAGTACACGACAGCGAACAGTTCCTTCGACCTGCTGCAGTTTCTCCAGCGCAACTTCACTGTTGGATGCATCAAGATCAATAACCACATAACCAATATCACCTCGGGTCTGCAGGTACTGGCCGGTAATGTTGATATTGTTGTCGGAGCAGATCTTGTTAATTGATCCCAAAACACCTGGCACGTTGTGGTGAATATGCAAAATACGGTGGCTGTTCGGATGCCCCGGCAAGGCTACTTCAGGGAAGTTAACAGACGACAATGAAGTACCGTTATCGCTGTATTTCACCAGTTTCTCGGCAACTTCCTTACCGATATTGGCCTGGGCTTCCAGCGTACTACCACCGATATGCGGCGTCAGGATGACATTGTTCAGACCACGCAGTGGAGAAATAAATTCTTCATCGTTAGAGCGAGGCTCCTCCGGGAAGACATCGATCGCCGCTCCGGCCAGCTTGCCGGATTCCAGTGCTGAGGCCAGTGCAGGAATATCAACAACGGTGCCACGGGAGGCATTCAACAGAATGCTGCCGTCTTTCATTGCCGCCAGTTCCTTTTCACCAATCATCCACTGGGTAGATGGTGTTTCCGGAACATGCAGGGTGACAATATCACTCTGGGCCAGCAGATCTTCAAGCTCACGAATCTGCTCGGCGTTACCCAGTGGCAGTTTGGATACAGTGTCATAGAAGCTCACTTCCATGCCCATGGACTCGGCCATAACACTGAGCTGGCTGCCGATATTGCCGTAACCGACAATACCCAGTTTCTTGCCACGCAGCTCATAGCTGTTACTGGCAGACTTGCGCCACACACCCTGGTGCGCCAGCGTACTTTTCTCGGGAATGCCACGCAGCAGCAGAATCGCTTCACCCAGCACCAGCTCTGCAACAGAACGGGTATTGGAGTAAGGCGCATTAAATACGGTTACACCACGCTTGGTCGCTGCATCCAGATCAACCTGATTGGTGCCAATACAGAAGCAGCCAACAGCCAGCAGTTTTTCCGCAGCTTCAAACACCTCAGCTGTCAGCTGGGTACGGGAGCGAATACCAACAAAATGGGCATCCCGAATTTTGGCTTTCAGCTCATCATCGGGCAGGGACGTAGTCAGGTACTCGATATTGGTGTACCCACAGGCTTCAAAGCTTTCAACAGCCGAAGCATGGACACCTTCCAGCAAAAGAATTTTGATTTTGTTCTTATCCAGAGACGTCGTGGCCATGATGACTCCCAGTTTATTATTCGCAGCCATTCCGCCGTAATTCTGAGACCCTTCTCCGGCTTTGGTTATTGTCACGGATTCAGGCTTCAGTGCTTCACGACAAACAGGGCGGGTATGATAACATGACCCACCGTGGAAACTACGTAGCAATTCACCTAACTATCGCCTTTCGGCTTAATAAATCTTCCAACAGCCCAAAAATTGAGGCCCGGTATAAAAATGAGCAGTCAACGGGACGCAGACCATCAACAAATTATTGCCCAACTGGAACAGTTGCTGGAGCCAAAGCGCGTTTTAACAGATGCCGAATCACTGGAAAACTGGGGCCGTGACTGGACCCGATTCCATACCCCGGCCCCGCTGGCCATTGCTTTTCCCAAAGATATCAATGAAGTACAGGCACTGGTGCGGTTTGCCAACGAGCAGAAACTGGGTATCGTCCCTTCTGGAGGCCGAACCGGCCTGAGCAGTGGCGCCGTCGCCCTGAATGGCGAGCTGGTTATCTCTTTTGACCGGATGAACAAGATCTCGGATTTCAGCCCGGTTGATCGTACCGTTCGCTGTGAAGCCGGTGTGATTACCGAGCAACTGCAGAACTTTGCTGAAGAGCAGGAGCTGTATTATCCGGTTGATTTCGCATCCAGCGGCTCCAGCCAGATTGGCGGTAATATCGCCACCAATGCCGGCGGTATCAAGGTGATTCGCTATGGCATGACCCGCGACTGGGTTGCCGGACTGAAAGTTGTGACCGGCAAAGGTGAAATTCTGGAACTGAACCACGACCTGCTAAAAAACAATACCGGCTACGACTTGCGCCAACTGTTTATTGGTGGTGAAGGGACTCTCGGTCTGATTGTTGAAGCCACCATGCGACTGGTTCGCCCACCGCGCGACCTGACCGCACTGCTGCTGGGTGTACCGGATATGCCGGCTGTGATGCGGGTACTGGAACGCTTCCAGAAAGCTATCGATCTGACAGCATTTGAGTTCTTCTCTGAAAAGGCTCTGGCCAAGGTGGTTGAACATCATCCTGTACAGCGTCCGTTTGAAAGCAAGACGCCATACTATGCGCTGCTTGAATTCGAATGCCTGAATGAAGAGCTGATGGAACAGGCTATGAACCTGTTTGAAGAGTGCCTGGAAGCTGGCGATGTGGAAGACGGTGTTATCAGCCAGAGCCTGAGCCAGCTGGAAAATCTGTGGAAGTGCCGGGAGTATATCAGCGAAACCATCACCCGCTGGACGCCCTATAAAAACGACATTTCTGTTGTTACTTCAAAGGTCCCGATGTTCCTTGAGGAAATCGAACAGGTTGTAAACTCACAGTATCCTGACTTTGAAATTATCTGGTTTGGCCATATCGGCGACGGCAACCTGCACCTGAATATTCTCAAGCCAGACGCTCTGGATAGAGACGAATTCCTGCAACAGTGTGAAAACGTCAGCCGGCAGGTATTTGATATTGTTCAGCAATACAAAGGTTCTGTTTCCGCTGAGCATGGCGTTGGTCTGTTGAAGAAAAAATGGCTGGGCTACTCCAGGTCCGAAGCAGAAATCAGCTATATGAAAGCGATCAAACTGGCTTTTGATCCCAACAATATTATGAATCCGGGCAAAATGCTGGACGTGTAATTACTCTATAGCATCGGGCTTTGCTTTTTTTATGAGCGAAGCCCGATTTCCCGCATGCGTTTATGAAGACAAATGCTTCGCATGGAATCGCAGGTGATCTTCAATAAAGCTGGAAATAAAGTAATAGCTATGGTCATAGCCTTCCTGCATTCTCAGCTCTAGCGGATAACCAGTGGCTTTTACTACCTGCTTCAGTGCCTCAGGCTTTAACTGTTCTTCGAGAAAACCGTCCGAGCTTCCCTGATCCACCAGCGCCGGAACTTTCGCAGCAGTCGTTTTAATCAGCTCAACTGCATCATATTGCTTCCAGCTTTCCTTATCATTTCCCAGATAACTGGAAAATGCCTTTTGTCCCCATGGACAATCAACCGGATGGCAAATAGGGCTGAAGGCAGAAACAGATTTGTATGCTTCCGGATTTTTCAAGGCAATGGTCAGCGCACCATGCCCTCCCATCGAATGACCACTGATACTGCGAATACTTGAAACCGGAAAATTCGCTTCAACCAGCGCTGGTAGCTCCTGAGTGATGTAATCATACATTCGATAATGACGGTTCCAGGGTGCCTCCGTAGCATTCAGGTAAAAGCCGGCTCCAAGTCCAAAGTCGTAAGCACCTTCAGGATCATCAGCCACATCATCTCCGCGCGGACTGGTATCCGGAGCAACAATCGCAATACCCAGCTCAGCAGCTACCCGCTGGGCCCCGGCCTTTTGCATAAAGTTTTCATCGGTGCAGGTCAGACCGGACAACCAGTAGAGTACTGGCACCTTTTCAGTATTGGCAGCAGGCGGCAGATAAATTGCAAACCGCATATTGCAGTTCAGTACTTCAGAGCGATGGGTATATTGCTTATGCCAACCGCCAAACACTTTGCTGGAGCTGATATTTTCAAGATTCATGGCTTTTCCTCAGGCTGGCCGCAGCACCTCAATCAAAATAAGGCACTACGGTAAATGGCTTCAACTTACTTGTTGTAATGAATCACACTGCGAATACTTTCGCCTTTGTGCATCAGGTCAAAAGCGTCGTTTATTTCTTCCAGCCCCATGGTGTGAGTAATAAAGTCATTCAGTTTGAATTCACCCGCCAAATACTGTTCAACAATACCCGGCAGTTCAGAACGACCTTTCACACCACCAAACGCACTGCCACGCCAGACACGGCCAGTTACCAGCTGGAACGGACGGGTAGAGATTTCCTGACCGGCACCAGCAACACCAATGATCACCGACTCACCCCATCCCTTGTGGCAGCACTCCAGCGCACTGCGCATCACTTCAACATTGCCAATGCATTCAAAGGAGAAGTCCACACCACCGTCGGTCATCTCAACAATGACATCCTGTATAGGCTTATCGTGCTCTTTCGGGTTAACCAGATCAGTAGCACCCAGTTTTTTCGCCAATTCAAACTTGGTGTCGTTAATATCAATACCGATAATCCGGCTGGCCCCGGCCATAGTGGCACCGATAACCGCAGAAAGGCCGATGCCGCCCAGACCAAAAATCGCAACAGTGTCGCCTTTCTGTACCTTGGCTGTTTTCAGTACCGCACCCATACCGGTGGTTACACCACAGCCCAGCAGGCAGACTTCTTCCAAAGGCGCTTCCTGAGATACTTTTGCCAGCGAGATTTCAGGCAATACCGTGTATTCTGAGAAGGTGGAGCAGCCCATATAGTGATAAATCGGCTCACCATCCTTATAAAAACGGGTAGTGCCATCCGGCATCAACCCCTTGCCCTGGGTTTCACGTACCGCGCTGCATAGATTGGTTTTACCAGAAGTGCAGAATTTGCACTCGCCACATTCAGCGGTATAGAGCGGAATAACATAATCGCCCGGCTTTACACTGGTCACACCTTCGCCAACCTGTTCGACAATACCACCGCCCTCATGGCCAAGAATTGCCGGGAAAACGCCTTCCGGATCATCACCGGACAGAGTGAAAGCATCTGTATGACAAACACCGGATGCCACAATCCGCACCAGCACTTCACCGGCTTTGGGCAGCATGACATCAACTTCTTCAACCGACAGCGGCTGACCCGGTCCCCAGGCAATGGCGGCTTTTGACTTGATAAACTGTTCAGACATGACCCGGCTCCATAATTTCTATTCACCTGCCCTGAAACAGCCAATACTGTCAGGCATGCAGGATGAGTATGGTGTATTTGCTTAATTTCGTTTCTATTGTATTTATCCAACGCGAAAGGATAATCCGCCTCTGATGCAATTCACTTTTACAGGACAGTAATAATCATGCAGTTATGGGCAGGTGTCGTTGAATTTATAGCGGTCGCTGAAAGCCACTCTTTCACTGCCGCCGCTAAACGACTTAACACATCTACCGCCCATGTCAGTCGACAAGTCAGCAACCTTGAAGAAAGGCTGGCAATCAAGCTGCTTTATCGCACTACCCGCAAGGTTTCTCTGACAGAAGAGGGTACTGTCTATTACCATCACTGCCGGCTGGCACTGGATGGCCTTGAAGAAGCAGAGCGAGCAGTTTCAAGCCTTAATGATAAGCCACGCGGCATCATCCGGATGACCGCTCCGGTAACGTATGGCGAGCAGTTCATCATGCCGGTAATTATTGAATATATGCAGCAGCACCCGGATATTGAAGTCATCTGTAATCTGACTAATCAGCAAATTGATCTGCTTGAAGGTAGCTATGATCTTGCAATCCGGCTGGGAGCATTACCTGACTCATCCATGATTGCCCGACGCCTGACCAGTCGTACCCGTTTTGTCTGTGCATCACCCGAATATATTGAACGACAGGGTATGCCACACACGCTGTCCGAACTTGGGCAGCATAACTGCCTTGTCGGAAATAACAGTCACTGGCAGTTTACTGAGAACGGCAAAGCCAGAAGCATCAGGGTTCATGGCAGCCTGACCTGTAGCAGCGGTTATACACTGCTGAATGCAGCACTCAAGGGAATCGGTTTGATCCAGCTGCCCAGCTATTACGTAGGCGATGCCATTGCCAGCGGTTCATTGAGAAAAGTCCTGCAGCAATATCAGGAACCCGAGGAAAATATCTGGGCACTTTATCCACAGAACCGTCACCTTTCTCCAAAAGTACGCCGGCTGGTAGAGCTTCTGGAGCAGAGACTGCCCTAATACATCATCCCGGAATGGCGATACCGTCAGTGGAATCCATACTGGTAGCTCTACCATCCACAACGACGTCACTCATAACACCATGAATAAGGCCGTCCATCACTGGAATCCCGAAAGCTACAGTCATTATGCCCGGCTTGCACACAGATTCTCTGCCGGAACACTGGCGTTACTTCAGCCTCAACCCGGCATGAAGATACTCGATATCGGCTGTGGTGAAGGTTCAATCAGTCAGCTGTTGCAGGACCAGGGCGCAATAGTGACCGGTATCGACATGAATCCGGATCAGATCGAAAAAGCCCTGCAAAAAGGTATCGATGCACGGCTGATGGATGCAAGGGAGATCAATTTTGATAATGAATTTGATGCGGTTTTTTCCAACTGGACTATTCACTGGATTCAGGATCATTCATCCCTGTTCAGCCGGATCTGCAAGGCGCTGAAGCCAGGGGGCTACTTTGCTGCAGAGTTTGGTGCAACCACATCGGATTTCGCGAGCAATCACTTTCTGGCTCACTTCAAGCGTGCCCTGCCAAGGTACGGTTTTAATCTGGAAGACGTAGCGCCAGTAAACTTTTCCACGCCTAAATCATTACTGCAAGACCTGAAAGCCAGCAAACTTCAGCCTCAAACTTACAAGCTGGTTCAACATGCCATTCCTCTGCCAGGCAACATGCAGGAGTTTGTTGAAACGATCTTTAATCCAATTCCCGTTGCACTGGAATCAGCATGGCCCCAGTTCATTAGTGAACTGACTGCGGAAATGGCTCCGTCTCACCTGGGGCCGGACGGTGTCTGGTATCTGGATTTTACCCGCCATCAGTTTCTGGCAATTAAAGCAGAACCCAGTCCTTGTTATTTAGTAAAAAGATAGCAAGCAGAAAATCCTGCCAAGAACGAGAAAAGAAGGTGCATTACTATTAATGCACCTTCTTTTGTTAGCAGATTAAGTTGTCAGTTCAACTATTGTTGATTTGTATCGTTAACTGCCTTTGGCCTTTTTGGCTTATTTTTGTAATCAACAGTCGGCGGTGGTCCTTTTTTATTTCCTGTCTCCACCCTGCCTGTCGGAGGACTGTTTGGTGTTGTCTTCCTGAGCTTGACTTGTGAGGGATCAAACTGAGGAAGGCCAGGTCCACCGCCATTTGTAGGTGGTTTTGGGGCCGGCGGTTTCGTCACAGGTGGAGCAGAAGTCGTCGTACCAGTTGCTGTTTTCTTTTTTGGCTGCCAGCCAGGAGGTGGCGGTCCAGCAGATGGCGGTGGGGGCGGTGGGGGTGCTGTAGTTGGCGGCGGCGGGGGAGCCACTGTTGGTGCTGGCGGCGGCGGGGGAGCAGCTTGTTGCAAACGGGGAAGAACTGTTCCCTGAGGCATCATTGCCAGATAAGCTTCATTTTCCAGTTCAAGCAGCCGAGCCAATAAGTCCAGCCAGAGAGCAAATCGTGGTTCAGGTGTTTTGGTCTGAGCGCCAAGATACTGGAACAGATTTACCTGTCCCAGAACATCCTGAAAAGGAGATATCTGAACCAAAGGGTCTCCCGTTTCATTCACATTCTGAACAACAAGCCAGCTCACCATACCGGCTGTTTTCATTTCACTAAGGATATAATTCACTGTGTGGGGTGAAAGCTTGTCTATTCGACGAACCATAACCGAGTATGGAATTGATGTTGCAGCATTGAAAGGCTGCCCATCAGCATATGAATAATTCCCCGGATTTTCTGCATCAGTCATTGTTGGTTTTAACCAGTTAATCTTATTATCCTGATCATACTGTTTTAATTTACCAACCCTGACATCATCAGTGATAGTGTCATCAAACAATATATCCAACAGCGGAAAGTCAGATGCTGCAACTGGTTGAAACTGAAGTATAATCAAGAAGGGCAATATCAATGCCATTCCCATTAATTTCATATGATTTACAAACCACTTTAAAAATCTTTGATAAATCTTCATGACAATCCTTTGCTTAGTAGATTAGCAACGAAGGTTTACCGTTAAAGTTTATACCAATTCCTACATATCGGAGTTGTTTTTAATAAAAATATCTAATCAAAATCAAGCTATTTATATTGATACAAAAGCTCTTAATTTTTACATTTATTTATTTTTAGTGACTTTTAAAAAATAATTCAGTTTATGCTGCTAATTAAATTCAATTGCAAACACTTGAATAAACTTCAATATCAGAGGTGCTTGCAAAATACTAACGATCTCAGCTCCTGACAGGGCTCTAGCTGATCAGATCTCTGATTTTTTCTAAGCCCTGCTCTAACTGCGGCACTGATTCAGGGCCACTTATTGCCAACCGGATATACTGTGGAGCTTTACAGCCCGGCGGGACAAACAGCTCGCCCGACTTGACCGTTACTGCCTGCTGATGGCAAGCCCGAATAAACTTATTCAATTGCCATTCATCAGGAATCCTGAGCCAGGAGTGGAAGCAGTTGGGCTGACTGCGAATATCAAAGCTGCCCAACACTTGTTGCAGTATTTGGTATCTGAGCCGCATATCAGCCTGAACCCATTGTAAGATCTGGTCTGCAGCACCACTCCTCAGAAGCTCACAGGATAACCCAGTCAACACTGGACTAATCATCCAGCTCTGGTTTTGAAGCGCTATAGCCAGCCGGCGATACAACCGTTTTGGAGCACTAAGAAATCCAACCCGCAATCCCGGTGCAAGGCATTTTGACAACGAGCCAATGTAAATCACATTATCTGGATCAGAATTAACCAGTGGGGGCGGAGGATTGGTAGGTAAGAGCCCGTTAACATCATCTTCCAGCACCATTACCCCGTATTTACGGCAAACAGCCAGAATTTGAACTCTTCGCTCTGAGTTCATAATAGCTGTCGTAGGGTTTTGCAGGGTTGGAGTGCAGTAGATTGCTCGCGGATTGTGCCTTTTGCAGGCTGCTTCCAGCGACTGTGGTAGCAAGCCCTGGTCATCCATTTCTACCGGCTCCAGTTTGACTTGTTGCTGCTGTGCCAAGCTGATCACCCCCGGGTAAGCATATTTTTCCACCAGCAATGTATCTCCAGCCCGGCACATCACCGTCAGGGCCAGCTGGACACCGTGCTGAGCCCCTGAAGTAAACAGCATTCTGGAAGCATCAACCGCAACACCACGCTGCTTCAGCCAGTCGGCTACGCACTGTCGATGTTGATCAAAGCCTTCAGCCTTCTGATACAGCATCATGTGGCCAAGCTGTTCCCGGGATGTCGCAAGCTGCTGTAAAGCCTCCTGTATCGTCGCTGAACGATCCAGTGCAGGGGGAATATTGTATCCCAGGTTACACTCATGATTTTCAGTTCTCACCGGCTGCAGGAACCAGCCTTGCCGTTCAGACTGTTTCACAAATGTTCCGGCACCAACCCTCGCCTCAACCAGACCTCTTTTCTCCATCTCTGCATAACTTCGGGTCACAGTGCCAACAGTTACCTGTAACTCATCCGCCAAAGCACGGTGAGTCGGTAATTTATCACCCGGTTTGAGAACTCCCTGCTGAACCAGCTGTCCAAAATGATCCGCTAACTGACGGTATATCGGGCCCTCAGAACGGGATAAAGACAGTGCTTCCAGCACATACTTATCAATTGTCATGGTGACAATAATTCCTTTGCATCACTTATCGGTGATTGTTAGGGTTCATTTGTGAAAAATGACACAAATCAATTGTTTCATCCTAAATTGTATCGATACAATTTTGAAGTCACGGATGAAAAACAGACTTCAAGGTGGGTAATGTGGAGTTTCAGCTTTTCCTGACTGTGGCTTTATTTGCAGCAACCATGACCGGTACCCCCGGGCCAAATAACATGATGCTGACAGCCTCCGGCGCCAATTTTGGTTACCGACGTACTATTCCACACATGTTCGGGATTGGAATCGGACTGGTATCAGTAATACTGCTGGTCGCAGCCGGATTGGGTATTATTTTTGAGAAGTACCCGGCGGTGCAGATGGGCCTCAAATGGATAGCCAGTGCCTATTTGCTTTATCTGTCCTGGAAAATCGCTATAGCCTCCGCTCCCGGTAATGATGCGAAAGCGTCAAGCCGCCCAATGACCTGCCTTGGAGCCGCGCTGTTCCAGTTTGTGAATCCAAAAGTCTGGGTAATGGCGATTACAGCCGTAGGCAGCTTCACTCTGAGTGGTGAAGAATACTGGCTTTCAGCACTGATTATCGCCATGGCATTCTGGGCGACCCAGATTCCAACCTCTTCCATCTGGGCCGGTTTTGGTTCCCTGATCAGGCACTATTTGGCTACGCCCAAAGCCTGGAGAATATTTAACGGCATTATGGGTGTGGCAACAGCATCCTGCCTGCTATTCATCTGGTAAGGCAGGAAAAAACTGCGTTTATACACCCATACTGTTCAGCGTATTCATAATCTGGCGAACAGCCTGAGCCAATGCCGGATGATCTTCAGCAAACTGAATCACTTCCTGTTCCAGTTGGTCATTAAAGGCTTCGGCGGGAAGTTCCCCTTCAGCTCGGGCCAGAGCCAACTGGATTTCACTGGTCACCTGCCTCAAGCTGGCTGCAGTACAGTCATCAACCGGTTGACCTTCAAGCAGATCGTGCAGATGTTGTATCTGGGTATTGAGTTGTTGTTCAGGCATGGCATTCACCCCTTTTCCTAACTCGTTCTCCTAGCATAGCGCCGCGACTGATAGAATGGCAGAGCAGACTGCCTGAAAAATCAGGAATACTAACAATCTGTGAAAAATGACAGTCACTGTCTTGCCAGTGATAAATAAAGTAACGCAGATGGATAAACTATGACGTACAAACACACATGGGTCAGTGGTGACGGCATCGATCTTCCTGTTGGCAAAGTTGTATGCGTGGGACGTAACTATGCCGAGCATGCGAAGGAGCTGAACAACCCGATACCTTCCGAGCCACTGCTGTTTATCAAGCCCTCCACCGCCGTTACACGTTTTGAGCGCCCCATCAAGCTGTCTTCTGAGCGGGGTGAAGTTCATTATGAAACCGAAATCTCGGTGCTGATTGGCCAGAAACTCTCTGATGCTTCGGAACAAGATGCTGTCGCATCAATTACAGGTATCGGGCTGGGACTGGATCTTACCCTGCGTGATGTGCAGAGCCAGCTCAAGGAAAAAGGTCACCCCTGGGAGAAAGCCAAGGCTTTCGATAATAGCTGCCCGCTGACCGGCTTTGTGGCAACCAAACACCTGCCTTCTCTGGATGATATTAACCTGAAGCTGTATATCAACGGGTTACTGCGTCAGCAGGGCAACAGCTCACAGATGCTGACCGCGATCCCCGCTTTGATCAGCCAGATAAGTCAGCATTTCACTCTGCTTCCTGGCGATATCGTTCTGACCGGAACCCCTGCCGGTGTTGGCGCTCTGAGCACCGGGGATGAGCTGCGGGCCGAGCTGGATAAACTTTGTCGTTTTCATACCCGGGTAACGGATTAAACTCTTTGAGTTGAAGGCAGGCTGGAGATTTGCTTCATAGCAATAGAATATTAGAAAAAACTAATATATTATTTCTGCCCTGATGATTTAATTCAGCGTTAATCCAAAGGTACTCGCAGATGGCTGTAAACAAGACTATTTCCGTAACCTCCAGTATGGAAGACGGTTTCAGGATTGAGGCCCAATTAGGCAACCACCTTGCTGTCATCGACCAGCCAAAAGCTGCCGGTGGACAGGATGCCGGCCCGACTCCTCTGGAATACTTCCTGTTTTCTCTGGGTGGCTGTGTCGCCAGCATCGGTCGAATCATGGCCAGTCAGCAAAGGCTCGCACTGCGAGGCATGAAGGTGACTGTTGAAGCCGGGCTGAATACCGCAGGTCTGGCAGGCAAGCCGACTGATGACCGCATCGGCTTCCAGAGCTTCCATGTCAGTGCCGAGATTGATGCCGATATGACTGCCGAAGAAAAACAGGCATTTCTGGATGCCATCTGTGCCCGCTGTCCGGTACATGACAACATTGCCAAAACAACCGTAGTCGAGCACGTTGCTGCTGAGCAGGCTGTTCCGGCCTGAAGCTCCTCCACCCCCACCAATAAATGACGGCTTCAATACCGTCATTTATTGGTTATCTATTAGCTATCAAGCCTGTCCTATTCACGAAAGTATCAGTCTGTGCTGCCGCTACAGAGATTAATATCTCCGGATGATTCGCGCGCCATCCAATGCAAGACAACGATACTGCTCCAAAGCCCGGTATAAACCGGCTTTTAACCAGCCTGCTGATTATCATTCTGATGGTAGCCAGCGGTATGCTGACACTTTCGGTTTCCTACATTCCCCAGCAGCAGCTGGCCCAGATAAATCCGGGACTCGGTATTGCCATTCTGGCATTGCTGAGATTCGGCTATATCCAGATGCTGCCGGTACTATTGGGCGGTTGGCTGTTTAACTGGCTGGCCAGCCACTATTTCATGGCATTGCCGCCCAATGTTTCAGACCTACTGTACAGTTCGGCTTTTGCCGCCATTCTGTGCATTCAGGCGGTGCTGACAGCATTTATCCTGCGAAGGGTAGTGGGATTTCCCAACCCACTGATAGAGCCGGCATCCCTGCTCAAGGCACTGGGTATTCTGCTGTTTGCACCATCCCTGATTGGCGTACTGATTACCGGACCACTGCTTTATGTCAGCAATCTGGAAGTTCCAACCCATGAGATTCAGGATCTACTGCTGGACAAGTTCACCGGTGATGCCCTCAGCTCAGCACTGTTGCTGCCGTTATGGCGTTTTCTCGGTAGTGATGGCAAACCTAATATCGTTTTCAAGATTCCGCTGACCCTGAGTGTCTGGACCGTGATGCTGATAGTCAGCCTGATGCTAAGTTGGTCGGTGAATCAGTATGCACTCCATGAAGCCCGCCAGTACTTCAGACAGAAAACTGATGACATTTATTATCTGGTGCGTGGTGGCCTTCGTGATATTGCCGAGCCGCTGCAGGCGCTTCGCAGTCTGTTCACAGCGACTCCCGATGTATCCAAAAGTGAGTTCCGGGATTTTACCCGCCACTTCCTGCAGCTAAATCCGGAAATTCAGGCACTGGAGTGGATTCCCAGAATCAAGGCTGATGAGCGGGATGACTTTGAATCTGCTGAAGGCAATGAAGACAGCACCCCGATGATTATTGTCGAGCAGAACCGCTCGGGTGCACTGGAAAGAGCCGCAGAGAGACCTGTTTACTTTCCGGTTAAATACGTAGAGCCCTATGGCAAGAACCGCCAGACATTTGGCTTTGATATGAGCTCTGAGCCGAAACGTGAAAGAGCCATCACTCAATCCCATCAGACCGGCAAACTGGTATTCACCGAGCCACTGAACCTGTTCGAAGACAATAGTACTGCGTTCCTTGCCTTTCTGCCGGTATTCACCCGCGATACTCCTGACAGCCCGATATCAAACTTCAGGGGATTGGTTTCTGCAGTACTTAAGATCAGACCGATGATTCTGGCCATGTTTGGTCACAGTATGCCCCGCCATACTCGAATGATGCTGGTTGACTCCACCCGCAGTGCCCAGCCAATTATGCTGGCACAGGTGCCGGAAGATCCTGATATGACTCAGGATATCTTCACCGGTCACCCACTGCTGCAGAGTTACTCACTTACTGCGGGGCAGCGTCAGTGGCAACTGTTGATGATCCCCGATGATGTGCTGGTTGCCGACCGCCTGACTGGGCCTCCCTGGATGTTCCTGGTTACAGCCCTGCTGCTGACTACAGGTATTTCAGCCTGTCTGCTGCTGGTAACCGGACAAACCTTGAGAGTAAACCAGAAGGTAAAAGAGCGGACTTATGAACTGGAGCAGGCACGAACCAAAGCCGAAGCCGCCAATGAACTGAAAAGCCGCTTCGTTGCCAATATGAGCCATGAAATCCGGACACCGATGAATGGCATTATTGCGACTTCGGAAATGATGGCTGAGACATCATTAACAGGAGAGCAAAAATCGCTACTCTCAACGGTTCAGACTTCTGCACACTCTCTGCTGGCAATCGTTAACGATGTACTCGACTTTTCCAAGATTGAGGCCGGAAGAATCGAGGTTGAGCACCACTCCTTCAACCTGATGGACCTGCTCGAACAGATTGTTGCCATTATCTATCCTCGCGCCAGTCAGCAAAGCCTGCCGCTTCAACTTTGCATTGATCGCAGCTGTCCTGCAGAGATCATCGGAGACTCCGGCCGAATCCGCCAAATTCTGCTGAACCTGCTGAGCAATGCGGTCAAATTTACCCACGAGGGTCATATCCTGCTCGAAGCCCGTTTCAGCGCTGATAACTACTTGTTCCTGCATGTTCGAGACACGGGTGTGGGTATCCCCGAAGACAAGCTGGACACCATTTTTGACGAGTTCATGCAGGCTGATGTGTCTGTGAACCGAAAGTTTGGTGGTACCGGGCTGGGGCTGAGTATCTCGCGTAAACTGGCACGCCTGATGGGTGGCGAATTGACCGTAACAAGTGAAGCAGACAAGGGTTCGACATTCACTCTGCAGCTCCCTGTATCACCAGCGCCTGACAGTACAGAAACCTTACCTTCAGTCAGCGAAGAGCAATCCGGCAAGACCATCGCGCTGACCGGCAAGCCACGCTGGAGTAGATTATTGAAACAACAGCTTGGTATGCTGGGTTTTGACACCGTGGAAATTCAGGATGTACCTGACCTCGATTCCGATGCTGACCTCTTTATCTGGCAGACGGACACTATGGGTGAAGGGGCACGGGAGGAACTTCAGGCCTTCCAGACATCACTGAGCAATACCCGGAACGAGAAGGCTCCAACGCTCTTGATTTGTAACTTCCCGGAGCCCGGTGACAACGAACATTGTGAAAAGAGTGGTGCCACCCGGTTTATGCTGCGTCCCTTCACAGAAAAAATGCTGGGCGAACAGGTGGTAAACGCACTGAACGGTCTCAAGGAGGAGCCTGAAAATATGAACTCGACTGCACCGGCCAGTACCGAATCCATTGGCCTGCGGATTTTGGTGGCTGAAGATAACCCGGTCAATCAGATGGTTGCCACCAAGTTGCTGTCCAAGCTTGGCTGTACCACCAAGGTAGCGAACAATGGTGCCGAAGCGATTGAAAAGCTTCAGTCCGGAGAAGACCAGTTTGACCTGATACTGATGGATTGCATGATGCCTGAAGTTGACGGCTATGAAGCAACCCGTCGTATTCGGGCGATGGACAGCGACCTGTCTAAAATACCGATCATTGCGTTTACAGCCAATGCCATGCAGTCGGACCAGCAGGCCTGTACCGATGCAGGTATGGATGATTTTCTTGATAAGCCGGTTACTCTGGCGCGCATGCAGGCAACATTAAGTCGCTGGGCGGAAAAAATTCGCTCCTGATCGAATAAGGGATGATTCCACAGGCTCCGGAATCATCCTCCCCTTCTCTGCTTTGATCTCAATGCCTTCCTGATCCCCACTTGCTTTCAGGCAACCGCTTTAAAACGGGCAGTAAAGTGGCGCAGCACATGCGGCTCGTAGGTAAAGGTGACGCCTTTGATTGTTTCTGCACGATCATTCAGCTCAATCAGCGTTTCAGCCACAAAGTCCATATGATCGTTGGTGTAGGTTCGGCGGGGAATTGTCAGACGCAACATCTCAAAGGGAGATGCCTTCTGTTCTCCGGTATCCGGATCTCTACCCAGCATCAGTGAACCGATCTCCACACCACGGATACCACCTTCCAGATAAATCTCATTGGCCAGCGCATGTCCCGGGAAACATCTGGGCTCTATATGTGGCAACATTTTGGCCGCATCAATGAAAACAGCATGCCCACCTGTAGGATACTGAATCGGTATACCACTCTCTCTTAACCGCTCACCCAGATAGGCAACCTGGCCGATGCGATAATTCAGATAGTCATCATCCATGGCTTCATGCAGACCCAGCGTTAAAGCCTCCATATCCCGTCCGGCAAGGCCACCGTAAGTCACAAAGCCCTCCATCGGGACACAACGCTCACACACCGAGCGATAGATCGACTCATCTTCCTTGATACAGCAAAGTCCGCCAATATTTACCAGCGCATCCTTTTTGGCCGACATGGTGAACATATCACCATAGCTGAACATTTCCTGAATAATTTCCCGAATGCTTTTGTTGCTGTAGCCTTCTTCCCGTTCCCGAATAAACCAGGCATTTTCACAGAATCTGGCTGCATCCAGCACCACCGGGATATTTCTGTCACGGGCATACTGGCTGGCTTCACGGATATTAGCCATGGATACCGGCTGGCCGCCAGCACTGTTATTGGTCACAGTCAGAATCAGGGCTGCAATATTCTTGCTGCCATGCTCCTCAATCGTTCGCTGCATTTCGGCAATGTCGATATTGCCTTTCCAGGGATAGGGGGTAGTGGTATCCAAAGCTTCAGATACCGGCAGGTTAACCGGTTTACCTCCACACAGTTCTACATGGGCAGCGGTGGTGTCAAAGTGATAGTTGGAAATAAAAACCGGCGTTTTGCTCTCTGTGCGCTCAGCCAGACAGGGAAACAAAATCTGCTCGGCACCCCGGCCCTGATGGGTAGGTGTCGTATACTTGTAGCCAAAGAGTTCTTCTATGGTTTCTGCCAGTCGATAATAATTTCTGCCACCGGCATAGGCTTCATCCCCTCGCATCAATCCGGCCCACTGGTTATCACTCATCGCTCCGGTGCCGGAATCACTCAACAGGTCGATAAAAACATCATCACTTTTTAGCAGGAAGGGATTAAAGCCGGCATCCTCCAGGGCTTTTTCCCGGTAACTTCGGGTGGTCATATGAATCGGTTCGACCATTTTGATGCGAAAAGGCTCCGGGATACGTTTCATAGGCACTATCCATTGAGATGTTTGGCCAGGAAGATACTGGGCCATCAACATATTAAGTGAAAAAATTAACCTTTATGTGTGACAACTTATCTATGAGCCCTGTCTGCATATAGCAACAGAGTCTAAAACACCCAGTATGGCAGCTAATGGAATGACCGCGCGCCCAAAGCTGGAATTTTGAACGAGCTTGTCTTATTGGAATGTCCGTTATATTCAGAAGCCAGTAAAAACAGCTCATTGAGCAACGCTCTCTAGAGGAATAACATAGTCCCTTCGGGTAATACAAAAATAACTGGAGCCAAGGAAGATTCATGCGCTATTTTCTTGCTATTATTCTGCCCCCTGTTGCAGCCCTGCTCTGTGGCAAGCCCTTTCAGGCTTTGCTGAACCTGATTCTGACATTGCTTGGCTGGATTCCCGGTGTCGTCCATGCCCTGTTTATCGTCCACACTCATCTGGCCGACAAGCGCAACAAAAACCTGATTGACGCCATAGAAAAAGATTCATCAAAAAGAAGTATTTAAAGACCAGGACAACTGAATATGCGAACCCGCAAGTACTCTGCTCTCTCCTGTATAGCTCTGGTTGCACTGCTGCTGACCGGTTGCGAAAGCGCTTACTACAGCGCAATGGAAAAGGTAGGTATCCACAAGCGTGATATTCTGGTAGATCGTATTGAGGATACTCAGGAAGCTCAGGAAGAGGCTCAGGAGCAGTTCAAATCAGCGCTGGAACGCTTCCGTAGTGTCGTTAATTTCGACGGTGGCGATCTGGAAGATGCGTATAACGAACTGAACGACGAGTACGAAAGCAGCACTGCTGTTGCAGAAGACGTCCGTAACCGTATAGCGGAAATAAAGGATGTGTCCGAAGCCCTGTTTGACGAGTGGGAAGAAGAAACAAGACTGTACAAAAGCAGTGCACTGAAACAGGACAGCCTGCGCAAACTGAAAAAGACTCGCCGTCACTACCGTCAGATGCTGAGCACTCTGGAGCGCTCCGAGTCCCGTATGCAGCCGGTTCTGGATGCATTTCAGGATCAGGTGCTGTATCTGAAGCATAATCTGAATGCCAGTGCGATTGCGGCACTGAAGGGCGAGTTTGGCAATATCAAAGCCGATATTGAAAGACTGATTCGGGAAATGCAGGTTTCTATTGATCAGAGCCGGGAGTTTGTAGAAACCCTGAAGCAGTCCTGAAGAATTTGATTTCGTGCTCCTGTGTTATTCCAGGTACATATGAGAGTGGCTACCAAAGCCACTCTCATTTCACCAAAGCTTTTAATTTGCTGACTCTTTAATCCACTTCGTTTCCAGTGCCCTGAACAATCCCTGAGCCTGACGATAGCGGATCCAGTGGTTGATATAATTAATCCACACCTGATCTTCCTGCGGCAGCAACAATGCCAGATGCTTGGCCTGACGCGGTTCAAATGAAAGTATTGCCAGTTGTGGATATTTCTTAACCAGTTTGGCCGCTTCCAGCGTTGAAGTCAGAGCAACATCAGCCCGACGGGAGAGAACTTCCTGAAAGTCTCTGGCCGGCGCTTCAACTGTTTTCAGTTTAGCCTTGGGCAATCCAGACTTGGCTTCAGCTTCAAACACAGTTCCCAGCGTTACCGCTACACGTACTTCAGCCTTATTCAGATCATCCCAGCTGGCGTATTTCTTCGCTTTGGATTTCAACGTAACCGGTACAGTTCCCAGGGTAAAATAGGGATCTGAATAGCCAGCAACCCGGGCACGGCTCATATTGATAGAAGCACTGCCGGTCATATCATATTTTCCAGCAACAACACCGTTTACCAGCGTCTTCCAGTCAGCCGGAACAAAAGTGACTTTTACTCCCATATCTTTGGCCAGCGCTTTGGCCAGATCAATATCAAAACCCTGATATTCGTTGGTAACCGGATTACGAACACTCATCGGATCCCAGTCACCGGTAGTACCTACACGCAGTTCGCCCCGCTCAAGAATTTCATCCAGACGGGATTTATCGCCCGCCTGAGCCCCCAAGGTAAAAACCAGCATCAAAAATGAGGCTATGATACGTCGCATCTGAAAACCTGTTATATGTTGTGTTTCAGACGCCATCTTCTGTTATAAGGCAGAATCAGGTCAACGTGCAGGTCGTTATGGGCATATAACTACTTTTATAAAAAGTACTGGTCGTCGTATTAATACGTTCTAACCGTTATGCTTCGCGAGAGAATCACAAACAAGGAAGCGAACTGTGCGCCTGAAGTTTTGGCCGGTTATTTTTTTGGGGCTACTGTTGTCCGGGTGTTCCGGAGCTGATGACGCTTACACCTGGGGCTGGCATATCCTGTCACCACTCACTGACAATGGCCAGATTAATCTCAAGTTTCTGGCCAGCGGCTTTATCTGGACACTGTCTCTTAGTATCAGTGCCTTTATTCTGGCTATGACTATTGGCTTTTTGATTGCCCTGCCCGGATTATCAGAAAAACGTAGCATCAGGATCGTCAATCGTTTTTATGTAGAAGTCTTTCGCGCCATTCCGGTGCTGGTTATGCTGCTGTGGATCTATTACGGCCTACCGGTTGTACTGGGTATCGAAATGTCTGCATTTGCTGCAGCTTTGCTGGCACTGGCACTGTGTGAAAGCGCATTTCATGCAGAAATATTCCGGGGCGGTATTCAATCCATCCACAAAGGGCAGGCTGAAGCTGCAAAAGCGCTGGGTTTGTCGCGCTGGCGCACCATGCAGAAGGTTATTCTGCCGCAGGCTATTCGTCAGGTTCTGCCACCACTGGGCAATCAGTTTGTTTATATGCTGAAGATGTCTTCACTGGCTTCAGTTATCGGGGTACAGGAACTGACCCGTCGCGCCAATGAGCTGCAGATCAATGAGTACCGGGCAATGGAGATTTACTCTTTCCTTGTGCTCGAATACCTGATTATTGTGCTGATCTTCTCTTTCCTGGCCCGACGCCTTGAGAAGGCGATGGCCTACCCCAATTGACAGAACACATTTATCAAGCGTTGAAACGAGGTAATCACAATGGCGAAAGGGCTGCAGAAACACCGGGAACGGCTGGATGCACTGAACAGATTGGGCAAAGACCTGGCCCGTCGCGCCAGCTCTAAGTGCGAGCTGTGCGAAGCTGCCGGCGTATCACTGGCAACCTGGGAAGTAGCACCAGTTCCGGCAGAGCCGGAAATCGAACACTGCCTGAAACTATGTGAAACCTGCCATACCCAACTGGAACACCCGAAACGTATAGAGCCGGATCACTGGCGCTGTCTGGGCAAGGCGGTATGGAGCCAGGTACCTGCAGCACAGGTTACTGCTGTCCGGATGCTGCGACAGCTTTCAGAGCACTACCCCTGGGCGGCTGAAATTATGGAGCATGCTTATCTGGAGCCTGAAATAGAAGCCTGGGTCGAAAATGGCTAAACCCGCATAACAATTAATACTACAAATTAATAAGACATTTTTACCAAACGCTGTGGGCGATGTTATCTGAAGCCCACAGTGCTATTTAGCAAATTCCAAAATCATATCTATGCTTTTTCATTTCTCTATTGGATTAGAAAAATGAAAAAGTATTCAATCCAAAAGAAAACTCTTTTTATGGCTCTAGTTTTGTGTTGCTCTCTGAAAACTTCAGCAGACCCAACACTAGAGCGTATAACCCAGTTAATGGCTGAATGGAGCGAGTATCTAAGCTCAGTGCAATGCATGATCTTCATAGCAGATATAGACGGCACATTTTTTCAGAGCGATGACAAAGAACTAATCAAATCATGTGACTTGGTTCCCGGGGGAACTTATCAACACTTCTTTTACATCCAGTTTCTACAGTTAATCTGTAACCAGCTTAATTGTTATGTAATCTTCAATACAGCCCGACCCTATGTACCTGTTTCATCAGATCAGGGTATTCAAGCAAGAGCTGATGAAACAATAAAAAAATCAAACATAAAGTCTAGCTATATCGAGAATTATGTAAGGCAGTTCGCAAATTTAGGTATCGATTTGAATGAAAGTCCCAAGAGTCTTCCCTTTGTTGGAAAACCTGATGAGTGGCTTGTTCTCAGGCAGCGAGATGGAACACGGGCTCTAATCCCAAAACCCCATATACTGATTACAGGAAGTGGCAGTTTTATTCAGGTTGGTAGCAGGGTAAATGAACGGATAGACCCCGCATTCTATAATTCAACAGTCGAGCAGTGGATTACCGCTGATGAAGAGCAGCTTGATGTACTTCACCAGTTTTGGGAGCGGGAAAAATTTCCTGTAAGCCCGATAACGCCAGCAACATACTCTCAACTCTTCCTTATCAGACAACTCCAAGGACCTGTTTTCCCCAGACCATTAATTCCTGATGATTTACTACCCGAGAGCAGTTTACTGGTATGGCCAGCAGCAAGGGAAAATGAAAGGTCTTTTCCTGTCCAAAACCTTGCCATAAACAAAGGTTATGCCGCTCAGTGGATCCTGATGAAACTACAGGAAACCGGTTTAATTTCTCCACCTGATAACAATGTGATATGCATCTGTGGCGACAGCGAGGGCGATCTGCCTATGATGAAGCTAGATCTCCGCGGTGAAGCACTGAAGTCCTTTGACAAGTGTACTCGCGGACAAATGAAGTTGTTACGAGACCGCATTGCTGCCCTGGGTATCACAGAAATACTCCCCGGTTGGATAAATAAAGCCTGGGCCTGCAGTGCTGTACCCAGAACAAACACTATTACTTACAGTCTTCTGGAAGGTAGCTGTCAGTTGAGACTGGCTCAGACTGCTGAAGGTGGTGTACTACCGATGCTGGAAAGCATGCTCTCTATTGCAAAAGCTGGCCCCAAACTGGACCCGGCGATGCTTAAGCTCATGAGCTTAATGGAAGATCAGCAGGGCGGATATGATGCAATAGTGCAGTCTCAGGACTATACAGCTGCTTCCATGGCTGGCAGAAAAAGGCGTAGTGTCAACAGGTCTTTTAGCAGTACGGATGTCCCCCCTGTTGAATCATCGACCAATTAAATAGCATTTGCCTTCAATTCAGAGATTGTTAGCTAGACTGAGAAGCCAGTCTTATCTCAACAACTGTAGAATTTACCATGCCGGAAATTCTGGACAGCATTCGCGATGCCCTGTTTGGAAAAACACACTCCAACGCAATAGGTGTCCAACTGGCAGAAATGGCAGATGCCCGGCAGGGCACACTGTATTTTCTGGCCAATTCCGAGTTTGTTCCTTACCCCAAACAAGTCTCTCTCGCCTCATCACTGTTATCAGGCATTTTTGGCAATACTGTTTTTTTTGAAGATATAACAACTTTGTCGTCAGCCATCGTGACCAAAACACCGGTTATCGGCACGAGTTTCGGGCAGGCTTTGGCCAGTGCGGGTTCAGCAGTAGGCAGTATGGCTCACAAGTTGAATGCTGAAGTCTCTTCATTTTTTGTCAGAATACTGGACAAACTGGCTTCAGTTTTTGGCCGATTCAGCAGTACAGTAGCTGAAAAACTGCGCTCTATATCACCAGCAGTGCTGGGTGCACTGGCAGGCAAGCTGGTTGGGATGATTCCGGGCTGGGGCTACGTTAAATCAGCAAGTGCCATCTACCAGGCTACCCGCCGGGCTATATCAGGTGCTTATACCTTCTTTTCCCAGCTATGGAGCGGCTATGAAGTTGAATTACTCGGCGGACACCCGTCAATCATTGCCAATGCCATGGCTCGGCATTCTCTTGCCAGAACAGCCGGTGGCGTTACCGATGTAGCGATAGAAACAACCATGGTCGGGTTGACTGCTTCAGGCGATCTCGCAGGAATGATGGGCTCTATTGTCAGTGTGTTAAAAACCGTGCTGCAGGCAATCGTCAGTTTTGTGGAAGGTATGATTCAGAAGTACTTTGTCAAAAAAGTGCTTAAGGAAGCTGCCGAGGACTGGAAAATCCGCGAGTCTTCACGTTCCATGATATATAACCACCAGATCTTCTCAGAGTGGTTTCAAAAGGCCGTTATTCCCTGCCCGATCATTGCTGCAATCACCCTGAATTCTGGTTTTGTTGCTCACCCCTACCGGTTTCTGAAACTGCTGGATTCAGGCAACCATATGAAATCCGAAGCTGATTTCGCCAAAGGAACCGAGCACATAGAAAAGCTCAAGGATATCAGTCAGAACTATATCCACGAGTATGTGAAAGCGTATGAAATGCGTTTTTCCGGCAAGGATGAACTGGTCAGTGCACGACTAAATGACATTATACTGGGGCGGGCATTTTCAACACCGCCTCCCCGGTTTGCGAGTCAACCAGTTAAACTGCAGAAGACGGGTAGCAACGGCCTCCCGGATGACTGGGAGGTTATCGAAGCCTGATTACATGTTGCAGTGTGATGCCAGTGCATTCAGCGCCATGGATGAACGCTTCAGCGGCATCCGCAGGGTTCGGGTTTTGCCACCGGGTAGCTCCCGCACGATAGAAACATAGTTGCCCTGTTTCAGCTGATCCATCAATTCTGCCGTTACATCCGGGCTAAATGCGGTGTAGTTCTTGTAGCGCGCAGTCAGCTCGGAACGCTTGCTACCCACACTCAGACGAATAATACCGGCACGTTCCTGTCTGAAATTAGCGTTGGGAGAATACAGCATCAAAGCTGGCCACTGGCTGGTTTCGGTGCAGAAAATAGCGAGTTCTGTTCCCATACCAGTAGAAATCGAAGCGACGTGCTGGCGAAAATCACCTTTACCAAAAACGGTATATTGCCAGGAGGCAACCTTGCCGTTATTCACGGCCTGACCTGTTGTGCTCAGGGCGAGTCCCGCTAACAGCAATCCGGCCGACACTAAAACTGACTGTCTTTTTTTTATCATTGCCACTTTCCCTCTGTGCTGCCCTGTGAAAGCACCGCTGTTTTATCCCACCGTCAGTGGCTGTTATTGGTAAGCGGCATCTCTGCTGACGGCCTTAATGCAGACCATACCAACACGATATAAATGAAAGGCCAAAATTGTGGCGGATATTAATCGCATATAACGACTAAAACCGGAATAAGTAGATGTAGCGTCAGTCACCGTACGATAACGAACAAAATCGAACAAACCCCGAAAAAACGCTTAATCAGACATCAAGATAGCGATCACCTTCTACCAGCCAACGACTGATAATCGCTTCGATATGCCCCGGTGCCTGTTGTTGTAACTCTGCGGCAGCTATCCGGACTGTATCCAGCAGCCCTTGGTCCCGCTGCAAATCAGCAACTTTCATCTGCATCAGGCCGGTTTGTCGGGTTCCCAGCACTTCACCCGGGCCACGCAACTCCATATCTTTTTCAGCAATGACAAAACCGTCACTGGAGTCTCGCATCACTTTCAGTCTTTCACGGCTCTGCTGGGACAATGGCGCGTGATACATCAGCACACAGTGGCTGGCAATCGAGCCCCGGCCAACACGTCCCCGCAACTGGTGCAACTGGGCCAGTCCCAGTCGCTCAGGGTTTTCAATAATCATCAGGCTGGCATTGGGTACATCAACACCGACTTCTATTACCGTGGTTGCCACTAACAGATGTAATTCACCGGATTTAAATGCCGCCATCACCTCGGCTTTTTCTGTCGGTTTCATACGACCATGGATCAACCCAATGGACAGATCCGGTAATGATTTTTGTAACTCTTCTGCCGTAACTTCTGCGGCCTGACACTGCAAAGCTTCAGATTCTTCAATCAGGGTGCAAACCCAATACGCCTGACGACCCTCCAGACAGGCTGCCCGCACCCGCTGAATAACTTCCGGACGACGATCATCGCCCATAACAACCGTATTTACAGGTGTTCGACCCGGAGGCAGCTCATTGATAATGGAGCAGTCGAGATCTGCATAGGCGCTCATGGCAAGGGTTCGGGGAATCGGTGTTGCCGTCATAATCAGCTGGTGTGGCCGGGCACCCTGATTTTCACCCTTTTGTCGCAGAGCAAGTCGCTGGTGAACACCAAACCGGTGTTGTTCATCGACGATAACAACACCCAGCTTGTTGAACATGACATCATCCTGAAACAGGGCATGGGTGCCAATGACAACCTGCGCTTCTCCAGTCTCGATACGCTGTAATTCTTCGGTACGTTTCTTTCCCTTGGTTTTTCCCGTCAGCCAGGCCAGCGTTACACCTAACGGCTTCAGCCAGGCACCAAAGTTTTTGAAGTGCTGTTCAGCCAGTATTTCAGTTGGTGCCATCAGTGCAGCCTGATAGCCATTTTCCACCGCCTGTAATGCCGCCATTGCGGCAACAACCGTCTTGCCAGAGCCTACATCCCCCTGAACCAGTCGCAGCATCGGCACCGGCTGCTGCATATCTTCCCGGATTTCATCGCATACCCGGGCCTGGGCACCTGTCAGGGTAAAACCCAGTCCCTCTAGAAACTTGTTTGATAGATCATGTCCGGGCTTCAGAGCATAGCCGCCTTCCTGCCGCACCTTGTTACGCAGCTTCTGCAGACTCAGGTGATGGGCCAGCAGCTCTTCAAATGCCAGTCGTTGCTGCGCCGGGTGACAACCTTCCAGCAATTCTTCCACTTCGGTTTGAGGTGGTGGTTGGTGCAGAAAGCGGACAGCATCAGCCAGCGGCATCATCTGCAACCGGGCCAGAATGCCAAAGGGCAGCAACTCTTGCAGTGCATCCGGCCGATTCATAAATTTCAGCGCCTGCAGACACAGGCTGCGCAACCGCATCTGGGTCAGCCCTTCTGTCGCAGGATAGACCGGTGTCAGGGTCTCTTCGATATTGTCTGTCTGATCAGGCTGGATCACTCTGAATTCAGGATGGTAAAACTCCAGCCCACTGGAGCCTCGGCGAGGTTCGCCAAAGCAACGAACTTCAGTTCCGGGCTTCAGACTGTTTCGTTGAGAAGCATTGAAATGATAAAACCGCAGGCTGGCACTGCCAGTATCATCCCGGATCCTGCATAACAGACTGCGCCGGCGACCCTGAACAATATCCGAAGCAACAATTGTCCCCTGAATAACTACATCCTGTTCCAGCGGCAACCCACCCAGCGGCGTAATACGGGTTCGGTCTTGATAGCGCAGGGGCAAATGAAACAACAGATCCTGAATACTGTGAATGCCAATACGAGCCAGCTTGTCTGCCAGGCTTGCACCCACGCCTTTCAGTTCGGTTACCGGAGTATCAGCCAGTGTCTGCATCGTCAGTGCGCCACCGAACAAAGTCGAATGGCATCAGACAGTACATCAATCGCCTTGTGACGGGGGAAGCTGGCGCGCCAGGCTAGTGCCACTGTTCGCTGTGGCCCCGGAGAACTGAATGGCCGGGTAACCAGTACCCGCGGCGAGTAATGGTGCTGGTGAGAAGCCGACATGGGCAGTACTGAAATCCCCATACCGGAAGCGACCATGTGCCGGATTGTTTCCAGCGAGCTGGCTTCAATGGTGGTCTGCTTGTCATTAGGGCGCTGATCCTTGCCGGAACGCAAGGCCGGGCAGGCGTCCAGAATCTGATCCCTGAAGCAGTGTCCTTCACCTAACAACAACAAATTGTCGTTTGTTAAATCATTGACATCGATTGTTTGCCGGGATGCCCATTCATGTTCTGCCGGCAGCAAAACAGTGAAAGGCTCATCATAAAGCGACTGAGTTACAACATCGGCTTCATTAAACGGCAGCGCAACAATAATCGCATCCAGCTCACCCATCCGTAGTTTTTGCCGCAATACCGAGGTGTAATTTTCCTCGATATACAGCGGCATGGTCGGCGCCGCTTTCTGCAGCTGGGGAATCATATACGGGAACAGGTAGGGCCCGATGGTATAAATGGCACCGACCCGCAGCGGCGTTGCTAACTGATCCTGTCCGGCACTGGAAAGCGTTTTAATAGTGCTGGCTTCTTCCAGCACTTTCTGAGCCTGTTCAATAATCTGCTCTCCAACCGGCGTTACCCTGACCGCAGACTTCGATCGCTCAAAAATCGCCACTCCCAGTTCATCTTCCAGCTTCTTCACCCCGACACTCAGGGTCGGCTGGCTGACAAAGCAACGCTCTGCCGCACGGCCAAAATGCTGTTCCCGGGCAAGGGCAATAATGTAACGCAGTTCAGTCAGGGTCATAGGTGGTGGTTAAACTCATTGATGGCTTGTAATGATTAACAAGCCCAAGTCCAGTTGGAGTAGTGATTAAAAAAATCTATTACACTTAGCGCTATCTTAGCGCGATGCCGGAGCAGTGCAATGACAGAGCATAATGAAATCAGGGTTGTTATTGCCGGATGTGGCGATGTGGGTTGTGAACTGGCACGTATTTTGTTGGCTGATAAAGTCAAAGTCTGGGGATTGCGACGAAATATCGAAGCGTTGCCAGCCGGCGTTATTCCGGTGAAAGCCGATTTGTCATCACCTCACAAGCCTGTGGACTGGCCCGACAGAATAGATTATCTGGTGTACTGTGCCGCGGCGAATGGCCATTCTCCCGAGGCCTATCAGCAAGCTTATGTCACCGGTTTACAGCATGTACTGGACTGGACAGCAGAAGGCACACAACAGCCCAAACGCATGTTCTTTACTTCAAGTACCGGTGTTTATCACCAGTCCGGCGGCGAATGGGTCGATGAAACCAGTCCAACCCAGCCCGAAAGCTTCAGCGGTACAATCATGCTGGAGGCAGAAAACTTGCTGCGACAAAGCGCTATACCATCAACCGCAGTAAGGTTTGGCGGCATCTATGGCCCGGGGCGACAACGTATGATGCGTCAGGCGCTGGCAGGAAAAGGATATGCGGATACGCCTGTCAGCTGGAGTAACCGAATCCACCGGGATGATTGCGCAGGTGTGCTCAGACATCTGATCCAGCAAGATATGGCAGGTCACTCGCTGGACAGCTGCTATATCGGTGTAGATGACTGCCCGGCGCCTCTACATGAAGTTATGCAGTGGCTAACCCGGCAGCTGAATACCGAAATTACTGAACGCCAACAATCCAGTCGAGGCAGTAAACGTTGCCAAAACAACCTGCTAAAGCAGACTGGCTATCAGTTCCGTTATCCGGACTATAAGGCGGGCTATGCAGCCTTGCTGGCATCATCCGGTAATTCCGGTGTATGTGAATAGAGAAACTGCCCTAACTTATTCAATGCCATGGAACTTTGAGGAATCAGCCAGTCCGGGAAAAGCTGGAAGACATGAAACATGCCTTCATAAACATCCTGTGTCACATCAACACCAGCTTCCCGGGCCTGCTTTTCCAATCTTTTATTCTGGTCATAAAACAACTCGACACTGCCCGTCTGAATATACAACGGCGGCAGCCCAGTCAGATTAGCCTGACTGATGTTCACTCTGGGGTGATTTTCCAGAGCCTGAGTCACATAACACTGAGCATCTGGCATCTGAAACAGCTCAAGCGGAAAGATGTCATAAGGCAGGTGACTCTTCATGCTGCCGGAGAGATCTCTCGGTTCACTCCATGGAGCCATCACAGCACAGGCTGCAGGCATGGGATGGCCATTTTCTTTTAATGCCACTGCAGTAGCCAACGTTAACGCACCACCCGCAGAATCTCCTGCAATAGTCACAGTGCGTGGCTCATACTGCTCTAGAACTGCTAACGTCGCGGCGAGACAGTCATCATTGGCAGCGGGGAATTTATGCTCCGGCCCCAAACGATACTCAACACCGATAACCAGCGCCTTCATCTCTCGAGCCAGTTGAGCCATTAGTTGATGGTAAACTTTTACCGAGCCAAAAACATAGCCACCGCCGTGCAGGTAAACAAGTACTCTTTTGGGCTGCTCAATCTGCAGCGGCCGACAGCCATGGACAGGAACACCACCCAGAATATCGTCGTAGATGAAAACTCCGTCAGCTTCAGAAACCGTTTTCGCCTGGGCATCCATTAACTTTCTCAGCCAGGGCAGTCCACTTACCGAAGCCTGCTCAAAAATATTGCGCATCAATCGACAAACATATTCTGCTTTCCAGCTACGTTCCGGGTGTCGGGCCGGTTTCAGGATCATGCTGATCAGCGCTTTAAGTATCAGCCAGAGCACAATCAGAAAGTTCTTAATGACATTCACAACAGATTCCCCCCCTGCATTTCGAGAACCCGTCAGGACAAATCTGAAAAACCTCTGCTCAGTTGTGAAAAGACAAGCTCGATTTATTCTTGTTGAATTGCTTCACACGTTACCATCAACCAAACTGACAGAAGCGTCTGGCTTGCAGCTTCAAAGCCTGACAGGGCTGCAAGCAGTATTGATATTCTGGCTTGAGAATACAATGACCATCGGAGTCAACTGAACGATTCCCGAATACATCCTGACTTAAAGGAAAAGCCTGGAGTGACAACAAAGGTGACAACAAAAACATCTGTTCTCGTTGGTGATATTGGTGGCACTCACAGCCGTCTTGCTCTGGCTGTAATTGACCGCGACAACTCTGTTGAGCTTGAGAATACTTGGATCAAGCCAACCCGAGACTTTGCCAGTTTTCAAGCACTACTCCAAAGCTATCAAAATGAGCAAAACTCAACGCTACCTGACAATGCTGTATTTGGCGTAGCCGGTCCGGTCTTTGGCGACGAAATTACACCGTCAAACCTGCCATGGCCAATTTCAATCAGTCGGACACAACAGCAATTCGGATTTGATCAACTCAGAATGGAGAATGATTTCACTATTCTGGCAGCAGCCCTTCCACTGCTGAAAGAAGCCGATACAACTTGCATAAAGCACGGTATTCATAGACCACTGGCCCCCCGGGTTGTTCTTGGCCCGGGAACCGGACTGGGCGCTGCTGCTTTAATACATACCGGTCATAGCTGGCTCCCGATCAGCTCTGAAGGTGGTTATATTTCACTGGCCGCGACGACACCACTACAACACGATGTGTTGCAAATACTTCGGCAACAGGCAGGAGATGAGAATTTTCTATGTGGAGAGACTGTACTTTCCGGCATTGGACTAACAAGAGTTTATAAAGCCCTTTGCCTTATCGAGGGAATAATCCCTCAAAGCTACTCGCCACAGGAAGTGGGCAACCATGCACTGGCAGCAACAGATCCGATATGCAGCAAAACTGTAGAGGTATTTTTTCAGTGGATGGCCACAATCGCAGCAGATCTGGCAATGGTCTTTGATGCAATTGGTGGCGTCTATATAGGTGGCGGTATTACTCCGAAACTGCAGTCTTTGCTGGATAAAGATACATTTGCCCGACTATTTGTGGGCAGAGGCGATGCCAGAGCCTATATGGATGATGTGCCGGTATCACTCATCACTCACTCTGTGCCCGCTCTGGTCGGTGCTGCAGCCCTTGGCATCCGGGGCTAACAGGCAGATCAACCTCTGTAGATGCCGGTGATGATACTTTTGACGTGCTCCATTTCGCACCACTCGTCATCATTGGCAAAAATTTGTGCCACATCCCGAACAACTTCCTGGTAGCCATAACGAGGGTGAGCATCATGAAGCGCCACCCTGGCTCCTTTTTTCAGCCAGGGTTTGAAATCGTTAAAGTCCTGCAATGCCTGTTCGTGGTTACCGTCAATCCATAGAAAATCAATGGGTTTGCTCCATTTAGCAGCAACATCCTGTGAATATCCCTCTATCAGCTCGACAATATCACCAAAGCCACTTTGACTGAGCCTCTCAGCAACCAAATCCCGGGCTGGCTTATTATCCAGAGACACACAGTTATCAGTCAGCTCTGCCTGTCGCTCAAGATTGGAGTTGAAAGGATCAATAGAATAGATCTGGCATCCCTGTTTACCCTTACACCCTGCAGCCAGATAACTGGTAGAAAGGCCACCATAACATCCTATCTCGACGATAGTTGCTGAAGCAGGAAGCTGCCGGGACCAGCAGTAAAGCATACCCGCTTCACTATGACGGATCATGCCCCCGTAGCTTTTTTTATCGTACTTATAGCCATGAAGTATACCCATCAAATTGTGGAAAAACGGACGGGAAAAACCACTGATCAGCTTTGGCCCACTCTCGGACCAGGCTCTATCAAGAAACTCGGCATTCGTTAACATACACTTACCCTGACCATTCCCTGTTTTTTGTTTAAAAACCAGATTAAAGGAACAAGAGGAATTAGCGATAGCGGCCAGTGTAGCTCATTGTGGAACATCTCATGATGCTCTCATGCACTATCCTTTTTTTATATCCTCTCATATCAGCCCCATCATCATACTGCTCTGCTTCTGGAGTCTGTAATGGATGCTCATACCTTGAAAGAATATGACTCCCTCAGCCCGTTTGAGTTCAAAGACAAATTACTGAATGCCGCATCCTCCAGCTCCATGCGCATGATGCTGAATGCAGGTCGGGGTAACCCGAACTTTCTCGCAACTGATCCTCGCCGGGCTTTTCTGCAAATTGGCGACTTCGCCCTGCAAGAGGCTGAACGTTCCTACTCTTTTCTAAACCGGGGATTTGGAGGGTTACCGGAAAAGGAAGGGATGCTGCAGCGATTCGAGATGTTCATGCACAGCCATGAAGATGCCAAGGGTATGCGATTTATCCAGGCGGCTATCTCTCTGGTGAAGGATCAGCTAGGGCTGGAGCCGGAAGCGTTCCTGTACGAAATGGTGACAGCTTTTCTGGGGTGCTATTACCCGGAGCCTGTCTCGATGCTGCATCAGTTCGAGCCTGTCATCAAAGCCTACATCAAACAGGAGCTTTATGATGACCAGCGCCCTACGAATAACTTCCGGCTATTTGCCTGCGAAGGCGGTACGGCAGCAATGAGCTATATCTTCCAGTCCCTCAAAGCCAACGGACTGCTCGATTCGGGAGACAAGATTGCGCTGGGAACACCCATTTTCACACCTTATCTCGAAATCCCGTTATTGAACGATTATCAACTGGAAGTGATTGATATCGAGGCAAGTGAAGAGTGCTGCTGGCAAATGCCGGAAGCTTCAATCAGGCAGCTGGAAGACCCTTCAGTCAAGCTGTTCTGTCTGGTTAATCCCAGTAATCCTTCATCAGTAAAGATAAACGATCAGACCCTGCAATCAATCAGCCACCTGCTTGAGCACAAGCGGCCAGACTTGATGATTGTCACTGATGATGTCTACGCAACGTTTGCAGACAACTTTGGTTCGCTACTGGCTCATTGCCCTTACAACACGCTCTGCGTTTATTCTTTTTCGAAGTACTTCGGAGCAACCGGCTGGCGGCAGGGTGTCATTGCACTGCATGACAATAATGTTTTTGACGATTTGATTCATCGTCATTCGGTTGAGAAAAAGCAACTTCTCCAACAAAGATATTCCACAATTACCGAACAGCCGGATAACTTTTCGTTTATTGACCGTCTTGTGGCTGACAGCCGCTCAGTAGCACTGCATCACAGTGCAGGTTTATCATCACCGCAACAGTTACAAATGACCCTGTTTGCTCTCAGCTGCCTGATTGACAGTGAAAATCGCTACAAACAGGGTGCGAAAAGACTTATTCAGTCACGCTACGAAACCCTGTATCAGCATATTGGTATTACACCCCTTCACAACCCCGAGAACGTTGGCTATTACACGCTGCTGGATCTGGAGCAGCTGGCCACCTCACTTTATGGAGAAGACTTTGCTCGCTGGTTTGTTACTCAGCATAACTGTCCCGACTTTTTATTCCGGCTGGCAGAAGAGACGGGCATAGTACTGTTACCAGCCAAGGGGTTTGAAGTACATCATCCATCTGTACGTGTATCACTCGCCAACCTGACGCTAGCTAACTACCGCACCATTGGCCAGTTTACACGTCAGGTTCTGAATGAGTTTTTTGAAGAGTTCAGCAAAAGCGAATGTTAAAAGTCATATTCCCCGGTTCTCGTTCGGGGTTTTGCAATTGACAATATAGCGCCACAGGAGCTCAATGCCGCTGACGTTTATTAATACAAAAATACTGACAGGGCCGGCATTTAGCTCGTTTTTTAATGAATCAAAATCTTACTCAGGGAGCGATTGTTCCATCGCTGCTTCGTCTTGCACTGCCCATTATGGGCATGTCATTTGTCCAGATGGCTTACAACATGGTCGATATGATCTGGTTGGGCCGGGTTGGGGCCGATGCTGTCGCCGCGGTAGGTACAGCAACTTTCTTTACCTGGCTCGGTATGTCATTGCAGATGACAACCAAAACCGGGGCCGAAATTACCATTTCACAGGAAATTGGCCGGGGTAATCAGGATAAAGCTGCGGTTTATGGCTCTAACTCTCTGATATTAGGTCTGCTACTGGCCGTCATATACGGGGTGGCAACCTTCGTTTTGTCTCCCGAACTGATAGCATTCTTCAAGCTTGAAGAACAGAGCGTTAATGAAATGGCCACTTCCTATCTGCAGATTATTGCCATAGGTGCGCCGTTTTATTATCTCAATCTGACCTTTTCCGGAGTATTTACCGGAGCAGGAAACAGTCGATTACCTTTCAAGGTGACATCGGCTGGTTTGATTCTGAATATTATTATTGATCCGTTGTTTATTTTTGGCTGGGGTCCTTTCTCCGGGATGGGCTCCAATGGCGCCGCAATCGCAACAGTGCTGTCCCAGCTATTTGTTACCGTGCTGTTTATTGCAGCGATCTATCAGGGACGCTCGGTAATCAAACTACCTGATACCCGCTTTCATCTGAACAAGGATATCGCAGCCCGAATTCTGAAACTGGGCTTCCCGGTAGCCTCACATATGGCGCTGTTTGCCTGTTTCTCGATCGCTATTGCCCGAATTGTGTCCCAATGGGGAGCATTACCCATTGCGGTACAAAGTGTTGGAGCCCAGATCGAGGCCGTGTCCTGGATGACGGCAGAAGGATTTGCCACCGCTTTGGGCACATTTACCGGACAGAATTATGGAGCCAACAAGTGGCACCGTATTTATGCCGGCTTTCTGGTCACGGTAGCTATCAGCGTCCTGATAGGTGCTATCGTAACGCTGGTATTTTTGCTCTTTGGTGAACAAGTATTTTCCCTGTTTATTCCCGAACCGGATGCCATCCAGCTGGGAGCCATCTATCTGGGTATTCTTGGTATCAGCCAGATGTTTATGTGTATGGAAATATCTACATCCGGTGCCTTCTATGGCGTTGGCAAAACAATTCCTCCTACAATGGTAAGCATTATCTTAACGGGTATGCGAATCCCGCTAGCCTTGCTGGTCGCCAAAGGGATACTGGATCTTGGTGTTCCGGGTGTGGAAGGTGTTTGGTGGGTTGTATCTCTCACATCTGTAGCTAAAGGCGTGCTGCTCTTTGGCTGGTTCTACTGGTTCATCTACCACCATCCTGAGAGAAAAGCCGGACATTTAGAGGCAAAACTCGCCTGAAGTTCATTTATGAAAAGCTGGAGGTAACATGCCTCCAGCTTTTCACATTTCATTATTCAGCCACTTTGACAAGAATTGACTCACACTGTCGCTTTTCCATAAACGACGGCACGGGATAACCATTTCCTTCCTTCAGGGCAGCATCAGCCAGCTCGGGAATATCCTGCTGCTGAACCTGATTAAGGGTTTGCGGAATGCCCACTTTTTCATTCAACTGTCGAATATGACTGATCAGGGTGTCCACTAGTTGGTCATCTGACATCGACAATTCGCCAATCCCCGAAATACGCGCCAGTTCAGCCAGGCTCTGACGTGCTGAAACCCGGTACAACTCCAGTACTTGCGGGAGCAGAACAGCATTGGCCAACCCGTGCGGTATGCCATATTTTCCGCCCAATTGATGGGCAATGGCATGTACATTTCCCACGTGGGCTTTGGTTATTGCCAGACCGGCGTAATAAGCCGCCAGTGCCATTTTTTCCCTGACTTCCAGATCATCACTTTGCTCACCACAGGCGTTGGGCAGGTTTTCAAATATCATTCTTGCCGCCGCCCCGGCATAAAACCTGCTGTTTCGAGTCGAGAATGTACTGATATAAGCCTCAACCGCATGAGTCAGCGCATCCATGCCGGTCGCAGCAGTTACAGATGCGGGGAGTTTCTGCATCACAACCGGATCAATAGCCGCAGCGATGGGCATCAGCTTGGGATCAATAACCAGCGACTTTTGATGGGTAACATCATCAGAAAGCACGGCTCCCACTGTTGTCTCTGACCCAGTTCCGGCTGTTGTCGGAATTACAAATAGCGGCAGTGCCTGTTTCCGACTTTTGAGGATACCTACAACCTGCTGTGGTTCCTTGTTGTTGGCAAGACAAATAGCCATCACCTTGGCAGCATCAATCGATGACCCGCCACCAACCGCAAGCAAGGCATCACAATCATGCTGTCGTGCATGCAAGATACCCTCTCTGATAACGTCACAGGTTGGATCTGGCTTGACGCCACTGAATATCGAAACCTTCATATCCAGCTGCTCAAGCCTTTCCTGAATCGTATGGGTGATTCCAAGCTCCAGCAGTGGCTTGTCAGTCACAATCATAATGTGACGGAAGTTGAATCCAGCCATGATCTTACACAACTGCAACCTGGAATCAGGCCCGATTACCGTCGTAGGTTTTTCTCCACCCAGTAGCAATTGCTGAGCAATTCGAAGAAAGAACAATCTTGTCCGATACAACGCCGTCATGAAGAGCATGATGGGAGTTTCCTTTATTATTTTTATTATCGGCATCACGAATGCTCCAGAAACTCTACCATGTAAATATCAACATATTCACTCAAAACTCAGGTAAAACTGTAGCTAAAATACGCGTTCATGCCTTTTCATAAAATCATCCACATTACCTTCAGGCAAAAGAAAACCCAACCATAGCAGTGTATAGCCGGGTTCTATCAACAGGTCAGATTTTAATTCAGCTAACCATTGCTCTTGCGATAACAGCTTCACACTGGCTTTGATCCATAAAGCATGGAACCGGATAGCTGTTTCCTTCTTTCAGCGCTGCAGTCGCAAGTTGGGGAATATCCTGTCGCTCGATTTTTTCCAAAGTAGCAGGGATACCCAATTGCTTATTCAGTGACTTGATATGATCGATAAAGGCCTGTGCCAGCTGTTCATCAGACATGGATAAAGAGCCGATACTGCAAACCCGGGCTAACTCAGCCAGTTTGTGTCTCGCAGCATCTTTGGAAAATTCCAGTACCAATGGCAGCATAACTGCATTTGCCAAACCATGGGGAATGCCATATTTGCCCCCCAGCTGATGGGCAATTGCGTGCACATAACCTACATGAGCCTTGGTAAATGCCAACCCGGCATAATAGGAAGCCAATGCCATATGCTCTCGCACTTCTAGGTCTTCGCTCTGTTCACCGCAGGCCTTGGGCAGATTCTCAAAAACCATTCGGGCAGCCGCCGCACCATAAAACCGGGTTTCATCGGTCGCAAATACTCCGATATATGACTCAATGGCATGAGTCAGAGCATCCATCCCCGTTGCAGCCGTAATGTGATTTGGCAATTTGGTCATCAGAGCCGGATCCAGAGCCGCCGCAACAGGTACCAGCTTGGGATCCAGTACGACTTCTTTCTGATGGCTGACATCATTGGAAATAACAGCGGCAACGGTAGCTTCAGAGCCAGTACCGGCAGTTGTAGGAATAACAAACAGGGGTAACGCCTGCTTCCTTCCTTTAAGGATCCCCACCATTTTCTGTGGATCTTTATTATTGGTCAGGGAAATGGCCATGACTTTGGCAGCATCAATGGAAGATCCTCCGCCTACGGCCAGAATCGCGTCACTGCTTGCATCCCTTGCTCTGGTAATGCCTTCACGCACTACCTCAAAAGTCGGATCAGGTTTGATAGCATCAAACACCGCAACCTGAATCTTCAGCTCATCCAGTTTCGCTTTAATTCCGTCGATCATACCGAGCTCAACCAGAGGCTTATCGGTAACAATCATCACTTTTCGTAAACCCAGATCTGCCATCATTTTGCATAATTGCAGACTGGAATCAGGACCAATAGCGGTTGTTGGTTTTTCTGTACCGATCAGTCTAATTGCAATGCGCAGTAAAGCGTGCCGTGCCCTGTACAAAGATGTCATGGCGAACATAGTGCTCTCCCCCCAGAGATGAAATGCTATTTTTATTGTTATTGCATAACCACAACGCATTATAAGTGGAAGCCGCAATAAATAAACAGATCAGATAACCGAGTTGCTTCTCTTCAGAAGAGTTTTCATCACATAACATCCTCTTTATTCGAGACAGACACAGTCTGTTTCTTTCCGTGTTAAAATGACCGGTTACATTTGCACGTTCCACATATAGTTACTGCATAATCACGCCACATCACACCAGATCAGAGAGTTTTTCATGGCCCGCAAAACCCGGGAAGAAGCCGAACAGACACGCAAGCTGTTGCTGGATACAGCCTTGCAACTGTTTGACCAGCAGGGCATTAATCACACAACCCTGGCCCAGATTGCCAAAGCCGCAGGAGTTACCCGGGGCGCCATTTACTGGCACTTCAAGGACAGGGATGATCTATTCCGGACATTGTGGGAAGAAATAACAGCACCCATTCTGCAACGTTTTGATGAACTCAGAGAATTACCAGGCGAGGATAAATTCAATGCCATGCTTGAGTTGGTCGTACGTTTTATGGATGAGCTGACATCCGATTCCAAACTGCAGCAGATACACCGGATATCAATTCAGGCCGAGGCCATTCCCACGTTGCATCAGTGGATAAAAGAAGACTTATGCAAAGACCTGACAAATATCACGGAACTAATGCAGGAGGCCCAGCAACTGAATCAGGTTCGGAATGATATAACCGCTAGTCAGGCCGCCTCCTTTTTCTATGGCTATATTGATGGCCTGATACGTAACTGGCTGCAGTTTAATCTCCCCCAGGATCTCAGAGAGCACCTTCCACTTTATATCAACCTCTGTGCAGATAGTTTGAGACCAGCAAAAACTGGTTAAAATTTGTACAGCTTGCAAATATCCCACTGGTATCCTACGCGCTCAAGTTATACACAGGCAGAGCACAAGCCTGCCCACATAATCTGTGAATAACAGACGAGGATATATGCTTTGTTAACTATCTGTGGGCAAGTTGTTACCCAAAGTGGATAACTGTATTTTGCCCGGATTTTACCCGGGTTGGCTTATTGTTGATAACTCAAAATCTGTCCACAGATACACTTGTGAATTGTCTCGCTGTCCCTCTGGCGGTTAATCTTGGGTGAATAACTTTTATCCGAGGCGCAAACGTCAAATCCATGTCACCTGCAACTCTTCCCCTGCCTGGCAGCCGGCCGGCAACACTGATTGCCGCACTGGTTATCATCATGGCCGGCATCAAACTGGCCAGCAGTATTGTTATTCCGGTTCTGCTTGCATTCTTTATTGCCGTACTCTGCAATCCGCCTGTGAAATTTATGGAGCGCTTGAAAGTACCCAGGATTGCAGGAATATCCATTGTGATTGCAGCGATTCTGATTGTCCTGACCATGCTGGTCAGCATCGTCGGAACGTCAGCCAAGCAGTTTACCCGTAACCTGCCTGAATACCGTGAACAGCTGGAAACCGAGTTTCGCTGGATTCTTGAACGTCTGGCCGAGCGCAATATTGAGTTAAATGCAGATCTTCTGGCCGAGTCATTTGACCCCGGCGCAGCCGTTTCCGTTTTTACGAATACACTGGCCGGTATCAGTGGTGCGATGAGTTATCTGGTGCTGGTTCTTCTGACAGTTATTTTCATGATGTTGGAAGGGCCCTGGCTAGGCAGAAAGTTGAGATTGATTCTGCCAGATCCGACACAGCAAATGCGGCCGGTAAAGCGCTTTATTTCATCCCTGAACCACTACGTTGCTCTCAAGAGCGCCATCAGTGCTGTCACCGGATTACTGGTCAGTTTGATGCTGTGGATAAAAGGCGTCGACTTTTTCATTTTGTGGGGCGTGATGGCATGCCTGCTTAACTTTATCCCCAATATCGGTTCCATGATTGCTGCCGTACCCGCCGTACTTTTGACAGTAATATCACAAGGCTTTGCCGATGCAGGCCTGATAGCCGTCGGTTACGTGATGATCAATATGGTGATGGGGAATGTGCTGGAGCCCCGGATCATGGGGAACGGGCTGGGGTTATCCACAATCGTGGTTTTCCTGTCTCTGGTTTTCTGGGGCTGGCTGCTGGGTCCGGTCGGAATGATTCTGTCTGTGCCACTGACCATGATTGTCAAAATTGCACTGGAAACTACGCCGCAGGGGCATCGCTACGCGCTGCTGCTGGGTTCAACAAGAGAAGTTGAAGAAGAGGAGAAAGGCAGGGAGGAATAAGCCCTGCCCTTATATCAGGTACCTTGAGGTTCTTTAGCCACTGCAAACCTGCCGGATCCATTGCTTCAGTTCAATGCCATCCATTTTCAGCGGCTCCATCCCCATCAGGTCAGCCTGCACCCGGAAGAAGTTGAGATAAAGCGTGTTATCGGTCAGGTAGTAGTCATCCAGATGCAGCGGCAGTACAACAATTTCAAGCGGCTTCTGCACTTCAATATCATCAAGGTTCATTACCTTGAGTGGAGCCATCATGAGCTCCATTAACCCCAGATCTTCCATGGCCCACATATTATTGTTCCAGAAGCGGGATTCGGTTTTATTTTCTGCGCTGAATTTTTCTTTATTACTGATTGCACTGAGAGCACGGCGAACAGACTCAGGAGTGAAACCCTTGCTATAAACCGGTTTCATCTTTTCATGATCCGCAATCGTCATGATAAAAGCTTCACCGACTTTTTCACCTTCACTGGTTGCCTGCCAGTAATAGTAAACCAGCTCCATGACTTCCATGTTGAGTGTGATCGCCATAGTACATCTTCCCCAGCTAATACCGCTGCATTATCAGAAAAAGACCACCAGAACAGTCTCCATATACTTTTCAAAGCGGAGCTATTAACTACTTCTGGCAGTACAGCAAGGAGCATATGCTACCTGCGATCACACAGGCTTATGTATGACACGGAGCAACAAAAAAGACTTAAAAGCGTCTTCAGTTAATCAATGATCCATCCGGATGGCAGAATGGCCACGGACCACTGAACTCACCAACAAAACTGAGATGTGTCACCAACTCGTTGTTTTCGTAACGAATCAACTGAACAGCCGGCGGTTCCATCACAAAACTGGATTCAGCATCAGCCGATATATCCAAAGTAACCGCATGAGCCGGTGACTGGGCGATAACAACATGAATGCCTTTCCAGATAGTCTGCACACTGCGATGCACATGACCACACAGCAACATTTTCACCTGTGGATGTCGTTGCACGACTTCGGCCAGATGATCTGAACCTTCCAGCCCAATCTGATCCATATGACGAATACCGGTATTAAACGGCGGGTGATGAATAAATAGCAGGGTATCCTTGTCAGGCTGTTGAGCCAGTGTTTGATCCAGCCAGTCACAACGCTCGGAACAGATTTGCCCGCCCCCGGAATTAGGCTTCAGGCTATCCAGACCAATCAGTCGCAATGGATAGTCATCAATTGCGTACTGAATAAAAGGCGCACTTTCAGGCATCCAGTCACAGTCGCCAAAACTGGACTGCATTTCCTCCCGGTTATCATGGTTGCCGGGAACAGCCATCCAGGGCATTTGCAGCTCATCGAGCAGGCTGCGGATCAGGGTATATTCTTCTGCCGTACCCAGATCAACCAGATCACCGGAGACCAGAACGACATCCGGAGCCGGCTGCAGGGTATTGATATGATTAATCGAGGCTTTAAGGCAGCTCAGGGTGTCGACGCGACCATAGGCCGGGCGACCATCGGGTTTGATATGGGTATCCGTTAACTGGGCAATAAGCATGCGGGCTCTCCTTCTGCTGTCTACTGCAGATCTGACAAGCCCGCAGCATTAAGAGCCTGTCCACAATCTTATCGCGGGCTGCAAATGCCGATAAAAACCTCAGGTGCTCCGCTTTTCCTCGTTACATAGCACCACTATGCGCCTCCAAAAATCGGAGCACCTGAGGTTTTTCTCAACATTTTCGCTATCCACGAAAGATTATGAACAGGCTCTAAGAAATCAGCTTAACTGATCTGTCAGTTTGTCTACCAGTTGAATGTAGCGCTTCTGACAGTCAATCCGATCCATATTCGCCATCTGCAGCCAGGACTGGTGCTTGGCATAGGCAGCAATATTCAGTCGGGACGGTGTTTTCTCTTTGTTATTGCCATCAATCGCCTGCTTGTAGAGTCCATACAGCATCAACAGGTCTTCATTGCCCGGACGCTTGGTGAGTTGTTTGACCCGGACCTGTGCAGCTTCGAATTGTTGTTCAAGTTCTGTCATTTTTCTACTTACCCCCTTGAGTAAGCCGCTAAGGTAGACATTTGTTTCCCCAAAGGAAAGGGCAAAAGGTCAATAAAGCAGGCCAAATGGTACATAAATACCTCTATCTCCATACAAATAGTGTCAGTTTTTCTCAGAGCCTGTTCATGATTTTTCATGGATAGGCTCTCTACAGAGCCCAATTTCAGACAACGTGCTATAAACTGAGAAGTAAGGCATGCTGGTTATGGGAGATCGATCTATTCGGCTCCCTCACAGCAAAGGAGGCTTGTGATATGACAGATAACCATTCCCCTCTGGTTTCTGATTACATGGAAACCGCCAAACCGGTTCCGGCCGGCTCCTCTCTGCAGCAGACGATTCGTCATCTGCTGGATAACCGTTTAACCGGCGCTCCCGTCGTTGACGGCGATGAACGGGTTGTCGGCTTTGTATCCGAGCAGGATTGCATTCGACAGGCGCTGACCAGCAGTTACCACTGCGATCTGAACGTTATCGTCGATGATGTAATGTCTACCAATGTACTGGCCGTTCACGCCGACGATACCATCGTCACTCTGGCTCAAAGGATGTCGGAAGATAAACCCAAAACCTATCCGGTGCTGAAGGATAACCGACTGGTTGGTGTCATTCCCCGTCGTGCGGTATTACAGGCACTGGTCTATGAAATGGAAAACTGTAAAACCACGATCTAGACGAGGTTTTGTGAAGATCCGTTTTAAGGTACTGCAATAGAAAACACACTCCTCCAGAGGCAGAGCAAGAAGTTCTCTGCCGGAGGCCACAATTAAACCCGACCTTTTCCATAAAAATTCAATAAAGCGGTTTCAGCCCCAGCAATGTCATCAAATCAAACAACTTCATATCATCTGAAAATAGTCTAATCATTAGTAACAAAGTTGTTCCCATGCAGTGCATAGGTTATGTACCGAATTGAAGCGAGCATTGGTCAGACTACCGAACTGTTTGATTCCAGCCTCTACTCGGCACAGGCCTGTGCTTTCATTACCGCACAGGCGGTATTCAGTGCCATCAAACATCCGGTAACTCAGGTTACGACAGCAGTACTGGACCAGTGGATCAGCCTGGGAATTAAAGCCTGTCAGGAATATAAAACCGGCGCCGGACTCGGCCGGTTATCACAAGTCTCATATACAGAGACCTTCAAGCTTTTCGGCCTGGATTCAACCAACCTGCTACTGCCTCGACCGGGTACCGAGATGCTACTGGAGGTCAATCAAAGTGATGATCTGACAATTCTGGAGCAATCGATTCAGCCTGCCGGCGCAGTGGCTCTCTCAACTGCAGATACTATTCCATTACCGTCTGTATCATCCCAACAGTTTTTGCCGCTGGAACAGAATGCTGGCCATTTACTGACCGAACTTTTAACAACAGGGAAGCTGCTTGAAATTGCCGATGGCTGCTGGCCACGCAATCATGCTCTTTCAATAGGGTTTTTGAAAACTCATCAGACACTGGTCAGGAAGTTATTTACCGATCATCCCGGCAGCCCCGGTCATCTGACTGCCCTGGTGCCTTTGGGTCCTTCACCGGAAGCCGGCTGGTGTTTTTTTAACTCAAAGGGAGAACCGGGCAACTATCGTGGCTATGCCTGGTGTGTAGATCATGTAGCCGAAGTTCCGGAACTGACAGACTATATCATTACCCGCGAAATGCTATACCAGTCCTCACTGGCAGCCCGGGTACATGTCTGGAAGCACCATCATGCAGGGGATCTTGAAAAGGAATACGTCATGGTTGATTCGCAGGGACGTGCAACCCGAACCAATGACGATGAATGGGAGGAACTGGGGCTGAAAGATATGTGATCTGCAGCCCCGGCTCTGATCTGAAAGACTTACTTCAGATCCAGAATCGCTTCCACCTCAACCGGAACACCCTTTGGCAGTTCCTTCACACCAACCGCAGCACGTGCCGGGTAAGGCTCTTCAAAGTAACGTGCCATGACTTCGTTTACAGTGGCAAAGTTACTCAGGTCAGTCAGGAAAATGTTTACTTTGACTGCATCCTGAAGTGTGCCACCCGCGGCTTCGGCAACGGCTTTCAGGTTTTCGAATACCTGAACGGTGTTGGCTTCAAAGTCACCTTCTACCAGCTCCATTGTTTCCGGTACCAGTGGGATCTGGCCAGAAATGTAGACAGTCGTACCTGCCTTAACAGCCTGAGAATAGGTGCCAATGGCTGCCGGAGCCTTGTCGGTATGAATAATCTGCTTGTTGCTCATGAAAACTCCTGAAACAGATCAACAGCATCAGAAAAGCTGATTCTGTCGTGTTGATTTACAAAAACTCAGTAGCTGCGAAACATTTCACGCAGTTCACGGTAATCCTGTGTGCGGGTCAGCCCCAGCTGCAACAGGATACGTGCTTTCTGGGCATTGAGGGAACCGGATGCAATAAATTCATAGCGATCATCATCCACTTCAGCATCTTCGGTAGTCGCCCCCACCTGGGCTCTGGATGACCGTACAACCTGAACACCTTTCAGACGCGCGTCAGTCAGCCCGGACAGCACTTCATGGTGAATATTGCCGTTACCCAGACCGGCATGAACAATTCCGTCAAACTCGGCATCGACAAGTGCGTCGACAACATCGGAGCTACCGGATGCGTGGGCATAGACAATGCCAACGCGAGGCAGGTGATCAATACCTTTCAGATCAAACTTTGAAAATGTCGTATGTTTGCGCTGCGGACTGCGCTGATAGTCGACCGTACCATTGTGAACATGTCCCAGAACGCCAAAGTTGGGCGAACAGAAAGTATCAACTGCTGTTGTCGATAGTTTGGTCACATCACGGGCATCATGCACTTTGTCGTTCATTACCACCATCACACCACGACCATGTGACGCTTTGTCGGCAGCAACCACAACACCGGCAAACATATTGGCCGGGCCATCAGCACCCAGCGCCGTTGCCGGTCGCATGGCACCGGTCAGAACAACCGGCTTGCTGCTTTTTACCACCAGATTAAGGAACCAGGCCGTCTCTTCCATGGTGTCAGTACCATGAGTAATCACAATGCCATCAATATCATCCTGAGCCAGCAGTTCATTAATCCTTGCTGCCAGCTTGAACCAGATCTCCTCTCCCATATCCTGGGAGCCGATATTCACAACCTGCTCACACTGAAGATCAGCCACAGTTTCAATACCCGGCAGTGACTCTATCAGTTTGCTGACAGTCAGCTGTCCCGAGGTATAACTGGTTTCATGGCTCGACACACCGGTGCCGGCAACAGTGCCGCCCGTACCCAGAATCATGACTTTAGGCAAGGACATAACGCTAACTCCCTGATGATACCTCGACGCAGCGCCTTCACAGCGCCCGCGTAACCAATGCCTGCGGCATTGATGCTCTTTGGTGAAGTTGATAGGTAGGTAGAAATGAAACAGCAGGGGCCGGAAGGCCCCCACAAAAGGTTATTCCCGTCGCCGTGCGATCGAGGTAACCCCTTTAATAGCACGCAGCTTTTTGATCAACCGGGCCAGATGAATCCGGTCTCGCACGCTGATCAGTAACTGAACCTGACTGAAACGTGGGTTACGTTCTTCCAGGTTGATCTTCTCGATGCTGGCATCAAATGACGTCACAGTGTTCGCCAGCGCGGCAATCATGCCTCGCTCCTGCTCGAACTCCACTTGCAGTTCTACCGAGAATTCGCCACCGACATTCTTGTCCCAGTCGACTTCCAGGATTTTTTCGGGGTTATGGCGAATTTCTGCAATATTCTTACAGGCTTCAGTGTGAATCACGATACCGCGGCCGGCACTGACATGACCGACAACCGGGTCGCCAGGAATCGGGTAGCAGCACTTGGCAAAGGAAATCACCATGCCTTCTGTGCCACGAATACTGAGCAGCTTTTCTGAACCGGAGGTATCCAGCTGATCCGGAGTGTCATCAGCAAGATCGGCCCCGTCCATCAAGCGGCGGGCCACAATATAGGCCATCCGGTTGCCAAGTCCGATCTCTTCCAGCAGATGATCCAGCGAACCCATCCCCGCATCTTCCACGGCTTTGTTAAGAATCCGGGAGTCAATCTTGTCCAGCTCGGTATCGAATCCGATCAATGCCTTGTTCAGCAGACGACGTCCCAGTGCAATCGACTCACTGTGCTGCTGATTCTTAAGGAAATGACGAATATTGGAGCGGGCTTTGCCGGAGATAACAAACGACAACCATGCTGCATTGGGCCTTGCGCCTGGAGCAGTAACAACCTCAACTGTTTGACCACTTTCCAGCGGCTGACTCAGCGAGGCAAGCCGCTTATCAATACGACACGCGACGCAGGTGTTGCCAACATGAGTATGGACAGCATAGGCAAAGTCGACAGCTGTCGCACCCTTGGGCAGCTCCATAATATGGCCCTGCGGGGTGAAGACATAGACCTCATCCGGGAACAGGTCGATTTTGACGTTCTCGATAAACTCGAGCGAATCGCCGGCATTTTCCTGCAGTTCCAGTACGCCCTTGAGCCACTCCCGGGTACGCGCCTGGCTACCCAGCAGCGCTTCATCACCGGACTTGTATAACCAGTGAGCAGCAATGCCATTATTCGCCATATCTTCCATTTCCTGGGTACGAATCTGGATTTCAATGGGGATACCGTGCATGCCAAACAATGTCGTATGCAGCGACTGGTAACCGTTGGCCTTGGGAATGGCGATATAGTCTTTGAAACGACCGGGAATCGGCTTGTAGAGGTTATGCACAAGCCCCAACGTCCGGTAACAGCTGTCAACACTGTCAACGATGATCCGGAAGGCAAAAACATCCATGATATCGCTGAACGATTTATGCTGATTCCGCATCTTGCGGTAGATGCTGTACAGGTGTTTTTCACGCCCGACAACACGACCGGATAATCCTTCCTGCTCCATCCGGGCAGCTATAGCCTGCTGAATATTGGAAACAATTTCTCGCCGGTTGCCCCGGGTATGCTTTACAGCAGCCCTGATGCGACTGCAGCGCATCGGGTGCATGGCATTAAACCCAAGATCTTCCAGTTCGGTACGCAGATTATGCATACCCAGACGGTTGGCAATGGGGGAGTAGATTTCCAGCGTTTCCTTGGCGATACGGCGACGTTTCTCAGGTCGCAGTACACCCAGTGTCCGCATGTTATGTAACCGGTCCGCCAGCTTTACCAGAATAACGCGAATATCCCGCGCCATGGCCAGCGCCATTTTCTGGAAGTTTTCCGCCTGGGCAATGGTTTTGTCTTCAAAGTGCATATGAGTCAGCTTGCTGACTCCGTCCACCAGCTCGGCAACAGTTTCACCAAACTGGGTTGATATCGCATCTTTTTTAATGCCGGTATCTTCAATCACATCATGCAGCATGGCAGCCATCAGACTTTGATGGTCCATATGCATATCTGCAAGGATTTCAGCTACAGCAAGCGGATGAATGATGTAAGGTTCGCCACTACGGCGAGTCTGGGTATCGTGCGCCTGTTCTGCATAGTAATACGCACGTCGCACTTGATTGACCTGCTCTTCCGGCAGGTAAGACTTCAATCTGAGGGCCAGAGCATCGATGTCGGGCACCACCTTCTCCTAACTGCAACCGGGTTGCTTTGGGTACGCCACGTTAGCTGATCGAACAATACCTGACCAAACAATACCTGATCGGTCTGATCGCACAGGCGAAACGTAGCCAGGTGGAACCCGGATCATCATGCCCGGTTGATACCATACAGGGCTTTTTAAACTACGCCACAGCGGCCATAACAACCACAGGGTGAAGATCAAAGCACTGCATGAATATCACCGAATACAGTTCCCTGAGGGCTGTTTATCAGCCTTCAAGACCTACAAAAGACGCCATTTCGATTTCGTCGTCTTCACGCTCAATGACTGTTTCGTGGTTCACCAGGCCTTCCGCGATTTCACGCAGGGCAACCACGGTTGGCTTGTCATTTTCCCACTCAACCATGGGATCCTTGCCACCAATCGTCAGCTGACGGGCACGCTTGGATGCCAGCATCACCAGATCGAAACGGTTATCTACATTTTCCAGGCAGTCTTCGACAGTCACTCGAGCCACGGTATATCCATCCTCTTGATTCTTGACCGCCGGAGCTCACTCCGGACAGGGTCGGGGCATTCAAACGAATAGTTTATCGAATGTAAAACAGTTAAGACAAGTCAATCCACAGAATGACTCAGGCTTTTCTTTAAAAGCTTCTTTAAAAACTGTTTTTTCATAAATACTGCTCTCATTTACAACGAATGAAAGCAGTCGATTCCAGATGATTAATTCTGATGATCCTTCAGCAAATCAGTCAGCAAATCACGCTCATATTCCTGCTGGAATGGCAGCGCAACCCGGCGACTGCGAATCACGGCCCGCAAATCCAGCAGGGCATGATCAAAGTCATCATTAACAATCAGGTAATCAAATTCAGCGTAGTGGCTCATTTCATCCAGAGCCTGTGCCATACGACCGGCCAGCACTTCATCAGAATCAGTACCACGGCCATACAGGCGCTGTTTTAACACTTCCAGAGACGGCGGAACGATGAAAATGGAAGTCGCTTCAGGCATCAGCTTGCGTACCTGCTGGGCGCCCTGCCAGTCGATTTCCAGAATAACGTCTTCGCCTTTATCCAGCTGCTCCTGTACCCACAGTCTGGAAGTCCCGTAGGAGTTACCGAAGACTGTGGCGTGCTCCAGGAATACACCCTGCTCTTTCAATGCAGCGAACTCACTTTGCTCAACAAAGTGATAGTGAACACCTTCCTTTTCACCCTCGCGCATGGGGCGAGTCGTGTGTGAAACAGACACACACAGATGCTTGGTGGTACCGATCAGGGCACGTACCAGGCTGGTTTTACCACCACCGGAAGGGGCTGCAACAATGTACAGCGTACCTTTGAGAATACTTTTAGGCATAATCTCTGTCCGTAATTGCGATCACGCAATCACTCAATATTTTGAATCTGTTCCCGCATCTGTTCGATCAACACTTTCAGGTTGACGGAATGACGGGTGACATCGGCATCAATTGATTTGGATGCCAGAGTATTGGCTTCCCGGTTCAGCTCCTGCATCAGGAAATCCAGTCGACGACCAATCGCGCCCTTTGACTGCTCCAGTACCCGGCGGACTTCGGTGCTGTGGGCATTGAGCCGGTCCAGCTCTTCCTCCACATCACACTTCTGCGCCACCATCACCATTTCCTGTTCCAGCCGGTTGGCTTCCAGCTCGACTTTGGCATCTTCCAGTCGCTGATTAATGCGCTGACGCTGCCAGGCCAGTACGTCCGGCATTCGCTTCTGTACTTCCCGTACATTTTCACCCACGCTGTCGAGACGCTGGAAAATAAACTGCTGCAGCTCTGCACCTTCCCGCTTGCGGGTATCAGTCAGCTGGATCATGGCTTCACGGAAAGACTGTAATGCCTTTTCACGAATCACACTGAAATCAGCTTCGTCAGCTTCCAGCACGCCAGGCCAGTTAAGCACTGCCAGCGGATTTACCTTGCCAGTATCACTGAACTCGGCTTTCACCTTGTCACAGGCTTGATTCAGCTGCTTCAACAGACTGCTGTTGATATTAATTGTCTGGGAAATTTCATTCAGTTGCAGTTTCAGGCTGCACTCAACCTTGCCCCGGTACAGATTTTTGCGCAGCTGTTCACGCAATGCAGGCTCGATTTCCCGCAGACTTTCAGGAAGCCGGAAGTGCGGCTCGAGGTAACGGTGGTTAACAGAACGGATTTCCCACACCAGACTGCCCCAGTCCTGCTGCGACTCGACTCTGGCAAAAGCGGTCATACTGGAAGTCATCGATTACAGAGCTCCGGTAAAAAGGGGCGCTATTGTACGGTGGATCGCCGTTACGAAAAACCAGTTAATAGCCGCTGAATGACCCTTTAAAGGTAAAAACTACAAATTAAAACTGTTTTCAGTGTACGCCCAATCCCGATCAGGAGTCATCATCGTCCCGATAACGGCTCTCCCGATAGCGAAAAACAGGCATTTCAATATCAAAGGCAATCGCTGCCAGTCGCAACAGAAACCCAGTGATCAGGGTCACCAGAATGGCTGTTGTCATATCTGCCAGTAGCCAGCAAAGCCCCATGTAAAGCCAGGCTGCGGCAAATGAAATACTGCCATACAGCTCCCGCCGAAAAATCAGCGGCACGTCATTACACAGAATATCCCGAATAACGCCGCCAAAGGCACCGGTAAAGATCGCCATCATCGAAGCGATCAGCGGACTGTGCCCCAGCGCCAGGGTTTTCTGGGCTCCGATAATACTGAACGTCACCAACCCCAGTGCATCAAGCACCAGAAAGGCGGTCGACATATCCGACAAACGTGGACGCAGTAATATCGTTAACAGGGCTGCTGTACAGACCACTAGAATGAACTGCGGGTTAGCGATCCAGACCAGCGGGTAATTCCCCAGCAATACATCTCGAATGGAGCCACCGCCCACCGCAGTACAGCAGGAAATGACCAGCACTCCGAACGGATCCATTTCCTTGCGACCGGCGGCAATGGCACCGGTCATGGATTCTACTGTTATGGCAAGGATGTAAAGGCTTTCCAGCACCAGTGTATTCCGCCACTGTTAGAGCCTGTTCATGATCTTTCGTGGATAGCGAAAATGTTTAGAAAAACCTCAGGTGCTCCGATTTTTCGAGGCGCATAGTGGTGCTATGTAACGAGGAAAAGCGGAGCACCTGAGGTTTTTATCGGCATTTGCAGCCCACGATAAGATTGTGAACAGGCTCTCAGACCGAGGCCAACTAAAGTGGTGAATAATAATGGTCAATATTCCTGACTAATCAAGATAACTGAAACGTGGAAGCTCGATACGGAATACGATTGCTGTGATTCGCAAGGCAAAGCCGGCCGTCAAAGCGGTAAGTGTTGCAATATGCACGGCAAAGCCAAAATCCAGCATACCCATATAAATAACGGCGGTGACCAGGGCAACACCGGCATAAAGTTCACGACGGAAAATCAGTGGCATTGAGTGACACAATACATCCCGAATCACACCACCGAAGACACCGGTGAAAACAGCCATAATTGCAGCCGTCACATGATCATGCCCCAGGGAAAGCGCTTTCTGTGCCCCCAGAATGGCAAATGTCACAATACTCAGGGCATCCAAAGCCAGAAACGCTTCTTTCATTCGCGGCAGCAAGGTGCGCAGGAGCATCGCCAGAGCAACCGCAACCAGCACCCACATCAGGTACTCAGTATTTTCAATCCAGATCAACGGATAGCTGCCCAACACCAGATCCCTGAGTGTTCCACCCCCGAGCGCAGTACAAAAAGCAATCACATAGACCCCGAACAGATCCATTTTCTCGCGTCCCGCTACCATTGCACCGGCCATACCAGCCACAATTACCGCAATGATATCCAGAACCTCCAGCATCGACATTTGCCGCCAATCTCCCCGAAAAAGCCACATAAAGGCATGGTCAAAAAAAAGCGGCCTATATTCTCAGATTTATATTGCGTTCTGGAATAGTGGAATCAGTTATTTATCTCATTGCGCTATACCTACACGGGGCACTCTAAAATATATTTATTACGACCACTCCTGCCACTAGCCGCAATACCGTATCCTCAGGTTATAATCGCAGCCGTTTCTTCAAGTAATCAGGTAGAAAACCGATGCGTCCAAGCGGCAGAACGGCAGACCAGTTACGCCCGATCAAAATTACCCGTAACTACACCAAACACGCGGAAGGTTCCGTTCTGGTTGAGTACGGGGATACCAAAGTACTTTGTACCGCTTCCGTGGACACCATGGTTCCGCGCTTCCTCAAGGGCAAGGGTCAGGGCTGGATTACTGCCGAGTACGGCATGCTGCCCCGTTCAACCACCGACCGCATGGGTCGTGAAGCAGCCCGTGGCAAACAGGGTGGCCGGACTCTGGAAATCCAGCGTCTGATCGGTCGTTCCCTGCGTGCAGCCGTTGATCTGAAAAAGCTGGGTGAAAACACCATCACTATCGATTGTGATGTTATTCAGGCTGATGGTGGTACCCGTACAGCGTCTATTACCGGCGGCTGTGTGGCACTGGTTGATGCCCTGCGCCACCTGCAGTATCGCAAGATTCTGCGCAACGACCCGCTGAAGCAGATGATTGCTTCTGTATCTGTCGGCATATACAACGGCGTTCCGGTACTGGATCTGGACTACCCGGAGGATTCCAATGCCGAAACAGATATGAACGTGGTTATGAACGATCAGGGCAAATTCATCGAAGTTCAGGGCACTGCTGAAGGCGAAGCTTTTGACCAGGATGAAATGATTGCCATGATGGCACTGGCCCGTGATGGTATTGATCAACTGCTGGCCGCACAGAAAGCTGCTCTGGAAGCCTGATCCAAGCTGACCAGCAGAAATAAAAATCCCGGCTTATAGCCGGGATTTTTTTTATTCTAACACTCTGCTTTACACTGCCAGAACAGCCTGCAGCCAGGGCCAGCCCTGCTTCTTACGGCTCAGGGTGTTTTCCATTACCACCACATTTGCTTCTGATGCATGTGCCTCAAGGCGTGCAGCCCACTCACCCTGGAACAGCAGACGGGTGGTGGAGTTACTGATATTGGTAACCATCAGTGCTGCCAGCTTCAGACCATCCGTTTCACAACGGACAGCCAGTTCAGCCTGCAGTGCTTCCAGTTTGTCGTTTACCTGCTCAAAGCTGGCAATTTCAATCTGACCAACAACCAGAGACTGATCTTCAAACGGATACTTTTTCAGGTCACGATCAACCAGGCTGGCAACAGACAGACCTTCCAGGTTGGTTTTAACCCGCAGCAAACGATCGCTGAAATCTTCCAGATCCAGTCCGGCAATTTCAGCCAACGCTTTTGCCGCTTCGCGATCCTTTTCAGTGCAGGTCGGGGAACGGAAAGCAACGGTATCACTGACAATGGCACCCAACATCAGCACGGCCTGAGGACGTGCAATCTCGATGTTTTCCATCTTGTGCAGGTGATAGAGAATGGTGCAGGAACAGCCAACCGGCCAGATCCAGGCTTCCAGCGGGTTTGCTGTAGTGATATCACCCAGACGGTGATGGTCAACAATGCCAACAATCTCGGCTTCTTCAATACCAGCCGGCGCCTGAGACAGATCGGTATAGTCCACCAGCCAGACTTTCTCACCAGCAACAGAGTTGCAGATTTGCGGCGCTTCAACACCGGCTTCATTCAGAATAAATGCGGTTTCGCTGGTTACTTCGCCCTGAGCCATGGCAACAGCTTCAACACCGCGAGCCACTTTAAGCCATTCAGCAGCAACCAGAGCAGAACAGATACTGTCAGAGTCCGGATTGGTATGGCCTACAACCTGAATCATTGATGATTCCCTTGTTTCATTACATATTCAGAAGGCCGCAAAGACTACAACAATAAGATCAGACGACGAATCAGCAATAACCCGTTATTTAACTTCCCAAAAACCACCTAATTCAGACCGGTACTACCTCTACCTGACTGCCCTCTTGATTCTGCTTTACGGTTTTTAATTTCAGGATCATTTACAAGCTGGGGACGTTCAACATTAAAGAAAATCAACTGGGCGATCCGCATGCCCGGCTTAACAGTAAATGCACTATCCGAGGTGTTTTTAAGGGGAATCAATAGTGGCCCGGTGTAATCAGGGTCAACTCTGGAAATAAAATCCACCTGAATACCCTCCATTCCCAGACCTGCACGGGACAGAACAGCGGGCATCAGGTTGGCCGGAAACTGCATTGATTCAATACCGGTATCAATCACCTTCCTTTCTCCCGGCTTTATCACTACAGACTCTCTGATGCAGGCTCTCAAATCAGCGCCGGCAGAACCATTCGTAGCATAGGAAGGCAGGCAAGTATTATCTGACATACTGAACCGGATCTCGCCCGACTCCTGTAAATCAGCTGAAACTGCCTGCCCGGAAAACAAGAACAGAAAAGAAAAACAAAACAGTATGGGTGAGCAGCAACTGGATAAAAGAGAAGACATAAATCAAGCACCTCTCTGTCCAAGCGTTGTCAAAATATATGAACGAAATATAGACCAGCTAATTCGCCAGAATTGCTGCAAGTAATCACATTAAAAACTGATGAAGTTGCGTCAGGCAGTGAATAGTTATGTCTTGTATGGTGTATTTTTCATCCCTATAAAAAAGCCCGACAGTTGTCGGGCTTTTTAAAAATCAGGAGAAACCAAGTTCCCAGTCGTAATCGACAATAACCGGAGCATGACGGGAAAAACGCTGGCCGGTGTACATGCCTGCATTCAGCACGCGATGGCACATACCCGGAGTCACAACCTGATAGTCAACCCGACGGCCATCATTCTGCTCACGCGCTGCTTCATCAGTCCAGAGAGAGTAATTTCCACCTTCACGATCCACTTCACGGTACGCGTCAGTGAAGCCCATATTATTGAACAGACCATCCATCCAGGCCCGCTCCATCGGGGTGAAACCCGGCTCTTCCTGCTGCTCACGCCAGTTGGCAACGTCCATCTTCATGTGAGCAATATTCCAGGTACCGGTCATGATAAATTCACGACGCTTGCGGCACTGTTTCTGCAGGTGAAGGCTGTAGCCTTCCAGAAAGCGCAGTTTGTTTTCCAGACCATTGTCTTCGTGACCCGGTACAAACAGGCTGGCAATACTGATCTTGTCGAAGTCAGCCTGCAGATAGCGACCGGTCTCGTCGCAGGCCGGAAAGCCCAGCCCGGGAATAATGGCTTTCGGCGCATGGCGGGTATAAAGCGCAGTACCACCAACGCTCTCACGCTCATAGCCAGAGAAGAAATATCCGAAATAACCGTCAAGCTGAAAATGCTGTTCCATTACATCTTCAGTTTCGCGGGTGTCCTGCAGACAAATAACGTCCGCATCCTGTTCTTCCAACCAGCGGAACAGGCCTGCTTCGACCGCCGTCCTGATTCCTTCCGCATTGAAGTTGATGACTCTCATGCTGGTCTAGTAGTCCATATCATTGGGTTCAACGGGCCCCGGGAGCTCCTGACAAAGCCCTCGCCCTTAAAGGGTGCGTATCATACCCGAGCACGTATTATATTTTCACCACCGGTTTCCCGCGTTTCAGGTTAAAATACCTGCAGACATTCGTAATGATCATCCGATTAATAACTACTTATTGAATAATAACGATGGCTGACTTTCGACAAGACTTTATCCGCTTCGCGCTTGACCGCAATGTACTGAAATTTGGCGAATTTACGCTCAAGTCCGGGCGCACCTCTCCCTATTTCTTCAATGCAGGGGTATTCAATACCGGTGGCGCTCTGGCCCGGCTTGGCCGATTCTATGCCGATACCCTTGTCCACAGCGGTGTTGAGTTCGATGTACTGTTTGGCCCTGCCTACAAGGGCATTCCACTTGCTGCGGCTACCTCTATTGCCCTGGCCGAACACCATGGCATCGATATTCCCTGGTGCTTCAACCGCAAAGAGGCCAAGGATCATGGTGAGGGCGGCAACCTGGTCGGTGCACCGCTGGAGGGCCGCATTGCCATCATCGACGATGTCATCACCGCCGGTACAGCTATCCGGGAAGTCATGGATTTACTCAGCCATCACCCCAAAGCTACACCGGCTACGGTACTGGTAGCAATGGACAGACAGGAAAAGGGTAAACATGAGCTGTCTGCGATTCAGGAAGTCGAGCGTGACTTCAACATTCCGGTACACAGCATCGCCAGTCTGGCTGAAGTCCTGACCTTCGTACGCAGCGATGAGGCGCTACAGCAACATGCTGCTGCGATCGAGGCTTATCGCCAGCAATATGGCATAGAAACAGCCTGATCACGGATATGAGGCCCATGGATCGGGCATCTTGACCCTGCTCAGACCATTTCCCATCACCCATTCACTATTCTCCCTTCTCAATCCCATTTCTGGCAGGGTGCCCAACCCTGAACCATACTCAAAGCAACTATAAATCTCAGAACAGTAGTCTCATTTGATATGGAAGCTTTAACTTCATTCTTTCTGACACCCTTGGGTTGGGCTGTCGGCGCCGTTCTCTTCTGCGCCTGGGTATGGATAGCCTGGATAGCTGGTGAATACTCAGATAAACACTGGGGAGCCCCGGAATCAGGTACTCTGATCATTTTTGGTCTTACCGGAGTCTTTGCCCTGCTGGGCTACTGGTTGATGTAGCCTGCAAAAACATCAATCAAATCAAAGGAATAACTGCCGGTAATAATGAAAGAAGTGGTCCCGCGCAGGCGCCATGGCTGGGTGACTACACTCTGGCAACTACAACATTCTGCAACTGCGAAACAACGCTTCCCGCGCGGGTTCTCAGTTTATCGTCAGCCCATTGGCAAACTTTAGGCTCAAAGCAAAACCTTTTCAGAACAAATACTTAACAAACAACAAAAAATCCCTAACCTCCAGTCTTCCCTTCCATAAGTCAGCATCCAAAAGCGCTGTACAAGCCACCTGATACCTTACGTTGCAAAACATCAGGCAGAGGTAAAGCGCTTATAGTCGCTCTCCGCTCAACTCTTAAAATCAGTGACCTGCATCAAAGAAAAGAAAATTTCATTTTAGAGCTGGGTAAGAGTTCATGATACGACGTTTATTTGTGAAGTATTTCCTCGCCGCGCTGGTGTTATTTTCTGCAACAGCTTTTGGTCACTCTCAGTATCCTTCAAGAATTGTCAAAGACCCTTTTTATACTGAGCAGACGGTTTCCATAAAAATCAAAAACCTGAACACGTACACCCAGAGCTACGAAATTTCCGTGGATGGAAAAGTACTGGGTGTGCTGGAAGACGTTCCTCCGGGCGTAACCCGTGATGTACCCATCACCCTGAAAAACATATCTGATAACACTGAAAAAAACCTGTGCAGTACCTCTGTGCCCAAAGAAAACCAGAGCATGCGATCGCGAGTCTGCACCAAGGTTGAGTTCAAATGGTAAATCAGTATCAGGTACAGCTTCAGGCGTTGCTGCTGGGAGCCACGCTGATGCTGCTGGCAGGTAAGAGCCATGCCGATCTTAACAGTCTGCCCAGTCCGCCCAATATGGAAGACACCAGCCGTATCCGGGCAATCGATGGTTCAAGCTGTGAAGCCCGGCGCTCCCAAGCGACATTTCAGGTTGGTGCCTACAATGCGGACAGCCGGCTGAACGAAGATAAAACCAACAACCCCGGAAACACGCTTGATAAAGATCAGGGTATCTACGCCCAAATCAGCATACCCTTTGATCTGGGAGGAGGTCGAAAGCCTGACTGCACCCGGTTTCAGGAAATTGTCGAAGAGAATGCCGAGCTTGATTTACAGCTGAAGCGGCTCGAAGTTCAGCTCAAGATGGAAAAACTGAAGCAGATGAAGGCCAAGATCAACAGAAGCCAGTTCTCGGAATAAAGACCACAAAGAATGGAAAAGTCCGGACAACTTACTCTTGTTTCTGCGTTTTGCTGTCTTGCTACTGTATTCAGTACGCTGGCGACAGGTCAGTCACTTAAATGGGGCGCAACCGTTGAACCCGTTTGCGGGATTCAAATGAGTGATAACCGCGGGGGGATTGCCTTTGGCCGCTGGGGTTCCGGCTCCCGGGATCCATCCACTGCATCTTCTTTCAGAATTAACAGTAACGTCGAGCTGCCAGATACCGGAATGCAGGGCAAAGCCGGAGCCTATGTGCGGGTCGATATGAACAGCATTTCGGATAATCTTTCTTATATCGGAATAAACGACAGTGATGTTATTTTTACCGTAACCGCTCCCTACCTGACCGGAGGAGAAAAAAGATACTCCATCGATCAGTGGCAGGGGTCTTCCAGAAACGCCCTGCCGGCAGGCCGGTATGATTCATGGATTCAGGTAAGACGGGATATGGATGAGATTCCGGCTGGCGAAACCTCAATCAGAACAACCATTACGGTTAGCTGTAGTCGTTAAAATCACCTGAATCCGAAGCTTGCTCTGAAAAATCAGGATTTAATCCAGCCTTTTTCTGCGGCAGCTGTAATCATTGGTTCAACCAGTTCCCACACCTCCGGGGCAACTTCAGCCAGATACTGCTGTCGTCTTCTAACCTGTTCTTCCCTGACATGGTGGTTACGCCAGCTTCCGCCTTCGTTATTGATATTGAGCAGGAAAGGTTGAACGCAGTCGATCGCTTTGGCAAAACGCGCTTCAAAGGTTTCAAGTGCTTCATATTCATACCAGAGCGCCAGCATTTCAGCACCCTGGGGCTCTGGCAGCATACCAAACAACTGACGTGCCGCGATTTCTTCTTTATCGCCCTGATCCTGAACAGCAGCTTCATCAAAGCAGAAGGTATCACCGGCTTCAATTTCAACGATATCATGCACCAGCAACAGGCGAATCACATGATTGATATCCACCGGTTGGGAGGCATATTCAGCCAGAACCATCGCCGTCATGGCGATATGCCAGCTGTGTTCGGCACTGTTTTCCTGACGGTTACCGGCAGACTTCACGTGGGTCTGACGTAATACCGTTTTAAGACGATCCAGCTCAATAATAAAATCGAGCTGCTGGGTAAGATTGGCTTTATTCATGGCGGGAATTCTACGCTTAAAATAATTATTCCCAAGAGCATATTAATCAAACAGCGCCACAAAGGACTGACAATTTATGCCAGCCCTTGTGCCTGAGTCTATGCCTATGAGTCAGAGCAGAGCTGATTCCAACTGTTTCCACTCTTCAAGCGCCTGCTCTCTGGTCAGTTCCCCCGAAGCAACAGGGTTTTCATCTTCTCGCCAGCGCATCCAGCCACTGCTGTAGATGGTAGATTTTTCATAACCCATCGCCTGCGCGTACCACCAGGCTTCAGATGCCCTCCAGCCGTTACCGCAATAAAACGACAGCTGCATCTCTGGCCGAATATTCCATTCGCTCCAGAACTCCGCAATCTGATGATAGTTGCGCATGGTGTGATCAGGATTATGGTAGTGATTCATATCCCAGGACGAGTCACCTGCATGGCCCCATAGCGCACCAGGAATACGGCCACGCTTTTCAAAATAGTTATAGCCACTGACCTGACCGGTAAATTCATTCCAGGCCCGAATACTGACCAGTGCACTATCAGGCTGCTGTCGTAGTATTTTGGCCTCATCAATATTGATAATGACACTGTTATCACCTGCACCGGTAACACCAAATGTCTTGACCGGCTCTGGAGTATTCCAGCCTGACTCAAGAGGCAGTCCTGCAGCTTTCCAGCGATCAATACCACCATTAAGCATCACTACATCGTCAACGCCAGCGTACTTCATTATCGCTGCACCACGCGCTGCACCGATGGACTCAGTACTATAAACAACCACTGAGTCATCTTTATCAATACCAAGCCTGGCCAGACTGGCACGAATATCTTCCACTGGACTGGCTTCATAGATTGGCGGATATTCAAATTCCAGATCATCCCAGTAAAGGGCACCGGGTATATGCTCCTCGCGGTAATCCTTACCTTTGCCGCCATCCCAACCAATCTGCACCACAACCGTATCCGGATCAGCTGTCAGTGCTGCACCGACATATTGGGGAGGAACCAGTGTCCGAAAGCCCGGTAAAAAGTCAGCCTTACCAGAATCTTCAGACCAGGCAGGAAAACCTCCCGCCAAAATACGCAGGTTTTCAGCCTCAAGCTTCTGTTCTGAAATCAGCCATTCAGCTACCGTATTGGCTTGCCCCTGACCATTGCCATAAATAATCACCAGATCATCTTTATCAGCGCCGGTTCGCATCCAGGCCCGATCAGTATCATCCAGTTTTCTCTCGATCCAGCGGGCAGAAAACAGCTCAGCTTCAGGGATATGCCCACCCTGCTGTTGCAGCTGCAACGTGCCGTCATCAAAGACCCAGCCGTTAAAAGCATCAGGACTTCGGGCATCAATCAGCGTGACGTCTGGTTGCTGCAATAAAAGGGTCAGTTCATCAGGACTGATGGCAGTAACGGGATCTGAATTAGATTCAGAGGCCTGTCCGGAACAGGCAGACACAAAGACAGACAGGGACAGCAATCCAGCTGCCCGCAAGGGTGCAGGTGAAAACACAATTCACTCCTGAGGTTTACGAGTTCAATAGTCGTAATAAAGAGGGGGAATTCTTGGCTATTTTTAAAAAATTTTTATTTACCTGGATCAAGGTTCCCGCACAAACCGGTGCGGATTATACGGGAACCAAAATCATCAGGGCGTCACCATAAAACCGAAGCTCAAGCGGTTAACAGAGGCGTTGTAATCAATCAGGTTCTCGCCATAACCATTGAAGTACTGCACATAACCTTTGACGTCACCGGCAATGGGGAAGGTCCAGTCGAGCTGAACAGCGCCTTTATTATTACCACTGCCACGCAGATTGTTGCGCAGCATCATGCCGAGGCTGTGCTCACCGAGCCAGTAGCCCATTCTCAGCTCGCCATAACCCATGTATTTATGAATATCCGGGTTATCGTCACCCTTGGTGTCCTGCGGGTTTTTCTTTTTATTTTCCGGAATCCGCCACCAGGGTTTGACGGACATAAAGAAATCATCTTTTTCAAACAGGAAGTTCATATACAGCCGGTTCCAGCTGCGAGACAGCGGCAGAGTCCGACCATTGGACTGATGCACCAGACCAAAGTGAACCTGCTTCATAGGCAGACCGAATACATCGTATTCAGTGTCATAGGTCAGGAACACTTCCGGCTCGTGGTTGGTGTCCCGGAACGGGCTGGAAAACTTCTCGTTATAGGCCTGCCACCATGAACGGTTGGTATAGGCCACGTAGAGATTACTATTGTCATCAAACACGTTTTCCCAGACTTTTGATCGCATACTGATCTGGAACACAAACTCCTTGTGGTCCAGATCATCATCTTTGGCATCAAAGGGCTTGCCGTTTACATTTTTGTTATACGAAACCGGCAGGGCATAGTTTGGATTATGGGCATTGAGCGTGAATGCCGGTTCATCCCTGATCAGTAATATGCCGGGAACAGGGTCACGTTCGGGCTTATGTCGTGGTTCTTCAACCTTCGTCAGGGAGCCGGTTTCTGCATGATCAGCCATATCCGACTTTAGAGTGAATGTACCCGCTTCAGGACTGATATCAGCTGTCCGGCATCTGGCCTTGATTTCACCCAGAGTGACATCATCAGCAGCCTGCTGCATCTGCTGAATAAGACAGGCATTGAACGCACTGTCACTTTGGGTACCGGCAACAGCAAAAGCCGGCAGCAAGGAAAGACATAAAACCGTTTTTTTAAGCTTGAAGTGTTCCAGCATGGTGCAGCCTGTCAGGGAAAAGCGAATAGCCGGCTGTTTGTACCCTATTGTGCTGATTTTAAAAATACTGGTGACGCAAAAAATACAATTCCAGGCAGATATTCATGCAAGATCTATCGCACAGCAATATAAGGCGTATGTCTGTCTCGGCTGAAAACCAGCTGGGTCAGATGTAAATCTCTCGCCCGAAAAGCGCCGGCACAACAAAGCAGATAATAGGTCCACATACGATAAAAACGTTCATCATAGTGATCCCGAAGCAAACCATAATTCCTGACAAAGTTGTGATGCCAGGCCATCAGGGTTTTATCGTAATCCGTACCAAAATTATGCAGGTCTTCTGCTACCAGAAGTCCATCTGCTGCTGAAGTCATCTGCGCTACAGACGGAATCATGCCATTGGGAAAAATATACCGGCTGATCCAGGGGTCACAGCTATATCGACTGCAATTACTGGAAATGGAATGAAGCAGCATTAGCCCGCCGGGTTTCAGGCAACGAGAGGCTACCTCCATAAATGTGCGATAGTTTTTATGCCCGACATGCTCGAACATCCCTACTGATGCAACCCGGTCAAAGGTCTCATTCAGTGAGCGGTAATCTTCCAGCCTGAAAGACACATCAAGATGCTGATATCTGTCCTGAGCATACCGGCACTGCTGCTCTGAAATCGTGACCCCGACGACAGAGACCTGATAATGTTCCGCGGCATATGCAGACAGGCCTCCCCAACCACAACCTATATCCAGCAGTTTCATACCCGGTTTCAGTTCCAGCTTGCGGCATATCAGGTCAAGTTTATTGATCTGAGCCTGCTCCAGCGTTTGGGCGTTCTGCCAGTATCCACAGCTGTAGCTCATGGTCGAGTCCAGCATCTGTTTAAACAGGTCATTACCCAAATCGTAATGCTTCTTGCCAACCTGCCAGGCTCTGGCAAATGTCTGCATATTCATATGACGTGACAACAGCAGCTTGAGTAACAGCCGGCGGTTGTTATAAATGAATTGATCTGCATGAATACGCAGTACCCGTTCAAAAAAGCAATCCAGCTTTTCACACTCAAACCAACCATCCATATAGGCTTCACCCAGACCTAGAGTGGAGTGACGTATTACCCGCTGATAAAGCCGGTCATCAAAAACCTGCAGATCCCATGGTTTATCGCCATTAAAACAGACACCTGCCGGCATCAATAATTGCTGTAACAAATCTCTCGCAGCAGTCGTTGCACGACGAAGGGCTGGCTGTGCTGATGCACCTGAGTCAATTCCGGCCATAAGCAATTCAGGCTCTGTATCTGATACCCGGGGAGCAGTCGGTCAAACAATCTGGAAAAGATAGCAGTTATTAATGACAGGGTCGGACATGTGTATGTCAAACCCTGTTTTTATCGGACAAACACAGAAGAACACCTTAGAGCCTGTTCATAATCTTTCGCGGATAGCGAAAGTGCTGAGAAAAGCCTCAGATACTTCGGGTTTTCGAGGCGCATAGTGGTGCTATGTAACGAGGAAAAGCGAAGTATCTGAGGCTTTTATCGGCATTTGTAGCCCGCGATAAGATTGTGAACAGGCTCTTATATCCAAGACGATACATAAAAAGGCGTTTATATAATTTGTCATTAAATGACAGCCTGAAACCTGCACCCTCCGCTGCAGTTACTAAACTTGCCCTCAGTTTGTCTGATAAAAGAAGTGGTTAGAAAGATGCACAACACAACGCACCGGAGTTGCCGCCGGCAAGGTTTGCTTTCCGGCACCTCTTTACTGATCGTTCTGTTTTTTCTGTCGTTGGGAAATATCCCCGTCCGGGCTGCCGATTACGCGGATGGCGATATCCACAAGAATGATTACAAGTGGTATCAGTTCAACCTGATGCAAAGCCTGAACAACAAACTTCCGTTTGGCGCCCGACACGATACCTACTTTGAAATGGAGTTTGGTGGTCGCAGCGGCATTCTAAGCCTCTATGGCTACATTGATGTTTTTGATATTTTCGATCGCCGCAGCGATGACCGGCATAACAAGGATAACTTCTTTATGAAGTTTGCTCCCAGGTTATCTCTGGATGGTATGACCGGAAAAGACCTGTCTTTCGGCCCGGTTAAAGAGGTATATATTTCGGGTCTTGCCAATGTTGGTGACAGTGGCCAGTTTGGTGGCCTGTTTGATACCTTCATTGGTCTGGGAGTAGATGTTGAAGTCCCATGGTTCGGCATCATGGGATCAAATATCATGGCCCGCTATTCACGGGAAAACTTCAAGGCACCTGACGAAGGTAAGTGGAGTGGCTATATCTGGACCAACAACTGGTTCAAACCCTTCTGGTTCTTCGAAAACCAAACCTTTATCGCCTACCAGGGTTATCTCGATTACAAGTTCGGTTACGACAAGCTGAGAAAAGTAGCAGGCCGTACATCACACTCTCTTGAGTGGTTCCACGGCTTTTACTGGCATAGTGACCAATGGTCTGTGGGCTATGGCCTGAAGTACTACAACAGCATGGCCAACTTCAAGGATGACAGCCCGTATACTGTCACCGAGAAAGGCCAGAAAGTGACCAAGAAGCAGGAAACAACCGGGTTTGGCCACTACTTCGCTATCATTTATAAATTCTGAGCATTTTCTGTATCAGGGAAGTAGTATGACGGCTCTCAGCTGCTACTTCCCTCCATCTCCCCTTCATCTTGATATCACCCCCTGCCCTCTTTCGCCAAACGTTGATAAACTGTTGTTACACTCTTAACCCCTACTGACCGTACCAACACCCCGGCATCCCCATAAGCCTTTCCGGGTCATCCAGGAAGAAGACACCAAAAATATGCGAGCAGATATCGTCATCCTTGCTGCCGGCCAGGGCAGCCGTATGAAGTCAAACCTTCCCAAAGTACTGCATCCCATTGCCGGCAAGCCAATGCTGGAGCACGTTATTCTCAGTGCCCAGCAAACTCAGAAAATGATTGGCAAGGGTGAAATTCATGTTGTCATCGGGCATGGCGCCCAGAAAGTAAAAGATGCTCTGGGGCATTATGACCTGAACTGGGTTGAACAGACCGAGCAACTGGGTACCGGGCATGCGGTTCAGCAGGCGGTACCGGGCTGTAAGGGGGCTGATGTTGTGCTGGTGCTCTACGGTGATGTTCCATTGATCAAGTCATCAACTCTGCAGTCACTGCTGGCAGCCAGCAACGGTGAGCGTCTCGGTCTCCTGACCATTAATCTGCCCAACCCTTCTGGTTATGGGCGGATTGTCCGTGATGGTTTTGGAAATGTGCAGGCCATTGTCGAAGATAAAGACTCAACGCCGGAACAACTGGCCATTAACGAAGTAAATACCGGCATTATGGCCATACCGGGCAAAAAACTCGAAGACTGGGTAATGCACCTGAGTAATGACAATGCTCAAAAAGAGTATTACCTCACCGATGTTGTTTCCAAAGCCGTTACTGAAGAAACACCTGTCGTTCACGTGCAGCCACAGCAGGCAACCGAAGTAGAAGGTGTCAACAGCCGTGTTCAGCTGACAGAGCTGGAACGAGCCTTCCAGCAACAACTGGCGACAGCACTGATGACCAGTGGCGTTACCATCATTGACCCCGCCAGAGTAGATATTCGGGGTGACATCAAAACCGGTAAAGACATCCTGCTGGATATCAACGTGATTCTTGAAGGTGATGTCGAGATTGCAGATAACGTTATCATCGAGCCGGGTTGTGTTATTCGTAACTCCAGAATCGGCGAAGGAGCAATCATCAAGGCTCACTCCATTCTGGAGAATGCTGACGTTGCAGCCAACTGTGAAGTTGGCCCGTTTGCTCGCCTGCGCCCGGGTGCTCAACTGGCCGAGAAAGCCCGTGTTGGCAACTTTGTTGAAATTAAAAAGTCTGTTATCGGAGCAGGCAGCAAGGTTAACCACCTAAGCTACGTCGGTGATGCTGAAGTCGGTTCCGGAGCCAATATTGGTGCAGGCGTCGTGACCTGCAACTATGACGGGGTCAACAAACACAAGACTTCAATTGATGATGGCGCCTTTATCGGTACCAATACCTCACTGGTTGCACCGGTTTCCATTGGCAAGAACGCAACCACCGGTGCTGGCTCTGTTATCACCAAAGATGTCGCCGATAACGAACTCGGTGTAGCCCGCGGCCGCCAGCGTAATGTTGATACCTGGAAGCGCCCGACCAAAGACGCCTGATTAAACAGCTGTAGCAGGCGAACGATTTGATTCATGTCCGGTAACCCGTAGAGGTTACCGGCTTTTTTATAATAAGAGGTTCAGACTGTCGCCGATAACAGGCAATAGTGATTGAGCCTCAGGACAGGAACTGAATAACTATGTGTGGCATTGTTGGAGCAGTAGCACAGCGCGATGTGGCCCCGATTCTGCTGGAAGGCCTGCGTCGTCTGGAATACCGCGGCTATGATTCAGCCGGTATGGCCGTTATCGATGACAATGGTCAAATGCTGCGTACCCGTCGTCTTGGCAAGGTTGCTGAGCTGGCTGAAGCACTTGATCAGGATTTTCTGCCGGGCGGCACCGGCATTGCCCATACCCGCTGGGCAACCCACGGAGAACCCAGCGAGCGCAACGCTCACCCTCATGTATCCAGTGATGATATTGCTGTGGTTCACAATGGCATTATCGAAAACCACGAAAGCCTGCGCGTTTTTCTGGAACAGGAAGGTTACACCTTCGAATCCGACACCGATACTGAAGTTATCGCGCACCTGGTTCACCACGAACTGAAGAAGACTGGCGATCTGCTGAAGGCCCTGCAACAAGCTGTTGGTCAGCTGGAAGGCGCTTACGGCACTGTTGTTATGGATCAGCGTGACCCTAGCCGTCTGGTTACTGCTCGCTCCGGCAGCCCGCTGGTAATTGGTCTGGGTATTGGTGAAAACTTTATCGGTTCCGACCAGCTGGCACTTTTCCCGGTAACCCGTCGATTTATGTTCCTGGAAGAAGGCGACTTTGCTGAAGTAACCCGCGACCACGTTCGTGTATTCAATTCAGCTGGTGAGCCGGTTGAACGTGAAGCACAGGACAGCAATGTAGAGCATGATGCCGGCGACAAGGGCCAGTATCGCCACTACATGATGAAAGAAATCCACGAGCAGTCCGATGCCATTTCCAGCACCCTGGAAGGCCGCCTGGTCAGTGATCACGTGAATCTGGATGCCATGGGCGCCGGAAGCGCGGAACTGCTGAAAGATGTTCGTGCAGTGCAGATTGTTGCCTGTGGTACCAGCTACCATGCCGGTATGGTTGCACGCTACTGGTTCGAAGAGCTGGCAGGTATTCCTTGCCGGGTCGAAATTGCCTCCGAGTTCCGCTACCGCAAATCCTTCGTGCCGCAGAACAGCCTGTTTATCACCCTGTCCCAGTCCGGTGAAACGGCTGACACTCTGGCAGCACTGCGTCTGGCCAAGGAACAGGGCTACATGGCCTCTCTCAGCATCTGTAACGTACCAGGCTCATCCATGGTACGTGAATCCGATATGGCCCTGATGACCCGTGCCGGTGCTGAAATCGGCGTGGCTTCTACCAAGGCATTTACTACTCAGCTGGCCGCCCTGCTGATGCTGGTTACCGCCATTGGTCGTCACAACAGCATGACCACTGAGCAGGAAAAAGAGGTTGTCAAAGCCCTGCGTGAACTGCCTCATGCCATTAACGATGTGCTGGCACTGAGCGACGATATCGAAACCATGGCTGAGGCCTTCTCCGAGAAGCATCACAGCCTGTTCCTGGGCCGCGGCAACCTGTACCCGATTGCGATGGAAGGTGCGCTGAAACTGAAGGAAATTTCCTACATTCACGCTGAAGCCTACGCTGCTGGCGAACTCAAGCACGGCCCGCTGGCACTGATCGACAACGATATGCCGGTTATCGTGGTTGCACCGAACAACGACCTGCTGGAAAAGCTGAAGTCCAATATGGAAGAAGTCCGCGCTCGTGGCGGTCAGCTGTATGTCTTTGCCGACAAGAATGCCGGTATGGAAAGTGGTGAAGGTGTCGAAGTTCTGCCGGTTCGCTCTATTCCTGACGTTGTCGCTCCGCTGTTCTACACCGTTCCACTGCAGTTACTGTCTTATCACGTTGCTGTGATCAAAGGCACCGATGTGGATCAGCCTCGAAATCTGGCCAAGTCTGTTACTGTCGAATAAGTCATTTGCACCGATTGCGACGCTAAAAACGGCAAAAAGCACAATATCTGGTCCATGGTTTTTATAAACCATGGACCAGATATTTTAACAATGATTCAACAACCTGGCTTGTCTGTACGAAAAGTCACCATTGACTTTTATTCGCCTAAAGTTTTTTATATCGGCAAATTTTCAATCAATCCTGATCCATGCTTGCGAAGCTGCGCTTAACTCACAGTCGTACAATCAGCACTGCCCTTCTGGCCGTGATGGTTCTCTCTGTGCTGCAGTTTTGTATGATGTCTGTTGCCTTTGGCAATATGACTATGCATGGTAGTTTCAGTCCTGCTGAACAGGCCATGACTGAACATCAAGGTATGTCCCATGACGGGATGGCCTTGAGCGGAATGATGCTCCATGACTGTTGCTCCGATCTGGGAAATATAGCCATGGATTCAGCCTGCACTGATTGTGAAGACAGTGACCCGGCACCACAAATCTCTGTACCTGACCAGCTCAAACCGCTTTTCTCGCTACTGTTCATCATTGTTCAGCAAACCCTGAATCTTGATCAGAAAGCCAGTAGTTGGGAAGAACATACCGAACCCGATGTACTGGCCTCCAAGCCCGAAATCTATCTGGCGAAAGCCTCCTTCCTCGAATAGCCGTTAGCGCAACTGAACAAAGAACTCACTTGTTGCGAATGAGTGGCTGACCTGTATCTGCATTGCGCAGAAAAATATCTACATATTGCACAGGCAGCAGCTCCTTAACGGAGATATTCCATGTTTTTCCCAAGTCGCCATCGTGCGGCCAAAGTGTGCAGTTCCCTGCTGCTGGCAGGGGCTGTGTCTATGGCACAGGCTGAAGCCCTCAGTCTGACAGCAGCCCTGGGCTTGAAAGAGGCCGAACAAATCGCCCTGAAACAGGATGCCGGTGTCCGGTCATTCCAGTATCAGGCGAAGGCTCTGAATGAGCAGGCTATCGCAGTATCCAGCTGGCAGGATCCGAAACTGTCCATAGGCACCATGAATCTGCCCGGTAATAATCCGGACCCGCTGAACAAAGGCATGATCGAGCTGAAGGTGGAGCAGATGCTGCCCAGAGGCAACAGCAACCAGCTGCAGCAACGAAAGACAGCATTACAGAGTGATCTCAGCGAAACTGCCGCCGACAATCGTCAGCTGCAAGTATTGCAGAATGTCAGGCTGGCCTGGCTGGATAGCTGGTATTGGCAGCAGGCACTGCAACAGCTGAAACAGGATCGCTACCTGTTTGAAAGCCTGGTTGATGTAACTGAATCGATGTACAGCCAGGGCCGCAAAAACCAGCAGGACCTCTATCAGGCAGAAGTTGCACTGACCCGGCTTGATGATCGCATTGTGTCGTTCACTACCCAGGGCCAGCAAAGCATCGCGCAGTTGCAGCGCTGGACTGGAGCCAGAATTGTTGATGCCCTGACGACAAAACTGCCGGATATTACTCCGGGCACTATCAACAGTATCTCTCTGCTACAGAACCACCCACAAGTCATCTCTGCAGAATTGAAAATTCAGCAGGCAGAGCAGGATATCGCACTGGCAAAGGAAAGCTACAAACCGCAGTTTGGTATTGAACTGAAATACGGTCGTGAGCAGATGAGTACCGGCATGGACAGCCGCAACAGATTCTCTGCCATGGTGATGATGGATCTGCCCCTGTTTACCGATAACCGTCAGGACCGGCAGCTTTCCGCCAGTCACTATCGTAAGGAAGCCGGTATTGCCCTGCGCGAGGATACCCTCCGCCAATTACAGGGACAGCTCGACACCGAACAGGCTCGCTACCAGGGTCTGATGGAGCGGGTTGCGCTTTATCGCAGTCAATTGCTACCTCAGGTACAGAACCAGGCTGAAGCAGCATTAAGCGCCTATCAATCTGATGCCAGCAGTTTCAGTGATGTTATTCAGGCTTACAAAGCCCGCCTGAATATGACTATCGAGTATATCCGCCTTCAGGCCGACAGCTGCCAGAGTGCAGCCCGCCTGCAATACCTGTTACCTGCCAACGATTTACCTGCCAACGATGATTTCCAGCCTGCCGAACAGGGAGAAGCACTGTAATGAATAAACTGACCTTAACCCTGATAGCTTCTGCTGTGGCTTTTTCTGCCGGATTCACCGTCCAGAATTTTGTGGGCAGTCATGATATGGCTTCAGGCAGTGATGCTGCCGGTGATAAGCCCCTGTACTGGGTCGCTCCCATGGATCCCAACTACCGCAGAGATAAACCTGGCAAGTCCCCTATGGGCATGGATCTGGTACCCGTTTACGAAGAAGCGACAGCGGCCAGTGACCCGGCAGGCACAATCACAATTTCTCCGGCGGTACGAAATAACCTTGGTGTACGTTCCGAAGCTGTCAGCAAGGGCATGTTGCAGCCGCAAATAAAGACTGTTGGTGTCATCGGTTACAACGAAGACACCATATTTCAAGTTAACAGCCGTGTCGAAGGCTGGATAGAAAACCTTGGAGTGTCGTCCAGTGGCGAGTTTGTCAAAGCCGGTACCCGACTGTTTGATCTCTATTCACCGGCATTGGTGAATGCGCAGGAAGAGCTGCTGTCAGCACTACGCTCCAACAGAACATCACTGATCAAGGCTTCAAGAAAACGACTGCAGTCTCTGGATGTGCCAGAGGAAGTCATTAACCGCATCATCAAGCGAGGACAGGTCGAGCGAACCCTGACATTTTATGCTCCCAAAGATGGCTTTGTTTCCCGACTGAATACCCGGGAAGGGGGCTATATCAACCCTTCCAAAGCGGTGATTGAACTGGCCAGTCTGGACTCTGTGTGGGTCGTCGCGGATGTCTTTGAAAGCCAGTCACAGCTGGTCAAACCCGGCCAGCAGGCCAGTATGACTGTGGATTATCTGCCGGGCCGCCACTGGCAGGGCGTAGTGGATTATGTCTATCCGGAACTGAACCCGAAAACCCGCAGCCTCAGGGTCAGACTGCGTTTCGATAACCCCGATGCTGAGCTCAAACCCAATATGTATTCCCGGGTTGCTGTGCAAACCGGAGTACTTGAGGCACTGAGCATCCCCTCTGAGGCTCTGATTCAAACCGGTACCCAGACCCGTGTGGTCAAGGACCTGGGTGAGGGCAAATTTCGTTCCGCGCTGGTACAGACAGGCCGTACAGTCGCAGACCGGGTGGAGATTCTGAGAGGGTTGGCAGAAGGTGACAAAGTAGTGACTTCTGCCCAGTTTCTGCTGGATTCCGAATCCAGCATCAGCGCCGATCTGAACCGTTATGAAGAGCCGGCCAGCAACAAGATATGGATAACCGGTGTCGTAGAAGATGTGATGGATGACAGTCTGTATATCACCCATGAGCCTGTGCCTGACTGGGAATGGCCAACCATGTCCATGTTCTTTGATCTTGGTGAGGGGCTGGATACTTCAGCCGTCAATTTAGGTACAGCTATTCACTTTGAGGTTGAAAAGAAAGACGGCGGTGGCTTTGAAATTGTTGCGATCAAAAAGGCAGATCAGTCTATGCCCGCCATGGATCACAGTCAGATGAACCATTCCGGTATGAGCCAGGACGCCATGCCGGCTATGGACCACAGCCAGATGAACCATTCCGGTATGACTCAGGACGCCATGCCAGCCATGGACCACAGTCAGATGAATCATTCCGGTATGAATCAGGACGCCATGCCAGACATGGATCACAGCAAGATGGGTCACTAAGGGAGACAAACCATGATCAAGGCGATTATTCGCGGATCACTGGGAAATCGTTTCCTGGTGATTCTGGCTGCACTGGCACTGCTGTTTGGCGGAGCCTGGATAACCCGTAACACGCCGGTTGATGCACTGCCTGACTTGTCTGATGTTCAGGTGATTATCAAAACCGAATACCCTGGTCAGGCACCCCAGCTGGTTGAAGACCAGGTAACCTATCCGCTGACGACAGCCATGATGGCAGTACCTGGCGCTGTGGATGTAAGGGGAGCCTCCATGTTTGGCTCATCCTATGTCTATATCCTGTTTGAAGACGGCACAGATATGTACTGGGCCCGCTCAAGGGTACTGGAGTATCTGAATCAAGTGCAGTCCAGTCTGCCCGCAGAAGCGAAAACAGCACTGGGGCCTGATGCGACAGGTGTCGGTTGGGTATTTAACTATGCACTGGTCGACAGAACCGGCCAGCATGATCTTTCCCAGCTGCGCAGCCTGCAGGACTGGTATCTCAAGTTCCAACTGCAATCGGTACCGGGTGTCAGTGAAGTGGCAACTGTCGGCGGAATGGTGCGCCAGTATCAAGTGGTCGCCGATCCTGACAAGCTCAGGGCTTACGGGATTCCCCTGCAAAAGCTGAAAAACGCTCTGCAGCAGGGCAACCGTGAGGCCGGTGCCTCTGCGATTGAGATGGCTGAGGCAGAATACATTGTCCGTGTTACCGGCTACCTGGAAAGCCTGGAAGATATACGACAAGTACCTTTGATGGTAACAGCGGAGGGTACACCACTCACGGTTGGTGATGTGGCAACTGTAAGAGCAGGCCCACAGATGCGCCGCGGGATCGCTGAATTGAACGGCGAAGGCGAAGTTGTTGGCGGCATTATTGTGATGCGGTTTGGCGAAAATGCCCAGAAGGTCATTGATGCTGTTAAAGCCAAACTGAGTGAGTTGGAGGCGGGTCTGCCAGAAGGGGTCGAACTCGTCACCACCTATGACCGCTCAAAACTGGTAAACAGCTCTATTGCCACCCTGACAGATACCCTGCTGATTCAATTGGGCATCGTCGTCGCAATCTGTGCCCTGTTCCTGCTCCATTTCCGTTCTTCGCTGGTCATTGTAATCAGCCTGCCGCTGGGTATTCTCGGTGCCTTTATGATCATGTACCTGCAGGGGCTGAACGCAAACATCATGTCCCTGGGTGGCATTGCAGTAGCCATCGGCTCGATGGTGGACGGTTCGATTGTGATGATCGAGAACTTCCACAAACATATGCAGCGGGTAAAGATTACGGCTGCTAACCGCTGGCAGATTGTCCAGCAGTCATCGCTGGAAGTCGGGCCACCTCTGTTCTTCTCCCTGCTGATTGAAGCTGTCAGTTTTATGCCGGTATTCAGCCTGCAGGCTCAGGAAGGACGGATGTTCTCGCCACTGGCATTCACCAAATCCTATGCCATGGCGGTTGCTGCCGGCTTGACCATTACGCTGGTACCCGTGCTGATCGGTTATCTGGTACGCGGAAAAGTGATGCCGGAGGAACGTAATCCGGTGAACAAGGCGCTGATGGCGGCCTATCGACCTTTTGTAAAACTGGCACTGGACTGGCCCAAAACCCTGGTGGCCGGAGCCATAGTGCTGATGGTTGTCGGCTTTATGCCCGCCTCCAAGCTGGGCAGCGAATTTATGCCGCCGCTGGATGAGGGCGACCTGATGTATATGCCGACAACCTATGCCGGCATATCTGTGGGTAAGGCCAGAGAGCTACTGCAACAAACCGACCGGCTGATTAAAACCGTTCCCGAGGTGGAATCTGTCTTCGGCAAAGTGGGACGGGGGGAAACAGCAACTGACCCGTCGCCACTGACCATGATTGAAACCGTTGTTCAGCTGAAACCTCGCGATGAGTGGCGTGAAGGTATGACACCGGAATCACTGAAGGCTGAACTGGAAACGCTGGTAAAACTACCGGGCGTCAGCAACGCCTGGGTCATGCCAATCCGTACCCGTATCGATATGCTGTCTACTGGTATTAAAACCCCGGTAGGTATTCAGGTTACCGGATCAGATCTCAAGGTGATTGAAGACGTTGGTCGTAAGCTGGAAAAAATTCTGCAACCGGTACCCGGTACACTTTCCGTATATGCAGAACGTGTCGTTGGCGGACGCTATATCAAGGTCGATATTGACCGGGTTCGTGCGGCCCGTTTTGGCCTGAATATCAATGATATTCAGCAGGTAGCATCTTCAGCTATCGGCGGTATGAATGTTACCAGCACAGTGGAAGGACTCGAGCGTTATCCGGTTAACCTGAGATATCCACAAAGCTATCGCAACTCGGTGGATGCACTGAAAACCCTACCGGTTGTGACACCTGCCGGGCAGAGCATCGCTCTGGGTGATGTTGCCACTATCTATATTGAAGATGGTCCAGGTGCGATCCGTTCTGAAAATGCCCGCCCTGCTGGCCGGGTTCTGGTGGATATCGAGGGGCGGGATCTGGGTTCCTATGTACGGGAAGCCCAGGCCGTTGTTGCAGAGCAACTTCAGCTTCCGGCCGGTTACGCGCTGGACTGGACCGGGCAGTATGAATATATGGAACGTGCCAACGAACGGCTTTCCATCATTATTCCGGTGACCCTGTTCTTTATCACCGTTGTCCTGTTCCTGACTTTCCGCAGTGCCTTTGAGGTGGTCACTATCCTCGGCACACTGCCCTTTGCCCTGATTGGTGGTATCTGGCTGATGTATCTGCAGGGATACAACTTCTCTGTTGCCGTAGGCGTCGGTTTTATTGCACTGGCGGGGGTAACGGTCGGCAATGCCATCATGATGCTTGTCTATCTGAACCAGTCATTGGGCGAGCGCCGTTTGCTTGCAGATGAACAGGCAAGAAAAATCACACTGACAGATATTCGTGAAGCCGTGATGAATGGTGCAGTTTTAAGACTGCGCCCGATCATGATGACCGTTTGCACCATTCTGTTTGGCCTGATTCCGGTGATGATGAATAACGGCACCGGTGCTGAGGTCATGCAACGAATTGCCGGCCCCATGATCGGCGGGATTACCAGTTCCCTGATTGTCACACTGGTGCTGGTGCCTGCCATTTATTACCTGTGGCACAGCAAGAAGCTGGCTGACTGATAACAAACTGAACCAACGAAAAAATGGAGTGAAACCATGAAAAAACTGCGCGCACTGGCGCTGGGGGCATCGCTGATTCTGACGTCAGTGAACAGCTTTGCTGAAAAGCTGCCCATGGTCATGTTGTTTAAATCGCCCACCTGCGGTTGCTGTGCCGAATGGGCGAAACATATGGAAGACAATGGCTTCAAAGTCATGAACCATGACGTTCAGAATGTCAGCCGTTACAAGCAAAAGGCCGGTGTTCCTGCCGAACTGCAATCCTGTCATACCGCCATGATTGGTGATTACGCTATCGAAGGCCATGTGCCTGCAGCCGATATTATCCGCTTATTGCAGGAACAGCCTGAAGGTGTGAAAGGACTGGCGGTACCAGGTATGCCGGTGGGTTCACCGGGCATGGAATATGGTAATCGAAAGGATGACTACAATGTCGTCAGTTTTGGTCAGAATGGCCAAACGAGAGTTTATGCCAGACACTGATTGAGTTTATGCCGGCTCCTGCCATCTTGATGTCAGGAGCCTTGGCATTTACAAATTCCCGGACAACAAATCAGGTCAGATCACTCAGTGCATTATCCAGAGCCTGAACAATAGCATCGATATCATTACGGGTCGCAATCAGTGGCGGGCTGAGACAAATGTTGTTATTCAGCGTTGCAAAAGAACGATTGGTACGACCAACAATCACGCCATTCGCCATACAGTGAGCAGCTATCGCTGCCGGCAGTGTTTCATCCACAGGCTCCTTGGTATTGCGATCTTTTACCAGCTCAAAGCCTGCAAATAATCCCTTACCCCGAACATCACCAATGACATCATACTTTTCCATCAACTGATTCAGGCAGCCACGCAGATACTCACCCTGATGGGTGACATTTTCCAGCAGTGCTTCATCTTCAATAATCTGCATGTTTACCAGCGCTGCGGTCGGTCCGGCAGTGCAGCCACCAAAAGTGGAAATATCACGGAAATAGCCAAGCCTTGGATCCGAATCATCCTTGAAGGCTTCAAAGACCTCTTCGGTGGTAACCGTGCAAGAGATCGCCGCATACCCGGATGCCACGCCTTTCGCCATGGTGACAATATCCGGCTGAATACCGTAGTGCTGATAACCAAACCATTTTCCGGTTCGACCCAGTCCGCAAACCACCTCATCGATGTGCAGCAGAACATCGTATTGCTTGCAGATTTCCTGTACTCGAGGCCAGTAACCTTCAGGAGCTTCAATAATGCCGCCACCCGCGGTTATTGGCTCCAGACACAGCGCGCCGACAGTATCCGGCCCTTCTTCCAGAATGACTTTTTCAATCTGGTTTGCAGCCCAGACACCATAGTTTTCCAGATCAGCACCTTCCTGGGCACGATACTCACAGCAATGAGGCACTGCCACGAAATCAGGCACAAATGGACCGTACTGTGTTCGCCGCTCTTCCTGACCGGAGGCACTTAAGGTTGCAATGGTCGTCCCGTGGTAATCACGCTCACGATACAGAATCTTGGTTTTCTTGCCGCCGAATTTCTTATGAGCGATCTGCCGTACAATCTTGAACGCTTTCTCATTCGCTTCCGATCCGGAGTTGGAATAATAAACACGACTCATACCCGGCATCTTTTCAATCAGCTTTTGAGCAAACTTTGCCGCGGGTATATTGCCTGCACTTTGAGCGAAGTAATTCATGGTAACCAGCTGATCCCGCACAGCATCAGCAATTTCGGTACGACCATAACCAACGTTTACAGTCCATACAGCCCCGGATACAGCATCCAGATATTCGTTACCCTTGGCATCCCAGACTCGCACGCCCTCACCTTTAACGATCATCATGGGATCATTTTCTTCAAAGGGCTTATGGTTAACCAGGTGATGCCACACATGGTTACGGTCCATTTCACCTACTGCAGCACTATTGTTTTTATTAGTTGTGTTGCTCATAAAAACCCGATTCAGTCATTCAATATTCAAGAAACACCAGCCCCTGATGGCTCAATATTTCCCTTATGACCGACAGTTAATCACCGGAGCGATCTTTCTCTTAGACCCAGACCGAGCCATCTTTTGATACCATGCGTTCGGCCTAGTAAACCCAATGCTTTTCAGAGTTATCCACAAGAATTTCAGTACAAAAAAAGCCGATAGAACTATCTATCGGCCGCGGTCATCGCCTGAATCAACAGATCATCGGGCAATAAAAAGCCAGACGACAACCAGAACCGCCAGGAACAGGGTTTCTGATACCAATAACAGAACCGGCTTCCAGCCCATGCAGGACAGTTCTTTAAAGGATGCTTTCATCCCCAGTCCCACCATAGCGACAATCAGGCACCAGCGTGACAGGCTGACCATCCCCTCAAGCATATCTTCAGGAATGAAGCCGGAGCTGTTGATACCGACTACCAGGATAAAGGCAACCAGAAACAGGGGAAGCGGCAGGCCCGGGCTCCCGGACTGGACTTGCTGCTTACGGGAAAAAATCAGCGTGATGACGATAACAACCGGTACCAGAGAAGCGACACGCAAGAGTTTGGTGAACGTCGCCACATCACCCGTGCCATCGGAAATCATATAGCCGGCACCTACAACCTGGGCGACATCATGAATCGTTGCTCCCAGGAAAATACCACTCTCGATTTCATTCAGACCAAGTCCTGTGACCACCAGTGGATAGATGATCATCGCCACAGTGCTCAGCGCAGTTACACCAATCACAGTAAAAATCAGGTTGCGCTCAGAGTCTTTATCTTCTGGCAATACAGCAGAAACAGCTAACGCTGCCGATGCGCCGCATATTCCTACGGAAGCGCCCGATAGTACGCTCTGGGAACGACTTAACCCCAGCCGTTGACCGCAGAACACACCGAAGAGAATCACCGAGGGTACTGAAACCAGAACAATCGCTATGGGTGTGATACCCAGCCCGAGTAACTGCTCAAAAGTAATCCGGGCTCCCAGCAGGGCAATGCCTGCACGAAGCACTGTTTTGGCTGAAAACTGAATACCGGCCATACAGCGGCCTTCCTGTGACAGATAGTTGAGAGACATCCCCATCAGCAAGGCATAAAGAATGGTCGGGCCGCCGTAGTGGTCAGAGACAAATTTGGCTGCCATCCCCACCACCAGACAGAGCAGAAAGCCGGGCACAATTTCAGACAGTGAACTTCTGATATTGGCGGGAAAGAATGTCAGCTCTTTTGCACTATTGGCCATACCTGTATCCATAATCATCCCGGAAGCCGGGATATCTGCCTCTTACTCTGCAGCAATATACCGTGCAGACAGAGCAGCCCGTTGGATACAAAAAGGATATAAGTTTAGAGCCAGATGGACTAAGTGAAAGACTGTCAGGGTTCCTCAGCACAAGAAACACGACAGACAAACAACAATTTCGGTAATTCCGGAAGGTCATATACAGGCGATTGGCACCAGAACAATCTGGTACTATCTGGCACCAAGCTGTGGTACTAACGCTTTTTTTCTGTCGCCTTTAGTTTCTATAGGCGTAAGTCTGCTGCCAAACAATAAAAATAATATTTCGCTCCCTCCCGGTTTTGTAAACAGAACCCAACACATAAGGATGGAAACGAAGAATGGTCTCATATCATGCTAAATCACCTGTTCCACCTTTCTCCGGAAAGCAGTTCCAGTCTGCAGCAGCAGATCAGGGGACAAATCAGTAAAGCCATTATCGATGGCCATATCCCGCCAAATCTGCCGCTTCCTTCTACCCGTAAAATGGCAGATGTGCTGGGGGTATCGCGCAACACGGTCATTCTTGCCTATGAACATCTGGCCAATGACGGTTATCTGGTATCCCGCGAGCGGGCAGGTTTTTTCGTCAATAACGAGATACTGAAAAGCCGGGTTAAGGATGAGGATCAGACCAGAGCCGTCGAAGGCATTCACCCTGACTGGGATAACCGCCTTAAAATGCGACCCAGTAAACGTAAATTGAACAAGGTGAACCGCTGGCAGGACTATCCCTACCCCTTCATCTATGGTCAGCTGGATCCCAAAATGTTTCCGGCCAATAACTGGCGTGAATGCTGTAAAGAGTCGGTATCTGTTCAGGCAATCCGTGAGTGGTCGGACGATCGCTACGATGATGATGATGCTCTGCTGGTAGAGCAAATACGTTCCCGCTTATTGCCCCGACGTGGCGTCTGGGCTGATCCGGAAGAGATTCTGATTACCGTTGGCGCACAACATTCGCTCTATATGATCCTGCGGCTTCTACTCAACCGCGATACTTGCTTTGGTCTGGAAGAACCGGGATATCCCGATCTGCTGCATATGGCGGACTGCACAGGCAGCCGGGTAAAAAGTCTGGAGATCGATAGCGATGGTCTGGTCACAGGTGATCAGTTAAGCGACTGCGACCTGATATTCACAACGCCAAGTCATCAGTTTCCAACCACAGTAACTATGCCAATAGACCGTCGTCAGGCCCTGCTGGAACAAGCATCCCGCGATGACTTTCTGATTATCGAAGACGACTACGAGTGTGAAACCACTTTTGCCAAAAATCCGACTCCGGCACTGAAAAGTCTGGATAAGAGTGACAGGGTCATCTATATCGGCAGCCTCTCCAAAATCCTTTCTCCCGGACTGCGTATCGGTTACATGGTAGGCCCGAAAGAACTGATCCGGGAGATACGCGAATATCGCCGAATGATGCTGCGCCACCCGCCCATGAACAACCAGCGAGCAGTGGGGCGGTTTCTCGCCCGGGGTTACCACGACTCACTTGTTCGCAACCTGGTAAAGGTCTACGAAGAGCGCTGGAAAGCTGTACATGAGGCGCTGCAGGTCTGCCTGCCCGAATCTGCTACCCCTCCTGTTTTTGGGGGTTCTGCTTATTGGGTCAAAGGTCCGGAGAATCTTGATGCCAGAGAACTGAAACGCCTCGCGCTGGAACAAGGTGTGGTGATTGAATCCGGGGACATTTACTTTCAGAAGTCAGCGCCTCCGCTCAATTTCTTTCGCCTTGGCTACTCATCGATTGAAACGACACGGATTCTCCCGGGTATTAACCGCCTGAGCAATATCATCAAGCAATTAACCTGATGATCCACCTAGCGATTCACCTAAGGAGATAGTCTGGAACCATATTTATGGTCGGGGTTGGGTCTACTCCGTCGTGTAGCCGAAAACTAGTATAAAAAACAAAAAAATACAGACATCAAAAAATGATCTGTTTTTTCTGACCAAAGTCAGAGACTCCACCAGGCACACACACAGGTTCGGCATACGCACCAAAGCCTGCGCCAAAACAATAAAAATAATAATAGAGGTCACTATGACAATAAAAACCAGCGTAAAGTCCTTGCTCTCAACTTGCGTGCTGGCTGCATCATTAACGATTCCCACCATCCAGTCAGCTTCAGCTGCTGAAGAGCTGATGCTGGGCCATGCTTACCCTTCGGATCATATCTTCCACCTGACATCCACCACCTTTATGGAAGAGCTGGAAAAGAACGGGGCTGATATCGAGGTCGACTATCATCCCGGCGGCTCTCTGGGGGACTGGGCTTCCATATTTGAACAAAGCATGGAAGGTGTCGTTCCCATGACCATGAGCTTCGGCGCTTCTGAATATGACCCCCGACTGGACCTGTCCTGGTTGAGTTATGTGGTCGATGACTGGAAGGAAGCCCGGGAAGTTTACGGCCCGAACGGCAAAATGACCGATATCTATAACAAGATCCTGAATGATCTGGATCTGGTGGTACTGGGGGTTATTCCAACCGGCTTTGGTTCCATCGCCATGCGTAAGGGGCAGGAAACTGTACCCACCAGCTTCCCGGGCGACGCCAAGGGCATCAAGATTCGAGTCCCCCCCATTCCGATTGGTATCGAGCGCTTCAAAAACTTCGGATTTACCCCGGTTCCAATGCCTTTCTCCGAGCTCTATACCGCTCTGCAGCTGGGCACCATTGACGCCAGAGCGACAGCACCCTCTGTTGAAATCTGGCAGATGCGTGACGTGATCGAATCCTACATCCTCACCAAGGATTACTTCGAGCATGCTTTCTGGGTTGTTAACAAATCCTGGCTGGACGAACTGTCCGAAGAAGAGCGCAGCAAGCTGCTGACAGCATCCAACGCAACCATGGCCAAAATCTGGGATGAAGCCCAGGCCATTGATGAAGGTTTCCTGAAAAAGATCCGGGATTCAGGTATCAATGTGGTTGAGTTGAGCAGTGCTGATATGGCCAAGGCAAAAGCAACCCTTTATGCCGAAGAATGGCCATTTATGGAGAAATCAGTAGGGCCGGAAATCATGGCCCGGATGCGCGAAATTGCTGACATCAACTGATTGAACCAACGCCGTGATCCCGTCGGGCTTACAACTACCCGACAGGGTTTCGGTGCTTCGGTATCACTCAAGGCCGTACATTGGCTGAGAGTGATACCTTCCGGATATTTATAATTAGAATCAGCGTCATGCACATTGATCAGCACTCTCCTGTAAAACCGGTGGGCGAAACCAGGATCTATGATTACGATCCTGATCTCAGCTCGCATCCCATTCCACCTCATCTTCATGCCATTCCGGATCAGCCTGAAAACAAACTTGATGGTTATCTGATTCGTTTTGAACAACTACTCAACAAACTCTTTCGCCACCTGATGTTACTGACCTGCCTCGGTCTGGCTGCCCTGATGTTCTCTCAGGTGGTTATGCGATATGTGCTGGAATCACCTTTTACCGGCATTGAAGAGGTGTCTATTTTACTGGCCGTTTGGGTGTACTTTCTGGGCATGGGTTATGCCACACGGGAACGTGAGCATATCCATGGCGGTATTGTCAGTTTGGTTGTCAAGGATGAACGGAAAGTGGCGTTTATCCGTTTTGGCGGATCCATCATCTGCATGATAGCCGCCTGTATTTTTGGCTATTTCGCCTGTAAATACGCTCTTAAAGAAATAGACCGGGGTCGTGTCAGTATTAACATGCGCTGGCCCCGTGGTCTCTGGAGCGCCAGCATGATCGTCGGCTTTGGAATGATGGTTGGCTACTTTCTGCTGGAAACCATTAATGAATACCGGGGCCTGCGCAAAACAGCTCACCGAAAAAATCCGGAATCATCACTGGACCCGCAACAGCCAGAGCAGGATCAGTCCGTTCATCAATATCAAAAGCAGGAGGCTTGAGTTATGACGTTGTTTTTACTCTCGATGCTGATTGTTGTCGTGCTGATTCTGATTGAAATCCCGGTGGCCTTTGCCTTTGGTATTGGCGCGCTCACATTTGCTTTTACCACCGGGAATAATATCTCGTTCCTGATTCCTCACGGTTTTAAAACCGCCAGTGGTTTTGCTTTGCTGGCTCTTCCCCTGTTTATTTTTGCCGGACTTTTGATGGCACAAGGCGGCATATCTGAACGGTTGCTGAACTTTGTGAATTCCATTGTCGGCAGAATTAAAGGGGGGCTGGGAGCCGTAACCGTGCTGACCTGTGCGCTGTTTGGTGCCATTTCCGGCAGTTCTTCTGCGGCTATTGCTGCAGTCGGTCAGATCATGATTCCACGCATGGTGCGTGAAGGTTACCCGGAAGGGCATGCAACGGCTCTTGTGGCCTGCTCCTCGGTACTGGCACTGCTTATTCCTCCCAGTATTCCGATGATTGTATTTTCAATCACGGCCGGTATCTCTGTGGGCGCAGCATTTCTGTCCACAATTATTCCGGGCATCATGCTGACCATTATCTATTGCCTGCTGAATATCTGGTTTCTGCGCAATGATACCCAGATCAAGGTTGCACCACCGCTGCCTTTTAAACAGGCGGCAAAGAATGTGGTTCACAGTGGCTATAACGCCGCTTTTGCCCTGTTAATGCCGTTGATCATTCTGGGCGCAATTTACAGCGGTATTGCAACACCGACCGAAGCGGCTGCAATTGCTGTGGTCTATGCAATTCCGGTGGGAATGTTTATCTACAAGGGTCTGACCCTGAAAAGCCTGGGGGCTGTAACCGTACGAGCAGTCACAATGACCGGCTCCATTATGGCAGTCCTGTTTTTCCTGTTTATCATGAGCCGCGCCATGATTCTGGAACAGGTGCCACGCGATCTGGCTAATGCAATGCTGCAGATCTCCGAGAACAAATACGTTCTGCTGTTGTTGATCAACCTGTTATTACTGTTGATAGGCATGATCGTCGATGATATTTCCGGCAGCGTGCTGGCGGCTATCATTTTCCTGCCGGTGATTACTGAACTGGGCATTGACCCCATTCATTTTGCTGCGGTTGTAGGAGTAAATCTGGGCCTCGGCAATGTCTCGCCGCCATGCGCCCCCATGCTCTATATGGCTGGCGGGATAGGAAAGTTGTCACTGGATCGCTATATCGGTCCGACACTGAAATTCCTCTGTCTTGGGCACTTACCCATGGTGTTCCTGGTCACTTTCGTCCCTGAAATATCCCTGTTTTTACCCAAGTTGCTTATGGGCTACGCCGGCACCTGAGATAAAAAACAGACAGACATACTCAGCTCTCCCTGCACGGTAATCCCTCTTGTTAACCGTGATCTTTTGCCCCTGTAAACAGGGGCTTTTTTGTTCCTGCCTGAAAGAACCACCTGGAACTACAACCTGGAGCTACAAACAGCATAACGGTGGTTCTACGGATACGGTCTGCAGCGAATTAAGATGAGCACCATAAACGACAAAGTTGAACAGTCCGACAGACGGGAATCAATAAATGACCACTTCATATATCAAAATAAAAAACCATATCAATGGGCAGTGGCTTGATGAAACCAACGGGCAGTATGAACCCCTGAAAAACCCGTCCACCGGAGCCGTCATCGGTGAGGTTCCACTGTCATCAGTAGAAACTTCCCGTGCAGCCGTTGCTGCAGCAGCCGAAGCTTTCCCCGCCTGGAGCGCTACTCCGTTACCGAAGCGGATGGATTACATTTTCAGAATGCAGCAGGCGATGAAAGATAATCTGGAAATGCTGGCAGAATCCATCGCTCTCGACCAAGCCAAGCATATTGCTGAAGCCCGGGGCGAAGTGGGCCGTGTTATTGAAATCCTGCAAATGGCCTGCACCATCCCTGCTCTGGTTCAGGGTGAAACCGTGCAGGGTATTGCCAATAACATCAATGGCCGACTGATCAAGGCTCCACTGGGTGTATTCTGCGGTGTTGCACCGTTCAACTTCCCGGCTCTGGTATTCGGCTGGTTTATTCCGTTTGCCATTGGCACCGGCAACACCTTTGTCTACAAGCCGTCCACTGAATCCCCCCTGTTTATGCAGAAGATGATGCAGCTGCTGATGGACATTGGTTTGCCTGAAGGTGTCGTCAATATTGTTCACGGTAACCGTGAGACCGTTGAAGCCTGGTACGATGATGAAAATGTCGCCGGTGTTTGTCTGGTCGGTTCAACCCCAACGGCTAAAGCGATTGCCGAAGGCTGTGGCCGCACCGGCAAGAAGACCATGCTGCTGGGCGGCGCCAAAAACTTCCTGGTTGCGATGGAAGATGCACCGATGGACCTGCTGATCGAGAACATTCTGATGTCAGGCTATGGCTCTGCAGGTCAGCGTTGTCTGGCGGTTTCCAATATCGCCGTCGTACCTGAAATCTATGATGAATTTGTTGAACGGCTTCTGGAAGCCTCCAAAGACGTGACCATCGGCGATGCCATGAACCCGGAAGTGTTTATGGGGCCGGTGATCTCTTCCAAGGCCAAAGCCCGGATCGAGAACTACATCAACATCGGTCAGCAAGAAGGCGCCACACTAGCGCTGGACGGCCGCAATCCCAATGTTGCAGATAAAAACAAAGATGGTTACTTCATCGGTCCAACCGTTTTTACCGATGTGACCCCCTGCATGCAGATCGCCCGTGAAGAGATCTTTGGCCCGGTTCTGAGTGTTATGAAGGTGGGCTGTATTGATGGCGCACTGAGAATGATCAGAAATCACGAGATGGGTAACGGCGCAGTAATTTTCACCCAGAACAGTTACTACACCGAGAAGTTTATCAACGAAGCGGATGTCGGCATGGTGGGTGTAAACGTGGGCATCTGTGCCCCTCATCCCTACCTGCCATTTGGTGGTATCAAAGGTTCTCTGGTTGGCAACAACAAGGTTCAGGGTAAGGATGCGGTCGACTTTTTCACCCAGAACAAGGTAGCCACCGTTCGAACCGTTGACCCGAAAGCAGGCAACGCTGCACCGGCTAGCAGTGCGGACTCTGGTGTACGCAGCTGTGTCGCCAGCTAATACCGGGCACATATTTTAACCAGGTCATTTACACAATCTAATCTGAGAACAAATAACATAACGTCAGTTCGAATTCTGGATCATGCTCCCATAGGTAACTGATTCAGAGTTCGAACTAGCGTTTTAGCTAAAAGCTCTTTTATATTTGACATAAAAAGCAATAAAAAAATAGTTTCAAGCAACAGACAAGAGAAACAAATTGTTTCTTCAGGTACGAATAGCTGAATCATGGGGAGCAAGCCATTCGATAGAACTCACACACAATGATTTTCAAAAACAGGTAATACTCACTAAAAAATTTCCAAAAAAAAAGCAGCATCTTTGAAAGACGCTGCTTTTTTTGCGAAGTAGCAGACTACATTTTTTTAAATGTAGTTACTCTACTTACAAAGGACGGATATCTTCAGCCTGAGGGCCTTTCTGTCCTTGAGTTACTTTAAACTCGACCTGCTGGCCTTCGCTCAGGGTCTTAAAACCATCACCGACAATCTGTCGGAAATGTGCAAAAACATCTGGGCCATTGCTCTGAGCAATGAAACCAAAACCTTTTTCTTCGTTGAACCACTTAACGGTGCCGGTAGTAGTAGACATAATCATATCCATTATCTAAGAATTAAACTTGCCTTGAAATAAGGCGATGGAGCTAGAAGTATTGTTATTACTTATGGAGAATATGACGAGCTACTACACTCAGAACACTCAATCTATGCATAAAAATAAAAACTAACCTTTAACTTGCTGCGAAGTGTATATCTCTTTCTTCCAAATAGCTACAAAGGATTTAATTATATTTTTTGAATATGTATAGAGTGTAAGTATGACGTGATTAACAAATAGCATTCATAAAAATGTGCGAGCAAATTTAATGATTGATTATTTTACAATAAGCTAATCAGGCAAACACTGGATAGTAATGCGTGTAGCCTGAAGAAAGCACATAAAGTCTGAAGTAAAAATACTGTATTTAATCGATAGCACTTTATTATTAACCTCAAAATGCCGTTAGCTGCCTACCTATTGGATACTCACATGAACCCTCACTGGAATAACCACAAACACCGATTGAAACAGTATATTTCCAAACAAGTTAATGACCCTTCAATAACCGACGATTTACTACAAGATATTTTTATTAAAGCACAGACTCAAGCTCATCAATTAAGGTCAGAAAGCAGGATCAGTGCCTGGCTATTTCGTATCGCCCACAACATCATTATGGATCATTTTCGTCAGCAAAAGCCTCTGGACGAGCTACCCGAAAACATTGAAGTACCCGTCAAAGATGAGGCTGAACAAGCTCATCAGGATTTGGCGCGCTGCCTGGAGCCCCTAATGAAAGAACTCCCCGACAAATATCAGGTGCCTCTGCAACTGGCTGAACTGGAAGGTTTAAGTCAAAAAGAAGTTGCCGCACAGCTTGGACTGTCTTTATCGGGTGCCAAAAGCCGTATTCAAAGAGGGCGTAGTCAATTAAGGGCGCTTTTTACAGCCTGCTGCGATATTGAAACAGGTCGGGGTGGTGTACTGGATTACACCCCCAAAACAGACAATTGCAAAACCTGCTGATATTTTTTTGCGTCTTTTTTTCAGCTTCTGCGTCTCTATTAGCAACCACAAACCATAGCGACCAAAAGAACGACGTCGTATACCATATAGAGGTGTAAAGGATGCTGAAAGTCATCAGTTTTAAAATCTGCCCTTTTGTCCAGCGTATTACTGCCATTCTGGAAGCCAAGCAGATTCCTTACGAGGTTGAGTACATCAGCCTCAGTGACAAACCACAGTGGTTTCTGGATATCTCTCCCAATGGTCAGGTACCGGTACTGGTAACTGAAAATGGCACGGCCCTGTTTGAATCCGATGCCATCGCCGAATATCTGGATGAGGTATATCCCGCACTGCAGCCTGGTCTTTCATTTGAACAAAAGGCTTTAAATCGTGCATGGAGCTATCTGGGAAGCAAACAATATCTGGTTCAGTGTTCTGCACAGAGAAGTCAGGATATCGCCACCCTGAATGAACGGGCAGAAAAGCTGGCAACGGCTTTTGCCAAGGTAGAGAAAGTGCTGGGAGACACTCGTTTCTTTAGCGGTGACATTCCTGGCATGGTCGATCTGGCATGGCTTCCGGTGCTGCACCGGGCTTATATCGTCAAAGAAAAAACAGGGTTTGATTTTCTGGCAGGATTTCCAAAAGTTCAGAGCTGGCAGTCAGCCCTGATAGCTACGGGTCTGGCTGAAAAGACAGTATCGGAAGATTTTATGGCGAAGTTCAGCCAATTCTACCTGTCAGAAGCAACAGCTCTGGGCGCAGGACTAAGTCCTTGCAGGAACAACGCCGATAAATTAAACAACAGCTGCACAGATATCAGCTGTTGTTAATAACAGGATAATTCCGGGAGCAGGATACCGGTTATGACGCCAGTCTGATCACAGACTCCCGGTTATCCCTGCTCTCACGATCAAGCCAGTTAACAAATGTACGAACGTTGGAAATATTCAGTCTGTCGTCCGGCACCTTGAGATAGTAGGAGTAAGTTGTCAGCACTTCTGAAAAGGGACAGCATAACCGCCCTTCTGCTATCTCGCCCTTGATCAGGTCAGGATGAACCAGGGCAAAACCCAGCTTTTCCGCAGCAGCCTGCTGCCGCACATTGGTGTCACTGTAATATTCATTTCGTACCGGCTGTAACTGTTCCAGACCTGCCAGCTGCAGCCACTCCTGCCAGCTGACGCTGTCATTTTCATGCAACAGTATGTTCTGGCTTAACATCTCCGGATTATATGGTGCTTTCAAATGCTTCAGAAGATCAGGATGGCAGGCGGGTGTGAGCTTTCCCGGGAATAACAGTCGGGCACCGTCAGGTACCTGATCCTCACGCAGCCATTCAATCGAAAGATGAATCAGCGGGTCACTGAAGTCAGCAGACTCATTGGTATGAAAAAAATGAAAATCAAAATCGAATGGCGCATTCTGCAACCGGGGCGCCAACCATTTCATGGCAAAATGTGACCGAACCGAAATTCCAACCGATGTTGCCTCCGCTGAGGCCTTCAGTTTGCCAATATTGTTGCGGATGATAGCCAGCGCTGAAGACAAGTCCCGGAACAGGATCTTCCCTTCGTCAGTTAACACCAGAGTGCTGCCGGAACGATCTAACAGCTTGATACTAAAGTAATTTTCGAGATTTCTTATCTGATGACTGATCGCCGACTGGGTAACATTCAGTTCATCTGCAGCCTTGGTAAAGCTGGCATTGCGGGTAACTGCCTCGAACACCAGCAGAGACTTAAATGGTAACAGCATAAGATGACCTTGCAGTCGCCGGGCGAGCTGCGTTTTTATTATTGTTATTTTTGAGGTCACGATACCTTACTCAAGCCAGAATATATACATCCATAGTCGTTAGACTTGAGTCAGAATTGATCCTTGAGTTTACGGATATGAGCAAAAACCTGTTCGGCAGAATAGCCTGATAAAGACAGACTTTGTTGCAATGCCTGAAGGTCTACTCTCATAAAAGGATTCGTCTCCTGCTCCAGCTTCAGACTGACTGGTACAGTTGGCAGTCCGGCTTCCCTGAGTTCTGTTATTTCCATTTGTCGTTGCTGCAAGCGAGTATTTTCAGGGTCGATATGCGCCGCAAACTTTGCATTGGAAGCCGTATATTCATGACCACAATAGATCATGGTTTGCTGAGGCAGTGACCGTATCTTCTGGATGCTATGCCACATCTGCTCTGCAGTTCCTTCAAACAGGCGACCACAACCAAGCGAAAACAGGGTGTCGCCGGTAAATACAGCTTCAGCTTCCGGCAGCCAGTAACACACATGACCCAGCGTATGCCCCGGAGTGGCAATAACCTGAATATTGATATCACCCAGCTGGAGTTGCTGATCATCGTTTACGGTGAGATCAATCCCGGGAATCCGCTCATGATCAGCCAGTGAGCCGATAATCTTGCAGCCAAACTTTTCTTTAAGCTGCTCATGACCGTCAATGTGGTCCCAGTGATGGTGGGTGGTCAGAACATAGTCCAGTGACCAGCCTCTATACTCCAGTTGCCTGGTAATTTCTTCCGCATCCGGCGTATCAATAACCAGTGTCGTATCACTGTCATGATGATGAACAAGACTGCAATAATTATCGGAAAGACAGGGCAGCTGAACTATTTCGATACCGGACTCAGTACCGCTATTTTCAGGGTTAACTGAAGGCATAAATTAACTTCTTTTATTATTTTTATTTTCAGAACAAAGCAGCACAGCCACTCAAATATCCAGCTTGAGCCTTGAGCTTTTAGCCCTTGAGCAGCAGACCATCAGGACACTCTGTTCCTGCTGTTCATCTTCTGTCAGTACCGAGTCACGATGATCGGCTTCACCCGCCAGCAGCCCGACTTCACAGGAGCCACAGAGCCCCTCTTCACACATGGTTTCTACTTCATGCCCCCGGCTTCTGAGCACTTCCAGAATACTTTGTTCCGGAGTGACCTCGAGTACTTCTCCACTACTGGCCAGCTCCACTTCAAACGCTTTATTTTCAACGACTTCCGTGGTTTCTGCCGCGGCAAAACGCTCAAAGTGAACCCGGATATCCTGTCGTAGTGATGCCGCAGCCAGAATGCTTTGAAGTAATGGCTCTGAACCGCAGGTGTATAAATGGGTTTCCGGAGGCTGATCAGCAACCAGCAGCTCAAGGTTTATCCGGTTTTCCGGCTGACCCAGCGTAAAGTGGCACTGGCACTGATCTCCCAGCTCTTGTTTCAGCAGATCCGCAAACGCAGCCTGTTGTTCTGTTCTGGCCAGATAATGAAGTTTGAAGCTTTTTCCAAGCGCTTTCAGGCGGCGGGCCATCAACATAATGGGTGTTATGCCAATACCGCCGGCAATCAACAAATAGTGAGGCGCTGATTCTTCCAGCTGAAAATGGTTGCGTGGAGGATGGATTGTGAGCTGGCTACCAGGTTTCAGATGCTGATGAATATATTCCGAGCCACCCCGGCTATTTTTTTCCCGCAGTACCGCAATTTGATAAGAACCGGTATCAGCCGGATCACTGCAGAGTGAATACTGTCTGCTGAGCCCGTTTTCCAACAACAGATCGATATGTGCTCCGGCAGTGAAAGCGGGTAATTTTTCCTCGGCAACAGGTGTGAGGATATAGCTTTTGATACTGTCGGTCAGTTGCTCAACATCAGATACTGATACCTGAATAACGTTACTTGTCATCAGAACCTCCATGGATTGAGCACTTTTTATTCATTTAAATCCATATGCTCAGGCTGGCAGCCAAGTCTGACGGACAGCCTGAGTAAAGTGTCCTGTTCCAATGGAAGCGATTAAAACAGGACATCCATCAGTTACATATCTTCAGGATCAATACCGGGCACTTCGGTAATACCCAGTTTCTGTTTCCAGTCCACCGGATATACGGCGTAGAAAATAATGCACTTCTCATCGCACTCGTACTTCACATCCATGCCTTTGGGCATGTAGAGCACATCACCCTCTGCACACTGGTAAGTTTCACCGTCGGCAATCAGACGGAAGTTGCCTTCTTTGACGAAAACAATTTCATCAACTTCCAGATTCCAGGGAACAGAATGGTTGTTAAGGAAGTTCACACCACCCGCCATGGTTTCACTGACTTTGACGTTTACCCACGGTTTGATATAGGTGCCGCCCGGCTGCAGTTCATGGTAACGGTGTTCAATATCGGAAAATTTAAACAGTGTTGGCTTCGGCATTTTATTTCTCTTTTGTTTTTATTCTTGGTTTTGTAGATCGCAATTCAGACAGCAGCTAAAGCCTGCTGATTAATGGGTTCATTTAGTTCAATGACATAGCCATCCGGGTCTTCAATAAAACCCAGCATTCGGGTGCCGTGGTTCATTTTTTTAGCCGGACTGCGAATGGTGACACCTTCACTTTCCAGATAAGCCATGGCTTCCACCACGTTATCCACATTAAAGGCGATATGACCGTAAGCCCGGCCGGTTTCATAAGGCTCTTCCTGATCCCAATTGTAGGTCAGCTCCAGCGTTGTGGTGATATTCTCGGGACCAAACCCGACAAACACATTGGTGAACCGGCCACCGGGGTAATCTGTATTCCGGAGTATCTGCATACCCAGAATCCGGGTATAAAAATCCAGCGATTTATCCAGATTACGTACCCGGATCATGGTGTGATCCAGACGGAACTGGATTGGAGTTTTATCTGTCATGCTCTTTTACTCAGATATTGACTCAGGTAAGTAGCCCGGTCGGATGCTGAATTTCCTCAACCCATCCGCACTCCGCTGACTCAGGCTACCGAGGCTTCTTGTTTTTCTTTGCTACCGGAAAATTCAGTCAGAGAACTCACGACCAGCTCCTGGAAGTTGCGTACACTGTTTTCCCAGTGGGGAGATAACAGGCCGCCGTCAGACGCGACGGAAGACTTCCTCCCTTCCTGCAGTCGTTCACACATTTCATGGTCTTCCTTGTGAACATCAATCCATAGCTGTTTCAGCTTTTCAGCGGATTCGCTATCCAGTTCGGTACCATCGGTCATATAAATTGCACGACGCTGCAGGGTTTTATCCGGCCCCAGAGGTATATTCAGATGCACGCCCATCTGGTCAGGGATGTAACGTCCAAAAACAAAGGTGGGGAAAAGTGTCAGGTAGCGTGAACTGACAGCCAGGGTATCGCCACTGCCATCACCACCTTCTGCACTTTCATCTAGATCAATGGCACTGCCCTGACAATGGCCGTCCACAATGGTGTAATGATCTGTCAGAGGCTGGTCCGTAGTGCTGGAGTGAACAAACTGCACATGGTAAGGCTCGATAAAGTTCTCCATCAGGAACTTCCAGTTGCAGTTCACAATCCCCAAATCAACGACACCCACCAGCTTTACCTTGTCAAAGTCCATACCCTGAATATGCTTTACTAGCGGGGCCATAAACTCTGCAAAAGGCTGGGCGTTGTCATTCACATTGACGAAGATCCAGTCGTGATAGACCTCACAACTCACTTCTTTCAGACCATGCTCTTCCGGGTTAAAGCCTGCAGGTGCAGCTTTTGGATCCTTGCCGGCAAAGTAGGGGGTTGTTCTCAGCTGGCCATCCAGACCATAGGCCCAGGCATGATAGGGGCACTTCAGAATCCGACCGACATTTATCGGTTTATCCACCAGCTTCAGGCAACGATGACGACAGACGTTGTGAAATGCCTTGATGGAATTGTCCTTGTTACGCACCAGTACCACAGGTGTATCACCAACAGTCACCGGCAAGGCATCACCGGGTCGGGACATTTCATGGGCAAAGCCGACCAGCATCCAGTTATTGGGAAACAGATTTTCTTTCTCTGACTGCCAGAAAGCAGAATCAGTATAAGCTTCAGGCGGAAGTCCACGCTTGACCGGGCCGGATTGATGAAATCGGGAAAATGAATCCTGATCCACCTGAGTGGTTGGTATGATGGTCACCTTACATCTCCATCTTTTTGATTTTTATTATTATTTTTTGACAGCTGGAAATAGCTCAGCTGCACATCATCAGGTATGTCTGGCTTGTGGAAACACCCTAACAACCTTGTGATTTTCAGGTCTAATTCGTTTTTTTGGCCGGTCATGAGTTTTTTTCATACCTCCCGGCCGGACAGGCTCAGGCTGGTGCTATGAAAAATATTCATGCCTCATGTGAAATACTAATTATGGGGAGTAGCAGGGGGTTTGTTAGCCTTTATGGCTATCGGGGGTGTCTGGCTCCTGAAAGTGCATCACTTTCACCCCGATCAGTGTTTACCACTGACAATAATAATAAAAAATGATGGTGGTTCCGGCTTTCTGTACTGTTTCTTGCTACGGCGATCTCTTGCCACGGCTAAACCCGTCAGCAACAACTAGAGTTTCAGAAAGTTTGTGCTTCCACAGGAGGCAGTATGAGTAACAGAGAGAACCAGATAGCCGACAGCGGCTGGTTCACCGGTATTAATCCCTCGATGGGAATCCTCGCCAAATCGATGGTCATGGTATTTCTGGTCTTTACGATCCTGAATGTCGACTTTGCCAGCGATATCTACAACAACATCAAGAACTGGATCCAGACCACATTGAACTGGTATTACATCAGTCTGGTTTGTGCCTTTTTCTTCCTTTGTATCTGGCTGGTTAGTAGCAAAGTGGGCAATATCCGCCTGGGTGCCGATGACGAAAAGCCTGAATTCAGTTTCTTTTCCTGGTTTGCCATGTTGTTTGGTGCAGGCATGGGCATTGCCATGTTCTTCTGGAGCATTGCCGAACCGCTCAAGCACTTTCAGGGCAACCCGTTTATGGAAATGGCCGGAGCTCAGGCCGGCACCATGGAAGCTGCCCAGATTGCGACCCGTATCACTTTCTTTCACTGGGGCTTTCATGGCTGGGCGATCTATGCCGTAGCCGGTCTGGCGATGGCCTACTTTGCCTTCCGCAAAGGCCTGCCCCTGACTATTCGTTCAGCTCTGTACCCGATACTGGGTGAGAAAATCTACGGCCCGACAGGCCATGCAGTTGATTTGCTGGGTGTGTTTGCCACCATTTTTGGGGTTGCCACTTCACTGGGACTTGGTGTTTCCCAGATGAATGCGGGGCTGAATTCACTGTTCGGGATGGAAATATCCATCACCAATCAGGTGATTCTGATCGGCGTTATCTCCGTTATTGCGACATTTTCAGTTGTATCCGGTGTTGCCAAAGGAATTCGTATCCTCAGTGAACTGAACCTCAAGTTCATTGTTATCCTGTTTGCGTTTTTCCTATTTGCCGGGCCAACGGTTTTCCTGCTGGGCTTTTATGTCACCAGTCTGGGGGATTACTTCTGGAATATGATTCCGATGGGGTTCTGGACCGATCCGAATCCTGAAAGTCAGTGGCAGGGTTGGTGGACTGTCTTCTACTGGGGCTGGTATATCTCCTGGACTCCGTTTGTCGGCATGTTTATCGCCCGTATCTCCCGGGGTCGTACAATCAAGGAGTTCCTGCTGGGTGTGATTCTGATTCCCTGCCTGCTGAGTTTCCTGTGGATTGCACTGTTTGGCGGCACTGCGTTACATATGGAGCTCTATGGAGCCGGTGGAATTGTTGAGGCCGTTAACAGTGACCTGACGACTTCACTCTATGTGACTATTGAAGCCCTGAATATCGACTGGGCGACTTGGGCGATCTCGGCTCTGGCAACTCTGATGATCCTGAGCTGGTTTGTCACCTCTGCCGACTCCGGCACTTTGGTGATTTGTACCCTGCTGTCACTGGGTGATGAAAACCCACCGGTTAAATTCCGTATTATCTGGGGACTTGGTGTAGGTGCTGTAGCTGCGGTACTGCTGCTGGCCGGCGGCTTGAAAGCATTGCAGGCTGCATCAATTGCAGCAGCACTGCCCTTCTCGGTTGTTATGGTGCTGATGCTGGTCGGATTGATCCACTCTCTGGTAGCCGACTCCGGATTCCAGAAAAAACCGGAAAAAATGGCACGAATGGAGTTAAAACCACAGCCCTCACGGCCCTGAATGTTTCTTCTGAAGATATAAAAAAATGCCCGGCAGATGCCGGGCATTCTGGTATGTCATTAAACATACACGGACTTATGAGGCGCTAGCGCACCATATGCAGGAAGTGCATATGCTTCTCATACTGGTCGATAATATCGCCGATTACCTGCTCACGGGTGTAACCCATGATGTCGTAATCCTGACCACCCTCCTGCAGGAATACTTCAGCACGGAAGTATTTACGCTCATCCTCGTCTTCTTCAACCATAAAGCTGGGTTGAATAAACGAACGTAGTGATACCTTGTAGCGGAAGTCATGTTCGTCACCATGCAGGACATTAAGCGTCGGAACACCTCTTTTTTCATCAACACTGATAGTGCTTTCAACACCCTGTTTTTCCAGTTCACCTGCAACAGACTCCATCGCCGGAATAACAATCTCCTCCAGGAATTTCTTTACATCCTTACGACGGGGGAAATGCACCAGATTGTTGAGTCGGGCCTGCCATGGGATTGGCTTGTGGCCAACCTTCGGAGTCAGTGTAGTCTGCGCCAGACTTTCCTTCTTGGCAGCATCTACAGCCAGCGCCCGCATCAACCCGTAAGCTGAAACCAGTAGAATCATGGAGAAAGGCAGTGCTGTTGCGATAGTCGCCGTCTGCAATGCTTTCAGGCCGCCAGCCAGCATCAATACCATGGCGACCACACCAATCATGCTGGACCAGAATACCCGCTGCCAAACCGGCGTCTTGCTGTCCCCGCCGGAAGCCAGCATATCAATGACCATAGCGCTGGAGTCGGATGAAGTTACAAAAAAGATCACCACCATAATGATCGCGAGGAATGACAGGACAGAAGAAAGAGGGAAGTGTTCCAGGAACTTGAACAGAGCGAGCGACACATCACTCTGAACCACTTCTGCCAGCTCGGTTGCGCCACCATGCATGATCATATCGATGGAAGTGTTACCAAACACAGTCATCCAGAGGAACGTCAGCGCAGTCGGCACAAACAGCACACCCAGCACAAACTCCCGAATAGTCCGGCCACGGGAAATACGGGCGATAAACATACCCACAAACGGTGACCAGGACAGCCACCATGCCCAGTAGAACAAAGTCCAGCCGCCCAGCCAGTCGTTAGGCTCATAAGCATAGAGATTAAATGTTTTATTAACGATATCGGACAGGTAGCTACCGGTATTCTGGATAAACATCTGCAGCAACAGCACTGTCGGTCCCAGAATAATAATCAGCGCCATCAGCAGCAGTCCCAACCCAAGATTGGCTTCGGAGAGAATCCGGATACCTTTATCCAGTCCGGAAGCAACCGAGAGAGTGGCCAGGGCGGTGATCACAATAATCAGCACAACCTGAACCTGGGTGGAGACTTCAACATCAAACAGGTAGTTCAGACCGGAATTGACCTGCAAAACACCATAGCCAAGCGCAGTAGCAACACCGAATACAGTACCCAGAATCGCAAAGATATCGATTGCATGGCCTGCCCAGCCGTGAATCCGGTCACCTATAAGCGGGTAAAGAGCAGAACGCAGTGTCAGCGGCAGTCCATGACGATAGCCAAAGAAGGCCAGAATCAGCGCCACAATGGCGTAAATGGCCCATGCATGCAGTCCCCAGTGAAAGAAGGTGATGTTCAGGGCTTCTTTCGCAGCACCAATAGTTCCGGCTTCTCCAACCGGTGGTGACAGGAAGTGCATAACCGGCTCACCCACACCGAAAAACATCAGGCCAATACCCATACCGGCAGAAAACAGCATGGCAAACCAGGAACCAAAGCTGTAATCCGGCTCCGAGTGGTCAGGGCCCAGCTTGATATCACCGTAACGAGATAAGCCCAGATAGGCTACGCAGAGCAGGATCAGGGCAACAGCGGCGACATAGAACCAGCTGGCATTGGTCATGATACTGGCCTGCAACAGGCCAAACTGGGTGCCGGCACTTTTCGGGAAAGCGATTGTGTAGCCAACAAGACACAGAATAAGCAGTGAGGCGCCCCAGAAAACCGGGGGATTCAGGCTGTAGCGGGGCAGCCTTTGGGGTGTCTGATCAGACATTAGGAACTAGAACTCCTGTGATCAGAAAACAATTCATGATCATCTCCAGCTAAATTTGAGGGCGAAAGGTTATATCTATAAACATTTGAGATCAAAACAAATTTGAGTTTATGCTGTCTTTATGGCAAATAAGAACCACGATTCAATAACCCCTCTAGCAGTGAAAATGAAATGACAGAACCCTGTTACTGGAACGATGTACTGGTGTCCCTGAGACAAATCATCCGTGCGACTGATCTTCACTCAAAACGCATGCTCAAAGTCTGTGGTCTGTCTATTCCGCAGGTAATGGTGTTAAGAGCTATCGAGTCACTGGGCGATGTGACCGTACGCAGGGTGGCGCAACATGTTTCATTGAGCCAGGCCACTGTTACAACGATTCTGAACCGACTGGAAGATCGCCAGTTAATTGCCCGGGTTCGTTGCTCCGGTGATAAAAGGATAGTCAATGCCCGTCTGACCGACGAAGGCCGTAAAGTATTGGCAGAAGCTCCACCACTGTTGCATGAGAAGTTTATCAACCGCTTTGAATCACTGCAGGACTGGGAGAAAACCCAGCTGCTATCAGCCCTGCAGCGCGTTGCCACCATGATGGATGCCGAGACAATTGATGCTGCTCCAGTACTTGCCATCGAAGCGATCGCACCCTAAAAACCCCTTCACACATTTCTGATAATTTCTCTGGAAATCGGGCTGAATAAAGCCCGATACCCACCTTCCTCCGGTTTTTATTCCACTTATTGATTTGATGTCTAATTATTAGTTCTGTAACCTATACGGCAGAAAGTGGGTATGCCATAAAACAGCCATGAGCGAAATAAAAAGCCATGAGCGAAAGCAGGATCTTTTTGTCACTCATACGGGATAAAAGATTTTTATGGTCAATAAAAATGCCAAGCGCACCTTACCCGATAGAATAATAAAAGCAGCACATAAGAGCGGAACTATGATGCAACGTATTAAGACTGCAGGTTCTGCAGTCCTCGCTATCAGCGCCCTGTTTGCCACCCCGGCTTTTGCCGGCGACTCCTGCGGCAAAGTCACTATTGCTGACATGAACTGGAACTCCGCCACCCTGATTGCAAATATCGACCGGTTTGTTCTGGAGCATGGCTTTGGGTGTGAAGCCGAGCTGGTACCAGGCGACACTATGCCTACCGGAACTTCCATGGTTGAAAAAGGCGAACCGGATATTGCACCGGAGCTTTGGAGCAACGCAATGAAAGCTGCGCTGGACAAGGGGGTTGAAGAAAAACGATTGCGCTATGCCGGTCAGGCCCTGATAGATGGTGGTGAAGAGGGTTTCTGGGTACCCAAGTACCTTGTAGACGACAATCCTTCACTGGCTACGATTGAAGGTATCAAGAAGCATGCGACGATATTTGAGCACCCGGAAGATCCTGAACTAGGTGCCTTTTATGGATGCCCCGCCGGCTGGAACTGCCAGACAACAGCAGGTAATTTATTTAATGCCCTGAAGCTGGAAGAATCCGGCTTTGAGCTGCTCGATCCGGGTTCCGGTGCCGGACTGGCCGGATCACTGGCCAAAGCCTACGAACGCAAAGAACCCTGGTTTGGTTATTACTGGGCTCCAACAGCCGTATTGGGCAAATATGAGATGGTAAAGGTTGATTTCGGTACCGGTGTCGATAAAAACGAGTACATCACCTGCATCTCCCAAAGCGACTGTCTGAAACCAAAAGCAACCATGTATCCCCCTTCACCGGTGCATACAGTCACAACCGAATCTTTTGCTGCCAAAGCACCTTCTGCCTATCAGTACTTACAGCAACGCTCCTTCACTAATGCGGATATGAACCGTTTACTGGCCTGGATGGAAGATGAGCAGGCCGACGGTGAAATCGCCATGGAGCATTTCATGAAAAATAACCCTGACCAGTGGAAAAAGTGGTTGCCTCAGGAAGCTGCAGAAAAAGTCAACAAGGCACTGGCTGAACTCTGATTAACGACTCTGGTTAAAACTTAGCCAATCAACTTTCCGGGCAGTAAGGCAAAGGCAGGCTCAGCTTATGGCAGAAAAATCCTGGTTAACAGACTTTCCCCAGATGGAACGGGGCGACCTGATAGCTATTCGTAAAACATTGGATGGCGCATATCGGGACTTCTCGAGGGAATACGGCGATGTTATTGAAGCCGTTTTTGACCCCCTGCTGAATTTTCTGATCTGGTTTGAGCGGCTGTTGCTGCAATCACCCTGGTGGCTGGTACTGGGTGCTATTACCGGACTGGTTTATCTCGCCAGCCGCAGTTGGAAGTTGTCCGGCAGTGTCGTAGTTGCCCTGCTCGCCATCGGTTACTTCGGCATGTGGGACAATACCATGCGGACCCTTAGCATGATCACGGTCTGTACCCTGCTGGCCATTGCGCTCGGGGTTCCTATCGGTATTGCAATGGCGCGCTCTGACCGGGTTCAGAATATTGTCACGCCGATGCTCGATGTGATGCAGACTATGCCCGCCTTTGTCTACCTGATTCCGGTTGTAATGCTGCTGGGCATTGGCAAAATCCCGGGTCTGATCGCAGTCATTATTTACGCTATTCCCCCGGTTATCCGGCTTACTAACCTCGGGATAAGACTGGTCGATCGGGAGGTACTGGAAGCGGCTACCGCCTACGGTGCCAACCCCTTCCAGCGACTGTTCGGAGTCCAGTTGCCACTGGCGATGCCGACTATTATGGCGGGTATTAACCAGACCATCATGATGGCTCTGGCAATGGTCGTTATTGCTTCCATGATCGGCGTTAAAGGGCTGGGGCAGCCGGTGCTGAAGTCCATCACTAACCAGTATTTCACCCTTGGCCTGCTGAACGGTCTGGCGATAGTGGTGCTGGCAATTATCTTTGACCGGGTGTCTCAGGCCTGGGCCAAACGCAGTCAAAAACACCTTGGAGAACTCAGTCATGGCTGAACAGGCGCTGATCGAAATCTGTGAGCTCTACAAGGTATTTGGTAAATACCCGGCATCGGTGATGTCACAGGTGCATGAGGGAGCCGGCAAGGATGAACTGCTGGCTGAAACCGGACACACCCTCGGCCTCAGAGATATCAACTTGAAGATTAACCGGGGTGAGATCTTCGTGATCATGGGCTTGTCCGGTTCCGGAAAATCAACCCTGATTCGTCACTTTAACCGCCTGATTGACCCTACCGAAGGCAAAATATTAGTCGACGGTGTTGATGTGATGGAACTGAACAAAAAGGAGCTGGAACAGTTCAGACGTCACAAGATGTCTATGGTATTTCAGCGCTTCGGCCTGCTGCCTCATAAAACCGTACTGGAAAATGTCAGCTACGGTCTGGCCGTTCAGGGCGTCAAGAAACCGGTTCGCCACCAGAAAGCAACTGAATGGCTGGAAACAGTCGGTCTTAAAGGTTACGAGCAACAATACCCATCCCAGCTCTCCGGTGGTCAGCAGCAACGTGTTGGTCTGGCCAGAGCCCTCTGCACAGATGCTGAAATCCTGCTGATGGACGAAGCATTTTCAGCTCTTGATCCTCTGATTCGCAGTGAAATGCAGGATCAGTTGATCGAACTACAGGACAAACTGCACAAGACTATTGTCTTTATTACTCATGACCTAGATGAGGCTCTTCGTCTGGGTGACAAGATTGCCATTCTGAAAGACGGCGAGCTGGTACAGCAAGGCAAACCGGAAGAGATCCTGCTAAACCCTGCGACAGAATATGTGGAAGCGTTTGTTAAGGACGTGAACCGCGCCAGAGCCCTGACTGTCGAAACGGTTATGAACCCGCCAATCAGCCGGATTACCGCCAACACTATTGGCGAAGCACTGGAGCAAATGAAAAAGCTGCCCGAGGATTACGGCTATTACGTCAATGAAGATGGCTATCAAGGTATATTGCTGCAGGAGACACTGGAACAGGCCGCAGAAGATAATGCTGAAGCAGCTCTGAATGAAACGCTGATAGAAGAGCTCGAGGCTGTATCTCCGGACGCCATACTCGAATCCGTGATCCCGGAAACGCTGGATACAGAATATCACCTGCCAGTCGTTGATGAAGAGGGCAGCCTGCAAGGTGAGTTATCCCGAAGCAATCTGGCAGAGGTACTAGGCGATTCTTCCCGTCAGGCTGCATGATTCCTGAGGCAACGCATTACTCTGATCAAAAGTGCCGGTGGTTGCGTCGTATTTATTAAAATGGAATGCTGAAGTTAATTCCTGAATACATGCAACCACTCCATGTCCTTATTTACCTGTCGTCCCTTTCTTCTTTGCTTCAGCACTCTGATTCTAATCTCCGGCTGCACTCCGTCGGAAAAGATACCTGCGGGTTACTACCAAGTTAAACACCAGCTATTCAGCAATCCGGAATACCAATACAAACACCGCCAGTATGAGCTGACAACAGCTGACGGGAAGCATCTGACCTTGATAGAAGATGGCCTTTATAGTGATGAGGTCAAGTTTACGCTCAAGTACAAAGACCAGCAGTTGGTACTGACGGGCTACTACTTGCAGCTGGAGGCTATTTGCCGTGAAACTGAAAGTCAGATGCCGTTTTTCTGGTTTACAGACCGGAGTGGAGGCAATGTTGATGACAACGAATTACTATCCGTAGGACTCGTCGGTGAACAGCTGACAGATATGGGATCAACCCTTTATAGCGGTGGTGCCGCGGAGGCGCATGATCTGCTCAATTGTGATATTGCTCAAAAACCCCTTCCTTTAAATTACGACTCACTTCTATCCAGTTCCGCCGTATTTTCTCCATGCAGCTGCGATGGAGATATTTATGTACCCCATCCACGTTATGACCTTGAGGAGTGGCTGGACTATATCAATGCCAGCCCTGAAGAACGCGAAGAGTGGCGTGAGCAGTTTTCTGATGACCTGTAGAGTACACCTGAAAAGCCAGTGTTAATGGGAGAACAAAATACCGGGGCCGGATAGGTGCTCAAACACCAAACAGCAACCGGCCGCTCTCAACCAAAGAACCAGGCCACACCAGAAACCTGCATCAGAACATCTTCGATAGCAGTCAGCACTTGTTCGACTTTTCTGGTGTCCAGCGCATCAGGGTGAGGAGCACTGAACTGTTCTGAGTCATTATCAAAATACTGCCCATGAGCCGTAGCAAATTCATCAGACAGCGCCGCACGACAAAGAATATCTGCACCGATACTCAAGTCACCGCCTGCGATGCCGTAGGCGTCCTTTACCATCTTGCTGCCAAGCAATGATTTCGGGTTTACGGCAACAATCACAGGTCCACTGTCCTTGAGAGATAATCCCATATGCCGGGACCACATCGTCAGTGCTAGCTTGCTCTGGGCGTAGGCTTCACTATCGGATAACAGGCCTTTGCCAGCCAGTGCTTCAGGGGAAACCCGGGCCTGTGCTGCAGAAGACAGATTAATGACTCTGCCTGCCTCATCCAGCAAGGGCAGTAACCGTTTTGTCAGCAGGTATGGCGCAACAGTGTTGACGGCAAAACGTACATCCAAACCATCCTGAGTGCGTGTATTCTCGGTACGATAGACACCTGCATTATTGATAATCACATCCAGCTTTGCATGCTGCTGAGCAATCGTTTCAGCCAGTGTTTTAACTTCAGACAAGCGGGACAGGTCAGCAACAAAGCTTTCAATACGTCCACTGTCTGACAAACCGGATAATTTTTGCTGAACATTTTTCAGCTTGTCCGGATTACGCCCGTGCAGCAGCACATGATGCCCCTGTGATACCAGCATTCTGGCGGTTTCAAACCCGATACCATCCGTGGCACCGGTGATCAGTATAATTTTTTGCATTAATCAGCCAACCCTGGTCATTTCATTGACGGTGAAAGCTTCAACTGCGCCCTCTGTGGCAGCCAGATAATCTTTCAAATGCTGAGCACCCATATGCGCCTGCCAGAGTTCACGGGATGCCCAGTTTTCATAAAACATAAAATGGGCCGGGTTTTCATTATCCTGATGCAGGTCGTAATTGATGCAGCCTTCTTCAGCAAGTGTTGGAGCAATCAGCTTGTTTAACTCTGCTTTTACCAGCTCAATCTTGTCTGCTTTGGCTGTGATATTTGCAACGATTGTAAGTTGAGACATTTTTAACTCCCGATGATGCAAATGAGGTTTGATTAAAATCCCTGCAGCACAATCTTTCCGATTGAACGACCAGATTCCAGTTCCTGATGTGCGGCCTTCAGATTATCTGCACTGATAATGCCCAGATTCTTACCCACCGTTGTCTGGATATAACCTTCATCAACCAGTTCGGATACCCGGTCAAGCAAACGATTCTGCTCATTCATGTCGGCTGTCTGATACATCGAGCGTGTGTACATAAACTCCCAGTGCAGCGACAAACTCTTGGGCTTCAGCTTCTTGATATCCAGGGTTTCAGGGTCATCAATCAGCGCAATTTTTCCGAAAGGAGCCAACAGCTCTACATAACTGTCGATATAGGAATCAGTACTATTGAGACTGGCAACATGAGTCACTGGCCCAATACCCAGCGCTTCAATCTGGGGTTGCAGGGATTTGGTGTGATCAACAACAAAGTCAGCTCCCAGCTTTTGAACCCACTCTCTGGAACTGCTTCGCGACGCTGTCGCAATAATGGTGGCGCCGCTCAGGACTTTGGCCAGCTGGATTAAAATAGAACCGACTCCACCCGCAGCACCAACGACCAGAATAACTTCGTTTGATTTCTGCTGATGTCCTGCTTCCTGCTGCTGAATTTCCAGACGTTCAAACAGCAGTTCCCATGCCGTAATAGCTGTTAGAGGGAGCGCTGCGGCTTCAGCATCAGACAGGCTTTTAGGCTTGCGACCAACGATGCGTTCATCGACCAGCTGATACTCGGCATTACTGCCCTGACGGGTCAGGTCACCGGCATAGAAAACGGTATCCCCGGGTTTGAACTGAGAGACATTTTCACCTGCCGCAACAACTTCGCCAACGGCATCCCAGCCCAGCACTTTATAATTACCATCTTCAGGTGCCACATTCTGACGGATTTTATAATCCACAGGATTTACGGCGATGGCCTTCACCCTGACAAGCAGATCACGCCCGCTGGCAATTGGCTGTGGCAGTTCAATATCGACCAGTGAATCAACATCATCGATGGGTAAGGATTTGAGATAACCTACTGCTTTCATTGCAGCCTCCAGTTAAGTAGTCACTGGATACAAGAGTAGAGCTTGATTAGCAGCCATTAAACAGCACAACAACCGAATCATTATCAAAATATTTTTGAAAATATGTTACTGGAAGATCTTCAGGTAGTGCTCAGAGTCGCAGAGTTTCGAAGTATTACTGCTGCTGCAGCCAGCCTTGATATGCGCACAGCAACAGCCAGTGCAGCCATCAAACGGGTGGAAAAGGCTCTGGGCGTTGATCTGTTTATTCGAACCACACGACACCTGAAACTTTCCGGTGCCGGTGAAAAATATCTTCCAAGCTGCGAACAGGCGTTGATGATGCTCGAAAGGGCGCGCCAGAATGTCCGGGATGATCTGGATAACGTAGACGGAGAGCTGCGCATTGCCTTATCGTCAGACCTTGGGCGCAATCTGGCGATGCCCTGGCTTGATGAATTTATGGAAACATATCCATCCGTTAGCCTGCGCTCGCATATCAGTGACAGTAATATCGATTTCTACCGGGACTCGGTTGATATGGCTCTGCGCTACGGTTCACCCGGTGATGCCAGTCTTTACGGCTTCAAGATATGTAACGTGCCTATCGTACTGTGTGCGACAGAGGACTATCTGGCCCAGAACGGTACCCCACAACATCCGCATGATCTGGCATCACACAACGGGCTCTTTTATCAGCTGCACGATATTCTGCATGATGTATGGAAGTTTTCGGATGGCAGCACCGAGTATAAGGTCAAGATGACCGGCAATCGTGCTTCCAATGACGGTGACCTTGTAAGACGCTGGTGTGTATCCGGCAAGGGACTGGCGATCAAATCCAGCCTGGATATGGCCGCAGATTTACTGGCAGGCAGGGTCGTTAATGTCATGCCTGACTTTCAGCCCCCTCAGACAGAACTCTGGCTTATTTGCCCCGGCAGACAGTCGATTACACCGGCAGTCAGACTACTGAGAGAACATTTCAAGGCGAAGTGCAGTGATATTCTGCAGCAGCTCACACAACAAGGCATTATCAAGAATCCGGCTAACAACTGCTGAAAGGAAAAGTCACACCTCTTCAGGGTTTGAAGCCGACTGCAGTGCCTTTAAAAACTGTTGGCCCACCCGGGTCAGCTGATCATCAAGATAAATAGCGTAAAGATCTGCCGGCAGCTTTTCCCTGAGTTCAAGGATATGGAACTGATTGCTGGCTCTGGCAGTACTTTCAGGTACGACAGCAACAACATCATCACAGACCCGAATAACCTCCATCAGGGTCTGAACCTCATTAACTTCCTGCCGGATTGAGGGGTTAAAGCCCAAAGCCAGACAGCTGTTAACTACCATTTGGGCCGTTGCCGAGAGGTTCCGGTTCAGCAGGATGATCTCTTCCTGTCTGATATCCCATAATGAAACCTGCTTCAGACTGCTGAATGAATGCCGGTGTGAAACCACAACAAACATGTTTTCTTCGTAACATTTCATGCGTGACAGTGGTTCGATATTTTCGGTATCAGAGTAACGGACCAATCCCAGGTCTATGGAGTTATCAATCAGTCGTCGTTTTTGCTCGATAGGACTGATCTCGTGAAAAGTTACCTTACTGTCAGGACAGAGCTTCCTGAACCGGGTCATAACCTGGTCAAAGCCGGCCTGGAAAACCGAGCTGTTAAGGCCAATATTGACGATATTATTCTGTTCCCGGCCGATTCGAATGACCTTGTTCAGGGCATTATCCATATGGTCAAAAATCAGCCTGCATTCACAGGCCAGCTGCGCGCCAGCCTCCGTCAGTTCAACATGGCGCGAATTGCGGTACACCAGCTCAACACCCAGTAGCTCTTCCAGCTGACGGATTTTGAAGCTCAGGGGGGAGGCGGTGATATTCAGCAGCCTGGCAGCTTTCCCAAAATGCTCGGTTTGAGAAAGCACATAAAAATACCGCAGCATTTTCAGGCTCACCCGACCACTTTCAACCAGACCTTTCATTACTCGCAGGGCTCTGTGCTTGAGGTAGACAGCTTTGTTATCAACTCTGCCACCATATCCATTACCCGTTGCTCAATCTCCAGAATATCCTCCATCAGAATATTCGGATAATGAACACCACAGGCTGCAACGACGGTACATTCCAACGCTTTAGCCAGCTTTTTAGCCACTGGGCGCGCCAGTTCAACATCTTTGTGTCCCTGAAGAGAGACGACCTGTTCGGTATAGGTCAGGCGATCCGCTTCATGCAACGCCGGGCTCATAAATCCCATAACAACACCACCAATATGAGGTACCTTGCCGCCATAAACACTGACGTTAAGATCATTTCCCATACGGCAGGCATCCAGACGCAGGGGCTGGGATTTATAGTGTCGTTCAAGCGCTATCATCAATCAGCCTCCTGCTAACAACCTGTTTTCGGCTCAAAACATATGGGTAAAAGTCAGGGTAGCCACCGTGCCTTCAGCACGGTCTCTGGCACCAAACTCTTTCAGAGCCCGGAGGTTAACAGAACTTCTGCTGGCTGGCAGAGCTATCGTGAGTTCCGGCCCGGCAGCATGAACCCGGTCATGGACGTGCCGGTTTACAGCATCCCGGCCCTTGTCATCCGTAACCTGCCACTGGCTGTATCCGGCAATACCGGCATTCCAGCCATTCTGGAAAGTCTTGCCAACACCCCACTCAAAATGGAAGTCATCTCCCGGAGTAAAGTGACTGTGCTTCTTGCGGGAGTGGACTTCATAACGGGTCAGGATCGATGCAGACCAGGTTTTATCCTCATCCAGCATCAGCGTTCCGCCCAGCGTCGTCATAAAGGTTGAGTAGCCTTTACCGGGAGAAGCGGGTTTATTGCGATCATATGATCCCGTCGGCAAATAAACCGACAAGCCAAATGCAGCCTGATAGCCGTCTCCGCGCCATGTCAGACCAAACGGCTCGATATTGATATCTCCCAAACCACTTCTGTCATCATCAACACCGGCTGCCTTGATCGCCAGATTGGTGTTAACCAGCGGAAGGGTGGCATCCATGAAAACATCGGCGCCCAGCAGTTTTTGATCTGTTACCCACAGAAACCGGTTAGCGATTGCCAGCACTTTGCTGTCGAAACCAACTTGCTGTCTTTTACTATGACGATCCATCGACTTGCCCGCATGATAAAAGACATTGTACATACGGTAGTAAAAACCCGGAGGAGCAATACTGGCAGCATTAACGCCTTCAATACCACTGATGTAATGATTATTGGCACTGGCAAAAGCCGTAGCAGATAAGGTGGCCAAACTGGCAACAGCAGTCAGGCGTAATAAGATTCTGATCATCCCTGTGCCCTGTTATTTGCTTTCAGGTAAAGGCTTGCAAAGCTCACTGCCCCAGCGGCGAAAACCCGGCATTTCAAGGCCAAACTCGTTCAACACCTTGCCAACCAGATGCAGACTCATATCCCTTACTGTTTCGGGCTGGTTATAGAACGTCATCATGGCCGGCATCATCACCACGCCCATATTGGAAAGGGTCAGCATGTTGTCCAGATGAATGCTGTTCAACGGCGTTTCCCGTGCCACCAACACCAGCTTCTTCCGTTCCTTCAAAGTGACGTCTGCAGCACGCAGCAGGAGGCTGTCGGAATAGCCGGTACGAACACCGGCGAGGGTTTTCATACTGCAGGGGATAATCACCATTCCTTCGGTCTTGAAGGTACCGCTGGCAATACTGGCGCCCACTTCATTACGGCCATATACATGATCAGCCAGCTCATACAGCTGCTGCTCATTCATGCCAACTTCGTGCTCCAGTGTCAGTAATGCGCTGTCGGTAATAACCAGATGGCTTTCCCAGCCTTCCTGTTGTTGCAGCGCTTTTAACAGATAGACACAGAGTTCGGCGCCACTGGCACCACTCATACCAATCGTCAGTCGTTTTTTCTGCATGGACACCGCCTTGTTACTCAGTCGCCCGAACAAGTGAAAGCGGCCTTCAGGCATCACAGAAGACCGCTGCTATCGAAGAGTTATTGCTTGTTCTTTCGGGTTGTGATGCGGGGAAAGTCAGTAAACGACTTCATCGTTTCATCAGTCCACTGAAAAGCCTTTGGGAACTGTTCCCGGGTACGATTCTCAACCACTTCCGTCGTACGCCAGGCATAACGGCAATCAGGGCAGCTGTACAGGATCCAGGACTTGTCACTGGCCTCGGTCATTACTTCAGCATTCTGTTTGCCGCAACGAACACATTGAGTCATGACAACCTCCTTAAAGCGCCTTAATCATGGCAGTCAGTTTCTGTTCCCACTCACCAGTTCCGGTTGGATGAACAATGTCCTCTTTGGGCTTGCTGTTGCCGCGCAGGTCAGGCGCTGTGGGACGGCAGGCATCAATTACCATCTTGGCAGTGATTCCTGTCGGGACAGAAGCCGGATCCAGTCCGACTGATGGCAAACCATTAATCAGGGAAACATCAAACTGGGGATTCATATTGCAGGACATAGCCCACATCACCTGATACATGTCGAACGGATCAACATCGTCATCCACCATAATTACGGTTTTGGCAGAGATCAGACCCGGTGCAGTAGTCATTGCACGCAGGGCCGCCGACTTGGCAATGCCACCCATGTTTTGGTCAATAGAGATAATGGTTACCAGCCCATAGCAATTGAGTGCGTTCACTGCCTTAATACCCGGGAAGTTGGTTTTCAGCTCCTGGTGCATGGCCACGCCATTGTTAAATGCCATGATGTAATCGCTTTCACTCATGGGGCGGGCCAGATGCAGATTTTCAAATACCGGCTGATCACGGTGCATAACCCGGGTCACCTTGAACAGTGGCATCTTGCGGTTACCGCAATAGAAACCGGTAAACTCACCAAACGGTCCTTCATGCTCTCGTTCGCCGGCAATAATTTCGCCTTCAATGATGTATTCAGCAGACCAGGGCAGGTTCAGACCGGTATGTTCTGACTTGTAAACTTCAAAGGGGGAATCCTGCAGCGCTGCAGCCAGCTTGAACTCACTTTCTTCATAAGGCAGCGGAGAGCAGGCTGCTACGGACAAGGCCGGTGGTACCCCGATAGCTATGGCGACCTTGAGATTTTCTCCGCGCTCTTCAGCGATACTCAGATGTCTGGCGCAGTCATGCCCCGGCACAAACTGGGCAGACAGCAGATTCTTGCCCTTGGCCTGTACCCGGTAGATGGAAACATTTTCCTTGTCGTCATTATTCGGTTCACTAATATCCCGGCTGATAAAGGCTCCCTTGGTAATATACGGCGCACCATCACGTTCATTGCCGCGGAACAGGGGAATCAGTTCAAACAGGTTGATGTCATCGCCTTCAATAATGTTGTCCATAAAAGGCGGTTGTTCTGTTTTTTCTTGCAGTTCCCACGGACTGTCTGACCAGCGTCGCAGCACTTCCTGATAGATCTGCTGTTGGGAGGATTCTTTCGGCAGCCCCATGGACAGGGCATAGTTAGGCCAGGAAGACACCGTATTCAGGACAATACGTTTGCCCGGATAGCCCTGCAGGTTATTGAACATCAGCGCCGGGGAGGTTTCCCCTATATTCTGTCCGGCCTGAGCGGCGGCGCTCAGGTCCGGTTCCAGCGCATGTTCCCGATTAAAAGACAAAAGTTGTTTTTCTTGCTGCAACAGTTCAAGCAGTTCACGCAGACTTTTCGGAGATTCAGACATGAGAGCCTCGAATGTTCTTCAGAAGCAGCGGGCATCTCGGTTAAATGTCTGTAGCTGAATAACGGGAGGCCTGCCGCACAGGGTCAGAAGGTTGTCAGCCGCTACTTTAGGAAATACGTCACAGTTAAAAAATCGCTTTAAAAAGCATGGATCATTCTAAAAAACAGCACGATATAAGCTGATAGTCCGAAGATTCTTCAGGTAGATAACAAGGACACAGTTAAAACTGAACAGCCTCGATTCAGGATTGTTGATATCAATTTATAACACTGTTAGCTTTTGCGCTAATTTATATCCATCCCTCGATAACCCTCTTGCCTGAGCTATCTCCGAAGGAGCTTCCATGATTTGTCTGAGGCCCGCCCTGTTATTGGCTACCAGTTTGATGCTAAGCCTTGGCTGCACACTTTCGACTGCCAGCGAACCCGCGGAAACCATTGTTGAAAATGCCCGGATTTATACCTCTAACCCTGATCAGCCATGGGCATCTGCCATGGCGTACAGTAACGGTCGAATTGTCGCTATCGGTTCGAGCGAAGACGTAAAAAGTCTGAAAGGGGGAAATACGACAGTCATCAATGGTGACAACAAATTCATCATGCCCGGATTTGTGTCATCCCATATCCACCCCGGCGTTGCAGCACTGATGAACACCGGAGCGCAACTGATCGATGCTAAATCTCCCGATGCTGTTGTTCTGGAGGTTAAAGAATTTGCTGCAGCCAACCCGCAGCGAAAAGCCATTCTCGGCTTCGGCTGGTTTCCTGCTATTTTCGGCCCTGATGGCCCAACAGCAAAGCAACTGGATAAAGCGGTCAGTGACCGCCCTGTTATTCTGATTGCCGGCGATGCTCACAGTGCCTGGGTCAACACTAAAGGGCTGGAGCTACTTGAAATCACAAGCTCTACACCAGACCCGGTACCCGGTGTGCATTACTACCAGCGGGACAAGGATGGCAACCCAACCGGCTGGCTGGTTGAAGCAGGAGCATTTTGGCCAGCCCTTAAAAAACTGGGATTGGGGGATAAAGACAACTTTATTGAAGCCTATGAAACCATGCTGCCGATGCTGTCACAGGTCGGTATTACCGCTCTGTTTGACGCCGGTATTCCTGTGGTCGGAGAAGGTGCATTTCAGGCACTGGTAGAAATGGATGCTGAAGGAGAACTTCCACTCCACTATCAGGCCAGTCATTTTATTCTCGACAAGCAAAGTGCAGAAAACGCCTTATCAGAATTTGAACGACTGAAGTCTCGTTATTTCAGTCCCCGGTTCCAGATGCAGGCAATCAAGATTAGTAATGACGGAACGCTTGAGGCTGGCACCGCAGCTGTTTACCGACCCTACTCCGGACTCGGGCACAGTGGCAGTACCCTGTTCAGTGAAAAAGAGTTGGAAGCACTGATTCGTCCGATCGACAAAAAGAATATTCAGGTTATGGTTCATGCCATTGGTAACCGTACTGCGCACGAAACCATCAATGCGCTTGAGAACCTGCGCAAGGAAAACCGTTATGGTGCCGCACGTCATGTAGTCACTCATTTGCAGTTTATTAACGATGAGGATATTCAACGCCTGGCCGATGCCCGGCTGGTTGCTCAGGTTTCACCGCCATGGGCCCAGAACGTTAACCAGTCTTTCAGCAGCTGGGAAACCATGCTGGGAGAGGACCGGGCGCAGCAACAGATGCGATTCGATACCATGTTTGAGCGTGGTTTGATGGTCAGTATGGGCAGTGATTTTCCGGCATCAGGGGTAGGTTTTCTGGAAAGCTCTCCGCTCTATGGCATTGAAGTTGGCATGACTCGTCAGCGTCCAGGTGTTGAAACAAGTATGGTATTGCCGGGCAAGGACGAAAGGCTGTCACTAGAAGAGCTGATTCAGGGCTATACAATCAACAGCGCCTATCAGTTGGGGCTTGATGACCAGATCGGATCACTCGAAGTTGGCAAGCAGGCAGACTACATCGTGTTAAGCCAGAACCTGTTTGAAACGCCGGCTCGCATGATTCATACGACAACTGTTATTGAAACTGTCGTCGGCGGTGAAACGGTGTATGAAGAACTGCTCAAATAGTTAAAAATCAACAGGACAGCTTGAATAACGGTTTTGGGGAGCAACTCCCATTCTTGGGGCCGGTAATTAACAACCCCACCTCGCAGCAGCCTGTTATTCAATCTGCTGCATTCTTATTAACCTTATACAGACAGAAAAAGTCAGAGCGGATTCCATGTATACTTTTAAAGAAGTCCACTAGAGCATGAAATCAAAGTTTATTTTTTGGGGTTTTGCCTTAGCGTTAATAGCTTTCTATACGTTCAAGCTGAGTCCACAGAGATACGCTTCCAGTGAAGCCTCTAAAATTTGCCAATGGTTAAACAGAGAATCGACTTCTATCTCCTTTCGTGTTGGTCCTCAAGCTCTAGAGCATCTAACAGCACTAAGAGATGTGAGTAGCACTGAATATTTCTGTACTGTATTAAAAGACAATCTTAGCTTCGACCACAAAAACGAGGTATCCATTTTAGTATCAAATGGCCTGCATAAACTTCGTTTGATTTACGGTTCAGGTTCTGTGAAGCGACTCTTTCTACCTACTTATTATCAGCATTCTTCATCACATCAACACCATCACAGATAGAATGCTGCGAGCAAATACTGAAACCATACCGATCATTGACCTTCCAGCCACAGTAAGGTTTATAGTCAGGCAGTGCTATCCAAAGCAAGCGAAAAGCCCGGTACGATGTTTACCCATCTGCAACAACATTACAGTCGCCCTCTCGGCACCACTCTGCTGGTGTTGATGCTGTTGTCTGTGTTGCAGTTCTGTCTGGTGCCGATCGTCAATGCTCAACCGTCTGACCTTCAGCCAGAGCTTCCTGTCTCCGTAACCTCTGAAGAATCTGTATCAGCTCACGACTGCTGTCTGCCCGACAAGCTGGCACAGGTTACCGCAGAAGCTGAAACACTCTGCCCGGAATGTGAAAGTGCAGATGGATTGCCCCAGACCTTTCTACCCGATCACCCGGAACCTTTATTTGCCCTGCTGTATATAACTGCGCAGCAGACGTTAGATCCTGTTCACACCATTCGTCACTGGCAGACTGACAGTGAGCCAATAATTCTTGCTTCCAGACCAGATATCTATCTGGCCAATGTCTCCTTTCTTGAGTAGGCCACAACAAATCCTGTTTTGTTGATTTTTACGGTTTAACTGCCGGGCTGACTTTTATCTGAACAGCCCGAAAAGAAAGAGAGCATATTGTTATGAAAACGCTGAAAGCCTTTTTTGCTGCTACGACCCTGATGCTGGTTTCCCTGCAGGGCTTTGCTGCACAGTCGCTGCCAACCATTACCGTGTTCAAGTCACCAACCTGTGGCTGCTGCACCGGCTGGGTCAAACATCTTGAAGAAAACCGCTTTAAGGTAAAAAGCTTCAATGTTGATGATGTTACCGTCTACAAGAAGGAAGCAGATCTGCCTTACGGTATGGGTTCATGCCATACCGCTTTTGTCGGTGATTATGCTGTTGAAGGTCATGTTCCGGCCGCTGATATCAAGCGGATGCTAAGCGAAAAGCCGGCGATCCGGGGTTTGACTGTACCGGGTATGCCGATGGGTTCTCCCGGTATGGATTTCGGCCCGCAGAAGGATGCCTATAAAACCTACAGTTACACTGAAGACGGGCAAACACAGGTATTCGCTTCTCACTGATTTGAGCTGATTGCTATCTGGTCGTCAAAGAGGTCAGATAAACCTCTTTGACGAAGAGCTTTTTGTGTCACAAAAAGAAGCTGCCGACCTGATACAAGATCAATAACAAGCAGACAGCCAACACTAGCCAAGTGACAGAAATAAACCAGAAGGTCTTCGGGTCGTCCCTGCAGCGGCCGCTTAAGCAGCCAGCAACAACTAGAACTTTTTCCTCGACTTACCTTGCACCGCCTTGAAGCGCGGGTTGGATTTGCAAATGACGTAAATTCTCCCCCGGCGCTTTACGACCTGACAGTCCGGATGGCGGGATTTTGCACTTTTCAAAGAACTCAGCACTTGCATTACTTGGTACCACCTGTCTTATAGCGCTTGTTAAACCTCGCTATACGCCCATCATTTTGGGTAGTGCGCTGTTTACCGGTATAAAACGGATGTGATGCACTGGATACATCAATGGTCATATACGGATACGTCTGGCCTTTGTACTCAATCGTGCGTGCAGTCTGGGCTGTGGAGCCAATGACAAAGTATGTGTCTGATGAGGTGTCGTGAAACACTACTTCACGATATTCCGGATGAATACCTGGCTTCATTGAGCTGCTCCCCTAAAGATGCCTTTCTGGAAAAGGACGCTTAGTGTAATTGTTATAATATAACATTTCAATATGGATGATAACGTTTCTCATTTGTGAGATAAGGACAGGGGAAAGAGTCTGGCAAAATGGATAGTCAGCAGCTTTTGGTTGCTATTCGGGGCAGGGCCAAGAGGGTATTTGCTTTTTACTGATAGGCACTGGGTCGTCAAAGAGGCTTGTTTATCCCCTTTGACGATCGGCTGCCAGTGTTTAAATAATGTTCAAAAAGATGCTGTCGGCCTGTTACCAGAGAAGTAACAGACCGACAGCCAACACCAGCCAAGTGATATTGATAAACCAGAAAGTTTTCGGGTTGTCCCTGCGGCTGACAGGCTCAAAAAAATGGGTATGACCACTGCGAATATCCGGTATAACCAGTAACAGGATAATCAGCCCCCACAGCCACATAATCTGAAACCAGCAGGCAACCAGTACTGCTGCCGTGCCTGACAGCGCCCGCCATTTAATATTGTTCAACGATGGTCTCCTGCAGCCGGATATGTCTAACCGGACAAAACCACCGGATATAAAGGAATATCCGTTAAAAGTACATGGCGTTGGCGACGCCTAAATTCTTTACCCGAGTCATTTTTCGTTTGGTTGAACGACCAAAACTGTTGTATTTACGGTGGAACCAGTCAGCACCTTCTTCCAATTCATCCGGTGTCATATGTTTTGGTTCAAATACCGCATGACTGCAGTCATAGCGTGACCAGTCTTTGGTGAGCAGCCGCCCTTCCTGGTCCAGTCGCTGATACAGTTCAGTTCCCGGGAACGGTGTCAGGATTGCAGCTGAACAGGTATCGAATTCCACCTCATCGGCAAATTCCAGCGACTGCTCGAAGATATCCGGTTTGTGAGCGTCAAAACCAAAAATCATGGCTGAATCGACAGCAATCTGATATTCGTGCAGTTTGGCAATATTTTCTTTCACCCGGTCAATCTTGATAAAGCCTTTGCCACTGGCTTTCAGAGCTTCCTGACTTGGGGTTTCAACGCCTACCAGCAAATAGAACAGTCCGCTCTCTGCGGCTGCCTGCAGGATGTCATCATGCTGGGCAATATTCAGGGTCGCTTCTGCCATCCATTTGATATTCAACGGTTTAAGCGCTTCAAATAATTCCAGAGCATAGTTACGGTCAGCAATCAGGTTATCCGCATGCAGTTCCAGATATTCGAGACCTGATGCTTTGATTTCATCCACAACTTCTGCCACCGGGCGGGTGCGGAACGTCGGGAAAAACTTATGTACAGTGCAGTAATCACACTTGAACCGGCACCCTCTGGAAACCATGACAGAGCCCATTTCATCGTAGGGTTTCAGATCGATGTAATCGTGCGGATAAGGTGCCATCTTAACCATGGAAGGTGGCTCTGCACTTTCATAACGCTGGGCCATTTTTCCCTGATAAAAGTCGTTTAGTAACTGCGGCCAGAGCTGTTCGGCTTCACCGCGCATAACGGCATCGGCATGTTGCAGGGTTTCTTCCGAAACAAACGTCGCATGCAGTCCACCGAAAACCACCTTAATGCCCCGGCGGCGATAATGGTCGCCCAGCTCATAACCCCGTAAGGCATCCGGTGTCGACATGAAGATCGCTACTAAATCAACATTGATATCGGGATCAGCCGGGCCCTGCGAGGTTTCATCAACCATATCAACATCCACCCAGTCCGGGGTCACCGCAGACAGGGCATAAATGCTCTGTGGTGGAGCCGCCATAAAGCCTTTGTATTCCTTGAACAGGCTGTTATTGCGGGAGGCCTTGATAATGTAAACCTTCATCTCACTTCCCCCTTATGGTGGTCACAGAAACATCTGTGACCACCCACTGATTACTTTTTCAGATAAATAACGCTGATCACTTCCCTGTTTTCACCATTACCAACATGCAGGCGCGCCTGGTCAAATGTTGGAACAGAAGATCGCCCCTTACCGCCACTGAACGCATAGCCCTCAGTCGGTATTCTGCCGCTCATATTCACCACACCATCGCCGTTTTCATCATGATGAACCATCAGGGCATAGTCCCCGGGATTCAGATTGGTGAACCGAAATTTCATCGTTCCCTGCTGCGCTTTCTGGGAAAGCGAAATTTCGGCATTATTCTGAGCCTGGGCATTAAACGCAGCAGCATTGTTAAACACGGAGATCAGAATATTCCCCTGGCTGTTGCGAATACCGGTCAGCTCAACATCCAGCTCTGCAGCCTGCAAACCAAAGGGCAGACTGGCCAGCAGAGTAATAAACAAATAACGCAGCATAATTGCCTCGGACTTCTTACCTAAAACGACTTACCTAAAACGATCTACCTGAAACGACTCATCTAAAGTCATTTTTCTCAAGCTAACAGTTACGGATCTGTGCGCGGCTTCCAGCCGGGTCCCCGGAACAGATAGCCGGTGAATTCAGAGATATTTCGTGCCCGGCGAAGATCTTTGAAAAGAGCCGGAAACTCGGAGAATTGGACAACCAGCGGATTTTTACTGGTCATGGGAATAGTCAGGCCATAGCTGGGAATCTCCTCTTCTTTCTTGAAGGTTCCAAACAAACGATCCCAGACAATCAGGATGCCGCCGAAGTTTTTATCCAGGTACTTACGATCAGAGCCGTGGTGTACCCGGTGGTGTGAAGGCGTATTGAATATCCATTCCAGCGGCCCCAGCTTTCCGACCATTTCGTTGTGAAGCCAGAACTGATAAGCCTGAACCAGCACTTCGGCAGCAAAAATCAGAATCGGGTTAAAGCCCATCAGCACCAGCGGCAGATGGAAAATGACAGAAGCGACCGGATCGAACAGGCTGAAGCGGAAGGCTGTTGCCGTATTCATAACGGTGGAGCTGTGATGCACCGCATGAGCCATCCACAACAGTCTCACCTTGTGCAGCGCATAGTGCTCTACATAGTAGGTAAAGTCGGCAAGGAACAGCACCAGAACAGCAGTATAGCCATTGACCGGTTGCTTCCAGGGAATGTACTCGTAGATGGAGAAATACAGGTAAACTGCGCCGGCAAATACGGCAGTTTCTGCCAGATAGAACGGCACCTGGGTAAACAGGCTGGAAAGGGTTTCCAGAAAACGCTCTTTGTTCAGACGCCGGGTAACCATCTCGTCCAGCACTTCCAGTCCCAGGAACAATACCGCGAAAACAACAACCCAGTCGTATATATCAAAGGATATATACTCGATATATTCCAGCCATGCGTCTTCACCCATAATTCTCTACCTCTACGCACCTCTGGGTGCCTCTGACTCTTTTACTTTTAATTAGTGGTACAAGTTTAAATAGCGGTACGAATTGACTTAGTAGTACCAGCTGCTGATATCGGGCACTGTTGCCCACCAGCCAAGAAAACCAAACATGGAAACAAGCAAGGCAACGTACAGGCCACGAAGAACGGAATTATGCTTGGGTAACTCCATCATCAATCCTTACCAGTAGAAACAGGAAACAGCGACGCCCAACCAGAGCAACAGGGTGCACCAGTAGCCAAAAGGTTCACTGGAGCGGTGATACTCACGGTGCAGCCAGGCACTCCCGGTAATCAGGTCCCAGCAAACCCACAGCATCAGGGCGATACCCAACATATAAGTCCACGGCATACTACTTTCCTCTCAGCTTGATGCAGTTATTGTTTTAAGAACTGGTTTTTAGAGATTCGATCAGCTTTTCAGCTGCCTGTCTGGCCGGTACTTTATAAAGGCTCATCATTCCCAGCGGGTTGAGTGAATCCAGGTTGATGTAAAGTGAAACAATCCCGAACCCTACCGCCGCAATATCAGCCTGATCTGCATCCGGAAAATCCCGACGCAATAACAGCTCTACACTTTCGGTAAACTTGCGCATCCACCCTTGCATCAGCTCTTTCAGGAACGGGTCACGGGCTGAGGCAAAAATCATCGCTTCCACCACCATCAGCAGTTCAGGATCGGAGCCGTGATACTCAAACAGCACATCCAGCAAGGGATCGACCACATTGGTTGCAGGTAGCCAGTCAATCAGCTCCTGCCATTGCTGGTCTGACTGCTCAACTACCCGTACTGCCAATCGCTGAATCAGATCGTTACGGTTACCGACAAAGTGTCTTACCAGACTGCGCTGCAGGCCTGATTCCTCAGCAATACGCTCCAGCGAACTGCCTTCCAGACCATAGCGGGCAACACAGCGCTGAAATGCCTGCAGTACCTGTTCGGTTCTCTCTTCTTTTTTGCTCGGTCTGGCCATGATCAAACCTCGTTAATTGTCACTTGTGACAATTTATAGCCCTACCAAAGTTTATTGTCAAATGTGACAACAAATAAAAATCACGAATTCCGTGGGGAAGTCACATCTAAATCAACCGGTAAAGCCTGTGGTGTAAGGAAATACAGCGAGAGATAAGACGAAAAATAATTTTCAGTCTTATGAAGAGAAAAAGGCCCGGCATAAAATGCCGAGCCTCTTTGTCTATCCTGGATGGATCAGGGAGTTTGCTGGAAGAAGCGGACAATCCAGTGACAAATCAAATCACTGTCCGGATCTTCAGCCAGAGAATCAACACCCTGCTGGATAATATCTTCACCAATGCTTTCGCGTCTGCAGTTCATCAGGGCTACAGCATACGGCTTGCTAAACTCGGGGTGACCCTGAATGCTCAGAAAGTGTTCGCCGTACTGCACCATATAAAACGGGCAGAAGTCACTGCCAGCCACAACTTCAGCAGAATCCGGTAATGTCGCTACCTGATCCTGATGACTTACCAACAATCGGAACTGTTGCTCGGACCAGGGTGGTGTTGGCTGCATCCAGTGTTTCTGCTGAGTAATGGCGTTTTTCGATAAACCGACACCCCATCCTTTTCCGGATTTAACGACAGTGCCTCCCAGCGCCGTAGCCATCACCTGATGCCCGAAGCAAATACCAACCAGTTTCCTCTGTTCCGCATAAAGCCGGCGAACAAAGTCCTCCAGCAGGCCAATCCAGCTATAACCGTCGTTTACACCGTGACGACTACCGGAAATAAGCCAGTAGTCGCATTCTGCTGTTGTTGCTGGTAGTTCTTCATCCAGCACCCGGTATGTCACCAGTTCAATATCTTCTGACTGTCTTTTAAGCAGAGCCTCAAACATCTCAGGGTAGTTTGAATGCTCTGGCTGTAGCTCGGGTCGTACATCGTCACACAGAAGTAGTCCAACCCTCATCAGGTATCCCCTTTGATAGCCGCCATCATAATTTGTTGGTATTCAGCTGCTGTAAACTGAATCGGGTTGCCCCCGGCTGACGGATCAGCGACTGCCATCTGACCAACCGTTTCAAGCTGTTGGTCATCAATGCCAATCTCTGCCAGCGTATGCGGAATATCCAGCTGCTGTCTCAGTTCCAGCACCCAGTTCAGGAAACTCTCAAAACCTGGGTTTTCAAGACCCAAGTAACGGCTGAGTGATGTCAGTCTGTCAGCAATTGCGGACTCGTTTGCCTTCAGCACATAAGGCATCAGAACTGCATTCAGTAAGCCATGGTGCTTGTCATACAAGGCCCCCAGCGGGTGAGCCAGGGCATGCATGCCGCCCAGACCTTTCTGAAATGCAGTGGCCCCCATACTTGAAGCTACCAGCATCTGCATCCTCGCCTCAAGATTATTACCATCTGTGACAGCTGCCGGAAGGTAGTCTTTCACCAATCGAATACCTTCCAGCGCAATGCCCTGAGCCATCGGGTGATAGAAGGGAGAACAGTAAGCTTCAAGACTGTGCGACAGTGCGTCCATACCGGTTGCAGCGGTGATATGCGGCGGCAGGCCACAAGTCAGGGATGCATCAAGAATCACAATTTTCGGCAGCATATCCGGGTGAAAAATGATTTTTTTCACTTTCAGTGCCTGATCGGTAATAACGGACGCACGGCCTACTTCAGAACCGGTGCCAGCGGTGGTCGGCACGGCTACAACGGGAATCATGCCTTCGGTATTGACCCGAAGGTAGTTATCCCCGACATCTTCAAAATCCCAGATTTCCCTGCGTTGCCCGACCATCAGGGCAATTGCCTTACCTGCATCCAGCGCCGAACCACCGCCAAATGCAATAACACCATCATGCTGACCGGCATGGCAGGCCTTCACACCTGCAGTGACGTTTTCGCCGGTAGGATTGCCTTTGATATCCGAAAAAATACCGCAACCTGAAAGCACTTCACGGCAGTGCTGCATGGCATCCAGTACAAACGGAAGCTCACACAAACCGGGATCGGTGACGATCAGAGGATTGTTAATACCCAGTTCCTGACAGGCGGCAGGCAGATCCTTAATACGCCCAATACCCGCCCGAACAGCTGTCGGATAGTTCCAGTTCGAAGTAAAACGCTCAATGCTCATAATATGGGGCCCCATCCATACGTCTATTTTTGTGAATACTTGATATGGAACGACTTGGGTCGGGTTACAGCGTCATAACCCAGTACCGACAGAGTGCAACCTCGCCCGGAGTTTTTGATGCCCGTCCAGGCCAGTGCAGGGTCAAGATAGTCACAGCGGTTGATAAAGAAAGTACCGGTTTCCACCTGTTCACCCAGATCTACACCGGTTTCAATATCCTGAGTAAAAATTGAAGCGGTCAGGCCAAATTCACTGTCGTTCATCAGAGTAATGGCTTCCTTATCGGACGACACTTTCTGGATACCGACGACAGGGCCAAAACTTTCTTCGGTCATCACCCGCATGGAGTGATCAACGTCAGTCAGCAGTTGCGGAGCCAGATAAGGTGTTCCGGCTTTACTTTCAGGGAACAGTTCCGGGTCAATATGCGCCTTCGCGCCCTGCTCAACAGCTTCTGCAACCTGTCCACGGACAAAATCAGCGGCGCTGGTTTTAACCAGCGGCCCCAGTGTCGTTTCCGGATCATCCGGCCTGCCCAAACGATAGGCTTTAACCAGCGCTACGGCTTTCTCCACAAAAGCATCAAATACGGTTTCGTCCACATAAATCCGTTCAATGCCACAGCAGGACTGACCCGAGTTAAAGAACGCACCGTCGATAACCGTCTCGGCAGCATAATCCAGATCAGCATCGGCCCGAACATAAGCCGGATCCTTGCCACCCAGCTCCAGTCCCATGCCGATAAACCGCCCTGCCGCTGCCTTTTCAACAGTGGCACCCGCCGGTACTGAACCGGTAAAAGCCACATGCTTTACCGCTTCAGACTGAATCAGGTACTCCGTATCCTGGTGTGACATATGCAGGCACTGGAACAGACCTTCAGGTAGCCCGGCCTGAGTAAATGCTTCAACCATCCGCTCTGCACACAGCGGTGTCTGGGCAGAGTGCTTCAGTAATACGGCATTACCTGCCATAAGTGCCGGCATAATGCTGTTAATTGCAGTCAGTAGCGGGTAGTTCCAGGGTGCGATAACCAGCACCACACCCACCGCTTCCCGCTTGATATAACGGGTAAAGCCTTCTTTATCCGATGTTGTGACAGGACGCAGTGCTTCTTCCGCTGCATCAATCATATAGCTGGCACGCTCGGTAAAGCCCCCGACTTCACCTGCGGTATAGCGGATCGGACGCCCCATCTGCCAGGTAATTTCCTGAGCGATTTCTTCTTTCTGGCTGACAAAGTTATCCACAGCCTGACGGCAGATACGCTTGCGTTCGGAAAGGGAAGTCCCCTTCCATGCCTGCTGTGCTGTAACGGCCAATGCAGTGGCCTGATCTATCTGTTCCCGGGTTGCCAGCGTCCGTTCAACATAGACGGAACCATCAATGGGAGAGACCGTTTGCTGGATATTATTCATGGCTCTGCTCCAACTTCAGATAATTTCGAAATAGCGATCCATTTCCCAGTCGGTAATATGCTTGCGGAACTCTCGCTCTTCCCACTCCCGGGAAGCGGCATAATGTTCTACAAACTCATCACCGAACATGGTGCGGGCAGCGTCAGACTGCTTGAAGCGCTGTGCGGCTTCCCACAGGGTAGAAGGTAACGCCAGCTCTGGAGCATGATTCTGGTCGTAGGCATTGCCTTTCACCTGATCATCCGGCTCCCACTGGTGAATAATGCCCTGCAGTCCGGCAGCCAGTGCTGCCGCCAGTGACAGGTAAGGGTTGGCATCCGCAGAACCCAGACGATATTCAACCCGCTGAGATTTCTCCGAACCGGGGATTACCCGCAATGCCGTAGTGCGGTTTTCAACCCCCCAGGTGGCATCGGTTGGCGCCCAGAAGCCTGGAATCAAACGGGTATAGCTGTTCACAGTCGGAGCAATCATTGGCAGAAACTCCGGCATCAGGCGCTGCTGACCGGCAATAAAGTGTCGCTGAATCTTGCTGATATTATGCTTTTGGGAAGGGTCGTAGAATGCTGACTTGCCATCACCCGTGTTAAACAACGACAGATGGATATGACCACTCTGACCGGGATAGTCCGGTGACCATTTGGCCATAAACGTCGCCATCAGTTCATTTTTTTGCGCCAGCACTTTAATAAAGGTTTTGAACAGGGCAGCTTTATCTGCAGCATTTTCAGCTGAATCAACAGCGATAGCGGCTTCAAGTACACCCGGGCCGGTTTCGGTATGGATGCCTTCCAGCGGAAAGTCCATCTCCTCCGCCAGACTGAGAATCTGGTGGTACAGGTCAGAGTGAACCGAGTTACGTAGAATAGAATAACCAAACCAGTCCGGAGTCATCGGCTTCAGGTTGCGGAATCCTTTTTCACGAACAGACTCCGGAGTTTCCTGAAACATGAAGAATTCATATTCCAGCGCAGCTTTAGCGTCAAACCCAAGGTTTGCCGCTTTTTCAATCACACGACGCAGAGTGCCACGTGGGCAGATAGTCTCCGCCTGATCCTTGAATTCCCCCATAAACAGCAGCATGCCGTTTTCCAGCGGTAATTCACGGCAGGAGTGGGGCAAAATTCTAACCGGCGCATCCGGGTAGCCGGTATGCCAGCCGGTATATTTAACATTGTCGTACAGCTGGTCCTTGCTGTCCCAGCCAAGCACCACATCACAGAAAGCAAAACCGTTTTCCAGCGAAGAGAAAAACTTGGACTTGCTCATGTACTTACCGAGCATAACGCCGTCGTTATCAAACAGCCCGACCTTCACATGCGACAGGCCGCGCTCTTCCACAATTTTGCGGGCATCAGCAATGGTTTTTACATCTCTGGGATTCAGCATGCAGTACTTCCTGTTGTTGTTTTTGTTCTGCAGTGGGGCGCTCTTGTAAAACCCGTATCAAGAGCGCCGTAAGCTATTTATCTAGGATTATGACTGACTATCAGCTCAGTTCAGACTCAGCTTTGGCAATGGCTTCGAACTCTTCTTCCGGCGCTTTCGCAACCAGATGGTGACGGCTATAGAAAGCAAAGTAAGCCACCATGATGGCGTAGAAAACAGCTGACCAGAATGCAGCTTCCTGACTTACAAGGAAAGTGGAAATAAAGGCAATCACTGCGAGAACCAGTGCGATGCCTGAAGTAGCAATACCACCCGGAGTCTTGTAAGGGCGCTCCATTTTCGGCTCTTTTACTCGCAGGATAATATGCGACAGCATCATCATGGCGTAAGAGATGGTGGCACCGAATACTGCCATGGTAATCATCAGATCACCTTCACCGGTCAGCGATAACAGGAAACCAATAATGCCCGGTACAACCAGTGCCATAGTGGGTACTTTGCGATCGCCGGTCTTGGACAGGAAGCGAGGCAGATAACCCGCTCTGGAAAGCGCAAACACCTGGCGGGAGTAGGCGTAGATAATGGAGAAGAACGAGGCAATAAGACCTGCCAGACCTACCAGATTGACGAAGGTGGCAACGGAAGAATCTTCACCGTAAACGTGCTGCAGGGCGCCAACCAGCGGGGCGGCATGATCTTTCATCAGCTCCGCACCGGCACCACCAGGAGCCAGAACCAGTACCAGACCACCGAACAACAGCAGGATAACCATCGCGGTAATAATGCCACGGGGCATATCTTTCTTGGGGTCGGTTGCTTCTTCTGCAGCCAGCGGGACACCTTCTACTGCCAGGAACAGCCACATGGCAAAAGGAATCGCAGCCCAGATGCCGATATAGCCTTCGGGCAGGAAGGAAGAGGCTCCGACCGCTTCAGCATTTACAGCAATATCGAACAGATTATCGACTTCGAAAGCCGGAATCATGCCGAGGATAAAGGCGATAATCGCAAGGCTTGCCAGTGCTGTAATCACCATCATGATTTTCAGCGCCTCGCCCGCACCCCACAAATGGAGACCGACAAACAGCGCATAAAACGCCGCATAAACCAGCGGCCCGTCCAGCCCGAACAACTCGTTTACATATCCACCAATAAAGACTGCGATAGCGGCAGGTGCAATGGCGTATTCAAGCAGGATTGCGGTACCGGTCAGGTAACCTCCCCAGGGCCCCATGGCACGGCGAGCGTAAGAATAACCACCACCCGCGGTAGGCAGGGATGATGACAGTTCAGCCAGCGACAGCACCATAAAGGTGTACATAATCGCCATAATCAGGGTTGCCACCAGCATACCGCCGAAGCCACCCTGTTCCAGACCAAAGTTCCAGCCGGCAAAATCACCGGAGATAACGTAGGATACGCCCAGCCCGGCCAGCACAATCCAGCCTGCGGCCCCCTTTTTTAACTGGCGCTGTTTCAGATAATCATCAGAGACCTGTTCGTATTCCACCGAGCTTGAAGGTGGTGTTGAAGTCGCTTCCAGCATATAGACTGCTCTCTTGTTTTTGTTCTTTGTTTTAGAGGGGGGTACTACTGCCTGAAAGCAGTGTAGAAGCTCACAAAATTAGAAACAAACAGCATAAGCAGCTATAAAACGGCAGTATTAATTAAATTAATAGTTGGTGATTGTTGTGTAGTTGAGGCCTTCCCGATATCCAGTGAATTCTCCAACCACGGAAGCCATTGAACCAGCTCGGGTACAACCTGCCGGCTAAATATTGAACGACTTATTTCTGCTATGTGTTCAGGCATAGTCCATAAGTCATAGCGCCGGCTGACCAGCGTTAGCTCCCGATAATCAGTCGGGTAAGGTAAGGGATGAACTTTAACCCGCTCCTGAACCAGTGTCTTACAGTGATAGAGGCAAAGCGGCGTAGTGATAGCCCAGCACTGACCGGAAGCCACCATATTGATTACGGCATAGGTATTATCCAGCACCAGCCGTCTGGAGGGTTCCAGTTGCAGCCGAGCCAGTTGGTGCGCAACAGATTTTCCGATCAGGGTGTGATCCGGATAGCGAGCCAGCTCCAGCACATTTAACAGATCACTCATCCGATCCTGGCGATAGGGAAAGTGTGCCGGTGTAATCAGCACTAATGGTTCCCGGAACAGCGGGTAACGATTCAGCTCCGGACTGTCGAGCACCGCATCATCAGAAATAATAATATCAACGTCATGAGACAGCAGGCTGCTGGCATGAACATGGGATAAACCGGAAGCGATTGACCAGTCTGATACTTGTTGTCGAAGGGCTCGCAGTATCGGTGTACTGAAGCTGGAAACCATGGAATCAACCAGAGCAATCCGCACATGATCAATCTGCCGGGTCTGTCCTGATTTCAGGTTATGGCTGGTCTGGCGTGCTTGTTCCAGTATTCGGGTACTGCGATCATAGAAATAGCGCCCATCAGGCGTAATCTGCATCGGTCGCACTGAGCGATCCACCAGCTGAATCTCGAATGTTTTTTCCAGATTCGACAGAGTCTGCGAGATCGAGGACTGGGTAATTCCCAGACGCTGGGCAGCCGTTGTCATATTCCCGGTTTTAACGACTTCGACAAAAACTTCCAGCGCCTTAAGATCAAATCCGAAGGAAGAGGACATAGGGCAATTCCGTTACTGCTCTTGTTTTTCTGCATTCATTGAATATCACTTTCCGCAGCTTTTGTCCTCTGACTTATTTTTATTCTCCGCTTATTCCCTACCGGCTAGTCGCTCCAGAATTGGGCAATCCGGCAAATCATCACCATGACAACAGGTTGTCAGTTCTTGCAGACTGTTTCGAATCTCCTGCAGCTGGGCAATTTTGACCTCTACATCCTCAATTTTTTTCAGTGCCAATGCTTTAACGCTGGCACTTTTACGGCTGTCGTCTTTATAAAGTGCCAGTAGTTCACCGCACTCTTCCAGCGTAAAGCCAAGCTCCCTCGCATGACGAATAAACGACATTTCCCTCAAGTGTGAATCACTGTAATCCCTGTAGCCATTCTCCAGCCGCTGTGCAGGAGATAGCAGTCCCATACTCTCGTAATAACGGATGGTTTTGGCTGTCAGCCCGGTTGCGTTTGCTGCCTTGGAAATATTCATCGCCTACTCACTTTTTACCCGGGCTAAGCCAGAACCAGTAAACGATCAATCCCATCAGGGCAAAACCGGCAAGGTTAACCAACATATCCATAATGATTACTCCCCGGCAGAAGCTGTAGTTGAGGGTTTGAACCTTCTTAACCGGTTGGCATTCGTCACCACAGTTACAGACGACAATGCCATTGCTGCACCGGCAATTACCGGATTAAGCAACATACCGGTAAAGGGATAGAGAACACCGGCAGCAACCGGAATCCCCAGCGAGTTATATACGAAGGCACCAAACAGGTTCTGTCTGATATTTTTCAGTGTTGCCCGGGATAACTCGATGGCATCAGCCAAACCATGAAGAGAAGAGCGCATCAGCGTGATATCTGCAGATTCAATGGCGATATCGGTACCGGCGCCAATAGCAAAGCCCACATCAGCCCTGGCCAGAGCCGGTGCATCGTTGATGCCATCGCCGGTCATACCGACGATTTCGCCCTGTTGCTGCAGCTCCAGCACATGCTGCTCTTTATCCCTAGGCAACATTTCAGCCTTGAGTGCATCAATACCGGTCTGCCGGGCAACCGCTGCCGCTGTCGCAGCGTTATCACCGGTCAGCATAATCACTTTGACACCCATCTGGTGTAGCCGGTTTATGGCTTCAATTGAATCATTTCGAACCGGGTCGGCAATCGCAATCAAACCAGCCAGAGAGTTATCCACAGCCAGGAACACCGGGGTACAGCCATCAGCGGCAAACAGATCGGCCTGTTCTGCGATCATTTCTATATTGATGGCGTTATCAGCCATCAACTTGCGGTTACCCAGCAGTACCTGACGACCATCAATTTCACCGGAAATACCGTGACCTGTCAGCGCCGAGAAACCGGAAACAGGTAGTAATTCCAGACTACGACTTCTGGCTGATTCAATAACGGCTTCAGCCAGCGGGTGTTCCGAGCCGGTTTCCAGACTGGCAGCCAGAACCAGTAACTGATCCCGAGAGAAACGTTCATCAACTGCCACAATATCAGTGACAGCTGGTGCGCCCTCAGTGATGGTTCCGGTCTTGTCCAACACCAGAGTGGTGATCTTGCTGGCCTGCTGCAGGGCATCGCCCTTGCGAATCAAAATACCCAACTCGGCAGCCCGCCCGACGCCGGACATTACCGACATCGGCGTTGCCAGACCCAACGCGCAGGGGCAGGCAATAATCAGTACTGTGGTGGCAACCACCAGCATATGTACCACTCTCGGATCAGGGCCAAAGTTAAACCAGATCAGAGCTGAAGCCACTGCAATCAGTAATACCGTTGGCACAAAGATCGAGGCGATTTTGTCAGCCATTCGGGCAATCGGCATTTTGGAGTTCTGAGCCCTTTTCACCATGGCGATGATATGGGCCAGTGCTGTTTCACTTCCAACCTTTTCGGCCCTGAATAGCAGGCTGCCGTTTTTGTTCAGGGTACCTGCCGAAATATCATCTCCAGCGGTTTTGCTGACGGGTAACGGCTCACCTGTCAGCATTGACTCATCCAGCAAGCTGGAACCTTCTGTGACAATGCCATCGACGGGGACCTTCTCTCCCGGCCGTACCCGTACAATGTCACCCTTTTTGACCAGAGCCACAGGAATATCGGTTTCAACACCATTACGAACGACACGCGCCGTTTTAGCCTGCAACCCCAATAAACGTTTTACCGCCTCACTGGTTTTGCCCTTGGCCCGCAACTCCAGTGCCTGTCCCAGATTAATCAGACCGATAATCATCGCCGAGGCTTCAAAGTACACATGCCGTGCACTGACCGGCAGCAGTTCAGGAAACAGCACCACACACATGGAGTACAGCCAGGCAATACCGGTACCGGTCGCAATCAGGGTATCCATATTGGCATTGTGATGTTTCAGTGCCTGCCACATGCCGGTATAGAAATGGCGCCCGGAAACCACCAGCACCAGTAAAGTCAGCAACCCGACACTGCCCCATGCCAGCTGTTGCCCCGGACTGCCAACACTCATTTCACCGGTAATCAGCCCCCACAACATCAAAGGCAGGCCGAGTCCAAGAGCAATAAAAGTATGCTTCAACAGATAGCGATAACGGGAGTGATCCTGTTCTTCCTGTTGCTGGCGACGCTCCTCTTCAGTATCTACGACAGTTCCTGGGTAACCTGCCGTTTCAAGTGCTTCCAGCAGATCGGCAACAGCCGCATAACCATCAACGGTCACCGTTTTATCTGCCAGATTGGTGGCAACGTTGCTGACGCCAGTAACATTATTCAGTGCTTTTTCTATCCGCCCGACACAACCGGCACACTTCATAGAAGCAATGGCAAGCTGCTTTTCATCATCAGGAGGCAAAATGCTGGCACCAAAGCCGGCACCTTCAACAGCTTTTTCCAGCAGCTGCTGATTCGATACATTGCTTTCGACAGTTGCCGTTTTCTCGGCCAGAGATACTGTAGCGGTTACAACACCGTCTACCGCCAGTAAGGCTTTTTCGATTTTGCCGACACAACCGGCACAGTTAACCCCGGTCAGCGCCAGCCGGGTTGAGTGACTGCTCATGATGGCTTTTCCGCAGCGTATAATGAAATCCTGCACTGAGCATAACCCTTACCCTAACTGGAAGGTAAAGGTTTAATTTCCTCTTCATACAGATTTCTGCAAGGGTTCTTTTACACCGGCGATTGACCTAAACTGCGGGCATGACAGGAATAACAGAACTACTTTTTATGGCTGCCCTGGTGGCAGTTGCCTGGTACTGGCAAGATACCCGCAAGGTCTCCGAGCTGGCGATTCGCCACTGCCGACAGGCTTGCCGCAAGGTAAATGTACAGCTGCTGGATGAGACCGTGTTTCGCTCTGAAACCCGGCTAAAGCGCAATACCATGGGCCAGGTCTCGTTGCTGCGTACCTTTGAATTCGAATTTGCGGCCGGACAGGACCGTCGCTACAAAGGACAGGCAAAGCTGCTTGGTACCCAGTTGTTGCAGCTGAATATGGATTTACCGGAGCCCCGGGACAACGACTCGGAAAGCGGCTCCCGACTGTTCTTCCAGTAACCTGTTCACAAACAGCTGATTCGGCAGCAAGTAGAAATATCGTCTACTTTTCTATATCCCGGTTTTAATCAGCCCGCTCGGGCTGCCAGAAGCGATGACATATAGAAAAGACACTCCTCGGCCAGCGCAGCCGAATCCCAGAGAACTGGCTGAACCCTTTGGTATTGAAACAGTGCCTGAAATATTCAGGGCTGCCCGCTGGTATGACATTTTCAATATTGTTGTTAACTACCTGATTAACCCCGGCACCCTGATAACTGCCGGTATGGCTGTCGTTGCCGGATTGCCGGTATGGGTAGTCATTGCGGTTCAGGCAGGAGCCATTTTTGTCAGCATGATTCCTTACCTGCTGATGGCAGGTGCAGGAGTCCGCTATGGCTTGCCGGGGCAGGTTATCTGCCGGTCAGCCTTCGGGATTCAGGGCTCACGCTATATTACCTCACTGCTTCGCATGCTGTGCTCGGTTTACTGGTTTGCTTTTCAGACCCTGGCCGGGGCTATGGCACTACAGGTTGTTATCAAGGCAGGGCTAGGCATCGAATTGCCTTTAGCAGCTATCGCCGTTGGCTTTGCCATTATTCAGGCTTTAGTGGCGGTTTCCGGTTACCGCTCTCTGTGTCAGCTGGGATGCTGGTCGTTTCCACTCAAACTGGTACTGTTCTCTTATCTGTTTTACCTGTTATTCAATGCCCCTCAACAGTCCTTACTGCCAGAAGACCTACTGTTGTTCTCCACTCAGTCCGGAAATGACATTGCTATCTGGCTTTGGGCCAACGCCATTTTTGCCAGCACTCTGAGCCTGATCACAGATGCTGCCGACTTTACCCGCCATATGAAATCTCACCGGGAAATGTGGTTTGGATCACTGCTGGGTGCCGCAACAGGAACACTGCTGGGTGCCGCTTTTGGTGCCTGTATCGTCGCCATGGGCGGTGGAACTGAAGCCAACCCTTTTGCAGTGCTGACAACCATGATTTCCAGCCCGGTTGCCTTATTGGCAATGGCACTGGTGATCATTCTGGATAACTGGACCATCAATGCCATCAATCTGTATACCGGTGGCCTTTCCCTGTGCAATCTGACAGAAGGCTGGGGAAGGAGAGTGACGACCTGGCTGATTACTATTCTGGCGCTATTACTTTGCCTGCTGCCTGATACTGTATGGTCTATCCAGCAGATGATGACAGCAATGGGCGCCCTGTTTGCTCCCGTCACAGGCATTCTGATCACTGACTATATTGTATTGCGAAAACAGTGTCTGGATCCGATAGAACTGCTTAATCCAAACGGTTGCTACCGGTTCTTTTATGGCTTTAATCCACAGGCTCTGGTTTGGCTACTGGCCGGTTATGCCGCTCATGAATGGCTGCTGGATGAGGTCGCACTGCGCTCGGTAGTCACGCTTTTATTGACCGGTTGCGGGTATGCTGTGACGTCATGGCTGGTACAGTATGCTTTCAACATATCCGGTCAGAAGAGCCCACAACAATGGACTACACGCTGCTTGAAATGAATGCCCGCAAACGGCTAGCTCTGGTTGCACACGACAACAAAAAGCCAGACCTTCTTCAATGGGCCTGTGATCACAAGGCCGTCCTGTCACAACATGAACTGTATGCAACAGGAACCACCGGTGGTCTGCTGGAAGACAAACTGGGAATTGAAGTCACACGTCTGATGAGTGGTCCACTGGGAGGTGATCAGCAGATCGGTGCCATGATTGCCGAATGCCGGCTGGATGGACTGGTATTCTTCTGGGATCCACTGGAGTCTCAGCCCCATGACCCTGATGTAAAAGCCTTGCTGCGTATTGCTGCGGTATGGAATATTCCAGTTGCCTGTAACCGAAGCACTGCAGATTTTCTGATGACTTCTGCTCTGATGAACGATGCTTATGAACGTGAAGTACCGGATTATCACGCTTACCAGGTTGCCAGAAAAGACGACGTTTAACTGCAGCTATTTGGCTACAAATGTTAACTGCTGACTTTTAACCGAAAAGGCCAAGCAAGGAACGAGAGCTGCTTTTCTTTTTCTCAATACCGTGATTATGGAAGAAGGCACTGTAATCTTTATCTTCTTCCATAAAGTGTCGTGAAAAACTGGTCTTTAACAAGATCAGTCTTTCATAGTCTGCCTGTTGCCAGTTTTTTACCCGGCTCTGCAGTTTACGCATTTCAACCAGCAGGATTGAATGGCGATATTTATGCTCGTCATATTCAGGGTAATTGAGAATCTGCATCAAACTCTCTTCCACTGAAAAATGAATCTGGGTGCATTGAATCAAAGCATCCAGAATTTTACGAGCCTGAACCTGATCTGACTTTAAAAGAGAACGATGCAGCTCATTGAGCAAATCAATCATTTCTTTATGTTGGTCATCCAGCTCAGCGATTCCAACGCTAAGACTTTTGTCCCACTCCAACGAAGGCGTGGTTCCATTTTGATAAATGACCAGGTTCATAGGCTGCTACTGCTATTGAGAATGAATATTGTTGTAAAAAATTTTGTTGTACAAATAAACAGAAGGAGCAAAAAAACTCCACAGGAATAAGCAATTTCAGACTGAGAACACAAACGTAGACAGCTGAGGCCAAAGGGGCTGGTAATAACGATTATTGATCCATACCACACAAGCAGGCATAGAAGTGGAGTACACCCCGGGATACTTACGCCATTTTTGCGCATTATTGCGGAAAACCGAACCCCAATAATTGACCCAGATCAATATATATGGCTTTTAGAGCGGCATCGACAGCCCGGCGACCATACCAACCATGAACCCGATAATCAGTAATAACGGCGCCAGAACCCCCAGAACCAGTGCAATCCGGTGCAACCGGTCCTCGCGGGGGCGACGATTCCATCGCTCCAGACATAACACCAGATCCTCCTCGGCTTCTGTATTCATACCGCAGCGGGGACACAGTACCTGCCAGAGTTTTACCCCCTCAACGTCCATCAAGTCTGTAATAACGGGAATATTGCAGGAAGGGCACGGCTTTGGAACATCAGTCTGATCTTCCTGAACATACGCCTGATGCTGATGATCCGCAGGTGTCTCTGTCAGCGGTGTTTTTTGTATTTTTTCCAACATAGCCATCCCTGTGCAATACTCTTTTTCAAAAATGAAAAACTGTATTCCTGACTTTTAAAAACCCTTCTTAATGTTGTATCAGCCAATACAGATACGATCAAAATCTTTAACAGGTTATTCCTGAAAAACCTGTTTTTAATTGAATGCGATTGAGAGAAAAATAATGAATGACGTTGTTAAATTAATGAAGGCTCATCGATCAATACGCAAATTCACCAATCAGGCGGTTGATGACAATCTTGTTCGTGAATTAATTGAAGCGGGACAATGTGCAGCTACCTCCAGTTATTTACAGGGAGTCAGCGTTATTCGTGTCCGAAATATACAAACACGGGAGAAAATAGCCGAGCTGTCCGGTAATCAATCTTATGTGGCTAGTGCACCAACTTTTCTGGTTTTTTGTGCCGACCTGAATCGCTCCGGGCAATGTTGTGAGAGAAATGATCATACAGCTGTAGAGGGTATGACCGAACACTTTATTATCGCCACCGTCGATGTTGCTTTGATGGCTCAGAATGTTGCTCTGGCTGCAGAATCAAAGGGGCTGGGAATCTGCTATATCGGGGGCATTCGCAACAACCCGGAAGAAGTGAGTGAATTACTTCAACTGCCGCGTATGGTTTATCCGGTATTCGGTTTATGCCTTGGCTATCCGGATCAGGACCCTTTACCCAAGCCTCGCCTGCCTGTCGACATGGTATTGATGGAAGAAACCTATCAGCACGACAGGGATAACAAACAGCTGGACGATTATGATCAGATCATTCGTCAGTATTATGAGCAGCGCACCGGAGGCAAACTGAGTCAGACCTGGAGCGAACAGATGAACAAGCTGCTGGGAAAGGAGTCACGCCCCCACATGAAAGAATTCCTGCGGAAGCGTGGCTTTGAAATGCGCTGACAAAATCAGCTTTCAGACAGGCACTGCTGCAGTGTTGTTACGGTATTGTTCAGGTAATCAACATAACCGGTTTTGGTTGCAGGCTGACTTGTTGCCAGTGGATCAAGCTCCGCAACCCGATTCTTTAGTCCGCTGGTTAAACGGGAAATCCATACCGGACGAAACTGGGGCTCGGTAAAGATACAGGCCGTGGGGTTATTATTTAACTGATCACGCAACTGTGCCAAGTGTCGGGCTCCCGGCTGTTTTTCCGGGCTAACAGTGAATACACCCAGCTGCTGCAACCCGTAGTGGTGCACCAGATATCCCCAGGCATCATGGAATACAAAGAAACCGGCTTGCGGCTGTGCTGCCAGTAACTTCTTCAACTGTTTGTCTGTTGCACTGACTTCGTTGATAAATGCTTGCAGGTTCTGCTTGTAAAGCTCCGCATTTTTGGCATCTATTTGCTGCAGCTTCAGACTGATCGCCTCTGCCATCCTGATCGCATTTTCAGGTGAAAGCCAGATATGCGGATTTGCTCCGTCTTCATGATGATGCCCCTCATGGCCTGCATGGCTTTTGTGGTCATCATGGCCTTCATGATCGTCATGGCCCTTATGATCATCGTGGTCTTCATGACCCTTAGCTTCATGATCATGGCCATCATGCTCATCTTCCTCAAAATACTCAAGTTTCAGACCCGGTATTTCAAGCAGGTCCAGATGAGCAGCACCGGTAACCTTAAGTGGCTTGTCCAGAAAAGGCTCAAGCTCACTGCCAATACGAATCACCAGATCAGATCGGGTTAGTCTCCGCATATCAGAGGGCTTAAGGCTGTAGTTATGTGGCGATGCACCGGAAGGTACCAGCTGTTGTGGCTTGGTCACATCTGCTGTAATCGCTGCGGTAATCAACTGAACCGGGTGGATACTGACAACAACTTCCGGGGCAGAAGATGCCTGAGAAATGGAAGCCATCAGGCCAAGGGATAATAAAGCCGGTTTTATAAAAGCAGACCGTACCGATCGAAGCCGCATTGATAACACGCGACCAAATGAGAAAAACAGCATAAGTGAGTACAACCAGAAAAAGAAACGCAGGTGTTACAATATAACATCCGCTTTTTGATAAACAAACCACTAGCACTGACGCAGTGTTTACGTCTGAGCTTTATTCAGTTTCAAGTGACTCAGTTTAGAAGTAAAAAAGAATAGGTGTGAGCATCTGCCGGGGGAGAGAGATCAGCAGATGCTCAGATTTCGGGCAGTACAGCAATCAGGGTCAGGCCAGAGTATCCCAATAGTTGTCATCCTCGAGGTGGCTCAGGCGAATGTTTTCGAAGTGATCTTCGATAGCTCGGCGAATGTGCAGGGAGCGCTTGGAGCCTTTCTGCGGCACATCGTCCTGGGAGATCAGAGTGTCAGACTCGAGATAGTTATCAACGGTATTGGTGTGCTGTTCCATTGTCAGTCCCTCTCGACTATCGCCATTGATCATGTCGCCCTTGCTTGATGGGGATGGGCCACACGTCTCATTCCTGGCTGTTATTTTTATTCCATAGTGTGCCCGGCGTAGATGAAGAACACATTACAAACGGAAACCCTTCCTGTCTCTGTTCGCTCTGTCAGACCGCTATCCGTAGTAGTCTGTGGTGCTGTTTTTCTTCTTCAGCTCTAGGCAATATTGTTACAGCAAACTCCGTACCAAGTTTTGTATTAGCACTTCAACGACACTAATCTTGGTACATTGAGCATAAAGCAGTTACGCCAAACATCCAACTGCTCGTGTTTGTGTCTGGTCAGTTGTGTAGAAATGGTACATTCATGCCACAAAGGTAACAGTTCACAGTAGAAAAGAGTGTGCATAGCGTTCATTAACACGATCATGTTCTTTACCAATGAACAAACCATGGAAACTTCCTCGGGATTTCAGCACACTTACAACAACTGAAATCCCGTTTTCATAGCTGAATTGCCGAATGACTAATCATCCCCTTCTGGATTCCCTTAACGATGCCCAGCGCGAAGCTGTCAGCCAGCCGGTGCGCAGTTCACTGGTACTGGCCGGTGCCGGCAGTGGCAAAACCCGGGTACTGGTACACCGCATTGCCTGGCTGATTCAGGAGGAAAGCCTGTCGCCCCATTCCATTATGGCGGTGACCTTTACCAACAAGGCTGCCCACGAAATGCGGGGGCGGATTGAGCACCTGCTAGGCGTTTCTCCACGCTCCATGTGGGTCGGCACATTCCACGGTTTGGCGCACCGGCTGCTGCGAATGCACTATAAAGAGGCAAAACTGCCCGAAAATTTTCAGATTCTGGACAGTGATGATCAGCTGCGTCTGATCAAGCGCATTATGAAGTCACTGGCACTGGACGACAGTAAATGGCCTCCGCGTCAGGCACAGTGGTATATCAACAGCAAAAAAGATGAAGGACTGCGCCCGGATTATATCGACCCCGGTTATGACCTGTTCGAGAAAACCATGCTGCAGGTCTATCAGGCTTACCAACAAGCCTGTGATAAAGCCGGCGTCGTAGATTTCGGCGAACTGCTGTTACGTTCTCACGAACTGTGGCTGAACTGCCCGGCACTGCTGAAGCATTATCGGATGCGCTTCAACTATGTGCTGGTAGACGAGTTTCAGGACACCAACGCCGTACAGTATGCATGGCTTCGGATGCTGGTTGGCGATGAAGACAAGCTGATGGTGGTAGGTGATGATGATCAGTCTATCTACGGCTGGCGTGGTGCACGGATCGAAAATATCCGTCAGTTCAGCCAGGATTTCCCGACTGCCAGTACCATCAAGCTGGAACAGAATTACCGCTCTACCAGCAATATTCTGAATGCTGCCAATGCGGTCATTTCCCGTAATCCGGATCGTCTGGGCAAAGAACTATGGACTCAGGATCACGATGGTGACCCGATTCTGCTGTACTCCGGTTTCAATGAAGTGGAAGAAGCCCGCTACATTACCGAACGCATCAAGGCAGAAACCGATCAGGGGCGTGCCCGCAAGGAGATCGCTATTCTGTATCGCTCCAATGCCCAATCCCGGGTACTGGAAGAAGCCCTTATTCGCTCTGCTATTCCTTATCGAATTTATGGCGGTCAGCGTTTCTTCGAACGGCTGGAAATCAAGAATGCACTCGCTTACCTGCGCCTGATCAGTAATCCACACGACAATGAAGCGATGGAACGGGTTATCAATCTGCCACCACGTGGTATTGGTGAAAAAACGGTTCAGGGCTTAAGGGAAGCGGCTGTCGCCCAAGGTGTTTCCATGTGGCAAATCGCCAGTCAGGGTAACTTGACCGGACGTGCAGCCAAAACCGTTGGCGGCTTCGTTGAGCTGATTAAAGAGCTTTCTTCGCGAGGTGATAAAGCCCCATTGCACGATTTGGCCGAGCAGGTGATCAGCCTTAGCGGACTGGTTGAACATCACGGCAAGGAGAAGGGTGAAAAGGGTCAAACCCGGGTCGAAAACCTTGAAGAACTGGTTTCTGCCTGTCGTGAGTTCGATCCGGAAGATATGCTGGATGATCCAGACATGCCGCAGAATATGTCGCCGCTGGATGCCTTTCTAGCCCATGCTGCACTGGAAGCCGGTGACAAGCAGGCAGATATGCACAGCGACAGCGTGCAGATGATGACCCTCCACTCCGCCAAGGGTCTGGAATTTCCGGTGGTCTTTCTGGCCGGTATGGAAGAAGGTCTGTTCCCGCACAAGATGTCGATGGAAGATCCCAACGGATTAGAGGAAGAGCGTCGTCTTTGCTATGTCGGTATCACTCGTGCAATGGAGAAGCTTTATCTCACTCACGCTGAAAGCCGCCGGCTGCATGGTCAAGACAATTACAACCGTCCTTCCCGCTTCATTCGAGAAATACCTCTGGAACTGATTCAGGAAGTCCGTCTGGGTGCGACAATTACCCGCCCCATGTCTTCAAAAGCCATGCAGGAGCCGGCACCGGAAGGTATGGCACTGGGCCAGCGGGTACATCATGATATTTTCGGCGAAGGCACGGTGATGGACTTTGAAGGGCAGGGTGCACAGACACGGGTTCATATCAATTTTGACCGGGCAGGCAGCAAGTGGCTGATGTTATCTGTAGCAAAACTGGAACCGGCCTGATTGTCTGATCAAGATACAGCCTCCGGGTCGAGGCTGTATCTACCGGTTATTTCCTGCGGTCCGAGAGAGCCCATTCCTCCAACTGTCGTATTAACTCATCTTCATCAAGATCAGGATTTAAGGGAGGGGGTGGAGTAGAGTCAGTGCTGGAAACATCATCCTCACTCAGCAGCTGTTCAAGCTCTTCCTTGAGTTCAGCCTCACTATCTTCAGTGATGCTTGAGGTTAAGGCCGAGCTGATATCCTGCTGACGCTGAGCAAGAGGGTGAGCGGCATAACTCTGTTCAAGCACATTCACAGCAAATCTGGCATTGGCAATCTGTCCCTCAAGTGAACTTGATCGCTTGACCTGATTATCAGCCTGAACGAAAGCTCTGTGTAATCTTTGAATTCTCTGTTGATTTCGGCTTCGGGGAAGTTTGTTTCTTTCCAGAGCCAAATTAACGCGAGCGCGTTTCCTCTGGCTGAGCAACTTATCTTTGTCAGGAAGCGCTGCTTGTTCACTTTCCAGACGATTCAGGGTCGATTTTGCTTCCTGAAGCTGCGACTCCAGTTTGGCAAATTCTTTCTTTTCTGCCCGGGCTTTAAGTCCCAATGGATCTTTCAGAAACTGCAACGGCTTTGATCGTACAGCTTTACGCTTATGGATTGGTTTTGATGTGGGCCGTTTTACACCTGCCTGCAAACGTTTCAGTGGAGAGAACTTTCGTCCTTTCCTGAATCGCAAAAACTTGATATCACTGACTTCAGACGACTTGCCAGCTTTCTTGTTGCCACTCAGGTGAAGTGCATGAAGAGCCTTCGTCACGCCCAGTGGTACTTTTGGCATAGTTCTCTCCCTGAAACATTAAAGCCTTTCTGGCACCCCATCTTTTAAGAATATACGGTTATAACAAAACCGCTCCTTTCACTTGGCCCCTTTTCCCCCGGCTAATACCAGTGGTAGGCTTGTCCATGCCGTAATAAAGCGCCTCTCAGCAGGCCAATAACAAAAAATGGAGTGAAGTATGAAGCGTCGTCAGGTAATGACTGCACTCGGCCTGGGTGCAGCCGGAGCCGTACTGGCCGGATGTAGCGGCGGACAGGAATCCGCACCCTCAACCCAATCCAGCGAACCCCAGCAAACCTTCCAGTGGAAACTGGTCACCTCATGGCCCAAGAACTTCCCGGGGCTGGGCATGGCACCCGAGCGGTTTGCCGAAATGGTCCGCACCATGAGTAATGGCCGGCTGGATATCAAGATTTTCGCCGCCGGCGAACTCGTACCGGCACTGGAAGTATTTGATGCCGTATCCGCCGGTACTGCCGAGATGGGCCATGCCGCCGCCTATTACTGGAAAGGCAAAACCCCTGCAGCCCAGTTCTTTACTGCCGTACCTTTCGGGCTGAATGCTCAGGAAATCAGCAGCTGGATCAACTATGGCGGTGGTCAGGAGCTGTGGGACGAGGTCTACAAACCTTTCGGTGTCAAGGCCTTCCCCGGAGGTAATACCGGTGTTCAGATGGCAGGCTGGTTTAACAAGAAGATTGAATCACTGGATGACCTGAAAGGCCTGAAGATGCGTATTCCCGGCATGGGCGGGGAAGTACTGAAGCGACTTGGCGGTGTGCCCGTCAACGTACCGGGCGGTGAAATCTTCACCAACCTGCAAACCGGTGCGATCGACGCGACCGAATGGGTTGGCCCCTATAACGATCTGGCCTTTGGCTTCTACAAAGTCGCTGAATATTACTACTACCCGGGCTGGCACGAGCCAGGCAGCCAGATGGAATTCAGCATCAATCTGGAAGCCTGGAATGCACTGCCAAAAGATCTGCAGCAGATTGTTGAAACCGCAACCCGCGCAATCAGTCTGGAGATGCTGGACGAATATACCGCTCGTAACAATGCAGCTTTGAAACAGCTGGTTGAAGAGCATGGTGTTAAAGTTCTGCCACTGCCGGATGACGTGCTGTCTGAACTGCGAAAAGTAGCAGACGAAGTAACCAAGGAAGTGGCTGGAGGAAGTGAACTCGCTCAGCGGGTTATGGCTTCATTTGAAGCATTCCGGGACCAGTCTCAGGCTTATCACACAATTTCTGAACACGCTTATTACAAGGCTCGAAACCTCTAGCCTCATCCAACGGCTGATACTTAAGTATCAGCCGTTTAGCCCCTCCAGCTCGAATCCCTGACGCTGCAGATAGTCAACCAGTCCGTTGACAGGTATATCGCCCGTAAAAACAGCTTTGTGTTCAGGTACAGAATTTACTGCTGGCTGTGAGATCAAACTGGAAACTCTGCGTGCAATCGCATCTCCGGAATCAACCCACTGAATATGTTGTGGTGCGACTGCAGCAAGCTCTTTCGAGAGTAGAGGGAAATGGGTGCAACCCAGAATAATCGTATCGGGCCCATTGTCCTTTTCAAAGTTATCCACAAAGGGGGCAATAACCTGCTCCAGAGCATCCGGGGCAACTACCTTGCCCTGTAAATGATCTTCCGCCAGATGCACCAGCTCGCTACTACCCACCAGCGTTACTTCACAATCTGAAGCAAAGTCATCAATCAGCTGCCGGGTGTAGGCTCTTTCTACTGTTGCCGGGGTTGCCAGCAGTCCGATATGACGATTGCGACTGACCTGTGCTGCTGTTTTTATGGCCGGAACCACACCGACAACCGGGATATCCAGCTGGCTTCGAACATGCGGCAAGGCAACGGTGCTCGCGGTGTTACAGGCGACGACAGCCAGAGCCGGATCAAACCTTTCAACCAGTTTCATCAGGCAGTTGCGAGTACGTTCAATGACAAAAGCTTCCGGGCGGGAGCCATAGGGAAAGCCGGCATTATCGGAGCAATAGATAACCGACAAGCCGGGTATACGGGCTTGTATGGAGTTAAAGATGCTGAGCCCCCCCACACCGGAATCAAAAATCACAATGGGGTTCGCCGTTGCCGGGCTGATAGACGTATTATTCTGCGCCGCCATAATTGATTAGAACAGTACCTTTAAAAATGATTCCCGAGCGCGGAGCTTAGCGATTACATTTCAACTCGCCAATACGTAACGAGACTGAAGCATACATAGAAGCCCCACACTTTTTAGTCACACGTTATCAACGCGAGTCCCTGTTAATTATTCTCTGCAGACTGCTGACATTTGATGCAAAGCGGCGTTTCGGGACGAACCTGCAACCGGGCAAAGCCTATGGGATTATCACAGCTGCGGCAAAGGCCGTACTCATCGGGATCTTCCTCATACAGGCGCAATGCAGACAGCACCTGCTTAAGTCTTTGCCGGGCCTGATGTTCATTGGCTTGAGCCATATTCTGTTGCTGTAAGGCATCAACCCGGGAAACACGTCCCAGTCGCTGCTGATCTAGCATAACAGTGTCTGCCGAAACGGCAGTTTGCGTCAGGGTATCTTCCAGTAAAGCCCTGAGATCTTCCAGCGCCTGAAGTAACAAATCCCGCTGAGCCTGATCAAGATTATTCATTATTATTTGCCCGACCTGCATTGCTCACCTGATAAGAACTATCGTACCTGTCATTTTTAAAACAAACAGCCCGGCCACTGCGACAGACGTCATATTCTTACTTAACCTCAGAGCACAGATACAACAGGGTTAACGGTGATCATCATGAAGTTTGGCTCACGCAGTCTACTCCTTCTGGCGATACTGGCAGTTATGGTTTCTTCAGGCCTGGCGGCACGTGAAGGTCTGCGATTACAAGCAATGGTGACGGGTCAATTGGTGCAGATCCGGGTGCTCAATAGACAGGATACAAACGAGCCCATTCAATTCACGGTGTATGATGCCAACACACAGCGGAAGCTATGTACTCGTAGGGCTGATGCGAAGGGTCGTGCCAATTTTGTCTTCTCTCCTGCTGATAACAGCTTACTAATCAAAGCGCATGATACAGGCGACAGATCTGGAGTAATTTCAGTCATGCTGCGCCGGGGTGTTACGTCCTAGTAATTGTCGTGATGACTATTGAACAGGCTGGTATGATGGCGCTTGAAAATACCCGGATCACTCCGGGATAAAACGGGAAGGTAAGGGATATGACGCCGGATTATGATGTTCTGATTGTGGGTGCCGGCATGGTCGGCGCAGCCGTTGCATGTGCACTCGGACAGGCAGGGTTTAAAGTTGGAGTTGTTGACCACCAGCCTCCCGCCGAATTTCAGCCAGATGCTGCCCCTGACCTTCGCGTTTCGGCATTAAGCCCGGCTACAATCCGTGTTCTTGAACGTCTCGGTGCCTGGCAGCATATTGAAGCCATGCGAGTCTGTCCTTACCGTCGCATGGCAGTATGGGAAAAACTGAATATTCCCCTGATTGGCAAGCACACCCGCTTTAACCGCACAATGTTCCAGGCCTCAGAGCTCAACGAGCCCCGACTGGGTTACATTGTTGAAAACAACATCGTTCAACTCGGGCTGCATGCTGCAATGAAAAGCAGCCAGGATGTAGAACTGATCTGCCCGGCCCGTATCACTACAATTCTGACTGGTAACAAACAGCCTCAATTACAACTTGATGATGGTCGAACACTCACCGCCCGGTTACTGGTGGGGGCCGATGGTGCTCAATCCCAGGTCAGAGATGCTGCCGGTATGGGCGTTGGTGCCTATGATTACGAACAGCAGGCTCTGGTTGCCACCGTTGAAATTGGCGGTGGACCGCTGGACATTACCTGGCAGGCCTTTACTTCAACCGGACCTCTGGCTTTATTGCCTCTGCCAGATGTTGACGGTCGCAGCTATGCATCTCTGGTCTGGTATAACCTGCCGGATGAAGTGCGCAAGCTGAAGTCCATGCATGAAGCCGTCTTCCTCAAAGCGGTACGGGAACATTTCCCATCAGAGCTGCCAGCGCTGAAAGCATTGCATGGCCGTGCTTCATTTCCTCTGACACGACGTCATGCCCATCAATATGTTAAACCGGGCGTTGCTCTGGTTGGGGATGCTGCCCACACCATCAACCCGCTGGCCGGACAGGGCGTTAATCTCGGGTTTATGGATGTTGCCTGGCTGGCCCAGACTTTATCCGAAGCGCGTGATCAGGGTGCAGATTATGCTTCTGCCGACGTCCTGAAAGGTTATGAAAAGGCCCGTCGTTCAGATAACCGTAACATGATGCTGGTGATGGATGCGTTCTATCACCTATTCAGTAATGAAGTGACACCGTTAAAAGTCGCACGGAATATTGGTCTTGCTGTGGCCGGCCGTACCCGGGCTGGCCAGAAGCGCGTCATGCGCTATGCCATGGGAATGGAAGGCAGATTACCCCTGCTGGCTCAGGCAACACGCTGATCAATCAAAGCTCGAGATAATTTGGTGAATCAAACTCCTGTGACTGCGCTGGAAACAGACCGGCGCGCCTATCATGTTTTTTCAGCCGGTCATGGTATCGAGCCGGACCGGCTTGATCGGCTTTATGCCCGCAATCGTCATGTCAGCCATGTCGGTTACCGGGATATAACACCTGAAGACCTGCCAGGCGAGCTTCAGGACTGGCTGTTATATCCGGGCTCCCTGACCCGCAGATTACAGCGGGCATTTCCCGGTACCTTTGAAGTTAAAGTACTGCGACAGGAGTGGGATATTCCCACCTCATGGGAAAGCCGTTTTCTCGGCACAGCACCACGCCGGATTGCCAATATTCGGGAAGTGCTGTTGATCTGCAATAATCAGCCACGGGTTTATGCCCGTAGTGTCCTGCCCTGGTCCAGCCTGAATGGAGAGAACCGTAATCTGCTCTCTCTTGGCAGCAAGCCACTGGGGGAGTTTCTGTTTACCCGGGCCAATGTAAAGCGGGAATGTATTGAAGTTTCGCGATTGCCCGTTGCCGACCTGCATCCATGCCTGGAACAGCACTACGCCAGGAATACTCAGGTTTGGGGAAGACACTCCAGATTCCGGCTGAACAGCAAGCCTCTTTCTGTCTATGAAGCTTTTCTGCCTGACCGGGTCTGACTACCCTTCAAACAAAACGATCTCTCGAACAGGACAGCGGCCTGACGATACAGGATGTAATAACCGATGATACAAGTAGCAAGATCATGAGTGCAGCGGACAAGCCGACATTACAGCAACCAGACTGGCAAACCCGGTTTCAGGACTTTGTTCAGTTAACCCGCCTGAATCGTCCAATCGGTATTCTGTTACTGCTATGGCCCACCTGGTGGGCACTGTGGCTGGCAGCTGAAGGTATGCCGGATGTATCCGTACTGCTGATTTTCACTGCTGGTGTAGTTCTGATGCGCAGTGCCGGTTGTGTGGTGAATGACTTCGCCGATCGTAATTTTGACGGACATGTTAAACGCACTGCACAGCGGCCAATGCCTTCCGGCCGGGTATCAACCCGGGAAGCACTGGTGTTGTTTACGGTTCTGGTAACCATCTCGTTTGTTCTGGTGCTGATGACCAACATGCTGACAATTATGTTGTCGGTTGGTGGTGTACTTCTGGCCAGCATCTATCCCTTTATGAAGCGGTATACCCACCTGCCGCAGGTTGTGCTGGGTGCGGCTTTTGGCTGGTCGATCCCCATGGCTTATGCGGCACAAAGCGGTGATTTACCCACTACGGCGTGGTTGCTGTTTATCGCCAACCTGCTCTGGACCGTCGCATATGACACTCAATACGCCATGGTAGATCGGGACGATGATTTGAAAATCGGGATCAAGTCGACCGCCATCCTGTTTGGTGATCTTGATAACGTTATCAATTTATCACTGCAGGGACTGTTTCTGCTCTGCATGATAATGCTCGGCGTTCAGCTGGATAGCGGAGTTCCTTATTATCTTGGGCTGGCCACAGCTCTGGTTTTATTCATATATCAGTATCGCCTGACTCGTAACCGGGAGCGTATGCCCTGCTTCAAGGCCTTTCTGAACAATAACTGGGTTGGCTGTATTGTTTTCGCAGGTATTGCTCTCGACTTGATGATCTAGTGGTAAACCGCATCAGAGATAGGATTTTGTCATCAGCCTGTAACAATGACAGGCTGTAATTCAGGACAATGCAAAAGCAAAGTTCGGATTGAGGAACAGAGTGCTCATGGTCAGTAAAACTATACTAATTGTCGATGATGAGCCCCCCATAAGGGAAATGATCGTTGTAGCGCTGGAAATGGCCGGTTACAACTGCCTCGAAGCGGAAGATGCACGACAGGCTCATGCCATCATCGTAGATAACAAACCGGATCTGGTGCTACTGGACTGGATGCTGCCCGGTACCAGTGGACTGGAGCTGGCTCGTCGACTCAAGCGTGAAGATGCCACCCGGGATGTGCCCATCATCATGCTGACAGCAAAAGGCGAAGAAGATAATAAAATCCAGGGACTGGAAACCGGTGCTGATGATTACATCACCAAGCCGTTTTCTCCCCGTGAGCTGGTTGCCCGTTTAAAAGCCGTTCTCCGTCGTACCGCAGGCATGGAAGATCAGGGACCTATTCGTATTGAAGGGCTAGAGCTGGATCCGGTCAGCCACCGCGTCACCATAAACGGCGATGCAGCCTCCATGGGCCCTACCGAGTATCGCCTGCTTCAGTTCTTTATGACTCATCAGGAACGGGCATATACCCGTGGTCAGCTGCTGGACCATGTCTGGGGTGGTAATGTCTACGTCGAGGAACGTACGGTTGATGTACACATTCGTCGACTGCGCAAGGTACTTGGCAGCCCCTACGAAAATATGGTGCAGACTGTAAGAGGCACCGGTTACAGGTTTTCAACCAGAGCCTGAACCGAGTATCAGGCTCATCGGCCTTTCAGCAATGCCTGAAAGGCTTAACACCCACCGGTAAGGCATTCTACCTGCTCGCTACAATTCTGAAGGGTAAATGCTTTCCTGATACACTGCAGAGAGCAAATGCAGTGTACCTGAATGGCCGACAGTCGCAGTTTAACACTGCTCCATTTTGTTGCGGGCATATACCACAACGCCCAAAATCGAAATAAAAATGTCGCATATTTCAGCGATCATAGCGGCATTTCCATCATGAATAAAAACGGAGTTGCTCGGTGAAGCGGGACTGGAAATCAGAGCTGATTCAGCGGTTGATACTGCTGGTCGGGGGTTCTGCCTGTTTAGGCTGGCTGGTTGGCGAAATTGCCTGGGGGCTGGTTGCCGGATTATCTGTTTATCTGGGCTGGGTCCTGTGGCAAGCCTCACGGCTGGCAGGTTGGCTGGATGCCGAAGATGATGTCGAACCACCGGAGGCTCAGGGCTTCTGGGGTGAAGTCTTTGACTCTATTTATCGTCTGCAACGGCGTCATCACCGCTCAATGGACAAGCTGCAGGCTGTAATTGACCGGGTTAAAGACTCAACAGGCGCACTGAACAGCGGCATTATTATGCTCGACCAGCAGGGTAACCTTGAATGGTGGAACCGTGCCGCAGCAAGATTACTGGGATTTCGACACGCTTATGATGTTGGCCAGGTGGTCACCAACCTCATCAGAGACCCCCGCTTTGTTGAATATTTCGAACAGCAAAAATATAAAGAGCCGCTTGAAATACCTTCTGCACTTAAAGAAGACTGCTATCTACAGTTCAGTATTACGCTCTATGGCAAAGGTAGTCGTTTAATGCTGGTCAGCGATGTGACACGTTTGCATCAGCTGGAGAGTATGAGAAAAGACTTTGTGGCGAATGTTTCTCATGAAATGAGAACACCACTGACGGTTATCACCGGCTATATCGAAACTATGTCCGATACCCTGCTGGATGAAGAGGAAAGTCCAAAGGTACGTATGTGGCGTCGTGCACTGGGACAGATGCAGGAACAGTCGACCCGAATGCAAAATCTGGTGTCAGATCTGCTGCTGCTTTCCAAACTGGAAACAGCCAACCAGATTGCCGAGCATGATGAAGTTCATTTACATCAGCTGTTGAATAATATTGCGACGGACGCCCAGGCACTCAGTGGTGAAGAGAACCATAACATTACCGTATCCTGTGATCCGGATATCTGTCTTGCCGGTAGTGAGCATGAATTACGCAGTGCTTTCTCCAATCTTATTTTTAATGCTGTTCGATATACCCCGGCGGAAGGCCGTATCACGATTAGCTGGCACGATGATCGGGATGGCGGACAGTTGATTGTCGAAGATACCGGTGAAGGTATTGAACCCCAGCATATTCCCCGGCTGACAGAGAGATTTTACCGGGTAGATCGTAGCCGAAGCATTCGAACAGGAGGCACTGGTCTGGGACTGGCGATTGTGAAGTATGTAATGATTCGACACAGCGCCCGGCTGGGAATCAGCAGCCAGTTAGGCAAGGGAAGTCGTTTCAGCTGTCATTTTCCAACTTCACGATTGCTGCATTTGAAAAATTCCCGAGCCATTGCCCAGGCTTGATTATTATGTGATCACTGCATAAATAAACAAGGGGGATAAGCATTGCTTATCCCCCTTGTTTTAATAACAACCAGACTGGTATCAACAAGCTATTAAGCTTCCGATGTAAACAAGTCTGAATGTTACGTGTTATTAACTGTTAGCCAGTTAATAAGTGAGAATCTGATATTACTCTTCAATCTCGGTAACAGCACACTCAATACGCTTCTTGCCAGTGCGGTTCAGGTATTCCTGAAAGTCACGTGGCAGACGACCGGTGGTAGCACCTTCCCAGGAGTGGGTCTGGCCATCTTCAGTTTGGTATTCGAAGGTGTACTTCTGGATGTTACGCTTCTTGCGCTTGGTAGTTGCTTCAGCCAGAGTGCCCAGATCGTCCATGGAAACGCCCTGGGAAGCCATCAGTTCCTTGATCTTTTCGATGCTTTCCTGCTTTTCCTTGCGACGAGCTTCTTCTTCAGCAGAAACAGCTTTCTTTTCTTCCAGTACATCAGACATGCGCGCAATCATACGCTCCAGGTCTTCAGCGTGAACATCTTTAAACAGAGAACGAATACGGGTTTTACTGCTCAGACGATGAGTGATCTCTTCAAAAATATTCATAACTTGGCTACCTGAATGGGTACTTTATTGATTTAAAGGTATGTATTTCTGGCAGACTGAAAACAGGGCGGGGGGGTAATTCCATTCCTTAATTTCAGCTACTTGCGCCCTTTTATCATAGTGGCTGGTGTGGAGCATACCGGATATAGGGTTGTTTTAACAAGTTATAATTAACTGGTCAAATATCAGCGTTTTAAAATTGATCCGTATTAATACAGAGGAACTCAGTTCAATATCTTCCACACCTTCAAGCAGGTTACTTCTGTTTTCGAATCACTTTCTACAATACCCTTCTGAAAGATACTCTGTGAATATCTTTCAGGAGGGTATTGTCTGTCTTCTAATAAAATCATGCAATGATAAAAACTCAGTGAAAGCTATTTACTATCAATTGTGATCATCAAACAAGGTGGGAGAAGACAACTGATTCATAAAGTAAAATATCTATTTAGAATCGTTACAAAAAAGAATTTTCCGCCAAAGCAGAAAATTCTTCTATAAAAAAACATCTGGCTAAGTGCGTAAGAAAAGCAAATAACTCGCCATTTATCCTGTTCTATTTCACCTGCACTACCTGCTTTCCTTTCCATCAGCTGGAGGACAGCGGCGAGTCTTTTTTACATTCCCTTCTTCATCAACTGACTCCATCACCACATCAAATCGCCACAGCCGATGAACGTGCCGCAGGATTTCTTCACAACTATCATCCAAAGGTCTTCCCTGATGCATATAGTGTCGTAAAGTTAACGTTCTATCGCCGCGAACATTGACATTGTAGATCTGGATATTGGGGTCGCGATTACCAATATTGTATTGTGCTGCGAGAGATTCTCTCACTTCCCGATACCCTGAATCATCATGTATCGCTTCAACTTCAAGATAGGATCTTGCTTCATCATCATTAATGCTGAAAAGACGAAGCTCCCGCATCACTTTAGGTGAAAGATATTGCAGGATAAAACTTTCATCCTTGAAATTTTTCATCGCAAAGTGAAGCGTATCTAACCAGTCAGATCCGGCAATATCAGGGAACCAGCGTTTGTCTTCTTCTGTCGGATTTTCACAAATTCGCTTGATATCGCAGAACATATTAAACCCAAGCGTATAAGGGTTTATACCTGAATAATAAGGGCTATCAAAAGGTGGTTGGTAAATGACATTGGCGTGAGAATGGAGAAACTCCATCATAAAACCGTCTGTTACCAGACCTTCATCATACATGGTATTTAACAGCGTATAATGCCAGAAACTGGCCCACCCCTCGTTCATTACCTGAGTCTGTCGCTGGGGATAAAAGTACTGGGCAACCTTGCGCACAATCCGAATCAACTCACGCTGCCAAGTTTCCAGTAGCGGAGCATTTTTCTCAAAGAAGTAGAGCAGGTTTTCTTCCGGGTCTTTTGGAAAACGTTCTTCTGATACCTTCTCTTCAGTACTTTCCTGCTTTGGAATTGTCGACCAGATATCATTCAGGGTTCGTTGAATATATTCTGCCCGTTCATCCTGACGTTCTTTCTCTTCCTCTGCTGAAACCGGGCGGGGGCGGTTGTAGCGATTGACGCCCTGATTCATCAGCGAGTGGCAGGCATCCAGAATATCTTCAACAGCTTCAATGCCGTATTTCTCTTCACACTGACTGATATAGCTTTTGGCAAACAACAGGTAATCAATAATTGAGTCAGCATCTGTCCAGGCCCGGAACAGATAATTCCCCTTGAAGAACGAGTTATGACCATAGCAGGCATGCGCCAGTACCAGCGCCTGCATGGTCATGGTGTTTTCTTCCATCAGGTAGGCAATACAGGGATTGGAGTTAATCACAATCTCGTAAGCCAGCCCCATTCGGCCACGCTGGTAATTCTGCTGGTTACTCAGGAAGTGTTTGCCAAAACTCCAGTGGTTATACATCAGGGGCATACCGGTTGAAGCATAGGCATCGAGCATCTGCTCTGAACTGATAACTTCAATCTGGTTTGGATAAGTATCGAGCCGGTAACCATCCGCTATACGCGCCAGCTCCCGGTCATACTCATCGATCAGATCAAATGTCCATTCAGAGCCAGTAGATAGCGGTTCCCTGCTCATAATCTGTTACTCACACATGTTGTTATAATTATTCAAGTACTGAGAAGTCAGTAATATCCAGCGGAGCTTCTTCCGCAGCTGGCATCTCATTTCGGGCACACACAAAACGGCAATAGCTGCCATCACCCAGATTGTCATAACCCTGGGTTCCCGGAAGCTGAATCGGGAAATCCATATACAAAGTGCCCGGCTGACCATTATCAAATGAAGCAGGGCTACACCCTCTGGTATTACTGAACCCTTCTATTCTGCAGGACGCATAGTTCTCACTCAGAGGAACTGAAAAGGTAAATCCGGGTTTTCCAGCCTGCTTGATTAACAGGGGAGATTTAACCGGATCACCGGAGTTATATCGATTATCAAAAGGTCTCAGCTGGGGATAAAAGTAAGCCTGCCGAATAAGAGAAGAGCCGTTCACACCACAGCTGACTTCCATCACCGGCTCTTTCAGGGGACGGTTGTTGACCATTTTTTGGACAAACGTCGTACACTCCAGATTCAGCGGCGTCATCATATTGCCGGATTGAGACATACTGTCGTCAGCTATCACCGGTGCAGCAGCAAAAAATAGCAGGACGAATCGTTTCAGGTATTCCATACCCTGCCTTCCGCCTCTAGTTAGCCTTGGCTGTTTTCTTGAGAAACAGTTCTCTGAACACCGGATAGATATCATTGGCAGACTTGATCTGCTGCATCGCAAAACTTTCCGGATGCTGGTCCTGTACTGACTCGTACTCCCGCCACAGATTCTGATGCTGACGATCGGTGATCTCGACATAAGAGAAATACTGTACCAATGGCATCAGCTTGTTACACAGAATCTTGCTGCAGACACTGGAATCCCCTTCCCAGTTATCACCATCGGAAGCCTGGGCAACATAAATATTCCAGTCTTTTGGCGAGTAGCGGCTGGAGATGGTTTCATGGGTCAGCTCAAGGGCACTGGAAACAATGGTGCCGCCAGTTTCCCGTGAATAAAAGAAATCATCCTCATCCACTTCTTTTGCAGCGGTATGGTGACGAATAAACACCACTTCGATCTCTTTATAATTTCGCTGCAGGAACAGGTAAAGCAGAATAAAGAACCGCTTGGCCATATCCTTGATTTCCTGGGTCATGGAGCCGGATACATCCATCACACAGAACATCACAGCCTTATTGCTCGGGCTGGGGACCTTCACATAGTTGTTATATTTCAGGTCAAACTCATCAATAAACGGCAGTCGTTTGAGCTTGCCATTTAATTCCCGAATTTTGTCGCGCAATTCTTCTGCCCTGGACTCATCGGTTTCGTCCGGGCTTACTTCCATTTCTCGCAGTTCACGCTTTAGCTGGCGAATCTCCCGCCGGTCCTTGCCGGAAAGTGCAATCCGTCGAGCATGAGCACTGCGAAGTGAACGAACAATATTCAATCGGTCAGGCGAACCATCCGTTGTATAGCCTGCCTGACGCATATTGAATTCCTGCGCGTCCATCATCTGTTTACGAACCAGATTGGGCAGTTCCAGATCATCAAACATATATTCCAGAAATTCGTCATGATTGATCTGGAAAGTAAACTCATCCATGCCATCGCCGCTGTTACTGGCCTGACCTGAACCGGAACCGCCCTTGCCACCGCCACTGGGCGGACGCTTGATGCGGTCACCTTTAATAAAATCTTTATTACCGGGATGAACATGAGTGAACTTGCCGCCCTGCCCATGACGGAAAGTCGGCTCGTTCAAGTCTTTACTGGGAATGGTTACCTGGCTGCCGCTTTCAACATCGGTAATACTGCGGCCATTAACTGCTTCGGAAACGGCTTTCTTGATGTGTTTGCGATAGCGCTGCAGAAAACGCTGGCGGTTAACGGTGCTCTTGTTTTTACCGTTCAGCCGACGGTCGATAATAATGCTCATACAACTATCCCTCGCTGTACCTGGTTGCAGCTATGTTGCAGCTATGGTTGTTACTGCACTGCAGCCATTGCTATCGCTGTTATTGTTCTTACTACATCCCGGGCTCCTTTGCCCCGCTTTTCCGGCTGTGTCCGGCACCTTTTCCCTGCACCGGACACGCCCCTGTTTACTACTTATATTTTAGCTTACTGCGATTTACGAACCCGGATGTACCACTCGGACAGCAAGCGAACCTGCTTCTCGGTATAACCACGTTCCATCATCCGCTGTACAAAGTCGTTGTGCTTGCGCTGATCTTCATTACTACCTTTAGCATTAAAGGAAATAACCGGCAGCAGATCTTCTGTATTCGAGAACATCTTCTTCTCAATTACAGTACGCATTTTTTCATAACTGAGCCAGCTTGGATTCTTGCCGTTGTAATTCGCCCGGGCCCGCAATACGAAATTAACCACTTCATTACGGAAGTCTTTCGGGTTGGCAATGCTGGCTGACTTCTCGATTTTTTCCAGCTCATCATTGATGGCAACACGATCAAGAATATCGCCAGTCTCGGGATCACGATATTCCTGATCCTGAATCCAGAAGTCGGCGTAAGTGATGTAACGGTCAAAGATATTCTGACCATACTCACTATACGATTCGAGATAAGCAGTCTGGATTTCCTTACCGATAAACTCGATGTATTTCGGCCCCAGGAATTCTTTCACAAAGCGCAGATAGCGCTCCTGTGTATCCTGCGGGAACTGATGCTGTTCGATCTCTTTCTCCAACACATAAAGCATATGCACCGGGTTAGCCGCCACTTCAGAGGGGTCAAAGTTAAAGACCTTGGACAGAATCTTGAAGGCAAAACGGGTGGAAAGCCCTTCCATACCTTCATCCACACCGGCACTGTCTTTATATTCCTGCAGCGGCTTGGCCTGGGGATCGGTATCCTTCAGATTTTCACCATCGTAGACCCGCATCTTGGAGAACAGGTTGGAGTTTTCCGGTTCCTTGATCCGCGACAGCGTGGTGAACTGTGCCAGCATCTTCAGCGTATCCGGAGCACAAGGTGCATCCCGCAGCGAGCTGTTGGCCAACAGTTTTTCGTAGATTTTCACCTCTTCACTGACCCGGGTACAGTAAGGCACCTTGACGATATTTACCCGGTCAATAAACGCTTCATTGGTCTTGTTATTACGGAAGGTTTGCCACTCGGACTCATTGGAGTGGGCAAGGATAATACCGTCAAACGGAATTGCACCCATGCCTTCGGTACTGTTGTAGTTGCCTTCCTGAGTTGCGGTCAGCAGCGGGTGCAGGACCTTGATCGGAGCCTTGAACATTTCCACAAATTCCATAATGCCCTGGTTGGCATTACAGAGTGCACCGGAGAAGCTGTAGGCATCCGGGTCATTCTGGGAATATTCTTCCAGCTGACGAATATCGACCTTACCCACAAGGCTGGAGATATCCTGGTTGTTCTCATCACCAGGCTCGGTCTTGGCAATAGCCACTTGATTCAGAATACTGGGATAGAGCTTCACCACCTTAAATTTGGTGATATCACCACCGTATTCATTCAGGCGCTTCACTGCCCAAGGGGACATCAAACCGCGGATATAGCGACTGGGGATACCATATTCTTCTTTCAGAATTTCCGTATCTTCGGTCGGATTAAACAAGTTCAATGGTGATTCATAAACCGGTGAGCCCTTGATGGCATAAAAGGGCACACGTTCCATCAACGCTTTCAGACGTTCAGCCAGCGATGATTTACCACCACCTACAGGTCCCAGCAGATAGAGAATCTGTTTCTTTTCTTCCAGCCCCTGCGCCGCATGTTTGAAGTAAGAAACAATCTGCTCAATCGCTTCTTCCATACCGTAAAATTCAGAAAAGGCAGGGTAGCGTTTAATCAGTTTGTTGGAAAAAATCCGGCTCAGACGAGAATCTCTGGAAGTATCAATCATCTCCGGTTCGCCAATCGCGGAAAGTAATCGCTCCGCCGCATTGGCATAAGTGGTTGGGTCTTCCTTGCATCGTTGCAGATATTCCTGAAGGGTCAGTTCTTCCTGCTGGACGCTTTGATAACGTTCCTGAAATTTATTGAATATATCCATGTTATACCTGCCCCTGTGGTTCGGTTCAGCCTGCCCGGTGGTTTGTTTTCCACAGCTCGACGGCAACACTACAGAGCTGCTTTTCTCGGCAGGAAACCAATGCGTTGGATTGCACTCTGGCGGCCCGCCGCGTCCTTGTCAGCAGCCGGGGATAGAGTTCCCCGGGTTTAAACAGTGGGTATTTTTTGTTCTTATTCACTGACTTACCTTGCCAATGAATTTTTTCTACCCTTTTAACTGTTTGATGTGTCTTTTTTATTAGAAGCCTGCGCCTTTGATTGCAGGACTTAATGGATTTGCTTGTTTAAGCAGGCAAATACACTATTCAAAAAATTGACACTTACTTGATTCTTGAATTTTTTAAGGCATTGTGCAACCAAAAACGTTGCACAAATGATGAATTATTTGTTTTTTCGGCTTTCCATCATCAAAAAATTATTATCTTTCAATGATGGAAAACCAAAGATAGCGGTTAGTTTTTGAGATGTTCAATTAGCACGGCAAGAAAGCGGGCAGCTTCGCCACCAGTGGCTGCACGGTGATCAAATGTAAGCGACAACGGAATTGTTTTATGGGCTTCGATATTACCCTCAACCGCCACAGCTGCCTGATGAATACGCCCTACACCGATAATACAAACCATCGGCGGAACAACAACCGGCGTCGCAAAACGGCCGGCAATTGTGCCGAAATTGCTCAGAGTTATCGTCGCTCCCTGCAAGTCTTCCTGAGGAATTGAACGATCAGCAACGCCGGCACGTAATTCATCCAGCCGCTGTCTCATTTCTTTTCCATTACACTTTTCTGCATGGCGCAGCACGGGAACAAAAAGCCCCTGTGGAGAATCAACAGCAACACCGATATCAACCGATTTGTGCTGTCGTACAGAAAGATTCGGACCATCAAACCAGGCGTTCAAAGCTGGCTCAGTATTGGCTGCAGCAACAATAGCCTGCAGCAGCCGAATGGTAATATCCTCACCTTTTTTCCAGTGATGAATATCCACTTCATCAAACAGGGTTACTGCCGAAACCTGCTCATGGGACTGAGCCATAGTGCGCGCCATATGCTTGCGTACACCCTTGAGTGGCATACCATCCGGAAACAGGGCCGGTGGTTTGGCAGCAGCTTCAACATCCTGCGCGGTAATTGTTTTTCCACCACTGCTTTGAGCCAGTGTATTCAGATCGACTTTTAATTGCCGGGCCAAAGCTCTTACTGCCGGTGTAGCTTTAATTACCGGCCCTGTTGCAGCAGCGGCGCCAATAATAAAATCATCGTCTTCATCCTGATGGCTTACAGCTTCTTCAATTTTGCCAACAACGGTTCCGGCTTCTTCATCACCGGCAAAACCCACCAGCGGCTCACCGGTATGAATCGTGTCACCGGGCTGACCAAACAGTTTCTCAACCACACCATCACAGGGTGACGGCACATCTACAACAGCCTTGGCAGTTTCAACAGCAACAATAATCTGGTCTTCCTTAACTTCATCACCTTCGCTTATTTTCCACTCGACAATATCTGCTTCAGGAATACCTTCACCGAGATCAGGCAGTTTGAAAAACTTCATTATCAGTACCTTTATTTATGAAACCCGTTATTTATGAAGCCCTTGTTTGTAAAAACAGGCTGATGTACTGCTATCTACTGATACTCAAGTGTTTCTTTGGCAGCCTGAACAATATCTTTTGAACTCAGCAAGTAGTGATGCTCCATTCGGTAATAGGGCATCGTGATGTCGTATCCGGTTAACCGCCTGACTGGCGCCTCCAGACTCAGAAAGGCCTGACTGGAAACTTCTGCAGCAATTTCAGCACCAACACCGAAACTGCGAGCCGCTTCATGGATAATGACGCAGCGCCCGGTACGGGAAACAGAAGCCAGAATGGTATCCATATCCAGTGGTTTTATAGTGGCCACATCAATGACTTCAGCATTGATACCTTCCTGCTTCAGTTGCTGCCATGCTTCCAGAGTTTCCTTCACGCATGCGCCCCAGGTGACAAGCGTGATGTCATCCCCCTGTTTGAGCGTAAAGCAGGTGCCAATGGGTAACTCTTTACCATCATCAGGAACCGGTTGTTTAACCGCACGGTAAATGCGCTTGGGCTCCAGGAAAATAACCGGATCTGGATCATTGATGGCTGCCAGCAACAAACCATAAGCTCGACGTGGCGATGAAGGCATCACAACTTTTAATCCGGGAATATGAGCCAATAACGCTTCGGTACTTTCAGAATGGTGTTCCGGTGCATGAATTCCGCCACCAAACGGCGCTCTCATCACCATCGGACAGGTAAGCCGGCCCCGGGTGCGATTTCTCATTCGGGCAGCATGGGAGATCATCTGTTCATAAGCAGCAAAGATAAAACCCATAAACTGGATTTCAGCAACCGGCTTCAGTCCCTGGCTGGCCATGCCAATGCTGATACCCGCAATCAGGGTTTCCGCCAGCGGAGTATCCATCACCCGTTTCAGACCAAACTTTTCTTTCAGGTCGACGGTTGCCCGAAACACACCGCCATTTGTGCCAACATCTTCTCCCAACACCACGACATTATCATCATGGGTCATCGAATAGTGCAGGGCCTGATTTACTGCTTCCACCAGCGTGATACGTTGTTCACTCATATCGAAGACTCCTGCCCGGCTGCTTGCCCAGTCATTCTTGAAAGTGCTTCCTCTTTCTGGCTCTCCAGCCCTGGCGGAATCTCAGCATAGTGATAATCGAACAGTTCCGAAATCGGTTGATGCGGTGTATTCAGATAGTTCTCGACGGCTTTCTGAACTTTGGCAGAGGCTTCTTCCTGAAGTTGCTGTTCCTTACCTTCATCCCAGTGATCGTTCTGATGCAGCCAGGTTTGTAACCGTTTAATCGGCTCTTTCAGCCAAGCCTGCTTCAGTTCTTCGGAAGGTCTGTAGCGTGTCGCATCATCAGCCGTGGTGTGGTCGCTGAGGCGGTAGGTGATCGCCTCAATAACAGTTGCCCCCTTGCCACAGCGGGCATGCTGCAAAGCCTGATCAATGGCTTCATGCAATGCAATGACATCATTACCATCCACCTGCACACACGGCAGCCCCGCAGCGATACCTTTCTGAGCCAGCGTCGGTGCACCACACTGCAACTTACGAGGAACAGAGATAGCCCACTGGTTATTGTTGATAATAAAGACCATGGGCAGCTGCCAGACACCTGCCAGATTCAGTGCTTCAAGAAAGTCCCCTTTAGATGTCGCTCCATCACCGCAACTGCACAAGACGGCGTTGTGTTGATTGCGAATTCGCATTGCGGTCGCAATGCCTGCAGCATGGCCGGCCTGAGTTGCAATAGGCACACAGTTGGGAAAGTCTTTGCGTTGCGAAGGCCGCGCACTGCCTCTTTCATCCCCCCCCCAATAGAGATAAATATCTTCAATCTCCATTCCTCGTTGTAGCTGACCCGGCACATCGCGGTAATAGGGTACCAGCACATCATCATGCTGTAACAGATGACCAAATACGGTACTGACCGCTTCCTGTCCCATGCAGGAAGGATACGTGCCCATTTGACCGGTACGCTGCAAAGCAATGGCTTTCTGGTCTACAACTCTGGCCAGAACCATTTGTCGGTAATAGTGGAGGAGAATATCCGGGTTTGCTGTCCAGTCCGGAAGGGGGGCAATCGGCGCCCCCTTTTCATCCAGGTACTGAAGAAAAGGAACCTCAACACGAGGAGTTATCATGCAGTAGCCTCTTCAGATGTTATTACTATGAAAATGCCGCTGTTTTCATAGTTAGGCGTGGCGACATTTTCTGCTCATGGCTGATCGGTCGTTATCCACAACGCTCATCCCTGAAGACACCTTGGGGGTAGTGTTATGTATGGCTTCTGTTCAGCTTGCTACAGCTTCATCATTATTGCCATAGAGAATTTGTTCCGCCATCCGGTCTGCAATGAGACTGCTTGCCTCTCCGCTTTGTTCCTGACGATGAAACAGTTTCAGCAAGGTATCACCCAATTCATCAACCCGGTGATAAATATCTGCTTCTGATTGCCCTTCATGGCTCATCGCAACAAAGATTAGTCCACCCGCATTAATCAGGTAGTCCGGTGCATAAAGAATACCCTGTCGATAAAGCGCCAGACCAACTTCCGGTCCTGCCAGCTGGTTGTTGGCTGAGCCGGCAATGGCAGAACAACGCAGTTTGGGAATCAGCTCTTCGGTTAGAATGTGACCAAGCCCACACGGGCTCAGGATGTCGCACTCTGTTGTCAGAATTTGATCCACCGGTACAGTGTTCGCACCAAACGCATCAATACAACACTGGCGCCGTTCCTCATCAATATCAGCAACCTGCAACTGCGCACCCGCTTCATGTAACAGGCGGCACAACTCGAATCCGACGTTACCTGCGCCCTGAACGGCAACACGCAATCCCTGCAATGTATCCGGTAACGCATCTGAGGCCTGCAGGCAGGCTTTAATCGCAGCAAAGACACCTCTGGCGGTATAGGGGGATGGATCACCACTGTGTGAAGTACAAGTGACATGCCTCGTTTCGGTGGAGATCCAGTCCATATCCTGCAACATGGTGCCGCTGTCCATCGCAGTGATATAGCGTCCGCCCAACTCCTCGACAAAGCGTCCAAAAGCCTTGAACAGTGCCTCACGGTCATAAGCCTCAGCTGGCTCCATAATCACTGCCTTGCCACCACCAAGATCAAGTCCGGCTAATGCCGCTTTGTAGCTCATTCCCCGGGCCAGATCGATGGCGTCTGCCAGCGCATCTTCCGTGTGGTCATAAGGTATACAGCGACATCCTCCCAGAGCCGGCCCGCGCCGTGTGCTATGAATAGCAATCATGGCTTTTAAACCCGTTGGTTTATCGTGCCGGAAATGAATGTCGTTGATTTGTGCTTCTTTCATTCGGCTGAACATGTGGGTCCCTCCGTGCACCAGACAGGTATAGAAACTTCAGGTTAGTCTCTTCCAGGAGCTTGTCGGACTTGAAACTGTCCCACAGGTTCCCCGGTGTCGATTCATTGTTTTAATTTTAGTACACAGCGAAAGAAGGCAGCGTTTTAGAGGGTTACAGGCTGATTCGCTTTAAAATAAATGTCCCCGTATACTGAAATTCCATTCTCTGAAAAGACAAAGAACAATAACAAACCTTAAAAAGGGTTTATCTAAGTCATTTTGCCATGGAATAAAGCAGTAATTATTCAGTCATAAACAGAATATATAAGGATTGTTTTCTTAATTGAGAACAAACGCCAGGAGTGCATTATGGATGAAACCATAAAAGAACAGCGTCTAAATCCTCGGAAGCAACTCGAGGCTGATGCCAGAGTCTGTTTAAGCGAAAACGGAGAAGATATCGGTCAACTGTCTGATGTATCCAGTACCGGTTTCAAATTGCATACCCACCGGGCAGTCAAGCCCAGCGAAACTTTTGAATTTGATCTCTCATTGCCCCCCCAGTATCCGGGCGTCAGAACGATCAGGCTTCAGGCGGAGTGTGTATGGTGCCAGCCTACGGTAGAAGATACCGAAAAGTTTGCTGCCGGTTTTCAGCTGATCGAAATAGAAGAGCAGGATTCGGTTGCACTCAAATATTTCATCCGGGATTACTAACGCAAAAGAAAATAGCCCCGAACATTAATATTCTCAGACAACACACCCTTCATGGCCTGCAGCATGCTGTCACTCAATGCTTGGCAAAATTCTGCAGGCCGTGATTACCCTGTTCAGTCCAGAATGGGCAGATTCAGAGTTTCCTTCACTTCTTCCATCACAATATAGCTTTTGGAATCCCGTACACCGGGCAGCTTGAGCAGGATATCCCCCAGCAGCTCACGGTAAGATGCCATTTCGGAAATACGGGCTTTAATCAGGTAATCGAAATCACCGGATACCAGATGACATTCCAGAACGTTAGGCAGACTGCCTACAGCCTGACGGAATTCGTCAAAAATATCTGCAGACTTCGAGTAAAGACTGATTTCGACAAAAACCAGCAAACCGGCACGTAACTGCTTCGGGTTAAGAACAGCCGAGTAGCCCTGAATAATACCTTCGCGTTCCAGTCGCTTAACCCGCTCCATACAAGGGGTCGTACTCAGGCCCACCTGGTCAGCCAGATCCACATAGGAGATACGACCATTCTCTTGAAGGGCGCGCAGAATATTTTTGTCAATTCTGTCCAGCTGACGAGTAACTTCTTTTCTACTTCTCATGATGTACAGACAAGGCTCATGGGTAACTGAAAAAGTGAGGGAGGAAGTACGGAATCGTACGAATTACGACTCTATTTTATACTCCTGACACTCCCTGTCACCGCGGAAAGTGAAAACAGCGGCTAATAATAGCAGGTATCGCACGGGATACTACGATCAAAAAGCACTGTCTTGACACGGATTAAATAAGTACATCTGCCACCATTTCCAACCCGATACAAATCAGCGAGAATGCGCCGCCTCGGTAAAAGAGAATAAACCCCTCATATTTCCGGTGTCACACATGGTTCTGAAACGCTTGTAAGAGAAAAGCTGCAATGACATTACCTCCAGGGGCGTGCAAACAGTCACAGCCTGAAAAAAAAGAAGTGCTGCTGTCGATCGAAAAAGTCAGCAAACATTTTGATGAAACCGTAGCGGTTGATGATGTCACCCTGAAAATCAATAAAGGTGAATTTTTTGCTTTGCTCGGTGGCTCAGGTTCCGGCAAGTCAACTTTATTGAGAATGCTGGCAGGTTTTGAACAGCCATCCGAAGGACGCATCATCCTCGATGGTCAGGATATAACCAACCTGCCACCTTACAAGCGTCCCATAAATATGATGTTTCAGTCTTACGCCCTGTTTCCACATATGACGGTGGAACAAAACGTCGCATTCGGGCTGAAGCAAGACAAGCTGCCCAAAGATGAAATTCGTGACCGTGTTAATGAAATCCTGAAACTGGTTCATATGACCAGCTACGCCCGCCGTAAGCCACATCAGCTATCCGGTGGTCAGCGCCAGCGGGTTGCCCTGGCACGTTCTCTGGCCAAGCGCCCGAAACTGCTGTTGCTTGATGAACCGATGGGCGCACTGGATAAAAAGCTGCGCACCCGCATGCAACTCGAAGTTGTCGATATTCTTGAAGAAGTAGGCGTCACCTGCCTGATGGTAACCCATGATCAGGAAGAAGCTATGACCATGGCTGATCGCATTGGCATTATGGATGCCGGCTGGATTGTCCAGGTCGGAACCCCGGTGGATATCTATGAAACCCCCAATTCACGCATGATTGCCGAGTTTGTGGGCTCGGTAAATATCTTCAAGGGCGAAATTGAGCATCAGGAAGCTGATCACGTAATGATCAACTCTTCAGCCATTACAGCGCCAATTCATATCGGACATGGTATTACCAGTGCACTCGAAGAGCCCCGAGTCTGGGTTGCAGTGCGTCCGGAAAAAATGCTGGTTACCCGGGAAAAACCGGAACAGGAATATAACTGGACCAAGGGTGTAATCGAAGATATTGCCTACCTCGGTGCCCAGTCCGTTTATCATATCCGCCTGCCTTCCGGCATGCTGATTCAATCTCACCGTGCCAATGTCATTCGGACTGCCGATCACCCGACCTGGGAGGACGAAATCTACGTTAGCTGGGACTCAACCAGTGGAGTTGTCCTGAACTCATGAATGCATACACCTCCCATTCTGACCGGAATGTTCTCCGCCGTATTGTCACGGCCATTCCTTACCTGTGGTTGCTGATTTTCTTTATGGTGCCCTTTGCCATCGTACTGAAGATCAGTTTCGCCGAGGCAATGGTAGCCATTCCTCCTTTCAGTGATCTTGTCACCTATGCTGATGAACAGCTGGAAATACTGCTAAATCTGGGTAACTACTTTTATCTGGTAGAAGACAGTCTGTATATCAATGCTTATCTCGGCGCGATAGAGATTGCATTTGTTTCTACAGTGCTGTGCCTGCTGCTGGGATATCCCATGGCTTACGCCATGGCCCGGATGGAGTCCAAATGGCAAAACATTCTGTTGTTGCTGATTCTATTACCATCATGGACTTCATTCCTGATCAGGGTTTATGCCTGGATGGGCATCCTGAGTACCAACGGTCTACTCAACAACAGTCTGATGTGGCTCGGTATGATTGATCAGCCACTGCAGATCATGAATACGAATATCGCCGTCTACATAGGCATCGTATACGCCTATCTGCCGTTTATGGTGCTGCCCCTCTATGCCAACCTGGTAAGACTTGATAATTCGCTACTGGAGGCCTCAGCAGACCTCGGAGGACGTCCTCTGACAACGTTCCTCAAAGTGACCCTGCCACTGTCCAAAGCCGGCATCATCGCCGGCTCCATGCTGGTATTTATTCCTGCAACCGGAGAATACGTTATTCCTGAGTTATTGGGTGGCTCAGAGACGCTAATGATAGGCAAACTGCTATGGCAGGAGTTCTTCAGTAACCGCGACTGGCCCATCGCTTCAGCGCTGGCCATGGTGATGCTGGTTGTGCTTGTGGTACCGATTATGCTGTTCCAGCACCAGCAGTCCCGTGAACTGGAGGGACAACGATGAGCCGCAGTCGTTTCAGTTTTTCCAATATCATGCTGATACTGGGTCTGATCTTTTTGTACCTGCCCATGCTGGTGCTGATTGTCTATTCCTTCAATGAGTCCCGCCTGGTGACCCTCTGGTCAGGTTTTTCCACCAAATGGTACTTTGAACTGTTTGAAGATGATCAACTGATCAGTGCGGTATGGACCAGTCTGGAAATTGCTTTCTTCAGTGCCACTATGGCTATTGTGCTGGGAACCATGGCCGCACTGGTTGTCAGCCGCTTTGGTAACTTCCGTGGCAGAACCCTGTTTAACAGTATGATTGCAGCCCCTTTGGTAATGCCTGATGTGATCATCGGTATTTCCCTGCTACTGCTGTTTGTCTCCATGGCACAGATGTTTGGCTGGCCTGCAGAGCGGGGCATGACCACTATCTGGATAGCTCATGTCACCTTCAGTACGGCTTATGTTTGTGTTGTTGTCTCTTCCCGCCTGAAAGAAATGGATATCTCCATTGAAGAAGCGGCGATGGACTTGGGTGCACCACCGGTCAAAACATTTTTTCTGATAACACTGCCATCAATCATGCCGGCTGTTGTAGCTGGCTGGCTGCTGGCTTTTACCCTGTCACTGGATGATGTGGTGATTGCCAGCTTTGTATCCGGTCCTGGCGCCAGTACATTGCCGATGGTTGTCTTTTCGTCTGTGCGGCTGGGGGTATCGCCTAAAATCAATGCTCTGGCCACCCTGATCATCTTTGCCGTGTCTCTGGTCGCTTTTATTGCCTGGTGGCTGATGCGACGCGCAGAGAAGCAACAACAGCAGCAAATGGCTCTGATGAGTAAAAGTGAAGAGCTGCATATTGAAGAGCAGCGCCAACAAAATCCGGATGATGAAACCGGTCTCGAACAACCTGCCACACTTCTGTTAAGGCGCTGACTGTCGTCTGTCACTTGCAGAGGTTAAGAAACTATCGCTAGTATTTTCTTAGCCTCTGTATTTACTGCCTTTCTACTCTTCTTCAGGAATGCGGGTGTAGCTCAATGGTAGAGCTTTTGGTTCCCAACCAAATGACGAGGGTTCGATTCCCTTCACCCGCTCCACACATCTCTATCCTACTCCCGTATTTACCTTGCCTCGTCCTCTCAGCCTCAGACAGTTGACCCTGACAGCACTCTGCTTTAGTATTCTTTCCGCAGTTCGGCGTGGCTATCCTTTGCTACGCCAGAGATAGACGGCAGTTTGTCGCAGTCTTCTGCAGGCCACTAGCTCAATTGGTAGAGCACCGGTCTCCAAAACCGGGGGTTGGGGGTTCGATTCCCTCGTGGCCTGCCATATTCTTCTTTTCCTCTTATCCCTTTTCTTATCCTATCCAATTCAGCTTCTTTTATTCTGGTTATTGCCTCAGAGCCTCAACTGACCAAATCTACAGACGTTTTCTAAAATCACATGGATATCCTACCAAGCCCATAAACGTCACCTGATATCGTTTGCACTGATCTTCTAAAGTACATTCAAGAAATCCAAACGAACTTTATAGAACTTACCAAAATCCTTGAATTCCCAGCCTGATGTTAGATCACTGATTTTATCGTTGAGTGGGACATCGTACTCAAATGAATAATCAGATGTGCCATCTAACGGATATAAAGTTGGGTTAGCACTCTCAGATATATCTTTCGGGTTGCTATAGATAATTTCTGGGTTGTCATCTCGGAAAATAGTACCAGGACAAAAATGGTCATTCTCAATTTCGTCTTTGTACTTGTCTGGTGTATACGCATCACCATAGTTCGGAGGGAGATCAATCAAAGCGAATGCTTCATCCCATTTACCTTGTGCAATTAACTCAAACCAGTCACTCACAAATTGCTCGAATAAAGCTGCTGGATGCTTATTTGATCTTTCGATCATAGTTTTGACGTATAACTGAAGGGTTGAGAGTTTTTCTCACAATCACCCAGTTACCTGATTTTTTTTTATTCTGCGCATACGAAAAAACCCCAGCAGAGTTATCTGCTGGGGTTTTATATTTAAAGCCTGACGGTGACCTACTCTCACATGGGGAGACCCCACACTACCATCGGCGAGGAACCGTTTCACTACTGAGTTCG
>CANDOC010000012.1 GCA_947387575.1 Spongorhabdus nitratireducens
CGTAGCTCAGCTGGATAGAGTACCTGGCTACGAACCAGGCGGTCGGAGGTTCGAATCCTCCCGAGCGCGCCATTTTTAAGGAACGCTTTTAATTGCAGGTTATTCTTGCTATAAAGTGCTTCTGCTGGTGAGGTGGCCGAGTGGCTGAAGGCGCTCCCCTGCTAAGGGAGTATACGGTTTGTAGCCGTATCGAGGGTTCGAATCCCTCCCTCACCGCCATTATTCTTTAATGGCAACAGCGTTTGCTGATTTTTCAAATTGCTGGTAAGTAAAAAGTTTTGCGCGCTCGTAGCTCAGCTGGATAGAGTACCTGGCTACGAACCAGGCGGTCGGAGGTTCGAATCCTCCCGAGCGCGCCATATCAAAAAGCCTGCATCATTGATGCAGGCTTTTTTTGTTTCTGCTTGTCCTGTCTTCTTTTCTTGTCGCTTGTTCTTGTTCGGTTCCCTTCGTATTGTAATTAAAACGTTTGCTTACGGAAGGTGAACTACGATGCCGGATAAAAATACTCAAAACACGGTTTCAGGTTTCCTGCGCTGTTGGCTGGGGGCAGTATCTCTGTTTGTGATACTGGGAACCGTTTCTCTGGTGTGGGAACCCTACCACTACTTTCCAGCCTATGGCTTTATCGGTTATGCGATAACGATTGCTCTGCTGCTGTTTGCATTGGCCCAGTCTGAACAACTCTGGCATTACGTGCTGGTCAGTTTCACCCTGATCAAGTTCGGAGCTGTCGCCGGGTTTGATATTGTGCTTTCCCGTCAGGAAATTGCCGAAGCGCTGGCAGTCAGTGGTGAGCTTTCATGGCTACCCTTTCAGTTGACGGTGGAAACACTGGATGACTATGTGAATATTCTTGTTTTAATTCTGAATATTTTTACTGGCAGTCTGGCAGGCAACAGTCTGTTTTATGGCCTGAATAGAAGAAATTTTGAATAAATCAGTCCGGGTTTGATCTAACGTTCAATCAAAGGCCTGAATATTGCAGTGCACCACTCGGAATTGAATCTGCTGCTGTGGAAATAATTGCTACTTTGTTTTCCTGCGGTCCGTTGCAAAACGGGATTTGGTTGTACAATGTCAAGAAACCTGATCTTACAATTTTGTTTTGACCCGCTGATCAGGATCTAGTGATAATGCAAGGTACTCTCCTCCCGTTCTGATTGATCTGGTTGTACTCTTCGGGCGATACCTCTCATGTTTGACAGTTTTCAAAATTTATTTAAAGCCCTTTACGGAGAGCTGGTTTTACCACTGGCTGTTGTTGACGGGGGAGCGAAAACTGTCGTTAATATCAATGCGTCACTGGCAGAATTGCTGGGAGTTACGTTTGATATTTCAACAACCAATCGGTTGAAAGAGTTGTTTGTTCTGGACACCGGTAAAGCAATTGACAGTGATTTTTTACAGCTAAAATCAAACAATAAAGAGTCATTTTGCTGTAGGTTTCCACTATGTGAGTCTTCGGTGTTTCAGTTAACTTCGGTGCCATTGGAGTTAACCGGGCAGCAGTTTTATGTGCTGCAGGTGCAGTCAAGAAATGATCACTCCAGTATCCTCAAGTCGGCAGACAGTCGCCTGACTTTTGCCATCAACGAAGCCAGTGACGGACTGTGGGACTGGAATGCCCAGACCAACGAAGTCTATTTCAGCCCCAAACTGGATCATATCCTCGGTTTTGAGCCAGGGGAGCGTACCCCCTGTTTTTCCAGCTGGTTTGATCTGGTGCACCCGGATGATGCCCCACGGGTGATGGAAAATTTGCAGGGGCATCTGGATAGTAAACGAGACAGTTATGATGTTGAGTATCGCATCCGTACCAAACAGGGAGAGTGGAAACAGGTAAGAGACCGGGGGCTGGTGTGTGAGCACACAGCTGAAGGTCAGGCGGTCAGGGCTGTTGGTATGTTGTCAGATATTACCGCTTATCGTCAGCTTGAGCAGGAGCTTCGCACTGCCCGGCAGCGTTTTGAGGATTACGCTTTGTGTCGCTCTGACTGGTTCTGGGAGGCCGATGAGCGACTGAATATTATCGAATTGTCATCTCAGTTTTTCAGCCAGACAGGTATCAAAGCAGAAGAAATTCGTGGCCGTAATCTGCTCGAACTGCTGGAAGAGCATGATCTGAATGATGCTGTAGAGCAGGTCAAAAAGGGAGAACCTTTCAGAAATATCAGGCTGACTATCGGAAGAAATGGTTACTGGATTTCGGTCAGTGCCCGGCCGGTGACAGATAAAGATGGAACTGTGATTGGTTATCGGGGTATTGGCGAGAATATCAATGATCAGGTTGTGCTGGAAAACATGGTCACAGCCTATCAGCAAAATGCTGAAATCATGATGGAACGTGCGCCGGTAGCCATCGGTATCGTGGATGGAAAGGGACAGTTTTTCTTCTCGAATGATGCCTTTTTAAAGCTGGTACGTGCTGACAATATATCTCTGGCCGAGAAGTATCGTGCAGCCAGAGAGTTAAGCAAGCCGGATAAGCAGATACTTCAGTCCGACGAGAGCTACAGCTATGAGATGGTGCTGGAAACGCTGGATGGGCCGAAGTTTTATTCGGTTATGAAGTACCGTCTTTACCGTGCTGATCACAAGGATATGGTTGTGGTCACTGTTGCGATGGATATTACGTTTACCCGGCAGCAGGAGGTCGAACAGAAAAAGATTGAGATGGTGCTCGACAGTATTGCGGAAGGCATTCTTATTACTGATGCTGAACATCGTATTGTCAGTGCCAATCGCTCGCTGCAGGAAACCACAGGTTTTGGATTGGACGAGTTGCTGGGAAATACGCCTGCTATCCTCAGCTCCGGGCGCTACGATCGCTCTTTTTATCAGGAGTTGTGGAACGAGGTTCACCAGTCAGGCAAGTGGCGGGGAGATATCTGGAACCGGTGTAAGAATGGAGCGGTGATTCGGCAGCATGTGTCGATCCAGGCCATCCAGATAAATGGTCAGATTCAACACTATATCGGTATTTATTCAGCCGCATTCCAGGCCTGCAGTCAGCGTGACTCGGAAATGTTTGCCCAGCAGCATGACCCGCTGACCGGCCTTCCTAACCGTCAGTTGTTACAGGACCGTTTGCATATGGCCTGCCTGCGAGCCAGGGCCAGTCGCATGTCGATCGAAATTACCCTGATTCGAATAAAGAACATGACAGCCATTAATGACCAGTATGGTCATACAGCAGGTGACCAGATTCTTAAAAAACTGGCGTTTATGCTGCAGGATGTGTTGTCGCTGGATGATACTATCGCCCGCTATGGCGCCAGTGAATTTGTGCTGATTCGTGAGCGGGCTCTGGAGATAACAGCAGATAGCCTTGTTGGCCCGGTACTTGAAAAGGCTGTGGTTCTGAGTGACGGAAGTCGTGTATTTCCTGAGTATGCAATGACTTTTGCACGTTATCCCGAAAATGGTAGTAACCCCCAGCGCCTAATGCGCTCCCTGCATCAGACCGTGCCGGAAGAGTAATACTGGCTGGAACGGCTATTGCAGCGGCCAGTTAATAGCCGAGCTCAGGTATTCCTCAATAAAATCCATAAATACCCGTGCCGCCCGTGTCAGCTGGCGGTGCGCAGGAATAATGGCATCGAGACTTCCTTTTTGCATGGTCCACTCCGGCATCAATGGAACCAACAGTCCCTGTTCACATAAAGGGCCAGCCATCAATGCCGGTAACTCACCAACCCCCATGCCGGCTACCAGTGCATCCTGCACCAGGGAATAACAATCAAAAACAGTCTCATCCGGCGGCAGTACCCGGGATGAAGCACTCTTATCCTTGCGTTCGAACTGCCAGACGCCAGGCTTGCACGCTGGGTCATACAGAACGCAGTCATACTGCAACAGGTCTTCAGGGTGATCGAGACTGATAATCTGCTGCTGATAATCCGGTGATGTAACCAGCTGATGATGAAATGAAATCAGCGACTTGGCCGTTGCGCGATGATCATCCAGTGGTGTGGTGGTGAACATAATATCGGCTGTGCCGGATGTCAGGGCATTACTTTCGTTCTGGCTGACAGCACGAATACTGATATCAGGATAATGTCGTTTGAACCGCTGGATCAGAGGTAAGAACAGGTGACGGCCATAACCCCGGGGCAGCGTGATGCGTACGACACCTGATGGCAGATCACGACGGTTAGTCAGAGTCGATTCGGCGTCTTTCAGGGCTGTGATAGCGCTGGCACAGCTGTCATACAAGTCTTCTCCTGCCAGTGTCAGTTGCATACGGCGGGTGCTGCGTTCCATCAGGCGGGCATCAAGCTGTTTTTCCAGTGCCTGAATACGACGACTGATTGTGGAAACTGGCAGGTCCAGCTTGCGGGATGCCGCGGACAGGCTGCCGGTTTCGGCTACGCTGATAAAAATATTGACTGCATTTAGATCCATGGCCGAAACGTTACCCGAAAAACCGACTCGGAATTTTTAATTATTATCCCGTTTTTGCAAAAGTGATTTGCGACTTTTGACGTTAAAAAAAGTTGCCTCGCCGGTATTCTGCAATTACTGAATTGAATCCAATGATTCTCATTGAATCCAAGTGCTGCTTAGTAGCGTAGGTGTCGAAGAGCGCTTTTCAGTAATTCTGATGAAAAGTTTTTTTCGAGAAAAATACCGAGATTGAGGTGAGACTGTTGACCCTGTCACACACAAGTAAAGCCCGAAAACTCCAGAACCGTGACTTTTTCACGAAGAAGGCCGTTGTGCCTGCTCTGGCACTGGTGCTGATGCTTGGTGGTTGCAGTGCAACGACACCACGCACTGAAGCCGAAGCCTCCTACCTGGGTTACATCAATAGCTATCAGCTGCAGGCACCTGCAATGATTATGGTACGTGATGCCTGGGTACTGGAGCGCACCGAACAATCCTGGCAGCGTCTGACCCAGACACTGCGACCTCTGCCGGCACCGCTGGTTCCGACCATTCCCGGGGGTCGCTCACGGCAAGAAGCCGAGAAGCTGATTCTGGAATGGGTGCAGGCTCTGTCCACCGGCAATCAGGGGCAGCACATCAGCAACAGTGCGTCTGCCCATTATGCGCTGCTGACCTGGCTGGGTTATGGCGAAGGTCGTAACCTGACTCAGGAACAGCGCAGCCGCAAGGCGCTGGCCATTCTGAAGCAGAATACATCCCGTAATGCAGTCAGTGACTACCTGACCGGTACGATTCAGTTGACCCTGAAGCCAACAAAAGCGCTGGTCAATCTGCATCGTTCTGCAGATGAAGGTTATGGTCCGGCTCAGGCGCTGCTGGCCCGACTGTATCTAGGTAACGATGGTATTCCGCGCAATGATGAAAAAATGCGCAAACAACTGTCCTGGCTGGCAAGTAACTCCCGGACTGACTTTGAACTGCAGCAGCAGGCGAAAGGCTGGCTGGGAGCAATGAATTTTTACGGCATCGGTGGCCCGGTCAACGACAAAAAAGCTTTGAACCTGTTGCAACAGGGTACACCTGAGCCGGATCTACTGTATCTGCAGGCTCTGATGTTGAGTGAAGGGCTGGGTGGACGTGTATCTGTCCTGGCTAACAAGAAATCTAATGAATTACTGGTTACTGCGACCAATAGTGGCAGTGCATCAGCGGCCAACGAGCTGGCGCTGAATCTGCTGTATGGTCGCAATGCCGAGCTGAATCCGCGCCGGGCCAGAGATACCTTCCTGCAAGCTGCGGCTCTGGGTTCCAGTGCAGCAGCCTATAACCTGGGTCTGGATAGCCTGTATGGTCACTCTTCCCCGGCCAGTGTTACAGATGCCAGTTTGTGGCTGGAGCGTGCTGCGGCCCAGAATCAGTCGGAAGCACAGCGTTCATTGCTGTACCTGAAACTGGATGAACAGCAGGATTTCAATTTCGCTGATGAGCCGGTCGAGGTGATTCGTCAAGATCTGCAGGCTGTAGCAGCCAAAGGTGATGGCTGGAGCAGTTATGCTCTTGGCTTGCTGACCCTGCGTGGACAGGGCGGACAAGCAAACGAACAGCTTGGATATGCCTGGCTGAACATTGCCGTCGCTCAGGGTTATCGCCCTGCTGCAGAACTGCGTGACGCAGTAGCTTTACAGTTGACTCGCCCGGAATTGAATCAGGCACAGGCACTGTCACAAAACCTGTTTGACCGTATTGAGCAAGTTGAAGAAGTACAGGGAGGTGTACAGTCATGAGTCTGGCAAATCAACTGGAACAACTGCTGGCACCTGTTGCCGGCGACAATCCGGCCGGTGTTTATCTCAAGGAAGACCGCGCCAGCTATCGGCCCTTGAGAAACAGTTACAACATTGCCCAGACCTCGTTTCGTCGGCTGACCAATAATCCGGCAGCGGAAGAACTGGATGAACTGCAACAGTCGAATCAGGACAACTGGCAGGAACTGTCGCGCCAGCTGACCGAAGTTATTCGCGAACGTTCGAAAGATCTGGAATGCATCAGCTGGCTGGCTCTGGCCCAACTGTTCAGCCGCGATCCGTACGAAAACCTGACCGCCAGCCTGCAGTTGCTGGCCGGTGCTGTTGAACAGTTTGGCGAACAAATTAACCCCCGGGTACCGGACAACAAACTGAGAGCAACTGATGACGCTGGCCGACGTGCTGAACGCGCCGGACTACAGTTGCGCCCGGTATCCCAGATGCTGGGTGAATCCGAAGAAAGCTGTCTGCTCGGACTGCCGTTACGCATGCTGCCACTGATTGGCAATATCGACTATGTGACCTGGCGCAGTGCTGAAGACCAAAGCAGCCGTGTGGAGTTACAGAAACAGGCCCGGCAGGAGCTGGCAGAATCCCAGCAGGAAGTGATTGCCCAGGTTCATGGCATTAATAACGCCCTGCAGGCGCTGGAGCAGGTTGAACAGAAGCTGGCTGAATATGCCGGAAGCTGTGGTGTTCCAAAAGTCAGCAGTCGTTTTCTGCGAGCCCAGCTGAGCGCCAACCTGAATGCGCTCAAGTCGCTGACTGAAGGAGCGCTTGTTCCCTGGCCGCTAGATGTTGTTGAGGCTCAGCCTGCTGTCGAGCCTGAAGCCGAAAGCAATGAGAGTGCTCAGGATCCTCAAGCTGCGGAGCCTGCTGCAACTAACACCGCTGTAACGCAACCGGCTGCAGCACATCAGCAGCCCGTTGCCGAGCCGATTTACAACCGCGATCAGGCTTTCCAGCAGCTGCGACTGATCGCCAATTATTTTGCCCGTACCGAGCCCCAGAGTCCGGTATCCAGCATGATCGAGAAAGTCATTCGCTGGGGCTATACACCACTGCCGGATCTGATTAATGAACTGGTGCAGGGGCATGATGGCCTGATGGGGCGTATCGGTGAGCTGACAGGAATGAATGCTGAAAAAGTGCATATTCCCGGTACTCCGGCACAAGGCCTGGTGGCACCGCCACAGGAGACGCCGCAGGCTCCATCGCAGCAGCCGGCACAACAGAATTCTTTAGCTCCGGAACAGTTTACTCAGGAAGCTCAACTTGTAGCAGAAACACAGGTTAAAGCTGAAAGGCCGCAGGCAAACCCTGCAGCAGAAGTAAAACAGGAAAGCAGTGAACCGAAGCCGGAGCCCAAGCCGGCTAAATCAGGCATACCCAGTTTTCTGAATCTTTCTCCAAAAGAGGAAAAGAAGAAGCCAGAGGTGAAACGTCCATCGGGACCAGGCGGGCTTGATCTGGCCAGTCTGGGAATTGGTTGATACGTCGCAAGACGTTTAATTGAAAGAATAACGGTTTGTTTTTAAATGATGAATGCATAAGCAAACCGTTTGTTAAATAACTTTACATTTTAATTTGAAATCTCTGAATCCAACCTGAATCGGGTGGCGTAAAGAGAAGTACACAAAGCGAAAGCTTTATAAAAAACATTTCCGGGATTAGCCCAATGGAAACGTCATCAGTCGTAGATTGATGTCACAGGGTCGTTTTGTCCCGGTTTTTACAGCGAGTGAAACAGAAGGGTTGTAGTCATGGCTAACATGTACATGAAAATCGGTGAGCACGACGGTAAAGGTGATGCAACTGCCAAGTACACCGGTGATGCCAGTGTGTCCGAAACTGGCTGGTTTGCCATCCGTTCTTTCAACTGGGGTGCTGCCCGTTCTGTCAGCATGGATATCGGTAACGGCATGAACCGTGACGCCGGTATGGTGGCAATGAGCGAAATCTCTGTCGCCAAGGAACTGGACGGTGCTTCCGAAAACATCCTGTCCCGTATGTATGTACCGGGCGAAGCAGGTGACACTGTTGAAATCATCGTCACCAAGCCGGCTCGTACCGGTCAGGGTGCAGAAGTTTACCTGCAGATTACACTGGAACATGCCCGTATCGTGAACTACTCCATGAGTGCTTCCGACGGTGCGACTCCGTTCGAAAACATCGCCCTGGCTTACAGCAAGGTGAAGATCAAGCACTGGCACGAAGCTGAAGGTGGTGATCTGACTGCGGGCGGCGACGTAACTTACGATCTGCCGAGCGGTGTTGCTGAATCTCACTCTGTCAGCGGTTAAATCTCGAGCCCTCCGGTAAAGGAATTTATCGGAGGGTATTTCTCAACCAGCCAACAGCACTGTAAAGGGGTAGTGAAATGGCTTTGAATTCCCAGCACAAACGTGTCAGTAAAAACCGCGTCAGCCTGACTTATGATGTGGAAACCAACGGTGCAGTAGAAAAGAAAGAGCTGCCCTTTGTTGTCGGTGTTGTCGGTGATTTTGCCGGGCACAAGCCTGAGCATGAAAAGGAAGAAGTTGATTACCGTAGCTTTATCGATCTGGATAAAGACAACTTTGATACGGTAATGAACAAGGTTGATCCGCAGCTTAAATATAAAGTTGAAAACAAGCTGACAGACAGTGATGAAGAATTTGAAGTTGATCTGTCTTTTAAATCCATGAAGGATTTTGAGCCGGTTAATGTGGCTCGCCAGATTGAACCCCTGCGTCAATTAATGGATATCCGTAATCAGCTGAAAGAGCTGCTGTCTAAAGCTGATCGCTCCCGTGAACTGGAAAAACTGCTGAAACAGGTTCTGCAGAATCAGGAAGCCGGTGCTTCCCTGATCAAGGAGCTGGGACTTTCTGCAAACGGTGAAAAGGGAGAATAATCAGATGAGTACTGTTGAACAGGCTGCAGCCGCACAAAGTGAAGCTACCGAAAGTCTCAGCTTTCTGGATCAGGCAATAGCCGCTACTACCCAGACCCCGGAAGACACCACCAAAGAACTGTTGTCGGTGCTGATGGGACAGGTTATGGATGGCACTGTAACCTGGGACAAGAATCTGACCAAAACGATTGAAGATGCCGTACTGGCTCTTGATGAAAAGATTTCCGAGCAGCTGGCAGAAGCCATGCACAATGATGCCTTCCAGAAGCTGGAAGGTTCCTGGCGCGGGCTGCAGAAACTGGTCAGAAACAGCGAGCTGGGTCGTCGCCAGAAGATTCGTCTGATTGACTTTACCCGTGATGAACTGCTGGAACAATTTGAAGATGCGCCGGCCGTTGACCGTAGTCGTTTCTTTGATCTGGTTTATCAGCACGAATACGGCACCGCCGGTGGTGAACCGTTCGGCCTGTTGGTAGGCGATTTTGAATTTACTCACCGGGATGAAGATGTAGCCTTGCTGCGCTATGTCGGTGAAGTTGCAGCGGCTGCTCATGCACCGTTTATTGCGGCAGCCAGCCCGGAACTGTTTGATTTCAACAGCTTTGAAACTTTCAATGAAGGCAAGCCGGTTGCGGCAGGCTTTGATACTCCTGCGTATGCCAGCTGGAACTCGTTCCGTGACAGTGATGATTCCCGTTACGTCACTCTGACTCTGCCGCGTACACTGGCCCGTATGCCATACGGTCAGGGCGGAACCCGGGTGAGAGACTTCAATTTTGAAGAGTTCCGTGCCAGTGAAGACGGCCAGCGTCGTCCAGAAGGTCAGCAGGACTTTACCTGGAGTAATGCTGCTTATGATCTGGGTCTGCTGATCAACAACTCCTTTACCAAGTACGGCTGGTGTACTGCGATCCGTGGTGCTGAAAACGGTGGCAAGGTCGAAAGTCTGCCCAACTATGTCTATAAATCTGAAGCAGGTGATCAGGTGCAGCAGTGCCCGACTCAGGTTAATTTCACCGATGAGCGGGAAAAAGAACTGTCTGATCTGGGCCTGTTGCCGCTGGTTCACTACAAGAGCAGTGACTACGGCGTATTCATGGGTGCCCAGACCACCCAGCGACCAAAAGAATTCGTTGACCCTGATGCAACTGCCAACGCGGCTATCTCTGCCCGTTTGCCTTACATCATGGCCAGCTCCCGTATCGCTCACTACCTCAAGGTCATGGGTCGCGACAAAATCGGTTCTTCCATGGATCCGATCGATGTTCAGAACGAAATGGGTTCCTGGATCAATCAGTATGTAAACCCCAATGCCGTTGGTAACGATGCCAAGGCAGAGAAGCCTCTGCGTGAGGCTGTTATCAAGGTTGAAGAGCAAACCGGTCGTCCGGGCTGCTATTCCGCCATTGCTTACCTGCGCCCCTGGCTGCAGCTGGAAGAACTGACCACCTCCCTACGGATGGTGGCCAATATCCCAGGCTGACAACCCTAATTCCCGGTTAATGTCGGGGATAGAAAACGGCAGTTTCCCCCTTTATCTGCTGTTACCCCCATCTATCCCCGGCTCCCCTTTCATTGGCAGTGAGTAGTCGATGCTGACAGACCTGTTGCAACAAGCTCTGGCTCTTGTCTCGGATCATAATGAATCCGAGAGCGACAGCTCCTGCCCGGAACATCGGGATGATGACTGGATTGAGGCGGTGGTTCAGGGGGTCATTGCTTCAATTGATGACGTCATGGGACGTCAGCTGGAACAGGTTATCCAGGCTGACTGTTTTAAGCAGCTGGAAGCGCTGTGGCGTAATGTGCAGGCGCTGGCTGGAGAGGGTTATCCCCGTGGTCAGATCCGTATTCGCCTGCTCGATATGACCTGGCAGCAGGTGTCTGATGATCTGAACCTGAGTTTCAGTCTGCGTGATGCTTCCTTATATCGTCGTGTATGTCTGCAGGAGTTCAGTACTCCGGGTGGTCAGCCTTTTGGGCTATTGGTCGTTGATCATGCGATTACTTCTGAACTGGATCCTGTCAGTGGTCATGATGATCTTTTCACTCTGCAGTTACTCGGCCAATTGGGGCGCGAAGCACTGTGTCCGGTACTGATGTCGATTGCCAATGACTTTATCGGTACTAATGATCCTGATGTCTGGACTGATCCTGCCCGGGTTCGGCGTATTCTGGCCAGTGATGACTTTACCGGCTGGCGCCAGCTGCGACAGCAGGATGATACCCGTTTTGTCGGTCTGACCTTTCCTGCGTTGCGGGTGCGTGACCCCTGGCACGACTATCACGATCAATTTATTTTCTCCGAACAGGATGCCCTGTTTCCTGACAGTAATACGTTATGGGGTAACAGTGCCTTTGCCATGGCCCGTAATGTGCTGCGGGAATTCTGTCGTATCAGCTGGTTTGGCTTTTTGCGCAGCGGTACCACTGTCAATAATGGCGGTGCGCTGGTTGACCTGTACCCGTCACCGGTTACTGCATTGCGCCTGACGCCCGAGCTGGAAAATTTTTATAGCGACAATGGTTTTATTCCGCTGGGTACCGGCTACCTCGATGGCAAGGTCGGTATTTTTAGTAACCGTTCGGTGTTTCAGCCTCAGGCCTTTAACGGTCATGCCAGCGATGACGTTGTCATCAGCATGCTGCAAACGACGTTACTCGCTTGTCGCATCGGCCATTACCTCAAGGTGCAGATCCGCGACAAGATCGGCAGTTACAAATCCATGGGTGAATGCGAGCGGGAACTGAACGAATGGTTGCAGGCCTACACCTCCAATATTGAACAGGCTGAAGAGCATATTCTGGCCCGTTATCCACTCAAGCGTGCCCGGGTCCGGGTTGAAGGTGACGAGAAAACAGGCCGTTACCACTGCCAGGTTTCACTGCAGCCGCAATACCAGTTTGATTTTCTCGGTGCCAGTATTCTGCTGCGCACCGAGATGGAAGGCAACGTAAACAAGGGGCGGGTCGGATAACCCGAAGGTGGCACCGGATATGAGCTTGCTGGACCGGTTTGTAACAAATGGTGGGGTGTCGTCTGATTTGCGCCAGTCAATCTGCCGCAATCTGGAAATGGTACTTGAGGCCCGCAGGCCGATGCTGGATCTGGCTGAAACTGCCGGTACAGCCAGAAAGTCGGAACTGGATACCTCGTTATACGGCTACGGTATGGGCAACCTGCATCAGTGTCGCCATTCTGCCCGAAGCAGTGATATTTGCCGTGAACTGGAACACCTGATCAGTCAGTTTGAACCCCGGCTGGAAGGGGTTGTGGTTGAACTGGCTAAAGTGGATGCCAGTCATAATGCCCTGCGGTTTCATATTGAAGCCGGTATCCGCGGCCAGGGCGGAGAAATAGAAAGTTTTGACACCACCATCAACCTGACCAACAGCACACTGATGATTGATGGATATAACTGAGGGAGTCTGGTTGTGAAGGAACAGGGTTATGTCTGACCTGTCGCTATGGTATGAGCGGGAACTATCCTGGTTCCGCAAGTATGCAGGTCAGTTTGCTGATGAGCACCCCGGACTTGCCAGAACGCTTGGCATCAGTGATGAAGCGGTCGAAGATCCGGATGTTGCACGACTGGTAGAGTCTTTTGCGCTGTTGAATGCCAGACTCAGCTGCCAGCTCAATGAAGAACTGCCCCAGCTGACAGATGCCCTGTTGCACCTGCTGTTTCCTCACTTTTTGCGGCCCCTGCCCAGTGCCGGCATGATGCAGCTGGAACCCTCAGCGGATATCGGCTCGATTCAACAGATTGAAACTGGCAGCGCATTCCGGGCAAGAATTGATGACGACCGCTACTGCGATTTCCTCAACTGCAGCCCTGTGCAGCTGCTGCCCTTTGAGCTGAATCAGGCTGAAGTTGAGCAGACACCTTTTTCCATGCAGGCCTGCCGCTCCTTTGATAATGCTGACGCGATGTTGCGGCTGGATCTGGCAATGTGTGATGACAGTCTGCAGTTCTGCAAGGCTGGCGAGCTGGACTATCTGGATATTCACCTCAAGGGTGAACTCAACCTGACCCAGCGACTCTATGATCAGCTGTTCAGTCAGGTGTGTGGCATGGCGCTTTATGATGATTCCGGTGCTGTGGTTCATCTGTCTGCAGAACAGTTGCAGCCGGTATTGATGGATGAAAGCGAGCGGATTCTTCCATTATCTTCCAACACCTTCGCCGGCTATCAGTTGTTGTTGGAATATCTGTCTTATCAGAATCTGTTTCTTTCCCTGCGGATTGCAGGGTTGAAGGATGTACTGCGCAATTTTAACGGTAGCAAACTGTCGCTTGCGATTTATCTGAAAACCATGCCGGTAGAAATGTCCCGGGTGCTGACCGCAGAGAATTTCAAGCTGGGCTGCGCGCCGTTGGTCAATCTTTATCACTGTCAGGGTGAACCAATCCGGATTGATCATACCCGGCTGGGTTACCCGCTGGTGATCAATGCCCGCTCTGCAAATACTGAACATGTTTTCTCGGTAGACCGGATGCTCGATATTTCGGGGCTGAAGCCCGAGCCTGTACCTGAAATCTATCGCCATAAATACTCCCGTCAGAAAAGTATCCGCCAGAACAGTACCCGTCAGGAACAGGGTTGCTACTGGCATTACATGCCGACCGGAACTGCCCGTGGCGAGAGTAACCCGCAGGGTGAAATTGCCCTGACAGATTTAAATCTAAATCCGGTCAACCCTTCCCGACGACAATTGTCTCCGAAGCTGACCTGCAGTAACGGCGAGCAGCCACTGGAGTTGAGTTTGCAGCATGAACTCAGCTGTCTGGAAAATATTGCAGTACCGGTATCGCCGAAGTTACTGGGAAAGACCAGTGGCTACTGGAGCCCCCGCTACCAGCAGAGTAATCGCTGGGTCTTGCTGTCCCATTTGCAGCTGAATTTTGAAACATTGCTGGGTGCTGAAGATCCGGCACTGGAGCTGCGGGAAATGCTGTCACTTTACAATCTGGGCAAGCATGCCGGCCATCTGCGCTGTATTGATGCCATAAATGAAATGAGAGCAGAGCAGGTTGTGGCGCCGATGAAAATCCAGGGGCGTCAGTGTTATGTGCAGGGGACAGAGATTCATCTGACGCTGGACCGGGAACTGATCAGTGGTGTCTCGGTGATGGTGTTTGTACAGGTGCTTGACCGGTTGTTTGCCGGTTATGCCGGGCATAACAGTTTCAGCCGGCTGAAGGTCTACCTGAAAGGCGAACCCGGAGTCTTCTATTCATGCCCCAGACGTCATGGGTAACTGCCGGTATGTCATCTCACTCTCAAGCCGGATTATTACAGCAGCTGCAGTCCCGTCCACGTCAGTGGCAGTTTGCCCAGGCCATCAGGGTGCTGGTTCAGGCTGCAGACCATGCTCCGGTATCGCTGACCCTGCACAGTGATTCCGGTTACCAGTATACCTCGGCACAACTGACCCGGGTTGCACTGGAAGGTAACCACTGGACTCTGCATGCCACATTGCCGGCACTGACCGGTCTGAATGGGGTTTTACCCTATGGTTATCAAGATCGTGCCCATCAGCTGCGGGTTGGCAGCGATGACAGTGCATTGCAGGACTTTTATGAAATCTTTAATCAGCGGGTGTTGCTAAACAGTTATCACTGCACCACCCGTTATCAACTGACTTGCCGCTTTGAACAGGGTGTTCGGCTGAAGCGGGGCAATCGTGTTGCGAATGAACAAACGGGAATGACGTTGGGAGAACAGTTATGTTCACTGACTGCTATCCCGGCACCGCGCTCGATGCCTGCTGATCACCTGGTGCAATGGGTTGGACTGCTGGGACAGAAGACCAGTTCAACCCGGGTATTACAGCAAATACTAACCGATTACTTTGAGCTGCCGGTGGAAGTGTCAGCGTCGTCACTGCGCCGTTATCGCATTGATGATGACTGTCGTACGGCGCTATCAGCCTGGCGCTCACCGGCCAATACGCTTGGGGCAGGTGCTTTGCTGGGCAACAGTACATGGCTGGCGAATAACCGGGTTGAGCTGGTTATTACCGCTCGGGATGTTGCCCATAAACAACAGATCCAGAATGACGCGCAGATGCTGGAGCAGATTGAAGAACTCTGCAATCTGTTCCTCAGGCGGCGGGTTGAAGTGAATATCCGGCTGCGCTGTACCGTCGCCATGCTGCCGACTCCGCAGCTGTCAGGCAAACCACAGGGTGCTGCCAGGCTGGGCAAACATAACCTGCTGACATCCGGACGGGACAGCAATCGCAAGGTTGCCATGACGCTGGGTCGTAACGGTCGCTCCGGTACCACAAATGGCAAGCTGGCCGCACAGACAGAACTGCAAACGGGAAGGTAAATATGCAACAGGAACTGAAGCAACTGATTGACCGGCTGGCTCCGGAACTGCTGACCTCGCTGGAGACTGCAGCGGCTGACTGTGCTGGCAGGGGCCATCGAACCGTAGAAATCGAACACTGGCTGTGGCAGTTGATCTCCAGTGGCAGCAGTGCTTTTACCGTCATTGAGCAGCAGGCCGGACTTGATCGTGGCCACATGATTGAAGACCTGGAGCAGCGGCTGGAACGGTTGGAGCGTGGGCATGAAGGTGCTCCGGCGCTGGCATCTACTTTGGTTGCGCTGATGCAGGATGCGTGGGTGGCTGCTTCCCTCAATACCGGACAGAGCAGGATTCATCTGCCGCATTTGCTGTTGGCTCTGATTAACCGTGAAGCCTTTATGCTGCTGGCCACGCCCCTGACTGACGAGTTGCGCAAACTGTCACGGGAATCACTGCAGGCAATGGGTACAGAACCTGAGAAGATCGAAGCCGGAGAAGTTGATCATGTCACCACAACAGCTGCGCTGGATAAATACACCCATAATTTGTCAGAAAAAGCAGCCAATGGCGAGATAGATCCCATCAGTGGTCGTCAGGATGAAATACGTCAGATGATTGATATTTTATCCCGCAGACGACAAAACAACCCCATTCTGGTGGGTGATCCCGGTGTCGGCAAAACGGCCGTGGTAGAAGGTCTTGCCCAGGCCATGCATGACGGTGAGGTGCCGGACAACCTGCAGGGCGTAGAACTGCGTATTCTTGACCTGGCGCTGTTGCAGGCCGGTGCCAGCATCAAGGGTGAATTCGAGAAACGGCTGCAGGATGTCATTAATGAAGTGCAGGGTGCCACCCGTCCCATCATCCTTTTTATTGATGAAGCCCATACCCTGATTGGTGCTGGTGGCGCTGCCGGCCAGAATGATGCGGCCAATCTGCTCAAGCCGGCACTGGCCCGAGGTGAGTTACGTACTATCGCGGCTACGACCTGGGCGGAATATAAAAAATACTTTGAGAGTGATGCTGCCCTGACGCGGCGCTTTCAGGTTGTCAAAGTGGCCGAGCCCAATGAAGAAGATGCTATTGCCATGGTGCGTGGTATTGCCACCTCTCTGGCCCAACACCACGGGGTTCGGGTGCTGGACAATGCGGTAGAGGCTGCAGTCAGACTATCTGTTCGTTATTTGCCGGAACGACAGCTACCGGACAAGGCGATCAGCCTGCTGGATACCGCCTGCTCCCGTATCGGGTTGTCAGTGCGGGCAACCCCGGCAGCCATTAACCGGATTGAACAGCAGCAGCGCTATCTGGAGCAGGAGCGTCAGGCCCTGTCACAGGAATGGTCTGCCGGTGACCAGCATCAGGAACGACTGGAGCAGCTGGAGCAAATGCAGCAGCAGAACAGTGAGGAGCTGGAACAGCTGCAGCAACGCTGGCATCAGGAAAAAGAACTGGCTGCGCGGATTCAGGAAACCTCACAGTTGCTGGATCAGCAATGGCAGCAGGCTCGGGAAGCTAACGACAACTTCCAGCCGGATACGGTACTAACCAGTGAATTACAGCAGTTGCAGGCCGAACTGGCTGAGCTGCAGGGTGAGGCTCCGATGGTCAAGCCGCTGGTGGATGAGCAGGCTGTGGCATTAGTGATTGAAAGCTGGACCGGGATTCCTGCCGGCAACATGGTTGCAGATGAAACCCGTCGCCTGTTGGCACTGGAAGAGAGTCTGGGTGAGCGGGTTATCGGTCAGAAAATGGCGATCAATGCTATCAGTGAAGCGATCCGGATCAACCGTACCGGGCTTGGCGACAGTCGCCGCCCGATGGGTGTATTCCTGATGTGTGGTCCTTCCGGCGTCGGCAAAACCGAAACAGCGCTGGCACTGGCTGATCAGCTGTTTGGCGGTGAGCAGAATCTAACGGTTATCAATATGACCGAGTTCAAGGAAGAGCATAAGGTTTCCATGCTGCTGGGTGCCCCGGCTGGTTATGTGGGTTACGGCGAAGGTGGTGTACTGACAGAAGCTGTACGTCGCAAACCGCACTCGATTGTATTGCTGGATGAAATGGAAAAGGCTCATCCCGGCGTGCACGATATCTTCTACCAGATATTTGATAAGGGTCGTATTTCTGACAGTGCTGGTCAGGAGGTGGATTTCCGAAACACCCTGATCATTATGACATCCAATGCCGCTGACTTTGCCATATGTGATTTTGTCGAAAGCCGCGGCGGCGCGGTGCCGGAATACCGGGAGATTATGGGTGGTATTCAGGATGAACTGTTGAAGTACTTCAAGCCCGCTTTCCTGGGGCGTGCCAACGTTGTGCCTTACCTGCCACTGGCTGTGGATGAAATGAAGCAGATCTGCGGTATTGCCCTGAACCGGATCAGAAAGAATGTTGCCGGAAAATATCAGGCAACGTTTGAAGTTGATACTACAGCGATAGAACAACTGGTGATGTGGAATAACAGCCCTCACACCGGAGCCCGGGCGATAGAACAGATTATCAATCGACGGTTGATGCCGGAGCTGGCGAAGCAGTGTCTGCTGCGAACCAGTAGCGGTGAAAAAATCAATCATATTTGTGTCACTACCGAGAATCAGGAGCTGAGTATTGTCATCAGCTGAAGCCGGAAGTATTCAGCAACTGTCTTCAGGAACCCGCAGTCGTTCAAATGGACTGCGGGTGTTCTGTAATGCGCTGATTTCCATTCTGACCCTGCTGTTGCTGGTTTATGCCGGATACGGTGAAACCCTGCTGACCTACAAGAAACTTGAGCAGGAGCAGATCAGTGCCCAGGCTGGTGTCGTGCGGTCGTCAATAGAGAATGCCCTTATAAGCGGTATTCCACTGGATGATATTGCCGGACTGGAGCGACTGATTCAGTCCAGCCTGCGGGGACGTGAGGCTGTCACCTCCGTGACGGTGGTTGATGCCGGCGGACGACAGGTTTTTCCTCTCGATGCGGAAGGCCGGTTAAGGGATATGAGCAGTATGGCCATGGATGATGGCAGCGACAGCATGATGGAAAATGATGCTGTGATTGCCTTTGGTCTGCCACTGCAAGGGCGGTTTGAGACCGAAGGGTATCTGCAGGTCGAACTGTCGAAGCCGTTTATTGAAGAGCTGGTACGGCAGATTTTTTATCCGCTGTTTGTTATTACCCTGATTCTGGTGGTTCTGTCACTGCCTGCCAGCTGGCTGCTTTCCCGTAGCAAACTGCCCCGGTTCTGGCGGGAGCAGGGCTGGTTTACTCTGTCATTCTCGTTTATGAGTCTGGTGTTGGTACTGGTACTGACGGGGCTCTATATCCAGAGTGCCGGTCACCGGGTTGAACGAATTAATGATTCGCTGCAGGCCCGGCTATCAGCGGCAGACAGCCATGGTATTCCTCTGTCCATGCTCAGTGGTGTGGACGAACTACTGGAAGAATATCAACAGCTCAACCCCGGGCTGGACAGTATCACCCTGAGCCGTGACGCTGTTGTTCGCTACAGCTCTGATCCGGACTTGCTGCGGACCCAGCTGGAGCGGGACTTTTATCAGCTGTCGGACCGTTCAACCCTGAACAACAGTAACCTGCAGTTAGTGACGACCATGCCGTTCTCGGAGGTTGTACTGCAGGTGCTGAGAGCGGGCCGGAACTTTACCATTCTCTACCTGACCACGTTACTGCTGTCACTGTTGTTTAACCGGTTGGTTAATTTGCCATCTCGAACCAGAGCGCAGGCAAGTGGCTTGCTGGCAGACCGTTCGCTGGAAATTCTCAAACCACTGTTCTTTATTGCCGTGTTTATGGAGTCACTGCATACCGCATTGCTACCGGAGTTGCTGAACAGTGCAGCTCAAACTGCAGGGTTGGGTACCAGTCTGACTTCATTGCTGTTTATGCTTTATTTCCTCAGCTTTGCCCTGATGCTGTTGCCGGGAAATCGCCTGTGCCAGAGGTTTGGCAACCGAGTTGTCATGTTGGGCGGATTGTTACTGGCCGCTGCCGGATCATTTCTGCTGGCCTTGGCTTTCTCGGCAGGCTCCAGCCTGGAACTGGTAGCACTGGCAAGACTGCTGGCCGGTATCGGCCAGAGCCTGCTGATGGTCGGTGTCCAGAACGAGATACTGGACAATACCACGCCGTCTAACCGCACCACGGGTGCTTCGGTCATTGTTACCAGTTTTAATGGCGGCTTTATCTGTGGTACCGCACTGGGGGCGTTGCTGGCCAGCTACGTCGGTGCAACCGGGGTTTTTGTTATCAGTGCCCTGTCAGGTGTTATGGCTCTGGTTATGACACTGGTGCTGGTCAGTCCGGGTAAAACCGGGGGAACACCTGAAGTAACCGGAACCAGCTCGCTGACCGAAATGAAAGTTCTTTTGGCTCACCGTGGTTTTGCCGGCACGATGCTGTTTGTCGGGTTGCCAGCCAAAGCCACACTGACCGGCATTGTGACGTTTTCCCTGCCACTGGTGATGAGTCAGGCCGGCTATGCCAGTGAGGATATTGGTCAGATTATTATCTGTTACGCCATTGCTGTGCTGGCATCGACCCGCTTGCTATCAAGCAGGGTTGACCAGCAGGGCAACACCCGTCGGGTACTTTATATTGCCATGCTGACTTCAGCGGTTGCGATTCTGATCGCATCAGCAGGACTGATGCTGACAGCAGAAAAAGATACTTTATACGGGGCTGGGGTACTGCTGACTGGAGTCTTGCTGCTTGGGTTGTCTCATGGCGGTATCAATGCACCGGTGGTCAGTCACGTTACAGATATTGTCGATGAGCGCACAGCGTCAAGGCAGACAACCGTGACTTTCTATCGGTTCCTGGAACGTTTTGGTCATGTATTGGGCCCTCTGCTTGCCGGGCAGGTAATGGTACTTACAGCATCCGGCCAGCAGGCCTTGTTATGGATGGCCGGAGGACTTGCTGTATTTGCCTTGGCGTTTTATTTCAGCAGTCGCCAGAAGCAGAATAAAAATCTGGCACCAGTCAGGTTGGAGGAAGCGCTATGAGTGCACCGGAGTATGATGTCAGCCGGCGCCCGCTGACAGTATTAACAGAAAGCGGTGACGAATGGATCGCAACCCGGATGGAAAGCCGTGATTGCGTAGATGGTGTGTATGAACACCGGGTGTCATTTATGGCGCGGGGGCTTAACCCGCAAAAAGTATTGGGAACCGGGGTTAGTGTCAGCTATCGCCCGGAACAGGGTAGCAGCAAAAGCCGTCAGCGTTTTTTTCATGGTATCTGTGCAGAAATTCGTAAAACCGGAGTGCTTCAGAGCCGTGGTTATGATCTGTACACCGTGGTGTTGGTGCCCTGGTTTGCATTACTGAAACACAGAACACACTGTCGTGTGTTTCAGCAGCAGAAAGCCAGTGAAATTATCAAAACCCTTGCGGGTGAGCATGGTTTTGGCAGCCAGCTTGATCTGGCAGCCAGCGGTGACCAGGCCAGAGAGTATTGTGTCCAGTTTAATGAGACCGATCTGGATTTCATTACCCGGCTGCTGAAAGAAGAAGGCTGGCACTATCACTTTCAGCAGGAAAAGGGTGACCACACGCTGGTGATTGCCAAAGACAATGGCAGCTTTTCCAAAGTCGATGACACCGATATTGAATTCTTTGCTGAGAGCAAGAACCGGGAGTGGGCAATTACCGACTGGCAGCATAATTATATGCTGGGTGCCGGCAGTGTTCAGACCGGTGATTATAGTTATGAGCTGGCCGAAGCGATGCCCGGTAACAAGGTTAACAGCGCTGCCGGGCTCAAGGCGCAGAAGTCACTGCAACACTACTTCTATCCCGGGCGGTTCAGCGAGAAATCTGCCGGAACCGATATAGCAACCCGTGCGATTGAAGGCTTTGATAGCCAGTTCAACCAGGTTGAAGGAGCAAGCAGCCTCAGCAGCTTCTTTGCCGGTGGACGCTTCAAGCTGGAACATCATCCGGACAGCAGTGAGCAGGGAGAATATCTGCTGCTGGAAGTCATCCATCATTTCTCTGCCGAAGAGACCGGTAGTGAACTTCATTACAGCAACAGCTTTCGCTGTATTCCTGCCGATGTTGATTACAGGCCATTACCTGCGTTTGAAAAGCCAAAAGTACTGGGATTGCAAAGTGCCATTGTGACCGGCCCTTCGTCAGAAGAAATCCATATGGATGATTACAACCGGATCAAGGTGCAGTTTCACTGGGATACCGAAGGTAAGGGCGATGACAGCTCTTCATGCTGGGTGCGGGTCGCTCAGCATATGGCCGGCAACAGTTTTGGTACTCAGTTTGTGCCCAGAGTGGGAGATGAAGTACTGATCAGCTTTCTGGACAGTGATCCCGACCGGCCGCTGGTTGTTGGTTCGGTCTATAACGAGACCAATAAGCCGCCGTATGAGGTGCCTACCAGCTATGGTACGAAGCTACAGTCATCTCCCAAAGGCGGTGCAGATACCTTTAATGAGCTGCGCTTTGACTGCAAGAAAGATGAAGAGCAGATCTTTATGCAGGCTGAAAAGGATCTGGTGATTGAGGTCAAGAATGATCGCAATGAAACCATCGTTGGCAACCTGACCGAAGAAATACAAAAGATTGTCACCCGTACCGTCAAGGAAGATGACAATCTGACGGTAGAAGGCGAGCAGAAAGTCACAGTCAGCAAGAATATTACGGTTGCAACCGAAGCAGATTACGAACTCAGTACCAAGGGAAATTATACTCAGGCTACCGATGGGGATGCTGCTGTCACCGTCAAGGGTAAAACAGCGCTGGACAGTACCGGAGATATCGCTGCCGAGAGCAAAGGCAATATTGATATCAAGGCAACCAACGGCATCACTCTGGACGGAACCAGTATCAAGCAAACCGGCAAGCAGGCTATTGATCTGGAAGTCGGACCCAGCAAGATTTCCCTGTCGCCTTCCGGTATCGAGATCAGCTGTGGTCCGAGTACAGTCAAACTGTCACCCAGTGGGGTGGAAATTTCCGGGATGCAGTTCAAGGCAGAAGGGCAGGTGCAGGCCGAACTAAAGAGTGGTGTCGCCTGTACCGTGGAAGGCACGGTTAAAACCGATATCAAGGGCACTATGGTTGGCATTCAGGGTAATGCCATGACTCAGGTGAAAGCGGGTGCCATGGTCGAAATTCAGGGTGCGATAGCGAAGATCAACTGATGAAGATAACAATTCCTGACTCCCTGAAAAAAATACCACAGCCGACTGCACTCGAGATTATCGAGCGCTATCAGGTAGACAAGAGCCTGCGACAGCAAATTGCTGCTGATCAGTCACCGACCGAGCTGATCCGGCAGTGGCTGGAGCAGGATCAGTTAAATGATGTGGTGACCTTTATATGTCATGCACTGCCGGCGCGGGAAGCGATCTGGTGGGGCTGTCTTTGCCTGCGACTGATTGACGATGCAGCGGCCGAAACCCTGACTCCGGATCAACAGCAGGCACTTGAAGCGGCAGAGCAATGGGTACGAGATCCGATTGAAGCCAATCGCCGCATCGCCGAAGCTCGGGCGCAAAAAGCAGAGCTGGATAATGCCGCAGGCTGGCTGGCGCAGTCAGCTTTCTGGAGCGGTGGCAGTATTACCCCGATTGATGGCCCGTCAAGCCCGGTACCGCCTTATCTATACTCCCATGCTGTTGCTGGAGCCATCTGTCTGGCTGCGGTTTTGCCAGATGGTGAGGCTGAAAGAGTTCATCGCAATTATCACCGTATGATCACCATAGGGCTGGATATTGCTGATGGTGGTAACGGTCGTCAGGTATAAGTTCGCACCCAGGAGGCAAGAATGAGACCCGCATCCCGCGCAACTGATATGCATGTCTGTCCGATGCAGACGCCTGCTGTCGTACCTATTCCACATGTGGGCGGACCACTGTTGCCGCTGCCCTCTACAGTGCTGATCGGTAATTTGCCGGCAGCAACAATGGGGCAGCCCTGCGTCTGCGTCGGTCCTCCCGACAGCGTCATTATGGGCAGTATGACGGTACTGGTGAACAACAAACCGGCGGTTCGAATGGGTGATCCTACCGCCCATGGCGGAACGGTTATTCTTGGCTGGCCCACGGTATTGATCGGGGGGTAACGCCTGAAAGGGCAGAAAACATAATAACTTGTGCATCCAAATCGAGGTTGGCAGACGTATCTCCTGCATAACCAGACAAGATGCTTTATGACCCTATAGCGAGTGAGAGGTTTACAGGATGCGTTTTTCCCAGCTGATACAAGACCGGGATGTTCTGAAAATTCCGGATACCGAATTTACCGAACTGGTTCAGGGATGGACCAAAAAAATGGGGGCCAAAGTCGGTTATCGCAGGGAAACGCGAATGGAACACTGGCAGGAAGCGATTGATACGGTTTATACCGCCCTGGAAAAGGAGCTGCAGACCAATGATGCCGACCGCATCATGAAGCAGAAGAAATGGGAAATCATGATGCTGGCGGCAAAGACCCATTTTCCGGAGCATATTGCTATTTATCATCCGACACTGGTTGAACAGCAACGGGTGGGCAAACTGGTTCAGAACAGCAAACTGCGGCGAATTCTGAAGGATAAGCTGGAGCTGATGCGGATTTTGAAACAGGACAAGGAGCTGGTTGTCGGCTCTATCACTGAACTGACTGTTTCCCGCTTGCAGTGTGAAGTGCTGGCGGCTTCAGCCCAGTTGCTGTACAGCAAGTATCAGGGAAGCCCAAGCAATACCTTTACTACCAACTATGGCGCTGAAACTGAAGCGTCTGCAGGTGCCAGTGCCAACCGGGAAGGCCTGAAAGTATCGGCTGGAGCAACTGCAACGGCATCAGCCGTGGCCCAGGCCAGCTATGACAGTGGCAAAAAGTCCCTTAAGGGTGGTTTTGAGCACCGGGTTAAAGCCGGAGTGGCTGCGGCTGCAAGTGTTGAAGCAACAGCAGACGTAGAAGCCCGGGCCAGTGAGCTGATGGCTGCCGGTAATTTTGGCCTGAGTGCCGAAACCCGGGTGAGTGCGGACTTTGATTACGAGATCTCCCGTTCCTGCAAGGTCAAAACAGAATACCTGCGCCGTATAATGGGGGATAAATTCAAACTGATATCCGGATATGCTTCAGGCAGTGCTTCTGCAGGTGCCAGTGCCAGTGCCAGTGGTAGTGCCGGTGTCAGACTGGCACCAGGGCTTAAAACCAGTCATGACGTAGAAGACCCCGGTGCCAAGCACGGCAAAATCAACAGTGCAGACTTTGCTCATGCCAATTTGCAGGGTGAAGTGGAAATCTCGGTTTCAATGTCAGGCCGGGCCGGGGTTACCCTGATGCAAACTGCAGATATTGAGGTCTCCGGTGATTTAATGGCCGGCGCCAGTGCTTCCGGCGAGTTGAAATTCTTTGTTAATGGTCGTGGCGTCGGTATGGATATTGGCGGATCAGCCATGGCTGGCTTTGAGGTCGGTACCGACCAGAAACTGAATCTGAAGCATCCTTCCCGCGGAATCAGTATTTTCAGCCTTAAGGTGAGAGAATCCTTCTCTGCCGGTGCCGGTGTGGAAGGCAAGATAAAAGCCCACGCCACAGTGGACGAGATTTCGTTTAACAGCTCTGCTGGCGCGACAGTCGGTATTGGTACCTCGATTGGTTTTGATACGGTGATTTCACCACGAGGTGCGTTGCTGGTGGGTTATGACCTGCTTGTTGTGCCATCAATCCTCCGCCTCGGTAGTGCCATGTGCAAGCATGACCCGCAGCTGGCATCGGTTCACACCCAGCGTATGAAGACCTTCTGCGACTTCCTCAACAAACAGGCTTCCAAAGGTGAGGTCAACCAGGTCTATCTGGATTGCCGCAGTCGGATAGTGGCCCTGATGGCAAGCCTGGATGCTGAAGCTAACAATCTGTATGACCCGAAACGTAAATACCGTACGGCGGGTGTAGCGTATCAGTCAATGTCAATCGAAGAAGCAGGTAAGACTCAGCTGGAGTCAGCTTACTTCTCAAGAGGCGAGCACCAGCGGCAGACACCGCTCCAGATTGTTTTCGGCTCCGAAGCCGGCACTGGTGATGCCGGTATCCAGCTGCAGGGTGTGTCCCAGGGAGATATCGGAAAGACTATTACCCAGAAAGGCTTGCAAACCGATTTCTTTGAGCAGAAAACCAACGCTGTTGATCCGGCCAAGGCTGATCTCCATCGTGTCGTTGCCGCATACGAGAACGCGAAAACCCGCAGCAAGGGTGAATGCATTGCCTTTGATGTGATTCGCTCAGACTTGCTCAAGGGCACCATCAACTACTCCTGATTAGTTGATGATGTCTGTTGATACGGGAATGGTTTTTTATGATGGGCTGGCGGTTTCGCCAGTCCGGTCTGTCAGGTAACGATAATGAAGAAAGCACAGGATGCCGCTGTTGCATCCGGAATGGTGGTATCTCATGTAGATATCATTGCCGGTGTAGCGAAGCAGATGAATGCGGTCATAATGGTCCGTCAGGTAAACAAGGATTCTACGCGCCTGATTGAAGAAGGCTTTACCACCAAGGACTTGCATGTAAAGGGCAAAAGTTCCAATTGGGGGCCTCAGGCAGGATTTATCTGTTGTGATCAGGCGTTGAGTAAACTGGCTAAAAAAGATCCGTCTCTGGTGCCGGCTTTTAATGGCAAGATCAAGGAGAGTATATCCCAGGGCTATGCCGTAGCGGTTCCATTGCTGATCTCTGCAGACCGGGTACGTGAACTGATGTCTGGTGGCCGGATAAAACAGTTAAACAGTGATAAGGGTGTTTTGCAGGTAACCTGCATGGGTAAGCCTCATCAGGTGTTCCAGCTATATCCTGTCCATTCCATGCCAACCGGGGCGTTGCCACTGGTTTATAAAAAGCATATGCATGTGGTTACCCGTCTTTGTGCTGATATTCCGGCGCTCAAGACCGGTTACTGGGTGCTGTACGACACGCGTCAGATTGGCGAATCAGCTCCCAGATGGGAACCGGTTATGGTGCTGGCAGAAAAGAAGTCCGGTATACCTCTGACCGCTGATTATGATCTGTTCAGTATCTGTCCCCATCTTGGTACGACAGGTTTTCAGAAACAAGCTAATGCCAAAAATAATTTCCGGATGGCGGCCAACTCGGTGAGAAACGCCCTGGGTACTTATGATCGACGAGCCGTTGATGTTGACCTGGGGCGTATTACCGCTTTTTCCCGTCAGGTTAAAGACCAGATTAATCATGGTATTGCTGCGACGGGATGTCGCCGGGTTGTTCACCATGGTTGTGAAGTTGATAATCCGGTGACCGAGCTGGATTATCCGGTAACTACCATTATGCCATCCGGCGAAGTGGTTGGTGCTGAAAACCAGCAGGAGCTGGAAGCGGTGGTAAGGGATTTGCACCGGCTGGGATATGCGTTCTACGCCAACCGGTTATGGAGTCAAAAAGGTGAGGTAACCAGTACCACCAAGGTCAAACAGGACTATCAGTGGAATGATCGGGTTGAAGCCTCGGCTCTGGGGCAGCTGGAAGTTTTATCCCCTGCCTGATTTACGATTCAGCTCTTCTTGCATAACACCTTCCCCAAACCGGTGCTCGAGTTCAATCAAGGACAAGGCACCGGGTTTTCTAAGCGCCTTTCTCAACCAAAAACCATTACGCCACTGGGTTATCTTGTGCCAGGACCAGAAGGCGGGTTCACTTTTAAAGCTGATTCCGGAACTGGTCATGAATGGATGTTTGCCGGTCCAGAGACTCCAGGTCAGCAACCCGAGGGCATAGCCGTCAGCGGTTGTATCAACCTTGCGGTGTACAATATCCGGGTGCTGCCATTCTGGCGAGTAGGACTGGTTGGCCCGGTCTCTGCCCAGCCGATGGGTTGATGAGTAGTCAATCAGCTGAATCACGCCGGTCGCACGGTTTACGAAGAGATTGTCCGGCTTGATATCACCATGCTCCCAGCCATCATGATGCAGTTGCTGCAGGGCCAGAGCGATATTGGTCACCATTTTGCGCAACACCTGCTCACTCAGCTGATTTATCTGACCGCTTTTCATCAGATCAAGCAGCAGGGTTCCTTTGGCCGGCTCCATAATCAGCCAGTGATTACGTTTCCAGTGAAAGTAACCCTCACCCTTCAACAGGCCTGGATGCTGAACCATTTTCAGCAGTACGCCTTCCCGTCGCATTTCTGTTATACGACGGAGAGACGAACCCCGTTTAAGCCTTTTCAACACAATTGCCTTGTTGGCGACGGTGTCCCAGCCGTGATAGATCCGGGCGCAGCGTGTTTCCACAAACGGTACTCCACAGACAAAGCGTCCGGCAATCATGGAGGCTTCGGTCAGCTCTTTCGATGCACTGACCGCCCCCTTTGTTGACTCAGACGTAGTTGCCTCAGGAGCAGTTGCTGCAAGAGAGGCAGCTATATCATGTTTTAAAACACTGTTATGACTTTGTAATACTGGCATTAATTACCTGAGAATCCTTGCCGGCAATCTCAGCTCTGAAAGAAGTTTCGGAGCGAAAGGATTGCGTCTATGATCCAGATCAAGTTCCAGTGTGATATCAAATGATTTCAGCGTATAAGTCAACAGTAATTGGCTATCTCGTTCCTGAACCTGGCTGTCAGAGACAAATTTTTGCCATGCCCAGGGTCCGCTATAGCTTTTTCGTGCCAGTTGCAGATTGTTGCTGGCAAAGTCAAGCGACAGTATGTCGGTAGTATCCAGCGGCCAGCGACGTTCCTGCCAACGCTGGGGACCATGGCTGTAACTGAAGTTGCCATTGCCATCCCGCAAGTTGAAGGTTGTGATATCGCTGTCCAGTCGCACTGCCCGCATCCGGTAGCTGATATCCAGTCTGCCATCAGCACTGAAATAGCGCTCCTGAATCTTGTCAGCCTGTTCCAGCTGTGCCAGAAAACCTGAAGACAGCGGCAGGATCAGGTTATTAACCGGGCGTAACCTCCAGCGATGATCGCTAGTCTCGCTGCCAGGCAATAGAAAAGCTGACAGATAGGTTTCAGTGAACTGATCCAGTTCTCCTGCAGGTCGCAGAAACTCGACAAAATCACCCAACCGGGCTTCCCGTCGCGCATCTTCAATAAATGGAAAATGATTGGCCAGACGGCTTTCCCAATTACGGTAAACGGTTGCCTGCCAGCGTTTCTGGATAAAATTGGCTGCTCCACTCATCTGGGTTTGCCAGATGGTATCTGCCAGCTGGTTTAACCACACGCCTGCTGCCGTGCGCTCCTGACGGGCCAGACGCTGTAGTCCAGCCAGACTACCTTCGCCGCTGGCTGCTTTAACGACACTGTCAAAGTAAGCCTGGTCGGGGTCAGGATGGACACTGATTTGCTGCAGTTCATTGTTCAGCATATCCAGCTGTTCGGTCAGTAGAGTGCCTTTATCGATAAAGAACGTGGCATAGGCGCTGAAAGCCTCATTGACAATGGCGGCCGAGCGCTGTTTTTCCAGCTTCTGCAGCGCACTGCGGCTGGCACTGGTGGCAATCTGCTTGTTGGCACCCTTCAGTCCCAGTGCCTTGGCCGCTTTTCGTTCTGCCTGACGTTTCACCAGTTTTTCGGTGCGGCTGGCTGCTTCATCAGTTTCAGGCGGAGCTAACTGGGTTTGATCGGAAATAGCTGCAATCAAGTTAAACAATGCTGGACTTTGCCCTTGATAGAGCATTTCCAGTCGTTCCTGCTGCTGTAGTAACCCGCGTCCAGATTGGAGCTCGATCTGACTGATCAGGGTTTTCCAAGTGCGGATATAATCCAGATAATAGAGTTCTCGTACCTTGCCACTGGCGCGAATCTTATCGGCCAGGGAAATATTGGCCATCAGGCCTTCAACCTTGTTCAAGCTGCCAATCGCCTCCTGCAGTAATGGCGAGTCCGGTGTCAGATCCAGCTGGCTAAAGCCTTCACGGGTAAAGATATACGGCAGGTAGTACTCTTCAAATCCTTGCTTGAAACGGAAGTTCTGGCTGAAATTGGGGCCAAGCCGGTTGCGAATATCTACTTTGTTGGCAAACAGAGGCTGTGAACGAATGTAGTTATAGATCAGCTGATTGTCGATCTGCTGCCCCAGGTCGCTGCGAGCTTGGGTGATCAGCTGCTGATCCGGTTCAACGTTACCCAGTGATGTGGCCCAAATATCATCAAGAAGTAACGAAAGATAGGGCGCAGAACCTTCTGGTAGCTCTCCGCGGTTACTCAGGATCTGAGTGATATAACTGTTCAAATCTGCGTTGTGACGGATCTCAGGGTCAAACAGCATCAGGTAATGCAACAGGTGTCGGAAAATTTCGTGATGATCGCCAAGATGAACATAAGCCAGTAGTGTGTCGTGTACACGCTCTGCAACCGGGGCAAATAACTGCCGTTGTAGCTGGTTGTGATAGGCCAGCTTAATGTTTTCAGCCTCTTTGCTGTCAAACAGACCAATGCTCATTACCAGTGGTCGCGGCTGGTTCCATGTTTCAACCAGCTGTCGCAGGCGTAACAGGGGAGATATCAGGTCTTCAAGTTCAGGTTGTTTTCCCAGAGAAGCTATTTCTTGTTGATAACGGCTGATTTCGGTCTGGGTCTGTAACTGCAACTGCTGGTTCCAGGTCACGTTTTTCCAGAGTACCCAGCCTCCTCCGGCAAAAATCAGGGTGATACTCAGTGTTGTAAGCAGTACTTTGCCCCGCCAAAGGTTGTGGGCTACGGGGTTTTCTCCCACCGCAGCCAGTATTTGGGTGGCAGCACGAGGGAAGAAACTTTGAATAAAATAGCTGTTGTTTCCCAGCTGTTGGGGCTGCTGACGGGTACTTCTGAAACCCCAGCTGCGTCCCAGTTCACTGGCCAGCAGATTGTAGCTTTCTCCGTTTTGCAGTGCCGAGCTAAACCAGACCCCGGCAACCCAGGCTTCCGGTGCATGATGACGGGTGCCGTATAATTCATCGAGGCTGATCTGCAGGCGTTCCTGCAGCAAGGTCAGCTGCAAGAGAAAACGACTGATTGCCTGGCGGTGAGCAGTATCTTTTTCATTATGCAGAAGATCTGTCAGGCGTGCTGTCAGTGTCGTGTGTAGTTGGTGGAAACCCTGTTGCCATGCTTCCGGCTGATAACCTTCGGGCAGGGGAACGCCCAATGGCTGACTGCGCTCGTTGCTGCAGCTTTGGTCAAAGCAGGCCTGAAAGCCTTCAAGCTGATCGCAGCGGGTAACCTGCAGCCAGACCGGTAGCTTGAGGCCGGTCATGGTATCGATTTCCCTCAGTCGACGACGCAGATGACGGGCACGTTCCTGTAACCAAGAGGGCTGGTATTTGATCAGCTGACATACCGGCTGAGCCACCAGTACACCAGACAACGGCTGGCGTGGGCGATACTGGCGTAATAGTGAATACAGGTGCTGCAGTACCGGAACATCCAGCTCGCTAGTGTTTTCTTCCAGAAAGTGACCGGCCAGTTCTATTACAACCGCATGTTCGCTAACCCAGAATACCGCATCGTCGTTATTCTGGTGTTGTCCGTCGCTTTCGGTATCTTTACCATTTTGCTGCTGGACGAGCTCAAAGCCAGCCTGATGTAACCATTGCCCCTTGCCGGAAGTTTCATCGCCCAACATCAACAACCACGGCAGGTTGTAGGGATTATTGCCACCGGATTGTTGCTTCAACTGCTTCAGCAGTTTTTTCCAGCTTGAGTTAAGGCGTTGCTTTTCCCGCTTCAGATACTGCAGGCTTTGATCCTGCTGTAGTCTTTTCTGGCGCTGGCGCCAGAATTTCCAGCCATAATAAAGACCGGTAAACAGTAGTGGAACACCAATCAGAATCAGTGTCAGCTCAACCCGGGTACTGATCGGATCCAGCCACTCGAGGGCTTCCGGCCAGATATAGACGGCCCCCCAGACAAACAAAAGTGCCAGTGTCAGTAAAATGAAGAAAATAACTGCTAGGACTTTTTTCATTACTGCCACTGCTCCATGTCATTCGGTGTGCTGTTATAGATGGTCCCGCCACTCTGTCTGGCATCAGGTGCAATCCATTGTTGCAGTGTATCCAGGCTGTTCATTCGGGTTGTCTGGTTGTAGTTGTCTATCCAGAAGGCAGTGGCGATATAACCTGCCAGCAATAATGCCGGGGTCAGGATAAGCCAGGGCGTACGCCGGAACTGTTTCAGTGGCCGCCATTCCTTGTTGTTCTGCTTTGTCTGAGGATCTTTTTTTGCGGGTTGAATCCGGCGTAGCTCAGTGTAAAGCTCGGCACTAAGGCGGGTCAGGTCGTGACCACCACTGCTATAAGCGCCGCCCTGTGCCCCTTGACGTTGATAGCGTCCCTGGAAACCCATACGCAGCAGCAGATACATCAGTTCCAGTAATTCATACTGTTGATCCGGGTGTTGCCGGGCCTGATCCAGCAACACAAAGAAGACTTCGCCACCATTACGCTGTTGAAATAACCGGCTCAGCAAACTGTGATTTTCCCAGCCGTCACGGCGGCCCCAACCGGTATTGTTAATGCCTTCATCAAGGGCTGCACAAACAACATAACAACAACGGTCCATCAGACTCTGGGCATAGCCCCGCATTCTGCCTCTGTTATTGAGTGCGGAGACTCGGTCAACCAGCTTTTCCCGAAACTCGGGTAAATTGGCCGGACGCTGTTGCTGCGGCAGGGTAACCAGCAGCGCCAGTAATTCGGCAGACAGGTTCACCAGATTGTTAGTTGAGGCGCGAAAGTCATTGAGCTGCTCACTGGAATGACCATGAACGCCCCAGCTCTGGTTATTCATGCCTAGGTCAGATGCAGAGTGCTGCTCTGTTTCAGGTATGGCGCCGGAGATTTGCGGCTGTGACTGATGAGAATCTGCTCCTGGACTCGTTCGAGGAATAGTGTCACTGCGCTGAAAGCTGAATATCTGTGCCATACGCTTACCTCACGACATATAACGTGACAGTCACGTCATCCGGCATTTGTTCGTCGATATGCAGGGCAATGGCATCGTGATGAGAGACCAGCTCATGCCACAGGGAGTGGCTGGTATCGACCTCAAAATACACGGTATCCGGCCGTGCTTTCAGTTCCAGTGGAGGAATCTGCATGGGTAGTAACGGTACTGCTGACAGCGCACCGCGTACCCGCTCGGCAATGCGCTGGTTGCCGGCCAGCTTGGCTGTTGCCGGGAACAGCTCGCGACAACGGCTGGGGCCAAGGTTGCTGGTAACCGCCAGTACAAAGCGACCGTCGTTAAATAGTGAACGGTCTTCAACCCGTGTTCGTAGCAAACGACGGCGTTCAAACAGACTGTCATCCCAGGGCAGTGACTGTACTTTTTCGCTACGGGCCTGACGCAGGTTTTGCTGCAGTGTGGTGAACACCGGGGCAAAGGCCCGCCAGGGTTCATCAAAGTCATAAGGCGGAAATTCAGGTGCCAGAGTACTGCTGAAGGTGGCCAGGTCGGCAGCCATTGTCACCAGCTCTCTGTGCAGTTCACCGGGACGTACTACTTCACCGGTGCAAATACTGTCCAGTCGGGCAGCATAACGGTTTAGGGCTTGTAGCCAAAGATACTCCAGCTGCATGGTCTGGAAGCTTTTCTGTTCTGAATGGGGGCCAATCTGGGTGGCCATTGCACTGGCCCGGCTGCGCATCCGGGCCTGCAGGTTCTGGACCTGCTCTTTCAACAGTTGACTGGTGCGATAATCCAGGCAGCGTGGAATAAAAGAGCTGTCCAGCTGCAGCCGGCCATCATTCTGGCGTTCCTGAATCCGGGCGACAGGCAGGCGAATATGAGTATCCGGCTCTTCATCCGGTAGTAACAGTTTCAGGTTCAACCGGGACAGGGTGAGGGCTACCGGTTCATTTTCACGATCGGTACTGTCCGGTGTGTCGTGATCAAAACTGATATGGCGACAGGCACCGGCATTTTGATGTTCTGCCTGAGCGGTATCGATCGTACCCGGGCGAATAGCCGGCAGCGCAAGATAGATCAGTGAACCGGCTTCAGCTTGCTCGATTTCCCTAATAATGGCGCTTTGACTGCAAAAGGGCGTGCCATCTGGAAAAATTCCGCTGCAGCGACGCAGCATGAAACGGCCGATATTCAGCTGCTCCTGATCGATGACCAGTTCGGTAAAGCCGGTTGGTCGTCCCGATGACAAGGAGACCAGCTGGCGGCTGTAGGATTCCAGATAACGTTCCTGCTGCTGGAAATGCTGCGGGCTGAGAAACATGCCCTCCTGCCATACCACACGGTTAGTATCCATCGGTTATACCCATACTCTGTAGTCGTCTGCCTTGTGCTGGCTGCCCTGCTCTGAAAATAAAGAGGGCTGTTGTTACTTTGTTTGCGTTGTTTTCATCGCAGGTCTGATGCCTGCTGATTACTGCTTCTTGTCGGATTTGGCGCCTTTCAGCTGATCCAGTGTTGGCAGCGGTAAATTCAGTTTGTTTCCACCTTTACCCGAGCCCTCTGCAGCGTTACCTCCTGAATCAGAAAAAGGCGTCAGCAGCTGTTTGGCCCGGTCAACCGGGGTCAGCTCGGGAGAGATGGTTAAATAAAGACTGTTGCCTTCCATCGCCAGCCGGCCAATATTGCGGGCATCGATACGAATCGGGGCAATCGCCCGGGCATCGGCATTCTGATAGCGGGCAAATTCCGCCAGAATCGCGATATAGCGGGTGGCCGGATTCAGGGTGATATCGAAACGGGTGGTCTGTCCCGGCAGCTGTATCGGAATACGATGCGCCTTGATCAAACTGTCCTGCAGTACTGCAGAATCCTGATCAAACAGATCAAGGAAACCGGCCCGGGAAAAAAAATCGGCCGCCTGTAGTTCATACAGCCGGATTTTCAGTGGCGATGCCTCATCCCGGTCATTGGGATTAAGGTCATAGCCAGCTTCCAGGGTGAGCTCCAGTGATGTATCACTGTTCTGCAGCGGATCTGCCGGGTTTGTGCCCGGCGATAACAGACTGCAGCCCGATAGCATCAGCAGGCTGGTGAAAAGCGCTATTACGGATTTCATGATGATTTTTCCTTCAGCCTGTTCATTGCCGCCTGAAACCGGGCGGTAAATGTCAGTCGGAGAGTCTGCTCTTTCATGATGCGCTGGTAATGACGGGTATAGAGTTTCCAGTTGTCACGCTTGCCAAACAGGCCCGGTTTGCCACCGTTATAGTCATCAAACAGCTTTTCCAGATACTCCGGCGACAGTTCGCTCAGGGTTTGTTCGAGCGCCTCTCCCATGGCGTGGTACATCATCTTTTTCAATACCCGGCTGCGACGGCGCAGTGCTTCACGAAGGCGCCGGTTTTCTTCCAACAGGGTGCTTAACTCACTCTGGGTTGCAGGCTCGTGCACCATTTGCTGTGAGACTTCCTTCACAACCGGCATAGCCGCAACATGAACCGGTTCCGGCCGGGCGGTATTGTTTACGGAGTCTGATTGCCAGACAGGGCTCACGACAGGGGATTCAATATCGACTGCAGTCTCATGAGATGAAGGCGGAACAGGACTGACTCTAGAATCTTGTGAAGCTTGCTCTGACAGTATTTGATCAGGCATGGCTTCGGAATTATCCAGCACATCAATCAGAGACTCCTGCCGGCTATGTGCACTAGCCATTTCATTAGCCAGCTCATCCAGAGGCTGTAATGGTCGGGTGGCATTATCAAAGCTCAGCGCCATATCATCCGCATCCGGTACGCTTTTATCAGTCCGGTGCTGGTTTGGTTGACCACCGGGAGAAAGCTCAAACGGATCATCCATAAAAGCCGTTCCTGTGTTTACAACCGAGGCGACAGAAGATGCAAAAGGATCGTCCGGCAAGTTGTTATCTTGCGAAGAATACTCAGTATCTGAATGGGCTTCCGGCCCTGAAGTCAAGCTGATTTCAGGTGAAAAAAGGTTAACCATGATCCGGTATTCACCACAGGTCAGAATATCACCATCGGTCAGGGTATGACGTTTGCCGGGCCCCAGTGGTGCTGATGCATTGTTGACCAGCAGGCCGTTGGTGCTCAGATCTTCAATCAGCCAGTGATTGTCTTCCGGATAAATCCGGGCATGCTTACCGGACAGTGTTCGAGTATTGTCAGGCAGTGCGACGGTGCAATCCGATGAGCGACCGATCAAACCACCGGCCGAAGGAATTCGGTACAGGGTTTCCGCCAGCAATTCACCTTCCGGAATATTGATGATCTGTAGCTGGAGGCTCATGGATTTACTCCTGTTGCCGGTAACGGGCAGGATTTCAGGGCTTGATTGAAACGTTGCAGGAATCCCGGATTACGTCCAAGAAACTCATTACTGAAATAGACACCCAATTCATTGCTATACAGTTCCAGCTGATTAAATGAATCAAGTTTTAACCCCCGGCGCTGCATTTCCTGTTCCATGACCTCACGGGTTTCCAGGATGGCGCCGACCTTGCGCTCCAACAGCAGATCAACAAGACGACGGGTATCTTTCGGATATTTGTCGACCCGGTATCCATTTTTTTTCAGCCAGAACCATTTGGCTGACCCAAAGGTAGCCGCCACACTGATGCCTTCCTTATAGTCCATGGTGGCAAACTGGTTGTTGTCCACATCCTGAAAGCTGTAAAGCACCCACTGTTGCTGTGCCACGGTGTCGGACAGGGTGGCATACTTGTCCCGGGTATCATTACGGGAGGCGACAAAAAAACCATCAAAGGCGCCCTGTCGAACTTCCAGCTGGGCCTTGCTCCATTCCATAAAGGCAATCTGATATGGTTGCTGCATTTTCCCCAGGGCACAACGCACCCGATCTGTTGCCAAACCATGAATACCGCCATCAGCTGTAGAATACTGATAAGGTGCCCATTCCTGGGTTGCCAGCCGCAGCCGGTCAACAGCGGCAAAAACCGGAAACGTAATCAGTGCCAGCAACAGGCCGGTGACAGCATCTGCAATCCTAATTTTCACCCTGCTCAAGTTGCATACCCCCTCTGTTAACCGGTTGGCCATTGCTGTTGTATAGGATGGTGGCCAGTTCAAACATCCGCAAAGGGATTGTCCAACCGGACTCGGCCACCTTTTTAAAATTGATTGCAATATCCGGTGGTGACAGCTCACCGACCGGAAGCTGGCCGGGAGTGTGTCTTCCGGTCAAAATCTGACGCCCGTATAGGGCTGCCAGTGCAGCATTACTTTCAAAACTGATGCCGATCGATAGCATCGGGCTGCCCGGCTGCGATGACACCAGATCCGGCACAGCACTCAGTACCGGAACCCGGCCGGCTAATGCATCGATCTGATCCAGTCGGGAAAACAACAGCGTACTGCCGGTCAGCCACAGTAGTGTTTGCCTTAATTCCGGATCAACCTTGCGACTGTTTGCCAGCGCTGCCGGAATCTCCTGTTGCAGGCTGGTCTCTGGGTCCGATGCATCAATTGATATTACGTTGACGTGTATTCCCGAGGCTCTGGCTGCCTGCACCAGCGGTTGTACCTGGGTTCTCAGGGCACTCTGATTACTGCTGCCATAGACAATACCGATGGAAACCAGATTTGGATTCAACGTTTGCAGATAACTGACCAGACTTTCTGCCCGAATATTCAGCGATGTGAAGGCATAGCGCTGTTTCTCAGGCGGTAAGGCACGGTTGCCAGTCAATCCGGATGGTGCGTCGTAACTCTCTCTCAACCCCATCAGTACCGGATCTTTAGCGGTCACACTGACAACCGGCATGGCCGGCTTCAACTGAGAGGTATATAGCGCAGAAGTGGCTTTTGAGCCTGCAACAAATGCCAGATCAAACCCTGGCTGTTGCATCAGCTGCCTGACCAACTCCGGTTGCTGGCGGAAATTAACGACAAGGTATCCGGCATCTTGCTGGTAGCGGCGGAATGCCCGGGTAATAGTTATAAAAGCCTGATCATAGGCAGAGGATGCCTTGGAATAGACGAACAGAACCTTTTGCTTTGTCGTAATCTTGCGGAAATCCGTCAGGGAGAAAGCAACAGGCTGTATTGTCGTGTTGGCACCGAACCAGGCCGGTTTATTATTGTTGAGAGGTACTGCACTTCTAGTATTTTCTACGGCATTAGCAATACTGATGCCGGAAAAGGTACCGGAAAAAAAACATAGCAGTACCAGAGGTAGCAGCTTTTTAAAGCGGCTACCTGTTGGTACAGAAAAAAATCTCATTCAGTGCAGAATCCTGCTGATATGAGGGATGGAACCCGGCAGGTTTTTCAGTCGGAAACCAATGGCGTTAAGTAGCTGGGATTCAATCAGTTCCTCATAGGTCATTTCTTCCCGTGGCAGACCATGACAAACCAGGCTTGTTTTATCCGGTGCAGGCCGGGTCAGGTCCGGCTTCGGATTGGCTTCCATGACTGACAGCCGCCCTGCAGCATCCATTCGAATATCAACCCGGGTCAGGCCCTGCAGGCAAAGTCCGGCATGAACCTGTTGTCCGAGCTTGTTGATTGCTGCAATCAGGTCTTCATCATCGACATTAATCAGGCGCCGGGATGAAATCGCTTTCTTGTCCATCGAAGTGAAAATGCGTTCATCCTGCTCCAGCCGACGCTCAATCACTGAAAAGGCAAAAGGTGTGGCGCCACAGTCTACTTGCTGTTGCTTTGTCACCACCGGGCCACTTACAGCAACAACAAATTCTCTGCCTGGTAGATATTCTTCGACCAGTACGGTATTGGATGTCAGTTCCAGTGTTTCGGTAACCCGTTTCCAGGCCGCTTCAACCGTCTCTTCATAGTTGACGTGAATCGAAGCCCGTCCGGAAGTCGGCTTGATAATAAAAGGCCCGGAGTAATCGTTGAAACGGGACTTTATTCGCCGGGTAAAAGTCTCCAGACAGTCATTCTGATGACAAACCAGGAACCGGGGCGTTGGAATATCCAGATCGACCAGTGCCTGTTTGAACAGGTGCTTGTTGTCGAGCAGAGTCGCATTTACCGGGTTATGACCAACATACGGCAGACCCACCATTTCCATCAGTGCAGGCAGGTGGGACATCGGGTTGTACCCCTGCAGGCCGCCACTATTACAGAAAACAATATCGACACAGTTTTTCTGTAATTCATCAACCAGCCGGGCATTTTCCGGCAGAGTCACAACGCGTTCGTAACCGCACTGCTGCAATGCTTCGGCAATTTGTCGGGCGACGGGCTCATAGGTTTTGGTCGCACGAGGATTGAAGGTTTTGTAAAAACAGCTGCCTTTGTCGTCTTTGTCACCGCCATGAATTACTGCGATGGAAAGATGTTTTCTCAGCTTGTCCTGGTGTGCTGTAAGGGTAGCAACGACGTTCTGCATGGGAAGACTGGTTACCGCATATCGAGACTGGATGACAGGCTATACGATGAATCTTGTGGGAAGGATTCAAGTAAAAGCCTGATGTGCACGATATGGGGGTAGACCTAAAGAGTCGACAATAAAAATGGGAATTATTTTGATGATTGTTGCAAAAATGAAAAGGTAGGCAGGAGCTACTTTATAACCATTATAAGCGACTTATTCTCTCTGAACGTACCCTAAGTGAAAACGATATTTAATGAAACAAAAAAGTCGCTATCAGACGTCCGATAGCGACTTTTGCTGGTAAGGTAAGGTCAGGTTTTGATTTAAATATCTATATTCAAATCAGACTGTGGTGTTGAACAGCAACTAAGCACATATCCTTGAGCAATTTCATCAGGCGTCAGCGTCATCTGGCTGGTGGAGCTGACTTTACCCTCAGAGATTTTAACCTTGCAGGAACCACAGACACCAGCACGGCAGGCGCCGATAACCGGGGCTTTCTGCTGCTCCAGAGCTTCCAGTACGGACTGACCGGGATCAAAGGTGGCGACCTTGCCGCTCTTTTCCAGTGTCAGCTGATAACCTTCGGCCTGAGCTGTTGCTTCGGTATCCAGTTCCGGCATCAGCTGTCCACCAAAGCTTTCCTGGAAGTAACGACTCATATCAAAGCCGCTATCGGCTACCATCTGTTCAACAGCCGTCATATAAGGTGCCGGGCCGCAAACAAAGATCGTGCGGTCATGCATATCAGGCGCAAGCTGTTGCAGCTTTTCTGCGTCCAGAAAACCGTCAATGTTTTCCAGCACATAGTCCAGCTTGAAGTTGTCATAACGCTGGGCGGTCTTGTCCAGTTCATGACGGAAAATAATATCGTAGGAGGTGCGGGCACTGTGGATGAAGTGAATATCAACATCCGCAACGGTATCCCGCAGCCAGCGGCTCATGGACATCATCGGCGTGATGCCGCAGCCTGCACTGAGGAACAGTACCTTTTTGGCCGGATGATCGATGATATTGAATTCACCACCAGGGCCTTCGGCTTTCACTTTGTGGCCTGGCTTCAGGTTTTCCAGCAACCAGCCCGATACCTGTCCGCCTTCCACTTTCTTGATGGTCAGTTCCAGCGTGTAAGGCTTGGAAGGTGAAGAACTGATGGTGTAGGTGCGGTAAACGTTTTCACCTTCGATTTCCAGCTGCAGGGTCACAAACTGGCCCGGTTTGAAATGGAACCGGGTTTGCGGCGTGCTCTGGAATACAAAGGTTTTAACGTCGTCGGTTTCCTGAACAACCCGCAGGCAGGTCAGTTCAAGAGTACCTTTCTGCCAGCTGGCGGCAGTGGAAAGTTGTTGAAATGCTTCTGTTATCTGCATGCTTTTTTCATGAACACTGATTATCGCTTGCTGAGGATTAATCGGTGTTGTCACGCTCATGGCTGTGTTAGCAAAAGACGTCAGTCTGTATCAACAGACTGACGTTTGTTATTCAGGAAAACCGAACTGTCTGATCAGGCGGCCAGAATGGCGTTCAGATCCTGTTCAACGGTTGTGGTCAGTTTCAGATCAAACTGTTCAACCAGAACATTCAGTAGGTTATCGGTCAGGAAGCCTGGAGTGGTCGGGCCAACGTGAATGTTCTTGATGCCCAGAGACAGCAGGGTCAGCAGAACAACAATCGCCTTTTGCTCGAACCAGGACAGGATCAGGGTCAGCGGCAGATCGTTAACGCCACACTCGAAAGCTTCAGCCAGCGCCAGAGCCAGTTGAATGGCGGAGTAACTGTCGTTGCACTGACCAACGTCCAGAAGACGCGGAATACCGTTGATATCACCGAATTCCAGCTTGTTGAACTTGAACTTGCCGCAGGCCAGAGTCAGGATCAGACTGTCGCTTGGTACGGCTTCAGCCATTTCGCGGTAGTAAGCACGTTCACTCTTGTCACCGTCGCAACCACCGATCAGGAAGAAGTGACGGATATCGCCGTTCTTGACACCGTCGATAACAGCTGGAGCAGCCTGCATCAGAGCGTTACGGGCAAAACCGGTCATGATGTTGTGCGGGATTTCGTCGTGTTCAAAGCCCGGCATTTCCAGTGCTTTCTCGATCACAACAGAGAAATCTTCATCTTCGATGTGGGTAACACCCGGCCAGCCAACAATGTTGCGGGTATAAATGCGATCTGCATAGTCACCGACATTTGGGTCGATAATGCAGTTGGAGGTCATCACGATCGGGCCAGGGAACTGGGCGAATTCGTGCTGCTGGTTCTGCCATGCACTGCCGTAGTTGCCGACCAGATGCGGGTATTTGTGCAGCAGCGGGTAACCGTGTGCCGGCAGCATTTCACCGTTGGTGTAAATGTTGATGCCCTTGCCTTCGGTCTGCTTCAGCAACATTTCCAGATCGATCAGGTCGTGACCGGATACCAGAATCGCCTTGCCTTTAACCGGACGAGTGTTGACCTGGGTCGGAACCGGGTGGCCGAAGGCTTCGGTTTCACCGCGATCCAGCATTTCCATAACGCCGTAGTTCATCTGACCAATTGCCATGGCGCAGCCCAGCAGTTCGGTGATATCTGCCGGATCAGTTGCCAGCCAGGACATATGCTTGTGGAACTCGGCATAAACGGCTTCGTCCTGCTCACCCAGTACGCGAGCGTGCTCCATGTAGGCAGCAGCACCTTTCAGACCGTACAGGCACAACAGACGCAGGCCGACCACGTCTTCGCTGACTTCATCCTTGCCACGGTTAGGCAGCATGGCCGGAGCTTGCTCCAGCATGGCCGCCATATCAACACCCAGATCAAAAGTAGCGGCAAACGGTGCAGCAGACAGGTCAACACCTTTCTCTTCGCAGGCAGCCTTCAGCTTGTTGCGGGCAATGCCGGCAGCGCGGGTCATTTCGATAATGCGGTTGGAGTCGAAGTTGACGTTGGTCAGCGTGGCGAAGAAAGCCTGCGGAATGTAAGCGTCGATAGCTGCGTCAACAATGCCGGCTTCGCGAGCACGCAGGGCATACCAGGAAACACCCTGCAGCATGTAGATCAGCACGTCCTGCAGATCAGAAGTTTCAGAAGTCTTGCCACACATACCCTGGGCATAGGAACAACCATTGCCGATGGGAGTCCGGATTGTCTGTTCACACTGAACGCAAAACATGATTCGACCTCAACCTTTTATAAGATTCAAATAATTTGCATCTATTGTCGCGCTAAACGACATCAGGGCGAATACGTAATAACCCTCAATGACGGTATATGGCGGGAACTGGCTTAATATAGGGCTGATTTATGTCACTTTATTGATCCGCCGGTCGGTATCATGTCCGTCTTCAGGAACAGGTTCTATGCAGTTAACACGCCATACTGACTATGCCCTTCGCACTCTGATTCAGGTTGCGCTGATGCCTGAAGGCGAACGTCTGTCTGTGGCTGCCATTACTGAAACCTACGACCTGTCCCGCAGTCATGTCATGAAAATTGTGCAGAAGCTGGGACAGCAGGGCTATCTGCGCAACATTCGGGGCAAGGGTGGTGGTATCGAGTTGGGTAGAAAACCTGAAGAGATCAATATCGGTGAAGTCGTCCGGGCGATGGAATCCACCCTGCAGGTGATTGATTGTGACAGTCCTTATTGCCGACTCCAGCCCGCCTGCAAATTGAAGCATGTACTGGCCGATGCGTTGCATGCGTTTATGGCTGTGCTCGATGGTTACACTCTGAAAGACCTGCTGGAAAACCGTGATGAGCTGATTCCACTGCTTGCTCTGTAGTTTTAGCTCTTTGGCTTTTACCTCTATGGCTTTTACCCCTATGGTGAAATAGCCTTCCACGCTCTTATTATTTTCTCTCTTTCGTGTCAGGGCCAATTATTATGCGTGCAGTAACGTATGATCCCGCTAGTGACGACTTCCAACTCAATGAAATGCCAATGCCTGAGCCGGGCCGCCATGATGTGCTGGTCAAGGTTCTGGCCTGTGGTCTCAATCCGGTAGATGCCAAGATCAATTTCTGGCATTCAGCAGCAGAAGGGATGAGCAATCAATGGGTTCCGGGGCTTGATGTCTCGGGTGAAATTGTTGCAACAGGCACAGCGGTGCAGGACTGGCAGATTGGAGACCGGGTGCTGTATCACGGTGATATGTTCCGCCCTCATGGTGGCTATGCCGAATATGCTATTCACGACAGCCGTACATTGATCAGTCATCCTGATTTGGCACCAGAGGCTGCGGCATCCATTCCCTGTGCCGGCTGGACGGCCTGGCGGGCATTGGTGGATAAACTGGCTATTGCGGGTCAAAAGAGTATTTTTATCGCCGGTGGTGCTGGCGGTGTTGGTAATTACGCGATTCAAATTGCCCGCTATTTTGGTGTCGAGAAAATTATTACAACAAGTTCAGCGGCAAATCATGATTACCTGGCCACGCTGGGAGCAACTCATCTGATTGATTACCGGCAGGAAGATGTTTATGCCCGGGTGATGGAGATGACTGACGGAGACGGTGTTCCGGTAGCACTCGATGCAGTGGGTGGTGATAATGATATCGTGACAGCCAGTGTGCTTGGCTTTGAAGGGCAGATGGTCGAACTGGTACGTACTGTCAGACCTGCTGAGTATCCGGATGCGTTTATGAAAGGGTTAAGCTTTCACCAGCTCAGCCTGGGATCGGGGCATCGTTATGGTGATGCATCCAGAAAAGCAATGACTGAGGCTGGCGTACAACTTGCCTCACTGATCGAATGTGGAAGAGTGGAAACTCCCCGGCTGGATACCATTGGTCTTGAGCAGGTTGGCGATACACTCAAGATGATTCGACAGCAGCGAACCGTCGGCAAAATTGTAATGAAACTGGAAAGCTGAAAAGTATAAGTGCGGGAGGGTAAAAGTATCCTCCCGCTGATATCAGGCTTTACGATTTTTTTGCCATTCAAATGGCTGAAACGCTGGGTCAACCGGTGTATCAGCAAGATGATTCACATAGTTGCTCATAACTTTCTGAGCGACACCCAATACAACTTCCAGAACCTGCTGCTTGCTGTAACCCGCTTCGAGAAAAGCGTCTATCTCTTTATCTGCAACCTGTCCTCTATTTCGAACCACACTCAATGTGAACTCGCGCAAAACTTCCAGTTTTTCCGGTAGTGATGTTTCGTTCCGTAATGCCTCGGTAATAGCCGGATCAACATTCATCATGCCAGCAATTGCGGTATGAGCAGGAACACAGTAATGGCACTCGTGTTCGACATTGATCGACTGCCAGATGACAGTCAGTTCATCAGCGTTGAATGAGCTTTTCTGAAACAGTCCACCCACGGCTTTGTATGCTTCCAGCAAGGAAGGGGCTTCAGCCATTACAGTGTAAAGATTGGGAATAAAGCCCATGGCTTTTTCAGATTCTTCGAGAATCTTTTTGCTGGACTGGGGCGCGGTTTCGATGGTGTGACGGGTAAACTCAGTCATGGCAGGATCTCGGTGGGTTATTGTTGTTATCGGGCAGATAGAAAGAAGGGCAGGAATTACCTGCCCTTTAGTGGAGATCAGTTGTGAGCGTGAAGCTCTTCATTCAGTTCCACGGCATTTTTCTTGGACAGGCACTCAATGGCACCGCTCTGGGAATTACGCCAGAACAGCAGGTTGGACTTGCCGGACAGTTCTGAAGCGCGCACAATCTTGACCGGCTTCTTCTCGTTATCCAATACAGTCACCTTGGCGCCGGCTGTCAGGTAAAGTCCGGCTTCCACGGTGCAGTGATCACCCAGTGGAATGTTGATACCGGCTTCTGCACCAATCAGGCAGTTCTTGCCAATGGATACAACAATGTCGTTACCGCCGGACAGGGTGCCCATGGTGCTGCAGCCACCACCCAGATCAGAGCCTTCACCGATCATGATGCCGGCAGATATGCGGCCTTCAATCATGCTCTTGCCTTCGGTACCGGCATTGAAGTTGATAAAGCCTTCATGCATGACGGTGGTACCTTCACCCACGTAAGCACCAAGACGAACCCGGGCAGTAGAGGCAATACGGACACCGGCAGGCACGACGTAATCGGTCATACGCGGGAACTTGTCGACAGAGTTAACCGCCAGTACTTCACCATTGGCGCGGGCTGCCAGCTGGCAACCTGGCAGCTCTTCCAGATCGATAGCGCCCTGGTTGGTCCATGCCACGTTCGGCAGCAGCGGGAAAATACCGGTCAGGTTGGTACCGTGAGGCTTGACCAGACGGTGCGACAGCAGGTGCAGTTTCAGATAGGCTTCCGGAGTAGAAGTCGGAGCATCATCGGTTTCCAGCAGGGTAATAACCCGTGGCTGGTCGCTGTCTTCGATAGCGGTCATGGCGGCAGCCAGCTGGTTTTCGCCGGCAGCTTCAAACACTTCTTCCAGTGCGTGACAGGTTGCACTGTCCAGCTCGATAGCCTGATTGCCACCATTGTAGTGAACGATTGATGCGACTTGTTTTACCAGCTCAGAGTTCGGATGCAGTACCGGTACCGGGTAGAAAACTTCCAGCCATTCCTGCTTGCGGTTCTTGGTGCCGATACCGACAGCCATACTAAAAAATGTCGTACTCATGCGTGGTATTCCTTGAGTCTGTGCGTTCATCATGTGTGATCCGGGGCAGCAAAACCGGACCAATCTATCAATTATAAAAGAGTAGTCGTGTAATCAGCGTCGCTGAATCCGGCACTCAGTTTTCCGGCTGCATCAAGAATGGGGCGCTTGATCAGGGAGGTGTTTTCCTGCATCAGGCGAATGGCAGAAGCTTCATCAATACTTTCCCGGTCTGCTTCCGGCAGCCGGCGCCATGTGGTTCCCCGGCGGTTCAGGACAGTTTCCCAACCCAGGGCATCACACCAGTTTTGAAGTGTGGCCGAGTCAATGCCGTCCTTTTTGTAGTTGTGGAAGTGGTATTCAATACCGTTGGCGTCAAGCCAGCGACGGGCCTTTTTCATGGTGTCGCAGTTGGGAATGCCATACAACGTGATCAAGGGTCTTCTGCCTGTTTCAGTGTGGTATTACTTTCATCAAGTACTAGATGAGGCCATTTTTATGATTATCAATAGCGGCTGTGCTCATCTTTTGCTGATAATACACAGTCAATCAGGGGCGGGATACAGAGCAGGAGCAAGAAATAAGCAGGGATGGTCATCCCTGCCTGGTGTGCGAGTAATATTGGTATTGCTCAGAATACGTAGGCAATACCTACCATCAGAGAGGTCTGGTGTTTGCTTTCAACCAGAGGGCTGTCGGTAACATCACTGCTGAAGCGGGTATAATCGGCAGAAGCTGCAAGCAGCCAGTTTTCGGAAAGTTGATAGGTGGCATTTACCTCCAGTCCCATCTCCATCCCGGACCCTGCTTTGTAAGTAGAAAGCAGGCTGTTTTTTGCGGCCTCATCTGCGTCAATTCCGAAGTAGTAATCGTTGTAGCCACTGCTGCGCCATGCGAGGTTGACACCGGGTTCGATACTCAGGCTTTCAGTAATGGCAAACTCACGGCTGAGATCCAGCTCAACACTGACACTCGATTCTGTATCGTTCAAAACCGCCGCTGACAGCTCAGCCCACTGCAAATCATAATCCAGCGCAAGGCCGTAACCGATACCGCTGTCACGATCATCAAGGCCGTCATAGAGTTTGCTTTTTTTATCGACGTCATCTTTTTCAAAGCCCTGTCCAAGTCCAAGGCTGATGACCGGAGAAAGACTCCAGTTATCACCTTTCAGCAGGGTGTAACCGGCTTTTTCACCCTGAATCCAGAAGTCACCATACTCCAGGGAAACCAGGGGCATCGGGCTGGCTTCTGAATTGATATCTTTGTAGAGGCTGCTTTCAAGGCCAACACCCAGACCCAGAATGATCGGGCTTTCATCGCTATCAGCCTGAGCCAGTGCAGGCATTGAGGATAAAGCCAGAAGGCTTGCTGTCAGGGCAACAGAGCGCACAGTCATGTTAGTTCCATCCGGTTACAGAAAATCTGTGCGCTATAGTTGCCGACAGGCTGTGATCAGGATGTGATGATCATGTGATCGGAGTGTGAAAATATCACTCTGATCAGGGTGCCGCCATGTTCTCCTTCCTGCCAGTTGTTGATATCGAGATGCCAGCCCCGGCTCTGACAGATTCGGGAGACGATATTCAAACCGAGTCCCAGACCGCTGGCATGGCCTTTTTGCCAGGGTTCCAGCATGGACGAAATCGTATGCTCCCTGAACCCCGGGCCACTGTCCCGAATCTGCAGGCTGTCATCATTTCCGGTGATCTCGATAAAACCGGAATCAGTATACTGACAGGCATTGCGAATCAGGTTGTCCAGCAATATGGCGAGCAGGTTAGGGGGTAACCGGGTTTTCAGCTCATCTGGTACTTTGTTAAACAGGGTGACTGACTTGCCTTCAATCAGATAGTGATGTTTTTCGAAAGAACGCATTACCAGAGAATACAGTTCCAGCATTTCTGAAGCCTCCTGATCTGATTCCTCCCGTCCAAGCTGAAGAAAACTCTCGATCAGATACTTCATGTCTCTTGTTGCGCGATTAATACGCTGCAGGGGACGCTGTAGTTTAGGACTTTTATCCGGTAGGAATGAAATCAACTCCAGAGCCATAGCAATATTAGTCACGGGGGTACGAAGCTCATGACTGGCATCACGCGTGAAATTCTTCTCCCGCTCAACCAGATGTTTAACCCGTTTTAACAGCGCATTGATATGCTCGGCCACAGAGCCTACTTCGTCCTGATAATAATGATTGGTTAACTGATGCTGGTGGTTGAAGTCGAGTGTATCCAGATCCTTTTTAAGTCGGGTCAAAGGTGCAACAACAAAATGAGTCACACCAAGGCCGGTAATTAAAGCTAGCCCGAGAGTAATCAGTCCTGATATCAGAATGGACAGAATAATTTTCCACAGGTTGTCGGTTTCACTTGAACTGAATCCGCTGATATCAACCAGATAGTAAAAGTATTCAGGGGCTGCTGCTTCTTTTGCAGGCAAGGGGGCTCGAACAATGTGCACAGCCTTCGGGCCATGTCTGTATTCATAGATCTTAAACCCCTGTGGCGTTGTCACGACATAATCATCGATAAGAGAGGAGTCGACTAATTTTTCCTGACCTGCCAGTGCAGGGTTCAGATGAGTAAGAATCTGCTGGTCAGTGCCAACTTGCCAGAGGCCTTCTGTATCAAAATGCTGCAGTTGCGATGGGTCCTGAAGGTATAGCGATCGCAAGTGTTCGGTATGACTGGCGATCTGCCAGTTAAAAAGGGTGTCTTCACCGGTTTCAAAAGCAATATTAAGGAAGAGTCCGAAGCAAATATTTACTGTCAGGGCAAAAATAATACAGGCTGACAGGATACGTAGTCTCAGGCTGTTAAACCGTTTCATCATTCGGCCTATCCCTGTTTTACCGCGATCCTGAACCCTCTGCCGGGCACAGTGTGGATTAACTGTTGTTCAAACGGTTTATCGATAAGTTGACGCAATTTGTAGATATGACTGCGAAGAGAGTCACTGTCCGGTAACTCTTCTCTCCAGATTTGATATTCCAGTGTTTCTCTGGATACAACACCGGGCGAGTTTTCCATTAATAACAACAGAAGCTTGTAATTGTTGGGCGATAGCTGAATTTCTGCACCATTACGACGGACTTCATGTGTGTCCTTATTAACCGTTAACCCAGCCAGTGAGAGTAAAGCGTCGTTTTGTTTCTGGAAGCGGCGAAAGATAGCCTGGATTCTGGCGTCCAGCTCCTGAAGTTCAAAGGGTTTGATCAGATAGTCGTCAGCACCACACTGAAAACCAGCCAGTTTGTCTTCCAGTGTGTCGCGCGCGGTCAAAAAAAGTACCGGCTTATTGTTATGATACTTGTCGCGTAGGGTCTGACATAGTTCAAGTCCATTCATTCCAGGCATCGAAATATCCAGAATAAACAGATCATATTCGTTGCGCGTAGCCAGATTCAGCCCGCTCAGACCATCGTAGGCAAAATCACAGCAGTAGCCCTGAAGTTCGAGATAGTCGGCAATGCTGGCGGTAATGTCAGCATTATCCTCAACGAGCAAAATTCGCATAACGTTTCCGTGATAGTGACCAAATCGAATTGAATAGCAAAGCTGATGTGAACAGTGTGTGATCATGAAAACACGCTCATCAGAGCGGAGGCTTCACATCCTGTTCACAGCTAACAGCATAGTTTTGAGCTGAATTTCAGGAACAGATGTAAATCAACATAATGAAAACGCTTAAACAGCTTTTTGCGATTGCGCCACTGGCGCTGGTTATCACCGCCTGCTCAGTCAATGGTCCTGACTCCGGGGTGACATCAACTAACCTGAAACAACATGAGAATTTCAGAGGGGGAGAGGTTGAATTTGCGGCCCAGCAGAACTGGTATCGTGAGCTGCGGCTTAATGACTGGAAAATATTGGGTATTACTGATGCTGATCTCGAGTCTGTGCTGCCACGGATTCAAGGCAAGGGTGCTTTGAGGGATACGATGACAGTATACGGTCAGGGACAGTGGACATATGAGTGGAGTCTGCAAGCGGCAGAAGTCGCGAAAAAAGCAGCAGAGGAAAAAGTGACTGATCTGGCAGCGAGACTTTATCAAAGAGCCTCGGCACTTTATCTGGTAGCGTCCTACCCGAATTTGCTGACAGAACCCGAGCAGCGTGCACTGAATCAGTCTGCCGAGTTATATATCAAAGCTGCAAGTCTGCGGGGAGAAAATGTTACCCGAATCACCATGCCGCTTGCTGCTGGTGGTAACATCACCGGTCTGCTTCACCTGCCGAATAAAGATCGTAAAGATGACAAACAGTCATTGCCGGTAATTCTCTGGACCGGTGGTGTGGACAAGACTCTGGTAGAGCACCACACCTCTATTCAGAAGTATGTTGATAAGGGTTATGCCGTTATCACCTTTGATATGCCGGGTGGTGGTTTGAATAAAGGGATCAGGCTTGAAGTGGGCCATGAATCCCGGAGTCATGATGCAGCGCTGCAGTACGTGAAAAATTCACCGGTACTTGATCAAGGCCGGGTTGCTGCCCTGACTTCTTCAGGTGGCGGTGTCAGTCTGATGGAGTTTGCGCTGAAAAATTCGCAGCTGAAAGCTGTGGTTGCACGCTGCACGCTGGTTGATGGCGTGCTGACCCGACCGGAACATTTACAGTTTGTACCCAGAATGAGTGTGGATTCTTTCTTTGCCCGCTTGGGGCACTCTTATGAAACAGTTGAAAGTCCGGGTACGATTACAAAACCGCTGTCCCTGAAAGCCAAAGGTTATTTTGATGGGCTGCCGAAAACTGATATTCCTTTGCTGGTTATTAATACCAAGGATGACCCGGTCGCTTCGCCGAAGGACATGAGGGCAACAGCGGCAATGTCATCCAGAGGTGAGCTGGCGTTTTATGGTGAAGCAGGTCACTGTCCAGAAGGAAAAGAGGCTGAAGAGCGGATCTATCAGTTTATAACCTTGAATTTGAGTGCCGGCTGACACCTGTTGTAGCGGCTTTGCACATCGAATTATTCTGAATAGCTGAAGCAGAGAGTATGCTCTCTGCTTCAGCTGTGGTTTCAAGTTGATGGCAAAAGCGCTCAGGCAAAAGTTACTCGAATAGCCGCGCCACTGTCATCGGTTTGTTTCCAGTTGGCAATATCCAGCTTCCAGTTTCGGGTCTGGCAAATGCGCTGAACAATATTAAGCCCCAAACCAAAGCCGTTACTTTTCTCTGTGCAATAAGGCCGTGCAAGATTCGATATAACAGACTGATCAAATCCCGGACCGCTGTGTCGGATTTCTATCCACGTGTGTCCGGCATCAAGCCATATTTTGCCGTCCGGGTCATGCTGGCAGGCTGTTCGAATAAGATTTTCGCCCAAAATAGACAATAGTTTGGGTGGTAGCCTCATATAAAGATCTTTGGGAACCACATTAATCATCCGGACATTTTCCGGCGCATGTATACCACCATTCAGGCCAATGGATGCGTTTGCCAATGTATACATATCGCAATGTACAGATTCTTCCTTGATTGAAGATTCTCTTCCCAAAACCGTGAATGCTTCAATCAGGCGAGCCATATTAGTATTGGCTCTGGCAATTCGGCGCAGGCCTTTTTTCAGAACAGATGTTTCAGGTAGTGGCTCATCCTGAACATTTTCTACAGTCATCGCGATGGCGGTTACCGGAGTACGCAGCTCATGGCTGACATCACGAATAAAGGCTTTTTCCCTTACAATACCTTCCCGGATTCGATCAACAAGCTGGTTGATATGACAGGCTACCGAGCCGACTTCGTCATGATAGTAATCAGTATCCAGTTTCTGGCTGCGCTGAATATCGAGTCGCTCCATATCCTGTTTTAATTGTCGCAGCGGTGCCATCACAAAGCGGGTTAGTAGCACAGCTGCCAGTACGGCCAGCAGAAGTGTGATACCTGCACCAATGGCTTGAACCAGACAGAGCTCCAGTTCCTGATCCGGGCTGACAGAAAAACCTGAAGTATCTGCAAAGTAGTAAAGGTAAGGTGAAGTGTCGTTTTTGCCAGTCAGTGGTGCACGAACGATATGCACCATTTCCCGACCATTGAACTCTACCTCGAAGATGGAGTATCCCTGCTTGGTTACTTCAACCTGGCTGTCAATATAAGGCAGTGAGGTAAGATCACCATCAAACTCTGTGATAGCCATTTCAGCTGGCAGGAAGTGATCAGCAAGATAGCGCTGTGCCTGTCGGTCATCGCCCATCACAAGTCTACCGTTCAGGTACTTCTTGAGCATTTCCGGATTGGCATAATGCATCTTGACCAGGGTGTCGGTCACTTTGGCAATATACCAGTTGAACTCGATGTCCTGGCTGCCCTCGGAAACTGCTTTCAGAGTGACGCTGTAACCGGTTATGACGATAAGGGCCAAAGCAAGGAAGGCACTGATAATACGTAGTCTGAGGCTTTTTATTATTGAAATCTTGCCCAGTCTGATACGGGGTGCCTGTCTTTTTTTTCTGGCCTGGTAGTCAATGGCAGAACCGAGTGTATTCATATTTCTACCACTCTTCGCATCAGCCTTTTGATAATGATGTAATATTCAAAAACGTCTTTTATGTAGTACACGACCGTATCCCCCCGATCTTGTTCTTGGTTAAACAGGGTGTTCTGTCAGGATAGTGACAGGCTGGTTCTTTAAGGTATTGCTTGCTTGGCGGGTATGTTTCAGGCACCTGCACATGTAGCATGACCGCGATAAGGCTCCGGCACTGTTCCTTCAGCTTATCCCGAATATCGTACGACAAGTGTTCATAAAGTACATGGCAGAGATCAAGAAATATGACTGTTGTACATGTATATATATGAATATTGCAGGTGAATGAAAATCACCTGCAATAATGCGGGTTTAAGCGGCGAAGACGGCGGGATCTGTAGCAGAAATTTTGATCCGGATTTGCTCGCCTTCCTCAAAGGATAAAGGGCCATTCAACTGGCAGTGAATTTTTGTGCTCTCTTCAAACTGAAGTTCATACTGGGTTGCCGCACCCGTAAATGTCTTGCTGATGACATTGCCCTGTATCGGGCTTTCCTGAGACCAAGAAAAATCATCACTGCGAAGGAGAACCCTGACTGATGCGCCTGCAGAATACTGGCGGGCATGCTTGCTGGTAATAACGCCCAGCAAGGTATCAATTTGCTGTTCATTTCTGACAGTACCAGGAATCAGGCTGCCCTGGCCGATAAAGTTGGCAACAAAAGGCGTCGCAGGTTCATGATAGATCTGCCAGGGTGTTCCCCACTGTTCCAGCAGACCCTGGTTCATAACCCCGATTTTATCGGCAAAGGCGAATGCTTCTTCCTGATCGTGAGTAACCAAGATGGCACTGGTGCCATTTTGCTTCAGGATTTGTCGAACTTCCCGGCTTAATTGTCGGCGCAGATCGGTATCAAGATTGGAAAACGGCTCGTCCATTAACAGTAGTGCCGGCTCAGGTGCCAGCGCCCGGGCCAGAGCTACCCGCTGTTGTTGTCCTCCAGATAATTCGTGAGGGTAACGGTTCTCCAGCTTCGGCAGCCCTACTAGTTCCAACAGTTGCTTGCCTCTGTGATTTTTATCTGATTGACCCTTGAGGCCAAAGGTCACATTGTCCAGCACAGTCAGGTGGGGGAAAAGGGCGTAATCCTGAAATACCATACCCAGTCCGCGTTGTTCTGGCGGCATCAGATATGATGGTGAAGCCAACAGGGTATTACCCAGTTTGATCGAGCCCTGTTGTACCGGCTCAAAACCGGCTATTGTCCGCAGCGTTGTTGTTTTGCCACAACCACTGGAGCCCAGCAGGGCGCAGATTTCACCCTGACCGATTTGAAGATCAATACCGTTGATTACAGTCTGTTCAGCATAACCACATTGAATTCCGTCAAGGGTCAGCAGGGGAGTAAAAGTGGTCATCAGGACAACACGTTACAGCTGGAACGAAGGCGCAATATTAGCGTATTTTATGGCTAAAATAACCCAGTGTTCTTGTCGGGATTTAGTTAGGATATATTTTGGGGTAGAATCGCGGCAACGATTTCAAGATGGCATCACGGTATCTGGTGCAACAAGCGGATACCGCGAGAAGACAGAGATAAGAGGTAATATCGAATGTCCACGGAAGTGATGGAACAAATCAAACAGCAGATCGAATCCAACGATATCCTGCTTTACATGAAGGGTTCTCCCAAACTGCCGCAGTGTGGTTTCTCTTCCCGTGCCAGCCAGGTACTGATGGCCTGTGGCGAGCGCTTTGCATTCGTGGATATTCTGGCTCACCCTGAAATTCGCCAGAATCTGCCAAAATACGCCAACTGGCCGACCTTCCCGCAGCTGTGGATCAAGGGCGAACTGGTCGGCGGCAGCGATATCATTATCGAGCTGTACGAAAAGGGCGAACTGCAGACCATGATCAAGGAAGCTGTAGGCAACGCTGACGAAGCGGCTGAGTAATTTCCGAAGAATGGTGAGCAGATATTCTGTTCACCATTCCATCTCATTCCGCCTGCATCATGGTGTAATTTTTTATCCCCATCTTTTCGATCAGTGATTGCTGCTGCTCCAGCCAGTCAATATGTGCTTCTTCTGCAGTAAGAATCCTGTCCAGCAAATCCCGGCTACCATAATCACTGTGACTCTCACAGATAGCGATACCTTCTTTTAAAACCGGTATGGCTTCAGTTTCCAGCTTGAGGTCATTATCCAGCATTTCCTTCGCCGTTTTCCCGATATTTAAAGCACCCAGTTTGCCCAGGTCAGGCATGGCATCCAGAAACAGAATCCGTTCAATCAGCCAGTCGGCATGATGCATTTCATCGATGGACTCATGGTAAATCTTGTCCGCCAGTTTGGTCAGGCCCTGATCTTTCAGGATGCGGGCGTGCATAAAGTACTGGTTGATTGCAACCAGCTCATTACTCAGTGCCTTGCTCAAGTGGGTGATGACATGCTTGTTGCCTTTCATGACAGAACTCCGGCCAGACTGATCGTGAATCAACTGAGTATGGTTGCTGGCTGTTCCTTGTCAAAGCGTAACTTATTGATTTTTAATGAATTATTGAGAATGTGAATACGTTGTATTTGTATTGGTTGGCATGTCGAACGTTGAAAGAAAATGGCTATCGGGGTCGATAGTTTTTTTCTATGAGGTGCCTAGCAAAAATTAATCGGTTTTTACGTTTTCAGGTGTAGGCGGCATCAAGCTGCGTGTGTATTATTACCCTGTCTTTCAATTGATAGTTGAGCCGTGCGGCCTTGAAAAAGGTCAATTCAAAACAGCGGCAGTCAGCACAAGCTATCAGTCTGAATCGCGTTTCTGCGAAAATTATCCGAACGAACAGGAGATTAATATGGCAGTTCTCGTAGGCAAGCAAGCCCCTGACTTCACCGTACCGGCTGTCCTGGGTAACGGCGAAATCGTTGACGCCTTCACCCTGTCCGAAGAAATCCGTGGCAAGTACGCCCTGCTGTTCTTCTACCCGCTGGACTTCACCTTTGTTTGCCCGTCCGAGCTGATCGCTCTGGATCACCGCATGGACTCTTTTAAAGAGCGCGGCGTTGAGGTAATCGGTGTTTCCATCGACTCTCACTTCACTCACAACGCATGGCGTAATACCCCGGTAGACAAGGGCGGCATCGGTCCGGTCAAGTACACCCTGGCTGCCGACATGACTCACGAAATCTGCAAGGCCTACGACGTTGAGTCTGAAGGTGGCGTTGCATTCCGTGGTGCTTTCCTGATCGACAAGGAAGGTAACGTACGTTCCCAGATCGTAAACGACCTGCCGCTGGGCCGTAACATGGACGAGCTGATTCGTCTGGTTGACGCGCTGCAGTTCCACGAAGAGCACGGCGAAGTTTGCCCGGCTGGCTGGAACAAGGGTGACAAGGGCATGACCGCTTCTCCGGACGGCGTAGCCAAGTACCTGAGCGAAAGCGCTGAAGAACTGTAATCGTTACAGTTAACAGCCAAGTGTGTTGAAGAGCCTGCAGCAATGCAGGCTCTTTTTTTATGTTGTATTTCTCAGTCTTTTTCCCGAAGACCGTAGTTTTTAAACTTTTCCAGCACCCGTTCCATTTCTTCATCGGGCAAAATTCTTACAGCATCTGCCTGCAGCAGGTTTACATACATATGCGCCATTGTTTCGACTTCAGTTGCCAGCCAGAGAGCACTCGATAAACTCCTTTCAGCCGCAATCATGCCGTGGTGTTCCAGCAGAATGGCCTGACGGTTTTCAAAGCCCTGCTTAACATAATCTGAAAGTTCGGAAGTGCCATAGGTTGCATAGGGTACGCAGGGAATATTATTACCGCCGGCAACACCAACCATATAGTGAATGGCCGGAATATCTTTTCCCATAATCGCGACTGTTGTTGAGTAAATGGCATGGGTATGAACAACGGCATTCAAATCCGGTCGGCAGTCATAGATAGCCTTATGAAAGCGCCATTCACTGGATGGCACGGTGTCTGGCTCACTGATACCGTTTTTATCGATAAAAACAATATCTTCAGGCTGTAGTGCTTCATAGGCAATGCCGGAAGGGGTAATCAGAAACCCGTCTTCAAAACGGCTGCTGATATTGCCGGATGAGCCCTGGTTGATACCGATCTGGTTCATTTTCATACAGCTGGAAATGATATCAGCTGCAATTTCAAGCCTGTTATTGCTATTCATTCTTACTTCACTGGCTGCTAGAAAAGAGGTTGTATGTCGAAGGTAGAGCTCAAGACTCTCTGCTATTAATTGACTTCAGGTTATCACATTCATAGTTGAAACGATGAGGTCAGGTATGGTTAAGCAAAGAATGAACAGACTGCTTGTTTTATGCCTTTGGCTTTTTTCAACTGTAATTTATGCGACACAACAGGCAAGCTTCACTCTCTACAACACTGAAACCGGGCAGTCTGAACAATATCAGGGTACGTATGAAATTGGGCTGAATGAGGAAGTTATTTTAACCGGTGTAAGAAAAATTGGCGTGGGTCTCCAGTTTACTCCCGGATTAGCATCTGAAATACAGCAATACTATGTCTCTTTATCGACAGGAGAAGAGCAGAGTTTGTGCTCAACAGGAGAGAGTGTAAAAGATATCAGCGCTATCATTTTAGAATTCTCTGGTTCTGGCGGAGATTTGAATTCAGTTTCTCTAAATATTGGTAAAATGAGCACTCTTCGAGTCAGTGTATTTTTACCTCAACCTATTCAGGTCTCGAGCACCAGTGTAGCGCTAGATGGCTTCCTCCATGTGAATGGTGCAGTTAATCAACCTTCCTTAGGTGCTGTATGTCTAAAGTATTTCAAAAAACCTGATTTCAGTGAAATGTTTATACTGGAAGATGCTGCGGGAAAAAAAGTGGCCCAGTGTGAGCTTTCAGCATCAACTTCACCGCGAAGAGCTACGGGCGCAGTAAAATCAATGAGCCCTTCAAGAACGAATAGTACGACTGTATCGGATGCAGACACCACTCAGGAGCGTAAACGAAAAGTGACACCGGCTTACATGGGAACGGTTACCTCAAGCCAAAAAGAACAGTCTTCGACTTTAAAAGAGATCATGGAAGAAGAAACTGATCCTACTTAGTTAATTTTGTAAAAAAGGTGCTGACTCATCTGTAAATTAATGAGCCTGCACCTTTATTCCGTTACAGCACCATTGCAGCCAGCCAGCCAAACAACACCAGTGGAATATTGTAGTGAATAAAGGTCGGAATCACGGTATCACGCATGTGATCGTGCTGACCGTCAGCATTCAATCCGGCGGTGGGGCCGATAGTTGAATCGGAAGCCGGAGAACCTGCGTCACCTAGCGCCCCCGCAGTACCTACAAGGCAGGCAACAGCCAGAGGTGAAAAGCCCAGTTGTAGTGCCAGCGGAACATAGAGTGTTGCAATAATCGGTACAGTGGAGAAAGAAGAACCGATTCCCATTGTGATAAACAAACCGACCAGCAGCATCATCAGAGCTGTAATAGCTTTGTTATCACCCACCAGTGCTTGAATCGAACTGACCAGTTCCGGAACAGCGCCAGTCGTACGTACTACCTCAGCAAAACCGGAAGCGGAGATCATGATAAAGCCACAGAAGGCCATCATTTTCATGCCATCAATAAAGACATTATCTGCTTCTTTCCAGTTAACAATTCCACCCGCCATCAATACGACGCAGCCGGCTAGAGCGCCCAGTGCCATGGAACCAAACTGAAGCTGTCCAACCAAGGTGGCTGCAATTGCCAGCAGCATCACAATGGCGCGTGCAGGAGAAGTTTTAGGCTGATCTTCAGGGTGAATACTGAGAGATTCTTCAACCCGGTATTCACGGGGTTTGCGGTAAGTGAAGAAGACAGCAACTAGCAGGCCTAAAAACATACCGGCAACCGGAATGGCCATGGCTGAAGACAGGTTAATAGCTTCAATATTCAACCCGTTATTTTTCAGGTTTGAGCCAAGTACTTCATTCAGATAAATATTACCGAAGCCAACAGGCAGCAACATATAGGTTGCAGTCAAGCCGAAGGTAATCACACAGGCTACAGCACGACGGTCAATATTCAGTCGACTGAAAACGGCCAGCAGGGGCGGAATCAGTAGTGGAATAAATGCAATGTGAATGGGCACCAGGTTCTGGGATGCCACGGCCATCAGCGCAATACTGCCCAGCAAGGCATAGGTCAGGGTTCTCTTGCGATCACTGCCTTTGTCTTTTACTTGGGCAACAATTTTGCCAGCCAGTAACTCAGGCAGTCCCGAACGGGACAGGGTCATGGCAAAACCACCCAGCAGGGCGTAACTGAAAGCGATACTGGCACCGCCATCCAGTCCGTCGGTAAAGGCATTCATGGTGGCGGCCATATCCAGACCGCCACTCAGTCCGCCAGCCAGCGCACCAAGAAAGAGAGACAACACAACATTAAGCCGCATCATGCTCAATACGAGCATAACACCGACCGCAATAACGACTGCGTTCATCAGAGTCAGATCCTGTTTTTTTGTGTACTATGGTGCCGTATTGGTTGTGGAAATATCCAGCAAGTATAAGTCAGTTATAACGGCAAATTTTATTCAGGGAGCGTGCCCGGAGGAGTCAGGCATAGAGGCTCATTGTTCGAAACGGATTTTCGATCAATGATGATGGTGATGGGTATGATGATGGGAAACGTGCACAGGAGTACTGGTTGTAGATGCAGGGCAAGTATTGCAGCAAGGCTGCCTTAATCCGGGACCATAACTATTGGCAATCATTATTGTTTCACCATCAATAAGTTACTAATGATCTCAAGTAATCTACAGGGCTGAATGAGCCCAAGTAGAACAGATCGGAGAATAGCGACTATAAGGTGTGTCTTTTGTTTTGTCCAGATAGTGGATAGGACAGAAACGGAACTTGCAGTTTTTTTGTAAGGGTTAATACTTATCCTTGGTCTTAAGGCTGCGTCTTGACGGGGTGATATGACAGGCATGTCAGTGCCTTTGTAGTTAATTTATAGAAAATTTTGTTTTATGCAGTAGTGAGTCTTTTTTCTGAACTATGTTCTCTCTTGGGCAGAAAATAATCACTACATACTGGTTAGCAAAGCGAATGTTATGTTTTGCATGAAGTTTATTTCCAAATACATTTTTCTCATCCTGCTCTCTCTATTTGCGCTTCTAACTCCTCCTCTTTATGCAAAAAAGCAGAAATTCAATTTCATTGTTATTCCCCGTTGCCTTGATTCAGCTATTTATTCGGCCGGTGCATGTGATAATGATGCTGAAAAAGATAATGACTCGGATACTGAATCGTTTGTTGCTATTGATGGAAATAATTCGATTGATGGTTCAGTAGTTTTAACAACCTATGAAAAGCAGGGCGGGTTTAAAACGTGCTTCTTGCCAAATCATTGGGCTTTACCAGCCAGAGAACCTGACAGCTCAGGTCGACTGGAATGGGAGATCAAAAAATCGGGCCCGATTATTATCTGTAGCTGGGAAGAGGATGTAACTGAAGAATCACAAGGGACTGCAAATCTAAGCGTTCATCGTTTGGTGTCTACAGACTGCGCAGCAGGTGAATATTCTCAAGAAAGCAAGATTGCTATTCCTGATGTATACAGGTTCGATCCAGAAAAAGAAAACTGTTTTATTAAATTCATTGTTTTTTCAGAAAACAGGACTGTCAGTGGATTTATCAACGGGAAGTTTAAAGAGTCACATACTATGCATCGTGTCATGACGTGCAATGATATTGATTTTTTAACCTTTGCCTATATGAGTGGTTTATCAAGAGAGGTATTGCTTGCTTCAGTTGAAGATAAAGTTAACCGGTCAGCAATAATATATTTTTTGCGAATAATGGATTATATCTTTTCTCAGCATGAATCAGAACGATATAAAGGGTTGTTCCTGCTTACTGACCCCAGGATTCAATGGAGCGATATTTATTTAAACTCATATGAAGGGCTGAAGAAATGGCAGTCATACATACCTGTTCCAGAGTGTATGACCGCGGGGTGCAGCGAAAAAACAGATGAAGATAGTGAGTTTGCAATTATCCATATGAGACTGTGTCCGGCTTTGGGTGCTCTTACCCAACTGTATGCTGCTACTCCAGATCTATCTCTACCTGCGGTATATCCTCTGATTATAGGGCTATGTGCAAAGCATAAACAAAATTATGAAACACTGAAATGGACAACGGCAGGTTACAGGGCATTTGTTTCCTTGTTGGGTGAGCCTCACGGAGTAGTCCTGCAAAGCCAGTTGTATAAAAGTCTTGAATTGCTTTCAGGGGCTGGTTCGGAGTTCATTAGAGTGACTCCCAAATGTATAGCCGTATCATCTTCTGCCCCTGTACTAACCACTGTTGTCGCCGTTAAAGAAGAACCCGTTGATACTTTCTCCCGGGACAAAGAACAAAGAATACAAAAAGAAAGTCTTGATGTGGCTGTTGTAACCTCCACGACAGATACGGAGCCCGTGCATACATCTACACCCAGTAGCACCTCGCACCGGTTAAGTCTAACCGATACTGTTTCCAATGCACCTGCTGTACAGATATCAACGATTACAACATCGTCTTCAATACCTTCAGTTACTACTGTTACTACATCTGGCGCTGGACAAAGTACTTCAGAGGTTTCAGTGGCTCATGATAAGCGCAGTGAGCTCGTTGATGTGACAGATTTAGATATTCGTTACCCACCGGGGTACCAGAAAGATGATGATGTTCTGGGGGAAGAGCTGAAGCCATGTATCACGCTGATGGAATTTGGACATGATACAGTTGATCTGAAACGGGTTTGTCAGTGGTGTAGTCAGATAATACCCGTTGGCAGAAGCATGGAAGAGCATTATCAAGAGCATGATGTTCACACCAAGCGTGATGTTTTTGAGGTTGAACTGACAGCACTCAATTTCGAACAAGAATTAGGTCAGAATCTAAAGCAGTCACTTGGCTTTGCTACAAGAAAAATAACAAATCCTGATCATCGGTGGAAAGTAAATACATGTGACTGTAAAGCACAATTCCTTAGCAGAGAAGCTCTGCAGTGGCACAAGGATGAGAGACACAGCCTGAAGTACCTCAAGACTACCCGGAGTGAAACAGCCACGTCTTCAACATCTTCAGCATCTTCTTTCGCTGGTGTGACTACAACGCCATCAACATCTTCTTCTTCGACTGTTGTAACTACAACACCCTTTACGTCGGCAGGCAAGGAAGGTTTAAAGCATAAGAAACACCACCACAGCTCATCTGGTCCTCTGCCAACCAAACCAGAAAAAGAGGTTGCTGCTCTATTAACAACCAGCAGTAGTACCCGTGTGGAGTTTTCCGGGGTGCCTGTGAACCTTGAATGGGTTTGTGCTTACTGCACTATGATTTTTGATGATATGGCTGGCTATGCTTCACACTGCAGTAAAAGGCATGATCATCTGGCTTATGATTGGCACAATAAGCACCGGCTGAATGCAGCAAATTATCGTAGGGTACTCAGTGCTAGCGTGAATCATAAAGGTGATCACCAGTGGGCTGTCTGGCGTTGCAAAACCCCGGGGTGTAATAACAAATATCTCAGTCAGCTTTGCTTAGATCGTCATATCGAGATAAGGCATTCTCGATTACATGGCTCTGCTTCAAAGCATACTTCTGCAATAGTGCCGACAGATCCTCTACAGCTTGCCATTGAAGCCTTGATGGGAGAAGACTGTTATATCTGTCCACGCTGTAGTGCAGTGCTAGTCAGCACGGCTATGTGCAAGCAGCATATCTGGACATTCCACCACAATTGGTATCAAAAGCTGAGAAAAAGTTCAGTGTTGCGATCCTCGGAAAATGTCAGTTCCGAGGACTTTATGTCTGGTTCGAGGTTAACAGCACTCTTGAAGGCGAGTGTTGAAGCCAAATGTGGCCGGCGAGAATTGAGTGCTGAAGATGTTGTGAAAAAACAACAATTAACTTCATGCTCACACCATCGTAGATTTGCCATTAAACCGTTAGCTGCAGTGTACTGCGCTACATGTTCAAAACATAACCCCGCATTTAAAAAGCAGCTTGAGGCCGAGAAAAAGAGGGAGCGAGATAAAGAAAAACGATACGAAGAAAAAAGTTCATCTCATGTTATGGCTGTCGGTAGTATCAAGCAGAGCCGAGAGCGTGATGAAACAAGATTGCACCACCATTCAAAACATCAGGTTTTGAATTCTTCCTCTGATGATACAGGAAGGCAAAGCCAATTAATGAATGTGACGTCGTCACCATCTGGTTTGCATGTAGAAAGATCGAGTCATGCTGCAGTTCATTCTCCAAAAAACACTAAGTCAGAAGATCATATTCCGCCACAACCAACAAAAGCCCCCAAAGCTGCCGCAACAGCTCATGAACAAACGATCTGGGAGAAAGGCGATTGGCTAACGGATTTTAGTAAAGCCAGGTTGCCTGAAAGAGAGTGCTCATGTCTGTCCCCTACAACGGAAAGTTGTCCCTTCAAAATTGAAGCCGACGATGACCTGACCGATGCATTTGATCCGGATCTGACCCACCACTTGCCTAAAAACCTGGAAAGGAAATATGCAATTTTTGACCGTTGTGGTGAAGGCGCGGAAGGGAATACTTACTTTGTCCATCCGATCAGCAGTATTCCGACTGAAGCTGACAAGGTGCTTGTACTCAAGTGTGAAAGTCACGCGCATTTCAGACGTCATCAGTGGCGTGACAGGCATGTTAATCTGATGCAGGAAGGTATTTTCAATCATGAAAACTTCGTGAATGTTCTTGCTCACGGTGTGTCAGGGAAAAACTACTTTCAGGTAATGGAAAGCCTGCCCATCGTATTGGATAACTATTTTGATCCGCCCTTTTCACATCTGGAAGTATGGTGGGTCATGCGGGGTGTTGTTTCTGCCATTGCTCATGTGCATGGCAGTGGTGTGGCATGGCGAGACTTGAAACGCTCAAATATTGGTATCGGTGCTGATGGTAAAGTTAAATTATTTGATTTTGGTACTGCGAAACGAGTTGCCCGGACACAAGGGCTGACCTGTTCTGTAGCCTATACCGGTGCTTATGCTCGTGGCTACCTTGTTACTGCAAAGGAGGAAGGTCAGGAATATTCCGAAAAGTCCATGTTTAATGCATTCGAACTGGATTGTTTCCTGATGGGGGTCCTGCTGTGTGAAATGCACACCGGCACGATCCTGTTTGGCCAGAATGAAGACTTTGAAGAAGATGATGAGCAGGCTCGATTTAATCGGGCAAGAGCAGAAATTAAAATTTTGCGGGATGGTAACCTTATTGATGAGAGTACATTAAAAGCTATCCTGATTTCTGTATATCAGAATAAGAATATTCTTCAAAAGCCTGAACACAAAAAATACCTGGATGATGAAATTGCATTTCTTTGCAGGTTGCTACTGCCTGGCCTGAACCAAACGGGTATGACCGCTGAAAAGATCTATGACCTGATTGACGACCCTTACCTTCTTAATCCTCCGCCTAAACAGGTTGTAAAGGACTGATATATGATGAGCTTGAAAAAAAGAATTGTATTGTCAGTTTTATTGGTTTCAGGGTTTATAATTTTCTCTCTTTCTTGCTGGGCGGGAGAAGAAACAGGCTGGCTAAGCCCTGTTCAGGTGAAAGACGAGGGTTCTACTCCTGTTGATTTCTCAAAACTGACTCGTTCTGCTTTTGTCATGGCTGCATTATCTGGTAAGAGCTCAGGCAAACATTATCAGACGGCTAAATTCAAATCAGGCTCTTTTGCCACTGCGACCCGTTTTCAGGATATGACGGCAATGGCGGAAATGGTCATAAGAGACAAAGTCTCACTGGCTGGTGCCCGATCGAAATATCCATCCTTTTGTGCGGCTATGGGAAAGAACCTGAACCCGGAAAAGGGTATCTGGGTTTCGGCTTATTTTGAGAAGCACTTTACCGAATGGTGTGCGGGACGATCATTTCCAAAGGGAGCCTCGGATCCGGAGGTTCAGAGAATGATTCAGACTCTGTACGATCAGGGGTTAATGCCTCTATGCCTCAAAATATGTAACCCGCTTCAGCTTCGTTATGTGCTGGATCAATTTTATGAGAATCGAAACAAGCCGGGTTTCTGGTTTAATTTCGAAGAATGTGAACCGGATAGCCTTCGGTTTTTGCATGCTTTTATGCTTCATTTCAAGGCAATCAGTGGTCATTTGTTATTGACTGTAATGAAATCTCTTTCCGGCTCTAAGCAATCGGTATTGCTTTTTGCCAGCACTCCCTTGTTTTTTCTGCAAACAACCTTTTATCGTAACGGAAGTCCTGCTGCAGGTACTGTTAGAGCTCCCTTACAATCTCAGGCTGCTGCCGGGGGAAGTGAAAATGAGAAGGGAGAGAATATTGAAGAAGGTGAGTCTTTCACTACCCAGCTGATGCGGGTACATGATAGCGCAGAAGATCAGAGTCGATTATTGCCAAGAGAGCATCCACAAATTCAGCAGATGCTTGATGTTGTAGATGCCAGTATTGAAGAATTCACATTCCTTTATGATCAGGCAGCTGATTTGCTGTGTGATGATATTAAGTTAGCTGAGAAGGAAAGAGGGGGGACAGATACCTGTGACCGCCGTCAATGTGTCGGACTTTTAATTCATTCCATATTGCATCAGCGAGCCTTGTTATTAACGATGGCCGGTGCCCCCTGTACCCGAAAAGTGCATTTGTCAGCAGATGTCAGGAAATGGTTAAGATCCTTTTTAAAAGATCCATTCCAAAAAACGGGGCACCAGATGAAAAGCTATCTGGCACTGGCTGCCCTGGCTGAATTTCCGGAACTCATTGTTCCTGTGGCTCAGCTTCACAGTGCTGTTATGGCAAAGATGCAGAAGGACGGAACGGCTCCTGGTCACATCTGGTATTGCAGGGAGAGTGTTGTGTTGGTGCAATGGCTCTCCGGTTTAAGACCTCTTGCAGACAGGGTCATCAAGGGACAGGAGCCTGATCCTGGACCACGTTTCAAAATAATGCTGAATGCTTACTGGCAATTAACTGTTGCTTCCTCCGCAATAAAATATAGAACTGACCCGGCAGAGCGCGCAGTTGTTGTTGCGTGTGATGAGTCATCATTTTTATACAGGGTTGCCAGAGAGAAGCTGGTTATGTGGGATGTCGAGGGTGGTGAAGCTTCACGAATCGCATCCTATATCAAGCGTAAATTTGATGAAAGTGAGCAAATGTTTACCAGTGGAAGTGCTGTTTCTGCACTCCAGGATATAGAGAAAATGCTGGCTGATAATGGTATTGAAGGAGACCATACAGTACTGGCCAGAATGATCTATTCAGCACAGGAAAACTTCAAGGACAGTCTGGCCTCAGTTTCTGGTCGATCCAAAGAAAAGAAAACAAGGACGCTGACAGATTAAGACATTACGTTGTTACCGGAATGAGTAAAAACTCATTCCGGCTGACTACTGAAAATATTATCAGTGTTCCCGCGTTGTCCGGAAGGTCACATCCGGATGACGCTCTTCCGCCAATGACAGGTTAACCCGTGTCGGAGCCAGGTAGGTCAGGTGGCCACCACCGTCAATCGCCAGGTTTTCCGCACACTTGCGCTTGAATTCTTCCAGCTTCTTCGGGTCGTCACATTCAACCCAGCGAGCAGTGTTTACATTGACTGCTTCGTACAGGGCTTCAACCTTGTACTCGTCTTTCAGACGACGCATAACTACATCAAACTGCAGGCTACCCACCGCACCCAGAATCAGATCGTTGTTTTTGGTCGGCATAAACAGCTGGGTTGCACCTTCTTCGGACAGCTGTTGCAGACCTTTTTGCAGCTGCTTCAGTTTCAGCGGATCTTTCAGACGCACCCGGCGGAACAGTTCCGGCGCAAAGTGAGGAATACCGGTGAACTTCACCATATCACCCTGGGTGAAGGTGTCGCCGATCTGAATGGTGCCGTGGTTATGCAGACCGATAATATCACCGGACACGGCTTCTTCTACATGAGAGCGGTCGCCGGCCAGGAAGGTTACCGCGTCGGCAATTTTTACATCCTTACTGATCCGCACATGTTTCATCTTCATATTGCGGGTGTACTTGCCGGAGCAGATACGCAGGAAGGCAATCCGGTCACGGTGTTTCGGATCCATATTGGCCTGGATCTTGAAAACAAAGCCACTGAACTTGCTTTCATCCGCTTCAACAGTGCGGGCATCCGTTGTGCGAGCCAGCGGTGCAGGTGCCCACTCGACGAAATCGTCCAGCATTTCCTTAACACCGAAATTGGACAGCGCAGTACCAAAGAACACCGGTGTCATTCGGCCGGCACGGTACTCTGTCAGATCAAATTCATGGCTGGCACCACGAACCAGTTCAATTTCATCTACCAGCTCTTCATGCAGATCTTCGCCCAGCAGCTCTTTGGCCGCGTCGGACTCAATACCTTCAATACGGATATCATCCGGAATACGGTCACCCTGTCCCGGAGTGAAGACATGAATGGTGTCGGTGTAGAGGTTGTAAACACCCTTGAAGTTCTTGCCCATGCCAATCGGCCAGGTGATCGGGGCGCACTGGATTTTCAGGATCTCTTCGATCTCATCCATAACCTCGATGGAGTCACGCACTTCACGGTCCATCTTGTTGATGAAACTGAATATCGGCGTATCACGCATCCGGCACACATCCATCAGCTTGATGGTGCGGTCCTCGACACCCTTGGCGCCGTCGATCACCATCAGGCAGCTGTCGACCGCAGTCAGGGTGCGATAGGTGTCTTCAGAGAAGTCTTCGTGTCCCGGAGTATCCAGCAGGTTAACCATGCGGTCACGGTAGGGGAACTGCATCACGGAGGTGGTGATGGAGATACCGCGTTCCTGCTCCATCTTCATCCAGTCGGAGGTTGCCATCCGGCCGCTTTTACGACCCTTTACGGTTCCGGCCATCTGGATTGCGCCACCGAGCAGCAGCAGTTTTTCGGTAATCGTGGTCTTACCGGCGTCAGGGTGCGAAATAATGGCGAAAGTGCGACGCGTTGCAACTTCGGTAGCGAAATCGGTCATGGTACCTCTGTCAGGTGAAGAATTAAAAAATCGGGGCGGGATTATAAACTGATCATCAGGGTGGGAACAGGATGAAAAGGTGTAGATGTAATAAAGCAATTCCTGATATGTTGAGGGATAAACCCCGAAACCATGCTGTGCGGAATTGCCCCAGAGGGTCATTTTAACTGCCAGTTCGCCTTCTACAGGACGTCTGAAGGCAAGCCAGAAAGCGTGATGGAGCCATGCCGGGAAAAATTCCAGGTCGGCATAATCCGGTTGAATCCGACCGAAAGCCGCTTATTGATCAGGATACAGAGACAAAAGCCTCGATCCATGCCACCTGGGGAGTAAAACTGACCCGGGCAACACGCCATATGGCGGAAGGTACCAAGTCGGTCAATCGACTTGCTTCGATGTCCTCGGAGTTTTTGCGCCGCTCTCTTTCACGCTTTCGCTCAATCCAGGGCTATCAGCGTTATGCACCGAATACCGGTTCGGTTTCGGAACAGGATATCACTCATCAATTGAACCGGTTTCTGCGGCAGCATCGTGATTGCTCCTTGGAACAGCTACCTCCCTGTGAGCAGCAGGCTTTGCGGGATAACTTGCTGTTAATGCTGGACTGGGCTCGCAGTAAAGAATTCGATTACACCCTTAATGAATGTGCCGAACGGGCTGTGACCGAGTTTGTTTCCCCTATTCAGCAGTTGGCACCGAAAACAACCGAGTTAATGAGCCGGCCGCCGGCCAGGCAGCCTACATCACTGGCCAGAAAAGACAGTATCAGTGTAACGCGTTCGTTGCCTGCCATGGCACTTTCCACCTCAGCACCTTCCAGCGGATTAAAATCCGCAACCAGAGTCGAACCCTCAGTCACTGTTACTACTCCACCGGTACATCTGAAAGCGACGACCTTTGTTGATTCCGGGCCGCAGATGAGTGAGTTGAAGATTCCTTCCGTAACTCATAAATCCGAAGCCGGTATTTTGCCGATAAAAACCCCTCTTCCCGTGGAGCAGGAGTATTCACCTGCAATGGCAAGTGTGGCAGCAAAACTGAAGAGTCTGCCAAAAGGGGACAGTCCGGAACGAAAGGTTAGGGTTTTTACTTCGCGGGAGAAGTATTATCAGGCCACTGAGAAAACAGCAGAACTACTGACAAGGTCGCCCTATAAAACCGCGGCTCAGGGATGGGATTACGCCGGGCAGGCTGAAGAGCTGAGGTATCATGCCAGCCTGCTTGATCGCTTTCTGAGTGTTAAGGGCTGGGCTGAAACGCTGCCAGATCCTGAGCAGGTGAAAAACCTGCAGGATGATATTTGGCACCAGCAGCGACAACTGGAAGCGGCTGCCAGCCATCTTGACCTGTTGCATGAAGGCGACTTTCGCAATGAAGGAAACTGGCGTAAAGGGCATCAGGTTGAACTTGAGTCGGTATTGCTAGCCATCAGTTGGGAGCTTGATCGGTTGGCCAGAAAACCACGGCCTCTTTCTGAGCGCAAACAGACCCTGATTAAAAGCCTGAAGCTATTAGAGCATTCGGTTAACGAACAAATCAGGGTGCTGCCAGTGACTGAACCTGCAGGTGGCCGGGAGCAAATGACCCGGGAGCTGAAAAATTACCAGAAGTTTATGGTGCGTGAGCTGAAAGCCTCGGGAATGGATAAATCCACGGCCAAACAATTGATGAACGATGCCCGTCGGGTTGTTGTAACGGAGTTGCCGTGGGATGTGATTCATAAAACAGTACCGGTATCGGGTGGCGGCAAGACCGTACTGATGGAAGTGATTCAGACTCCGGCCAGCAAAATGCGCTATATCAATGGGGCGCCAGGCCATCACACCCCTTTTGCCAGTGGCTATAGTCGTATGCCTTTTACCGGTGGCGCCGATATCGGGGGTGTCAGTTCGCTGGTCAAGGATGAGGCCTATCACGCGGTTAATCTCTGGACCATGGATATCCGGGATGAAGACGGAAAACTACAGTTTCAGGGGGTACGCTCAGGAACGCTCTGTGCTTATGGCATCAAGGACAAGAGTGATCGTCGCGAAGCGAACCGGCGCCGGGCACGGGAAATTATCACCGCAGCTTTACTGCAGCAGTTTGCCAAGAAACCGGAATTGGCAAGGGCTGCTGAAGCCGGGCAGCGGGTGCAGCTGAAGCTGTTATCGAATGCACTGCTATCGCCTGATATGCTACGCCATCTGACTCATATTCACGATGATGAACTCACCATGTTGAAAGAGCAGATCAGGGCCTTTGAGGAAGTCGTCCAGGAAGGACTGCCAATTATGCTGAGAGATGCCAGTGGCGGGATTCATCCTGTTAATGTTGATGTCAAACTGGCAACTTTTAATCTGGGTGTGAATGGTTTGGCGCAGGGTATTGGGGGCTGGCTGGGAAAACTCGATGGCAGCTGGATGCAGTCGAACCGCTATAACCGTAATGGGCTGAAAGTACTGCTGGGCCAAATGATTCCAGGATCAGCTGTCGGTGGCTGGGCGGGAGACTGGTTACAGCAAAACCCCGACCATCCTGATGCGGATATTGTCCGCCAGCTGGTACGTCAGGTGCGGGAAATCTGGCACAGCAAGGCTTATCAAAAAGAGGGTACTGATGCCTACAAAATGGTTGACCGATTGCTGTATCTGGCCTGGTTAATTGATGCCATGCCACACTGGAGCTGCAAGAGTGGCAAGGACCGTACTGGCGAAGCAGCAGGATCAATTGGCTGGCTGGCTTCCGAAATAGCCCTGCACGGCCGGGTTCCAGACTGGCAGTTACCTCTGACTCGGGAGCAGCAGACAAATGCCCAGGGCATGGTGGTAGAAGGCGGGCATATGGAGGTGACCCAGAATAATACCGGGCGACCTCATCTGAAAACAGGTTCAGGCAAGAAACGATTTGGCACTGATGTATTCAAAATGACGCATGATTGAATGCTGATTCAGGCAAACTGATGAAAGCCCATATCCAATGCCATCAGCATCGCATCTTCTCGCCCGCCATCGGGGCAAGGGTAGTAGTTACGGCGAATACCCAGCTCATTGAAACCGGCCCCCAGATAAAGATTGATTGCGGTCTGATTGGATACCCGCACTTCAAGAAAAAGGGTTTCTGCCAGCTGCTCTGACCATTCCACCATATGCTGCAATAATGCCTTGCCCAGTTTTTTACCCTGATGTTCCCGCGCAACCGTAATAGTCAGCAAGTGAGCTTCACCAGCAACGGCGTAGCCGATGACATAGCCCATAATATTGTCATTGTCGTCCGTTAGCAGCTGGCAGAAATGGCCGTTATCGAGGCTGTCACGGAAGTTGCCGGGGGTCCATGGTGGCTGGCTGGCGTTGTTCTCAATAGCAACAACAGTATCCAGATCCTGGAGAGTCATGGCGCGGAAATTCAGGGAAGCAGACATGGCAAACGGGACTTTTTAAATTAGAGGCTTTATGAGGATGGTTGCAGCAGCGGACGCAAGTCCTGCCAGGCATCCGGCTTACAAGCGGGGACTTTCATCATCTGATCGAGACTGAAGCTGACTGCACAGTGACCGGCGGCAAATGTACGCACACCCCGAAGATTCTCAAATAACTCATCCGGCTTGAGCACAAACCGGGCAGCATAAGGTCCCAGCAGCAGCAGGGTTTTACGCCGGTTCAGGCCATACTGGTTATCCAGAAACTCGGTCAGTGCTTCACGGGCGTTAGTATCATCCTGAACGATAAAAGGACGAACACTGAAGGGCCAGCTGTACTCGCGATACTCAAGTTGATCCACCGGTTCATTTACAGCTTTCAGAATATTGCTCAGCAATGTGGTGTGGGCATGGGTGACCATCTTCTCGCCCGAATGAGGCATATCAGCAACCACCAGACAATGATCATTGGGCGCGATAACGATAACCCGGAAAGGTGTTGAAACAACTTCCTGCTGAGGCGCTTCAGGAACAGGTTGAGGCTGGGTTTCAATCTCAGCTGCTTTGGGTTGTTGCTTCGGTGTAGCCGGCTTTTGTTCAGTCTGGTTGCGTCCCAGTAGCTGATCAATGCGAGCCCGGTTAGCCCCGGATGAAGGCTGTGGCTGTGAATGATGCCTCGGTGCCGGTGGTGCAAATACCTGATGTGGCGAAGCAGCAACAACCTCTCCAGCTTCAACAACGGCAGAATTTGCCGCAGGCAAGGTCGGCTGAATATTTGATGGCTGTGCATTCGGCAGGCGATAACGGCTGTAGAAAGGCTGAATGCCCATCGCGCCAAGATATTGCTGCCGTAATGCTTCATTCATACTGTGCTGGTGGTCCGTGTGGCGAGGCTGATAAATAGAAAGGGCGGTAATACTAACCGCCCTTTCTATTTATATCACGGAAATTTATTGCTTTTCATATTCCGTTTAAAAAGAGTCAGACTTCCGATACTTGGGGGTGAGCTTTGACGATATCGGATTCCAGCAGATTGAGCGCATTGATGTAGGCTTTGGCCGAGGCAATCACAATATCGGTATCTGCCGCACTGCCGTTCACCACCTTTCCATCCCGGGTCAGACGGACGCCTACTTCACCCTGGGAGTCGGTGCCGCCGGTAATGGCATTGACCGAGTAAAGTGCCAGTGTGGCGCCGGAATGAACTACCGATTCAATCGCTTTGAAGATGGCATCTACCGGGCCGTCACCGCCACTGCGGGCGATCTGGGTGATACCGTTGATTTCCAGTGAAACGGTGGCTTCTGGTGTACCTTCGGTGCTGGAGCCGGCTTCAAGATGCAGCAACCGGTATTCATCCGGCATCTCATCATTTGATTTGGCGCGTACCAATGCCAGCAGGTCGGCATCAAAGATCTCGCTCTTTTTGTCTGCCAAAGTCTTGAAGCGAGCAAAGGCTTCATTCAGTGCTTCACGGCTGTCAAAGGTGACACCCAGCTCTTCCAGCCTGTTGCTGAAAGCACTTCGTCCTGACAGCTTGCCAAGAACCATTTTATTATTCTGCCAGCCAACATCTTCCGCCCGCATAATTTCATAGGTTTCGCGATGCTTGAGTACACCATCCTGATGAATACCGGACTCATGGGAAAAGGCGTTGGCACCGACAATTGCCTTGTTGGGTTGTACCGGGAAACCGGTAATGCCGGAAACCAGTCTTGAAGTGGGGACAATCAGCTGGGTGTCGATGTTGGTTTCCACATTCAGCAGGTCATTACGAGTACGGATTGCCATCACGATTTCTTCCAGTGAAGCATTGCCGGCCCGCTCCCCCAGCCCATTAATAGTACATTCAATCTGACGGGCACCATTGACGACCGCCTGCAGTGAATTGGCTACAGCCAACCCGAGATCGTTATGGCAGTGTACTGAGAAAACAGCCTTGTCGGCATTAGGAATCCGTTGCAGTAGTTGGTTGATGGTTTTGCCAAACTGATGTGGCAGGTTATAGCCGACGGTATCCGGAATATTGATCGTTCGCGCGCCCGCATCAATCGCTGCCTCAATAATGCGACACAGAAAGTCCAGCTCGGAACGGCCGGCATCTTCACAGGAAAACTCGACATCATCAATCTGGTTACGAGCCCGCTTGACGGCATGTACTGCTTGGGCAATGACTTGATCCGGTTCCATCCGCAGCTTGTGTTTCATATGGATGGGGGAGGTCGCAATAAAGGTATGAATCCGACCGGAAACTGCAGGCTTCAGCGCTTCTGCGGCACGATCAATATCTGCATCCAGTGCTCGGGACAGGCTGCACACAGTACTGGCTTTAACGGTTTCAGCAATGGCTTTCACCGCTTCAAAGTCACCCGGGCTGGCCATGGCAAAGCCGGCCTCGATGACATCAACGTTCATTCGTTCCAGCGCCCGGGCTATCTGCAGTTTTTCACTCCGGGTCATGGAGGCACCGGGACTCTGCTCACCATCTCTCAGGGTGGTATCAAAAATAATGACCTGATTGTTATTCATTGTTCTGGCCGCCGGCTGGCTGTTGTTTTGCGCCACTATAGCTACCGCTCCGGCTAGAGACAAGGCGCAGGATTCGGTACAGTGAGGGCCTGATAACAAGTACGACCTGCATTGGCACGGTGGGTATATGTGAGTGGCGCTGCAGGTATTTATGCATTAAGAGCCTGTTCACAATCTTATCGTGGATAGCGAAAGATCATGAACAGGCTCTAAAAGACGGAAACCCGATCAATGAAGTTTTACACAGGTTTACTGTTGGCACTGATACTGACCGGCTGTGCCATGAGTCCACAGTCGGTTTTTGTTGCTCCCCGGGTGATGGCGCCTGCCGGAGCAAATCTTGGTGGTGCGGTATCGATAACGGCATATGATGAGCGCACCTCGCCGGTTATCGGTTCTCGCGGTGGTGTTTATGCCGATTCCAGCCAGCTGCGCGCAGGCAATAATCTGGCGTTGGCGGTCAAGGGGGCTGCGGATCAGGCATTGAGTGTTATGGGCGTGGATATCTCCCGCACCGATGCCAACCCCTTTCAAATTTATATTGATAAGCTGACGTACATTGTGCCGGAAGGCAGCTATGTGACAGAAGTGACGCTGGAAGCGGATATCCGAATCCGGGTCAGAAACAGTCAGGGTGACTGGTACGATGGGCGTTACGGCAGTGACTTGCAACGCCGGGTATTGAAAGCACCTTCTGATGAAGAAAATGAAAGGCTGATTAACGAAGTATTGGGAATGGTGTTGCAGCGGATGGTAGATGACCAGGGACTGCAACGGTTTTTGCAGTAATTACTTGAATCATAATGGTGTACAAAAAAGCCGGCAGAATGCCGGCTTTTATATATCAGTAGCTATCTGAAATGTCAGACTTCAGCCGTTTGTAACCGGCTTTTCTTTGTCGTGCGAATAAAACTTACCAGTCCGAAAATTGCTGCAGCAATACCCGTCGGGTAGGCAATGCTGTGACCCATACTGAAACCTTCCGGTGCCATCAGAATATAGGTGGCACAAACAGCACTCATAAAGGTTGCCGGAATTGAAGCCAGCCAGTGTGATTTGTTAATTGATACCATATAGGCTGCTGCAGCCCAGAGCACAATCGTTGCCAGTGCCTGATTAGAGAAAGCAAAGTAGCGCCAGATAATATTGAAATCGATAAAGGTCAGAGCAAAACCAACGGTAAACAGCGGCAGGGCAACTTTCAGTCGGTTTAGAGAACTGGTCTGATCCAGTGCCATTGCATCAGCAATAATCAGTCGTACCGAGCGGAATGCCGTATCGCCGGAAGTGATCGGGCAAGCAATCACACCCAGTACCGCCAGCATACCGCCAAAGCTGCCCATCAGGCCAACAGACACTTCCTGTACCACCAAGCCTGCACCACCCTGGCTCAGTTTCGCATTCAACCCCTCAATACCTTCCGGGAAGAATGACATGGCCGCTGCAGCCCAGATCAGGGCAACGATACCTTCGGCAATCATGGCGCCATAAAAAACCGGACGACCATATTTTTCATTCGATAGACAGCGGGACATCAACGGTGACTGGGTGGCATGAAAACCACTGATAGCACCACAGGCAATGGTTACAAACAGCATCGGCCAGACTGACAGTCCACGGGGGTGAGATACGGCATCGCCAATTTCGGGAATCGGCATATCGTTAATAATCAGTCCACCACCAACACCCAGAGCCATAATCAGCAGGGCTGCACCGAAGACCGGATAAAACCGGGAGATAATCTTGTCGACAGGCAGGATGGTAGCCAGCAGGTAGTAACACAGGATAATTCCCAGCCAGACTGACGACTGAGCCAGTGTGCCTTCAAAGCCCAAGTTGGCCAACAGTCCTGCCGGGCCCATCATAAATACGACACCGACCAGAAGTAGCAGGATTACCGAAAATGCTCGCATGGCCATTCGGGCATTTTCACCCAGGTAATGACCCACAATTTCCGGAATCGATTTACCTTCGTGACGCACCGATAGCATGCCGGAAAAGTAGTCGTGAGTGGCACCGGCAAAGATACAGCCGAAAACAATCCACAGAAAAGCGGCCGGGCCAAACATGGCGCCCATAATCGCGCCGAAAATCGGGCCCAGTCCGGCAATATTCAAAAACTGGATCAGAAAAATTTTGTACCAGGGCAGGGGTACATAATCGACACCGTCCTGCAGGGTATGGGCAGGCGTCTTGCGTTCAGGATTCGCTCCGAACATGCGTTCGACAATACGGCCGTAAACAAAGTAGCCGGCCAACAGGGCTGCTATGGACAGAAGAAAGCTGGTCATCTCTATTTCCTGGAAAATATTTATGTCAGCGTCTGGTAAATGCTTAACATTACTGGAGATTTCGGGGGCATGTATTATTCGCTATTGTTGGTGTGTCGTCTGTTCGGAGTCCCCGACTGCGGGTAGGCAGTTGTACTGCGTTGAGGTGGGGCTGTTGCGGGGCGAGAGTGTGATGGTCTTGTTTGAGGAAAGTAAACACCAGCACAAAACGAATGGATCTATACCTCGCAGAGTAACCCCGCGAGGTATAGATCCAAATGCCTTAAATGTAGAGGGCGGTCGTTGTCCCAAGCTGCTTAATCTGGCGCAGCTTGCGCTTCATATATTTTCCGGTTGAATTGAACTTGTAATAAAAGTCCGTAGCACCTTTCTCCAGCTCTGAAGGTGTCATACCCTTGGGTTCATAGACTGCATGAGTGCCATCATATTTGGACCAGTCTCGTGTCAGAATCCGGCCTTCCTGGTCCAGCTGCTGGAATACTCTGGAGCCGGGGAAGGGAATCATAATAACCGGAACACAGACATCCACTTCGACATCATTGAAAAACTCGACACTCTCTTCAAATATCTCCGGTCCATGTTCATCAAAACCCAGAATGGCTGCTGAATCGACGACAATGCCATGCTGATGAATACGCTCGATCTGCGCCTTGATGTTTTCTGCTTTGATAAACCCCTTGCCGGAGTACTTCAGGGCGGACTTCGAGGGTGTTTCAATGCCGATAAGAATATACTTCAGACCGGAACGGGCCGCAGCCTCCAGCAGTTCCGGGTCGTCGGCAATTTTGATAGTGGTTTCACCCACCCAGTTTATATTCAGTGGTTCCAGTGCCTTGAACAGTGCCAGTGCATAATCCCTGTCATCTGTAAGGTTGTCCGCATGCAATTCCAGCCAGTTGGTCTTCAGATTTTTAATTTCTTCAATGATTGCTGGAATAGGGCGATAGCGGGTTTTTCCCAACATCCCAGGTACCAGACAGAAGCTGCATTTATGTCGACAGCCACGGCTTACCAGTACTGACCAGAAACCGTCATAGATTTGATGCGGTATCAGATCGACAGGGTAGGGCGCGACATGATCCAGGTCGGCGGAAGTACCCTTATAGAAAGGTTTGAGCTGTTTGCTTTCGGCATCAGCAAGTAATTCCTGCCAGATGTTTTCACACTCGCCGGTCATAACGGCATCACTGTGCTTTGCAGCTTCCTCGGGCATAAAGGTTGGATGAAGCCCTCCCAGTACAACCTGAATTCCTCTGGCCCTGAACTGGTCGGCAAGTTGATAGCCATGAATGGCATCAGGTGTCGAGAAAAACAGTACGACAAGATCGGCATTGATCTTTTTTGGATTCAGTTTCTGTACGGTTTCATCAATCATCTGTAACTGATGATGGGCCGGGGTCGCTGCAGCCGCAGAGAACAGTGACTGTGGTGGTCCGCCCCGTTTCTTCTTGTACTTTTTAAACTCGCTTGGAGCACAAGCCTTGATCAGGGTGATTTTCATGTGAAGCCCTATGAAAGAAAGGTTGACAGCAATGATGGTGATTGCTGACAACCTTATCAGTAGGGAAATTAAGAGAAGTGTCCGGTTTTGCGGAATTTACGGTTTTGAGTACTATCGATGACAGACTTAGCGAGGATTGATATTGACCTGAATGGTCTGCTCATTATCAGTCAGCCAGATGGCTCCATCCTGAACCGTACATTGCAGACTCATAGTGCGATTCACCAGGGATGCCAGCTGTGCCGAGTCATCACAGTTAATGTCGTATACCTTGAGATTGGAAAAACGGGCAAGTTTGCCTGCGTTCTGTTCCCACCAGATATCACCGGCATTACCGCTGTAGGTGTAAATGAAGACCTCTTTTGCCCGGCCGCAGGCTTTACGGATCCGCTTTTCATCTGGCTGGCCCAGATCGATCCAGACTTCAATTTCATCACTCAGGCTTTTTTGCCACAGATCCGGTTCATCATCGGTGCTGAGACCCTTGGTAAAGGTCAGGTTTTCATGCGCGTGACGAATAAAGGCCACAATCCGGATCATCATTCGCAGATCATTCTCTGACGGATGCTGGGCGATGGTCAGATTGTGATCCTGATAATAGCCACGATCCATATCGGCAATCTGGAGTTCTGTTTTGTAGATAGTTGCTTTAAGAGCCATGGTGAGAACTTGGTTACCATAAAAAATTGCGAGCCAGTCTAAAAGGTTGCCTTGTTTGATGCTATCTGCATTTTACAAACTAGGGAGCGTTCTCAATTAAACATATGACCAGCCGCTCATGGTTTACGTCAGACAAGGCGCGAACTGTGCGGTGTGGTGATTCCACATAAACAGTGAACAACGCAGCTCTGGCGTAAACCATAAGCGGCCCTTCGGGTTCATCACGCAAGCTCTCATGCCGCGTTGAACGGCTCGAACATGGAACCACCATGCCCTTCACCGTTCGCCTTGCCTGAGAGCTTGCGTGATGAACTGGTCATATGTTTAATTGAGAACGCTCCCTAAACGTTGTCCTTTATTGCATGCTTTGATGAGCCGCTTTGATAATTTGCTCTGACAATTCCTGCAGCAAACCGCTTTCCAGCGACCAGCGATGCCAGTACAGCGAACGGCTGTGAATCAATCCTGGAATCAGTTCGACCAGCTCACTGTTTTCAAGCTCCTTTTCAATCATCATTTTGGGTATGACTCCGCAGGCAATTCCTTCCTTCGCCATAATGGTAAACGCCTCTGTTGAACGTACCCGATGCCCCGGGGTTGCTCCGGGCGGCAGGCTGAAGTGCTGTTCCAGAAACCGTTGGTGCAGATCGTCGTAGGTATCAAAGGACATAAATGGTGCCTGCACCATAGCTTCTGCGGTGACGCCATCAGGGAAATAGCGTTGCATAAAATCAGGAGTGGCCACGCAGACATAATCCATTTTTCCCAGATAGTCTGCTTTACATCCCGGCAATGGTGTTTGTTCAAGGCTAATGGCACCGACTGCTTCACCGCTTTGAAGCTGTTTTAGCGTCATCGACTCATCCATAACCTGCATATCCAGCGTAATGCGTGAACGCTTGAGCAGGGGCGCCAGCCCCGGAATCAGCCAGGAGCCGATACTGTCAGCATTGACGGCAATGGGAATATGGAGAAAGCCACTGTTGATATCCGGTTGCAGTTCGGGCAATACCTCTTGTTCCAGTAACTGCACCCGGCGATAGAGTCCAAGCAGTTTCTGTCCGGTTGGTGTTGGTGTGGGAGGCTGGCTGCGGACCACCAGAGGCTGTCCCATCTGCTTTTCCAGCTGGCGGATACGCTGGGATACAGCGGACTGGGTAATACAAAGCAAATCGGCAGCGCCTTCAAAACTGCGGCGATTGACCACCGCATCCAGCGCCTGAAGCAGCTTGTAATCGAGTCTCATAAGAATAATTAATGATATATAAAAATTATTAGATGTATTTATTCTGGCACTAAAGCTAGTCTGAGGCACGTTTCCAATAACAAAATCAGCTTCAGGAGGTGCTGTTATGATGATGTGGCCGTTGCTGCAGGGATTTGGCCTGGGGGCCAGTATGATTATTCCCATCGGGGCCCAGAATGCGTATGTCCTTAATCAGGGCATTCGACGACAGCATCATCTGGCGACAGCTACGACCTGTCTGTTGTGTGATATAGCACTGATTTGTACCGGTATTTTTGGCGGCGGGGCCGTGATTGCCAGCAATCAGCTGTTGCTGATGCTGATGAGCTGGGGTGGCATTCTGTTTCTGTCCTGGTATGGCTATAGCTCATTCCGCAGTGCCTGGAAGGCAACGGACGAAGGGCAGGATGATATTACGTCCGCCCTCAAAACCAGCCGCCGTTCGGTGGTTGTCGGGGCGCTGGCTGTTACCTTGCTTAATCCCCATGTCTATCTCGATACCGTGGTGATTCTGGGCAGTCTTGGCGGGCAGTATGCCGGCGATGAACGAATTGCATTTGCAGTGGGTACACTGGCGGCATCATTTGTCTGGTTCTATGGTTTGTCCGCAGGTGCGGCACGACTGGCACCCTGGTTGGGACAACTGCATGTGCGGCGCTGGATTGATGTGCTGGTGGGCACCATGATGTGGTTTATTGCCTTCAAGTTACTGATGGGTGTGATCTGAATGAGCACACGACTGGAGCAGATTTATCAAAACAATATCAGGCTGCTTGAAAAGGCCGGAGTCCAGTGGCAACAATGGACTCATGAGCCCATCCTCGATTTTGAAACCGATATGCAGATTGCTGCTGAAATGGGCTGGACGGCAACACCCACCAAGAGCCTGTTTTTGCAGCTGAAAGATGGTCGTTATTGCATTTATCTGACAGAGAAAGATAACCGTCTGGCTACGCAGGCTATTCGGCAACTGTTGGGTAGCCGCCCCTCTGTTTGCAACAGCAAGGTTATGGAAGACGTACTGGGTTGTATTCCGGGCGCTGTCTGCCCGTTTGGTCATGATCCATCCATAGAGCTGGTCATAGACAGGAACCTGCTAACTCACGACAGCCTCCACTGGACGCCGGGCTTGCCTGAATACACCTTTGCTATCACGGGCCATAGTCTGGAATTACTGCTTAGGGAGCAGGAGACTCCGGTTCACTGGCTGTAATGACAGTCTAAAATTTCAGCCCGGCTTCTACTCCCTAAGTCTAACCTGCCTCTCTGAACTTCAGTTTTATATTCAGGTCAGAGAAATCTGGTAACAGTGTCAGGCGTGGTGGTTATGAAAAGAATAATAGTCGGGCTGGCTTTACTGCTGATGACCGGTTCTCAGGCTTTCGCCGGAGGGTTTAGCTGGCAGAGTGCAGATACCAGTTACCTGATTGATCCTGACGGCAGGTTTATGGAGAGGTTCATAGAGGCTTGTGAGAAAGGGCAGGATGAAAAAAGCAGGCGATTTTACAGAGAAACTTGTAAGGTTAAAGTGCTGGCTAAATCGGGTGACGGAACCCTTTATCATCTGACTCGTGAAGATGATGGTTCCCGTGTGGATATGGATGGCGATGAGAACTATCAGCTTTTTGTTATGCAGAGTCTTCCCGTTACTTTTGAAAAGGAAACACTATCACAGATAGGGGACGGTGAGCCGATAGTCAATGAATGGTTTTATCTGACTCATGCTGTGCAGTTGAAAATTCAGGGTGATTCAATTCCCTTTATTTCATCTGAAGGGGTGATCAAACTGATGAGACTTAATGATGGTCGGGATAATAAAGGTCTAAAACCTGATGATCCCAATCAGGTGTTCGAGTCATTGGCCAGCATTGCCAGAGAAGCACGGATTCTGCAATATCTCAAACACCCGCATATATCACGATTAATACCGGAAACGGAAACCTTTGCTGTACAGGAAAGGTTCGATCAGAACTTTGATACCTACCTCGGAACTGCCCCGGATCTTGCGGAAGTGCTTGACCATTGCAAACATCTGGCCGATGCACTGTCCTACTGTCATAGCCATGGTGTTGTACATGGAGATTTCTGTACCGGTCATATTCTGATGAAAACCGACGGTACAGCCATGCTCGGTGATTTCGGTCGAGCCCATATTCTGAAGACAGCTAGTGCTGAGCTGCAGGCTGCAGGGGAAGCACGTTTTACTTACGTTAATAACAGGCATCATGCACCGGAAGCTAGATTCCCTGAAGGCCTTGCAAAAGAATGGCTCTACATTCAATTGGAGCCAGCTGCTGACGTCTGGTCCTTTGGTCATTTTTTGGCAGTAACGTTGAACCACTATCCCGAATACCGCCGGGCTCTGGCCCGGACAAGACTGGTAAAGCCGATGCTGGAACATTTTGCTGAGCGGAAAGGTTTACCGGCTGAAGTGTATAAAAAAAGTTTACCCGATGAAGGCGCAAGTCTGGGGAGGTATGTTGCTACTGACTTGCCTCTGGATGTAAAAGCCATAGCTGATGATGGGGCTATTGAATCTAATCATCCACTGATTAAACTTATTATAAAATGTACTGACCCAAATGTGACAGAGCGACCCGATATGACCGAGGTTTGTAAGGCTCTGCAGGGTATCAGGCTGTGAAAATGGTTAATCATCACAGCTAACAATTGGGCAGAAAGATGCGTTTCCGGAAAATACAATGATGCCCAGCTCGTGAAGTGTTCTGGAGGTCAAATCTTCTGGATTTTCCAAGGTGTCAATATTGTCGGGAATTGTCCGAAGCTGGGCGATGATCGGATGGTGTTGGAGGTGTGTTGGAGACTGTTGCTGGAAGGCGGCTTCTTCGCATAGAGGGTAAAGCGTTGTTGCTACTCTGGCGCATATCTTCACTTGGTCTTGTGGAAGTGTAGTGCTATCACTGGCAGCCTTGATTAGTTCAAACAGTTGGAAAATTCCATCAACTGTCGTTGCGATAACCCTGCTGGCATCATCTTGGTCACCGTAAACCGACAGTCGATAAAAATATAACCAGGCCAATGATACGAGTTCATCGGGTGGGAGGCGTTGTTTTGTTTTGGTAGAAGCAATGCTTTCCAGATGTTTGCCTGCCGTTGGTGAGGGTATGGCCTTGGGTGGTAAGTCAGGAACTGCTACAGCGGTTTCTGCAATTGTACGTTCATCAACCCTTATTACCGGCCACTTTTGATGGTATCGATGTGACGGATTGCGGATACGTTCTGCCAGTTGTTCACCACTGCTCCATGAGATCTTGAAAATCACTGGAATCGCAAGTCGTTGTATATAGGGGCGTAATGTTGCCGGGATATGTTTGAGCTTAAGTTTGTCCTTCGGGCTATCTCCTTTGATCAAGTAGTAAAATCTGAATCGTTCGGCATAGCCAGAGACCCAGCAGGGCAGAGCAAGTCTGCCCTCCACCGTTAGCCATGACATCATCACACCTGCAATAATATCCAGCTGTTGTATATCTTCTATTGAACTGGCATAACTAGATTGTTTGGAAAGGGTTGACGCAAGTATTTTGAAGTTTCTGGTTTCTTCTTCAATTTCAGCAGACCGACCGCCGTGATAATCCTTTATCAGGTCACGCCAGTCCTCCATGGCTGCAAAGACCCTGCTCATCTGCTGCTTAAATATAGTCAGGCATGTCTCGTCTGTGGGGTCGGAAGAAATAGAGGTTTCGGAAAAATATCCGGCAAGCACCCGTCCGGTAAGGTTCTTATCTATCGTGCAGTTAAACAGCAGACTCATTGCCCAGTGCTCAAAGTGATCTGTTGCAAGGTATTTGCGTACAAATGACGAGCAGCACTTTTGTCGCAAAGTGAACAGCGTTTCCGCCGGGTCAGCACCAAAATTTTTATGAATGTAGAGCTGTGCATTAACTACAGGAACAAGCAGCTGGCCTACCAGATCAAAAGAGAAACAGTGTTTAAGTTTTTTAGGCTTCACAAAATCTGGAGCCTTGCTATAGGCCTGCATTGATATGGCAACTTTTTTCTTGAGTGCTGAGATTAATGGTTTGGGACAATATGCAAGTTGATCTTTATGTGCCTGTTTTAGTGCTTTCACAAGGTGTTTGACCGCTAATTCAAGCCCTTGGGTACCCTTGGCCTTGGCTTTTCTTTGGGAGCAGGAGGTAAAGAAGTACTCAAGCTCGTTGTGTGTCCATACAATGATTTCCCGCAGGCTTTTTTCAGAATCTTTCTTTTTTATTGTGAGGGCCAGAGCCTTTTCTGGAAGTTGGGTATATAAACCATGTAGTTTTTCCATTGCATCAAAACAGGCTGCGCAACCGGCTTCAGTTATTTCTGTTTCTCCAAAGCAACAATCAGGTAAAAAGACTGGAATATTCCCTCCTGTATCAAGAATTGTTACTTGAGAGCATGCTGATGCCGGACGGGGATAGCTCAGGGTGTTTGTACTTCCGTCATCATCTGTCTGAGGAGTTGAGTCATCCCCGCTCCTGGTTTCCTCCTCAAACTGTTGGGCAAATATAAAGGGTGAATCTTCCTGAGAGTGTTCCTGAGAGTGTTCCTGAACCGGAGAGCATGATTTTCGTAGTGCCAGCCGTCTGCGGTAACGGGGCATAAGGCCAATTTCGGCGACACGGGACAGGACCGGACTTGATTGTTGAGAGGCGTCATCACGAAGCAGACTAAGCAAATCCAGTTCTGATCCACTGTAGGATAATGGGTCATGATCAGAGGTACTTGATGAAAAACCTGAATCAGAATCCAGCTGTGAAAGACTAAAAATCGAGCTTGTAGATGAATGTAATGAACTACTTGTAGATGAACTTAATGAACCGCATGAATCCCAGACGAGGGTATTTCTGGTGCCAGAGATATAGCTAAAAGAGGGCGTATCTGTCGTTGGTGGCTTCTCAAGAGAGAGTGCTCTGCGATGTTGCCGTGCAACATCACAGGAAAATGAGTGAGAACAGGTGAGTGGATGGTGAGAAATAGAAGTACGTCTTTGTATTTTTGTTCTTTCCGAGTGGTCAGGCTCGAGGGATGGGTTCAATGGACGTGTAGTGTGTTGGCTGTATGTGTTTCTACACGGAACTTTTTTTTTCAGAGGTTCTGAGCTGGCATCAGGTTGTTGTTGACCGAAAGATGAGAGTAAATCTGGTTCAATACTCTGGGGCTCCAGTTCATCTGCGCAGCAAAAGCGGCACATAAAATACAATACAATTAATTTCAGAAAAGTAGCCAGACTTGATACTCCCTTGAAATATAAAGAACGGCTATTTGATTAAATATAATGAGATAAAAGCGCTTCCGAACAAGTTATGAATTCTCTATTGCAAAAAATAGCATAATTACAATAGCTTGCTTTCAATTAGTAAGTTCTTGAATGTTTTTAGAGTTACTCATCATGTTAATGGCTAAAAAGGGCTCTGAATATTGAATAGCTATCTTTCATTTTTCTGAAAAAAGAATGTAAACGAACTGACATTTTTATCTGTCAGACTTTGAGGGATGCTGATGAGGAGACTGAAATGGACTCCATTTTTTTTCAGAGTCTGCTGGTGGTAACAGGGATCGTTATATTGTTGGTGTGGGGGCTGCTGCTTATGGTTCAGGGTATTGGCTTTGGTGTTTTAGTGCTGATTCAAATTTCCCGGGACTATCTCTCGGCGGTATCTATTGCTGCCCGTATATCAATTACCTCCCGGTAGCTGCTGGCTATAAGACATCAGGGCAAAGCTTTCTCCCCGCATACGGTACATTCGCCAGGGGGAGGCAATATTATCTGGGGCTGACTCGCAGCCCTGCTCGAGGAAACCAGCCTTGCGATAAAAAGTAATCAGGTAGGCGTACGGGTAACACCAGACAGGCTCACTAAACTTGGGGAGACAATACCCAAGCAGCTGATAACCCAGTCCCTGTCGTCTTTTATCCTGTGCAACCCAAAGACCTCGCAACAGCCAGGCACGGCCTTTCAATGTGAAGCGCACCGCGGCGACAATGCCTTGTAAACTCCGGGCAACATACACCCGATCTTCACGACCACACTTGCCTTTATGGCCATTGGCTTTATAGAACCGGTTAACCAGCCCCAGCTGGTCACCGGTTACCTGACTGAAGACAATGTCAGAGTTTGTGTTATTCGACGTCATCAATCCAGGGCGTTTCCGGCAGCATATCCAGAGTTTCACTGTAGCGGGTCAGGTTGAATGACTCTTCGTTATTAACCATCTGCTCCATTTCCAGCCCAAGTGCGCAGGCCATCAATTCAATCGCTTCTTCCTTTGGGGTACCGGTCATCATCAACCGCATCAGGGTTTCCTTGACCTTAAGCGGATTGCCTTCTTCCAGCTGGTTTTCAATGATGGTTTTCAGCCCTTCGCCATCCAGCAGATCATTTTGTTCAGACATGGTGTCTCTTTGCGGTCCGGTGTTCAAAGCGGCTGATCATAGAGTAAATTACGGGATAAAGGGAACCCGGTGAGATTTATTTGCACACTCTCTCATTGCACTGTGGTGGTTTTCCCAGAAATGGTCGTAACCACCGTGCCAGAGGATAGCGGTGGCGAGCCAGCAAGCGATAGCCTGCATCAGCGATATAGCGTATAAGCGGCCAGCGTAACGGTACCATCAGCCAGCCTCTTCCCACAGCATGCCAGGCAGCCTGTGTGGCATCCATTCCAGTCAGTATTGAACCATCCCCCAGCCGGGCATGAATCAATTCATCCAGAGCCTGCAGGTCAAGCTCCGGATAATGCAGGGCAAAGTCAGGTTCCCGAATACTGACGGTTTTCAGCTGCCTCTTATGATTCCGGGCTTCCAGACAGGCAATCTGGCGCTGGCAAATCGGGCAGTTGCCATCATAAAACAGGGTGACATGAAAACTGATATTTGAACTCATTTACCAAGTTTAACGGTCAATGCCTCCCATGCAGATATATTTAATTTCCAGATAGTCTTCGATACCGTATTTAGAGCCTTCACGGCCATTACCGGACTCTTTCATTCCGCCAAAAGGCGCTGCAGGGTTGGATACTGCACCGTCGTTAACGCCGACAATACCGTACTCCAGCGCTTCGCTTACCCGCCAGACCCGGCCGATATCCCGGCTGTACATATAAGATGCCAGACCGAACTCGGTATCGTTGGCCAGCTGGATGGCTTCCTCTTCGGTATCAAAAGCAATCAGTGGTGCGACCGGCCCAAAAATTTCTTCCCTGAATACCCGCATTTCGGTGGACACACCGGTCAGCACCGCGGGGTTAACAAAGGCGCCTTTATCATTATCAGCGCTGTCGGTTCGCAAAGACGCGCCTTTGTTTACAGCATCATCAATTAAGGCTCGCACATCATTTGCTGCACCTTCATTGATTAACGGCCCGATAGTGATGCCTTCATCCATCCCGTTTCCGACCTGCAGCTGTTTAACGGCTTGCTCAAGCTTGGCTGCAAACTCATCATATACGCCTCGCTGTACCAGTAATCGGTTGGCACAGATACAGGTCTGGCCGGCATTGCGGAACTTGGAGGCCATGGCCCCTTTTACTGCTTCATCCAGATCAGCATCATCAAACACAATAAACGGTGCATTGCCGCCCAGCTCCATTGAGGTTCGTTTAACTGTGGCTGCACATTGCTCAATCAGGATTTTTCCGACCGGCGTTGAGCCGGTAAAGGTCAGCTTGCGCACCGCCGGGTTACGAGTCAATTCATTACCAATTTCCCGAGTGACGCCGGTAACGATATTGATAACCCCGTCCGGAATACCTGCTCTCTGGGCTAGTATGCCAACGGCATAGGCTGAAAGAGGTGTGGCATTGGCCGGTTTGCAGACAATAGTGCAACCTGCAGCCAGTGCCGGGGCAATCTTGCGGGTCAGCATGGCATTGGGGAAATTCCATGGTGTAATCGCAGCCACAACACCAACAGGCTGTTTGACTACCAGTAACCGTTTATCTTCCGAGGGTCGGGGCAGGGTGTCGCCATATATGCGCCGGGCTTCTTCTGCAAACCATTCGACATAACCCGCGCCATAAGCGATTTCAGCTTTGGCTTCGGCCAGCGGTTTACCCATTTCCTGAGTCAGAATGGTGGCCAGATCGTCCTGATGCGTCAGTATCAGTTTGAACCAGCGGCGCAGCAACCGGGCACGCTCATTGGCTGACTGCTGCTTCCATTCAACCAGTGCGGATTCAGCCGCTTCAATAGCACGGCGGGTCTCTGCAGTGCCACAGTGAGCAACCTGATGCAGGACTTCTCCCGTGGCCGGGTTCCTGACATCAAGTGTTTCGCCACTATCGGCTGCAATCCAGTCTCCGTCGACCAGAGCACCGGTTGCCAGCAGGGTCGGATCATTCAGCTTCATGGGTAACCTCCTGTGCCGCTCACTTCGGAATCTTGCTTGATCCAGATCATAAAGTTGTTATGGGGGGAACGGTAGTCTGGTATCAAAATTACGGGGTGAGGAGAGTGCACATGTATACAGATATTGTTGTAATTTCAGGTCTGTTGGTCGTCGGTGGCTGTGTTGCAGTGATTGCCGGCTTTGTCCATTTTGCCCGCAAGGATGCCAAGCGCCACCACAAGCACTGAGTCATCATTCAGATTCTTGCTCAGGTTGTAGCTCGATCCGGTATCCCCGGCCTGAACGTTGTCGTCAGGCCTGTGGGAATATTGTCGTTTCCGCTCAGTGAGCCACACTGGCAATATCGCCTGGCTTGCGCAGCATCTTGTCTATATCCCCGATATGGGTCTCTTCTTCGGCGATCAGCCGGCAGGCATATTCTTCCAGCATGATTGAGTTGGCCTGTCGGGCCAGTACCAGCAAATCCCTGTAAAGCTGAACCCCTTCTTTTTCGAAAGTCAGTGCCTCCTGCATAATATCACCGATATCATGCTGTGACGTTTCCAGCAGCTCCCCGATGCCCAGTGAAGGGTGCTCTCCCAGGTGGGTAATCATTTCTCCTGCCTCATGGGCATGAGCCAAGGTTTCATTGGCTGCCCCCCGCAACCAGCCAACAATAGGAATACGGCTGTAGCCAAAAACCATAAAACTGTAGTGGGTATAGCGTACAACCCCGGCCAGTTCATGTTCCAGTATCTGATTCAGTTTGCTAACCAGTGTCGCCTTGAGCTCAGCATTGTTTTGGAGAGAGGACATCAGAACTCCAGTCTGCAGGCATTAATAACAGTAGCAGCAAGTATAGATAAGCCTTCAGGCCAACGAGTACAGGATTACAGACAGACAGTATTTCATCACTTTTTATGCATGCTGAGATGCTATTTTGTCACTTGGTGGAATCCTGAACTTTTTGCCGGTTTGTGAATCCAACGCGATTCCTTGTCAGATAGAAATGATGAGAAGTGCAATGTCACTGCAGCAGATAGAAGCCGTCATTTTTGATATGGATGGTGTACTGATTGATACCGAGCCAGCCTGGCAGCAGGCTGAAGTTGATCTGTTACCCGAATACGGCATTCCCATCACCTATGAAGATACCTTCAAAACCACCGGGCTGAGAATCGATCAGGTGATTGATTACTGGTATCAGCGATACCCCTGGCCTGATTATGACAATGCCGAGGTTTCCCGGACACTGGTGCAGGCAGTGATTGCCTTTATTCATCGCGACGGTAAACCAATGACAGGCGTAACGGGGGCACTGGAATACTGCCAACAGCAGGGTTACAGCATAGGGCTGGCGACATCATCGCCCATGAAACTGGTTGATGCCGTACTCGACCGACTTAATATTCGTCATTACTTCCAGGCGATTGCATCGGCTAAAAATCTGCAATACGGAAAACCCCATCCAGAGGTTTATCTGAATTGTGCTAAAAGTTTGAATATTCACCCGGTGAAGTGTCTTGCCATCGAAGATTCCTTTAACGGGGTGATTGCAGCCAGAGCTGCCAATATGCAAACGGTGGTTATTCCGCCACCGGAGCAACAGCAGCAGGCAAGATGGGTTGTAGCCCATTATCAGCTGGCTGATTTATCAATGTTGGCAAACATGTTTACCGGGTAAAGCTGTGTCTGCTTTCACGCTGTATCTGAGAGGTGGATTATCCTGCCTGGTAGCTGCATCGTTCTGTGGCTATCAGTTTATGCTGCAGGGGGCACCAGCGGTAATGGTGCCCGAGCTGGTGCAGGATCTGGATCTTAACCTGGCAGATGTCGGTTGGCTGAGCAGCAGCTTTCTTTATGTTTATCTGCTGCTGCAGCTACCGGGCGGTTATCTGGCCGACAGGTTGAGCTCCAAAGGGTTGCTGATTTTCAGTAGCCTGCTGATTGCTATCGCCTGCTATGGATTCAGTCATGCCAGTACAATGACTGAAGCCTGTCTGACCCGCGGTATGATGGGCATAGCCACTGCTCCCGGTATTATCATTTGCCTGAACCTGATTCATCGCTGGTTTCCGGCTCGCTGGTTCTTTGCCATTAACGGGCTGGCAGAAACTGTGATTATGGCCGGCGGAGCGCTCGGGCCTCTGGTTATTCCCCGCCTGATGGCTGCTTTTGACTGGCGACAGACCATGATGTGGCTTGCGGCGTTTGGTATTTTGCTTGCCGTGGCCAGCCTGCTGCTGGTTCGCAGCTTTCCACCCCGGGAACATTTATCTGATGATATTGGCATAATCGACCAGACTAAAAACCGGCGACCATTTTCTGCTATTGAATACGGGTTGTACTGTGTTTATGGCTTTGGTGCATTTGCCATGGTGTGCTGCTTTGGCGGGCTCTGGGGCGTACCTTTTCTAGCTCTACAGTTCCCGGATCAGGATATAGCCGTAGCCTCGACCGTTGCGCTGATTTTTATCGGACTGGGATGTGGTGTTCCAGTGTTGGGAGCACTTTCGTCCTGGCTTAATGCGCCTCGGCGGCTGATGGTCGGGTCTGTGTTAGCCAGTTTGCTTTTCACCTGCCTGTTGCTGTTTTGCAACAGATCTCTGCAATCGGCAGCGGTGTTATGTTTTCTTGCCGGTTTCTTTTCCGGTGGTTATATGCTGGTGTTTGGTATGGTCAGAATCATTGGTCTTCCGGCGTATACAGGACTGGTACTGGCCGGTGCTAATGGCTGTATGCTAATGCCGGGCCCGGCTTTGCAACCTGCGATTGGCTGGATTCTCGACAGCAGGGTTGAGACCACTTTGCGACAACCTGAAGTGCTGGATTTTCAGTTGGCCTTTCTGCCAATGCTATCTGCCCAGTTACTGGCACTGCTTGCGATACTGGTTTTGAGTTATGGGTATTTACGCGAACAGCGTAATAAAACAAGAGTATCTATTTCGATTGCCAGATGAAATCCTGACCTGTCATTTTTTGGACATATAAAGGAATAATAATCAGTAGGTTTTGAGTGTTAAAAGCTGATTATGAAAGACAGGGTTAAGATAAAAAAATCATGGGATGTTTTGCGGCATTTTTTCCTGCTTGGCTGTACCAGTTTTGGAGGGCCAGCAGCACACATTGGTTACTTCCAAAAGACCTTCGTTGAAAGGTTGCAGTGGGTCGATATGCCGGCTTATGGTCGGCTGGTGGCTTTAAGCCAGTTTTTACCAGGACCGGGTTCCAGTCAGGTAGGTTTTGCGCTGGGATTACAGCGTGCTGGCCTGTTAGGTGGCTTGGCAGCCTTTGTGGGCTTTACCTTGCCGTCGTTTATCTTGCTGTATTGTCTGGCTGTTTTTTCTGCATCTTTCTCCGACAATGTCGTCTTTAATGGCGTGACACAGGGTCTGAAACTGCTGGCTGTGGTGGTGGTCGCGGATGCTGTGCTGAGCATGTCCCGAAGCTTCTGCAAGGAATGGAGTTCACGGTTGATTGCTGTTGCTACTGCCTCTGTATTACTGTTTGCTCCGGGACTATGGACTCAAATGCTGGTGTTACTGGTAGCGGCGATTGCTGGCTGCTTTTGTGGCCATCCTGCTCAAGGTACCCTTCAAAAGAGCCATCGTCCATACGTGAGCTGGCTGCCTTTAATCATATTTATGTTGCTGTTTGTCGGGTTACCGTTCTTTGCAAATCAGTCAGAGGTTGCAAGTTTATTCTCGGCTTTTTATCAGTCAGGCAGTCTGGTGTTTGGTGGCGGTCATGTTGTGCTGCCACTGCTGCAACAGATGCTGGACGGTAATATCAGTCCGGACCGTTTTCTGACCGGATATGCTGCTGCACAGGCGGTTCCCGGGCCGATGTTTTCTCTGGCAGCATTTCTTGGTGCCGAGCTCACGCCTGAAACAGCCCTGACCGGCGCCCTGATTGCTACTGCAGGCATCTTTCTACCGGGTTTTCTGCTTGTTCTTGGCTTCCAGCAAGCCTGGCAGGGACTGGCAGCCAATCCGTGTATTGCTGGAGCCGTATGGGGTGTGAATGCGGCCGTTGTGGGTCTGTTGCTGGCTGCGCTCTATCAACCGGTGTTTACCAGTGCGGTATCTGGCTGGATCGATGTGCTGTTGGTCATAGCCGGTTTCATTGTACTGAACCGACTGAAATGGCCGGTGTTGAGTGTGGTGGCAATCTTTGCTTTGACCGGTGCGGGCAGGGTGCTGTTGTAAATATCTGATCTATGCTCTGTAGCTTTCGGGCAAACAGCCGGATGGGCTAGGGAACATTAAAGTGAGGCATTTTCACCGCTTGGGTCTGGGTATGCTGGTTGTTTTTGTGACCGGATTCCTTTTACCTTTAACTGTATCTGCCAAGGAAAAACCTGACTCCGGAGGAAGTGCCCCTATGCGTTCGATTCTCTGTTTTGGTGACTCCAATACCTGGGGCTATATTCCCGGTACTGCAGGACGTTATCCGTTCGAGCAGCGCTGGCCCGGTATTCTGCAGCAAAAACTGGGGACATCATTCAGGGTGATTGAAGAAGGGCTGAATGGCAGAACCACGGTCTGGGAGGATCCCTTTCAGCCGGGAAGAAAAGGTACTGCTGCACTGCCCATGCTGCTGGAAACCCACAAACCACTGGATCTGGTGGTGATTATGCTGGGAACCAATGATCTCAAGCCTTATCACAACGTATCGGCAGAAGATATTGCCCGTGGTGTCGGGGTGCTTGGAGAGATGGTTCAAACCAGCCAGACCGGACCTGACGGGCATCCGCCTCAACTGCTGATTATTGCACCACCGGTTGTCAGCGAACTGGGGGGAGAGATGAAGGCTTACTTTCCCGGTGCCGTGGAAAAGTCTGCCGAATTTGCAGAATACTATGAGGATACTGCGGAGGAGCTAAAGGCTCACTATCTTGATGCGGCTGAGTTTGCTGCCGCTGATCCGAGTGAAGGTGTGCATCTGAATCAGGAAGCTCATCAAAACCTCGGGCATGCGGTGGCAGATAAAATCAGTGCCATTTTTGCCGGTGAGAAGGTTACAGCTGAATCATCCCAAAATGTTCCGGTCGAAAGAGTTCCAATAGCAAGCGTCAACCATATTGGCATTCGGGTGAAAGACCGTGACCGTTCGGTCGCATTCTACAAACTGCTGGGGTTTTCAGTAGAACGTGACGGGTTTGAAGCCGGGCATCCGGTCGTTATGAAACATGACAGCGGGGTAACTCTGAATCTGTTGGGACCGACAACAGTCGCTGAAGACAAGAATATCCTGATGGATGTAAAGGAAAAATATGCCGGCATCACTCATATGGCGCTTACGGTAAAATCCCTGCCTGTCACCCGAAAGTTTATGGAAGATCACGATATTCTGATCACAGGATCATTCAGCTTTGGCAACATGTCCGCCATCTTTATTCGTGATCCGGATCGCAACGTGATTGAGCTCGATAGTTACGACTAACAGAGCTTTACCGACCAAGCGTCGCAAAACTGACTTCTGATCGTCATGCGACTGTCAGATGGGGAGCCTATAACAGCAGTAGAGACTCCTCACTGGGACAATATGATGATCAGTATGACCGGCTCATGGATTGATGCCATCGCTCTGTTTAATCTTCTGCTGTGTTGGGTTGGCTATACCCAATATGCTGCATGGAAGGGTAAGCGTTCTCCCTGTCTGGCCAGTGTAATGGCACGTTACCGGCAGGAATGGATGCAGCAGATGCTGCAACGGGATAACCGGATTTCCGATGCCAGTCTGGTAAACAGTCTGCGATCCAATGTCAGCTTTTTTGCCTCGACCAGTATTCTGATTATTGCCGGCCTGATTACCGGTGTTGCCGCTTCGGAAAAGGCTGTCAGCGTTCTTTCTACCCTGCCTTTTGTAACAACTCATACCCGAGCCTTGTGGGAACTGAAAGTTCTGGTGATGCTGGTTGTTTTTGTCTATTCCTTTTTTGCTTTCACCTGGAGTTTGCGACTGTATAACTTCAGCTGTGTCTTGATGGGAAGTGCACCACAGGTTCCTGAATCCGGTCAGATTTCAGGGCAGCAAATGCTTTTCTCACAGCGAGCCAGCCAGATTATGACGTTGGCGTCGAAATACTCTAACTATGGGCTACGTTCCTATTACTTTGCACTGGCAACGATGGCCTGGTTTATCAATCCGCTGCTGTTTATTGCCAGTACTGTGCTGGTGGTCGCGATTCTTTATCGCCGGGAGTTTCATTCTGCGGTTCTGAAAACATTGGCGGGGCATAAAGCAGAGCCTAAACCGGTGTTGCCAAACAAATCAGCATTGTCTGTTATTTCAGGAAGGCCCATGATGGTGAAGTAACCTGAATCGGATGGAATGATCATGGCAAAGCTACTGATTATGGTCGGACTGGCTATTTTGATTGTGGGCTTGCTGCTGCAATTTGCTCCCGGGCTGCTGAAATGGTTTGGGCATTTTCCGGGAGATTTCAGATTTGAAGGTGAGCATACCCGTATCTATATTCCGCTCACCTCGATGATTGTTATCAGTCTGGTTTTGACCCTGATTGTTAACTTATGGCGATAACAATACTGGGCTTCAACCTGATTTCAGGCCACCCTGTTTCCCAGAGAGAAAAGCACCACGGTCAGAATCGAACAGCCAAATGCCAGCCAGTGATAGAGGTTGAAATTCTCCCGGAACAGAACCACACCTACCAGGATGGAAGTGGTAATAATTGACAATACGGCATAGAGAATATAATTCGACGCGCCGTAGTGAGTATAAAGCAGGTTAAATCCCAGATAGGTGAGAAACAGTCCCGCGCCACTTAGTACCGCCCACCACCCATTCTGTCGCAGTTCCCGGTCGTAGTGTGTCGGCCCCAGTAACGGGGCGGCAAGGCTGGTCAGAGTGACACAGACCAGCGCAGCCAGCACAATAAAACTGAATGCATTTTCCTGAATCAGGGCTTTTTTCTGCCCGGCGGCAAACATGGCATTTCCCAGTGCTGCAATCATGGCGAAAAGCAGCGGGCCGAGTACATTCATTCAATAACCTCTTTTGATCTCTTGATATAAGTACCCAGACACTTGCTTTTAAATATTTGGGCACTTAACCCTCTCAGGCTGGTATGGCATCCGCCTGATGGATGTTGTTTGCAGCTGCATCCCGCTTTTCAAGCAGTGGAATAGCTCCGATCAGTTTTCGGGTGTAGGCCTGCTGCGGCCGGGTGAATATCTGGCGGACGCTGCCCTGTTCAATCAGCTGGCCCTGTTTCATCACGCATACATGATCACACAGGTTTGCCACTACGCTCAGATCATGGGAAATAAACAGAATAGTTATTCCCAGTTCCTTTTTCAGTTGTTTCAGCAGCGCCAGAATTTCGGCCTGAATAGAGACATCCAGAGCGGCAACAGCTTCATCTGCGACAATAAACTGCGGGTTGCAAACCAGTGCCCGGGCAATACTGATGCGTTGTCTCTGGCCACCGGAAAAGGCATGGGGAAAGCGTCGAAGATGACTGATCTCAATATGGCAGCGTCTGGCAATATCAATCACCCGCTGGTCGGTTTCTTCCCGGGATGAGGTCAGCTTCATTGCTTCCAGCGGCTCAGCAATAATATCACGCACGGTCATGCGTGGATTCAAAGACGCGTAAGGATCCTGAAAAACCAGCTGGGCAATTTTAGCCAGCGCCTTGCGCTTTATCTGTTTTGGATGGTTGAAACTGATCGGATTATCACCATGAAAGTTAACCCTGCCACTGCTGATGGGAGCCGCTCCCAGCAGTGATTTACCCAACGAGGTTTTACCGGAACCGCTTTCACCGACCAGGCCGATGATTTGTCCCTTCGGAAGCTTGAGTGACAGCTCGCTGACCGCGGTAAAATATTCAGTACGCTTCATCCCGCTACCTGCCAGCGGATAACGAATAGCCAGCTTATCAATACTGACCAGTGGTTCCGGCTTTTCGACCGGCTCCGGTGGCAGCTGATCAATATGAGGCAGGGCATCCAGTAGTTTTTGAGTGTATGGGTGGCGGGGATGGAACAGCACCTGCTCTGCTACACCGGTTTCCACAGCCTGCCCCTTTTGCATAACAGTGACATTGTCGGCTATTTTGGAAATGACTCCGAGATCGTGGGTAATAAACAGCATTGCCATGCCCAACTGTTCCCGCAGTTCCAGCATTAAATCCAGAACCTGAGCCTGAATGGTGACATCCAGTGCAGTGGTGGGTTCGTCAGCAATCAACAGTTTGGGATTGGTCGATAATGCCATCGCGATCATGGCCCGCTGACGCATCCCGCCTGAAAGCTCAAACACATACTGATCAAAGCGTTTTGCGGCAAAGGGAATCCCGACGCGCTCAAACAGTTCTATCCCTTTTCGCCGTGCCTGTTCACGCTCAAGCCCAAGATGAATCTGCATCGTTTCTACAATCTGGTCACCAATGCGAATCGCCGGCGCAAAGCTGGCCATGGGTTCCTGAAAAATCATCGAAACCCGACCACCACGCACCAGATTGAGGTCGCGGTTGCGAAGCTGTAAAACGTCCAGCGTCTGATTCTGATGCTGTAATTCAATCTGGCTCTCGGCATCAATGACTGCATGCCCTGGTGTCAGCCGCATAATAGATTTTGCAGTCACTGACTTGCCGGAACCGCTTTCACCCACCAGTCCCATAATCTCCCCGGGACGAATACTCAGGTTGATCTTATCAACGGCACGCACCAGACCTTCATCGGTATGAAAATTAATCCCGAGATTATGGATATCCAGTAAGCGGCTGTTATTGCCTGCATTGGCTACCGTTATCATTTGTTTTGCTCCGAGTAGGGATCTGCAGCATCGCGCAGGGCATCGCCGACAAAGACAAAGGCCATAATCAGGGCGACAAAAACCACGACCGGGAAAAACTGCCACACCATATTCTGCTGAATATCCGGATCCTGGGCTTTTTGCAGCAGAACACCGAGGCTGTTAACCGGCTCGGTCAGCCCCAGTCCGAGAAAACTGAGGCTGGTCTCTGCCAGAATGACATAGGGGAAATTAATCAGGGTATCGACGATGATATAGCTCGAAAAACTGGGTACCAGATGGCGCCAGATAATACGTCCGGTACTGGCTCCACTGAGCTGTGCTGCCAGCACGTAGTCCTGGTTACGTTCGGTCAGAATATGTGTTCTCAGACGTCTGCCCAGTGCAGCAAAATCCAGCGCACCAATCACAACGGCGATAGCGAAATAACGCTGGGTTGGTGTCAGTTCAAGCCCGGCCAGCATTACGGCGCAGGCCAGGTAAACCGGAATGGATGGAATAACCCGAACGGCTTCGGTGAAACTCATCAGTATTGCATCCACCCGGCCACCAAAATAACCGCTGACACCACCAACCAGCAGCGATACCAGCAGTTTTACAATCAATGCCACTACAGCAATGCTGATGGTGACCCAGATCGCATGCAGGGTGCGGCTGAAGACATCCTTGCCATCTTCATCGGTACCCATCAGGTGAATCTGTCCGTTCTCAACGCCGAACAGATGAAGATTCCAGCGAATATCGATATCAAGGCTTTCGATCGACAGCACACTGTATTCCCAGCCTTCAACAAAAAACTGGATGTAACGGCGCTGATTGCGATCTATTTCGTAACGGTTCTGCTCGGATGCATCCAGCGCCCCACTGGAAGTCAGAGCGTCCAGGGCATCCAGACTGCCTCCTGCTGCCAGTGACGAAAGGTCAAAGCCGGAGTCAGGTTTACTGTAGGTATAAGTGAAAGGACGCCAGGAAAAGCCGTTCTCATCCTTGAATTTAATGATCTGGGGTGCACCGCGTTGATAGCTGGTATCAGCACCGCGAATTGAAGGATCGGATGGTGAAAAGAAGGGTGCAAACAGTCCCAGCAATACCAGCGTACCCAGTATCCATCCGGCAATCACGCCGCTGGTTTTGCGGGCAAAACGGCTGCGAATCAGGGCAAACTGACCGGCGGTATAATAGGATTCCTGCGACGTTTGTTGTTTGCCCCGAAAGCGTGCGATCAGACTTGTCATCTCAGTGGCCTCCTGCACCCAGTACACTGTTACGCACGCGGGGGTCGACTGCGGCAAGAATAGTGTCAGTCAAAAAGTTCATGCTGATAACGACCAGCGCAACCAGAAACAAAATCCCGGCTGCCAGCTCCTGGTCGTTGGTCATGGCCAGTGCTTCTATCAACAGAGCTGCAGCGTCTGTCAGACCGATGACCAGGGCGACAATCGGCAAATCATTAAAAACACGCTGAAAGTCAAAACCGATACTGTTAAACAGTGGACTAATAGAATGCCGCACCGGATAGCGAATCCACAGTGCCGTGCCTGATACACCACGCGCCCGGGCTGCCTCGACATAAAGCTTGCTGGATTCATCAACCACCAGTGCCCGAACAGTTTGCAGCTGCAATGCAGTAGCGGCCCAGCCAATCACAAAAATCGGCAGCCAGATATGACCCATGAAATCGACCAGTTTGCCGGTTTGAAAGCCCTGATCGTTAAACCAGGGTTCATTATTCCACTGATCAGAAAACAGTCCGGTGGGTGCCGACTCTCCGGCAAAGACATAAAACAGGATAATGGTCAGGGCGAGCAGAAAGTTGGGTAGCGCCAGTCCGAGGTAACTGATCATTCGCAACAGCAGGTCAAGCAGCTTGTTGGCGGCCAGACCCAGCGAGTTGATACTGCGCTTTACGGTTGAATGGCGTGGATTACGGTCTTTCCACGGCTGGTTCAGGGCATAGGCAGAGAGAATGCCAAAAGGAACAGCGATCAGATAGGCGAAAGCCAGCCCTGCCACACAGAACCAGAAACTCATCCAGAACCGGTCACCCAGAGCCAGATTAACTGACTGTCGTTTGGCACAGGAGTATCCCAGATCGCCGTTCAGGGTCAGATCTGTCACCCAGTTCAGCCAGCGCACCGGCATCGGCTTATCGAGCCCCAGTCGAGCCCGTTCAGCATCAATATCAGCCTGGGTGATGGTTTCGCCCTGGGTGTTCTTATAGGCAATAATCTTTTCTGCACAGTCACCGGGCAGGACTTCCATCAATGAAAATACAATGCCGCTGACTAACAGCAGGGTGATCAGGGCGAGCATATAGCGGTTTAAAACATAATGAAAATACTGGCTGCGGCGTGCCTGCCAGAACAGGGTTACTCTGATACCGACCAGGATCCACAGCAGCCAGGTATCAGCCAGAAATGAAATCAACGACTCAAGCAACATACGTCAGCCAGTTTTAGCGTAATCAATTGATAAAAGGGAAAGGCTCAGCCTTTCCCTCTTGGTTCAGTGTCGTGTGTTAGTTACTGGCCAGGTTCTTGTCGTCCTGTTGCAGGAACCACTGACTTGGCAGGTAGGGATAGACCCGGTAGTACTCGTAAGATGAAGTTTTCGGGGTTTCGAAGTTAGCCAGCTTGTTGCTGCGATAAACCGGAGATACCGCCTTAACCGTACCGATCATAAACAGGTCATCGACAACGCGTCTGGCAATCTGCTGACCAATCCGGTTGGACTCTTCAGTACCGGGTTGCAGCTGGACAAAGCGGCTGGCGAGCTCATCCATGGCATTAACCGTGGCGGGAGGACGAATACCTTCTGCACCGTTGCTGTCACGATATTGAGCCCACAGCATACCGGTACGGAGCCCGAAGAAACTGTCGTAAGGTGGCAGCAGGGTTTCGGTATTGCTGGCAATTGAAGCCAGAGGACGACCCACGGTCCAGTTCAGGACTTCCAGTTCGTTGGCTGACTGGGCATTGCGATACTCGTCACTGGTCACTTCCTTGAGGGTGGTTTTGACCCCGATATCGGTCCAGTTAGTAGCAACAATTTCAGCCAGCTCGGTCGGAATGCCCTGGGTGGTGTAGTGAATGGTCAGGCTGAGCTCACGACCGGAAGGCAGTTCTCTGACACCATTACCATTGGTGTCCTTGATACCGGCACGGTCGAGCAGTCGCTGTGCCAGTCTGACATCATAGCGGGTGTTGGCCTGTTTCAATTCACCGGAGATAAATGGCGTGGTATCGCCGTCAAAGGCGGTGTACTGGGTGGGCTTGCCCAGTTTAAAGTAGGCGACTTCGTTAATACGATTCCGGTCAATGGCAACCGACATGGCCTGACGGAATTCATAGCGATTAAACAGTTCCCGCTTTTCCTGATCCTTTGCGGTCATATTGAAAGCAAAGGTTGCCATGCTGATCGTCGGTCTCAGAGAAACTTTATAATTGCCTGCCCTGCGGTTTTCCAGCAGTACGGGAGCTGAGGGCAGGTTGATAGCCTGTGACTTGTAGTCAACGTCGCCGGAAATCAGGCGTGCGGTCTGAATATCTTCATCACCGATAAAGACTTCGCTGATTTCATTAATATAAGGCAGCTGATTACCAGCGGTATCCACCTGGAAGAAGTACGGGTTGGCAACCAGACGGCGGCCTTCCAGTGTGTCTTCAATCACAATATGGGATTCCAGCGTCGGAGCGATAGCGGTGAAACCGGCCTTAACCAGACGATCGGAAGCGGCCTTGTCTTTCAGCAGCGGTGTCGGCACATCCTTCCAGTCAGACTGGCCGTAATAGAAATTGACGGCGGCATAGCCATTTTCAAAGCCCAGTGATTTGGCCAGATTGTCTGCTTCCGGATTCAGTGCCGGATGGAACTTGCCAATCAAATGCATCGGCTGGAAGGGCTGGGCATAATCCTGGGCAAACATGGCAACCAGAGCCGGCTTCGGAGCATTCAGGCTGAAACGGACGGTGGTGTCATCCAGAACTTCAACTTTCATCGGCTTGCCGTCAGACAGAAAACGCTCCTTGGGTTTTTCAATAACGTTTTCATCCATCACCAGATGGTTGTACCAGAAGGCAATATCTTCTGCGGTGAAAGGATGTCCGTCTGACCATTTGTGACCCTTACGCAGGTTCATGGTCAGCTCGGTAAAGTCTTTGTTCCACTGCCAGGATTTGGCCACATTGGGCACAACCGTAGCCAGGTCATCACTGAAACGGGTCAGGTTGACGTGGCGAACAGACAGAAGGTCTGAAGTACCGGACTCGGTTGCCTTGGAAATGCCGTCCAGTACACCGCCGTACTGACCTACACGCTGGTATGGAGCAATGATTAATGGCTCTTCCGGCAGCCGCTGTGCCAGTGGTTTGAGTTCAGGGTTGCCGCCAATGCGCTGATTCAGAGCGGCGATCGCCGGATTTTCTGCAAACCCGAGCTGGCAATCGTATTTTTGTTCATATTCAGATTTTTCAAACAGGTGAGGATATTTCCCTCCAGCCTGCGGGCCGGCAGCAGCCGGACATGAGGCCGCCATGCTCTGGTTTGAAATCACCGCAGCCAGTAAAGAGATTGCACCTGCGCCAAGCAGCTTTGACATGATGTAGTTTCCTTTGAATTATCGTTATTGTTTTAAGCGATGCTTTTAAAGGGTTGTTTCAGGGCGTTTTCAGATGTTTATTGCAGCAAGCCTTCAGTTACCGACTTGCCGTGATTCGGGATTTTCAGCAGTTCGCATGCCACACCACAGATCTCTGTTTGTTCGGGAATACACTGCTGCAAATGAGAGAACCGGCTGCCAATAGCAAACAGGGGAATTTCCCGTTCTTCCGGCAGGATGCCGCCATGGCTGCGATCACTGTTCATGCCATGATCGGCGGTAATCAGAATCTGATAGCCGGCGTCTATCCAGCGGGGCAAGTGGTTGGAAAGTGCCACATCCGTGTGGCGAACCCGGTTGCGGTAGTGGGCGCTGTCACCACCTTCCCGGTGTCCGGCATCATCGATATTCATCGGATGGATCAGCAGGAAATCGGGATCGTGCCGTTGCAGCAGCATTTCAGCATCCAGTAACAGGTGATCGTCCGGATAATGGTCTGCATGGTAAAAGCAGCCATACTGAATCAGATATTCAGCGTTGCTGGTATGACGATCCCGAATCGGGTCATAAGGTGCCCGGTTATAGAGTTCGCTGACCCAGTGATAAGCTGCAGCGGCTGTTGTAAGCCCTGCCTGCTGTGCAAGGCTGAAAATACTTTGCTGACTGGAGTTGCGGGTAATCTGGTTATGAACAATACCGCTTGTAGCTGGAGTAACACCGGTCAGAATGGTTTCGTAAAGCGGGCGGGAGAGTGAGGGTAATTCACATTCCAGTTTGTATAAGGTTGCGCTTCCCTGCGCACACAGTGCCTGGAGAAACCCCATGCACTTCTCTGCGGTCTCAAACCTGAGACCATCGAGTACCACCAGAATAACTTTATTGGTCTTGTCTGCCATGGTGACCTGCTCAACCCTGACGCTGTTATCTGTTATGAGTTGCAGTCAAGGTTAGGCAGGTAGTGTGAACAAAATAAGTCGGCCTGAAGACAGATTTATGACAGTGTCTTCAGGGGCGCTCGCCTGCTTTCATTCGGGCTTCAATGGCTTCAATAACTGCCGGCAGTTCGGCAACGGAGTCAATGACGTAGTGGGCACCAGCCTGTTGTAACCGGGTATAGGCTTGCTGTCGTTTTGTATTCTGCTCGGTGGCGGACAGGGCATTCCACGCAGCCGGTTCCATTCCGACTTCATTTCCGGATACTGCAACACCAACAGTCCAGAGTCCGGCATTAAGTCCCTCTTCAATGCCTGGTATGGTGTCGTCAACCTTGATGCAGCCCTGCAGGTTTGCAACTTCCAGCTGCAGCAGGTTTTGCAGTGCCATATGGGGCCAGGGGCGACCGCGGGGTACATCTGTGGCAGCCACAACGCTTGCAGGACTGAAGCCCTGATCGGCCGCACTGGCAATCAGGTTTTCAATCATGGCCTGACTGTAACCGGTATTGCTGCCGACTTTGATGTCGCGCTGCTGAAGATAATCAAATGTTTCACGGGTGCCGGGAATCAGGGCAGTGCGCTGATTAATCGCTTCGACCTGAATTGGAATAAATTCCTGATACAGCCGGTCTATATCAGCCTCGCTGGCCTCACTGCCATAAACTTCGATCCAAGCCTTGCGGATACGGGGCATGGCCAGCAACTGACAGATATGCTCCCGCTTTTCAGTGCCCATTGGTACTCGGGCTTCAGCCTGGGTAATAGCCACCTTGTTGCGTTCAAACAGCAGGCAGAAAGCATTGATCGGTGCCAGTGAACCATAGTCCACCACAGTGCCGGCCCAGTCGAAAATTACAGCTTGAACCGGACCGATATAATGGCGTGTGTAGGTATACGTCATTGTTGTTCTCTCGTTTTGCATAAATCAGCAGGCTTATGTCAACAGTTATGTCAACAGAGCCTGAGCTTCCAGCTGAATGTTCATCAGTTCCAGAACTTCATCTATCACATCCAGCAACTCATCAATCTGGGTACCAAACAGACGACCAATACAACCGATACGGAAGCTGTCAGCTTCGGTCAGTTTGCCGGGGTAGATAATGAAACCGCGCTCTTTCAGCAGGTTGTAGAAGCGTTTGAATTCAAACCTGGGGTGATCCGGGGACAGGAAGGTGACAATGATGGGAGATAACCAGCGTTCTTCCAGCAGGGTCTGAAATCCTCTGGCCCGCATACCGGAAACCAGCCGGTTACAGTTACTGCTGTAACGTGCCAGCCTGCCGCGACTGCCGCCTTCGGCTTCATGTTCATGCAGTGCGGCAAGAAATGCAGCGACGATATGGGTTGGCGGGGTATAGCGCCACTGTCCGGTACGTTCCATATATTGCCACTGGTCATACAGATCCATGCTGAGGGAATGAGCATTACCCCCGGCCTGAGCCAGAACCTCTTGCCGGATCAGGGCATAACCAAAACCGGGAACGCCTTCAAAACATTTGTTGGCTGAGGATACCAGTGCGTCAAACTTCAGTTTTTGCGCATCAATCGGTAAAGCGCCGAAGGCACTCATGGAATCAATAATCAGACTGCGCCCGGCCTGATCTACAACCCGGGCAATATCTTCCACCGGATTAAGAATGCCCGAGCTGGTTTCGCAGTGAACCACTGCAACATGGGTAATATCGGGATCGTCTTGTAGAAAGGATTTCACCTCATGGGGCAGGGGGGGCAGGTAATCACCCTTGTCGAGGGTTACATAATTGCGTCCTAGATAATCGCAGATTTTTCCCATCCGCTGGCCATAGGCGCCATTCATTAAAATCAGCACCTTGCCATCCGCAGGAATAACGGTTGCCAGAGTAGCTTCTACTGCAAACGTGCCGCTGCCCTGTATCGGCACACATTCATGGCTGCTGGTGGCGTTGGCTTCAGCCAGCAGACGCTGGCGTACTTCGGTGGTGATGGCATTGAAGTCGCTGTCCCATGAACCCCAGTCATGCAGCATGGCCTGCTTGGTTTCCATGGACGTAGTGATCGGTCCGGGTGTTAGCAGGTAAGGATCACGTTTCATGAGATTTCCCCGGGTCTGCGTTGCAGCGCAGTTGTGATTGTTGGTATCAGGTTTAGAGCAGTTTACCGGGAGAAGCGAGGAGATTTGGTTAAGGTTTGGTGACAACTGACATTTCACTCAGCGCCTTGCTCAAGTGGCGGTGGGGAGTAGCAATGAGGCTGGGGATGGACAGCTTGATGCATGTAGAGCCAGATACTGGGCCCGAAAACATAGAGTAATGAGTGCATCATGCTACTCACCGTTATGTCTAAAGCCCATTTTTCTACGAACCCGTAATCGCTGTTGGTGAAGAAAACAAATAACAGGTTGCCGAAGCCTTCGAGCCTGGTGCTGGATAGCGTAATAAGATCTTTGGTGAGAGAGCAGTAGATCAGTGCAAGACTATTGGGTGAGTTTTGATCGGTGAGTGCATTTTGTAAGGAGTCCAAAGCGGCTTCCATTTGATTCGGGCAAACTACAATATGCTTGCCGATCTTGTAAATACCCTTCTTGCTTTGCATATAGCGGCAATAATTTTTGATGTTTGCCGCTGTGGTCAGATCAGCCATTAAGCTTGCGACTACATATGGGGCGATGCTAGCTCTTAGCAATCCTTTATATGCTGAATCGTCTAACTCATAGCAAGCGGGTTCATAACTTATATAGACACGGGGCGAGGACGACAAGTCCAGATGTTGTGGCCTGTTTTTATGCCCGGGATGTTCAGATGGAATATCGGGATACTCTGAGTACGATTGCTGTCGTAATAGTGTGGGTGGCTTGGTTGAAGCGTTTGAAAAGGGAGTAGAGTTGCTTCTGTTGTAGGACGGTTTCGCTTCTTCTAACGCACACAGAATACATAAAGAAATGGATTCCGGTGTTTTTCGAGCACACTTCAGACAGGATGCAGAAGAAACCTGAAAAGGCCATATCAATAGCAATATTGGTAGCCATACCCATCTTTTCATCACGAGTACTCCTACCGCTTTCCACTATTAGCTATAGCTGAAATCCGCTGTAACCGGGCGATTATGGCAATTATTTTATCGCATAAACCTTCATGATATCGTTCCAGCAGGTTGTATAGTGAGGGCTGCAATGTTGCTGATTCATATGCCATGACTGTGGTTGAAAACCCATGGCTGCAGGACGGATAGTGTGGCGGCCAAAACGCTGGTTAATACTGTCGATCACCGGCATCAGATCCGGTTTTATAACGGCTGGTGGCTGGATCAAATCATTCTGCAGGCTGGTTTCAGTACATAAATCCAGCAGTACAAAACCGGCTTTCTTATATTCAAATCCCTGCCGGTATAGTGTGTTCAAAGCCGGAACAAGTAGCCGAAGCCATGGGCGAGTGTCGTTTGTGGGGTTGGGCAGGGCTAACCGAATGCTGCGATTATACTGGGCGGTATCATTTCGAAAGGGATCTGTGCGAATAAAGAGTATCGCTTCCCTTGCCAGTTTCTGCTGCCGTCTCAGTTTCTCGCAGGCCCGGGACACAAAACTGACCAGTGCAGCATGCAGCTCACGTTTGGTATGAACCCGCTGGCCAAAGCTGCGGGAGCACATAATTTCATGTTTATTACCGGTTCCGGTCTCTTCCCAGGGAATACAGCTCTCTCCCTGCAGTTCACAGACCGTGCGTTCCAGTACTACTGAAAACTGCTTTCTGATCCAGTGATGATTGCAGGCGACAAGATCGGCAGCGGATAAAATATTATGCTTCCTGAGTCGTTTGCCAATATTGCGCCCGACGCCCCAGACTTCTTCGACCGGCATGATCTTCATCAGCCGTAGCTGCCGTGCCGGATCAGTTAAATCAACCACGCCACCGGTAGCTGCAAATTGTTTGGCCGCATGATTAGCCAGCTTGGCCAGGGTTTTAGTAGTGGCAATGCCGACCCCGATGGGGAGTCCGGTCCACTGCATAACCCGCTGTTTCATCTTGTTTCCGATTTGCTCCAGCTGCTCCAGTGGAAAACCGCTTAGGTCAACAAAAGCCTCATCAATGGAGTAAACCTCAACACCGGGACTGAACTGCTCCAGAACCGACATGAAGCGGGATGACATATCGCCATACAGGGCATAGTTGGAGCTGCGCAGCAGAATCTGCCCGCGTTCGACCTGCTGGCGTACTTTAAAAGCCGGAGTGCCCATTGCAATGCCCAGTGCTTTCAACTCCCGGGTACGGGCAATAATACAGCCGTCGTTATTACTCAGTACGCCCAGCGGTTTGTTTCGCAAGCCCGGGTCAAATACCTGCTCACAGGAACAGTAAAACGAGTTGGCATCACACAGGGCAATAACCTGTTTCATCGCAATGAATGAATGACTTCAGTAACAACGCCCCAGATATCGAGTTGCTGTTCGGTTGTCAGATGAATCGGGGGATAGTCCGGATGCTCGGACATCAGTATTGGCTTGTCATTCCGCCACACTAAACGCTTGGCAATCAGTTCGCCGTCCAGCAGGGCAATAACGATATCGTTGTGTCCGGGTTTCAGAGCCCGGTCAATCAGCAGCAAATCGCCATCATGAATACCGGCTCCCATCATGGATTTACCCTGGGCCCGGGCAAAGAAGGTGGCCGCCGGATGCCGAATCAGCAGCTGATCCAGAGACAGGCTGTCTTCAAGGTAGTCTGCCGCCGGACTTGAAAAGCCACAGGCTGCTGGATGCTGATAAAAGGGGTAGGTTGCTGCTGACCGGGAGGGCTGGAGAGGAACAGGGACCATGACTGAAATCCTGTGCTGTATGTATATACAGTATAGTTGTGAAGTCAGCTCTTCTGTCAAGGTGCATTCAATTATGATGGCAATGCTTTAATTTGATCCGCATCGATATGTTATTAAGTGCCGGTTATTTTTGCTTTGTATCAATTAATGCGTCGGCAGTTTTGTTTGAAGGAGTGGCGGTAACCATTTTTACTGCTTCAGGTCATTTAAATCATAAACCGAAAGCTATAGATTCCGCTGCATCAAGTTCCGCCTTTTATTTTGTGATTGCTACCTAAAAATCCTTCTTGCAATACTAAATAGGAAATGTCGCTATGTGTGCCGATATTGTGAAACTTTCAAGAAATACAGAAAGTGCACCTGTAAGTTCTTTTTCTACGCAAACGGTCGCTTTTTCTCATTACAATAATATTTCTGCTCAATTACCCGTAGATCCGAAAACGGGTGAAATTGTAATTGGGGATGTAAAGCAACAGGCAAAACAATGTCTGGAAAATATTAAAGCGATTGTAGAAAGTATCGGCCATGTTATGGACGATGTTGTTAAACTCAATATTTTTGTCAAGAACATCGCTGATCTTACAGAGATTGATGAAGTTTATACAACGTTCTTCCAAAGTGATCTGCCTACACGAACAACCGTCGCTGTTGCTGCTTTACCAATGAGCGATGCCTTGGTTCAAATTGATGCACTGATTTCTAACGGTGAAGGTACTGCACCACAAGATCCCTGCGATCTCATTAAAGTTTCAAGAAATACAGAAAATGCACCAAAAGGTCTGTATTCACAAACAGCGGCTTTTTCTCACTACAATAACCTTTCATCTCAATTACCTGTTGACCCGAAAACAGGTGAAATCGTAGCAGGTGGCGTCAAGGAGCAGGCTGAACAGTGCCTGACCAACATTAAAGCCATTCTGGAAAGCATCGACCATGTGATGGATGACGTTGTTAAAACAACAATTTTCCTTAAAGACATTTCTGATGCAGAAGCTGTAAATGAAGTTTGTGAAAAGTTCTTTCCAAACTACGTGCCTGCTCGAACACATATCAGTGCTTCAGCTTTACCGATGGATGCTCTGGTTCAGATTGATACCGTTGTATCCCATGGTGATGGTACACCACCACAACTTCCTGAAGATGCTCGCCTGATTGTTATAGAAGCAAACAATACAGACAAAGCACCGAACGCTTCTTATTCACATACCGTTGCTTTCTCTCATTACAATCATATCTCTGGTCAATTGCCGTTAAATCCGGAAACAAGTGAAATTTTAGCGGGTGGTGTTAAAGAGCAGGCAGAACAATGTCTGAAAAACATCAAGGCAATTATTGAAAGTGTCGACCATGTTATGGACGATACCGTGAAAATGAATATTCAACTTAAGAATATTGAAGATATTGATGCTGTAAACGAAGTTTACACCACTTTCTTTAAAGGCGATCTTCCGGCAAGAACCGTGTTTGGTGTTTCAGATATTCCTATGAATGCCCTGGTTCAAATTGATGCGGTTGTTTCTAATTGTGAAGGTACACCTCCACAGGAATAACTGATATTTAATTCCAGGTAAGAAATGTCTGATCCTTGTAAACTGAAATTCTGTTTACAAGGATCAGGCGCATCTGGTATCGATATCAAGGTTCATTAAACCACGATGGCAGTGGAGTCAGCGTTCCCTGATGACTACCATGTCGATGCTGAAAATGATCAATGACTTCAATACGGTCTGTACTTTGAGGGTGAGTGCTTAGAAAAGCAGGCAATCCCTGACCATCTTCAAGGTCATTAAATATCTGGAACACTGTATCCGCAGCCAGCGTGTGACCATAATGCTGTTTCAGCGTTAACAATGCTTCGTTATCTGCGGCACGTTCCATCTCCCGGCTGAACCCCAGTGTGGTCAGTAGTGATACCTGACTGATTACCTGCTGCGCCAGCGCACTGTCGGCAATGCCGGCCAGACTCATTAGTGCCAATCCCACCGTTAACCCCCGGCCAGTTGCTACCAGCGGGTCACGATGCTTGATATGGGCAATCTCATGCGCCAGCACCATGGCCAGAGCATTTTCGTTGGGCATCTTTTCCAGTAGCCCGCGGTAGACAAAAATATGTCCGCCCAGTGTCGCGAATGCATTTACTTCGTCACCATCCATATAATGGACGGTGATTTTCATCGCTTCAGGAAGTTGCTGCGCTATGACCAGCCTGTCTGCCAGATTCTGCAGGTATTGCTGATGTCGCCCTGGTTTTACTGTCTCTGTCTCAACCAGCTCTTGTTCTAATGAAGCAGCCAGCTGCTGCTCCAGTTCAAACGGCACATAGCGCACCAGAGAGCCGGCCAGCAGGGTCAGGGTAAAAATCAGCCCGGCAATAATCAGCCCGGCACCCAGCAGCATGATAAAAAAATCTTTCAGCGGGTGCTCCTGGCTGACATTAATGCCCTCCGGAATCTTTGGGTTCTGATACTCCATCGCGTCTGCCTGATATTTATGGTGTCGGGATCAAAGCGGTGCCATAAGCATAAACTTCAACACTGCCAATTTGATCCTGCCCCCCTTTGCTAATAGAAGCGGTTTCCAGCCGGACATTGATAATCTTGCTGGCGCCTTTCAGCCGTGCTTCCTGTTTCATCCGCAGAATGGCTTCCCGGCGGGCACGCTCGATCAGAGTCTCATAAGCACTGACCCGGCCACCAAACAGGTTGCGCAGGCCGGCGGAAATCTGTTTGAAGTAGTCAATGGAAATCACCACATTACCGCCGACAAGTTCGCCTGAGGCCTGCTCGTAACCCGGAGGCAGGGTGCGTTCATTGAAGGTCAGAATATCCCGCAGCTGTTCTTCCCGGTTCAGGATCGATTTGAAATGCCGGGATTCTGCCATCCGCCCGAAGACATAGCCCAGTATCAGCAGTGACAGGAAAATAATCAGATTAAACATATCGGTTTACTCCTGTGTCTCACTCAAGAACAACAGCAGTACCATAAGCAAACAGCTCGGCAGCCCCTGCAGCTACAGATGAAGTAGAGAAGCGGATATTGATCACGGCATTGGCGCCGATCGCTTCGGCCTGCTGGGACATGCGGGCAACGGCTTCCTCCCGTGCCTCGGTCAGCAACTCGGTGTAACCGGTCAACTCACCGCCGAAGATGTTTTTGATTCCAGCCAGAATATCCTTGCCGGCATGCTTCGAACGAACGGTATTTCCCTGCACCATGCCCAGATGCTGAACAATTTTTTTACCCGGCACGGCTTCAATATTGGTCAGGATCACTGTGTCTACTCCTTCGTGAATTTTGTACTTCACTTCGTGAAAGATAACTATGTAATTACGGATTATTAAATATTCATCCATGTATAGCTATTAAAAAGAGTGGGAGTCTTGTCATGGTCTTGTCGTGTGGAGATCATGAAAAACTCTATATGTAATGATACTTAATTTTTGAATTATTCAGGAATTTGTGTCACTTTATGCGCGCTGACACACTAATAAAACCAATAAAGGAGCTGTTCAGTGCTCAAGAAAAAAATAATAACCGGTTTAGTGAGCATTGGTTTAGGGGTTGCTTCCGTGAGCAATGCATGGGCGGAAACCCAGCTCAGAGTCGCTACCTGGTTGAGCCCGACCCACACCATGAACAAAGACGTACTGCCGACCTGGGGCAAGTGGATTGAAGACGCCACTGAAGGCCGGGTCAAGGTCAAGCTCGAATATGACGTGGGTCATCCGAAGAGCCTGGTCGATATGGTTGAAGATGGTGCTGTCGATGCATCATGGACTTTCCACGGATACCTGCCGGGTCGTTTCCGTCTGACCCAGATGGCGGAACTACCAGGACTGGACGCTACCCCCGAAGCGGTTTCAGTGGCTCACTGGCGGATCAATGACAAATATTTTAACAAGTCCGGCGAATATCGCGGTGTTCAGCTGGCCGGTCTGTTTGTACATGGTCCCGGTCAGGTTCATATGCGTGAACCGCTTAACTCCCTGAAAGAGCTGAAAGGCAAGAAAGTCCGTATCGGTGGTGGCGTTTCTGCTGAAATCGGTAAACGACTGGGTGTATCCGGTGTCAGTGCGCCGGCCAACAAGGCTTACGAAATGCTGTCTCAGGGTGTGGCCGACGGCCTGTTTATGCAGATGGATATGATGAAAGTGGCCCGCTTCAAGGATGTGGCACCCTATACCATCAAACTGCCCAATGGTTTGTACCTCGGTTCTTTCGGTATCTTCCTCAGCAATGACTTCCTCGATGGTCTGTCCGACAAGGACCGCAAGGCGGTAATGGCGGTTTCCGGTGAGAAACTGTCTGCTCTGGCCGGCCGCAAGTGGGATGAAGCTGACAAGGTAGGCGAAGCCGATATTATCGCTTCCGGCAGCAAGGTTATTGATGCCAGTGAAGATGATATCAACTACTTCAAGCAGCTTGTTCAGGGTATGGAACAAGACTGGCTGGACTCCGTCAAGAAGCGCAAGGTCGACGCCTCCGCTGCACTGGCAGCATTTAAGGAAGAAGCCCGCAACTACCAGCCGCTGCAGCTCTAATCACTGCTGCTGTAGCGTCAAGCACAAAAGTCTGACCTTTTTCGCTCCTTCTCCCTTGAAGGAGCGAAAAGCTACCTCTGCAATATCAAGAGGCTGAAATGAAAAGCACAGTCATTATGGTGGTCCGGCTCTGGGAGCAAGCGGCCATGCGGTTTGAATGGCTTCTGAAGTGGTTTGCTGCCGCCGTTCTGTTTGTTCTGATGATGGTTACCTGTGTTGATGTCCTGGGGCGCTATCTGTTTGACAGCCCCCTGGTCGGCAGCGTGGAAATCACTGAATTACTGCTGGGGTGTCTGATATTTTCAGCCCTGCCTCTGATCACCTGGCGCAAGGAACATATCATTGTTGACCTGGTCGACAATATGATTCCGTCCAGGGTCAAAAAACTCCGCGATATGTTCTTTAACCTCTGCATCAGCGGCAGCCTGTTCATTATTGGTGGCAAGGTCTGGCAGCTGGCTGGAAGGGCTGCCAGTTACGAAGAAGTGACCGAGTATCTGGAAATTCCGGTCAGCTACTTCATCTACTTTATTGCCGTGTCCTGTTTCCTGACCGCTATTACCGCGTTGGTGCTGGTGATAACCCGGCTGGTGGATAAAGAATACGAAAATCAGGAATAACTTCTGAAGTGAAACGTTTTTAAAACGTGCAGCGGTTTTTCAAATGCATAGCTGTTTAGGGGTGAAATTAGCATGTTGTTGACTCTGCTCGGATTCGCAGTCCTGATGTTTCTGATTCTGCTGCGAATGCCGATTGCCTTTGCCATGGGTGTGGTTGGTTTTTTCGGTTATGCGGCACTGGGCGACTGGAACTTTAACGGTGCACTGTCGGTCAGTGCCCGTCGTCTGATTGATACGGCACAGGACTATGGCCTGTCAGTTATTCCAATGTTTATCCTGATGGGTAACTTTATTACCAAGGCAGGGTTGTCACAGGAACTGTATCGCGCCTGTTATGCCTTCCTGGGCCATCGTCGTGGTGGTCTGGCAATGGCAACGGTTGCCGCCTGTGGAGGTTTCTCTGCCATCTCCGGTTCCAGTCTGGCGACTTCTGCCACCATGGCCAAGGTAGCCATGCCTTCCATGCGCAAGTATGGCTATTCCGATGGTCTGGCAGCAGCATCCATCGCTGCGGGTGGAACCCTGGGGATTCTGATTCCTCCCAGTGTGATTCTGATTATTTATGGGGTGTTGACTGAACAGAGTATTCGAGATCTGTTTGCTGCCGGCTTCCTGCCGGGGATGCTGGGTATTCTGTTCTATATGCTGGCAACCCGTTATGTGGTCTGGCGTAATCCGGAAGCCGGTCCAGCGGGTGAAAAGCTTTCCAGCAAGGAAAAGTGGCAGGCGATTCGTTCGGTATCAGCCATTCTCGGTCTGTTTGTACTGGTTATGGGCGGCATTTACGGTGGTGTCTTTACCCCGACAGAAGCTGCCGGTATCGGTGCGGCAGGTGCCTTCTGTATTGCCTTATATCGTCGTACGCTGACGGTAGCGGTGCTGAAAGATATCCTGACTGAAACCGCCCGGACTTCGACCATGCTGTTCGGGGTTATTATCGGTGCTCTGATTTACTCCAACTTTGTCAACCGTGCCGGGCTGCCGGAAGAGCTGGTTGCATTGATCCAGTCCATCGGTGCTGAACCGTTCCTGGTGATGCTGGCGATTATTGGTATCTATATTCTGCTGGGTACCGTATTTGAAAGTCTGTCGATGTTGCTGCTGACCGTGCCGGTATTCTTCCCGCTGGTACAGAGTATGGGCTTTGATTTGGTTTGGTTCGGTATTATCGTGGTGGTAGTCACTGAAATCAGCCTGATTACACCACCGGTTGGACTCAATATCTTTGTATTAAGCAGTGTGATCAAGGACATCAAAACCAGCACCATATTCAAAGGTGTCACACCGTTCTGGTGTGCGGATATTATCCGGCTGCTGTTGTTGCTGTTTATTCCCGCAATTTCACTCTGGTTACCCAAAGTGCTTTATTCCGGTTAAAACCGGATATCAGGTACCTGACGGAAAGGCCGGCCACAAGCCGGCTTTTTTGTGTTTACGGGAGCCTGAATATCGCCCTGCCTCTGGAAGCTCTCATACCTTGGTATAATACCCCTGCTTCTGTTTATTCCTTATAGTTCTAATCAACTGCACAGGATAGTGCGGGCTATTGATTAAACACACAGGGAAGAAGCTTATGCATACGATTGCCAGAACGATTCATCCTTCAGCTTTATTTGCAGTAAATAAAAACGAGCCTAAAAGACCTTCAGCATTAAAGCGCTTCGGCTTGCGTCTGGTCGCGATATTAAAAGGCGCTGGAAACGGTTACTGCAAGGGCGTTAACAAGACAATGGCGTTGATGACTGGAAAGGAAAGAACCAGGGATTTGCTACGTAACCTTGATTCCAGACCTGTCATCAATTCGCTGAAACTGGCTCGAAAGGCGGTGATGTTTTATCCCGCAGGCTTCCCGGCCGCTTATGTAACAGGACCTGTCGGAGCGATATACGGCGCGTGCAAAACTGCCGTAACCGGTGAGGTTTATAGTCGCAAGTGAGGTTGTAGTCCTGAATGAGGTTATAGCCCTAAACGAGGTTATAGTCTCAAGAATTGAATAGCAGAAAGAATTAACAGTTTCTCTGTGGTTAGCGCCCTGCATATCAGGGCGCCTTTTTTTGCGAGCTTGTTTTCAACAATTAGTTAAAGGCTTAACGCTTGTCGATAACCCGCTTTGCCTTGCCTTCAGAGCGCGGCAACTTGCCCGGTTCCACAATATCAATCGCAGCAGAAATACCGATATACGACTTGATCTTGTGACGCAGTGAAGCAGCCAGCTGCTGATTAAGCTCGGTAGAGTTAATCATGCTGCTTTCTACCGATACCCGCACAGTATCCATATTGCCCTTCTTGTCGACCTCGATCATATAGTGAGGCGCCAGCTCCTGAATATTACAGATCTGTTCCTCGATCTGGGTCGGGAACACATTAACCCCGCGAATAATCAGCATATCGTCACTGCGACCGGTGATCTTGTCCATCCGTCGCATGGTACGGGCAGAGCCCGGCAACAGGCGGGTCAGGTCTCGGGTGCGGTAACGGATCACCGGCATGGCTTCCTTGGTCAGACTGGTAAAGACCAGTTCACCTTCGGAACCGTCCGGCAGTACTTCGCCGGTCTTGGGGTCGATGATTTCCGGATAGAAGTGATCTTCCCAGATGGTCGGGCCATCTTTGGTTTCGATGCACTCCTGGGCTACGCCCGGCCCCATAACTTCCGACAGGCCGTAGATATCAACCGCATCAATACCCAGCCGCTGTTCGATATCCTGGCGCATGGCATTGGTCCAGGGCTCGGCACCGAAAATACCGATCCGCAGTGAAGTCTCATGGGGATCCAATCCTTCACGCTCCATTTCGTCGGCGATATTCAGCATGTAGGAAGGGGTGACCATGATAATGTCTGGGTCAAAGTCCTTGATCAGCTGCACCTGCTTCTCAGTCTGGCCGCCGCTCATGGGAATAACGGTACAACCCAGCCGCTCGGCACCGTAGTGGGCACCCAGACCGCCGGTAAACAGGCCATAGCCGTAGGAGATATGAACCTTGTCTTCAGGTCGGCCGCCAGCAGCGTAAATCGAGCGCGCCACGATATCCGACCATGTTTTTATATCGTTTTGTGAATAGCCAACGACAGTGGGTTTGCCTGTCGTGCCGCTGGATGCATGAACTCTGACGATATCCTTTTGGGGTACGCAGAACATGCCGAACGGGTAGTTCTCTCGCAGATCGGCTTTGGTGGTAAAGGGAAACTTGCTCAGGTCGCTCAGGGTTTTCAGATCGTCCGGGTGAACGCCGGCATCATCAAACTTCTTCTTGTAGACCGGAGAGTTGTTGTACGCATGGTTCAGGGTCTTTTTCAGACGGTTGAACTGCAAATCACGAATCTCATCAATGCTGGCTGACTCAATAGCGTCAAGGCCTGCATTTTTATTCTTGTCTGACATAGGGGCCCCGTTCGTCTTTAGATCACATTTGTTTTTATTGAGCTGGGAACCTGCGCCGGAAAGTTCGCAATGAGAAAATCTCGGGGGAAAGCAATCCGGGCGTGGATATAATACATAAATTTGATGCAAAACAATAAATGTGTATCATGATTGCGGTAATAAAAATCAATAATAAGAGCCTGATCAGTGGTTTTACCGAGTGATACTCTCCGAGTACGCCCCGGGCAAATAGCTCAGGCGAGCAGTCAAGGAAACTGTATGAAAACCAAAAGTTATGTTTATGGTGAGTGGTTTGAGGGCGCTGACCAGGGCATAGAAGTCAAGCATGCAGTCACCGGCGAAACTATCAGCTGGGTAAGCAGTGAAGGGGTCGACTTTGCCAAAGTCGTACAGTACGGACGTGAAGTTGGTGGCAAAGCACTGCGCGCCATGACCGTACACGACCGCGCCAATGCCCTGAAAGAACTGGGCAAGGTGCTGATGGCTCGCAAAAAAGAGCTGTATCAGGTTTCTGCCCAAACCGGTGCCACCAAGGCCGACAGCTGGGTCGATATCGAAGGCGGTGTCGGCACCATGTTCAGCTATTCATCCATCGCCCGTCGTGAATTTGCCAACGAAACCTTTATTGTTGAAGGTGCTCCCGAGCGATTGTCTGCCGAAGGCACCTTTGTTGGTCAGCATATTCTGACCCCGAAACTGGGTGTTTCGGTTCATATCAATGCCTTCAACTTCCCTTGCTGGGGTATGCTGGAAAAAATTGCACCCAGTCTGATTGCCGGTATGCCGGTGGTCGTGAAACCTGCGACAGCTTCCGCTTATCTGACCGAAGCCATGGTGCAGATGATTGTTGAATCCGGTTTGTTACCGGAAGGTTCTCTGCAGCTGATTTGTGGCAGTACCGGAGATCTGCTGGATCAACTGAACGAACAGGATGCCGTAACCTTTACTGGTTCTGCATCAACCGGCCAGATGCTGCGCAATCACCCCAATATTGTTGCCAACAGCATTCCGTTCAATATGGAAGCCGACTCTCTGAACTGCTCTATTCTGGGGGAAACCGTCAATCCGGAAGATCCCGAGTTTGATCTGTTTATCAAGGAAGTCGCTCGGGAAATGACCGTCAAGGCCGGTCAGAAATGTACTGCTATCCGTCGTATTTTGGTACCTGCAGCTAAAGTTGATGCCGTTACTACTGCACTGAAAGCCCGTCTCGACAAGGTTGTGATGGGTGATCCTGCAGAAGAAGGCGTTCGCATGGGGCCGCTGGTAGGCTGTTCCCAGCGTGAAGATGTTCGTCGCAAGGTTGCAGCTTTGCAGGAGCACTGTGAAGTTGTTTACGGCGGCAACGATATTGAAGTTCAGGTAAAAGGTGCTTCTGCCGTTGAAGGCGCTTTCTACCCGCCGACCCTGCTGTTCTGTGGCAACCCGATGGAAACCGAAGCTCCGCACAGCATTGAAGCCTTTGGCCCGGTCAGCACTCTGATGCCGTACGACAGTATTGAGCAGGCAGTAGAGCTGGCGCATATGGGCAAGGGTAGTCTGGCAGGTTCTGTCGTGACTTATGATGATCAGGAAGCACGCGAACTTGTGATGGGCGCGGCGGCTTATCATGGTCGTATGCTGGTACTGAACCGCGACTGTGCCGGCGAATCTACCGGTCACGGTTCTCCTCTGGCACCGCTGGTTCACGGTGGCCCGGGTCGTGCCGGTGGTGGTGAAGAGCTGGGTGGCAGCCGGGCGATCAAGCATTATATGCAGCGTACTGCGATTCAGGGCTCGCCGACTACCATGATGGCGATTACCAAAGAGTATGTGGCTGGAGCCAAAACCACAAAAACCGATATCCATCCGTTCAAAAAGTACTTTGAGCAGCTGCAGGTCGGTGAAAGCCTGACAACGCATCGTCGTACAGTAACGGAAGCAGATATCGTTAACTTTGGTTGTCTGTCCGGTGACCATTTCTATGCTCACTTTGACGAGATTGCGGCCAAGGACTCCCTGTTCGGTAAGCGGGTAGCACATGGTTACTTCGTGATTTCTGCTGCAGCGGGCATGTTTGTTGAGCCTGCACCAGGTCCGGTTCTGGCTAACTACGGTCTGGAAAACCTGCGTTTTGTCGAGCCGGTGGGTATTGGTGACAGCATTCAGGTCAAGATCACCGTCAAGAAGAAGATCAAGAAGGCCAAGCGTCCGGATGAAGATCGTGCCAGTGGTGTTGTGGTTTGGGATGTAGAAGTCCTGAACCAGAATCAGGAGCTGGTTGCCCTGTACGACATCATGACTCTGGTTGAGCGTCAGGAAGACTAAAACGGTTGATCGTCACAGCGTTCCGAAAGCAGGAATGCTGTGACGATCCGTTTATGAAGACTGTTTGGGCTTATGGCTGCTGTCGATATAGCGGGGACGATCAGGCTGGATCTCGGTCAGGGGTGTGATTTCACGAAGTGATTCCAGACTGCGCTGTGTCAGCTTCTGATACTCGGCAGTACCGGCAGACTTCCAGTTCACCTCTTTTTCACTCAATTCCCGTTTGACCTGAGCCGGACTGCCAGCCAGCAGGCTGCGCGGTGGACACTCAAACCCGGATTTGACGAAAGCCGCGGCAGCAACCAGCGATTCAGCACCGATAACGGCATCATCCATAATCACGGCATTCATGCCGACCAGAGCGTTACGACCGATACGACAACCGTGCAGTACGGCGCCGTGTCCTATATGTCCGTCGACTTCGATGATGCAGTCCTTGGATGGAAAGCTGTGAGCCACGCAAGTGTCCTGCAGATTGCTTCCGGCTTCCATCACAATACGGCCAAAGTCACCGCGCAGAACAGCATTGGGACCGACATAACAGCCGGGGCCAATGATCACATCGCCAATCAAGACGGCGGTAGGGTGAACAAAAGCTGTTGGATCAACGACAGGGATCAGGTCTTCGGTAGCGTAAACAGGCATGGTTATTTTTATCGCTGCTTGAATTGTTATATGTATGGGTACAAGTCATTGGGTTCGTACCCTAGCACAAAATAAAGCACACAGAAAAAATGGCAAAGGCCAGAAAACAAGAATTCTAAAGAACGGAACCTCTCATGGCATTTGAAACCATTACCTATGAAGTGACCAAAGGTGTTGCTCTGCTGACACTGAACCGGCCGGAAACACTCAACAGCTTTACGGCACAGATGCATGAAGAAGTGCGTGAAGCGATGAAAGATGTGCGCACCAATACTGATGTCCGCTGCCTGGTAATCACCGGTGCCGGTCGCGGCTTTTGTGCCGGACAGGATCTGAATGATCGTTCGGTGAAAGCCAGTGATGAAGCGCCGGATCTGGGTGAGTCTGTAGAAAAGAATTATAACCCGCTGATTCGCAGCATTATGACCCTCGACAAGCCGGTTATTGCCGCAGTTAACGGCGTAGCAGCCGGTGCTGGCGCCAGTATTGCGTTGGCCTGCGATATCGTGCTGGCGGCTCGTAGTGCCAGCTTTGTGCAGGCCTTCTGCAAGATCGGTCTAGTACCGGACTCCGGTGGTACCTGGAATCTGCCGCGGGCACTGGGACTGCCAAGAGCCAAGGCGCTGGCTCTGCTGGGCGACAAACTGCCGGCAGAACAGGCTGAAAGCTGGGGCATGATCTGGCGCTGTGTTGATAATGAGCAGTTGATGCCGGAAACCATCGCTATGGCCGAGCATCTGGCAACCCAGCCGACCAAGGGGCTAGCGATGATTAAAAAGCTGCTGAATGAGTCCTTCTCCAACCCGCTGCATCAGCAGCTGGAGCTGGAAAAAGAAGCGATGAGAATGCTGGGTCAGAGCCATGACTACCGTGAAGGTGTTGCTGCTTTCATGGAAAAGCGTAAACCCGCTTTTAAAGGTGAATAAGCATGGCTGATACGTTAAGCCCGGAGCAAGCAAAGCAGCTGGCAGAGCGCTGTGCTGAAACGATGTACGCCAATGACCAGGTATCACAGTCACTGGGGATGGTGATTGAATCTGTCGGGCCAGGGGAATCCACAGTTGTTATGCCGGTACGTGACGATATGGTCAATGGATATGATACCTGTCACGGCGGCATGATCTTCTCGCTGGCCGATTCGGCTTTTGCCTTTGCCTGTAACTCTCAGGATGAAGTTGCCGTCGCTGCACACTGCTCAATTGATTTTATTCGTCCGGCATACCGGGGCAATGTACTGACTGCCAGGGCAAAGGTTGCTTATCAGGGTCGCCGCAGCGGTGTGTATCATATTGAAGTCGTGAATCAGGATGGCAAGCAGGTGGCCCTGTTCCAGGGTAACTCTGCGCGATTGGGGCAGCCGGTTATTTCCAGAGAACGAACAGAATAACAGGAATAAAAAAGATGTCTGAAGCTTATATCTGTGACGCTATTCGTACCCCGTTTGGGCGTTACGGTGGCAGCTTGTCTACTGTTCGGGCTGATGATCTTGGAGCGATTCCGATCAAGGCACTGCAGGCGCGTAATCCGGAAGTAGACTGGAGCGCTGTTGACGATATTTATTATGGCTGTGCCAACCAGGCCGGTGAAGATAACCGCAACGTAGCGCGGATGAGTGGCTTGCTGGCGGGCTTGCCGGACACTGTACCGGGCATGACCATTAACCGCCTCTGCGGTTCTGGTATGGATGCAGTGGGTACTGCTGCCCGCGCCATTCGCAGTGGTGAGCAGGATCTGGTGATTGCCGGTGGTGTCGAGTCCATGTCGCGGGCACCGTTTGTGATGGGCAAGGCCGAAAATGCCTTCAGCCGTAGCGCGGAAATGTTTGATACCACAATTGGCTGGCGCTTTGTGAATAAAATCATGAAGCAGCAGTTCGGTATCGACTCTATGCCAGAAACCGCTGAGAATGTTGCCGAACAGTTTAATATCGATCGTGAATCCCAGGATGCCTTTGCCCTGCTAAGCCAGCAGAAAGCGGCCAAAGCACGGGAAGAGGGTATCTTTGACGAAGAAACCGTTCCGGTCACCATTCCCCGTCGCAAGCAGGAACCACTGGTTTTTGCCCGTGATGAGCATATCCGTGAAACCTCGCTGGAAGCACTGGCCAAACTGGGTACACCGTTCCGTGAGAACGGCTCGGTAACTGCCGGTAATGCTTCCGGTGTAAACGACGGTGCCTGTGCTCTGCTGGTAGCATCTGACGATGCTGTAAAAGCCTACCGGTTAACACCGAAAGCCCGCGTCGTCGGTATGGCAACGGTAGGTCTGGAGCCACGGATTATGGGCTTTGGTCCGGCACCGGCCATTCGCAAGGTACTGGAAAAAACCGGCCTGTCACTGCAGCAGATGGATGTTATCGAGCTGAACGAAGCCTTTGCTGCACAGGGCCTTGCTGTACTGCGTGATCTTGGGCTGGAAGATAATGATCCCAGGGTTAACCCCAATGGTGGTGCTATTGCGCTGGGTCACCCCTTGGGTGCCAGTGGTGCGCGGCTGGTGACCACGGCCATGTATCAGCTGCATCGTACTGGTGGACAATACGCGCTGTGCAGTATGTGTATTGGTGTTGGGCAGGGTATTGCGCTGGTTATCGAACGGGTATAAAAAGCTGCTTTGGCGATACACCTCATAGTGCATCGCCAAGGCCAGTCGAATTTCTGAAAAAACGTTGTATTAAATTTAGTGTCATAAGTTACGTTTATGAACTGTTTCAATAATCTTGATCATTACTTTTTCTGCCTCATCTTGTGACAATTGCTTGGGCTTATGTTCCATGGCATCCCAATGAGATTGGATGTTAGCCATTTCTAGGAATGCTGTGGGCAGCTCCATCATGACAAAAAGGTCTGATCTGAAGGTGTATTCATTCCCATCTGAATCCGTGGCTGAATAAGATTGTGGCTGATCGAAAAAACCATGATTAAGATAGAGGAAGTACTCAGAAATCTCACCATGCCATTCAGCTTCGTAACTTGTGCACCCACCCTTAAATAGTGTTTGCCCGTTAGAAAAATATGACCTTATTCCCCAAGATTCATTGAATGAGTTGAGCCAGCCGCTTTTCTCTTTATCTGCTAATGCTTCTTCATAGCGCAACTGTTCACGGGTATCTTTAAGCTCAATATTTCTTTTATCAAAAAGTTCGGATTTATGCTCAACCAACCATTCAAAATCTTTATGTAGTTTATATGAAAAGTTGTCTTCATTAACCATGCTTTTCAATTCGAGCTTATTCTCATCAATATTTAGAAGCTCACAAAAAGAAGCATTAATAGCCATCGCCATAATTGCAGTACTAGCACTAACTCCTTCTTTCATTAGAGGAGTTTCATGAAAGCCATTCTGAGCTAGTGAAGGCCAGTTATCTAGCCCTTCATCATGTACAACAAACCATTCAATATGCTGCTTGTTTATTATATGACTTGAGTTGTTAACGGTTTGAATAATTAACCATGGGTAATCACTATCGCTGTAATTTCTTATAAATAGATTAAGATTGTTCAAAGGAGGCGTGAAGTGTAGAGGTTTTTCAAATATCGATAGCTTAATAATCAACTCATACCTTACAAAAGGTAGCTGATCAGGATCAAACTCTATAAACATTCGTTTAATATCGAGGTTTTCTACATCTGAATCTCTATCTGATTCCGTAGCTGTAGTAGGTGATAAAAGTTTGTCTGTACTTGTACGAAAAAGCTCAGCTAGCTGTGGAAGAATTGACGCTGGAGGTTGCTTTTCTCCTCGCTCCCAACTGCCGTAGCGGTTAGTGCGAATTCCAAGCTTCGAAGCAACCTGCGCCTGTGTCAGACCTGCTGATAATCGGTGCTTTTTTAAATTATTCATAACTTTTCTCTTTTAAGTGCTTTAGTGCTTCTCTTGGGAGTATTTTGCTTCTCTGGGTGGTTTTTTAGCGCGAATTGAGGGATGTGTCAAGTTATCAGAGTGTTTTGTTAAGCTGAATATGGCGGTTTATTATCTGCTTGAAGTCTTAATATTTTTATTTGTGTCAGTTCAGAAAAGCGCCGCCTCTACAGCACAGGACAACATTGAGTCTACTTTTGCCACGTTAAAACCTACCTATTGGTTATAGCAACAGGCATCCACATCTGTTCCCAGCGAGTCCACTTTTCCTTTGGAGACAGCACCTTTGGTGAGATAGGAAGAGCTTCCTTCATGAAAGAATATTCACTCAGGTAACGTGCACTAACAGTTCCTTTATATTCCCCTCTGATCTGACAAATTACAGCAATCAGATCATTACAGCTTGAGCAGAACAAAAACTGGGCTTGTTTCGAGCCTTGTTGTTTTGTACGAAAAGGCATTTTACTGGCTAGCTGCAGCTGCCCCTCCGGGTGCGACAGATAAGCAGCCTGATGCGAAACACAAAAATCACAGTCGCAGGCTCTGGGTGTCAAATCTGTTACCGGCAGGGGCAAACTCAGATTTAATGTTGTGTTGCCGCATGAGCAATGACCTGATGCAGAATGATTCATGGATTATTGCTTCCTTAATAAATATCAGCCCATCATGTGATAATTCAGCAAACCATAGGCTGCCATTCCCGCCCCGATAGCCAATAGCAGGTTCTTTCTCAGGAAAGTGATGACTATTGCCACTGCAATACTTAACAGCGCAGGGATGACGGATTCAAAATCCGTTGCCTCTTTCGCCATACCGGAAAGGGTTGTGACAACAATAGCGCTTAATACAACCGCAGGAGAAAAGGCCAGAGCCTGGGCCACAGGTTCCGGCAGGCGTTGTCGGCCAGCCAGGGCAATGAAGAAAAAACGTATAACGAATGTAGATAAGGCCATACCCGCTATCATTATTAACATGTGTGCTTCTCCCTGGCCTGTGGCATTTTACTGATCAGGTAGCCGGTTGTGATTCCCGCAATGGTGGCGATAAGTAATCCGGTTTGATAGGGCAGGTCTTTGCCAAGCCATGCTGTTATTGCTGATACAAAAACTGCGGCCACTGTGGCCGTATTGTTCAACATCAATACCACCATACAGGCGAATGTAATCGGCATCGCGACTTCCAGCCCCATATCGTACATAACCGGAAAACTGGCGCCGGACAGGTAGCCGGTTATTGTGGAGATATTCCAGAAAATCCACATGGCCGAGCCGGAACCAAGAAAGTACCAGTGGCTGTTAACTGTACTCTGGTTGTCGTAATGACGGCTCATCACCGCAAAAACTTCATCTGTCAGACTGAATGACAGTACTGCTTTCCAGTGCAGCGGCAATTTTTCCAGATGGGGTGCCAGCGTTGCTGAATAAAACAGGTGCCTTAAATTAACGACAATGACAGTGCCAGTAATCAGTAAGGCCGGACTGGCCGTAGCAATTAACCCCAGTGCGACAAACTGTGCTGAGCCGGCAAAAACAAATACTGACATCGCTAATGTCGTATAAATGCTCAGTTCCAGATCAAAGGCAATGGCACCGAAAATAATACCGAAAGGTATGGCCCCGATAATCAACGGAATTGTTGCCATCGCTCCCTGCAGATAAGAGTTCAAGCGCCCGTCCCGGGTACTCTGGCCATTTTTTATTGTTGTCATATAAATGCCTGAAGAAGATTTTGGGTATTTATAACGGCTGCCGTATCATAAATAAAATCAATGTTATGAATGCTTTATTATTTGATTTATGAATCTGCAAGGGATAGACCTGAACCTGCTGCTGGTGTTTGAGGCGATATATAACGATGGCAGCCTGACAAAAGCAGGAGAGCAGCTGAACCTGAGCCAGCCTGCAGTAAGCAATGCCCTGAAACGACTCAGGGAAAAAGTAGGTGATCCTCTGTTTGTGCGAACCGCTGATGGTATGGTGCCAACAACCTATGCCGAGAAGATTATTCCGGTGGTGTCCGGTTCCCTTGCTGCGCTCAGGGATTGCCTGGCGGCCTCCGGCAGTTTTGATTGCCACTCGTCCAGCGACAATTTTCGTCTGACAGTGAGCGATTATATTGGCTCACTGTTATTGCCCGGGCTGATGCGACAGCTTGAGAACGTAGCGCCGGGTATCACTATTACTACAAGTCATATTGATCGAGACAGTGCCTACGAAAAGCTCAGAACCGGCAGAACTGAGCTGGTTGTCTCCACAGATTTAAACGGCCCTGGTCTTTATCAGCAGCAGTTATTTCAGGATCACTATGTGACGCTGGGAGGAAAGCATCATTTTGGTAAAAACTGCAGAATGACGCTTAAAAAGTACTGTGAAACGCCACATATCCTGTTTTCGCTGGAAGGCAAGGGGGCAGGGAATGTTGATACGGCGCTGGCCAAACAGTCACTAAGAAGAAAAGTTGCGTTGCGGGTGCCGCATGTATCGGTGATTCCTGCAGTGCTGGAGCAGACAGGGTATCTGGCAACGCTGCCGTCCAGAGTGGCTACACAATATATGGAGCGCTTTGAATTGAGACAGTTCCAGCCGCCACTGGAGCTGGATGGATACAAGGTCTTTCAATACTGGCACACCCGACAGCATCATGATCCGGCGTGCAGTTGGTTGCGATCGGTTATCAAATCGCTGGAAATATAAGAGAAAAAACACTCAAAGCAGAAAGAATACTTACTGTTCCAGCTCACAGGTATGAGTGCCAAGGCTGCCACGAATGGTCGTCAGCATCTGATGGATCTCTTTCAGTTCCTGCATTTTTGCTTCTATCTGGGCAATTTTTTCATCAATAACCGCATGCTTTTCATCATCAGAAAGCTCGTTGCCTTCAACCCGGGATAGCATGCCGCTAACCTCTGTCAGGGTAAATCCGAGTGACTTTGCTTTGGTTATCAATTCCAGCCGCGCCAGATCCTGCTGTTTGAAATAGCGGTAATTGTTTGTTGTGCCTGTCCTTGAAGGTTTCAGTAAACCCTTGCGTTCATAAAAGCGGAGCGTGTCGACGCTAATTCCTGACTTCTTGCTTAGCTCTCCAATCTGCATCTCTGGCTGTGTCCGTTCTTGCGGCTATTGACTCTGGAGTATGGTTCAGGGTTTACCCTGCTGAGCAGATATTAGGAGAACGACGGATAGAGTCAATATGTCTGATAATGCTGTAGTACGTTATAGCCGGGGATTTCGCTGGGTGCACTGGATCATGTCAGTACTGGTAATAACCATGCTGCTGGCCGGGCAACGTTTTAATACAGAGCTGCCGCAAGATGAGCGGCTGTTTTCTCTGGCCGGACATTCATCGCTGGGGCTTGTCGTTATTGTTTTGATGCTGCTGCGGGTTGTGATGAGAGCTTCAGGCAAAGCGGGTCGTCCTGTACTTGAATTACCACGACTTCAGCTGCTGACTGCACAGGTTGTGCAGTATGGCATTTATATTTCACTGATAGCTGTATTGATAACCGGCCTGGCAACAGCCTGGCATTCGCCGTTACCGGTTGAGCCGCTGAAGCTCTTTAATCTGGCAAGGGGGGATGCCGCACTGTTTGAGCAGGTGAGAGCATTTCATGCCGGCAGTATTTCTCTGCTTGGGGGGTTACTGACACTGCATATCGGTGCCGCTTTATGGCATCGCTATATGCGCCGGGATCAGGTGTTTGAAACAATGCGGCTGGGCAAGTAATGGATGAAGCTGTGAAATGCTGCCGGGCACTGATTACTGGCGGAACAGATGGCATTGGCCGAAGCATTGCAGTTGAGCTGGCTCGTGCAGGGTATGAAGTTCATATTCTGGGACGCAGCTCTGAACGGGGTGAGCAGGTATTAGAGCAACTCGAAGCTATTGCTCCGGGGCTGGAACACCGGCTGTTCCTGGTTGATTTATCCAGTCTATCGGCTTGTTGTGACTTTCTTGATGATTACTGTCAGGCATTTGAAGCGCTGGATCTGATGGTGTTGAATGCCAACCGTTTCTCAACAAAAGTCGAGCTCTCAGGTGATGGCATTGATAGCAACTTTGTTATCGGCTGTCTGTCCCGAGTCATGTTCTCGTATGCACTGGACCCATTGCTAAAGCGGGGAGATTCTCCACGGGTGATACATATTGGAGGCCTTAGTCGAGTGGTTGATATTCGCTATCAAAAATTGTCACAGCCGGATTATGGTGTTATGCGTTCCCTGTGGCAGGCGGCTACCGGCAGCGCTCTGTTGGTGCGATATTTTGGTGAGAATACAAAGTCCTCTGTTGCCCACGAGTTTATGCAGCCGGGCATTGTAAATACCAGAACAGTGACTGACAGACACTTTATCATTCGCTGGCTGAGTCGAATGGCCGGCAGTATTGAGCCAGAGGAGTGTGGTCAGCGTATCATTCGGCATATTCAGTCAACAGAGCCTTATGATGTAAATGGACAGTTTTATACACTGGAAAAGAAGCTGAAAGTGCCACCGGTACTTGGCAAGGCTGAGGACCAGTTCCAGACATTGCTGGATTACTGTTCTTCCCCCAAACGGGATCTCTGCAAAATGTAAGAGGTCTTAACAGGGTGGGCTCTGAATTTAATCAGTTATAATGCATAACCACTTATACGGAGCCTGCCCGAAGCCCCACCATTACCTATAGCAAACAGAACAGCTGTTTGAGAGTATTTGCCGCCCTCAAATCAGTCCCTGCTCTCACTTATTCATGAAAATCAGACACGCTGCTTTTGCTCTCCTTACCACTTTATCTCTGGGAGGGTGTACGACTCTTTTGCAGCCGGAAAACGGCATAGAAATCACAGGTAAAGGTGAATACCAGCTTATTAATACGGCAGGTGTTCTGATTGCTGAAGGTTCTGCTCCTGACACGGTTGATATCAGACCCAACAAGTCAGGGGATGATTTGATCCTGATTACTGAAGGAAAGCGTAAAATACTTCAAGCGGAAATGAGCCCGCTGTTTTATGGTAATTTCATTCCCATTTTCTGGCCTTTTATTCCTATCACTGTAACTACCGACCTTGTCAGTGGAGTTTGGGTATACCCTGACGAAGTTGTTGTTAAGTGAGTCAGTAACTTGCTCAAATTATGCTATCAAAGACATCATGAATGGTGTTGCCTGAAGTATTTATTTGAGACCAAAGGTCACCGCAGAATCAAACGGTTTCATGCATAGTCTTCTATGCCACAAAGCCTGTCTTTTAGGGCAGGCTTTCTTTTTGTGTTTATATGATACATATATTTCAAAATATCCAGATATGTGTATCATGTGCCCGGGGTCCAAAAATAATAGAGAATAAACCATGGCTGAATACAAGCTGACGGAAGAAGAACAAGAAGCGGCTTTTCAACAGCGTATTGATGATGAACAGAAAATTGAGCCCAAGGACTGGATGCCGGAGGCTTATCGCAAGAACCTGATTCGCCAGATTTCCCAGCATGCTCACTCCGAAGTGATCGGTGAACAGCCGGAAGGTAACTGGATTACTCGCTCACCGTCACTGCGTCGCAAGGCAGTACTACTGGCCAAAGTGCAGGATGAGGCGGGTCACGGCCTGTATCTGTACAGTGCCGCAGAATCACTGGGTATCTCCCGAGCTGAAATGATTGAGGCGCTGCAGACTGGTAAGGCCAAGTATGCATCCATCTTTAACTATCCTTCCCAGACCTGGGGTGATGTTGGCGCTATCGGCTGGCTGGTGGATGGTGCGGCGATCGTGAACCAGGTTTCACTGCAGCGGACATCTTACGGCCCGTATTCCCGTGCCATGATCAAAATCTGTAAGGAAGAGAGTTTCCATCAGCGTCAGGGCTATCAAATTATGATTGAACTGGCCAAGGGCACACCGGCACAGAAGCAGATGGCGCAGGATTCTCTCAACCGGTTCTACTGGCCGGCACTGATGATGTTCGGTCCTCATGATTCGGAATCCGCTCATTCCGCCAAGTCCATGAAGTGGAAAATCAAGCGGGAAACCAACGACGATCTGCGCCAGAAATTTATCGACCAGACCGTTCCACAAATTGAATTCCTGGGGCTTGAACACCCTGACAAGGCCATCAAGTGGAATGAAGAGCGTGGCCACTATGACAGTGGTGAGCTCAACTGGGATGAATTCTACAAGGTTATAAACGGCAACGGTCATTGTAACCGCCAGCGTATTCAGCACCATATCAAGGCCCACGAAGAAGGCGCCTGGGTGCGTGATGCACAGCTGGCTTATAACGCCAAGCAGAAAGCTAAAAAAGCAGCTGACGCCGCCTGATTTCCCTGAAAAAAGAATAATAAAGATTGAGGACTGGAAAATGATTCTGGAAAACCTGGAACTGTTTGAAGTATTTGTTCGCTCCAAGCGTGGTCTGGATCACAAGCATGTCGGCAGCCTGCACGCTGAAGATCATGAACAGGCACTGGAATACGCCCGTGACGTTTATACCCGTCGCAGTGAAGGTGTCAGCCTGTGGGTAGTGAAGTCCAGAGATATCTGTGCTTCCCAGGAAGATGACAGCGATTGCTTCTTCGATCCGTCTGACGACAAGCCTTATCGTCATGCCACTTACTACCCGCTGCCCAAAGAAGTGGGCAATATGTAAGGAGTGATGATAATGAGCGATAAAAGTTTGAACAACGATATCATCACTTACGCCACCCGTCTGGGTGACGATGCCGTGGTACTGGGTCACCGGGTTTCTGAATGGGTCAGCTATGGTCCGTTTCTGGAAGAAGATATTGCCCTGGGCAATGTGGCGCTGGACCTGATTGGCCGGGCCCGAATGTTCTACACCTATGCCGCTGAACTGGAAGACAAGGGTCGTACTGAAGACGACTTTGCTTTTATGCGTACCGAGCGGGAATACCAGAATCACCTGATTAATGAACTGCCCCGTGGTAATTTTGCCAACACCATTATTCGTCAGTTGATGGTTGATGTATTTAACCAGCATTACCTTGAACAGCTGCGTCACTCCAAGGATGAAACGCTGGCCGCGATTGCCGAGAAAGGTATCAAGGAAACCCGCTATCACCTGCGCCGCAGCCGCCACTGGACCCTGCGTCTGGGTGACGGTACTGAAGAAAGCCATCAGAAGATCCAGCAGGCGCTGGAAGATGTCTGGGGCTTTACCCATGAGCTGTTTGAGCAGGACGAACTGGAGCTGCGTCTGGCTGAGCAGGGTATTGCGGTAAAAGCTGCCGACCTCAAGGATCAGTGGCTGAAAGACGTTACCGCCATTCTGGAAGAAGCCACCCTGAAACTTCCACAGGAAGAGTGGGCCGTTCGTGGTGGCCGTGAGGGCTATCACACTGAATACTTGGGACAAATGCTGGCAATGATGCAGAGTGTGCATCGTGCCTACCCGGGTTGTCAGTGGTAACAGAACCCTGCCGGAAATAAAGGCAACCAGAGAAGTAGTCAGGGGCTCGCCTTAGAGAGTGCAATTAGAAGTAAAGCACGCAGCGAGCCCTGAAGCAGATAGCAGGCGGTAATGTTATGAATCAGTCGAACACAGTCACCATTCCACTGATGACCGAAGCCCGGTATCAGCGGGAGAGACAGCGTCGTAACTCGGAATGCCAGGAGCTATGGCGGGTACTGGATCGGGTCATGGACCCGGAAATTCCAGCCCTGTCGCTGTGGGATATGGGCGTTCTGCAGGATGTTGAGTCCTGTGAAGACCGGGTGCTGGTAACCATTACTCCGACCTATTCGGGCTGCCCGGCCATGGACCAGATGCGGGATGATATCGAGGATGCCCTGTACCGCCACGGGGTGGCCCGCGTTCAGGTCAAAACCCGACTGGCACCAGCCTGGACCACCGACTGGATGACCGACAAGGGTCGGGATCAGCTGCGCGCCTTCGGTATTGCCGCGCCTGATGATGCGCCGGAACATGCTGTCGACGATGAAACACCGGAATCGCAGGTCAAGTGTCCCTACTGTCGTTCAGATAATACGACACGGGTAAGTGAGTTTGGCTCGACTGCCTGTAAGGCACTATTCCAGTGTCAGGACTGCCTCGAAGCTTTCGACTATTTCAAAAAAATATAACAGCCATGAGCGTATTGGAAAGCCATGAGCGTGTTGAAAAACAGCCAGAAGCTGAGAATAAGAATACAGGTTGGGGCTATTTGGAATTATGACTGATACCAATTTTTATCCGCTCACGGTCGCTGACGTGCAGCCGGAAACCGACACCGCGATTTGTGTCACATTCAAAGTGCCTGAAGACCTTCAGGACAAATTTCAGTTTGTGCAAGGCCAGTTTCTGACCCTGCGTGCCATGATCGATGGTGAAGATGTCCGTCGTTCCTATTCCATCTGCTCCGAAGTGGGCGGCGCGCTGCGTGTAGCGATCAAGCGGGTTAAGGGCGGGGTTTTTTCCAACTACGCCAATGACAAGTTTGAAAAGGGTATACAGGTTGATGTGATGCCGCCGCAGGGCAGCTTCAACACCGAGCTGAATGCAGATAACAGCAAGAGCTATATGTGTCTGGCTGTGGGTAGTGGTATTACCCCCATGCTGTCGATTATCAAGACCGTGCTGGAAACCGAATCAAAAAGCGATGTGACCCTGATCTACGGTAACAAAGGCACTCAGGCCATGATGTTCAAGGAAGAGTTGAGCTTCCTCAAGAACCAGTACCTGACCCGCTTCAAGTGGATCAATATCATGTCGAAGGAAGATCAGGGTTCTGATTTGCTGAACGGCCGGATTGATAACAAGAAGGGCTACCTGCTGCAGAAGCAGAAGCTGATTGATATCCAGAATACTGACGAAGCTTTTATCTGTGGTCCGGAATCCATGATGTCGGAAGTCTCCCGCGGTTTCCGGATTGAAGGCCTTGATAACAGTCAGATTCACTACGAACTGTTTGCCAGCTCTGCGGATGACTCCCAGCAACGTCTGAAGAAAGCCCAGCAGCGGGTGCACGAATACGGTGAAGAGAAAACCAGTGCTGTAACTGTACGCGCAGATGGTCGTGCGATTACCTTTGATCTGGCTACTGTAGGCGAAAATATTCTCGATGCCGGTATGGAAAATGGCATGGAGTTGCCCTATTCCTGTAAGGCAGGTGTCTGCTCAACCTGTAAGGCCAAGCTGGTCAAGGGGCAGGTAGACATGGATATCAGCCATGGTCTGGAGCCCCACGAGATTGAAGCGGGCTTTGTCCTGTGTTGTCAGGCGCATCCGGTATCCGATGAAGTCGAGCTGGATTTTGACCTGCGGTAATGCTGTCCGGCAGTCTGTAAAGCTGCCGCATAATCTGGCCGGGGTGTACCCGGCCGGAACTTTTAAGCCATCAGTGTGGTAATGGGTAGCCACACTGGTGGCTGTTTTGTCAGACGCTCGTAGTTTGCTGCGCTATTCAATGGATGATTACAATGGCGCTCCCGATGATAGATGGAATAGATAGGGTGTCTGAAGCGAATACTGCTCAAAATCTGGATCAGGGCCTTGCTCAAAGCCTCGCCCAGAACCTTGCTCAAAACAGGGTACATCAGGTACAGCAGCGTATTGCTGACAGCAGTATCAGCTGTACTTCGATGGTCGTCACGATTTTTGGTGATGTGGTTTCCCAACATGGTGGCTGGATCTGGCTGGGTAGCCTGATCAAGGCCATGAAGCCTTTTGGTTTCAGTGAAAGGCTGGTGAGAACAGCCGTCTATCGTCTGGTACAGAGTGACTGGCTGATGACCAAAAAGGCCGGGCGCTGCAGTTATTACTGCTTTACCGATACGGCCAAAAGCCATTACGAGAAGGCTGCTCGGCGGATTTATCACCCCCGCCAGGTTGAATGGAACGGGTTCTGGACTCTGGTTTTACCGGTTTCGGTACCGGAAGAAAAACGGGATGAGTTTCGCAAAAGCCTGGGGTGGCAGGGCTTTAATACCCTGACCAACGGGGTATTTGCCCATCCGTCGCCGGATCGTCGTTCACTGGATGAAACCCTGCTGGAACAGGGGCTCAATGATCATGTTATTGTGATGTCTGCCAGCACCGATGAAGTGTATTCGTCGCAGGTGGTAAAAGAGCTGGCAATGGAGCGCTGGAAACTCAGCGAGCTGCAGCGGTCATACAGTGAATTCGTCGCGTTTTATCGCTCGTGGAATCAGCAAACAGTTCAGCGAATGCCCACAGGGCAGGACTGCTTTGTAATGCGAACCATGCTGATTCATGACTTCAGAAGGATATTGCTACGGGATCCCAATTTCCCGGATGCGATGCTGCCCCATGGCTGGGTCGGGCATGAAGCCCATGATCTGCTGCAACGGCTTTATCGTCGGCTAGCAGAGTGCTCTGTCGTATATATCAAAAATAATCTCGAATGTGTCAATGGTAACCTGCCTGAACCCCGGGGGGACTTCTACCAGCGCTTTGGTGGTTTGAAGTAACCGGCTCTGACAGCAGGTAACAGGATGTTTGTATGACCTCAACAGTCACACTGGAAAAGAACAATAATATTGCCGTTATCGCTATCAATAATCCGCCGGTCAATGCACTGTCTCAAAGTGTACGGCAGGGTATTGTTGAAGCTCTGACTGCTGCGGAAAATGATGCCGATATAGCGGCGGTCGTGCTGGCCTGTGAGGGACGCACCTTTATTGCCGGTGCCGATATCTCCGAGTTTGGTAAACCACCGCTGGAACCTCATCTACCGGATGTACTGCAGCGACTGCAACAAAGCAGCAAACCGGTAATTGCCGCGCTGCAAGGTACGGTTCTGGGCGGAGGCTTTGAAACAGCGCTGTCATGCCATTTCCGGGTTGCGTTGCAAGGCACCAAAGTCGGGCTGCCGGAAGTAAATCTGGGCCTTATTCCGGGTTCCGGTGGCACCCAGTTGCTGCCCCGGGTTGTGGGCGTTGAAACAGCACTGCAGATGATTACTTCCTGCAAGCAGGAAAAGGTCGAGAAGCTGGTAGACACTGATGCTATCGACCAGATTGTCGATGACAACCTGCTTCATGCGGCCATTGATTTTGCCAAAACTGTAGTCAGTGAACAGCGTGCCGCAGTTGCGGTGCCTGAGCGTTCTATTGCTGCAGATTCCTTTGTGGCAGATATCTTTGATCAATATCGCAAGACAGCAGCCAAACGAGCCCGTGGTCAGACCGCACCACAACTGGCTATTGATTCTGTCGAGAATGCAGTAAAGCTGCCGTTTGATGAAGCACTGGCCAAAGAACGTGAAATGTTCCTGAGTTGTCGTGCATCAAGCCAGTCCCGTGCCATGCGTCATGCTTTCTTTGCCGAGCGTCAAGTCGCGAAACTGGAAGGTATTGATAAGTCTGTACAGCCACTGGATATCAACGAAGTGGCTATTATTGGTGCTGGTACCATGGGGCAAGGGATTGCCATGTGCTTTGCCAGTGCCGGGCTACAGGTGCGGTTACTGGAGCTGAGCGAAGATAACCTGCAGACCGGACTGGCTTCGATTTACACCCGCTACCAGCAAAATGTGAAAAGAGGGCGGATGTCCGAACAGCAGCTGACAGATTGCATGGATCGTATTCAGGGTACCTGTGAATATGATGATCTGGCCGGAGTTGATCTGGTGGTGGAAGCTGCTTTCGAAAATCTGCAGGTAAAGCAACAGATTTTTAGCACCCTGGACAAGGTCTGCAAGCCGGAAGCCCTGCTGGCGACCAATACCTCCTATCTCGATATTGACCAGATTGCGACTGCAACATCCCGCCCGGAAAAAGTGCTGGGGATGCACTTCTTCAGTCCGGCCAACATTATGAAATTGTTGGAAGTCGTTCGTGCAGACAAAACCAGTGATGAAACACTGGTAACGGCCATGCAGCTGGGCCGCAAGATTCGCAAGATCAGTGTAGCGGTCGGTGTCTGCTATGGTTTTGTTGGTAACCGGATGTACGCCTGCTACGGCCGTGAAGCCAATATGTTGCTGCTGGAAGGTGCTTCACCGGAGCAGATCGACAAGGCCATGCAGGCCTGGGGCATGGCGATGGGGCCGCTGGCAGTGAATGATATGTCCGGGATTGATATTGCCTATAAAGCACGGCGGGAAAACCCTGATCTGCCGGATGATCCCTGCTACTTCCGTGCTGCCGATCTGATGGTGGAAAGTGGTCGGCTGGGACAGAAAACATCCGCGGGTTTCTATCAATACGATGAAGACGGCAAGAAACATGCTGATGCCAGTGTACTGGAAGTGTTTACTGCAGAAGCGAAGAGACTGGGTGTCGAACAGCGGGAGATTTCCGAGCAGGAAATTCAGGACCGGCTGGTATTTGCCCTGATCAATGAAGGTGCCCGGATTCTGAATGAAGGTATTGCGGCCCGCGCCGGTGATATCGATGCTATCTGGCTCAACGGTTATGGTTTCCCGCGCTTCCGCGGTGGTCCGATGTGCTATGCGCAGGAACTGGGACTGAAGAATGTTGTCTCCCGGATTGAACAGTTCCGGGAGCAGCTGGGTGACCGCTATTGGCAGCCTGCAGAACGACTGGTGACGTTGGCTGAAACAGACGGAACTCTGGTTTAGTCGATGAAATAACAGCTGCCGGGCAGGATAGAGATTATCTTGTCTGACCTTGCCCGGCATATAAAAACCAGGTCGTTTACGCTCTCAGCCAAAACTGTTTTTTACATTATTCAGGGCGCGTATCAGGTGGTCTTTTAAAACCCGGATGCGGGCGGCCTGCCTCACTTCTACATGAGTAAGTACCCAGAGCCCCCAGGGATTTTCCGGGACATTTATATCAAGTCTGACAACATCATTTTCAACCAGCTGCCCTGCCATTTTTTCTGGCAGATAAGCGGGCATTGCTGCTACGCCAAAGCCAGCGTTAATGGCAGCGTGCATCGAGGCCAGGTCGTTGACTTTTAAAGAGCAGTAACAGGAAGCGAAGTTATCCAGCGCCCATGGGGGAATTTCCGTCTCTCCTTCCCATAAAATGATACCTACCGGTTTGGCTGTATCCAGTTTTCGGTTGGCATAAACACCACCCTGCAAAGTTGCGATCCTGGTCCCGATCAGATTATCGGGTGGCTGCGATATACGAACAGCGATATCAGTTTCTTTGGCGGCTATATCCTTCAGGTCATTGGTCAGAGACAGGGTCAGATCCACGTCAGGGTATAACTGCCTGAACTCTGCAAGCGTCTCTGCCAGAAACAGGGTGAACAGATCATGAGGCATTGTCAGATGGATCTGCCCGGATAATAGGTCGTTATATTCGGTCAGGGTTCGTGCAACACACTGATGGGCCTGTTCCAGACTGCTGGCTTGGGCAAACACAGCCTGTGCGGCATTGGTCATTGCAAAGCCTTGGCTGGTACTGATAAACAGCTTTGCCCCAATGTTTTGCTCCAGACTTCTGATTCGTCTGGATACGGTGGTGTGATTGACCTTGAGCTTGTGTGCTGCAGCGGAGTAGCTGCCCAGTCTGGCCACTTCAATAAAATATCTGATGTCTTCCCAGTTATGCATATAACTTGTCGTGTGCATATGCGCAGGTTTGGTCTGCAAGTATGTGCATTTTAGCAGGGAGGGTCTTCACATATAGTGCCTGGCATCAGGTCTTGGTTTGAAAAACAAGGCCGCAGGCATGAGGATTTTTGGATGAATATTGCAGTACTTGGCACAGGAATGGTGGGCAGAAGTCTGGCGGTAAAGCTGGCGGAAACCGGTCACACTGTTGTGATGGGAACCCGAAATGTTGGCACTACTCTGGCTGTAACCGAAGTGGATGCGATGGGTAATTTGCCATTTAAACAGTGGTGTGAAAACAGGCAGGATATTGCTCTCAAGTCTTTTGCTTCTGCCGCTGCAGCAGCTGATATTCTGTTTCTGGCTACAGCCGGTGCTGCCAGTCAGGCGGTTCTGGACAGTATTGGGGCAGAGCTGCTTGATGGCAAAGTAATTGTGGATGTATCCAACTATCTGGAATTTACCGGCTCGGATCCACTGCCGGCACTGAAACTGGTGAATACCACCTCTTTGGGAGAAGAGCTCCAGAAGGCCTTTCCCAAAGCATACATCGTCAAAACACTTAATCATGTTGAACACTCTCTGATGGTGAACCCAGGTATGATTGAGGGTGGTCATAATGTGTTTATGAGTGGAGACAGTGAAGAAGCGAAAGTGCAAGTGAAAGAACTGCTGCTTTCATTTGGCTGGAGGCAGGAACAGATTATTGATCTGGGGGGCATTGTTTATGCCCGAGCGATGGAAATGCATCTGATATTATGGTGTCGTATGTATCAAATGCTTGGCACCGGCAGTTTTAACTTTGAGTTGAAACAACCGCATTAAAATGGTGTGACTTGCCAGTGCCGGTTATTTGATCGAAAAAGTCAGGGTGTCAGCTCTGACTTTTCCTTTTCAAAAGCCCCAATGCAAAAGGAATCAGTGCACTGGCAATAATTATGGCCGCCCCGATCACTGCAAGCAGGTCAGGCACTTCTGCAAATAACCAGTACCCCAGTAAAATGGAATAAATCATTTTTACATATTCAACATTGGCGACAATGTTCGCTTCACCTTCACGGTAAGCGGTGACACCAACCCACTGGGCCACAGAAGAAATTACACCGACTGCGGTGAGTAACAACAGCTCATAAACAGTTGGCCATTGCCATAGCGAAATACTGGGAATCAGTGCGATCAATCCTACGAATACAGCCTGATAAGCCAGCATAACGACTCTGGATTCGGTTTGAGCCATCCGTCGAACGCAAACAACGGCTACAGCTGCTCCCAGAGCGCCTCCAAGACCGGCGAGAATATAGATAGATGATGGATTGGCAAACTCCGGGCGGACAACCAGCATAACGCCGGCAAAGCCTGCGACGATAGTAAACATCCGGCCTTTACCCACCGATTCAGAAAGGAATACCTGGGAAATCAACGCTACAAACAACACCTGCATAAAACCCAGTGCTGTTGCGTCAGCCAGTGGAATATTACTGATACAAACGAAGCCAAGGTAAAGTGCGGCAAATGCTCCTGCAATTCTGAACAGATGTAACCGTATCAGTTGTGGTTTTAGCAACTTGTCCATAGCCCCGTACATGGCGGGAGTCAGCAGGGTAATAAAGACCAGCTGTCTGAAAAATAAAATCTGGAATACATCAATCCGCTCACTCAGCAGACGAACAATAACCCCGGTAATGGTAAACAGCGCTGTTGAAACCAGTGCCAGAATGACGCCTCTTGCAGTGGGAGATAGCGCTTCAAAAAAATAATCTCTCAAGCGTGTATGTAACGGCCGAATGACCGTGAAATCATTGTTCATTGCCTGCCCCGGCTCTGTTTTGAAGCGCTATTCTCAAGCCTGAACCTGTAGACAGGTCAATACCTCGCTGTGTTGTTATTCTGCAATAATGGCGGTCTCGTGCTTTATTTCCCGCATCGTAAAGTTGGAATTAACCTGGGCAACCCCTTCCAGCGGGAAGATGTACTCCTGCAGAAACTGTTCATAGGCCTTCATATCCTTCACCTGAATTCGCAGGATGTAATCGGCATTGCCTGATACGGCATAACACTGCAGGACATGCGGACATTTCTTTACTGAGTTTTCCAGTTCGGCCTGATGGGTCGGCGAGTGTTTGCTCAGGGATACCATCAGCATGACGCATAATCCCTTTTCGAGATGTTCAGCATTAACCAGTGCGGCATAGCGCTGAATAGTGCCCTGTTGTTCCAACGATTTAACCCGGCGCCAGCAGGCTGCGGACGACAGGCCGACCTTATCAGCCAGTTGCTGGTTACTGATGCGACCATCTTGCTGCAGCAGCGACAAAATGCGATGGTCAAAGGAGTCAAGAGTCATCATGTTCAGCTTTTATGAAAGGTTATTTTGTTGTTTTTGATCTGGCGCAAGAATATTTCTTTTGAGTGGTGTATGGCAATCTAATTTGCAAGCACCTTTCAGCTTTTTATTCATAAAATAGCGGCCAGACGACGCTAGCAGATGAAGCTGTACAGACTGATAAAAAGCACTTGATGCGGTTGAGATTGCAGTACATGAACACAAGATTCGTGACTGGAAATAAATAACAGCTGTACAGCAATAATAAACGTCGTACTCAGACAATAACGAATAAAAAACGAGAGATGGCCATGAAGGGCGAGCAAACCTCCCTTGACGATTATCGTCTTGAAGATCGCTATAAACGCACAGAGGGCCGTGTTTTCCTGACCGGTACCCAGGCTCTGGTGCGTATTCCCATGATGCAGCAGCTGGTGGATCGCCGCGACGGGCGCAATACTGCCGGCTTGATCAGTGGCTACCGTGGCTCACCGCTGGGTGGCTATGACCAGGAGCTGTGGCGGGCCGGCAAGCTGCTGGACGAACATAATATTGAATTCAAACCAGCCATTAATGAAGAACTGGGTGCCACCATGGTGCTGGGTTCCCAGCAGGTTGAAACAGACCCGGATAAGACCGTCGATGGTGTATTTGGTATCTGGTATGGCAAGGGCCCGGGTGTTGACCGTGCCGGTGATGCTCTGAAACATGGTAATACCTATGGTAGCTCTCCCAATGGGGGTGTGCTGGTAGTAGCCGGCGATGACCATGGCTGTGTTTCTTCCTCTATGCCGCATCAATCCGATGTCGCTTTTATGTCGTGGTTTATGCCGACGATTAATCCGGCATCTGTCAGTGAATATCAGGACTTTGGCCTGTGGGGCTTTGCCCTGTCCCGTTTCAGTGGCATGTGGGTTGGTTTCAAGGCCATCTCGGAAACCGTTGAAAGTGCGGCTTCTGTTGAGCTGAAACCGCTGCCTGAATTTACGATTCCTGAAGACTTCGAAGCACCGGCTGATGGTCTGCATTACCGCTGGCCTGACCTGCCGGGGCCGCAGCTGGAAACCCGGATCGAGCACAAGCTGGCTGCAGTTCAGGCTTTTGCTCGTGCTAACCCGATTGATAAAAAGATCTGGGATAATCCGAAAGCCCGGTTTGGTATTGTCAGCACCGGTAAAGGCCATCTCGACCTGATGGAAGCGCTGGATCAGCTGGGTATTGATGAGAATAAAGCCGCTGAGCTAGGCATTGCCATTTATAAGGTGGGCATGGTCTGGCCGCTGGAAAAACAGGGCATTCTTGATTTTGTCCATGACAAGGACGAAGTGCTGGTTATCGAAGAGAAGCGCGGCATTATCGAGAGCCAGATCAAGGAAGCCATGTCCGAGCCGGACCGTCCCGGCGAAGTGCTGATTACCGGCAAGCAGAATGAAATCGGTGATCCGCTGATTCCCTATGTTGGCGAGCTGAGTCCGAGCCTGCTGGCACCTTTTATTGCCGGTCGTCTGAAGCGACTGTTCGATCTGGATCTGACCGAAGAGCTGAAAGCGATTGGTATTACCGGACACTGTATTTCTGATCCGGGTAATGTTCGTCGTCTGCCGTATTTCTGTTCCGGCTGTCCGCATAACCGCTCGACCAAGGTGCCGGAAGGCAGTAAGGCGCTGGCCGGTATTGGCTGTCACTTTATGGCGTCATGGATGGGACGTGACACCAGTTCTCTGATCCAGATGGGTGGTGAAGGTGTGAACTGGGCCGGTAAGGCACCGTTTATTGGTAATGGACATATTTTCCAGAACCTGGGTGAAGGCACCTATTTCCATTCCGGCTCGCTGGCGATTCGTCAGGCCGTCGCGTCTGGTATCAATATCACCTACAAGATTCTGTTTAACGATGCGGTAGCCATGACCGGTGGCCAGCCGGTAGATGGCCAGATTACGGTACCGATGATTGCCCAGCAGGTAACTGCAGAAGGGGCTCGCAAAGTCATCGTGATGTCGGATGAGCCGGAAAAATATAAAGGTCACGAGAACCTGTTCCCCGCAGGTGTAACCTTCAAGCACAGGGATGCGCTTGACCCTGTTCAGCGTGAGCTGCGTGAAATCAAGGGCGTCACTGTACTGATTTATGATCAGACCTGCGCCTCGGAAAAACGTCGCCGTCGCAAGCGTGGCCAGTTCCCGAACCCTGCGCGTCGCGCCTTCATTAACCATCATGTGTGTGAAGGGTGTGGTGACTGCTCGGTACAGTCCAACTGTCTGTCCGTAGTCCCCAAAGAGACCGAACTGGGTCGTAAACGCCAGATTGACCAGTCCAGCTGTAACAAGGATTTCTCCTGTGTGGATGGTTTCTGCCCCAGCTTTGTCACCATTGAAGGCGGAGACCTGAAGAAGAAACAAGGGATTGGTACCGGTAATGCTTTCCAGCAGCAGCTTGATGCACTGGCTTCACCATTGCACCAGCCACTGAATAACAGTTACAGCCTGCTGGTCGGTGGTGTGGGTGGTACCGGTGTTGTTACCGTCGGTCAGTTGATCACTATGGCGGCGCATCTCGAAGGGAAAGGCGCTACTGTGCTCGACTTTATGGGTTTTGCCCAGAAGGGCGGTATGGTGCTGAGTTATCTGCGTCTGGCCTCCAGTCCGGCTAAGTTGAACCAGCTGCGTATTGACCACGGTGGTGCGGATGCCCTGATCGGTTGTGATCTGGTGGTTTCCACTTCTGACAAGGCTCTAAGCACCCTGCGCAAGGAGCATACAAAAGCCGTCGTAAACCGGGCAGAGCTGCCGACAGCGGATTATGTACTGTACCGCGATGCGGATATGGACTCAGATCGTCGTCTGAAACTGCTGGGCGAAGCGCTGGGTACCGAAGACCTGATGACAACCCTGCATGCCAACCATATGGCCGAAAAACTGCTGGGTGATACCGTATTCTCCAACGTTATGGTGCTGGGCTTTGCCTGGCAGCGTGGTCTGGTGCCGGTTTCTCATAGTGCACTGATGCGTGCCATCGAGCTGAACGGTGTTGCTATTGAAAAGAACAAGCAGGCCTTTGGCTGGGGCCGTCTGGCAGCTGCCAACCGGGCCTTTGTGAATGAAGCGCTGCAGGATGAACCGAAAGTTTCCCGGGAACTGACACTGGATCAACGACTGACCCGTAATGTCAGCTATCTGACTGATTACCAGAATCAACAGTGGGCCAATGGCTACAGCAAGCTGATTGCGGATGTGCAGGCTGCAGAACAAAAAGTAGCTGGGCACGATGAGAGTCTGCCGCTGACTCAGGCCGCAGTACGCCAGCTGTTCCGACTGATGAGCTACAAGGATGAATATGAAGTTGCAAGGCTCTATACCCAGACAGACTTCCTAAAACAGGTCGAAGAAACCTTCGAAGGCGATTACAAACTCAATTTCTATATGGCTCCGCCCATATTCAATGGTAAATTGGACGGCCGTGGCCGTCCGGTAAAACGCCGGTTCGGTCCGGGTATGCTGAAATCGCTGAAAGTACTGGCGGGCATGAAAGGATTGCGCGGATCAGCCCTTGATCCGTTCAAGCACAGTGCCGACCGGAAGCTGGATCGCCAGTTGCTGGCCTCCTATCAGGAGTTGCTGCGCAAGCTGATCACCGAGCTGAGCCAGGATAATTACCAGACCGCTATTGAGCTGGCCAATATCCCGGCAGAAATCAGAGGCTTCGGACCGGTCAGGGAGAAGTCAGCCGGGCAGGCAGAAGCACGCCAGAACATATTGTTACAGCGTTTTGAGCAACCATCTGTACAATCAGCCTCGAGAACGAAAACGATAGAGGAAGTTGTTAATGTTTGAACATCTGACTGCCCTGCCACCGGACCCGATTTTGCGACTGCTGGCTGAACAGCGTCAGGATAATAACCCGCAGAAAATTGATCTGGGGGTCGGTGTCTACAAGGATGCTCAGGGCGCTACCCCGATTATGCAGGCGGTAGACCGTGCCGAGCGTATTCTGCTGGAAACCGAAAACACCAAGACCTATGTTGCCCCGGCCGGTAATGCCGGCTTTAACAGCAGCATGGCTAAGTTGCTGATGGGCAGCGATAACCCGGTACTGGAAAGTGGTCGTCTGACTGTAGCCCAGACTCCAGGTGGTTGCGGTGCACTGCGCATGGCCGCTGAATTCCTGAACCTGTGCAAGCCGGGTAACAAGGTATGGCTGAGTGACCCCAGCTGGGCCAACCACCACCCGCTGCTGAACAGCGCTGGTCTGGAAACAGTTGAGTACCCTTACTACGACTATGAAAACTGTGGCATTCGTTTTGATGCCATGATGGACAAGCTGGAATCCGAAGCTAAAGCCGGTGATATCGTGCTGTTGCACGGCTGCTGCCATAACCCCAGTGGTGCTGACCTGAATCAGGAGCAGTGGCAACAGGTAACCGAGCTGTGTCTGCGTAAAGGTCTGCTGCCGTTTATCGATATTGCCTATCAGGGCCTGGGTGACGGTCTGGATGAAGATGCCTACGGTGTACGCCTGATGGCTGAGAAAATGCCGGAACTGGTTATTACCGCATCCTGCTCCAAGAACTTCGGCCTGTACCGTGAGCGTACCGGTGCTGTAATGCTGTTGTCTGCCAATGCCGATCAGGCTGCGGTTGCTGCCAGCCGCCTGTTCAGTATCATCCGTGGCTGCTACTCCATGCCACCGTCACACGGTGCATCTGTAGTTGATCTGATTCTGGCCAGCGATGAACTGACCACTGTATGGCAGGACGAACTGGCTGCCATGCGTCAGCGGATTCACTTCCTGCGTGGTGCAGTGGTTGACAAGTTTGTTGCTTCCGGTATCGATCGTGACTTCGGCTTCATTCAGCAGCAAAGTGGTATGTTCTCGTTCCTGGGTATTAACCCGGCGCAGGTTCATCAGTTGAAAAAGGACTTCAGCATCTACATGGTTGATTCCAGCCGAATCAATATTGCTGGTCTGAGCGAAAACAATATTGATTACTTTGTAAACTCTGTCACTCAGGTATTGAAGGCGTAAGCCGGTCATAACTGTTTGATAAATGCTGTCGGTCGGGATGACCGACAGCAACCTGCCTGAATATCTTCAGCTGCAAAGCGCAGCACCTAAAAACAAAAATCAGGGAATAATATGAGTGAAGTAGCACACTCCGGGGGCGGTGTGTCTGAATCTGCAGATGCGCGTGCAGGTAATCCGATGTGGTCGTCGCGGCTGGCTTTTATTCTGGCTGCCAGCGGCTCTGCTGTCGGGCTCGGTAATATCTGGAAGTTTCCTTACATCACCGGAGAAAACGGCGGGGGCGCGTTTGTTCTGGTGTACCTGCTGTGTATTGCCATTGTTGGTCTGCCGATTTTGATTGCCGAAGTGATGATCGGTCGCTGGGGCGGCGGCAGTCCTATTCGAACCATGCAGTGGCTGGTTAAGAAAGAGGGTCTAAGCCGTCACTGGGTTGGTCTGGGGTGGCTGGGGGTTTCTGCCTCGTTTTTGATTCTTACCTTTTATTCCGTGATTGGTGGCTGGGCCGTCAGTTATGTGGGGGAAGCGGCGAACAGCAGTTTTGCCGGTGCCAGCAGTGATGAGATAGGCAGTATATTTGGTGGTCTGCTGAGTAACCCGTGGCAGCTTTTCATGTGGCACAGTGTATTTATGCTGGCTGTCGTGATGATTGTGGCCCGTGGCCTGAAATCCGGTATGGAAAAGGCAATCAATATTCTGATGCCGCTGCTGTTTCTGTTATTGCTGGTAATGGTGGGGTATGCCGCGAGCACAGACCATTTTTATGCCGGAATCGAGTTTCTGTTTGCTGCTGATTTCAGCAAGCTGTCTACCGAAGCGGTACTGAGTGCACTGGGTCATGCTTTCTTCACTTTGAGTATCGGTGTCGGGGTTATGTTTGCCTATGGCTCGTTCCTGCCCAAAGATGTGCCGATTGTTAAGACAGCGGTGACCATTTCCGTTGTTGATACCGGTGTAGCTTTGCTGGCTGGTCTGGCGATTTTCCCGCTGGTATTTGCCAATGGACTGGAGCCCGGAGCTGGCCCGGGGCTGATTTTCCAGACCCTGCCACTGGCTTTCGGAAAAATGGCAGGCGGCGTGTTCTTCGGCACACTGTTCTTTGCCCTGCTGGTGATTGCCGCCCTGACTTCTGCTATTTCCATGCTGGAGCCTACGGTTGAATGGCTGGAAGAGCGCCAGGGTTTTAACCGGATGAAGGCGACAATTGTGCTGGGCGCACTGGCCTGGATTATGGGTATTGGAACCGTACTGTCTTTTAACGAGTGGGCCGAGTTCTATCCGCTGGCGTTTATTCCGGTATTCGAAGGCAAGACCATCTTCGATATTCTGGATTACCTCACCGCGAATCTGATTATGCCGCTGAGCGGACTGTGCCTTGCAGTGTTTGCCGGCTGGTTTATGAGCCGTAAGGTGGTTAAGGAACAGTTAGGTCTGGGTGATGGCGTTTTATACGACAGCCTGATTTTTACCCTGCGCTTTTTGACTCCGGCTGCTGTGGCGATTGTGTTTATCTATAATCTGTTTTAATTGTCAGGTTCAGATAATGCAAAAGCCCTCTGACATACAGGCAATGTCAGAGGGCTTTTCATTAGAAAATCATCTCAATAACGCTTTACTTCTCCCTTGGGTGCATATTTTTTAACATCAATAGGAGAGTTTTTCTGAATGTATTCCTTCAGGACTTCGGCATCGATATAGCCGGTATTAATAAATCCGGGTTTATCCTCAATCTTCGGATAACCATCTCCCCCGGAAGCAGAGAAGCTGTTTACTGCCATGCGGTAGGTTTTATTGTCATCAACTTTCTTGCCGCCAACCAGCAATTTTTTCAGCATACCGTCTTCCACCGTCATGGTGACACCAGCAAAGTGAGCAAAAGCGCCGCTGTCCGGTGGCATACTGCCGATAACCTGCAGATAGTTTTTCAGGTCCTTGCCAGACAGTTCATAGTAACTGACCTGATTGGAGAAGGGCTGCACTTTCAGAACATCGCGGTAGGTGATATCGCCTTCGGGAATACTGGCTCGAATACCTCCACTGTTTATAACCGCCAGATCAGCCCCGGTGCGTTCCATCTGGGCCATAGCAATCAGTCGGCCCAGTGCTGTTTCATGAAACCGGACTTCGGCGCGATCTCCGGGTAGCCGGGCATTGGTTGAGCCTACTTTAACGCTGAGCCGCTCTTCCCCTTTCTGCTGGTAAGGCATCAGCAGATCGAGCATTTCAGGATCTTCGGGAATCTGCTTGTCGATATAGACATAAGTTTTCTTGCCGTCCCGAATTACTTTTTCTTTCAGGTTGACCGGGACCAGCCGGTATTCGGTCAGCTTGAGAATGCCGTCACGGTAAATAAAGTCAGCCCGGCCAACATACTTGCCCCATTCAAACGCCTGCATGATATAGGTGGAATTTTTGATATCGGGACGGAATAGCGGATCCTGGGAATGGCCGCCGGCAATAACATCAACACCATCGACTTCATTGGCCAGCCGGTAATCACCGGGCGCATTAACACCATGTTCTCCACGGAAGTACCAGCCCAGATGGGTTGCGGCAATCACAATATCGGCCTGTTTCTGCAGCTCGGGCATTAGTGCTGTAGCTTCGGTGACCGGGTCACGAAAATCCAGATCCTTGACCACATCCGGATTGGAGGTAGTGACTGTATCAAGGGTCGTGAGACCAATAACCGCTACTTTCAAATCACCTGCTGTGAGAATGGTGTAGGGTTTGAACAGTCGCTGGCCGTTATCCCGCCGATAGATATTGGCTGCGAGAAGAGGAAATTCTGCCCATTTGGCCTGCTGCATCAGGATCGGCAGCGGGTTATCGAATTCATGATTGCCCACGGCGGATGCATCGTAGCCGATCAGATTCATGCCCTTGATATCAGGCAGTGCATCGAGCAGGTCTGAAGAGGGAACACCGGTATTGATATCGCCGCCGGATAGCAGTATCACTGCACCGCCTTCTGCCTCAACTTCTTTTCTGATCTGGTCGACCAGGGTTTTACGGGCGGCCATACCGCCTTCACCACGATGGTTGCGCCAGAAGTGACCATGGTTGTCATTGGTATGCAGGACTGTCAGTCGATGCACCTTGCCATCACACAGCTTCGATTTCGATGAGTCTTTTACCGGCTCGGAACTACAGGCCGATAACAGCGCAATACAAACGATTAACCATGCGTAGCGAAATAGGTTGAACACCCGCATCTTGAACCTCCGGGGTACCGGTTACAGAGCGAGTGCTTAGTTTAGGTGCTCTTTGCAGAAACCGACTACTGAAGCAAAGCTGTCGATATTTGCCATAGTCGTTTGGCTGCAGTGTCATCGGTGGCTACAGGCTTGAGAGATTTGGCTGCCGGTGACCCGCGTAGTCCAAAACGCGGCCCATAGTACTGGCCAGCTTTAACATCAGGTGCCGTAGCAGCATAAAGTTGAGGCTTTACCCCTGTATCAAGCGGTGATGCCAGCCATTTTGATAAACAACCTCCGACGCCTTCTGCTTGCTGGCGTTCGGATGCAGTAAGTCCCGGATGAGCACTTACGGCAATGGTTGACGAATTGCTGTTGGCAAGTTGTTTATTGAGCTGGTGGACAAACAGTAAATTGGCGAGTTTACTGGTGCCGTATACTTTTACCCGGTTGTAGGGTCTGTGTTGCCAGTGCAGGTCATCGAAGTCGAGATCTCCAAAGGCATATCCACCACTTGAGACCACAACAACTCTGGCTTTTTCAGCTTTATCCAGCAGGGGGAGCAAAGCCTGTGTAAGCGCAAAGTGACCGAGGTGGTTGGTAGCAAAGTGCATTTCATACCCGCGGGAAGTCTGCATCCGGGTTTCCAGATTAACTACACCGCCATTACAGATCAGTAAATCCAGAGAACTGAATCTGTTGCTAAGTTCTGCAGCGAATGTAGCAATTGTATTTGTGTCGGTCAGATCCAGCTGAAGCAGGCAAAGCTTTGCCCCGGGAAATTGTGTCTGAATCTGCTCTATCGCCTGCTGACCTTTGTTGATATTGCGGGCTGTCATGACAACGTGCGCACCCTTGCGTGCAAGCTCAAGACTGGTTTTATATCCGAGTCCGGTATTGGCACCCGTCACTATTGCGACTTTACCGGACAAATCCGGCATATCGGCTGCTGTCCACTTTTTGCAAAGCATTAGCATTCTCCTGTCTGCTATTCAGGGTCGCAGTGTAAACTGTGACCTATACCGCTCAGTCAAGAGATAACTTGTGAAAGTCAGCGAACTTTGCCGTCAGGCTCAAGTGTCAAAAGCCCTGGTGCGTCACTATGAGTCACTGGGGCTGATTTATTCCAAGCCCGTTCAGGCAGGTAGCCGCCAGTATCGTGATTTTCCGGATGAAACGGTCAGGCGCCTGCAGCTTATAAAGCAGGGGCAGGCTATTGGTTTTACCCTGAAAGATATTGCGCCATTGCTGGATGCTTTTATGGCGAAAGAAATGTCTAAAGTGGAGGCGTTGCAAGTGCTGCTGGAGCAGAAGAAAAGGATTGAAGATGTTCTTGAGTGTGCCCTGCAGACGCACAGGCAAATATCAGAAAAAATCGATTATCTGCACCAGAAGCAGGCAGGTGACTGCTTTTCGGAAGATAATAAAAAAGGGTAATGCAATATGCATTACCCTTTTTGTTCACCTGAAAGGTGAAACTGTAATCCGACTCTAACCGCTAACGGGTGCCGGATTCACAAAGCATCTGAATTACAGAGCTTCGATGTTCTCTGCCTGAGGACCTTTCTGGCCCTGAGTTACAGTGAACTTAACCTTTTGGCCTTCAGCCAGGGTCTTGAAGCCGTCGCCAACGATCTGACGGAAGTGGGCAAATACGTCAGGACCGTTGTCCTGAGCGATGAAACCAAAACCTTTCTCTTCGTTGAACCACTTAACGGTACCGGTAGTAGTAGACATAATCGTCATCCTGAATTTTAAACATGAATAACACCTCGCAAACGCAAGGCGGTGGTGCTAGAAGTTTTGTTATTGCTTATGAAACGCAGGACGGGCTACTACACCCAAGCATTCTGATTCAGATAATCTGAACCGGTACATAAATAATAAAGCACTTTTAACATGGGGCTTATTATATAAGTTGTGAGCGTGAATGCTATGAGTAGTTCACTCTTTTTTTTGTCTTATTGCACTTGTCTGGAGCGGAAGATACGAAGTTTAGCGGGTTTTGATCAGATTTGGCGGGGAGAAAAACAAAAAAAGCCCGATTCATATGAATCGGGCTTTTCTGATATGGCGGTGAGGGAGGGATTCGAACCCTCGATACGTTTCCGTATACACACTTTCCAGGCGTGCTCCTTCGGCCACTCGGACACCTCACCAAGTTTTGATCCGGGGCAGTGGTTGCTGCCTCAGGACGCGGCGTAATTTATAACAGGATCAGTAAGATAGCAACACCTGAGTCAAAAATAGTGAGCAATCATTCAGGGCTTTTCGATCCAGCTCTGAATCGTATTCACCCACATGGGATGATCATTGAGGCAGGGGATCAGAGTCAGCTTTTCGCCGCCAGCTTCCTGAAATACTTCCTGACCGCGAATTCCGATCTCTTCCAGCGTCTCGATACAGTCAGCTACGAAGGCCGGGCAGATTACCAGCAGGTTCTTCACTCCGTTGGCGGCAAGTTCCTGTAACTGGGGCTCGGTGTAGGGCTCAAGCCATTTGTCACGTCCCAGCCTGGATTGAAATGCAACAGAGTAGCGATCTACCGGAATCTCGGCTCTTTCAACAAATTCAGCAGTCGTGCGGTAAATCTGGTGCCTGTAGCAGGTGGGATGTGCAGTGGAACTGCGCTGGCAACAATCCTGTGAAGACAGGCAGTGACTGCCGGTAGGATCATCTTTCTTAAGATGACGCTCGGGCAAACCGTGATAGCTGAACAGCAGGTGGTCATAAGGTTGCTCCAGCCACGGGCGGGCACTTTCTACCAGTGCTTCTATATAGTCTTTGTCATCGTAAAACACTGGCTGCACTTTCAGCTGCACATTTAACTGGTGCTTGCTGATGATACGCTGTGCTTCTTCAACCACAGTTTTTACTGTCGACATGGCGTAGTGCGGATACAGGGGCAACAGCAGGATTTCTTCAATACCGGGTTGACGGGCCAGTGCTGTCAACTCGGTTTCCATATCCGGGCTGGCGTAACGCATGGCCAGTCGAACCGGGAGATCAGTTTGCTGTTGCAGCTTATCGGTCAGCTTCTGGCTGTTTACTTTCAGGGGAGAGCCTTCCGGTGTCCAGATGGAAGCATAGGCTTCAGCAGATTCCTGTGGCCGCTTGGGCAGTACGAAGGCACTGACAATAAAGCGCCGCAGTAACCAGGGCAGATCGATCACATAGCGGTCCATCAGGAACTGGTTCAGATAGCGACGGACATCCGGAACAGAAGTCGAGTCCGGTGAACCCAGGTTAACCAGTAGTACACCGCGGCGCTGAAGGGACGAAGTGGAGGATGACATGGCTTCCGGTGCAGGCATGGTTTTTCTCGGCTGGTCTGCAAGGTTATAAGACGTTTTATAATGGGTCAGGAGGCAGCCGGAGTATAAACTACTCCGGCTGGGTTTTTACAGGGAGATTTCCCCGTTATAGAAGGCAGCTCCGTGGCAGAAGCCTGATAGTGTTATCTGGCAGATACTGCCTGAGCTTTTTCCTTGCGGCGGGCGCTATAGTCCAGTACCAGATAACCCACTACTGCTGAGAGTATCGAGCCCAGCAGGATACCAATCCGGTCAGCCTGCATATAAGCCGTGTCGGTAAAGGCAAGGCCGCCCACAAACATACTCATGGTAAAGCCGACACCACACAACAGCGAGATACCATAAAGTTGCAGCCAGTTACTGCCGGAAGGCAGTCGGGCCAGCCCCAGTTTGATGGTGATCCAGGCACTGCCAAACACACCCAGCGGCTTGCCGATAAACAGGCCTGCCAGAATCCCCAGAGGTACCGGACCGAACATGTTCTCCAGCTGAGCACTGTCCAGGGTCACCCCTGCGTTGGCAAAAGCAAATACCGGAAGAATAAAGAAAGCGACCCAGGGGTGCAGTTCGTGTTCCAGGTGCTCGGCCGGTGAGTGACCGGGTTTGCTTCCTTCCATCGGAATCAGCAGTCCGAGACAGACACCTGCCAGCGTTGCGTGAACGCCTGACTTGAGTACACAGACCCACATAATAGTACCGACCAGCATGAACGGTGTGAGGCGAGTGACACCTTTATAGTTCATGAAGGCCAGAATACTGAGGCAGATTCCTGCCAGAATCAGTGAAGTCTGGGAGAGGTCGTTGGTATAGAACAGGGCGATGATAATAATCGCGCCGAGGTCATCAATGATCGCCAGTGCCAGCAGGAATACTTTCAGGCTGGTCGGTACCCGTTTGCCCAGCAGTGCCAGTACCCCGAGGGCAAAGGCAATATCAGTTGCCGCCGGAATCGCCCAGCCACTGAGTGCTTCAGGGTCATGCTGATTCATAAAGGCGTAGATCATGGCCGGAACCACCATGCCGGCAACTGCGGCGATAGCCGGCAGAACTACCTGGGAGGGGCTGGACAGCTCGCCTGAAACGAATTCCCGTTTGACTTCGAGACCGATGGTCAGAAAGAAGATCGCCATCAGGAAGTCATTGATCCAGTGCAACAGGCTTTTATCGATGCCGTAATCGGCGAAAGAAATCTCCAGCTTGGAATGCAGCAGCAGATCGTACCAGGAAACCAGCGGTGTATTGGCAACGATCAGAGCCAGCAGAGATGCAGCAGCAAGTAAAATGCCCCCTGCAGATTCAAGCTTTAAAAATCGCTGAAAGGCGGTCAAAGAATCTACTCCTGAATAAAAATCGAAGAGGCAGTGTATTTGTTATTGCCTGCCCTGTACAAGTGACAGTTTCGATGATTCGGGGGGAGGGGTAAATACCTAAATTGTTACGATTGGCCGCTACAGTAAGGCTACACCGGTTACAAAAGCAGGCTGACCGATTGGAAACGGCAGACATTAATACAGATTGTTGAAACCCCCTTGATAGCAGGACTCGAAGACTTTTCGTTATTCCGTTACGGCTGTGCGGAAGGCACGGTAAGCGTCATTTGATATTACAAAATCGTTAGTTGCGAGCAGTTGCATTTACTAATCAATCCGGTATAAACCGCATCTTCTTTATAGACAACCCAACCAAGGTTTTTATGTCTTTCGAGTAATACCCGTGTGGCCTGAGGGCATTGAGTGCAGGTCTCAGAAACACCTGTAACCCCGGACTACACGGTAAAATTTCAAGGAAATTTTAATGCAGACACATCGTGCGCTTGCTGCTGCGCTAAACGAAGCTCCCTATCCCGACAACCCTGTTCAGGATATCTCCGCTCCCCACACTTCCACTGGACATGAAGTGACACCGGACCATGAAGTGGCCCCGGATCATTTTGTTGTGCGTGACGGCAAGGTTTTTGCCGGTACCCATCTGATTATTGATCTCTGGGATGCCAAATATCTGGATGATCTGGAAAAGATGGAATCGGCCCTGCGTCGCTCGGTCGAAGTGGCCGGAGCAACCCTGCTCCATATTCACCTGCATCACTTTACACCGGAAGGGGGTATTTCCGGCGTAGCAGTGCTGGCTGAATCCCATATCAGTGTTCACACCTGGCCGGAACGCAACTTTGCGGCCTTTGATATTTTCATGTGTGGTGATGCTGTACCTTCCAGAGCCCTGAGTGTACTGGAAGAAATGTTTATGCCGGGCCGAATGAATGTCAGCCGGCACCTGCGGGGTATCGTTCAGGAGGGAGTACAATGAGTCACACTGACAGTCAGGCGAATGATAGCCGCCGTTATGATGAATCCCTTTACAAGGGTATCTACGGTCAGTTCTTTGGTATGGACGAGGTGCTGTTTGAAAACCGCACCGAACACCAGCATCTGGTTATTTTCAACAACCAGCGGTTTGGTCGGGTGATGGCACTGGACGGTGTTATCCAGACGACGGAAGCCGACGAATTCTTCTACCATGAAATGCTGACCCATGTGCCGCTGCTGGCGCACGGAAATGCCAAGCGGGTGCTGATTATCGGTGGTGGTGATGGCGGAATGCTGCGTGAAGTATGCCGACATGAATCTGTTGAGCATATCACCCAGGTTGAAATTGACCGTCAGGTTGTGGATATGTGCCGGGAGTTCCTGCCGAATCATTCTGCCGGAGCCTACGACGATCCTCGTCTGAATCTGGTAATCAGTGATGGGCTGGATTATGTGCGAAACAGCACTGACAAGTTCGACGTCATTATTTCTGACTGTACTGATCCGATTGGCCCGGGTGAAGCCCTGTTTACCAGCGAGTTCTATGAAGGCTGCAAACGCTGCCTGAATGAAGGTGGTGTTCTGGTAGCCCAGAATGGCGTCGTGTTTATGCAGCCGGAAGAGGTGACTGTCAGTGCGCAGCGGTTAAAGCCTTATTTTGACGATGTGTCTTTTTACGTTGCCGCGGTGCCGACTTATGTTGGTGGGCAAATGACGTTTGCATGGGCGACAGATAATCCGGCGCTGCGTCAGTTGTCGGTTGAAGAGATTAGCCGTCGCTTCGAGCAGTCCGGTCTGCGTTGCCGTTACTATACCCCGGCAGTGCACGTTGGCAGCTTTGCCCTGCCACAGTATGTACTGGATCTGCCAGGTATGGCTGATACCCAGCAGGCAGGTGACTGAGCGTGGTGGCTCAAGAGCAGGCGCGGGTACCGGAAATTCTCCCGCCAGCCCGGCATGGCTTCTATCAGCGGATGGTTCAGCAGTATGGTACGCCGCTGATGCTGCTGGATGCATCGGTGGTTCGCCAGCAATATCAGGCACTGAGTGAAGCATTGCCGGGTGTTACCCTGCATTACGCCGTAAAAGCCTTTCCGAATCCGGAATTGCTGCAGTTGCTGAATGAATCTGGTTCCAGCTTTGATCTGGCTTCTGCCGGAGAAGTGGCGCTGGTACAGGAGCTGGGCATTGATCCGGAGCGCTGTATACAGACTCACCCGGTTAAACGACGTGAAGATATTGTCAGTTGTCTGGAATATGGCTGTAGTACCTTTGTATTTGATCATGCCGGTGAGTTGGACAAACTCCACCCCTGGCGTGATCAGGTGAATCTGATGCTGCGGCTCAGCTTCAGGAATCCCTACACCCGGGTTGATCTGTCCAAAAAGTTTGGTTGTGAGCTGGAAGCGGCTCTACCGTTGCTGCGAAAAGCCAAAGCCATGGGGCTGAAAGTTAGTGGTCTGTGTTTCCATGTTGGATCCCAGGTCATTCATCCGGGCCGTTATGTTGATGCTATCAACCATTGCCGTGAGCTGATCGAGCAGGCTGCTGCAGAAGGTATGCCGCTGGAAGTGCTGGATATTGGTGGTGGTTTTCCGGTTCCCTATGACGCGCCGTTGCCGGCAATCAGTGAGTTCTGCCGTCCGATTCGGGAAGCTCTTTCTTTACTGCCACAGGAAATGAAAGTAATTGCAGAGCCGGGTCGCTTTCTTGCAGCAGAAGCTGTGACTGCCGTTTGTTCAGTAATGGGTGTCGCCAAACGTGAAGGCCGCTGGTGGCATTATCTGGATGATGGCGTATATGGTTCTTACAGTGGCATTTTATTTGACCATACTCGTTTTCCACTTTCAGTTCTGAAACAGGGCCCTCTTGAACCTGCAGTTCTAACAGGGCCGACCTGTGACAGCAACGATATTGTGGATGAGAATATCATGATGCCGGTACTGGAAGAGGGCGATCTGGTCATCGGTCGCTATATGGGAGCTTATACCAGTGCTTCAGCGACAGATTTCAACTACTTTCCCCGGGCCCGTGTTGTTCGGGTGGATTACAGTCCTGCAGCTGTCACTGGAAGTCAGTCCGAAGCTGTCAGGTGTGGAGCCAGTGTTGCTTGAGCTGAAGTTAATGAAGACAAAACCGACAATATCATAATCTCACAAGGCAGCCAGTATCTGGCTGCCTGCTTTCTAATAAGGCTTTATTCTTTTACTACAACATTCCACTCATGGTTTAGTCGTTTAGCAGCATCCAGTTTCAGTATCTGCATAAAGGTTTTGGTTTCGTAGTCATTGCCTACCGGAGCGCCATTGCTGCCTGCACTTGTTCTTACACAGTAAATATATCCGGATTCGGCATTAAAAATGTCGGGGAAAGAAAATCAACAGTACTGTGCCGCCGATCATGACTTTAGCGTTGATTGCAGCTTTTATCTTCGACAAGAGACTTGTCTCCATAATACAGACTTTTTCGGAATAACCCTCAATAACCCCCTGTAATTTATTTGTTGCTGCTAGAACAACTTTTCAAGGTTGTAATTGGATGCTTTTAAAGATGTATAAGCCTTCAGGTAATTATTTATCATTGGATTGTTTTTTCAGAATTACTGCTATTCTTATTTTCTTTCTTTAATTGTGCCCAACCTTATTAATTTATTCTAACTAATGTATAAAATTTGGTTTTTAGTATGAGTCAAAAAAAAGTTTTTGTCTTTAATGAAACCCTGTTGAAACTTTTTTTATTGATGGGTGTTTTTTTTATATCCAGTCAGAGTTTTTCTGGTCCACTAAACACAAAACTGTTTTTGTGGGATGAATGGATTGAGGTAAAGAGCGGCTCTGATATGGAATGTTCAAAAAATATAGGAATTAAGTTTTCAGCATCAGAACTGTATCAAAAAGATAAAACACTTACAGTTTATACGAAAGGGATTGATGAGCAAATTCAGAGCGAGAGCTCTGAGCCAGAAAAACAACAATCAGAACCTGACCCCTGCACTTACAAATTTTCGAGATTGCCAGTCATTGAGTGTGGGGAGTATACCGATGCAGGTAAAGCATGTCCTGAGCTTCCCCCTATATTTGCATTGGGGTATGGGTTGCTTTTTTCTCTGAAACCAGAACTGACTAGTGGAGGCGAATGTGCCTCTATGGTTGACAGTTGTTCCTGTTTTGTTAAAGAAAGTTCATTAGATATAGAAACAAGTCAGGCAGAAATCATTTTCACTATTTCAAAAAATGGAAAAGAAGGAAGTGTAGAAAGGGGGGCTGCTCCGGAAAAAATACAGACAAAAATAGTTATTACGATCAAGCAGTCACAATTAAACGGAGAATTGGCTGATGCTGTTTATAGCTTGGTTTATCCGGCCGGAGGACGACAAGCAGAAGCCTGTTATACAGTGGAAGGAGCCGCGAATACATTAGCTGCACCGTTTCTGAAGTATCAAGTAGTCGAAAGATCAGAAGAATTGTTTGAGTTTTTTGATGTAGAGGATGAGGACTGGGATGACTGATAAAGAAAGGCTCTGGCTTTATCAAATGTAAAGCCAGAGCCTTTATCGAAAAATATTAAGGTGATTTATTTTACATCCCAGCCCGGTACCGCACTGCCTTTGAACAGCTCTTCAGCTTTATCAATAACAGCCTGTGACTGATAAGCCTTCAGCAGAGTCTGCAGTCGAGGGTCATCCTTGTTGTCCTGACGCGCAACGATCAGGTTCACATAGGGAGACTCCTTGTCTTCGATTAACAGACCATCGCGGGTTGGAATCAGACCTGCCGGTACAGAGTAAGTGCCATTGATAAATGCCAGGTCAACGTCATCCAGTGAGCGCGGCAGCTGTGCAGCTTCCAGTTCAACAAACTTGAAGTTGTGCGGGTTGTCGCTGATATCTGCCGGGGTTGCTTCCAGGTCTGAAGGATCTTTCAGAGTGATATAGCCATGCTTGTGCAACAGTAGCAGGGTACGACCTTCATTGCTGGGATCATTCGGGATCGAAATGGTTGCCCCGTCCTGCAGTTCGCTGATGTCCTTGAGGCGCTTGGAATACGCTGCGATCGGGTAAACAAAGGTGTTACCTACCGCTGCCAGTTTGAAACCGCGACTTTCAACCATGCTATCCAGGTAAGGCTTGTGCTGGAAGGCGTTGGCATCAATGCTGCCATCGGACAGGGCAATGTTGGGCGACACATAGTCAGAGAATTCGACCAGTTCGACTTTCAAACCACTGTCTTTTGCTGCCTGATCAACCGCGGCTTTCATTACATCGGCTTCAGGGCCGGCCATTACGCCGACTTTCAACGGGGAATCGGCCTTGTCAGTATCCTGACCACAGCCACTCAGAACCAGTGCGGTGCCAATCACGGCGGTTGCCGCCAGGGTTTTCAGTTGGGATAACGCTTTTACTGCAGCGAACATGCTTTTCATCTCCTCGTGGGGGATTGTTTTAATAAAGTCTCTTCAGCCCCTGGAGGGGGCAACTGAAGTGCTTGAAACTATTTCAATGTCAGGGTTTAGCTGTGATCAAACTTGCGGTGCAGGTGATCACCGGCCATCTGGATCAGTTGCACCAGAATAATCAGTACAATGACGGTTGCCGCCATAATCACACCGTCAAAGCGGTGATAACCATAGCGAATACCCAAGTCACCCAGACCACCACCACCGATGGCACCTGCCATTGCAGAGTAGCTGACCAGTGTGACCAGCGTCAGGGTGATACCGTGGATCAGTCCCGGCAGTGCTTCCGGCAGCAATACCCGGCTAATGATCTGTAGCGGTGTGGCTCCCATACTTTCCGCGGCTTCAACCAACCCGCCCGGCACTTCGTTAAGAGCACCCTCTGCAATTCGGGCGACGAAAGGTATTGATGCCAGTGTCAGCGGAACAATTGCTGCGGTGGTACCGATAGAAGTACCTGTCAGCAGTCGGGTAAGCGGAATAATGGCAACCATCAAAATGATAAACGGCACTGAGCGTGCAGCATTAACCACGGCACCGAGCAACTGGTTAGTCAGCGGGCTTTGCAGAATATTGCCTTCACGGGTGCTGTACAGCAGCACACCCAGCGGAATACCAAACAGAAAACTCATGGCGCCGGACAGTGCCACCATGTAAACGGTTTCCCACAAGGCAGAACCGAGTAACAGCCAGGCATCAGTTGACATAGCCCAGTACCTCCACTTGTACAGGATGTTGTTGCAGATAGTTGGTGGCTGCCTGTGTTGCAGCCTCATCACCGATCAGTTCGGCGGTAAGGAAGCCCATGCGATTACCATGTACGGTTTCCATATCGGCCTGCAGAATGCTGATATCCACATTAAACTGGCGGGCAGCCTGGGTAATCAGGGGTTCTACTGCGCTGTGCCCCATAAAGGAGATGCGAACCACCGGCCGGGAACCTTCACGGGGTTCCTTATGGAAATCAGCTTCCAGTTCTGCTGGTTGCTTCTCATGCAGGGCGCTGCGAACAAATTCCCGGGCAATTTCAGTTTGTGGCTGAATAAAGAATTGCTCGACAGCATTTTCTTCGATCAGACGGCCGCCATGGAGAATGGCGACACGATCACAAATTGACTTCACCACTTCCATTTCATGGGTAATCAGCAGAATGGTGATGCCCAGCTGCTTATTGATATCTTTCAGCAGTTGCAGAATGGCATTGGTGGTTTTCGGATCCAGTGCTGATGTAGCTTCATCACACAGCAGAACCGCAGGTTTGCTGGCCAGGGCGCGGGCAATGGCGACACGCTGCTTCTGACCGCCAGATAACTGGGAAGGATAACTTTGACGTTTTTCGTCCAGCCCGGTCAGTTGCAGCAGTGGTTCAATCGCTTCGTGAATTTCTGCTTTTGATTTGCCAGCCAGTTCCAGAGGCAATGCAATGTTGTCGTATACAGTGCGGCTACTGAGCAGGTTGAAATGCTGGAAAATCATGCCGATATCACGACGAGTCTGGCGCAGCTCCCGGTCATTCATCTTGACCAGATTCTGGCCATTGACCAGTACATCACCGGATGACGGTCGTTCCAGTAAGTTGACACAGCGAATCAGGGTACTCTTGCCGGCACCGCTGGCACCGACGACGCCATAGATAGCGCCGGATGGCACTTTCAGAGTGATATCGTCCAGTGCTTTGACTGCACTGGCACCCTCTCCGAAAGATTTGGTTATATTTTTAAGTTCTATCATGGGGTCTCCGCATACAGCTAAGGTGCGGAATTTCAGGGGTCGGGGGGAGGAGGTCTGTACAGAGTGGGCTGTAAAATGCAAAAAAGCCACTCTGCTAACAGAGTGGCTTTTCCGACGAATTCTGAAAAACCTTCTTTTAGCAGTATTTATCCATGCGCCCGCAAGCTGAAGTCTCAAATCGGCGCGTTTGGCGTAAATTATCCCGTTGCAGGTTGAGCTGTCAAGTTGCTCAAGTCGTCATGGAAAGATTATTTAGCTGGGGTTGTTACGTCTGAACAGCAATAATAACCGCCAGGCAGTGCTTTCCATTGAGCTTTTATCGGTAATTTCCGCAGACTGAGCCATGAAATTATTAAATCCGGAGGTTTCTGCGGTTTCCTGTTCGATATGATTGAAGCCCATACTCCAGTCCGGGAACTGACGTTTTTGGGTTTCTCCCTCGATCATGCGAATAATGCTGTGGTGACGCTTGTCCTGTTCAATGATCTGGTAAAGTGCCTGAAGCTTGTCCCGATCTTCCCCTTCAAGCACCTGCATAAAGGTACCATTGCTGTAGAGCAGCATGCCGGTAATGTTATTGCTGGCATTATTATGACGTGCTGTTTCCAGTATTGATGTCAGTTCTTCTTCAGTCATCAGCGTGGTCGCCGTGCTGATGTAAATCATGTAGTACATGGGCTCTCCCTGCCAGGTCTGATCCTGTCATCGAAACCAGGTCCGGTTACAACCTGGTTTCGATGTCCTCAGAAGCTGTTCCGACCGCAACCTGAAAAGCGTCCTCTGTTTTAAGATGTTTTATTTCCGGCGCTATGTAAATCCATTCATTCAGCGAAAAGCCAGATCTCTTGGCCAGAGTGCAATCTCCGGAAAGGCTGCCAGTAGTACAGTGACTGCAAACAGTATGATCAGAAACGGGGGGATGCCTCTGATGACATCGACAAACGGGCGCTTGAAGACGGCAACAGCAGTAAAAATATTGCAGCCGAAGGGCGGTGTCGCGGCACCGATTGCAACCTGCAGGGTTATCATGACACCCACCAATACCGGGTCGAGTCCGGTAGCTTTTACCAGCGGCGCAAAGATGGGCACCAGAATCAGGATAACCACAATGGAGTCAACAAACATACAACCAATGAAAAACGCCACATTGATTGCAATCAGCGTTGTAATAACACCGGCCTGTTCCAGCCCCAGTGAAGCAATAATCTGCTGAGGTATCTGTGCATAGGAGAGCAGCCAAGAAAATGCTGCGCCAGCTGCAATCAATATAAAGACGACTGAGGTAACAGCGCCGGTCGACAGGGTAATATCAGCAATATCTTTCAGTTTGATCGAACGGAAAATCAGCAACTCCAACACCAGTGCATAGAGTACACAGATGGCCGCTGCTTCTGTCGGGCTAAATACCCCGCCATAAATGCCTCCCACTACAATTACCGGAAACCCGGCAGGCCAGAGTGCTCGTCGCAGTGATGTCCAGCGTTCAGACCAGTTGGCTTTGGGTTCTACCGGAATATTATGACGCCTGGCGTACCACATGCAGTACATGGAAAACAGCACGATAATCAGTAACCCGGGGCCCAGTCCGGCAATAAAGAGCTCGGAAATAGAAGTACCTGAAATAACACCATAGATAATCATGCCGATGGAGGGCGGGATCAGATACGCAAGGTCGGCGGCATTAATAATCAGTCCGATTGAAAAGGAGTCGTTATAACCGGCCTTCAGCATCCGTGGACGCATGGCGCCACCAATCGCAACAACTGTTGCCTGAGTCGAACCGCAAACGGCACCGAACATGGCACAGGCGGTGGTTACGGAAACGGCCAGACCTCCCCGAATATGCCCCATAAAGCGCATGACCACATCAACCAGCCGGTCAGCGGAATGGCCCCGGGTAATAATATCTGCGGCGAGGATAAACATAGGCACCGCAATCAGTGCTGATGGTTTCACCCCGCCAATCATTTGCTGAATGATGAGCTGCAGACTCAGGTTCGGGTAATAGACAACAAAACCGACGATGGCTGCACAAAGCAGCGGCATCATCATCGGGAAACCGCCCAGTAGCAGAACCAGCATGATACCCAGCATTACTAACGTCATGATGATGGCTCCTGCTTGTTATTTGAATGCGGTTCGTCCGCCGCTTTATTACCAGCCTGACTGTTCTGGATGACGCTGGTTATTTCCGGATCGTCATAGGTGTCGACGGTGGTGTATGAGATATAGACCGTTTCGTCTGCAAGATCGGTGTTTCGGATGGCGGTCAGCAGATACTGTATTCCGGCAATAAAAAAGCCGACCGCAACCCAGAAATAAGCCAAGTAGAGTGGAACCTGCAGTGCCGGTGTTACTCGGCCACGACGCTCAAGCTTTTGCACATACTCAAGGGCATACCAGGCCAGTACAAACATCACGAACGCGGTCAGCAGGGCAATCACAATCATGGCCATCTTTTGTACTTTAGCCGGCCACATATCGTAGAAAGCCGACATCCGGATATGCTTGCCTTTACGGGTGATGTAACCCAATCCCATAAAGGTGATGATAACGATCAGAAACTGGTTGAGTTCGTCAGAGAAATACAGGCTTTGGTTAAACAGGTAACGGCCAAAAACATTGGCAATCGAGTTCGTTGCCATGGCGATAATCGCCAGACTGAGAATACTTGCCTCAATACGACCAATCCAGAGATCGATTTGAGCCAGCCCCCTTGAAATACCTTTCAGCATATAAGGCTCACAGCTAGGTAAATAAACAGCAGCAGATAGAGAGGAAAAGCAACAGAGTTATCAATCACCAGAACAGTGACTGATAACTCCGGAGCTGCAACTTATTGAGCATCAAGCTCGGCAAGGAGGTTTTTCAGCAGCTGTTGTCCACGTTCACCAGCGATGTCTTCGAAGGCTTCGTGGGTAGAAGTGCTGCGCTCACGGAAGACGGACTGCTCTTCTGCATTCAGCTTCACAAACTTGATATCGGGTTTGGCCGCCTTGATTTTGTCCAGCTTGTCTTCATTGAAGCGAACGACCACATCATCAATAAAGCCTCGCATTTCAGTCATTGTTTCGCTGATCAGTTGCTGTTTTTCCGGACTCAGGGTTTCGTACCAGTCAGTGCCGGAAACAATAGTGGTGACCAGCTCCTGCTCGCCTGCCCAGATCATATAGTCGGTGACTTCATAGAACTTCATCTCTTCAATGGTTGGCACCGGATTAATCTGGCCGTCTACCGTTTTCAGCTGCAGTGCGCCGTAGACTTCACCAAAAGGTAATGGAGTCGGGCTGGCACCCATATCTTCGTAAGCCTTGAGCAAAATAGGTGACACCATGACTCGCATTTTGAAGTTCTTGAGGTCGGCCGGTTTGCGGACTTCCTTGTTGGTGGTCCATACCTGTGGACCTTCCGAGTACATGGTATGCAGCTTCAGGCCTTTACTGGCGAAGTCCTTGCCCAGATCGTTATAGATAACGTCGCTGGTGGTCAGCATTCTGGAAATAGATGCAGGGTCGGAAGGCAGAGTGTAGGGCAGCAGGAATAACTGGGACTCGGGAACAATGGTGCCGAGGTTGCCTACTGATACATTGGCAAAGTGAACGACGGTGTCTGCAGTCTGTTCAACGATTTCTGTTGGTGTTCCCAGAGAGCCCTGGGGATAGACATTGACGGTGATATCACCATTGGTTTTGGATTCAATTCGACGTTTAAATTCCTGGGCGTAAGAGTCCATGATGGAGCCCGGAATTTCCTCGATGGCAAATTTCCACTCCTCGGCAACTGACAACGCTGGCAACATAAAGATTGCGGCAGATGCTGTTAAATTCCGCAGGCTTGTCCCTAACTTGAACATCTTAAAGGCCTCGCTTTATAGAGTTTATTTTTATTAGCGATTTTGATCACAGCAAGTTGGATGCCGGGTCAGTATTGCAAAAGCGTATGCATTAAAAAATATAAAAAACCATATGTATATATTATAAAAGCTAATGTAATTTGAGTCTGCATAACCAACGATAATAAAAAATATGACCCAGTATTCAGTAAAACATCTGCACACATTCTGCACTGTTGTCGAGTGTGGCGGCTTTGCTAGTGCCCAGGCAGCACTGGGAATGAGTCAGCCGGCCATAAGCACTCATATACGAGACCTGGAAATCAGGCTTGGCTTTCAATTGTGTCAGCGGGGAAGAAGCGGCTTCAGTCTCACAGAGAAAGGGGAGCTGGCTTATGAGAAATGCCGGCGGATACTGAACAATATTTCCGACTTTGAGGCAGAGCTGGGTGAGCTTCATAACAAGCTGACGGGGACATTGCGTGTTGGCCTGATTGATAACACCATCACCAATGAAGCATTTCCTATCTACAAGGCTATTCAGAATTTTTTCAGCAGAAAAAATGATGTTTCCATCAAGCTTGAAATTTTGTCTCCGGAAGCACTGGAGCAACAGTTAACCAGCGGTCATATCCATATAGGGATTGGCCCCTTTCAGCGGCGGGATAGCGTGCTGAGTTACCACTTACTTCACAAGGAAGAGCATCGATTCTACTGTGGCAAACAACATCCGTTGTTTGCTATGCCGGAAGCTGAAATCAGCTGGCAGACTTTGCAAAAGTTTCCTGTATCCAGTCGTGCCTATATGCAGAATCCTGACTTGCCGGGCATAAAAAACACCGCCTATGTCAGCAATATGGAAGCCCAGGTCATGCTGATTATCAGTGGGCAGTTTATGGGATTTCTCCCGGTGCATTATGCCCAAAGCTGGGTGGATAAAGGGGAGATGAGAGCCATTAATCATCTGGATCTCAGCCATTACTCATCGTTTTATCTGGCGATGCGGGATTCTCCTTCGGTGCGTAACATTGTCACAGTATTTCTGGAGGATATTAAAGCCGCCATACCTTCATTCGAAATCCAGAAGAGAGTGGTTCCAGTCTTGCAGGAATAAACAACAGTGGATGATCAAAAAATACATAATTTTTACTGATGTAAGCATCATAACTTTTATATTTTTTGATGCATTTATCTTTGCAATACTCCCGTCTCAACACTGCTTCGATACCGGAGCAGATGCGAGACAGGAATAATAATAATGAGCGAAAACGCCTACGAAAAAGGTCGACTGAACCTTCCATTTGTTGGCTTCTGTACTTTTGCCAAAAGCCCGACCTGCGAAGACTGGGACAATATCCAGGCTGATGTCGCCTTTATGGGAGCGCCCTTTGACTGTGGCACTCAATGGCGTTCCGGTGCCCGCATGGGACCCAGATCTGTACGGGAAGCATCAACACTGTTTTCATTTGGACATGGTGGTGCTTATTCCTATGAAGAAGACATCATGTACCTGGAAGGCGTGAATATGGTTGATATTGGTGATGCGGATATCGTTCATACCGATACCAAAAAGAGCCATGCCAATATTGAATATGGTGTACGCAAGATGCTTGAAGCCGGTGCTCTGCCTGTCACTGTTGGTGGTGATCACTCGGTTAATGCGCCCTGTATTCGGGCATTTGAGCAATATGCCGATAAGGGGCCGATTCATATTATTCAGATTGATGCCCATCTCGATTTTGTGGATGAGCGTCATGGTGTGCGTTATGGCCATGGCAATCCGATGCGTCGGGCATCAGAACAGAGTTATGTCAGTGGCATGACCCAGCTGGGGATTCGCAATGTTTCCTCATCCAACCGGAATGATCACAAGCTGGCTGAAAATGCAGGCTCAACCATTTTGTCTGTGCGTGATGTACGCCGGTTGGGGCTGGATGGTGTGATGGCGCTGATCCCCAAAGGTGTGAACTACTACATCACTATTGATATTGATGGTTTTGATCCTTCTATTGCGCCGGGTACCGGCACACCCAGTCATGGTGGCTTTCAGTACTATGAGGTGATGGAGGTACTCCAGCAAGTTGCTCATCAGGGTGAGGTTGTGGGTATCGACTTATGCGAAGTGGCGCCGGATTACGATCAGACCGGGTCAACCAGTATTCTGGCTGCTCAGGTACTGATGAATCTGCTGGGTTATGTTTTTCATGCCCGGGCAGAGCGCGCGGTAAAAGAATCCAGACAAGACAGTCAATCTGTTCAGGAAGCAGAACCCGCCTGAATGACATGAGTCAAACCAGACTTGTCCGCTTGTTAACGAAAAACAGCGCCAGAAGGCGCTGTTTTTGTGTCTGTGGAGTGGGCTGCTGATTACAGGGAGGTAAACAGGATTACCAGTACCGCCGCCGGAGCAAAGATACGGGTCAGCGGCATCCACAGGTTGAACAGGGTAGTGCTCAGTCCCAGTTCCTTCATCATCTTGTTGCGACCCATCTTCCAACCGGCAAAGATGGCAACCAGCATACCACCCAGTGGCAGCATCAGGTTGGCTGTCAGGTAATCAAGAATATCGAAGAAGGTCTTGCCGAACAGCTTGTACTCTTCGCCAGACCACAGGTTGAAGGACAGAACACAGCCGAGGCCGACGAACCAGATCAGGGCACCAACAATAACGGTTGCACCTGCACGGCTCATACCGAAGCGCTCCTGCAGCCAGGCGACGGCAGGCTCCATCAGGGAAATGGCGGAGCTGAGGGCAGCAATAGTGACAAGCAGGAAGAACAGGCCGCCGACGATAGCACCAAAGCTCATCTGGGAGAATGCAGTAGTCATGGAGATAAACAGCAGACCCGGGCCGGCACTGGCTTCCATACCGAAAGCAAATACGATCGGGAAGATAGAAAGACCAGCAATGATCGCGATCAGGGTGTCGAGACCGGCTACGCTCAAACAGGTCACCGGAATGCTGTTCTCTTTTGGCATGTAAGCACCGTACGTCATCATGGTGCACATGCCCAGGCTCAGGGTGAAGAATGCCTGTCCCATCGCTGCGATAATACTGTTGACGGACAGCTCACTGAAATCAGGCTTGAACATGAACTCTACAGCTCGGCCAAACTGCCCGGTCTGGGTGATGGCATACAGCAGCATAAGCAGCATCAGGATAAACAGGGCCGGCATCATGATTTTGAGGCCGCTTTCCAGTCCCTTGTGAATACCCCGTCCAACAATGATGCCGGAAGCCAGCATAAATACGGTGTGCCAGATAGTCAGGGTGACCGGGTCAGCAATCATGTTGCTGAAGAACTTGCCAATTTCATCTGCAGGCATGCCGGTGAATGTACCGGCAAAGGATTCGTAGGTGTAGGACATGGCCCAGCCGGCAATAACACTGTAGAACGACAGAATCATTACCCCGGTCAGTACACCCATAATACCAACCCCGGCCCAGCTGCGGGATGCGCCGATATGACGTGCCAGTGAACCCATAGCGGTAATCGGGCTGCGACGGGAATAGCGACCCAGGCTGACCTCTGCCATTAACAGAGGCAGGCCCAGCATCAGCACGCACAGCAGGTATACAAGAATGAATGCTCCACCACCGTTCTCACCGGTGATATAAGGGAAGCGCCACAGGTTTCCAAGGCCGATTGCGGAGCCGGCGGCCGCCAGCAAAAAGGTGCCTTTACTTTTCCAGGTTTGGTTTTCTTGGTTGGATGTCGACATCGTGCTACTACTTAATATGTCTGTGTTATGGCTGTTTGAGGCTGTTAGGGAAACAACAGAGGGGTGATTTCTCACCTGTGCAGACTGCTGTCCTGACAGTTTGGTATTGCCAAAGAGACATTTTTACCCGTTCAGTGGAACGAATGTCATGCTGCCTTGGACGGTTTGCCCGGTTGCTGGATATAAACCAGATCACTGCTGCAGACGGGTAATGCCTGGTCAGTGTTCCCTTAGGCTTGTGGCCGGTATGGTTCAGTAGCATTCAGGCAGAAAATAAAAAGTACCGCATTGCAGGCTGAATATAGCGGGTATCCGAACAAACTGTAGGCATTATTACATGTCATCGGCAGGATGAAAACGATGAAAAAGTCAGCGACAGAATGGTCTTTTGGTTTTTTTGTGCAGTTTTGTATGCTTTTTATTTTGCTGGTGGCCGCACCAGTGAGAGCCTGGTATGACGTTGGACATATGGTGGCTGCCCAGATTACCTGGGAAAGACTAAATGAACCTGCCAAAAAGGAAATAAACCGGCTGTTGAGGATTCTGGGTGATGCAGAACCTGCAATGACGGACTTTGTACAGGCTTCGACCTGGATGGATCAGCAGAATGGCAGGGGGCTTTCCATCTTTTCATCCTGGCATTTTATTGATCAACCTTATGTCGTTGATCCCCCACGACAACTACCGGCTTATAATCCTAACAATGCTGTGACCCTTGCTTCTGAAGCAATAAAGACGTTAAGAAATCCGCGCGCATCTGATTTTGCCAAAGCACTTATGTTACGAAGCTTGATGCACGTTATGGTGGATTTGTTTCAGCCCATGCATGTGGTGTCACGGTTTTCCAAGGCTGCGCCTCATGGAGACAATGGAGGAACCGGCTTTCGAATCAAGCCAGTTAACTGGGAGGGGGAGCAGATTACTTCGCTGCATCGGTTGTGGGATGCAGGAGTGATGGCTTTGCCGAAAGTGAGGTGGTTTGATGATGACTGGAAAAACAAGTCAAAAGAGCTCGCAGATAAGGTGAGAAGTAAAGTTGATGTGAAGGTGCTACCCAAGCTGGCGATCGATAATCCACAGGAGTGGGCAAATTACAGTTATAGTATTGCTATCAAGCATGCATACTCGGGTGTGAGAAATAATGGTGAGGTTTCATCTCGCTATATTGAAGAAGGGGGGCGCATATCACTCAGCCAGTTGGTACTTGCTGCGACTCTGCAGGCCTTGTTATTTAATTCAATCTGGAATGGTTGAGTGTGATCTTCGAAAAAAAATTCGATAAATGGTCTGTAATATAATTCTGATGTCATAGAAGAAACCTGAGTGATCTACATATGAAATGTAATGATCAATTTTTTTAGGTAGCAGCTCTTCGACATAAGTTTTTTCTGGATCTTTGGACTTGCTGAGGATTAGGCTTTCATCGACAAGCAATATTGATGCAGGATCTGTTATACCTGCTCTAACTGAAAAAATCTTTTTCTTTGCTGGCTTTGAGTAATAGTTCACATATGATGGCACTTCTGGTCTTGGGCCGACTAGGCTCATATCTCCAAGAAAAACATCAATAAGTTGTGGTAGTTCGTCAATCTTATATTTCCTGAGGTGATTTCCCAGTGAAGTAATTCTGCTATCGTTTGATGTTGTAATTAGCTTCCCTTTTTTAGAGCTATGTTTCATGGTTCTGAACTTGTGAATGTAAAATCGACGTTCCCCTTGGGTAACACGCTCTTGTCTAAAAAAGACTGGGCCAGGCGAATTGATTTTTATAAATATAGCAATCAATATGAAGAGTGGAGAGAGTAATAAAATGGTTATAGCAGAGACAATTATATCGAAAGAACGCTTTGTTAATTTATACATAAGGTCTGAGTATATCCCCAAGAGCACTTACAACACGCTGTGCGTCACCAGTATCCATTTTTGTGTACAGGGGTATTGAGATCTCTCTGGAAAATGTATTAATAGTGTTTTTAAAATGATCTTTGGGGTAGCTTATGCAATAGCCTTTCCAGGCAGGGTGAAGATGAAGAGGGATAAAATGGACTGAACAGCCAATATTATGTTGATAGAGTGATTCTATAATTTTGTCTCTGTCAATTCCCTCATCTAATAATATAGGGAATAGATGCCATGCATGTATATCTTCGTTTTGATTTGGTGTGGGAGGTAATGTTAGAGGTAGATTCTTAAGATTATCAAAGTAAAATTGAGCAAGCTTGTTTCGTTTTTCAAGAAAATTATCTATTCGTTTCAGTTGATGAATGCCGATTGCTGCGTTTATATCCGGCATGTTGTATTTATATCCGGGAGCTTCTACTTCGTAATACCATGAAGGGAGATGGCTATTATACCTGTCAAAAACGTCTCGGTTTATGCCATGAAGCCGCATGGTTTTGGCTCGTTTGATTAGTTCTGGATTAGAGGAAACAATCATTCCTCCTTCAGCTGTTGTCATTGTTTTATTTGCATAAAAGCTAAATACTGTAGCATCTGACTCCAGAGTACCTATTTTTTTTCCTTTATAACTTGCAGGAAATGCGTGTGCAGCATCTTCAATAATGGAGAGATTGAATTTTTTTGCAATATCGAATAATGGAGACATATCACAAGCCAATCCTGCAAAATGAACAGGCATGATTGCTTTGGTTTTCGGTGATATTGCGTTCAAAACACTTTCTGGGGAAATATTATAGGTAAAGGCATCGATATCAACGAAAACAGGGGTTGCACCAAGATATTTAATGACCTCTGCGGTTGCAGTGAAGGTATAGCTTGGCAGTATAACCTCGTCCCCTTCGGATATACCTAAAGCTTCCAGTGCCAAATGAAGCCCTGAAGTGGCTGAGTTAACAGCTAAAGCAGTTACACCATCCCCGAGATACTCTGAAAAGTTCTTTTCAAGCTGTTTTACTTTAGGTCCTGTCGTTAACCAACCATTTTTTAGCGAGTCTATGACCTCCGATATTTCAGAGTCGCCAATATCTGGAGTTGCAAAAGGAAGAAATGGCTGCATACAAGATATCACTGGGTTGTTTTTATATTGAGGCTAAGGTTTCAACAACCTGTTCTTGGTCAGTCGATGTTAAATAAGGAGACATTGGCAAACTGATTACTTTTTCTGCCAGCATTTCACTAACGGGAACATGGCAGTGTTCATCTGCAACAGCAGGTTGAAGGTTTAATGGTAGTGGATAATGGATAGCTGAAGGTATGTTGGCTTGCTGTAACAACTTCAGTGTATTGGCTCTGTCAGCTACCTGAATAGTGTATTGTGCATAAACACTTGTATTGTGTTCATCAATAACCGGTGTTGTAATATTTGGCAAGCTGTTAAGTAGTTCAGAGTACCTTCTTCCGATTTCGGCTCTCCTTTTTACTTCTTTGTCGAAGATATCCATTTTTGCCAGCAGAATTGCTGCCTGAATAGTATCAAGCCTGCTGTTCATTCCAACTCTGATATGATGATAACGCCGATCTTGTCCATGTCGTGCTATTTGCTTCGCAATCAAAGCAATATCATCATCATTTGTAAATATTGCACCACCGTCACCATAAGCACCTAATGGCTTTGATGGGAAGAAGCTAGTACAACCTATCGTGCTGAGATTTCCTGAGTGCTTTCCCTTGTATGTGGCACCAAAGCTTTGTGCGCCATCCTCTATGACCGGAATATTATATTTTTTGGCAATAGCGTTGATTGCATCAAAGTCAGCGCATTGTCCATATAGAGAAACTGGAATGATAGCTCTGGTTTTCTTTGTGATCGCTGCCTCTAGAAGAGCAGGGTCGAGATTGCAGGTTTGAGGGCTTACATCAACATAAACCAGCTTTGCTCCCAGGAGAGCACCTGTTTCAGCTGTTGCAATATAAGAAAATGCAGGCGTGATTACTTCATCTCCGGGCTTAATTCCCAAGGCCATAAGAGATATCTGTAGCGCATCTGTTCCATTGGCAACAGAAATACAGTGCTTCACTCCAGTATATTCTGCTAGACGCTGTTCCAGTTCTGTAACTTCAGGGCCGAGAATATACTTCCCGTGCCGGAGTACCTCAGAAATTCGATGGTTAATGTTATCTTCGATACTTAAATATTGTGATTTTAAATCGGTGAATTCCATTTTGATCAAAATTCTTTAGAGAAGGTTTGTCAGGCAGTCTGTTTAGAGACTCTGTTATTTTCTAATATATAGGTTTCATTGGTGTGAGGGCATGTACAGCTGCCATTGCCGGATAAAGGGAGATCAAGTTTTTCACCAAACTCACTCATCCACCCGACTTGTCGTGCTGGAACACCAACAACCAGGGCGTAATCAGGTATATCGGAATTAACAACAGCACCGGCACCAACAAATGCAAAGCGCCCGACAGTAATGCCGCATACAAGTGTACAGTTTGCTCCCAGTGTGGCGCCCTGCTTTACCAGGGTGCTTTTGTATTCGTCTTTTCTGTTTATAGTTGATCTTGGGTTGTAGACGTTAGTAAAAACCATACTTGGGCCACAGAATACATCGTCTTCCAGAGTTACATTGTCATATACCGACACATTGTTTTGTATTTTTACATTATTGCCAATACTGACCTGATTGCCGATATATACATTCTGCCCTAATGAACACTGAGATCCGATAACGGCATTTGAGCTGATATGAACCCAGTGCCATACTCGGGTGTCGGCTCCAATAGTGGCTCCGGTATCGATGATAGCTGTGTGGTGTGCAGTATAATTATGGTCAGCCATTTTCAGTACTCAAGAGGTAGTGAAACTGTCTTTCCGTCACGGGCTGAAAGATATGCACCAATTAGCAGTTCCAGTGATTTCAGTCCTTCTCTGCCATCAGTTTCTGCTGAAGTCTCTCCACGCATAGTATCGATGACATTTTTATAGTACACGGGATGACCAAATCCATAGACGGAAGTAGTTTGATAATTGGCGTTTTGAATTTCCTGGTCATAGGGCTTCTGGTCACTGAAATCCCATTGCTGTATTTCGTTTACTGCAACGCCACCAATACGTACAGTACCAGTTTCTCCAAGAATTGTTATGGAGCCTTCGAGGTTTTTTGGATAAGTGCACATCGTCACAGCCATTGATCCCAGCGCTCCGTTTCTCCATCTGACATTCATGACTCCGGTATCTTCTACTTCAATGTCCCGGTAAGTGGACGTCATGCATTGAATGTCGGAAACGGGCCCAATCAGCCATTCCATCAGGTCAATATAATGGCTTGCCTGATTCATTAAGGCACCACCATCAAACTCCCATGTACCGCACCATTTAGCCCTGTCGTAATATTCCTGAGGGCGGGTCCAGAAAACATTTATATGTACAGTATGAATTTTACCAAACCGTTTTTCAGAGATTGCTTTCTTCAGAAGCTGAAGAGTAGTGTTTAACCGGTTTTGTTTGACAATAAACAGCCGTACATTTGCATCGTCACATGCTTTTACCATGTTCAGGCCATCAGACCATCTTGTAGCCATTGGCTTTTCGCTGACAACATTTACGCCAGCTTTTGCTGCAGCAATGGTTTGCTCTGGATGCAATCCGCTGGGTGTGCATAAAGAAATCAGATCCAGCTGCTCAGTTTCCAGCATGGCTGAAAGGCTGGAGTATCCTGGTACCTTATAAGTTTCTGTAGCCTTTTTTAAAGTTGCTGGTTCGATGTCGCAGACAGCTTTTAGGTCAAGATCATTATTATGGGCTTTAACGGCCTCAAAGTGTTTGGCAGATATTCTTCCACAGCCAACAATACCGATTCTTAGCTTTCGATTATTTATGATGGGGAGCATTAATCTAACCTTATGCTTTTACAATGTTGAGAGCAGGCCGATGATATTTTCCACGTGTATCTATCAACAGTTTTGAGTGTTGGGAGATCATTTCGAAATCAAAAGCATCATGATCTGTAGCTAGAATAACGCAGTCATACTCTTTTAATGTTTCTGGTGTAATAGGAATACTGCTCAATTCAAAATGGTGTTCTCGCATTTTTGGAAATACAGGAACATGTGGGTCTGAATAAGCTATTACAGCTCCTTTTTCCTCCAGCTTCTCCATCATAATGACTGAAGGCGACTCACGCATATCATCAACGTTCTTTTTATACGCAATACCTAGAACGAGGACGGTACATTCGCTGAGAGCCTTTCCTCTGACATTCAGTGCATCAGTAATCTTTTCGATTACAAAGCAGGGCATGTAAGCATTTATTTCACCTGCCAGTTCAATGAAACGTGTATGGAGACCGTACTCTCTTGCTTTCCAGGTAAGGTAAAAGGGGTCGATAGGGATACAGTGACCACCGAGTCCAGGGCCGGGATAGTAGGGGGTGAACCCAAAAGGTTTAGTTGATGCAGCGCTAATCACCTCATGGATATCGATCCCCATTCGGTCAGCCACAACTTTCATTTCATTAACCAGACCGATATTTACAGCCCGGTGGATATTCTCCAGCAGTTTTGTCATTTCTGCAGTTTTGGTCGATGAAACTGCAACAATGTTATCTATGGCTACACTATATAGTGCTTTACCAACTTGTTGGCAGGACTCTGTATCACCACCGCATACTTTAGGTATTGTTCGTGTGTCGTATTTGGGGTTTGCAGGGTCTTCTCGTTCCGGAGAGTAAACAAGGAATGTATCTACTCCGACTTTTAGTCCTGTCTTTTCGATACGGGGAAGCAACTCTTCTTCTGTCGTTCCTGGGTATGTTGTGCTCTCAAGAGCCAGAATCTGCCCTTGCTTCATATGGGGGGCAATGTTGTCCATCGTATCAAGAACAAAGCTGAGATCAGGCTCTCGATATTTGTTAAGAGGAGTTGGGACGCAAATAATAAGAGCGTCTGCTTTGGTGCAGTCAGCGTAGTCACTGCTGGCTTCAAACAGTTTCTGCTCAATGGCTGAAGCTATTTTTTCTGATGAAATATGTTTTATTTCACAAATACCATGATTTAACTTTTTGACTTTATCTTTGTCAGTGTCTACTCCAATTACTTTGTAACCGGCTTCAACGTATCGAAGCATTAATGGAAGACCGACATAGCCTAAACCTATGATTCCGATAACTGCTGTTTTATCGTCGAACCTGTCAATAAGTTGCTGTTTGAAGTTCATTCTGAGTTGTCCGCTAACTTTTAGATATCTGCTCTTGAATCAAGTATCTTGCTGACACACGCTTTCATTGAAATAGATGTACAGCTCTTGTCCCCGACTTCTTGCGCTTATCCTGTGTTGCACTTTCTGATCGACAATAGAACGTTTTACCTCTTTTAGCTGCTTGACTAAGCCAACGCTACCGCCCATCAATCAGCTAATTTGATACAGCTGTACATCATGGCTTATAGACGCTTAATCCACTACGACAACTACAGCTGGAATGAGGAATAATCAGTTGTTATGGGTAGACTAGATAAGTTAGGTCAAGTTCCATCTCAGCCTCAATCTTTTTGTTGTTATTTTAGGCTCTTATGAGTGAGTCTGGCTTTGTGCAGTAATTCTAAGACTGTATTGCAAGTCTTTTTAAAACTTTACTTGCCTCACCAATGAATGGCAATAGATTTTGTGGTTGTAGAAGGGCTGTCTAAGAATATGATTGTTGGTAGCGGGGGCCAGATTTGAACTGACGACCTTCGGGTTATGAGCCCGACGAGCTACCAGGCTGCTCCACCCCGCACCGATAATTACGCAGATCAGGCGATCCGTGTAATACGTGAAACTGGTATATTTCACGATTTTAAAGTTGGTAGCGGGGGCCAGATTTGAACTGACGACCTTCGGGTTATGAGCCCGACGAGCTACCAGGCTGCTCCACCCCGCACCGATAATTACTCAGATCAGGCGATCCGTGTAATACGTGAAACTGGTAGATTTCACGATTTTAAAGTTGGTAGCGGGGGCCAGATTTGAACTGACGACCTTCGGGTTATGAGCCCGACGAGCTACCAGGCTGCTCCACCCCGCACCGATGATTACGCAGATCAGGCGATCCGTGTAATACGTGAAACTGGTATATTTCACGATTTTAAAGTTGGTAGCGGGGGCCAGATTTGAACTGACGACCTTCGGGTTATGAGCCCGACGAGCTACCAAGCTGCTCCACCCCGCACCGATAATTACTCAGATCAGGCGATCCGTGTAATACGTGAAACTGGTAGATTTCACGATTTTAAAGTTGGTAGCGGGGGCCAGATTTGAACTGACGACCTTCGGGTTATGAGCCCGACGAGCTACCAGGCTGCTCCACCCCGCACCAGAGGCCGTGAATATTACGGCTGGTTTTTGATTTAGTCAACTTTATTTCATCAACGCATACTGTTGTTTAGTTTCAGCTATAACGGTTTTTGTCTGGGAGCCTTTTTGTTCTTGCCTGAAATGTAAGATATATTGATTGATAGGTACGTTAGTACATTGTCATGCATCTATAACAGCGAGGCTCACTCTATGGACAGAAGGGCCGGAGAGGGGCGGCTATGGCCTCTACTGATATCACTGGGTTGTTGCTCCATTTTTTTCATTGCGCTGGTTAATGCGTATGAAATGGACGATGTTGCCGAGGCCTTGAATTATGAAAGGGATGTTGAGGCACGGGTTTTCAATGATACGGGCCAAATCCAGCAGGGCTTTAACCCTTCAGGAAGTTTAACTGCTCAGGAAGCTCAGGCAGATACTAATGAAGAGGTCAGAATATCGATTGATATTAAAGTGCCTACATCTCAGGCGCTGAAAGTGAACTACCAGATTCTGTCAGATGAGTGGAGGATGTTGGCAGGGGCCCGATTACGCTATAACAATGCGCTTATACCTGCGACCCTTTATGCTGGTGAAAAGCTAGCTATGAGTGTGATTGATGATTGGGGAAATGTCACTTACTGCCTGAAGCCTCAAAAAAGCCAGCGAACATTGCGGCATTATCTGGAAGTGGGCAGTGAACTTGAAGCGGGTGATATATTGAGAATCGAAACTCGACCTGCCAACTTTGATGGTACACAAAATTCACATCGAGCCATCTGTATTTATATCGTCGAAAAGTATGATGTATAGGTAGCGTTGTTCAGATAGAGCAATAGCGATTACAAAAAAAGGGGAGCCAATGGCTCCCCTTTTCAAGACACTTGATTCAGCAGCTTCTTGCTGGCAAACCCTTACTCTTCGATGTCAGCTTTCTGATATTCATTGATCAGATAGTAACTTTCCATCATCAGTTCTACCGGCGCTTCGCCATGGTCGTTTGATGCTTCGTCAGAAGACAGGTTTTCCAGCCAGTTCATTGCACTCTTCCCCGCTGTCTCGCCCTTGAAGACTGGGCGTAGTTATTGCTCTGGTGATTGTAGGGCAATCGCCTAACCCCTCACGCGACTGCGGGATGAATTAAAACACAAATTAACATTATCTGACAATGGCAAACATATTATTGTTTGTACCTGGACAGGAAACGTCCAAGCCTTTCCACTGCACTTTCAAGATCATCTACTCGTGGCAGGGTTACAATCCGGAAGTGGTCAGGTGTTGGCCAGTTAAAACCAGTGCCCTGAACCAGCAACATTTTTTCCTGTAACAGCAGGTCAAGCACCATCTGTTGATCATCGTGGATCGGATAAACCTTGGGATCCAGCCGGGGGAAGAGGTAAATTGCACCGTCCGGCTTGGTACATGAAACTCCGGGTAGCTCATTAATCAGCTCCCAGGCTCTGTTGCGCTGTTCCAACAGCCGGCCTCCGGGTAAAACCAGCTCATTGATACTCTGATAGCCTCCCAGGGCAGTCTGGATTGCAAACTGGGAGGTAGCGTTGGCGCAAAGTCGCATATTGGCCAGAATTTCCAGCCCTTCGAGATAGCCTTTCATGCGGTGGCGAGGGCCGCTCAGAGTCATCCAGCCGGATCTGAACCCTGCTGCCCGATAGGATTTGGAAAGCCCGTTAAATGTCACACAAGGCACATCATCAGCCAGAGAGGCGGTGGAGATATGCTTGGCCTCGTCATAAAGAATCTTGTCGTAGATTTCATCAGAGAAAACAATCAGGTTATGTTCTCGAGCAATTTGCAGGATGCCTTCAAGAATCTCTTTTGAATAAACTGCCCCGGTAGGATTGTTGGGGTTGATAACAATGATGCCACGGGTCTTGGATGTGATTTTGCTGCGAATATCATCAAGATCAGGCTGCCAGCCGGCCTGTTCATCTTTCATATAGTGAACAGCGCTGCCACCGGAAAGCGTCACGGCTGCAGTCCAAAGCGGATAATCAGGTGCCGGAATCAGCATCTCATCACCATTATTCAGCAAGGCTTGCATCGCCATCACAATCAGCTCGCTGACACCGTTGCCAATAAAAACATCTTCGATTGTGACGCCGGCGATCTCTTTCTGCTGGCTGTACTGCATGACTGCTTTGCGAGCCGCAAAGACTCCTTTCGATTCACAGTAGCCCTGGGCTTCAGGCAAATTGAGAATAACGTCCCGAATGATTTCTTCCGGGGCATCAAAGCCAAAGGGGGCAGGGTTGCCGATATTCAGTTTGAGAATCCGCTGGCCTTCTTCTTCCAGTCTTCGTGCTTCACGAAGAACCGGGCCACGGATGTCATAACAGACGCTGTCGAGTTTATGGGACTGGGGTATATCAAACTGCATGGCAAATCCTGAAACCGCAGAGGCTTGCTGAGGGTGCCGTTATAATTGAGTTGTTTACGGCAGCCGGATAAAAAGTAGGGTCATCATAAGTATCTGTACGGATGGGGGCAATATTTTGGAAGGATTTACTGAAGGAGATTGGAGCTGGAGCCCGGTTTGAGCGGGCTCTAAAGCGATCTGGTGAAAACTGTTCAGGGGCTATTCTTCTTCATACTCACTGTCGTACTCTTCTTCATATTCTCCCTGTTCTATATTTTCATCGTCCTCATACGAAGTTTCATTTTCATCATATTCTTCCTCATCATCCCCCTCATACCCATCGTCATCATCTTCGTAGTCTTCGTCTTCAGGGAGGCCTTCATCATCCTGATAGTTTTCTTGTTCATCTTCAGGATAATCGTACCCTTCCTCTGCTTCATCTTCTTCAATAGCATCATCTTCGTAGGCCGCAAGTTGCATACCAGCCGTAACCTGTTGACCAAATATGGAAGTATCTGCAGTCGCCGCCGTACCAAACATCAGCCAGCTGAAAACACCCAGCAGGAATGTCAGTTGTTGAGCGATGGAATTCATATAATTATCCCCCGGAATTTGATTGTTGCTTATATCCAGCATCTCTTTTCTGTTTAGCAGAAGAGGCACAGGCTGCAAGTCAAGGGGATGTTATGGGGGCGGAATGAGAGGATAAAAAAAGCCCGGGCAATGCCCGGGCTTTTGGATCAGGCCGCAGCCTGAGAGTCAGCAGCATACTGCTTGCGCAGTTCTTCGATCTTCTCGAAGTAGCCGTTGTACTCCGGAGAGTTGGAGTGAGCGTAGTTGAAGTTCTTCATCAGGCCGGTCAGACGCATGAAGTAATCACGTGCCTGTTCCTTGCCGGAGAAGTTGTATTGCTGACGAATCAGTCCAACCACCATGCCGAAGGATGCTCTCTGGCGATCAACCGGGCAAGCGCAGTCAACCTCATCAAATGCGTCCTGCTGCAGGTAAACCATGTCCAGGAACAGGGCTTTCTGGTATTCAACATAGTCTTTCAGAGTCACACCTTCTTCACCGGTTACCTGCATCATCTGGTTGATGCTGTCACCGCGTACGGTCAGATCCTGCATCTCCTTGACCATAACCAGCCATTCCGGAGTCAGGTTTTCGTCATACCAGCCACGCAGCTGCTCCAGGTAGCGGGACCAGGAAATCAGTGGGTCAACAGCGGGGAAGAAACGCTTGTAGGCGCGGTCGTAGGACAGACCCAGGAAGCACTTCACGGTAGACAGTGTGGACTGGGTTACCGGCTCTTCAAAGTTACCACCGGCCGGAGATACGGTACCGATCATGGTCAGGGAGCCGGTTTCACCGTCTTCGTTGCGGACAACACCGGAGCGTTCGTACAGACCTTTGATGGAGGAGTCGATGTAAGCCGGGAAGCCTTCTTCACCCGGAATTTCTTCCAGACGGTTAGAGGTTTCACGCATCGCCTGCGCCCAGCGGGAAGTGGAATCCGCCAGCAGCATAACGTTGTAACCCATCTGGCGGTAGTACTCACCCAGAGTCAGACCGGTGTAGATGGAAGCCTCACGCGCCGCAACCGGCATGGAGGAGGTGTTACAGATGATAGTGGTACGATCCATCAGGGAACCGGAGCTGGTCGGGTCGGACAGGTGCGGGAATTCAGTAATGGTTTCCACAACCTCACCGGCACGCTCACCACAGGCAATGTTGATTACGATGTCGATCGCGGCGTACTTCGCCAGCTGGTGCATCATAACGGTCTTGCCGGCACCGAAAGGTCCGGGGATACAACCGGTACCACCACGAGCGATCGGGAAGAAGGTATCAACCAGACGCTGCTGGGTAATCAGCGGTTCATTCGGGAACAGACGCTCGGTCTTGCCACCTTTCTGGGACAGGGTGCCAGAGATGGACTGACGAACCGGCCAGCGCTGAATCATGTTCAGCTCTTTTTCCACGCCCTGTTCGTCGCGTACACGGGCAACAATGGTATCAACAGAGAAGTTACCTTCCTGAATCCACTCAACAGTTACAGTACCGGTCGTATTGAAAGGCACCATGACTTTATGGGTGAAACGGCCTTCCTGTACGGTACCGATGGTCTCACCGGCACGCAGCTTGTCACCGGTGCGGGCAGTTGCAACGAAGGACCAGGTTTTGCTGCGATCCAGGGCGTCGAACTGGACACCACGCTTGAGGAAGGTGCCGTGCTTCTGGGCCAGACGCTCCAGCGGGTTCTGCAGACCGTCGTAGATCTGGCTCAGGATACCCGGGCCGAGTTCAACAGACAGCATTTCGCCGGTCTGAACGATTTCATCGCCAACCGCTACGCCACGGGTGTCTTCGAAAACCTGAATGTCTGCAGTGTCGCCGCGTACACGCAGGACTTCAGACATCAGCATCTCGTCTTCATCCTCGCTCTGCTTGCGGCTCGGCTTGACGTATACGACTTCGTTCTTCACCAGGCGAGTAGAGTTCTTGCCCAGATCCATGGATTGAATGGTGAGGATGTCACCGTTGACTGCCACGACGCGCGCGGAAGCCTGTTGTTCGATGTTGCTCATGTCTACCTCAAAGTTGCAAACCCCAGGCTTCAGTTGTTCAGGTGGTGAAAACCCCGGATCAGACCGGATGTTCAGTTTTCACTTTTAGCGCTATCGATGCGCAAGGCCTGAAGCCTGTTGCCTGCAAATTGCCTCGGCTGTTATACCTGCGGCAGTTGATCTCTGAATTCGCCCAGGCTGATATCAACCAGCTGACGGAACCGGGATTCGGCCTTGTTTTCGTCGTAGGATGTCCAGCGGGATACCAGGTTCCAGCGCAGCACGTAAATTACGACAGCTTCAAAATCGAAACGGTGTCTGGTGGACAAGTGTTCCAGTTGTTTCCAGACCGCTTCCAGCAGCGTTTTTTCCAGCGTGACATGGTCACGGGTACGCAGGCACTCGTTGACTGTCGGAATCCAGGGAAAGGCACCAGCCAGACCCAGAGTCGGGGCGTTCCAGTGACTCCGAATGTACTCGTAACGGCTGCCATAGCTCCATTTGGGCTGTGTCGGTGCAGCCTCACCCTGATGGCGACGGCGCAGAGCGGAAACCACCGTGCGCATGTCCAGTCGCCAGTCAACCAGATCACGCAGTGTCTGACTGGGGATTTGCTGGCGCAGTTTCTCGGCCAGACGGATCAGACGTTCTTCGTCAACGTCGTTGTCCAGGTGATCCCAGTGCAGCAGATTTTCAATGTTTACCAGCGTGTCCCGATCCGCCTGAGGCAGCATGGAAAGACGACGATCCAGCTGGAAGCGGGAAATCGGCGTAATCCGGCTGTTAAACAGCGAATCAATATGGGGCAGTGATGTCAGCAGGGTGTAATAGGCAGTATCTGCCATATCTGACTCCCGTTATGACCCGGCGCTGTAACCTGATCAGACCCGTAATAACGGGGCTTATCATAGTTGGCAGCGCCGGTGGCGACAGCGGGTCTCATCATAAAACCCGCTGCCACCCGGATGGGTGTTAACGTATCAACCAGATCAGTTGATAACGCCTTCCAGCAGCACCTTGAAGCGAGGCTGCAGGTGCTTCAGCACCATTGCGCTTACAGAGTGCTCGTCCAGAACGACTTCAACGTTCTTGTCACGCAGGCGGAAGCAAACACCGAACTGCTGCTTGTCACCGACTTCAAAGCAGGTGCCTTCCAGCAGTTTGTCTTTGGCGTGACCCAGGGCCATTTGCATCAGCTTGCCGGCCTTGGCTTCTTCCGGGTTTTCACGCAGATCTTCAACACCGATAACTTTCTGAGGCAGAATGATATCGACGTTTTTCTCACCCTTCAGGCTGCTACGGGAAGCCACTTCCAGGATGATTTTTTCAAGCAGATCTTCCTTCTGGAATTCACCGGCAATGCTGTTTTGCAGCTGCTCGACGAAATCTTTCTGCAGGAAGTCTTTCAGTTCCAGTACTGCGTTGCGGCCAGCCATGTGCAGTGCTTCTTCACCGGATTTAACGGTGAATTCAGCATCTTTCTTGGCCTGGGCAACCAGTGCTTCAGCTTCTTTCTTCGCATTGGCGAGGATTTCAGCGGCTTCATTGCGGGCATCAGTCAGCATGCGATCCGCTTCTTCACGGCCAGAGGCAACGCCCTGGGTGCGAAGCTTTTCGATCAGCTCCTGAACACCGACTGAAATCTGTTCGTTGGCTACGGTCATCGAACTTTCTCCTTCTAGCTCCTTGATCAGGCGCTCAGCCTTTAGGCACTAATGTTAGCGCCCATAACCAGGGCAAATACGAAAGCGAATACCGCAAAACCTTCTACGATCGCAGCCGGTGCGATGGACAGACCGAATACTTCAGGCTTGTTCTTGGAAGCATTGATCGCAGCGGCAACAGCCTGACCCTGGTAAACAGCAGAGTACATCAGGGCAATACCGGTCAGCAGACCAATACCGAACAGGCCAGGAGCACTGTTGGTGGTCATGTTGATACCAGCCAGGGTAAACATGATTACGATACCGTAGATAACCTGGGAAGAAGGCATCGCGGACAGACCAACGAACTTGCCGTAACCGGACTCAACGTCCAGCATGGCGCCACACGCTGCCTGACCGGCAACGGAACAACCGATTGCAGAACCAACAGCACCCAGTGCTACCGGTGCAAAAACGCCCAACCAACCCAGTGCGATGATGAAGTCTTCCATTGATTTAATCCTCTTGTTTACTAAAAGCAGTGAACGGGTAGCCCTCGTCGGACAGGCCCCATTTAACAAATTCGATGACGTTGAGACGCATGCCGTGAACCACGCCGCTCATGATACAAAGTGCAAAGTTGAGCAGGTGACCCAGGAGCAGGATGATTCCGGCAAACAGCACACCGGTAACCGGGCTGCTGTGCAGAACGTCCATTGCCAGCGAGTTGAAAGTCATGGCCAGGGATGCACCGGAAAGACCCAGCGCAAACAGACGCATGTAACTGAGTACATCGCCAAAAATACCGGTTACGTTGTAGATGGCATTAAGGCCATCAAGAACCCGCATAACGACATCCTTGGCAGATTTGACAGGACGGGTGCTGGTGAACAGGAAAATCAGCACGCCACCGACAATCATCAGCCCGGGGCCGATCTGGTCGAGGAAAGCTGCTCCCAGAGCACCCATGTAACCCAGCCACATCAACAGGCCACCGCCAGCCAGTACGGCCCAGCCCAGGGGGGCAAGAGCATAGCTGCGATCACGGTTGATCCAGGCGGTCATGATGTTGGCAATCATCAAATGACCGACACCGATGACGATGGATAATTTCATCATGGCGCCATAATCGTTCAGGTTAATGAACGCGATTTTGCCCAGCAGGCCGCCTTCACCCGGCGAAGCACCGAAGTAACTGCCGATGAAGACACCCCAAATGATGCCGAGGGCTGCCATAAAGTAGCCCAGGTTCATCAGGCGGGAACCGGCTTCACTCTGCTTCAGTTTGCCACGGCACATGAAGATGATGCCGCCCAGTATGGCACTGTACATGGCATCGCTCATGATCATGGCGAAGAACAGAGAGAATGAGTAGAACACCAGGTTGCCCGGGTCCCACGCACGGTAGCTTGGCATCTGGAAAAAGCCCATGGCGTCAGCGCCACCACCGGTACTGTCGGATTTCTCCAGCAGGGTCGGAGGGGTGTCATCTTCAGCCGGGTCTTCCAGTGTCATTGCGGCAGGCATCGGTTCGATAAAGGCACGTACCCGTGCTTCTTCATCAACCGGTACCCAGCCGGAAATCAGGAAGAACTGATCGTCATCCAGTGCAATACGCTGAGCGTCGTCCAGCGCCTTGCGGTCTTCGCGACGGGCAATGGCCTGATCCAGTACATATGTCCAGCGGGTCAGTGCTTCACGTTCGCCCTGGATGTCTTCCAGTTCGACCTCGGTTTCTTCCAGCATCCGTTCCAGCGTGGACAGGGGATGCTCGCCGACGTGAGAACGCTTGACCGGAAGAATATCGACTGCCGGTTCTTCACGGGACAACAACACCACGTAGATGTTCTTCTGATCCCGGTGAATAACTTGGCTTGGCAGTTCCAGTTCTTCCAGTGCGCTGGCGTCCTGATAAGGCAGAACATAAAACCACAGTCGCATACCGTCCATCTGTTCCAGGGGAACAAAGTTGATTTCACCCCAGGGGCGAACGGACTGAATACGGGTGGTCAGGTCATCACGGTGATCACTGGTATCACGGTGACGGGTTTTGTTGTCCTGCACCAGGCGAACAATTTCATCGGCATCCGCCGCATCTTTGCGATGGATTTCACGACGCTTGACCGGACAGCTGTTGAGCCAGCCCAGTGCCTCTTTGGCAGCCTGGGGCTCGGTCAGCTGACCTTCCATGCTTGTCTGTGTGTCGGTCAGCGGTATCAGGTGCACGCACCCGGTTTCCTGCAGGCCACTGAGAATGGTTTCTTTCTCGCTGGCGAGCCCGTAGACCGTGATTTTCTTAAGCTTCTTGATACTCATGAGGCTTATCCAACAATCTTGGTCTTGGAAATTTTCGCATTCACAACACCGGCGCGGTCCTGGTCGGACATGAAGATTTTGATCTTCGCAATGTTCTTCTGGGTCTGGGGAATCAGAACCTTGGAGAACAGATTGACACGCTGGGATGTGGTACGGGTCGCTTTGCTGATCTCCTGATGGCGCAGTTTGCGCACTTGGAGCTCAACATGAAGTTCAGCCATCTCGCGCAGCTTTTCGACCAGATAATCCACCCAGTGGGGTTTGGTCAGGAAACTGTAGGGGGTGACTTCCACTTCCACTTTTTCCACCACGGGAACAGCCGTACCGACGATGTTCTGTTCGCTCAGCACGACATTGGTGACACGCACCAGGTCGTCTACAGCGATATCTTCAGAGGCCAGCATCGGTAACTGCTGGCCGACATCGAACTGAATCTGCTGAATCCGGGTCTGCGCTTCCTCAAGAGCTGCTTCCGCCTTCTTCCGTTCTGCCATCAATTGCTGGCGTTTCATTTCCAGCGCTGGCAGGTAGCGGTTAAACGTCTTGAGGTTGCGCTTCTCCTTGTTCAGGGAGCTTTTGTTAAGCGCAATCTTGGCCATGGAATCAGGCCTCCGCTGCTACTTCTGCTGATACCTGTTCACGTTCCGGCCAGTACTTGTCGATCAGGCTCTGCTTCATCAGGGTTTCTTCAGGCGTGAAGCAGCTGGCCATGGTCTCCCAGGACAGGTCGAGGGCTTCTTCCAGCGTCATGTTAGCGTCGAGGCTCATGAAGCGCTCACGGAACAGATCGCCGAACTTGATGGTCTTGAGGTCGTAGTTAGACAGCTCAAACGCCATCGCCTGCTTCTGCTTCGCGTTCACAGAGTCGGAGTAGAAGCGGATCATGGTGTTCATGATCTGGCTGTGGTCGTCACGGGTCTCTTTACCCATAACCATCTGCTTCAGACGGGACAGGGAACCAAACGGATCCAGTACGCCGCCGTGCAGGTAGAACTGACCTTCGGTGATGTAACCGGTGTTATCCGGAACCGGGTGAGTTACGTCGTTACCCGGCATGGTGGTTACCGCCAGGATAGTTACGGAGCCGGCACCCTTGTAGTCGGCAGCCTTTTCGTAACGCTTGGCCAGCTGGGAGTACAGATCACCCATGTAGCCACGGTTAGCCGGGATCTTGTCCATCGCTACACCGATTTCCTTCATCGCGTCAGCGTAGGAAGTCATGTCGGTCAGCAGTACCAGAACCTTCTTGCCTTCTTTGGTGGCGAAGTTTTCGGCCACAGCCAGAGCCATATCCGGCACCATCAGACGTTCTACAGTCGGGTCGGAAGCCTGGTTGGAGAACATGACAGTACGGGAAGATACGCCGGCTTCCTCGAACTTGCTCTTGAAGAAGTGGTAATCGTCAAAGATCAGACCCATGCCACCGAACACTACCACGTCGGCTTCAGCCTGAATCGCGATACGGGCCAGGAACTGGTTGTAGGGCTCACCGGATACGGAAAAAATCGGAATCTTCTGGGATTCAACCAGCGTGTTGAATACGTCGATCATCGGTACGTTGGTACGTACCATGCGAGATGCCAGTACACGCTGAACCGGGTTAACGGATGGGCCGTCGATCTCGATACGCGGATCCTGTTCCAGAGCCGGGCCGTTATCGATCGGGGTACCTGCACCGTTGAAGATACGACCCAGAATGTTCGGGCTGTAGGTCGCTTTCATCGGCTCGCTCAGGAAGCAGACCGCAGCACCGGTGGACAGACCCTTACAGCCGGCAAAGACCTGCAGTGCAACAGTCTCGCGATCCAGCTTGATGATCTGTGCCAGGGAGTAGGGTTGGCCGTCCTGCTCGATCAGTGCGAGGTCGCCGTTGAGGGCACGGGCGTTTTCCTCGGTAAGGTTGGGAACATGAACGGTGATGATATCCCCGACAATGCTCAGTATGTTGGTATAACGTAACAGACTTTGTGACATTTCTGCTTTCCTGCTGACAGGGCTATATGTCGTTGGAGCGGTACAACCGCCATTAATTGCCGCAACAAGACAGCCTGAGCACAGCGTGAACATCCGGTGGGTGACAAGGCATCCATAGGATGGCGACGGCGTAGGTGCCATGTAGCCAATGGCCTGTCTGAACTCGTCGGATAATCCTGTTGAGTCAGATATGCCGGCTACCAGCCCGGCGCTCGGGCTGGTATGCGCCAATGAAAGATGCTGCGGGAAACCCCAAAATCCTTGCAGCATCAGAGCGTGCAGATGAATTCTTCCAGGGGTTATCCAACCTGAAGCACAGTTTTCCGCTGTTTGCTTTTGATCAAAACTGATCGGAATGCAAACAAGCCGCTCTCCTGATTCTGCAAATAAAAGCATCGCACTGTGAAAACACAGAGCCAGACACTTGAGGGCGCAGAAAAAAAGGAGGGCCTGCCGGGTGTATCCTGTGGCTCGCCATGCCTGAAGTGAAGCTGTCAGGGTGGTGAGCGTTTCAGGTCTGTAATCTGGCTGGTTCAAAATAGCATAGCGCCCTGCCTATCCGGATGATGTGGATCATCGAGATACCGCAGGACGGCTGCTGACATCAAACCTGCCTGTGGGTACTATTGCTTCATCTAACTGCGGTAGTTGCAGTCAAAAAGAGCAGCCCCTGCAAGTTGCCCCTGTCTGTACGACAGGAACTAGTAATAGATCACGTTGTCCGGTACGTCCATTTTGATGTGAGTACCTGACTGACCCAGCATAATTTCGGCCGCTTTCTCCAACGAACCGATAGCCCCGAATTTACCACCCGATCTTACGAAATGACATACGGACTCCACCTTAGGCCCCATGCTGCCGTCCGCAAAGCCGAAGCGGTTCATTTCGGCAGGTGTTATCTCCTTGATCTGTTTTGAATCCGGTTGTCCGTACTTGGTGTGGACACTGTCTACATCGGTAAGTAGCAATAATGCGTCGGCATGAATACCTTCCGCCAATACTCGTGAAGCCCGGTCTTTATCAACCACAGCTTCTACCCCGTGCAACAGGCCTTCACTGTCACGGCGAACAGGTATGCCACCGCCACCGCCGCAGATAACGGTAATGTCACCACTGGATATGATGTGTTTCAGGGAGGGCAGCTCCAGAATCTCCTGAGGCTCGGGAGAAGGAACCACTCGTCGGAAGTAGTTGCCGTCTGCCTTGATGTTCCAACCCGGATTGGCCTCTGCCATCAGCTGGGCTTCTTCGTAGGTATAAACGGGACCGACAAACTTGGTGGGATCTTCAAAGGCCGGGTCATCAGGGTCAACAATCGTCTGGGTGGATATCGTACAGATTTTGCGGCCCGGTAGTCGGTTACGTAATTCCTGTTCGAACATAAAGCCGATCATGCCCTGGGTTTGAGCACCGAGAACATCCAGCGGATAAGGGCTGACTTCTTCATAGGCTTCGTTCATCAGGGAAAGCAGACCGACTTGGGGACCGTTGCCGTGGGTCAGAACAACCTGATGATCTTTTGCGACCTCGGCAATGGACTTTGCCGCGGCACGAATGTTTTCTCGTTGAATATGAGCTTCAAGCGGTTGGCCTCGTTGCAGAATGGCGTTACCGCCGAGTGCAATCACTACCAGCATAGTATGTCTCCTGACTGGACAGAGAAGGAGGATGGACCTGACTCAGGAATAACCTAAAAGGACAACTATGTCGAAATCATAAAGTAATAAGTGTAGTAAAAGTGCGTCTGAATCTGGTTGAGCAGCTATGTTTGCTTGGTGTACACAAGTTTTGTTTTACAAGGTGAGCAACATACTCAGGGTGGATAGGTTGCTATGAAGCTGGTTGTGAACAGTTCTGGTCAAAAAAACCAGAAGTTGTGTGACAGCCGAATGACACTCAAGCACTCGACGGGAATCATGCTTCTGTGCGTATCTCGATTTTATGTAAAGACCAGACAGTTTTGGGTTGTTGCTGGATACTTGTTTTGGCGTTGCTGCTTGCTCGCTGTGGTCACTGCCGCATCATTGAAGATAAGGATCTTGCTGTTGCTGAAACCCTGAATCGGGAATGGCATATTAATCAGGAGCCTGTTCTGCGGGCTTTGATCCGTGATTTTTCTCGCTGGGAATTTGGTATCGATATTCTTACCGGCCAGCCTGTGCGGGAGGTGCATTTACGCTCCGAAATTCGCAACAAGCTCATTCAACTGGCTGACCTGAGCATGTTTTCCGAGGTCAAAGAAATAAAGCTGCCCGTTTGGTCATTGAACAGTTTCCCTCCAGCGGAAATGGATTCCATATTTTGTGGTTACTGGGGCTCAAAAGGATTTTCGAAACTCGAAGATTCTTTGTGTATAGGGCTTAATTTATCTGCAAGTGCAGCGAAAGGTCTGGGAGGTATACCGTGCTGTGACTTGGGACGAATACCTGAGGCAGTTCAGTTTATTCTCGTATATAACAGGGCTGAAAACGAACGAAAGCTCAAGGGGTGTCAGCAAGTCATCCAGGGAAGTGAAGTTGCCCTGCTTGAAAGAAACAGAAAAAGGAGAAACAGGTCCTGGGTATTACATCAATCTCAGGAACAGCTCGTAGAAGTTCAAACGAACCCTCAGGTCAGAATAGACTGGCAGTGCTGTCCTGCCAGTGATCTGCAATTGGTTGCAACGCCCGGAGAGTATCATCTACCACTGCGTATGCTGGAATATCTCGCAAAAAAGAAGCGAATATCTTTTTGTGATGGAATGGTGGAACTGAAAGAATTTTTGATGCATCCCGAAAAAGACAGGCCTTTAAAATATTCTGTGATTTTCAGGGATGATTATGGAATGCACTGTCTGATGTTAAGGGTTTGCCAGGATACTGTAAAAAATGTCGTGTATTGTCTTGTTGGTGACAGTTTGGGTAGTGGAAACAAATTAACCCAGCAGATAATGCCTGAAATTGAAAGAACTCTACGAATCGGCTATCCCGAAGAAAGTATTCATGTCTGGTACCCCAAATATTTATTGCAGGAAGATTTCACTTCATGCCATATGTTTATGCTGAGCTTCCTTGCCGCAGCTGACAGGGGAGAGCTTGATGCTCTGATGACATACTATAAAGATAATTTCGAAAGTATGCCGGGTATTAGTTACGAATATCCTACCTGGCTGCTCCCTCCGGAGGTTCAAAAACAAATTCAGGGGTATTCACCGGACTACTTTCTTTTTGACTCAGATGATACAGATGAGCAGGAAGAGTTTGAGCAGGAGAGAGTTCAGTATGCTCGCTTCCTTGTGTCAGACACTGCACAGCAGTATGGCTTTGAGATGCCAAAGCCTGAACTGATTTATCTGGCTTGTCTACAAGGTTATGAACAAGTGATAAAGGCTTTCAATATTGAACCTATGGTGTTGCGTTATTCATATCTACTCACTTTTATTGCTTTAGTCAGATCTGGCGAGATTGATTTAGATTCTTTTGACGCTGTTGAAGTAGAAAGAAAACTGAAGCGCAGGTCAATAAGTTCTGATGTGACAGACAATAGTCAGAGAGCCAAAAAAATCTGTTTAGTCAGGCCTGATATTGAGTCTGTCCCGGATACTGAAAAATCAGAAGAGCATAGTTATCCTTTTGTTACAGTACAGCCTGAAAGCCGAATTGATGTTCAGTTTTCAAGAACAGATTCGCTTACTGATAGCGGGGTGTACACGGATGATGACAGCCAGCAGTTAATCAGTAGTCAATCGGCGTCATCAGTTTCAACTACAGTTGAATTGATGATGTCTGATGAAGAAGATTCTCCTGATGATGGTGCCGTGAGAATGCATCATGCTGCATTGGAACGCGCTCGTCGACACACGGGCAAGGGATACCTCGATGGACTCAAGGAAGTGATACCGGGCTGTACGCCTCGTACATCTAAAGCTGATACTCTCCAGATGGCATTAACTTGTCTTTGTTCTATGCCTGTCCCTGATGGTGGTAAAAGTATAGATTTTCGCGATTTTGATAGCTCAAAGGTAATTATTAAAGGACAAAAGTCTGAGCACAATATTATTGAAATCAAGCGTCGTGCAAAAAACACACACTATCGTAATGAATTACAGAAGGTACTGACATATAAATTCAAAACTGAAGTTAAAGTAGAATGGAAGATTATTCTGAAAGCAACAGAAGAGATAGGAGGGTATTACGCACAACAGGATAGGAGTGCTGCTGTACTGGAAATCCCTGGATCAGAACCTGTAGAAAGTATGCAGTAACGCTCTTACATTGAGGAAGTCCCTTGGCCTCTTGCTTTTTAATAGAGGGAGCTCGAAGCCAAGGTATAGTCAGGTATATTGTCAGTGGGCTGAAATTAATCGCCCAGAGTGGCGACCATTACTGCTTTGATCGTATGCAGGCGATTTTCAGCTTCATCAAAGACAATAGAATGATCTGACTCAAAAACATCCTCAGTCACCTCAAGGCCTGCCATTCCATATTGTGCGGCAACCTCTTTACCGACAACCGTTTCATCATTGTGGAAGGCGGGGAGACAGTGCAGGAATTTCACATGCGGATTGCCCGTCTTTTTGATCACATCCATATTGACCTGATAAGGCTTCATCAAACTAACCCGCTCATCCCAGGCCTCTTTTGGCTCACCCATCGATACCCATACATCGGTATAAAGGAAGTCGCAATCTTTAACGGCTTCATCGACATTTTCTGATAACAGAATTTTGCCGCCGGTCTGCTCTGCAATTTCACGACACTGTGTAACCAACGACTCTTCCGGGAAAAACGCCTTTGGTGCTGCAATCCTGAAGTCGACACCCATCTTGGCACAACCTACCATCAGGGAATTGCCCATATTGTTACGGCCGTCGCCGAGATAACAGAACTTCATCTGATGCAGCTGTTTGCCTCGTCCGTGTTCGATCATGGTCAGAAAGTCAGCCAGAATCTGGGTCGGGTGCCAGTCATCGGTCAGGCCATTCCATACAGGAATACCGGAATATTTAGCCAGATCTTCGACATGCTCCTGTACCGAGCCCCGGAATTCGATGCCGTCATACATTCTGCCAAGCACTCGGGCAGTATCTTTTACACTTTCCTTGTGGCCCATCTGAGAGCCGCCTCCAATAAAGGTGACATTAGCCCCTTGGTCAAAGCAGGCAACTTCAAAGGCACAGCGGGTACGGGTCGAGGTTTTTTCAAAAATCAGCACAACGTTTTTGCCTTTAAGCCGCTGTTGCTCACAGCCTGCGTATTTGGCGCGTTTCAGGTCTCTGGAAAGATCCAGCAGGTACTGGATTTCCTTGGAGGTGAAGTCAAGAAGCTTGAGAAAACTGCGGTTACGTAGATTAAAAGCCATCGTAATATGCTCTTTATCATTGAACAGAACGTATAGTCATCAATCCGGAAGCGAGTAATGACTATCGCAGTGTGGTGCTGGTGCCGAAATGCTGTGCGGTCCGAATGTGAGGCTAGACCCGCCTAGATGCCTTCCCGTTCCAGCGGGCAGCTCATACAGCGGGCACCACCCCGACCCCGGCCAAGGTCTTCACCGGGAATAGGTAATACGGTAATACCGGCCTGCTCCATATTCTTTATAGTGTAGGCGTTACGCTCATAGGTGATGACGACGCCAGGTCTTATCGCCAGTACATTATTGGCGTCATTCCATTGCTCCCGCTCGGCTTCGAAGATATCACCGCCGGTGGGAATCATCCGTAATTCATCGACATCCAGAGCCCGGGCAACGGATTTAATAAAGCTGTCCTTCATTTTGGTAAACACTACTTCACCTTCAGTCGCGCCCGGAGTGAGTTCCCAGCAGGCAATATCATCCCGCATGATATCGGGATAAAAGGTGAAGCAGTCGTAGTCCATCTGGGTAAACACAGTATCAAGGTGCATGCAGCTGCGGGCCTTGGGGAGTTGCAAGGCAATAATCTTGCTTGCCTGACCGGTTTTAAACAGCCCTCTTGCCAGATGCTCAACACCCTGTGGTGTCGTTCGTTCGGACATGCCGATCAGAACCGCACCTTTACCTATGACCAGCACATCTCCGCCTTCGATAGTGGAGTGGTCAAAGTCCCGGTCATCATCACCAAAATAAGTATTAAATTCCTCACCGCGGAACATCGGATGAAATTTGTAGATGGCTCTGAGATGAACTGTTTCCCTTTTGCGGGCCGGTTTGGCCATCGGGTTGACGGATACCCCTCCATAGACCCAGCAGGATGTATCCCGGGTAAACAGATGGTTTGGAATGGGGTCCAGAATAAAGTCAGTGCTTTCCATAACGCCCAGGGCCATACTGCTGCTTTCCGAGCCCAGTTCATCAACCGTTAATCCCCCCACCAGATGCAGGGAAAGGTCCCGGTCACTCATGCTTTCGTAGTAACTTCGAACCTCTTTGGCAAGCTCATGTCCGTAACGATAGGGTGAAACCTGACGATCAAGTACCCAGGCTTTTGCCTCCGGGTCGGCGAGGGTTTCTGCCAGCAGTTGCTTTAAAAGGAAGACTTCAACACCGTTATCCTGCAGCACTTTCTGAAACGCATCATGTTCCTGCCCAGCCTGTTCGACCCGGAGTACATCATCAAACAGCAGGTCTTCACAGTTGGATGGAGTCAAACGGCGGAGAGAGAGCTCAGGCCGATGTAGCAACACTTTTTTGAGCTGGCCCACTTCAGATCCGACATAAAATCGGGACATGAGCATACTCCTTTGGTCAGATGAAATAACGCTCGCCCCGAAAATATAGCAATAAACCGATTTTTCAGGTGGCTGCATGTTGGCTGTTCAGTGAACAGCTCTTGGCTCTGGCTGTGCTGGTAATCGGGAAGGGATGGTCTATAAGTTAACGAACTGTATTCAGACCAATGCACTTCATCTTTGGCCTTTCGGGATTGTTTCCGAACGCTATTGCTAGTTTTCGCGATGGTTAGTTGTAAATAGTCACTTTCGTGTGTTCCTTACCGGTTGTTTGTCGTGTGTCTTTACGCCGGTTTGTCCGGTATGAGCGATTGAACACTGGCTGTTGAAAGGCTCAGCTCTCACGGAGTCCTGCATCACTACCGCTGGTCGGGCGGTTTTATAGGGCAAGGGTTATCAGGTTATGAAAGGTATGAAGTTTCCATCAGCTTACACCATCCTGATGTTGCTGATCGTTTTCGTGGCGTTATTGACCTGGGTTGTTCCTGCAGGGGTTTATCAGACACAGTTAAGCGAAGAATTGGGGCGGGATACTCCGATTCCCGGGACTTATGAAGAGGTTGAGCCAACCCCGCAAGGCATTGAAGAGATTGTACTGGCTCCGATCAGTGGCTTTTTTGATCCGGATAGCTATGAAGCCAGGGCAATCGATGTCGCTCTATTCGTACTTTTTATTGGTGGGTTTCTGGGAGTGGTGACTAAAACCGGTGCGATTGATGCCGGTATCAATCAGGCGACTGCAGCCCTAGAAGGACGGGAAAAATGGCTGATTCCGATACTGATGTTCCTCTTCTCTCTGGGGGGCACTATTTATGGAATGGCGGAGGAAACGCTGGCGTTTTATCCACTGATGATCCCGGTGATTATCGGTGCCGGATATGATGCGATGACGGCTGTTGCCATCATTATGCTGGGAGCAGGGATCGGTACTCTGGGCTCTACTGTTAACCCGTTTGCTACGGTCATTGCTTCTGATGCCGCAGGTGTTCCGTTCACCGATGGCATTGATATGCGACTAATGATTTATATTGTCGGGCTGTTGATCTGTGTCGGTTATGTGATGCGTTACGCCGAAAAGGTACACCGAAACCCGGCACTGTCTCTGGTTGCCGAACAGAAGGAAGATAATGAAAAGCATTTTCTGCAGGGAAGGGATGAAGGCAGCATGCCGGAACTCACCGGTGCCAGAAAACTGATTCTGGTCGTGTTCCTGCTGGCCTTTGTCATTATGGTTTACGGGGTTTCTGTACGGGGCTGGTGGATGGCTGAAATGTCAGCACTGTTTCTGGTGGCCTCGATTGTGACCGGCCTGCTGGGAAAAATGAGTGAAGAGGAGCTGACATCAAATTTTGTGGATGGTGCCAGAGATCTGCTGGGGGTAGCGCTGGTCGTTGGTCTGGCCCGTGGCATTGTGGTGATAATGGATAACGGTCAGATTACCAATACCATACTGTATTGGTCTGAACAGGCGTTGAATGATGTTTCATCTGTAATGTTCATTAATCTGATGTTTATCATCCAACTGATACTCTCTTTCTTTGTCCCTTCCAGCTCAGGCCTGGCGGTACTTACCATGCCGATTATGGCGCCTTTGGCAGACTTTTCCGGTGTCGCCCGTGATCTCGTCGTCACTGCCTACCAGTCTGCAAGCGGTTTGCTCAACCTGGTAACACCCACTTCTGCGGTGATCATGGGCGGGCTGGCGATAGGTCGAATATCGTTTGACCGCTGGGTGGTATTTGTCTGGCCTCTGTTGCTGGTACTTTTTGTTCTACTGCTGATATGTTTCAGTGTGGCAGCTTTGTTTTAAGTATTCCTTTGAGAGTGCTGCCCAAGAAACAAAAAGGCCGGGATACTCACCGGCCTTTTTGCTTCCTGTTTGTTTTCCCTGTGTGGTGCTCAGCTGGTTCCACTGCGGGAGACCCAGGGAGTGGTGCGGTCAGATAAAATTTCTCCCGTGCGAGCATCCATAATCATCTGGCGTCGTTGCTTGCGCCCATCGGTGAAGAACAGAATACGAACCAGTCTGCCATCCTTCTGGCGCAGGTAGTGCCGACCAAGAATGGAGTTCGGGTGTTGTGCTTCAACAGCTTTTATGAGATCCCTGATAGGCTTCAGTTCAGCTTTTTTGGGCTGGCTGTAAACATGGTCACTCAGGACGGCTGAGGTAATGGAATTTACCTCCATAACCCGTCGCTCACTACCTTCACGATAATCGACAACCGTTACCAGCCCTTTGTCATATTCCTCGATATGAGCACTGATAATCTCGATGCCGGGTTTTCTCAGCCTGACCTTGTGCAGAATCTCGTCAAGGCGTTGACTGGCGGTTTCCCTGCCTGATGCAAAAGCGTGGTCATCCAGGATTTCATTATTATTGATATCAAATGTCATCATGCGGTGCTGATGATCAATCTGGTATTCAATTAATGCCACTGAGGTTTTTGTATCATCCACCTGATCAATATCGATACCGTTTATTTCAATACCCGGCTTTTTTTCTTCTATCGCTTTGAGCATCTGCTGCAGCCGATCGGTCCTCAGAAAACCGGGCTGGCGCTGAACCTGAGCAGTTGGTTGGGGTGCTTTCACTGACCCTGACTCTGCCTCACCAAAAGCAGGGGAGCAGAGAACGGACAACAGTACGCAGCAACCTGTCAATATCGGTGGTCTGTACTTTTTGATCATGAACTGCCTCCTGCGACAGGAAAGCTGCAATGAAAATGAAATGGGAACCGGATGTGCTACAAATGAAATAACCCCGGTACAGCCAATCATTGACTGCTCCGGAGATGTCAGCACGCTTTATCCTTGCTCAGGATAATAGCTCAGGCTGAATCAGGCTTCAGACAGGATAAATCTAGTTCTGATTGTAGGGTTTGCAAGGCCCGCTTGGTGCGGGCTCTGCAATGAGTGGTTTTATGGCAGACAGGCTCTCAGGGAGTCAGCATTTCAGCCTGAGGCTGATGGCGCTGTTGCCATTTCATCCAAAGATAAATAGGAATGCCGGCCAGCAACAACAGAAAGCCCCAGTATACAATTTCAGGGCCGGAGCCGGCGAGTGCCCAGACGGAGTAGATAAAGGCCAGAGCAGCGATAACAATATCACTGGTCTTAAGCTGACTATCAGTTTGGGTACCGCGAATTTTTAGCAGCACATAAGCTACGGTTGCCATGGTGTAGGGTAACAGTGTCGTCATAACTGCGAGGTTGATAACAAAGTTGAACAGCTCAACCAGACCGCGACTGAAGTTGGCCGCCAGTAGCAGGCTGATCATGATGGCATTGATAATGATACCGGCTGCAGGTGTACCTTTTTTGTTCAGGCGACTGAAGCATGCCGGGAACAGTCCATGGCGAGCTGCTGCCATGGGAACCTGTGCACTCATCAGGGTCCAGCCGTTCAGTGCACCAAGGCAGGAGATAATGGCACCGATACTGACGGCATAGCCACCCCACTGTCCCCACATACGAATGGCGGCGTCTGCGAAAGGTGCAGTTGAGCCAGCCAGTTCTGCCGGTGGAATCAGACCCATTAGCGATATGGTGGCAATGATATAGAGCAGCGCAGCAAACAGTGTTCCCAATATGGTTGAGCGGGGAATAGTGCGTTGCGGATCTTTAACATTTTCTGCCGGTACCGTTGCGGATTCCAGCCCCAGAAATGCCCAGAGAGTGAGTGCTGCCGAAGATGTCAGGGCGCCAAAGTTACTTTGCTCGCTCAGGTTTACCGGAGAGAAATTTTCCGGTGCCATAAAAAACAGCCCGCCAACGGTAATAGCCAGCAACGGCAAAAGCTTGAGCACCGTTGTAACCAGCTGCAGGGTGCCCACATTCTTGACGCCTCGAATATTCAGCCAGGATAAAATCCAGACGGCACTTTGTGCAACGACCATTCCGATGATGGGGTTGTTGCTGACAATAGGGAAAAAGGTGCCCAGATAACCCGTCATGGCAACCACAATTGCAGCATTACCCGTCCACAGGCCGATCCAGTAACCCCAGGCAATAAGGTACCCCATAAACTCGCCCAGCCCCTGGCGGCAATAGGCATAAGGTCCGCCGGCACTGGGCAGCATCTGGCTCAGGCGGGAAAAAATAAGCGCCAGCAACAGTGCACCGGCTCCGGTAAATAACCAGCCACCAATACTGATTGGGCCAAGAGCTGCGAGAGATGAAGGGAGAAGGAAAATACCGGAACCGATCATGTTTCCGATAACAAGCGAAGTACACATCCAGATTCCCAGCTGGCGTTTACCTGAAGCGGTATTGCTGGTGGATGAAGTGCCTGCGGTAGCCGAAACGGGCGGGGTGTTCATACAGGGGCTCAGTCAAATTGTATAAGCCCGGCATCATATCCAAGCAGCAGAATATGCCGTATCAGGTAAAGTGCGGCTTGACACTGATAGCTAAAACCAGAGATTGGCGAAGCTGCCTGAATAGACTGGCTTTGCGGAGATAAGCAAATTACGAATTAAAAAATGTCAGACGAATAAATAACGCACTGTATTGCTATAAATATTCGCGCTTCGAGACAAAACTGTATGGGGATTTAATGTAATCAGGGCTGTTAGGCCCTGATTTTTCTAAAAAGAAGACTTCAGGATGCTGAGAACGCAGCTTTCACTTCCTGCGCAATAATATCCAGCCCCTGTTCCACGGTTTTCTGGTCGCGGGAATAGGTAACACGCAGGCACTCATGCTGATGTGCCCATTGTGAATCATCAATGCCCGGGAAGAAATGATGTCCTGAGACGACAACTACTCCACGCTGCTTCAGCCGCTCATATAATTCCTGGCTGCTGATTGGCAAACCTTCAAACCATAACCACAGGAACATTGCACCTTCCGGTTTGTGTACCCGGTAAGGTGTGTCCCCCATGATTTTTTCAAAATAGGTAACCGCGGCTTCTGCTTTCTGTTGGTAGAAGGGCTTTATCTGATTGTTACACAGGCTGTCGATGCGGTCGTCACGAATCAGTTCCAGTGTCATCAGACCGCCCAGTGTGCCAGGCGCAAGACAGGTAATCGCATTGATACCACTCATGGCCGCGATAACTTCTTCCCTGGCGACAGTGATTCCGGTACGGGTTGCAGGCAGTCCCAGTTTGGACAGACTCATATTCAGAATAATATTTTCGTCCCAGACCGGAGTCGCCTCAGTGAAAATCAGGTTAGGGAAGGGCAGGCCGTAAGCGTTGTCCAGCAACAAAGGAATATCATGCTTGTAGGCCTGGGCTCGCAGCTTTTCCAGTTCCTTGTCAGTAATTACGTTGCCAGTTGGATTGGTCGGGCGGGAGACGCAAATAGCACCGGTGGTATCGTGAATTTGAAAACCGTGGAAATCTACATGATATTTGAACTGGTTATGCGGCAGTAATTCGATTTCGGGTTTGGCGGCGCTGAAGAAATCATGACTCAGACCGGCATCGGCATAGCCAATATATTCCGGCGCCATGGGCAGCTGAATACGACGGACAGAGCCATCGGCATATTCACCGCCAAACATATTGAACAGCATAAAGAATGCTGACTGACTGCCGTTGGTCAGGGCAATATTTCGCTCAGTCAGATTCCAGTTGAAATGGCGGTTGAGGTAGGCGGCCAGTTCCCGAACAAACTCTTTCTCGCCCTGAGGTGGATCGTAAGTACCAACCAGTCGAGTAAACAAAGCCTGATCGTCAACAATCCGTTTAAGTTCCTGCTGATAAATAGCATCTACTTCCGGAATATGGGCTGGATTGCCACCGCCCATCATAATCTTGTCACCTTCTGCCAGCGCATTGCCCAGATCATCCATCAGCGACAAAATGCCGGAACGAGAAGTGAACTTTTCACCAAATCTGGACAGCTTCATAAATTCCTCAGAAGAGTGATTGTATCAACTGCATTATGATTATTTGTGGGCTGAAAGCCTGTAAGCAGTCAATGTAAACCAAAGATGTGGGGAAAGTTTATCGGATACGGGGGGGAGAAGTACAATTTTGATTATAAGGTTATTACGTTTCATCTTCCTCCTGCTCGGAAAGTCTGGTCTATCCTGCTGATCATAACTCTACCCTGAAGCCAAAACACAAAGCATCGATATCTCAATTGTGAACGAGGTGTAAAGTGTGAAAATACGACACTCACTCTGGTTATGGCTATTGTGTTTAATAACACAATTCAGTTTTGCTGCGACGTATATGGGCAAAGGCCTGGATGATCTGGGTAACCCTGATCATCAATCTGATCAATTTCAGGATGTCTGGATAGATGAAGGCCCCTCAGATACTGTTAATTTTCCTGGTTTTCCTGCGTATTTAAAAACCAACCCACCTTCTTTTAAACTGGTTGATTGCCCCTTACAGGTAATGAAGGATCGTGGCTACAATCAAGCAATATGGGTTTATGGTGTCGTTTTCTTTGTTCACGATGAAATAGAACAGGAGCAGGCAGTCAATATCGCCAGGCTGTTTCACTTTGTTGTGAATAATACTGGAAGTGTGGCTTACCCCATGCTTGACAATAATGCTCCAGAAGGGGCTGCCCTTGTCTCAAGGTTGATTCATAACAATGTAGCTTTTGTCATTGCCTTGGCAGAAAGTGAAGAGACTGCGGAGCCTCTGATTGAGGAAGAGGAAACTGCAACATCTTTAACGCTCGACCTGGCGTCTCAAGGGCTGGTTGGTGCTCGTGAGGTGGCTCTGGGGCATGACTTCATTTTTGCAGAAATCGATGTAGAAAAGGAAAGTAAAATTCCGCTGCATTCGGCTCTGGGAAATATTGTAAAAACAGTGATGTCCTCATGGATTCTGAGGAAGATGGAGGAAGAGGGTGGTATTGCACAGCTTGCCAGTGACAAAGGAATGAGTAAGCTGTCAGCAATTCAATCTCTGGTTTTACAAGCCGATATGACGCTGGCTTTGACCAACGATGCAGCTGTATCGCCTCTTGACGAAATTATTTTAGAAATACTGAAGGTTCCGGCTTTCGCGAACTGGATGACTGCCCCGGTGCCATTTACTTTGCTTGATAATCTATCCCCCTCTATGATGCTGGGATGGTCTGCAATGGTCGAAGACCAGCCAGTGCTGGCAACGGTAACAACGTATCTGCAAAGGCAAGGTGTTGAGGGTGGCGATCTTGAAGCGTCGTTAATGATGAGTTGGCCCTGGAAGACAAAGGCCAAGATGGCATCTGAATGCCCAATCCTGGTAGATTTTTTGAAGAATGAAGTAAAACTGTCAACACAGATTCCGGCTGAAGTTTACGATGAGTTTTTGAAACCGGAGGAAACGGAGGTATCCAGAATGCCCTCGGCTGCACCTCCTCCCCCTCCCCCTCCCCCTCCTCCTCCTTCAGGTCCTGTAACTGTTAATAAGACCGACTAAGATAAGAGTCCAAATTACATTGCCCTTGTTAACACACAAGGGCAATGTAATTCCTTCCTGTTGTTTGTTTCTCTGATTGTTAGAAGGGAATAAGGCAGGGGATAACTACTTATACGTCTCGTTACAAGCTATCCGTTATTTTCGACTTCTCACACTTTGCAGTTGTCTGCTTAATCTCCAAAATGCCTGCGGCACTGGATAACAAGTTTTTAACGCTTGTTACGGCTTGCCGCATGCTATTACTGGAGATCACCGTCTAATGAATAACGCTTTCATTAAAAGCGTACTGGCCACTGCAGCGGCCTGTGTCATGTCTACAGCTGTCAGTGCGGCAGCTACCCAAAAGCTGAATGTTTACAACTGGTCCGACTATATTGCCGAAGATACTGTACCAGTGTTTGAAAAGCGTACCGGTATTGATGTCAATTATGACGTGTTTGACAGTAATGAAACCCTTGAAGGCAAACTGCTTTCCGGTCGTTCCGGCTTTGATATCGTAGCGCCGAGTATCGAATTCATGGCGGTGCAGATCAAAGCCGGTGCTTTCCAGAAGCTGGACAAAAGCAAGCTGCCTAACTGGAAAAACCTTGATCCCAAGTTGATGGCCAAACTGGCTGCCATTGATCCGGGCAATGAGTATGCGTTCCCTTATCTCTGGGGTACCACGGGCTTTGGCGTTAACGTCAAGAAAGTACGTGAAGTGCTTGGTGATGATGTATCACTTGATAGCTGGGACCTGGTGTTTAACCCGGAAAATATGAAAAAGCTGCAGCAGTGTGGTGTGACCTTCCTGGATGCACCGACCGAAATGTTTTCCCATACCCTGGCTTATCTGGGGCATGATCCCATGAGCGAGAAGAAGTCTGACTACAAAGAAGCAGAAAAGGTATTGTCTGCCGTCAGCCCGTATGTGAAGTACTACCACTCTTCCCGTTATATTACTGATCTGGCCAGTGGTGATATCTGTGTTGCAGTGGGTTGGTCTGGCGATATGTATATTGCCCGTGATCGTGCAATGGAAGCCAAAACCGGGAATGAGATTACTTATATTATTCCCCGTGAAGCCACCGGTTTGTGGTTTGATATGTTTGGTATTCCGGCCGATGCCCCGAATCCTGAAAATGCCTACAAGTTCCTGAACTATTTGCTGGAGCCGGCAGTTATGGCAGATATCACCAACTATGTGAACTTTGCCAACCCGAACAAGGAAGCAACCTCGCTGGTAAACAAAGATCTGGCCAATGATCCGGGCATTTATCCGAATGAGGAGCTGGCAGATATCATGTTCACTACTCGTGAGCTGCCGCCCAAAATTATTCGAACCATGACGCGTAGCTGGAACCGGATCAAGTCCGGCAGCTAGGTTCTGTTGACATAAGTTTGCTGCGCTCAGCCAAAGCGAGAGTTTTCGTGGCAAGACGCAACAGCGCCGGAATACTCATGTCTTTCAAGCTGTTGCAACGCCGTCCACGGAAGCTCTCGCTTTGGCCCTTCGGGTGGCCCGTAAAACTGCCATCCGACAGCGTTGGACTTATGCGAACATAGAACCACTATGTCCAGCACAAGCCCGCCTTGCGTATGACAGCTTTACGGGCCACTGAGTGCTGCAAACTTATGTCAACAGAACCTAATAGAAGTGTTGGGCTTCAGCAGGTTTGACTTGCTGAAAAACTCACTGTAGATATACCGCTCGGTTTGGTGCTGACCCCATACCGGGCGGTTTTGTTATATGCCCCTGTTTGGTACCGATCTTATAACAACTCAATGAGCCGGGTACGGCTCGATACCTTCATTAGTGGAGATGACCGATTGATGAAGAATGCTTTCGTTAAAAGCTTACTGGCGACAGCTGCAGCCTGTGTGATGACCTCTGCGGTAAGCGCGAAAGAGAGCCAGGAACTGAACGTTTATAACTGGACTGATTATATTGCTGAAGACACCATTCCTGTCTTTGAAAAACAGACCGGTATCGCAGTCAATTATGATGTGTTTGACAGTAATGAAACGCTAGAAGGCAAGCTGCTTTCAGGTCGTTCCGGTTTTGATGTTGTTGCGCCGACCAGTGAATTTATGGCCGTGCAGATCAAGGCGGGTGCATTTCAGAAGCTGGACAAAAGCAAACTTCCCAACTGGAAGAACCTCGATCCCAAACTGATGAAGCAGCTGGAAGCGATTGATCCGGGTAACCAGTATGCCTTCCCTTATCTGTGGGGCAGCACCGGTATGGGCATCAACGAAAAGAAGGTGCGTGAAGTGCTGGGCAAGGATATCCCGCTGAATAGCTGGGATCTGGTATTCAACCCTGAGAATATGAAAAAGCTGCAGCAGTGTGGTGTAGCCTTCCTTGATGCTCCGACTGAAATGTTCCCGCATGCGCTGGCCTATCTCGGGCTCGAGCCGCTCAGCGAAAACAAGAAAGACTACAAGGAGGCTGAAAAAGTCCTGTCTGCGGTTCGCCCGTATGTGAAGTACTTCCACTCGTCCCGCTATATTACCGATCTGGCCAGTGGTGAGATCTGTGTAGCAGTAGGCTGGTCCGGCGATATGTTGATTGCGCGTGATCGTGCAGAAGAAGCAGAAACCGGTCAGAAAATTGTTTACGTGACGCCAAAGGAAGGTTCCGGCCTGTGGTTTGATATGTTCGGTATCCCGGCGGATGCTCCGAACCCGGAAAATGCCCACAAATTCCTGAACTACCTGATGCGTCCGGAAGTGATTGCCGAAATTACCAATTATGTGTCTTACGCCAACCCTAACAGTGCGGCCACTGCCCTGGTTGATGCCGAGGTGCGTAATGATCCGGGCATCTATCCTGATGAAGAGACTGCCAGTGTCATGTTCACCTACCATGAACTGCCGTCCAGTATCATCCGGGTTATGACCCGTGGCTGGAACCGGGTTAAATCGGGCACCTGATCAGCTTGATCTTCTGGTTGTCGAAAGGCTCGACTGTCTGGTCGAGCTTTTTTTATGTTTAAACTGACATGTTCTGCTTCAAATACTCTTTGTATCCTAGTGTCTCTGCCAGCAGCATTTTTGAGCGCACAAAAATACCATTCCCGCGTGCAATTTCCCGTCCGTCACTATCATATGCAACGCTTTCAGCAATCCACTGACTACGGTTCCGGTTAACAACCCGGCCTTTGGCGATCATCTGGCCGCGACTGATCGGACGAGTGATATAGGTGGTAAAGGATGTTGTCAGAACAAATACTTCAGGCTCCAGAGAGTTCACGGCAAAAAAGGCCGCATCGTCCAACTCTTTGAAGTATACCGAACCGTGTGCTGCTCCGCCGCTGTGAAACAGCTTGCTATCGATATCAATAGTGATTTCAGCGGTACCTTCCTCGACAGTCATTTCAGGCAGATAGAACTTGTTCAGAGGTGCAGCCTGATACATTGCCTCAAGCGCACGATAGTGTTGCTCATTACTCATTTGTTTTACCTGTGATTTATTTTTGTTTTCAGGCAAGCGTAATGTTTTTACTGCAAATTATCGAGGCTGCCTTATGGGGCTTTTTCTTGTGTGAAATATTCACCGGGAGACTAATTTAGATGCAGGTGCTCCGGCTCTGTATTTCAAATAACTGAAAAACAGCTCCAATAAAACTGTCAGCTCAATAGCCGAAAGGCGAGGTTATTCGGTCATGGCGGACCTGTGGCTTCCATTCATTAAAGGGTTTGGCATCAATATGGGAATGATTTTCGCTATTGGTGCGACTAATGCGTTTGTGCTGAGGCAGGCACTGGCGCGTGAACATGTTTTTCCTGCTATTGCTGCGTGTGCCCTGGCCGATACTTTTCTGTTTATTTTGGCTGGATGTGGGATCGGAGCCTTGATCGAAAGACATGAAGGTATCAAGGCGGCTGCATTATGGTTTGGTGTACTTTTTTTACTGAGTTACAGCTGGAGGGTCTGGCACGAAAGACCGGATCCTCAAAAGTTGATGAACCCCGATTTGGAACATCAAACGACAGGGCTACGTACTTTTGGAATAGGTATCTGTCTGGCGCTTATCAATCCACAGGCAATTTTTGAGGTGATCGTCTTAATTGGTCTGCTGGCAGCCCAATACCCTTTATGGGAGCGCTGTGGATTTACTTTTGGCGGGATTGCGGCTTCGTGGGTATGGTTTCTGCTGTTTGGCTGGGGAGCATATCGTATGGCCCCTCTGTTAAATAATGCCAAAGCTTGGAGTTACCTTAATAGAGGAACCGCTCTGCTTATGTGTAGCATTGCGGTTTCCCTTGTTTTGCAATTCGGCTAGCACCAGCGCTGAATTATGGTGTTACAGACTCTATGCTATCGATTAAAAAGTGATCTTCTTTTGAATACCAGATAATTTCAAGATTCCACAGCTCCAGCACATGCCGGCGTCCGGGCCTTCTCTGTAAATAAGCAGGACGGGGATCCTGGCTGATAACCTGTTCGATCAATGCTTTTAATGGACGACCACGATCCGCTTCATAGTTTATACAGTATTGATCTGCTGCTGGAGAAAACTGGACGGGTACAAGCTCTGGAGCAACAGGCGCAAAACCTGTTTTGGCATCCGGAATGGAATCGCTGTAAGGCAAATAGGGCTTAATATCGAGAACGGGTGTGCCGTCCAATAAATCAACAGCGCCCAGCTCAATACTGCAGCTACCATTTGCTTCGCTAACACCTCGCAGCTCTACCACCGACATACCCATAGGGTTTGGTCTGTGAGTCGCACGTGTTGCAAAAACACCAATCCGGGTACTGCCTCCCAGGCGGGGCGGGCGAACTGTCGGGCGCCATCCTTCATCTGCAGTTTGATGGAAAACAAACTGGATCCAGAGATGAGAAAAGCCATTCAGACCTTTTAGAGCTTCAGGGCGGTTGTAAGGAGGTAGCAATTCCAAGGTTGCATGAGCAGCGGGGGCCAAGCCGGGCTGGCGGGGAATACCAAACTTTTGTTTGAAACAGGATCGAATATAGCCAATGGGCTCAAACTGGTAACTGGGCGGCAGCGTGCTATCCACGATGATTGTTCACTTGATAGGGAGATTAATAATTATGGCAATCATACGCTCTGATCCTGCTTAAAGATAAGTGCATCGTATATTGGCTTGAAGGTAGAAGGCGATCTTCAGGCATATAGATAGTGCTGGATAATATAAGACGGTTGACAAAGATCTGTTTCTGCGTAGAATGCGCTCCTCGTTGCCGGCCACATTGATTGATTCATAGCGAATCATTGAGTGACCGGATGTTGATTCAGGCGCTGCCAAACACGGTGCTTGACAACAAAAACGGTCGCGGTAAGATAGCGGCCTCGCTGAACGGGGTGACGCACTCTGAAGCATCAGCGAAAACTTCTTCGGAAGCTGTTCTTTAACAAGATAATCAAGTAATTCGTGTGGGCACTTGCTTGTAATGGATGAATAAAAGATTTTCATCGAAGCAAGTGTTGTTCGGAAATTTATTTCTGGATAATCACTCGATCAATTCAAT
>CANDOC010000013.1 GCA_947387575.1 Spongorhabdus nitratireducens
CTCAATAATAATCATCCGGCGGTACAGGCACTGGCCCAGGGTCAGACCCTGACCGATCGATTCAGCTATACCGTCAGCGACGGGCAGGGCGGTACGGCAACCGCCACCTTGGTGATTACGGTTAACGGTACCAACGATACACCGGATGCAGTTGCCGACAGCAATCTCACCAACGAAGATATCGCGATCACCAAAGACAACAGTGGCTCGGTGCTCACTAACGACACTGATATCGATAACAATGCCACCCAAGCGGTATCCAAAGTCACCAACGCAAGCGGAGATACCGCCGCACCGGGAGAAACGATCCGCGGCAGTAGTGGTGGTCGCTTTACCCTGCATGAAGACGGTACCTATGACTTCGATCCGGGCAATGACTTTCAGGATCTGCAACAGGGTGAACAGCGCACGACAGAGATTGAGTACACCGTCACCGATGAACACGGTGCGACCTCAACGGCAAAACTGGTGATTACGGTCGGTGGGGTGAATGATGCACCGACCGCCGGTGATCTGACTGACCAGACGCACAACGATGGTGATACCGTCAATATCGATCTGAGCGGTCGTTTCAGTGATGTGGATACTTCTGACAAGCTGACCTATTCACTGGCTGATGGTTCCGATGCCTTGCCGCAGGGCCTGACTCTGAATGCCGATGGTACACTTACCGGCACCATTGATCGCAATGCCTCTCAGGTGAATGGTGGCCAGTACAGCATTACGGTTCGAGCCAGTGATGGTCAGGGCGGGCATGTTGATCAGACCTTTAGCTGGACCGTTAACAACCCAGCGCCTGAAGCGCTAGATAATCAGGCCGTAGTGAATGAAGGTAATCCGGGGCAGGTATCTGAAACCAGTGGTAATGTGATTACCGATTCGGAAGGACAAGACTCTGATCAGGATGGAGATACCTTGACCCTGACCGATAGTGGTGTCCGTTCCGGTGAATATGGCCAGCTTATTCTGAACAGTGATGGCAGCTATCGCTATATTCTCAATAATAATGATCCGAGGGTGGCATCGCTGGGGCAGGGCCAGACCCTGACAGAAACCTTCTCCTATTCAATCAGTGATGGGAACGGCGGGGTTGCCACTGCCTCCCTGACAGTGACGGTTCAGGGTGTCAATGATCCCGTCGTGGCAACAGATAATTCCGGTGCTGTCAGAGAAGATATCAATACAGAAACCGCGGGGAATGTCATTACCGACGACAATGGTAGTGGTGTTGATTCAGATACTGATCAGAATGATCAACTGACTGTTATTGGTATTGGTGGACAGACAGGAAATACCGGACAGGTTGTTCAGGGTGAATATGGTCAGCTGATCATTAGTGCCGACGGCAGTTATCGCTATATTCTTGATAACTCCAGTGGCAAAGTACAGGCACTGGGCAGTACCGAATATGCTCAGGATACCTTCACCTATACCGTATCAGATGGCAAAGGCAGTACGGCAACCGCAACATTGGTAATTAATGTGCAGGGGCTGGATGAAGCCAATATCCCGGTAGAACCTGAGCCGGATACACTGCCTATTAACCGGCCTCATATACCTGACAGTCAAACCGGTGACAGTGGCAGTGCACCACCGCTGTTCCAGCTGCCTGTGACAGGGGATCGCGATGATCTGTTTGCGGGTATCCTGGGTGACCCGAGAATCAATCCTGTTCGCCTGACTGTGCAACTGAAAGACCGCGTACTGACAGAAGATATAACTGTTTTCAGTTTGCCGGTCGATGCATTTGAACACTCCGAACCCTTCCACCCTATCCGCATGGAAGCCACTCTGCCGGATGGATCTCCGCTGCCTGACTATATTTATTTCAACGCTTCTGAAGGGACATTTTCTGTTGATGTTGCAGATGCTCTGCATCAGGGAGTAGAGAGCGTTGATATCCGGATTGCAGGTAAGGACCTGCAGGGCAATGAAGCGGCCTCAACATTTAATCTGACGTTTGCCGAGACTGTGCAGGATCAGGGCGACCTGCAGTTGGCAGAATCACCTGAAGATCAGTCAGAGTCGGAGGCAGATGATACTCCGGCGGGTGTTACAACCAGTCAGGCTGAGACTGAAGCAGAGCGCACAGAAACAGATCAGCGCTCGGCAATGAATGGCAATGAATCGTTTGCCGAGCAGCTGGCGAAGGTCTCCGGTAATAACTTTGCCAAACAGCGGGATGACTTGCTGTCTGCTTTGCTTGATACGACATCGATACATAAAAGTTGAATTAACCAGAAATAAACGGGTCCGGGATGCTGTTGAAATGTTTCGCATGCAGCATCCCTGTTGCCCGGTATAACAGACAACACAGATACATTAAGTAAGGTAGTTTAATGTTAAGCCTTAAAAAGACGCTGACAGCATCGGTCTGCTGTACTTTTCTTGCTGGCTGCGCCGTAACACCGAAGCCTATTGATCCCGCTCAGCGTTCGTTAAAAGCCAAAGCGGATACGGAATTGATTTTTGCTTCTCAGGAGCCGCTGGGTGAATCCCTGAGCCTGACTGAAGCGATGGCCAGAGCGCTTAAATACAATCTGGATAACCGTGTTCAGCTTATGGAACAGGCTCTTTCTCATCAGAACTTTGAATTGGTGAAGATGGATATGTTGCCGGTGTTATCGGCCTCCGGCGGATACAATCATCGAAATAATATCAATGGTTCCAGTAGCTATTCCATTAAATCCGGCAGGGAGTCGCTGGAACCTTCTACCTCTCAGGAGTCCGAGCGTACCAGTGCCGATCTGAAATTCAGCTGGAATGCGTTGGATTTTGGGGTCAGCTATCTACAGGCCCAGCAGGAAGCAGACCGTTTTCTAATTGCCAAAAATACCCGTCGCAAAGTGATGCTGCGACTGTTGCAGCAGACCCGGGCCATTTACTGGCGGGCCAGTGCCATGCAGCAGCTTGGGAATGATATTGATGTTTTGCTGAGCCTGGCTCAGAAAGCCTCTGAACGACTGCAGGTCATTCGCAAACAACAGTTGCAGCCACCCCTTTCAACCTTGCAGGAACAACGTTTGCTGCTGGAGACGGTGCAAGAACTGGAGAGCATGAAGCAGTCAGTCAATGCGGCTCAGGTTGAGCTGGCGACAATGATCAATGTGCCGCCGGGCACCCGAATCAAACTGCAGTTTCCGCGAAAGCTGAATGGCCTGCCCAGCGTGCCTGCAAATCTGGAGGTGCTTGAATATCTGGCGCTGGAAAACTCAATGGATTATTCCACCCAGATGTATAACGCACGTATCGATCAGTTGGAAACACGCAAAGCCTTGTTGCGCCTGTTGCCGGGTATCGAGTTTTCTTATGCCGGAATGTACGACAGTAACAAATATCTCTATAACCAGGGCTGGGCTGAGGCTGGCGTCAGAATTTCATGGGACATATTCAGACTGTTTTCCAAAGATGAAATTGAAGCCCAGGGAGAGGCTCGCCAGCAACTGACCGAAACCCGCAGGATGGCGGTACAGATGGGGATTATTGCCCAGACGCATCTGGCTTGGCAGCACTATAAAAACAGTGCGACCCGTTATGGTCGTGCGTCTGAAGTACACGGTATTGATGAGGAAATTGCCCGGCTGACGCGTCAGGGACGCCAGAACAGGGCGGTTTCCGAACTGGATGAGATCCAGAATGATGCCAAGGCGCTGCGCTCGGCAATGGCTCGACTCTTATCCTACGCTGAAGCACAGGATGCCTACGGCAGCCTGCTTTTTTCCCTGAGCTTGAATCCGGTGCCGGAAGATTATCAGCTGCAATCAGTAGCTCAAATCAGCCAGCACCTGACAGAAACTTTCGGCAGCTGGGAGTCGGGTGAAATGCCGGCACTGGCTATGACTGTATCTGCTTCAAACTGATACCAAAGCTATGAAAATCAATAGCCTATTTCAGCGACTGGCTCGCTTGCCGGTAAAAAGCCTGTCAGTAAAGAGCCTGCTGGTAGCAAGCCAGCTGGTTGTTGCCAGTATGTATGTGCAAGCTGAAAACGAGCTTGAATCCCTGCTGCCGGTTGAAGCAGAAAGCTTTACCGGTGAAGGGATTCGCGGCCAGCTAAGGCCAACGCACTACACGACATTGGCTGCCGCTATGACCGGCATTTTGCTTGAGGTATCGGGCAGACCGGGCAATGAAATCAAAAAAGGTGAGCTGCTGGCCCGGTTTGATTGTCGGGAAAACTTTGCCGAGCGGGATGTAGCTACGGCCCGTCGTGATGGCGCCAAAGCCAAGTTTGATGTTAACAGCAGACTGGCCAAACTGGGCAATATCAGTGAACTGGAACTGGAAATCAGCCGCACTGAATACGCTATGGCAACCAGTGAAATAAAACTACTGAATGCCCGCCTGAGCCACTGTGAATTGCGGGCGCCATTTTCAGGGCAGCTGACCAGCCGGCAGGTACAACCCTATCAGTTTGTCTCAATGGGTGATCCCATGTTTGAGCTGATTGATACCTCCAGCCTTGAAGTGGAAATGTTGATTCCTTCGCGGGAGCTACACCGCTATCAACCTGGTACCCGAATCCAGCTGACACTCGATGAAACCGGTGAACGGGTATCGGCTCGGGTCGACCGGGTTATCGGTAGTATTGATCCCGTCAGCCAGACGGTGCGCGCGATTGGCCGGCTGGAGCAACATAGTGGCCGGTTATTACCAGGCATGAGTGGCACTATTGATTTGTTGCATTCCGGTTCGCTGAAACCTGACCAGCAAAGCAAGGCGGCTGCAGAATGAGTGAAACAGAGCAACTGTTGCAGCAGCTGGCAAGTTTGCTGACCCTGCAGCAGAAAGTACGTCGTGCTGATAGCACATCAGCTCTGGGCCAGTGTCTGGTGAATGAAACGCGCCACATTGTCAGCTATCGCTCGGCGCTATTGTTTCACCACAATCAGATACAGCAGGTTTCCGGTTTGCCTGAGCCTGTGCGGGATGCGCCGTTTACCCAGTGGGCCAGAAGACTGTGTCAGTACTTGCAGCAACAGGAGGGAGAAAAAATTCAGCCCGTTGATGTTAATGGTTTACCGGCTGAATATCAGGAAGACTGGGCAGAGTTTTTCCCTGCCAACTGCCTGTGGCTGCCGCTGAAAAATGGTGCAGGGGCGGTGCAGGGTTATCTGTTTCTGGCCAGAGCTGAAGTCTGGAACAAGCAGGAACTCAATCTGCTACAACATCTGGCCGAAACTGCAGCTCATGCCCTGCAAGCATTGGAGTTAACACCAAAGCTGAAACTCCAGCCTAAAGCTTCACGTCGGGGGCTTATCGCCGGAGCTGCAGCATTGGTCGTCATTCTGCTGTTAATGCTACCGGTCAACCAGACTGCACTGGCTCCGGCAGAAATTGTGGCGAGAAATAATGACACGATTACAGCACCGCTCGATGGTGTGATTGGCGAAGTCGTGGTGCAACCCAACCAGTGGGTCGAAACCGGTGATGTATTGCTGAAGCTGGATAACCGGGCGTTGCTGGCACGGCTGGATGTTGCGATTCAGGCTTTGAAAATAGCCCAGGCTGAATACAAACGTGCCCAGCAGGCCAGTACCGGCTACCGCCAGAACCAGACCCCGCTGCCGGTATTACAGACCCGGATTGATCAAAGTGCAGCAGAGGTTCATTACCTTCAGTCGCAATTGCAGCGGGTCGAGATCCGTTCTGAAAACGAAGGTGTGGTGATTCTGGATGATCCGGAAGCATTGGAAGGGCGCCCGGTCAGGGTAGGGGAGCGGCTAATGGTTGTGGCTGATCCGGCTTCTGCGGAGATTGAATTCTGGTTGCCGGTAGCAAACAGTATGCCGTTACCGGATAACGCCGAAGTAGAACTGTTCCTGAATGTTAATCCGGGTCATGCACTGGATGGTACTCTGCGAAATACCAACTATCAGGCGCAGCTATCTCCCGAGAACATCCTGGCATTTCGGGGGCGGGCTGAACTGAAGGAAACAGAAGATATACCCAGATTGGGCTGGCGCGGTACCGCCAAAATTCTGGGTAATGATGTACCGCTCTATTACTACCTGTTCAGTCGACCCTATGCTGCTGTACGGCAATGGCTGGGTGTTTAAGTTGTGTTTGATCAAGCACCTGCCATTCCGGTTTTAAGAGATGATCTGAACCTGATGCCGGGAGAGGCGGATCCGGATGGTTCACCCATATGGCTGCTGCAGGATCCGTTAAGTAACCGTTTTTTCAGGTTGGGTGAAATAGAACTGGCTATTGTTGCAGCACTGGGCGCCGGTGCTCCGGAGCAGATTGCAGCACAGGTGACCTGGGAAAGGCAGCAACCTGTCAGCACGGAAAATGTTGAAGAAGTTATCGCCTTTGTCCGGGCCAATAATCTCGCCCAGGCCGATCCGGAACAAATTAAAAGGTATCAGCAGTATCAGGCTGCCAAGCCCGGCATTCTGTCACGAATGCTGAAGACTTATCTCTTTATACGAATTCCTCTGTTCCGGCCGGATCGTTTCCTTTCAACAACATTGCCATGGGTTCGCTGGCTGGGATCCTGGCCGGTTATAGCCATTTTGATCCTAAGTGCTTTTGCTGGCCTGATTCTAGTGACTCAGCGGTTTGACCAGTTTCTGACAACCTTCCAGCATTTTTTTAGCTGGAAAGGTATTGTCGCCTATGCCCTGACACTGTTTGCCATCAAGATGCTGCATGAATTGGGGCATGCCTATGTCGCTAAAGCCAAAGGGTGTCGTGTTCCGGTGCTGGGGGTTGCTTTTCTGGTGGGTTGGCCGGTGTTGTATACCGACACCAGTGAAGCCTGGAAACTGACAGAGCGACGAAGTCGAATGGCCATTGGCGCTGCCGGAGTAGCAACCGAACTGGGAATTGCGGCTATTGCCGTGTTGTTATGGAATCTGGCATCGGAAGGAATCTGGAAAAGTATTTTCTTTCTGTTGGCGACTACGACCTGGCTGATGAGTGTACTGGTCAATTTTAATCCGATGATGCGTTTTGATGGTTATTATTTGCTGTCGGACTGGTTGCGCACACCTAACCTTGAGCCTCGGGCCTTTGCCATGACCCGGTGGTGGTTAAGGGAAAAAATGTTTGGTTTGGGAGAAGAACCGCCTGAACCGCCGCGTACCTATTTTATTGTTCACTCGTTTTGTATCTGGGTTTACCGCTTTTTTCTGTTTCTGGGGATTGCGGTACTGGTGTACTCGTTCTTTATCAAGGTTCTGGGTATCTTTCTGTTTCTGGTGGAAATTGTTTACTTCATTATGCGACCCGTATGGAATGAAATGCGCCGGTGGTGGCAGCGCCGAAACCTTTTCAGCTGGAACCTGCTAACAATCAGAACACTGTTGCTGGCTTTCCTTGTAATTGCGCTTGTTGCTATTCCCTGGCGTAACAGTATTACCCTGACAGCCTGGCTGCAGGGACGGTATATCACGGTTTTTGCACCTCAGTCGGGGCAATTGGCAAGTTCATTACCTGAATGGGGTGAAGTAGCGGAAGAAGGTGCATTATTAACGCGTCTCAGTGCTCCGAAGCTGGAGCAGGAGTTGCAGGATGCCAGGGAAAAACTGGCAGAACTGGCGCAGCAGGTGAGAGCGCAGGATTTTGATGTGGAGATGCGAGAGCGGGCCCTGGTGGTTAAAACCGAGCTGGCTACCCAGTTAAGCCGGGTACGTAGCTTGCAGCGACAGCTTGATTCACTGCAGGTTTATGCGCCTGCCAATGGTCAGATTATTGATGTCTCTCGCGCATTAAGAATCAATGACTGGGTTAGTGCTGGCGAGCCATTATTCAGTCTGGTCGATAGATCTAATATTGAGCTGGAAGCGTATCTTGAAGAGTCGGATCTATGGCAATTGAGTCAGGGCATGGAGGGCTGGTTTTACCCTGAAAATCCTGGTTATCAGCCTTTCAGAGTCAGGGTTGATGAAATTGAATCAGGTGCTTTGAGAGAGCTCAAGACACCTTATCCTGCTTCTGTTTTTGGTGGTGGACTCGCTGTAAAGCAGACCGAAGGTAATGTGATGGTGCCGGTGATGGGAACCTACCGGGTATTTCTGCAGCCGCTTTCGCCACTGCAACTACCGGACACAGTAATCAGGGGGAATGTGGTCATTGAAGGCCGGGCTGAAAGTTATCTGTCGGTTTGGTGGCACAAGGCTGAAACAATTCTGTGGCGTGAATCCGGCTTCTGATCAGGGCTTGGCTATACTGCATCGGGTATGACTGCTCTGATCTTATTCTTGTCCTTTTGCTTGATGGTTTCTTCGATAGCTTTCTCGATCGCTATCTCGATCGTTTTCTAAATAGTCAATTAACCCTGCCTACAGGATCCTCCGGTCATGAAGCTTAACTGGTTAGCAAGAACCTGCTGTTCTCATTTCCTGGTAACAACCCGAGTTGTTGTTCTGACAAGTGGTCTGGTTGTATCAGCTGTCACCGTAGCTGCATCCTCAACAGACACCTCTCCTGTAGAAAAAATGATGTCAATGCCGGCAGAGGAACGTGCCGGACATATCACCGATGCCATGACGAGTATCCTGTCACTGACGGATATTCAGAAAAAAGAGGTCAATGCCATCAACCTGCGCTATGCCCGTGAGGCAGGGAGCTTGATGGATTCATCCGGTACACGAAGTGAGAAGGCTCAGAAAATTCAGGCGATGATGCAGCGTAAGGATTCAGAGCTTAAAAAGATACTGACACCGGAGCAGGATAAGATCTGGCAAGACTATCGGGCAAAAATGCAGAGTAAAATGCACGAAAGAATGATGGAGATGGGGGGCTGAATAATAACCCGCTGTATTCCTGGACCTGTCAGGACAAGACGGGCCAGATTTGATAAGCAGGCTCTTCATAGGGGTGGGCCTGCTTCAGGGCCTTGATAACCTGTTGTTGATATTGCTCCTGAAAGAATGTTTCTACCTTGTACTCTTCGACAACTTCTACCTTGCCCTTTTCGCCAATAAAGGGATTGCTGCCACTCAGGGCCTGAAACTGACCGTGGCCCGGGGTTTGCCAGCAACTGCATTCATAATCCTGATAGCGTCCGGCTCCAGCTGCAAACACTGCATTTTTTACTTCTTCCAGATGTGTTGTCGGAACAGTGAAACAAAGCAGTAGCATGGCAATTCCATTATTGAGTTAATTGATTGTTATAACGTGCCTTATTTGATCCTTTAGATAAGGCAGAAGTTCCAGCTATGTCCTTGTTGGGCAAGTTTTTTTGTGAATGTCATTCAGTGGTGCTTTCCGCTCGGCTGCCAGCTGCGGCAGGATTCAATTTTTCCCGCCATTGCTGAATCAGTGAATACAGTACCGGGGTAAACAGGGTGCCGAAGATCGTTGCGGCCAGCATACCGTACATAACAGTTGTACCCAGTGACTGGCGGGATGCAGCGCCCGGTCCGGTAGCTACAACCAGAGGCATGGTGCCCAGAATAAAAGACAGGGCTGTCATGATGACGGCGCGAAATCTCAGCTGGGCTGCTTTATGGGCGGCCTCCTTGATGCCGATACCTTGTTGCCGCTGTGCCATGGCAAATTCAACAATAAGTATCGAGGTTTTGGCGCAGATACCAATCAGCAATACCAGCCCCACCTGGGCATAAATATCATTGACCCGACCCAGAGCCAGTAATGCCGTCAATGCGCCGCAGGCGGCAATGGGAACTGATGCAATGACTGAAAACGGAATATTCCAGCTTTCATACTGGGCAACCAGAAACAGATAAACAAACAGAAGTGCCAGCCCGAACAGCAAGGGTGCAAGGTTGCCGGCTTCAATTTCCTGGCGGGACTGGCCTGCCCATTCATAGCTGTAACCATCAGGTAGTTCCGATGCCAGCTGAGCCATCGCGGCAATAGCTTCACCGGAGCTATGGCCGGGAGAGGCACTGCCATTAATTGATGCTGAACGGTACAGGTTAAAGTGGGTCAGGCTGGTCGGGCCCAGAATCGGTGTCAGGGTTGCAAAGGTAGCCAGCGGCACCATTTCATTACTGCTGTTACGGACATAGAAGTATTGCAGGTCTGAAGGCTCGGCCCGGAATCGGCTTTCAGCCTGAATAATGACCTGATAGATGCGGGAGTACTTATTGAAATCGTTGATATAAAGCGATCCCAGCTGTGCCTGAAGGGTGAGAAATACATCCGACAGGTTAACGCCCATGGCTTTCACCTTACTGCGGTCAACTTCCAGAAAATACTGGGGAACATTAGCCCGAAAGGTACCAAATACCCGACTCAGATCCGGGTCCTGATTAGCCTTGTAAATCAGACCATTCATGACCTGAGACAGCTCTTGGGGTGATCGTCCCTGAGTATCCTGCAGTTTGAATTCGAACCCGCCGGCTGTACCAAGTCCGGGAATCGGCGGCATTTCAAAAACCATAATCTGGGCATCAGGCTGTACCCATAGTTTACCCTGTAGCCTTTGAGATATAGCCTCTATACTTGTATCGGGTGTCGTACGCTGATCCCAGTCATCCAGCACAACAATACCAAAGCCGTTATTGGAACCGTTACCACTGAACAGACTGAAGCCTGTAATAGCGATGAACTCCGCTACACCCTTTTCTTGGCGAACGATGGGGGATATTTTCTGGAACACATCATCGGTACGGTTAATGGAAGCTGCATCTGGCAGCTGTACATCCATAAACAGAAAGCCCTGATCCTCGTTGGGTACAAAACCTGTAGGCACGGCTTTCAGCAACCATACCGAACTGCTGATCAGGATCAGAAACAGAATGCCCATGACCCCAGCACGTCGCAGCATCATGCCGACAAGTGTTGTGTATCCGCCCGTCAGTTTGGTAATGGCAACTTCAACCGGCTTCAGCAAGCCGACCTGACCACTATTCCCCGGTTTGAGGAATGTGGCGCACAATGCTGGACTGAGTGTCAGGGCATTGATAGATGAAATACAGACAGCAACCGCAATGGTTACCGAAAACTGTTTATACAGTTCCCCGGTAATGCCCGGCATGAAACCTACCGGAACAAAGACCGCCAGAAGTACCAGGGTGGTTGCAATAACCGGTCCGATAACTTCCTTCATGGCATCTTTGGTCGCGGTGACCGGGTCCTTTCCCAGCGTCGTAATATGCCTTTCAACATTTTCGATGACGACAATTGCATCATCGACCACGACGCCGATCGCCAGTACCAGCCCAAACAGGGTTATGGTATTAATCGAGTAGCCCATGACTTTCATAATGGCGAAAGTACCAATCAGGGACACAGGAATAGCGAGTGTGGGAATCAGCGTTGCCCGCCAGTTTTGCAGGAACAGAAAAACCACCAGAATAACCAGGAAAACGGCCTGAAACAGGGTGGTTCTGACTTCAGCAATCGAGCGCTTGATAAATTTGGTCGTATCGTAAGGTATGTTGTAAACCATGTTATCCGGCAGCGCTTTTGCCAGATGGTCCATCTCGGCATAAACCGCATCGGCTACCTGGGTCGCATTGGCAGAAGGCAGCTGGTAAATAACAATAAAGGCAGTCGGTTTATCATTTCGTTTCGCGTCACCTCCGTATGACTTGGATCCCAGCTCGACTCTTGCGATATCGCGGAGTCTGACAAATGAACCATCAGGGCGGGCCCGAATAATAATGTTGTCAAATTCCTCGGCGTTAACCAGACGACCCTGGGTCTGTATGGTGTATTCAAACTGCTGGTCAGGCAGTACCGGGCCCTGTCCAAGCTTTCCTGCAGCTACAATAATATTCTGCTCCTGCAGAGCCTGCTGAACATCAGAGACCGCGATGCCAAGTGCGGTCATCCGTCTTGGATTCAGCCAGATGCGCATGCTGTAGGTCTGCTCACCCATAACCTGAACCTTGGCGACACCCGGCAGGCGTGCCAACGGCTCGGTAATATAGTTGGTGGCATAGTTGCTCAGGAATTTGGCATCCAGGCTGCCGTCAGTTGCATAGAGACTGATACCCAGCAACATATTGCTGGATTCCTTATTGACAGTAATTCCCTGACTGCGCACTTCTGCCGGCAGTTTGGGGCTGGCCTGGGATACCCGGTTCTGAACATTGACCTGGGCAATATCATCGTTGATGCCATTCTCAAAGGTGACAGTAATACTGGCGCCACCATCATTGGAGGCGGTTGAGGCCATGTAAAGCATGCCCTCAACCCCGTTAACCTGCTCTTCTATCGGACGGATGACAGACTCTTCAACGGCCTTGGCACTGGCACCTGGATATACAGCGGAAATCGAAACTGTGGGTGGTGCCAGTTCCGGATACATATTAACCGGAAGGGTCAACATACAGATCAGGCCGGCCAGAGTAATAACAATTGAAATGACAAAAGCGAACTTGGGCCGGTTAATGAAAAACTGACTGAACATGACAGATCCTCATCCGTTGGCCGACTCATTGGCGGGCTTCGGCGAATTGTCAGGAGGAGTGTCGGATGAGTTATTGGTGTCGGGCTTTTTCTCTGATGCTTCTTCAGGGGGAATAATGGCACCGGTAACCGGATCAACTTTCCGCTCAACCGGTGTCACAGTGCCGCCGCTCTGTACTTTTTGCAGGCCTTCCACAATGATGCGCTCGCCGGACTTAAGACCACCCTTGACGACCCACATCGGACCAATGCGTCTTCCCAGCTCAAGGAAGCGAGTGCTGACTTTATTATCTGCTTCAACAACCAGTACAAAACGTCCCTGTTGGTTTTCCTGTACAGCAGCCTGGGGAATAAGGGGACTGGGTGTTTTATCCTGTGACTCGGCAATCAGGGTGACATACATGCCGGGAAACAGAATACCATCAGGGTTGGGAAATTCGGCGCGAAGATTAACGGTACCTGTAGTTTCATCCACTTTGGTGTCAGCAAAGTTGAAAGTGCCTTTCTGTTTGTATGCTGCCCCGTTAGGCAGTCGCAGATTCAGGTTGAACTCTTTACTTTTCTTCTGATCCCTTTCACCTTCTTCCAGATGATAGTTGACCAGCTCTTTCTCATTGATCTGGAAGTTGACGTACATCGGATCCACGCTGGACAGCCTCGCCAGCGGCTCACTGGAAGCATTAACCAGATTGCCGATACTGTAACGCTCCTTGCCGATGACGCCGGCAAAGGGGGCAGTGATCCGGGTATAACCAAGATTGATTCGAGCCGTCTCCACGGCCGCTTCCGCTGCTGCAACGGAGGCTTTAGCTTGATCAAAGTCGCTGCTCAGTTTGTCGAGATCTGATTGACTGATATAGCCTTTGGGCTGTAACTCCTTGCCACGCTTTAGATCATGTATAGCCTTGGTTTCTGCTGCACGGTTGCGGCTGAGTTCAGCTTCTGCGCTGCTCAGGGCGGCTTCAAATGATGCCGGGTCAAGTTCGAACAACAGTTGTCCCTTGTGTACTGTTTCGCCTTCTACAAACCCCCGGTGGGTCAGATAACCTTCAACTCGTGCTCGCAGGTCAACTTCTTCGACCGCTTCGGTGCGGGCAACAAATTCCTTGTGCTCGCCAACGGGCGTGTTTTCGATTTCAGTGACAATGACGGAAGGAGGAGGTGGCGCGGCCTGCTGTGGTGTTTCATCTGAACAACCGGAAACCAGCATGGCAAGGCAGATAAACACCGGCCCTATCAGGGATACCCTGAAACCTGTGGCTGACACGTTATTGCTCCTGAAGGCACAGCAAGGCAGTAACGTTAGAGAATTGATCCTGATCCACAATTCGTCAATGTGGAATACACCATATCTGACGAGAGGACACACAGATTACATAATCTTTACACGCTGCTGCTGCACACTACATTTGACATTCGGTAGACTTCATCGTCCATATCGATTGGTTTTAACTGTGCGGTGCCGTGTAGCCTGCATGGCGTGCTTTTTGTCCTGCCTGGCCGGTAAGCCATCGATGAAACCATGGAAGTTGTACGTTATGACTGAAATTGCGACCCGCATCCTGCTTGTTGATGATGACATTGAACTGTGTGAACTGCTGAAAGAGTACCTTTCCATTGAAGGTTATGATGTCACAGCCGTTCATGATGGCCGTTCCGGTGTAGAAGCTGCGCTTAGTGGTGAATTCCAGCTGGTATTGCTGGATGTGACCCTGCCGGCGCTAAACGGTTTTGAAGTGTTGCGGGAGATTCGGCGCGAGACTCAGCTTCCGGTATTGATGTTGACCGCACGTGGCGATGATGTGGATCGGATTGTCGGACTCGAAATCGGTGCTGATGATTACCTGCCCAAGCCGTATCACAGTCGTGAGCTAGTGGCCCGGATCAAGGCTATTCTGCGTCGTGCCGGCAGCCAGTCTGCCGAAGCCAGCCCGGATCGTGGCGGCATGCTGAAAGTGGGTGATCTGGAACTGAATCTGGCCAATCGTGAAGTTTATGTCGATGGCGAACAGGCTCAACTGACTGCAACCGAGTTTCTGGTGCTCAAGGCGCTGGTGGAAAGTGCCGGCCAGCTGATCAGCCGTGAAGATCTGACCCAGACTGCACTTAACCGACGACTGGCGCCGTTCGATCGTGCAATCGATATGCATGTCAGTAATGTGCGCAAAAAAATCAGTAAGCGAAGTGATGGTGGGCCACGTATCAAAACTGTGCGCGGTGCAGGTTATTTTTATACGGCTGGTGAACAGTCGGAGTAACCCGCCTTTAATACATGATGAAGATGTAGCTGTTCCTGCTTCAGGTTTCTGCCGGGAGTGGCAGCTGTTTCTTCCGCTCTGCTGTTGAGAGAGTTCTTGTCGCCCGATGTTAAAGTCTTTTTTCCACTGGTTTCAGCAACGTACACGTCACCGTCTGTTCTGGAAGGTGTTTCTCTGGATCTGGCTGATTACATTTGTTCAGGTCTGGGTTATCACTCTGAACCTGCTGGCCTGGGTTGATTCTTCCGAGTATGCACCCGAGCGGGAGGCTATCTTTCAGGAACTCACCAAGGCGGTAGGGTTGCTGGAAGCAAAGTGTATCACCCTGCAGGGGTTGGAAGAATCGAAGCTGGCTCCCCAGTGTGTCAAGGACTTGCATCTTCCCGGTGGCCAGCTGTTTGTAATGGATCACCAGGGCGGCGTTCTTGGCGGTGTGGCTTCATCCAGTCTGCTGCGGTTGTATCGGGATAGTCAGGAAGACAGTCATCCTCTGATCCGTTCCAATCTATGGGAAGTCTTGGCAGGACCTTCCCGGGTTGCCGTCGGCAGCAGTGAATATCTGGTATTTGTCGCTTTTGAACGGCCGCAGATCTTTATCAATCGTTTTCACCGGGCGTTTCTTAACAACCCCTATGGCTTTACCGGCAGTTTTCTTATTGGTCTGATTCTGTGTGTATTGCTGTCGGCTTATCTGGTGTCGCCTATTCGTCGGTTGCAGGCAGCTTCCAGACGACTGGCGCGGGGTAACTTTGATACCAGTGTCGGGATGTCGGTACTGGAGCGCAATGATGAATTCGGCGATCTTGGTCGTGATTTTGACCGTATGGCATCTCAGCTGAACATGTTGCAGGGCTATAAAGAACGACTGCTTCGGGATGTATCCCATGAATTGCGTACGCCTTTAACTCGACTGCAGCTATCGCTTGCGCTGGCCAGAAAGAAAGGTGGTGAAACTGTTCAGGTCGAGCATGACCGGATCGAGAAAGAAGCCAACCGCCTGAACCATATGGTGGGGCAGATCATCCAGTGGTCACGGATGGAAAATGTGGTGCAGATGACCCCGGAGGTATTCTCACTGGATCAACTGCTGAAACGACTGGTTGAAGACGGCCGCTTTGAAGCGGAAGCTAACGGCAAGTCGGTTGAGCTGACCCGTCTGGACAGCTTTGACATCAAGGGTGGTAGCAGTTGGCTTGGTAGTGCCATTGAAAACTGCCTGCGGAACTGTATCCGTTTTTCACCAGAAGGCACCAGTGTCCGGGTTGCCCTGACGGTATCCAAGGAAACCCTGGATGAGCAGGCTGTACTGACCATTCGTGACCAAGGGCCGGGTGTCAGTGAAGAAGGTCTGGCACATTTGTTTGAGCCATTCTACCGGGCCGACAATAACAACGGACAGAGTAATGGTAGTGGTCTGGGGCTGGCGATTGCGGCCCGGGCTGTGGAGTATCACGGTGGTACGATCAGAGCCCGAAATGCATCACCGGGTCTGGAGTTTCGGATTCAGCTGCCATCCAATGGCGTCGATAGCAGAACCCGGACGATGATAACCTTTTGATGTCGTTTTGAAGCCGTCAGGCACGCAAATCCTGTTTTGCGTGCCTGATGCAATTGCTCTCAGGGCGTAGCTTCAAGAATCATATTGGTAGCTGTGTCCATAACCTTGCGAACTGTTGAGAAACCGGCTTCTTTTAATATGCCGGTGAGTCGCGCTTCTCCAGCCTGTGCTCCCAGCCCAAGTCCCACCTCTTGGGCACGGGAAGCAGGTATACAAACCATAGTAGAAAAACTGTAATACAGACCGGACAGGGTATTCAGGTTTTCTTTCAGACTGTCACCCGCCAGTGGCTCCACAACCATCAGCTTGCCATCCGTTTTGAGCGCCTGAAGCATATGCCGGGCAGCACCAACCGGATCTCCCATATCGTGCAAGGCATCAAAAATACAAATCAGATCATAGTCTTTGCCTGAAAATTGTTTGGCCGGACTGACTTCAAACTCAATATTACCCAAACCTGCCTCTTGAGCCCGCTGACGAGCGGTTGCTATGGATGGCTCAAAGAAATCAGCGCCGAGTACCGTGGAGTTTGGATAATGCTCGGCCAATAAAAGACTGGTTGTGCCCTGACCGCAGCCGATATCAGCGATACGGGCACCGGCCTTCAGTCGTGTCTCAATTCCGTCAAGTGAAGGAATCCAGTTGGATACAAGGTTGGCAGCATAGCTGGGGCGGAAAAACCGATCGACACCACAAAAACAGCATTCATGATGTTCTCCCCAGGGGCGGCCCCTGCCTGAACGAAAAACGTCCAGTGCCGTATCATGAGTGGCATATTGGGACACAATAGACTGAAAGAAGCCCTGCATGCAGGCGAGTCCGCCTTCATCGGCAAAAATTGCAGCCTGCTCCGGACTGAGCTGAAACTCGTCGGTTTCCGGGTTGTAATCGATATATTCAAATGCGGCATTAGCAGAAAGCCATTCGCGCAGGTATCTGGGCTCAAGCCCGGTATGGTTTGCCAGAGTGGAATGTGAGCACGGGCCATGCTGCTCAAGCGCCCGGTATACGCCGGCCTGATCACCAAGGTAGGCCATCAGAACCCCCATGGCGCCGCCGACATTATCGAGTAGTTTGGCTTGCAACCCTTCCAGCCTGGCCTGATCGATCGGATTACTCACGTTCTATGCTCCACTGCTGCTTTTGATTAGAACCTGAAGTAAATGGCTCACAACAGGTTTGTAAGCGAACAGTGTAGATCAGGGCGGAAGGGTTGCTTTCAGGCGGCTTTACTACTGGCCGCTAAGGGCTTCTACTGCGCGTTAAAGGCTTCGCCATTAACACCCTTGCTATCCGGTCCCATCAGATACATGTAGACCGGCATAATTTCGTCAGGTGTCGGCAGTGTGCCCGGGTTTTCTGCCGGGAAAGCTGACGCGCGCATCGCCGTGCGGGTGGCGCCGGGGTTAATGCTGTTGACTCGTACCGGACTGACACCTTCTTCTTCATCCGCCAGTACCTGCATCATGCCTTCAACGGCGAACTTGGAAACAGAGTAGGCACCCCAGTGAGCTCGACCCTTGCGGCCAACGCTGGATGAAGTAAAGATGACTGAGGCATCCTCACTCAGGCGCAGCAGTGGCAACAAAGCCCGGGTCATGAAAAAGTTGGAATTTACATTTACCTGCATCACTTGCATCCACTTTTCCGGATCATAGTGAGCTATCGGGGTGATGGTTCCCAGTTGTCCGGCGTTCAGCAGCAGTCCGTCCAGTCGACCGAAATTTTGCTCGATATTGGCGCCCATCTCTTCATAATCTTCAGGTGTGGCACCCTGCAGATCCATCGGATAAATCGCAGGCTGGGGGCCACCGGCTGCTTCGATAGCATCGTAAGTCTGCTCCAGCTGCTCGATATTACGGCCGGTCAGAATAACGGTGGCACCGGCTTTGGCGTAGTTAACCGCTGCACTGCGACCAATACCGCTGCCGGCACCGGTGACCAGAATAATACGACCTTTCAGCAGGTCAGGTGACGCTTGATAGTCAAACATACTTTTTCAAAACTCTTGTGAGAACTCTTTTGAGAGCTATTCTCGAATGATGATCAATTTTGGGATTCAGATAGGGTTACAGTAGTTTCCTTTCCGGAAAGCACCCACCCCTGTTGTTCAAACCAGGGCAGCAGCCCACTGTCGTTTTCTATATGCTGGTGTGCCGGCCAGTCATAAGGATTGATTCCCGGAGCAAGATAACCATAATGGACGGCAATGGTCAGCATACCGGCATTGAGCCCGGCTTCAACATCACGCAGATGATCACCAATATAAACACAGTTTTCCGGCTTGCAGCCTAGTCGTTCAGCGGCAATCAGCAGACCTTCAGGGTCAGGCTTGGATTGCTGCACATGATCCGGACAAATCAGTACTTGGCTGGCCTGGAGTCGCTGTAACCGATGCATTAATCCCAGGGTATGACGCTCCGGCTTGTTGGTGACGATGCCCCACTGAATACCGCGAGCTTCCAGCTGTTCCAGCAAAGGTCCCAAGCCGGGATAAATATCTACATTGTCGTTAGTATTGCCAGTCAGGTGCTGGTCGTAACGATCAAGGAATTCATTGCGCAGGTTTTCCAGTTCGATCCCGGGTTCCAGCTCAAAGCCGAGACCAATCAGAGTACGGGATCCGGCAGAAACATGACGCCGAATCACATCTGGGTCCAGTTCCGGGCGATTATAGTCCCGCAACTGCTGGTTCAATACGAGGACAAAGTCATCGGCGGTATCCACCAGCGTGCCATCCAGATCGAATAGAACGGCTTCTATCGGGCGAGGCTCATCCATTAGCAATTCCCTGTTGTGATTATGAGCACGGGTAACTGCGGGTGACATCATACGGCAGTTACCCGAACGGTCTTGTTATTATTCTGCGGGACGTGTGGCATAGGCAAGATAGTTTACGTCAGTATCCCGTCCGAGCTTGTATTGCCCGGTGATCGGGTTGTAAGTCATGCCGGTCAGATCATGCAGCTGCATTCCGGTTCCCCGGATCCAGCGGGACAGCTCTGACGGACGGATAAACTTGTCGTAGTCGTGGGTGCCCTTTGGCAGCATTTTCAGAATGTATTCTGCGCCGGCAATTGCCAGCAGCCAGGCTTTGGGGTTGCGGTTGATAGTGGACATAAAGACCTGACCACCCGGTTTTACCAGAGTGAACAGGGATCGGATGATGGATTCCGGATCGGGAACGTGCTCCAGCATCTCCAGACAGGTCACTACGTCGTAACTGCCGGGCTCTTCTTCAGCCAGCTGTTCAGCGGTAATACGGCGGTAGTTAACCTCCACACCACTTTCGAGGCTGTGCAGCCTAGCGACATTGAGAGGGGCTTCACCCATATCAATACCGGTAACTTCTGCACCACGACGGGCCATGGATTCGGACAGAATGCCACCACCACAGCCCACATCCAGTACTTTTTTACCAGCCAGTCCGGCTCGCTCATCGATATAGTTCAGGCGCAGCGGGTTAATGGCATGCAGGGGCTTGAATTCGCTGTTGGGATCCCACCACCGGCTGGCAAGCGCCTCGAATTTAGCGACTTCGGCACCATCAACATTCTGGTGCTGGTGTTCCGGCTCCTGCTGCCGTCCATCGGAGGATTTTGTCATGGAATTCTGTGCTTTTATCTTCTGATCTGTCGTGTGCCCGGAAAAGTCTGAATTTCAGTTATCTTCTGCCGTTCGGGGCCGCTTTTGATATGTTGCGATTATACCGGTGGATGGCAGGGGCTCAAGGGATTGAGGTCAATAGAGCGAAGGAGGATGAACAGAGGGTATTACGAAGGGAATAGAAAAGGGGCGGGAGAGACCCGCCCCTGAAGATGAAGAGGCTTATTTGCTCGCAGTAGCGACTTAGCTCACGGCAGACAGTTCTGCAGATTCAGCTTCCTCTTCTGCTTCTTCCGGACGTGAATCCAGCAGATTGGTCAGCAGTTCCGGCTTGCCCTTGCAGGCTTTGGCCAGGGTGTCGGCATTTTTGGCCAGCAGCAGGCCAATGGCTTCGCCCTGCTTGTCGGATACATCTTCCAGGCTGACGGTGATCAGTTCACTGATGGCATCGGCCAGTTCCAGAGTCTGATCCCAGGCTTCGGCTTCTTTTTTGGTCGCAAACACTTTTCCGTCCCGTTCCACGCGCCAGAGAGGCGTAATCATTCCCATCAAGTATCTCCAGTTCTGACACTACTGTAATGACTGTATTTATATACAGTATGCCAGCAGACTCGCATCTGCTCAAGGTTGTTCAGGAAATGGGCGGTTTGCAACAGGTCTTTAAGGGGGCTTTATTCGTCAGCTCCGTTTGCTGTCCATTTCTTAACAATGGCCCGGGCTTCCGGGGTTTGCAGCCAGCTGTTAACCGCCTTCAAGAGTGCCGGGCTGGAGCGTTCCAGCATATATACCTTTTCAGTACGGTTGAAAGGGTTGGCTGCATTAACCGGGCAAAGGCCACTGCCTTTTCGTTGCCAGTAGATGGCTTCAATCCGGTCGGTAACCATGATATCTGCCCGCTTCTGCAGCAGCCACTGGAAGGGCTGGGCATTATCTTCAGTTATATTGATCGCAGCGTCCGGCAACCATTTGCGCGCCAGCTTTTCATTGGTACCGCCGGGGTTTTCAACCACTTTGTAATGACTGCCGTTAAAAGCTTCCAATAGTTGCTCGGTAGTTTTGTCTTTCAGCTGTGCTGCATCTTCACAGCGCATCAGGGCGACCTTGCCATCTTCATAAACGGTGTCGGTCAGGGAGAAGTAGAGTGCGCGCTGTTCGGTGCGGGATACACCTCCCATTGCGATATCGAACTTGCTTGCACCCATATCGTCGGACAGGGTTGGCCAGCTGGTATCTACAAATTCCACGGTAATCGTCTTGTTGGCCTCTCTGGATAGAAACTGCCCCAGAGAGTGAGCCATATCGATTGCCATACCTTCATAGCTGCCATCCGGCTGCTTCTTGGTCAGGGGGGCATAATCACCGGTTGTTCCCACACGAAGGGCTCCAGCCTTGATAATGGCTTCCATATCCCTGGCCTGTATCTGTGAGGACAGGACCAGTGCGATGATCAGCCAGCTAATAAGGCTGACAGGGTTCAGGGATGCGGTATGGCGTGTCTGACAAGGGAAGCTGTTCATTATTATCCTCGCTTTGTTGATTTCAGATATTTCCCGACACTCAGACCATTTTATTGGGTAATGGTTGCGGTTTGGCTGTGGCTGTCAGCGCTGTGAGGTAAGACTTTTGGAGCATTGCGCCAGTTGCCTGCTTTTGAAAATGTACCTGCGTTGTAGAAAAAGCCTATTCAATCGGGAACTTGGCTGAGCTTAAGCTATCGAAGCAAGACAGACTTGGGTGATATGCGGGATTGGTATCGATTCAAGCGTATGGGTAGTCCGTATCTGGTCTAGGAAGTAGTAGGTCAAAAAAGGAGGTAGGGGCCATGCTGAAAGGGACTGAATGGCCGGGAGTTATCTGCGCGATAATGGCTGGAGCCTTATGGGGTTCTATCTTTGTAGTACCTGAAATGCTGCCTGGGTTTACTGCCGCTGAGGTGGCATTGGGCCGTTATCTGGTATACGGCATGGCATCTGTACTGGTGCTGGCATGTCGTTCTGAAGTGCTGCGCTGGTTGCACTGGCGTGATTATCTCACTGTATTTCTGCTGGGTCTCTCCGGTAATGTGGTCTTTTACCTATTGGTGGTTACCGGTGTCGAGCTGGCCGGTGCCGAGCTGGCAGCCCTGTTCTCCGGTGTGGTTCCGGTGACCCTGACTGTGGCCGGTAACCGTCGTGACCGCTGCCTGATCTGGCGTCAGCTGGTACTGCCGCTGGGGCTGATTCTGGCCGGACTGGGGATGATGCATGGCTGCAAGATGCAGCATGTACTGCACTGTGAAAGTGAACAGATTCTCTGGGGGATGCTGGTGCTGGTACTGGGCGTTGCCTGCTGGACTTGGTATGCGCTGAAAAATGCCGAATTTATCCTGTCCCGACCGGAACTACGCACCAGTCATCTGGTTGCCCTTACCGGTCTTGGAACGCTGGCCGGAGTGCTGGTAACAGCCCCGATACTTTATTTTACCGGTCATGGCCCCTGGGCCTTGCTGGCAACCGAGCATACTTCTTCGGAATGGATGTTATTTGCTGCTGCCATGCTGTTTCTGGGGCTACTGGCAACCTGGATACCGATGGCTCTTTGGAACCGTGCCGGCCGCTTGCTTCCGGTTACCCTGATGGGGCAGTTGGTGGTGATGGAAAGCATCTTTGGCTTGTTATATGCCTTGTTGCTGCAGGGACGCTGGCCTGATCTGAATGAGCTGTTAGCGGTTTCCTTACTGGCTGCCGGTGTTGTGTTGTGTGTTCGTCGTTATCAGCAGGCCCGGTTGATGGCCAGTTGCGATAATCGGGCAACGGCGTAAATGTGGTTATAATCGTGCTGCCAGTGATGGCAGCACGATTGCCTCCCAGCACAATCTGCCTCCCGGCAGATAGCTGGTGCAGGGAAAGTCAGTATCGGTACTGTATCCGGGAAAGTGCAGACCTCAATGGAAATTGCTGATAACCTCACTCTCCGCTTTCTATTTCTCTTGTTTGGTATATCTCGAATCTCATGACCCACTCCTTTGCATCCCTGGGTTTATCTGCTCCTTTACAACAGGCGCTGGACGAACAGGGCTATCGCGAACCGACTCCGATTCAGTCCAAAGCGATTCCCATGATCCTGACTGGCCGTGACATGATGGCAGCGGCACAAACCGGTACCGGTAAAACGGCCGGATTTACCCTGCCACTGCTTCAGCGCCTGTCCGATATGAAAGCATCAAAATCGGGTGCACCAAGAGCCCTGATTCTGGTACCGACGCGGGAACTGGCTGATCAGGTCGGTAAAAGTGTGGAAGCCTATGGCCGACACTTGCCATTCAAGTCGGCGATTATTATTGGTGGTGTTGATGTCGAACCACAGCTGCAACAGCTGCAGCAGGGTGTTGATATTGTTATTGCGACCCCCGGTCGACTGAAAGACCTGCTCAACCAAAAGAAACTGTCACTGCAACAGCTGCGCATGCTGGTACTGGATGAAGCCGACCGAATGCTCGATCTGGGCTTTATTCAGGAGATTCGCAGTATTATCAGTCTGCTGCCCCAGAAGCGACAGAGCCTGATGTTCTCGGCGACGTTCTCACCGGATATTGTTGCGCTGACAGAAGAACTGATGCGCCATCCGGTTCGGGTTGAAGTTGCTCCCAGAAACAGTGCTGCTAAAACCGTTAAACAAACTGTCTACGCGGTGGATGTGCAGGATAAGCCTGATATCTTGTCGTATATCATTCAGGGCGGAAAGTGGAGCCGGGCACTGGTTTTTGTTCGTACCAAAAAGCGGGCGGACCAGCTGGTGGAGCAACTGGCAGAAGAGCAGTTAAGTGCGGTTGCAATTCACAGTAATAAAAGTCAGATTTATCGCACCCGGGCACTGGATGCGCTGAAGAAAGGTAAAGTCAGAATTCTGGTAGCGACTGATGTGGCAGCCCGTGGTCTTGATATTGAGCAATTGCCGTTAGTCGTTAACTATGATTTGCCTAAAGTTGCACAGGACTATGTTCATCGAATAGGTCGAACCGGGCGTGCAGGTGAATCCGGCCGGGCCATTTCACTGATGAGTCCGGAAGAACGCAAGCTGGTTGGAGCCATTGGTGAATTGCTGGGTCGTAAGTTGGCACCGGAGCCGTTGCCATTCTTTGAAGATGGCGTGCTTGATACTGCTACCTTTGAAACCCCGGTAAAAAAGACCTTGAAGGTACGCAAACAGACAACGTCTCAGAAGAAAGGCGGTGGTTCAAATCCGGCAAAGCAGCCCCGCAAAGGTCAGGGTTCGAATCACAGATCTGCCAGGAACAGCAATAAAGCCGGTACGGCAAAAACCGACTCAAAAAATAAACGGCCAGCCGCTGCTAAAAAAGTCGGAGGCTTTGGCGCTAAGCCGAGAGTACGACGTCAGAGTTCATGAATATAGCGGTTATCAGTTAGCCGTTTATACCCCGTTTCAGCAAAGTACAGAGCAGAATGTCAGATACGTCGAACAAACAATCGTCAGTCACCCGTGAGCTGGATTTGTTTCAACAGCGATTTATGACCCTGTATCGGGATCGGTACCAGTCAGATCCGGTTATTGAGTTTGATCATGAGTGGGTATCACCCTGTGAAAAAGGTGAACCGGATACGGATAATCAAGTTTGCTGGCATCCCGTTGCGATCAATGATGAGTTGAGCTTTGCTTCAATGGAGCAGGCTTTGAAGCTTGAGCTTCATCCTGATCTAAAGTCCTATTTTGCCAGCAGTTATAGCGATAACCTGCCGGCAAAATGTGCTGATGGTCAGCTGGAGTTGCTACTGCCATGGAATCGTCGGGACTTTGACCGGCTACAGGAAAACCTGATTGGTCATATTATGATGAAGCGCAAGCTGCGTCAGGCCATTACGATTTTCTTTGCTGTTACTGACGACGATGAAATTATACTGTCGGTAATGAATGATACCGGTGAGGTTTGGGCTGAGCGGGTAGGCAAGGAACCTCACCGCAAGATTGCAGATAATCTGGCTGAATTTATTGCCGGGCTTGATCCGGTGGTTAAGTAAAAAGGTTGAGTAGAGAAAAGACAGATTGGCAGGTATCGGGCTGATACCTGCCAAGCGTAGCTTATATCAATCAATTTCAGAATTGTTCGGTAATTTCAAACTGATCTCTCGCCAGTTTCCATACGCCATCCGGCTGTTTCACCCACTCTTCCAGAGTAATAACACCCCGACCGATATTCATCGACCAGTTAGCTCCCAGTTGAACTGTTTGCTTGTCCTGCTGCTTGAGCCAGATTTCTGAATACTCCAGATTGGAGGCGCCGGACTCAATAAAGGGGCGCCATAAACCATCGACGCTTTTGGCTCCGCTGAAATCTCCAAGAGGCTTGACCTTGACTTCGGCATCGTGAAGGTAGCCGGCGACACAATAATCGACATCCCCCTTGTTGAAATGCTTGACCCAGTTCTGGCTGGCTTTGAGCGCCTCAAGCAGTATGCTGTGGTTCATGGTGCTGCTGCCGTATAAATGGCTGATGGGTATGAGCCTAGTTGAAGTTAAATCGTGTTGCCGTAATTTAACAAGAACTGATATACGATAAAGTCAAGGCTTCAAGATGGGAAGCGAGTACGGTGGCGATAACCGCACTCATTTGGTGCTCTTTATGCAGGATGGTATTACTGCATGCGGGTGGTCAGCCAGTCCCGAATTTCTGAACGATCTCCGCGAAAAACAGGTTTTGGCTTCTTGGTAAGCTGGTACTCATACATCGGATCGTAATAATCACGCAGCAAAGTGGTGATCCACTTTTTATGGCGCGATTTATCGCCTGTTGCCTGTTCTTCCTCCAGTGCCTGAGTGACGATGTCGTGCAATTCCTGATAGCGTACGCCACCCAGCCGCTTGCGAATTCGATACAGACTGTCTGTCAGACCTGATGCATAGCTTTGGTAACCTTCTTCCTCACCGTAGGCCTGCTCGCAGCTTTGACGATTCTCGAGAATATATTCCTCAAAGGTAATTTCAACCCGGTACTCCAGCGACTCTTCCAGTTGTACCAGTTCTGACTGCTTCATCTTTTCCCGCAAATTATCCGGCAGACTGCAGCGACCAATCAGTCGACTCTCATCCTCAAGCAGCAGGGTGTTATTACCGGCTGCACATTGCTTCATCATGGCAATGGACAGGGCATTTTCAAAGCAGATTTGGGACGGTTGGCCACCGACTCTGCGACCAAAGCTGGAGCCCCGATGGTTGGCCAACCCTTCCAGGTCAATATTGGCGGGCACCTGATGCAGCAGACGGGTTTTGCCGGTACCGGTTTTACCGCCCAGTACAATAAACCGGGTCTGTTGCAGGTTGTGTTCCAGCTCGTCAATCAGAAACCGGCGCAGCGCCTTGTAGCCGCCCTTGACCTTAGGGTAAGGAGAACCTGACTCGGCAAGCCACTGTTGGGTAATACCTGATCTCTGGCCACCACGGAAACAGTACAGAAAGCCTTCCGGATGCTCCCGGGTAAATGCTTGCCAGGCTTCCAGACGTTCCGCCTTGTTTCTGCCTGATACTAACTGATGTCCCAAGGCTGTGGCTGCCTCGGGTCCCTGCTGCTTGTAGCAGGTACCGACTTTCTGGCGCTCGGCATCGTTCATGATCGGCAAATTCACAGAGCCGGGAAACGCGCCCTTGCTATATTCCAGAGGCGCCCGGACATCCATCAATGGCACATCATTCAGAAACAAAAATCGGTAATCGTCAGTGTCGTTGCGAGTCATCAATATTCAGTGCTTCAGTTGAACGGGGGAGTTCAGGTATCAGTAAAAAAGAAAGGAGTTCAGAATACTCTGAGTCATTTTGCTCTGGCTCCTTACCTGAATAGCTGGCAGCTATTATATGCAGTACGCAGCGGTTTGCTATGCCGCAGAGTCATACTGTGCGGATTAGTTAGTTGTGCTTGCTCGCAAGCAGTAAGTGGTCATTTCTTACCGGAGCGGGAGGATTAGTCGTTTTGACCAAAGCAAAGCTCGGTTGATCTCATATTATTGATGCTTTTCAGGCAAGTGAGACCGGATAGAAGTTATGTCCCTGAGTTCTTCTCAATGCATCTTGATGTGGTACACCCACCGGCGTCAGGCCAGCTCTCTGTGGCAAGGTGTATGCAGGAGTGATTTTGACAAGCTGAAGAGTACAGGCCGTGAGGTGGTGAATAAGCCGGTATCAACTCATTCTGTAGAGTGCTGTGTTCGGCCGATGATACAGATGCACTATACCCAAATGGCATTCTGGTCCGAGTTATTGGAACAACGCGGTTGGTCTTTTGATATCAATCAGGATAAATGGGTGCCGGCCAAAGGCCTCAGTGGTCAAGCTGCTTTGGCAAAAAAGCGAGTGCGGTAACAAGACCTCAATCGATTTTTAGTCATGGCCATACAAATGCGGTTTGCGATCTCGCAGGTAAGGGATCGTTTGTCTGAAACGGGCAAGATCCTCGAGATCAATGTCTGCAGTCTGAAATCCGAGCTCGCCTTTCATCTGACTGATAACAGTACCGCGGGGGTTACAAACCATACTGTTGCCGAACAGGTGAAAATTATCACTTTCATGATGTTGAACGGCATTAATGCCGGCAACAAACAGTGAATTCTCCAATGCCCGCTGGCGCAGGTTAAGTTCCCATAAATCACGATCAAGGACGGGCCAGGCGGCAGGAACAATCAGGATCTCCGCGCCCTGCTGACACAGCAGACGTGCAGCTTCCGGAAAACCGATGTCATAACAGATAAGAATGGCAATGCGTCCCAGGGAAGTATCAAAACAGCGAAGTTGGTCACCTGCCCGGAAGTGCTCTTTTTCCAGCCCCCAAAGATGAACCTTGGCATACTCTCCGGCCACATGCCCTTGATCATCAATCAGCACAGCTCCATTGTAGGCAACCCCTGGCATGGCTGTTGGCAGCACAACAGGGCTGACAATATGGCACTGAAACTCCCGCGCTACTGCACTCAGATTATCCAGACTCTGCGGATAAGACTGAAGTCCATAATCAATCGTGCTATGCCCGAGTTTATGAAGGTTATAACCGGTACTGAAAAGCTCGGGCAGACAAATCAGGTTGGCTCCGTTTTCAGCAGCTTCCCTGCATAATGTCGTAGCGGCTTTGATGTTTTGCTCGGTGTTACCCAGTTTGCAGGGTGGCTGGACAAGGGCAATTGAGACAGGTCGGCTCATGCAAGATCCTCTCGGTGATATTGCCCAGATCCGTGAATCATCAGCGAGCAACTACAATATTGTATTTATAACAGCAGGCAATATAGTTGCGATTTCAGGCTTTAACCAGTTCGTACGTGCAAATACCTACCCTCTAAAGCTGGTAATCAGGGCTGATATTTATCCTGACTCCAGCTCTTTTGAGTTAAATGTGTGTTCCTTTGGCCGCTATTCGCTATTTTTGAGGCGATAATGCAGCACTTTAAGTGCTCTGTCCGGGTTGGTATCTACAAAGGCCGGCGGGTTATCCAGCTGGTTCATAAACTCCAGCTCTGGTGCTGCTTCAGAGACCTGACTTTTCAGAAAATCCCGGCTGAGCTCGGGTGCATTCAGGCATAACAGAGCCTCGCCTTCAGGAGCCAGTAGAGAAGGCAGGCGGCGCAGGACTTTTGAATAATCCTTGGTGGCGATAAAGCTGCCTCGCTGAAAACTCGGGGGGTCGACAATTATCAGATCATAGGGGCCGGACTTTCTGAGTCTGCCAAAGGTTTTGAACAGGTCATGAGCCAGATAGCGAATGCCTTTATCCAGCCCGTTTCTGGCATGGTTTTTCTTTCCAGTCTTCAGTGCTCCGCCACTCATATCGAGATTAACCACACTGTCTGCACCGCCGGCAGCGGCGGCGACCGAAAAAGCACAGGTATAGGCAAACAGGTTCAGCACCCGCTTGTGTTTACTCTGAGCTTTTACCCACTGGCGTCCGGAGGCCATATCAAGAAATAATCCGTGATTTTGCCCCTGCAGCAAACTGATCCTGTATTCAAGCTCTCCTTCCTTTACCCAGTGTTCCTCCGGGATAGCGCCTGAAATGATTTCAGTGGAGACTGGGTATTTTCCGCGATTTTGCCATACCAGATTAAAGTCCTGATCCGGAAAGCAGGCTTGCCACCATTGCTGGATACTCTGGATATATACCTTCAAATCTTCTTCGGAAGGCGTTTTGAAGGTTGTCAGTAGCAGGGCAGGAGGAAAGAGATCCAGCGTAATGGCTTCATACCCGGGATAACAATGGCCCCGGCCATGAAAAATACGTTGAGCCTGGTCGAGTGCCAGCTCCTTTGGAAGGTAGGACGAAAGAGGTGAGGTCATGCAGTAGTCTGGCTATATGTTTGATTAAGAGTTGGATAAATTGCAGCGGATTTTAACCATGTTCAAACCAAAATAAACCAGTGCGGATACCAAAATGCCGGTAATTGTTGGAATACCAATGTCATAGATACTGCATAACCAGGATGTCGCGGCTCCGGTTAGCCAGCCAGTTAGAGCAGAGCCATTAACTTGCAGGTCAGATGCATCAGAATGAGCAGAACGGGATTCTGATCGGTTGGCAAAGATCAGGCAGTCAACCCAGATAACGCCAACGATAGAGGGAATCAGGATGCCGAGCCAGGTCAAAAATTCTATGAAGGTATTGATGATGCCACTGGCGGCAAAGAAAGTACCGATGCAGCCTGCCAGCAAGGTCAGATTAAACCGGGCAGTCGAAGTGAAAATATTCTTCAGGGCGAGGCCGACACCATAGGCATTTACAATATTGGATGAAAGAGATGCCAGCAGAATAATCATGAAGGCTGACCAGCCAAATCCAAGGTCAGCGAGGGTTTGAGTAATATCCCAGGTTGGAGTGTTGATTGCCAGAATTGAGGCACAAATCTGCTGGGCCGTGCAGACTACCCCCATGCCTATACCGGCAACCAGCATTACATCCTTTGAGGTACGGGTATAGCGGGTAACATCCGAGGCAACAACCGAACTGACCACGAACAGTCCGATGATCATATTGATACCCTGGGTGATGCTCAGCCCTTGATTGGCCGGCTGATACTGCAGTAGATCACCCAGCGTATTGGTATGCAGGGTAATCACCACACCCCATATCATCAGACCCAGCAGCAGTGGAATTCCAAGATAGTTTGATAGTGCCATAAAGCGGAAGCCTGCTGCTGCAAAAAACGTCATCAGGCTTCCAAGGGCTATGGCAGCAAGGGTGAAATCAATCGAGGGGTAGATTTTTTGCAGTGACAGTGCAGATATGGAGGTCTGAATCCCGAACCAGCCACAGCTGGAAATGGCGAGCACCATGGAAATCAGATACTTACCGGCTGTTGAACCAAAAACCTGATTGGTAATGATGTATGTGCTTAATCCGCGATGGCTGCCAATATACCCGGTAAGAAATGCCATTAATGCCAGTATCAGGTTGCCACTAATGGATATCAGGATGGCTTGCTGCAAGGAAAACTGCTGGATCAGAATGCCGCCGCCCATCAGGGCGCTCATGCAGATATTGACACCCATAAAATTGAACAGCGGAGCCTTCCAGCCCAGTCGATCCTGTTCGGGAATAACGGATATCGCATGACTTTCTGCTTCTTTGAGTGCCACGTAAATACTTCCCGAATCCTCAAAGGTTCAGTCTGAGTTAGCGTTGCTGCTATTTTGTTACGATACGGAAGATTCTTTATAAAGACACTTGAGTCTGCAAAATGTTCAGATTTGATGTGCAAGCTATTGAAAGTGTCCTAATCCAGAAAAACGGTCAGGTGCTGCTGAAAAATAGAGGGCACAATAAATTTATCCAGCCCCATACTGAATGCTACATCAATAACATCACGGTATGAGTGCACATTGAATTTGGTTTTCAGCCGGTCAATATGAGTGCGTACACTGTTTTCTGAAATATTCAGCACATGTGCAACTTCTTTGGGTTTACGATTGCACATTAACAGAAACACAACCTCGGATTCCCTCGTGGAGAGGTTGGGGAAATTTGATATTTTCAGGTCAAAATGCTGATTCGGACGGGTGTCCTGACGCATTGCATTGCGAATGGCGTGATTCAGTTTCATCCACTCGTCTGATAGCGGTCGCCCCTGAAGAATACAGCCGGTAATGGAGTCATGCTCGTTGTAATAGGGGTTGGTAGAGTAAAAGTGAACATACCAGCCATGGCGATTGTTGGGGTGAATAGCAATATTGCGAATAGGTTGAGCAGTCCGGATGCATTCAACATCATAGGATTTGAACTCATCACCACAATCCTGATAACAGGGGCATGGAGGGTCAATAATATCCCGACCGCTTATATCATAGGATTCAGGCAGCCCGACTTCCCGGTGATGCTTATAGTTGGTATATACAAACCGCTGGTTTAAATCCCTGACAATCCATACGTTATGGTCATCATGACGCATGGTATTCAGGTGAGCCGGTGATAAGGTGAACTGTTTTTGATCCATACGCATCACTGCAAAGTAATAAGTTATTGCCTGTTTTGCTGAGCGCGGGATCTGAGTATAGGTTATTTTGTGGATTTGACAGCAACATTTGAGATTATGACTATCAAATTGTGTCTTCTCCCCTGAGTTGGCCATGCAACCGGCTTTGAAACAAGTCGCTCAAGCCATTTCCGGACAACATGCAATGGGCCATGCTCTGTAGAAACTCGCCATATCCTGGGCTGGCCGGGTTGATTGTCCACATCATATTCCAGCGTGCACTATTCAACTCTCTGATTTGGTTATCAACCAGTGTTAGTGTCTGTTTAAAAAATACATTGGTATACGAACAGATAAATGAATACTTGCTGCGACCGGCCAGCATGCTTCGGTTAAATACGGTGACATCATCAAAGAAGGGGCCGAAAAAAAACTGCAGTATCTCCAGAATTTCTTCAGCAGGTTTGCTTGAACGGGTCACGATGGTGAGTTGACAGGATTGTTTATGCTCATGCCGGGCCTGAAAAAACTGGCGGTGCTGATGTTGATACAGCGGGCAGGTCTGGTTTTTTTCCACAATGCAGAAATCATCGCTGTAGCCTTCACCCTCAATACGTACCTCTTTGGTAAAGGCCTGACTGGAGGCATGTTGCTTTTGTGTTTCTGACAATTTGTTTTCTTTATGCCATACCACCGTTTCATCAAAATCGAAGAAGAAATGCATCGGAACGCCGGATGTGATGTGTCAGCAGGTTTTTCAATAAACAGTTATTTCCGTCAAACAGACTAGCTGTGAAAAATGTAAAGGGGAGATAAAACCAAAAAGCCCGGAGTTTAATCCGGGCTTTTTCAGTCAGTTGATGCTATCCGGGAAGGATGCTCAGGCGGCTGCAGTCTGGCTGTAGCCTTTGACGTTATTGGTGTCGCGCATTGCTTCCAGATCAATCTCGCCTTCGGTGCGGGCAACAATGGTGCTGACAGCAGTGTCACCTACCACGTTGGTCACGGTGCAGACAGCATCAAGGATACGGTCAGTAGCGATAATGATACCCAGTGCTTCAATCGGCAGACCCATCTGATGCAGGATGATACCGGTAGTTACCACTGCGCCACCCGGAACACCACCGGTAGCAATTGCCAGCAGGAAGGTGGTCACGGCCAGGGTCACCAGCTCGCCGGTGCTGAAGTCGATGTTGTAGGCGAAGGCTACGAAGATGGTAGCAACAGCCATGTAGATTGCCGCGCCGGACATGTTCATGGTTGCGCCCAGTGGTACAGAGAAACCGGCAACCTTGTCAGATACACCCAGCTTCTCGGTCAGGGTACGGTAGGTAACCGGAATAGTCGCGTTGGAGCTGGCAGTGGAGACAGCGAACATCATCTGCTCACGGGTCTTGCGAATAAAGTTCAGCGGGCTGGTACCGGTGATCAGGCCGACAACAATCGGGTAGAAGATGAACAGCCAGATGCTCATTACCAGCAGGCCGGTCATGACATAGGTGAATACGCTGGCGATAGAAGCAGTGTCCAGAGTAGCGGCCAGCTTGGCGGTCAGGAAGAACACACCGTAAGGGGCCAGAGACATCACCATGGTGATCAGCTTCATCATCACATTGTTAGCAACTGCAAAGGCGTTGCTGGCACTGTGAGTGTCCTTGTTTTCCAGCGTCTTGATAGCAACACCGGTGATGATTGCCATAAACAGAATCTGCAGGATGTTACCTTCAGCGAAAGCTGCAACCGGATTGGACGGAATAATACCGGTCAGCAGGCTCAGCAGGGAAGGTACTTCGGTACGGCTCAGTGCCAGGCTCTCATCGGCCAAACCCAGCTGTGCACCAACACCCGGCTGAATCATCATTGCGATAATGATCGCAACGGTAATAGCAATAATGGTGTTAACCAGATATAGACCGAAAGTCTTGATACCCAGACGGCCAAACTGACCGATATCTTCCAGGCTGCAGATAGCGTTGACGATGGAAATAAAGACCAGCGGTACAACCATCAGTTTGATCATGGCAACAAACATGCTGCCACCGGCGCTGAACAGGCCGTTAACCAACCAGCTGTAAGCCATACCGTCCGGGGAACCGGTATATTTAATCAGAACCCCCAGACCCAAACCCATAACCAGGGCGATCAGAATACGTTTTGCCAGATTACTACTCATCTCTCAGGCACCTTAGACATATTGTCATTATCACGTTGTTGGCGGCGACACTAACCCAAGTATTTATCGCAGGGCAATACGTCTAATTTTGGGTGTGAGTAGTGGTTTTTAATGCGTCTTGATCGATTTTGTGGTTTTTTGTTCTGAATGCCCTAGCGAAAAAGTCAGGTTTACACCTTGATTAATAGTTCGGGCAATATCAAATGGCTGCGTACAAGTGCTTATGCGAATTGAGGGTGGTTTTGCCTTGGGTCAATTTTTCAATAACTGCAGCCGGGCTTTTCAGGAATGACTTTTGCTAATCGACGCTAAAGCTGATTTTTAAACTCTTAGAAATACAGGTCAGTCGTCGCTGGTTTTATGTGATGTGACAGTAGCAATGGCTTATTAAACACCATGCTGACTCGTAGCCTGAAGTGCTCTTTCAGTGATAAACGTCAGACTTTCCTGATTATGGCATTCTCTCTGTCGATCATTGCGACCCCTGCTAGACTGGAATAGTCATTTTTCACCTGATTCCTGCAAAGGTCAGGCCACATGTCCTGTTTTATCAAATTATTGTTCCCGTTATTGTTTCTGCTGTCTGCCATGACATTGTTCGCCAGTCCGGTGTCATCCGAGCAGAAGATTCAGGCGCCGTTAATTGCCCTGGTACTGCAGTCGATGAGCAGCGATCTGAGCCGCCGGATGGAGCGTGCTGCACTGCAGTATCGCAACAAACATCCGGATAAATTCCGGCTGCAAGTCACTGGTGTGATGAATGATGTGGAGGTTGACCAGCAGATTAAACAAGTCGACCGGGTAGTAAAAGAAAAGGCATATGGCCTGGTCATTGACCCGGTAGACCCGCGTCGTTTGGTACCTGCTATTGATCGTGCGCATCGCAAGGGCATAAGGGTCGTTGTTATTCATAACCATCTTGACTGGCAGGCAATGGGAAAGAGGCACCTGCTGGTTCCGTTTGTCGGGCCGGATAACCGCCTGGCCGCACAGCAGGCAGGTTTGTACCTTGCCGGCAGGTTAGAGAGAGGGGATCGGGTTGCCATAATCAAGGGGCGTCCCGGTTCGGCAGCCAGCTTTGAGCGTACTAATGGTTATCGTCAGGCCATGCATCAGGCCGGGCTGTCTATTGTGGCAACCATCAGTGCCCGGGGGCAGGAAGATCAGGCACAGAGAATAGCAATGAAATTGTTAGGGGAATTTCCTGCCCTGAGAGGTGTTATGGCCACCAATGATGAAATGGCGATAGGTGTTGTACAGGCGCTTGAACGGCAGAAGCTGGCAGGAAAAGTGGCAGTGGTCGGCTTTGGGGCCTCATCACAGATTAAACCTTTTATTGAATCAGGTTCTATTCTGGCAACGGTTGATCCTGAGTTGGAACAAATGGCGGTAGAAGGTATTGATAAATTGCTGTCAGGCAGCGGTGGTGACCGGGCACTACCGGCCCGACTGGTGGATCGCCGTAACTATGCCAATACACCAGCGAATCAGGATATGTAGGGATTTATACTTGTTGCCTGCCTTAAAAGGAGCGAAGATAGCCGCGCATCCCTGTCAGTAGTGACGAAGCGAACAGCGGTAAAACATAATGGATAACAAGCAACTGGATCCGGGAACCCTCAATTGGGATAAAGTTGATGGCATGATTCCGGCTGTCATTCAGGATCATCTGTCCGGCAAGGTTCTGATGCTGGGGTATATGAATCAGGAAGCCTTGAAACATACCCTTGAGTCCGGTCAGGTGACTTTCTTCAGCCGCAGCAAACAAAGACTGTGGACCAAAGGCGAGAGTTCCGGTCATTTCCTGTCGCTGCAATCCATTCAGGTTGATTGTGATGGAGATACACTGCTGGTGGGCGCCAGCCCTGAAGGCCCGACCTGCCATCTGGGTACTGAAACCTGCTGGGCCGGATCAGATGAACCGGCAGTCAGTTTTCTGGCCGACTTGCAGCGGGTCATTGCCGGCCGTAAAGGTGCTGATCCGGAATCCTCCTATACCGCACAGCTATTCCACCGTGGTACCAAGCGTATTGCACAGAAAGTGGGAGAAGAGGGCGTAGAGGTCGCACTGGCAGCTACGGTGAATGATAATGAAGAACTGCTGAATGAAAGCGCTGACCTGCTGTATCACCTGCTGGTTCTGCTGCAAAACCAGGGACTGGGGCTGGAAGATGCCATTGCAGTTCTGCGACAGCGGCACGGTTCCTGATTGACATTTTCTGATTCAGGCGTATAAAGCACTTTCCTTTTTCGGCTGGCGCCAGAGTATGGCGCAGCCGGTAATCACCATGTGGCTTCTGGTAATGGCCACCACTGATAAAGCTCAAGTGATCCAGAGTAGGGATCACCACTGAAATGCGGAGAACAGACATGCCTGTTATTACTCTTCCCGACGGCAGCAAACGGGAATATTCCGAAGCGCTGTCCATTATGCAAGTTGCTCAGGATATTGGCCCGGGTCTGGCCAAGGCGACTCTGGCTGGTCGTATTAATGGCGACCTTAAGGATGCCAGCGCGCTGATCGAACAGGACGCTGACCTGTCCATTATTACCTCCCGAGATGAAGAAGGCGTTGAGATTATCCGCCACTCTACCGCTCACCTGCTGGCGATGGCGGTACAGGATCTGTACCCGGGTTGTCAGGTAACTATCGGTCCGGTTATTGAAGACGGCTTCTATTACGACTTCTCTTACGAGCGTGCTTTCACCCCTGAAGATCTGGAAAAGATCGAGAAGCGTATGGGTGAGCTGACCAAGAGTGATATGGCCATTGAACGTGTCACCATGACCCGTGAAGAGGCTGTCAGCGCGTTTGATGCCCGCGGCGAAAAGTACAAGGTTGAAATCATCAATGAACTGCCGGAAGGCGAGGTGATTTCCGTCTACCGTCAGGGCGACTGGATGGACCTGTGCCGTGGCCCGCACGTACCATCTACCGGCAAGCTGAAAGCATTCAAACTGATGCGCGTGGCCGGTGCCTACTGGCGTGGTGATTCCAGCAATGAAATGCTGACCCGCATTTACGGTACTGCCTGGGAAGACAAGAAAGCTCTCAAGGCTTACCTGCAGCGTCTGGAAGAAGCGGAAAAGCGTGACCACCGCAAGCTGGCCAAGAAGCTGGACCTGTTCCATATGCAGGAAGAAGCGCCGGGCATGGTGTTCTGGCACCCGAACGGCTGGAGCATCTATCAGGCGCTGGAACAGTACATGCGCCAGAAACAGCGTGAGCATGGCTATCAGGAGATCAAGACTCCGCAGCTGGTGGACCGTTCCCTGTGGGAGAAATCCGGTCACTGGGACAAGTTCAAGGACGACATGTTCACCACCAACTCGGAAGAGAAGGATATCGCGGTCAAGCCGATGAACTGCCCGTGTCATATCCAGGTCTACAACCAGGGGCTGCGCAGTTATCGTGATCTGCCGCTGCGTCTTGCCGAGTTCGGTTCCTGCCACCGTAACGAGCCGTCCGGTGCACTGCACGGGATTATGCGTGTTCGTGGCTTTACCCAGGATGATGCCCATATCTTTGTCAGCGAAGACCAGATCCAGTCTGAAGTATCTTCTTTCATCGATATGTTGCACGAAGTTTACGATGATTTCGGCTTCACCAACCTGATTTACAAGCTGTCTACCCGCCCTGAAAAGCGCGTAGGTTCTGATGAAATCTGGGACAAGGCAGAAAAAGCCCTGGCTGAAGCACTGGATGCCAAAGGCCTGCCATGGGAAGAACTGCCGGGTGAAGGCGCATTTTATGGCCCGAAAGTTGAATTTTCTCTGAAAGATTGCATTGGCCGCGTGTGGCAATGTGGTACAATCCAGGTCGACTTCTCAATGCCGGGTCGCCTGAGTGCAGAATATGTGGACGAAAGCGGCGAGCGTCGCACCCCTGTCATGCTGCACCGCGCCCTGCTGGGCTCCTTCGAGCGCTTCATCGGTATCCTGATCGAGCACTATGAAGGCAAGTTCCCTACATGGCTGGCCCCGGTACAGACTGCTATTCTCAACATCACTGATAAGCAGGCAGCGTATGCCAGTGAGTTGGCTACCGCACTTGAAGCTCAGGGATATCGTGTAAAAGCGGACTTGAGAAACGAAAAGATCGGCTTTAAAATCCGTCAGCACACTCTGGAAAGAGTGCCTTATCTGCTGGTTATCGGCGATAAGGAAATGGAATCCGGCACTGTTGCCGTCAGAACCCGTAATGGTGAAGATCTGGGAAGCATGTCTCTGGAAGACTTTACCCAGCACCTGGCGGCTGACATTGCCAAGCGTGGCCGAGCTGCCATCTGACTCGAACAGGAGATACTGCAATCAGACGTGCTAATATTCGTGACCGGCGCCCACAGCGTCCGCCGATCAACGAGAATATCCGTGCAAAAGAAGTCCGCCTCATCGGTGTAGACGGTGAGCAAATCGGTATTGTTGACATCCGTGACGCACTTGAAAAGGCGAAAGAAGCCGGTGTCGATCTGGTAGAACTGAACCCGAATGCTGAGCCGCCGGTGTGCAAGGTCATGGACTATGGCAAGCACCAGTACGAGCAGAAGAAGCAGAAGGCGGCCGCCAAGAAGAAACAGGTACAGACCCAGGTTAAGGAAGTAAAATTCCGTCCGGGGACTGAAGAAGGGGATTACCAGGTAAAACTACGCAACCTGGTACGTTTCCTTGAAGAAGGGAATAAGGCGAAGGTATCGCTGCGTTACCGTGGTCGTGAGATGGCTCACCAGGAACTGGGCATGGAACTCCTCAACCGGGTTGAAAAAGACCTGATTGAGCTGGGTACCGTTGAACAGCGTCCGAAAATGGAAGGCCGTCAGCTGATCATGGTTATCGCTCCCAAGAAGAAAAAGCAGGCTCCGCAACCGAAGCCTGCTTCCACCGAGAAGTCTGAAGAAGCTTAATTCTTCTGACCTTCCGCTCGAACGTGCCGGCAGTTGTTCTGCAGCTGCCGGTTTGTTTTTGCGGAAAACCTGACTCGGTGGGCATTCTGTCTGTTGATTGTTCTCCATAAGGCTATTGTCGTATGAAGAATGTCGGGCGACAGAATGTTTTTAAATTTCAACTCGGTAGTCAGTCGCAGGAAATGTTGATTGCTGCCCAAATGCGGAGTGTTTTTCATGCCAAAGATGAAAACCAACTCAGGCGCTGCGAAGCGCTTTAAGAAGACTGCAAGCGGTTTCAAGCGCAAGCACGCCTTCAAGAGCCACATCCTGACCAAGATGACTACCAAGCGTAAGCGTCAGCTGCGCGGCACCAGTGCCGTGTCCAAGGCTGATACTCCGCTGGTAGAGCGCATGCTGCGCGTACGTTAATTCATCAAGGTTTTAGAGGTAAAGGCATATGGCACGTGTTAAGCGCGGTGTCGTCGCTCGTCGTCGTCACAAGAAAGTTCTCAAGCAGGCTAAAGGTTACTACGGTGCACGTTCACGTGTATTCCGCGTAGCTAAACAGGCAGTCACCAAAGCGGGTCAGTACGCTTACCGTGACCGTCGTCAGCGCAAGCGTCAGTTCCGTGCGCTGTGGATTGCCCGTATCAACGCCGGTGCGCGTCTGAGCGGTCTGTCCTACAGCCGTTTCATCGCTGGTCTGAAGAAGTCCGCGATCGAAATCGACCGTAAGGTACTGGCTGATCTGGCTGTACACGAGAAAGAAGCTTTCTCCCAGCTGGTTGCAAAGGCTAAAGCCGCTCTGGCTTAAGTCTGTGACCGCTGTCTGGTGTTAAGCCGGAAAGCTGATTTAAAAAGGAGAGCATTTTGCTCTCCTTTTTTTATGGGTTTTATTATGTGACGAGTGTCTGCTGTTCAGTTGCCAGGTAAATCAGACCTTCTTATGAGCAGTAATCATGAAGGAAAGGCAAACTGGGCTCCTTCGCGAACGCCAGCAGATGGCCAGCGTTGTGTAATGGTTTTGCGTTTGGTGTAGAAGCGCACAGCATCAGGCCCATAAGCATGCAGGTCACCAAACAGCGAGCGCTTCCAGCCGCCGAAACTGTGGTAAGCCACAGGTACAGGTAGTGGTACATTGATGCCGACCATGCCAACTTCGATATGATCGGAGAAGTAACGGGCTGCTTCACCGTCACGAGTAAAGATACAGGTGCCATTGCCATATTCATGATCATTAATCAGGTTCATGGCTTCCTGCATACTGTTTACTCTGACAACTTGAAGTACAGGGCCGAAAATTTCCGCCTTGTAGCTATCCATCTCAGAAGTGACATGATCAATCAGGGTCGCACCCACGAAAAAGCCGTTTTCATGGTTTTCAATGCTTGGATTGCGCCCATCTACAACAACCTCTGCACCCTGTGCTTCTGCACTGTCGATAAAACCATTGACCTTATTCTGATGTTCTCGAGTAATGACCGGGCCAAAGTCATTACTACTGTTGTCAAATGCTCCTACCTTGAGAGGCTGCATTGCCTGTTTCAGGCTTTCTATCAATCTGTTGGCGGCTTCGTCACCCACAGCAACCGCTACAGAAAGCGCCATGCAGCGTTCGCCGGAAGAGCCAAAGGCCGCGCCCAGTAGCTGGTTTACAGCATTGTCCATATCAGCATCCGGCATTACGATGGCATGGTTTTTTGCGCCACCCAAAGCCTGACAACGCTTTCCGTTTGCATTGGCTGTGGCATAGATATACTCAGCAATGGGGGTTGAACCTACAAAGCTGACGGCTTTGACGTCATCATGCTTAAGAAGGGTATCAACAGCTTCCTTGTCACCCTGGACAACATTCATTACGCCTTTTGGTAGCCCGGCCTCTTCAAGTAACTGGGCTATAAACAAGGTTGAGCTGGGGTCTCTTTCGGAAGGTTTAAGTACAAAACAGTTACCACAGACGATTGCCATGGGGTACATCCAGAGAGGGACCATCGCCGGGAAGTTAAAGGGCGTAATGCCGGCCACAACGCCAAGGGGTTGAAATTCACTCCAGGAATCAATGTCGGGGCCGACATTTCTGCTGTGTTCGCCTTTCAGCAGTTCAGGAGCGCTACAGGCGTACTCAACATTTTCAATACCACGTTGAAGCTCTCCCATTGCGTCATGACTGATCTTGCCATGCTCTTCGCCAATCATGCGGCAGATCTTGTCACTGTTTTTTTCCAGCAGCTCCTTGAAGCGAAACATAACCCGCGCTCTTTTCAGTGCGGGTGTATTGCGCCATGCAGGGTATGCTTTTGCAGCCGCAGTAATTGCAGCTTCTACAGTGTTCGCCGGAGCAATGGCTACCTGACGACTGACTTCACCTGTAGAAGGATTGAATACATCCTGGGTACGGCTGGCATCAGTCCGTATTTCTCCGTTAATCAGGTGTCCAACCAGTTCCATAAGTTACCTCTTATCATGTAAACCTGCTTATGCAACCAAACTACACAAGCAGTCTGTTTGTTGTTTTGAGTTGATAATCAATCAGAGTTGCTGAATGGATTCGCCCAAAGCATTGATCAGGCTGTCAATTTCTTCGGGCTCCGTAGTGAACGGTAATCCCAGTTGGATGGTGTCTCCGCCATATCTGACGTAGAAACCCTTTTGCCACATGCTCATGGCAATCTGGTAGGGTCTTAAAGCGGGTTCACCCGGAGCGGCTGCAATAGTCATCGCACCTGCCAGGCCGTAGTTACGAATGTCTGTGATTTTATCCAGACCTTTCAGACTGTGTATCGCTTCCTCAAACAGCGGACTGATATCAGCAACTCGCTGAATCAGTTGATCTTTCTCAAGGATATCAAGGGTCGCCAGAGCTGCAGCACAGGAAACCGGGTGTGCTGAATAGGTATAGCCGTGAGGTAGTTCCAGCATGTAGTCAGGTCCCCCCTGTTCCATGAAACAGTCGTATATTTCACTTTGGACTACCACTGCTCCCATCGGCACGGTGCCATTGGTCAACTGTTTGGCCATACCCATGATGTCCGGTGTTACCCCGAAAGCTTCTGCGCCGGTATTGGCACCCATGCGACCAAAACCTGTAATCACCTCATCAAAAATTAATAAAATCTGGTGCTGATCACAAATCTCTCGCAGTCGATTCAGGTAACCTGCCGGAGGAGGAAGTACGCCAGCAGAGCCCGCCAGAGGTTCTACTATTACAGCCGCTATATTGGCTGCGTCATGAAGGGCAATCTGTTCCAGCAGCTCATCAGCCAAATGAGCCCCGTACTCAGGCATTCCCTTTTGAAAGGCATTTTCTTTCAGAACGGTATGGGGGAGATGATCTGCATCGACTGCCTGACCAAACAGGGAACGGTTTGGTCCAATGCCTCCAACACTGATGCCTCCAAAGTTAACACCGTGATATCCCTTGCTCCGGCCAATAAGCTTGGTCTTGGAAGGTATTCCTTTTTTGCGCCAATAGGCACGGGCTATTTTCAGGGATGTTTCTGCTGACTCGGAACCAGAACCGGTAAAAAAAACGTGATCAAGCCCGGTGGGGGTTATTTTCTTTATTCTATTGGCCAGCTCAAACGATAGTGGATGAGCAAACTGAAAAGCCGGGGAGTAGTCCAGTTTTTTAATCTGGCTGGAAACTGCTTCAGTGATCTCTGGCCTGCTGTGTCCTGCTCCGCAGGTCCACAAGCCGGAAAGGCCATCAAATATTTTACGGCCGTCAATATCTGTATAGTAATTACCCTGGGCTGAAACAATGATACGTGGATTCTTTTTGAATTCTCTGTTTCCACTGAATGCCATCCAGTGGGTACCTAAATAATCAGGGTCAGACATTAACTGCTCTAATGATTGCGGGTGAGGCATTCGCAACTCCTTTACATAACCGCTGCGGGTTACATTTTTATTATTTTCGTGGCATGGGCTTGCCTTAGCCTTGGGGTCACTGTGCCTGAGCTATATGTTTAATTAAATTTTGAGATATTAAATTTAAATTAAGTAAATAGTTAACTAATGTTAGCTTCTTCATTTAGACTGAATTTAATTCAGCGACTCGCTTGATAAATGCTTTCTATGTGACTGAAGATGGAAAAAGCGTCGTACAGAACAAAATCCATACGACGCTTTAATTGTTAGTCGTTAATTGCTTCAGGTTTAATTGCTTCAGGGGTTATTGGATGCTGCCTGGTTTCGGATTGCGATGATCGACTCGGCGCAAGTCAGCCCCACTGCTCCCCATATCAATCCGTAAGATAGATATTGATCACTGCTGAACGGCTCGTGAAAGACGAACACTGCAATCAGAAACAGCACTGCCGGCTCAAGATAACCTAATAACCCGAAAAGGGTTATGGATAATCTGCTGGAAGCCATGAGATAAAACAACATCGATGCTGCAAATAATCCACCCAGGCCGATAAGCATTGCCCAGCCTTGCCATGATGATAGTGGTGCTTTTGTTAAGCCATCGGACAGTAACAGAATACCAATACCGGCCGGGAGATAGATCAGTGTTTCGATGAAGTTACCTGCCAATGGTGATATCGCAGCTTTTTTTCTGACAATAAAGTAAAAGGGATACAGGCCGGCTACCGCCATTGTCACCCAGGACAGGCTTCCGTATTTAAATACTTCAATGAGAACTCCCTGAATGGCCAGAAAGAGTGCAAACTGCTGATTTCTGCTGATCGACTCGCCATAGACAACCTTGCCCGTTAATACCAGTGTTAAGGGTAACAGGAAGTACCCGAGGGAAAGTTCCTTGGTTTGTCCCTGTAGTGGTGCCCAGACAAAAAGCCACCACTGAATACCCGCAAGCAGGGCTCCCAGAGTCAGTAGCAGTAAAACTTTTACTGACTTGAAGGCTTCTGTCACTTTGTTCCACTGGCGACAAGCTAAAACGATAAAAGCCAAAATCAAGGCAGTAAAGATGATGCGATTCCAGAATACAGAATAGCCATCCATGCCAAGCTGCTGGATATACCATGGGGCAATGCCAAAAAGTATTGATGCCATTACAGAGCAGGCCAGACCAGGTATGGATAAGGCAGTATTCATTGCGGGCTCCGTTCAAAAAACAGGTATTTTGAATGGACTCTAGATAGAAATAAGGTTAATTTAAATTGAATATGAATTAAGTATATTTAATTAATTGTTTAACTAATATGAGAAGTAGCAAGGAATTCAGAGGCCAGCTTGGTGATGCCGATCTGCGAATTCTGAGAATCTATAGAACGGTTGTGGAGTGTGGTGGCTTCTCGGCTGCTGAAGTTGATCTGAATATCACGCGTTCCGCCATCAGTATTGCTATATCCAGTCTGGAAACCCGGTTGGGTTTCAAACTTTGTCATAGAGGGCGGTCAGGATTTTCACTGACAGATGAGGGGCATGATGTTTATGAATACACCCTTGAATTGCTCTCTGCTATCGAAAACTTCAGAACCCGGGTCAACAGTCTCCATGCCGCTCTCAAGGGAGAGCTGAATATCGGTATCACCGATAATCTGGTTACGATCCCACATATGCTGATTACCCATGCTCTGGCACAACTAAAAGAAACCGGACCGGATGTAACTGTCAACATCAGAATGATTCCTCCCAATGACATCGAGCGTGCTGTTTTGTCAGGCCAGCTGCATGTTGGTGTTGTTCCGGACATACGTCACCTGTCAGGGCTTGAATATCACCATTTGTATAAAGAAAAATCTTTCCTCTATTGTTCTGATCTCCACCCGCTTGCCGGTCTTGATGAGCAAAGTGCCCGTATTCAAACATCCAAGCAGGATACGGTCGTGCCTGCATATGCCCAGTCTGCTGCCATAAAAACGCTTTATCAAAATTTTAAAGCCAGTGCGACAGCAACAGATCGTGAAGGTATCGCATTTCTTGTTTTGACAGGAAAGTACCTGGGTTTTTTACCTGAGCACTTTGCCGATCAGTGGGTCAGAGAAAAAAGAATGTTTGCGCTGGAAGCTGACAAATATCACTACACGACAAATTTTTCGGCCATAACCAGTAAAACGGCAAGGAAAAATCTGGTTCAGGATACTTTTATGGACTTGTTGCTGGATAAGAACAGCAGGTAGGGCTGTTGCCCTGCCTGCATCGGATATGGGTCAGATTTCCTGTATCATCTCGGTTGCTGGTACATAAGGCTTGTTTTGTGCGGCAGCAACACTTTCACAGGTCAAAACACCTTTGCAGACATTCAGTCCATTTAACAAATGTTTATTTTCCATGAGTGCACTGCGAGTGCCTTTGGTTGCCAGTTCCAGAACATACGGCAGGGTTGCATTGTTAAGTGCCATCGCTGATGTGCGTGCCACTGCTCCAGGCATATTGGCAACACAGTAGTGCACAACGTCGTCCACTATATAGGTAGGATCAGCATGAGTCGTTGCCCTGGCGGTTTCAGCGCAACCACCCTGATCTATGGCGACGTCTACAATAGCTGAACCAGGCTTCATGGCAGCAATCATTTCCTTAGTGATCAGCTTGGGAGCGGCTGCACCCGGTATCAATACACCACCAATAACAAGGTCGGCCTCAAGCACATACTTTTCTACCGACTGTCCGGTGGAGTAAATTGTCTTGATCTTGTTTCCGTATTGCTGATCGAGTTTTTTCAGCACTTCCACAGAGCGATCAAGAATAGTCACGTCGGCACCCATACCAACGGCCATGGCAGCTGCATTGGCACCCACTACACCACCTCCGATAATAGTGACTTTCGCTGCTTCGACACCGGGAACGCCACCTAACAGTACACCTCTGCCCTGGCGGGATTTTTCCAGGCAAGCTGCCCCGGCCTGAATCGACATTCGACCTGCGACTTCTGACATGGGGGCCAGCAGCGGTAATCGACCCGAATCGTCAGTAACGGTTTCATAAGCGATACAGGTTGCGCCGGATTTAATCAGGTCATCTGTCTGGGCAACATCCGGAGCAAGATGAAGATATGTAAACAGGGTGTGGTGTGGCTTTAATCGCTGTCTTTCTACGGCGAGAGGCTCTTTTACCTTAACAATCATTTCGGCTTCAGCAAAAACCTCATCTGCTGTAGCGAGAATCACTGCTCCGGCAGCAATATACTGCTCGTCAGAGAAGCCGATGCCATCACCCGCACTGGTTTCCAAAACAACCTGATGGCCGTGGGCCGTCAACTCTTTTACGGAAGTCGGGGTCAAACCAACACGGTATTCGTGGTTTTTAATTTCTTTGGGTACACCAATAATCATTGTTGTTTTTCTCCAGGTGATAGGACTTTTTATTCAATACCCAGTACCAGTCCGGGCAGATACAGAGAAAGCTCAGGTATGAATGTAACGATCAGTACCATGGGTAAATGACCGAAACAGAGCAGTTTCAAGGTGGGTTTCAGGTATTTATTCAAGGGTAATTTGCTGACTCCACCGGCCATATACAGCATGGGCGCGCAGGGTGGTGAAACATTGCCAAGGCCCAGATTGACACCGACAATGGCAGCAAAGTGAATGGGGTGGATTCCCAGTTGTTGAATCACTGGTAAAAAGATAACAGCAGCCAGTACGCTACCTGAAATATCATCAACAATCATACCGATAAGTAACAGCAGAACATTGATTAACAGCAGAATCACATACTTGTTGCTGGATAATTCCAACAGGGCTTCAGCCAGCTCTTTTGGAATCTGTTCAAGAATCATGGCACGACTCATAATGAACAGAAAAAACAGCACCGCCATAATGGATCCGGTCATTGTGACTGCACGCACAGTAGCTGTGCCGAGCGTTTTGAAAGACAAACCTTTGTAAACAAACAGGCCTACAGGGATCGCGTAAATGACAGCAATTGCTGCTGCTTCAGTCGGTGTTGCAATACCGCCATAAATAGCCCCCAGGATAATCAAGGGCATCAGCAGTGCAAAAAAGGCACGATAGCCGGTTGTTGATATTTCTTTGACCACACCCTTGAATGGTAGGGGCGGATCAACTTTGATATCAGTGTTATTTCGGAGAAACCAGAAGTTGAGACCACAGTAGATCAGGGTCAGCAAAATTCCGGGTATTATGGTGGAGAGAAAGGCTGCGCCTACTGATAATCCACCCGTTATTGCGAAGACAATCATCGGAATGCTGGGGGGGATCATTAAGGCCAGCACGGATGAGCAGGCGACGAGTGCCGTTGCATGCCCCTGTGGATAACCTTCTTTGACCATTCTCGGGATCATGATCTGCCCGATTGCTGCAATAGCCGCTGAGGAACTGCCGGAAATTGCACCAAAAAGGGCACAGGTGAGAACGGTTACAGCCCCCAGGCCGCCTTTTATTCGACCTACAAACGCATTGACAAAATTTAGAAGTCTGTTTGAAATCCCCCCTTCTGCCATGAGTATTCCGGCATAAATAAACAAAGGTAAGGCCAGCAGGGCAAATCCACTTGCGGTTTTAAATCCATGAGGAATGAGAAATGAAATATCGTTCCCTGTCAGCCATGTAAACAACAGTGCTCCGATACCAAAAGAAAATGCGACCGGAACTTCCAGCAATAATAAGACGACCACAATTAACATGGTCAGAAGAAAAAGAGTCATTACATCTGCCTGTATTTATTTTGATTGTTCAAGTGCAGGTGTTTTCAGGTTTTTCAGAGTTCTGTATTCCCTGACGGTATCGATCAGAAAATAGCCAGTCATCATAAGAAAACCAAGGATCATGCTGCCGCTCCATAGCCCTTTAGGCCACTGCAAGTAGATGCTTGAACGTCCTTTTTCGATAACAAAAAATGCGTATTTACAGGCGAAGTAGCCAAATATTATGGTCGCTACAATGCATATCGCAGAGCGCCCAAGCTTGATCAAGTACAGCTTGAACGGATCTGAAATCAGCAGACTTACAATACCTCCCGTTATGTGTTCTTTTTGTTTTGAGGCGTATCCCATGCCCAAAAAGTAAATCCAGACACCAAACAGAATGGTGACCTCTTCAATACCTGCAAATGGAGAATCCAGCATGTATCGCATGATGACCTGGGCAAACATAAGGGACGCAAGAGAGATAGCGGCCAGAATCATCAATGATCTGAGGATGAAATCAATAAGAATTTCTGACTTCGAAATAAATCCTGAATGTATTCGGGTTGTGTTTTCTAGACTTGATAAGGACATCAGCTAATCTCCTGAGTGCGTAAATCGCGGCACTTCAAAAAATTGAAGTGCCGCCTCGCCAGAATCGAGTGGTTTTAGTTGACGCCTGCAACATTTTTGACTGTTGCCATCAATTCAGGACCGATGACTTTTTCCATAGATGTCCACTCATTCTTGTAGAGCAGCTGTTTGGCATTATTCAGTTCACTGTCTGACAGTTCAACGACATTGATTCCGGCTTCCTTTACTTTATTCAGATAGCTTTTATCAATGTTTTCAGCTTCGGCCCAGGTCCACTCCAGAGCCTTGTCTGCAGCAGCTTTTACCTTAGCTCTCTCTTCCGAGGGCAGGTTGTCAAACCAGTCTTTGTTGACCAGCCAGAAGGCATGTTCGAAGTAATCCTGTGTCAGTACATAGGTTTCGAGTACATCCCGCATCTGCCATATTTCAACGGCCGGGCCAAAAGAGCGACCGTCGACAGCACCTAACTGCAGGCCGGTGTAAAGCTCACCATAGGGCATTGGTACGGCCGAGAATCCCCAGGTTTTGAAACGATTAACCCCCAGCGGTGAAGGAACCACGCGCATTTTGATACCTTTGGCATCTTCCGGGAACTGAGTTGGTACCTTTCCAACGCCCTTTCGAATGGCAATGGAGCCAAAGCCGGTCGGAATCATGCCAAGTGCAACAAGATCAAGGTCTGCCAGAATTTTGTTATACACATCCAGCATCGGACCATTCGGACCATATGCCTTGCGTGCAGATTCCCAGTCATCAACCACGTATCCCAGCCAGCTCAGGTCGAGTCGGCGATCAAACTCTGATGCCCCGAATGACAATGTCATCGGGATGGAACCATGCATTGCCTGCTCAAACTGCGATGCCCAGTCACCCAGATCTCCCCCTGGGTGATACTCAACATTCAGTTTTGAGTTTTGTTGTTTCAGTGCCTCCATGAATTTTTCGGATGATGCGTGAAAAATGTGATCAGTTGGATAAGACTGAGCCAGAATAAAGCTGTCTTTAGCTGATGCTGTTTCTGCGACGGGAAGAGATATCGCCAGAGTGAGTGATACAATCGTTACAACATTTTTGATTTTTTGTTTTAACACCAGACGGTTCTCCGGTTTTTTTAATTATTATTCGGTCAACCCCTGACTTTCACTGCAATGTGAAAGATCAGAGTGATACAGTCTGCATAGAAGAAAAAATGTAATAAATTTGTCATGAGTTATCCTGAGTTAAGTGTTTGTTAAACTTGATAAATTATTTTCAGGCTTTAATGCAGGCGGTAATCTGAAGTCAGTACGTTAAAGCCGGGCGGGAAAAGGTAAGGCCTCCCAACTGTTTTATAGTCTCCCCGTGTCGGGTTGTTTGCCTGCAGAGTGGTGCTGTATGGTGGTTTCTGCACTGAAGCAAGTGCATCAATAATGAATCAGAAAGGTAGGACATGATGTCGATCTGGAAGCGCGAAGTTTCAGTGGAATCCTCAGAAAAAAGTATGAAAAACACCTTGTGTGATCATCTGGGGATGAAAATAACCGAGATCGGAGATGATTATCTGACCGGAACCATGCCGGTAGATAAACGTACTCATCAGCCGATGGGATTGTTGCACGGCGGGGCATCTGTTGCGCTGGCTGAAACGCTCGGCAGCATGGCGGCTAATATGGCTGTAGAGCCGGGTGCTTACTGTGTAGGACAGGAAATTAATGCCAACCATATTCGTTCAGTGACCAATGGCCTGGTTACCGGTATCGCCAAAGCGGTTCACCTTGGCCGCAGTTCCCAGATTTGGGAAATCCGGATTACAGATGAGAGAGGAAAGCTGGTATGCATTTCTCGTCTGACCATGGCAGTGATCAGAAAATAACTACTCAGCCTTGAACGGAGTTGCTGTAGTGGCGGTTTTCGCCGGAAGTGGAGCTAGTGCAGAGAGTTTGGCTTTTTCCTGTGCTTTCTCCTCCTCAAACATCTTCGTCATCCAGTCACGCTGGTGTTGCAACTTATCGAGTAAATAAGGTGCTTCAGCACTGTATTTTTTCAGTCTCGGACTCGTTCTTTCGCACTTTAACCAGCACTCGAGCTGCTCTGCAGACTTCCTGAAACGCTCCCGCTGTTTACTTTTAACTCCCGTCATTGATTGGGCTGCATCAAAACCCAGTGATAACCGGTGAAACAAATCTTCAATACCAATACCTCTGATAAACGGGAAGTAAGCACCCTGAACATGCCGGCTGTTCCATGTCTTAGTGGTAAAGAAACAGCAGGCTTCATCTGTCGGCAGTTCTGTTGCTGAATACGGTATCAGGTCAATTTTACAAATACGGCCTGTTCCATCGTTATGGTAAATGGTCACAGAAAGGCTGCGGCGTATATTACCCAAATCATAGCCTTTTACATGGACGCACATTAGGTAATGGCCTAAATCAATCTTTTTTTCCCGCTGAGAATCAGTCAGCTTGCCGGGAGAGCTGTGAATCTCGACCACTTCCTGAAGCTTTTTGATGGGCGGCGCTGATATCGAAAGAGATCTTACAATTAAAGCGAGTACATCGTAGAGCCGTTCTCTGTCATACAGGATGTCAAAGTCACTGGGTGTGATCGGTATATCGGATGATTTTAAATGGTATATACAAGAGATAAGTGCACAGTGCAGCTGGCTGCCATAGAGCGTCAACCTGGGAGCATCCAGGGGCTCTGGATTGAATAATGTTAAAAGAATGTTCTCTATTACAGGCTCTGAAAAGTCGACATCCCATATTCCGGTATGGTGTCGTAATGCAGTTTCAAACTGTCGTAGAAGATCGCCTGCACCACTACTTTTAATTGTAGGATAATTTAACAGGGGCAATATGAGCTCAGGCTGTTCAAGGAAAGAACTCCAGTTGTAGAAGAGCAGATGATGAAATGCGCTACCTAGATGAATTTGTACCGCTTTGTCAAAATATTCAAAGTGCTGACAGGCCTTTTGAACAGCATCAACTGAAAACTCTGGACTCAAGGTAAAAAGAGAACGAGGGGTGATGGAATGAGTAATATACCATGAGGCAGAGGTTACAGCATTTTGTTTTATTGTCCTATCGAGGTCTGCCGTGGACTGGGTAACACGAGCGTCAGCCTGAACAGCGGTGTGTTTTTTTAAAAATCGAATCACTTGAATTCGCTCAGAGTGTGCATCAGCCAGATCTCTTTTCTCGGCAAGCATAGCGTTGATTCTGACAATATTTTGAGTGACTGCCTCAACGGCAAGTGTTATCAAGTGGTTTTTGGCTGTCTCTCCCAGAACGCTACAAGTCACATCCCATTTATTCTCAATGTAAGACAGGAAAGTAATTTGTGCTGCTCTGTGAGTGCGAGTGGCTTGTTCTATATTTGCAACAAAGATACACGCATTTACCATCCTGATTTGGTCAGTGAGCAATGGATGACTGATTTCAAGTTTTGCTAAATGTTTGAGTTTGCTTCTGCAGAGTTTGAGGTAGCTCAGTGGGCGGGTGTGTAAATCTGGTGGAAATCTTTTGATAAGGAGGTCTGTATACTCCCTGAACGATTCGGCTAATTCAGTGGTATGAGTATGCAGTTCTTTTATATTTGCTACCGATTCCGGTAACAGAGGCAGCCGCGGATCTTCTAAAGGTGTCTCACACTGTAACAACGCTTTAAAGTGTCTTGACTGGACATGAACGAGCGAATTTTCATCCGTGTCAGGTTGTGCGGCTGGCGCTACTACATTGAACTCAGGTTTATGCTGTGCACTGGGCTGTGGCGGTGAGTTGGTTGTGAGTTCAGGCCAGTCTGTTTTGCTGTTGTGATGGGGCTCTAAAAGTGCCCCGGCTTCTGCCAGCAGACTATTTATGGCAGCTCCTTGCTGGTGTTGGACCCATACACCTTCTTTGGCGACGGATAGGCATTTTATGCAGAACTCAACTTCTTTCTTGTTGATCGTTTTCCCCTGGTCAAGGGTCTGTTTCAGGTAAGTCAGATAGTTGCTGTAGGCACTCGTCAGGCAGGGCAGAAGGGATGTTTTGCAAACCCTGGTATGGGGTTGGATTATGTTTCCCGGCGTTATTATCCAGCAGCGAATAAGTCCCCAGGCAAGTCGTACCGGAAGTCGCTGGCTGATACAGTCATGATCTTTCGATTCCAGCAGGCGAACAAGCGGCTCAAAACCTTCATCCAGCGTTGTCATGATAAGCAATCTGGCTTCTTCAGGAAGTGTTTTTTTATGGTGCTGGCAAACACTGCCAAGGGTTTCCATTGCGGTTACCATATCGGAGTGGTTATTTACAGAAAGAGTCTCTCTGACTTTCTCACATGCTTGTTCTGTTTTGTCTTTCGATAAGACTTGATAACACTTGGCGCAATGCTTGATAAACTGGTTATTGTTCGAGTGATCCATGAACTGAATCAATACGTCGTACTCTTTACGGAAGGTCGTCAAATCCTGAGTGAATGCCATATAGTCAACATCCTCGACTGGATGTGGCATTCCCCGGCAAATCAGTCGATTGGCGTAATCCCGGACGTGTCCTCTTTCAGATGGTTGCAGGCCGCGATAGTACAGCCGAATAAATCGGCTCATCTCTACATGTCCATAAGTCATGACGCAATGCTTTGAGTCCATAGCTGTGAGGCGAGTTAAATCATCGATTACCTGGCTGATTTCTGCTGGTCCCATTTGCTCGCTTATTTCATGTTCCAGCGAAACAGTAGAAATATGAGCATGAGAGCTATGTGATATCTGTCCCTTTTTTTTCTTTCGTCCAGAAGGTGAGGAACCGGGAAAGGATGCTGTAGAGGAAGAAGAACTGGCACCTGAGGTTAGACAAGTTGTTTTTTGTGTCGTATCTGGAGATTTGATTTTTAATGTCAGATCCAGCTCTTCTCTGAAGTGGGCACCCTGATGACTTGACTGAACCATTCGGGGAAGGCTTGAAAGAGGGAGGGATAAGCATATTTTTTCAGGTAATCCGGGGATGGATGTATCCCGAAAAAACCTGACTTTCATTATCCCTCTGAGCTCCAGCTCAACATAATTAGGAAATAATCTGACGGGCAGTGTACGGTTATAACCACTTGCACCACTGCGGTTAAATTCATAATAGTAACTGTCATGCAGAGGTTCATAACACGCTGTATATGAGAAATCGGGAGGAGTGGCTATAGGTAAAAAAAGTGCAGGTATTATATTTTTTCCACTGATATTCAAAAATCCAGCATTAGCGGTTCTGGCAATTTTACTTCGACTACTGACAAGCAGTTGGTAGTCATGCTCCGGTATACAAACCAGCTTGTTTAATGGTTCGTTTGTGTGATCTTTTCTGCTATGGATATTGAATCGCTTGATATATCCATGCTGGTCAAGAATGTATGTTTCAAGGCTTACGGCTGTTGTTGCTGAGCGATCTTCGTCAAGAAGCTGTGACAGCTCGCCAAGGAGGGCCCGGTCAATACTGTTACCACGCCTGTAATCTGTTTTGCAGAGAAAAAACATACGCTGCAAAAGAAATTCATTTTTATCAGGTTGTGATTCAATCTTGAGGTGCATCCAGATATGGACGCACTGTTTATTTCTTGTCAGAAACGGATTTGGTTCATTTTTATCGTTAACGCAACAATAAAACTCGCCTGAATGATCTGAAGGAATGCCGAAATTACTGCCTGCGTGAGACAGGCCGGCACAAAAAAACAAGACACCAATCAGCCGCCACCAGAGATCCATCATATGCCCTTGTTTTTTTAAGAGCAGCATAGACGATTATCGGGTGGCGGGAGGCTACCTTAAGCAGAAAGGCTTGTATCCCAGTCTTTCCACACCGGCTCCAGTCCTTTTTCACGAATAGCCACAGCGACTTCATCCGGACGACGATTGTCATCAATGCTGAACTGTTCCAGCGACTCGTCACGATTGGCATAACCACCAGGGTGAGTGCTGGACCAGGCGCTCATGGTAGTCACACCAAGAGACATGACATTATCCCTGAAACGTGCGGATTCGCGGGTGGAAAGAGATATTTCCAGTTCCGGCTTGAACAGCCGCCAGGCGCAGATCAGTTGTAACAATTGTCGTTCACTTACCGGATGCTCCGGCGAGAATGAGCCTTCACAGGGGCGCAGCCTCGGAACTGACAGAGAGTAGCGAGTACGCCAGTAAGTCTTTTCCAGATAATCCAGATGAAATGCGGTATAGAGGTTGTCCAGCCGCCATTCATCCAATCCCAGCAGTGAACCGATACCGATTTTTTCGACCCCGGCTTTACCTAACCGGTCAGCGGTATCCAGCCGATAATCAAAGTCCTGTTTGCTGCCGCGCAGGTGGAACCTGGCATAGGGTTCCCGCTGATAAGTTTCCTGATAAACCAGCACCGCATTCAGACCGAGCTCAATCAACTCTTCGTAATCAGCCTGATCCAGCGGCTGTACTTCAAAGCTGATATGGGCAAAGTGCTTGCGCAGATGAGGCATAACCTCGCGGAAGTAATCCATACCCACGGTGCCGTCGGCCTCGCCGGTAACAATCAGGATATGCTCAAACCCCATGGCTTTGATCGCTGCAATTTCCTGATCGAGTTCTTCCATCGACAGGGTTTTGCGTCGAATCTTGTTACCCAGACTGAATCCGCAGTAAGTGCAGATATTAGTGCATTTGTTCGATAAGTACAGCGGAATATAAAGCTGCATGGTATTGCCAAACCGCTGCCGGGTCAGCTGCTGGCTACGGCGGGCCATGGTTTCAAGATAAGGCGCTGCAGCAGGAGAAATTAAAGCCTGGAAATCGTTGATATCCAGCTTTGTTTTGGCCAGGGCAACTTCCACATCGGACTGTTGTTTGCTGTTGATTTCCAGCCTTAGCTGGTCAGGATTTAGCTGATTGTATACATCATGGAAACTCATGCCGGCTCATCCAGAAAGCTGGTTAAGGGACTGCTGGCTTCAGCCTGGGGTGTATATTTTTTACCGGGCAGACCGGCCTCGTATGCTTCACGGCCGGCAATAACCGATTGGCGGAAGGCGTTGGCCATTTTCACCGGATCGCCGGCAGTTGCAATGGCTGTGTTGACCAGTACCGCATCTGCGCCCATTTCCATGGCCAGCATGGCGTCAGAGGGTTTGCCGATACCCGCATCCACTACGACCGGAATACGGCTCTGGTCAATTATAAGCTGAATAAAGTCACGGGCACTGAGTCCCAGGTTGCTGCCAATCGGTGCCGCCAGAGGCATAACAACTGCACAGCCCGCTTCTTCCAGTCGCTTGCACAGTACCGGGTCGGCATGCACATAAGGCATGACGATAAAGCCTTCTTTTACCAGCATCTCGGCCGCTTTCAGGGTTTCTACCGGATCAGGCATCAGGTGACGGCTGTCCGGATGGATTTCCAGTTTGACCCAGGGTGTCTGCATCGCTTCACGGGCAAGGCGGGCAGCAAACACGGCTTCTTCGGCATTACGGGCGCCGGAAGTGTTGGGCAGCAGATTAACCTGACTGGCTTTCAGTGGGGTATAAATATCGTCTTCATCCCGGTTCAGGTCAACCCGGCGTAATGCCAGCGTGACCAGTTCCGAAGCCGACGCTTCCAGCGCCTGCAGCATGGTCTGGCGGTTACGAAATTTACCGGTTCCGAGAAACAGGCGGGAGGAGAAGGTCTGGTTTGCAATAGTCAGCATGGGACTCAATATAATTCTTGTACTTAAGAGGTAGGCAGGAGATCAAACAGAAAGTCCGTTTTATCCTCCGGCAGTGGCTTTGATCAGCATCACCTGATCACCTTCCGATAAAATATAGTCACTCCACTCCGAGCGGCTGACAATGGCTTGATTCACTGCAACAGCAACACCTTCCTGAGCGGTCTGAAGGGTTTCCAGCATCAGGCTGACGGGGGCCGAGTCGGGTAGTGTTACCGCTTTGCTATTTATAATGACCTGCATTGGGGTATTTACCAGTAAACAAGAGGGCCGATTCTAAAGGATTTGCGTCAGGGCGTTAACCCATAGTGTCTCTGACTGAGATCTGGTTATTTCTGTAGGTGATTTTTCGGCAGTACAGACTGAACTGACGTGAACACTGGGTGTTGCGGCGTCAATTTCAACAAAGATCAATGTTTGTGCAGTTATTTACCGTAAAACCTTTCGAATATCCCTGTACCGGCGTTATAGTCTCAGACCGTTGAAAACATGAATCCTTTGATGTGATAAAGGGACCGTCAAAAGCGATGAAGACCACTGACAAGCTTGCCGCGCTGCAGGCCGCAATGAAAAGCCGGAATATTCATGCCTGGATTATCCCGAGCTCTGATCCCCACGAAAGTGAATATGCTGCTGACCACTGGAGTGGTCGCGCGTGGCTGTCCGGTTTTACCGGTTCTGCGGGTACTGTAGTGGTACTGCAGGAGCAGGCCGCACTGTGGACTGACGGACGTTACTTCCTGCAGGCCGGCGAAGAGCTGGAAGGCAGCGGCATTGAACTGATGCGTGATGGCGAGCCGGGTGTTCCTTCCATCAGCCAGTGGCTGCTGGAGCAGCTGGATAATGGTCAGGTTGTCGGCTTTGATGGCAAAGTGATGTCTCTAGCCAAAACCCGTGAGCTGAAAAATGCCTTTGGCCCAAAGCAGCTGCAACTGAGCACTGATGCCGACCTGCTGGAGCAGATCTGGGAAGACCGTCCGGCCATGCCGGCGGAACCGGTATTCCTGCACAGCGATGAAATGGCAGGCACAACCCGCGAAGCCAAACTGGCCGACGTGCGCAGCAAGCTACAACAGGCCGGTGCCGAACACGGTCTGGTAACGACGCTGGATGATATCGGCTGGCTGTTTAACCTGCGCGGTTCCGATGTTGAATGCAACCCGGTATTCCTGGCTTATGCGCTGGTATCACCCCAGTCCGTACAGCTGTTTGTAAACGACAGCCGTATTGAAGCTGAAGCGCTGGAAGCGGTTAAGGCATCCGGTATCGAACTCAAGCCTTATGAAGCAGTAACCGCTGCACTGGCTCAGCTGGCAGAAACAACCCTGCTGGTTGATCAGGCGACAACCTGCCAGCATCTGGTTGATGCGATTCCGGCTTCTGTTTCCGTGATCGAAGGCCCATGCCCGGCCAAGCATCTGAAAGCAGTGAAGAGCGCTGCTGAAGTTGCTCATATGGAAACCTGCCACCGTCGTGACGGTGCTGCCGTTGTTCGCTTTATGCGCTGGCTGGAACAGGCTATTCCGACCGGTGAAGTGACCGAACTGGGTCTGGAACAGAAGCTGGAAAGCTTCCGAGCCGAATCTGCTGAATTCAAGGGCCCGAGCTTCCGTACCATCGCTGGTTATGCCGGTCACGGTGCCATTATTCACTACGGTGCCAGCGAAGAGACCAACTCTAGGGTAGAACCGAAAGGTCTGCTACTGGTTGACTCCGGCGCCCAGTACCCGGATGGCACCACCGATATTACCCGTACCTTTGCCTGCGGCGAAATGACCGAAGAAGAGATGCGGGACTACACCCTGGTGCTGAAGTGTCATATTAATCTGGCACGTGCCCGCTTCCTGCGCGGTACCCGCGGTATTCAGCTGGATATGCTGGCTCGTCAGCCGGCCTGGGCGCTGGGTCAGAACTACAACCACGGTACCGGCCACGGTGTCGGCTACTTTATGAATGTTCACGAAGGCCCGCAGAGTGTCAGCCCGCGCTGGATTGATGAACCGCTCCTGCCGGGTATGCTGATCACCAACGAGCCGGGCATGTACCGCGGTGGCAAGCACGGTATCCGGATCGAAAACATCATGCTGGTAGAGAAGGATATCGAGACTGAATTCGGTGAATTCTACAAGCTGCGTGATCTGACCCTGGCACCGATCGATACCCGTCCGCTGGTGCGTGAGATGCTGACTGCGGAAGAGGTTGAGTGGCTGAACACTTACCATGCCAAGGTGCAGTCCGAACTTTCCTCTGTGCTGGAAGGTGATGATCTGGAGTGGTTGAATAAGGCGACAGTGGCCATCTGATAGCTACAGCTTTGTCGCGGATATAAAAAGGCAGCCGGTTGCCGGCTGCCTTTTTTATTACAAGAACATAACCTTTAAACACATTTCTATTCGCGGAGTCTGATAACCAATACAGTGCATTGCTTCTATATTGATTGAGTTATATGGCTACCTTTATGGAGAGAAATGTATGCGCTGTATCCTAAATGGCATATTCGATAAGTTAGGCATCTCTACCGCGTTGTTGTTCTTTTCTGGTTTTTTTCTCCTGATTAATAGCTCCTGTGCTTTGGCGCATTCGTGGACGTTTCAAGTGAAAAGGAATAGCGGAAGTTATTTGGGTTCTATTTCTTATCAGATTGAGAATGTATGCTGCTATGGCTGCTGGCCTTTTTGTTGGCTTCCTTGTCTTGATAGTTATCTTGTTATAGATAGCAATAATGAATTTATAGAAGAAGGGTTTCCTTTTATATCTTCCTGTCAGCTTGATATTCGCAGGGCATCAGGAAGAGAGTTCTTTCATACAACAATCGTTCATGATGAGGATGTAGGAGCAAAGCCTTGCTTAGTTTCAGTAGTTATCGGACTTGTTAGAATGTTGAAGTCCGATCGTTGCGAGAACGTTTATAATAAATTGAGTACCGTCTCCGGTCATGTTATCTGCGAGATGACAGGTAATATCAAAATGCTGGGAACTGTATTGTATGATTTGGAGCAGACACAAGATGCATTAGGGAAATCTGTTACGCTCTTATATGTTCCTGAAGTTGACCAGCATGTAGTCACTGATTCTTCCAATGATGAAAAAAAGCCTTTGTTGAAAAATGGCGTAAAAAAAACAAAAAACTATGTTCTTGCAATAAAAATTAAAAATCCACTGATTTATATTGATCGGAGTATAGAGCTTTCATGGATTGACCCAGGCAAAGGCTTGCCTGATGTAACCTCATTGGCTCAAAAAGGGCGTTGCCAAAGAGCATGCATGATTCTCGGGATTGAACCTCCCGATGAAAATACATTTACGATGAATACCGGGTGTTACGAACATACCAGGACCGACTCAGTTTATGAAAAGTGTCAGGCTGAGATCGAACAAAGGAGAACGTTTGTAGGCTATCTGAGTGGTGAAACGAATTACGCAATATTCGGAGTACCTATGTGACTTCTGTTGCGCATGCCAATTCGGTCATACCTCAGGGCAAATCTTGGTGGAATGTAGTCGTTTAAAATATGACTGAAATCAGTATGTCGGCAGTCAAATTCAGGCATGTTGTCTTTAATTATAAAGCGCACCATTGCTATTGGTTGCTGCATGCAGTCAATATTTTAGGAGGCCGTTGTCTGGCCTTTTAGCCATAGGACCAAGCGCTGTCATAACCTAGACGCTATAAGCATGTATCTCGAATGGTATCCCGATATCGGGAGTTTGCTTATACAGCCCGAAACTTGTAACGGTTACAGGAATACCCGCAGTGAAATCGTTATCTTTTGTCCCTGAAAATGCTTCTTCCCTGCCTGTATGGCAACACTTTCTGGCGATCAGTGAAATTCCGCGTCCTTCCGGGCATGAGCAGCAGCTGAAAGAGCATATTATCGGCTTTGCTGAGAGCAAGGGGCTGGAGTGGAAAGAAGACCAGACCGGTAATATTGTGGTGCGCAAACCGGCAACGGCTGGTCGTGAAGGCTGCCCGGTTGTCACTATGCAGGGCCATCTGGATATGGTGCCGCAGAAGGGTGACGACAGTGACCACGATTTTCTGACCGATCCGATTACCCTGGTTCCCCACGGTGACTGGCTGAAAGCGGATAACACTACGCTGGGTGCTGACAACGGTATCGGTGTTGCTGCGGCACTGGCAGTGCTGGACAGCGACACGATTGAGCACGGTCCGGTTGAAGCACTGTTTACCATTGAGGAAGAAACCACACTGGCCGGAGCTGAAGGTATTGATCCTGCGATGATTCAGGGCGATATCCTGCTGAACCTAGACACCGAAGAGAACGACAAGCTCTATGTCGGCTGTGCTGGTGGCATGAATGTCGAGGTGGATCATCAGTATCGCACTGAACCTGTACCGGCGGGTTATCAGGCGGTCAAGCTGGCGCTATCCGGTTTGAAAGGCGGCCATTCCGGTTGTGATGTTCATCTGCAGCGAGGCAACTCCATCAAACTGATGGCGCGTGTACTGAAGTCACTGCAGAAGTTTGATATCCGTCTCAATCTGTTCAATGGCGGCTCTGTCGATAACGCCATTCCACGCAGCGCCGGAGCGTTGATTGTACTGCCTGAAGCGCAGTATGAAGCGTTTACTGCAGCCTTCGATGCGATTGTGGCTGAGCTGACGCTGGAGTTGAATGCGGTTGAGCCTGATTTCCGCTTCAAGCTGGAAGAAACTGAAATGCCGGTGACTGTTATGGCTTTGGCAGAACAGCAACTATGGCTGAAAGCACTCCATGCCTGTCATAACGGTGTGTTCCGCTATAGTGACCATTTTGACGGGGTGGTAGAAACCTCCAATAACTTGGGTGTACTGCGCATCGAAAACGGCCAGCTGCTGATTAACTGCTTTGCCCGCAGTCTGGTGGATTCTGCGGTTAAGGATCTGGTGGAAAATGTAGCCGGCGTATTTGAAATGACCGGTGCGGAAGTCAAGCGCAGCGGCTTTTTCCCGGGCTGGAAGCCGGAGCCAAAGTCCGCCATTCTGGATCTGATGGCAGAGCAGTATGAAAAACTGAACGGTGACAAGCCGGGTGTTGAAGTTATTCATGCGGCGCTGGAATGTGGTCTGCTGGGTGCTGCCCGTCCCGGTATGGATATGATCTCCTTTGGCCCGACCATTGAGTTCCCGCACTCTCCGGATGAAAAGATTCATATTCCCAGTGTTGAATCTTTCTGGAAGCTGCTGGTGGCTACCCTTCAGGCACTGAAATAAGCCTGACTGCTGTCCCTGTATTATATTTGACTGAACTGCCGCTCTATATGAGCGGCAGTTTTGTATCAGGTATATCAGGGTTGCCGAGATATGAGTGAGAACAACAAGAATGTCGCTGTAATTGGCGCAGGGGCGTCCGGCCTGATTGCTGCCCGTGAACTGCTGGCAGAAGGGCATCAGGTTACGGTATTTGAACAGCGTGAAGGTGTCGGTGGTGTCTGGCGCTATGAACAATGGGATGGGCCGATGGATATTCGAACCTGTTCCAGTTTACCGTTGTCTCCCATGTATCAAAGCCTGCGCACCAATATTCCGGCCTGGATGATGGGTTTTCGGGTTTATCAGCAGGACTTTACCGAACCGGGCAAACCGGTACGCTGTTTTCCGGCGTATCAGGCGGTTCAGGATTATCTGCAACGGTTCAGTGATGACTTCCAGTTAAACGAGAGAATACGTTTTGGCTGCAAGGTTGATCAGATTACACCGCTTGAGAGTGATCGTTGGAAAATCAAGGTCAGTACAGAGCAGAAAACAGAAACGTTTTTTTATGATGCGGTTGTTATCTGCAGTGGCCATTTCAGCAAACCACACTGGCCGGATATTCCCGGTCTGAAAACTTTTGAAGGTACGTTGTTGCACAGTATTCAGTACCGCTCTCCAGAACCTTTTGCAGGGCAACGAGTATTGGTAATTGGTTTAGGTTCGTCCGGTGAAGATATCAGCCTGGCTGTGGGTGATGTGGCTGAGCAAGTTTATGTTGCCGCACGAACCAAAGGCATGAATCGCTCTGAAACGGCTGTAGGCTCCCGTTATGGAAATAATAAAAATGTTATCCGTATTCCTTTGGTAACTGGCTGCAACGGTTCACAGCTGCTACTTGAGAGTGGAGATGTTCTTGAGGATGTCGATTCCATTATTCTTTGTACCGGTTATGAATATGACTACCCGTTTCTGCAGCTGGACCGGTTAGGCATTACATGTCGTGCAAATATTCTTGCGCCACTGTATTTGGATCTTTTCTGTATTGAGTACCCGTCGCTATCCATTCTGACGGTTCAGCGAAAGGTTATTCCTTTCCCGATGGCTGAGTTTCAGGCGCGTTATGTTGCTCAGGTTCTGTCAGGCAAGGCGACACTTCCGGCAAGAGATGAAATGCTGAAACGCAGTGGTGGCAGTAATCCTGAATTAGACCCGGATGCACTGTGCTATAAGGAAAAACAAATCACCTATATGAGTCATCTTGCACGCCTGACCGGATCACCGGAGTTACCGGAAAGCTACTGGCCGGCGTTGGATAAAGTCTATGACTTGCGCTGGAAAGATCCGGGCGGTTATCGGGATACTTCTGTAGACGCGGAATAAAATGCTGCTTTAACCCTGAATTTCTTGACTACATTTACAGACATTTTCCTGTGGCCTTACTGTTTATTGAAGGTGCAGCGCTATGCTTGGGAATACCGTGCTTGAGAAAATGCAGTATCAACCGCACAGACTCTCATTGTGGTGGCAGGATGGCAGTCAGGATGACTTCACCTGCGACTGGCTGCGGGATAACGCCCCGAATGCGGGATATGACAGTGGGCAAAAGGCGTATAGTCTGCTGGATATTCCGACGACCAGCTCACTGCTTGATGTCAGCACCGAACCCGACCAACTTCATTTAATGTTTGGTCCTGACAATTACCGGATTTGTTTTCCTCTCGCTGCGCTGAAAGGACGAAGTCGGCCGGTTATCAGTGACCGGAGTGAGTGCCGGAAACAGTTATGGTCCGCTGCAGATATGACAGCGCTACCGGTCTGGTCTTACCCGTCATTTATGGAAAACCCCGAAACCAAACTGGAGGCGCTGGAGCGTTTTCGATTATCCGGTGTATTTAAGCTGAAAGATGTGCCTTGTGAGAGTGGGGAAGTAATCAAGGTTATCAACGCATTCGGTTTTGTGCGCGAAACCAACTACGGTGCGCTGTTTGATGTTCGCAGCCGGATTGATCCGGCCAATCAGGCCTTTACCCGCCGCGGGCTGGGGGCTCATACCGATAATCCTTATCGTGATCCTGTTCCGACCATACAGTTGTTGCATTGTCTGCAAAATACAGCAACCGGTGGTGACACATTTTTGCTGGATGGATTCCGTGCAGCGGCTTTGCTACGGGATACAAACCCGGAGGCCTTTGATGTTCTGACCCGCCATGAAGTGTCATTTGATTATCAGGATACCGAAACTGCCCTGACAGCCAGTGTGAAGCTGATTGAAACTTCAGCTCAAGGGGATATCTGCCGGGTGCGCTATAACAATCGTTCCATTAACACCCGTCAAATGACGTATGAAATGCAGCAGTGTTTCTACCCGGCATGCCGGGCCTGGGCTGAATGTCTGCAGGATGAATCACTGAAGTGTTGTTTCAAGCTGCAACCGGGTGAATTGATTGTGTTTGATAACACCCGTGTCATGCACGGCCGTTATCCTTATGAGGAAAAAGGCGAACGTCATTTGCAGGGGGCCTACAGTGATCTGGATGGACTTTACAGCACGCTATACACCCTGCGCAGGCAATACGGGGAATAACAACAATGTCTCAGTCGGTTGATATTATTGATCAAATCAGTGACATGTTTGAACAGCAGGGGCAGGCAACCTATCTGGGAGAAAACATATCTATTGCCGAGCATATGTTGCAGTGTGCCTGGCTGGCAAAACAGGCTGGTGAGCCGGATGAAATTATTGCTGCAGCGTTATTACATGATATCGGGCACTTGTTACCGCGCCAGAGAGATAATCTGCAAATGCTGGAAGGTAAGGATGCTTATCATCAAAGTACAGGTGCTGATTTTCTGGCGCCCTGGTTTTCCCGTCAGGTAGTTACCCCAATAAGGTTGCATGTAGCCGCCAAGCGCTATTTGTGTGCTATCAACTCCGAATATTACAGCAAGCTATCTTCGGCCTCTAAACATACTTTAAAGCTGCAGGGAGGAGCCATGAGCTGTGAGGAGATCGGAGCATTTGAACAGCAGGATAATCTGGAGGCAGTTATAAGAGTAAGACAGTATGATGATGACGGGAAAAGGGAAGGCTGTTCTGTACCGTTATTTGAGGCTTATTCTGAAACCTTGGCCAAACTGCTCAGGTGATGAGTTAATGCTGCCGGAAATACACCCGGCAGCATTACGGCTATTGAAGTAGATATTACTGCAGAGGCTCTACTCCTCTCAGGATCATCATATTCAGATCCCAGCCGTTTACATCAAAAACAACACGGGCTTTTACAAAGTCTGCGGCTTCAAACAGGCTGGCAGTACCCGATGCCACCAGTTCTGATTCCGGCACGGCAACATGCACACTGCCGTAAGGATGGGTGACAAAGGTATAGATATGACGATCCGCCACTTTTTGAGATTTGATCATTATACCTTCCAGCTCACAGGAACCGTCTTCAGCTACTTCAGAGCAGATCTGTCTGCGAATAGCTCTCTGGCTTTCTTCAACCTGGTTTACCCGCTCCTGTTCTGCTTCCCATGCAGCGACTTTGTCTGACAGTTTTTCTTCATCATCTTCCTTGGGTGGCAGGGAACCAGGTCCACCATCCAAATCTTCCTCATCTACATTGTTGGTGCAATTGCCACTACGGTCACAGGAAGGGCCGGCTACGTCGGATTCATTATCCTCTTCAGAAGAGAAAGGATTGTCATCTGACGGGTTGTTATCGTCAGAGCTGTTATCGTCAGTGTTGTCATCCAGCTCTTCGTTAAACTCTTCATTAATCCTGTCACCGTAACACTCACCATCACGGGTACAGATTTTGATATCTTCGTCTATTCCGATACGCTCACAAGCTTCATCGGAGTGGCACTCATAGGATGCCGGTAATTCATCGACTGAATGGCCGTCTTCAGATGATAATCCGGAGACTCTGCCTTCAGCTCCTTCCTTTATCTCCCGAGCCTTACGCTTGGCATCTTCTGCTTTTTTCTTTGCCTTATCCCACAGGCCGGCAATTTGCATTGTTTGACAGGCTGCGTTCTCACCGCTGCAAACTTCTTCTGCCTGGGCTGTTTGAAGAATCAGCAGGCTGAGTGCGCAACCTGCTGCGATACCAAAAGACTTGAGCTTTTCCAATGTCATGATCCTCACGGGTGGCCTTCAGGGAATGTGATACAGGGAACTCCAATCTTTTATCGGTATGGTTATTTGCAGCTTGAGGCGTCAGGAGTCATTGAGGCACTGTTCATCAGCCCCCCAAGCCGTTAGACTTACCGGTTTTATCGAGACCCCTGCAGCTCATGCCGTGCAGGCATGAAATCCGCTGCCGCCGGTCTTTTCACCCCGCATTTAAAATCAGAGCGAGTTCATGGAGCATCTGCAATCCCTGACGTCTGCCGCCCTGGCTGAAGTAGAAGCAGCCACGGATGCAAGTGGCCTGGACGAAGTCCGGGTTCGTTACCTGGGTAAAAAAGGCGAGCTGACAGCACAGCTTAAATCCCTGGGCAAACTGAGCGCAGAAGAGCGCCCGGCTGCCGGCCAGCGTATTAATGAAGCCAAGCAGCAGGTGCAGCAGGCAATCAATGCCCGCCGTGAAGCACTGGAATCTGCCGCGCTGGAAGCCAAGCTGGCGGCTGAATCCATTGACGTGACCCTGCCGGGTCGTGGTCAGGAGCTGGGTAGCGTGCACCCGGTGACCCGCACCATGGAACGCATCACTGAATACTTCCAGACCATCGGCTTCCAGGTGGAAGACGGTCCGGAAATCGAAGATGACTACCACAACTTCGAAGCCCTGAATATTCCGGGTCACCACCCGGCGCGTGCGATGCACGATACTTTCTACTTCGACGCCACCACTGTGCTGCGTACCCATACCTCTCCGGTACAGGTGCGGACCATGGAGCGCTTTGCGGCTGAGAGCAAGAACCCGCCGATTGCCGTTGTCTGCCCGGGCAAGGTATACCGCTGCGACTCCGACCAGACCCACAGCCCGATGTTCCATCAGGTAGAAGGTCTGTATGTGGCAGAGAAGGCCAGCTTTGCAGATCTGAAGAGCGTACTGTCTGACTTCCTGCGGGTGTTCTTCGAACGTGATGATCTGGCGGTGCGTTTCCGTCCGTCTTACTTCCCGTTCACCGAGCCGTCTGCCGAGGTGGATATTGAGTGGGGCCGTAATGAAGACGGTTCTATCAAGTGGCTGGAAGTACTGGGTTGCGGCATGGTGCACCCGAAAGTATTTGAAGCTTCCGGCATCGACCCCAACAAGTACACCGGCTATGCCTTCGGTATGGGCGTTGAACGTTTCGCCATGCTGCGCTATGGCGTGAAGGATCTGCGTCAGTTCTTTGAAAACGACCTGCGTTTCCTGGAGCAGTTCCGTTAATCGGAATTGCCCAAGGGTTATTAAAAACAACGGTTGTATAGAAAAGGATCAAAGAGCAAATGAAATTCAGTGAACAATGGCTGCGCAGCTGGGTTAACCCGGAAGCCAGCACTCAGGAACTGGTCGACAAGATCACCATGGCCGGCCTGGAAGTGGACGGCGTGGAAGCGGTTGCCGGTGAATTCTCCGGTGTTGTGGTCGGTGAAATCGTTGCCTGCGAACAGCACCCGGATGCGGACAAGCTGCGCGTAACCCAGGTTTCCACCGGTGAAGAAACGGTACAGGTTGTCTGCGGTGCACCCAATGCCCGTGTTGGCCTGAAAGCACCTTTCGCCAAAGTCGGTGCGGTACTGCCGGGTAACTTCAAAATTCGCAAGGCCAAGCTGCGCGGTGTTGAGTCCTTCGGCATGCTGTGCGGCCCGGACGAAATCGGTGTTGGTGAAGCCTGCGACGGCCTGATGGAACTGGCAGCGGATGCCCCGACCGGTCAGGACCTGCGTGAATACATGCAGCTGGAAGATCGCATTATCGATGTGGATCTGACTCCGAACCGTGGTGACTGCCTGAGCATTGCCGGTCTGGCCCGTGAAGTCAGTGCCAATTATCTGGTTGATGTAACCGTGCCTGAAGTGGCTGCGGTTGCTCCGGCGACTGATGATACCTTCCCGGTTTCTCTGGATGCCCCTGAATCCTGTGCCCGTTTTGTGGGTCGGGTTATTCGCAACGTTAATGTCAAAGCCCAGAGCCCGCTGTGGCTGGTGGAACGTCTGCGTCGTTCCGGTATTCGCAGCATTGACCCGGTTGTCGATGTTACCAACTACGTAATGCTGGAACTGGGTCAGCCGATGCACGGCTACGACCTGAACCGCCTGAAAGGTAGCATTCACGTTCGTTTCGCCAAAGAAGGTGAAACCCTGCTGATGCTGGACGGCACTGAAGCCAGGCTCAGCACCGATACCCTGATGATTGCCGACGAAGAAAAGACACTGGGTATTGCCGGTGTTATGGGCGGTGAACATTCCGGTATCAATGATGAAACCAAGGATATCTTCCTCGAAGTGGCCTGGTTCGAGCCGGTTGCCATTGCTGGCAAAGCCCGTTCCTACGGTCTGCACACCGATGCATCCCACCGCTTTGAGCGTGGTGTGGACTCCGGACTGCAGCGTAAGGCTTCCGAGCGTGCGACCCAGCTGATTCTGGATATCTGCGGCGGTGAAGCCGGTCCTCTGGTGGAAACTGCCAGTGAAGAGCATCTGCCGGCTGAACGTCAGGTTACCCTGCGTGCCAGCAAGGTCGCTTCCCTGCTGGGTATCGAAATTGATAACCAGCGCATTGAAGCCCTGCTGACCTGCCTCGGTCTGAAGCTGGAAGCCACTGCTGAAGGTGAGTGGCATGTTGAAGTACCGAGCTGGCGCTTTGATATCAGCATCGAAGAAGACCTGATTGAAGAAGTGGGTCGTATCTTCGGCTATGACAACCTGCCGACTACCGTACCGTTTGCCGAGCAGACACTGGAAACCATCGAGGAAGCCAAAGTTGGTCTGCCTGCGCTGCGTCGTGTACTGGTCAGCCGTGGTTACCGTGAAGCGGTTAACTTCAGCTTTATTGATCCGGCGCTGCACCAGCAGTTTGATCCGGCACGCGAGCCGGTGGCACTGTCCAACCCGATCTCCAGCGAACTGTCTGTTATGCGGACCACGCTGCTGCCGGGTCTGGTGAAATCTGTACAGTACAACCAGCATCGTCAGCAAAGCCGCATTCGTCTGTTTGAAAGTGGCCAGACCTTTATTCGTGAAGGTGAAGGCGAACTCAAGCAAGAGCTGTGGCTGGGCGGCGCGCTGACTGGCAACCGTCTGCCGGAAGGCTGGAACAGCGGCAGCGAAGCCGTTGACTTCTTCGACCTGAAAGGTGATGTTGAAGCGCTGCTGGCTGCGGGTGGCAATGCAGCTGACTTCAGCTTCCAGGCTGGCAAGCATCCGGCACTGCACCCGGGCCAGACTGCAGAAATTCTGCACAAGGGCGAAGTGGTTGGTGTTATCGGTGCACTGCACCCGGCACTGATCAAGAGCTTTGGTCTGAACGGCAGTGTTTTTGTATTTGAAGTGAAAGTGTCTGCTGTTGAGCAGGGACAGGTTACTGATTTCAACGAACTGTCCAAGTTCCCGGAAGTGCGCCGTGATCTGGCTGTGATCGTTGAAGAGTCTGTTGCTGCAGCCAAAGTCACCGACGTGATTCGTGAAACGGCAGGCGAAAGCTTCACCGGTGTACGACTGTTTGACGTTTATACCGGTAAAGGTGTGGAAGATGGGTACAAGAGTCTCGCTTTGGGCTTGACCTGGCAGCATCCTTCCCGCACTCTAACGGATGAAGAGGTCAATCAGCAGTTTGAAGCTGTCGTGGCGGCACTGGGCCGTGAAGCGGGAGCAAATCTGAGGGCATAAGAATATGACGGCTGTGACAAAAGCTGATCTTGCCGCAAGGCTCCACGAAGAACTCGGTTTCAACAAGCGTGAAGCCCGCGAGCTGGTAGAACAGTTTTTTGAGCAGATTCGTCAGGCGCTCGAGGATAACGAACATGTGAAGTTGTCAGGCTTTGGCAACTTCGAAACCCGTGACAAGCGGGAACGCCCGGGAAGGAACCCGAAAACCGGGGAGGTGATACCTGTCCCTCCCCGGCGCGTTGTTACGTTCAAACCCGGTCAGAAGCTCAAGGCACGAGTGGAGACCTATGCAGGAAGCGAACAAGAGCCCTCACAAGGCTGAACCCAAAGCTTTGCCGGTTATCCCCGGCAAACGCTATTTCACCATCGGAGAGGTCAGCCTGCTCTGCGATGTAAAACCGCATGTGCTCCGCTACTGGGAGCAGGAATTCCCTCAGCTCAAACCCGTCAAACGTCGTGGTAACCGCCGTTACTACCGGCGACAGGATGTTATTCTGGTGCGTCAGATTCGCAGCCTGTTGTATTTCGAAGGCTTCACCATTGAAGGTGCCAGAAACCGTCTGGCCGGCAAGGATGAAAAGGAAGACTCATCCCGTTATCACCAGGTATTGAAGCAGATGATTGGTGAGCTGGAAGAGTTGCGTTCAATCCTTTAGCTGGCATATCGTCAGGCAGGAAAAAGGGAGTTGCAAAATACCGTCAGCACGGTAATATACGCCTCGTCTTCAGCGATACCGCAACGGTTCGCAGGCTCTTAAGAGAGATGAAGGCACAGCGTCGGAGCGTAGCGCAGCCTGGTAGCGCACTACAATGGGGTTGTAGGGGTCGGAGGTTCAAATCCTCTCGCTCCGACCAGTTTTTTTCTGGTCGTCCGCGTTAGTAATCACTTCTTATTTGTTCAATCCGTGACAAAATCCGTGACAAGGTTCAGCCATTGTCGGCTATCTCGTACCGTCATTCATTAATGGCTTACGAATATAGTGGCTTTGTGCGCCTTCAGTTTTGTGCCCGGACACTGAAGGATCAGGCTTTAACTGTTTCACCAATTTTAGGTGGTCACTGGTACCCTTGGCTTTCATATCCTTATGGGGGAATCGTGTTTCCACGGTGACAATTCCTTTGCTCTTTGTCCTTTGCTGCAGGTAGTGATTTTCGGGATTGGGGCGAATGGCCATCAGTTTGTCGATCGCTTTTCTCAGCCAGGGTGTCCAGAGGGTAATGTTATCCAGTGAACCCTTGTGACGTTCGATCATAACTCTGTCCTTGCCTGCTGGAAGAAGTGCATAGAGCTAGGATCTCAAGCTGGTGAACATTGCTAAAGAGTGGAGGCAGAGTTGGAGAACGGTAAGTGATTTCTATCAAATAAATAGCAATACCTTCCAGATTGTGCCATTAGAGATTCTATATGATGTAGCTTAGGCTGCATTCTTCAGTAAGAGAGCACTACACTCTCCTTACTTGTAGAAGTTCAGACCCGACCTTACTGTTGCTTGAAAACCACTAAAAACATGCTTGCCAAGTTCACATTGGGGAACATTTTCCTATAGACATTATGGCGTCATCATTACCCCCTCTGGGATATCCTCCCGCATAAGTTGAGATGAACCGATATGTAGATTTGCTCATGGTAAACGAACTGTGGAAGTAGTTAATCATGCAGGTTAACTGGCTGAATTCATCAAAATAACAACTTTTAGCTGTTGGCCATGATGATCCGACTTCCGTAACTTTATATAAGTTTCTTCCATCTTTAGCTTTGCCTTCAGGAGCAACCAGAAATTTGCTCAGAGCACTTTCTGCGAATGACGTTTTTGTCCAAGTTTGATCTTTCTTATCAAAATAAAAGCCAACCCCTGTATCCGAAACACAGAAGTAATTCTGCACTGTGTCACTAGGTGATGAGAAAGCATTTGCAGATAATGTAAGTACTACTAGGCTAGTCAGTAAATAATGTTGTTGCTTCATGCGTCAATTTTTTTATGTTTAAAGTAATACTTCAATCGATAATTCAGTAAAAGGTCAAGCACAGCTGCCATATATATATTTCAAAAACCTTCCTGACCTTCATCGCAATATCAGATAGTCAGCTTTCATGGCTTTTCTAGAATATTGTGTGGCAAATTGATAATAGGCGACGATTTTTTAAGGTGCAGGATATTCTATAGTGATAGGGTTTTGGGAACAGAAATTCAAATCCTCTCGCTCCGACCAGCTTCTTTCTGGTCGTCCGCATAAGTAAACACTTCTTTGCTATTCAATCCGTGACAAGGTTCATTCATTGTCAGCTATCTCGTACCGTCATTCATTAATGGCTTACGAATATAGTGGCTTTGTGCGCTTTCAGTTTTGTGCCCGGACACTGAAGGGTCAGGCTTTAATTGTTTCATCAGTTTCAGGTGATCACTGGTACCCTTGGCTTTCATATCCTTATGGGTGAATCGTGTTTCCTCAGTGATAATCCCTTTGCTCTTTGCCTTTTGCATCAGGTCTGACCAGACGCGTTTGATACCATCCTTGTCTTTATAGGGCGTGCCTTTAGTGCTTTGCAGCAGGTAGGGGTTTTCGGGATTGGGGCGAATTGCCATCAATTTGTTGATCGCTTTTCTCAGCCTGGGTGTCCAGCGGGTAATTTCATCCAGTGAACCCTTTTGACGTTCGATCAGCACTCCGTCTTCCAGAATATGCTTATCAATCCGCAGGCTGAGGATTTCACCCAGTCGTGCCCGGCAGATATAACCAATTTCCATCAGGGCGTAGGCCCGGGGTGGGGCAATCGCCAGTACCGCATTGTACAGCTCATCAGTCACATAGCGTTTGCACTTGTCACATGGCTCAGCAGTCAGGGGCAGGGCGGCATTGTCCGGAACATTATGGAAGTATTGAATCGCATGTTTCCAGGCGACCCGGAAGATCGTGAGCTGCAGATTGCGGGTATTCTTGCTTTCGATCCGGTCCGGGTTGCATATGTAATCCTTTTCCTGAAATCTTGTTATTCTTTTCGATTAAGCATTTAGGTCTCAGCTAACACTTCAAAAAATATGCAAAAGTGTCAGCTAAGGTTGAAGTGTTCACAAATAATTCGTGTATCAGACACTCAGGCATACAGACAAATTGGTCATTCTGTCTTACTCCCGGTTTTCAGAGCAGTCGTAAACCTATGAAAGCCCTGTATTCTTGATGCACTGAAAGATCAAAAAATACAGACGTAGGCTGATATCTCACCACCCTGAAAATTTAAGGTTATAAGTGATACAAAGATCATCTTATCTTGAAGCTGCAGTTTTGACTAAAGCGCTCACTGCTGGATACTTGAGTATTCCTACACCACTAAAGCCATCAGTCAGCGTCAGGTATTGCATGATTTTTCGGATGTGGTTATCTGTAGCTTTATTGCCCAGTGATGCGGCATGATCCAGAACCGCTTTTATCACGACAGGGAATGCTCCTACCTCTCGGTCGAAAATAGCATTCAGCCGGTCTTCATTTTTGAATAATTCTTTTGTATAGGCGTATGCGTCGTGTTTTGCTATACCTTCACTTTCTGCTGGGGCGAACGTCAGATGTGTCCCCCACCAAAGGCGTGCAATTCCATGTCGAATGAGCGATCCTCTGGTAACTGAGCCAGTATGAAGCAGCCAGCGACTCCGGACGCGACCCTTCCAGTTATTCTCGGGAAGAAGAGGCCAGCGCATTTCCATGTACTGCCTGTATGTAGCAAAAGCCAGATATGTCCAGAGCCTTGCGTCGGCGGCATTTGCCCGATCCTTTTCCCCAATATATTCATGTACGCGAGGTGCGTTGTCGACATCTATAGCCCCCCGCGTACTGTTGCAACTCAAAACATCTGGTATCCCCAAGCTTACCGGAAGAGGAAGCAGATTTTCGGGGTCGCTAAGTATAGCGTCTGCCTTACCCAGAAACTCTTCTGGAGATGAAGCTGAATTCAGAGTAGCGAAAAGATCCAACAGAGCAGACTCAGTCAAGGCCTTGGCCTCAGTCCATTTTTTCACTGGTTTTCCTCCTCAAGAGACTGGCTTTTCAAGCATGAATCTATCAATCGGGTTTTCGAGAATTTTTTGTGCGAGCTCAATCTCGTCTTGATCCCAGCCCCCTCTGGTTTCAACCTGCTTGTTTAGCGCTACATACCAAGCGTAGTCGTCCAGCAGTTCACTTCGGTTAGACTTTATGAAGCTCAATGTCTGTATGAGAGCAGGCAGTACAACCAGTGAGATTTGTAAGTCCGGCTGATTAGAAAATAAGCTGAACTGTCCGATAATTTTTTCCGGAATCCGGACTTTTACGGTTTCGTTACCGTGTAAATCGACCTTAATGCCCTTATGGTGTCTGCTGCTAACAAATTCAAAACAGCTTCCAACTGGAGGATTCAAGGGGTCGTACAATTTTTCAGCCATGAAGCTGATACGGCCTCCGTAAGCCAGGACATCGCCCGGTTTGAGATCGAACCTTGCTCCCTCATAATCCGGATGCTGGTTGGCCCAGTAATGACCCTTTACTTCTTTTGCAACGATAACCCGTATGTCGACATGAAACTTGCCTTTGAGATCTTGCTGATCCAACGAAGTACTGAACTTAAAGCCTGTCGGTGTTCGCTGTTTTAGTCTTGGTTCTATCTCGCCAGTTGAGATGGCAGAGGAGCAACGCCAATTTAGGCTATGAATAGCATAACCACTTTCTATCAATTGAATGAGATCGGCATCCTCAGTACGAATCTCATAAGTGATTTCGATATCTTCCTGAGTCAGAGCAGCGCAAGGATTGATTACCTCAAAGCTGGAAGAAACATCGTCAGAATTATCAATAACAGGGTGAGGATATGAGCCACGATTTGCCATTATGCCACCCCCAGACGATAACGCTCGCCGGCAGGCATATATATATCAATGCGTGTTCTCTGACCGCCCTTTAATGTCAGATTTTTCAAAATATTCCCTGAGAACTCAATATCAACAAGCTGTTCTGAGCAATGCAGGACTGCGCGGGAAATAGAAAGACTGAAGCTTTTCTCAGGTTTCCCTTCTGGTCCCAGAGCCACCAGTTTAAGATCGCCTGTTTTTGTTTTATCAGCCGTAATAGCCAGAGCTGTGATTGAAGAATCGTTACATTGATTTGAACTACTCCAGCTTCTGAAGGATATATCTTGTTTCTGGATGAGTGACGATTCTTTATCTTCGGTCACTTCGCCTTTTTCCTTCGGTTTCTTTTCGTCACCGAATTTTTCATATACGCCAGCGATTGGTGGGCGAATGATAGTCGTAGTAACTGTTGGTTTCTGCTGGATGGGCATGCCGGAAACTGTGCTTGATTCCGTTTCAGGGCCTGTTTCATCGTGCTTTGGTACATCGCCAGAAGGCTTGCCACCTGTGCCGGCAGTCACACTTGTCATAGGAAGAAATCGAGGAAGTCCCTTTATCTCTACTTTTTCACCTACTTCTGCTGTAACTTTTTTTGTGAGTGCGTCTCTGACGAAACGCTTCAGATCTTTGATTACTTTTTTTCCGTCCGCTGGTCCATCCTCTACATCCCATTTATCATGCGCTGGGGGCTCCAATTGCCGCAGGTACTTGTTCCCTTCTGGACTATCACAAATGAGAATAGCCGCGTACTTCGCTGTGATCACATTATGCTTGAAAGTGTCGATTTTCATCAGCGGTGCGCGCATTGTTATGGTGTGCAGTTTTGCATCAAGACTGTCATCCATGTTGATGTACAATCTGACCATTCCAACGTTCTTAATAATTTTCTCTACCGGATCAGGATCCTGAAGAGCTTGATAGAAAGCGTGCGCTTTTTGACTTTTCCTTGTATACCCAGGCAGAGTATCAGCATCTAGAACCCAATGTTTTTTTCCATATGCGATGCCTTCAACAACAAGGTGGCCTTTTGCAATTTTTACCATGAAATTGTCTATTATATGGTCACGCAGATCTTTAAGCTCCGGGTCTTCTTGTGCCCATCGATAGCCAAGGATGAACATATCCGTACCTGGTTCAGTCCTCTCAGAAAAGGGCCCTATTTTTGGAGCTGGCCTTAGATACTCAGTGTTTTTATTATTGAGTTTTTTGAAAGAACCGCCTGCCTGAAATTTAGCACCATTTAGGGTGTGAGAAGCATATCTTGCATACCCAGTAAATACTGACTCATGAGTATCCTCGGGAATTGATGAATAAAGCACAGTACACACATCTGAAGCCGAAATGCCAACTATCGACCCAACTCCTCCTGCGCCTCCGCTTCCGCGTCCATCATCAAGTGAAATGCCCGTCCCGCCAAGCGTAGCACGAGTAATTTGTGAGTAGTCCTCGTTCTCATTACCCTGCAACCCCGTTGTGTGATAATCAGAATATCTGAGTACTGGTAATGTTTGTTTCTTCAAGAAGTTAGAGGCCGTAACCATCTTTTTATGCCCCATTAATTCCGTGGTTTGTTTTACTACTGCCTCTACATGCTCGCTTAGCCCACCCACATCTGGAATGTCCTTGGTACTCATTGCTTCGAGTTCAAACACAACCCGAATCGGACCATCTGCATGCTTGCCAGGATTGTCCGTACTGTTCTGAAGGGCCTCACGTACTAATGCTGCTATCGGATTCAGATTTGTAAAAAGCTTTTGTGTTGGATCATTAGGCCCTTCAGGATTGCTGCCCCTACGGTCTGGAAACACAAATCCGTATTCTATCGTTGTCATTAAAAATTCACCTTCCTGGTTGATTTCGATCCAGTGTCGAAAAGGGCTCGAACTTTATCGAGTTCTTGAAAAATCGGTTTAAAAAGCCGCTCAACCTCTTCCTCTGAATAGGAGTAGTTCTTTTGACTGGCCAGATTGCCAAGCAGGGATATTTCTCGAATCAAACGGTTACCTCTCGATTCCGCGAGTCTTCGGAAGCGTTCATTTTTCGTTTCTGTGCTCATATTTCTCCCATCGAGAGGCATATGCTAGACATAAAGCAAGGCCAAATGGTCTTGTTTTATAGACATCAACTTGATTGTTTGTGAGACTGACTTTAATAAAATTATTATCTGCGTCAGCTAAATGCTGTGCTGGAAAACCTACATGAAAATTTTATATTTCAAAACTCTTGAAATATAAGTTTAAAAAATCATCTTCATACTGACTATTCATTTCTGGTTGTTCGCTACATCTTGTTCTAACTGGTTGAGGTAGTTTAAGTGTTATATCCATATTGTTAACCGATTATGTAAAGATTGTGTATGCGTGTAATGGGTTGGAAAAACAGAATACCTGTTTCGACTGTCCGGCTAGAATATATGCCTTTTCGTGAGAAGTAAAATGTTGTTAGAGGCGAGATGTGGGTTTGTCAACAAAAAAGTTTAATTTCTTTAGAAGGGATATATAGTTTCGTCAACAGAGAGTTGATTTTTTTAGAAGTGAAAAACGATTTCGTCAACAATATGATCCAAGATGTTATGAAGTTAAATGGATTTATTAAAGCTCAATCTGTTTATCAAATAAGCAATATTTGATGTTTTTAAATTCTTATTAAGTATGGAAAACTGAATGATTTTATAATTAATAAGATAATGATCTTTTCTCTGAATTGACAAACCCTGAAAATAATATTTTTTTCTGAACTAAAATAATTTAGGATGTTTTAAGGGATCCTAACCCGCAACTATTCGGATAGGAAAAACTGCTGTTGGTGTGCTAAAAAACTGGAGAAAAGATAGTGGATAAGAGGTTAAGTGATTTTGATCCGGCTGAATTTCTTGATAGTCAGGAAAAAATCGAAAATTATCTAAAAGAAGCTCTGGAAACAGGTGACGCTGATTTTATTGCAGATTCGCTGAGTGTCATTGCAAGAGCTAAATTAATCAATGCATTAAAGGAAGGTGAAAAAAGCGGGGTATGTGAAAAATCTCCAGAGGAAATGATAAAGAAAATATTAGAAGATAAAAATGACAGTAGTTAATCATTATGTATTCAAACTGATGAATAAGGAGTCTAGGAGCCTCCCTAGGTTCCTGGATTGGATTTTCTGCCATCAATTTCTTGTCGTTATATTGTATACCAATGGTTTTCAATCAAATAGTCATTCTGGTCAATGCATTAAATTTGATAATAAGTTACTCCGCTGGCTAAGGTTTTGTATTCAGAATCAACTACTCAATGCCGAGCACTCTTGCCCTTCAGCAAGTTCATTTTCCAGGGAGATACAAAAAATAACAAATCTTTTGCCTTACCCATGATAATAAAAAAATCCAAATTTTATTGGGTTTTTTTAATTGTTTAGCATGCAGTAGTGGTTTGTGTTGACAAAGGGGCGTTGCATCTGACACGGATCGTACTGTAAAAACAAGGCTAACTTTGGTCATGAAGAGGTGGATATGGAGCTGTTTAGTTACAGGGATGACCCTGTTATGGAGCAGATGCAAGAGGAGGGCTATGACATTTGTAGCTGGTGTCGGTGGCTGAATATGGTGATTGAGGGAATAACACAAGGGTATTTTTTGCACTGCCAAAGTTTTACCCGTTATCTGCTTGTTATGTTGTATATAACTTGGGGTGAGTGTCTTGGGAAAACACCGAGGGAGGGCATCAAACCACTGTTCGGTTCACATAATTTGCCAGAAATGGAGGTGCCGCTATGGAAAATGGTTGAAGATACTACAGCTCGTATGTGTTGGTTGAATGTAATGTTTTGGCGACCGCTACGGAAGGATATTGACCAATGGCTGGAACCCCGGAGTGTCAATATGCCCGAGTTTTTTTACATTGAGCCCGCAGCCAGAGCTTTAAAGTTAATCGCCAGGGAACTCTGGTGGATTACTTGTGATTACCAACAGGTTAAGGACGGTACAGAATTTATCGGAGTTCACCGTTACAATCAGGTTCCCCAGACAGAATTTCTCGATATAGAAAGAGAAATACTTATTGATGATTTTGTCAGCAACGTCCAGCGGATCAGGGAATTCCCCTCGGCCTTCAATCGGATAGTTATCACGTCTGGTAGTCCCGAGCAAGTAATAGCCGAAGCACGCAAAGTGATTCGGGTACGGTAAAAATGTTTCTTGTAAACTGAAGGTGAAAAAATGAGTAGAGTAGTCCATTCTCAGGAAACAGAATTAATAAAAATACAGTCAATAGAGCCGTTTAAGATCCAGAGATTTGGCCGAGTACAATATTATCTGTTTTCGACCCTTCTCTAGAGCATAAAAAGAGATGTTGCACTAGATTTTATTAGATTCTATCGTTTGCTATTTAGTCTGATGAACGGAAGTTCTGAAAATATGAGTCATTGGATAAAAGCTTATAACTTTGGAATAATGGGAATTCAAAATCAACAAGTTGACACTTATACAGGGATGAATAAAGTGCTTCGCTATCTTCAATCAGTCAGTTCTGCAAGTTTTTCTTATTGATTAAATGATGTCATGAACTTGATCTTATAGATTTGGTTAAGTTTTTAGAGTTCTTTTTTATACTGTTAGCAGTATTAAAGATAACTTTGAAAGAAATCGGATTTTCTTCAATAAAAATTATTTCGCTGGTTTTTTTCTGATCAGTCACTACCAGTTTGTATAAAGCACCATTCTTTTGCCTGAAATGGTGCTTCCGATATTCAGTAATTGGCAACTACCGAGGTGCGCGTACTTAAAGGGTCACAAACCCTGTGATGAACAACCCACATCGCCATAGTTGTCATCACCACCACAAAAAAAATAGAACTGAATCTGTAAAGAATGGCGAAGAACGCATCCTGCTGTTCAGGAATAAGCGAGGTTGTCAGTGGCACCGACAGTGCAGATATCGCTGAAAAGGCTATCCCGGATTGAAGAGCCCCCCTTGAAAATAATCGGCTGAAGAGTCCGAGGGGGATGATAAAAGCCAGCCAGAACAACCAGCCATAGGCATACCACTCTCCTAATAAGAGCTGAATCATCAGTCCGGCCAGACATCCCAGCGCTGTTCCAAGTATTCTGATTTTGCCCATGCCTTTTGACCCCTCAAGGTTCATGGGCGCGAGTATGATTACGATCGACACCAGTGCCGCAAGAGAGTCGGATAGCTCCATTATCTGAAAAACGACAAAACTCAGCATGGCGATAATCCAGCCCATGGCAGCATGGGATATTTTATCGGTATTGCTTTTTGGTAGAGGAGGGGATGCCGCTGCATCATCGGCTGTATTTGGAAAAATCCAGTAAGACAGTGTGCTGATAATGACACTGGAAACGGCAATAACCCATGTATTGATATTAAAGTCTTCGATATCTGTCGCATCGTAACTGGCCAGCATAAGGACAATTGATGAGACCAGTATTCCCACAAAACCAAAGATGTAGGTTTGAGGAAACATCATTGCTATACAGAAAACGGACATCATGATGCCGACAGCCAGAAGCATCAGCACCGGCTTGAACTGAAATAAATCTACAATGTAGGTTGCCGTGAGTGTCGAGAAAAACACGGCAAACAGAATAAGGAGCAGGCCTTTGAAGTTAAAATCGTTCATGGCATTCAGCATGAACATCGGCATGATCACGGCAAGAAAGCCATAAGACCATCCAAACAGCATTGAAAGTCCCAGACCGGTGGAGCAGCTGATCCATATACGCATTGATTTCACAGTTGCCACCTAATACAGAAAGTGAAGCCAGCTCATAAAATGGATCTGCAAGTTAGCCATAAACGACCATACTCTGTTTGTCTCTGAGTAAATCGTAACCGTGGCTCTTGAGCCGACAAAAAGCTGGTTGGGTATGCCGCTGGCGCTTTTGAAATGAACCGGAACACGTTGTGCGTCTCTTACCCAGCGATTACTGACGGCTACTTTTGCCAGCGTTCCGTTGGCTGTTTTTTGTGCTGTAAACACCCCAAAGTCGCGGCTTTTAAGGGTGAAGTCGAAGATCTCACCGGGTAATGCGTCGAATGTGACAAGTGCTGTCACATCACGCCCCAAGCTGGCGAGTGACTTCTCTCGAAAATCTGCTGTTACCCATAGATCTTTGGTAGGGATAAGGGCCAGGATAGGCTGGCCTGATCTGGCAGTAGTTCCCTTCTGCACTTGCAGGTTGGTGATAACGCCATCACTGGGTGCCAGAATTCTGGTGTTGGATAAATCCAGTGCAGCCTGATCAACCCGGCTTTCAGCAAGCTTTACACCGGTACTTTCACCCGGGGCATTACCAAGCTGAGCTTCAATGGTTTTCAGGTTCTGTTCTTCTGCCTTCAGGGTAAATCGGGCTTTTTGATAATTTAACAGCGCATTGTCATAGCTTGATTCTGAAGCCAGCCGCTTTGAAAGCAGTTTTTTCTGGCGTGAGAGCTCTTTCTCTGCATTGTTGAAGCTGGCTTTGGCACGGGCAATGTCAGCTTTTGCCGCCTCTCTTTGAGAATAAAGCGTATGCTCCCTTTCAATCGCTGACTGGAGGGCAAGTTCTGCTTCCTGTAGTGCGATCTCAAATTTACGAGGGTCGATAGATATCAGGAGGTCATTCTTCCTGACCCGCTGGTTGTTTTTAATATGAACCCTCTCCACATTACCGGAAACCTCGGGAGACATTTGCACGGTATAGCTTTCGACACGTCCTTCAGAGGTGATCGGTGCGTGGCGGTCAGCAATAACCAGATAACAAAGCAGGGTTAAAAATATCAGCACCAGTGATTTCATCCACCGGTTAAAAATTCTTTCTGCGGCCATAAATACACTTAAATCAATAGGGGATTCTGTTCAGTTAGCTGTCATACAGGCCATGCTGTATGAGGTTGGATTTTTCTGACATATGAACGCTATGACGGGTATATCAAAACGATGCCTGAGCCTGTTCCGGAAAACAAAAGCAGAGAGCTCAATTGCTCTCTGCCATAAATAAAAAAACGTGCTTTTATGTTTAAGTCGAATGACTCAGTCTGATTTCTACTTCAATAAAAATTTACGCAGCGTTTTATAAACAAAGTCCCTGTTTTTCAGAATAAACCTGTTTTTTGGCAGCCATGAGCTGGAATACAAAACAGTTTTAGCCTTGGAGAAGGTCAGAAAGCCTTCATGCCCATGATAATGCCCCATGCCGGAGTTACCGATACCACCAAAAGGTGCATCGTCAGCCGCCACATGCATTGCCGTATCATTGATGGCAACACCGCCGCTATGGGTCGTCTTCAGCAGCTTCTCAATCAGCGCAGTATTAGCCGACATGATGTAGAGAGACAGCGGGCGAGGGCGCGCATTGATATAGGAAATAACCTCATCAATATGTTTATAAGTCATTACCGGCAGGACAGAGCCAAATATTTCTTCCTTTAATATCGACATATCCTGAGTCACACCTGTCACCAGATGCGGATACAGCCGTCTGCCCTGATCTGTTTCAATCTCTTTTACCGGATGAATGGATGCACCTTTCGCCAGGGCGTCTTCAAGGAATCCCATCAGGCGCTGATACTGCCGGTCGGTGACAATATGCGTTTGGGTATTCTCGTTGTCGCTGTTGAGATGGTACTCGGTGTATCGCTTGATAAAGGTATCAACGAATTCTGACTCCCTGGCTTCAGGCACAAAGATATAGTCAGGGGAAACACAGATCTGCCCGGAGTTGACAGACTTGCCGAGGATCACCGCATCCACGGCGATATCCATATTGGCATCTTCAGCAATAATCGTTGGAGACTTGCCGCCCATTTCCAGGGTAATCGGTGTCAGGTTGTCAGCGGCAGATCTGGCAACCAGTTTACCGACCGTTGTCGATCCGGTGAAAATAAGGTGGTCAAAGGGCAGGGATGAAAATGCGGCGCCGACTTCGGCTTCCCCTTCAACGATCAGAACATGCTCGGATACGGGTTCCAGTACTGTGCGAAGGGCGAGGTTGGCATGCGGAGTAAACTCACTCATCTTGATCATGACCCTGTTACCCGCGGCCAGTGCTTGTATTGCAGGTCCAAGGGATAAAAAGACGGGAAAATTCCAGGGGGTTATGACACCTACGACACCAAGGGGCTGGTAATGAACCTTGACTGACGAGGGGGCAAGCATCAGACCGGAATGGCGTTTGGAAGGTTTCATCCATTTTTTCAGGTTCTTCAGCGCATAATTGATGCCTGCAACACTGGGTAAAACATCTGCAATTAAACTGTCGAACTCACTGCGATAGCCATAGTCTTTTTTTAATGCATCATAAATCGCTCTTTCATTTTTGATGATAGAGGCTTTCAGTTTGTTCAGAACTCTTTTCCGTTCATGGTAATTCGGGAACGGATTTTCATTGTATTCAGATTTCATTAAATCGAAATCGTTTTTCAGGTTCTGCAGTGATGCATTTGCCATGCTGGTCATGATCATTATCTCTTGGCGTACTTTACAGGTTTTACTTTTTTATACTTTCGATAATCAGGTTCATATCCTTGAGAAACTGCTCTCTCGACGTTTCCTCCAACAGCAAACCTTTTCCTGCTGCGATTAATAGAAACGCAACTCCATGAGCATTGTTTTTTGAAGTGAGGTCGTGACAGATCAGAAAGTCTGTCAGTCTGGAACGAAAACGTAACGGCCAGTCTTCCGGTGATGCATGAGTGGCTTTCAAAACATCGTCAACAGTTTTGGGTCCGTGTGGGTTACTGCTGATTTCGATTGCATCGCCAATCAACGTATCAAAGACATTCATCAGCGTCAGTGATGGATCGGCTTCATTATTCTCGAGATGGGTAAATATCCTTAAATACATATCTTCAAGATAGGTATGGATAGCCCATTCATAGCACTTTTTCTTGGTGCCGAATTTCTTATAGACAGACTGTCTGGAAACCCCTGCAGCCGCTGCTATATCCTCCATTGAGGTTTTTTGAAATCCATATAAAGAAAAGATCCCAAGTACATTTCTGGCTAATGTGAACATCTCGCTTTTTTTCAACATATGAACTTCTCGCAGTGAAGGTGACTTTTCTGTTTCCTGACTAATACAGAGATTGCTCTATTGGGAATAATGTACAAATTGCCCGGAAAGAGTGTAGTGACACATAGGGAGTCACTGTAATGCTTTAAGTTTACATAATTTCGATTTATGTAAACTTTCGAGGGTAAAGATATACTCGAAACAAAATATGGTCAAATAAAAAGTTTACAAAAACTCATTATATGTAAACTTGAACTAAAGACTCCGTACTAAAAGCACGAATGCTCTAAGCATGGAACTCTGCCTGGAAGGCCTAGAGTGTTTGGGAAGCGAAAGGATAGAGGCGACTGGATGGGCTATGACGGCGGTAGAGTGCGTTTCGCACTGGGGATGTGACATACCGCTTTTGCTCAGTGATGAAGAGCAGGGCCCTTCATCACTGATCGAAGAAATTTTTAGCTGTGTGCGGCTTCAGTATCAAAACGAATGCGATACAGCAGTGCATAAGCCACGGGCAATACCAGCAGCGTCAGTACCGAAGCAAAGCCCAGCCCAAACACTATTGCTGTTGCCATTGATCCAAAGAAAGCATCAAAGATTAACGGAATCATGCCCAGCATAGTGGTCAGTGCGGCCATGCATACCGGACGTACCCGGCTGATACAGGCTTCAATAATGGCTTGCTGTATCGGAATATCCCGGCTGGCATCAATATTGATCTGCTCCACCAGTACAATCCCGTTCTTCACGATCATCCCGGAGAGGCTGAGCACACCCAGCAGTGCAGTAAAGGTAAATGGCATGTTGAACAGCAGCAGCCCCAGAACTACACCGATGATTCCCAGAGGCAATGTGAACCAGATAGAAAGTGACTGACGTATCGTTCCAAACAAAAATACCGTAATCAGGAACATGGTCAGAAACCCGGAAGGCAGCGATGCAAACAGGCTGTTTTGGGCGTTGGAAGACATTTCGTACTCGCCACCCCACTCCATAGCGTATCCGTCCGGTAACCTCATCGCTTCGATTTTATCAATCAAACGCTGTCGTACGGCTTCCGGTGTATCTCCGGTCATGGGAATGGCATCGGCAAAAACGGTGAGTACACGCTTGAGATCCCGTCGTACAATCAGCGGGTTTTCCACTTCATTATTAAACCCGCTCACTGCCTGTGAAACCGGTACAAAGCCATTTCTCTCGGTGCTCCACACCTGCAGGTCAACAATACTGTCTGCATTTAATCGCTCCCGTGCCGGTGCCCGGGCTACAACAGGCATCAGGTGACTGCCTTCCCGGTAAGTGCCAACGGCTTTACCGTCAAAGTTCACCAATAAGGCTTCGTCCAGCGATTGTTTGGAGATACCGCTGCGACGAGCGGCGGCTTCATCAAGAGTAGGGCGGACAATATTGACCTTTTCCCGCCAGGAGTGACGAACACCCGTGGCCGAAGGCTCGTTCTCGATAATGACTGTTGCCTCGGCGCCCAGCCTGCGAAGAACATCGGGATCAGGGCCGTAAAAGCGCACTTCAATATTTGCGATAGGTGCGGGTCCAACCTGCAGTAGTTTTGTCAGGTACTCCACTTCAGGATGAGTATCCAGCAGGCTGCTGATTTCCGGAGCCAGCTTCTCGATAGTCTCCAGATCTTTAGCTTCTATAATCAGCTGAGCATAACTTTTGTAGGCCTTTTCCGGAGAGTAAGTCAGGATAAAGCGCTGGGCACCCATTCCAACGACAGAAGTCACATTGACCACACCATCCAGTGCCAGCACCTGCTTTTCAATTTCCGAGACTTTGTTTTCGGTCTGGCGAATATCTGTGCCTTCCTGCACGCGCAGGTCAACAAAGAATATAGGTGTGTTTGAAGGCGGAAAGAATGCCTGTTTGATCTGGCCAAAACCTGCAATGGCCAATGCCAGGGCAACAATTGTCAGACCCACCGTTGTCAGACGATGTTTGAGCGCTGCCTCCAGTATTTTGCGGTAGATGACAAACAACACGCCTTTGTAGGGATCAACTTCACTGCCAACCAAAGCGTCTTTGGGATCGTCAAAGAACAGGTCGCAGAAAAATGGTGTCAGGGTAATGGCCAGGAACCAGCTGATCATCAGTGACAGCAGCAGTACCTGGAACAGGGAAACCAGGAAGTAACCCGTCGTATCCTGAGACAGGCCAATGGGGGCGAAGGCCATAATAGCAATTACGGTGGCCCCGAACAGTGGCCATTGATTATGAGCAATCACCTGTTTGATGGCGTCTCTTTTGGAGTTACCTCGCTGCAACCCGATCAGCACGCCCTCGGTGATCACGATGGCATTATCAACCAGCATGCCCAGCGCGATGATCAGAGCGCCAAGGGATATCAGCTGTAGCTGGACATCCAGCACATACATGCCAATAAATGTGCCGAAAATGGTGAGCAGCAGTATGCCTCCCATCAACAGGCCAGAGCGTGCGCCCATTGTCAGCAATAACACCACAATAACAATGGCAACCGATTCAACCAGATTGATCAGGAAGCTGAATACGGATTCATCGACGGTTGCGGACTGGTTGTAGACAGTCGTCAATTCCATACCCAGGGGGCGATTATTTTCCAGCTCAGCCAGCCGTATATTCACCGCATGGCCTACATCAACAACATTCACGCCTTTGGAAAAAGAGATACCCAGAGACAGGGCACGGTCACCATTGCTGTGGTAAAGGTTGTCAGGTGTTTTTTCAAAATCTTTGTAGGCTCGGGCAATATCACCCAGCCGAGTCAGCTGGGTACTGCCTGCAGGGCTGATAATCAGCTCTTCCAGCTCGCGAATATCCTTGAATTCCCCGGTGGGGTGAATGCGAATGGACTGACCATCAACCAGCATACTGCCGGCATTGGAAACGACATTCTGATGTTGAATCAGACTGTAAATCCACGACGGATTCAGATTCAGGGATTTCAGTTTCTCCTGTGATATTTCAACAATAACTTGCTGGCTGATGACCCCGGCAAGGCTGACCTTGCTGACTCCCTTGACCAGTGACAGCTCCCGGCGCAGAAAGTCACCATAGTTTTCCAGATCCCGATAGCTGTATCCCTCACCACTGATGTTATAGAGAATACCGAACACATCGCTGAAGTCGTCATTAACCATTGGCGTATTTACACCGGGTGGCAGCTGAGCTTGCAGATCGTAGACCTTTCTGCGGAGTTCATCCCAGATTTGCGGATGCATGGCAGGTGTCGCACTGTCCAGCAGCTCCACTGTGATCTGGGAAACACCTGCGCTTGAGACCGAATCAATATGCTTTACATACTCAAGCTGTTTGATAGCACGCTCAATCGGTACGGTGACTTCTTCTTCCACCTGTTCTGGAGAGGCGCCGGGATAAAACGTAATAACCATCGCCTGGGGAATCGGGAATTCAGGAAATTCCAACTGCCCCAGTTTGGTAAAGGAAAAACTCCCGCCTACCAGCAGCAGGACAACCAGCAGCCAGCTAATGACCTTGTTTTTGAGGAAATACTCGGAAATATTCATTGTTACAGGCCCCGCTCACGAACCAGAGGCTTGACCTTCATATCGGGTCGAAGACGACTCAGACCTGCGACTGCAATTTGATCACCGTTCTTCAGGCCGGAGAGAATAGTCAGGCCATTTTGTGTCAGACGACCAACTGTCACTTCCACAGGATTGACGGTGCCGGTTGCCGGGTTATAAACCCAGGCCTGTTGGATGCCACTGGTATCATCCGAAAGCACAGCGGTTGGCGGTACATTAAAAGAGGATACGGCTTTCTTGCCGGAGACTTTTTGCAGATCCACATGAACCGTGGCTCCCATGCCCGGGTAAATGCTTATGTCCTCGGGCACTGGCATGGAGAAGGTAACCTTGTAGGACTGGGTACCCGGCGTCACACTGGTGTCGTGTTCCTTGTAGGTTACGGGGTAAGCGTTCCTTGTGTCATTGGCGAAGGTTACCGAAGGCTTATAACTGAAATCCGTTTCATCCTTGCGGACGGATGCCATGATGTTTTCCGGTACCTGAATACTGATATCCAGCGTTTTGCTGTTCTGCAGCAGCAGAATGGTTTGCTGTGCCTGAACATACTGGTGATTTTCTACATTGGTGCGAGCAACCCGGCCATCGAAAGGTGCGGTTAATGTAGAGTATCTGAGTTTGTCTTTAGCCAGCCGGAGTGCCGCTTTTGTGGACTTCAGGTTAGCGTGGGCTTTATCCAAGTCTGATTGGGAAATAACCTTCTTTTCACGCAGTGAATGAATCCGCTTGTAGTTCACTTCAGCCAGATCATAGTCTGCCTGGCGTTGTGCCAGTTCGTTGCGAATGTCTTTGTCATCAAGGCGAGCCAGTAATTGTCCGGCTTTAACTTCCTCTGCTGTTTTCACCGGGAATTCAACCAGTTCACCGGGAATACGGAACGAGATCAGTGATTCTTCTGAAGATGAAACTGTTCCGGGGAAGTGACGAAGATCCTGTAGTCCGGTGTCTTGTACCGTAAGCAGTTTTACCGGGCGTACAACCTCTTCAGGGGCTGATATTTCTGTTTCACTGCAACCAGAGAGCAGGGGACCAAGTAATACTGTCGCTGTAACGGCAAGTACGGTTTTCCGGGGGGAAAGTAATGTCATGGGTTTATCCAGATAGTTTTTGAATAAGCGATGTTGATAGTTGATTTACAAGCATGCGGGTGCTGCTCACCAAAAAATCATCATGTTTATCGGGTGTAAAAAATAAGAGCGATATTTTTTGATATGAGCTGCTTTTAAAAGAAGTAGGTAACTGAGCTTTGATCTTTACTCATATAGTTTTTTGAAGTCTTTGACCGGTTCGTCGTATTTATCTTTCTATTATTGTTGAGATAAGAAGTTGATTCGGTTTTACGAATAAAGTCATTCAATTCAATAGTCGCTTTGACATAATCTCCAGCAGTCAGATACTTCATGGCATTTGCCTGAACCTTCTCCTGGGCTGCGGCATAAATACAAAAATCAATATCTGATGCTTCGCAAAGAGGTATAAGCCTTTCAAGACGCGTAGCATATTCGGAAGTTGCATCGTGCATAACCGCTATGAATGTTTCAGGAAATAGTTTTAATGCAGCCTCACTAAAGAAAGCTTTTATGGATACTATGTAGTTGTCCGGTTCTATTTTGTATTTATCAATAACGGGTTGATATTTTTTCTGACTTAAATCCTCCAGTTCCGCATAAGCTTTCCAGAAAGCGCCTGCTTCGCCCTCAGTTACTTTAGATGAAACATGCTTTACAACCTTGTAAGCGAAAAGGCGATTGTTTATTTCGTGGCTTACTATCTGTTCAAAGTCAGGTCTGGTGTTGGCCATTGCTTCAGTTAAAGGCAAGCAGAAGCTCAGAAACAAAAAGAGTGAAAGCAGTTTTTTCTGCGGAATTTTCATCATGATACTTGTCGATAAGAAGGTGTCAGATTTATGACCGAAACCGGGACTCCGGGGTCTCTGACCGTCATCAGATCTTCTATGACTCGCTCTGAAGTTTGACAGGTTCATACTGACTCCTCGAAAGACTGCTAACTGCCGATTCCTATACACTTATCCCTGTGATCATACATAAAGTAAACTATACGGTGCAGTTTACTTTGGGGTTTGAAAAAAGTAAACTTTGCAGTGTAAAAAGTTAGAGAGAAGTAGGAGCAGTGACCCGATGGCAAAGCTGACAAGAAGTGAGCTAAAGCGGCAGGCTATTATCGATGCTGCTAAAAAAGCCTTTAAGGAAAATGGTGTTCAGGCAACGAGTATGGACAAGTTGGCTGAGGTGGCGAATGTCTCCAAACGCACCGTTTACAATCACTTCAAGACTAAAGAAAACCTGGTCATGTTCCTGGCCGCGGAGCTATGGGAAAAGGCAATCCAAGCCAATGTCTGCCCTTATAACAGTCAACAGCCACTTATCCCGCAGTTGAAAGAACTGGTATTAAATGAAATACGGTTTTTGAGTGATAAAGATTATATTGATCTGGCGCGGGTTGCTTTCGGGCACTTTTTCTATAAACCGGAAGTGATCAGGAAAGAAATAGAAAAAGTTTCTATTGAAGAGTCTGCTATTTACAAATGGCTGGTGGCTGCTCAGGACGATGGGAAAATGAGCTTTAATGATATTGATCAGACCAAGGATATATTGGACAGTTTGATCATGGGAGGCTGCTTTTTGCCACAGTTATTAGGTGTCCAGGATGGTCTCGATTTGGATCAGCAACAGTCACTGGCCGATGAGATCGCTGCAATACTTGTCGCAAGGTATGGTGTTAATGATGAAGAGAGCTAGTGTCATATACACTTTATAACTGCTCGTATGTCAGGAAAATCTCCTGCTCTTTTTTTATAAGCTATTTTTGCACATGCCTCCGGAAAAAGGTCATCGTGCATGAAAATTTGCCACGGTCTGTTCGTTTTTCTGATACTCCTCAGCCTGCAAAGTGTCGCTGCAAAAGAAACTACATATCAATGGAAGGTCGAAAATAACAGTGCTCTTATTTGTGATGGCACCATAATTGCGGACAGTCAGGTCACCACAAGTGGTATTCTGAACGGGTATAGCCGCAAGTACTCGGCTGTTCTGGATTTACCTGCTCAGAGCTATATGAGTTTTACCGGGCAGGATTACTGTGTTTATCGGGAATTATCAGGCTGCAAAGTTGAAATTAATCAGCAGAGTCTCGAATGTGGTTTGCCAGCGTTTCTGGCAACACTTTTAGGCGATGGGCAGCGATCAATAGAGCATCAGATTACCGCTACGTATGTTTTAAGTGCTTCGACAAAAACACTTATTACCAATGCTGTCTGGAAAGTATGCGCTAACACTTTGCCATGGCTTTTAACTGCCTATGAAATAGCCACAGATAGTTATTTGTACCGCTCTACGGTGGCATATCAACTGAGAACGGCACAGCCGGGATCGTTACCTCAAAGTGTTATGGTTTTCAGGAGATTGTTGTCGCATCGTACTTGCATTGATGGCTACAACTCAGAGAATTCATCAAATGCGATTAATGATCACAAAACGCTGCTGCTGGACTTGTTCCTATTGAGTAATGCTTCCTGTGACTGGATACGCAAGAGAGTAAAGCAGCCCGGGGCATCAAAGCTGCCGGTTCTTGTTTCCGGGCTCTTCAGTGAAGCTGTACTGGCGCAGATCACTGTACAGTCTCTGGCCGATCCGGATGATGCCAAGGTTGAAGTGCCAACTCATTTGCTGGTAATTACATTCAATACTTCTGAACAGGTTACCTATCACTTGAAACTGACACCTGTTGCGGGCAGGAAAACAGCTGTTCAGACATTGAGAATTACACTCAGATCGGGTTATTACTGCTGTACCTTGAACCTGCAAAGTGAAAGTGTTCTCAGGTAAACATTATTGAGTCAGTTCATCTGGCTGGACCATTTTGTAAATGGAGCCAGCGTTTCCGAAGGCGCATAACCGAAGTGTCGCTTGTACTCACGGCTGAACTGGGAAAAACTCTTGTAGCCGACCCGGTGACTGGCCTCATTAGCTCGCTTCCCTTCCTTGATCAGCACCTGTGCGTGCTGCAGTTTGCTCGACTTTATATACTGCAGTGGTGGCATATGCATGACACTTTTGAAAGTGTCGTAAAATGATGTTTTGCTCATATGCACCTGGCTGGCCAGGTCATTGATATTAATAGCCTGATCAATATGGCCATGAATATACTGAATGGTTTTGGCAACGCTCTGAATCTGGCCATGCTGATTTAACAGCTTGCACAGCGCTCCACCCTGTTCTCCGGTCAGAATTCGATAGTAAATTTCATCAAATACGGCATTGGACAGGATATCTGCTTCATAAGGAGTATTGGCAATACGCATCAAGCGGGTAAAGGCATCAACAATATCTTCCGAGGCTTTACCCGTCAGTACGCTGGAATGACTGGGTGGCTTTTCCGGGCAGCGATCAATACCCAGCTGATCCAGCTTCAACACAAGATCAGCAAGGCGTGGCAAGTTGATTCGAATGGCAGCACCCAGAAATGGCTGCTCGTGTGTGGCGGAAATAACCCTGCCTTTAGCGGGTACTGGAAGGAAATTGATAAACAGATCACCGGCCCCATAAGTGTACTCGTGCTCACCCACCACACAGGTTTTTTCGCCCTGGCCAATCAGACAGATCAGGGGTTCATACACGGTGCATTCGCCGGCATAGGGGGATGACACACGAAAAGCCATCACGTCATTTACCAGAGTCTTGTTTTCCCCATCTTCCAGCGCATGCTCCGCCAGTAAATCGCGGAACTGGTTTAACCTTAACTCCCTCATAATGACTGCTCATAAAAAGTAACGTCGGAATATTATGCATCCTTCTCGCACTTTTGGATATTCATAAGTCGATTTTTCTGGAATATATTACATGCCATACAGGCTTGTAGCAGCCCTTGAACCAAAACCAGCCGTGGTTGTATGCCGTAAACCTCTTGAACGCTGTTCGTTCATTCAAAGACAGAATTACCGACTTTATTGCTTCCCCGAGAAAAATTCCGAGTCATGAAGATGCCTAGATATATCCGTTCAGGGCTGCTTGCAGTCCTCGCTGTTCCCGTACTGTTGGGAATCACGGCTTGTTCTCCCCAGGAGCAGGCTGCCGCTGCCAGTGAACATCCAAAGCAACCTGTTGATGTTGCTCCGGTACTGGTCACCGATGTGACTGACTGGAGTACTTTTACCACGCGATTGCAGTCACCGGACAGAATTGAACTTCGCCCGAGGGTGACGGGTATTATCGATCAGGTGCATTTCGATGAAGGCAGTCTGGTCAGGGAAGATCAGCTGTTGATCACTCTGGACCGTCGTACTTTTGCTGCAGAAGTAGCCCGCCTGGAAGCCCGGGAAAAAGCGGCACAGGCTGCTCTGGATCAGGCTTCCATGGAAGCAGAGCGGGGCACCAGCCTGCGCAGTGCCAATGCAATTTCTGCCGAGCGGGCCGATGCGCGTAGATTCCTGGCAACCCAGCGCCGGGCAGAATTGGCTTCAGTTCAGGCTGAACTGAAAGCGGCCCGACTTAACCTCGAATTTACCGAAATCCGGGCGCCTATTTCCGGGCGTATCTCCAATGCTTTTATAACCCAGGGCAACGCTGTCAGAGCCAATGATACTGTGCTCACACGACTGGTTTCCACTAACAAAGTGTATGCCTACTTCGATATTGATGAGCGCAGCTGGAACAGCAAGTTCAGTAATATCACTGCCAGCAATAACCTGGCAGCCTTCCTGCAACTTAATGGCGAAGACGGTTTTCAGCATCAGGGAACGCTCGACTTTATCGATAACACCGTTGATCCCCAAAGCGGGACTTTGAGGGTCCGTGCCACCTTTCCGGTTGATTCGGCACAATTGCGGCCAGGTGCTTTTGCCCGCATCCGAATTGCCCCGCAGAGTGCGAGGGCGCGTGTTCTAGTTCCTGAAAAAACCATTGGTACCGATCTCAATAATCGCTTTGTACTGGCGGTAGATGAAAATAATGTGCTTCAGTATCGCCCGGTTGTAACAGGTATCCGTGTGGGTGGCTTGCGTGTGATTGAGTCAGGTCTTGAGGCCGGTGACCGTGTTGCCGTTAACGGTCCGGCCCGAGTCGGTCCAGGTATGCCTGTTGATCCGCGGCCGGTAAAGATTGAAGCGCCGAAAAAGACGCTGGTAGTGGCCGGGGCATAACCGTATGAATATCAGTCATTTCTTTATTCATCGTCCGATCTTTGCAGCGGTTTTATCGCTGCTGATTTTGCTTGGCGGGGCGTTGTCTTTATTCCAGCTGCCGTTGAGTGAATACCCGGAAGTTGTTCCGCCTACAGTAACAATTACCGCCAATTATCCCGGTGCAAATCCGAAAGTTATTGCAGAAACCGTAGCCTCTCCGCTGGAGCAGGAGCTGAGTGGTCTGGAAAACATGCTGTATCTGTCGTCCCAGTCAACATCTGACGGACGGATGACTATTACGGTGACGTTTGCTTTGGGCACTGATCTGGATAAAGCCCAGGTACAGGTTCAGAACCAGGTTGATCTGGCATTGCCTCGTCTGCCGCAGGAAGTGCAGCGTCTGGGGGTGGTGACCGAAAAGGCTTCACCCAACCTGACAATGGTTGTAAACCTGTACTCTCCGGATAACAGTCGGGATATTGCCTACCTTGCCAACTACGCTGATATCTATATCGAAGATCAGCTGGCCGGTTTACCCGGAGTAGGGCAGGTGCGCCTGTTTGGTGGCAGTGCATACTCTATGCGTCTGTGGCTTAACCCGGATGCACTGGCCGAGCGTAGTCTAACCGCCAGCGATGTTGTGCAGGCGGTGCGTGAACAGAACCGTCAGGTTGCGGCAGGCAGTCTGGGGGCGCAGCCTACTGTGCAGCAGAACCAGTTTCAGGTGCTGCTGAATGTACAGGGCCGACTCAGCACTGTAGAAGAGTTTGAAAATATTGTTATACGGGTTGGTGAGCAGGGTGCTATCACCCGTTTGAAAGATGTTGCTCGGGTTGAACTGGGTCAGAGTAGTTATGCCTTGCGAGCCAGTCTGGATGGACAAACTGCGGTAGCGATTCCGGTGTTCCAGCGTCCGGGCTCCAATGCTATTGACCTTTCCGATGCCGTACGCGCCAAAATGGATGAGCTGTCCGGCCGGTTCCCGCAAGGTGTGACTTACGACATCGCTTACGATCCCACCGTATTCGTTCGCAGCTCTATTCAGGCGGTTATCGATACGCTGCTGGAAGCTGTGATTCTGGTGGTTCTGGTTGTTATCCTGTTCCTGCAAACATGGCGTGCGTCGATTATTCCGCTGATTGCTGTTCCGGTGTCGTTAATCGGAACCTTTGCTGTGATGCAGTGGCTGGGTGTTTCTATCAACACGCTGTCGCTGTTTGGTCTGGTATTGGCCATCGGTATTGTGGTGGACGATGCCATTGTGGTGGTGGAAAACGTAGAACGGAATATTGCCAACGGCCTCACACCGCTGGAAGCAACCAAGCAGGCCATGACCGAGGTGACTGGCCCGATCATTGCCATCGCGCTGGTACTTTGTGCGGTATTTATTCCCACCGCATTTATTCAGGGCCTGACCGGACAGTTTTATAAGCAGTTCGCACTGACTATTACCATTTCTACCCTGATTTCAGCCTTTAACTCGCTGACACTTTCTCCGGCGCTTTCTGCATTGCTGCTGAAGGGGCATGACAGTAAGCCGGATGTTTTGACCCGGGCAATGAATGCAGTATTTGGTCGCTGGCTGTTTAACCCGTTCAACCGCCTGTTTGATTCTGCAGCAAAGGGTTATGAGTCTCTGGTAAAACGCCTGATTCGCTTTTCTGCCATTGTCGGTCTGGTCTATGTTGGTCTACTGGTAATGACCGGACAGATGTTCAATCAGGTACCCGGTGGTTTTATTCCGGCACAGGACAAACAGTATCTGCTGGCTATTGCCCAGCTGCCTGATGCTGCCAGTCTTGATCGTACTACAGCCGTAGTACGGGAAATGGAAGCGATTGCGGCACAGACACCGGGTGTTGCTCATACCGTGGCATTTCCGGGGTTGTCAGTGAATGGTTTTGTAAACGCAACCAATGCTGCGATTGTGTTCCTGCCGCTGGATGACTTCTCTGAACGTACCAGTCCGGAGCTGTCTGCGGGTGCCATTGCGGGTCAGCTGAATGCGCGTTTCTCGGTCATTGATGAAGCCTTTGTGGCCGTGTTCCCACCGCCTCCGATTCTGGGGCTGGGTTCGACCGGTGGTTTCAAACTGCAGTTGGAAGACCGGGCTAACCTGGGCTTTGAAGCCCTGTTTGATGCCCTGCAACAGACGCTGGCTGAAGGTCGCTCCAATCCTGCATTGATGGGCTTGTTCTCGAGCTTCCGTATTCAGGTGCCACAACTGGATATTACTGTGGACCGGGAGCAAGCGCTGATTCAGGGGATTCCTTTGAGTGAAGTGTTTGATGCCCTGCAGATCTATCTCGGATCGGTCTATATCAATGACTTCAACCTGTTTGGCCGTACCTATCAGGTGAATGCCCAGGCTGATGCCAAATACCGCCTTGATCCCGAACAGGTTCTGCGATTGGAAGTGCGTAACCGCGCCGGTGATATGGTGCCTCTGGGTTCTGTGGTTTCCATCAGTCCTGCACTCGGACCGGATCAGGTAATGCATTACAACAATTACCCCAGTGCAGAGCTTAATGGCAGCCCGGCACCCGGTTACAGTTCTGATCAGGCGCGGGCGGCTATTGAAACGGTAATGGCGAAAACCCTGCCGGAAGGTATCAGCTACGAGTGGACCGAGGTGACCTATCAGCAGATTCTGGCCGGTAATACCATGGTGTATATCTTCCCGCTGGTAGTACTGCTGGTGTTCCTGGTACTGGCGGCACAGTATGAAAGCCTGCGTCTGCCGCTGGCGATTATCCTGATTGTTCCCATGACGATTCTGTCAGCGTTGTTGGGCGTATGGGCACTGAATGGTGATAACAATATCTTCACCCGTATTGCCCTGATTGTGCTGGTGGCCCTGGCAAGCAAGAACGCCATTCTGATGGTTGAGTTCGCCAAGGAACGAAACGAGCAGGGACTGTCCCGGTTGGAAGCTATTTTAGAGGCCTGTCGTCTAAGACTGCGCCCGATTCTGATGACTTCTATTGCCTTTACCGCGGGTGTTGTTCCTCTGGTGCTGGCATTCGGTCCCGGAGCAGAAATGCGACATGCGATGGGTATTGCGGTGTTTTACGGCATGCTCGGGGTAACATTCTTTGGACTGTTATTTACCCCGGTCTTCTATATGGCTGTCAGCAGAGGAGCAAAATCAGGGGCTAAGCCTGTGTCGCATTAAAGTCATCAACTTAAAACCATCAATATCAGCCTGCATTGGTTTCAAATAATGCAGGCTGGCAACTGGAGGACACTTTAAGTCTATTTCTATTTGTTGTGTGTGTTTCTGGGTAGCTGTACCGCGATAAGTTACAGCTACTTTTTTTGTATCCTTCCGCGCATTCCTCTCTATATATCGTATCTGGCATCAAATAGTGCCCCATATCTGATCGGGCATCCTATATTAACTGTCAGGAAATATTGTTATTTCGGTTCCCAGATTTACATAGTGTCACCGGCTGTCTGTGACAGGCTTCTTGATGGTCTCGATAAAGATGTTATAACATAACATCTTGCTGTGAGCCGCAGGGTTTTCTCCTACTTCTTTAGATTCTGGAAGCTCAGCCTTTATATGGCGACTGGTACATAGCTTTTGGGTATTTATTGCGCGAACCATCCATTGAGGAAGAACATGAAAGCACTGCAAACCTATACTGATAAAGCGGCCATCGGGTTATCGTTTCTTTGTCTGGCCCACTGTCTGGCGCTTCCTCTGATACTTGTGATGTTACCCAGTCTGACGGTCTTGAACCTGGAAAATGAGCTGTTCCATCTCGGGATGGTTGTCATTGTTGTGCCGACCAGCCTCTATGCCTTGACTCTTGGCTGCAAGAAGCACAAGAACTATCAACTGCTGGGCATCGGATTAGCGGGACTGGCCTTTCTGTTAGCAGCGGTTATCGGTGAAGAAATGGTTGGCGAATTTGGTGAGAAAGCGCTGACTATGATGGGCTCCCTTTTGATTGCTTACGGACACTTCCGTAATTATCAGCTTTGCAGACATGCTGAAGATTGCTCCTGTGCCGAGCAGTGTATTGACACTTGAGAGTAGAAGGGGACTCACTCCATTCGTGAATAAACAAACACACCCCGGAACGGTAATCAGTCATACAGGTCCTGACGCTTAATTTATCAGGGCCTGATTCTATTCATTATATGGATACCCTTTGTCAGGGGTTCATCTCGCTTTTCAATTAAACCTGCCTGTATTAATGGACCGTTGTTTTTTGAAGGCCAGCAGGTATGGAATCAATCACACTCTTCACAACGACCCGTGTTGAATAAGTTAATTAGTTGAATAAATAACAAATATGTCCATTAGCCAGCCACTTCCAGATGTTACCTCCGGCCAGATCAGCGACAGGCGATACCCATTGCAATGGGTTGGTATGGAAAAGATTGCGGTTCCTGTCTCTCTCCCCACAGAGGAAGGCAATAGTCAGACCCTTGTAGGGGAAGCTGATGTCTATGTCAGTCTGGATAAGGCTGAAGCCAAAGGTATACACATGTCACGGCTGCATGCCGTCATCAATACCCTTAATGATCACGAATGCAGTAAAGCGACGCTTGATAAACTGTTAGACAACATGATCACCTCTCAACAGGGTATCAGCAAAGGTGCAAAGATCCGGTTGAGCTTTAATGTGCTGCTCAGGAAACCTGCCTTGCTGAGTCCGGCCTCTGGCTTTCAGTCATATCCGGTTGTCATCACGGGGGAAATAAACAGGCATCTTCGCAGTTATGAAATGGAACTCAGTATTCCTTATTCCAGTACCTGTCCCTGTTCAGCCTCTCTGGCCCGCCAGCTTTACTCCAATGCTATTGATCAGGCTTTTCCCCAGGACCACATCTCTAAAACAGAGCTTCTTCAATGGGTGCAGGCAGAAACAGGCACGGTCGCCACGCCTCACAGTCAACGTTCATTTGCCTCTATCAAAATGTTGCTGGGTGACAGCAGTTGGCCTGAGGTCAGCTCATTGATTCTGCATCTTGAAGAAGTGCTGGGTACAGCGGTGCAAACGGCTGTCAAACGAGTAGATGAGCAGGAATTCGCCAGACGCAATGCGCTCAATCTGATGTTCTGTGAGGATGCGGCTCGCAAGATTAAGGAAAGTCTTGAAACAATGGAGTTTGTGCAAAGCTACTGGTTGAAAGTTGATCACCAGGAAAGCCTGCATGCCCATAACGCAGTGGCTATCGATCAGAAATATATTTAACAAACGTTTGCTCTCCGGTTGCCCGGAGCAAAATTTGAGCGTTTATATCTGCATAATACCTCGCTTTAGATAGCCTAAGCGGGGTATTTCAATAAGCTGATATTGCTGTATGTGAGTGGTTACTTTTTCTTAGTGGTGCTGCGAGGTTTTACATGCCCTTAGTCGTGTTATTTTTAAGGAGCTACCGCAGCGAATCATATCCATTTCTTGATGACTTCTTATGTTAAAAACATTGCCTGCACTATCTCGGGCACTCCGTGTGATGTCGTATGAAGCTTTCCATCCATTGTTTTGATTGCCACTAACAACCAGGTTACTTACAGTGTGTTCATTCCAGACAATATTTTCCATTAGCTCACGATACCAGCGTAGAAAGTCAGTTCTGGAATGAAGTGCGGCACCGGGATAGCGAAGATCAACAGGCTCAGCCAGCCGCTGCAGAAAATAGCCAGGTTCTTGCTGGTGGTCAAAAGCCGCAAACCACTGATAAATAAAACTGCCCACATCGTTCTGGCTGTATTCCAAACGGCTCTTTGCTTCGTAACCTGCGCTCAACCTTTGAATATTAACGGGCTGGTTGGCCTGAGTGTTGATTATCTGTAGTGCCAGTACGGCAATAACGGGAATTAATGTTATTTTTCTGGTTGCCATTATTCGGGGATTGTCCTTGTCAGGGTGATCATTGCCAGGTGGCAGCAATATAGTGATGAACCGGAACAGGGGCGGTGTTTTATCTACTAGCGGAAGTTATTTCAGATAAGCAGTGAGTTGGCAAAAGTCGCGCAGTGATATCTGAAATACCCTGAGGGCAGGAGGCTGTCAGGAAAGTATCAGGCATTGAAGGAACCTGATACAGACTGACTTAAAACAGGCTATATCAGGTTTTTTATACAGAAGACCTATCGTGTTTACGCTGTCTTTCTACGATCTTCCCGTCGGCCGGAAATGACCAGCAGGCAGGGTGTCAGCACCAGTGTCAGCAGGGTGGCAAAGGCCAGACCGCCGGCAATAGCGGTTGCCAGCTGGCTCCACCATTGGGCAGAAGGCCCGCCAATCTCCAGTTTGTGCTGGAACAGATCAATATTGGTAGAGAGCACCATCGGCATCAGTCCGAGAATGGTTGTGACTGTGGTCAGCATCACCGGACGTAAACGCTGGGCTCCGGTTCTCAAAACGGCTTCTTCGGCTTTGAGTCCCTGTCGTCGAAGTACATTGTAGGTGTCAATCAATACAATGTTATTGTTCACTACAATACCGGCAAGAGAAATAACGCCAATACCGCACATCACAATGCCAAACGGCTGACTGGTAACCAGCAGACCAAGGAAGACACCACCGGTTGACAGGATGACCGCGGACATAATCAACGATGCCTGGTAGAAGCTGTTGAACTGGGTCACCAGGATCATGGTCATCACAAACAAGGCAATGGAGAATGCGTTTTGCAGGAATTCACTGCTCTCCTGCTGGTCTTCGTTTTCTCCCTTGAATTCAAATCTGACCGTGGGTGGAAAATTCGCATCGGTAAGTGCCTGCTGAAATCTTGGTAGTTCATTATTCAACAGTGCGCCTTCGGCCAGATCGGCAGTGATGGTAATTGTCCTGCGCCCATCCAGATGGCGAATCCGGTCAACTTTGGGGGCAATAACCCGCTCCGAGAAGTTGCTGATGGGAACCAGTCCGTCCGGAGTCATCAGTCGCAGCTGGTCAATGTTTTCCAGATGTCGGTCTTCCTCGGGAAAACGAATCCGGATATCCACCTCATCATCACTGTCATCAGGGCGGTAATTACCCACAATCAATCCTGATGTTACCAGCCGTACCAGTGCACCGGTGCTGGATACATCGGCGCCGTAACGAGCCGCATCAGCACGATCCACCTGCATCCGCCATTCATAGCCGGGTGTCGGGCCGTTATCGGTAATATGAGTGAAGTTCTCAAACCCGCTCAGAATCTTCCTGATCTGATCGACAGTGGTATACAGCTCATCCAGTCCCTCGGTTGAAACCACCAGTTCCAGCGGTTTGCCTTGGGGCGGGCCGTCCTTTTGTCGTTCAACGGTAATATCCAGCCCTTTAAACACATCCATTTGCTGCTGAATACGTTCGGCAATCAGTGCAGCGCGACTGCGATATTGCCAGTCGACCAGGGTTACCCGGACAGTACCGACTTCTTCATTAAGCCCGGTACGGGCATATAGTGTTTCCAGTTCCGGTAGCTCAAGCAGAGGCGCTTCGATCTTTTTGAGAATGCTGTCTTTCTCGTCAATCGACAGGTTGCTCGAGTTCACTTTAACCCGAACCACAATATTGTCGGTATCTACATCCGGGAAGAACTCACTGCCTTTACCAAACATGCCAAAGGTGACGTAGATAAGGAATACCATCACCAGGCCACCAAAGGTGATCTTTAACGGGTGACGTATGGCCAGTGACAATACTCTGATATAGCGGCCGGCCATGCCCGGTACTTTCTGCAGGTCACCGGAGTCGGTCTCATTCAGCACCTGCTGCTCGGTTTCCGTCAGTGTTCGTGGTTTGCCAATCAGGGTGCCAATGGTGGGGATAAATATCAGCGCCATGATCAGCGAGGCCGAGAGGGTGGCAATCAGCGTCAGTGGCAGATAAACCATCATCTCACCCATCATGCCGGGCCAGAACATCAACGGGAAAAATGCAGCCAGAGTGGTGGCAGTAGAAGCAATAATCGGCCATGCCATTCGCAGCGAAGCTTCGCGGTAGGCATCCTTGCGGTTAACCCCTTCGCTCATTTTGCGGTCGGCATATTCGGTAACCACGATAGCACCATCCACAAGCATGCCCACTGCCATCATCAGTGAGAACAGCACCACCATATTGATGGTCAGTCCCATCATGGCAATAATCAGAATACCTGCCAGAAATGAGCCCGGAATAGCGATTCCGACCAGCAGTGCACTGCGTGAACCCAAAGCACCGATAATAACTGTGATAACCAGAATAACCGCAGCCAGTACACTGTTCTGCAGGTCGTTCACCATAATCAGAATTTCTTCTGACTGGTCGCCAACATAAGAAACGTTCAGGGTATCCGGAGCCAGTTTCAGGCCTTCATTTACCACAGCCTTAACCAGCTGCACGGTTTCAATAATGTTTTCACCGGGACGCTTTTTGATTTCCAGCGCAATACTGGCTTCGCCGTTCATGCGGGCATAGCTGTTATTAGCTTTGAAAGTCAGCATTACATCGGCGATATCGGCAAAGGTGATAACCCGGTCATCACTGCTTTTAACCGGCTGGGACAGAATATCAGCGGGTGTCTTGTAAACAGCCGGTACCTTGACTGAAAAACGTCCGTTGCCGTTATCCATATTGCCAGCTGCTACCAGCTGGTTATTGCGGCTAACCAGATTGACGACATCAGCCGGTACCAGACCATAACTTTCCAGTTTTAATGGATCGATAATGACATCAACGACATCTTCCCGGTCACCGGCAATATCGACTTCCAGTACCTGCCGGTAGCCTTCCAGTTCATCTTTCAGGCGATGTGCCAGCTTGATCAGCGAACGTTCAGTTAACGGGCCGGATAATACTGCAGTGATTACCGGCATTTCTCGGGCAATGGATACCTGCTCGATAATGGGTTCATCGGTACCGTCAGGCAGCTTGGCCTTGGCCTGTTCAACCTTGTCCCGTACCTTGGCCAGCATCTGCTCACTGTCCAGTCCGGCAATAAACTCAAGGGAAATACTGGCGCTGGACTGGGAGGCGGTTGCTCTCATATCCTTGATGCCTTCCAGTGACCGCAGTTCGTTTTCCAGCGGCATTACCAGCAGGCGCTCGGAATCTTCCGGCGAAATGCCTTCGTAACTGACCTGGACATTTATCTGGGGAATCTTGATATCCGGCATCGATTCCCGGGGAATGGTCAGATACGACGCCAGCCCGGTAATCAGGATCAGGGCAAACATCATCAGTACAGTTCTGGATCGTCCCAGTGACTGATCAATCAGATTTTTCATCGGCTTTTCCCCGGTTATTCCGCAGCGACCAGATCATTGGAAACCACGGTCACCTTGTCACCGACGCGAACAAAGCCATGGCCGCGGGTAATAACCCGTGCCTGCTCGGGAATACCGCTCAGCCAGATACTGTTGCTGGTGCTTTTGACGATATCAACAGGGCTGAAGTGAACCCTGTCACTGTTGTCTACCCACTTGATACCGGGTTCGCCGGTTTCACTGAGGGCCAGAATGGCGGGGCTGACTTCAATGGCACTGATCTCTTCCCGCAGCAGGTCAGCTTCTACACTGAGACCGGCCGGTAAAACCATGCCAGGGTTGGCGACTGCAAGTTCTACCGAGAAGGTACGTGTGGCAGCATCAGCCTGGTGGTTGATATAGCGGATCGTGCCTTCGGCTTTATGACCGTCAATAAAGCGGACATTGGCTTTGTCGCCGGTCGAGAAGGCCGAAATGTCTTTCTGGGGTACATCAATCCGGATCACCAGTGGATCTAGGTCGAGGATTTCGGCCACTGCCTTGCCGGTATCGATATAGTCACCCAGCTCCACAAAACGCTGATTGAGAATACCGGTCACCGGGGTTTTAACCTGAGTGTTGTCGAGCCGGACTTTAAGCTGTTCCAGCATGGATTCTGCTTGGGCAACTGCCACTTCGCGCTGGGTCAGGGTATTGTCTGGGAGGTGGTTGTTCTTGTTCAGGGCAAGGGCTGAACGGTATTCCTGCCGGGCCAGTTTCAGTTGTGCTTCCGCAGATTTAATCTGGGCGGGCAGACTGCCTTTTCTCAAACTGGCAATCTTCTGGCCAGCCTCGATATGTTCACCGCGTCTGGCATTAACGCCAACGACACGGGCCGGCATTTCGGCACTGATGGTGATAACCCGGTCCGCTTCTGTCCGGCCATACAAGGTCAGGGTACGACGGATTGTTTCAGCCTGAATAGAGCGGGCATGTACCGAAGGAATCTCCTGCGGTTTACTTTCCTGTACCGGCCTGGCGTTTGCCTGAGGACTGTCACCGTTATCAGTTTTGTTGATGTCGACAACGTCGGCGGTGAACAGGAATACGGCAACACCGATGGCCATGGCCAGGGATAACAGCCAGGATCTGTTGATTCCGGAGAATTTCATGGGCAGTTCTTTTGATTGTTGTTCTTGCATCAGCCTGGAGGACAGGTTCTGGAAACAGCGAAGTTAGCAGAGCGCAGCTGACAGTCTTGTAATTTGTGTATTTTCTCCCGGAGTACTGAAACTGACGGGGAAGTATCCATCCATGGGCTCTCATTCTGTCAGTATCCGGGTCAAAAAGCGAATCACGGTTGGCTGGTTTGCAACGCCTCAAGGCTGCTGCGCAGTGTGGCCACACGTTCCCGGTTGACACCAAAATCAGAATAGCCGGTTCGGGATGCTGATTTTACATCAATGGTTCCGTCCTGATTGATTCTGAGGGTTATGTCATCTTTGAATCTGAACCATTTGGATGTGGCTACAGCGGTAATGACATTAGCTTCGGTGCCTGTGACTTCCATCCGATCCTGACTTTTCAGGGTGGCGATCAGTGCTGTACGGATTTGCTCGGGGTCTTTGGCGGTGAAGCTCAATGGTTCGATGTAGTGTTCACCTGTTGCCTGACTGCTGACACAGTTCGGGCTTTCGGGGCAGCTGAAGTCTGTCTCTGCCCTGGCTGTTAAAGCAGTCATAGCTGAGAAGATCAGACAAAGTGCTAATGGTTTTGCTTTATTCATGCTGCTTCCATACCTGTATATCACCGAAAAATTAGTGATCTTTCTAAAATATAATTATCTCTGTAGAAGAGATGAACTTTGCCAGATTGGCAGGGCATGGAGCAAATAGGGACAGAATCAGGGGAGTAATAACGAGTGGGTCAAGCCTACCCGGGAATAGAGGGCATTGGAACTTGAGCCATGTCGGGGCTAATGGCTCCGACATGGCTTGGCAAGTTTTAATTACCAGATCTGTTCCACAAACTCTGGATGATCAACAAACGGGTTGCGGTTGCCCTGGAATTCAAAGGCTGCCTGGTTACGGTCAATTTCTTTCTGGCTGACCGGATCTTCAGAGTGCCACTTCTTCAGCATCGTCAGCATCCACGGTTCAAATACCTGACTGTTGGAGCCGTCCAGTACTGCATCAGAGTTGCTGGAGTTGTTTTCCCAACCAGCGATGCGATCCTGATAGCGGGTTGCCATGTAGAAGTATGCACGGGCTACATCACCCTTGAACTCATCAATAGGTTCAAAAACGGTGCCGTTGTAACCGGATGTGTTGGATGAACCCAGTTTGGAACCATTGCTGGAAGTGTAACTGGCGCTGCCGACTTCACCGTACGGGTAGTTGCTACGCTTGGCATTCACATAGCCGTCAGTGGCAAAGATATGATGCACGTCAGAGTTCATCGGCTCGACCTTGCCGCCAAACCAGGATTTGGGGAAGGAATGCTCACGGTTGTAGCAGTCACCTTCACCCCGGTAGGTGCCGCACTGATCCTGCCCAACGGTGTAGCTGAAACTGTCGCCGGACTGAGGCTTCTCGGAATAAATATCCAGAATGCTGCCGTCGTTTTCGTAATAGTTATCGCGGGCAGCGTCGTGGTAGAAACTCCAGATTGCAGAGTAACCGCGGGAATTATGGCTCTTGATAATATTGAACAGCGCAGTTTTGAGAGCCTGACCGGTCAGACCTTCGGCATCCTGATAATAGCCATTCGGATCAACAGGTGTTGGATCTATAGGCGTTGGTGTGGAGTCTTCGCCAATAGTGAAGGTTTTGGTTTCGGAATGGTTGAAGTCGCCACCCTCTGCGACAACATCGCTGCCCACGGTAATGCTGTAGCCACCATTGCCGGTCAGACCGTCGCCATAGCTGTCATTGATGGTGAAGCTGTATTGACCATTATCCAGACAGAAAGCCTTGTTTACAGTGACATTGCTCTGATAGCCGCTGCCATCGTAGAGAGAGGTGCCGCCACTGTTCTTCAGCACCCAGGAGGTTTCGGAGCCGTAGCTATCGGTGGTCAGGGTCAGGGTTGTTTCTGTTTTGTCACAGCCTGGAGTTGGTGTTACAGGCGGTGGATCAACAGGAACGGAATCAGTCCGTGGCTGGAAGTTATCGACGTAGACGGTTTCATTGCCGTCAAAGCCACTGGTGTCGTAGAAGCGCAGGCCGACTTCAATCTGCCCATTGGAAGACGGGGTATAGGTATGGCTCAGGGTCTGCCATTGTCCGGTCTGGGACGGGTTGGAGTAGCCCAGGTAGCCATCGACATAAAGACGTGCCTTCACGCGACCTTCGGTATGATAAACCGATACAGAAACTTCAACCGGAACACCTGCGGTTACTGGAATGGACTGACGGAAGTCGGTGGAGCCCTGATTTTTGGTCGTCACATCAACTTTGGCAGAACGGCTGCCCGTCTGAACATAGGCTTCTGACGGAGAAAGCGAAATACCGCTGTCGATAGTGGTCCAGCCAGCAGGGGTGTTGCTGTTCCAGGTTTCGAAATCACCGTTTTCGATCTGGGCGAAAGCGCTGGCGGACGCAAGCGCCATTGCTCCGGTTAGCGCCCCGGTAAGGGCAATCAAATGCTTCATTATAGTTCTCGGACTTGAGGATACCGGTCAGGGCACACGTACTCCCTGGTCCATGCCTGACTGTCTGACAGCCGAAAGGTCGCTTCGGGGGAAAACAGAAAGCATGCAGGCCACCATATATGTGGCTGGTCGTATATTGATCAAAAAAAGTTTCATTTCAACGTCAAACAAATGGATGTTTGTTCTGTGTCAATATTTGTGCGGAAAAGTATTGAGTGGTGATGGGTGAGTGTTTGATATGTTCGTTTTGGGCAAAAATAAAGAAGTCGACGGAAAAGATCAGAAGTAAAAAACTAATTAAAATTGCTGTGTAAGCCTCTTTCTCGGTGACGGAGCAGTCCTTTGCCCCGCAAGAGCGAAGATGACTACAGGATTTTGTTTTCAAGCTCGCTCATTAGCAGCTCAAGATCCCGGGCTTTATCCAGTATTTCCTTGAGGTAATCCGCGCTGCAGGCTTCCTGATCGGTGCTTGGGGAAACATGGCTGTAAATAGCCAGATTTTCCTCTTCGTAGGGATCCTTATTCAAATCGTACAGCGCATAGCGATTTTCGATATTTTCATTATCAAGATCGAAGTACCGCACCAGCTTCCAGTTATCGGCATCAACTACACAATGAGCGTAACAAGGCTGAATGGCGGAGTTGCCTTTACTCAGTTCTGTTTTCTGCTGTTTTTCTCCGAAGTACTGGCTTTGATTTTCTGAAAAGTCTGGTTCATTTGCTGCCAGCTTGAGTCGTTCCACCGCTCCCATATACATTTCAAAAGGTGTGACGGGTACTGAGCCCATCTGACTGATGACTTCTGCAACATTCAGTGGTTCAGAGATGGTTTTATGGCAGAGAAACAGTACACCATCACATCGGGTAATTTTACCGATTGACCCTTTTTTCAACAGGTTGCTGAGTTCTACGCCGGCGGCCTGGAGTGTGTCACTACCGGATTTTGCGGTTCGGGCTTGCGGATACAGTTTTTCAGCATCAATGCCTGCCAGCTCCAGAATCGTCGGTAGCAGGTTGGTATGGCTGGTCGCCTTGTTAATCTTCCTGAGATTTATTCCTTTCGGATCAGAGCTTACATCCCATCCTTTGGGAAAATGCACAACCGCAGGGACATGCATTGCTTCACTGAAAGGCGAATGATCAACGTCCACAGATTCCTTAAGATGCGGGCAGAATATCACGATGGTGCTTTCGGCCTGACCTGACTCGTCCAGTGCGTGCAGTACTGACAGAATATGAGTGTCTACCTTGCCCAGATTGCAGGGATGGGACTTTCTGTTCGAATGATAGGCTGCTTCAGTGCTGTCGGTCTCTTGATCAATGCCGCAAGGGTTTCCAAGAGCCTGATGCCTGAGAAAACTGAAATGGGTATCACGACAGTGGATGTCATGACACTGGCCACCTGTTGTTACATTCGTGTATGCCAGTTCCGGATAGTCCTGTGAGGCTTCACTGTTATAGACTGCACCTGTCACAGATGTTATCTGGTGATTGGCAAGCACTACAGCATTTTCACGCAGGGCTGTAAAACCGGGGAAGCTGTGTTTGTAGTGGTTTAACTGGCCTGAGTCCAGATTACTTTTGAAACTCAGTACATCGCGAATTACCGGATCAAGTTCTTCAGCCTGGTGTCGCGGAAACAGCATCTGATCAACCATGATCATCAATATATTGGGCTTTTTATTAGTCTGATTATTTTCCATAAACATCATCTTGGTTTTGCAATGCTGTTATTTCATTAAGCGGCTTTCTGCCGGGTTCTGGCGGTCTTTTTAAAAGGTTGATGTTTGCAAGGATTACTGCCTGATTGAGAATGCTCCCTGTAGTGGGAATCGGCGAATGTTTGGCGTGAAAAATTACCAGCTATGACTAACGGGTAATATGCAATTTTCGCAAAATTGAGAGTTTTGGCTTCGTATGGCTGGTATCAGTGCGAAAAAGCACTGAATTCTTTGGAACATGCTCCTTTATGCAGAGGAGCAGATAAGGATCAAGGGAGGACGAGCTGGCTTGATGTCTCTCCCTGTGAAGGTGTGATAGTGCTGCAGGGTTTTAAGTCTGATCTACCAACCCATAAAGAAAGCACCATAGCCGATAATAAAGGCCGGGATAGCACTGTAAACTGTTGCTTTCATTGCCGCTTCAGGAGCCAGCGCGATAGCTGGAAAAAGTGCATCGCCATCATTACTGATGGCATTCGCCAGCTGTGCAGAAAGTGGAACGACACCGTTTATATAGAGTGTTGTAACGACAATTTGGGGACCACAGCCTGGTACAAAACCAATCAGAATGGCAAAAAGAATAGCAACAACCCCCAGGTTCTGGAACAGGGCATCGAGGTTGAGGCCAGTAAAATAAACCAGCAGTTCATAAGACAAAAAACCAAGAATCACCCAGACAGACACAAAGCTGGTTTCGGCAACCACTGTCTCTTTCAAATATTTGGTTTTAGGTTTTTCCGCAAACCTGGAAGACCATGAGTCAAATGGCTGACTCAACCATACGACGATACATAACAGGGCGCCGGAGAAACCCAGCCACTTGGCCGGTTCCAGACTGGCATACGCTCCAAACAACTGGTTGGAGTCGACCTGAAAGGCTTCCAAAATACCCATTACACTTCCCGGAACCAGTAAGCACAAAAACAAGGTTGTCATGGGTGAAGGCAGTCGGGGTACCGGAGAAGAGGTTTTATTGGCGGCTGTGTTTTCAGATTTCAGATAATCAGAACCGTGAATAAAATTAACGGCATAACCGAACAGAATGCCGGCAACTAGGCTGGTACTGTAAACGGCCAGTGCAATATCCGGTTTTCTGGAAAGCAACAGGAATGCGGCATCTCCCATGGTCGAGATTAGTACTGCAACCAGAGCACCGAAGCTCATTTGTCCGTTTACAAACTGGGTGACTACAATAATGGCTCCGCCACAACCCGGCAGAGCGCCAAGTAGGGAGGCCATGGGTATCTGTAGCCGATTACGCTGGTTCAGTATTTGTACCAGATCTGCTTCAAAGTAGCGGTCCAGCGCATAAAAACCGGCAAGGGTCAGTGCGATGAAAATACTGACGCCCAGGTAGGCGTCACTCAAGGTAGACGTGATCAGTTCGAACAGCTGGCTGTCAGTTTGAAGCAATAGCATCAAACCGATGAATAACAATAACAGGGAGAGGTTGTCTTTTGACAAGCGCACAGGTTTGACAATAAAGCTGGCAAATACCTGTGAGTTGCTGATTTTATTCCGGATTCTGGGCATCACAGGAAATATCTCCCTTCTTAGCCTGAAGCTGACATCTGACAGGGACTGGATGTCAGAAAGTCTGTGACCAGGTCAAGATGAAGCATGTTTTCATTCATGTTTCGGTAGGAGAGATCAAAAATACTGTAGTCATACTCAAGCGTCATGGCGCATATTTCGGCGTAGGCCTTAACTGAAAATGCTTCGGTCATGCGCACGGTTTTCAGCAGCTTGTTGATATTCACATGCCCTGACGCTGGTTTGCTCATGGCTTGTTTTTCCAGAGCTGAATGACCATTCAGTTTTTTGATACATTCCACAATGGCATGGTAGTGATCCCTGTCTTCGTTCAGTGCGGTTTTGAACAGTCCGGTCAGGCCGGAAGTCGCAGAAATGTCGGCAGAACTGTTCAGAAACTGGGAATACAGCCGGTGGGTACGCAGCTCGTTATCAGCAACGGCAGAGAGCAGTGATATCAGCCGCTCCGAGCGGTCATTCCGCTTTTGGCTGGTGGCAAAGGAAAGCATTGGCAATAATTCCGGATGCAAATAAGAATAATTATCATTTGTGGTGGTGGGTTTGTAAAGCCTTCAGTTGCACTCGAACCATTGAAGGTAATTGCAGCACCTTTGGTTACATGAGAGTTACGCACTCAGAGGAGATGACTGGTCTTGAGTTTGAGCCTGAACATTCAAGACCATACAGAGGACAGATTAGTTTGTAATGGCTGTTAATCAACAGGACCCGTCTGGCTCCAGTCTCTTCTGTGATTCCCCTTGTAATATAGCCGGGTAATTTCTGCCTCCTTATCGTTTTCAAAGGAAGACATCAGTTTTCCAATCTCAATACCAAAATCGATATGGGCTTCAGGCAGCGCCGTAACAATGTGCCCGTCCACGACAATCTGTTCTTTCATAAAATGGCTGCCGTTCCAGACATGAGCATATTCACGGGGATAGATACTGGCATTGGTCTGGGAGCGATTTTTGAGTACCCCGGCAATGGCCAGTAGCAATGGCCCGGCACATACTGCCCCGATAACAGAGCCTGCCCGGTCTGCTTTTTGTAGAAGTTGTTTCAGTGATTCATTTTCTACCACGTCTTCCTGGTCTCCCCCCGGAACCAGGATACAGTCAAACTGTTGATCCAGAGCCGCTTTATAGCTGAAGTCCGGAAGATAGGTGATACCTGTGCTGCCTTTGAGTGCCTTGCCGTCCGGCGTTGAAGTGTAGATTTCGCTGTTTTTACTGATCACCTCGAGAGTGAACTTGATCTCAAACTCGATGCATCCGGGGTATAAAATGACGAGTGTTTTTTTATTCATAGAGTCTCGTTCTGTAAACTTGGGGTACGAACACTTCCATCCGTATAGATGAAGAGCGTCGCAGGGCAAACCAAAGCCAGAGTGTAAGACTTTTGTTGCTCACTTCCTGATTCAACATATCAACTTTTGTAGATATCGTCCGTATTTTTTGGTGATTGTTTTATTTTTCCGAAAAAGGGAAAATATATTCCAAAATCCATTCGAGAGTTGTTCCCTTGAGCTCAGTTAATGATTTTGAATCCCTCAAAGCTGAAATTGCCAGTCAGTTTCCCCAGCTCAGTAGACGACTGAAACAGGTTGCCGAGTTTGCCATTGCCAATCCGAATGATATGGCGCTGGAAACCATAGCAACGATTGCCAGAAAGGCTGAAGTTCAGCCCTCGACATTAATCCGGTTCGCCAAGTATTTCGGCTTTGACGGTTTCTCTGAAATGCAGCGCATCTTCAAGGGACGGTTAGCCGGGCAGAGTGATTATAAAGACCGCATCAAGGCGTTTTCTCCTGAAGGTGAGTCCGGAGAAGGGCTGTTTGATGACTTTTTTCACGGCTCGACTGCATCGCTGGAAGAGCTGCGAAACCAGCTCGATGAGAATGTGCTTGGCAAGGCTATCGAAACTCTGAAAAAAGCGGATACGATCTATCTGGCAGGCTATCGTCGTGCTTTTCCCGTCGCTGCCTACTTTCAATATGCTCTCAGCCATCTTGATAAAAAGGTTGTGTTATTACACGGCATGGGTGGCATGCTGGCGGAGCAGGCAAGATTGATGGGAACGCAGGATGCTCTGCTGGCTGTCAGTTTTCGTGAGCATTCGGAGGAAGTCATCAGTCTGGTGACTGAGGCCGATCATAAGGGGGTGCCGGTGATTGCCGTTACGGATAGCAGTCTTGGCCCGGTAGCTTCCAGAGCCAGTGTATGTCTGGAAGTCAAGGACGCAAAAGTGCAGGGATTTCGCTCACTCAGCGCCACCATGTGCCTGGCGCTGATTCTGGTCGTCGGGCTGGGAAAAGAGTCGCTTGAATAATGTTTTGATTTTAATTTTCCATAAAATGAAAAATGGAAATTTATATTCCATTTTTCATTTACTGTGATAGGGTAGGTGCAGAGCTTAATCAAGAATAATAAAAAACAGGAATACGGTCTGTAACAACATGCGTCAATGACAGGCTGTGCTCCGGGATTGGAGTTCTCTACCATGAAACGTTTCAGTGTACTGGCACTCGCTCTGGCCACCAGTTTGACAGCCACCGGAACCCTTGCCAAAGGGCGGCTTAATGTTCTTTGCTCCACTGATACCGAGTGGTGCAAGTTGATGGAAACCACTTTTGAGAAAGAAACCGGTATCAAGGTTTCTCTGGTTCGTAAAAGCTCCGGTGAAGCCTTTGCTCAGGTTCGGGCTGAAAAGCGCAATCCGAAGATTGATATCTGGTGGGGTGGTACCGGCGACCCTCATCTTCAGGCCGCAGCAGAAGGTTTGACCCAAAGTTATAAAGCAGATGCTTCAGGTGAATTGCTTGATTGGGCCAGCCGTCAGGCACAGCAAGCTGACTACAAGACAGTCGGCATTTATGCCGGAGCACTTGGCTTTGGCTATAATGAAGATCTACTGAAAAAGAAAAACCTGCCTGCTCCCAAGTGCTGGAAAGACCTGACCAACCCCATTTACAAAGGTGAAATTCAGGTAGCTAACCCCAACTCTTCCGGCACGGCCTATACCGCGCTGGCGACAGTTGTCCAGTTGTTTGGCGAGAAAGAAGGGTTTGAATACCTGACCGACCTGCACAAAAACATTAACCAGTACACCAAGTCGGGTTCGGCTCCGATCAAGTCTGCGGCCCGGGGTGAAACCACCATCGGTATTACTTTTATGCATGACATGATCAAGCAGGTGAAGAAAGGCTTCCCGATTAAGGTTGTTGCCCCCTGTGAGGGTACCGGCTATGAAGTGGGTTCCATGAGTATTATCAAGGGAGCCCGAAATCTCGCCAGTGCCCAAAAGTGGGCTGAATTTGCCCTGCGTCCTGATATCCAGTCACTGTCTTCCGAAGTCAAGGCTTATCAGGTGCCGTCCAACAAGACTGCAGATGTACCACCGGAAGCACCGCGACTGTCTGATGTGAAACTGATCGATTATGACTTTGCTACCTACGGTTCCAGTGATGTTCGCAAACGCCTGCTGAAACGTTGGGACGATGAAATTAAATCCCTGCCTCGATAACAGTTCTGCCAGCGTCACAGCCCGACTGTGACGCTGCTGCTATTCAGCTGATGACAGTTACTCCACGCTAATTACAAGAACACAGGATGTTGTTTCTATGTCGGTAAAGCACCCGTTCGTACCCTGGCTGATCGTGGCCTGGGCGGGTTACCTGTTGCTGCCCTGGTATGTGCAGGAAGACGGTTTCTGGTCCATGGTCTGGCTGTTTGACGGCTACCTTGCTGATGAATATTACACTTCGGCAGTATTTCACGGGCTGCAGTATGACCGGCCATGGCTATTGCCCATTGCGCTGTTTCTTGCCCTTCCATTTATGGCATTAAGGTATCCGCGTCAGCACCCGAACTATGCCCGGATTCTGATACTGGCCGGTGCCGGCGGGTTGGGATGGCTGGCTGTTCAGGGTCTGCTGATTGGTATTTCCGGCTGGGAATTTACTGCTTTTGAATCAACATTCGGTGTGCTGGACCAACGTCAATATGGTCTGGGGTATGGTGCACTGCTGACAGCCGCAGGCTTTCTGGTCATTCTGACTTCAGGGCTGGCTGCTGCTGGGGTAATGAAAGGTGATGTCTTTGTTACCTCGGCAATCGGCACCGTAATCCTGCTGGTAACACTGTTTGTGTTTTACCCCGTCAGTCAGATACTGGTCAGTGCTTTTCAGACAGAGGAAGGCTATCTGTCGGCAGGTGCTTTTGCCGAGTCGTTTACCAGCAGCAAAATCTGGGGGCTTGCCTGCCTTTCAGATGGTCGCAGTTGTGGTGTGGCCTGGAATTCCCTGTTTCTTGCTACCCTGACCGGATTAAGTACGACTCTGCTGGGTCTGGCCTTTGCGCTGGTGGTGACCCGAACCGGCTTCCGTTATAAAAAGTCCCTGCGTCTGCTGACAGTTCTGCCTATTGTTACTCCGCCTTTTGTTATTGGTCTGGCACTGATTCTGCTGTTTGGTCGTTCCGGCGTGGTGACCCAGTTTACGGCTGATCTGCTGGGCCTCGAGCCTGGACGCTGGCTGTACGGATTACCGGGTGTCTGGCTGGCACAGCTACTGGCCTTTACTCCAATTGCATTTCTGGTGCTGATTGGTGTCGTCGAAGGGATTAGCCCAGCGATGGAAGAGGCTTCCCAGACTTTGCGTGGTTCCCGCTGGCAGACCTTCCGGCATGTCTCCCTGCCACTGATGCGACCTGGTTTGGCTAACGCCTTCCTGATCGGTTTTATCGAAAGTATGGCGGATTTTGGAAACCCGATGGTTCTCGGTGGCAACTTCGAAGTGCTGTCGACCGAAATATTCTTCGCTATTGTTGGTGCCCAGAACGATCAGGGACGTGCGGCAGTGCTGGCCATTGTACTGTTGTTCTTTACTTTGAGTGCCTTCTTTATCCAGCGTAAATGGCTGGGTAAAAAGTCGTACACGACGGTATCCGGTAAAGCCGAATCGGGTCTGCCAATGCAGGTTAATCCGGCACTGAAATGGTTAAGCTATGGTACGGCTGTGCCTTGGGCGCTGTTCACCATCGTGATATACGGTATGGTGATGTTCGGCGGTTTTGTTGCCAACTGGGGCTATGACCACAGCTTCACCCTGAAGCATTACAGCGATGCCTTTGCCCTGAGCTGGGGCGAATTCGGGCTGGTATGGGAAGGCCAGGCCTGGGATTCACTCTGGACGACGCTGGGTATTTCAGCGCTGTCGGCGCCACTGACCGCAGCAGTTGGCCTGCTCACTGCTTATCTGTTGGTAAGACAGAACTTTGCCGGTAAGAACCTGTTTGAATTTGGCACCATGCTCAGCTTTGCCATTCCCGGAACGGTTATTGGTGTCAGTTATATTCTGGCATTCAATGTGCCGCCTCTGGAGTTGACCGGTACCGGTGTGATTCTGGTGATCTGTTTTATCTTCCGTAATATGCCGGTGGGTGTGCGGGGTGGTATTGCCGCCATGTCCCAGCTGGATAAAAGTCTGGATGAGGCTTCGTTGACGCTGGGCGCCAACAGCTTTACGACACTCAGAAAAGTGGTGATTCCACTGTTGCGCCCTGCGATCACTGCCGCACTGGTTTACAGTTTTGTTCGGGCGATTACATCTGTCAGTGCGGTTATTTTCCTGGTCAGCGCCGAACATAATATGGCCACATCGTACATTATCGGTCTGGTTGAAAATGGCGACTACGGTATTGCGATTGCCTATTGCAGCGTGCTGATTCTGGTCATGCTGGGTGCGATTGCTGCTATCCAGTTCTCGGTGGGAGAGCGGAAGCTGAGAAGTGCGCGTACAGTCAAAGCCAAAAACAACAATAAAAGACTCAAGGAGCAGCTGGTATGAGCCTGGATTACAAGGCGGGGTCTGTCGTATTTAACAAGGTATCCAAACGTTTTGGACAGGTTTCAGCCATCGATAATGTGTCGTTCACTATTGAAGCCGGTCAGTTGGTAACCCTGTTGGGTCCCAGCGGCTGTGGCAAGACCACTACCCTGCGAATGATTGCCGGGCTTGAACATCCGACCGAAGGCCAGATTCTGATCGGTGATAAGGATGTAACGCGACTACCGGCAACGGATCGTGATGTCAGTATGGTATTTCAATCCTATGCGCTGTTTCCCCATATGTCGGTAGCTGAAAATGTTGCCTATGGCCTGATGGTCAGTGGCACCGCGAAAGCGGAGGCGATAGATAAGGCGCTGGAAGGACTGCAGCTGGTGGGGCTGGCTGAATATGGCAACCGCCTGCCCAGTGAACTTTCCGGTGGTCAGCAGCAGCGAGTGGCTGTTGCCAGGGCACTGGTACTGGAGCCGGAAGTATTGCTGCTTGATGAACCGCTCTCAAACCTGGATGCCAAGCTGCGGCGTTATGTGAGGGAAGAAATCCGGGATTTGCAGCAACAGCTGGGGCTGACTGCAGTTTATGTGACCCATGACCAGGAAGAAGCCCTTGCAGTATCTGACCAGATCATCGTAATGAACAAATCTGTGATTGCCCAGCAGGGTACTCCCAGAGAACTCTATGAACAGCCGGTGTCGGCTTTTGTCGCTGACTTTATCGGTGATGCCAACCTGATCAAGGCGGAGTTGCAAAGCCGGGAAGGTGATTTTGCCCGGATTGACGTTGGCGGGGTCAATGTTCAGGTACCACACCGGGAACAGCAAAGTGGTGCTGTGACACTGGCAGTCAGACCGGATGCCGTTATTCTCCATGCCGATCCTGAAGTCACTGCGCTTACCGGGCAGGTGACCCATGCCAGTTACCTGGGTAACCAGATTCAGTACACCGTGGACAGTGAGCTGGGCGAGCTGTTTGTGATTGATTACCGGGTCGACCAGCCGGTAGCACGGGGCAGCAGCGTTGCCCTTGATTTCAATAACCGGGGGCTGGCACTGGTGGCAGCCTGATTCATGAATATTCAATAGAAAGACGAACAAAATATGAGTAGTGAATTACCCGTCAAGGCGCTGGAGCAACGGTATGATCTGGCGCGCTCGGTTATCAAACAGGCCGGAGCAGTCGCTTTTGACTTTTTTCAGAACCGGGATAAGTTGCAGATCGAATCCAAGGCCGAACCTCAGGATGTGGTCAGCCTTGCTGACCGTGAGGTCGAACAGGTTATACGGCAGGGGCTGATTGCAGAATTCTCCGGTGATGGTTTTCTGGGTGAAGAGCAGGGGCTGCTGCAAGGCGACAATGACTGGACCTGGGTGGTTGATCCGATTGATGGAACCGCCTGCTTTCTGACCGGTATGCATGCCTGGTGCCTTTCTATCGGTCTGATGTATAAGGATCAGATTGTTGCCGGACTGGTTTACGATCCGAATGCCGATGAGCTGTTCTCTGCTCTGAAAGGTCGGGGCTGCTTTGTGAATGATGCATCTGTGCAGTGCCTGCAGGACGACAGTCTGAAAAAGGGGCTGGTAGGTGTAGGTACCTCACACCGGGTTCCTCCGGAGCCCTGCACCCGTTTCCTGCAGCAGTTGCTGGAACAGGGCGGTATGTTTATCCGAAATGGTTCCGGTGCACTGATGATGAGTTATGTGGCTGCCGGGCGACTGATTGGCTACTACGAGCCCCATATCAATTCCTGGGATTGTCTGGCCGGGATTCTGCTGGTGCAGGAAGCGGGTGGCTATGTAAACCACTTCCTGGAAGGTGAGGGGCTGCAGAAAGGTAATCCGATTCTGGCTTCAGGGCCGGGTGTTAAAGCAGAACTGGAAACTCTGACGGATTTGCAGCTGAACTGACGTATATCTGGACAGGTCTGTTTCACAACTAAAAAAGGCAGAGTTATCAACTCTGCCTTTTTCTTTTTGCTTTCTATTATCTACTTTCGCTATTTGCCTATTCTGGCCAGAGTATCCGGCCGCATAAACTTCTCGACGACCAGCATAAACAATACTGAAGGCACCAGCAGAATCAGGGCAGTAATCGATGCAATCTGGTAGTTACCTTCCATGCTGGCGTTATACAGCAACATTGGCAGGGTAATCACATCCGGTGCGCCGACAAAGAAGGTGCCGGTGAACTCATCCAGTGATTCCAGAAAGACAAAGATACAACCCGCCAGAATGCCTGGCAGCGCCTGGGGCAGGGTAATGGTAAAGAATGTTCTCAGCGGTGAGGCGCCCAGGTTTCGGGCTGCCTTTTCCAGGTCTTCATTAACGCCACTGAAGGCTGCGACGGTAATCCAGACCGAAAATACCAGTCCATGTACGGCGTGAACCAGTACCACCCCTGCTATGGTGCCGTTTAATCCCAGGTCGTAAAACAGCCGGGCGACATTGATATAGACCGCCAGATTGGGAAAGGCCTGAGGCATCAGGAACAGTAGCATGACAAATGCCCGAGCCGGCAGGCTGCGGCGGGCAAGAGCATAACCGGCAGGAACTGATACCAGCAGGCATACGACCACCGTAGTCAGAGCGATAATAATACTGGTAGAGAGTGAAGCCATGGCATCACTTTGCGGTCCAAAAACCTGTGCCCAGTATTTGGTGCCATAAGTCACTGGTAGTTTATAAGGAAAGTACCAGACTTCTGCCACAGCCCAGAGGATCAGGTTCAGCAGTGGGCCGAAGATCAGCAGTGCCAGTACCAGTATCAGCAGGCCTTGTAAAATAACGCCCGCAATCCCGCCTGGTAACAAGCGGGCCAGCAGGTTCCGGGCCGGCATCTGCCGCCCGTCCATTGTTGAAACCAGCATCAGTGGTGGGCTCCTGCAGTGTTGTTGCGCATGGATTGCTTCAGGTAGTACCAGGCCAGTCCGGCCACCATCAGCCAGGAAATCACACCCAGGGCATTGGCAACGCCGTAATCACCGTAAGAGCTGATTCTGAAGGCCATATCAGCGGTGAGCATGGTCGGTGTTCCGGTACCAATCATCAGTGGCACGCTGAGTACTGACAGCATGGTGACAATCGACAGAATCAAGGCCACACCCACGGTACCGGTCACCTGGGGCAGGATAATCTGGAACAGGATCCTGACCCGTCCGGCGCCCAGGTTGGATGCAGCCTGAATATGGGATTTGTCCATGGCAGCCATGGCACCGGCAATCATCAGGGTTGCGAATGCGGTCTGTTTCCACACAAAGGTGAATACAATTCCGCTCCAGTCGAGAAACGAGACGGCTTGCAATGGAGTGATCAGGTCGGCCGACATCAGGGCGTTATTCATCAGGCCGTTTTTGGCCAGAAAGGTACGCATACACTGGGCGGCGACAATAAACGGAATAAACAGTGGCCAGCGATAGAGCGCTGACAACAGGGAAACCAGACGACGGTTGCCGGAGAGTGTAAGAATGCCGGAGATAGTAATCGACAGCAGGGCAATAATCAGGGCAGAGAGCCCGACGATACCCATGGTAAACAGAATATCCCGGCCATACAGTTCAGCCGCTTTCTGAAAGTGATCCAGCCCGTAACGGTCACCGACCGCAAAGGCTGATTCAACAGATGATAACAGTGGAATAACAAACAGTCCGACCACCATCAGCAATGCCGGACATAACATCATCAGGGTGAAAATTCGCGATTGCTTCATAGTGATAACTTCAAGGAGTTGAGGATCGGGATGCCTGACAGGCATCCCGGCTTGTAGCGTGAGTGAGCGTTAAAAAGCGTCAATCAGAGTTGATTAAAAACGCTGCTGTCAGTTGGCGACTTTACGCTCGTAACTTTCCTTGATGTCGTTAAAGTAAGAAGCAATCGGGAAACTCTTGCCCTTGGTGGCCAGATCTTCAGGGGTGATTTCCAGGAACAGCTTGTCCCAGTCAGCGGCATCAAGCTCGTTTTTAACATGCTGGGCATCGATACCCGGATACCAGTTGAAGCGCTTGACGATGCCTTCTGCCTGTACCTGCGGGCTGGTGGCCAGCTCGATAAAGTCCCTTGCCAGCTTCATGTTCTCAGCCCGTTTTGGCAACACATAGTACATCGGCTGTCCCGGCATACCCGGTGCAATCAGCTGCAGTTTGACACTGGGCGGCAGTTTGCCCTGGGCTTTCCAGGTGTAGAACATATCCACCCAGACCGGACCCATATAGATCTCGCCACGGTTCAGCATATCGAGGGTTCCGGCATTGCCCGGGGTAAAGGTAACGTTTTTATTGAAATCCTTAAGGTCGGCCAGTGCCTTGTTCCAGCTGTCTTTTACCTGAGGGTCATAAGGGCCTTCAGTCAGTTTTCCGGCATCGGAACCATAGGCGTATATCCATCCGGTGACAAAGCTGACACCGGACATACCGTTCTTGATGCCATTGTAACCAAAGGTCTTGGGATGTTTTTTGGTAAACGCGATCAGTTCATCATAGCTGGAAGGTGGATTAGGAATAATGCTGCTGTTGTAGGCTAGGGCGGTCTGGCTGTGGAACATCGGCATAACATAGCCGGTGACATTGGAGCCAAGTGCATTTTCGGTAGTCGCCCGGGTTGCCAGTTCACCGGTGCGGATCTCATCCTTGTAACGCGACAGCAGGCTTTCATTAACCATCTTGCCACCGAACTTCTGGTGCACCACTGCAACATCAATGTCGTAGTTGTTGGCACCACTCCTTTCCTGCGCAACCAGCTTTTCAAAAATCTTGTTGGAACCGGAATCTCCCGGTCCGGTACCTACAACCCGGACTTTAACCCCGGGATGGCTCTTTTCAAAACGTGGTGCCAGATATTCTTTGACGTAGTCCACCATATTCTGGCCACCGGCGGTGGTGACATTAAGTACAGTCTCGGCACTGGCGAAACTGGCAGAGAGTCCCAGAGCAACTGCCAGACAGCTGCCGGCAACGGCTTTCAGTTTGAACATTATTATTTCCTCGGTTGTTTTATTACTCTTCCGTAAGCATTTATCCGGCGATAGCGCTGTTTTCGCGTGCCGGGTAGATATGCAGAGCCTCCGGTGGCAGATTGATCTGCACCAGACTCTGTTCATCCAGGGCCTTGTCATGGTCGACTATGCAGGTTGCATCACCCAGCTTGATGCTGTGTCGATAACCCTGACCCATGTAGGATCTCTGTAATACGATGGCTTCGGCGGGGAATCCCTGATCGGCTGTATTGGCTTCAGGCGCCAGTGAGACTTCATTACTGCGGAAATACACGTCAACCCTGCCTTCATAGCTGCTGGCCGAGGTATAGGGAACCGGCAGCGGGGCATCACAATGATCCAGCTTGAGCCAGTCCTTGTCCTGTTTATGGTAAACGGTACCTGTCAGTTTATTCTCTGCGCCCATAAAATCGGCAACAAAAGCAGAAGCCGGCGAGCAGTAGAGTGACTCCGGTGAACCAGCCTGTTCAATTTTGCCCTGGTTGAGAATAATGACCTTGTCAGCCATCGACATGGCTTCTTCCTGGTCATGGGTCACCATAATGGCGGTGAAACCGAGTTTTTTCTGCAGGCTCTTGATTTCATGTCGTACCGAGGCACGAACGCGGGCATCAAGATTCGACAGTGGTTCATCCAACAGCAGGATGGACGGTTCTACTGCCAGTGCTCGGGCCAGTGCAATCCGCTGCCGTTGACCGCCGGACAAACCGGTGACCGGGCGATGCTCATATCCTGTCAGATTTACCAGCTCCAGTACTTCGCTGACTTTCTGTTCAATTTCAGCTTGAGATTTTTTCCGCAGTTTCAGGGCATAGGCGATATTCTGAAACACGGTCATATGGGGCCACAGGGCGTATGATTGAAACACCATGGCCATATTGCGGTGCTCAGGCGGCAGGTTAGTGATATCGGTGGTATTGGTAACGAGACTGCCCGATGCAGGTTTAAGAAAACCGGCCAGTACCTGCAACAGTGTTGTTTTTCCACATCCGGATGGACCCAGCAGGGCAACAAACTCCCCTGGCTGAATGGAAAAGGAGATGCCATCAAGGACTGGCGTTTTGCTATAACCTGCAACCAGATCGGTTACTTGCAAGGAATCAGACATTACTTATACGACTTTTATTATGGTTATTCTGATTTGACTGTTTCGTGCGGCATTATTTGCAGCAAGAAAACAGTCGGTATCGTGAATGACTGCTGTATGTTTTACGCCCTTAAAGTTAAGGGCGTATGACAGAAATATCAGACTATGTTCAGTCCGGCTTGCTGACAATAGTTTTTCAGGTTTTCTGCTCCCATGGTTGCATAAGTCAGCGGATGGGCAATTACAGGGTCCTGTTCGGCTTCAACAACCAGCCAGCCCTGATAGTCACTCTGACTTACATGCGGAAACAGCGCGGGGTAATCGACAGAACCATCACCGGGCACGGTGAAAACACCATTCAGAACTGCATCCAGAAAACTCAGGTTGCGATTCAGGGCATCATCCAGCACATGACTGCGCACGTCCTTGCAGTGAATATGGTTGATTCTGTCTGAGTGTTTGTTAAATACCTTGACTGGATCTCCACCGGCATAGGTCAGGTGCCCGGTATCAAGCAAGAGGCCGACCGCTGATCCGGTATTTTCTATCAACAGATCAATTTCCTGTTCAGTCTGAATAACGGTGCCCATATGGTGGTGATAAGCAATTTGTACACCACGGGATTTGGTGTATTCAGCCAAAGCCGTTAACTTTGAACCGAATTCCTGCCACTGTTTCTGAGTCATGACCGGGCGATGAGAAACCGGTGCAGTCTGGTCACCGTGAATACAGCCGGTGACTTCGCAATAGACCATCACGGTTGCTCCCAGGGCTTCCAGCAAGGCCAGATGATCTTCGATGGCAGCAATTTCTTCCTCAACCGAATGCTCTAACAGGCGGCCACTGAACCAGCCGGAAATCAATGCCAGACCGTGATTATTAAGAATGGGACCCAGAGTTTCAGCCTGACGGGGAAACTTGTTACCCAGTTCAAAGCCTGAATAGCCCGCCTGCTTACCCTCGGACAGACAAACCTCCAGCGGGGTGTCTGCTCCCAGTGATGGCAGGTCATCATTGGTCCAGGTCAGTGGATTTATACCAATTCGTACGCTCATTATTATTGTTGTCCGTTAGCTTCTAATAGGGCTGATTCTGTTTGCCTGCGGTGTAGTTTTCCCGGGCCTGGTTCACCTCGGTCCGCTCGGATACTTCGGGCACAGCTACATCCCACCAGAAACCACCTTCAGAAGTGCAGAAGGGATCGGTATCCAGGGTAATAACATAGGAGCGGTCTGCAGCCCGGGCCCGACCTACGGCAGCTTCCAGATCATCAAGACTGTCGACCTTTTCGGACAGGGCACCCATTGCCGCAGCGTGGGCGGCAAAATCAATTTTCGGTGCGCCTTCGTCCACTGACTGGCAGTTTTCCAGCAGGTTGTTGAAGGAAGCCCCGCCGGTGGCATTCTGCAGCCGGTTAATACAGCCGAACCCGCGGTTATCCAGTACGACAACAGTAATCTTGTGACCCAGCATCACGCTGGTGGCCAGCTCGGAATTGAGCATCATGTAGGAGCCATCACCGACGACTACAATCACCTCGCGTTCGGGATTGGCCATTTTGACGCCCATACCGCCGGCTATTTCATAGCCCATACAGGAGTAGCCATATTCAAGGTGGTAGCCCTTGATATCATCCGTACGCCAGAGTTTATGCAGTTCGCCGGGTAAACCACCGGCAGCGCAAACGACGATGTCTTTCTTGCCTGAAGCACGCTTTACTGCCCCCAGTACCTGGGCATCGGATGGCAGACCGGTTTTTGTCTCGACTGTTGTTGCCGTGATCTCATCGTAATAACGGTTCCACTGCGTGGTCAGGGCTTGAGCCTGCTGTTGCCATGTTTCACTGATATGCCAGTCAGACAGTTGTTGCCCTAATACCTGTAGCCCCAGTCGTGCATCTGTTACCAGAGAAAAGGCATTGTGTTTGATAGCATCAAAACCGGCGACATTAAGCTGGATCAGTTTCACATCCGGATTGCTGAACAGGGTACGGGAAGCCGTGGTAAAGTCCTGCAGCCGGGTACCTACGGCAAGTACCACATCAGCCTGCTGCGCCAGTTGGTTGGCGGCTTCTGAACCGGTTACGCCAATAGCACCGGCATTATTGGGTGAATCCCATAGTAAAGCCCCCTTTCCGGCCTGGGTCTCGGTGACCGGAATACCGGTTTGTTCGGCAAACTTCTTCAGCTCTTCAGTGGCTTCTGAATAGTGAACTCCGCCGCCGGCAATCAGCAGTGGCTTTTCTGCATTGGCCAGCAGTTCGACAGCGGTTTGTAGTTCCCGTTCGTCTGCAGCCTGACGACGCATGTAGTGCACTTTGGGGGCAAAAAAGCTTTCAGGATAATCATAGGCTTCAGCCTGAACATCCTGACAGAGCGACAGGGTAACAGGGCCACAGTTTGCCGGATCAGTCAGGGTCTGAACGGCAACTGGTAGGCTGGTGATAATCTGTTCCGGGCGGGTGATCCGGTCAAAGTAGCGGCTGACCGGGCGAAAACAGTCATTGGTTGTAACCGTGGGATCACCGAAGCACTCGACCTGTTGCAGAACCGGGTCCGGAGTCCGGTTGGCAAAGGTGTCTCCAGGCAGAAACAATACCGGTAGCCGGTTAACATGAGCCAGTGCTGCGGCTGTGACCATATTGGCAGCCCCTGGGCCAATAGATGTCGTACAGGCCATCATTCGACGGCGGTTGTTTGCCTTGGCAAATGCAATAGCGGCATGAGCCATGCCCTGTTCGTTGTGGGCCCGGAAGGTGGGGAGTTGCTCCCGGCTCTGATAAAGCGCTTCTCCCAGACCGGCGACATTGCCGTGACCAAAAATAGCAAAGACGCCTTCAAACAGGGGGTGAACCTTGCCATCAATATCAACACGCTGGGCCGACAGGTATTTGACCAGAGCTTGCGCCATGGTCAGGCGTATTGTTTTTATCATACTTGCTCCGTTCTGCTGCTACGCCATGCTGCAACCAGCTGACTGTAATTGGCAGCTACTGCATCAATAAACTGTTGATCGTTTATTTCACCGGCGAACCACTGTCGACTGGGAGCTCCAAACAGGGTGCGGCCGACAGTAAACCCTTTACAGATATCGAATCCGGCACTTTGTCTGAAACAGACCGTCAGTTCGTCCAGCGGTGCATCCAGGCCCAGCATAACCACACCACGACAATGGGGGGAACGATTTTTGATAACGGCACTGACCTTTTCCCATGCGGCGGCAGGCATCGCTGGCAGCTTCCACCAGTCGGGACGGATACCCAGGTTATAGAGTCGGGTCAGGGCATCAGCCAGGGTGTCGTCATTCTGCTCGCTGCCTGCCGGTGGAATGATTTCAAGTAACAGCTCATGGCCTGACATACAGCAGGCCTGAAATAGTTCTGCCAGCTGTCGCTCCTGCCTGAGTCTGAGCTCATGCTGGTCTGCGGTGTGATAAAATACCAGACACTTGACTACATGTTCCTGAGGCCAGTTTTTCAGGCGGTCACCGATTGAATGACCTCCTTCAAGTTCCAGCGGTCGGGATGAAGGTAGTTCAACCGGGCGTGCAATCCACCATCCGTTACCGGTCACTTCATTCAGTGCATCCTGACCGTAAGTGTCGTCTATAAGAACACCGATACTGTCGCTGACACCGTTATTTTCAGCCCCGGTTTTTACCGCACTGATGAGCAACTGCTTCAGCTTGTGAATACGTTCCGGATCGGCGCCCATCTCGGTTGCCATTTCCAGAAACTGTTTGCGATGGTCAAATGCCAGACCGCAGATTTCCTGCCATTCAGGCTGAGAGCGGGTCGTTACCCGGTGCAGATAATTCAGCTCGTTGTCCAGATCCGGTCTGGGAATCGATGCGGCATGCTCGATGTAATAATCCAGCTCCTCGGATGAGGGAATAGCAGGGGTGCAGCCGTGACGGGAAACCACCAGAGCACCACAGGCATTGGCATAGGTGCAACTGGCCTGATTTGATTCATCCCGTAACCAGCCGCGTAGAAAACCAGACAGAAAAGCGTCACCGGCACCCAGTACATTCAGTACATCAACCCGAACCCCGGTAAATACTTCAAACTCATCACTGTGGTCGGGAATATCTGCATCCAGTACAGTGCAGCCAAGAGGGCCCAGCTTCAGCACAATAGTGGCATTGGTCAGTGTGCGTATGGTTTTCAGGGCAGTGATGGTATCGGTGCTGCCACCTGCAATATGGATTTCTTCTTCGGTTCCAACCAGCAGATCAAGATCGGGTAATACCGACTGCAGATGAGAAGAGACACTGCTGGATGATATAAACCGGGTTTCACCATCTCCATGCCCGGTCAGTCCCCACAGCACCGGACGGTAATCAATATCCAGAATAACCTTGGTACCTGCTGCTTTTGCAGCGGCAATTGCGGTCTGACAGGTGGCGTAAGTCTGCTCGGTAGAAAGATGGGTTCCCGTAATCAGCAGGCTCTTGCTGGAGGCTATAAACTCCGGCGTAAAGTCGCTGCTGTCCAGGGCCATATCGGCACAGTCGTTACGGTAGAATATCAGCGGAAAGGTTTCCTGATCCTTGATTCCCAGAATAACAAGTCCGGTCAGGCGCTCCTTGTCTGTTACTACATAACTGGTATCGACGCCTTCACGAGCCAACTGTTCGCGTACAAACCGGCCCATGTGCTCATCCCCGACCCGGGTCAGCATGGCTGATTTAAGCCCCAGTCTGGCAGTGCCGCAGGCTATATTCCCGGATGAGCCACCAATGTATTTGGCAAAGCTGGACATATCTTCCAGCCGGCTGCCAATCTGCTCTCCGTAGAGATCTACGGCAGCCCTGCCAAGACAAATCACGTCCAGCGGTCTTGAGCCGGAATGACTGTTTTCCATCACTTAATTTACTCCCACTGGATTACGTCCGGATAATACCCCGGTCGTCTGTTCTGATTGTTTGTTGTTGTCTTTTATACTGCCTGCAACAGTTACTGAGGCAGGAATCTTTACCCAGCGCTGTTCACGACAGGAGGCTTCTGCTGCATCGAGCACCAGATGATCCTGATAAGCAGCCCGGAAGTCAGGCCATATTGGCTGGTCTGCAGCAACACCCTGCAGCAGATCCCGGACTTCAACTGCTTTCATATCGTTGTAGCCCAGGCCATGGCCGGCGCTGACGCAGAAATTCATATAATCCGGATGTTCCGGTCCGGTCAGAATCCGTTTGAAACCCTGGCGTGCCTGTTGCTGTCCGGCCTGGTAGATATGCAGCTCGGACAGTCTTTCCTGGTCAAATATCAATGAGCCTTTGGTCCCGGTCACCTCAAACCAGAGGCCATTTTTGCGTCCCCAGGCAATGCGTGATGCTTCAATAGAGCCCGTGGCACCATTACTGAAGCGCAGCATCATCTGGATCAGATCTTCATTTTCGACCTCGGCCTGATTATCTGGCTGACCGGAGAGCGAGCGCTGCCGGTGAACTGTGCGTGAATCTGCACAAACTTCATTAATGGGTGCAACAAGGTGCTGGGCCAGATTGACTATATGCGAACCGAGGTCATTCAGTGCTCCGGAACCGGACAGCTGTCGCTTCAATCGCCATGAAAACGGGGTGTCAGGGTCAGCCAGATAGTCTTCATTGAAGACGCTCCTGAAATGGACGACTTCGCCGATCTCTCCCTGTTGGATAATTTCTCTGGCCAGTTGAATAGTCGGGTTCTTGGCATAGTTGAAACCCACCAGAGTTTTGACACCGGCCTGTTCGGCTGCAAGTGTTATCTCCAGTGCATCATTGGCGCACATGGCCAGCGGTTTTTCACAATACACATGTTTACCTGCAGCAATGGCAGCCAGCGCCATATCCTTGTGCAGATAATTGGGAGAACAGATATCAACAATATCGATATCCGGATCAGTGACCAGCTGTCGCCAGTCACCGGTTGAACGTCTGAATCCCAGTTCGGATGCTTTGGTGCTGGCAAGGTCATCATTGACCTCGGCCAGCATTTCAAAAGTCACTTCAGTGTCCAGACTGAAAACGGCAGGTGCCGTTTTGAAGGCAATGGCATGGGCTTTACCCATATATCCCGTGCCGATAAGACCTATACGGATTTTTTTCATTATTATTTTTCCGCTGCTACAGGTGCTAGCACATTCAACGCGTGCTGTGTCTTACTGTCGCTTATCTTCGACGTCAGGTTTCATAAAGTATCGAAATAGAATTTATTTTTCAAAATTATTTTTAATGAAATATAAAATTCTTATGAGTTCGCAGCTTTCTGCGGCAACAGGTTGTCATAACACCGATAAAGCTGTTGACATGATGTCGGTTTTCAAGCGAAAGTGGTGACGGAATTTTTATTCCATATTTTATTTTTTGAGAATATATTTTATCTCAATCTTGTGTAAGGCCATTCAGGCCGAATACAAATCTGTAGTGATCAGCTGTTAACCAAAAGAATAAAAGTATGAATCTGCAGTTTTCACTGAACCATATGGCAGCGGCTTCTATGCCGCTCACTGATTTTGTGGCGCTGGCCAGTGAACTCAAAATCAGCCAGATCGAAATCCGCAATGATATAGCAGGCCAGGCGATTGCTGATGGTATATCAGCAGAGCAGGTCCGGGCTGTGACCGGCAGTAAGCGGATTCTCGCTATTAATGCACTGCAACAGTTCAATAACTGGAATCAGCAACGGGAACAGGAAGCGGAACAGCTGATCCGTTTTGCTGCCGACTGCGGTGCCCGTGCGCTGGTGCTGTGTCCGGTCAATATTGCCGGCTGGGAGCCAGAACAAACCGAGCGTGATATCAAACTCCGGCAAGCATTATCCGAGCTGAAGGGCATGCTGGAATATTTTGGTATTACCGGGTTGGTAGAACCCCTCGGGTTTCCCCAGAGTTCGTTAAGACTGAAACAGCATGCAGTCGAGGCCATCAAGGCTGTTGACGGTGAACAGACTTTCCGGATTCTGCACGATACCTTCCATCACCATCTGGCCGGGGAGCAACAGTATTTCCCTGAGCTGACAGGGCTGGTTCATATATCGGGCGTCAACAACCCGGAGCTTGATACTGGCAGGATGCAGGACTGCCACCGGATACTGATTTCGGAAGCCGACTGCTTGGGTAATATCAAACAGCTCGCTGCTCTGATCAAGGGTGGTTATCAGGGCGCATTTTCTTTCGAGCCATTTGCGGCTGAGGTCTATGACCACCCGCAGCTGGCAGCTGAACTGAAAAAGAGTGTCGCATTTATCGAAGACGCGGTGTCTTCAGCCATCACCAATAACGCAACACACACAACAGTAGCCTGATAGACCAAGAGGATAATAATAATGAAACGTCTATTACTGGGAATCGCTGCATCTATGGCCATCAGTATGTCGGCCTATGCAGAAACCAAGATTGCAGTGTCTATGTCGTATTTTGATGACAATTTTCTGACTATGCTGCGACAGTCTATGGCCAAATCAGCAGCTGAAAAACCGGATGTCAGTATTCAGTTCGAGGATGCACAGGGAGATATCGGCCGTCAGCTGAACCAGGTACAGAACTTTGTCGCTCAGGATGTTGATGCCATTATCATCAACGCGACTGATACTGCAGCAACTGCCCGTATGACCAAACTGGCAAAGAAAGCCGGGATTCCACTGGTTTATGTTAATAAAAAGCCGGATCAGGAGCTACCTGCCGGTGTTGTTTATGTCGGTTCTGACGAAGTGGTTGCCGGCCGTCTGCAGGGGGAGCAGTTGGCCAAATCACTGAACGGCAAGGGCAATGTGGCCATTATGCTGGGTGAGCTCTCTTCCAGTGGTACCCGTGGTCGTACCCAGGGCGTTAAGGAAGTACTGGCCAACTATCCCGATATCAAGATCGTGGAAGAGCAGACTGCGAACTTCCAGCGCTCCGAAGCTATCGACCTGATGAACAACTGGATTGTGTCCGGTATCAAGATCGATGCGATTGCAGCCAACAATGATGAAATGGCGCTGGGAGCACTGCTGGCCATGAGACAAGCCGGAATCAGTCCGAAGGATATTGTTGTGGGTGGAGTGGATGCAACTTCCGATGCGCTGAGCTCCATGGCTGCCAAAGAGCTTGCTGTGACAGTATTCCAGAATGCTGCCGCTCAGGGCGAAGGTGCGGTAACAGCGGCCCTGAGCCTGGCAAAGGGTGAGCAGGTAGACGGTACTGTCTGGGTTCCGTTTGAGCTGGTGATGCTGGAAAACATGCACCAGTATCAGTAATTCCAACCCGAACACAGTGGTCCGGCTGGATATCACACCTGCAGCTGCAGGTGTGACTCCGCTGGGAGGTAGATATGTTGGCAGAAACTGCAGAACGGGTTGAAGCTGCGAAGCCGCACGGGCAGGTTTCACCGCACTCACAACAAGAAACAGACAGACAATATATTTTTGAAGCCCGCAATATTCGCAAGGAATTCCCCGGTGTTGTCGCACTGGACAATGTCGAACTTAAAGTCAGCCCGGGTCGTGTGTTGGCCCTGATGGGAGAAAACGGTGCGGGCAAATCAACCCTGATGAAAATCATCTCCGGTGTCTATACCCCGGATGCAGGCTCCCTTTCTCTAAGGGGACAGCCTTATAACATCAAAGGCCCCCTTGATGCACTGGAGCAGGGGGTGGCCATGATTCACCAGGAACTGAACCTGATGCCGTTTATGACGGTGGCAGAAAATATCTGGATTCGGCGTGAGCCCCTGAATAGTTTTGGCTTTGTTGATCATCAACGGATGTACCAGCAGACTCAGGAATTGTTTGAAACCCTGAAGATCGAGCTGGATCCACGGGCTGAAGTACGTGATCTCAGTGTTGCCAACCGCCAGATGGTGGAGATTGCCAAAGCAGTTTCCTATGACTCGGAAGTGCTGATTATGGATGAGCCCACATCGGCACTGACTGAGCGGGAAGTGGAGAGACTGTTTTCTATTATTGCCGACCTGAAGGCAAAGGGTACCGGCATCGTTTATATCACTCACAAGATGGATGAAGTCTTCACCATTGCTGATGATATTGCCGTGTTTCGGGACGGGCAGCATATCGGTACCGATCTGGCCAGCAAGCTGGATCGGGAGGCGTTGATCAAAATGATGGTTGGCCGGGAAATAACCCAGATGTTTCCCAAAGAGGAAGCCGAGATTGGTGAAACCGTGCTGGCGGTAAAAAATCTCGGGCTGGATGGTTATTTTAAGGATGTCAGCTTTGAGCTGCGAGCCGGAGAAATACTCGGACTGGCCGGACTGGTGGGGGCCGGACGAACCAATCTGGCGGAAACCCTGTTTGGTGTTACCCCGGCGACACAGGGCACGATTGAGCTGCATGGTCAGGAGGTTGTAATCAGTCAGCCGCATCAGGCGATGGAGCAGGGCGTTGCACTGCTGACTGAAGACAGAAAAGAGACCGGCTGCTTTCTGCAGTTGTCGGTATTGCAGAACATGGAAATGGCGGTTCTGACCGACAGTTATGTTGAAAAGGGTTTTGTTCAGCAGCAGCAAGTCAATGAACTGTGTGAGGAAATGAAACAGCTGCTGAAAATCAAAACGCCTGATCTGGATGAGACTATTGGCAACCTTTCCGGAGGCAATCAGCAGAAAGCATTGATTGCCCGCTGGCTGATGACCAAACCCCGCATCCTGATTCTTGATGAGCCGACCCGGGGCATTGATGTGGGTGCCAAAGCCGAGATTCACCGGTTGATATCGTCGCTGGCTGCAAAGGGGCTGGCGGTACTGATGATCTCTTCCGAGCTGCCGGAAATTCTGGGTATGAGTGACCGGGTCATGGTGATGCATGAAGGTACTGTAACCGGCATTCTGGAACGGAATGAAGCCACTCAGGTTGCAGTAATGAAACTGGCTTCGGCCTGAGAATAATAAAAATCACTGCTGTGCAGTATGGCAACAGGCAGGCGTTAAAAATGAATACGACAACACATCCAGCTCCGGCCTCGGTGCCGGAGGAAAGAAAACGTTTCAAGATGCCCCAGGAAGGCAGCATTCTGCTGGTACTGGTTGGCATTGCGGTATTGTTTGAAATACTTGGCTGGGCAGTCAGGGGGGATACCTTTCTTTTCAACGCCCAGCGACTGCTGATTATTGTACTGCAGATGTCCATTATTGGACTGCTGGCCATCGGGGTAACCCAGGTCATTATTACCACCGGTATTGATTTGTCCTCCGGCTCGGTGCTGGCGCTTTCAGCCATGATTGCTGCCAGTTTTGCCCAGACATCGGACTATGCCCGGGCAGTCTTTCCCATGTTTACCGATATGCCGGCGGTTGTCCCGATATTACTGGGGGTATTGGCCGGGGGACTGGCAGGGCTGGTTAATGGCGCCTTGATTGCCAGAACCATGATTCCACCTTTTATTGCCACGCTGGGCATGATGGTAACCGCCAGAGGACTTGCCCGCTGGTATACCGACGGTCAGCCAGTCAGCTTGCTGTCAGATGAATTTACCTGGTTTGGATCAGGTTATATTCCGGTGGTCGTCTTTATTGTAGTGGCGGCTATTTTCCATATTGCTTTGAAATATACCCGTTATGGCAAGTTTACCTACGCTATCGGCGCCAATATGAATGCTGCCCGGGTGTCCGGTATTAACGTTAACCGACATCTGGTTATTGTCTACAGCATAGCAGGGCTGTTATCCGGTCTGGCCGGGGTTCTGACAGCTGCCAGAGCGGCCAGCGGTCAGGCAGGTATGGGTATGGCATATGAGCTGGATGCCATTGCAGCGGCTGTTATTGGCGGTACCAGTCTGGCTGGCGGAGTTGGCCGAATCACCGGAACGGTTATCGGCGTCATTATTCTGGGGGTTATGACTTCCGGCTTCACCTTCCTCGGCATTGATGCTTACGTTCAGGATGTCGTTAAAGGCGCGATTATTGTCGCTGCCGTGGTGGCTGACCAGTATCGCCAGAAAAAGCGCAAGACTGCCTGATCCGACGATTCAGATATGGAGTAATGACTGTATGTCTCATTTATTATCTCGTCCCACAGAACCTGACACGCAGGGTCGTATTCAGCAAATTACGCCGGAATCGGCTGGCTGGGAATATGTAGGCTTTGAAGTCTTCAAGCTTCAGCCTGGTCAATCGCTGGAGCAGCAGACCGGTAATAAAGAAGTCTGTCTGGTGCTGGTCAGTGGCAAGGCCAGTGTTTCAACCCGGCATGAAAGCTGGAGTCAGATCGGTGACCGGACATCGGCTTTTGAACAGAAAGCACCTTATGCGGTATATATTCCACCCGCTGATTTTTACTCGGTTGTAGCAGAAACAGAGCTGGAGCTGGGTGTTTGCTCTGCTCCGGCAGAAGGCCAATTGCCGGCGCGACTGATTGAGCCCAAAGAGTGCGAATACCAGACCCGGGGAACCGGCACCAACCAGCGCCATGTGTGCAATATCCTGTTTGATAAAGGTACCGCGGAAAGCCTGCTGGTTTGTGAAGTTATTACGCCCCATGGTCACTGGTCGAGCTATCCGCCGCACAAGCATGATCAGGATGCCGAGCCAACAGAAACCCTGCTGGAAGAAACCTACTATCACAAAACCAATCCGCCTCAGGGCTTTGCATTTCAGCGGGTTTATACTGACGACAGAAGTCTGGATGAGGCCATTACCGTTGAAAACGACTGTGTGGTAATGGTGCCAAAAGGATATCACCCGGTCGGTGCTGCCCATGGTTATGATCTGTACTATCTCAATGTGATGGCCGGTCCGAAGCGGAACTGGATTTTTAAAAATGATCCCGAACACGAATGGATTGTTGAAGCGGGCAAGTAATATCTGGCAGTGTCATTAACGGACTGAACCCGACAAAAATAACAAAGAGAAAATAATAATGCTTAATTTCGCCATGTTTGGGGCCGGGCGTATCGCCAATGTGCATGGCCAGACCATCAGTGAACACCCGGATGTACGTCTTGTTTATGTTGTTGATCCGGTGCAGCAGGCTGCTGAAACTATTGCCAAAAAATTCGATGCCAAGGTCAGTGATGCCGCTACAGTGTTTGCCGATGCGTCGATTGATGCGGTTTTGATTTGTAGTTCAACGGATACCCATGCCGACCTTATTGAACAGGCGGCACGGGCCGGGAAAGCCATCTTCTGTGAGAAACCTGTTGATCTGGATATTAACCGCGCCCGTCATGTAGCGGACGTAGTGAAGGAGACGGGGGTTACCTGTTTTCTGGGCTTCAACCGGCGGTTCGACCCTACCTTTAACGCACTGCATCAGGACAAGCTGGCAGGCCGTATCGGGAATCTGGAGCAACTGGTGATTACCAGCCGTGATCCTTCTCCGCCACCGGTTGAATATATCAAGGTATCCGGCGGATTGTTCCGGGATATGATGATTCACGATCTGGATATGGCGAGATGGATGCTGGGTGAAGAGCCAGTTGAGGTTCATGCTACCGGTAGTTGTCTGGTTGACCCGGGTATTGCCCAGGCCGGTGATATCGATTCGGCCATGGTGATCCTGAAAACCGCCAGTGGCCGACTGTGCCATATCAATAACAGCCGTCGTGCGGCATACGGCTACGATCAGCGAATCGAAGTGCTGGGTGACAAGGGCATGCTGCAGGCAGGCAATCACCGGGAAAATGAAGTGCGCTACCTGGGCGCCGAAGGCGATGTCACCGACAAGCCGCTGTACTTTTTCCTTGAGCGCTATATGCCGGCTTACCGGAACGAACTGCGGTCGTTTATCAATACCATCACTACCGGAGCCCAGTCGGAAGTTACTATTGATGACGGGGTAAAAGCACTGGAGCTGGCTGATGCCTGCTATCAGTCGCTGCAATCCGGTAAAACAGTCCATTTGCAGTCAAGTGAGTGTGAGTCCCAGAAAGAAATCCCCTTTGCTGCTGCAGACCAGTCTGTAAAGGTATCGGCATGAGGTATGAAACCGGTGTCTGCACCTGGACCTTTGGGGATCTGTCGCTGAAAGAAATATTTCAGCGGGTTTCAGCGCTGGGTTTTGACGGAGTTGAACTGCATGGTGATTTGCAGTCCTTTACTCCGGCTTATGTTCGGTCGCTGATGGATGAGCATAATCTGAAAGTGTTTTCGCTGACCCCGGATAATGTTGATATTGTTCATTCAGATTCTGTTATCCGTAACAAGGCGATGGACTACTATCGGCAGTTAATCGACTTTGCTGCCGAGCTGGGTAATCCGGTTGTCTCCTGTCATGGTGACGTGGGCAGGGTAAAAGCCCTGACCAGTCAGGAGCAAGAAGAAGCGCTGCTGGTGGAGAATGTTCAGATCCTTGCGGACTATGCCGCTGACAGAAATATTCGGTTGGTGTTTGAAGTGCTTAATCGCTACGAAAGTCACCTGATTAACAGGGCAGGACAGGCAAAAGCATTACTCAAGGCTGTTGGTCGCCAGAATCTGGGGGTTTTACTTGATGCCTATCATATGAATATTGAAGAGCCGAGTCTGGCCAAAGCGATTAAGACAACTGATAACCAGCTGGGGCTGTTTCATATTGCCGACTCCAACCGGGAAGGTATCGGCTATGGCCATACTGATTTCAAGGCTGTTTTTGCAGCATTGGATGATATTGGTTACCGGGGGCCGGTTATTATGGAAACCACTGCACGGGGGCCGAATCCGTTTACACCGGTGAAAGGTAATGCCTATCTGCAGCAGTTGGAACAGTTTTTACAGGCTTCGCTGGGTTATATCAGAACATTATCTCCTTTAAGTATTCATTAATTGATCTTCAAACCAAAAGAAGGGTTCAACCCTTCTTTTGGTTTTTTATTCAGTGATAGGTAATCTCTTCTTTATTTCTCAGCTCTTTAAGATCATCTTTCAATTGGCTCATCAAAAACAGTGAAAACTGAGAGTCAGATTCCCACATCTGGCTATTAACGAGCTGCCATTCAAACTGATCATTGCTTTGCTCCTTGATGCCAACGTCAACGTCTTCCCACATAATCCAGCAGGAACAGATGTAAATGATACAGGCCAACAGCGAATCAACGGTGCATACCAGCTCGGTTTCCGATTTGCATTCAAGATCACCCAGATAGTCAAAATCAGGCTTGACCTCTTTCAACACCTCATCTTTTGAAGTCTGTAGTATGTAAAGCCGCTGGTGCTGTGCTTTCAGCAAGACAAGAGCCCGGAATATCGTAGCATCAAGGTTGGTTACCTTGCTGTTATCCTCCAGCATTGAGAAGAACTTGTAGGCATACTCACGCAGGAAATCGGTATCATTGTCTTTAACGATGGCATGAACAGTGGTCAGTGTCATCATATGCACCGAGTATTCGTCATAGGCCTCAATATTGGTTGGACTGACCTGTTCAAAGGCTTGCTTTAACTCGGGTTTGTCTGACAAATAGTTAGTCAGAGTGATCTCATCAGAAGTGCTACCTGGCATCGAGTGTCCTTTTATAATGAGGTAGTATCAGCAGGTACAGGGAAGCCTAACGGTGACCACATTTCATTGTCAATGAAAAAGAAATGGTTAACAGATAAAGCAAGTGCTCACTTAATAAAGCCAAAAATATAATAGTTTTATTATGTAATCATCTTGATCATCTTTGATAATGGTTTTTTATTGATTGTGCTGACGGCCTGATAAGTGGAATCGAATTATAAGGATGTAATTGAAACTAATAATATAGAAAAACTAGGACAACGATATGCTGTCCCAGTTATTTTTATTGGAGAAATTTATTAGTAACCACACCTGAAACTGATGAATCGAAATGCTGGGTTTCAGGGAGGTTTTGTTGTCATTCATTATCGCGCAGACGAAAAACGTCCAGTTTTAATTTTGAAGTAGGGTCTATACCGACCATGGCAGGATGCCTGATTAAAGTCTCCATTTCAGGCTTGGGACGTCTGGCTTCTTCATTATTAACGGCGCGTAAGGTTTCGACACACTTATTTTCAGCCATGATCCTAATCTGGTCAAAATTATGTATCGTCAAATTTATAGCGAAAGGAGTTAAAATTACACCGGGTTTCATGGCTCTTCTAACGTGTTGCACAATCAATGGAGCTCTAACTTCCCTTAACAAAGACAGAAAAGATATTGTTTTGGGCTCGAGCCGTTCTACTTCCAGACTTAGTCTGTCAAGTAAACCTGAAACTATGGCTAAAATCTCTATTGAGCTGTCTGACATAGTACGTGGATCGGGATATATTTCTGCCCGTTCGAGCCCTCCCAACCTCATACGAGCATCCGATTGAAAATAGATGAAATCATACAGGGATGCTGTGCTATGTGCCCATCCATAATTATTCAGCTCGACAATACACTCAAGCAGTTGGCGGGCAAACAGTCGAAAAACAGAATCACTTTTTATTCCTTTTAGCATCAGGTTTGCCCCGTAACAATCTCCATCAGATCCGGGAGTAACAATAATGGTAATGTTTTCATGTTGGTACCAGCCTTTAGGTCTGACCAGAAATTTCGCATCAACATGACGAAGAATATCAAGCAATTCAGTGTTCAGAGTACATTCGCCTTCAAGTAAGGATTCATCTATCAATTTTAAATCGCAGGGGAGTCCATCTAAAGTATGAACTCTGTAAATATCAAAAAAACCGGCCCGCTCGAAATTTGAGCGTTTTGGTAATGTGTACTCGTCCTCCGGGTATGGAAAAAGCTCCAAACATTCAGGGGCTACTCGAAGGTTTTGGGACGTTCTGTGTGGTAATGGAAGACCCCAGATCATGTCCTGAGATTCGGGCATCATCTTGATCATACTGCAATATTCTTTCGCTGCTTTTTCAGCAATGGGTGAGTATGATGCAGTGGTTGCGTATGAATATTCAGAAAGTAGAAAAAATAAAAGGCAGTAAAAAACATGTATAAGATGTCTATCTTTTTTATATTGCACAATGGCCTCCAAAAACAACTGTTTCTTTGAATTAATCATGTATAGGGAGTTAGAGGTTTTATTAAATTTGAAAGTAAGGTATTGCGTCCTTGAATATAACGATTGATTTTAAATGCCCAGATTGATAGCCAATTCGTCAAGGTGTTTTATAAGCTTACAGTTTCAAAAAGTTTGTAAGAATAAAGTTATACAAAATCTGAGCTTTAAAACTTATTCAGTTAATAGCAGAGTTTTTTAGTTATCGTTAAATCTAACTGATGACCAGTAACAACAGCTGTCTGAATGGTTTGTTGATGTCCTGAAGTCACTGAATTAAGTCATGATGCCCTATTTCAGGATTGTTTTGAATATATAAAAGTTTCAGTGAATAAATAGTCATAATTTTGATATACAGGTAGTTTGTCTTGTATTGATTTTAAAAAGACACATTTTTTTTGGTATTACATATAATTTAAATCCCATACAAAAAGTTACAGATAATAATCTTGTCCTGAATCAACTCTTCATGCTTTGATAAGCGTTAGCCTGCCTGAGACATTTCAGTAACACTTCTTTGAAGTTGTACTCTTCTTGAAGTAAAAAATAACAATACAAAAACTAAACACAGGTATTTTGTCTAGGGCAAAATGCCGGGGGAGATCATTCTATGAGTGATAACAAGAAGTTGGGATTTGACACCCGGGCTATTCATACCGGCTATCGGCCGGAAGACCATCAGATGGCATTGAACCCACCGGTTTATATGACATCCACCTATTCATTCCATGATGTTCAGCATGGTGCTGACCTGTTTGCCGGGGTTGAGAAGGGGCATTTTTACAGCCGTATCTCCAATCCTACCGTCAGTGTGCTGGAGTCACGTCTTGCTGCGCTGGAAGGGGCAGAAGAAGCCATTGCTACCTCATCAGGAATGGGGGCTGTTTCTGCGCTTTGCTGGACGCTGCTCAAGGCCGGTGACGAGATTGTTGCCGACAAAACCCTGTATGGTTGTACCTTCGCCTATTTCCAGCATGGTCTGAGCCGGTTCGGCATCAAGATCAAATGGGTTGATATGGCCAATCTGGAGGAGGCAAAAGCAGCGATTACGGCTGAAACCCGGATGGTTTACTTTGAAACACCGTCCAATCCGAACCTGGGGCTGGTCGATATTGAAGCTGTTTGTGCCCATGCCGGCAAATTTGAAAACTGTAAGGTCGTAGTCGACAACACCTTTGCTACCCCGGTGCTGCAAAATCCGCTGGCGATGGGGGCTGACTTTGTCATTCATTCCATCACCAAATACCTGGGCGGACATGGTGATCTGATTGCCGGCTGTGTGGTCGGACGCAGTGAAGATATCAGTGAAGTGCGGCTGGTAGGCGTCAAGGATATGACCGGTGCTTCGCTGACACCGATGCATGCTCACCTGATTATGCGGGGCCTGAAAACACTCTCGATGCGGGTTGAACGTCACTGTAACAATGCTGAGGCAATTGCTGACTATCTGGAGCAGCATCCACAGATTGAGACAGTCTATTATCCCGGTCGGGAATCCCATCCCCAGCACGAACTGGCTTCACGCCAGATGAAGCGTGGTGGCGGGATGATCTGCTTTGAACTGCGTGGCGGGCTGGAGCACGGTATCAAACTCATGAACAGCCTGGATCTGATTACTCTGGCGGTCAGTCTGGGTGATGCCGAGTCACTGATTGAACATCCGGCATCCATGACACATTCGGCGTACTCTCCGGAAGAGCGGCAGGCATTTGGTATCAGTGATGGTCTGGTGCGATTGTCTGCCGGACTGGAAGATATTGAAGATATTCTGGCTGATCTGGATCAGGCGCTGTCACAGCTTTAAATTCTACCCGAAGATACATACTATTCAGATAAACTGGCTTGAGCAGGGAAAGATGTTCTATCTTTCCCTGTTTGTTTTTATCACACACCATCTGCCTGTCCCATGTGTTATCTGATTGACTGGAAGAACTGATAAAAACAGAGCTGGTTGTTTCATTTATAAAAAATAGAGTCACAAAAGGCACTGAATGTCCGCACTCAAGAAGTTAATCGACCATTCCCGTAAAGTTTCCCGTTTTGAACACCTGGATGCTATCTGCAGCTGGGATGCCGCTGCAGTCATGCCTGCCGGAGGCAATGAGGCCCGTTCTGAGGCCATGGCCGAGCTGTCGGTACATCTCCACCATCTGAAAACCCAGCCACAGCTGGCAGACTGGTTTGCCGAAGCAGAAGCCGAAGATTTGAACTTGCAGGACAAAGCTGTTCTGCGTGAGCTGAAACGTGATTGGCAGCAGGCCAACGTGTTGCCTGAATCGCTGGTCGAAGCCAAATCACTGGCAGGTTCAAAATGTGAACATGCATGGCGTACCCAGCGTGGAGAAAATGACTGGGCCGGTTTTGAGAAGAACTGGGCGGAAGTGGTCAAGCTGGCCCGTGAAGAAGCACAGATTCGTGCTGAAGCAACCGGCCTGTCGCCCTACGATGCCATGCTGGATGTGTTCGAACCGGGCACCAGCTCCGCTTCCCTCGATAGTCTGTTTACGGATGTGAAATCCTGGCTGCCGGAACTGATTGATCAGGTGATTGAAAAGCAGCAGGCTGAAGCGTTGATCACTCCTGCCGGCAAGTTTGAAGCAGCTCGCCAGAAAGCGCTGGGCCTGGATGTGATGAAGCTGCTGAAGTTCGACTTTGAACATGGTCGGCTGGATGAAAGCATGCACCCTTTCTGCGGCGGTGTTCCGACTGATGTGCGAATCACCACCCGTTATGATGAAAACGAGTTTGTGCAGTCGCTAATGGGTATTGTCCATGAAACCGGTCATGCCCGTTATGAACAGGGGCTGCCCAAGGCGCTGGCCGGTGTTTCCGCAGGTCAGGCACGCTCCATGGGGATTCATGAATCCCAGTCGCTGTTCTTTGAAATGCAGTTGGGCCGTGGTGAAGCATTTATCGAGCATCTGGCACAACTGGCAGGCAAGCACTTTGAAGGTCATGACCCACAGCTGTTTGCCCAGGATAACCTGCTGAAGCTCTATACCAGAGTCAAGAAAGACTTTATCCGGGTTGATGCGGATGAACTGACCTATCCGGCACACGTGATCCTGCGATATGAGATCGAACGTGATCTGATTAACGGCAAGATCAGCCATACCGATGTGCCTGAACTGTGGAATCAGAAAATGCAGGACTACCTGGGACTGTCCACACAGGGCAATTTCAAGGACGGTTGTATGCAGGATATCCACTGGACTGACGGTGCATTTGGTTACTTCCCGTCGTATACCCTGGGTGCCATGTATGCGGCACAGTTTATGGCGGCAATGAAGAAAACTGTAGATGTTGACGCTACAGTGCGCAGTGGTGATCTGTCACCGATCTTTGGCTGGCTGGAAAGCAATATCTGGAGCAAGGGCAGTCTGCTGGAAACCGATGAGCTGGTAAAGCAGGCGACAGGTGAGACCCTGAATGCAAGCTTCTTCAAGGAGCACCTGAAGTCACGTTATCTGGCTTAAACTGGCTGATTCCGGCTTTCGAAACCCCCGGAAGCCGGAATAATTGTGAGGAAAAAATAAAGTTGTAAAATAAGTCAGCCATAAAATGGCTCTCTACAGAGAGCTGGAAAGAGCTTGTGAAAATAAAATTGTAAAATAGCCGCAGCAGTTGAAGCTATGATCATCAAAAAGCAAATAACTGGCTTATGCTCTCAATCTCAGTATTCCTTATAAATCGGAACCCAGAGTTGTTTTTGTTTCTGCCCCAAGAAGCCTGCTCAAATATCTTCCAGTCACACTGGCATCGCACCCAACGATATCCTCAGGCACACCCTCAGCTACAACTGTCCCACCGTTTTTACCGCCGCCCGGGCCAATATCGATGATCCAGTCTGCTGCGGCAATGACGTCAAGGTTATGTTCAATGATGATAACTGAGTTCCCGGCTGCCAGCAGCCGCTCCACTATCGCGAGCAGGCGACTGATATCCTGAGGATGTAAACCTGTGGTTGGTTCGTCCATTACATAGACTTGGCCTGACTTACGCAGCTCGGCAGAGAGTTTCAGGCGTTGAGCCTCTCCTCCCGACAGAGTCGATAGAGGTTGCCCCAGCTTCAGATAGGAAAGTCCAACCTCTGATAGCAGCTCCAGTCGTTCAACAATTCTGGATTCACCGCATGATTTACCGACTTTTTTACTTGGCTTGCTGGATTTCTTTGGTGCTTTGCTTGTTTTATCACGAGTCAGAGGCCTGAAAAAATTCAGAGCCTGCTCAACCGTCATCTCAAGCACATCATGGATTGATTTATCATGATAGGTATGGACAAGAACATCATCACGGTAACGCCGTCCCTGACAGCTGGCGCAGTCAAGAACAACATCATCCATAAAAGACATCTCCATACTGACGAACCCCCTGCCTGTACACTCAGGACAGGAGCCTTTGGAATTGAAACTGAAGAGTCCGGCACTAGATCCTGTGGTCTCTGCAAAAGCACTACGGATAAGGTCAAAGATACCGATATACGTTGCCGGATTCGATCGATTTGTTTTACCTGCCGGCTTTTGGTCAATCACAATGACTCCCTCCATACCGGGTTCCTTCATCATGACTATGAATTCACTGATCAGAGAACTTTTGCCTGATCCTGCCACACCGGTAAGACAAGTCAGCACACCTTTCGGAATCCCGACTGTTACATTCCGGAGATTGTTGGTCGTAGCATTTTCGATATACCAGACTTCAGACCAGCAGCGGCGCTCGCGATAGGGTGTTTTTTCTTCTTCTGTCCGCAGGGCTTGCCCAGTCGGTGTATCCGCTTTCAACAACCCCTCAAACTGACCTGAATAAAGAACATTGCCACCTTTTTCACCGGCAACCGGTCCAACTTCAACCAGCCAGTCTGCAGCACGCATAATGCTGGTATCATGCTCGACGACAAGTACTGAATTACCCGCGTTGCATAGTTTTCTCAGCATACCGATCAAGTGTTCAATATCACAGGCATGTAAGCCAACCGAGGGTTCGTCCAGAATATAGATCAGATCGACCAAACCACAGTCGAGCTGACGGGCCATTTTAACCCGTTGGCTTTCCCCTCCCGAGAGTGTATTGACGCCACGGTTGAGGGTCAGATAGCCAGCACCGATATCAATCAGGTGACTGAGTGACGAGCGCATTTTTCCAACAATGGCCTCAACCGCCTCTCTCATGTGGGCATAGTCAGGATGATCTGCCAGACCCTCCAGCACCTCATCCAGTTCGGTCAGTTCCAGATCAATCAGATCACCAATCCGGTGACCACTGGCCAGTTTCACCGAAAGTGCTTCCTGTTTCAGCCGAACACCATTACAGTCAGGGCAGATGGTCGCGTGAAACAAGCGGTCATAGGCTTCGCGGATTGTGCCTGCAATCTGGTCTTCGTCTTTATCGACATGCAGCTGTTCCAGCTTACGTACGACACCATCAAACTTTTTCTTATAAAGCTTACCCCGATCCCTGTATTGGATTGGAAGCTGATCCGCATAAAGCAGGCGATCCATATCTTCTTTACTCATTTCGCCCAGTTTGGTATCGAATGGAACCACATCGGACCAGAGTATTTCCCGCCAGTACCACTTCTCGATATCGTAGTTGGGGTGCAGAATCCCACCCTCACGGATTGACTTTGATAAATCCAAGAGCTTTTCTATATCGACAGTCATGCGCTTACCCAGCCCTTTGCAGGCCGGGCACATACCATCCGGGTTATTAAAAGAATAGTGGTGGCTCCAGCCGATGAAGGGATGTCCGGCACGGCTGAACAGCATACGCATATAAGTGTAAATCTCGGTAGCAGTTCCGACAGTTGAACGTGATGAAGCTCCCAGCCTTTTCTGATCGATTACTATGCAAGGGCTGATGCCTCGAATACTCTCGGCAGGTGGACGGGTAAACTGCGGCAGCCGACGGCGGGCGAAAGTCGAAAAGGTTTCAATCAGTTGCTGTTGAGCTTCCGGGTAGATTGTATCAAATACCACAGATGACTTGCCGGCACCGCTGATGCCTGAGAATACGACGATTTTATGTTTGGGTATGTCCAGGTCGATGCTTTTGAGGTTATGTGTCTTTACACCTCTCAGCTCGATATGGCTCATTGATTGTGTGGTGACGGGATGCTCCTGCAGCATTTCTGGTTCAGGAGGATCGGGCTTTGCAGCAGAAGGTGTTCGCGCTTTATGAGGATGTGTTAGCTGCTCATCCATAAAAGGCATCATCTGATCTAGAAGCAAGCCATATTGATCACTTGAAAATCCATAACCCGCTTCTGTTTTTCTCTTCTTTAAACATGGCAGAAGGTGTGCCATAAACACCGACTGCTCAACCTGCTCCTTGCACCCCTGACATACGACCTGATGACAGCAGCTTCCCAAATGATTTGCAATCTCTATCAGCTGTTTAGGAATGCTACATATGGGACATACGACAGTTACTTCACCAATTGTTTTTCTTATTTCAGAATCAGCAAAAGGTTTACCTGGGCTGTTACATTTTGGACAAGCTAACTCGTCTGTTTTCGCCTCCTTCTCTATTTTCTCAATGCAGCACTGACAGACCACAACACCACAATCGCAGCCAGCTGACAATGAATACGGATTTGCGATTAATTTCCGGCAAACCGTACATTTAAGCTGCTCGGGAGCCTGACAACTCAGAATATATTGCGTGCTGTTCCCCGCTTCGTTGCCAGATACAATACAGACATCACATGTTCCTGCAGTTGACAGTCCTGTTGCATCTGTTTTTTCTTCAACCTGATAAACACCATGCACTATCTGGTTTTTGAATCCAGCTTGGGCACAAACAGAAAAAATCAAACTGCCCAGTAATGTTTTGCTTAAAAAATCAAATAACATGCATATAAAAACAGCATAAGTTTATATACGCTCTGCCAAGCCAATACTTTGATTCAAAGATCCACCCAGAGAAACGTCTACGGTTCCTGCAAAGGTAGCGCTGGTGACTCCCCGTTTCAAACAGTACTTTTCACAAGACTGCAGTACACACAAGATATTTCAAGAATTGCCATAACGCACAAAAAGCATCATGGCACCAAACCAGTCAGGCGAAAACAGTCGTAACCAGCACAGCTGAAACATCATCCTTGCATCTTTGGCAATTTAAAAAGTAGTGCTGTGGTTTAAAGGAAGCTGTTCTCGAATATCAGCGGTGATATTCGACCACTCTAAAAGATAGAAATAGCTTGCTTCAAGCTTAGAAAGGCAATGATGGGGGCTGTAACCAGTTTTCCAGCCTGGCACTCGGGTAGTAAAACCGATGGAATTGATATCGTGAGCCAGAATCCAGGGAAAATAATTTCTTCCTGAACCCTGTCCGAGACCCTGGGACTGTAGCGTCTCAATCTCTTCCTGATTGAAGCAATATTTCCGCTTCACCATAACAGAGGCAGGTGTATGGCCTGAAACAAACCATACACCTGCCTCTTATCGTTTTAAAACTCTATTTTTTGCCTACAATAATTATCAGTGTTTTGGTACAGCACTCAGCAGTTTTTTGGTGTACTCATGCTGCGGTGCGGTCAACACTTCTTCGGTATTACCCTGTTCCACAATCTCCCCGCCTTTCATAACAGCAATCCGGTGTGCCAGATGCGGCATGATGGACAGGTCATGGGTAATAAACAGGTAAGATACCTGTAGATCCCGCTGCAGTTCCAGCAGCAGATCCAGTACCTCGGCCCGAATGGATACATCCAGTGCGCTGGTCGGTTCGTCACAGATAATCAGATCCGGTTCTACTGCCAGAGCACGGGCAATAGCGATCCGCTGGCGCTGACCGCCGGAGAACTCGTGGGGGTAGCGATAGCGGTGTTCTGGCTCCAGCTGAACCCGGTTCAGCAGGGCTTCAACCCGTTCCTGACGCTGGGCTTCAGTCAGGTTCAGACCCAGGTTGATCATGCCTTCCTCAATAATATCACCCACTGTCATTCGAGGGTTCATGGAAGAGAACGGGCTCTGGAAGATAACCTGAATCTTTTTCCGCAGCGGCAGCATATCTTTGCGGGTCATCTGGTCGATACGGTTGCCGTTGTACCAGACCTCACCACCAGTTGCCGGTTCCAGATTCAGAATGGCACGGCCGGTAGTGGACTTGCCACAGCCGGACTCACCTACCAGCGCCAGGGTTTCACCCTTGGCAATGGAAAAACTGATGCCGTTAACTGCTTTGGTATAACCCTTGACCCGCTGCAGAATACCCTTGCGAATCGGGAAGTGAACCTGCAGGTCCTTGACTTCCAGCAGTGGCTTTTGATCCGGCAGCGGGCGATATTCGTCCATATCCGGCAGACTGTCGATCAGGCGACGGCTGTATTCAGCCTGGGGGTTCTGGAAGAAGTCTTCACACAGACCTTCTTCAATAATCTCACCCTTGTACATAACACCGACACGGTCAGCCGTTTCACGTACCACACCCATATCGTGGGTAATCAGTAGTACGGCCAGATTGCGCTTGATGGTCAGCTCCCGGATCAGCTCCAGAATCTGTTTCTGAATGGTCACATCCAGCGCGGTAGTCGGTTCATCGGCCAGCAGAATATCGGGCTCGCAGGCCAATGCCATGGCGATCATAACCCGCTGCTGCTGACCACCGGACATCTGGTGCGGGAACCAGTCGATACGCTTTTCCGGTTCCGGAATACCCACTTCACTGAACAGGGTAATGGTCCGCTGACGAATGTCTTCGCCTTTCAGGTCAGTGTGAATCTTCAGGGTTTCGGCAATCTGGTCACCCACCCGCTGTACCGGGTTAAGTGAGGTCAGGGCGTCCTGAAAGATCATTGCGACCCGCTTGCCGCGGATGTCACCCATTTCCTGTTCGGTCAACTTGAACAGGTTAGTGTCGGCTTCAACTACTTTACCATGGGTGATTTTAAGGGCGTCAGGCAGCAGTCGCATAATTGACAGGGCGGTCATGGACTTGCCGCTGCCGGACTCGCCTACCAGAGCGAATACTTCACCCCGGTTCAGCTCAAAGCTGACACGCTTGAGAATTTTGGCGTCGGGGTTGTGTGCCAGACACACATTCAGCCCGGAAACTTTCAGGGCAGTCTGCTTGGCTGCCGCCTGGTTTACTACTGCCGGCTGTTCCCTGTTCGAGACGGCAGGCTTGGTTTCAATTGCTGTTGCACTCATGATCAGGCCGTCTCCAGTCGTGTTTTCGGGTTAAAGGCGTCGTTCACCAGATCGGAGAACAGGTTAACCGCCAGTACCAGGGTAAACATCAGGAAGAAGGCACCTGACAGGTTCCACCAGATGGAAGGCTCACGGGACAGCTCGGTGCTGGCCAGATTGATCATATTGCCCCAGCTGGCCATGGCCGGATCAACACCAATACCGATGTAGGCCAGTACCGCTTCAGCCAATACCATGCCACTGAAGTCCAGTACGAAGGTGATCATGATGATGTGGCTGAGGTTGGGCAGGATATGCTTCCACAGAATCTGCAGATGGCTGACACCAAAGGCATGAGCCGCCTGAACATAGTCCAGCTGGCTCAGCTTCAGGGTTTCTGCCCGCAGCAGACGACAGAGGCTGGCCCAGCTGGTAATACCCAGAATAAAGCACAGTGCCAGGAACTTGCCGTCAGCCTTTTCCAGACCCACTTCGAAGTAACCCGGATTGTTATCAACCCAGACCTGGAACAGCAGCACCAGCGCTGCAATCAGCAGGATGGAAGGAATAGAGCTCAGAGTGGTGTAGATATACTGCACCGCATCATCAACCCAGCCCTTGAAGTAACCGGCAGAGATACCGAATACGATGGCAAACGGCAGGGTGATAATGGTTGCCAGAGAACCGATCAGTACACCGGTACGAATGCCTTTCAGGCTTTCATACAGAGTATCGTTACCGGCCTGGTCGGTACCAAGCACGTGATACAGGTTACCCAGGGAAATCAGCCAGGTCATAAAGGCGATAATGATCGCAAAGGTGATCCAGGCGGTACTCCAGGGCAAATCGTTCAAAGTGCCGCGACGTTTCAGCCACAACCGGTGTACGGCAATCAGTGCCAGTGCCAGTGCCAGACCTTTGGCCAGCGCCAGCAGTGACTGCATCAGAATATCTGCAGCCTGACCGTCACCTTCTTCAAGGTGAGCACCGGCATGCTTCAGTTCCGGGTAATCACGGACAGTGGTGCCGTCGGACTGTTTGATATTTTCCTTGTTCCAGGACTTCAGTGAGAAGGGGGCAGAATAGGTACGCTCATTGTTATCACCCATTTCACCCAGCATCAAATCCAGCACACTGTTTACATCATTGCTGTAGTAAACCTGAGTACTGGTCTGACCTTCAACCGGTGGCAGCGCCTTGCGGAAATGAATGGAGTCCAGCAAGGCTACGCCAACATAAGCAAGAATAATGATAAAGGTGCTCATTCCCAGTTTGGTAGAGAACACCGCCTTCCATTTTTCACTGTTCTGCGGACTTTTACGCAGACTCAGCATGAAAAACACAATAATTGCGACCATGAACCAGATCAGATAATCGGTCCAGAGAACGGCCGTCTTGAAAGTTTCAAATTCCATCGTCGTACTCTCTTAACCCGTCCCTTAGCTCAGCCGTACCCGGGGATCAGCCCAGGTGTAGGAAATATCGGTCAGAATCAGACCGGTGATATACAGCACGGAGCCGAGGAAGACCATCGCACGCACAATAGAGAAGTCCTGGGCACGAATGGAATCGAGCATATAGCTGCCGAGACCGGGAATACTGAAGAAGGATTCCATAACCAGACTACCCATAAACAACATCGGGATAACAACCACGATACCGGTCAGAATCGGCAGCATGGCATTGGGCAGAATATGGTGGAACAGTACGCCGGTTTCACTGACACCCTTGGCGCGGGCAGTACGGGAGAAGTCCTGACCCGACACCTCGATAAACAGGGTGCGGTACAGGCGGGCACCGGAACCGATACCGGCCAGCACAGAGATCACTACGGGCAGAATCAGGAATCGCCAGCCATCGAGTCCGTCATTAAACCCGGACACCGGCACCAGTTTGGATACCTTGGCAATAAAGTACTGTCCGACGATGATGTAGAACAGATAGGAGATCGACATCAGACCAACAAAAACTGCTACAGTCGTTTTGTCCAGGCGGCTGCCACGGAACATCAGCACCATCAGCGCAACACAGATGTTGACCCAGACACCGATCAGGAAGCTCGGGATAGCCAGTGCCAGACTGGGGCCCATTCGATCGACGATATCTGAACTGATATCACGACCGTCATCAGACTGACCAAAGTCAAAGGCAAACAGTTTGACGGACTTGTCGTAAAACACAGTGTCAGTCAGTTTTTCAACACCTGGTGCTTCATTGTTGAAGAACATCGGGCCATCGTAGCCTTTGTCAGCAATCCAGTTTTGAACCGCTTCTTCAGTGACGTATTTATCACCAAGGTGTGCCCGGGCCATATCTTCCGGCGTGTTGACGATGAAGAACAGGATAAACGTCAGCAGGTTTACCCCGATCAAAATTGGCACTGCGTACAGCAGGCGTCGAACAATATATGCAAACATGATTATTTTTCCCTGAATCTTTCTCTAATTGATTACTCTTCAGCCTTGATGGTCAGTTTCTGTCGACGGCGATAGAAGCTGATTCCGGGAAGAACAATGGCCAGCAGCAGGCCGGTAGCGCCAAACAGTGGCAGTACATTGGGTGAGTTCCAGGCCACCTGCTGGTGAGCACGGGCTTCCTGGTCCAGACGGACATATTTCAGGGTGCCCTGGCTGATACCGTGACGCTTGGTGTTTTTCACCCAGTTATTGGCCAGGTAGTAATCCTTGCGGTTGAAGCCCCAGATCCACGGGCTGTCACGCTGGACGATTTCAACCATCTGCTCAATAGCCGCCAGACGTTCCGGGCCGTTAGGCAGGGTTTTCACCTGGTCGTACAGATTATCGAATTCAGGGTTGTCATAGTTGGTAGAGTTACTGCCGTCACACTGACATTTCACCAGACCCTGGCGACTGTCGAGCAGGAACAGGAAGTTTTCCGGATCAGGGTAATCGGCCAGCCAGCCCCAGCCAAACATCTGGGTATTACCGGCACGCATTTTCTCCTTGAAACGGGGGTAGTCGGTAACGCGGAACTCGAGCTGAATATTGATCTTTGCCAGCTGCTTCTTGATCCAGTCAGAACGCGGACTGGCATCGGAAGCGGTGGTGTCCATATAAAGGATCAGTGGTTCACCGGTTTTGGCGTTACGGCCATTCGGGTAGCCGGCTTCTGCCAACAGCTTGGCCGCATATTCAACTGATTTGCGCTTCGGGCTCTTGGTTGTTTCATCCCAGTCAAAGATGTAGGTGTTCATGCCTTCCTTGCCACCTTTGTAGCCGTACAGGCCGGGCGGAATCGGACCGTGAGCCAGCTGGCCAATACCGTTACGGAAGATATCGATATATTCCTGATCGTTGTAAACGATACTGATCGCCTGACGCAGCTTGCGCTTGTCTTCGGTATAGCCGCCGACAACCGGGTCACGCATGTTGAAGCCGGTGTAGAAGATGGAAGGACGGATCTCTTCGTCAACAATAATATTGCGGCTTTCCAGCTCAGGAGTTAGCTCCAGCCCGTCCGGACCCACGGTAAAGGCCTGGTCAAAAGTAGCGGTGTTGATGTTGGAATCGCCATCACCGGAGCGATCGTAATAGCCCTGGGTGAATTTGCTCCACATGGATGTGGCGGCTTTCTCATGGCGGAAAATGGCCTTGTCGATAAACGGTAGCTGTTTGCCGGCATCAGCCAGATAACCACGCTCTTCATCGCCGGCAGAACCTTCGGACGGATAGACGTCCTTCCGATAATTAGGGTTCTTTTCCAGGATGATTTCCCGGTTCGGACTGTTGGTGGTCATCATAAACGGACCGGTACCAATCGGGTTCCAGTCCAGAGTCAGGTTCTTATCCTTGAATCCCGGGTTGTGGTAGAAACGATCAGCTTCCCACGGAATCGGGGCAAAGAATCGCATTGCCAGCCAGTACTTGAACTGGGGGTAGGTGCCTTTGATGCGGATGTTGAAGGTCAGGTTATCAACCTTTTCCAGACCTTCCATTTCAAATTCACGCAGGTCCAGCCATTTATCACCGTCACGGGCTTCCTTGACCATCTTGCTGAAATCGCGCATACCGACAATATAGTCAGACATCAAACCGATCAGTGGCGATTTGTTGATGGGGTCGCCCATCCGCTTGATCTGGTAGATAAAGTCGTCTGCGGTCAGGGTCCGGCTGGCGGTTTGGGGGAAATCGCTCAGCAGGGTGTACTGGGTGCTTTCGCTGGCAGAATCAAACAGATAAAGCGGCTTGCCTTCGGAATTTTGGGCAAAGGCCGGGTGAGGCTGGTATTGAGTGCCAGGCTTCAGATGAATAGTTACACGACTAAAGGCGACTTCTTCGCCTTCAGCTGCCGGCTCCAGCTGATCATTCAGCAGGGTAACTTCCGGCAGTGAGGTTGCGGTGGCAGGCTCCAGCTCATAGGGCCGCTTCAGGAAATGATACTGCAGGGGCGGTTCGTAAATCTGATCCAGGAACAGGCCTTCTTCGGCGCTGTAGGAACGAACCGGGTCCAGGTGTTTGGGCCGGGTGGTAAAACTGCCGAAGTAGGTCTGTACTTCGGGGTCTGCCGGCGGATTGGGATCATTCCAGGGTCCGGAACATCCCGTCAGCAGCAGTGTGGCTGTAATTGTCGCAGCCAGCGTCCTGATGGGTTTTATGCGCATGGTCACTTCTTCTAGTTATATTCACTAGCCTCGTGATGATCCGGTGATAACCGGTTCATCAGCCTGTGGCAACAGCGGTCGTTATGATTATATTTTTGAAGCTCTCCGACCGGTTTTCCCTGATACAGGTTTTCCTTGGTAAGAATCGGCCGAAGGCTTCACGACATCGGTCTTCAGTAGCCATTTGCACCAGACAGTTTCAAGATCGGGTGCAAATTTTTATTGCAAGTTTGCGGATTCTACTGATTTGTGATGTTTTCGTCACTTATTCCCGAATATGGGTTTAAATTGTCGTCAACCTTCAGGATTAATGACTTCTACTTCACCCAGACCAAGAGCCCGGATCTCAGCCTCAACCTTGTTCAGGTCTCCGACGATAATCCATGCCATGGTATCGGGATCAATCAGGGTGTCAGCAGCCTGTCTTACCGTACGGGTGTCGACGGTCTGCAACAGCTCGCCGTATTGCTGCAAATAGTTTTCCGGCAGTTTGTAGGTAACAACCCTGCTGATAGCACTCAGTAGACTGTCGTTGGTCTCATAGCGTCCAGCCTGTTCTTTCTGGCGATTACCCCGATATTTGGCAACTTCTTCCGGTTGGGCCGGATTGCTGGCAAACACCTGTTGCAGTTCCTTGCGAATTTCATCCAGTGCAGGGCCGGTTTTATCTGTCTGAACAGAAGTACTGATCACAAACGGGCGCTGGCCTCTGGCATCGGCACTGTAGGAGCGGGCGCCATAGGTCCAGCGCTTTTCTTCCCGTAGATTCATATTGATGCGGGAAGTGAACTCACCACCTAGCAAGTCGTTGAATACCTGGAATGAAAGCTCTTCATTCAGGTCGTCTCCGGAGGTTGGCGGCAGCAGTTGGGCTACAGCAATCGTAGATTGTTGGGCTGCAGGCTGATTCAGCAGGTATACCCGGGGTTTGGATGGCTGGGCAATATCCGGGAACTTCAGTGCTGGAAGGGTGGTTTGAGGTGCTTTCCAGTTACCGAAGCTGGCTTTCAGCATGGGCAGCAACTGTTCCATAGTGGTATCACCAACAACGATCAGGGTTGCATTGTCCGGCCGGAACCAGTCGTTGTAGTAGCCTTTTACTGTATCAGCATTGATCGTCTTCAGGGTTTCGGCATCACCGGTACCGGTTCCCGGGGTGGCATAGGGGTGATCGGCTTTGCTATACAGAACCTCTGGCAGTTGACGTCTGATCAGCGAGCGAGGCGTAGCATTCTCTTGCTCCAGTTGCTGCAGGCGTCGGGTTTTCAGTTGTTCCACTGATTCAGCATTAAAGGCCGGATTGGTAACCATATCGGCCAGCAGCTCAAGGCTTGGCTTGAGGTTGGTGCTCAGGGCGCTGCCATAAATAGAAGACAGATCTCGGCTGGTGTTGGTAGATAACTCGGTACCGAGGCTGTCCAGCGCCTGCTCCAGTTCTGAACCTTTGAGGTTATTACTACCCTCTTCAAGCATTTCAAGGGTAAAGGCCGGAATACCGGAGCCGTAGGCACCATGGCTAGAAAGACCGCCATTGAACTGTAACTGGAATGAAATCAGCGGTGTATTCGAGCGTGAAGCCAGTACTACATTGATACCGTTTGCCAGTTGTACTTTTTCGATTGCCGGCAGGTTCAGCTCGGGGGAGCCATTCACTTCCGGAAGCTTGCTACGGTCAGCACCTGCAAGGCCAGCCTTATATTCAGGGAAAGGCACGGTGGTTTGAACATAGACACCATCATTCAGCCACTCACTCGCTGTCGCCTGAACCGAGGCTGGTGTCAGGGCTTCCAGTTGCTGAATATACGTTTGATAGTGGCCTGGATTATTATGATAAACCTCGCCACTGGCGAGAATATCCGACTTGCCACCAAAACCGCCGACACGCTCGGTTTCACGGATAAGCTGAGCCATGCCGCTGAAGCGGGTGCGTGCCACCTCTGCCGGCTCAATACCCTCGTCGATAACGCGCTGCAGTTCTTCCCGGATAATGGCTTCTACCCGTTTCAGATCAGCATCAGGTTTGGTATCCGCAGAGATCATAAACTGACCCGCCAGCTGACGCCCGTAAGCAAAGGCGGACACTTCTGTAGCCAGTTGTTCCTGTTCTACCAGACGTTTGTATAGGCGAGAGCTTTTGCCATCGCCCAGGATAGAAGCCAGCACTTCCAGTTCAACCAGTTCTGAAGTACCCAGCTGGGGCACATTCCAGCTCAGGGTCAGCTGCGGTTGGGGTACGTGGTCCTGCATAATGCGACGCTTTTCACCTGTGCGTTTGGCAATCCAGGCTTCAGGTTTACTCAGTGCCGGTCCGGGCTCGATATCAGCAAAGTACTTGGAGACTTTTTCGCGCGCAGTTTTTTCGTCAATATCGCCAGCTAAAACCAGCACTGCATTGGAAGGTCCGTAGTAGGTTTTGAACCAGTCTTTTACATCATCGAGGCTGGCAGCATCCAGATCGGCCATGGATCCAATAACCGACCAAGAATAGGGGTGACCTGCCGGGAATGTATCTTCTGCCATCTGTGACCAGGACTTGCCATAAGGCCTGTTCTCACCCTGACGTTTTTCGTTCTGAACCACACCGCGCTGGATATCGAGCTTTTCCTGGGTCACCGCATTAATAAAGTGGCCCATCCGGTCGGATTCCATCCACAGCGCCATATCCAGCGCCTGAGTCGGAACCGTTGCAAAGTAGTTGGTGCGGTCATTATTGGTGGTGCCGTTCATATCGGTAGCACCGGCACTCAGGAAAGGAACAAAGAAGTCCTGATCAAAGTTTTCCGAGCCGTTAAACATCAGATGCTCAAACAAATGAGCAAAGCCGGTCTTGCCAAAAGGTTCATCCTTGGAGCCGACCTTGTACCAGACATTTACTGCAACAACCGGTGCCTTGTGATCTTCGTGGACAATGACAGTGAGGCCGTTATCGAGCTGAAACTTTTTATAGTTGATTGCAACTGATGGCAAGGCCGTCCGGGTTGCTTCAGCAAGTTTGCTGGTCTGGGCTGAAAGCGGAGTAGGCTGGATAGCCTGTTGGGTGCAGCCACCTAAAAGCAGGGCTGCAGAAAGTAGCATGGAAGCTTTTCCGATTGATTTACGACTCATCTTTATCCAAATGCAAATTGTTGTTTTTGAATACTGTCTGAATGTGAAGCGATAAAAATATAAAGAAGGCTTCATTACAGCAGTAAAGGCTTCAGAAACCTGGTCCGTGTTCCGGGTGTTTCTGAGAAAAACGTTGTAAAAAGCAATGTGTTTAGAAGACAGACTGCAGGCATGTATACCTGATTAGCAGGCAATGTTAAAGAGTTTGTTATTTACGATATGTTTGGTGTTATTGCTGTCTTTGGTGGTTTGTTTGAATATTTTTTCTTTATTTTTGTTTTTTTCGATAAATTTGGCGCATTGAGAACGATCTGTGGCAGTTATTCATTCACATCAAGGAGCTGATATATGCAAGGATGATAAAAATTTTGCACAAATAATTGATTTGCTTTCGGTGTTGTTGATGTATTGATTGAAGTTGAGCCTGTGGGGGGGGATCCAGTGTATTTCAGATAGATGGCAATTAAGAATCAATATCTGTGAATGGGTATATATGCAGGATTATGCTGTTTATCCAGAAATAGTTAAGAAAGCAGTAAAAAATATTGATCTTTAGTGTTAAATAAAAATCATCATCTATTGAATAAATATTTATTTAGTGTGAATGAAGGACATGATACTCCAACCATTGAGCATTCATATTGCTCTTGGGCTCAAACTGACATTATTAAAAGTAGTGGGTCGTAGCAAAAGTCAGGCTGGTGGTTTTGATAGTAAAACGGAGCCTGCTTGTGAGGCTGGCGAATTTTGTCTGCCAGGAAATTTCATGGAAGCAATCCAGAGACCAGAACATCTGCTTATATGGAGTGATTTTATCTACGGTAATCAGCAAGCAGTCGCTCATTGAAACTGTTTTAAAGCTGGTTTGCTGGTAGCAATCCTGTTTTGATGATTTGTTAGACCATGGTGCAATATTTCATATTTAAAGCATGTCCTGCCCGTCTGCCTTTGGTTTGTGAATTGTACGCTCACTGTTTCGTTTAACGTGGTTTGATGTTGAGTGCCAGGTTTCAAAAAAGTGATAAAAAACGGAAAATTGCTTTTTTTGCAGATTTTGTCCGTGCCAAACGTTTTATGCGCAATAAAAAACCATTGTCGCGAAGCAAAAGCAGAATATTTTTGGTTGTGGTTAATACCTATTTTCTTCTGCGTAATGTTGCTTTTTTGTAAGGACTTGATTTACATTCGGGTCGTCATGAATTTGAAACAGCCCTGTAGGCACTAGCTTACCTGCTTCTGATTACAGATTTGTTGCTGTTTCTGTAGTGTGACATAGCCGTAAAACTATAATAAACGGCGCCCGATATTCAGGAGAGAGATCTCTTCGGGATTGAGGGTTTGACCAGATAAAACGCTGGTCTGCGGTTGTATAAAGGAAGTGTTTAAATCGGGTTTGTACTTTAATTAAAAAAATAAACCCAATTTGATCAAATAGAGTTTGATTGTCTTTTTGATAATAAAAATTCTAACCCCCTGCATATATATTCCGCCCTTGAAGCCTGATATGGCGAAGTACAGCAAAGTAATAACAATACTCGCTGGCCAACAATAAACACTACAAGTGATAGACAGGAATAAAAACAAGATGTTTAAGAGAACAGCGCTTAGCACGGCGGTTGTCGTTGCTTTGGGGGTCTCGGCTGGTTCTAATATCGCCGTGGCTGAAGAAGTAGAAAAGCTGGAAAAAATTCAGGTAACCGGTTCCCGCATCTCCCGCGTGGACGTTGAAGGTGCCACCCCTGTTACTGTTATCTCCCGTGAAGATATCGAGCGTAGTGGTCAGTTGACTGTTGCGGACGTGCTGCGTAACTCCACCTACAACTCCTTCGGTTCTTACTCCGAGCGTTCAGGTTCCTCCTGGCAGAGTAACGCCTTTATCAATATGCGTGGTCTGGGTGCCAGCCGTACTCTGGTACTGTTGAATGGCAAGCGTATGCCACAGGCCGGTGCCCGGGGTGACGGTGCGGTTAACATCAATGCTATTCCGGCAGCTGCTGTAGAAAGCATCGAGATTCTGGCTGACGGTGCATCTGCTGTTTATGGTTCTGATGCGATTGGTGGTGTTGTAAACATCATGCTGAAGAAGGATTTTGAAGGTATTACTGTAGAAGTTGGTACTGCAAATCCGAAGCTCAAGGGTGGTGATGAAGCCAACTTCTCTATCACTGGCGGTACCTCAAATGAGAGGGGCAATATCCTGTTCTCATTTGAGCATGATGAAAAAGACATCATTTACTCTCGCGACTACAAGCCTTCAAGTTCTGGTCTGAGTATTTATGGCCGTAATATTCAGGGCTATGTGGGGGGAGTAAAAACTGACCGTAAAGCACTGGCGGGTGTTGATTGTAGTGGTCTGCTGGTACCTTCCGGCGGCGAATGTATGTATAACTACGCTAATGCCAAGGCTGAAACAGCTGAATCCAAGCGTGACCAGTTTGTTATCAGCTCCAACTACTCCCTGACCAATGATATTGAATGGAGCAACGAGGCTGTTATCGGTCTGAACCGCAGCTTCGGTCAGTATGCGCCTGCTGCAGGTTTCTTCACTGTCAAGCAGGGTACTGTTGGCGGTGCTCCTATTCTGGCAGCCAATGGCTTTGACGCCGACAAGGATGCCACCATGTTCTACCGCTTTAATAAGGTAGGCACCCGTGATAATGAAGTTAAGGACCTGAGTGCAATCTTTACCAGTGCGCTGAACGGCTCTGTAGAAACTTCTTTTGTCGGTGATGTGGACTGGAACCTGGCAGTACGTTACTCCAAGGCCCTGAGTGATGAAAAGGGTACCGGTTACGTTCTGCGAAATGTTGCAGAAGAAGCTCTGAACGAAGGTAAGTACGGTGGTTTTGATCCGGCAACCGGCGAGTTCTCTGACGAAGCAACAAGACAAATGTCCTACGACACCTCCCGTGATATTGAAGTGTCCTACGCTGATATCAGCGGTGGTGTGCAGTTTGACTTTGGTGAGCTGTTTGGTAATACCCTCAGCTGGTATGTTGGTACTGAATTCTCCCGTCAGGACTATAAAGACAAATACGATGCTCAGTCTGCAGCAGATAATGTAATTGGTTCTTCCGGTAACAGCAGTGGCGGTGACCGCAAGCAGAAGGCATTCTTTGTTGAAACTCTGATTCCTCTGCACGATATGGTTGAGCTGAACCTGGCTGCCCGTTACGACAAGTACGATGACTTTGGCAGTGCGGTAAGCCCGAAGGCTTCTGTCCGTGTTCAGCCACTGGATAATCTGGTACTGCGTAGCTCCTTCGCTAAGGGCTTTCGTGCCCCGGGTCTGACTTCCCTGTATCAAGCAAACGCCAACTCTGCAGATTACGCGGTTGACTACGTTAAGTGTGCTAGGGATAGTATTACTGCCTGTGACGGAAACAAAAAGTATGATCGACAATATGACACTGTCCACGCTTCCAACAAGGACCTGAAGGCTGAAAAATCGGAATCCTTTAACTTCGGTGTTGTTTACACCCCGATTGAAGACCTGAACCTGGGTATCGACTACTACAACATTGAAGTAACTGATGTTGTTAACACGCCTACTCTGCAGGAACTGATCGACGCTGAAGTAGCAGGCAAAGGTACTGATGGTCTGATTACCCGTGATGCGAACGGTGAAATCACCGCAGTAACCATCAAGCCGATCAACCAGGGTACTCTGAGCACTTCCGGTATCGACCTGAAAGCTGATTACAACCACGAGATGCCATTCGGTACTCTGACTTACGCAGTAAACGGTAGCTATGTCCTTGAGTACAAGCAGCCTGCATACTACAAGGGTCCGGAAAAAGATATTGTTGGCGGCAATATCGGTAACGATGCATTCCCTGAGTACCGTGTAAATGCTGACCTCGGCTGGATCTCCAACGACGGCATGCACAAGGTTAACTTTGGTCCTCGTCACGTAGCCGGTTACACCTACAACAAGGGCAAGTCCGGTGAGAAAGAAGTTTCCAGCTGGACCAGTTGGGACCTGAACTATCAGGTATCCCTGCCATGGGAAGGTGTTGTGAAGGTAGGTGCCCGCAACCTGTTCGACCGCGATGCACCGCTGCCGACCGATTCCCTGCGTAGTCAGGACCAGCTGGCTAACTACGACTGGAAAGGTCGTACCCTCTACGCCAGCTACACCCAGAGCTTCTAATTACATCTGACTCTGGTTCTGAATGAACACGGCTTCGGCCGTGTTCATGTCTCTATAACAACAATGATTACAGTCAATCATCATGGGAAATGGCAGTCCATGAAATATATAAAAACAAATACCCAAAAGGTACGAGGCCTGTGTGGTCGGCTCGCACTGAGCGCCGCAATCTCGGCTTCACTGATGGCGCCGGCTTTTGCCGCAGATGATCCTCTGAACAGCGCTTTGCAAGCTCAACAGAAAATTGATAAAGCCTCCCAGGTATCCCAGGTGAAGGTTGATAAGCTGTCCGACACCACCCGCGAACTGCTGGGTGAGTACAAGGCAGTGATCCGTCAGGTTGAAGCACTGAAAGTCTACAACCGTCAGCTGCAGAAAGTGGTTAATGCCCAGCAGGCAGAAATTGACTCCATGCTGGCCCAGATCAAGACCCTGGATCAGACCAATATCGAAATCACTCCGCTGATGTTGAAAATGGTGGATGGCCTGGATCAGTTCGTTGAACTGGATGTACCGTTCCAGCTGAAAGAACGTCGTGAACGTGTCGAGCGCCTGCGTGCGACTATGGATAGCCCCAACGTTACGACCTCTGAAAAATACCGCAAGATTCTCGAGTCTTACCAGATTGAAAATGACTTCGGGCGTACCATTGAGGCCTATGAAGCCAGTCTGGGTGAGGGCGATGAAACCCGCACCTACAACTTCCTCCGTATTGGTCGTGTAGCCCTGCTGTATCAATCCCTGGACGGTGCTGAAACCGGTCAGTGGAACAAGCAGACCCGTCAGTGGGAAGTACTGCCGGAAAGCTACCGTGCCGGCGTCAGCCAGGGCCTGAAGATTGCCCGCAAGCAGGCACCGCATAACCTGATCAAACTGCCGGTTCGTGCAGCGGAGGATGCATAATAATGAAGTACCTTCACTCCTTAAAGTCTGCAGTCAAGCCGCTGGCGACTGCACTGGGTCTGACTGTTGCCATGGGCGCTGCCCTGCCGGTCGCTGCTGAAGAACAGGGTCTGACTGCACTGCAAGGTCTGCTGCAGCAAATCAAGGCAGATGGTGTCACTGAGAGCCGTGAAAACAAGGCACGTGAGTCCCGTTTCCTGTCTGACCGTAATAACCAGCGTCAACTGCTGGCCGATGCCAAGGCTGAACTGAAAGCCCAGGAACGTCTCAGCGACAAGCTGCTCAAGCAGTCAGATACCAACGAACAGTCACTGAAAGAGGTTAATAACACCCTCGATATTCGTTCCGGCGAACTGAAAGAGCTGTTCGGTGTTGTACGCCAGTTTGCAGGCGACAACCGTGGTGTATTCCAGGCATCCATGATTACTGCCCAGTACCCTGAGCGTACTGCATTTATGGCAGAGATGGCCGAGAGTAAGAAACTGCCGACTACTGCCAAGCTGGAACAGTTCTGGCACGAAGTCCTGCAGGAAATGGTCGAGTCCGGCCGTGTTGTTGAAATGCCTGCCACCGTTGTTTACGGCGAAGGTAATGAAGCAGAAAAGAACATCATTCGGGTTGGTACCTTTAACGCCATTGCGGATGGCAAGTACCTGAACTACTCCCCGGCCGTTGGCAAGTTCCAGGAACTGTCCCGTCAACCGGATTCTTCAACCTTGTCTGATGTAGCAGGCCTGGAAGCGGCTCAGGAAGGTTACGTACCTTTCTACCTCGACCCTTCTCGTGGTCAGATCTTGTCCTTGTTGGTTCAGAGCCCAAGTGTTCTTGAGCGAATCAATCAGGGTGGTTATGTCGGCTATGTAATTCTGGGCCTGGGTGTCCTGGGTATTCTGCTGGCATTAGGCTTCTACCTCAACCTGACCCGCATCGGTCTGGGTATCCGCAAGCAGCAGAAGACTGAAGAGATCATCAAAGGTAATCCGCTGGGCGACATCATGAAAGCCTATCAGGATAACCGTAAAGCTGATCTGGAAACCCTGGAGCTGAAGCTCGACGAGATCATCATGAAAGCAGCGCCGTCTATCGAACGGGGCGTGGGCTTCATCAAACTGATCGCATCTGTAGCACCGCTGCTGGGTCTGCTGGGTACCGTTGTCGGTATGATCGCAACCTTCCAGGCTATTACCCTGTTCGGTACCGGTGATCCGAAGCTGATGGCTAACGGTATCTCCGAAGCGCTGGTAACTACCATGCTGGGTCTGGTTGTTGCTATTCCGACCCTGTTCGCTCACAGCCTGGTTCAAAGCAAGAGCCGCAGCCTGATTCAGGTGCTGGAAGAGCAGAGTGCCGGCTTTATTGCCAAGCACCAGGAAAATGATCTGAACAAAGGCGCTCGTGAGGTTGTTCAGAAGGTGACAGCTTCTGCCAGCCAAAAGGAAGCGCAGCCAGCGTAAGGAGTACATATGCTCTGGTTACTGGAAGAGCTTGAATCCATTCGTCGTTTCCTCGGTGTGGGTGGCGACGTGCTGATGATGCTGTTTGTGCTGACGTTTCTGCTGTGGGTGCTGGTATTTGAACGCTATCTGTTCTTCTTTACCGAGTACCCGAAGCTGTTCAAGCAGACTGTTGCTGACTGGGAAAGCCGCGAGGACAAACTGTCCTGGACCGCGAAAAAAATTCGCCTGGCGATGATCTCCGAGATCTCCCTCAGCGTGAAACGCGGACTGCCCATGATCAAGACATTGATCGCCCTTTGCCCCCTGCTGGGGCTATTGGGCACCGTAGTGGGCATGGTGCAGGTATTTGACGTGCTGGCCGTAACCGGAACCGGAAGCCCGCGGGCGATGGCATCCGGTATCTCCAAGGCCACCATCCCGACCATGGCGGGCATGGTTGCAGCACTGTCAGGACTGTACTTCAGCGCGCTGCTGGAAAAGCGTGCTGACCGCGCTACTCACCAGATCGCAGATTCGCTCAAGCACTGAGCCGCAGCAATCGAGCAGGCCGCCGGCAAAAATATGAACTGACAAGTGGTTCATGTTCGATATAAAGAGCCCGGCGGCTCACAGGAACAGGATACTCATTCCGGCAGTACGGGAATGGGAGGAATAAAAAATGAGAAGACGCTATAGCAACGGCGCACAGGAAGATGCTGGCATAGATATGACCCCGATGCTCGACATCGTGTTCATCATGCTCATCTTCTTCATCGTAACAACGTCGTTTATTAAAGAAGCCGGTATCGATGTAAACCGGCCGACCGCCAACTCTGCCCAGGTCGTCAAGAAAGGCAATATCATGATTGCCGTCAGTGACACCGGAGCAGTCTGGATCGACAAGCGCCGGGTAGAAGTCGGTGCGGTACGGGCCAACGTTGAGCGACTGAAGGCTGAAAACCCGGAAGGTGCGGTCGTTATCCAGGCGGATAAGGAAGCCAAGTCCGGAATCGTGGTTGAGGTCATGGACCAGGTAAGACTGGCCGGGGTTTACAGTATCTCGATCTCCGCCAAAAACGAGTAAAGCCGGAGGGCCCATGCGTTATTTGATATCACTGGGTCTGGGTTTTGCTGTAGCACTGGGTCTGTTCGGAATTATGAACGGCCTGGTGAACAACAACCGGCATGAACTGGCGAAAGCGGATGATACCCGTATCAGTGAGTTTATCCGGTTGCAGCGGCCTGAGACCGTAAAAGAGAAGAAGCGGGAAATTCCCAAGCCGACACCGAAGAAGCCGCCACCCCCGCCGGAAATGAAAATTTCCCAGCAGGTGGACAAGCCGGTTATCGAACAGGTGAAGATGGACATTCCGAAAATGGATGTTGATCTGGATCTGGCAGTAGGTGATGGAGCTGGATCATTTGCTTCCAGCGGTGTGGCTGCATCCGGTGGACCTGTTCCTTTGAACAAGTTTGCCGTGCAACACCCGAGGAAAGCGCTCAAGCGTGGGATTGAAGGCTTCGTCCTGTTTAGATATACAGTTACACCTCAGGGACGGGTAACTGATATCAAGATACTTCAGGAAAAGCCCAGAGGATATGGCTTCGCGAAGGCTGTTAAAAAAGCTGCAGCTAAATGGAAATTTAAGCCAGCGATGGAGGACGGTAAGCCTGTTGCCAGAGTTCAGGAACAGCCTTACGAGTTTGTACTGGAGTAAACCATGAACGGAATGAAGCGAACGTTTAAAAAGAAAGCCGCGCTGTCATTGCTGGTTCTCGGTTTGAGTGCCGCACTGACCCAGCCGGTCAGTGCCAAGGCCCCGGAAAAAGCTCCGGAGCTGCGGAAGATTACCTATAAGTATGTCCAGAAAGCTCAGGAACAGATGGCGGAAGACGATTATGTCGGTGCCAGAGAAAGTCTTGAGCATGTATTGTCGAAAGTAGGTAGCAAAAAGTTTGACCGGGCGGCTGTGCACCAGATGCTGGGTGTTGTTTATGCCAACCAGGACAACTTTGATAAGGCTCTGAAACACTTCAAACTGTCACTGGCGGATGATGCATTGCATCGTCCGGCAGCGCAGCAAGTGCGCTATAACCTTGCTCAGCTGCAAATGATGCGTGGCGAGTATAAAGATGGTATCGCTACCTTGAAGCAGTGGATAGCTAACCTTGAAGAAGGTGTAGCTGTTCCGGCCAGGGCCTGGATTATGCTGGCTAACGGTTACTCCCGTCTGGAACAGTGGAGGGATGTAATTGAGCCGGCGAAGAAAGCGATTGCCGCGACAGATAAGCCACAGGAAGCCTGGTATACATTGCTTCTGGCGGCTCATTATGAGTTGCAGGACATTCCCCAGGCTATAAAAGTGCTGGAAACACTGGTGATGATTGCACCGCAGAAAAAACAGTACTGGTTGCAGCTTTCGGGCATGAATATGTCCATCAAGAAAGATGCAGCAGCACTGTCTGCATTGCGGGCAGCATATCGGCATGGTTTGTATAACAAGGAAGCAGACTATACCCAGCTGGCCAACTTCCTGACCTTCAGGCAGGTACCATATCAGGCGGGAATGGCCTATCAGGAAGGTATGGACCGTGGTGTGGTGGAAAAGAATTATGCCAACTATAAAAAGCTGGCAAATTTCTGGTCACATGCCAAGGAATCTGACCGTGCAATTGCAGCCTTTAATTCAGCCCTTGAACTGGATAAAAAGCCTGAGTTGCAGATCAAGCTGGCACGTATGCTGGCTCAGGCTGAACGCTTTGACGAACTTCTGAAGCTGGCGGCAGATCCAGCTGAAGATATGACCGAGAAGCACCGTGGTGAACTGCTGTTCCTGACAGCAATGGCTCACTACCAGCAGGGCAACACTCGTAAGGCACTTGAGCTGATGCGTACTGCAGCCAAGATGCCGGGCGGCAAGAGTCAGGCGGGTACCTGGATCAGTTTCCTGGAGCAGGATCTGGCCAGCAGCTGATCATATCAAACAGGGAGCTTCGGCTCCCTGTTTGTTTATTACGATTGATATCGAATTTGTAAAACCGTTTTCATCCTCCCTCCCTCGTACTGCCATTCGGGCGCATACCCGAGTGGGAGGGAGGATTTTCTGCTTTAAACAACGAATAACAACAATAAAGAAGAAAGGAAGTTAGATGCATAAAAGCATTGCCGTCCTGATTGCAATGTTGCTCAGCAGTGTGTGCTTTTCCCTGAATGCAAAGCAGCCATCTATTGATGACTTTGTGACATGGGGTAAGTATCGAAATATAAAAATATCTCCGACAGGTAAATACTTTTCTGCCACCGTTCGAGAGCAAGGTAAAAATAAAGTTGTAGTGATTAACCGGAAGTCTATGCAAGTGACAGGGGTCATTAACTTTAGTGGCCGCTCTCAGCCAGGCAAGACTTTCTGGGTAAATGATGAACGTATCGTTGCTCATGTTCTGAAAAGTACTGGCAGTCTGGATACGCCACGTGATTTTGGCAATGTGTTTGCCATGAATGCGGATGGCAGTCGTAAAAAGTATATTTTTGGCTATCAGTCTGAGCATGGACGCTCAACAGATGGTTTGATGTCTGTGTTGTCCTGGCTGAAGGATGATCCTAAACATATTTTGGTAGCGTCTACTGCGTTGAGTTTAAACTCTTCCAACCGTGTTACAGCATACAAGTTGAATGTTTATACCGGTAAAAGAAGGAAAGTAGCGAAGTCTCCGGCAAGATACGGTGGTCTGCTGGCTGACAGTAATGGTCAGGTTCGTTTTGCTACAGGAAAGTTGGTTGAGGGAGAGAAGAACTTTCAACTGTTGCACTACCGCAAAGATAATAACAGCGACTGGGAACTGTTGAAAAAGTCAGAAGAAACCAGTGCTGATATCTCGCTGATTGGATTTTCAGATGATAATAAAAAGGTGTATCTGACATCATCCCGCAAGCATGGCGATGAAACTGCAGATACCAACGGATTATTCAGTTTTGATGTTGAGTCCGGCCAGTGGGATCTTGTCTATCGCCATCCCCGGGTTGATATAGAGTATGTCGAATATTGGCAGGATACGCCTGAAGCCGTTCATATCACTCCGGATTACAGCAAGGTTGTAGTGCTGGATGAACAAAGTCAGGTTGGTCGCTGGTATTCCGTGCTGCAAAAGAGTTTTCCCTATTCGGAAATTATGGTGACCAGTGCAACCAGGGATCGCAAAGAAGCTATTTTGCATGTCCGTTCTGAAAAAGATCCTGGTACCTATTATCTCTTTAATGCCGAAAAACAGACACTGGCACAAATCTTTTCGACGGCACCGAAGCTGGAGTCAAAGGAGCTGGCTGTTACCGAGGCTTTCAAGTTGAAAGCAAGAGATGGTGAAGAGCTGTTTGGATACCTTACTCTGCCTGTCGGTCAGCAACAAAACCTGCCAATGATAGTGATCCCCCATGGTGGCCCCCATGGTCCAAGAGATACCTGGACTTATGATCCTGAGGTGCAATTGCTGGCCAGTCGTGGGTATGCCGTTTTGAAAGTCAACTTCCGTGGCAGTGGTGGTTATGGTGCCCGGTTTGAGCGTCTGGGTTATGGCGAATGGGGCGGCAAGATGATTGACGATATGACCGACGCCACTCAATGGGCCATATCGCAAGGTATTGCAGATGAAAGCAGGGTCTGTATTTACGGCGGTTCCTATGGTGGTTATGCCTCACTGATGAGTGTGGTGAAAGAGCCCGACCTTTACCAGTGTGCAGTGGGGTATGTTGGTATTTACGATCTGGAGCTGATGTTTCAGGAAGGTGATATCCAGAGTTACTGGATGGGTCTTAACTATTTGAAGAAAGTACTGGGAAAAGATCAGGATAAACTCACTGCATTTTCTCCTGCAAAGCAGGTTAACAAGATCAAGGCAGACCTGTTTATTGTGCATGGTGAAGCTGATGAGCGTGCACCTTTTGAGCATGCCCAAGTATTGAAAGCAGCTCTGGATAAAGCCGGTAAAGACTATGAGTGGCTGACTAAGGAAGATGAAGGTCACGGTTTTGTTAAGAAAGAAAACCGTCGTGAGCTTTACCAGAAAATGATCGCTTTTTTTGATAAGCATACAAAACCCGTTAAAGCATCTGAATGACTACTTTTAAATTTTGATATTTCATATTCAGGAGTCCTGTTATGACAGTAAAAAATGATAAATCGATTCCTGTCTGGGATAACCGACATATTTATGCTGATCTGAGTGATTCGAAAATCCAGCAGGATTGCGAAACTGTTCAGGGATTAGTGCAGCAGCTTGAAAAGCTTGCTCAGAGGCTGGCCAGAGTCACTGATGATGAGCATGGGGTCATTACCGAAACCCTGATCGAAGCCTTGCAGGTACATGACAAGGCGGTCGAGTTGGTCTGGACCATGGATGTATTTGCCTACAGCACCAGCAGTGTCGATGCCAAAAATGAAGCGGCTGCCAAGTTGATAGCCAAATCCGGTGATCTGGGCTCCCTGGTCGAACAGGCTTATAAACCGGTTGAACTCTATCTACTGCGGGCACCGGAAGCATTTATCGATACATTCCTGGGTCTTGATGAGATCAGGCCATACCGCTTTTATATTGCCAATCAACGTAAGCAATCGGCTCACTTGTTGTCTGCAGATGAAGAAGTGACGATTACTGCACTGTCTACGGATGGCTTTCATAGCTGGGGGCGCCTCTATGAAGAACTGTCCGGCAGTTTGCGTTGTAACGTCGATGGTGAGGAGTTGGGGCTGGCCAGCGCCTTTAACTTGACCCTGCAGCAGGATGCGGAAAAGCGTCGTACCGCCTGGGAAGCGATCCAGAATGCATGGCGCAGCCGGGAAGAGACTGCTGCCGCAATTCTGAATGCGATCAACGGCTGGCGCCGGGAAGAGATAAAACTGCGCTCGAAGCAGCAGCCGCAGCATTATCTGGATGTTACCTGTCATCACCAGCGTATCGAACGCAGTACCCTTGATGCACTGATGCAGGCAACAGAGGAAAGAAAAACCCTGGGGCATCGTGCGTTGGCCGGCATGGCAAAAGGTTTGGGCATCGACAAACTGGGACCGCAGGATATTCTGGCGCCTTGCCCTCAGCCTGAAGGTGAACAGGGTTATTACAGTTTTGAGAAGGCAGTAGATCTGGTTGTCCGGGCCTTTTCCCGCTTTGATCCGGAAATGGGTGACTTTGCCCGTCAGATGTACGACAACAACTGGATTGATGCCAAACCTACTGAAAACCGTTCAACCGGAGCCTACTGTACCCAGTTTGCCAATGTGCGTGAGCCGCGAGTATTTATGACCTGGGATGGTTCGGTTGGTAATGTTATTACTCTGGCTCATGAGCTGGGTCATGCCTGGCATAACTGGGTAATGAAAGATCAGACCTGGGTCGAGTCTGATTACCCTTCAACCCTGGCCGAGACGGCAAGCATCTTTGCTGAAACACTGGTGCGGGATGCGCTGTTTGAAGAAGCTCAAAGCGATGCGGACCGAATGGAAGTCGCCTGGCAGGATGCAGAAAGTGCCGCTGCTTTCCTGGTGAATATTCCGGCCCGGTTCGAGTTTGAAAAGCGTCTGGTTGAAAAGCGGGATGAAGGTTACTTGCCTGCAGCAGAGCTGAGTGAGCTGATGGAGCAGAGCTGGGCCAAGTGGTATGAAGACAGTATTACTGAATATACCCCGATGTTCTGGGCCACCAAACTGCACTTCTCGCTTACCGGGCTGAGCTTCTACAACTATCCGTACCTGTTCGGCTATCTGTTCAGTCTGGGAGTTTACGCCCAGAAGGAACGGCTCGGTGCTGAATTCAGCAAGGCCTATGTCGCACTGCTGCGTGATACCGGCACCATGACCGCGGAAGAGTTGATTCAGAAGCATCTGGGTCGGGATATTCGTCAGCCTGAATTCTGGCATGACAGCCTGGATCTGGTTGAAAAGCTGATGATCCGGTTTGAGCAGCTACTGGAACAAAAGCAATAATGGAAAGAAGTAATATCTGGTCAGACAGGGAGCGTGTATTGAGCTGTCTGACCAGCATTTACTCAGGAGTATTTGCCAACGAATGATTGAACTCAGGGAAGTCGACAAGAATAACTATCTGGACTGTCTGCGGCTGAGATTATGGCCTGATCAGGAACATAATCTGGCGCCCAATGGTGACACTATTGCTCAAGGATGTTTCGAGCCACATCACCGGGTAAGAGCTATTTACCGGGATAATAAAGTGGTAGGACTTTTATCTTTCTGTCACGAAGATGAACCTGAAGATCTGGAGCTTTACTGGCTGTTCCGGTTTATGGTGGACAAGTCCTGTCAGGGGCAGGGAGTCGGTTCCACAGTGCTGGAGCTGTTGGCTGAAGAAGTCAGATCTCTGGGTGGCAAGCGGTTACGTACCATGCATAAACCATCCAATACGGTAGCCGGCAAGGCTTATCGTAACTTTGGTTTCCGGGAAATCGGTGAACTGGATGATGGGGATACTCTGCTGGAAATGGATATTGCAGAATAATCCTGATTCTAAAAAGGAAAACTTGTGAAATTCTATTGCACGACAGTTTTACATACTTAATAATGGAATATCCTTATGCGCAATTATGTCTGCCATAAAAGAGACATCGCTGGCTATATCGATAGCTTTTGCTGAAGGATAACAATACACAGCCATAAGCGTGAATGCTGCGGATTATGAAATATAACAACACTTGCATAATTCCTGCTGACAGCATTTTGAGATAAAAAAACACCATAAAACGGCCAAAAGCCCACTGCCGGATCAGACAGTCAATTTTGTCGGTCACAGCGGCAATGGTGAAAGGAAGTAGGAGAACGTTCTAATGATGATTACCGCCCAAATGACAATCTCCGGGTCAAATGCCATTGCCGCAACATATAAAAATGTGTGCGTGGTGGCTGGTGTGGGCGGAATGCTAATGGTCCCCCTGCCTTGACGACCCTTCGGGTTGGCCCTGACGGCCAACAGTCCATTTCAACAACTACAACTCGCCGCTACTGAAAGCTGCTTCGCCGCTGCGCGTTCGTTGCACCTGTCTTACGGCATAAAAACTGATTTTTTTCTGCGCTGATTCTGTCAGTGCGCGGGCTTGTACCTGCGTATTGGCTGCATGGGGTCGGCGTCTGGGGGACATAATGGACATCTTTCTTCGCCTTGGATGGTTTTTTAAACGGCACTGGATGCGATATCTATCCTGTGTCGGGCTGCTGGTGCTGGTATCACTGGCTGACTTGTTTCCACCCTGGCTGATCGGACAGCTGGTGGATGATATTCAGGCTGGAACATTTACTTCTGCCGATATTGTTCGTTCCGTATTGCTGATTGGCTTTACGGGATTATTGATTTATCTGTTGCGTAACGGCTGGCGCATTCTGTTGTTTGGCAGTGCGATTGAGCTGGGTAGGGTGTTGCGTACTCGGCTGTTTCATCATTTCACCCGGATGTCGCCGGAATTTTACCAGCGTTACAAGACCGGTGACTTGATGGCGCATGCTACCAATGACGTAAAAGCGGTTGAGTCTACTGCTGCGGAAGGTGTGCTGACCCTGGTGGACTCGGTGATAGCCGGTGGTGCCGTGATTATTGCCATGGTATGGATCTGCGGTTGGGAACTTACGGTGGTGGCACTGTTGCCGTTTCCGGTGATGGCCTGGTTGATCTATCGCTATGCCTCATTGCTGAGAACCCGTTTCGGACAGGCTCAGGCGGCATTTTCTGATCTGAATAACCGGGTGCAGGAAGCGGTTTCCGGTATCCGTGCAGTGCGGGCTCATGCCCTGAGCAGTGCTCAGCGGCAGCATTTTGGTGAACAGTCAGACCGTAATGTCAGCACTAATATGCAGGTCGCACGTGTTGACGCCCTGTTCGATCCGACCATTTCTATCTGTGTTGGTTTATCGATGCTGTGCAGTCTGGGCTTTGGCGCCTGGCGGATTCAGTCCGGCATGATGACCGTGGGTGAGCTAACGACATTCACTATTTACCTGGGGCTGCTGATATGGCCGATGTTCGCCTTTGGCTGGCTGTTTAACATAGTCGAGCGTGGCAGTGCTTCGATGAAACGTCTGGAATCATTGTTGGGTGAACTGCCGGATGTTACCGACAAGGCGGCAGATGCCCATGATCAGTTACAGGGCGATATTCATATTCAGTGTCAGGGGTTCACTTATCCCGGGGCTGAACGACAGTCGTTGCAGCCGCTGGATATTACGATCCAAAAGGGGAGTTTTGTCGGCCTTTGCGGCAAAACCGGCAGTGGCAAGACCTCATTGTTCAGACTGCTGCTGAGACAGTATGACAGTGAAAACGTCAGCATTTATATCGGTGACAGAGCCCACGATTCCGTCAGCCTGGATGCGTTAAGAAGCCGGTTTGCGCTGGTATCCCAGGAGCCGTTTCTGTTTTCGGCCAGTATTGCTGACAACATTGCTTTTGGTCGTCCGGAAACCACTCAGGAAGAGATCGAACAGGTGGCCAAGTTGGCCTGTATTCATGAAGATATTCTGGGCTTCAGTGAAGGTTACGAAACCCTGCTGGGAGAGAAGGGCGTGAACCTGTCCGGTGGCCAGAAACAGCGTCTGACCATTGCCCGGGCCCTGTTACTGGAAGCTGACATTCTGCTGCTGGATGATGCTTTCTGTTCGCTGGATATGAAAACCGAAGCACGCATTCTGGATAACCTGATGCGCAGCGAAAAGAACCCGACTGTAGTGTTGATTACCCAGCGTCTCACCAACCTGCATAAAGCCGACCAGATTATCGTGATGGAAGCGGGGCAGGTTGCCGAATCAGGCAGCCATACCGAGCTGATGGATGGGCAGGGCTGGTATGCACGAATATTCCGGCGTCAGTCAATGGAAATCAGTGCAGCGCAGGCGCGGGCTGAGCAGTCTGAAGCAATACAACAAAATACAACAGAAACAGTGGCAACTGAAAGCTAGTGATCCGTCGTAAATAAACGGATTTAAACACTGTATCGAAAATAAGAAATTTTGCAGCGCAGGACGGATCCCTGCGCCGGGGGAAATGGTTTGCAAAGGTCTGATAAAAGACAGCAGTTCAAGCGCCTGCTGCGCTACGGACTGCCTTATAAAAAACAGCTTGTTTCAAGCTTTATCCTGCTGCTGGCAGGTACGGGTGCCGGGCTGTATGCACCGGTGGTAATGAAAAGCTTTATTGATGACCATGTGGTGCCGGGCCACTGGATTGCCAGTGATATCAGCTGGCTGGCAGTGATGTTCTTTGTACTGACAATCCTGTCTGCCGGTACTGCCTGGATTCAGTCGGTGATGTTCCAGCAGGTTGCGTTGTCGGTGGTTCACGATATTCGACAGCAGGTGTTTTCTCACTTGTTGAAATTGCCCATGGCTTACTTTGACCGTGAACCGGTCGGGCGACTGGTATCAAGAGTGACCAATGACACTGAAACGATCAGAGATCTGTTTGTATCGGCGCTGCCGGAAACACTGAAAGGCATTGTTACAGTAACTGGCGTCATTATTGCTATGTTTCTGCTGGATGCCCGACTGGCATGGTTCAGTCTGGCTGTGTTGCCGGTGATTGCAGCTTGTATTGTGCTGTATCAGAAATACAGCCATCCGGTATTTCATTCTTCCCGCACAGTGCTGAGTGATATCAATACCCGGATCAACGAATCGATCCAGGGAATGGCCGTTATTCAAATGCTGCGCCGGCAACAGCATGTTGCTACCCAGTTTGAAGAAGTCGTAGGAGAGTACAAGCAAGTACAGAATCGGCTGGTAATGATCAATGGTTTATTGTTGCGACCACTGGTTCATTTTACTTCGGCAGTAGCACTGGCATTGTTGGTCGGTGGATTTACCGGTCAGGCGCTGACCGGGCCGATTGAAATCGGCCTGCTGTATGCCTTTATCAACTATCTGGACCGGATGTTTGAGCCGCTGATGCATGTTTCCATGCAGGTTCAGGTATGGCAGCAGTCGGTAGTGTCAGCCGAGCGGGTATTTGAACTGCTGGATGAAGCCCCGGAGGGTGAAGCCAGAGCCGATACATCGTCCCGTATTGGTGCCGGCAAGATTGAGTTCAGCGATGTGGTGTTGTCGTACGACGGCAATAACCGGGCACTGGATGGCATCAGTTTTACCGCTGAACCGGGTCAGTTTATTGCACTGGTGGGTCATACCGGCAGTGGCAAGAGCTCGATTGTAAACCTGTTGATGCGGTTTTATCGCTATCAACAGGGACAAATAAAAATTGATGGTGAACCACTGGAGACCTTTTCCGAAGTTGAGCTAAGGCAGCAGCTGGGGCTGGTATTTCAGGAGCCGTTTGTATTTCAGGGAACTGTTGCTGAAAACATCAGTCTGGAGCAGGGCCATATCAGCGATGAGGATGTCAGGAGTGCAGCCCGGCTGGTACAGGCCAGTGGCTTTATTGAAAGACTGCCGGGTGGTTATGACGAAGTGCTGGGAGAAAGGGGACAGTCCCTTTCCAGCGGAGAGAAGCAATTATTGTCGTTTGCCAGGACACTGGCGCAGGATCCCCGGATTCTGATTATGGATGAGGCAACCGCCAATATTGACAGTGAAACCGAGCAGGCGATCAAGCAGGCACTGTTTACCCTGAGACAGGGGCGTACAACGCTGGCCATTGCTCACCGTCTGACCACGATTGAAGATGCTGATCAGATTCTGGTGATGGACAAGGGAAAAATTGTCCAGCGCGGTACTCACCCTGAGCTATTGCAACAACCCGGATTATACCGGGATATGTATCAGGCCCAGCGTAACTTTATTGAAGAAGAAACAGCCAGTGATGTACAGCCGGAGCCGGCTATCTGAAGTGGGGGAATAGCGAATGAGTGAGATTACTGTGCGGGCACTGGAAGACGAAGATGTGCCGGCGATGAAAGCACTGCTTGAGGGACCTTCAGCCTTTGCTGGCACCCTGCAATTGCCCATGCCTTCCCGCAAGATGTGGAAAGAACGGCTGCAGGCTCCGCGCGCCGGGGTATACCACTATGTGGCAGAAATTGATGGCCAGCTGGTGGGGCATATCGTCTTTGATAACTTCCAGAATCCCCGCCGCCGGCATGTGGCCAGCTTTGGCCTTGCTGTCAAGGATGAATACCAGAATCGTGGTGTGGGCAGTGCCCTGATGGAAGCAGTAACCGATCTGGCGGATAACTGGCTCAATCTGCGTCGGATTGAATTAACTGTGTTTACCGATAATGAGTCGGGTATCCGGCTGTATAAAAAATTTGGTTTCAAGGTTGAGGGTGAATCACCGGATTATGCTTTCCGTAATGGTAAGTATGTCGGGGTTTATCATATGGGCCGGATCCGGCCGGAAGATGCCTGATACGATTTTAAAAAAATAACAACAGACAAGGATTATGAATCTAACCCGTTTTTCCATAAATAACCCGGCAGTTGTCGCTATTGGCGTAGCGCTGATCTTTCTGTTCGGGTTTATCAGTATCCGGGTGCTGCCAGTGCAGCTGTTTCCGGATATTGACCGGCCGGGTATGTCGGTCGAAGTGTTCTGGCGTGCTGCAGCGCCGGAGGAGATGGAGTCCGAGATAGCCGAGCCGCTGGAGAAGGCGCTCAAGGGTTTGCCTGGCCTCAAGGATATGGATAGTGATTCAGGCAGTGGCCGGGTCGAGATTGATCTGGAGTTTGCCCTGAATACGGATATGCAGGCAACCATGCTGGAAGTCATTAACCGGATTAATCAGGTATCCGGCTTGCCTGATGATATTTCCGGGCCGTTTATTGATAACGGCAGTTCAAATGACAGCTTGACATTTCTTTTTATACAGCAGCTGCCGGGTAATGAACGATCTATAAAAACCTATCAGTCGCTGATTGATACACAGGTGAAGCCGGTACTGGAAAGTATTCCGGGTGTGGCCGGGGTCAATGTGCGTGGTGAAGGTGATCGCCAGCTGGATATTATCTTTGACCCCTGGCGTGCTGCGGACCTCGGAGTAACCATTCCTGAACTGGCTCAGCGTGTTACTACCGGTTTTGATGTTTCCGGCGGTGCACTCAATATTGGCCGCAAGGAATACAAGCTGCGTCTTGCAGGTAAATACCAGATTGAGCAGTTGGGTAACCTGGTAGTGACCTGGCGGGACGGCAAACCGGTTTATTTGCGGGATGTCGCCGAAATTCGTGAAAGTCGTGGTAAGGAACGTACCCTGCGGATCCAGAATGGTAACCCTGCTATTGGCTTGCAGGTTTTGCGGGAATCCGGTGCTAACGCACTGGAAGCGCTGCTGGCAGTAAAGGATGAAGTCGAAAGGTTGAACGAAAAAGTACTGCGACCTGAAGGTATTCTGATGGTGCAGTCGTTTGATGCTTCGGTATTTATCAAGCGGGCTCTGAACATGGTCAGTACCAGCCTTTTGTTCGGCATTTTGCTGGCAATTGGTGTGTTGTGGGGTTTTCTTCGTCGCTGGCGGGCAACCCTGATGATTGCCATGGCAATTCCTATTTGCCTGATGCTGACGGTTTGTTTACTGAATTTTGCCGGCCGAACCTTGAATGTTATATCACTGGCTGGCCTGGCCTTTTCTGTAGGCATGGTGCTGGATGCTGCAATTGTTGTGCTTGAAAGCATTGTCCGGCAACGGGAGAAGGATAAGGGGCCGAAGGCAGAAAGTGCTGCACTGGCGGCAGAAAAAGTCTGGGCGGCGTTGTTGGCCTCGACCATGACGACGGTAGCCATCTTTTTGCCTGTGTTGCTGTTGAATGATGTGGAAGGTCAGTTATTTGCTGATCTGGCTTTGACTATTGCTGCTTCGGTTGCCATGTCACTGTTGATTGCCATGACGGTGTTACCAACCGCAGCATCGGTCTGGTTGCCGGATCAGAAGTTCAGGGATCATTATCATGGCCTCTGGCAGAAGATAGCCGCTGTCATTATGCGTCTGACAGCAACTGCCAGACGTCGTTGGGGCATTATTTTGCTTTTGATGGGGTTGCCTGTTGTTCTGACCCGTGTAGCCATGCCACAGATGGATTATCTACCGGAAGTAAAACGGGATGCAATTGATGTGTGGTTCAGCTTCACTCCGGGTACCAGTGTTGAGGCAGTCAAGACCGAAATTATGCCGGAACTGGTCAAGCGACTGGATCCTTATATGAAAGGTGAAATGGAACCGGCACTGAAAAACTACTATTTCATTCTCTGGCCCGGAGGTGCTTCCATGGGAGTGCGGGCCAAAGATCAGGAGCAGGTCAAGGCACTGGAGCGACTGGTGATGGATGAAGTCGTGCAGGGCATTCCGGATACTCGTGCTTTTGGCGGGCAGGGAAACCTGTTCGGTGGTTTTGATGATGATAATGGTGTCAGGCTGGATCTGCAGTCCAGTGACTTGCCGGCGCTGTATGCAGCCGCCGGGAAAGCCATGGGTATAATCGCAGAAAAACTGCCGGGCTCAAGAACCCGGCCCACTCCCGGTCTGGATTTTACTGCTCCGGAACTGAGATTAACACCGGATGACCGACGTCTTGCAGAAGCGGGCTGGTATAGATCTGATCTGCCTGTCGTCATCAGGAGTCTGGGTGAGGGGGTGAAGCTGGGTGAGTACTTCGATGGTGATGAGCGCCTGGATATCATCTTGCGAAGTAATGCCCTGCGTTCGCCGGAACTCTTACAATCTACTCCACTGCAAACCCCTCTTGGAGGGGTTATCCCGCTGGGTGAACTGGTGGATATAGAAGCACGATTGGGGCCGGACCGGATTCGTCGGGAAGACCAGCGCAGAACACTGACTCTGGGAATCAGCTCACCGTCGGGGATGACGCTTGAGGAAACATTGCAGCGGGTTGAACAGGATATTCTACCGGAAATCAAGAAGCTGTTACCTGCGGATGGCCAGATCAAAATTTCAGGCAATGCAGACAGTCTGAGACAGGCAATTGAAAACCTGTTCAGTATTTTTGGTTTTGCCCTGCTGATTCTGTTTATTCTTTTGTGGGGACTGTTCAAATCCCCCAGGGATGCCTTGCTGGTCATCATGACTCTGCCGCTGGCGACCGTAGGCGGCCTGCTTGCGATCCATGCCTTGAACCTGATTAGCGCTCAACCGGTGGATCTGTTGACCATGGTCGGTTTTATTATTCTGCTGGGACTGGTGGTGAATAATGCCATTCTGCTGGTGCATCAGGCCCGAATGGCGGAGCGTCAGGGGCTGCCTCGCAGTGATGCGGTTCACAGCGCCTTGTTAAGTCGAATGCGGCCGATCTTTATGACTACCCTGACCAGTATTTTCGGTATGTTGCCACTGTTGCTGAGTCCGTCTACAGGTAGCGAGATCTATCGTGGTCTGGCGGCTGTCATTGTCGGCGGTATGAGTGTCAGTACCCTGTTTACCCTGTTGTTACTGCCAGCCATGTTGCGTGCGGGTGAAGACAGGAATGTTCAGGATATGCGTAAAGTCTGGTCCTTCACTGAAGAAGGCAGCTCTCAGACAAAAAATAGTGAACCGGCAACAGCACAATAAGAAGTAGAACAGTTTGAAAGGAATTAGATTAATGCGTTACAGGGGATTATGGGCCGGCATGATGATGCTGGCCTTGTCCGAGCTGGCAGCTGCAGCAGTCACTGTGTCCTTTGCGGAAGTGAAGCAGCAGCAGGAGACACCGGTCAAGTGGTTTAACGGTGTAGTCGCCAGTCGGGAGAATATTGAGTTAAGTGCTGAGCTCGGTGGCAAAATTACCCATATGTCCGAGTTCGGTGCCCGCATTAAAGCAGGTGAGGAAATTGCCGGGATAGACAGTCGGCAGCTGGAGTTGCAACTGAAAACAGCCCAACTCAAGCTCGACAAGGCCCGATCCAAAATGCAACACCTGCGAACCGAGTTACAGCGTCAGGAGAAGCTCCATGAGCGTCGAAGTGTCAGTGAGGTTGCACTGAACCGGGCCCGCCACGAATACACCCAGGCTCGGCTGGATGCCGAGTTGGCTGCAGCTGAAGCAGCACGGCTGCAGGATTTGCTGGACAGGGCGTCAATCAAGGCGCCATTTTCCGGCATTATCAACCAGCGATTTCAGCAGGCAGGTGAGTATGTCAGTGCCGGAGATAGATTGGTGCAACTGATTAATACCGATGCGCTGGATATTCGGGTGCAAGTCCCCATCGATCTGGCTGCCAACCTGGCAAATGGCAAAAAGCTGCTGATCGGAACTGAAGGCGATGCTGACAGGGAGGCCTCTATATTCCAACGCTCGGCAACTGCTGATGCCAAGTCCCGACTGGTGGAACTGCGCCTGAAACCGGAAACCAGCCAGTGGTTGCCGGGCGCCCCGGTCAAGGTTGCGGTGCCAGTGTTGATGCCTGAGCTTTCCAGAGTTGTGCCGCGTGATGCCGTTATCCTCAGTGCAGCTGGCCGGGCTGTATTCAGAATTGAAACTGATGATGCTGGCAAAACTCATGTACGACGAGTGCCAGTTAAAGTGCTGTACGGCAATGACCTGCAAGTTTCAGTGGCTGGTGAGTTGAGTACTGGTGATCGTGTGGTTGTGCGCGGGGGAAGTGTATTGAAGGATAACGATGAGGTTCAATTGTTGTAAAACCCCAGATTGCCCGGCATACCTGAAGTCATGTTGCTTTATGTGGCTTCGGGTTTCATAAGGTTATATGAGGTAATTTTCCAAGACTGAGTGTTTTATGAAATAACTCTGAATGACTTCGCAATAGTTGCAGAAAAATAGCTGCAAACTGTTGCATGATCTTGCCTGATAGTTGGACATTTCCTGTTCGGTTGTGTCATGATTTGTGTCTTGCCGGGCTTGTTAATCTTGCTAATGTAGTACCGCTAAGAGATAGCTTGTTGTTACAAAGTTGCTGATTATCCGAGAGGATAGCAGTTTAACACGCTTGCCGATGTCAGCTGTTCTGTCGTCAAAACGACTGTGGGTTTCTTTCCGATAAGTAACCGTAGTCAGCCCTGCAGATAATTCGAATAATTATAAAAGGTATATCATGAAATCCCGGAAGATGATTCATGGCCTGGCGTCAGGACTCTCCTGTGCAGCCGTACTTATGGCAGGCTCCGTGAATAGTGCAGACCTGGCTGATATTTACCAGCAAGCGCTTCAGCAGGATCCGGTACTGAGATCTGCGCAGTACGAGCATCAGGCTGCCAGTGAAGCGGTGCCTCAGGCCCGGGCTGATTATCTGCCGCAAATCGTTTATGACTATGACGATATTCGAACCCAGCAAAAAATCATCAGTAGTGATAACCAGGTATTCCAGCGGGGAGATACTTCTTTTCCTACCCGCTCCAAAGGGCTGACAGTTACGCAGCCCGTATTCCGCTATGCCAATTATCTGCGCATGGATCAGGCTGACGAAGAAGTAGTTCAGGCTGATATGGAATTGATAAGCGCACGACAAGAGTTGATCCTGCGTACATCGGAGGCCTATCTTCAGGTGCTGACCGCACAGGATGAAATTTCCTATCTGGAAGCCGAACGTCAGGCTGTAGCCAAGCAGCTGGAGCAGGCTGAGGGAAGAGAGCAGGCAAAAGTCGGGCGTGCAGTTGACCGTCTTGATGCAGAAGCACGACTGGCGTCTGTCGAGGCTGAGCTGGCTGGCGCAGAGATTGCCTTGAATGATGCCTATCAGGCGATATTTGAAATTACCGGAGATCGCCCCGACTTTCTTGAACCCCTGACTGAAAATTTCAAGCTCATTGCACCTGTTCCTGAGTCACATAAACACTGGCTGGATACCGCACTGGCTGACAACCTGGGAATCAGGGTGCAGCAACAGGCTATGGAAGTTGCACGGATAGAAGTCCAGCGTCAGCAGGCCGGCCATTATCCTACGGTTGATGCGGTCTACAAAAACACGGAAAGAAAAACGGGCGGTACTCTGTTCGGTGGTGGCAGTAATGTTCGTACCGAAGAATTTATGCTGCGTTTCAATCTGCCCATTTATCTGGGTGGCTCCGTCAGTTCAAGAAAACGTGAAGCTGTTGCCAAGTATCACAGTGAACAGGAAAACCTGACCCGAATTAAGCGGGAGGTACAGCGTGAGTCTCTTGATGCCTACTGGGGCGTCGTCAACTCGATTCGACAGGTCAGGGCGCTGGAAAAAGCGGTAACCGCCCAGCAGGAAACACTCACACTCAAGCGGGCCAGTTTTGAATCCGGTCTGGTAACAGCAATTAATGTGCTGGATGCCGAAAGGGATTTGTTTTCGGTACGTCGTGACCTGTCCAAAGCCAAATATGACTATCTGTTGAATAGCCTGAGATTGAAAGAAGCTGCGGGCATTTTGCAAGTGGCAGATATCAATTTGATAAACAGCTGGCTGTCTTCCGGCAACTCATAACAACAATAAAAAATCTGTAAGTATTCAAGAACATCAGCCGGGGAACTGAACATGGCCGGGATTTTTGGCAGGCGCAATAAAAAAGCAGCTGTTAAGAAAAGCAACCTGATTTTTGAGGCGCTGGAAAACAGGATTCTGCTCTCAGCTGATCTGCCTGTTGATAGCAGTGAAAGAGAAGCTGCTGAAAAGCCTCAGACCGTACTTGAAAGGCCGCTGGATCTGCCTGAGGTACAAATCCCCACAGTCGAAACCTCGGCACTGGTGGTCAGTAACGAACTGGCTACTGTTGAAGGGCAGGTTGAAGAGGTCATAGCCCAGGAGTCCACGGTACAAGAGGGCGGGGCTATCCAGCTTTCCCCTTCTGATATGTATCTGGCCGAACGACTGATGGCAGCAGAAATTGTCATTGTTGACAGCCAGATTCCTGAATTTGAGTCGGTACTGGCCGAGCTTTTCAACAAAACCACTCCAGTCGTTCAGTCGTCTGAAGTCGGTGTTGATACCACGGCCTCGGTTTCCCCGGAAAAAGTTTCTGAAGACACAGAAACACAGCAACATAAAAACCTGGTGTCATCAGACCTGCTGGATAAAACCATTGCTGAGCAGGTAGCCCTGAATGCTGACAGACAGGTCAAAATTTTTGTGCTTGACCAGAACCGTGACGGCATAGAGCAGATTACATCGATACTGGATACCTTTGAGCAGGTCAGCGCCTTACATCTGCTGACGCACGGTGCTGCAGGGCAGATGCGTCTGGGCAACAGTCAGGTGACAAGCAAGCAATTGCGTAGTCAGCAGGAGCTGCTGACGCGCTGGGGTCAGGCGCTGACTCCCGGTGCAGACCTGCTGTTGTATGGCTGTAATGTTGCTGACGGCGCAGTCGGGATTGATTTTGTCGAGAGCTTATCCCGCTTAACCGGAGCGGATGTCGCCGCATCAACGGATACAACCGGTAATACCAACGGTGCTGACTGGGATCTTGAATATACCGCCGGTATCGTAGAAACCAGCGCTTTTGTCAGCAGTAGCATGGTAGGTACGCTGGCAGAAAAAACCGGCACCGAAAAAGCCGACACGATTACCAGTACCGGCTCGGCTGACACCCTGAAAGGTCTTCAGGGTGATGATACCTATAAATTCAGCAATGGCTTTGGCAAAGATACTGTTACTGAAGAAAAGGGACAGGGGAATGATACCCTCGACTTCTCTTCAGTCACGGCAGACCTGACAATCACCATCAAGAAAAATAATACGGTGGTTGTCAGTGACGGTACCAACACCGTCACTGCCCGAAATGTAGAAAATATCAAGGGTGGCTCCGGTAACGATACCTTTGTGGTTGAGCGCGGGGCCAAACTGCCGGGATGGATTGATGGTGGCGGCGGCACCAAAAATATTCTGACGTATACCTCATCCCGCAGTTATACCGGGTCGGTAAAGGTTGACCTCTCCGGAAGCAAGGATAAAGCAACGGCGATTGACGGCTTCAAAGCAGGATCAGTGCTTAATATCCAGGAATTTGTCGGCGGCAGTGCGGCAGATGTTCTTCAGGGCGGCACCCAAAACGATAAGCTGGACGGAGGTAAAGGGGATGACCGTCTGTCCGGTGGCAGTGGCAACGATACTCTTTTCGGTGGTGCAGGCAATGATGTGCTGGATGGCGAAGCCGGTACTGATACGCTGGAAGGCGGAGCCGGCAAGGATATTCTGAAAACCGGTGCCGGAGATACCCTGAAGGGTGGCAGTGATGATGATACCTATCGCTTTGAAGATAATAACTGGAATGGCGTCAAGGTCAGGGAAGAGAGCGGTGAAGGTAAGGACCTGCTCGATTTTTCAGGTATCAGCAAAGATCTGAACTTTGACGTTAACGACCTTACATCCAGTGGTCTTACTGTCACCGAGGGCAGCAATACTGCCAGTGGCATTACCCATATTGAAAAAATCAAAACCGGCACTGGCAACAATACCTTCACTTTTCACAATAACTGGTCAGCCGGGCTAGTTATTGAAGCCTCTACAGCTGCCAGTGTAACCCTTGACTTCAGCGCTGTTACCAGTGAATTGACGTTTACCATCAGAAAGGATGGTTCTGTTGTTGTTACCGATAGCAATGGCCACAAACTTACTGCTGCCAGCGTCAATAATATCAAGGGCGGTCAGGGAGATAATATCTACCGGTTCGAAAAAGGCGCCGAACTTGATGGCGACCTGACGGGTGGATCAGGCAGCAACATTGTTGATTACAGTCTCGCCGGAACCATTGTCAATCTTGATCTTGAGACTATTAAAGAGCTGCCGGGAGTGAAGGGCACCTTTTCGGGCATTGATTCCATTATTGCCGGCAAAAAGAATGACTACATCAAGGGTACTGATGGCCAGAACAGCCTCGATGGCGGTCGGGGAGATGATTACCTCTATGGTGGCGATGCCAGTGACGAGCTGAAGGGTAGTGATGGTAATGACCGTCTGGTAGGTGATGCGGGGAATGACACGCTGGATGGTGGTCGCGGTGATGATAGCTACTTCTTCAGCGGTGACTGGGGACAGGATACGGTAGAGACTGGCGGTGGTTCGGATACGATCAGCTTTGGTGGTGCTGATGCCGAAGTGGCCAAAGGTGACCTGCCGGCAATGGATGCCATTGCTGCGGTCACCAAGGATCTGGCGCTGGTTTTCAACAGTGATGGTTCGCTGCGGATCAATGATTCATCAGTAACCGCCAATACCGTTACGGTTGGTCAGAACAGCCTGTCTGATATTGATACCATTATCGGTGGCAGTGCAGAAAACCGGTATACCTTCAGGGATAACTGGGGTAACGGCGCGGCTACCAGCATTCTGCTGGATGATACTCAATCCTCAAAGGGAACGCTGGATTTTTCCGGAGTCACCAGTGATCTGAAGTTTACTGTTTCCACCGAACAAGGTGTGACCACTGTCGTAGTGACTACTGTCGTCAATGGCAAGGTCTATACCGTCACAGCTAAAGGTGTTGAAAACCTTATTGGCGGAACCGGTAAAAATCATTTTGTATTTGAAAAAGGTGCAGTGCTTGCCGGCAATATCACCGGTTTCAGTGGTTCGGGCTCTGCCCTGCTTGATTTTTCCGGTTATGGCGAAGGCATCAAGGCTGATCTTTCAACAGGTACGGTAAAAACGGCGCAAGATCAGTTGATTGTTGCGGGTGGCGTCAGTGATATCAGTGATCTGACCGGTACCGATTATGCCGATGAGCTGATCGGTGATGATGGTGACAATACCCTGATTGGTGGCAAGGGTAACGATACCCTGAAAGGTGGTGCAGGCAACGATACCTATCTGTTTGACAAGGAGTGGGGGCAGTTAAGTACGGCCAATCCGCTGGGACAGAAAGACGTCATTGTTGATACCGCCGGCGAAAATGTTATCGACTTGTCCGGTGTAAACCAGTCACTGGATTTTCTGTTTAATGATGGTGGCAGTAACGGTGACAAGCTTACTGTAAAAGCAGAATTGGCTACCGGCATTTCAAATCAACTCAGTCTGGAAGGTGTCAAAGCCGATGGTGAAGACTGGAGTCTGATTGCCGGGGCAAAAGACGATCATTTCTATATTGCAGATCAGGTTGATTTTGCCGGCACCATTGATGGTGGCGAAGGTATCAACACCCTTGATTACTTTAACGGCACTGATGGCACCGGAGCCAATGCTTTCAAACAAGGCGTCACTGTTGATCTGGAAGCAGGCACTGCCACGGCCCTGAGCGGTATCAAAAATATCCGCAATGTTTACGGTTCCCGCTCAATTAATGAAGCTGATGTTCTGATCGGTGATGATAACGACAACCTGTTTATCGTCGGTGACTGGGTTACCGGCAGTATTTCAGATCAGATTACCGGTAATGGCGGCTCGGATACGGTCAGCTTTGCCGGATTTACTGATCCCGCATTCGGTATAACCGCAGATCTTGCGGAGAAAAAAGCTGAAGCCAGCGGCAAGCTGATAGCCACGCTGGAAGGCATAGAAAACCTGATTGGTGGTGCCGGAAATGACACCCTGATCGGGGATGATGCGGATAATATTCTTGAAGGTGGCGGTGGTGACGATGCCCTGACCGGTAATGGTGGTGATGATACCTACCGATTCCAGGAAAACTGGGGCACGGATACCATCACTGAGTCCTCAGGAGAGGGTAAAGATACCCTTGATTTCACGGCGATAAAGCAAGCACTGACTTTCGATAAGGGCCGTGCCGGTAATGACACGGCTATCGCTCTGACAGATGCCCTGAAAAACGACGTTGTTGTAACAGATGAACAGGGCAATAAAGTCACAACCGGTTTCCAGGTCGAGAAATTTGATGGTGTAAAAGACAGTGACACCCTGACTCAGGCCAATATCAAACTGGGTGTAGATGAGCAGGACAAACTGATTGCTGCACTGGAAGCCCTGAAAACCTGGGCGGACTCTATATATTCCGGATATGGCAAGTTCGATGAACTGCTGGATCTGAAGCTGCCCCTGGTTGGCGGCAAGCTGGGTGATCTGTTCACTACTGAAGAGTTTACCAAAGACAAGTTTGCCAGTGTGATCGGTAACCAGCTTCAGCCCATGATTGATGAGCTGAAGTTATTGTTCTGGAGCGCGAAGGATGCCACTGAGAATAATGGCGATGAGTCCAGTACCGACCAACTGTTTGCTATCAAGGTGGGCGGAGAACAAGCATTCACCATCTCCCATAACACCCGTCTGCTGGAATTTTCCGCCAGCCTACTGTTGTTTGAAAACACGCAATCTACCGGTCTGGATCTGGGCGGGGCGCTGAGTGCCATTCCGGGCTTTGATCTTGACCTTGAACCACAGGTCAGGAACAGCCTGCGATTTGATTTCGGTTTTGGACTGTTACCCGAAGATCCTGCCGCACCGGACGAGAATCTTGAATTCCATATTGCAGCGCCGGGGCTGATTTTTGAAACCCGGATTTTTGATGATGCCATTGTTGCCGGCCTCAATCTGGGACTGGTTTCTGCCAGCGTTGGCGGAACGGTTGATAATGTCGAGCACAAGGGCTTGTTGTCGCTGGTAGGTGATGTCAGGCTGGGTACCGATGCTGATCTGCGGGCCGATGATCTGGATCCTGCCAAAATAAACGACGTGCTTGATGTTTCCCTGGCGAAAAATGCCGGGATTAATGTTGAGCTGCCGGTCATCGTCAATACTGACAGTCTGAACTTCTCATTACCCAACCTTCCGGTTATTCGTCTCACCACACCTGACCTGCCAACATTGCCGGGGCTACCGGGAATCGCTGATTTCTTCGGTGATATCAAGTGGGAATTTCCTGACCTGAGTGAACTGCTGAATCTAGCCAGCCTGTCACTGGGTGATCTGATCAATATGCTGGACACAGCTTTTGATGCGCTGTTTGACGGTTTTGCCTTTGATGTGAAACTGCCGGGGCTGGATCTGACCCTGGATCAATTGCTGGGCAAGATTCCCGGGTTTGACTTCGACGGTATTGAAGCATTTTTCGATGGCATTCTGGAGAAACTCAAGGGCTTTGATCTTGATCTCGGACTACAAGGGCTCAGCAACTGGCTGAATGCCCAGATCAAGGGCATGTTGCCGGATATCTGGCCGGACTGGGCACTGCCAAAATTTGATTTTGGGTTCGACGGCTTCAATCTCGGTATCGATCTGGATTTCGATTTTGACCTAGCCCGGCTATTACCGGATATGAGCCTGCCGGAACTGGCACTGCCGCTGGATATTGATCTGGCTGACCTGATTCCTTCGCTCGGTGTCGCCGGGGTTACCCTCGCGGGTGATGGCGAGCTGGTTGTGAATGCCAGTTTGGATATCGATCTTGAGCTGGATTTTGCCGTTCAGGATTACGCCAAGCAATTGCTGCTGAATCAGACACCCAAGCTGCTCGACTACGCCTATATTGGCGATGATTCCAAAGTTGAACTTGAAGCCAGTGCCGGTGGGGTTGATCTGGATGCAGAAGCGTCCATGGCAGCTACGGTGAATGGCAAGAAGCTGGAAGTGGGCTTCTGGGTCGAGGATGGCACGGCGCTGGTGGAAGCTGCAGCTATGGTTGGCCTGCAGCAACACAGTCAGGGACGTTATCAGCTCAGCCAGTTTCTTACCCCGACCGGTAAAAAGAACAGTATTGCTGTAGACGTCAGTGGTGAAGCCAACCTCGATCTGCCATTGTTTCTCGGTACCCCGACCCTGCCTGTCGGTGGTTCTCTGGAAGACCTGAATGCTGACGGCTTTGCCGACAATGTGCTGCATATAGGTACAGATTTCGAGCCGGGTAATATCGGACCACTGGAAGTGATCACGCCGGATCTTCTCGGCGGGTTCTCGCTGATGAACTTCCTCAATGATCCGACCATTTTCCTCAAGGGGCTGGAAAGCATCTTTGATAATCTGGAATCGGTGTTCACTGACCAGCTGGGCAAACTGGGTCTGCCGCTGGTGGGGGATGTACTGAAAGATGCCGGTGCCTTTGTTGATACTCTCAAACAAAAACTATTGGGTGTCGCCGATGCGGCTGGTAAATATCTGCAGCCTGACGGTATGCCTGAAATCCCGAGCTTCAACGGCGTGGACTTCAGCTCACTCAGTGATTTGCTGGATTATGCAGACCTGGATCTGGCCCTGCAGTCACCGGACTTTGAAGATTTCAGAAACTGGCTGGACAAGGCCGGGCTGGGCTTCAAACTGCAGAACCCCGGCTTTTACGGTGACTATGTTATCGACCTGATCCGCAAGGAACTGTTCGATGCACTGGGCGATTATCTGCAGGTTGGTGATACTGACGGCGATGGTTTGCCGGTATTCGACCAGCAGGGCAAGCTGATCTACCGGGATGTGCAAACACCGGAAGATATCCAGCTGAAACTGACTCCGAACGGCGAACTGACTTTCAATGTGCTGCTGGCCGGCAGTGTGTTTGAAGGACTCGGTGATTACAAGGAGCGCCTCGACACAGATGATATTGATCAAGATGGTGATACGACAGAAGTCATCAAGCGCTTCCTTGAAGTACCTATCAATTTTGATCTGACAGCACCCGGTCTGGGTCTGAAAACCGGGCCGGAAGATACCATCGAGATCAGTCTGGATTATTTCTTCGGTCTTGGCTTCGGTCTGGACAAGGATGGTTTCTTCTTTGATACCTCCGGTGTCACCGAGGAAGGTTCCGAGATTTCATTGGCGCTTGAAGCCGCTGTTGGTGCCGGCGCAGCACTGACCGGCCAGCTGGGCTTCCTGCGCATGGGGCTGACGGATATCGTCGAAGATGACGATGATGGCGCCAGTGGCCTGCGCGGTGAAATTGCCGTAGATCTGCAGGATTCCGGCGGTGATGGTCGCTGGCATAGCGGTGAACAGTTGAAGATGGCTGCCCGGGTCAATGCTGAAGCCAATGTTGATCTGTACGCCAAGCTGGATATGGACTTTGGCAGCAATCCCATCAAGCTGCCTCATGTCGAAACCAAGATTCATTACGACCAGCAACTGGCTGATATCGAATGGACCTCGGACTCCGGTTCATTCTCTACCAGCTTCTTTGAAAACCCTGAAGTGGTGTTTGAAGATGTAACGCTGGACTTGGGCGGCCTGATCAGCGGCTTTATTGCGCCGATTGCGAAACAGCTGGATCCGTTCCTGGGAGATGAATCGGAAGTTCGCCGGGTCATCGATCTGATGACCATGGAGATCAATCTGGGTATTACCAAGCTCACCTTGCTTGATCTGGTAATACCGGCTCTGAATGCCAAAAAAGCGGGCACAGGTGATGCCCTGAAGCTGGCCATTGATGCCATCAAGGCAACGTCCGACTTTATTGCCCTGGCTAATGATGCTGCCGAAGAAGGCGGCAGTATCCTGATCAACTTTGGTACTTTCAGTCTGGGCGGCTCAATGCTGACCAGCGACTCGAACAAGATTGAGCAGGATGATATCAGTCCGGGTAAAGGCTCCGGTGGCAGCAATGAGGACTTCAAGAACAAGGCTGAGGAACAGACTTCAGGTAAACAGAAAAAGCTGGTAGCCAGTCTGGGAACCACCGAAGGTTCCATTATGTTCCCGATCCTCAATGATCCGATGACCGTGATCGGGTTATTGACCGGCAAAGACGTAAATCTGTTTGTTTACGATACACCGGATATTGATTTTGAGTTTGTTTATGAGCAGTCATTCCCGGTCTTCACCGGCCTGAATGCGGTTATCAAGGGTGTACTGACCGCCCGCACCGATTTTGCCTTTGGCTTTGATACCACCGGTATTCGCAGCTGGTTTGAAGATTTCGAAAAAGCCAACTGGAATTTCGCCGCAGCTGCCGGAAGCCTGGATGATATTTTCGATGGCTTCTTTATTGCCGACTGGGCCGTTGATGACAATGGCAACCTGGTCGAAGGGAACGATATTCCCGAAGTCGAATTTGATATGAGCTTTGCTGCCGGAGCTGCGCTCGGCATCGGTGGTTTGGTGGAAGCCGGAGTGCTGGGTGGTATTACCGCTGAGATTGATCTCAACCTGCATGATCTGCCAAACGACGGCACCGGTGGTAATACCGGTATTGAAGCGGTATACGACGGCAAGATCCGGTTTGATGAAATCGCCAAAATTGTTAGCGTCAATCCGCTGTGCCTGTTTGATATGGAAGGGGCACTCAAGGCGTTCCTGGAAGCCTATCTGTGGGTTGGCTTCAAGGTATTTGGCGGCAAAGTCACTATATTCGAAGCCGAGAAGCGCTTTGTTGAAGCGACCCTTGCCCGCTTCGAGCATGTCTGCCCTGATCCTGAACCACCGGTTGTGGCAACCCTCGACAACCAGGGTGTGTTAACACTCGCTTATGATCCAGCCGGTAGCAAGAAACCTGGTGATCAGAAAGAAGAATACGAGGTTGCGCTTGAAGAAGTTGATCTGACCCCGAAAGACGGTGATCCGACCAAAACCCTGATGATCGCTGTAAGAGGCAACGGCTATACCCAGTATTTTGATCCTGCCAAGGTTAAAACCATCAGAAGTTCCGGCAGCCGTTTTGATGATGACTTCAAGATCGATGCCAATATCAATGCTGATCTGGACATTCATACCGGGGCTGGTAATGACCGGATAACCCTGACCGGTGGCCAGCAGAACAGCCCCCATAGTCGCAAGGTCTTTGCCGGTGATGGTGACGATATCATTATCGGTACCATTCTGGATGACTACCTTGATGGCGGCAGTGGTAACGACCGTATTCAGGCACTGTCCGGTAATGACACCCTTGTCGGTGGTGATGGTAATGACTTTATCTGGGCGGCCAGCGGTAATAACACCGTTAACGCCGGTGCTGGTGATGACACCATTCTGACCGGTGACGGTGATGACATCGTTGATGCCGGTGCCGGTAATGACAAGATCCAGACTGAAGGCGGTATCGACCGGATTACTGCCGGTGATGGTAATGACCAGATTATTGCCGGTCTGGGAGCCGATATTATCACCGGTGGAGCAGGGGATGACGCCCTGATCTGGGAAGTCGGTGATGGCAATGATGACTTCGATGGCGGTGCGGGTCAGGATGAAGTCCTGATGCGGGGCTATAGCTTTAATCCCGATGCCTTCTATCAGGATGACAGCAGTGACTATGTTCAGGACTCCGGCCAGAAAGACACCGTACGGGTCAATGCGGAAGCCAATGGTGATCTCAATGCCCGCTGGACCCAGGGTGGCAACAGCGCCAGCCTGTTAAGCCGCGGGGTTGAAACCCTGAGTGTGGATACTGGACTGGGTGCTGATGATATTGTCGTCGGTAACCTGATGACCACTGCCGTTAATAACGTCAAGGTGGACACCGGCAAGCGTCAGCAGATTGTTTCCGAAACCCGCAAGGTAAAAGCCAGAAACGATGCCGGTGAGCTGGTTGATACCGATGAAGAGCAAGTCTTCAAGATCCTGAAAAAGAGCGATGATCTGGCTGAAGACCGGGTCGTGATAGAAGGCTCAACCGGTGATGATAATTACCGCGTCAGTGATATCGAATCGCTCGGCACCTCAGGCACTGCTGAAACCGCTCTGCGTTATGAGCAGCTCAACGGTCAGCAGAATGATCTGGGTGAAGACCTCAGCCACGTTATTGTCGACGTGTACAGTCTGGAATCACAGGATGATGCGCAGCTTCATGCGTTGGCCGGTGATGACACCATTGATGCGTCAGGCGTAGAACAAGCCATTGTCAGTGAGCTGCTGCTGGATGGTGGTAGCGGTGATGACCGTATTATCGGCTCCAATCTTGCCGGTACTGCCGATGTGATTATTGGTGGTGCCGGATCGGACCGTATCACCGGCGGTGCCGGGGTTGACCGGTTCCTGGAGCATACGACAGATGCTGGTGACAGCAATCTGTCAGGCGACAAGGATGTTCTGATTGAAAGCCGGGATGCCGACTTTGTCCTGACTGATACCTCGCTTCGTATTGACGATACGGTGCTGCATAACCAGTTTGGTGATGAACGCGAAACTTTTGCCAATATCTTCGAAGATGTAGAGCTGAAAGGTGGTGCCGGCGCCAACAAATTTGAAATTAAAGACTGGTCTGCCAGTGGTGTACTGGATGGTGGCACCGGAGGTGATACCTATAAGCTGGAACTGGCCAGTCTGGCGCAGGGACGACAGTTCTTCAATATTGCAGACACCGGTGAAAGTGGTATCGATACCCTGGTGTTTACCGGCAGCACCGGTAACGACACCATTCAGCTGGATACTGTCTACCAGCGTGAACAGGATGAGAAACGGAAGTTCAAGGATGACCGCTGGAATGAATACGGTAATCATGGCGATGGCCTGATTATCGGTCACTTCGATTCCAACGACAGTTTTGACAAGAAAGATATCAACGACGAAGACGCGTTGATGAACGTCAGTGAATCTGGACTGTCGAAGGGCAAAAACTATCAGGTCATCAATTACACCAGCGTGGAGCAGGTTACTGTCTTTGGTGGTGAAGGTGATGACAAGTTTATTTCCGACAGTACCGCGACCCAGATTGATGTCTTTGGTAATGGTGGTGATGACCAGTTCTATGTGGGATCAGTACTGGAAACCGAAGACGTTATTGTCGAAGGGCAGATTGTTACCATCGTCAAGGAAATCACTGACGGCTCCAACTTCAATAACAGCAGCTTCTATGGTGGTGATGGTGATGACTATTTCGAGGTCAATCATAACGTTGCCGATATCGGTCTGTTTGGTGATAACGGCGATGACACCTTCTTTATCAAGGCCCTGCTGACAGTTGATGAAGATGGCGGACTGGCCGAGCTGGAGTCAAAGGAAGCCAAGGTCAGCGGTACCTTCGGTGAAGACAGTGACAAGGGCACCGATACCTCGACCGATACCCGGGAAGTGGACTCGGATAATCTGGTTTATGTCGAGAATGCCAACATCACCATTGATGGTGGTGCCGGTTTCGATGCAGTCAGTCTGGTAGGTACCGTACTGAGCGACACTTTCTATATTTTTGTCGAAACCGATCCGGTTACCGGTGAAAAGATCCAGCGTATCTACGGTGCCGGGGTCAAACTGCAGAAACTGCTGAATATCGAACGCCTGCAGCTGCTGACCGGTGGTGGTGATGACACCGTTTATGTTTACGGTGTCGATATGGGTGCTATCGGCGATATGGTGATCAAGACCGGTAGTGGCAGCGATACGGTGCATATCGGTGGTCCTGAACAGATTATCAATCTGAGCTATCCCAAGAGTTCTGACCTGTATTACTCGGTGACCGAAGGCTTTGAAGTGCCTAAGGATGCACTGGGTAAATACATTCGGGTCGGTGATGTTGATGGCCTGCCATTCTACAAGGTCAACAGCGTCAACCGCGTGGTTCCGTTTGAAGTGGAAACACCGGCCTTTACCCGTCAGGTGGTCGTGCCGGAGTCCCGTGATATCTCTGCCTTTGTGTCACCGGTGACGATTGATGGCGGCGAAGGTATCAATGACCAGATCATCGTTAATAACCAGGCCGGCTCAAGCAAGATTCGCCTGTCGAATACCGATCTCAAGAAGAAAGAGGTGGTGTTTGATACTTCAAAACAGCAGCTGGCCAGTGAGGCCGAAAACCCGGCCAATGATCTGGTCGCAATCCTGCTGGGTGCCTCCGGTGCCGAAGGTGATGAAGCCAGAGAGCTGCTGGCCGGTGTAGTAACCAACTATCTGCGATTCCAGGATCGCTACTATGATACCGATCTGCTGCAAACTCTGGCGGGTCTGAATGGCTCTGAAACCCGGGAAATTATTGTTCCCGAGGGTATGAGCTATCTCAACCTGCAGACTACGCTGAATGACAAGAATGAAGTTGTCACAGCAAGAGAGCAGCTGGAAGACTTTGCCAGTAAATTCGGACTTCAGATCAAGTGGAAAATTGTTGACCATCCTGATCCTTCCCGTGCAGCAGCCGGCGAGAAACTGTATGAACTGCAGGGGCTGACCAAGAACGGTATGGCTGTGGACTTTGAAGTCCAGCATAAGGAAACCGTCGTATTTGAAGGTGATGGGCAGAAGGTATACAAGAATCTGGTTGCCGTAACCCTGAAAACTTCTGCCAAGCTGAGAGTCACAGTGAAAGCAGGCGCTGTAGGTAATATCACCGAGCTGCGCTCAGATGCCTACAATACGCTGTTCCCCACCGGGCAGTTTGGCAATATTTATTTTGGCGCCATTAATACCACCACCCTGAACCTGAGCGAAGCATCTGCTTCGGGCTCGGAGCTGTATGTTGATAACAGTCTGTTTGCCGGCAAGCTGTATATTGAGGGTGGCAAGTATACTGATCGTATTCTGTTGAAGCAGATTGATGCCGAAACCATTGTTCACGGTAATGCCGGGGACGATGAAATCATCGTGGGTGAAAATGGCACTGTCGATAAAATCGGTGAGTCGCTCTACTTGTTTGGTGATGAAGGCAATGATTCGATCAAGCTGGATCACAGCGGTTCAACCGACAGTAGTGATGTCACTGTCGACAAGAATGTACTGGAACATTCCACCGGCTTTGAACAACTGAGCCGAATTACCAATGCACTCAGCCTGAAAGACCTGACTGATGAAGAAAACAGCATTATTGAGGAAGAGCTGAAGGACTCTTCTGTGCCTTATGGCCAGGATGCGCTGAATGTCGATAAGAGCGATCTGGAAAAAGCCCGGGATCATGTTGCCGAAAATGCACTGGACAAGCTGAAAGGTGTCGTTGATGGCCTGCAGGATGAACTGGACAGTGCCATCGACAAGACGGTTCAGCTGCTGAAAGATCAGGATATCAAACTGCTGGAAAACCAGATCATTCTTTATGTCCGGGCCAAATACTATGAAGGTAGTGATGGCAAGTGGCTGAGGGATGAGATCTTCCGTCGCATGGAGCAGATGGGGGTTCGAACCTATCTGAATTACACTGACTACGACAGTGGCCATGTTGATTACCGCAGCAGTAACAAGATCCGGGCTTATTACGGTATTGCCGCAGGCGTTGATAAAGCCCGCTCCTGGTTTGAGGATCCGAAAGGGAATTTCCGTGCTGTTGGTCTCGGAAATCATGCTGATCAGTCCCTGACCGCATCCCATTATGTGGATTCGATGCGAGACGTACTGAAAGGCAAGAGCCTTTACAGCCTGTTCAAAAACCTGTTCTCCGGTGGTTCCAAGACACTGGGTGGCGGCAAGCTGGATGAAGATGAGCATCTGTCGCTGGAGCTGAATGCGGATAAGGTCAGTCGGGCAAACTTCAATAATATTCTGGCTCTGGCGAAGATCTATGACGAAGCCATGAACCAGTACATGGGCTCGTCCCATATCTACAAAAACCTGCTGCAGGGCCGTGGCCTGTCACAGACTCAGCTGGACTCTCTTTATGCGGCATGGTCCACAAGTGACGGGGTTCGTGGTTTCCAGTGGTCAGAAACTAACCATACCGGCACCATTATCAAGAATGCCGGTGATGTAAAGATTAATCTGAATGAGCAGTACAAGAAACTGACAAAGTCAGTCGAGTTGCGGGTTGAGTATCTGGAAGGCGCCTACAAGCAACATTATGCCGACCAGATCAGCAATTTGAGTGCGGCGATCAATACTGCGCTGGCGACAGATGACTTCAGTGCCTCAACCCTTGATGGGATCAACAGTCAGCTCAAGTCACTGCTGACAGCACTTGATCCTACGACCAAGAACGCTGCAGATACCAAAGACCTGCTGGCCGGTACGGGAGAGGTCAAGATTGAAGCAGAAGCCGGATTTATCAAGGCACCTGTTTACAATGCATTTGCTACCGGTGTCGGTAATGGCTTGTCTGGCTTGCTGGATGCAGTAGCCAGTCTGTCCAACAAACTGGAAAAGGCTGATTTCAATGGTATCCAGCTCACTCCGGATATGGATACCTATGCTGAACTGGAACAGGTTTACAGCGGCAGTGGTTATCAGGGTGTCCGTGACGTCTATGCTGATGCCAGTGATCTGATTAAAGAGTATCTCGGTTACAAATCCCGTTATATCGGTACTGATGCCCTGCCAGCCGATGTTGCTGGTGCCATGAGCGATGTGCGCAAGCTGGACAAGGCTGCAGACCGGTTTGATGCCTTTGTTAAAGCGCTTAACGGCGGGTTTGATTTCAACAGTTTCCGAGACAGTTTCTTCAAAACCCAGGCCGATATTGAAACCTTTGTTGCTGATAACCCGGGCTACACTGCCAACCTGCTGAAAGAGTCCCGCTATGATGCCATGGCTGACTCGTTGAAGGCGGACGGTAAGGATATTGCGGAACCGGTTGCCACCAACCGGATGCAGTACAACCTGTTTAACGATGCCCTGACTCAGGCCAGAAAGGATCTGGCGGCACTGGAGTCAGAGCTGAAGCAAACCTATACGGTCACAGTCAAATACTGGTGGTTCAGCCAGACAATCACTCTGAACTGGAAGGCAGATGCCCGTTATCTGCAACAGGTTCAGCTGGTGAAAAACCTGGAGCAGCGGGTTGCAAAAGCGGCTCTATATGCCAATGCCAGTGATGCCCAGTCTGACAAGCTGAATAACATTCAGGATGGTTATGAGGACAAGGCTGACGAAGCCACTGCAGCTATTGATGCCAAGCGGAAAGAATATGATGAGCTGAAAACCCGCATCAATGCCCAGTTCCTGGTACTGAAAGAAGTCAGCCGGTTTGCCATTGATGTATTGAAGCAAACCAGAAAGGGGCAGGCCGCTGATGGTTTTGTCGATTCAGGCAGCCTGATCTCTGATCTGATCAGCTTCTATGACGAGTACCGCATTCTTGATGAGAATACGGCCAAGACTCCGCAGCAGTCTTCTGTCTTTGCTGATCGCAGTGAAGACGGTACCCGTGAGGCGACCCAGAGCTCGATTATCCTGAATACCGACCGCAAGGATTATCAGGATGTGCTGTCTGTATCAGGGCTGGCAGCCAAGGGTATTCATATTGGTTTTGATGATGTCGAGAAACTGGAAATCAATACCGGTCAGGCCGCTGATGATGTTCAGGTACTGGACTCTCTGGGACAGCAGCAGGCCGAGCTCTTTATCAATACCGGTGCCGGTGACGATACCATCACCGCAACCGATGAGAACAAGCTGGTTTCCGGCATTGTTTCCGAGGTTATCGTTGATGGTGGCAGTGGCAGCAACGAACTGACGATTGATGATTTCGGTGACCAGAGCGGCGACAACATTGTGATGAGCAATACGCTGCGCAATGGCTATACCTCAGTTGCAGGTATCTCTGCCGGTAATATCCATTTCACAGCGACGGCCGGTGACTTCCAGCGGGGCGTTACACTTCAGGCGGGTACCGGTAATGACAAGATCGCTGTTCAGGGTGTACTCGACAACTCGGCGACAACCATTCTGGCAGGTGCCGGTGATGATGATATTACTGTGACTGCCAGTGCCGGCTCCAATGTTTCACTGACTCTGAAAGGTGAAGCCGGGCTGGATGTGATTGATGCGGCCCGCTCCGGCTTTGGTGTCAGCATCTATGGCGACGGTGGCAATGACACCCTCTATGGCTCTGCGTTCGCCGATATGATTACCGGTAATGCCGGTAATGATCTGATTATCGCTGGCCTCGGCACTGATAACGTGGCGGGAAATGAAGGCAACGATATTATCCTGGGTGACGCCGGCTCGGTGCAGGATAGTCAGGGTAATGAACTGACAATGCGTGCCGGTGTTATTGCCCGTATTGAAACCGCGGCTGGTGGCGGTGATGACACGATTACCGGCGGTATCGGTGATGATCTTATTATTGGCGGCGCCGGCAGTGACACCATCAATGACGAGTCCGGCACCGATCTGGTTATTGGTGACAATGCCCTGATCACTTACGCTGCGGGTGCTGTATTGGCGGCCAGCCGTCGTCCGGAAGAAGGCGGCAATGATGCTATTACTCTTGGTCTTGGCATTAACCGGATTATCGGGGGTAGTGGCGATGACAGAATCACAGTAGAAACTGCCAGCACCGATTACATTCTGGCAGACAATGGTGAGTTCCAGTGGGTCAATGGCGCTATCACGGTTGCACGTAGCCTGGATGCAGCGGCTGGTGGTAACGACACTGTCTCTCTGGGTAACGGCTCTAAAACAGTGATTGCAGGCACTGGTAATGACACCGTAACCAGTGGCCAGCAGGGCACTCACAGAGTGATTGGCGATAATGGTGAAATGCTGTTTGATGCCGGCGCCCTGCGTACTCTGCGCAGTACTGATGAAACTGAAGGTGGTGATGACACCATCCGTCTGTCCGGTGATGTTAACCAGATCCTTGGTGGTGCCGGCAGTGACGAGATTACTGTCAGTACCGACACCAGCAAGGATCATGTGCTGGGCGATAACGGCACCATGCTGTATCGCGGTGATGCCGGTAGTGAGTCTCTCTATAACATCTCCAGCAAGCTGAATACCGGTGGCGGGGATGATCGCATTACTCTGGGCAGTGGTGACAAGGTTGTCATTGCCGGTATCGGTAACGATACCGTGACCACAACCGAGGGTACTCGCGGCACCCGCTATGTACTGGGTGATGAAGGTGAGATCACTTACGACAGCAACAATATTCTTGAACGTGCAGCCAGTACCAGTACTGTTGGTGGAAATGACACCCTGATTCTGGGTGGTCAGGACAGTAACGATACCAACATGGCGATTGGTGGTGTGGGTGCTGACAGCATTACCACCAGTAACAGCACCGACTTTATCCTGGGCGACAATGGTCAGATGCGCTGGCAGGCTGGTCAGCTGGTACAAGCTGTTTCAACTGATGCCAGCCAGGGGGGTAATGACACCATTACTCTGGGCAACGGCTCCAAGACCGTTATTGCCGGTACCGGTAACGATACGGTCACCAGCGGCCAGCAGGGCACACACCGGGTGATCGGTGATAACGGTGAAATGGTACTGGATGCCGGTGCCCTGCGTACCTTGCGCAGTACCGATGAAGCTGAGAGCGGTGATGACATCATTCACCTGTCCGGTGACGTTAACCAGGTCATCGGTGGTGCAGGCAGTGATGAGATCACCGTGAGCGCAGGCACCAGCAAAGATCATGTACTGGGCGATAACGGCACCATGCTGTATCGCGGTGATGCCGGCAGTGAGTTCCTGTACAGCATGACCAGCACGCTGAATACCGGGGGTGGTGATGATCGCATTACTCTGGGCAGCGGTGACAAGGTTGTAATTGCCGGTGTTGGCAACGACACCGTGACCACAACTGAAGGCACTCGCGGCACCCGCTATGTACTGGGCGATGAAGGTGAGATCGCTTACGACAGCAACAACTCCCTTGAGCGCGCAGCCAGCACCAGCACTAACGGTGGTGATGACACCCTGATACTGGGTGGTCAGGACAGCAACGATACCAATGTGGTGATTGGTGGTGTGGGTGCTGACAGCATAACCACCAGTGACAGCACCGACTTTATTCTGGGCGACAATGGTCAGATGCGCTGGCAGGATGGCCAGCTTGTACAAGTCGTTTCAACTGATGCCTCTCAGGGTGGTAACGACACAATCACCCTCGGCAATGGCTCCAAGACCGTTATTGCCGGCACTGGTAACGATACAGTTACCAGTGGCCAGCAGGGCACACACCGGGTTATCGGTGATAACGGTGAAATGGTACTGGATGCTGGCGCCCTGCGTACCTTGCGCAGCACCGATGAAGCTGAAGGTGGTGATGACATCATTCGCCTGTCCGGTGATGTTAATCAGGTGATCGGTGGTGCCGGTAGTGATGAGATCACCGTCAGCGCTGGCACCAGCAAAGATCATGTACTGGGCGATAACGGCACCATGCTGTATCGCGGTGATGCCGGTAGTGAATTCCTGTACAGCATGACCAGTACGCTGAATACCGGTGGCGGTGATGACCGTATTACTCTGGGCAGTGGTGACAAGGTTGTCATTGCTGGTGTTGGCAACGACACCGTGACAACCACTGAAGGCACTCGCGGCTCCCGCTATGTACTGGGCGATGAAGGTGAGATCGGTTATGACAGCAACAACATCCTTGAGCGTGCAGCCAGCACCAGCACTAACGGTGGTAATGACACCCTGATTCTGGGTGGTCAGGACAGTAACGATACCAATGTGGTTATTGGTGGTATCGGTGCTGATAGCATCACCACCAGTGACAGCACCGACTTTATCCTGGGCGACAATGGTCAGATGCGCTGGCAGGATGGCCAGCTTGTACAAGTCGTTTCAACCGATGCCTCTCAGGGTGGTAACGACACAATCACCCTCGGCAACGGCTCCAAGACCGTTATTGCCGGCACCGGTAACGATACGGTTACGAGCGGCCAGCAGGGCACACACCGGGTTATCGGTGATAACGGTGAAATGGTACTGGATGCCGGTGCCCTGCGTATCTTGCGCAGCACTGATGAGGCCGAAGGTGGTGATGACATCATCCGCTTGTCCGGTGATGTTAACCAGGTGATCGGTGGTGCCGGTAGTGATGAGATCACCGTCAGTGCTGGCACCAGCAAAGATCATGTACTGGGCGATAACGGCACGATGTTGTATCGCGGTGATGCCGGTAGTGAATTCCTGTACAGCATGACCAGTACCCTGGATACCGGCGGTGGTGATGACCGTATTACTCTGGGCAGTGGAGACAAGGTCGTGATTGCCGGTGTTGGTAACGATACCGTGACCACAACCGAAGGCACTCGTGGCTCCCGCTATGTACTGGGTGATGAAGGTGAGGTCGGTTACGACAGCAACAATATTCTTGAACGTGCAGTCAGCACCAGCACCGTTGGTGGAAATGACACCCTGATTCTGGGTGGTCAGGACAGTAACGATATCAATGTGGCTATTGGTGGTGTGGGTGCTGACAG
>CANDOC010000014.1 GCA_947387575.1 Spongorhabdus nitratireducens
TCCCCATGTGAGAGTAGGTCACCGTCAGGCTCTTAATTAAAAAGCCCGATAGCTTATGCTATCGGGCTTTTTTCATTCCAGATTTTTTATCCTGGAACATGCCAAAGCTGAGATATTTACCAATATCCCAGCCATTTCCACCACAGACTGCCTGCACCCAGCCAGATCACTAGGTTAATAACGCTGGCCAGAAAGCCCATTTTCCACCAATCAGAAAGTTCGTTATATCCGGCACCGAAGAAAATAGGGGCCGGGCCAATACTGTAATGGGTCAGGCCACCAAATAAATTTCCGATAAAGCAAAGGGACAGTGCCATCATCATTGGGGGCACGCCAATCGCGATACCGACACCCAGCAAGGGGAGCATCATAGCCACAGTATGCCCGGATGCGCTGGCAAAAAGATAATGACTATATAAGAAGAAAGCTGACAGCAGCACAAAGGCAAGCTCCCACGGAATACCTGTGATATGACCCTTGGCTTCTGTAGTCATCCAGCTGATAAATCCAAGCTGATTCAGGTGGCCTGCCAGTGCAATCAGAATCGACATCCAGAGTAATGTATCCCAGGCGGCCTTTTCATTCTGAATATCACTGTAGTCAAGCACACCGGAAACCAGCAACAGACAGACACCGAGAAAGGCCGCGGCAATGGTGTGAACCTGGAAATAATCACCACCGATCCATAACACTAACAGCAGGAAAAACGTCAGCAGCATCACCCACTCATTACGAGAAATTGGCCCCATTTCCTGCAGATGACGGGTAGCAAAATCTGTGGCGCCAGGTGTTGCCTTGATCTCCGGCGGGTAAATCAGATAAAGGGATAAAGGCACAGCAAACAGCGACAGCAGGCCCGGAACCAGAGCGGCCAGTGCCCAGGTTGTCCAGCTGATTTCAATTCCCATTTCTGCTGCCATGTTCGCTGCTATGGCATTGCCGGCCATACCAGTCAAAAACATCGCGGCAGTAATAACGTTGACCTGAAATGCTGAGGCCATCAGAAAGTGGCCAATACGTTTTGCACTTGGTTGATTTGGCTGGGAGCCGTAATTGATCGATATGGCATTGACGATGGGGTAGATAATGCCACCCCCTCTTGCCGTAATGCTGGGCATTGCCGGTGCCAGAATCAGGTCAGTAATAGCCAGACCGTAACTTAACCCCAGTGTCCTTTTACCCAGCAGGCGAATAAACAGATAGGCGATGCGCTGACCCAGTCCGGTTTTGATAAATCCTCTGGCAATAAAAAAAGCCAATACAGCAAGCCAAGGTACCGGATGCCCAAAGCCTGCCAATGCTTTGCTGACAGCCCCCTTGGAACTTGGGTCGAGTGCTCCGGTAATAATAGCAGCTGTCATACTGCATAAAGCAACGGCACCCATAGGCAACGGCTTTAAGACAATACCAACTATCGTCGCAACAAAAATGGCAAATAATTGCCATGCTTGTGGATTAAGTCCTTCAGGTATTCCACAAAACCAGATTCCGAGTCCGACGATAATCGGAACCAGAAAAGGTAAGGCATCCCCCGGTGAAGTCAGCGAGCGCACGGCTGATTGCATAAAAACCTGCTTTGATAGAAATAAAGTGGTACAGACATACAAAGAATAGGTCTTGTGACACGGTTTGCTGATTTTCTTGCTACTTTCTAAAGTCTGCCGCAGGTGTGCGTTCGCAGAACCGTTGCAGAAAAACGAGTATGATGCGCTCCTGAACAGCTGTTGAACAAAAGATGGCATCTAATGCAGGCATTACTGGACTTATTGGCTGATGGTTTCTTTCACTCCGGGGAAGAGCTTGGAGAGAAACTGGGTATCAGCAGAGCAGCAGTGTGGAAAAAAATAAAGCACCTGGAAGAACTGGGGCTGCGGCTCGATTCTGTCAGGGGTAAAGGTTATCGCCTTGCCAGTGGTATCGAACTGCTGGACACGGCAAAAATTGCCGCACATCTTAAACCCGAGCTGGTTGATAATGTGCTGCTGCACTGCGACCCGGTTGTTCGTTCAACCAATGACTGGGTGCAGCAGTGTGAGCAGGAAAACCCGGGGCGCTGGAATATCTGTCTGGCAGAGTGTCAGACGTCCGGTCGCGGGCGACGCGGCAGAAGCTGGCAAAGTCCTTTTGGCAGCAGTATCTATTATTCCATGATCTGGCATGTGAGACAGGGCGTTGCTTCACTTGAAGGGCTGAGTCTTGCGGTTGGCCTGGCACTGGTAAGAACAGTTGAAGCTTTTGGTGGCAAGGGCGTTCAGTTGAAGTGGCCAAACGATGTGCTGTGGCAGGGACGCAAATTGGCTGGTGTGTTGTTGGAAATCAGTGGTGATCCGACCGGAGAGTGCAAGGTTGTGATTGGCATGGGCGTTAATGGTCGCTTGTTCCCGGAAGACAGGCAACAGATTGACCAGCCGGTGGCAGACCTGCATGAAATTCTACCGGTCAGAGCTTCAAGAAATGAAGTCATAGCCCGGCTCACGAATACCCTGATTCCAATGCTGGAAACTTTTGGTCAATCCGGATTTGCAGCCTTCCAGCAAGAGTGGAGTCGCTATGATGCATTTGTTGGCCGACAGGTGGTGTTATCCACAGCAACTGATGCAATTTGTGGTGAGGCGCTGGGTGTTGAAGTGGATGGTGGTCTGAAAATCAGGACTGCCAATGGCATTCAGATATTCAAGGGAGGAGAACTGTCATTGAGAGCACTGCTATGAAAATCTTTGAGTTTGATGGCGGCAATACACGAATGAAGTGGCGGGTGATCAGGCAGGGTGAAATTGTCTGTTCCGGAGTGCTTGAAAATGACGGGGTCTGGCAGCCTGAGCTGGCAGCACTGTTAGAGGAACTTAAACCACTGGGTTGTATTCGTGGCAGTCTGGTATCCGGTGCTGCCCGCCGCGCCTGTATTGAAAAGGCCGCTGAAGATGTACTGGCCCTTCAGGTGGATTTTGCGGCCACACAAAAAAGCTGGCAGGGACTTGAAGTGGTTTATCCACAACCGGAAAAGCTGGGGGTTGATCGCTGGCTGGCAATGCTTGCCGCACGTCATCGCTATCCTGAGCGAAACCTGGTGGTTGTTGATTGTGGTACTGCAATTACTGTCGATATTGTTTCGGCATCAGGAAAGCACCTGGGGGGATATCTGGTGCCAGGCATCAGACTAATGAAGCAGGTGTTGTTGCAGGGAACGGCTGATATCAAGGTCGCAATAGATGATCTTAAAAATGTCAGCCCAGGCAAAAATACAGAAGCCTGTATCGGCCATGGCATGCTGGCTATGGTGAAAGGGATGGTGGATCAGGCTATACAAGCTGCCGGCGATAATCCATTGGTTATACTTTCTGGTGGAGACGGACGTTTATTATCTGACCACCTTCAGTATGAGTGGATAGAAGAACCGTCACTGGTGATGGACGGACTGACCTTCGCGTTCGCTTCAGCAAGCTGAGCAGACCGGTCATTTGGCAGTAAAAGAATAAAAGACAGGCAATGTCATCGAGAGTTGCTGAATAAAAATGATGGCATTGCAAAACCAATAACTGTGCTAACAGCTGTGAAGGTAATAGGGCCTTAAATGTTTACTTCACGGCGGACCATGAAAGTGGATCTCTATGCGCTGGTTTTTTCTGTTATCTCTGGTGGCCAACATTGTGTTTTTCATGATGAACCACGCTGGCTATCTGGAGCAAAATCATAATCCTGAAAGCAATGCATCACTGCCCGATACGTTGGGAGGGCAGAAGTTGCTGTTGTTGAGTGAAAGCCTTGCTGTGAAGGAGATAACAGAAGAGCAGATTGTTACCGAGGCCAGAGCACCTGAATGGCTTCCTGATCAATCTGATCAAAACACGACAGAGGGTGAGGAAGTTAATTGTGTATGGCTGGGTCCTTTGGCTGATGACAAAGAAGCCAGTCAGCTGCAGCAACGACTTTTTGTTATCAGTATTCCGGCCAGAATTATCGACAACAAGATAGAAACCAGTCCGGATTACTGGGTATATATGAAGCCTCTGGTGAATCGCGATGAAGCTGCCAGGTTACGCAAAGAGTTGCACGCGAAAAAAATCGACAGCTTTGTAATTAACGAAGGTGATTTGCGAAACGGATTGTCGCTGGGACTTTTTTCCCGCGAGCAGGCGGCCAAAAAACTGCAGCAGAATATTTACCGGGCAGGTTATGAAACGGATATTCGTCTTGTGCCCCGTTACCGGCATGAGTTCTGGGTCGAACTTTCCGAGGCTTCAGATCAGTTGATGGAAGATAAATTGTGGGAAAGTTTGCAGCAGCAGTTTTCTTTAAACGAAAAACGTCAGAATTTATGTAAAGGGATTGCATCCGGGTCTTAGTTTATCTAATATACGCCCCGCGCTGACGAGGCAGCTTCTTTAAACGGTCTTCGAGACACCGGCAAGGTGAAAAGAGATTGTTTAACTTCTCCGAGAAATACGGGGTTGACAAAGAAGAGGGTGCTGAAGACAATAGCGCTGCTCCTGAAGACAGGGCAACGGCATGGTGGGGTTCCCGAGTGGCCAAAGGGATCAGACTGTAAATCTGACGCGAAAGCTTCGCTGGTTCGAATCCAGCCCCCACCACCATGATTTTACTAGCGTCCGGGTTTGGATGTTAGGGTGCGACCGGCTTGGTTGGGCTCCCATTGTAATGCTTGAGCCCTGAGTGCAGGTAAAGCGCTACACGCAAATGCGTAAGGATTTGCGGGTATAGTTCAATGGTAGAACCTCAGCCTTCCAAGCTGATGATGCGGGTTCGATCCCCGCTACCCGCTCCATTTAAAATTTGAAAGTTTTAAGCTCATATAGCTCAGTCGGTAGAGCGCGTCCTTGGTAAGGACGAGGTCACCAGTTCAAATCTGGTTATGAGCTCCATTTAAAACAGGGGTAGATATGAGAATATCTACCCCTGTTTTTCAATCTGCCAGGGGTGGTTGGTTGAGGCCCGGAAAAGCGATAGCACCAAGGATAAAGGAAAAGCGGCTTTTCAACCGTGATCAAGGGCGGTTATACTAGACGGCTCGGGATACGAAAGTAACAGGCCAGTAGTTCAACTGGTAGAGCACCGGTCTCCAAAACCGGGGGTTGGGGGTTCGATTCCCTCCTGGCCTGCCATTATTTTCAAATCCACGGTAATAAATAGCGAGTCACAGGCGCAATTTTATCCTCAGATCAAATGATGCCGTTTTGTGGCTGTTTCTTTCCTTAAATGGAACTTCCAGGCTAGAGACCAATCAATGACTGGAAAGGCAGAAGTTGATCAAGAGAGCCGCATGGACGGCTTCAAGTGGGCAGCATCAGTAGCTCTTGTTTTTGCTGGTGTTGTTGGAAACTCGGTTTACTCAGGTGAATCCCTGCTGTACCGGGTGATTGCGCTGCTGGTTCTGGCAGCTGTTGCAGGTCTGATCGCGCTTCAGACTGCAAAGGGCAAGTCCTTCTGGCAACTGATCAAGGACTCCAAAACAGAAATTCGTAAAGTAGTCTGGCCAACGCGTCAGGAAACCCTGCAGACAACCCTGATTGTAGTGGCGGTTGTAATTGTTATGGGTCTTATCCTGTGGGGGCTGGATTCATTACTGGGCTGGATTGTCAGCAGCCTGATCGGATAAAGGTGAGCGATGGCTAAGCGTTGGTACGTTGTTCATGCTTACTCGGGTTACGAGAAGCATGTAATGCGGTCGCTGAAGGAGCGAGTTAAGCTCCACGGCATGGAAGACCAGTTCGGCGAAATTCTGGTTCCTACGGAAGAAGTTGTTGAAATCCGTAATGGTCAGAAGCGTCGAAGTGAGCGTAAATTCTACCCTGGTTATGTGCTGGTCCAAATGGAAATGGATGACGGCACCTGGCACCTGGTGAAAGATACGCCACGGGTTATGGGTTTCATTGGCGGAACTGCCGAGAAGCCTCAGCCGATTAGTCAGAAAGAAGCTGACAAGATTCTTGAGCGAATGGAAGAGGGTGCGGAGAAACCGCGTCCGAAGACACTGTTCGAACCGGGCGAAATGGTCCGTGTTATCGACGGTCCGTTCGCAGATTTCAGCGGCGTTGTAGAAGAAGTCAATTACGAGAAGAGCCGACTGCATGTTGCAGTTATGATCTTCGGACGTTCTACTCCAGTTGAGCTGGAATTCGGTCAGGTCGAAAAGGTCTGATCATCTAGACAAAGGATTGTACCCATGCCGCGAAGCGGTGTGGGTTTTTTATGTCCTGTACGTCACTCGATTCGAGTGGGGTATTTTCGGGGAGCTGCCAAATCAGGCTGAAAGGTTTGAAATTGGTGGTGTTTAACCCAATTAGAGGTTGTTATGGCTAAGAAAGTACAAGCTTACATCAAGCTGCAGGTTGCTGCAGGTCAAGCTAATCCAAGTCCGCCCGTTGGTCCTGCTCTGGGTCAGCACGGTGTGAACATCATGGAATTCTGTAAGGCATTCAACGCCAAGACCCAGAGTCTTGAGCCGGGTATGCCTACTCCGGTTATTATCACTGTTTATAATGACCGCAGCTTCACCTTTGAAACCAAGACTCCGCCGGCTGCTGTTCTGCTGAAGAAAGCTGCCAAGCTGAAGAAAGGTTCTGGCCGTCCTAACACTGAAAAGGTCGGTACTGTAACCCGTGAACAGCTGGAAGAGATCGCCAAAACCAAAGAGCCTGATCTGACAGCTGCAGACATGGACGCTGCCGTTCGCACCATCGCTGGTAGCGCACGCAGCATGGGTCTGAACGTGGAGGGCGTGTAAATGGCTAAACTGAGCAAGCGCCAGAAGATGATCGCCGAGAAAGTAGAAGCTGGTAAGGCTTACTCTTTCGAAGAAGCTGCAAAGCTGCTGGGCGAAATCTCCTCCGTCAAGTTCAAGGAATCTGTAGACGTTTCCGTGAACCTGGGTGTTGATCCGCGTAAATCTGATCAGGTTGTTCGTGGTTCCACCGTTCTGCCTAACGGTACCGGTAAAGAAGTTCGCGTTGCTGTGTTCACACAGGGCGCTAACGCTGAAGCTGCTAAAGAAGCTGGCGCAGACATCATCGGTATGGATGATCTGGCTGCACAGGTTAAAGCTGGTGAGCTGAACTTCGACGTTGTTATTGCTTCTCCGGACGCAATGCGTGTTGTTGGCCAGCTGGGTCAGATCCTGGGCCCGCGTGGCCTGATGCCTAACCCGAAGGTTGGTACTGTAACTCCTAACGTTGCTGATGCGGTTAAGAACGCTAAAGCTGGTCAGGTTCGTTTCCGTACTGACAAGAACGGCATCATCCACAGCAGTGTTGGCAAGATCGACTTTGACGCTTCTGCTCTGAAGCAGAACGTTGAAGCTCTGATGGCTGACCTGAAGAAGCTGAAGCCGGCTTCCGCCAAGGGCGTTTACATGAAGAAAGTCACCCTGTCCTCTACCATGGGCCCGGGTCTGACTATCGACATGGCTTCTCTGGACATCTAATTCGTTCAGAAAGAATTAAAGTCTTCGTGATGAGCACCTTTAAAGATGCTCATCATTGAAGCAGAGACTTTGGGGTCCCCTTTTCGGGGGCTGTCAAAGACCGCAGGAGCTGATGCAGGCGATCCCTTTGGGGTTCCAGTGGAAGGCTTAATAATCCTGCGCAGACGGTGATCAGTGATCTCCTGTTATCAGGCTGATTTAAAACTGAACCCATCACCGTTTTCAGGTAGCAATCTGAAACCGTTTTGGTTATCAGGTTGTCGGTAAACTGACTCTCTTTCGAGAGTTATGTTTGACTGTAAAAGATTGGAGTAAAGCCAATGGCGTTAGGTCTCGAAGACAAGAAGGCGATAGTCGCCGAGGTCAACGAGTTTGCCCAAAACGCTCTGTCGGCTGTCATTGCGGACTACCGTGGTCTGACCGTTGGTCAGATGACTTCCCTGCGTAAGCAGGCCCGCGAAGGCGGTGTGTATCTGAAAGTTGTTCGGAACACACTGGCACGTCGCGCGGTTGAAGGTACTGAATTTGAGTGCCTGAAAGAAGAACTGGTTGGTCCGACCGTCCTGGCGTTCTCTCAGGAAGACCCGGGTGCCGCTGCGCGCCTGATGAAGGACTTCGCTAAAGAGAACAAAGAGCTGGAGGTTAAGGCACTCTCTATCAGTGGTCAGGTGCTCCCTGCTGAGCAGATTGACGTACTGGCTAAGATGCCGACTCTGGACCAGGCGCGCGCAATGCTGATGAGCGTAATGATTGCACCGGTGACCAAGCTGGCGAGAACTTTCAACGAGTTCCCGGGCAGTATCACCCGTGTAGTGGCAGCTGTTGCCGACCAGAAAAAAGAAGCAGCCTGATCCTTTTCAGGGGCTTTGAAAGTTATATAGGTGACCGAATGTTGTCTGTGTCCGACCTGATGAAGCAGGCGGCATAGATACGGTCACCCAGAATGAATTTTGGTTTTACCAAACCGATTTTTGGAGATATGAAAATGGCTCTGTCCAAAGAAGATATCCTGAACGCTATCGCTGAAATGTCCGTAATGGACGTTGTTGAACTGGTTTCCGCTATGGAAGAAAAGTTCGGCGTTTCCGCTGCTGCTGCTGTTGCTGCTGCTCCTGCTGCTGCTGGCGAAGCTGCTGCTGCTGAAGAACAGACCGAGTTCGACGTAATCCTGACCAGCGCTGGCGACAAGAAAGTCAACGTAATCAAGGTTGTACGTGCTGCTACCGGCCTGGGCCTGAAAGAAGCTAAGGGCGTTGTAGACGGCGCTCCTGCTCCAGTTAAAGAAGCTGCTTCCAAGGAAGAAGCTGAAGAACTGAAGAAGCAGCTGGAAGAAGCTGGTGCATCTGTAGAAATCAAGTAATTTCTACTTTGCATGACTTCAGGCTTATTGCATAATAGGCCGAATGGCTGGTGCCCTCGGGGCACCGGCCTTTTTCCGTTGTATGAATAGGTTGCTTTTGAAACCGAAAGGCTGACGAAGATAGCAAAAAGCAGGCATTTTCGTGCCTGTAAGCTGGCCGCATGCGTGTCAGTAGTGCAAACTGGAACAGCCACATGCCGGAAATCTGACCGAATAACACTCTTTACACCTGACTTTATTTATCAGGCAGGTGAGGGAAGGTTGTTATCCGGATATATCGTGTGCAGGGCCGTCTGCAAACCTGGTTCAAAGCTTGATTCAGGAATTGCGCAGAGGGTGGAGGGACAGCTGTCGCAGAATAACTCAATCAGACTGGCAGTTTAAACAGGTTCATAATATCGAACTGGTTTGAATTTGAACAAGATTGCCAGACCTGCGCAAGAGCAATTCTGAAACAGATTACCTTTCCTGCGGTCGAAGTGCTTTATGTGCTCGACGCAAGACATCTGAACGGGTGTCTCAGAAAGCTCCTCCAACTGGGCGAGCTGTCAAACGGTGCCTCTGTGCACGAATCACAGTACATCTGTGCTGATATCTGTTCCTGTTGCAAGGCAGGAGGTTGGGTTGAAGGTACTTTGTGCTGCTTTATATTGGCTTTGGGACGAGACGGGCGCTGATAGCGCACGGACTCATACACGGAAGCAAATCACCGACACGAGTGAATGGGGACCACCCGTCCTCTAACCGAATGGCCGAGGCTGCTAGGTAGCCTGCGGCGAACAAGGTGACCACGCTGGGGAATGCTTGATGGCTTACTCATATACTGAGAAAAAACGAATCCGTAAGGGCTTCGGCAAACTGCCGCATGTCATGGACGTGCCATTCCTGTTGGCGATCCAGCTCGATTCATACCGGAAACTCCTGCAGGAAGGTACGCCGACCGAAGGTCGCAAGGATATCGGTCTGCACGCGGCTTTCAAGTCTGTTTTTCCGATTGTTAGCTATTCTGGTAACGCTGCGCTGGAATACGTCGATTATCGGCTCGGCACTCCTGCGTTCGACGTCAAGGAATGTCAGCTGCGCGGTGCCACATATGCGGTACCTCTGCGCGTAAAAGTTCGCCTGATGATTTATGACAAGGAATCAGGCAACAAAGCAATTAAAGATATTAAAGAGCAGGAAGTGTACATGGGCGAAATTCCGCTCATGACAGAAAACGGCACATTCGTAATCAATGGTACGGAACGTGTTATTGTTTCCCAGCTCCACCGCTCACCGGGTGTGTTCTTCGACAACGATCGAGGCAAGACTCACTCCTCCGGTAAGCTGCTCTACTCTGCCCGGGTAATTCCTTACCGTGGCTCATGGCTCGACTTCGAGTTCGATCCGAAAGACATGCTGTACGTTCGTATCGACCGTCGCCGCAAGCTGCCTGCAACCATTCTGTTGCGCGCACTGGGCATGACGAACGATGAGATGCTGGACAACTTCTTTGACACTGTTGCCTTTGAGCTGAGCTCCGAAGGTGTGTCCACTGAACTGGTTCCGGAACGTCTGCGTGGCGAAGCTGCAAGCTTCGATATCAAGGATGGCGAAGGTAATGTCATCGTTGAGAAAGGTCGTCGTGTAACTGCACGTCATATCCGTCAGCTGCAGAAAGCAAACATTGACAAGCTGAGCGCTCCTGTCGACTACCTGTTCGGCAAAGTGCTGGCCAAGCCTGTTGTTCATCCGGCAACTGGCGAAATCCTGCTCGAGTGTAACACCGAGGTTACTCTCGAAATTTACGAAAAACTGCTGGCAGGTGGCATCAAGCAGGTTGAAACCCTGTACACCAACGAACTGGACTGCGGTTCTTTCGTTTCCGATACCCTGCGTACCGACACCACTGTTACCCAGCTGGACGCACTGGTAGAAATCTACCGCATGATGCGCCCGGGTGAGCCGCCGACTCAGGAAGCTGCAGAACAGCTGTTCCAGAACCTGTTCTTCACAACCGAGCGCTACGACCTGTCTGCTGTTGGTCGTATGAAGTTCAACCGTCGTCTGGGACGTGAAAATGATATCGGTCCGGGCGTTCTTGATACCCAGGACATCGTTGATGTCATGAAGATTCTGGTTGATATCCGTAACGGTAAAGGCGTTTGCGACGATATCGATCACCTGGGTAACCGTCGTATCCGTTCTGTTGGCGAAATGGCCGAGAACCAGTTCCGTGTAGGTCTGGTACGTGTTGAGCGTGCGGTTAAAGAACGTCTGTCTCTGGCAGATTCCGAAGGCCTGATGCCTCAGGATCTGATCAATGCCAAGCCTGTTGCAGCGGCCATCAAGGAATTCTTCGGTTCCAGCCAGCTGTCCCAGTTCATGGACCAGAACAACCCGCTGTCCGAAATCACGCACAAGCGTCGTGTATCTGCGCTTGGCCCGGGTGGTTTGACCCGTGAGCGTGCCGGCTTTGAGGTTCGAGACGTACACCCGACTCACTACGGTCGTGTCTGTCCGATCGAGACCCCTGAAGGTCCGAACATCGGTCTGATCAACTCTCTGGCAACCTATGCCCGTACCAACGATTTCGGCTTCCTGGAAAGCCCGTACCGCAAGGTTATTGACGGCAAGGTAACTGAAGACATTCATTACCTGTCTGCCATTGAAGAGAGTGAATACGTTATCGCGCAGGCTTCCGCTGTCATGAACGAAGCGGGCGAGCTGCAGGAAGAACTGGTTAACGTACGTCACCGCAACGAATTTACCCTGATGGGGCCGGAAAAAGTCCAGTATATGGACGTATCTCCGCGTCAGGTTGTATCTGTTGCTGCATCCCTGATTCCGTTCCTCGAGCACGACGATGCTAACCGAGCGCTGATGGGTTCCAACATGCAACGTCAGGCTGTTCCGACCCTGCGTGCTGACAAGCCGCTGGTTGGTACCGGTATGGAGCTGAACGTAGCCCGTGACTCCGGTGTCTGTGTCGTAGCCCGTCGTGGTGGTGTTGTAGATACTGTTGATGCCGGTCGTATCGTAATCCGCGTTAACGGTGATGAAATCCAGCCAGGCGAAGCCGGTGTGGATATCTACAACCTGACCAAATACACCCGTTCTAACCAGAACACCTGCATCAACCAGCTGCCGCTGGTTAAAGAAGGTGACAAGGTTGCCCGTCGTGACATCCTGGCTGACGGCCCGTCCACCGATATGGGTGAACTGGCGCTGGGTCAAAACATGCGCGTCGCGTTCATGCCCTGGAACGGTTACAACTTCGAGGACTCCATCCTCGTTTCCGAGCGTGTTGTTCAGGAAGACCGCTTCACCACTATCCATATTCAGGAACTGACCTGTGTGGCACGTGACACCAAGCTGGGACCGGAAGAAATCACTTCCGATATTCCGAACGTTGGTGAATCCGCACTGAACAAGCTGGATGAAGCCGGTATTGTTTACGTGGGTGCTGAAGTTGGCGCTGGCGACATTCTGGTTGGCAAGGTAACGCCGAAAGGCGAAACCCAGCTGACTCCGGAAGAAAAACTGCTGCGTGCGATCTTCGGTGAGAAGGCGTCCGACGTTAAGGACACTTCCCTGCGTGTACCGACTTCTGTCAAAGGTACCGTTATCGACGTACAGGTCTTCACTCGTGACGGCGTTGAGAAAGATTCCCGCGCCCTGTCTATCGAGAAGGCCCAGCTGGATGAATTCCGCAAGGATCTGAACGAAGAGTTCCGGATCGTTGAGGAAGACACCTTTGCCCGTCTGCGTGAATCCCTGGTTGGCCAGCCGGCAGACCGTGGTCCTGCACTGAGCAAGGGCGACAGCATCTCTGACGAATACCTGAACGGTCTGGAACACGAGCAGTGGTTCAAGCTCAGCATGGCTGACGAAACCCTGAACGAGCACCTGGACGCTGCCCAGAAGCAGCTGAAAGAATTGCGCGCCGCTCACGACGAACGCTTCGAAGACAAGAAGAAGAAGCTGCAGTCCGGCGACGACATGGCTCCGGGTGTACTGAAGATCGTCAAGGTTTACCTGGCAATCAAGCGTCGCATCCAGCCGGGTGACAAGATGGCGGGTCGTCACGGTAACAAGGGTGTTATCTCCATCATCATGCCGGTAGAAGACATGCCGTACGATGAGAACGGTAACCCTGTCGACATCGTTCTGAACCCGCTGGGTGTACCGTCCCGTATGAACGTTGGTCAGGTACTGGAAACTCACCTGGGTGCAGCTGCCCGTGGTCTGGGTGACAAGATCAATGAAATGATCGAGTCCCAGCGTGCCATGGCCGAGATCCGCAAGTTCCTGGATCAGGTCTACAACGGTGTGGGCAGTGGTCGCCAGAAAGTTGATCTGGATGCCATGAGCGATGCCGAGATCACTGAATTGGCACAGAACCTGCGCAAGGGTGTTCCGATGGCAACTGCCGTATTCGACGGTGCCAAGGAAGCCGAGATCAAGGAACTGCTGCGTCTGGCTGATATCGACGACAGTGGTCAGTTCAATCTGCACGATGGCCGTACCGGTGATCAGTTCGACCGTCCGGTAACCGTTGGTTACATGTACATGCTGAAGCTGAACCACCTGGTAGACGACAAGATGCACGCACGTTCTACTGGTTCTTACTCTCTGGTTACCCAGCAGCCGCTGGGCGGTAAGGCTCAGTTCGGTGGTCAGCGCTTCGGTGAGATGGAAGTGTGGGCACTGGAAGCTTACGGTGCCGCTTACACCCTGCAGGAAATGCTGACAGTCAAGTCTGACGACGTCGCAGGTCGTACCAAGATGTATAAGCACATCGTCGACGGCGATCATCGAATGGAAGCCGGTATGCCCGAGTCCTTCAACGTATTGGTGAAGGAAATTCGCTCTCTGGGCATCGATATCGAGCTTGAAAACGAATAAGACAGACTTTTAGCGGTGGCGGGAGCGCGCACTCCCGCCCACCACCGCGAGGAGATTAAATCTTGAAAGACCTGCTGAATCTGCTTAAGACCCAGGGACAGTCTGAAGAATTCGACTCGATTCGTATCGGCTTGGCTTCTCCAGAACTGATTCGTTCCTGGTCCTTCGGTGAAGTAAAAAAACCGGAGACAATCAACTACCGTACGTTCAAGCCTGAGCGTGACGGCCTGTTCTGTGCCAAAATCTTTGGCCCGGTAAAAGACTACGAGTGCCTGTGCGGTAAGTACAAGCGCCTGAAGCACCGTGGTGTTATCTGTGAAAAGTGTGGCGTAGAAGTTGCGCTGTCCAAGGTTCGTCGTGAGCGTATGGGTCACGTTGAACTGGCCAGCCCGGTTGCCCACATCTGGTTCCTGAAGTCCCTGCCGTCCCGTATCGGTCTGCTGCTGGACGTTACCCTGCGTGACCTGGAACGGATTCTGTACTTCGAATCCTACGTGGTTATCGATCCGGGTATGACTACTCTGGACAAGGGCCAGCTGCTGAGTGACGAAGAATACTACGAAGCACTGGAAGAATTCGGCGATGACTTCGATGCCCGCATGGGTGCGGAAGCCATCCAGGCGCTGCTGAAGGATATTGATCTGAAAGAAGAGATCGACATTCTGCGTGAAGAGCTGCCGAGCATTAACTCTGAAACCCGTCTGAAGAAGCTGTCCAAGCGTCTGAAGATGCTGGAAGCATTCCACAACTCCGGCAACGAGCCGAGCTGGATGATTCTGGACGTACTGCCTGTTCTGCCGCCGGATCTGCGTCCGCTGGTACCGCTGGACGGTGGTCGTTTTGCGACTTCCGACCTGAACGATCTGTACCGTCGGGTTATCAACCGTAACAACCGTCTGAAGCGTCTGCTGGACCTCAACGCCCCTGACATCATCGTACGCAACGAGAAGCGTATGCTGCAGGAAGCTGTTGACGCCCTGCTGGACAACGGCCGTCGTGGTCGTGCCATCACCGGTTCCAACAAGCGCCCGCTGAAATCCCTGGCTGACATGATCAAGGGTAAGCAGGGTCGTTTCCGTCAGAACCTGCTGGGTAAGCGTGTTGACTACTCCGGCCGTTCTGTAATTACCGTAGGTCCTACCCTGCGTCTGCACCAGTGTGGTCTGCCCAAGAAGATGGCACTGGAACTGTTCAAGCCGTTCATCTTCGGCAAGCTGGAAGCCCGTGGTCTGGCGACCACCATCAAGGCTGCCAAGAAGATGGTCGAGCGCGAAACCCCGGAAGTGTGGGACGTTCTCGCTGAAGTTATCCGCGAACATCCGGTTATGCTGAACCGTGCGCCGACCCTGCACCGTCTCGGTATCCAGGCGTTCGAACCGGTGCTGATCGAAGGTAAGGCAATCCAGCTGCATCCGCTGGTTTGTGCGGCGTACAACGCTGACTTCGACGGTGACCAGATGGCGGTACACGTACCGCTGACACTGGAAGCCCAGCTGGAAGCCCGTGCCCTGATGATGTCTACCAACAACATCCTGGCTCCGGCAAACGGCGAACCGATTATCGTACCTTCCCAGGACGTGGTACTGGGTCTGTACTACATCACCCGTGAGCGTATTAACGCCAAGGGTGAAGGCTGTGCCTTTACTGACGTTAACGAAGCGCTGCGTGCGTATCGTACCGGCGGTGCCGAGCTGCACTCCCGCGTCAAGGTTCGTATCTCTGAAAAGGTACGTGACGAAGAAGGCGGTGAGCTGAAAGAACGTACCTTCCTGGCTGACACCACTGTGGGTCGTGTCCTGCTGTGGGATATCGTACCGGAAGGCATGCCGTTCGAACTGGTCAACCAGAAGATGACCAAGAAAGCGATTTCCGGCCTGATCAACGTTTGCTACCGCAACGTAGGTCTGAAGGAAACCGTTATCTTCGCTGACCAGCTGATGTACCTCGGCTTCAGCTACGCTGCAATTTCCGGTGCTTCCATCGGTGTTAACGACTTCGTTATCCCGGATGAGAAGAGCCGCATCATCGATGACGCTTACAGCGAAGTCCGTGAAATCGAAAATCAGTTTGCTTCCGGTCTGGTAACCCAGGGCGAGAAATACAACAAGGTTATCGATATCTGGTCCCGTGCCAACGAAATGCTGGCCAAGCGCATGATGGACAACCTGAAAACCGACACTGTCATCGACCGTGAAGGCAAGGAAGTTGATCAGGAATCCTTCAACAGCGTTTACATGATGGCCGACTCCGGTGCGCGGGGTTCCGCAGCCCAGATTCGTCAGCTGGCCGGTATGCGTGGTCTGATGGCCAAGCCGGACGGCTCCATCATCGAGACGCCGATTACCGCGAACTTCCGTGAAGGTCTGAACGTACTGCAGTACTTCATCTCTACTCACGGTGCTCGTAAGGGTCTGGCGGATACCGCTCTGAAGACTGCGAACTCCGGTTACCTGACCCGCCGTCTGGTAGACGTGGCGCAGGACCTGGTTGTCACTGAAGAAGACTGTGGCACCTCCAGAGGTCTGACCATGACACCGCACATCGAAGGCGGTGACGTAGTTGAGCCGCTGGGTGAGCGTATTCTGGGTCGTGTTATCGCAGAAACCGTTTACATCCCGGGTAGCGACGATGTTGCCATCGAAGCCGGCACTCTGGTTGATGAGAAGTGGGTCAAGAAGCTCGAGGTTCTGAACGTCGACGAGGTAATCACCCGTTCTCCGATTACCTGTGAGACCAAGCACGGCGTATGTGCCAGCTGCTACGGTCGTGACCTGGCCCGTGGTCACCTGATCAACGTGGGTGAAGCAGTTGGTGTTATCGCTGCCCAGTCCATCGGTGAGCCGGGTACCCAGCTGACCATGCGTACCTTCCACATCGGTGGTGCTGCGTCCAGAAATGCGGCGCAAGACAACATCACTGTGAAGACCAAAGGTACCGTGCGTCTGTCCAACCTGAAGTCTGTAGAAAAGGCCGATGGTTCACTGGTATCTGTCAGCCGTTCCGGCCAGTTGGCTGTAGCGGATGAGTTTGGTCGTGAGCGTGAGCGCTACAAGCTGCCTTACGGTGCAGTTCTGTCTGTTAAGGACAGCGCTGAAATCGAAGCTGGCCAGATCGTTGCCAAGTGGGATCCACACACCCACCCGATCGTTACCGAAATTTCCGGTCACGTGAAGTTCATCGGTATGGATGAAGGCATTACTGTCAAGAAGCAGACTGACGAACTGACCGGTCTGTCGAGTATTGAAGTGCTGGATCCGAAAGATCGTCCGTCCGCTGGTAAGGACATCCGTCCGGCTATCCAGCTGCTGGACGAAAACGGTAATGAGCTGAAACTGCCGGGTACCGATGTACCTGCTCAGTACTTCCTGCCGGCTGACGCTCTGGTCAGCATCAAGGACGGTGCTAATGTGGAAGTGGGTGACATCATTGCCCGTATTCCGCAGCAGTCCAGTGGTAACAAGGACATCACCGGTGGTCTGCCACGAGTGGCCGACCTGTTCGAAGCGCGGAAGCCGAAAGAATCTTCTATCCGTGCAGAGATCTCCGGTACCATTGGTTTCGGTAAGGAAACCAAGGGTAAGAAGCGTCTGGTCATCACCCCGACCGACGGTGCTGATCCGTATGAAGAGCTGATTCCGAAGTGGCGTCACCTGAACGTGTTCGAAGGCGAACAGGTTACCAAGGGTGAAGTTATTTCCGACGGCCCGGATAACCCGCACGATATCCTGCGTCTGCTGGGTGTAAGCGCTCTGGCGGTTTACATCATCAACGAGATTCAGGACGTATACCGTCTGCAGGGTGTAAAGATCAACGACAAGCACATTGAAACCATTCTGCGCCAGATGCTGCGCAAGGTTGAAGTGAGCGAAGTTGGCGATTCTTCCCTGATCCGTGGTGATCAGCTGGAAATCACCCGCGTACTGGAAGAGAACGAAGTGCTGGTTGCCCAGGACAAGTTCCCGGCCAAGTACGAGCGTGTGCTGCTGGGTATTACCAAGGCGTCTCTGGCGACCGAATCCTTCATTTCTGCTGCTTCCTTCCAGGAGACTACCCGTGTCCTGACCGAAGCTGCCGTAACCGGCAAGAAAGACTACCTGCGTGGTCTGAAGGAAAACGTTGTTGTGGGTCGTCTGATTCCGGCCGGTACCGGTCTGAAGTACCACGAAGATCGTCGCAGCAAGCGCGATGTACCGGAATTCGATATCCCGGTACCACAGATCAGCCACGACGAAGTGGCAGAGGCTCTGTCCGAAGCTCTGAGCTCCGGCGACGCCTGATTGGAGTGACGGCGCTCTGCTCCTGCAGAGTGCCGCTGCACTGTGATCTGATGCACACCAGAAAGAGTTGCAGATATCTGCAGCTCTTTTTTTTTAATATCTTAAAGTCCGAGTTGTCCCTCCATGAGCCAGAAACGAAAGCTGAAAGAAGCCAAGCGCCAGAAACGTAAAACCAAACAGGCTGTCAGTCAGGCACCGGAAGTTAAACTGCAGAAGCGGGTAACCAAAAAGTTTGGTGTTAAAGCGCGGACCAATGCTTCCGCACTTGGCAAGCTGTCAGAAGCGCTGACTCAATTCGCAGCACCGCTGGTTCGCATGACCGAGAACCTGGATGAACAGAAAGGTGCGCTGCAGTTTTCTGTGCTGTGCTGGAACCTGGGATTGCTGGACGATGAAAAGAAAAACAGCCTGCTGCAGACCCTGAAGGAAAAAGGCACTGTTTCTGATGATCATATTGAAGGCGCAGACAGTGACTTGAGTATGATGATTGACCGCAAGCGGGAAAAGTTTGGTCACGACCGCCGTTACATTATGGATTATGAAATTCAGATGCAGGGCGGCAAGCTGGCACTGAATGTTGCCGGTGTGAATATGGATGATGCAAAGCAAACAGAAGATGCAACAGTGAATGAACAGGAAGCTGTTACTGAAGCTGAGTAAGTTCCGGTGCCCGCTGTTCTGCGGGCATTATTATTGCCGGCCATCAACTATGCCGTTATGAGTGGTCTGGCTGTCAGTATGTTTCGATTGGCAGAAAACTTTCCTCCAAACCGTTGTAATCCATCGTTGCGAAATGCAGTGGCGTGATGATCAAAATACGCCTGCAAACTCTCACGATCCTTCAAATAATACTGCACGCGAAGATGATACTTCTCATCGTCACTCTCCAGTGTGTAAGTGTCAGCCGTTGTAAAACCTTCAAGCTTCAAAATTGCCTGAATATGTTGCTGTAGCCAGAGCAGATACTTATCCAGAATATCGGGCTCTATCGCCAGATTGACTTCATAAATCACCATGCATGACTCCTGTGGATAAAGTTGATGCTATGTCAAAGGAAGTCGTAATTGTCATTGAACTGTCACCGTAGCTTTATATAAAAAAGCATCTCTTGAAATGACATGACAAGGTGAAGTGGATGCAATTTAAATCAGGGTTGATTTCAGCTGCGGTGCTCGGTGCTTCGATAGCGCTGACAGGTTGTGCGGTGAAGCCTGATGCTTCAGTGCAGAAAAACAATGCTGCGACCATGACGCTGGTTGGACGACACGCATCAAATATCTATTTTGACGGCGCTGCAGAAATTGTCAGCTGGCATCCCCGCAGCCAGTCAGTTCTGGTTGTGAACTCAGGCAAGAATGCTGTTGATATTCTGGATATCTCCCATCTTGAAGGAAAGCCACTGCTGAATCCGCGTGCGGCTTCCAATATTCCGTTGAAAAGCCGTATCAATGTTTCCGAAGATATTCCCGAGCTGACACTGGGGGCAGCAAATAGCGTCGCAGTAAAAGGCGATTTACTGGCAGTTGCGGTGGAAAACAAAAACAAGCAACAACCCGGTATTGTGGCCTTTTATCAGTTACAGGCTGACGGTGAGGCTCAATTCAGTAATTACGTAACGGTCGGCGCGTTACCGGATATGGTGACCTTTACTCCCGATGGACGTTATGTGATGGCGGCAAATGAAGGGGAGCCTTCTGATGATTATCTGAATGACCCTGAAGGCAGCATTTCACTGATTGCTGTTGTTGATCAGAAGCGTGGCGGTAATATTCGGACGATTCGATTTGATGATTTCAATAAATCGGGGCGTCGTCACAATGAGTTGCCGAAAGCGGTTCGAGTGTTTGGTCCGGGGGCTTCTGTAGCTCAGGACTTGGAGCCTGAATATATTGCAGTGGCTCCTAGCGGTAATAAGGCTTTTGTTTCACTACAGGAAAATAACGCCGTTGCGGTAATCGATATTGAAACCGCGTCTGTGGATAAAATTGTGGCGCTTGGCTTCAAGGATTTCGGCACTTCAGCTATTGATGCCAGCAACAAGGATGGTGGTGTCAATATCAAACCCTGGTCCGGGGTTTATGGCATGTATCAGCCTGATACGTTGGCAGCGTATGAGACCGAAGGCAAAACCTACTTTGTGACAGCCAATGAAGGTGATGCCCGTGACTATAAAGGCTTCTCTGAGGAAAAGCGGGCCGGGAAAATCAAAGTTGCCAAATCTCACCCGAACAAGAGCAGTGTTAAAGACAAGAAAGAACTGGGGCGTCTAAAGGTCACTACTGCAATGGGTGATGAAAACAACGACGGTCGTTACGAAAAACTGTTCTCTTTTGGTGGCCGTTCATTCTCCATCTGGGATGAAAACGGTAAGCAGGTTTTTGACTCCGGCAGTGATTTTGAACGTATTACTGCAGCGCGTCTCGGAACCAACTTCAACAATAATGATGATGCTTCAAAGGGTGACAGCCGCAGTGATGACAAAGGACCGGAGCCGGAAGCACTGGCAATTGGTCAGGTGCGGGACAGAACCTATGCCTTTGTCGGACTGGAGCGTACCGGCGGCATCATGATGTATGACATCACTGTGCCGGAACAGGCTTTCTTTGTGGATTACGTTCATAACCGCAGCTTTGATGTAGATGTCAGCAAGCACCCGGAAATGGGGGGCGACCTTTCGCCGGAAGGAATGACAGTGATTGTTGCCAATGACAGTCCAACCGGAAAACCCTTGTTGGTTGTTGGTAATGAAGTCTCCGGAAGCACGGCGATTTATCAGCTGGATTGATACGAACTTTTATTACTTCCATGGGTCTGCTCTGTTTAAGGCTGAGTGTCGCGCACATTGCGTGATCGGCATTTCTGTCCTTTATTGAAAACAGAGATAACTATTTGTTGTATTAAAACTACAAATAACCCGGCCAATGGAAATAATGAATGTTTAAATCGTTCTTCCTTAATAAGAAATGGCTGTCGTGGTCGCTGGCAGGCTCGATCGCAATCCTGCTGGTGACCTGGTACAAGGTTCAGCTCGACGTCAAAATCAACGAATGGTTCGGCAGTTTTTACAACACCATTCAGGACTCCTTGGGGAACCCCGGAAAACATACCTTCGATGAATTTCTTGCGCAGTGTGTCACCTTCGCCGAGATAGCCGGTACCTATATTGTGGTTGCGGTGCTACTGGAGTTCTTTATCAAGCATTATGTGTTCCGCTGGCGTACCGCCATGAATGAATACTATATGGCTAACTGGCAGCAGTTACGTCATATCGAAGGTGCGGCCCAGCGGGTGCAGGAAGATACGATGCGTTTTGCCCGGATTATGGAAACGCTGGGCGTTGCATTGATGCGATCATTAATGACCCTTGCAGCCTTCCTGCCAATTCTCTGGGGCCTGAGTTCTCATGTTGGTGAGCTGCCCTGGATTGGTCCGGTTGATCATGCCTTTGTATTTATTGCCATTATCTCGGCAGCTGCGGGTACGATTCTACTGGCACTGGTAGGGATCAAGCTGCCTGGGCTGGAATTCAATAACCAGCGGGTCGAGGCGGCTTATCGAAAAGAGCTGGTGCTGGGGGAGGATCATGATGAACGTGCTGCGCCGCTCACCATTAAGGAACTGTACGGCAATGTGCGTAAAAACTATTTTACTCTGTACAAGCATTACCTTTACTTCGATATTGCCAAGTGGTCCTATCTGCAATTCACCGTGATTGTGCCTTATGTTGCCATGGGGCCAACGATTGTTGCCGGTGCCATCACACTGGGTGTGATGCAGCAGGTTATCCGTGCTTTTGGCAAGGTGGAGGAGTCATTCCAGTTTCTTGTGAACTCCTGGAGTGTTATTGTTGAGCTGATTTCAATCTATAAGCGCCTGAAAGCCTTCGAAGATACCATCGATAACTCGCCTGACATGCTAATAGATGCCTGACCTGTCTTTACCACTCTTTTCAGACTAAATATTTGAAAATAAAGAACTATTTTCAGGTTGTAGCTGAAAAGGGTGGTGTTGCCCGTGAAATTTTTGTATATGCCGCACCCAAAGCGGCCATTTATGATATTGACGATTGACGGGCAGCATGAGTAAAATTCATCGCCTTTTACTGGGTTCCCGATGATCTGTGCTGAACTGGCACGGCAAAAATAAGATCGGACATGCCTTTCAGGGTACTAACTCTGGAAATCTGGCTGCCGGGAACCGGGCCCACTGCGGTATTTTTTATCGCTTTTAACTCTGAAGCCATACTTGTCGGCGCTTGTGTCGCCAGTGACATGCGTTTCCTCTGAAGCGTCGATGGTGTGATTTAGAAGAAATACTTGGAGTCGCCGAATGGCAACTATTAACCAGCTTGTACGCAAGCCTCGCAAGCGCAAGGTCAAAAAGACCGACGTGCCTGCACTGCAAAGCTGCCCGCAGAAGCGTGGCGTTTGCACCCGTGTATACACCACTACTCCGAAGAAGCCGAACTCCGCTCTGCGTAAGGTTTGCCGTGTGCGCCTGACCAACGGTTTCGAAGTAACTTCCTACATCGGTGGTGAAGGTCACAACCTGCAGGAACACTCCGTTGTTCTGATCCGTGGCGGTCGTGTAAAAGACTTGCCAGGTGTTCGTTACCACACCGTTCGCGGTAGCCTGGATACCCAGGGTGTTAACGATCGTAAGCAGGGCCGTTCCAAGTACGGTACCAAGAAGCCTAAATCCTGATTTAGCGTCAAGTAGCATTCTGTTGAGCTATTTTTCAATTGCGAAAAAACGGCTCGGGCAATGCCTGCAGAATGTACTTCTCGCCAGACTTTTAGCTGTTATGACAGCTTGCCAGTGCAAACCCTGTTTGTCCCGGTGAAGTCAAAGTAGACAGATAAGAGTAAGGCCGAGTCATAGCTTGATTTGAGCTGTAAAAAGCTTGATCTCGGAAATAACCTGAAGGTTTGAGGACTTATCATGCCTAGAAGAAGAGTCGTCGCGAAACGCGAAGTACTGCCGGATCCTAAGTTCGGTAACACAACTCTGGCTAAATTCATCAACCACGTGATGATTAGCGGTAAAAAATCCATTGCTGAGCGCATCGTTTACGGTGCTCTGGACAAGATCCAGGAGCGCGGCAACGAGAACCCGCTGGAAGTATTCGAAAAGGCGCTGGAATCCATCGCGCCAGTGGTTGAGGTTAAATCCCGCCGTGTGGGTGGTGCTACCTACCAGGTGCCCGTAGAAGTTCGCCCATCCCGTCGTACTGCCCTGGCCATGCGTTGGCTGGTAGACGCAGCGCGCAAGCGCGGCGAGAAGTCCATGGATCTGCGTCTGGCCGGCGAAATGCTGGATGCTGCAGAGAACAAAGGTGCCGCCGTCAAGAAGCGTGAAGACGTGCACCGTATGGCTGAAGCCAACAAGGCCTTCTCCCACTACCGTTTCTAATACTCAGAGGATTGCACTGTGGCCCGTAAAACTCCGATCAGCCGCTACCGTAACATCGGTATCTGTGCGCACGTCGATGCGGGAAAGACCACTACCACTGAGCGTGTTCTGTTCTACACCGGTCTTTCTCACAAGATCGGTGAAGTACATGACGGCGCTGCTACCATGGACTGGATGGAGCAGGAACAGGAGCGTGGTATCACCATCACTTCTGCTGCGACTACCTGTTTCTGGCGTGGTATGGATGCTCAGTTTGACGAGCATCGCGTAAACATCATCGACACCCCTGGACACGTTGACTTTACCATCGAGGTAGAGCGTTCCCTGCGTGTACTGGACGGTGCTGTTGTTGTTCTGTGTGGCTCTTCCGGCGTACAGCCCCAGACTGAAACCGTTTGGCGTCAGGCTAACAAATACGAAGTTCCGCGCATGGTATTCGTCAACAAGATGGACCGTGCCGGCGCAGACTACATGATGGTAGTCGAGCAGCTGAAAGATCGTCTGGGCGCCAACGCTGTGCCGCTGCAGATGACTATCGGTGCTGAAGACGAATTCAAGGGTGTTGTCGACCTGATCAAAATGAAGGCTATCATCTGGAATGAAGCCGATCAGGGCATGACCTTCACCTATGAGGATATCCCGGCTGAACTGGCTGATACCTGTGCTGAAATGCACGAGTACCTGGTTGAGTCCGCTGCCGAAGCTTCCGAAGAAATGATGGAAAAGTACCTTGAAGAAGGTGAGCTTTCCGAGGAAGAAATCAAGGCTGGTATCCGTGCCCGCACCCTGGCGAACGAAATCATTCCGGTATTCGGTGGTTCTGCGTTCAAGAACAAGGGTGTGCAGGCAGTACTGGACGCTGTTATCGAATTCATGCCTTCTCCGAAGGAAGTAAAAGCGATCGAAGGTACTCTGGAAGACGGTGAAACCGTAGAGACCCGCGAAGCTGACGATAGCGCTCCGTTTGCTGCTCTGGCATTCAAGATTGCTACCGACCCGTTCGTAGGTACCCTGACCTTCGTTCGTAACTACTCCGGTATCCTGAAGTCCGGCGACACCGTGTTCAACTCTGTTAAAGAGAAGCGTGAGCGCGTTGGTCGTATGGTTCAGATGCACGCGAACAACCGTGAAGAACTCAAAGAGTGTCTGGCGGGTGACATCGTAGCTCTGATCGGTCTGAAGGACGTTACCACCGGTGACACCCTGTGCAACATGGACAACAAGATTGTTCTGGAGCGCATGGAATTCCCGGATCCGGTAATTTCCGTAGCAGTTGAGCCGAAGTCCAAGGCTGACCAGGAAAAGATGGGCATCGCACTGGGCAAGCTGGCTCAGGAAGATCCGTCTTTCCGCGTTCACACCGATGAAGAAACCGGCCAGACCATCATCTCCGGTATGGGTGAACTGCACCTGGACATCCTCGTTGACCGTATGCGTCGTGAGTTCAATGTTGAAGCCAACATTGGTAAGCCTCAGGTTGCGTACCGCGAGAAGATCACCAACTCCGTAGAGATCAACCACAAGTTTGCTCGTCAGTCTGGTGGTCGTGGTCAGTACGGTCACGTTGTGATCGAATTCTCTCCGGCTAGCGGTGATGACGAAGGCCTGGAGTTCCTGAACGAGATCGTTGGTGGTGTGATTCCGAAGGAATACATCCCTGCAATCGAGAAGGGTATCTCCGAGCAGATGAAGAACGGTGTTCTGGCCGGCTACCCACTGCTGGGTCTGAAGGCGCGTCTGTTCGACGGTTCCTTCCACGATGTTGACTCCAGTGAAATGGCGTTTAAAATCGCTGCATCTCAGGCTACCAAGCTGCTGAAGGACAAGGGCGCTCGTCCTGTTCTGATGGAGCCGATGATGAAGGTGGAAGTCGTCACCCCTGAAGATTACATGGGTGATGTCATGGGCGACCTGAACCGCCGTCGCGGTCTGGTCCAGGGCATGGAAGACACACCGTCAGGCAAGACCATTCGCGCTCAGGTACCTCTGGGTGAGATGTTTGGTTACGCTACCGACCTGCGTTCCGCAACACAGGGTCGTGCAACATACTCCATGGAATTTAGCGAATATGCGGAAGCTCCGATGAATATCGCTGAATCTGTGATGAAGAACCAGGGTTAATTCCTGATCCACTTAACATTTAAGGGCTAAGTGACATGGCTAAGGAAAAGTTTGAACGTAACAAGCCGCACGTCAATGTTGGTACCATCGGTCACGTTGACCACGGTAAAACCACTCTGACTGCTGCTCTGACTCGCGTATGTGCTGAAGTTTTCGGTGGCGAAGCTAAAGCATTCGATCAGATCGACAACGCTCCTGAAGAGCGTGAGCGTGGTATCACCATCTCTACTGCACACGTAGAGTACGATTCCACCGAGCGTCACTACGCGCACGTAGACTGCCCAGGACACGCTGACTACGTTAAGAACATGATCACCGGTGCTGCTCAGATGGACGGCGCTATTCTGGTATGTTCCGCTGCTGATGGCCCCATGCCTCAGACTCGTGAGCACATCCTGCTGTCCCGTCAGGTTGGTGTACCTTACATCGTTGTATTCCTGAACAAAGCAGACATGGTTGACGACGAAGAGCTGCTGGAACTGGTAGAAATGGAAGTTCGCGAACTGCTGAGCGCGTACGACTTCCCGGGTGACGACACTCCGATCATCACCGGTTCTGCTCTGATGGCTCTGAACGGCCAGGACGACAACGAAATGGGTACCACCGCTGTTAAGCGTCTGGTTGAAACCCTGGACGAGTACATCCCTGAGCCAGAGCGTGCTATCGATCAGCCGTTCCTGCTGCCGATCGAGGACGTATTCTCCATCGCTGGTCGTGGTACCGTTGTTACCGGTCGTGTTGAGCGCGGTATCGTCAAGGTTGGTGAAGAAGTAGAAATCGTTGGTGTTAAAGAAACCACCAAGACTACTGTAACCGGCGTTGAAATGTTCCGTAAGCTGCTGGACGAAGGTCGTGCAGGCGAGAACGTTGGTGCACTGCTGCGTGGTGTTAAGCGTGAAGACGTTGAGCGTGGTCAGGTTCTGTCCAAGCCGGGTTCTATCACTCCTCACACCAAGTTCGAAGCAGAAGTATACGTTCTGTCCAAGGACGAAGGCGGCCGTCATACTCCGTTCTTCAAGGGCTACCGTCCGCAGTTCTACTTCCGTACTACTGACGTGACCGGTTCTTGCGAACTGCCAGAAGGCGTTGAAATGGTAATGCCGGGTGACAACGTAAACATGGTTGCTACCCTGATTGCTCCGATCGCTATGGACGAAGGCCTGCGTTTCGCTATCCGTGAAGGTGGCCGTACCGTAGGTGCTGGTGTTGTTGCCAAGATCTTCGAGTGATATTTCACTGAAGACCGCTAGGTAATAGCATTAAGGAACCCGGTTTTTTATAAGCCGGGTTCTTTTATATATACGCTTGATTACTAACTCTTTTTTCTCTTTATAAGAATTAAAATAGGGTTAGTTGTGCGCAATAAATAAATAGAATGACCCAGTGCCATAGCGGCTCTGGCTGTTTATTTGTTGACTCTTTTTTTTGACATCAGTAGAATTTCGCCTCCTTTTGTCATGACAACATCGATTGTCTGGCGTTGTTCTTTACTTTGTTGCCGGAGCTTGAGTGAATGGCTACTCAACCAAAAACACAGCAGATTCGTATTCGCTTGAAGGCGTTTGATCACAAGCTGATCGACCAGTCCACCCAGGAAATCGTGGACACCGCCAAGCGTACCGGTGCGCAGGTTCGTGGCCCTATCCCCCTGCCGACACGCAAAGAACGTTTTACCGTACTGATCTCTCCTCACGTTAATAAAGATGCACGTGATCAGTACGAGATCCGCACTCACAAGCGTATGATCGACATCGTTGAGCCGACAGAAAAAACTGTCGACGCTCTGATGAAGCTGGACCTGGCTGCAGGCGTTGAGGTTCAGATCAGTCTCGGTTAATAGCCGAATTGCTTCCTGAAGCAGTTTTTCAGGAGCTATTAGCAGGAGCTATACCGGGGCTGTAATACTTTTCCCGCGAATTATCTTCAACGGGAATGTGCAGGCCTGTGTGTAACGCTCTGGAATGGGCGGCCATAGCGGGTAACAGCCCCGTACACAAGAGAGGTTAATATGGCTATTGGATTAGTCGGCAAGAAATGCGGTATGACCCGCATCTTTACCGAAGACGGCGCAGCAGTGCCGGTTACAGTTATTGAGGTTGATCCTAACCGCGTGACTCAGGTTAGAACCGTTGAAACCGACGGTTATAACGCTGTGCAGGTGACTATGGGTGCCAAGAAAGCAAGCCGTGTAAACAAGGCTGCTTCCGGTCACTACGCCAAAGCTGGCGTTGAAGCCGGTCTGGGCCTGTGGGAATTCCGCATCGAAGACGAAGCCGAGCACAAAGCTGGCGACCTGATCAAGGTTGACATCTTTGAAGCTGGCCAGAAAGTTGACGTAAGCGGTCAGTCCAAGGGTAAGGGTTTCCAGGGTGCTGTTAAGCGCTGGAACTTCCGCACTCAGGACGCTACCCACGGTAACTCCCTGTCTCACCGTGCACCGGGTTCCATCGGTCAGTGTCAGACTCCAGGTCGTGTCTTCAAAGGCAAGAAAATGGCTGGCCACATGGGTGCTCAGCAGGTGACTGTTCAGTCTCTGGAAATCGTTCGCGTAGACAGCGAGCGTAACCTGCTGTTGATCAAGGGCGCTGTACCGGGTGCTACCGGTGCTGACGTGATTGTTAAACCTGCTGTCAAAGCTGGCGCCTGAGAGGATTAAGTGATGGATCTGAATGTAACAGGTGCGGGCACCGTTCAGGTTTCTGACGTGACCTTTGCTACTGAATTCAACGAAACCCTGGTTCACCAGGCTGTCGTTGCGTTCATGGCTGGTGCACGCCAGGGAACCCGCGCGCAGAAAACTCGCAGCGAAGTAAGTGGCGGTGGCCGTAAGCCATGGCGCCAGAAGGGCACTGGTCGTGCTCGTGCCGGTACCATCCGCAGCCCGCTGTGGCGTGGGGGCGGCCGTACTTTTGCTGCCAAGCCGCAGAATCACGCTCAGAAGCTGAACAAGAAAATGTATCGCGCTGCGATGCGTTCCATCCTGTCTGAGCTGGTTCGCCAGGAACGTCTGGTACTGGTTGAAGGCTTCAACATCGAAGCTCCTAAGACCAAGCAGGTTGTTGCTCGTCTGAACGAACTGAACGTCAGCAACGCGCTGATCATTTCCGAAGGCGTAGAACAGAACCTGTACCTGGCTGCTCGCAACATCCCTCATATCGATGTGCGCGACGTACAGGGCACCGATCCGGTCAGCCTGATTGCTCATGAGAAAGTTGTCATGACTGTGGCTGCGCTGAAGAAATTCGAGGAGATGCTGGGATGAACCAGGAACGCATTCTCAAAGTTCTGCTTGGGCCTCACATTTCCGAAAAGGCCACTGTCGCGGCAGACATGCACGGTCAGTACGTTTTTCGTGTGACCAAAGACGCGACCAAGCTTGAAATCAAAAAAGCCGTTGAGCAACTGTTCGACGTCAGTGTTCAGGCTGTTCGTACTGTAACTGTCAAGGGTAAGACCAAGCGTACTGCACGCGGTCTGGGTAAGCGTTCCGACTGGAAAAAAGCTTACGTCTCCCTGGAGCAGGGTCAGGACATCGACTTTGCGGACGCCGAGTAAAAGGAGAGAGAGATGGCTGTAGTAAAATGCAAACCGACTTCTCCAGGTCGCCGCTTCGTTGTCAAAGTTGTCAACTCTGACCTGCACAAAGGTGCTCCTTACGCGCCTTTGCTCGAGAAGAAAAGTAAAAGTGGTGGTCGCAACAATGCTGGCCGCATCACTACCCGTCATCGTGGTGGTGGTCACAAGCAGCATTACCGTATTGTTGACTTCCGTCGCAACAAGGATGGTATCCCGGCAATCGTTGAGCGCCTGGAATACGATCCGAACCGTAGCGCGCACATCGCCCTGCTGAAGTACATGGACGGTGAACGTCGTTACATTATCGCTCCCAAGGGCGTTAAGGCCGGCGCAGAACTGATCTCTGGTGCAGACGCACCGATCAAGGCCGGTAACACCATGCCGATGCGCAACATGCCGCTCGGTTCTGTTATCCACTGCATCGAAATGAAGCCTGGTAAAGGCGCTCAGATCGCACGTAGTGCGGGTACCTCTGCTCAGCTGGTAGCTAAAGAAGGTGCTTACGTAACTCTGCGTCTGCGTTCCGGTGAAATGCGCAAGATTCTGGCTGATTGCCGTGCAACTCTGGGCGAAGTGTCCAACAGTGAGCACAGCCTGCGCTCTCTGGGTAAAGCTGGTGCTACTCGCTGGCGTGGTGTTCGTCCTACTGTCCGCGGTGTTGCGATGAACCCGGTTGACCACCCGCACGGTGGTGGTGAAGGTCGTACTTCCGGTGGCCGTCATCCGGTCAGCCCATGGGGTATGCCAACCAAGGGTCGCAAGACACGTTCCAACAAGCGTACCGACAAGATGATTGTTCGTCGTCGGGGCGCCAAATAAGGTTGAAGGATAGGGGATACGATAGTGCCACGTTCTCTGAAAAAAGGGCCGTTTATTGACCTTCACCTGTTGAAGAAGGTTGAAGACGCCCTCGAAGCAAAAAGTAAGCGTCCGATCAAGACCTGGTCTCGTCGCTCCATGATCATCCCTCAGATGGTTGGTCTGACAATTGCCGTTCACAACGGTCGTCAGCACGTGCCGGTTTTCGTTTCTGAAGAAATGGTCGGCCACAAGCTGGGTGAGTTTGCAGCAACACGTACCTACCGTGGTCACGCTGCAGACAAAAAGGCCAAGAAGCGCTAAGAGGTAAGAGATGAACGAAGTCGCAGCAATTCATAAAGGCGCTCGCATTTCTGCCCAGAAAGCACGCTTGGTCGTAGACCAGATTCGTGGGAAGAATGTTGCAGAAGCACTGGACGTTCTGACTTTCAGCAACAAGAAAGCTGCTGAGCTGGTCAAGAAGGTTCTGGAATCCGCGATCGCCAATGCCGAGCACAACGACGGCATGGACATTGATGAGCTGAAGGTCAGTTCTGCGTTTGTTAACGAAGGCATGACCATGAAGCGTATCAAGCCACGTGCTAAAGGCCGTGCTGATCGCATTCTTAAGCGGACTTGCCACATTACCGTGAAGGTAGCCGAAGTTTAAGGAGCGATCAGATGGGTCAAAAAGTACATCCTACAGGTATTCGTCTGGGTATCGTAAAGAGCCACCGCTCTGTATGGTACGCAGAAGGTAAGGACTATGCTGACAAGCTGAACAACGACCTCGCGGTTCGTGCGTTCATCGAGAAGAAGCTGAAAAACGCTTCTGTCAGCCGTGTCGACATCCAACGTCCGGCCCAGAGCGCGCGTGTGACTATCCACACTGCCCGTCCTGGTATCGTGATCGGTAAAAAGGGTGAAGACGTAGAGAAGCTGCGTAAAGCTGTTTCCGACATGATGGGCTGCCCGGTCCACATCAACATCGAAGAAGTGCGCAAGCCTGAAGTTGATGCCATGTTGGTTGCACAGAGCATCGCTGGCCAGCTGGAGCGTCGTGTGATGTTCCGTCGTGCCATGAAGCGCTCTGTACAGAACGCTATGCGTCTGGGTGCGAAAGGTATCAAGGTTCAAATCGGCGGCCGTCTGGGCGGTGCTGAAATTGCCCGTACCGAATGGTACCGCGAAGGCCGTGTGCCTCTGCATACCCTGCGTGCTGACATCGATTACGCTACCTATGAAGCTCACACCACTTACGGCGTCCTGGGCGTTAAAGTGTGGATCTTCAAAGGTGAAGTTATCGGTGGTCAGGTTGAAGAAACTCAACCGAAAGAACCGAAGCGTGGTAAAAAGCGCCCGGCTCGTAAAGCATAAGGAGTACGCATAATGTTACAGCCTAAGCGTACCAAGTTCCGCAAGCAGATGAAGGGCCGCAACCGCGGTCTGGCGCACCGTGGTTCTAAAGTGAGCTTCGGTGAGTACGCGCTGAAAGCAACTGGCCGTGGTCGTATCACCGCGCGTCAGATCGAGGCCGCTCGTCGTGCCATGACTCGTCACGTTAAACGTGGCGGTAAGATCTGGATTCGGGTCTTCCCGGACAAGCCTATTACCAAGAAGCCTCTGGAAGTTCGTCAGGGTAAAGGTAAAGGTAACGTTGAATACTGGGTATGCCAGATTCAGCCGGGTAAGGTCCTGTACGAAATGGAAGGTGTTCCAGAAGAGCTGGCGCGTGAAGCGTTTGCCCTGGGCGCAGCGAAGCTGCCTGTTGAAACCACCTTCGTTAAGCGTGGGGTGATGTAATGAACGCTGCTGAACTGCGTGAAAAATCTGTCGAGGAGCTGAACGAACAGCTTCTGACTCTGCTGCGGGACCAGTTTAACTTCCGCATGCAAAAAGCGACCGGTCAGCTGAGCCAGACTCATCTGCTGAAGCAGACCAAGCGCGATATCGCACGTGTTAAGACGTTGCTGGGTGAGAAGGCAGGTAACTAAGATGGAAGAAGTCAAAGTCCGTACGCTGACCGGTAAGGTTGTGAGCGACAAGATGGACAAATCCATCACTGTCCTCATCGAGCGTCGTGTTAAACATCCGCTGTACGGTAAAATCGTAAAGCGGTCCACCAAGCTGCACGCTCACGACGAGCAGAACGAGTGCCGCATGGGCGACACCGTGACAATCAAGGAAACCCGTCCGCTCTCAAAGACTAAGTCTTTTGAGCTGGTTTCCATCGTAGAGCGAGCAACTCAAATATAAGGCCATGGCGCCCAGGGTCCGTTAAGGTGGAACGGATTAGCGGGCGCCCGTCTGCAATTTGAGCTTGGAGATTAGTAATGATCCAGACCCAAACTGAACTCGAGGTCGCTGACAACAGCGGCGCACGCCGCGTCCAGTGCATTAAAGTACTGGGTGGCTCTCATCGCCGTTACGCCGGCATTGGTGACATCATCAAAGTAACCGTTAAGGAAGCAATTCCTCGCGGTAAGGTCAAAAAAGGCCAGGTGATGACAGCTGTTGTTGTTCGTACCCGTAAGGGCGTTCGTCGTCCGGATGGTTCCATCATCCGTTTTGACGGTAACGCTGCCGTACTGCTGAATGCTAACCAGCAGCCGATTGGCACCCGTATCTTCGGGCCCGTGACTCGTGAACTGCGCGGTGAACAGTTCATGAAGATCATTTCTCTGGCTCCCGAAGTACTGTAAGAGGCTGATCAAATGGCAATGAAGAAAATCCGTCGCGACGATGAAATCGTTGTGATCGCAGGTAAAGACAAAGGCAAGCGTGGCAAGGTACAGCAAGTACGTGCCGACGGTCGTCTGATTGTCTCCGGTATCAACATGGTGAAGAAGCACCAGAAGCCTAACCCGATGCTCGGCGCGCCCGGTGGTATCGTGGAAAAGGAAGCCCCTATTCAGGCTTCCAATGTGGCTATCTGGAATTCTGAAACCCAGAAGGCTGACCGTGTGGGCTTCTCCTTCGATGAAGGTAAGAAAATCCGCGTATTCAAGTCCAACGGCAAGCCGGTTGAGGCGTGAGGCGGGAAATGTCAAATCTGCACAAACAATACCGTGAAGAACTCGTACCCCAGATCAAAGAAGAGCTGGGTTGCGCAAACGTTCACCAAGTACCAAAGCTGACCAAAATCACCCTGAACATGGGTGTTGGTGAAGCACTTGGTGATAAGAAGATTCTTGAGCACGCGCTGAGCGACATGCAGAAAATTGCAGGTCAGAAGCCGGTGATCACTTACGCTCGTAAATCTGTTGCAGGCTTCAAAGTACGTGAAGGCTGGCCGATCGGCGTTAAAGTGACCCTGCGTGGCGCGCGTATGTACGACTTCCTGGAGCGTCTGGTTGACATCTCCATGCCTCGTATCCGCGATTTCCGCGGTGTTAGCCCGAAGTCTTTTGACGGTCGCGGCAACTACAGCATGGGTGTGAAAGAGCAGATCATCTTCCCGGAAATCGATTACGACAAGATCGATACCCTGCGTGGTATGGACATTACGTTCACCACCACTGCAAAAACCGATGAAGAAGGCCGTGCCCTGCTGAAAGCCTTCAACTTCCCTTTCCGTAAGTAAAAAGGAGCTGCCAGATGGCTAAAGTTTCCATGAAGCAGCGGGAGTTGAAGCGCGAGCGCACCGTTGCCAAATACGCCAAGAAGCGTGCTGAACTGAAAGCAATCATCAACAGCGTTCACAGCTCTGAAGAAGAGCGTTGGGACGCGTTGGTTGCTCTGCAGAAGCAGCCTCGTGACGCCAGCAAAGCCCGTCAGCGTAACCGCTGCCGTGTAACCGGTCGTCCTCACGCTTACCTGCGTAAGTTTGGACTGAGCCGCATCAAGCTGCGTGAAGCTGCGATGCGCGGTGACGTGCCCGGTCTGGTTAAGGCCAGCTGGTAAGCACGACGATTCTTCCAGGAGAAATTTAGAATGAGTATGCAGGACCCGTTAGCAGATATGCTAACTCGCATCCGTAATGCCCAGATGGCGGAACATGCCGACGTGGCTATTCCGTCTTCCAAAATCAAGGCTGCTGTTGCCAAGGTACTGAAAGAAGAAGGCTACATTGCTGACTTCCGTATCGAAGGTGACCTGAAGCCTGTGATGACTGTTGAGCTGAAGTACTTCGAAGGCAAGCCAGTTATCGAAGAGCTGAAGCGCGCTTCCCGTCCGGGTCTGCGTGCATACGCAGGCGCTGAAGAACTGCCGAAAGTAAACGGCGGTCTGGGTGTTGCCATCGTTTCCACCAACAAAGGTGTTATGACCGACCGTGCGGCTCGCGCTGCCGGTGTTGGTGGCGAGATTCTCTGCACCGTGTTCTAAGGGAGGGCTGATATGTCTCGCGTAGCAAAAGCCCCGGTTGAGATCCCGGCCGGTGTAGAAGTAAAACTGAATGGTCAGTCCCTTTCCGTTAAGGGCAGCAAAGGTCTGCTGGAACTGAACGTTCACCAAAACGTTGAAGTCGCTCAGGAAGAGAATGCACTGACTTTCGCTCCTCGCGACGGTGGCAAGCAGTCTCGCGCTCTGGCCGGCACTACTCGTGCTCTGGTCAACAACATGGTTACTGGCGTAACCAAGGGCTTCGAGAAAAAGCTGCAACTGATCGGTGTTGGTTACCGTGCTCAGGCCAAAGGCAAGAGCGTGAACCTGACCCTCGGCTTCTCCCATCCGGTTGACTACGCTCTGCCGGAAGGCGTAACTGCTGAAACTCCTTCTCAGACTGAAATTCTGATCAAGGGTGTTGATAAGCAGCTGGTTGGCCAGGTAGCTGCGGAAATCCGTGAATTCCGCCGCCCCGAGCCTTATAAGGGTAAGGGTATCCGCTATGCTGACGAATACGTTCGTCGCAAAGAGGCCAAGAAGAAGTAAGGTAGGGTGACATCATGATCGACAAGAAAACATCCCGCCTGCGTCGTGCGCGTCGTGCACGTATGAAGATGCGTGAGCTGGGGGCAGTTCGTCTGTCTATCCACCGCACACCGCGTCACATTTACGCGCAGGTAATTGCCCCGAACGGGGACAAAGTACTGGCATCTGCTTCCACGCTGGACAAGTCCCTGCGTGAAGCTGCTACCGGTAACATCGAAGCCGCTAAGAAAGTCGGCACCCTGATCGCTGAGCGTGCTAAAGAAGCTGGCGTATCCAAGGTTGCTTTCGATCGCTCCGGTTTCAAGTTCCACGGTCGTGTCAAGGCCCTGGCCGACGCAGCCCGTGAAAGCGGTCTCGAATTCTAAAGGGTGGGCGCAATGGCTAAAGACGATCGTAAGAACAGTAACGACGAAGGCTTCATCGAGAAGCTGGTCGAAGTTAACCGCGTAGCTAAGGTTGTTAAGGGTGGCCGTATTTTCGGTTTCACCGCGCTGACCGTAGTTGGCGATGGCAACGGTAAAGTAGGTTTTGGTCGTGGTAAGGCGCGTGAAGTGCCTGTCGCTATCCAGAAGGCTATGGAAGCTGCTCGCCGCAACATGATCCAGGTTGACCTGAACGGTACTACTATCCAGTACCCGACCAAGGCCAACCACGGCGCATCCAAGGTTTACATGCAGCCTGCGTCTGAAGGTACTGGTGTTATTGCAGGCGGCGCTATGCGTGCCGTTCTGGAAGTTGCCGGTGTCCACAACGTACTGGCGAAGTGCTATGGTTCCACCAAGAAGGTGAACGTTGTTCAGGCTACCTTTAAGGCCCTGAAAGAAATGCGTGCTCCTGAAGCTGTGGCTGCCAAGCGTGGTAAAACCGTAGAAGACATTCTGGGGTAAGTCATGGCTGATAAAAAGATCAAGGTAACGCTCATCAAGAGCACCAGTGGTCGCCTCGAAAGCCATAAGGCTTGCGTCCGTGGCCTGGGACTGCGCCGTATCAACCACACGGTTGAAGTTGAAGACACACCGTCCGTACGCGGCATGGTAAACAAAGTGTCTTACCTGGTTCGTGTGGAAGGAGAATAAAGATGAAACTGAATTCTTTGTCTCCGGCTGAAGGCAGCCGTAAAGATGGCAAGCGCGTCGGTCGTGGTACCGGTAGCGGCTTGGGCAAGACCGGTGGCCGTGGTCACAAAGGTCAGAAGTCCCGTTCTGGTGGTAGCGTCAAGCCGGGTTTTGAAGGTGGTCAGCAGCCGCTGCAGCGCCGTCTGCCCAAGTACGGCTTCAGCTCTCGCCTGGCTGCAGTAACTGCAGAAATTCGTCTGAACGAACTTGCAAAAATTGAAGCTGACGTGATCGATCTGGCTGCCCTGAAGGCTGCTGACATCGTGAACGGTAGCATCAAGCGTGCAAAAGTGGTACTGTCCGGCGAAATCTCTAAAGCAGTTACCATTAAAGGCCTGGCCGTGACCAAGGGCGCTCGTGCGGCCATCGAAGCGGCTGGCGGGAAAATCGAGGACTAAATGGCTAAGACAATGCCTGCCGGAAACCAGAGCGGTTTGAATGAGCTCTGGTCCCGCGTCAAGTTTGTATTCCTGGCCATCCTGGTATACAGGATTGGTGCACACATTCCAGTCCCGGGTATCAATCCTGATGCTCTGGCTCGGATGTTCCAGCAAAATGAAGGGACTATTCTCGGTCTGTTCAACATGTTCTCCGGCGGTGCGCTGGAGCGGATGTCTGTACTGGCCCTGGGGATCATGCCCTACATTTCGGCTTCCATCATCATGCAGTTGATGACAGTAGTAAGCCCGCAGCTGGAACAGCTGAAGAAGGAAGGGGAATCAGGACGACGCAAAATCAGCCAGTACACACGCTATGGTACTTTAGCGCTGGCACTGGTACAGGGTATGGGTATGACCGTGGGTCTCGCCAATCAGGGCGTGGCTTATCATACCGATCCGAGCTTCTACTTTGTTGCGATCACCACGTTCGTGACCGGCGCCATGTTTATGATGTGGCTTGGTGAGCAGGTGACGGAACGGGGTATTGGTAACGGTATCTCTATTCTGATTTTTGCAGGTATTGTCGCCGGACTGCCCAATGCTATCGGGCAGTCATTTGAGTCCGCGCGTCAGGGCGATATTAACATTCTGGCGTTGCTGGTAATTGCCCTGCTGGCAGTTGCCATCGTGGCCTTTGTAGTCTTTATTGAGCGCGGCCAGCGCCGGATAACGGTGAACTACGCCAAGCGACAGCAAGGCCGAAAGGTTTATGCCGCCCAAAGCAGTCATTTGCCGCTGAAGGTCAACATGGCGGGTGTTATCCCGGCGATCTTTGCCTCCAGCATTCTGTTGTTCCCGGCCTCCATTGCACAATGGTTCGGTCAGGGAGAGAGCATGGCATGGCTGCAGGATGTGGCTCTGGCGCTTGGCCCAGGTCAACCGCTTAATATCATTCTGTTCTCAGCAGGAATCGTGTTCTTCTGCTTCTTCTATACGGCGTTGGTATTTAACCCGAAAGATGTAGCAGATAACCTGAAGAAATCGGGTGCATTTATCCCGGGTATCCGCCCGGGTGAACAGTCCGCGAAGTATATCGACGGTGTTCTGACCCGATTGACCATGTTTGGTGCGCTGTACATGACAGCAGTATGTTTGCTGCCCCAGTTCCTGGTGGTTTCAGCGAATGTACCTTTCTACCTCGGTGGTACATCATTGCTCATCGTGGTGGTTGTTGTGATGGATACGATGGCTCAGGTTCAGTCTCACCTGATGTCGCACCAGTACGAGTCACTGCTGAAAAAATCCAATCTTAAGGGTTATGGCGGCGGTGGACTGCTGCGATAATTCTGCTGAAGGAGTGGACTAATGAAAGTTCGAGCTTCTGTGAAGAAGATCTGCCGTAACTGCAAGATCATCAAGCGCAACGGTAGCGTTCGCGTAATCTGCAGCACGGAACCGCGTCACAAGCAGCGCCAGGGCTGATACTCACCTCTCGGTGTAAACCTTTAAAAACAAAGGGCTGCACTGAGGGGAAATACTGAGTAATCCAGCACATTAAGGGTGCGTGGCGAGAAACAACCGCTCATGGTTTACATGAGCGGTTGAGTTTTATACAAGGGGTGGGTAGAATCTCACCCCTTTCGCCCCTCTGTTAAGGACTCAGGGGTTTGTTAAGCAAATAAATACTTTTGATTAATGAACTTCAATCCAGGCATTGGGGTCAAATATCTATTTGTCATCAGACAGGCAAATTAGATACGACACGCGAAACGTTGAACGGAGAGAATGAATGGCCCGTATTGCAGGCGTCAACATTCCGGATAACAAACACGCTGTTATCTCGTTGACCTACATCTACGGTGTTGGTCGTCAAACTGCTCAGAACATCTGCGCTAACACCGGTGTTAACCCGGCTAGCAAGATTTCTGAACTGAGCGATGATCAGATCGAAACACTGCGTGCTGAAGTTGCAAATTACCTGACTGAAGGTGATCTGCGTCGTGAAATCAGCATGAACATCAAGCGCCTGATGGACCTGGGATGCTACCGTGGCCTGCGCCACCGTCGCAGCCTGCCGGTTCGTGGTCAGCGCACCAAAACAAATGCGCGTACCCGCAAAGGTCCACGCAAGCCTATTCGCAAATAAACCGGCTTTAGCCAGGTTTTGATAATTACAGGAATGGTTCTGATATGGCAAAGCCAGGTACTCGTTCACGTAAGAAGGTTAAAAAGACGGTTGTTGACGGCGTAGCCCACATCCACGCGTCTTTTAACAATACCATCGTGACTATTACCGACCGCCAGGGCAACACACTGTCTTGGGCAACTGCAGGTGGTTCCGGCTTCCGTGGTTCTCGTAAGAGCACCCCGTTCGCCGCACAGGTAGCTGCCGAGCGTGCTGGTAACGCTGCCGCTGAGTATGGTCTGAAGAATCTGGACGTCTGTGTCAAGGGCCCGGGGCCCGGCCGTGAATCTGCAGTTCGTGCACTGAATGCATGTGGCTACAAGATCACTAACATTTCCGATGTGACACCGATTCCTCACAACGGATGCCGCCCGCCCAAGAAGCGTCGCGTTTAAGCAGGAGACACGCTAGATGGCTAGATACAGAGGTCCTAAGTGCAAACTGTCCCGCCGTGAAGGGACTGATTTGTTTCTGAAGAGTGGTGTACGTCCGCTCGAATCCAAGTGCAAGGCCGAGAATCCTCCCGGTCAACACGGTCAACGTCGTGGTCGCCTGTCTGATTACGGTGTTCAGCTGCGTGAAAAGCAGAAGGTTCGCCGTATTTACGGAGTGCTGGAAAAGCAATTCCGTAACTACTACAAAAAGGCCGATAACCGCAAAGGTGCTACAGGTGTTAACCTGTTGCAATTGCTTGAAACTCGCCTTGATAATGTAATTTATCGCATGGGCTTTGGTTCAACCCGTGCGGAAGCGCGTCAGCTGGTCAGCCACAAGGCTGTACTGGTCAACGGCAAGACTGTAAATATTCCGTCTTTCGTTGTCGCGCCTGGTGACACTATCGCAATCCGCGAGAAGTCCCAGAATCAGCTGCGTATTAATGCAGCGTTGGAGCTTGCGGCTCAGCGTGGCTTTGCTGCCTGGGTCGAGGTGGACTCCAAGAAGAAGGAAGGTGTCTTTAAGGCGCTGCCGGAGCGGAGTGACCTGTCAGCCGACATCAACGAGAACCTGATCGTCGAGCTGTACTCCAAGTAAGGGATAGCACAGTTTAGGTGGGGTTACATCCATGCAGAATTCGGTTACAGAATTTCTAACACCGCGTCATATTGACGTAGAGGAACTCAGCCCAACACGCGCCAAGGTGACCTTGGAGCCGCTGGAACGCGGGTTCGGTCATACTTTGGGTAACGCGTTGCGTCGTATCCTGTTGTCTTCCATGCCCGGCGCTGCCGTCGTGGAAGTTGAAATCGATGGCGTGCAACACGAATACAGCACCATCGAGGGTGTACAGGAGGATGTAATCGAAATCCTGCTGAACCTGAAGGGTCTCGCAATTCGTATGCATGGCCGCGATGAAGCCATGCTGACGCTGAACCATGAAGGTTCGGGTATTGTCACTGCTGCTGACATCCAGCTGGATCACGATGTTGAGATCATCAACCCGGAACATGTTATTGCGCACGTCAATGACAAGAGCGCTCTGAGCATGAAACTGCGGGTAGCCCGCGGCCGTGGTTATGAAACAACCGACGCTCGTACTCACAATGAGGAAGAGAGTCGTTCCATCGGTCGGTTGCAGCTGGATGCCACCTACAGTCCCGTACACCGCGTTTCTTATGTCGTCGAACGTGCTCGTGTAGAGCAGCGTACAGACCTGGACAAGCTGGTCATTGACCTGCAGACCAATGGCACGATTGATCCGGACGAAGCCATTCGCCGCGCAGCTACCATTCTGCAGCAGCAACTGGCGGTGTTCGTTGATCTCGAGGGCGAAGCTGAGCCCGAGCCAGAGCGTCAGGAAGATGAGGTAGATCCGATTCTCCTGCGTCCGGTTGATGATCTCGAACTGACTGTTCGCAGTGCTAACTGCCTGAAGGCTGAAAACATTTACTACATCGGTGACCTGATTCAGCGTACCGAAGTAGAACTGTTGAAAACGCCGAACCTGGGTAAGAAGTCACTGACCGAGATCAAGGACGTTCTGGCCTCTCGTGGTCTGTCTCTGGGCATGCGCTTGGACAACTGGCCGCCTGCGAGCCTGAAGAACGACGACAAGGTTTCCGCCTGACTCTCAGGTAACAGCTTTGTAAGGAATTCTAACAATGCGTCATCGTAAAAGTGGTCGCAAACTGAACCGCAACAGCTCGCACAGAAAGGCCATGTTCAAGAACATGACTGCTTCTCTGGTCGAGCACGAAATGATTCGTACCACTCTGCCAAAAGCCAAGGAACTGCGCCGCGTAGCCGAGCCGCTGATCACCCTGGCCAAGGAAGACAGTGTTGCAAATCGCCGTCTGGCTTTCGATCGTCTGCGCAACAAGGCTGCAGTCGGCAAACTGTTTGCCGAACTGGGTCCGCGCTACGAGAACCGTCCTGGTGGTTACATCCGCATCATGAAGTGTGGATTCCGTAAGGACGACGCTGCGCCTATGGCGTACGTAGAGCTGGTTGACCGTCCGGTTGCTGAAGCCGTTGCGGAAGAAGGCGAAGAATAAGTTTTCGCTTTCGCTGTGAGTACCTGACAGTCTGACTGTTCAGGTCTCCGACTCAAAAAAGCCGGGATAATTCCCGGCTTTTTTGTGCCTGTCTGATACTCCTTTCTCTTCTTTACTTTTCTTTTTAATCTTCTTTCCGGTTACAGCAAGCAGAATATCGCGCCGTACGGATAACGAATGCCATTTATGTTGTCTAAATCGTTTCAGTATCTGGAACAGCGCTGATATGAATCACGGCCGATCGAACAGCCCGCAGGATCTGCAGTCACATGATGTACAGTGTCAGGATGATATGGCCTGGCATCTGGCAGACACCAAGTGGATGCTAAGTATGGTCGGGACGGCAGTGGGTGCGGGTATTCTGTATCTGCCGATTGGCGCTGGTGTTTATGGTATCTGGCCATTGCTGGGGCTGGCAGTCATCTGTACCCCGATGGTGCTGCTACCTCACCGAAATCTCACCCGTTTCTGCCTTCATGCCCGTGCTGCCGGCGGTAATCTGACTGATATTATTCAGCAGGCTTTTCCTGTCAGGGCTGCGCGAATACTGGTAGCGGTATGCTTTCTGGCTATTTTTCCCAACCTGCTGCTATATGCCACAGGCATTACCAATGTAACGGCCAGTTTTCTTGAACATCAGCTGAATTTTGAGGTAGTGAACAGAAGTTGGCTGGTATTGGCTGTTATGTCGGCAGTTGTTGGTGTGCTGATTTGTGGAGAGAGCTGGATTCTGCGTGTTGCCAGTAGCCTGGTGGTTCCGCTGGGTATTGTGTTGTTTGTGTTGTCACTTTATCTGATCCCGCAATGGCACTGGGAGCTGCTACAACAGCCAGTTCATATGAAGGATTTTGAGCAGACGCTGTTTACGGTGACGCCACTGCTGGTCTTTGCTTTTAATCATTCACCGGTTTGCCCGGCAGTAGCGCGTTCCTATTTTTCTTCTCACAGAAGTGTTAACTCGGCACAAGTGAAAGCAGACCAGACACATTTTTATGCTGCAGGTCTGATGTTGTTGCTGACATTATTTTTCGTTATTTCCTGTGTTATGACATTGTCGCCTGAACAAATCATTTATGCCCAGCAAGAAAACTTGCCTGCGTTAAGTGTTCTGGCAGAGGTCACGGATAATCATCTGTTTTCGATTGTGGCACCGATGATCGCCTTTCTGGCGATATTAAGTTCATTTTTCGGGTTTTATATTGGCGCTATTGAAGTGCTGAACAGTGGTTTTCAACGTCTGTTTGTCAGAGTTGGCTTGAAGCCTGATAGAAACCTTATTCGAGCTGCCAGTCTGGTAACAGTAACAATAAGTTGTTGTGTCGTTGCTATTGCGAACTGGAGTGTACTGGAAATCATGGAAGCTGTTGTTGCTCCGATGATCGCCATCATGTTGTTCTTTATTCCCGTAATCAGTTTCTATCGTTCAGAACGAATGAAACCACTGCGAAGATTATCCGCTGATGTGTATGTTCTGTTGATGGGCACTGTTGCTGTGACAGGTTATTTGTTTAGCAAATTACTGGGATAACAGAGAGTGATGGCCAGAAGTGCTTTAACCGGGTGAAAAGTTGTTATTATTGAGCGCGGATAACAGCAAGAGCATGAACTGCTGTGATCTGAGACTGTCCTGATAGCCTGGGGAGCGTTCTCAATTAAACATATGACCAGTTCATCACACAAGCTCTCAGGTAAGGCGAGCGGCGCGGGGCATGGTGGCTCCATGTTCAAGCCGTTCAACGCGGCATGAGACCTTGCGTGATGAACCCGAAGGGCCGCACATGGTTGACGCCATGCCACGTTGCTCACTGTTTATGTGGAACAACCACACCGCACAGCTCGCGCCTAACCTGGTGTCAACCATGTGCGGCTGGTCAAATGTTTAATTGAGAACGCTCCCTAGCTTATCCTCAGGCAGTATCTTCTTCCCGGTATTATCACAGAGCTGGTTTGTATAATGACAATAACTTCTTTCCATCCGCCCCAGCGGACTCTGATGGGGCCCGGTCCTTCTGATGTGCATCCCCGTATTACCGAGGCGCTTGCCAGACCGACTATCGGACATCTGGATCCGGCCTTTGTCGGCATGATGGATGAACTGAAATCCCTGATTCAATATGCATTTCAGACTCAGAACCGCCTGACCCTGCCTGTATCTGCACCGGGTTCTGCGGGAATGGAAGCTTGCTTTGCCAATCTGGTTGAAGCCGGAGACAAGGTTATTGTCTGTCGCAACGGTGTTTTTGGTGGTCGTATGCAGGCCAACGTAGAACGTTGTGGCGGTGAAGTTGTAGCTGTTGACGATCCATGGGGGCGCGCAGTTGATCCGGCAAAAGTAAAAGCTGCGCTGGAAGCTAATCCCGATGCCAAAATTCTGGCTTTTGTTCATGCGGAGACTTCAACCGGTGCCCAGAGTGATGCGGAAGCATTGTGCAAACTGGCCCAAGAGCATAACTGCCTGACAATCGTTGATACTGTCACTTCTCTGGGTGGTACGCCGCTGAAAATTGATGAGTGGGGTATCGATGCGGTCTACTCCGGCTCACAGAAATGTCTGTCCTGTGTTCCGGGACTATCGCCGGTCAGCTTCAGTGAAAAAGCGGTTGAAAAGATCAGTAACCGCAAATCGCCGGTACAAAGCTGGTTCCTGGATATGAATCTGGTAATGGGTTACTGGGGGCAAGGCGGCAAACGTGCTTATCACCATACTGCGCCAGTTAATGCTTTGTATGCGCTGCATGAATCGCTGGTCATGCTGCAGGATGAAGGTCTGGAAAATGCCTGGCAGCGTCATGGCGATAATCATAATGCACTGGCTGCCGGTCTTGCTGTACTGGGACTGGATTTTGTGGTGCCGAAAGAAGAGCGTTTGCCACAGCTGAATGCAGTCAAGGTACCCGAAGGTATCGATGAAGCAGAAGTTCGTCGTCGTTTGTTGCAGGATTACCAGCTGGAGGTTGGTGCGGGTCTGGGTGATCTGGCAGGCAAGGTATGGCGTATCGGATTGATGGGTTATGCCAGCCGTCGGGACAATATCCTGCTGTGTCTGAGTGCTTTGGGTAACACCCTCAAGCAGATGGGCTGCGATGTTGATCCGGCTGCAGCGACGGCTGCAGCCTGTGAGGTGCTGGACAATAAATAATTAAGTCAGTCCTATTTTGCCTTGCTGGTATCAACTGAAAGCCAGATGATCACCAGCAGGCAAAGTGCTCCGGCCGTCACCAGAGTGATATTGCTGAAGGTTGCAAAGTAGGTTGAGGCTGCCGTATGCAAATCCAACTCCATCCCTTCACTAACATCAACTTCTGCCAGCATGGCAATGTGGCCTGCCAGAAAATTGGCAAATGAGCCTGTCAGTAACATATAAATACCCGCCAGTGTGCCAGTCGAGTGTGCCGGATTTAGCCGGGTAATACTGGCCAGAGCGACAGGGTCAATAAACAGCTCGGCTACGCCCATAAAGAAAATTCCGACAACCAGCCATAGCATGGGGGCCTGTCCTGCATTCATTTGAGCAATCTTTGCTGCCATGGCAATCAGAGCAAAGCCAATGGTTAAAAGAATCATACCGATTCCCTGCTTGGCCAGGGTGTCAGGCTCTATTCCTCGCTGAGTGAGTAGCTTCCAGAGCCATGCCATGACCACACCACCCAGCAATACACTGATTGGATTAATTGACTGGAACATTGGTGTAGGAATAACAAGGCTGCCAATTTCGCGATTGATATTGCGATCAATGAACAGGTTGATTGAGCTGCCTCCTTGCTGACAGAAAGCCCAGAACACAACTCCGAACAGCATGAAGCAAATAATGAGACCCAGTTCTTTTTTCTCTTCCGGACTGCATCGGGCATAGATACGAAGCAGCAGTACACAAGTACAAATACCTGCAATTGTCAGCAGATAACCCGCCCACAGATACTTCAGGGTAAATACAAAAAGAATAACTGCAGCGGCTAGACCGAGAGCAATCCATACCCCTTGAGGAATCAGGAAGAAAGACTTTTTCAGTGCTTTCCAGTTGGGGTTACAGGTTGTAATAAAGTGACGATGTCCTGTCAGGAAGACAACCAGCCCGGCAAGCATACCCAGTGCTGCCAGCCCAAAACCGGCATGCCAGCCATACTCGTGTGCCACCCAGCCACAACCGATGCCGGAGAGCACAGCTCCCAGGTTTCCACCGACATACATCAAGGCAAAACCCGGTTCGCGCCGGGAGTCATTATGGGTATACAGCTCGCCGAGTAGACAGGAAATATTAGTCTTGAACAGACCGTAGCCAATAATGATCAACGATAGAGCAAGATAAAGTGGAAGCAGGTGGTCTCCGGAAAAGCCAAGGGTCAAATGTCCGGCGACCATAAACAACGCACCAAGAATAACGGCCCAGCGGTTCCCCAGATAACGATCAGCCAGCATGCCGCCAAAGACCGGAGTGACATACACCATGGCAGTGTATGCGCCGTACAGTGCATAAGCTTCACCATCCGAAAACAGCAGTTCAGATGTGAGATATAGAATCAGCAGGGCACGCATGCCGTAGTAGCTGAAGTACTCCCACATCAGAATGGAGATTAAATGAAAAAAACCCTGGGGTTGCTTCTTGGGATGGTGAGGTGAATTGCTGGATGAACAGGTAGAGAAGTCTGACGAAGGGGCTTGATACTCTTCTGACGTCATACTGATTGCTTCCTTTCTGGCTCGGAATAAGCAAGCCAGTGGGTGAATCCGGGTCAAAAACCGGATCAGAAAAAAGTTGATTCACCCAATATAGGTGCTTATTTCAGAGTGTGTGTAAGGGGATGGCGCAGAGTGAGTGCGGAATTCACGGGTGCGCCTTTGGGTGGAGTGTCGAAATATCAGGCGTCTTTGATTTTACTCCAGTCATTTGCAGCCAGGCTGGTTCCCTGAAAACCGTCCGGATCGAGGGTATCCAGAATATCCTGTGCGGCTTCCGGGTCTTTCTCAAACTGGGTAGCGTACTGTTCCAGTTGGTTGAAAACAGCCGAGTGCAGATCTTGCGTATTGCGCAGGCCCAGTGCTGACAGCACTTGCTTGGGTGGTGTCCTGCTGCTAAGGCCAACATCCCGGGCCAGTTCGGCATAAAGTGATGGTGAGCGCAGTTTGTTGGCTAGTCTGCCGGGGTCATCCAGCAGGTGTACCAACCGGTTCTCAAGGTCATCACCACTCTTACTCTGCCCTGCCAGTAATACCTCAACAATCACTTCTGCCGTGCGGGCAGCAAGCAAGGTATGTCTGTGCTCTCGCAGAGCCCTGTTTACCTGACAATCGGCCAGTTTTTCTCCTTTAATAAAAACTTGGATGTCATCAAGCTGTTGCAGATTGGTCGCACTTTCCTTGAGGTAGCTTCTGAATTCGGCAACTTTTTCTTTTGGATGTGAAGGAGCGTTCAGCTTTAGTTTGTAGATAACACGTCTGACCGGGCCGGGCCGAGAGTCTTCAAACTGCTCACGCAAATAGCTTTGCTCATGATTTCGAAGGTCATATTTATTACCACTTCGGTCTTCATGGGGAGGTAATTTGGCGGCAAAGCTGACTTGTTTCGGGTCGCCTGTGGCAGCTCCCTTCTTGAGAATAGAAGCAGGAGGGTCTTGAGAAACGGCTGTTCTCTTCGCTAATGGTGTATCAGGTGTTTTCCCTGAGTGAGGAGATTGCTGCTGAGCAACCGACGCATTGGTTTTGGTTTTGGCTGCTGAACGATTCAAAAAGCGGCCAAAAACCGGCTTGAGCACATTTTCCTTGAATGAATGGAGTACTGCCTTGCCTGCCTGACCAATGCCGCCAATTGCCATGGGAATCCTTCCCTTGTGAAATCTCCTGATCTACTAAGTATAAACAAGTCATAGGAACTGCCACCGATTAACCTCAGTGGCAGTCGATGTGACAGTTTATTACAGCATCGGCTTGAGGAATTGCCCGGTATGAGATCGTTTCACTTTGGTGACATCCTCCGGTGTGCCGTGGGCAATAATCTGGCCGCCGCCATTACCACCTTCCGGGCCCAGATCCACAATCCAGTCAGCGGTTTTGATCACATCCAGATTATGCTCAATCACAACAACAGTATTACCGTGATCCCGCAGTCGATGCAGTACCGCCAGTAGCTGCTCAATATCATGGAAATGCAGGCCAGTTGTCGGTTCATCCAGAATATAAAGGGTCTTGCCAGTGTCACGCTTGGACAACTCGCGGGCCAGCTTCACCCGCTGGGCTTCACCACCGGAAAGTGTTGTCGCATTCTGTCCCAGCCGGATATAGGACAGGCCAACATCCATCAGGGTTTGCAGTTTGCGCTTAAGGGCGGGGATAGCATCGAAGAAATCAAGACCATCTTCAACGGTCATCTCCAGCACTTCATCAATCGACTTGCCCTTGTATTTCACTTCCAGAGTTTCGCGGTTATAGCGCTTGCCCTTACACACATCACAGGGGACATAGATATCCGGCAGGAAGTGCATCTCAACCTTGATAACACCATCACCCTGACAGGCTTCACAGCGCCCACCCTTGACGTTGAAGCTGAAACGTCCCGGCTTGTAACCGCGAGAGCGGGCTTCCTGAGTGCCGGCAAACAGCTCACGAATCGGTGTGAAAATACCGGTATAGGTAGCGGGGTTGGAACGTGGTGTACGACCAATCGGGCTTTGATCTATATCGATACACTTATCGAAGTGATCGAGCCCTTCAATTTTGCCATAGGCTGCAGGTGTCAGGGATTCAGCCCGGTTCAGGGCATGTGCGCAGATAGGATACAGCGTGCTGTTGATGAGGGTTGATTTACCCGAGCCGGATACACCGGTTACACAGGTCATCAGACCAACCGGAATTTCCAGCGACACATTCTTCAGATTATTGCCTTTACAGCCAGACAGCTTCAGCAGCTTCTTCGGGTCAACTGGCGTGCGCTGTTCAGGCACTGCAATTTTCCTTTTGCCTGACAGGTACTGACCAGTGAGTGAGTTTTCATTACTCATCACATCGTCAGGCTTACCCTGAGCGACAATCGCACCACCGTGAACACCGGCGCCCGGACCAATATCAATCACATAATCAGCGGTGCGAATTGCGTCTTCATCATGCTCTACAACAATAACTGTGTTGCCGAGATCGCGCAGTCGGGTCAGGGTTTTGAGTAGCCGGTCATTGTCCCGCTGGTGGAGGCCAATGCTGGGTTCATCAAGGATATACATGACACCGACAAGCCCGGCACCAATCTGGCTGGCCAGACGAATACGCTGGGCTTCACCGCCGGAAAGGGTTTCGGCACTGCGATCCAGTGTCAGATAATTAAGACCGACGTTAACCAGGAAGCTGAGACGATCGCAGATTTCTTTCAAAATCTTGTCTGCAATTTCACCTCGACGACCCGGAAGTTTCAGTTCACGGAAGTAATCCAGTGAGGACTCAACCGGCATCTTAACAATGTCGGGCAATGTTGAGTCAGCGACGAATACATTACGCGCTTCCTGGCGTAGACGAGCGCCCTTGCACTTCGGGCACGGGCGGGTGCTGAGAAATTTAACCAGATCTTCACGTACGGACTGAGAATCGGTGTCCCGGTAGCGACGCTCAAAGTTGGGGATAATGCCTTCAAACGCGTGACGTTTTTTATAAATATGACCGCGGTCGTTTACGTAGCTGAAGTCAATTTGCTCAGCACCGGAACCCTGCAGTACAACCTGCTGGTGTTCGGCAGATAAATCATCAAACGGCGTATCAATACTGAAACCAAAATGGGCTGCCAGTGACTTCAGCATATGGAAGTAATAAACACTGCGTCGGTCCCAGCCACGGATAGCCCCTTCGGCCAGCGTCAGTTCCGGGTGCTGAACAATCCGGTCCGGATCAAAGAACTGTTTTACCCCCAAACCATCACAGGTCGGGCAGGCACCGGCCGGGTTGTTGAAGGAGAACAGGCGGGGTTCCAGTTCATTCAGACTGTAACCACATTCAGGACAGGCAAAACGGGCGGAGAACAGCTGATCTTCCTGCTCACCTTCCATAAAGCTGATGGCGACAACACCTTCGGTCAGCCCCAGTGCGGTTTCAAATGAATCTGCAATGCGCTGCTGCATATCCGGCCGTACCTTGATCCGGTCGACGACCACTTCAATGGTGTGCTTCTTTTTCTTATCCAGTGCTGGTGGGTTATCCAGATCGGTCACGATGCCATTGATTCGGGCACGAATAAAGCCCTGTGCGCGCAGTTCACTGAAGACATGCAGATGTTCACCTTTACGATCCCGTACTACTGGTGCCAGCAGCATCAGCTTGGTGCCTTCGGGTAACTCCAGTACCTGGTCAACCATCTGACTGATGGTCTGGGCTTCCAGCGGCAGATGATGTTTCGGACAGCGTGGAATACCGGTGCGGGCAAACAGAAGTCGCAGGTAGTCGTATATCTCAGTGATGGTGCCGACAGTTGAACGCGGGTTATGGCTGGTGGATTTCTGTTCAATGGAAATGGCGGGAGAAAGCCCTTCAATATGATCAACATCCGGTTTTTCCATCATCGACAGGAACTGCCGGGCGTAGGCCGACAACGACTCTACATAGCGTCGCTGACCTTCTGCGTAGAGCGTATCAAATGCCAGAGATGACTTGCCGGAACCGGACAGGCCGGTGATAACGATCAGTTTATCCCGGGGAATCTCCAGATTGATGTTTTTAAGATTATGGGTGCGGGCTCCACGAACAATAATTTCATCCACGCTGAATACAATCCCCGGAAGCTGATTAACAGGAATCAAGCATTATATGCGGCAGACGATAGAGGGTGGAAACGTTTTTATTCAGGATTAACTGGCAATAGCCAGATAAAAAAAAGCCCTCGCTCCGGGAAGATCGAGGGCTTTCGGGGAGGGGACCCGAAAAGGTTCCGGCTAAAATCCGGTGATTACATCACCATCAGAACTTTAGCCAGCATCAAGGCTGAAACGGTACCAATCGCAGAGCCGAAGATACCCATCATCAGGCCGGCCGGAACCAGTGCCTTGTTGTAGGTACCCGCCAGAATCGGGGCAGAGACGGCGCCACCGATATTGGCCTGGGATGCGATACCGCAGATGTACAGATCCAGCTTGAAGACTTTGGCCAGCACCAGCAGTACCACCAGGTGGAACAGCAGCACCAGGAAACCGGCCAGTACATAGAAGGCAGCATCACCGAAATCAATGGTGGAGAAGTCGGTAGAGCTGGCAATCAGGCCAACCACAACATACAGCAGTACGCTGCCGATATGGTTGCTGCCTTTAACCGTGTTCAGTTTGGTCATGCTACCCATAATACCGGCCAGTGTTGCCAGTACGACTACCCAGCCGCTGCCGCTGAAGAAGCCACGAATACCGGACAGGAAGTTTTCGTCTGTCAGGTTACCCGGGTTCACGTACTGTTTGCCGAATACCATCACCAGACCGGCAACCGCAAAGCCCAGACCCAGAGTGATCATAAAGTCCATAAACTCATAGTCACGCTTGTCTTCTTTCTGCTCGGCATGCAGGTTGATGGTGGAAATAATCTTGTCGACTTCCTGACTGTTGGCACCGGAGAAGCGGTTAAACGCATCACGCATCGGTGCAAAGGAAATCATCAGTACCAGCCAGAAAGAGGCACAGATATTGTCCATCAGGAACGCATAGGTCAGTGCCTGGGAACCATCTGCGACGCCCAGACCCTGCTGGGTTGCAGCCATGTTGGTGGAACCACCAATCCAGGAAGAGGACAGGATAGAGAAGGTCTGCCACGCATCCACTTCAAACTTGGACTGGAATGTCATGAATACGATGATGAAGCCCATGATGATACTGGCTGTGACGGCCAGGAAAGAGCCCATTAGTTTCGGGCCCAGCTTGAACACATCGCGAATGTCGTTTTTCAACAGCAGCAGGAACAGCATCATTGGCAGCAGGTAATATTTCAACTGGCCGATAAAGCTGCGGATTTCCGGAGTCAGTTCCCACACATGCAGGGAAGCGCCGATCATGCCGCCGAAATAGATAAATGTCAGAGCTGGAATAACCTTGAACAAACGTAGTTCAAGTTTTTTCTCACAGTACAGTACTGTGGTGATGAACAGCATCAACAATGAAAAGAAAGTGAAAGGACTGCTTATCATGAATTAAAAAATTCCTGAGGGGGCTTACTCACAGAAAATAAAATGCTGTTTCTGACAGTCGTCTCTGCGGACGGTGCGGATTTATCTCTTCAGCCCAGCATGACCTTGCTTCGCCCGATTGTTTTTCCGATGTTGTGATATTTCGGAACGAGCGATCTTTTTCATACTACCGGTCATTACAAAAAAGCCACCATCGGGGTGTTTACTGCGAGAATGGTGTGTTGCTCGTATCTTGGGTGTTGCGTGCCGTTTCTAATGGTGATTGTTTTAGCGTTGTGGTGTTTCGGGGTCGGTGTTTTCCGGTGGCTGATTTTTGGTTTGAGAATGGAGAAATGAAGCGAGAGCTGGTTGTGGATAAGAAAATATTTGGTAAATGCTTTTTGTGTTGGTGAATAATCTTTGCTGGGTTGTTTTTGTGGTTATATTTTCTGTCTTGGTTGTCTGTATGTTGAGTCACGCACTGTATTCCGTATAAAGCGTAGTGATATGGCCGGAATACAGTGTGCGATTGAAGAATAAAAAATTACAGCATGGAGCGAGAGATAATTTCTTTCATAATTTCATTGGTACCGGCATAAATTCGCTGCACCCGGGCATCGGCCCATGCTCGAGCAATCGGGTATTCCAGCATATAGCCATAGCCGCCGTGCAATTGCAGGCATTCATCCATCACTTTGCACTGCATATCCGTACACCAGTACTTCACCTGTGCCGCAGTAGGCACATCCAGCTTGCCCTGAATGTGTAGCTCCAGACAGCGATCAACAAAGGTACGGGACACGCTGATCTCAGTGGCAACTTCAGCCAACTTGAAGCGAGTATTTTGTAACTCGGCTACGGGTTTTCCAAAGGCACGTCGTTCCTTGACGTAGGTTGTGGTCCATTCGAGCGCTGCTTCAGCATTGGCAACCGCATTAAGTCCCACAGATAATCGCTCTTGTGGCAGCTCCTGCATCAGATACGCAAAGCCCATGCCTTCCTTGCCCAGCAGATTGGCTTTGGGAACCCGTACATCCTGGAAAAACAGCTCAGAAGTGTCCTGGGCTTTCATGCCGATTTTTTCAAGATTCGAGCCTTTGCTGAATCCCGGAGTATCAGCCTCAACCAGTAACAAACTGGTACCTTTTGCACCGGCAGCGGGATCAGTCTTGCAGACAACAATAACAAGGTCTGCCTGCTGGCCATTGGTGATGAAGGTTTTGGAACCATTGATGATGTACTCATCACCATCCAGTACTGCAGAGGTTTTAACACCCTGCAGGTCGGAACCGGCAGCCGGCTCAGTCATGGCGATTGCAGTCACCATATCGCCGCTGATCATCTGTGGCAGATACTTGTGTTTCTGCTCTTCAGAGCCATAGTGCTCGATATAGGGCGCAACGATATCCGAGTGCAAACCAAAACCAATGCCGGTCAGACCCAGTCGGGCAACTTCTTCATCGACGATAGCGTTGTAACGGAAATCGACACCAACACCGCCGTACTCTTCAGCTACAGTGGGGCAGAGAAAACCCTGTTCGCCAGCCTTGCGCCAGAGTTCACGATCAATCTGGCCGGCCTTTTCCCATTCTGCATGGAAGGGAACAGCTTCTTTTTCCAGAAACTTGCGGACGCTGTCACGGAACAGTTCGTGTTCGGGCTCAAATATTGTTCTTGGAATCATGAGTGCCTCACTACACAGGATAAGCGGTAGGGGAAAATGTGACAGATTCCACAGAAGGCGTCGCTGACAGTAGGTGTCAAAAGAATTGCCAGAATGTGACATAAAGTCAGGGTAAGAGCGGAAGGCGATACGGCTGACCGCATGGTACACTGTGCACCCTTAAAAGGGTCTTTCTCAGGCCCTGTCCCCGGATGTTTTTAGAGAAGTCGAATAAAGTGGGAATGTCTAAAACCGAACGCAAGGCTGCGGTGGCGTTATCGCTGGTCTTTTCTTCACGGATGCTGGGCCTGTTTATGGTGCTGCCCGTGTTGTCACTTTATGCCGTTGATCTGCAGGGATCGACCCCTGTGATGATCGGTCTGGCCATTGGTGCCTATGGCATCACTCAAGCCCTCTTGCAGATCCCGGTTGGCATGTTGTCAGATCGCATTGGCCGGCGCCCGGTGATTGCCGGTGGTTTGCTGCTGTTTGCACTGGGCAGTCTGGTCGCCGCTTATTCGACTTCAATTGAAGGTGTTATTGCCGGTCGCCTGCTGCAGGGGAGTGGTGCGATTGCCAGTGCGGTCACTGCATTGCTGGCTGATATTACCAAGGATGAGAATCGCAGTAAGGCCATGGCGCTGTTCGGTATGAGCATTGGTCTGGCCTTTATTGTGGCGATGATTTCCGGGCCGGTTATTGCTGCCAGCTGGGGGCTGAACGGGCTGTTTATCAGTAATGCCCTGTTGGCAATTACCGGTATTGCCTTGTTGTTTACCATTGTTCCGGCAGTACCGCGTATTGTTTCTGACCGTAAGGTGCGGCTGAAAGATATGGCGGGCAACCACTGGCTGCAGCGATTGAGCCTGGGTGTGTTTGTACTGCACTTTGTTCTGACCGGACTGTTTATGGCGGTGCCGGCCAGTCTGGAAACACTGGCAGGTTTGCCGCGGGAAGAGCATTGGTGGGTCTATCTGCTGACGCTGGTCACCTCTTTCTTCGCCATGGTGCCGTTTATGATCTGGGGCGAGAAAAAGCAGCAGCTGAAGAAGGTTCTGTCCGGTGCGGTGCTGTTGCTGACTGCGTCATTCGGGCTGATTATGCAGTGGAATACATCTCTTACCCTGCTGATCGTTGCTGTATTCGCTTTCTTTATGGCCTTCAACCTGCTTGAAGCGGTCATGCCGTCGCTGGTCAGCCGGATTGCGCCGGGTGAAGCACGAGGCGCAGCGATGGGTATCTACTCGACTTCCCAGTTTGCCGGTGCAGCACTGGGTGGTGTACTGAGTGGTTATGCCATGCAACAGGCCGGGGTTTCCGGTGTGTTAATGCTATGTATGATTGCCACTGCCCTGTGGTGGGTAATCTCTGTTACCATGAAGCAACCGCCTATTGTCAGCAGTATGGTGCTGAAACTGCACGCAGATGTCCCTCAGGATGCTGACCAGTTAACCAGGACACTGGCGGATGTCGCCGGTGTTCGAGAAGTCATCGTGATGCTTGAGGAGCAGGTTGCTTCGCTCAAGGTCTGTCGGCCGCAGCTTGATCAGGCTGCTTTGCGCCGCTACGGTGACTGGAACTGATTTTTAGTTTACATATCAAATTATCAACCGTTTTCAGGAGACAGGCTCAATGGCTCGTGGTGTCAATAAAGTCATTTTGGTCGGCAATCTGGGTAATGATCCCGACGTACGTTTTACTCCCGGTGGCAGCCCGGTAGCCAACCTGAGCGTTGCAACCAGTGAAAGCTGGACCGACCGCAACACCAACCAGCGTCAGGAACGCACTGAATGGCACCGTGTTGTTATCTTCGGCAAGCTGGCTGAAATTGCCCAGCAGTATCTGAAGAAAGGCTCCAAGGTTTACCTGGAAGGTAAACTGCAGACCCGTAAGTGGCAGGACCAGCAGGGTCAGGACCGTTACACCACTGAAATCGTGGTAGACGGCTTTGGCGGCCAGATGCAGATGCTGGACGGTCGTGAAGGCGGTGCCATGGGTGGCGGTTATGCACCTCAGGGTGGCCAGCAGCATGCTCCGGCTCCTCAGCAGCAACCGGCTCAGAACAACTTTGGTGGCCAGCCGCAGCAACAGCGTCCGGTACAGCAGAACGGCTTCGGTGGCCAGCAGCCACAACAGCCTGCACCGCAGCAGAACTACCAGCAGCCACAGCAGCAACCGGCTCCTCAGCCCAAGCCGCAGCCGGCAGCGCCGACTCCGTTTGATGGCGGTTTTGATGACGATATTCCGTTCTAAATTTCAAAACTGTTGTTAATAAAAAAAGCCCTGATCTTTCAGGGCTTTTTTGTAGTTGCTTTTATCGCTATCAAATCACTTGTTTTTTACTTCAACTGATCATCAATCATTGCCCGCAAATCCTTTTCCGGATCATGACTGTGAACCCGCTTGCCGTTAACAAAGAAACTCGGGGTTCCGGTTACGCCCAGCTCACTTCCCAGCTCCTTAGAATCAACAACAAAAGTTTTGGCTACATCGGAAGTGACGCACTTGCTGAATTTATCCATATTCAGCTTCAGCTTTCGGGCCAGATCAGCAGGACTGTCGTCGTTCAGGGATGACTGTTCCTTGAAAGCCATATTGTAATAGTTCCAGTAGGCATCGTTGCCTTGCTGACGGGCACAGTATGCACCGCGAGCCAGTCGGGTACTCAGGCCTTCCGGGGCACCACGATCTACGACCGGGAAGTCGATATGGTAGATTTTCAGTTTGTCAGGGTAGTCGGCCAGAATATTTTTCACGGCTTCTGTCGCTTTTTTGCAGTAGCCGCAACGGTAGTCAGCAAACTCAACAATGGTCACCGGTGCATCTTCTGCACCTTTCCAGGGATAAACAGTCAAATTCATATCATAAGAAGGTGCCTCTGGCTTGGGTAAGCTCAGGTTGAATTTACCTTCCTGCTTTATCTTCTCGACAACCTCTTCGTATTTCTCCAGCTGTTTGCGTGTTTCAAGCTCCTGACGAATACGGGGTTTGATTTCTTCCAGTGGAACCGGGATTTTATCTTTATAGCTGTCGAAGAATTCTTCGATTTCTTCGTCGGTAATCGGATCGATTTTCAGCAATTCACGTGCGGTTTCATCAACGGAACGGTCATCTTTGGCTGCCAGCTGGTCAACATAAAGGCTGAACAAGGCTTCATCAATCACCTGCCCCTGTTGCTCCCAGGCTTTAACCCGGGTTTCATAGAAGGCTTCCTGCAGGCGTGGCTCAAGTTGCTTTAGTGAGTAGGATTGACCTTTCCACTGGAACAGTTCAGCAGAGGCGGTGTCTGCAGCCAGGGCGGGCAGGGCCGAGGCTGCCAATACTGCAGTCATGGCACTGGCGAGAATACCGGTGCGAAAATCGAAAGCTGTACGCATGGTTACGTCCAAGATTCCCGGGGAGTTAAAGTGAGGAATTGCCATACCTGAAGAAATACAGGTATGGCGTGTATCGAAAGATTAATCAGGCGTCAGGCTTTTTACCTAACAGGCGCAGCGCATTAAGTGTAACCAATGCTGTGCCACCGGAGTCCGCCAGTACAGCAGCCCACAACCCGGTAAACCCAAACATGGTTGTTATAAGAAAGACAACTTTAAGGCCAAGTGCCAGTGTAATGTTCTGACGGATATTGGCACGTGTAGCACGAGCCAGACGAATAACACCGGGAATGGTGCTGAGACGTTCATGAGTGAGGACGGCATCAGCGGTTTCCAGTGCAACATCAGTTCCCTGACCCATAGCGATACCAACACCGGCGGCCTTGAAGGCAGGAGCATCGTTAATGCCGTCACCGACCATGGCGATTTCACCTTTCTGCTTCAGGGTTTCGATGGCAGAAACCTTGTCGGCTGGAAGTAATTCGGCCCGGAACTCAGCGCCTACTTTGCCGGCAATAGTGCTCGCAGCACGTTTGTTATCGCCTGTCAGCATAATGCTGGTGATGTGCTGCTGGTTCAGGGCTGCAACCGTTGCTGCAGCATCCTGACGCAGGGTATCACCCAAAGCGATAATGCCCTGAGGAGTGCTTTCTTTAAGCACAACAACAACAGTATTGCCTTGCTCTTCCAGTTCCTGAATGACGGGCAGCAGTTGTGAGGCTTTTTCTTTGGCTGCTTTGGGAGAAATTACTTCCACTTTCTGGCCGTTAATCTCGCCAGCAACACCAATACCGGAATAGACATGAATGTTATCTGCCATCAGAGCAGCACAGTTGCGTAGCTCGGCCTGAGCAAGAATGGCTTGTGCCAGAGGATGAGAAGACCCTTGCTCAACACTGGCTGCAAGACTGAGAACATCGGCTTCGGTGTCTTCAACAGCAATAACACGGGTTACTTCGGGCTTGCCCTGAGTCAGTGTGCCGGTTTTATCAAAGGCTACCTGCGAAATACGACCAAGTTGCTCCAGTGCTGCCCCCCCCTTGATCAGCACTCCGGCCCGAGTTGCTGCGGCCAGTGCAGAAGTAACCGCTGCTGGGGTTGATATTACAAGAGCACAGGGACAGGCAATCAGCAGCAGTGTCAGCCCTTTATATATCCACTCGATCCACTCACCACCGAAAAACAGTGGTGGTGTGACCATAACCAGCAATGCCAGGCCAAACATTATTGGTGTATAGATACGGCTGAAGCTGTCTATGAAACGCTCGATGGGCGCACGGCGCTCTTCCGCTTCTTCGATCAGTCGCAGAATACGGTCAATGGCGTTATCACCGGGTTCAGAGGTCACTTTTACTTGGGCTACTTTGTCAGCCGCCATACAGCCGGCCATAACTTTTTCGCCAATATGTCTGACTACCGGAACGGATTCTCCGGTCAGGGCACTTTCATCAAAGCTGACATTGTCGGTCAGCAATTCACCATCAATCGGAAGCCGGTCACCGGAGCGAACTTCAATAATATCTCCGGGCTGTAATGTGCTGGCCATCACTTCTTGCCGAGAGCCGTTTGATATCAGTAATGCGGTATCCGGTGTCAAAGCCATCAGTTGTTTAACACCCTGCCGGGCGCGCCCGGCAGCGTAGCCTTCCAGTAGCTCACCAAATGAAAACAGCAGTAATACCATGGCTGCTTCTACTGTCTCACCCAGCAACAGGGCACCGATAGCAGCAACACTCATCAGGGTTTCGATACCGAACCAGGTGCCGTTTTTAACCAGTTCGATGGATTTTTTTACAAATGGAATCAGGCCAAAGAGAGTGGCAACACTGAACACAATCTGCCCGACTGATGGCTGAAGCTGGAGTGTAATGCCGGCAAAGATCATCAGAACAGTCAGGCTGATCAAGTGCCAGTGAGTCTGCCAGAAGGGCTTGGTGTCTTGTTCTGCTTCCTGACTGGATCTCAGGGTGAATCCAAGTGAGCTGACTTTATCTTTAATGGTGGTGACGGAGCATATCGCAGGATCAATCTCCACTATCAACCGTTCGGTCGCAAAGGCAACACGAGAGCTGTAAACACCGCTCATCCCTTTCAGGGCATTCTCGACTTTGGCTGCACAACTCGGACAGTCCATACCCTGAACTGTCCAGTCATGACGTTGGAGGGATGCACGGGTTTTTCTGGTTTCAGTTTTGGGTGACTGAGTCTGACAGGTTGATTTTTTGGAGGAGCAGCACGATGACATCACTGATACCAAGCATGAATGATATTTTATATGAATATAATTTCATATGAATAAATTATCAACTGTTGTGTGAGACTGTTTCCGTATCAAAACCATGCTCGTTAGCACTCAACCTTTGAAGCATGAGGCCGAAGGTACCAAGAGATATTGTTCCGTTTTTAATTGATCGCTTAACGCCACAGGCATCAGGGAAGATCATGTCGGCTGATAAAATTCAGGAATCAAAATTCTGGCCGGGCAGGCTGGCAACCAGTCTGTTCTTCTGGTTTATGCTGCTGTCGATGGTGCCGGTTGGCATCATTGGCTTTGTCGAATATGACAAGGGCAAAAGTGTCATTGTGGAGAACAAGTATCATGAGTTATCCACAGTCAATCAGTTGTTGAGCCGGCGACTGAATGAATATTTTGAGTCGATTGTGACCAACCTCTATGTTCGGGCAGAGCTTGCCGAGAAGTTTGTCGGGCAACTTTCCGAGGGGCTGGAAGCCAGTCGTCAAACATTACCTGAGTATGTAAGAAGTGATGGCTATTACGCTCTGACTGACAAGTACAGCAATGATCTGCTGTCTTTCCTGCGTTTTTATGATTATTCCGATGTGTTGATAGGCGATCGTGAAGGCAACCTGCTTTATACCGTTAATGGTTATGAAGATCTTGGACAAAATCTTTTTTCAGGAGACTTGAGAGATACGAAGCTGACTTCTGCCGTCATTAAGAGTTTCCGCTCCCGGCTACCGCAGTTTTCGGATGTTGGCCGTTATGAGCCTGTAGGTGACGATAAGGTTTGTTTCTTTGTGCTGCCGTTAGTCAATCGTGAGCAGGAAGTTTCCGGTTTTTTGGCCGTGCAACTCTATGCCGGTGTGGTTCAGGAGTTTTTCAACCAAGGGATGAGTCTGGGAGATGGCACAACATCCTATCTGGTTGGGAAGGATAAAAGAGTTCGGTTTGGCGAAGGCTTGAATACTACTGAGGTGATGAGCCGCTCTTCAGATACCGAACTGATACAGTTTTGGCTTAATCACCTCGAAGATGAGACTGGTGAATATACGGAGCATGATCATGGCTCAAGTATTGAGTTTGCACTGGAGGAAAGTGCAGATGATCATGGACACGATGACAGTGAGCATTCTGAAGATAAGGCTGAGCATGAAGATCATATGAGGCAGATGATGGCTCATATAAAGAATTATCAGAATGCTCAGGGTGAGAAGGTGCTGGGTGTATTCAGCCCGATTTCCATTGCCGGTACTTCCATGGCGCTGGTTTCCGAAGTTACGGAAAAATGGGCTTTTGCTTCTATTGCCGAGTTCCGTACCCGTCTGTTGCTGGTTTCCCTGATCACAAGCGTAATGGTGCTGCTGGCAGCAGCGATGATTACCCGACGAATGGTCAAGCCGATCAGAATGATTACCGGTTGGGTACAGCGTGTAGCGGCTGGTGAATTTGTACAGGGTCGGGTATTAAGTCAACGCAATGAAATCGGGGATTTGAGCCGCAGTTTCAGTGTGATGACTGAACAGCTGAGGCAAGCCAGTGAAGAAGGTAATCATCGAAGCTGGGTTCAGGATGGTCAGGCGGGGCTTAATGACTGTATTCGTGGTGAGCATGACTTAACCAAACTGGCTACTGCGATTATCAGCTATATGGCACGCTATCTGGAGATTCCGCTGGCGGCAATTTATATCCTGAATGAAGAAGAACAGGCACTCAAGCTCATGGGGGCCTATGCCTGGCAGCGGCGCAAGCATAGTAATAATGCCTTTAAGCTGGGGGAGGGCCTGGTAGGACAGGCTGCACTGGAAAATCAGGCAATAGAAGTTGATAGCCTGCCTGAAGGCTACTTCTCAATTCGCTCAGGTATGGGAGAAATGGCACCACATATGGTGCTGGTGACACCCTTCTCCCATAACGGCAAGGTTAAGGGCGTTATTGAATTTGCTCTGGTACATGAACTGAGTGAATTGAAAACAGAATTTATTGCCCAGTCTCTGGATAAGGTGGCCAGCTCGGTTCACTCGGCTCAGGCTCGGGGAAAAATGAATGTGCTGCTGGAGCAGACGACACGTCAGTCTGAAGCCATGAAGCAACAGCAGGAGGAGCTTAAGTCAGTCAACGAAGAGTTGGAAAACAGGGCTCAGGTACTGGAAGAGTCTGAAGAAGAAATGCGGGCCCAGAGTGAGGAACTGCAGAAATCCAATGCTGAGCTGGAAGAGAAAACTGAACAGCTGCAGCAGCAAAAATATGAAATAGAACAAAAGAATATTGCTATTCAGGCCGCCAGTGATGAAGTGAACCGCAAGGCAAAAGAGCTGGCTCAGGCCAGTAAGTACAAGTCAGAGTTTCTGGCCAATATGTCCCATGAGTTGCGTACACCCCTGAACTCTTTGCTGCTGCTGTCGCAAATGCTGGCTAACAATGACGACGGTAACCTGAATGAGGACCAGATCGAATCTGCGCAGGTTATCTACAACGGTGGTAAAGATTTACTTGATTTGATTAACGATATTCTTGATCTGTCCAAGGTTGAAGCAGGCAAGATGACCGTTACGCTGGAAGATGTGGAGCTGAAGGAGATTGCCAAAACCCTGCAGTTACAGTTTGCTCCTCTGGCCAAAGATAAGGGACTGGATTATGTGGTGACGCTGGATGAAAACGCACCGCAGTTCATCATGAGTGACAGTCAGCGACTGTTGCAGATTATCAAGAATTTCCTCAGTAACGCCTTCAAGTTTACTGCTGAAGGGCAGGTCAGCATTGATATCAAACCGGTTTCTTTCTCAGAGCGGGCCGGAGAGGGTGTTAAAACCATGCTGGCTTTTGGTGTAACAGACCAGGGCATTGGTATTCCGAAAGAAAAGCAGGATGCGATCTTTGAAGCCTTCCAGCAGGCTGACGGCTCTACCAGTCGACAGTACGGTGGAACTGGTCTGGGGCTGGCTATTTCAAAAGAAATGGCTGGTTTGCTGGGTGGGCATATTGGTATTGAGAGTGAAGAAGGCAAGGGCAGCACTTTTTCTCTTTATCTGCCGATCGATCTGGCCTGTTCTCTCGGTGGTAACAGTGTTGAAGCGGATTATAAGCCGGGCACTGAGACATCAGCGCTTGAATCTTCAGCTAGTGAGGGGGTTACTGTAAGCACTGATGAAGTGGATATTGCAGAAATCAGTGATAAGGCCAGAGAGTTAGACATTCCTGATGTATTCCTTAATCCGGAACAGCCAAAAGAAGAATCTCAACCTGCTGCGGTTGCGACTACTCCGGATATACCGGATGTATTCCTGAATGCGGCGCAACCCGTTGAACAGAGCGAACCTGCTGAGAAGGCAATAGAGCCAGAAGAAAAAGTATCCACAGAACCTGAACAACAACCTGAATCTGCTGCAGACACTATTCAGAATATGAACATGTTGCAGGATGACAGGAAAAGTATCAGTCGTGATGACCGGGTATTGCTGGTGGTTGAAGACGATCGCCGATTTGGAGACATACTGGCTAAATCATCCCGCAAGCAGGGGTACAAATTCTTGTATGCAGAAACGGGTAAAGCCGGCCTGATGCTGGCAAAACATTACCGACCGGATGCGATTGTGCTGGATCTTGGCCTGCCGGATATGGATGGACAGGATGTACTACAGGAACTGAAAGAGGATGAATCAACCGCTACGATTCCGGTGCATATTGTTTCAGGTCGCGATCCGGATGGCTTCAATAATAGCGGCACCCTCAGCTATCTGGTCAAGCCGGTATCCAATGAACAGCTGAACAAACTGTTTTTGACCTTGCAGCACATCAAGGATGGTGAAATCCGCAAGGTCTTGCTGGTGGATGGCGATGATGGCAGTGGCAAGGTTATGGCAAAACTGCTGGGTCAGAAGAAGGCCAAGGTCTGTCATGTAAAGACCATGAAAGCAGCGTTGAAAACTTTCAGTACAAAAAACTGGCAGTGCCTGATTGTGGATGTGGACCTACCGGATGGCAGCGGTCTGGACTTACTTAAGCAGCTGGAAAAAGTTGAAGGAAAGGATCTGCCGCCGGTTATTGTTCATGCTGGACGTACTTTGGGTGAAGAAGAGCACCGCGCGCTACAGAAGTATACCCACAGTATGATAATGAAGGGTGAACACTCAGATGAGCGGATGAATGATGAAGTCTCTCTGTTTATGCACAGTGTTCAGAAATCGGATAACAAGCCAGTGCCGGAAGTGAAGGCAAAGCCTCCTGCAGGTAATGGTGGTGAGAAAACACTCAAAGGAAAGAAAATTCTGCTGGTGGATGATGACCTGAGAAATACCTTTGCGCTGTCCAAGGCGCTGCAGGCTCAGGGGCTGGATATCACCATTGCCGATAATGGTCAGATGGCACTTGATAAGCTGGCTGAAACAGAAGGCATTGATCTGGTACTGATGGATATCATGATGCCGGTAATGGATGGTTATGAAGCCACCCAAAAGATACGAGAGAACAAGGCCTGGAAAGATTTGCCGGTTATTGCACTGACCGCCAAGGCGATGGCGGATGACCGGGCGAAGTGTATTGACGCCGGAGCTAACGATTATCTGACCAAACCGGTGGATATGAGTAAGCTGACAGAAATGATGAAACTGTGGCTCTATCGCTAAAAAAGGTTAATTGCTAAGCATGGGTACAACAGGCAGGGAAGCCGACGAGATAAAAGTGCTGCTGGAAGCAGTGTATCTCCGCCATGGTTTTGATTACCGCAACTATGCCATGGCTTCCTTACGGCGGCGGGTTCATAAAGTGCTGGATGAGTCCGGTATCAAACAGATAATTGATCTGGTCCCGGCGATATGGAATGACGACAAGGTTGCTTCAGACTTTCTGCGGGTGATGTCGATTCCGGTCACTGAAATGTTTCGGGATCCGCCATTCTTTATTGAATTGCGGGAAAAAGTACTGCCGATTCTGGAAACCTATCCTTTTATCAAAATCTGGCATGCGGGCTGTGCAACCGGTGAAGAAGTATTGTCCATGGCAATACTGTTGCGTGAGGCCGGGCTGGAAAAGAGGGTCAGAATCTATGCCACGGATTATAACGATCAGGTGCTGAAGGCCGCGAAGGAAGGCATCTACTCAATGGACAAAATTCCCCTGTTTGAATCGAACTATCAGGATGCACAGGGGAAGGGCAAACTCTCGGATTACTATCACGCACGTTATGATCAGGCCAAGTTTGATCCTGAACTGCTGTCTAATGTGACCTTTGCCAATCATAACCTGGTCACTGACGGTGTTTTCGGTGAGATGAACCTGATTCTGTGCCGAAATGTGCTGATTTATTTCAACAAGGAATTACAACAACGGGTTTTTCGTCTGATAACAGACAGCCTTTGTCCCAGAGGTATTCTGGGGCTTGGCAATGGTGAAAGTCTGAGGTTTTCACCTTTGGCACGACATTATGAACATATCGATGCCAGCCTGCGGCTGTATCGGAAAAAGCTATGAGCCGTTATAAGGCTGTTGTTATCGGAGCCTCTGCAGGGGGCTTTGAATTGCTGGTCAACCTGCTTGAAGCTCTGCCTGCAAGTTTTCCGTTACCGGTATTGGTGGTGATTCATACGGCATCGAGCGGCAACACCTTATCCCAGGCGCTGGCCAAAGCAGCATCACTGTCTGTGGTTGAAGGTGTTGATAAACAGACCATACAGCAGGGACGGATTGTTGTTGCTCCCGGTGGCTACCATATGCTGGTAGAAGATGAGGGCTATATCAGTCTTTGTGTTGGAGAGCGGGTTTGTCACTCCAGACCGTCTATTGATGTGCTGTTTGAATCCGCTGCTGATGTATATGGCGACAAGCTCATTGGTGTCATTTTGAGTGGAGCCAACAGGGATGGTGCGAATGGCATGAAATACCTGTGTGATCAGGGTGGCTTGCCTGTTGTTCAGGATCCGGCAACAGCGGTTTCTCCGGTGATGCCCAAAGCAGTATTAAAGCAATGTGACGTTGAACATATTGTAAAACCGGAAGAAATTCCGGAATTACTTGTCCAGTTAGCTCAATAGAGCAGATATAGAGACTAGAAGGAATCCAGGGAATGGATGGAACCCAGGTCAAACTGTTAGTGGTTGATGACCGGCCGGAAAACCTGCTGGCCATGGATAAGTTGTTAAAACCGCTGGGAGCGGAAATCCATAAGGCCAACTCGGGCGAGGAAGCCTTGAAAATGGTGCTGCGACATCATTTTGCCCTGATTCTGCTGGATGTGCAGATGCCAGGTATGGATGGTTTTGAAACCGCAGCACTGCTTCACAGTAACAGTCAGACTGCCAGCATTCCGATTATCTTTGTGACTGCCTTGAATAAGGATGAAGCCTACGTCAGTAAGGGCTACAAAACAGGAGCTGTCGACTATCTACCCAAGCCAATCAATCCCGATATTTTGATGGGCAAGGTCAAAGTATTCCTAAGGCTGGAACAGCAGCATCTAGAGATGGATAAACTGAACAGTCAGCTCAAGGCTGTCAGCAAACAGAATCAGATGCTGCTGGATTGTGCCGGTGAAGGCATTGTTGGCGTTAATCCACAGGGGCATGTGGTCTTCAGTAACCCTGTAGCTTGTCAGCTGCTGGGAGTGCAGGAGCAAGAACTGAAGGGACAGAAAGTAGATCAGTATCTGGCCGATGACTCGGACTCGGAAGAGGGTGGAAACTGGGTAGAAAGCCGACTGCATCAGGATTGTCTGAAAGATGGCAGTGGTTTTCAGCATAAGGGCAATCTTCGCCCACCGGGCAGGGCAAGCTTTCCTGCCGAGTTTAATGTTTCCCCGATTCTGGATGACAGTCAGCAGGTGACAGGTGCCGTTATCGTATTTCAGGATATTACTGAGCGGCAGAAGCTGGAAGATAAACTGATTCGCATGGCCCGTTATGACAACCTGACCGGGCTGGCAAACCGCTCGCTGTTTATGGAGTTCATCAATACTTCCATTGCTCGTAGTCAGCGCCGTGAGCGCACAACGGCCGTTGCCTTTATTGACCTTGACCACTTCAAGCAGATCAACGACACCATGGGACATGATGCAGGTGATGACCTGTTGATCAGTGCTGCTGCACGTCTGAAAACCTGTGTCCGGGAAGGTGATATGGTGGCACGTCTGGGTGGTGATGAATTTGCTATTGTGCTGGATGACTTAGCTAAGCCACAGGATGCTGCTCATATTGCAGAGAAAATTCTGCAGTCTTTCAGCCGCGCGCATTTACTTGGTAAGAAAGAAGTTAAAGTGGGTACCAGTATCGGTATTGCAACATTCCCTGATGCCGGAAAAACAGCAGAAGAAATTATCAAGGCCGCTGATACGGCGATGTATGTCTCCAAGAAGAGTGGTCGGAACAGCTACAACATGTATCAGCAGGGAATGAAGGTAAGTGGTGAGGGCTGACAAAGCAAAATCTGTAAAGTTATAAGACCATTTAAAGGTAAATAAAAAGCCGAGCTTTGGAATGGTCTTTACTATTATCTCAGGGAAGATTTTCTAGCATTAATCGTGGTGCTCAGAGTCGTAGTCTGTTTCATCAAGAATCACGAAGCTGATAAAAGTAGTTGTCAGTGTAATGAGCATAACGACAGGTACCGCAGGGAAAAACAACATCAATAGTCCGGCAAAAATCCAGACTGTTTTAACTATTCTCTTCTTTTGTTCATAAACAGTTGTTGCTTGATGATTTTCTGTTTGACGGGTTTGTTTTGGGGCCGGAACCGGCTTGGCATATAACTCAAACAGGGTCTTAAGCATCACGAACAGCAATTGCATCAGTCACTCCTTTGACTAACTTCTAACGCCGACTCTTTTAACGATAGCCGAAATTTGCCGCCATTTGCAGCCAAAAGCGGGATGAGTATTCGGTTTTTCTCGGGTATGATGCGGTTTGCCGAAGCGGCCGACAGAATAATAATTTCCCTTCAGCGCGACTGAAGTAACCTTCCGGGGGATTTATGGCTGAATATAAAGCACCACTGAGAGATATCCGCTTTGTCCTGAATGAAGTCTTTGAAGCTGACAAGCAGTGGGCCACCATGCCCGGCTTGTCCGAAGTCGACCGGGAAATGGCGGATGCCATTCTTGAAGAGGCCGGCAAGGTCACCGCTAACCTGATTGCTCCCCTGAACCGTTCCGGTGATGAAGAAGGCGCGACATGGAATGAAGGTCAGGTCACTACACCTGAAGGCTTTAAAGAAGCTTTTGCGACCTTTGCCGAAGGTGGCTGGGTTGGTCTGACCGGTAATCCCGAGTTTGGTGGCATGGGTATGCCCAAGGCGCTGGCTGTACAGTATGAAGAGATGATATACAGTGCCAACAACTCCTTTGCCCTGTATCCGACCCTGACTGCAGGTGCCTGCCTTGCAATTAATGCTCATGCTTCCGAAGAGCTGAAGCAAGCTTATCTGCCTAACATGTACGGCGGCGTCTGGGCCGGTTCCATGTGTCTGACCGAGCCTCATTCCGGTACTGACCTTGGCATTATTCGTACCAAGGCCGAGCCTCAGGCCGATGGCAGCTACAACGTGACCGGTACCAAGATCTTTATTACCGGCGGTGAGCACGATCTCAATGAGAACATTATTCACCTGGTACTGGCCAAGCTGCCTGATGCACCGGCAGGCCCACGGGGTATTTCCCTGTTCCTGGTGCCCAAGGTACTGGTAAATGAAGATGGTTCGTTGGGTGAAGCCAACAGCGTCAGCTGTGGTTCCATTGAACACAAGATGGGCATCAAGGCGTCCGCTACCTGTGTGATGAACTTTGATGGCGCCAAAGGCTATCTGGTAGGTGAGCTGAACAAGGGTCTGGCGGCCATGTTCACCATGATGAACTATGAGCGCTTGTCCATTGGTATCCAGGGACTGGGTTGCTCGGAAATGAGCTACCAGAGTGCACTGGAATATGCCCGCGAGCGTATCCAGGGACGAGCTGCAACGGGTGCGGTACAACCAGAGAAAGCTGCTGATCCTATTATCGTGCATCCTGATGTTCGTCGTATGCTGCTGAATATCAAGGCGCTGACTGAAGCGGGTCGTGCATTCTCTACCTACACTGCGATGCAGCTTGACCAGATGAAGTATGCTGAAAGTGCCGAAAAGCGCCAGCAGGCAGAAAACCTGGTAGCACTACTGACGCCTGTCACCAAGGCATTCTTTACCGATATCGGACTGAATAACTGTATTGATGGTCAGCAGGTATTTGGTGGTCACGGTTACATTCGTGAATGGGGTCAGGAACAGCTGGTACGTGATGTGCGTATCGCCCAGATCTATGAAGGCACCAACGGTATTCAGGCACTGGATCTGATGGGACGTAAGGTGGTTGCCAATGGCGGCCAGTTCTTCCGTGAGTTTACCGGACAGATGAATGCTTTCATGGCTGAGCAGGAATCAGCAGAAATGGCTGAATTTATCGAGCCGCTGAAGGCTGCTGTCTCCAGTCTGGAAGAGTTGACTGAGCTGGTAATTGAAAAATCAGGGCAGAATCCGAATGAAGTGGGTGCAGCTTCTGTAGAATATCTGCATGCCTTTGGCTATACCGTATACGGCTGGATGTGGGCCATTATGGCGGCCAAGTCACAACAGGCTCTGGCAGAAGGTACAACCGAGCCGGAATTCTATGCCGCCAAGCTCTCAACTGCGCGCTATTACTTCCAGCGTATTTTGCCGCGTACTTTGAGTCTGACTGAAACAGTCAAGGCTGGCAGTGACTCCCTGTTCGAGCTGGATGCCGATCACTTCTGATCTGTTTTTAGCTGACCGAACACTGTCCTGAATTAGAAAGCCCCGCTTTTTAGCGGGGCTTTCTATTTTAGAGAAGGGTTCAGACAAATTTTTGCAGTGCTGCCGAGGTCTTCTGGTGAGCGACTTTCAGGCGAGGTAACAGCGGTCCAATCGCATCCAGGTCTCCGGACTTGGCTAACTGCTCAATTTCTTTGGCGACCTCTCCCAGAATAAGGGCGCCAACATTATTGCTACTGGACTTCAGGGTGTGCGCTGCCCGAATCAGAATATCTTTATCGGCTTCCTGATTGGCCTTGTGGATATCGTCAACATGGCGGGGCGAATCTTCCAGATAACTTTCTATCAGACTGCCAAACTCGTCTTCCATGATTTCTTTCAGGGTTTCGAGAGTAGTGTCGTCAATCAGCCCGGTATCATCCATGGGCTCCTCCGGCTCATTATTAGTGGCGACATCATCTGTCGTTGACTGTTCCGCAGAAGAATTATTTGATTCCTGTACTTGTTGCACGGCGTCTGCCTGCTTGTCTCCGTATAACCAGGTTGCCAGTTTTTCCTGCAGTAATCCGGCTTTGATCGGCTTACTCAGGTAATCGTCCATACCTGCGGCAAGGCATTTCTCACGATCACCGGCCATGGCATTGGCGGTCATTGCAATAACGGGCAATCTGGGCTTGCGTTGCTGCTCTTCTCTGCGGCGGATATTCCGAGTGGCTTCATAACCGCTCATAACCGGCATCTGGCAGTCCATCAGTACCAGGTTGTAGTTCTTGTCTGCGGTAGCATCGACAGCTTCCTGGCCATCACTGGCAACTTCAACATTTAGGCCCATTTTGCTGAGGATACTGATGGCAACCTTCTGGTTAACAATATTGTCTTCTACCAGCAGAATGCTTTCACCCTGGAAGCTCTTTTGTAGTGTGTGAGTGAGCTGGGCTTTGTTATCGGTTTCGATATGGTGCTGGTCCATTACATGCATCAAGGTATCCAGCAATCGGGACTGCTTGAATGGCTTGGAAAGACAGGCATCAAGTCCGTTCTTGCGCTGGGCTCGGCGGGTAATAAAACCGGCAGATGTCAGCATGATCCGGCGGGTTTTTTCCAGTTCAGGGGTTTCGCTGATTTTCTGGGATAATCCAAGCCCGTCCATGTCCGGCATATCCAGATCCAGCAGGGCGATATCGAATGGTTTGCCCTGATCATATGCCTTGTGAAGTTTATCCAGTGCTTCCTTGCTGTTGGATGCTTCGTCGTGGTTGATACCCCAGGATGTCAGGTAATGGTCGAGTATTTCCCGGTTGGTGGCATTGTCGTCAACAATCAGGGCGGAAATACCTTCAAGTGCATGACTGGGCTCGGTGTAAGTTGTCAGCTTGGATGAGGAAACCTCGCAATCCAGTGTGAAGAAGAAGCAGGATCCTTTGCCTTCTTCACTGGTAACTTCAAGTTTGCCTCCCATTAGTTCGACCAGCTGGCGTGAGATTGCCAGCCCGAGGCCTGTACCACCAAACTTTCGGGTGGTAGAACCATCGGCTTGGGTAAAGGCAGAAAACAGTCTTGGGAGCACCTCTTTGGAGATACCGATACCGGTATCGCTGACACTGAATTTGAGTGAAGCCCGTTCGTCATTCTTCTCTACAACATCGACTCGGACGACAACTTCACCCTTTTCCGTAAACTTCACCGCATTGCCAATCAGGTTGGTCAGTACCTGACGAACCCGAATCGGATCGCCCAGCACAACGGGAGGTAGTTCTACTGCGGTATAGCAGGCCAGTTCCAGATGCTTTTCCTTGGCATGGCGAGCCAGCAGGGCACAGACTTCGTCGGCAATATCGCCGGGGCTCATATCTACCGCCTCGATCTCCATCTTGCCGGCTTCAATCTTGGAATAATCAAGTATGTCGTTGATGATTTGCAGCAGTGAGTCGGCAGAGCTGTAGGCTGTATTGAGGAAGTCGTTCTGTTCCTGGTCCAGTTGGGTACCCCGCAGCAACTCAAGCATGCCCAGCACGCCATTCATCGGGGTGCGAATCTCGTGGCTCATATTAGCCAGGAACGCACTCTTGGTCTTTGCAGCTTCCAGCGCCATTTCCTTGGCTTCGTTCGCTTCCTGAATGATGACTTTTAATTCGCTGTTGGCATGCTTCAGTTTGCGGGTACGTTCTTCAACCGTAACTTCCAGATTCTGACGTTGTTGCTGCAGCTTGGTATCGCGGCTGGATACCTGATCCAGCATGGTGTTGAAGAAGTCGTAGAGATCGCCAATCTCGTCATTGCTGACCTTCTTGACGCGTTTGTCGTAGGCCTCATCGCTGGCAATGGATTGCATGGTTTCTGACAGATTTACAATCGGGTGTGAAAGTCCGCGTTGCAAGCGAGCAGCCAGAATGTAGGCAACCATGATAGACAGTGCCGCAGTCAATAATGCCAGCATCAGGTTGAAGCCAACCTGCTGGTAAATTGTCGTAAAGTTGGAGCGAACCAGAACGGTGCCCAAGCGCTCATCGTCCAGAATGATGGGGTGAAAAATATCAACGTAACTCTTGCGAAGGTTGATATTTACCTTGTTCTGGCTGAGAGGAACATTCATGGAGGCATGAGGGTTGATCATGCCGGGTGTTATCGTGGCAAACTCTGTGCCGTCTTCACCATAAATAGCACCGTAAATAATAGATGGATCAACAGATAAGCCTTCCAGCTGCTGTCTAGCCTGAGCACTGTCGTCGAAGATCAATGCCCCCTGACTGTTGGAGGCGACGACTTCAGCCAGCAACTCCAGACGTTCAATCAGGGTATTCCTGGCCTTCAGAATATCGCTGGCAGAATGTACCAGTAAGCTAACCAGCAGAGCTGCACCTGCTGTCAGCATCATGGTAAATCGCAGCCTTTTCTTGATTGGCAGCCGCTTTAACGGTGGTTTGCTTGAGGCGTCCATGCCTTATTTATCCACGATCCGCGCTAGTTTTAGTATCTGGGAACTCACCATCAACCGGGCGTTTTGCACAGCATTGATGTTGATGGCGAAATTGACTTTTCCGGCGTTCCGGTAGAGACCGATCATACCGCCCTGTTCCGGGAACTGGTTCATATCACTCAGAGTCAGCACCGGGCTGTTTCTTAACTGTTTCAAGACCCCTGAAAGCTGGCTCTGGGAGGAGTCGCTTATATACAGAGCGTCACATTCCCGGGTCATGTACTCGGGGCTGATACGAGGTTTAACAACGATAGTGCGACCTGAAACTTCTTTACCGTTAATGGCATTCAATGCCCGGGGCATAATTCCTGAACCCAGCAGGCAAAGTCGGATTTCCCGGTTGTTGTAGGGCCAGTCGGTGAAACGGATGATGTTGTAAATAATGGCGGTTTTAACTTTTTCTTCGCTGGCTTTAGGTTTCTTCTCACTGGTGGCGAAACCGGAGACAGATAAAAACAACAATGCCAGCAACAGACGCAAAGCCAGGCCATATCCCGGACCGGATAGTGATGGTACTGATAGTGTGAATGGCGTCCGTGCGCTTTTCATCTACTCAGTTCTTGGTCGCTGATATTTGATAGCTGCCGAACTGCCAGAAAAGGTAGCTATGTAATTTATTAGGTCTGTATAAATAGTTGCACTGTTTCATCATCAATTACAGCCCTGCCGCTATTTCCTTTGCTCGCCGGTAGGCTGCTCCGGCATCCAGAATTCCAGCGCCGCATAGCTCGGGAACACATGACAAAAGTCCACCTTGCGGAAATGATTGGGCACTGCTCTGGAGAATATCTCTGGCCTGAGCATAGGTCAGATCAGGTATCAGTAACGACAGTGCGGCAATAACACCGGAAACCATGGGCGTTGCCATGCTGGTGCCCTGTAAATAGGCATAACTATATGATTGCGGCCCTTGAGTACCGTCATCAAAAGCCGCAAGAATGCCATTTTCGGGAGTATTTGTTAGCTGTATCGGATCGTTTGTATAAGGGAGGATCGTCAGGGCTGTACTCTGGTCTGCTGCAGAATTAGACAGGTCTACAGGTAGTGCCAGTGTTTTGGTTTCACCGCCGGGGGCAGCGATATCAACATTACTGCCAAAACTTGAGTAGTAAGCTTTTTCACCGGCACGGTTTGTTGCTGCAACAGTAATGACACCAGGGCAATTACCCGGTGTAATAAATTCAGACCTATCACCGTTATTACCTGCTGCGGCCACAATAATAGCTCCACGGGCATTGGCTTCAGCAATAACCAGCCTGAATAACTCAGGACATTCCGGAGAGTAGCCGCCGAGACTCAGGTTGATGACTTTGCTAACACCTGTGGGCGCCGGAAAACCGTCAAGAGGGAAGCCTACAGCCAATAAAATGGCTGCAGCGATTTCTGAAGAAAAACCGCCACATGGGCCGATAGCTCGAATAGCTGTGATCCGGGCCTGATTATGGATAACTCCGACCATACCTTGATTGTTATTGGTTTCAGCAGCGATAGTGGTTGCTACATGAGTGCCATGCCAACTGCTGTCGATATTTACTGGCGGGACAGGTTCGCCGTACTCGGTGGTACCGCATTGCCCGGCTGTTTCCCAGGTGCCGGGATCACTGGGATCATTGTCCCGACCATTACCGTCACGGCTTTTCTCTGGCGAACTGATAACGTCAATACCACCACCATACACACCTACCAAATCCGGATGACCTGTCAGTACGCCACTGTCTACAACGGCGACATCAACAGTTCCTGTTTGATCCATCTGGGACCACATATCAGGTGCGTTGATGCCGAATTTTTCATAGAGATACCACTGCTGGCTGTAGTAGCCATCATTGGGCGTACCACTTAATGCTGGTGGAGTTGAGGTACCCAGAATCTGCATTGGATAGTCGGGTTCGGCGAAGGCAACCTGAGGGTCGTTAGCAACCAGAGCAGCTAATGCCTCTTCATCCTGCAGGCTGGTGACATTGCCGCTGGATACCACATCGAAGTTGAACTTGCTGCTATCACTAGAAGAATTAAAAGCAGCACCTTTGTAAGTTGCTCCGGTTTTAATAAATTGTATGGCTCGGGCAGGTGTTGGCTCTGAATGATAGCTGACAACAACACGGCCACTGGCAGGTTTTTGCTGCAGGCTTTCAGTTGCTGCCACTGGGACAGAAGCCGAGAGTAAGGCCAGAGTAATCAGTGCCGGTTTCATGCCTTTCCTGAAGTTAGCTAGTTATTCTGAATGGTTATCGGCAGGCTCTGGAGATACATGGGGTTATCCGGTTCCGCAGATCGAATAAAGTCTGCTTCTGCAAGACTGGTGGTGAGATCAGACAGTGTTTCATCCGTTTTGAGGGTAAAACTGATGACCCAGCCAAAAGGGAGTTTGTCCTCTACCGTCACTTCCGGGTGGTCCGTCAACTCAGATATCTGTTGTATATATTTTTGGGGCTGGGCATTAATGGCTTCTAACGAGTCTTCAGCAAAAAGAATAGTAATACGCTGTCTGGCTTGTGCATCTTGAGCCTCGGCGATAGACAGCAGGCCTAACCCGGCCAGTAATATAAAGAAAAACAATGCCTTGCCCGGCATTTGATGTTTCTTTTCAGGTTTCCGCATAGCGCTCCATTCTGCCTGTAACAGGCGAAATCCGTTTCAAGGCTGTTTATTCAGTATCGGGCAGGAATCCTTGCTCTGCCATCAGTCGTCTGTTTTCGATAGACTCGATAAGAAACAACAATAACAACAGGCAACCTGATAATGCTGGAAAGTCTGCTGGCACTGTCCAGCCATCCAGCCTGGATGGCCGTCGCAATCATTCTGGGCACTTACATTCTGGAAGATCTGGCGATTGTTTCTGCTGCCTTGCTGTGTGCCGATGGCATGCTATCGCCCTGGGTGGGTTATGCCGCACTGGTATTTGGCATCTATACCGGAGACCTTGGGCTTTACGGGCTGGGTAAGTTGTTTCATCAGTGGCAGCCCCGCTTTTTCAAAGAGAAATTAAAACGACCGATGAACCGGCTGGAACCCAGGCTGCGTGCTCATATGGTTTCTGTCGTACTGCTGGTGCGGGTTATTCCCGGTCTGCGATTGCCAAGCTATCTCGGGTGTGGCTACTTCCGCCTTTCATTTCAGATGTTTAATGGACTGGTGTTGCTGGCGTCGTTGACTTGGACGGCTGCCGTTTTCTGGTTGATTTATTTCCTTGGGGTTGAACTCTGGCACTCATCAGGTGAAGCCCGATGGTTGTTACCTATAGGGTTTATTCTACTGGTGCTGGGACTGCATCGACTGCTGGGTCGGGTATTAAGCCGTTATATGGATATTAAGGGGTAACAGAATGCAGGGAATTGCAGACGTAGAGAAAGCAGAGACTCAACCTCAGGTTGCTCGTGCCGGGAACCATAGCTCTGTCAAAGACATTACAAACCCTGAGGTCATTAACCGCCAGGTGCACGAAGGCCTGCCTCCGCTGGAACTTGATCAGAGACCACTGTCTTTCTTTGAGTTCTGGCCATCATGGCTGATTTATTCCCCTATAGCGATGTACTGGGTGTATCAGTCTCTACGTCACCGGTCGGTTTCGTTGCCTGCGTGTGCCAATCCGGATTTTTATCTGGGAGGAATGGTCGGGGAGTCAAAGGATGAAACATTTGAGCAGGCAGGCTCTTTTGCAAGGCAGTTCATTGCACCTTATATCAAGTGGATTCACCAGCCCGAGCTCAGTGCTCACCAGAACTCCCTTCAGGCAATCAGCCAGTTACAGGCAGCTGAGCTTTCATTTCCGGTGATTGCCAAGCCGGATATCAGCTGCCGGGGGGCGGGTGTTCGGATCATTAAAAAACAGCAGGATCTGATTGAGTACCTGCAGTCGTTTCCCCTGAATGCCGCCTTTTTACTGCAGCAACTTATCCCGTGGGAGGCCGAAGCCGGCATTTTTTATATCCGCCATCCGGAGGAGGAGAAAGGACGGATATTGTCGGTGGGCCTGAAGTATGCGCCGTATGTTTACGGCAATGGGCGTGATACGCTGAAAACACTCATCCTGCAGGACTCCCGGGCTGGTTCGATTGCTGACAGGTATTATCAGCGTCATCAAGACAAGCTGGATAGTGTCTTACCTGAGGGACAACCATTTCGGCTGGCGTTTACCGGAAGTCACAGCCGGGGTGCGATTTTCCGGGATGGAAATAATCTGATAACGGCAGCGCTGGAAACTGAGGTTGACCGTATATGCCGGGATATCAAGGGGTTTCATATTGGCCGGTTGGATATCCGGTTTCGGGATACGCAGTCATTAATGCAGGGAAAGGATTTCCGGATTCTGGAAATTAATGGCATCAGTGGTGAAGCGACGCATATCTGGGATGCACGTGGCTCCCTTGGTGAATTGTACCGGACGTTATTCAGGCAATATGGATTGTTGTTTGAATATGGGGCTGCCAACAGGAAAAAAGGAGCCAGCCCTCCCGGGTTGATGGAGATCCTGCGAGGCTGGTGGCGGGAAAAGTCGCTGACCAGTCGCTACCCTTATAGTGATTAAGGGTGGAAATATAAGAGCCTGTTCATGATCTTTCGTGGATAGCGAAAATGTTGAGAAAAACCTCAGGTGCTTCGATTTTTTGAGGCGCATAGTGGTGCTATGTAACGAGGGAAAGCGGAGCACCTGAGGTTTTTATCGGCATTTGCAGCCCACGACAAGATTATGAACAGGCTCTAAAATCAGGCACATAATCAATGTGCTTCGCGCCATGGAGGGCGGGATGAAAACAATAGCCTTGAAAGGATGGCTGGCTGCATTGTTGCTGGTTTTCACAGCAACAGGATATGCCGCTGGTAAAAATGATATCTACACCAGCTGGTTCAGTGACAAGGCAGTCAGTGGTTACGACACCGTTGCCTTCTTTACCCAGAAAAAACCTGTTAAAGGTTCATCAGACTACAAATTTAACTGGAAAGGTGTGGTCTGGTTATTCTCCTCGGAAAAACACCTCGATATGTTCCGTGATGCACCGGAAAAGTATGCACCTCAATATGGTGGATACTGTGCCTGGGCTATTGCGGTAAAGGCTGACCGGGCACCAGGCGACCCCAACTTCTGGCGCATTGTGAATGGCAAACTGTACCTGAACTATGACCGTTCAGTGCAGGACAAATGGCTGAAAGATATTCCCGGTTTTATCAAGCAGGGTGATATCAACTGGCAAAACATGACCAACGACAGGGAGAGCTAAAGCATGGGTAAGGGAAAGTATGTGGTCTGGATTCTGTCAGTTTATGTAGCCTTTATTTTTATTCAGTCACTGTTCTTCAAATTTACCGATGCTCCGGAAACGGTGCATATTTTCGGCATTCTGGGAGAGTGGTCAGGCTTTGACTGGTTTGCCGAATACGGAGCGTACGGTGTAGGCATTGCTGAATTAATTGCCTCCTTGCTGCTGTTTTCTGCCATGAGAATGTACGGCGCAGCAATGGCAACCGGTATTATGGCAGGAGCGGTGTTCTTTCACCTGTTTACCCCGCTGGGTATTGAGATGCCGACGTTTGACGAGCAGGGAAATATTACCGGTGATGACGGTGGTCTGTTGTTTATCAATGCCTGTGCTGTGCTGGTATCAGCCTTTATTGTGTTTGTAATGGAAGCGAAAAAGCGATTTAACTGATTTGTCGCTAGGTTGTCACAAGGCTGTCAGATAATTATTCCTAGCATGGTGTTGCGGGATGGAGCCTGACTCCTTCATATTATTGCTTTAGGTGTTCACTAAAGCAGCATGAAGGAGTCAGCTGCAGATAATCATAATAAAGGGACACACCATGCAAACTGCTGATTCTCCTTTTTCTCTGCCACGCCGGGTTGGCTTTGGTGTGGAACCTTTACTGGAAAAGGTTCTGGGCCTGTCCGAACTGCGCAACCTTTATGATTCGGTGCCGAAAGGCCTGTCTTCTGCTGATTTTCTTGATGCGACTCTGCAAGCCCTGAATATTGAATCCCGGATTACTCTGGGTGATATACAGCGAATTCCCGAGAGTGGCCCGCTGGTGGTGGTAGCCAATCATCCTTTTGGCGGGATTGAAGGCGTGGTGCTGGCTCAGCAGTTAATACGGCGTCGGCCTGATGTCAGGGTGCTGACCAATGAAGTGCTGAAGCGTATTCCGGAACTGGATGGGCTTTTCATTGGCGTTGATTTATTTGGTGGCTCTGATGCCAAAAAACGTAATCGTCAGGCCATTGAAGAAGCGACACAGTGGGTCAGGGATGGTGGTGCATTGATTATTTTTCCCGCCGGTGAGGTTTCCAGCCTGAAGCCCTCAGAACGCTGTGTCACAGACCCGAAATGGCGTCGTACTGCTGGCCGAATTATTCAACAAACACAGGCCAATGTAACGCCGGTATTTATTGAAGGCACTAATGGCTGGCCGTTCCAGATGTTGGGGCTGATTCATGAACGACTACGTACGGTCAGGCTGGTTAGGGAGTTGCTGAATAAACAGGGACGGATACTGCAGCTACGCATTGGAGATCCACTGACGCCAAAGGAATATGCTCATCTTCAATCCACGGCCGATCTGACAGAATTTCTCAGGCTTAATACCTATCTGCTGGCAGAGACACCGCTTGGAGACCAGAAGTCCAGAGTGGAAACTGTAGCTTCTGTCATGGCTGATATAGCCGAAGGTTATCCCCGACAGGTACTGGTGAAGGAAGTGGCAACACTGCCGCCAGAATGTCGGTTAATGCAAAAGGGGGATATGGCTGTTTATTGCACAGAAGCATCAGCCATTCCTCATGTGCTGCAGGAGATCGGCCGTCAACGGGAAATTGCATTCAGGGCCGTGGGTGAAGGGACCGGTAAAAGTCTCGACCTCGACAGTTATGACAGATACTACCTTCACCTTTTCCTATGGAACCACGCCAAAGGTGAACTGGTGGGTGCCTACCGTCTGGGGCGAATTGACCGGATTATGCGTGATCAGGGGCTAAAAGGAATCTACTCCCGCAGCCTGTTTAAATATAACAACGACTTCCTGGAAAAAATGGGCACCTGTCTGGAGATGGGGCGATCTTTTGTCTGCCAGGATTATCAGCGCAGTATGACAGCATTGCTGATGCTATGGCGCGGCATTGGGGCCTATGTAGTTAACAATCCCCGGTATCGGGTGCTGTTTGGTCCGGTCAGTATCAGTGGTGATTACAGTGAAATTTCCCGTCAGCTGATGGCCGGCTTTCTGCAAAGTAATAACTACGACGCGGTGCTGGCAACCATGGTGCGTCCTACATCACCGCTCAAGAGTATTAAAAAAAGACATTGGTCTGAAAGTTCGCTGCAGAGCCTGAATGATATAGAAGGGCTGTCTTCGCTGGTTCAGCGGGTTGAAGGTGACAAGGGGATTCCCATCTTGCTGAAACAGTATCTGAAGCTCAGAGGCGAACTGGCAGGGTTCAATGTCGATAAGGACTTCAATAATGCGCTCGATGGCCTGATTATTGTTGATCTGATGAAAGTGGATGAACGGACACTGAAGAAATATATGGGACCGGAAGGTGCGGAGACGTTCCGGTCTGTACACTCAAAGAGCTCCAGTGAAACTGAAGCAGCCTAGAAGTTAAAGACTCAGGCTTGCAGCAGCTCCTCTTCCTGCTTTTGATAATGCAGGGTTGCAGGCGCCATGCCGGTCTCTTCCGGAACGGTGTAGCCCTGCTGTACCAGCATCACTCGAAGCAAGGCAAGGTGATGAACGGTATGGCTTTGCAGAAACAGCAACTCACGAATCAGGGTTGTGGATAGCTCAACCCCGTCATCTTCGCTGTCACCGTGAACCCGAACCTGAAGGGTCAGTGGCGGTTTGATGATGCAGGAATCCTTAATAGACTCCAGTCCTGCCAGATGTTGCTTCAGTGTTGCCAGAGCAAATTCGCGGTCCTGCTCCAGCTGGTTTTTACGGGAGCGCTTGTCATAGCAGACATGCCCTTGCTGGATACCTTCCAGCAGGTTCTCGTAATGCTGCAGGATATGGCGGGTATGCATCCCGGGTGTGCCCTGAAAATTAGCGACAGCGCCGGCGTAGGTTTCATTATCGATCAGTTCAAGTACGGTCTTTAAATCTTCAAGGGCGCACTTGTTACCTTCAATTGCTGTTTGTTGCATAAATAGGCGTCCCGCCACGTTAGTTACTGCTCATCCCGGAGTTTCACATAGTCACCTGACAAAAGCACGTTAACAGCTGCTACTGAATTGTCACCCGACTGTTACCTTCTTTTGTATCACGAAAACATGATTCATGGTTGTCTCATCATCTGCTGGGGCAAATAAAGTCCAAGATAGGCCAGTGATGCCCGTAAACCTTCCTGAGCCATGGTGTCGGTGATATTGCCGTGTTCCTGATGCGAGATAGAGTACACCTTGTCGGCAATCTGCAGCGCTATGGCAAAGATATTGTATGTCTGTGGCAGTGGCGGCAGCTGGAAAAACTGTTGATGATGACCATGAATCCGGCAACCCAGCTGGTTGTCATGTTCGTAATCAGCGTGACGGATTGAGCTGACAACATGCTGACCCAGAATCAGGTCACGGACATATTTGTTCTCCCGGTAACAGGCCACGAACCGCTGCTGCAGTTGCCGGAAGATATCGCTCCAGTGATGGATTTCATCGGTCTGAAGTGGCTGTTCAAGAATAGCATCGAACTCGGTAAAAATTTCTTCTACCAGAGCCTGGAACAATACATCCGTTTTCGGGAAGAAATGATAAACCGAAGATGGTGGAATGCCGGACTTTTCGGCGACCTGATACAGTGACAGCTCGCTGGTGCTGGTGTATTCAAGCAATTCCCGGGTAACTTCCATAATCAGGCGACGGCGTTCAAGTCCGCGAACTTGTTGTTTACGACCGGCTTTTCTGGAAGTTTCCTTGCCCGTTTTTTCAGGAGCTTCAACTGTATCAGTCATGTTGGCGGCTTCGGGATATCTCAAAAGTGGCCTATTGTGGTCGAGCTATTCGCATCCGTCTATTGGCTTGCACACCTACAGTGATCTTTGCAGCTGATCGGGCAGATAAATGCTGAGATAGGAACGGGCTGCACGCCAGCCTTCCCGGGCCAGCTCCGGGGTGATGTTGCCATACTCCTGATGAGACATGGCATAAACCTTGTCCGCAATTTGCAGTGCAATGGCAAAGATGTTGTAGCTTTGGGGCAGTGGCGGAAGCTCAAAGAAACTGCGGTAAATGGCTTCGATCTGTTTACCCATCTGCTCATCATGCTGGTGGTCGGCAGACAGAATATCACTGTGCAAATGCTGTCCCAGAATCAGGGCGCGGGCCATGGGATTATCCTGATAATACTGCTGCATTCGGGATTCCAGTATTTGCCCGATATCACTCCAGTGATCAATCTGATCAGCTGGAATGGGTTCGGCAACACAGCTATCAAAGGCTTCAAACGCTTCTTCAGCCAGTGCCTGCAGCAGCACATCCATTTTCGGAAAGAAGTGATACAGCGATGACGGCGGAATTTCAGCTTTCCGGGCGACATCATAAAGTGAAAGACTCGAAACGGATTCAGAGGTTACCAACTCTCTGGCTGCCGTCAGGATCCGGCGCCGGCGCTCCAGACTCCGGGTCTGGTGCCGCCGGCCTTTTGTTATCGATGTAACAGCGGACGGTATGACGGTATCAGCTTCAGGCTTTTCAGCTGGCAGGGCACTCACTTAACTTCTCCTTGATAGCAATCTGCGCTCTTTCAGGTGCCGGATTGCGCCGGCAGATCCATTCGCCGATGGCAACCACTACACCCAGTCCTGCAAGTGTAGAAAAGGTATGTGTCGGATCGAATGCGCCTGGAGGCAGAACAAAAAACACAATAGCCTGCGCAGTAAACAACAGGGGCAGAAAAACAATAATGCGGGTTGTCCACAGTTTGCCGGGAATCTGCCAGCCGGCTTCAGCACCCGGCTGACGCTTGAGAATCAGATAAGCAGGGAATAGTAGCAGGTACGGCAACAGGAAAATCAGGTTGGCAAAGGAAAACAGTGACCAGTAAAGCACTTCGGCAGATTCAGCCATAACACCGTAAAGAATGATTGCCAGAGAAGAGACTCCACCACTCAGGACACTTGCACCCAGAGGTGTGCCATAGGTGGGATGCTCAATGCCGAATATGGCTGGCAGGTCATTGTCGTGAGCGGCTTCGGTGGCAGCACGGTTTGAGCCAATACTCCAGGTCACAATATTGGTCATAAAACTGAACATAATCAGCATACCAATCACCAGTACCAGCCATTCACTGCCGGGGAGAGGAGCCAGCAGTCGTTCAAAAGTAGACAGCAGGCCTGAAATCAGACCGATTTCATCAACAGGCAGGGCTGCCAGCATGCCAAAGACGGCGAACAGGTAAAGCACAGTAATTACAATGCCTGCCAGCAATAGCGCTACAGGCAAATCACGCTGTGGATTTTTCATTTCATCGCCGGCACAGCAGGCCAGGTCAAAACCCATCATGGAGAAGATAATTACGGGGAAAAACTGCAATCCCTCGTCCCATTTAGGTGTCAGGGTGGTCAGGTTGATAGTGTTGGCAATTCCGTCGTGCATTGCAGTAATTACACCGCCAACACCCAGCAGAAAGACCACCAGAATCTTGCAGCAGGCACCGATATTGGGAATCCATTTACCGATATCCAGAGATAGACAGCAGACGGCCACGGCCAGCCAGGTCGCAACCAGTGCAAACAGAATCTGGTGTTTCAGCGGCATTTCAGGCCAGAACATCTGGGAAAAAATACCCGCCATCATGATAAAGGCTGCGGGCATCCATAAAGCAACATTGATCCAGTAGAGCCAGCTGGTGCGGGAAGCCCAGCGTTTACCGAAAGCCAGCCGAACCCAGTGAACAATGCCACCCCGGGATGGACGGCAGGTACCCAGCTCAACACTGATCAATGCATAGGGAATGGCAAAACAGATAAAAGACAGAAGCCACCAGGTCAGAGACTGCACCCCGATCGCCGCTGCGGCAGCCAGTCCGTCAATGGTGAGGATGGCGCTGATGGTAAACAGCATAATATCGCGGCGGGTCAGACGTCGGGGGTTGATCATGACGGTCTCCTGACGGTGCTTCTTAACGAGTTTTCAATAAGTTGGATGAAAGCTGTGATGGGCAACTTCCATCCAACATCCGGCGAACTGTTACACAGCCGGTACCTGCTGGGTAATGCAGTGGATGTTGCCACCGCCCAGCAGGATTTCACGAGCGTCAACACCGACAATTTCATAGCCGGGGAAAACATCCTGCAGCAGTGCCTTGGCCTCTTCGTCACGAGCCGGATCCAGCAGCGGCAGAATAATGCGCTTGTTGGTAATCAGGAAGTTGGCATAGGAGCCTGCCAGACGCTCACCGGCAGTACGTTCCATTCCCTCACAGGCATCAATGCCGCCAGCTTCTTCTTCGCGAATATGCAGCGGGCCGGGGATATGCATCTTGTGGATCTTCAGCTTGCGGCCCTTGGCATCAGTGGCTTCACTCAGAGCCTTGAAGGCTTCCTGGGAGATTTCGTACTGGGGATCGTTTTCGTCATCGCACCAGGACAGAATCACTTCACCCGGACCGGCAACGTGAATCAGGTTGTCCACATGACCGTTGGTTTCATCGTTGTAGAGACCGCGTGGAATCCAGACGACTTTCTCAATGCTCAGATAATCTCTCAGAACCTGCTCGATCTCTTCTTTTGACAGGTCCGGGTTACGGCTTGGATGCAGCAGGCATTCTTCAGTGGTGTAAAGTGTGCCTTCGCCGTCTACGTGAATAGAACCACCTTCAAGCACGATCGGTGCACGATAGTGATTGTCGCGATGAATTTCGCAGATCTTGCGTGCAATCTGGTCGTCACGGTTCCAGGGGAAGTACAGACCGTCAACAAGCCCACCCCAGGCATTGAATTCCCAGTCCACACCACGGCGCTCGCCTTTGTCGTTCACGACATAACTTGGGCCGATATCCCGCATCCAGGAATCGTCGGTTGTCATTTCCACTACACGAATATGCTCAGGCAACAGGTTGCGAGCGTTATCATACTGTGCGGCGGAGACTGCCATTGTGACCGGGGTCACGTCAGCGATGGCTTTGGCAGTGTTAACAAAAACCTGCTGAGCCGGCTTGCCGCCGAAGCGCCAGTTATCGGTGCGCTCCGGCCAGGCAATCCAGACTTCTGCATGAGGCTCATGCTCACCGGGCATACGGAAACCATCAGCTTTTGGAGTAGTGGTGAAGGTCTTGCTCATGACGTGATTCTCTTTAATTCGTTTGCGATCTGACTATTTTTTTGATCTGACTGTTTCTTTGAAGCTGCGTCGCTGGATGAATTCAGCGACGCTTGTTGTTTCGGGGTCGTCCTTATGCGGTTGCAGCCTGCATCCGTTTGAGCGCGCTGGCCAGAATCCATTCGCCGATAGCGATAGTCGCGATAACACCGATGGCAACCGGGGCACTGTAAGACCAGTCAACGGTGCCGGTAGCGATATCCGGGAAGATGAACAGCACTACAGCCTGGACAATGAACAGGAAGCAGATAACACTGAGTGCAATCTGGGTGCCCATGCCGCCGGGAACCTTGTAAGGACGCTCGGCGTGAGGATCAGCGATACGCAGCTTCAGGTAAGCCGGGAACATGAACAGGTACGGCAGCAGGAAGATGCAGGAAGAGAAAGCGAAGATAGACCAGAACAGTTCGTCACTTTCACCGGAAGTCAGGCCGTACAGCAGAATAACGACAGTGGATACGATACCGGTGATGACGTTGGCACCAACCGGGGTACGGTGCTTCGGATCTTCCTTGGCAACGATTTCAGGAAGTTCACCCGCCTGAGCGGCTTCCATTGCTGCGCGGCTTGCACCCATGGTCCAGGTCGCCATGTTAGCAATAAAGGTCAGCAGCGCCAGAGTACCGATGCCGTAAATCATCGCCTGACCGAAAGCGCCTTCACCGAACAGAGTACGCAGGGTAGAAATAATACCCGCTACCAGGCCAATTTCTTCTACTGGCAGAGCCATCAGGATGCCGATGGTGCCGAAAATATAAAGGCCGGTCACGATCACTGCGGAGATCAGAATAGACTTTGGAATATCACGACGCGGGTCTTTGATTTCATCACCCATGCAGGCAATAAGCTCAAAGCCCATCAGGTTGAAGATGATAACCGGCAGGAAGCCAAGGCCGGAATCCAGAGAAGGCATCATGCTTTCCATGGTGAATTCATTGGCAACACCATGCTGGCTGGCGTACCAGAAGCCACCGACACCCAGTACTGTGATGACAACAACCTTGAACAATGCGCCCAGATTGGTCACCCATACACCGGCGTCTACAGAGGTGTTACAGATCCATACGGTCAGCCAGGTCAGGCCGACACAAATGGCAATCTGCATAGCCAGTCCCATTTCAGGGAAGAACATTTCAGCAAACATGCCGGCAAACATGATGTAAACCGCCGGCATCCACAGGCCTACGTTAATCCAGTAGAACCAGGTGGTGCGAACAGCCCACTTGTTGCCAAAGGCTCTTTTTACCCAGTCATAAATACCGCCTTCTCCGGGGTAAGTAGTACCCAGTTCGGAAGAAATCAGGCCATAGGGGATAACGAACAGAACAAGAGTGATAAGCCACCAGGAAATGGAAGAAGGGCCGATGGAAGCGCTGGCTGTTAAACCATCAACTACCAGAACGGCACATACGCTGAACAACGTCAGGCTGGAAAGCCCCATTTTGCCAGCTGAAGTCTCGGTACTCATTTTGAATCCCCCGATAGAGCTGTAAAGCGGCGGGCTACTGGCTGGATGAGTTCCGTCGTGTGTGGCCGGGCCAGATGCCGCCCTGAGAAACAGGCCTTGGTCGTTAAAAATCGATAAAAGTCTGTTTTAGGTTGCCTTATATGATAATTATCGGATTTTTATCGATCTTGATCTGCGTCACAAAGACGATCTTTTGTGATTTTTATCGATTTGCAGTGCTGTTTATATGGGTTTTGTTGAGGTTGGTTGGGGTTGCTATCGATATTTTCAGGATAAAAATCGATTATTGATTCAAATCAATGTGGATAAAAATCGGTGAATCTATGATGCGAGCCAACTGAACGGATAACACTTCAGGCAGTCGGCAGGTGGTATGAGACTGATGTTTGAGGTTGTCCGAAACCAAAGACGTTAGACATTGCTGATTGCAAGTCAGGAGTTTCAAAATGAAAATGCCTTCCGCCAGTGCTACCGACTTGAACAAGCCGGAACTCAAGCACTTCCTGAAAACTCAGGATTACACCCGTCAGCAGCTGGCTGACATTCTGGAACTGATGGGCATGCTGAAAGAAGCCCGCAAGGCTAACGCTGTTCCTCAGCTGTTCAAGGGCAAGTCCGTAGGCATGATCTTCGAACAGCCTTCTACCCGTACCCGTATCTCTTTTGAAACTGCGGCTACCATTCTGGGTGGTCACGGTCTGTTCCTGTCTCCGAAAGACATTCACCTGGGCGCTAAAGAAAGTCTGGCTGACACCGGTCGTGTTATCTCCCGTATGTGTGACGTGATCATGGCGCGTGTAGACGACCACAAGACTGTTGCGGGTCTGGCTGAACACTCCACTGTTCCGGTGATCAACGGTCTGTGCGACTGGCTGCACCCGACCCAGATCATGGCTGATCTGTTCACCATGATGGAACACCTGCCGGAAGGAAAAAAACTGGAAGACCTGACTGTTGCCTTCGTAGGCGACGCGACCAACGTATGTTCTTCCCTGATGTTCGCCTGCACCAAGTTCGGCATGCACTTCAAGCACATTGGCCCTGAGAAGTACCAGGCTCCTCAGATGTGGCAGGACATCGCGCTGGAAAACATCGAAACTTCCGGTGGCAAACTGACCGTGACTGACAATGTTGATGAAGTTGAAGGTTGCGATATTCTGATCGCTGACAGCTTCTACTGGTTCGGTCAGGAAGCTGAAAAAGAAGAGCGTCTGACTACCTTCATGCCGAAGTACGTAGTGACTGAAGAAATGATGGCCAAGGCTGGTGAAAACAGTGTATTCATGCACTGCCTGCCTGCTAACGACCAACGCGAATGCACCCGCGAAGTGATGGATGGCCCACGCTCCGTAATCTTCGACGAAGCTGAAAACCGCCTGACAGCTCAGATGGCACTGCTGGTTTACCTGACTCACAAGCACATTCAGAAGCCTTCTGAAGAAACTGTTGCTTTCCACAAGGATCGCATTGAAGGTCTGCTGAGCCGGATCTGATTTATAACGCACCTCTCTGACTCCAGACAGCCCGGCTAAAAGCCGGGCTGTCTGCATTTTCATGCAGTGCACTAATATCAAAGTCTGATAATTCTCATGCCGGAGTGGCTATGGGCAGGCTGGTATTCAATTTTCTCCTCAAAGGCAATCTTCGTTTTAAGTTGCCATCGGTTTATACCCTGCTGTTCTTGCTGATAGCTATTGCTGCGGCTGCATCCTGGTTTGTGCCCGGTTGTCAGCCACAGGGTATCGGTGCTGTGTTGTTTGCTCCGGTACGTGGCTTCCATAAGTCAGCGGATATCATTGCATTTCTGCTTGTACTGGGTGGATTTCTGGGGTTGGTAAATGCCACCGGAGCACTGGAAACAGGTATTACCCGGTTGCTGATAAGGCTGCAGGGAAGAGAGCTATTGTTGATTCCGGTGTTGATGACCTTGTTTGCTCTTGGAGGAACGATATACGGGCTGGGAGAAGAAACGATTGCCTTCTGGTCGCTGATTATTCCAGTGATGGAGCGTGCCGGTTACGACAAGATGGTGGCAGCAGGAATCATTATGGTGGGTGCTAATGTTGGCACAATGGCTTCAACCCTGAATCCATTCTCAACAGGCATTGCTTCCTTCTATGCAGGCATTCCGGTTGGAGAAGGAATTGGACTCAGGTTGCTAATGTTTGTTGTACTGCTGGGAGCCGCTTGTGGATTTGTTATGCGCTATGCCTGCAAGACAAGACAAAACCCTGTTACCACTCAAATGTGTAAATCTGATTTCGGAGACCTGACGGTCAAATCACCGGCACTTTCCCGGCATCAGAAATTAACCCTGTCTGCTTTTGCTGCAACATTTCTGGTCATGATCTACGGTGTAATGCCCTGGGAGGAGATGGGAGTCCGAACTCTGCCGGCACAAAACTGGTGGTTCAATGAGTTGGCCTGCGTTTTTCTGGTTGGGGCTGTAGTTGTTGCTGTGCTGAATGGCTTCTCTGAAAAAGAGATTATTCACCATTTTTTGTCTGGCGCCAGAGATATGGTGAGTGTTGTACTGGTCATTGCCTTTGCTCGTGGGATCGATGTAGTTCTGACTGATGGTGCAGTTATCGCAGCACTACTTCCTGTAATCGAGAGCTGGCTTTATGGGCTGGGGGTGTCAGTTTTTGCGGGATTGGTATTTGTTATACATTTGCCGTTATCAGCGCTGATTTCTTCATCAGCCGGGCTGGCGGTAATCTCCATACCGTGGATGGTACCTTTGGCTGATACCGCAGGTGTATCGCGTGATCTGGTAGTAACAGCTTATCAGGCGGCTGGAGCCTTGATGAATATGTGCGCTCCAACGGCCCCTTCCCTGATGGCCGGTTTGATGCTGGCTGGTATTTCTTTCAGACGTTATCTGATATGGGTAATGCCCTTGTTGGTTGCTCTATGTGCAGTTGTGATTACCCTTCTGGTATTTGCTGCCTGATGATTAATGAGTATGCAGCTGCTCCAGTCGATCCAGCAGAGCAGAACGAAAAAGCTTGTCCGGGTCATTGGCCATTCTGAAATCGTGTAAGTGCTGTAGTTGGTCTTTGAGGGCAACTTTCAAAACATCATCAGCAGCAAACAATTCTTTCAGCAGTAAAGGTCGAACACCAAGCTTTAATGCTTCACTTGTCAGCTCATGACAAAATGCTTTTCTTTTTTCCAGATCCCGGCTGTATATGGCATGGCTGTACTGAAAAATAAAACCGCATCCTTCTCTTACTGGAGCCATTGGGAATTTCTGTACACCGACGACAGGTGTGTAGTCTTCCAGTAATGAGCAGAGGTCATATTTGCGCTTCAGTCTTTCTATCAGTTCAACAAACTGTTTTAACTGTTCCGGGTCTTGTGACGGAAGAACCCAGGCGTGATGGATCACCATTGAGGCATACATTTTTTCATGGTGGTACCAGAAGCCATCATGGTAATAAGTGTACTTTTCGGGTTCGTCTACAAATCGTGCCCCCTTGCAGAAATAACAATTGGAAATGGAAGCAAAACACTTCCACTGATGCAGTTGTTCTGCTGCTGTTATCAGAGCACCTTTGAGTCTGTCTGGAGTGTTATACAGTGGCATTGAGCCGCAGTATGTAAAGTCTGGATCACTGGATGTGAACTTGGGTCCGTAGCAGAAGATTCTTCTTAAAACAGGGCCAAAGCCGTTACTCCAGCCCGCTCCGGTAGCTGTTTCATGCGTTCTGTGTCCTGTTTTTGAACCAACGATAATATAGCGCTGATTTTCGGCTACTCCCTGGCTGAGACCATAGATACCCTGATCATATGTATCCTGATTCTGGGTAGATGTGTAACGGGCAAAAGCAGTCGAAAACTGTTCAAATCCAGTGCATTGCTCAAGCACCTCTGTCTGAATCTCAGCAGAGTGATTCCCGGTTACAGATGTGACACGATAAAATTTCAGCTTTATGCATGTCACGACTCCCCCTGCACCCAATGTGCCGGGTAGGGCATAAAATAGCTCGGAGTTTTCGTCAGGACTGCATTCGATGACTTCACCATCCTTAGCCCGTATAAAGCGAAACGATACAACATGACTGACAAAGTAACCTCTGCGATAAAAGCTTGTACGCGAGAAGCCAAATGTCAGTAAGGGACCTGCGATTGTGATGGCACTACTGCTGGGAATATCAAGAGGCTGATAATAATGTCCCAACTCTTTGGTCAGCCTATCAGTGGCTTCCCGGAGAGTGACGCCAGCCTCCATTTCCACTTCAATGAGAGGTGGACTGTCCTCATAGAAATCTGGAAGTCTGATTGTCTTTAGTTGTTGGGTGCTGATAGCGATATGTCGCTCTTCCACAGAGGTGGCAGGAGTTGAGCATGCAGGAGGTAATGTCTGTTCGGCAAAAGAAAGGCGAGAGCCAACGACGGTCAGAGTCTTTTTTTCACTTTCCCCTGAGCAGGTTGCATTATGCTGGCGAACATCATCAAGAATTATGCGGAGATCTTCTTCACTTACCGGAAATAGTACAAGGTCTGCTTTAGCTGAGTGAATATTGCCATATCCCTTAATTATCTGATTTTTCAGGCATAAGATCTGTACATCGGAGCTATAAGTTGGATGCCACCAAGTGGCTTTTGTCAGATCGAAACTTGCGCTATGAACATTAGATCCCGGAAGAGTCAGAAACAGGAAAAAGATTATTTTCGCTGCTGACAGATAACAGTAATCTGACCTGAACATGCCCCAGCCTCATTTCTTTTTTTGGTTTGGCTTTACAGCGTAGATGGCTATCGCTGGAATGACATGAAAATCGTGGGCTAAATAAGGGGGCTTGGTGGAATAAAGAAAAAAAAGAGAATATCAGGCATTAAAAAAGGGTAAGTGATTCGAAATCACTTACCCTTTATAAACTATGGTGGGCCTTCCGGGACTCGAACCCAGGACCTGCCGATTATGAGTCGGATGCTCTAACCAACTGAGCTAAAGGCCCAAAACAAGTGCGCGGGGATTATACGTCGAGATTTGCGACTGTTCCAGTGCTGAAGTGCACTCAGTGCCGGATTAGTGACAGTTAGCAGCTCAACGTAGATATTTTTCGAGAATACCTGAAGTAAACAGGCTTGTTAATGCCTTTTTGTTTTCCTGCCAGATCGTTTCCATGGACGTATGCTGCTCGATCGTCGGGCATTCAAAGGTCAGTACCGGTGAACCCAGCGTTGTCGATGCGTAAGTTCCCAGCGAGCCGGGCGTTGGATGATCTTCTATTTCCTCCCGAACGATGGGGTAGCCGTTGTGAGCTGCCAGATGCTGCAGGATATCGTCACATTCTCCATTACTGTTCAGCAGGGGTTTCCATGAATGGAAGCTGATAATCAGTGCAGGTGACTGTTGCTGGTAGAGTGCATTGAGAAACAGGTTTTCCGGTTCACTCATGGGGGTATGCCCCCCGAAATATCGGGGCTCGTGAGGATTGTTCACCCAGCAATCTGTTGGCAGGTTGCGGTTCAGGTCAATGCCGTTGGCATTGGTCCGGGTTCGCTGAGCGAGCCCATCGGGATTAAGTGCAGGAATCAGGGTTATTGGCAAAGCGGAATTATCCGGTAATCCTTTCAGCCAGCGGAACAGCCGCAGCAAAACATAAACACTTTCGGGCTCATCACCGTGGGTGCCAGCGATCAGGTAGATACGCTCTCCTGTCTGCTGTGGGGTATGCCAGTTAGGTATAGGCCTTCCTGTTACGCTGTAGCCGTCGGGCTGGCGGGTAAATTCCATTCCTCATCCTGATCAAAAGCCATACTTTCAGCTTTGCAGCAGAATCCGCTCAAGGCAAACAGCCGGAGCTTGTGGCTGAATCCGTCTAAGCTGAAAAGAAGTGTTGCCTGATTTTGCCAGTGAGTTGGCGGGGCAGTTTCAAGGATGAGTAGCGAGATGGCTACGGTAAGCACCTGATATGGATTTTTCGTCTCTTCGACGGTTTCTTATTCTGTTCTGCATTTCTGCGCTGGCACTGGCCGGGCGTTACTTTCTGGTTAACCAGGGACTGGTTGATCAGGTAACCGTCCAGTACGGTGAGCGTGCTGCAACCCGACTGTTGGGCTGGGATGATTTTATGCGTCAGCAAAGCAGCCAGCAGCAGGATGATATGGCATACTTGGAGAGCGTGAATAACTATTTTAATGACATGCGCTTTGTCAGTGACCGACAGCTGTGGGGTACCGAAGATTACTGGGCCACGCCTGTTGAATTCCTGTCCCGGGGAGCCGGAGACTGTGAAGACTTTTCCATCGCCAAATATTTTACCCTGCGTCAGTTGGGTATTGCCGATGAGCGCTTGAGAATTACCTACGTCAAAGCCCTTAACCTGAATCAGGCGCATATGGTGCTGACCTATTTTCCGGAAGGATCATCTGTGCCGCTGGTGCTGGATAATCTGATCGGGGATATTCGTCCGGCTACCGAGCGAAGTGATCTGGCGCCTGTGTATAACTTCAATGGTGATGGCCTGTGGCTGGCGAAACAGCGTGGCCATGGCAAGCGTGTGGGTGAAGCGAATCGTCTCAGCCTGTGGATGGCGCTGAGAGAACGTCTGAACAAGGATCTCGGTTCAGAGTAACAACAATTAAAAGTTAACGAGGGAATGTGCCGTGACCCTGACAAGGCAACTGGGGCTGTTTCTGGCGTTGTTACTGTGTTTGCTGTTTGGAGCCAGCCTGCTGGTCAAGCTGGTTGATGCCCGGGACTATGTCCGTGCCCAGCTGAAATCCCATGCCCAGGATACAGCCACCTCTCTGGGACTTTCTATTGCCACTGCGGATGCCGACAATATCGCGTTAGTGGACTCCATGATTGATGCCATTTTTGACCGCGGCCACTATCAGGAAATCAGCTTTACCGATATGGATGGTGAAATGCTGGTTATGAGCCGTCAGCCCATGCAGCTAGAGGGCGTACCGAACTGGTTTGTTCGGATTGTCAGCTTCCATGTGCCGTCGGCTACGACCGAAGTCAGTAATGGCTGGGAGCCAACCGGCATTCTTAAAGTGATCAGTCATCCCGGATATGCATATCAGAGCCTGTGGCGAGAAACCAAGGAAAGTGTTGTGCTGTTTGGTGTGGCTTTGCTGATATCCATGGTGGTGCTGGTTGGTTTATTGCGTCTGGTGTTGCGTCCGCTCGACCGGGTTGAAAAGCAGGCCGATGCGATCTGCCAGCGTCGTTTTGAAGTACAGCCGGTGTTACCCCGAACTCGGGAGTTGCGCCGGGTGGTCGAAGCGATGAATCGAATGGCTGGCAAGCTGCAGCACTTGTTTAATGAAAAGGTCACTTTAACCGAGAGGCTGAGGGATCAGTCTCGTACTGATGAATTGACCGGAATGCTGAATCGCCGGGCATTTGATGATCAGGTGGCAGCCCTGATGGAATCAGACCGCGGTGATGCCGGTGGAAGTCTGACATTGATTCATATGAATGGGTTGCAGCAGGTCAATCTTCAGCAGGGTCGGGCAAAGGGGGATGATATTCTGCTGTCGATTTCAGAGCGGATCAACCAAATCTCCAGCAGCTTTCCAGAGTCCATTGTGGCTCGACACAGTGGTAGTGAGTTTACATTGTTTATGCCGGGCTCTGACCAGGAGCAGGCCAGAGCGCTTTCTCTGAAACTCTATAAGACCATCATCACTCTCCCCTGGTTTGATACGAAAAATGAAATTGGAAAGCTGGAACTGGCAACAGTTATTTGTACCAGCAAAACCGGTTTACGCGTGTTGATGAGTGAAGCAGATCAGGTATTACGGGGTTTGCAGACTCAGGGGCGCAGTGGCTGGCAGGTCAAACCCTTGCAGCAGACCGAGGTTCATCACTTTTCCAGCTGGCCGGCAGATGAGTGGAGAACATCCTTGCGGGATGTGATGGAACGGCAGGATGTGGAGTTATATGCCCAACCGGTTTTTGACCGGGAAGGCAAGATTTTACATCGGGAGATACTGTCGCGAATGATGCTGCGAGGTGAGTTGGCTTCGGCGGCGGCTTTCTTGCCGATGGTTGAGCGGTTTGATTTCAGCAGTCAGTTTGACCAGATTGTGATTGAAAAAGTCTTGCAATGGATTGAGGCGCATCCTGATGATGACAGTAAGTTCTGTGTGAACCTGTCGACACGTTCAATTCAAAAGGAAATCTTTCGTCACTGGTTGACAGGGCGACTTAAGAAAACCCCGGAGCTGGCCTCCCGCCTGATTGTTGAAGTGCCGGAGTATACGCTTCATCTGGTTGCTGAAGAGCTGATGCCACTTGTCGAGGAGCTTGAACCGTTAGGTTGCTCACTGTCACTTGATCACTTTGGTACCGGCACCCGGGCACTGTCATATTTGAAACAACTGAACATTGACTACCTCAAAATCGACAACACCTTTGTCCGCCAGCTGGACAGCCATGAAGGTAACCAGTTTTTCATCCACTCTCTGTCGCTGATTGCTCATAACCGGGATATCATTTTGCTGGGACAGGGTGTCGAGAGTGAGGAAACCTGGCAGCAACTGCTCAAACTGGGTGTTGATGGCGGTCAGGGCTTCCATCTGGGACGACCTGAAGCATTATAAAAACCTTGCTGCGGGCTACCGCAAACCGGCTGATTTGCTCATAATACTTCGCCACAGGAATGTTCTATCCGGGGAAAGATTATGAGCATCATGGAAAAGGCCGGAGATCAGTTTGCCGCATTGCGGGAAAAATTCTCCGCCAATGGAAAGATGGCGAGACTGCTGGCGGTTATATTACTGCTCTACGTTGTTGTGGTTGTAGCACTGGGTATCTGGTGGAGCCGGGCGCCGGAAATTTTTTCCGTGCGTGAAAATGCGGCGCAGATGGCGGAAAAGCGTGGACGTGATGTTGTCACAGGTTTTACGACCACATCCACTGTCATCCATATGGCCGAAGAACTGCTCAACAAGCCCGGTGGTTTCATTCGTAATGACATAATGCCACCCGGACTTTATCTGGATAACATTTCCAACTGGGAACACGGCGTACTGGTACAGATCCGTGATATGAGTCGTGCCCTGCGCAAAGATATGAGCCGCTCCCAGTCCCAGTCCAAGGAGGACCCGGATCTGGCGATGGCTGAGCCGCAGTTTAACTTCAATGATCGCAGCTGGGCGCTGCCTTCCAGTGAAGGGCAGTACGAGCGCGGTATCAAATTGATGAATAACTATTTGATGCGCCTTTCTGATCCCAATGAATCAGCTCAGTTCTATGCGCGTGCAGATAATCTGGCGTCCTGGATTGGTGATGTTGGCAACCGACTGGGCAGTCTTTCCCAGCGCCTGAGTGCCAGTGTCGGCAAGCCGCGACTGAATACTGACCTTGCAGGTGATCCTGAAGCAACTCAGTCCACACCTGAAGGCGTGGAAATCGATGTTAAAACCCCCTGGCTGCAAATTGATGATGTCTTTTATGAAGCGCGTGGTACCAGCTGGGCACTGATTCATCTGTTGAAAGCTGTTGAAGTGGATTTTGCCGATGTACTGGCCAAAAAGAATGCCCAGGTCAGCCTGCGCCAGATTATTCGTGAGCTGGAAGGTACCCAGGAAACCCTGTGGAGCCCGATGGTACTGAATGGCAGTGGCTTTGGTGTGCTGGCCAACCATTCACTGGTTATGGCCAACTACATCTCCCGTGCCAACGCGGCACTGATCCAGCTGCGTGAATTGCTGGAACAGGGATAACATCTCCCCCCTTTACGAAGAAGCTTTATCGCAGTGCGGTAAGGCTTCTTTTTCGTTTTACTAACCGAAAGTGAATTCAATGAGCAATAACAGTCGTCTGGTTTACAGCACTGACGGTGGCCGGATTAAAGAGGAAAAGAAAAAGGCAGAAGCACCGGTGGGCGATGGTCGCGTTCGTGTCCGTCGTGATCGCAAGGGACGTGGTGGTAAAACCGTTACTGTCATCGAAGGGCTGCCACTGGCTGGCAATGACCTGAAAGCTTTTCTGAAAGTGCTGAAAAAACGCTGTGGTGGTGGCGGTGCAGTGAAGGATGGTGCTATTGAACTGCAGGGTGATCACTGTGAATCGATGCTGTCCGAGCTGAAAAAGCAGGGTTATGATGCCAAGCAATCTGGTGGCTGAGATCCAGGGCTTAGATCAGAAAAACTAAATGCAATCAGGGCATCATTGATGCCCTGATATGGATTCTCTTTCAGCTATTAACCAGCCTGAACAGGAATCGCATTGGCTGTGTGATCAACCACGTTTTCCGGAGCCATGTAGATCAGGGCCGGCTTGTGGTCCTTGCACTCATTGGCGTCGTAGTTGCCGTAAGCACAGATAATAATACGATCACCCACTGCAACCTTGCGTGCTGCAGCACCGTTCATGGAGATCATGCGTGAACCTGCTTCGCCACGAATGATATATGTGGTGAAACGCTCGCCGTTATCTTTGTTATAAATCTGGATCTGTTCAAATTCCTGCAGACCCGCCATATCCAGCAGATCACTGTCGATTGCGCAGGAACCTTCGTAATTCAGAACCGCATGGGTCACTGTGGCCATATGCAACTTGGCCTTCAACATGATGTTCTGCAAACTCTCTTCTCCGGCGAAATAATAATTTTGCGAAGATTACTCACCCTGAGCGCGGGCATCAAGGGGTATAAGTACCCGAAAAGTCTTTTCCGGGTACTTATTTTTGGTGGAAATGCCGTGATTTTGAATTTTTACATCAGCGGCACACCGGCTCAGATGTCCAGCTGAACGTTATCAATCAGGCGGGCACGGCCCAGCATAGCGGCAGCCAGAATGACCAGTTTGTCATCCTTCAGGGTGGCGGGCTGGAGGGTGTGACGATCGACAATATTGAAGTAATCCGGCTTGAATCCAGCCCGGGCCAGCTTGACGAAACCGTCCCGATGAATGGCGTCATAATTACGCTCACCGGCCAGAATCTGCTCACGGGCTTCACTGATAACCTGATATAACAATGCAGCTGCATTGCGCTCATCAGCAGTGAGGTAGCCATTACGTGAGCTCAGAGCCAGGCCGCTGTCCGCACGGGCAATTGGTGCACCGACGACTTCGATAGGCATGCACAGGTCTTCCACCATCTTGCGAATAATCGCCAGCTGCTGGAAGTCCTTCTCACCAAATACCGCTACATCCGGACGCAGAATATTGAACAGCTTGCAGACAATTGTCGCGATACCGGTAAAAAAGCCGGGGCGGCTGCTGCCACAGTGCATGCCATCCAGTGCATCAACCCGCACTACAGTATGGTGCTCGGCACCTTCCGGATAGATTTCGTGAGATGTAGGCGTGAACAGCAGGTCCACACCTTCCTGAACCAGCAATTCCTGATCCTCTTCGAAAGTACGGGGGTAACTGTCGTAATCTTCGTTAGGACCAAACTGGAGCTGGTTGACATAAATGCTGACAACCACATAGTCACAGCGCTTTTTGGCTTCACGAACCAGAGACAGGTGACCGTCGTGCAGGTTACCCATAGTCGGTACGAAGCCAACCTTTTTGCCCTGGGTGCGAACCGTGCTCAGCACATCCTGTACGTCGGCAATGGTGCCAACTGTTTTCATCGAAGTTTCCATGGTCATCGGTCTTTCTCTCAGTAGCTGTGTTCCGGTGCCGGATATTCACCGGACTTCACTGCGGAAACAAAGCGACCAACTGCATCCTGAACGGAACTGGCGCCTTCCATAAAGTTGCGGACAAATTTGGCTTTGCGGCCCGGGGTCAGATTCAACATGTCCTGCGTGACCAGAACCTGGGCATCGGTGTCCTTGCCTGCACCGATACCAATAACCGGAATGGACACAGTTTGGGTCAGTTCACGTGCCAGATCGCTGGGCACGCATTCCAACAACAGCATCACAGCACCGGCCTGTTCCATTTCCTTTGCCAGCTGAATCATTGCGGTCGCCTGTTCAACATCACGACCCTGAACCTTATAGCCACCCAGTATACTGACCAGTTGAGGCAACAGTCCCAGGTGAACACAAACCGGAATGCCGCGCTCGGCCATCGTTTTAACGGCCGGTAGCAACCAGCGATCACCTTCGATCTTGACGATCTCGGCACCGGCCTGCATTAGGCGGGTGGCATTCTCTAGCGCTTTTTCTTCAGTCGATGCACTCATGAATGGCATGTCGGACATGATCATGGTGTCTTTTACACCACGGCTTACACAGCGAGTGTGATACTCGATATCGTCCATGCTGACATGCACGGTGGAATCCTTGCCCTGCATAACCATGCCGAGTGAGTCACCGACCAGCAGAACCTCAACACCTTGCTCATCCAGCAAATGTGCGACAGTTGCATCATAAGCAGTAAGGCAGGTGAACTTTTCTCCCGCAGCTTTACGGGACGCAAGTGTATTAAGAGTGACTTTTGGCATAGAAGGTATAACCAGAATTAGTGGTATAACCGGTGTTGGAAAGCCGGATTTGATGAAAATCGCAGATTAGTGCTGATATAAGCCGGATGCAAACGCTTTTTCACAGGAGTTTCCCGCTAATTAAGGGCTTCCGGCTGAAAAAATCAGGTGAGGGGTTTCCAGTTTTTACCGGGAAGGTTGAGCCCGGAACTGTCACAGTCATCAAGTAATGACTGTAATGACGTTCCATCCGGCATCGTGAAACCGGGTTGAGTAATGTCCGCCAGTGGGTGCAGCACAAATGAACGCCAGTGCATTTCCTTGTGGGGAACAATCAGGCGTTCAGTATTAATTGTGCTGTCTCCGAACAGCAGAATATCAAGATCCAGGGTGCGTGAACCCCATCGGATCAGGCGTTCACGTCCGAACTCAAGTTCAATACGCTGTAGTTCGTCCAGTAGCTTCTCAGGTTCCAGTTCGGTACTGAGAGCTACTGCAGCATTACAGTAATCCTCTTGCTCACCGGGACCTACAGGACGACTGGCGTATAACTTCGAAACTGCAAACAGCTCGGTTTTCGGTATTCGGGCAATGGCCTGAACAGCTCCTGTGAGCTGTTCGACCGGGTTGCCCAGATTAGCGCCCAGACCAACATACGCAGTAACAGCCATAACTTACTCCGGCGACTTGTTCTGGGACGAACCCTGCTGACGTTCACCACGATTATTACTATGGCGATTTCGGGAACGGTAGTTCGGATTCCGGCGCCGACGTCGACGGGGCTTGCCGGGATTATTCATGTTTTTCATCAGGCCGCCACGACTGTCTTCGTCCGTAGCCTGAATCTCGGTCCACCAGTGACCGATGTTGCCCAGGTCTTCGCCAGAGTGTTCCCTTAACAGCAGGAAGTCATACGCTGCCCTGAAACGCGGATGCTCCATCAAACTGTTCACGCGGCGTTTGTGAGGCTTTTCCAGTCGGCGCTGCATTTCCCAAATTTCCCGAACCGGAATCGAGAACCGCTTGGGAATGGTGGTATGACCATTCTGGTTATCCAGTACGATGGAGGCCGCCTGTTGCATCGCCGGTACCGGAGGGATTCCCTGAGCCACGATATCATTGGTCAGGCGCATCATTGGATGCCACAACATGGCCGCATACAGGAACGCTGGAGTGACAGGGCGATCTTCCTGTACTCGCTGATCAGTATTGCGCAGGGCCTGAATAATCAGGTCAAGAGCCTGCTCGTTATGGGCCAGATGATGCTCTGTGGCAGGGAACAGATAAGAAAACAGTCCATACTGACGCAGCATATGGAAGGTCTGTTCACCCTTGCCTGTCTGCAGCAGCTTCAGCACTTCATCAAACATGCGAGCTGCGGGAATGTCACTCAACAGGTGAGCATACTCAGCAATAGGCGCCGATGTGGCCGGCTCAATGGTAAAGCCCAGTTTGGCGGCAAAGCGCACTGCCCGTAACATCCGTACCGGATCTTCATGATAGCGGCGTACCGGGTCGCCCATCAGGCGAATGACTTTGTCCTGAATGTCACGGATACCGCCAGCATGGTCATGAATACTGAAAGTATCAGTGGTGTAGTAAAGAGCGTTGATGGTGAAGTCGCGACGAGCTGCGTCTTCTTCAATGGTGCCGTACACATTGTCCCGCAGAATACGGCCATTGTCGGAATGATGAGAGCGGTCTTTGCCGTGATCACCGGTGTCGTGTGGCGCACGGAAAGTCGCTACTTCGATAATTTCACGACCAAACTGGACATGTACCAGCTTGAAGCGGCGCCCGATAATGCGGGAGTTGCGGAACAGGGCTTTTACTTCTTCTGGTGTGGCATTGGTTGCCACATCGTAGTCCTTGGGCTGAATGCCAACCAGCAGGTCGCGGATGCAGCCGCCGACCAGAAACGAGTCATAACCCTGACTGCTGAGCCGGTACAGCACTTTCAGGGCATTATGGCTGATCTGCTTGCGGGATACCGGGTGCTGATCCCGCGGAATAATTTTGACCCGACCGGACAGGCAGACGGCATTTTCGGGGGGATGAGGGCTGATTTCTTCGGAAGGCACTTCATTTTCCGTGGAAGAAGAGCTGAAAAAGCTGGTGATCCAGCTGAAAAAACGATTACTCCACATACGTCCTGTCTGTTTTTTCAAAGATGAATAAAAGGTTCTTCATCGGGAGTATTCAGGCGTTGTTACCATGGACACATAACAGTCCATTTTCACCAGGGGTGGCGAAATAGGCACTGTACTGCCTCTGGCAGTGTGCAATACGTGATGAATTGAATCGAGATACTGGAGGCAATGATAGCATTATGATTTCCTCATATGAATTGGCTTCACTTGCGTGAAATCAGTGTCAGGGTGCGACTATCCTGATCCAACCGGAAATCAAACAGCCCCAGAATATCCATTCCAAGTAAACCATCTGCTCCGCTGCCATCATCCAGCGGCAGTTCTGCTACATCCAGATCGCGAAGTTCATAGCCACCCAGCTGGAGTGTTTTGATGCGATAAAGATTGGTGCTGCGAATGCCGTTAGCCGTACTGAGTCTTACCTGACCAATCCGGCGGGCATTGCCGGTGCTGGCCAGTCGCTGCAATAAATAGGGTGGCAGAGTGGTGACACTGGCACCGGTATCAAGCAGCAGGTCCAGTGGTTGCCGGCGTCCGGCCAGAGTGGTCACAATAAAGTGTTGTCCCCAGGGTTGTAGAGGGATGGCTCCGGACGTGGTGGATTCGATTTCTGGTGATGGTAGTAGAGCCGCCAGTAGATCCCGGGCTTTCTGACCGAAGACTGGATCTGATTCCAGTAGCTCCAGTTCCTGAATGGCGGAGTCCGGGCTGCCAGTCTGCAGCCAGGACTGGGCCAGGGCAAAGCGATAGAAACTGTGATCAGGCTCGACAGTAGCAAGCTGCTGGAACAGCGGCAATGTCTGATCCAGCTTCTGTTGCCGCTGATATTGCTTAAATAACTCTCGGGCCAGCCGGTGAATCTGACGGGTCTGGCTGGAAATACGGATTTCATCGGAAGTGAACTGGCGGGCGCTGATGCGGACTTCCAGCGCTCGCTGTAACTGGTTCTGCTTTTCTAATTGGGTTGCATAGCGTTCCAGCAAAGGTTGGTCGTCATAGTAGTACTGAGTAAAGTACTCCAGTACTTCAAGGCCTTTGGGGCTTTTTTCCATCTGGTCGACCGTACTCAGCAGGGCTCTTCTTAGATGGAAAAAATCAGGGCTGTTGTTACGCTCATGCTGCTGATAGAGCAGCAGAGCATCTTCCAGACGCAGCTGATGCAGTGAAGTCAGGAAAGTTACCTGATCGTCAGTAAGGCGGGTGGCAATATGGGATGATGGCGCTGAGTGCTGAGTGGTACCCAAAATCGGCTTTTTCTGGACCATCAGTACCGAGTGATCTATTTGTTGGCCGGTAGCCTGTTCAGATCTTGAAGATGCACCGGGAAATAGCTTCTGCTCAATCAGATTGGCTGAAAGATCTCCGGTATCACTGAGCTGCTGATAACCATTCAGGTACCAGCCGGTCATGATACCAAGGACATACAATATCAGAGAGAAAATAAAGGCACTGGCAAATCTCAAGGGCTCCACCTCGTTGAACAAGTCTATCCTTTGACCTGTCTTGCAGCGCAGGGTTCTTTCAGTCTAACAGCAGCGGATGGAGGTGGTCACTTTTTATGTACTGATGCAATGATCAGGAAGGCCGGCTCAGGTCGTCGCTGTGGCTTTACGGCGGGGAATGCCAAGGCGCTGGCGCCGCTCCCAGAGGCATTTACGGCTGATCCCCAGCTTTTTGGCCAGCTGGGTTTCGGTCATATTGTCCTGATGCTCGAGGACGAAGCGCTGGAAGTAGTCTTCCAGTGTCAAGCCGTCAGAAGATTCGTTGACGAGCGTTGCAGAGTTGGATTGGACCGGAGTACTGTAACTGCTACCGGGCTGTTCGAGGCCCAAATTGTCCGGCACGATAATATCGTCTTCACAGAGAATTGTGGCTCGTTCAACGGCATTCTGCAGCTCACGCACATTGCCTCGCCACTGGTGCTGACTAATGGCGCTCAGAGCTTCAGGAGAGAACATCAAAGGCTGACTACCACTCAGCTCGACCTGGCGCTGCAACAGCTTTTCAGCCAGCAGTACCACATCATCGCCCCGCTCCCGTAACGGTGGAATATAGAGTTCTACCACATTCAAACGGAAATAAAGATCTTCCCGGAACTGGCCCTCCATAGAGAGCTGTTTCAGGTTACGGTGGGTTGCGGCGATCAGTCGGACATTAACTTTGTGAGACTGAATGGAACCTACCCTGCGTACCTCGCCTTCCTGAAGTACCCGCAGCAGTCGAGCCTGGGCTTCCAGTGGTAGCTCACCGATTTCGTCCAGAAACAGGGTGCCGCCATCTGCAGCGGTAATCAGGCCTTCGCGGGTGCTGGTGGCACCGGTGAAAGAGCCTTTTTCATGACCAAAGAGTTCGGATTCAATCAGGGTTTCAGGAATAGCCGCACAGTTCACCGAAATCATCGGTGCTTTTTTGCGCTGGCTGTTGTTGTGCAGTGCCTGAGCAACCAGCTCTTTACCGGTTCCTGATTCACCCTGAATCAGAACAGTAGCATTGGTCGGAGCAACTTTATCTATACGGCGAAACAGTTCCTGCATCACGGTTGAGCGGCCAATAATATTGGCGTAGTCGCCTTTGCCGTCTTCCGTTTTAGTGGCAGATGTTGCAGAGATATTGTTTGCGGCTTCGGGAGGTTCTGCCATTACTTCAGCCTGACGCGCCAGGATAGCATTAACTGAAGTCAGCATTTCATCATGATCGAAAGGCTTGGCAATATAGTCGACAGCGCCCATTTTCATGGAATCAACAGCAGATCGCAGGCTGGCATAGCTGGTCATAATCAGCACAGGTGTCGTGCTTTTGCCAATCAGCTCGGTGCCTGGTGCACCGGGCAACCGCATATCACTGATAATCAGGTTAAAGTCAGTTAACTCATACCTTTCCAGTGCTGCATCGACAGAGCCTGCCTCATCCACTTCAAAGTCATTACGTTCCAGCAGGCGTCTGAGAGAGGCGCGAATAATCGTTTCGTCTTCAACGATAAGAATATTCCCCTTGCTCATACTTACTCCTGTTGTATTTGTAATTTATGGAACCGCGCTGTGCATTCTAACCTGAAATATTGCAGCGGGCACAAGCCTTTATTCAGTTACGTAACGCGGCAGGCGTACGGTAAAGCGAGTGCCGGTTCCTGCTTCGGTATCAACCGGACTTTCTACCCGGATGCTGCCGAAATGTTCTTCCACCATTCGGTGAACCAGCGCCAGCCCCAGTCCGGTGCCTTTACCGGGTTCTTTGGTAGTAAAGAACGGCTCGAACAGACGGCTCTGGTTTTCCTTGCTGATGCCATGCCCAGCGTCAGTTACAGCAATATCAACTGACTGTTCTGACAGCCTGGAAGTAATGCTTATCTCACCACTTTCCGGTGAAGCATCTGCCGCATTGCTGAGCAGGTTGATAAAGATTTGCAGCAGTTTCTGGGCATCACCCAGTACACAAACGTCAGAGTCGCACTGATTACGGAACTGGAGGTTGTGGTGTTTTGGACTTAAAGACAGCAGTGCAATAGCCTCATGAATGACGGCATGCATGTCCACCGGTTCCTCCTTGCCAAAATTAGCTGCAGAACCACTGTGAGCAAAATTCATCAAAGAGCGAAGTATAGTGCTGATACGCTGGGTCTGTTCCAGCATCTGGGATGCAACAAATTTGACATCCTGCTCGCTCGACAGGGCTTTCATCTCTTGTGCCAGACAGCTGATAGCGGTCACCGGGTTGCCAATTTCATGGGCAACACCTGCCGCCAGTTGACCAATAGATGCCAGCCGTTCGCTGTGTTCCAGCCGCTGTTCCAGTGACTGGGCTTCGGTCAAGTCTTCCAGCATGATGATGTAACCCTTGTCACCATCACGGTCCTTGATGATAGTTTTGTGCAGGTTAAACCACAGGTGTTTGCCACCTTGGGTGATGTGCTGGTTATGTTCATGCTTGCTGTTGGCATTGGTAAATGCGATCAGCATTCGGCTCCAGGGTTGGGGCAGTTCGGATATTAACAAACCATTGGCGTCGTCAGACAGAATACCGGTGGTATCGGTCATTGCCTGGTTCCACATCAGGATTTCACCCCGTGGACCCAAAGAGCAGACAGCCATGGGCAGCTGGTTCAGAATTTCACGGTGATAGCGTCGCAGCTGATCCAGTTGTGCTGCCAGCCCGGTAAGCTCTGTCTGATAAGTTTCCAGCCGGCTTTCTATAAAATTGATATCAGCGGTCTGGAACTGCTCTTCAGTTTGCCAGGGTAGTGCCCGGGTAATGATATCTCTGGCAACGCTTGGACCCATCAAGCCTGAAAGGTTGGCTTCAAGCTGGTCCCGCAACCGTCGCAAGGCATAGGGGCGGGTTTCTGTGGGGGACATCTGCAGATCCTGCAGTGCCCGGGTCATTTCCCTGTTGGCAGTTATTACACCGAGTGGAGCCGATAGAGCCTGTTCAAACTGCTCGACAGACCCTGCAGCAGGCGTACGGTGTTTGGTCAGGGTCATTTGTTCAACGGCGCAGGCTTCAGCGGCCATGGCTTCTTCGGTGGACTGTGTCGTCAATCTGGAAACAACAATCATCACCAGTCCGTTGAGTGTTATTGAAGCCAGTGCAGCGTAATACCAATTCGAATCCAGGCTCATATTCAGCCCGTGCCAGCTGAAGAAAAGGCCGGGGCTATTCGTCAGAACCGGATACATCAGGGTCAATGCCCAGACGGTAAGGCCGGCAAGCAGGCCACTGATGAAACCCTGTCGGTTAGTCTGGGGCCAGTAGAGCACTGCCAGAACTCCGGGAAGAAACTGCATGCCGGCTGCATAAGACAGAATGGCGAGATCAGTAAGATCCTCTTCGCCACTCTGCATCAGATAGTAGAAGGCATAATTGGCGATAATCAGAACTGCAACCAGCACCCGGCTGGTCCACTGCAGCCAGCGGTAGATATTGACCTTTTTTGAAGGTTGATAGACCGGCAATATCAAATGGTTCAGCACCATGGAAGACAGTGCCAGGGTACAGACAATGGTGACACCACTGGCAGCAGAAACACCTCCCAGGAAAGACAGTGCAATCAGAGCAGGATTATCCAGTGCCAGACCGACTCCCAGAGTGTAAAACTCGGGGGCAGTGTCAGCGTTCAGAGCCTGTCCACCCCATAGAATCAGGGGTACTGCCAGGCTCATAAGCAACAGCAGTAAGGGGACAGCCCAGCTAGCGGTGTTGAGAAAGGCCGGTTTGATATTTTCGGTGAACAGCATATGGAACAGATGCGGCATTACAATCGCTGCGGCAAAGAACATCAGTAGCAGGCTGCGCCACGGACCATCCTTGAGCTTGGCCTGCATTCGACCCAGAACCTGAGGATTTTGGGCCAGCCACTCGTTGAGTCCACCGAGGCCGTCAAAAACCCCGAACAAGACCACCCCACCGATAATCAACAGTGTTGTCAGCTTGACCAGACTTTCAAAAGCAACGGCTGTTACCAAACCATGATGCTTTTGCCGGTCAGGCATATGACGAGTACCGAACAGGCTGGCGAACAGCACCATCAACAAGCAAAAGCCGAATGCGAAGTGCTCAGGCGCCGCTGTGTCCGGATCAAGAATATGGATGCTGTCTGATACCGCCTGAATCTGTAGTGCGAGCAGCGGCAGCAGGGATACCAGCAAAAAAATGGTTGTTAAGGCTCCGGCCCAGCTGCTGCGAAATCTAAATGCGAAAATATCGGCGAGTGACCGCAGCTGCCAGTTACGGGTAATACGAAGCAGGGGCGACAGCAGTACTGGTGCCAGTAAAAAAGCCCCACTGACACCGAGATAATAACTGAGAAAGACATAGCCATACTGATAGGCCATACCAACCATGCCATAAAAAGCCCAGGCACTGGCATAGACACCCAGCGACAGAATATAAGTGGCAGGATGGGTGGCAACCTTGCGTGGAATCCAGCCCTTGTCGGTGCTCCAGGCAATAAAAAACAGCAGACTGAGGTAACCGAACGTCAGTAGTGTCAGAGATGAAACATCAAAACTCATCGGTCCCTCGCTTAACCTGCAGCACGTAGCCGGCAAAAATCATAATCAGCCACAGAAGCCAGGGGCGATACCAGTCATTACTCGTCTGCAGCCACCAATCCATAATGGCTGGAGAAAAGAGGTAAATGGCAATAACAAGCAGCAGGACCAACCGGTAAAGGTACATGGCAGGCTATCGTACAGTTATATAACAAGCGCCATGTTATAACGGTATTCTGGGGGCGTATAGTGGTATTTGGTTGTGCTGGGGGTGTTTGTGCGTAAGCGGTTGGTGTGGATCAGAGTGTAATCCAGTACACCATATCACCCGGGCAGAACGCACCGAGAGTGTCGCGCACCAGTTCACTGGCTTGCATATTGTGTAACTTTGCAGCCCAGGCCACGTCTTTTTCGAGATTCTGACGAATATACCAATCAGGGAAAGCACTGACCTGATCATCGTTATAGGCGATGGGCAGGGTGATACCGCTTGGAATCATATTCCGGCGGCTGGCAAGAGCCCCTTTGCACTGGAAGAACAGTTGTTCTGCCAGCTGTTTGCGCTGACGAAGATAAAGAATCGTTTCGTCTTCATAACGTGACTCGTAGGGTCGCATCATCTGATTAAACTGCTGCTGGCGACACATCAGGCTGGCACCTGGATGCTGTGGGCCATAAGGTGAATTGGGGCTGCCAGCCATCATGTTACAGTTCTGGGCAATCTGCGATTCAGTATCCAGTCGCATCTGGTGATACCACATCGCGTTTGGTCCCATCTTGTGCTGGGCTGCGATAACTGCGTTATAGAACAGATTTTCATCGGGCTTGAAGCAGTCCTTGCTGCCCATTGCCGATACCGGTGCCTGCTGCACAATATTGGGCACGGTATTGATTTCAATATGACGCCGGCGACGTACTTCCTGACAGCGGTTTTTATTCATGACACCCGGATTCATCATGGCCATGCCCATCGGCTGTCTGGGCATGAGCTGGGGTTGCATCGGGTTTGATGGATATTGTTGAGCTGCTACTTGCTGGCCGGCACTGTGTGTGGGGGCATATGTCGGTGCAGGTTGTCTCTGTGGCATTGCCTGTACGGCGGGCATATCCATACGACCCTGAAAGCCGGAAGACGCCTGATTGTCATAGCCAGTGTTATGGTTGCCGTAATTGTTTATGACCTGTGGTAAAGGTGCTGAAGGCTGCCATGTTCCATATTGCGGCTGGGCCGGTTGCTGCCAGGCGGGCTCTGCATATCCTGTGGCGCTGCCGGTAGAAGACGGGAGGGCATTCGTATTGTACTGCTGGTTGTAACCGGTATTGGTAGCCGGCTGTTCCCATGCTGGCTGGTTATAAGCATTACCACCGTAACCCTGATGCTGCCTGGCAGGTTGCTCAAAACCTGATGTATTTGCGGACATCTGATGGCGGTTATCGGGCATGGCCTGCCCGGTATAACTGTTCTGCTGGGCCGCCGGGCTATTGTACATACTGTTGTTCATATGCCCGGAGCTAGCTGCTGACATATCGTAGGCAGAAGGTGATGGTTGGTAGCTGCCGTGATCTGAGTAACTGGAAGTGCCCTGCTGCATACTGCCATATTGGCTACTGCTTGCTGGTGGCTGGGCGTAGCGTTCCTCTTCCGTCAGCATATTCTGGCCGCTGCCAGACTGATTCATACTGTGATAGCTATCAGCCATACCGGTATCGATACGCTCACCCGTTTGCATGTTGTAGGTGCTGTGGGGTGGCTTGGCATAGCTGTCTGAATAGCTATCTACAATATGGCTGTCTTTAAAGCTGTTGCTATAACCATCTGTATTAGATGGCATATTTCCCTGTTGATAGTTGTTGTAGCTGCTGTCTGTCAGATGGGAATTCATGCCGCGTGACATATCGGCAGGCATGCTGTTATTCATGCCCTGGCTGTTCTGGTAGCTGTTTTGATAGTTGTTATATTGCTGAGGCTGGTACTGGCCTGAATGGTCATTCATCCCGCCCTGCATGGCATCATTGTAATGACCATTGGTCTCCATGCCCGCATTGCGATTGTACATTCCCTGCATTGCCGGCTGACTGCCATAGGTGTCCGGAGTAGCAGGATAACCGTTTGACGAGTAGTGATCCGTGGCGTACTGATCATAGCCTGCAGTATTTGCATAAGGATCAGACTGTACGTGCCGTGCGTTTACCGGTGGCTGGTTCAGGTTGTAGTTATCATATCCATTCGCTGCCATGCCTGCTTGCATTGGCATATAAGGCATCTGCGCACCGGGCATACCGGGCACAGGCTGCTCACCGGTAGCCTGAAAGCTGACTGCCAGTGGAATGGATAAAAGATAACGGTATTTCCTGAAACAACGCATTATGCAATCCTTGCCATCGCGTTTCGGAACTCTGGCCGTTCAGGGTTATGACTGCTAGATAACCAGCTACAACAGGTTTCCGGAGTTCACAACGGTCAAACTGCCAGAACGAAATTCGCTCTTACCGTTTATTCTCATCGGCATCTTGTGATCAATCTGCAGAATGTTTTGCGGATTATTGGTGTTACTTGAGGGGAATTCCCATGCGGGAAGGAATCGATTCGATATTCCAGTGATCTACTGACCATTGGAGCAGGGTTTCGACAGTCAGGTCGTAGACTGATTCGGGTACCGGTTGGCTCAAAGCCTGAAGAGCTCTTACAAGCAGAGGTAAAGGATTGTCCAGAGGCAGGGCGTCAGCATGGTTCTGTTTGCTGAGCTTACTGCCATTGTCATTCAGGATGACGGGCAGATGAGCATATGCAGGCTCTGAAAAATCTAATAGTTGTCTGAGGTATTGTTGGCGTGGCGTGGAGTCCAGCAAGTCACTGCCGCGAACAATATCAGTAATACCTTGCTCCGCATCGTCAATAACAACAGCGAGCTGGTAAGCAAATAAACCATCCTTTCGCAGCAGTATTGAATCGCCAATTTCATCAAGGGGAAATGCCTGCTTACCCTGAATTCTGTCGTCAAACGTTACAGTCCGGGTTGGCGTTTTCAGTCGCAGGGAATAAGGCTCTTGAGGGATCTCAGAGAGGTGCCGGCAAAAACCGGGATAACGCCCCTGGTAAGGCGTCAGCTTTTTCCTGCTGCAGGTGCAGGAATAGAGCAATTCTCTTTGTTTCAGTTCATCCAGTGCAGCCCTGTAAGCTTCACTGCGATTGCTCTGATACATCACCGGGCCATCCCAGTGTAAGCCGTAGGCGTCCAGTGCCCTCAGAATCGTATCGGCTGCACCGGGCTGTTCTCGGGGCGGATCGATATCTTCCATCCGGACCAGCCATTGACCACCGGCAGCTCTGGCATCCAGATAACTGGCCAGCGCGGCAACAAGCGAGCCGAAATGAAGAGGTCCGGAGGGAGTAGGGGCAAAACGACCGGTATAGGAAGTATCCGGAGAGTTCATCAGGGGGGAAGGCGAGAACAAACCGGGCTCTTAAGAGCCCAGTTGTTTTTCCTTGATCTCGGCCAGCGTCTTGCAGTCAATGCAAAGTGTGGCAGTCGGGCGTGCTTCCAGGCGGCGAATACCAATATCTACGCCACAGGAATCACAGAACCCGTAATCATCATCTTCGATACGCTGCAGGGTCTGCTCAATTTTCTTGATCAGCTTGCGTTCCCGGTCACGGGTACGCAGTTCCAGGCTGAACTCTTCTTCCTGGCTGGCACGGTCTGCCGGGTCCGGGAAATTGGCAGCTTCATCCTGCATATGGTTAACCGTACGGTCAACTTCTTCCATCAGCTCCTGCTTCCATGACTGCAGAATGGCAGTAAAGTGCGCCATCTGCTGGTCATTCATGTACTCCTCGCCTTCTTTTTCCATATAAGGCGTGTAGCTTCTGAGCAGGTTGCCAGATTCGGCTTTTTTCTGTGCTGACATGGTCACAGCCTCTTCAACCTAACCTTGTTTACGAGCATCCTTCGGGAGGCCTGCATTCCCTGTTAACCTGACATAATGCCATAACTGGAGATTCAGGGAAGCGCAGAGGCTACCAGAACACTTTCCGATGTGCCATACCCGAAACTTGACATGGATCGTCCGCTGGCGCAATAAGTGGCAACCAGTTTGTTCAAACGTGACTTTTTCGGGTTGTGGCGTCAAGGTTGGAGCTTGACCGGTAATTCCCGAGACAACTCCATACCTTGGGCAGACAGTTCAGACTGCCATGCTATCACTTCAACGCCGGCGCTGAAGACTTCCCTGAGCAGTTTGCCATATGCAGGATCAATATGATCGGCAGGGCTGACCTGAGAGATACCTGTATGCTGAACACAGAAAAGCAGTACGGCTCTGCAGCCAGCCTGCTTCATCTTTAACAGCTCGAGCAGGTGCTTTTGCCCCCGGGTGCTGACAGCATCCGGGAAAAAGCCATGGCCTTCAGCTTCTTCCAGTGTGACACTTTTGACTTCGATATAGCAATCAGTCTTGTTGTCGTCTGAAAGCAGAAGATCAATCCGGCTGCTGTCGCCGTATTTCACTTCACGCCGCAACTGACCATAACCGCGGAGGGCGGGTATTGTACCTGCGGTTATCGCTTCTTCAACCAGTTTATTGGCCTGACCGGTATTTACACAGGCAGTAATTCCCTTTCGGGTTTCTACCAGTTCCCAAGTATGACGATATTTGCGTTTGGGATTACCTGAATCAGAAAACCAGATTCTGCTGCCCGGTTCACCACAATTCTTCATTGAACCGGTGTTTGGGCAATGAATCGTAAACTGCTGCCCGTCATCGGTTTCGATATCGGCCAGAAAGCGCTTATAACGCCGGATCAGACGACCGGACTGCAAAGGCGGTTCAAATTTCACTCGGATATCTCGGCGTAAAGAACACCATCTTTGACCTCAACCGGCACAGCTGTCAACGACTGGCCACTGCAGGGCCCCGCGATGCACTCTCCGGTTTCAATCAGGAACTCGGCGCCATGGTTGGCACACATAATCAGGCGTTGCTCCTTATCGAGAAATTCATCCGGCATCCATTCCAACGGCACACCGATATGGGGGCAGCTGTTGCGGTAGCCATAGAACTGCCCGTCCTTGTGAACGACCAGAATATTGTAGTTATCGTCACTGAAGCCTTTGGCTCCGGGATCCTGAATATCTGACGACTGACAGAGTTGAATCACGATGTTGTTTTCTTTTTTCTGAGAGAAATGAAATGTTTAACAGATCGTCAGCCGGTTTGCACTTTATCAGGTGACTCAGGACAAGGTTACAGGGGGATGCAGCTTGCGCCGCCATATATTGCCCATTAAAATTGCTGCGCCCAATCCGGGCAGTCATACAGGAAACAGTGCGTGAACGATACCGACCAACCTCCGAGTACACACTCGGGAAGCGAAATGACCCGCTAACGGTACCCGTGCACTTTCCTGCCGGGACCTGTTCTTGAGTCCCGGGAAAATTCCTTTCTCGTTTGCTTCCCAGCATCACCACCGGCCTGATGCCAGTGGCTGATATTAAAATCCGTGCTGCGTGCCAGTTGCTGATAAACAGTAGATGACTGTTTTCAGCTTTCTGTTTTTGCTAGAGCCCATTACAGCTCCTGCAGGCTTACTGTTTTATTCGCAACCAGACAACAGAATAACAGTGTTGGCATCAGCTTTATTTTCGATCCCCGGCCGGTCGAGAGGTTCGCTATGGGAATCATGGATTTTGCTGGTGTTGAACAGCATACCAATGAACATCGTTGCTTTAATCTGCAGACTGCCGTTACCGGTCTGCACCAAATGTCCCGGGATGATCAGGTCCGGTTTCTGATTGATCTGCCCGTAGCTCAGGCGGTCGAGGTACTGGCAGAATTTCCGTTGAAACAAGTGCTGAAACTATTGGACCGGATGGAAGAGCTGGGTGAAGAAGTCTTGATGCGCCAGCTCAGCACACGACTGGGACTGATCAGCAGTGAAGCGGAGCCTACAGGCCACTATCTGCAAAACAGTGTCATGACCCATGTACGTGAACGGGTTGGCTGGATTATCGGCCTGGCATTGATGGGAATAGTGTCCGGACTGATTATTTCCCACTATGAAGATGCATTGAGCAGCCTGGTATTGTTGGCCGTTTACATGCCGGTTGTTGCGGCAGCTGGTGGTAATACCGGCTCACAGGCTGCAACACTGGTTATCCGCGCGCTGGCAACTGATGAAATCAAAACCGGGAACTGGTTGCAGGTGATGTGGAAAGAGTTCCGGATTGCGCTGGTTATTGCTGCTGTGTTGTGTGCGGTGATTATCGCCCGGGTTGAATTATTCAGTGATGGCACAGTACTGCCGGCCGGGATTGAACTGGATCATATTGCAGTGGCTATCGGGATTGCGCTGGCTGTACAGGTGGTACTGTCGACAGTTGTTGGCGGGGTTTTACCTCTGCTGGCCAGAGCCTGTCATCTTGATCCGGCAGTACTGGTCAGCCCGGTGCTGGCGTCTGTTGTCGATATTTCCGGTATGCTGATTTACTTCTTTACTGTAACCCGGCTGTTGGGGATTGGCGGATAAATGTGCTCTTAAAGACGAAAGCGATCAGTGTGCCACTGAACTACTTTCGTCTTTTTATTTCTACTTACTGCGCCAAGGTGAAGTAGTGCTTGATGAAGGTGGAGATCAGAAGAGACTCTTGAAGAATTTCTTTGCCTTGTTTCCAAAATCCTTGAAGCCTTTATCAACTTTCTTGCCAAAGTCTTCAAAGCCTTTTTTGGCTTTTCTGCCAAAATCCTCAAAACCATTTTTGACTTTACTACCAAAGTCGTTGAATCCGTTCTTTATTTTTGAACCCACATCATCAAAGAACTTTTTGACGGGTTTGGCAATGGATACAACTTTTTGACCGACATCCTGGCCCCATGATTTGATTTTAGTACCAATCGATTGAAATCCAGTGGTTATTTTCTGGCCAGCAGTCTCGAACCCCTGCTTGATAGCAGAGCCGGCTGTCTGAAAGGCTGCCCGGGATTTGTCACCAAAGCTATTGAATGCTTGCCCAACCTTGGTGAATCCACCCCGGATTTTAGTACCCCATCTGTTGAACTCCTGGTTTACGGTTCCCCAACCCTTTTTTATTTCACTACCCCAGCGGTCAAATTCATTTTTTGTCGCTGTCAGGCCTTTATTGATCTCTCCCCCCCAGCGCTTGAACTCGTTACTGGCTGCATTCCAGCCTTGATGTATTGCTCCTCCCCAGCGGCTGAACTCTGTGGTGGCTTTGTTCCAGCCTTTATTTATTTCTCCGCCCCAACGTTTGAATTCGGCTCTTGTGGCATCGAGCCCGGTATTGATTTTTGCTCCCCAGCTTTTCACCTCATTACCAAAAGCTTGTACTCCCCGGGATGCATTCTGGGCAAAGCTGTCATATGTCTTTTGAATTTTCTGACCCCAGGCAGAGGCTTCTCTGGCAACCTGCTGCCCGGCCCCCTTCAGCCCGGATCTGATACTTTTGCCGACACCAATACCGAAGACTGTTGCCAATACGGGATTACTGGCGACTACAGCTTTGCCAATTCGGGCCAGAGCACTTTGGTTTGATGCTTCAACCTCTTTTGATCCGGTTGAAATGTTTTTACTGTCGTTATCAATATTCTTTTGGTTGTGGGCAAAGGACTCGTTCACTCTTCCCGAGTCTTCCCTGCTTCTGATAACCGGCTTGGTGACACGACGGTGGAAAACCTTCTGTCTGATTTCCCTGTGCTGAGATGAGACTTCCCGGTCAATTTTCTTCAGCTGTTCATTAATCGTGCTTAATGATTGCTTCACCTCCCGCTGAAGATCTGCAGTTTCCTGAGGAGACAGCTGCTTCTGTCCGATCGCTGCAATACTCTGGTTAATTTTTTCCAGCTGTTGCTGTACTTCCTTGCGACCCTGGGATAATTGCTGGCGAGTATTGTGGTCAAGCTGTTTAACAGCCTGTTGAGCGTTCTGCAGACCCTCTTTGATTTTATTCTGGGTGGCTGCAATATTCTCACCCATGGTTTTGGCGATATTTGCTGCATCACGAGTGGCATGGTGCATCACTTCGGTTGAGAATTGAGTGACCCGGGCCTGCTCTGCACCCCACTTCTTCATTGCCAGGCCTGCAGCTTGAAACCCTTTTTGGATACTACTGCCAGCTGTTTGAAAGTCATGCTGTAGCTGTTTGCTTGCTGCTACAGTTGCTCCACGGGTAGCTTTACCACTGTTTACTGCTTCAGCGAATGCTCCTGCCAGTCCTTTATTCATTTCATTGCCTGAGACCATCAGGCCGGCAACGGCTTTTTGTCCGGCCTCCTGCATCCCGGCCTGTAAAATATTGCCAGCATTTGCCATATCTTTCGCAGCACTGGAAAAAGCTGTGGTGAGACTGGAGCCAATCAAATCACCAGTGCGACCGATATGGTCTCCAATCCGGTGTAAACCGCCTTCAACCTGGGCGACAATTGGTGAGCTTACCGCCTGAATACTTGAAGCAGTAGCTGTGCTGGCGGCGTTGGCTGTAGCAGTCGAGGCGCCTTTCAGGGCTTTTGATAACTGTGCGGAGAGGTCGGGAAGATTAAAAGAGGATATCCTGCCAAGGCTGCGACTGAAGCCGCCAATATTTTGACGCAGGCCGGTAAACTGTTCAGTGGATTGAGGGCCCTGTGTCTGATCGACACCACCGACACCGGTAATTCCCTGAGTATTTGGCCTGATTTCCATATCATTCCGACCGGCAATATGTCCGGGCTAACCCTTTCTGATCATTAATTATTCAGTTTAGCGCGTATGATAAATTTGAGAGCGACCCGGTATTCTCCCTATACCTGCTAAAGACGAAGGCGGCCTGACTGACCCTTGGGCAACTTTCGCCTTTTCTTTGCCTCAGCTGCCCGGGGGTAAAGTGTTTGATACAGCTTCTGGAAGCTATCCAGATAGGCTCTGGTTTTGTCTGCAGCTTCAGGAAATTGCTGCTCAAACAACTGCTCCAGAGTCGGCTCTTTGGCTCCGTTCTGTTCCAGTTGAGTGATAGCTTTGTCGAATGACTCAAGCAACTCTGATTCATCCGGCATCACCGTTTTCAATTCGGCATGACTGGAGTTTGTCTTTGCCAGCAGCCCCAGTACAGCGTTGCTTTCAACACCGGGTTCCAGCTTTACTCCAATAGAGCGGGATGTTGTCACCTGCTCTCCAGCACCAAAGAGAGCAGCAAGCTGATTCACTTCACGAATATGCTGCTCCAGCTGCTTTTTAACTTCAGGGTCGAGTTTGAATTTTACTGATTCATCCATTAGAAAAGGCTCTTGACGAATTTTTTAGCTTTATTGACGGGCTTACTGACTTCTCTGACAACCTTATTGCCCGTATCTGCCACGTTATTGCCGAAACTTTTAAACCCGTTCTTCACCCCGTTGCCAATATCGTGAAAGACTTTTTCAACCGGTTTGGCAATGGATATGGTTGCGGCCCCTATGCTGGCGACATCATTGCCCCATGCTGACACTTTACTGCCGATAGACTGAAACACTTCTCCGGTTTTCTGTCCGGCATCATTAAAACCCTGACCTATAGCGTTACCGGCTTGAGAAAAAGCGTCACCTGTCATTTTTCCAAAATCATTGAAGGATCGTCCAATACTGGAAAATCCAGTGCTTATCCCCTGGCCCCATGTGTTGAACTCATTATTAACCGCACCCCAGCCTTGATTGATACCATCACCCCAGTTGGCAAATTCATTTCCTGCTGCCAGCAAGCCATCATTGACCTTGCCTCCCCAGCTGAGAAATTCGTTGCCCACAGTTGCCTGAGCGTCATTAATCGCGGCGCCCCACTCAGCAAACTCGTTGCCAGCAGCTACGATGCCGTTATTAATAGCACCACCCCATTGCTGAAACTCATTTCTGGTTGCACTCCAGCTGTCATTAATTGCATCGCCCCAGCGATTAAACTCGCCTTCGGCCTGATTCCATCCCTGGTTAATGCCTTCACCCCAGCGTGCAAATTCGTTGCCTGCAGCAGATAGCCCTTGATGGGTCTGCTCCCCCCAGTGGTTTACTGCATTGCCAAAGGCTGCCACGCCGGTGGCAATATTCTGGCTGGTTTCATCAAAGCGTTGCAGAAGCTCATTGCCAAAAGCTGTCGTTGTTTGGGCGACTTGCTGTCCGGCTCCCTGAGCAATGCCTCTTATCTCCTTTCCGATACCGACATTAAAAAGTGTGGCTAAAACAGGGTTGGTGGAAACAACCAGTTTGCCAATCTGGGCCAGTGCTTCCTGATTTGCGGCGGCAACCTGTTCTGAAGCTGCAGCGATATTCTTGGCATCGTCAGTGATTTGTTGCTTAAGGATGGAAAAAGACTGTTTTATCAGTCCGTCATTTTTTTGTTTCTGTACGGCAGGTTCGCCCGGTTCTTTGGTGCGGGTTTCATTTTTATGCCTGACCGGCCTTGAAGGTCGGTGGTGAATTACTGGTTTCTTGACGGGTTTACGTTGAGCGGCAAGATTGCGGTCAATCGTAGCAAACTCGCCTTTAAGTACGGAAATGGAATGAGCAACCTTGTCATCAAAGACTCTGGCCTTCTCAGGTGGCAACTGCTGTTTTAATACCGCAATTTGCTGATCGACTTGTTTAAGCTGTTGCTGAAATTCGCTACGACTGTGGGTCAGCTGCTGGTGAGTATCTCTGGTCAGCTGTTTGAAGGCTTTAAGGACATTATGGCGGCCTTTTTTGAAAACAGACTGGGTTGCAATCAGCTCTTTACTCATTGTTTGAGAGATACCTGCTGCCTCTCTGGCAGTCTGGTTCATAACATTAGCTGAAGACTGCAATGTTTTGGCTCGCTGTGAGCCCCATTGCTTTAATATCGAGCCTGCGGCCTCAAATCCTTTCTGTATGCCAACCCCGGCATTCTTGAAACCCTGCTGTAACTGCTGTCCGACTGCTCCTGCTTCTGCCTGGGAAGCCTTGCCGTTTTTGACTGCGGAAGCGAATACACCGGCTAACCCTTTGTGTATTTCATTGCCTGAAACCATCAGACTGGCAAATGTTTTCTGACCTGCCTTCTGCATGCCTGCTTGCAGAATACTGCCGGTATTGGCGACATCACCATGGGCCTGGCTGAAAGCTTTGCTGACGGCACTCCCTATCAGATTGCCAGCCTGACCTATATGGTCACCAAAACGATGCAACCCGCCTTCAACCTGCGCTACATGACGAGAATTGGCAACCTGACTCGCTGTAGCAGCTATCGAATTGGTTGCACTGGCTGTAGCGACGGATGCACCTTTAAACACCTTGGAAAGCTGGTCGGAAAGACCGGGCAGATTAAACCCCGCGACCTTTGAAAGGCTGCGGGCAAAGCCACCGGTTTTTTGTCGCAGACCGGTAAACTGCTCGGTGGGCTGAACTCCCTGCGTCTGGTCAACACCACCGACGCCGGTGACTCCCTGGGTATTGGGCCTGATTTCCATATCATTCCGACCGGCAATATATTCGGGTTAACTTATTTTGATCATTAATTATTCAGTTTAGCGCTTATAACAAAAAAAGAGGGCGATCCAATGGATCGCCCTTAAGAGCAGATGACAGAGCGTCTGCGGTTGAGGTCGGTTAAGTCAGCTCCCGGGTCAGAATACCCATTTAGCGCTGACGGAAACATTGCGGCCAGGTTGGGTATAACGATCCAGCCCTGCGAAGTCAGCAGAGCGGCCACGAACATCTTCCCAGATCCAGTATTTCTTGTCGGTCAGGTTAAACAGGCCGGCACGCAGGGTCAGTTGTTCAACCGGCTTGTAGTAGGCCGTCAGATCGAAGATGCCGTAACCTTTGGACGCAAAGTCGGTTTTGTCGCTGATTTCAGACTTTTTCTTGCCCTGAACAACAGTCCAGATAGCTTCACCACCCCAGATCTCGGACGGTGCATCGTAGCTCAGGCCAATCACACCTTTCAGTGGTGCCACACTGTCCAGCGGTTTGTCAGTTTCATTGTTTTCACCATCAGCCCAGGCTGCAGACACCCGCATAGAGGTGCCTTCAGGTGCGTTAATCGCTTCATCCAGCCAGAGCTGGCCGCGGAATTCGATACCTTTGATTCTGGCTTTGGCAACGTTCTGGCTTTGTGAAACATTTTTGGTTTCGTCAACAACAACACTTTGGATAAAGTTTTTGTATTTGTTGTAGAAACCGGTGACTTCAAAACTTCCCAAGCGGTAGTTACCGCGAAGACCCAGCTCAAACGAGTTGCTTTCCTCGGGTTTCAGGCTCGGGTTGGCCAGAATTGAATAACCGTGGCTAACGCGGGTGTAGTACATTTCATGGAAACCCGGAGCCTTGAAGCCCTGACTGAATTGGGCAAACAGGGCGAGATCCTGGTTCAGTTTGAAGACACTGCCCAGACGGCCGGTAACCTTGCTGTCTTTGGCATCCTTGATTTGTGTTGGGCTGCCCGCCTCGGCTTTTGGATCATACTTGAAACGGTCGTAGCGTAATCCCGGAGTAATTGTCAGTCGGTCATTAATCTGAATGTCGTCCTGAGCAAACAGACCGTAATTCACAACGTCAATCTGGGGAATGTAACTGCTTTTGGTAACAGACCCGTCATCAAGGTTGTTGGATGTGTTGTTATTTTCGGCGTCAGTTTTGCTGACATTCAGACCATAGATAAAGTAGTGATCCAGTCCGGATAGTGTGAGCTGCTTATCAAACTGGGCATTGAGCTGGTAGGTGTTCTCGGAGTAATCGTACTCCTGCAGACGGTTGGGATATGGAAATTTGCCGCCGGGACCAAAGTCCGCTTCATAAGCCGGCATCCGGGTGTCCATTTCGGTTTCGCTTTTTTGCCAGTCCAGCTGCCAGCTGGCCTGGTCAAACAGAGCCAGATCAGCCTGCCACTCGTGAGAAAATCCGATGCGTGAACGTGTCTTTTCATCCTTGCCGGTCACACCGTCAGGGTTCATGGACATGGGTTTGGCATCGGTTTTTGCATTGTGATATTCGCCGGTCAGGCCAACACGATGAGCATCGTTAAGCTGATACTGGACCTTTGCCAGAATGTTATCCAGGCCGGTATCAAGCGGATCAGCCTTTCCTCGTCCACTGCCGTAAATATCAGCACCACTGTGGGTTTCAGTTTCCTTGTGGTCACGACGGGTATAGATCAGCAGGGTTTCGAGATCACCGGTGCGGTTGGCCAGAGACAGGGTTTCAGTGAAGCCCTTGTCTGCACTTTCATAGCCTGCCTTCACGGATGCATGGGTGTCATCACCTGATTTCTGTAGCAGGTCGGCAGGGTCTTTGGTCTGGAATGCCACCATACCACCCAGAGCATCACTACCGTAAAGACTGGATGCAGGGCCTTTGATGATTTCAACGGCTTTCAGGGTTTCGATATCAACAAAGTTACGTTTTGAGGTCAGGTAGTTACCGCCAGGATTAAAGGCCTTTGACTGATCAACACCGTCGATCATGATTTTGACCCGGTTTTCCCCCATGCCGCGAATATTGAATCCGCTAAGACCAGATCGACCTCCGGAGCCAACACTGACGCCCGGTTCATAGCGCACCAGATCCTTAATATCGTTTACAACATCCTTTTCCATCTGCTCACTGTCAATAACCGTCACAGTGCCCGCAATATCCTGCTGGGATTTTTCAACACGGGAGGCTGTGACCGTTACCTGATTCAACAGGGTCGGCTGGTTTCTTGGAGAAGAATCATCAGCCTGGGCAAGGGCCGCAGAGACGGCCATTACCGCAATTGCCAGTCTGCTTCTGGAAAACATTTTTAGTATTCCTGTTGCTTTTGTGTGCTGTACTTACTTGGCTCGCAACAGAGCATCAGTGTAACGAACGATTGGAAACTAACGTCATTTTTTTGATGACTGGTTCGTTGTTTGCGCTGTCTGTTCTTGTGCCGGATCTGATGTGCAGGCTTTAAAGATAGTCAGGTTGATGGTGTTTTTGACTACAGTGCCATTGACATTCGGAGGCCAATATAGATAATTCGCAAAACAAATGCAAATCATTCTCATTTGTTTTAAATTTTGCGGAATGCGCCTGATTTTGTACCTCTTGGAAGGCGCCATAATCTGAAAATGCATTGGTGAGTAGTGTGTGTCCGTGATGGGGTTTTTGAGAAGTACCGGAACATGGTTTCAAGGTGGATCCCGGGGCGTGCTGCTGATGCTGTGCTTTTCTGCTGCAGCTCATTATGTGGTGTTTCAATGGCAGTCTGACACTGAAATACAGTTGGCAAAATCCAGTGGAGCACTATCGGCTCCAGTCAGTGTCTCTTTTGTCTCGGTAACATCCAGTGCGTCGGTCAGGAGTGAGCCGGAACCCAGCAAGCCAGAGCCTGTGGAACCTGAACCCGAGCCTCCAGTGATTATTGAGAAGCCTGAAGTCGTCAAAGAAAAGGCTGTGATCAAACCCAAGGAAAAGCCTCGTCAGGAACCTGTGAAAAAGCCGCAGCCAAAGCCCCGGCCAAAAATCACCAAACCTGACTCGAAGGTTGAAAAAGAGCAGAAAACCAGGGACGAAGCAAAGCCCAAACCTGAACCGGATAAGAAGCCTGAAGTCAATCAACCAAACCAGCAGGCTTCTGTACGAAAAAAAGTCGAGAGTGACATCGTCGGATTGAGTGAAGAAATTCCGGTGATGAGTAACCCGGCTTACCGTCGTCAGCCGCCGCAGCAATATCCCCGGTTGGCGCAACGGAGAAACATAGAGGGTGTTGTGCTGCTGGAAGTTTTAGTGGATGCCGGCGGTTACCCCGAGGAGATTGAAATCATCGAATCTTCGGGCTTTGACATTCTGGATCGTGCTGCCACACGAGCGGTACGGAAGTGGGAATTTGTGCCCATGGAACGTGACGGAATTGCAATTCAATCGAAAGTACATGTGCCGGTGGTATACCGCTTGCAATGAGGTTTTAGAAAATGAATGAAATACTTCAACAGCTCGGAATGCTGAGCTGGCCTTTGATGATTGCTTCGGTGATAAGCCTGGCGTTGATTCTGGAGCGGACAGTGGCTTTTGCCTTGCTGCCATCACTGGGCAAGAAACAGGTCAAGTCTATCCTGCAGCAGATCCAGGGCTGTGATTGCAAACTTCAGTGCGAAAAATTACAGCAGGGACTGTGTGCCAGTAATAATTCGCTCGGTGGTGGTGTATCTGTTTTGCTCAGCCATGCCGGCAGTGACAAGGGGTTGCGTGAAGAGGTTGCCGGGCTGTGGCTGCTGAAACAGAAACAGCGCCTTAATGCGAATCTGAAAGTGCTGATGCTGGTCGGTGTTCTGAGTCCGATGCTGGGCCTGCTGGGCACCATTCTTGGCATGATCACCATGTTTCAGGGGCTGGCCGCAAGCACTGGCCCGATTACTCCTGCCGTACTCGCAGATGGTTTGTGGGGTGCCATGTATACCACCGCTTTTGGCCTGATTGTGGCCATCCCGTCACTGGCAGCAAGTCATTGTTTTGGCATCTTCGCCGGCCGCTATCTCGCTCGTCTCGAGTTTGTACTGAATCATGTCAATTTGCTGATGGAAGGGATCAGCATGGAAGAGAGCGGAATGGCTCGCAAATCGTCTGCGGCTCATGACGAACAGCAGACCAATGACCTGCGTCTGGTGGAGCAGCTGGCATGATTCGCGTCAGTTCGGATGACGAAATCACGGCTTCACTTTTGCCTGATCTGACGCCATTACTCGATGTCGTTTTTATCGTGCTGGTCTTTCTGTTGTTTACGGCCAACAGTGTGCCACTGACGTTGCCTGTGGATTTACCTGAAACCGAAAAAGCTGTTGCCAGGCAGTTGGATAAACCGGATGCCATCGGTGTCAACCTGCAGCAGGGAACTTCAGCCTGGGCCCTTGAAGGGGAAGAGTTCAGCAGCTGGGAAGCTTTCAGCAAGGCATTACAGCAAAAGGTTCAGGCCGAACCTGAGCGGGCAGTTGTTATTGCCGGTGATCGCCAGGTACCGATGGAAAAGCTGGTTCAACTGATGCAGTTCCTGCAGCAAAACAATATTGCTGCGGCCCAGATTTTAATGAAGGAAAAGTGATGTTTGCCCGAGTATTTAAAACGATAGCAATAACAGCAGGGCTGACTGCAACCATACTGGGTGGAACCCAGGCTGTAGCAAAGGATATTACCCAGGCTCAGAGACTGGTCACTATTGGCAGTAGTACAACTGAGCTGGCTTTTGCGTTGGGGGCCGGTGACCGGGTGGTTGCTGTTGATGTGACCAGCAAGCATCCTCAACAGGCACTGAAGCTGCCTAAAGTGGGTTATTACCGCTCGCTGTCTGCAGAAGGCATTCTCTCCATGAAGCCGGATGTGTTACTCGGAACCGATGAAATGGGGCCACCGGCTATTTTCAACCAGCTTCAGGCAGGCAAGGTTCAAATTGAGCAGCTGCCTGCCGGCAGTGATGTGGATAACCTGAAGCGCCGTATTGAACTGATGGCTCAAATGTTTGAGCAGCCGCAGGCGGGACAGGATCTGTGGATAAAAATTGATAACCAGTTAAAAGCTGCTGCAAAAATGGCCGAAGGGAAGCGTCCCCGGGTACTGTTTATGTTGAGTCATACCGGTACTCCCATGATGGGCGGTGGGGATACCGAGATTGATACGCTGATCACTCTGGCTGGTGGCATTAACGTAGCGGCGGAATACTTCGATAGTTATCGTCAGGTTTCTGCTGAATCCTTGCTGACCATGCAACCGGATATTCTTATTGTCAGCGCCAGTTCCCTGGCAGACAAATCCGTAGAGCAGTTACTGAGTGTGCAGCCCGGGCTGGCTGCAACCCCGGCTGGTATCAACAAACGTGTTGAAGTTGTTGATGGTACCCTGTTAATCGGTGGGCTGGGGCCGCGTACCGGTGAAGCGGTACTTGAGCTGGCTCGCAAATTCTATCCTGCCTCTCCATCCCTGATGACAGTTCAGGCAAACTAAAGCAATACACGAATCCCAAAGAAGCCTGTGGATACATCAGGCTTCTTCTTCCATCTCTATGGCCAGAAAATGAAAAGAAAGGATAAAGCCCGACTCTTGTTGTGGGGGCTGGGTATCTTGCTACCTGTGATGATGCTGTTTTCCATCGCAACAGGCCCGGTCACTATTCCTGTCAGTGAAATTGTGCAGGTGCTATTGGCCAATGTGGGACTGGCGGAACCTGATCCCGGCTCGCGCTCGGCATTGATTATTGAAGCCATCAGATTGCCCCGCACCTTGCTGGGTGTGCTGGTGGGTAGCACGCTTGCCGTCTGCGGTGCAGCAATGCAGGGGCTGTTCAGAAACCCGCTGGCCGATCCGGGTATTATCGGCGTTGCCAGCGGTGCCGCGCTGGGAGCCGGTATCGCCATAGTGCTGGGAGGCATGCTGCCATTTACTCTGCCGGATGTACTCAAAGCTTATAGCGTGTCTGTACTGGCTTTTGTTGGTGGCTTTGGCGCGACGCTACTGGTGTATCGGATTGGTACTACCGCTAACGGGACATCTGTAGCCACTATGCTGCTGGCAGGTATTGCGATTGGTGCGCTGAGTGGTGCCGGCATGGGAACACTCAACTACATCGCGGACGATGCGATGCTGCGCAATATGACTTTCTGGAGCATGGGAAGTCTGGGAGGGGCCAACTGGCAAAATATTCTTCTTACAGCACCTTTCATGATTTTGTTGCAGCTATTGCTGATCGGTCGCTCTCGCGGCCTGAATGCTTTGTTGCTGGGTGAGTCCGAAGCGCGTCACCTGGGGCAGAATGTGAATATGCTGAAGCTGCAGCTGATTCTGCTGACAGCCCTGGGTGTCGGTCTGGCTGTTTCACTGGCGGGGATGATCGGCTTTGTTGGTCTTGTCGTTCCCCATCTGGTGCGTATGTTTATTGGCCCTGATCACCGCTATCTGATGCCGGCATCCTGCCTGTTGGGTGCTGCGTTGTTACTCGGTGCAGACATGATTGCCCGGGTGATTGTAGCGCCGGCCGAATTACCGATTGGTATTGTGACAGCCTTGCTGGGTGCGCCTTTCTTTATCTCCCTTCTGCTGCAACAACGGAACCGAATCGGATGATGGATCAAAAAGCATGTCTGGAAGTTGCCGGTCTGACCGTTGAGCGCGGTGGCCGCTTGTTGCTGCAGGATATTTCCCTGAGTGTTGCGCCGGGTGAAATGGTAGCGGTGCTTGGCCCTAACGGGGCAGGCAAGAGCACACTGTTTCGCAGTATTACCGGTGAAATGGCATTTCAGCAGGGGCTGGTCAGTCTGGGCCAGCAGGCTATAGATAGCTGGTCTCCGCTGGATAAAGCTCATTTGTTGGGTGTATTACCTCAGTCCTCTACATTGAATTTCTCTTTTTCTGTAGAGGAAGTGGTGCTGCTGGGAAGAACCCCTCATGCCACCTCTAACGCCGAGAACCTTGAGATCGTAACTGCTGCATTAAAGAAGGTTGATGCCCTGCATTTGCTGGAGCGTAACTATACTGCCCTTTCCGGAGGGGAAAAGCAGCGGGTGCATCTGGCTCGGGTACTGGCTCAGGTGTGGGAGCCATCTGCGCGGGGTTCACGGGTGCTGTTGCTGGATGAACCAACATCAGCACTGGATCCGGCACATCAGCACCTGACCCTGCAGGTAGCCCGTGAGTTTGCCACTGCAGATACCGGCTGCATGGTAATTCTGCATGATTTTAATCTGGCTGCCCGTTACGCTGACAGAGTGCTTGTTATTCAAAACGGCCAGCTGGTGGCCTCCGGCACACCGGACGAAGTGATGACACCGGACGTTATCCACAGAGTATTTGAGCTGGACGTGGTGGTAATGAAACATCCACAGCATGGATGCCCACTGGTAATTACCTGAGGAACAGGAATGAAACTAACGATTGGTCCCGCTATCTGTCTCTCGATCAAGAAACGCTGGCTGGCTTCGTTGGCTGCTGTTGTGTTGCTGACCGGTTGTACCGGAAATTTAAAGCAGCAAGCTGAACCCCGGTCTGCTTCTTTTCAGGGAGAAGACATTGTTGAAACTGCCAGTGGTAAAACACTGGATTACGGTCAGTTGCTCAGCAAGCTGCAGCAGGCTGACTACATTCTGTTGGGTGAAAACCATGACAACAGCTGGCACCATGATCGCCAGCTGGCGATTGTCAAAGATCTGCAAAAAGCGGGCTGGCTAAAGCAGTTGAGCATGGAAATGATGACCCCGGCCCAGCAGGAAGGTGCCGACACTGTTGTCGCCGAGCGCTCTCAGGATGTGGATAAAATCCGCAAGATACTGAATTGGTCTGAACGTTGGGAGTGGAAGTTTTACGGCCCGATCATTTCTCATGTTGTCGCTCAGGGTATTCCTCTGAAGACTGCCAATCTGGAACGTGATCAGTTAATGGCGATATATCGCCAGCCTGATGCCGTGCAGATTCCGGATGTACTGAACAAGGCAGCGCTGGAGCTGACCCGGGAGCGTATTGTTGAGTCTCACTGCGGCAATATTCCTGCGGATCGTATCAACTCAATGGTTATGATTCAGCGGGCAAGGGATGATGCCATGGCGGCAAGTCTGTTGCAGGCGAAGACCGGTGCACTGCTGCTAGCAGGTAACTGGCATACCCGGAATGATCTGGGTGTTCCCCGCTATCTGGCAGAAATGGCTCCCGGAAAGAAAGTTATTTCCCTCGGTTTCGTCGAGCAGGATGATGCGGAAGAAGAACAGTCCACGGTGTCTGACAGTCAGTATGATGTTGTCTGGGTAACCCCCGCGGTAGAGCGCAATATTGAACTGTGTGGAAAACCGAAAGGTTAATAATGTTGATACTTGGGGATAACTCGTGTGCATTTTTATCCCCTTGATCTAAAAGGATAAATTAAGGTTATGCACAGTTTGTATGCGATGTTTTTTATCCACAAAAACTGTGGATAAGGCTGTGCCTAACTCTTGAATTCAGGGTGGCAGGCATTCTGGAAAGGGGGTTTTAAAAATTGATCATTTTTTGATCAGCTAGAAAATCTAGTACAAATAAAAAGCTTTGCAAAAAATTATTAAACTTTTTTGCAGGTAGTTTTCAGGCAACCTTACAACTGCGAACCAGGACCTTCAACCTGTTCCAGTAACTCCTGCTTTCTTGCTGCAGGAACATCATTCCAGTGTAATCCCAGCTGAGCACCTTCCAGCGCATAAAGCAGCACTCTTGATACCTTGAAGCCCCGGGCTTTGACTTTCTTGTACACTGCAACTGTGCCCGCTTCTTTCAGTTGCTCCAGAGTACGGATGCCTACCGCATTCAACCACTGAACTGAAGTTTTTCCAAGGTTTTGCAGTTCAATCAAATCAGTTGGCATAACATTCCCTTGTTACTCTTTAATGTGCCTTTACTATGAGGTTCAGCTTCCGCTACCGAACAATGCCCTATAAGTTCATGGCCTGTCGGATTCCATCGAGAGCCAGCTGTTGTTGTTCGGAAAACGGCCTTTGGGTATCAATATGAACAACAAGCCCCTCTGAAACCGGTATCGGCCGAATTTGTTTTAACTGAGCCCTGACAACAGATGCGTCGGCTTCAGATGGATCAATACCCTGTGATTTTCGTTCTGTTACTCGTTCAATCAGGCATTCAGTAGAGGTACTACAGGAGAGTATGACAGGGTTGACCTGATGAACTTCAGCCAGCCTGATAAAGGGTTTACGAAATACAGCTTTAAGAAATGTGGCGTCAAGGATGATTGAGTTACCGGCAGCCAGATGTTTGCCGGCCATTTTTTCTATATGGTGGAAAGTTTTTCTGTTGGCTTGAAAGGTATAAATATCCAAGCCACGTTCAGAACTGCTTTCTTCTGGCTGCAGTCCAAAGAGCTGTTTGCGTTCTATATCTGACGAAATCCAGATAGCGCCGGTTTCCTCTGCTAGCCAGCGGGCCAAAGTACTTTTCCCGGATCCGGAAACACCATGCATGATCACAATGAAGGGATCCTTCCTGCCCAAAGGTATTTTCTCCTGAGAAGATAAAAGTTGTTGTTCCGGGGTTGAATGTTGTGAGCTCACAGCAGGGTTATCGGCCATCAAAGGTATGGAAAAGATGAAAGCTATATGAAGGATAACAGAACATCCATGGTGACAGCTCCTGATGGTGTTTTTGTGCCAGCTCATGCAGTGTATGATTTTTGCTGATGATAAAAGTTCAGCACTTCAGTCCTGATCTATCCACAGGCCAAAATGGCAGGCTGTCCTGACAAGGCGCTGATACGGAGACAGGTGCTCTGGTTGCCATGGAAAACATCTTGCTATGACGCGCAAACCGACACGATCGAAAAAGAACAAGACAACTTCCCGTAAACGCTTCGGCAAGGCAGCCAAACCCTCATTCTTTCATCGTTTCCGCTCAACCCTGATTAAGCTGGCTATTACCGGATTGGCGGTATTGATGATGCTGCTGGCCTGGGTTGATGCCATCATCACGGAAAAATTTGATGGCAGAAAATGGCAGATCCCGGCCAAGGTGTATGCCAGCCCGCTGGAATTGTATGAAGGACGTCAGATCGATCCGGACAAGCTGCAGAAGCAACTGAAGCAACAGGGTTATCAGGCCGTAAGCAATGTACGTCGGCCCGGTACTTTTTCACGTCAAGGTAACGGTTATGTAATTTATTCCCGCGGCTTTCATTTTCCTGACGGAGATGAAGAGCCTCGCAAGGCAAAAGTGCGCATTGCAGGAGATAAGGTAACCAGTTTGCGGGATCATCGTGGATCAGTGTTGCCTTTGTTAAGACTCGATCCACAGCTGATTGGTGGTATCTATCCCTCAAGTTACGAAGACCGGCTTCTGATACGGTCAGAACAAACACCGAAGTACCTGATACCGGGATTGCTGGCGGTAGAAGATCGAGACTTTTATGACCACTTCGGGCTGTCGGTGAGTGGCATTGCCCGTGCTTTCTGGGTAAACCTTCAGGCCGGTGGCGTGGTGCAGGGTGGGAGTACTCTTACTCAACAGCTGGTGAAAAGCTTCTATTTGAGCAATGAGCGCACTTTAACGCGCAAAGCCAAGGAAGCCCTGATGTCTATTGCGCTCGATCTGCGTTATGACAAAGACGAGATCCTTGAAACCTACCTGAATGAAATTTATCTGGGGCAGCAGGGACGACGAGCTATTCACGGTTTCGGATTGGCCAGTCAGTTTTATTTCTCCCAGCCTTTGCAGGAGCTGGATCTTGCCCGTACAGCTCTTTTGGTCGGGATAGTCAAAGGCCCGTCTTACTATAACCCCCGCCGTTATCCACAGCGGGCGCGCGCACGTCGTAATCTGGTACTGGACGTTATGGTCAGCGAAGGGCTGGTACCCAAAGCTGAAGCAGAGCGCTCAAAGCGCTTGCCGTTGGGAGTGGTCTCGAGGGCGCAACTCGATGGTAATGCTTTCCCGGCTTACCTCGATCTAGTCAAACAGCAGCTACGGCAGGATTATGATAATCAGGATCTGACTTCTGAAGGATTGAGAATCTTCACCCATATGGATCCGCTGCTGCAACGACAGGCGCAAACCAGTATGTCTGGCGCGCTGCAACAGCTGGATCGCAAGGGTAAACCACGACTGCAGGGTGCAATGGTTGTTACTTCTGCCCAGACCGGTGATGTGCTGGCTGTGGTTGGAGATCGTCAATCCGGTTATGCAGGCTTTAACCGGGCTATAGAAGCTCGAAGACCGGTAGGATCGCTGCTGAAACCGGCGATTTACCTGACTGCGTTGCAACAGGGTTATACCCTCGGTTCGATAATCAGTGATGCGCCGGTGGAAGTGCAAGGAACGAAAGAAAGCTGGAAGCCCCGCAACTATGACAAAAAGTCGCATGGCAATGTCTTGCTGTATGATGCGCTGCTGAAATCCTATAACCAGGCAGCGGCCAGACTTGGAATGCAGCTGGGTCTTGATAATGTTCTGGCAACATTCCAAACCCTGGGCCTGAATGCCAGCATTCCCGCCTATCCATCGGTGTTACTGGGATCATCAGCACTATCTCCGTTGGAAATGACGGCGATGTATCAAACCTTTGCGACCGGTGGCTTCAGGGCACAGCCCCGGGCGATTCGTGCTGTTGTTAATGCTCAGGGTGAAACGCTGAAACGTTATGCACTTGAGATTACCCAGGTTGTAGCGGATGAACCGATGGCGCTGGTTCGCCATGCCATGACCGGTGTTATGAAAGAAGGTACCGGTCGCGGGGTGTATCGCCAGCTGGATCCTGCTATTCGTGTTGCCGGTAAAACCGGAACAACTAACGACCAGCGGGACAGCTGGTTTGCCGGTTTTTCTGATGACCTGCTGGCAGTTGTCTGGGTTGGCAATGATGACAATACACCAACGCATTTGACCGGTAGTAGTGGCGCGCTGAGAGTATGGGGTAATTTTATGCAGCGGGTTGCGCCGCGCTCATTGCATGAACCGTTAGGTGAACGAATCCGGTGGACATGGATCGATAGATCCAACGGCCTTAAAGGCCGGAAGATGTGTGATAATACCGTACGTCTTCCTTACGTTGCGGGTACTGAGCCTGCGGGTAGCAGTCGTCGCTGTGGCACCGGAATCAGGAGTAAACCCGAGGTTTCACCGCCAGCTGCGGACAAGAAAGAATCTTTACTGGATAAATTCAAAGCCTGGTTTCAATCCTGATTCAGGCTCGATTTGATGGAATTATTAAATCATGCGCTTGATCAAGACGGGTCTTATCTTGATGGCTCTGGTGTTGACCGGGTGTGCCAGCCAGATTCAGGTACAACAGGCAGACAGCTGGCCCGGCCGGGAAAATATTGAGGCCTCTGCTGCAATCACGGCTCTGGTGCAACAGGCCAGCACCCAGCGACAGGAAGGATTGTACCGGGAGGCCATATATACTCTGGAACGCGCCTTGCGGATTGCCCCCAATGAACCTCTGATTTATCAACAAATGGCCTGGACCCGTTTCGAACAGCAACGGCTTCAGGAAGCTGAGCAACTGGCTAGAAGAGGAATCAGTCTTTCCCGCAGCCCGGCCCAGCGTGAACAGTTCGAGATATTACTGGACAAGATTAACCGTGATGACACCTGAAACCAGAAAACTGGCCGTAACCAAAAGTCTGCAGCAACTTGAGCAGGCGCTGAAACAGCGTAACTTGTGGGAAGGGGTGCCGCCTTCTCCAGAAGCAATGAGCAGTACTACACCTTTTTGTGTCGATACCATGACATTTACCCAGTGGCTGCAGTGGATATTTCTACCCCGAATGCAGGCACTGCTGGATGCCGGTGCTCCGCTGCCACAAGGCTGTGATATGACCCCTTATGCTGAAGAATCCTTCAAACTTCAGGTAATGGATGACTCTGCCGGGTTGTTGAAAGCTGTAAAAGGTGTTGACGAGTCCCTGCAATAAGCCAGCCCCTGCCCCTCCTGCTGATAGCTGCTTTTAAAGAACCTAATGTCAGTCCGGTGCAAGCCGATGACTAGACAGAACAGGTACCCTTAGAAGCAGCGCTAAAATGGCACATTCTATTCCACTAGTTTCCAGCCAGTTTGCACATACCAAAGTTGCTGACTCCGCTTCAATACCCGGCGGTGATGGCAGTGATATTCAGGCTACATGCTTTTCCAGCCGGCGATCCGTCAGAAGGATTCAGCCAAGAGGCTTGATGCATTCCTATGATATTCACTGCCATAAAGCCAAGAGCCGCTTCACAAGGTTTATGACCTCTCTGTTTTCATTAGGTCGTGTTCGATATCGCAATATCAAAGTGAATATGGGCGATGGGCAGGGCATGGTGAAGGTTGCGGTTAATATCACCAAGCTGGGAAAGCAGTACAAGCTGGAACCAACTCAGAGGGAAGCATTACTGAGAACAAAGACTGCAGATGAAAGAACAAAAGTACTGGCCGGTATTCTGGAACAAAAAATTCGTACCGAGCGGGCACTTGTTGAAAGTGCCAAACCGATGAAAAATGAAAGCTCTGCCGACTGGACCAGCAGGGTACTCAGAGATCACGCTATTTATGCAGGCAATAATTATTGCCAGCAGTGTATCACTCTGGAGCTAAGCCCCGATCAGGCTGGCTATTATCATGATCTCCAGAAAGCTATAGCCAAACGGCTGCCCCAGGAAAGCCATCGCCCCACCATCGACCTGACAATCAAGGGCTCAAAAGTTCAGGCACAAGGCGCCAAGTTTTCACTGGGTGTATTGGGCGGAGTGGGGCCTATTTCAGACTCTGTGATTGTTCAGCAAACGTTTGAAAACCTCACACCTGAGCAAGCAGAGCATGTTCAGGTTAACGTCTTTTCTTGTCCTCCTCCCCGTACCAAATCAGAAATGGCCAAGTCACTGGCTGACTACGGTTTGAATATGCAGCGGTTTTCCAGCCGAAAAGAGCTGGGTGCTTATGTTGTAGCCAGCAATACTGCTCATGTGAATCTCAATATGCTTAAAGAAGCCATGGGATTCGGTGACAGAATGCATAACATGGTAGCTGAGGTTGCTGGCCAGATTCAGAGGGATAACCCGGAAGGTGTGCTGGTTCTGGGCACCTCGATGGCTTATAGCAAAGATATGTATCCCAAACAGCTTCAAATAATGGGAGTGAAGCCGGTACGAGTTCAACCAGCCGGAAAGCAGGAGGATCTGCAAAAAATCATCGATCGCACGAAACGAGCGGGTAATGACTCAGAGCGTGAGAAGCTTTATCAGTTTGCTGTAAAGCAGATTGATGAATACAAAAAGCAGTCTGGAGAAAAGGTAAGTCACGTCCTGCTTGGCTGCACAGAGCTCCCTATGGCACTGGGAGAAGAAGGCATGCGGAAATTGGAAAAGGATACAGGTGTCAAAATCGTTGATACCGAAGCGGTATTTGCCAGAGCTTATGCAACAATGTTGCGTAACAAAAGTGGTGACCTGAAGGGAATGGGGAGACTGTTATAAATGCCCGCTGCTCCGGTCACCACAACAGGCAAGACATTTGTTGATGCTCAGATTCCCGGGATGCAACCGGGCAAAGGTGTCAACACGACCTGCTTTTTGAATGGCCGGAGTGTTCGAAAACTTAAATTACATGAACTGCCTGATTTCTACTCTGTACGCTGCCATAAACCCAAAAGCCGGCTGAGCCGAATTTTTTTTTCGCTTGTTACCCTCGGAAAAGTCAGATACAGAAATATTAAAATCAATATGGTCGGCGGGCGCAGCAAGACCGTAGCCATCAATGTTCAGCACCTCGCAAAGCAGTTTGACCTCACCCCTACCCAGCGCAGAATACTCCTTAAAGGTCAGACTGATCTTCAGCGTAGTGGCGTTCTCACCGGCATACTGGAACAAAAAATAGGCTGTGTCAGTGACCTGCTTCAGCGTATGAAGCCAAAGCCCGGGGAAAATCCTGTGGCCTGGGCTAATGATTTACTGAACAAGAACAGTATTCTGGAAGGGAACAACTACTGTCAGGAAGTTTTACCTCTGGAGCTGGATCCTGATCAGGTTGATTACTATTGCGCCCTGCAGCACGCAATTGCCCAACGATTACCAAAAGAAAGTCACAGACCGACGATAGATCTGAATATTATTGGTTCCAAAGCCCGTCAGGAAGGTGTGGCCTGCTCTCTGGGCATCCTTGGAGGTGTTGGACCGCTTTCCGATGCAGAGATCACTCGAAAAACGTTCAGTAATCTGAAGAACGTGGATTTCTCAACCGAGCATTTACGGGTAAATGTCTTTTCCTGTCCACCGCCTCGGGATGCTCAGGAAAAAATTGTTGATGGACCGGAGTACCTGGCCAATATCAAGCGTTTTGCCAACCGGAATCATGAGGCTTACGTTGTTGCCTGTAATACAGCTCATGTGAATTTCAATAAAATAAGGCAGCTGGGACTCTGGCAGGCTAAGCATACGGTGAATCACTTATGCCAGAAAATACACGATGAGAATCCTAAACCAACCGGAGTCCTCGTGCTGGGAACCAAGCAGGCCTATGACAAGAAGCTCTATCCTCTGGCCCTTAACAGAAAAGGTGTCAAAGCATTACCGATATCCTCTGAGCAGGAGCAGGCTGAGTTGCAGGATATTATCAATGCCACCAAGGCCAAGGGTGATACTTCAGAAAAAGAGCGCTTGTATGAGTTGACCAGACGTCAGATAGAGAATGCCAGAAAGCAGAACAAAAAGGTCAGCCATGTTCTTCTGGGCTGCACAGAATTACCGATGGCGCTTGGTCCTGAATACATGAAGAAGCTGGAGCAGGAGTTTGGCGTAAAGGCTGTCGATACCGAGACCGAGTTTGCCAAAATCTTTTCCGAGATCCTGCTTCAGGGGCAAGGTCACCCTATGGTGAGAAGTTAATCACAGGTGCCTATCCACAATATTCTGCGATAGCTTCTTCTGCCTGTTTGATCTGCGCCTCTTTTTCTTCCTGACTTAATACACGATAGCTGCCATCTTCCTGCTGCAGTCTGACTCTGTGGCGGCTCTCCAGATCAATGCGCGCCTGTTTAGCTTGCTGGCAGAGTGCATTCTTATCTTTTCTGGCAGCATCAAGTGCCTGATCAAGCGAGGTAGCATCTTGTGCAGCTTTATCTGAAGCTTGCTGCTCCTGTCTTATGGTTTGCCAGCTCTTAGCCTCGGTGTCACCGGGAGTATCTTCAATTTCTACAGTTTCAATATTGATAGCTTCAGTTGGCGGGTGTGCACCAAAGTGTGTTATCCCATCCTTGTCATTCCATTTGTACAGAATTTCTGCTGACAGAAATGAACTGCAAACCAGCAACTTGGCGGTGATTGTGAAAATTAAAAAATAGCGCGGCATCGGCATTATTCATGGCTTTTATATTCATTATATGAGCAATACAGGTGTTATGTAGGTGTAACCCGCAATTTGTGCCGGAAAATGTATTGACTCGCTTTGGCTAAATGTCAACAATGCAAACGCCGGAAGCGTAATTCCATAAGATATTACCAACAGCCAACAGTGAGAATTGCATGACCCCGGGTAGGTCAGCAGTTGTTCACGACAGAACAATGATAATCAGGTCAGCAGAGCGATACGCATGGCTGGCAAGCATTCCAACAGCCCACCAGGCAACGGGATGAACAGGTCTTTCCACAACTAAAGACCACTTGTGAATAGTTGTATGTTCGAAACGGCAACTGCTAGCAAAGCAATATGACCGCCGTCGGTCGTACATCTTGTTCTCATATATTTTTGCCAACTAGTTTCAGAGTTTGTGATCTGACCTTGATTGCAGCAGGTGAACTGTCTTTAGATACCTGCTGTCAGGGCTGAGCGAATAAATGAGGGTGCACACGTGGAGCTTTTATCTGGTGCGGACATGGTGGTTCGCTCATTAGCCGATGAAGGAGTTGAGTATATTTACGGGTATCCGGGAGGAGCCCTGCTGCATGTTTATGATGCCCTGTTCCGTCAGGACAAGGTGACTCATATTCTGGTGCGCCACGAACAGGCCGCAACCCATATGGCTGACGGCTATGCACGTGCAACCGGCAAGCCCGGTGTGGTGCTGGTGACATCCGGTCCGGGAGCAACCAATACCATTACCGGTATTGCGACGGCCTATATGGATTCCATCCCCATGGTAATCCTGTCCGGGCAGGTACCGTCCGACTTTATCGGTACTGATATGTTTCAGGAAACCGATATGATCGGCGTCTCCCGTCCGATTGTTAAGCACAGCTTCCTGGTAAAAAAAGCCGAGGATATTCCGGAAACCATCCGCAAGGCTTTCTATCTGGCACAGACCGGTCGTCCGGGTCCTGTGGTCGTTGATCTGCCCAAAGATATCACCAACATCAACGACAAATACGAGTACAAATACCCCGAGAAGGTAAAGATTCGTTCCTATAACCCACCTCAGAAAGGTCATACCGGTCAGACCCGTAAAGCAGTTGAGTTACTACTCAAGGCTCGTCGTCCGGTGATCTACAGTGGTGGTGGTGTCATTCTGGGCCATGCCTCTGAGCAACTGACTCGACTGGCCAAGAAGCTCAATATGCCGGTAACCAATACCCTGATGGGACTGGGTGCCTATCCGGGCAGTGATCGCCAGTTCCTCGGTATGCCGGGAATGCACGGCAGTTATGCTGCCAATCTGGCGATGCACCACAGTGATCTGATTCTGGCCGTCGGTGCCCGTTTTGATGACCGGGTAACCAACAGTACCGAGAAATTCTGTCCTTCAGCCAAGATCATTCACATTGATATTGATCCGGCCAGCATATCCAAGACTGTTACCGCGGATGTTCCGATTGTGGGTCCGGTGGCTCCGGTGCTGGAAGAGATGAACCGGATGGTTGAAGACTCCGGCAGACTGCCGGATCAGGATGCACTCGGTAACTGGTGGAAGCAGATTGATGACTGGCGTGAAAGCCGCGGTGGTCTGTTTGGCTATGACCGGGGCAATGGCGAGACCATCAAGCCGCAGCAGGTTATCGAAACCCTGTATGAAGTAACCCGGGATTCTGACCCGTTTATTACTTCCGATGTGGGTCAGCATCAGATGTTTGCTGCCCAGTACTTCCGTTTTGACAAGCCGAATCGCTGGATCAACTCAGGTGGGCTGGGGACTATGGGCTTCGGCTTCCCGGCGGCAATGGGCGTCAAGCTCTCTTTCCCTGATTCTCCCGTCGCCTGTGTGACCGGTGAAGGCAGTATCCAGATGAATATTCAGGAACTGTCGACCTGTCTGCAGTACGATCTGGGCGTCAAAATTATCAACCTGAACAACCAGGCATTGGGCATGGTACGGCAGTGGCAGGATATGCAGTACAACAGCCGTTACTCTCACTCCTATATGGAGTCACTGCCTGATTTCGTCAAACTGGTTGAGTCGTACGGCCATGTGGGTATTCGGGTGGAACGTCCGGAAGAACTGCGGCCTGCGCTGGAACGGGCCTTTGCCCTGAAAGACCGACTGGTGTTCCTCGACGTTAATGTTGATCCCGGCGAGCATGTGTATCCCATGCATATTAAAGATGGTTCCATGCGGGACATGTGGTTGAGTAAAACGGAGCGGACCTGATGCGGCGGATTATTTCAGTACTGGTTGAAAACGAGCCGGGTGCCTTGTCCCGTATTGTCGGTCTGTTTTCCCAGCGGAACTACAACATTGAGACCCTGACGGTTGCTCCGACCGAAGATGCGACCCTGTCCCGGTTGACCATTACCACCGCAGGCAAGCCACAGGTGATCGAGCAGATTACCAAACAGCTGAACAAGCTGATTGATGTGGTCAAGCTGGTGGACCTGACTGAAGGCACTCATGTTGAACGTGAGCTGATGCTGATCAAGGTGCGTGCCAGCGGCGCGATGCGGGCTGAAGTCAAACGCTCGGCTGATATCTTCCGTGGCCAGATCGTCGACGTCACCAGCTCGGTGTATACCATTCAGCTGACCGGAACCAGTGACAAGCTGGATGCTTTTATTGAAGCCATTGGTGCTGCTTCCGTGCTGGAAGTTGTACGTAGTGGCGTAACGGGCATGGCCCGTGGTGAGAAGGTACTCAGTCTCTGAGTACCTGACCCGACAAGAATAATTTTATTTTAAATAAGGGAAGTACCATGCAGGTTTATTACGATAAAGATTGTGATCTGTCCGTTATCCAGAACAAAAAAGTAACCATCGTTGGTTACGGTTCCCAGGGCCATGCCCATGCCAACAACCTGAAAGACTCCGGTGTCGACGTTACTGTTGCACTGCGTCAGGGTTCTTCTTCCTGGGCCAAGGCTGAAGCGGCTGACCTGCAGGTTAAAGAAGTTGCTGCTGCCGTTGCTCAGGCAGACCTGGTTATGATTCTGACTCCGGATGAATTCCAGAGTGAACTCTACAAGAAAGAGATCGAGCCCAACCTGCGTGAAGGCGCAACCCTGGCTTTCGCTCACGGTTTTGCCATCCACTACAACCAGATCGTGCCGCGCAAGGATCTGGATGTCATCATGATCGCGCCGAAAGCACCGGGCCACACTGTTCGCAGTGAGTTTGTCAAAGGTGGCGGTATCCCGGATCTGATCGCTATCTATCAGGATGCGACCGGTTCTGCCAAGCAGGTTGCGCTGTCTTATGCTTCAGGCGTAGGTGGCGGTCGTACCGGTATCATCGAAACTACCTTCAAGGATGAAACCGAAACTGACCTGTTCGGTGAGCAGGCTGTTCTGTGTGGTGGTGCAGTTGAACTGGTTAAAGCCGGTTTCGAAACCCTGACCGAAGCCGGTTATGCACCGGAAATGGCCTACTTCGAGTGTCTGCACGAGCTGAAGCTTATCGTTGACCTGATGTACGAGGGCGGCATTGCCAACATGAACTACTCCATCTCCAACAATGCGGAGTATGGTGAGTATGTTACCGGTCCTGAAGTGATCAACGATGAGTCCCGGGCTGCCATGCGCAATGCCTTGAAGCGGATTCAGAATGGCGAATACGCCAAGATGTTTATCACTGAAGGTGCAACCAACTACCCATCCATGACTGCGTATCGTCGTAATAATGCGGCGCATCCGATCGAGAAGGTGGGTGCCGAGCTGCGTGAGATGATGCCATGGATTGCAGCTAACAAGCTGGTGGATAAAGAGAAGAACTGATTTTTAGCTTCTCTGTTCTGAAAAAGCCCGGCATTGCCGGGCTTTTTTTATGGCTCCTGTTCCGTTGAAAACGGTTTTAGCGGAAGTATTTTATGTCCGGCTTTCTGGAAACGTACTCCTTGCCCTTCAAGTGCTTCAATCAGCAGAAACAGAGGCGAGCCATGAGAGATAAAGAGAACATAACCTGACTTCCCCTGATATTGGGCAGCAGTCTGGTTCCAGACTTGAAGCATTCTTTGGGTCACCGCTTCATTGGTTTCAGCACCGAAAGATTCCGGACTGGCAGGAAACCAGAAATCCTTCTCCTGATACTGATCATGGTTTTTACCTTCCCGCTCTCCAAGCTGGGTTTCAATAATTCCGGGTTCCGTAGCAATTTGCTCTTTATTCAGATGAAAATGGGAGAGCAATAGCTCGGCTGTTTGTTGTGCCCGAGGCAAAGGGGAGCAGATGACAGCCAGAATGTCGCTTTGGCTGATTTGATACTGACTCTTTAATAAAGCACCCAAGTCACTGGCCTGCTGTCGGCCTTTTGGAGTTAAAGGTGCTGGCTTGTAGTTCGGGTGGCTCGGGTTGCTGCTGTAGAAGCGCTCGACGTTGTGCAGCCCTTCAGCATGGCGAATCAACACAGCGACCGGTTGAGCTGGCAGTGAATCCAGAGGCAGTATTGTGGTCATAAGGAGGAGTAGCCTGAAGCCTGTCGTTATTTTCATTGTCTCTTCTTTCAGCATAGACCGAGCTGATTAGAGAGCAGCCATACCTCTCTGGTTCCGGAATACAGGGTTTGGGGGCGAATGCTTTTTTGGCCTTCAAGGTTATAATGGATCGGTTTTGACAGTGGTAATTGCTGGAAATGAAACAGATAAATGAAGAACATCGGGATCAACCTGATACCGATAGCCCGAGAGAAGAAGAAAACCTGCTGGTCAGCGAGCATATAGAAGAAGTCGCTGAAGGCGGGCAGAAAGTAAGACGCAAGGGAATCTATCTGCTTCCCAACCTGTTTACTACTGCGGCATTGTTCTGTGGCTTTTATGCCATTGTTAGTGGGATGTCCGGTCAGTTCGGCAGTGCCTGCATAGCCATTTTTGTCGCCATGATTCTGGACGGGCTGGATGGTCGGGTTGCCCGGATGACCAATACTGCCAGTGCTTTCGGGGCTCAGTATGACAGCTTGTCTGATGCAGTTTCATTTGGCCTGGCACCAGCGCTGGTGGCTTTTAGCTGGACTCTGAATGAAATGGGCAAGGTAGGCTGGATGCTTGCCTTTATCTATGCCGCCTGTGGTGCACTGCGGCTGGCTCGCTTCAATACCATGGCGGGATCAACTGATCCTCGTTACTTTATCGGCCTTCCCAGTCCGTCCGGTGCGGCATTGGTAGCCGGTATGGTCTGGGCGCTGAGTGATCTAGGGGTTGATGGCAGTCAGTTGTGGGTTTCGCTGTTTGCTGGTCTGGTGACCGCTCTGTCCGGTATTCTGATGGTCAGTAATGTGCGCTATCACAGTTTCAAGAAAATTGACTTCAAGGCCAGAGTACCGTTCTTCTTTATTCTGGTTGCTGTGTTGTTATTTGCCGTGGTGTTCAGTGATCCGCCACGGGTATTGCTGGCGATCTTTATGGGCTATGCCGTATCCGGCCCGATACTGGCTGTGATGGACTGGCGCAAGAAAAAAACTGAAACTGTTTGAATCCGTTTGCAGTTTTTCAGCGTTTCAGGGAGTAAGAAACGCTTTGTAAAACGGTTGCAAGGTGTGACTTTGCAACCGTTTTCTACTGTTCAAGGGACGCTACATGATTATAAAAAGCAAACCTTCGGTGCTTTCCAGCGAAATCACTTCAGAGTCTGCCTATCTCAATCGCCGTCAGTTTCTCAAGCGTACCGGACAGTATGCATTGATGGCGGCTGCCGGTTCGGTACTGGCCGGGTGCACTGACGCTGATGAAAAGGTTATCCAGACCGATGCCTCAGCAATCCCCGCTCCGGGTAGCCCCGACTGGAAACAGCTGTTGATTGACCAGCGCAAACCGGGACCTTTTGCCACTGATGAAGCACAGACTCCCTGGGCTGATGTCACCAACTACTGCAACTTTTATGAATTTGGTACCGCTAAAACTGATCCGGCCAAGAATGCTGGCAGCCTGATAACTGATCCCTGGTCTGTCACCATATCGGGCGAAGTGGAAAAGCCGGGCACTTATAACCTCGAAGATATTCTCAAGCCGCATGCCCTTGAAGACAGGATTTACCGGTTGCGCTGTGTTGAGGCCTGGTCGATGGTTGTGCCGTGGGTCGGCTTCTCTCTGGGAGATTTACTGAAGCGCTTTAACCCTACATCACGGGCGAAGTATGTCGAATTCACCACACTGCATGATCCCGAACAGATGCCGGGCCAGCGTTCACGACTGGGCTCGTTGCCGTGGCCATATAAGGAAGGGTTGCGCATTGACGAGGCAATGCACCCACTGACTGTTTTGGCTGTCGGACTTTATGGCAAGGTTTTGCCTAACCAGAATGGTGCTCCGATCCGATTGGTTGTGCCGTGGAAGTATGGCTTCAAGAGTATCAAGTCGATTGTGGGTATCAGGCTGCTGGAAGAACAGCCCCGAACAACCTGGAATCAGATGGCACCTCATGAGTATGGTTTTTATGCCAACGTAAACCCGGACGTCAGTCATCCCCGCTGGAGTCAGGCCAGTGAAAGGCGTCTGCCGAGTTCACTCTGGAATCCCGAGCGAATCGATACCCGGATGTTCAATGGTTATGCCGAGGAAGTGGCACCACTTTATAAAGGCATGAACCTGAAGATGTACTTTTAAGACGGGCTGAGGTTGTCATTATGAATCCAAAGCAAGCTCAGTCGGTATTAAAAGTACTGCTCTTTAATATATGTCTGCTTCCGTTGGCATGGTTAGGCTACAAAATCAGCATCAATGCACTGGGTGCTGATCCAGGCAAGGAAGTGGTGCACTTTCTTGGCGAGTGGGCTTTCTATTTATTGCTGGCCTCTCTGGCGATTACACCGTTGCGACGGATAACCGGCATTAACAAACTGATTCGCTATCGCAGGATGGTGGGTTTGTTTGCCCTGTTCTATGCCGCACTGCATTTTGTCGGTTACCTCTTCTTTCTATTAGGCTGGCAATTTGCGGATCTGATTGATGATGTGGTCAAGCGACCTTATATAACCGTCGGCTTTGCAGCTTTCTTTATTCTGGTCGTATTGGGAGCGACCTCTACTCAGCGAATGATGCGCTTGTTGGGAAAGAACTGGCAGAAGCTTCATCGTCTGGTGTACTTAGCAGCCTTGCTTTCACTGGTACATTTAATCTGGCTGACCAAAAGTGATTACACATCTGCTGCATACTATGGCGGAGTGTTTGCCCTGCTTATGCTGGCGCGGGTGAAGAAGTAGGCTATTCTTATCTGGTTGTTGTCGTTTAAATTGTTGACTTATTCAGGAAAAGGCATAGAATGCGCCGCTTCCTGATGAGCGCTTCAACGGCCTCAGCGGTCAACCCTGAAAGAGTTAAACAGATTTAAATCGTTTCAACTCTGGTTGACAGAAAGCTGAAAGCTTGTAGAATGCATTCCTCATCACCGGCCATGTTGATTGATTCAAAGCGAATCATTAAGTGACCGGGTGTTGATTCAGGCGCTGCCAAACACAGTGCTTGACAACAAAAACGGTCGCGGTAAGATAGCGGCCTCGCTGAACGGAGTGACGCACTCTGAAGCATCAGCGAAGCTTCTTCGGAAGCTGTTCTTTAACAAGATAATCAAGTAATTCGTGTGGGCACTTGCTTGTAATGGGTGAATAAAAGATTTTCATCGAAGCAAGTGTTGTTCAAAGATTCGTCTTTGGATAATCACTCGATCAATTCAATGACT
>CANDOC010000015.1 GCA_947387575.1 Spongorhabdus nitratireducens
CGAACTCAGTAGTGAAACGGTTCCTCGCCGATGGTAGTGTGGGGTCTCCCCATGTGAGAGTAGGTCACCGTCAGGCTTTAAATAGAAAACCCCAGTAGGCTTTGCCTCCTGGGGTTTTTGCTATTAAGTTTTTGTTGTTTCTAAAACAGTGTCTAGAATTCATTCCTATCAATAATTTCCTTTCTTTCTGCTTGGCTACCTAGCTCGATTTGCAAGTAAAGCATGAGTGATAACTGTATTTCAAAAAGATCAGGCGTGAGTGCGTGTTCTAATTCCAGAGCAGCCAGTAATACTGAACATGATTTTTGTGTATTACGCTCACAACCGCACCAAAATCTATTTCTGATTTTTTCAAGCTGGGTAACAGGCGTTAATAGTCTTGATCAAGAGCTTGGGTCTGACTTTGAGAAAGAGCTAATCGCTAAACATGGCTACAGTGTAATTAATAAGACACTGACTGAGTTTTCGGAGTTGGATAATAGTTCAAACAACACGGACTCCAGTTTTGATCAGTTTGCAGTTAATAATCTGGAAGTAATCAAGTCAGTGCTGTTCATTTGGTTAACAGGCGAATTTCAGTATTCAACCCCATCAGAAGATATTAGAGCAAAGGCCTTTTGCAGAGGGGGGCAGTGGTCTGTAAGCGGTACCAGTGCGCCAACTCTGCCAGACCCTGACTGGGACAAAATTCCTGATAGTCAGGGGCAGAAGCAATGAAGGTACTGGATACAGAAGTTTTGATCGTTGGTTCCGGGGTAGCGGGAGCGCTAATTGCAAACAAGCTGGCGGCATTCGGAAAAAATGTAATTATCCTTGAAGCGGGAGACTATGTCCGGGATAGAGCTGAGTATCGTCAACGACTCCAGGCTGCAGGCAGGCAAAGGATATCTTCAGCAGTTTATCCGGTTAATCCTCTGATAGCCGGGCCAGACCCTCAGGATGGTTCAGCATATTATATTCAAAAGGGGCCAGTTCCCTTTACCACGTTATATGACAAGCTGGTTGGAGGTACCACCTGGCGTTGGCTTGGCAGTACTCCGCGATTTCTACCTGAGGATTTTCAGCTTTATTCAAGGTACGGTCAGGCTTGTGACTGGCCAATAGGATATCGGGATATTGAATCGTATTATGTTGAAGCAGAAAGGGAGATGCATGTTGCTGGAGCTAGCAATTTTGGCTCACCCCGTTCTCTGCCTTTTCCTCATTTACCTATTAAACAAAGTTATCTCGACAAAGTACTGAGCAAAGCTGTCAACGGTCTGGTATTTGATGGAATGGAGATCATTATAGAGCCCATTCCCCAGTCCAGGCACCACTGGTGTCAGGGAAGTCACAGCTGTATTCCATTCTGTCCTGTCGGTGCCAAATACGAGGCGGCTTCTCATGTAGAGTTGGCAAAGAATAATGGTGCCATCGTGATTGAAAAGGCCGTTGCCCATCATATCGAAACTTCCGGGACAGGAAAGATCGAAGCCATTCGATACCTTGACTGGAGTGGTAAAGATCACAGAGTGACGGCCAAAGCATTTGTCATTGCTGCCAACGGAATAGAAACACCAAAGCTGTTGTTAATGTCCAAGAATCACAAGTATAGAAACGGGATTGCCAACGGAAGTGGTATGGTGGGACGCAACCTGATGGATCATCCGGTTGTGTTGTCATGGGCCCTGTCACCCGAGCCCGTATATCCTTTCAGGGGTCCGCTTTGCACTTCTACTATTGAAACCACACGACGAGGTGAATTCAGAAAAGACAGGGGCGCATTCAGAATTGATGTTGGCAACTATGGCTGGAGCTGGCCCACAGGTGCTCCTTTTTCAACAGTGTCTGATATCCTGGAGAATACCGTAGAGCCTGAAGCTGTGAAGGCAAAATTGGCCGATCAGGTAAACAGACAATTGGCTTTTGCCAGCTTGATCGAGCAGCTACCTCACTGGAAAAACAACATTACTCCTAGCCCGAAAAAATTTGATGCTCTGGGTCTGCCTTTCCCGGAAGTCTATTTTCACTATACCGATTACGAAGAGAGAGGCTTTGAAAAAGCCCGGGAATGCCATCAAAAGATTTTTGATTATATTGGTGCTACTGAAATACAGCACCATAGCCGGATTTTTTCGGCAGGCCATATCATGGGAACCTGCAGGATGGGGGCTGATCATGCCAGTTCTGTTGTTGATGCCAACTGCAGGGCTCATGAGCACTCTAATTTATATATCGCTGGTTCCAGTGTTTTTTCTACGGCTGGAACAGCAAACCCCACACTTACTCTGGCGGCACTATCCCTAAGAGTTGCTGACACAATTCAGGCAGAGCTCTAAGGCCGACTGAAAATCAGTTGTCATTACACCTCAGGCATTCGGCTTGGTTTCTGAAATATACCGCTATTGTTATATACCTATTGTTGAATTAGTTAAATCCATTTAATAGATTTAATTTGCAGAATATTTTGTTAAAAATAGTTGAAAATCAAGTTGTTACCTCTGGTGGGTAGTGTTACCCAAAAGAGTGCACAGGTAACACGATACGGCACAAATAAGTGCAGATGTGAACGGATAAAAACAGGTCTTTTTATTTGACCCCTTGTAGAACAAGGGCTGCAGCGGTTTTTCCAAAAACTGGCACGGCGCTTGTATATAGATAAGCAAGAAGTAAAAACAAACTGCCACAACAAAAATAACAATTAGGCAGAATGTCGACCAACAATAAAAATAATAGTGGTCGGTGTCCGTACAAGCGGATTGGTTTACAGGGTGTTTAGTGCTAAGGCGACCAACAGGGATGCCGGAAAGCTGAGAAGAATTGCAAAAGCAACGCCAGCTGAAGGTTAGTAGGGAAGCATAATAAAGCCAATGATCACCCAGCCTGTAAACCAATCCGCTTTTTCTTTATCTGTCTTCCGGATATGACTTCAGTCAGGGCAGAAATGCCTGCGCTATACCTTCATCTTAACAGTTTCAAAAGTTCTTCAGGCCGCATGATCTGTACCTGCTCGTGGCAAGCCCAGACCATGCAACAAGACCGCTGATTAAGCGCGAGCAGGTTCCAGTTCTGGTTGCTGCTCAATTACAGGACGCTGTTGCTTCGGCGTAGCGTACCAGTAACCCAGACCCATCAGTACTACACCACTGAAGGTGTTACCTAGAGTGACCCACAACAGGTTGTTGCCAATACCTGCCATCGTCAGGTCCGGGCTGTGCTGACCAAACCAGCTCAAGGCGAAGATGGTCATGTTGGCAATGCTGTGCTCGTAACCGGAGGCGATAAAGGCCAGCAGACACCACCAGATAGCGATAAATTTAGCGGCACCTTCAGTACGTACAGCCATCCAGATTGCCAGACAAACCAGCCAGTTACACAGTACACCTTTCATAAACAGAATCAGTGGTGCACCGGATGCCTTGGCCAGAGCTGCCTTGTGAATCAGACTGCCATCCAGACCCAGCAGCTTGCCACCGCCGGCCAGTGCGAAGATACCGGCTACAAAGATAGAGCCAATCAGATTGCCAACCCAGGTCTGGGGCAGTACGGCCAGCATATCACCAGCTTTGATCGTACGGCTTTTGACACCCAGGGTCAGAAACATGGTGTGACCAGTAAACAGTTCGGCACCGGCAATAATAACCAGGGTCAGGGCGATACCGAAGGTAGCACCCATCAGCAGACCGCGCAGCGGGCTCGCGATCATGGCATTACCAAGGGTAAAGATCAGGATAATCCCCAGACCGACATAGGCACCAGCCATTGCTGAGCTCAGCATAAAGCCGCCACGGTCAGAGTTGGAGAAGTCCACAATACGGCGGGCATTGGCCGCACACTTTTTGATGGTATCGGAATACATCAGGTTATTTCCGTCTAAAGGGCAAAAAAAACCTCCTGCGAATGCAGGAGGCCTGAATCAAAAACGGTAATCAGCCCGCGATCTGAACCTGACCGTTCAGTGTGCGGATCTGGTAGCAGGGCAGGGTAACGCTGTCGTCATCCAGACACTGTCCGGTAGCCAGATTAAAGCGCTGTTTCAGCAATGGCGAGGCAACGTAAAACTCACCATCCTTCTCGCCCAGAAGACCGCGGGACATCACACTGGCCTCGGCAAACGGGTCGATATTGGACAGGGCAAACAGCTGCTCATTATTCAGCGGGCGAAAGATGGCTACGTGTGCGTCGTTTACTTTGGCGCAGACACCGGTACCCGGAATAATGTCGTCGATATGACAGATTGTGTTCCAGTTCATAACGCTATCCTCAGGCTTCTACCGGGGTAATGGCGATGCGCTCGGCGACGGTTGCCGGGCGGTGCTGGTCGCGAACATTGACAAACTGGACGTTGTCATCACTGTCGTCGCTGTTGATAAAGTGTCTAAAGCGCTTCAGCTGGGCAGAACGGGAGAGGGTAGTCTTCCATTCGCACTGGTAGCTCTCGATCAGGGATGCCATATCGCGATCCATGGTTTCACACAGGTTCATGCTGTCGTCCATGATCACTTCACGTACGTAATCAACGCCGCCTTCCAGACTTTCCATCCAGACTGAAGTCCGCTGCAGCTTGTCAGCGGTTCTGATATAGAACATCAGGAAGCGGTCAATCGTGCGGATCAGGGTTTCTTTATCCAGATCGCTGGCCAGCAGATCACCGTGACGAGGACGCATACCACCGTTACCGGCTACGTACAGGTTCCAGCCCTTGTCGGTGGCAATAATACCGATGTCCTTGCCCTGGGCTTCGGCACATTCACGGGTACAGCCGGAAACACCAAACTTCATTTTGTGCGGGGTACGGAAACCCTTGTAACGGTTCTCCAGCTCAACACCCAGACCAACACTGTCACCCACGCCAAAACGACACCAGGTAGAACCGACACAGGTCTTGGCCATCCGCAGCGCCTTGGCATAGGCCTGACCGGTTTCGAAACCGGCAGCAATCAGGTGCTCCCAGATTTCCGGCAGGTGTTCCTTGCGGGCACCAAACAGACCAATACGCTGGGCACCGGTCACCTTGGTATACAGGTTGTATTCCTTTGCGACGTGAGCAACGGCAGCCAGACCTTCCGGTGTGACTTCACCGCCTGGCATCCGCGGAATAACGGAATAGGTGCCGTCTTTCTGCATATTGCCGAGGAAGATATCGTTGGTGTCCTGCAGTCCGGTGTGGCTGTCTTCCAGCACGTAGTCGTTCCAGCAGCTGGACAGAATGGAACCGACGGTCGGTTTGCAGACTTCACAGCCGTGACCCTTGCCGTGCTTGGCAATCAGTTCGTCAAAGGAACGGATATTCTCAACACGGATAATATGGAACAGTTCCTGACGGCTGTACTCAAAGTGGTCACACAGGTGATTTTTAACTTCAACACCCAGTGCCAGCAGTTCGGCGTTCAGTACCTGACCAACCAGCTGGACACAACCGCCACAACCGGTACCGGCTTTGGTGGTTGCCTTGATGGAAGCCAGATCGGTATTGCCATCCTGAACTGCTTTGGCAATATCTTCCTTGCTGATATCGAAGCAGGAGCAGATGGTTGCAGTGGCCGGCAGGGCATCGACACCTATAGCTGGCGCACCATCGTTACCGGTATTGGGCAGAATCAGCGCTTCCGGATTTTCCGGCAGGGCGATGTCGTTCAGTTTGAGTTGCAACAGGTTGTCATAGTCGCTGGTATCGCCAACCAGAACGGCACCCAGCAGGGTTTTGCCATCGGCAGAAACGACCAGTTTCTTGTAAACTTCTTCCGGCTGATTCTGATAAACGTAGGACTGGGCGCCTTCAGTACGACCATGAGCGTCACCAATACTGCCGACATCGACACCCAACAGTTTCAGCTTGGCACTCATATCGGAACCGGCGAAAAGGCTGGTTTCAGCGCTCTGGCCTTCGGTAAAGATGTGGTCAGCCACTACACGGGCCATTTTGTAGCCTGGTGCAACCAGACCAAATACCTGTTTCTGCCACAGGGCACATTCACCGACAGCATAGATATCCGGGTGAGAAGTCTGGCACAGGTCGTCAACCAGAATACCGCCACGTTCACCGATATCGATACCACTCAGGCGAGCCAGGCGATCGCGGGGACGAATACCGGTGGAGAATACAATAAAGTCCACTTCCAGTACTTCACCGTCATCGAATACCAGCTTCTTGCGGGCATTGTCGCCTTCAGTGATTTCCAGCGTATTCTTGCCGGCGTGAACATGAACACCCAGATTTTCAATCTTGCGGGACAGCATGGCACCGCCATCCTGATCCAGCTGCTCGGCCATCAGCATCGGTGCACGTTCCAGAACGTGGGTATCGACACCCAGAGCCTTCAGGGCACCCGCTGCTTCCAGACCCAGCAGACCACCACCGATAACAATGCCGCTCTTGCTGTTGCGGGCACACTTCTCAATGGCTTCCAGGTCTTCAATAGTGCGGTATACAAAAATATCAGTGCCTTCATAACCCTTGATAGGTGGCACAAAGGGGAAAGAACCGGTAGCAAAAACAAGCTTGTCGTATGGCACCATACGACCATTTTTGGAGGAGACGATCTTTTCAGCCGGGTTTACGATGCTGGCGGCTTCGCCCAGCAGCAGCTTGATATTGCTGGCTTCATAGAAGCCCGGCTTGACCAGTGACAGCTCTTCAGCAGTATGGTGGGAGAAGTAAGAGCTCAGATGGACCCGGTCATAAGCAACACGTGGCTCTTCACAGAATACGGTAATGTCATAATGATCGTTGCCGGCGTGAGCAATAATTTCCTCAAGGAAACGATGCCCTACCATGCCGTTACCAATAACGACAATGCGTTGTTTTTGCATGCAGGAATAAGTCCGGATAATTTGTTTTGAGCGGATACTAGTAATTAAGCTGGTAGGCAACAATGGAGGCTTTTTGGTAATAATGTGCCTATAACGAAAACAAGATTCGGACTATATGCATCTTTATGGGAATAACCTGAGTCGGGTACATTTAAAGTGCGGATCGCCGCTTTTAGCGTCATGTTGGTAGCGGCTAATGCGATATCGTTGCGGATAAATTCGTATGGTGATTTTTTCTTGTTATATTAGATGTTTCTAATTAATATCGGCACTGATCATTAACGGGCATATAGCTGAGTTGATAGCTGGGGCGCTGAGTCATGGAAGAAGTAAAAAATAATCAAATGACAAAAGCAGATGATAACCGTCTGGAACATTTTCCTGTTTCATTCTTTGCCATCGTTATGGGTCTGTCCGGCCTGACACTGGCATGGCGATCTGCGGCTTCGATAGGGGGATTACCTGACATAAGCTGGCTGTTACCGGCAGGTCTGGCATCTCTGGTCATGATTGCTGTGCTGCTGGTTTATGCTAACAAGGCCAGACTTTATCCTGCTGCCATTATGCGGGAGTTGAACCATCCTATAAGGCTGAATTTCTTTCCGGCAATCTCTATCAGTCTGATCCTGCTAGGTACCATCTGGCAGTTGCTGGATCCGATCGCCTATGTATTATGGATTGCAGGTGCAGGGCTGCAGCTTGGCTTTACCCTGTATGTGATCAATAGCTGGATGCATCGGGATACGCTGTTGCCGGTACATGCCAACCCGGGCTGGTTTATTCCGGTCGTGGGTAACATTATTGTTCCGATTGCCGGCGTGCCCTTTGGCCATATTGAGCTGTCATGGTTTTTCTTCAGTCTGGGGATGTTGTTCTGGTTGCCTCTGTTAACCATTATCCTGTACAGGTTGTTCTTTCATGAGCCGCTGCCACAGAAACTGATGCCGACCTGGTTTATTTTGCTGGCGCCGCCTTCTATCGGGTTTATTTCCTATACATCTCTGGTTGGCGATATTGATGGCTTTGCCAGAGTGCTGATATACAGCGCTGTTTTTCTGGGGCTGCTGTTGTTAAGTAATGGTATCCGCTTTGTCAGATTACCGTTTTTTATTTCATCCTGGGCTTTTTCGTTTCCTCTGGCAGCTTTCACCATCGCCTGTTTTAAATATGCCGTGATGGCGGAATTACCGCAGTTTTACTGGCTGGCAACGCTGTTGTTAGGGTTGTTGACCATGGTTATTTTATGGCTGACCTGGCAAACACTGAGAGCCATAGCCAGAAGGCAGATATGCAAACCGGAGTAATCCGGTATGGCATTACTCATGCCTGTTCACCGCACTGATAATAATTAACGGCGGGCGACTGATCAGTATATTCCAGTAGCCGGGGGACATGGCTTTTATGCCTGCCGGAGATGGCCCGAGCGCGTGCATGCAGATATTGCAGAACCCGCAGTTTTCCAGTGTCTCCTGAACAAACTCGGGTGAGTAATAGTTTAACTGCAGGGTGAAGCTAACACTATCGATTTGATATTCAATCACCAGCGGATCTCCCTCGTTTAATTGATGCTGATGCCGGAATGAAAACCCGTAGCGAGAATAATCGCTGTTACCTATTCGATCCGGCATATGCATCAGGGTGACCAGTCGTCCCCGGGGTTTAATATTTTGATGGAGTGAAATACAAAACTGTCTTAATTGCTCCGGCGATAACGCTTCATTAAATAAATAATTACTGATGGCCAGATCATGTAGTGCAGCAGCTTGATAATCTTCAATGGCCTGCTGCATGTAATGCACATTTTTTTCAGATGTTGCCTCACGTGCTTGATCCAGCATTTCCGATGAAAGGTCGATGGCGGTGACATGTGCTGCTCCGGCGTGAACCATCAGTCTACTGATAATGCCTGTGCCACAGGCGATATCCAGAACATGCAGACTTTTCACCGGGCCTGTTGCGTTCAGCAAACTCCATGGCTCGGCCCAGATGCGCCAGTCCATGGTGACACCAGAGGTTTTATAGATATCAACTAGCTTCTGATCGTAAATGCTCATTGCGGTATATCAGTGTTCGTAATCAGAATACGACAAATCTAGTTCAATCAGGGGGTAAGGCAATAATCAGAATTGACTACCATTATTTCTTCCAGGCCAATTAATTCCGGGTATTAACCGCACTGATGATAATAAGGGGAGGGCGGCAAATCATGGTATTCCAGTAACCGGAAGGCATGGCTTTCAAACCTTCCGGTGACGGACCCAGCGGATGCATACACACATCCCGAAAGCCACAGTTTTCCAGTGTTTGTTGCACAAATTCCGGCGAATAGTAATTCAATTGCAAGGTAAAGCAGTCGCTGCCAATGTGATAGTCGATTTCAAACGGATCGCCTTCATTCATCTGCCGGTTCTGGCGAAAACTGAATCCATAGTGGGAGTAATCAACATCAATCACCCGATCCGGCATATCCATTAATGTGACAATACGTCCTCCTGGCTTCAGGTTGCGGTGCAGCGAAAGGCAGAACTGTCTCAATTGTTCGATAGTCAGGGCTTCATTGAACAGGAAACTGCTAACCGCAAGGTCATGTAGCTCGGTTGCCCGGTAATCTTCGATCCCCATTTCAAAGTAATGAATGGAAGGCTCGGATGTATCTTCCTGTGCCTCACTCAGCATTTCCGGAGAAATATCGATCCCCGTGACGCTGGCAGCCCCTGAGCGAGCCATCAGTCGGGTAATGATACCGGTGCCACAAGCTGCATCGAGAACATTTAACCCGGTAACCGGGCCAGTGGCATTAAGCAAACTCCAGGGCTCGGCCCAGACTCGCCAGTCAATAGCACTGCCGGTGGTTTTATAAAGATCAGCAAGGTTGTGGTCATAAAAGCTCATGACAGGATATCTTTATACAAATAACTCAATCGAATACGACTAATCTAGTTCAGCTACAGAGACAGGCAATAATGAATGAAATAATACTAAGCGGTTCACCTCGGCAGATCGGGTTTCGTCACGGGAAACAACTCAAGTCTGAAATACATCGGGCACTTGACTATTATCTAGATCACTTTCATTTCACCTCGGGTGAATTAAAAAGGACTGCATATTATTTTGCCGGTGTTATTCGGGATTTTAATCCTGATTATATTGTTGAAATGGATGCGATTGCTGAGGGAGCGGGTGTTGAACCGTATCTTGTTTATGCTCTTAACAGCCGCAGTGAATTGATGTGCAGTCCCCATGGCAGCTTTGAGCCGGAATGTTCCAGTATTGGTTTTTCCGGAACCGGGCTGGCCGGGCAGAACTGGGACTGGGCCAAAGAGCTTTATCCTCTGATTGCTGTGGCAGATATCAGGCCGGACAAGGGACCCAATTTCATTACGATGCTTGAGCCTGGTATGTTGGCAAAGATTGGTATGAACAGTCAGGGCATCGGTGTCATGCTGAATATTTTGCCGGCAGATAAACCCTTAAAAGGTCTGCCTGTTCATATTTTGCTGCGGGCACTATTGGAATGTCGTGATATCACTCAGGCCAGGCAGCTGCTGACGGATCATGGAGGAGGTAAGGCCAGCCATATTATGGTTGCAAGTGAAGACGAGCTGCTATCCGTTGAATGCTCGCCAGTTCAGCCATTATGGCCGGACATTAATGGCAGTTTCTATGCGCATACCAATCATTATTTATGCCCGGGACAGGCTCACTCGAAAGAAACTTTTACCGGCAGCAGTTACAGAATTGATACCCTGAACAAGTTCCTGAAAGACAAGCCTGTCTCAGCAGATGTGCTTGAGCAGGCGCTGAATATCAATGACGGTGAATATCCGGTTCTGAGAGATTATACACCGCATTCACTTTTCGGGGAGACAGGGACTCTGGTGACCATGTTGCTTGATTGCCGGCAGAGAAAAATTAAAATCAGGCATGGGCATGATTCTTCAGAGCCGTTTAATAAGTACAGAGTTAAAGAATAAAAAAACAACTTCCGGTCATCATTCAACTACAGTTTTATTTCTGGTTGCTGAAGTGAAGATGACCGGATATGAATCAAAAACTACAAAAAAAGTTTTGGCTTTTGATCGTTTTATTTTCTTTGGCGCTTTTAAATGAAGCTTTTGCAAGGGAAATGACGATTGGTAGTTTACGTCATTTAAATCCTGATTTATGGCGAGATTTGGAGCTTGAAGCTCTTGGTGGTGATTCCGCTCGCCTGACAATGGTAACTGGTGATGAGTGGGCGATAAAACTTCGTAATATCATGTCAAACATTCACACTTCTCAAATTGGCTCCGGCAGTGAGGATAGGGAGTCAGGTTCTGTAACAGACCAAAGGGAGCAACCTGCAACAGGGATATTGGCCTCAATGAAAGGAGGGTGGACACTACTAAATAGTAAACTAACCAGCCTTATGATTGATCCTTACGGAACTATCATGGGTAAATCCTCGGTTGATATTGCCAGTTTTCCTGTGATTTGGTTGGCTTTTCCTGATATTTTGTCGGCTTGTCGACTGTTCACACAGACACCAGAATTTGAATCGAAACTGCGTAATTTCAGTAATGTTGTGTTTCCCCGTTCAGCTAACTGGATTTGGGGAGATATGGAATTTAAGAATATTAATTTGTCAGGGTGTGAGCTGAATCAACATATTTTTACACGCTGTAATCTGAGAAAAGTTAATTTTTCCGGTGCTGTGCTGAAGTCCTGTCAGTTCGTGAGCTGTTCCTTACCTGAAGAGATGCCAGCAGTTATTGCAACAATAGAGTCTACGACCATTACGGATTGTCCTGATGCTGTTTCTCTGGCGTGCGCAAAGAGCTTTTTTCATCAACAGTTAAGGCATATGCCGCCGGGGGATGATAGGAACAGGCTCGAGCTAGCCTATGCCAGATGTCTGGCGACATCAGGTGATCAACGGATGGCTCATAACAAATTATCAGAACTTCCGATTACAAGAGAACTATTTGCTGAGTATGTGCAGGCTCTGCTTGAAAGTGGCTTCACCGCAGGTCTTGACCAGTTGGCTGATGATCCGGCCGTACTGCAACTGATTCAACCTGAAACATACTGGGAATATCCATCCTTGACTTTGCTTAATGCTGAAACGCTTTACATCATTTTGCTACGAGAGAGTTTGTTTGATTCTCATCAAGAGTTGAGACGAGCGTTATGGAATATGCAAATGACATGTTCTGTTGGTTATACGCCTTATCAAGGTGAAAAAATGCTTGATGATGATACCGTGCATTCGAGCATACGATTGTTGGGTTTGAACACCAGGGAACAAGTTCCAACAAAGTCAGAAAGGCAATATCAAGTTCATCTTTTGAGGTTCATGAATGAAAAATCCATGAAAGCCGTGTGGGTTGACCAGAATGAAAACTGCTTTTACAGCGCTATTTCCTATCATTTTATGCCACCAACATCCCGACTTAATGTTGAATGGCTCTGGATGAAACAGCTGCTGGCATATCTGTTTTATGATTTTCTACAACAAAACTGTATGGAAAAAACTTTTAAGCCCAGCCGTTTTCCCTGCACAAAACATTCTGCTATCAATTCTGAAATATTAACGCTCAAACCTCTTACTTCTGAGCAGTGTCAGTGGGTTCAAGAGCAGTTGTTACGAGAGGTAACTTCAGCTGAAGATATATATGAGGATTTGCTTGGTAATAATATCTGGGGAGCTACTGATTTCGTTCCTCTGGCAGCGATTATGCTTCGTCGACCAATTTATCTGTATCACCCCTATTTTTCCAGTGAGGACTTGAAGGCGAAAACCCTCGCAACATCTGTTGTAGGAATACAGGGGAAGGGAGATGAAATGCAGCTACATTCTTCAGGGGCAGGGCAACCTCACCCGCTTTTATTGATTTACAGTGGGCACGGTCACTGGCTGACTGCGTTTTTACCCGAGAACTGATTTGCACATTCACCCGCGTCCCAAAACAGCATAGAATGAATCTTTTAGACTAAGACACTTTTGAGCGCGCGTGACAACAACCAGTCCGAAGAAAAAGGGGAGTGACCCCCTGACGCTGGGAGACCAGCTCGCCATCCGTCTGCGGGAAGCAGTGACCATTGTTGTTCTCGCGGTTGCCGCCTACCTGCTGCTGGCACTTGTGACCTACCACCCGGCTGACCCGGGCTGGTCATATGCCGCCGGCTCCCCCCAGACATTACATAACAGTTCGGGACGAATGGGCGCCTGGATTGCTGATGTACTGCTGTCCCTGTTTGGTTGGCTCAGTTATCTGTTGCCCTTGCTGATGGCCCAGTTTGGCATCCAGTTGTTTCAGCAGCGGCTGGGCGGTATCGGCTTTCATCCCTTAATGACCATGTTACGGATTGCCGGGCTGCTGTCGGTGCTGATGAGTGGTACCACCCTGCTGGCTATTCATTTACCCCAGCAGGAGTTACTGCCATTCGGTAATGGTGGTCTGCTTGGACAAGCGGTCAGTGAAGAAGCGGTGCCGGTGCTGGGAGTCCCCGGCTGTACCTTATTGCTGTTGGCAATATTTCTTGTTGCTTTCACTCTGATCAGCAATCTGTCGTGGTTTCATCTGGCCATGCAGTCCTTCAAACTGGTACGCGATTTTGGTGTATTTGTTGCCTATGGCTGCAGTGTACTGGCCAGTAAACTGCGTGCCCGTTATGTCACCTGGAAACTGTCCCGGCCTGTTGCCGATTACAAGCAAACTGAAGTCAAAGTGATCGAAAGGCCCAAACCGCAGCCCAAGGCTCGACAGCGAAAAGAACCCGTTGTCGCTGATACTGCTCCGGTTATTGCACCGCCACCGCCGCCATCACCGGTAAGCAAAAGGGCGCTGGAGGAGAATCAGGGCCAACTGTTTGATGGTGAGGTGATTGATCCATTGCCTGCAGTCAATTTGCTGGACGATGCCAAACATGGCGAGGCACCGGGTTTCAGCAAGGAATCACTCGAAGGCATGTCGCGGATTCTGGAAGCCAAGCTGAAAGACTTTGGTGTCGATGCCGAAGTTGTAGCGGTGCTGCCGGGGCCGGTGATTACCCGGTTTGAAATTCAGCCGGCGGCCGGGGTGAAAGTCAGCAAAATCTCCAACCTGGCCAAAGACCTTGCTCGCTCGCTGGCGGTGATCAGCGTCCGGGTAGTGGAAGTTATTCCCGGCAAGTCTGTTGTGGGTATCGAAATTCCCAATGAAAACCGGCAAACCGTATTTTTCAGCGAAGTTGTTTCCTCTGCCCGGTTTGATGAATCAAAATCGCCGCTAAGTTTGGCGTTGGGCCATGATATCAGCGGGCTGCCGATGGTGGTTGATCTGGCTAAAATGCCGCACTTGCTGGTGGCAGGTACCACCGGCTCTGGTAAGTCAGTCGGTGTGAATAGCATGTTGCTAAGTATGCTGTTCAAGTCCAGTCCTGAAGAAGTTCGATTGATTATGATCGATCCGAAAATGCTGGAGCTTTCGGTTTATGAAGGTATTCCCCACCTGCTGGCACCGGTTGTAACCGATATGAAAGAAGCGGCCAATGCCCTGCGTTGGTGTGTGGCTGAAATGGAACGTCGTTACAAGCTGATGGCCGCGCTGGGTGTCCGTAATATCGGTGGCTTTAACAAGAAAGTTCGGGATGCCCAGAAAGCCGGCCAGCCGATCACCGACCCGTTGTTTAAAGTGGGTGAAGATGGTGCAGAACCACCATTACTCGAACCGCTTCCGTTTATCGTAGTGGTCATCGATGAATTTGCCGACATGATGATGATTGTGGGCAAAAAGGTGGAAGAGCTGATTGCACGTATTGCCCAGAAGGCGCGGGCAGCGGGTATTCATCTGATTCTGGCAACTCAGCGCCCCTCGGTGGATGTGATTACTGGTCTGATCAAGGCCAATATTCCGACCCGGATCGGCTTCCAGGTTTCTTCCAAGATTGACTCCCGGACTATTCTCGACCAGGGCGGTGCCGAACAGCTGCTGGGTCTGGGTGATATGCTCTATCTGCCTCCGGGAACCAGTGTGCCGATTCGAGTGCATGGTGCATTTGTCAGTGATGATGAAGTCCACCGGGTTGTAGCAGACTGGAAAAAACGCGGTGCTCCGGCTTATGATGATGCCATTCTCAATGGCATAGAGGCTGACGCTGAACCCAGTGCCTTCAGTGCCGGGCTGGATGATAACGAGCAGGATGCGCTTTACGATGAAGGCGTGGCCTTTGTCACTGAAAGCCGGCGGGCGTCCATCTCTGCAGTGCAGCGCAAGCTGAAGATTGGTTATAACCGCGCCGCCAATATGATTGAGGCGATGGAGCAGGCCGGAGTTATCAGTCCGCCAGGACATAATGGCAACCGGGAAGTGCTGGCGCCACCGCCGCCAAAAGCGTGAAGCCAAAAGTTTAGAACGAGTGAATTCAGGGAAATCTATGAAGTTAATCAAGGCCCGACTGCTGAAACCGTTAAGCTTGTGTTTAATGCTGGGGTTGAATGCGGGCTTGTCGTTGTCTGTCTCTGCCGGTGAAACAACCGCTCCGGTCAGTGAGGCAGCAAAGCAACAGCAGGAGGCTACGGCACAATTGTCTCAGCGCCTGCAGAGTATTCAGTCCATGGCTGCAGACTTTATTCAGGAAACAGTACAAACTCCTGGCAAAGCACCGCAGGTAACCCGTGGTCATATGACTGTAGAGCGCCCGGACCGTTTCCGCTGGGATGTAAAGGAGCCTTATCCGCAGCTGGTTATTGCCGGGCAGGGCAAGGTCACTGTGTACGACCCGGATCTGGAACAGGCGGTTATCCGCAAGCTGGATCAGAGTCTGCACGATACCCCCGCATTGCTATTAAGCGGTGATACTTCCGGCCTGAGCCAGAGTTATCAGATCAGCTTGTCAGCCAAAGATGGTATTGAGTCTTATCAGTTGCAGCCACGCAGTGGTGATCGCCTGTTTGAGGCTCTGGTCGTCAATTTTAAAGGCAAGCAGCTTGAGAGTATGGTGCTGAAGGATGGTCTGGGTGCAGAAACCCGGATTCGTTTCAGTGCCCTGCAGGAAAACAATAAACCTGACCCTTCACTGTTTCAGTTTGTGCCGCCAAAAGGTACTGATCTGATTGACGAAACCGCACTCAAATCCAAACTGTGAAAACACCATCCCTGTTTGATACCCCGCCTGTGGCTCAGCCACTGGCGGCGGCCATGCGTCCCAGAAATCTTGACGAATACTGTGGTCAGGAACATTTGCTGGGTCCATCCCGACCTCTGCGTCAGGCGATTGAAGCCGGGCAGTTGCACTCCATGGTGTTCTGGGGACCTCCCGGTGTAGGAAAAACAACACTGGCCCGGTTGCTGGCGGATGCCTCGGATGCCCAGTTTCTGTCTATTTCTGCAGTATTATCCGGGGTAAAGGATATTCGTGCCGCTGTTGAGCAGGCCAAAGAAGCACGACTGCAGTTTGGCAAGCGAACCATTCTGTTTATTGATGAAATTCATCGCTTTAACAAAAGCCAGCAGGATGCATTTCTGCCTTATGTTGAAGATGGCACGGTGACGCTGGTGGGTGCGACAACAGAAAACCCTTCGTTCTCATTGAATAATGCTTTGCTGTCGCGGGTCAGGGTCTATGTTCTGCGCTCTCTCGGTGTTGAAGCTTTACAAAATCTGCTGCAGCAGGCATTGGCTGATAAAGAGCGAGGTCTGGGTGACCGGCAGATTATTATCGACAGTGAGCAATTACTTGTACTGTCCAAGGCTGCAGACGGGGATGCCCGGCGTGCACTGAACCTGTTACAGATTGCTGCGGATCTGGCTGTTCCCGGTGAACAGGGTGCGGTTATTGATGACGATATTCTGGATGAAGTACTTCAAGGGCAGTTAAAGCGCTTCGACCAGCAGGGTGATATTTTCTACGACCAGATTTCCGCGTTTCATAAGTCGGTACGGGGCTCGGATCCCAATGCCGCCATGTACTGGTTTGCCAGAATGGTTGATGGTGGTGCTGACCCGCTTTACGTTGTTCGTCGTTTATTGGCGATCGCCAGCGAAGATATCGGCAATGCGGATCCGCGCGCGCTGGAGCTGGCATTGAATGCCTGGCAGACCTTTGAGAGGCTCGGTTCTCCCGAAGGTTTGTTGGCGATTGCTCATGCGGTTACCTACTGTGCCAGTGCACCCAAAAGTAATGCGGTGTATATGGCAATGAAAGCGGCCTTTGACGATGTAAGAAATACCCCGTCGTATGATGTGCCGATGCATATTCGCAATGCCCCGACCAAACTGATGAAAGAATTGGGTTATAACGAAGGCTATCGCTATGCCCATGATGAACCCAATGCCTATGCTGCCGGGGAATGTTATTTCCCGGAAGAGATGGAACCCAGAGAGTACTATCAACCCTCTGATCGAGGTCTCGAAATCAAAATTCGGGAAAAACTGGAACGGCTGCGACAGCTGGATCAGCAGTCAGAGCGTAAGCGCAGAAAATAAAAGGCGTACATAAGTATGGCTCAGTGCATACACTGAATCGTGCGAGTGTAAACGAGTCATGTGAGTATTTACTCCGGGCTTGAATTTGTCACAGTTTGCCCCCATCAAACTGTGACGTTGTAAATGAATAATCTCCCCGAAAGTGGGAGAAGGGCGAATTGATGAAAAAGTGGTTAGTTCTGTTCACCGTATTTCTGTCACTGATCTCGACGGTTCAGTTGGCAGAAGCCAAGAAGCTTGGCGGTGGCAAATCGTTTGGTAAAAGCTACAGCACGGCTCCGGCCAAGCCTGCAGCAGCACCGGCGACACCTTCACAGGCGGGCAAGAGTAACAGTGCAGCTCAGCAGCAACCCAAGAAAAAGAGCGGGTTCCTTGGTGGTATGCTGGGTGGTCTGTTAGCCGGTGGTCTGCTGGCCTCACTGTTCGGTGGTTTTGGTGGTGGTATCGGTGGACTGTTCAGTCTGCTGATTATGGTGGTGCTGGCAGTGGTTGCCTTCAAGTTCTTCAAGTCAATGAAGCGCATGAAAGACAATGGTGCGTCGGGTAACTCGAGACCGCATTATGCGGCGGGTCAGGGGCACGGAAATAGCCAAAGCAATAACTTTGAACCGGCAAGAACTTCCTCTGACAATGCTTTCGGTGCAACCGAACAGCTGCGTGACATGCCTCGTGGTGACTCACTGCAGCGCAACAGCGATATGCTGCCGGGTGATGGTCCACTGCCGGGCAATTCACCTTTGCCAGGCAATGCACCCCTGTCAGGAAATGAGCCGCTATCCGGTGGCATGAATCAGACAGCTGGAGGATTCTCCCAGCCGGCTCAAGTACCGTTTAATCTGCCAGAAGGTTTTGATATGAACGGCTTCCTGCAGGTTGCGCGGGATCACTACCGCACCTTGCAACAGGCATGGAACCTGAACCAGCTTGAGACAATTCAGGACTATGTGAGCCCGGAACTATTCAATATGCTGCGTCAGGAGCGTGCTTCACTGCAGGGCGATCAGCATACTGAAGTCATGTATGTTGATGCCGAGCTGATACGTGCTGACTACGACAGTCGTCAGGCTCAGGTGAGCATCCGCTTCAACGGTCGTTACTGCGATCGGGTTGAGGGTGTAGAAGAAGATATCAATGATATCTGGCACCTGGAGCGTGACCTGACGGCTGCCAATGCACCCTGGTATATTGTGGGTATTGAAGGCTGATAATATCAGCCTGCTAACCGGCCTGATATTTGTACCAGGCTGGTTAGTGCGCTTGGTGAAGCTCTGCAGGTTGATATTGCTGAGAGTGTAAAATACCGGGTGAATGAAAAGGCGGAAGGAATATCCCTGTGTCAAATAGACTGCCTGAGAATGGATATTCAGATGTAGAGGAAGGAATGTTAAATATATAGCCGTTGGTTGTAGCTTCAGAACAGGCAGCGGTTGACGAATGAGGCGCTACAGTTGTAATTGGCTGCTCGGTTACATGGTGAAGCTCTTCTAACTCTTCTGCTGAGACTGTATTTTCTGACACACTAGCTTCTGCACTTGCATAAAAGCTATCCAGCCAGAGCCATATATCATTTGCAAGTCTGAATTGATCTTCTTGTCCAGGGTAGAGTGCTAAAACGTAGCCGACTATTTCACTGGTGATTTGCTGTCTATTTGATGCTATATCCCAAGAACTTTTCGGAGGTGCCATTTCTTGTACATACTCTTTGATAGTTTCCGGAATCATTTTCTCGGGGAATGGCCATAGCTGTTGAAAGAAGTCGTAATCAATAGACTCCCGATGTATCGCATTAAGTACCTGACTGATCAAGCTCTGGTGGGTGGATGAATCAACTCCGGGATACAGCTCAGTTAGACCTTGCTTTAATACTTCTGTTTTATCTTCCTCCGTTCTACAAGCCGCTGCCATGAATCTGATGTAATCTTGCGGGCAATCTGGAATATTCCCTCCAAAGCGCCATAGGTAATTGCCTTCTGGTAAAGGTGCAATTTGTTGTTTGACGGGTTGTTTGTGGGGTCGCTTTTTAGCAGCGGCTGCAAATGTGTTGGGCTTTATGGTTGATTCTGTACTTGTAGGTGGCGGCCTGAATGGCGCAGTGCGCAGATTGGTTGAGGCCTGCGAAACAGTTTGCTGAATATTAGTAGATGCAGGGAGTGGACTGTTATCCTCATCAATGGCAATGGACTGACCAGCAAGCAACGGCATGTTGCTGGTATCTTGCGGCAACAACATAAGCATGGATGTCAGGCTGATGATGGAATGCAAAGCATCAGGATGACAATCTTCAACCCGGGTTACTGATTTAGACACTCGTAAAAGAACGTGTTTTCGGTCTGCAATTTTATAGAGACTGCAGATCGAGGGCTGAGGGGCTCTATCATAAGTAGCAACAAATATTGTTTTCCTTTGCCATAGGTCTCGTGCTTTGGTGCCCTGTACGCGTGCAGCACCTGGCCTTAACTTGACTCTAGAGCATGCATTCAGCACAGTGCCTGGTTCATAGAGAGTAATTTTCAGGCAGCCTGATAATTGATCTTCTTGGGCCCAGGTTGCCAGTTGGCTTCTGACTGTATAAATCCCAAGTTCTTTTGATTTAAATCTAAAACCAGATTCAGAGCAGCCCTGAAAAAAGACGCGCTGGCCTGAAACCGAAGTATTCAAGGTGCAGTGACCTTGAATATACATACGGTGAAAAAGGTGTTCCGGCGAGGAAGGGCCTGTAACAGGTGATTGGTGTGTTGCAGGAGGACCGTTAAATGTGAGGCTGAAACTTTCATTACCAACCGAGCCTGTTTGTGTACTTTGGCCCTCAAATGTATAAAGCATTATCAGGGAGGGCTCTGCCGTGCTTTTCCCCAGATAGATTTCTGCGCGTATATCTGTTTTTCTGGCTATGAGTGTCAGTGCCCCCTGAGTCTTGAAGCCTTTACCTGTTCCAAGCTTTTTCTGAATTAAATATTTTGCACTTTGTGCCTTGGCTTCAGAGGTATTAGTCACAGGTAAACATATTAGAGTCAAAGCAAGGAGGTATCTGAGTGCTGACAAGCTGGAATTACACAAAAGCAGTTTTAAATTCAATGTCAGAAATATCCATTTCAGATAAAGAAAAAACAAAACAGAAGGCTTTGATGCTCAGGTCGCACACGCCAGATGATGTGAAATTAAAGTACAGTTTGATCCAGCCTGCAGACTGATGAAGAATATTTTGATCAACATCCCTACCAAGAAAGAAATATGGCAGAGTTTCAGACAGATTGCCGAGAACCTTCGCTGAGTATTCTTATCTGAATAGGTGCAGTGATGGTGGGCTCGGTATCGGACTAGGGGCCAGACTGGGTTGAACAGTCTGCAATATAAGGGACAACATGATATTGCTGTTTCTAACTTTCAGGTATCAGAACGGATCATAGTTCTGCTGTTTCAGATTGATTACTGGTAAAAACAACGGATCCGGTAACGCATTCCAGTCATGCCATAACCATTCGAGACATTTCTCCGGCTCTTTTATTTCCGGCTCGCCTGTCACCGAGTCTGCCACCATAAACAGCGTAATATAGTGTTTGTGCTCGACTTCAAAAATATCGTTGGTATAAGGACCGGGCTGAAGATTCTCCAGAGTGAGACCTGTTTCTTCCATAACTTCCCGGTGAGCACATTGCTCAGGGGTTTCACCAAATTCAAGATGTCCGCCTGGAAAAGCCCAGTGTCCTTCGCCATGACTGTTCTTGCGCCGGCCCAGCAGTATCTTTCCATTGCGACGAACAATAATGCCGACACCTATACGGGGATGACTTTTGGGCTGAGAAGTTGGCTGCATGGAAATGTCCGCCAGTTGTTATGACAAATGCAGACTTATATTACCAGAGCCTGTCGGGAATGATGGGAGAGGCAAAATAAAAAAATCCGGGTACAGCATTAGCTGAACCCGGATTATGAAAGAAAAATCGGAATCAGGCTGCGCTAAAACGCTTGCCACGATACTGAGGGTTTTTAAGGTTTTCTACCGAGAAAATCTCATTCAGCTCGGCTTCATCCAGCAAGCCTCGCTCCAGCACGACTTCTCGCACACTGCGGCCGGTTTCGGCACAGATACGACCTACGATATCGCCTTCATGATGGCCGATATGCGGGTTCAGGAAAGTGATGATACCGATAGAGTTCATCACTTGCTGCTCACACACCTCTTTGTTGGCGGTGATACCGGTGACACATTTCTCTTTCAGGGTATCGCAAGCACGTCCCAGCAGATTGATGGATTCAAACAGGCTTTGGGAGATCACCGGCTCCATGACATTCAGCTGCAGCTGACCAGCCTCGGCCGCCATGGTAACAGTCATATCATTACCGACGACCTTGAAGCAGATCTGGTTAACCACTTCAGGAATAACCGGGTTTACCTTGGCCGGCATAATAGAGGAACCCGCCTGCATTTGGGGCAGGTTGATTTCATTCAGGCCAGTACGCGGGCCGGAAGACAGCAGGCGCAGGTCGTTACAAATTTTGGAAACCTTCACCGCCATCCGCTTCAGGGCGCCGGACAGCATCACATAAGCACCACAGTCAGACGTGGCTTCTACCAGATCGGCCGCCTGTACAAACGGTTTGCCAGTCACATCTGCCAGCTTCTGGACAGCAACACTGGAGTAACCGGAAGGGGTATTCAGACCGGTGCCGATAGCGGTGGCCCCCAGGTTGACTTCCAGCAGCAGCTCCTGGCTACGACGAATGCTTTTGACTTCTTCTTTCAGGGTGACAGCCCAGGCCCGGAATTCCTGTCCCAGAGTCATTGGAACCGCATCCTGCAGCTGGGTGCGACCCATCTTCAGGATATCGTCAAACTCTGCAGATTTGTCATCAAAGGCTTCGATCAGATACTCAAGTCGTGCTAGCAGTGAATCAATACTGTTATACAGGGCAACCCGAAAGCCTGTCGGGTAAGCGTCGTTGGTTGACTGACTTTTGTTGACATGGTCGTTAGGGTTGATGATGTGGTAGCCGCCCTTGTCATGTCCCATCAATTCGAGGGCCAGGTTGGCAACCACTTCATTAGTATTCATATTGACCGAGGTGCCGGCTCCGCCTTGAAAGGCATCAATCGGGAACTGGTCCATGCACCGATCCTCTTTCAGAATCAGGTTGCAGGCGCGGATAATATATTCCGCCAGCATAGGCTCCAGAGTGCCCAGTTCACGGTTGGCCATCGCGGCTGCTTTCTTGGTAAATACCATGCCGCGAACAAATTCGGGATTGTCGCCGATCTTTTCTGCACTGATCTTGAAGTTGTTAAGTGCGCGAAGGGTATGAATGCCATAGTAAGCATCGGCCGGGACTTCCATCGTACCCAGAAGGTCTTCTTCCGTGCGATACTGCATGTTCTCTGTCACCTGATAACTTGTTATCTGAATACTGTTTATTCGGCTCGGGACAACTATTTCTGAGTGTTTTTGAGCCATTCAAGCCGGCTTCAGCCCGTTATCGGTGAAAGTAAACTTTCACAGTGTCAAAAACAGCCGGCGATGTAACGATACTCGCCGGTGCCAATGTCTGTCGATGGGATCAGGGTGCTAGTCGCTGAATCCTTGATGCAGGTCGGTTTTTCTGAGCTTTTGTGATTTTTTGATTTTATCAGGCGTATATTTCTTACTATCTCTTGCTAAGTTTCTGCAAGACTGCTTTTTGTTAGATAAAAATCCTGCCAGATGAATAGTGAGTCGCTTTGCCGGAAATTTTGACCCGTTTTTTTTCCATATCACAGTGAAGAATACCTCCCCGAGGTGATGCCTGAAATGCTGTCAGGGTTTGTTTTCCCAGCTTTTCTGACCAAAAGGGTACAAGTCCGGCATGAACTGAACCGGTTGCCGGGTCTTCAATATCATCCAGTCGCAGCCGGAAATAGCGTGATACAAAATCAAAAGACTCAGAGCTGGAAGGCGCAGTAATTACCAGATTGCCAGGCTTCAGACCGATTAGGACTGGCATATTCAGCTGGATATCATGGATATGGGTTTCATCGTTATAAACGGCAAACCAAGCCTGCCGGTTGCGAAGAATAGCAGCCGGGGGAATTGATAAACCCTGCAACACTGCTTCTGGTATATCCGCAACTGCTTCGGGCTGCTGCACCGGAAAACTCATGCTAATGAAGCCGTCGTTTTCTTTAGTGATAAACAGGTCACCGGCAGATACGGTACTGAAAGTAATATGTTCCAGTTCAGGGTTACGTGAGAAAAGAATAAAAGCTGCAGCTAATGTGGCATGACCACACACATCTTTTTCTCCAGTTGGAGCAAACCAGCGAATAGCATATTGATTATCTTTCTGCTCACAGACAAAAGCAGTGGCTGCCAGATTATTCTCTGCCGCGATCGACTGCATCAGATCATCCGCAAGCCATTCGGAAGTAATAACAACGGCTGCAGGATTGCCGCTGAAAAGCTTATCTGTAAAGGCATCGACAATATCAATTTCTAGCGGCATGGTTGATTCCGTGTTGAATAAGAAAGCCGGCACAAAAGCCGGCTATAAGTACCTGGGCCTTTAACTTAGCTGGCGCTGGCAGCCAGAGCCTGATCAATATCGGCAATAATATCGTCAATATGCTCAATACCGATGGAGAGACGAACCATCTCCGATGAAACACCGGCGGATTCCAGTTCCTGCGGGTTTAGCTGACGATGGGTGGTGGACGCCGGATGACAGGCCAGTGATTTTGCGTCGCCAATATTGACCAGTCGCAGGATCATTTGCAGCGCATCAATAAATTTGGCCCCAGCTTCAGCACCACCCTTGATACCAAAACTCAGAATACCGGAAGCCTTGCCGCTGGTGATACGGTGAGCAGTATCATGGTGAGGGCTGTCTTCCAGAGCGGCATAGTTAACCCAGCTAACACGGGGATGATCTTTCAGATAACGGGCGACCTTTTCTGTGTTCTCACAGTGACGTTCCATCCGCAATGCCAGGGTTTCCAGTCCCTGCATCAGCTGGAATGCACTTTGTGCCGGCAAGGCTGCACCGGTATTGCGAAGCGGAACGACCCTGGCACGGCCAATAAAGGCTGCGTCGCCCAGTGCTTCGGTATAAACAACACCGTGATAAGATGGGTCAGGTTCATTCAGCAGTGAAAAGCGTTCCTTGTTGGCTTTCCAGTCAAACTTGCCACTATCGATAATGGCACCACCCAGGGTTGTACCATGACCACCGATATATTTAGTCAGTGAGGTCACTACAATATCGGCACCATGATCAATGGGGCGGCAGATAATCGGCGCAACGGTGTTATCAACAATCAGTGGCACGCCATGACGATGTGCCAGCTCTGCCAGTTTTTCGATATCGACAATATTACCGGCAGGGTTACCAATGGATTCGCAGAATACGGCACGGGTGTTTTCATCAATCAGTGCTTCCAGCCCGTCGAAGTCATTATGGGAAGCAAACCGGACATCAATTCCCTGGCGTGGGAAGGTGTGGGCGAACAGGTTATAGGTACCGCCATATAACTGGCTGGTGGACACAATATTGCAACCCGCCTCGGCAATAGTCTGAATTGCATAGGTGATGGCAACCATCCCGGATGCCAGCGACAGTGCAGCAATGCCGCCTTCAAGTGCAGCGAGCCGCGCTTCAAGTACTGCATTGGTGGGATTCATGATGCGGGAGTAGATGTTGCCTGCAACCTTCAGATCAAACAGATCTGCGCCGTGCTGGGTATCATCAAAGGTGTAGGATACGGTCTGGTAAATCGGTGCAGTGGCGGCACGGGTGGTCGGGTCGCCCTCATATCCGGCATGCAGGGCAATGGTTTCCGGCTTCATGATACGTCTCTTTCTAGTTATTTTTGATCCGAAATCGCATCATACAAGACAGTGTTTATGAACTGAAGGTACAAAAAAATAAAGGATAAAAGGGGCATTCAAAGTTTTTTGATTTTTAAAACTAATCGAACCACTCTTCTCTTAATACGCCCAGTTTTACAGAGTCATAGTACTCGCCGTTGTAATAGCGTACTTTCCTCAACCGGGCTTCCAGTTTCATACCAATAGACTCGGCACAGGCAATCATTCTCGGATTACCTGACCAGGTTGTAAGTCCGACCCGGGCAATTTCCAGCGTATTGAATAAATGTGTGATCCATGGAATCAGTGCCTTGCGACCAAGCCCCTGATTCCAGCGACTGCTGTCATATATGATCACCCCGACTTCCAGCCAGCGGGTGCGTTCGTCTTCCCAGTAGTAGCTGACCGAGCCGACTGACTCACCCTCGACATCGATGATGAGCCCGGTGTCACCCGCTGACAGCCGGGAAAACAATCCGGTTTCAAACTCCTCCAGGGTCGGTGTGGAATACGGAAAATAGGGACCATTAAACTCGGTCCAGGCTTCGTCTGAAGTCAGCAGTTTATAAAGCGGTATTTTGTCAGCCGGGGTGGCCTTTCTCAGAGTGACTTCCCTGTAAGTCAAAGTCATAACTTGATGCTCTTTTCCGGGTTTTTTATTGAGAGGAATTCTGGAGATTTACCGAATAGGGGTAAAGTGACTGCATCAATAAAAAGACAAGAAATGAGGGAGATTTTTACAGGTTACTGTTGTAGTTATTTTAAAGGGTAATAACTGAACCAATGGATATAAATATGTGCCATCTTAACATTTTCAAACTCAACGGTGGCATCAGGCGGTGGACAGATCATTCTGTAAAGTCTGTATGATTGTAGCGCTGGAAAAAGAGGCGGCTCCCCTGATCAACCGGTTTGGCCTGAAGCCTTATGAAATGCCTGATCCAAAACTCCCTTGTCGTGCCTATATCGGACGCTACAAAGGGTTGGAGCTGTCGCTGGTACTGTGTGGAAAAGATCCTGAATACAAGGTCAGTTGTATAGGCACAGTGCCGGCTGCACTGGCCACTCTTGAAGCAATTCGCTGTTTCCAGCCTGAGTTGATTATTAACCCCGGTACCAGTGGAGCCTTTGAGGCTAAAGGTAGCCATATTGGCCAAGTCTATATTTCCCAGAAAATCAGATTCTATGATCGCCGCATTAATGCCGGCACTGCGATTCAGGCCTGGGGAGAAGGTAACTTCAGTTGTAGTCTGACCAGTGTGCTGGCAAGGGAAACCGGGTTGCCTCTGACGGTAGTTTGTACTGGTGACTCCGTTGATATGAGCCCGGTTGATCGAGATATTCTTGAGAGTGAGCCGGTTGTTGCCAAGGAGATGGAAGCTGCTGCTGTTGCTAGAGTTGCCTCTCTTTATGGTATTCCGATGTTTGCGGTAAAAGTTGTCACAGACCTGCTGGATAGCTCTGAAAATATCGGGAGCCAGTTCCGGCGCAATTTTAATCTTGCTGCAGATAACCTGTGTACCGGAATGGAGAAGATCCTGTTTCGGATTGCCAGAAGCTGAGATACAAGCCTGCCATTTTTCATGTTCAAATCAGGGAATCTGGCATTCACCGGATAATATGCTGGATTACCCTGCCTGATAATTGTAAATTGTCTGGGTTCAGTTATTATGGGACGGCTCATGAGTCCCGTGTTCTGCGGAACTCGCTTGTTCTCAAACGGAAGTATTGCAGAAATCCCATGCTAGACCCCAAACTCGTTCGTTCAGATCTGGAAGCGGTAGCCGAAGCACTGCGCAAGAAGCACTTTGAACTGGATGTTGACCGGATTCGCTCGCTGGAGTCCGAACGCCGTGAAGTGCAGATTCGCACGGAACAGTTGCAGGCGGAGCGCAAGTCCGGCTCGAAGCAGTTTGGCATGCTGAAAAAGCAGGGCGAAGACACCACAGCCCTGAAAGCACGCATGGATGAAATCAATGCTGAACTGGCCGATTTCGAGCAGAAGCTGAAGACCATTCAGACCGATCTGGATGCCATTCTGATGGGCGTGCCGAATCTGCCCCATGAATCTGTACCGGAAGGCAAGGACGAAGACGACAACCTCGAAGTCCGCACCTGGGGTGAGCCCAAGTCTTTCGACTTTGAAGTCAAGGATCACGTTGATCTGGGTGAAAAGTACGGTCTCGATTTTGATACCGGTGCCAAACTGTCTGGTTCCCGTTTCACCGTAATGCGTGGCAAGATTGCCCGCCTGCACCGTGCTATCGCCCAGTTTATGCTGGACCTGCAGACCAGTGAACACGGTTATGAAGAGGTTTACACCCCTTATCTGGTACACGGCAATGCCCTGCGCGGTACTGGCCAGTTGCCGAAGTTTGAGGAAGATCTGTTCAAGACCACCTGCGAAGGTAAGGATCAGCCTCATTACCTGATTCCGACCTCTGAAGTGACCCTGACCAATATTGTCGCTGACGAGATTGTTGATGCAGATGCCCTGCCGCTGAAATTTACTGCACACAGCCCCTGCTTCCGCAGTGAAGCTGGTAGCTACGGTCGTGATACCCGTGGTCTGATTCGTCAGCACCAGTTCGACAAGGTTGAAATGGTGCAGATTGTTCATCCGGAGAAATCTTTCGACGCGCTGGAAGAGATGATCGGTAATGCGGAAGCCGTGCTGCAGAAGCTGAACCTGCCGTATCGTGTAGTTTCCCTGTGTGGCGGCGACCTGGGCTTTGGTGCAACCAAGACTTACGATATTGAAGTCTGGCTGCCGGGACAGAACAAGTTCCGTGAAATTTCTTCCTGCTCCAACTGCCTCGACTTCCAGGCACGCCGCATGAAAGCCCGTTTCCGTGATGCCGAAACCGGCAAGCCGGGTCTGGTGCACACTCTGAACGGTTCCGGTTTGGCAGTAGGTCGTACGCTGGTGGCTGTGATTGAAAACTACCAGGATGCTGAAGGCCGTATCCATGTACCGGAAGCGCTGCGTCCCTACATGAACGGACTGGAAGTTATCGATTAAGGCTGATATAAGCTCAGTTATGATCTTCAGGCGCATGATATGGGCCTGAAGCAGGGACGCCGGCATTGGAATCCAATGCCGGCGTTTTTGTATCACAAGCCGACAGATTGCTTCACGTAGCTCTGTCTCAGACAAAAATGTGTCTCAGGCAAGGGTGTGTCCAGCAGTATTTTGCGGCAGTCGTTATTGCAGTTAAAAGTCGGGTGTCAGTTATTGCCCGGCAGGAATATGTTGCAGAGTATTCGGGAGTAACAGGCAGAATGGATTATTTTCCGCTGTTTCATGATATCCGTCAGTCGCGCTGCCTGATTGTGGGTGGTGGTTCAGTGGCAACCCGCAAGGCACGACAGTTACATCAGGCCGGTGCGTATCTGACAGTAGTCGCGCCGGAAATTGATGCTGATATGGAAGCTCTCGCTGCAGAATCTCCTCATCATCAACTGGTTAATCGTCGCTGGCAGACGGGTGATATGACAGGTAAAACACTGGTCATTGCAGCAACTGAAAACCGTGAAGTTAACCGCCAGGTTTCTGAAACAGCCCGACAGCAGCTGACTCCGGTGAATGTGGTTGATGATCCCGAGTTAAGCAGTGTTATCTTTCCGGCTATTGTTGATCGCTCACCGTTACAGATTGCGTTTTCTACCGGAGGAGAAGCGCCTGTACTGGCACGTCAACTGCGAACACAATTGGAAACACTGATTCCTGCCAACTATGGTCGACTGACCCGTTTTGCCGGTCGTTTGCGTGAGCGGGTGAAGCAGAGGTTTGATACGCTGGCTCAGCGACGCTATTTCTGGGAGTCCATTTTTGAAGGCCCGGTAGGGGAGCAGGTATTGGCCGGAAATGAGCAAACGGCCGAGCAAATGTTCGATGAACAGCTGAATGCTACCGATAATAAACCGGCGACCGGTGAAGTCTGGCTGGTGGGTGGCGGTCCGGGTGATCCTGACCTGCTTACCTTTAAAGCACTGAGACTGATGCAGAAAGCGGATGTGATTCTGTACGACAGACTGGTGTCGGAAGATGTACTGGCCCTGTGTCGCCGAGATGCGGATTATGTCTATGTAGGCAAAGCCCGCTCCAATCATACCTTGCCACAGGAAGAGATTAACCACCGGCTGGTTCGACTGGCAAAAGAAGGCAAGCGGGTGTTGCGCTTGAAAGGTGGTGATCCGTTTATCTTTGGTCGAGGTGGAGAGGAAATCGATCGGCTGGCAGAAGAGGGGATTCCATTTCAGGTAGTGCCGGGCATTACTGCAGCGTCCGGTTGTGCCAGCTATGCCGGTATACCGCTGACCCATCGCGATCATGCCCAGTCGGTGCGGTTTGTGACAGGGCATCTGAAAGATAACAGTTGTGACCTGCCATGGACCGAACTGGTCAATCCAGCACAGACTGTTGTTTTCTACATGGGGCTACATGCTTTACCGGAAATTATTTGCCAGTTGCTGGCTCATGGCCGTGCCGAAGATACGCCCATAGCATTGATTGAGAAAGGCGGCTCACGACAGCAGCGGGTTATCACCGGAACATTTGAAACCATTGTCGATCAATGTCAGCAGGCCGGATTTAAAACACCGACGCTGGTGATTGTAGGTAGCGTGGTGACATTACATAAGTCACTGAAATGGTATCAGGGGGCGGAGTAAGTCTATGAAACAGTTGTTGCTATGGGTAACTGTCATCCTCTGGCTTAGCCCAGCTATTGCCAGTGCGGATAATATTGACCAAAGCCAGCACAACAATATAGTGGTTACCCCTGGCACGCTGCATGACTATTACCACCTTAAGCTGCGACTGCAGGCGGGGGATTACGAACTCAGTATTCCCAACCGCCTGCGGTCACCGAAATACAGTGAAGATAACAGCTACCGGTTTGAAGACGGTGGACAGTTCGAGATCTTTATCAGAAAAGAAATATTTCCAGCATCGCTGGATACTTCGGTCGCTAGCGAATTTATTATTCTGCGTATGCCATGGACCCGGTCTGATATGTCTGAATCTGAACGTTCGGTACAGCAGAAAAGAAAGCTTTTTGATCGACTGAAGCAGTTGAAGCAGGAGCCTGAAGCATCCGAAGATATTGTGGTAGAGTTTAATCCTTATATTGCGGTACTGTCAGGCGATCCTCTGAAGTTGAAACTGACAGCGCCCAATATCTTTTTCCGTCAGGCCTGGGGGCAATATATTAACTATATCGGCCCCTTAAAGCAGGAAGACCATCGGCGCTGAGGTTGAAGTCAGCTGCCAGCGCCAGAACGGATAAGTCTTCAAAATACCAGATGGCCAACCAGTACAATAATTGGCAGGGTAACCAGAGTTCTCAGCAAAAAGATGGCCAGCAGTTCCAGCAGGTTCAGAGGAATCTTGCTGCCCAGAATGACTGCTCCGGTTTCGGACATGAATATCAGCTGGGTTACAGACAGTGCCGCAATAACAAACCGGGTGATTTCGCTGTTGATTGATGCAGCAAGAATTGACGGTACAAACATATCGGTAAATCCGACCAGCACCGCTTCAGACGCAGCCTTGGCTTCCGGCAGCTGAAGCAGTTTAAGCAGAGGTATAAAAGGAGCACCAAGAAGGCTGAACAAGGACGTATATTCAGCAACAATAAGGCCCACAGTACCAATAGCCATTACAACCGGCAGTACACCGAAAACCATTCCCAGACCACTTTTGACTCCCTGTGCAGCAACAGATTTGAGGCTGTCGACTTTGGCTGCACGTTCAAGTGCAAGTTCATAACCATAACTTAAAGCTGAACGTCCTTCAGGAATAAGTTCGTCGTCGTGCTCTCGGGCAGTCCCATCAATGAACAAATCTTTTTTATTGCTAAGCGGTGGAATCCGTTGCAGCAAAATTGCGGCAATGACACCGGAAAGACAGATAGCAAAGTAGAACGGTAAAAAATGATCCTGCAGGCCAACCTGAGTCAGTACCACCAGAGAAAAAGAAATACCGACGATAGAAAACATGGTGGCGACAACAGCTGCTTCCCGTGTCGTATATTTCTTGTTCTCGTACTGGGAGCTGGTCAGCATAATACCTACGGTGCCATCACCCAGCCAAGAAGAAATACAGTCAATGGCCGCCCGTCCGGGAAGACGGAATACGGGACGCATTACCTTGCTCATCAATGTGCCCAGTAGCTCCAGCAGACCAAAATCAAGCAGCAGGGGTAGTAACAATCCGGCAAGGAAAAAAGTAACCAGCAGCGAAGGCAGCAAGTCGAAAAATACCAGTCCACCGGTATTGCTGCTCCAGACCATTTCCGAGCCCAACTTGTATTGCGCCATTACCGCAAATCCGGCACCGGCTATTCGAACCATCAGCCAGACAGGTGTTGTCTGAAACAGAGCGCTCAGCAGGGAAGATCCTGTGATCCAGTCTGGGCGGAACAGGGTTGTCAGCAGGGAAAATACCGCAGAAATGCACATCACACCGGTAGCCAGTGAAAAGATATGGTCACCGAGCAGGCTTTTGGCAGTTTTTGCCATTAATGCCAGAGGAAAGGTCATGCCTGATTCTGTTATCACCGGCATCATAAAAAACATGATGCCCAGTAATGATGGAATGGCAAATAGCATCGTTGTTCTGGAAAGGGAGGGTTTTATAGTCAAAGTCTGCATTTGTATATTTATGCTTTAAAAATTAATAATAATTCATTTTGATTGATTTTATGAGCTTATATGTATGGCTTGAATCGGTATATATACTGATTAGATGAATTTATATTCGAAGGTGTTCGGGCGAAGAGCTCGAAAAAAGTGAGGCATTAGAGCAGGTTCACCAGACATGCTACGAGGAAATCTGGTGGCAGGGGAAGAAAACTCCAGGTTTATTTTGTCAGGCTGTCATAGGCCTCCTGAATTTTCCTGAATGCTTCTGCTCGGGACCCATCAGGATCCGGGCCCTTATCGGGATGGTGCTTTAGGGCTCCTTGTCGGTAGGCCCTTGATATATCTGATAATGATGCAGATGGAGGGAGGCCCAGAGTCTCTAGAGCTGCTTCACGGACTTTATCCGATATTTGAGATCCGGGTGCCTGTGCTCCCCTCAGGTCTCTTATACCGGAGAACATCATATGCAGGTCGCCACGTTCAGGGCCGCCTGAGTTGGCTATCAGTGTTCGGGTAGTACTGATAACTTCTTCCGGAGGGTAACCCAAGCCTCTAAAGGCATCTTCCATCCATGGGGTAACGGTCGTTGTTACAAACTGTTTTTGCAGATCGGGGCGAGGCTTTATGCTGTCAGGTGCTGCTACCGGTGCTTTTTTTAAGCGTTTATGAATACTGCTGAAATCTCCCTTGCATTCATGCATTGCCTGAAGCACAGCGTATTTGGCATCGTTGGGGGTATAACCTTTTTTGCTCAGTAAACTCATGAATTTCTTGAATTGATGGATCTGGTCATCAAACTGCAAAACCCTTTCAGGCAGTTGGCTGATATAAGTACGTATATCTCCGCCGGTCTGCTTTGCCCAGGCTAAAACCATGTGGCCGGTTTCCCTGGCGGCGGCCGGTGAGTAGCCTTTGGTTCTCAAATTGGAAATAGCCCACTGGAAATCTTCTTGTCGGCCGTCCTTGTATGCTTCATCGTTTATATATTGGTGAAATTTGGATAAAGAACCATCGGAGCGTTCGGCTATATGATTGGCCATTTTCTCCGCTGCCTGGCTTGAATACCCTCGTGCCATCAGAGTTTCGGCACCCCATTGCAGACGGGCATCAGTTGGTTGGGATATATCACTTGATTGCAATTTAACTGAGGCTGATGGGGTGATCGGGACCGGGTTTTGTCGATCGGACAAGCGCTTGGATTCAGGTCTGACGAGATTTTTCAAAAAGGACAGAATGGACTTCAGGCCTTTGACCAGAGTCTGCCGCACACTGCGACCTCTGGCTGTACGGCCTGTAGCACTCTCTTTTGAGTGCGTGCGATTGTTATTCGGGTCTTGTTCCGGGGGCGGTACCCGAGGACTGAGAGAGTTAACTTCGCCCATGCCATCTATCCGTTATGAGGCTATGAAGCAAATATCGGCCGCAAGGTAGCGATTGTTGAGTGTTTTAATGGGGTTATTTGTTGATTTGAGTCAATATTTTTCAGTGAGATATTTGTAAGTATTAACCGCAGGCAGCTTAACCGGTTGCAATCGCCGTACCATTTCATGCCATCACCCCGGTATTGAAATGACTTTAGATACCCCGGATCAGGGATTACGGCATCAGGCACATTCTGTTTTTCTCGCGTTTTTTGCATCTGGAGTATTTATGCAACGGGAACAATGGGCCTCACGCACCGGGTTTATTCTCGCCGCTGTGGGCTCTGCTATCGGTCTTGGTAATATCTGGCGTTTCCCCTATATGGCCTATGAAAATGGCGGGGGCGCTTTCTTGATTCCTTATTTCTTCGCCATGCTGACCGCCGGTATTCCATTTATGATTATGGAGTTCGGACTGGGACAGAAACTGCGCAGTGCGGCTCCCAGAGCATTCTCTCTGCTCAGTTCAAAGGCTGAATCTCTGGGCTGGTTTCAGGTCTCGATCGCGGCTGTGATTGCCTGCTACTACGTAGCTGTTATCGGTTGGGCAATTTCCTATTTTGGTTTCTCGTTCACCCAAAGCTGGGGTGCTGATGCCAACGGATTCTTCTTTAATAATTACTTGCAGCTGGGTAGCGATAACGGGCCTTCGGCGCTGGGGTCATTGCAATGGCATATTGTCGGCCCGGTATTGCTGGCCTGGGCAGTAAGCTTCTATGCCACCTATACCGGCGTACGAACCGGTATCGAGCGGCTTGGCAAGATCCTGATGCCGGTATTGTTCCTGATGGTACTGGTGCTGACATTGCGCGTGCTGATGCTGCCAGGTGCTGTGGATGGTGTGAACTGGTTGTTCAAGCCTGACTTTGGAGCGCTGACCAATCCTGATGTATGGTCTGCGGCGTATGGTCAGATCTTCTTCACCCTGAGTGTGGGCTTCGCAATTATGATTGCCTACTCCAGCTATCTGCCGAAGAAATCGGACATTAACAACAACGCCATGATGACCGTGTTTATCAACTGTGGTTTTTCATTGCTGGCTGGTGTGATGATCTTTGCCGTACTGGGCTATATGGCGGCAGAGCAGGGTGTAGCGATTACTGAAGTAGTGAGTGCCGGGGTTGGTCTGGCATTTGTCACTATTCCAACAGCAATCAACCTGCTGCCACTGCCCTGGTTGTTAGGGCCTATGTTCTTCCTGGCGCTGGTTGTGGCTGGATTCAGCTCCCATGTATCGATTATGGAAGCGATTGTTTCCTCGGCGATGGACAAGACTGGTTGGAGCCGTCGCAAGGCTGCGAGTGTAATTTGTGGTGGCGGTGCAATCGTATCGCTGGCATTTGCAACCAACGGTGGTCTGCTGTTACTCGATTTGGTGGATTACTACATTAACAATGTTGCGCTGCTGACCAGCTGCCTGATTGAACTGCTGGTTGTGGGCTGGGTGTTGTTCAAAATGCCGGAACTCCGCAGCCACGTAAACAGCGTTTCTGAAATTACGGTAGGTCGCTGGTGGGAGTTCACCCTGCGCTACCTGTGTGTTGCCATGCTGTTGGTGATTATTGGCAATAACCTGCTGACAGCTATCAGTGAAAACTATGGCGGTTATGCCACAGCTGACCAGCTGGTGTTTGGCTGGGGCTTGCTGGCCGCAATGGTCGTGGGCAGTGTACTGCTGTCCAGACAAACTTCTTACCCTGTCGCCGCGGAGGCATGAAATATGACAACAGCAGCTATTGGTATGATGTTTATGGGTTTTGCTATCACCTGGGGTGGAGCTGCGCTCTGTATCCGTAAAGCAATGAAAAGCTGAGATCTGTTTTGACCAATATAAAAAGCCGGGATATTTCCCGGCTTTTTATATAAGAGTCACAGCGACATAGGATCTGTTTTTGTTGGTTTTCACTTAGTGTGTATATTTACCTTGGCCTGACCAGAGTTGAATGGTGTTCCATTGAGGTGATGTGCGTTTTTATCTACTGCTACCTGGATGTTTTTCAGCCGATTCCTGACTGTGTGAGCACAGGGCCTGTCTGCTGGGTGGCAGCTTAATAATTCAGTACACAGATATAAGAACTGTATTCCTATAGGTGAAGATAAGAACGGAGAGGGATCAAACCCTCCGCCTTCCAGTATTTTGAGCGGGATCTCCTCGGCATTGGCAAACAGGCCATAAAGAGCCAGGCCAAGCAGCCACATATCAATCGATGTACCCTCAGAACAGCCGCCCAGTAGAAGCTCCGGGGCGAACATATGCGGCAGATCGTCATAGGGCATGCAGGTAATCGGAGCAAAGGCTGCAGGGAATCCAAAACCGGGGTTTGTCAGGTAGATACGTGATAAATCATGATTGTAAAATATATGCGAAAGCTGCAGGTTCAGGTGTGTCAGGTTTTTGCTGTGAAAATAATCTATTGCCTGTATTAATAATAATCCGATTAGAATCTTTTTAGTCAGCGCCATATTTGTTGGGTCAGTCATAGGTTGTAATAGTGGCTGACCTTTATGATTCAACGAAAACGCAATACACCACTCAGTTGTACTACAGCTCGACCATGAAAGTGGCAGTAAACAGTTTTCAACTCCTTTTCTAAAAAGGTGATATCCGGTCATGTGTAGCTTTTTGGCGCAATAGGGCTCAATCGCGTCGAAACAATCCGCGCACTGAAAATATGCCGGACTTTGTTTATGCTCGGTGCAATCTACTCCAAGCATACTCTTCCCAAAAAAATAACGAGACTTGCACTCAGTACAATCAATCACTTTAAACTGAAAACCACAGTTTTCGGGGACAGTAATATTATTTTGACAGGAGTTTAGAGCACTTCTGCAGCACTGCTTTATATCTTCAAGAGTGAAATTAAGGCTTTCATAATCAGTATCTTCTTCCATGAACTGAAGAAATGGCTGAGGCTTGAGAGTAAATGAAGGCAAAGAGATTGTTGCAGTGTCATCAAATTGTGACTGACGTTTAATGACGACTCCGGAGGGTGGGAGAGAGCTGATACAAAATTTGCCGTTGGAACGGTGACAGTCGAGCAACCATGAAGTCTCATCTTTGGAGCTCAGGGTCACACATGACAGCTGATAAAGAGGAGGGATTAAGTCATCATGCTGTAGCCAGTCGATCAACCTTGAGCGTAAAATCTTGATGGGGGCATACCAAGGCTCTCTGGCTTTATACCATATGGGAATTGCAGCCTTTAGACCGGGTTGTTGTAGTTGAGGTGAGCCATCATACAGGTCTGGAAAAATAATTAGATTCTGTTCTTCGGTTTGAATACCGATATTTAAGCCTGGGCGAGGTGTAACAATTATCAGCTGGTTGTGTAAGCCCGGAGTCTCCAGTACATATTGTTCCCGGCTATTAGGGCTTAGACAAAAAGAAGATTGGGAGTAAAAGCTTTTAGGCGCTTTTCGGGAAGAAGCCCGAATCATATTTCTGATGTGTTTTAGTCCATGATCACTCAGCTTGACCGGCTCGACTCTGATTTCATTGAGGTATTCGTGATTTTTGGCAAGTTCTGCCAATTCAATCTCTACAATTCCTCTGTGAGTGTAGGTGCAATAGACTTCCTTGATTTCAATTGAAGTCCATTCAAGAGACTGGATTGTTCTTGCCAAAACAGAGGTTATGAGAGGGACTGTACAGGTCTCGCGCTCAGGAAATATGAGACTGGAATTCGAGGAAAAACTGATAATAAAGGCGGTAGCTGTGTACGAGCCTTCGGTAGGGAAGCCTGCCTTTCCAAACCGGGCAGATATCAATAATAAAACTAACAGGAAAATTTTTTTTTAGGAGGCATATCCAACTTGCACAACTTCTTATATCAAACCAATAACACATTAGTATTGATTGATTATTTTACAAGCTGGAATAGCAGCCCCCTGTGCAATGACTACTTTAGTTTATCTGGCGCAGGGGGAGAGAGGTCAGGCAGCTACTGAATGGTTCTTGTTTTCTGCACGGATAATTTCCTGAATTTGTGCAGCTACTGCCCGCTCACAACCAAAGTTGTCCCAGCTGGTGGTCAGCAGTGGCGTGCCCATCATTTCACAAATCTGTGGCAGCATCGCTTCGTGATAGTTATGGATATCACGAATATAGGAAAGCGGCGTTCCATCTTCTGCCTGGCGTGCACGCTGTTGCAGTCGCTTGTGAGCGATTTCAGGCGTAGTACGCAGGTAAACCACAGCACTGATGCGCGGATAGTCCTTCAGCCGACGCTGTATTTCACAGTAATGCAGCATCAGGTTTTCGTCCGGCTGAGGCATGGACAGAAAGTTGGCCTGGGTGAAAATCAGATCTGAGTAGAGTGAACGCTCAATCAGATAGTTTTTATCTGTTGGCAGGCTCTCAACCAGTGCAGCGCGACGCTCGGTAATGTACTGCTGGAAACGAATCCTGCAGCCGGAGTCAGCTGGATGACGGGTAAAGTCTTCCAGCAAAGCAGTAAATTTCGGATCGTCGACCGGCTCCTTTAGGTGTTCCCAGCCCAGTTCAGCCGCCAGCTTTGGCAGCAGTGTTGTTTTTCCGGCAGCAATATTGGCTTCAACAGCAACAAAGTGATTCTTTTGCATCATATATCCGTCAGGTCAGTCTTTGTTGCTCAGGCAGGTTCCAGAAAACAGCGGGTGCAAACCGGGAAGTAACTCTGGTCGTGTCCGACAATGATTGTGCGTCCCTGGGTATCGCCGGTAAATTTGGTAAACTGTGCCGGTTCACCGCACTCGCAGTCGGCAAACAGGGGCTCCAGTTTCTGGGCAAAGCGGGTAATGGTTTCCGCTGCGCTGAAGGTATTGCCCTTGTAGTCTGTCATCAGGCCATAAAAGCGAATCTGGCAGCCGGTATCCAGTGACAGCCGAACCAGATCAAGCACAGTCTGGGACGCCAGGAACTGAGCTTCATCAATCAGCAATACATCACACTGACTTTTGTCGATGTGAGCCATCAGCTCGGCATTGTTGCGGAATACGTAGCAGTTCAGTTCGCTACCGTTACGGCTCTTGACCCGTCCATCCGGAGAGCGGGTGTCCAGTGCCGGACGGACGACGGCGACTGTATGGTTGTCAGACAGGGCATAGTAGTCACCGATAAGACGAGCGGTCTTGCCGGATTTCATCGGGCCGTAAATGAAAGTAACTGCTGTCATTGTCTCTCCACCGGTCAGGTTCTCTGTAATAATCCCTGAAAACAGGTCATTTGGCTGACCGGGTACTCATGCTGGGTTGGATGCGGAACTATAGGGAGAGGCTACCAGCCTCGCAATAGGTATATCAACGTTTTGACTAAATGAGAAAACAGCGTCATATAGCACGAGACGCTGTCCAGTCTCTGTCGTCCGCTACTTTAGCGATTATTTTTACCTGCTTTTTAACTGGCTAGAAGCAGTTATCCGGTCTTGGCAGACCGGCAATACGTGCCGCTACCCGTGCCGGACTTTCAGGAAAAAGCTGCATCAGATAGATACCGCTGCTTTTCTCTTTGCCCAGTTTGGATGCGATGTATTTGGCAAAGGGGCGCATGGAGGGCGCGTGCTCAAAAGTCTGGTAGAAATCCTGTAGTACCTGAATGATTTCCCAATGTGCTGCTGACAGGGTAATACTGTCCATAGCGGCCAGCTGCTCGGCAACTTCCGGGCTCCAGTCAGTGATATCCAGCAGATAACCGTCTTTATCCAGGTTCAGTGTGTCAGTCATTCAATACCAGCTCAGCGTTTTGTGGTGAGTTTCTGTCAGGGTGACGAACTCGGCATAGGAAACCAGGGTGACATGCCCGGGAACACGAGCCTGCAAGCCTCTGGCTTCAATATCCGGTGCCAGAGCATACAGTTTGAAGTCCGACAGGTCATTTTCGGTTTTCAGCAGTGAATACACGCCATCTTCAATAAACAGCAGTGCCTGGCCCTTCTGAGCGACCCGCAGGCAGTTTTTCAGGCCGAGGTGGCTGTTATCCGGGTGAGGAATAAGGTGCAATACACTCATCAAAAGGTCACCACGCTGGTATGACTGTCGATCAGGTCGGACAAGGCGCCTGCTTTCAGGACTTCAACTTCTGAAACAAGATCTTCCGCTGTCAGGTTGTGTTGTTTTAATGCCTGGGCATCGACTACCAGTCGCTCAATACCGTAAAGAGGCAATGAGGCATGCAGGGCGTTGAGGTTTTTCTGCTGGATTTCAGCCGGGTTTTGATTGCCGAGTAGCTGCAGTACACCGTCACCCAGGAACAACAGGGTCACATTCAGATCATAGGTGGCTGCAACCAATGCTGAATCGAGCGCTTCCCGTGCTGTCAGGCTGCCATAAGGAGGTTTGGTCATAATGACGCAGAGAGAGTGATCCATGATATGCCTCCTAGCTGCCAAAGCTGATAAAACGGTCAGATTCGACCATGGCGTCAATAAGCTGACCAAGCCCACTCAGCTCATGGCCGTCGGCCATATTAGCGGCACTGCGTTGGTAGCGTTCGGCTTCTTCACTGTTGATGACGCCACGCTTGAGCGCAGCAGCAATACACACAACAGAATCGATGCTGTGATCCGTGCAGAACTGCTGCCAGTTCTGAGGCAATGCCAGCTCATCCTGGCCTGCTACCGCAAGCGATGATCCACTATGAACGCCATCCTGATAGAAAAATATTCGATGGATTGAATGCCCGGCTTCAATCAGTGCCTGAGCGAATGACAGGGCTGTCTGATTGGCCTGGGAAGAGTAGGGCGCTGCACGTACCGCCAGACTATATTTCATGATCGGTTAACTACTTTTGACCGGTTAATGACTTTGTTTAATTGCAGCAGAAATAAAACAGGCCCGGATATCCGGGCCTGTTTTACTGTTTTTTAGCGATGCCAGTCGCTAAACAGTGTACTGGAAAAAGTGCTTTTGCACTCCTTGCCAGTATCAGTCGTCACTCATACCCAGCAGGTGCAGCAGGGCGGTGAACAGGTTCAGTACGTCCAGGTACAGCGCAACAGTGGCACGGATATAGTTGGTTTCACCACCGTGCAGGATGCGGCTGGTATCAAACAGAATCAGGCCGGACATCAGCAGTACGATACCTGCGGACAGGGCCATATGACCAGTCTGGGACGGGAAGAAAATCAGTACGATGCTGGCAATCAGCATGACGATCAGACCCACAAACAGGAAGCCTCCCATAAAGGAGAAATCTTTCTTGGTGGTCAGAACGTATGCAGACAGCGAGAAGAATACCAGAGCTGTACCGGCCAGAGCCTGCATGATGATGCTGGCGCCGTTAGCCATACCCAGATAGTGGTTCAGCATGGGGCCAAGCGAAGCACCCATGACGCCGGTAAAGGCAAATACTGCTACCAGACCTTTGCCGGAATCAGCAGTTTTATGAACAACGAACAGCAGGCCTAGGCCTACCAGAGTCAGAACAAAGGCAGTACCACGACCAATGTCGGCAGCCATTGCAACACCGGCTGTTACGGCGCTGAACAGCAGAGTCATTGCCAGCAGCATGTAAGTATTGCGCAGAACCTTGTGCATCGGCTCTACGGCGGTACTGTGGGCCGAGGCCGGCATACCGAATCGTGACATATTGTGGTCCCTCTTATAACAGGAAGTAATACCAGAACTGCGTGTCCGGGCTGATCCGCGAAAAGCGCGAATATTTCCTTAATATTTGACTTAATTCAATTATATACCGTGAATACTACCGGCGAGAGAGCTTAAATCAAGAGTACCCTAGCAAAATGCTCGGTTTTGAACGCTCTCTTGCTTATTACATACCAGCCTGACTCAGGTTATCGACTGCCAGTCTACATCCTGTGGATGCAGGCGGTGAGCTGACATCAGATAAACAATATCGCCTGCGGCAACCAGATGATCCAGGCCCGGGTTGAGCTGAAGCTCGGCCCCGGAGTGATCTTTTGCCAGCGCAATAATCAGGGCATCATGCCTCTGCTTGAAGTGCATCAGCAGACTTTCGACCTTGCAGCCACCAAAATGTTCGGGAACGACCAGACTGAACTGGGTTTGACCTTCCAGAGTACTCAGCATCTGTTGCTGAACCCGAGATGAGCCCGGATCTTGAGCTGCCCGCACAATCATATCTGTGCTCATGCTGATATAGGTTTCTACCTGGGGCTCATGCGCTTTGAGGAGTTCCGCCCGGGAGTTGTCATGAAAATGGCAGACAATATGCGCGGTCTTGTTAATGGCGGTAACAGCCAGAGCGGCAGCCAAGGTGTTATCATCATTGTCACCCTGAATAATGATCCGTTCTGCACTGGCAACAGCACCACGATGTAGCACATCCTGAGAGGTCAGACTGTCACCCTGAACAAACTCGATGCGTTTCGGGTCAGGGTTTTCCATTGGCCGGGCGGAGCACAACAATACCTTGCGTGGGGTACGTTTGCGATCGCCAAAAATAAGATCAATCATCCGGGGGGTCCGATCCGGATGCCAGCCCATAATAACCAGATGATCCTTCAGGAATTCACTCATATCTGCTTCACCTCTCAGGGTACGCCTCCACTCCTGGGTAATGCCGGTTGCCAACTTGCCAAGAAACGCTGCGAATAACATCAGACTGCCGGGAATCAGCCAGAAACTGGTAACCAGTCGTCCAGGCAGACTCTCCGGGCTGAAATCACCGTAACCGACAGTTGAGGCGGTTACGATATAGAAATGAGGAAAAATATGTGCTGATGCCAGCTCTTCACCAGCCAGTGCCAGCGAAATCCAGCTCAACAGAAAATGAAATGCCAGCAGCAGAGCTAATGAAGCCCATTCCAGCTTGACCAGATGATAATTAAGAAATCGCAGGTATCTATACAACATGGTTAAGGATGGCATGTAACCAATACGAGCGTACTAACCTATCAAGTATTGGCGTTAAAGGCGAGTGTCGTTCACTTGCGCCAGAAGCCGGGAGTAAAAAGCACCAGTACAGTGATAACTTCGAGCCGGCCCATTAACATTCCCAGACTGAGTAACCATTTCGCCGTATCAGGTAATGGCTCGAAATTACCTGCCGGCCCGATAATCTCACCTAACCCCGGGCCTACATTGGCAACCGCTGTTGCGGCGCCGGTCATACTGGTCATCATATCGACTCCCGTCAGTGTCAGCGCCAGTGTCAGCATGGCAATCAAAAGCGCAAAGAAAAAGCAGAAGGCGATAAGTGAGCGAAGAATCTCATGGTTGATTTCCTGCCTGTTATACATTTGTACAAAGCAAGCCCGGGGGTGTGTCAGTTTTCGCAGGTGAAGTGACAATAATCCTGCGCCGATCTCGAATCTGAAAATCTTGATGCCTCCAGCAGTCGATCCGGAGCAACCACCAACAAACAGCAAATGGAAGAATACGGCACTGGCAAAGGGACCCCAGAGAGAATAATCCGTCAGGGCAAAGCCGGTGGTAGAAACAACCGATGTTGTATTGAATGCGACCAGTGTCAGCGCTTCAAACCAGCCATATTCAGAATGCATCCAGAGCCAGAAACCAAGAATCATCCATACAATAAACATAAAGAGCAGAAAATGACGCACCTGGGAGTCTTGAAAGAGTGCTCCACAATGGTAGTTGTCCCGCATCACCCGGACAAAAAGCACAAAAGGAAGGCTGCCCAATAACATGAAGATAGTGCCATTCCAGTGAATTAATGGGTTGGTAAAATGCCCCATGGAGCTGTCGGACGTTGAAAAGCCGCCGGTAGATAAGGTGGTCATGGCATGATTAACGGCTTCAAAGAGTGACATGCCAGCCAGCCAGTAAATAAGCATGCAGATTACAGACATTCCGAAGTAAACCGCAGTAACACGGCGAGCAATGCAGCCGGAGCGGGGCAGGGCTTTGTCAGACCAGTCGGATGACTCGCTCTGGAACAGACGCATACCGCCAACTTTAAGGAAGGGGAGGATGCCTACGGCAAGCACAATAAAGCCGATACCTCCGGCCCATTGCAAAATAGAGCGCCACAGCAAAATACTGGCTGGTTTGTCACTCAGGTTTGAGTAAATGGTCGAACCGGTAGTTGTGATACCAGACATAGCTTCAAAGAAGGCATCGGTATAACTCAGGCCATGGAAGAAAAAAGGAAGAGCCCCAAAAGCAGCAGCGATGAGCCAGCAGAGGTTGGTCATTAAAAATATCTGCCGGGGTAAAAGCTCGAACTTATCGGGGCGGCATGTGAATATAACAAGAAGACTTAAAGAAAAAGTTACTATCAAGGAGTAACTGAAGTACCCGGCGCTGCCGTCGTCTAAATATAGAGCCGTAAAGTATGGAAAACATAGTACGACTGAATCCTGAAGTAAGAATAAGCCAAGGACGTATAAAACGGGTTTGTAACTCATTGTTTGCAAGGCTTTGGTATTTACATAGTGTAAAGACAGCGTAGGTTGCCCGCTAAAATATGCGAATCGAGACATAAATGAATTTTATTGAACTTTTATATTTTGTTTATGTACAGGTGTTCTATTTTTTTATTTTTGTGGCTTGAGTGGGGTATATGAAATTAAAACATAATCAAAATATTCCTATATGAAAAAATAAATTACAGATGTTTTAAATTTGTTTGACTGTATAAGCTGTTGAGCTATTTTCAAACTCTCTATACATGTTTTGAATAATTAAAATTATGTTGAGCGGTTGCTGCGGAGTTTTTTCTCTGAGTGGCCTCACTCTATATCAAATAAATAGCTTTATATTGTCGGACATTACGTGGGTTTTTTATGTTTGGTTTCATTGATAAACTAAAGTTCTGTTTTTTGTTGATGCTCTCTGTTTTCGTTTTTGAGGCAAAAAGTGGCAACGTATTTGAAGACTCTGATCTTTCTGATTTGAAAAAAGATATGGCGAGGTGGGTCAGTGAAAATGAGTCTGATCTTGAGGAAGTTTTGCAAGGGTTCCCTAATTTAGAAAGATTAAGAACCAATAGTGGACTCCTGAAAAAGTGTTATGAGGAGTGTCTCTCTGCAGAGCTTTTATCTGAAGGTGTGTCGAAGCCTGATTATCATGCCGGTCAAAAGAAAAGGGCTCTTTCATTAAAAGCTGATCAGTTTTTGGAGGAAATGAACAAGCCAAATATATCGAAAGATGTGACAGATTTTGAGCAAGAGTTTTTTGATATCGGTGCCAAATCGTTTGAAAGTGAACGATTTTTAATGGTGATTGAAAATATTGTGGTGTTAATTGAGAGTGAATGTTCTGAAGCTGATTGCTATGCCTGTGATCAGTGGCAGCCATTGCTGTGTAAATTACGTTCTCTTGTAGAGTCGGGTGAGAAGATTTCATATTTTCAGGTTCATGCTCTATGCACGCAATATTTATGTGTGAGGGACAGTTATGAGGCAGGGTTTGCTTCTTTTGAAAAGAGAGTCTATGCCCAAAAAGCAATGGAATGTTTGATATCAAAAGATTTTAACAGGATGCGTACTGAACCGGGAGCTTTTCGAGCCGAAGTCAGGCAGGAATTAGCTGTAGAGAATAGGCAAGATGTTTTATTTCTGCCTATTCAAACCGATGCAGAAAATGGAGGGAGTGACTACTGCCTGCTTTGGCCTACATGCGAAGAGGTTGGATTTCCTCTACTGACGAGAATCCTGCGATACAACATTATGCCTATGTGTATCATGCCTCAGCGAAAAAGATTCCAGTGTTGTGGGTTATTATCCGCAAGTAAAAGGTTTTGGCATGATGGCTTACATGCCAGACAGTCATACACAAATTATCAGAATTACGGGTTAACCACCGATAAGAAACAAGCAGTAATTGGAACACTGGAACAAGGAATAAGAGAGGCAATAGTTGATCAGGATGTTGTAGAGTCTGTATGGCTGTTGCTTTTTCATCACTATTATAAAGCGGGGCGATCTCTGCTTGAAAAAGATCAGGTATATGAAGCTTCACTATTTGGTGCAGGCGCAAGAGCAGTATCTATATTGAAACATTTTGATATCTTTGGTGATGTTAGCGAAACTCTTAGTGTAAGACACTTAAGGGCTGCTTGTGTTTTTCTACAGGCGGTTGAATCTCGTCTGCCTAAATAGTATTCAGTAGCATTTATTAATACTTTTAATTTGAGGTGTTGTTTCGGTTTTAGTCAGGACTCAGGAAATGAATAATTTGTTTTTAATTAGTTCAATAAGAGTTTTAGTTTGTTTTTTGGCTTTTGTTTATTCTTCTTTGATTCTTTCGATGACATTGGAAGAGAAGCTTGAAAGCTCAGGGTTTTTCTCATCGGAGGAAATATCAGGTGTGGCTTCTTCGATTTATACAGGTGGCCATAAGAGAGGAGCATTTAATCATCTCTCGGAAGATCAGCTGATGGCACTTTTTGAAACACTAAAAGAGGCTATGAAAAGGGATGGTTCTGTTCAAATTACTGCACCATCGAGTGGTGATAGGCTAGGCCTAAGGGATTATTTGCAAAAAACTAACTGCTTGAGAGGAGCTTTTAATAATGTCGCTGAATTAAGAAGGAAGTTGTTAAAAAAACAAAAAGAAGAAGGTGAACGTTTAGAAAGAGAGACTTTGGTTACTAAATTTCAGAAGAGAATGAATTCTCGGTGTGATAAAGAGGATGAGTTTGATCTATATCTCTATTCTGCTGAGAATGTAGACTTTCTTTCAATGCTGCCTTCAGGTAATCAATTTAGACAGCCTGTTAAGGCTACATACGTTACTGTAGAAGAAACGCTCAGATTGCACCCCGTTCAAAGAGCTGCTATCAACAGGAATATCAATTATGAAAAATGCTCATGCAAAATAAGATTTATCTTTGAACCTCCTGCTGATTTAAGAGTCAGGAGGTTTAGTGCCCATCATCCAGACTGCCACCTTGCCAGAGAAAGTTGCCCTATTACGCTTTGGGAGGAAAGCTCTGAACCCTGCTTCCGTAGTAGTTGGGACAAGAAGAGAACATATCGTGAAAGCCAAAGAGTTTTAAACTTTGATGGTCTGGAAGGATTCTACAGTTTTGGACCAATGTATATATGGTATCCCCGAATGGTGCAGTCAAAACAAACAGCACAAGCAAATAAGTGCTGTATTTTGTTAGGTGTTTATACTGAATGGATTCGGGGTTTGGATTTTTGCCAGAGGCAAATGGACTCGGAACTGTATAACGATACTATGATGCAGGTCGTATCTGCATTTGGTTTGAGCGAATACTTCCCTTTAGTTCCTCGAACGCATATCAATGATCAAGTGCTTCGTGATCTGATGAGTCGTTTTTGCTTTTGGGAACATTCGTCAGAAAGCAGTTCAGGTCGATTCAGCAGAGAAAATTACTTTACTATCGTGCAGAGAAACAAGCTCTTATCATGCCACGGCGGAAGAAAAGATGACTATATACAGGATTTTCCTACCCACATGGATCAGGGTTTGATTTCATTTCATGGATTGATGCGGCTTAATAGAAAAGTTGCCATGAAGGGCTTCGATTATGATGTGGATCAATTAAAAGATGCAGGAAAGTTTTCTCGGGATGAAAGTTATATTCTAGAGAATTGTGATTATTCTGTAGTACATTTGCTTTTGGATGCTGCCAGGTTGGTAGCAGATGAAAGCTATGGTGAAATAAAAGTCCATAAAGGCAGGTATTTCTTTCTCGGTTACTTGAAGTTCAGAAATGTTACGGGTGATTTTTGTGATGTAACTCTATTGACGGATCAGTATGATCATATGCTAGCTGCTGAAGTTAGAATGACGCCTGCAAATGAATGGGATAAAACACAATATATTTATATTCGGTTGTCTGGAAAGAATCCTTGCCCTGAGCTTGTAGATTCAATATTTCAGCTTCAACAAATGTATTGAGTTTTTAAGAGGTCATTCGACCAAAATAATAATAAATTAATAAGGGTTTTTATTTTTCATTGAAATTGAAATGTTTTGATGATTTTGCTATTTGTGTTTTTAAAAGTTATTTTTTAAATTTCAGAGAAGGCTTAGCTCAACCAGCTAATGGAAAAGCATTAAATGATCAGGATTGTCAGTTTACAACTAATGCTAGTGGTGCTTTCTGCATGCTCATCTCAACCACTTAACAAAATAGATACCAGAGATGTTAAAGAAGATGTTAGACCGTTGGTATTCTCCAGTGGTGAGCAGGCCTATGAAGAACTGATCCAGGTACTGAGCGGGCAGGCAAAGCAGAGATGGAAAGATGGGCGGGTTACAGGCACAAAACGACTGGTCAAATACAGCGATGACTTTGACAGCCGCATCGAGATAGATTTCGAACAGGGACAGGTTCATGTTGAGACCCTGTCCCGCTCCCTTCTACGTGAAGCTCTTGTCATGACCCTGCTGGCACCCGATAACCCGGACAGTGTCGATGTATTCAGTGCAGACAATATGATCCTGGGCGAAGAGCCCATGCTGTTCAGGCAGGTGCTGGATCATGAAGGTCAGCCTATCCGCTGGCGCTGGCGAGCGTCCCGTTATGCGGACTGGTTGATTCAACATAAATCAGGTACCCGCGAGGGAAAAAACGGCACCGTTTATGCTGTGAGCTTTCGACTGGAGAATGATTACCTGGAACAGCGCCAATACCGTTATGCTGCTCTGGTAAGAAAATACTCCCGCCTTTATAACGTCGACGAAAGCCTGATTTATGCCGTAATGAAGGTTGAAAGCAGCTTCAACCCTTATGCCGTCAGCTGGGCCAATGCCTATGGTCTGATGCAGGTGGTGCCTGCTACTGCAGGCAGGGATGTATTCAAACTGGTACATAACCGTTCTGGCCAGCCCGGACGAAGATATCTGTTTGATCCGGAGAATAATATTCGCACCGGTACTGCCTATCTGCATTTGTTACAAACACGGTATCTGAAAGATATTCAGGACCCGCTTTCACGTCGTCATGCCGTTATATCCGCCTATAACGGTGGTGCCGGTAATGTGTTGGAAACATTCAGTCGTGATCGCAAACAGGCGATGGTAAGAATCAACCAATTAAAACCGGAGCAGGTTTATTGGGCGCTAACCAAACGTCATGTCAGTAGTGAGTCTCGCAGGTATCTTGAAAAAGTTACACGGGCTCATACTGAATTTTTGAGTAATATCTGACGATTACTTATTTCTGGGGCTGAAAATAATCCTGATTCAGCCCCTTTTTTTATGGTTTTTTTGCGCAAAAACAGGTGCATACAGTTGATCTACCTCAAATTATCTTTTTGAAAACTCCCGGATGATATAAGGCTACGGGTGACGTCCCCCCTGTCTTGTGGAACCCGAGGATCTAATAATGACAACAGTTCAACTGGACCGTAACCAGGCGGCCCGGTTTCTTTATCAGGCAACATTTGGCCCCCGTCCCGGAGATGTTGACCAGTTAATGACACTGGGTGCAGAACAATGGCTGGAACAACAGTTCGTAACCAAACCTCAACTTCATTTACCACTGGGAAAAAAGTTTGCCGCCGCCAGTGGTCAGAAATTCAATCGGGCGGTACGGATGAGCGCCTGGTGGCAACGTACTATCGAGGCTGATGACCAGCTGCGACAGCGGATGGCCTTTGCACTGAGTCAGGTTTTTGTCGCGGCGGAGCCTGATGGTGGCTCCACAGAAGATCTCGCTGGTTATTATGACCTGCTGATGGAGCATGCTTTTGGCAATTATCGTGATTTGTTGCGCAGTATCACGCTAAGCCCGGTAATGGCCAAATATCTGACCCTGAATAAAAGCAGTGCTGCCAACCCTCGAAAGAATACTTACCCGGATGAAAACTATGCCCGCGAGGTGATGCAGTTATTCAGTATCGGTGTCTGGAAGCTGGAAAAGAACGGCAATCCGGTATTGGGTGCTGACGGAAACAAGGTACCCGCTTATACCCAGAAAGATGTCGAGGAGCTGGCCCGGGCATTAACCGGCTGGCGAAAGGGTACTTCTGGTAAAATGTATAACAAGTCCCGGCGGCATGATAATGGTGAAAAAGTCGTACTGGACAGCGTGTTTGCTGCCGGGCAGGGTGCAGAGCAGGATCTGGAGCAGGCAGTTGACCTGCTGTTTAACCACCGTAATACCCCCGTTTTTATTTCAACCCTTCTGATTAAACGCCTTACCCTGAGTAACCCCAGAAAACAGTATGTCCGTCGAGTGGCCCAGGCCTTTGAAAACAACGGCAAAGGTGTGCGGGGTGATTTCAAAGCAGTGTTGAAAGCCATTCTGCTGGATAAAGATGTGCTGGCAGGCAAAGCCGAATCTGGCAATAGCTCTGCGGGTTCTGCAGCAGGTCATTTTGGCAAGCTGAAAGAGCCGATTATTGCCATGGTCAATCTGGCCAGGGCATTGGAAGTTAAAAGTAATGATAAAAAGCGCTGGTGGGATCACCTTCCGGGCGGGTTGTCCAATAGCTTCGGCCAGGCACCCTTGTGGTCACCGTCTGTTTTCAATTTCTATCAGTCGGATTATGCACCTAAAGGCGAAATTTCTGACAGAGGACTGACCTCACCTGAGTTTCATATTCTCACCATGGGTGTGATGCGTTCAATCAATGACAGTATGTGGAAGGTTATAGAAAGACATACTACACATGGCCGCAATGGCTGGCATTGGGATCGAACCCCCTTCGAAGCCAAAGTGGATGATCCTGATCAGTACGTCGAACTGTTGAATGAACGTTTTTTTGGCGGGCTGATGTCATCAAAGCTTGCCCGATACCTGCAACAGATGCTGGAAGAGCATAAGCAGAATGGCTATTCGGCAGATCGCAAAATAAGAGACACGTTATTTGCCGTTCAGTGCTCACCTGAATTCCGCTGCCAGGGGTAACCAGCATGAAAATATCACGCAGAAGATTTATGAAAGGCAGCGCCTGTGCGGCGACTGCACTGATGGCTTCCCCGCTGACCGGACTGAAATCGGCCCATGCCGCTGAGTCTGATGACTATAAAGCACTGGTCTGCATCTTCCTGAAAGGCGGTAATGATGCCTACAACATGGTGGTGCCTGCCGGAGGTGCAGCTTATGAACAGTACAGTCAGTTGCGACCCGGGCTGGCGATTGCTGCTGATAAGCTGATACCGACAGGGCGGCAAACGGAGAATGGTGTGGCGCTGGGATTGCATCCGGCTATGGCAGCATTGCAGCCGGTATTCAGTCAGGGTAATGCAACGATTGTCGTGAACTCCGGGCAGCTGCTGGAACCGATTATTGGCAAGAAAGAATATCAGCTACCGGAGTTTCTGATGGCCCACAACCATCAGCAGGATATGTGGGCCACAGGTGCGACAGGGCTGAACGACACCCTGGGATGGGCCGGTCGTATGGTTGACCGAATCAGTATGGGTCAGAGCACTGTTTCGCCGGTTATTTCATTCGGAGGCGAACAGCGATGGCTACGGGCAGAATCACAGCAACAGCTGATCATGACACCGGGCAAAGTGGAAAGTTATGACGGGCTGGATAATGTCACCAGGCTGAATGCGATTGAGCGTCACTTCAATGAAGAGTACCGGGGACTGTTTACCTCCAGTTATGCCACTCATATGAAAGACCGCTTCTTTGAACAGGAAACATTAAAGCAGCACCTGGAGAATGTTGAGCTTTCAGCCAGTTACCCCGATACCAGGCTGGGTGAAACACTGGCCGCGGCAGCTAGAATGATCAGTATCCGGGGTGATCTTGGCCACCGGCGTCAGGTGTATTATATGGAGCTGGGCGGGTTTGATACCCATGGTAATCAGCAGGAGCGACACCAGATACTGTTGCAACAACTGGCAGATGCGATGGCAGCCTTTCATGCCAATCTGAAACAGATGGGGCTGCTGGATAATGTTACAACCTTTACCATGTCGGATTTCGGACGCCGGATTATCCCGAATGAATCCGGCACTGATCATGGCTGGGCAGGGCATCAGTTGATAATGGGAGGTGCTGTTAACGGAGAGAAGGCTTGTGGTCGCTGGCCGGATCTGTCCCCGAATGGACCTTATGACAGTAACCGGGGTCGGATTATTCCCGAAATTGCTGCTGACCAGGTGAATGCAACACTGGCACAGTGGTTTGGCTACCCGGATGCGCCGGAAACCCTGTTCCCTGCATTAAAGAATGGTTTTGATAGCGGAACACTGGATTTTCTGATTTAAACCAGGACTGCTTAAAAACTAAATAAAAACGGGGCATGATATTTCATGCCCCGTTTCGGGTTTTACACCTGATCTTTAATTGAAACCGGATTACATGGTTTCAGTAAAGGTACGGGTGATAACATCCAGCTGCTGTTCGCGAGTCAGGGAGTTGAAGCGTACAGCGTAACCGGAAACGCGGATGGTCAGACTCGGGTATTTCTCCGGGCATTCCATAGCGTCCTGCAGCATTTCACGGTTCATCACGTTAACGTTCAGGTGCTGACCGCCTTCACGACCTTCGTCATTCAGGAAGTAACCGTCCATCAGGTTGGACAGGTTGCGCTGCTGAGTGCTGTCGTCCTTGCCCAGAGCCTTCGGCACGATGGAGAAGGTGTAGGAGATACCGTCCTGAGCGTATTCAAACGGCAGCTTGGCTACGGAACTCAGGGAAGCAATCGCACCGCTGGTGTCACGACCGTGCATCGGGTTGGCACCCGGAGCAAAAGGAGCACCGGCTTCACGACCGTCTGGAGTGTTACCGGTCTTCTTGCCGTATACCACGTTGGAGGTGATGGTCAGTACAGACTGGGTCGGACGGGAGTTGCGGTAGGTGTTCAGCGCAGCCATTTTCTTCATGAAGCGCTCAACCAGGTCGCAGGCGATGCTGTCAACACGGTCGTCGTTGTTACCGTATTTCGGGAAGTCACCGTCGATTTCGAAGTCCAGAGCAATACCGTCTTCGTTGCGAACCGGCTTGACCTTGGCGTGCTTGATAGCAGACAGGGCGTCAGCAGTGATGGACAGACCGGCGATACCACAAGCCATGGTACGTACTACGTCACGGTCGTGCAGTGCCAGCAGGGCGGCTTCGTAGCTGTACTTGTCGTGCATGTAGTGGATGCAGTTCAGGGCAGTCATGTACTGCTTGGCCAGCCAGTCCATGAAGGTGTCCAGACGCGCCATAACATCGTCGAATTCCAGTACGTCGGAAGTGATCGGATCAGTCTTCGGACCAACCTGAGTCAGCAGCTTCTCGTCAACACCGCCGTTGATGGCGTACAGCAGACCCTTGGCCAGGTTGGCACGGGCGCCGAAGAACTGCATCTGCTTACCAACAACCATTGGGGATACGCAGCAAGCGATAGCGTAGTCATCGCTGTTCAGGTCCTTGCGCATCAGGTCATCGTTTTCGTACTGGATAGAGCTGGTGTCGATGGAAACCTTGGAGCAGAAATCCTTGAAGTTCTGCGGCAGGTTTTCAGACCACAGTACAGTGATGTTCGGCTCCGGTGACGGACCCATGTTGTACAGGGTGTGCAGGAAGCGGAAGCTGTTCTTGGTAACCAGAGTACGGCCGTCCAGACCCATACCACCGATGGATTCGGTCGCCCAGATCGGGTCGCCGGAGAACAGTTCATCATACTCAGGAGTACGCAGGAAGCGAACCATACGCAGCTTCATAACGAAGTGGTCGATGAATTCCTGGGCTTCAGTTTCAGTGATGATGCCCTTGTCCAGATCACGCTGGATGTAGATGTCCAGGAAGGACGCTACACGACCCAGAGACATGGCGGCACCGTTCTGGCTCTTGACCGCAGCCAGGTAACCGAAGTAAGTCCACTGAACAGCTTCTTTAGCGTTGGTAGCCGGCTTGCTGATATCGCAGCCGTACTTCTGAGCCATGGTCTTCATCTGGTCCAGGGCGCGCCACTGGTCGAAGATCTCTTCACGCTGACGGATGGTTGCTTCCAGATCTTCGCCGTTGGTCAGCTTGTCTTCCAGAGAAGCGTGCTGGGCAGCCTTGTCCTTCATCAGGAAGTCGATACCGTACAGGGCAACACGACGGTAGTCACCAATGATACGACCACGGCCGTAAGCATCCGGCAGACCGGTCAGAACGCCGGACTTGCGGCAGTTACGGATGTCTTTGGTGTAAACGTCGAATACACCCTGGTTGTGGGTCTTGCGGTATTCGCTAAAGATTTTGGAAACCTGAGGATCCAGCTCACGGTCGTAAGCCTTGCAGGAACCTTCGATCATGCGTACACCGCCGTTCGGCATGATGGCACGCTTCAGCGGCTTCTCGGTCTGCAGACCAACGATGGTCTCCAGATCCTTGTTGATGTAACCGGCATCGTGGCTGGTGATGGTGGAGATTACGCTGGTATCGAAGTCCAGAGGTGCCAGGGTCTTGTTCTCGACCTTGATGCCTTCCATCACGTCGATCCACAGCTTGTCGGTGGCTTCGGTCGCACCGGCCAGGAAGCTGTCGTCGCCTTCGTACGGAGTGTAGTTCTTCTGGATGAAGTCACGTACGTTAACGGACTCGGACCATTCACCGGTAGTGAAGCCTTCCCAGGCTTGGGTTTCAGTAGTCATAACGATTAAACCTCGAGTTTATCGGGTAACGTTGAAGAAAATATGTGGATATGTCGTCGTTTCAAACTGCCTGGCGAAGAAGGGGATTCTCCGCCAGGTTAAAAAATATGGCTTGTCCAGCCTGATGTTAGCCCTGTTCGGCCTGAATCGCTGTCAGGGCAACAGTAAATACAATGTCGTCAACCAGCGCGCCGCGGGACAGGTCGTTAACCGGCTTGCGCAGACCCTGTAGCATCGGGCCGACGCTGACTACGTTGGCACTACGCTGTACTGCCTTGTAGGTGGTGTTACCGGTGTTCAGGTCCGGGAATACAAATACAGTGGCACGGCCGGCAACGTCACTACCCGGCGCCTTGCTCTTGGCAACGGATTCAACAGAAGCGGCGTCGTACTGCAGCGGGCCGTCGATCATCAGATCCGGGCGCTGTTCACGGGCGATGCGAGTAGCTTCGATAACCTTCTCGACATCGCTGCCCTGGCCGGAGCTGCCGGTGCTGTAGCTCAGCATCGCAACGCGAGGCTCGATACCGAATGCAGCGGCAGAATCAGCACTCTGGATAGCAATAGCAGCCAGCTGTTCTGCAGTCGGATCCGGGTTAACTGCACAGTCACCGTATACCAGTACCTGTTCCGGCATCAGCATAAAGAAGACAGAAGATACCATGCCGGAACCCGGCTTCGGTTTGATCAGCTGGAATGCCGGACGGATGGTGTTGGCGGTAGTGTGAACTGCACCGGATACCAGACCATCGACGTGATCTTCAGCCAGCATCATGGTACCCAGTACCACGGTATCTTCCAGCTGGGCTTCAGCCATCGGCTCGTTCAGGCCCTTGTGCTTGCGCAGCTCAACCATCGGATCAACGTAATCTTTACGAATGGTTTCCGGATCGATGATTTCCAGTCCTTCCGGCAGGGTAATGCCCTGACTGGCAGCAACGGCTTCAACCTCTTCACGCTTGGCCAGCAGCACACAGTTGGCAATGCCACGCTCCTGGCAGATAGCCGCCGCTTTGATGGTGCGCGGCTCATCGCCTTCCGGCAGTACAATACGCTTCTGTGCTTGCTGGGCTTTGCGCACCAGCTGGTAACGGAAGGCCGGAGGAGACAGGCGCTCTTCAGCTGTGGTGGCAATCAGACTGTGGAGCCAGTCGCTGTTGATATGATCAGCAACAGTTTCCATAACCCGGTCAATGCGCTCTCTGTCGTCAGCCGGCATATGGCCCGGCAGGCGGTCCAGCATGGTGGCGGTCTTGTAAGAAGAGGTATTGCAACAAATAACCGGCAGGCCACTGCTCTGAATCGCCGGACGGCACAGGTCCAGAATGGAGTCGGCCGGAGCTTCACCACCGGTCAACAGCAGGCCGGCCAGCGGTACACCGTTCTGGGCTGCCATGGAGCTGGCCAGGATAATATCGTCACGGTCTCCCGGGGTGATAATCAGCGCGCCCGGCTTCAGCATTTCAGCCATGTTGGCTGCAGTACGGGCAGTCAAAACCCGGCTGGTTACACGACGCTGATCGATATCACCTTCAAACATGATGGAGGCCTTGATGCTGGCCGCCAGGTCACTGGTGCGAGGCGCAGACAGTTCGTTTTTCCACGGAATATAGCCAATCGGCATGGCCTTGCGCTTGGACAGGTCCGGCAGGCGGGCAAAGCGCTCATCGCTGTGGAGCTGTTCCAGTGATGCATCATCCAGCTTGTTGATGATGTAACCCAGGATGCGGCGGCTGTTGAGTCCGCCCTTGCCGTAATGTTCGGCAGTAATTTCCAGTCGGTCAGCCAGTTCGGACAGAGTTTCGTCTTCTTCAGGGCAGCTGACCAGCACTACACGGGAGTCGAGCGCACGTGCCATTTCGCTGTTCAGGCTGGCGATGTAAGGTGCACCGCGTGTCGGCTGCATACCTTCCACGACAACAACATCAGCACCTCTGGAAGCCTGATCGAAGCGGGCAACGATATCTTCCAGCAGTACGTCCAGCTTGTTATCACCCAGCAGGTCTTCCACGGTTTCCATGGAAATAGGGTCTGGCATCTGCTGGCTGGTCAGGTCCTGTACCACTTCATTGGAAGAACCCGGACGGATTACGTCGAAACCCGGTACAGAAATGGGCTTGAAGTAATGAACCCGGACACCGAGGCGGTCCAGCGCACGAACTAGGCCCAGCGAGGCGGAAGTCAGGCCGGTGCCGAAGTGTGTAGGGGCGATGTATAGTGTATGCATTGGTTTAACGCTGACAGCTCATATATAAACGAAAGTGCTCGAGAGCATGCCCTGGGAGGTGCTTGCCGGCCGGCGTGGCTTTACTTTTTTCGGAACAGGCTGTTGTAGCAACTAGCCTGTAGCGAAGAGTAGACAGTCGACGTCGTTGGTCTGCAAGGATTCTTCAGGGCCTTAGCGGCCCTCAGTATGAGGCGAGGGCCTTGCCTTTAAATCCGGACTTAGATTACTAGCTCGGCAGAGCTGATAATCTCTGTAGCTTTATAACTCGCTATATCTGTAGCTATGACCTATAGCTGCGGATCCTGAATTCAGGTATCTGCTGACTTTTTCTGTCGTATGTACAGATAAACTGTATGTCGGGTCACACCCAGTTTAGATGCGACCAGCGGGACTGTATCTTTTATTTCAAAGATACCCTTGTCGAACAGCGTCATGATGATGTGACGGTTCTTGGCCTTGTTGGAGATTTCCCGGTTACTGTTGACTTCAGCAATGGTCTGCTCGATGTTGTGCTCGACCAGGTCATCGATAGTGTCCGGGAAGGCCTCACGCTCCGGTGCGGTAGTCGGATACTCACCCAGCAGGCTCTGCATAAAGTCAAAGGCCGGTGCGCTCATGTTGATGTTGACGCACAACATGGCAATCGGACGTTGTTCGTCGTTGCGGATTACCATGCTGGTGGAACGCAGCAGCTGACCGTCAGGGGAGTGCTTGAATGAGGTGCTGGTATCGGTTGTAGCCTGCTTGGAGATGTCATGCAGCTGGCGCAGTCCGAGCGGAGTAATCGGACTGCCGATACGGCGGCCACTGAGGCTGCTGTTGGCAATCTTGATAGTAGAGCAGGTCAGGTCTTCCAGTGAGTGAAGAGCAACCTCGCAGCTGTTACCAAAAGCTGCAGCAATACCGTCGACAACAACCTTCAAAGATTCCAGGATCTGGCGGTCAGTGTCACTGAACGGTATCGCTGTCACGTCTTCTGCCAGACGATCAAGCGTCTGTTGATCAGGTGCGGAAACAGAGTTGAAGACGGACATCGTGACCTCAGGATGATGTGTTACAAATTACAGCAAGCCAAGACTAACAATTCAGAATACTGATAACCAAATTCAACCGGATTCTGCAATGGCTCAACTGTCGCTCAACTATAGTTGAGACTGGTAGTTTAATATTGATGCGAGTCAATAAACAGCTCGCTTTATAAAATCCAGTTGAATTTAGTTGCGGATTGTTGAGTTCAGGTAAGAATTCCTAACCAGACCATGACGGACAAGGCACTACAAATCAGCAAAATACCGAGCGGGCTGATGATTCTGGCGGTGCGAATAAAGTCTCTGGTTTGCACCATTCCTGAAGCATGAGCGAGCGCATTGGGTGGTGTGCTGATCGGCAGCCCCATCCCCAGTGATGATGACAGTGCAACAAGGGATGCAATAGCGACCAGTCCGCCCCAGTCGCCGATTCCGGCGATGGAAACTGACATGGTCGCAGCAATAGGCATCAGCAGGTTAGCGGTTGCAGTATTGGACAGGAACGTGGCCATCAATACACAGACAACCGACATGCCAAGGAATATCAGTACCACCGGCAGGCTGTCAAAACTCATCATACTGACCAGCTTCAGTGCCAGTCCGGAAGTGCTCAGTGCAGCCCCAATGGCAATACCTCCGGCCAGCAACCACAGCACATCCCAGCTGATATCTTTCAGATCATGCTTGCCGACAATACCGGTAATACTGAATATGGCGACCGGCAGGATGGCTACGGCGTAAGCATTCATGCCATGTAAGCCGGAAAACACCCACAGTAGTACGGTCAGCAATACCGTAGCATAGACAATATAGGGCTTGAGTCCTCTTTCAAAAGTAGAGTCAATTTTGATTTTAATTTCGTGGCTTCGGGTCGGATAAAGCCGCAGTAACAATTGCCAGCTGAAAGCGATCATGATGATGGCCAGCGGAACTGCAAATGCCATCCAGCTGCCGAAGGTAATGGCGTGCTCCCCGGTGAAATAACGGAAAGCAATGGCATTGGGTGGTGTACCAATCGGTGTGCCCATTCCACCCAGGTTGGCTGCCACAGGTATCGCCAGCACCATCGCCCGAACTCCCGGATCGTCCCGGTCCATATCAGCCAATAGTGGTGTCATGATCGTGAGCATCATCAAGGTGGTTGTGGTGTTGCTCATAAACATCGAGAAGACGCCGGTAATCATCATGATGCCCAGCATCACCGTTTCATAGCGACGTCCAAAAGGCTTTAGCAGCACCCGGGCCAGGTTCAGGTCCAGCTTGTATTTGGCACTGGCCAGCGCAATAAAAAAACCACCCAGGAACAGAATAATAATCGGAGACGCAAAGCTGCTGAAAATTTCACTGTAGTTCAGTGCATGCTGGCCCAGTTCTCCACGCAGGAAAAACGGAGCGTTATCTGAAGCGGTGAAAACCAGCAGGGTAATAATCAGCAACGAAGTGGCAAAGGCCGGAATCAGCTCGGTTACCCAAAGAAAGGTTGCCAGCAAGAAAATAGAAAGAATGCGTTGCTGCACAACATTCAGCACCCCTTCGGCAAAAACAATATCAGGCAAGGCAAAAGCAGCTATCAGTGCCAGCAGGCACGGAATACATTTTTGAAATGGCATAGGACAGGTCTTCAGGCTGACAACGTAACTAACCCGGGCGTGAAGGTGAATCAGGTTAACGTGAACACCCATCACAATGGTCTGCTTCTGACAGCATCAGATAAATGCTGCGGGGCAGGCTGTTTGTCAGCAAAGTGTAAGTTTTTTGCCTGATCGATGAAAGACCGGATTGTTAATTTAAATTGAGTTGAAAAAGTTAACAAAATTATCCTGAAACCCTTGCAGCGCAAAGGCTCCAGCAAAATCAGCGATATTTAACAAAGACATGTAATGATCCGGTGGTTTCGGCTGATTTTGTACGTTGGGTTACCTGATATTTACGGGAAATTGCAAAATAAATAGGTGTGCTTTCGGAGTGTGTAAATCTCCGTTTACTCATAAAGTGCCCACCGATTTTTCATGAGCAGTACTTCCTCCCCCATCCCCTCCCGGAAGTACTTCTTCAGACGTTTACATACCGCCTTTGGAGGCACCGTGGATCAGACTCAAGAGATGATGCAAGGTACTGTCAGTGCAAGCAATGCTGCCGCCAGCGCTGGCAAAAAGCGTGACATGGAGTGGATGCTGGCTCTGTTCGGCACCGCAGTTGGCGCAGGTGTTTTGTTTCTGCCGATTAATGCCGGTCTGGGCGGTATCTGGCCGTTGATCGCCATGACCGTACTGGTCGGTCCGATGACTTTTCTGGCGCACCGTGGCCTGACCCGGTTCTGCCTGTCTTCTTCCAACCCGGACGGTAATATCACTGACGCAGTGGTTGAACACTTCGGCCCGAAAGCCGGTTCTGTGATCACCGTTGGTTACTTTGCATCTATCTTCCCGATTCTGATGATTTACGGCATTGGTATCACCAATACTGTAAACAGCTTGATTATCAACCAGCTGGGCATGACGCCTCCGCCGCGTCTGCTGCTGAGCTTCGTACTGGTTGTTGCGCTGGTAGGTGTTATGGTTGCCGGCCAGAAGCTGGTACTGAAAGTGACCCAGGCCATTGTTTATCCGCTGATCGCGGTACTGCTGGGTGTTTCCCTGTACCTGGTTCCCGAGTGGAACGGTGCCCAGTTTGATGCGCCGTTCAATATGGCTGACTTCTTCAAGACCATGTTCGTCACCATTCCGGTACTGGTTTTTGCCTTTAACCACTCTCCGGCCGTATCTTCCTTTGCTTCTGCTTACCGCAAGGATCTGGGTGACAACGCCGAACCGGCTGCCAGCCGCACCCTGCTGCGTACTTCCATGCTGCTGACCGGCTTTGTAATGTTCTTTGTATTCTCCTGTGTCCTGACCCTGTCTCCGGCAGAACTGGCCCAGGTCAAGAACGACAACATTGCCATTCTGTCTTACTTTGCCCAGCGCACTGATAACAACCTGTTTGGCTGGCTGGCCCAGATCGTTGCCCTGGTAGCTATCAGCTCTTCTTTCTTCGGTCACTACATGGGTAGCCGTGAAGGTCTGAACAGCATTGTGGTCAACGTGCTGAAGAAGCGTAACCCGAAGGCTGAAATCAGCGAAGCTCGTGTGAACCGTTTCAGCATGATGTTTATTACCCTGGCTGTATGGGCTATCGCTTATGCCAACGTCAGTGTCATGGGCATGATTGAAGCGCTGGTAGCACCGATCCTGGCGATGATCCTGTTTGTTATGCCGGTACTGGCTGTTAAGAAGATCCCGGCTCTGCGCAAGTACGAGTCCGGTGCTAACACCTTTACCCTGATTATGGGTATCATCACCATCACAGGCTTTATCGCTTCCAACTTCTTTATGTAAGATAGCGGGCAGCAATTTGCTACTGTGATTGATCAATGCCCGCACCCTGAAGGTTGCGGGCATTTTTTTAGACGGATCAACTCTATTTCCTCGAAGACTGTCTTGAGTGCTGTTATAGCAATGTCGTCTGGTTGGTTTATTTTCTGATTTTAGACAACAGTCTGGTCGCGGTTTTTACCATGATCGGAACGACAAAATATCGTCTTTTACGGGAAGACAGGTTCGAGAACAGGTTGGTATGATCCGCGCCAATTTTCATGCTGTTAGATGATGCGCCACAAGGTGCTTCTGCCCTGACCGCCATCAAATGTGAATTACAGCAGTGACCCGGAAGTAGTATTCCGGCAGGCTGGAGAAAGTCATGACCCTGAGCGTTTTCGATATCTTTAAAATCGGCATTGGTCCTTCCAGTTCCCATACTATGGGGCCGATGTGGGCGGGACAGCGCTTCGTCAATGAGCTCAAACAAAAAGGTGTGTTTGAGTCGACCGCAAGTATTCGTGTTGGTCTGTATGGATCACTGGCCCATACCGGTGTCGGTCACGCGACTGACAAGGCAACGCTGCTGGGTCTGGCCGGCTTCCGTCCGGATACTGTTGACCCGGATGAGGCAGACAAGGCATACGACTACATTCGTAACAGCAGCTCCATGAAGCTGGGCGGTACTCACTCCATTCCGTTTGATTACGAAAGCCAGATGATTTTCCACTTTGGTGAGGAGTTGCCGGAACACCCGAACGGCATGCGGATTTTTGCTTCCGACGCTAACGGCATTGTCATCTACTACAAATCCTACCTCTCCATTGGCGGTGGCTTTATTGTTTGCGCTGATGAATTCAATGCAACCAAAGATGGCCTGCAACCAGCAGACAGTGGTCAGCCGGAACTGCCTTACCCATTCAAAAGCGGTGCAGATCTGCTGGAAATGTGTGAGCGAGATGGCATCACCATTGCTGAACTGATGATGGCCAATGAAAAGGTGCGTACCAACGGTGACGAGGAAGCGGTTAACCAGGGTATCGACCAGATCTGGGATGTGATGCGCAACTGTATCGATCGTGGCCTGAAAATGCAGGGCACTCTGCCGGTCAGTGGTATGAAGCGTCGTGCATCCGATATGCATCGCACTCTGATGGCTAACCCTGAATCCATGCTGACAGATCACTTTGCCATTATGGACTGGGTTACCCTGTTCGCCATGGCGGTTAATGAAGAGAATGCCTGTGGTGGTCGTGTCGTAACGGCTCCGACAAATGGTGCGGCTGGTGTCATTCCGGCAGTACTGGCTTATTACACCCGCTTTATCAAGGGTTCCGATCAGCAGGGTATTCGCAACTTCCTGCTGACAGCTGCGGCTATCGGCGCGCTGTATAAGATGAATGCATCCATTTCCGGTGCTGAAGCGGGTTGTCAGGCTGAAGTCGGCAGTGCCTGTTCCATGGCGTCCGGTGCTCTGGCTGCTGTGATGGGCGGTAATGTTCATCAGGTTGAGAATGCGGCTGAAATCGGCATGGAACACAACCTGGGTATGACCTGTGACCCGATTGCCGGCCTGGTTCAGGTACCGTGTATCGAGCGTAACGGTATGGCAGCTATCAAGGCGATTACCGCCTGTCGTCTGGCCATGCGTGGCGATGGTAACCACGAGGTTTCTCTCGACAGTGTTATCGAGACCATGTATCAAACCGGTCTGGACCTGCAGAGCAAATATCGCGAGACTTCCCGTGGTGGTCTGGCGGTGTTTGCCAAGAAGCAGAGTGTGGCCTGATAAGACGGGTTGCATGGCAAGTCAGAATAGCAGCTTCTGGCTTGCCGGATATCATCGAGCCGACCGTATTAGCTTTATTCCCGCAACTTTGGTAATACGGCTGGCGGAACATTTTTTTATTAAGAATTAAAGTATATTATTGACTGCTTTCACCAAATCTTCTGAAGTAAAAGGTTTGACTACGTAGTCGTCGGCACCTAGTTTTTTACATTTATTGACGACAGTTTGCTGCCCGACAGCACTGACTAGCAAAAATTTTGATTCCAAACCTTCTTCTTTCAGGATCTTCAGTATTTCGAAGCCCATCATGTCAGGAAGAATGTTATCCAATGTGATGAGGTCTGGCTGGAGTTCCAAGGCCAAGTTTATCGCTGTTTCACCGTCTGGGGCTTCTCCTATTATATCAAAGCCATTTTCTTCAAGTGATATCTTAATCTGCGACCTCATGTAAAACGAGTCATCTACAATTAATACTTTCTTAGCCATGCTTAACTCCTTATGTTCGAGAATCTTCTCTTTTTTGTTCTTTGTTTTTTTATTGATTATTAGTTCTAAGTTAAACGCGAAATCCGATTCTAAGCGGCTGTTTTTATTTTGGCAATAAGCTCATTTTGGAAATCCAGATAACGTCTGAGGAGGTATTCAATTCAGTACCACGGAAAATCGCTTTAAAATGGATCACTGAGTCGGATTTAGTAGTTTCTCTTAGGATAGACATTAAGCTCCACCCAAAAAGCATAAACCCAGTCTCATACAGTCAAAGCCAGTGATGATGGCGATGACGGCAGGCAGGCTCTTTCTGAACGGGTATCCTCCGTCAGCTGAACCCGCACGAGATTGTCATTGAGAAGATCCATCGTTGTATGAATCTCAACAGCTGCCGGGCTTATCCTGGAGAAACGGCCAGGGAACACATCCTCCAAAGCCTTATACACGGCTTGGGAAGAGCCGTCATGGATATAAATGTGCTCAAAATCTGAGAAGGGACTATTTTCATCAAATGCCAGAACCTTACGGGAGAACAGCTCCAGACAGCAGAACCAGAGCCAGAGTATCAGCGTAGGCAGAGTGTCTTTCTTGGGCTGATTGATCCATGAGCGATAAGTGACGTTACAGCCAGTCAACTCGTTAAATTTTCGATGAAGGTCAGCCAGTGTCGTGGCGTTGCCATCCCCGCCCAAGGCCGTTATCAGAGACAGGATGAAATCAAGGGGCATGATGTTCCGTAACCGGATAGTGAAACCTACTTGTTCAGCGATTTGAGTCAGCTCGGCTTGAGAGAAGCAGGTCAGCAGTTTTTTCAACTGTTCTAATATCAATGCAGTTCATCTTGTTCAGCCTCAGAATGGTTTTACCGTAGACTATATCAAGATGAACTCTGTCCTATGCTTTGTGGGTGCTTGAGACTTAATGTCTACCCTAAGAATCGGTCATAGGCCCAGTTAAAAACCAGTGAATAAACCAGAAAGAAAACCACGCCACCAATATCAAGCAGCAGCACCTGCAAGAATGGCATGTCCAGTGCCCACATCAAAAAAGGCACAGAGACAAAGATGAGTCCACACTCAAAGCCAAGACTATGCAGAATGCGGAATTTTAATCCGCGCTGGTCACGTTCTATCTGCAGATAGTGATCAATTCCCCAATTGTAAATGTAGTTCCATACCATGGCGCAGACGGACAGGATGACAACAATCCCACCCATACTGACGGTGTCTTTGCCTGTTATGTATGAGCCAAGAACAATGGCAAGTAGCAGTGCGATCACTTCAAACAATACAGCGTGAAAAATTCGTTCTTTGTAAGACATGGATAAGTTCGTTGAATCCGTATGTTGATATTTCTCCATTCTATTTTTATTTTGGGTGGAACAAAGTTAGCTTCTATCGGTTTTAACGATATGTATACGCTGGAACAATTGCGAATGTTTGTGGCTGCAGCTGAAACAGGTTCGTTTTCGGCGGCCGCAAGAAAGCTGGGCAAGTCTCAATCCGTGGTAAGTCAGGGCATTATCAATATGGAAATTGATTTTGATATTGCTCTGTTTGAACGCAGTGGCCGCTCTCCGGTTCTGACCGAGCAGGGACGGGCACTGTTCATGCATGCCCGCAGCCTGCTGCAACATCATTATCGAATGGAGCAGGCGGTTTCCAGTTTTGCCGGTGATCATGAGACCCGGCTGGTATTGGCACTGGATGAGGCCTTGTTGCTGCCAGGAGCCAGTAACATGCTAAAGCAATTTGCTGAGCTGTTTCCGGCAACCCAGCTGACATTTATTAGTGTTGCCAGTCCGGATGCACCGGGACTGGTGGAGTCCGGGGCTGCTGATCTTGGGTTAATGTTTGCAGCTCCGGGTTTGAATCCGAAACTGGATTCCGTTTTTATCGGACTGCTGCCGTTTGTGGCAGTAGCTGCATTTGATCACCCGTTGTCTGCAATGAAGTCCGTAGAGTTGAGTGATCTGGCGCAGTATCGGCAGTTGCTGGTAAAGGGCGTGGAAGGACAGGTATTACGTGACTTTGATGAGCTAGGGCCTGATATCTGGTGGTGCAATAACCTGTATATGTTGCGGGAGCTGGCACTGCAGGGATTTGGCTGGAGTTATATTCCTCGTCATCTGCTGGAAGAAGAGCATTACAGCAATCAGTTAAAGGCATTACCCGTAGAGATAGACTACAAAGCCTGGAGCCTGCCGGTTGAACGTATTTCAGCCCCCGGTCATAGCCGGGGGCCGGCATTTACCTGGCTGGCAGATAATATACTGGATTTATTAGATCAGAAGTGAGCGAAATTACTGGATAGCGAGCATCTGTCTTGCAATCGGGCGATGCATATCCTTGCCACACAGCGCATCAATCAGGGCAAAGCTGAAACTCATGGCACTGGCAGGTCCTTGTGCCGTAATCACCCGGTTTTTGGGATCAACGACAACTGGTGTATCCGGGCTGGGCAGGGCGGTTTCCAGCTGGTCCAGATAGTCCGGATAACAGGTTGCACAGACATTATCCAATAGCGCATGGTGGGCCAAAACCACAGCCGGAGCGGCACAGATTGCGGCATACCATCGCCCCGCCTGTTGCTGCCTTTGTAGTAATGAAATTAATGGCTCACAGTCCCGAAGATGACGGGCGCCAGGCATACCTCCCGGCAAGGCAATCAGGTCAAAACTCTGGCTGGCACAGAAGTTGATATGGCAGTCGGCAATAAGCCGGACACCTCTGGAAGCCTCGATCGATAAACGGTTTTCTTCCGTACAGGCTGCAACAGTCACATTACAGTTGGCACGGCGCAGGGTATCAATAACAGTGACAGCTTCAATTTCTTCAGAGCCGTCAGCGATGGGAACAAGTACCTCGGCTGGCATTGACCTTCTCTCATACGACCAGGAAAACGGGCAGGTGAAATCGCACGAGTCTCATAGCTAACTGAGAACGCTCTCTAAGTATTATTCAAATTGAATGATGTGGACAGGTTGCGTAACCTGTTGCTCCCGATGAATGGACTCAGCACTCTTCCAATGCAGTAATCCCTGCCTGAACGTTTTCTGGTCCAGAACAATAATGTATGGACAGTAGTACTCATGTCTCAGGCCACCACTTCACAGCTTTCCGCCCGCACTGCGTCCGGGCACGGAAGAGCAGAGCTTATTGCGCTTACCGCTTTTATGATGTCTCTGGCAGCACTTTCAATCGATATGATGCTGCCGGCACTGCCCCAGATTGGTCAGGAGCTGGCAGTACCCAATGCCAATGACCGACAGCAGGTAATCGTCTTCTTTTTATTGGGCAATACTTTGGCCCAGATTATTTACGGGCCACTGTCTGACCGCTTTGGACGCAAGCCCGTCGTCGCGTTGGGTATTCTGATTTTTCTGGGTGGTAGTCTGGTTTCTGCACTTGCAGGCAGCTTTTCTGTAATGCTGGCTGGTCGCATATTGCAGGGTGTGGGTGTGGCTGCGGTCCGGGTATTGGCAGTCGCTATTGTGCGTGACCAGTATGCCGGAGTGGATATGGCCCGGATTATGTCGATGGCTATGTCGGTGTTTATTCTGGTGCCCTGTGTCGCCCCGTTGGGAGGGCAGCTTGTGCTGGCTGTTGCCGAGTGGCGTTATATCTTTATTGTCTTCAGTCTGATGGCCGCATTGCTGTTGTGTTGGTTCTGGCTGCGACAGCAGGAAACCCTGACAGCCGAGAATCGTCGGGCATTCAATCTGCAGACATTTATTGCGGGCGTGAAGGAAATCTGCACCAATAGCACAACCATCGGATATACCCTGGCGCTGGGTATGATTTCCGGTGTTTTCAGTAGTTACCTGATGTCTTCCCAGCAGATCTTTCACGAGATCTATCAGGCTGGTGATCTGTTTGCACTGTACTTTGCAATCCTGGCTTTGGCTGTTGGAGCTGCCGGGTTACTGAACTCGCGTATCGTGGTTCGCTTTGGTATGAAGGCGCTGTGTCAGACGGCAACGATCGGTATAGCACTGCTTTGCGGCATACTGTGTGCTTACTCCCTCATAACCGGTGTGGTTGTCTCCCTGAATATTTTTCTGGCGGTAATGATTGCGGTCTTTTTCTGTATCGGTTTTGTGTTTGGCAATATGAACTCGGTTGCAATGCAACCGATGGGACATATTGCAGGTGTGGCAACATCGGTTATCAGTCTGATCAGTGGCATGGTTGCACTGGTTATCGGTGCCAGTCTTGGCGCTGCTTTTAACCAGACTATTATTCCGCTGACCGGTGGTTTTACCGTAGCGAGTATTTTGGCCTTGCTGGTGATGCGCTGGGCAGATAGCCAACCCTACCGTTCAGAAGGTGCGGGCGTTTCATCCGTTAATGCCTGATTTTTCCGCCAGAAAGTCTTTCGCCTGTGCAGTAATTGCCGGCCAGTCTTTTGCTTCTATCAGTTGCCGGGGTGTCAGCCACGACACTCCGGCACAGGGAACATTTGGAAGGGCCAGATAGCTGGCAAGATCTGCAACTGAAATCCCTCCGGTTGGGCAAAACTTTGTCTGCGGGAACGGACCAGCCAGTGCTTTAAGGGTGGCAGGCCCACCAAGGATTCGGGCAGGGAACAGTTTCAGCGTATCAAACCCCATACTTATAGCCTGCATGATTTCTCCCGGGGTGGCTACTCCGGGTAGTATCGGGATTGATGTTTGCCTGGCCTGCTGTAATAACCCCGGATAAAACCCGGGTGTAACAATAAAATCTGCACCACTGTCTTTTATATTGTTAAGTTGGTTGCTATGGATCACTGTGCCGGCTCCGACACAACATTCCGGGAAGACACGCTTTATTCTGGATATAGCATCAAGAGCACCATCCGTTCTTAAAGTGATTTCCAGCACACTTAATCCGCCTGCCATCAGGGACTCAGCGAGAGGCACAGCCTGTTCCGGCTGGTGGAGTGTAATAACGGGCAGAACAGGTGATGCCTGCTGCAGAATATCTGAAACACTCACTCCATCTGCTCCGCGGGTATAATGGCTCCTTTGTGGCGGATAACTTTTGCAGCCAGCCGGTTTCCGTTGCGGGCTGCCTGTAGTGGGGACTGGTTCATCATACGAGCAGCAAGGTAAGCGCTGTTAAAGGCATCACCTGCTGCGGTTGTATCAATAACTTCTTTGATCTGCTTGGCTGGTACCGTGCTGTTTTTGGTAAGAGTGCCTCCTAGATGACAACCGTTTTCTCCCTGTTTCACCACAACTTCTTTAGTCGTTTTAAGCCGGGAAAGCATTTGCTCGGTTTTTTTATCACCGAATAGTTTTTTCTCATCATCAAATGAGACCAGTGCGATATCGACAAATTGCAGGACCTCATTTATCCAGTGACGTGCAGTTACTTCTGATTCCCAAATCATAGGGCGGTAGTTACTATCAAAAGCAATGGTGGCTCCTCTCTGGTGAGCCTGCGCCATCAGGTAGACCAGTAATTTCCGACTGGCAGGGTCAAGAATTGCCAGAGAGATACCAGAAATAAAGTACAGATCAAATGATGTCTGCAGGGTGAGGAGTTGTTTAAGGCTAAGGCCCTGGGAAAACAAACTTCTGGCAGCTGAGTCATTGCGCCAGTAACAGAAGCTGCGTTCGCCCTCAGGTGTCAATTGAATACTGTAAAGGCCCGGTTGCTTGTCAGCAATTTGGGTAACCAGGTCACAATTTAACCCTTCATCCTGCCATTGCTGCAGCATACGGTTACTCAGACCATCAGCCCCAAGAGCTGAAATAAAGCTCACATCAGCCCGAGAACCCATGCAGCGTTTAAGGTAGACAGCGGTGTTGTAAGTGTCACCTCCCATACTTAACGTGCAGCGATCTCCTTCTGTCTCAGACAGCTCTGCCATGCACTCTCCAATACAGGCAACTTTTATGGTCATGCTGTTTGTTCCTGCTGCCGAAGCAGAGAGCGCTCGATCCCCATCATCAGCCCCCGTAATTCCGCCAGACCACGCATTCTGCCAATACAAGAGTAGCCGGGGTTGGTTGTTTTATGCAGATCGTCCAGCATCTGGTGTCCATGGTCAGGACGCATTGGAATACGGTAGTCCTGACGTTGTTGTTGGATGCGTTTGTACTGCTCCTGCATCAAACTTCTGACAATGGCATACATATCATGATCACCCTGCAGATGATCAGCTTCGTAGAAGCTCCGGTTATCCGATTCCAGATGAGTGTTGCGTAAGTGGGCAAAGTTGATACGGTGACCCAGTCGGGAGGCAATACCTGCAAGATCGATATCGGATTGAGCCCCGAGTGAACCGCAGCATAATGTCAAACCGTTGGCTGGTGAGTCTATCAACTGGAGAACACGCTGCAGATCCTGTTCACTACTGGCAATGCGGGGCAGACCCAGAAGGTGTCCAGGCGGGTCATCGGGATGCAGGGCCATTCTTATACCCAGCTGCTCTGCCAGCGGGATTATTTCCTGCAGAAATACCGAGAGGTTATTTCTCAGATCGCTGGTATCGATATATGAATAATCAGCCAGAGTCTGCTCCAGCTGTTGAAGGTCATAGTCCTCTTCTGCACCGGGTAATCCTGCAATGATATTGGATGTCAAACCCTGAATATCGTCCGCAGACATGGCTCGATAATACTGCTCGGCTTGTTTCTGTTCGGTGCGGGTATAGTCCTGCACAGCGCTCTTGCGTTGCAGGATATAAAGATCAAAGGCTGCAAAAGCCGTGGCATCAAACCGTAATGCTTTTGATCCGTCAGGTAACTGAAATGCAAGGTCTGTCCGGGTCCAGTCCAGTACTGGCATAAAGTTGTAGCAAACAGTATGGATGCCGCAGGCAGCGAGATTACTCAGAGTCTGTTTATAGTTTTCAATATGGGCTTGCCAGTTTCCCCGCTGTTGCTTGATTTCTTCTGTAACAGGAACACTCTCTACTACTGACCAGTTCAACCCGGTTTCCGTGTTTTGAGAATCATCCCATTCTATTTCATGGCAACGTTGTTGAATGGCCTCGACACTCCAGCTTTCTCCGTTGGGTATATGATGCAGGGCGGTCACAATGCCGGTTGCACCGGTTTGGCGGATATCACTGATAGTGACCGGATCATCAGGGCCAAACCAGCGCCAGGTTTGTTCCATCAGGAATTCTCCTGTCTGGCTGAAAGGGCAGCGACTGCTTTTGCCGCACCCTGTTTCAGCAGTCTGTTATAAGCCTCCTGGATTGTTGCTATAAAGTGAGGGTGTTGGCCAAGATCTGTGCCGAAGACTGTTTCTTGTTTTATTACTGCTGCAACATAATCCGTTGGACTGTTACTGTAGCGTTTGAACAGGCCCTGCAGATCTGCTTGCATCGGATCGGATAACTCAATGGATTGACCCTGTTCGTCGTTACCCGTGATATAACGCATCCATCCGGCAACGCCTGATGCCAGACAATCAAAATTGCTGTTGCGCTGAAGATGCCAGCGTATGGTATCAAGCCATCGCTGCGGGATTTTCTGGCTGCCATCCATCGCAATCTGTGCATTTTTGTGTTTTAAGCCAGGGTTACGGTAGCGTTTCAATAATTGATCCGCGTAATCTTCAAGGTTTACTGCGTCAGGCATTTCCAGAGATATGGCGGCTTCGGAACACATGAGCCGCCGGGTTGCTGTATAGAAGACCGGATCTGATATTGTGTCGGCAATGGTGCGATATCCGGCCAGGTAACCAAGGTAGGCCAGAAAGGAGTGGCTGCCATTGAGCATCCTTAATTTCATTTGTTCATACGGTCGTACGTCGCTGACAAATCTGGCCCCATCAACCAAGTCCCAATCGGGTCGATCGAGAGGGAAGTTATCTTCGATAATCCATTGACGAAAGTACTCGGTAATCACCGCGGCACCATCACGAAAACCAAGCCTGTCTTCCAACTGCTTCAAATCTTCGGGTGTTGTTGCCGGTACAATCCGATCGACCGTCGTGGATGGAAATGCGACGTTTTCCCTGATCCAAAGGGCAAGATCCGGATCTGTTGTATCTGCCAGTTGTACCACGGCCTGCCGGGTTAAAGTGCCATTCTCCGGAATATTGTCGCAGCTCATTATTGTGAATGGCGGAATTCCTGACTTTCGTCGTTTGTTAAGAGCGTTTACGATCATTCCTGCTGCAGTGTAAGGCTGATCAGGACTGGTGATATCGTGCTGAATATCCGGGTGATCCAACTGTAACTCTCTCGAGGCAGGCTTCAGGTAATAGCCTTTTTCGGTGATCGTCAGGGAAACAATTCGTGTATTCGGGTCTGCCATTTTTTGTAGTAGATGATATGGCTCGGGACGAGAAAACAGAGTATCGACAATTGCACCACAAACCCGTGTTTCGGGTGTGCCATCGGCTTGGTATTCGGTAACGGTGTAGAGATTGTCCTGCTGCTTCAAGGTATTTACGAGCTGATGATTACTGCGGATATTGGCCGCACAGATACCCCAGTCCAGCTTTCCTGTTAGGTTTATAACATCGTTTGTGTACAGTGCCTGATGGGCCCGGTGAAAAGCCCCCAGTCCAAGATGAACAATACCGGTTTGCAGCCGGTTACGGTCATAGCGGAAGCTGTCGACACTGGTAGGCAGTTGAAGTTGCTGATTCAGTTGCGGCATCGTTAACTCGGCGTAGTTTATCTGCTGTCCTGAGTATCAGAGTTTGTAAGCTGCTTTGGGTAACCGGTAGGTCAGGTCATGTGCTGTTTCATGGGCCTCTTCCAGTGTTAGCCGGTGTTCACAGACCAGCGTGGCCAGAAACCGGCTGTCCATACGCCGGGCAACATCATGCCGGGCAGGAATTGAAAGAAAAGCCCGGGTATCGTCGTTAAAACCCACGGTATTATAGAAGCCTGCGGTTTCGGTAATTTGCTGCCGGTAGCGCAACATACCTTCCGGGCTGTCATGAAACCACCAGGGGGGGCCCAGCTTCAGTGCCGGGTAGTGACCGGCCAGTGGTGCCAGTTCCCGGCTGTAGGTAGATTCGTCGAGAGTAAAAACAATCAGGGTTAAATCCGGGCTGTTACCAACCTGATTTAACAGGGGCTTCAACCCCTCAACAAAATTGACTCCGGTTGGAATATCGCAACCCTTGTCCAGTCCGAAGCGACTGAAAACCAGAGCGTTATGATCCCGGTGACTGCCTGTATGCAGTTGCATTACCAGACCATCTTCAACACTCATCTGCGCCATTTCAGTCAGCATATGACCACGAAACAGTTCTGCTTCTTCTGAAGATATCTTTCCAGTAAGAGCTTTGGTCAGTAACTCCTGACAAAAATCAGGCTGTAATACAGTGGTAAAAGGTGTTGGAAAACCATGATCTGTGGCTGTTGCACCCATATCACTAAAAATCTGCCGACGTATCCGTAAGGCCGCAATATATTCACGCCAGTCATGGGTATCCTTGCGAGTTATTTCACCCAGCCAGCGCATATCATGGACAAAGGCCGGATGCTGGGGGTTTGTTACGCTGTCCGGGCGCCAGGTGGTAATGATTCGACCATCCCAGTCAGAATTGTTGAGAGTTCGATGGTGTTTTAGCTCGTCGATGGCAGACTCTGTTGTTGCCAAAACTTCGATATTGAACTGTTCAAACAGGTTACGGGGTAGAAACTCCGGACTATGGAGGCTGATGTTGATCTGGTCGTAAATCTCATCAGCATTATCAGCAGTGAGTGGCTGTTGAATACCAAAAACTTCAGACAAGGCATGATCAATCCACAGGCGCGACGGCGTTCCCCGGAACAGACGTCGATACTGGCTGGCAAATCTGCGCCAGACTTCGCGGGGGTCGTGCTCAATACTGACTTCGAGGCTGGCAGGAGGAACCCCGAGAGATTCCATCGATGTCCCCTGGCTATACAGCATTCGGAACACATAGTGATCGGGTGAAATAAACAGAGCGGAAGGATTTTCAAACGGCTGGTTCTCGGCAAACCAGCGAGCCTCGATATGTCCGTGCGGGCTGATAATGGGCAGTTCTCTTATGTCCTCGTAAATTTCCCTGGCTACATGGCGTATTACCGGGTCGGCAGGAAATAAACGATCGGGATGCAACAGCTCACTGGACATGGTTTACCTCATGTTCGGGTCGCAGTTGTGACCGGTCACAGGCCAAATAATCCTGGAAGGAACAGGGAAAGTTCCGGGATATAGGCCACAGCCATCAAAATCACAAACAGCACAGCATAAAATGGCAACATGGGTTTTATAACCCGGTGAATATCCACTTCACCGACACTGCAGCCTATAAACAACGCATTACCAACCGGCGGGGTGACCAGACCAATACACAGGTTGAAGATCATCATGATGCCAAAGTGCAATGGATCCATACCCAGTTCAGTCGCCACCGGAAGAAATATAGGCGTAAAAATAAGTACTGCTGGTGTCATATCTATAAATGCGCCTGCTGCCAGCAGTAACAAGTTAATCACCAAAATAATCAGCACCGGGTTATCCGTCAGCTGCAGCAAATTTTCACTGATAATCCACGGCAAATCGGCGTTGGTCATGGCCCAGGACATACAGATGGAGACTGCGATCAGTAACAGCACGATGGATGTTGTAGTGACTGATTCCAATAAAATAGCAGGTAACTGTCTGATATCGACCTCGCGGTAGATGCAGACAGACAGGATAAAACTGTAGGCCACAGCAAAAGCAGAAGCTTCTGTTGCCGTACAAAAGCCACTGAGGATGCCTCCCATCACAACCAAAATCAGCATCATGCTGGGAATAGCATCGATGAATGCCATCCATACCTGTCGGACAGAAGGGCGCTGGGGTTTGGGGTAATTCTTTCCTGTTGCAATAATCGCAGTGACCAGCATCAGGCCAATTCCCATTAATATCCCCGGCAGGTACCCGGCCATAAAAAGTGCCGCTACCGAAACCGAGCCACTGGTCAGGGCATAGATAATCATTACATTGCTGGGAGGTATCAGCAGGCCCACCGGGCAAGAGGCTGCATTAACAGCGGCAGCAAATTCCGGCTCATAGCCGGCCTTACGCTGTACCGGGCTTAATACACTGCCGACAGCGGCTGCTGAAGCAGCGCCGGATCCTGAAATAGAGCCAAACAGCATATTGGCCAGAATATTTACATGTGCCAGAGAGCCGGGTAACCGGCCGACAATCATCTGTGAAAAACAGATAAGCCGTCGGGCAATACCGCCCTGATTCATCAGAATGCCGGCCAGAATAAAGAAGGGAATGGCCAGCAGAGCAAAGCTGTTTAGACCTGTTGCCATCCGCTGGGCCAGTAAAACAATGGCTGCATCGGGCGTTAGCATGGTCAGACTGGCGGCCAGCGTGGCCATACCAATGGCAAAGGAGACTGGAATTCCGGCTGTGATCAGTATCAGAAAACTGATCAGCAAAATGGTAATGGTCACAACTTCCATTCGTTTCCTCCGCCGTTTCCGTCACATTGTTCCCGGCTATGTCGGATCAGCATGATCTTGCCGGTTTTTTCTCTGTCGGCACTGTTACGGTTGTATTCGAATGCTCGGCATAATGGGTTGACCATAAACATTCAAAGAGAAACAGCAGGCTATAGAACACAATAAAGGCCCCAGCCAAAGGAATGATGCAGTAAACCAGCCCGACGGGAATACCCAGAGCCGGAGACAGCTGGCCGAGGGTCAGGGTAGTTGTTGCAAACCGGATGCCACCAATCACCATGACCAGTAGAGCGAACAAGGCAATAACCAAATGGTAGAGCAGGTCTGCAATACGGCGGTTTCTGCCCTTGAGGCGGGAGCTGACAAGGTCGATAGCAAGATGTTTTTTCTGTCCCGTGGTATAGGCTGCCCCCAGCATGGCGACTGTCAGCATTAAAAAACGGGCCAGTTCTTCGGTAACAGTGCTGGGTGTAACCGGAAGAAAGCGGCTCAGCACCTGCCAGATAACGGCGAATACAAGTAATGCCATTGCAGAAACAACCAGCACGGCGATCAAACGATCAATGATATTTTTGGCGGCCTGAATATTCATATCTTGCTCCAGCCACGTTCAATTGATCTATGCCCCTGCAGCTGCTTCTGCCGGATGGGCTGGTGGAATTTGAGATTCTTGTTCGAGCGCGGGGGTTCCGGTCGTTCTGATCCTCTGCAATAGCTTCGCCTGTTCGGGGTCTCTGGAAAACTTTTGATACAACGGCGCGATAGCATCCCGAAACGGCTTTTTGTTGACCTCGATAAAACTGACACCGGCTTTCCGGGCGGTATTTCGGGCTTGCTGTACAGCGTCATTCCATAACTGGCGCTGATAGGCTTCAGATCTTTCTGCTGCGGTTTGCAGCATGGTTCGCTGCTGGTCGGAGAGTTTCTCCTTCCAGCTACTGACGGAAATGATCAGGTAATCGGGTATGGATGTGTGTTCATCTTCCGAGAAGTACCTGGCTACTTCGTAATGACGGGTGTCGACATAGGAAGGCGCGTTATTCTCGGCCATATCGACAACACCCTGTTGCAGGGCGGTATAGGTTTCTCCGAAAGGAACAGGAACGGGAGCACCACCCATCAGGCGAATCATCTCGATTGTTGTCGGACTGGGCTGTACCCGTATTTTCATCCCTTTCAGATCATCAGGGGTTCGAATCGGCTTGCGGGCATAAAAACTACGGGTGCCTGCTTCGTAGGCTGCTATGGCAATAAAACCTTTTTTGGCCGGTGCCTGCATGATTTCCCGTCCAAGCGGGCCATAAACGACGTTGTTGAAGTGTTCCCGGTTTTCAAACAGATATGGCAGATTGAACACTGCAAAGGTCCGGTCAAATGACTCAAGATCGCTGGCCGTGCATTTGGTCATATCCAGTACGCCCTGCTGAACCATTTGCAGGGTGTCGGTTGCATCACCCATTTGGCTTCCGGGATAGATACGGAGGCGCAGCATACCTTCAGACATCTGGTTAAGTTGCTCGTCCATAAACACTGCGGCTCTGTGTACTGTATGGTGCTGGTTCAGGTTGTGCGCCATTTTCAGCGTCAGGCGCTTGGCCGCCAGCGCATCTGCAACAAACAGCAGGCAGGCAATCAGCAGCATAACCTGTTGGTTTCGAATAAGGCTTGCAGTTGTCAGTTGTTGTTGCATGAGCCATTCCTGACCGGTTTATACGCTTGGCAGGCGGGTTATTACCTGGCCGACTTTTACTTTATGCCCACCCATCAATGAGCAGAACGCGGGTCACAATCAAACGATTGCAGGCAGTGTTTTTTCAGCCGGCATTTCTAAAAGTAGTAAGATTGCTGTTGTTATCTACTGGAAATTTCCTAATCAGACGATTTGTCTGAAAGATAGCTGTCGGAGCATCATGCCGGTGAAAACGATCAGTGATCGCCCTGTAGAGCTGCAGGGTAGCTGTTACGTAACACATCCAAAGGATAACGTTGCCATTGCGCTGAAGCCTCTTGCTCAGGGGTTGGCAATGAATGTGTCTGGAAAAAACATTCCACTGCGGGAAAAAATACCACAGGGACACAAGCTCGCTCTGGAGTTGGTAAGGCAGGGTGAGCAGGTTATTCGTTATGGAATGCCTGTAGGTTATGCCAGTTGCCACATAGAAACCGGGAGCTGGGTTCATAGTCATAACCTTGTGACCGGGCTTGAAGCTCAACAGGATTACCACTGGCAACCCGGAATTGCGGACAGGCTGCATAGCATCCAATCAGATCGTTATGTGAAGGCTTACAGGCGTAGAAGTGGTCTTGTTGGTATTCGAAATGAACTCTGGATTATTCCTACCGTCAACTGTGTAAACGGCTGTGGACGAATGATGGCGGAGCTGTTCCTGAGTCGTCACAAGCCTGATGACATTGATGGTGTTCACGTGCTGTCTCATGCCTATGGCTGCTCTCAGTTGGGAGATGATCTGCAGCATACCCGTACCATCCTGCAGGATATGGTTCATCATCCCAATGCCGGTGGTGTGTTGGTGCTGGGTCTTGGGTGTGAAAACAATCAGCTGGATGTATTTCGAAAGTCATTGGACGATCATGATGAACGTCGGGTGCGTTTTTTAAAGGTACAGGATGCCTCGGATGAGATAGAAGAGGGCGTTGCGTTACTGGAGCAGCTTTATCGACAGATGCAGGATGATCAGCGCCAACCGGTTCCGGTTAGCGAACTGAAAGTCGGACTGGAATGCGGTGGTTCTGATGGGCTTTCAGGCATTACTGCCAATCCACTGGTAGGGCGTTTTTCGGATTGGCTGGTTGCCAGAGGGGGCTCTACGGTGCTGACTGAAGTACCGGAGATGTTTGGCGCTGAACAGTTGTTGATGGCGCGTGCGGCAAGTCAACAGGTTTTTGAAGATATTGTAGGAATGATCAATGGCTTCAAGGGTTATTTTATTCAACATAACCAGCCGATCTACGAAAACCCGTCGCCGGGTAACAGGGAAGGTGGCATAACCACGCTTGAAGAAAAATCCCTCGGGTGCACCCAGAAATCCGGTGATGCCAGGATTATGGATGTTCTCGATTATGGTGAACGGTTGCGATGCTCCGGGCTTAGCCTGTTAAGTGCACCGGGTAATGATTCGGTTGCAACATCAGCTCTGATGGCGGCAGGCTGTCATATGGTGCTGTTTACGACCGGGAGAGGAACGCCTTACGGTGGCTTTATTCCCACATTGAAGATATCAACCAATACCGGTCTGGCGGCAAGAAAACCGCACTGGATTGATTATGATGCCGGTGGGCTGGTGGATGGAACCATCGATATGGACAAGCTAGTGGCAGGACTTGTCGATAAGGTGATAGCTGTTGCCAATGGTGAGCAGGTGAATAACGAGCGGAATGGTTACCGGGATCTGGCGATCTTTAAAACCGGCGTGACGCTTTAGAGCGGATCAGGGTTCAGAGTGATGGGAAGGATTTTTGTAAAAGTCACCGGTAAGCCATAAGGCTTACCGGTGAATATAAGCGTGCAACAACAGAAGATTAAGCAGTCAGAATCTTCAGAGTGTTGGTGCTGCTGTCGCTGAAGCCGCGAGTCAGGATAACCTTGTCGCCTGCAGCCAGGTGGCCGGCTTCTTTCAGAGCTGCCAGCGCCTGTTCTTCAACGTCAGGGCTGTCGCTCTTCACGTCGAACGGCAGGCTGTGTACACCGCGGTACAGGGCCATGCGACGACGGGATTCTTCGTGACGGCTCAGGGCAAAGATCGGCAGCGCAGAGTTGATGCTAGCCATCCACAGAGCAGTACGGCCGGACTTGGTCAGGCAAACGATCGCCTTGATGTCCTTCAGGTGGTTAGCCGCGTACATGCTGGCCAGTGCGATGGTTTCGTCACTGCTTTCGAAGTCGAATTCCATGCGGTGCTTGGAAACAGTCGCGCTCGGGTGCTTCTCGGCGCCCAGGGCAATACGCTCCATTGCTTCAACAACAACGTGCGGGTTCTTGCCGGTTGCAGTTTCAGCAGACAGCATGACAGCATCGGTGCCATCCAGTACAGCGTTCGCTACGTCGAAAACTTCTGCACGGGTCGGCAGACTGTTTTCGATCATGGATTCCATCATCTGGGTTGCAGTGATAACCGGACGGTTCAGACGACGAGCCATCTCGATCATTTCTTTCTGGGCGCCAACCAGTTCAGCGTCACCCACTTCTACACCCAGGTCACCACGAGCAACCATGATAGCGTCGGAAGCTTCGATAACTTCCTGCAGACGGCCCGGCTGGTGGATAACTTCAGCACGCTCGATCTTGGACAGGATAGCTGCGCTGCCACCGGCTTCCGCCAGCAGTTTGCGTGCTTCTTCCAGATCTTCCTTGCAGCGAACGAAGGAAACCGCCAGGTAATCAACATCAATCTTGGCAGCCAGCTTGATGTCGTTCTTGTCTTTGTCGGTCAGTGCCGGCGCAGACAGACCACCACCGGCCAGGTTGATGCCCTTGTTGTTGGACAGCTTGCCGCCGTTCAGAACCTCACAGTGAATGCGGGCGCCGGAAATATCGACAACCTTCATGGTGATGCGGCCGTCGTCCAGCAGCAGCACGTCGCCAGGCTTGCAGTCGTTCGGCAGGGTCTTGTAAGCGATACCAACGGCCTTTTCGTCACCGTCGTGATTGCCCAGTTCTGCGTCCAGAATGAACGGAGCACCGTCCGGCAGCTCGATAGCACCGTCCTTGAAACGGGCGATACGGATTTTAGGACCTTGCAGGTCACCCAGAATGGCAACGTTACGGCCTTCCTGAGCAGAAATCTCACGTACCAGGTCAGCGCGCTGCTGGTGTTCTTCGGGTTCGCCGTGAGAGAAGTTCATGCGAACGACGTTAACGCCGGCACGAATCAGCTTGGTCAGGGCTTCACGGGATTCACTGGCAGGGCCAAGAGTGGCAACAATTTTTGTACGACGGAGCATAGGAGTATTGGAAGCAGTCATCGGGGGGAATCCTGTAAACACAATCCGGGTTGCACATAATGTGCAACCCGGAGCGGGTTCGCTGAATTAAATATCAGACGAGAGGCGCTTACGCCTGCATGAGGGCCTTGGAGGTGTCCAGCATGCGGTTGGAGAAGCCCCACTCGTTGTCGTACCAGGACATAACCTTGACCAGACGACCCTGTACGCGGGTCTGGGTCGCATCAAAGTTGGAAGAGAACGGGCTGTGGTTGAAGTCGATGGAAACCAGCGGCTCGGTGTTGTAGTGCAGTACAGTGCTCATCGGCTCCTGACGTGCAGCCATACCAATGATTTCGTTAACTTCTTCAACAGTAGTGTCACGCTCGGCAACGAAGCTCAGGTCAACCAGAGAAACGTTAACGGTCGGTACACGAACAGCCATGCCGTCGAACTTGCCCTTCAGCTCAGGAACAACCAAGCCTACAGCGGCAGCAGCACCGGTAGCGGTCGGGATCATGTTCTGTGCAGCAGCACGGGCACGGTACAGGTCAGAGTGGTATACATCGCTCAGACGCTGGTCGTTGGTGTAAGCGTGGATGGTGGTCATCACACCGCTTTCAATGCCCAGGCTGTCGTTCAGCGGCTTGGCAATCGGTGCCAGGCAGTTGGTGGTGCAGGAAGCATTGGAGATAACGGTCATATCGGAAGTCAGGATGTCGTGGTTGACACCGTAAACGATAGTCGCGTCAACGTCCTTGCCCGGAGCAGAAACGATTACTTTCTTGGCGCCGGCATCCAGGTGAGGCTGGCAGGTTTCGCGGGAACGGAACAGACCGGTGCATTCCAGGACAACGTCTACGTCCAGTTCTTTCCACGGCAGGTTAGCCGGGTTGCGCTCGCTCAGAGTGCGGATTTCGTCACCGTTGATGAACAGGGCACCGTCACCGGCTTCAACTTCAGCGTTGAAACGGCCGTGAACAGTGTCGTAACGGGTCAGGTGAGCATTGGTCTTGGCGTCGCCCAGGTCGTTGATAGCAACGATCTGGAATTCGCTGCGACGATCAGACTCGTACAGAGCGCGAAGGACGTTGCGGCCAATGCGGCCATAACCATTGATGGCGAGACGAATCATGGGGGTATCTCTCTGCTGTTAAATGGACGCGAAGCCTGAAAAGGGGGGTCCTCAGCCTGTGCATCCAGTGAATATGCTTTAATGGTATTCCATTGGTATGGTGTTTTGCAATAATTATAGACCTGTAAAATACCAATAAGTTTCAACGACTGTTTTTCAGGCGCCAAAAACCGTGTTGTTTCCAGTGGCTGAAAAAGGCATGCTCAAAGCCGTACAGCCTTGGGAAATCAGTCGGTTATAACGGTTACAACCAGACGGCATACTCATTAAGATAGCCGCTGTATGCCGTTTTCACACATTGAAGTGTGGCATATTTTGATGCTTTCACCAGAACCCGGGCGGATCCCGCTACAGTGGCCGGACAGGGGTTGTTTGGAGGGTTTCGAATATGTTCGAGATTGTGTCTATAATGGTCTAGATTGGTATTTTATTGGTATTGTTGTGTTTAAATGGCGCTGTCTGAGTTGTGCTGATGTTTGATATTGTTGCTTGTGCTGAAGTTTGGGGCAGGTTTAACCCCGGCGGGCAATTACGGTTTTGTCGAGGGAAGAGGGACTTTAGGTATGAGTGATGTGAAGTTGCAGCCCAGTTTGTTACAGCAGGTTTTCGGTGATCCGAACATTCTGCGGGATAATCATACCCCTCTGTATCTCCAGTTGCAGAACCTGATTCAACAGGCCATCGAAGAAGGAATACTGCAGCGGGGGCAGGTGTTGCCGGCAGAGAGAGAAATTGCCAATTACATGAAAGTATCCCGGGTCACGGTTAAACGGGCAATCGATGAGTTGGCCAATATCGGTCTGCTGATGCAGAAACAGGGAGTGGGCACCTTTGTTACTGAGCGGATGGTTCACTCGCTGGATCGGCTCCGCAGCTTTTCAGAAGTCATTGAGTCGGTAGAAAAACAGCCGGATTCCCGCTGGATTGATCGCGGGGTAGGGCTGGCAACAGTAGAAGAGCAGGAAAAGCTCGGGCTGGAAGCCAATGATGAAGTGGTGCGGATGTTCAGAGTTCGAATGGCTGATGACAAGCCGGTTGCGCTGGAGTATGACGTTGTGCCGCGTAAATTTCTGAACTCACCTTTTGATGTTTCCGGCTCTCTGTATGAAGCGCTGGCTGCTGTCGGGGTACGTCCGGTGAAAGCTGTTCAGCGCCTGCGGGCGGTAGCGCTGGAAGCATCCTATGCCGATTACCTGGGGATTGAGCCGGGTAGCCCGGTGATCTATATGGAGCGTAACGGTGTGCTGGCGGACGGGACACCGGTTGAATTCAGTCAGTCTCACTTGTTGGGAGACACTTTCGAGTTCGTAACAGAAGTATAGAACCGCGTGTAGTTACTGATGTTCTGTACCTGATTAATTCGGCAACATGGTCTCATGTCGTTTTGGCATAACCGGCTGTCTTTTCGGGTACATGAATGATGAACAAAAATAATGATCTTGAATGGTTCTGTCTTCCTTTTGCTCAACTGACGACAGGGCAATTGTATGACCTGCTCAAGCTACGAGTCGATGTATTTGTGGTAGAGCAGGAATGCCCTTACCCTGAACTGGATAACCATGATCGTCAGGCAGATGTTCATCACTTGCTGGGATATCACGAGGGTCAGCTGGTGGCGTGTGCCCGCCTGTTACCTGCAGGCGTTACCTATCCTTCTGTCAGTCTGGGTCGAATTGCTATTGATCGTACATTCAGGGGCAATGGCTCGGGACATTTGTTGGTTGCAGAGGCCTTGGAACAGGCTGACCGACTGTGGCCAAATGAGAATATCAAGATCGGTGCACAGAGCTACCTGACCCGCTTTTACCGCCAGTTCGGGTTTGTTCAGGTCTCCGAGGAATATCTGGAAGATAATATTCCTCATATCGATATGGTGCTGGATAAGTCAGAGCAAGTGGTAATGAGCTGATTTATCAGTTTCGCAGCCGGTCAAGTTTAAACAGCCGCCCCAGTATGCGCTCCAGCAGGCTAACAGGAAGCCAGCGTTTAAGCGCTGGGAGCGCCCGGCTGCCATTACCAATTCTGACGATATTCAACGACTTGCCCGATTCAATTTTACTGACAAGGATGTCGGCAAATTCTTCCGCCGTCGTCGGGTTCTTCTGGGAGGCCATCGCCCGCTCCTTGATGGCCGATTCTATTGCTGTATAGGCAGACCCGGGTTTGAGTCGGCTCAGACTTTCGGTTGCTGTTGAGCCGAAGTTTGACTGAATGGCGCCGGGCTGGACTGTAACAACATTAACGCCCAATTGTTTTAGCTCCATTCTCAATACATCTGAAAGTGTGTTGATGGCCGCTTTGGAGGCGCAATATGCACCTGAAAACGGGGTGGCCAGCACACCGGAGATACTGCCAATGTTAATCACTGTTCCTTGATTCTTCAGAAGTAACGGCAGAAAAGTCTGTACTACTTTCATTGGAGCAAACACGTTGGTTTGAAACTGTTGCTTCAGCTCCTCTTCGGTCACCTCAATTAAAGGCCCCATGGCACCATAGCCTGCATTGTTGACCAGGATGTCGAGCTGTCCGTCGTGTTGTTGTATTGTGCCTGCAGCCGTCTCGATTGCAGCAGGATCATTTACATCCAGCTCAAGTACATGAATCCCCTTTCTGGTTAAGGCATCCAGTTTTTTCAGACTCCTGGCAGTAGCCCAAACTTTGTAGCCTTTATCATGAAAGGCGAGAACCAGTGCCTGTCCAATGCCGGTAGAGCAGCCAGTGATCAGTACGTTTTTTTTATTCATTGCAGTCGGATCAATAACTTTAATCGGAAATGAGCATAAAACCCCTGTCGTATTGGTGCAATGACCTGAAGCCGGATGGTAACTGCTGTTTGGCTATAATCCGTAACCTGTTTTTTATTTTTTCCGGTGTGTCGCATTGCCTGCATTACCGAAAAATATTCACTGGATCTGGCTTGGTAAAAAGATTCCCGGCCAGTTTGCCTGGAATATCAAGTACTGCCTGAAACTAAACCCGGATTACACCGGTTTTTGCTGGACCAATAATATCAGCTGCTTTTCAGAGCACCCGGAATTGCTGAAGTGTCATCATGACCTCTCCGAGTTATATGGAAAGGCTCAAGCCCTGGCTGAAATTGACGTGACGCAATATGCTGCGGCAGTTTCACGTGAGAGTCATGGGTGTTATTCCAATTTTGCCAATGCATCAGATCTTATTCGCTGGTTGGGAATATACCTCTATGGTGGAATTTATCTGGATGTCGACTTACGGGTTAAGTGTGCTTTTGGCAAGATGTTTTCGGCCAGCGGGTTACGGCTGAATCTGCTGACTTATGAAAATGGATACTTTGGTGCTGTTGCACGCCATCCGATGTTTTTGAAAATCATAAATACCTGTGTCAGTCGTTATCGTCATGGTTCAACTGAAGGTATTGCTGAGCCGGCATTTTTATCATCGGGTGAAGACTTGAGCTGGGTCGTTAAAAGAGCCCGCAAGCTGGAATGTGCACCCAGGGTGTGTGACTGGGCTGCCGGATTTACGGCCTATCACAGTTTTATTCAGGGGGAGTATGCAGTGGATTTTCTGGATTACTTTTCCAAATATCAATATTTTGAAAAACCACCGGAGAATCGGCTGTTTACAGAGTATCAGTGGTGCTTACCTCCTAAAACAACCTTTAATAGTGAGTATCCGTGAAGTTTCGGGTCACGACTTGGCAGCTTGTATTTGGAAACAGGTGCTGATGACCAGAATGTAATCTCAATCTATCTGCATACTCTTTTCAGGCTCACTGTCATACGCAATTGAAGAGGTTAAAGGCTCGGACGTAAAGATAAATGGAGTAGGGCTGTTGAGCTTTTTAACTGACTTGACCGTAGGCTGCTCAGGGGGAAATTCAAGGACTTTGCGCTTGCGGCTGCAAAGGCAGCAAAAATCAATCATGCCATAATTGGGAAGATCCCGGGTAGTACAGGTCAATCGATGATGAGGCTGATTTAGCCATTCAGGAATAACCGGGTTATTGGCAATATCACGGCCCAAAATGATTGTTGGCAAAGGGTAAGTTGGCTCAATAGCTGCTGGGATAGAAATTATCTGGCAACATTGTGGGCTGATATAACCTGTACTAACCATAAAATTACCCCTGCATTAGCACTGATAGCTGCAGAGCACTCATCAGGTGTATTTGCTCTGGAGGGGTAGCTAAAAATATTTATTGCAAGAAACAGCAGTGCTCTCTTTTTCATAAAGCAAAGCATAGCTTGATTCCTGCTCTGACAGGGAGAGTACTCATTCCGGGAGAAATATTACTGATTATATAGAGGTTGGTTTGTGTACCGGCTTACATGCCTCATTGCTTCCTCCTATAATACGCACCTTTCAAATCACTCAGTGTGACTCTCGCTATGACAGTACGTACCCGGGTTGCTCCGTCACCCACGGGTGACCCTCATGTGGGCACCGCGTATATCGCTCTTTTCAACCTGGCTTTTGCCCGTCAGCACGGCGGCCAGTTTATTCTGCGGATCGAGGATACCGATCAGGCACGCAGTACGCCTGAATCCGAGAAGCAGATTATGGATTCTCTGCGCTGGTTGGGTCTGGATTGGGATGAAGGTCCTGATGCCGGTGGTGAGCACGGCCCCTACCGCCAGAGTGAGCGCCGTGAAATCTATGATGAGCACGCCCAGATCCTGCTGGATAAAGGTCATGCCTTTCGTTGCTTCTGTACTTCCGAGCGTCTGGACGGGTTGCGCCAGCGTCAGGCTGAAAACAAGGAAGCCCAGGGTTATGACGGCCACTGCCTGCACCTGAGCCAGGATGAGGTGGAAAGCCGGGTTGCTGCCGGTGAGGCTCATGTGGTTCGGATGAAAGTACCGGCCGAGGGTACTTGCACCGTAGATGATATGCTGCGTGGCAACATCGAAATCGACTGGAATCAGGTTGATATGCAGGTGCTGGTCAAGGCTGATGGCATGCCGACCTATCACCTGGCCAATGTGGTCGATGACCATCTGATGGGTATTACCCATGTTCTGCGTGGTGAAGAGTGGATCAACTCTGCGCCCAAGCACAAGCTGCTGTATGAATACTTTGGCTGGGAGATGCCTCAGCTGTGTCATATGCCGTTGCTGCGTAACCCGGACAAGAGCAAGCTGTCCAAGCGCAAGAACCCGACCAGCATTACCTACTACCGTGATATGGGCTTCCTGCCGGAAGCGCTGCTGAACTATCTGGGCCGTATGGGCTGGTCCATGCCGGACGAGCGTGAGAAGTTTACCTTTGCCGAAATGGTAGAGAACTTTGATATCAAACGGGTTTCCCTGGGTGGCCCGATCTTCGATCAGGAAAAGCTCGGCTGGCTGAATGGCAGCTGGATTCGTGAAAACCTGTCCGAGGAAGACTTTGCGGATCGTCTGCACCAGTGGCTGCTGAACAAGGACTACATCATGCAGTTCCTGCCCTTTGCCAAGGAAAGGGTAGAGAAGATGAGTGACTTTGTTCCGATGGCATCCTTTATGTTCTCCGGTAAGCTGCCGTTGACTGAAGCGGACTTTGCTCACAAGAAACTGGAACCGACTGAAGTGAAGAAAGTGCTGCAGTTTGTACTGTGGCGTCTGGAGCAACAGCGGGTCTGGACCAAAGACAATATCTTCGCCGATATCAAAGCCATGACCAAAGCGCTGGGTCTGAAAATGGGCGATTTGATGCAGCCGATTTTTGTATCCGTTGCCGGAACCCCGAACTCCTGGTCTGTCATGGACTCCATGGCGATTATCGGCCCGGATATGTCCCGTGCCCGCCTGCGTCATGCGATTGAAGTGCTGGGTGGCGTATCCAAAAAAGAAACCAAGCGACTGGAAAAAGAGTTCAAGGCGCTGGAATTTGCCTGATTAATTCAGGGTTTAGATAGAAAGGGGCAGACGTCGTCTGCCTTTTTCATCTAAGTGTCACCGGGTCTTATACCCGAAAGTTTGGATTCAATTTTTTTTGAGTGCTTGACAGCATGTTGGTCGCTCCATAGAATGCGCCTCGTTCTTCGGGCACTGCCACGGAGACAGGCGGCACCAGTCGCCAGCAAATAAAAGTTTTCGGGGCCTTAGCTCAGCTGGGAGAGCGCAACACTGGCAGTGTTGAGGTCAGCGGTTCGATCCCGCTAGGCTCCACCAAGTTTTGAATGATGGAAGTATGTAGTCGTCATTCGAAAGAATAGCGTCCCGTTCGTCTAGTGGCCTAGGACACTGCCCTTTCACGGCAGTAACAGGGGTTCGAGTCCCCTACGGGATGCCACTTTCTTCTCGAAAGCGTTGTAGTGGAAATTACGGGCTTTTGAGTGACCTGAAGAAGTCATTAAACTGTTTCACGAAATTTAGCGGGAATAGCTCAGTTGGTAGAGCACAACCTTGCCAAGGTTGGGGTCGCGAGTTCGAGTCTCGTTTCCCGC
>CANDOC010000016.1 GCA_947387575.1 Spongorhabdus nitratireducens
TCAGTAGTGAAACGGTTCCTCGCCGATGGTAGTGTGGGGTCTCCCCATGTGAGAGTAGGTCACCGTCAGGCTCTTAAATTTCCTCATTTATTGAGGTTGCGCCTTGTTACCCAATGAAGTTTGAAGTATCAAGGTTTATAAAAAAACCGCATGATGTTAATATGCGGATCTGCCAATACAGTTGAACGATATGCGGCAAAGCCGAAACGATGGAATCAGCCTCTCAGACACCAGCCCAGTAATGAGCTGCTGTTGCGTTATTTCGTCTTTTGATCAATACTCTGCCGATCATGTCGCGTATAGCTGTACCTATACCTCCATTCCTCCATTGGGCTTTACAGGGTTGTAAGACGTGTCAGTAGAGTCTGCCACCACCGATTTGTTTCAGGTCGAAGTTAAGAACCGCCTCGAGTACTACATCCAGATTGAAGAAAAACTGGACGTAATATATCGGGATAAAATCAAAAAGCTTGAGAATCTGGTTGACAGTTCCTCCAAGGAGCTGGAAACACTGAAATCAGAACATTCCAAGCTGAACTCTGATCACACAACTGCCAGCAAAGAGCTGGAAGAACTGCGTGCAGAGAAAACCCAGCTCTCTACCTCTCTCGATGAGCAAACCAAAGCGACTGCGCGTGCTGAACGTCAGGCGTCTACTGCTAAAGAGAAGTTTGACGAAAGCAACAAAGAAACCAACGAGTTGCGTCGTGAAGTCAAGCGTCTGAATGCAATGGAGCCGGACAAGCTGAAGAAGCGCTTTGTGGCTGCTAACGAAGAGCTGAAGAAGCTGCGTAAGGAAACCACTAAGTACACACGTGATGCACGTGAAATGAAGCGTAAGATGGAACAGCTTCAGAAAGAAGTGGATACGCTGAAAGCAGAAAAAGAAGCTGCTGAAGCAAAGGAAGTAGCCGAAGCGGAAGCGTAAGGTTAAATTCCTGTTTAAAGCCCAAGAAAAAGGCAGCTGTTTAGCTGCCTTTTTATTTTGTTCTGATGTCACTGTAATTAAACAGAGTGAATAAAACAGGATAAAAATACAGGGTATAAAAAAGCCGGCACATGTTTTCATGTGCCGGCTTTTTGCGTTTCTATCGCCTGTTAACTGGCGATCAGTTCCTTGCTACCTTCAATCTGAATTTTGAAGGGCTTCATTTCTTCAGGGATTTCTCGTTCCAGCTCAATGTGCAGCAGGCCATTGTCCATTGAGGCACCTGTGACCTTGATAAAATCTGCTAGTTGGAAACGGCGCTCGAAACCTCTTTCGGCGATGCCCTGGTACAGGAACTGACGTTCTTTGGTATCAGGATCTGCTTGCTTGTTGCCAGTAACTGTCAGAGTGTTCTGATGGGATTCAATGTCCAGCTCTTCAGCAGAGAACCCGGCAACAGCCATAGTAATTCGGTAGTTGTTTTCATCCATCAGCTCGATGTTATAAGGAGGGTAACCGTTCTGGTTGCCTGAGGTGCTGATGTTTTCAAGCAGGCGCTGCACACGATCAAAGCCAATCGCGGAGCGGTACAGGGGAGTCATGTCGAAATCGAGACCACGCATAATCATATCCTCATCGGGAGCAATATGTTTCAAGGTGCCTTTCATTGCTGAACAGGCGTTGTTACCGGCTGTCCCCAAAAGGGCAACTGCCGTGTAATTCTATATTGCGATTTACAGGTTTTATTTCAACCCCTTTGACGAAAATAAATTATGGTGGCTTGACCCGTCTACAGGTTCAGGGCTGATACTTTTCTGCATCGAGCGACAAGGACGGATGAAAGGGAGCAAGGATGGATGAAAAGGAGATAGTTTAGTGCTGACCGTGACTCAGCTGGCAAGGCGATTCAGTATTTCCAGGGCGACAGTCCTCTATTATGAAAGAGCGGGTGTTTTAACGCCTTCATGTCGTTCGGATAATGGCTATCGCTGGTATGACGAGCATGCTTCCAGCCGGCTTGAAGCCATTCTGGCCTATCGCTCTTACGGTGTTCCGGTCAGCAAGCTTTCGGAGTTGCTTGATGAACAGGATGCTGTCACTCAGGAGCAGGTTCTACGTGACCAGTTCAATGCGCTGGAACGGGAAATCCAGCAACTGAGAAAACAGCAGCATGCCATTGTGACTTTACTTGAACAGACAAAATCATCAGGGGAAACCATAGTAACCAAAGATCGTTGGGTTGAGATTATGAGTGCTGCAGGGCTGAGCGAAGAAGATATGGGCAACTGGCACCGCCAGTTTGAAAAAATGGAGCCTGAGGCTCATCAGGAATTTCTGGAGTCACTGGGAATCAGTGAGGAAGAAATAAAACGAATTCGGGATAATTTCAGAAATTGATGTGGTGATCATCCGTCGCCTTGTAACTGCCCCGTTAAAAAGGACAGTTACAAGGCAGCGTGAATTACAAAATATCCAGCTGATGGTCGACCATGCGGTCACTGTCGAAAATAAAGCGTCCCTTGAACAGCTTCTGTTCGAGCATCAGGGGAATCCAGAGCTCATCATCTTCCCACATTTCTGTATAGGGAATGCTGTCCAGATCAGCCCACATTGGAATGGCCTCGTCTGTTTCTACCGGGGTACCTTCATATTCATCAGTAACAAATACATGAACATGTATGGAGTAGCCGTCTGCGAACTGGAACAGGTTTTCCCCGCAAAAGGTAATGGCTCCTACCGTAATACCCAGTTCTTCATTGATTTCTCGTTTGGCACAGACTTCCGGTGTTTCCCCGGGTTCAAGCTTGCCTCCCGGGCCATTGATTTTGCCTTCACCCAGTCCGCGCTTCTTGCGAATCAATAATATTTTGCTGTCGCGTATGACAAAAATAAGTGTGGCCGTATGTACGGCTTGCCACTGCGACCAGTCAATGTCATCCAGCTTGTGGCAGTTCTGATATTTTTCCATAGGGCCCAAAGGAACAGAGACAAAAGAAGGCAGTATTGTAGCTTGATGACAGGCCTGTTGTGATGGAAATGTAGTGATGAAAATCGCGTTAATCCAGAGTAACCAGCTGAACCGCTCCAGTAAGGCTGTCGACATCAATCAGTGTTTTGGGACCGGAAGCGAGTAACTGCTCAATACTTTCTTTGCTGGCCAGCAGGTTAAAGTTAACCGGAACGGATGTTTGCATCCGGCCTGATTTCTTCAGTTCTTCAGCCCGCTCCAGTGCGCTGAAGTAAGCCGGTAGAACCTGAACAAGTGTTTTGCCGATATTACCGTCACATACTGCCAGGGCATTGGCAAACACTGCCGGCCCATAAGTCGGGGTTGGCAGATCAGGTTGAGTAAGGAGGCGGGAAACATGTGCAGCCAGCCTCTTGCGGGTATCATTAGGCAACTGATGCCAGGCGGTAACCAGCTGTTCGGCATTCTGGGCTCGATGAATCCGGAGCGTTGCTGCAAGCCACGCCAGCCCGAACTCACTCATACCGTTATCCAGTCTGCCATTAAAGCCCAGCCGTTCTGCTTTCCAACCCAAATAGTCTGCAAGCGGAGTATAGCCGGGTTGCAGTAGCATACGATCCAGCCCCAGCTTTAGCTGTTGCATGCTCTGGTAGGTGTCTTCGGTCAGGTACAGGGAGCCATGTGGTGAGAGGTGTCCACGAAAACCGGTAATATTGGCTACCCAGCCGGCATACCACAGGTCGAGCCCGGAGCGGGTGATCTGTTTCTGGCTGACCAGGCGACCAAGATGCTGATACATACCAACCCCGCCTTCGACATAAAGCATATGCCTGAAGTGAGTATCCGGCAGGAACAGCGTTGTCAGCAGGGTGTTAATCGCCGGGCATTGTTTTTCGCACGCTGCCGCCAATGGATACACAGCCTTGGCATAAGGTGCGGTCGTAGCCAGAAACTGCACCGTATCATTTGGCAGTTCTATCTCGGGAATAGTCTTGCGAGCTTGCTGCAACGAAGAGTTGGACAAAGTAACCGAGGACAAAATAACAGAGGCTTCCAGCGCGGTATATTCGGCATCGCTAAGACGTCGCATTAACGCACTCAGGTGATTAAAGCTTTCTCGTGTCAGGCGGCCATCTTCAGGTTGTGGTGCAACAAAGGCAGTATAGTTTTCAGGCTTGCCCTGACGTAGCTGGCGGATGCAGAAAATACGTGACATGGCGCGGGGGATTTCACGATGGACGGTCAGCTCACCTGATGAGGCATCCATCTCGCTGGTTCTGTAGGCGCTGCCTTCAACCCAGGCCAGCTGTTCCAGCATGGGGCGGTCGAGTACCAGCTCATTGTTCGGGAAAGTGGCTTTCAGATACTGTTGCAAACGGGGAATCGCAGCATCATTGCCAACAGCCGGAATGGTAATAATCAGCAGTAAATTAGCCAGAAAAAACTTGTGAAGTAACCGCATGTCGCATCCCCGCCCCTCAGCTGATAACGAATATCTGTATTTTCAGATATCAGACGGCTGAAGTGCAGGAATGGTTCCTTGTGAATAACCTGAAACTGTGCTTCAGGCCTTGTCCGGGTAGGGATAGAGCTCATCCAGTGGCTTTGAGGTGCCATTGGGTAATACCTGCCGGGCATGGTAACGCCGGAGCTGGCGAGGCTCCCGCACCCCGCAGGAATGGGCGATCAGCTCGACATCATGGACCAGGTTGTCGTGATAGCTGGCGACCCGAACCGCTTTATCTGTGGGTACCAGTCCCCGCTGCAGCTTGGCATCGTGGGTAGTGATACCGGTAGGGCAGGTGTTCTTGTTGCATTGCAGGGCCTGGATACAGCCCAGCGACAACATAAAGCCCCGGGCTGAGTTGATAAAATCAGCTCCCATGCACAGTGCCCAGGCCACATCTGACGGGTTGATCAGCTTACCGGAAGTAATTACGCGAATACGTTCCCGAAGGTTATGTTTGAGCAGCAGGTTGACCAGTAATGGCAGGCTTTCACTGATTGGCAGGCCGACATCATCCATCAATGCCATAGGTGCTGCACCGGTGCCGCCGTCACAGCTGTCGAGGGTAATAAAGTCAGGCGCAGACTGAATACCTCGCTTGTGCACTTCTGTGAATAACTCTTCCAGCCAGCCACTGGCTCCCAGTACAAACTTGATACCACAGGGCTTGCCGGTCGCATTGCGAATTCGGGCAATCATATCCAGCAGGTCGCTGGCAGAGTTGATTTCCGGGTGACGGTTAGGGCTGATTGAGTCTTGCCCTTCAGGAATCAGACGAATCCGGGCAATTTCCGGTGTGACCTTGTTGCCAGGGAGAATCCCGCCCTTTCCAGGTTTAGCACCCTGGCTGAGCTTGATCTCGAACATTTTGATCTGGGTGTGTGATGCCACTTCTGCCAGGCGCTCATCACTCAGGTTGCCCTGTTCATCGCGCACACCGTATTTTGCAGTACCGATCTGGAATACAACATCACAGTCACCTTCAAGATGATAAGGAGACAAACCACCCTCTCCGGTGTTGTACCAGCAGTTGGCCTGCTTCGCTCCACGGGACAGTGCTCGCACAGCAGGGACTGAAAGTGCGCCGAAGCTCATGGCTGAAATATTAAAGAATGAGCCGGGTCTGAAGGGATGAGGGCAGTCCGGGCCAATGGTGATATGGGATGTTTCCAGCGCATCATCGGTCAGGGTGGGATAGGGGCAATTCAGAAACAGCACCGAGCCGGGTTCATGAATCATCTTGCTGGAGCCAAAGGCGACGGTGCGATCCACATTCTTGGCGGCACGGTAAACCCATGCTCGCTGTGCCCGGTTAAACGGCATCTCTTCCCGGTCACCGGCAAAGAAGTATTGCCGGAAGAACTCGCCAATATGCTCGAAGATATACCGAAACCGGCCAATCACCGGATAGTTGCGACGAATAGTATGGTGGGTCTGGTTGCGGTCGAGAAAGTACATCACGACCACAGCCAGCAGGCCAATGCCCAGTAAAAAGATAAACAGCGAGGCAAGAATTTGCAGGATCGCTGTCAGATAAACTACGAATCCGTGATCAAGCAGTTCCATGCCCATGTCACAGTCTCCGGTTTCAGGTGATGGTTTACCTGATTATAGCGACCTGTTGTCGTCCTTCTGAATAATGCCGGCCAGTATCGCCTTGAAGACAGTTTCAGGCACGTTGTATCCATATACGGCCAGTATCTTGTCTTCTGTCTGCTGGCTGGTAATAAAGCCCATAAATGTCATCTGTCCCAGCTTGACCGGAGACCAGTACAGGGTTGTGCCCTGCTTGTGGGTTTGATGCAGTGGGCCACCCTGAGTGAAGTAGTCCTGTTTGTTGGCCATGGCCATACGCCAGATATAGCGGTCGGCCAGTTCTGTATCGGGATCGGATCCAGCGGCTTTTTGAGTAAACAGCAGGTCGGCATAATCCCGAACGCTGTAATGACTGCTGGCAAACAGATTTTTCAGTCCACGGAAATCAAAGTCTTCAGCCTCAACCAGTTTGACCCGGATGGCTTCGTTGTTACTCAGGTAGAGAGTGACTTGCTGGGCATCATGATCAGACAGTGCTGTCACCGGCAGATCAATGACAAACGGGCCCAGCTGTTCGGCTTTGGTTTTGCCGGGCCACACAGCTAATGGCCAGGCTTCTTCTGTCGCGGTATAGCTGCAGGCATCTCCTTCGCATTGTGAGGGAAGATGTCCTTCCCTGAAAGGAGCACAGCCAGCCAGTAATAAGCTGGCTGCTGCCAACAGTGTCAGTAAATAGCGGGTTCCCCTTCGGGACGGGTTTTGAAGCGTCGGTGTTGCCACAGGTATTGTTCCGGATGTTCGCGGATTACACACTCCAGCCACTCGTTGCAGCGTCGGGTATCGGCCTCGAGACTGTCCGTGGGGAAATTCTCAAGCGGTGGGTGAAGGCGAATCACGTATTGGTCATTTTCGTCCAGATAATAGTCCATCATCAGTACCGTCGCACCAGTTTGACGCGCAAAGTCTGACGGACTGGCAACGGTGGCTGCCGGAATACCAAAGAAATCGACAAACAGGCTGCGCTTTGGGCCAAAATCCTGATCTGCCAGAATAAAGCTGGGCTCACCCTCGCGCATGCAATCTAATAGCCGTTTTACTTCTTTACGATGAATCAGATTGTTGCGGCCACGAGTACGGTACTTGGTTGAAATATACTCGAACAATGGATTGTTGTGGCGACGATATAAGCCGGTGAGTCCACAGTGGGTACCAAACAGACGCAGGGCCATTTCGACACAGGTATTATGCAGGCCGTTCAGCAGCACCGGCTTACCCTGTTCCATCAGCCGGGACAGATGTTCATATCCTTCAATTCGTCCCAGTTTGGGGATGCGACTCTCACGACTGAACCAGGCAATGCCCGGTTCCAGCAGGGCAATACCCACCGTTTCAAAGTTGCACCGAATCAGAGCTTCCTGTTCCTGCTCTGACAGCTCGGGAAAACAACGCTGGATATTGGTACGTGTAGTGCGCACCCGGCTGCCACCGACTTTCATCAGCAGTCGGCCCAGAGCCCGGCCAATACGTGCAATCCAAGGGAACGGCAGGCGGCCAATAATCCACATCAGACCTATTAATATCCAGAGTGCCCAGTATCTGGGATGGAGGAACTGCAGCTCGAAGCTGCCACTTTCTATATAGGGGCTGTTGGATGAACTGGATACGGGTTGAGATTCCTGGGCCAAGGCCTGCTCCGGATCAGGGTAAAGGGAGCATCATTATATTAAAAATGACTCAGGCAGAGGTACGTATATGTATTTTAATTTTAAGAAAGATTCGCCAGCGCAATATATGACGTGTTGCCTGCTGTGGCTGGCATTGCACAGTTCTCCCCCTGAAACCTATGGCAAGTACCGGTGATGTAAGCACTTGAAGCAGCTTTGCATACGTAAATAAAGAAGGTATTATTCGCGCCTTCGCCTGTTTTGGTCGCAAAAACAGGCTGACTTTAAGGAGACTGACATGTCTGAAGCGATTGTTCTGAATGCAGAAGCCCGCGCTGATGTAGGGAAAGGTGCGAGCCGCCGCCTGCGTCACGCTGAAAAAGTACCTGCCGTTATCTACGGTGGCGACGTTGAGCCGTCCAGCGTAGTGCTGCTGGCTAAAGACGTTAAGAAGGCGCTGGAAAGCGAAGCTTTCTACTCTCAGATCGTTACCCTGATGGTTGACGGTGCTGAACACCAGGTAATCCTGAAGGACCTGCAGCGTCACCCGGCTCGTGACGACGCTATGCACATGGACTTCCAGCGCGTAAGTGCTGACCAGGCTGTTACCACTCACGTACCGCTGCACTTCCTGAACGAAGAAGCTTGCGCTGGCGTGAAAGCTGGTGGTGCGATCACTCACGATCGTGTTGAAGTATCCATCCGCTGCCTGCCAGCTGACCTGCCTGAGTTCATCGAAGTGGACATGGCTGCTGTTGAGCTGGGTCAGATCGTACACCTGTCCGACCTGAACATGCCGGAAAATGTTGCTCTGGTAGACCTGCTGCACGGTGAAGGTCACGACCTGCCGGTAGCCAGCGTTATCGCTACCCGCGCAACCAAGGAAAGCGAAGAAGAGTCTGAAGAAGCTTCTGAGTAATGCCTTGCTGCAGAATGAGCCCGTTCGGGCTCATTCTGTTTATATCTTTCCCTCTCCTTTATTCTTCCCCTTGCTATCTCACGTTTGAAGCGTAACCGGCTTCCCCCTAAAATCTTTATTCTGTTCTGTTGATATTGTTTCTAATCCTTCGAGCTGCAAGCTGGCAGGGGCGGGAAATATCCCTGATTATTTATGGAATTCTGTTAAGGAAGCGTTTGCGTGGCCAAACCATCTCATGCCATCAAATTAATTGTCGGACTGGGCAATCCAGGACCGGAATATGAAGCAACTCGTCACAATGCCGGTGTCTGGTTTATTGAGCAATTGGCGCGCGATCTGGGTGTGACCCTGCAGCATGACAAGAAAATGCATGGTGCGGTTGCCCGGGCAACTGTTCAGGGAAGTGATGTGCGCCTGCTGGTACCGTCCACCTATATGAATCTGAGTGGACAGGCGGTGACAGCCCTGAGTAATTTCTACAAGATTCCAACCGAATCCATTTTGGTCGCGCATGATGAGCTGGATATTCCCCCGGGTGAAGCACGACTCAAAATCGGTGGTGGTCATGGGGGCCACAACGGCCTGAGAGATATCATCAGCAAGCAGGGTAACAACAAGAACTTTATGCGGTTACGTCTGGGTATTGGTCATCCGGGTGAAGCCCGACTGGTGACTAATTATGTGCTGGGGCGCCCGAGCAGGGATGATATAGGCAAGATTGATGGTGCTGTAGATGAAGCAGTCCGGGTGATGCCAAAGCTGATGGCTGGGGACTGGGATAAGGCGGTACAGCAGCTGCATACCTTTAAAGGCTGATCCCTTCAAAATACTGAGTCGGAATACGTACTGCGTCCGACTCTCGAGCCCTGCGTTTAGGCTGTCTGTTCCAGACCAGCCCCGTGGGGCTTTTTATTGCCGTCAGTATCAACATGAACCATTACGATTCGTTCAACATGAATGATAACGGTTTTAGTCGCCTTGTTGCGCACCAGACATTCCAGCGTCACCGAAGTGGTGCCGGTGTGCACCAGATTGATGCCAATTTCCAGCACATCACCCAGCCGTGCGGGTGAGACAAATGAAATATCCGACATATAGCGGGTAACAACATGGTTGCTGTTCATCTGACAGCAGGCATAGACCCAGGCTTCCTCATCTATCCAGCTCAGTACGGTACCACCGAATAAATTACTGGCGTGGTTCAGGTCCTCATGTTTCACCATTTTTCGGGAATAGAATTTCATAAGCAGCTCCATGCCTGGTGTTGTTATCGGAATAACTGCTTATGAAATATTGCATAATGCAGGCCAGCTTTGATGACGCTTTAATTAGCTACGCTTCAGCGCTCTTTCAATAAAGCCGATCATCAGTTGTTCAAATGAAATGCCAACGGCTTTGGCTTCATCCGGCAGCAGGCTGGTGGGGGTCATGCCAGGAATGGTATTGATCTCGACAAAGATCGGGTCACCTTTTTCCGGCACCACAAAATCAGAGCGGGAAAGGTCTTCACAGCCCAGTAGCTGGTGGGCAATCAGAGTGACTTCCTGAATTTTTTGATATTGCTGCTCTGGCAGCGGTGCAGGAACAATATGTTCGCTGAGACCAGGAGTGTAGCGATGCTCAAAGTCATACCAGCTGCCTTCCGGGGTACGGATCTCGAGCACCGGTAAAACTTCAGGGCCGTTTTTGCCCTCAATAACGCCGGCAGTAATTTCTTTTCCAATCACAAAACTTTCGATCATCAGCCGGTTCTCATACTGATAGGCCAGTTCAATGCCTTCACGTATTTCATCTGCCCCTTTGCAGAAGCTGACGCCACGGGCTGAGCCCTGCCCCAGTGGTTTGATAACCACATGATCTCCCAGTATTGACTGGATCCGGGCTACAGATTCACTGACCGGCTCTTCCTGCTCCAGCACCAGCTCTTTGGCCAGCGGAACGCCTGCCGGGCGCAGGATATGTTTGGTAACGGCTTTGTCCATCGCGCAGGCACTGGCTTTGACTCCACTGCCTACATAGGGAATCTGCATAATATCCAGCATGCCCTGAATCGTGCCGTCTTCTCCGGGGGAGCCATGCAGGCAGGGAAAGACTACATCGGCATTCAGTGCGACCAGTTTTGCTGGTAGATTTTTATCCAACTCCACCAGTTCAACTTTCTGATAGTGAGGCGCCAGTGCCTCGGCAACCTGTTTGGCAGAGCTGCGGGATACTTCTGCTTCACTGGACGGGCCGCCACAGATAATGGCTATCGTTGCGGACTGAGTGGGCTTGTAGTCGAATCCGGCTAGCTGATTAGATAGCTGAGTAGAGGGCTGCATGCTGCTGTCTTTCACTCTGAAATTGTTATTAAGTAGACCGTTGTAAGTTAACAAAAATTCCGGGTGAATGTCGGTGGGCAAACTTAATCTTTGAATTGGTACACCCCGCCATTGCTGATACCGACCCGGTATCCGTATAATTGCCGGTTTAAATTTACTGAGGCTGTGGAATTCCATGGGTTTCAAGTGTGGTATCGTCGGCCTGCCCAATGTGGGTAAGTCCACCCTGTTCAATGCCCTGACCAAGGCGGGCATTGATGCCGAAAACTTCCCTTTCTGTACTATCGAGCCGAATGCTGGCGTTGTTGCGATGCCGGATCCGCGTCTTGATAAGCTGTCGGCAATTGTTAACCCCCAGCGCGTACTGCCGACCACAATGGAATTTGTGGATATTGCCGGTCTGGTAGAAGGTGCTTCCAAAGGTGAAGGTCTGGGTAACAAGTTCCTGGCCAATATCCGTGAGACAGATGCGATTGCTCACGTCGTACGCTGCTTTGAAAACGACAACGTCATTCACGTGGCCAACAAGATTGACCCGCAGGCTGATATTGAAATTATCAATATGGAGCTGGTGATGGCAGATCTGGAAAGCTGTGAAAAGCAGCACCAGCGCGTTGTCCGCACTGCCAAAGGTGGTGACAAGGAAGCGGTAGCCCAGAAGGCGCTGCTGGAAAAGATCATTCCTCACCTGGAAGAAGGCAAGCCGGTTCGCTCTCTGGAGCTGAATGAAGACGATCTGAAGCTGTCCCGCATGTTCCACCTGCTTACCACCAAGCCGACCATGTATATTGCCAACGTGGACGAAGATGGCTTTGAAGATAACCAGTATCTGGATAAGGTACGCGAGATCGCCGAATCAGAGGGTGCGGTTGTAGTACCAATCTGCAACAAGCTGGAATCCGAGATCTCCGAGCTGGAAGATGAAGAGCGTGACGAGTTCCTGGCTGACCTGGGTATGGAAGAGCCGGGTCTGGATCGAGTGATTCGTGCCGGTTACGACCTGCTGGGCCTGCAGACCTACTTCACTGCCGGTGTTAAGGAAGTACGTGCCTGGACTGTGAAAATCGGTGCTACTGCACCTCAGGCGGCTGGTGTCATCCACACCGACTTCGAGCGTGGCTTTATCCGTGCTGAAGTAACCAGCTACGATGACTTTCTGCAGTATAACGGTGAGCAAGGCGCTAAAGATGCCGGCAAGCTGCGGGTTGAAGGCAAGAGCTACATCGTTAAGGACGGTGATGTGATGCACTTCCGGTTTAATGTGTAATTAAGCCGCATTACTCTTCGGTACCGCCTGTTGCGATATGAGCAGGCGGTATTGCTGGCATTAGACTTTTTGCCAGCTTTCTGTTTTCTCCCTGCGAGCTTATTATATTGCCCTGATTGAGCCTGATCTCAATCAAGAACATACCCGCCCTATATTTCATTTCGCTATAACAAGAACCTAAAACCAAACCTAAGACCTTTGTCTAAGTGTCACCCCGGAACCAATTTCGTATGATGTCTCCGTCACTAAACGAAAGCACATAGAGTGCTTCAGGAGAAACATTATGCCAAGGGTTAACGGAACACATAGAGCTACCCCGGCCCCGACTCATGACAGGAGGCCGCGCAAGAGTAACGCCCCGGCTCGTCATCGTCAGGCTCCGGCCAAGCGCTATGCGGGACGCAAGCCTGCGGCGTATGACAGAAACTATCCGGTTAACAAGCCGATCAGTCAGCGCAAGCCCTCTGTACTGAAAGAAGTGGTTCGCTATGTTGGTCTGGCTGCGATGTACGGTGCTGCCGGTGCGGTCGTTGGCGGAGTGATTGGAACAGTTGCCACCGGTTCCGGTCTGGGTGTCGGTTCTGCGATCGGTGCCGGTGTCGGAGCGGCTTGTGGTATCGCTTACGGTTTATTCCGGGCTTATACCGGTCGAACCCTGAAGCGTGGTGCTGAAGGTGCGATCAGAGTACTGCCGATGGCTGCCAGCCTGCCAACAGGTAACCCGATGGTCGGACATGTTCTGGCAAGCGGTACCGGGCAGGCAATGATCAGCGATGGCCTGATCGAAGGTGCTGACTTCATCGATCATGATGCCAATCTGGATCGGATGAAGTGGCACAAGAACCGCTTCAAGCACAGTCGCAGGGCTGCAGCCAGAAAGATCAACGAATATTCTGGTCGCTACCTGGACAGGCTTGAGTTCAGCGAGCCGGAAGAGCCCCGACGCAAGAAAGCGTCGAAGCCCAAGGCAAAGCGTCGTACCGAGGACAGGGTTTACGCCTGACCTCCCTCAAACCGGTCTTCGCCGGGGCTGTGAGGAAGCACAAGATTCAGCAGAATCGCAGCCACGGCACACAGGCCAACACCCTGCAGGTTGAAGTCACCAAACGATACTGACAGGTTGCCCAGTCCGAATACCAGTACCAGAGATACGATAGACAGGTTTCTCGGCTTGCTCAGATCCACCTGGGCCTTGATCATGGTATTCAGGCCGACAACAGCAATAGAGCCGAACAACAGCATCATAATGCCGCCCATCACCGGTACCGGGATAGTTTGCAGAATTGCACCTACCTTACCCACAAATGCAAGCAGAATGGCGAAGACAGCAGCCCAGGTCATGATCACGGGATTGAAAGACTTGGTCAGCATCACTGCGCCGGTGACTTCAGAGTAAGTGGTGTTGGGTGGTCCACCCAGTACTGCGGCGGCAGACGTGGCCAGGCCGTCACCCATCAGGGTACGATGAAGTCCGGGCTTGCGCAGATAGTCTTTACCGGTCACAGAACCAATCGCCAGCACGTCACCAATATGCTCGATAGCCGGAGCAATAGCGACCGGCAACATAAACAGAATGGCGTTGATGTTGAATTCCGGTGAGGTGAAGTTGGGTACTGCGATCCAGGGGCTGTTCTGAATGGCAGAGAAGTCCACAATGCCGGCAAAGAAGGCAGCGGTATAGCCAGAGATGATACCAAACAGAATCGGAATCAGCTTGAAGATGCCTTTGCCCAGTGTGGCGACCAGCAGGGTCACACCCAGAGCAATAGCCGATACCATCATGGCGGTGTTTTGCTCAACCAGTACGGCGCTGCCATCACCGGTTTTACCCATCGCCATATTGACTGCGACCGGTGCCAGTCCCAGACCGATGACCATAATGACTGGACCGATAACAACCGGTGGCAGCAGTCTGTGCAGAAAGCCTGTTCCCCGCAGGCGCACAAAAGTACTCAGCACGACATACAGCAGTCCGGCACTTATCAGTCCCCCCATGGTTGCTGCAATGCCCCAAGTCTGGGTACTGAAAATGATAGGTGCAATAAAAGCAAAGGATGAAGCAAGGAATACAGGAACCTGTCGTTTTGTTGTCAGCTGAAAAATCAGGGTACCGATACCGGCCGTGAACAGGGCAACATTAGTATCCAGTCCGGTCAGCAGCGGCACGAGCACCAATGCGCCAAAAGCCACAAACAGCATTTGGGCGCCGACCAGTGCATTCCGGGCGGTGGAAACGGATGTCATATTATTAAGGCTCCTTGTCGTTTATGTTTATTAAGCTGTGTGCTGGGAGCAGATAAAAAAATCCCCGGCAATGTTATTGTCGGGGATGGGTATTCTTATTTAGTGCCGAATATCTTGTCGCCGGCATCTCCAAGGCCGGGGATGATATATCCGTCTTCATTCAAATGACTGTCGACGGAGGCAGTAAATATGCTGACATCAGGGTGCGCGTCAGTGACTGCTTTCAGACCTTCCGGTGCTGCAACCAGAATCAGAATCCGGATCTCTTTACAGCCGGCCTTCTTCAGCATGTCGATGGTCGCAATAACGGAGCCACCGGTAGCCAGCATCGGATCAATGATCAGCGCCATGCGCTGGTCGATATCCTTAACCAGTTTCTCGAAGTAAGTTACCGGCTCCAGAGTTTCTTCGTCACGGTACAGACCGACAACGCTTATTCGGGCGCTGGGCAGCAGTTCCATTACACCGTCCATCATGCCAAGGCCGGCACGAAGAATCGGCACAACAGTGATCTTTTTGCCTTTGATTCTGTTAACCTGAATATCACCATTCCAGCCATCAATGGTGGTGGTTTCTACAGGCAGGTCTTTAGTGGCTTCATAAGTGAGGAGGGTACCAACCTCACTGGCAAGCGCACGGAAGCTTTTGGTGCTGATATCAGCGGCGCGCATCAGGCCCAGCTTGTGCTGAACCAGGGGATGTTTGATTTCCTTTACGTTCACGGAAAAGCCTCGGTGGATTGCTGGCAAATCCCACCTATTTTACGCTACATCATGACAGTATAAAACGAAGAATAATTGTCTCAGATCAATTTTTTGGTGCGATTGTTTCGTTTTATACCTAGTGGTTGTCTATTATCATAGGCGGCTTAATTTTTGGCGGTCAGCATATTTATGCGAGCCAGTCACAACATTAAGGGGAATGCCCGGATGACCACCGACCTTGATCATATTCGCCAAGTGATGGAAGAGGCTGATTGCCTGTGTACTGAGGCAGAGGTGGATGCTGCCATCGATCGCATGGCCGCAGCTATCAATGAGAAACTGGCAGACACCAACCCGCTGGTTTACACCGTAATGAACGGTGGTCTGGTTCTGGCCGGCAAACTGCTGACCAAACTGAACTTCCCGCTGGAAAGCTCTTATATTCATGCCACCCGCTATCGCAATGAAGTCACCGGTGGAGAGCTGTTCTGGAAAGTTGCACCGACTGAGGTGATTGAAGGCCGTACTGTACTGATCCTGGATGATATCCTGGATGAAGGTTACACCCTGCAGGCGATTGTGGATTACTGCAACGATCACAAGGCTGAAGCCGTTTATACTGCGGTGCTGACTGACAAGAAGCATGACCGCAAGGCGTCACCGGATCTGAAGGGTGATTTCGTGGGTCTGGAAATTGAAGATCGTTATATCTTTGGTGCCGGTATGGATTACAAGGGCTACTGGAGAAATGCTCCGGGCATCTACGCTCTGAAAGGTCACTAATTGTCGTATAGACAGAATAGTGCCTGAATAGAGGTGCTATTCTGTTTTGCCTTTCCTTATATTCTGAACCGCTTTCTTTCCTGCCTTTTGTTGTGACTTCAAGTCGCTGCGAGCTTGCTGCAGCTGATCTTTCAGTTCTGATTTTCTGGTTCTTGCATCCTGAACTTCGGATGTATCCTGCTGTATTTTTCGGGTTTCTTTACCGCGCAGCTTTTTATTTCCGGCGAGTTGGGCATCCAGGTTTTCCAGTTCAGTTGCCAGTGCTTGTTCCTGTGTCTCTGCAGCTTGTCTTTTCTCAAGATCTCTTGCTTTTGCTGTTTCAAGCTCCTGTTGCTTGAGGGTTAGCTCTTCCCCAATGGCTTCTTTTAGTACAGGATTCTTTTCTGCTTTTTTCTCTAGTGTCTTTATTTCTTTTTCAAGGCGGGTGATATTTTTTGCGCGGATTTTCTGAGCCTGATCATTTGTCTTCTCCGTAGTATGGAGCTTTTCTTCAAGCTCAGATATTTGCTGCTTTAGCTCAGCTTTTGTATCTTTCAGACCTACTTGCCAATTACCTACAGCCTCTTTGGCTCTATTTTTGGCAGCTTTCTTGCTCTCGCCGGCTGAATCCAGCTCGCCTTTCAGCCTGCTGACCTCACTCTTGAGCTGCCTTTTTTTCAGCTCCTGGGTCATTTTTTCCTGTTTCACTGCTTTTCGGGTCAGAGCTCTGTCTACAACAGCTGTCTTCTTTTCCAGACCCTTGCTGGTCTTTTTCGTTCTTTTAAGATCCGAGCGGACTGTCTCAAGCTCTTGTTTGATTTCAGCTTTCTGGGCGTGTACGGCTTCCTGAGCCTGCTGGAAAGACTTCAGTCTTTCAGGAGTGTTGGCTTCTCCGGTGATGACCATTTCTTCATTGTTACTCAGCATAATATGGACGTCTTCACCATTGTCAAAAGCATACCGATCTGGATGCTTGAGAAGATCCAGAGCGGTTTCCAGCTGCTGTCTTGAGCTTTTGGCTGAGCCAGCAGCGAGTTCACTGTTTTTGTGCCTTTCGGTCAACTCCAGCTTTTTGCTTTGTAGTTCTTGTTCAGGACGCTGAGCCAGCAATTTGACAACTTTTCGATCTTGTAATGCTTTGCCGGGAAGCTTCAAGCCTTTAGGGCGGGATGGCAGTTTGGGGCGAGGTACCTTGATTTTGCGGATTTTTACGGCACCGCTTTTTACTTTGCCGGCAAGTCCGCTGAAGCGGTTGCCCACAGCCTTGCCCGCAGCTTTGATTCCTTTTCCTGCACCTTTTCCAAGGAAAACAACACCTTTACCTATACCTCCAGCAACAAAAGCTGCGCCTCCGGCCAACTTTCCTGCACCACGGCGTATCGCTGATGCGCCTGCTCCCAGTTTGCTCCAGGCCGCACCACCCAGCTCTTTTCCGGCTTCCTTGAGCAACGATCCGCCTTTGGAGAATGAGCGTCGGATTTCGCCTGGCTGGTCATCAGTAGTGTCAGTAACGGAATATTCAGAAAGTGATTTGGTGTCCCGGGTTTCAGTGGAAGTGGGGATATTGCTTTCACCGTCGCGTGCCTCAACGACATGGGTGCCAAACTTTCCGGTATCGCCAGAACCCACCGACTCCGGAGAGCTGCCTGACTGGCCGGGCTGGATACCACCAACGGGGCCTGAATTTGATAACCTGGGTTCTAGAGGCATTTGCCGGCATCCTTGCCGTAAGTAAGTACCCGGACATTTGCTTTCAAATATTTTGACGGCGCCTTTTTCCACCCTTACTGCGTTGCGGCTCTGGTCACGTAGCTACGGCTACGCTCCCGACGCCCCGTCTTGAAGGATGAAAAAATCCACACGCCCAAATATTCGAAAGCAAATGTCCGGGCACTTATATCCGGAAAATAAAAATAGCCTGAAGGCCAATTTGAAACGTATCTATATAAGTATTGGCAATAGAGCGGATGCCCGTATTGGCCTCTTAAAATTATTTAGAATTTATAAATTACTTTTTATTCTTTGGTGTTCTGTAGGGGGCCGCAGGTATAGTGTTGCCGGAAATGATATCCGGATGAATGTTAATGAAAAAAGATAAGCAGAAGGTCATTGGGGAAGCGTTATCAGATGAGCAGATCAAGTCTCTGCTTGAGCTGAAAGGAGCCGGTAACGAGTCAGATGACTATTACGTACTGCTTCAGGCCTATCGCCGCCTGCGGGCTGAAGATTTTGTCCGGTTTGTAGGCTTCTTCAAGTCTGCAGGAAGAAATGTAGAGTCTGTTGACAAGGAAGGTCGCACTATCGCAGATGAAATTGCTCTGCACCAGAATGGCAAGGATTACCTTCAGGCTTTCTGACAGTGCTGAACGGGCAAGGGAATGCCTGTGAAATTTATCTTTGAGAGTACGGTATAAAACAAGAAGAGAGAAGAATGGCTGAGGTGGCAGGACTCGAACCTGCGCATGACGGGATCAAAACCCGTTGCCTTACCACTTGGCGACACCCCAG
>CANDOC010000017.1 GCA_947387575.1 Spongorhabdus nitratireducens
ATTGAATTGATCGAGTGATTATCCAGAAATAAATTTCCGAACAACACTTGCTTCGATGAAAATCTTTTATTCATCCATTACAAGCAAGTGCCCACACGAATTACTTGATTATCTTGTTAAAGAACAGCTTCCGAAGAAGTTTTCGCTGATGCTTCAGAGTGCGTCACCCCGTTCAGCGAGGCCGCTATCTTACCGCGACCGTTTTTGTTGTCAAGCACTGTGTTTGGCAGCGCCTGAATCAACATCCGGTCACTCAATGATTCGCTGTGAATCAATTAATGTGGCCGGCAACGAGGAGCGCATTCTACAGAGTGAAGACTCAATGTCAATCACTTGTTTTCGATCAGGATTAAATCCTGTCGACCTGAGAAGCTGCGCTCTCAGAGGTGGCGTATTCTGCCTTGTTTAAACTTTTGTTAAATAGGCAAAAACACCTAAACCCGCGTACAAGCGGAAATATGAGTATCAGGCCCGGAAGAATTCAAAAGCAGTGACGTCAGCAATATTACGCGTTCCCGCCACAAGCATGATCAACCGGTCTACGCCCATGGCTACACCGGCACAGTCCGGGAAGTTACCCTGCTTCAATCCGGTCACCAGATGCTCATCATAAGGATAAACAGGATAGCCCATTTCCTTACGTTCATTTATATGGGCCTGAAATCTAGCTTCCTGTTCATTTCCGTCAGCCAGTTCATGGTAACCATTGGCCAGCTCAAACCCACCTATAAAGAGTTCAAATCGCTGAGCCACCGCTGTTCCCTGACTGTTCTTTGCTATTTTTGACAGGGCCGCCATGGATGCCGGGTAATCATAAACATAGACACCTTCCAGCTGACCATTATCAGCCTTTCCCAGACCGGGCTCGATCAGGTGGCTGAAAAGCAGATCAAGGCAGTCATTCCGGCTCAGTCCATCAAGCCCTTCATCTATATGTAGTCTGACCTGGTGGAGCAGCTCGTCATCGCTGGCAGTGTGAGGGTCAACACCCACATGCGGCAGGAACAGCTCTTTATAAGTGAAGCGCCCGGTCTCAGTGAATTCACAAACCTGATTGAGCAAGCGGGTCATATCATCCATTAACTGGTGATGAGTCATACCCACCCGGTAATACTCCAGCATGGTGAATTCCGGGTTATGTCGGCCTCCGGCCTCACCGTTACGAAACACCCGGCCAAGATAGTAGATATCACCGGCTCCACAGGCCAACAGACGCTTCATCGGAAATTCGGGGGATGTGTGCAGGTAAAGAGTACGTTGTTCGTTGGCACCCAATGGGCGGTAGGATGTAGAAAAGGAATCGATATGTGGATCAACAGTAGCGGCACAGGACAGCATGGGTGTTTCCACTTCCATGACCTGTTCCTGATCAAAATAGTGGCGCATATCCTTTAACAACTGCGCTCTGCGTTTGAGAACATTCAGACTGGCACTTGGCTGGTACTGATCATCTCCACCCATGTTGCGGCTCCATATCGTAGTGCAGCCATTTATATAGCCACTTTTATATAGCTATTTATTTAGCTCGTATTAGCTATCCACGCACATGACACACTTGTCAGTGCTAGCTGCAGTGTTGAAATATATGTCAGAGAAATCGGGAAACAGAATGATGCGGCAGTCAGAAAGACTGCCGCGAAAAGCAATGAAGTGATATTACTTCACACGACCCACGTACTCACCGGTACGGGTGTCGATGCGCAGCTTTTCACCTTCAGAGATGAACAGCGGCACTTTAACAGTTGCACCAGTGCTCAGCTTGGCCGGCTTGGAACCACCGGTAGCGGTGTCACCTTTCAGGCCCGGGTCTGTCTGAACAACTTCCAGCTCGATGAAGTTCGGCGGAGTAACAGTCAGCGGCGCACCGTTGTACAGGGTTACAGTGTATTCTTGCTGTTCTTTCAGCCAGTTTACAGTGTCACCCACAGCTTCCTTGCTGGCACCGTGCTGCTCGAAGGAACCGTCGGTCATCATGAAGTACCAGAACTCGCCGTCTTCGTACAGGTATTCCATGTCGTAATCCATAACGTCAGCAGCTTCGATGCTTTCGCCGGATTTGAAGGTGCGTTCCCAGGTACGACCGGTCTTGAGGTTGCGGAACTTAACGCGATTGAAAGCCTGGCCTTTACCGGGTTTTACAAATTCGTTCTCGACAATCACGCACGGATCCCCTTCCAGCATTACCTTGAGGCCGGAACGGAATTCGTTTGTACTGTAACTTGCCATTGCAGTTTCACCAGGAATTACAAAAACGCGTATGATAACCCGTTCTGCGGCCAGTGTGCAGACACACTGGCAAGAAGCCCTGAGCCAGGTCATTTCTGATCCTGTCGAACTTCTGAACCTGCTCGATCTTGATCCGGCCTTGCTTGAAGGTGCTCAACAGGGTTCCAGCGCTTTTAAACTCTGGGCGCCTCGCCCATATGTTGCCCGGATTCAGCGAGGTGATATCAATGATCCGCTGCTGAAACAGGTACTGCCGGTCAGTGCAGAACTGGAGCATCAGCCCGGATACAGTATGGACCCGCTGGGAGAGAAACCCAAAAACCAGCAGGCCGGCGTTATCCACAAGTACCGTGACCGGCTGCTGTTTATTATCAGCAATACCTGTGCGGTAAATTGCCGTTTTTGTTTTCGCCGCCATTTTCCCTATGACGAGAACCGCCTGAACCGAGAGCAGTGGCAGGAGGCGCTCGACTATGTGCGGAATGATACCGAAATATCAGAAGTGATATTCAGCGGTGGTGATCCGCTGGCCCTGAATGATCAAAGACTGGGCTGGATTGTTGATGGTCTGGCCAGTATTCCCCATGTGCAGCGGCTGCGCATTCACACCCGGTTCCCGATCATGATTCCGCAGCGCATTACTGAAGAGATGCTGGACTGGTTTGCCCGAACCCGGCTGCAACCGATTATGGTGCTGCACTGCAACCATGCCAATGAAATAAATGAAGATGTCATCGAAGCGATCCAGCGTCTTAAACAGGCGGGCGTTACCCTGCTTAACCAGACCGTGCTGCTCAAAGGTGTGAACGATACCGTCGATGATCTGGAAAAGCTGAGTCGAACCCTGTTTCAAAATGGTGTGCTTCCTTATTACCTGCATCTGCTCGACAAGGTTCAGGGTGCAGCTCACTTTGATATGGAGCAGGAAGCGGCACAACGTTTGGTTGGAAAACTGGCGGCGCGCTGTTCCGGTTACCTTGTTCCCAAGCTGGTAAGAGAAGTTGCCGGCGTTCCCGCAAAGACAACACTGGCTCCGATTATGCCCGATGCCTGAAGTACAAGTGGTGACACTGGGTCCGCTTGGCCTTATTCTAAAATTTCATGATGATTAAAAGAGGGATGTTCCATCATCCCTCTATACCCCACGCTGTAAAAATCGCTGTATGAAGCTGTACGAATAAGAGCAGTGCACAAAAATAACAACAGCAGGTGAGCGAATGGATGCGCCCCAGGGTTTTCAGTTGAATATTCCCCAGACTCAAGCGGGTTCACTTTCATTTGCTCAGCCGGAACCCAAGGCCGTTGCAGCCTGGGCCAAAGCTCTCCCCAAAGCCAATCTGGGTGAAATGGCAAAACAGGTCTTCCAGGCACTGAAAGAACTGAACCAGATTACCATTCCCGCAGCCAAAAGAGTCGAGCTGCTGGAACAGATCCGACCCGCTACCCACTATGTCGTAAAACAGATGCGGCAGCAGGTGTTGAAACTGTCTATCAACCTGAACCAACAGCAAACCCGGGCAGCTGCTCTGATGCAGGCTTTATATGCACAGCTGATCACCGGGTATAAGCTTGCCATCAGTGAACTGGTTTCGACACCCAGGGCACCTCAGCTTGGTCTGGCACTTCATCGCGCACTGTCTGATGCCAGTCATCAGCTTCTGCTCTCCTGTCGTCTTTACCGTCCAGCACCGAAAGGTCACTGGCTGGAAATTCATACGCTTTACCAAATCGCAGTCACCAGCAAGCTGACCAAAAAAGCCTTTGAAGATCCGGAGCAGTGTTACGTCGCCAGGCCGGAAATTCAGCACTGTTATACTCGCGCTCTTTTACTGCATGCCTGTTCACCCTATCAGCTGCGCCCCCGTCAGGTACGTTACCTGTTTGAAGCGCTGGAGCACTGGTCAGCAGCAGCCAGTATCAAATCAGATGCCCGCCAGAGTGTTTTCTCTGTTCCGATAGCAATTGATCACGCGCCGGAATACGCCAGCCTGAACCTTCACCCTGATACACTGGCCATTGGCCTTGAAACGTCACAACTGGCAAAGCTGCTTGATGAAGCAGGCAAGGACAAGGATGCTGTAAAGTTGCCTGTTCCCGAAAATATCAATGATCTGATACTGAACCATGTCTGCCTGATGCTGGAAGGAAACCACCATCGACAGCATAAAAGGCAAATTATGAACGGCAGCATCGACGTTATTGATGGTATGAGTGCCGTTCATTTTCATCTGGCCGGCAGCACCGATTTCGATCACTTTGTTATCGCTGACGCGCAGGACAACAAACAGCAGGAAAAAACCGAATTCAAGGCACAAAGTAATGATGCCTGGGCCAATGTTCACGATGCAGGCTCGGTTGAAAAACGGCTACCGGGCTCAGAGCAACCACTGCAATTCACCGGGACTTCAGCAGCACAGTCGAAATCCTGTGACTATCCTGTTCATAGCGCCAGCATTATTAACATCAGTCCCTCCGGTTATTGCCTGAGCTGGGCCGGTGATGTGCCTTCCCATATTCAGAATGGTGAAGTGATTGGCGTCAGAGAAGATGCAAACGATAACTGGAACCTTGCCATCATTCGCTGGATCAAGGTTGAGTCGGAACAACAAACACTGACCGGCATTGAACTGATGGCGCCCAATGTCCGCCCGGCAGCCGCAGCAATGCTGCATAAGCATCAGGACAGTACTCAATATATGCGCTGCTTTGTTCTGCCCGAATCTCCGGCACTGGCTTTGCCAGCCAGCCTGATTCTACCAACACTGCCCTTTCGCTCAGGTTGCAAGTTGCTGCTGCAGGATCAGCAGCAGGTCACCAAGGCTCAACTGTCACGCTGCATGCTCAGCACCGCCAGTTTCAACCGGTTCGAATTTAAAACTCTTGGACAGGTCACCAGCAAAGAGGTTAATTCAAAAGACAACAATCCTCCCACAGCAGGGTCTTCCGAGGGTGGCGATTCGTGGACATTACTGTAGCAACCTCAGTAGCCCGCTCTTACACTCGATACTTTTTATTGATCATCCTGCTGTTTTCACTTGCGGGCTGTGTCTCTACCAGTAGCGTAATGAAGTCATGGCAGGGAAGATCAATCACCGATTTGATAGCCCTGTGGGGTGCCCCCACTTCACACTCTCCTATTAAAAACGGACAGCATATTTATACCTGGTCTACCAGCTGGGGGAGTGCTTATTTAATGCACACCTGTCGCCAGAGTTTTGTGACCAACAGCGAGGGCGATATTCAGAACTGGAGTTTTGCCGGTTGCCCCCATTGGCAAATGAAGCTGGATAAAGAGAAAAAAGGTCCGCTGCATTAGGTTCTGAATGACGTTAAGTGCCCGGACATTTGCTTTCGAATATTTGGGCGTGTGGATTTTTTCATCCTTCAAGGCGCGGCGTCGGGAGCGTAGCCGTAGCTACGTGACCAGAGCTGCAACGCAGTAAGGGTGGAAAAAGACGCCGTCAAAATATTTGAAAGCAAGTGTCTGGGTACTTATATTGCTGCCTTCGTTGTGAGAAAGCGCATTATGTCGTCAGAGTCTTATTTCGTTCCCGCTGCCCAGGTGGAAACTGAAGAGGTTATTAAAAAAAGCAGGTTCATCTCTTATCTGGCTCCGGTGACAGGCCGGGACAGTGCTATGGCATTTATCCACAGCCTCAGAGAGCTGCATCCGGATGCCCGTCATCATTGCTGGGCCTTTATTGCCGGAACGCCGGGGGATGCCCAGCAATGGGGCTTCAGTGATGACGGTGAACCCGGTGGTACGGCAGGGAAACCGATGCTGGCACAACTGACAGGTTCAGGGCTGGGTGAAATCTGTGCCGTTGTTGTGCGTTATTCCGGCGGGATCAAGCTGGGAACAGGTGGCTTGGTAAGAGCTTACGGTGGTGGTGTTGCGACAGCACTGAAGCTGTTATCCACAATGGAGAAAATCCCGTTTACCGAACTGGTTATTCATTGTGGCTATCATCAGCTGAAAACAATCGAGCATTTGCTGCAACAACATAACGGGCATATTGATCACACTGATTATGCCGAGCAACTGAAAATCAGCTGCTCGGTCGACAGTCGCAATAAAGAAGAGTTACTGCTACGTATCCAGGATGCCGGCAGTGGCAGCATCCTGGTGGAACAGCCGGATTAAAGCTGCTCCAGTGCGGCGATGTCCCGGTCGCGGTATCCCATCAAATACAGTACTGCATCCAGCCCCAGAGTCGATATTGCATGACGAGCACTCTGCCGCACCAGCGGTTTCGCCCGGAATGCAATACCAAGCCCGGCCTGACCAAGCATTGGCAGGTCATTGGCACCATCACCCACTGCAATCACCTGCTCCAGATTGACCTGTTCTTTTTGGGCAATTTCTTTCATCAACTCGGCTTTGCGCTGGCCATCAACAATGATGCCTGACACTTCACCGGTAACCTTGCCATCAACCACTTCGAGTTCATTGGCATACACGTAATCAATGCCCAGCTTCTGCTGCAGGTAACGGGCGAACCAGGTAAAGCCTCCGGACAGAATCGCCGTACGGTATCCCAGTTTTTTCAGATTACGAATCAGTTTTTCAGTACCTTCTGTAAAGCGCAGGCTTTCAGCGATGGATTCCAGCACGCTTTCATCCAGCCCTTTGAGCAGTGCCATTCTTTTTCTGAAGCTTTCCGAGAAATCCAGTTCACCTCGCATGGCGGCTTCAGTAATTTCTGAAACCTGATCGCCAACACCTGCGGCCTTGGCCAGCTCATCAATCACTTCAGCTTCGATCAGGGTTGAATCCATATCGAAAACAACCAGCCGGCGGTTGCGGCGGAATACAGTGTCCTGCTGGAAAGCTACATCCACTTCAAGCTCACTGGAAATATGCAGGAAGTCAGCCTTGAGGTTATCAAGATCTGAAGGCGTGCCGCGCACAACAAATTCGACGACAGCCTGATGGCCTTCCTCGATTTCTTCCAAAGGCATCCGGCCTGTCAGTCGCGAGATACTATCGATATTGAGACCGTGGCGGGTAGCCACATCAGATACCCGGGCAATCTGCTCTGCAGTGAGACAACGGGATAACAGGGTAATGATATATTGATTCTCACCCTGTGCTTCGACCCACGACTGATAAGAGCTTTCAGAAATTGGCTGGTATTTGGCCTGCAGCTCCATCTGATGCAACTGGTACAACAGGTCTTTCAGTACCGGAGCCTGATCAGCTTCATCCGGCAGGCGAACCAGAATCCCCCAGGTTAAGGTGTCATGAATAACAGACTGTCCAATATCCAGAATAATCAGTCCATAGCGTGCCATCGTGTCAGTGATCGCGCTGGTCATACCGGGGCGATCCTGCCCGGTAACATTGATTAGCAGTATCTCGCTCATAACACCTTCCCGTCCTTTCACAACCATCCGGCCGGTTTTCATTGTGCTTTGTTAATTTTTGCTCTTTATCCGGCACAGGCCTTCGATATACTGGCAGAGTATCCTACCTGCTTATTGAATAACTGTGACCATCCGCGACAATAATTTCTTTTTTCGAGGGCTTAAACGCCTGAAGCAATGTCATTTTCCACTACGCAGACAGCTGCTGCTGATCTTTGGTGGACTGCTGGCCATCTGTATTCTGCTGATGTCTGTCATTACCTGGCAGCAGGTTCGCTCGGGCAGCATGGCTCAGGCTGAATCGCTGGGTGTGACCCTGACCAAGCAGACGGCCGAAGCCTCAGCCAGCCTGCTGGTAACCGGGGATAATCTCAGCCTGAATGTGCTGTTATCCCAGCTGGTACAGGAGCCTTATGTTCTCAATGCCAGTATTTACAGTGTGGATAACCTGTTGTTAGCAAGGGCAGGCCAAAATCCTGGTGCAGAGTCGGAACAATCAGAAGCGACATACTCCCACGCCATCAATTATCAGGACGTTGTTGCCGGGCATGTCAGAATTCAGCTTGATATCCCACTGCTGATGGAACCTGCAAAACAGGCTGGAATGACAGTTCTGATCGTGGGTATTGTCATGCTACTGGCCGGTTTAATCATTATTGATTCCTATGGCCGGCTCCAGCACAAACGCTTGCGACGTCTGGATATACAGCTACAGAAAATCTATGGTCATTACTCGCTGGAGCAGAGTTATCCGGGCGATGAACTGAACCACCTTATTCGTCAACTGGAAAAGGCTGAGGCTCCGCAAGCACCGGAGCAGCAGACAGAAAGTATTGAAGAACCAGAGCAGCACGAAGAATACACCCCACCTTCCGGGGCAGTGGTTGCAATCAAGCTCCGCAATCTGAGTAAGCTGCAGAAGCTGATCACCCCCTATGAGCTGATGGCTCTATTGAAGCAACAGCTTCCTCTGTTTGAGCGAACAGCCAAACTCTATTCCGGCACGCTGGAGTTCTCGCCTGAAGGCCACGCTTATATTTTATTCAAGGGAAACAACGAAGCACTGTTTCGAGCAGCCTGTTGTGGATTACTGATTAAAGATCTGTTGCAGCAAGTACCGGCAGTGGCTCATCTTCAACTGGGAATTGGTATCAGCTTTGATGAAGCTCTGTCCCTGATGCCCGGTGACCAGCACCCGGCATTGGAAGACAACAATGCCTGCATTGCACTGCACCTTGCCGAACAGAATGAAGACGGCCGGCCTTACCTGCTGAAAGCAGCAGCGATTTATCTACCTCAAGATAAAACGGTTATAGAAAACGTTGCCAGTACAGACAATATTCGACTGTTAGGGCTATCTCCGGATTATGCGGAATTAATGGCAAGACAAAAGCAGCATCTGCTTGAATCATTAAAAATCAGTGATCTGGAAGAAGAGTAATTAACAGAAACGGCGTGTATTAAAAAAGGGGCTTTTAAAAAGCCCCTTTTGATTGGGTTGCAGCCGAAAGTTGTAACCTGAATTATCTTCTTCTGGCTACTTTCCGGGTAGCCTTCTTACGGGCTATCGGCTTTCTTTTTGCAGCAGTCTTTCTTACAGCAGGCTTCTTCTTAACAGCTGCCTTGCGAGCTGCTGGCTTGCGCTTGGCTACAGTTTTCTTGGCCGCAGTCTTGCGAGCTGCCGGCTTACGCTTGGCTGTAGTTTTCTTAGCCGCAGTCTTACGAGCTGCCGGCTTGCGCTTGGCTACAGTTTTCTTGGCCGCAGTCTTACGAGCTGCCGGCTTGCGCTTGGCTGTAGTTTTCTTGGCCGCAGTCTTGCGAGCTGCTGGCTTACGCTTGGCTACAGTTTTCTTGGCCGCAGTCTTGCGAGCTGCTGGCTTCTTCTTGGCTACAGTCTTTTTAGCCGCAGTCTTGCGAGCTGCTGGCTTCTTCTTGGCTACAGTCTTTTTAGCCGCAGTCTTGCGAGTAGCCGGCTTCTTCTTGGCTACAGTCTTCTTGGCCGCAGTCTTGCGAGTAGCCGGCTTCTTCTTGGCTACAGTCTTCTTGGCCGCAGTCTTGCGAGTAGCTGGCTTCTTCTTGGCTACAGTCTTCTTAGCCGCAGTCTTGCGAGTAGCTGGCTTCTTCTTGGCTACAGTCTTTTTGGCTGCAGGCTTGCGAGTAGCTGGCTTCTTCTTGGCTACAGTCTTTTTGGCTGCAGGCTTGCGAGTAGCTGGCTTCTTCTTGGCTACAGTCTTTTTGGCTGCAGTCTTGCGAGTAGCTGGCTTCTTCTTGGCTACAGTCTTTTTGGCTGCAGGCTTGCGAGTAGCTGGCTTCTTCTTGGCCACAGTCTTTTTCGCTGCAGGCTTGCGAGTAGCTGGCTTCTTCTTGGCTACAGTTTTTTTGGCTGCAGGCTTGCGAGTAGCTGGCTTCTTCTTGGCTA
>CANDOC010000018.1 GCA_947387575.1 Spongorhabdus nitratireducens
TGGTGGAGCCTAGCGGGATCGAACCGCTGACCTCAACACTGCCAGTGTTGCGCTCTCCCAGCTGAGCTAAGGCCCCAAAATCCTTTCGTCGAACCAGCAGAGCAATTTGAATCGCCGTGCTTGTCTCGAGTACGGAGCGCATTCTATGGTGCCGGTTGCAGACTGTCAAGCCTGCAACCCGGAAGAGTGTGAACTGCTGCGATATGTCTGCAGCAAAGCTGCATGTTCAGGTAGTAGCTGATATTCAGGAAAATTATTTTCCAGCCAGTATCGAACCGGCTGCAAGTAGTCAGCGTTTATGTGCCTTCCAATCAACTGCAGAATTCTGGGCAGGTGATCCAGATAATGTGCCCTCTGCTGCTCAAGACCCAATCGCATAAAGATACCTGCCACCTTGAAATGACGCTGACAACCCAGCACCTGATACCAGGCCATAAAGTCATCCCGGGCGAGATCCATACTCTGCAGATAGCGTTGTAATAAACGCTCCCGCAACGGTTCCGGCACATCCCGACGAGCATCCTCAAGCAGTGACACCAGATCATAGGCATGAGGTCCCAGCACTGCATCCTGAAAATCCAGTAAACCACACTGGCGCTTACCGCCTGCTTCGACGCCCATCAGGTTGTCCACATGAAAATCACGCAACACCAATGTTTGCGGCACATCAGGCAGGCGATCCAGTACCGAAGCCCAGACCGCTTGCCATGAATCTGATAATTCCTGTTTTGCCTGGCGTCCGGTCAGCGCAGGAAAATACCAGATCAGAAAACGCCCTGCTTCTTCCAGCATGCGAGATTTGTCATAAACGGGGATATTGACCTGTGAAGCCAGGGTGTGTTGCTGCAATCGAATCAGGGTATCCAGCGCAAGCTCATAGAGTTCCTGCTGGCTTTCACCCTGCTCCAGCAAGCGGGAGAAGGTCTGGTCACCCAGATCCTCAACCAGCGCCAGCCCCAGCTCAGGATCAGCATGTAGCACCCGGGGTACAACCTGACCCAGCTGTTCCAGATGGGCCGACATTTGGATAAAGGCTGGCAGGTTTTCAGGCGGAGGCGCATCCATCAAAATAATGGTACGCTGCAACTGAAACAGCCGGTAATACACTCGGCGGGATGCATCCTGGGGCAGCTTCTCCCGGCTGGCCTCATGCCAGCCATGGGCACGAAGAAAGTCCAGTTGCTGTATTTGTCTGTCTGCGGTCACGTTGCCATCCATCTGCTGTGATTCCAGCCCTGATTTACTCAAGTGCCCCCCGGATAACCAATAGACACTAATGTCATGACTCCGGTTCAATGGGGTCGCTCCCTGAATGCTATCAATCCCCGATACTGAAATAAATCTTCGCTTTGAGCCAAACAGCGTTGCCCGGCCATTCAGCTATGCTTGTCTGTGAATTAACCGAGCGTCAGTGGTAATGGCCTGCAACCTGACCCGGCAGCCACACTGCAATTTACCAGTCATCCATCATCCTTCCGGTCTCAGACAACAGCGCTTACAGCACTGTTTTCCCGCATACTCAGGACTCTCTCATGCTCAAGAACTGGAGACAGCTTTCACTTACAACCAAAGTGATGTTCGGCATGATCGCCGGCATTGTGGTGGGACTGTTGTCACGATCACTTTTCCCTGAAAGCCCAATGGTTACCCACTACCTGACCAACGGCCTGTTTCATGTGGTGGGCCAGATCTTTATCACCTCATTGAGAATGCTGGTTGTCCCCCTGATTTTCACTTCCATTATTTGCGGCACCTGCTCTCTCAGCGATGCCTCAACACTGGGCAGGCTGGGAGGTAAAACGCTCCTGCTGTATCTACTGACAACCGCCGTAGCCATTACCCTGGCTATCGTAAGCGCACTTTTGGTTGAGCCCGGCGTCGGAGCCAACCTTGAATCAGTTTCCAACTTTGCAGCCAAGGAAGCACCCGCCATTACAGATGTACTGATTCGACTATTTCCCAGCAACCCGATTGAGGCACTGGCTGAAGGTAACACGCTGCAGATTATTGTGTTCTCGGTACTGTTTGGAATTTCAATTGCTGCCGCCGGCGAGCCGGGTGAACGAATCGCCCGGATTTTTGAATCCATGAACGAAGTCATGATGAAGCTGGTTGCGCTGATGATGAATCTGGCACCTTATGGCGTCTTCTGTCTGCTGGCCAAATTGTTCACCACTATTGAGCTTGATGCCATAGTCAGCCTGATCAAATACTTCCTGCTTTTGATCGGCGTATTGTTTCTCCATGTCGCCGTTACCTACTGCACCCTGTTCAAGGCATTCACCGGACTAAGTCCCTGGCTGTTTCTGCGCAAAATGGAAGATGCCATCATGTTTGCGTTCAGTACTGCATCCAGCAATGCCACAATTCCGGTGACCATGGAAACCGCCACTCACCGGCTGGGAGCCTCCAACCGAGTTGCTTCATTTACTATCCCGCTGGGTAGCACCATCAATATGGATGGCACCGCCATTATGCAGGGTGTGGCCACTGTTTTTATTGCCCAGGCTTTCAGTATCGACCTGACGATTGGTGATTATCTGACTGTGATACTGACGGCAACGCTGGCCTCAATCGGTACCGCCGGTGTTCCTGGGGTGGGGTTAGTGATGCTGGCCATGGTATTACAGCAGGTTGGACTGCCACTGGAAGGTATTGCGTTGATTATGGGCGTAGATCGTTTTCTGGATATGATCAGAACCGCGGTCAATGTTACTGGTGACTGTGCGGTTACCTGCATTGTTGCCAAGGGCGAAGGCGGACTAAATGAAGCCGTCTTTAATGACCCTGATGCCGGTGAAAAAGAAGAAGAGATCGATTTCCACCATATTAGATAGGCATAAAAAAAGCACAGTACCGTTAAGTACTGTGCTTTTTAACTTGGAGCGGGAAACGAGACTCGAACTCGCGACCCCAACCTTGGCAAGGTTGTGCTCTACCAACTGAGCTATTCCCGC
>CANDOC010000019.1 GCA_947387575.1 Spongorhabdus nitratireducens
TGGTTCTTGGTCATATTGGTGGTTTCCTTGGCGAAATCCACGTCTTTAATACGACTCATAGAGGTGTTCAGGTTTTCCTGCGTGTTCTGCAGATTGGCTACGGTGTAGTCTAGACGGTTTTGAACGGCACCGAGGTCAGCTCGAGAAGAATCTATCTTTGCCAAAGCGCTATCCAGAACCACAGCCGCTTTTTGAGCGCCTTCTGCTGTTGAAATATTAATACCACTTACTGAAGTGGGAGTGGCACCAGCTTTATCCGGCAGATCACTATCTGCAGCCTTTGCTGCATCCAATGCTGCAGCTGTACCAACCAGCTCAACGCCTGATCCATCTTCTTTAGCAACTGCAGTTACATCGACGTTTTTAGCAGAAAGAAATTTATTCATTTGCTCTGCTACTTCTTTAGTAGTGCTATCTTGCTTGATAACAAGCTCATCAGCAGTACCATCACCCAGTGTCAAATCCGCAGCCAGCTTGCCACCAGCGGTTGCCACTGCAGAAGAAACTTGGACATCGCTACCCAAATCTTTTGCAAAAGCTGAATCAATACCAAAGCTGATAGTTTCACCCGCATCAGCACCCACCTGGAAGCTCAGGCTGGAAGCAGAACCATCCAACAGGTTGATACCCGCAAAGTTAGTCTGACGAGCAGTATCATCAATCTGGCTAATCAGCTGAGTGACTTCTTCCTGCATTGCAGCACGGTCTTCGCCAGTATTGGAGCCGTTTGCTGCCTGCAGAGACAGGTCACGCATTCGGTTCAGCATGTTGGTGGTTTCCACCATCGCACCTTCTGCGGTCTGGGCCATGGAGATGGCATCGTTGGCATTACGCATTGCCACGTCCATACCATTGGTCTGGGTCTTCATCCGGTTGGAAATCTGCAGACCAGCCGCATCGTCAGAAGCAGAGTTGATACGCAGACCAGTGGAGAGACGCTCCATGCTGGCAGACAGGCTGTTCTGAGTCTGGTTCAGATTATTCTGAGCCATCAGGGCAGAAGTGTTGGTGTTGATGGATAGCATGGTGACTACTCCTTATTTGCTTTCAATACAGGAGTCGTCTTTTTTGGTGGGAAATTAAGGTTATGGTGAAGGGTTTTCAGTATGAATGTCGAGTTGAGAGTGGCTCAAATCTTTTGAACCACTCTACACAACAGTTCACAGTTTCCTGATTACTGTTTACCCTGAGGCGAAGCCGATTAACCCAGCAGCTGAATCGCGTACTGCGGCATCTGCTTGGTCTGAGCCAGAACAGTGTTACCGGCCTGCATCATCATCTGGTTCTTGGTCATATTGGTGGTTTCCTTGGCGAAATCCACGTCTTTAATACGACTCATGGAAGTGTTCAGGTTTTCCTGAGTATTTTGCAGGTTGGCTACGGTGTAGTCCAAACGGTTTTGAACCGCACCCAGATCAGCACGTTCAGAGTCGATTTGAGCCAAGGCAAGATCCATGACAAAAGCAGCTTCTTGTGCTCCGGCAGCTGTACTCAGATCAATTTCGGCTACAGATCTATCTCCATTAGTACCATCTTTTGTATAGCCTGTAACACCTGTCAGGGTCTCGCCTTCCTTAGCAACCAGGTTGAACTGCTTATTTTCTGCATCGTATGTCACGCTTGCATTTATATTGTTCTCATCAAGCTGCTTCTGCATTTCAGTTGCTACTTGTGAGCCTACCTCAACAATTGAATCACCAGCTTTAACTTCGACATCTACGTCTGTACCACCGATATCAACATTCAAAGTGGCATTGGCCGCAGCCTTCCCATCGACAGCAGCTGTAGCAAGGGTATCAAAAGCGGCAAAAGCTACCTCACCAGCTTCAACCTTACCAAGATCCTTTGCGAAAGCAGAATCAATACCAAAGCTAATAGTTTCACCCGCATCAGCACCCACCTGGAAGCTCAAGCTGGAAGCAGAGCCATCTAGCAGATTAATACCAGCAAAATTTGTCTGACTGGCAGTATCATCAATCTGACTGATCAGCTGAGTCACTTCTTCCTGCATTGCGGCACGGTCTTCTGCAGTATTGGAGCCGTTAGCAGCCTGCAGAGACAGATCACGCATCCGGTTCAGCATGTTGGTGGTTTCCACCATCGCACCTTCAGCGGTCTGGGCCATGGAGATGGCATCGTTGGCATTACGCATTGCCACGTCCATACCATTGGTCTGGGTCTTCATCCGGTTGGA
>CANDOC010000020.1 GCA_947387575.1 Spongorhabdus nitratireducens
CCGGGCAATGACTTCCAGGATCTGCAACAGGGTGAACAGCGCACGACAGAGATTGAGTACACCGTCACTGATGAGCACGGAGCTACTTCAACCGCTAAACTGGTGATTACTGTTAATGGTGTCAATGATGCGCCGACAGCCGGTGATCTGGATAACCAGACCCACAATGATGGCGACACCGTCAATATCGATCTGAGTGACCGCTTCAGTGATGTGGATACTTCAGACAAGCTGACCTACTCGCTGGCTGATGGCTCTGATGCCCTGCCACAGGGCCTGACCCTGAATGCCGAGGGCACCATTACCGGCACCATTGATCGCAACGCCTCACAGGTCAATAGCGGCCAGTACAGCATTACGGTCCGAGCCAGTGATGGTCAGGGCGGGCATGTCGATCAGACCTTTAGCTGGACGGTTAATAATCCAGCACCTGAAGCTGGCAATGACACCGCCGAGATTATCGAAAATAGTGCCAGCATCGATGGCAATGTCATCACCAATTCAGATAAGGATGCAGCCCCTGACTCTGACCCACTGACCGTAGTAGAAGTCGGTGCTGGCAACAGCAATATCGGCACGGTTGGCGGTGCAACCACTGGCAGCTATGGCCAGTTGACTCTGAATAGTGATGGCAGCTACAGCTATCAGCTGGATAACAGTAATGCCGATGTGCAAAAGCTGTCCGGTCCGACTGAAACCCTGACCGAGACGTTTACCTATAAAGTCTCTGACGGCAATGGCGGTTTTGATACCGCAACCCTGACCATTACTATCCGCGGCACCAACGATGCCCCGATTGTCGAAACGACACTGGGTAATCAAAGCAGCACTGATGGCCAAAGCGGTGTGGCAGTCGATATCAGCACCGGCTTCAGTGACTACGATCAGGGTGACCAGCTGACCTTTAGTGCAGCTAACCTGCCGCCGGGACTGAGCATTAATGACCAGGGCCTGATTACTGGTACCCTGGATCCTTCCGCGTCACAAGGTGGAACCGATGGCAGCTACAGCGTCACCATTACTGCCACTGATAAACAGGGGCTGACAGTTCAGCAAACCTTTAACTGGAAGGTGGTCAATCTTGACCCACAGGCCGCTGATGATGCCGGGCAGGTCACCGAAGATGGTGGCGCGCAAACCGGTCAGCGCACCAGCGGAAATGTGATTGATAATGATGCGGATACCGCGCCGGACAGTGACCCACTGACCATTGTTGATGCCGATACCGGCAATCATAGCGGTCAGTATGGCAAGCTCACCCTGAATCAGGATGGCAGCTACAGTTACACCCTCAATAATAATCATCCGGCGGTACAGGCACTGGCCCAGGGTCAGACCCTGACCGATCGATTCAGCTATACCGTCAG